>CAVWMD010000001.1:0-1043848 GCA_963755895.1 uncultured Alphaproteobacteria bacterium
AGAGCCTTTCCCGTTCCGATGGAATCGGAACGGGGCTCTAGGTTTTTGTTTTGACGCGTTTTCTTCACGCGAACCGGTATCCACGTCGCTCGAAAACGCTATAGTTCGTCATTGCGAGCCAACGGATCGCTCACTAGCCCGAGTTCGCGGATTCGCGCTCGAAAATCTCGATTTTGCGATTTTTTGGCGAGCTAAGTCGTTGATCTGCAAGGGGTGAGGTGTTCGAATTTGGCCGAAAACGGCTGTAGTGAAGACCTACCCGATTCCCAAGCACATGGTGATGCGGGTAAATTCGTTGCGCCATGTTCCTGCGACGCACTGAGCGAAAGAAGAACGGCAAGACGCACAGCTATTGGAACGTCGTCGAGAACAGGCGTCTCGATGACGGCCGGGTGGTGCAACGGCATGTGCTGTATCTCGGCGAGATCAACTCCTCGCAGGCAGCGGCGTGGCGCAAGGCAATCGAGGTATTCGACGAAGGCGCCGGGCGTGCGCGGACGCTGGCGCTATTTCCGGAAGATCGATGCGAGGCGGTGGCGGGCGATGCATCGATCGTCCAGCTTCGTCTGTCCAAGATGCAGCTTCGACGTCCGCGGCAATGGGGCGCCTGCTGGCTGGCCGGACAGTTGTGGCACGAGCTTGAGCTTGATCGGTTCTGGGCCGAGCGGTTGCCGCCGAGCCGCAAGAAGACGAGGTGGGATCAAATCCTGCAGGTGCTGGCGACCTATCGTCTGATCGCGCCGGGGAGCGAATGGCGGCTGCATCGGCAATGGTTTGGCAACAGCGCGATGGCCGATCTCTTGGGTGCGGACTTCGGCATTGCCGAGGAGCACAAGATTTACGCCTGCCACGATCTGCTGCTCGAGCACAAGGAGGCACTGTTCTCTCATCTGGTCGGGCGCTGGCGCGATCTGTTCAACGCCGACTTCGACGTGCTGCTGTACGACCTGACCAGCACGTACTTCGAGATCAACGCCTCGGATTTGCCGGAAGGCAGCAAGCGCCGCCACGGCTATAGCCGCGACAAGCGGCCGGACTGTCCGCAAGTAGTGATCGCGCTGGTGGTGACGCCCGACGGCTTGCCGTTGGCCTACGAAGTGCTGCCCGGCAACACCGCCGACAGCAAGACGTTGCGGATGTTCCTCTCCAAGATCGAGCAGCAATACGGCAAGGCGCGACGGGTCTGGGTGATGGACCGCGGCGTGCCGACCGAGGCGGTGCTGGCCGAGATGCGCAACAGCGATCCGCCGGTGCAGTATCTAGTGGGCACGCCGAAGGGGCGCCTGAATCGGCTGGAGAAGCATCTCGTGGACAAGCCTTGGCAGGACGCGCGCGAGGGCGTGCAGGTCAAGCTGTTGGCTGAAGACGGCGAGCTCTACGTCTTCGCCCAAAGCGCCGACCGGGTCAGCAAGGAGCGGGCGATGCGCCGGCGGCAGCTGAAGTGGTTGTGGAAGCGGCTCAGGCAAATCGATGCGATGGAGATCACGCGCGAAGAATTGCTGATGAAGCTCGGTGGCGCGCGATCCAAGGCACCGGCGGCCTGGCGTCTGATCGATATCGAGATCGACAAGCAGCGCCCGAGCTTCAGCTTCGCGCTCAATCGCAACAGATTGAGAAAGACGCGGCGTCGCGAAGGTCGCTACCTGCTGCGCACTAATCTCGCTGACAACGATCCCGCTCAGCTCTGGCAATACTACGTCCAGCTGGTCGCCGTCGAAGAGGCGTTCCGCAACCTCAAGGGCGATCTGGCAATCCGCCCGGTGTTCCATCAGGACGAGGCGCGGATTGAGGCCCACATCTTCATCGCCTTCCTGGCCTACTGCATGCAGATCACGCTGACGCGCCGGCTTCACGCCCTGGCGCCCGGGCTGACCGCACGTCGTGCGCTCGAAAAGTTCGCCGCTGTCCAGATGATCGACGTCCATCTGCCGACCACCGATGGGCGCGAGATCCTGCTCACCCGCTACACCCATCCCGAACCCGAACTTCAGCTCCTGATCGATCGGCTCAAACTTCGACTGCCACCGCAACCGCCCCCCAGGATCACCACGGCCGCCGTCAACCATGCCAACCGCCGTAGTGAAGACCTTTTGAGCTAAGCCATTGATCTGGCTGATGCGGCCCCTTCAAAAACACCCGAATCCGCGAAGACGGGCTAAGCCCCGAGCGCCACCGGACGGAATGCCTGTAACAGATGCTGGTCGAGCTTGCCGCCCATCTGCTCCATCACCTCAAAGGCCTTGGCGTGGGTGAACGGCAGCCGGTAGGCCCGCTTCTCCACCAGGGCGGCGTGGATATCCACGATCGTGGTCAGGCGCACGATATCGCTGATCTGATTGCCGCTCAGGCCGTCCGGATATCCGGTGCCGTCGAGAAACTCATGATGGTGCAGGATCACGTCCAGCATCTCCGGCGGAAATCCACCCTGGTCGGCCAGCGCATCAAAGCCGAGACGCGGGTGCTGCTGGATCTCGTACATCTCCTCGACGGTGAGAACGCCGGGCTTGTCCAGAATGGCCACGGGGATGAACGCCTTGCCGACATCGTGCAGCAACGCTGCGCGCGCCAGCCGCCGCTGGTCGTCTTCGCGCATGCCGAGATGCTGCGCGAACGCCACGGCAAAGCCGGTGACAAACAGGCAATGGCGGTAGCTGTCGGTGTGGTGGCAGCCGACGGTGGTCAGCCACTGCCGGAGCGAGGAGTGCTTGATGGCCTTGAGAATCTTGTTCTCGGCCTGCACGATGTCGTCCATCGTCAGCGGCACCCCGGCCGGCAGCTTCTCGAAGATCTTGATCATCACCACATGCGCGGCGGCGACGCCCGTGTTCAGGGTCTGGCCGTGATCCGTTGCGTCGTAGCCATCGCTATCGGGGAATGCGGAGCGGATGCGCGCCAGAATCCCTTCCGCGTCGAAGGGACGCGAAATCGTATCCGTTGCGCCGAGCGCCCAGGCCTGCATCGAGCCGTGGTGAAGCGCATCGGCGAGCACGAACAGGCGCGGCAGGGCGCGATAGGCTTCGCCACGCAGTTTGTTGCGAACCCGCTGCACGCTCTCGGCGGAGCGCAAATTGATATCGACCACGATCCCCGAGAGGTTGCGGGCGGGAACGTCAGGAATATCCGAGGTCGAGATGGTATCGACCTCGCTGACGGATTGCAGGATGCTGGCGAGTTCGCTGCTCTGATCGCTCCGATCCGACGCCAGCAACAGCCGGCGCTTGGTCGAAGTCTTGTTCGCTAGAGCTGACATGGATCCCCTTTGACGCGAGGCAATTGGCCGATGCAAAGGTTACCCCGGGGCGGGTTCCTTCCGGCTTAATAGGCGTCATCAACGATGACTTGCCGCGACGTATCAAATTTTAGCGATTATCCGGTTCTACGCTTCCGTATCAGGGCAGAAACGGTTCCGCCGGAAGCGGGGGCTTCCGGCGGATTGATCTTGATGACGATGCGGTCGTCTTAAGCCTTCATGGCTGCCTTCACCGCCTCGGCCGTGATCGGCAGCGAACGCACGCGGGCGCCGCTGGCATTGAACACCGCATTCGCCAGCGCCGGCGCGATCACCGTCACCGCGGGTTCGCCAACACCAGTGGCCTTTTCGCCATTGGCGATGACGCTGATGGCGACTTCCGGCATCTGACTCATCCGCAGCGGCGTGTAGGTATCGAAGTTGGTCTGTTCGATACCGCCGTCCTTCAGCGTCGCCTTCTCGTACAATGCGAGCGAAAGGCCCCACAACGCCGCGCCCTCGACCTGGGCCCGGATGTTGTCGGGGTGCACTTGGGTGCCGACGTCGGTGGCCACGGTCAACTTCTTGACCTTGACCTCGCCGGAATCCGAGACCGCGACATGGGCGACGCAGGCCGTCCAGCTTGCGGTTGCCCGCTCCTGCGACGACACGCAGGCGACGCCCATGCCTTCACCCTTCGGGAGTTGCTTGGTGCCGTAACCCGACATGCCCATCGCGGCGAGCAAGGTGTTGCGCAAACGTTGCGCGCCACCGGCATTGGCGCCCTTGCCGTCGAGCATCTCGATCCGGTATTGCGCCGGATCCTTGCCGGCCGCATGGGCGAGTTCGTCAACCATGCTTTCGACCGCCCAGAAGGTCCAGCCCGGCGCCACCGACCGCAACTGTCCCGACGGGGTGGCGTTGTGCGCCATCTCGTTCTTGATCGCGCGGACATTGTGATTGGGCACGGAATAGAAGAAATCCGCACCGTTCACGGTGAAGGCATCCAGCGGTCCCTTCTTGTCGACCGAGGGCGACAGGAAGTCCGGGATTCCCCAGCGCTGGGTCGGCCACGCCGAGACCACATCATGGTTCAACGCGATCAATTTGCCATCGGCATCGACGCCCGCCTTGACCTTCTGCAGGGTCAGCGGCCGCGAGAAGTCCATGGTCATGTCGTTTTCGCGGCTGTAGATGACCTTGACCGGCTTGCCGACAGCCTTAGCCGCCTGCACCGCCGGGACCATCATGTCCGCGTCCAGCCGCCGGCCGAAGCCGCCGCCCAGCCACATCTGATGCATCACGACGAATTTGGGATCGACCCCGGCCGCACCCGCCGCGATCGCGCCGGAGCGCGTCGCGAACTGGTTGCCGGAATAGACGTGCCAGATATCGCCCTGCAATTGCGCCGTCGCGTTCATCGGCTCCAGCGGCGCATGGATATTGATGCTGGTGGTGTATTCCGCCTCCATCACCTTCGCCGCGGTGCCGAATGCCGCGGCCGTGTCGCCATCCTTGACGAAGAACTGCCCGGAATCGTCGAGCGCCTGAAGCCGTTTGGCTTCCGTAAACAGCGACTCGCTCGACAGCTTGGCGTTCGGACCGCCATCATAGGCGATCTTCAACGCATCGGCCGCACGGCGGGCATTGGCGTAGGTGTCGGCCACCGCCACCACCCATCCGGTCGTCGTTGCCGTCTTGTCGTCGAGCACGACGGCCTTGATGAAGCCCGGCACCTTCTTGGCCGCGCTGTCATCGACCGATTTCACTGTCGCGCCGTAACGCACCGGCGGTGTCACGATCTTGCCGTACACCATGCCCGGCAACATCACGTCGATGCCGTATTTGGCCGTGCCGTTGGTCTTGGAGGGGATATCGATCTGCGGAACCGAAACCCCGATCATGGTGTACTGGTCGGGCGTCTTGAGCTTGATGGCCTTCAACTCGTCCGGCGTGAAGGTCTTGGTGGCCTTCCCGCTCTTGACGATGTCGGCATAGGTCATCGATTTCTTCGACTTCGCATGCGAAATTACGAAGTCGTGCACCACCAATTCGCCGGCCGGCACGCCCATCGAGGCGGCGGCGGCTTCGGTCAATGCCATCCGTCCGGCGGCGCCGGCGCGGCTCATCGCGTCGTAGTTCATCATCGTCGACCAGCTACCGCCGGTGATTTGCGCGCCGAGCACCGGATCGTTGAACTTCGGATCGTTGGACGCGAGCTGGACCCGCATGTCCTTCCAGTTGGCGCCGAGCTCTTCGCAAATGATCTGCGCCATGGTCGATGCGATGTGCTGGCCCATGTCGGCTTTGCCGCAGGTCACCGTGACGATCCCGTCGGGTGCGATCGAATACCAGACGCTGGGATCGAAATTGCCGGTGGCTGCGAACGCCGCATCGGCGCCGAGCAGACCGGGTACGCCGGAATAACCCAACGCGAGACCGGCCGTGGCACTGCCGACGAGAAACGAGCGGCGGCTCAGATCGGCAGGCGTGCCGGCGGCGATATCCTTGTTGATTTTGACGTGCGTATTCATGTTGCTCTCCGATCGGTGGCCGTGGATGCCGTGCGCATTTCGGAGGCCGCGCGCATAATCGCCTTTTGAATTCGCGAATAGGTCATGCAGCGGCAGAGATTGCCGTCCATGTGTTCGACCACCTGTTCCTTGGTCGGATCGGAGTTCTTGGCGAGCAGCGAGGCCGCCTGCATGATCTGGCCGGACTGGCAATATCCGCATTGCGGAACCTGCTCGGCGATCCATGCCTTTTGCAGCGGGTGGTCGCCCTTGGCGCTGAGACCTTCGATGGTGGTGATTTTCTTGCCGACGGCATCGCTGAGCGAGGTCTGGCAGGAGCGCACGGCTTCGCCGTTGATGTGAACCGTGCAGGCGCCGCACAAGCCGGCGCCGCAGCCGAACTTGGTGCCGGTCATCTGCAATTGTTCGCGGATGACCCAGAGCAGCGGCGTGTCGTTCGCCGCTTCGACGGACATACTCCGTCCGTTGATAGTCAGGTTAGGCATTTCCTTTTCCCCTTCCGGTGTAGGCAGCCGCTTACGGCGGCAACTCACTGTTGGGTCATGGCTGGCGCCCACCGGGTAAACGCCAGTTCCACACAGGATGATACCGTTCGCACCGAGAGGCAATGCAAATTAGAATCGGTCGAAGAGAATTATTTCTTGGGGTTTCTGTTGTGCACTGCGGCGAACGGCTGCCGCGCAATCAATCACAGGTCAAATCAACTTGCCAAATCAACTTTGCATCGGCGCCGGCGCTTCCAGCGTTTTCCGCATTTCACAACGGCGAACGGATCGCGCTAGGATGCGACCGCACACCGTTTGATCCGGCAAGCCGCCAGGAAATCCCAAGATGCCAACGATCGATCGCGACGGGACCAAGATCCATTACGAGGTCCATGGCAGCGGCCCGCCGCTGATCCTGACCCACGGCTATTCATCGACATCGGCGATGTGGCAAGGCCAGATCGAGGCGCTGGCCAAACGCCACCGGCTGATCTTGTGGGACATGCGCGGCCACGGCCAGTCCGATTACCCCGACGATCCGGCGGCCTATAGCGAGGCGCTGACGGTCGGAGACATCGCCGCGCTGCTCGACGAGGTCGGGGCCGCCAGGGCCATCGTCGGCGGGCTTTCGCTCGGCGGTTACATGTCGCTGGCATTTTACCGGGCGCATCCGCGAACGGGTCAGCGCGCTGCTCATCATCGATACCGGGCCGGGCTTCAAGAAGGACGACGCCCGCGAGGCCTGGAACAAGCGCGCGCACGACACCGCCGACCGCTTCGAGCATCACGGCCTCGATGTCCTGAAATCCGCCAGCCGCGAGCGCTCGAGCGTGAGCCATCGCGACGCCTCGGGCCTCGCCCGTGCCGCGCGCGGCATGCTGACCCAGCGCGACGCCCGGGTGATCGAGCTATTGCCCGAGATCAAGGTGCCGTCCCTCGTGGTGGTCGGCGCCGATGACGCGCCGTTCCTTGCGGCCTCCGACTATATGGCGGCGAAGATCCCCGGCGCGAAGAAGGCGGTGATCCCCGCCGCCGGCCACGCCGTCAACATCGACCAGCCGCAGGCGTTCATCGACGCGGTGCTGCCGTTTCTCGAAGCGCTGCCGCGCGGCGCCGAACAGGTGGCTTCATGACCAATAGATGGCTGCATCGCTCAGCGTTTGTCGCGGCGATGTCCATGGCGTCCGTCGCCGTGGCATCCTTCGGCCCGGCCGCGGCGCAATCCGCCGCATCGGGCAATGGCACGCATGCCCCACCCTTCACGACGACGCTGTCGAACATCACGCCGCTGGTGGTCGGGATGAATATCGACGACGCCACCCAGGCCCTGCGGACGCAACTGAGCTACGTCAGCGGCCGTCCGGGCGATGAAGTCTTTCTCGCGCACCGCAATGTCGGCGGCAGCGGGTTGTTCGATCACGCCGACCGGCTCTATCTGCAATTCCGCCAGGGCAGGCTGGCCGCATGGAAGGGCGATTGGGGCCATAACTGGATGTGGCAATAGCTTCGCTGTCTCGCATCCTTGCCGGCGGACACGCGCCTTGCAACGCTCACCTCTCGAATGACAACGACCTATAGACGCAACCCCCAACCAATGGATCAACCGTGGGACAAGATATCAAGTTGACGGCTTCGGATGGTTTTCAATCGGGCGGCTATCGGGCCGACCCCGCCGGCGCGCCCAAGAGCGCCATCGTGGTGATCCAGGAGATCTTTGGCGTCAATCACCACATCCGCTCGGTCTGCGACCGCCTCGCCGGCGCCGGTTATGTCGCGATCGCGCCGTCGATCTTCGACCGCATCGAGCCGCATTTCCAATCCGGCTACTCGGCCGACGAAATCGCGGTGGCGCGCAAATTCGTCGCCAATCCGGACTTCCCGGCGATGCTGCTGGATACCCAGGCCGCGATCGATGCGGTGAAGAATGTCGGACCGGTCGGAATCATCGGCTTTTGCCTCGGCGGCAGCATTGCCTATGCGGCCGCGACCAAGCTGACAGACTTGTCGGCGGCGGTCGGCTATTACGGCGGCGCGGTGGTTCGTTTCGCCGACGACAAGCCCAAGGTTCCGACGCAACTGCATTTCGGCGAGCAGGACCATGGCATCCCGCTGACCGACGTCGACACCATCAAGGCCAAGCAACCCGGCGTCGAAGTCTATGTCTATCCGGGCGCGCAGCACGGCTTTCATTGCGACGAGCGGGCAAGCTATGACAAGGCCAGCGCCGATATCGCCTGGCCGCGCAGCCTTGAGTTTTTTGCCACGCATTTGAAGTGAGGTGTGACGGTTGAGGGCGTGGCCCGTCACCGCGAGCGTTAGCGAAGGAATCCGGTGGCCCCAGCCTTTCAGTTGTCGTCGTCCCGGCCTCGCGCCGGGACCCATCACCCCCGGCGTCAATTGTAACAGAAGGCATCCGCCCAACTGCCGAAAACGTGAGTCCTGGCCGTATGGGTCCCGGCGCGGAGGCCGGGACGACGTGAGTCGATTTTTCGGATTCATCAAACAACGACGCGCCTCACACACACTTCCGCGTTCTCGCGGCATACTGCGCCCGAGTTTTGCAAATTCATTCGCCCAAAAAAGAGAGGGCGCAGGGAAGACCGGGTGCGCGCTGCACCCGCGGTCTCATGTGCAAAGGCAAACAAAAAAACGCACATGAGCATACAGGTTCAGCGGAAGCAGTCCGGCCTTCCCTGCGCAATGGTTTTACAGCTTATTTCGTGCTCTCCCCGGCGAGACCAGAGCTTGTTTGTCACCGTCGCCAGCGTGATGCGAAGCATCATCGCCAACTTGACACCAGCCATTGGGGCGTCAGGACCACACGACTTTGCCGTCCGCGTCGGCCGCGCTCGTCAGTCGCAGCTTTGGCGTCCATCGCACCCCGACCCGCGTTTCGTGACGAATGCGCATACGCCCCTCTGGTGGGACGGGATGGCGCAAGAAGTGAAGCTGATTTGCCTTCGCGATCAAGCTTGATCGCTGCGACACATTGGCACGACGGGCAAATCAGTAAAATGCTGTCAAGATTTATTTGACCGGGCGACATCATCCGGCAACGACCGCGGATCGAACTTTTCTTCAGAACCAGCGCTCGCTGACCAGCACGGTATCGCCGGGGCTTAGCGGCGTGCCGAGCGGCACCACGGCGCGCATCGGGCCTGAAGCGTCGGTATGGGTCAGCGTGACGGTGTCGCGCCGCGCCCGTGGCGAGAAGCCGCCGGCGATCGCCACCGCGCTTTCGACGCTCATATTGGGCACGTAGGGATATTGGCCGGGAGCGGCGACCTCGCCCAGGATAAAGAACGGCCGATAGGATTCGATTTCCACCGCCACCGAGGGATCGCGGATGTAGCCGTTGCGCAGTTTGGCGGTGATCTCGGCGGCTAGCCCTGCGGGCGTTCGTCCGCGCGCCGGCACCGCGCCGATCAGCGGCATCGTGATCGAGCCGCCGGCGTCGATCGCATAGGTGTTGGTGAGACCTTCCTGGCCATAGACCACGACCCGCAACTTGTCGCCGGCGTCGAGCCGATAGGCGGTATCATAGGCCGCCGGCGCAGGCGCGGCTGCGTAGCCGACCGGCGTCGCGGCAGCGACCCGGCGCATCATAGCCTGGGCGCGACGAGGCAAAACTGTTGCGGAGCGCGCTGATGGCGCCGCCGCCATGGTTGGAAGGCGCCGCGACAACGACGCGCGGGGATGCCGCATAAGGCTGGCCATAGGCCATGGAATCGAGATCGCTTTGCGGCTGCGCGGTCGCAACCGGCCCGGATGCGTGCATGCAGCCCGACAGGCCGAGCGCAGTCATGGCGGCAATAATCGGCAGTCGAAACGCGCGCACAACCCGCACCGGAGCCATCCCTCATAGCGAGACAGCTCCAAGTCTTGCACCGGTTATGGTTAACAAATGGTATTTATCGGCCAACATGACAGCCGGAGCGCGAGTGATCCGCCAAGGCAGTGATCCGCCAAGGATCCGTCAGGCGCCGACGCCGCGTCAGTTCCTGGAATAGCCGATCAGCGGCTTGCGCGGCCGGAACAGCAGCATCAGCAAAATACCGAGCACGCCCATCACCGCGAACACCGGCTGCTCCAGCACAATCCGGATGACGCTATTCCAGAGCCAGGGCGCGTGGCTCTCGACCCAGGCGCGGAAGGCCTGCTGGCTGGACTGATGGATGTCGTTCCAGAAGTCGCCGAACCGGGTGAAACGCAGGGTCTGGTCGGCCACCCAGCGGGCGCCGTCATAGACCATGAAGATGAATCCGCCGGCCAGCAGCAACAGCCCCACCAGTCGGAAAAAACCGCGGATCATCCGTCATCCCTCTCACTGCCGCGCCCCAAAGCTGCGCCAGCATTCGAGCCTGATGACGTTTCCCGAAACGTCATTCCGCCCTATCTCGTTATTAAAGCATGATCTTTTCGGAAAACCGGCACCCGCTTTGCCCGATCATGCTCTAGCGGGACGGCACAAGAAATTCAACCTCATCAGCGGCTTATCGGCCTTCCCCGGCCCGGTCGGCGGGTTCCGGAGCGGCCGGAAGGCGTTGACGCTGCTAGCCGCGCCCTCTATAAGACCGGCAATGGCGGCGGGCGCAATCCCGCCGCCGCTATTCTTTGAGCGGCGCCGTCGATGTGAGCATTTTCGCTCCGGCAATGGCATCCCTCGAGAATACCCGGAAATACACCAGCGTCGATCAATGTGGTTGAACGGCCGGCGCGTTCAAGCCCGACCAACCGCGACCGGTCCACGCCGAAGGAATTTGAGACCATGGCCAATACGACTTCCGCCAAGAAGGCGACCCGCAAGATTGCCCGCCGCACCATCATCAACAAGTCGCGCCGCACCCAGATGCGCGGCGCGGTCCGCACCGTCGAAGAAGCGATCAAGAGCGGCGACCGCGATGCGGCGCTGAAGGCGTTCGCCAGCGCCGAACCCGAACTGATGCAGGCAGCGCAGCGCAACATCATTCACAAGAACAATGCGAGCCGAAAGGTCTCGCGGCTCGCGCATCAGATCGCCAAGCTCGCCAAGTAACTAATCAAGTGAGCTGAGTAACCTGATCGAGGTAATCCGATTGGGGTACCCCCATTGGGGTGGTCCGTTGGAATGAAACGATCGGAAACTAAACTGATCGAAACAAACATTCGTCAAAGCCCGGCTCTGCCGGGCTTTTTTGTTTTTCGCTCGAACGCTCTGATGACCGCACTGCGATCCGCGTGCCATATTTTCATCCGTAGTTTTACGCGGTGCAGTTTTGATGCACCGGAAACTTTGATGCCTCGGAAACATTTGCGCGTAGCGCCGTTCGATCGGCGCGCGATGCAATGCGGATCAAACGGCTCGCGATTTTCGATCCTAAAAATGCCGCGCGGGAGTTACCCTGAAAAACAATCGCGAAAAACTTCGCTTCGCTAGTCACTTATCCACATAGCGAGGCCAGGCGGTTTGAAAAACGTGCTTCCCGCGATCAAACGTAAATATTTTGTGAAAAAATTTCGCGATTGTCGCGAGATTTGTGACAGTGCCCGCCGCGCGCGATTCTGTGCGCTGATTCAAAAACTTGCTTTCGGGCTTCGCGCTTGCAGCGCGGCAACACCGGCGAAGACTCACTCGCAGGCAGTGAAACAACGGATTGTCAGAAGTTGCGCATAGTGTATTTCTTTAATCGTTCGCGGCGCCCACGGCTCTCCAGATCAGCGCGATTTGAGAACCAGGGGCGAACGTGCAAATCGGCGGCGGTGTGCGCGTAAGCGACGTTTCCAAGTGATGGTCGGGTTGAAACTCATAGCAATATGAGCACGGCGGTTCTGTGTCGAAATTTCTCAGGCGAGACATCGTGTCTTGTTGCGTCAAAAAAGAGAGATACGGCACCGGCCGGCGAATCCGTCAGCGCGGACGCGAAGCAGGTGAGCGAAGGACAGGCGGGCTGAGGTGTCCGGCTAACGGCTGAGCGATTTTGAATTCAGGCGTTGCCGACCGAATTTGAAACATGTGCGGACTGACAACTTGCCGTGGGCAACCGCGGCGGGACGGGGGAGGTTGTATGCTTTACGGTATCATCGCGGCGGTCGATCAGATTTCATTTTCAAATGATAGTGCATTGAACCCCTCGGGGGCGGCTAGTACACGGCCACCTGCGCGCGCTCCGGACACACCGTCGAGTAGGCGCTGACCTCGCGGACGCCACTCTCTTCCTGCGCATGATTTGCCTCGCGGCGTTTCGCCGGACGGCTGGTCTATGGCTGAAGACGAAGCCCCGCTCGAGGTCGCGCCGCGCGAAAGCTCCGCACGGCGGTTGTCACCCATAACAATCACTCCTTTCAGAAAAGTCACAGGGATATGTCAAACATGGAACAGGATCGCTGGTCGCGCGTGAAGGGTCGTCTGCGGACGAGCGTCGGAGAAGACGTCTACACGAGCTGGTTTGCGCGGATGGATCTGGAAAGCGTGCAGCCGGAGAGCGTCCACCTGTCGGTTCCGACACGGTTTCTCAAGAGCTGGATCCAGGCGCATTACGCCGAGCGCGTGCTGTCGTGCTGGCAGGCCGAGATGCCGGAAGTGCACCGCATCGATTTGACCGTGCGCACCGCGATGCGATGCGCGGCGCCCGCCAAGGACGCGCCCTGCGCCGATCGATACGCGTCGCGCGGAGCGGACCGACAACCGTCCCGCGCCTGAATTGCGCGCCACCGCGATCGCGCCGGTTTCCGCCAGCCATGACGCGCTGGGCGGCTCGCCGCTCGATCCGCGCCTGACTTTTGGTAGTTTCGTCATCGGCCGTTCGAATACGCTGGCTCACGCCGCGGCCCGCCAGGTCGCGGAAGGACGGCGTGGCGACAGCGTGATGTTCAACCCGCTGTACATCCATGCCGGCGTCGGCCTCGGCAAAACCCATCTGCTGCAGGCGGTGACCTGGGCCGGCAATTCCGGCAGCGAACGCAAGGTGCTGTATCTCACCGCCGAAAAATTCATGTACGGCTTTGTCGCCGCGCTGAAGACGCAGACAGCGCTTGCGTTCAAGGAAGCGCTGCGCGGCATCGACGTGCTGGTGATCGACGATCTGCAATTCCTGCAGGGCAAATCGACCCAGGCGGAGTTCTGCCACACCCTGAATGCGCTGATCGACGCCGGGCGTCAGGTGGTGATCGCGGCCGACCGTCCGCCGTCCGATCTCGAGAGCCTCGACGATCGCGTGCGTTCGCGGCTGGCCGGCGGCCTCGTGGTCGAGATGGGCTCGCTGGGCGAGGAATTGCGGCTCGGAATCCTGAAGTCGCGCGTCGCCGCCGCCCGCGCCCATCACGCCAGCTTCGACGTGCCGGAGCCGGTGCTGGATTATCTGGCGCGCACCATTACCCATAATGGCCGCGATCTCGAAGGCGCGATCAACCGCCTGCTGGCCCACTCCAAGCTCAACGCCCAGCCGGTGACGCTGGAGATGGCCGAGCGCGAGGTGCGCGACCTGATCCGTCCGCAGGAGCCGAAGCGGATCAAGATCGAGGACATCCAGCGCGTGGTGGCCCGGCAGTACAATGTCAGCCGCTCCGACCTGTTGTCGTCGCGCCGGACCGCCAATGTGGTGCGGCCGCGCCAGGTGGCGATGTATCTGGCCAAGACGCTGACCCTGCGCTCGCTGCCCGAGATCGGCCGCCGGTTCGGCGGACGCGACCACACCACGGTGCTGCATGCCGTGCGCAAGATCGAGGCGCTGGTGTCCAAGGATGTGGCGCTGTCTGAAGAGGTCGAATTGCTCAAGCGCCAATTGCAGGAATAGGCGGCAGGAATAGACCCGCGGCTCCCGGGCTGCGCCGGCCCGGCAATATCCCTCGTTAGACCGCTCCGGCGAATGCCGGGGCGGTTCCGCAAATGTGTCGCTGCCCGGCAAAACGTGGGGAACGGCGCCACGCATCTCTTGCGCTGGCGCGCCATCCGCGCCACCTTGGGCTCCCCCAACGGGCCTGATCAAATCCAGCTTTGATCGGGCTCTCCGGGTCTCAAGCGCCCGGCGCGCCCTTTGGGCCGCCCGGCTTTTCCATCTTCGGATCGGGCGGGTATTGCAATGAAGGTTACCGTCGAACGCGCGCAACTCCTGAAGTCGCTGGGACACGTCCATCGTGTGGTCGAGCGCCGCAACACCATCCCGATCCTCGGCAACGTACTGGTTCGCGCCGAGAGCGCCCGGCTGTCGCTGAAAGCCACCGACCTCGACCTCGAGGTGACGGAAACGCTGCCGGCGGAATCCGGAACCACCGGGTCGACCACGGTGCCGGCGCATATGTTCTACGACATCGTGCGCAAATTGCCCGACGGCGCCCAGATCGTGCTGGAAGGCGACGGCGATCGTTCGGTGCTGGCGATCCGCGCCGGCCGGTCGCGCTTCACCCTGCAGACGCTGCCGGAAAACGATTTCCCGGATCTCGCCGCCGGCGACATGACGCATTCGTTCGCGCTCGCCGCCTCCGACGTCAAGCGGCTGATCGACCGCACCCAATTCGCGATCTCGACCGAGGAAACCCGTTACTATCTCAACGGCATCTATCTGCACGCGGCCGGCAGCGCCAAGGCCGCGACCCTGCGCGCGGTCGCCACCGACGGGCATCGCCTCGCCCAGATCGACCTGCCGCTGCCGAAGGGCGCCGACGGGATGCCGGGCGTGATCGTGCCGCGCAAGACCGTCGGCGAAGTGCAGCGCCTGATCGAGGACAGCGAGGCCGAAGTCCTGATCGAATTATCGCAAGGCAAGATCCGCTTCACCATCGGCAATGTGGTGCTGACCTCGAAGCTGATCGACGGCACATTCCCGGATTACGGCCGCGTGATCCCGCAAAACAACGACAAGGAACTGATCGTCGACAAGAAGGATTTCGAGGCCGCGGTGGATCGCGTCTCGACGATCTCCAGCGAACGCGGCCGCGCGGTGAAACTGGCGCTGTCGGCGGGCAAGCTGGTGCTGTCGGTGACCAATCCGGATTCCGGCAGCGCCACCGAAGAGCTGGAAGTCGAATACGCCTCCGATGCGCTCGATATCGGTTTCAATTCGCGTTATCTGCTGGACATCGCCGCCCAGATCGAGGGCGAAGTCGCGGTGCTGCGCCTGGCCGATCCCGGCTCGCCGACGCTGGTGCAGGACAAGGAATCCAAGGGCGCGCTCTACGTGCTGATGCCGATGCGGGTGTAGGGCACCCGTTGGTCATTGCCGGGAGGGAACGGGCGCTCGACCAACAGCACAGCCGTCATACCCGCGAAGGCGGATATCCAGTAATCACTATTGCGCGTGAAGTCTTGAGCGGCGCGGAATACTGGATCACCCGCTGGAGCCTGTCATCGGGCTCGTCGAAGGCGAGACCCGGTGACGGATGCTGACGTGAGCAGTTGACGCCAATCATTCCGACGACTTGCAAAGCTCGTTGAACCGTAAGGTACCCCTCACCCGTCGCCTCACTTCGTGAGGCGCCACCCTCTCCCACAAGGGGAGCGGGGAAGGAAAGACCGTCGCTCCAACATGACCCCCTCCCGCATTCATCGCCTCAGCCTGACGCATTTCCGCAATTATCGGGCGGCGGGCCTGCGAGACGCGGGGGGATGTGGTGGTGCTGGTCGGGCCCGAACGGCGCCGGCAAGACCAATTGCATCGAGGCGATCTCGTTTCTGTCGCCGGGGCGCGGCTTGCGCCGCGCCACGCTCGACGATGTCGCCGACATCCAGGGCGACGGCTCGTGGGCGGTTTCGGCCGAGGTCGAGGGCGCGCTGGGGCTCGCCACGCTCGGCACCGGCATCGACGCGCCGGGCAGCGAGGCCGCCGTCAGCGGCCGGCGCTGCCGGATCGACCGCGAGCCGGTGGGTTCGGCGACCGCCTTCGGCGATCATCTGCGCATGGTCTGGCTGACGCCGTCGATGGACGGGCTGTTCACGGGTGCGGCATCCGAACGGCGGCGGTTCTTCGACCGGCTGGTGCTGGCGATCGACAGCGAGCATTCGGCGCGGGTCTCGGCGCTCGACCGCTCCTTGCGATCGCGCAACCGGCTGCTCGAGGTGCGCAATTTCGACGATCACTGGTGCGACGCGATCGAACGCGAAACCGCCGAGCTCGCGGTCGCGGTCGCGGCGACGCGCGGCCAGACCGTGACGAGACTGGCCGCGATGCTGCGCGCGCGCGGCGCGCAATCCGCCTTTCCCTCCGCCGAGATCATGCTCGACGGCTGGATGGAAAACGCGCTGATGCACGAGCCCGCTACCGCGGTCGAGGACCGCTACCGCGAAATCCTGCGCCAGGGGCGCGCCCGCGACGCCGCGGCGGGCCGCACGCTCGACGGCCCGCATCTGACCGATCTGCAGGTGATCTACGCGCCGAAGAACATGCCGGCGCGCGACGCCTCCACCGGCGAGCAAAAGGCGCTGCTGATCGGGCTGGTGCTGGCGCATGCCAGTCTGGTCGCGGAAATGACCGGCATCACGCCGCTATTGCTGCTCGACGAAGTCGTCGCCCATCTCGATCCCGAACCGGCGCAAGGCGTTGTTCGGGGAACTGGCAAAACTCGGCGCGCAGGTCTGGATGACCGGCGCCGACCCCGCGGCCTTCGCCGAACTCGGCGCCTCGGGCGAAATTTTCAATGTCGAGAACGGCCGCATCACGCCGCGCGGCAAGCCCTGAGTGCCACCATGGAAGCCGGAAAACAGCCGCTCGAATCAGGCTTTTCGAGAGCGCGAGAATCGGCTTTCTGACGGCTTGAAAAACCATCAAAAAATCCCATTTATTCAATAGTTTATTGATAGAGACTTTGCGCTAGGCGCGAGGCCTGTTTCATGGCATAAATAAGCCCATCAGCGCCTGATTTTGCGCAGCTGATTCGGGACATCCTCGAAGGCCTCACATGACAGAACCTGCCCGGCAGACCACCGCCGACACTGAGCATTCCATTCCCATCGAATACGGCGCGGAATCGATCCGGGTTTTGAAGGGCCTCGACGCCGTGCGCAAGCGGCCGGGCATGTATATCGGCGACACCGACGACGGTTGCGGCCTGCATCACATGGTCTACGAAGTCGTCGACAACGCGATCGACGAGGCGCTGGCCGGCCACGCCACCGCGGTGGAAGTCGTGCTCAACGCCGACGGCTCGGTCACGGTGCGCGACGACGGCCGCGGCATTCCCGTCGACATCCACAAGGGTGAGGGCATTTCCGCCGCCGAGGTCATCATGACCCAGCTGCATGCCGGCGGAAAATTCGACCAGAATTCCTACAAGGTCTCCGGCGGCCTGCACGGCGTCGGCGTCTCCGTCGTCAACGCGCTGTCGAGCAAGCTGCAACTGCGGGTCTGGCGCGACGGCAAGGAGCATTTCATCGAATTCGCCCATGGCGACGCGGTGGCGCCGCTGAAAGAGGTCGGCGATGCCAATGGCAAGCGCGGCACCGAGGTGACGTTCCTCGCCTCGACCGAGACCTTCACCAATGTCGAATATGATTTCGCCACCCTCGAACATCGCTTGCGCGAACTCGCGTTCCTCAATTCCGGCGTCAATATCGTGCTGTCCGACATGCGCCACGCGGTCGAGAAGCGCGAGGCGATGCGCTACGACGGCGGCGTCGAGGAGTTCGTGAAATACCTCGACCGCAACAAGAAGGCGATGGTGCCCGCGCCGATCATGGTCAATTCCGAGATGAACGGCATCGGCGTCGAAGCCGCGCTGTGGTGGAACGACAGCTATCATGAGAACGTGCTGTGCTTCACCAACAACATCCCGCAGCGCGACGGCGGCACCCATCTGGCCGGCTTCCGCGGCGCGCTGACGCGCCAGGTCAACGGCTATGCGGAGGCCAACGCCAAGAAGCGAAAAGATCGCGCTGACCGGCGACGATTGCCGCGAGGGCCTCACCGCGGTGCTGTCGGTCAAGGTGCCGGATCCGAAATTTTCCTCGCAGACCAAGGACAAGCTGGTGTCCTCGGAAGTGCGCCCGGTGGTCGAGAACGTCCTCAACGAGGCGCTGGCCGCATGGTTCGAGGAACATCCGTCCGAGGCCAAGGACATCGTCGGCAAGGTGGTGGAGGCCGCCGCCGCCCGCGAAGCCGCGCGCAAGGCGCGCGAACTGACCGGCGCAAGAGGCGCGCTCGACGTTGCCTCGCTGCCCGGCAAGCTCGCCGACTGCCAGGAAAAGGACCCCGCCAAATCGGAACTGTTCATCGTCGAGGGCGATTCGCGCCGGCGGCAGCGCCAAGATGGGCCGCAACCGCGAATTCCAGGCGGTGCTGCCGCTGCGCGGCAAGATCCTCAATGTCGAGCGCGCGCGCTTCGACAAGATGCTGTCGAGCTCCGAGCAGATCGGCACGCTGATCACCGCGCTCGGCACCGGCATCGGCCGCGACGATTTCGAGCTGCCGACAAGCTGCGCTATCACAAGATCATCCTGATGACCGACGCCGACGTCGACGGCGCCCATATCCGCACGCTGCTGCTGACGTTCTTCTATCCGCCAGATGCGCGACACTGATCGACCGCGGCTATCTCTATATCGCGCAGCCGCCGCTCTACAAGGTGACGCGCGGCAAGTCCGAGCAATACCTGAAGGACGAACGCGCGCTGGAAGATTATCTGATCGAAACCGGTCTCGACGATTGCGTCTTCAAGCTGGCGTCCGGCGAGGACCGCAGCGGGCGCGATCTGCTGGCGCTGGTGGAAGACGCCCGCGTCATCCGCGGCACGCTGCACAATCTGCACAGCCGCTATAACCGCAAGGTGGTCGAGCAGGCGGCGATCGCCGGCGTGCTGAGCCCGAAAATCACCAGCGACGTCGCCACCGCCAACGCCGCCGCGGACTATATCGCGCGCCGGCTCGATGCGCTGGCCGACGAGGTCGAGCGCGGCTGGGTCGGACGCTTCACCGAAGGCGAGGGCTTCTTCTTCGAGCGCACCGTGCGCGGCGTCAAGGAAGTCGCCATCATCGACGACGCGCTGCTCGGCTCCGCCGACGCGCGCAAGCTCGACGACTACGCCGCCAAGCTGCAGGAGGCCTATCCGAAGCCCGGCCTGCTGCGCCGGAAGGATACCGAGACCGCGATCCACGGGCCGGTCAGCCTGTTCGAGGCGGTGACCGACGCCGGCCGCAAGGGCGTGACGCTGCAGCGCTACAAAGGTCTCGGCGAAATGAACCCGGACCAGCTCTGGGAAACCACGCTCGACACCAACGAGCGCTCGCTGCTGCAGGTCAAGATCAAGGAGGTCGACGAGGCCGACGACATCTTCACCAAGCTGATGGGCGACGTGGTCGAGCCGCGCCGCGAATTCATCCAGGACAATTCGCTCAGCGCCAACGTGGACGTGTGAGCGCGGGTGGCCGCCGATCCAGTACATCGTTGAAGGCGGCCACCGGCTGACGGGCACCATCGAGCCGTCCGGCAACAAGAACGCCGCGCTGCCGATCATCGCCGCGGCGCTGCTGACCGAGCATCCGGTGACGCTGGAAAACGTGCCGCGGATTCGCGACACCGAAACGCTGGTCGAACTGATCCGTTCGGTCGGCGCCTCGGCCGAATGGCAGGGCCGCAACACGCTTGCGATCCATGCCAAGGAAATCCGCGCCGCCGATCTCGATCCGGATCTGTGCGCGCGGATCCGCGCCTCGATCCTGCTGGCCGGCCCGCTGCTGGCCCGCTGCGGCGAGGTCGCGCTGCCGCCGCCCGGCGGCGACGTGATCGGGCGGCGCCGTCTCGACACGCATTTCCTGGCCTTCGAGCAGCTCGGCGCCACCGTCACCGCGACCCACCGGCTGGAATTCCGCGCCGCGCGCCTCACGGGCGCCGACGTCTTCCTCGACGAGCCCAGCGTGACCGCGACGGAAAACGCGCTGGTCGCCGCGGTCGCGGCCCACGGCACCACCTATTTGCGCAACGTCGCCTCCGAGCCGCATGTGCAGGACCTCGCGCATTTCCTGGTCGCGCTCGGCGCGCGCATCGAGGGCATCGGCACCAACACCATGATCGTGCACGGGCCGGCGACGCTCGGCGGCGCCAACTATTCGATCGGGCCCGATCATATCGAGGTCGGCTCGCTGATCGGGCTCGCCGCGGTGACGCGCTCGCCGCTGCGCATCGCGCGCGCCGGCGTCGAGCATCTGCGCTCGATCCGGATGGGCTTTGAGCGGCTCGGCATCGTCTGCGGGGTCGAGGGCGACGATCTGGTCGTGCCCTCCGGCCAGACCATGAAGATCCGCGACGATTTCGGCGGCCATGTGCCGAAGCTCGAGGACCAGCCGTGGCCGGCGTTCCCGGCCGACCTGATGTCGATCGCGATCGTGACCGCGACCCAGTGCGACGGCGTCATCCTGATGTTCGAGAAGATGTTCGAGTCGCGGATGTTCTTTGTCGACAAGCTGATCTCGATGGGCGCCCGCATCGTGCTGTGCGATCCGCACCGCGCCATCGTGGCCGGGCCGAGCCGGCTGCGCGGCGCCTCGATGATATCGCCCGACATCCGCGCCGGCATGGCGATGCTGCTGGCCGCGGTCTGCGCCGAAGGCACCAGCACCATCAACAACGCCGACCAGATCGAGCGCGGCTATGAGCGCATCGACGAACGCCTCAACGCGCTCGGCGCCAAGATCACCCGCGTGCCGGCGCGGACCGGATAGCGTGCCGACACATCTTCTGGCAGACGGCAATCGAGCCACACTTTCCGCCCGGTAGTGCTAGGTCTGCTCGATGACACTCCCTCGATGAAATCGCGACCCTCGACCAGAGCCATCCACGCCGCGCGCGCCGCCGCCATCATCTCGCCGATGAACTGACCGAGACGCTCAGGCTGGCGGTGCCGATGGCGCTGACGCAGCTCGGCCAGATCGCGATGATGACGACCGATCTCGCCTTCATCGGGCGCCTCGGCAACGAAGCGGTCGCCGCGGCGGCGCTGGCGGGCACCGTGTACTTCATCAGCTTCACCTTCGGCATGGGACTGGTGTCGGCGGTGGCGCCGCTGGCCGCCCAAGCCTTCGGCGCCCGCGATCCGCGTCAGGTGCGGCGCTCGCTGCGCGCCGGGCTGTGGGCAGCGCTGCTGATTTCGCTGCCGATCATGCCGTTCTCGCTGTACGGCGAGCCGATCCTGCTGGCGCTGGGCCAGGCGCCCGCGACCGCGCGTCTCGCGCAGCACTATCTGTTCGGCCTGGTCTGGGGCGTCACGCCGGCGCTGTGGTTCATGGCGATCCGCGGCTTCATGGGCGCGGTCAACCGGCCGGAGCCGGCGTTGTGGATCACGCTTGGCCGCGATCCCGGCCAATGCGCTGCTGGTCTATCTCCTGATCTACGGCGAATGGGGATTGCCGCGGCTGGAATTGTTCGGCGCCGGGCTTGCCACCACCACCGTCAATTTCGGCACGTTCCTGGCGGGCCTCTGGTTTGCCACCAGCCGCCGCGCCATTCCGGAAATATCACGTGCTCGGACGCATCTGGCGCATCGACTGGCGCTTGATGCGCCAGCTTGTCGCGATCGGCGCGCCGATCTCGCTGTCGTTCCTGATGGAATATGGGCTGTTCTCCGCCGCGTCTCTGCTGATGGGCCTGATCAGCACCACCGCGCTGGCGGCGCATCAGGTCGCGCTGCAGGTCACCGCGATCCTGTTCATGGTGCCGTATCGGCATCGCGATGGCGGCCACCGTGCGGGTCGGGCACGCCGTCGGCCGCAACGATCCGGGCGCGGTCAAGCGCGCGGGCTTGGTTGCGATCGCTGCTCGGGATCGTTCTGGTCGCCGGCTTGACGCTGGCGGTGATCGCTGGCCGGTTTGCCATCGCGCGGCTTTTCTTCGGCGACGCCGGAGGACGCCAGCGTCGCGGTCGAGCTGACCGCCAACCTTCTGCTGGTCGGCGCCACATTCTTTATCGCCGACGGCATCCAGACCATCGCCGCCGGATCGCTTCGCGGCATGAACGATACGCGGATGCCGCTGTTGTTCGCCGCGATCAGCTACTGGCTGATCGGATTTACCCGGCCTGCCTGCTCGGTTTCCGGACCGGACTTGGCGCCATCGGCGTCTGGATCGGACTATCCGTCGGCACCGCGATCTATGCGACACTTCTGATCTTGCGTTTCCGGCTGCTGGCGAGCAGGCTCGCCGCATGAGCAGGGCTCGCGAAGTCACTCCCGAGATTGACGCCGGTCCGCTGCTGTCGGGCGCGCAATTCATCGATGCCTTCCGCATCGATGTCGCAGGCGGTGCGCTCGATGCGCGGCAAGCCGCGCAGCGCATGATGGGACGGTCGCCGCGATGGGTCGAAGCGCTGTTGACGTTGCGCCATCTCCTGGTCGCGCCGTTCGGCCTGAAAACATCGGGCAACACCGAGAAGCCGCCGCGCGAGACCATCGGCCTGTTTCCGATCCTGACCCAGACCCCGGACCGGCTGGTCGCAGGCTTCAACGACAAGCATCTGGATTTCCGCGTCGTGGTCGATGTCGCAGCCTCCGGACCGGGCGACACCTCCGGCCAGCAGGTCACCGCGACGACGCTGGTGCAAGACCCACAATGCGCTTGGCCGCATCTATCTGGCCGTGATCAAGCCGTTTCACCGCGTGATCGTGCCCGCGATGCTGCGGCAGGTTCCGCCGGGATAGCCGTGCCGCCATCCGCCCAGGGAAAGCAGAGGTCTGCCCCGCCATAGCGGATGTTGACGGGGCGCATGGGCGGCCTTAACCAAAATTCCAACGAGACTAACGAGGCAACGCCGAGGCACACGATGGCCAATGAAACCACAACGCTCGCAGCTTACGTCGCCGACCTGAAATTCGCCGATATCCCTCCGCACGTGCTCGAGCGCGCCAAGGTTCTGACGCTTGATTTTCTCGGTAGCGCGATCCGGGCCCGGCGCGATGCAGAATCCACGCCCTCGCTGCTCAAGATGCTGGAAGCGCTGGCGCTCGACGGCAAGGGCGAGTCCACCGTATTCGGCGACAGCAAGACCTGGACGCCCGCGGTGGCAGCACTGCTCAACGGCGCACTCGGCCACTCGCTCGATTTCGACGACACCCATGCCGATTCCTCGCTGCATGCCAGCGCCCCGGTGGTGCCGGCTGCGTTCGCGGTCGGCGAACTGGTCGGTGCATCGGGCCGCGATGTGTTGACCGCGATCGTCGCCGGCTACGAGGTCTGCTGCCGGCTCGGCAATGCGCTCGATCCGACCTCGCATTACGCGCGCGGTTTTCATCCCACCGCGACAGCGGGCACCTATGGCGCGGCGGCGGCCGCCGCCAAATTGTTCGGCCTTTCGAAAGACCAGATCATAGCTGCCTTCGGCGTCTCCGGCAGCCAGGCCGCGGGCTCGCTGCAATTTTTGGTCAACGGCGCCTGGAACAAGCGCTATCAGGTCGGCGCCGCCGCGATGAACGGCGTGATCGCGGCGACCCTGGCGCGCAATGACTTCGTCGGCGCGACCGAATCGGTCGAAGGCAAGCATGGCCTGCTGGTCGGCTACAGCGACAACGCGCATCCCGACAAGGCCGTGGCTGGCCTCGGCACTATCTATGAGACCATGAAGATCGGCGTAAAGCCCTATCCGAGCTGCCGCTATACCCATGCAGCCCTCGATGCGCTGATCGCGATGCGGCGCGAGCACAATTTGACGCCGGACCAGATCAGAGGCGTCGAGATCGGCCTGCACCGCAACGGCATCACGCTGACCGGCGATGCCGCCACCAAGCGGCACCCAACCTCGATCGTCGGCGGCCAGTTCTCGATGTTCTTCACCGGCGCGGTGGCGCTGGATCAAGGCCGCTTCGGCTGGGACGATTACGACCGGCTCGGCGACGCCGCGGTCGACGCGCTGGCCGACAAGTTCAACGTGGTGCAGGATGATCGGCTCGAGATCGGCCGCACCCATCCGTTCGGCGCGCGCGTCAGCATCACCACGGACGACGCGTGCATGAGCGGCTCTATGCCGATCCCTCCGGCGAGCCGAATTCATTTCCGGATGCGCAGGCGATGCAGCAGAAATTCCTGACCCTCGCCCGCCCGGTGTTGAACGGCCGCGCCGATCAACTCGCCGACGCGATCCTGTCGCTCGAACGATTCGACCGCGTCGAGAAAGCAACGCAGTTGGGGCGGCAATAGGCTGCGCTGAGATTAGATGGCAGTAACGACGGCGGAAGGCCTTCCCCTCTCCCGTTGTGGGAGAGGGTGGATCGAACGCGCATAGCGCGTTCGAGACGGGTGAGGGGTCTCTGACTCTCGTTATGTTTCTACCCTCATCCGGCAGCCTTCGGCTGCCACCTTCTTCCACAAGGGAAGAAGGGCCGCACCGAGCCTCGCCGTTACTTCCGCTCTTGTTCAGGCGGCCTCGCGGGCTGCGCCGGTCGCGGAGGCGGTGCGGCGGCCGGTCGTGGCTGCTGCGGCGGACGCGCTTCCTGAACGGGCGGACGCGGCTCTTCAGCCCTCGGCGGCGGCTGCCGCTGTGGCTCTTCCACTCTTGGTTCAGGTCTTGGTGGTTCGGCCCTCGGTGGCTCGGCTCTTGGCGGCTCAGCCCTTGGCGGTTCGGCGACTGGCCGACGCTCTTCGGCTTTCGGCGGTTCTTGCGCAGGCCTCGACTGCTCTCTTGGCTGCTCTTCGACCTTCGGCGCTTCCCTGTTGATCTCGCCCGGCCGCGGCTCGGTGGTTCGCGGCGCCTCGGCAGAGCCCGGCCTCTCTTCAGGTCTCGGCGCTTCCCGGTTCGGCTCCGCGCCAGGCCTTGCGGCGCCGTTCGGCAGCGGCTCATTGCCGGGTCTGGCGGCAACCGGCGTGCGCGATCCGCGCACCACGCCGGCGCCCTGGAACACCCCGGCGCGCGGCGTCGCCGCGATCGCGGGCTCACCGTGATTTTGCTTGGAGAATAGAGACCGGTCCTTGCCGGCGGTTTCGACCTGCTGGCGCTGAACCGCCGTGGCCTCGACGTGCCGCTCCCGGCCGAACGCCTCCTGTTGCGGCGTCGGCCTCGCCGCGACGCCGCCATTGCCGCCGTTGAAACTCACACGCGTGGAATTGTTATGCACCACCACCGTCTCATTATAGACGTTGGTGATGCGGACGTTTTCCACGTTGTTGACGCTGCGGTTGTAGAAGAACGCGCCGTTATTCCATCGGCCGCCGTAATAACCGTCGCCATTATATCCGTAGCCATAGTCGATCCCGCCGTAAAAACCGACTTCACGCCCCCAGTAGCCGGGATAGAAGACATAGCGGCCCTCGTTCCAGCCCCAATAGGCCGGCGTCCAGAGCAGGTCGCGCTGCGGCGGCTCGACCCACGTTCCCGGCACCCAGTAATAATCGATCGCCACGGGATCCCATGCCCAATAGCCGGGGACCCAGAGGTATCCGTCGGCCGGAATGACCGGTTGCTCATAGTATGGCAGCGGCGGCGGCGCGACATCGACGCGAACATCGACGGATATCTGCGCTTGAGCCGGCACGACAATGATGGCGGCAGGCGCAACACTCAGCATCAGTGCGAGCACTGAAGAGCGGATCATTCGCATCGGGAGATTTTCCTGGTCGAGGCAGAGGGCGGGACGGCATAACGCCGCTCGCAGTCCTTGGTTCCCGATGCGGATTTCTTGATGGCGATGCCGATACAAGCGATGCGCCGCGCTGACGAAAAACGTCACATCTAGTTGCGGCTCGCTGACCGAGCCCCGCCGCCGGTTGCAGCGATGACATCGCCGACAAGCCGCGACACGCCGTCGACGTCAGGCCAGTTCGGCGACAGGCCGAACCGCACGATCACCAGCCGCTCGGATGGAACAACGATCACATATTGCCCGATCGTTCCCTTGGCAAAGAACGCATCGCGCGGCCAGCCATGATGGATGCGATAGTCGGCGCCCAAGCTGTCCCCATGGTTGGTCCAGAAGCCCGCGCCATAGCCGACCCAGGCATTCGGGGTTGGTGACGCCGAATACCTGACCCAACCTTCGGGCAGTATGCGCTTTCCGCCGACGACGCCGTCATCGAGGTAGAGCATCCCAAAGCGCGCCCAGTCGCGCGCGGTCGCCAGCATCTGGCTCGATCCTTCCGGATTGCCCGAGGCATCGAACTCCAGCGTGACGTGGTGCATGCCGAGCGGGCCGAACAATTCCTGCTGCGCGAATCGCAGCACGTCCGCCGCGTGGCCGCCGACCGCCTCGCGGATCAGTTGCGAGAGAATGACATAATTGCCGTCATTGTAATTCCAGGCGCTGCCGGGTGGCGTCTCGAGTTCGAGACTCTCGGCATAGCGCGCCATGTCCGATTCCATGAACTTCATGCGGTTGACCGGCTCCAGCGCGGCGCCGAGCGAAGCCGCGAGCGAACTGCCGATCGCAAGGCCCGCGGTATGACGCAACAGATGATCGACCGTGATCGCGTGCCTCGGATCGCCAGGGCTTTGCCACGCCGCGACCGGGACCGGCCGGTCCAGTGCGAGCTTGCCCTGTCGCACCAGAATTCCCGTCAGCGCCGACATCACCGATTTGGTCGCGGAAAAGCCGAGGATCGGCGTGTCGATGCCGTAGCCCTCGGCGTAGCGCTCGGCGACGATGTGGCCGTCTTTCAAGACGAGCACGGCCTTGGTGTGGCGGAGCTGCGGCGCCTCGGGCTCGGCAAACGCGCGGTCGAGCGCGGCATCGAGTTGCGGATTGATGGGCGCGACCAGCGCCGGTCCCGCGATCCCAGGCAACAATGCGTCGGGCTGTTTGGTATCCGCCGGCGGCACCGCGAGTTCGGCGACGCCATCGCCATGATCGAGCGTGCAACCGAACCCATCGCGATAGACCGCATGGCTGCGGCCGAGGCCCAGCAATGTCACCGTGACATCCTTGTGTGCGCGATCGACATCGGTGCTGAGCGCCCACATGATCAGGCCGGTGCCGGGCATCGCATCCGTGGTCTCGGTGAGTAGCCGATCCGGATCGAGACCGGAAACAAATGTCGATGAGCAGAGAATGCTGGCAACGAACCCGGTGACCACCTTGGGAACATCACGCGCGCGTGCCGCCGTGAGCATCAGCGCGCTCAGCGCTGTCGTGGTTGCGAGAACAAGGATGAGGCGTCGTCGGGTCATGGCAGGCTCCGGCATGGCGCTTGATGCGCGTGCCAGCCATCAAGCGGAAAAGGCTTGCGGATCGCTCGCCGGATTTGAAAACAGGCTGGCCGAACCCGGAGGCGGCCTCGCCGATTTCGAAAATCCTACAAAATTATAATGGCTTATATGGTCAAACCGCGGTCGCCTTGAGGCGGCGATACTCGGTCGGCGTCACCCCCGTGATGGCCTTGAAGGCCCGGTTGAAGGGCCCCAGCGACTGGAAACCGGCATCCATCGCAATCGTAATGACGGGCACCTCGGCCTGCGTCGGATCGGCCAGTGCGGCCTTGGCTTCCTCGATCCGGTGATTGTTGAGAAAGCCATTGAAGTTGCGGTAGCCGAGCCGCTGGTTGATCAGCCGCCGCAATCTGTATTCGGGTATCCCGAGCCTGGTCGCCAAGGCGCCGATGGTGATGTTGTCGTGGCGATAGATCCGTTCATCGGCCATCAGGCGCATCAGCGCAGCCACCAGCTTCCGGTCGGCGGTGTTCGCTTCGTCGACAGCAACCGGCCGGCCGGCAACCTCCGCCGCTGATACGGCGGAGGCCACGAACAAATCCGACGCGGTGACGTTCGTCATCGCATAGGATATCGCGGCGACGATGCCGGCAAGCATCACGGAATTCACCACATTGGCAACATCGGCCGCCCCCCTGCCGGAAACAAATATCTGCAGCATCGCGTTGATGCCGCCGTAAAGCGCGGCCGCGCCGACAATGAAGAGCCGCAGCCGTCGGCGGCGCTCAACCAGATCCTGCGACCATGAGGCAATAGTCTGCGCAAGGGCCAGCGCGATAAAACTCAGCGCGAGCAGGTTGATCGCGACGATGGAGGCCCGTGCGTTGCCCGCCGGCGCGATCCACATACAATTGACGAAGCTGAATGCGGCCACCAGGGCCCAGACCAGCCCATGCCACCAGCGCAGCGTAAAGGCATCGTCGAACAGCGCCCGCGCGAACAGCCAGAACACCACGACGTTGCCGGTCGACAGCGCGATCAGCGGCGCATGCCAGATCGAGACCGGTGACGGCGCGCCGATCGCAGAGGTGACGGCGTGCGCGGCCGACCCCAGCGCAAAGCCAACCGCCAGCCGTCCCGCGACGACGTTGCGAAAATCGCGCAACAGCGATGCGGCCAGCACCAGCAGCAAGGCCACGGTGCCGGCACGCAAGGCAATATCCAGAACGGCAAGCGGCATCGAATTGGCCCGATCCAGCAGGACGTGGCGGATTTTACGGGAGATTGCTGGTTTGTTCAATTTGTCGAGGCTTGACCACCCTCAACGTCACCCGTGAGGCCGGGACGACGCCGAGGTGGCTTGCGCGACGATTGCTGCTATGATCGCGGCAACAATTAACGGAGCTCCCCTCATGAGCTGGCTTCCCTCCAACGATCCCGTTCTCGGCGACCCGCAATCCTGCGATGCGCTTGAACTCGTCATCGTGCCGCGCACCCGCGACCTCGGCGACGGGTTCGAGGTGCGCCGCGCGCTGCCGCACGGCCAGCGCCAGATGGTCGGGCCGTTTATCTTCTTCGACCATTTCGGCCCGGTGCAGTTCATCGCCGGCAAGGGCATGGATGTGCGGCCGCATCCGCATATCGGGCTTGCCACCGTGACCTATCTGTTCGACGGCAGCATCATGCACCGCGACAGCGAGGGCAATATCCAGGAGATCCAGCCCGGCGCGATGAACCTGATGACCGCCGGCCGCGGCATCGCCCATTCCGAGCGCACCCCCGATGTGCAGCGCCGCGACGGCCAGAAGATGCTCGGCCTGCAAAGCTGGATCGCGCTGCCGGCCGGTTCGGAGGAAATCGCGCCGTCGTTCCAGCACTATGCCGCCGAAAGCCTGCCTGTCGTCAGCGACCGCGGCTTTACCGCGCGGATCATCGCCGGCAGCGCGTTCGGCGCGAAATCGCCGGTGACGATGGTTTCGCCGTGGTTCTACACCGAGGTGACGGCGGAGGCCGGCGTCAGCCTGCCGCTCGATCCCGATCACGAGGAGCGCGCGATCTATGTGGTCGACGGCGAAATCGAGATCGCGGGTGAGCGTTACGAGCAGCCGCGGCTACTGATCTTCCGGCCCGGCGACCGCATCACCGTCAAGGCGCTGAAGCCGACACGGATGATGTTCCTCGGCGGCGACGCGCTGGAAGGTCCGCGCCATATCTGGTGGAATTTTGTCTCTTCCAGCCAGGAACGCATCGAGCAGGCCAAGCAGGACTGGAAAAGCGGCCGCTTCGCCCATGTTCCCAACGAACACGAGTTCATTCCGCTGCCGGAATAGACTTTAATCCTCTGTTGTCACGCGCCCCGCGCTTGCGCGAGGCGGCGCATCCCATGAAAGCCTGATTGATGAACACGATGCTCGCCAGCGATCTGCCTTTGCCACGAATCGGACGCGGCAAGGTGCGCGATATCTATGCCGTCGGCGAGGATCGCGTCTTGCTGCTGACCACCGACCGCATCAGCGCCTTCGACGTGGTGATGGCCGAGACCATCCCGATGAAGGGCGCGGTGCTGACCCAGATCAGCGCCTGGTGGTTCGCCCAGCTCGAGGGCGTCGTTCCCCATCACATGATCAGCGCCGACGCCGATGCCATCATCCAACAAGTGCCCGCGCTGGCCGGCCATCGCGCCGCGCTGGCCGGACGCGCCATGCTGTGCAAGCGCACCACCGTGTTCCCGATCGAATGCGTGATTCGCGGCTATATCTCCGGCTCGGCCTGGAAGGAGTATGCCGCGCAGGGTACGCTGGCCGGCGAGAAGCTGCCGCAAGGCCTGCTTGAGAGTGCAAAACTCGAGCCCGCGATCTTCAGCCCGGCAACCAAGGCCGAGACCGGCCATGACGAGAACATCACGATTGGCCGGATGCGCGAGATCCTCGGCGAGGAGGTCACGCATCAACTCGAAAGCATGACCCGCGCGGTGTATACGCTCGGCGAGAAGATCAGCCGCGACCAGGGCATCATCATCGCCGATACCAAATTCGAATTCGGCCGCGACAAGGACGGACGCATCATCCTGATCGACGAAGTGATGACCCCCGACAGTTCGCGGTTCTGGGCGGTGGATGTCTACAAACCCGGCCAGCCACAACCCAGTTTCGACAAGCAGCCGCTGCGCGATTATCTCGACGTCGAGCGCCACGCCGGCCGCTGGAACGGCGACGCGCCGCCGCCGCCGCTGCCGGCCAGCGTCGTCGACGCCACCAGCAAGCGCTATCTCGAAGCCTATCGCCGCGTCACCGGCGCCGAACTGGTAGTCTGAGGGGCCGCGATGCTCAGTGGCGCGATGTGAATTCCCTCACAATCGAGAAGAAAAAATAGTGTTGTCCCGGCGCGCCGCTCTCGTCTACCAAGTGGCGATAGATATCAGGGGCATAACCGAGCGTGGTCGATCAATCCGTTATTCTGGTTCCAAAATTGAGTCCGGCGGTACGAACGGCGATCAATGACGTCCTCGGTGGCAGCGCCGCCAGCGTTCTCACCATCACCTTCGGCCTGTCCTATTCGCTGCTGATTTTCGCCGGCCCGCTGGCGCCGTATCTGTCCTACGGCGTCGCGGCAACCTTCATCTCGTCGGCGGTGCTGGCCGCGGTGATCGCACTCGGCAGCTCATTACCGTTCGCGGTCGCGGGACCGGACAGCTCGACGGCGGCGATGACCGGCATCCTGGCGTCGTCGCTTGTCGAACGGATCCTGGCGGCCAATCCAGGCGCTCCGCTGCTCGGACCGGTTCTCATCACGCTGTCGCTCTCGGCTGTCGTCACCGGCCTCGCGCTCAGCGGCTTCGGCCTGACGCGCCTGGGCCGCGCGATCCGTTATGTGCCGTATCCCGTGGTCGGCGGCTTTCTCGGCGCGACCGGCTTGCTGATCCTGCTGGGCGGGATTCGCGTCATCACCGGCAAGCCCGTCCAGTTGGCGACGCTGGGTCAATTCGCAAATACGCTGACCTTGTCGGAACTGGCTGCGGCCGGCGCCATGGCGGTGGCGCTGTATTTGACCTGGCACCGTTCGCGCAGCCCGTTCGGACTTCCGGTCATTCTGATCGCCGGTGTGATCGCAGCCCATCTCGCGTTCTGGCTGGCCGGCGTCTCGCCTGCGCAAGCGCAGGCCTGGGGCTGGACCTTTCAGCCGCCGCAGCACGTTTCCTTCATGCTGCCGTGGAGCTTGCGGGAAATCGGCCATTATCCCTGGTTCGCGGTACCCGATCTCACCGGCAATTTGATCGCCGTGATCTTTGTGACGGCGTCGAGCACCCTGTTCAATACCGCGGGCATTGAAGTCGCGATCCACCGCGAGGCCAATCTCGAGCGGGAGTTGAATGTCACCGGCACCGCCAACATGCTGGCGGGCGCGCTCGGGGGCTATACCGGCTGCATCTCCATCAGCCGCACCGTGCTGAATTTCAAGGGCGGCGGGTCCGGCCGGCTTTCCGGCCTGACCGTCGCCGCGATCTCCGCGCTGATGCTGGCGATCGCGCCGGCGTTGCTCGGCTTGATGCCGAAATTCGTTCTCGGCGGCCTCCTGATCTATCTGGCCGCGGACACCCTGCACAAATGGATCGTCGAGTCGCGGCGACGGCTTTCAATCCCCGAATATCTGTCGCTGCTGGCGATCATCGTCATTATTGTACAATGGGGCTTTATTGCCGGCATCCTGATCGGGGTCGTGATCGGTTGCGCGACCTTTGCCTTGAGCGCCGCGCGGATCGATGCCGTCAAGTATAACTTCGATGGGACCGAATACCGCAGTTCGCTCGACCGTTCGCGCGACGACCAGGCGGTGCTGTCGGCGCATGGCGGCAACATCCAGGGCCTGAACTTGCAGAGCTATCTGTTCTTCGGCTCCGCCAACCGGCTGTACCAGCATGTCAAGGCGCTGCTGGCGCGTCATCCGGAATGCCGCTTCCTGGTGTTCGATTTCAAGCAGGTCACCGGCATCGATTCCTCGGCCGCCTACAGTTTCGCGCAGATCAAGCGGACCGCGCTCGACCGGGGCGTCAAGCTGCTGCTGGTACACGTGCCGGCCGCCACCGAAAAAACGCTGCGTTCGAGCGAGTTCATCTCGAACGAGGTCAGCATTGTCGCCGAACTCGATCACGCGCTGGAGGAGTGCGAAAACCAGCTCATTGCCCAGCATCAGGGCCTCGAACAGGAAGAAGCCAGCCTGCGCGACTGGTTCACCCAGATCATGCGCAACGAACACGACGCCCTGGCGCTGATGCACCATTGCGCGCGCCTCGAGGTCGATGCCGGCGAGACCATCGTGCGCGCCGGCGATGCCGCCGATTCCATGCATTTCATCCTGGACGGGCGCGTCGGAATCATGGTTCCCGCCGGCGAGGACCGCACCACGCGGGTTCGCAGCCTCGGCCGCTACACCACCATCGGCGAAATGGGTCTGGTCTCACACGCGCCACGCAGCGCGACCATCAAGGCCGAGGTCGCCAGTGTTCTTTACGTCCTGAGCGCCGAACAATTCGAGGCCATCAAGGCCGACGATCCCGCGCTCAGCCACAAGCTGTTGACCTATTTCGTCAGCGTGATGGCCGAGCGCCTGAGTTTCGCCAATCGTACCATCGCGGTGCTCAGGAGATAGCGCTGCAAGCGGGGCCGTCGTCCCGGCCTTGCGCCGGGCCCCATACTCCCGGCGTCCGTAGTGAAGAGAGGCCTCGACCACCTCGACCTCTCGGCAGTGACACGGCGTGTGGGTCCCGGATCAAGTCCGGGACGACGCATCAAATCCCCGCCATCACCACGTATTGATCTCGACACACTCTTCTATGCCGTGATGCGAGCCCTCGCGGCGACGCGCCGAAAGCCTTACTTCAACGGCTCAGCTCTGGAGTCTTTTGCCGGGTCGACCCACACGTCGCTGTGCTTCACAAGATCCATAAGCTGCATCGGATTGAACTTTCGCAAGCCGGCCGGCATCGTGAAGGCACTGTCTTGCTGCGGCGCCTCCTGCACATTTTTCAATTCGGTCGTGCTGCCATCATAAGACTCAATCCGCACGACGTATCGGAGTCGCGGATCGATCCAACTTGAATAGTGCCTGCCGCGCGGCGAGGTCATGTCGTATTTCAGGATGGCATGACCATCGTGCGTCTCGGTGGCGACGCGATTGCATTGCCATGCCGCACCGCCATCCGCACTTCCCGAAATCCGGGCCATCTCCTGCCATTTCGGACAGGGGGCCTCCGGATCGACCGGCACCAGAAGCTCGGTCAAAACGCTGGATTGCCGCGCATCCATGAAAACCTGCCGGTCCGGCTGCACAAAATACACCGTCTTGGCATCGGTACGGACAAGGAAAAAGCTGGATTGCAGGTCAGGCGCCTCGATGCGGATATTGTCGCCCTGCACCAACAGCCGTCCGCTGCTGGTCTGGCCGGCGGCGTCCCGCCGCGAGAGCTCCGCGGAAAATTGCTGCGCTGATGCAACGTTCGGCACGACCACGACGAATATCGCGGTGGCTAGACCGATAGCCCTCGAAGTCGTTCTCGATACGCGGCCGCGATGGTTGGGAATGGAAATCATACACGTCTGCCTTGATCATGTGGGTAACTTGTGCAACCGGCGCCGGATCATGCCGCAAGGCTTGACCTGGCGCCGGAGCGTTGGGGTCGCCGGGACGGTTTCAACCGCCCCGGCGATATGTCGGTCATGCCCGCTTACGGCTGATAGTTGACCGCGCTCGGCGCCTTGCTGAAGTCGAACGCATCAAACAGGTCGTCGATGGCCGGCATGTTGGTGGGCACGTACGGATCAGCCTCCTTGCTCAACGGGTTCGGCAGATTGTCACGGCTCCGGTTGGTGATTGGCGGCAGGTTCCAATTGCGTTCGATGAATTTCAGCAGCGAAACGTGATCGCCGTAAACGTGCTGAATCTTGCCGCCGGTCGAATAGGGCGACAAGATCAGCAACGGAATACGAGATCCGTCACCGAAGAAATCGATCGGCTGCACAAAGCCCGAGTCGTATTCGGCACCCGCTTCATCCCAGGTGACGAACACGGCGGTGGTCGCAGCCACGCTGGGGTTCTGCTGAAGTACGGCGAGAATGTTCTGCACATAGACTTGGTACAGATCGATCTTCGACGACTGGGGATGGCCGTCCAGGTACCCGTCCGGCTTGCCGAACGACACCGAAGGCAGCGTGTTGTTCTGGATATCGGCGACCAGGTCACGCGTGTCCAGCATGTGTGCGGCCCGCTGCGCCGGGCTGGTCATGATCGAAGTCATGTACTGGAACGGATTACAGATCGCGCAGTAGACCTGGCCCCACGCGTGCGCAGGATCGGTATAGGGCTGCTCGTTCAGGTCTGCCGCCGCGGCCGCATCCTTCAAGCCCGCACCGAACCAGGCCCAGGTGATGTTATGGTCGTTGAGCTCGTCACCGATGGTCCGCCGCGATGACGGCGGGACGGCGCCGCTCAGGGTACCGTTCGCATTGTACCCCGGGTTGGCGTTGTTCATCAGGTAGTAATGACCCGGCTCGCAATTCGGTTTCGGGTTGTAGGGCAAGCTCGCCAGATAAGAGGTGATCGGCGCCACACCCGGCTGGGTGGTGTCGGCACAGTTCACCAAATTCTGGTCGCTGATGAAGTTGTTGATCGCAAACGCATCGGTCGGATTTGCTTGTGGATTCGGATTGGCGACCAGGCTCGGATCGGGCGTCGTCGCGTTGCCCTTGCCATCGGACCAATAAAGCGCGTCGCCAGTGACGAGCATCATGTGGTTCGCGTAGGTGCCGCCGAGGAACGACTGATGGAAATTGTCGCTCAACGTAAAGCGGTCGGCGAGGGTCTTCAGGTATGGCACCTGCCCTTGAGCCATGTTGAAGAAGCCCATCGGGTTGCCCAGAGCCCAGGTCTGGTCCGTCGCGAGTTCGGTAAACGGAAACAGGTCGTTGAGACAGCCGGTGGGATTATCCTTGGTGGCATTCTCCATGCTGCAATCCTGCTGCTGGGCAGCCTGAAAGAAGCGATGAGTCATGTCGCCGGCGTAGTCGTGGTCGCTGATATTCGGCCCCTGGAGCGGGAAAGGTCCAGCAAGCGAGCCCGCGCCGGGGATACGGGTGTCGAGCACGCCGTTCGGCAGGTTGGTCGAACCCTCGCTCAGCAAGCCAAACTGACTGGCCTTGATGTCGGGATCCTCAGAGGAGACCAGTTGCGCTTCGAGATTCCAGTTCGGGTCTTGATCCGGTCCATAGAACGGAGCGGAGTATCCCACGCCATAAGGATAAAACGCGTTCGGACCCGTGGGCGCGCCGCCAGTGGTCGGCTGCGGCATCGGGTTGGTCGCATTGTTGTACGGGGTCTTGGCGACCTTCGGCGCGCCGAAATAGTAAAGCGGTTGCCGCGCGACCGAATACTGCTGAGCGAGTGAAAAGTTCGGGCCCGGGCTACCGTCAGCGTTGACGATACCTTTCGACAGCAGGTTGCTGATCTTCTGCCCCTTGCCCGCGGGCGTGTAGGTGGCGAAGGTGTGGTCGAAGCCACGGTTTTCGCCGACCAGGATGATGACGTGCTTGATCGGGCTCGTGGTGAAGACCGATGCGGCCGGATCAGTTGTGCCGGCCATGACCGGGGTGATGCAAAGCGATGTTGCCGTCAACACCGATGTGCAGAGGTTGGTGGTCCGCCGCCAGGCTTGGCGACGACTTGAATTTGAGAAGCTCATGTTGTCCCGTTCTTCTTGCGAAAATAATTTCAACAGCGTTCTCATCGCAGGACATTATGAATGCAGGTCCTTGGCTTTTATAAAATTTGGAAGACGGATTTGTGCTGTTGCCGAAATTCGAAAACTGCAGCTCATGAATAGCAACTTTCGTCTGTTTTTCGGCCACCCTGTTTCTTTGATACGTTCTTCCGCTTGGAGGGCCCATTGCCGTGTGATCGTTTGAGATGCAGTTTTCCACATAGCAAGCGCAAAGCGCTCGCGAGTACTCGTCGCATTCGTCGATGGATGCAAACATGACTCAGTTCAAGGCAAGTGCTTGCGCCCAACTCAAGCCGAGAGTTGCAGTACGATGACTGAAGCGCGCACTCAGGCGAATCGCTGTAGCGGCTCGCGTTAAGCAAACGCGCCAAAACAAAACACCGAGGGTCGGTTCCACTGCCCGCTGGCCCGAGTTGGGCCTGATTTGGCCGTACTTTCGGTCGCTGCGTTGGCCGGTGCGGCCGAAACTTGCATCGACTTCTGGGTCTGCCGGAGTCTCTGCCACATTGCTGCGTAGTGCGCCTTGTAAACCGGCAGATTGAACAGTGACCACGGTTGGGCGGCCGCCAGCAGCGTCGGCAACGCAAAAGCGGTCAGCCGGCGATAGTCCTTATATTCCGCATCTGCTTCGTCGAAGCGACCCGCTGCGGCTGCAATCCCGATATGCCGGAATCGAATCACCACGTCCTTGAGAGCCGCGCGCGCGGCCAGGCGCTCCTTCAAACCACCGTTCACTGTCGGGTCGCGGCGATCCGGAAACTTCTCGGTCAGGTCGCGGAACTCCCGGCCAATGGTGCTTACCGCGAGCTCGACGACCGCAGAATCGTGGGCCGGAATGGCGAAGTCGAGCACGGAAGCAAAGTCATTGATCTCCTTCATCCGTCCCGTCACGCCATCAAGGTCATAGGGCACCACGCCATCACCGACGGCCTTGAGATAAGCGGTGAGGTCCGAACGATCCTGTGGCGTCAGACCGAGTTCGAATACCCGGTCGAAATGATCTACCACCTGATCCAATCTGCCATAACGTCCATCGTGAAAGTATGGCGCATTGAAATCGGCGTTCAGCAATGTGGGCGTCTTGATCAAGCCTCCAGAACCGACGTCGTGTTGCTTGTGGTCGACGAAACCTGCTGACTGAATGTGGCAAATTGCGCAGCTCATGCTCGCGTCCCGCGGAAACGGGCGCGAAAAGATCGTCTCGCCGCGCCGCTCGGCATTGTTCGACTGTCCCGTCAGCCGACCATTGGAGTCGAGGCTCTGATTCTTCAAGAAATCGATATCCTCGATATAAGCCACCAAGGCATCAAGAATCGTCGGCGATGGCTCGGGACCAGAAAACTCGTTGACGATGACGTTGCGGACGAAGTCACGCAGCGAGGCGATGTGTCCGTCATGGCCGTAAGGGGCGAGAAAGCGCTCGCCGCGCAGGCTCGGGACGCGGACCGGATCAAGCACACCGTTGTCCGCCTTTTGATTGAACGACGAACCGGTTGTGTCAAAATTTCCTGGCCGGGTCGAGGCGCCCGGAACAAATAACCTCGAATTGCCCGCACCATTGACGTGACAGGTGCCGCAGCTCATTCCCGCCCGCACCGCCGTGCCGCCCAGTATGTCCGGCGAGTTGAACGCCAGATCACCGAGATCGACGATGTACGATTTAAAGCCACCGCTCGTCTCGGAGTGAAATACCTCGGATGGGCGATAGTACGAGTCCTCGCCGAGTTCGGTGCCGGCTGGCAAAACGGTCTGATCGCCGCTGAGCGGAAACGCGCCGCTCCCGCCAGGCTGCAGTGCCGCGAACAGACTTATCGCAATTGCCCACCACCCTCGCCGCATCACCACCAACCTACTCTTGAACCACATCGTTCCTGCTAACGTCAGAATTGCCGCGCGACGGCGCAAGCACGTTTGGAGATTTTTCGGTTCTGATGGAAGAACTGAGCTTGTCACTTGCTGTTTTAACGCGTTTTCTTCACGCGACCGGTATCCACTTCGCTCGAAAACGCTTCTAGCTCACCGCCGGGCACCGCTGACTTATTCAAGTTCCAGCGTCGGCCGAACCAGTGCGATAGTGGGAGCCGTCATCTGCAATGTGAGTACGAGCTCCTCGCTGAGTACGCGCAGCTTTTCCTGGTCTATCCGCCGAAGGTCGCGCTCGGCCAGCATCGTTTTCAGCCCGGCGATCAGGTGGAGAACTTCCGTGTGGTGATCCGGGTCGCGGCTTTCAATTGCGGACGCGAAGATCGTGTTGTAGGCCAGTTCAATGCCGTCGACGTTGTTGCGCATGTCGTCGATCGAGGTTCCGCTTAAGTACGATTCGCCCCCGTCGAGTTTGCTTTCGCCAACTTCGTAGGCCAGTCGGGTCAAACCGTCGAATAGCCCCTGGGAGATCAACGCGGCGTTGCGGGCAGTCGCCTGCATGTCCGACAGACTGTGCAGCAATGCGTCGACCTCGTTCCCAATGTCGGTCCGGCCGGCGCCGAACAGCTTGGTTTCGATGGCGTGAAACCCGGTGGCGCCGTTCGGCCAGGCATCAATTTCGCGATCGAGTTCGGGGGCAAAGCCGCTGGTGAAAACCTCGGAGCGTTCCCAACCAACTCGGGCGTCGATCCAGGCGAGTTGCGCCGCAGCGACGTCTCCCCTCGAAGCGCTGTCGCGCAACTTCTTCACGCCGTTAATGCTTTTGTCGATATCCTCGACAAGTTGCGAACGATAGCGCCCGATCGCTGAGTCAAAAGTCGCCGCAAGGATGGTGTCGGCCTTGGCACCGACTGGTATGAGCGCGACGCGCGCTGCGAATAAAGATGCCAATGCGACCGAAAGCGCGATCGCCCATCGAACCGGCCTATGGCCATGACTGTGTATCAACACACCTGATCGCCCTGAATGCCGCTCGCTGGCGCTCATGGCAACCGCTGCGCTCGTTTTGAAACCTGAGGCAAACTACAGCAACGATCCTAACGGCAATATGTCAGCTTTAATTTGCGTCATCGACTCGCTCTTAATGTGTCGGCATCGCTCAGGCGCCATCAAATCCCCGCCATCATCACGTATTTGATCTCGACATATTCTTCCATGCCGTGATGCGAGCCTTCGCGCCCGAGGCCGCTTTCCTTGACGCCGCCGAACGGCGCCACTTCGGTCGTGATCAGGCCGGTGTTGACGCCGACCATGCCGGACTCCAGCGCCTCTGCCACCCGCCAGACCCGCCCCAGATCGCGCGAGTAGAAATACGAGGCGAGACCGAACGGCGAGTTGTTGCACATCGCGATCACCTCGGCTTCATCCTTGAACCGAAACACCGGCGCCAGCGGACCGAAGGTTTCCTCGTGCGCGACCAGCGCGTCGGGCCTGACATTGGCGAGCACGGTAGGCTCGAAGAAGCTGCCGCCGAGCGCATGGCGTTTGCCGCCGGTGACGATCCTGGCGCCGCCCTTGACCGCGTCGGCGATGTGCTTCTCGACCTTGTCGACCGCCTCCATGTTGATCAGCGGCCCCTGCGTCACACCGGCCTCGGTGCCGTCGCCGATCTTCATCGCCGCGACTTTGTTCGAAAGCTTCTCCACGAACTGGTCGTAGATCTTGTCCTGGGCATAGAGGCGATTGGCGCACACGCAGGTCTGACCCATGTTGCGGTATTTCGAGACCATCGCGCCCTCGACCGCCGCGTCGATATCGGCATCGTCGAACACCACGAACGGCGCGTTGCCGCCGAGTTCGAGGCCGAGCTTCTTCACGCCCACCGCGGCCTGCTGATACAGGATCTTGCCGACTTCGGTCGAACCGGTGAAGCCGACAAAGCGCACCGCGGGATGTTCGCACAACACCTTGCCGATCGCCGAGGAATTGCCGGTCAGGATATTGAACACGCCCTTGGGCACGCCGGCCTTCTCGGCCAGCGCCACCAGCGCCAGCGCGGTGAGCGGCGTCTCGTTGGCGGGTTTCAGGACCACGGTGCAGCCGGCGGCCAGCGCCGGCGACACTTTGCGGGTGATCATCGAGCATGGAAAGTTCCACGGCGTGATCGCGCCGCAGACGCCGATCGGCTGGCGGATCGCGAGCAGCCGGGCATCTGGCCGCTGCGTCGGAATGGTTTCGCCGTAGACCCTGCGCGCCTCTTCGGCGAAGAATTCGACATAAGCGCCGCCGATGTCGACCTCGCCGAGCGCCTCCGCCAGCGGCTTGCCCTGCTCGGAGGTCAGGATCAGCGCGATGTCTTCGCGATGGGCCACGATCAGGTCAAACCATTTGCGTAAAGTATTGGAGCGCTGCTTGGCGGTGAGCTTCGCCCAGGCCGGAAACGCCCGCTCGGCAGCCTCGACGGCCTGGGTTGCTTCCGCCGTGCTCATTCTCGGGATCTTCGCCAGTTCCACCCCGTTGACGGGATTGGTCACCGCGGTCGCCGGCGTGCCGCTCCAGGCGCCGTCGATGTAGCACTGCTCGCGCAGCAGTGACGGATCCTTCAGGCGGTCACGCAGCGAAGTCGCGGAGCTGTGCGGGCTACGAACGGCGGCGGTCGGGGTCATGGGCGTCACTCCTTGAGAACTATTGGGAGGCTTTTGATGTTGGCCCGGAATATAGCCGCAAACACACGACATTGCAGCCGCCGCAAGCGACCGGCGGCTTCAACCCATCTTGAGGATTGGTGGTCGTCTCGAGATTCCGGGTGGTCCTTCGGACCAGCCCGGAATGACGTTTCGGCTCAGGCCGCGCCACTCATATAGGTTTCGCGGCGGCCGATCATGCGCTCCGCCGCGGCTTTGGCGTCCGCCTTCGAAGAGGTTGCGCAGGTACGGTATTCGAGATCGAGCGTTGCTGTGGTTTCGCGCCACCCGAACCACGATTTGGAACCGACCGAGAGCATCGACAGGGCGGACGCGACGTTATCGACCGCACCGAACGAGTGCAGTGCACCCGTACCGGCGTAACGGACTTCATAGATGCCCGGACTGATCGGCGCCTCGATATTCTCGCCGCGCCCGGCGCGGGGATATCGCTTCCATTCGCTCCAGGTCGAAATCATCCTTGTCTCCACGCAATCACAAAATTTGCCAATAATTTTAAAGAATTACGGCGTTCAATGGCCGTTATCTGCGCCGAAATCCGAGCGCCTTACAACTAAATTCGTGCTCAAGCTTAATACCGGGATCAACCTAACGCCCGATATCCCGGGTCACCTTCGGTCCCGCGCCATCCAGCGCAAATTATGAGCAGATATCGTCGTTGGGGTCGCTACCGGCTGGCCGCGATCACGAGATCGCGAATCGCGCGGCAACATGCCGCCCGGGCTTGCGAGACGCGCTTCCCCGGAGGAAGATCGGGCACTTCAAAAAATAAACGGGAGGATTCCATGCAAAGCAAGTCTCAGATCGATCAGCTATTGCGTCAGATGTCTGACGCCAAGGAAATCCCAGGCGTGGTCGCGATCGCAGCGTCCGGCAAGGAGACCATCTATCAGGGCGCGTTCGGCAAACGCGACCTGTCCAAGGACGTCGCGATGACGCAGGACAGCGTGTTCTGGATCGCCTCGATGACCAAGGCGATCACCTCGGCCGCCGGCATGCAGCTGGTCGAGCAGGGCAAGCTCTCGCTGGATGAGCCGATCGGCAAGGTGCTTCCGGATCTCGCTTCGCCGCAAGTGCTGGAAGGCTTTGACGCCAAGGGCGAGCCCAAACTGCGCCCGGCGAAGAAGCCGATCACGCTGCGCCATCTCATGACCCACACCGCCGGTTTCGCCTACAACATGTGGAACGGCGACATGGTGCAGTATCTGGAGAAAACCGGCACGCCCGCCATCACCACCTGTCAGAATGCCGCGTTGAAGACGCCCCTGGCGTCGGACCCCGGCACGCGCTGGGAGTACGGCACCAATATCGATTTCGTCGGCAAGGCGGTGGAAGCCGTGAGCGGCAAGCGGCTCGACGCCTATTTGCGCGACCATATGTTCACGCCGCTCGGCATGAGCGACACCGGCTTCAAGATCACCGACGATATGCGCAAGCGCCTGGTCGGCATGCACGCCCGCGGCGAAGATGGATCGCTGACGCCGATTCCGTTCGAGCTCGAGCAGGAGCCGGAGTTTCACATGGGTGGCGGCGGGCTTTACGGCACGGCCGCCGATTACATCAAGTTCACCCAGATGATCCTCAACAAGGGTAAAGGCAACGGCAACCAGGTGCTAAAGCCGGAGACGGTGGCGCTGATGGGCCAGAACCACATCGGCGAACTGACCATGGGCAAGATGACGACGGCGATCGGATGGGCGACCAATGATGTCGACCTCTATCCGGACATCGTCAAGAAATGGGGTTTCAGCTTCCTGATCAACTCCGCCAAGACCCCGGAAGGCCGCAGTCCCGGCAGCCTCGCCTGGGCCGGGCTCGCCAACACCTATTACTGGATCGACCCGGCACGCGACGTCACCGGCGTGATCCTGATGCAGCTGTTGCCGTTCGCCGACGGGAAATGCCTGGAAGCCTTCGCGGGCTTCGAGCGCGGCGTCTATGCCGGGCTCGATGCAGGACAGAAGGCGGCCTGATAAAAGATCCGTTGTTTAGCCCACGTGTTGCCTCCCCCCTTGTGGGGGAGGGTCAGGGAGGGGGGTAAGTCACAATGTCGTTGCTTGTGGCTTACCCGCCTCTCCATCTCTCCCCCACAAGGGGGGAGAGAGCTTATCGGAAATCACTCTTGCTCGTAGATGCGGAGAAGCAGAATTGACCGAAAAAGCCGACAGCTATGTGTGCGGGGTTGCCGACGCGCCGCTGCTGGGCGACACCATCGGGCGCAGCCTCGACCTCGCGGCCCGGCGCTGGGGGAATCGCGATGCGCTGGTTTCGCCGAGCCACGACGTCCGATGGAGCTGGAAAGAATTCGCCGAGCGGGCCGATGCCCTGGCCGCGGGCTTTCTCGCGCTCGGCCTCGAACGCGGGGCGCGGATCGGCATCTGGTCGCTCAATCGGCCGGAATGGACGCTGACGCAGTTCGCCGCCGCGAAAGCTGGCCTCATCCTGGTCACCATCAACCCGGCCTATCGGCTGAGCGAACTGGAATTCGCGCTGGCCAAGGTCGGCTGCGCCGCGATCGTCACGGCAACGGCGTTCAAGACCAGCAATTATATGGAGATGCTGAACACGCTGCTGCCTGAGCTTTCGAAATCGGCTCCGGGCGAACTGCATGCGGCGCGGTTGCCGCAACTGCGCGCGGTGATTCAGATCGGCGGCCCGGCGTTCCCCGGCACCATCCCGTTCGAGGACGTGGCGCGGATGGGCGGTGCGCGCCACAAAGCCGAGCTTGCGACACTCACTGCTGCGCTGCAATTCGACGATCCCGTTAACATCCAATTCACCAGCGGCACCACCGGCTCGCCCAAGGGCGTCACGCTGACCCACCACAATATTCTCAACAACGGCTATTTCGTCGGCCGCGCGATGCGCCTGACCGAAGCGGACCGCATCTGCATTCCGGTCCCCCTCTATCATTGCTTCGGCATGGTGATGGGCAACCTCGCATCGGTCACGCTGGGCGCCGCGATGGTCTATCCCGGCGAGGGTTTCGATCCACTGGTGACGCTGCAAACCATCGAACGCGAGAAATGCACGGCGCTCTACGGCGTGCCGACGATGTTCATCGCCGAGCTCGACCATCCTGAATTCGCAAAGTTCGACCTGTCGTCGCTGCGCACCGGCATCATGGCCGGCGCGCCCTGCCCGATCGAGGTGATGCGGCGGGTCAACGAGCTGATGAACATGCGCGACATCACCATTGCCTATGGCATGACCGAGACCAGTCCGGTCAGCTTCCAGAGCGCCACGGACGATCCGCTGGAGCGTCGGGTATCGACGGTCGGCCGCGTCCTGCCGCATGTCGAGGTCAAGGTGGTCGATCTCGAGGGACGCGTGGTGCCGCGCGGCGAGCGCGGCGAACTCTGCACCCGCGGTTACAGCGTCATGCTGGGCTATTGGGACGAGGCGGAGAAGACCAAAGACGTGCTCGACGCCAGCGGCTGGATGCACACCGGCGATATCGCCATCATCGACGACGAGGGCTATTGCAACATCGTCGGCCGCATCAAGGACCTGGTGATCCGCGGCGGTGAAAACCTCTATCCGCGCGAGATCGAGGAATTTTTGTACCGCCATCCCAAAATCCAGGACGTGCAGATTTTCGGCGTCGCCGACCACCGCTACGGCGAGGAGCTGTGCGCCTGGGTCCGCATCCGGCCCGGCGAAACCCTGACCGCCGACGAGGTGCGCGGCTTCTGCCAGGGCCAGATCGCGCACAACAAGATCCCGCGCTACGTCGAATTCGTCGACGAGTTTCCGATGACCGTCACGGGCAAGATCCAGAAATTCGTGATGCGCGAGGCGGTCGAAACGAGGCTGGGATTGAAGGCCGCGAAGACGGCGTGAACGCGTAGGGTGGGCAAAGGCGCGCTTGCGCCGTGCCTACCAATCAATTCTAAACAAAAATCTCGAAAACAACCCCATGCAAAGTAGGATGGACCCCGCTCGCAACTTCTCCTCGGAGGTTACTAGAGCCTTTCCCGCTCCGATGGAATCGGAACGGGGCTCTAGGTTTTTGTTTTGACGTGTTTTCTTCATGCGAACCGGTATCCACTTCGCTCGAAAACGCTGTGAACACTCCACCGGCTAAAGCCGGTGGCTTCAGATTACGGCTGGAAGCCGGATTGATCGACCCTACGGGTCGATTTGTCAAACTACTTTGAAGTTGTCATCCGGCTCTTCTGGCTTTTGGTCTTCTATGTATTTCTTCCACACTTCGTCCGTGACGTTTCCGCTCGACGCAACCCAGTATCCCCTACTCCACAAATGCTGTCCCCAGTATCGCTTTCTGAGAGATTGATACTCCGTCAGAAGCTTATGCGAACTCTTGCCCTTAAGATATTGCACCGCACGAGACACTGACAGATGCGGTGGTATCGACAGCAGCAGATGTACGTGATCTCGGTTTATCGCCCCCGCATGAATCATCATTTCATGACTCAAAGCTATTCCCCGCAACAACTCCCGTGCCCGCAGACCGATATCTCCGGCCAAAACTGGATATCGATACTTGGTCACCCATACCAGGTGATATTTGCAATCCCATACCGTATGACTGCCAGACTTCGCCGTTTGCATCGCCGGATGCTAATGCATCCCGTCGCCTAAAGGCGAGGGGTTTACGGATCCCAGAAAAGGGACTTTAAAGGCGGCGAAGACAGCGTGAGTCTCGTAGGGTGGGCAAAGGCGCACTTGCGCCGTGCCCACCATCCTGCCTCAAATGGTGGGCACGCTTCGGTTTGCCCACCCTACGACTCTCATCCGATGCACATCATGGCGGCGGCGAATCGAGGTAAACATAAAGCGCCGCGATCTTGCCGTCGCGCACGATGATGAAATCAACACCGGTGTACGCCGCTGTTTCCCCCTTCGGCCCCGAGCCCCACGCCAGACGTCCCGAATTGTGCAGAACCTGGGCCGCGCCATGCGGCGTATAGACATAATGCGGATGCGTCGCCCGCAGATCGCCGGCGAACTTGTCCAGCGCATCACGGCCGACAACAATGCCGGGTGGCGCGTACAGCACACAGTCTTCGGTATAGAGATCCTGGATCGCGGCCCTTCGGCGCGCGGCATCACCTTCACCGAAAACTTCCGGAAGATTGCGGTTGAGCAACGTCTCGACACGCCGCACATCCGGGCCGACCGACGGTGGCGCGTTCTTTTCGCTGGCATGCTGGTTCATCGGATGTCTCCTTGCAGGAACCATCAAGATGACGTCGTGGCGACGCTCGCGAAACAGCAATAATTGAAAGTCATCGTTTCAGATTGGTCGCTGTATGTGTCGATGGCTTGATGCTCGCTCGGTCAGCCCAACAACATCAAGGCGGCCTCTCCCAGAGGTAGTGTTGCCAAAATCAGAATGAATGCAACACCGGTAGGCATCGGCTTTTGCGACAGCTTTGACGACAGCGCGACATAGCGGCCGGCGCGCGTGAAGAAAGATGAAGCGCGATCAGGCCCCGTTCGACCGTGCCTTGTCGACGCCGTCGATGATCGCGCGCTTCATCGCGCACGCCACACGCCCTGTGGCCCAATCGCTATCGTGCAGTCTGTCGCTGTCCGACGGGTCGACCATCCGGTCGAACGAAACCTGTTCGACCTGATACAAGCCCTTCATGAAGGCGAAGCGGCGGAATACGTCGACGCCGGCGTCGCGCGCCAGTTCGCTGATCGCCTCGACCATCGCGATCGCCTTGTCCTTGATGGCCGGCGTCAGCACGGCCGGCACATATTGCAGGTCCATCAGGATGATGTCGGCCCGCGTATCGCTGCGCAGCTTGACGAGCCCCTCACGGATGGCCCTGGTGGTTTCGTTGAAGGACGGAGGATTTTTGTCCGGGCTTTGCCAGACGGCATTCGTCCCGACCTGCCAGATCACCAGATCGGGATTCTCGGCGATGACGTCGGTTTCGAACCGCTGAAACTCGATTGGCGCCTCCTCACCGCCGACCCCCTTGTTGACCATGGTGATGCCAGCGTTCTGATATTCGGCCCGAAGCAAGCACGCCAGCCGGTCAGGATAAGCCTTGATGTTGCCCTCGCCCGCCGTCGTCGACGAGCCGATCGCAACGATCTTGGCATGTCCTCTGGTGAGGCTTTGGGCAAAAAAGGTCAGGCCGTGCTCGAACGGAACCGGCTCGACCGGAATCCGTGAGGGATCGCTTTCCATCGGGTCACCACCTATTGCAGACGAGACAATTTGAGGTGGAACGACGATAGCGCGCTCCCGTGGGATCGCCTAGAGCGGGCGTGCCCAATCGCGAGATCAGCCTACACCGGCAATCCGTTCTTCTTCGCCAGCTCCTTCAGCGACGTCTGCGGCCTTGCGCCGATGTGCTGGATCACTTCGGCCGCGGCCAGGGCGCCGAGCATGCCGGCTTTCTCGTAGCCGGCGTTGCGCACCAGGCCGAACAGGAAACCTGCCGCGAACAAATCGCCGGCGCCGGTGGTGTCGACCAGCTTCTGGATCGGAGATGCCGGCACCGAGATGACGCCCTCGCTCGAGGCGACGACGCAGCCTTTTTCGCTGCGGGTGACTACGCCGAGTTTGATGTCCTTGCGCAATTGCTTCAGCGCGGCGTCGAAATCCTGCGTCTGGTACAGCGAATGCAGCTCGGCCTCGTTGGCGAAAATCAGATCGACGGTGCCTTTGCGCATCAGGTCGAGAAATTCGTCGCGATAGCGATCGACGCAGAACGAATCCGACAGCGTCAGCGCGACCTGGCGGCCGGCGCCATGCGCAATGGTCGACGCCTTGACGAAGGCTTCTTTCGCGCTCTGCGGGATCCCAGAGATAGCCTTCGAGATAGAGAATCGCGGAGGCCGCGATCTGGGCTTCGTCGATATCGGCGGGCGTCAGGTCCTGCGCCGCGCCGAGATAGGTATTCATGGTGCGCTCGCCGTCCGGCGTCACCAGAATGTAGGAGCAGCCGGTGGCGGGGCCGCCGGACGCCGGCCTGGTTTCGAAGGCGACGCCAGCGGCGCGGATGTCGTGGGCGTAGAGCCGGCCGATCTGGTCGTCCTTGACCTTGCCGACATAGGCGGCTCGCGCGCCGAGATTGGCGATGCCGACAATGGTGTTGGCGGCCGATCCGCCCGACATTTCGGTCGCCGGGCCCATGTCGCGATAGATCGAGGCCGCGCGGGCCTCGTCGATCAGCGCCATGCCGCCTTTGGTCATGCCGTGGCTGTCCAGAAATCCCTCGTCGGTCTGCACCAGCACATCGAAAATCGCATTACCGATCCCGAGAACGTCATATTTCGCTGAAGTCATTCGACTGCAGTCCTGTTGTGGTAATGGCGATCGGACGGAAATCCGGTCTAAAAGCGGTTTACTACGGGCAGCGGCCTATCACGACAGGCCCTGCGCCAGCAAGCGACGCTGCCATGGAATACCCCATATGATCCGCTCCTTCCTCACGGTATCCACGGGAACACTGGCCTCGCGGCTGCTGGGATTCCTGCGCGACGCCATGATCGCGGCGCTGCTGGGCGCAGGTCCGGTCGCGGACGCGTTCCTGGTGGCGTTTCAACTGGTCAATGTGGTCAGGCGACTGCTCAGCGAGGGCGCGCTGAACGCGGCACTGGTGCCGGCGTGGCTGCGGGTGCGCGACGCCGATGGTCCGGTCGCCGCCGCCGCCTTTGCCGGCCGCGTGCTCGGCACCGTCAGCGCGGCGCTGCTCGCGGCCGCCGTATTGATCGGCCTCTTGATGCCGTTCGTCATCACAGCGCTGGCGCCGGGTTTCGCCGGACACGAGACGCTGCAATTCGCCGTCAACGACGCCCGCCTGATGCTGCCTTATCTGGCGTTCGCCGGGCCGGTCACAGTGATGATGGCGCTGTTGAATGCGCAAGGCCGCTTTGCGCTGACGGCGTTCTCGCCGCTGTTGTTCAACATCGCATTGATCGGCGTGATGATCGCGCTGCTCGGCTGGCGGCAGGACGCAACGGATGCGGCGCTGGCGATCGCCGCGACCGTCGGCATCGCCGGATTGTTGCAGTTGCTGATGCTGGCCATGAAACGCGGCGGCGACGCCGCGACGCCGCTGCGCGTCGCGTTCGACCGCGAGATGCGCGGGTTTTTCGGCAAGGCGATCCCCGGCATGATCGCAAGCGCGGGGCCGCAATTGCTGATCGTCGCCGGCGCGATCATCGCGTCGTCTTCGCCTTCGGCGGTGTCGTGGCTTTATTTCGCCAATCGCCTGATCGAACTGCCGCTCGGCATCGTCGGCGTCGCGATGGGCACCGTGCTGGTGCCCGAACTGACGCGCGCGCTGCGCGGCAACGACCGTGCCTCGATGGCGCATGCGGAGTCGCGCGGCCTGGAACTCGCGGTCGGGCTGGCGTTGCCGGCGACGCTGGGACTGATCGCGCTGAGCGAGCCGATCGTGCGGATGCTGTTCGAGCACGGCGCTGTTCACCGCGGCCGACACCGAAGGCACCGCGCGGGCGCTGATCTGGCTGGCGCTCGGCCTGCCCGCTCATGTGCTGGTCAAGGCGCTGTCGCCGGCGTTCTTTGCGCGCGACGACACCACGACGCCGCTATGGGCGACGCTGAAGGGCGTCGCGGTCGCGATCGCAGCCGCTGTGGTGCTCGGCCGGTTGTTCGGCGCCGGCGGCATCGCCGCCGCCATCGCGCTCGGCGCCTGGAGCAACGCGCTGTCGCTGATCCGGCGCGGTGCTGCGACCTTCGGGTTTTCGATCGATGCCGAGGCGCGCCGGCGGCTGCCGCGCATCGTGCTGGCCGCGCTGGCGATGGGCGGGCTGTTGTGGCTGGCGGCGCATTTCGCGCTGGCACAGGCTGCGGCAACATGCACGGCGTGGCGCAGGCCGCGGTCCTGCTGGCTCCTGATCGCCGGCGGGATCGCGGTTTACGGCCTGCTGCTCGGGCTTTTTGGGCGTAACCGGTTGGCGCGAAACGCTTAACGCGATCAGGCCGCCCTCACGGAGCGACTTGCGCGCGTAAGGCGCGCATGGCAAACGACGGCGCAGAACAGCGGGAAACTAGACCATGGCCTTCGTTGAACGGGTTTTTTCGGGCGTCCAGCCGACCGGCAATCTGCATCTCGGCAATTACCTCGGCGCGATCGTCAATTTCGTGAAGCTGCAGGAGACGCATAACTGCATCTATTGCGTCGTCGACATGCACGCGATCACGCAGGGCGTGGACGTCTGGGGCGGCCCGGCGGAGCTTGCCCGCAACACCCGCGAGGTCGACCGCGGCCTTCATCGCCGCCGGCATCGATCCGAAGAAGCACATCGTGTTCAACCAGAGCCAGGTGTCCGGCCACGCCGAGCTGACCTGGATCTTCAATTGCGTGGCGCGGGTCGGCTGGCTCAGCCGCATGACCCAGTTCAAGGAGAAGGCCGGCAAGGATCGCGAGAACGCGTCGGTCGGTCTCTACGACTATCCGGTGCTGATGGCGGCCGACATCCTGCTCTATCGCGCCACCCATGTGCCGGTCGGCGAGGACCAGAAGCAGCATCTCGAGCTGTCGCGCGACATCGCGCAGAAATTCAACAATGATTTCGGCGATTCGATCCGCGGCCACGGCTTCAACGAGGGGCTGTTCTTCCCGCAGCCGGAGCCGCTGATCACCGGCCCGGCGACGCGGGTGATGAGCTTGCGCGACGGCACCAAGAAAATGTCGAAATCGGATTCGTCGGATAATTCGCGCATCAACCTGACCGACGATGCCGACACCATCGCGCAGAAGATCCGCAAGGCGAAGACCGATCCGGAGCCGTTGCCGTCGGAGGAAAAGGGCTCTCGAAACCCGCCCCGAAGCCGACAATCTGGTCGGGATCTATGCGGCGCTGTCGGGCCGCAGCAAGCAACAGGTGCTGAGCGAGTTCGGCGGCGGGCAGTTCTCCAGCTTCAAGAATGCGCTGGTGGAGCTGTGCGTCGAAAAACTGTCGCCGATCGCCTCCGAGATGAAGCGGCTGGTCGCCGACCCCGGCCACGTCGATGCGATCCTGGCCGATGGCGCCGGGCGGGCCCGCGTCATCGCCGACGAAACCATGCGCGCGACCAAGGATATCGTCGGCTTTATCCGCGCACGCTAATATCGGCTGATGGATTGAACTATCCACGAGCGCTGTACTGCCCGCGTGTGAAATTTCTGATTTTGCGTGGCCTTTTCAACGAGTCGTCCCTGCGAACGCAGGGACCCATACGGCGAAGACTCTCGTTTTGGCTTGCGGCCGCGGCCTTTTCACTTTCGAGGCCAGGGGTGATGGGTCCCTGCGTTCGCGGGGACGACCTGCTGGGGGCGTGTGCGCGACCATACCCGCATCCGCCACGACCATAGGCAATTCCCGCGCATTGGGAGGGGGAGCACACTGCCATCTCCGTGAGATCGCGGACGAGCGACGCCGCTTGTCGGAAGCCGGCCGCGCCGTGGCAGCATGCAGCCTGCTTGACGCAGCACCGGGACATGCATGACCGCCCAGCGACGAAGCTACGAGACCGGCCACAAGCCGAAATGCCTCGTCATCGTTGACGACACCGCGGAATGGGACCGTGCGGTCTATTATGCCAGCCGCTGGGCGATGCGGGCGGCGGCGGTGTGGTGATGCTGCGCATCATCGAGACTCGAAGAACAGAACCAGCAATGGCTCGGGGTCGCCGACATCATGCGCGCCGAGGCGCAGGAGGATGCCGAAGCCGCGCTCGATCGCGCCGCCGGCCGTGCCAATGGCATCGCCGCGATCACGCCCGAGCGGGTGATCCGCGAGGGTGACCCGACCGAACAGATCCTCGACGTCATCGACAAGGATGTCGACATCGCGATGCTGGTGCTGGCGGCCAATCCCGGTCCCGAAGGCCCCGGCCCGATCATCACCCTGATGGCCGATATGGTCGGCTCGTTCCCGATTCCCGTGACCGTCGTGCCCGGGGATTTGAGCGACGACGATATCGACGCGCTGTCCTAGAAATGGCGCCTGGAAACGCCCCGGGAATGGCCTAATTGGCGGGAATTGCAGGTGGTTTCGGCCAAGCGGGACTTGACCGTGCGTTTGCCGTCGCCATCTGCTAAGGGAAAGTCACGCGCCGGCCTTGAACCGGCGACGCCGGAGAAAGCCATGTTCATCCAGACCGAAGCCACCCCCAATCCCGCCACCCTGAAATTCATTCCCGGCCGCACTGTGCTCGACAGCGGCACCATGGAATTCGTCAATCGCGAGGCCGCCGCGCGCTCGCCGCTCGCCGAAAAACTGTTCGGCGTGGCCGGCGTCACCAGCGTGTTCTACGGTTCCGATTTCGTCACCGTGACCAAGGACGACAGCGACTGGCAGCACCTCAAGCCGGCCATCCTCGGCGCCATCATGGAACATTACATGTCCGGCGCGCCGCTGTTGGCCGACGGCAGCGTCGCCAGCGACGAGGCGGCCGACGAACAGGACGAGTTCTTCAACGAGGACGACGCCGAGACCGTGGAGATGATCAAGGACCTGATCGAGACCCGGGTACGGCCCGCGGTCGCCAGCGACGGCGGCGATATCACCTTCCGCGGCTTCAAGGACGGCATCGTCTATCTCAACATGAAGGGCTCCTGCGCCGGCTGCCCGTCATCCACCGCGACCTTGCAGCACGGCATCCAGAACCTGCTGAAGCATTTCGTGCCCGACGTGGTCGAAGTCCGGCCGATGTGAGACTGGGCGAATGGCGAGTAGCGAATGGCGAATAGAGATCGGCCTTAGCTTTCCATTCGCTATTCGCCATTCGCCATTCGCGCGCTCATGCTGATCCTCGCCATCGACACCGCGCTCGATGCCTGCTCCGCCGCCGTGCTCGACAGCGGCGCCAGCAAGCTGATCGCGCAGGAATCGCAACCGATGAAGCGCGGCCATGCCGAGGCGCTGATGCCGCTGATCGCGCGGGTCATGGGCGAGGCCGCCATTGCTTTCGCCGCACTCGATCGCATCGCGGTGACCACCGGGCCCGGCAGTTTCACCGGCTTGCGGGTCGGCCTCTCGGCTGCGCGCGGCATCGCGCTCGCGGCCGGCAAACCGGTTGTCGGCATCACCACGCTGACGGCCTATGCCGCCCCGGTCGTCAGCGTCAATGCCGTGCAGCCCGTGATCTCCGCCATCGATGCGCGGCACGACCATGTCTACGTCCAGGTGGTCGGCGGCGATGGAAGTTCGCTGATGACACCCCGCGTCGCCCCGATCGAGGAAGCGCTCGGTGCCTCGCGGTTCGGCGCGCCGCATCTGGTCGGCAATGCCGCGCAAATACTCGCCGACCGCTGGCCAAAGGACGCACTTCCGCCGTTCCAGGTCGATGCGCTGCCCGCGCCGGATATTGCCTGGGTGGCCTGGCTCGGCGCCGCGGTCGATCCGGACACCGCGCCGGCCCGGCCCTATTATTTGCGCGCGCCGGATGCAAAGCCGCCCAAGGACATGCTGCAGATAGCAGCCCAGCCGCCGGCCTCTTAATGCCGTGGCTCTCCGAATCCTGGCTGTCCGGATGGTGGGGCGGCGGCACGCCCATCGTCGAGCCCGCTTCGTTGCGCGATGCGCGACGGCTGGCTCAGCTTCACGGCGAATCGTTTCACCGCGGATGGGGCGAAGGCGAATTCGAGGGCATGCTGACCGAGCGTAACACGCTGGTGCATCGCCTGAGGATCGGGAGCCGGATCGCAGGCTTCGCGGTATCGCGGATGGCCGCCGATGAGGCCGAAATATTGTCGATCGCGGTTGAGGCGAGCCAGCGGGGCCGCGGCCTGTCCCGCAACCTGCTGCTGACTCATCTGGGGCACTTGGCGGGCCGCGGCGCGCGCACCATATTCCTTGAGGTTGAGGAAAATAATCAACCGGCGCGACGGCTCTATGAACGGGCTGGATTTGGCGTCGTCGGCCGCCGCGAACGCTATTACCAGCAGCCCGGCGGGGAACAATTGAACGCGCTGTTGATGCGCCGCGACTTGTCGTAACGCCTGCGCGGTGGCACAAGGGTGCCAATCATGAAGTGCGCATGATCTGGTCGCCAGGCCGCATACGCCTTGGCGGATCATGAGCTTCTGGATCATGAGCTTCTGGATCATGAGCTTCTGGATCTTGGGCTTCTCTAGGGCGAAGATGATGACCGCACTGAAATCCACCTCCGCGCTCGAGGGCACCGGTATCGAAGCGCGCTGCGCCGCCACCGGCATGCGCATGACCGAGCAGCGCCGGGTGATCGCGCGCGTGCTGGCGGAAGCCGTCGACCATCCCGACGTCGAGGAATTGTACCGCCGCTGCGTCGCGGTGGACGACAAGATCTCGATCTCGACGGTCTATCGCACCGTAAAACTGTTCGAGGATGCCGGCATCATCGAACGGCACGATTTTCGCGAGGGCCGCGCCCGCTATGAGCAAATGCGCGACAGCCACCACGACCATCTGATCAATCTGCGCGACGGCAAGGTGATCGAGTTCACTTCCGAAGAGATCGAGAAGCTGCAGGCCGAGATCGCCCGCAAGCTCGGTTACAAGCTGGTCGATCACCGGCTCGAACTGTATTGCGTCCCGCTGGACGACGACAAGTCCTGAGCAACCCGGTTCGCGTGGAAACACCTCACAACAAACGCTCGTCTTTCGATCTCGTCATCTTCGATTGCGACGGCGTGCTGGTCGACAGCGAACTGATTTCCTGCCGCGCGCATGCGCGAACCCTGACGCGCCACGGCTACGCCATCACCGAGCAACAGGTGCTGGAGCGGTTTCTCGGCGTCTCCGATCGCGAAGCGCGCGCGACCATCGAGACCGAGATCGGCCGAAAGCTCCCCGACGATTACGAGGCGCAGATCAAGGACACGATCCTGAACTCCTATGGACGGGATCTGCGCGCGATCGCATTTGTCGCCGAGGCGATCGCTGCGATCGGCCTCGCCAAATGCGTGGCGTCGAGCGGCACGCCGGAGAAGATCCGGCACGGCCTTGGCTGCGCCGGCCTCCATGACCTGCTCGCGCCCAATCTTTTCTCCGCCACGCAGGTCGAGCGCGGCAAGCCGGCACCCGATCTGTTTCTGTTCGCGGCCGAGCGGATGCAAGCGCCCGCCGCGCGATGCGTGGTGATTGAGGACAGCGTGCCCGGGATTACCGGCGCGCTCGCCGCCGGCATGCACGTGCTGGGCTTTCATGGCGGCAGCCATTGCCAGCCCGAACACGCCGGGAAACTGCGCGCCGCCGGCGCCCATTTGACCTTTGACGATATGCGACAATTGCCCGCGCTGATCGCGGAGGGCGGCTTACGGGTGTGACCGGTCTCACAATGGGCTCCAAAAGCCTGGTCCCAGGCGCCGGCGGTGCCGCGAGCCCCCCGAAATGACGGCTTCTGGTCGTCTGATACTGGATTTCCGGCCCATTGGCCTATAATTGGGACCGATATCGATCTGACGCCGTATTGGCGCCACGTCCAACCCCCATTCAGGTTCCATGACGCCGCCGCGCAAGCTGCATATCAAGTCCTATGGCTGCCAGATGAACGTCTACGATGCGCAGCGCATGGTGGACACGCTGGCGCCGGAAGGCTTTGTCGAGACCGCTCACGTCGACGATGCGGATCTCGTGATCCTCAACACCTGCCACATCCGCGAAAAGGCGTCCGAGAAAGTCTACTCGGAACTCGGCCGGCTACGCGTGGTCAAGGACGAAGCCGCACGCAACGGGCGCGAGATGCGCATCGCGGTGGCCGGCTGCGTCGCGCAAGCCGAAGGCCAGGAGATCATCCGCCGAGCGCCCGCCGTCGATGTCGTGGTCGGACCGCAAAGCTATCATCATCTGCCGCAACTGCTGGCGCACGCCAAGCGCCACGGCCGTGCGCTGGAGACCGAATTTCCGGTCGAGGACAAATTCGGATTCCTGGCGCCACCGAAGCCCGCGGCGATCCGCGCGCGTGGCATATCGTCATTTGTGACGGTGCAGGAAGGCTGCGACAAATTCTGCACCTTCTGTGTCGTGCCCTATACCCGCGGCGCCGAAGTGTCGCGGCCGGTGACGAAGATCGTCGACGACGTCCGCAGGCTCACCGAGAGCGGCGTCCGCGAAATCACCTTGATCGGCCAGAACGCCAATGCCTATCACGGCGAAGGGCCCGAGGGGCAAATCTGGTCGCTCGGCAAGCTTTTGTATCATCTCGCCGCGCTGCCCGGCATCGCGCGGCTGCGCTACTCGACCAGCCATCCCCGCGACGTCGACCAGTCGCTGATCGAGGCCCACCGCGACCTGCCGTCGCTGATGCCGTTCGTGCACCTGCCCGTGCAATCCGGTTCCGACCGGATTCTGGCTGCGATGAACCGCAAGCATACCGCCGAGGATTACCGCCGCGTCATCGACCGGTTTCGCGCCGTGCGGCAAGATATTGCATTTTCTTCGGATTTTATCGTCGGCTTTCCCGGTGAAACCGAGGAAGATTTTGCCGCGACCCTCGCCCTCGTCACACAAATCGGATACGCTGGCGCCTATTCGTTCAAATATTCGCCGCGGCCGGGCACGCCGGCAGCGGATTTGCAGGAGACGGTGTCAGCGGCTGAGATGGACGAGCGATTGGTGCGGCTTCAGGAATTGATCGACAGCCAGCAATCGGCCTTCAATATGGCTGCGATTGGCCGCACGGTCGATGTGCTGTTCGAGCGCGCCGCCCGCAATCCCGGCCAGATCGTCGGCCGCACCGCCTATCTACAGCCGGCGCATGTGATGGCTTCACCCGATATCATCGGACAGGTCCTTCCGGTCACCGTCGAAAGCCTCGAGCGCTACAGCCTGCTCGGTACGCTTGCTTCCGCGACGCTTGCTTCCACCACCCTTGCGTCCACGCCGCATGCGCTGGCCACGCCGGCTGCATTTTCTTCTCTATTGAATACGGGAGCCTGAACCCTTGCCAAAAAGTGCATCGGATTCGTCTTCACTCGCTCCCAGCCGCAAACTCGACCGCGACATTCAGGCCCCGCCCGAAACCCAGGTCGTCATCGACTTCGATGACAACAAGGGCGCCTCCGCGCTGGTCGGGCCCTATGGACAAAACCTGGCGCTGATCGAGCGCCGGCTTGGCGTCGTGGTCGATTCCCGCGGCAATCACATCACCATCGCCGGATCGCGCGACGGCTGCGATGCGGCGCGACGCGTGCTGGAGACGCTGTACGCGCAGGCGACCCAGGGCCACGATCTGGCGCAGGGCGACGTCGAAGGCGCGATCCGTGCCGTGATCGCGCAGGGCTCGCTGTTCGAGTTCGACCCTAAAGCCGCCAAGCAGGCGTTCGATACCATCAATCTGCGCAAGCGTCCGGTGCGGGCGCGCACCGCCGCGCAGGACGCCTATATCCGCGCGCTCAAGCGTCATGAACTGGTGTTCGGCATCGGGCCCGCGGGCACCGGCAAGACCTGGCTCGCGGTAGCGCATGCCGCGCAATTGTTCGAACGCAAGGAAGTCGACCGCATCATCCTGTCGCGGCCCGCGGTGGAGGCCGGCGAACGATTGGGCTTCCTCCCCGGCGATTTGCGCGAGAAGGTCGATCCTTATTTGAGGCCGATCTATGATGCGCTGTACGACCTGATGGATTCGCGGGTGGTCGAGCGCGCGTTGCAGACCGGTGAAATCGAGATCGCCCCTTTGGCGTTCATGCGCGGCCGCACGCTGACCAACGCCGCCATCATCCTCGACGAAGCGCAAAACACCACGTCGATGCAGATGAAGATGTTTCTGACGCGGCTTGGTGAAAACAGCCGCATGATCATCACCGGCGATCCCAGCCAGGTCGATCTGCCGAACGGTCAGACCTCGGGCCTCGCCGAGGCCGCCAAGCTGCTCAATGGCGTTGAGGGTATCGCCCAGGTGAAATTCACGGCCGAAGACGTCATCCGCCATGAACTGGTGGCGCGGATCGTCGCCGCCTACGAAGGATTGCCGCAACGGCCGGCGGCCACCAAGTCTTGATGCGAACACCTTTTGTCGCGCGCGCCGGGAGCCAGTTCCCATCGCAAGAGAAATGCTAACCCGATGGCGTCCACCGCCCTTCTGATGTCAGACGTTCTCATGGTCGCCGAATGCTGGCAGGCCGAATCCGACGCCGAGGCCGTGATCCATCGCGCCATCGCCACCGCCGCCGAGATCGCCGACGCCGATCATGGCGAGGCGGAACTGGCAGTCATGCTGACCGACGACGATGGCATTCGCACCCTCAACAGTAACTGGCGCGGCATCGACAAGCCGACCAATGTGCTGTCGTTCCCGGCCCTGCAGCCGACCGGCCCGCGGGGGCCCGACGATGCGCCGCGGATGCTCGGCGACATCGCCATCGCCTATCAAACGACGCGCAAGGAAGCCGACGACGAACGAAAGCCGTTCGAGCATCATCTCAGTCATCTGGCCGTTCATGGCTACCTGCATTTGATCGGCTACGATCACGAAAACGATGCCGACGCCGAGATCATGGAGGGCCTCGAGACCGAGATTCTCGCGCAACTCGGCATCCCCGATCCGTACTCGAATCCCGATCCATATGTGGAGCGAGATTCCGATAAGGATCCGGAGCGGATGGACTGAGATGCCGGACTCCGATCCAACCCACGACAATCCGCGCAACACGCGCAACCTGCCCGCGGTGGTGCAGGACGGTGAGGTCATGCGCCCCGCTGCCGACAACTGGCTGACCCGCGCGATCCGCACGCTGTTCGGCTGGAAGCCGGGATCGGTCCGCGACGATTTGCAGGTCGTGCTCGATGCCTCGACGCCGGACGAAGTCGGCTTTTCGGCGATCGAGCGCACCATGCTGCGCAATATCCTCGGCCTGCATGAACGCCGCATCGCCGACGTGATGATCCATCGCGCCGACATCGTCGCGGTCAAGCGCGACGTCCCGCTCGGCGAATTGATGAGCCTGTTCGAGAGCGCCGCGCATTCGCGGCTCGTGGTCTACAATGAAACGCTCGACGATCCCGAGGGCATTGTCCACATCCGCGATCTCCTGGCATACATGACCGCGCGCGCCCGCGTGACCGATGGCGGCAAGACAAAGCGAAAGAAGGCCTACCCGGCCGGCCTCGATTTGCGCACCGTCGATCTGGCGCTGCCGCTGGCCGACGCCAACATCATCCGCAAGCTGATCTTCGTGCCGCCGTCGATGCGGGCGATCGACCTTCTGGTGCAGATGCAGGCTACGCGCATCCATCTGGCGCTGGTGGTGGACGAATATGGCGGCACCGACGGCCTGGTGTCGATCGAGGACATCGTCGAACAGATCGTCGGCGAGATCGACGACGAGCACGACAGCGACGAGCCGCCGTCGATCGTGCGGCAGGCGGATAATTCCTTCATCGCCGACGCCCGCGCCAGCCTCGACGACGTCCGTTCCGTGATCGGCGAGGATTTCGTCACCGGCGAGGCCGGCGAGGAAGTCGAGACGCTGGGCGGCTATCTGGTGACCCAGGTCGGCCGGCTGCCGGTGCGCGGCGAAGTCATTTCCGGTCCCGGCAATTACGAAATCGAGGTGCTCGATGCCGATCCGCGGCGCGTCAAGCGGCTGCGCATCGGTACGCGCAAGGAGCGCCCCGCGCCGCGCACCCAGCGCGAGACCCGTCGCCGCGAAACGCCGCCGGAGACTGGTCCGGCGCAGGCCAATGACAATACCAGCCCGCCATCGGGCGATGGAGCCGGCTCGTCGTGACGGCTGTCAATAAACTCCGTGCGGCTGGCCTTTCGATCATCCTGGCGTGGGGATGGAAACGCGCCGCCATCGCGCTCGCTGCCGGCGCTTTGTCGGCGCTGGCAATGGCGCCGTTCAATGCATGGCCGGTGCTGTTCCTGACGTTTCCGGTGATGGTCTGGCTGATCGATGGCGCCGGCGCCGGTCGGGCGCGCGGCGTCCCCGCGGCGGCGATGGCCGGATGGTGGTTCGGCCTCGGCTATTTCGTGCCGGGCCTGTACTGGATCGGCTACGCTTTCCTGGTCGATGCATCGACCTTCGCCTGGCTGCTGCCGTTCGCGATCCTCGGCCTGCCGGCCTATCTGGCGCTGTTTACCGCCTTTGGTTTTGGATTCGCGCGGCTGATCTGGACCCGGGATGCCTCGCGCGTGCTCGCGCTCGCCGCCGCGCTGACGGTAAGCGAATGGCTGCGCGGCCATGTGCTGACGGGCTTTCCATGGAACGCCTTCGGCTACGCCCTGAGCGAGCCGCTGGCGCTGGCGCAAATGGGATCACTGGTCGGCCTGTGGGGCCTGACGTTCCTGAGCGTCGCGATCTTCGCGAGCCCGGCCGTGCTGATCGACGGCGCGTCACGCGGACGCAAGCCGTGGATCGCGCCGGCGCTGGCCCTGCTGCTGCTCGCGGCGATGGGAATCTTCGGCGCTGTCCGACTAGCGTCGCAGCCGACCACGATGATCGCCAACCTCAAGCTGCGGATCATGCAGCCCAACCTGCAACAGGACCAACGCTTCAACTACTCCGCCAAAGCGGAGGTGATGAAGAAATATCTGACGCTTTCGGATCGCGCCTCGGGACCGCAATCCACCGGCGTACGCGACGTCAACATCCTGATCTGGCCGGAATCGGCATTTCCGTTTTTCCTGACCCGCGAAGCCGATGCGATGGCGCAGATCGCCGATCTGCTGCCGAAGGGCACGGTCCTGATTACCGGGGCGGTGCGCGCGCCCGAACTGCCGCCCGGCGTCAAGATCACCCGGGCCTATAATTCGATCTATGTGATCGATCACGACGGCAGCGTGCTGTCGGTCTACGACAAGTTGCATCTGGTGCCGTTCGGCGAATATTTGCCGTTCCAGGACTGGATGGAAAGACTGGGCTTCGAGCAACTCACCAAGGTCCAGGGCGGTTTCATTCCCGGCACGCGCCGCCGCACCCTGGACATACCGAACGCACCGCGCACGCTACCCTTGATTTGCTATGAGGCGATCTTTCCCGGCGCCGTTGCGACCCGCGACGATCGTCCGGGCTGGATCGTCAACCTGACCAATGACGGCTGGTTCGGAATTTCGACCGGCCCCTATCAGCATCTGCAACAGGTGCGGCTGCAGGCGATCGAGGAAGGCTTGCCGGTGGTGCGTGCCGCCAACACCGGCATTTCCGCGGTGATCGATCCGTTGGGGCGGGTCGTCGCCCGGCTCGGCCTCGGCCTCGAAGGCGTGCTCGATTCAAGCCTGCCGTCGGCAATTCCACCGACGATTTACGCGCGCGTCGGCGACATTCCCGCCGCGATTTTGCTCGCCGCGGCCTTGATTTTCGTCATCCGCCGGCGTGCGGCGAAACGAGCTTCCTGACGTCTGCGGATTCATATTTGGTTTTGGATACCCGCATTAAGCGCGATGCGCGACACTGCGCTTGTTGACAGGCCGGCGCTCATTCGCAATCTGGCCACAGTGAGGGCCAATAAATTTGGTCAATTGATTCAAATTATGTGCAGTCGCTGATTCGATGCGGCCCTCTCCGCCGGGCCTGCTAAGTTTTAGTTTCGCCCCGCCCTCGTGTAGTCCCAAGGAGTGTTGGAGATGTCGACCAAAGCGCCCAATCCTGTTGACAAATATGTCGGCAGTCGTGTGCGCATGCGCCGTATCATGCTCGGCATGAGCCAGGAAAAACTCGGCGAAGCATTAGGCCTCACCTTCCAGCAGGTTCAGAAATACGAGAAAGGCACCAACCGGGTCGGCGCCAGCCGCATTCAGCAGATCTCCGAAATCCTTCAGGTGCCGGTTTCGTTTTTGTTCGAGGGAGGACCGAGCGGCGCCGTGAGCGGCGACAGTTTCGCCGAAGCCGCCTCGCCGGCCTACATTTCCGATTTCCTGGCGACCTCCGAGGGGCTGGCCCTGACCCGCGCCTTCACCCGAATCACCGACGCCAAGCTTCGGCGCAGCATCGTCGATATGGTCGAGCAGATCGCCGCGCGCGAAGGTCCTGACCGGCGCTGAGCTCCAAACTTATTCCGCGGCGCATCCAGTCGCCCCCGCAAGGCGCATCTCGCGAAGGGTACGATGCGAACGACGATGTGCGATTGCACATCCGGGGCTCAGAGCCTTTCCCGTTCCGATGGAATCGGAACGGGGCTCTAGGTTTTTGTTTTGACGCGTTTTCTTCACGCGAACCGGTATCCACGGAGCCTGTCATCGGGCGCGCATTCGCGCGACCCGCTGGCTCGAAAACGCTCTAGGTGAGGCCTGGATGAGGCCTGGGCCTTGGGTCGATCCCGGAATGACAAGGATCGATTTCCGATGTAGGCAACAGCATGCAGACCACAGGCTCTTCCAATCCGTTCGATCCCCAAACCATCCTTGATGGCATCCGCCGCTGGGTTGAGATGGAAACGCCGACCGAAGCTCCGGAGCGGGTCAACCTTTTGGCGAACCTGGTCGTGGACGGCTATCGCGATCTGCCGGCCAGCATCGAGCGCATCGCAGGGCGCGACGGTTGCGGCGATCATCTGGCGGTGCGCTCGTCATGGGGCCAGGATCGTCCGGGCATTCTGGTGCTGAGCCATCTCGACACGGTTCACCCTCTCGGGTTCATCGAGCGGCTGCCATTTCGCATCGAAGGCGACAGCGCGTTCGGTCCAGGCATCTACGACATGAAGGGCGGCGCCTATCTCGCTTATCATGCGTTCCGGCAGGTTTGCGCCGCAGGCGAACGTTCGCCGCTCGGGGTGACACAACTTTACGTCTCGGATGAGGAGATCGGCAGCCCGACGTCGCGCGCGCTGATCGAGGCCGAGGGCCGCAAGGCAAAATTTGTGCTGGTGACGGAGCCTGCCCGCGATGGCGGCAAAGTCGTCACCGGGCGCAAAGGCGTCGCGCGCTTCGAGGTCTTCATCAAAGGCGTCCCTGCCCATTCCGGAACGCGACCGCAGGACGGCCGCAGCGCGATCCGCGAACTCGGCAATATCATTCAAACGCTGGAAGCCATGAACGATCCCAAGCGCGGCGTGACCGTCAATGTCGGTGTCGTCAGAGGCGGCACCCGGTCGAACGTCATTGCGGAGGAAGCCTATGCGGAGGTCGATATGCGCGTTCCGACCATCGCGGATTCCGACGAGCTGGTGCCGAAGATCCTGAACCTGACATCGCGCACCGACGGCGTCAGCGTCAAGGTGACGGGCGGCTTGAACCGGCCGCCCTACGAGAAGGGCAATGCCGGTGCTGCGCTCTTCGAGCATGCCAGGACGCTCGCCACCGAACTTGGAATAGATCTGGTGGACACCGCGACCGGCGGCGGCTCCGACGGCAATTTTACCGCACCTCATACCGCGACGCTCGATGGCCTCGGGGTCGACGGCCAGGGCGCGCATACCCATTATGAGCAGCTCTACATCTCCTCGATCGAACCGAGGGCGCGGCTGTTGCATCGGCTGTATCAGACGCTGCGATGAGCAATGCTCCGCGCGATCCGAGGGATCATCCTACTTTGGACCAAGAAACTTTGCACCTCGATGCCCCGCCCGAAGCCGACGCCGATCGCAGGTTCTTCGGCCGCCGCAAGGGCCACAAGCTGCGTGTCCATCAGCTCGATCTGATCGAGCAATTACTGCCGCGGCTGGCGCTCGACATCCAGGGCTCCGCCGATGGTTCGAAGCCATCCGGTTTCGCCGACCTTGCCGCGCGGTTCGACAGGCCGGTCGATGATGTCAGGCTGGAAATCGGCTTCGGCGGCGGCGAGCATTTGATCGCGGAGGCGCTCGCCTTCCCGGCCACCGGCTTCATCGGCTGCGAACCCTATGTCAACGGCATGGCGAAGATCCTGGCGCAGATCGAAACCCGTGGCATCGCCAATATCAGGCTGTTCGCCGGCGACGCCGCCGAATTGCTGGCATGGGCGCCGCCGCATTCGCTGGCGCGGATCGATCTCATCCATCCCGATCCGTGGCCGAAGCGGCGGCACTGGAAGCGGCGCTTCGTGCAGGACGCGACCGTCGCGGCGATGGCGCGTATCCTCAAAGCCTCCGGCGAGTTTCGTTTTGTCTGCGATATCGACGATTATGTCGCGTGGACGCTGGCGCATTTGCTGCGGTCGCCGGATTTCGAATGGACCGCGCAGCGCGCGGCCGACTGGCGCACGCCGTGGCCCGATTACACGATGACGCGCTATGGCCGCAAAGCCGAACGCGAAGGCCGCAAGGCGGCGTATTTGCGGTTTCGGAAGATTAGTTGAGGCTCACGCCGACTGTCGGGTCTGCCAGAAATTGACGACGCGCTCGGCTGTGGACGGCATCAGCCGCGTGAAATTGACGCGGGCGTTCTCGATATCGGCAGGCGCCGCGATCCGGTTCGGACCGAGCCGAAGCAGAATCAAGGCGCGCACGGTCGCCCATTCGAGGCCGATGGTCTTGCCGACGATCAGGATCGGATCGTGACGATCGCCCGAAATCAGCCGGTCGAGCGTCGCGATCTTCACCGCCGACATCGCCGACAAAGCGGCGATCGATTCCTCGTATTTGAAGCTCTTGGCAAAACCGAGCAATGCGGCTTCGTTGAGTTCGCCGGCGCCATGCAGCGCTAGGATCGTGCGTTGCGCCGGCGCGAAGTTACGGCGGCTTTCGACCGGTTCGGGTGGGCCGGAAAGTTCTGATATCGCCGTTTTGATTGCCGCCTGCCGCTCCGGCTTGACCACGTCGAGCAAACGCCGGCGCACGATGTCGATCGATCCCTCCAGAAGATATTTCAACTGCGGTGCCGACAGATCGGCGCGCTGGCCGACCGCGAGCGTCAGCACGCCGTCACGGCTGGCGCGCTTGATCAGCGACGAATATCCGGCTTGCGAAAACAGCGCTCCGGCATTGCCGGCGGCGCGCCGGACCACATCGCGGTCGCCGCGGCGCACGATAATGTCGGTAAGATCGGAAGAAAGCCTCAGCCGTTCGGACATCGCCAGGAGATGCCCCTGGCCCTTCGCGCTCGCGATTTCGATCAGCGCCTTTTCATCGATGACCGGTGAGCGGCGCAGCAGCGGACCCGCGATCGCGACGTCGTCCTCGCGTGCGAGTTGCCCGACCAGTCCGCGCGGCGCATTGGCGAGCAGCGACAATCGCTCGGCGAGATCGGCGCGCGTGGCAAGCTCGGTGTGGGGAACAAGATCGATCAGAACGCCGTCGAACAGATCGATGTGATCGGACCGGTAATTCGCGACCCCCGAAAGGAACAGTTCGGCGATCCGCCGGCCGGCATCCGCCAGGCGCCTGGAATCGCCGTTCCTGACCATCTCATCAAGCCCGGGAATCAGCGAGGGAGCGACTGCCATCAAACCTACTTTTCCGGCAAATTACTCATGAGAAATCTGCGGTGAACGGGTGCAGGAATTTCAAACCGGCGCCGCCCGCGCGCATGGTCGGCAATTCAGCAATTTAGGCAGGCTTGGTGAAGGAAGGGTTAGGTTGGTGGGGGCGCCCGGAACCGCCGCAAAATCGCGCTTTCGGGTCCCGCAGGCCTTGCCGGACAACGCCAAAACCGCTATATCGACGGCAACTTATGGTATCTCATACGATCGCGTATTGAGAGTGGGCCCCTCCGGACCCGCTCTTTTTTATTACCCGGACGGACCCGACGCAGGAGATGCGGCGGGCGGCTTGGGTAGACCGACCGGACGCAGCTTGCGGGCCGGCCTCACTCAAACAAACGCTAGACAGCTCAAGTTAGACGCATTTTGACCCTGGACATGACCGATCCAATTGCTGGTTCCATTGCAGGTTCCACTGAAGGCTCCTTGGACCTCGAGCTGCTTGCCGAGCCGCGCCTCGTCGTCGAGCCGGGCGTGGCGGCGCGCGTGTCGGCGGTTGCCAGTCCGGTATTACAGGGGATGGGCTACCGGCTGGTGCGGATCAAGATTTCGGGCGAATCCGGCTGCACCGTGCAGATCATGGCGGAACGGCCCGACGGAACCATGCAGATCGAGGATTGCGAGGCGATTTCAAAGGCGCTTTCGCCGGTGCTCGATATCGCCGACCCGATCGAGCGGGCCTATCGCCTGGAGATTTCCTCGCCCGGGATCGACCGTCCGCTGGTGCGCCGCTCCGATTTCGAGCGCTATGCCGGCCATCTCGTCAAGATCGAGATGGCGGTAGCCCACGGGGGCCGCAAACGGTTTCGTGGTACCCTTGGCGACGTCGAAGGCGATGCGATCCGGCTACATCGCGATGACGTGCGCGCGGGCGAAGATGCCGATGTCACACTTGTCATGGAAGATATTTCGGATGCGCGACTGGTCCTGACCGACGAACTGATCGAAGAATCGATGCGGCGCGGCAAGGCCGCCGAGCGCGAGTTACGCCAGCAACTCGGGCTCGAGCCACCGCCGCCACCCCACGCCAGGAAAAGCGATCCGGCCAAAAGCAACAAACCGAAGCCGAAATTGAAGCCCAAAGGCGACGCCAAAAGCGCGCCCAGGAATCCACCGAAGAATACCAAGGAACACCGTCTTGCCGCAGAAAGACTGCGGCGAGGCGAAATCGATCCCATCGAAGGAGAATGAGCCATGGCTGCTGTCAGCGCCAATAAACTTGAACTGCTGCAGATCGCAGACGCCGTCGCCCGCGAAAAATCCATCGACCGTGGAATCGTGATCGCGGCGATGGAGGACGCCATCGCCAAGGCGGCGCGTGCCCGCTATGGCAGCGAGACCGACGTTCACGCCGAGATCGACGCCAAAAAAGGCGAACTGCGGCTGTCGCGCCACATGCTGGTGGTCGAGCAGGTCGAGAATTCGTCGAACCAGATTTCGCTGATCGACGCCCAGCGCGCCAATCCCGGCGCCCAGGTCGGCGACACCATCGCCGATACCCTGCCCCCGCTGGAATATGGCCGTATCGCCGCGCAATCCGCCAAGCAGGTGATCGTGCAAAAGGTCCGCGAGGCCGAGCGCGACCGCCAGTATCAGGAATTCAAGGATCGTATCGGCGATATCGTCAACGGCATCGTCAAGCGCGTCGAATATGGCAGCGTCATCGTCGATCTGGGCCGCGGCGAAGCCATCGTGCGCCGCGACGAGATGCTGCCGCGCGAGGTCTTCCGCAACGGCGACCGTGTCCGCGCCTACATCTTCGATGTGCGCCGTGAAACCCGCGGTCCGCAGATCTTCCTGTCCCGCACCCATCCGCAGTTCATGGCAAAGCTGTTCGCGCAGGAAGTGCCGGAGATCTATGACGGCATCGTCGAGATCAAGGCGGTTGCCCGCGATCCCGGGTCGCGCGCGAAAATCGGCGTGATTTCAAGGGATTCGTCGGTCGACCCGGTCGGCGCCTGCGTCGGCATGCGCGGCTCGCGCGTGCAGGCCGTGGTCAATGAATTGCAGGGTGAAAAGATCGACATCATCCCGTGGTCGCCCGACATCGCGACCTTCGTCGTCAACGCGCTGGCGCCGGCTGAAGTCGCCAAGGTCGTGATCGACGAAGACCGCGAGCGGATCGAAGTCGTGGTTCCCGACACCAATAACCAGCTGTCGCTGGCGATCGGCCGGCGCGGCCAGAACGTGCGGCTCGCCTCGCAACTGACCGGCTGGGACATCGACATCCTCACCGAAACCGAGGAATCCGAGCGTCGCCAGGCCGATTTCGAGAATTCGACGCGGGTTTTCATGGAAGCCCTCAATGTCGACGAAGTGGTCGGCCAATTGCTGGCGTCGGAAGGCTTCACCTCGGTGGAGGAACTGGCGCTGGTCGACGTCAAGGAACTGGCCGGCATCGAAGGCTTCGACGACGAAACCGCGACTGAATTGCAGAGCCGCGCCCGCGAATATCTGGAACAGCTCGAGAGCGAGCTTGAAAACAAACGTAAGGAACTCGGTGTGGAAGACGCTTTAAAGACGGTACCCGGCGTGACCTCGAAAATGCTGGTGAAATTCGGCGAGAACGACATCAAGACCGTTGAGGATCTGGCCGGTTGCGCCACCGACGATCTGGTCGGCTGGACCGAGCGCAGGGAAGGTGGCGAGCCGACCAAGCACCCGGGCATTCTCGATGCCAACGAGATCTCGCGCGACGATGCGGAGAACATGATCATGCAGGCGCGCGTGATCGCCGGGTGGATCACCGAAGCCGATCTCGCCAAGAAGGCCGAGACGGCGGAAACGCCCGAAAACCAGCCGGTTTAAGGACCGTGCTTCGCAACATCGAACTCACTTTCTGCGCCCAGACCGTGCGCAGATGAAAAGGCAGACGCTACCTGCATGCTTGCTATTGCTGACCCCGATCTCGACAGCGGACCGCGGACCGACAGGTCCGCGACGGTGCGGATGTGCGCGGTCACGCGGCAGGTGCGCCCGATCGACGAACTGATCCGGTTCGTGGTCTCGCCGCAGGGCGAGGTGGTGCCGGACCTCAAGCGCAAGCTTCCCGGCCGCGGCATGTGGATTTCGGCCTCGCACCAAGCGGTTGCGGAAGCCGCCCGCCGTAACCAATTTAGCAAGGGTTTCAAGCGCCAACTCCGCGTTACGGCGGCGTTGGCGGCGGATACCGAGGCCCTGCTGGTTCGCAGCGTGATCGATGCGCTCGCGATGGCCGCCAAGGCGGGGCAGGTCGTATCCGGCTTCAGCAAGGTCGAGGGGGCGCTCGAACAGCACCAGGGGCGCGTCCAGGTGCTTGCGCTGATCCACGCCAGCGACGGCGCGGCCGACGGAATCCGCAAATTGGACGCCCAATCGACCGCTCTGGCCCGGTCAAATGCCGGAAATAACGACGAAACGCGCGAAATTCCCGTCATTACGGCGCTGACATCGGAACAATTGGATTTGGCACTGGGCCGGTCAAATGTGATACATGCTGCCCTGCTCGCGGGCCCGGCGAGCAAGACTTTCCTGTCGCGCAGCCAGATCCTGGTCCGATACCGGATGGCGGATGACGACAAGACTCCGGCCATACGGCCAAGAATACGGATTAAGAATTCGCCGATAAAAACCGTGCGGACACGCACGACGCAACAAGATTAGGACTGCTGAATGGTCGATACGAAAACGCCTGGCGACAAGACACTGAGTGTCCCGACCAAGACCTTGACGCTCAAGCCACGCGTCGAGACGGGCACCGTGCGCCAGAGCTTCAGCCATGGTCGGACCAAGCAGGTCGTGGTCGAAAAGCGCGGCAAGCGCCGCCTTGGCGGCGATGGACCTGCGACGGAAGCCGCGCCCCACGTACCCGAACCGGTCGTAGCCAAGCCGGCGCCGCCGCCGGTCAAGGCGCCGCTGAGCCGCCCCGCCCCGCCGCCGCCGCGCAGCAATTCGGGCGTCGTGCTGCGCACGCTGACCGAGGATGAGCGTTCCGCCCGCGCCAGCGCACTCGCCGACGCGAGGGTACGCGACATTGAAGAACGCCGGCTGGCGGAAGAAGAAGCCAAACGCCGCAACAGCCGGGAAGGCATCGAGCAGGCCGAGCGAGAGGCCGCCGAGGCCCGCCGCAAGGCCGAAGAAGAGCGTCACCGGGCCGACGAGGAAGCCAAGCGCAAGGCTGAGCTCGAAGCCAAGAAGCGTTTTGGCGAAGCCGAGGCCAAGGCTGCGGCGACCGCAACGGCCGCAGCCCGTGCCGCGGCGGCGCCACCGGCGCGCGCTCCCGGCGTTGCCGCCGACGCCAGCGACGAGGATGAAGGTCCGCGTCAGATTCGCCGTGGCCCCGGCGGCGTTGCCCGTCCGGCCACGCCTCCGAAAACCACCGCCAAGCCGGCCCCGGCCAAGCAGCGCGGCCGCCTCACGCTGGTCACCGCCCTCAATGCCGATGACGTACGCGAGCGTTCGATCGCGTCGTTCCGCCGCCGCACCCAGCGCCTGAAGGGGCATGCGTCGAACGAGCCGAAGGAAAAGCTGATCCGCGAAGTCGTCATCCCGGAAGCCATCAATATCCAGGAACTCGCCAACCGCATGTCGGAACGCGCGGTCGACGTCATCCGGCTACTGATGAAGCAGGGCGCGATGCACAAGATCACCGACGTGATCGATGCGGATACCGCCCAGCTGATCGCCGAGGAGCTCGGCCACACCGTCAAGCGCGTGGCCGCCTCCGACGTCGAGGAAGGCCTGTTCGACACCGTCGACAATTCCACCGATACCGAACCGCGTTCGCCGGTGGTGACCGTGATGGGCCACGTCGACCACGGCAAGACCTCGCTGCTCGACGCGCTCCGCCATGCCAACGTGGTGTCCGGCGAAGCCGGCGGCATCACCCAGCACATCGGCGCCTATCAGGTGACCTCGCCGGAAAGCGGCAAGAAAATCACCTTCATCGACACCCCGGGCCACGCCGCGTTCACCGCGATGCGCGCCCGCGGCGCCAAGGTGACCGACATCGTGATCCTGGTGGTCGCAGCCGATGACGGCGTGATGCCGCAGACCGTCGAGGCGATCAATCACGCCAAGGCGGCCAAGGTTCCGATGATCGTGGCGATCAACAAGATCGACAAGCCCGATGCCAAGCCGGAGCGCGTGCGCACCGAATTGCTGCAATATGAAGTTCAGGTCGAATCGCTCGGCGGCGACGTCGTCGACGTCGAGGTTTCCGCCAAGAACAATACCAATCTCGACCGGCTGCTCGAAATGATCGCGCTGCAGGCCGAATTGCTCGACCTCAAGACCAATGTGGAACGTCCCGCCGAAGGTACCGTGATCGAAGCCAAGCTCGATCGCGGCCGCGGCCCGGTCGCAACCGTGCTAGTGCAGCGCGGCACCTTGCGGGTCGGCGATATCATCGTCGCCGGCGCCGAAATGGGACGCGTCCGTGCGTTGATCAACGACCAGGGGGTGACCATCGACGAGGCCGGCCCCTCGGTGCCGGTCGAAGTGCTGGGCTTCAATGGACCGCCGGAAGCCGGCGATCGGATGGCCGTGGTGGAAAACGAAGCCCGCGCCCGTCAGGTCACCAGCTATCGCGCCCATCAGAAGCGCGAAAACGCCGCCGCCAGCATTTCCGGCATGCGCGGTTCGCTCGAACAGATGATGTCGCAGCTCAAGACCTCGGGCCGCAAGGAATTCCCGCTGATCGTCAAGGCCGACGTGCAGGGTTCGCTGGAAGCCATCCTGGGTTCGCTGGAGAAACTCGGCACCGACGAAGTCGCAGCCCGCATCCTGCATGCCGGTGTCGGCGGCATCTCGGAATCCGACGTGACCCTTGCCGAAGGATTTAACGCCGCCATCCTCGGATTCAGCGTGCGCGCCAACAAGGAAGCCGCCGCCGCCGCCAAGCGCAACGGCATCGAGATCCGTTACTACAACATCATCTACGATCTCGTGGACGACATCAAAACCGCGATGTCCGGCCTGCTGGCCCCGACGTTGCGCGAGACCATGCTGGGCAATGCCCAGATCCTGGAGGTGTTCAACATTTCCAAGGTCGGCAAGGTCGCCGGTTGCCGCGTCACCGATGGAACCGTGGAACGCGGCGCCAATGTCCGCCTGATACGCGACAACGTCGTGGTGCATGAAGGCAAGCTGTCGACGCTGAAGCGTTTCAAGGACGAAGTGAAGGAAGTGGCCTCCGGCCAGGAATGCGGCATGGCGTTCGAGAACTACGGCGACATGCGTGTCGGCGACGTCATCGAGTGTTATCGCGTGGAGACGATCCAGCGCTCTCTGTAAGTTCGAGCCTTACAGCTTCGCAGGATCAAACGTTGGTTGCCGTCATGCCCGGGCTCGTCCCGGGCATCCACGGCTTGAAAATATTTCAGCTCGAAAGACGTGGATGGCCGGGACATCCGGCGCGAAGACGCGCTTCGCGCTTTTGCTCCGGCCATGACGAATTCGTTTTCGAAGGAAGACAATGCCCGACCACCACAAGAAGAGCTCCGCCCCCGGCGGCTCGCAGCGTCAGTTGCGCGTCGGCGAAACCGTGCGTCATGCGGTGGCGGATATCCTGTCGCAAGGCAGCGTGCACGATCCGGACCTCGAGGGCCATATCATCACCGTGCCCGAGGTACGGATGTCGCCCGACCTGAAGCTTGCAACCGTCTATGTGATGCCGCTCGGCGGACGCGACACCGACGCCGTGCTCGCGGCATTGGAGCGCAACAAGAAGTTCCTGCGCGGCGAAGTCGCGCATCGCGTTAACCTGAAATTCGCGCCTGATCTCCGCTTCCGTGTCGATGAGCGATTCGACGAAGCGGAACGAATAGAGAAATTACTGCGAACACCTGCGGTGCGACGAGACCTCGCACCCGATTCGGACCAAGACCGATGATCGTGACCACCGCGAACGACATGATCGAAGCGCCGATTGGCGATTCGAACGGTGTTGAAAAAAATATTTCTTCCGATGCCGGCGCCTCCGCCGCGCGTCAGGGCGAGCCGTTTGCGCGCGCCGGCAAGCAGCCGCGCCAGAACAACCAGTCGCGCCGCGACAAGCGCGACGTCCATGGCTGGGTGGTGCTCGACAAGCCGATCGGCATGACCTCGACCCATGCGGTCGCGGTCGTGAAGCGGCTGTTTTCTGCCAAGCGCGCCGGCCATGCCGGCACGCTCGATCCGCTGGCCTCCGGCGGACTGCCGATCGCGCTGGGCGAGGCCACCAAGACGGTTCCGTTCGTGATGGATGGCCGCAAGCGCTATCGCTTCACGGTCGCCTGGGGCGAGGAACGCGACACCGACGATACCGAGGGCCGCGCCGTCAAGACCAGCGAGCTCAGGCCCTCGACCGAGGCGATTTTGGCCCTGCTGCCGCGCTTTACCGGCATGATCGAGCAGACCCCGCCGCAATATTCCGCGATCAAGGTCCAGGGCGAGCGCGCCTATGATCTGGCGCGTGACGGCGAAACCGTCGACCTGAAGCCCCGCCCGGTCGAAATTCACCATTTATCCCTTGTAGAACAACCGGATAGCAGTCACTCGGTGTTCGAGGCCGAATGCGGCAAGGGAACCTATGTGCGGGCACTGGCCCGCGATATCGGCCGCCTTTTGGGCTGTTTCGGTCATATTTGCGCGCTGCGGCGGACCCTGGTTGGCCCGTTCGGCGAAGCGGACATGATTCCGCTGGAACAGTTGGAGGCTTTGTGCGATAGAGCCGCGTCTGGCGAGGGCAGCCTCGCCGACGCGCTTATGCCCGTTGAGACCGCGCTGGACGACATCCCGGCACTGGCCGTCACACGGGCTGATGCGGCAAGGCTCCATCGGGGTCAGGCCGTTTTGTTGCGCGGACGGGATGCGCCCAATAGTAGCGGCACAGTCTATGTCACGGTGGCAGGCCGGCTTCTGGCCCTCGCCGAAATTGGCAATGGCGAACTCATCCCCAAGCGCGTGTTCAACCTGACCGGACTGACTGCCAGTTCGGCTCGCAACAATGAAAGTGTTTGACGATGTCGATTACCGCCGAACGTAAAGCGGAAGTCATCAAGACGAATGCCAACAAAGCCGGCGACACCGGCTCGCCCGAGGTCCAGGTCGCGATCCTGTCGGAACGCATCAATAACCTCACCGGACATTTCAAATCCCACGTGAAGGATAACCATTCGCGCCGGGGCCTTTTGAAAATGGTCGCCACGCGCCGTTCCCTTCTTGATTACATCAAGAGGAAGGACGAGGCGCGTTACAAGGCGCTACTTGAAAAGCACAACATTCGTCGTTGAGTTGTTAGTTTACGCGCGCATTTTGCGCGCGTTTTCGCATGATCTTCCGCGAACAAAGCGGACTCCGATTTCCGGAGACGATCCTGTGCAAGAGTACGATCCCGGAAAACCGGATAGCGGCTTTCCGAACAAGATCATGCTCAATAAACGTCCAGCAGCAATCCGGCCGCTGGGCACAACGGGCAAGGTGCCCGTACGACCCGAAAGGATGGATGCCATCCGAAATATAAAAACCATGGCAGGATCGCCGGATGCTGACGCCGTGTCAGCGTCTCGCAATCTTGCGCATGGTTTTTGTATTTCTCAGCGTCCGTTTCTTTCGTGAACCCATGAAAGAAGATCGCAATGTTTAATATTCATTCAGTGGAAATCGACTGGGGTGGCCGTCCGCTCAGGCTCGAAACCGGCAAGATCGCCCGTCAGGCCGATGGCGCCGTGCTCGCCACTTACGGCGAGACCGTCGTGCTCGCCACCGTCGTCGCCGCGAAGACAGCCCGTGACGGCGTCGACTTCCTGCCGCTGACCGTCGATTACATCGAAAAGACCTACGCCGCGGGCCGCATTCCCGGCGGCTACTTCAAGCGCGAAGGCCGGCCCACCGAAAAGGAAACGCTGGTTTCCCGTTTGATCGACCGTCCGATCCGCCCCCTGTTCGTCGATGGCTGGCGCAACGAGACCCAGGTCATCGTCACCGTGCTGTCGCATGACATGGAGAACGATCCCGACATTCTCGCGCTGGTCGCTGCCTCCGCGGCATTGACGATTTCCGGCGCCCCCTTCAAGGGTCCGATCGGCGCGGCGCGCGTCGGCTTCATCAACGACGAATACGTACTCAACCCGACGCTCGACGAAATGGTCGAAACCCAGCTCGATCTGGTCGTCGCCGGCACCGCCGACGCCGTGCTGATGGTGGAATCGGAAGCCAAGGAACTGAACGAAGAGATCATGCTCGGCGCCGTGATGTTCGGGCACCGTCACTTCCAGCCGGTCGTCAAGGCGATCATCGAGCTCGCCGAGAAGGCCGCCAAGGAACCGCGCGACGTCAAGATCGTCGACGAAAGCGCGCTGGAAAAGGAAATGCTCGGCCTGATCGAGACCGAGCTGCGCTCCGCCTACGCCATTCCCGTCAAGCAGGACCGCTACGCCGCGGTCGGCAAGGTCAAGGAAAAGGTGATGGCGCACTATTTCCCGGAAGGCCAGGAGGCGAAGTACGACAAGCTCCGCATCGCCGGCGTGTTCAAGGAACTGGAAGCCAAGATCGTTCGCTGGAACATTCTCGACACCGGCAAGCGCATCGACGGCCGCGATTCCAAGACCGTGCGCAAGATCATCGCCGAAGTCGGCGTGCTGCCGCGCGCCCACGGCTCGGCGCTGTTCACCCGCGGTGAAACCCAGGCCATGGTGGTGACCACGCTGGGCACCGGCGAAGACGAGCAGTACATCGACTCGCTGTCGGGCACCTACAAAGAGCAGTTCCTGCTGCACTACAACTTCCCTCCCTACTCGGTCGGCGAAACCGGACGCATGGGCGGCACCAAGCGGCGTGAAATCGGCCACGGCAAACTGGCCTGGCGCGCGATCCATCCCGTGCTGCCGCCGCACCACGAATTCCCCTACACGGTGCGCGTGGTCTCGGAGATCACCGAGTTCGAACGGATCGTCGTCGATGGCTTCGGTCTGCGGCGCTTCGCTGGCACTGATGGATGCCGGCGTACCGTTGAAGCGGCCGACGGCGGGCATCGCTATGGGCCTGATCCTGGAAGGCTCGCGCTTTGCGGTTCTGTCGGACATTCTCGGCGACGAGGATCATCTCGGCGACATGGACTTCAAGGTCGCCGGCACCGACCAGGGCATCACCTCGCTGCAGATGGACATCAAGATCGAGGGCATCACCGAGGAGATCATGAAGGTCGCGCTCGGCCAGGCCAAGGACGGACGTATCCACATCCTCGGCGAGATGGCGAGCGCGCTGACCAGCGCGCGTGCCGAACTCGGCGAATACGCGCCGCGCATCGAGACCTTCAAGATTCCGACCGACAAGATCCGTGAAGTGATCGGCACCGGCGGCAAGGTGATCCGCGAGATCGTCGAGAAGACCGGCGCCAAGGTCAACATCGACGACGACGGCACCGTCAAGGTCGCCTCCGCCGACGGCGAATCGATCAAGGCCGCGATCAAGTGGATCAAGTCGATCGCCTCCGACCCCGAACTCAACGCGATCTATGACGGCACCGTCGTCAAGGTGATGGAGTTCGGCGCCTTCGTGAACTTCTTCGGCGCCAAGGACGGCCTGGTTCACATCAGCCAGCTAGCGTCGGCCCGCGTGCAGAAGACCTCCGATGTCGTCAAGGAAGGCGACAAAGTCAAGGTCAAGCTGCTCGGCTTCGACGACCGCGGCAAGACCCGGCTGTCGATGAAGGCCGTCGATCAGGTGACCGGCGAAGACCTCGAAGCCAAGCAAAAGACCGACGCCCCGCCGCGCGAAGCCGCCGGCGAGTGAACCGGCGAATAGCTGATGGCGAATAGTAAAAGGGCGGCTTTTTAGCCGCCCTTTTTATTTTGCGAGTGGCGTATCAACATCAACGGCCGTCATCATCCGCGAAAGCGGATGATCCAATATTCCAGAGCGGTGCATTTCAGTGACGGCGGTGATTGCTGGATACCCGCCTTCGCGGGTATGACGGTTGTGGGATAGGCTCACGCCTTGCGCGCGCCATCCACTCTGCGCTATCGGCGATGAAGCAGGCAGATGACTCCATGACTTCCCCCATCGTCCGCCCCGCCCGCATCGACGAATATGACGATATCGCTCGTGTATGGATGGAGAGCTGGGTTTCGACCGGGCTTGAGGATGCGAGCACCTTTCTGCTGGCCAATCTGCGTGCGCGCGTGCGCCGTGAGATCGAGAATGGCTGGAGCCTGTTCGTAGCCGACGATCAGGGAACGCTGGCGGCGATGCTGGCGCTGCATCTGCCCGAACGCTATCTCGACCAGCTTTTTGTCGCGCCGCAATATCAGGGCAACGGCCTCGGGCGGGAACTGCTCGGCTTTACGCGAACCCTCTGCCGAGCGATATCTGGCTGCGCTGCGTACGCGAAAACGAAAAGGCCTGGCGCTGGTACGAGCGCGAAGGCTTTGTGTTCGAGAAGGAGCAGGTCGAGCCGATGACCGGCTTTGTGATGAAATATTATCGATGGAAGAAACAGGGAATTATCCAATGATGAAGCTCTATTGGGCGCCGCGCTCGCGCTCGTTCTCCGCGCTCTGGCTGATGGAAGAGACCGGGCAGCCTTACGAACGCGTGCTGACCGACATCACGTCGGGCGCGCAGAAGACGCCGGAATATCTCGCGATCAATCCGATGGGCAAGGTGCCCGCTCTCAAGGACGGCGACGCGACGATGGCGGAAGCCGCCGCGATCTGCGCCTATGTCGCAGAGCGCTATCCCGAAGCGAAGCTCGCGCCCGCTTTGGGCGATCCGATGCGCGCAAAATATCTGTACTGGCTGTTCTTTGCACCAAGCTGCATCGAGCCCGCGATGGTGCAGGTCGCGACCAAGATCGAGATGAGTTCGGTGTCGGCCGGCTGGGGCGATGCGCAGCGCGTATTCGACGTGCTCGACGCGGCATTGACGACGGGGCCGTGGATCCTCGGCGAGAATTTTTCCGCCGCCGATATCGCGATCGGCGCCGGGCTGAACTTCGCGGTGCGGATGTTCAAGATGGTGCCGTCACGGCCGTCGTTCGAGGCCTATATCGCGCGATGCGTGGCGCGGCCTGCATTCCAGCGCGCCGAGAAGCTCGCAGCGGGGTGACGGGCAACGGCGCGCTTGCGCCGAATCCGTCATCAATATCTGACCGATGGCATCGCCGGCTCAATCGACGATTCGGGGGTCGACATCCCGCGCATAGTCGACGCCATCGATGCCGAATCCGAACAATCGCAGGAACTGGCTGCGGTATTCTTCAAGGTCCGCCAGTTCGCCGAGCGTTTCGGTCGAAAGCAGAGGCCAGCGCCGGGACACCTCCGCCTGGACGTCGGGCGAAAGCTCCCAATCGTCGACCCTGAGGCGTTTTTCCTCGTCGACTTCGGCATCGGGGCCAAGCCGGGTCCGGAACAGGCGATCGATCTGTTCGATGCAGCCTTCGTGGAGCCCGAGCGGCTTCATGACCTTGAACAGCACCGTGCCGTAGAGCGGCACCACCGGGATCGCCGAACTGGCCTGGGTGACCACGGCCTTCAGCGCCACCACGCGCGCCGCATCCTCGCCGAGCCGCTGCCGGATCTCCGCCGCCTTGCGGTCGAGATCGACCTTCGCCCGGCCCAGCGTGCCGTTCCAGTAGATCGGCCAGGTCAGTTCGCTGCCGATATAGGTGTAGTTGAGCGTGCGGAAGCCCGGCGCCAGCACGCCAGCGTCGGCGAGCTGGTCGATCCAGCGCTTCCAGTCAGCACCGCCCATCACCGCGACCGTCGCCGCCGCCTGATCTTCACTCGCCGGTTCGATGGTGGTCTCGAAGACCTCGCCGGTCTCCGTGTCCAGAGTCTTGATCCCGACCGGCGCGCCCAGCGGCTTGATCGCCGAGCGATAGGTCTGGCCCGTGTCGGGATCTGTGCGGACCGGAGAGGCCAGGCTGTAAACCAGCATGTCCAGCTGTCCGAACCGTTCACGAACATTGTCGATGAAGGTTTTCTTCATCTCGTCGGAGAAAGCGTCGCCCTCCAACGTGAGGGGGGATCGCCCGATCTTCTGTGCCTCGATCTCGAAGGCACGATTATTGTACCAGCCGGCGCTGCCCGTTCTGGTCGCCGTAGGCGCGCGCTCCAGCGACACGCCGATGGTCTCTGCGCCGCCAGCGAAGGTCGCGACAATGCGGCTCGCAAGGCCGTAACCCGTTGAACACCCCACCACCGCGACGCGCTTGGGACAGTCCGCAAGCGGCCCCTGGCGCAGAACATAGGCGATCTGCTCGCGGATATTTCTGGCGCATCCGTCAGGGTGTGCCGTGGTGCAGATGAAGCCTCGCACGCGCGGTTCGATAATCATGCGCACCCCGTTTCGGATCGTTGCAAAGTTCCTGTCCGCGGGCTGTCGACCTCGCTTGGCCCGCGGGAAGAGATGGAAAAGAAATCACGCATCCATGCGCCGGAACACCAGCGTGGCGTTGGTGCCGCCGAACCCGAAGGAATTCGAAAGCACGGTACCCAGTTTGGCGTTGTCGATGCGCTTGCGCACGATCGGCATGTCGGAGAACGCCGGATCGAGCTCGGTGATGTGAGCGCTTTCGCAGATGAAACCGTTATTCATCATCAGCAGCGAATAGATCGCCTCCTGCACGCCGGTGGCGCCGAGCGAATGACCGGTCAGCGCCTTGGTGGCTGAAATCGGCGGGCACTTGTCGCCGGTCCCGAACACCTTGCGGATCGCCGCGATTTCCGGAGGATCGCCGGCCGGCGTCGACGTCGCGTGCGGGTTGATGTAGTCGACCTTGCTGTTGACCGTCGCCATCGCCATTCGCATGCAGCGTTCGGCACCCTCGCCCGACGGCGCGACCATATCGTAGCCATCGGAAGTGGCGCCGTAACCGACGATTTCGCCGTAGATGCGGGCGCCGCGCGCCTTGGCGTGTTCGAGCTCTTCGAGCACCACCACACCGGCGCCGCCGGCAATCACGAAGCCGTCGCGGCTGATGTCGTAGGGACGTGACGCGGTCGCGGGCGTATCGTTATATTTCGACGACATCGCGCCCATCGCGTCGAACAGCACCGACAGCGACCAATCGAGCTCTTCGCAGCCGCCGGCGAAGATAATGTCCTGCTTGCCGATCTGGATCGTCTCATAGGCGTTGCCGATGCAGTGATTCGACGTCGCGCAGGCCGACGATATCGAATAGTTCACGCCCTTGATCTTGAACCAGGTCGCCAGCGTCGCGGACGCCGTCGACGACATCGCTTTCGGCACCGCGAACGGTCCGACCCGCTTCGGTCCCTTGGTTCGCGTGGTATCGGCGGCCTCGACGATGGTACGCGCCGACGGGCCGCCCGAACCCATGATGATGCCGGTGCGAACGTTGGAGACCTCGGTCGGTTCCAACCCGGAATCCCGGATCGCCTGCTCCATCGCGACGTGATTCCAGGCGGCGCCCTCGGCGAGGAAACGCAGCGCGCGCCGGTCGATGACGTCGGCCGGATTCAGCGTCGGGGCGCCCTGCACCTGGGAACGAAAACCGAGCTCGGCATATTTGTCCGCGCGCGTAATTCCGGATTTCGCCTCGTGAAGGCTCGCAAGCACTTCCTGACTGTTATTTCCGATCGAGGAGACGATGCCCATCCCCGTGATGACAACCCGCCTCATGACCCCCTCGTCCTGCCGTTACGTTTCTGTGTGATGATCGTCTTCATGCCGAAAACCGCCCGATCAGTTGGAATAGCTGGTTCACGTTCCCGGCTGCACTGCGGCATCCTGCTTGAACAACCCGACCTTCAGATCTTTGGCGCGATAGATAATCTCGTCGTCCATGGAAAGCCACCCGTCGGCGACGCCGAGCACAAGCTTGGTGCGCATCACACGCTTGATGTCGACGTTGTACGCAACCTTGCGGACATTCGGCAGCACTTGACCCGCGAATTTCAGTTCGCCGAGCCCCAAGGCGCGGCCGCGTCCTTCGCCGCCGATCCAGCCGAGATAAAAGCCGACCATCTGCCAAAGCGCGTCGAGCCCGAGGCATCCCGGCATCACCGGGTCGTTCTTGAAATGGCAGCCGAAAAACCACAGGTCCGGCTTCACGTCGAGTTCGGCGCGAATCAGGCCCTTGCCGTATTCGCCGCCGGTCTCCGAAATTTCGGTGATGCGGTCGAACATCAGCATCGGAGGCAGCGGCAATTGTGCGTTACCTGGGCCAAACATCTCGCCGCGACCGCACGCCAGCAAATCCTCATATTCATAACCGCTGCGCCTGTTCAGCATGCTGCCTTGCCTCCCCTAATGAAATCCCGATGGAGCACTTTCAGACCCGTTTCGCGTGGGAAGCGCTACCATCAGTCGCAGTCTGGCGCTGACACCGCGGGCCAGGATGGACCTGCGGAAGCCGGTGTGCGCCTATGCGGAAACCGCATGGGCGGGTCCGCGGGCTCTCTAACATAGCCGTTGCAGGCGGCAAAGCACGACAACGGGGGTAAATCGCCTGATCCGGCCCTGAACTCCTTTTGATCCAGGCCTGCTCCAGTTGCGAAAAGCTTGCATCTAAAGCGGATACTTTCTATATTCGTGCAAGATAGTGCCAAGATCATGAGTGTGGTGCCTGACGTGGACATGAACGACGACACTTCGATGTTGAATGATGACGCTGTCATTCCGGCGGTTCACGGTGCAGCGCACCAACCGGCACTGACCGGCTGCCCCTGGCACGACGTCAATGAGATGCTGCAGGCCGCGGGCCTGCGTCCGACTCGCCAGCGCATGGCGCTGGGGTGGCTGCTGTTCGGCAAGGGCGCCCGCCATTTGACCGCGGAAATGCTCTACGAGGAGGCGACTTTGGCCAAAGTGCCGGTGTCGCTCGCCACCGTCTACAACACGCTCAACCAGCTGACCGATGCCGGCCTGTTACGCCAGGTCAGCGTTGACGGCACCAAGACCTATTTCGACACCAACGTGTCGGCGCATCATCATTTCTATCTCGAAAACAATCACGAGCTGGTCGACATTTCCGACCCGCATCTGATGTTGCAGAAGATGCCCGAAATCCCCGAGGGCTACGAGATCGCCCGGGTCGATATGGTGGTTCGGCTGCGCAAGAAGCGCTGAGTTTCCGCTGTCGTCCCTGCGAACCGCGGGGACGACGGGTTCACTCGACCTTTTCGTCGGCGTAGACGCCCCACAGCCGCTGCTGTTCGATCCAGCCGTCAAAACCATTGCCGTTGACATGGCACCAGCCGGATGCACATCGCTTGACCTGGGTCACAACGCCGGCCTGCAGGCGGGCGGCGACCGCGCTGGTTTGATCGGCGCGATCGTAGATCGCGGCCAGATCGTCCTTGCTCTTCATGGTGACGACGGCGGTGCGGCGGCCCGACAGCAGCGAATGATAGACCCAGCCTTCGGCGCCTTCGGAATCGCGCACCCGGCGCCAGTTCTCGAATTCGGCGGTGATTTCGACCGGCAGCCCCGAACGGGTGTAGACCCAGGCGACGTCATTGTCCTTGGTCGGGCCGGCCCTGACGTTCACATGATCGGATTTGAGGCTGACATAACGCGGCACCGGCAATCCGCTGGTGGTGACGGCCGCGTCCTTGGCCGAAAATCCTGAACTCACCGATGCGCCCAACAGGCCACCTGTGAGCGCCACCATCACACAAAAACGCCCCAACGCCATTTCAACTCGTCCCCTGCCGAGATCGCAACTCAACTTCCATGAGTTGAACCATCTGGAATGCCGACCCTGACCCCCTGCCCGTCCCTCCGCGCCTCGTTTCGAGGTTCTTGTCTTGGCCCGGTCTTCTGCTAGAGAGGACGGAACGCCTAAGAAAGCACCGATCAACAAGACAAGCCCGGATTTTCCCTGGAAAATCCAAGGGAAATATCGGGAACCCCAAAGGAAACGCCGGGACCGCACTGCACCGGCAGTGTCGAACAACCGGGTTAATGAGGCCTGAACAAAGCCTCATGAGAGCAGGACATGTCGGTCAAGAAAAAGCCTCTCGTCGTCGTCACACGCAAACTGCCGGACTCGATCGAGACCCGGATGCGCGAGCTGTTCGACGCCCGGCTCAATCTCGACGACAAGCCGCTGACGCCGGATCAAATCGCCGAGGCGGTGCGGACCGCCGAGGTGCTGGTGCCTACCGTCACCGACGAAATAACCGAGGAGCTTCTCAAGCAGCCGGACTGCAAACTGAAGCTGATCGCCAATTTCGGCAACGGCGTCGACAATATCGATGTCGTAGCAGCCCATGCGCGCGGCATCACCGTGACCAACACGCCAAAGGTTCTGACCGAAGACACCGCCGACATGACGATGGCGCTGATCCTGGCGGTGCCGCGCCGGCTGATCGAGGGTGCTTCCATTCTCACCGACGGCAAGAGTTGGCCGGGCTGGTCGCCGACCTGGATGCTCGGCCATCGCATCGGCGGAAAACGGCTCGGCATCATCGGCATGGGCCGCATCGGCCAGGCGGTGGCGCGCCGCGCACGCGCCTTCGGCCTGCAGATCCACTATCACAACCGCCGTCCCGTCGCGCCCAAGATCGCCGAGGAGTTGGGCGCAACCTATTGGGAGAGCCTCGACCAGATGCTGGCGCGGATGGACATCATCTCGGTGAACTGTCCGCACACGCCGGCGACCTTTCATTTGCTGTCGGCGCGGCGATTGAAGCTGCTCCGCAAGGACGCCTACATCGTCAACACCGCGCGCGGCGGGGTGACCGACGAGGACACGCTGATCAAGCTGATCGAAGCCGGCGACATCGCCGGCGCCGGCCTCGACGTCTACGAGCATGAGCCCGCGGTCAATCCGAAGCTGGTGCGACTGGCGAAAGCCGGCAAGGTGACGCTATTGCCGCATATGGGCTCGGCCACGATCGAAGGCCGGGTCGAAATGGGCGAGAAGGTCATCATCAACATCCGCGCCTTCCTCGATAACCACAAGCCACCGGACCGCGTGCTGCCCAGCATGTTGTGAGAGCAAGCGCGGACGGCAGTTGATGGCGGCTCGGATAATATAAAAGCGGCCCGGGAAACGGTTCGCACCAATCGTCGAGCACGCGGATCAGCGTCCCGGATTTCACCTCGTCGCGAACATAGCCCTCGAAGGTCGGCCAGAAGCCGACCCCGTCGAGCGCCGCGCGCCGCGCCAGCCCCGGATAGTCACGATCAATCTCCCCGGCTGCGACACTTTCAGTGATCGCAAGGTCAGCGATGCCCGCTCAAATCGGTGATGACTGGCGCATCACCATGGAGCGGGTTCGCCGGATCGCGCCGGTAGCGCAGGGTTTCGAACCGCATCGCGCGCGCATCCAGCATCAATAATTTCCCGACCAGCCCCTCGCCGAAGCCAACGATCTCGCGGATCGCCTCCAGCGCCATCATCGATCCCAGCACGCCCGCCAGCGCGCCCATCACGCCGGCTTCGGCGCAGGCCGGCACAGTGCCAGGCGGCGGCGGTTCGGGAAACAGGCAGCGATAGGTCGGGTTGAATTCACCGTCCGCGTTTCGCTCATGGGCGCGGATCGTCGTCAGCGATCCGTCGAACATGCCGAGGGCCGCCGTGATCAGCGGTTTAGCGGCCAAAAAACAGGCGTCCGAAACCAAATATCGGGTTTCGAAATTGTCGGATCCGTCGAGCACCAGGTCGTAGCCGCCGATCAGCGTCATCGCGTTGCCGGCATCCAGCCGCGTGATGTGGGCTTCGAAACGCACGTGGGGGTTGAGCGCGTAAATTTGTTCCGCGGCGCTGTCCGCCTTGTGCCGGCCGATGTCCGGCGTGGTGTGGATGATCTGGCGCTGCAGATTGGACAGCGACACATCATCGTCATCGACCACGCCCAGCGTGCCGATTCCGGCCGCGGCGAGATACATCAGCGCCGGTGCGCCGAGGCCTCCCGCGCCGATCACCAGCACCGAAGCCTCTTTCAGCGCAAGCTGGCCGGGGCCGCCGACCTCGCGCAGCACGATGTGGCGGGCGTAGCGTTCGAGTTCTTTGGGACTTAGCATCGTCGGTTTGTTTCCTTCAGCCTCGCCACAACTTCATCCTCATGGTGAGGACCGCGCATTTGCGCGCGTCTCGAACCATGGAGCTGTACAGCATCCTTCGAGACGCGGCCAAACGGCCGCTCCTCACGGGTGAACGCAATTTGCGTTCATCCCGGGGATGACGTTTCCCCAGGTCGCCGCGCAAGGTTCCTTGAACCATGGCGTGGTTGTTGCCGACCAAGCAGATGTGCTTAATTGCGCGCGCTTCAATGGCCCGGGATGTGTCATGAGATCGATGCTGAGAGCAACATTGATATTCGTGACCTCGATATCGGTGGCTTTGGGCGCGTCCGCCCGGCAATCCGCCACAGCGCAGACGCCCGCGCCGACCACCGCGGGCGCCAAACCCAAACCTGTCGCAACCAAGCCGGTCGCGACCACGCCGGCGCGGCCGGCGTTGCAGACCCCCGCCGACACCGCCAATGCGATGGCGCAGGGCGAACGTCTGGCGCTGCAATCGGACCTTGCCTGGGTCGGCCAGTATAACGGCGCGATATCAGGCGAAGTCAGCGAACGCATGGTGGCTGCGATCAAGGAATTCCAGAAGGCGCGCGGCGGCAAGGAGACCGGCGCGCTCAATCCGCAGGAGCGCGGCGTGCTCGCCGACGCGGCGAAACGCCGCCAGGAAAATGTCGGCTGGAAGATCGTCACCGACGCTGCTACCGGCGTGCGGCTCGGGATACCCGGCAGACTGGTGCCGCAGCAGACCAGCGACGCCAATGGCACCAAATGGAGTTCGCCGACCGGCACGGTTCAAGTGGTGCTGACGCGGCGCAAGGAGGCCAGCCCCACCACGGCAAAGCTCGCCGAGCGCGAGAAGAAAGAGCCCACCGGGCGCACGGTCGATTACACCGTGGTCAAGCCGGATTTCTTCGTGCTGTCGGGCTTGCAAGGTCTGAAGAAATTTTACCTGCGCGGGACCTTCAAGGGCGATGAGGTCCGTATCCTCACCATCCTGTACGATCAGGCCACCGAGAACACCGTCGAGCCGGTGGTGATCGCGATGTCGAGCGCGTTCAATGCATTTCCCTCCGGCGCCCAGATCGCAGGTCCGCCGCCGCCCAAGACCGTTGAATACGGCACCGGGGTTGTCGTCAGCGAGGACGGCGCGATCGTCGCCGATCGGCAGATCACCGATGGCTGCCTCGCGATTGCGATCGCAGGCTTCGGCAATGCCGATCGGGTCGCCGAGGACAAGGACCACGACCTTGCGCTGCTGCGCATCTACGGCGCGCGCGGATTGAAGCCGCTCAATATTGCCGGCGGTGCCGCGGATTCCAATGTCGAACTGACTGGGATCGCCGATCCGCAAAACCAGGGCGGAGCGGCGGCGGCGAGCAGCGTCAAGGCATCGGTCGCGCCTGTCGGCAGCGATCTTGCGCTATCGCCGGCGCCCGGCCTGGGCTTTTCGGGCGCCGCGGCACGCGATGCCAATGGCAAATTCGCCGGCATCGCGCTGTTGAAGCCGGTGGTGGTCGCAGGACCGGCAAATGCCACGCCCGAGGCGCAGGCAGCGCTGGTTGCCGCCGATACCGTGCGCGATTTCCTGAAGGCTAATGGCGTGAGTGCGTCAGGAGGATCGGCGGATGCCAAAGCATCCGTGGTGCGCGTGATCTGCGTGCGCAAATAGCGACGCGCGCTCGATTACCAGCGCCGTCCCCAACCCCAACCGCCCCTGTAGCCATAGCCATAGCCGTACCCGTAATAAGGTCCATAGCCGTAACCGTAAGAGGGTCCGTAGCCGTAATAGACCGGCGCGCCATAGCGGACGGGCGGGCCATAGCCATCATCGATTTCCTCTTCGACGACACCACCAGCCCCGCGTGGCGGCGGTCGCCGCGCCGGAGACAAGCCGACGTTCTGGGCGATCACAAAGCCATCCTGCCCGTTGAGGGAGGCCTCGCACCAGCCGTTGCTGCACTTGCCGACTTCGACCGTCGTTCCTTTCGGAACAAGCGTCAGGACCTGGCTATTGGTGCCGGCCGACTTCCGCAAATTGGTATCGGCCGTGGTCGCGATCGGCTTGGCCGTCGCACCGGCCGCCGACATCACGGTGACGAGCGCGGCCAATGCCGCGTTTCGTACAAAACTCATGGCTCTCCTTGTTGTTCTTTCGATCGTTGCGCCGGCCCCGGTGCAATATAACTTCAGGAACAGCCCTGCCTTCAATACCTCGCCTGCTTACAAATTTTTAACGCGCGCTTTTTGTTTCAGTCGGTTGCTGGTCGCCGATATCCGCCATCGCGACGTATGACCTCAGCTGCCATCAAGCGTCGGTCAGGCCAGCCCAAATCTCACGCCGGCGCGCGCCAATCCGCCGGCAAGCCCGACCGGCGTGCCGTCGGCGCGCCAGCAGGCGGCGCCGGTCAATGTACCATCCTCGTGAAACTGGATCGCGTTCATGCCGCCGGCCACCGTCGGCACAGCGGCGACCTGATGGCCCCACGATGCGAGTTTGGCGCGAACGGCTTCGGGAACGGCGAATTCGACTTCGAGCGCATTGCCCTCGGTCCAGACCCGCGGCGCCTCCACGGCCTCCTGCAGGCTCATGCCGTGATCGATCAGATTGATCAGCGCCTGCAGCGCGCTCGGGAAAATCCGCTTTCCGCCAGGCAGGCCGAGCGCAAAGGCAAGCTTGCCGTCGCGCAGCGCCATCATCGGCGACATCGAGGTGGTGACGCGCTTGCCCGGCGCCAGCGACAACGCATGGCCGGGCCTTGGATCGTACAGGTTCATGTAGTTGTTCGGCACGGTGCCAAGGCCGGGAATCAGGATTTTGGCGCCGAACAGATTGTTGATGGTCTGCGTGGTCGCGACCACATTGCCCATCGCGTCGGCGGCCGTCATATGCGTGGTGTGCGCGCTTTCGAGCTGCGCCACGCCCGCACCCCATTGCTGCGCGCGGCTTGCATCGATCGCGCGGCGACGCTCGCCGGCGTATTCCTTCGACGTCAGCCGCTGCACCGGCACCCGACGAAATCCGGGTCGCCACTCGCCGCGGCGCGATCGGCAAACGCAATTTTCAGGACCTCGGCTAGCAGATGGATGGTCTCGGCCGATGCCAAAACCCTTGGCGGCCATGTCGTAGCCCTCGAGAATATTCAGCATTTGCGTGATGTGCACGCCGGAGGCCGCCGGTGGCGGCGGACCGAGAATTTCCCAGCCGCGATATTCGGCCCGGATCGGCGCGCGCTCGACCGTCTTGTAGGAAGCAAGATCCTGGCGCGCGATGAAACCGCCATGCGCGCTTCATGTAGTCGACCAGGATATCGCCGAGCGGGCCGCTATAGAGCGCGGTTTCGCCATGCTGCGAAATATACTTTAGCGTCTCGGCATATTCCGCCTGCACCACGCGCTCGCCGGCGTTAAGCGGCCTGCCGTTCGGCAGATAGATCGCCGAGATCGGCTTGTCCTTCAGCATCTCTTCGGCGCCGTCGGTGATGCATTCATGCAGATAAGGCGTCGCCGCATAACCTCGCGACGCATGCTTGATCGCGGGCTGCATCACATCGGCGAGACTCATGGTGCCGAACCGGCGCAACGTCTCGCACCATGCTTTCAGCGAGCCCGGAACAGCAACCGCTTTCGCGCCGTTGAGATTTTCGTCGTCGACGGTGTCGAACACGTCATGCGCCGAGCCGGGCTTGGAGCGATAGGTGTCGGGCCGGACCGCCAGCGGCACGGTGCTCTGGCCGTCGATGAAGCGATGGCTGCCGTCGGCCAGGCGAATATGCGCCATGCCGCCGCCGATGATGCCGACCATCATCGGCTCGACCACGGTCAGCGTGAACAAGGTCGCGATCGCCGCATCGATGGCGTTGCCGCCGGCCGCCAGCATCTCCGCGCCCGCGGCCGAGGCCAGCGGATGATTGCTCACCACCATGCCGCGGCTGCCCGAAGCCGGCCGCTTCTGACAATTGAAAAACGTGCCCGCGCGATCCCGCCAGTTACCGGTCATGACTTGCTGCTCCCTGCTTTTTTTATTTTCATTTCTGGCATTTCGGACACCAGAATGTCGAGCGGCCGTTCTGGGTGAAGCGCTTGACGATGCCGCCACAGCCGCCGTTCTGGCATTTCTCGCCTTCACGGTCATAGACCTGGAACGAGTGCTGGAAATAGCCGAGTTCGCCCGAGGTCTGGCGATGATCGCGCAGCGACGAGCCACCGGCCTTGATCGCCTGATTCAGCACCGCATGGATGGCCGTGACCAGATGTTTGGCGTGATCCGTGTGCTCCGCTTTTTTGGTGGCGAGCGTAGCGGCCTGCCGTTTCGGCGACAGATGTGCGCGAAACAGCGCCTCGCAGACATAAATGTTGCCGAGGCCCGCGACGATGCGCTGATCGAGCAGCGCGGCCTTCAGGCTGGTCTTCTTGTTGGCACAGGCGCGCGCCAGCATGCCGGCGTCGAATTCATTGCCAAGCGGTTCAGGGCCGAGCCCTTTCAGCAAAGGCTCGTCCTCCAGCGCGTTGCGGGCGATGATTTTCATGTAACCGAAGCGGCGCGGATCGTTGAAGATCACGGCGGCACCGGACGACATGTGGAACACCACATGATCATGGGCGCGGTCCTCGCTGCGTGGGTGATGGAATTGGCCGGGTGTCTGCTTGTCGTCCGCTTTCAGGACGCGAAACGAGCCCGACATGCCCAGATGCATCAGCAACACGTCGCCGGAGCCGAGATCGGCCATTAGATATTTGGCGCGGCGGCCGAGGCCGGTCACGGTCTGGCCCTGCAACCGCGCGATAAAATCTTTTTGAAAGGGAAACCGCAAATCTTTGCGGCGGGCCTCCGCTTTGACGATTTTCGACCCCTCCATGGCCGGTTGCAGGCCGCGGCGGACGGTCTCGACTTCGGGTAATTCGGGCATGGAGGCGTTCACCTTATGGACGTGACGTGATAGCCCCATTGCGGCGGGCGCGCTATGGTCCGGCGATGGAGATAGTCTGATGGACCGGCCCGACCAAACCACGCATTTCGGCTTCAGGGACGTGCCCTTGGGCGACAAGCAGACGCTGGTGAACGATGTGTTTCACAGCGTGGCGACGCGGTACGACCTGATGAACGATCTGATGTCGGCGGGGCTGCATCGGGTCTGGAAAGACCTGATGATCAACGCGCTCAATCCGCCGCGCAGCGAAGCGCCGTTTGCGCTGCTCGATGTCGCCGGCGGTACCGGTGATATCGCCTTTCGCGCCGCCAAGGCCTCAGGCACCGGCTTCCGGGCCACCGTTTGCGACATCAATTCCGATATGCTGGCGGTCGGCCGCGAACGCGCGGTCGCGCGCCATCTCGAAAATCAGGTGTCGTTCGTCGAAGGCAATGCCGAGGCGCTGGCCTTTTCGGACCGCGCATACGATGCCTATACCATCGCGTTCGGCATCCGCAATGTGCCGCGGATCGACCTTGCGCTCAGCGAAGCGTTTCGCGTGCTGAGGCCCGGCGGGCGCTTCCTGTGCCTGGAGTTTTCCACGGTCGATGTGCCCGGCCTCGATCGCATCTATGATCTGTTCTCGTTCAAGGTGATTCCGCCGCTCGGCCGCGCCGTAACCGGCGACGCCGAGTCCTACCAATACCTCGTCGAGTTCGATCCGCAAATTTCCCAGGCCGAATGCGTTTGCCGAGATGATCCGCACCGCCGGTTTTTCGCGGGTGTCCTGGCAGAGTCTGTCCGGCGGCATCGTGGCGTTGCATTCGGGCTGGCGCCTGTGATTTCTGCCATCACGCATATCGCGCGGCTGGCCCGCGCCGGCTTCGTGTTTGCACGCGAGGGCGTGTTCGGCGTGGTCGACCCGAGCCTGGTGCCGCCACCCGGACAACTCGCGCTTCGCCTCGCGCGGCTGATCGAGCGCCCTGGCGCCAAGTCCGGTCCGCGGCTGTCGCGCGCGTTGACCCGGCTCGGTCCGGCCTATCTCAAGCTCGGGCAATTTCTGGCAACCCGCCCCGACGTGGTCGGCGTCATCATGGCGCGCGATCTGGAAGCCTTGCAGGACCGGCTGCCGCCGTTTTCGCAGGAAGAGGCCGAGGTGGTCATCGCCAGTTCGCTGGAACGACCTGTCGCACAGGCCTTTGCCAGCTTCGGCCCCTCGGTCGCCGCGGCCTCGATCGCACAGGTGCATCGCGGCGAGGTCGAACGCAACGGCGTGCGTCAGCCGGTGGCCGTGAAGGTGCTGCGGCCCAACGTGGCTTCGCGCTTTCGCCGCGACCTCGGCGATTTCTTTTTTGTCGCGCACAAGGCCGAAGCCCATTCGGCGGAGGCCCGGCGGCTGCGGCTGGTCGAAGTCATCAATACGATGTCGCGTACGGTGGCGATGGAGATGGATCTGCGGCTTGAAGCTGCCGCATTGTCCGAGATGGCGGAGAACACCCGCGACGATCCGGATTTTCGGGTCCCGACCGTCGACTGGGACCGCACGGCCCATAATGTGCTGACGATGGAATGGATCGACGGCATTGCGCTGAACGATCGCGCAGAGCTCGAGCGGTCGCAGGTCGATCTGCCAGATCTCGGCCGCAAGGTCATCCAGAGTTTCCTGCGCCATGCGCTGCGCGACGGCTTCTTTCATGCCGACATGCACCCCGGCAATCTGTTCCTCGACAAGACCGGCCGGCTGGTCGCAGTGGATTTCGGCATCATGGGCCGGCTCGGCATGAAGGAGCGGCGCTTCCTCGCCGAGATCCTGCTGGGATTCATTACGCGCGATTACCGCCGCGTCGCCGAGGTGCATTTCGAGGCCGGCTATGTGCCCCGGCATCATTCGGTCGAGAATTTTGCGCAAGCCATTCGCGCCATCGGCGAGCCGATCCATAACCGCACCGCCGAGGAAATCTCCATGGCGAAGCTGTTGACCCTGCTGCTGGAGGTCACCGGCCTGTTCGACATGCGGACCCGCCCTGAACTGATCCTGCTGCAAAAGACCATGGTGGTGGTCGAAGGCGTCGCGCGCGGCTTCGATCCCAAGCTGGACATGTGGAAGACCGCCGACCCCGTGGTGCGCGAATGGATCGAGCTCAATCTCGGGCCGATCGGGCGTATCCAGGGGGCGATGTCCGGCGCAGGTGAGATCGGCCGCGTGCTGGCCGGGCTGCCGGCGATCGTCTCGCGGACGGTGGCTGTGCTGGAACAGTTGGAGGACATGACCCGCGAAGGCCTGACCCTGTCGGAAGACACCTTGGCCTCGATGGGTGTGGCAGAAAGCCGCTGGCGCACCTTGGCACACTGGATCATCGCCGCGACCTTCATCGCGCTGGCACTGGCGTTTTTCCATTATTTTTGATTGCAACGACAGCGCGCAATGCTAGCATTGCTATCATTCTATGGGTATTCGTTATGGCGAGCCTTACCATCCGAAAGCTTGATGATGCGGTCCGCGACGAGCTGCGGCTCCGTGCGGCGCGCAACGGCCGCTCGGTCGAAGACGAGGTGCGGGTCATCCTGCGCGAGGCGTCGGGCAGCGCCCTCCCTATGGTCGCCGCAGCCGCTGCTCCGGCCACGGCACGCAGCGCCGGTAGCGCAGGTCTTCCTGCTGCGGATTTGGAGCCTCCACGCGTCACCCTGATCATCGGCGGCGGGATCGCCGCCTACAAGGCGCTGGACCTGATCCGGCGCCTGAAGGAGCGGCATATCCACGTCCGCTGCGTTCTGACCAAGGCCGCGCAGCATTTTGTGACGCCGCTCGCCGCCAGCGCGCTGTCCAACGAGCGCGCCTATATCGACCTGTTCGATGCCGCGAGCGAATTCGATGCCGGCCATATTCGCCTGGCGCGCGAGTGCGATCTGATCGTGGTGGCGCCGGCGACCGGCGATCTGATGGCGAAAATGGCCCACGGTCATGCCGACGATCTGGCGACAGCGATCCTGCTTGCCGCCGACCGGCCGATCCTGCTGGCACCGGCGATGAACCCGTTGATGTGGAACAATGCGGCCACCCGCCGCAACGTGGCGCAACTCAGGCACGACGGTATCGTCATGATCGGTCCCAACGCCGGCGAGATGGCCGAGGCGGGCGAGGCCGGTGTTGGCCGGATGGCGGAGCCTTTGGAGATAGCGGCCGCCGCCGAACATTTGCTGCGTCCGCCACAGCCACGCCCGCTGACTAGCAAGCGCGTGCTGATCACCGCGGGACCGACGCACGAGCCGATCGATCCCGTGCGTTACATCGCCAACCGTTCTTCGGGCAAGCAGGGCTTTGCCATTGCCGCCGCGGCACGGGCCGCCGGCGCGGAAGTCATCGTGATCTCGGGGCCGGTCGATCTCGACGATCCCGCCGGCGTCACGGTCAAGCACGTCGAATCCGCGCGCGACATGCTTGATGGCGTGCAAGCCGCGCTGCCGGTCGACATTGCGATTTTCGCCGCCGCGGTGGCGGATTGGCGGGTCGCCAATGCGGGCGAGCAAAAGATCAAGAAGACCTCCGACGGGATGCCGCCGCTGCAACTGGTGGAAAATCCCGACATTCTCGCGACCATCTCGAAACCGGGCGATCTCAGGCCGAAGCTGGTGATCGGCTTTGCCGCGGAAACCGAACATCTGATCGAGAACGCCAAGGCAAAATTCGCGCGCAAGGGCTGCGACTGGATCGTCGCCAATGACGTCTCGCCGGCCTCGGGCGTGATGGGCGGCGATCGCAACAGGGTCCATCTGCTGGCGCGCCAGCACGGTGAGATCACCGTCGACTCCTGGCCGGTGATGACCAAGGAGCAAGTCGCGACCGAATTGGTGGCGCGAATCGCAAAGACAATGGAGCAGACCCCCGTGGAGAAGACCTCGTGAGCGTCACCGTGAAAGTCGACATCCGCCACTTGCCGCACGGCGAGGGCCTGGCGCTGCCGGCGTATCAGAGCGCGCACGCCGCGGGACTCGATCTCGTGGCCGCGGTCCCCGAAGATGCGCCGATGACGCTGGGTCCGGGAAAATACGCGCTGGTTCCGACCGGCCTCACGATCGCGTTGCCGCCGGGCTATGAAGCCCAGGTCCGTCCGCGCTCCGGGCTCGCGGCCAAGCACGGCATCACGGTGCTGAATTCACCGGGCACCGTGGATGCCGACTATCGCGGCGAGATTTCCGTGCTGCTGATCAACCACGGCGAGGCGCCGTTCAAGGTCCGGCGCGGCGAGCGCATCGCGCAGATGGTGATCGCCGCCGTCACGCAGGTGGAACTCGTTGCCGTTGCGGAACTCTCCGCAACCGAGCGGGGCAGCGGCGGCTTCGGCTCGACCGGGCGCTAGACTTTTGTTTTGACGCTCCTTTCTTCACGCTAACCGGTGCCCACTTCGCTTGAAAACGTTCTGCCGGCCCGCGCCGGCATTTTCATAAAACCGCGCCGATCGCGTTCACCATCGCATTTTTTTACCCTGCGATTTTGCGTTCACGGTCTGGACTCTTACCGGCCGACTCCCGTTGGGGATATTGTCAGTCGATTCGCGAACGGCGGGTACGCGCCGGGCGTACTGTCGTGTGGTTTGGGGCAATCTATGTCGGACGTGATCGTGTCGATGCGTCGGACGCTGCTGTCGTGCACATCACTGGCGCGCCACAGCCTGATGGCGCTCGGCGCTACGCTGGTCTCTATGCCGATCTCGGCGACGCCGGGCCATGCTGACGAACTGGTCGTGCTGCAGAAGCTTTCCAACATCGTCGAACTCAACCACCAGGAATTCGCGGTCCTGACCACGTCGCTGGCGCTGCTCGGCTTTTCGGTGGTGGCGGCGATCCTTTTGATGCGGACGCGGGTGCGCGCGGCCAAAAGCGAGGCGCGGCTGCGTTCCGATATCCAGCACCTGCAGATCGAGGCCGACCGTTATCGGGCGCTGCTGTTCGCCGAGCCGCAAATCCTGATCTCGTGGGCGGCCGGCGACAATCGCCCGGAAATCAGCGGCGACATTTCGCTGGTGATGGCGCGGGATGCCCAGCCGCAGCGCGTCCTTGCATTCGGAACCTGGCTGCCGCCGGAACCCGCATTGCGGATGGATCATGCGGTCGATGCGCTGCGCGAGGCCGGCGAGGGTTTCCTGCTCAATCTCACCACCTCGAACGGCCACGCCTTCGAGGCGATGGGCCGCGCGGTCGGAGGCCAGGCCATCGTCCGGATTCGCGAACTTGGTGGCTTGCGCCGCGAACTGGCTGAAACCCATCTGCGGCACAAGGCGCTGCTGGAAGAGACCGAAATGTTGCGCGGCTTCGCCGCCGCCGCGCCCTGGCCGATCTGGGCCAAACGCGCCAAGGATGGGCTCAAGGGTGGCGGGCTCGCTTACGCCAATGCGGCCTATGCACGCGCGACCGAGGCCGTCAGCGTCGCCGACGCGATCCAGCGCGACCTCGAACTGCTCGACAGCGCCGGCCGCGGCGAGATGGACCGCGCGCTGAGCGACACCGCGGCTTTCACCGCGCGGCTGCCGATCGTGGTCGGCGGCGAGCGCCATCTTTATGACGTCCATGCGCTCAATGTCGAAGGCGGACGTGCCGGCATCGCCATCGACGCCAGCGAAGCCACCGCCTTGCGCGAAGCGCTGGTGCGGATGGCGGAGGCGCACCGGCGCACCCTCGATCAACTGTCCTCCGGCGTCGCGGTGTTCGACGGCCGGCGGCGGCTGGCGTTCTACAATGACTCCTATCGCCGGCTGTGGGATCTGGATCGGACCTTCCTCGACAACAACCCCGATGATTTCAGCGTGCTCGACCGGCTGCGCGCGGCGCGCAAGCTGCCGGAGCAGCCGGACTTCCGGGTCTGGAAGGCCAAGCTGCACGAGGCCTATCGCGCGGTCGAACCCGCCAAAGATACCTGGTATCTGCCCGATGGCCGCACCGTCAGCGTCGTCACCACGCCGAATCCGGAAGGCGGCGTCACCTATCTGTTCGACGACGTCACCGAAAGCTTCGATCTGGCGCGCCGGTTCGACGGCCTGATCCGGGTGCAGCGCGAGACCCTCGACAATCTCGCCGAAGCGGTCGCGGTGTTCGGCAGCAACGGCCGCGCGCAACTGTTCAATCCGACCTTTGCGAAAATGTGGCGGCTGTCGCCCGAGGCGCTGCATGAACAGCCGCATATCGAAACCGTGGAAGCCTGGTGCAGGCCGCTGTTCGACGACGCCAACATTTGGCGCGCGCTGCGCGAAGCCATCACCGGAATCGAGAACCGCGTCGAGGTGCGGCTGAAACTGGAACGCAAGGACGGCAGCGTGCTCGATTGCATGACCATGCCGCTGCCCGACGGCGCCACCATGCTGACGTTCCAGGACATCACCGATACCGAAAATGTCGAGCGGGCGCTGCGCGAACGCAACGAGGCGCTGGAAACCGCCGACCAGATGAAGGTCGATTTCGTCCACCACGTCTCCTATGAACTGCGTTCGCCGCTGACCACCATCATCGGTTTCTCGCATTTCCTCAGCGACCCCGTGACCGGTCCACTGATGCCGAAACAGGCCGAGTATCTCGGCTACATCACCGCATCGACCAACGCCCTGCTCGCGATCATCAACAACATCCTCGATCTCGCCACCATCGATGCCGGCGCGATGTCGCTCAATCTCGGCTCGGTCGATATCCGCAAGACCATCGAGGCCGCCGCCGAAGGCATCCAGGACCGGCTCGCCACCGACCGCATCGAACTCAAGGTCGACGTCGATCCTACCATCGGCAACTTCGTCGGCGATGAACGCCGCGTGGTGCAGGTGCTGTACAATCTGCTGGCCAATGCCGTCGGATTCTCGCCGCACGATTCGGCCATTACCGTCAGCGCAGGGCGCACCGAGCATAGCGTCGTCTTCAGCGTGACCGATTCCGGGCCGGGCATTCCACCCGACGTCAAGGACAAGGTGTTCGACTGGTTCGAGAGCCATTCCAACGGCTCGCGGCATCGCGGCGCCGGCCTCGGCCTGTCGCTGGTGCGCTCCTTTGTCGAGCTTCACGGTGGCAAGGTGCGGGTCGATTCGGTCGTCGGCAAAGGCACCACCGTCACCTGCGACTTTCCGATCGACCAGACCGCGCATCGTAACGCCGCGGAATGACCGATCCCGTCACATTCACGCTGGCACTTCCGAACGAGACCGCGACCGCGCATCTGATGGCCGATCTCGCGCTTCTGATCGGCCCCGGCGACGTCATTACGCTTTCCGGCGACCTCGGCGCTGGAAAGACCGCGGCCGCACGCGCTATGATCCGCTATCTCGCCGGCGATGAGGCGGTTGAAGTTCCGAGCCCGACCTTCACGCTGGCGCAAACCTACGACCTGCCGCCCTTCCCGCTGGTTCACGCCGATCTCTACCGCGTCAATGATCCGCTCGAGCTGGAAGAGATCGGCCTGTCGCCGTTGCCGGAAGGCGCGGTGGCGTTGATCGAATGGCCGGAGCGCGCCCCCGGCGCGCTTCCCGCCGACCGGATCGATATCGCGCTCAGCCATCGTCCGGCGCTGGGATCGGCCGCGCGCGCCGCCGAGATCACCGGCTACGGAACAGCCGCCGCGCAGGTCGAGCGGCTGCAGGCGCTGCGACAATTCCTGACCGGCGCCGACTATCTCGACGCCAGGCGCCAGCGCATGGCCGGCGACGCCTCGACGCGTTCCTATGCGCGGCTGTTCCGGGGCGACAAGGCCGTCATCCTGATGAACTCGCCGCGACGGCCCGACGGCCCGGCGATCTATCAGGGCAAGCCGTACAGCGCGGTAGCGCATCTGGCGGAGGATGTCAGGCCGTTCGTGGCGATCGCCAACGGCCTGCGCGAGCGTGGCTTCTCCGCGCCCGCGATTCACCACGCCGATCTCGAGGCCGGATTCCTGATCACCGAGGATTTCGGCAGCGCGGCCGTCGTCGAGGGCGATCCGCCTGCCCCGATCACCGAGCGCTATCAGGCCGCGACTGACGTGCTGGCCGCGCTGCATGGCCAGTCCTTGCCCGAAGTTTTGCCGCTGACGCCGCAGAACAGCTACGCCATCCCGACCTTCGACACCGACGCGCTGATGGTCGAAATTGGACTGATGCCGGAATGGTATCTGCCGGATCGCGGCGCGGCATTGAGCGAAAATGCGCGGGCGGAATTCTCCGCGATGTGGCGCGATGTGCTCGACAAGGCCACGGCCGAGCCGAAAACCTGGGCGTTGCGCGACTTTCATTCGCCCAATCTGATCTGGCTCGATGACCGCACCGACACCGCGAAAGTCGGCATCATCGACTTCCAGGATACCGTATTGGCGCCATCCGCCTACGATCTGGCGTCGCTGTTGCAGGATGCGCGGATCGATGTGCCCGAGCAGCTCGAACTCGTGCTGCTGACCCGCTACATCAAGGCGCGGCTCGCCGCGGACGCGGCTTTCGATCCGGCGCATTTCGCCGGGCTCTATGCCATCATGTCGGTGCAGCGAAACACCAAGCTGCTCGGCATCTTTGCCCGCCTCAACCGGCGCGACGGCAAGCCGCAATATCTGCGCCACCAGCCGCGGATCTGGACCTATCTGACCCGCTCGCTGGCACATCCGGCACTCTCGGCATTCCGGGACTGGTACGCGGCGCACGTCCCGCCGCCGGTTGCGTAATTTACCGCTTGTTAGCCGTCCTGCCGTTAATCTTGCGCCGAATCCGCGTGGCTGCGCGGGCCGGCTTGCGTGAGGGCGGAGCGACATCATGGGGACCGAGCGGCGCAAGGGCGAGCGCGTCACGTTTGAGCGCGGCATAGCTGCGCACATGATGGGCATCGACGGCACCTGGCGGCGCGATTGCAAGATGGAAGACGTCTCGGAGAGCGGCGCGAAGCTCACCGTCGAGGGTTCCGTTGAGGGGCTGCATCTGAAGGAATTCTTCCTGCTGCTGTCGTCCACGGGCCTGGCCTATCGCCGCTGCGAATTGTCGTGGGTCAATGGCGACCAGATCGGCGTCACCTTCCTCAAGCAGGGCGGAAAGAAGAAGACCGGCAAGCGCGCCGCCGCCGAAGCCTGATTTTGCCGGTATTGGGTCGCACAACCGTCATGTCGGGCGGCTATGGCCTGACGATCGATGCGGCAGGCGAATCGCCGTGATATGATTTGCCGTGTGTTTGCAGAACGCTCGCTGGAACCATAATCCGAGAAGACTCCGAACGATGTCCGTCACTCCCACCAAAGCCATGGTCCTCGCCGCCGGTCTTGGCGTGCGCATGCGGCCGTTGACCGATCATATGCCGAAGCCGCTGGTGCGCGTGGCGGGCCAACCGCTGCTCGATCACGTCCTCGACAAGCTCGGCGCCGCCGGCGTCGCCGAGGCGGTGGTCAATGTGCATTATCTGCCCGACCAGATCATCGACCACGTCGCGGAACGCACGCGGCCACGGGTGATCATTTCGGATGAACGCAACGTGGTGCTCGGCACCGGCGGCGGCGTCGTCAAGGCGCTGCCGCTGCTCGGCAACGCGCCGTTCTTCCATGTCAACGCGGATACGTTGTGGATAGACGGCGTGCGGCCCAATCTGGCGCGGCTGGCGGAAGCTTTCGATCCCGCCCGCATGGATATCCTGCTGCTGATGGCGCCGACCACCAGCAGCATCGGTTACGGCGGGCGCGGCGACTACGGCATGCTGCCCGACGGCGCCTTGCGCAAGCGCAGGGAGCATCAGGTCGTCCCGTTCGTCTATGCGGGCGCGGCGATCATGTCGCCGTCTCTGTTCGCGGCCGCCCCCACCGGTGAATTCTCGCTGACGAAGATGTTCGACCAGGCCAATGAGCAGGAGCGGCTGTTCGGGCTGCGGCTCGACGGCGTCTGGATGCATGTCGGAACCCCCGATGCGGTCGAGGCCGCAGAAGAGGCGTTTCTGGAAAGCGTGGCCTGAGCTCGACGAGCGTAATTGCGAGGTCGCAGCGTTTCAGTTTTCGTCGTCCCGGCCTTGCGCCGGGACCCATCACCCCTGGCGTGTGTTGCTAAGCAAGGCCTCGGCTACATCGTGCAAACGCGAATCCGCGCCGTATGGGTCCCCTGCCTACGCGGGGACGACAACTGAATATACCTCCGCGTTCTCGCGACAGCATGCGCCCGAGTTTTGCAAATTCGTTGGCCCCCAAAAAATAGAGGGCGCAGGGAAGACCGGGTGCGCGCTGCACCCGCGGTCTCGCGTGCCAATGCACAAAGCAAAAAACGCACACGAGCATACAGGTTCAGCGGAAGCAGTCCGGCCTTCCCTGCGCAATGGTTTTACAGCTTATTTCGTGCTCTCCCCGGCGAGACCAGAGCTTGTTTGTCACCGTCGCCAGCGTGATGCGAAGCATCATCGCCAACTTGACACCGGCCATTGGGGCGTCAGGACCACACGACTTTGCCGTACGCGTCACGCGCTGTTCGTCAAAAGCGCATCCGCGTCCACCGCGTCCCACCGCGCGTTTCGTGACGTGCGCAACGCCCCTCTCGTCGGGTGGGATGGCCATAGAAGTGAAGCTGATTTGCCTTCGCGATCAAGCTTGATCGCTGCGACACATTGGCACGACGGGCAAATCAAAAAATGCTGTCAAGCATTTTTCTCGCGACAGGTTGCGTGCGGCGCGACTGCGCCGTTGGAGCAGGCGAATCGAAGCGCGTCAAATCACAACACGCCTGACAGAACCTCGTCACAACTCCGCTAGGATGAGAGAGGCCGTCTTGCGGCGCCGTGGGTCGATGCTTAGAAATTCGCGATCGAGTGCGATGGCGCGGTCACGGAGGTTGTCAATGGAATATCGACGTTTGGGTCGTTCGGGACTCATGGTGCCGGCTTTGAGCCTTGGAACGGGCACCTTTGGCGGTGTTGGCCGTTTGGCTGCATGGGGCACCACCGACGCGACCGAAGCGCGGCGGCTTTTGGACATCTGTCTCGATGCCGGCGTCTCGATGTTCGATAGCGCCGACGTCTATTCGCTTGGTGAATCGGAGCGCGTTCTGGGCCAGGCCATCAAGGGACGCCGCGACAAGGTCTTGATCTCCACCAAAGCGACGTTCCGTTTCGGCGGTGGGCCGAACGACGTAGGTTCGTCACGGCAACATTTGCTCGCAGCCATCGATGGTGCACTCGGTCGGCTTGGCACCGACTACATCGACTTGTTTCAGCTTCATGGATTCGACGCACTTACGCCTCCTGAAGAGGTGCTTGCGACCCTCGATACGCTCGTACGTGCCGGCAAGATTCGCTACGTCGGCGTTTCGAATTTTTCAGGCTGGCACTTGATGAAGTCGCTTGCCGTGGCGGATAAACACGGCTTTCCGCGCTACGTTGCCAACCAAACCTATTACTCGTTGATCGGCCGCGATTACGAGTGGGAGCTGATGCCGCTGGGTCTCGATCAAGGCGTGGGCGCCGTGGTGTGGTCGCCGCTGGGCTGGGGACGCCTGACCGGAAAAATTCGCCGGGGCCAACCGAAGCCCGAAGTCAGCCGCCTGCCCCAGACCGCCGACTTTGGACCGCCCGTTCCGGACGAGCACGTCTATCGCGTCGTCGACGCGATCGATGAAGTCGCCAGGGAAAACGGAAAAACCGTGTCGCAGATCGCGTTGAACTGGCTGTTGCAGCGGCCGACGGTTTCAACGCTGGTCATTGGCGCACGCAACGAAACACAGCTGCGCGAGAATCTCGGCGCGGTCGGCTGGTCATTGACCAAAGAGCAGATCGATCGACTGGACGCAGCCAGCAAGGTGACGTTGCCTTACCCCTACTGGCATCAGCGCGGTACCTTCAGCGATCGAAATCCGCCGCCGGTTTAGAGCGTTTTCGAGCGAAGTGGATACCGGTTCGCGTGAAGAAAACGCGTCAAAACAGGCTCCGGCGCAACCCACCGTTTTCGGCCAGCGGAAAGGTGGTGGGTTACGGCTGCGCCTAACCCACCGTACGAGCTACGAATTGTCGCGACCGATACCGGAATTCGCTGCTTCATGCAAAATTGAGCATTCCGGACGCTGGCGGTTGAATGGATTTCTCCTACAACCTATTACCATGTTCCCATGGATCGAATGACCAGGGCAACATTATGGATCGCCTTTCTTGTGTTGGCGGCGTACTTCGCCAGGACCTTCCTCGATTGCGCGATGGACGACACTTGCCGACTTCGCTGCGCGTCAACCGGCGGAGTAGACATGGCATACCGCGGCAGCGGTCACTGCGTTTATCAAAGGACGGCTCCCAAAGCGATCCATGTTGATGGCCCGACGCGCGATCATCAGGATTGAAATACAGACAGGACCGACGAACGGACAGTCGCCGTGAACCAGAAACAGCAAAAACAACTGTCTGCGATATGCCGGTGCGGCAGGGTGAAATTGGAAGGAGTCGGCCGGCCGATACTGGCCGCCTGCTGCTATTGCGCGAGTTGCCAGGAAGCGGGACATCGCTTCGAGCAACTGGATTCCGCGCCGCCCGTGCTCAATCCCGGCGGTGGAACAGACTACCTCCTGTATCGAAAGGATCGCGTGCAATGCGTGACGGGGCAGGAATATCTGAGCGAGCACCGGCTCAAGCCGGATTCTCCGACCCGGCGGGGCGTTACCACTTGTTGCAACTCGGCGATGTTTCTCGACTTCAGCAAGGGACATTGGCTGACGCTGTACCGCAACCGGTTTCCGGCCGGTGCGCCGCCCGTTGAAATGCGGATCATGACAAAGGATCGACGGGATGGTGTCGTGCTCGCCAATGACTTACCGAATTTTGATACTCACTCCGGCAAGGCCATGTTGAGGCTGATCGCCGCCTGGATCGCGATGGGCCTGCGCAGGCCGGACATCCCCTTGGGAAAGAGCGTTCGCAAGCCGCAGTGACCCAAGGGTGGCTTAGCCCAACGGGTCCGCGCGAGGCGCGGCCCGATGACAGGCTCCGGCGTAACCCACCGTTTTCGGCGAGCGGAAAGATCGTGGGTTACGGCTGCGCCGAACCCACCTACGCACTAAATGTTTTGTGCCGCGTAGGCGCAATCCTGGCGCTTCGAGACTTTCCTTTGGGGCAACGCCTATTGCATTTTCACCCTTTCGCGCCATCGCGTTTCGAAAGTATCAGAGTCTTTCAGTGCCCGGGCTTGCGAGTCCAATGGATTGCCAGGTTTCTCGGTCACAACGCTTGTAGTTTCTTGGTTGGAAACGGGTTGCGCGGATGCCTCCTTGGGCCATTCCAACAACGATTTCGAAATCATGGGCTTGCCTTCGTACCAACACTGTCGTCCATCGATCAGACGATAGGACCACCAACGCCCGTGCGGATTTGACGGCACCGCGGCGCTGCATTGTTGTTTGGCCTGCGCATTTGGAATCCCAACTGAAAAGAGCGCGGCAATCCAAGCGGCCAAAGCGATTGATGGAAGTCTCCTCATTTGGCCACCGAGAGACCGCTTTGTTGTTGCAAGCGGCTTACAGCGACGACCAAATCGGGGCGTTCGAGAACTTCCACCAGCTTATGGAGGATATGCTCATTGTTCTGCGGCTGGGGCCGAAGGTATTCTTCAAGGATGAGTTGCGCTTCGTAAATTGCTTGAAGAGCCAATTGTTGATCGGTCATCTCTTCCTACCCATCAAATAAATGATGCCCGGCGCTGAAAAAATCCGAGAAATCAAGCCGATTTTGGGAAAAGTCCCCCGTTTTTTTGAATTCCTACATCAACTTTTGTTTCAATGCGGAGGCCCTCTGCGCACGATCGCGGCGGCATCCTGGTTCAATACCGCTTCAGACGTCGGCGCATATATGGCGGCTACTGAAATCCCGCGCTACGTGTTCCAATCTCAAATACGTGCTGGGCCCTTAGCAGCATGCCGACGATCTTGCGCGATGCGCTGAGGGATTGCCGCAAGCCGGGCTGCCGGAATGACTATCACGTGCGAGTGCTCGCGCGTGGCGACGAGATGATCGGACAAGAGCGGCGACTTCCGCCTTTGTGCAGGTTTTCGGATGCCGGCATGCGGAGGCGATCCCCACGCTTGGACAACCGGCGTCCGAAAAGCGCCAAGGCAGGAAATCGCGGGGTGCGGGGCACCGACAGTGCAGCGGGTGCTATGGGGATTTGGCGTCGGGGTGAGTGTTGGGGAAGTTGAGCCGACGCTGATGATCGGATCGCTTTAGGCTGGATTTTGGGCGTGCGTGCTGGCGCGAACGAGTGGATCGCACGTTGCTCGACAGGAATTGCGGTGCGATCACGGGGCCGTCTGGCGGATCGGAGCGAGCGGGTGTGGTGCCGGGCGAGAGCCGGCCAGAATGGCGCGCTTCGGTGCGGTGCTGGATCAGCGATGACGGCATCATGAGGTGTCGATCCTGATCGCGGGCGCCGGCGTTGGCCGATGCTTTGGCTGGCTGCCGCGCGCGAAGGTCTCGATGATGAACATGCGTCCGCCGCAGCTGGGGCACGGTCGTGGCAGCATGCGGGGTTCATCGGGTGCTTGGGCCTCTGAGGTATCTTGCTGTTCGGATCGCACCGGCACGGCGAGCAGCTGGCGCGCCCGGGCGATGTTGGCGGCACGGCTGCCACTGGCCAGCAGTCCGTAGTGCCGGATGCGGTGGAATCCCCCGGGCAGCACGTGCATCAGGAAGCGTCGGATGAACTCGTGGGTCGACAGCGTCATGGTCTGATAGCGGCCAGGCCCCTCGATCCGGTAATTCTTCCACCGGAAGGTGACGCCGGTGTGGTCGGCCGCGATCAGACGGTGATTGGAGATGGCGACCCGGTGGGTGTAGCGCGACAGATAGGCGAGCACGGCACTGGGGCCGCCGAACGGCCGCTTGGCATAGACCACCCAATCGATTTTGCGCAGCGGCGCCAGAAACGCCTTGAAGGCTCTGATGTTATTGAGGCGGGCGTGGACGCCGAAAAACTTGAGACGTCCGGCCCGGTGGGCGGCGACGAGCTTGGCCAGGAACAATCCCCGGAACATGGACGAGAGAACCTTTACGGGCAGGATAAAGTCTGGCCTGCACGCTACCCACCGCGTGCCATCGATGGAGATGCCGCCGCCCGGCACGATCATGTGGACGTGCGGGTGATGGGTCATAGCCGAGCCCCAGGTGTGAAGCACCGAGGTAATGCCGACGCGGGCGCCGAGGTGCTCGGGATCGGCCGCGATGGTAGTCATGGTCTCGGCCGAGGTCGTGAACAGGATGTCGTAGATCACGGCCTTGTTCTGATAGGCGATGTCCGCGATGGCTGCCGGCAGCGTGAATACCGCATGAAAGTACGGCACCGGCAGCAGATCGGCCTCGCGCGCGGCGAGCCATTCCTTGGCGGCCGTGCCCTGACACTTCGGGCAATGGCGATTACGGCAGGTAATGGGAAATGCCCATTAGTTGCCTTATGGGCACGATTTGTAATGGGGAGTTGGCGGGCAGCGGCGATGCCCGCATTTCTCATAGACGGCAAATTCCTGGGGATTGTCTGCGGTTCAGCTCTCCATAACCACTGCGTCTTCCCGCCCCTCTGCAACTGGCCACCAACGGCCAGTCACAAGGAGGGACCGAGATGCTGGAGACTTATTTTTTGGCGCCAAAGATGCTTGCGCACCTGCGAAACGGGCCAAGCGGATCGTTCATTGACGGTTTCGCCCAGTCGCTCGAACGGAGCGGCTATCGTCCGGCCATCGCAGTGCGCTATCTACGCGCGGCGGCGCACCTCGGCCATTTCTTGTGCGAGCAAGGTGGAACGTTAGCCGACATCAATCTTGCAGCTTTCCACGAGCATCTGCGAACTTGTCGTTGCCCGCGAGCAAAAGGCGGACGGCGAAACCACCACACGACTTTCGGCGCCAAGAACTTTCTCAATTTTCTTCAACAAATTGGCGTTCACCGCACCAACGCGACACCCGCCATTCAAAGCCCCGAGCCAGCGCTCGTTGTCAGCTTCCAACACTGGCTGCGCAAGCATCGCGGTGCCGCCGAACCGACGATCCGACAGTACGCTCGTGGGGCCACCCGCCTGATGATGGCGCTCGGCACCGATCCCACAGGGTGGAACGCGACAGCTGTGCGGCGGTATTTTCTGGAACGCACGGGCCAGGGCGGCAAAAGCTCCGTCGAAAAGCTGATCACCAGCCTGCGGGTGTTCTTGCGCTATCTCGCCGTCCAGGGTCTCTGCCAAGCTGATCTCGACAAGGCCGTGCCCGCTTACGCCTCATGGCGCCTGGCCGAGTTGCCAAGGTATTTGACAGCGGAGCAGGTGGTCGACTTGCTCACTGCGTGTGATGGCGATTTACCCGGGCGTCGCCGCGATCGCGCGATCCTCCTGCTGCTGGCACGTCTCGGACTTCGAGCCGGCGACGTGGCGCAGCTCCGCCTCGCTGATATCGAGTGGGAAGCCGGTACGCTGCTGGTCTGCGGGAAATCCGGCTATCAGGTTCGTCTCCCGCTCCCGCAAGAGGTTGGAGACGCGATTATCGCCTATATGGAATGCCGGCCGACCGTTGCTCAGAGTGATCGCGTCTTCCTTCGAAACATCGCTCCATTCCGGCCATTCCTCGATGGCGGCAGCGTGTCATTGGTCGCAAAGCGCGCCATGAGGCGGGCCGGCGTGGTTACGCCAGTCAAAGGCGCCCACGCCCTGCGCCATACGGCGGCAACTCAGATGCTGCGCAATGGCGTCCCTCTCGAGCAAATAGGCTTGGTCCTTCGGCATCGGGGCGTCGATACGACGGCGCATTACGCGAAAGCCGACGTCAACCTGCTGCAGCAAATCGCGCAGCCCTGGCCGGAGGCACTCTGATGTTGAACACCGTAGAGGCCTACCTCCGCCTGCGCCGTGCTGCAGGATTTGACATGACAATGGCTGAATACTTGTTGAAGAGCTTTGCTGGCTTTGCGACCGACCGCGGGGACACGCATGTTCACGCGCAATCGGCGATCGACTGGGCGGCTCTCGGCCCGTCTGTGGCGCAGCGCGACGCGCGGTTGAAAGCCGTCTGCCGCTTCGTACGGTTCATCAGGGTTGAAGATGGTCGGCACGAGGTGCCGCCGGCCAATCACTTTGGCGCCCGCAAGAAGCGCCGGCCGCCGCACATCTACTCGGCAGACGAGATCAATCGCCTCATCGAAGCCGCCCTGCGCATTCGCCCTGCGAGCGGGCTGAGACCTCAAACCTACGCCACTCTGATTGCCTTGCTTGCGGTCACTGGGTTGCGGATCTCCGAAGCGTTGAAATTGCAAGTTGCCGACATGACGAATGACGGACTAGTGATCCGGGAGACCAAGTTCCGGAAGACCCGTTTGACGCCGCTGCATCACTCCGCAGCGGCAGGCTTGGAGCGCTATCTGAGGCGACGCCAACCTCGTTCAAGCGATGCCTATGTGTTCGTCTGCGACCAAGGTCGGCCGCTTCCTTATCACACGGTAAAGGACACGTTTGATCGATTGGTGCGGAAGGCAAATGTTGGGCCGGCGCCGGGTGGCCGCCGGCCTCGTCTGCACGAACTTCGGCATACATTCGCGGTGCGTGCACTGCAGGCCAGTCCGGTGGGCAGGGCCCGCAGCGGCAAGCACATGGTGGCACTCGCGACCTACATGGGTCACGTCAACATCTACGCGACCTATTGGTATCTCGAGGCCACTGCCGATCTCATGCGCGACGTCGCCGACGTTGGGGAGGCGTTCATGTGTGGGGGTGCGCAACCATGACGCCGATTGCACCTCACATCGAAGCCTACCTCCACGAGACGCTCGCCGGCCACCGAGGTGCCAGCCAGCATACATGCGATTCCTACGCCTACAGCTTCCAGCTCCTCTTCGAGTTCGCGGCCGCAAGGCACAAGGTCACGCCATCGTCGCTGATGCTGGAGCAGATTGACGCGAAGCTGGTCAGTGCCTTCCTCGAATATCTGGAGGACACGCGCAAAAACGCGCCGGAAACCCGTAACGTTCGGTTGGCGGCAATCAAGTCCTTCTTCCACTTCCTCGAATATCGTCAACCGGCGGCGCTTGAGCAAATACGTCGCGTTCTGGCGATCCCTTTCAAGAAAACCAACTCTCGTCTGGTTCCCTATCTCCTGCGAGAGGAGTTCCAAGCCTTGCTCGACGCACCCGATCCGGCGACCCGCGATGGGGTTCGCGATCGGGCCATGCTGCATCTGGCCGTTTGCGCCGGCCTTCGCGTATCCGAACTGACGGGACTGCGAATCGACAACGTTGACCTGCAAGCGATGAGCGTTCGAGTTCTCGGCAAAGGACGACGGCAACGGGTTCTCCCCCTATGGAAAACCACGGCTGCGGCGCTGCGTGCTTGGCTGGCGGTGAGAGGGACAGTCGCGACGCCGGAGGTGTTCGTTAGTGCCAGGGGAGAACCGCTAACCCGCTGGGGCTTTGCATATCTGCTCAAGCAACATTGCGCGACCGCCGCTCACAAATGCCCTGGTCTGCTAAAAAAGCGTGTCTCACCCCATGTGTTGCGGCACACATGCGCGATGATCGTCCTGCAAGCGACGCAGGACATCCGAAAAGTGTCCTTGTGGCTGGGACACGCCAACTTGGCGACGACCGAAGTCTATACGCGCGGCGATCCCACGGAGAAACTCGAGGCCATTGAAGCCATCGTTCCGCCCCACATGCGCAAAGGCTTCTTCCGGCCGCCGGATAAACTTATCGCCATGCTCAGGGGTGCCTCGTAATGGTGAGTGGAGTTGGCGAACGCTCAAAGCACAGTGACGGAATGGCCCGCCAACTCCCCATTACAAATCGTGCCCATAAGACAGCTGTTGTAAGCGATGACCGTGTGCGGGCAATCTTCGCAGCGCGCCACATGGCCGCCGAGCGACGCCGTGCGGCAGCGCTCGATGGCCGACATCACCTTCATCTGGCCGAGGCTGACGTGACCGACATTGGCGCGACGCCACGCCGCTCCGTGGTCGCGGAAGATATCCGCGATCTCCAGCACCGGGCGAGACATGACCGCGAGCCGTTACGTCGGGGGCTGGTCTTTCCTGTTCTTCTTGGGTTTTTTGCAAGGCTGCGACAGCAGGTCGAGCGGGCTCTTGATGCCAGCGATCATGCCGGTGGCGACGCGGGCGTAGCGCGCTGTCGTGTCCAATTTGTCGTGCCCGAGCAGCGCCTGGATGACGCGAATATCGGTGCCACGTTCAAGTAGATGGGTAGCAAAGGAGTGTCGAAGCGTATGGAGCGTTACGCCCTTGCGGATGCCGGCCGCATCGGCCGCCTCATGGAACAGGCGGTTGAGTTGACGGGTTGTCATCGGCTTACCGGGCCTTTGGCCTGGAAACAGCCAGCGCTCCTCCATGGGAGTAGTGGAATCGAAACCCCGCCGGCGCGTCTTCCACCATTGGCGCAGCAGGTCGAGCGTGTCGGGCGACAGCATGACATTGCGGTCCTTGCGGCTCTTGGACTGCTCGACCCGAATGATCTTCTGCGCGCTGTCGATGTGCTTGACCTTCAGCCTGACCACCTCGCCGGCGCGCAGGCCGCAGCCATAGCCGAGACTGAGCAGCACGCGGACCTTGAGGCTGCTCGCGACCGCGAGCAGGCGCCGGGTCTCGTCCTGGCTCATCACCAGCGGAATCTTCTGCGGTTCACGGAGGTGATAAATCTCGGCCGCAAGATCCAGTCGCCGCAACGTCACGCGAAACAAGAACCGCAACCCGGTCATGATACGGTTGCGATTGCAGATGCTCGCGCCCGTCTCGGAAAGATACAGTTGAAACCGGCGGATATCCTCCGCCGCGGCCGTGTCCGGGGACCGCTTGAGAAACGCAGCAAACCGCTTGCAGCTGTGAATATGGCCTCTCTGCGTCCCCGCGCAGAGCTTGCGTGCATTCATGTCCTCGATCATGCGCTGGCGCAACGGGCTGACCGTAGCCGTGCTCATGGGCAACTCCTGTCTTGGATGAGGTTGACGACACCTCCATCCTCAAGACAGGCCGACATGCCCGCTATCGACGATCTCTCATTTGGTTACCGCCCCCTCGGGGAGGCCCCGCTTCAGCGGGCTATCGCGCAGCGATTTAGTGCCGTGGGCACCAAGTGGTCATGCCGAGCTATCCGATTGATGTCCGCTTTCGCGGGCAAAGCCGACATGCGAAACGGACACGATGGCGGCCAATTTATCCCTACACGCCCGCGGCGCCATCTATGCCATGATGCCCAAAACCCCGAATCAGGCAGCCCATGCGCGTTTTCAGCGTCCCCGTTTCAGCGCCATTTTTGCGCAGCGTCATTGCCGCGTTGGTCGATGGCAGGCTGGTCGACGGTTTCGAGGCGCGCGCCCATCCGGAGCGGCTGGCGCAGGCGACGCTCTACCTGCCGACCCGGCGCGCCGGGCGGATGGCGCGGGAAATCTTTCTCGATGAATTGAATACGGATGCCGCGGTGCTGCCGCGCATCATCGCGCTCGGCGACATCGACGAGGACGAACTGGCGTTCGCGCAGGCGGCCTCGCCGGGGTTGAGCGCGCTGGAAATCGAGCCGGCGATGGATGGCTTGCGCCGCCGGCTGCTGCTGGCGCAGCTGATCGCCTTGTGGGCGAAGCAAATCACGCCTGGCGACCCGACGCAGGCGCCGCTGGTGACCGGCGGCCCCGACTCGACGCTGGCGCTGGCCGACGATCTGGCGCGGCTGATGGACGACATGGTGACGCGCAAGGTCGATTGGCGCGAACTCGACAGCCTGGTGCCGGATGCGCTCGACAAATATTGGCAACTGACGCTGCAATTCCTCACCATCGCCCGCGACACCTGGCCGAATATCCTTGCCGCCTACGGCCGGATCGAACCGGCGGCACGGCGCGATCTCCTGATCGAGGCGGAAGCCGCGCGCTTGACCAAGCACCATGACGGCCCGGTGATTGCGGCGGGCTCGACCGGCTCGATGCCGGTCACCGCGAAATTCCTCCACGCCGTCGCAGGCCTGCCGCAGGGCGCGGTGGTGCTGCCGGGGCTCGATACGGACCTCGACGACGACGCCTGGCAGTTGATCGGCGGCGTGCGCGGGGCGCGGGACCAGATGATTTCGCCGCCGGCTTCCAATCACCCGCAATTCGCGATGCATGCGCTGTTGCAGCGCTTCGGCATCAAGCGCGGCGATGTCGAGAGTTTGGGGACGCGGGCCCGCCACGGCCGCGACGTGCTGGTATCCGAGGCGATGCGGCCCTCGAACGCCTCGGCGCACTGGCACGCGCGGCTGGCGGAGCCCGACACATCAGAGAAAATCGCGCGCGGCATGCAGGATCTCACGGTGATCGAGGCCGCCAATCCAGAAATGGAAGCACTGGCGATCGCGGTCGCGATGCGCGAGGCGCGGCATCTGGACAAATCGGCGGCGCTGGTGACGCCGGACCGCGCGCTGGCGCGGCGGGTGATGGCCGCATTGGGCCGCTGGAATCTGCTGTTCGACGATTCCGGCGGCGATTCGCTGATGGACATCCCGGCCGGCATTTTCGCGCGGCTTGCGGCGGAAGCGGTCGCCAACCAGCTGGAGCCTGCGACCTTGCTGGCGCTGCTCAAGCATCCGCTGTGCCGGCTCGGCGGCGAACAAGACGCGTTCCGGCGCGCGATCGAGACCCTCGAGCTGGCGCTGTTGCGCGGCACCCGGCCGCAGGCCGGCAGCAGCGGGCTCGTGCGCGACTTTGCGAAATTCCGCGAGGAACTGACAAAACTGAATCGTCGCGAGCCTTCGTCCCTGCACCGGGCTGAGCCTCGCGCCAGGCTCGGCCATGCCGAACTCGAGGAAGCCGAAGCGCTGATCGGGCTGTTGCGCTCCGCGCTCAGGCCGCTGGAAACTTTGGCCGGGTCCAAGCCGCATGATTTCGCTGACTTGGCCAAAAGCCATCGCGAGGTCCTGATGGAGCTGTCGCGCGACGGGCAAGGCGTTGCGCTGGCGTTCGAGGGACATCAGGGCGCGGTGCTGGCGTCGGCGTTCGACGATCTGCTCGGCGAAGGGGCCCAAAGCGGCCTGATGCTGTCGCTCGGTGACTACCCGCAGCTGTTCCAGACCGCGTTCGGCGACCGCGCGGTGCGGCGGCCGGAAGTGGCGAATGCGCAGCTTCGGATTTATGGCCCGCTGGAGGCGCGGCTGACGCAAACCGATCGCGTCATTCTCGGCGGCCTGGTCGAAAGCGTGTGGCCGCCGGCGCCGCGGGTCGATCCGTGGCTGAGCCGGCCGATGCGGCTCGCGCTCGGCCTCGATCTGCCGGAGCGGCGCATCGGCCTTTCGGCGCATGACTTCGCGCAATTGCTCGGCACCGGGGATGTCATCCTCAGCCACGCCGCCAAGGTCGGCGGCGCGCCCGCGGTAGCCTCGCGTTTCCTGCACCGGCTGGAAGCCGTCGCGGGTGAAGCGCGCTGGAAGGCCGCGATCAAGGCCGGCGAGCACTATGTGCGCTTTGCCACCGAACTCGACCGGCCCGACGAGATCAAACCCGTCGAGCAGCCCGAGCCCAAACCGCCGCGCGCCGCACGGCCGCTAAAACTGTCGGTCACCGCGATCGAGGACTGGCTGCGCGATCCCTACACGATCTATGCGAAGTATATTCTCAAGCTGGCGCCGCTCGATCCGGTCGACATGCCGCTGTCGGCCGCCGACAGGGGATCGGCGATCCACGACGCGCTCGGCGAATTTACCCAAACGTTCTCGACGAATTTGCCGGACCATCCCGCGCAGGCGCTGCGCCTGATCGGCGAGAAATATTTTGCGCCGCTGATGGAGCGGCCCGAAGCGCGCGCGCTGTGGTGGCCGCGATTCCAGCGGATCGCGAGCTGGTTCGCCGGCTGGGAAGTCGCCCGGCGTGGCGATATCGACCGGATCGCGGCCGAGATCCGCGGCGAAATCGGAATCCCCCTCGACGACGGGCGCACCTTCATCCTGTCGGCGCGCGCCGACCGCATCGAGCACCGCGCCGACCGCAACTACGCGATCCTCGATTACAAGACCGGCCAGCCGCCGACCGGCAAGCAGGTGCGGATGGGGCTGTCGCCACAACTGACATTGGAAGCCGCGATCCTGCGCGAGGGCGGCTTTGAAAATATCGCGGCCGGCAGTTCGGTCAGCGATTTCGGCTATGTCCGGCTCAGCGGTAACAACCCGCCCGGCGAGCAGAAGCCGCTGGAACTAAAGATCCGACCGGGCGATACGCCGCAACTGCCTGACGATGCCGCCGACTATGCACGGCAGCAGCTCGAAGCCTTGATCCGCAAGTTCGAGGACGAGAATCAAGGCTACACCTCGTTGAACCTGTCGATGTGGTCGAACCGCTACGGCCAATACGATGACCTTGCCCGGATCAAGGAATGGTCGGCGGCCGGCGGATTGGGGATCGAGGAATGGTGAAGGCGCCGCGCCCGATTCCGCCCGCCGTGCGCGATACACAGGCGCGCGCCTCCGATCCGTCGTCGTCGGCCTTTGTCTCGGCCAATGCCGGCTCTGGCAAGACCCATGTGCTGGTGCAGCGGGTGATCCGGCTGTTGCTGAGCGATGTGGCGCCGGAAAAGATCCTCTGCATCACCTTTACAAAAGCCGCCGCCGCCAACATGGCGGAGCGGGTGTTCACAACGCTTGGCCACTGGATCACGCTCGACGATGCCGCGCTCGATGCGGCGATCGTCGAGGCAGGCGTGCCGAACCCGACCGCCCGATTGCGGTTGCGCGCCCGCGAATTGTTCGCCTGCGCGCTGGAAACCCCGGGCGGCCTGAAGGTGCAGACCATCCACGCGCTGTGCACCCGGCTGCTGCAGCAATTTCCGTTCGAGGCCAACGTTCCGGCGCGGTTTTCCGTGCTCGACGACCGCGACCAGACCGAGATGATGGAGCGGGCCAATCTGGCGGTGCTGCTCGACGCCTCGCGCGAACCCGACAGCGCGGCAGGCCGCGCGCTCAACATCGCGATGGCGAGCGCGGCCGACGTCACCTTCAAGGATGTCGTGCGCGAGGCGTGCCTGAGCCGCGACAACTTCATGGCCTGGACCGATGCGGCCGGCCATGCCGACGCCGCGGCGGCCCAGCTATCCGCAGCGCTCGGTGTCGATCCGCACGACCGCAGCGAAGACGTCGAGCAGGCGATCGTCGATGGCCCGAATTTGGCGCGGTCGGAATGGCCGGCGATAGCTGCGACCCTCGACACCGGCAGCAAGTCTGATCAGGACCAGGCGATCCGGCTGCGCGCTGCGCTGGTGTCGTCAGGAGCAGCGCAAGTCGACGAATATCTCAGCGTGTTCCTCACCGACGAGCGCGCGCCGCGCAAATCGGTGGTGACCAAGAGGTTCGCCGACAACAATCCGGCGCTGGCGCGACGCGTCGAGTCCGAAATCGCGCGCCTCGGCCCGCTGATCGAGCGGCGGCGGGCGGTGACCACCCGCGACCGCAGCCAGGCGCTGTTGTACATCGCCACCGCGGCGGCGGCGAATTACCGCCGCGAGAAGCGCGAACGCGGCCTGCTTGATTTCGATGATCTGATCGACAAGACGCTGGCGATGCTGGACGGCGGCGCCGCCGGCTGGGTGCATTACAAGCTCGATCGCGGCGTCGATCACGTGCTGATCGACGAGGCACAGGACACCAGCCCGCGGCAATGGGACATCGTCGCCCATATCATTTCCGAATTCACCTCCGGCGCCGGCGCGCGCGACGGCGTCACCCGCACCGTGTTCGCGGTCGGCGACGAGAAGCAGTCGATCTTCTCGTTTCAGGGCGCAGCCCCGCGCGAATTCGATAGCCGCCGCCGCGCGCTGAAGAAGAAATTCGAGGATGCCGGGCTTAAATTCGATCCGCTGTCGTTCACCTATTCGTTCCGTTCCGGGCCGGCGATCCTGCAATCGGTCGATCACGTGTTTCGCGACCCGGCGATCTACCGCAGCATCCATTCGGTGGAGAGCGGCTATCCGGTGCATAACTGGCTGGACGATTCCGGCCCCGGCGTGATCGACCTTTGGGAATTGCAGCAGCCCGATGGCCGGCAAGACCTCGAAGGCTGGCGCGCGCCGTTCGATGCGGTGTCCGAAACCAGCCCGGAAGTAAAGCTCGCCCGGCGTATCCAGGCCGAGATCCGATCGTTGATCGAGCGCGGCACCATGACCGGCAGCAGGGGCAATCGCCGCCTTTTGCGGTATGGCGACATGCTGGTGCTGGTGCGGCGGCGCGGCAACGCCTTTGATGCCGTGATCCAGGCGCTCAAGCACGGCAATATTCCGGTCGCCGGCGCCGACCGGCTCAAGCTCACCGAGCATATCGCGATCATCGACCTGATGAATCTCGCCGACGCGCTGTTGCTGCCGCAGGACGATCTGGCGCTCGCGGTGGCGCTCAAAAGCCCGCTGTTCGGCCTCACCGACGACGATCTGTTCGCGCTGGCCTGGCAGCGCCAGGGATCGCTGCGGCAGGCGCTCGGCCAGCACGCCGCGGCATCGGACCAGTTCAGGACCGCGCTGCGGCGCCTGGAGGCCTGCGAGCGCCGTTTTGCCATCGAGACGCCGTTTGGGTTCTACGCCTGGCTGCTCGGCGGCGACGGCGGCCGCCTGCGCATCCTCAAGCGGCTCGGCCATGAAGCCACAGACGCGCTCGACGAATTCCTCGAGCTCGCGCTGGGCTATGAGCGCAAGGCGCCGGCCTCGCTGCAAGGCTTCATGGCGTGGCTGCGCGCGGCCGACACCGAGGTGAAGCGCGACATGGAGATTTCGCGCGACGAGGTGCGCGTCATGACCGTGCATGGCGCCAAGGGCCTGGAAGCGCCCGTGGTGTTTTTGGTCGACACCACGACCTCGCCGTCGGACACCCAGCGGCTGCGGCTGATCAATCTGTCGCTGGCTAACGCCCCCGCGAATGCGCACCGGGTGGTGGTCTGGGCCGGCCGCAAGGCCGACGACCCTTCAAGCGTCGCGGCTGCGCGCACGGCGATGCTGGGTGACACCGAGGATGAATATCGCCGGCTGCTATATGTGGCGATGACGCGCGCGGCCGACCGGTTGATCGTCGGTGGCTGCATGCCGGGCAATATGAGAACAGTTCGGCCGTCCTCCTGGTACGATCTGATCGACAAGGGCCTGAGCAACTCCGGATTGGAGCTGCAGGAGTTCGAGACCGCGGGCGGCAAGGTCAAACGCTATTTTCGGCCCGAGGATACTGCTGTGCCCGCGACCGTGGCCGCCACGCCGGCATCCATCGCGCCGATCGCGCTGCCGTCATGGCTGCACGCCTCGGCGCCGCCCGAAGCGCCCCACGACAATCTGCTGCGTCCTTCGGATCCGGCCGACGACGAAGGCCGCAGGATCCGGACCGGAGAATCCGCCGCCGATCGTGCCCGCGCGCTGTTGCGCGGCACGCTGGTGCATCGGCTGCTGCAATCGCTGCCCGACATTGCCGGCGAACGCCGCCGCGAGGCCGCGTTGCGCTACCTCGGCCGCAATGCCGGCGATTGGACGCAAGGCGAGCGCGAGGCACTGGCCGGCAGCGTGCTGGCGCTGATCGATGATCCGCGATTCGCCGAGGTGTTTGCACCCGGCAGCCGTGCCGAGGTCTCGATCGTCGGCCGGCTGGAGCGTTCAGGACGTCCACCTGCGCTGGTTTCAGGGCAAATCGACCGTCTGGCGGTGACACCGGAGGCGGTGCTGATCGTTGATTTCAAGACCAACCACGCCCCGCCGAGCCGGGTGTCCGAGGCGCCGGCGGCCTATGTCCGCCAGCTCGCGCTGTACCGCGCCGTGCTGGCCAGACTGTACCCGGAAAGGCCGGTCCGCGCCGCACTCCTCTGGACCGAAACCGCTGATTTGATGGAGATTTCCGCCCCCGCGCTGGACGCTGCACTGGCATCCTATCATGTCGGCGTGACCGAGCTTGACCCGGCAAGACCGCGTTCATAGGTTTGTTCGTAAGATCCCGCGCGATTCTCAACCGCGCTCTTTTTCAACCAGACGAGGTAATTGCGATGGCCGTTGGCAAGGTTTCCGATGCCGATTTCGAAGCCGAAGTGCTCAAGGCGACCGGCCCGGTGGTGGTCGATTTTTGGGCGGAATGGTGCGGCCCGTGCCGCATGATCGCGCCCGCGCTCGACGAGATTTCCGGCGCAATGGGCGACAAGGTCAAGATCGTGAAGCTGAACGTCGATGAGAGCCCGAAGACGGCTTCGAAATACGGCGTGATGTCGATCCCGACCCTGATGATCTTCAAGGGCGGCGAGATGGCCTCGCGTCAGGTCGGCGCCGCGCCGAAGCAGAAGCTGCAGCAGTGGATTACGGCCGCGGTCTGATCCGCTTCGAACGACGAAGATTGGTGAAAGCGGCCGGCGAATAGCCGGCCGCTTTGTTTTACGAAGGTTTGTGCCCGGGACGCGCGCCTGCTCATGCGGGCGGGGTGCCGTTGGCGGCCAGCACGGGGCCGGCGAGATACAGCGATCCGGTGATCAGGATGCGCGGCGGTATTTCATAGGCCAGCCGCGTCAGCGATCGCAGCGCCGCTTCGATGCCGGACGAGGTTTCCACCCGCATGCCGAGCGCGCGGGCGGCATCGGCGAGACGGTCCGGCGGCATCGCATTGTCGCGATCGGGAATCGGGACCGCGATGATGTGGCGCGTCAGCCCGGCGAAATTGGCGAGAAACGCGCCGGCATCCTTGTTGGCCATCATGCCCGATATCACCACCAGCGGCCGCGACACCCGTTCTTCGAGATCGCCCAACGCGGCCGCGGCGACCCGGCCGCCGTCGGCATTATGGCCACCATCGAGCCAGAGTTCGGCGCCCGGCGGCGCCTGGTCGACCAGCGCGCCCGCGGCCAATCGCTGCATCCGCGCCGGCCATTCGGCGCCGACGATGCCGGCCTCGAACTCGGCGATCGTGAACTTGAAGCGATCGAGCGCACGCAGCGTTGCAATCGCAAGCCCGGCATTGTCGAACTGATGCCGGCCGAACAGCCGCGGCGCCGCCAGATCCATCAAGCCGCGCTCGTCCTGATAGACCAGCCGGCCGCGCTCGACATTGACGTGCCATTGCTGGCCCGCGGCATGCAGCGTGGCGCGCATCCGCTTCGCGTTCTGCTCGATCACGGCCATCGCCTCGGGCACCTGCTCGGCGGTGATCACCGGCACGTCGCGCTTGATGATGGCGGCCTTCTCGCCGGCGATTTTGGTCAGGCTGTCGCCGAGAAACTCCATGTGATCCATGCTGACCGGTGCAATGACGGTGGCGAGCGGCGCATCGATCACATTGGTCGAGTCGAGCCGGCCGCCGAGGCCGACTTCCAGCAACACCACGTCCGCCGGATGTTGCGCGAACAGGCAAAACGCCGCGGCGGTTTCGGCTTCAAAAATGGTGACCGGCCCGCCCGCATTGGCCCGCTCGCAATGTTCGAGCGCCGCGCGCAATTCGTCGTCGCCGACCAGCACGCCGCCGCCGGGCCGGCCCAGCCGATAGCATTCGTTGATCCGCACGAGATATGGCGAGGTGAAGACGTGAACGCGCAAGCCCGCCGCTTCCAGGATCGCGCGCAGATAGGCGATCGTCGAACCCTTGCCATTGGTGCCGGCGACGTGGATCACCGGGGCCAGTCTGCGCTCGGGATGATCGAGCCGCTTCAGCAGCCGATGCATCCGCTCCAGGCTGAGATCGATCTGCTTCGGATGCAGCGCGGACAACCGCGCGATCAATTCGCGGAGCGGCAGCGACGGCGTGGCCGCGGGCGCGTTCACGCGTGCGGCGCGGCCGGTGCCACGTCGGCCGCGGAGACGATCTGGGTGGGGCTAGCAACGGCCACGGATTTCGAGGCGGTTTCCACCGCCGGGGATTTCGTCAGCAACCGGCAGAGCCGCGCCAAAGTCGACCGCATCTCGTGACGGTGCACCACCATGTCGACCATGCCGTGATCCCTGAGATATTCGGCGCGCTGGAATCCTTCCGGCAGCTTTTCGCGGATGGTCTGCTCGATCACGCGGGCGCCGGCAAAGCCGATCAACGCGCCGGGCTCGGCGATCTGCACGTCGCCCAGCATGGCGTAGGACGCGGTGACGCCACCGGTGGTCGGATTGGTCAGCACCACGATATAGGGCAGCTTCGCCTCGCGCAGCATCTGCACGGCGACCGTGGTGCGCGGCATTTGCATCAGCGACAGGATGCCCTCCTGCATGCGGGCGCCGCCGGAGGCGGCGAATACGATGAACGGCGATTTCTTTTCCAGCGCGAGCTCGAGCCCGCGCACGATCGCCTCGCCGGCGGCCATGCCGAGCGAGCCGCCCATGAAATCGAAATCCTGCACCGCGATCACGACGCCGGCGCCCTCGAGCTTGCCGTAGCCGACCTTGATGGCGTCGTTCAGGCCGGTCTTGGTGCGCGCATCCTTGATGCGGTCGGCATATTTTCGTTCGTCGCGAAATTTCAGCGGATCGGCGGTCACCCCAGGCAGCGCGACGTCGAACCAGGTCTCGTTGTCGAACACCGATTTCAACCGCGCCACCGCGCCCATGCGCATGTGGTAGTTCGAGCCGGGGATGACGAACTGGTTGGCCTCGACATCCTTGTAGAATACGAGCTGCCCGGAATCCGGACATTTGATCCACAAATTCTCCGGCGTCTCGCGGCGCAGGATGTTGCGGATCTTCGGCCGGACGACGTTGGTGAGCCAATTCATGGTTCGCTCCGAATTGCGATCATGCGCTGATCGCCCTCAAATATATGGCGGCCCGGACTGGGGCCGGCAAGCGGTCGTTCTTGAGCATGGTCTTAACGGAAAACCGGCAGCCACTTTTCCGGACCATGCTTGTCCCCTGCAATTGTGGCTTATTCCGCGGCCTGTTTGGCGCCCCGCACGCCCTGCGCCAGCGAGGACACGAGATCGGCCACCGCGCCAACCGTCCGGCCCGTCGCGCGGCCCTCGGTGTCGAGGCTGCCCCGCACGGCATCGACCAGCGCCGTGCCTACCACCGCGCCGTCAGCCGTCGCGGCGATCGCCCGGGCGTTCTCCGGCGTCCGGATGCCAAAACCGACGCAGACCGGCAATTTGGTGTGACGCTTGATGCGCGACACCGCCTCGCCGACCACGCCGCTATCCGCGCTGGCGCTGCCGGTGATGCCGGTGATCGAGACGTAATAGACAAATCCCGACGTATTCGCGAGTACCGCTGGCAACCGCTTGTCATCGGTAGTGGGCGTCGCCAGCCGGATGAAATTGAGCCCGGCCTTCATCGCCGGCAGGCACAATTCGGTATCTTCCTCCGGGGGCAGATCGACGATGATCAGGCCATCGACGCCCGCGGTCTTGGCGTCGATGAGAAATTCATCGACGCCGTAGATGTAGATCGGATTGTAATAACCCATCAGCACCAGCGGCGTCGTGTTGTCGTCCTTGCGGAAGCCGCGCACCAGCTCCAGCGTCTTCTTCAAGCTCATGCCGGCCTTCAGCGCCCGCAATCCCGCCGCCTGGATCGAGGGACCATCCGCCATCGGATCGGTGAAGGGCATACCGATCTCGATAATGTCGGCGCCCGCCTTCGGCAGCGCCTTGATGATGTCGAGCGACGTCAAGGGATCGGGATCGCCGGCCATCAGGAAGGTGACAAAGGCCGAGCGGCCCTGTTTTTTCAGATCGGCAAACCGTGTGTCGATGCGGGTGGTCATATTGCGGCGTTCGCTGTGCTATACCTCTCCCCGACGGGGAGAGGTCGGCTGCGCAGCAGCCGGGTGAGGGGGATGGACAAGTTCAAGGCCAGAGCTCGAAGCCTGCGGGCCTCGCAGACGAGTGCCGAAGCCAGGCTTTGGCAGGCGCTACGCAATCGACGATTGGCACGCTGGAAGTTTCGCCGCCAGCATTCGATCGATCGATACGTGGTCGACTTGGTGACATTGGACGGAAAACTGATCATCGAGGTCGACGGCGTGACGCATGCTGAACCGTCCGAATTGGCGAGAGATAAAGTCCGGACGGACGTGCTCGAAGGCTGCGGATTCCACATTGTCCGGGTTACAAATACCAATGTGTACGACAATCTTGAGGGTGTTCTCGAAATGATCGAGGGCACGCTTCGATTGGATTGAAGACCCCTCACCCGGCTGCTGCGCAGCCGACCTCTCCCCGGCGGGGAGAGGTGAAGAAGGTGGCCTCGCTGGAAAATCACTTCTTCCCCCGCAGGATATCGCCGACTTGCGGCACGTCCTTGTCGCCGCGGCCGGAGAGATTGACCACCATCAGATGATCCTTGGGCCGCTGCGGCGCCAGTTCCATCACCTTGGCGATGGCGTGCGCCGGCTCCAGCGCCGGGATGATGCCTTCCAGCCGCGACAGCAGTTGAAACGCCGCCAGCGCTTCGTCGTCGGTGGCGGACAAATAATTCACCCGGCCGATTTCGTGCAGCCAGGAATGCTCGGGACCGATGCCGGGATAATCCAGCCCCGCCGAGATCGAATGCGCATCCTGGATCTGGCCGTCCTCGTCCATCAGCAAATAAGTGCGGTTGCCATGCAGCACGCCCGGCCGGCCGCCGGCAATCGACGCGGCGTGCAATTGCGTCAGCCCGTGGCCCGCGGCTTCGACCCCGAAAATCTCGACCGTGGGATCATCGAGGAAGGGATGAAACAGCCCCATCGCATTGGAGCCGCCGCCGATACAGGCGACCAGCGAGTCCGGCAGCCGCCCTTCGGTCTCCTGCATCTGGGCGCGGGTCTCGGTGCCGATGATCGACTGGAAATCACGCACCATCATCGGATAGGGGTGCGGACCGGCGACGGTGCCGATGCAGTAGAACGTGTCGTGCACGTTGGTGACCCAGTCGCGCAGGGCCTCGTTCATCGCATCTTTCAGCGTGCGCGAACCCGATTGCACCGGGATCACCTTGGCGCCGAGCATCTCCATGCGAATGACGTTGGGCTGCTGCCGTTCGACGTCGACCGCGCCCATATAGACCACGCAGTCGAGCCCGAACCGCGCGCACAAGGTCGCGGTGGCCACGCCATGCTGGCCGGCGCCGGTCTCGGCGATGATGCGCTGCTTGCCCATCCGCCGCGCCACCATGATCTGGCCGAGCACATTGTTGACCTTGTGCGAGCCGGTATGATTGAGCTCTTCGCGCTTGAAGTAGATCTTCGCGCCGCCGAGATGTTCAGTGAGACGCTCGGCGAGATACAGTGGCGACGGCCGCCCGACATAGTTCTTGAGATAGCCGTTCATCTCGGTCTGGAAGGCCGGATCAGCCTTGGCCTCCGCGTAGGCCTTCTCCAGGTCGAGGATCAGCGGCATCAGCGTTTCCGCGACATAGCGGCCGCCGAAAATGCCGAAATGCCCCCGCTCGTCGGGTCCGCTGCGGAAGGAATTGGGCAGGTTTGGATTCATCTCGTCATCAACTCTTCGGGAGCGCGCGCGGCGCGGATGAAGTCGCGGATCATGTCGGGATCCTTGATACCGGGCGCGCGCTCGACGCCGGAGGATACATCGACCCCGCCGGCGCGGGTGACGCGAACGGCTTCCGCGACGTTGCCGGCATTGAGGCCGCCCGAAACCATGAAGGGCAGCTTGCGATCGAGATTTTCCAGCACATGCCAGTCGAACACCGCACCGAGGCCGCCGGGCCGCGTGGCGTCTTTCGGGGCCCGGGCATCGAACAGAATGCGATCGGCGACCGCCGCGTAACCGGACAATGGCACAAGATCGGCCGCGGTCTCGACCGCGATGGCTTTCATCACCGGCAAGCCGAAACTCTGCCTGATGTCCCGCAGGCGGGCTGTGGTTTCCCTGCCGTGGAGTTGCAGCATATCCGGCCGCAAGGTCTCGACGATGTTGGCGAGCGTCGCATCGTCGGCATCGACAGTCAGCGCGACTTTCTCAGCGCGACCCTTGGCCTGTCGGCCGAGTTCCCGCGCTGTCTCCAGACCGATATGACGGGGCGAGGCCGGAAAGAACACGAATCCCACCATGTCCGCGCCAGCCTGTAGCGCGACATCCAACGTCTCCGGTGTGGACAAGCCACAGATTTTGACGACCAGCGACATATTCGAAATACGAGTTAGGGAGCGAACGGCGAACCGCGAACCCGGGATGACAAAACCAAGGCGATTTGACCAAGGCAATTTGACCAAGCCGATTTGGCCGCGTTCTACAACGTCGCGCCCGGCTTGTCTCGCCTGGCGGCGGCCTATCGGCCGCCCTGCGACAACGCTGGAAAGGGCGGTACACTGCCCCGCTGGGCGCCGGCGGCGGCGGCGCGCAGATCGGTCAGTTGCGCCCGCACCTGCCGCGCATCGGCTTCATGCTGGCGCGCCGCGCGACGCCAACGGCGCTGCCGGAACCAGGTTGCGAGGCCGCCTGCGAGCACGCCCGAGATCACCGCGGCAATGATGACCACGAATAGCGGGAGTGGAGGCAAATCAAGGGCCGGGTCGCGGGAACCGAACGGGTCGAACGATACCGTCACCAGATGCCTATTAGCGACCGCGAACACGACGAAGATGGCGCCCAACACAATGACGACCACGGCATTGAAGAATTTTCGCATGACCATCTCTCATATCGATAGAGATCGGCGGAAATTTAAGCTCCGCGACATGGCATCGCCGGCAACCGGGAGATGTGCGATCTGGAACGCCTAGGCGCCCGCTTCCGGCGCGCCTTCGTCCCGGTTCAGCCGCTCGCGCATTTCCTTACCCGTCTTGAAAAACGGAACGCTCTTCTGATCCACCGGCACATGCGCGCCGGTGCGCGGATTGCGTCCGGCGCGGGCCGGACGATGCTTCACGGAAAATGCGCCGAAACCGCGCAACTCGACCCGGTCGCCCCGCGCCAATGCCGCGACGATCTCATCGAGAATCGCGTTTACGATATTCTCTACATCCCGCTGGTAGAGATGCGGGTTGTGCTCGGCGATGCGTTGAACGAGTTCGGATTTGATCATCGAGGTGGGGCCCGGAAAGTGCTGGCGTGCATTTCCGTGAAAATGCCTTGAACTGTCAAGACGCTAAATGAAATATGGATGCTGCGAAAAGGCGTGACAAAGCGCCCAATCAGGGATTGTGACCGCACACCGCAACGCGGGAGGATGCGTCGAAGACGGACTCGCACCGATCAATTCGATCCGGCCGGCTGCCACAATGCCAGCATGCCATCGAGGCCCAGGCGATCGACACCGGCTTGCTCGAGCTGCCGCGCAACTCCGCCGAAACCGAGCGCGTCGAGCGTAATCGAGGCCGCCGTCCGCAAAAACGTCAGATCGCCAAAGCGTGGTGCCAGCTTGTAATCGCGCACCGGCAGATCGGCCTTGACGCCTTTCTGCGCCACCAGCCAGGCGACCGCGGTTCTTTCGTCGCCGAGCTGATCGATCAGTTTGAGATCGACCGCCTGATGGCCGGTGAAGACCCGTCCGTCCGCGACCTTGTCGAGCAATTCGTCGTCCATGCCGCGCCGTTCTTTCACCAGTGCCCGAAACCATGCGTAGGAATCCTTCACCAGCGCATCGAGCGCCGCGCGCGCTTCCGGGCTGGTCGGCTCGAACCCGTTGGGGGCTGCCTTCAGCGGCGAGGACTTCACTTCCTCGACCTTGACGCCGACGGTTTTCAGGAGATCGGTAAAATTCGGAAACTGAAACAGCACGCCGATCGAACCGACCAGCGAGGTCTGCTGGGCGATGATGTGATCGGCGGCGATGGCCGTGATGTAACCGCCGGACGCCGCCAGGCCTTCGACGACCACGACCAGCGGCTTTTTCGCCTTCAGCCGCGTCAGCGCATCGTATAATTGCTCGGAGCCGGCGGTGGTGCCGCCCGGCGAATTGATATGCACGACGACCGCTGGCGCGCTCGAATCCGCCAGCCGCTCCAGCGCCTGGACACGATCCTGGTCGCTGCGGATCAGGCCTTCGATGGTGACGCGGGCAATCGAGCCCGAGGCCGCCAGCGACCCGCGCGTGCCCGGGCTCACCAGCATGCCGATGCCTGCGATCGCCGCGATCGCGATCACCGCCGCGGCCACGCGCCAGAACGTCAGCTTACGGCGTATCCTGCGGCGATCGACGATCACGTCCAAATCAAGCGACATCGAAGTTCTCCTGGAGGCTTTCTTGGAAGTTCTGTTGCAAGTTCTGTTGCAAGTTTTCTTGGAAGTTCTTGCGAAACGATCAGCGCGTTTTGCATTCGCAAGCTGACCATCGGATTACCTGATTACATCAATTGCAACGCAATTTGAAGAAAACAAGGCTGGGCGGGCGCCCTCAATCGTCATGGCCGGGCTTGTCCCGGCCATCCACGTCTTTGGCTCAAGAGAAGGAAGACGTGGATGCCCGCGACAAGCGCGGGCATGACGTTGAGAGTGCAGTTACCAAGCAAAAAGGCCCCGGTCGAAACCGGGGCCTGAACTGTTAACGACCGATCGACAAAACTTACTTGTCGCGGTTCTTCAGCGCGGTGCCGAGAATATCGCCCAGCGTCGCTCCCGAATTGGACGAGCCATACTGCGCGATGGCTTCCTTTTCTTCCGCGACTTCGAGCGCCTTGATCGAGACCTGCACCTTGCGGGCCTTCTTGTCGAACTGGATCACCCGCGCATCGACCTTTTCGCCGACGGCGAAACGCTCGGCGCGCTGATCGGAGCGCTCACGCGCCAGTTCGGACCGCTTGATGAAGGTGGTGAAGTCGGTACCCGAGATCTTAACCTCGATGCCGCTTTCCTTCACTTCGAGCACTTCGCAGGTCACCACCGCGCCCTTCTTGACGTCGCCCGGCTCGGCGAACGGGTCGCCCTCGAGCTGCTTGACGCCGAGCGAGATGCGCTCCTTTTCGACATCGACATCGAGCACCACGGCCTTGACCATGTCGCCCTTCTTGAAGTTGTCGATTACCTGCTCGCCCGGAAGCTTCCAGTCGAGGTCGGACAGATGGACCATGCCGTCGACATCGCCCTCGAGCCCCAGGAAAAGCCCGAACTCGGTCTTGTTCTTGACCTCGCCCTCGACGGTCGAACCGACCGGGAACTTCTCGATGAACACTTCCCAGGGATTGCGCATGGTCTGCTTGAGACCGAGCGAGATCCGGCGCTTGACCGAATCAACCTCGAGCACCTGCACTTCGACTTCCTGCGAGGTCGAAACGATCTTGCCGGGGTGCATGTTCTTCTTGGTCCACGACATTTCCGAGACGTGGATCAGGCCTTCGATGCCCGGCTCCAGTTCGACGAACGCGCCGTAGTCGGTGATGTTGGTGACGCGGCCGGTGAAGCGCGCATTGAGCGGATACTTCGCCTCGATGCCCTGCCACGGATCGTCCAGCAACTGCTTCATGCCGAGCGAAATGCGGTGGGTCTCGTGGTTGATCTTGATGATCTTGACCTTCACGGTCTGGCCGATGGTGAGCACTTCGGTTGGGTGATTGACCCGGCGCCAAGCGATATCGGTGACGTGGAGCAGGCCGTCGATGCCGCCGAGGTCGACGAACGCACCGTAATCGGTGATGTTCTTGACGACGCCGTCGATCACCTGACCCTCTTCGAGGTTCTGCACCAGCTCCTGGCGCTGCTCGGCGCGGGTCTCTTCCAGAACGGTACGGCGCGACACCACGATGTTGCCGCGGCGGCGATCCATCTTGAGGATCTGGAACGGCTGCGAATTGTTCATCAGCGGGGCGACATCGCGGATCGGGCGGATGTCGACCTGCGAGCGTGGCAGGAAGGCGACCGCGCCGTCGAGGTCGACGGTGAAGCCACCCTTGACCTGGTTGAAGATGACGCCGTGAACCTTCTCGTTGTTGTTGAAGGCCTTCTCGAGCTTGCCCCAGCTTTCCTCGCGGCGGGCCTTGTCGCGCGACAGCACGGCTTCGCCGAGTGCGTTCTCGATACGGTCGAGGAACACCTCGACCTCGTCGCCGACCTTGAGATCGCTTTCGCGGCCGGGCCCATTGAATTCGCGCAGCGCCACACGGCCTTCGGTCTTCAGGCCGACGTCGATGACGGCCATGTCCTTTTCAATCGCAACAACGATGCCCTTGATGACGGAGCTTTCCTGCAGGTTGCCACCCGCAAAGGACTCGTCGAGCATCGCGGCGAAATCGTCACGCGACGGATTATAAGAAGTAGCAGTCGAAGCCATTTGTTCTCCAGATGCGGATATCGCCGGCCATTCGGGTTAAGGGGCGTATCGCGTGTGAAGTGTCGGGGTTCCGCAAACCCTAACGACCGCTCATCGCGAGGAAATCGCGAAAGCGGGCCGGCAGCATGCCTGCACATTCGATACGTTGATGATCCGGAGCCTGAAACGAGCTTGTCGACTTCAAGAACCTGGAGCGGGCTTTCCTCCAATGACGGCAGAGGCTCAAACCTGCTGCCGGCCCGCTCGGACGGCCTCGATAATGTCGATGGCGGCCCGGACGCCGCCTTCTATATCCAAATGCGAGTTATCGAGCAAGTGAGCATCCGGCGCTGCCTTTAAAGGGGCAGCGGCGCGATTCTGGTCACGTTCGTCGCGCTTGAGGATATCGGCCAGGATCACGGCCTCATCGGCCTCCTCGCCCCGCCCCTTGGCTTCCAGGGTACGGCGTTGGGCGCGGACTTTCGGGTCAGCGATGACGAAAATCTTCACATCGGCGTCCGGGCAGATCACGGTTCCGATATCACGGCCGTCGAGCACGGCTCCCGGCGGGCGCGCCGCGAATTGCCGCTGAAAATGCACCAAAGCGTCCCGCACCCCGGGGAAGGCCGAGACCACCGAGGCGGCGTCGCCCACTTTTTGCGATTTTAAGGCCAGATCGCCGAACGTTCCGGGATCGAGTTCCATCGCAGCAGTGACCGCGGCGGCCTCATCGGTCAATTCGGCGCCGGAATCCAGCAGCGCCCTGGCCACGGCGCGATAGATCACGCCGGTATCGAGGTGGCGAAGGCCGTAATGAAGCGCGAGCCGCTTGGCGAGGGTGCCCTTGCCGGACGCCGCCGGCCCGTCGATGGCGATGATCATATTACGCTACGTTCTCTCTGGCCGAGGGCCCCGGGCGCGTCGCAACGGCCGTTCCTCGGTAAAAATGTTGCGGGAGGCAAATTCCGCGGGACTGCTGAAGGTGAGGTACTCGCGCATGCCGTCCGAGGGACCGGCCGTCGTGAACCATGGATTGGATAGACGTCGGGCCGGATCGCAAACCCAGGATGGTACACGGCCCAGCCGCCGCTGCTTTGCCAGATACTCGGCCATAGCGCCAACCAGCGCGTCAAGCCGGTCATCTCCGGTCAAATTTGGCTCGCTCTCAATCGATGCGTAGCGATCCTCGTCAGTTTTCGCCAGATCGAAAGTATCGACGAACTCAGCAAGCATGACATCGCGCGCGGCCCCGGCTTGAATATTTTCAACCGCCTCAGCGAGGGTATTTGGGCGCATCGGCCGCTCCCTGGCGATTCATGTGCTCCAATAAAAACTGTTGCTTCTCGGAAGAAGCGGCGCTCACGGGAAAATATCGGCCAAGCAAGGCTATGGCGCCCTCCACTGTCGAGATACCCGTGACCTTCATCAGATTGAGTATATCGAGCCGCTCGGTTTCGCCACGAAACGGATCCATGATCCGAAATGCTTTCAATTTAAGCGCCAGCAAATATTCCGCCGAGGGGACCAAAACCACAAGCCCCGCGGGAGTGCCATCGCGCGGGAAGGTTCCAAATTCAAGATGGTCGGGTGCATGATCGGCAAGCGCGCTGAGGTGAAACGCGACCCCGTCATTGAGCCAGTCTTCGTGCCAATGATTTTCCTCGGAGATTTCACGCACCACCGCTGCCAGCCAACTGGGCAGCGGTCGTTCGAGCTCCGACACGTCGACATCTTCAGTGGCAAACCGGAAATTGCTCGCGAGCATTAGCGCCGAGCCGCCATAAACCGCGATCTGCAGTTTCGTTCCCGCGTGCACCGCCGCCCGCCCAATCCTGTCAAAGGCGTCGAGCAGCGCGTCGCGGCCGAAAGCTGCACTCATCGCGCCTGCCTCATGAAAACTCCGCGCCCAGCAAACGCATCATCGGGATGAAATCCGGAAAGCTGGTGGCGATGAAGGCGGTATCGTCGACCTTCACTGGTTTGTCCGAAGCCAGCCCCATCACCAGCGCCGACATCGCGATGCGGTGGTCCATATGGGTCGCGACCAGGCCACCGCCGGGAACGTGACCCTTGCCTTCGACGATCATGTCGTCGGCTGAAATCTCGACCTTGACGCCGTTGACCCGCAGCATGGCGGCGGTGGCTTCGAGCCGGTCGGATTCCTTGACCCGCAATTCCTGCAGGCCGCGCATGATGGTGGTGCCTTCGGCAAAGCCTGCCGCTACCGCCAGCACCAGATATTCGTCGATCATCGACGGCGCGCGCTCGGGCGGCACCTCGACGCCACGTAATTTCGAGGCACGCACCCGCAACTGCGCCATCGGCTCGCCGGCATCGCCCCGAACATGGCTCTCCTCGATCGAGGCGCCCATCTCGCGCAGCGTCGTCAACAGCCCGGTGCGCAGCGGGTTGGTCATGACGTCGGACAATACGACGTCGGAGCCTTCCACGATCAGGGCGGCGACCACCGGAAATGCCGCCGACGACGGATCGGCCGGCACAACCACGTCGGCGCCATGCAATTCTGGCTGACCGGTGAGCGCGATCTTGCGTCCATGGGCGCCTTCGGACGTCGAGACGATCTGGGCGCCAAAATGCTTCAGCATCAGCTCGGTGTGGTCGCGGCTGGCTTCGGTCTCGATCACGGTGGTGACCCCGGGCGCTGCGAGGCCCGCCAGCAGCACCGCGGATTTGATCTGGGCCGACGCCACCGGGGTGCGGTAGAGGATCGGCAGCGGATCGCGCGCGCCGTACAAGGTCAGCGGCAGGCGGCCGCCTTCGCCGCTGATGCCGGCTCGAGCCCCCATCAATTCCAGGGGATCGAGGATCCGCCGCATTGGCCGGCTCCGCAGCGAGGCATCGCCATCAAAGACCGCCGTAATCGGGCAGCCCGCTACCGCCCCCATCACCAGCCGGCATCCGGTGCCGGAATTGCCGAAATCGAGTGGCGTTTCGGGCTGTGCGAACCCGGCAACGCCCACGCCACGGACCGACCAGGCGAAATCGCCGGTCCGTTCGACCTTGGCGCCGAGCGCCCGCATCGCCTTGGCCGTATTGAGGACATCTTCGCCCTCGAGCAGGCCCGAAATCCGGGTTTCGCCGACCGCCAGCGCGCCCAGGATCAGGGCGCGGTGCGAAATCGACTTGTCGCCGGGAACCCGGGCTTTTCCGGACAAAGGGCCGCTGGAACGGGCCTCAAGCGGCGTTGGGTGGGCGTCGAATGGGTCAAGATTGTGTCCTCTCAGCCGGCGGCAGGTATCACATGGGCCCGCGCGGCGTCACGCGACTGTCGGTATCCCGCAAAGCGGCTATTGACAGCAGCGCGTCAACTAGCCAAGTGAAGCACCGTTTTTCAGAAATTCCCAGGATTCCACACGTGGCCAAATCCGATCTCGGAACCAAACGCATTTGCCCGACCACGGGTAAGAAGTTTTACGACCTCAACAAGAATCCGGTGATCTCACCCTATACCGGCGAGGTGGTGCCGATTGCGCCGATTCCGCCGCCGCGTACCCGCGCCGATGCCGCGGCGCGCGCTGCCGCAGCCTCCGCCGCAGCATCCGCCGAGGCGACGCCGGAGCCCGCAGAGGCTGAAGAGTTGGTGCCGCTCGAGGAAGCCGATGCCGAAGAGAATTCGGGCAAGGTGAAAGCTGTCGTTCCCGAGTCGGAAGACGACATCGAGATCGACGAGACGATCGAAGACGACGATGACGACGATTCGACCTTCATCGCCGACGAGGAAGAAGGCGACGAGGACGTCACTGACATCATCGGCGACGTCGGCGGCGACGAAGAGACTTGAGGCTTGAGATCAGCCCTGATCTGTGATCAGGGTTTCGTCCCGCGCGTCGCCCAAGACGCGTGCGGTTAGGTTACGGGGCCATAGCTCAGCTGGGAGAGCGCTTGCATGGCATGCAAGAGGTCGGCGGTTCGATCCCGCCTGGCTCCACCAGCCTTCGCTCGCTTCGCGAGCTTCGGCTGGGCAAGCCTGGAAACCCTTCAAGCGCGAAGCGAGCGAAGGCTGCCCCGCCATAGCCCGAAGGGCGACGGCGGGCCTCGGCAATCCAATAGTGCGAAGCTTCGCGGCACGTAGTGAGGCAGAGTAGCGCGATGAAGTACGTCTACATCCTCGAAAGTCTCGATTCCGAGCATTTATACGTCGGCGTGACCGACGACTTACGCGCCCGACTTGGCAAAGCATAATGCTGGCGAGGTACCGCACACTTCAAAATATCGGGCCTTGGCGGATCAGGACCTATATCGCTTTCCGACAACGAAAAGCGGGCCTCGCATTCGAGAAGTATTTGAAATCCGGCTCCGGCCGGGCATTTGCGAAAAAGCACTTCTGAGACTTGAGCTGACGCGCCCACCCCCGCCCTATTCCCCCAACACCGCATTCAGCCGGTCCCGTAGCGCGACGATATCGTCTTTCATCGCCACAATTCGCCGACCGAGCAGGCCGACGCCGCGAGGATCGACTGCGGCACCGCCTTGGCTTTTTCCCGCAGCGCGTGGCCTTTGGGCGGTCAGCGCGATCAGCACCTGGCGTTCGTCCTCGGTGCTGCGGGTGCGCTTGACAGCTCGGCGGCCTCCAGCCGCTTGAGCAGCGGCGTCAGCGTGCCGGAATCCAGGAACAGCCGCTCGCCGATATCCTTGACCGGCACGCCGTCGCGTTCCCACAGCACCAGCATGACCAGATATTGCGGATAGGTCAGCCCAAGCCGGTCGAGCAGCGGCTTGTAGACGCGGTTGAAGGCATGCGCGGTCGAATAGACCGCAAAGCAGATCTGGTTGTCGAGCCGCAGCGCCTGGTCTGCGCCGCGTGTTTCCTGGCCATTCGCGTAATCCTCGTCACAACCTGTCACATTCCGCGTTCATTCTGGGCCCAGCGGGCCCGGCAATTCAATTGCGAACAATTAAATGTGAGGCCTCGCTTATTTAATATTGTGCACAATCTAATTGTGTGCAATATTCAGTACTGAATCGAACTCGAAGACCGAACCCCAAGGGAGACCGTCATGTCCGTGAATGTGCTTTACAAGACCAGCGCCAAGGCGACCGGAGGCCGCGATGGCCATGCCGCGACCCTCGATGGCGCGCTCGACGTCAAACTCACCACGCCGAAGGAACTCGGCGGCGGCGGCGGCGCGGGCAACAATCCCGAGCAGCTGTTCGCGGCCGGCTATGCCGCCTGCTTCATCGGCGCGATGAAGTTCGTGGCCTCGCAAGGCGGCCCGAAGGTGCCGGCGGACGCCTCGGTGACCTCGACGGTGGGCATCGGACCGCGCGCGGCCGGCGGTTTCGGCCTCGACATCGATCTCGCCGTCTCGCTGCCTGGCCTCGCACGCGCCGACGCCGAGGCGCTGGTGGAGAAAGCCCACCAGGTATGCCCCTATTCCAACGCCACCCGCGGCAATGTGGATGTGCGCCTGACGGTGGTCTAACCGACGGCCGCGCCACGAACGCCGCGCGGATGGCCCGCCGCGACGAGTTGCGGGCCATTGCGTGCGCGTCATGCGCCCGTGCGCAAGAAGGCATTGCCGCCGCGCCTGAAGACCGATAGCTCAGGAATTCCATTCTCAGCTTGAGCGAAGGTTCTTTTCATGAGTTCAGAAGCCGGCCCCCGGCGCGATGGCCGGATTGCGCGTCATCGACCTCACGCGCGTCCTCGGCGGACCCTATTGCACCCAAATTCTGGCCGATCACGGCGCCGACGTGATCAAGGTCGAGCCGCCCGCCGGTGACGAGGTGCGCGACTGGGGCCCGCCCTTCCATGACGAGGATGCGGCCTATTTCGTCGGCATCAACCGCAACAAGCGCTCGATCGGGCTCGACCTCGCTTCCGAGGGCGGACGCGCCGTGCTGATGAAGATGCTGGACGGCGCCGACGTCCTGATCGAGAACTTCAAGCCGGGCACGCTCGACAAATGGGGCATCGGCAACGATGTGCTGCGCGCGAAATTCCCCAAGCTCGTGCACTGCCGGATCTCCGGCTTCGGCGCCGACGGCCCGCGCGGCGGCAATCCCGGCTATGACGCCATCATCCAGGCCATGACCGGGATGATCAAGGCGACCGGCTCGCCGGAAAGCGGCCCGATGCGGATCGGCGTTCCGGTGGTGGACATCACGACCGGACTTTACGCCGCGATCGGCATCCTGATGGCGCTGTCGGAACGGCAACGGTCCGGCCTCGGACAGTTTCTCGAGACCACGCTGTACGAGACCGGGCTTGCCGTCATGCATCCGCATGCCGCGAACTATTTCATGCACGGCAAGCCGCCGCAGCTCACCGGCAACGAACATCCGAATCTGGTGCCCTACGCGATCTTCCCGACCCGCACCGACAACATCTTTATCGGCGTCGGCAATGACGGCACCTTCCGCAAGCTGGCAAAAGAAATCGGCAAACCCGAACTCGGCACCGATCCGCGCTTTGCGCGCAACAAGGACCGCATCGCCAACCGCGATGCGTTGCGCGCCGAGCTTGCCGCGGTATTCAGCCAGCACGACGCCGCGCCGCTATGCGACCGCCTGCTGGCCGCGGGCCTGCCCGCCGGGCCGGTGCAGTCGATCGACCAGGCGCTCACCAGCGGCCACGCCGTCCATCGTGGCGACGTCATCGAAAAGGACTGGTACAAGGGCGTCGCCTCGCCGATCCGCATGACCCGCACCAAGGCCAGCCTGCGCCGCACGCCACCCAAGTTCAGCCAGCACAGCGCCGAAGTGCTGGCGGAGTTCGGCTATTCCAGCAGCGAGATCGAGGCCTTGGTTGCGAAGGGTTTTGTTTGCGGCTCCGAGCGGAAACGCTAGAAACCGGTTTCCGCTTTTCTGGATCGTGCTCCAGGCATCACCGTCCACCGTCCCGGGAAATTGCCGGGACGGTCGGGTCCCCTGTCCTGGATTATTTGCTGATCTATTTCCCGCGCCATTTTACGGCTTCCGCAGGTTGAGCTTCCCCCGTACCATCCGCTTGCTGACACAGTCATTTGTACCTCATTCGGCGTTGTTAACGCGCAACTAAACAGGATGACCGTCCAAGGGGGGAGAAATTTAGATGGTTATTGGACGATTGGGCCCTGCCGCGGCAGTCGCTGTCACGCTGGCGCTCGCGACGCCCGGCTTACGCGGTGACCGAGATTCAGTGGTGGCACGCGATGACCGGCCCAAACAACGATGTCGTGGTCAAGCTCGCCAACGATTTCAATGCCTCGCAAACCGACTACAAGATCGTCCCAACCTTCAAGGGCAGCTACGCCGATACGCTCAACGCCGGGATCGCGGCGTTCCGCGCCGGCAATGCGCCGGGCATCATGCAGGTATTCGAGGTCGGAACGGCCACCATGATGGCCGCCAAGGGCGCCATCAAACCGGTCTCCGACCTGATGAAGGAGCAAGGCGAATCCTTCGATCCCAAATCCTATCTGCCGGCGATCACCGGATACTACTCGACCTCGAACGGCGAGATGCTGTCATTCCCGTTCAACTCGTCGAGCATGGTGATGTGGGTCAATCTCGATGCGCTGAAGAAGGCGGACATCGACGCGCCACCGAAGACCTGGCCGGAGGTGTTCGCCGACGCCAGGAAGCTACACGCGACCAACCCGACCTGCGGCTTCTCCCTGTCGTGGATCACGTGGGGTCTCATCGAGCAGTTTTCAGCGTGGCATAACGTGCCGATCGGGACCAAGGCCAATGGCCTGGATGGCTTCGGCACCGTGCTCGAATTCAATACCCCGCTGGAAGTTAAATTACTCGAGAACCTTGTCGAGCTGCAAAAGGACAAGAGCTTCGATTATTCGGGCCGCACCAACACCGGCGAAGGACGCTTTACCTCCGGCGAATGCGGGCTCTACATGACCTCGTCCGGCTTTTATCCGAGCGTCAAGGCCAACGCCAAGTTCGGCTACATTTCGGTGCCGATGCCGTACTTCCCCGACGTCAAGGATGCGCCGCAAAACTCCATTATCGGCGGCGCTTCGCTATGGGTGATGGGCGGCAAGACCCCTGAAGAATACAAGGGCATCGCCAAGTTCTTTGCTTTCCTGTCGGATACCGACCGCCAGATTTATCTGCACGAGGCTTCCGGCTATCTGCCGATCACCAAGGCGGCCTACGAAAAGACCAGGGCCTCGGGCTTCTACGAAAAGAATCCGATCCTCGAAGTGCCGCTCAAGGAACTGACCAACAAGGAGCCGACCGAGAATTCGCGCGGCCTGCGCTTTGGCGGCATGGTGCAGATGCGTGACGTCTGGTCCGAAGAGATCGAGGCAGCACTTGCCGGCAAGAAGACGGCCAAGGATGCGCTCGATGCGGCGGTAAGCCGCGGCAACCAGATGCTGCGTCAGTTCGAGCGCACCGCGACCAAGTAAGCGCGCGAGAATGGCGCGTAGCGAATAGTTGTTTGTCCTTATTCGCTGCGCGCCACTCACTATTCGGCTCTCGATGAGATTTCGATGGAAAACCGCGCGATCTTTTCAGGCAGACTGCTGCCCTGCCTCTTGATCCTGCCGCAGCTCGCGATTTCGCTGATCTTTTTCTATTGGCCGGCGGCGCAGGCGCTGTGGCAGTCGTTCCTGGTGCAGGATGCTTTCGGGCTCTCGACCGAGTTCGTCTGGTTCGAGAACTACGTCAATTTGCTGCAAACCCCCGAATATTATCACGCGATCGGCGTCACCCTGGTGTTTTCGGCCCTCGTGGCGCTTTTCTCGCTCGGCCTCGGCCTGCTGCTCGCGGCCATGGCCAACCGCAATATCCGCGGCATCCAGATCTACCGCACCTTTCTGATCGTGCCCTACGCGGTGGCTCCGGCGGTCGCCAGCGTGCTCTTCATCTTCATGTTGCAGCCCGGGCTTGGCATGATCGCGCGCGCGCTGCAGCGCGCCGGCATCGACTGGAATCCGGTGCTCAACGGAACGCACGCGATGATCCTGGTCGTCATCGTCGCGGTCTGGAATCAGATCAGCTACAATTTCCTGTTCTTTCTCGCAGGGCTGCAGGCGATCCCGAAAAGCGTGATCGAGGCCGCAGCGATCGACGGCGCGCGGCCGATGCGGCGGTTCTGGACCATCATCTTCCCGTTGCTGTCGCCGACGACTTTCTTTTTGATCATCGTCAATATCACCTACGTCTTCTTCAACACGCTTGGAATCATCGACACCGCGACCGGCGGCGGGCCTAACGGCGCCACCCAAACGCTGGTCTACAAGGTGTTCCAGGACGGCAAGGTCGGTACCGACCTGGGCGGTTCGGCCGCGCAGTCGGTAATCCTGATGGTGATCGTGGTCGCGTTGACGGCATTTCAGTTTCGCTACGTCGAAAAGAAAGTTCATTACTGAACGCCATGGTCGAACATCGCCGCTTTGGAAATTGGCTACCGCATCTGATCCTGCTGGTCGGCGTCGCGATCGTCGCGTTTCCGGTGTATCTCGCCGTGATCGCCTCGACCCACGACAACGCCGTGATCGCCAACGGCCAGATGCCGCTGTATCCCGGCACGCACGGCCTTGAAACCTACTGGAACACGATCGTCGCCGGTACCGGCAAGACCACGCGACAACCGGTCGGCGGCATGATGCTCAACAGCCTCATCATGGCGCTCGGCATCGCGGCGGGAAAAATCGCGATCTCGATCATCTCGGCCTATGCGATCGTGTTCTTTTCGTTTCCGTTCCGGATGACGGCGTTCTGGACCATCTTCATCACGCTGATGCTGCCGGTCGAGGTGCGTATCTTTCCGACCTACAAGATCACTAGCGACCTGCATATGCTGGATTCCTACGCGGGGCTGATCCTGCCCTTGATCGCGTCGGCGACCGCGACGCTGTTGTTCCGTCAGTTCTTCATGACCGTGCCGAGGGAGCTCGTCGAGGCCTCGAAGATCGACGGCGCCGGCCCGATCCGGTTTTTCTTCGATACGTTGTTGCCGCTGTCGGTCACCAACATCGCGGCCCTGTTCGTGATCCTTTTCATCTATGGCTGGAATCAATATCTCTGGCCGCTGTTGATCACGACGCGCGACGACATGCAGACTATCGTGATCGGCATCAAGAAGATCATCGACGTGCACGACGCCCTGACCGAATGGCAGGTGGCGATGGCGACCGCCGTGCTCGCCATGCTGCCGCCAGTCGTCGTCGTCGTGCTGATGCAACGCCTGTTCGTCAAAGGCCTGATCGAGACAGAGAAGTAAGATGGCCGGCGTTACCCTCCGCAACGTTCAAAAAACCTATCCCGGCGGCTTTCAGGCCATCAAGGGCATCGATTTCGAGGTCGGCGACGGCCAGTTCTGCGTGCTGGTCGGCCCGTCCGGCTGCGGCAAGTCGACCTTGCTGCGGATGGTCGCTGGACTAGAGACCGTCACCGGCGGTGAGATCGACATCGGCGGACGCATCGTCAACCAGATCGAGCCGGCCGAGCGCGACATCGCGATGGTGTTCCAGAATTACGCGCTCTATCCGCATATGAGCGTCTACGACAACATGGCCTACGGCCTGCGCAACCGCCGCATGGCCGAGCCCGAGATCAAGACCAGGGTCGAGGAAGCCGCCCGCATCCTCGAACTTGGTGCGATGCTGACGCGCAAGCCCGGGCAATTGTCCGGCGGCCAGCGCCAGCGCGTCGCGATGGGCCGCGCCATCGTGCGGCAGCCCAAGGTGTTTCTGTTCGACGAACCGCTATCCAACCTCGATGCCAAGCTGCGCATCGCGATGCGCATCGAAATCCGCAAATTGCAGCGGCGCCTGAAGACCACCTCGATCTACGTCACCCATGACCAGCTTGAGGCTATGACGCTTGCCGACATCCTGGTGGTGATGAACGCTGGGCAGGTCGAGCAGATCGGCAATCCGCTTGCGATCTATCAAAAGCCGGCGACCACCTTCGTGGCTTCCTTCATCGGCGCACCGCCGATGAATTTGATGCCGCTGCAATCGGACGGGCTTAAGTCGCAGTTGGCCGCCCATCGCGGCGCCGCGAGCGGCGAAGCCGGCATTCTCGGGATCCGCCCCGAGGACTTCATGATTTCGAATGCGGCCATCGCGGACGCTGTCGCGCTCGATCTGACGGTGGAAACCATCGAGCGGGTCGGTGCCGAGACTTTCATTTACGGGACCCGGCAGCGGGAGGCGCAGCCGATCGCCGCCAATCCCGGCGAACTGCCGCCAGGCGAGGTGATCGTGCGGATTCCGGGCGCCATAGCGCCCGCGATCGGCGATCGCATCCGGGCGGTCGCGCCACCCGAAAAACTGCATCTGTTCAGCGCCGACGGCCGCCAGCGGATCGACCTGTAGGTTCGCCTCGTTCCGGGACGGGCGTTTTTGCCTCGATCTGGAACTCGCGTTAACCATCCTCCTATCTTCCTGAATCCTCCCTGAGCTCCCACGCATCGGTTCCAGCCACAGGCCAGACCTGCGTTTTCCGGGTTTTGTCGTGGTTCCAGAGATGCTTGAACGACCGCCGAATCGTGCCCATATTGCTGTTTGACTGAACGGCAAATCCGCCGGACGGCCGAAAATGGGGCGCCGCAAGGGCCCCTCAAAGTCGCTTCGAGAGGGCTTTGTAATGTCTCGTGTTCCTTCGTTATCCAGTCCGTTCCTGCTTGGGTTCGACGAAATCGAGCGTGCGCTCGATCGCGTCGTCAAAGGCGCCGACGGTTATCCTCCCTACAACATCGAACGCTGCGACCGTGCCAACGGGCAGCCCGAACGCCTGCGCATCACGCTGGCGGTCGCGGGCTTCACGCGTGACCAACTCGATGTAACCACTGAGGAAAATCAGCTTGTGATCCGGGGCCGCCAACAGGACGACAAGGCTCGGCAGTACATCCATCGCGGCATCGCCGCGCGCCACTTCCAGCGCACCTTCGTGCTGGCGGAGGGGATGCTGGTGCTGGGCGCGGATTTGAAAAACGGGCTGTTGTCGATCGACCTGGCCCGGCCTGAGCCGGAGAAGGTCGTTAAGACAATCGCTATCAGTGAACACGAATAATGGAACGAGGAGCGGACTCGACCGCTTAGTCTGATCAGAGGAGTTGAGACCATGAGTGAAATGACTGTAACGTTCGAACCCGAAAGCGTCACCACCGAGGCGCTGGCCCATCTCGGCGAAGGGCATATCGCCTACGTCAAGCAAGTCCGTTCCGAAGACGTGCCGGATCTGTTTCCGCAGGCGCCGAAGATCGCGCCCGGGCTTAAGCTGTTTGCGCTTCATGCCGCCGACGGCACGCCGATCATGCTGACCGATAGCCGCGAAGCGGCGGTTGCGAATGCATGGAGCAACGAGCTGCAGGCCGTCAGCGTTCACTGACGCGGTACTTGCTGTCGCCACCCCGGCGCGCGCCGGGGTTGTCGACGGCGTGGCGACTATCGTGAAATCGCCCACACGGGTTTCGATGCGCGGGCCGGTGTCCTGATGGGACCGGCCCGCGTTTCAGTTTGTGACGTGACCAACCAGCGCCAGGCAGGCCGTCAATGAGATGACGGAAGCCACCGTCGTGAACAGAATCGTGGCCGAGGTCACGACAGCCTCGCGCTTGTAGAATTCGGCGATCATGAACGGACCAGTACCGGTCGGCAGTGCCGAGAGCAGCACAACAATCGCGGCCGGCACCGGTTGCAGCTTGAAAATCCCATAGGCGCAGACAGCGACGATCGCCGGCTGAACGATAAGTTTCAGCGCCGTTAGCGTAACCGCGACCGGCCGGCTCGACCGGCTGCCGCGGTGCTTGGCCGCAAGAAACAGGCCCAGCGAGACCAACGCGCACGGACTGGCGGCGCCGCCCATCATATGAAGCACCGTCCTGGCGGCGTCCGGAACCGGTGTGTGGAACGTCGACCACATGATGCCCAGCAGCGGTGCAACCAATAGCGGATTGCGGATCAGCGCCTTTCCGATCTTCGCGAGCAGATGATGCGCCCGGCGTTCGGTCTGCAGACCTATCTCGACAAAGACGATCGCGACCGCGAACAGGACGCTGACCGTCATGATGGTTGCGATCGTCGCCAGCGCCAGGCTCTGACGCCCAAATATCAACTCGCAGAGCGGGAAGCCGATATAGCCGACATTGGCGTAGCCTGCGTTCAGGCCGTCGATCGATGCATCGGTCAGATGATGTCCGTTCGCGACCCGATAGATCAGCGTGCCACCGAAGATGACAAATACGCCGATCGCAAATGAGGCGATGAATCCCGGCTGCCACAAACTCGGCCAGTCGGCCTCGGCCATTACCTGAAACAGCAACGCGGGCAGACCGAGATAAACCACAAAACGATTCAGCTCGGAACTCGCGGCGGGACCGAGCAGTCCCAGGCGGCCGCAGGCGAAGCCCGCGGCGATCACGGCAAACACGGGGCAAACCACAGACAGTGACGTAAGCACGATGGAATCCTTCAGTTCGAGCCTCCTGACTATCGAACCGGGCTATTCCACTCCAATGCTATCCAGGCTATTTTCAATACCTTCAAGGTATGACAGATGGCGCCCTCACTCAATCAGTTACGGTATTTCTGCGAGCTGGCCGACGCCGGCAATTTTGGTCGCGCCGCCGCTCGTTTGCATATGTCGCAGCCGCCGCTGAGCCGGCAGATCGCGGCCTTGGAGCAGGATCTTGGCATCGCTTTATTTGTCCGATCGCCGAAAGGCGTCGCCTTGACCGCGGCCGGGCGTCAATTCCTGCTGGACGCCAGCGACATTCTCCAGCGCGTGGCGCAGGCCAAGCGCAATGCCACCGCCACCGGACGCGGCGAAGCCGGGTCGTTCAGCATGGGCTTTACGATGTGTGCTGCCTATAGCGTCGTGCCGGATCTGACCCGCCGCTACAAGCGGGCCTTCCCCAACGTCGATTTGCGCGTCCGCGAGATGTTGCCAAGCGCGCTTGAAAGCGGCTTGAAGGATGGCGCCATCGATGTCGCCATCAGTTTCCCGATCGGCGAAGGCGCGCATTTCGATGTGCGCCCGTTGATCAGGGAGCCGCTTGATCTGATCTTGCCGGACCGGCACCCACTGGCGAAGTCGAGAAAGATCAAGGTGGAGGATCTCTCCCAGGAGCGGTTTCTCATCGTCCCCCGCGACCAGGTGCCGTCGCTGCACGACAGCATCATCCAGCGTTGCCGGGCGGCGGGCTTTGATCCGATCATCGGGCTTGAGGTCTATTTGCAGCAGACCATCGTCAACTTTGTTGCCGAGGGGCTCGGGATCGCCTTCGTACCGGCGTCCATGCAACGCTCACAGATCAAAGGCGCCGTCTTCAGGAAAGTCGCCGAGCCGCCGATGGTCGACCAGCTTTTATATTGGTCACCTGCCAACAAGAACCCCTGCCTCGCAGGGTTTCTCGCGCTGGCCCGGATGTGACGGCTCAGAGGCCGCATTTTCTCACGCGAGCAATGCTTTGGCGGTGTTTGACCCGACAAACGCCACGCGCTAGGTGTTTTCGCGGATGGCAATGGTGTCTCCCAATACCCGCTGCAAGCGGGTTTTTTATTGCCCGAGAGACCATGGCTCAAAGCCGCGGAGACCGGGGATGAACGCGCCAAACAGATCTCGGCATTCGGCCTGATACAAACCAACAGAGGATTTCTCATGCCCGCCTATCGCTCACGCACCACAACCCACGGCCGCAACATGGCAGGCGCGCGCGGGCTGTGGCGCGCAACCGGCATGAAGAACGAGGATTTCGGCAAGCCGATCATCGCCGTGGTGAACTCATTCACCCAGTTCGTGCCCGGCCATGTCCATTTGCAGCATCTTGGTCAACTGGTCGCGCGCGAGATCGAACTCGCCGGCGGCGTGGCGAAGGAATTCAATACTATCGCGGTCGATGACGGCATCGCGATGGGCCATGACGGCATGCTCTACAGCCTGCCCTCGCGCGAGCTGATCGCCGACAGCGTCGAGTACATGGTCAACGCGCATTGCGCCGACGCCATGGTCTGCATCTCCAACTGCGACAAGATCACGCCGGGCATGCTGATGGCCGCGTTGCGCATCAACATCCCGACCGTGTTCGTCTCCGGCGGACCGATGGAGGCCGGCAAGGTCACCATCAAGGGCAAGACCCGGTCGGTCGACCTGATCGACGCCATGGTCGCCGCCGCCGACACCTCGCGTCAGCGAAGCCGACGTCGAAGCGATCGAGCGCTCGGCGTGCCCGACCTGCGGCTCCTGCTCCGGCATGTTCACCGCCAATTCCATGAACTGCCTGACCGAAGCGCTGGGCCTCGCCCTGCCCGGCAACGGCTCCATCGTCGCAACCCATGCCGACCGGCGCGATCTGTTCGTCAAGGCCGGCCATCTGATCGTGGATCTGGCGCGCCGCTACTACGAGAAAGACGACAAGCGCGCGCTGCCGCGCGAGATCGCGAGCTTCAAGGCATTCGAAAACGCCATGACGCTCGACATCGCGATGGGCGGATCGACCAACACCGTCCTGCATCTTCTGGCCGCCGCGTATGAGGGCGAGGTGCCGTTCACGATGGCCGACATCGACCGTCTCTCGCGCAAGGTGCCGGTGCTCTGCAAGGTCGCGCCGAGCGTCGCCGACGTGCATCTGGAGGACGTCCATCGCGCCGGCGGCGTCATGGCGATCCTCGGCGAGCTCGACCGCGGCGGCCTGCTGACGACCGATCTGCCGGTCGTGCACAGCGAGACGTTGGCGACGGCGCTCGCCTCCTGGGACGTCGAGCAGACCTCGAACGAAAAGGTCACGGGCTTCTATCGCGCAGCACCCGGCGGCGTGCCGACACAAACCGCGTTCAGCCAGAAGCAGCGCTACGACGAGCTGGATACCGATCGCGCCAAGGGCGCCATTCGCGACGTCGCGCACGCGTTTTCGAGGGATGGCGGGCTCGCCGTGCTGTCCGGCAATCTCGCGCTCGACGGCTGCATCGTCAAAACCGCCGGTGTCGACGAGAGCATCCTGAAATTCTCCGGACCGGCGCGGGTCTACGAAAGCCAGGACGCGGCGGTCGCCGGCATCCTCGGCAACAAGGTGAAGGCCGGCGATGTCGTGGTGGTCGTTTATGAAGGCCCGAAGGGCGGCCCCGGCATGCAGGAAATGCTGTACCCGACCAGCTATCTGAAATCGAAGGGCCTCGGCAAAGTCTGCGCGCTGATCACCGACGGCCGGTTTTCCGGCGGCTCATCGGGCCTTTCGATCGGGCACATCTCGCCCGAGGCGGCCGAAGGCGGCCTGATCGGCCTGGTGAAGGACGGCGACATGATCGAACTCGACATTCCGAACCGCTCGATCCTGCTGGCGGTGGACGAAGCGGAGTTATCGGCGCCGTCGTACCGCGATGCTCGCGCTCGGTACAAAAGCATGGAAGCCTGCCAAGCGCGATCGCAAGGTGTCGACGGCACTCAAGGCCTATGCCGCGCTGACGACCAGTGCGGCCCGTGGCGCGGTTCGCATCGTCGAGGACTGAACGGAAACTTACGCCGCGCTCGCGGGCGGCAGCGCCAGCACCGAATAGATCGCCTGCGCGTCGCGCGAGGCGCGCAGCTTCTTGGCGACGTCCTGATCGCGCAACAGCCGCGCGATCCGCGCCAGCGCTTTCAGATGATCGGCGCCCGCGCCCTCCGGCGCCAGCAGCAGGAACACCAGATCGACCGGCTGGCCGTCCATCGCCTCGAAATCGATCGGCCGATCGAGGCGGGCAAACAGCCCGAACAGCTTTTCCAGCTTGGGCAGCTTGCCGTGCGGGATGGCGACGCCATACCCCACCGCGGTGGTTCCGAGCTTCTCCCGTTGCAGCAGGACCTCGAAAACCGTGCGTTCGTTCTGCCCGGTCAGCAGCGAGGCACGCGCCGCCAGTTCCTGCAGCGCCTGCTTCTTGCTGTTGACTTTCAACGCCGGGAGAATCGCCTCGGGTGCGACCAGGTCGGTAATCGTCATTGGGCGTTCCGAGGTGAATTAAACCGTCAGGGTGCGAAATAGGTTTTAAAGCCGCAGCGTCAGGAAGATAAGACGGGAGGCGGGTTTAGGTCCGGGTCCCGATGGGGGCGCTTCTACTCCAACGTTTGACCGCTGCCAACTGCCGCAAAGCCGTTCCCTGCCCTATCCTTAAGAGGCGGCGGACCATAGGGAGGGGTCCAAAAGCCGTCAATCCCGGGGTACCCCGGATTGGTTGCTATCCCCCGGCGTTAACCGAGGGCGGGTCGATCCAGCCGACATTGCCGTCCGCCCGCCGGTAAATGATGTTCACCCGGCCGCTGGAGCCGTGCTGGAATACCATGCAGGCCGCGCCCGTCAGATCAAGTTCCATCACGGCCTCGCTGACCGAGAGCCGCTTCAGCGACGTCGTCGCTTCGGCGATGATCACGGCGTTGTAGCCATCGACCTCGTCTTCGCCGTCGGAGGCCGGCGCCTCGATGATATAGCTCGGCGCATCCAGCGTCGGCGCGTCCATTTCCGCGAGCGCCGCTGAGGCTACATAGGCCTTGCGGGCCGAGCGATCCTTCAGCCGGCTCTTGTAGCGGCGCAGACGCTTTTCCATCATCAGCAGCGCCTGGTCGGCACTGGCATAGGCGTCGGCGGCGTTGGAGTCGGCTTCCAGCGTGATTCCGGAATCCAGATGCAGCGCACAATCGGTTCGGAAACCGAAGCCATCCTTGCTCAGCGTGATGTGGCCGGAATAATTGCCGTCGAAATATTTGCGCAGCACTTCCTCGGTGCGCTCGCTGACGCGGTCGCGCAGCGCCTCGCCGATGCTGATGCTTTTTCCGGAGATGCGAAGGGTCATGGTGAGGCCTCGCTGGATTCTGGACGGAACCGAGACTATCCCGATTTGCAAGTTATTTCGAACAAATCCGCACGCAATCAGGCCGGCGCGGGGTCGCGGGAGCGGTCGGATGAGGCAGCGGGGGCCGAGAGGGCATTGCCGAGCATGCTCTGTTTGTCCCGGCGGCGCTGCACCGAGGATGGGATTCGCATCGCCTCGCGGTATTTCGCGACGGTGCGGCGGGCGATATCAATTCCCGTCGCGCGCAATCGTTCCACGATGGTGTCGTCGGAGAGGATCGCCGCCGGATCTTCCGCATCGATCAATTGCTTGATGTGGTGACGGACCGCTTCCGCCGAATGGGCTTCGCCGCCGTCGGCCGAGGCGATCGACGCGGTGAAGAAATACTTCAATTCAAAACTGCCGCGATTGGTCGCCATGTATTTGTTGGCGGTCACCCGCGACACCGTCGATTCATGCATCTGGATCGCGTCGGCCACCGCCTTGAGATTGAGCGGCCGCAGATGCGCCACGCCGTGGGTGAAGAAGCCGTCCTGCTGGCGCACGATCTCGGTCGCGACTTTCAGGATGGTGCGGGCGCGCTGATCGAGCGCGCGCACCAGCCAGGTCGCGTTCTGCAGGCAATCGGTGAAATAGGATTTGTCGCCGTCCTTGCGGATCGTCTTCGACAGCTTGGTGTAATAGACCTGATTGACCAGCACGCGCGGCAGCGTGTCGCTGTTGAGTTCGACATGCCAGCCGCCATCGGGCCCGGGCCGCACATAGACATCGGGCACCACGGTCTGCATCCGCGTCGCGCCGAATTTCAGGCCCGGCTTCGGATCGAGCCGGCGGATTTCGCCGATCATCTCGGTGATGTCGTCATCATCGACGCCGCATAGTTTGCGCAGCGCGGTGATGTCGCGCTTGGCCAGCAGATCGAGATGCTCGACCAGCGCCTGCATCGCCGGGTCGTAGCGATTGAGTTCGCGCAACTGGATCGCGAGGCACTCGCTCAGATTTCGCGCGCAGACGCCGGGCGGATCGAATTTCTGCAGCACCGCGAGCACCGCGTCGACGTCCTGTTGCGACGCCCCGAGCCGCTCGGCGGCCTGTCCGAGATCCGGCGGCAGATAGCCGGCATCGTCGACCAGGTCGATCAGATATTGCCCGATCATGCGCTGCGCCGGCGCGGTGAACGCGACCGCCAATTGCTCGGCGAGGTGGCTGCCGAGCGTGATTTCGGCGGCGACAAAGGCTTCGAGATTGTATGCGTCGTCGTTGGAGGCGCCGCCGCCCCATTCGGTATAGGCGGTTGGCGCTGCGTCCTGCGCGGTCCGCGCCGCGGCCTCGGCGGGCTCTTCGGAAAATACATTGTCGAGGCCGGTGTCGAGGGTCTGCTCGATCTCGGTGCGGCTGCCGAGATCGTGGTTCAGCCATTCTTCCTGGCCTGGCTCGAACTGGCCGCCTGGCTCGAAATTGTCGCCTGCCGGCCCGCTGCCCGCCTCGGCATGGTCGCCGCCCGCATCGTCGCCATAGCCGGATTCGTCGGAACCGGAAAAATCGGCCCGTTCCGGCGCGGGTTCGCCCGCCACCGGGGGCTCGGTGCCGTCATTGGTGCGCTCCAGCAGCGGATTTCGTTCCAGTTCCTCCTCGACAAAGGCCGAGAGGTCGAGATTGGACAGCTGCAGCAGCTTGATCGCCTGCATCAACTGCGGCGTCATCACCAGCGACTGGGACTGGCGGAACTCTAATCTCTGCGTCAGCGCCATGAAGGCAAGAACCGTTCCTGAAAGTTGGTCCGATTCTTGCTTAAACTAGTCCAAAGCCGATGTACACGGCTTGACGAAAGCGAAAAATGGACTATGGCGCGATCGGCAAAAATGGTTACCGGTTTTGCGTCCGATCGCGCGATCCTAGGTGGCGCATGACCTTGTCGCCAAACCGCGCACATTGGCTGGTCAGCGCTAAAGTCGGAATTCCTCGCCAAGGTAAAGGCGGCGTACATCCGGATTGTTGACGATCTCGTCCGGACTGCCTTCTGTCAAGATCTCGCCGGCATAGACGATATAGGCGCGGTCGGTCAGGCCGAGCGTTTCCCGCACATTGTGGTCGGTGATCAACACGCCAATGCCGCGATTGGTGAGATGGCGGACCAGATCCTGAATGTCGCCCACCGCGATCGGATCGATGCCGGCGAACGGTTCGTCGAGCAGCATGTAGTTCGGCCGCGTCGCCAGCGCGCGCGCGATCTCGACGCGGCGCCGCTCACCGCCGGACAGCGCGATCGACGGCGTCTTGCGCAGCCGCGTGATATTGAATTCATCGAGCAGCGAATCGAGTTCCGCCTCGCGCTTTTTCCTCGAGGGTTCGACGACTTCCAGCACCGCGCGGATATTCTGCTCCACCGTGAGGCCGCGGAAGATCGAGGCTTCCTGCGGCAAATATCCGATCCCGAGCCGCGCGCGCTGATACATCGGCAGCTTGGTGACGTCGTGGCCGTCGAGTTCGATGGCGCCGCGATCGGCCGGAATCAGACCGGTGATCATGTAGAACACCGTGGTCTTGCCGGCGCCGTTCGGGCCGAGCAAACCCACCGCCTCGCCGCGGCGCACATAGATGCTGACGCCGCGCACCACCTGGCGTGTGCCGAAGCTCTTTTCCACGCTATGCACAGCCAGATAGCCCGCCCGGGTCGCCAGCCGCGGCGCACCGGCGGCGCCATTGGTCCTGGGTCTGTTCTCGGCCTTGTTCTCGCCTTTGGGCCGCGGACGCGGCTGTTTCGGCCGGAGCCGGCTGCTCGGCGTAAGCCGCGAGGTGCAGTTGCATCAATTCGCGGCACCGGGGCTTCGCGGGCGATCGGCGGCGCATCGCGCACCGGGCTCGTCAGCATATCGCCGAAGGAATCGCCGAGCGCAGTGATGTCATCGCGCGAGCGCGCAAATCCTGCGCGCTTCGCCGGGCGTCGACGGAACATGCCGAGTAAATCCACCATCGCCGCTTTGCTTAGCCTTTCACGGTGATCCCGCGACACGCCCGGGGCTTTCGATTCGCCCACCGAAGCATGAATGAATGGATGTCCCTTGCCCAGCGTGACGCCTCGATTTCGAGGCGCCGAACCCCACCGCCGGTTCGACCGTAGATACAGGCTGGCACGGCAAGCTTCAACCGCACCACCTGCGAATACCATACAAGATGATTGATATTATTTGGGTTTATTTGAGGCCGGCTGCAGCCGTCGCTGCGGCGCCAGGCCGAGAGGTCCCGGAGCCAGCCGCTGGCCGGACGATTGAAACAGGCCCTGCACGCGCCCGCTGTCGGATTCGACCCGTGACACGCCCGTCGTCATGTCCACCAGCAGCCGGTCGCCGCGCAGCACGTTCTTGCCCTGGGTCAGAACCACCCCGCCGAGCATGGTGACCAGATTGGTCTTGGTGTCGAACACGGCGGTTTCGCCGGTCACGACCTGATCCTTCTGGGTGACCACGACATTGCCTTGGGCCTCCAGCTTTTTGATCGACGAGGCGCCGCCGGGACCGGGGGTGGCGGCCGGGATCGGAGCCCCTTTGGCCGGCGGGGCGGCCTTGGCGCTGGCCGGCGTGGGGCTCGCGGCCGAAGCCGGAGCCCCATTCGCTGGAGTTCCGGCCGCGTTGGACGATGATTCGTAGAACACCACCAGCGTCTTGGACGTCATGGTGGTGTCGCCCTGGATCACCTTCACATTGCCGGAGAACGTCGCTTCCTTTTTCTTGTCGCGCATCTCGAGCGTGGCCGCTTCGATCTGGATCGGCTGATCGCGATTTTGCGAAAAGCCCTGCATGGCGTTGGGCACGCCCTGCACCGAGCTCTGCGCAGCGGCCTCACAGCCCGCGAACAGCGCCAGCAGAACAGCAAACCCACGGACGCAATTTGCGACCCCCCCGGTCGTGGTGCTGCGCGCGGAATGCATCATCATGAACATCATTTCGAGTTGGCGGACTTGCTGGATGAAGATCGCGCCTTGCCGGCGTGGGCCGGCGTGGGCGCGGGTGCAGGTGTCGTTTCCGCCGGCGCCGCCGATGCCGTGGCGGACGGGTCGCCGCCCCAAATTCATGTTTTCCAGATGCATCACGACATTGCCTTCAAACCTGATGACCTCGCCGCCACCGGTGATTCTGAAGCCGGTCGGATGACAGCGTTCCGTTGGTCAGTTTGACGTCGACATGGCTCGTCCGACGACACCGTGTTCTTGCCCATGTCGACAAAAGCCTGATCCAGACGGGCTTCATAGCCGGTAGAGGTTTGCAAAAAGATATCGTGGTGCAGGTCCAGCAACTGGTTCTTGGTATCCATCAGGCCTTCGCGCGCATCAAGCGTGACGGTGGTCTGGTCCTGGTTCAGGACCTTGGCGCGCAAGGTCCTGAGATCGAGGTGATCCGGATCGGTCACATCCTGGGTCGCGGTTTTCGCCCAGACCTCATAGGGCCGCCGGTCGGGCTCGGTGTAGCCGGACATATGCGGCGATTCCATCGTGATCTTGGTGCCGGAGACGACGAGGTTTCCCATGTCGAGCGGCAGCTTGGGCAACAGCATCCGGAACGGATTGAAGACCGATACCAGAACGATCGTCGCCATCGACAACAGCACGGCCGCCGGCACCGCGATGCGCAGGATTCGCACCAGCCGGCTATGGCGCGCCGCCACCGCGAAGCGCGCGTCCATGGCCGCTTGATAGATCGGGGTCTGAACCGAATTCACCGCTGCTCCGAAGCGCTGGCGCCGCTAGCGCATGACCCGCCAGCCTTTAAGTGCGTTGGCGGAAAAAATCAGGCACGCCTTCAACTGGTTAAAGGTCCGATCGAAAGAGACGTACGGCCGGCCAAGCCGGTGTCCGCTTTCACTGACCAACTGGTCCCATCCTACCCGGGATCGCCCGCTGGCGCAGCCCGGACCTTGCCCATGACCACTCGTATCATGAGTGTGACCGAAACGGGGCGGCCGGGCGCGGTGGAATACGCCGATCGCCGTTCTGGCGGCTCAGGAATGGGCGAAAATGTCCTCGGTATCCCAGCCCTCCAGGTCGAGCCTGGCGCGGGTCGGCAGGAACTCGAAGCAGGATTGGGCAAGCCCCAGGCGGCCTTCGCGGGCGAGCATCATGTTGAGCCGGTCGCGCAAGGCATGCAGGTGCAGCACGTCGGAGGCCGCGTAGGCCAGCTGGGCCTCGCTCAGGGCCTGCGCGCCCCAATCGCTCGATTGCTGCTGTTTCGACAGATCGATGTTGAGCACCTCGCGCACCAGATCCTTCAGACCATGGCGATCGGTATAGGTGCGGCAGAGCCGCGATGCGATCTTGGTGCAGTAGACCGGCTGCGGCATCACCCCGAGGGCGTTGTAAAGCGCGGCAAGATCGAACCGGGCGAAGTGGAAGATCTTGGTGATCTTCGGGTTGGCCAGCAGCGCCTTGAGGTTGGGGGCATCGGCGTGATCTTTCGGAATTTGCACGACATCGGCGCTGCCGTCGCCGTTCGACATCTGCACCACGCAAAGCCGGTCGCGGTGCGGATGCAGCCCCATGGTCTCGGTATCGATCGCCACCGAATCGGTATAGCGGGCTAGATCGGGCAGATCGCCGCGATGCAGGCGGATGGTCATGTGCTGTGTCAACCTCGTCGAATTGATGGCGGCCAAACTACCGCCCAAACCCTCCAGAGGCGAGCGGCAGCTCTCGGTTCAGGCCATGAAATAAGGCCCGATCCGTGGTTTTACAGGCGCACGATACCCGCCTGCGATCATCCATGCGACCCTCTTGAAGATGGCTAAGCAATTGATTTTGAAGGAAAACGGCTGACGACGGCGGTAAAACCGCTTGGCCGGGCCGCCGCAAGCAGCGAATCCGCTGCTGCGCCCTGAAGGCAACACTCGGCTTCCGCTGCACGTCATCGCCGTGGAATCGCGTCCAATCAACCCCATCTATGGCCGGCCCGTGCGACATCCGCCGCCGCAGCCCCTGCTTTCTTTCGAATGAGTGTCATGACCGAACAAACCCTCGTCGCGCCGATTGACCATCAACAGGAACTCGCTACCGGCTTTTCGCGGTATCAGTCGGCGCTGATTGCGCTGCTGGCGTTTATCCAGTTCACGATCATTCTGGACTTCATGATCATGTCGCCGCTCGGCGCCATCATCATGCCGGCGCTGAACATCACCGCGGCGCAATTCGGCGTCGCGGTTTCGGCCTATGCGTTCAGCGCGGGCATTTCGGGGATCCTCGCGGCGGGCTTTGCCGATCGCTTCGATCGCAAGCGGTTGTTGTTGTTCTTTTACGTCGGCTTTACGGCGGGAACGGCGCTGTGTGCGCTGGCGCCGACCTTTCATGTGCTGCTGCTGGGCCGCATCGTCACCGGGCTGTTCGGCGGCGTGATGGGCTCGGTCGTTCTCGCCATCATCACCGACCTGTTTGCATTGCGTTTGCGCGGCCGCGTCATGGGCTTCGTGCAAACGGCGTTCGCTGCGAGCCAGGTGCTCGGAATCCCGGTCGGCCTTTATCTCTCCAACCACTGGAACTGGCACGTCTCGTTTGGCGCGCTGGTGGGCCTGTCGATCGCCGGGATGGCCGCGGTACTGCTGTTGATGAAACCGGTGAATGGTCACCTGCTGCTCAAGCAGGACACCAACGCGTTTCGTCATTTGATCGCGACCGTCGGACAGCCGCGCTACACGATGGCGTTCGCGGTGACGACATTGCTCGCGACCGGCGGATTCATGCTGATGCCATTCGGCAGCGCCTACACCGTCAACAATCTCGGCATCGACATCGCGCATTTGCCGACGGTCTATCTGGTCTCGGGTCTGTTCAGCATCTTCACCGGTCCGCTGGTGGGCCGGGCCAGCGATGCCTTCGGTAAATTTCCAACCTTCGCGTTCGGCAGCTTCGTCTCGATCGTGATGGTGCTGGTCTACACCCATCTCGACTATCTCGGCCATGCCACGCTGATCACCGTCATTGTGGTCAACGTGCTGATGTTCCTCGGCATCTTCTCGCGCATGATCCCGTCGCAGGCTTTGATTTCGGCGATCCCCGAAGCCAGCCAGCGCGGCTCCTTCAGCGCGGTCAGCGCTTCCCTGCAGCAGCTCTCCGGTGGTCTCGGCTCGGTGCTGGCCGCGGCGATCATCGCACAAAATGCCGACGGCACGCTCCGGCACTTCGACCGGCTGGGCTACATCGTGGTAGCGACGTCGCTGCTCTCGCTCGTGCTGATGTATCTCGTGCAGAAGCCGATCGCGAAGCGGGCCGGCAGACGCGTGGTTTGAACCTTATCGACTGGAACCAGCGCTTCGTGCGCTGGCCTGCAGCAGCAGGTCCGTAGCGGTGCGCGCCTGCTGGAATGCAATGAGCACATCGCCGTCGAGCACCCGTCCGGCGGGCAGATGCGTCAGCAGCGGATCGGCGTATTGGCCGTTGACCCGCAGTTCGTAATACAGATGCGGTCCGGTCGACAGGCCGGTTGAGCCGACATAGCCGATGGTCTGTCCGCGATGGATTCGCGCGCCGACCTTGAGGCCGCGCGGCATGCCGGAGATGTGGGCATACGTCGTCTCATAGCCGAAGTCGTGGCGGATGCGGACATACTTGCCGTAGCCGGCCTCCTGATCGATCTTCTCCACCACACCGGCACCGGCCGCCGCGATCGGCGAACCGAAGGGAGCGGTGTAATCCACGCCTTCGTGGAAGCGGCGATCCCCCAGGATCGGATGCACCCGCCAGCCGAAACCGTCGCCAAGGCGGCCGTTGACGACGGGTTTTTGGATCAGCGACGCAGTGACCGAATGGCCGTCGGCATCGTAGTAGTCGGTGCCGCCATCGTCGGGCGCCGTGAAGCGATAGTAGCGGTGATTGTGGCCATCGAGCGTGAGTGCGGCGAAAGCCAGTTCGGGCTCGCCCTCGGTGTTCGGGCTGTACAGGAGTTCGGCGGTGTCGAGCGCAGAGATCACGGCCTCAAGATCGACGTCCCTGCCGCAAAGCCGGACGATGTCGTCGACCAGCGACGGCGGAACGCGGTTGTCCTGCGCCAGCCGGTCGAGGCTCTCGTGCAGCTTGACGCCGGGCTCCTCGTTATCGACCGACGCGTGCGGCGCCAAATCGTCTTGCCCGGCGTTCGGCGCAACGGCCACCACATCCGGCTGCGGCGCGACCGCCACGTAAGTGCCGCTGTCCGAGAGTGCCGCGGCGCGCTCCGGCTTACCTTCGCGCGCAAGACTGACCTGCCGCGGCCGCGCGCGGTCTTGCCCGGGATCTTGCGCAGGATCCTGCAGCACGGTGACGACCTCCCCGCCGGCGAAGGCGGCGCGGCTGAACCAGGAGTGCGGCTTGAGCAGCCGGGCGACGGCGCCGGCGTCCTGCACGGTCATGCCGAGCGCGGAGAGCATCCCGTCCAACGTATCCCCGGGGCGCGCCACGATGATGCGTCGCTCGGTACCGGTCGCGCTCGCCCCCTTGGCGATCACGGTGAGATTGATCGGTACGCCAGGCGCCGCCGGTACCGGTAACAATTCGTCGGAAACGAAGGCGTTGGCAAGCGGCGAGGGTGCTTCCCGCGACGCACCGAAGCGGATTTCAGGCGGCAGCGTCGCGCTGGTCGTTGTCCGCGCAACTCCTTTATCGACCGGGATCTCATGCGGATCGCCGAAGCTCCGCGCCAGCCGCACGATCAGATGGGTAAAGGGCTTTGTGCCGTGCCCATCGTCAGCGAGCTGTTCGATGCGGCTGCGGATCACGTCGCCCGTGCGCGGCAGCTTTGCCGGCGGTAACCGGTCGGCCCGCTGCAAATGGCTGACGGCCACGACATGCCGGAACGCAGGGGCTGCCGCGACCGGCGATCCGGAGTGAAGCGACACCGCCCCCAGCATCAGGGCCGCGGCGGCTGCCAGCAAGAGCAGCGCCGAGAGCCATCTGATGTCGACGGCACGGCGCGTGAGGCGCGGGTCGGATGCAAGGCGGGAATCGGAATCGAAACCAGCACGCGCGGCGTCGCCGGACACGACGTCCGCGTTCGGCGGAGCCCAGTCTGCCCCGCCGTCCTGCTGCCCCCAGCGCGACATCATGATGCCGTGATCGCCCGCGTTGTCCGCACCGACGCCGGATCACCCGAATCGCGCGCCACATTCAAACAATGGATGACACGCGCCCGCCGCGACAGGTCGCGGCCCGCTTCGAGATAGGTATTGCGCACGCGTACGCTCCGTCGCGGCCCGATGGCCCCTGTCGGCGGCGTTACGGGAATGTGGCAGGAGATTTGAGAGGCAGGATTTGAAGGGTGGGGCTGAAGAGAATCGTCGCTGTGCTATTGCGTGGCGAAGCAAGGCAGCATTGAGGCGTCGACATTGCGGCGAACCGATTGCAGCTCCACTGTGCCGCGCACGCAACAGCAACCCTCGATCGGCCGCGACAGCCGGTCGGACGTCGCGGAGATAGCGGATTCGGTCTGCGGGCGCATGTGGGCTCGGCACCAAAAATGGTGCCCAGGAAAGGACTCGAACCTTCACGGCCGTTAAGCCACTGGCACCTGAAGCCAGCGCGTCTACCAATTCCGCCACCTGGGCCCGGGCCGGTTAGTATTGATCGGTCGCGCGCTTGTCAAATTGATGAACCGCACGCCAAATATGCTGTGCGCGGGACATGACGGCGCGGCGCGAAAGCGCTAAACACCTCGTGAATCTCCCGCGTTTGGCTGGCAGGAACGGCGATATGGCATCGAATCAGGACACACTGGTCACGGTTTTCGGCGGATCGGGCTTTCTGGGACGCAACGTGGTCCGGGCGCTGGCCCGGCGCGACTACCGGATCCGGGTCGCGGTGCGGCGGCCGGAGCTCGCCGGATACCTGCAACCGCTCGGCAAGGTCGGCCAGATCCACGCCGTGCAGGCCAATTTGCGCTATCCCGCCTCGGTGGAGGCCGCGATGCGCAATTCCCACGTCGCGATCAACCTGGTCGGTATCCTGGCCGAGGGCGGCGCCCAGACGTTCGACGCGGTGCAGGGCGAGGGTGCCGGCACGGTGGCGCAGGCGGCCAGCGCCGTCGGTGCCCGGGTCGTGCATATTTCGGCGATTGGCGCCGACGAGAATTCAGCCGCGCGCTACGCCCGGGCCAAGGCCGCCGGCGAGAAAGCGGTGCTGGCGGCCACGCCCTCGGCCACCATCATGCGACCTTCGGTGATATTCGGGCCGGAGGATCAATTCACCAACCGCTTCGGGGCGCTGGCCCGGATATCGCCGATGCTGCCGCTGATCGGCGGCGGCCTGACAAAAATGCAGCCGGTCTATGTCGGCGACGTCGCCACCGCGGTGGCGGACGCCGTTGACGGCAACGCCAAGGCGGGTGCGACCTACGAACTCGGCGGCCCGGAAGTGCTGACGATGCGCGAGATCATGGAGATCATCCTGGCCACCACCTACCGCGATCGCATGCTGGTCTCGTTGCCGTTTGGGCTGGCGAAACTGCAGGCGATGTTCCTGCAATTTGCGCCCGGCGCGCTGAAATTGACGCCGGATCAGGTGGCCCTGCTGCGATCCGACAACGTCGTGTCGGACGCCGCGAAGGCCGCCGGCCTGACGCTGGACGGCCTTGGCATCACGGCCAATTCGCTGGAAGCGATCGCCCCGCAATACCTCTGGCGCTTTCGCGCGATGGGCCAGTTCCAGAAGAAGAGCGCGTAGCTACGTTAGAACCGTAGGGTGGGCAAAGGCGCATTTGCGCCGTGCCCACCACACCAACGCTCATCAATTCTGGAAAAACGGTGGGCACGCTTCGCTTTGCCCACCCTACGATTATGCGTAGGGACGACGCCGAAGCGACGTCTATCTTCCCATCGCCAGCGCGATCAGCCCCAGCGTGCCGACGATCACACGCCACCAGGCAAACACCGTAAAGCCGTTGCGGGTGACGTAGCTCAGGAACGTGTTCACCACGACGATCGCGGTGATGAAGGAGACCACGAATCCGATCGCGACGATGCCGAGATGATCGGCATTCATTTCGCCGCGATTCTTGTAGAAGTCATAAGCGAACGCGCCGATCATGGTCGGAATCGCCAGGAAGAACGAAAATTCCGCCGCCGCGCGCTTGTCGGCCCCCAGCATCATCGCCGCGACGATGCTGGCACCGGAGCGCGACACGCCTGGGATCATCGCCAGGCACTGCGCGATGCCGATGGTGAGATACATCGGCAACGGAAACTTGGTGGCATCATGTTGGGTGGGCTTGTGATCGAGCTGATCGACCCACAGCAGGATGGCGCCGCCGACGATCAGCGAAAAGCACACCACCCACGGGTTGAAGAGGAATTCCTTGATGTATTTTCCGGCGATCAGGCCGATCACCACCGCGGGCAGAAACGCCACCAGCACGCCAATGACAAATCGCCGATCATCGGGATTGGAAAATACGCCAAGCGCAATCCGCCACAATTTGACGAAATAGATGACGAGAATGGCCAGAATCGCGCCGAGCTGAATCAGCACCGTGAAGCTGTTCCAGAAACTGCCCTCGCCGAGATTGAAGAAGCGTTCCGCCAGCAGCAGATGGCCCGTCGAGGACACCGGAAGGAACTCGGTGACGCCCTCGATAATGCCGAGTATCACCGCCCTCAACGTATCAGACATCATGGTTTCGGTCCGTTATATGAGGCAGAAAGGCCGGGTTCTTCTCGCTTATTCGCTTGTCCGCCGCAACGTCAAAATGCGAAAACACAGGTTGCCTCGTTCCACCGCTTAGATAGTTTGGCGCGCAACTTGCGTCACACGCTCCATCTTTCGGCGGTGACAGTTTCTTAAGCACCACAAAATTATCAAGGGCTCATGTTCACGCTGTTCCACCATCCCTTCTGTCCGCACTCGCGCTTCATCCGCCTGGCGCTGGGGGAGCACGGCCTCGACCTGAGATTGGTGGAAGAACGGGTGTGGGAGCGGCGCGAGGCTTTTTTGGCGCTCAATCCTGCCGGCACCACGCCGGTGCTGACCGCGGAAGCAATACCACCAGTCCCCGGTGCCGGGGTGATCGTTGAATATCTCGATGAGACCTATGGCAACGAGATGGACAATCGCCGACTGATGCCGACGACGGCGATCGAACGTATCGAAGTGCGCCGGCTGATGGCGTGGTTCAATGAAAAGTTCTTCGAGGAAGCCTCCAATCCATTGGTCACCGAGCGCATCTACAAGCGCTTCATGAGCGAGGAGGATGGCGGCGGCGCGCCGGCCGCCGATGTGATCCGCGCCGCCAAGGCAAATGTGCGCTATCATCTGGCCTATATCGGCTGGCTGGCGCAGACGCGGAATTATCTCGCCGGCGATCAATTAACCTATGCGGATCTCGCCGCCGCGGCGCATCTTTCGGCGATCGACTATCTGGGCGACGTGCCATGGATCGAGGACGACGCGGCAAAGGCGTGGTACGCGCGGGTGAAATCCCGCCCGTCGTTCCGTCCGCTGCTGAGCGAATGGCTGGCGGGCGTGCCGGCGTCGCGCACCTACGTGGATCTCGACTTCTGAATCCAACCGTCAAATTGTCGCCTGCCGATCTGAAGGCAGCCCTCATCCACAAATCGCGCAGTCTTGGTTTCGATTGCGCCGGCGCCACCGATCCCGATGCGATCGCGGATATCGCGCGGCATTTCCGCGCCTTTATCGACGAAGGCGCCCATGGCGACATGGACTGGCTCGCGGCTTCGCCGGAACGTCGCATGGATCCGCGCGTATTGTGGCCTGGCGTGCGTTCGGTGATCATGCTCGGCGTCAATTACGGGCCCGACGAAAACCCGCTTGATATCCTGCAACACCGCACCAGCGGCGCGATCTCGGTCTATGCGCAAGGCGACGATTATCACGACGTGATCAAGAAGCGGCTGAAGGCGCTGGCACGCTGGCTGGCCGCTCAATCGGACGCCGAGGTCAAAGTGTTCGTCGACACCGCGGCGGTGATGGAAAAGCCGTTGGCGCAGGCGGCGGGACTGGGCTGGCAAGGCAAGCACACCAATCTCGTCTCACGTGAATTCGGCTCATGGCTGTTTCTCGGTGCGATCTTCACCGCGGCGGATCTGCCGCGCGACGCGCCCGAGACCGATCATTGCGGCTCATGCCGGGCCTGCCTTGATATCTGCCCGACCGCGGCGTTTCCCGCGCCCTACAGGCTAGATGCGCGGCGCTGCATTTCCTACCTAACGATCGAGAACAAGGGACCGATTCCGCGGCAATTCCGCAAAGCCATCGGCAACCACATCTATGGCTGCGACGATTGCCTTGCCGCCTGCCCGTGGAACAAGTTCGCCCAACAGGGCCGCGAGACAAAGCTCGCCGCGCGCGATGCCTTGCGCGCACCGCCGCTGGCCGAACTGGTCCGGCTCGACGATGCGGCCTTTCGCAGCCTGTTCACGAAGTCGCCGGTGAAGCGGATCGGCCGCGACCGATTTGTTCGCAACGTGCTGACCGCGATCGGCAATGCCGATGACGCTGCTCTAGCGGCCGAAGCAAAGCCATTGCTCGATGACGGGAGCCCGCTGGTTCGTGGCGCCGCGGTTTGGGCGCTGTCGCAGTTGATCGCACGGGAGGAATTTGCGGCGCTGGCAGCCGACCGTGTCGGCGCCGAGACCGACGAGAGCGTGCGCGCGGAATGGCAGCACTCTCAGTCGGGTGTCGCATCCTCACCATGAGGACCTTCGCGATGCGGCCCTTGATTTCACCGCTCAGAATCCGCCATGGTTCCGCGCCATGACAAATCAACCCTTCTTCACCCACGATCCCGTCCATGACGCCTATCTCCCGACCCCGGCCTCGAACGGGCCATGGGACCCGAAATCGCTGCACGGGCGCGTCGTCATCGGGCTGATCGCTTTCGTCATCGAACAGCGCCACGGCGCCGACGATTTCGTGCCGGCGCGGCTCACGGTGGACATGTTTCGCCTGCCGGGCTTCGCCCCGATCGAGATCAAATCGCGCATCATCCGCGACGGCCTGCGTATCCGGGTGGTCGAAGCCGAATTTTTCTCAGGCGGCGTCAGCATGGCGCGCGCCTCCTGCCAATTATTGCGCAAGACGCAAAATCCCGAAGGCCTGGTCTGGACCGCGCCAAACTGGGACGTGCCGGCGCCGGCGGACATTCCCGCGCCCACCGATCCGCGGCTCGGTATGAACGGCAAATGGACCACCCGGCCCATCGTGGGCGCGATGGGCACCGTCGGCCCACGCCGGCTATGGATGAGCGAAGTCCGCGACCTCGTCGAGGGCGCAGCCCTGACGCCGTTCGTGCGGGTCGCGGTGGCGGCGGATTTCGCCAGCCCTTTCGCCAATGCCGGCGATCATGGCCTTGGCTATATCAACAGCGACGTCACGCTGTATCTGCATCGTCTTCCGGTCACGCCATGGATCGGCTTCGAGGTCGCCAACCACCAAGCCACCGACGGCGTCGCGATCGGCGAGTGCTACCTCTACGACGAGCAGGGCCCGATCGGGACCTCGACGGTGGCCGCGCTGGCGCAGCGCAAGCCGATGGCAAAGCCGCCGCCGCCGTAAGAGGCCGTCACTCCGCCAGATGCCGCGTCATCTCGGGGCGCGCCTTCAGCGCCGCGCCTTGCCTGGCGGCGATTTTGGCGATCCGCTCGGGCGCGAAATTCATGTCGACGAAGCCCGGCGCGGTGTTGGCGACCTCGTGGTACTCGGTGATCTTGCCGTCGCGCAGCTTCATGATCGCGACGCCCTCGAACATGGCGCGGGCACCCATGGCTTCCGGCAGTGTCGATCGGTAGCTGAAGGTGTAGCGCGCGTAGAGCGTCTCGCCATCGCTGACGGGCGCATGCATGTCCCAGCGAAAATCCTCAGCCGTGCGATAGAACCAGTTCTCGATCATCGCGGCGATGTTCTCGCGGCCGGCGAAGGCGCCATAGAAAACATCGTGATAGACGCCGTCCTCGGTGAACAGCGCCGCGAACGCCGCGCCGTTACGCTGTTCGACCGCATCGCAGAACGTGCGCAGCATGGTTGCGGCGTTCATGTGTGTTGTCTCCTCTCGCGTCCGCTGTCTTCCGCTCACCCCATCTCCGCCACCGCCGCGATGATGCGGGCGATGTCCTGCGGCCGCGACAGCCGGTGATCGCCGTCCTGGATCATGGTCAGCACCACGTCGTCGGCCGGCAGCCGCTGCGCCAGCGCAAAGGCATGCTGCCATGGCACGTCCGGATCCTGCGCGCCCTGGAGGATGCGTACCGGGCACCCGACCTCGATGGCGCTGCCCAACAGCAGATGGTTACGGCCCTCTTCGATCAGCGCGCGCGTGATTGGATAGGGTTCCTCGCCATAGGCCGACGGCCGCAGCCACATTCCCCTGGTCTCGATCTCGTGGCGAATCTCAGGCGAAAAGCCTTTCCACATCAACGCTTCGGTAAAATCCGGCGCCGGCGCGATCAGCACCAGCCCGGCCAACGACGCGCTATTTTCCGCCCGTTGCGCGATCGCGCGCGCCAGCAAGAGCGCCATCCAGCCGCCCATCGACGAGCCGACCACGACCTGCGGGCCGACGCAAAAGCGGTCAAACACCGCAATGCTCTCCTCAAGCCAGCGCCCGATGGTGCCGTCGACGAATGTGCCGCCGGATTCGCCATGGCCGGAATAATCGAACCGAACACAGCCGCGATGATGCTCGATGGCCCACTGGTCCAGCGCCAGCGCCTTGGTACCCCGCATGTCCGAGTGGAAGCCGCCCAGCCAGAACAGTCCCGGACCGCTGCCGTCCCGGGCGCGAACCGCAATGCGACGCCGGGAATCATCCCGGCCAACCTCGATAAAGGCCGGTTCCAGATCAGACGGGTACGCCGATGGTGGGGTCATAAATCTTTCATCTCTTGCAGGAATCTTTCGTCTCTTGAGCCTCTTGCCCGCTCGGTTGCTGTTTGGTCGAGCCCGCCGCAGCCGTCAACGGATACCGGATCGCGGCTTGCGGTCGCGCTTGCGGAGCCGGCCCTTGCGCTCTATGTGGGCTGATCTGAACATTTCACACCGGTCGGCGTTGTCCGCCGTGACCAAAATGTCTCGCATTTGACGGTTTTCGAGCGCCTGAGTGCGAGTTTGCTTGCTCGCTGAGCCTTATTCCTTCAAACTATCGGCTTCGTTCACAACTTTGGAGAGTTACCCATTCGCCGTCCCAACAGAGCCCCGCCCGCCGCCGCCAAAGACGGGCCGCGCACCAATGATGAAATCCGCAACGCACAAATTCAGCTGATCGACCAGACTGGCCTCAATCACGGCACCGTCGAGACCGTGGCCGCCATCAAGATGGCCGCCGAGGCCGGCATGGATCTGGTCGAGATTTCGCCGAACACCAGCCCTCCCGTCTGCAAGATCATGGACTACGGGAAGTTCAAATATTCGGCGCAGAAGAAGGCCGCCGAAGCCCGCAAGAAACAAAAGGTCGTCGAGATCAAGGAGATCAAGCTGCGGCCGATGATCGACGATCACGATTACGACGTGAAGATGCGGGCGATGCAGCGTTTCTTCGAGGAAGGCGACAAGGTCAAGATCACCTTGCGCTACCGCGGCCGCGAAATGGCCCACCAGGAAATCGGCACCAAGCTGCTCGACAAGGTCAAGGCCGACGTCGCCGAGTTCGCCAAGGTGGAACAGGATGCGAGGTTCGAGGGACGTCAGGTCGTGATGGTGCTGGCGCCGCGTTGATGCTGGCGCATGGTAATTTAGTTCGAGAATTTGCGAGAATTTGAATGTGGCCCGTCAGAACGATCTGGCGGGCCGTTTTCGTGGGACCGCCACGAGCTAGCCTCGCGTCGCCTGCCAGCTGCCGCTGCAGCGGTCGCCGGTGATGATACCGCTCCAGCGGCCGGTGCCTGAATTGCCGACCAGCCGGCCGCGACCACTGGCGTGCGATGCACCGACCGAGATGTTGACCGCAACCACACCGCCGCGGCTAATGCCGCCGGTCACCTTGCCGCCGCCCGCCGACAAGCGCTCCGGCCGGCTACCGCGAACGGGACGCTGTTGGTCGAGCTGCAATTGCCCGCCTGGGTGAAGAAGACCACGTTCCAGGTGCCATCATAGGCCCCGGCCGGTCTAGCATCGGCGCCGGGCGACGCGGCAGCCAAGGCCGCGGCAAGACCCGCGAGCAAAATACGTTTGGACCCACGGAAGCGGCTGGAATTGGCCAAAACGGCCGTCATTCGGGCTGGAATCGACATTTTTCCCTCGGTTTCGGGCTACGCCGCGATCGGCGGCCGACCATGTGTCGGGGGATTCGGTTCTGCGGTTCAGCGTTGCTAATTTCATTTGTCTCTGTCATAAGTCCCAGCTTCATCGCCCGGCTGATCAAGGGCTGCCGTGTCGATGTCCGTGCGGGCTATTTCATTTCGGAAATATCTTAGCACTTTCAACGCTCTAACGAGCATTTTAGCCGCCCAAACGCCTTCACAGGCGTTTTTGTGTTGCGGCCATAGGAGAGCCAAATGCCCAAGCTGAAGACGAAGTCAGGCGCTAAGAAGCGCTTCAAGGTGACTGGCACCGGCAAAGTGATGTCCGCCCACGCCGGCAAACGCCACGGCATGATCAAGCGGACCAAGAAGCAGATTCGTCAGCTTCGCGGCACCCGCGTGCTGTTCAAGACCGACGGCGATAACATCAAGAAATATTTCTTGCCGAACGCCTGATCGCGGTCGCGTTTCCACTTAGCCGAGCCGCGTCCGCGCGGCGATCCGTCACCCATTTTTCATATGAAGGAGACCAGTCATGTCTCGCGTTAAACGCGGTGTGACCTCTCACGCCAAGCACAAGAAAGTCTACAAGGCCGCCAAGGGTTTTTCCGGCCGCCGCAAGAACACCATTCGCGCCGCCAAGGCCGCGGTCGACAAGGCCGGCCAATACGCGTTCCGCGATCGCAAGCGCAAGAAGCGCACCTTCCGCGCGCTGTGGATCCAGCGCATCAACGCCGCGGTTCGCCCGTTCGGCATGACCTACAGCGTCTTCATCAACGGTCTCGCCAAGTCCGGGATCACCGTGGACCGCAAGGTGCTGTCGGATCTCGCCATCGCCGAACCGGTGGCATTCCAGGCGATCGCTGAAAAGGCCAAGGCCGCGCTCGCGGCGTAAGCTTTCCTCCGGCGTTTTGAATTCGTCATGGCCGGGTAAAAGCGCGAAGCGCGTCTTCGCGCTAGATGTCCCGGCCATCCACGTCTTCATTCTCGCACATGCTAAAGACGTGGATGCCCGGGACAAGCCCGGGCATGACGGACTGGGAGCACCGGCTTGGCATCCTGGTCACAAAGGATTGCCATGACCGACCTCGCTCAACTCGAATCCCAAATCCTTTCCGATATCACCGCGGCAAGCGACGAAGCAGCCCTTGAGGCCGTGCGGGTCGCGGCCCTCGGCAAGAAGGGCTCGATCTCGGCGTTGTTATCGACGCTCGGCAAGATGTCGCCGGACGAACGCAAGACGCAGGGTGCTGCGATCAACCTCGCCAAGGACAGTGTTACGCAGGCGCTGACCGCGCGCCGCGACATCCTGAAATCGGCCGCGCTCGATGCACGGCTGGCCTCCGAGATCATCGACGTCACGCTGCCGCTGCGCGAGGCACCCGCGGAAGCGGGCCGCATCCATCCGCTCAGCCAGGTGATGGATGAACTGACGGCGATTTTTGCCGACATGGGCTTTGCCGTCGCCGAAGGTCCGGACATCGAGACCGACGACTACAACTTTACAAAACTGAATTTCCCCGAGGGTCATCCGGCGCGGGAGATGCACGACACCTTCTTCTTCGATCCCAAGGACGACGGCTCGCGCATGCTGTTGCGCACCCACACCTCGCCGGTGCAGGTCCGCACCATGCTGACGCAGAAGCCGCCGATCCGCATCATCTGCCCGGGCCGCACCTATCGCATCGACTCGGACGCCACGCACACGCCGCAGTTTCACCAGGTCGAGGGCCTCGTCATCGACAAGGGTTCGCACCTTGGCCACCTCAAATGGATCCTGCACGAGTTCTGCAAGGCGTTCTTCGAGGTCGACAACATCAACATGCGGTTCCGGCCGTCGTTCTTTCCGTTCACCGAGCCGTCGCTCGAGGTCGACATCCAGTGCCGGCGCGACAAGGGCGAGATTCGCTTTGGCGAAGGCGAGGACTGGCTGGAGATTCTCGGCTGCGGCATGGTGCACCCCAACGTGCTGCGGGCCTGCGGCATCGATCCCGACGTCTACCAGGGTTTCGCCTGGGGCATGGGCATCGACCGTATCGCGATGCTGAAATACGGAATGTCGGATTTGCGGCAGCTGTTCGACAGCGACGTCCGCTGGCTCAGCCATTACGGCTTCAAACCACTCGACGTCCCGACGCTGGCGGGAGGATTGAGTTCGTGAACGATCTGGTGCCGGCCTCTCGACGGACTCTTTCTGTTCCCTCCCCCCTTGTGGGGGAGGGTCAGGGAGGGGGGTAGCCGCAAATGCCGCATGCAACCGTCAGGGAACGCCAACGCGGCCGTGCGAAGGAGCTTCGCCAACTCATGACGCCTGCCGAAACTTTGCTGTGGCGTTACCTGAAAGCTAACCGGGTCGATGGCCTCGGCTTTCGCCGACAGACACCGATCCGAAATTACATCGTCGATTTCGTTTGTCATTCGGCGAAAGTGATTATCGAGCTTGACGGCGCTTCGCATGATTTCGAGGAACAACAGAAAGCGGACGAGAAGCGTGATGCTTTCTTCGTGTCAGAAGGTTTTCAAGTTCTCCGCTTCACCAATGAACAGGTGATGTCCAATCTCGAAGGGGTTGTGGAAACGATCCGGCACATCGTTTCTTCCCGGGCAAGCGGCTTACCCCCCTCCCTGACCCTCCCCCACAAGGGGGTAGGGAACAGTCGCGACGGCGCAGATATCACTGAGAACACCAGCAGCATTCGAGGCTCGCAGCCATGAAATTCACCCTCTCCTGGCTGAAAGAGCATCTCGACACCGACGAGCCGCTGGAAAAGCTCGCCGACAAGCTCACCATGATCGGGCTCGAGGTCGAGCATATCGAGGACGAGGCGAAAGTGCTGTCGGCGTTTTCGATCGCGCGGGTGATCTCGGCCGAGCAGCATCCGAACGCCGACCGTTTGCGGGTCTGCATGGTGGATACCGGTAATGGCGCAGCGCCCGTGCAGGTAGTCTGCGGCGCGCCGAATGCGCGCGCAGGCCTTGTCAGCGTGTTCTCGCCGCCCGGCACCTTCATTCCCGGCAAGAACATTACGTTAGGGGTGGGCACCATCCGCGGCGTCGAGAGCCGAGGCATGCTTTGCTCGGCGGCCGAGTTGCAGATCTCGGAAGATCACGACGGCATCATGGAATTGCCTGACGATGCGCCTGTAGGCGCCGGCTATGCGCAATGGGCCGGGCTCGGCGATCCCGTGATCGAAATCAACCTGACGCCGAACCGGCAGGATTGCACCGGCGTGCACGGCATCGCGCGCGACCTTTCCGCCGCCGACATGGGCAAGTTCAGAGATCCCACTATCCGCGCCATCAAGGGCGAATTCCCCTGCCCGGTGCGTGTCACCGTCGAGGATTCCAATTTGTGTCCGGGCTTTGCGCTGCGGCTGGTGCGCGGCGTCAAGAACGGCCCGTCGCCGGAATGGCTGCAGCAGCGCCTGACCTCGATCGGCCTGCGCCCGATCAACGCGCTGGTCGACATCACCAATTTCATGACCTACGACCGCGCCCGGCCGCTGCATGTGTTCGACGCGGCCAAGGTGAAGGGCAACCTCACCGTGCGCCGGGCCCGCGACGGCGAGATGCTGCTGGCGCTCGACGGCCGCACCTATACGCTTGATCCGAACATCTGCGTGATCGCGGATGATCACGGCGTCGAATCGCTCGCCGGCATCATGGGCGGCGAAGCTTCGGGCTGCGACGAGAACACCACCGATGTGCTGATCGAATCGGCGCTGTGGAACGAGATCAATATCGCGCAGACCGGCCGCAAGCTCGGCATCAATTCCGACGCACGCTATCGGTTCGAGCGCGGCGTCGATCCGGCGTTCATGCTGCCGGGGCTGGAGATGGCGACCCGACTGGTGATGGAGCTGTGCGGCGGTACGGCGTCAGAGAACGTCATCGTCGGCAACGCGTTCGGCGACGATCGCCTGATCGATTTTCCGCTGGCCGAGGTCAAGCGTCTGGCCGGGATCGACGTGCCGCTGCCGCAGGTGAAACTGATCCTTGGCCATCTCGGCTTCATGGTCGCCGGCACCGGCCCGGTCGTGAAGGTCGCGGTGCCGTCCTGGCGAACCGACGTGCACGGCAAGGCCGATATCGTCGAGGAGATCGTGCGCATCGTCGGTGTCGACAAGGTGCCGATGACGCCATTCGAGCGTGGCGACGCGCCGCGCAAGCCGACCCTCACCGCCATTCAGCTGCGTACCCGCCGCGCCAAGCGCGCGCTGGCCGCGCGCGGCATGGTCGAAGCGGTGACCTGGTCGTTCATCGCAAAGCCGCATGCCGAGTTGTTCGGCGGCGGGCAGAGCGAGCTCGCGCTCGCCAATCCGATCGCGTCCGACTTATCGGATATGCGACCGAGCCTGTTGCCGGGTCTTGTCGCCGCGGCGCAAGCCAACGCCGATCGCGGCTTTTCCGATGTGGCGCTGTTCGAGGTCGGACAGATCTTCAAAGGCGACAAGCCCGCCGATCAGCTCATTGCCGCCGCCGGCATCCGCCACGGCTTCGCGTCGAGCAAGGGCATCGGGCGGCACTGGTCCGGTTCGGCCAATGCCGATGCGTTCGACGCCAAGGCCGACGCGTTTGCGGTGCTGGCCGCGGCCGGCGCGCCGATGCAGGCGCTGCAGATCGTGCCGGGCGGCGCGAGCTGGCTGCATCCCGGGCGATCCGGCACCATCCAGATCGGGCCGCAGAATATTTTGGGCTATTTCGGCGAGCTGCATCCGCGGACGCTGGAAGCGCTCGACGCCGACGGGCCGTTGCTGGCGTTCGAGGTGATCCTCGATCGCATTCCCGATGCCAAGCAGAAGCCGACCCGCGCCAAGCCGGTGCTTGATCTGTCGGCATTCCAGCCGGTGTCGCGCGATTTTGCCTTTATCGTCGATCGTGGGGTGAAGGCGGGCGATATCGTGCGCGCGGCACAGGGCGTCGACAAGAAGCTGATTACCGGCGTCACGGTGTTCGACGTTTACGAAGGCAAGGGCATCGACGATGACAAGAAGTCGATCGCGATCGCGGTGACGATCCAGCCGCGCGAAAAGACCCTGACCGATCAGGAGATCGATGCGGTCGGCGCCAGGATCGTCGCCGAGGTGACCAAGAAGACCGGCGGCAGCTTGCGGGCATGACCCCCGACGTTTCGCGGTGCGATCTGTTATGCCTTGATCGCGGCCGCCGCGATTTCCGGGCTGCCGGCGCTCTATGGCGCGCTGCGCTGACAGGCTTGCGCGGTGTGCGGAAGTGACGCAAGGGTCGTTGCAACCGATAAGCAGGCCGAGGAGCAGAGTTCGATGATCGATCGCCGCGATGCACTGAAACTGACGCTCGCCGGCGCTGCCGCGTTCGCCGCTCCGGCGGTGCTTGCGCAAACGGCTGCTGCGCCAACAGCGAAGCCGCGGACGCGCATCGTGTTCCTCGGCACCAAAGGCGGGCCGCGCGTCGGCGTCGGACCCTCCAATCCCGCCAACCTCGTGATGGTGAACGATACCCCGTTCGTGATCGACTGCGGAATGGGCGTCAGCCACCAGCTGGTGAACGCGGGCGTCCCGCTTGAACAGGTGAAGTATATTTTCATCAGCCACCACCATTCCGATCACAACCTCGAATATGGCAACCTCGTCTACAACGCCTGGGCCGCCGGACTTTCGACGCCGATCCATTCGTTCGGCCCAAAGGGGATCGAGGAGATGACCCGGACCTATTGGGAGCTGAACAAGTTCGATGTCGAGACCCGGATCGCCGACGAGGGCCGCCCCGATCCGCGCCCGCTGCTGATTGCCAGGGACATTGCCGAGGACGGCGTGGTGCTGCAAACGCCCGATGTGAAGGTGACGGCGTTTCGCACCCCGCACCCGCCGATCGTCGATAACTTCACCTACAAATTCGAGACGCCGGACGGCACCATCGTGTTTTCCAGCGACACCAACTACAACCCGAAGCTCGCGGAATTCGCCAGAGGCGCCGACGTGCTGGTGCACGAGGCGATTTATCTGCCCTGGGTCGATCGCCTGGTCACCAGGGTCAAGAACGGCGCCACGCTGAAGAAGCATCTGCTCGACAGCCATACGGCGGCCGAGGACGTCGGCCGCATCGCCGAGGCCGCCAACGTCAAGGTGCTGGTGATGAGCCATCTGGTGCCCGGCGAACTCGATGTCACCGACGAGCAGTGGCACAGCGAAGCCAGCAAGCATTTCAACGGCCGCATCATCGTCGCCAGAGATTTGATGGAACTGAAACTGCCGGTGTAGCGTCGCCCCAAAGCATCAATTGACCGGCGCGGTGCGGCGGCGTCGTTTTGCGGCCGGGGCCGGCGCCTGCACGGGTTCGGTATCCTTTATCGCACCGATTCTTCGTAGCGCCGCGTCGGCCGCGCGCTCGCCACTTTCCCACGCGCCGTCGACGGTGCCCCACATGGTTTCGTGGGTCGCCTCGCCGGCCAGGAACAGGCTGCCGATCGGCTCGATCAGAATTTTTCGCGACGGCTGCCCTCCCGGCGCCGCCGCCGACATCGCGCCAAGGATGAACGGCGCGGCATTCCAGCGTGTGACCCCGGTTTTCTTGATCTTGGCGGCGATCTCGCTGCCGAATAATTTCGTCAGCCATTCCACCGCGAACGCCGCCATCGCCGGCTCACCCTGCGCGGTGAGATCACGGCCGAACGAGCCTGCGACATCGATCAAGCACAGCGACGACGACCCCACATTGGCGTACAACATCGCCGTCCGCGTCGAATTGCTCTGCTCGATCACGACGTCGTCGCGGCCAAGCTCGAGCGGGTTGCCCGGCAGTTGCAACGCGATGCGGTCATAGCTGCCGAGGCTGAGTTTTGACGCGGCATCGAGCTGGCGCTTCGGGATATCGGGCGTGAATTTGATATTGCCCGCGGCCAGTACATTGCTCGACACCGTGATGATGGCGGCGCGCGCGGCGATCTTGCCTGCCGGCGTTTCAACCGTCACATCGCGGCCGCTCCAGGTGATGTGGTTCGCCGGCGTCGACAAAGCGAGCGGCAGTTCGCCGCCAAGCTTGGCGATCAGCGTACCGAGGCCCTGGCGGCAGGCGATCACCGCGCTGCGGTCCTGCCCGCGCACCTTGTCGATTACGGAGAGGTCCTTCAGGTCCTTGCCGGTGGCGTTGGCGCCGAGCACAAATTCCGCCGTGCCCGCCCAATCGCCGAGGTCTTTCGGCAGCACGGACGCGCCGGACACATCGGCCCTGCCGCGCGAGGCGTCGTCGATGGCGCGGTTGGCGCGCACCAGAGCGGCAAGAAATTCCTCGGTCTCGCCGGCCCGCGCGTTGCGGCGGCCGATGCGGATCTTCTGGCCAAGCGCCGTGGGAGCGACGTCGAGCCCGACCGTGCGTGCGAGCTTGATCATCGGGTTGGTATCGGGATTGTGCAGCCAGCGCGCGCCGCGGTCGAACGGCACATCGAATGTCGCAGCGTCGGTGAGGCAGCGGCCGCCGATCTGGCCTGAGGCTTCGACCACGATCACCTTGCGGTTCGCCGCCTGAACCCGCCGTGCCGCGGCGATGCCGGCCGCGCCCGCGCCGATCACGACAATGTCGGCCTCGCGCGGCAATGGCGCACCGAGGGCGCGGGCACCAAGCACCGGCGTCACCGCAAGGCCCGCGGCCGCCGACAGAAAATCACGGCGGGTTATTGTCATGTCATGGTTTCCAAAATTGCCGCAAAAGACCGCGGCGCAAAATGCGACGATGCTGAAACGGGCGTCGCGCATCCGGCACAATTGCCGAATGCCGATCTGGATAAAAACATCAATTTAATCATATACTTGGATGATCCAAAAATTCCCGATTGCGAGAGCGAATTCCGCGTCCCGGACGGCGCCGAACTTGCCGCATCCGCAGCCACGCAGCAACCGCCATGGTGAATCAATCATGATTGATGGACTGCGGGTATGAACCAAATTGCAACGGCTCTCGACCATGCTAGAGAAAGAGAAAAGACGGCCGGAAAAGACCGTCGGGGGGATTAGTTCATGGGCGTCATGCTCGATACCGTCGGCAAGTGGATCGCGGGGTACCTGCAAAAGGAAGTCCCGGGCTACGAGCCGTTCACGCCGAGCGATCCGGAGCAGTTGCGGGGCATCGTCGAACAGGGCGATGTGCTGCTGGTCGAAGGCAACAGCCGGGTTTCCGGCATCATCAAATATCTCACGCAGTCCACCTGGTCGCATGCGGCACTTTTTGTCGGCCCGATCGACGGCGCGATCGAGCCGGACGGCGAACCGCATGTCCTGATCGAGGCCAATATCGGTGAAGGCGTGACGTCGGCGCCGCTGTCGAAATATTTTCCTTATCACACCAGGCTCTGCCGCCCCGTCGGGCTGTCGTTCGAGGACCGCAATACGGTGTGCCGTTACGCCATCAACCGGATCGGCTTCGGCTACGACACCAAGAACATCGTCGACCTGATGCGCTATCTGATCCCGCTGCCGATCCCGCAGCGCTGGCGTCGTCGCATGATCGCCTTCGGCTCCGGCGATCCCACCAAGATCATCTGCTCGGCCCTGATCGCGCAGGCCTTCGACGCCGTGCGCTATCCCATCCTGCCCAGGATCACCCGCGCCGCGACTCGGAAGGCCCGGCGCGAAATCCTGCACATCCGCGATTCCTCGCTCTACATGCCGCGCGATTTCGATATCTCGCCCTATTTCGAAGTCGTCAAACCCACCATCGTGCACGGCTTCGACTACACCGCCTTGCACTGGGCCGATAAGCAGAAGCCGCTCCGGGAGGTAGCCGGCGAATTCGGGGTGTTTCCAGAAGCGACGCTTTCTCCGCCCCTTGTTCCTGAAGCGACTGACCAAGAGACGCCGCTTCCGGCTGAAGAAGTAGCGGTTGATGTGATAGTCGCAGCACCGGTCGAACATTGGCCCGAACTCGCGGCGTAGATTCGCTTCACCCTCCCCTTGAGGGGCAGGGGAGGGTAAAAAGCGCACAACTCCGCGTTCTCGCGACACACTGCGCCCGAGTTTTGCAAATTCATCGGCCCTCAAAAAGAGAGGGCGCAGCGCGACCCTCAAGAGAGGGCGCAGGGAAGACCGGGTGCGCGCTGCACCCGCGGTCCCGTGTGCAAAGGGTAGATAAAAAAACGCACACGAGCATACAGGTTCAGCGGAAGCAGTCCGGCCTTCCCTGCGCAATGGTTTTACAGCTTATTTCGTGCTCTCCCCGGTGAGACCAGAGCTTGTTTGTCACCGTCGCCCGCGTGATACAAAACATCATCGCGAACTTGACACCTGCCATTGGGGCGTCAGGACCACACGACTTTGCCGTACGCTTCAGCCGCGCTCGTCAGTCGCAGCTTAAGCGTCCATCGCGTCCCACCCCGCGTGTCGTGACGTGCGCAACGCCCCTCTCGTCGGGTGGGATGGCAAGAAATAAGCAGCTGATTTGCCTTCGCGATCAACCATGATCCGCTGCGACACATTGGCACGACGGGCAACTCAAAAAATGCTGTCAAGTTTTATTTGATGAGCGATGCGTTCTTCCCTTCTCCCCTTGTGGGAGACGGGAAGTCAGGCCGCGACCACCGATTTCCTCTCCGGCAATCCGGCGCGGGCCAGCCCGCCGTAAAGTTGTTCGCCGGGCATTTCCGCTTTCAGGATCGAGCGCACCGCAATCAGTCGGTCGATATCGATGCCGGTGGCAAACCCCTTGCTCTCGCATAGAAACACCAGATCCTCGAACACGACATTGCCGGTCGCGCCCGGCGCGAACGGGCAACCGCCGAGGCCGCCGAGCGAGCCGTCGAGAATCCGCGCACCGGCATCGAGCGCCGCCGACGCGTTCGCAATGCCCATGCCCCTGGTGTCGTGCAGATGAACGCAGATCGGCTTCGATCCGGCGATCTTGACCACGGCTTTGGTCAACTCGCCGACCTGTTTCGGGCCGGCATAGCCGACGGTGTCGGCGATGGCGACCATATCGACACCCGCCTCATAAAATTTTTCCGCCAGCCGGATCACTTCCTTCGGATCGACCGCGCCCGACGATCGAGCAGCCCAGCGCCATCGAGATCGCGGCATTGACGATCGGTTTGTGCGCGCTGGCGTCGCGCAATTCGCACAGCCGCTTGACATTGGCGATCGGCGGAATCGCGCGAGCGGTTGGCATTGGCCTGGCTGTGTTCTTCGGTCGCCGACACCACCGTGGCGATTTCGGCGACGCCGGAGGCCAGCGCTTCGTTGACGCCGCGTTCATTGAGCGTCAGCGCGATGCCGTGCGCGCCCGGCAGCGACGCGACGGTCGCGATCGACATCGCGCACATCGACGAATTGCGGGAAGGTTTTGGCCGGCAGAAACGAGCCGACCTCGAAATGCCGCACGCCGGCGGCGTATTCGTCGCGCACCCAGCGTTGCTTGGCCGCGGTCGAGGGAAATTTCTTCACCAGTTGCAGGCCGTCGCGCAAGCCGACCTCGCGCAGGATCACGCGATCGCCGGGATAGATATCTCTGAACGTTTGGTCATGCGGGCCTCCCTGCGACCTTGCTGATTGGAGATGTTGCTGGTCGTTCGAGTTCGGCGCGAACCGCCTCGGTATCGGCGCCGAGCACCGGCACCTTCAAGCCCTTCGCCGAGATTGCTGCCGTTCCACTCGCACCGGAAGCGCCGGAACGCGGAACGGCTTGCCATCGGCATTGATGTTGTTGACGAGGCCGCCCGGGCGCAGCACATGCGGATCGCTCAACAGATCTTCCGGGCGATTGATCGGCGAGAAGCAGATGTTGAGCCGGTCGAGTTTGGCCGAAAGCTCGGTGACGTCCCAGCGTTTGATCTCCTCGGCGACGCGCGGAATGATCCTGCCGCGCGCCATGATCCGTTCGGTGGTGTTGCGCAATGTCGGATCTTCGGAAAATTCCTTCAGGCCGAATTCCCGGCAAAAGCTCTGCCAGTGGCCTTCGGTCACCACGCCGATGAAAATGCGCTCGCCGCCCGCGGTGTCGAAAATATCGTAGATCGGCCACGCATGTTCGCGCTCCGGCATCGAGCGCGGCTTGTTGCCGGTCATCTCATATTCGACCATGTGCTGGGCGACCAGGAACAGGCAGTTCTCGAACAGGCCGATGCGGATGTCGGCGCCGCCGGTGACGCCGCCGCGCTTCTGGTAGAGCGCGGCGAGGATCGAGATCACGCCGAACATGCCGCCCATGATGTCGTTGGCCGACGAGCCGACGCGCTGCGGCTTGTCGCGGGTGCCGGTCATGGCGGCAAGGCCCGACATCATCTGCACGACTTCGTCGAGCGCCGGGCGATGCTCGTAGGGACCGGACAGAAAGCCCTTGTGCCCGGCGATGATCAGATGCGGATATTTGCGGCGCAGCTGCTCGGCGCCGAGGCCCTGCTTTTCCAGTTGCCCGTCGCGAAAGTTTTCCAGGAACACGTCGGCGCCGGCGAGCAGCCGGTGCATGGTCTCGCGGTCTTCGGGCTTCTCGAAATCGAGCACGACGCTTTTTTTGCCGCGGTTGAACAGCGGAAAGAACGAGGTGCCCATGCCGCCTAGGCTGCGGGTCTTGTCGCCCGCCGGCGGTTCGACCTTGATGACTTCGGCGCCGAGTTGCGCCAGGATCATGCCGCAGGTCGGCCCCATCACCATGTGGGTCATCTCGATGACCCTCACGCCCGCGAGGGGCAGTTCCTTGGGTAGTTCCTTGGGCAGTCCCGTCCCAGTCATTTGATCTCCCGGCTGCATCAGTTCCCTGGTCAATTCCCTGGCCGCGCGGCCAGATTAGGCGTTCATGGTCGCGCTGGAAAATCATATCTGGGCAACGGTCCATTCACCGCTGCATAACGCAAATGCGTGGCGGCGGGCTCGCGGCCCCTCAAGGCTGAGCCCGTCGCTGCTCTTGCCTAAGCTTGTGGGCATCTCTACCTGTGCCAGCGTCATCGCAGAGGGCCTGACCACCATGCTGGACGCCGCCGTCAAGGCGCTATCGCAAATCCTGTCGCCGCCGATGCGCTCGATCCTGTGGCGCTCGATCGGGCTCGCGCTGGCGTTGGTCGTGGTGCTGGCGATCGGTTTGCAGCGGCTGTTGAACTGGCTTGCGGTGTATGGCCAGGGCTGGGCCGAGGCAGGGCTGGGTCCCGGCTTCCACACCTCGCTCAATGTGCTGGCGTGGATCATCTCGATTGCCGCCGGCCTTGGCGTAGTGCTGGGCGCGGTGTTCCTGATGCCCGCGATCACCTCGCTGGTGGCGAGCGTATTCGTCGACGACGTCGCCGACCATGTCGAGCGCGAGCATTATCCGGCGGAACGCCCGGGGATGGCGCTGCCGTTCGGCCTCGCGATATCAGAAGGCATCAAGTTCGCGCTGCTCACGATCCTGGTCTATCTAATCGCGCTGCCGTTCGTGTTCATGGCCGGCGTCGGATTCATCGCCTTCTTCATTGCGACCGCCTGGCTGCTCGGCCGCGAATATTTCGAACTCGCCGCGATGCGATTTCGCCCGCCGGCCGAGGCCAAGGCGATGCGCCGTGAAAATGCCGGCATCATCTTCACCGCGGGGCTGGTGATCGCGGCGTTCGTGTCGATCCCGATCGTCAATCTGGCGACGCCGCTGTTCGGCATGGCGTTCATGGTCCACATGCACAAACGGCTTTCCGGCCCGCGGCCGGAACTGATCGAGCCCGTGCGCAAGACCGGCGTGCCGGCGGCGTAGAGGCGCCAGCGCGGCCGTCGTCATTGTGTGTCGGCTTCGCCGTCATCCCGGCAACAACTCCGCCACTGTCATCCTCGCAACAACTCCACCGTCGTCCTGAGGTGCGCGCCCTTTCTTGCGCGCCTCGAAGGATGGTGTTCGGCGTCGTGCTCGCGGCCATCCTTCGAGGCGCGCAAGAAAGGGCGCGCACCTCAGGATGACGGCCGTGCGTTTGGATATGCTCCTAACCTACACCGTCTTCTCCGGCCAGCGGCAGAGATCGTTGATCAGGCAGACATCGCAGCGCGGCGAGCGCGCCAGGCAGGTGTAGCGGCCGTGCAGGATCAGCCAGTGATGCGCGTGCAGCATGAACTCGGACGGGATCACGCGCTCGAGGCCGAGTTCGACGTCGAGCGGGGTTGCGCCCGGCGCCATGCCGGTGCGATTGCCGACGCGAAACACGTGGGTGTCGACCGCCATGGTGTGCTCGCCGAACGCCATGTTGAGCACGACATTGGCGGTCTTGCGGCCGGCGCCGGGCAGCGTCTCGATCTCGACGCGGGTGCGCGGCACCTCGCTGCCAAATTCGGCGATCAGCTTTTCCGATAGCGCGATCACGTTCCTGGCCTTGTTGCGATAGAGCCCGATGGTCTTGATGTACTCGCGCACCTGCTCCTCACCGAGCGCCAGCATTTTCTGCGGCGTGTCGGCCACCGCGAACAGCGCGCGCGTCGCCTTGTTGACGCCGGCATCGGTCGCCTGCGCCGACAACACCACCGCGACCAATAGCGTGTAGGGATTGAGGTGCTCGAGTTCGCCCTTCGGCTCGGGATTGGCCTTTCGGAAACGGCTGAAGGCTTCGTAGACTTCAGCCGCCGTCCAGGGTTTTGACACGCTGGATTTCGAAGGCTTGGATTTGGACGGTTTCGATTTCGACGAAACCTTCTTAGGCGAAGGCTTTCTAGACGCAGTCTTTTTAGGTGGAGTCTTTTTAGGCGGGGTCTTGCGGGTGATTTTGGCCATGATCCGGGTATACTGAGACGCGATGACCGCAGGCAATGACTTTGATCCGGTGCCGCCAGAGCCCGAATTGTTTTCGGCGCTGTTGACCCCGCATCGCTCGCTGAACCGCACGGGTTTCCTGGTGCTGATGGGGTTTCTCAGCGTGGTCAGCTTTGGCGCCGGCGTTGCGTTCTGGATGATGGGGGCCTGGCCGGTGTTCGGCTTTTTCGGCCTCGACGTCCTGCTGGTCTATTGGGCGTTCAAGGTCAATTTCCGCCGCGGCAACGCCACCGAGGAAATCTCGGTGACGCCTAGCGAATTGCGGGTGCGGCGGGTCAGTCACCGCGGCCATGTCGTCGAATGGGTGCTCAATCCGCTGTGGGTGCAACTCGATCAGAAGACCCACGCCGAATTCGGCATCGAGAAGCTTTATCTGGTTTCCAGAGGCCGCCGCGTCTCTGTTGCAAGTTTCCTGGGTCCGGACGAAAAAGCAAGCTTTGCCAAGGCCTTATTGGCTGCCCTGCAAGCCGCCAAGCGCGGCCCGACCTATAACCCGCTGTGACCAGAGGCTGTCGGAAATCGGGTGGTTTGGGCGCCGGCCACAGCCTACATCAGGCAGCATGATGAACCTTGCAATCAACGACCACCGCCTCACCCGACCCGGCCCGCAGGACGCCGCGTTGCGCGACTATGATTCGGTGCGGCGCGCCATCGCCTTCATTTCGGAACACTGGCGCGCGCAGCCGACCATCGAAGCGATGGCCGATGCGGCCTCGGTGACGCCGGACGAGCTGCACCTTCTGTTCCGCCGCTGGGCCGGACTGACCCCGAAAGACTTCATGCAGGCGTTGACGCTCGATCACGCCAAGGGGCTGCTGCGCGATTCCGCCAGCGTGCTCGACGCGGCGCTGGACTCCGGGCTTTCCGGCCCGGGGCGACTGCACGATCTGTTCGTCACCCATGAAGCGATGTCGCCGGGTGAATGGAAGAACGGCGGCGCCGGCATGACCTTGCGCTACGGCTTCCACACGTCCCCGTTCGGCACCGCGATCGTGATCGCCAGCGGCCGCGGCCTGGCCGGGCTCGCCTTTGCCGATCCCGGTGGGGAACAGGCCTCATTCGCCGACATGCAGCGGCGCTGGCCTAACGCCAGATATGTCGAGGACCACGACGGCACGGCGCCGCTGGCGCGGCGGATCTTCGACACCAAGCTTTGGCGCGCCGACCAGCCGTTGCGCGTGGTGCTGATCGGCACCGATTTCGAGGTCCGGGTCTGGGAAACGCTGCTGAAGATCCCGATGGGCCGCGCGGTCTGCTACTCCGATATCGCCAATTCGATTGATAACCCCAAGGCGTCGCGCGCCGTGGGCGCTGCGGTCGGGCGCAATCCGGTGTCGTTCGTGGTGCCCTGCCATCGCGCCCTCGGCAAGAGCGGCGCGCTGACCGGCTATCACTGGGGCATCACCCGCAAACAGGCGATGCTGGGCTGGGAAGCCGGACAAGTGGGGCTGAATTAGAGCGTAGGGTGGGTAAAGCGAAGCGTGCCCATCATTCGAGATACCGACGAGCAGATGGTGGGCACGGCGCAAAGAGCGCCTTTGCCCACCCCACCATCCGCGCCTACCCCGCCAGATCGAGCTTCGACGCCACCGTCGCATCGGCGTTGAGCCGGTAGATCACGGGCACGCCGGTCGCCAGTTCACGCTTCAGGATTTGTTCCGGCGTCAGCTTCTCCAGCACCATGATGAGCGCGCGCAATGAATTGCCATGGGCGGCGACCAGTGTGCGCTCGCCGCGCAGCACGCCGGGCAGGATCTCCTGGACGTAATAGGGCAGCGTGCGCGCCAGCGTATCCTTCAGGCTTTCGCCGCCGGGCGGCGGCACATCGTAGGATCGCCGCCAGATCAGCACCTGCTCCTCGCCCCATTTCTTGCGGGCATCGTCCTTGTTCAGACCCGAGAGCTCGCCGTAGTCGCGCTCGTTGAGCGCCAGGTTCTTTTTGGTCGCAAGGCCGCTCTGGCCGATCTCGGCCAGCGCCAGATCGAGCGTGTGCTGCGCGCGCGTCAGCACCGACGTAAAGGCGACATCGAACGACAGGCCCTGCGCCTTCAGCAAGCGGCCGGCTTGTTTCGCCTCCTTGATGCCCTGCTCGGTGAGGTCAGGATCTTTCCAGCCGGTGAACAGGTTCTTCAGATTCCATTCGCTCTGGCCATGACGCACCAACACAAGAAGACGATCGCTCATTCAAAAGTTTCCGTTTCTAGAGCATGATCCGGAAAAGTGGAAACCGGTTTTCCGAAAAGATCATGCTCATCCCGCTCTAGAAGTCACTCAGCCCGAGCACGTCGGTCATGGTATAAAAGCCCGGCTTCTTGTCGCGCGCCCACAGCGCGGCCTTGATCGCGCCTTGCGCGAACATCGTGCGGTCCTCGGCCCGATGCGTCAGTTCGATGCGCTCCATCGGGCCGGCGAAGATCACACTGTGATCGCCGGTCACGGAGCCGCCGCGCAGCGACGCAAATCCGATGGCGCCGGAGTTGCGCGGGCCGGTGACGCCATCGCGTCCGCGCGCCGAATGCTGATCCAGTGCGATCTTGCGACCGGCGGCGGCGGCCTCGCCCAGCAACAAGGCGGTACCGGAGGGCGCGTCGATCTTGGCCTTGTGGTGCATCTCGAGAATTTCGATGTCGAAGCTTTCGTCGAGCGACCCCGCGACGCGCTTGACCAGTGCGGCGAGCAGATTGACGCCGAGACTCATATTGCCGGACTGCACGACGACCGCGCGCGATGTCACGGTCTTGATCACCGCCATGTCGGAGGCGGACAGCCCGGTGGTGCCGATGACATGGACCAGGCCACGCTCGGCCGCGATCGCGACATTGGCGATGGTGGCGCCAGGCACGGTGAAGTCCAAAATGCCATCGGCTTTGGCCGACAGCGACCACAGATCGCCTGATAATTCGACGCCGTTGGCCGGCAGGCCCGCCAGCACGCCGGCATCCTTGCCCAGCAGCTCGGAACCGGGCGCCTCCAGCGCACCGGCCAGCACGGCTCCGGGCGTCTCCGCAATGACGCGGGTCAGCGCCCGGCCCATCCGGCCGCCGGCTCCCGCAACGATCAAACGCATGTCGGACATGGTTTTACCTCTTCACGCCCTATAGCCGGGACCGGCCGTTCCGGCAACGACCGATCCTTTAGCTCCGATCAGGGCTGCGGGCCGTCGTAGCCTTCCACCACGATGAGATCGGCGATCGAATGCGGCTGCCGCCGTTTGATGTTTTCCTGATATTCCGGCGAGCGGTAGCACGCCATCGCGGTCTCGTAGTCGGGAAACTCGATCACCACATTGCGCGAGCGGCTTTCACCCTCCACGCCGGTGAACTTGCCGGCGCGCACGACGAACCGCCCGCCCCATTTCTTGAAGATCGGCCCGTTGGCCGCGGCGTAGGGCTTGTAGCCTTCTTCGTTGTGAACATCGACGCGTCCGATCCAGTAGCCTTTTGCCATTCGTCGTCTCCGTTTTATGAGCTAGCCAAGGTCTTATTAGTTAAAGTCTTGTATTTTTGCGCGTTTTCTTCACGCGAACCGGTGCCCACTTCGCTTGAAAACGCTTTATCCAAGAGCTTGTGCGATCTCGGCCTGAATGGCGTCCGCGGCGGCCCTGGGATCGGCCGCTTCCATCACCGGCCGTCCCACCACCAGATAGTCGGCGCCGGCGGCGATGGCGCGGGCCGGCGTCATGATGCGCTTCTGGTCGCCTACCGAGGAGCCCTGCGGCCGAATACCGGGTGTCACCAGATGCATCTGGTGACCGACGATCGTGCGCAGCGAGGCCGCCTCTTCCGGCGAGCACACCAGACCGTCGACGCCGAGCGCCTGCGCCTGCCGGGCGCGGGCTTCGACCAGATCGGAAACGCCGAGCCGATAGCCCGCCGCGTGCAGGTCGCCATCATCGTACGACGTCAGCACGGTGACGGCGAGGATCTTGAGGCTCGATCCCGCGCGCGCCTCGACCGCCGCCTTCATGGTCTGCGGATAGGCATGCACCGTGAGAAACGTCGCGCCTGATCTGGCGAGGCTCTCGACCCCGCGCGCCACCGTGTTGCCGATGTCATGCAGCTTCAGATCGATGAAGACCTTCTTGCCTGCATCCGCGAGCCGGCCGACCATGGAAATGCCGCCGGCATAGGCCAGCTGATAGCCGATCTTGTAGAAGGTGACGCTGTCGCCGAGCCGCCCGATCATCGCTTCCGCCGCGGCGACGTCAGGCAAATCCAGCGCCACGATCAGGCGGTCTTGCGGAGCGATAGCGGCAGCGACAGGATCCTTGGTCGCGATCTTGGTTGGCTGCATCTCACCTCACATCATGCGCTGGGAAAATTCGATCAGCTGCCGCACCAGCGCCATCAGCGCCTCGATATCGGCGGGATGTTTCAACCGGTCCATATCATCATAGGCCTCGTTAGCGAACGACAGCGCGAGCTGGCTTGGAATAACCGGCGCCTGGCAGGCCGCCAAAATCAGCCGCAGCGCCGCCAGCGCCCGCGTTCCGCCGAGCCGATTGCCCGAGGCGGCCGCGATCGCAAACGCCCGTTCGCGAAACACATAGCCGCGGGCTTCGTGCGATTCATGCACGCGGCTTACCCAGTCGATGGCGTTCTTGAGCAGCGCGGGAACCGATGAATTATGTTCCGGCGTCACGATCAGCACGCCGTGATGCGCCGACATCATGCGCTTGAGATTGATCGCAGGCTTCGGCACGCCGGATTTGGCCTGCAGATCGCCGTCATAGATCGGCAGCGGAAAATCCGCGAGCGAGATTCGCGTGACGTCGGCGCCGGCCACCGCGAGCTCGGCGGCGATGCTCGCCGCGAGCCTCGCATTGAGCGAGCCGATGCGCAGCGAACCGGGGATCACAAGGATTTTCAGCGCGGACATGATCTTGATCGTCGGGTGAACCTGCGGCGCTTGAGCGCCAGGCGGTATCAGCCCTTGCGATACACCCAGACGCGAGCCGGTGGAAGATTCATCCAGATTCGCTCGGAAGCCTGGGTCGATACGCCGGGCAGCGATTTCGGGATCGGCGGCGCCACCGAATAGGTGAACTGCACGAACGGTGCCCCCGGCGCCAGCGCCAGGAAGGCATCGCGGATCAGTTTCAGGCGCGTCAGCATCGGTTTTGTCACCAGCGGCAGACCGGACACGATGGCGGACGCGGGAACGCTCAGCACGTTCCATAGCGAGTCGCGCAAGGTATAGGCGTCGCCCTGCACGACGGTGGCCTGCGGATAGCGATCGCGCAGCAGCGCGCAGAATCCCGGATTATATTCGACCAGCACGAGACGCTTCTGATCGATCCCGCGCTCGATCAGCGCATTGGTGATGGCGCCGGTGCCGGGCCCGAGTTCGACGACCGGCCCTGAGGAATCAGCATCGACATACTGTGCCATGGTACGCGCCAGCACGCGCCCCGAAGGCATCACTGCGCCCATGTGCAGCGGCTTCTCGATCCATGAACGAAGAAAGCGAACCTCGTCATCGAGACGCAGAGGCTTTTTCAACGCACGCGCGGACGATTGCAAAGGCATTGTCGCTACCAGGCGGGACCGCGATTGGGCGGCTGTGTCAGAATATCGTCACAAAGAGGTATAGGTCGCCGCCGAAACGGTCAAGCCGAATGGCTGTTGCACGGTCAGCGCAGGCCTGTCGGGGTTGGGCGATAAGACCATGCACCACTTGATTTTTTGGCCGGCTCCGGCAGCGGACGCAAGCATCCTGGCCGCCGCCTCAGGTGCTGGCGCGGGTGCCGAAGAAATCCTTGACCTTGGTGAAGAAACCCGCAGCCTCGGGTTGAGTAGCACCGGACGATAATTTTTCGAACTCGGCGAGTAATTCCTGCTGCTTCTTGGTCAAATTCTGCGGCGTTTCGACCATGACCTGGACATACATGTCTCCGGTCTGCCGCGAGCGCAGCACCGGCATGCCCTTGGATGCAATGCGAAAGCGCCGGCCCGACTGGGTTCCGCTGGGGATTTTGACCTTGGTCTTGCCCTTGTCGATGGTCGGCACCTCGAATTCGCCGCCCAGTGCCGCCGACACCATCGAGATCGGCACACGGCAGTGCAGGTCGGCACCATCGCGCTGGAAGAATTGATGGGTGGCCAGCGACAGGAAAATATAGAGATCGCCCGACGGACCACCGCGGACGCCGGCTTCGCCCTCGCCGGCGAGGCGAATGCGCGTGCCGTCTTCCACGCCTTGCGGAATGTTGACCGACAGATTGCGCTCGCGCGTGACCCGGCCGGAGCCCGAGCAGGAGGGACAGGCATCCTCGATCATCTGGCCGCGGCCCTGGCAGCCTGGACAGGTCCGCTCCAGCGTAAAGAAGCCCTGCGCCTGGCGCACACGGCCCTGACCGCCGCACATCGAGCAGGTCTTCGGCTTGGTGCCGGCCTTGGCGCCGATGCCGGAGCAGGCTTCGCAGGTGACCGACACCGGAATCTCGATCTGGGCGGTTTTGCCGAGATAGGCCTCTTCCAGCGTGATTTCCATGTTGTAGCGCAGGTCGGCGCCGCGCTCGCGGCCGCCGCCGCGGCCACGCTGCCCGGCCATGCCGAACAGATCCTCGAAAATATCCGAAAACGACGAGGCGAAGCCGGCGCCGAAACCGGGGCCGCCAGCACCACCCTGCTCGAACGCCGCATGACCGAACCGGTCATAGGCCGCGCGCTTGTCGCCATCCTTGAGGACTTCGTAGGCCTCGTTGATTTCCTTGAAGCGGACTTCGCTGGCAGCATCGCCCGGATTCTTGTCCGGATGCCATTTCATCGCCAGCTTGCGGAACGCCGACTTCAGCTTGGAGTCGTCCGCGCTCCGCTCGACTTCCAGGGTTTCGTAATAACAGCGCTTGGTGGACATCGGTCAATTCCGCCCGAAGTTCGTCGTCATGCTTTTGGCAAGATGCCGCCTTCGGCTTAACGAAAAATGACCCCCACACCTTCGAGACGCAGTTCGCGCGCTCTTTGGAATGAGGGCCATGTTCGTCGCCTGATTAAGCGGATTTCTTGTTGTTCTTGTCGTCGTCGACTTCGGTAAACTCCGCGTCGACCACGTCATCCTTCGCAGCATCCTTGGCCGCATCGCTCTCGGCCTGCTGCTTGTACATCGCCTCGCCGAGCTTCATCGAAGCCTGCGCCAGCGTATTGGTCTTGGCCTTGATCGCCTCGGCATCGTCGCCCTTCAGCGCTTCCTTCAGATCGCTGACGGCGTCTTCGATGGCGCGACGCTCGGCGTCCTCGACCTTCGAGCCATGCTCGGCCAGCGCCTTCTCGGTGGAATGCACCAGGCTGTCGGCGTGGTTCTTGGCGTCGACCGCCTCGCGGCGCTTCTTGTCCTCCGCAGCGTTGGCCTCGGCGTCCTTGACCATCTTCTGGATGTCGGCGTCGGACAGTCCGCCGGATGCCTGGATCCGGATCTGCTGTTCCTTGCCGGTCGCCTTGTCCTTGGCCGAGACGTTGACGATGCCGTTGGCGTCGATGTCGAAGGTCACCTCGATTTGCGGCATGCCGCGCGGCGAGGGCGGAATGCCCATCAGATCGAATTGACCGAGAACCTTGTTGTCGGCGGCCATTTCACGCTCGCCCTGGAAGACGCGAATGGTGACCGCGTTCTGGTTATCCTCGGCGGTCGAGAACACCTGGCTCTTCTTGGTCGGGATCGTGGTGTTGCGATCGATGATGCGGGTGAACACGCCACCCAGCGTCTCGATGCCGAGCGACAGCGGGGTGACGTCGAGCAGCAGCACGTCCTTGACGTCGCCTTGCAGCACGCCGGCCTGGATCGCCGCACCAATGGCGACGACTTCATCCGGGTTGACGCCCTTGTGCGGCTCCTTGCCGAACAACTGCTTCACGACTTCCTGGACCTTCGGCATCCGGGTCATGCCACCGACCAGCACCACTTCGCCGATCTCGGCGGCGGTGAGGCCCGCGTCCTTGAGCGCCTTGCGGCACGGCTCGATGGTCTTCTGAATGAGATCGTCGACCAGCGCCTCGAACTTCGAGCGGGTCAGCTTCATCGTCAGATGCTTCGGTCCGGTCTGGTCGGCCGTGATGAACGGCAGATTGATCTCGGTCTGGGTGGTCGACGACAATTCGATCTTGGCCTTTTCGGCGGCCTCCTTCAGGCGCTGCAAGGCAAGCTTGTCGTTGCGCAGGTTGATGCCCTGCTCCTTCTGGAACTCGTCGGCCAGATAGCTGACGAGCCGCATGTCGAAGTCTTCGCCGCCCAGGAACGTATCGCCGTTGGTCGACTTCACCTCGAACACGCCATCGCCGATCTCGAGCACCGAGACGTCGAACGTGCCGCCGCCGAGATCGTATACCGCGATGGTGCCGGCCTTGGTCTTGTCGAGACCGTAAGCCAGGGCAGCCGCGGTCGGCTCGTTGATGATGCGCAGCACTTCAAGGCCGGCGATCTTGCCGGCGTCCTTGGTGGCCTGACGTTGCGCGTCGTTGAAATAGGCAGGAACCGTGATGACGGCCTGATCGACCTTCTGGCCCAGATGGGCTTCCGCGGTCTCTTTCATCTTTTGCAGGATGAAGGCGGAAACCTGCGAGGGCGAATAGGTCTTTCCGTCCGCCTCGACCCAGGCATCGCCGTTCGACGCCTTGACGATCTTGTAGGGGACGAGCTTCTTGTCCTTCTCGACCATCGGGTCATCGTAGCGGCGGCCGACGAGGCGCTTGACCGCAAAGAAGGTCCGCTCGGGGTTGGTCACCGCCTGACGCTTGGCCGGCTGGCCGACGAGGCGCTCGCCGTCATCGCTGAAAGCGACGATCGACGGGGTCGTCCGCATGCCCTCGGCGTTTTCGATGACTTTAGCTGTTTTGCCATCCATTACGGCGACGCACGAATTGGTGGTGCCGAGATCGATCCCGATGACCTTTCCCATGGTTCCTCATATCCTTGTTTTTGCGGCAGGTTGGCTGGGCCCTGACGGCGCACCAATCCAAACCCCCAGACGATCAAATACTCGCGATATTGCGACGGTCAGCCTCATATAGGAGGGGGGGCACTCCCCGCAAGGACTGAGCGCAACCTTGAGGCCCTAAAACCCCGCCCCGGGAAAGATAGTGTCCGTTCAGGCAAGCCCCGCTATGCACGTGCCGAGCCTTACACGGAGCCTTTTGGCCCGCAGGCGGAACGGGCCCACGCAGCACTTCCGGCATCCGACTGGTTAACAATACGCAATGTGCCAGACCCGAACTTGCATGGCGTCCTGCCCTGTTGCCGCGACGGCAAAGCAGCTAAACCCAGACCAGCCGGGAATGTGGCGACCTGCCTGAACCTCGACCATTGAACGGCCTCAATGCCAACCCAGTAGATTTTTCATGAAGCTCATTCGATTATTGTCCGCGGCCGCCTTGCTGATGGCCGTCATCTGCCCAGCTTTTGCCGAAGACGCGATCTTCCCGCCGGGGGTCCGGGTTGGGATGACACCGCTGGTCGGCCTGGTGCCCGCGAAGGCCTTTGTCGGCTTCGAATCCGAAGACCATAGCGTCAAGGTGCTGGTGGCCGAACTTCCCGTCGCCGCCTATGGCGAAGTCATGAATGCCTTCAAGGCCACTCTGCCTGGTGCTCCCGGCATCCAACCCGAGAGTATCGAGACCGCGGCCGGCACTGCCTATTACACCGTGGAAAACGCGATGAACGGCGGCACCAGCGTGCGGCGCTATTCGGTGATTTTGCCGGGCGGCACATTCTCCGGCTATATCGCCGTGCAGATTCCCGAGAACGCCGGCAAAATCTACACCGACGAAGCCGTGCGCAAGATGTTTGCATCGGCGATCACCCGCAAGGAGGTTCCGGTCGAGGAGCAGCTTGCGCGGATGCCGTTCAACGTCACCAATCTCGGTGACTTCAAGAATGTCCGCACGCTGGCGGCCGGCGCTGCCGTCATCCTCGCCGACAACGATGAAACCGCCGGGTTTGAGCCGGCCCCCTTCATGGTGATCGGCCTGATCACCACCGCGCCGGCGCAGCCGGAAGACCGCGACCGGTTCGCCCAGGAAACCGCGATCGCGATCCCCGGGGTGCGCGGGGCCCGGATCACGATGTCTGAACCGCTCCGGATCGACGGCATGGCGGGGTATGAAACGCGCATCAATGCAACCAGCGGCAAGGACAATACTCCCGTCACCGTGGTGCAATGGCTGCGGTTCGGTACCCCGACCGTGATGCGCATCATCGGAAGCGCGCCGCGCGACCAATGGGAGAAGGCGTTCCCGCGTTTTCGTGCGGTGCGCGACGGAATTGCGCAGCGCTGATTTCCGGGATGTTTCCGACCTGGTTTCCGGCTTGGCCGGTTCCCGATCTGCCGAGGAATCCCCCAACGGCGCCTGACATTCGATCTGCCGCCGAAGCCTAAATCCGCTTTACGCCCCCCTGGCGATTTGATTTGCTTGCGTGATCTTGGCAGGGGACCACACCATGTTGGACCGAAGGCAGATTCTCACCGGTCTCGCGACGACCGCTGTCGCGGGCATCATTTCAAGCAAGGTCTGGGCAGCGATGTCGATCAAGCCTGACGATACATCGGCGCTTCTGGTGATCGATGTGCAGAACTGTTTCCTGCCCGGCGGCAGCCTGGCCGTAAAGGATGGCGATCAGGTCGTCCCGGTCATCAACCGGATCGCCAAGGGTTTTACCAATGTGGTGATGACGCAGGACTGGCACACCGAGGGCCATGTCTCGTTCGCCTCCGCGCACCCCGGCAAGAAGCCGTTCGAAATTATCGATCTGCCGTACGGCAAGCAGGTGCTGTGGCCCGATCATTGCGTTCAGGGCACCGACGGCGCGCTGCTGTCGAAGGATATTTCGATCCCGCAGGCCGAACTCGTCATCCGCAAGGGATTTCACAAGGACGTCGACAGCTATTCGGCCTTCACCGAGGCCGACGGCAAGACCACGACCGGCCTCGAGGCCTATCTGAAAGCGCGCCAGATGAAGCGGCTGTTCGTGACCGGCCTCGCCACCGATTTCTGCGTCGCGTGGACCGCGCTCGATGCGCGCAAGGCCGGGTTCGAAACCTATGTGGTCGAGGACGCCTGCCGCGGCATCGACACCCAGGGTTCACTCGCCAAGGCCTGGACCGACATGGCCAAAGCCGGCGTCAAGCGCATCCAGTCCGCGGATATCGCGGTTTAAATTCAGCGCTTGAATAAGATTGCCTTGGCCTAGAGCCTTTCCCGTTCCGATTCCATCGGAACGGGGCTCTAGGTTTTTGTTTGACGCGTTTTCTTTACGCGAACCGGTATCCACTTCGCTCGAAAACGCTCTAACGGCCCACCGCTTCCCAGCGGAGAGGTGGGCCAAGGAGCCAGCCGGTTTAGTTCGCTTCGGAGGCCGGCACGGCCTTCGCGCCACCCTTGGAGACCGCAACCAGCGCCGGCCGCAGCACGCGCTCGCCGATCGTGTAGCCGGCCTGCACGACCTGAACCACGGTACCGGATGGCACCGACGCGTCAGGGACCTCATACATCGCCTGCTGGAAGTTCGGGTCGAACTTCTCGCCCGACGGATCGAACTTCTTGACGCCGTTTTTCTCCAGCGCGTTGAGCAGCGATCGCTCGGTCAGCTCGACACCTTCGATCAGCGCCTTCAGGCCGGGATCGGCTGCGGCTTTGGCCTCGGCCGGAACCGCGTCCAGCGCACGCTGCAAATTGTCGGCAATGTCGAGGACGTCGCGCGCAAAGCCGGTGATGCCGTAGGTTCGCGCGTCGGCGACTTCCTTGCTGGTCCGCTTGCGCAGGTTTTCCATCTCCGCCAGCGTCCGCAGCATCTTGTCGCGCGCCTCGGCGACTTCCTTGGTCAGGGCCTCGACCGAGCCTTCCTCGGGATCGTCGGGCATGATGTAAGGCTTCGAAACCACGGGCTCGGCGGTATCAGCCGGATCGTCATTCTGCCGGTTCGGGTCGGTCATGGATTGCCTTCTCGAAAAAATCGCATCTGGGCCAAATTGTGGAGCTGTAGGCCGGGATATCGTGCTTTAAGCGCCGAAAATCAAGCGCAACCTGACCCGCGGGACCTTCAGCCACCCAGCATCCGGCTGACGATCCGCGCGGCGTAATCCACGGTCGGGATCACCCTGGCATAGTTCAGCCGCGTCGGCCCGATCACGCCGAGGACGCCCACGATATGGCCGGCGCCATCGCTATAGGGCGCGATGATGGTGGAGGAACCCGATAGCGAAAACAGCTTGTTTTCCGAGCCGATGAAAATCCGCACGCCTTCGGCGCGTTCCGCGCGACCCAAAAGATCGATCACGCCGCGTTTGGTCTCGAGATCGTCGAACAACAGCCGGACCCGCTCGAGGTCTTCCAGCGCATGCAGATCTTCCAGCAGATTGGCATGGCCGCGCACGATCAACTGGCGGTCTTCAGTTGCGCCCCCGGACCAGCTTGCGAGCCCCGCCGAAATCACCTTCTGCGTCAGCTGATCGAGTTCGCTGCGGTTTTGCGCCAGCGCGGTTTCAAGTTCGAGGCGCGCCTCCGCCAGCGTGCGCCCGCGAATCCGCGCATTGAGAAAATTGGTGGCTTCGGTGAGCGCCGAAGAGGGAACACCTGGAGCCAATGTCAGCACCCGGTTCTCGACCTGGCCGTCCTCGCCGACCAGGACCACCAGCGCCTTTTCCGGTTCCAGCCGCACGAATTCGATGTGTTTTAGCCGCGAATTGGATTTGGCGGTCAGCACCACCGCCGCCGCACGGGTCAGGCCGGACAGCCGTGTCAACGCTTCGCCCAAGGCTGCCTCGACCGATTGCGCCCGGCCGACGGAAGCAAGCTGGGTCTGGATCGTCTCGCGCTCCGGCTCGGTCAGATCGCCAACCTGCATCAGGGCGTCGACGAAGAAACGCAGGCCCAATTCGGTCGGCAGCCGGCCGGCCGAGGTATGGGGCGCGTAGACCAGGCCAAGCTGCTCGAGATCCGACATCACATTGCGTACCGAGGCCGGCGACAGCGGCACCGCGATCAGGCGCGAAATATTGCGTGAGCCGACCGGTTCGCCGGTAGCCAGATAACTCTCGACAATTTGGCGAAAAATATCCCGTGAGCGCTCGTTGAGCTGGGCGAGGCCGGCATTTGGCGCGATCAGGCCGATCGGATCGTGGTGGGCCACTGGCTACTCCCTCAACTGCCCCTAATCTGTCGCTCTCCGGCCTCCCTTACAAGCGGGCATTGCAGCTTATGCTGCTTGACGGCTAATGCCCCTTGCCGCTGCCGCCTCCCCCTCTTACAAGCACCGCGAACGCTGCTTTTTTGCGAATTTTCGTAACTGCTGGAGGATTTCCCATGCGGCCAAGCCGCCGTGCGCCAGATGAACTGCGCGCCGTGTCGCTCGAACGCGGGGTCGTGAAGTACGCCGAAGGCTCCTGCATGGTCAAATTCGGCGATACCCACGTCCTGGTGACGGCCACGCTGGAAGAGCGGCTGCCACCCTGGCTCAAGGGCCAGGGCCGCGGCTGGGTCACCGCGGAATATGGCATGCTGCCGCGGGCGACGCTGGAGCGTACCCGCCGCGAGGCCTCCGCCGGCAAGCAAAATGGCCGCACGGTCGAAATCCAGCGCCTGATCGGCCGTTCGCTGCGCGCCACCGTTGATCTGGTGGCGCTCGGCGAGCGCCAGATCACGGTCGATTGCGACGTGATTCAGGCCGATGGGGGCACCCGAACCGCCTCGATCACCGGCGCCTGGGTCGCCCTGGCCGACTGCATCGGCTGGATGAAGACCCGCAACATGCTCAAAGGCAACGTGCTGCGCGACAACGTGGCGGCGATCTCCTGCGGCATCTATGGCGGTACGCCGGTGCTCGATCTGGATTACGCCGAGGATTCCGAGGCCGACACCGACGCCAATTTCGTCATGACCGGGGATGGCCGGATCATCGAGGTCCAGGGCACCGCGGAAAAGACCCCGTTTTCGCAGGATGAGTTCCTGGCGCTGATGGCGCTGGCGCGCAAAGGCGTGGCCCGGCTGGTGGATTTGCAAAAAATGGCCGTGGCGTGATGCACGGAGGTCCGTCATGCCCGGGCCTCGCCGTTCGAAGGACGGCGTCGCTTCCGCTAGCCTATGCCCGGGCATCCACGACTTCCTTTCTTTCCTCGAAAGACGTGGATGGCCGGGACGGGCCCGGCCATGACGGAATATAGATATTCATGCCTCACCGCCGAATCACTGGCCAGATCGTGATCGCGACCCATAATCCCGGCAAGCTCGCCGAGATGCGCGAACTGCTAGCGCCCTATGGCATCGAGGCGGTATCGGCCGGCGAACTTGGCCTCGACGAACCGGACGAGACCGGCAAGACGTTTCAAGCCAATGCCCGGATCAAGGCGGTCGCGGCCGCCCAGGCAGCGAAGCTTGCGGCATTCGCCGATGATTCCGGCCTCGTGGTCGACGCGCTGGACGGCGCGCCCGGGATCTACTCCGCGCGCTGGGCCGGTCCCTCCAAGGATTTTAACGGCGCGATGACGCGGATCGAACGGCTGTTGCAGGAGCGCGGCGCGACCACGCCCGACCAGCGCAAGGCGCATTTCGTTTCCGCGCTCTGCGTGGCCTGGCCAGACGATCATGTTGAAGAGGTCGAAGCGCGCGCCGACGGCACGCTGGTGTGGCCGCCGCGCGGCAGCGCCGGCTTCGGCTATGATCCGGCGTTCCTGCCCGACGGGCATACGCGCACCTTCGGCGAAATGACCAGCATCGAAAAGCATGGCCTGCCGCCGCTCGGCCTCGGGCTGTCGCACCGCGCCCGCGCCTTCGTCAAACTGGCGGAGATTTGCCTTGAGCCGCGCTGAGCAAAAGGCTTTCGGCGTTTACGTGCACTGGCCGTTTTGCCTGTCGAAATGTCCGTATTGCGATTTCAACAGCCATGTCCGGCATGTCCCTGTTGATGAGGAGCGTTTTGTCAGCGCGTTCGCACGCGAGATCGAAACCACGGCGGCGCGCGCGCCGGGCCGCGAGGTGTCGTCGATTTTCCTCGGAGGCGGCACACCCTCGCTGATGCAGCCGCGAACGGTGGGCGCCATCCTGGATGCCATCGGCAAGCATTGGCGCGTGGCTGCTGATGCCGAAGTAACCCTCGAGGCCAACCCCACCAGCGTCGAGGCGACGCGCTTTCGCGGCTATCGCACCGCCGGGGTCAACCGGGTCTCGCTCGGCGTGCAGGCGCTGGATGATGCCTCGCTGAAAGCGCTGGGACGGCTGCATACCGCGCGGGAAGCGCTCGATGCGGTCGCGATCGCGCGCGCTGCGTTCGATCGCTACTCGTTCGATCTGATTTACGCCCGCCCCGATCAGACGCCATCGATGTGGGCCGACGAATTGAAGCTCGCGATATCGGAAGCCGCCGAGCATCTTTCGCTCTATCAGCTCACCATCGAAGAAGGCACGCCGTTCTTCGGCCTGCATGCCGCGGGCAAGTTGAAAACCCCGGATGAGGCGGTCGCGCGGGCGCTGTATGATGTGACGCAGGAGGTCTGCGCCGAGCAAGGCCTGCCGTCCTACGAGATTTCCAACCACGCCCGGCCAGGGGCCGAGTGCCGACATAATCTGATCTATTGGCGCGGCGACGAATATGCCGGCATCGGCCCCGGCGCGCATGGCCGCCTCGACATCGATGGCGCGAGGCATGCGATCGCCACCGAAAGGCGGCCCGAGGCCTGGCTGATGCGGGTCGAGGCCAGCGGCCATGGCGTCGTCACCGACGATCTGCTCAACAGCGAAGAACGCGCCGACGAATTCTTGCTGATGGGCTTGCGGCTGTCCGAAGGTATCGACCCGAAGCGCTATACGGCGTTGTCCGGCCGTACCCTCGACCCGCGCCGCATCGCCCTGCTCAGTGAAGAAGGCGCCATCACCATCGATACCGACGGGCGGCTGCGGGTCACCCAAGCGGGATTTCCCGTGCTGGACGCCGTGGTCGCGGATTTGGCGGCGTAGGCTTACGCCCCAAAACTCTTCGGCGATCCCGCGACCGGGACGCCGCCGCCCGATCCGACGCGCATGACGGCGAGGCCGCGTTCGTTGGTGCCGTCGGCGCGAAACCGGAACAGGCCATCGATGCCGGCAAAGCCGGATGGATTGGTCAGCACGTCAGCCGAAAACCGCTGCTGCCCCTGGGTTCGCGCCAAGGCGGCGACCAGCGCCACCGCGTCATAGGCCAGGGTCGCGGTGCGAACCGGATCGGAGCCGTATCGGCCGCGGTAGCGCGCGGAGAAACCGCGGAAGCCGGCCGGATCCGGCGCGGCGTAGAGTCCACCCTGCAAGGCCGGGCTGGCAAACACCCGCGGATTGTCCCACAGGCCGGTGCCGAGCAACTGGATGTTGCGCAAATTGGCGCCCGCCGCGGTCAGCGCGTCGGCCGTCGCCACCACCGAATCGCCGTCATCGGCGATGAACAGCGCGTCGGCCGAACCCAGCGCCTGCGCTACGTTGCGCACCGGGCCGGCGCGATCGGCGCTGTATTTCTCAAACGCCACGACACGTCCACCCTTGCGGCCGACGGCCTGCTTGAAGGCGGCTTCCACCACATTGCCATAGGCGTTTTCGGGCAACAGCGCGGCAAAGGATCGCTTGCCGATGCTGGCTGAATATTCGACGATCCGGTTGACGTCGGTTTCCGGCAGGAAGCTCAGGAGATAGACGCCGCGACCCGCGATGCTCGAATTGGTCGAGAACGCGATTACCGGAACGTTGCGTGAGCGCGCCAATTGCGCCGTCGCCGGCACCGAGAGCGCGAATAGCGGGCCCAGCATGATCTCGGCGCCTTCGCCGAGCGCTTGCTGGGTGCCCTGTTGCGCCCCTTGCGCGCTGCCGCCGTCGTCCTTGATCAGGAGCTGGATGTTCGGATTCTGGAACTCCGCCAGTGCCATTTCCGCGGCATTTTTCATCGATTGCGCCGCGACGGCGGCATTGCCGGACGCCGACAGCGGCAGCAGCAGTCCGACCTTGACCTGTCCGTTGCCGACCGCCTCTGACTGCTGGGGCGCTCCGGCGGGGCCCGGCGCCGGGCCGGGCTGGGAAGAGCTGAACGGATTGGAAAACTGGCTGAGGCTCTGCTGCACGCCGGCGCAGGCCCCAAGCAAGGGCGCGCCGAGAATCAAGCCGACCGCCGACCGCCGGGTTGCCCCGGCAGGCTGAGCCCCCGAAGGCCGGACTTCCGCGGTCGGAGGCTTGGTATTGAGCGGGCCCACCATCACTTCTCTTCTCTTGACCGACCAAAACCGGCCAGAACGTCACCCTGTCGATGATCAAGGCGGGTGGATTCAGGCATATTGTCGGCGAATAGTTAACCGAAACAAAAGGATTATCACCCTGCGACCTTGCCCCGGTTGCAGGAAATCGTCCCTTCAACAAGAGTTCTGCCCGCTGTGGCGCAAGCGCTGCGTCCCCTCTAGAGCCTTTTCCGTTCCGATGGAATTGGAACGGGGCTCCAGTCTTTTGTTTTGACGCGTTTTCTTCACGCGAACCGGTGCCACGGAGCCCGTCATCGGGCGCGCATTTCGCGCGACCCGTCGGCTCGAAAACGCTATAGATTGGGACTATGCACGCAAAAGCTACCTCCATTTTGGGATCGGAAGACGCCGAGGGTTCTTCCGGCAGGACATTTGCCATCGGCGCCCATGTCCTGACCGCGCCGAAAGCCGCGCCCGGGCTTCATCTGGTGGCGACCCCGATCGGCAACCTCGGCGACATCACGCTACGGGCGCTGGAAACCCTGGCCGGGGTCGACATGATCGCTTGCGAAGACACCCGCATGACGCGGCGGCTGACCGAGCGTTACGCGATCACCGCGCAGCTGACGTCCTATCACGAACACAACGCCGCGCTGGCGCGGCCCAAGATCCTGCAACGGCTGGCGCAGGGCGCCTCGATCGCGCTGGTTTCCGATGCCGGGACGCCGCTGATTTCCGATCCGGGCTTCAAGCTGGTGCGCGAGGTTTGTGCCGCGGGTCATTCGGTGATCGCGCTGCCGGGGCCGTCCTCGGTGCTGGCGGCGCTGTCGGTGGCGGCGCTGCCGACCGACAGGTTTTTCTTCGAGGGCTTTCTGCCCCATAAGGAGACCGCGCGCCGGACACGGCTGACCGAACTGGCGCGGATCGACGCCACGCTGGTGATGTTCGAATCCGGCAGCCGGGTACAGGACACGCTGGCCGATCTGGCGGCCATCCTCGCCGACCGTGATGCCGCGATCTGCCGCGAGATGACAAAACTGCACGAGGACATCAAGCGCGGACCGGTGTCGCAACTGGCGCGCTCGGCCGATACGCTGGAGACGCGCGGCGAATTCGTGCTGGTGATCGGCCCGCCGGCGGGTACCGCGGTCATGGCCGCCGATCAGCTCGACGAGTTGTTGCTCACCTCGCTCAAACGCGACAGCCTGAAAGATGCGGTGGCGCACGCGGTCGAACTGTCGGGCCGCCCCCGCCGCGAGATCTATGCCCGCGCGCTGGAGCTTTCCAAGCGGCGCGACGCGGAAGGCCAAGATAGCCAGGACAGCCAAGTTGGCCAAGATAACGGTGACGATGACAAAGGCTGAGGATATCGGTGAGGCCAAAGCCGCCGCCGCGAAGACAGCGGCGCCGGAGCGTGTGGCGGCGTTTCGCACCGGGCTGTCCGCCGAAGCCCGCGCCACGGCTTTTCTGATGGCCAAGGGCTATCGCATCCTCGCCAAACGTTTTCGAACCCCCTATGGCGAGATCGACCTGGTGGCGCGGCGCCGCAATGTCGTCGTGTTCGTCGAGGTCAAGGCCCGCGCCACGCTCGATGACGCCGCCTATGCGGTAACGCAACGCCAGCAGCGGCGCATCATCGATGCCGCCCAGGCCTGGCTGATGGCGCATCCCGAACACGCCGAATTCGACCTGCGTTTCGATGCCATGCTGATTGCGCCGCGACGTCTGCCGCGCCATCTGGTAGCAGCATTCGACGCCAGCACCTGAAGACCCACCAACCCCGCGGACCAGCCCATGAAACTGAATGTCGCCGTCCAGATGGACCCCATCGCGCGTATCAATATCCGCGGCGATTTAACCTTCGCGCTGCTGCTGGAGGCGCAAAAGCGCGGCCATGCATTGTCTTATTACACCCCGGACAAGCTTTCGCTGCGCGGCGAGGAGGTCGTGGCCCCGATCCAGGCACTGACCGTGCGCGACGAGGTCGGCGATCATTTTACCCTGAGCGAGCCGAAGCGCGAGCCGCTCGCGGCATTCGATGTGATCCTGCTCCGGCAGGATCCGCCATTCGATCTCGCCTACATCACCTCGACGCACTTGCTCGAGCGCCTGCACCCCAAGACGCTGGTGGTGAACAACCCGGCCAGCGTGCGCAACGCGCCGGAAAAAATCTTCGTGATGGACTTTCCGCATCTGATGCCGCCGACACTGATCTCGCGCGACCTCGACGAGATCAATTCGTTCCGGGACGCGCACGGTGCGGTGGTGATGAAGCCGCTGCATGGCCATGGCGGTGCCGCGGTGTTTCGGGTGATGCCGCAGGACATGAATTTCGGCTCGCTGTTCGACATGTTTTCGGTGACGTTCAGGGAGCCCTGGGTGATCCAGCGCTTTCTTCCCGAGGTCAAGCATGGCGACAAGCGCATTATCCTGGTCGACGGCGAATTCGCCGGCGCCGTCAATCGCGTGCCGGCGCAAGACGATCTGCGTTCCAACATGGTTCGCGGCGGCGCCGCGCAGGCGACCGATTTGTCTGCGCGCGAGCGCGAGATCTGCGCCACGCTGGGCCCGCATCTGCGCGAGCGCGGCCTGTTGTTCGTCGGCATCGACGTGATCGACGGCAACCTCACCGAGATCAACGTGACCTCGCCGACCGGCATCCGCGCCATCGCCCGGCTTGGCGGGCCTGATGTCGCCGCCAAGATCTGGGACACCATCGAGGCGAAGCGCGCAAAAGCATAACGCCAACGCGCCTTGCGACGGGACATCCAAGTCGCCGAGATCAAGTCCCTGAAGATCAAGTCCCCCAGGATATCGGCATTGGCGTCGATCCCGGCGCGCTGCGCGACTTCTATATACACGCCGCTATATTCACGCCGCTGAAACGCGCGGCCGGTGCGCGCTAACCGGCGCTCGCCCCGATCGAACAACCGCGGATTTGTTTTCGAACGATAACGCTCCGTTCACCATGCGGATAAATCCCGGCATCGCTTTGCCAAAACGCCGCACTCCAGCAAGCTGCCTTATACTTTTGCCGCTTAGTGATGGGGAGGGATAGGGCTGAAGCTGTGACCAAGCAGCAGCTCGGGCGTTTAGGCTTAAGAGTAGATCGTAAAACGTATGTATACCGCGCGCATCATCGTCCTGATCATCGCGCTCGGCGCCGGCGCCGTTGCCGCGTACCTGGCAAGCGGCGCCGCGCCCGACAACAGGCCCCGACCAGCCGAACAGGCTGTGCAACTGCCGACCATCGACGTTCTCGTGGCGAAATCCGACATCGGCCTCGGTCAATCGGTCAAGCCGGAGAACCTGCAGTGGCAGACCTGGCCGGCGGCGACCGCCGGCAACAGCTTCATCCGCCGCAACGAACGGCCCGAGGCAACGACCCAGATCGCCGGCTCGATCGCGCGCGCCCCTTTCATCGCCGGTGAACCGATCCGCGAGCTGAAGCTGGTGAAGGCCGACGGGTCGGGCTTCATGGCGGCGATCCTGCCGACCGGTATGCGCGCCATCTCCACCGAGATCACGCCGGAGACCGCGGCCGGCGGCTTTATTCTGCCCAACGACCGCGTCGACGTCATTCTTTCGAAGCATGAGAAGAATCCGGACAATCGCGCCGGCATGGCCGACATCGTCAACTCGGAAATCATCCTGACCAACATTCGCGTTCTCGCGATCGACCAGGCGCCGAAGGAAAAAGAAGGCCAGAACGCCGTGGTCGGCAGGACGGTGACGCTCGAATTGAAGCCCGAGCAGACCGAGACGCTGGCCCGCGCGCGCCAGAGCGGCTCGCTGTCGCTGGCGTTGCGCAGCATCGCCGACATCAACGTCGTCGCGAGCAAGGCCGACGAGCAAACCGCAAAGCGCGGCGACACCATCAACGTGATCCGCTACGGCGTCTCATCGGCGACGACAACACAGAAGTAACCAAGACACAGAAGTGACCAAGAGGACGACCGACATGAACTGCAGGGAAAATCAGCGGAGGATGCGGACCTTTGTGATCCGCCTCGTGTCGTTCCCGACCGTCGCAGCGCTGACGCTGAGCCTGGCCCTCCTGCCTGTTGCGCCGAACCGTTCCGGCGCCGCGGAGGTGACCACCGGCAGCATACAGAAGACACGCTTTCTTTCGCTCGGCATCGGCAAGTCCGTGGTTCTCGATCTGCCGCGCGATGTCAAAGACGTGCTGGTCGCCAATCCCAAGGTCGCAAACGCGGTGGTCCATTCGTCGCAGCGCGCCTATGTGATCGGCGCGGAGGTTGGCCAGACCAATATCGTGTTCTTCGATACCGACGGCCAGCAGATCGCAGCCTATGACATCGCCGTCACCCGCGATCTCAACGGCATACGCGCCGCCTTGAAGCAGACGGTACCAAACGCCGATATCCGGATCGAGGGCCTCGGCGACGGCGTGGTGATGACCGGCTCGGTGTCGAGTCCGCTCGAAGCGCAACAGGCGGGCGATCTTGCCAAGCGGCTGGTCGGGGACGCCGACAAGGTCGTCAACAACATCTCGGTCCGCAGCCGTGATCAGGTGATGTTGAAAGTCACCGTCGCCGAAGTGTCGCGTTCGATCATCAAGCAGATGGGCATCGATCTCAGCGCCAAACTGAATTACGGCAACTCGGTCGTGACCTTCAACAACGCGAACCCGTTCACTGCGAACAACACGCCGCTGGTTGCCGGCAACGCGGTGACCGGCTCATTCGGCTCCAACCCGTCGGTCCAGGCCACCTTGCGCGCGATGGAAAGCGCCGGGGTGGTACGAACGCTGGCCGAACCGAACCTCACAGCGATCTCGGGTGAGTCCGCGACCTTCATCGCCGGCGGCGAATTCCCGGTTCCCGCGGGCTACACCTGCCAACCGACGACAACGACCAGCACCGTGCAGCAATGCCAGCTTTCGGTGGCCTACAAGAAGTTCGGCATCTCGCTCAACTTTACGCCGGTCGTTCTCGATGAGGGCAAGATCAGCCTGCGGGTGATGACCGAAGTGTCCGAAATCTCGCAAGACAATTCGGTCAACCTCAACGGCGTCACGATCCCTTCGATCAAAACCCGCCGCGCGGAAACGACGCTGGAGCTCCCGTCGGGTGGCTCGATGGCGATGGCCGGCCTGATCCAGGAGCAAACCAAGCAGGCGGTCAACGGAATGCCCGGCGTGGACCAGTTGCCGGTCCTTGGACAGCTTTTCAGAAGCCAGGACTTCGTCAACAACCAGACCGAACTGATGGTTCTGGTGACGCCCTATGTCGTTCGGGCGGTTGCCCAGAAAGAATTGTCGCGCCCGGATGACGGGTTTGCGCCCGCATCCGATTCCCAATCGCTGTTGCTGGCCCGCATCAATCGAATTTATGGCGTGTCCGGCCATCCCGACCAGGTCGCGGGCTCCCAGTGGAACTTTGGCTTTATCACCGACTGAGACGGAATTGCCCGGCCATCACGGGACGAGGACGAAAACGATGACCAAGAGAACACCGATCGATCGCTATCGGACCCCGTGCCTGCTGGGCGTGCTGGTTGGCCTTTCCGTCGCACTGGGGGCGTGTACCAATACGGGCGGAGAAGTCGCGGCCGTGAGCGTTCCCGACGACTACCGTCAACGCCATCCGATCGCGCTTCAGGAGGCGGAGCAATCGGTCGTGATCTTCGTCGGGCATGCGCGCGGCGGCCTGTCGGCATCGCAACGCGCCGACGTGATCGGGCTGGCCCAGACCTGGCGCCGCGAAGGTACCGGCGGGATCGTTGCCGATGTGCCGGTCGATACTCCGAACGCGGCGGCGGCCGCCGATACGTTTCGCGAGATCCGATCGCTGCTGACGGCCGTCGGTGTGCCCTCGAATGGCATCACGGTGCATCGGTATCACCCGGACGACCCGCGCCTCCTGGCAACGATTCGGCTGAATTATTCGAAGATCTCGGCGGTCGCCGGGCCCTGCGGCGTGTGGCCCGAGGATCTCGGGCCGTCGATCGCGAACCCCAGCTATACCGAGAACAAGGAATACCACAATTTCGGCTGTGCCTATCAACGCAACATGGCGGCGATGATCGACAACCCGTCGGATCTCGTGCAGCCGCGGTCCGAAACCGCTGCCTACACCGCGCGTCGCACCGAAGCTTTCGAAAAATACCGCAAGGGTAACCCGACCGCGACCACTTATCCCGATGGCGACAAGGCCAAGCTCAGCGACGCAGGCAAATGATCAGTCACGCCAGTCAAAATTCCAAGGACGAGCCGGACGTTACCCGCTCCGCGGACGACTACATCGCTCCCGCACCCCGCGTGTCGGTGCAGGCCTTTTGCGAAACCGAACGAACCGCCACTGCCGTGCGAGCGGCGGGCGAAGACCGTCGCCTGGCCAAGGCCCATCTCTCGGTCCAAATGGGCGGCATGGCCGCCGCCATCGAGACCTACCACACGGTGCCTACGCCGAACGTCATCGTCCTGGAAACCGAAGGCAACAGCGACATTCTCGCCAACCTCGATGAACTCGCCACCGTATGCGATGCCGGAACCCGCGTCGTCGTGATCGGCAATGTCAACGATGGCGTACCCTATCGCGAGCTGGTGCGTCGCGGCGTCAACGACTACGTCGTCGGGCCGGTCGAAACTCTCGATGTGGTGCGTTCGATTTGCAGCCTGTTCTCGGCATCGGAGGCGATAACCGCCGGCCGGATCATCGCCGTCGTCGGCGCCAAAGGCGGCGTCGGCGCATCGACCGTCGCGCACAATGTGGCCTGGGCGATCGCCCGCGACCTCGCGCTGGATTCCGTGGTGATCGATCTCGACCTCGCGTTCGGCACCGCCGGCCTCAACTACAATCAGGACCCGTTGCAGGGCATCGCCAACGCGGTGTTCTCGGCCGACCGGCTCGATACCGCGGTCATCGACCGCCTGCTCGCCAAACGCACCGACCGCCTCAGCCTGCTCGCGGCGCCGGCATCGCTCGAGCGGGTCTACGATTTCGGCACCGAAGCGTTCGATTCGATCTTCGATACGTTGCGCATGACGACGCCCTGCATTGTGCTGGACATTCCGCACCAATGGTCGGGATGGACAAGGCGGGCGCTGATCGGCGCAGACGACATCCTGATCGTGGCCGAGCCGGACCTTGCCAATCTGCGCAATACCAAGAACATGTTGAACCTGCTGAAAGCGCAGCGACCCAACGACCGCATGCCGCTGTATTGTCTCAACCAGGTCGGCATGCCGAAGCGCCCGGAGATTGGTGCGAGCGGATTCGTCAAGACCGTCGAGACCCAGCCGATCGCTTCGATCCCGTTCAATTCGCGAATGTTCGGCATGGCCGCCAACAATGGCCAGATGATCGCCGAAATCTCCGCCAACCACCGCCTCGCCAAGACGTTTCTGCAGATCGCGCGACGGTTGACCGGCCGCGGCGACGTCAAAAAGCCGCAGCGTTCGTTGCTATCGCCGATCATCAACAGATTGCGGACCAAGCAGGTCGTCGCGTAAGGCGCCGCGGCGTTTGGTGAGCAAGGCTCAGTCAGCGCGCCCGGCAGCCACCGGCATTTTGTCGGCGTCGACACGCGCATTCTGCTTCCGGGACAGCAGTCGTCTCAAATAAGCAATATTCGCTGCCGCCTCCTCGGGCGGCCGACCGGCTTTCAAGATGGTGTCGGCCTCGGCAAGGCGGCCCTGCAGGCCGACCACCAGCGCCAGGTTCTGCCGCACCCGCGGATCCGCGTCGGCGTGGCTGTTGGCGCGGCGCAAGGTCTCCTCCGCCTTGGGCAGATCTTTTGAAAGAACGTAGGAAAGACCGAGATTGGACAACACCGACGGTTCGTCGGGCGCGATTTTCAGCGCGCTGGCGTAATACTGACGGGCTTCATCATATCGGCCGAGTTGATCGAGTGCCGTGCCTTGGGCCGACAGGATCCGCCAATCGGGATTGTCCGGGGAGTGGGCGCGGCTGAGGACGTCGAACGCTTCCTGGAAATCGCCATTGTCCGCCAGCGCCCGGCCGTAACCGGCGAGCAGCGCCCTGTTACTGGGGCTGGCCATCGTCGCCTCTTGCAGCACGGCGACCGCCTGGGCACGCTGTCCCCCGGCCCTCAGCGCCTTGCCGTATTGCAATGCAGCTTCGGCGTCCTTCGGATTGGCGCGAAAGCGATCGCCGTAGATCTCGAGCTCATGCCGGGCGTCGGCCGCGCTTGCCGCGGGTTTGTCGCCCAGCGACCCCGTCACATCCGAGTCCGACATGCCCGCCGTCTGGCAGCTGCAAAGCCCGAGCACTAAAATCGCGGACAGCGCTGTGGGGCCAAAGCGTCTCGCGAAACGATATTGTTCAAGCAACTGTCGACGCATCTACCCGGGCCTGTGGTCAGCAACAGGCTCGAAATGCTCACAGTAACCCTAACTTCCGGTTAAGCAGGCTCAGTGCTTCAACCGCGGTCACGGATCGGCGGGGCCACGCAATATATCGATATCGCGCTGACCGGCCTGCAGCGCCGACCGGCCCGGTCATTTTGCCAGGGATTGTGGCTCTAATCGATAAATTCAGCACCGAACTCGCAACCGATCCGCCATGCCAGCCGGCATTGACGCAGCTCGCCGGTCGACAACCTGATCGTGAATATGGAAGGAATTTCGGGATATTCGGCGACCACCTTCAGGCCACCCTTCGACACGTCGGTGATCGTGCAATCGCGCGGCAGCGAACTGGTCCCGAACTGGATTTTGGCAGCCCTTCTGCATTCCTGACGTTCGCTTCTACGTCGATTTACCAGCATGTCGATCCCTTGTCCCGCTCGAAAATGGCTCATCAGCCATCGCATCCGGTCTACAGCAGGATCGTTGGAATACCCCTAGCGGAACCGGTCGCAATCTATCGGTTGTTTTTGATTTCCTTTTACCGTGCGGCTTGTGCCGAGGCCTTGAAGATCGGCGACACCATCGAGCCACCGGCGGAAAATAATTTTCTGTGTTCGATCATGCGGCCGATACATTTCTACTGCAGCTCCCCCGACAACCCTTTTCTTCTTGTCAGCGCTTGAAAGCGGGCGCAGCCTAAGGGGACCCGCTTGTCGGGCGAACGAACGCAAAAATTTACAAAATAGTGGAGGAAGACGCATGACATACGATGTTTCGCGACGATCCCTGCTTGCCCTCGGCGCCGGCCTCGGTGCCACAACCATGCTCGGAAGCAGCGCGTTGGCGAAAGCTCCGAAACTTGGCACCCAGTCGCCCTATTTCCACCGTTTCAATTTCGGAACCGCCGAAGTGACGGTAGTGTCCGACGGCCCGTTGCCGCTCGGCCCTCCGAAGGGCACCTTTGTTGGCGTACCGGATGAGGAAGTCCGCAAGATGCTGAGCGACAATTTCCTGTCGCCCGACAATGTCGTGCTCGAGCAGAACTCACCGATCGTCAACACCGGCGACAAGCTCGTGCTGTTCGACACCGGCATGGGCACGTCGCAATTGTTCGGGCCGACTACCGGCCGCTCGCAGAAGAGCATGGCGGAAGCCGGCATCAAGCCGGAAGACATCGATGCGGTGGTGCTGTCGCACGCCCACATCGACCATATCGGCGGCATCGTCGACGCCAGCGGCAAGGTGTTGTTCCCGAATGCGCAGTTCTATATCGCGCAAAGCGATTTCGACTTCTGGACCGACGAGGGCAAGATGGGCGGCCCGCTGAAAGACTTCGTGGTTCACGCCCGCAAGAACCTGCTGCCGGTACGCGACCGGCTGGTGTTCTTCAAGGACGGCCAGGAATTCGTGCCCGGCGTCCAGGCGATGGCGGCACCCGGCCATACCGTGGGCCACCACATATTCATGGTGACGTCGGGCGACAAATCCTTCGCCTTCCTCGGCGATCTCACCCATCACGCGGTGCTGCTGCTCGAAAAGCCGCTGATGGAGTTCTCTTACGACACCGATCCGAAGCAGGCGGCACAGTCGCGCGTGAAAATGCTGACCACACTGGCGGCCAACAAGACCCCCGTGATGTCCTATCACTTCGCCTGGCCGGGCTACGGCCATGTGGCCAAGGCCGGCGACGGGTTCCATTATTATCCGGAGCCGATGAAAATGCTGCTCTGAGGGTATCGAAGGTCCGGGGCGGCCGTTGAGGCTGCCCCTGGACGCTTCGATTTGTCGTCCACGATTCATCGTCCACGCCATCGCGCGGCACGTTCCCGTAATGTTCTTGCACCCATGCAAGCTTTCCGCTACCCTTGATTGAGGCAAGAGGAGCAGCTTGGGGCAGCATGGTCCAGCGCGTTTCCACCGTGGCTTTTGAGGGGATCGAGGCCCGCAGCGTTGACGTGCAGGTGCAGGTTGCGCCCGGATTGCCGGCGTTTGCAATAGTGGGGTCAATTAATGGAGGTGTCCGGGGACACTAGGCCGGTATTTGTAGTTAGATATGACTGTCTTTCTACTGTCCCCTATCGGGCGACTTGTCCCGGGTGGGTTTGGGGACCGATGGGCTTCTCAGCCCAGGGGACACTAGGTCGGTACTTGAATCAATATATGCCGGGTCACTTACTGTCCCTGTTGGGCGATCGGGACCGGCCGCCGATCATTCCGCGCTCCTCGGCTTCGATTTCCTGACGCGTGCACACCGCCTGGTAGGATCGAGCGAGACCCAGCATCCGGTCGACGGATTCGGCCGGTAACGCATAGAACCTGATCTTCTCGCCGTTCACCTTCGTAGTTTTGGCCGGCTTCAGCTTCAGCCCGATCCGCCTGAGAAACTGGTTGAGCTGCCGGACGGGATTCTCGGCCAGATCCGCCCTCATGGCCTCGGCGAAAGCCTCCTCGATCATGGTCTGGTTGGTCCGGCACAGGGCGGCGAAGGGCGCCAGGTCTGCGATAGACAGGGCATGGCCCACGTTGAAGCCGTCCGCGGTCGTCAGTTCGACGAACCTCAAAAACATGGCCACGAGCACTCCCGGCTCCGCTTCCTCCAGTCGCCCTTGGGGTGTCGTCGCCGGTTGCAGCCGAAAGCCGATCAATTCGCTGCCGTAGTTCCAACACTTCACGACGCGGGCCATGGTCTGGATCCTCTGCATCAGCTTGCCGTCTAGGTTCATCTCTATCAGCTCGCGATCGAGGGGGACGCCGACGTTGCGCTCGAAATAGTTTTTCTCGTAGGTGATCAGCTCATCCGGCGTCATGTTCGCGCCATTGGCCGCCTTCTTTTCCAACTCGATGTAGTCGTCGGGGGAGACGGTCTTCGCTTGCATGAGCTGCTCGACGCGCTCCGCCGCGAGCATCTCCTTCGCATCGTCGTACGCTTTCGAAGCGGACACCTGCCCGACGCGCTCGATCTGCCAGCCGTTGGCCTCGCGAAGCTGACAGAACAGCTCGACCAGCCGGTTCTTGGAGGCGCGCTGGAGCGCCGTGACGTGGGCGCAGATCATCAACAGCGGGTCGTCCCGCTCGTAGTCGACCATGCCGTCTTCGCGCCTACCGTTGACCGCGCGCCGGACCTTGTAGGCGCGCGCCAGGTCATCCTTCACCACGTCGACGTTGGACGTGAACTCGAACCGCATCGCGTCGATCCAGACGTCGACGGCACCGGGGTTGCGCACGCGGCACAATTGCTGGTCGATGTCGGTGTGGGTGTTGACGAACGGGTAGAAGAAGCCAAACACCCGGTCGACCATGCGCGCGCCGTCGGGGAACGTGATGTCCACGCCGGTCCCGATAGAGGGGGAGGCGAGCACGACCTGAACCGTCAATATCGCGGTCTTGATGTTCTTGATAAACTCGATGATGGCGCCGTCGCGCGAAGTCTCGCCCGTAATCACCCTGATCTTCACGCCGTCGCCGCAAGCGTTCAGGATCATCCTGTTCGCTACCTTGATGAATTTCTTCGAGTTGCTGACGACGAAGCAGCGCTCGCCGCGCTTGATGGCCTCGATCATCTGCGCTGCGAGGAACTGCCTGTTCCTGTGCAGCCGCATGATCCGCTTCCGGACCGGTGCCACCGGCGCGTTGAGGATGATCCGGCAGCGCGAGTGCCAGTCCTGCGGTCGCATCGTTCGCATGGCGTGGGCCGTGACGAGGCCGAGGTCGGCGTCGAGTGCGATCACCGCTTTCGCGTTCGATATTTTCAGCCAGCGCCAGATCAGTTTGGCGCGAGAGCAACTGAGGCTTAAGAGCACGATTGAAGGCATGCTTCTGTTGGCGCATCAGATCGATGCTGAATTACCCGCGCGCTATGCTCAGCTGGACGCGCTGAAAAGACAACGCGATATTTTTCGCGACTGAGATCATGCATGAAACCGACCGACGATCATCCCTATGCAAATCCGGAAGTCTCGGCACGCAATCGCCCGCGGGGTCGAAGCCTTCCAGGGGCGGCCGGATCTATATCCAGGTGCTCAACGGGTCAATGCTGTTCGAACTCAAGGCCGCGCCGGCGAAGGGTCGACACAGGCCAGCACCGCTAAGGAATTAAGGTAAGATGAGTGAGCGAGAGTATCCAAACAGGTTCATCACGAAGCTCGAGGGAGTGCGGCACGTTCTGCACAGTGCGATTCGTTGCCAACTTGCCGGCGAGGACCCATTTGCAATCCACATCTTGGCGCAATCTGCCGAAAAGGTGCTGGTAGACGTTTTAGCCGCGCAATGTATCCCAGACCCGTTCTACAGCATGATCAGGCCAGAGCGCCAAAAAGAGTTCTTCGCGATGTACCGCGAACCGGTGAATTTCCTGAAACATGCGGACAACGATCACGACGGGCTTCTGCCGGTTTACGACATCGTGCGAGCCTCAGATCTTGCTATCCTGGGCTCGATCGTGCGGCTGCTTGCCCTCGGTGAGCCCCTAACCTCCCATATGCGCGTATTTTTGATCTTCGTTTCCGTCCAATTTCCTAACACGATAAATCTTGGAGCCCTTCCTGGGTTGGAAGGTCTTGTAAAAAGCGAACATCACAGGGGCTCGTCGCGCGGGAACCTCGCCGCTGATCTTCTGACCGCAATTCGAAGCAGCCGGGAATGCCAGCTAGAATGCATGCTCGACCTAGTGGACGTTGCGGCGGCCAACAGCGCTCCTCTGCGCGCCCCGTAGGAAGCTGCTGGACATTGTTCCGCGCGAGGCTTGGACAAGCAGCTAAGGAAGGCACCCAATGCGTCGCAACGCTCCCTGCCACTGTGGGTCGAATAAGCGTTTCAAGCACTGTCACGGAAATTACGGATCAGAGGACCCCGGCCAAAAACTACAACAACAACGACAAGAAGCTCTGCTTCATGAGCGACGACTGCAGCAAGGTTTTGGGAAGCCAATACAATCCTACAAACTGGGAGACAATCGGGCTGTCGTAGTCGGTCGTTCACTCATGATTGGAAAATGGCCCACGTTTACCAACTTTGTTCTGGAATATTTCGCCGAACGGATCGGCAAGCAGTGGGTCACAAACGAAATAAATTTGGTTGAAGCTGGCCATCCGATCGGGCAATGGGCCGTCAAAATGCGAGAACAGGATGCTGGGCGATCGCCTGGTATTGCCAAAACCACCGTCAACAACGCCTTTCGAAGCATGCTGTCGGCAGCTTATAATCTGTATTTGATTGAACATCACTATGAGCAATATGATCAACCGCTCCTTCAGCGGATGCTGACCCGGCTCCGAATGAAAAATGGATTCTTGGCGGCGCTCTCTGAAATGCAGGCGGCGGCATCTTTCCTCCAAGCGGGATTTTTCCTGGAATACGAGGACGATCTACGCCCCGGGCAACATGCGGAGTTCACCGCAACCTATCCGCCGACCGGTGGCCAATTCTCGGTTGAGGTGAAAACGCGAAGTGGTGAGGACACCGGCGGCTACCTGAAGAGCCGCTTAAAACTAAAAAACAAGCTTTCGCAGGCACTACGAAAAGATCTTCCTTATGCGCGCGTTGTTTTCATCGATCTAAATATTCCGGATATCGTCACCGACGTTGAAAACCGCACACTTGAGGAATTGCTGGCGCAAATTGAAGATGCTGAGAGCACGCTGAAAATCAAGGGCTCTGCAGCGCCATCAGCCTACCTGTTTTTAATCAATCAACCGTTTCATTATAATCTTACCTCGGTCGAGGGCGCGCCGCTGGTTGGCGCCTTTGGCTTTAAGCTGGAAACCTTTCAGCCTCGGATCGCGACCTTTCGACAGGTAGTACTCGGCCGCGAGATGCATCCGGAAATGTACCGCCTGATTGAGTCGATGAAAATCCACGGCGACCCGCCTTCAACATTCGATGGCCAGCATCCCGAGTTTGCTTTTGGCAAGGACATCACACAGTCGCGTTGGCTGGTTGGGAATAATTATCTGGTGCCGGGACCGGAAGGTGAAGAAGTGTTGGCCCAGCTGCAAAGCGGCATAGCCGTTCCTGAAACGAAGACCATGCACGGCGTTTTCCTCGCAAAAGGCGTGAACTTCATAGACCGAATCAGAAATTGCGGCCTATAATCGCAGTCCGGATACGTTCTTCGGTGTTGTTCAACATGTCACCCGTCAAGCGAAAGACACCTTTGAGCTTGCCGATTTCTTTTACCAAAACTACAAAAATACCGAGAAAGAAAAATTGCTGGAATTTCTAAAGGACCACCCGGCGATCGAGACGCTTCGAGGCGCAACTCAGAAGGATCTGGCGATCTTTGTTTCTGAGCAATGGGCCCTCGGAGCCGAAAGAAAGAAGCAATAGCGCTGCGCACCCTTGTTCCGGCCTAGAGCCGTCCTCTTCGTGCTCATGATGACGCTTGTGACGGGCCTCATTCCTCATTGCCACCGGCCTCGTGGCCATGTCCCTCGAAAGCCTGGGCGTCGCCACGGCCCTATGGGGCATCGCGGTCCTGGTTGCTGCGGTCGGGTAGGCCGCTCACAGGGGTGTGTAGCGGCTCCGAATATTGACGGGGGGTCAAAAGCCGCGCCGATCTACACGCGAGCGCGTCCGGATGACTCAGAGAGCCCGGCGCTTGCGCCGATCGCCGCCCTCACCAGGCTTCGCCACGCTGCGCCGAAGGGAGTGCGCCCAATCGCCGGCGGGGAGCGACAACGCTTGTCGGCCGAAGCGCTGCGCGCCGAGCCACAGCATCAGCAGGACGCCCGCGCATGCCGCGCCGGCCAGGCACACGCCCGGCCAACCCGCGCCGGCGAAGGCCATGCTGGCGATGCTGGACCCGGCCGTGGCGCCGATGAAGAAGCTCGTGAGATAGATCGTGTTGAAGCGGTTGCGCGCGTCGCCGGCGAGCGAATAGATCACGCTCTGGTTCGAAATATGCAGCCCATAGACACCGACATCGAGCAGCACCATGCCGGCCAGCAGCGCAACAAGCGAATGGCCGCCCATCGCGACCAGGGCGAAGGACACGACCACCATGCACGCGAACGCGCCCATCGCCGCATTGCCGTCGCCGCGGTCAAACAGGCGTCCGGCGCACCTCGCGGACAGCATTCCAGCGGTGCCGACGAGGCCGAAGAGCCCGATCGGCCCAGCCGAATAGCCATATGGCGCCTTAGTCAGCAAGAAGGTCAAGCCGGTCCAGACCATGTTGTAACACGCGAACACCAGCGCGCCGTAGAGCGAGCGCATGACAAGCGTCGGGTTCGCGCGCGCAAGGGTGACGAGCGAAGCCATCAGAGCGCGGTACTCGACGCGGCCCTCGCGGTGCTCGTCCGGCAGCACTCGGGAAAGCAGCAGCGTCAGCAGAAGCATCACGAGCGCGGCGACGCCGAACACCGCCCGCCAGCCGCTTGCCTGCGCAATGCCGCCCGACACCGAGCGTGTGAGCACGATGCCGGTCAACAGGCCGCTCATCACCGTGCCCACCACCCGCCCGCGCGTTTTCTCGCTGGCGAGTGACGCCGCGAACGGAACCAGCAGCTGAGCGGATGCCGTTGTGACCCCGAGGCAGGCGTTGGCCGCCAGGAACACCCAATAGTTTGTGCTCACGGCGATCGCGACCAGCGCGAGCACGTTCAGCGCCAACAGGCGGACGATCAGCTTGCGACGGTCCAGTACGTCGCCGAGCGGCACGATCGCGAGCAGCGCGCACGCGTAGCCGAGTTGCGTCGCCGTCACCAACAAGCCCAGGCTCGCTGGCGTGCGGTGGAAGGTCTGCGCTATGGCGACCAGCAGGGTTGCGCGTAGTAGATGTTGCTGCCGATCGCGCCGCACGCGCAGGCGAACAGTAGCGTCATTTGGTGCGTGAGCGGCGGGTGTTGGGACGTGGATGGCATCGAGCTGTCGCGTGAAGAGATGGATCCGGAGGGCCGCGTCAGAACGGTCTCGCCGGTGCCAGCTGGTGGAACAGCGCGGTCCGCTCCTGGCATCCCGTCTCGCGAAACTTCAAAAATTCCAGCAACGAGTTCATCCATGGCTTAGCCCTCATCAATCTTTCGATTGGATAGTTGGGCCGCGCCCGGTATAATTTCCAAGACTAAGTTCTTACGGAATCTATAGGCGTTGCTTATGCTTCTGCGTCACGCCCGCTACCTCGTCGCGATTGCCGATCACGGCAATTTCACTCGCGCGGCGGCTGAGTTGCATGTCTCCCAGCCTGCGCTTTCGCAGCAGATCCGGCAGCTTGAGGAGATGCTCGGCGCCCAGCTTCTGGACCGGACGGGGCGGACCGTCAGGCCGACCGATGCCGGCCAGGCCTATATCGAACACGCCCGCCGAGCGCTGCGAGAGTTCGAGGCCGGACGGCGGGCCATCCGGGATGTAGCGAACCTCGAGACCGGCATGCTCCGTCTGGCTTTCACGCCGACCTTCACGACCTATCTGGTCGGTCCGCTGGTGAGGCGCTTCCATGGACTGCATCCGGGCGTCGCGATCTCGGTCGCTGTGATTGCCCAAACGGAAATGGAGGCGGCCCTGTCCCACGACGCGCTCGACCTCGGCATCGCCTTCGGCGCCGTGCAGTCGACGGATGTCATCGCCCAGCCACTCTATGAGGAACAGCTTTGTCTCGTCGTCGACGCCGGCCATCCCGCTTTCATCCACGATGAACTCGCCGTCGCGGAACTCGAGAACATCGACCTCGCACTGCTCAATTCCAGCTTCGCCACGCGTGAGTCGATCGATCGTTACCTGCGAGCCAACAACGCGCGGCCACGGATCGCTATCGAGTCCGACTCGGTCGGCTCCGTCGTGGCGATTTTGCGCGGCGGCGGCCTCGCCACCATCATGCCCCAAGCCTCCGCGCGCGAGGTGCCCGGCCTGAAGGCCATCCGATTGCGCCCGCCGATCGCCGGTCGCACGGTTTCGCTGCTCCAGCGCGACGGGGCTTTCCGCAGTGCGGCGAGCAAAGCCTTTCTCCAGATGCTGCAGGCGTGGGACTGGGGAGCGTGACCCCCTCCTCGCGCATCGTGGTGGGTCGGCTGATCCGCAGCTCGAGCACACGCTGCACGCCCCGCTGCTCTGCCGCTCGGGCCGTCCTCGTCCCGCTCGATTTTGCGCTGCCTGAGCGGACCGCCGTGCTTCCGAATGCCCGCAGATCACGACATCCTGCAACTCCAACCTCTACAAACAGGAAACAGCCTCACGCGGGTCGGAAGAAATCGGTTTCGGCAACAGCGCGATCAATGTCTAGGTGCGGAATGCCGATTGAGTGTTCACCGCTTGCCAGGAGTTGATCGTACAATCGATCGATCTCGCGCGCCTGACCGCGCGTGACATCCTCCTCATGCAAGGCTCGCAGCTCATGCTCGGTTGGCTGGTAATTGCGACCATTGCGAATCGGCCACGGTCCCTTGTGAAGTAACGGGGCGTCCTCTGCAGATTTGATGTTTGCCAGCAATAACGATGACAGAAACAATGCGACCCCAAAGACAATCTTGCTTGACATGGCTCGCTCTCAATCAGCCATCGAGCTCAAACGTAGGACCGTCTCATCAGAAATGGGAAATCACTACCGAACGTGTAAATCAACTTGCTCGGCAGATTGTTGGGGCGGCCGCAACGGCTCGCCGTTCTGGCCGTATGCGATGAAGGCCTCGTCCCTGACCTCTTCGGTGAGCGGAATACTCCGATCAACGCCGGCTGCGTCGGCGCCAGATACGTGATCAAGCCTCGCGGTCCTGCCGCGGTTGTGCTCAATCTCCTTGACCGGGCGCGTGGGCAGGCTGTCACCTGCAATCGGCTTTTCCGATTAGCAGTGAGACTAAGGTGATTGAGGCTGCTGTCTCAATCGTACGTAGGTAAGCGCGCAATATCGATTAGGGATCGCAGCAGCTAAACGGAAGTTTGTGGTGTTTGCCGTTTCGCGGCCCATATGCCGGCACTGCTCCCAATGGTCATCGTCGACGCGGTGGTCCCAATGCGCCGCATCGCCCTCGATTGGCATCGGCGGCCCGGCGAAATCGGGTTGATTATCCCAAAGTCCTGCGCTGTTTGGGTTGAAGGTCAGCGTGTCCCCCAGATTGCCGTCGGTGCGCATCTTGCCGTCACGATGGTAGCTTTGGAACGGGAATTTCGGCGCGTTGACCGGGATGTGGTTGAAGTTGATACCGAGCCGGTAGCGCTGCGTGTCGCCATAGGAGAGCAGCCGGCCCTGGAGCGTCTTGTCGGGCGAAAAGCCGATATCGGGCACGATGTTGGCCGGAGAGAAGGCCGCCTGCTCGACTTCCGCGAAATAGTTATCAGGGTAGCGGTTGAGTTCCATCACGCCGGCCTCGATCAATGGATAATCGGCCTTCGCCCAGACCTTGGTCAGATCTAAGGGATTGTGCTTGTGGGTTTTCGCCTGAGCCTCGGTCATCACCTGAATGAAGAGTTTCCAGCGCGGGAAGTTGCCGGCCTCGATCGCGGTGAGCAGGTCGCGGCCATTTTGGAGGGTGCGGTCGGTTCGCTGGCCCGTCGACCGCTCTTGCGGAGGCCTGGCCGACAAAGGCCAGGCCCACCGGGTCGGGCGTGTTGTGGCTGGCGCGGCGGTCACAGCGCCGCTGTTTCCACCGATCGTGGGAGATTTATCTACGACGGTCAGGCTTGCTGATCGCTGGGCAGGCTGCAACGGTGAACCCAGCGGGCAGGGAGTGGCATTTAGGACGAAGCCAACACCACGAACGTTGCGGATCATGGGGGATTCATTTGACCCGTCGACCTTGCGGCGGAGGTGGCCCATGTGAACATCGACAAGATTCGTTTTGGGAACGAACCTATAGCGCCACACCTCCTTCAGGAGGGTTGCCCGCGTCAGCACGTGCTCGCTTCGTTGCATCATGTATTTGAGTAACTGAAACTCGCGTGGCCGCAGATCGATCTTGCGGTCGCCGCGCTTCGCGGTTCGGTCCAGCAGGTCGAGCTCCAGCGGTCCCACGCGCAACACGGTTTCGTTCAGCGGTGCGGACGGCCGAGCCAAAGGTTCGCCGCTCGATATCGGTTCGACTATCGCGGGCGGCTGTTTTGAAGGGGCGTCGCCTCGCGGGGAAGATCTCCGCATTCGATCAACCATCCTCTCAAGAGTGCTGGAGAGCAGCGAACGGATATCGTTCCCCCTGGAGACAAAGTTGGATTGCATGTCCGCCGGCATATCTTGGATCAGGAGGCGAAGGAGAATGGGTAAGCCGTCAATGTCGGTCAGAAGCTCAGCCATTTCATCCCATAATTTTCGCGGTACCCGCCGGCTTCGAACATTGACCCGCTCGCGTCCAGCTTTTGCCGATGAGCTTAGCAAGTGTATCGAGGCTGATCTCGGCCCTGGGATCCTTGAATCATTACCGATGGGCGCTGCATCGATCTGATCGGCTGTGTGACCGGCATTGCTATAAGTTCTCATCGTAATGTCCTTTCCCCTGACTGCGCGGCTCCGTCTTTAACGGCCGGGTTGTTCAATGATGCTGTTGCCTGACGAGTTTGCATAAGAGGTTCACTGCGTAGGCTCCTTGCTCTCCCGGCCTTCGGAAAATTGCCGCGAGAATTTCGCCGCAGCCGTTGTCAGGCGGCGTGAAGTCGACGCAACCATCTGCGGTCGCCTTCCTGGCGTATTTTGAAGCGGTCGCCGCACTGCTTTGAACAGAAGGCGGTTCGGCAGGAGTAGTGCCGTATGAGGCCGAATTTTCCGTCGCAGATCGCGCAACGCTTGATTGCGCCGTTACAGGGATATTGGGAGCTGTTACGCATCGTTGCCTTGTGGGCCTTGTGTGGGCAATAGTTGGTGCTCGCCCCTTGTTCGCCATCGCACTTCGCGCAGACGTGAAGAACCCCTTCGGGATCGTAATGGCCAGCCAGGTGCCGCGGCTTATAGGGACATCGTGAACAGAGCTTGACTCTCATGTGCCGTTTCCCAGGGCGAAGCAGAAAGCTGGCGTCGCCGATACGAAGGTCACGTGCCCTTTCCGCCAGCATCCTGGTGGATCGGCGGTAAGCTACGGGCAAGGACGCCACTCACCATTGTCGTCCATATACTTCCCGGACGCCGGGTCGTAGTACGCCCAACGCTGGGCGCAGGAGGAAGCATCGGCGCGCGATACCACCCTTGCTTGAGCACCGCGGAACCCGCCCGGTGGCAGCTCGAACGCCTGTCGCCCATATCCCCCGTCCCCCGGCCTGGACCGAAACGGCCCGGATTGCGCCTTCACAACTGCGGTTGTCATCAGGAGGCCGAGGCCTGCCGCAGCGGTCGCTGCCAGCATCTGGCGACGTGAAATGGGATTCATGACTTTTCTCCTTTCTATGGTGTTCAATGGCGGCTTCCGCTGCTCGACCCCGTGCGGATCACCCTTGCTGTTACCAAGGCTTGGTCGGAAGATATTTGCTGTTAAGCGTGATCACGGCGCGGTGTCCGCCGTCCGGGTCCTCGACCTTTTCGATGCTCATTCGGAAATTGATGGCGCTGAGGATGCCGTCGCCGAAGTTCTCGTGCACCAGTGCCTTCAGCGTCGAGCCGTAGACCTGCGTTATCTCATAGAAGCGATACATGGTCGGATCGGTCGGGATGGATGCGCCCACGCTGCCGCGCACCGGCATGGCCTGGAGGAGCGCGATGTCGCTCTGGTCGAGACCAAGGTGCTCGCCGACCTTCGCGGCAGCCTCCGGCGGCAGGGGGTGCTGCCCGAGAATGGCTGCGGTGACGAACACGACGTTAAGGCCGGTCCCTTCGGCGATCTGTTCGAAGGACAGGTTCTTGCGCAACTTGATGGCAACGGCCCGCTCGGCCAGTTCCGTCCGCGCTTTCTGGTTCACTTGGGTCTGCAACATTTTAATATCCTTTCATGGGTTTGCTGGGGGAGGATTAAGGTTCGCGTTCAGGCACGGCCGGACAGGGCGGGCGGGGCGTGCTCGCCAGCGCTCGTCACGGCGCAGGCGTCGGGATACTGCGCGAGCGACACGAAACGGCCGGTGGCGCCATCGAGCGCATCGATCTGCCCAGTCTCGATGTCGTAGACCCAGCCGTGCAGCCGCAGCTTGCCCTGGCTCAGGGCCAGCGCGATGGAGGGATGGGTACGCAGGTTGGTGAGCTGCGCGACAACATTGTCGCGGATCAGCGCGTCGAGCTTTTCGTGCTCAGTATGGAAATGCTGGCGCGCATTGATCGCCTTGGCGGCGTCGGCATGGTGCAGCCAGTTGCAGACCGCCGGCAGATGGCCGAGGTCCTTTCCCTTGGCGATGGCCGTCATGGCGCCGCAGTCGGAGTGCCCGCAGATCACGACATCCTGCACGCCCAACACGGCCACCGCATATTCCACCGTGGCCGAGACGCCGCCCGGCTCCGGCCCATAGGCAGGCACAATGTTGCCGGCATTGCGGATGACGAACATCTCGCCCGGCTCCTGCTGGGTCACCAGCTCGGGTACGACGCGGCTGTCCGAGCAGGCAATGAACAGCGCCCCGGGCGACTGCGCATGCGCCAACTGGTGGAACAGCTCGGTCCGCTCGTGGTATCCCGTCTCGCGGAACTTCAAAAATCCTGCAACAAGGTCGTTCATGGCTTGGCTCTCCTCAATCTTTCGATGATTGGATAGTTGGGCCACGGCCGGCATAATTTCCAAGACTATGTTCTTACGGACTCTATAGGCGTTGCTTATACCTCAGCGCCACGCCCGCTACGTCGTCGCGATCACCGATCAGGCAATTCACGCGCGGCGAGGCGTTGCATGTCTCGCAGCCCACGCTGTCGCTGCAGATCAGGCGGCTCGAGGACACGCTGCGCGCGCCGTTGCTCGACCGCTCGGGCCGTCCTCGTCCCGCTCGAATCTGGGCTGCCTGAGCGGACCGCCGTGCCGTTGCAGCGCAAGGGGGCCTACAGGACCGCCGCCGCGTCGAGCGTTCGTCGCGCTCGCGCTCGAGACGGACTGGGACGCGTGAGGGTCATGGCATGACGGGCGCTTTCACGCTGATCTCACGCCCCGTCACTGCCCAGTGTGTGCCGAAAATTAGATTCTGCAATATTGATGGTGAAGGCCGCCAAGGACAGGTCGTGAGACGACGGCGCCGAGGCGCTCAATCGCGCGATGGCCTCGACACATTATAAATAATAGTCGGCGTAGGATTTCAGAATTCGGCGCAGATGATCGATCCGATCGGCCGTTCGGCAAAGCCATTCTCCCAAGGCGATGTCCCGGATGCCCATGGAGCGCAATCGGCGCGTGACATCGCTGCCATAAATCCGATCGCGGAACGCCAAACGGCCGAGGACAGCCGAGCCCAGCGGGCATCGGGGTGGCTCGCTGAATCAGATTTCGCAGCCGACTGAATTCAAAGCCTTACGCAAGCCACCAAACGCGCTTAGCCGACAGGGCTCGGTGTCGCTGGCGGCCTTTGAACGTTCGGGAATGGTAGTTCGCTTAATATCGGTGGTCTTTGGCTTCGACTTAGGAACGGCAGCGGTAGCGACCTTCTTTGATTTGGGATCGTGCCGATGGGGGTTGATAATCCTCGGGGCCTCCGAAGAACCGATAGTGGTGGCTTCCGACGGAGAAATGCGTTCGTCGACTAGAGCAGGCGGCGCTGGCGTCTCGCTTTTCGCATAGGTAATTTCAAGTCGATCAGCCTTCGCCAACGCACCAAGTGAATCGGAAATGCCTACGGTTGTCTCGGCAAGGGGCTGAACGACCGCTACTGCAGCACGCGGTGGAGTTCTGAGTTCCATTGCCGCTAGTACTCCTACACCCAATGGGATGAGGAGGCCCAACAACACCATTCTCAGCATGATGCTCCTCCGATTAGGATTAGTGCCGGTGTAAATTCTCCGATCTAATCAGGCAACTTGGCGGCGGCCCACGTAACAACCTGACCCACGTACAGGGCTTTTGCCGACAGGGTTAACCCGGAAGACATTTGCTCAGACTGAGTTCTCTGGGGGACGAGTTTGCGAAGGTGATTCTTCGTCTGGAACCCCTGCGGTGTGGGTAGCGGGTCAGTTCGATTGTGGCAGAGTTCCGGGCTGGAAAATCGACGGTCCGAAGCGCATATTCCCGGGATGGCGACAATTGTGCAATGCAATTGCGGCGCCGAGTACAGACGCACTGAAGAGAAGTTCTTGGCACCGCATACGGGTGACGCGGTCTGCACGGTCTGCGGAGCTGCTCTAAAATCGTGGCGGGAAAGCACCCACGTTCCCACATACTTATTGAACGTCCAGCGAGAAAGCCGGAGTGACACTAGGGTCCACGCCCGAGGAGCAACAACATGACCCCACGCATTCCCGGGGAATTTTCCACCAGGTTAATCGACTGGAGTCCCTTCGTGATCATGGCCAACTCGATGCCGCCCCGAGATCCTGATGAAGACGAAGAGGACGAGGACGACGAGGAAGAGGAGCGCGCCGACGAACCGCCGGTCGTGCGCGAGCCGGACGAAGACTAGTCTTAGTCTAGAGCATGATGGTTTTTAGGATTGGGCATGGCCAGTGGCGCATTCGGTGTGCCTAAATGCTCCGAGGATTTCTCCGATTGTGACGTAGATGGTTTCGGACGGGCGCGCGGCGGCCTTGCGCGATAAGTGCTTGAACTTGGTGAAGACTTGTCAATCGGGTTCAGGTCCGGTGAGTGAACGGACGTCGCAGTCGCGACAGTTGATGTCTGCATTGGCACAAATGCGAAGTGCCGACCGCGTCGCGCGATGTCCGAGTTTGAGGGAAAAGCGGAAGACATCTGCTCGGGCTGAGTATTTCCCATTTTGACCCAACTGAGACATCAAACCTGACCGCATCGGGCCGGCCATCAACCTGAAGACCGTCAAGGCACTCGGCGTCGGTATCCCCGCGACGCTGCTCGGGCGCGACGCCGCCTGTTCTTTGGGCGGCTTACGGCGCAACCTCATGATGCGTGGTCAGCATTCACCGGCAGGGTGAACTGAAACGTAGCACCGTGGGGTGTGTTTGCCGTGGCCCACAGCCGCCCACCGTGCCCCTCCACGATCGAACGGCAGATCGAGAGTCCCATGCCCATGCCGCTGGATTTGGTGGTGAAGAAGGGGTTGAACAGCCGGTCCACATCCTCGGTCGCGATCCCGACGCCGCAATCTGTCACACTTACGAGCACTCGGCGTTCCTCGTCCCGGCGGGATTGGATCACCAGTTCGCGCGGCCGATCCGTGACCGATTGCATCAATTCAATGCCATTCATCACCAGGTTAATGATCACCTGCTGCAGTTGGACCCGATCACCAAGGATCATGGGTAGAGTCGGTGCTAACTCCATTCGCAACAATACCTGGTGGCTGATCAACTCACGCTGTACCAACGGGATGGTCTCCCTCACGACGTCATTGACGTCGAGCGGTACCTTCTCAAGGCTGGTCTTTTTCGCGAGCGCCCGGACCCGCCGGATCACCTCGCTTGCCCGATTGCCGTCGGCGATAATCCATTCCACCGAGCGGCACGCGGCGTCGAGATCGGGAGTTGCGCGGCGGAGCCAGCGCAGACAAGCCTCGGCGTTGGCAATGACAGCGCTGAGCGGCTGGTTCACTTCATGGGCGATTGAGGCTGTCAGCTCGCCCAGGGTTGTTATGCGCACGACATGCGCGAGGTTCGTTTGCATGTCGCGCAATGCCTGCTCGACGTGCTTGCGCTCTGTCAGATCGAGCACGAACGCGACGCCCTGGTCGCGCTTCTCGTCGAACGCGGCCGAGCCGATCAGCACCGGCACCCGGCTCCCGTCCTTACGGAAATACTCCTTTTCCCACGGTTGTGCGGTCCCGGTCATCCTCATCTCTTCGACGGCCCGTGCGGTGCGGTCGCGCCATTCCGGCGGCGTCACCTCGGTCCAGCGCACCCGGCCGGAGACGAGTTCCTCGCGCTCATATCCCACCATGCGGAGGAACGTGTCATTGGTGTCGAGAAACCGACCACCGAGCTCCCAGATGAAGATGCCGATGATGTTGGCGTCCACCAGGCGCCGGATCTTGGCCTCCCGCTCCTGGAGATCGTTGTACAGACGGGCGTTCTCCAGCGAGATCGCAGCCTGCGATGCCAACAGTTCCAGCACCGAGATCCGGGCTGGCGTGAACACGTGCGATGCCAGGTTGTTCTCAAGATAGAGCACCCCGATCAGCTTCGTCTGCTTCACCAGGGGCAGGCAGAGCACCGACCGGGCCTGCTTCTGGCAGATGTACTCGTCCGCCGAGAACGGGTTCTGCACCAACGCGTCATCAAGGATCACGCTCTCTCGCGTCCGGATCAGGTAATTGAGCACGGATTCGGGAAGGTCGGCCGGTGACACGGCCGTCTGGCGCAGCATGACCTCGACCTGGCCGCGGCCGGTCGTCGCTTCCGCCGCGATCCGTGGCTCGTCGCCCGGGAACAGGATGAGCAGACCCCGGCCGGCGCCGGCATGTTCGACCGCGATCCGCAGCAGCGTCTCGATAAGCTTGTCGAGGACGATCTCGCCGGACACCGCCTGCGAAGCCTTGAGCACCGTCCCGACATCCAGCTGCTCAACGGACGCGCCAATGGTCGCGATGGGAGATGCAGGCACTTGTGCGTCGCGGAGATGCGGATGGAGCCGTTCGAGTTGCCGCACCTTGCCGGACGCGCCCCAGCGGAGATAACAGTGCCGCGCGTTTCGCAGACTGGCGTGCGCCATCAATTCAGCCCCGCGCGCCGCGTAAAACCGCGCGGACAACTCATGTGCCAGGCCTTCGTTCTGCACGAAGCCGTTCTCGCGGGCCGATCGGATCGCCTCTTCGTACAGACGCATTGCATCGGCGTCGCGCCCCTCGAGGCGGCCGATCTCGGCCGACACCAGGGCGTATTTGTCGCCGAACGTCGGTGGATTGTTGTCGGTCCATTCGCGCAGTTGATCTCGGTGCACCGCAAGGAGTTCGCGCCAGCTGTTCTGCTCGTCGGCAGAACCATTCTCATAGAGCGCAGCAACCGTCACCGCCGTGTAGTAAAAATAGTCAAGCAACTGGGACCTGCCAGCCATGGTCCAAAGCAGCGCGTTAGCCTTGTCGGCTGACGCGAGAGCCTCGGCGTAGTCGCCTGACAGGAACCGCGCTTTAAGTTTGAGGATCCAGTACAAGCAGATCAGGATGGGCACCCGGTCTCCCGTCAGTTGTGCCTCGAACGTCGCCTCATCGAACTGCGCATCGCTGAAGGTGGAGAAAGTTTTTGTCCGGCCCTGCATGGTCGCAATGAAGCGTTGGTGGCTCACGATCATGTCGGCGACGTCGCGGAACTTGGCTCTCCGGACGTAGTCCAGGCTCCTCTCCAACTCGCGCCACACCGCATCGAGCGGGTCGTTGCGCAGGAGAAGACTCGCGACCTCTCGAGACATGCTGTAGCAAGCGAAGGCCAGATCACCCGTCTCGGTCGCGGTGCGAGATGCCGCCCGCGTGAACTCGATGGCGGTCGTGATTGGCTGTGTCCAGGGGGCGACCAGTCCCATCGCGAAATAGACCTTTGCCTGGTAGGCGATAAAGCCGTGTTTCTCGACCAGGTCGCATGCGAGCTTGGCGAAGCGATAACCCTCGCGGTAACGGTGAAACGCCCCTCCGAGGCACACGCCGAAGCCCGCATAGCCGGCCGCGGACGCGTTGCTCATCCCGTGCTGCAAGCTGATGTTCACCATGCGGCACAAGTGCCCGCAATACAAATGGAAATCGGTAAAGTAGGCGGGGCCGAATAGGACCGAGAGTACTAGCATCGCAGCGTGCAGTTCCGGATCCGTCATCAGCGGAAGATCAATCAGGCTCTCGATCGGCCGCCCATCGAGATTGCGCCAGAGCGTCTCGTATTCGGCCTGGACCTGCTCCCAGGTCGGGTGTGCCGGCAGGTCAATGCCGAACAGTTTCAGACCCGTGAGCGCGCTATCGACGGCTTGCGGAAAATCTGACTTCATGGCGTGCAGGTCGACCTTGAGGCGGTAGGCGGCCGCCTTGTCGATCTTCGACGCACATCGCTGCAACAGCTCCTCAATCAGTTGCTCGGCGATGTCGAAGTCACCGCTCAGAAGCTCGCACTCCGCGCGTTCGAGCCACAGGCTGAACATTAATTCGTACTGGCTGCCCCAGTCCCTTTCGTCGAGCAGCGCCATGCCGGCCGCGAAATACGCGCGCGCCGACGCAAAGGCCGCCGACGCCTTGGCCTTTCGCCCGGCACGCAGGTCGATCATCGCCACCTGCGCTTTCTCGTCCCGGTCGACCACCCGTGTGGCGCCCCGATTGAATTGGTTCGCGACATCGAACAGATGCTCGGCGAGTTCGTCCGCCGTCATTCTCGCCAGCGCGCGGCCGATGCGCAGGTGGACGTCGGCACGGTGCTCGTCGGGAATCAGTGAATAGGCCGCCTGCTGGATCCGGTCGTGCAGGAATTTGTAGGCGCTGTCCTCGCGAAAGACGAGCCCGGCGTGGACGGCTTCCCAAAGAGCCGCGTGCATCGCCTCCTCTGTTATCCCGTGAACCAGCGACAGAGTGGCGGTCGGGGCGACATTGCCCAGGCAGGCCAGCTGTTTCAGGGCTTCCTGGGTGATGGCGGAGAACCGTTTCAGCTTCCCGGCCATGAGATCCACCACGTTGTCGGTATAGCTCTTGGCCCGGATGCGATTCATGTCCCATTGCCAAGCCCGCGTGACCGGGTCGAACGCGAGCAGCTCCTCTTCGGCCAGCGCGGTGAAGAACTGGATTGCGAAGAACGGATTGGCGCCGGTCTTCTCCTGCACCAGTTGCGCCAAGGGCCGCGCGCGCTCCGGCTTGCAGTAGAGTGCATCGGCGATGAGCCGGCCCACATCGTCGAGCTCAAGGGGCGCCAGCACGATCTCCTGGACCCGCGCTCCGGCTATGCGGATCGCTTCCAGCGTCCGCCGAAGCGGGTGCGCGGGACTGACCTCATTGTCGCGGTAGGCGCCGACCAGCAGCAGGTGCCGCACTTCGGAGTGCGTAACCAAGTGCTCGAGGAGGTCGAGCGTTGCTGCATCCAGCCACTGCAAGTCATCGAGGAACAGCGCGAGCGGGTGCTCCTTGCGCGCGAACACCCCAAGGAAGCGCCGGAACACCATCTGGAAGCGGTTCTGCGCGTCCCGCGGCGGCAGGTCCGGGACTGGCGGTTGTTTTCCGATCACGAGCTCCAGCTCGGGCACGAGATTCACCATGAGCTGACCATTCGGGCCTAGCGCCTCGATGAGGGAGGATCGCCAGCGGCCAAGCTCGGCCTCGCTCTGGCTCAGCAGCGAGCGGATCAGGCTCTGGAAGGCCTGGCCCACCGTCGCGTATGGGATGTCGCGCTTGTACTGGTCGAACTTGCCGGAGGCGAACAGGCCCCGCGGCGGCACGAGCGCCTTGTGCAGCTCGTTCACCACCGAGGACTTGCCGATGCCGGAATAGCCCGACACGAGCATGAGTTCCACGGTGCCGTTCGCCACGACCCGGTCGAAGGAAGCGAGCAGTGTGTCGATCTCGCGCTCCCGCCCATACAGTTTCTCCGGGATCAGCAACCGGCCTGACTGGTCGTGCGCGCCCAGCGGAAACGGCTCGATCCGACCATGGGACTCCCATGCCGCAAGACAGCGCCGCACATCAGCCTCGACACCGGCGGCGGTCTGGTAACGCTCCTCGCCGGTCTTGGCGAGGAGCTTCAGCACAATTGCCGAGAGCGGCTCCGGAACGCCCGCGACCCGTTCGTGGGGCGGCACCGGCTGCCGCGCGATATGGCAGTGCACCCACCCGATCGGATCGGCGGCGGAGAAGGGGAGCTGCCCCGTCAACATTTCGTAGAAGGTGACACCCAGTGCGTAGAGATCGCTGCGGGAGTCCACCGAGCGGTTCATCCGGCCGGTTTGTTCCGGCGCCATGTAGGCGAGCGTCCCGGCGATCATCTCCGGCGGCGCGGGGGCCTGGTGCTCGCGCGGCAGACGCGAGGCAATGCCGAATCCCGTCAGGCACACGCCGCCGCTTGCCGCGTCCACCAGGATATTTGCCGGCTTGATGTCCTTGTAAATCAGGCCTCGGTCGTGCATTTGGCGGAGCGCCCCCGCGAGAGGGATCGCGATGCGTAGGAAATGCGACACATCCAGTGGCCGGCCGAGCAGCCGATCGGCCGGCGCACCGCCGGGATCCTCAAGCAGCAAGGCCATGCTGCCGTTGTAGTGCGTCAGCGCGACGGGTCGCGCCGCCCAGTCAGCGTCAAGTTCGCCCTTGAGCGCATATTCGTGCTCGAGCCGCTCGATCGAACCGAGCGACGTCTTGTCCGCGGCAACAAGCAGGATCGGCGCCAGGCCGCTGCCAAAGCCCCGGTAGAGAGCGAAGTCTCCCTCCCGCAGCGGCGAGAACGCGTAGCTCGAGAGCTCGTTCACGAGGGCCTCCTGCCAGGAGGACTACTCTAAGTACATTAATTAGGTTACGTTTGCTCTCGCCCGTCAATCCAAAAGCAGACGCTAAAAAATATATCACGATCGGTACCATGTTATGGCTCGCCGATAACGAGAACTGCGCTGGCCTTTTGCTCATGAAGCCGAGATGCTTTGCGCGTCCGGTGACGGCAGATTTTGTTGCAAAAGTCGAAACGCGACGCTGCGCGTCGCACCACATCGCTACGCAAACGCGGGAACCGCTGGGGACATCCCGGCGGCTCTCGTGTGTTTAGCGCGGACGGTCTCTAAACGATCTGTCACCGACACAGCAGCTAATCTAAAAGCTCGGTTATGCGAATTAAACAGGCTGCGCGACCGGATCAGGAAAGCACAACTATCGACCCGAAGATCGCGGCGCATAGACCATAGTAAAGAGCGACGCGTTTAGATGAAGCCACTTCAGTTGGCGGCCTGCTGCTGAGCGAGACCTTGGAAAGGCACGCATATGGATGGAGCACTCTCGTTGTTGATTTCAGCAGGAATAGCTGCCTTTGGCGTTTGGATCATAGGCTACACCATGGCGTCGGGATCGCCCTTAGGTTGGACGCTCATGGGAATTCTGTCCCTCATAGTGGGCTCGATCAGCCTTTATCGGGCAATCGGTGAAGCTAGGCTTGCGTAGAATTGCTTACCCGCCCGCCGACGCCGCTCTGGCAGGTCGACGAGGTAATCGAACGAGTCCGCGACTACCATCTCGGACCTTGAGCCGGTTGGACGATCATGGCTTCTGGTCACTAATATAAGTTGTAGCACCGGAACTATTACTAACCGGATCAACGCGCGCAGCTCCGTGTCGATCTGCGGTCGCCCTCCCAACGGGCGCGACCGGCGGATGAGCATGGAGAATCCGCTTTGGGGTGCACCGCGCATCCACGGCGAACTGCTCAAGCTCGGGTTTGAGATCGCGCAGTCGAGCGTTGCCAAGTACATGGCCAAACGGCGCGGGCCGCCGAGCCAGGGATGGCGGACCTTCTTGCGTAACCACGCGCCGGACATTGCCGCCATGGACCTGTTCGTTGTTCCAACTATCGGTTTCGACCTGCTCTATGCCTTCGTTATCGTCCGGCTAGACCGCAGAGACCTCGTCTGGATCAACGTCACAGCAAATCCCACGGCCGAATGGGTTGCACGTCAGATCACGGAGGCTTTTCCCTGGGATGAGGTTCCGCACCACATGATCCGGGACCGTGATCGGATCTATGGTGCCGTCGTCACGCGTCGACTGCGCGCCATGGGCATCCGGGACAAGCCTACCGCACCGGCCTCGCCTCGGCAGAATGGCTTTGCCGAACGGCTGATCGGATCGATCCGGCGTGAGTGTCTGGACCACATCATTGTCTTGGGCGAGGCCCATCTACGCCGGATTCTGAAATCTTACAGCCGCTACTATAATGAGACGCGCACGCACTTGGCTTTGGACAAGGATGCTCCCCTATCGCGCACCGTAATGAGGGCAGGGCGTATTCTTTGCCGCCCGGTTCTCGGCGGATTGCACTACGAATATGTCCGGACTTGATTTCCGATAGGCACAGGGCCTACGGGACTGCGCGCCGCGCGAGCGTTCGTCGCGCTCGCGCTCGAGACGGACTGGGACACGTGAGGGTCATGGCGTGACGGGCGCTTTCACGCTGATCTCTCGCCCCGTCACTGCCCTGTCTGTGCCGAAAATTGGATTCTGCAATATTGATGGTGAAGGCCGCCAAGGACAGGTCGTGAGACGACAGCGCCGACGCGCTCAATCGCGCGATGGAGAGGGGCGTCCTTGTTCAGAGATCGGTGAGTCCCCGACACATTATAAATAATAGTCGGCGTAGGATTTCAGAATTCGACGCAGATGATTGATCCGATCGGCCGTTCGGCAAAGCCATTCTTCCAAGGAGATGTCCCGGATGCTCATGGAGCGCAATCGGCGCGTGACATCGCTGCCATAAATCCGATCCCGATCGCGGGACGCCAAACGGCCGAGGACCGCCGAGCCCAGCGGGCATCGGGGTGGTTTGGGTCCATTAAACCTTTTGAATGAAATCGACGCGCGAATACCCGCACCGAAGTGATTCTGAAGCGGAATTTACTGGCGGAAGGGCGATCGCGTTCCGATGTTGGCGTCATATCGCCTAACCAAACAACATCCAACTAGGAGACCAAGATGAAATTAGCATTGATTGGCGTCGCCGCTATTGCCGCGGCAGCTTTCGCAACACCCGTTCTGGCGCAAGGGGTAGTCGAAGACCCTAGCTATTGCGCGCAGTCCTACCCCAACGCAAATCACCGAAATCTCGGAGCGGGCAATCCTTATACCTACTGCAGCCTGATGCCGCATCCGGTCGCCGACAACAATGCGCGCCGCTATCATGGCGGTCCGAAATACAACGATTGATTCCGTAGCCTCGCGCTCCTCCAGAGAGTATCCGAGCGCGCCGCAGAGGTGGGAATTTGGCCCACCTCTGTCGGCATCGCGGTAGAGGAAGACCAGGATCAAGCGACACAGGACTACGAAAGGGCTGGCGCCATTGGTCTTGCCGAAGTTTGGCCAATGCTGGGTGATTCCGGCAGGCCCCTGAAATCATTGGTTTGATTGTCGTCGTGGGCCCCCCGGTTTCGCTTACAGACTATCAATAAATGGAGTTTTCACAATGAAATCGACATCTGTATCAAGTCGTATCGCCGGTCTCGGCCTGACTTGCGCTCTGCTCTGGTCGGCCGGGACTGCCGCGGCCATCGCGCAAACCACCGCACCGCCGGAGGCGCCGGCGACCCTTAACGCCATCGATTTCAACTTTGTCGGCCAAGCGAACCTGGGCGCGCCGTTCCAGATCGATTCCGGCCGGCTGGCGGAAACGAAAGCCACGAATGCGGCGATCCGCAGTTACGCCCATCTGATGGTCACCACCCATATTCCGGTCGTCGACGCCCTCAACGTGATCCTCAAACAGAAGAATATCACCCCTCCGAGCACGCTGTTGCATGGAGCTTATGCTGCGATGATTTTCACGCTCGGTGCCGATCACGGCGTTGCGTTCGATCGGAACTATGTCAACGGCCAGATTGAGTATCAAAAGGGAAATGCGGCGTTGTTCGAACAGGAGATTCAGAACGGCAGCGATCTCGAACTTAAGGAGTTCGCGCGCCAGACCCTGCCGAAGATCGTCGACCATCTGAAGCGTGCCGAGAAGCTTAGCTGAAAAAACTATCTAGCGCATCAACTGGAGGGCTTTCCGAGCGTCGTATCATTTGAACTCCGGGTGATGCCGCCGTCGGGCTTCTCGCAACGCGCGATGCCGGTCTCGATTAGCATTTCCTCCGTCTTAGAAAAAGCAGCGCAAGCAGCTAGGGCACCGCCATGATTGTCGCTTTCCTTCTCCTGATCTCCTGTGAGCTTGCCGGCGAGGTTGCGCGCCAAGCGTTCAACCTACCCATTCCTGGATCCGTAATCGGGATGTTCTTTCTGGCCGCAGTGCTGGCGTTCAGGAATGGACAAGCCGGATGCGCCGGCCATCCCGGAGCGGGGTCGTTGTCAGCGAGATTAGTGCGCAGCAGGTAGCGACCTTCGCGACGCCGCGTCTTTCTCAATCTGTTGCGATTGAGCGCGAAGCTGAAGCTCGGGCGCTGCTTGTCGATCTCGATATCGATCAGACGCCAGGCCGCCGGTGCCTTGGATCGCGCGCCACCGAGCTTCATCAGCAATTCTTCGCGCGTGATCTCCATCGCATCGATTTGCCTGAGCCGCTTCCACAACCACTTCAGCTGCCGCCGGCGCATCGCCCGCTCCTTGCTGACCCGGTCGGCGCTTTGGGCGAAGACGTAGAGCTCGCCGTCTTCAGCCAACAGCTTGACCTGCACGCCCTCGCGCGCGTCCTGCCAAGGCTTGTCCACGAGATGCTTCTCCAGCCGATTCAGGCGCCCCTTCGGCGTGCCAACTAGATACTGCACCGGCGGATCGCTGTTGCGCATCTCGGCCAGCACCGCCTCGGTCGGCACGCCGCGGTCCATCACCCAGACCCGTCGCGCCTTGCCGTATTGCTGCTCGATCTTGGAGAGGAACATCCGCAACGTCTTGCTGTCGGCGGTGTTGCCGGGCAGCACTTCGTAGGCCAACGGCAAGCCGTCGGGCGTCACCACCAGCGCGATCACTACTTGCGGACAGTCCGGCCGCTTGTCGCGGCTATAGCCGTGGCGGCGCTTGCTGCCTTCCGGCAAATCCGAGGCGTTCTCGAAGTACGTGCTGGTCAGGTCGTACAGCAGCACGTCGAAGTCGGCGTTGAACAGATCGCGCCAGCGCCCGACCAGATGAGAGAACAGTGCCTCCTTGTGCTCGAGCAGCAGATCGTGGCAGGCGTAAATCTTGTGCTCCTCGGCAATGCCGAAGTCCGCACCCAAGAGATCGGCCATCGCGCTGTTGCCAAACCATTGCCGATGCAGCCGCCATCCGCTCCCCGGCGCGATCAGACGATAGGTCGCCAGCACCTGCAGGATTTGATCCCACCTCGTCTTCTTGCGGCTCGGCGGCAACCGCTCGGCCCAGAACCGATCAAGCTCAAGCTCGTGCCACAACTGTCCGGCCAGCCAGCAGGCGCCCCATTGCCGCGGACGTCGAAGCTGCATCTTGGACAGACGAAGCTGGACGATCGATGCATCGCCCGCCACCGCCTCGCATCGATCTTCCGGAAATAGCGCCAGCGTCCGCGCACGCCCGGCGCCTTCGTCGAATACCTCGATTGCCTTGCGCCACGCCGCTGCCTGCGAGGAGTTGATCTCGCCGAGATACAGCACATGCCGTTGCACCACCCGGCCGTCATCGAGACGCCTGTTCTCGACGACGTTCCAATAGCTGTGCGTCTTGCCGTTCTTCTTTCGCTCAGTGCGTCGCAGGAACATGGCGCAACGAATTTACCCGCATCACCATGTGCTTGGGAATCGGGTAGGTCTTCACTACAGCCGTTTTCGGCCAAATTCGAACACCTCACCCCTTGCAGATCAACGACTTAGCTCGCCAAAAAATCGCAAAATCGAGATTTTCGAGCGCGAATCCGCGAACTCGGGCTAGGATTCGTCAAGGCGGCGTCAGTGGGCCCCGCACAAGCTCGACTTTGACGACCTGATGCTGAGTCTACAGTGGCTGATTGTAGCAGCTTGGTGCTCGCTGTCCGATTAGGCCAATGGCCCACGAATGGGTCAAAAAGCGAAATACTCTCACCGACGGTCCGCTTCTTCGGCGATCTCTTCCTTGGTAGCGCCCCGTTCTTGAGCAGCCGGTATGCACCGTGATGCAGCCGTCGCAGAGATCGGCTGATGGCGACCGCAAGTGCGATCAGTTTACGGGCTTTCTTATCGAAATGACCAGCCTTTTTTGGCCGGCCCAGCTTAGAACTTCCCCAGGCTGCCGACCGCCGCGGCGAGCTGCTGCCGATATGCATTTCAATCAAGCATGTGCGCAACGATCTCCTCGGCGGTGCGCTTGGGCCCCTCGCCGACAGACATGCCTCTAGCTTTCGGTTGCGTGCACTTCATCGGCCCGCTTTAGCACCCCTGTCGGTTGGACTTTGGGAGAGCCGCAAATTCACTCAAACGCCAAGGCGTCAGGCACGTAATGCAAAAATTGTAATATGTGCCCTCCAACTGTTGGGTGCCCCGAAGCGGACACGGCAACGCACCCCTCCTGTCTGTATGCTCTTGAAGATATAACCATCGCGCCTCAGCTGGGGCTGGCGGCGACCGCGGACGTTAGTTCGTGGTCGCGATATCGAAGCGCGGCTTCGGTCAGAGCGTGCGAAGGAATTCAACCAGATCGTGCTTCTCCTCGCTGGTTAGTTTGGTGCCGAGCACCAAATTGAAGAACTCGACGGAATCATCGAGCGTCAGCAGGCGTCCGTCGTGCAGGTAGGGTGGCGTATCCTTGATGCCGCGCAGCGGAAAGGTCTTGACCGCTCCGTCACCGACTTCACTCATGCCGTTGATCATCTCCGGCTTGAAGAAGCGCTCGGTCTTGAGATCGTGCATCAGGTTGTCGGTATAGTAGGGCGCGGCGTGACAGGCATCGCATCGGCCCTTGCCATTGAATATCTCCTGACCGCGCAGCTCGGCCTGCGTGGCCTTGGCGGGATCGAGCTTGCCGAACACGTCGAGCTTCGGTGCTGGCGGGAAGCCCAGTTCCTCCTGGAATTCCGCCATCAGGTCGACCTGGCTGATCCGATCGAGGGGGTTCAGACCCTTCTTGGTGGCGATCACGTTGTCACCGTCGAAATACGCTCCGGCCTGCTCGAATTGGGTGAAATCCTCAATGGTCTTGAGCGCACGCTGCGAGCCGAACAGCCGCTGGATTTGCACGCCGCGCAGGCTCGGGGTGACGATGCGATGGCGGGATTCCCCGGGGCGGGCATCGGGAGCCAGGTGCGTGGCCTTGTTGGTATGGCCGTTCGAGTGGCAGTCGAAGCACGCCGCGCCGCGGCTCGGCAGTTCGGAACGGCGGTCTTCGGTCAGATTGAACTGCTGCTGCGGGAACGCAGTAACGAGCAGGCGCAGGCCGTCCAGCTGCTTGGGTGGGATAATGCCGTTGAACAGCTCGTAATAGTTCTCGATGGTGACGAGCTTGCCTTGCGAGACGTCGCCGAGGTCGGTGCGCTGATTAAGATACATCGGCGGCGGGAACTCCGGCAAGAAGTGATCGGGAATGTCGTACTCGACGTCGAAGCGCGCGAGATCGCGACCTTCCTGCCGCTTGATCTCGTCGATCACGAAGTGCGGAAACACGAAGCCGCCTGCCGAATGCTTCGGATGGGGCAACGGATAGAACCCCTTGGGAAACACGTTCTGCTCGCGAATTTGCTCCGGGCTCATATTCGCAAGAGCCTCCCATGTCTTTCCCGCCGGGAGCTTGACGCGAACCCCTTCCTGCACCGGCTTGTTGCGGTCCATAGTGACGCCGGCCGCCGGCCGATTGCTCAGGTCGTACCGCTCGTTGAGAAGCGCCATGTGCTCGCGCGTGACTTCGGGTTTCTGTCCCGACAATCGCGCGAAGATCGCCGAGAACGGCTCATTGATCTCGACCTCCATATAGCTCGACTTGCCGCGCGGCCCTTGCTGCGCATAGGCGAAGCCGACCGCTACAACGGTGGCAGCAGCCACTCCGGTCAGAAGTTTTCTGAAATCCGTTGACTTCATAGCGTTCTCCTTGATGTTGCCGCTTGATTGAACAACACACCGCACGCCCAGGGTGAGGCTCGGGCGTGCGGAATTGCGAGCGCATTTCATACCGAGTTTTGGAACGGCGAATTCTGGACCTGATCGTAGAAGTTGCGCCGCCTGTAGTTGCGAATGAAATGCGAGCAGATGTCTTCGTTGCAGGTATACTCGGTCGTTTCGGGCTTGTGTTCGAAGCCGTGAAAGAACGCATCCGCAATTTTCTGCTTGAAATTGACTCGCGGGAACTGGCTGACCACCTTGGTGCGGATGTCTTCGGGAAAGATTTCGTACCCAATGCCGAGTGAATCCAGGGCCACGCCGTTGGATAGGAGTTCGACTTCCAAAGGCTTATAGCTGCAATGCCGGGAGTGGTGTGAAGCGATATGGCGTCCCAAGCGGTCTGGATGCGGGCGTCGGGCACGCCATGATGCTCCAGAAATTGACGCACCGCGTTCGCACTATCGACGTCGAAACGGTCAGTGGCACTACTGAACTTCTTGAGCAAACCCAAATCGTGGAACGCGGCGCAGATGAACACAAGCTCCACGTCGAACTTCTGTCCCGTTTGGCGACCCATCTCGTTTGCCCGGAAGAACACGCGATGCGAATGGTTGATCAAAACCGGCGTACTGAATTCTCGCAGTAACCCAGTCGCTTCACGAGTTGTTGGAGTATCGGGAACCCCGGGCTCCACATGCTGAAACTGGGGCGAAGGAGTTGGCACCGGAAGGACGGTGTTGGGACGAAATGTTGGCGACTCGTCAATAGACTGCCCAGCGGCCCGCTCACTGAACTGACTATTGGCTGCAATCGCACCCACTGTGATGGAAGACACCTTCAAAAACGCGCGGCGATGCATTAATTTTCGAGGCTTCATCTGGATCATGGCTCTCTCCTAGAGGTCCCCCCTCGACGGAACAGCCCAACGCTCGCCCAAGCGGTCCGCGCTCCTTGCACCGGCGATAAAGGGATGCCGGTTGGTAGGTGTATGCCCGCCGATAGCACGATCGGCGCCCATTACTGGCACATGGTAGCCTCGGCGCGCTCTGTTCACAGGGAAGTGGCGTGAAAGGCTGAAATTGAAACGCGTGCCGAACTTTTTATTTCGATCTTTTGTGACCCACACTGACAAGGACCGCTATCATCGAACCGGACGTGCCGATCTCCGGCATCCGCAGGTGCGGTTAACGATGTCGCCAGCGCGCATTCCGTCATGGACGATACAAACGAGCAACCGCCGGACTGCTTCCGTATCCATCGGCTGGGCGAGGAGCAGGTGCAGAGCGGCTTCGGCGTTCATGACGACAGCGCTGATCGGCTGGTTGATTTCGGCAATCGACGTCGATAGCTGCTCCGGGATCGCGATCCGGCTCGCGGACGCCAACTCCGTCTGAGTTTCGTGACGGCGCAGCTCGCTGTCGCTCGCGGGCCGCTCCAGGGCGCTCCACGCCCACTCAGCGGCGACGGCGCTGATCTCGTGTACGGGGTTGGGCATGGCACACCTCCGAACTTGGGTTAGTGTAGCCGCTCCCGAAGAGGGATTCCTTATGACCGATCTTAAGAATTCTTAGATCGCAGCTGTGCGCGTGAGGCCCTCTGGCTGTCTTTCAAGGACACACTGCCGTTCTGTCTCCGCGAGCCCCGGGGCTTGGATTGCGACTCGGCGGTGCTTCGTTACCGTTCACGGACCTAAGTTTGACAATATACCTTCGATTTCGCGCATCTGGCGCTGGAAACTACTAGTTCAGCCTGTCTAATTCGCAAGGCCATGTCTGAAGCAAGCGCGAATCTGGTCTACGTACGCGATCAATGGGAGATCGATCTCGGCCGGCGCGAGCTGCGGTCGCGCGGGATCCCCGTGCCACTCGGCGGCCGGGCCTTCGAGATCGTCACCGTCTTGGTACAGTCGGCCAGCGAGCTCGTCACCAAGGACCATATGATGGAACGGGTGTGGCCGGGCGCCATCGTCGGCGAAGGTACGCTCCACGTTCACATCTCCGCGGTCCGCAAGGCGTTAGGCCCTGATCGAGCCATGCTCAAGACGGTCTCCGGTCGCGGCTATCGCCTGCTCGGGAGCTGGAAGCCGCAGCAGCGGGACGCGACCGCCGCGCCGGTCTATTCAGCCCTGACCCGCACATCCGGAGCGTCGCCGGCGAACAATTTTCCCCCGGTCATTACGCGTCTGGTTGGCCGAGCCTCGGCGGCGCAGTTTGTACGAGACCTCGTCTCTGCCTATCGGGTGGTGACCTTGACGGGGCCCGGTGGCATCGGAAAGACCGCCCTGGCCATCAAAGCCGTCCGCTACCTGCTTCCCGACTTTGAAGACGGGGGGGGGCTCGTCGAACTGGCCTCACTGTCCGACCCCGGCCTTGTCCCGTCTACGGTAGCCGCCACGCTCGGGCTGAAGCTTACCGGCGAGATTTCGGCGGAGTCGGTCGCTCGCGTCGTCGGTGGAAGACATCTTCTGCTTGTGCTCGATAATTGCGAACACGTCATCGACGCGGTAGCGAGCCTAGTCGAGACCTTCACGCGTTTGTGCCCGCGCACCACGATTGTGGCAACCAGCCGCGAAATCCTGAGGATCGACGGCGAGGCCGTTTATCGCGTTCCGCCGCTCGATGTGCCCGCACTCGGGCAGGCGGCGCCGGACACCATCATGCAGTACAGCGCGGTGGAGCTGTTCGTCGCCAGGACAAAAGCGCTGAACGCAGGCTTCTCGCCGACCGCCGAAGACCTCGCGTCGATTGCCACGATCTGTCGGCACCTCGACGGCATACCGCTTGCTATCGAGTTTGCGGCGGCTCGCGCCGCGGTTCTCAGCGTTCAAGGGGTAGCCGCCGGCTTGCATGATCGCTTCGCGCTGTTGACGGCCGGCCGCCGCACGGCGCTTCCGCGACAGCGGACACTGCGCGCGACGCTCGATTGGAGCCATGAACTGCTGCCGGAAACGGAGCGGCAATTGCTGCGGCGCCTTTCCGTCTTCCCCGGCGGATTCACCGTCGATGCCGCCGCCGCCGTCATGACCGATACTGGATTCGATGCGTCCGCGGTGCTGGACGGCATCGCCAATCTCGTCGCAAAATCATGGGCCGCGCTGGACAAATCGGGCGCTGCCGCGCGCTGGACTCTGCTGGAAACGATCAGGGCCTACGCGGTCGAGAAGCTTGCCGAGAGTGACGAAAGCAACGACGCTCAGAGACGGCACGCGGCGTTTTTTCGCGATCTCTTCGCGCTGCAAGCGCGAGGCGCCAGATCGTCTTTATCGGATGATAACCTGGCGCGCCATGTCCGAGAGATCGACAACGTTCGCGCGGCGCTCGACTGGTCGTTCTCCCCGGCTGGAGATCAGGCGATTGGCGTCGACCTCACAACCGCCTATGCGCCGGTCTGGCGACACCTGTCGCAGATGAGTGAATGCAGCGAGCGCTGCGAACGCGCGCTGCTCAGTCTTGAACCGCATGTGACCGCGAACATGCCGCTCCGAATGGAGCTGCAGATAAACCTCGCGAGCGCGATTTTCATCACTATGGGCCCCCCAGAACAAGCAAAAACCCTTCTGATCGAGGCACTCGAAACTGCCGATGCGCTGAATGACCTCAATGCGCAGGCGGGGGCCCTGTCGATGCTGATATCCATTTACTTCGCTCGCGGGGAATTCGGTAGGGCACAGATCGCGGCGGAACGGATCGAGCAAGTTGCTCATCGTATTGGCGACCCGGTACACCTCCGCTTCGCCTATCAGCAAATGGCCAACACGCTTCTCACGAGAGGCAGATCTCGCGAGGCCCAGCAATATCTGGAACGCCTTCTTCGATCTCCGGCCGCGTCGGGGGATCCCCGAGACGCCATTTATTACAATTCGAACGACCATGCGGCGGACCGGGCGACATTGGCTCAGGCGCTCTGGATGCAGGGTTTCGCGGAACAGGCGGTCAACGAGGCTCGCCTTTGCCTGAAAGAACTGCAAGGCGCAGATCACCCACTCCTGCTTTGTCGGGCACTGTACGGCATCGGCCGCATGTCAACGATGATAGGTGACTTCGCAACCGCCGATCGGGAGATCGCGCGCTTGATCGAGGTGACCAAGGGTTCGAACGCGCACTTCTGGGAGGCCGCGGCTCGCTTCCTGCAAGGAAAGTTGTTGGTCGAACGCGGCGAGTTCGCGCAAGGCTTGCTGGTGTTGCGCGATGCCTTCGAGACGTGCGACCGAACCGGGTGGCACATATCGTATGAGGAGTACAAGGGCGCTCTCGCGTTAGGGCTTGCCGGGACAGGGCGGCTCGACGAGGCTCTCCTTGCCGTGGACGACGCGATGGCGGCCGATCGCACGAAATCGGACGGGCGCGGGTGGTATGCGCCTGAATTGCTCCGCATCAAAGGCGAAGTGCTGCTTCAGCAAGCGGCCGGTCAACTCGCCTTGGCGGCCGAAGATTGCTTCAACCAGGCGGCCCAGATGGCCGACGAACAGGGCGCTCTCTTTTGGGAGCTGCGGATTGCCCTCAGCCTTGCCCATTTGAAGGTGAGCCAAGGTCGCCACCACGAGGCAAGAGCACCGCTGGCAGCGGTTTATGATCGGTTCACCGAAGGTTTCGCGACGGCGGATTTGCAGGCTGCCCGCACCTTGCTTGACGAATTGCCGCCGTAACGCATGATGTTGGAATGCCACGCGACATTATGTAACCATCCATGTGCCCAACGCGGAATTGTGCCAACTGATAAGCTATTCAGCCTTTCGCTTTTGGCCGCGTTCAACCATTGGAACGTTGCCGAGTAATCGACGGCCCGTTGTGGCTTTCGGAACACCGATCGGACCAGGTGCGCTACGCTGCCGGCGCGTGAGAGGTTTTGCAGGACTTCTTCGAAGGACGCCCGCAACAGGATTCATTTCGATATTGATGACGAAGGACCGGTGTGACCCACGATCCGAACGCTGCGAGAGTAAAATCACCGGAGACGTGATCCAGCACGCTTTAGCTGAACTCGTAGGAACTCCGTTCTTTAGTCATTCACTTTCAATGAAAATGCTTTTCGCTCGGAAGCAGCGCACTGAAGCGCCTTTCTTGACATAAAATTTAATGGCGTTAGCCGGTCGAAAAACTACCACTTGATCAGTCACCGGCTTCCATTGTTCCCAAAAACGTCAATTAGCGCGAGACGCACGAAGGAGAGAGCTATGACCCGAACAAAACCCCAACAATTGAGTCGCCGTACGCTTTTGAACGCGTCTGCGACCACCGCATGCGCGATTGCAGCCAACAGTTCGCTGAGTGAGCGGGCTATCGGAAAGCCTGCTGACGAGCCGCCGGCATTCCGGCGTCCCAAGACCATGATCCCCGTGCCAACTCCTTCGGCCGAATTTCAGCACGTGGCGGCCGGGGTTCCAGACACCAAAATGACCCGTGAGGCGACCGGGCTACTGCGAGAATTCAGCAAGCCGGTGTTGATCAACCATTCGCATCGCTGTTTCTTCTGGGCCAACGAGATGGGGCGCCAAACCGGGCAAAAGTTCGATGTCGAGCTTTTGTTCGTCTGCGCCGCCTTCCACGATTTTGGTTTGCTCAAGAAGTTCAGCAGCTCCGACGATCGTTTCGAAGTCGATGGCGCGAACGCCGTGCGCCAGTTTCTCGAACATCACGACGTCCCGAACGCCCGCATCCAGACCGCCTGGGATGCAATATCGCTTCACACCACGCCCGGCATCGCCGCATACAAGCCGCTTGAAGTAGAGCTCCTATACAATGGCGTCGCACTGGATTCCCTCGGCGTCGGGTACGAAACATTCCCCGAAGACGTTCGCAACAAGGTGCTCGGCCAGTTTCCGCGAACCAATTTCAAAACGGAAATCGCGCAGGCCTTCTTTGACGGATTCGGATACAAGCCCCAAACGACGGAATACACCTGTAACGAAGACGTCTGCTCGCATTTCATCCGCGACTACCGGCGGAAAAACTTCTACGATCAGGTTATGAATTCCTCGTTCCCAAACTCTTGAGGCCGGTTGCATCCGTGTACGAACGGTTCACCGAAGGCTTTGCGACCGCGGATCTGCAGGCCGCCCGCATCATGCTTAAGGAATTGCCGCCGTAAGCCACCAAGGCATTCGTTTTGATGGTTCCGTGGTCGACGTTGGCGACCTCGATCCGTAAGGTCGGCAGATCGGGCCCTCCTTTGTCATTCGCCGCTGGCGGTCGATCACCAGACACCCCGTTTTCCGGTCACTTCATTTATCCGCTTTTTTTAGGCTTGCGAATTCACGATTCCAGTCCGAAGTATCGAGTGACAGCCGCTGTCTTCGGACCCGTTGTTTTGGTGAGTGACTGCTCAAGGGAGAAATGTACACCGCCGGCTTCGCTAAACACCGACTTAATTCACTGGGTATCACGAAGCGGCTCAATATCATGTCACATGGCGAGCTGACAGGCGAACTGGGCCGATTCAGGAGGTCCTAATATCGGCTCTCGCGAATTACAGCCACCCACCCTGAATTCTCCAGGGCTAACGATTTGCGCAATATTGATTGCGTCCATTTGGCAATGAACCGACGGCCCAGAATCAAAGGCCGTCTTCGGATACCTCGATCCGAGCCTTGGCAACTTTGATGCACGAAACCGCGACTGGGCTCGTTGCGCGTGCCCAATTCAGATGCACTATCGTACCCGATCCCTATCGGTAGTGAACTTGTTCCCATTATTCCTAATGTAGCGAGAACTCTTAAATTGCAGGCGGCCGATGTTTCGCGGTAGCAACTTCCTGTTACAGCTGGGGACGCGAATGATCACAAGGCGCTCCCGTCGGAGATGCGCGGGCATTAGATGTGCTCCTGCTGAGGTCATTTTCGTTCAACCAACGGCGACACCGGCTGTGATCAGGCTCCCACGGCCGCACGGTAATCGAGAAGCCTCCTTTGATGAATGAACCCTGCGCAGGCACCGATTATTTCGTTCCTGGGTCTACCACTTTCAATGGAATTGTTTCCCGCTCCAAACGGGGTACCGAAGTTATTTTTAAAACAAAATTTAATGGTGTCAGCGGGACGCGAGACTACGTTGGCTCAATTAATTTCGAGCTTCCATCGTTATCAAAACTTCAATCAGCAGGAGGCGTGCAATGAATGTCGAACTTGCGATAAATAACGATCTTGCGGGGATCAAAATTCCGGATAGCAAGCTTGCCTGCGAAATAACCGAACTGGTGCGGGACACGGAATCAGCGCTGCTGTTTCACCATTCGAGCCGCGTCTATTATTGGGGCGCTCTGGCAGGCAAACGGCGCGGATTACGATTTGATCCCGAACTACTTTATGCAGGCGCGATGTTCCACGACATGGGCTTGACCCATCAGCACAGGACTACGCAGGAACGCTTCGAGGTTGACAGCGCAAATACTGCCCGTGACTTCCTGCGAAGTCGCGGAGTCCATCAGCAAGATATCGAAACGGTCTGGACGGCGATCGCCTTGCACACGACGCCCGGCGTCCCGCAGCACATGCACCCGGTCATAGCCCTGGTGACCGCGGGCGTCGAAATGGACGTGCTGGGGATAGACTATGCCCTGTACACCGACGCGGAGCGCGAGAAAGTGGTGCATGTACATCCGCGTACTCCGCGCTTCAAAGAAGACATCATCCAGGCCTTCTACGACGGCAACAAGCACAAGCCGGGGACGACCTTCGGCAATGTCAACGCCGATGTGCTCGCGGACAAGGACCCGCACTTCGCTCCCGTCAATTTCTGCAGCATGATCCGAGCCTCAGGCTGGCGAGGGTAAACCTCGCTGCGTCCTCCAATCGAAAAACTTCGGCGCTCAGGCTTCGGGCGCTGCATGGAGGGGCGAGACCGACGTGACGGAGATTGCTGGGAGCACCGGTGGCCGCACCTGGACCCAGGCAGAATTCCTGGACCCGGTGCGACGGCACGCGTGGCGACGGTGGAAATTCGATTGCCTGACACCGAAAGAATCGGGGCAGGACACCTTGCTGGCTCGTGCCAAAGAACGCGGACGGCCTGATCCAGCCTGACAAGCACGACCAGAAATACGGTACGTACGTGATCAATCACCTCTCCCAATCGACGTGTTCGTAGACGGTTCTGGAGGCAAGCGACCGTGACGCCGGAGCACGCGCTCACGGAAGCTCAGTCCGATTGTGATCCATCAGAGGTCACGTCCGGTTGTGGCAGATTTTATTGCAAAACTCGGTTGAGACCTGCTGCGAACCGTGATTCCGTTGTGCGACGCGAATCTCAGCGGGTCGTGCGCGATATCGTTTTCAATGTTGCGGATCTTCTGACCTCTGACGGGCTGCGCCGCCTATGGCCGTCGCTGCGCCAAACAGCGATCGTTAGCCATTCTCTCGTCCGTGAGGTGATCAAACTGATGGTCGATTTGTGCGAACCGTTGTTTAAATCAACAGCAAAAGGCGAGCGCCGCTTGCCAAAATCAGCGCGCGATATTTGTTTGTTAGGCGAGAACGTTACGTTAAGCGATCCGCTTCTTGGCGACTGAAAAGCTGGGGCGATAAGCCAGATTCAAAACCGCTGTTGAAAGAACGTTTTCTCGAGATATGGCTGATGATCGTAATCTCTCTGCATGACAAGATTGGATTTAGGAAGCTCGCGCGATGACCGATTTAGGCTTTCACGATCTCGTCCCTCTCGTCGAATCAGAGTGGAATGAGGCGATCCCGTGTTTCCATGATGTGGAATTATTTATGTATGAGTCGTGGCTTGATGAAGGGAAAAAAATACGAAGTCCAAGGCACGCATAGTTTTGCAGCGGGGCGATTGGCTCTGCGCGAAACGCATGGCGTTTCAGGAAAGAGCCATAACGCCGCGTTCGAGCGCTGAGGCCGACCGGTAGCAATTCTAGCAAAGGTGCTTAGTCAATGCGGTCCGAATTGGGGCAGGCGCTCGTCGGCAGATCGCACGGTGTACCCAGAATCCCGACCCCCGGCACGAACGTGTAACCCTGCATCCTGATCGCGTCCGCAGGAATGTCGTACAGGAAGTCGTGCCTCGGCCTATAAGTTGGCCATCGCTGGGTCTCGTAAACAGCGCGCTCACGATGAACTCGATGCGACTTTGCGTACTTGTCGCCATTTGCCGCCGTGGCAGGCGGCGAACCGAGCGAGATGGCAAGCATTGCAGTGGCGAGGCTGACAACAGTTGTCGCGCGGATTTTGAACGATCTGATTTCGAGTGACATGTGGAAGTCCCTTTCTTCAGGAGTCGCGCCCCTTCAGAAGGTGAATGGTTTCCTGACAAAGCGAATGCCAGTGCCTCTCCCGCTAAATTTTCGTTTAAATTTTGCAATGGCGCCAAAGTGAACCTCGCGCATCGGGAGGGCCGGCGGATCGTCTGTGCGACAATCAATAGGAGGTCGCGACAGTGAGCGGCAGACAACGGGTGCGCGCTCGCTACGAAACAAAGGTATAGGCCACCTACACTGTAGGGATGTCTCAATAAACATCCGTAGGATCGATCCAACGTCGCCATCGCTGTTGGATGTAAGGAAAATGTCGCGGAGGTCTAAATAGCCATGGTTACACGACGGCAATTGCTCGGAGCGGCGGGCGTCGGAGCGTTGGCTTTCCCAAGGCCTTCCTAGGCACACACGATAATCGATCTAGCGCTGCGGCAGATCACCACCACCTTATCCACAGAAAGGGCCAATGATCCTGCGGCGGACCCGACCACCACCACTCCTGACTGTGAATCAAACAGCGTCGCTATCTCTGAACGATATCCTGCACGGATTGCCAAGTTTCCAAATCGCTGCGGTAAACCAATGCTCGGGCAACTCGCTCGGGTATCCGGCGGGCAATGGGCGAACGGCGCCATGGGCAGCAACTACGCGGCCCCGGTAGCGCGCGAGGATGTCGGCACAATTGTTGATTATTTGACCGCGCTCAAAGGGCGAAATAAAAGCGAGTGATCAATCGCATCGACCCAAAAGGGCGTGATGCGTGTTCTGGCCTCTCGGCATCGCCGCTGATCAGATCGGGCATCCGGTTGATAATCTATTCCTTGAATTGGGTCTGTTCGGATGACGAATTTCAAACTGCCCGAGACACGTTACGCGACCAGCGGCGACTTCAGCATCGCCTATCAGATACTGGGCGATCGGCCGATCGACTTGATTCTCGTCCCAGGCCTGTTTTCCCATATCGACTTTCTACATGAATTGCCGGGTTATACGGCGTTCTTACGCCGGCTTTCGCATTTTGCCCGAGTAGTGACATTCGACAAAAGAGGACAAGGGCTGTCGGATAGAATAGACGGGGCGCCCTCGCTGGAAGATCGCATGGATGACCTGCGCGCCATCATGGACGTAATCGGATCGCGGCGCGCGGTTCTGCTTGGGGTGTCCGAAGGCTGCCCCATGAGCGTGTTGTTCGCCGCCACTTACCCGGAACGAGTTTCGCATCTCATTTTATTTGGCGGATTTGCCTCTGCGGCCGACAGAATGCCCAACGACGTATGGCAGAGCCACGTCGAGCAGACGTTGAAGAACTGGGGCACCGGCGAGACGGTACGTCGTGTCGCCCCTAGCCAGGTGAGCAACCCTGAGGCGGTCGCTCAGTTCGCGAAATACGAGCGACTGTCGAGCAGTCCCGGAGCATTGAGAACTGTCCTGTACATTCACCGTAAGATCGATGTCACCTCGATCCTGCCCACGGTACGAGTTCCAACCCTTGTGCTGCATAACCGAACCGATGCTCAGGTCCCGGTCGCACTCGGTCGCGAGCTTGCACAAAACATTACGGGTGCACAATATATCGAGTATCCCGCCGGCGACCACTACGCTTGGCTGGGCAATACCGATGCATTGCACGGAGATATCGAGGAATTTGTCACTGGTCATCGACAAAACGAATAGATCAGTCCGGAACTGGACTTAACTTCAAACTAGATCACTAGGGATCGAAACAGGCAGTACCGAAATAGGGGCCGGCCGAATTGGATCTATCGCCAGACGGCAGGATTCGCGACGTTTTTTTGAGCGCAAAGGTGTTTCAAATGACGGAAGCCGAATTGATCCAAATGTCCCGCGATTTCAGGCGAATGATTGAAGCGATTCCGAAAACGCGCGTTCGCGAGCATCTGCCCATCATCAACCAAATTTCGAGCCTGCTCGGCCGACTAAAGATCGAATTGTATCAAACGCCGCGCACGTCGCATGTACCGGCAGGTATGATCAGCGGCGACGATTGATAGCGCCGATAAAATTCCGCCGCGCGGCCCTATTCGAAATGAAAGAGGCCGTCAACATGAGGCTGCCTATTGGATCGATCCGACATTGCTAATTTGACTCGCTATCGGCGTGGAATAAGCGCGTGGTTCTCTCGGAGGCCGCCAATGGTTTCGATCGATCACTTCCGGCAAGAGTTGATTGCCCAATTCGGCCGCGCCGTGCCGGCCGGATGGACATTCTCATTAACTCAGCAGAACTAGGTCGCTCCATTAGGGGGGAGCTAAGTCCCCATCTTGCTGCGACGCCATGCAAGCCGAGATCAAGCCCGGAGATACGCTGCTTCTCGACCGCGCTAACGGTGCGGGAATGACAGTCCGTTATCTGTTGCCGCGCGTTGTCGTCTGAGGCGCCTTTTACTCTGGAGGCCGCAAGCTGCCCTTGAGGAGTTTTGTCACTTCCGGCAGTTTCAGCGGGTCCGTAACTTCGCAATCTATGCAGCGGAACTTACGGCCTCCGGTTTTGACCAGCATGAAACGCATTGGCTTGCTGCACTTTAGACACGTCGGGGGCGGGGTATTTTTGGCCATTGGACGCTCTCCGAGTTAGGCGGGAGCGCAACACTCACCGTCACCGATAGATGCCGAAGGCGGGGCGGTGATTTTGCGACCATGCGCCTTTAATTTTGGCAAAGCGATTTAATAAAACCCCGCTGCGATAAAACGCCCCCAGTCGCGGCGATCCTTTCTTTGAGCAGGGCGACAGAAAGACCGCCTCGCGGCGGTTTTCCGCAATCCAGCTCTTCTAAAAAATGCCCGTATATTAGATCACTTCGACGGCAGCAGGTGGCGTCCATCCGCCACTCAAAGCCGGTGCCAATGGCCAATACAGACGCATCAGCGGCGTTAGCGCGCCGGGGGCATTAGCAGCTGAGTGTAACGTGGGCGTCATTCAGGCCGGATGGTCACGGTAGGGACGGCCGTTGCCAGCCGCCCCCCGCACAGATCCCGGCGTGCGCTGCTAACGCACCGGGCTCCTCCCTCGGGTTCTGGCGTCGAAGCGGTGACAAGGCAGCGGGTGTATAGTTCTGATTGGCGGAAAGAAGCGGGCGACGAACTGGATGAACCTCTCCCAGCTGAGGCGTGCCGTCTGGCTGCGTCGCTTGAGCGCTGCGAGCCAGAGCCGCTTCACCTTGTTGAAGAACCACCACAGGCTCGGGTGGTTACCCGAGACCGCGAAGTAGTTCAGATGCCCTTTCAGCATCTGTTTCACCCAAGCACCGGTTTTCGCGATGGGGTCGTGCATTATCCTGCGCAACTCGGTCTTGATCGCCAGTAGCTTGGCTCGCATCCGCTTCTTGATCGTCTTGCGCCCGATGACGTAGGAGCCCCATTTGCGTGATCGCGTGCAGAAGTGCGTAAAGCCGAGGAAGTCGAAGGTTTCCGGCTTCCCCTCTCCAAGCTTCTCACGTTGCTTGGCCGCGTGGCGGCCGAAGCGGATCAGCCGGGTTTTGTCCGGGTGCAACGCCAGTTCGAACTTGCGCATCCGTTCCTTGAGATCGTCAAGGAACGCCCGTGCCTCGTGCTCATGCTGAAGGCCGACGATGGTGTCGTCCGCATAGCGGATGACGATCATGTCTCCCGACGCCTTGGTGAGGCGCCAGCGATGGACCCATAGGTCGAACACATAGTGCAGGTAGACGTTCGCCAGGATTGGTGAGATCACCGCGCCTTGCGGAGCGCCACATACGCTACGTGTTCTGCGTCCATCTTCGATCGTGCCGACCTTGAGCCATTTTGCAATGAGGCGCAGGATGCGCTTGTCCGCGATACGGTGCTCGAGGAAACGGATAATCCATGAGTGGGCCATGGCATCGAAGAAGCCCCGGATATCCGCGTCAAGCACCCAGTTCACTTGCTTCCTGAGAATGCCGGCGTGGAGGGCGTCCAGCGCATCGTGCTGGCCGCGCCCCGGCCGGAATCCGTAGGAGAACCCGAGGAAGTCTTCCTCGTAGATTGCTTCGAGGACCGTCGCGACCGCCTGTTGGACGATTTTGTCCTCCAGGCACAGAATGCTCAGCGGTCGTTTCGAGCCGTCAGCCTTCGGGATGTAGGTCCTTCTGGCCGGACGCGCTCGGTAACTGCCACGGTGCACCTTGTCGTGCAGGTCCTTTAGCTTCTCGTCGAGGTTCTCTCCGTAGGTCTGCCACCTCACACCGTCGATGCCCGGCGCGGAGTCCCGTTCAAGCGAAAGGTAGCTCCGCTTCAAGAGATCGATGGTGATGTGATGCAGCAGCGCAGTGAACCGCACACTCTTGCTCTGTCGCGCCGCTCGGCGCACGGCGATGAGTCCGTTCGACGCGGTATCCCGGCGCAGAGTCCGGGCCGCGGCCGTCTCGCCGCCGTTCCCCTTGGGCGGGGTCCTTCCCTCCACGGCCTCCGCCGAGGGCAAGCCCTCTTTGTTCGACCGCTTCTCGGGTACTATGACCCCGTCCGAATTCTCATCCGCGTGCGTGTTCATCGTTCGGCTGTTGCCTTCATGAACCGGCCCGGCTTGCCTGTCCGGGCACGGATGAGACTTCCCAGGTTCCGTGCAAAGAACTTCTCCACGTGCACAAGGTCTCCGACTGCGCGAGGTTCTTCCCATGCAAGCCATTCGCCATGGGACGATGTTGCCTTCTCTTCAACGGAATGAGATCGGCACCTCGGAATTAGACCCGTTTCGCAGCTCAATACTTGGCCCGTGGTCTCCCCTGTGAACGCTTCACGTCGGCCCTCGCGGGACGCCGCGCATCACTCGGGGTCGGGGCGGTTGGCTAGACCTTCCCCGTGGGGGACTTTCACCTCCTATTCTTTGCCAGCTTTCCTGGCGCACTCCGTTGCGGGTCATTCGCGTCGTTCTGGCTCGGAGCCGATCACTTCCGGTTTTCATCCAACTCCGGACATGTCGCCGCGCCGCAATAACCGACGATATGTGCCACAAATTCAGACATAAATCAATTTCTGCAGCTTGATCTCTTCGTCCGGTTCGATTTCGCAGCCTAGCTCCTCGCCCTAACCAATTCATAAACCTGGAATTCGGCGACAAAACCTTTGGGCTTGATGCGGTCAATCGCGCGAAATTCGAAACGCAACTCGACCCGTTGCTTGACGGCCTCGCTCACCAAAGCTGTAGTCTGATAGTTCTTGTTCAGAGATTCCAGGCGCGCGGCGAGGTTCACCGTCGCTCCCAGCACGGTATAGTTCATCCGGTCCGCAGAGCCGATATTCCCGACCACGACATCGCCAACGTGTAGGCCAAACCGAGTGTTGTAGACTGGCCATCCCTCGCGCTCGAACGCGGCGTTCAGTTCACGGTTGGCCTCGATGCAGCCGAGCACGGCGGCGCAGGCATTCGCCACGTGATTCTCGTCCTCGATCGGCGCGTTCCATATCGCCATCACGGCATCGCCGATGAACTTGTCGACCGTGCCCTTGTTGGCCATGATCGCGTCTGACAAGGCAGCGAAGTAGCGCGAGGTGTACTGCATCACCTGAGCCGGGTCCCTATTCTCGGTAATCCCAGTGAAGTTGACGACGTCGGTGAACAAGATGGTCACCTCTCGCCGCGCGCCTCCCAGCGTCATCGCGTCGCCGGTTTCCACGAGTTGCTGGACCAGCCGTTTGGGGACAAAATTGGAGAAAGTCTGCACCAGCGTGCGCATCGTGGAAACGGAGTGGCCGAGTTCGTCGATCTCGCGGATCATTGAACGCACCGGCGGCGCGGTGGAAGGCTCGAACTTCTGAATTCGGTCGGTTTCCTCGGCCAGCGCCCGCAGCGATCTCGATAACAACGACCCCATGAAATAGACGATAGGAACCATGAACCCGACAAACGCCAGCGCCGCCGCGAACAGCCGCCCGCGCTCGGAAAGGATATTGGCGAAGAACTCGTCGACCGGCGCCACCACGGCGACATGAAGCTTGGCCGGGCCTGAATTGAGGATTGTTCGAAAGGCCGCCGCGTACAGCCGGCCTGCCGGGTCCCGAAAAAACTGTTCGGACGTTCCGTCCGCGCGCCAGGCGCGGATCGCCTTGAGCACGCCGGCCATGTCCGTCTCGCGCAGGCGGGGAAGGGTGCCGGACACCTCCCGTCCCATTATTTCAGACATTTTTGGATGCGCCAGAATGCGGTCGTCGTCGTCGAACAGGAAGGCGACGGCCGAGGGGGTCAGTTGCTCCCGCTTCAAAAGCTCTTGCGTCGCGTCCAGCAGCAGGTCGCCCGCAACCACGCCGCCGCTGCCCTGTTCCAGAGCCAGCTGAACGGTGTAACCCTGCTTACCGGTCGCGAAGAACACGTAGGGTCCGGTCAGCCAGGTGCCGTCACGGCGGCTGGCATCCTTGTACCAGGGCCGCTCGCGCGGATCGTAGTCGAGAGGGCCCGGCAGCTCCCTGACCGTTTCGAGCTTGTCGGAAAGAAACAGCCGTCTTGATTTTATTTTGGCAGGGTCAGCCCTTGAGATAATGACCAAGCGGAACGCGGCCTGATCGGGCGCCTCCAACCGCGCGCGTGTTTCCCTTCGCGCGCCTTCGATAGCATCCATCTCGATGAATGAGCCGTCATCGTAGCCCACATACAGGCTGAAGAGCTGGTCGTTATTCCGCAGCATCGCCGCCAGCAGCGCGGTGAACCTGGGATTATCGGCGATGTCGGCGGTCTGGATCGACGGTATGCTCTTCAAAACCTCCAGATCGTCTCTCACCTGCTTGAATTGGAAGCCAATATGGTCGGCCGACAGTTCGGCCACCTTGTCGATGAACCTGCTCGCGGCCGAATTCGTAACCGCCGTGATCCGTGAGAAACTGAGGTAGACCAGCGTCAGCCCGATGAAGAGGACGATCGCGACGAACAGCGCGATGATCGAAGGCTTGAAACCGAACTGGATGCCTCCGTTCTTCATTTTTAAGTTTGAACTCGAATAGAGGAAGCGAGTCTTATTCGATCACCTCGTCGGTGCGAGCGAGTTGTGCCGGCGGGACGGCCAAGTAGGGTGATGAGAGCACCGCGCTGCATGTGCACCACCCAAGCTCAGGAGGCGGCATTCTAGCTGCTAAATCGAGTAAATTGATAGGGGCTGAGACCGGCATCGCAGGCTCTACCGCACGGTGAATTTCCGCTCGGTACATTCCTGATCAACGTCACGGGCAGCTTGATCATCGGATACCTGTCGGTCCTGTTCAATGTGGACTGGCACAACCGCCACGGCCACGGCAAGGTGCTGAACGCTTTGGTGATCACCGGTGTCCTGGGCGGCTACCGGAGCCCCGCAAGACTCGGTTCGCGGCTGCTCGCTAGGCTTTGCCGCGGCCGTCATCGCAGATGGCAGACTTCAACGCGCTTGCAAGGCGCAACCCGCACAGATCCCGGCGTGCGCTGCTAACGCACCGGGCTCCTCCCTCGGCTCAGACGTCGTACGGTGAACGATTTAGTCACGTTCGTCGCCCGACGCGCAGCCATCATTCGGATCGACGCGGCATTTCGGCTCAGTGTCCGAACCGCGGCCCGCCAAGCCAAACCCGTCCCTCCCGACCTCGACGTGGGGCGGCGGGTCGGGTTTCACCGTGATTTATGGAGTTGCGGCCCCGGTGAAGCCGCCGCGTATGGGCAAAGTGCAAGGGTACTGAACGAGTAGAGTTGAGTAATAAATTCAAGCCCGGCAAAGGCCGGGCTTTTTTCTAAATGTCCGAGTTGGATCAACGGAAGTCGCCGTCTTTTCGGGGCATCTCCGTTTCACCTCCGAAAGCAGCCTCGGCCCGCATGCTAGACCAGCTCGACGATCCTTGCGTGAGCCTCCGGGTTCTCGTCGATGTAACGCTGCGTGGTCCGGAGGTTGCTGTGCCCGCCAGCACTTGGATGTCCCTGAGTGATCCCCCGACCGTCGAGATCTTCCGGGCCGCGTTTGTAATGAAGGTCCGTCTCCCGCTGTGACTGGAGCATCCCTCGAAGCCGAGGTGCCGGTACCAACGGTGGAACAGGTTCACGATCGCCTGGGGCGAGGTGGCCAGCGCCCTCTCGGTACAGATCACATGGGGACCGGCGTGCGGGACCGTCTTGCGGTACTCGATCAGGGCCGTCCTCAGTTCCTCGCTGATCGGGATCATTCGACCCGACTTCCCCTTGCTCGCCGAGTCCTGGAGGCAGATGGCCCGGCCGATCTCCCCCTGGGAGTCGTTGGTCATCCACCAGGTCAGCCGGGCTATCTCCTTGGCCCTCAAGCCAGCCTTGGCCGACAGGAGGAATATCACGCGGTTTCGGGCCGCGTGTCTGGTCTTGGCCAGGTAACCCAGGACAGCCTCGACCTGCCCTTTGCTCAACGTCTTCGCTTGCTTGCCTAGCATCCGTCCCTCCTTGACCCGTTATTTACGGGCAGCAGGGTGCTGGACTGTAACCAGTCAGGAGAGGTCGTACATAGCCAAACGAATGAATTTCGGCAGGGTCAGTTTAGGTCTGCTTTCGCATGTGAAACGGAAGTGACGCGAGCCGATCCCGACTTCCGAGTCTGTTGAGGGTTTCGGATGCCGGCCGATCGCAGCGATGCGGCTTGCACCGTGGCCGGCGTCCGAAAGCCTTCAATGAAGGAACCCGCGGGAGATGGCAGGCGGTGGCGCGGCGAGCGGCGATGGAAGTAAGGGACGCCCAGCAGTTCTGACTTGCGCTGCTTCATCCATGCCAGCGCCTGCGGCCCCTGGCACTGGGGAGGTGCCGGGTGGGCCTCGCACCCACTGGAAATCGCCGCCTTTCCACGGCGCACACCCAAACCGGACGTCGAGGGACTCAACGAAGCCCCTACTCGTGCTATACAAGCGGCTACGTAGGAGGGGCGCCCATGGTGCAGCCTCGCATTGAGCGAAAGCTCGTGTCGGTCGTCGTCGCGGACGTGGTCGGCTTTTCGCGCCTCACGGAGCTTGATGAGGAGGGCACACATGCGCGCCTCAACGCACTCCAGCGGGACCTGATCAAACCCAAGATTAGCGAGCATCACGGGCGGATCATCAAAAATACTGGCGACGGTGCGCTCCTTGAGTTTGCCAGCGTCGTTGACGCGGTAAGGTGCGCGGTCGAGATCCAGCGCGGGATGATCGACCGTAACGCCGATTTCCCGGAAGATCGACGCATCGTGTTCCGGATCGGCATAAATCTCGGCGATGTCATCGTCGAACCGGGTGACATTCACGGCGACGGTGTGAACGTTGCTGCCCGACTTGAGGGTCTGGCTGAACCCGGTGGCGTGTGCATCTCTGGTACAACTCACGATCAGGTTCGTGATCGGCTTCCTTACGCCTTTACCGATGAGGGGGAGCAAACGGTCAAGAACATTGCCCGCGCCGTTCGGGTGTATTCACTGAGCGCGAATGCCATCGCGGCGCTGCCGGCCTCTCCACTGTCAGTGGACAGCCAGCAATCGTCTGGAAGACACTGGAACCGTGGCTGGCTGGCCGCCGCCGCTGGCATGGCAACGGTCCTTGTTGTCGCAGCGGGGCTTTGGCTCGGTTTCAAACCTGCCAAGGAACCTTCGCTGCTCGGGTCAGCACCACGACTATCCATTGTCGTGGTGCCATTCACCAATCTGAGCGGCGATCCAGCAAAGGATTACCTGGCCGATGTCATTACAGAGGAGCTCACCACTGCGATATCGCGCATCAAGGGCGCGTTCGTGATCGCGCGTAGCACGGCCTTCACCTACAAGGGCAAGCCGATAGATGTGAAGCAGATCGGCAAGGACCTCGGGGTGCGCTATGCGCTGGAAGGTAGCGCGCAGCCAAGCGACAGCAAGGTTCGGGTGACGGCCCAATTTATTGATGCTGAGACCGGCGCACATCTCTGGGCGGATCAATTCGATGCGGATCGATCCAATCTCCTGGAGATGCAGGATGAGATTGTCGTTCGCCTGTCACGAGCCTTATTATTTCAGTTCGTCGCTGCCGATATAGCTCGCGGGGACCGGACGCGACCCGGCAATTTGGATGCCCAGGACCTGGCAATGCGGTGCGTTGCGGATCTCATCAAAGGGCCCACAGGCTGGGCCACTGCTTTTAGTCTTTGCGACCGTGCGCTTCAGATCGACCCTCGCAACGTTAGGGCGCTTGGCGTTTCGGCCTTCTTAATCATTTTCCCGGTCATCATAGCTCAAAGCGACGATCCCATCGCAGCCACGCGGCGGGCCGATGAACTTGTCTCGCGGGCATTGGCCATTGACCCCAACGACGACTTCGCTCACCTCATCAAGGCTTGGGTTCTCATGGCGCAAATCGTCACGAAGAAGCGATCGTTGAGGCCGAACGCAGCCTGGCTCTGAACCCCAGCAACGTAGAGGCTTACTCCGCCATTGGCGTCGCCAACAACTTTTTGTGTCGGCCGGATCGGGTAATGGAGGCCATCGACAAGGCCATTCGCCTCAGCCCGCGGGACCCGAGCCTCTGGGGCTTCTATGAGATAAAGGGTGAGGGCTACTTCGTCATGCGCAAAGACGACCGGGCGATCGAATGGACCCAACGGTCTGTGGCGATGGTCCCAATCGGCGATCGAGATCCTTATGCAATGCTGATGTTGGCCTCGGCATTTGCACTAAGCGGACAGCAGGCCGAAGCAGGCGAGGCAATCAAGGCTTATCTCGCGAGCAACCGGGCCAAAGCAGAACCATCAGCCAGTTTCAAAAACAGCAGCTGGCGATGGCAAATAATCCGAAATGGCTGGCCTACAACGAACGGTTCGCTGGGGGTCTGCGATTGGCAGGAATGCCCGAATGAATACGACCGGGAGGCACGTGGCAGATATTGTTGCAAAAAGTCGAAAATCGAACTACGCCGAAAATCTCGCTAGCCGACTCCCCCACTGCAATACTCCGTAGCGCCGATACGAAGCTCCGTGATCGTTTTTGCACGAAACGATGTGGTCCCCTTACATCTCTGCGCGCGAAACGCATCAGCGGTCCTGAAAAATTTCGGTCGGCACCCCAAGAAGACTTTTGCAACATGGGGTAATTCCGGGATCGAGCCTGACAAGGGCAAGGGAATCAGCTCTCCAGGAACGTAGAAGGCCAGCCTCATGTGGCCTCGCAACGATGGAGAGCGGCAATGGAGTACTATGTCGGACTGGACGTGTCGTTGAAGCAAACATCGATCTGTGTGGTGGATCAGTCTGGATCGGTCGTGCGAGAGGGCGTCGTCAATTCAGATCTCGAGGCGATTTCAGTTTACGTGAGGTCAAAGGCACCGGGCGCGGAACGTATCGGCCTGGAGACTGGACCTACGTCTACTTGGTTATGGACTGAGCTTAAGCGGTTTGGCCTACCGGTAATCTGTATCGATGCGCGCCATGCCAAGGCGGTGCTCAAGATGCAGATCAACAAGAGCGACCGCAACGATGCTATCGGGATCGCCCGCATCATGCAGACCGGTTGGTTCAAGGAGGTGCACGTCAAGGATGTCGACAGCCACTCGGTCAGGGCACTACTCGCCAGCCGGGCGTTGCTGGTCAAGATCAAGCGCGATCTCGAAAACCATGTTCGCGGCCTTCTTAAGAACCTAGGTCTCGTCATCGGCCGTGCCAAGTTCAATGTCTTTGCCGTGCGAGCCGAGGAGTTGATCGAGGGACGCCCTGAGCTGATAGCTGCGATCAGGCCGCTGCTCGAAGCGCGCAATGCCGTCGAGCAGCAGGTCAGTGAGCTTGACCGCAAGGTTATGAAACTCGCTCGCCATGATGCGCAGGTTCGCCGGTTCATGACTGTGCCTGGTATCGGCCCGATTACCGCGCTCGCCTTCAAGGCAACGATTGACGATCCGGCACGGTTTGCGCGATCGAGAAGTGTGGGTGCTTATGTTGGGTTAACCTGTAGACGCCACGCCTCCGGGGAGGTCGATTGGTCGGGCCGAATCTCCAAATGCGGTGACGCCATGCTGCGGAGTTATCTATTTGAAGCAGCCGGGGTTCTGCTGACCCGCGTCCCGAAATGGTCCGCCGTGAAGGCGTGGGGGATGAAGCTCGTCAAGCGTAACGGGCTTCGCAAGGCCAAGGTCGCGGTCGCGCGCAAGCTCGCAGTCATTCTGCATCGCATGTGGATCGACGGAACCGAGTTCAATTGGTCGAAGAAGGAGATTGCTGCCTAACGAGGAGATTACCGAGTTCCTGCCAAACGGCGGGAAACGACGTCCCAGCCGGGACGATGGCGATGGTGAGTTCGTCCGATTTTTTGCGAGCCCCCGAAAGGCCGACCGCGATTGCAACATTGAACCGCCAGCGTCACCTTACGCCATCATGCGGAGGGCTTACCCCTACCGCGGAGAGAACAGTGGGCCCGGCAAGGACGATCATTGGAGAGCTTGACACCCGGACCCGGAATTAGAGAACAATATCGGCACGAAACGGACCGGTCGGCGCGGTTTAACGATGTCTGGTTGTAGGGGAAGACCAGAAGTGATCGGCGCATCGTCAACTCGCCGACAGCGGACCTCGGGTCGGGTGGCACGTCCGAAGTCCCCCCGATGAGGTCCGCAAGCCGGTGACGAAAGCTCTGGTCCCGGGGTAGGCTCGCCGGAGGCCGGCGTCGCGTACAGAGTGCCGTTCTCCGGGTTGGCCATGGGGGGGACACCATGATGGAAAACGCTCCGCTCGTCGGCTCGGGCGCTTCAGCCAGCCTTTTGCTCGGACGAAAACTCGACAGCATTCCGTTCAGCATCTATCACTTGCAGATCATCCTGGTGCTCGGGGTGGTCGGCTTCGTCGAGGGCTACGACCTGGCGCTCAGCGGCTCGCTGCTCGTGCTGGCTAAGGAGCCGCTGCATCTGACCCCCGAGCAGATTCGCTGGCTGGTGGTCGCGCCGCTCATCTTCGTCGTGGTCGGCGCCTTCACGGCCGCGTCGATTTCCGACCGCCTCAGCCGCAAGACCGTGATGCAGATCGGCGTCATTTCCAGCACGTTCCTCACCTTGCTGATACCGCTGACGCAAACCGGCACGCAACTGCTGGTCATCCGCCTGCTCACCGGTTTAGGTCTGGGATTTGCCGTGTCGGCGCCGTTCCCGATCGCCACCGAACTGATGCCGGCCCGGCACCGCCGCACCTTCGGCGCGATATTCGAGGTCATGCTGGCGAGCGCCTTCACGCTGCTGCCCTTTGTCGGCTTCGTTCTCGCCGGCAATCCGGAGGGCTTCCGTCTAATAGCGCTGCCCGGCGGCCTCGCGCTCGGTGTCGTGCCGTTGCTGTTGCACTTCGGTCTACCGGAAAGCCCGCGCTGGCATTTGAGCCGAGGCAATCCCCAGGCGGCGGTCGACGTCGTCAACCGCATGATCGCCCGCAGCGGCGGCCGCATCCCGCCGCTGACGATCGCCGCGTTAGGGACCGGCCTGGAAACGGCGCGCGAGGCGCTGCCGTCGATCAAGGCGCTGTTCTTTCCCGGCCAGCTTCGCTGGACCCTCGTCGGCACCGCCTGCTACGCCGCGGCGACCACCGCCTATTTTTGCTCCGCTATCCTGTTGCCGAAGGCGCTGGTCGACCAGGGCGCCGCAGTGACCCTCAGCTTCGGGCTCAGCACGCTGCTGTTCATGATGACCATCCCGGGCAAGTTCTTCACCGGGTTCATCATGGAGATCATCGGGCGGCGCTGGACGATCACCTATTGTTTCGCCGGCGCGATTCCCGGCTTGGCGCTGATGGCCCTGGCGCATCGGACCGGGGACTACGCGACGGTCGCGATGAGCGCCGGAGCAATCATTACCGGACTGACCGTGCTGTCCTCCTTCACGGCGGTGCGCGTCTATCTCTCCGAGCAGTTTCCGACCACGCTGCGCGGACGCGGGCACTTTTTCGGGGAAGCGACCGGGCGAATTTTCTCCGGCGTCCTGGTGCCATACCTGTTGGAACCGTATACTGGGTCCGCCACGATATTCTTCGGGACGATCGCCGTGGTGGTGGCGATCGGCGCCTGCGTCCCGCTACTGTTCGGCAAGGAAACCGTCGGCCAGCTCGAAATGGTCACCGAGGCGGCCCCCGAGCCGGGCAAGGCTTGATCGGGCGGCGCGGGAGGAACCCCCCCGCAACCAGGGGCATCTGTCCCGTACGCTTCTAGATTAGCTGCGCCTGGGGCCCAGAGTCAGTCCTGACTGATTACTTTCTGGCGGCATGTTGCAGAATCATAATCAGTCAAGACGGGTTATGCAGAGCAACCGAAAATATAGTCTTAGGTATCAGCGGCTTGGACGGACTGATTATAGAATTGTCCTTCTATCATCAGTTTCTACGGGGAAGGGTGAGCCGTCGGGAGCGCACTCGCGTCAAAGAGTGAACGTTGGTCTACGCTATAAGTTTCGGATCTCTGTCGGCCGCATCTCTCCGCGGAGGCGCCAGTTGCTGGGGTGGTTTCGGCCCTCCAATTGCTGTCTGTACTGAGATATTTCAAGCGAGGTCACTCGTTTCCATAATCTTCGCGATCCGGGGTGGTCTCAATGTCGAAATACTCGACCGGATCACTTTCAGTCGAATCGATAATTTCGTCCGCAAGGTTAGCCACGCGAAGTTCGGCCACTCCAGTAAGGCTTAGATCGCAGACAGCACATTCGAATTTTCGTGGAGAATACACTTCTTCCACGAAGATTGAAGACTCCACTATTTCCGCTGGCCGGTCAGCGATATGTTTGATGGTCAGAGATCCTTTGCTACCACAGGCAGGACAGGATCGAGATATTATCCACACCCCGCTGCCGACGAGAGACCAACTTCTCTGAGGCTCGCCCTTCAAGCGTCTCTGCTTCAATTCTTCCACCTTCAGAACCGATATGCGTTTTGCACAATCTGATATTCGTTGAATAACATCTGACTTGACCTTCTGCACTTCGTTGAGGTTCGTTTCCAATGCTTCTGCAGCTCGCTCCGCTGATCCCAAAAAGTCGGCGAGGTCCTTACCCCAAAACTCCGTGAGGATAGCTGAAATTCGATAATAGTCGGGTAACCATGAGCCAGTGCTGTAATCATGATAGGAACTTTCTCCCGTGTGTAGCTCGCGATTCCGGCGTTCCGCCATCAATAGACAGACGCTCGCGTCCTCCTCTGTGAATCTCTTGACGAACTGAACTAGGCGTTTGAACACGGTAGAGGCAACAATGGTCTTCGGGTCCTTTGAAGGCACGCCAAAGGCGAACAATATGTTTTGTCCCTCACCGCGTGGGTCGGCGATTAGCGCGGGGTGGACCTTCGACAAAGCCGATTTTCCCAACAGCTCAAGTGCGAAACTGGCCAGCAGTGGGAACAGTGAGCTGCGCGGATCGACCTCGAAGGCTTTCTCTGAGTATTTCTTTGCCTTTGTCCAAAGAGTGTCTGACGTCCATTCCTGCATGTTACCAAACCTCAAATCGGACTAACTGACGATTTTCTGCGCTTGCATCCGACCCATCCCGAGCGTGCGAAAAGCGCCAATTGTCTATGAACAGGGCGGATTGCGGTGGCCAACTTATCCGCTTTGATAAATCGCTTAGAAAACTCGGGACCTGCTCCGAGCAAATCCTGGCTGCGCTGTTGGCCGGCAGCAACGTGGCGGTGTCCCAACGATAGACCGAATTTGATCCCAGGCAAAACTGGCCTGACACGATAAACGATCGATCCCTTACCCGAAGCTGCCATTCGCTTTGCCGAAAAGCACGATGGAGATCGCCCGGAAGAGCCGTCAGATCGGCTATTGACGTACCCCGCTGAGAGCCTTTCGGTGATATTGCAAAGTGCTATCAAGCGAGGCGGACGCGGTTTGAACGCAAAATCCGTATGATGAGGAAAGTGACCCGTACCATGGCGCGACGAAAGAGTATTCGGACGGGCTTCGTCGGCGCTTTTTACGATTAGGTCTGTTCTTGACACGACCCCCAGAGCGCATAGCTGCCGATGTAGCTCTATTTCGTTGATGGCCCCGAGCGAGAATGATGCAAACCCTTCACTCAAGGCCAAACTGATTGCTTCTCTGACCGTAATTTTTTTCGACATCGCACTGCTTTCAGGTTCGCGGCGGCATCGTCGTGTGATCCAGTCGACGTATCCCTCCGAAGCGCATACCAAATCCCGAAACCACTGTGTTCTTCGATCCTATTACAGGACAGCCGAAGGCCTGGTACTGGCGTAGCGATCAAGGAGATTGGGAATTCTACGACAATAAGGGGTTTCACCCCCGCAATGGCGACCAACTTCAGGTCGTCGATCGACAAGCCCTAAATCGGTGGCAACGAGAGCTAGCTGAAGCACAGCAACAGAAGAAAGATACCGAAGCCAAGGCGAAATCTGAAGCTGACGAACGCGACCGGCAGGCACGTCAAAAGGCGCAAGTCGACACTGAGGCAAAACAAGCCGCCGACAACGCAAAACAACAGGAAGCGCAGTCTGGCAACGACTGTGACCGTTTAGCTGGCAATCCTACCGATGCCCACAAAGTTGGAGACGGTGTCCCATTTGATACCTTGAGACTTCAGGCCGACGAGGCGATCGACGCGTGCACGCGAGCCGCTCAGCAGCTCCCGTCGGAACTTCGGTATCAATATCAGCTCGGTCGAGCGTTACAGCTCCGGGATAGAAAAAAGGCGTTTGAGATTGAAACCGCCTTGGTTCGCCAGCGATACCCAGCGGCCTTCGATAACGTCGGGTGGATGTATCTCTACGACAAGAAAGACCCAGCCAGTGCTGTTCAATATTTCAAGATGGGTTCTCAGTTAGGCGACGGAGACTCCATGGTTAGTCTCGCCGAAATGATCGATCGCCAATACTTCAATCCGCCGAACTCATACGACATGAAGCTGGCTCTGTGGCGAAAGGCCGCCGAACTGGGCCACGCCGGAGCAGCGAAGGCTCTCGAACTAGAGGCGGCTAAAACGGAACAATTGCAAAATCAACAGCTCAATCAACAGCGCGCGCAGCAAATGATGATCCAAATGATAGGTGGAATCATCGGTGCCTCGATCCGCTGAACTACCGTAGTTTGAATGGGAGACAAGCTTGAAAGCTATGCTCGCTGTCATGTTCTTATTGTGCGGTGCGTCGATGGCGTCGGCCGAGAGCCGTTGCCGCGTAATGGACCCTACCGGTACTCCGCTCAACGTGCGGACTAGCCCGAACGGTAAGATTATAGACACGCTTCCGAACCGGATGTTGGTCTCTGTAGTTGACCAGACTTTCGATCAAAATCATCGGTCTTTGGTATTTCTCAAAAGAGGCACAGACGATGAACCAATCGGCTGGGTATATCGAGATTTCATCAGCTGTTCTGATCAATGATCCGACAGGAAATTTTTAGTGAGCCCCAGCATGCAAATCACACCCACGTTCGGAATACTCGCGGTTCTTTTCTCGTCAAGCGGCGCATTCGCCCAAGGGGGAAGCTGCGACGCCCTCTGGCTGCAGCGCAACGAGATCTTCAAAAACGCCGGATATTGTTTCAAGACTCCCAAGGGCGTCGCGGCGTTTGGTAATGCTGGTTGCAAGTTTGACGAGATAGCGGACCTGCCACTTTCGGATCGAGAGCGAGACGCCGTCGTGGCGATATCGAAAACGGAAAGCCTGAAAGGTTGCGGGGTAGCGGCGATCACCCCAAACGACCGTCTTGGCTCAACAACCGGTCACTTCGTCCGGCCCGAGGTGCCGATTGTGATCCAAGCGACGCAAGAAGCATCGTGTGGATCAGGTGTGGTGACCGGTTTGGACCCAAGGGGCGACGGATTTTTGGCCGTAAAATCCGGCCCCCATTTGAAGTTTTCGAAGATCGACGAGCTGTTCAATGGGCAAGATGTCTACCTCTGCAAATCGAGGGGTGACTGGTTTGGGGTGGTCTATCCCGCCGAAGAGAGATGTGGCGTCGGATCGAAATCCTGGAGCGTTACAGATAGTTACTCTGGGCCATGCTCATCGGGCTGGGTCCACAAGGCATGGATAAAAGCAACCGCTGGATGATGATGATGGAGCGATGGAGCTGCGAAAGCTTATAGAGGACCAGCGAGAATAAGGGATCGTCGGAAATTTGAGTAGACGCCCCCCCACCGGTAATCTCTTTTCGGCATTTCCCCCACCTCACTTCAGGGCTGGGCAGCGCCCCCCCCCTTGAAAGGCAGGGGAGCGGGTTCGCCCGCTGATCAGGCGGCCTTCTGGGGCTTCCCTACCGCCCCTGTCCTGGCAGCCTGGCTGAACAGCTCGTCCAGCTCGCCGGCACGCACGGCGGCTTCCGGTCATGGCGAAGCTGACGCAGGTTCGTTGCAAAAAAGTTGGCGCGGGTCATGTACCTGGCCAACCAACCTGTGGTTTAACAACCCACGGCTTAAAAGCCTCAGACCTGATTCGATTTCGGGAAGCGGTCGCTGTACTTGCGCGGGGGGTTAATCGTCATGAACGTCACTAGATTTGTAGTCTTCCTCGCGGTGTTCGCGTACGTGGCAGCCGGGATGTACGACCCGAACCTCGTCCCGGAATGGTTGAAGTTCACACCACAGACAGGATGTGTCCACTGAGGCAGCAGCGCCAATTCGGGGATCGGTCCGCTGGCAGGGACAGCTTGCCGTGAGTCCGGAGCGAGGCCTGGCAAGCAACCGCACCACCCGGTCCCGAGTAACCGGCGGGCTCGGCAGGGGTTGGGCGGCCCCTACTCGGACCTCCGCCTCGGGGAAGGCCGGCTGGCGCGCCGAAAGAACTCGCCCGGCTCTACCTCCAGTATTTTCGCCAGCTTCTCGATGATCTCCAGCCCCACGTAGGTCACGCCCCGCTCGACCCGGCTGAGGTATGCCCGGTCGACCGCCGCATCATGGGCCAATTGCTCCTGGGACAGTTTTCGCCCGTGCCGGATGCGTCTGAGGTTGGTCGCGAAAAGTTGGCGTAGGTCCATGTACGAACCCAACCAACCTGTGGTTTATTGGCCCACGGCTTAAAAGCCTCAATCGTAACCTTCGAACCGACCCATGGGGGCTGTTGGGATGCTGAACTCAATTTCCGGTATGGACACCTGGACCCTGCTGAAGATCATAGGGATCTTGATACCCGTTCTCTCCTTCGTCTGGATCGTCGGGACCGTGACGTCCCTGCACCGGCGCGAGGTCTACTTCTGGGGCCTCGGTTCGACTTGGGTCACCGTCGTCGCCTGCCCCCTGGCAGTCGGCATCATGTGCACGAGCGTGCTTAGCCAACTCCACGACGAGAACGCGGAGCTATTCCAGGTCCCGATCGTGGCGGGAGTCGCCCTCTACGTCGCGGCGTTCGCCTACTCGTTGTTCTACAACTACCGGGCCACCCGCGCCTCGGCTTGGCTGGCGCTGAGCACCACCATGCTTCAGCAGTTCTCGCTCCTCGGCGTGCTCTTCCTCATCCTTCGATTGGAACGTCGGGCGATGGACCGCTGAGAGCGTCGGAGATGACACCCTCCGTCGACAGGCGATCGCCCTTCGGGGGGATGGTGGCTCATGCTCTCGGCGCGTCGGCCGTTTTCAATCGCACCGGCAGCCGCGGGTGGTACAAACCCAAGTAGTTCCTGGACGGCAATTCGGCGAAGTCCATCCTGCCTGCACGGCACGAACGCTCTCGACCGTTTGGGTCGCTTGCGGAATCGGTCGGCGACGCGGCAAGATTGGCTCGAATGCCTGCAGGGCGAAAGCGCTACCGACAAGCGCCAAAGCGACCAAACCCATTGGTGCTAATCGCTTCCTCATAGCAGCCTCCGTCGTTCGATTGCGTATTTTGCGCGTCGCAACAAAGGAACCCGAGGGTGTCCAATCGTCCTTTGCGCTGATGTTGATTCCTAAATCTCGGCTACCGCCAAGTTAGCGAAGGAATCTTGGCATTAGGGGCGAGAACCGGCTCACCTGAATGATTCGATTTACTCATCGGCAACGAACGCGTCTTGACGCGGTTAGCCTTGGTGGTTCCCGCGTTCGGATGCTCAATGACGTTCGTTGGCCTCACGAGCTCGACGGGCGTCTTGACTGCGACGAACAGCGAGACGGCTTCGCGCATCAACTCGTGGGCATCGGGAGCGCCCACGCCGGCGTGCCGGCTCGCGGCGAAGTAGATATGCGCTCGAAGCTCGAACGCCTTCCGATCGACGGACGCGTGGGCGAGGGATCGGAGATCGTCCCGGGTCTTCTTGGTCATCTTCGTCATGAAAATGTACCGTATACGCAATGAACCGATTTAAGTCGGGGTACGCGCACAAGTCAATCGTGCGCTGCGGCTTTTAGCTCGGCTCTTAACACCGAACTTGATCGCTCGTCGTCGATGCAGTCGGACGCTTCCTGGTGCTGAATTACGAGACTTTTAGAATCGAAAATATGAAAACGCCGATATGCGAGGGGACCGACCAAAAGGACAAGGCGTCGGAGGGAAGTTAGTCGCAGGGTCGCTTTGAGCCGGGATCGAGAGAGGGATTAAAATCGCGAACCTTCCGCAGGTTGCGACGCTCTGACTATACAATGTGTCGATAGGAGCCTAAATTCCACCGCGCGGGGAGGTCTGGACATGCGGGTTTTTAGGCTGATTTTGTTGGCAGCGTCGATCGGAAGTGCGGCCAGCGCTGGACCTATTACCATCGAGAGACAATCTCAGTTCGAAAAAGCAATGAACGTAATCATGGCTTCGGTCACGCCGCAACTAAACGAAGCGCAGCGGGAGCGCCTCATTCGTGACTTCACTTCAGGCAAACCCAACAAGGGACAAGCCGTCGACCTCGTGGATGGTCGTTACTTTCGATCCGAGGCCAACGAAACCTATGATGTTACAGGCGACCGAACACTGGAGGCCTGTCAACTTCGGTTTGGGAAACCCTGTGCCCTTCTCGCCATCAACGACGATATAGCGGCCGAAGGAAGCCTTATGGCGAAAGACATGCCTCGCCTGCACTACTCGGGGGAGTTTGATCTGTCGCAAATACCGATCATTCGCGCGGTCACCCGAGGCCGGGCGGACGTTCAGAACTACTTTGGCGCAGCAGGACCAAAAGCCGTTGCTATTCATCCGTGGGGCTACCTGTTCATTTCAAATGGCAAAGGGAGCAGTAAAGACGCTCAGGATGCCGCGTTGGCTGCGTGCAACGCGGACCCACGAAGAAATGCAAGGGACGGCAACTGTTTCGTTTATGCAGTGGACAACCAGGTGATTATCTCTGAACGACGTCAGTTGGGGAAATGACGACTAAGCAGCCTGGTGGTCGCATGCTGTCGTGCCTGGAACGGCAAGGGATGCAACGAAGCTGAAGGAGCCGCGGTCGAAGTAGAAACACGCTTCACGCTTCGAGCCTTATCATTCCAAGCTCAAAGACCCATCTGACGCGATGAAGTCGATCCCACTCAATTGGCCCGCCACGACCTGTTGCTCGTACCGAAGCCGGTCATCCTTGGCCGGAAACACGACGCGGACGTTGCCGTCACGAAACCCGACCGCAAAGAAGCGTCGCGCCTGATCCGGGTGCATCACTAAGCGTTCCATGTGCGCGATGACGTCGTCGGCCTCCTGACCCAATTCCTTCCGGGCGCTGTCGATCGCTACCCGCAGGCGCGGCGCCTCTCCCACCGACCCGATCAAGAGCGTGCCGATCAGGGACTTTAGCTGAGAGGCGACCTGCGCCCGGAGCTTGAACAGTTCGTCGGTCGCGGGGCTTTGGAGCCGGCTGACGAGCTGCTTGATCTCTTCCTTGCTCTGTCTGTAACGCGCTTCCTGCGACGCAAGGTGCTCTCGTTCCTCGTCTTTCGCCTTGACGCGGAGGAGCAGTTCATTGCGGCGCAGATCCAGCTCGTTCAGCTTCGTTGCTACGTATTCGGCCGGGCCGCCGACGTTCAGGACCGCGTAGGTCTTGTCCATCAGGTCTCCCACAGTCGCGAGCTCACCTTGAAGCGCGGCAAGTTCACTTGCGACGTTTTGTTGCTTTCCCGCCTTTGAGGACTCGTTGACGAGGGCGTCGATGTCGAGTTCTTCAACGAAAGCTAGGAACGACGCCTCGAAATCCGGATACCGCCACCGGTTGCTGGGGCACCCCATGTGGCGCTGTGCTCCGTCGCAGATCAGATACGTCCCGCCCTTCGAGCCGGCACCTTTATTCTCGAAAAGGATGGACGACTTGCAATATGCGCACGTGGCGAGACCTGAAAATAGGTTTGTAAAGGCCACGCCTTTTCGCCCGGCGCCCGTTATCTTCCGTTGCGACTTACCGAGCTGCGCCTGATAAAACAATTGCTCGTCGATGATGGCGGGGAAATAGTCATTGACCGGTTCACCCTCCCCTAGCCGTGCCCCGTTGCGCAGGACATGAGCCTGGAACTCGCCAAGCACCGCTCGGTTCGCCAGCGTTTTTGCAATGTATGATCTCTGCCACCCCTTCTTGCCTCCGAAGCTCGGAATGCCGGCTTTGCTTAAGCGATTGGCGATGGTGTACATTCCAAGACCAGAAGCGGCTTCGCGGAAGATCTTGCGGACGATATCAGCACGTTCTGGAACGACTGTATATTCGCTTCTGTCGGATGACAGCGACAGCCATGCGGGGCAGCGTTTTGTCATCGGTTGTTTGGTGGCTCTCTTGTTCTTCCAGACCGCTGAGAGACGTCGGCTTTTCGTCTGCAACTCCTCGTGCGCTCGGCTCATCACGAGCAGCGACATCATCAGCTCAGGGAGCTCAACGGCGCCCTTGCGATAAACCCTGTTGTCCAAGAGGGTGACGAGAACAATGTCCGCCTCGATGATGCGGAGGAAAAGGGACAGAGCCGACGAAACCTGTTGTCGGCTAAGCCGGTCCAAGGATTCCACTAGTACCGTTCCACAGAGATTATGACGGGTTGTTTTAGCGCAGAATCGGAAGCGCTTCGGGAGGAACCAGAAGTTGGATGCTTCGGGCGGCTCCGGGCGTCCGCGAGATGAGGCCGGCTTTTTCCAAGGTTATCACCATCTGGTGGACGGTTGGAGCGGTGACGTCGAAATGGCGACGCATGTCGGCTTCTGCCGGGGGCCGTTTGAATATTCGGCTATAGGCGTAGATGAAGGCCAGGTACTGGCCTTGGGTCTGCGTAAAGCGGGGTCCCGCCGCCGCTGTGCTTTCGTCAAGTGATTGACTCATTTCCAATTCATCCGCGCCTCGACGCTAAAGGAGGTGCAGTTGAATATAAAGTTTTGTGTGGAGCTTAGCCAATCGGAACGGGATCAACTTGACGCGCTGTTGAGCGGGGGACGCCACGCGACGCGCAAAATAAAACGCGCGCAGATCCTCCTGGCCGCGAACGACGGCGTGAGCGACGAGGTGATCGCCGCAACTTTAAAGGTCTCAGGATCGACGATTTATCGGACCCGGCGTCGCTTTGTGGAAGCCAACCTGGAGGGAGCGCTCACCGAGGAGCCGCGCCCCGGCGTTGAGCGCAAACTATCGAGCAAGGAGGAGGCGCTTTTGGTGGCGACCGCCTGCTCAAAGCCGCCACCGGGACGGGCCCGCTGGACCCTCGAACTGCTGGCCGATGAGATGGTCCGGCTCACTGACCATGAACAGCTATCTTCTGAGACCGTCCGTCGACGGCTGGCGGAGAACCATCTGAAGCCCTGGCGCAAAGACATGTGGTGCATCCCCAAGGTCGACGGGGAATACGTCGCCCGCATGGAGGATGTGCTCGACCTCTATGCCGAGGCGCCCGATCCCAAAAGACCTGTGGTCTGCTTCGACGAGAGCCCGACCCAACTCATCGGCGAGGTGCGTGAGCCCATTCCCGCCAAGCCGGGCCAACTTGAGCGCTACGACTGCGAATATCGCCGCAACGGCACCGTCAATCTGTTCGTCTTCCTCGACGCCCACCGCCCCTGGCGCCGGGTGAAGGTCACCGACCGGCGCACCAATCAAGACTTCGCCGAGTGCATGCGCGAGCTGGTCGACATCGACTATCCCGACGCCCCGATCATCCGGGTGGTGATGGACAACCTCTCCACCCATTCAGCCGGGGCGCTTTACGACGCCTTCCCCGCACCGGAGGCTCGCCGGGTGCTGAAGCGGCTCCAGTTCCACCACACGCCGAAACATGCCAGCTGGTTGAATATGGTGGAAATCGAAATCGGCGTCCTGCGCAGCCAATGCCTGGACCGCCGCATCGACGGCAAGCAAACCATCCTCACCGAGGTCGCTGCCTGGGAAAAGCGGCGAAACGCCGAAGGCGCCCGGATCCAGTGGATGTTCAACACCGAGAAAGCTCGCGAAAAGCTCCGCAAAGCCTATCCCGTCAAGGAGTCATAATCTCTGTGGAACGGTACTAGCAGGTATGACCCCGGCTTGACCGCGCCCGAGCTAACAGCCACCAGGAACCGGCCCAGAGCGCCCTCAGTCACATTGGCGCCCTTGAAGGCAGAGACCCCAATATCTTCGAGTTCAGCGCCCTCGGCCAATTCCAGCCCATTGTCGTGGGCATAGGCCCGGGACAGCTCCAGCTGCCGACGGCGACTGTCGCCCTTCAATTGGGAGTCCGTGGACATTCGAAGATAGGAATATGCTTGGTTTTTCAATAGACTAGGCCGATATGGATGCAATTAAATTGGAACTAGCAATTTTCCGGCTAATTGTACACCTTATTTTGATGATCGGCTCGCCCGGCGCCGGCAAGTCGATGCTCGCGGCGCGGCTGCCCTCGATCCTGCCGCCGCTGTCGCCGTCGGAATTGCTCGAAGTGTCGATGATCGCGTCGGTCGCCGGCGAAATCCGCGACGGCGCGCTGACCGCCAAGCGGCCGTTCCGCATCGCCGCATCATTCGGCCAGCATGGCGGCGCTGACCGGCGGCGGCATCCGCGCCAAGCCCGGCGAGATTTCGCTGGCGCATCAGGGCGTGCTGTTTCTCGACGAATTGCCGGAGTTCGATCCGCGCGTGCTGGATTCGCTGCGCCAGCCGCTGGAGAACGGCGAGGTCTCGGTGTCGCGCGCCAATCATCGCGTCACCTATCCGGCGCGCTTCATGCTGGTCGCGGCGATGAATCCCTGCCGCTGCGGCCATGCCTTCGAGCCCGGTTATGCCTGCAAGCGCGGACGGATCGAGCGCTGCACCGGCGATTACCAGTCGCGCATCTCCGGCCCGCTGATGGACCGCATCGATCTGCGGATCGAAGTGCCGGCGGTGACCGCGACCGATCTGATCCTGCCGCCGCCGGCGGAAGGCTCGGCCGAAGTCGCCGCGCGGGTCGCCGCGGCGCGCGACATCCAGCTTGCGCGTTACACTGCTGCGGGTCTCCAGCATGTCCGCACCAACGCCGAAGCCCCCGCCGCGCTGCTGGAAGAGATCGCGAAGCTCGACGCGCAAGGCACCAAACTGTTGCGCGACGCCGCCGAAACCATGCGGCTGTCGGCGCGCGGCTATCATCGCGTGCTGCGCGTCGCCCGCACGCTGGCCGACCTCGATGGCGCGGACAAGATCGGCCGGCTGCATCTCGCCGAAGCCTTGTCGTACCGCGCGCTCGCCGAGGATATGCGAAGCGCCGCCTGATACCACACGTCGTTCAGTGTGCGCGCTTGCTCTTGACGCGTTTCTTGACGCGAGAAAGCGCTTTGCTCCATCAACCCGCTCGGTAACGAGTTTTGTTTACACTCTGCAAACCATAAGCCTGTGTGTTGCGGGCGCTGGTCGAGTGAGTGGCGTATCATGTTGCGTTTCAAGATTCTGGTTTCGGTTGTTCCATTGATGGTCGCAGCCATCCTCGCCCGCGTCGAGCTGGTGCCGGCCCCGCGGCCCTGCATCGCCGTCGGCGACCAATCGATGCAGATCGCCTCGATGCCCTGGCATGCCGACCTTCACGTCAGCTTTCACCGACGATCCGGCCGCGGCCACCGTGCGGGTCCAGATCGCCGACAGCGCCGAGGCGGCCGATTTCGCCGTGGTCGATGACGTCGACAGCGCAGAGGACAACGCCTGCGAAATGAATGCGGCGACGCAGTTCGTGGCGATTTCCGGCACAGCCTCGGCAACCGCGCCCGTGATCTATCTCTCGCCGGACGGCCCGGCCGATTACCGGATCTTCGTCAAGTCGAAGACCTTCACCGCCCGCGAGGCCGCGGCCCTGATCGTCGGCGCCAGCGGCGGACACCCTCATTTGGCCGCGGCGTCGCTGTAGACTTCTTGTTTTGACGCGTTTTCTTCACGCGAACCGGTATCCACGGAGCCTGTCATCGGGCGCGCATTCGCGCGACCCGTTGGCTTGAAAACGCTACAGATCACGGCTTAACACTTCATCAACCATGTTCTCATCGCGGCACGTGAGGACGCCTTCGCCTCAAGCACTTTGCAAGGTCGCCGCCGCATCGTCGGCCCCGATACGCGACATCCGCAGCAGTCGTTTCGGACGTCGGCGGCGCCAGGCGATCGCGGTGACGCCAACGGCACAGCACGGGATATCGGGGATGGGGAAGAGTTTCCGGATCAGGATGCGCATCCGCCGCTTCACGCGGCGCCATCCATGGCTGGTCATCGCGTTCCGCTCGTTCATGGTCTTCTCCGCCGCCTTCGGCGGCGCCTATGGCTTCATTGCCGGAAGCCGGTCGAAACATTCCGGCTACGATCCCCACGCCTTTGCCATCGGCGCCAGCTTCCTGTTCGCGATCGCCTGCGTGGCGCTCGCCACCCTGAGCATGCGGCTGCGCTGGATGCGCCGGAAGACTGCGCAAGATCGCTGCTGCACAATGAAGCGCTGGCCGACCGCAATTGGGAATTGAAGGAGGCCGAGGAGCGCGCCCGCAGCCTGTTCGAATCGCAGGGCGACCTGATCGTGCTGCGCGATGCCGAGGGCCGCATCACCTTCGCCAACGACGCCTATTGCGAACTGGCCGATCGGCCGCGCGAGAGCGCTGATCGGCAGCCGTTTCGCGCCTGCCGTGCTCGAGCAGGGCGACGCCGCGATCGAGACCAACGGCACGCGGATTCACGACCAGAAGATCGCGGGTCCGCTGGGACCGCGATGGATCGCATGGCGCGAGGGCCTGGTTCGCTCCGACGCCGGCCAGCCGGCGGAAATGCAAAGCGTCGGCCGCGACGTCACCGACCGCACCGAAACCGAACGCGCGCTCGGCGAAGCCCGCGACCATGCCGACGCGGCCAACCGCGCCAAGTCGCGCTTCCTCGCGATGGCCAGCCATGAAATCCGCACCCCGCTCAACGGCATCATCGGCATGAGCGGATTGCTGCTGGATACGCCGCTGACGCCCGAGCAGATGACCTATGCCAAGGCGGTCAAAACCTCCGGCGACGCGCTGCTGTCGCTGATCGAGGAACTGCTGGACTATTCCAAGATCGAAGCCGGCAAGATCGATCTCGAACATCGCCCGTTCGCGCTGGCGGCGCTTGATCGAGGACATCACCGAACTGCTGGCGCCGCGGGCGCAGGCGCGAAAGCTCGAGATCGCGGCCTATGTCGACGAGCGGCTGCCGGTGCAAGTGGTCGGCGACGCCGCGCGGCTGCGGCAGGTGCTGCTCAATCTGGCCGGCAACGCGATCAAGTTCACCTCGACCGGCGGCGTGGCGCTGATCGTCGAGCCCGGCATCTGGCCCGACGAAATCAGCTTCCTGGTGCGCGACACCGGCATCGGCATCGCGCCCGAAGCGCAGGCAGCGGATTTTCCGCGAGTTCGAGCAGGCCGACGAGCGCATCGCCCGCAATTATGGCGGCACCGGACTGGGGCTCGAGCATCAGCGAACGCATCGTCAAGCGCATGGGCGGCCGCATCACGCTGGAGAGCCAGCTCGGCGTCGGCTCGACCTTCGAGGTGTCGGTGCCGCTTGCCGCTGCCGCGCCGAGGGCAATGACGGCGGCCAAACAGCCTTCGCAGCGCCAGATCTGACCGGCCAATCGATCATGCTGGTGGCGCCGCAAACCATCGAGGCCTCGCTGGTCGCCCGGCGGCTGCAGCGCTGGGGCGGCCAGACCTGCATGGTGTCGGATATCGCGGTGGCGCAAGCCCTGCTGCCGGAGCGGTCCTGGCACGCCGTGCTGCTCGATCATGCCTTCGGCGCCACCGAGGTCGCCGCGCTCGGCGAAGCCGCGCGCGTTCATGCGACGCAGCGAATCCTGATGTTCACCCCCGCCGCACGCCACGATGCTCAAACTTTCCTCGGCTTTCACCGGCTATCTGGTCAAGCCGTTGCGGGCGGCCTCGCTCGCGGTTCGGCTGACCGATGCGCCGGAAATCGCCGGCGCCGAATCTCGCCGGCGATCCCCTGATCGATATGCCCGAGCAAGCCGCAACGCCGGCCGCGCGCCGCGCGCGGGCTTTCCGTGCTGGTGGCGGAGGACAATGAGATCAACGCGCTGTTGATGCGTTCGCTGCTGACGCGGCTTGGCCATCACGCCGTCATCACCACCAATGGCGAGGCGGCGCTGGAATCATGGCTGGCGGCCAAATCCGCCGGCACGCCCTACGATCTCGTTCTGATGGACATCCAGATGCCGCAGCTCGACGGCATCGAAACCACCAAGCGCATCCGCGCCCGCGAGGCCGGTCAGCCCGGCCGGCCGACGCCGATCCTGGCGCTCACGGCCAACACGCTGGTGGAAGATCGTTACGCCTGCTTCGAAGCCGGCATGGACGGCTTCCTGATCAAGCCGCTCGACCGCGACAAGCTCGCCGACGCGCTGGCGGGATTGGCGGCGTCTCGGCATATCGCGGCGTAGGCAAAACCGTCATTGCGAGCTGTAGGGTGGGTAAAGCGAAGCGTGCCCACCATCTTGCTTTGTGAATGACCTTGGTGGGCACGGCGCAAGCGCGCCCTTGCCCACCCTACATGCCGTAGCCGATCGGAATGCTACAGCCGCCGCAGCGCCACGGTTTCGACCACGTGATCGGCGCCCTTTTTCATGATCAGGGTCGCGCGCGGGCGGGTCGGCAGGATGTTGTCCTCGAGATTGGCGAGGTTGGTTCGCTCCCAGATCGCGATCGCGGTCGCGGTCGCTTCCTCGTCCGACAGCAGCGCATAGCGATGGAAGTAGGATCTCGGATCGGTGAACGCGGTGTCGCGCAGCGCCAGGAAGCGCTTGACGTACCATTGGCGCAGCACGGCTTCGTCGGCGTCGATATAGACCGAGAAATCGAAGAAGTCGGACACGACCGGCACCGCCTTGCCGTCGCGCGGCAGCCGTCCGGTCTGCAGCACATTGACGCCCTCGACGATCAGGATGTCGGGCTGATCGATCTCGACCCATTTGTTCGGAACGATGTCGTAGGTCAAATGCGAATAGACCGGCGCGCGCACCTGACGCCGGCCCGCCTTGATGTCGCTCAGGAACGACAGCAGCGTCGGCAGATCGTAGCTTTCCGGAAAGCCCTTCTTCTGCATCAGAGCCCTGCCGTTCCAGCACCGCGTTCGGAAACAGGAAGCCGTCGGTCGTGACCAGATCGACCTTCGGTCGCGGCGACCAGCGCGCCAGCAGCGCCTGCAGCACGCGCGCGGTGGTCGATTTGCCGACCGCAACCGAGCCCGCGACGCCGACGATGTAGGGCATCTTGCGGTCGCGGATGCCCAGGAACTGGCGCTGCGAGTAATACAGCCGCTGCGTCGCATCGACATAGATCGACAGCAGCCGCGACAGCGGCAGGTAGATTTCCTCGACCTCCTTGCATATCGAGCCGGTCGTGCATCGAACGCAGGCGGTCGAACTCGCCCGGCTCCAGCGTCATCGGCGTGTCGTCGCGCAGATGCGCCCATTGTTGGCGCGTGAAAACCCGGTAGGGATTATATTGCTGATCCGGTGCCCGGATATCCATGAGGCCGCCTCTCCCAATGCGCTCGATCATCCGCGCTAGTCGCGCTTGCGCGCCGCCTTCTCTTCCAGACCCGACATGCCTGTGCGCTGCGCCAACGCGGCCTCGACCTCCTCGAGGCTGACGCCGCGCGACTTCAACAACACCAGCAAATGGAACAGCACATCGGCGCTTTCGGCGATCAGATGGTCGCGGTCGTTTTCGACCGCGGCGATCACCGTTTCCACCGCCTCCTCGCCGAATTTCTTGGCGCAATGCTCGGTGCCCTTGTCGAGCAGCTTGCGCGTGTAGGACGCCTCTCCTCCCGACGCCGCGCGGGCATCGATGGTGGCGGCAAGATCGTGGATGGTGAAACGCGGCATCAACTCAACTCATACGCGGCTCCCTAAGCTCCGGGCACCGTTCATCTATGTGGGATTTAGCACTTCTGTGACAAGGAGTCGTCAGGGATCGAGCCGCATCGGCAGCCCGGCGCGCACCATGTGATCCTTGGCTTGGCGGATGGTAAATTCGCCGAAATGGAAGATCGACGCCGCCAGCACCGCGGTCGCGTGCCCCTGGCGGATGCCGTCCACCAGATGGTCGAGGTTGCCGACGCCGCCCGAGGCGATCACCGGTACCGGAACACTGTCGGCGACGGCCTGGGTCAGCGGCAGGTCAAATCCCTGCCGGGTGCCGTCGCGGTCCATCGAGGTCAGCAGGATTTCGCCGGCGCCGAGCGAGACCACTTCCTGGGCATATTCGATGGCGTCGATCCCGGTGGAGTTGCGGCCGCCATGGGTGAAGATCTCCCAGCGCTCGCCGCCACCGCCGCGCTTGACGCGCTTGGCGTCGATCGCCACCACGATGCATTGTTCGCCGAATTTCTCGGCGCCTTCCTTGACGAATTCGCGGCGGCTGACGGCCGCGCTGTTGATCGACACCTTGTCGGCGCCGGAGCGCAGCAGCACGCGGATATCGTCGACGGTGCGCACGCCGCCGCCGACCGTCAGCGGCATGAAGCAGGCTTCCGCGGTGCGCCTGACCACGTCCAGCATGGTGCCGCGATTTTCATGGGTCGCGGTGATGTCGAGAAAGCACAATTCGTCGGCGCCGGCGGCGTCATAGGCAATCGCCGCTTCAACCGGATCGCCGGCATCGCGCAGGTCGACGAAGTTGACGCCCTTCACCACCCGGCCGTCCTTGACGTCGAGACAGGGAATCACGCGCACCTTGAACATCAGAGCTTCTTTCGTTTGAGCATGATCTCTTCGGAAAACCGGTTCCCACTTTTCCGGATCATGCTCTAGGCCGCGGCGCGCGCGTTGCGGATCAGCGCCAGTGCCGCGGCGGGATCGAGGCGGCCGTCATAGAGCGCGCGGCCCGCGATCGCACCGGCGAGTTTTTTCGCCCGCGGCATCAACAGCGCCTTCACGTCCTCGATCGAGGCAAAGCCGCCGGAGGCGATCACCGGGATAGAAATACGTTCCGCCAGCGCGATGGTGGCGTCGAGATTGAGGCCTTTCAGCAGGCCGTCGCGCGCAATGTCGGTAAAGATGATCGCAGCGACGCCGGCATCCTCGAACCGCTGCGCGATTTCGAGTGCGGTAACCTCTGACGTCTCGGCCCAGCCTTGCACCGCGACCTTGCCGTCGCGCGCGTCGAGCCCGACCGCGACGCGGCCCGGAAATTGTTTCGCGGCGTTTTTCACCAGCTCCGGATCGCGCACCGCCGCGGTGCCGATGATGACCCGCGTCACGCCCTTTGAAAGCCAGGCCTCGACGGTGGCGAGATCGCGAATGCCGCCGCCGAGCTGCACCGGCATCGTGACCGCCTTCAGCATGGCCTCGACCGCCTGCGCGTTGACCGGCTTGCCGGCAAACGCGCCGTCGAGATCGACCACGTGCAGATACTCAAAGCCTTGCGCGGCGAACGCGCGGGCCTGGGCGGAGGGATCGAGGTTGAACACGGTGGCGCGCGCCATGTCGCCCTGTTCGAGGCGCACGCATTGGCCGTTCTTCAGATCGATCGCGGGAAAGAGAATCACGTTGCGTTACCTGAACGGCGTCGGAGTTCACCCTCCCCTGGAGGGGGAGGGTCGATCGCGCTGGGCGATGCGCCGCATCGGCCGGTGCGAGCGGGGTGGGGTGGAAGTGTGTTCATCCGCGGCGCTCCAACCATCTCTGCGCCACCCCACCCCGTCTCGCATCTAGCGATGCGAGCCGACCCTCCCCCTCCAGGGGAGGGTAAGGAGATGCGGCGACTGGTCGTCTCATCACGGCTTCCACTTCAGGAAATTCGAGATCAGCGCCAGCCCGAAACGCTGGCTCTTCTCGGGGTGAAATTGCGTGCCGATCGCGGTGTCCTTGCCGACCATCGCGGTCACCGGGCCGCCGTAATCGGCGCGCGCCAGCACATCCGCCTCATTGGTGGCGTTGAGGTGATAGGAGTGCACGAAATAGGCGTGGCGGCCTTTCGGACCCAGCGGCAGGCGTTCCAGCACCGGGTGCTCGCGCAGCACGTCGAGCGTGTTCCAGCCCATATGCGGAATTTTCAGATTCTCCTCGCGCGGCGCGATCTTCTCGACGTCGCCGGCGATCCAGTCGAAGCCGTCCGTGGTGACGTGCTCCTTGCCGCGGGTCGCCATCAACTGCATGCCGACGCAAATGCCGAAGAACGGCCGCGCTTTTTTGCGCACCGCTTCGGTCATCGCCTCGAGCATGCCGTCGACCGAATCGAGGCCTTTGCGGCAATCGGCGAAGGCGCCGACGCCCGGCAGCACGATGCGATCGGCGCGATACACCACTTCCGGATCGCGGGTTACGACGATCTTGTCCGGGTTTTCCATGCCCCGCGTCGCGCGCTCGAACGCCTTGGCGGCCGAGTGCAGATTGCCGGAGCCGTAATCGATGATCGCGACGCTCATCGCGAGGCTCCCGGTTGCGGGAACAGCCCGATGATCTCGCTTTGCTCCAGCGGCGGCGGCTTGGAAAACGGCTGACCCGGGATATCGCGGGTCGGCGGCGGCGCGCCGCGATCGCTCGCCCATTGGTCGTTGGTCAGACCACGCTGCTTGGCGGTCCAGCGATCGAAGAACCGCCGCTCGGCGGCTTCCTCATCGTCCGCCACCACGATGTCGAGCTGGCGCCAATTGCGCCGCGACAGCGTCCAGCGCCGCAGGCTTGCGGCCTCAAATCCCATCAAGAGCGCGATCAACCCATTCACCAGCAAGACGGCCTCGCCGCCGGCGCCGAGAGCCGTCATGGCGAAATCAATCGCGGCGAGCGCTACGATCCAGCCGATCAGCGCCAGCCAGAGCCGATGCGCGACGAGCCACAGCGGGCCGAAAACGAAGGCCCAGAGGTGAAACCCGTCGCGAACGAAAGTGAACCTGTCGGTCGCGGCGATGCTGGCATCGGTCGCGGCCGGGGCATGAACTGTGTAGACCGGCATCGGACCTCTCCGCCGAGAACGTGGCTTATCAGCCGCCGAGCTGACCCTTGGTGGACGGCACTTCGCCCGCGGCGCGCGGATCGATCGCGACCGCGGCACGCAGCGCCCGCGCCAGACCCTTGAAGCAGGATTCGGCGATATGATGGCTGTTCTCGCCATATAGGGTCTCGACGTGCAAAGTCACGCCGGCGTTGATGGTAAAGGCGTTGAACCATTCGCGAACCAGCTCGGTATCGAAATTGCCGACCTTGTCGCGCGGGAAATTCACCTTGAACACCAGCACCGGCCGCCCCGAAATGTCGATCACGACCCGCGACAGCGTCTCGTCCATCGGCATATGGATCGAGGCATAGCGGGTGATGCCGGCCATGGTGCCGAGCGCCTGCTTCACGGCCTGGCCGAGCGCGATCCCGACATCCTCGGTGGTATGGTGGTGGTCGACATGAAGATCGCCCACCGCCTTGACCGTGATGTCGATGCGCGAATGCCGGGCCAAAAGGTCGAGCATATGGTCGAAGAACCCGATCCCGGTCGCGACGTTGGACACGCCGGTTCCGTCGAGGTTCACCGTCACCTCGATATCGGTCTCTTTGGTCTTGCGCTTGATGGTCGCCGTGCGCATGAAAAGTGCTTCCCGTCCTTGAAAACGCGGCCCTTTTAACAGGCTCATCCCGCCTTCGCCACTGCGGGATGCCCCCTTTGAGGACCGAACTTCGGCCTATGGTGACCGGAATCCGGCGTCAAACGGCCCGCGGACCATCGCGCAAACCATCTTGATTGTAACCCGGCCGGCAAACCCCTAAATCCCGCGGGAAACGCGAGGGTATTGCATGCAGGCATCACAGACGGAATCGCCGGTCTGGCACGGCACCACCATTTTGACGGTCCGCAAGGGCGGCAAGGTCGTGATCGGCGGCGACGGGCAGGTGTCGATCGGCCAGACCGTGATCAAATCCAACGCCAAAAAGGTCCGGAAACTCGGCAAGGGCGACGTGATCGGCGGCTTTGCCGGGGCCACCGCCGATGCCTTCACGCTGTTCGAGCGGCTGGAAAGCAAACTGGAGCAATATCCGGGGCAATTGACCCGCGCCGCGGTCGAACTCGCCAAGGACTGGCGTACCGACCGCTATCTGCGCCGGCTGGAGGCGATGATGATCGTCGCCGACAAGGACGTGTCGCTGGTCCTGACCGGCACCGGCGACGTACTGGAGCCGGAAGCCGGCGTCATGGCGATCGGATCCGGCGGCAATTATGCGCTGGCGGCCGCCCGCGCGCTGGTCGATACCGACAAGGATGCCGAGACCATCGTCCGCCGCGCGCTCGATATCGCCGCCGACATTTGCGTCTATACCAACCGCAACGTGACCATCGAGACGTTGCAAGGCAGCTGATCGATGGCGTCAGTCTACGCGTTCCAGTCCGATGACGCAGGATCATCTCCCGATGATCCGGCGCTGGCTGGAGACGCCCGAGGTGGTGCGCTGGTGGGGACAGCCTGACGAGCAATACGACTTGGTGAGCGGCGATCTCGATCATCCGGACATGGATCAGTTCATTGTCGCCGCTGGGCGATCGTCCCTTCGGGTACATCCAGTGTTACGCGCTGCAGCACCTGGAACCAGTGGTTTGGGCCGCAGCCGGAGGCCGCACGCGGCATCGATCAATTCATCGGCGAAGCCGACATGATCGGCCGCGGCCATGGCTCGGGCTTCATCCGGCAATTCGCCGACGGCCTGCTGGCGTCGGGAATCCCGCGCGTCGTGACCGATCCCGACCCGGACAACGCCCGAGCGGTGCGTGCCTACTCCAAGGCCGGCTTTGAGCGCGAGCGCATTGTCGAGACGCCGGATGGGCCGGCGCTGTTGATGGTGCGAAACCCGTGACGGCAGATCATGACGCAGCCGCTCCATCGCAATTTGCGGCGTGGCGCTGGGCGCTGATCGCGGCCTGCCTGATCGCGTTACAGGCCTCGATCCTCTATGCGATGGGCCGGCTGCCGATCTGCGCCTGCGGATACGTGAAGTTCTGGCACGGCGTGGTGCAGAGTTCGGAGAATTCGCAGCACCTCACCGACTGGTACACCTTCTCGCACATCATCCACGGCTTCCTGTTTTACGCCGCGACCTGGCTGTTGCTGCCGCGACTGGCCTGGCCCGGCCGCCTGATGATCGCCATGCTGGTCGAAGGCGGTTGGGAGGTCGCTTGAGAATTCCAACTGGATCATCGAGCGCTATCGCGCGGCCACGATGTCGCTGGACTATTTCGGCGACAGCATCGTCAATTCGGTCTCCGATACGCTGTCGATGGTGATTGGTTTCCTGCTGGCGCGAAAGCTGCCGGTCGCGATGACGGTCGTGATCGCGCTGGCGTTCGAAATCCTGGTCGGGCTTCACATCCGCGACAATCTGACCCTGAACATCATCATGCTGATCCACCCTTTCGAGGCGATCCGGCAGTGGCAGGCCGGGCCGCCGATCATCTAACGTCCCCGAAGCCGTGATGCTTGTTCTCGCAACCATTTTGAACCTAGCTAGAACTCATGACCGACTTCTCTCCCCGTGAAATCGTTTCCGAACTCGACCGCTTCATCGTCGGCCAGGCCGACGCCAAGCGCGCGGTATCGATCGCGCTGCGCAATCGCTGGCGGCGGCTGCAACTCACCGGCAACCTGCGCGACGAGGTGCTGCCGAAGAACATCCTGATGATCGGGCCGACCGGCGTCGGCAAGACCGAGATCGCGCGGCGGCTGGCCAAGCTCGCCGGCGCGCCGTTCATCAAGGTCGAGGCCACGAAATTCACCGAGGTCGGCTATGTCGGCCGCGACGTCGAGCAGATCATCCGCGACCTGGTCGAAGTCGCGATCGCGCAGACCCGCGAACGCAAGCGCAAGGACGTGCAGGCGCGCGCCCAGCTCGCCGCCGAGGAGCGCGTGCTCGATGCGCTGGTCGGCGCCAATTCCAGCGCCGCGACGCGCGATTCGTTTCGCAAGAAGCTGCGCGCCGGCGAACTCAACGACAAGGAAATCGAGATCGAGACGCAATCCTCCGGCGGCATGCCGATGTTCGAGATTCCCGGCATGCCCGGGCGCGCAGATGGGCGCGATCTCGATCGGCGATATCTTCGGCAAGATGGGCGGACGGACCAAGACCCGCCGCCTGACGGTCGAAGGTTCGCACGAAATCCTCGTCAACGAGGAATCCGACAAGCTGTTGGACAGCGACCAGTTGGTGCTGGAAGCGATCAGCGCGGTCGAGAACAACGGCATCGTGTTTCTCGACGAGATCGACAAGATCTGCGTGCGCGACGGCCGCAGCGGCGGCGACGTCTCGCGCGAAGGCGTGCAGCGCGACCTGCTGCCGCTGATCGAGGGCACCACGGTCTCGACCAAGCACGGCGCGGTCAAAACCGATCACATCCTGTTCATCGCCTCCGGCGCGTTTCACATCGCCAAGCCGTCCGACCTGCTGCCGGAATTGCAGGGCCGGCTGCCGATCCGCGTCGAACTGGAAGCGCTGACCCGCGACGACATGCGCCGCATCCTGACCGAGCCGGAGGCCTCGCTGATCAAGCAATATGTCGCGCTGATGCAGACCGAGGGCGTGACGCTGGACATCACCGCCGATGCCATCGACGCGCTGGCCGACGTCGCGGTCGCGGTCAACTCCACGGTCGAGAATATCGGCGCGCGGCGGCTGCAAACCGTGATGGAGCGCGTGCTCGACGAGATTTCGTTCGCCGCCCCCGACCGCAACGGCGAGACCATCCAGATCGACGCCGACTACGTCCAGAAGCATGTCGGCGATCTCGCCAAGAACGCGGATCTGAGCCGGTTCATTTTGTAGCATATCGTCGTCCCGGCTAACGTACCTGTGAAGCTATTTCGGACGTCATCCTGAGGTGCGCGCCATTTTCGGCGCGCCTCGAAGGATGGTGTTCAGCGCAGTGCGTGCGGCCATCCTTCGAGGCTCGCAAGAGCTCGCACCTCAGGATGACGTCGGAGATAGTTTCACAGCCTACTTCGCCGGGACGACGATAGATTTTCCCCAGGCGAGGCGCCCATGTGATAGTCAGCACCTGATCTGATGCTTTCCGGTGCTGAATGAATCTGCGTTTCTGGCAAAACCCCTGGCGCTTGATGCTTGCCGTCAATGTCGCCGTGCTGATCGGGGTTTTCCTTCACAAGATCATGCTGCCGCCCTTCGTCCCCTACATCCATTTGCTGGTCGATTATCATTTCGGCTTCACCAAGCGCGCGCTGATCGGCGCGATGGTATCGCTGTTCACCGCGAAGGTGCCGGTGTGGCTGGTGTTCGCGCTTGGCGGCGTGGCGTGGCTGATCACGCTCGGGCTGTTCCTTGAATTGTTCCGGCGAACCTTCGGCTTTGACGAACGCAACATGCCGCTGTTCGTGTTCATGGCCGGCTCGCCGTTCTTCCTGAAGAATTTCATGCATACGCTCGGGCATTTCGACATCTATGGCTGCGCGCTGGCGATCGTGCCTGCTGTTGATACCGGCGCGCTCGGTCGCGTTCGTGCTGTGCGCCGCGTTGTTCTCGATGGTCCTGATCCTGATCCACCACATCCATTTCCTGATGTATGTGCCGACCATCGCGGTCATCGTGGTGCTGCGCTATTACCTCGCTGCAGGGTTTTACCCGCGCGAATGCGCTTGCCGGCCTCGCCGCCATGGCCGCTGTCGCCATCTTGTTCTTTGCCGCGCAATTCTATGGAACGATGCCGATCCCGGAAGCCGACTTCGTCCGCTATCTCCAGACCCGGATGGCCGATCCGTCGCGCACCGACCTCTTGAGCTTCAGCTACATCTGGTACCAGCCGCTATCAAAGGAGCTTGGGGACACCTGGGCGCGAATGCCCTCGAACCTTCTGGGCGTGCCGGTGTTTGCGCTGCTGATCTGGCTGCATACGCCGCTGTGGCGATATTTTGCCGGGCTGATCGGTGCGTTGTCGGACGAGGTGCATCGCCGCGTCGTGATCGCCGCGATCGTGATGGTGAGTGCGGCCTATCTGATTATCTTCGCGACCGTGTTCGACTATTCACGCTGGATCTCGAACTGGGCGGTTTGCATGTTCCTGATCCTGCATGCGGTGAAGATGTTGCCGAGCTTCGCAAGCCATCGCGCCGATCCCGGCGACCGACAACAAGACCACAATATTCGGCTGGATCGTGACGCTGGTGCCGCGGGTCGGAATCGTGCGGCCGTTCTAGAGCCCCGTTCCGATGGAATTGGAACGGGGCTCTAGGTTTTTGTTTTGACGCGTTTTCTTCACGCGAACCAATATCCACTTCGCTCGAAAACGCTCTAAATCCTCATTCGCCTGATCCGCACATAGAGCGCGCCGGTCGCCGCCATGGCCGATATGCGCTTCTTCAAATCCCACCACCAGGGCGCGGAATTCCGGCAGGCCGAGCCATTGCGGCACCTGGCGGCGCAGTACGCCGCGCTCGGATTCGGCTCCCATCTTGCCCTTGCCGGTGATGATGAGCACAAAGGTCAGGCCGTCGGCGTGGGCCCGATGCAGGAAATCGGTCAGCACACGATGGGCGCGGGTCTGCGTCATGCCATGCAGATCGAGCCTGGCATCGATGTCCTTGCGTCCACGCGAAAGCTGCGAACGCTCGCGGCGTCCGAGCGGCGCCAAAGGTGGCGGCGCCTGCGGCAAATCAGGTTTTGCCGGCCGTAATATTTTGGCGTGGCTGATCGGGGACGGCGCGGCAACCGGCTTTGCGACCGGCGGCGCCTCGGTCTCGTGAACTGCCCTGGCGGCGCGAGGCTTTTTCCGCAGCGGTTTGGTCTGCTTGGCGACGCTCTCCCACAGCGCGCGCTCTTCCTCGCTGAGCGCGCGCTTGCGCCGCGGCGGATCGACCAGTTCGGGAATGGCGCGAGGACGCTTCATCAGTAGCTGCGATAATGCCGGCGCCGATGGCGACGCTGCTCGTGGTCGGGTTTGACGTCCGGTCGCGCCGCCGGGAGCGGAACTGCTTTGGTGGCATCGGTCTGGGCGCTCGATGCCTGCGCCGCGGTCGATGGCGGCGACGCGACGGCGGTGGCGTCCTTCTGGCTCTTTTGCGGATCGACTTGCGGAAACAGCCTGGCGATTTTCGCTGACGGCCTCGGATCCGGCAGCGGCATCTGGTGACCGCGCGCCACCGGATCGAGACTCTTCGGCACCAGCATGACGAAGTGCATATTGTGCCGCAGCCGGCCGGAGACCCGCGCGGCATCCGCGCCGGCGCCGAAATACAGATCCGCTCGCGCGGGGCCGGTGATCGCCGATCCGGTATCCTGCGCAATCATCAGCCGGCGAAACGGCGTCTTCGACATGCTCGGATTCGATCGGCAATTCGCCTTCGATGAAAAACGGCGTGCCATAGACGTGGAGCGAATTATCGACCGCGATCGAGCGGCCCGGCGTCAGCGGCACGCCCTGCGCGCCCACCGCTTCGTCCTTGTCGGACAATTGCACCTCGCGAAAGAACACATAGGCCCGGTTCTGGCGCCGCACATCGTTGGCGCCATCGGGGTTTTGATCCATCCACTCCCTGATCTTCTGCATCGACATCTGGTCTTTCGGGATGATGCCACGTTCGATCAGGACGCGGCCGACCGCCGTATAGGGATAGCCATTATGCGCGGCATAATTGATCCGGATGGTCGAGCCATCCTCGAGGCGAACGCGCGCCGAGCCCTGGATCTGGGAGAACAGCAAATCGGTCTGGCTTTTGAGCCAGCATATTTCGAGGCCACGGCCGGCAATCGCGCCATCCTCGATTTGCGCACGATCGTAATAAGGTACCAGCTTGCGCCGTCCGATCTTGCGATACACTTGGCCTTTGTTGGGTAGTTCGGGCGAGTCCTGCGTGAAGCCACGGACAAACAGATTGGACGGACGGCGATAGACCGGAACGGTGTACACGTCGGTTTTGGTTCGCGACCCATCGATGATCGGCTCGTAATAGCCGGTGACAAAGCCGGCGTCTTCGCCAAGCCGCGAGATCTGCAGCGGCAGGAAATATTCCTCGAAAAAGGCCCGCGCCTTGCCGCTATCGGTGATCTCGGTCGCACGCGCGGCCCGGCAGGGATCGCGCAGCGAGATACCCAGCGCCTTCGAATCGGCGGCGGGGCCGGTCTGCCCGTTGATCGCCTTGCAACTGGTGCGAAAGGCCTTGTAGGCGGCGAGATGGTCGTCGTCGTTCCAGCCGGCGATATCGGACCAGGCGAGCGGGGCATATTGGCTGCCGGTGATCGCGAATGGAAAAGCCAGCTGCGGATAGGGCAGATGACGTGTCCGAGCGCCATCGGCGGGAATCGGCGCCAGCGACAGGCTGACCGCGATCGCGGTTGCGGCGACGGCGAAGTTCACGCCGCCTTTGGATCTGAAATTCCTGATGCCAGCTTGCAGCCCCCGCCGCAGGAACTTCAGCGCGGCGGCGCTAGTGGACGCTACCCGTGCCAACCAGCTTCCAGTTCGGATCGCGTGAAGTAACGTCACGGGCAAATGTCCAAACATCGGTAATGTCGGCGACCTTGTCGGGGGTGCCGTCGACGATCGTGCCGGCCTTGTCGCGGGTGACCGAAATCATCTGCGACACAAAGCGGACGGTGAGCTGTGCCGCCCGATCCCGCGCTTCCGCATTCACGAGTTCCGCCTTGTCGATCGAAACGAAGCGGGTTTCAGTCTTCTGCTCGTGCTTCTCGCGATCCTTGATCGCGGTTTCGAAGCTCTCATACACCTCGGATGACAACAGATCCTTTAGAGAGCGGCGATCGCCATTGGCGAAAGCCAGTACGATCATCTCATAGGCGCCCTTGGCGCCGCTGATGAAATGTTGCGGATCGAACGAGGAATCCTGCGCGGCGATGGCGTCCAGTCCCTGGGCCAGCGGCGTGCCCGGTTCGGCGAGGCCCTTCCAGCGATCGGTCGGGGGAACCACATCCGCGGTCGGCACCAGTGGCGCCTGGTCGATCACCGTGCCAGGAATCGGAACCACGTTGTTGTCGGGTGCGCCCTGCGCCACATTGCGCGCCGTGCGATCATAGGGCGGCCGCTCATTCCCGGTGCGCTGTCCGAGGACATTACGCAGACGCAGGAAGATGAAGACCGCCAGCGCCAGGAAGATGATGGTGTAAATATCCACGTCGCATTCGCTTTCTGATTCTCACGCAGGCAACAGGTCCGGCGGTAGACCGTTCGCCCTGTGAGGCACGGTAGAGATTACCTCATGGAGTAAGTCCGCAGCATGTAGGCCCAAAACTGTGCCCAGCCAATGGCGCGCTTTGGCATGAAAGGCTATGCCGGTGGAAATAGGCCAAGCCGACGCTCTCACTCACCCGTTTGCCACATTCGAATTGTAGCTTGTTTTGGCCGCGAGGGGAAATCCGATGATGCCCGGAAATCGCGCATATTCAATAATTTAGAGTACACCCTAATGTAGCCTCCGGGGACTGTCTTGGCTGGCCCGGCCAGCCGCGGCAACTTGTAGCCCAGCGGCAGGCCCGATCACGGCCCCACACTCATCCTTGTGGAACGAGGCGGGGCTATGATAGCCAGTCGCCCCGACAGAGGCCTTTTCGCCGTTCGAGCGAATTCAGAGCCAAACCGGTCCCTGCTCGCTTGAAAACGCTCCAGGAGAAGTTTCGATGACCAACGGCAACGGCGCGACCCCCGAGGCAGCCCCTCCCCCCCAGTTGAACGTGCTGGCGCAGTATACCAAGGACCTTTCGTTCGAAAATCCGAACGCGCCGTCCTCGCTGGGGCCGCAGGCGCAGCAGCCCGCGATCAATATCCAGATCAACGTCAACGCCAACAATGTTGGCGAAAATGAATATGAAGTGGCGCTTCTGGTCGAAGGCAAGGCCGAGAACGCCGGCAAGGTGCTGTTCAGCTTCGACCTCACCTATGCCGGCGTGTTCCGCATCGTCAACGTGCCGCCGGAAAACCTGCATCCGATGATCATGATCGAGTGTCCGCGGCTATTGTTCCCGTTCGCGCGCGAAATTATCGCAACCTCGGTCCGCGATGGCGGCTTTCCGCCGCTGATGCTCGATCCGGTCGATTTTGTTGGCCTGTACCGTCAGAACATCGCACGGCAAGCCGCCGCGGCGGAGGCGGCCCAGATCAAGCCAAGCTAACGGCCGGCTCAAGCGCTCAAACGCCCAGAAAATCATTCCAGATCGGCTTGTCGCCGAGCGTGGCGACAAAGGCCCGGTGTGCGGCGCGATCCTCGTCCGAGATTCGCGGCGCCAGCGGCTCGGTCCGCTGCCGCCGCGGCATTTCGCCTACTCCGCCAGGACGGCTGTCGCGAACTTCCGCCGCCAGGATAAGTTGCGACTGCCGCGCGCCGATCAGGTCGATATAGACTTCGGCGAGAAGCTCGGAGTCCAGCAACGCGCCGTGCTTGGTGCGGCGGGAATTATCGATCGCATAGCGCGAACAGAGATCGTCGAGACGGTTCGAGACGCCTGGATGCTTGCGCCGCGCCAGCAGCAGCGTATCGACCAGCCGCTCGCGCGAAATCGCCGGCCGCTTGATGCGCTCGAGCTCGGCGTTGATGAAGCTGATATCGAACGAAGCGTTGTGGATCACCAGCGGCGCGTCGCCGATGAAATCCAGGAAGCCCTGCACGACCGCTGAAAACAACGGCTTGTCGGCCAGGAACTCGCTGGATAGCCCGTGCACATCGAAGGCTTCCTTCGGCATGTCGCGTTCGGGATTGATGTAGACGTGATAGGTCTGGCCGGTCGGCATCCGGTTGAAGATCTCGACGCAGCCGATTTCGACCAGCCGATCGCCGCGCAGCGGATCAAGGCCCGTGGTCTCGGTATCGAGAACGATTTCGCGCATCAGTTAAGAACCGGAAGAAGCTTTGAGCATGCGGCGAATCAGGCTCGCCGTCGCGGCATCCTAGCAGCCTCTTCCAGGATGTCCCGGATTCGTGCGCGCACCGGATCGAGCCCGTGCGACGTATCCACGACAAAATCCGCGCGCTTGCGCTTTTCGGCATCCGGCAGTTGTCGCGCCAGAATGGCATCGAGCTTTTCAGCGGTCATGTTGTCGCGCGCAAGAATCCGCTGGCGCTGAATGTCGGGCGACGTCGTCACCACCACGACCGCATCGACGCGTTGTTCGCCGCCGGTCTCGAACAGCAACGGAACGTCCACCACCGCGACCGGCGCGCCGGATTGCTCGGCATCGCGCAGGAACTTTTGATGATAGGCGCCGAGCATCGGATGAACGACCTGCTCCAGCCGCCTGATCGCGGCGGCATCGTGCACCACTTGCGCCGACAACTTTGCGCGATCGACCTTGCCGTCCACGGTGGTGCCTGGAAACGCCGCTTCAATCGCGGGCGCCGCCTCGCCTTGGTAGATCAGGTGTACGGTCGCATCGGCATCGTAAACCGGGACGCCGGCTTCCGCGAACAGCTTTGCGGTGGTCGATTTCCCCATCCCGATCGAGCCCGTCAACCCCAGAATGATCATCGCACCGTTACCATCCGCATCGATCTCTATATCGCAAGCAGGCCTTCGCCTCGCAGGAACGCCAGCAATGGCAGCAGCGGCAGACCCAGAATGGTGAAATGATCACCTTCGATGCGCTCGAACAAGTGGATGCCGAGCCCTTCGAGCTGATAGGCGCCGACGCTGGTCGTCACGGCTGCGCCGGCTTCGTCGAGGTACGCCCGCACTTCCGGGCCGCTCAGTTCCCGCATGGTCATACGCGCGATGCTGACATGTGCAAATAATATTTTACCGTCGCGAGCAACGGCAACGGCGGAGTGCAGATCATGGCTGTTGCCGGCAAGGCTTTGCAGTTGCTCCGCGGCCTGCGCGCGACCGGCCGGCTTGCTGAAAAGCCGTTTTCCCAACGCCAGTGTCTGATCCGCGCCGACCACAATCCTGTCGGGGTGATGCGAGGAAACCCATAGCGCTTTTTCCCCGGCCAGCAGCGACGCGACGTCGCCCGGCGCCGAAAGGCCGGAATCGCTTTGCAGGGCGCGTTCATCGATGCCGGCCGGTATAGCCTCAAAAGCGATGCCCGCATTGGCCAGCAGCGCCTGCCGCGCCCGGCTTTGCGAGGCCAATATCAACGGGTGCTTTCCGCGCCAGATGGTCATCGCCGGATGATCATTCCGAAAGTTGCTGGCGTTGCCGATCGGCCAGCAATTTCATGATCGCGGCCGAGGTTTCCTCAATCGATCGCCGCGTCACGTCGATCAACGCCCAATTGAACCTGGCGCTCAGCCGCCGCGCAAACGCGACTTCATCCGTCACCGACTGGCGATCGATATAGTCGTCATTGCCGGCTCCGGCGCCGATGCTCAACAACCGGTTCTGACGGATCTGGATCAGCCGTTCCGGTGTCGCATGCAGGCTGACCACCAACGGCTTCTTCAAATTCTCCAGTTGATGCGGGATCGCAATGCCCGGCACCAGCGGAACGTTGGCGGTGCGCACGCCGCGGTTGGCAAGATAGATCGACGTCGGCGTCTTCGATGTGCGGGATACGCCGACCAGCACCACGTCGGCCTCTTCGAGGCCTTCGACATGCTGGCCGTCATCGTGAATCATGGTGTAGTTCAGCGCGTCGATCCGCCTGAAATATTCGGCGTTCAAGGTGTGCTGCGCGCCGACGCGGCCGGTGGTCGCCGCACCGAGATAGGCCTGAAACAATTGCATCACCGGCCCGATGATCGAAAGGCTCGGGATGTTGATTTCCTTGCACTTGGCTTCAAGCCGCGCCACGAGATCCTTCTCCAGCAAGGTAAACAGCACAATCCCCGGCGCTTCCTCGATTTCGTCGAGCACGCGATCGAGCTGCTTCTGGCTGCGCACCAGCGGATAGACATGCTCGACCGGCGTTACATTGGCGTACTGCGCGGCCACCGCGCGCGCCACCGTGATCAGCGTCTCGCCAGTCGAATCGGAGACCAGATGAAGGTGAAAATAATTGCCGGTCGTGGGCACGGGGAACCCTGTGTATCCTGTGAATCTCTGTGGAGTTTATCCGCTCGAATCGGGGTCGGGTCGATGGTTCCGGGATAACCCGGCTTTTTCTTCACAGGGCTCCCATCGGGCATAAGTTATTCGACGGTCGCGATGATAGTGGGGTTATGTGGACTAGTCTCTTCATAAACCGGCCATCGAACGGCACAAGCGCTTGAAGCCAGTAGCCTAATTCGCGTGGCTAGAGTTGCGATCCGAGTTGTTGATGAATGTGCACAAGACAGGAGAATTCCGGGACAGCGTTTTATGAGTCAAATCCACGGCTACTTAGACTCAAACTTAAGATTTTAGTAATATTGTTTTAGAAAAGGGCTGCTTGCGGATATGTCTCCGTTCGAACCTGATCACGGTTGCCGGCAACGCTGAAATTGGCTGAAACGTTCCAGCTTCGAAGCGACCGGCGATTGATCCGAACGAGTGAGGCGTCCCGCGGTGTACGAATGGATCAAGGCCCTGCACGTCATTGCCGTCATCGCCTGGATGGCGGGAATGCTCTATCTGCCGCGGTTGTTTGTCTACCATTGCGAGGCCGAGGCCGGATCGAAGCAATCCGAGACGTTCAAGGTCATGGAACGCAGGTTGCTGAAGGCAATCATCAACCCCGCGATGATCGTGACCTGGTTGGCTGGGCTTTACCTGGCCTGGTCGGGTCACTGGTTTTCGGCGGGCTGGTTGCACGGAAAACTTTTTCTGGTGCTGCTGTTGTCGGGCGTCCACGGCTTTTTTGCCCGCTGCGTGAAGGATTTCGCCGCCGATCGGAATTCGCGAAGTCAGAGATTCTATCGTTTTATCAATGAGGTACCGACCTTATTGATGATCGGAATCGTAATTTTGGTGGTCGTGAAGCCGTTTTGACCAATGGGATTCTCGACAAAGCAGGTCTTCTTCGCTTTCGACCTCCTTGCAGAGCGCAGTGCGGTTTTCTATATTGGTGAAGTCCCACCCCACGCAGGCGGATGTGGTTGTGTTTCGGCTTCGTTGTTGAGCCGGCCATCACGTCAGGTTTGAAGCCTCACCGGCAATTTCCTCGCTTAGACCTGCGGACCTTCCTGATCTTGCGTCCGCATTTCCTTCAAGCCACCTCGCACCCCCTCCCTTCGCTACTCCACAGGACCACCCCAATGCGGGAAATAAAACTTCAAGACCTCAAATCCCAGACGCCGGCCGAACTCGTTACGTTTGCGGAGGAAAAAGGGGTCGAAAACGCCAGCACCATGCGCAAGCAGGAGCTGATGTTCGCCATTCTCAAGCAGCTCGCGATCCAGGAAACCGACATTATCGGGGAAGGGGTCGTCGAGGTTCTCTCCGACGGCTTCGGCTTTTTGCGCTCGCCGGATGCTAATTACCTGCCCGGGCCGGATGACATTTACGTCTCGCCCTCGCAGATCCGCCGCTTCGGCCTGCGTACCGGCGATACCATCGAAGGCCATATTCGCAGCCCGAAGGAAGGCGAACGCTATTTCGCGCTGCTGAAGGTCAACACGCTGAATTTCGAGGACCCGGAGAAGTCCAAGCACAAGGTCAATTTCGACAATTTGACGCCGTTGTTTCCGGATCAGCGCTTCCGGCTCGAACTCGAGGACCCCACGCGAAAAGACTTGTCTGCAAGGGTAATCGACATCGTGGCCCCGATCGGCAAGGGCCAGCGCGCCCTGATCGTGGCGCCGCCGCGCACCGGCAAAACCGTGCTGATGCAGAACATCGCACACTCGATTACCGCCAATCATCCGGAATGCTATTTGATCGTGTTGTTGATCGACGAGCGGCCGGAAGAAGTCACCGACATGCAGCGCTCGGTGAAGGGTGAGGTGGTCTCATCGACCTTCGACGAGCCCGCCGTTCGTCACGTTCAGGTCGCCGAGATGGTGATCGAAAAGGCCAAGCGGCTGGTCGAACACGGCCGCGACGTGGTGATCCTGCTGGACTCGATTACCCGCCTGGGACGTGCCTACAACACCGTGGTGCCGTCATCGGGCAAGGTGCTGACCGGCGGCGTCGATGCCAACGCGTTGCAACGGCCGAAGCGCTTCTTTGGCGCCGCGCGCAATATCGAGGAGGGCGGTTCGCTCACCATCATCGCCACCGCGCTGGTCGATACCGGCAGCCGAATGGACGAGGTGATCTTCGAAGAATTCAAGGGCACCGGTAACTCCGAATTGATCCTCGACCGCAAGGTCTCGGACAAGCGGACCTTCCCGGCGATCGACATCTCGCGCTCCGGTACCCGCAAGGAAGAGCTGATCACCGATCCGCAGCTCCTGAAGAAAATGTACGTGCTGCGCCGGATCCTCAATCCGATGGGCACGATGGACGCGATCGACTTCCTGCTCGACAAGCTGCGCAACACCAAGAACAACTCGGAATTCTTCGAATTCGATGAACACCTAAAGTCGGCCTGACGGTCCTAAATACCGTCCTGGCTCGAAAAGGGCGCCTTGGCTCATGCCGGGCGCCCTTTTTCATGATGGTGGGAAATCTTTTATTGCAATCTTTGCTGCGCGTTGATGCAGCATGGCCGAATTGGGAGGGGCGAAGCCAACTCCGGTAAGCAATTGGGAATATTTGAATTTTTGTAGCTGAGCGGCTTCTGCGGTCGAAGCCAAATGCTGCGGAGATGCTGCGCTATTGTGTGGCGCACAATAGCTGACACGAGCTCTGGCATTTCGTTCCCAGGAAGTGGTTGCCTGTTTGAAAACACGGAGGCAAATAGGCCATGCACCCACGGGAACAGACCATTTTTGCGCTTTCGTCCGGCCGCGCGCCGAGTGCGATTGCGGTCGTACGGATGTCGGGTCCGCAAGCCGGACCCGTGCTCACCGCCTTGGCCGGCAAAACCCCATCGCCGCGGCTCGCGGCCAGGGTGCTTCTTCGCAGTTTCGACGGGCAGCCGATCGACGATTCGGTGGTGCTTTGGTTTCCGGGGCCCGGGAGTGCCACCGGCGAGGACGTTGCCGAGTTCCATGTCCATGGCGGACGAGCGGTGCTGGCTTCATTGTTCACGGCCTTCGCCAGCTTCGAGGATGTGCGCGCGGCGGAGCCAGGCGAGTTTACCCGGCGGGCGTTCGAGAACGGCAAGCTCGATCTCACCGAGGCGGAAGGTCTCGACGATCTGATTCATGCCGACACCGAGCGGCAGCGCCGCCAGGCCCTGCGTCAGTTGAAAGGATTGCTGGGCGACAAAGCGCGCGACTGGCGCGCCAGGATCATCGAAGCCTCGGCGCTGATCGAAGCCGGAATAGATTTTTCCGACGAGGGCGATGTGTCGACTGAACTGATCGCGCCGGCGCGGGCGAAGATCGCGGCGTTGTCGGAAGAGATTCAGCAGGCGCTTGCGGCGCAGGGTAAAGCCGAACGGCTGCGCGACGGGCTCGTGGTTGCGATTGCCGGTCCGCCGAATGTCGGTAAATCGACGCTGATCAATCAGTTGGCGCGGCGGGAGGTGGCGATCGTCTCGCCCCACGCCGGCACCACGCGCGATGTGATCGAAGTGCAGCTCGATCTCGACGGCTATCCCGTGACGGTGATCGACACCGCGGGGATTCGCGAAACCGCGGACCCGGTGGAGCAGGAGGGCGTACGCCGGGCACGGGCGCGGGCGGCGGAGGCTGATCTCGTGCTGTGGCTGGTCGACGCGCCGGGCGCAGCCCAACCGGACAAAGCCGCGACGCCGGTATGGACGGTACGCAACAAGATCGATCTCGACCCGGAAAAATCCGACGCTGATTTTGCGATTTCGGCGGATCGCGGCGACGGTATCCCCGCGCTGATTTCGGCGCTGGTGGTTTTTGCGCAAGATTTCTTTGGCTCGGAAGAGGGCGGTCTGATCATCCGCGATCGGCAACGGAAATTGGTGCAGCAGACGGGGGGTTCGCTGCAGCGCAGCATTTCGATGCTGGAGCAGAGTGAGGAGCTGGCCGCGGAGGATTTGCGGGCTGCGGCCTACGCGCTGGGGCGGCTGTTGGGTCGGGTTGATGTGGAAGACATTCTCGGTGTGATCTTCCAGCAATTCTGTATTGGGAAGTAATATGTATTAGTTCATTTCTTGATTCATTCCTATAGTTTGTTTCACGTGAAACACCTTCTTTGCAAAATTCCGGCTTCCTGCCGCAATCGTCTCAAGCTGGTTTAGTTGTTGGAGCATGATCTCTTCGGAAAACCGGTTTCCACTTTTCCGGATCATGCTCTAGAAGTCTGCCATGATTTCAACCGCGACATCCTTCGACGTCATCGTCATCGGCGGCGGCCATGCCGGCTGCGAGGCCGCAAGCGCTGCGGCGCGGATGGGCGCCCGCACCGCGCTGGTGACGCATCGATTCGCGACCGTCGGGGCGATGTCCTGCAACCCCGCCATTGGCGGGCTCGGCAAGGGCCATTTGGTCCGCGAGGTTGATGCGCTTGACGGATTGATGGGCAGGGTCGCGGATGCCGGGGGTATCCAGTTTCGCATGCTCAACCGGCGCAAGGGACCGGCCGTCCGCGGACCCCGTGCCCAGGCTGACCGCAAACTCTATGCCCAGGCGATGCAGGCCGCCATTGCGGCGACCGCCAACCTCGGTGTGATCGAGGGCGAGGCCGACGAACTGTTGACTGCCGATGGCCGAGTCGTAGGCGTTCGCCTGGCCGATGGCCGCGAATTGCCGTCGGGTGCGGTCGTGATCACGACCGGGACGTTTTTGCGTGGGCTGATCCATCTCGGCGAGAACAACTGGCCTGCCGGCCGGGTAGGTGAGGCGCCGGCGTTGGGCCTCTCCACCTCGTTCGAACGCGCCGGCTTCACGCTCGGACGGTTGAAGACGGGCACGCCGCCGCGGCTTGACGGCACCACGATCGATTGGTCCGCGGTTGAGATGCAGCCCGGTGACGATCCGCCGGAGCCGTTTTCGGTGATGACCGATCGGATCACGACGCCGCAGATCCAATGCGGCATTACCCGCACCACGCCCGCCACCCATGAGGTGATCCGGGCCAACGTGCATCGCTCACCGATGTATTCCGGACAGATCAAGAGCAGCGGACCGCGCTATTGTCCGTCGATCGAGGACAAGATCGTCCGCTTTGGCGATCGCGACGGGCATCAGATCTTCCTGGAGCCGGAAGGCCTCGACGACAGCACGGTTTATCCGAACGGCATCTCAACTTCGCTTCCGGAGGAGGTGCAGTTGGCGATCCTGGCGACCATCCCCGGCCTGGAGCGGGTTCGGATGGTTCGGCCGGGATACGCCATCGAATACGACCATATCGATCCGCGCGAGCTTGACCCGACCCTGCAGACCAAGCGTTTGCCCGGACTGTTCCTGGCCGGCCAGATCAACGGCACCACCGGCTATGAGGAGGCGGCCGCGCAGGGAATTGTTGCGGGCCTGAACGCAGCATTGTCCGCCGGAGCAGCCGATCCGATCGTGTTCGACCGCGCCGATGGCTATCTCGGCGTGATGATCGACGATCTCGTGACCCGCGGCATCACCGAGCCGTACCGGATGTTCACCTCGCGGGCCGAATACCGGCTGACCTTGCGTGCGGATAATGCCGATCAACGCCTGACCGACAAGGGTATCGCGCTGGGGTGTGTGGGGAGCACGCGTTCGCTGCGCCATGCTGCCAAGATGGCCGCGCTCGATGCGGCGAAGTCGCTGGCAAAAGCGCTTGCGATCACCCCGAATGAGGCAGCCAAACACGGTTTGGCGCTCAACCGCGATGGCCATCGCCGCTCGGCCTTTGAACTACTGGCCTACCCGGAGGTCGGATGGACAGAATTGCGCGGTATCTGGCCCGAACTATCGGCCATTGACCCATCGATCGCAGTTCATCTTGAGATCGACGCCAAATACGACGTCTATCTCAAGCGCCAGACCGCCGACGTCGATGCTTTCCGCCGCGACGAGGGCCTGGTTCTGACCGACATCGACTACGCCGATGTGCCCGGGCTCTCCAATGAGGCTCGCGCGAAGCTGGAGAAGGCACGACCACGCACGGTGGGGCAGGCGGGCCGGCTCGATGGCCTGACGCCGGCTGCCCTGGGAATTTTGGCGGCGTATTTGCGACGAGAAGCACGGCGGAAGGTGTCAAAGGCGATGGGGTAGGGTGTTTCACGTGAAACAAGGACCGGAGCTTTCACGAACAGCGAAGGCCCGGAGATACCTGGCGCCACGTTTCACGTGAAACGAAACACATGCAGGAGCGGCAGAGCCGAGCGATACCGGTCCTATCCATCACGGGGGCTAATGTTGGTCATGGCCGGGCAACAGCACGATGCGCGTCTTCTCGCCAGATGTCCCGGCACCCACGTCTTTCCTGCTTCAGACCTGCGAAGACGTGGGTGCCCAGGACGGTGCAGGCGAGGGCGCGCGTAGCGCTGTGGCCCGACATGACGAACTCCTCGGAAAGGGTCAATTTATTGGGCCGCCTTTAGCCCGGCGTTTGAAGCGACGCGTAATCGGACCTGACTGAAAAAGCAGCCAATGGAACTGAGGCGTTCTCGTTCGTCATTGCGAGCGAAGCGAAGCAATCCGGTCCTCGCTTTCTCGCCTTGAATTGCTTCGCTTCGCGGACGGCCTTCATTTTGAGTCCAACTCTCCAGGAGATGCGTCAATTCAGACTGGGAGATTCACCAAGGGCCGGCTATCTCAAGACGACGGCTCTACCTGGAAGATCGATGCCCAAGATGTTCAAACAAACCGCCTCTCCCGTGCTTCCGTCCGACAAAGCGGCGGCGCTGAAACTGACCCCCGTTTCACGTGAAACGGAGGCTCGGCTGGATCGCTATGTCGATCTGCTGCTGCAATGGCAGGCCAAGACGAACCTGGTGGCGGCCTCGACACTTCCACACCTGTGGACGCGGCATATCTCGGATTCGCTGCAACTGCTGGCGCTTGCCCCGAACGCGAAGCTTTGGGCCGACTTCGGCAGCGGCGGCGGGTTTCCGGGCGTGGTGCTGGCTTGCGCCCTGGCCGAGATCCCCGGCGCGATGATCCATCTGGTTGAACGCAACGCCAAGAAGGCCGCATTTCTACGCGAGGCCTTACGCGTTACCAACGCGCCGGGCACACTTCACCTGACGGATATCAGGGATAGTGTGGATAGCGCGATTGGCAACGTCGATTGCGTCACCGCCCGGGCGGTGGCTCCGCTAGATCAACTGATCGGTTTCGCTGAGCCGCTGGTCAAACGAGGTGCAAAAGCCTTGTTTCTCAAGGGCCAAGATGTAGAGGCGGAATTGACGGAAGCTACTAAATATTGGAATATCAAGCCACACCTGCATTCCAGCCGCACCGGCGGACACGGCTGGATCGTCGAGCTCGACCGCATCGAGCCGCGCGCTTCGTCTCCCAGAGCACATGGCGTACCCGCATGACCGTAATTGATGAAGTATATCAAGAGGATAGAGCTCCAAAGCCGCCCGGCCATCCGCGCATTCTGTCGTTGGCCAACCAGAAGGGCGGCGTCGGCAAGACCACCACCGCGATCAATCTCGGTACCGCGCTGGCGGCGATCGGAGAACGCGTGCTGATCGTCGATCTCGATCCGCAGGGCAACGCCTCCACCGGTCTCGGCATCGATCGCCGCAACCGCAGCGTCTCGACCTATGATGTGCTGATCGGCGAGGCGCCGCTGCGCGATGCGGTGGTCGTGACCGCGGTGCCCCGGCTGCACATCGCGGCCTCGACGATGGACCTGTCCGGCCTCGAACTGGAATTGGGAGCGACACGCGATCGCGCGTTCCGGCTGCGCAATGCGATCGCAGCCCTCAACACCAACGCCACCGAGGACACCGACTATACCTATGTGCTGATCGACTGTCCGCCGTCGCTCAATCTTCTCACCGTCAATGCGATGGCGGCATCGGACGCGATCCTGGTCCCGCTGCAATGCGAGTTCTTCGCGCTCGAAGGTCTGTCGCAATTGCTGCAGACGGTGGAGCAGGTGCGCTCGACGCTCAATCCCAATCTGTCGATCCACGGCATCGTGCTGACCATGTTCGACTCGCGCAACAATTTGTCGAACCAGGTTGTCGCCGATGTCAGGCAGTTCATGGGAGCCAAGGTCTACAACACCATGATCCCGCGCAATGTGCGGATCTCCGAGGCGCCGTCCTATGGCAAGCCGGTGCTGGTGTACGATCTGAAATGCGTCGGCAGTGAAGCCTATCTCAAGCTTGCGACCGAAGTGATCCAGCGCGAACGCGAGCTGCGCACGCATTGATTATGCGACGTCATTCCGGGCGATCCGCGCAGCGGATTGATCCGGAACCCCGAGATGAGTGAGCGAAACTCATTCGGATCACGAACCTCGATATTCCGGGTTCGCTCGCTTCGCGAGTACCCCGGAATGACGGTGACTTGAATTGCTAAGCCGAATTGAAACAGGAGCGCTTAAGTGAATCCAAGGGAGCTGGCGATGGCCGACGAAGCGCGTTCGCGACTGGGCCGCGGTCTTGCAAGTTTGATCGGGGATGTCGGCGGCGAGGCCGCGCATCTGGAACGGCCGCGCGCGCAGCGCAAGGTGCCGATCGAATTCATCAAACCCAATCCGCGCAATCCGCGCCGCGAGTTTCCCGAAGCCGAGCTCGGCGAACTCGCCGAATTCGATAAAGCAACATGGTGTGATCCAGCCGATCGTGGTGCGCGCGGTCAAGGGCGCTCAGGACCGGTACGAGATAATCGCCGGCGAGCGCCGCTGGCGCGCCTCGCAGATCGCCGGCCTGCACGAAGTGCCGATCGTGCCGGTCGACATCAGCGACAGCGAAGCGCTCGAGTTCGCGATCGTCGAAAACGTGCAGCGCGAAAATCTCAACGCGATGGACGAGGCGCAGGGCTATCACGCGCTGGCCAATGAATTCAAACGCAGCCAGGAAGACATCGCGAAGGCCGTCGGCAAGAGCCGCAGCCACGTCGCCAACATGATGCGGCTGACGAAACTGCCCGCCGACGTGCAGGCCTATATCGCGTCCGGCCAGCTGTCGGCCGGTCATGCGCGCGCGCTCATCGGCGTGCCCGATCCGGGCGCCGCGGCCAAACGCATTGTCGAGGAAGGTCTCAACGTGCGGCAGGCCGAGGCGCTGGCGCATGTCGAAGGTGTACCGGAGCGCAAACCGCAGAAGCCGCGTGCCGGCGGCAAGGTTAAGGATCCGGATACGATGGCGCTGGAGAAGCGGGTCGGCGACGCACTCGGCCTCAAGGTCAGCGTCGATCACCGCGATCCCGGCGGCACCGTCGTGATCCGCTATCGCGACCTCGATCAGCTCGACGAGGTCGTGCAGCGGTTGGAAGCGAAGAGTTAATTCGTCATTCCGGGGCGACGCGCAGCGTCGAACCTGAAATCCATACTCACCGTGTTAGCGGTTTGGTGCTGAACGAAAAGTCCGGGATTATGGATGCCTGCGCCAAGCGGCGCATCCTCAGGTACGCAATTGCGCACCGGGGAACGACAATCTCACCCGCGCCGTTTGGCATTCACCGCGATCGACAGCAGCGTGCGTTGCGCGATCACGGCGGCCAGCGAGGCTTGCTTGCGCATCTCGAGTGCGGCGACCGCGAGCTGGTCGATGATCGCGACCAGTCGCGTCGCATTGAAGTTGCGCAACGCAATTTCGACATTGGCCTTGCGCGAAAAATGTAACCGCGGAAAGCCGCTGTCGAGCAATGTCGACACCGGCGTTCCCTCCGCCACCGCAAGCGCCGTCTTGTGCAGCCAGGCTGCCTGGCGCTGGGCTGCCGAAATAATCATCCCGGGATAGGTGCCGGCGACCATCGCCTTGGCGAATTCGGTTTCGACCAGATCCGGCCGGCCGGCGAATGCGCCATCCACGATCGGATCGATCTTCAGCTCGGAGGCGTCGGCGACCACCGCCATCACATCCTCGATCGTGATTTCGCCTTGGCCGTGGGCGTAGAGCGTGAGCTTGCGCAATTCGTTGCGCGATGCCTGACGGTCGCCGCCAAGCAGCGCCGTCAGCGACGCGCGAGCGTCCGCCGCGATGCGCAAGTTCGCGACCCGCAATTCATCGTCGATCAGTTTTGCCAAGTCGCGCTCACCGTCGGGATAGCAGCCGATCGCAACCGCGGTTTTGGCGCGTTCGCACGCCTTGCGCAGCGGCGATTCCGGCCGCAACTCCCCGGCCTCGATGACGATACGGCAGTCCTTGATCGGCGAATCCGCCAGCGTATCGATGCCGCTGGCGAAGCTGCGTGAGCCGGCGCGGACCCGGATGGCGCGGCGGCCGCCAAACAGCGGCACCGTCATCGCTTCGTCGACCAGCCGCGACGGCTCGGCCGAGAGTTCGTCGCCGTCCAGTCTGACCATTGAAAACGGATCGTTGGGATTGTCGACCGCCGAGGCCAGCAGTGCATCGGCGCGTTCGCGCACCAGGCCCGCGTCGGGCCCGTAGAGCAGGATGATCGGGCGGCCAGCATCCGGACGGGCCAGAAAAACGTCGATCTCTCTCCCGCGAAGCGCGACCAAATTAGGTTCCGGCGTAGAAGAATGACGCCAGCCGGCTCTGGATATGCTCGGCGATCTCCTCGGAGGCGCGATCCTCGGCATCCCGGTAGGCACGGGTACGCGAGAAGCGCTGGTAGCTGCCTGGGAGGTCATAGGAGAGGTGCGAGAACGTGGTGCCGGTCATGACCGATTTGTTGGTCGCGATCTCGATCAGATTGTATTGCACGTCGAGGGCCAAAGTTCTCGGTGGTGGGCAGCCCGGTGTTTGGATCGACGATCAGGTCCGAACGACCGCTGGTGAACCGGAGTTCCAGCTTGTAAAGCGGCGGGGCACCGACGGCGTTGCCGTAGAGCTTGAATGCCAGCGCATTGCGGATCGCGACGCCGATCCGGGCTTCGCGGGACGCATTGGGCTTGTCTACGGGCGGAAGGTCCACCGTCAGCAGTTTATCGCGCAGGCCGGGGGTTCCGTCGGCGTGCTCGGCATACATCGGCTGGAAGCAGCCAGCCGTCAGCGCCGCCAGCGCGGCGATGGCCAGGAGCCGAACGGCGATGCCAGTTCTAGCCAACGACATTCACGATCCTCTTCGGCACAATGATCACCTTGCGGACGGTCTTGCCGTCCAAGGCCTGTTTTACCGTATCGAGCGCCAAAACGGCAGCCTCAATTTCCGGATTTTGCGCTTGGCTGGCCACTGTGACCTCACCGCGCTTCTTGCCGTTGACCTGGACCACCAGCGTTACGGTGTCTTCGACCAGCAAATCTCGTTCGATTTTGGGCCAATTGGCCTCCGAAACCAGCCCTTGCTGCCCCAGCACCTGCCAGCACTCCTCGGCCAGATGCGGCATCATCGGCGAAAACAATTGAACCAGGATGACGGCGGCCTCCCGAACCGCCCAGGCAAGGTCGGCGGCGGGCTTGCCTTCGCGTCCCAAGGATGTCGGCCAGCGCGTTGGCGAATTCGCGGATATAGGCCAGGCAGACGTTGAAATGCAGCTTCTCGATGCCGGTCGAGACCTTGTCCAGCGCGCCATGCGCGGCCTTGCGAAGCGCCAGCGCGTCGGTTCCGAACGGCCGGCCGGCCGCCGGCGCCGGCGTTGGCGATATCGGCCGAATTCATTGACCAGCCGCCACAGCCGCTGCACGAAACGCGAGGCGCCCTGCACGCGTTCGTCGCTCCAGATCACGTCGCGATCCGGCGGCGAATCCGACAGCATGAACCAGCGCGCAACGTCGGCGCCATAGGTCGCGATGATGTCGTCGGGATCGACCGTGTTGCGCTTCGACTTCGACATCTTCTCGATCGGGCCGATGGTGACCTCTTCGCCGGTTTCGATCAGGTAGCGCGCGACGGCCGTTGGCGCCGGCCTCGATCTTGACCTCGGCCGGCGTGACGAAGCCTGCCGTCGGCTCTTTTGATAGGTCTCGTGCACCACCATGCCCTGGGTGAACATGCCGGCGAACGGCTCATCCATGCCGATATGGCCGGTGGCCTTCATCGCGCGGGTGAAGAAGCGGCTGTAGAGCAGATGCAAAATCGCGTGCTCGACGCCGCCGATATATTGATCGACCGGCATCATGCGGTTGACCACGTCTGGCGTGGTCGGCGCGTTCTCGTTCCAGGGATCGGTGAAGCGCGCGAAATACCAGGACGAATCCACGAAGGTGTCCATGGTGTCGGTTTCGCGCACAGCCTTTGCCCCGCATTGCGGGCAGTTGACGTGCTTCCAGGTCGGATGATGGTCGAGCGCGTTGCCGGGCTTGTCGAACGAGACATCCTCCGGCAGCACCACCGGCAGATCCTTGTCGGGCACCGGCACGACATCGCATTTCGGGCAGTGGATCACCGGGATCGGGCAACCCCAATAGCGCTGGCGCGAGATGCCCCAGTCGCGCAGGCGGAAATTCACCTGCCGCTCGGCGACCGGCATGTTGCCGCGCACGGTCGGCTTCCAGCCGTTTTGCCACTTCTTCCTTGGCCTCGGCGATCGTCATGCCGTCGAGGAAGCGCGAATTGATCATGCGGCCATCGCCGTCATAGGCGGTGTCGGTGATGACAAAGGTCTTCGGATCCTGGCCTTCCGGGCAGACCACCGGGATGTTGCCGAGGCCGTATTTATTGACGAAATCGAGGTCGCGCTGGTCGTGCGCGGGGCAGCCGAAAATCGCGCCGGTGCCATATTCCATCAGCACGAAATTGGCGACGTAAACCGGCAGCTTCCAGTTCGCGATCGAACGGATGGATCGCCCGGATGCCGGTATCGAAACCCTGCTTCTCGGCGGTGTCGATGATTTCCTGCGCGGTGCCGATGCGTTTGACGTCGGCGATGAACTCGGCGAGCTTCGGATTCTTCGCCGCCGCCGCCTGCGCCAGCGGATGATCGGCCGCGATCGCCATGAACTTGGCGCCGAACAGCGTGTCAGGCCGCGTCGTGAAAATCTTCAGCTCGCTCTCGCCGGCGGGCGAGGTTGCCGGATCGAGCGCAAAGCGCACCAGCAAACCTTCGGAGCGGCCGATCCAGTTGCGCTGCATCAGCCGCACCTTGTCGGGCCAGCGGTCGAGCGTATCGAGCGCGTCCAGCAGCTCCTGCGAGTACTTCGTGATCTTGAAGACCCACTGGTTCATCTCGCGCTGCTCGACCACGGCGCCGGAGCGCCAGCCGCGGCCGTCGATCACCTGCTCGTTGGCGAGCACGGTCATGTCGACCGGGTCCCAGTTGATCTTGCGCTTCTCGCGTTCGGCGAGGCCAGCGCGCAGGAAATCCAGGAACATCTTCTGCTGATGCTTGTAATAAGAGGGATCGCAGGTCGCGAATTCGCGCGCCCAGTCCAGCGACAGCCCGATCGACTGCAACTGCTTTTTCATCGCGGCGATGTTGTCGTAGGTCCACGCCTTCGGCGCGACCTTGCGCTCGATCGCGGCGTTTTCCGCCGGCAGGCCGAAGGCATCCCAGCCCATCGGGTGCAGCACGTTAAAACCCTTGGCGCGCATGAAGCGCGCCAGCACGTCGCCCAGCGTGTAGTTGCGGACATGGCCGATATGGATGCGCCCGGACGGGTAGGGGAACATCTCCAGCACGTAATATTTCGGCCGCGGATCGTCGTTTTTGGAGGTGAAGATCGCCTGTTGGTCCCACTGGCGTTGCCAGCGCGGCTCGGATTCGCGTGCGTTGTAGCGTTCGGAGGTCATGAAATCGCAGGGCTTTTCGCTGGCCTGGGGCCGGTTTTCGGAGACGGCGGACTAGGCCACAAAAGCGGCTGCGGGGTCAACGGGTTGGAGCGTCCGCGCGACCGCCGGTTTCGATCACTTTATTGCTCCGCAGGAGCGGCAGGAACGGTCGGCTCGCTCAGCTCGCCATCGCCATCGAGCCGTCGCTGTCGGTGATCCGCACAAAGCCGTGCTCGACCACGGCGTTACGGCCGCGATGCTTGGCGGCATAGAGCGCGGCGTCGGCGGCTTCGATCAGGTCGCCCGGCCGCTGGCTGTCGTTGGGCCTGGTGCTGGCGACGCCGACGCTGACGGTGACGATCTGATGGCTCGACTGGTGCAGTGCGGCATCGCCAGGCTCTCAGACCGCCGAGCGCACCAGCTCGCCGATCTCCAGCGCGCGGGCCGAATCGGTGTTCGGCAGCAGCAGGCAGAATTCCTCGCCGCCATAGCGGCCGGCAAAGCCCATGGTATCGGCCGCGATTCCGGCCAGCGTTTCGCCGAGCTTTGACAGGCAGGCGTCGCCTTCGGGATGGCCATAGGTGTCGTTGTAACAGCTTGAAGTGATCGACGTCGATCATCAGCAGCGACAGCTCGGCGTCGTACTGCTGGGCCTTCATCCATTCGAAATCGAGCCGGCTCTGGAAGCCGCGCCGGTTGGCGAGGCCGGACAGCATGTCGATCGATGCCATCACCGTCAGCCGGTCGTTGGTCGCGACCAGTTCGCGCTCGCGCTCGCCAAGTTTCGCCGCCATCGCGTTGAAGGCGCGCGCCAGCGGCACGAATTCCGCCGGCAGCCGGCTGCGCGCCGCGCGCGCCGACCAGTCGCCCTGGCCGAAACGCTTCGCCATCGCCGCCATGATCTCGATCGGGTTGGATGATGAGCTTCTCGGCGGCGACCAGCGCGCCGAGCAGCACGAACAGGCAGACGAAGCCGAGCTGCAGATAGGCGGTGCGAATGTCGTGATTGATCGCGGCCGACACCTTGGTTTCGTCGATGCTGACGATCAGGCGCGATTGCGTGCCGGGAATGCGCGCGAAGTTGACGATGCGTTTCGAGCCGTCGGCCGCGACGAAGGAGAGCGATCCATCCGCCTGTTCTGAATCGATCGCCTTGTCGGCGATCGCGGACAACAGCGGTATCGTATCCAGCGACCGGCCGACCATGCTGGCCTGATCCGCCGGCGCCGCCATCACGATGCCGGTGCTGTCGATCAGCACCGCCGAAATGCCGGGACGGCCGCCGAGATTGCCCATGATCTTCGACATCCAGTCGATATTGACGCCGGCGACGATGACGGCGTCGGAATCCTCCCGGATCGCGGATACCGGATAGGCCGCCATCACGATCGGCAGGTCGGTCGCCATCGAGAACAGGAAGTCGCTGAAGACGACGTCGCGCGCATCCCGCGCCTGCTTGAGATAGCTCGCGTTTGCTGAGATCGAGCCCGACCAGCGAGTTGCTGGGTCGCGCATTGGACATGACCGTCGCCGCCGACGATCATCAAGGCGCGGATCCACGGCAGGTTGACCGGCAGGCTCGCGCGCAGGATATCGCAACTGCGGCTGACGCCGCCCGCCGATGCGCGGATATAGGCCGCGGATTTCAGCATCGTCTCGACCGACGAGATCACTTCGCGCTGGGTATCGGCGCTGTGCTGCGCCAGTTCGCGAAAATTCCTGGGCGGCGAGCGCCAATCTGTTTGGCGCGGGCGTCCTCGAGCGAGCGGGCGCGGTCGAGCATCAAGGGCGCCACCAGGATCAGCGCCAGCAATGCAAGCCGCGCCCGGATTCCGAGGAGTTTCTTGAGTTTCGCTCTGTTTGCGGTTGAAAGTGAAGCGTGACATCTTTAGTCCCCGACCCCAGATGGAACATAGAGGTAAGGGTTCAAGAAGCCTTTCCCGAACTCGGTAAAATTCAACTTACTCCGTAAATCTACGGCCGGCAGACGTCGTGGCATCCGAAAAATGGCTCCTGAAAATCCTTCGATAACCCGGCCCTTTACCAAGCGCGCTCGCTTCGGTGGAGGCCGACATCCTGCGCGCTTGCGTCGAGGCGCGGCGCGATCGCGCGTCGGTGACGCTGATCGCGGTGTCCAAGACATTCGACGCCGAAGCGATTACGCCGGTCATCGCCGCCGGGCAGCGCGTTTTCGGCGAAAATCGCGTGCAGGAAGCCAAAGCCAAGTGGCCAGGGTTAATGTCGGCTTACCCGGGCCTCGCATTGCATCTGATCGGGCCGCTGCAATCCAACAAGGCCAAGGAGGCCGTGGCGCTGTTCGATGCCATCCATTCGGTCGACCGTCCGAGCATTTGCGAAGCGTTAGCCAAGGAAATCAATTCCCAAAAGCGGCGGCCCGCAATTGTTCGTCCAGCTCAACACCGGTGAGGAGCCGCAGAAAGCCGGCGTCGCGCCGGCCGAGGCGGACGCCTTCATCGCGGCCTGTCGCGAGAAATACGGTTTGGAGATTTCCGGCCTGATGTGCATTCCGCCGGTCGACGAGGCGCCGGCGCCGCATTTCGCGCTGACGGCGAAGATCGCGGCGCGCAACGGGTTGAAGAACCTGTCGATGGGCATGAGCGCCGACTTCGCCATCGCGATCCAGTTCGGCGCGACCCATATCCGCGTCGGCTCGGCGATTTTCGGGCATCGGTGATGGCGATGTTGCCGTCGTCCTGAGGAGCTTGCGAAGCAAGCGTCGCGAAGGGTGGTGTGCAACACAGTGTTTGCGGCCATCCTTCGAGGCGCGCAAGAAAGTGCGCGCACCTCAGGATGACGTAATCAACTGTCGCTAACGAAACGCCACCGATACTTTGCCGATCGAACCGAAATCGGCAGCGAACAAATCGCCGGATTGAATCGGCAGCGGCGGATGGCAGGTGCCGGTGGTCACGATCTGGCCGGCCCGCAAGCGTCACGCCGAGCTGGCGCACTTCATTGGCAAGCCAGGCGAGTGCGATCCGGGGATCGCCGAGCACGTTCTTGCCATGGCCGATGAATTGTTTGTCGCGCAACGTGATGACGGGTCTCTCCTCGACGAGATCGAGCGCACGCCAGTTCGAAGCGGTCGGCGCGCCCAGCACGAACAGATGCGCGCAGGCATTATCGGCGATGATCTGCGCCGCGCCCGCGCTGACGAAATCCGAAAACCGCGAATCCGGAATCTCGATGGCGGGATGAAGCGTGCCGACTGCGTCGAGCACCTGTTGCACCGTGTAGGGCTGCGACCGCGGCGGCAAGTCCGCCGCCATGCGAAAGGCGAATTCCGGTTCGCCGACACGCATCTCGTTGCCCGCCATCGAGGCCGTGCCGCCATCCGCGATCACCGTCTCGGACAGGATGCGCCCCGCCATCGGGCCATCGACATTGATGTGTTTTTGTCCGGCTTCGCTGGTGGCGGCGATCTTCCATCCGAACAAATTGCCGGCCGCGCCATGTTCGATCGCCGCCTGGATGGCGTAACCTTCGGCGCGATCGCGCGGGCGTAGCGAAGCCTCGAGCGCGCCAAGTTTTGTGCCCGCGCGCCAGTGATCGCGCAGGGTGCCGATGCGGCCGCGATCTGATCTTGATCAAGCATGGTCCTGACTCCCTGGATGGTCACCCGATCACGATCCTGGTTTGCGGACCCAGCCGCTCCAGCAACCGCAGCATCGCCTGACGTGTCATCGAGACGCAGCCGGCGGTCGGCGAAAAATCCGTCCGCGCCAGATGCAGGAACACCGCGCTGCCGCGGCCGGCGATGCGGGGCGAACTGTTGTGGTCGATCTCGACGATGAAATCATAGAGGTGATCTTCGCGCGTGAGCCGGTCGCCGTCTTGAGCCCGATCCAGCCGCAGCGGCTGGTTGTAATGGCGGCTCGAGGGGTCTTCGCACCAGGCGTCGTTCGGGCCGGATGGCGCGTGCCGGCAACAACGTCCGCGGACGGGGATAGCGGTCGGCCCGCCACCACAGCCGGCGCGGCCGGAAGATGCCTCTCGGCGTGCCCCCATCGCCTTCCCGCTTGTTGGCCTTGATGCCGCCGCGGCCCAGCGCGACCGGTACCGTCAGCGGCCCGATGGTCAGCCAGCCGCGCTGCGGATTACCGGCCGCAGCGCTCACCCGGATCGCCGCGAGGGGACCGTCCGCCAGCCTTGTGTCGGAAGGGAATATCCCGGAAGCCATTGAAGATTCTTGTCTTTTCGTAGGAATCCAGTCTTTTTCTAGGCCGTCAGAAGGAAAAAACGACGCATACCCGCCATTACAGGACATTCATCTAAATACCTGCGAATTCTGGAGTACACTGCATTACAGCTTGTGAATCGGTAACAGGCCCCTACTTCAAGACTAAACTACACTGACAAATCAAGCTTCTCCGCCCAGGAAGCTTCTCCGCCCAAGACTCGGCCGAAGGCGTTTCGGCTCCAGAGGATTTTACGACATGGCCAATGCCCGCAAAATTCTGATCGTGGATGACGACACCGACCTGCGCGACACGCTGGTCGAGCAGTTGTCGCTGCACGAAGAATTTGAGGCCTCCGCGGTCGACACGGGCGCCAAGGGTGCCAACGCCGCCAAAACCAATGCCCCGGATCTCGTGCTGATGGACGTGGGCTTGCCGGATACCGACGGCCGCGAGGTCGTCCGCAGCCTCCGCAAGGGTGGATTCAAGGCCCCGATCATCATGCTCACCGGGCACGACACCGATTCGGACACCATTCTCGGGCTCGAATCCGGCGCCAATGACTATGTCGCCAAGCCGTTCCGGTTCGCGGTGCTGCTGGCGCGGATCAGGGCCCAGCTCCGCCAGCATGAAGCCAGCGAAGACGCGGTGTTTTCGGTCGGTCCCTATAGTTTCCGGCCCGGCTCCAAGATGCTGACCGGCGCCAATGCCAGAAAAGTACGGCTGACCGAGAAGGAAACCGCGATCCTGCGTTTCCTCTACCGGGCCGGCCAATTGCCGGTGTCGCGCGAAACCCTGCTGCAGGAAGTGTGGGGCTATAATTCGGGCGTCACCACCCACACCCTGGAAACCCATATCTACCGCCTGCGGCAAAAGATCGAGAAGGACGCCGCCAACCCGGAGATCCTGGTGACGGAAGCCGGTGGCTACAAGCTGGTGCCATGATACGATTCGGGCAACAATTCGCGATTAGCGCGGCCCGATCACCGGTTCTAGATGTCGATCGAAGATGATGTTGCCTTGCTCGAGCGCGTCCCGACACTGCGCCTGTTGGGGACGGCCTCACTGCGCATGCTTGCGATCGGCTCCGAGCAGCGGGATTTCGCGCGGGGCGATCTGCTGTTCACGGCGGGCGATCCCGCCGACGCCGGATTTATCGTTCAGCGCGGGGCGTTTCGCATCGAGGATGGTAACGGCGCCGAAATCGTCGCGGGTCCCGGCACGCTGATCGGCGAGCTTGCGCTGGTGGTGGCGATGCCACGGCCGTCCACCGCGATCGCGCTGGAACATGCCTCGGTGGTTCGCGTCTCGCGCAGCCTGTTTCAGCGTGTGCTTGAAAGCGACCCGGTCGCCGCGCGCCGGCTGCGTGACGAATTCGCCAACCGCACCAGCCAGATCGCCAGCGACATCCTGATGGCCGGCGCGAAGCTGAGCAGTTAGCCGCAAAATCACGCAAATACCTTTTCTAGGTCGTCCCTGCGAACGCAGGGACCAATACGCCGTGTCGTTTATGTTCGGGGAAGCGTGAGCATCCTTATTGAGCTGCCGTGCCACGTCGCAAGCGACAGGGGTTATGGTTCTCTGCGCTCGCAGGGACGACAGCGATGCTGTAACTACACCTCCAGTGTCACCGTCACCGGCACATGATCGGACGGCCGCTCCCAGCTACGGGCATCGCGGGTGATCTTGAAGTCGCTGACACCATCCTTGAGCGCGCGCGAGACCCAGATGTGATCGAGCCTTCGGCCGCGGTCGCCAATTGTCCAGTCGGCGGCACGGTAGCTCCACCATGTATAGACTTTTTCCGAGAGCGGGATGCGGTCGCGCGCGACGTCGACCCACTCGCCGCTGGCCTGCGCGGCCAATAGCTTCTCGCATTCGATCGGCGTGTGCGACACCACTTTCAGCAGTTGCTTGTGCGACCAGACATCGTTGTCATGCGGCGCCACGTTGAGATCGCCGACCAGGATATGCCGGTCGTCGCCGCGCGGATGCAGGGGCTCGCACGCCTTCATCTCATCGAGGAATTGAAGCTTGTGCTCGAATTTCGGATTGAGCGCGGGGTCCGGAATATCGCCACCGGCGGGGACGTAGAAGTTATGCAGCACCAGCGGCTTTGCGAGCTGCGCCTTGGTTCCGAATTCGACCGAGATATGGCGCGAATCGAGCTTGTCGCAAAAGCTTCTGATGTTGGTATTCTCGAACGGCAACTTCGAGATCACCGCGACGCCGTGATAGCCCTTTTGCCCGTTCAGCGCGACGTGCTCATAGCCGAGCCGCTTGAACCGCTTGAGCGGGAAGGCGTCGTCGATGCATTTGGTTTCCTGCAGGCACAGGATTTCGGGCCGCGTCGATTTGAGGAATTTGGCGACGAGATCGATGCGCAGCCGCACCGAATTGATATTCCACGTTGTCAGGGAAATGCGCATCGGGCTGATGTATCAGGACAGCATCGGAAAGACACGCTGATCCGCCGCGACGTGCGCGATCTGTCCACCGCTCAGCAACAGATTTTAGAGCGTTTTCGAGCGAAGTGGATACCGGTTCGCGTGAAGAAAACGCGTCAAAACAAAAACCTAGAGCCCCGTTCCAATTCCATCGGAACGGGAAAGGCTCTAGGAGATAACGATTCAGCCTGGCGAGGTCGGGTAAACGGTGAAGTCGATCTTGAACAGGCCGGGATCGACCTTCTTGGTTGAATCCAGATTGTAGACCGCGACCGTGGTGTCATAGCCCTGGGGATCGGTCACGGTCCACTGCTTGAGCTGGCCGTCCTTGGCGCCGAGCATCAGCATCAGGCGGCTAGTGCCGATCAGCGTCTGCCGTTCCTCGATGATGACGCTGACGTACAAATCGTCCGCCGTCACGCTCACGACGTTGGTGTCCCGCATGAGATCGATACGGTCCGACAGCAAATAGCGCAGCGGGGTTTGCGACAGCGGGTAGATGTCCTGGGTCGCAAGCTTGCGGTCACGCACCGCGACGGCCGATCCATCCGCGATAATCTCGATCGGGCTCGGCGTGTCATATTCGAAACGCACCTTGCCGGGCTTCTGGATATAAAATTCGCCCCGGGTCTTGCTGCCGTCGGGTCCGACCTGCACGAAATTTCCGACCAGTGTCGACAGCGACGACAGATAGGCGCTGACCCTGGCGGCTTGCGCCTTTTGATTGGCGTCGAAGGTTGCGAAGATACTGGCCGGCACATTGCGGCGCGGATCGGGAATCACGGGCTCCGGCGGCTGGGTTGTTCCCGTTGTCGCCGGACCGCGTTGGGCGTCCGATGCGCTCAACTGGACGTCGCGACCTTTTGGCGCAGGCTTCGGCACCGGCACGCTCTGCGCGGAAGACGGGACCACGATGCACAGCATGGAAGCCGCCATCAGCAACGCCACGCTGGTGTGTATGCCGCGGTTCGCGAGTGGCTTTGTCATCGGAAATTTCGGAGCTCTATTCAATGAGTAGTCCCGTCAGGCCCCAAGGCCATTTCGTTAAGGCCGTTTTATCGTAGTTTCGGTCAAGGCGGCTATCGTTTTTCCGTGAGAATAGAATTTCAAGATCGGCAATTTCATGCAATTTCATGGCCTTCTTAGAAGCCACTTTCCTCTTCCTCGACCAAAATCTCGCGCTTGCCGGCATGATTGGCCTGGCCAACGATGCCTTCCAGTTCCATTCGCTCCATCAGCGACGCGGCGCGGTTGTAGCCGATCTGCAGCCGGCGCTGGATGTAGCTGGTGGAAGCCTTGCGGTCGCGCTTGACGATCGCCACCGCCTGCGAGAACAGGTCGCCGCCACCATCGGCGCCCATGCTGGTACCGTCGAATACCGCGCCATCCTCGTCGGTTGGTTCTTCGGCGGTGACCGCCTCGAGGTATTCCGGCTGGCCTTGCGTCTTGAGATGGCGCACGACTTTCTCGACCTCTTCGTCCGAGACGAAGGGGCCGTGCACGCGGCTGATGCGTCCACCGCCGGCCATATAGAGCATGTCGCCTTGACCGAGCAGCTGTTCGGCGCCCATTTCGCCCAGGATGGTGCGGCTGTCGATCTTGGAGGTGACCTGAAACGAGATGCGGGTCGGGAAGTTCGCCTTGATAGTGCCGGTGATGACGTCGACCGACGGCCGCTGCGTGGCCAGAATGACATGCAGGCCGGCGGCGCGGGCCATCTGTGCCAGACGCTGCACCGCGCCTTCGATATCCTTGCCGGCAACCATCATCAGATCGGCCATTTCGTCGACGATGATGACGATGTAGGGCAGCGGCTCGAGATCGAGCTTTTCTTCCTCGTAGATCGCCTTGCCGGTCTCCTTGTCGAAGCCGGTATGAACCGTGCGCGTCGGCTCCTCGCCCTTGCTCTTGGCTTCGAGCAGGCGCTGATTGTAGCCATCGATGTTGCGCACACCGAGCTTGGACATTTTCTTGTAGCGCTCTTCCATCTCGCGCACCGCCCATTTCAGCGCGACCACCGCTTTTTTCGGATCGGTCACGACCGGCGTCAAAAGATGCGGGATGCCGTCATAGACGGAGAGTTCGAGCATTTTGGGATCGACCATGATCAGGCGGCATTGGTCCGGGCGCAGCCGGTAGACCAGGCTCAGGATCATGGTGTTAATGGCGACCGATTTGCCGGAACCGGTGGTGCCGGCGATCAGCATATGCGGTGTTCGCGCCAGGTCGATGATGATGGATTCTCCGCCGATGTTCTTGCCGAGGCAAAGCGGCAGCTTGGCAACCAACTCGTCCTTCACCGAGAGCAATTCGCGCAGGTAAACCTTTTCGCGATGCGCGTTCGGCAGCTCGATGCCGATGGCATTGCGGCCGGGAACCACCGCGACACGCGCCGAGAGTGCGCTCATCGAGCGCGCGATGTCGTCAGCAAGGCCAATGACGCGGGATGATTTGATGCCGGGCGCGGGCTCGAGTTCATACAGCGTCACGACCGGTCCCGGATTGGCCTTGACGATCTCGCCGCGCACGCCGAAATCCCCGAGCACGCCTTCCAGCGCGCGCGAGTTGCTCTCCAGTTCGGATTTGTTGAGTGGCTGGCGATCGGAAGCCTTCGGCGCGGTCAACACCGATACCGACGGCAGTTCGAACTTGCCGGAGGATTTGCGCGCGGGTGCCTGGGGCGCCGGCTTCTTGCGCGGCGCGCGGGCGGCGGTCGGCGCTTCTTCCTCCTCCTCTTCGTCTTCGAAATCTTCCTCAGCCTGCGGAGCCAGGGATGGCGCGGCGCGGCCGCCCAGATTGGGCTCCTGACGTTCGAATGCGGATGTATTTTTCGCTGGCGCACTGGCGACCAGCGACGCATAAGCCCGCGAGAACATCCATCCGAGCCGCGCCTTGGCGCTCATCGCGGCATGGAACAGCCATCCCAGCGAGACCGAGCCGCCGTCGTCCTCTTCTTCGACAAACGGTGCGTCATCCTCGATCGACGCCGCTTCTTCTTCCTGCGCACGCGAGCCGAGGCCGCAAGCGATCAGGAATGTCGCGGTCATCGCGACGCCAAGCGCCATCCCGTAAACGAGGCGGTAGAGGAAGCCGGGCGCGCCGAGCACCATGGCCGGCGCCCGCACCAGCGCGTCGCCGACGACGCCGCCGAGCCCGGTGGGTAGCGGCCAGGCGCCGCCATGCGGCCAGCAACTGACAAAGCCTGCTGAGGCGACCGTGCACAAGATCCAGCAGGCGATCCGCAGCGCTTCGCGGTCGAAGGCGCGATGGGTCAGCATGCGCCAGCCCCACACCGCTACGGGGAAAATCAGCATGATGGCGCCGAGGCCGATGATCTGCATCAACAGATCGGCGCCGATCGCGCCGGGATAACCGACGACGTTGCGGATCGCGCGCGAGGTCGCATGGCTCAGGCTCGGATCCTGCACCGACCACGTCATCAGGGCGGCCGCCGCCACGCCGGACAGCCCAATCAAGCCGAGCCCTGCGCATTCGCGCAGCCGCCGTGTCAACGCCTCGCGGATCGACGCCGGCAAATGGCCGACCAGGGGAATGACGCGTTCGATCGCCGGCATGCTCATGGGGTCCCGCGATTAATCCAAAATCTCGACCAGCCGGTGCAACGCCTCGCCCGTCGTCTCGCCGTCGGCAACCAGCGCCAGACGAATGTAACCGGCGCCGGGATTGCTGCCGTCGGGCTGTTGCCGCGCCAGATAACTTCCGGGCACCACGCGCACGCCGGCCTCCTTGTAGAGTTTCACGGTCGCGGCTTCGTCGCCGCCATGGGCCGATACGTCGAGCCACACGCAAAAGCCTCCGGCGGGCCGCACATAGCCGTAGCGGTTGCCGAGGATCTGGTCGGCGAGATCGAACTTGATGCGATAGAGCCTGCGGTTCTCCTCGACATGCGTTTCGTCGCCATAGGCCGCGACCGCGACGTGTTGCAGCGGCACCGGCACCTGGGGCGCCGCGACATTGCGCAGTTCGTGAAACATGCTGAGAAATTTCTTGTCGCCGGCGGCGAAGCCGACCCGCATCCCTGGCAGGTTCGAGCGCTTCGACAGCGATTGAAACGCGACGACATTGGCAAAATCAGGTCCGGCGGATTCCAGCGCGCTGCCGGGCGCCTGCCTGGTGTAGATCTCGGAATAGCATTCGTCGCTCAGGATCATGAAGCCGAAGCGGTCGGCGAGTTGCTTCAAGCGGCTGAAATAACCGCGTGACGCCACCGCACCTTGCGGGTTGGCCGGCGAGGCAATGAAGATCGCAACGGTTCGCGCCAGCGTGGCGTCATCGAGCAAATCCAGATCCGGCAGGAATCCGTTGGCGGGCGTGGTCGGCAAATAGATGGTCTCGCAATCCGCGGCGCGGGCGCCGGCGCCATAGGCGGGATAAAACGGATTGGGCACCAGGATCGCAGGCCGGCCCTGGCGCTGGCCGACATAGCGCGCCGCGGTGATCGCTGCGAAGAACAGACCCTCACGGCTGCCGTTCAGCACCAGAAGCTCGGTTTCGGGGTCGATCGGCCGTGGAAGGTCGAATCGGGTGGACAGCCAGTTCGAAGCCGCCCGCCGGAACGGCTCGATACCCCTGGCGATCGGATAGCGGCCGAAATCGCCAATATGCTTGGCCAGGACGGGCGCGACAAAGGCCGGAACCGGGTGCTGGGGTTCCCCTAAAGATAGTGTAATCAATGGCTTAGCCGGCTGGTAGGGGGCCAAAAGCTCGGTCAACCGGGCGAATGGCGAGCGCTCGCTGTCCTGACTGCCGGTGCCTTGCGGCGTGCGGGATGAAGCGGTCATTGCCATAGGTGAGATGCCAGCACTCCAGAGGCGGCCGATCACACGTCGAGACCAGCCGGAAAAGGATCAGAACCACCATAGATACGGCGAGGTTAAGACGCGATTAACCATCGGCGGAAGGGTCGAATTTGCCAAGGTTCCCGGGATAATTCGTAGCCTGGACGGCGCCACGGGCGGCGCGAATGCGCATCCTTCCGCTCTACGACGGCTATCGCACTCCCGGCAACCTCACCTCACTCACATGCATGTCGCGGGCGGAGCCGCCCCGAATTTCGAGCCTGCCGTCTCTGGCGAGCGCATCGAGGCGAGCGGAAAGAAAAGTATCTTCGCTCTGAATGATCCCGTCTTCCATTTCGTCAGCCATGGCCGTGCTGATGATCCTGACGACCTTCTGCCAATGCTCGGTCACCAAAGACATCAGCATCTTGTCAAAAAAAGAGATCGGCGCCGAGACAAGTTTATCGCCGTTGAGAACACGCAGGGGCGCATTTTCCGAGAGAAGCTGACCCCAGAGTTCGCGGTATTGGAGCCGTTCGGCTGTTTGTAACGGCTCGGCCAAATCCCAGAGCCTGTTGCGAGCGATGGTGTCGGGAGCAAGCAGAGCAATGCTTGTGGGCAAAGCCCACGGTGGCGTTAAGCCATGTTCGCCAGGGTAGGAAATTTTAGCTTTGCCCAGATCGACCAAGTCGCACGGCGTATCACCCCGGTGCCACAACCAGTCAAGAAAGCCGGCATATTCCACTGCCGATCGCCGGGTGAGCCATGCCACTTTGCGGTGACCGGGAAAACGCGTCTCGTCCCAGCTGCGTTCAGACCGCGCCGCATCTTTCGGGTCGATCCTGCCGAGTTCATTTTCAAGCCATTCCGCGCGCGCCGACGGATCGGATGGATCAATCGGTCCAACGTTAAAGCCGTGGGAGGTGACGACGACCTGATCGTCGCGTCTAGCACTCCTTAATGCTCGCACCAGGCAACCTCCGCCAGAAAGCGTGAAAACGAAATGAGCTGTGATCTGCGTCATCGCTCGCCTCCCCAAGAGGAATCCCTGATGACATTTGCGAAACGCCGCGTCCACTGAAGTTCGGCAAGAATCGCTATTGGTGAGTACGCCAAAGCAGTCACTCAATTGAATGACGTGGGACCTCGCCCGTACCGGCGAGTGCCCGAACGACAAGGTCGATGCGTTCAACGCGCGCGCTGGGCCTGTTTCGGCCTGAACGTTCGAGTTCGTAAAGCCCGTGAAGGGCTGCCCAAAAAGTCTCGGTCACGGTGGCTACATTGACGCAGAACGGCGTTACGACGGTCGCAAGGGCTTCGAAAGCAGCGCGTAGTTCCGGCCTGGTTTCAGCCTGAGCGAACCGCAGATTCGTCGGGAGGACAAACATGGCCTCGTAGAGTGCAGGATGACGTAGTGCAAAGGCGAGATAGGCCATCGCGACATTTTTGAGGGCATTTCGTCGTCCGGTCGATCCGCTTGCCGCTTCCCGAAGAGCACTCGTGAACTCCCGGAAACCCTCGACTGCAACCGCGGCAACAATCGCATCCCTGTTCTTGAAATGTGAATAGAGAACCGGCTGGCTATGTTCGATCTCGTCGGCGAGGCGGCGGATTGTCACGGCAGCCCAGCCTTCGCGCTCTGCGATCATGCGCGCTGCCGCGACAATGCGGTGCTCGCGATCGGCCCGTTCCCTGCCTTTCCGCTCGGCGATACCCAACCTTCGATCTCTCCCAGGCCAAAATGGCCGACATCGAGTAAATCATACCGGCGCTTGACGATCTAGCAATGCTAGAATATATATCTATCGGCGCTAGATTATCTTGTTCGGATAGAATGGTAGACGGTAATGCATTGGTTTACGCTCGGACTGGCATTGCTCCTGGCTGTCGCGATTATCGCGATCGGCACCCAATATGTCGTGAGCCCGAGGGCCGCGACGCGCAGTTTCGGCCTGCCGCTTCCTGAAGACGGCGCCAACATCGCCTGGTGGCTTCGCCTCAAAGGGGTGCGCGACATCGCGTCGGGATTGATCCTGCTGGCGTTGATGGCGTGGGGCGACCTCCGCGGGGCCGGCATCGTCCTGCTGGTGGCGGCCATTATCCCTGTCGGCGACATGCTTATGATCCTTGCAGCGAAAGGCTCGGCTAGAAGCGCCTTCGGCATGCACGCCGTTACGGCCGTGGTTATGGTCTTAACGGCCATTCCCTTGATGATGGGTGTGCGCTGAGATGGTCCATGCTCTTCCAATTTGGCTACTCGTCGCCGGATGCGTCGGCTCTGCCTTCGAAGGGAGACCTGAGGGAGGCGCGCAAATTCGTCGCGACGGGCCAACTGACATGGTTGCGTGACTTCGCGACGAAAGGGTCATGAACCACGGCCGTGCGCCGTTTCAAGCGTCACGAGCCGCGCCAGTAAAGTCGCTGGATAAATCTGGCCGATGATCGCCTCGACATTGGCGAGGCTGCGCGCATACGGATGCAGGGGCGCAATGTCGCCATAGCCGGTCGTCGTCAGGGTCACGAAGCTGAAGTAGATGAGATTGCCGGCGATGGCGAAGTCGCCGTGAAGCGTCGGAAGATTCGTGAACGCCTGCGGCGCCGCCAGGGCGACGAAGCCGTACAAGGCCACGAACGTCAGCCCGATGATGAGATAGAGCAGGACCGCGCCGACGACGCGGTGGTACGTGATCCGCCCGGGCCCGAACACGGCGCGCGCCACCACGACGCTGAGCGCGAGTCCGGCGATCAGCCACGCGGCCGAGTCGAGGTAGAGGTCGGTGCGCGGTGACCGCTCGAAGTCCAGAAGGGCGGCCGTTACCACGAGCGCGATCGCGACCGCGATCGGGGCAGCTACAAGGAGGTTGCGCGAATACAGAAAGGCGGCGGGTAGGAGAATCAAGCCGAAGAAGTAGCCGAAGTGTTGTCCAGTCACCACGCCGGCGGCTTGCATCGGGCCGATCACGAACAGGAGCAACGAGAGCATCAGCGTCAGCACCGTCAGGAGGGGATCGCTGAGACTCTGGCGGAGGCGATCAAAGTGCGTGGACATCCCTCTACCCTTCCTCCGGCCATTCACAGCTCACGACCTCAGGACCTTTGTTGTCCCGATCTCTAAGCACTGGCCGCCGCCCGCCTCATTGAGCCAGATCAACACTCAGCCTGCCCCCATCCCCGACCATTCCCGCCACCACATCCGCCAAGGAGGGGGCCCTGTGCAATCCCTGCTCAAGGAAATTCGGCACAACCCGTTGCTCTGGTTGCTCGTCGCCGTGCCGATCGTGCTGGTGGCCGAAAAGGCGGAGCCGGAGGCGCACACGGTTCTGTTCGTGCTCGCGGTCCTTGCCATTGTGCCGCTGGCGGCACTTCTCAGCCACGCCACTGAGGCCGTCGCCGCCAAGACGGGCGATGCGGTCGGCGGCCTGCTCAACGCGACGCTCGGCAACCTCACCGAGCTGATCATCGCCGTGACCGCGCTGCATGCGGGCCAGTACATGCTGGTGAAGGCCTCGATCGCGGGCGCAATCGTCACCAACGCACTGTTCATGCTGGGCGCCTCCTTCCTGCTCGGGGGCCTGCGTTATCATGTCCAGGAATATAACCGCGCCGGCGGCCGGCTTTATTCGGCGCTGCTCCTGATGGCGACCGTCGCACTGCTCGCTCCCTCCGCGGTTGCCGACCTTGATCTGCCCCATGGCGGAGCCCTCACGCAAACACTCAGCACCAACCTCGCCGTGCTGCTCATCATCGCCTACGGCCTCGGCCTCGTGTTCTCGCTCCACACCCACAAGGAATTTTTTGCGAGCGCGGAACATGGCGAGGCGGAGGCGCACTGGCCGATCGGCCTTGCAGTCGGCACGCTTCTCGTCGTCACCGTGCTGATCGCGCTTGTGAGCGAGATCTTTGTGGAATCCGTACAGAAGGCGGCGGAAACATTCGGGATGACCCCGGCCTTCGTCGGCTTCATCATCCTCTCGATCGTCGGCGCCGCGGCCGAGATGGCGGTTGCCTTCTCCGCCGCGCGCAAGAACCGCCTCGACATGAGCGTTTCAATCGCGCTCGGCAGCGCCTCGCAGATCGCACTGTTCGTCGCGCCGGTGTTGGTGTTGCTCAGCTATGTCGTGGGGCCGGCGCCGATGAACCTCCGGTTCTGGCCGGGTGCGGTAACCATGGTGATGATCTCGGCCGTCATGGCTACCTTCATCACCAACAGCGGGCGCTCGGCATGGTTTATCGGCGTCCTGCTCGTCTTCGTCTACGCCATCTTCGCCATGACGCTCTACGTCGTCCCGCCGGCGACGCAAGGACCGGGATGAATCTCACACGACGCGCTACAGGGTACTATGACCCCGTCCGATTTTTGCGGTCGTTTTGGATGGGAAGCGGCGTCGTCCACCGAGGTATGTTGCCCCTTCGATCTCGGACCGGGCCGTCCGGCCCGAAAAATTTCAGGAAGCATGCCTATTTTCTCGAGGGGGCGAGTATCATTGTCCAGTCCGCAATTGCGTGCGGGAGGTTTTCGACGGCAGCAAGCGGCCTGCACTCGACCCAGCGGGCCGTATTCCCCAGGCGTCATCTTCTTGGACGAGAGAGGGTTAGTCATGTTCCGTAAAGTCACGATCGCGTTGTTGGCGACTGCAGCACTTGGAATGCTTGCACCCGACGGCGTGTCGGCGCGTGGTGGCGGGGGCGGCGGTTTCTATGGCGGCGGTGGCGGCTTCCACGGCGGCTTCGGCGGCGGTGGTTTCTACAGAGGTGACGGCTTTGGTCGAGGCGGTTTTCACGCCGCCAGATTTAGTGGCGGCCGTTTTCACGGCGCGGCGATTCGCGGGCGCGCATTCCGGGCCGGATTCCAGGACGGTTTCCGGGCCGGCCTGATCGCCGGAACCAGCCGCTCGGCGAAGCGCATGACGGGGCAGAGAACCAGGCCGCAGGTGGTGCGGTGTATCACGTCAGACTGTAGCTTATGGCATAGTTATGGCGAATAGCTCGACCGCCCATCTGCGGCAGGCGCAGCGCTTGAAGGGCAAGCCAAGCTTTACCATTCGCCGCAAAAAGAAAGGGGCTCCAACTTACGCTGGAGCCCCTCGACGGTTCAGGCATTGCCGGGTATGTGCCCGAACCGTAGTTCTGGGCGCGATCCCGTGAGACCGCGCCCCGGGAGAACTTACATATTGTAAGCGCGCTCGCCGTGATCGGAGATGTCGAGACCCTCGCGCTCCTCCTCGACGGTCGGACGCAGACCGACAATGATGTCGACGAGCTTGTAGAGGATCGCCGAACCAATACCCGACCAGAGCAGCGTCGCTCCGACCGCCTTGCCCTGCGAGATCATCTGCGCGACGAAATCGTAGGTACCGGCATTGTTTCCGGTGATGTTGGTGTAGTCGGTGATGCCGACGCCGCCGAGGGCGGGATTGACCAGAATGCCGGTGCCGAGCGCACCGATGATTCCGCCGATGCAGTGGACGCCGAACACGTCGAGCGCGTCGTCATAGCCGAGCGCGTTCTTCACCGTGGAGACGAAGAACAGGCAGACCGGCGAGACGACAAGGCCGAGCACCAGGGCGCCGATCGGACCGGCGAAGCCGGAGGCCGGCGTGACCGCGACCAGGCCCGCAACCGCGCCGGAGCAGATGCCCAGCAACGAGGGCTTGCCCTTGACGATCCATTCCGAGAGCAGCCAGGAGAGCGCCGCGCCCGCGGTGGCTACCATGGTGTTGACGAAGGCCAGTGCGGTGGTGCCGTTGGCCTCGAGGTTCGATCCGGCGTTGAAGCCGAACCAGCCCACCCACAGCAGCGAGGCGCCGATCATGGTCATGGTGAGGGAGTGCGGAGCCATCAGGTCCTTGCCGTAGCCGGTGCGCTTGCCGATGATCAGCGCGCCCACCAGACCGGCGATGCCGGCATTGATGTGCACGACCGTACCGCCAGCGAAGTCGAGGGCGCCGGCGCCGGCGAGCCAGCCGACCGAGCCTGTGACTTCATCGAGCTTGGCCTGGGCCGCGGTCTTGGCCGCACCGTCCGTCGCGGCGGCGAGCGCCTTGGCAGCGGCTGCGACGTCATCGGGAGCGGCGACATACCAAACCCAATGCGCGATCGGGAAGTAGATGAAGGTGACCCACAGCAGGATGAACAGCATCACGGCCGAGAATTTGATGCGCTCGGCAAAGGCGCCGACGATCAAGGCCGGGGTGATCATCGCGAATGTCATCTGGAAGACGAAGTAAGAGAGTTCCGGAATGACAACACCGTTCGAGAACGTCGCCGCCGTCGAGTTGGCATCGACGCCGTGCATGAACGCCTTGGTGAAGCCGCCGATGTACGGCGTCATGCTGCCGCCATCGCCGAAGGCGAGGGAGTAGCCGTAGAGTGTCCACACCACGCCAACCATGGAAACGATCGCGAACACCTGGGTCAGCACGGAGGCCATGTTCTTGGTGCGGACGAGGCCGCCATAGAACAGTGCGAGGCCGGGGATCGACATCATCAGAACGAGCGCGCTGGATACCAGCATCCAGGCGGTATCACCTTTGTTGGGAACAGCCGCAGCCGCGGCGGGAGCCGCTGTCGCTGCGTCAGCCGCGGGTGCAGCAGCAGTCTGGGCGATCGCCGCGTCGGCGAAGCCTACGGCGCAGAGCGCTCCGATGGCGAGGACTGCCCAGCCCGTGGGGGTGGGACGTGTGAACGTCATTTGTTTTACTCCTGATTGATTTTTATGTTGAGCGTGAAATCAAAGCGCAGCGGCATCGGCCTCGCCGGTGCGGATACGAACCGCATGGTCGAGGTTGATGACGAAGATCTTGCCGTCGCCGATCTGTCCGGTTTTCGCAGCGGATGTGATGGCGTCGATGGTCTTGTCGACCTGATCGGAGGCGATCGCGACCTCGATCTTGATCTTGGGCAGGAAGCTCACCGCATATTCAGCGCCACGATAGATTTCCGTGTGGCCCTTCTGCCGCCCGTATCCTTTGACTTCCGTCACCGTGAGACCGTGAACGCCAATGGCGGTCAGGGCATCGCGGACTTCTTCGAGCTTGAATGGCTTGATGATCGCCATAACAATTTTCATCGGTCCTATCCCCGCTTGGGCCCGGTCCAGACGCGACCGGGCGTTCTCGACTGAGGTTCACCACGCGAGAGAGTTCACTACGCGGGCACAGCCGGCACCCATAGAATCAAATGCCGTGCCAGATCGGACGCGTTGCCTAACGGACTATGAACGCGGGTGTTTTCGAGCCTTAGGGGGGTGGGCCCAATTTGTGCTATCCGGACCCGCCCAAAACCTAGCCACACCTGCTTAAAACGAAGGCGTGACAGGCTGTCGACATAATCGTGCCCACGCGAAGGGCAAAATAACGGTACTATGGTAGATATTTTACTGCAAAGCTTCGCCATGCTGCGAGATATCGAGGCCCTCCAGCTCGTGCTCCCGGGAAACCCGTAGCGGCACGAAGGCGCTGACCAGCTTGAGCAGCACGAAGGTCACCCCACCCGACCACACCAGGGTAACGGCGACGCCATAAAACTGGATCAGCAATTGCCGCGGGTTACCCTCGATCAGGCCGGAGACGCCGCCGATCGCGGCGGTGGCAAATACCCCGGTCAACAGCGTCCCGATCAATCCGCCGACGCCGTGGACCCCGAACACATCGAGCGAATCGTCATAGCGGAAGCGGTGCTTCAGCCAGGTGCAAGCCCAGAAGCACACCAGGCCCGCGGTCACGCCGATCACGATGCCTTGCGAGGGCGTCACGAATCCCGAGGCCGGCGTAATCGTTCCAAGACCCGCGACGGCCCCGGAAATCATGCCGAGCACGGATGGTTTGCGCCGGATCGACCATTCGAGCCCGCCCCAGGTCAGCGCGCCGGCGCAGGCCGCGAGGTGGGTCGCGATGATCGCCATCACCGCGCGCGAATTGGCGCCCAGCGCCGATCCGCCATTGAAGCCGAACCAGCCGACCCACAATAATCCGGTGCCGACCACCGCGAGCGACAAATCGAACGGTGACAGATTGTCGGTGCCATAGCCGTGACGCCGGCCCAGGACTTTGGCCGCCACCAATCCGCCGATGCCGGCGGACAGATGCACCACGAGGCCGCCGGCGAAATCCAGCACGCCCATCGCGCCGAGAAAACCGCCGCCCCAAATCCAGTGCGCGAGCGGCACATAAACCAGGATGAACCAGCCGATCGAGAACAGGAGATAGGCCGAGAATCGCATCCGGTCGGCGACCGAGCCCGCCACCAGCGCCACGGTGATGATCGCGAAGGTCATCTGGTAGAGCATGAACAGCGCTTCCGGAATAGTCTTCGCGGCGGGATTGACGCTATCCAGCGTCATGCCGGTGAGAAACCAGCGAGCGAGCGTTCCAAGCCATGGACCGTCGCCGACAAACACCAGCGAATAGCCGAACGCGACCCACAGGATCGAAATCATGGTGACGGCCGCAAGGCTCTGCGCCATCGTCGCCAGCACGTTCTTCTTGCACACCATGCCGGAATAAAACAGCGCCAGTCCCGGTATCGTCATCATCAGCACCAGCGCGGTGGCGACGATCATCCAGGCCGTATCGGCGCGGCTGACGGTTGGCGCTTGTGCCAATGCCGGTGTCGCAAGGATCGTCACAAGTCCGATCGGCGCAGCAAGCTTCGCTGCGCGACACCAAAGTGCCCCCATGGTATTTCCTCTGGCCGGTTATGTGGGTTGATCGCGTCCGGCGTCGTTGCGGGATGCGACGGTAGTGCGGGAATTTGAAGCGGGAATCTGAACTTGGTCTGAAGGTCCGGAATCCGATCGGGATCTACAGCGCGTCGGTGTCGGTTTCGCCGGTCCGGATTCGCAGCGCGCGATCGATCGGCGTCACGAAGATCTTGCCGTCGCCGATCTGCCCGGTGCGCGCGCTCGCCGTGATGACTTCGACCGCCTTGTCGGCAATGTCGGATGCCACCGCGATTTCGATGCGCAGTTTCGGCAGGAAGTTCACGACATATTCGGCGCCGCGATAGACTTCGGTGTGTCCCTTCTGCCGGCCATAGCCCTTGACCTCGGTCACGGTCATGCCGCTGACACCGATCGCGGTGAGCGCCTGGCGCACCTCGTCGAGCTTGAAGGGTTTGATGACGGCGACAACGAGCTTCATGGTCAGGCCTTCGCTTCCCGGGGTCCCAAAAGGTTGGTCGTATCCGGATTTGCGGATCGGCAAGTCCGGTATTTTGAAGTCTGGCATCTTTTTGTGCGAATGGCACAGAAAGTTTGCAGCTCCAACCAAAAAACGACGACCGCCGCCGGCTTCTGTTTGATAATCTCTACTTTATTAAAGGGTTCGATACCCAACCGAACCGGGTAATTTGTAAAAATTCAATTTCACCGCTGGTAGTCTTGTTCGCGCCGGCGCTTCAAAAGGAATGAAATGTCGGATCGATCCTGGTTTTTTGCCGCCCAGGGCCAGCAGGAGGGCCCTTTTCCGGAAGCTCAGTTTCGCAGCCTGATCGCCAGAGGCACCGTCACGTCGGACACGCTGGTCTGGACCGACGGTATGACAGGCTGGCAGCGCGCAGGGGATATTCCCGGCCTGGCGCCGGGCGCCGCTTCGCGGCCGCCCCCTGCTCCACCACCGGGGGGCCAAATAGCCGTCGCAAGCGCCCCTATTTCAGCAGGCCAGTATGGCGGCGGCCCGTTGTCGATCGACTTCGATATCCTGGAGTTGGTCTGGCGCAGCCTCGCTCTTTTCGTAGGTTTTCTCTTCATCCTTCCGGCACCGTGGGCGCTGGTTTGGTATATGAAGTGGTTCATTTCCTGCGTGCAGGTACCGGGACGCCCCAATCTCCGCTTCGCAGGCAACGCGATAACTCTCGTCCCCTGGTATTTCGGCGCGCTGGTTATCGCCATCGGCGTTGCGATGATCGGCGTTCGATGGCTCAACAACCTGGTCACGCTAGCCGAGATCGCGGTGTACTGGCTGTTCATCAGATGGGTCATCGCCAACCTGACCTCCAACGATCAACCTCTTGGGCTGAGTTTCTCAGGCTCGATCTGGGCTTATCTCGGTTGGTCGATTCTGGCGGTGATCTCTTTCCTCACCATCATCGGATGGGCGTGGGTATATACGGCCTGGGCGCGCTGGTTCTGCCGGAATATCCAGGGCACGCAGCACGAGGTCATCTTCAACGGCAGCGGACTTGAGCTTTTTTGGCGCGGGATCGTGGTCGGCCTTGCCAGCATCTTGCTCATTCCGATCCCGTGGGTGTATCGCTGGATGATGCAGTGGCTGGCGTCTCAGACAGTTCTTGTCGAGCGACATACGCAGGAAAACGTGTGAGCGCTCATTTGCGCTCGCGCAGCGAGCCTTCCTGCGCGACGGACGCCACCAGCGTGCCGTCCTGCTTGAAGATCATGCCGCGGGTCAGACCGCGTCCATGCTGCGCGCTCGGCAAATCCTGCGCATACAGCAGCCATTCGTCGGCGCGGAACGGACGATGAAACCACATCGCGTGGTCGAGGCTCGCCGGCATCATGCGCTTGTCGAACAGAGTGCGGCCATAGCGCGCCATTGCCGCATCGAGCAGCGAGAAGTCCGACGCGTAGGCCAGGGCGCACATATGCAGGGCCGGATCGTCGGATAATTTCGAGGCGGTGCGGATCCAGACATGGATGCGGCCGTCCTCGATTTTCTGGCCGAAATAGCGGCCGAGTTCGACCGGGCGCAGCTCGATCGGGCGATCGGATTCATAATAGCGGCGGATGAAGTCCGGCATCTCGCGGAACATCGGCTGCTTGGCCACTTCTTCGGCGGTAAGTTTTTCCGGCGGCGGCACGTCCGGCATCTTGTCCTGGTGATCGAACGAGCCGTGTTCGTCGACATGAAACGACACCATGATCGAGAAAATGGCGTTGCCGTGCTGGATCGCGGTGACCCTTCGGGTCGAATAGCTCTTGCCGTCGCGCAGCCGCTCGACCTCGTAAATGATCGGAATCTGCGGATCGCCGGGCAGGATGAAATAGCAATGCAGCGAGTGCGGCAGCCGGCCCTCGACCGTGCGGCATGCCGCCACCATGGCCTGTCCGATCACCTGGCCGCCGAACACCCGCTGCCAGCTCGTCTTGGGGCTGTTGCCGCGAAACAAATTCACCTCGAGCGGTTCGAGGTCGAGGATGGAAATCAGGTCGATCAGGCCTTTGGACATGAAAGCGCCTTCGGTTTTGAGTCTCTTTCGGTCATTCCGGGGCGATGCGAAGCATCGAACCCGGAATCTCGAGATTCCGGGTTCACGCGAAGACGCGTGCCCCGGAATGACGTGGTTTGGTGAACCTGTTTCGCCCAGCTATAGTGCGGGTGCAAGGGTTTGAATGAGCAAGGTTTCAGCATGTCGGCGCAACGAAGCATTGTCATCGGGGGCGGCGCGTTCGCAGGGCTGGCGCTGGCATTGGCTCTGCGTCAGGGTCTTGGCCGCGACATCCCCGTCATTGTTGCCGATCCGGCGCTGGCGAGCCGGCCGAGCCGCGATCCGCGCGCGACCGCCATCGTCGCGGCGTGCCGCCGGCTATTTGAAGCCCTGGAAGTGTGGGGCGAGGTCGCCGCCGAGGCGCAGCCGATCCTCGACATGGTCGTCACCAATTCCAAACTGGAAGACGCCACCCGTCCGGTGTTCCTGACATTCGCCGGCGATATCGAGCCCGGCGAACCGTTCGCGCACATGATCGAAAATCGCCATCTGATCGACGTGCTGGTCAAGCGCGCGGAGGCTGAAGGCATCGAACTCGCGGCCGCCGCGGTGACCGAGTTCACCTCCCGTCCCGAGGGCGTCGATGTGACATTGTCCGACGGCAGAGTTATCGAGGCGGGCCTGCTGGTGGCGGCGGACGGCGCGCGCTCGAAATTGCGCGAGCGTGCCGGCATTGCCACCCATGGCTGGGAATATGATCAATCCGGCATCGTGGTGACGGTCGGCCACGAGCGCGACCATCAGGGCCGCGCCGAGGAGCATTTTCTCCCTGCCGGGCCGTTCGCGATCCTGCCGCTGACCGGCAAGCGCTCGTCGCTGGTCTGGACCGAGAAACGCAGCGAGGCTGCGCGCATCACGGCGCTGGCCGAGCCAGAATTTCACGGCGAACTCGAGCAGCGCTTTGGCCTGCATCTCGGCGAGATCAAGGCGCTGGATAAACCGCGCGCGTTTCCGCTCGGTTATTTCGTCGCGCGTTCGTTCATCGGCGAACGGCTGGCGCTGGTCGGCGACGCCGCGCATGTGATTCACCCGATTGCCGGGCAGGGGCTCAACATGGGCCTGAAGGATGTCGCCGCGCTCGCCGAGGTGGTGGTCGATGCGGCGCGGCTCGGCATGGATATCGGGCAGGCCGACGTGCTCGACCGCTACCAGCGCTGGCGGCGGTTCGACACCATGGCGATGGGGCTCGCGACCAATTCGCTGAACCTGTTATTCTCGAATGAATCGACGCTGTTACGCACCGTGCGCGACATCGGCCTCGGGCTGGTCGATCGCGCGCCGCCGCTGAAAAGCCTGTTCATCCGCCAGGCCGCAGGGCTGTCAGGTGAAGTGCCCCGGCTGTTGAAGGGCGAGGCGTTGTAGATACCACCCTCGCGTCGTCCCTGCCTAGCGCGCAATTGCGCGTAAGGCGCAGGGAGCCATAACCCCTGGCGTGTGAGATTTAAGTAAGGAATCAACTCATCGCGCAGACGTGAGTCGGCGCCGTATGGGTCCCTGCGCCTTACGCGCAATTGCGCGCTAGGCAGGGACGACGACAAACTCACTTCGCCGCGTCACCCGCCACAATAAACGCCGCGACGGTGTCGATCATCTCGGGATCGAGCGGGCGTTCCGTGTCGGTATAGGCCTTGAGGTCGTCGGCCGCGTCGTCGACATCGTTCAGCACGTGATTCATGTCCGGCAGCCAAAGCGTTTTCGCGACCGGCGAGGCGGCGGAAAGCGCTGCGAAATCCACCCGCGCCACCTGGCGGTCACGGCCGCCGCCGATGATCAGCGTCGGCTCGGTGATCTGTTTGAGGGGATCGACCGGGTCTTCGGTGAAGGCCGAGGCCATCCCCGGCTGCATCGACGGTGCGATCGGAAAACCGCGTGGCGGCGGATCGACGATTTGCCCGGCCATGATGGCGTCGATCGCTTTCGCGATCGGCTCGAACACGTCGGGAGGCACGGTCTTTTCCAGTTGCGCCTTCACCAGATCGCCTTGCTTTCGCGCGGCGGTGGCCAGTAGCACCAGCCGATCGATCGGCGCGCGCCGCGCCGTGAGGATGCCGACCAGACCGCCTTCGCTGTGGCCGACCACGACTACGCGCGAGAATTTTCCACTGGTGCGCAGGTAATTCACCAGCGAGACCGCATCGGCGACAAGATCCTTGAAGCGGAAATCCTCGGGTTTGCCGAATTCCGGCTTCCAGCCGCCGGCGCCGCGCTTGTCATAGCGCAGCGTCGCGATCTTGCGCGCGACCAGTTGCTCCGAGAGCTTTTTCAGGGTCGCGGGTTTGGCCTGCGGTCCGTTGCCGTCATGGTCGGTGGTGCCGGAGCCCGCGATCAACAGCGCGACCGGCGGGCGTTCGACGTCGGGCGGCAGCGTCAGCACAGCGTCGATGGCGCCGACGCAGATTTTGGATTCCTGGGCGGACGCGTTGGTGGCCGTGATCAAAGCCGTGATGACCGCGATCGCACCCAGGATGATTTTGCCCCGCATCGGCTAATCGATCTTTCGCGCCTCTTCCGGCAGCATGATCGGGATGCCGTCGCGGATCGGATAAGCCAGCTTTGCCGAGCGCGAGACCAATTCCTGCCGGGTCGAATCGAATTCAAGCGGCCCCTTGGTCATCGGGCAGACCAGAATCTCCAGGAGTTTTGGATCGACGGTGCCTTCAAGGCGCTCGGGCGGGGACGACATGGATTTGGACTCCGGCTGGGTCGGCCCGTCCCTGTAGCATATTCGTGCACGGCGCGAAGCCATGCATTGCCGTCCGCTGGGGGCGGAGCTCGTCATGTCCGGACATAGCCGTCCGAAGGACGGCGTCGCTTCCGCTCGCCTATGATCCGGGCATCCATCCATCCTCACAAAAGTCCTTGCGAAGAAGATGGGTCACCGTGTCATTTGGACGTTAGACGCGCTGCGCGCTTTCGCCCGGTGACGAGGTTCAAACTACTGCAACGGCGGATCGCCGCTGGTGCGCTTTTTGGCGAGATCCATTTCGGTCACCGCGATCAGGATTTCGGCGCGGGTCTTCAGGTCGGGCGCTTCGAGCATCGCCTGCTTTTCCGGCGGCCCGTAGGGTGACATCATCGCCAGTGCATTGACGAGCGCCTCGTTCGGCGCGCTCTCGACGCCTTCCCAGTCGACCTTGAGATCGTTGGCTTTTAGAAAATCCGTCAGCACTTCGAGCAATGCTTCGCGATCGACCGCCTCCTCGCCCTTGCGCGCCGTGAAATCGTCGATGTAGGGGAAATAATCCACCTTGCATTGCCGGTAGGCGGTCAGCGCGCTCACTTCCTCGATCACCTTGAAGCGCGAGACGCCGGTGAGTTCGAGGATGTAGCGGCCATCGCCGGACTCGGCGAGCTGGGTGATGCGGCCGACGCAGCCGACGCGAAACAACGCCGGCTTTTCTTCATTGCGCGAATGGGCCACATCGGGCTGGATCATCCCGATCAGCCGGTGGCCGTCGCGAAAGCTGTCGTCCACCATCGCCAGATAGCGCGGCTCGAAGATATTCAGCGGCATCTGGCCGCGCGGCAGCAACAGCGCGCCGGGCAGCGGGAACACGGCGATCACCTGGGGCAGTTCGCCGGGTCCGCGATATTCGGCATTGATCGGCATGTGCGGTCCCGGGTTTGCGCGGCAACTACGAGAAAAGGATGATCGACAGCCGCTTGCGCCCCTCGACGGTGGCCTCGTCGGTCGGACCCCAGGCCTCGAAGAACTGCACGAGTTGCTTGCGGGCGCCGTCCTCGTTCCACTTGCGGTCGCGCTTGACGATCGCGAGCAATTGCTCGGTCGCCTCGGCGCGCTTTCCGCCGGCGTTGAGCGCCGTCGCCAGATCGAAGCGCGCCTGATGATCGAGCGGGTTTGCGGCGACTTTCTGTTCCAGCTCGGCGACCGGGCCGACCGCCTGGGCCTGCTCGGCGAGATCGAGCGCCGCCTGCACCGCCTTGACCGCCGCATCATTGCGCTTGGATTCCGGCACCATCGCCAGCGTCTGCTTGGCCTGCTCGACCGCGCCGGTCGCCACATAGCATTTGGCGAGGCCGGCCAGCGCCGGGATATTGGTGGCGTCGACCGCCAGCACCTCGGCATAGATCTGCGCGGCACCCGCGGGATCGCCCTCGGCCAGCACGGCGTCGGCTTCCTGCAGGATTTCCGCAATGTTCGGGCCGCCGGCGTTCGGCATCCCCGCGGTCAATTTTTCGATGAAGGCCGTGACCTGGCTCTCCGGGACCGCGCCCATGAAGCCATCGGCGGGCTGGCCGTTGACGAACGCGATCACGGCCGGGATCGACTGGATGCCCATCTGGCCCGGGATCGCCGGATGCTCGTCGATGTTCATCTTGACCAGCTTGACCTTGCCGCCCGCGGCGCGAACCGCCTTTTCGATGATCGGCGTGAGCTGGCGGCAGGGGCCGCACCACGGCGCCCAGAAGTCGATCAGCACCGGCTGGCGCTTCGATTCCTCGATCACGTCCTTTACGAAGGTCTGGGTGGTGGTTTCCTTGATCAGACCGGCTGCCGCCTGAGGCGCCGGTCCGCTGCCCTGCTCTATGATCGTCACGAGTTCCTCGCCTGATATCTGAAGGATCGGGGCCTTGTAGCATGGCCCGGCCTTCGGTTCAGAAGTTCCTTGGGCCCAGAAGTCCCTAGGGGTGCAGAAGTTGTCTGGCTTAAGTGGCGGGTTGCGCGGAAATTTCAATCGCTCCTAAGGCCATTGCCGGACCAGGAGATCGGGCCGAATCGCTCGCTACACCGCTCCGGTCGATCGCCGAACCCGAGATAAGTGCCGCTGATGTCGCAGGCCAATGGCGATTGGCGTCATTTCGGGCCGATTTCGGGGGATTTGAAGGCCAAATCGCCCGAACCGCTCGAATTGATCGGCAGACGGACTGTTGCATTCGGGGGCCGCATTTGGCATAGCTCTGCCCGTCGTCGGCGCACCATCGCCGGCCTCTCGGATGCGGGTGTAGCTCAGTGGTAGAGCACGACCTTGCCAAGGTCGGGGTCGAGGGTTCGAATCCCTTCGCCCGCTCCAATTTTCGTTAGCGAGATCAGCCACATCTCGTTCCCTGACTTCAGGGTGAGCACAGTCAAAGCCATTAGAGAGGCCCGCACGCGCCCAGATCGGAGCGGTCGACGGGCGCTGACCTGTGGGAAAACCACAGTGCGTTGCTAGCTGCGCGAATGTGCTGATGTTGGCAGGCCTCAACGCTCAATCGCGGAGGCTACCCATGAGACCGCGATTTTCTCACCATCGTTCCCGCCGTCACCAACGGCTGGACGTTCGCCGCATTCGTTGTCGGTATCGCCGTCGTCGCCTACTTGAACCGGACCGGGGAGCGTTGAGCGGACGCCGACCCCAAGCTTCCCTAAAGCTTGAACTGATCTCTGTTAGGGGAGCGTTCCTTAATTTTGTTTGTGTCTTCTGATTCCCAATCGGCAGGTCGTGTGATTTACTGCAGCGGCGGAGTAGCTATGGCCGAAAGCACCATTGAATGGACAGACGCAACCTGGAATCCGGTCGCGGGCTGCGCCGTGCTCACCGCGGGCTGTACTAACTGCTATGCGATGCGCATGGCCGCTAGGCTCGATGCCATGGGCGTCTCAAAATACAAAGGGCTGACACGCCGTAGCGGCGGCCGGGCAGTCTGGACGGGAAGGATCCGCCTAGATCCTAAATCGCTCACGATCCCGGAGTCTTGGTCAAAGCCCCGCAAAGTTTTTGTGAACTCGATGTCCGATCTGTTTCATCCGGACGTGCCGTGGGAATTCATAGCTCGCGTGTGGTCGATTATGAAAGCGACTCCACGCCATACCTACCAAATTTTGACAAAGCGGCCCGATCGGATGAGCGCAGTGCTTTCAGCGGAGCCATTCGAAATACTGCCGAATGTTTGGTTAGGAACGAGTGTGGAAGATGGTCGGGTTCTCGGCCGGCTCGATGCACTCCGACGTGTGCCCGCCGCGATCCGATTTGTATCATTCGAGCCACTAATCGGCTCGGTGGCCGCTGGCGATTTGACGGGAATTCATTGGGCGATTGTAGGCGGCGAAAGTGGGCCGCGATCGCGAGACATGGACCCCGAGTGGGTAGACGAAATCGAAGCGATGTGTCGACGGGTTGGAACGGCGTTTTTTTTCAAACAATGGGGCGGCAAAAATAAAAAGGCGACTGGCCGGCTGCTTCGAGGGCGCACCTACGACGAAATGCCGGTTTTAAGGATGTGATTTCCAATTCTAGTCGCAAGCCCGATAGCTTTACGCTCTGGATTTGAAATGCACAGGAATAGAGAAAATCGCTGAGGTTTTGTCTCGACTGGGAGGGCTAGCGGTTTCAGAACTTTCGAAAATATCGTTTCCAGGCGTCTTTGAGCGTATTGCTCAAGGCCAGCGACGTCATCAATGCGCTGCCGCCCTGGCGTCTCTCCAAACATGTCGGCTTGAACGACGCCCTTCGGATAGAGCTCTACCTCCCAACGATCTGAGCCAAACATGCGGGTGAGCGCCGCCCGTTTGTGCCGGTCGATGTCTGTCAGGCGCCGCGTGGCTTGACGATATAGACCAGCAAGCGGGAACAGAAACCAAACATCGATTGCTTTCGTCGCGGCGACGGCTTCGAGCGTAGTCCACTCGACCTCCATGCCATAGGGGTCCAGAAATAAGACGCCCCGAGCGGACCGCCATCCATGCGATCGAATTTGAGATTGGATTGCACGGTTCGCATCGCCTTCGACGATGGCGATATTGCGATCAGGATATCGGGAAGCCAACGATCGAAGTTCCGCGCAATAGGCTGGGTTGCTCTCGATGAAAACTAGCCGGTCAAACGACGGGTAAACATCCAAAGCGATCGTGGCGGACCCCCGCCTAACATCTACCAGCTCAATTACTCGTTCTTCGAACAATCCGCCGCCATTTTCAACGATCCTGACTGTTCGTGTGCCCGTTCCGGCGAAAGCGTCGATATACCAAAGTTCTTTGAATTGGGACCTCAAGGCCTGGGTGTAGGCTTTGAGATAGCTTTCGACGATCGAGAGCTTCAGTTCGGTGTGTTGACCACCAAATTCGTGATCGGCCATGAGGCCCCTCGTTCTGATCAGATGTCGCGATGACGGACGCCATAGCGACTTGCCATTCACTGGCGATCTTATCCCACACGCGGCTTACGGATAAAGCGTCTGGAGCACAATTTCAACGAGTGACAGCGCGGGCGCTCGACGTCGCGCGCGGGGGGCGATGCGGATGTGGTGCTGGTTCATGATCCAGCGACTCCGCGCGAATTGTCGGGGCCAGGGATCTCGTGGCGTCACTGAAGGCGATCGCGTTGGCGCGCGCGGTTCGTTTCGCGTGGCGATCGAAGCGACAGCAATATCGAGGAATTGCGGCTCTGGCGCGCGGCCGGCGCTCATTCCTGAAAATGGTATCACGCCATCGGTGGCGGACTGGTTGGTGTCGCTCCGGGGGCAGCAGGGGATCGGCGCCTACCGGGTCAACGGCCAAAAGCCGTTCAACGCCTCCGCCGCCTCGCCGAGATGATCAGCTGTTTTCAATTGCCGGTCTGACACCTATTCTGGCGTCGGCTCAATCAACAACGGTCGCCAGCGCAAGGCGCGACGGGAGAAATCACCATGAATGTCACCATGCAGGATCGCGTTGCCATCGTCACCGGCGGCAGCAAGGGTCTCGGGTTCGCGATGGCGCGGCGGTTTGCTGAATCCGGCGCCAGGGTGGCGATCGTGGCGCGTGGCGCCGAAGACCTCGCGGCGGCGCGGACGGCGCTGACCAAGGATGGCCTCGAGGTTCGCGACTACGTCTGCGACGTCTCCAGGGCGGCGGATATCTCCAGTGCCTTTGAGAAGATCGTCGATGATTTCGGCAAGGTCGACATTCTCGTCAACAATGCCGGCACGTCGCGCGCGATGTCGTTTGAGACCGTGACTGACGAGATGTGGCAGCAGGATCTCGACCTGAAATTGTTCGCCGCGATCCGCTTCAGCCGGCTGGCCTGGCCGGGCATGAAGGAGCGCAAATGGGGTCGGATCATCAATGTGCTCAACACCGCCGCCAAAGCGCCGCCGCCGGCCTCGACCCCGACCTCGGTGTCGCGCGCCGCCGGCATGGCCCTGACAAAAGTGATGGCGGGCGAGGGCGGTCCGCATAACATCCTGGTCAATGCGATGCTGGTCGGCCTGATCGTCAGCGATCAATGGGTGCAGCGCCACGCCAAAACCGCACCGGGCACCGACTTTAACGAATTCACCGGCAATATGGCCAAGGGCATTCCGCTCGGCCGCATGGGTACGGCGGAGGAATTCGCCAATCTCGCCTGCTTCCTGGCCTCCGAGCAGGGCTCCTACATCACGGGCACCGCCATCAATGTCGATGGCGGCCGCTCGCCGGTGGTGTAACCCGCGGGAGCCGTATCCCGGTCAGATGCTTACCTTGGCGGGCAAGCTCAGCTTCCGCGCCAGGATCTTCAGATCGCCCGGCCGGCGGCTGGTCAGCAGCCGGGCGAATTCGTCAGAATCAACCGGGGCGTAAAGTTGCGGTTCGTTCTGGGGTTTCCTGCCTGCTTCCGCCTGAATTTTTGCGAGAATTGGAAGAGACGCTTCAGCATCTTCATTTTCGTGGGCCTCGGTTTTGTGGGCCTCGATCAAAGTCCGTGACCATAAGCCGCGGAAACCCGATTCGGTTCCATGTTGGCCAACTTTTTCGGGAAAGGTTGCTGGAAGCCGCTCGCTCAGCGCAGCGCGCGGAAGAACTGCTGGATTTCCTCGGCAAGTGCGGCCGGCTGCTCCATCGCGGCGAAGTGGCCGCCTTTCTTCATCACGGTCCAGCGCTGGATGTTGGTGTAGGTCTTTTCCGCGATCGATCGTGGCGGCACGATAATTTCCTTGGGGAATGCCGCATAGCCGGTGGGTACCGTGACCGGCTGCGCCGGCGAGATCGGCCAGGTCGAATGCAGACGGCCGTAATACGGCCAGAACGACGATCCGATCGCGCCGGTGAACCAATAGAGCGCGATGTTCGCCAGCATGCGGTCGCGGCTGATGGCGTTTTCCGGAATGCCGTCGCAATCCGACCAGGAGCGGAATTTTTCCGCGATCCAGGCCGCCAGCCCGGCGGGCAAATCCGTCAGGCGAAAGCCAGCGTCTGCGGCTTGGTCCCCTGAATCTGCTGATAGCCGGTCTCTTCCTTGAGCCAGTGCCGCAGAACTTCGAAATATTGCTGTTCTTCCGCCGTGGTGCCGCTCGCCGTCGGGTCGCGCGGCGCGAACAGCAGATTGACGTGGATGCCGCAGACCGACGATGGATATTGTTGTCCGATGATCGAGGCGATGCCGCCGCCCCAATCGCCGCCCTGCACGGCAAATTTCTCGGAAGCCGAGCACCTCCGTCATCAGATCGTGCAGGCACGCCGCGATGTCCTGCAGGATGAACCGCTTTTGCCCAGGCTTGAAGGATAGCCCATAGCCGGGCAGCGATGGTGCGATCACCGTGAAGGCGTCCCGGGCGTCGCCGCCGAACCGCGCCGGATCGGTCAGCCGCGGGATGATGTCGAGGAATTCGTAGACCGAGCCGGGCCAGCCATGCAGCAGCAGCAGCGGATACGGGTTCGGGCCGACCCCGGGCACGTTTAGATAATGCACGTCGATGTCATGCAGCGGCACCTTGAACTGCGGAAATGCATTCAAGGCCGCTTCCTCCGCGCGCCAATCGAACTCGTCTTTCCAGTAGGCAACGAGATCGCGGACATAGGTCGACGCTGCTGCCGAAGGCCCATGGCTCGCCGGGAGCGGCATCGGGAAAGCGCGTCAGACCGAGCCGGGTTTTCAGATCGGCAATCGCGGCGTCGGGAACGTGGAGGCTGAATGGATGTGGCGTCATGAAAGATCATCCCTTGGTCTCGTTACGTCGCTGAAGGCAGGCCATTGATGCGCAGACTATAGGCTCTGTCGTGTCTTCTGTATTGCGGCCGGTTCATGACAGGACTTCCGAAGGGGGCGGGTCCAGATTTCGCTATATTCTTGCGAACATAAGGACGGGGTTGTCGGCTGGATTTTTCCATGCCGCAGCGCAGCGTGCCTAAAAATCGTCTCGAATGAAACCGGCCTGAAGAAACTTCTTCTCAATTTGTTTCGTTTCGGTCGGCTCTTCGCACAGCCCGCTTCTCTCTTGCGATGAATGTGCTAGCATGCCGCGCGTCTGACCCACCTCGATACCAGACCCACAAAAAATCGTCCCTCGGACGTTCAATAAATAGCACGAGCAGCCGCCCTGGCTGCTGCATAGGGAGTGATGCGATGAAAATGGCTATAAATCGATCTGTACTGGCGTTGGCCGCCATCGCCTTGCTGGCGGGGGCCGGCCAGGTCAGCGCGCAGCAAAAGCCGCTGCACAACTATCAGTCGGGCAACAAGGATTTCTGGACGCATCCGCCGGATGACTGGTTCCTCGGCGACGAAACCGAAGCGCAGAAGGGCCTGGCGCCGCCGTCCGGTCCCGCAACCGGCGCATCGGATGCTGAACTCGCTAACGTGATCAAGAAGAGTCCAACCCACGCTGCCGAAGGGCTTCAAGATCGAGGTCTACGCTTCGGGCGTGCTGGCGGCGCGGCAGATGGCCTGGGGCGACAAGGGCACCTTGTTCGTCGGCTCGTTCGGCCTCGGCAACGTCTACGCGATCACCGACAAGGGTGGCAAGAAGGAGGTCAAGACCATCCTCAAGGGCCTCAACCCGCCGATGCCCACCGGTCTCGCCTTCCAGGACGGCGCGCTTTACGTCATCAACGTCAACAAGCTGATCAAATACGACAACGCCGAAGCCAATCTCGACAATCTCGGCGAAGGCAAGGTGGTGTATGACGACATGCCGTCTTACGCCGCCCATGGCTGGAAATACCTGGCCGCCGGATAAAGACGGTTGGTTCTACATTCCGTTCGGACCTCCCTTCAACATCGGCATTCCGCCGACCAGCGTGTCGCAGATCCGCCGCGTCGATCCCAAGACCGGCAACGCGGAAATCTGGGCGCTCGGGGTTCGCAACAGCGTCGGCGGCGACGTCGACCCGCGCAGCGGCAAATACTGGTTCACGGAAAATGCCCGTGACTGGATCAGCGACGATCTGCCGAGCGACAAGCTCAATATGATCTCGAAGATGGGCGAGCATTTCGGCTATCCGTACTGCCACCAGGGCGACCTGCCGGATACCAAGTTCGCGATGGGTCACAAGTGCTCGGAATTCACCCCGCCGGTGCTCAATCTCGGCGCGCATGTGGCTCCGCTCGGCATGAAGTTCTATACCGGCAGCCAGTTCCCTGCCGACTACAAGAACAACATCCTGATTGCCGAACACGGTTCGTGGAACCGGCATAAGTATCAGGGTGGCCGCATCGTCCGCGTGATCGTCGGTCCCGACGGCAAGAACCCGAAGCAGGAAGTGTTCGCATCCGGCTGGATCGAAGGCGACCAGGGCTATCTCGGCCGTCCGGACGACATCATCCTCGACAAGGATGGTTCGATCCTCGTCGCTGACGACTGGGCCGGTGCGATCTACCGCATCAGCTACAGCAAGTAGCAAGCGCGGAACATCCAGGGCTGCGGCGGCTTAACAGGCGGCCGCAGCCTTGACTATTTCTGGGTTATTTCCAGGGTGGATTTGGTTACGGTTCGTAATGCCTGGACTTGATCCGGTCGTAACGACGGAAGGAAAGCGAATGCGAAGCGTTCTACTCGGGACCATGCTGATAGCGACCATGGCTTGCGGCTCGTTGGCCCGCGCTGCCGACCCCGCTAGCGGCAAGGAGAAGGCCGAAATATGCGCCGGCTGCCATGGCGAGAACGGCATTTCGCAGACCGAAAACATCCCCTCGCTGGCGGGACAGCCGGATCAGTTCACGCAGTGGCAATTGGTTTTCTTTCGCGGCGGCGCACGCAAGAATGAGCTGATGCAGCCGATCGCCGCGCAGATCAGCAACGAGGATGTTCGGATTCTCGGCGCTTACTTCGCATCGTTAACGCCGCCGAAGGATACCAAGCCCGACGACAATCCCGATCTGTCCAAGAAGGGCGCCGAGGCTGCCGTGGGACGGCGTTGCGCCTCATGCCATGGCGATACATTCGCGGGCACCAAGGCGGTCGCCCGTCTCGCCGGGCAGCGCGAGGAATATCTCGTCAAGGCGTTGCACGACTACAAGTCAGGCGCGCGATCCGGCGGCGCCGGCGCTGCGATGACGGATGTCGCCTATCCCCTCAGTGGCGAAGAGATCGCGGCACTCTCGCATTATCTCGCGCATCTGTGAATTCGGCGTCGTCCCGGCCTAGCGCACGATTGCGCGTAAGGCGCCGGGACGACGCCGAGGTTGGAGTCACCCCCGCTGCTTCTCATACGCCTTGAGATGGGTGTAGGCGGTGCGCAGCTTCGGCACCGGCACCTTGGCGGCGTCGGCGCGTACGATCAGGTCGCCGATCACGTGATCGGCTTCGACGGGTGCGCCGATCTTGACGTCGCGGAACATCGAAGCGGTCAGCGGCGATCCTTCCGTGGTGAACATCGCCCGGGCGCGCTCCGCGGCCGCCACGCGTGGTGCGTGGCCTTCAGCCGTTGCGATGGCGCTCACTTCATCGACCATGCCGAGCAGGAAATCCTTGCCCCCGGGAGCTGCCAGGATGTTGCCCACGGAGGTGCGCATCAGGCTGGTCGACGCCGCGAGCGAGGCCAGGAACACCCATTTTTCCCACATATCCTGGACGATGGTTTCGCTGGCGACCGAGCCGAAATTGCCGCTGGCGAAGATGTCGGCGATGGCGCGGACCCGGTCCGACATCCTGCGGTCGCGCTCGCCGAAGGTCAGCGACTGCATCGGCTGCAACTGCACCACCTCCCGTTTGTCGTTGAGCGTCACCGCGATCGCGCAAAGCCCGCCGAGCACCCGCTCGCGTCCGAATTTTCTGTCCAGCACGTCGAGATGCAGCATGCCGTTGAGCAACGGAATGACCGCGGTTTGCGGCCCGACCCCCGGCGCGAACGATTTTATCGCGTCATCGAGGTCGAATGCCTTGCAGCTCAGCAACACCACGTCGAATTTTTCATTCAGGCTGTCGGCCTGCACGGTCGGCGGATTTTTCAGCGTCACGTCGCCCAGCGGGCTCTTGATCACGAGGCCCGCGGTTGCGAGTTCACCGGCGCGTTTGGGGCGGACCAGGAAGGTCACGTCGCGACCGGCCTGCAGCAACCTGCCGCCAAAATATCCGCCGATGGCACCGGCACCGACCACGAGAACGCGCATAGGTTAGTTCCTTTTGTTGTTGGGTTTTGGGGAGGGCGAATGGCGAGTAGCGAATGGCGAACAGGGACTTTCCATTCGCCATTCGCTACTCACCATTCGCCCCTTACCATTTTTCGCCAAACGGACGAATCTCGAGTTCAAAGGTCCATGCGGTGCGGGGCTGCTGGTAGAGCTGCCAGTAGGAGGCCGCGACCGAGGCCGGCGGCATCAGCAGATCCGGATTGTCGAGCGCTTCCTTGCCCCAGAGCTGCTCGCGGCGCTCGCGTACCCAGGCGGTATCGACGCCGAAATCGATGATCAGATGCGCGACGTGGATGTTCTTCGGTCCGAGTTCGCGTGCCATCGCCTGCGCCACCGCGCGCAGTCCGAATTTGGCGCTGGCAAACGCGGCAAAGCCGCTGCCGCCGCGCAAGGAGGCGGTGGCGCCGGTGAAGAAGATGTTGCCCTTGCCGCGCGGCAGCATCAGCCGCGCCGATTCGCGACCCGAGACGAATCCGGCCCAGCAGGCCATTTCCCAGACCTTGCGGAACACCCGGTCGGTGGTTTCAAGAATCGGAAAGTTGACGTTGGCGCCGACGTTGAAGATCGTGATTTCCAGCGGCGCGTGCTTGTCCGCGTCGTTGAGAAAGGCCGCGACTTCATCTTCCTTCCGCGCATCCAGTGACCGCGCGAAAATCGTCCCGCCGGCTTCTTGCACTTCCTTCACCAGCGGTTCCAGCTTCTCGCCATTGCGCCGGCCAGCGAACACCGTAAAACCTTCGGCAGCGAACTTCTTGGCGATCTCGGCGCCGATGTAATCGCCGGCGCCGATCACCGCGACCGTTGCGTTGCGCTTTTGCATGTGACGTTCTCCGATAGCTTGAGTTCGTCATTGCGAGGAGCGAAGCGACGAAGCAATCCAGTTTTGTCTGCCGCGCTGGATTGCTTCGCTCCGCTCGCAATGACGGAAAATCATTTCCCCGAGATCAATTCCTCGACCTCGCGCAACTGTTCCTTGCCGAAGAACATTTCCTTGCCGACGAAGAAGGTCGGCGAGCCGAACACGCCGCGTTCGACCGCCGACTGGGTGTTCGCGATCAGCCTCGCCTTGACTTCAGGCTCCTGGCCACGCGCGAGCAACCTGGCGCCGTCGAGACCGGATGCGGTGAGCGCCTTGGCCGCGACCTCAGGGTCGTCCATCTTCTTGGGCTCGACCCACATATGATGGAACGCGGCTTCGACATACTTCTCGAACACGCCCTCGAGCTGGGCTGCCACCGCCGCGCGCATCAGATTGAGCGTGTTGACCGGAAAGAAGGGATTTGGGGCATACGGCCTGACGCCGAAGCGTTTGACAAAACGCTCGGTCTCCAGCGCATTGAATTCAGGCTTGTTCTTGACGCCAGCCAGCGTTTCGGCCGGCGACTTGTTGTTGGTGGCCTTGAAGATGCCGCCGAGCAGTACCGGCACATATTCGAACTTCACGCCGGTGCGTTGTTCGATCGCCGGGATCGCCTCATGGCTTAGAAAGGCATTGGGGCTGCCGAAATCGAACATGAATTGCGGCGCGGTGGTGCTCACGGTGGTCTCCCTGAATGTCAGTTACTTATATGAGCCTTATCATTTCATTCCAACCGTAGCGGTTCACCGTTTCGGGATCAAATGGCCTGCGGCTGCCGATGAAACGCCCGTTCCGCAAGCGTTGCGGCATGATCGCGGACGTCCGCGGGCCAACCGGCGATCAACGCCTTGAAACGAACCGGGTCCGGCGCGAACAGCGCGCGGGTCGCCTCTTCGAAATGCGGCTTGTTGCCGGCCATTGCCGACATGAAGCGGTAGGCCGCTTCCTGCGCCCGGCGGATCCGATCCTTGTCGTCGCCGCCGCGCCGCGCTTCCTCGACCAGCTTGCGGATCGCCACTGACGCGCCGCCCGCCTGCTGCGCCAGCCATTCCCAATGCCGCGGCAGCAGCGTGACTTCGCGCGCCACGACGCCGAGTTTGGGCCGGCCCGGGCCTCGATTTGGTGGCAGTTCCGGTTCGGCCGGAACTGCGTCTCGAGGGACGGGCAGCCGGGCCAGGACGTCCTCGAGGCCACCGCGGAAATCAAGGTCGACCGGTTCGCTGGTTGAGCCATTGAAAATCAACACAGATGCGTCCTTGCGCTGATCGAGGGTCTGCTTCGCGGCGCTGGCAACAGCCTGGAGATCGCCGGAGGCGATGCGGTGCTCACCCTCAAAGGCGATATAGTCGGTGGACAGCGAATTCATCGGGGAGCTCCTTCATTCCAAGAACATATTACCCGGGTAAATCAGCCGTGTCAATATTACCCGGATAATTCATCCCTCCGGATGTCTCGACTTTCCGGCGGTCGGCTGGCACCACCGTTCGCGATATTAGGGGGAAACAGCCATGCTCACCGTCCATCACCTCAACAATTCTCGCTCGCAGCGCGTGCTCTGGCTGCTGGAGGAGCTCGGCGTGCCCTACGAGATCGTGCGCTACCAGCGCCAACCCAATATGCGCGGGCCCGCGGAGTTGTATGCGGTTCATCCGCTCGGCAAATCGCCCGTCATCACCGACCAGGGCAACACCATCGCGGAGTCGGGCGCGATCGTCGAATATATCATCGACAACTATGGCGAGGGCCGCCTGATCCCGCCGGCCAAGACGCCGGAGCGGCTGCGCTACACTTATTGGCTGCACTACGCGGAAGGCTCGGCGATGCCGCCGCTGTTCCTGAAGCTGCTGTTCACGCTGATGCCGAAACGTGCGCCGGCGCTGCTGCGGCCGCTGGTGCGCAAGGTCTCCAACCAGGCGCTGACCTCGCTGGTCAATCCGATGCTCAAGCAGCACATGGCGTTCTGGGAAACCGAACTGGAAAAAAGCCAATGGTTCGCGGGCAACGAGTTCACCGCCGCCGATATTCAGATGAGCTTTCCATTGGAAGGCGGCGCGGCGCGCGGAGGCCTTGAACAGGGCCATCCCAGGGCAATGGCGTTTCTCGATCGCATCCACGCCCGTCCAGCCTACGTCCGCGCGCTCGAGAAGGGCGGCCCGTATCAAGTGGGGCGGTGAGTGTTCTTAGGTCCCTCGCCCTCAAAGGGCAGGGAGCCCGCCGTGATTGCTGCAATCGCCGCGGCTAGAGAGCCCTTCCCGTTCCGATGGAATCGGAACGGGGCTCTAGGTTTTTGTTTTGACGCGTTTTCTTCACGCGAACCGGTATCCACTTCGCTCGAAAACGCTCTAAGCACTACCCATCGGCGTGCAAAATCCGGCCGCGGGTTTCCGGCAGCGCGAAGGCTGCGAGGAAGAAAAGCCCATAGGCCAGCACCGCGAAGATCGCGATGGCGTTGCCGAGCGATGTTGAGTTCGAGAGCGCGCCGACCAGAAATGGAAACAGCGCGCCGATGCCTCGGCCGAAATTGTAGCAGAAGCCCTGGCCCGATCCGCGCAGCCGTGTCGGATAAAGCTCGGTCAGGAATGCGCCGACACCCGAGAAATAGGCCGAAGCGAAAAAGCCGAGCGGAAAGCCCAGCACCCACAAGATCTCGTTGGTCAGCGGCAGCTGCGTATAAGCGATCACAATCGCAATGGCGCCGATCGACATATACAGGAACAGATTACGCCGGCCGATCTTGTCGGCGAGCCACGCGCCAACGAGATAGCCAACGAATGAGCCGATGATCAGGGCTGCGAGATAGCCGGTCGAGCTCACGACCGAGAGTTTGCGCTCGGTCGTCAGAAAGCGCGGCACCCAGAAGGTGATGGCGTAATAGCCGCCCTGGCACCCCGTCACCGCCAGCGACGCCAGAATGGTGGTCTTGAGAATGGGACCGGCGAAGATCTCGTGAAGGCCGGGTCGATCGCCGGTGGCCTTCTGCTTGGCCAGCGCAGCCACGGCAATCTCGGGCTCCTCCACATAGCGGCGCAGGAAGAACACCAACAACGCCGGCAGCGCGCCGATCGCGAACATCCAGCGCCACGCGACATCCGGCGGCACATAAGAGAACAGGATGGCCTGCGACAGCACCGCGAGGCCCCAGCCGACCGCCCAGCCGGATTGCACCGATCCGACCGCGCGCCCGCGATATTGCGGGCGGATCGATTCGCCCATCAGCACCGCGCCCGCGGCCCATTCGCCGCCAAAGCCAAGTCCCAGCACCGCGCGGGCGATCAGCAATTGATCGAAATTCTGCACGAAGGCGCAGACCAGCGAGAACACCGAGAACCACAGGATCGTCAGTTGCAGGGTTTTGACGCGGCCGACCCGGTCGGCCAGATAGCCGCCAAGCCAGCCGCCGACGGCCGAAGCGAGCAGGGTCACGGTGCCGGCGAGGCCGGCGGTGCCGGCATCGACCTTCCACATGGCGATGATGGTGCCGATCACGAGCGGATAGATCATGAAATCCATGCCGTCGAGCGCCCAGCCCGCCGCGCAGGCCCAGAACGTCCGCCGCTCCGGCAGGTTCATGTCGCGGTAAAACGCCAGCAGGCTGGAATCTTCGATCGGTGCGGTTTCGATTCCGCCCGACGGCTCGATGGTGCTGCTCATGACGATCTTCCCCCCGGAAAATTGCTGGCTGGCGCCCGTTCGATCCGGGCGCCCGATTTGGGGGGATTACGCCAGATTGACGCTGATCGCCAGACTATTGCCCTGCCGCCTCCGCGCTATGGGTACGCGGATCGGGCGCGCCGAGCAGCTCATTTTCCGTCACCGCGATCGAATTGGCCGAGGTCTGGCCGAGCGGTTCGGTGACAATGTGTCCCTTCGCCCTCAACCCTGCGATCACATCTGCAGGAAAGCCGTGCTCGACCCGGACTTCGTCCGGCATCCATTGATGATGCAGTCGCGGCACGTCGACGGCGGCTGCGACATCCATATGATAGTCGAGCACGTTGACGATCACCTGCAGCACCGCCGAGATGATCCGGCTGCCGCCGGGCGAACCCGTCACGAGCACTGGCTTGCCGTCTTTCAGCACGATGGTTGGCGTCATCGACGACAATGGCCGCTTGCCGGGCGCCGGCAGGTTGGCCTCGAAGCCGACCAGGCCGAAGGCGTTGGAGGCGCCGAGGGCTGCGGTAAAATCGTCGAGCTCGTCGTTCAGCAGCACGCCGGTGCCGTCCGCCACCAGGCCTACACCGTAGGGGTAATTCAGCGTGTAGGTATTGCTGACGGCGTCGCCGTTGCTGTCGACCACCGAGAAATGCGTGGTGTTGCTGCCCTCATGCGATGGCGCAGGCGATGCCGTCGCCAGGAGTTCGTCCTTCCATGGCGTGGCGTGGCCGGGGTCGATGCCGGCGCGCTGCTTCGCTGCGTATTGCTTTGTCATCAGCGTTGCGACCGGTGCGGTGACGAAGGCGGGATCGCCGAGATAATGCGCGCGATCGGCATAAGCGCGCTTCATCGCCTCGATCATCAGATGCAGTGAGTCCGCCGAGCCTTGTTTCAGTTCCGGTAACGGAAAGCCCTCGAGGATATTGAGGGTTTCCAGCAGCACGACGCCGCCGGACGAGGGCAGCGGCATCGAGACAACGTCGTAGCCGCGATAGGTGCCGTGCACCGGCGTGCGGATCGTCGGCTGGTAGGATTTTAGATCGTCGATCGTCATGATGCCGCCGGCGTCGGAAATTGCCTTCACCAGTTTGTCGGCGACTGGTCCGCGATAGAATCCCGTCGGGCCGTGTTCGGCGATCGCGGAGAGCGTCGCGGCAAGATCCTTCTGGACCAGTCTATCGCCTTCCCGCAGCGGCGTGCCGTCGTCGCGCAACAACATCTTGAGCGAGGCGGGCCAGTGCGCCAGCCGCTGGCGTCCCTCGCCGAGCGTGTCGGCGGTATCACCCGCGACCTCGATGCCGTCCGAGGCCAGTGCGATGGCCGGCTTCAACAGCTCCGCCAGCGTAAATTTGCCGGAACCATATTTGTCGAGCGCCAGCGCCAACCCCGCGACGGTACCGGGCACGCCGATCGCCAACGCGGAATCCAGCGACTTCGCGCGATCGGGCTTGCCGTCGGCGCCGAGAAAAATATCGCGCGTGGTCGCAGCCGGCGCGGTCTCGCGATAATCGATCGCGATATCCTCATGACGCTCGGCCGAATAAATCACCATGAAGCCGCCGCCGCCGATATTTCCTGCGCGAGGATAGGTCACGGCCATCGTAAAGCCGATCGCGACCGCGGCGTCGACCGCGTTGCCGCCACGCTGCAGCACATCGGCGCCGACATGCGCGGCGATCTTCTCCTGTGCCACCACCATGCCGTGATGGGCGACCACCGCGCGCGCCGCATAGGGGTCGCCGATCGGTGCCGCGCCGTGCCGGATATCCTGTGCGCTCGCGGGCCCGCAGAGTGTCGCGGTCAGCGCAAGGGATGCGACAAGGGCCGGGAATTGCATGCGTAGGCCCGCTTTAAACAACATCATCAACATTCTGCCGGGAGTTGAGGCCATTTGAGACCGGGAGGAAACGCGGGTCCGTCGCATCGCCTATGCTATACGGGCGCCGATGCCAGTGGCAAAACGCCACTTCGTGAACATGCGGGATATTTTGGCAATGGCGATCACGCTCACCGAGGCCCGCGGCGCAGATTTGCGGCCGAATTACCCGCCGCGCGCGGCTGTGACCAGCTGGATTTTCTTCGATTGGGCGGCCCAGCCGTATTTCACGCTGATCACTACTTTCGTGTTCGCGCCCTATTTTGCCACCCATGTGGCCGCCGATCCCGCCAGCGGACAGTCGCTGTGGGGCTTTGCCACCGCGGCTTCCGGGCTGGTCATAGCGTTGATGTCGCCCGTGCTGGGCGCGATCGCGGACGCCAGCGGCCGCCGCAAGCCGTGGATCGCGGCGTTCGGCGCGCTTTTGGTGATCGGTTCCTGCCTGATGTGGTTTGGCAAGCCCGGCGACCCGAGTGTGATTCCGCCGCTGCTGCTTGCCTATGGGATCGCCACCATCGGCGTTGAATTCGCCACCGTGTTCAACAATGCGATGATGCCGACCCTGGTGCCGCCGGACAAGATCGGCCGGTTGTCCGGCACGGGGTGGGCCACCGGCTATATAGGCGGCATCCTCAGTCTCATTCTGGTGCTGGGCTTTCTCGCCGCCAGTCCCGAAACCGGGCGCACCTTGTTTGGATTCTCGCCGCTGTTCGGCCTCGATCCGGTCACGCATCAGGGCGACCGCATCACCGGTCCGTTGACCGGCATCTGGTTCGTCATCTTCGTGTTGCCGATGTTTTTGCTGACGCCGGATTATCCGGCCAGACACGCGCTGGGCAACGCGCTGCGCGAGGGAATGACGGAGTTGCGGCAAACGCTGCGCGAATTGCCGGAGCGGAAATCGATGGCGGCGTTTCTGCTCGCCAACATGATCTACACCGACGGCCTGATCTCGCTCTACGCCTTCGGCGGCATCTATGCCGCCGGCACCTTCGGCTGGAATACAATCGAGCTCGGCACATTCGGCATCATCCTCGCGATCGCCGGTACATTAGGTGCATGGTTCGGCGGCAAGCTCGACGATGCATTGGGACCAAAACGCGTGATCGCCGGCGCCATGCTGCTGTTGCTGTCTGCGACCGTCGCCATCCTGCTCGTGGACAAGGACAGCGTTCTGTTCATCAAGGTGACGCCGCCGGTGCCCGGCGGCGCGCTGTTCGCCTCAGCCGCCGAGCGCGCTTATCTGGTGCTCGGCTGCCTGATTGGCGCGGCCGGCGCGCCGTTGCAGGCCGCATCGCGCTCGCTTCTGATCAGGATCGCGCCGAAAGACCGGGTCGCGCAATATTTCGGCCTGTTCGCGCTGACCGGGAAAGTCACGTCGTTTATCGGACCGCTCCTGATCGGCCTGATCACCGCGGCGGCCGAAAGCCAGAAGGGCGGCATGTCGGTGCTGGTATTGTTTTTTCTGGCCGGCTTGGTCCTGCTGGCGCGGGTGCGGGAGTGACTAGCGCCACCGTCGCAGCACGTCCCGGCGTTCGCCGGGACGACCGAAATCAATGCCTGAAATGACGCACGCCGGTGAACACCATCGCGATGCCAGCGTCGTCGGCGGCCTTGATGACTTCCTCGTCGCGGATCGATCCGCCGGGCTGAATCACGGCGGTGGCGCCGGCTTCGATCGCGACCAGCAAGCCATCCGCGAACGGAAAGAATGCATCGGAGGCGACCACGGATCCCCTGGTCATGGGCTGGTCGAGCTTGGCGTCGGTGGCGGCGTCCTGCGCTTTGCGCGCGGCGATGCGCGAGGCGTCCACCCGGCTCATCTGTCCGGCGCCGACGCCGACGGTGGCGAGATTCTTGGCATAGACGATGGTGTTGGACTTGACGTGCTTGGCGACGCGAAATGCGAATTTGAGATCGTGCAGTTCGGCCTCGGTGGGCGCGCGCCTGGTCACGGTCTTCAGCGCGATGTCGTCGACCACGGCGTTGTCGCGGCTCTGCACCAGCAAACCACCCGCGACGGTTTTCGCGGTCAGGCCGCGCGCGCGGGGATCAGGCAGGCTACCCGCGAGCAGTAGCCGCAGATTGCGTCGTTTGGCGATGATCGCGATGGCTTCCTCGGTCGCGTCGGGCGCGATGATGACTTCGGTCAGGATTTCGGTAATGACGCGAGCGGTGTCGGCATCGAGCGTGCGATTGACCGCGATGATGCCGCCATAGGGCGATTGGGTGTCGCAGGCGAATGCCTTGCGGTAAGCACTGATGAGATCGGGGCCCTCGGCAACGCCGCAAGGATTGGCGTGCTTGACGATGACGCAGGCCGCGGTGCGCGCCGGATCAAATTCGGCGATGCATTCATAGGCCGCGTCGGTGTCGTTGATGTTGTTGTATGACAGCTCCTTGCCCTGCAACTGGCGCGCGGTGGCGACGCCCGGGCGTTTGTCGGGCGTGCGATAGAACGCGGCTTGCTGATGCGGGTTTTCGCCATAACGTAGCGCCTGGATCAGGCGGCCGCCGAAGGCACGAAAATCCGGTGCGTCGGTCTTGAGCTGAAGCGCGAACCAGTTCGAGATCGCCGCGTCATAGGCGGCGGTGCGGGCGTAGGCCTTGGCCGCGAGGCCGCGGCGCAACGTTAGCGTAGTCGCACCGCCGTTGGTAGCGAGTTCATCGAGCACGGCCTCGTAATCCTGCGGCTCGACTACGACCGCGACGTCGTCATGGTTCTTCGCGGCGGCGCGAATCATCGCGGGGCCACCGATGTCGATGTTCTCGATGCACTCCTCGAACTCAGCGCCCTTATCGACGGTCGCTTCGAACGGATAGAGATTGACCACCAACAGGTCGATCGGCGCGATGCCGTGATCCTGCATGGATTGCGCGTGTTCGGCATTATCGCGGATGGCGAGCAGTCCGCCATGCACCTTGGGATGCAGGGTCTTGACCCTACCGTCCATCATTTCCGGAAAACCCGTGAGATCGGAAACGTCTCTCACCTTCAAGCCCGCGGCGGCGATCGCCTTGGCGGTGCCGCCGGTGGAGACGAGATCGACGCCATGCGCCGACAGAGCGCGGGCGAATTCGATCAGTCCGGATTTATCGGAAACGGACAACAGGGCGCGGGTTACGCGGCGCGGATGGTCGGTCATGGGCAAGATCCTCAGTTAAAAGGGTGCTTTTTTGCCCAGGCGCGCGGCAGTCATTCCCGCGCTTCCCGATGGTGCTCCATCCAAAGTCGCCAGTCGCGCGAGCGGCCGGTAAGTAGCAGCTTTCGACGCCTCTCACAACGGCCAGCTCCACATCTTGTGCGGCGCTGTTCTACAACGGCAATTCGGGTTCGCGGCGGGCATTGCGCCGCGCCGTTGTCACCGAAGGCGACGATGTCGAGCGCACGAAGGTCCATCGGATGCTGGAGGCCTGCCGTGAATCCTGCCGGATCACGATCTGGGCGGTGCGGCGGGGACCGTCATTTCCCGCCAGGAACACGCTGTCTTCCAGCTCGACCTTGTCGTCCGGCGCCTCGAAGGTCCAGACGTCGCGGTTCGGCAGCACCAGCATCACGCCGCGTGCGTCGCTGAGGCGGCTCGACTTCACCGACGGGTGCAGATGAAACCGCAGTGCGTAGTCGGTATCGTGGCCCTTGATCCGGCCGCCCGGCGCCGGCGCCAGCGTGTCCTCGCCGTCGAGCCTGGAGCCGTCATGCGAGGCCATCAAGACGCGGCGATGCACGACGCCATACCGCGCGAGATAGCCGTCATGCGATGCAGTCAGGAGCTCGCCATTGGCGACCGCCTCGCGATAACTCTCGACATGGGCCGGCCCGCTGATGATCGGCGATCCCTGCAGCAGCCGCTTCACCGCCGACAGTTCGACGAACTGGCACGATGAGGTCTCGTGATACGTCAGCGTCGAATGCGCCGGCGTGCTGCGCGCAAACACCCGCCAATTGTCGCGGCCGGTCGACGGCATGCCGCAATTGACGACGATCCGGCTCAAGCCGGACGACAACTCGAAGGACAGGCAGCCGGCATGGGCGTCGTGGCTGACATTCGCCGGTGGCGGCGGCCCGGTGTCGACGATCACGGTCATCGCGCCGGCATCAAGCCTCTGAAAGCCGGTATGCGGCATGTTCGCCATCGGCGCGCCGTGCGCATCGTCATAGGCGAGCAGCGTTGCCAGCAGATCGGAAGGCGCGCTGCTCATGCCGTTGAACAGCGCGAAGCTGCCGTCGCCATGGCGGAAGAAGCGCAGCATCGGCATCATGCGATCGATCGCATTCAACAATGCCGGCGGCGGCGCGATGTTACGGGCGGCGAAGGTCTGCCGTAGCGGCAACAGATCGATCAACAGCTCGATCAGCGCGCCCGGATTGCGCGAGATGTGGCCGCCATCGGGCAGGATCTGCCGCTGCAACTCGTCGGATAGTTTTCTCGTGGCGCCTCGGATGTGGCGCGCCTGGTTGGCAAGGCAGAGCGAGGCGTAGCACAGCGCGATCACCACCTGCAGCCGCGGCACGCCGTCGGGCATATCGAGCATGGCATAGCGCAAATGGCGGATATCGCGGGTCAGGCCGCGCAAATAGCGCCGGTAGAATTTGCTGTCGGTATCGCTGAGCACCAGCGGCGCCTGCGACAATAGCGAGATCACGCGGCGGGCCATCACGTCGGCGCGGCGGCTCACCGGGCGTTTCTTCGCGGGATTCGACATCCAGTCGTCGACCAGCGAGCGGGCATTGGCGCGGGTCAGCGCGGTATCGGCCGCGCGCAAATGCCGCAGCCATCCGAAGCCGAGTAGCGCCACCTCCCAATCTTCCGATGGCGGCTCGAGGTCGAAGATCGAGCGTCCGTGGCAGGTGACGATCTTGCCGGCGAACACAAAACGGCCGGCATAGATTTCGGCCGCGCGGGTGGCGTCCGCCGTGCGCAGATCGTGCGGCGCGATGATCAGCCGATCGGCGCGGCCAGGCCACAGCCGCGACAGCGCCACCGAGCCGCCACTTGCGCGCGCCATCATGCTCCGCGCGAAGCGGCCCATGATCAGCGTCGAAATGCGTCTGTGTTGAGCGACCGACACGCCTTGCCTAAGTGTCCCGAAGTTCGCTCGAAATTGCGTCACCCCCTTAGCGAACTTCGGATCAGAGGGGACACCAGGAAACATGATTCGAGTACGGCTCCGACTCAGAATCCTCTTCGCTTTTGGAGGCAAAAAGAACTTCTAAGCCGCAGACTCGGTCGGGAGGGAATCTCGCGAATCCTTTTAATCCGGAAACGCGGTCAAGACACCATCATGAATGTACGCGAATCAGCGACTCGGTCTGAAAATACAGTGCAAAATCATGATTTAACCAGCCGCGCGGCATAAAAGCCGTCGAGCCCGCTTAGCCTCGGCTCGTCCCGCGGCAAATGGCTGGGCAGGGTCCGCAAATCGCCTTCCGCGGTCAGGATCTCGGCGAGGCCCGCGACCTCGCTGGCCTCGACCGGCGCCCGGCGCATCGACGGCTCAGCGGCGAGAAAGCTCGATACGGCCTGTTCGCCTTCTTCCGGTTCCAGCGAGCACGTGCAGTAGACCAAGGTCCCGCCCGGCCGCAGCAGCGTGGCCGCCCGCTGCAGCAACCGTTCCTGCAGCGCCACCAGCGGAGCGATATCGGCTTCCTGCCGGAGCCAGCCGATGTCGGGGTGGCGCCGGATGGTTCCGGTCGAGGTACAGGGTGCATCGATCAGGATGCCGTCGAAGTTGCCGCTGTTGGTGCCTCCCGGCCATTCGGCGGCGTCGACCACGACGGTCTCGGCCTCCAAAGCGAGCCGCACCAGATTGTCGCGCAGCCGTGCCATGCGGTTTGAGGAACGGTCGACCGCGGTGACGCACGCGCCGGCTTGCGCAAGCTGGGCGGTCTTGCCGCCCGGCGCGGCGCAAAGATCGGCGATGTTTTTACCGGCAACGTCGCCGAACAGCCGGACCGGCAACGCGGCGGCCGCGTCCTGCACCCACCATTGGCCTTCGCTGAACCCCGGCAGCATCGTCACCGAGCCTTGCAGCAGCGTGCGCACCGATCCGGTCGGCAGCGTTTCGCCATGCAGGCGCGTCGCCCATTGCGCGGTGTCCGATTTCACGGTGATGTCGAGCGACGGCTCATGGCCGATCGCGGTGGCGATGTCGCGGGCAACGGCTTCGCCGTAATGGGCGGTCCAACGTTGCAGCAGCCATGGCGCAACATCGAGCCTTTCGGCCTTGACCTCTTCGATCAGCGCTTCGCCCTCGCGCGCGCAGCGGCGCAGCACCGCGTTGACGAGCCCGGCATATTTCGCGGCGCGCCGGTCCGATTGCACCAGCCGCACCGACAGGTCGACCGCGGCGTGGTCGGGCACATCCATCCAGAGAATCTGCGCAGCGCCGATTAACAGCGCGCTCTGTGCGCGCGGCGCGTCGGTCGGAATGCCGCGATCGAGCAGCCGCGACAGCACATGGCCGAGGGTGCCGAGCCGCCGCAGGATCGTCGCCACCAGCCGCCGCATCAAGGCACGGTCGCGATCGGAGAGCGTCTTCAATCCGGGATGCGCGCCGGCGCCGTCGAGCTGGTCGTCGAGCATGCGGTGCTTGTGCAGCACGCCGTCAAGAATATCGGCTGCGATCCGCCGCGCCGCGAGACCAGGCACTTCGGTTGGCAGAGCGAATCGTTGAGGAGGCATTGCGTGGGAACATCTCGGAAGCGGTGACGGCAGCTTGGCGGAACAAGGCCATCATCGGAAGGGTGCACAGCTCTCGCATGCGAATATGCCAAATGTAAGAATCGCCTTCATGATTTCAAAGTTCAGGTATGATCTGGATGCCGAAGGTTTGAATACGAGTTCTCGCTGAAAGCCGGAAAGATGACCCAGGATCCCTCGCTGTCGCCCTCGCCGCCCGATCCTTCATTGCTCAAGCCTGCCGCATCCGAGCCGGAACGCAAGCCGCTGCCCGAGGCCGCCAAACGCGCGCTCGCCGAAGCCGAAGCGCGGCGGCAAGCCGCCGCGGCCGATGCTCACCCGTTGGCAAGGGAGCTCCAGGGGCCGAAGGGGCCGGAACCGACCCGCTACGGTGATTGGGAAAACAAAGGCATCGCCTCGGATTTTTGAGGCTGGAGACGAAAAAGCCACGCCTGAGCGTGGCTTTTTACCGTCGTGCCGTCGCTGGATCAGCGCGAAACCACCACGGTCGTGCCGACCGAGACGCGCTGGTAGAGGTCGCTGATGTCCTCGTTGAGCATCCGGATGCAGCCGTAGGAGACGAATCCGCCGATCGAACCCGGCGCGTTGGTGCCATGGATGGCATATTCACCACCGGCCAGGGTCATCGCCGCGACGCCCATCGGATTATGCGGCGAGCCGCCCGGGATCACGCTAGCCATCAAGGGCTTGTCATGCCGTATCTCGGCGGGCGGCGACCAGGCCGGGGCGCGGTACTTGCCGTCGATCTGGGTGACGCCGGCCCATTGCTTGCCGGCCTTGCCGACGCCGACCGGATAGCGCATCGCGTGACCGGGATCGACCACCAGATAAAGCCGGCGCTCATTGGTCTTCACCACGATCGTTCCCGGCGAATAATCGCCCCGGAAGCCGACCATGTCCGGCCGCGCCTCGGCCGCGCCCGACATCAACACACCCGCCCCGATGGTGGCTGCCAGCGCCACCGCAATCCTCAGCGACATTACGTTCTCCAGTTCACTATTACCGCCCCTGCCGGGCGGTCAAAAATCTCAAACCTCGGCGAAACGCCGGCTTGCGGAAGTATCTTTAACCGCGTGCCTTAACCAGGCGGTTTCCACGCGGGCCTTTGGATGAATTTGGCGGGCGTGAGGTAAGAAAATGTTCGAATTAAAGTAAATGACTTGAAAACAACACTCGCCGGGAAACGTCCGGCGAGCCGTGACGATGCTGTGAGGCGTCCCCGGCGCCTAGAGCCTTTCCCGTTCCGATGGAATTGGAACGGGGCTTTAGGTTTTTGTTTTGACGCGTTTTCTTCACGCGAACCGGTATCCACTTCGCTCGAAAACGCTCTATTGGCTTGGCGTCGCAGCCTTCTTCTTCTTTTTCTTCGCCGCGGGCTTGGCCGCCGGCGTTCCCTCCGCCGCCGGTGGCTTCTTGCAGGCGCCGGTTGAGTCGATCGCGACCCTGGCTTTGCGGGCTTCGCATTCGTTGGCGTAGGTCTTGCCGTTGCAGCCGCACACCGGCCTCGAAACCCGCATACAGAAGTCGGGCGCCTTTACGCACGTACCGGCGGTATCGGGGCTGCTGCATTGCCCGGCCGGAAGCTGGCAATAAAGCGCCGAGTTGCAGGTTATTTTCTGCGGCCCGCCGCAGGCCTCGTCGAGATTGGCGGCGCCCGCGCGGGGCGAGCCCAGTGCAGCGCCGGATACGACAACGAGTATCGCCAAGACCAGACGTCCGAGATGCAATCGCATAAGCCCCCCCTTCTCCTCGCGGAGAACTAACCCCCCGCGCCCTTCTTGTTCTGCCGATGGGCAACCAGATCGTCGACCACGGCGGGATCCGCCAAGGTTGAAGTATCGCCGAGACTGCCCGGCTCGTCTTCGGCAATCTTGCGCAGGATGCGGCGCATGATCTTGCCGGAGCGGGTCTTGGGCAGTCCGGGCGCAAATTGAATCAGGTCAGGCGAGGCGATCGGACCGATGTCCTTGCGTACCCAGGCCACCAGTTCCTTGCGCAAGCCGTCGCTCGGCTCCTTGCCTTTCATCAAGGTCACATAGGCGTAGATGCCCTGGCCCTTGATGTCGTGCGGATAGCCGACCACGGCGGCTTCCGACACCGCCTCATGCGCCACCAGCGAGCTTTCGACTTCGGCGGTGCCCATGCGATGGCCGGAGACGTTGATCACGTCATCGACCCGGCCGGTGATCCAGTAATAGCCGTCCGCGTCGCGGCGGCAACCATCGCCGGTGAAGTATTTGCCCTTGTAGGTCGAGAAGTAGGTCTGCTCGAAGCGGGCGTGGTCGCCATAGACGGTGCGCATCTGCCCCGGCCACGACCTTGCGATGCAGAGATTGCCGGTGGTTTCGCCGTCCCGCACCTTGCCGTCGGCATCGACGATTTCAGGCACCACGCCGAAGAACGGCTGCGTCGCCGAACCGGGCTTGAGCTTGGTGGCGCCCGGCAGCGGCGTGATCAGGATGCCGCCGGTTTCGGTCTGCCACCAAGTATCGACGATCGGACAGCGCTCGTCACCGACCACGCGATAATACCATTCCCAGGCTTCCGGATTGATCGGTTCGCCGACGCTTCCGAGCAGGCGAAGGCTCTTGCGCGAGGTCTTCGTGACAGGTTCGTCGCCGCCTTGCATCAGCGCGCGGATCGCGGTCGGCGCGGTGTAGAAGATATTGACCTTGTGCTTGTCGATCACGTTCCAGAACCGCGAATGATCGGGATAGTTCGGCACGCCTTCGAACATCAGCGTGGTCGCGCCGTTGGCCAGCGGTCCATAGAGAATGTAGCTGTGGCCGGTGACCCAGCCGACATCGGCGGTGCACCAGTAGATATCGCCGTCGTGATAATCGAACACATATTGGTGCGTCATCGACGCGAACACCAGATAGCCGCCTGAGGTGTGCAGCACGCCCTTGGGCTGGCCGGTCGAACCCGAGGTATAGAGGATGAACAGCGGGTCTTCCGCGTGCATGTGCTCGACCGGGCATTCCGTGGTCACGACAGCGGCGGCCTCGTGGTACCAGAAATCGCGCGACGGATTCATCTCGACCGGCGTACCGGTGCGCTTGACCACGACGACCCAGTCGACACCGCCGCTCTTGGCGATCGCATCATCGACATTGGCCTTCAGCGGCACTTTCTTGCCGCCGCGCAGACCCTCATCGGCGGTAATGACGATCTTGGACTGGCAGTCGCTGATGCGCTGGGCCAGGCTGTCGGGCGAGAAGCCGGCGAACACCACGGAATGGATGGCGCCGATCCGCGCGCAGGCCAGCATCGCGTAGGCGGCTTCCGGAATCATCGGCAGATAGATCGTGACGCGGTCGCCCTTCTTGACGTTACGCGTGCGCAGGATGTTTGCCATCTTGCAGACTTCGTCATGCAACTGGCGATAGGTGATGTGCTTCGACTCCGAGGGGTTGTCGCCCTCCCAGATGATCGCGGTCTGGTCGCCGCGCTTGGCGAGATGGCGGTCGATGCAATTGGCGGCGACGTTGAGCACGCCATCCTCGAACCATTTGATCGAGATGTTGCCGGGCGCGAACGAGGTGTTCTCCACCTTGGTGAAGGGTTTGATCCAGTCGATGCGCTTGGCCTGTTCGGTCCAGAATCCCCTGGGGTCCGAAATCGAGCGGGCATACATCTCGCGATATTTGGGCTGGTCGACAAAGGCGCGCTTGGCCCATTCCGCGGATACGTCGTAGATCTTCTCGGACATCGTCACTCTCCCCTTCCAACCGGCGGGACCGTTCCGGTGGATTTGGCGACCACCAGCCGTCTTCATCGTTGTTTTGATTATGCGTCGCCGGGCTGCCTCGCGACAAGGCGGAAACCTCTCCGACCTTGGTCTGTGCGGCTTCACGGCCTGGATTTCGTTTTAACGCGTTTTCTTCACGCGAACCGGTGCCCACTTCGCTCGAAAACGCTCTGGGTCGCGCGGTCGCGGCTCCGGTCATCGGCCGTCCGTCGCTCCCCGAAGCCATCACTTTCGCGTTTTGCCGCAGTCCTAAATCAACGCTATCGCGCGAATGGGAGCCATGACCGGTATCTGGAAACCTCCTACTCCGGATTAGGGACTCGCATTGCGCTGGCTTACCCCCTAAATGGCCTCCCCGGGGCCGGAGCGTCCCGCCGGAACCAAGCCATAACAACAGGCATTACCGGAAGCACAGGTGAAGCAGGGCGACTAGGACTATGATGGATCAGCAGAATTTCGAGGCACCACGGCCCGTTTCCGCCGATCCCGCTGTTGAGCTGGCGCGAGCGCTCGGGCAATTGCCCAAAGCGCCGCTCAAGGCGCGCGGCACGACCAAGCCCAACGTCGCGGGCATCGTCGCCAAAACCTCCGTTGAAGACCTGGCCGGCGAGCTTGGCCTGACGCTCGGCGATCAGAACGAACTCACCATCCGGCGCATCAAGCGCGGCAAGAGTTATTCCTTCATCCGGGCCAATGGCACGCCGATCCGGCATGTCGGCACCATCCGGCGCCTGAACTCGATGGCGGTGCCCCCGGCCTATCAGGAAGTCCGCTATTCGCCGGATCCGACCTCGCATTTGCAGGCCGTCGGCCGCGATGCCGCGGGCCGGCTGCAATACCGCTACCACGCCGACTGGGAGAAGGTCCGCGAGCAGCGCAAGGCGCACCGCCTCGGCAAGCTGGTCGCAGCATTGCCGAAAATCCGCCGTAACGTGTCGATGCATCTCTCCGGCGACACACCGACCCGCGAATTCGCGTTGTCGGCGGTGATCGAGCTGATCGCGCGCACCGCGATCCGGCCCGGCAATGAATCCTACGCCCGCCTCAACGGTACCCGCGGCGCCACCACCATGCTGAAATCCAACGTCGCGCTGGAAGACGACAATGTGGTGCTGACCTTCAAGGCCAAGGGCGGCAAGGCCACGCGCAAGGAATGCAACGCCGCCAAGCTGGTGCGCGCGATCGGCATCCTGCGCACCGTGCCCGGCAAGCGCATGTTCCAGTACCGCGACAATTCGGGCGTGGTCCGCGCGGTCTCGACCACCACGGTGAACGCGTTCCTGCGCGAGATCGCCGGCATCAAGATTTCGCTGAAGGATTTCCGCACCCTGATGGCCTCCGCCGTGGTGCTGGAATCGCTGTCACGCATTTCGCCCGCCGCCAGCGCCCGTGGCCGCAAGAAGCAGGTGCTGGAAGCCGTCCGCGCCGCCGCCGACGAATTGTCGAACACGCCGGCGATCTGCCGCAAGAGCTACGTGCACGACACTATCGTCACCGCGTTCGAAGACGGTATCCTCGAACGTTTCGCCGCGACCATGAAAGGCTACCGCTCGCAATCGAAGCGCGAGCAGCTCCTGGCGCAGGTCGTGACGGCCGCGGCGGCGTAACGCTGGCGCGTTATTCGTCGATAATTCCGATTTAGTTTTCAAACAGCAAGCACGTAGTCGTCCCTGCCCAGCGCGCAATTGCGCGTAAGGCGCAGGGACCCATAACCCCTGGCGTCGGCTGTATCAGAAGGTATCCACCCTACTGCCGAAACGAGAACACACGGCTGATGGTGTGGACGGCCCCCTACGGCATCGAATGTGCCAGAATGAGGTTGTCGAGATCTCAAACGAGGGAGCCGTCCGTGAACGAGATTATCCGAATTGGAATGGATACGTCGAAGCATATTTTCCAGTTGCATGGGGTTGATGCGCAGGAACAGCCTGTGCTGCGCAAGCGGTTGAGCCGGAGCGCGATGTTGGCGTTTTTTGGCAATCTTGCGCCGACGATTGTCGTGATCGAGGCCTGCGGAGCATCGCATTATTGGGCGCGGGAACTGGCTAAGCTCGGCCACCAGGTGAAGTTGATCGCTCCGCAGCTCGTGAAGCCCTATGTCACGCGCAACAACAACGACGGTCGGGACGCGGAAGGGCTGTGCGAGGCCGGGAGCCGACCGCGGATGCGGTTTGTGCCGGTGAAGACGGTCGAGCAGCAGGCAGGGCTGATGCTATTGGGTGTCCGAGAGCAGTTGATCGTCCGTCGAACGCAACTGAGTAATATGATCCGTAGCCACGCGGCGGAGTTTGGCCTGATCGCGGCCAAAGGCATCGACAAGCTTGCATCGCTGCTGGCGGCCGTTGCGCAAGACGCCAGCCTGCCGGACCTCGTGCGCGATCTGTTCTCGCTTCTGGAACGTCAATATGAGCAATTGCAGGTCGAACTGAAGACCATCGAGATCAAACTCAGGGCTTTACACCGCGCCGATGCGATGAGTCGGCGGCTGGCCGAGGTGCCTGGGATCGGGCCGGTGACGGCAGCAGCGCTCGTGATGAAGGCGCCGGATCCCCACGCCTTCCGCTCCGGCCGTCTGTTTGCCGCATGGCTCGGCTTGACACCCAAGGACCATTCGACCGGCGGCAAGCTCAGGCTTGGCAAGATCACCCGGGCAGGTGACGAGACCTTACGAAGCCTGCTGGTGACGGGAGCAACCTCCGTGGTCAAGTTGGCCAAGGGACCGAAGGGCCGCGGGCCGCAATGGCTGATCGCGCTCCTGAAGCGGAAATCGCCGAAGCAGGCCGCCGTGGCCCTTGCCAACAAGATGGCCCGCATCGCCTGGAAGCTGATGACGACAGGGGAAAATTACGACAACGCAAGGCTCAATGCCGCCGCGTCGCAAGTTGCCTGACTAAGAACTTCGATCGGCGGATCGTCGGTCGAGCGGAGCTGCAAGAGCAGATGGAGTAGGATCGATCGATCTGGGATACGAGCTAAACCGAGGGACCCATTGGCCTCAAGAGGTCGCACGGGTGATTGGAGCTCGTATCGCGGAAACCATCTTGGCCAGCGGTCTCGTACCGCATCAACAGGCCGGACATATGGATGCAAGCGATCCGATCAGACCCTGAAAAAGCTCTTGTGGCCCGGGGCCGTCCACATACCGGCCTTCGCCGGGACGACGGCTGAATATGACTCCGCATTCTCGCGACAGCATTCGCCCGAGGTTTGCAAATTCGTTCGCCCCAAAAAAGAAGAGGGCGCAGGGAAGACCGGGTGCGCGCTGCACCCGCGGTCCCGTGTGCAAAAGTAGCAAACAAAAGCGCACACGAGCATACAGGTTCAGCGGAAGCAGTCCGGCCTTCCCTGCGCAATGGTTTTACGGCTTATCTTCGTGCTCTCCCCGGTGAGACCAGAGCTTGTTTGTCACCGTCGCCGCGCGGATACCTCCGCGCAACTTGACACCTGCCATTGGGGCGTCAAGACCACACGACTTTGCCGTCCGCGTCAGTGCCGTTCGTCCTGCGGCACCTTCACGTCCATCGCTCCCCGCGCCCAACGTCCGTGGCGATCGCGAAACGCCCCTCTTGCGGGTGCGGGATAGATTGAGAAGTGAAGGTGATTTGCCTTCGCGATCAACAACGATCCGCTGCGACACATTGGCACGACGGGCAAATCAGCAAATGGGTGTCAAGCGTTTATTTGCTGAATCGATCCATCCTCTTTCCTTCTCCCCTTGTGGGAGAAGGTGGCTCGTATGAGCGCAGCGAAATTCGAGACGCGTCTCGGCGCTCGTTATGTTGCTACCCCTCATCCGGCGCGGAGCCTGTCATCGGGCGCGCGTTCGCGCGACCCGTTGGCGCCACCTTCTCCCACAAGGGGAGAAGGAAGTAAGGAAGCGCTACATCCCGCCCATCTTGCAGACCATCTTCCACTCTTCCGCCGTCACCGGCTGCACCGACAGGCGCGAATATTTCACCAGGGCCATTTCGGCGAGCTTCTTGTCGGCCTTGATCGCGGCCATCGTTACCGGGGTCTTCAGCGGCTTGTCGGCCTTGATGTCGACGCAGACAAACTTTCCGGTCTTGTCGGTCGGATCGGGATAGGCCTCCTTGATGATCTCGGCGATGCCGACGATCTCCTTGCCTTCGTTGGAATGATAGAAGAAGGCGAGGTCGCCTTTCTTCATCTTCACGAGGTTCTGCCGCGCGGTGAAATTGCGCACGCCGGTCCAGGCTTCGCCCTTGGCGCCCTTTGCCACCTGCTGATCCCACGACCACGCCGAAGGCTCCGATTTCACCAGCCAGTATGTCATTTATCCCTCCGCCTTGAACGGCCGCGTCAGCAGGCCTTCGATCGCCGCATCAATGGTAACCGCGCCGCTCAAGATCGCGGCGACCGCCGACGATACCGGCATATCGACATTTTTCGAAACCGCCAGTTCGATCAGCACCGGCGCGGTGAATTCGCCTTCGGCGAGTTTTCCCGCAGACGGCGCTTCGCCACGGCCGAGCGCGATGCCGAGCGAGAAATTGCGCGACTGGGGATTGGAGCAGGTCAGGATCAGGTCGCCGAGACCCGACAGCCCCGCCATGGTTTCGCTGCGCGCGCCGCAGGCATGGCCGAGCCGCACCAACTCCGAAAAGCCGCGCGTGGTCAGCGCCGCCAGCGCCGAGGCGCCAAGCTTGCGGCCGACCGCGATGCCGGCGGCGATCGCCAGCACGTTCTTGGCGGCGCCGCCGATCTCGACGCCGCTGATATCCGTTGTGTGATAGGGCCGGAATGTCGAAGAGCCCAGCGCCTGCACCAATGCACTGGCGAGCTGTTCGTCTTTCGCCGCCAAGGTCACCGCGGTCGGAAGCCCGCGCGCGACGTCTTCGGCAAATCCGGGTCCGGACAGGATCGCCGGCGTCGCATGGGGAGCCGATTCCGCGATCACCTCGGTCATGAATTTGTGCGTGCCGCGCTCGATGCCCTTGGCGCAGGCGATGATCGGCGCGCCCTTTGCAAGATGCGGCGCGAGCGCATTCGCCGCTCCGCGCAAATGTTGCGCGGGTGTGGCGATCAGGATGATATCCGCAGCCGCTGCAAGCACCAGATCGGTTGTCACCGTGATATCGGCCGCGAGCCGCAAGCCTGGCAACCTCGGATTCTCACGTCCTGAGGTGATGTGCGCCGCATGCGCCGCATCCCGCGCATAAAGTACGACATCGCGTCCGGCCCGCGCGGCGACACAAGCCAGCGCCGTGCCCCACGCGCCGGCCCCGATCACCGCGACGGAGTTGAATGACGGCATGGCTAAGCCTTACAAAGAGGGGGCCTTTCACCGAGTCGTCCCTGCGAACGCAGGGACCCATACGGTGCGGACCCTCGTTTGAGTGCTACGGCAGAGGTCTTTTTCTTAATAGCGAGGCCAGGGGTGATGGGTCCCTGCGTTCGCAGGGACAACTCGTTGAGAGGGTGTGCGAAGAAATTGCTGCGCATGACCTAAAATCCGGCCCGCGTATTCGCAAACCCCGCCGGCACGACGGCGTTTTCGTCGAGTCGCCAACGGGCGCGGGGCGCAGCGTCCATGGTGTCGATCATACCCAGTGCCAGCCGCTCGGCGCCGGCCCAGGCGATCATCGCGCCGTTGTCCGTGCATAACGCAGGCGGCGGAATGATCAGTGTGGTCTGCGCTTTGGCGGCGACATCCTGCAATGCGCCGCGGATCGCCTGATTGGCGGCGACGCCGCCGGCGGCGACCAGCGCCCGCGGCGGGCCGAATTGTTCGTGAAACAGCCGCAAGCCGACGCTGAGCCGATCGGCCGTCGATTCCAGTACCGCGGCTTGAAAGCTGGCGCAGAGATCTGCGATGTCCTGCGGCTCCAACGGGCCGAGCCGGCTGGCCTCGTTGCGCACCGCGGTCTTCAATCCCGAGAGCGAGAAATTCGCATCCGGACGTCCGAGCATCGGCCGCGGAAGGGCAAATCGCTTGGGGTCGCCGCCGCGCGCCGCGCGCTCGACTTCAGGCCCGCCGGGATAAGGCAGCCCGAGCATTTTTGCGACTTTGTCGAACGCTTCGCCCATGGCGTCGTCGACAGTGGTGCCGAGCCGGACATATTGTCCGACGCCGGTGACGGCGACGATCTGGGTATGGCCGCCGGAGGCGAGGAACAGGCAATAGGGAAACGCCAGCGCGCAGGTCAGCCGTGGCGTCAGCGCGTGGGCCTCGAGATGGTTGACCGCGATCAGCGGCGTGTTGTGCACCATCGCGATCGCCTTCGCCGTGGTCAGGCCGACGATCACGCCGCCGATCAGGCCCGGCCCTGCGGCGGCCGCGACCGCCGACAGTTGCGAAAAGCGTAAGCCCGACTGCTTCATCGCGGCGGCGATGATGCCGTCGAGCGCATCGACATGGGCGCGCGCGGCGATCTCCGGCACCACGCCGCCAAAGCGGACATGCTCCTCGGTCTGCGAACGGACGATGTTGGACAGAATCCGTCCCGACCCGTCGCCCTGGCGCTCAACCACGGCGGCGGCGGTTTCATCGCAGGTGGTCTCGATGCCCAGCACGAGCATCCACTTTTCGTTAGCCAATTTGAGCCCTTGCGCTATTGCTGAAAGCGGCGTTCGCGTAATTACCCTAGCGTTTTCAAGCTCTAGCATTGTGGGGTCTTAAAGTGCAATTTTCCGCTGATCAGGCGGGGTGTGGCTTTGAAGCGCATCCCGGGCCCGATTTGGGCTCCGGAGATTAAGGCATGGCTGTTCTGGTTACCCGCCCCCAGCCGGACAATGAGGCGACCGCCGCGACCTTGCGCGCGCGCGGCTTCGAGGTTCTGCTGGCGCCGATGCTGCGGTTCGAGGCGCTCGCGTTCCAGGATGATGCCGATGCGCATTATGATGCGGTCATCGTCACCAGCGCCAATGCGCTGCGCGCCTTCGAACGGCACCCCTCGGGCCAACGATTGCTCAAGCTGCCGTTGTTCGCGGTCGGCGAACACACCGCGAATGCCGCCCGCCACGCCGGTTTTGGCAATGTCATCGCCGCCGATGGCGACGTCGCCGCGTTGCGTGACGCCGTGCTCGCCAGCGTCAAGGCGAAACGTCTGAAGAAAGACAGCACGCTGCTTTATCTCGCCGGAGCCGATCTGGCGCGCGATCTCGCCGGCGACCTCGGCCAGCGCGGTTTTACCGTCGTCACCCACACCTCCTACCGGATGATTCCGGTCGCCGAACTGCCGCCCGGGGTCCGTGAGGGTTTTGGGGCCAACCAGATCGCCGCGGTGCTGCATTATTCGCGGCGCAGCGCCCGGGCCTTTCTGCAGGCAGCACGAACCGGCGGCGTCGAAATCTCGGCGCTCGCGATACCACAATGCTGCATCTCCGACGCGGTCGCCTCGGTGGTCCGCGACGCCGGGGCGACGCAGGTGCTGACCGCGAGCAGGCCCGATGAAAATGCCTTATTGGAGGCGCTGATGCGTGCGTTGCGCCCCTGATCGCGCTAAGAGAGCGTCGAATCTGGTAGGGTCCAGCCAGGACAGAATGAGGAACAGTCGCGATGGCCGATGATCGCCTTGAAGAACGGCCCCAGGGAATACCTCAAGAAATACCTCAGGAGAAAAGCCAAGAAACGTCCCAGGAAACGTCTCAAGAACGTCCTGAAGATAAGTCCGACGCGCGGTTGGAAGACATCGCGTCGCCACAGGAGTCAGGCCGCGCCAGGCGCGCGCCGCCCACCATCGACCTCGCGGCCTCAGAGGTATCCAGTGATACCCGCGATGCGGCCGGCGATGCCGCGCCCGAAAGCGCATCGCACGAGCCTCGAGCCGAGGAAGCTCGTTCAGACGAAACCGCGGCGGCGGAATCGGTGACCGCCGAGCCGCCGCATCCGACATCTGCTCCAATCTCGCCTTGGGTGATCGCGCCGGTTTCAGGCGCGGTTGCGGCAGCGCTGGTGATCGGCGTCGGCTGGGTGCTGGGCTGGCCCGCGGTTCAGCCGCCGGCACCGCTAACGCCGCAAGTCAGTGTCGCCGCGGTCGATGGCATAGCTGCGCGCGTCGCGGGCCTTGAGGCGAAGGTCAGCAAGCCGGCAACGCCAGCGACCGATCCGGCGATGGTGGCGCGGATCGCGGCGCTGGAAAAATCGCAGGCCTCGCTGCGGGATGAACTCGCCGCGACGCGGGCGCAGTCGGAAAAACTCATCGCCGATTCCAGTGCGGCCAATTCCAGTGCCGTCAACCCGGCGCCGGTCGACGCTGCCGCGGCGGCGGTCGATCTGTCCGCGATCAACGCGCGTCTCGATCAAATCGAAAGCGCGGTGCATGCCGCAGCCGTGGCGCAGAAACGCCAAGCCTGCCGATGATCTCGCCGCTGCGCCGGGTCGTGGTCGCCTCGCTGCTCGACCTGTCGGTGCGGCAGGGCGAACCCTTCAAGGACGACGCTTAACGCGGCGAAATCGCTGGCCCCTGATGACGCGGCGCTGAATTCGCTGGAGAGCTTTGCGGCCGCTGGCGTGCCGACCGCGGCCATCCTCAGCCGCGAACTGCTCACGCTGGTGCCAAAACTGTCGCCGCCGCCGGTGCTGGAGAATGACACCGTCACTCCGGATATCGTCGATCGGCTGAAGGCCGGAGCTGCAAAACTGGTCCGCATCGAGCGCACCGACGCGGTCGGCAATGATCGCGGCGCGATCGTCGCGCGGGTCACGACGGCGGCGCTGCGCAACGATTCCAACGAGGCGCGGCGTGAACTGAAGACGCTGCCGCCGGCGGATCGGGCCGCCGCTCAATCCTGGATCGACAAGGCCGATGCGCGCGATGCTGCGCTCGCCGCGTCGCGCCAATTCGCAGCGGACGCCATCGCGGCGCTCGCCAAACCCGCGCAATAGGCCTTCGATGATCCGGATCATTCTGTTTCTGTTGTTGATTGCGCTGGCTGCCAAGGGCGCGGCCTGGGTCGCCGATCAGCCCGGCGATGTCCTGGTGACGTTGCCCGGCTGGACCGCTCATCCCTCGTTGCCGGTGTTCGTGCTGTTGGTCGGCATTGCCATTGTCGCGGCGATGCTTGTCTGGACCATATTGCTTGCGCTCTGGCGCCTGCCGGAAGGCATCCGGCGCAGCCGGCGCGAGCGCCGTATCGCGCGCGGCCGCCACGCGATCACGCAAGGCCTGCTCGCGATCGGTCACGGCGACTCCACGTCGGCGCGCGCCCATGCCGAAGTTGCGCGCCGTCACGCTGGCCAGGATCCGCTGGCGCTGTTGCTGCATGCCCAGTCAGCGCAGCTCGACGGCGACCGCGGCGGGGCGCAGCGCGCCTTCCGCGCCATGGCCGAGCGCGAGGACACGCGGCTGTTGGGCTTGCGCGGCCTGTTCGTCGAGGCCCAGCGCGCCGACGATCCGGTCGCCGCGGTGACGATCGCGGAAGAAGCCCTGAAACTCGCGCCGGCCTCGACCTGGGCCTCGCATGCGGTGCTCGGGTTCCGTTGCGCCAAGGGCGACTGGAACGGGGCGCTGGCGATCCTCGACACCAATTTGTCGTCGGGACTGATCGACAAGGCGGCGTATCGGCGCCAGCGCGGCGTGCTGCTGACCGCGCGCGCGCTGGAACTGGAAACGGTCGATCGCGACCGCTCGCGCGAAGCCGCGATGGAAGCGGTCAAGCTGGCGCCGACGTTGGTGCCGGCCGCGGTGCTCGCCAGCAAATATGAGAGCGAGGCGCATCAGATCCGGCGCTCGATGCGGATCGTCGAGACGGCCTGGCTGGCGCAGCCGCATCCCGATCTGGCCGATGCCTATGCTCATGTCAGGCTGGGCGATTCCGCGCGCCAGCGGCTGGTGCGCGTGGAGACGCTGGCGGCGAAGGCGCCGGGTCATCTGGAAAGCGCGCTCGCGATCGCGCGCGCCGCGATCGATGCCACGGAATATGCCCGCGCCCGCGAGGCTCTGGCGCCGTTCATCGCGGCGCCGACCCAGCGGGTGGCGATGCTGATGGCGGAGATCGAGCGCACCGAGCATGGCGACAGCGGCCGGGCGCGGGCCTGGACCTTGCGCGCGGTTCGGGCGCTGCATGATCCGGTCTGGACCGCGGACGGCTATGTCTCTTCGACCTGGCGGCCGGTATCGCCGGTGACCGGCCGGCTCGATGCCTTTGTCTGGCAGGCGCCGCTCGCCGCACTTCCGTCCGACAAGAACGCCACCATCGAGCCGTCGCCGTTTGAAGAAGCCATGCTGGCGCCGCCGGCGCCACGGCGCGAACCGTTGGCCCCGCCGGCAACTGAATCGCCTGCGGAACCGCTATCTCGCACGGAACCCAAATCTCCCACGGAATCTGCGGCGGCCCCGATCGAACCCACCCCGCCGGCTCCGCAGGATAACTCGCCAGGATAACTCCCCTGTGGTCACGCTTGAGCCCGAACCGGAGCCGCCACCTGCCGAATCGCCGCAGGTCACGGCGGCGCCATTGTTCCGCGCCCGTCAGGACCTCTCCAAAGGCGATCAGCCCAAGGCCACCTTATCGAGCATCCCGGCGGTGATCCCGATCGTGCGGGCGCCCGACGACCCCGGGATCGACGACGAGGCGACCGGCGGCGAATTCGCCGAACCAATCCAGCCCACCAGCCAGACCGGCGGCTGGCGCGGGTTTTTGTCGCGCTGGGGCGGTTAGGCTCTTATCAGGAGGCGCCGTTTTTCTTGCAAAATCGCGGCGCGCCCGATATCAGGTGCGGGCGTTTTCGGCCCTTCGCCGAAGCCGCGCCATGGTTCGCCGCAATAGCTCAGTTGGTAGAGCACGTCATTCGTAATGACGGGGTCACAGGTTCGAAGTCCTGTTTGCGGCACCAGCCTTTTTCCGATAGCCGAGCCGCTAGAGCCTTTTCCGTTCCGACAGAATCGGAACGGGGCTCTAGTCTTTTGTTTTGACGCGTTTTCTTCGCGCGAACCGGTGCCCACTTCGCTCGACAACGCCATCGCCCCCTACTGCGAAACCGTCTGCACCACGCTGGCGACCGGGCGGGCGCTGGAGACCGGGACCTTGCCGTCCTTCTGCACCATGTCGTCGTACTCGGCGAGCGTTTCCAGCGTGCCCTTGGGTTTCATCTGCACGATCTTGTAACCGCCGGCCTTGAGGCGGCGCAGCAATTCGGGCAGCGCTTCGGCGGTGTGCTTCTGGAAATCGTGCATCAGGATGATGCCCTTGCCGAGCTTCTCGAGCCCGCCCATGACGGTCTGGATCTCCTTCTCGGGGGTGTTGTTTTTTTTGTAGTCGAAGGAGTCGAGATCGCAGGAGAAGATCGCAACGTTGCGCGTGCCGAGATAAGTCACCGAAGCCGGGCCATGCTGCAGTTCGGGGAAGCGGAAGAACGGCGCGGGCGCGGTGCCGAGCGCCATTTTCACGGCGCTAAAACCCTTCTCGATTTCGTCCTTGGCTTGCTGGTCGGTGATCTTCTTGCTGTTCAAATTGGCGTGCGACCAGGTGTGCGATCCGACGGTGTGGCCGGCTGCCAGCACCTGCCTGAGAATTTCCGGATGATAGCTGGCGTGCTTGCCGATCGGAAAGAACACCGCCTTGGTGCACTGGTCCGCCAGCGCCTTGAGCACCGCGGGCGTATTGCCCGGCCACGGACCGTCATCGAAGGTCAGCACGACTTCCTTGTCGGCCAGAAAATCGAGCTGCTTGAAATGCTCGAAGCCGAAGCCGGGTCCGCCCGTGGTGTCGACCTCGACGACGCGGCTGACGCCGAGCGCGTCCGGATTGGCGCAAGGCGCGGCGGCCGGCTGCGCTGCGAGCGACGCGGCGGGGCTCGCGGGCGACGGCGCGGCGGGCTTGCCGGAAATCGCCGCGGTCACGTCGACATCGTCGGCGGATTTGGCGCTAGCGGGAAGCCGATCGGCTTGCGCGGCCTTCACGGTCGCCGGGGCGGATGACAATTCGGCGTGCGGCGAAGAGGTCCAGAACCAGACACCGGCGATCACGGCGGCCGAAACAACGCTCGCCAGCAACAAGCCTAACGCATTACGCATGATTTACTCTCTCTACACACTCAAAGTTATGACCCGCGTGCCCGCTTCGCGACGTCGGCGTTTGTCCGACGCCGCGAATGTTCCACGCCGCGCCCGCCTTTCGCGTCGCTGTCATTAATGAGAAATAGACGTTAACGTCCTGCCAACGACGCCTCGTTCCGCCAACTAATTTTCACATTACGGTGGAACCCGAAACGCTCCGGGAAGATACTCACATGGAGCTGTGCGAATTCGTTTTCATTCATTGAAGCGTGTGAGGACCAACCAGATGGCCAGATTTGTTTTGATCGTTCCACTCGTTCTGACCGGGTTTTGGGTCTCGGCGGCCTCGGCCCAGCAGCGGCCGGGGCACGATGCCTGCGCCCGCGACGTCGCCCGCCATTGCCGGGCCGTGATGAATGATGGCGACAATGCGGTGCTGGCGTGCCTGCAGCAAAATCGCGCCCGGATCAGCAAGGCCTGCAACCAGGTGCTGGTCGACCACGGGCAATGATACACCATCTCACGTCATTCCGGGGCGAGGCAAAGCCTCGAACCCGGAATCTCGAGGTGATCATCGCTGGATTTCAGATGTGCAATTGCACATCGTAGTTGGCGCTACGCGCGCCCCGGAGTGACAATCGTTCAAGTACTGCTGCCCGCGGCCGTTGCGACCACCGGCAGGACGTCGCTGGCGGCGCCATCGGGCGTCTCTTCCTTCCAGCGCACCGATCCGAACGGACGTTCCAGCATGCGGCGGACCCGCACCGGGTCGGGGCCGATGTGAAAGTCGATGGCGCGCTGGTGCAGCGCGCGTTCGGATTGGGTGGCGCGGTTGCGCTGGCGCAGGAAATCGAGCCAGGTCGGGCAATGATAGCGCTCGGTCCATAGCTCGGGATCGGCGATGTCGCGCGCGATCGACCAGCCATAGGCGCCGTTGCGCTGGCGGCTGAGCTGCACATCCTGCATCACGTTGTGGAAGGCGCGGGCGCTGTCCTGCGCGACGCGATATTCGATCTCGACCACCAGAGGCCCGCTACGCCCGGTCAGCGAGAGCCGCACTTCCGGATCGGCCAGCACCTCGGCTTCGCCGTCGCGGGCGCCGATCCGCGGCATCCGCAACCACAATCCGATCAGCGGCGACAAAAACATCAGCCCGCCCGAAACCAACAGCGCGGTTTCCACGCCCGCGGCGTCGGTCAGGCGGCCCCAGCCCCAGCTTCCGATCGCGATGCCGCCGGCGATCGAGGCCTGGAACGCGGCGAGCGAGCGGCCCGCGACCCAGCGCGGCGCGGAGAGCTGGACGCCGATATTGAACAGCGCGACCGCCAGCATCCATACCGCGCCCGCGATCACCAATGCCGCCGCGGTCAATACCGGCTCGCGGCTCAATGCGATGGCCGCGATCGCGCCGCCCATCGTCAGCGCGCAGGTGCGCACCGCGGCCTCGCCGGTCATCCGCTTGCGCACTTCGCCGATGTTGAGCGCGCCGATCACCGCGCCCATGCCGAACGCGCCGAGCATGATGCCGTAGGCCTGGGCGCCGCCATGCAGGAGGTCGCGCACCACCAGCGGCATCAGCGCCGATACCGAACCGCCGAAGATGCCGGTCACGAAGGTTCGCGCCAGCACGATACGGATCGAGGGCGAGTTGGCGATATAGCGCACGCCCGAGACCATGGCGCGGTTGAGCCGCTCGCGCGGCAGCCGCGACGGCGCGGTGACGCGGCGCCAGAGAAACAGCACGACGAGCAGCGGGAGATAGAGCACCGCATTGGCCGCGAACGCTGCGACCGCGCCCGCGGCGGCAACCACGACGCCGCCGATCGCCGGCCCGAAACTTCGCGCGATGTTGTAGCTGATGCCGTTCAGCGCCACCGCCGAGGGCAGCGTCTCCGCCGGCACCTGCTCGCTGACCGAGGATTGCCAGGCCGGTCCGAACAGCGCCATGCCGCTGCCGACCACGAAACACAAGGCCAGCAGGATCGGCGGCGTCACCAGGCCGAACCACGACAGCGCGGTGAGCGCCGTGGCGCCGCAAAGCGAGATCGATAGCGAGACCAGCGCCACGATGCGGCGGTCATGCATGTCGGCGATGGCGCCGGCCGGCATCGAGATCAGCATCACCGGCAGCATCAAGGCGGTTTGCACCAGCGCGACCTTGTCGGCGGACGACGTCATTTGCGTCATCGCCCAGGCGGCGCCGACCGCCTGGATCATCAGGCCGAGGTTGGAAAGCAGGCTCGCCAGCCAGATCCTGCGGAATACCGAATGCCGCAGCGGCGCCGCGAGGCTGTCGGCGGCAAACTTGGAGCGCTCCGGCTGGTCCGTCATATCCCGTTCCGTCTGGCCTCGCGATCGCGGGCGTTGATGACCGTGTGATCCCAGCCGGATTGATGCCCGTGAAACTCCTTCGCTGTCCAGCGCTCAGGCGTACGGCGTGCCCGCCATCGCGGCTTTCAGGCCGATGCTTCCCCTATCGACGGTAGCGAGAAAGGCAGCCTTCGCTTGTTCCGCATCTTTCGTCTGTCGAAATATCCGATACGCCTGGATGAAGGCCACGGTCCAGATTGCCAGCAGCAGACCGGCCGCGAGATGGGCGTCGGGATCGGTGGGCTCTCGCCGCACACATTCCGATAGCGCCTCTGCGACGACCTGGGCGAGTTCGTCGCGGATCGCCCTGGCGCGCGCTTTCAGGGTTTCGCTGCCCTCGATCGTCTCGATGAAGCCTTGGCCGCCGGCAGAAAAACTGAAGTACGGGCTGCCTTCCGCAATCAGCCGATGCGCGAGCAGGCGGTAAGCCTCGGTCGGCGGGAAACGGAGATCGCGCTTCCGCAAGGCTTCGCGCAGCATTTCGCGGCCTTCTTCGTCGCGATCGAAGAACATGTCCTCCTTGCGGGGGAAATGGTTGAACACCGTCATCCGCCCGACGTCGGCGGCCTCCGCGATCTCGTCCACCGTCACATGGTCGAAGCCCCGCTCCATGAACAGCTGCGTGGCGGCATCGGAGATGCCCTGTCGGGTGGCGAGGCGCTTACGGGATCGGCGGTCGGATGGAATTGACATGGGGAAACTTATATCTCATACCAATATATACTTAATATATATTGAGATTTAATCCATGAAAAGGTATCCGGACGGCATCGGCATCGCATCGGCATCGGCATCGGCATCGGCATCGGCACCGAACTCGCCTCGCTGGGTGAACTGCGCGCGTAGCCGGCGGGGAAGATCCGAATCACCACGTCCGAGCACGCCACCACCGTCGTGTGGCCGCGCTCGAGAAGCTGCTGGCCGATTATCCCGACATCCACGTCGAGCTGGATCTCGACTCCGGTTTCATCGAGATCGTGACCGAACGGTTCGATGCCGGCGCGCGATTGGGCAAGGCACGCGCCAACGAGATGGTCGCCACGCGAAGCGGTCCCGGTTCGCCTGCTCAGCGCAGGCGGTCTTTACGCGTGGGAATTGGAGAAGGCCGGTCGCGAGTTGCGGGTGCGCGTCGAGGGACAGCTTGCCTTCGATAGCACCGGGATGATCGTCCGCGCGGCCGCCGCCGGCTTCGGACTCGGCTTCGTCATGGAGGATCAGGCCGCGCAGCAGCCCGCGGGCGGCCGCCTGATCCGCGTGCTGGAGGACTCGTGTCCGCGGTTTGCGGGCTACCATTTGTATTATCCCAGCCGGCGCGAGCCTTCGGCCGCCTTTGCCTTGCTGGTCGAGGCGTTGGGCTATCGTGCCTCGCGCGGCGCTGCCCAACAATGGCCACCAACACTCCAGTCAAACGCGCTATAGTTCGGATGCAGACCGTTTTGTGAGGCCGACCGTGAGCATTGCCGAAGCCTACGATATCCCCGCCGCGCGCGCGCCGCTGGTGCCGCCAAGTCCGCCGCGCGCTCCGGAGACGATGAATCTGTTCGGGCGGATCTCAGCGATGCGCAAGAGCGTGATCGGGACCTGGGGCCAGCGCGCCTATGAAGAGGACATCATCCAGGGCCGCTTCTTCGGCCACGGCAGCTTGATCCTGAATACGCCGGATGCGATCCGGCATGTGCTGGTCGACAATTACGAGAACTACACGCGGACGCCGCCCGGCATGCGGGTGTTGCGGCCGGTGCTTGGCGAGGGCCTGCTGATATCAGAGGGGCGGGCCTGGAAACATCAGCGCCGCACGCTGGCGCCGGCCTTTACGCCTCGCGCGGTGGTGACACTGATCCCGCACATGATCGCGGCCACCGATGAGACGATCGCGAAGCTCGCTGCAAAAACGGGGGCGCCGGTCGATCTGCGCGAAGCGATGCAGTTCATGACGCTCGAGATCGCCGGGCGCACGATGTTCTCGTTCGGCATGGAGCGTCATGGCGCGGCGTTGCGCGACTTCGTGATGGAATATGGCGCGCGGCTGGCGCGGCCGCATTTTCTCGATCTGTTGTTGCCGCTGAGTTGGCCGACCCCGCAGGATTTTTCCCGCGCGCGCTTCCGCAAGCGCTGGACGGCGTTCGTGGCGATGCTGATGGCCGAGCGCCGCGCTGCCGGCAAGACAGCCGGCGCGCCATCCAGCGACCTGTTCGACCTGATGAACGCCGCGCGCGATCCCGAGACCGGGCAGGCCTTCAGTGACGAGCAGCTCGGCGACCAGGTGGCGACGATGATTCTCGCGGGACACGAGACCACCGCCACCTCGCTGTTCTGGTCGCTGTATCTGCTCGCGCTCGATCCGGGGACGCAGGACGCCGTGGCGAACGAAGTCGCGGGCGCAACCGTCGACGGCGGGCTCGATCTCGAGCGGCTGAAATTCACCCGCGCGGTGATCGACGAGACGATGCGGCTCTATCCGCCGGCGTTCCTGATCGCGCGGTCGGCGCTGGCGCCGGATCGCATCGCCGGGCTACCGGTCAAGAAGGGCGACGTGATCCTGATCGCGCCGTGGCTGTTGCATCGCCACGAAAAACTCTGGCGCGATCCCAACGCCTTCGTGCCGCAGCGCTTCATGCCGCCCGAGCCGGCGCCGGATCGTTTCGCCTATCTGCCGTTCGGCGTCGGCGCGCGGGTCTGCATCGGCGCGCATTTCGCGCTGGTGGAGGCGACCCTGGCGCTGGCCAAGATGATCGGCGCGTTTCGAGTCGAGCTGCTCGACACCGCGCCGCTGATGCCGATCGGGATCGTCACCACGCAACCCGAGCGCTCGCCAATGTTCCGGATCATGCCGCGTTGATAAAACCGTCACTTGGAGAGGGCCGCGATCTGCCCTAAAATCGGTTCATGAGCGATACCAAGGCCCAGTTTTCAGCATTGAAGCAGACGGCCGATCCCGCGGTCGCCGATGCGATCCGGCACCTGATCGAAACCGGCGAGGATCACAGGCTCAACCGGATCAACGTGCTGGATTTTTCCAAACGGACCGGACTGGACGAAGAGCGCGTGATCTCGGGCTTTCTCCATGCCTCCCGGCTGCGCCTGTTCGACCTTACCTGGAACGTGCTGTGTCCCGGCTGCGGCGGCGTACTCGACGCGCACAGCACGCTGAAATCGCTGCGTCAGGATGAATATCAGTGCGGATTATGCGCCTGCGGTTACGAAGCCTCGGTCGACGAGCAGGTCGAGGTCGCCTTCACCGTCAGCCCGCAGGTCAGGCGGATCGCGGCGCACGATCCCAACGGGTTGCCGCTCTGGGAATACTTCAAGCAGGTCTTCTGGAGTTCGGGTGTCGACCTCAACGAGGAATCGTTCGAGTCGTTGACGGACGAAGTGGCGCTGGATGCGCTGGAGTTGCCGGCAGGCGAGAAGGCGGTGCTGTCGCTGCAATTGCCGCCACAATTCATCATCGTGTTCGAGCCGGTGACGCACTCGGCGCAGTTCATCCACGTCCAGGGCGAGCCGACCAAGGAGCGTCAGCAGCTTTCGCTGATCTACAACAGGTCACATACGCCGGTCCAAACCGTGACGATGCGTCCCGGGCCGCTGCGGCTCGCGCTCGACAATCAGGCCAGCGTGCGGGTGCTGCCTACGGTCTTTATTGCCGCCGATGGGCTTCACCATCTGATCGGCAAGCGCAAGCCGTTCCTCACGGCCAAGCGGATGCTGACCAACCAGACCTTCCGCGACGTCTTCAAGGCCGACAATCTCAATATCGACCAGCGCCTCAAGATCACCTCGCTGACGTTCCTGTTCACCGACCTCAAGGGCTCAACCGCGCTGTACGAGCGGGTCGGCGATCTCGCCGCGTTCGATCTGGTGCGGGCGCATTTCCACGCGCTGCTGGAGATCATTTCGTCGGAGAAGGGCGCGGTGGTGAAGACCATCGGCGATGCCGTGATGGCAACCTTCAACCGGCCCGAGCAGGCGCTCGCCGCGGGGTTGCGGATGCGCTCGGCGATGGAACGGCTCAATGTCGAGCGCGGCACCAAAGACCTCGTGGTCAAGATCGGCATTCATGAGGGCTCGTGTCTCGCCGTGATGCTCAACGAGCGGCAGGATTATTTCGGCCAGACCGTCAACATCGCAGCAAGGGTGCAGGGCCTCTCGACCTCGCAGGCGATCCACATCACCGGACCGGTGATCGATGCGCCGGCGGTCGCCGCGATCCTCGACAAGGCCGAGATCACGCCGATTCAAAAGCAGGCGGCACTGCGCGGCATCGCCGACAAGATTGTGGTGTACGAGATACCTTAGATCCTGAGTGGAAAGAACGCCCAACAGGATCGGGCTATTTCAGCAAGTTCGTCATGCCCGGGCATCCAGTCTTTGCTGAACTTGAATAAGAAAGACGTAGATGGCCGGGACGAGCCCGGCCATGACGAGAGGAGATGGCGGCGCTCCGCATATTGCCTAAACGTAATGCTTGCGCTGGTACCGGCACGGATTGCAGGGGTTGATTTTCTGCACCATATATCGGTGACGACAACACCATCATTGGCCGTCATTTCGCGGCGGCCGAGGCTCTCGACTACTTAGAAAACCAATTAGAAAACCACTTAGAAAACCGCTTGGAAAATCGATGCTCGACGGATTACGCCATTTCATTGCCGAAGTTATTTCTCCCGCCGCGGATGGCAATCGGAGTTTTGACGACACCGGCTTCCGCCTCGCGGCGACGGCACTTCTGGTCCACGTCATCTCGATCGACGGCGAACCATCCGACGTGGAGAAGCGCAAGCTGCACGGCCTGCTGGAAAGCCACTTCGCGCTTGATCCGGGAACCGCGGATCAATTGATCGCGTCGGCCACGCTGGTCGAGGGTGAGGCGGTCGATCTCTATCATTTCACCAGCGTCATCATGCGTTCGGTGGACGAGCAAGGCCGGCTTCGCATCGTCGAAATGATGTGGGAGCTGGTTTATGCCGACGGCCAGGTCAGCGAGTTCGAGGATAATGTAGTGTGGCGCGCCGCCGATCTGTTGGGTGTGTCGGCGCGCGACCGGATCGAGCTCAAGCATCGTGTGGCCGAACGGCGACCATCGGCGCCGGCCAAAGGCGGCCCGGATATCGCGGATGCCGCGATATGATGCGGTGCGGCGAATGCGCGCGACCCCACATGACGGAACTTTAATTATTGACTTGCGGGCCGCCTGGGGCTCGCTTGGAGCCCGAAATATTGCTGTTCGAATTCCTGTAAATGCAATTGATCACATCGCCATGCCGGGGTGTGACTTGCGGGTGACGCGCAGCCCGCCTAAACCGTACCCCTCATCCCGGCGCTAGCGCCCATCCTAGCCAACGAACTTTAGAGCATTGAACGTGACCGAGCGTGTGACGCTGATTACGGGAGCCTCAGCGGGAATAGGTACAGAACTGGCGCGCGTGTTCGCATCGAACGGCCATCGCGTGGCCCTGGTGGCACGCCGCGCCGATCGCCTGGCGACGTTGGCCGGCGAGATCAAGGCGGCCGGCGGCGCGGCGCCGATCGTGATCCCATGCAATCTTGAGCAACCCGATGCCGGCGATCAAATCGCAGCAGTGCTGGCCGCCGCGGGCGTCGAGGTCGAATTCGTAGTCAATAATGCGGGCTTCGGCCTGTTCGGCAATGCGATCGAGCTTGATCGCGCCGAGCAGCTCAACATCATCACCGTCAACATCCGCGCCTTGACCGACCTGTCGCTGCGGTTTTCCGACAGCCTGATCCGGCATCGCGGCGGCATCCTCAATGTCAGCTCGATCGCGGGCTTTCTGCCGGGGCCCGGGATGGCGGTCTATTACGCCTCCAAGGCCTATGTGCTGTCGTTCACCGAGGGGCTGCGGCAGGAGCTCGCGGCCTGCGGCGTGCGCGTCACCGCGCTGTGTCCCGGCCCGGTACCGTCGGAGTTTCAGGTGCGGGCCGGATACACGCCTGGATTTGATTCGGCGATCCTGAATGTTCCGGCATCCGAGGTAGCCCAACAGGGCTATCGTGGGCTGATGGCCAACGAGCGCGCGGTGCTGCCCGGCCTCGGCATCAAGGTCGTGCCGTTTCTGCTGCGGCTGTTTCCGCGCGGGTTTATCCTGGCGGCGGTCGGCCGCTTTCAGCTCCGAAGACGCTGACAGGCCGCATCCGGGCCAAATTCTGGCCCGCGATTTGCTTGGAAGACGGTCCAAGCTCATACGAAATTAACCTTTGCTTAGCTATGATTTCGGCCCTGAGAGCATGATCTCCGGGCAAACGCTTCGCGTTTGTCCCGAGGGAAAAGCCTGAACCAAGAAAAACGATGTCGTTTCTGCCGATCGAAGCCAACGCCAGAACCGTCCTGCGCTTCCCCGGCAGGCTATCGGTATCGCCGGCGTCGCCCTTGCTGCCGGTTCTGATCGTGCTGCATCAGGAAACCTCGACGTCGGGCCGCGTCGGCAATGCGTTGCGGGCTTTCGGACACGCGCTGGACATCAGGCGCCCTCGGTTTGGCGATTGCTTGCCGGAAACCCTCGACGATCACGCCGGCGCGGTGATTTTCGGCGGCCCGATGAGCGCCAACGATCGCGATGATTTCGTGCGCCGGGAAATCGACTGGATCGCGGTGCCGCTGCGCGAACAGCGGCCGTTTCTCGGAATTTGCTTAGGCGCCCAGATGCTGGCCAAGCAGCTTGGGGCCAAGGTTGCGCCGCATCCGGAAGGCCGCGCGCAGATCGGATATTATCCGATCCGGCCGACGGCGGCGGGCCATGCGGCCTGTCCGGGCTGGCCGGACCATGTCTATCACTGGCACTGCGAGGGATTTGAGCTGCCGGCCGGTGCCGAAATGCTCGCGGAGGGAAGCGACTTTCCAGTGCAGGCAATCCAGGCCGGCCACGCTTTCGGCTTCCAGTTCCATCCCGACGTGACCTACGCGATGATGCATCGCTGGACCACGAGCGACTGCGAGTATCTCGCATTGCCGGGCGCGCGCGAGCGCCATCATCACTTCGCCGATCGGGCACAGCATGACGTGGCCGAGCGTGCCTGGCTGAACCGGTTCCTCGACGGCTGGCGCGCCCGCATGCCGATGCCGGTGATGTCGGAAGCCGCGGAATAGCGCGCGGCATAGCGAACGCGCTAGAGTTATCCTGTAGCCCGCGTGAGCGAAGCGACATGCGGGAAGAGTCCCGGATGTCGCTTCGCTCATCCGGGCTACGATCAGCGTTTTGAATAGGCTCAATCAACAAAAAACATCAGGGAGATCGCCGTGACCTATCAGCATATTCTCTATGAGGTGAGCGAGAAGATCGCGACCATCACCTTGAACAGGCCGGACCGCATGAATGCGTGGACGCCGATCATGGAGCGTGACGTGCGCCATGCCATGGAAGCCGCCAGCGCCGACGACGATGTGCGCGTCATCGTGCTGACCGGCGCCGGCCGCGCGTTCTGCGCCGGCGCCGACGTGGATGCGCTGAAGGGGCTCGATCCCGATGATGTCAGGCGCGCGGCGAATGTGCCGGCGTTCGACATGAGCCGCCGGGCGGACTGGCAGGCGCGCTATGCGTATTATCCGTCGATCGCAAAGCCCGTGATCGGCATGCTGAACGGCGCCACCGCCGGCATCGGCCTCGTGCATGCGCTGTATTGCGACCTTCGTTTCGCCGCCGACAATACCGTGTTCACGACGGCTTTTTCGCGAAGAGGGCTGATCGCCGAGCATGGCATCAGCTGGATGCTGCCGCGCATCGTCGGTCACGCCAATGCGCTCGATTTGTTGATGTCGGCGCGCCGGGTGCAAAGCGATGAGGCGCTGCGCATCGGCCTCGTCAATCGGCTGTATCCGCCCGATCAACTGCGCGAGCAGACCTATGCCTACGCGCGCGACCTCGCCGACTTCGTCTCGCCAAGCGCGATCGCGGTGATCAAGCGGCAGCTCTACGACGTGCCGTTCCAGACGCTCGCCGAAGCCACCATCGACGCCAACCGCGAAATGCTGGTGGCGCTGCGCGGCAGCGATTTCCGCGAAGGCGTCGCGAGCTTCATGGAAAAGCGGCCGCCACGGTTTACGGGGAAGTAGGGGGATGGGCTGATTTCAGCCCGCCTGCGCCCTTCGGGCTACGGCGAGGCAGCCTTCGCTCCCTTCGCGCTTGGTAGGTTTCCGGGCTTGCCCAGCCGAAGCTCGCGAAGCGAGCGAAGGCTGGTGGAGCCAGGCGGGATCGAACCGCCGACCTCGTCATTGCGAACGACGCGCTCTCCCAGCTGAGCTATGGCCCCTCCGCGGCCGCCCCCGACACGTCGCAAGGGCAGCCAGCAGTCGGCGCCATTTACAATCCGCGCCAAGGGCAAGTCAAGAACGCCGAAACGGCGATATTTCGTACCGCCGCTATTTCGGTTCCTTCTTTTTATTGAAGGGCATCGATCAGATCGGGGATCAGAACAGACCTGACGAGCTGGATCAGGATGAACAGCACCAAAAAAGAAATATCCAATCCGCCCATCGGCGGGATATACCGCCTGATCGGTGCGAGCACCGGGGCCGTCAGCACATCCAGGGCATGTATTACTGACCGAACTATATTATTTCGGGTGTTGATCACGTCGAAGGCGACAAGCCACGACATGATGGCCATGACAACTAGAATGAAAATGTAGAGGCCAAGAAGATAATCGATAAACAGGAGCAATCGGATCATTTTTCAGCCTTATGCCACGTCGCGCCCTTGCGCTCTTTCGTTACGATCAGAGGCGCCAGCGCGATGAACACGAGTGCCAGATTTCGGCCACGACGGTAGCTCGATTCACCGGTCGTATGCAGAAAGTCGGTCATAACAAAGCCCTGCGGCCTTCTAATCCACTATAACGGGCGAAAGCAACTGGGTCGAATCGGTTGTGTTTAGCGATTTTACCTTGATCCCACGCAGCATGAGCGGAAGCCTCATCAATTCGTGGTGTCTCGGGACGTCTTCATCTGATTCGGCCATGGCCTTGCGAGCCTGTGTGTCGCGCCGTATTTTGATCGTTGGACGGATGCTTGGTGGATGCCTCATGGATCCTTGGCGCTATTCGGCCCAGGGCATCAGCATCGCGCTGCGGGTGACGCCGCGCGGCGGCCGTGACGACATCGACGGCACCGAGACGCTCGCCAACGGCCGTTCCGTGGTCAAGATACGTGTCCGCGCCATCGCCGAAGGCGGCGAGGCCAACCGCGCGGTGACGGAACTGCTCGCCAAAGTACTCGGCGTGCCCAGGGCCCGGATAAAACTGTTGGCTGGCGCGACGTCACGCCTCAAGCAGGTCGCGGTCGACGGCGATCCCAGGATACTGGGTGACGCCTTGCGCAAGGCAATCGCAGTGAAATCGGACACAAAGGACTGAGATGACGGCCAGCATCATTGATGGAAAGATCATTGCCGCCGAACTTCGTGCGCGCGTCGCAGACGAGGTCGCGCGGGTTAAGCGGGACCATGAGCTGACGCCCGGTCTCGCGGTGGTGCTGGTCGGCAGCGATCCCGCCAGCGAAGTCTATGTTCGCAGCAAGCACAAGCAGACCCAGGCCGCCGGCATGGCCTCGTTCGAGCACAGGCTTCCGGCCGATGTCGCGCAAAGCGATCTCCTGGCCTTGATTGCACAGCTCAATCGCGACCCCGCCGTGCATGGCATCCTGGTGCAATTGCCGCTGCCCAAGTCGCTTGATACCGAAACCGTCATCAACGCCATCGACCCGGCCAAGGATGTCGACGGGCTGCACCCCCATAATGCCGGACGTCTCGCCGGCGGCCTGGCCGCGCTGTCGCCGTGTACCCCGCTCGGCTGCATCATCCTGACCAAGCGCGTGCATGCCTCGCTCGAGGGTAAAAATGCGATCGTGATCGGCCGCTCAAATCTGGTGGGGCGCCCGCTGGTGCAATTGCTGCTCAATGAAAACGCGACGGTGACGATCGCGCATTCGCGGTCGCGCGATCTGGCGAAATTATGCGCCGAGGCCGACCTGGTCTACGCCGCGGTCGGAAAGCCCGAGATGGTGCGCGGCGACTGGATCAAGCCGGGCGCCACGGTGATCGATGTCGGCATCAACCGGCTGCCCGGTGCCGACGGCACGGCCCGTCTTGTCGGCGATGTCGCCTTTGACGAGGCTTTGCAGGTCGCTGGCGCGCTTACACCGGTACCCGGCGGCGTCGGTCAGATGACGGTGGCGTGCCTCTTGGTCAACACCCTGCGCGCGGCCTGCGCGATCGCCGGATTGCCCAAGCCGGGGGTTTGATTAACGCGCGCATTTAGCGGGTCGTCCCTGCGTTCGCAGGGACGACGATTTGTTGAAAAGGCTCTGCCTATTTCTTCGCCTTCGCCCGTTCCATGCCTTCCTCGATCAGCCTGAAGGCGTCTTCGGGCCCGCCCCAGCGCAGCACCTTGACCCATTTGCCGGGTTCGAGATCCTTGTAGTGCTCGAAGAAGTGCTGGATCTGCTGCAGCGTGATCTCGGGCAGGTCGCTATAGGTCTTCACCTTGTCGTAGCGCTGGGTCAGCTTCGAGGAGGGCACCGCGATGATCTTCTCGTCGCCGCCCGCTTCGTCTTCCATCAAGAGCACGCCGACCGGCCGCACGCTCATCACGGCGCCGGGCACGATGGCGCGGGTGTTGGCGACCAGCACGTCACAGGGGTCGCCATCGTTCGACAGCGTATGCGGAATGAAGCCGTAATTGCCGGGATAGCGCATCGCCGTATAGAGGAAGCGGTCGACCACCAGGGTGCCGGCCTCCTTGTCCATCTCGTATTTGATCGGCTCGCCGCCGACCGGCACTTCGATGATGACGTTGATCTGACGCGGTGGATCCAGCCCGATCGAGATGGCGTCAATGCGCATGGATGGCTCCGTTACTGCGAGATTAGCACAACCGTCATAGGCGGGCTTGAGCCGCGTATCCGTCGCGCTTTCAAAGCTCGCTTTAAAAAAAGACGGATTGCCGGGTCAAGCCCCGCAACGACAATCGCGGCAAAAAACCCGGAAGTCCCAAAAAGCCCGGATTTAGTTGGTCCAGGCGAAGGCGACCTTGTCGAGCGACTTGGCACCGAACTTCTCGGACGAGCGCGCCACCATGCGGCCGCCGAGGGCGCGATAAAACTCCGTCGCCGGATCGTTGTCCGAGAGCGCCCAGATCACCATGCTTTTCAGGCCGCTTTGCAGCAGGTCGCGGCGGGCGGCCGTGAACAGCCGGCGGCCGAAGCCCAGGCCCTGGAATTCCGGGCGCAGATAAAGCTCGTAGATCTCGCCTTCGAAGTGCAGGCTGCGGGCGCGGTTGCGGCCATAATTGGCATAGCCCGCGACCTTGTCGCCGAACACCAGCACGCTGACGCGGCTGCCCTTGCGGATCGCGCTGTCCCACCATTGCGGACCGCGACGGTTGATCAGCTTTTCCAGCTCGGCACCGGGAATGATGCCCTGATAGGCCGAGCGCCAGGCTTCGTCATGGGTGGACGCCACCGCGGCTGCGTCCGCAGCTTTGGCCGGTCGAACCTCGATCAGGGTTGTGCTCATGACCCGATCAAAGCAAGTCAGCGCGCCGTCTTCAAGGTCCATCCTTAATTATCGGTTAACCTGTGGATTTTTTGCATCAGTTTTCCGATTGGCTGTACCGAAAAAGGACAATGGGGCGCCCCGAGGGGCCGTTGGCCGCCGGCTGGCGGGGCATCGGCGGCCAAATCCCGTTTTGGGCGGGGAGTCCTCACGAAAAAATGCGCTGATTTGATTCGCCGCCGCTAGTGTGCGGGCCGATTCCATATTCCCGGCGCTCCTTCCGGGCGTTCCCTCGCCTCAGGTAAAATCATGCAATTCTTCAAGGCTCAATTCTTCAAGGCCCGATTCTTCAAGGCTCTGGTCGCGCTCGTCACACTCGTCCCGCTCGCTTTTGCCGGCATCCACGGCGCGCAAGCGCAAGCCGGCCTCGGCGCGCAGGGCGCGGAAGCCGAGCCGGCCCGCAAGCAGCAATGGCTGGTGCCGTCGCCCGATGGCGACCGTGCGGCGCATGCGCTGCTGTTTCGCCCTCCCGGCGATGGACCGTTTCCGCTGGCGGTGATTGCGCATGCCTCGACGCAGAATGTGCTGCGCCGCGCGCAAACGCCGCAGCCGGAATACCACGCGCTGACCGCCTATCTGGTGGCGCGGGGCTACGCCGTGCTGGTACCCGAGCGGCCCGGCCATGGCGCCACCGGAGGCAAATATCTCGAGGACCAGGGCGGCTGCGACGAGGCCAATTATTCGAGGTCCGGCTATGCGACGGCGGATTCGATCAACGCCGCGCTCGACTATCTGCGCGCCCAGCCCTTTGTCCGGCAGGACGGCACGATCATTGTCGGGCACTCGGCCGGAGCGTGGGGCGCGCTGGCGATGGCCGGCGAGGATCCCAAACTCGTCTCGGCGATCATAGCCTTCGCGCCGGGACGCGGCGGCCACGCCAATGACGCGCCCAACCAGGTCTGCGCGCCGCATACGCTGATCGCATCGGCGCGCGAATTCGGCGACGAGGCGCGGGTGCCGGTGATCTGGCTGGTGGCGGGCAATGACAGCTACTTCTCGCCCGATCTGTCGAAGCAGATGGCGGATGCGTTCCGCGCCGGCGGCGACAAGGTGGACTTTCGCGTGCTGCCGGCGTTCGGCAGCGAAGGGCACTGGCTGGCGGAGAGCGATGGGGCAGAAAAGGTCTTTGGTCCGGTGCTTGATGCCGCGATCAAGGCGGGCACGGTGAAGTCGGCCAGGAAGAAATGACGGAGGCGGCGGTTTTGGGCGCACCGCACCGATGGCCGGACGACGACGTGATCCTCTACGACGGCGTCTGCGTATTCTGCTCGCGCTGGATCCGCTTCGTCGCCGCGCGCGATACCCAAAAGCGCTTTCGCTTCACCGCGATCCAGTCCGCCTACGGCGCGCGGCTGGCGCAGGCCTTCGGCATTGATCCGCACGATCCCGACACCAACGCCGTCGTTCACGGCGGCGTGGCGTATTTCAAATCCGACGCTGCGCTGACGGTGCTGTCCAGCCTGCCGGGCTGGGGCTGGGCGCGCGGGCTGCGGCTGGTGCCCAAGTTTTTGCGCGACGCGGTGTACAATCTCGTCGCGCGCAATCGCTATCGGATCTTCGGGAAGTACGAGGAATGTTTTTTGCCCGACGCGGAATTTCGGGCGAGGGTGATGGAGTAGGCGGTCCATCCGTCATTGCGAGCGCAGCGAAGCAATCCACGGCCACAAGGAAGACTGGATTGCTTCGCTTCGCTCGCAATGACGAACAAGGGGATCATCGCTTCGCAGCCTTAATCATTTCCTCTGCCGCCCGCTCCCCACTGTCCCTCGCTCCGTGCGCCGTCGAGAAAAAATTCGGCGAGGTGGCCTCGCCGGCAAAGAACAAACGCCCATCCACCGGTGCTGCCAGTATCGCACGGTCGCTGGCGTGGCCGGGCAGCGCGTGCGAATAGGAGCCGCGCGCGAACGGGTCGTGGGCCCAGCGCGATTCCGCCAGCGGCTTTAATTTGCGGCGGAAATCATTGCCGAGCAGCGCTGCGATCTCGTCGATGCCTTGCGCGGCAAAGGCGCCGGGGCCGGCGTCTTCCAGTTCGCTTGCAAAACTGCCGCCGAAATAGCCTTCGATGGCGGCCTGTCCGAACGGCCTCAAATGGTAGCTGCCCATCGCGGTGCGCATGGTGGCGCCGCGCAGACTGCCGTCCTTCGGCAGCGCCTCGGCTTCGTCCAGCGCCAGCAACACCTTGTCGGCGAGGCCGAGCGGCAGGCCGATCGCGGCGTCGACTTTTGCCGGCAGCGCGGGGTGAAAGCGAATGGCTTCGCCGGCGATCAAATTGGTCGGCACGGTGACGACGACCTTGCCGGCCTCCAGCGTGCCGAGCGACGTCTCGATCCGCAGGCGCGTTCCCGAATGATCGATCAGGCTCACTTGGCAATTGAGCGCCAGCGGACACGAGGCGCCATAGGCCGCGATCATGGCACCATAGCCGTGACGTACGCGCCAGTTGATCTCGGTATCCTCGTAGGCATCCATGTCGAGGATCGAGACTACATCGAGCTCGCAGCCATTGATGTAACTCGAAAGCGCATCGATCATAGGGTTCCAGCGGTTGCCGGGCTCCAGATAATCGCTCGCCGCCGGGTCGTGGCCGCTCTTGATCGCGACCTTCGCGGCCTCCTCGGCGCGGTCATAGAACGCGTCGAGTGCTCCAATGAAATCCATCCGCTCGGCGAGCGGAAAGCCGGTGTCGAAGCTCTGCTCGCGCCACGGCGGGCGGGTCTTGTCGATCTCGAAATTCAGTTGCTCGGCGATGCCGACGAACCGGTTCTTGTCGGCCGAATGCAGCCAGCCGCAGCCGAGGTCGAAGGCGATGCCGGGCGCCGCCATGATGGTGTGGCCGCGGCCGCCGGCCCGGTCGCGCGCTTCAAGCACGATCACCGAGAGACCGGAATTTTTCAGACCATGCGCGGCGGCGATGCCGGCCGCGCCGGCGCCGATGATGGCGACATCGATGGAGGAGGGCAGGGACATAGCGGGCGAATGGCGAATAGTGAGTGGCGAAGAGCGGAATAGAACGTCGTCTAATCGACTTTGTCCATTCGCTATTCGCTACTCGCTAGCTTACTTAAGCCACCGCTTCCTTGGTCTTTTCGGCGCGCTTGCGCTCGTTGGCGTCGAGGTGGCGCTTGCGCAGGCGGATCGATTTCGGAGTGATCTCGACCAGTTCGTCCTCCTCGATATAGGCCAGCGCCTTTTCCAGGGTCATCCGGATCGGCGGGGTCAGGCGCACCGCTTCGTCCTTTGAGGTGGTGCGGATGTTGGTGAGCTGCTTGCCCTTGAGAATGTTGATTTCAAGATCGTTGTCGCGGGTGTGCTCGCCGACGATCATGCCCTTGTAGACCTTCCAGCCCGGCTCGATCATCATCGGGCCGCGGTCTTCCAGCTTGAACATGGCGTAGGCCACCGCCTCGCCCTGGTCGTTGGAGATCAATACGCCGTTGCGGCGGCCCTGGATGTCGCCCTTGTAGGGCAGGTAGTTGTGGAACAGGCGGTTCATGATCGCCGTGCCCTTGGTGTCGGTCATCAGTTCGCCCTGATAGCCGATCAGGCCGCGGGTCGGCGCGTAGAACACCAGCCGCAGACGATTGCCGCCTGACGGGCGCATCTCGATCATCTCGGCCTTGCGCTCGCTCATCTTCTGCACGACGACGCCGGAGAATTCCTCGTCAACGTCGATCACGACTTCCTCGACCGGCTCCAGCAGCTGGCCGTTCTCGTCCTTGGTCAACACCACGCGCGGACGCGAGACGGACAGTTCGAAGCCTTCGCGACGCATGGTTTCGATCAGGATCGCGAGCTGCAATTCGCCGCGGCCCGACACTTCCATGGCGTCCCGGTCGGAAGCTTCGACCACCTTCAGCGCAACGTTGCCCTCGGCCTCGCGCAGCAGGCGGTCGCGAATCATGCGGGAGGTCACCTTGTCGCCTTCGGTGCCGGCGAGCGGTGAGTTGTTGACGATGAACGACATCGACACCGTCGGCGGATCGATCGGCTGCGCCTGGATCGGCGTCTCGACGCTCGGATCGCAGAAAGTGTCCGCCACGGTGCCCTTGGGCAGGCCCGCGATGGCGACGATATCGCCGGCTTCAGCCAATTCGACCGGCTGCCGCTCAAGTCCGCGGAAGGCGAGGATCTTGGTGATGCGGCCGGTTTCGACCACCTTGCCGTCGCGCGACAGCACTTTCACCGCCTGGTTCGGCTTGACCGAGCCGGACGCGATGCGGCCGGTAATAATGCGGCCGAGATAGGGGTTAGCCTCGAGGATGGTGCCGAGCAGCCGGAACGGGCCTTCTTCGACCACGGGCGGCGCCACATGCTTGATCACGAGATCGAACAGCGGCTGCATGCCGACGTCGTGGGACGCATCGGGCGTCGTTCCCATCCAGCCGTTCTTGCCTGATCCGTACAGAATCGGAAAATCGAGCTGATCGTCGGTGGCGTCGAGCGCGGCGAACAGGTCGAACACCTCGTTGACGACTTCAGTGACGCGGGCGTCCGGGCGATCGACCTTGTTGATGGCGACGATCGGCTTCAAGCCGAGCTTGAGTGCCTTGCCGACCACGAATTTGGTCTGCGGCATCGGGCCTTCGGCGGCGTCGACCAGCACGATCACGCCATCGACCATCGACAGGATGCGCTCGACCTCGCCGCCGAAATCGGCGTGGCCCGGGGTGTCGACGATGTTGATCTGGGTATCCAGCCAATGCACCGAGGTGCACTTGGCAAGAATGGTAATGCCGCGCTCGCGCTCCAGATCGTTGGAATCCATCGCGCGCTCGACCTGGCGCTGGTTGTCACGATAGGTGCCGGATTGCTGCAGCAGCTTGTCGACCAGGGTGGTCTTGCCGTGGTCGACGTGGGCGATGATGGCGATGTTACGAAGGTTCATAGCTCTTCTTCTGACTAGGCCTATTCAGTCTAGGCCACGGCTGGAGCACGATCTCACCGGAAAACCGGGACCCACTTTTCCGGATCACGCTCAAAAAAACCTGAAATTCGCAGGGCGTTCACCGCCCCAAAAAGGAAGCCCGGCCAAAAGGACCGGGCACACCCTACGCGTTGCAGCGCAATATAGTCAGAAAACGCCAAAAATCAATGATTTGTTGCCGTGTTGGTTGACTGATTTTCACCTCAAAGTGGGGCCGCACCCGGCCGTGTCAGGTCTCCTCGATGGGATAGACCCCGCGCAGCACCTCCTCGAAGTGGTTTTTGACGGATTCGTTACAACGACAGGCTCGCAAACGGAGTGCGTCCGGGTTCCGGACCAGGATCGAGCCCCGGCGGGTTTCCAGCACCCCCTCGGCCTTGAACACCTGGATGACCCGGCTGGCGTAGCTGCGGCCCACCCCCAGCAGCGTCGACAGCTGTTCATGCGTCAGCGGCACGACACTGTCACCGTCGGTGCGCTCCATCGCCGAAATGATCCATTTCGCGGTGCGCTGCTCGATCGAATGGATCGCATTACACGCCGTCGACTGGAACACCTGCGCCAGCATGCAATCCGCATAGCGCGCGAATACATTGCGCAACGTGGGTGATTTTACTTTCGCTGCCTCCAGTTTGCGGATGCCGATGCGCACGAACGGGCCGCCGAATTTGACGACGATTCGGGTATAGGCCGGCAGATAGCCCTGGCTAACGATGCCGCCGACCGCGCCTTCGCGGCCGACCAGGATGGTTTCGAGGTCGCGGCCATCCTCGTTGGCGACCATGAAGGTCGCAAGACTCGGTCCGCAGGGGAAATGGACGATCCCGACATCGTCGCCGGGGTTGTAGAGCAGGTCATTGGCGGCGGCCTCTTCGTGCGCCAGATGCGGCGCGATCAGCGCAAAATCACTCGGGTTCAGCCGCCGCAGCAAATTGTTGAACGGCCGGTCGTCGGCGTCGGCTGTGAATCGATTGAGCGCAGGCATCGCAAAGTTCCCGTATTTCCGCGGCGACGATAGCCGAAGATATTCATTTGCTGTGTGCACAAGTGAACAGACAACGCAGATCGGCTGTGGTGGTTTCAATCCGGGAACCGCTTGGGGCGCGCGCTGTCGTGAGGCTCACGCAATGACCGTTCACCTATCCGATCAATCCCGCCCTCTGAACCAACCCAGCAAGATCATGCAACCCGCTTCTTCCGGCATGCCCGCTGTTCCCGACGACGTGCTGCTGGTCGAGGATGATCCGATCATCGCGCTCGACTTCGAAGACACGATCCTCGCTCTCGGGGTGAAAACGGTCCGCACCGCCGCCAACGTGGCGACCGCGCTTCGGCTGATTGCCGATCGCCCGCCGCAATTTGCGCTGCTCGACGTCGGCCTCGTCCGTGAAACGAGCTTTGCGATTGCCGAGCGGCTGGACGCGCTGAAGATTCCGTTTGTCTTCGTCACCGGTTACGACGCCGCGGTCAGCATTCCCGCGCCGTTTTCCGATCGGCCACGGCTGCCGAAACCGTGTTCGACCGAAGCACTGGAGGAGGAACTGAGACGTGGCTGCGGCGGCTGAAAGCGTTTCGCATGGCCGGGCATAGCCGTCCGAAGGGCGTCGCTTCCGCTCGCCTATGTCCCGGCCATCCACGTCTTTCTTGCTGATGCGAACCAAGACGTGGATGCACGGGACGAGCCCGGGCATGACGGACTCTTTTGTCGGGCTTATCCCAGCTTCGGATCGAGCGTGGTCGACCACAGCGCGACGTCGGCGCGATCGCGCAAGGTCACCGTCATGCGGCCGGTCTTGCCCTCGATCTGCACATGACCGAAGAACTGGTAGCCGGCCGACGGCGGCAGGTTCTCCTTGCCGGCGTCGGGTGCTTTGACGAACTTCACTTCGGGACCAAAGGTGTTGTCGAGTTCGTTCGGTCCAAACGTGCCGGCGTGGAACGGGCCGGAGACGAACTCCCAGAACGGTTCGAATTCCTGGAACTGCGCCTTGTCGGGGCTGTAGTAATGCGCCGCGGTGTAGTGCACATCGGCGGTCAGCCACACCGTGTTGGTGACGCCGGATGTCTTGATGAAGCGCAGGATGTCGGCGATCTCGAGCTCGCGGCCGCGCGGCGGGCCATCGCCTTGCGCGAACGCTTCCGAGCCCTTTTTGTTGGCGGCGTCATCATAGACGATCAGGCTGAGCGGCATGTCGGAGGCGATCACCTTCCAGGTCGCGCGTGAATTGAGCAACGCGCGCTTCAGCCAGGCGAGCTGATCCGGGCCGATGAAGTAGGCGTCGGGGCCGTAAGCCGTTTGCAGGTTCGGGCCGTTGCCGCCGCGATAGCTGCGCTCGTCCAGCATGAACACGTCGAGATGCGGGCCGTAATTCAGAGTGCGGTAGACCCGGCCCGGTTCGACGATGCTCTCGCGCATCGGATACATCTCGTGAAAGGCGCGCGAGGCGCGCGCGGCCAGCAGCGAGATATCGCGAACCTTGTACGTATCGGGGAGCTGTTTGGAGATCGACCAGTTGTTGGTGACCTCGTGGTCGTCCCACTGCACGAAGATCGGCACGTCGGCGTTGAAGGCGCGGACGTTGTTGTCGAGGAAATTATACTTGTGCGCGGCACGGTACTCGTCGAGCGTCTCGGCGACCTTGGCCTTTTCCGGGATCGTGATGTTCTTCCAGGTCTTGCCGTCGGCGAGTTTCACTTCCTCCTTGATGATGCCGTCGGCATAGATGGTGTCGCCGGAATGAATCAGGAAATCCGGCCGGTGCTTGTGCATGGCGGCGTAAGTGACCATGCCGCCGTCGTCGGGATTGATACCCCAGCCCTGTCCGGCGACGTCGCCGCCCCAGACGAAGCTGACGTCGCGGCGGTCCGCCGGCGCGGTGCGGAAGCGGCCGACCACCGGCTCGCTGGAAACGTCCGGATGGGAAAGGTCGCGAAACCGCACGCGATAAAAAATGTCCTGCCCGCCGGGCAGGTTTTCCAGCAGCATCTTCGCGGTGAAGTCGCTTTCCGGGAGCGCCGCGATCGGCGGCAGCGCCCGCGCATTGGCAAAGGATTCGGTGGTTGAGACCTCGACCATCATTTGCGACGGCCGGTCGGCGCGCGACCATACCACACCGCCGTCGACGCCGACGTCGCCGGACTGCACGCCATGGGTGACCAGCGGCCGGTCGGCGGCGCGGCTCAGATAGGGCATCGCGATCACACCGGCGCCGGTCGCGGCGGCGGTAGACAGAAAACGCCGGCGGGACAGGCCGTGGGAAATCCTGAGCTTCATGGGGAGCCTCCTTCAAGCTACGGCCGACGCATCGGTGGAACGCGCTGACAGACCTAGAAAGGTTCTATGACGGCGCGATTACAGGCAGGGTATCCGGTTGGCGTTCTACAGCGCCGCGGTCGCCCGGAGCTGGGCGCCGGACCGTTGCAGGTTCTGCGGCATGCTGATCAATAGCGCCTTGCGGTCGGCGACGGCGTTATGGAACTGCTGCAACGCGATGTTGAAGGCGGTCAATGCGCCCTCATTGATGGCGCCGTGCTCGAAACATTGCAGCGTATCGCGCAGGATGCCGTCCGCCTCGGACTGCATCCGGTCGAGTTCTTCGGTGGAATCGCTCTGGCGCGCGGCCGACAACATCTCCAACAGCCGGTCGCGCAGCGTCGAATTCGTGTTGCGCTGGTCCCTCTTCAGGAAGCCCGCGAACCAGGCGCCGGCGGAACCCGTCGCCGAGAGGCCCATCAGCCCCCACCAGATGTAATCGCCGTAGCGATCGAGGAAGGTCTTTTCCTCGCCGTCGACAAAGGCCGCGGCACCCGGATGCACCGGGATCGCCGCATCCTTGTCGGTATCCGGCGTTTCGATCTTGGCCGCTAAGGGGAACTCCGCCATCACCGACTGCCGGATCGCGAACAATTGCCGGGTGAAGGCGGCGATGGTCGAATCCGACAGATCCTTGCGCGCCACGATGTGGTGCGCGAAGCTGATGGTCTTCACCGCATCGTCGGGCCGGTCGGGCGAACCGCCAAAGGCGCCGGCGGGAATGTCGGCGGCTTCGTAATTCGGATGGTTTTGCGCAATCGCCTCTGCGGTATCGATCGCGAGGAAGGTCGGCGTGCCGCCGTCATGCGTGGAAGCCGCGATCGCGTCCGAGGTGATCTTGCTGTTGACCGGTCCGGCCGCGAGATAGGCATCGGCCTTCTGGCTCTTGATCGCTTCGACGATCTCGCTGGCCGGATATTGCGAGATCTCGACCTTGGCGGGATCGATGCCGTATTGCTGCAGGATCACCTTGAGCAAATTGACATTGGCAGGGGTGCGGCCGACGACGCCGACGCGGCGCCCGGCAAGCTGCGCGATCTTGGTGATCTTCGGGCCGGCCTTCTTGCCCTTGGCCGCGGGCGGCACCCACAGCACCGCGACGTTCGTGCGCAGCGTCGCCACGGCTTGCGCATTCTTCGGCACGTCGAGATCGCCGCGAATGATGGCGAGATCGACCTTGCCGTTGGCCAGCGCCTGCGCGCTCGCGACCGCGCCATCGGTCTGCACCGGGCGCAAGCGGATGTGGCTGTGCGATTGGGTAAACCCTTGCGACAGCGCATGGACCAGCTTGACGTCATCGCTGTTGGCCGGACCGACCGCGATCCGCAGGATCTCCGGCCGCATCGCGAAATAGTAGGCGGCGGCGAGTGTGCCGATGATGGCGAGGACACCCGCCAGCATCACGAACGTCATCGGCCGCGGTCCCGGGCGCGATGTCGGCACCTGTTCGAGGTCTAGGCCTGCGGTCATCGAATGGCTATTGCCTCGGTACGAATCCCTGGCTGATTTGCCGGGATTAGTTTCGTCGCCGCCAACGGAATACGGCCGGGATTGTAACAAGTTTCGGGTCTCTCGGTGGGTTACATCTGTGTCATGGTTACTGGCCGGGCGGTGGATCCCCCGGCCGCCCTTCGGTGTTAAGGTAAGGGATTACGTGGAATGGGAGGACATTATGGCGGAGCGGCTGTCGGCGGAGGCACGAAAACAGGCCCTCAAGGGCCTGCCCGGATGGACGGAAACGCCGGGCCGTGAGGCCATCGCGCGCACCTTTGTTTTCAAGGACTTCAACGAGGCTTTCGGGTTCATGTCGCGCGCCGCACTGGTGGCGGAGAAGAACGACCATCACCCCGAATGGCGCAATGTTTACAAGACCGTGGAGGTGGTGCTCGCCACCCATGACGCCGATGGCGTCACCGCCCGCGACATTGAACTCGCCAAGGCCATGAATGCGATTGCAGGCCAGCTTGGGGTGGCTTGAGGCCTTTTCACGATCTTGCAGGGATGGCGCGACGTCCCCAGCTTTAGAGCGTTTTCGAGCGAAGTGGATACCGGTTCGCGTGAAGAAAACGCGTCAAAACAAAAACCTGGAGCCCCGTTCCGATTCCATTGGAACGGAAAAGGCTCTGGGGCGTCCGCCGCGGCGATTTATCGCGGCCTTTCAAACAGCCGGGCAACGCGATGGCGACCGAACACACCATGGGATTTGAGCCGGCCGACCGGCTGGCAAACGACCGCGAAAGCGTCCGCAAGCGCTTCTGGGTGAAGTTCAAGCGCGTGGTGACCAAGCTCCCGTTCGCCGAGGATTTGCTCGCGGCGTATTATTGTGCGTTCGATAAACAGACGCCGCGTCATGTCCAGGCGACGCTGCTCGGCGCGCTGGCTTATTTCATCCTGCCGTTCGACTTCATCCCGGACATGCTGCCGGTGCTCGGCTTCACCGATGACGCCGCCGTGCTGGCCACCGCGATCCGGCTGGTCGCGGCCCACATCACGCCCGAGCACCGCGATGCCGCCCGCGCCGCCTTGAAGCGGGGAGCGGGCGAGGCGGAAATTTTGTAACGCTTACGGTTGGTCTGGCGATGGCGAGGCAGTCGTCGAGGGCGGATTGAGTTTCAACTGATTCTGCAACTCGGCCTTGAAAGCGGCGGCGATCGCTTCGCGGCTCGGCGGGGGCTGGTCGACCGGTGCCAGTTGCTCGGGCGTCAGTGACGCGCTCGCATGCGCGATCACGGCGCGGCGGTCGCGGTCTTGCAGCGAGAAAATCACGCAGGCAACAGCCACGGTGGATGCGGCGAGAATTCCGATCGTGATGACACCACGTGAAACCGGCGAGGTTCGCTCGCCGGTCTCCTGGAACTCCTGTTCCCGGGCCTCGTCGGAAGGTGTCGGCCTGTCGTCGTCGGCAGGGCCGGAAAGAAACAGCGGCAGTGCATCGTCCAATTCCAGGTCGAATTTCGCGGTACGGAATCGGGCGCCTGGTTTGGGCGCAAGCCGGGGATCGTCCTCCGATTTGCCGAATCCATTTTTGATCGGATCATCCGATCGAGCCCGCTTGGCGGTCTCCGTCATAGTGATGCTTCCCCATTATAGACCGTAACAATGGGGCGCCCGACGCATCAGCTGTCGCAAGTTTCGTTGCCCACCAGCGCCCCCCGTCACGGGCAGCAGCATCGCATGGTAAATCGGCCCAAAAGACGACGCCGGTCCGCGCGATTTGGGAGATATGTGGGTTTCATTTGGGCAAAGGAAGGGTAAAGCGAAGCGTGCCTGCCATGATAGGCGCCGATGATTCAAAGAGACGGCGTCATCTTGAGGCGCGCCGAAGATGGCGCGCGCCTCACGGGCGAACGCAATTGCGTTCATCCCGGGAATGACGTCCGAGATAGCTTCACACGCTCTCAGATGACGGGCAACGCCGTTGCTTCAGGACGACGTTCGCAGCGCCTCGTTCTCGCGTGTCGCAGCCGTTACGGATGCAGGATCACCTTGCCCATCGCCTTGCGGCCGGCGAGCACCTTCAGGGCGTCGGCGGTTTGCGCCAACGGGAAGGTGCGATCGACATGCGATGAGATCTTGCCTTCCGCGGTCCACTTCACGAGCTTCTCGAGATTGGCGCGGTTCTTTTCCGGATTGAGCCGCGCCCAATTGCCCCAGAACACGCCGCGGATGTCGCAGCCTTTCAGCAGCGCCAGATTGAGCGGCATCTTCGGAATGTCGCCGGCGGCAAATCCAATCACCAGGAAGCGGCCTTCCCATGCGATCGCGCGCAGCGCCGCCTCGGCGTAAGTGCCGCCGACCGGATCGAAAATAATATCCGCGCCCTTGCCGCCGGTGAGCCGCTTCAAGCCTTCCTTCAAATCTTCCTTGGCGTAGTTCAGACCGAGTTCGGCGCCGTGCGCCTTGGCGAATTCGAGCTTCTCGTCGGAGGACGCGCACGCAATCACCTTGAGGCCCATCAGCTTGCCGAGTTCGCAGGCGGCCAAACCGGTGCCGCCGGCGGCGCCGAGTACCGCTAGGGTCTCGCCCGGCTTGGGGCTGGCGCGATCTTCCAGCGCATGAAGCGCGGTGCCGTAAATGATGATGATGCCGGCGGCGCGGTCGAAATCCAGATTGTCGGGAATCTTGACGATGGAATTGGCCGGCAACGCGATCTTTTCACGCGCGCCATTGTGGCCACACGACGCCACCACGCGGTCGCCGACTTTCAGGTCGGTGACGCCGGCGCCGACGCTTTCGATCACGCCTGCGACTTCCGCTGCCGGTGAAAACGGGAACGGCGGCTTGATCTGGTACTTGCCCTGGATCATCAGGATGTCGAAGAAATTCAGCGCGGCCGCCTTGATCGCGATCACGGCCTGGCCGGCCTCGGCGACGGGATCGGGCACGTCAGCCAGCACGAGATCGTCGGGTTGACAATATTGCGAGCAAAGAATGGCTTTCATGGACACACCTTAAGTTTCGGACGCACAAAACAAGCTGAATACTTCATGCCGGATTTGATGCCGGGCTACAATCTGATTCGGCTGCTTTTGGGGCGCGCGCACGGCTGCCTGACTTCGAGGATTCAAACGATGTTTGAAAAAAATCTTCTCTCCGGAAAGCGAATTCTGATCACCGGGGGAGGTTCCGGGCTGGGGGCTGCGATGGGACGTCGCTTTGTCGAGCTTGGCGCCGAGCTGATCATCTGCGGTCGCCGGCTTGAATTGCTGGAGGCGACCGCGGGCCGGATGCGCAGCGAGCTCGGCGGCAAGGTCGCGGTAGCGCGATGCGATATCAGGGATGGCACCGAGGTCGATGTCATGATGGATGCGATCTGGCGCGAGGCGCCGATCGACGTGCTGATCAACAACGCCGCCGCGACCTTCATCGCGCAGACCGAGCAGATGTCGTTTCGCGCCGCGGACGCCATTCTCGCGCCGACCTTGCACGGAACGATGTATTGCACGCTCGCCGCCGGCAAGCGCTGGATCGAAACCCGGCACAAGGGCGTGGTGCTCAGCATCCTGTCGACGTCGACCATTACCGGCCGCGCCTTCACGGTGCCGTCCGCGATGGCGAAGTCGGCGGTTCTGGCGATGACCAGAAGCCTGGCGGTGGAATGGGGACCCAAGGGCGTGCGCCTGGTGGCGATCGCGCCCGGCGCGTTTCCAACCGCGGGCGCCTCCGGCCAGCTGCGCCTCGAAGGCCGCGAGCAGGGCTGGACATCGAGCAATCCACTCGGCCGCGCCGGCGAACATGGTGAGCTGGCCAATCTCGCGAGCTTCCTGATTTCGGACGCCGCCGGCTACATCAATGGCGAGATGGTGGTGCAGGATGGCGGGGCGCATTTGCGCAGTTCCGGCGCCGAGGATCTGTTGCAGTGGACCGACGCGCAATGGGAAAAGCACCGCGCAAGCCGCGCCAAAGGCGGCGGTTAGACCAGGTTTGAGCGATGCCGTACCGAGGTCGCCGCGGGCGCGGACACGCTGTTCGAGGGATCGCGTAACTACCTTCCCAAAAAGGCATTTCCCGGCTATCCATCGGTCGGGCGACGACACGCTATCGGGCCATCTTCAGGTCACAATGATGAGGGAACCAGATCAGGTCATGTCCGTGCGGCGAATCCTGACAATTCTGGTCGCGAGTTTGCTGGTGTGTGGGGTTATCATCCCCGCGCACGCGCAAAGTACGTCCTCGCCCAAGCAAGCTAATCCCGCGGCAGCCAAGCCCGTGCCGGCCAAGCCGGCGACAGCGGCCGCTTCCGTCGCCGGTGGCGCGGAGCCGACATTGGTCGGGCAGTTCGGCACCTGGGGCGCCTATACGGCGACGCCGAACGGCAAGAAGGTATGTTTCGCGCTGGCAAAACCTTCTTCGTCGAAAACCAATCCGGCCAATCGCCCGCGCGATCCGGCCTATGCGTTCGTTTCGACGCGCCCGGCGGAAAAAGTGACCAACGAAGTGTCGATCATGATCGGCTACACGCTAAAGCCGGGTTCGGAATCGACCTTGGAAGTCGGTGGCGGCACTTACGCGATGTACACCCAGGGCGACGGGCTCTGGATCAAGAACGCCGCCGAGGAAGAACGGATGGTCGAGGCCATGCGCAAGTCCGCCGATGTGGTGGTCAAAGGCGTGTCGGCCAAGGGCACCGAGACGATCGATACCTTCTCGATGAAGGGTCTCGCCCAGGCGCTCGACAGGCTGTCGCAGGACTGCCGGCGCTAGGCGGGTTTTCACCATAATCGGCGTTGTTTGAGGGGTCCGAAAGCCCTATCTGGTACGAGATCGCAGGGTGGGCGAAGGCGCTTGCGCCGTGCCCATCCTTAAAGCCCGCGGTGGGCATGGCGCGTCTTCGCCCACCCACCATCCATCGTTTGGTTCAACTCTTCAGCTCCGCGTGGAATTAATGACGCTCTCAACTGCCAACGCGACGCTGGAAAAGATCGCGCTTGAAAGCTACGTGCCGCCGGCCAAGCCGTCGCTGGTCGGCCTGTCGCGCGCGGAGCTCGCCGATCGGCTCGGCGAGATCGGGGTTCCCCCGCAGCAACGCAAGATGCGCATCGCGCAGCTCTGGCACTGGATCTATGTCCGCGGCGCCAAGGCGTTCGACGAGATGACCAGCATCTCGAAGGAGATGCGCGGCCAACTGGAGCAGCATTTTACCGTGGCTCGGCCCGAAGTTGTGGCCGAGCAGATCTCCAACGACGGCACCCGCAAATGGCTGTTGCGTCTGCCGAGCGGCGATGCGGTCGAGAACGCGCATGAAGTCGAGTGCGTCTACATTCCGGAAACCGACCGCGGCACCCTGTGCGTCTCCTCGCAGGTCGGCTGCACGCTGACCTGCTCGTTCTGCCACACCGGCACGCAGCGGCTGGTGCGCAATCTCACCGCCGGCGAAATCGTCGGCCAGATCATGGTGGCGCGCGATCGGCTCAACGATTGGGCCGACCGCGAGACCCCGACCGGCAGCCGTCTCGTCACCAACGTGGTGATGATGGGCATGGGCGAGCCGTTGTATAATTTCGAGGCGGTGCGCGATGCGCTGTTGATCGTCGCCGACAATGAAGGCATCGGCATTTCGCGGCGCCGCATCACGCTGTCGACCTCGGGCGTGGTGCCGAACATCGCCCGCACCGGCGACGAGATCGGCGTCATGCTGGCGATCTCGCTGCACGCGGTGCGTGACGAGTTGCGCGACGAGCTGGTGCCGCTGAACCGGAAATATCCGATCGCCGAATTGCTGCAGGCCTGCCGCGATTATCCGGGTTCGTCGAACGCGCGGCGCATCACCTTCGAATATGTGATGCTGAAAGGCGTCAACGATTCGATGGATGACGCGAAGCTGCTGGTGAAGCTGTTGAACGGCATCCCGGCCAAGATCAATCTCATTCCATTCAATCCATGGCCCGGCACCCGCTACGAGTGCTCGGACTGGGACCAGATCGAAAAATTCTCGGAATATATCTTCAACGCCGGTTATTCCTCGCCGGTGCGTACGCCGCGCGGCCGCGATATCCTCGCCGCCTGCGGCCAGTTAAAATCGGAAACCGAAAAATTGTCGGCCCGCGAGCGCCAGGCGCTACGCGCCATGGCGATGACGGATTGAGAGGATTGGTGTGCTTAAAGTTCGTCATGGCCGGGCGTAGCCGTCCGAAGGACGGCGTCGCTTGCGCTCGCCGATGTCCCGCCATCTACGGCTTTAATGCTTCCGAAGTAAGACGTGGATACCCGGGACAAGCCCGGGCATGACGGTTGAGAGGTTTGTGGTTGTGGCTTCCATGGATTCAAGCCAATGGCACTGATCGGCCGTCTCTTCGTCATTCTCTTCGGATTTCTCGCCGCCTGTCTGGTGGGGGGAATGATCGTGTTCGGCGCGGTGATGTTTCCGGAATTCAGCGATCTCGGGGCCGGGCCGGTGGACCCCGGCACGCTGAATATCCTCGTAGGCTTCGGGTTCATCTTCATCAGCGGCTTTGCATTACTGCCGGCGATGATCGTGGTGCTGATCACCGAGGCCTTCTGTGTCAGGGGCGCGCTGACCTACGCGGTCGGCGGCGGCATCGTCGGGCTCGCCTGTTATCTCGGCCTGGTTCCGTTCGATACCTCGACGCTCCAGTTCGAAGGCATCGTGCGGCGGCATCTCGAAATTATGACCGGCGCGGGCATCGTCGCCGGCGTGGTCTATTGGATGATCGCGGGCCGCAATGCCGGCGCCTGGCGGCAGCCGCCGCGCCCGCTGACGCCGCCCCCGCCGCTGCCCTCGCAATCCCGGCCGCAAAATTGATTTACCGCCGTCATCCTGAGGAGCGCGCCATCTTTGGCGCGCCTCGAAGGATGGTGTTCAGCGAAGTGCGTGCGGCCATCCTTCGAGGCGCGCAAGAAAGAGCGCGCACCTCAGGATGACGTCCGAGATAAATTCACAGGCTTTCAGGATGACGGCGACGCGGGACGACCGCCAGGATTCGACTGGACTTTCCACCTCTTCCCATCCCAAACCCGCTCGGTTAAACCCCCGCCATGAACCGTACCGGACTTTTCATCGCGCTCGCGCTCACGCTTGTGATCGAACTGCTGTTTGGGATTTATCCCGAGTTCGATCTCAAACTCGCAGGCTTGTTTTACGATCCGGCGACTGCTTCGTTTCCGTTGAAACTCAACAGCACCGCCGCATGGGCGCGCGATGCCGCGATGTGGATTGCGTGGGCGCTGGCGGTGCCCGCGATCGCGGCGCTGGTGATCAAGCTGGTGTGGCCGGAGCGGCGGCTGCTGATGTCCGGGCGCGCCATCGCCTTCCTGCTGGTGACCCTGCTGCTTGCCGCGGGCGTTCTCACCAATCTCGGCTTCAAGTCCTATTGGGGCCGCCCGCGCCCGGTGGTGGTCACCCAATTCAATGGCCCGGAGCAATTCATGCCGTGGTGGAGCCCGCACGGCGATTGCGCGCGCAACTGTTCGTTTTTCTCCGGCGAGGGCGCCACCGCGTTCTGGACCTATGCGCCGGCGGCGCTGGCGCCACCGGCCCTGCGGCCGCTGGCTTTTGCCGCCGCCACCCTGTTCGGCGTGACCACCAGCGTGCTCCGGATGGCGTTCGGCGGCCACTTTTTTACCGATGTCGCGACCGCCGGCCTGGTGACGTTTCTGGTGATCTGGCTGGTCCACGGCTACATCTACCGCTGGCCGCGCACCCGCCTCACCGACGAGGGTGTCGACCGCGCGCTGACCCGGTTCGCCTGGCCCGGCTACCGGATGCGGCAGCGCTGGCGCGGACGCGACGTGGGCCCGCTTCCCTCCGCGTAAGCGGCTTCATTGTTAGGCAAGCGGCCATTAAACGCGTGCCCATGGCTGCGAAATTTGTTATTCGCGCACTCAAGCCAAGATCTGCAAGCCACGACTGGCATTTACAATTTTCGACCGATTGGAAGTTTGATGAGTACGATCCTGAAAAGCCTGCCAAAAGGCGAAAAAATCGGCATCGCCTTCTCGGGCGGTCTCGACACCAGTGCGGCGCTGTTGTGGATGAAGCAAAAGGGCGCGCGGGTCTTTGCTTACACCGCCAATCTCGGCCAGCCTGACGAGGCCGACTACAACGAGATTCCGCGCAAAGCGCTGGAGTTCGGCGCCGAAAACGCCCGGCTGGTGGATTGCCGCACCCAATTGGTGCACGAAGGCATTGCCGCAATTCAATCCGGCGCCTTCCACATCTCGACCGGCGGCATCAGCTATTTCAACACCACGCCGCTCGGTCGTGCCGTGACCGGCACGATGCTGGTGTCGGCCATGAAGGAAGACGGCGTCAACATCTGGGGCGATGGCTCGACCTTCAAGGGCAACGATATCGAACGCTTCTACCGCTACGGCTTGCTGACCAATCCGAACCTGCGGATCTACAAGCCCTGGCTCGACCAGCAGTTCATCGACGAACTGGGCGGCCGCGCCGAGATGTCGGCCTTCATGACCGCCAGCGGCTTCGCCTACAAGATGAGCGCCGAGAAGGCGTATTCGACCGACAGCAATATCCTCGGCGCCACCCACGAGGCCAAGGATCTCGAGAGCCTGAACAGCGGCATCAAGATCGTCAATCCGATCATGGGCGTGCCGTTCTGGCGCGACGACTGCAACGTCAAGGCCGAGCAGATCAGTGTGCGCTTTGCGGAGGGCCAGCCGGTCGCGCTGAACGGCCGGACCTTCGCCGATCCGGTCGCGCTGTTCCTCGAGGCCAACGCCATCGGCGGCCGCCATGGGCTCGGCATGAGCGACCAGATCGAGAACCGGATCATCGAGGCCAAGAGCCGCGGCATCTACGAGGCTCCCGCCATGGCGCTGCTGCACATCGTCTACGAACGTCTGCTCACCGGCATCCACAACGAAGACACCATCGAGCAATACCGGATCAGCGGCATGCGCCTTGGCCGATTGCTCTACCAGGGGCGGTGGTTCGATTCCCAGGCTCTCATGCTGCGCGAAACCGCCCAGCGCTGGGTCGCGCGTGCGATTACCGGTGAGGTGACGCTCGAACTGCGCCGCGGCAACGACTACTCGATCCTGAACACCGAGAGCCCGAATCTCACCTATGCGCCGGAACGGCTGAGCATGGAGAAGGTCGAGGATGCGGCGTTCACGCCGGCCGACCGCATCGGCCAGCTCACGATGCGCAACCTCGACATCGCCGACACCCGCACCAAGCTCGATCTCTATTCGGAAACGGGTTTGCTATCGATCGGCGAAGGCTCCGAGATATTCAAGCTCGATAGCGACAAGGGCTGAACGCGCACAACGTCGTCCCGGCCTCCGCGCCGGGACGACAAGTCCCGTCATTGCGAGCGAAGCGAAGCAATCCAGCTTTTTCTTCGGCGATGGATTGCTTCGCTTGCGCTCGCAATGACGAACTCAAACAAAAGTGGCCGGGATTGCTCCCGGCCATTTTCGTTTCAGTTGATCGCCGCAACTAGAGCGTTTCGAGCGAAGTGGATACCGGTTCGCGTGAAGAAAACGCGTCAAAACAAAAACCTAGAGCCCCGTTCCGATTCCATCGGAACGGGAAAAGCTCTAGCGCGGCGGTACGGTGCCGGGAGGCGGGGGCGGCAGCGAGGCCATTCCGCCGTTGAGCAGGGGCGTGATGCGGCGGACGGTGACGCGCCGGTTGATGCGGCTCGGCCCGTCGGTCTGCTCCTTGAGATATTGCGCACCGTAACCCTGCGAGGTCAGGTTTTCGGCGGGGACGCCAAACTGCTGGGTCAGCAGTTCGGCGGCTGATTCGGCGCGCCGATCCGACAGCGACAGATTGTCGACGGGGTTGCCGACCGCGTCGGTATGGCCTTCGATCAGGAACACCTCGCGCGGGTTGCGCTCGATCGCCCGGTTGAGCCCGTCCGCGATCGACTGCAACCGCGCCGCCTGATCCGGCGGAATCTCCCACGATCCGGTTTCGAAATTGATGGTGTTGAGATCGATGCTCGGCATCAACTGGCGGACCGAGGGGCTGTAGCGGATTTCGTCGAGCGAATAACGCCGCGCGATCCGCTCCACCGGCGGGGCTTCCATGGTGTCGTAAATCAGGTCGGGTGGTGCGACGTCGGCGTCGACGATGTAGCGATCATAGGGAATGCCGATCACGGGCGGCGGCAGGTCGACATAGAAGCCGCCGACCGCGCCGGGGTCGCGGTAGGTATTGTCGATGATGATGATCTCGCGGCCCTGCTGATCGCGCCGGATCCGCCGCAGCAACTGGCCGTCGGCGCCGACCACGGTGATGATCTCCGAACCGTCGGGACGAATCACGATGGTACGGTTTTCGTTGCCGACCCGCTCGGTCCGGATGTCGCGCGCGCCGTATCGGAAGCGCTCATCCTCGTCGTGGCGGATGAAGGACTGACCGCCGGGATCGACGACAATGACCCGGCCCGGCTCGGTAAAGACGGTGCGGCCGCCCTCCTGGGTTTCATGCCGGTCGGCACGGAATCCATCCATGTTGCGTGGACCCTGGCGCGCTGCTCCCGGAGCAATCGGGGTCAGGGCCGCGGCCGGTGCGGGCGCCGCCGGCAAAGGCGCGGTCACGGTCGGCGGCGCATGACGGGCGAACGGCGCGCCGCCGCCTGGTGCTGCTCCAGCGCCTTGTCCGGGCGGCCGGCCGCCTTGGCCCGCGGGCGCATTCGGCGCCGGCGCGGCGGGCGCCGCATTTGGGGCTGCGGCTGCGGGTGCGGGTGCAGCCGAAGGCCTGGCCGCGTTCGGCGCGACAGCCGGCGGCTGCGCCGCAGGCGCTGCCGGCGGCGTTGCGGCGGGAGCAGCGGTTCCTGGCGCGGTTGCTCCCGGAGGCCGCTCTCGCTCGCGCGGTTGACCTGCCGGTGCAGCACCCGGCGCAGGAACGGCATTTGGCGTCGCGGCGGGAGCAGCGGGCGTTGCCGGGGGCGCAACAGGTGCTGTTTTGGCGCCGTTCGGCGGCGTGCCTGGGGCTCCCGGAGGGCGTTCCCGCTCGTGCTCGTGAGGCTGTCCCGCGGGCGCCGCATTGGGCGCGACCGGCGGCTTTGGCGCGACTGGCGCAGGGGCCGCTGCGGGCGGCGCGGGGTGCACCGGGGCCGCGGCAGGAGGCGGAGCATGCGGCGGCGGGGCGGCCGGCGGTGCCGGGTGCGGCGGAGGTGCAGCCGCGGGCGGGGCTACAGGCTTGGGCGCAGCCGGGGGCGGCGCCGCGGGAGGCGCGGGGCGTGCGGCCGGGGGCGGAGCATGCGGCGGCGGGGCGGCCGGCGGTGCTGCTTTGGGCGGTGCCGGCGGGGCTCCCTTGGGCGGTGCGCCCTTCGGCGGCTGCTTCGGTTTTCCGTCAGGGCCGAGTTCGCCTTGTGGAGCTTGTGCGACGACGATCGGAGCGGTTTGCGCGTGCGACGGCGTGCTTACGAAGTGCAGCGCCGTCAATGCCGTCGAGGCAAGCAGCACGAGACGAAGGTGTGTCATATGTTGTGAGTCCCCGGAAAGGTTCTGAGCAATGGTAGGATTGTTCTTCAGCCGAAAACTTCGGCGTGCCGATCAACGGCGAATCGTTAGGCCGGATTGTGGCAAACGATAAAGCGCAGACGCTATTTATTTCGTTCGCGCAACAGCTTGCGTGCGCAATTATTCATGACGCATTCATAAGAAGGATTTCATGAAGTCTTACGTCGTCGTCCCCTGCGACGTTATGTCAGTCGCAGGATTGGGGACGGACGGCCCCGGCGGCCCGCGCACCGGCAGCTCTTCCGGCATTCGGCCCGGCAATTCCTCAGGCCGCGGTGATTCGCCGGGCTCGCGTACCGGCACAGGAATCTCCGGCCGCGGATTGCCCGGCGGATTTTCTTGCGGCGGCTCGGTCGGATGGCCTGGCGTCGCCGGCGGAATTTCGGGAGGCTCGATCGGCATCAAGCTATAACGGCGCGAACGCGGCGATGTTCCTCACAAGGTATCGTATGGAATCGTCATTCCGGCGCGTGGCACACCGCCTCGATGTTATGACCGTCGGGATCGAGCACGAAGGCGCCGTAATAAGTCGGATGATAATGGGCGCGAATGCCGGGCGCGCCATTGTCGCGACCGCCGGCCGCGAGCGCGTCTTTGTAGAACGCGTCAACGGTGGCGCGATCCTTGGCGAGGATCGCGACATGCAGCGGCTTGTGCAGGCCACCTTCGCCGCCGATCCAGAAATCAGGTTTGTCGTCGGCGCCGAAACCGGCCGCGGGGTGGTCGCTCTGCTGCTGCGAGACTTCCATGATGAGGCTGTAGCCGAGTGGCGCCAGCGCCTTCACATAGAAGGCCTTGGCGCGCTCGTAATCGGAAACCGGAAAGCCGATGTGATCGAGCATCGAAATCTCCTGCGTTTTGCAATGAGATTATTGTTTCACCAGCAACGTATTGCTGCGGGTCTTGCCGGTCTCAGCGTAACCGCGCGCGCGCATGTCGGCAATGCAGTCGGCGAGCCATTCGTTGCGCGACAGATGTTCGATCACCACCGCGCGCGGCCATAGCGACGACGGCGCTTGCTTGAAGAAGCCGGTCAGCACCCGGTCCTCATAGCCCTCGACATCGATCTTGAGGGCGTCGACGTGGTCGGCACCGGCGTCGCCGAGAATCCGCTGCAACCGCAGCGACGGCACCGCGATCGCATTAGCGGTGCCTTTGCCCGACACGATGTGGCTGGCGCCGAGATTGTCGCCGTCGGTTTCGATCATCAATTCGCCGTCGGCGTCGCCGGCCGCGGCGGCGACCAGGACAACCTGCGTGAAGCCGGACGCCGCGCGGTTGAACGAAAGCCGCGCATGGGTGACGGGATGCGGCTCGATCGCGATCACCTTTCCGTTCTCGCCGGCGTGGCGCGCCAGCGGCATCGCATACGTCCCGACATTGGCGCCGACGTCGACGAACACGCCGCCGACAGGGGTATGCGCCCGGAGGAAATCCAGTTCCTCGATGTTATAATCGGGATTGAACAAGGCGCCGCGCTCGGTGGCGCTGGCCTGATGATAGAAGCGAAACGATGCGCCCTGGTACGGCACGTCGACCGGACCGGCACGCAGCAGATTGACCAGCCGCGACAACATGGGACGGAAGGCGCCGCGCTTCAGCCGCGAGCGTTGCGCCAGCGCAATCACGGCGGCTTGCGCCGCGTTGGGTGCGAACGTCCCGAATGGCGGCGCGGCCAGGTCGTTGGCGGCAATCGCGGCACGGGCGAGCGGATGCGTCGGTGTCGTCAAGAAGTCCTCGTGGGAAGCTTTTGCGAAAGCGGCGCATGCATAGCCGACTTTGCCGGCGACTCCAACGCCATCGGCCATCCCTGACCATTCTTGGCGCCGGTCCCGACGCGCCTCCTTAGCCCACGAGGTTTACCAGATCCTCATGGTGAGGGGCGCGGCAACGCCGCGCGTCTCGGACCACGACCACGGGTAGGCGCAACCTAGATCTGGCGCTCGACCAGCTTCAGCTTGAGCTCGGCGATGGCCTCGGAAGGGTTGAGGCCCTTCGGGCACGCCTTGGCGCAGTTCATGATGGTGTGGCAGCGATAGAGCCGGAACGGATCCTCGAGGTTATCGAGCCGCTCGCCGGTGGCTTCATCGCGGCTGTCCTTGACCCAGCGCGTGGCCTGCAGCAACGCGGCGGGACCGAGGAAGCGTTCGGGGTTCCACCAATAGCTCGGGCAAGACGTCGAGCAGCAGGCGCAGAGGATGCATTCGTAGAGGCCGTCGAGTTTTTCGCGGTCCTCGTGGCTCTGCTTCCATTCCTTTTGCGGCGTCGGCGTCGTGGTCTTCAGCCACGGCTCGATCGAGGCGTATTGCGCGTAGAAATTGGTCAGGTCCGGCACCAGATCCTTGACCACGGGCTGATGCGGCAGCGGATTGATCTTGACCGCGCCGTCCTTTACGTCGTGCATCGACTTGGTGCAGGCCAGCGTGTTCTGGCCGTCGATGTTCATGGCGCAGGAGCCGCAGACGCCTTCGCGGCAGGAGCGGCGGAAGGTCAGCGTCGGGTCGATGTGGTTCTTGATCCAGATCAGCGCGTCCAGCACCATCGGGCCGCAATCGCTGGTGTCGATGTGATACGTATCGATACTTGGATTTTTGCCGTCGTCCGGATTCCAGCGATAGACATGGAACTCGCGCGTCTGCGTCGCGCCGGCCGGCTTCGGCCATGCCTTGCCGCCGGTGATCTTCGAGTTCTTCGGAAGTGCGAATTCAGCCATGCTTTCAAGCCTTCGCGATCGTCATCAATACACCCGCGCCTTTGGCGGGATGTACTGAACGTCATTGGTCATGGTGTAATCGTGCACCGGGCGATAATCGATTGAGGTCTTGCCGGCTTCGTCGATCCACGCCAGCGAGTGCTTCATCCAGTTCTTGTCGTCGCGGGCGGAAAAATCCTCGCGAGCGTGGGCGCCGCGGCTCTCGGTGCGGTTCGCCGCCGAGTCCATCGTCACCACCGCCTGCACGATCAGATTGTCGAATTCGAGCGTCTCGACCAGATCGGAATTCCACACCAGCGAGCGATCGCTCACCGACACGTCGCCGATGCCGCCATGAACCTTGTGGATCAGGTTCTGGCCTTCATTGAGGATCTCGCCGGTGCGGAACACCGCGCAATTGTTCTGCATCACGTTCTGCATGCTGTCGCGCAGTTTCGCGGTCGGCGTGCCGCCGGCGGCATATCGGTAATGGTCGAGCCGCCCCAGCGCCTTGTCGGCGGAGCCTGCCGGCAATTCCGGCTGCTTTCCGTTTGGCGTCAGCTTTTCGGCGCAGCGCAGCGCCGCGGCCCGGCCGAACACGACGAGGTCGATCAGCGAATTCGAGCCGAGACGGTTGGCGCCATGCACCGAGACGCAGGCGGCTTCGCCGATCGCCATCAGGCCCTGCACCACCGCGTTGTCGTCGCCGTCCTTCTTGGTCAGCACTTCGGCGTGAAAATTGGTCGGGATGCCGCCCATATTGTAGTGCACCGTCGGCAGGATCGGGATCGGCTCGCGGGTGACGTCGACATTGGCGAAGATCTTGGCCGATTCGGAAATGCCGGGCAGCCGTTCGTGCAGCACCTTGGGGTCGAGATGGTCGAGGTGCAGGAAGATGTGGTCCTTCTTCTTGCCGACGCCGCGGCCTTCGCGGATTTCGATGGTCATGGCGCGCGACACCACGTCGCGCGAGGCGAGATCCTTGGCCGACGGCGCATAGCGCTCCATGAAGCGCTCGCCTTCCGCATTGACGAGATAGCCGCCTTCGCCGCGGGCGCCCTCGGTGACGAGGCAGCCCGACCCGTAGATTCCGGTGGGGTGGAACTGGACGAACTCCATGTCCTGCAGCGGCAGTCCGGCGCGCAGCGCCATCGCGCCGCCGTCACCGGTGCAGGTGTGGGCGGAGGTGCAGGAGGCGTAGGCGCGGCCATAGCCGCCGGTCGCCAGGATCGTGGTCTGCGCCCGGAAGCGATGCAGCGTGCCGTCATCGAGCTTGAGCGCGATCACGCCGCGGCAGACGCCCTGGTCGTCCATGATCAGATCGATCGCAAAAAATTCGATGTAGAATTCCGCCGAATGCCGCAGCGCCTGGCCGTACATGGTGTGCAGCATGGCGTGGCCGGTGCGGTCGGCGGCGGCGCAGGTGCGCTGCGCCTGGCCCTTGCCGTAGTCCAGCGTCATGCCGCCGAACGGCCGCTGATAGATCTTGCCGTCCTCGGTGCGCGAGAATGGCACGCCCCAATGCTCGAGCTCGTAGACCGCGTCCGGTGCATTGCGCACCATGTATTCGATCGAGTCCTGGTCGCCGAGCCAGTCCGACCCCTTGACGGTGTCGTACATGTGCCAGCGCCAGTCGTCCGGATGCATGTTGCCGAGCGAGGCGGAGATGCCGCCCTGGGCTGCGACGGTATGCGAACGCGTCGGAAAGACCTTGGTGATGCAGGCTGTGCGCAGGCCGGCCTCGCCGCAGCCGACCACCGCGCGCAAGCCCGCGCCGCCGGCGCCGACCACGACCACATCATAGGTGTGATCCTCGATCGGATAGGCCTTGCCATTGGTGGCCGGGCCACCCGCGCCGTTCGTGGCTTTTCCGTTGCCCTCGGCCATGAATTACACTCCCGATGACAGTTTTAGGATCGCGTAGATCGAGGCCAGCGCCACCGCGATACAGAAGAAATTGTTGGCCATCACGCAAGCAAGCTTCACCATCTCGCTATGCACGTAGTCTTCGATCACCACCTGCATGCCGATTTTCATGTGCCAGGTGCTGGCGACGATGAACAACAGCAGGATGATCGCGATCGGCGCCGAGCCGAGGATCTGCGCCGCGCCGGCCTGATTGCGGCCGAGCAGCATCATCACGATCGCGATCGCGGGCACCATCAGCAGCACCATCGCGACCGCAGTCATGCGCTGGCGCCAGAAATCCGAGGTGCCGGAATGCGAGGAGCCGAGATTGCGCACGCGCCCAAGCGGTGTGCGCATCGATTTGGAGGACGGACCAGGCGTACTCATCGGCCGCCCCCGATCACGTAAGCGATGATCCACAGCAGCACCGTGAGCGAGATGCCGCCGATCGCAGCGCCCCAGGTCAGCGCTTCGCGCTCATTGGCCTTGAAGCCATAGCCCAGGTCCCAGACGAAATGCCGGATGCCGCTCAGCAAATGGTGCATCAGCGCCCAAGTATAACCGAATACGATCAGCCGCCCGATGAAGCTCGAGGTAAAGGCCTGCACATTGGCATAGGCGGCAGGCCCCGTGGCCGCCGCGATCAGCCACCATGCCAGCAGCATGGTGCCGACATACAGCGCGATGCCGGTGGCGCGGTGGACGATGGACAGCGCCATCGTCAGCGTCCAGCGATAGGTCTGAAGATGCGGCGAAAGCGGACGTTCGATCCTGGCGGTCATCGGCGGCTTTTTGACTGTTGGCGGGCCCGCGCAGGCCGGCGGGTACCCGAATAGAGCAATTCTATTTACGTAGTCGAAACAGTGAGCGCAACGGGCAAAATCACCAATAGCGAACCGTCATTCATCCCTACGGATGAGCCCTGCAATTGCAGGTATTGACAAGCCCGGGGGGGCCGCGCGCGGCCGCTACGCCTGAAGCACAATTCATGAACGCCGTACACGCAGGGTGCGGCTTTGTGATAGGTCTCTTGCACAGGCAGTAACAGAGGGCAGCACGTCATTTGTTCGCCGATTAACTTGGACGAAACAGATGAGCCGTTTCTGGAGCAGCTTGACCCACGACCTGAAGCCCTATGTGCCGGGCGAGCAGCCGCGCATGGCGGAGCTGGTCAAGCTCAACACCAATGAAAGTCCATTGGGTCCTTCCCCACGGGCGCTGGCAGCGATTCGCGGCGAGGCGATCGATACGCTGCGTCTATATCCGGACCCACAGGCGACCGCGCTGCGGGCTGCCTTGGCCGGCTACCACCAGGTGCGGCCCGAACAGGTGTTCGTCGGCAACGGCTCGGACGAGGTGTTGGCGCATGCGTTTACCGCGCTGCTGAAGCATGATGCGCCGTTGCTGTTTCCGGACATCACCTACAGTTTCTACCCGGTCTATTGCCGCCTGTTCGGTATCGCCTGCGAGGCCGTGCCGCTCGATCAGGCGATGCAGATCCGCGTTGCCGACTATCGCCGGCCGGCGGGCGCGCTCATCATCCCCAATCCGAATGCGCCAACCGGGATTGCGCTGTCGCGGGCCGAGATCGCCACCCTGCTCGACGAACATCCAGACGCACCCGTGGTGATCGACGAGGCCTATGTCGATTTCGGCGCCGAGACCGCTATTCCGCTGGTCGCCTCGCACGCGAACCTTTTGGTCGTCCAAACCATGTCCAAGTCCCGGGCCCTGGCGGGCTTAAGGGTTGGCTATGCGATCGGCGACGCCGACCTGATCGAGGCGCTGACCCGGGTAAAGGACAGCTTCAACTCCTATCCTCTTGGCCGGCCCGCCCAGGCCGGCGCCATCGCCTCGCTCGAGGACGAAACCTATTTTCAACAGAGCCGGGCTCGCGTGATCGAAGGCCGAGCGCGGCTGAACCGCGGACTGGTCCGGCTTGGCTTCGAAGTGCTGCCGTCGTCGGCTAATTTCGTCTTCGCGCGTCATCCGGGGCATGAGGGCGCGGAGCTGGCCACGGCACTGCGCCAACGCGCGGTCATCGTCCGCCATTTTCCCGCGCCTCGCATCTCCGACTATCTGCGGATAAGCGTGGGTACGGACGGGCAGATCGACCGGCTGTTGTCGTCGCTGTCGGACATTTTGGGCGGCGGGTAGTCCGTTCGGCTTTAGCAAGATTGATTAAAGCGTTTTCGTCGTCCCGGCCTTGAGCCGGGACCCATAACCACAGCCGCTCGTGGTTAGAAAAAAGCCGTCGAACAGCGTCTCTCAAAACAAAGGCCGCGGCGTATGGGTCCCGGCTCAAGGCCGGGACGACATAGGATGCTACTTCGCGTAAATATCCGCGTAGGTGTTACGCAAAATATTCTTCTGCACCTTGCCCATCGCGTTGCGCGGCAATTCGTCGACCACGAACACCCGTTTCGGCATCTTGAATTTGGCGAGCCGCCCGTCGAGCGCTTTCAGCACGGAAGCTTCATCGACCTCGGCACCTTTGGTGCAGACCACGACCGCGGTGACGCCTTCGCCGAAATCGGCGTGCGGCACGCCGATCACGGCGGATTCGATCACGCCCGGCATGGCGTCGATCTCGCTTTCGATTTCCTTGGGGTAGACGTTGAAGCCGCCGGAGATCACGAGATCCTTGCCGCGGCCGAGGATGTGGACATAGCCGTCGGCGTCGATCTTGCCGAGATCGCCGGTGATGAAAAAGCCGTCGTCGCGGAATTCGGCCTTGGTCTTTTCCGGCATCCGCCAATAGCCCTTGAACACGTTCGGGCCCTTGACCTCGATCATGCCAATGGTGTCGCGGGCGATTTCCTTGCCGGTTTCGGCATCGGTGACCCGCACCGAGACGCCGGGCAGCGCGCGGCCGACGGCGCCGGGAACGCGGTCGCCGTCATAGGGGTTCGAGGTGTTCATATTGGTTTCGGTCATGCCATAGCGTTCGAGGATGGCAAAACCGGTTCGCGCCGACCATTCGCGATGGGTGTCGGCGAGCAACGGCGCCGAGCCCGAAATGAACAGCCGCATGTGCTTGGCGGCTTCCCTGGTCAACGCCGGGCTTTGCAGCAGCCTTGTGTAGAAGGTCGGCACGCCCATCATCACGGTTGCGCGCGCCATCAGTCTGATGATCATTTCGGGATCGAATTTCGGCAGGAAGATCATCGAGGCGCGCGCGAACAGCGTGACGTTGCTGGCCACGAACAGGCCGTGGGTGTGATAGATCGGCAGCGCGTGGATCAGCACATCCTTGTCGGTGAAGCGCCAGTAATCGACCAGGCTGAAGGAATTCGATGCCAGGTTGTCATGCGTCAGCATCGCGCCCTTAGAACGGCCGGTGGTGCCCGACGTGTAGAGGATCGCGGCGAGGTCGTCGTTGGCGCGCGCGACGGTGGTGAACTCAGCCTTCGCCTTCGCGGCAGCCTCGGTCAGCGATCCCTTGCCATCGGCGCCCAGCGTCATGACACGCGCGTTGATTTTGGTCGCGATGGCGCCGATGCCTTCGGCCTTGGAGGGATCGCAGACCACCATCGACGGTTCGGCGTCGGTGAGGAAATATTCCAGTTCGTTGAGGGTGTAAGCGGTGTTGAGCGGCAGATACACCGCGCCGGCGCGCGCCGTGGCGAGATACAGCACGAGGCCCGGCACTGATTTCTCGGTCTGGGCCGCGACCCGGTCGCCCGGCTCGACGCCGTTCGCCACCAGCACATTGGCGATCCGCCCGGCCTCACCGATCAGATCGCCATAGCTGATGCGGGTGCCGTCGAGCATCTCGATCGCGAGGCGGGCCGGATTGTCGAGGTTGTCAAACAGACGAGAAAACAGGTTGGCGTTCATGGTGGTTTTCTGGGGTGCGTTCATGCATCATTGCAGGGAGCGGACGGCCGCACCCGATCGGCCGTAAATCATGAGGCGTTCATTAGCAAAAACGCCCTTCACAAAGCAACGGAGACAGTTTGCATGACAAATAGCGCGAAACGCGTGGCCTGGGTGACGGGCGGCGGCAGCGGCATCGGTGAAGCCGGCGCCGAAGCGCTGGCGGCGGATGGCTGGATCGTGGTGGTTTCGGGGCGGCGCCGGGATGCCCTTGATACGGTGGTGGCCAAGATCACGAAAAGCGGAGGCAAGGCCGAGGCGATCGCGCTTGACGTCAGCAACAAGGCCGACGTGACCAAGGCCGCCGATCAGATCCTCGCCAGACACGGCCGCATCGATCTGTTGGTCAACAGCGCCGGTATCAATGTTCCCAAGCGCAGCTGGGCCGACATGGAGCTGGAAGGCTGGGACAAACTGGTCGAGATCAATCTCAACGGCGTGCTGTATTGCATGCGCGCGGTGCTGCCGGCGATGAGAAAACAGAAGGACGGCTGCATCATCAACGTGGCATCGTGGGCTGGCCGTCACGTCTCGAAGATGCCGGGCCCGGCCTACACCACGACAAAACATGCGGTGCTGGCGCTGACCCATTCGTTCAACATGGACGAATGCGTCAATGGCTTGCGTGCGTGTTGTTTGTCGCCCGGCGAAGTCGCGACCCCGATCCTCAAATTGCGGCCGCAGGTGCCGTCGGAAGAGGAGCAGGCCAAGATGCTGCAGCCCGAGGATTGCGGCCGCACCATCGCCTTCGTCGCCAGCATGCCGCCGCGTGTCTGCATCAATGAGATCCTGATCAGCCCGACCCACAACCGTGGCTTCATTCAGATGCCGCATAATCGCGAGCCGGCGCCGGCGCAGAAGGCGTCGTGAAGTATTGCACGCGTTATGTTGCGTAGGCTGGGCAAAGGCACTCTCCGCGCCGTGCCCACCGCCTTTTATTAAATGATGATCGGGAGCGGTGGGCACGGCGCACGTGCGCCTTTGCCCACCCTACGTTCCTTTTTCAACTCACCGCATGAGCGCGACGCCGCAGCACGGCTGATAGCGAAATTGGTTTCACGCGTGCGAAAATATATTCCCTGAAACCACGCCAGAACGCTCCCGTAACTCGGCGCAATGACGACGCGGTCCCATCGATAACGGACGGCATTGTCGTTGACGCACATCTTCCGGCGAAGCCGCCGGTACCCTCAACCCATCGGGAGACGATCCATGTCCAAGCGTATTGCACTGCTTTCGGCCGTCGCGTTCAGCGCGTTTGCCATGACTGCCACGATCGTTGCGCCGGTCAGCGCACAAGACAAAATGACATCCGGCGAGAAGACCGTGATGGTCGGCGGCGCCGCGATGTTCCCCTCGAAGAATATCGTCCAGAACGCGGTCAATTCGAAGGACCACACCACCCTGGTCGCCGCGGTGAAGGCCGCCGGCCTGGTCGACACCCTCGAAGGCAAAGGCCCGTTCACGGTATTCGCGCCGACCAACGCCGCTTTCGGCAAGCTGCCGGCCGGCACCGTCGATACCCTGGTGAAGCCCGAGAACAAGGCGACCCTGACCAAAATCCTGACCTATCACGTGGTTCCCGGCAAGCTTGAAGCTTCCGACCTAACCGACGGCAAGAAGCTGAAAACCGTCCAGGGCGAGGAACTGACCGTCAAGCGTTCGGGCGACACCGTGATGATCATCGATTCCAAGGGCGGCTCCTCGACCGTCACGATCCCGAACGTCAACCAGTCGAACGGCGTGATCCACGTGGTCGATACCGTCCTGATGCCGTCGTAACCCCCAAGATGCCCTGATCCAACGTGTCCTGATCTCTAAAGTGCCCTTTCGGGACACGCGATTGCGAGCCGGGGAAACCCGGCTCGCTTTTTTGTGAACGTCGATGGCCGGCGGCCGGCGATCCCATGGTCCGTATCGCTGTAACTAAATGCCGGTTCGAAGCGTATAAGGGGTATCCAAGCTAGCGAGCGAACAACCATGTCCAGCATGACCATCAGTGATCACCCCCCAACCACGGCCACGAAAATCATTCAGCCGGCCTGGGTTCGCGCCATGCACTGGGCCAACGCGGTCGCGATCGTCGTGATGATCATGTCGGGCTGGCAAATCTATAACGCCTCGCCATTGTTCAAGTTCAGCTTTTCGTCGTCGATCACGCTGGGCGGCTGGCTCGGCGGCGGGTTGCTCTGGCATTTCGCCGCGATGTGGCTGCTAATGGTCAACGGTCTGCTCTATCTGATCATGGGCCTCGCGACCGGCCGCTTCCGTCGCAAGCTGCTGCCGATCACACCCTCAGGGGTAATTGCCGATACCAGGGCGGCGCTGACCTTCAAGCTGTCGCATCACGACCTCTCGAAATACAACAACGTACAGAAGCTGCTGTATGCCGGCATCATCGTGGTCGGGATTGTGATCGTGCTGTCGGGGCTTTCGATCTGGAAGCCGGTGCAGTTGCAATATCTGACCGCGTTGTTCGGCGGCTATGATGTCGCCCGCTATGTCCACTTCATCTGCATGGCGTTGATCTGCGCCTTCCTGGTGGTGCATGTCGCGCTGGCGCTGCTGGTGCCCAAAAGCCTGCGCGCCATGATCATCGGCCGCTGATACATTCTTGAGGAGACATATCATGGGTCGCTTGCGCTCCCTTTTAATCCCCGGGGTCGACAAGAAGCTGCTGGTCAAGGACGCCGCCAAGGCGATGCCGGATCTCGCGCGCCGGCGTTTCATCGCCAGCGGCGCCAGCCTCGGGGCGCTGACGCTGTTGACCGGATGCGACGTGACCGACAGTTTTTCGGCCGACAATCTGCTGGTGCAGATCTCGAAATTCAATGACGCGGTACAGGCCGCGATGTTCAATCCCTATGCGCTGGCGCCGACTTATCCCGAGAGCGCGATTACAAAACCGTTTCCGTTCAATGCCTATTACGAGCTGGACGATGCGCCGGAGATCGATCGCGACGATTGGAAGCTCGAGGTGCGCGGTCTGGTCGACAACAAGAAATCGTGGACGCTGGACGAGCTCTACAAGCTGCCGCAGGTCAAGCAGGTCACGCGCCATATCTGCGTCGAGGGCTGGAGCGCGATCGGGAGCTGGACCGGTACGCCGCTGCGCGACTTCCTCACGCTGGTCGGCGCGGATACCCGCGCCAAATATGTCTGGTTCCAGTGCGCCGACAGGGAAGGCTACAACTCGCCGCTCGATATGCGCACGGCGCTGCATCCGCAGACCCAGATGACGTTCAAGTTCGCCGACGAGATTCTGCCCCGCGCCTACGGCTTCCCGATGAAGATCCGGGTACCGACCAAGCTCGGTTTCAAGAATCCGAAATATGTGATGTCGATGGAAGTCACCAACGACTACAAGGGCGGCTACTGGGAAGACCAGGGATATAATTCGTTCAGCGGGAGCTGAGAGGGCGAATAGCGAATAGCTAGGAGCCTGTCCGAATAGTGACTGTTCAATTCTAAGCGATTCTGATTTCAAGCGAGGGCCATGAGCAAGTATTTTCGCCCCTGGAATATCGATCAGACGCTGCTTCTGCCGCCGAATGTGCAGGATTTTGTGCCGAAAGGCCATGTTTCGCGGTTTATCGTTGAGCTGGTGCGGGAGAGCCTCGATCTCAGGGCGATCACGGGCAGCTATGTGAGCGGGCTCGGGCAACCGCCGTTTGACCCGCGGATGATGGTGGCGCTTCTGTTGCACAGCTATGCGAGTGGGCTGTATTCTTCGCGGCGGATCGCAAAGGCCTGCCGTGAGCGGAACGATTTTGTGATGATTGTGGCGCTGGATCCGCCGGATTTTCGCACGATCAGCGACTTCCGCAAGCGGCATTTGAAGGCGCTGGGCGCGCTGTTCCTGCAGGTTCTGAAGCTGTGTGAGACGGCAGGGCTGGTCAAACTCGGGCATGTCGCGCTTGATGGCACGAAGATCAAAGCCAACGCTTCGAAACATAAAGCGATGAGTTATGAGCGCATGAAAAAACGCGATACGGAATTGAAAGCCGAGATCGCTCGCATGTTGGCGGCCGCCGAGGCGGCGGATTCCGATGAGGACGAGACTTTCGGCAAAGACAAGCGCGGCGACGAACTGCCGGATTGGGTCGGCGACAAACAGAAACGGCTGGCGAAGATCCAGCAGGCGATGGCGGCGCTGGAGGCCGAGGCCAAGCTGGAGGCGGAGGAAGAGCGTCGCATCGAGGCAGAGAAAGAACAGCAGCGCCAAGCCGAAGGCCGCAAGAAGCCGGGCAAACCGGCAGCACCGCCGTCGGACGAACCCAATCCCAAGTCGCAACGCAATTTTACCGATCCGGAAAGCCGCATCATGAAGTCGAAGGATGGTTTCGTTCAGGCCTACAATGCACAGGCCGCCGTTGACGCAGGCGCCCAGATCATTGTCGCGCACGAACTGACGCAGTGCGGCAACGATCAGGGCCAGTTGGTGCCGCTGATCAAGCCATCGAGAACAATCTCGGCCGCAAGCCGGAGCAGGCCTCAGCGGACTCCGGCTACTGCAGCGAAGCCAATCTCGAAGCGCTCGAAGCACACGGTATCGACGGCTATGTCGCGCCCGGACGCGCCAAGCACCCGACAGCCGCGAACGGAAAAATCGGCGGACCGCTGACCCAACGGATGCGAAAGAAGATCGACGATGGCGGCTTCGAAACGCCCTACCGATTGAGAAAGCAAGTGGTGGAACCGGTGTTCGGACAGATCAAACAAGCACGCGGCTTCCGCGAGTTCCTGTTGCGGGGCGTCGAGAAGGTGCGAGCCGAATGGGCCATGATTTGCACCATCCACAACCTCCTCAAGCTGTTCACCCTCGCAAAGGTTGCCTGAGCCGGCTACCCTGCAACAATTGGCCGGTCGCGATGCCTATCTGGACGGGCTCCTAGTAGCGAATGGAAGGAAAGATTCGCCCCCACCTTCCCTATTCGCCACTCGCTATTCGCTATTCGCCACTTTCCCCTGAAACGCCGCCAGAATCGCACCCACGGCCAGCATCGCAGCGCCCGCGTTGAGCGCGTAGGACAGGTTGCCGAGCGCGTCGGTGATGGCGCCCGTGACGACAGGTCCGAGCGTCTGGCCGATGCCAAACGAGATGGTCAGCGCGGCGATCGCGGTTGGCCACGCCGCATGCGGATAATTGAAGCGGACGAAGGCGGTGGTCGAGCCGACCACGGCAAAGAACGACACGCCGAACACCAGCGCCGATATCGCCAGCAGCACGACCGAATGCCCGAACAGCGGCAGCGCCGCGCCGACCGCATTGACGGCGAGAATGATCGCGGTAGAGCGGCCGCCACGGTCGAGCGCCAGCACCCGGCGCCAGACCCATGGGGTTGCGAATGCGCTTGCCCCGATCAGGCACCAGAACGCACTCTGCGCCGGCGCGCCGCCGCCGGCATCGCGCACATAGGCGATCATGAACGTCATGTAGGCGATGTAGCCCGCGCCGAACAGGAAATAGCCGGCGAGATAGATCAGCACCGGCCGGATCGCGAATCGGATCGGCATCGGATCGGCGATTTCGGCGTTGGCGCCAAAACGGGTCAGCAGCAGCGGCAGGATCATGACGGCGGCCAGCAGCGTCATCGCCCACCACACCATCCACCACGATCCCGGCCCGAATGCCTGCAAAGTGAACGGCGCGATCAGGCCGGACAGCACGATGCCCGAGCCGGGTCCGGCATAAAACAGGCTGAGCAGAAAATTCGCCCGCTCCGGCCTGGATTGCGCGATGGTCGCCGCCAGCGCGCCGCTGGCGACGAAGCCGACCGCCGCGCCGACGCCCGCGAGCAGGCGCGCAAAGCTCAAGATCACGAAATTGCCGGACAGCGCGCATAGCGCCAGCGACACCACGGCGGCGACGGTTCCCCAGCGCACCGCCGCGGACAGCCCGAAGCGCTTCACCAGGGCGGAGGCGATCAAGGCGCCGGCGAGGTAACCGGCGGCGTTGATGGTGTTCATGAACCCCGCGGCCGAATAGGACCAGCCAAGCGAATCGCGCATGTCCGGCAGCACCAGCGAATAGGCAAAGCGGCCGATGCCGAGCCCTATGGTCGGTGTCAGGGACAGCACCAGGATCAGCCGCGCAGCGTGCGTGGCGGGCAGGGAACGCTCGGGGGCATGCAAGGGAAATACTCCGGCAGGAGGCCATTGTGGCAGGGGCAGGCCGGCTTGCACAGGCCGCGGTCATCAATGGTGTCTTGCCAATCGCGCAAGGCCGTTTTAGCACTCCGCGCTGATTTCTCCCTGTTCGTCATTGCCGGGCTTGACCCGGCAATCCAGCTCTTTTTGAAAGATGGATGCCTGGGTTTTCTAGCGCGAAGACGCGCTTCGCGCTTTTGCCCGGGCATGACAGGCCCTTACTTAAGGAAACGACCATGGCGACCCACAAACTGCTGCTTCTGCCCGGCGACGGCATCGGCCCCGAAGTGATGGCGGAAGTGAAGCGGCTGATCGACTGGCTTAACGCGCAGGGCATCGCACATTTCGAAACCGAGCAGGGATTGGTCGGCGGTTCGGCTTATGACGCGCACAAGGTCAGCATCACCGACGAGACTATGGCCAAGGCGAAGTCCGCGGACGCCGTGATCTTCGGCGCGGTCGGCGGTCCGAAATGGGACAGCGTGCCCTATGAGGCGCGGCCCGAGGCTGGGCTGTTGCGGTTGCGCAAGGATCTCGGCCTGTTCGCCAATCTGCGCCCGGCGGTGGTGTATCCGGCCCTGGCCGATGCTTCCAGCTTGAAGCCTGAGTTGGTCGAAGGCCTCGACATCATGATCGTGCGTGAATTGACCGGCGGGGTTTATTTCGGCGAGCCGAAAACCATCACCGATCTCGGCACCGGCCAGAAGCGCGCGATCGACACCCAAGTCTACGATACCTACGAAATCGAGCGCATCGCGCGGGTCGCGTTTGACCTTGCGCGCAAGCGCCGCAACAAGCTTACCTCGATGGAAAAGCGCAACGTCATGAAGTCCGGCGTGCTCTGGAACGAAGTCGTGACGCAGGTCCATGCCCGCGAATACAAGGATGTCACGCTCGAGCATCAGCTCGCCGATTCCGGCGGCATGAACCTGGTGAAGGCGCCGAAGCAGTTCGACGTTATCGTCACCGACAATCTGTTTGGCGACATGTTGTCCGATATCGCGGCGATGTTGACCGGATCGCTCGGCATGTTGCCGTCGGCTTCGCTCGGCGAGATCGATGCGAAAACGAAGAAGCGGCGCTCTTTGTTCGAGCCGGTGCACGGCTCGGCACCCGATATCGCCGGCAAGGGCATGGCCAATCCGATCGCGATGCTGGCCTCGTTCGGCATGGCGCTGCGCTATTCCTTCGACATGGGCGCACTGGCCGACAAACTCGACGCCGCGATCGCGGCTGTACTCGCCGATGGGCTGCGCACCGCCGATATCAAGTCGGAAGGCACCACAGCGGTGAGCACGACGCAGATGGGCGACGCGATCCTGAAGGAGTTGCAGGCGCTGCACGTCTGAGCCTCGTTCCGGCGGGCGCCGCGACCGACATCTACACCCGCCATAAAAAATGCCCGGCAAAGCCGGGCATTTCTGTCAATGTGCACCGCTTAATCTCAGTACAGCGGGAACTTGGTCGGCTCGCCGCCGAGATCCGATGGCGGGTTGAGCGGCTGGCGGTCGATCGGGCGATTGTTGTTCTCACGCGCGAAGTCCGGGTACCCGAACGGCGATGGAAACGCGTAATCCGTAAACTTGCGGTCGCCCGGCAGCACTTCGGTGCCGGCGTCGAGCCAGGATCGGGTGGTGATGTAAACCCGGGTGTGCGGACCCTGCTGGTAGACCTGGTTGGGGCCGCGCGTGCCGTAATAGGGGCGGCCGTCCTTGTCGTATTGCTGCGCCTGGCGCTTCTGCGGCGCCGGGGCGTACTGCGCGCTCGCAGGCGTCAGGCCGAGGCCAACGACGGTAACCGCGGCGGCGGCCAGCAACAGCGCGAGCTTGCTCGCAGCGGAGAATTTCGGGGTCATCATGTCCTCATGGTCCGGCGGAGCGCCATATCCGATTTGACCATCATTTAACTGTCGGAGCCATCCGGCCACAAGGTCAATCGGGCCACACTGCATCACAATAATGCCGGGCGGAGCGAAAAAGTTGCATGAAAACCAGCGCCTTGATCGGTACGCCGACCTGCATCCGGGCAGCCGCGCCGGATCAGAACGCGCCGCGCAATTGAGGATTTGCGTTCTCCGTGACCCAGTTCGCCGCAGCGGCGATCGTGGCGGCGGCGCAGCTCCCGCGCCTGAGCTCGGCGCGGGCGAATAATTCGGCCAATTTCGGATCGTTCCCGGCGGTCAGCAGGGTCAGGCGGTTCAGGATACAGCCGACCGCCGCACGCCGGGCGGGTAGCGTGTCGCCCTGGCAGGACCAGCCGGAAATCTGCAAATCGGGCTGATCGAGACGTTTCAGGAAGCCGAGACAGGCTGGCGCATCGCCGCGGGCAACGCCGGCCAGACGGAGCAGGGTCACCGCGCCGAATTTGCTGTCGATGATGCCGGCGGCTTCCAGCTCGCGGGCGCCATTCGGGTCCATCAGGCCGGCGAGTTCGGCGAGCGCTGGACCCGATTCGCTGAACTCATCGCCCGGACGGTAGATTTCGAGCTCAGCGACGGGCTTTTCGGCCGTCGCAGCCCAGCGAAGCACATCCTTGCGACCGCCGCCTGGATGCCGGAGGATCTCGTAAGACGCTGTTTTTTCGAACGATTCGGGCTGGCTGACGGCGAAAGCCGGGTATGAGCGGGTGGCAGGGCTCCAAACCGCCGTGGCGGCAGGCGCTATGTCTCTGCCCGGCAATTCGTCCCAGAAATGGACGCCGACGATGGCAAGCAGCGCCAGAGCCCCCACATAGGCAGACAGGCGGGCCAGCGTCCCACAGCATTCGTCGGCAAAGCTGGTCAGCACCCGGTGAATCCGGGCCGGATGGTTCGGATCATGAGGGTCGGCACGGGTGCCCGAAAACGATTGCATCAAATGCCCACACGCCCAAATCGGCTATAAGTCGGCCTGATATAAGTCTGGCCAGTATCGGGTGTTACGTTGTCTTAAGGGCGTTTCTCGCATAGAAGCGCTGCCTCTTCCCTTTCGGTGGCACGAGGGGGCGAGGCATTTTTCTTCGGAGAGTGAACGATGGGTTACAAAGTCGCGGTGGTCGGTGCGACCGGCAATGTCGGGCGCGAAATGCTCAACATCCTGGACGAGCGCAAATTCCCGGCTGACGAGGTGGTGGCGCTGGCCTCACGCCGCAGCGTCGGCGTCGAGGTGTCCTATGGCGACCGCACCCTGAAAGTCAAAGCGCTCGAGCATTATGATTTTTCCGACGTCGACATCTGCCTGATGTCGGCGGGCGGCGCGGTGTCGAAGGAATGGTCGCCCAGGATTGGCGCCGCCGGCGCCATCGTGATCGACAATTCGTCGGCCTGGCGGATGGATCCGGACGTGCCGCTGATCGTGCCCGAGGTCAACGCGGCCGCGGTGGCCGGCTTCACCAAAAAGAACATCATCGCCAATCCGAACTGCTCGACCGCGCAGCTCGTGGTCGCGTTGAAGCCGCTGCACGACAAGGCAGTGATCAAGCGCGTCGTGGTCTCGACCTATCAATCGGTGTCGGGCGCCGGCAAGGACGGGATGGATGAGCTGTTTTCGCAGACCAAGGCGGTCTACACCAACAGCGATCTGATCAACAAGAAATTCCCCAAGCGTATCGCCTTCAACGTGATCCCCGAGATCGACGTGTTCATGGAGGACGGCTACACCAAGGAAGAGTGGAAGATGATGATGGAGACCAAGAAGATTCTTGATCCCAAAATCAGGCTTTCCGCGACCTGCGTACGGGTGCCGGTATTCGTCGGCCATTCCGAAGCGGTCAATATCGAGTTCGAGAATCCGATCTCGGCCGATGAGGCCCGCGACATCCTGCGCAACGCGCCGGGGTGCCTGGTGATCGACAAGCGCGAGCCCGGCGGCTACGTCACGCCCTACGAGGCGGCCGGAGAGGACGCGACCTATATCAGCCGCATCCGCGAGGACGCGACGGTGGAAAACGGCCTGGTGCTGTGGTGCGTGTCGGATAATCTGCGCAAGGGGGCGGCGCTGAACGCCATCCAGATCGCCGAATGCCTGATCAACCGCAAGCTGATCACCGCCAAGAAAAAGGCGGCGTAAGGCAGTTCTCGCAGGGGGGCGAAGGCGCTCTTACGCCGCACCCACCATTGAATGGCGAAGGTGAGTAGCGAATAGACTTCGCTATTCGCTATTCGCCAGATCCCGCACGCTTCGGAATTCCTTGGCCACCGGATCGAGCACGAACAGCGAGCCTTCGGCCACGCCGAAATAGGCGCCGTGCAAATGCAGTTCGCCACCCTCGACCGCGGCCTGCACGAACGGAAACGTCATCAGGTTTTCCAGGCTGCGAAACACCGCGGCCTTTTCGATCCGGGTGGTGAAATCCTGCCTGGACTCGTGCTCGCGCTGCGCGACCGTCTCGCCGGGCTTGACGAACATCGCCATCCAGCGGCCGATGAAGTCGCCGGGCGACAGCGGCTCGATGTCGTCGATGAAGGCGCGGATGCCGCCGCATTGCGCATGGCCGAGCACCACGATGTGTTTCACGCGCAGCACGTTGACCGCGTATTCCAGCGCCGCCGACACGCCATGCGCGCCGCCATCCGGTTGGTACACCGGCACCAGGTTGGCGATGTTGCGCATCACGAACAATTCGCCGGGACCGGCGTCGAAGATCACTTCCGGCGAGACCCGGGAATCGCAGCAGCCGATCACCATCACCGCGGGCGACTGGCCGCGCTCGGATAATTCGCGGTAACGCGTCTGCTCGGTCGGCAGGCGCTGCGAGGTAAAGGTCCGGTAGCCTTCAAGCAGGTGCTGGGGAAACGGCGACATGTTGGAGGCTAACCATATGGCGATGACGGGAACAAGACTTTCGGAGCGGACGTTGAGGTGATATCGCCTCGGGCTCGAAATCTCTGAGGGAACCTGCCCATGATCCGTCCGCGCCGCAGCCCGTTATTCATGCCCGGCTCCAATGCGCGGGCGCTGGAAAAAGCCCGCAACCTGCCCGCCGACGTCATCATCCTCGACCTCGAGGATTCGGTGGCGCCGGACGCCAAGGGGCTTGCGCGCGACCAGATCGCGCAGGCGATCGCGGCCAGGGGTTTTGGCAAGCGTGAAGTCTGGGTCCGCACCAACAGCCTGGATACGGCGTGGTGGGTCGACGACGCCGCCATGGCAGGCCAGGCCAAACCCGACGGCATTCTGGTTCCCAAGGTTTCCAGCGTCGAGGATCTCCGAGCGATCGGCGACCGGCTGGCCGCCATCCATGCCGATCCATCGATTAAAGTTTGGGCGATGATCGAGACCGCGCGCGCGGTGCTGGACGCCGACAAGCTCGCCGCGGCTTCGCGCGATCCCAAGACACGGCTGGCCGGATTTGTGTTCGGACCGAACGATATCGCGCGGGAGACGCGGATCCGGATGATGCCGGGCCGTGCGGCGATGATTCCGATGATGACGCATTGCATCCTGGCGGCCCGCGCCCATGGGCTGGAAATTTTCGACGGGCCGTACAGTGATTTCAGCAATGTCGACGGCTTCGGGCAGGAATGCACCCAAGGCCGCGATCTCGGCTTCGACGGCAAGACGCTGATCCATCCCGGCCAGATCGAGGCCTGCAACGCCATCTTCACCCCGCCCGCGGAAGAAATCGCCCAGGCCCGCAAGATCATCGCGGCCTTCGAGCAACCCGAGAATGCCGCGCGCGGCGCGATCCGGCTCGACGGCCAGATGGTGGAGCGCCTGCACGCCGAGATGGCCCGCCGCACCATCGCGATCGCGGATGCGATCGCCGCGATGGGGAATTAAGAGTTTAGTTTACGGGGATGGCCTCATGGTGAGGAGCCGCGAAGCGGCGTCTCGAACCATGGCTACGGGTGCATGCGTCACATCCTTCGAGATGCGACTTCGTCGCTCCTCAGAGCTTCACAGACTCGATGAGGTCGTGCCAAACCTCTCCGCCGCCCACGCATACAGGCTTCCCGCCACCGGCTGCGTGTTGCCGCGGCCCTTGGGCGAAATATGCAGCCCGATGATTTGGGGGGCGCTGATCAGCGCGGAAAAATCCGAGGGCTCGAAGAACAATCTCGGTTCGGCATGCACCGCATAAAACGATTTCTTCGGCAGCGCGTGGTGTAACTCGCCGGCGCGGTGCGCGAGCGCGGTCAGTGCCGCCGGACCGAAGATCGCGACGCGGATATCCGACAGGCGCCTTGATCCGCCGCGCAGCTTGCGCATCGCAAATGTCAGGCGATGCCGCAGCGACAGCCAGTCCGGCGTCAGTTCGTCCTGTTTCATCAGCGCTTCGAAGGCCGCTACGATCGGATCGTCGGGGGGAAGATACAGCACAGAATTGCCGAGCTGGCGCGGCCGCTCCCAGGCGAAGTAAGGTTTTGCGGGATCGATCTCGACCGGCTTCAGCAACAGCACATCGGCATCTAGCCACAAGCGGGCATCATGTGGGGCGGTGCGTCGCGCCATCAGCCGCATCCGGAAGAAATCGGAAAATTGCAGCAGGGTCCAATCCCGCCACGAGCCATCCGGCTGCGGCGGGCGCAGCCGTTCGGAAAAGGCGCGCGGCAGGATCGCCTCGGCCTCGGCATTGCCGACGCCGTCAGGCAAGCCCGTCAGCGGATCGAAGCTGTAGACGGTGACCTTGTGGCCGGCGGCGACCTGCGATCTCAGGCACAACAGCCGCAGCGCATCGAGCGGACCATGCCAGAAGGTGACGACGTCCGGCCGCATGCGCAACGTCACCAACTGGCTTAGATCAATCGCTGATTGGATCAATGGCTGGCTAGATCAGGCCCAGGCGCGCTCGGTTTTGGCCCTGGCTTCGTAATCGTCGATCGACGCCTTCTTTTCCATCGTCAAGCCGATGTCGTCGAGGCCGTTCAGCAGGCAGTGCTTGCGATACGGGTCGATCTCGAACTTCAGCGTGCCGCCGTCGGGCCCGCGGATTACCTGGCTCGCCAGATCGATGCTCAAGGTCGCGTTGGCGCCGCGCTCGGCATCGTCGAACAATTTGTCGAGGTCTTCCTGCGACACGCGGATCGGCAACACGCCGTTCTTGAAACAGTTGTTGTAGAAGATGTCGCCGAACGAGGTCGAGATCACGCAGCGGATGCCGAAATCGAGCAGCGCCCACGGCGCGTGCTCGCGGCTCGAGCCGCAACCGAAATTATCTCCGGCCACCAGAATCTTGGCGTTGCGATAGGCCGGCTTGTTGAGGATGAAATCGGGGTTCTCGCTGCCGTCGTCCTTGTAGCGCTGTTCCGAGAACAGGCCCTTGCCAAGCCCGGTGCGCTTGATGGTCTTCAGGTACTGCTTCGGGATCACCATGTCGGTATCGACATTGATGATCTTCAGCGGCGCTGCGACGCCTTCCAGCGTGGTGAATTTTTCCATGGCCCGATCTTCATCTGTCCGAGGGAACCGCTAGCAGTTTTTGCAGCCAAAACGGCGCAAACCTGCGACTTTACGGCTGCTTTTACCCCGATCGCGGCCTCGGGCAAAGGTCAAATTGTGCAATGCTAATCTTCGGGCAATGCTAATTTTCAGGCAAGGCTAACCTTCGGAATCGTCCTGTTCCTCGATCGCCTCCATATCCTCGTCGGACAGCCCGAAATGATGGCCGATCTCGTGGATCAGCACGTGGCGAACGATATGGCCGAGCGTCTCGTCGTGCTCGGTCCAGTAGTCCAGGATCGGCCGCCGATAGAGCCAGATCATGTTGGGCATGGGGGCTATGTCCTGACTGCTCCGGAACGGCAGGCCGGTGCCCTGGAACAGGCCAAGCAGGTCGAATTCGCTCTCGGCTTCCATCTCGTCGAGCACCTCATCGGTCGGAAAATCGTCAACGCGGATCACCACGCCCTCGCACAGCACGCGAAAGTCGGGAGGCAGGCGCTCAAAGATGTCATGCGCCATGGCCTCCATCTCGGCCAGGGAGGGTGCTTTGGCTGAAGTCCACATCGCGTTGGTCCAATCTGAGAGAGGCATCGGAGTGCAGTGCCGACCCTAACCTTTGCAAGGAGCTGGCCTTTGCAAGGGAGCTAGCTGCCAGGCGATGCGAATGCTAGAAGTGCGACACCAGTGCCATAACAAGTTGGGTGGGCTTATGACGCGGATCGGGATCGCGGCGATGGGGGTCGCCCTTGCGGGAATCTTGTTGCTGCCGGCATCCGGAACCAGGGCGCAGACCGCGCCGTCCGGGATGCGGGTCGCGCAAGCGCAGCCTCCGGCGGCTATCGACCGCGCCGCGCCGCGCCGCACGCGACCGCCACGGCGCGTGCCGATCTATCCGCGCTACCAGGTTGAACCCGACGGCGTCTATCCCCGCTACTACCCGGGACCCAATGCGGTGCGGGACTGCACGGCGACCTATGTCGAGGAGCATCGGCCGAGCGGTACCGTGATCACGCCGCGGATGAGCTGTTTCTGGCGTCCAGGATAGCTCGAAGCAGACCACGACCGAGGTGCGTTGGCATCACCGTTGGCATCGGCGCTGCGGGCACTGCCGCTTTAGCCCACGCTCAAGATCAAACAGGCCCGTTGCCCGTTGTGCGCGGTCCTGTTTTTGTGCCGATCAAGGCTTCGACTTTTCAAGGCTCGCGATTTTCGCAAGGCCCTTCAATCGCGATGACGGCTCAATCCCAATTCTTGAACTTCCAGGATTTGAGCTTCCACGGCGTCAGGTTCTCCATCCGCCATTGCACCACCCGATCCGGCGGCCAATGACTGAGACGCGAGGTTTCCTTGCTCTCCGGCTCGATGATCAGCGTCTTCTGGCGACGGCGCGCCTGGCGTGTCGCCTCGCTGATCATATCGACGAATTCTGGTTTGTCGGCCATGACGGGCTCCTTGCGAAAGGTCTGTCTCCGCAAAAGCCCAATCTGCGCCTCGCTGCTTAACGAGGCGTTGCCGGATTGCTTTGATGTCTAGGCAAGCGGCGAGTTATTGCCACTCCCTGACGTCGACAAAATGCCCGGCGATCGCGGCGGCCGCAGCCATGGCCGGCGAGACCAGATGGGTACGGCCCTTGAAGCCTTGCCGTCCCTCGAAATTGCGGTTCGAGGTCGAGGCGCAGCGCTCTTCCGGCGACAGCTTGTCGGGGTTCATCGCAAGGCACATCGAGCAGCCCGGTTCGCGCCATTCGAAGCCGGCCTTGATGAAAATCTGGTCGAGGCCTTCGGCTTCCGCCTGCGCTTTCACGATGCCGGAGCCCGGCACGATCATCGCATTGACATGGCCGTTGACGGTCTTGCCTTCGGCGATTTTGGCGGCAGCGCGCAGATCCTCGATGCGGCCATTGGTGCAGGAGCCGATGAAGACGCGATCGAGCTTGATGTCGGTGATTTTGGTGCCGGCCTTCAGTCCCATATAGCTCAGCGCGCGATGCTTCGAGAGCCGCTTGGCCTCGTCGGCGATCTGGTCGGGATCGGGCACAAAGCCGGATATCGACACCACGTCTTCCGGTGAGGTGCCCCAGGTCACGATCGGCGGCAGCTTGGCCGCGTCGAGCCGGAGCTCATGGTCCCAATGCGCGCCTTCGTCGGAGCGCAGCTTTTCCCAGTAACGCATCGCGGCATCCCAGGCTTCGCCCTTCGGCGATTTCGGCCGCCCCTTCAGGAATTCGTAGGCCTTTTCATCGGGCGCGACCAGGCCGGCGCGGGCGCCGCCTTCGATCGACATGTTGCAGACCGTCATGCGGCCTTCCATCGACAGCGCACGGATCGCTTCGCCGGCATATTCCAGCACGTAGCCGGTGCCGCCGGCGGTGCCGATCTCGCCGATGATGGCGAGAATGATGTCCTTGCCGGTGACGCCGTCGGGCAATTTGCCGTCGACGAGGACCCGCATGTTCTTGGCTTTTTTCTGGATCAGGGTTTGCGTCGCCAGCACGTGCTCGACTTCGGACGTGCCGATGCCGTGCGCCAGCGCGCCGAACGCGCCATGCGTCGAGGTGTGGCTGTCGCCGCACACGATGGTGGTGCCGGGCAGGGTAAAGCCCTGCTCGGGGCCGATGACGTGGACGATGCCCTGACGCTTGTCGAACTCGTTGTAATATTCGATGCCGAATTCCTTGGCGTTGTCCGCCATCACCCGCATCTGCTCGATGCTCTCCGGATCCGGATTGGGCTTGGAGCGATCGGTGGTCGGGATGTTGTGGTCGACCACGGCCAGGGTTTTCTCCGGCGCATGAACCTTGCGGCCGCTGGCGCGCAGGCCTTCGAATGCCTGCGGCGAGGTCACCTCGTGCACCAGATGGCGGTCGATATAGAGCAGGCAGGTGCCGTCATCGGCTTCGTGAACCAGATGGTCGTTCCAGATCTTGTCGTACAGCGTGGTTGGTTTGGACATGAGCGTAAGCTCCAAAGGAAATTTCGTGTGAGCGGGTACGCGCGATGACGCGCGAGCAATTGAGGTAGCGGCGCCGGTTAAAGCGCGCTTCTAAGCTCTGACGTTGCCGAGGTAGCAAACCGGCCGAAGAAACGGCCAGGCAGCCGCGAGCGATCGTCGATCACGAACGGCGCGACGCGCTGGCCTGCCATGCTGGTTTGGTCTGGAACCATTCTATCCTCATAACACATGAGGTATCTAAGCGCGATATGCGTTTGTCGCCAGCATCATTGCAAGCAATGCGAAGCAATCCAGGGCTGCACGCGGGGCCTTGGATTGCGTCGCTCCGCTCGCAATGACGACCAAGCGCAACAAAAAAGCGCGGGGTAAGCCCGCGCTTTTTGCATCCGGTCCGTTTGGACCCGAAATTACTCGCCGACAGCGGCCGCGGCCGGCTGGGCGCGATCGGTCTTCTTCTCGACGATGCGGGCCGACTTGCCGCGCAGGTTGCGCAGGTAATACAGCTTGGCGCGACGCACCTTGCCGCGGCGCACAACCTTGATCGAGTTGATCATCGGCGACATCACCGGGAAGACGCGCTCGACACCCTCGCCGTAGGAAATCTTGCGAACGGTGAAGCTCTCGTTGAGGCCGCCGCCGCTGCGGCCGATGCAGACGCCTTCATAGGCCTGCACGCGCGAGCGGTCGCCTTCGACCACCTTGACGTTGACGATCAAGGTATCGCCCGGTCCGAAGTCCGGGATTGCCTTGGTGGCGGACAGCTTGTCGAACTGCTCTTTTTCGAGCTCTTGAATAAGGTTCATTGTAGAAAATCTCCATTGGCGGCGCGCCCAGCCAAGCGCGGGCTGCGCGAACGTCCATCGATCCTGCACGGATTTGGCGCTCCTATACGGCAAAGCCGGAGCGTTGTCACCCTTCCGTCGTGTTTTTTGGCGGTTTTTGGCGAGCCTTTGGCGCAGGCCTTATCGACCACAGGTCGGGCCGCCGTTCCCGGGTCAGGGCCTCGGCTTCGGCCTGGCGCCAGGCCGCGACCTTGGCGTGGTCGCCGGAAGTGAGGATTTCAGGGATCGGCTGGCCTTCGAAGGCCTGCGGGCGGGTATATTGAGGGTATTCCAGTAGTCCGTCGGAGAAGCTCTCCTCGGTTCCCGAGGCCAGTTTGCCCATGACCCCCGGCAACAGCCGGACGCAGGCGTCGATCAGGGCCATCGCGGCGATTTCGCCGCCGGACAGCACGTAGTCCCCGATGGAAACCTCCTCGAGCTGACGCGCCTCGATCACCCGCTGATCGATGCCCTCAAATCGGCCGCAGACGATCAGCGGACCGGGTCCCGCGGCGAGCGCCCGCACCCTCGACTGGGTCAATGGCCGACCCCGCGGGCTCATCAGCAGTCGAGGACGGCTGTTTGCGGCGTCCGGGGCCATTTCGGCGGCATCGATTGCTGCCGCCAGCACGTCGGCTCGGAGCACCATGCCGGGGCCACCGCCGGCCGGCGTATCGTCGACGCTGCGGTGGCGATCGGTCGCCGAATCCCTGATATCGCGGGCCTCCAGCGACCACAGCCCGGAGGCCAGCGCCTTGCCGGCCAGGCTGACGCCGAGCGGGCCCGGGAACATCTCCGGGAACAGCGTCAGCACGGTGGTGCGCCAGATCGGCGAGGAGGAAGCCATCGCTTCCGTTACGGCACCACGGCCGTGAGATCGAGTCCCTGCATCAAGGCGGCGGCATCGACAGCCTGCCTGAAGTCGGCGAGCTTGAACCTAGTCACGGCGATCTTGCGCAGATCGAGCAGGCCGGAGGCCGCCAGCGCTGCAAGCTGACCCGGCGCGGTTCGCGCATACATGAATTGGCCGACCACCTCCCAATCATTGGCGAGCATCTCACGGAACGACAGTTCCAGCGGCACCTCGGCGCTGCCCATCAGCACCAGGCGGCCGCCGCGCTTCAAGGCGCGCAAGCATGACAGCGTGGTCGAGGTGCTCTTGGCGGCGCCCAATAGATCGAGCGCGACATCGGCGCCCCCGCCCGCAGCGTGACGGATGATCGCGAGATCTTTCGCGGCATCGCCGGTAGCGACTGCCGGGATCAACCGCGGCCCGAACGCCTCGCGCAGCGATTCCAGCGCTGTTTGTTTGCGCCCCACGGCGACCACACGGCCCGCACCCATCGCCACCGCCAGCATCACCGCGCCGGAACCGAAATAGCCCGACGCGCCGTTGACGATGATGGTGTCGCCGCCGCGCAGGCCGGTGCGCTGCAGGCCGCCGAACGGCACGATCAGCTTGGCAAGCCCGATCAGCTCGGTCGCGGGTTTGTCGTCGAGCCCGACCAGCGGGGTGACGCAGGCGGCCGGCCAATGCGCGATTTCGGCGAATACACCGTCGCGCCAGCGCGCTTGCAGCGCCAGCGCAGCCGGGCCGGTCACGGTTGCGGTCAGGCCGATCAGGATTTGCGGCGGCTCGGGATCCGGCACGTCGCCGCGCAGATGCGGGCTCAGAAACACCCGGTCGCCAGTGCGCACATGGGTGACGTCATCGCCGACCGCGATCACCCGGGCGATGGCGTTGGTGCCGGGCACGAACGGCATCGGCGGCAGGCGGTAGGGTACCGAACCCGACAGCACCTTATTCGTATACGACAACACCATGCCGGCCTCGATCGCAACCACGACGCCATCGGCCGCGGGCTTCGGCGTCTCGACATCGTCGAACCGCAGATCATTGTGAGCGTGCAGCCGCCAGGCCTTGTGGGTGGAAGCCTTGTGAGTGTGAGTCTTGTGGGTGTCAGCCATATCCATCATCCCCAATCGATGTGGGCGATTATAGCGTTTTCGGGCGAAACCGCGGATCAATATCTCAACGGGTCACTCAGCCGGAGGCTTCCGGCTCGTCGCCGTCGACTTCCTCGGGCAGTTCGATCACCACGCGCCCGCCCGCCAGATCGACCGTCGGCACCACGGCGTTGGTGAACGGCAGCAGCATGGTTGCGCCATGGGGCGGCGCGATCTCGATGATGTCGCCGGCGCCGAAATTGTGGATCGCGATGACGCGGCCGATCGGCTCGTTCGCGGATGTCACCGCCGCGAGCCCGATCAGGTCGGCGTGGTAGTATTCATCCTCGCTGGTATCGGGCAGTTTCTCGCGCGCGATATAGAGTTCGATGCCGTTGAGGCGTTCGGCGTCCTCGCGGGTCGCGACGCCTTTCAGGGTCGCGACCAGATGGTCCTTGGCCTCGCGGGCATGCGTCACTTCGAATTGGCGCGCACCGTCCTTGGTCAACAGCGGCCCATAGCGCTGCACCGCCAGCGGGTCTTCGGTGAAGGTCCATAGCTTTACCGCGCCGCGCACGCCATGCGCGGCGCCGATCCGGGCGACGCAAATCGGTGCAGACACCATCACGCGTCGCTAACGCTTACTTCTTGGCGGCGGCTTCGGCAGCGGCCTTACGCTCCTTGCGCGGCACGGCCTTTTCCGGATTGCTGCGGGCGGCGCGCTTCACGACACCGGCGGCATCGAGGAAACGGGTCACGCGGTCCGACGGCTGGGCGCCCTTGGCGAGCCAGGTCTTGACCTTGTCCATGTCGAGCTTGAGCCGCGCCTCATTATCCTTTGGCAGCAGCGGATTGAAATGGCCCAGACGCTCGATGAAGCGGCCATCGCGGGGGAAGCGCGAATCGGCGACGACGACGTGATAGACCGGACGCTTCTTGGTGCCGGCGCGGGCGAGGCGAATAACGACTGACATCTAGTTCTCCTGTGAACGGTTTGAATATTTGTAGCGATTAGATTTTCAAGTCGTCATTGCGAGGAGCGAAGTGACGAAGCAATCCAGTCTTTCTTGTTGCTGTGGATTGCTTCGCTGCGCTCGCAATGACGATCAGGTCATTTCTTCTTCCCCAATCCGGGAAAGCCGCCGAGACCCGGCAGGTTCGGCTTGCCGCTGAGGCCGGTGAGCCCGGGCAAATTCGGCAGGCCGCCACGCAGGCCCCCGGGAAGATCCTTCGGCAAGGCCGGCATGCCGCCGGCGCCGCCCGGCATTTTCTCCTGCAGCGCCTTCAACTGTTCAGGCGACGGCATGCCGCCGCCGCCAAACCCCATCGCCTGCGCGATGCCGGCCATCGGGCCACGTTTGCCGGAGCCCATGGCCTTCATCATGTCGGCCATGTTGCGGTGCATCTTCAGCAGCTTGTTGACTTCCTGCACTTCGAGGCCGGCGCCGGCGGCGATCCGCTTCTTGCGGCTGGCCTTGAGGATGTCGGGGTTCTTGCGCTCCTGGCGCGTCATCGAATCGATCACCGCGACCTGACGCTTGAGGACTTTGTCGTCGAGCCCGGCATTGGCGATCTGGTTCTTCATTTTCGCGATGCCCGGCATCATGCCCATCAGCCCGCTGATGCCGCCCATATTGGCCATCTGCAGCAATTGCTCGCGCATGTCGGTGAGGTCGAACTGACCCTTGCGCATTTTCTCGGCGACGCGCGCGGCCTTTTCGGCGTCGATATTGGCCGCGGCCTTCTCGACCAGCGACACCACGTCGCCCATGCCGAGAATGCGGCCGGCGATCCGGCTCGGGTGAAAATCTTCCAGCGCGTCGGTCTTTTCACCGGTGCCGATCAGCTTGATCGGCTTGCCGGTAACCGCGCGCATCGACAGCGCCGCGCCGCCGCGGCCATCGCCGTCGACCCGCGTCAGCACGATGCCGGTAAGACCGACGCGCCCGTCGAACGAACGCGCCAGATTGACCGCGTCCTGGCCGGTCAGGGAGTCCGCGACCAGCAGCACTTCATGCGGATTGGCGGTCGATTTGATCTCGGCCGCTTCGCTCATCATTTCTTCGTCGAGCGTGGTGCGGCCGGCGGTGTCGAGCAGCACCACGTCGTAGCCGCCGAGCTTGCCCGCTTCCATCGCGCGGCGCGCGATCTGCGGCGGCTTCTGGCCGGCCACGATCGGCAAGGTCTGGATGTCGAGGTCGCGGCCCAAGACCGCCAACTGCTCCATCGCCGCCGGGCGATAGACGTCGAGCGAGGCCATCAGCACCTTGCGCTTGTCGCGCTGGGTCAGGCGCCGGGCGAGTTTTGCCGTGGTGGTGGTTTTGCCGGAGCCCTGCAGGCCGACCATCATGATGGCAACCGGCGGCACCGCGTTGAAGTCGATGGTCTGGCCATCGGCGCCGAGCATCGCGACCAGTTCGTCGTGGACGATCTTCACGACCATCTGGCCCGGGGTCACCGATTTGACCACGGTGGCGCCGACCGCCTGCTCGCGGACTTTCTCGATGAAGCTGCGGACCACTTCGAGCGAGACGTCGGCTTCGAGCAGCGCGCGGCGCACTTCGCGCATCGCCGCATCGACGTCGGCCTCGGACAGCGAGCCGCGGCCTGTCAGACGGTCGAGAATGCCACCAAGTTTTTCCGACAGATTGTCGAACAATTGCGTCGTCCTGTTTATACCTCGCCCCGCTTGCGCGGGTGTGGCGTCACTCAATTTGCCGCCGTCATACCCCGCCAAGGCGGGGTATCCAGTATTCCGAGACATCGCGTTAAAACGAATACCCTGGGATACTGGATCACCCGCCTGCGCGGGTGATGACGACCTATGCGCCTCGGCGCAGAACGCCAAGACGATACTCCAAACACTTTTGCGCCCGAGGGCGCATCGCGCTGTCGGGCGTTGGCCTCCGGTCTCGGGGACCGGGCGGCGGGTCGAAAAGAACGTCTTTTCGAGAATTGCGCGGGTTAAACCCCCGCAGGCCGTGAAAGTCAAGGAGATTACGACGATACGCCCGCCGTTCGATCTGGTAAGATATTGGAATAACTTATCTTTTACGAAAAGCCAAGTCGGCGCGGGCCATAAATCCCGCTGCAGGTTCCAAGTTGAGGTGGCCGACGCCATATAACGGTGAATGCCTCCCGCCCCGCTCGCCAATCAGTGACCCTCCCCATGAAAACCTACGCCGGCCCGGTCTCCGACCATTTCGACGGCACGCATTTCTTCGATCCGGATGGATCGCCGCCGAAAAAGCTGAGCGAGGTGCTGCGCTGGCAGTTCGGCAGCGGCCGGCAGCGTGAAAAATGGCCCGAATGGGCGCCGAGCCCGTATGCCGACACGCCGCCGCCGCGCGTCGACGGCGCAAAAATCCGGGTCTCGTTTGTCGGCCATGCGAGCTGGCTGATCCAGACCGCGGAGCTGAATATTCTGGCCGACCCGGTTTGGTCGGAACGCGCCTCGCCACTCGCCTTCGCCGGGCCGAAGCGTCACAACGATCCCGGCATCGCGTTCGACAAGCTACCGCAGATCGATATCGTGCTGGTGTCGCACGGCCATTACGATCATCTGGATGTCGCGACGCTGTCGAAGCTTGCCGCGAAATTCTCGCCACGGGTGATCACGCCGCTCGGCAACGACATCACCATGCGCGCCGCCGACAGCGCGATTAAAGCCGAGGCGTTCGATTGGCACGACCGCGTCGAGCTCGGTAATGACGTCGCGGCGACTTTGGTGCCGACGCGGCACTGGACGGCGCGCGGATTGTTCGACCGCAACAAGGCGCTGTGGGCGAGTTTTGTGCTGGAGACGCCGGCGGGAAAAATCTACGTCGTTGGCGATTCCGGCTATGGCGACGGAAAGCATTTTCGCAGGGTGCGAGAAGCGCATGGCCCGCTGCGGCTGGCGCTGCTCCCGATCGGGGCTTACGAGCCGCGCTGGTTCATGCGCGATCAGCACATGAACCCGTCAGATGCCGTGAAAGCCCTGGCCGATTGCGGCGCGCAACAGGCGCTGGCGCATCATCACGGCACCTTTCAACTGACCGATGAAGCGATCTACGCGCCGGCACAGGCACTGGGCGTAGCGCTCGATGAAGCTAAGATTCCGCGCGAGCGGTTCGTCGCGCTGAAGCCGGGGCAGGTGGTGGAGATTTAGTTTCGTCGTCCCGGCGCAGGCCGGGACGACCGAAAAAATTACTGCCCCGGCTTGATCGCCCAGGACACGCTGACCGTGACCGAAATCGTCTGTTCGCCTTGCGCGACCGGCGTTGTCGCCATCGGTGCTGCGGCCATCATCTTGCCGCGGAACACCGGGCCCGGTGAGCCTTCTTCGGAGATGCTGAGCGGCGTGCCAAGGGTGACGCCGGCGGCTTTGGCGTAGATATCAGCCTTGCGGCGGGCGTCGGCGACCGCCTGTTCGCGGGCGTCGTCGAGCAGCTTCGAGGCCTGCGACACCATGAAATTGATGCCGCCGATATCGTTGGCACCGGCGCCGACCAGAAGGTCGATGGTGTTCGCGACCGTGGCAACGTCGCGCAACCGCACCGTGACCTGGTTGCTGGCGCGGTAGCCGACGATGGCATTGGTGGTGCTGCGGTTCGGCGCGTTTTGCGGCTGCAGCGACAACCGCGAGGTCTGGATATCCTTGGCATCGATGCCGGCGGCCTTCAGCGCCAGCAGCACTTTGCCCATCGTGACGTTGTTGGCCTCGGAAGCCTCGCGCGCGGTTTTGCCATCGGAGGTAACGCCGGCCTCGACCTGCGCCAGATCGGGCGCCACCGATATGGTGGCTTCGCCGGAGACGGTGATCGCCGGCGGGAAGTCGGTTTGCGCCAATGCCGGCGCCGCCAGCAGCGCGCTGGCGCCGATGGCCGCGGCGAGCCATGCGGTATGTCGCGCAGGTTTCATGGTCGGCTTCATTTCAGCGGCACAAACACGTTGATCACCAGCTTGTCCTCCGCGGTCTTCAGGGGATCGGTGATGTATTCCTCGATGAAAGTGTCCTTGGCCTCGAGCTTCTTGTCGTCGAGGTGGTTGGTGATGGCCTCGTAGGTGTTGTCCATGTTGTCGTAGGAGCCGCGATGGACAAACTTCAACGCCTTGCCTTCGGGGGATTTGCCGAGGCTCATGTCCCTGGTCAGGTTCTTCGGCTCCTGATCGACCGGAAATTCCGCCAGGTAGGTGAACCCGGTATCGTCGGTCGAGGTGTAGACGATCATCGGATTACCCGATCGGGTAATGCTCTGCTTGTCGAGCAGCGCCGTTAGGGACTTGAACGACTCCATCAAGGTGTCGAACGCCGAATCCCAATTGGCGCTGCCCTTGAGAATGACGACCTTTTTCGGCGCCAGCGCGATTTCCTCGCCGAAGGGATCCGCGGTCTGGACCGGCGCGACCGGCGGCGGCGCAGGGGCCTGGGCTGCCGCGGGGCTATCGGCCGGCGATTTGTCTTCGGCGGGCGGCGGGGCCGGCGTCGCGGAGGGGGCGGGTGCCGGTGCCGGGGTCGCGGCAGGCGCCGGGGTGGCCGCAGGGCTTGCAGCCGGAGAACTCGCCGCCGGCGGCGATTGCGCCAGCGCGGGGACGAGACCAAGCGAAATCGCGGCTACCGATACCAGCGCGACCAAGGCAGAGCGGAAACGGCAAATCGAATTCATTCAATGTTCTCCAAGGCATCTGACATGGCATCCAACATGGCATATCCGCTTGGCGTGGCTTGTCCCGGCCCAATCTCGCGAAGCAGTGCCATTCCTAACACGCAAGTTTGCAACCCGTCCCATGACAGATGCGTCATGCGCCCCTGCGGCGGACACTGGCCAATCCGGCATCACTGGCCATATAAGGCAGGCATAACGATGTCGCACTGAAGGCGATCATCAATCGGGATATTTCATGAGCGCGCTCGCCAACCACGCGTTTGCCAAGATGAACGGCATCGGCAACGAAATCGTCGTGGTCGATCTGCGCGACAAGCCCGCCGCGGTGACGCCGGCGGAAGCGCGCGCGGTAGCCTCGCCCGCCGGGGTTCCTTTCGACCAGTTGATGGTGCTGCAGCCGCCGCGCCTGCCGGGCACCGAGGCCTTCATCCGCATCTACAACAATGACGGCTCGGAAGCGGGCGCCTGCGGCAACGGCATGCGTTGCGTCGTGCGCCGGCTGTTCGAGAACACCGGCCAGGCCAGCGCCACCTTTGAGACCGCGGCGGGCCTCTTGAACTGCTGGCAGGGCCCGTCGGCCGACCTCTACACGATCGACATGGGCCCGCCGAAATTCGGCTGGAAGGATATTCCGCTTGCCGAAGAATTTCGCGACACCCGCTATATCGAATTGCAGGTCGGGCCGATCGATGCCCCGCTGCTGCATTCGCCGTCGGTGGTCTCGATGGGCAACCCGCATGCGATCTTCTGGGTCGACGCCGTCAACGCCTATGATCTCACGCGTTTTGGGCCGCTGCTCGAAAATCACCCGATCTTCCCGGAGCGCGCCAATATCACGCTGGCGCATATCGTCGACCGCGATCACATCACGATCCGCACCTGGGAGCGTGGCGCCGGGCTGACCAAGGCCTGCGGCTCGGCGGCCTGCGCTACCGCCGTGGCGGCGGCAAGGCTCAAGCGTGCCAATCGCATCGTCAATATCACGCTGCCCGGCGGTGAACTCTCGATCGAATGGCGCGAGCGCGACGACCACGTGTTGATGACGGGCACCGCGACCTTCGAGTATGAGGGCCGCTTCGATCCCGCTTTGTTTGCGTCGGTCGCTTAAGCCATGGTTGTCTAGTCATGGGCGTCGAAGTCGTTACTTTTGGCTGCCGTCTCAACGCCTTCGAATCCGAGGTGATCGCGCGCGAGGCCGAAAGCGCCGGCCTCGCCGATACCGTCGTGATCAACAGTTGCGCGGTCACCAACGAGGCGGTGGCGCAGGCCCGGCAATCGATCCGCCGCATCAAGCGCGCCCGGCCGGATGCGCGGATCGTCGTCACCGGCTGCGCGGCGCAGACCCAGGCGCAGATGTTTGCCGGGATGGCCGAGGTCGATCGCGTCGTCGGCAATGACGACAAGATGCGCGGGGAGGCGTGGCGCGCCGCGCGCGCGGCGTTCGAGCGTGCGCCGGCATTCGGCATCGACGACAGCGAGAAGATCGCGGTCGCCGACATCATGTCGGTCACGGAAATGGCGCCGCATCTCTTGGATGGATTCAAGGCCGGCCTGCCGCGGGTGTTCGTGCAGGTGCAGAATGGCTGCGACCACCGCTGCACCTTTTGCATCATCCCCTATGGCCGCGGTAATTCGCGATCGGTGCCGATGGGCGCCGTGGTCGATCAGGTCCGCGCGCTGGTCGGGCGCGGCCATGCCGAGATCGTGCTGACCGGGGTCGATCTCACCAGTTACGGCGCGGATTTGCCGGGTGAGCCGAAACTCGGCCAATTGACCAAGCAGATCCTGCGGCACGTGCCGGAATTGAAACGGTTGCGAATTTCCTCGATCGATTCCATCGAGGTCGACCGCGATCTGCTCGACGTGATATCCGACGATGAACGACTGATGCCGCATCTGCATCTGTCGCTGCAATCCGGCGACGATTTGATCCTGAAGCGGATGAAGCGGCGGCATTCCAGGGGCGATGCGATCGCATTCTGCGCGCAGGTGCGGCGGTTGCGGCCGGACATCGCGCTCGGCGCCGACATCATCGCCGGCTTTCCGACCGAGACCGAGGCGATGTTCGCGCGCTCGCAGGATCTGGTCGATGAATGCGGTCTCACCTTCCTGCATGTCTTTCCCTACTCGAAACGGCCGGGCACGCCGGCGGCGCGGATGCCGCAAGTGGCGGGCGATGTCGTCAAGCGGCGCGCCGGGCGCTTGCGGGCGGCGGGCGAGGCGGCATTGACGCGGCGGCTGGCGTCGGAGTTCGGCCATCAGCGCAGCGTGTTGATCGAAAGTGCGGTGCAGGGCCGCACCGAACATTTCATTCCGGTCGATATCAGCGGCGAGGCGCCGGGCGCGGTGCGGAAATTGACGATTACCGGAAACGACGGCGCGCGATTGACCGTGTCGGCGTAAGCCGTGCGGGTTAGAGCCCCGTTCCGATGGAATCGGAACCGGACTTTAATCTTTTGTTTCGACGCGTTTTCTTCACGCGAACCGGTGCCCACGGAGCCTGTCATCGGGCGCGCATTCGCGCGACCCGTTGGCTCGAAAACGCTCTAATGCGAGGTCGACTTGACCTGCCAGAATCGAAGCAGGCGATGGGCGTTGTCGGCGGCAAGTCGGTCGTATTCGGCCTTGGCCTTGGCCAGTTCATGCAGGCCGGTTGAGCCGGTCGAATAGCGGCACTCCAGGACGGCGCTGGTGGTCTCCCAGCTCAGCCCGGCGACCTTGCAGGGAACCAGGATGCCGTCATCGCGAAGGCTTTGCATCAAGGGACGAATCACCTCGATGGTGGATTTCGATAAAACGGCAAGGGCGGCGACGGTCTCTTCGTATTTTCGCGCCTTGGCAAAGGCCAGCAGGGTCGCTTCACTGAGTTTGCCGCTGTCCTTGAGCTGCGCCACGAAACGCCTGGCCGCGGTAAAGTCGCGCGCCACCGACATTTCGCGCTCGACGCCGGCCGAGACGGTGGCGATCGCGCTGCGGATTTCCTCGAAAACATGCGCCGGCGCGCGCGACAACAGCCGCGCCCGGACCGCCTCCGTCGCATCGCGCAGCAGCCGATGACGAAGCTGCGGCGGCAGATCGACCCGGATCCCGGTCTCGATCGCAAGCTCGGGATCGGATTCAGCTTGCGCCACGACCACGGCAAAGCCGTTCGCTGAAACCCGCGCGCCGGGATTTTTGACGAGCCGCCGGCTGACCGAAGGATAATCGCGGGCCAGCAGCGCGTCGGTGACGACTTCCTGCAACCACCAGCGTCCGGAGATCGCCAGCAGATGCCGCTCGCCTTTGGTTTGCGCGATTTCGACCAGGTCTTCCGAGCTCAGACGGGGAGACTCGCTCAGGACGGGGCCGGCGACGGCGATCTCGTCATGATGCGCGAGGCGGCGGATCACGGTGGGCGGCGCCTGGGCAATGGGCGCCAGTTGTTCGCTCATTTCGGCCAGCGCGATCCGCGCGCTGACATCGGCGATGGCGCGGAGTTCGATGGTCTTGATGAGGCGCCCGAGCACCCCGTCGAACAGCTCGATCTGCTCGCCGTTCAGGCTGCCGGCGGAGAGCAGGAACAGCTCGGTGACGCGCTTGACCGTTTCCAGGCCTTTTTCGGCGGAACCGATTTTGATCGCGGCTTCGACTTCATCGACGATCGATCGTGCTGCATCCAGCATTGCTCATCCTGAGCCATAGGGAGCCGTTCTCGGCCAACGCTCTGGTGTAGGATGAACCCCTGAAGGTTCGGTAAAAGTTTAGCAATGTCGCGAGGTCGCAGATGTCGCACCCGCTCCACAGAACTACTGGCCGTTCCAGCCGCAGGCCTTGAGCCGCTCGTGCAAATGCGGCGGCGCGGGTGCGACAATCTCTACCGGATCCTTGTTTTTGGAGATCGGGATCACGATGCCGCGAGAATGCAGATGCAGGGTGGGCTCGCCAAATCGCGGACCGTTGCCGTAGATATTGTCACCGACAATCGGCCAGCCCATCGCGGCCGAATGCACCCGCAATTGATGGGTGCGGCCGGTCACGGGTTCCATTGCGAGCCAGGCGAGGCCGTTACCGCGGCCCAATACTGTCCAGTTTGTGACCGCCTTTTGCCCTTCCGGGTCCGGCTTCTGCCACCAGCCGCGCTCGGCATTGAGGCGGCCGAGCGGCATGTCGATGGTGCCCTCGTCCTCGGCCGGGCCGCCTTCGACCACCGCCCAATAGGTTTTGGAAATCCTGCCATGCTTGAACAGCAGGCCGAGCGAGGCGGTGGCCTTGCGATGACGGCCGAGCACCAGGCAGCCGGACGTATCGCGGTCGAGCCGGTGGGCCAGCACCGGCGGGCGCGGCAGGCCGAAGCGCAGCGCGTCGAACGAGGATTCCAGGTTGGCGCCGCCCTTGGGCCCGCGATGCACCGGCAGCCCGGCCGGCTTGTCGATCACCAGCATCAGCCCGTCGCGATGCAGTACGCGGGCCTGGATTTCTTCCGCGGTCAATGCGGGAACATCAAGGCGTTCGTTGTGACTTTCGTTCATGGCGCGAAACCGCTAACACACCCCCAACATGAGCGATACCACTCCGGAAAAGACCAAACTGAGCTGGTGGCGGCGGCTGTCGAGCGGACTGAAGCGAACCTCGAGTTCGCTGGGTTCCGCGGTGGCCGATCTCGTCACCAAGCGCAAGCTCGACCGCGCGATGCTCGAGGATATCGAGGACGTGCTGCTGCGTGCCGATCTCGGCACCGAGGTGGCGGCGCGTGTCGCGGCCGCGGTCGGCGTCGGCCGTTATGACAAGGCGATCTCGGCCGACGACGTCAAAGCCGTGGTCGCGACCGAGGTCGAGAAGGTGCTGGCGCCGGTGGCCAAGCCGCTGGTGATCGATGCCGCGCAAAAGCCGTTCGTGATCCTGGTGGTCGGCGTCAACGGCTCGGGCAAGACCACCACGATCGGCAAGCTTGCCGCTGAACTCAGCGCGGAGGGCCGCAAGGTGATGCTGGCGGCCGGCGACACGTTTCGCGCGGCGGCGATCGAGCAGCTCAAAATCTGGGGCGAGCGCACCAAATCGCCGGTTGTCGCCGGTGCGCAGGGTTCGGATTCCGCGAGCCTCGCCTTCACGGCCCTCACCGAGGCGCGCCAGGGCAAGCTCGATGTGCTGCTGATCGATACCGCCGGCCGGTTGCAGAACAAGGCCGAGCTGATGAACGAACTCGAAAAGGTGGTTCGCGTTCTGAAAAAAGTCGATGCCTCCGCGCCGCATGCCGTGCTGTTGGTGCTCGACGCTACGGTGGGACAAAATGCGCTGTCGCAAGTCGAGGCCTTTCACCGCACCGCTGGCGTGACGGGTCTGGTGATGACCAAACTCGACGGCACCGCGCGCGGCGGCATTCTGGTGGCGCTGGCGGAGAAATTCAAACTGCCGGTACACTTCATCGGTGTCGGCGAAGGCATCGACGATCTCGCGCCGTTCACGGCAAGGGACTTCGCACAAGCGATCGCAGGGATTGAAAGTTAAATGGACAAGAAGCAGCCCCATCCGCTGTTCAAGCTCGCGACCGAACTCGGCCCGCTGATCGTTTTCTTTGTCGCCAACGCCAAATTCCACCTGTTCGTGGCTACCGGCGCGTTCATGGCGGCGGTGATCGTCGCGATGATCGCGTCCTACATGGTGACACGGCATGTGCCGATCATGGCAATGATCACCGGCGTGATCGTCATCGTATTCGGCACGCTGACGCTGGTGCTGCACGATGAGACCTTCATCAAGGTCAAGCCGACCATCATCTACGGCCTGTTCGCCGCGATCCTCGGCGGCGGGCTTTTGTTCGGCCGATCCTTTATCGCCGTCATGTTCGACCAGATGTTCAACCTGACGCCGCAGGGCTGGCGGATGCTGACCTTGCGCTGGGCGCTGTTCTTCTTCGCGATGGCGATCCTGAACGAGATCGTCTGGCGTACCCAGACCACCGATTTCTGGGTGAACTTCAAGGTATTCGGCGTGACGCCGCTGGTCATGCTGTTTGCGATCACCCAGATGCCGCTGATCAAGCGCTACAGCCTGGAACCGGTGTCGCTGGAAGCGAGCGAGGCCGAAGCGGGGGATGTGACGAAGGGGTGATTCTTCGGCGGACGCCAATCAGGCTGAACTTGATCACACTGCCCGCGGACCCCCACCCCCGACCCCTCCCCGCAAGGGGGAGGGGAGACGCGTCTGCGCCCGCTGCGAGATTTCGCGAAGAGGCCGTGCGATATCCCTGTTCGATTTTTTCCCGCTAAATTCGCTATGACGCCCCCCTCTTCTCCCCTCTCCCTTGCGGGGAGGGGTCGGGGGTGGGGGTCAACGCAGACTGAATCTCGTCCGGCGAGTTGGCACGCCTGATTCAACTTCCCGCCTTCAGCGCCTTTTCGATCTCGGCCTTCAGCACGACATCAAAATTCTCTGATGTCACCGGGCCGACCAGCTTGTAGACGATGGTGCCGGCGCGCCCGACGATGAAGGTCTCCGGCACGCCGTAGACGCCCCATTCGATCGCGGCGCGGCCATTGCCATCGACGCCGACAATGCCGAACGGGTTGCCGTAGCGCCCGAGAAAGCGCCGGGCGTTGTCGGGCGCGTCCTTGTAGTTGATGCCGACCAGTTGCAGCCGCTTGTCCTGGCCGAGCTTTGTCAGCAAGGGCGCTTCATCGTGGCACGGCACGCACCATGAGGCCCAGACGTTGACGACGCTGACCTTGCCCTTGAACATAGCGGGGTCGAGCCCCGGCACTTGCGCGCCATTATTGACGAGGCCGTCCAGCGCCGGCAGCGCGGTTTGCGGCGCGGCGTGGCCGATCAGGGCGGAGGGGATTTGCGACGGATCGCCCCCGCGCAAGCCGAACCAGAACAAGGCGGCCAATGCGACAAAGCCGACCAGCGGCAATGCCATCAGCCAAAGCCGGCGCGGCGGTGGCGCTTCGGACGGCGTGACGCTGGATGTCGTGGGTTCTGTCATTTCAAATCCGCCGCAGCGCGTCCCGAACGCCGGCTGACGCCGCTTTGCTCCAATTCGCGCAGCCGCTGCTTCTGCTGGCGAAAGTCGATCGCGACCCAGACAATCAGCAACAGCACCACCGTTGTGACCAGCGCATAGGAGGTCACGATAAAGGACGCATAGGGACCAAGCGACATCGCGTCACGCCGAACGCTGGCTGGCTTGCATCATCTGCAAGCTGCGCACCCGACGACGCAGGATCTCGTTGCGCATCGCCGCCATGTGCAGCGTGATGAACAACAGCGAAAATGCCACCGCCATCACCAGCAGCGGCAGCAAAAAGGCGCGGTCGAGCGTCGGGCCGCCCATCCGGAACACCGATGCGGGTTGATGCAGCGTGTTCCACCAATCGACCGAGAATTTGATGATCGGCAGGTTGATCGCGCCCACCAGCGTGAGGATCGCCGCGGCGCGCGCGGCACGGGACGGGTCTTCCACCGCGCGCCACAGCGCCATCAGGCCGAGATACATCAGAAACAGAATCAAAACCGACGTCAGCCGCGCATCCCATTCCCAATAGGTGCCCCACATCGGCCGTCCCCACAGCGAGCCCGTCACCAGCGCGAGAAACGTGAAGGCCGCACCGATCGGGGCGGCGGCCTTGGCCGCGACATCGGCTAGCGGATGCCGCCACACCAGCGTGCCCAGCGCTGCGATGCTCATCACGCCCCAAACGAACATCGACAGCCATGCATTGGGCACGTGAATGAACATGATCTTCACGGTAGCTCCCTGCTGGTAGTCGTCGGGTGCCATGACGGATTGATAAAGGCCGACCGCGAGCAGGATCGCGGTCGCTGCGGCAAGCCACGGCAGGATACGCGTGGTCAGCGACAGGAACCTGGTGGGGTTGGCGAGGTCGATCAGCGTCATATTTGGAGTCCTTGGGCATCCTGATAGTCGTCGCTGGCGTCACAGGCAATTGGTCGGGCATCGCAATTCCTTGATCGGTCGGGTCCAATCAATCCAGTGCATTTTTAATCCAGTCCCTGCCGCAGGCTCGCCGCCGCGGCAAACGGCCCTATGACAAAACTGACCAGCGAGAGCGCGCACAGGATCGAAAACGGCGTTCCAAACGACAATGGGCCGGAAATCGCGGCTTCCGATGCTGCGACGCCAAAAATCAGCACCGGGATCGACAGCGGCAGGACCAGCACCGCGAGCAACAATCCGCCGCGATGCAAGGTGACCGCGAGTGCCGCGCCGATCATGCCGGTGAATGTCAGCGCCGGCGTTCCGACCAGCAGCGTCAGCGCGACCGCCAACGTCGCGCCGGCATCGAGATTCAACAATAGCCCGAGCACCGGGGTGGCTATGATCAACGGCAGGCCGGCGGCGAGCCAGTGCGCCAACGCCTTGGCAGCGCAAGTCAATTCCAGCGGAATCCGGCTCATCGCGATGAGGTCCAGCGAGCCGTCCTCGTGGTCGGCCATGAACAGCCGGTCCAGCGTCAAAAGGCTCGCGAGCAGCGCGCCGAGCCACAGGATCGCGGGTCCCAGCCGGGTCAGCAGCGCCAGATCGGGTCCGATCGCGAAGGGCATCAGCACCACGACAATCAGGAAAAAAAGCACGCCGATCAGCGCCCCGCCCCCGACCCGAAGCGCGATCTGGATGTCCCGTCGGATAAGCGCGGCGAGGGCGGTCACGCGCGGCCTCGCTGCGATTTGGTCTCGGGCGCTGGCGCAAGCTGACCGCCACCCCCGACCCCTCCCCGCAAGGGGGAGGGGAGAAGTGAGTGCGCCTTCGCCGAGTAGATGGGAGTTCCGTCTTCAAACAGAGCATGCATCGCCTCTGATCGATACGCGGACGTTCGAGTCACGGTCGAGGAGTGACGAGCGTAATCTCCCCTCCCCCTTGCGGGGAGGGGTCGGGGGTGGGGGTGCAACGGGCACGAACTCACGTCGCTCCCCCAATCTTCAACTCGCGCGCCTCTATTCCCAGCGGAGCATGGGTTGCCGCAACCACAAGGCCGCCGCGCGCGAGGTGGTCGCGGGTCAAATCTGCAAACAAAGCCTGCCCGGCGGCATCGAGCGCCGAGGTCGGCTCGTCCAACAGCCAGATCGGCCGCCGCACGGCCACGAGCCGGGCGATCGAGAGCCGACGCCGCTGCCCGGCGGAGAGATAAGCCGCCGGCAGGTGTGCGGCGTGGTCGAGCCCGACCTTGTCCAGGCTCTCCTTGGGGTCGCCAACTTCGCCGCCCAGAAAATCCCGCCAGAACGACAGGTTCTCCAGTACGCTCAGGGCGGGTTTCATCGCATCGCGATGGCCGAGATAGTGGGTCTGTTCGGCGAGCGTCAGTTCAGCCTCGCCGCCCTCGAGTTCGATCGATCCGCCAGCCAGCGCGAGCAGGCCGACCAGGATCCGCAACAGTGAGGTTTTGCCCGATCCGTTCGGGCCGGTGACGGCCAGCGCCTCGCCAGCGGAGACCTCGAAATCGAGCCCGGAGAGCACCTCCCGGCCGCCTCGCACACATCTGACACCGCGCCCCGAGAGCCGCATCTTGTCCCTTCACAGCCCTCTGGAATCCTGTGGGTAGCGCAGCCAAATTTTTCGGTCGCGCGGTGCCGCGGCACGCTTGTCGGTGTGGCGGCCCCACTGGAAAGCTTCTAAAAGATTCTATAAGCCGGAACTTGATGCCGCACACGATCCAGCGCCGCAAGCTATCACGACCAGCTAAGATAACGGTACCAAGATACCCTTGCCGGGTACAACGATAAATCGGGATTGCCTCACATGACCTCGCTCGACAGCTTCAAATGCCAGAAGACCCTCAAGGTTGGCGCCAAGACCTACGTCTATTACAGCCTGCCCACTGCCGAGAAGAATGGTTTGAAGGGGATCTCCAAGCTTCCCTATTCCATGAAGGTGCTGCTGGAAAACCTGCTGCGCAACGAAGACGGCCGCACGGTCAAGAAAGAGGACATCGTCGCGGTCTCGAAATGGCTGAAGAAGCGCAAGCTCGAGCATGAGGTCGCGTTCCGCCCCGCGCGCGTGCTGATGCAGGATTTCACCGGCGTGCCGGCGGTGGTCGATCTCGCGGCGATGCGTAATGCGATGCAGGCACTCGGCGGCGATGCCGAGAAGATCAATCCGCTGGTGCCGGTCGATCTGGTGATCGACCACTCGGTGATCGTGAACTTCTTCGGTGACAACAAGGCATTCGGCAAGAACGTGACCGAGGAGTACAAGCAGAACCAGGAACGCTACGAGTTCCTGAAATGGGGCCAGAGCGCGTTCTCGAATTTCTCGGTGGTGCCGCCCGGCACCGGCATCTGCCATCAGGTCAATCTGGAATATCTCGCGCAGACGGTGTGGACCAAGAAGCAGAAGATGACGGTCGGCAAGAAGACCGCCACCTTCGAGATCGCCTATCCGGATTCGCTGGTCGGCACCAACTCGCACACCACCATGGTCAACGGTCTCGCCGTGCTCGGCTGGGGCGTCGGCGGCATCGAGGCGGAAGCTGCGATGCTCGGCCAGCCGCTGTCGATGCTGCTGCCGGAAGTAATCGGCTTCAAGCTCAAGGGCCAGCTCAAGGAAGGCGTCACCGCGACCGACCTCGTGCTCACCGTTACCCAGATGCTGCGCAAGCAGGGCGTGGTCGGCAAGTTCGTCGAATTCTTTGGCCCCGGCCTCGATTTTCTCTCGGTGGCGGACAAGGCGACCATCGGCAACATGGCGCCGGAATACGGCGCGACCTGCGGCTTCTTCCCGGTCGATGCCGCGACCATCGATTATCTCAAGACCTCGGGCCGCAAGGCCGACCGCGTCGCGCTGGTGACCGCTTACGCCAAGGCACAGGGCCTGTTCCGCACCGCCAAGTCGGCCGATCCGGTATTCACGGAAACGCTGACGCTCGATCTCGCCGCCGTGGTGCCGTCGATGGCCGGTCCGAAGCGTCCCGAAGGCCGCGTCGCGCTGCCCGCGGTCGCGGAAGGTTTCGGCACTGCGCTGGCGGGCGAATACAAAAAGCCCGGCGAAGCCGCGAAGCGTTACGCGGTCGACAACCACAATTTCGATCTCGGTCATGGCGACGTGGTGATCGCGGCCATTACGTCCTGCACCAACACCTCCAATCCGAGCGTGCTGATCGGTGCCGGTCTGTTGGCGCGCAACGCCGCCGCCAAGGGCCTCAAGGCAAAGCCCTGGGTCAAGACATCGCTGGCGCCGGGTAGCCAGGTGGTCGCCGAATATCTCACCAACTCCGGACTGCAGGCCGAACTCGACAAGGTCGGCTTCAACCTGATCGGGTTTGGCTGCACCACCTGCATCGGCAACTCGGGTCCGCTGCAGGAGGACATCTCCAGATCCATCAACGACAATGGCATCGTCGGGGCCGCTGTGTTGTCGGGCAACCGCAACTTCGAGGGCCGTGTCAGCCCCGATGTGCAGGCCAATTATCTGGCCTCTCCGCCGCTGGTGGTGGCTTACGCGCTGGCGGGAACGGTGACCAAGGATCTCGCGGTCGAGCCGATCGGCGAGGGCAAGGACGGCAAGCCGGTCTATCTGAAGGACATCTGGCCGACCACGAAAGAGATCAACGCGGTGATGAAGAAGTTCGTGACCGCCACGATCTTCAAGAAGCGCTATGGCGATGTGTTCAAGGGCGACACCAACTGGCGCAAGATCAAGACGGTCGAGAGCGAAACCTATCGCTGGAACATGAGCTCGACCTATGTGCAGAACCCGCCTTACTTCGAGGGCATGAAGAAGGAGCCGGAGCCGATCGTCGACGTCATCGACGCGCGGATCCTGGCGATGTTCGGTGACAAGATCACCACCGACCACATCTCGCCGGCCGGTTCGATCAAGCTGACCTCGCCTGCCGGAAAATATCTGTCGGAACACCAGGTGCGTCCGGCCGATTTCAATCAATACGGCACGCGACGCGGCAACCACGAAATCATGATGCGCGGCACCTTCGCCAACATCCGCATCAAGAACTTCATGCTCAAGGGCGCCGACGGCAATATCCCCGAAGGTGGCCTGACCAAGCACTGGCCCGACGGCGAGCAGATGTCGATCTACGATGCCGCGATGAAGTACCAGCAGGAGCAGGTGCCGCTGGTGGTGTTCGCCGGTGCCGAATACGGCAATGGTTCGTCGCGAGACTGGGCGGCGAAGGGCACGCGGCTGCTCGGCGTTCGCGCCGTGATCTGCCAGAGCTTCGAGCGCATCCATCGCTCCAATCTCGTTGGCATGGGCGTGCTGCCGCTGACCTTCGAGGAAGGCGCCTCATGGTCGTCGATCGGCCTGAAGGGCGACGAGACCGTAACAATACGGGGGTTGCAGGGCGACCTAAAGCCGCGCCAGAAGCTGACGGCGGAGATCGTGTCCGGCGATGGCGCGCTGCAGCGCATATCGCTGCTATGCCGGATCGATACGCTCGACGAGCTCGAATATTATCGAAACGGCGGGATTCTGCAGTATGTGCTGCGCAAACTGGCGGCGTAACGCAGAATATGATCCGGGCCTCACTGCGAAGTGAGTAGCGGGTGGCATGGAGGCGGCCTATGAAGGGCCGCCTTCTTGCGTTAGGAAGGCCAATGCGATCAAGGCCCCAAGGTAGGTGTGTTAACGACGACTTCGGCGATAGCGACTTCTGCAATAGCGACTTCAGCAACAACGGCCTCGGTCTCGACGGCGTGGATGTTTCGTGGTTCCCAGCATGGTAGCGATAGTAGCCAATAATTACATTTCGCGATGGTCCGGTGCACTCGGCATCGTCGCAATTGTTGCCGTCATTCGTCCCGCCGAGGCCGATCCGCGCGCGGTCGTGGAGCTGTTTACGTCGCAGGGCTGCTCGTCGTGTCCGCCCGCCGACAGGTTGATGGGCGAACTCGCCAAGGATCCCTCGATCATCACCTTGAGCATGCCGATCGATTACTGGGATTATCTCGGCTGGAAAGATACCCTGGCTGATGCGCGTTTCAGCGCGCGTCAGAAAGCCTATTCGCACATGCGCGGCGATCGGGACGTCTATACGCCGCAGGCGGTCGTCAATGGGTCTATTCACGTGATCGGAAGCGATCGCGCCGGGATCGAAGGCGCTATCGGTGCAACCGACAGGGGCGGCGAAGTCATGTCGGTGCCGGTTTCGATGACGGTGACCGGCAAGCAGATCAACGTTTCGGTCGCGGCTTCCCAAAATGGTGCGGGAGCGATGCACGGCGAAGTGTGGATCTGTTCGGTCTCAAAAGAGGTGCCGATTTCGATCTCGCGCGGCGAAAATCGCGGCCAGGAGATTACCTACCACAACGTCGTGCGCAACGTGCTCAAGGTGGGTGACTGGAATGGCAATCCGGGCAGCTGGACTGTGCCGTTGGAAAATATCTCCCGCGAGGGCGTCGATGCCGCGGCGGTCTTTGTTCAGGACGGCAATCGCGAAAAGCCCGGCCCGATGTTAGGGGCCGCCTATACGCTGCTGCACTAGATTTTCTTAAGGCGAGGCCCAGCCCCGGCGCTGTAATATATCGGGGGCGGATGCCAACTGGCGTCGTGCGGCCATACTTCCTTTCAAATCGACCGAAGATCTGCTGCCCTGCACAAGCGGTTCCGCGGCAGGTTCGCCAATTTGCGCGATCAAGTTCGCGGGGAAAATCGCTAAAGCGCATTTTGCCGCAGCCCGCGATCGCGCGTAACGCCACCGGGGCGGCAGCGAGGACATCTCGAAGCATGTCCGGGTCACCCCAAAAAGAAGTCACCCCAAAAAGAAAAAGGACCAACTCGCGTTGGCCCAGTATGGGGATAAACTATCTCCTGCGAACAGACCCGATCCTGACGACCCCGGGGGGCTGGGGGCTGAGGAATCCGGTGCCGAAAGGACCGGGTCAACGCAGGAGCATCTTCTCGCAATCCAGCACGGCGGGCGCTGGGCGGAAGTGGGGCGGTATTATGATTCCGCTAACGTTCCCGTGACGGCACATTCCCGGCCGGGATCGCCCGTCCGCGGCCGACCGGCTGGAGCTTTTTCGAGCCAACCGGCCGCGCAAATGCGCGCCCGACGACAGGCTCCGTGGCACCGGTTCGCATCGCAATCTGCGCAGATTGCGTAGACTTATCTGCGGTAGAAAACGCGTCAAAACAAAAGACTAGAACCCGGTTCCGATTCCATCGGAACGGAAAAGGCTCCGGCACGAATTCCCGCCTCCGTCGACACGGACCTCTTGCAGCGGCGGCCGGTCGGCGCGATCATGTCGGCGATATGACAGGAGATGCAGCATGAGCTCGATGTCGGAGGATGCCGATCCAAGCGAGAACCGCGCGGCGGCGCGCAATACCGCTGCGGGGCCGCTGCCGAGCCGGGTGATGTTCAACCGCCTCGAACTCGGTCGCATCCTGAACCTGTATGGCCGCATGGTCGCCGATGGCGAGTGGCGCGACTATGCGATTGATTTCCTCAGAGAGCGCGCGGTGTTCTCGGTGTTTCGCCGCGCTTCCGAAGTGCCGATCTATCGCATCGAAAAGGATCCGCGGCTGGCGCGCAAGCAGGGCATGTACAGCGTGATCTCGGCGACCGGGCTGATCCTGCGCCGCGGCCACGAACTCGATCGCGTGCTGCTGGTGATCGACCGCAAGCTGGCGGTGGTTTAGCTAGGGCGACTGAGCCCGGCGACCCCAAGATTTCTACTTTGCATGGGGTTGTCTTCGAGATTTTAAATCCGGCTACGGAGCCGGCACCGTCGTGGCGCCCTCGCCGAGTGCCAGCTGCATCATCACCGTGTCGAGCCAGCGGCCGAACTTGAAGCCGACATTGGGATGGGTTCCGATCATCTGGAATCCGCATCTGGTATGCACGCCGATCGATCCGGCGTTGGCGGAATCGCCAATCACGGCGATCATCTGCCGATAGCCGCGCGCCTCGCATTCGGCGATCAGCCGCCGCAGCAGTTGCAGGCCGATGCCGCGCCGGTGGATCGCTGGCTGCAGATACACTGAATTCTCCACGGTGAAGCGATAAGCCGGCCGCGGCCGGTAGGGCCCCGCATAGGCATATCCGATCACGCGGCCATCGAGCGCTGCGACGAAATAGGGAAAGTCGCCGTCGGTCAGCGCCCTGAAGCGGCGCGTCATCTCGGCCAGATCGGGCGGGATCAGTTCAAACGTCGCGGTGCCCTGGCGGACCGCGTGTTCGTAAATATCGGTAATGGCGGCGAGGTCGGCTGCGGTGGCGGGCCTGATTTCGGGAGCGGACATCGCGGCAGATTATTTTTGCTTCGGGCAAAAGAAAAGCCCCGGCGGTTGGGCCGGGGCTTGAATTAATCCGCGCGAGGCGGAGGCAGGTTAGTCGCGCTGGCCGAGCAGCTGCAGCAGCAGCGTGAACAGGTTGATGAAGTTCAAGTAGAGCGACAGCGCACCCGAGATCGCCGCACGTTCCGCCACGTCACCGCCCTGCGAGGCATAGCCGTAGATGTAGTCGTTCTTCAACCGCTGCGTATCCCAGGCGGTGAGGCCCGCGAACACCAGCACGCCGACCACGGAGATGATAAAACTCATCACGCCATTGGCCAGGAAGATGTTGACCACGCTCGCGATGATGATGCCGAACAGGCCCATGATCAGAAACGAGCCCATGCCGGTCATGTCACGCTTGGTGGTGTAGCCGAACAAGCTGAGCGCGCCGAACGAGGCCGCGGTGATGAAGAACACCCGCACGATCGAGGTGTGAGTATACACCAGGAAGATCGACGACAGCGAGATGCCCATCAGCGCCGAGAACACCCAGAACAGCATCTGGGCCGTCGCGGGCCGCAACCGGTTAATGCCGGCCGAGATCACGAACACCATGGCCAGCGGCGCCAGCATGAACAGCCATTTCAGCGGGCTCACGAACATCGCGTAACCGAACGGCGTCAGGAACGCGTTGCCGATCTTCGCAGCAGCGCCGGCCGGATCGGTCGTCACCGCCGCCATATAGATGCCGAGCGCGGCGAGGCCGGTGATGGCGAGGCCGATGCTCATGTAATTGTAGACGCGCAGCATGTAGGCGCGCAGACCGGCATCGACGGTCGCGGCGTCAGCGCGCCCGGCGGCCCGGCCGAAGGGAGAAGCATAGTTGCGGTCTAGGTCCGACATGGTCGAATTCCCGTTGGTTGTCCGGCGAAGCGCAAGGGGTTTGCGGCGTCGGTTAGAAATCTATCCCAGATACCTCAGTTTGCAGACATTACTTTTTTGTCATCAAACCGGTCTCTGACCCAAGCTGGTATGTGGGAAACTAGCACATTCGCTGCAAGCTTCCACGCGCGGCCGAATGTCGCTCCGCGTGTCCGATCGGGGGTATAGCGAGGGCAATTTTGCAAGATACTCGCAAGTAGCGCGAGAAGAGCCTTCCGCCGCCCTGGCAAGAAGCCCGCGAGGTGCGGCGGGCTGCCCCAATTTGTCATAAATTGCGCAGCACGGTGGCTGGCTTCTGGTTGAGGGCGAGCAGCGTGCCGGCAAGCCCCAGTCCCACCGTGACGACCAGCGCCGCCGCCACCACGCCGGTGGCGCTGCCGACCTGCCAGACGAAACTCAGCGTCATCAGCCGGGTCACGATCAGCCAGGCCGCGATCGATCCCGCGATCACGCCGAAAATGGCGGTGGCAAAACCGATCATCAGATATTCCAGCGCATAGGCGCCAAGCAGCCGGGCGCGGGTGGCGCCGAGGGTCTTGAGAATGACGGCGTCATAGACCCGATGGCGGTGGCCGGCGGCGAGTGCGCCGCCCAGCACCAGGATGGCGGAGACCAAGGTAACCGCGCTGGCGCCGCGGATCGCCAGTACCAGATTCGTCACCACCGTGCCGATGGTTTCCAGCGCCTCACGAACCCGCACGCTGGTCACCGTCGGATAGGCGTCGGCGACCGATTTGATGATCCGGGCGTCGTCCGACGGATCCGGATGGGTCTCGGTCAGCGTCGCGACATGGGTGTGGGGCGCGCCCTTGAAGGCGTTGGGCGAGAACACCAGCACGAAATTGATCCCGAGACTCTGCCAGTCCACGGTGCGCATGTTGCCGATGGTGGCCGTGATATCGCGTCCCAGCACATTGACGACAATGGGATCGCCGAGCTTGAGGCCGAGCCCGTCGGCGATCTTCTTCTCGATCGAGATCAGCGGGGGACCGTTATAGTTCGCGCCCCACCATTCTCCCTCGACTATTTTCGAACCCTTCGGGATCTCGCCGGTATAGGTCAGGCCGCGGTCGCTTTGCAGCACCCATTCGGAATCGGTGGAGGGTTTCAGGTCCTCCGCCTGAACGCCACGGGCGGAGACGATGCGGCCGCGCAGCATCGGCACGTCCTCGATGGTCGAGCCCGGCGAGGTCTGTTTGAGGAATGCGCCAAAGCGGTCGGCATCGTTGGCCGGAATGTCGATGAAATAAAATGACGGCGCGCGGTCCGGCAGCGCCGCCAGGAATTGCCGCCGCAAATTGCCGTCGATCTGCGTGATGGTGACCAGCACCGTCAATCCAAGGCCAAGCGACATCACGACCGACGGCGTCAATGCGCCCGGCCGGTAGATATTGGTGATGGCCAGCCGCAGCATGGTGACGCTGGTTCTGGGCAACCGCCGCGCCAGCGCCATCAAGGCGGCGGCGACGCCGCGCAGCACCGCGAACACGACGACCGAGGATACCACGAACACCGAGGCGACCCGTTTGTCATAGGCAAGCCCGACCGCCACCGCGATCAAGAGCCCAATCACCACCGCCATCAGCGCCAGATAACGCCAGCGCGGGCGGCGTCCCTCACTGGTCGCGATGTCGCGAAACAATGCCGCCACCGGCACATCGTGGACCCGGCCGAGCGGCCATAGCCCGAAGGCGAGCGCGGTGAGCAGGCCATAGACAAAGGACAGCAGAAGGTCATCCGGATGCAGCGCCGGCACCACCGGCAGCGGCAGCAATTTGCCGAACACGCCGACAATGATGAAAGGCAGCGCCGCGCCCGCGACGAGGCCGATCAGCGAGCCGACCGCGGCGAGCACCGTCACTTGCGTGAGGTAGATCGCGAACACGTCGCGGCCGGTCGCGCCGAGCGCCTTGAAGGCGGCGATGACGTCGCGGCGGCGATCGATATGGCTCTTGACCGCATTGGCGACACCGACGCCGCCGACCAATAAAGCGGCGAGGCCGACCAGCGTGAGAAATTGCGTGAAGCGGCTGATGGTGCGCTCAAGCTGCGGCGAGGCGTTGCTGCGCGAGCGGATTTCCCAGCCGGCTTCCGGCAATGCCGCGCGTACGCTATCGATCAGCGCGGTCGCCGCGGCGTCATTTGCGGCGTTATCGGGCAGCTTCAGCCGGTAGATCCAGCGCACCAGGCTGCCGGGCTGCAACAGCCCGGTCGCGCGCAAGGCGGCTTCGCTGACCAGGAATCGCGGACCGAAGCCCAATCCGCCGGCGAGCTTGTCCGGCTCGGCATCGACGACGCTGCGCATCTGAAAGGTCGCGGCTCCGATGCCGACGCGGTCGCCGAGCTTCAGCCCGAGCCGTGCCAGCAAGGTTGGATCGACCGCCGCGCCGAATGCGCCGTCCCGCTCGGCCAACAGATCGGCCATCGGGATATCAGGATTGAGCGTGAGTTGGCCGAGCATCGGGTAGCTGTCGTCGACGGCCTTGAGTTCGACCATTGCGAGCTGGCCGTCGCCGGCGCGCACCATCGCACGCAAGGTCGCCGCCACCGACAATTTGCCGCGCGAACGCAGCAAGGCGACTTCGTCCGGCTTGGCCTCGCGCTGGATCAGCGAGAACGCCACGTCGCCGCCAAGCAAAGTGCGGCCCTCGCGCGCCAATCCCTCGCCGAGGCTGGCCGCGACCGATCCGACGCCGGCAATCGCCATCACGCCGAGCGCGATGCAGGCGATGAAAACATAAAAGCCGCGCAAGCCGCCGCGCAATTCGCGCAACGCGTAGCGCAGCGCAAGCGAACCGCCGCGGCCGCCTCGGACGGGTTGCTGGACGACGTGCCCGATGGGTTCGGCAGCAATGCTCATGAAGCGGCTTTGCGATCCGCGGTCGGCACGTCGATACGGCCGGAGCGCAGCCGCACCACACGATCGCAGCGCTGCGCCAGCGACGTATCGTGGGTCACCAGCACCAGGGTCATGCCGCGCTCGGCGTGCTTGGTGAATAACAGATCGACGATCTGCTTGCCGGTGGTCTCATCCAGATTGCCGGTCGGCTCGTCCGCCACCAGGATCGCAGGATCCGGCGCCAGGGCGCGGGCCAGCGCGACGCGCTGCTGCTCGCCGCCGGATAATTGCGTGGGATAATGATGCAGGCGGTCGCCGAGACCGACGGAAGCAAGTTCTTTCGCTGCGCGCGCCGAGGCGTCGGGATTGCCCGCGAGTTCCAGCGGCACCGCGACGTTTTCCAGCGCGGTCATGGTCGGGATCAGATGAAACGACTGGAACACGATACCGACCTGGCGGCCGCGAAAGCGGGCCAGGGCGTCTTCGTCGAGCGCATTGAAAGCGGTGCCGTTGACCACCACCTCCCCGCTGTCGGGCCGCTCCAGTCCCGCCATCACCATCAGAAGCGTGGATTTCCCCGAGCCTGACGGCCCGATTAGTCCGATCGCTTCCCCTGACGCCACATTCAGGCTGATATCTTTCAGGATATGAACGCGAGCCGCCCCGCTGCCGAGCGAGAGATTGACATTCGAGATGGCGATGGTGTCCGGCTCGAGGCCGGCCAATGACGAGGATTCGATGAGACTGTCCATGGTTCCGTCATATGGCACTTCCCGCGCCGGGGTCGAGGGTGGGAGGCGGATGTTCGTGCACATACTCGTGTTAATGGTCGCCTTGATGACGATGCAAAGCGCCCGCGCTCAAGCCCCGGCGCCAGTGCCGACCCATGCTGGAACCAAGCCGATCAAGATGGTCGTGCTGGGCGATTCGCTCAGCGCCGGCCTCGGCTTGCAAGCTTCGGCCGCGTTTCCGGCGAGGTTACAAAAAGCTTTGAAAGACAGGGGGATAGAGGTTGATATGACCAACGCCGGGGTGTCCGGTGATACCAGTTCCGGCGGTCGCGACCGGCTCGACTGGTCGGTACCGGAAGGTACCGAGGCCGTCATCCTCGAACTCGGCGCCAACGACGCCTTGCGCGGCATCGATCCCAAGCTCACGCGCGTCGCGCTGTCGGACATCCTGACCCGGCTGAACGCGCGTAAAATCGCGGTTCTGTTGTGCGGGATGGTGGCGCCGCCGAATTATGGCAGCGATTATTCGGCGCGCTTCAACGCCATCTATCCCGATCTGGCGAAAGCGTTCGGCGTGCCGCTTTATCCGTTCTTCCTCGACGGCGTCGCGGCCGATGCCAGGCTCAATCAGGCGGATGGCATGCATCCGACGCCGGAGGGTGTCGACGTCATCGTGAAAAATATTTTGCCCAGTGTAGAGGCACTTGTCGGCGCGATAGCTGGGCAACGTAGTTGAAAAAAGGGCATCGATAACCCTAACCCGGTGTTTTCCGCGTGATTTGTACCGCATCCTTCGCAGAGTCACATAACTACGGTAAAAATCAGCATCGGTGATTCGTTGCCGGACTTGTTTCAGGGCGTGATCTTTCCGAAAAACGGCTTCCACGGTTTTCGGACCATGCCCCAGCATCGGGAGTCTTGCGATGCCGCGCTTGTTTACTGGACTGGAAATCCCGGCCGAGATCGGCCAGACGCTTTCCAATTTGCGCGGCGGCCTTCCCGGCGCGCGCTGGATCGACCCCGAAAATTACCACGTCACCTTGCGCTTCATCGGCGATATCGACGGCGTCTCGGCCAACGAAATCGCCTCGATGCTGTTTCGGGTCAACCGCAAACCATTCGAAGTGGCGTTGCAGGGCCTGTCGAGTTTCGGCGGAAAAAAGCCCCGCGCGGTGGTGGCCTCGGTGGTGCCAAGCCGGCCCTTGATCGAGCTGCAGGCCGAGCTGGAACGGCTGATGCAGCGGATCGGGCTCGATCCGGAGGGCCGCAAATTCACCCCGCATGTGACCCTGGCGCGGTTGCGCGACGCCTCCAATCAGGACGTCGCCGACTATCTGTCGGTGCGTGGATATTTTCCGACCCGGGTGTTCACGGCATCGAGGTTCGTGCTGTTCTCGTCCCGGGCCACCACCGGCGGCGGCCCCTATGTGGTCGAGGATTCCTACGCGCTGAGCGCGTGAAGTAGGGCCGCGAGCGGCCGTTGCCGCCGTCATCGCCCGGCCTTATGCGCAACTGCGCACCGGGACGGGGCGATCGACGACTTTCGCGCATACCCCCTGCACCAATTCGCGGCTTGCAATTTTTGTCCGGCTGGGGCCGTAAGGTGGGCCATGTTGTCCACCCCGCCCACCTCGTTCCTCGCGCACTATCAGTCCCTGGTTTCCTCCGGCGCGATCGAGCCCGACGCGGCGCAGGCGCAGGCCGCCGGGGCGTTCGCCGAACTTGAGGCGCGGCTTTCGCATTACAAGCCGGCGCGCAAGCAGGGCCTGCTGGGGCGTTTGTTCGCCGACAAGAACGGAGGGCCGCCGCGCGGCCTCTACGTTCATGGCGAAGTCGGCCGCGGCAAGACCATGCTGATGGACTTGTTTTTTCAGCAGTCGCCGGTCGAGCACAAGCGCCGCGCCCATTTCCACGAATTCATGGCCGAGGTGCATGAGCGGATCTATGGATTTCGCCAGAACATCGCGCGCGGCGAGATACAAGATGGCGATGTGATGGCGCTGACCGCGGCTGCGATTTTCGACCAGGCCTGGCTGCTGTGCTTCGATGAATTCCACGTCACCGACATCGCGGACGCGATGATCCTCGGGCGGCTGTTCTCAAAGCTGTTCGAACTCGGCACGGTGGTGGTGGCGACCTCCAATGTGGCGCCGGAAGATCTCTACAAAGGTGGCCTGAACCGGGCGCTATTCCTGCCTTTCATCGCGCAGATATCTGATCACATGGACGTGCTGCGGCTCGATGCGCGCACCGATTTCCGGCTGGAGAAACTCGCCGGCGTCAAGATGTGGCTGGTGCCGGCGGATCGCGCTGCCGATGCCGCGCTCGACAAGGCCTGGCACAAGATGACCGGCGGCGCGCCCTGCAAGCGGCGCGATATTTCGATCAAGGGCCGCATTCTCCACGTGCCGTGTTCGGCGCACGGGGTGGCGCGGTTTCCCTTCGCCGATATCTGCGAAAAGCCGCTGGCCGCGTCCGATTATTTGCGGCTCGCGCACGACTATCACACGATCCTGATCGACCATATTCCGGTGATGGGTTACCCCGAGCGCAATGCCGCCAAGCGGTTCATCGCGCTGATCGATACGCTCTATGACAATGCCGTGAAGTTGATGGCGTCGGCCGCGGCCGATCCGGTGTCGCTATATCAGGCGAGCGAAGGCATCGAGGCCAACGAATTCAACCGAACCTCGTCGCGGCTGATCGAGATGAGCTCGGAATCCTATCTGGCGCTGCCCCACGGGCATAAGGATTCCGTGGCCAGCGGCTCAACCACCGGGCTGGTGGAGACTTGATACGCCTGCGAGATTCCTGCCCTGCGCCAACAGGCGCCTCTCGGAATGACGATGCCGGTATGCTCTGACCGAAATCAGGGCAGCGCCGACAATTGAGCATGGCCCGACTTGAACGTATCATTCGAAAGGGATAACAGCGAACCAGCTTCCTTCTTCCCTCCTTCTTGACGTTCAAAAGGACAGATTTCCCATGGCGCGCGATAAAATTGCCTTGATTGGCTCCGGTCAGATCGGCGGAACGCTGGCTCATCTCATTGGCCTGAAGGAGCTCGGCGATGTCGTGATGTTCGACATCGCGGAGGGCGTCCCACAGGGCAAATCGCTCGATATCGCCCAGTCGTCCCCGGTGGATGGGTTCGATGCGCATTTTACCGGCGCCAATTCCTATGAAGCGCTCGACGGCGCCAAGGTTTGCATCGTCACCGCCGGCGTGCCGCGCAAGCCGGGCATGAGCCGCGACGATCTGCTGAGCATCAATCTCAAGGTGATGGAGCAGGTCGGCGCCGGCATCAAGAAATACGCGCCGGACGCCTTCGTGATCTGCATCACCAACCCGCTGGATGCCATGGTGTGGGCGCTGCAGAAAGCTTCGGGCATGCCGCACAAGAAGGTGGTGGGCATGGCGGGCGTGCTGGATTCCTCGCGCTTCCGTTATTTCCTCGCCGACGAATTCAACGTCTCGGTCGAAGATGTCACCGCCTTCGTGCTCGGCGGCCATGGCGACACCATGGTGCCGCTGGTGAAATATTCCACGGTGGCCGGCATCCCGCTGCCCGACCTCGTCAAGATGGGCTGGACCTCGCAGGCCCGGATCGACGAAATCGTCGACCGCACCCGCAATGGCGGCGCCGAGATCGTCAATCTGTTGAAGACCGGCTCGGCGTTCTACGCACCGGCCGCCTCCGCGATCGCGATGGCCGAGAGCTATCTGCGTGACAAGAAGCGTGTGCTGCCCTGCGCGGCCTATCTCAACGGTGAATTTGGCGTGAAGGACATGTATGTCGGCGTGCCCACCGTGATCGGCTCGAAAGGCGTGGAGCGCATTGTCGAGATCGAACTGACCGGCAAGGAGCGCGAAGCGTTCGACAAGTCGGTCGGGGCGGTGCAGGGCCTGGTCGATGCCTGCAAGAAGATCGCGCCCGACCTGCTCGGCAAATAACCGGCGGCTGGGCGTAGACCCAAGATATACCCAAGACCGGAGCTTGCGCTGTCGCGAGCTCCGGAAAGCGAGGCAGCACTAATACGGTGAAATTCCCAAGCGGATGGGGCTTCTCTGTTTAAGCTTGGCTTTCTTCTGGTATATGGTATGCCACGAGAAATGCGAAGTGAGTTCCAAATTCACCGCACCAGGGGTCCGGAGAGCGTCCAAATGAATATCCACGAATACCAGGCCAAGGCGCTGCTGCATGAATTCGGCGTGCCGATCTCAAAGGGCGTGCCGGTGCTGCGGGCGTCCGACTCCGACGTCGCCGCGAAAACGCTGCCCGGCCCGGTCTGGGTGGTGAAGAGCCAGATCCACGCCGGCGGCCGCGGCAAGGGCAAGTTCAAGGAAGCATCCGCCGGCGACAAAGGCGGCGTGCGCATCGCCAAATCGGTCGCCGAAGTCAACGAATTCGCCAAGCAGATGCTGGGCGCGACCCTGGTTACGGTGCAGACCGGGCCGCACGGCAAGCAGGTCAACCGGCTCTACATCGAGGACGGCTCCGACATCGACAAGGAGTTTTATTTGTCGATCCTGGTCGATCGTGAGACCGCCGAAGTTTCGTTCGTGGTCTCGACCGAAGGCGGCGTCAACATCGAGGACGTCGCGCACAGCACGCCGGAAAAGATCGTGACCTTCTCGGTCGACCCGGCAACCGGCATCATGAACCATCACGGCCGTACCGTCGCCAACGCGCTGGGATTGACCGGCGATCTCGCCAAGCAGGCCGAGAAACTGGTGGCGCAGCTTTATACCGCGTTCGTCGCCAAGGACATGGCGATGCTCGAAATCAACCCGCTGGTCGTCACCAAGCAGGGCGATCTGCGCGTGCTCGACGCCAAGGTTTCGTTCGACGACAACTCGCTGTTTCGTCATCCCGAAGTGGTGGCGTTGCGCGATGAGACCGAGGAAGACGCCAAGGAAATCGAGGCGTCGAAATACGAACTGAATTATGTGGCGCTCGACGGCAACATCGGTTGCATGGTCAACGGCGCCGGGTTGGCCATGGCGACCATGGACATCATCAAGCTCTACGGCATGGCGCCGGCGAATTTCCTCGATGTCGGCGGCAGCGCCACCGTGGATAGGGTTGCGGCCGCGTTCAAGATCATCACCGCCGATCCCAATGTGAAGGGCATCCTGGTCAACATCTTCGGCGGCATCATGAAATGCGACGTGATCGCCGATGGCGTGGTCGCCGCGGTGAAGCAAGTCGGCCTCGAAGTGCCGCTGGTGGTTCGGCTGGAAGGCACCAATGTCGACGCCGGCAAGAAGATCATCCGCGAATCCGGTCTCAATGTGCTGTCCGCCGACGATCTCGACGACGCCGCGCAGAAGATCGTCAAGGCTGTAAAGGAAGGCTGAGCCGATGGCCGACCATCTCGCCGCACCAACACCGCTTGAGGAGCATCGCAAACTCGCGGCGTTCGCGGGCGAGTGGAGCGGTGATGAGATGGTCTATCCGTCGCGCTGGACCGCTGGAGGGCCCGCGACCTCCCACGTCATCGCCCGCATCGATCTCAACGGCTTTTACCTGATCCAGGATAGCCGCCAGACCCGCGACGGCAAGGAGAGCTTCGCGACCCATGGCGTATTCACCTATGATCGCGAGGACCGGCTCTACAAATTGTTCTGGCACGATTCGCTCGGCTACTATCCGCCGTCGCCGGCTTCCGGCGGCTGGAGCGGCAAGTCGCTGGTGTTGGTGCGTGGTTCGCTGCGCGGCAACGCGCGCCATGTCTACGAAGTGCTCGACGACAACAGTTACAGCATGAAAATCCAGTTCTCGCCCGACGCGGAAGGATGGGCCGACGTGCTCACCGGCGTGTATCGGCGTGTCCACTAATCCCGTCTCGGTCGTCTCGCGAAAGCAGTCTTAGCCCATGCCCATCCTGATCGATAAGAACACCAAAGTCATCTGCCAGGGTTTTACTGGCAAGAACGGCACGTTCCATTCCGAGGCGGCGATCGCCTATGGTACCAAGATGGTCGGCGGCACCTCGCCGGGCAAAGGCGGATCGAAACATCTCAATCTGCCGGTGTTCGATACCGTGATGGAAGCGCGCGAAAAGACCGGCGCCGATGCCAGCGTGATCTACGTGCCGCCGCCGGGCGCCGCGGACGCGATTTGCGAAGCCATCGATGCGGAAATCCCGCTGATCGTCTGCATCACCGAAGGCATTCCGGTGCTCGACATGGTGCGGGTCAAGAGATCGTTGAGCGGATCGAAATCCCGCCTGATCGGGCCGAACTGTCCGGGCGTGATGACCGCGGGCGAATGCAAGATCGGCATCATGCCGGCCAACATCTTCAAGCCCGGCAATGTCGGCATCGTGTCGCGTTCGGGCACCCTGACCTATGAAGCGGTGTTCCAGACCACCCAGGAGGGCCTCGGCCAGACCACCGCGGTCGGCATCGGTGGCGATCCGGTCAAGGGCACCGAATTTATCGACATGCTCGAGATGTTCTTGGCCGATCCCAAAACCACGTCGATCGTGATGATCGGTGAAATCGGCGGTTCGGCCGAGGAAGACGCCGCCCAGTTCCTGAAAGATGAGGCCAAGCGCGGCCGCAAGAAGCCGATGGTCGGCTTCATTGCCGGCGTCACCGCACCTCCCGGCCGCCGCATGGGGCACGCCGGGGCTATCATTTCCGGTGGCAAGGGCGACGCCGGTTCCAAGACCGCGGCGATGGAATCAGCCGGAATTACCGTCTCGCCGTCCCCGGCGCGGCTCGGAAAGACTCTTGTCGAAAAATTGAAATCTTAATTCACTTCTTAGTTCTTTTCGGGGCGAAGATTTGCCCCATATGGGGTAAACAACTGCCAACACGCTGATCCGGTATCCGGATCGGCGATTGCGCCGTCTTCTACGCGCGAAAGTAAAAAATCCAGGACGCCATCATGTCTCGCCAGGACGCGAATGCCGCATTTGCCCTCTCCTCGTTTTTGCAGGGCACCAACGCCGCCTATATCGACGATCTCTACGCCCGCTACGAACAGGACCCCGGCTCGGTCGACGCCGAATGGCAGGAATTCTTCAAGAGCCTGAAAGACACCCCGGACGACGTCTGGAAAAACGCCGAAGGCGCCTCCTGGGGCCGGGACAATTGGCCGCTGGCGCCGCGCGACGATTTGACCTCCGCGCTCGATGGCAATTGGGCGCAAGTCGAAAAAGCCGTCGGCGCCAAGCTTGCCGCCAAGGCGCAGGCCAAAGGCGGGGAACAATCGGCCGCCGACGTCCATCAGGCCACCCGCGATTCGGTGCGCGCCTTGATGCTGATCCGCGCCTACCGCATGCGCGGCCATTTCCATGCCAAGCTCGACCCGCTCGGTATCGAGGCTCCGCGCGATCGCGAGGAACTCGATCCGCGCAGCTACGGCTTCGTCGACGGTGATTTCGACCGCAAGATATTCCTCGACCACGTGCTCGGGCTTGAATACGCAAGCTTGCGCGAAATCGTCGCCATCTGCGAGCGCACCTATTGCCAGACGCTCGGCGTCGAGTTCATGCACATTTCCAACGGAGCTCAGAAGGCCTGGATCCAGGAGCGCATCGAGGGGCCGGACAAGGAAATCAGTTTCACGCCCGAGGGACGCCGCGCGATCCTGAACAAGCTGGTGGAAGCCGAAGGTTTCGAAAAATTCTGCGATCTCAAATTCACCGGCACCAAGCGGTTCGGCCTCGATGGCGCCGAGTTGCTGATCCCGGCGCTTGAGCAGATCATCAAGCGGGGCGGCAATCTCGGCGTCAAGGAAGTCGTCGTTGGCATGCCGCATCGCGGCCGCCTCAACGTGCTGACGCAGGTGATGGCCAAGCCGCATCGCGCGCTGTTTCATGAATTCAAGGGCGGCTCCGCCAACCCCGACGCGGTCGAAGGTTCCGGCGACGTCAAATATCATCTCGGCGCGTCATCGGACCGCGAGTTCGACGGCAACCGGATCCATCTGTCGCTGACCGCCAATCCCTCGCATCTGGAGATCGTCGATCCGGTGGTGCTCGGCAAGGTTCGCGCCAAGCAGGACCAGCATGGCGATCCGCCGGACCAGCGCATTTCGGTGTTGCCGCTGTTGATGCATGGCGACGCGGCGTTCGCCGGCCAGGGCGTGGTCGCCGAATGTTTCGGGCTGTCGGACCTCAAGGGTTACCGCACCGGCGGTTCGCTGCATTTTATCGTCAACAACCAGATCGGGTTCACGACCTATCCGCGCTATTCGCGCTCCTCGCCCTATCCTTCCGATGTGGCGAAGATGATCGATGCGCCGATCTTCCACGTCAACGGCGACGATCCGGAAGCCGTGGTGTTCGCGGCCAAGGTTGCGATCGAGTTCCGGCAGAAATTCCACAAGCCTGTCGTGATCGACATGTTCTGCTATCGCAGGCATGGCCACAACGAAGGCGACGAGCCGGGCTTCACCCAGCCGGTGATGTACAAGAAGATCGCGTCGCATCCGACCACGCTGGAGATCTATGCCAAGCGGCTGATCGCCGAAGGCGTGATGACGGAGGGCGAGGTCGAGAAGGCCAAGGCCGACTGGCGCGCCAGGCTCGATGCGGAGCTTGAAGCCGGAACCGGCTACAAGCCCAACAAGGCGGACTGGCTCGACGGCAAATGGGCCGGCTTCAAATCTGCCGACGCGGAAGAGGACGCGCGCCGCGGCGTCACCGGCGTCGATCTCGCAGTGCTCCGCGATATCGGCCGCAAGATCACCAAGGTGCCGGACGGATTCCGGGTGCATCGTACCGTCCAGCGCTTCCTGGAAAATCGCGCCAAGGCGATCGACAGCGGTGTCGGCATCGACTGGGCGACCGGCGAGGGTTTGGCGTTCTGTACGCTGTTGCAGGAAGGCCATCACGTCCGGCTGTCGGGCCAGGACTTCGAACGTGGCACCTTTTCGCAGCGCCATTCGGTGCTGATCGATCAGGAAGACGAGAGCCGCTACACGCCGTTCAATCATCTTGGTCCCGATCAGGGCCACTATGAGGTCATCAACTCGTTGCTCTCGGAAGAAGCGGTGCTCGGTTTCGAATACGGCTATTCGCTGGCCGAGCCGAATGCGATAACGATCTGGGAAGCGCAGTTCGGCGATTTCGCCAACGGCGCCCAGGTGCTGTTCGACCAGTTCATCTCGTCGGGCGAACGCAAATGGCTGCGCATGTCCGGCCTCGTCTGCATGTTGCCGCACGGCTACGAAGGGCAGGGGCCGGAGCATTCATCCGCCCGGCTCGAGCGCTATTTGCAGATGTGCGCCGAGGACAACATGCAGGTGGTCTATGCCACCACGCCGGCGAATTTCTTCCACGTGCTGCGCCGGCAATTGCATCGCGAAATCCGTAAACCGCTGATCCTGATGACGCCGAAGTCGCTGCTGCGCAACAAGCGCGCGGTTTCGCGGCTCGATGAGATGGGCGCCGGCACCACCTTCCACCGTATCCTGTACGATGACGCGGCGATGCTGCCGGACGAGAAGATCAAGCTAGTGCCCGACGACAAGATCCGTCGTGTCGTGCTGTGCTCCGGCAAGGTCTATTACGACCTGTACGAGGAGCGCGAAAAGCGCGGCACCGACGACATCTATCTGCTGCGCGTCGAGCAGCTCTATCCGGTGCCGCTGAAGGCGCTGGTTCAGGAGCTCGGGCGGTTCAAGAATGCCGAAGTGGTGTGGTGTCAGGAAGAGCCACGCAACATGGGCGCGTGGCATTTCATCGAGCCCTATCTCGAATGGGTGCTGAATCAGATCAACGCGCCGAACAAGCGTCCGCGTTACGCCGGACGCGCCGCGGCCGCGGCGACCGCGACCGGTTTGATGTCGAAGCATCTGGCGCAGCTGAAGGCTCTGCTGGATGACGCGCTGAACTAGCATTTACCGAAGTCGTCATGCCCGGGCGGGAGCGCGAAGCGCGTTTTCGCACTCGATGTCCCGGGCATCGAAGTCTTGCGCTGTGAAATTGATTTTAAGGCGTGGATGGCCGGGGCGAGCCCGGCATGACGCAAAGAGGAAACGACATCATGATTGAAATTCGCGTTCCGACGCTCGGCGAATCCGTGACCGAGGCCACCATCGGCCGCTGGTTCAAGAAGGCAGGCGATGCCGTCGCGGTGGATGAGCCGTTGGTCGAGCTCGAGACCGACAAGGTCACGATCGAGGTGCCGGCGCCGTCCGCGGGCACGCTCGGCGAGATTACGGCCAAGGACGGCGAGACCGTCGCGGTCGGCGCGCTGCTCGGACAGATCACGGAAGGCGGAGCGCCTGCCGCCGCCAAACCGGCTGCCGCGCCTGCCAGGGCCGCGGCTGCCCCGCCTGCCGCTGCCGCGGCAGCAGCGCCCGCTCCAGCCGCGCCGAAGACGCCGCCAACTGACGCGCCGCTGGCGCCGTCGGTGCGCAAGATCGCCACCGAGAGTGGCATCGATGCCTCGACCGTTCCGGGCTCGGGCAAGGATGGCCGCGTCACCAAGGGCGACATGCTGGCCGCGATTGAAAAAGCCGCTTCGGCGCCGACACCGGTCAACCAGCCGGCAGCCTCGGTGCAGGTTCGCGCGCCCTCGCCGGCCGACGATGCCGCACGCGAGGAGCGCGTGAAGATGACGCGGCTGCGTCAGACCATCGCCCGCCGCCTCAAGGACGTGCAGAATACCGCGGCGATGCTCACGACCTTCAACGAGGTCGACATGAGCCACATCATGGCGATGCGGGCCCAGTACAAGGACGTGTTCGAGAAGAAGCACGGCAGCAAACTGGGATTTATGGGCTTCTTCACCAAGGCCTGCGTGCAGGCGCTGAAGGATATTCCGGCCGCCAATGCCGAGATCGACGGCTCTGATCTGATCTACAAGAATTATTATCACGTCGGTGTCGCCGTCGGCACCGACAAGGGCCTCGTGGTGCCGGTGGTGCGCGACTGCGATCGCAAGTCCATCGCCGATATCGAGAAAAGCATCGCCGATTTCGGACGGCGCGCGCGCGACGGCCAGCTCAAGATCGATGAAATGCAGGGCGGCACCTTCACCATCACCAATGGCGGCATCTACGGTTCGCTGATGTCGACGCCGATCCTGAACGCGCCGCAATCCGCCATTCTCGGCATGCACAAGATCCAGGACCGCCCGGTCGCGGTCGCCGGCAAGGTCGAGATTCGCCCGATGATGTATCTGGCGCTGTCCTACGACCACCGCGTGATCGACGGCAAGGAAGCGGTGACGTTCCTGGTGCGGGTCAAGGAAAGCCTGGAAGATCCGGCGCGGCTGGTGCTCGATCTCTGATCGGATCGCCGAAGCTTTGGGGCGGCGGCATCGGCGGCGCCCCAAGAATGATGCGTGCGTAGGATGGGGGCTGATTTGACCGACAAAGTTGTCATCATCACTGGCGGTAGCCGAGGCATCGGCCGTGCCACCGCCGTCGCTGCGGCGGCGCGGGGATTTCGGGTCGTGGTCGGCTATGCCACCAACAAGGCCGCGGCCGACGAGGTCGTCGCGGAGATCGGCGCCAGCAACGGCAACGCGATCGCTGTGAAATGCGACGTTGCCGAAGAGAGCGATATCCTGAGACTGTTCGAGGCCGCCGACAAGTTCGGGACGCTGGGCGCGCTGGTCAACAATGGCGGCATTGTCGGCAAGAGCGGCGTGCGGGTCGATGAGATGTCGGCCGAGCGGATCCAGCGCGTGATGGCGGTCAATGTCACCGGCAGCATTCTGTGCGCGCGCGAGGCCGTCAAGCGGATGTCGACGCGCCATGGCGGCAAGGGCGGCGTCATCGTCAATCTGTCGTCGGTCGCCGCAAGATTAGGGGCGCCCAATACCTATGTCGACTACGCGGCCTCCAAAGGCGCGATCGATTCGTTCACGGTCGGGCTCGGTCATGAAGTCGCCGGCGAAGGCATTCGTGTCGCGGGGATCCGGCCTGGCCTGATCGATACTGAAATTCACGCCTCAGGCGGCGAGCCGGATCGCGCGCATCGCCTCGCCGGCCATGTGCCGATGAAGCGCGTCGGCACCGCGGATGAAATCGCCAACGCCATCGTCTGGCTGATGTCGGACGAAGCCTCCTACGTGACCAGCGCCATCCTTGATGTATCGGGTGGACGCTAGCCAACCCCTGTCACACATTTCAGCTACAGGACTTCAATCATGGCCACCTACGATCTCGTTGTTATCGGCACCGGTCCCGGTGGATATGTCTGCGCGATCCGCGCAGCACAGCTCGGCATGAAAGTCGCCGTGGTCGAAAAGAACGCGACGCTCGGCGGCACCTGCCTCAACGTCGGATGCATGCCGTCGAAGGCATTGTTGTATGCCTCGGAAATGTTCGAGGAGGCCGGCCACTCGTTCGCCAAGATGGGCGTCAGCGTTTCCGCGCCACAACTCGATTTGCCCTCGATGATGACTTTCAAGCAGCAGGGCATCGACGGTAACGTCAAGGGTGTCGAGTTCCTGATGAAGAAAAACAAGATCGACGTGATCAGCGGCAGGGGCAAGATCCTGGGCGCCGGCAAGATCGAGGTGTCCGGCAATGACGGCAAGAGCCAGATCGTCGAAACCAGGAACATCGTGATCGCGACCGGCTCCGATATCGCGCGGCTGAAAGGCATCGAGATCGACGAGAAACGCATCGTGTCGTCGACCGGCGCGCTGTCGCTCGACAAGGTGCCGTCGAGCCTGCTCATTGTCGGCGCCGGCGTGATCGGGCTCGAACTCGGCTCGGTCTGGCACCGGCTTGGCGCCAAGGTCACGGTGGTGGAATTCCTCGACCGTATCCTGCCCGGCATGGACGGCGAAGTCGCCAAGCAATTTCAGCGCATCCTCGAAAAGCAGGGGTTTGCCTTCAGGCTCGGTGCCAAGGTCTCCGGCATCGACAGTTCGGGCAAGACGCTGGTTGCGACGATCGAACCGGCCGCGGGCGGCGCGCCGGAAACCCTGGAAGCCGACGTGGTGCTGGTCTGTATCGGCCGCGTTCCCTACACTGAGGGCCTCGGCCTGAAGGATGCCGGTGTCGCGCTCGACGATCGCGGCCGCGTGCAGATTGATTCGCATTTCGCGACCAGCGTGAAGGGCGTGTACGCGATCGGCGACGTCGTGGCGGGGCCCATGCTCGCGCACAAGGCGGAGGACGAAGGTGTCGCCTGCGCGGAAATCATCGCGGGGCAGGCCGGCCATGTGAATTACGACGTTATCCCTGGCGTTGTGTATACCACGCCGGAAGTGTCGTCGGTCGGCAAGACCGAGGAAGAGCTGAAGCAGGCCGGCGTCGCCTACACCGTCGGCAAATTTCCGTTTACCGCCAATGGCCGCTCCAAGGTAAACCAGACCACCGAGGGTTTTGTGAAGGTTCTCGCAGATGCGAAGACCGATCGCGTGCTGGGCGTGCATATTGTCGGCCGCGAGGCCGGCGAAATGATCCATGAGGCGGCGGTGCTGATGGAATTCGGTGGTTCGGCCGAGGATCTGGCCCGCACCTGCCATGCGCATCCGACCCGTTCGGAGGCGATCAAGGAAGCGGCGCTTGCAGTCGGCAAGCGCGCGATCCATATGTGACCGACGCCCGGCTGACGCCGGACCGGGATGACATTTGACGATGCGCCGCCTGCTCCAGCCGCTTTGGATTCTGCTAGCGATCGTCTTTCTGATCGAAGCCTGGCTGTGGGATCATCTTGAGCCGATCGTGGCGCGGGTCGTCGCCGCGCTTCCGTTACAGGCCTTCAAGCAGTGGCTTTCGGATCGCGTCGATTTGCTTTCGCCGGCGATGACATTGATTGTGTTCATCGTGCCGATCATTCCGCTGTTTCCGTTGAAGCTGGTCGGCTTGTGGCTCCTTGCCCACGAATACTGGATGAGCGCCATCTTCACCATCATCTTCGCGAAATTCCTCGGCGTCGGCGTCACCGCGTTCGTCTTCGATGTCACGCGGCCGAAGCTGCTCCAGATGGCGTGGTTCGAGAAGCTCTATCAGTTCATCCTCTCGCTCAGAGCCAGGGCCAATGCGCTGGTCGATCCGATCAAGCGGCGAATCACCGATGCCCTGCGCGGTAACCGCGAAGGCTGGTCATCGCGGATGCTGCGGCTGATCCAACGCTTCCGCAAGAGCGTGCACGAAGCGCGGTAGTGCGCTTCGCCAAGTCTTACGGCAGGTGCAGCAAATGCGGCACGAAGATGCCGAGCGCGGTCATGGCGACGCCCGCCAGCGTCAGCAGGCCAGAGATCCAGGCCAACGTGACGATGCCGGTGATGATGGTCGCTGAGGCCAGCACGATGCTGATCTGGAACGCCGCCGACGCCAGCTCGAAGTGATGATATTTCGCCGCCGCCAAATCGCGTTCCTCTTCGGCGTGCTTGGCGCGTTCGGATAACTGCACTGAGCCTTCGTTGGTTTCCGGCTCGGAGCGATAGCGCGCCGCGGTCTTCTGCCACTCGTCGATCTGCTTCTGCACCGCCGCTTTGGTGGCTTCATCGCTGGCCGCTCCCAGACCCAGCTTGGTTTGTTCGGCGGCGGTCTGCACCGTGGTGCGGCGAATGCTCTTGGCCTGGAAGAACGCCCACAAATTGGAGGCCTCGACATTCTTGCTGATCGATTCGGTTTGCGCGCCTTTGCCGAGCGTCTCCGACAGCGCCAGGCATAGCGCGATGACAGCGATCAAAAGCGCGATGTTCCGGTTCTCGTGCGAGGCTTCCTTGGCCTGGTCGGCCTGCTCCATGCTCTCTTGTGCGCTCATGATTCCCCTCCTGCCCTGTGACGGGCTCACGATTGCCGAACCCTACCGTCAGCGCAAGGGGCAAGCGCCTGACGGGGCTTTGTCGGGGTTGATAAGGCGTGGTCTCAGGCCCGGGGATGCGCGGTGCGGTAGACTTCGAGCAGCCGCTCGCTGTCGATGCCGGTATAAATCTGCGTGGTCGAGAGCGAGGCGTGGCCGAGCAGTTCCTGGATCGCGCGTAAATCGCCGCCGCGGCTCAACAGGTGGGTTGCGAAAGAATGCCGCAGCGCATGCGGCGTCGCGCTGTCGGGCAGGCCGAGCGCGCCGCGCAAGCGTTCCATGGTGAGCTGAATGATTCGGGCCCTGAGCGGGCCGCCACGGGCGCCGACGAAGATCGGTCCCTCCGGCGGCAGCGGATGCGGACAGACCGCGACATAATCCTGAACCAGCGCCAGTACGTTTTGCAGCACCGGCACCATGCGGGTCTTGTTGCCCTTTCCGGTCACGACCAGCACATCGCCCGCGCCGGGCAGCGGCACCTCGCGGCGCTTCAGGCCGAGCGCTTCGGAAATACGCAGGCCCGATCCGTACAACAGCGCCATCACCGCGGCGTCGCGCGCCCAGATCCAGGGATCGCGATCTTCGCCGGCGCGTTCGTCGGCATCCGCAAAGCGTTTGGCCGCCGACATCTGGATCGGCTTCGGCAGGCTCTTTCCGATTTTCGGGGCGCGAATCGCCGACAGCGCGCCGACCTTGCCTTTGCCTTCCCGTTCGAGAAAGCGGCCGAACGAGCGCAGGCCCGCCAGCGACCGGGCGAGAGAACGCCCACCAACATCGTCGGCGCGTCGCATCGCCATGAACGCCCTTATATCGGTGGCCTCGATCGCGGCAAAGCGTGACAGCGTCACGCTCGCGCCCCAGTGTTCGCCGAGAAACACCATGCATTGGCGAACGTCGCGGGCATAGGCTTCAAGCGTCTTCGGCGACAGCCGTCGCTCGGCGCGCAAATGCGACAGCCAATGCGTGATTTCCCGCACAAGGTCGTCGGCGGCGCAGGCAATGTCGATCGGTTGAGCCGCGGGAACAGGTTTGGCCATCGAGCTGTCTTCGGGGCTACCTTTAAGGGTGCATGATTGCGTCGGACCACATCACACCTCTTTGGTTTACGCTTTGATAAGCTGCGGGAACGGCGATCTCAGACACTGGTCGCGGCCGCCTTTGGGTCTTAGGTTAGGTTGTCTTTCCGACGTCCCCTCGAGTTCGATTCTTCATGGACCATTCCATCCGCGCCAGCATTTCACCGGCATCATCGACCGGCATCGTCGACGTGCTGGTGCCGGTCGCGCTCAACCAGGCTTATTCCTACCGCGTACCGCGCGGCATGGAGCTCAAGCCGGGCGATGTGGTGTGCGTGCCGCTGGGACCGCGCGAAGTGGTCGCGGTGGTGTGGGCCGAAAATACCAATCCCGATCCGCGCCTGCATAATCGCCTGAAAGACGTCAGCGAAAAGCTCGACGTGCCGCCGCTGAAGCCGGAACTGCGCTCGCTCGTCGATTGGGTTGCCAACTACACGCTGTCCGCGCGCGGGATGGTGTTGCGGATGACGTTGCGGATGGGCGAGAATCTCGGCCCCGAACGGATGCGGGTCGGCGTGCGGCTGGTTGGCGAACCGCCCCGGCGCATGACGCCGGCGCGGCGGCGGTTGATCGATTGCCTGTCGGACAAACTATTGCACGGCAAATCGGAAGCGGCGCGGGAAGCCGGCGTCAGCACCGGCGTGATCGATGGCCTGGTCGATGAGGGCACGCTGGCGGTCGAGACGATGCCGCCACCGCTGCCGCCACCGGCGCCCGATCCTTCATTCGCGCAGCCCGAGTTTTCCCGCCAGCAACGCACCGCGGTGGACGCGATGCGGGCGCTGGCGGCGAACGGCAGTTTTCACACCGCGCTGCTCGACGGCGTCACCGGCTCGGGCAAGACCGAGGTCTATTTCGAGGCCATCGCTGAAGTGATCCGCCGCGGCAAGCAGACGCTGATCCTGATGCCGGAGATAGCGCTGACCGGACAGTTCCTCGATCGCTTCGCCAATCGCTTCGGCGTGCGGCCGCTGGAATGGCATTCCGAACTGACGCCGCGGACCCGCGCGCGCAACTGGGCCGCGATCGCGGCGGGCCAGGCGCCGGTCGTGATCGGCGCGCGCTCGGCGCTGTTTTTGCCTTACGCCAATCTCGGGCTGATCATCGTCGATGAAGAGCACGATCAGGCCTACAAGCAGGATGAGGGCGCGCACTATCACGCCCGCGACATGGCGGTGGTGCGTGCGCATATCGCAAAAATCCCGATCGTGCTGGCGTCGGCAACGCCGTCGGTCGAGTCGGAGGTCAATGCGCGGAAGGGCCGCTATCAACGGGTGGTGCTGCCGGCCCGTTTCGGCGGCCAGCACATGCCGCACATCGAGGCGATCGACCTTCGCCGCGAGCCGCCGGCGCGCGGCCGCTTCGTCTCACCACGGCTTGCTGAACAGATCGGCATTGCGATCGAACGGCGCGAGCAGGCGCTGTTGTTCCTCAACCGCCGCGGCTACGCGCCGCTGACATTGTGCCGGGCCTGCGGGCACCGGTTCGCCTGCACGATCTGCGATACCTGGCTGGTCGATCATCGGTTTCGCCAGCGGCTGGTGTGTCATCATTGCGGCTTCTCGATGCCGCGTCCGCCAAGCTGTCCGCATTGCGCGGCGGAGCAATCCCTGGTGGCGGTCGGCCCCGGCGTCGAGCGCCTGCAAGAGGAAGCCGCTTCGTTGTTTCCGCAGGCGCGCACCATGGTGCTGTCGAGCGATCTGATCACCTCGATCGAGACCATGCGCTCGGAACTGAACGAGATCGCCGAAGGTCGCGTCGATATCATCATCGGCACGCAATTGGTAGCAAAGGGACATAATTTCCCGCGGCTCAATCTGGTCGGCGTGGTCGATGCCGATCTGGGCCTCAGCAACGGCGATCCGCGCGCCGCCGAACGGACGTTTCAATTGCTCAACCAGGTGATCGGACGCGCCGGGCGCGATCAGGGCCGCGGCGTCGGCTATTTGCAGACCCATCAGCCCGAGCATCCCGTGATGAAGGCGCTGGTGGCCTGCGATCGCGAGGCGTTCTATGCCAACGAAATTGAATCCCGCGAACGAACCGGCTATCCACCGTTCGGCCGGCTGGCGAGCCTGATCATCTCGGCGGGCGATCGGCCCACGGCGGAAGGCTTTGCGCGCAAATTGGCGGCGATCGCGCCGATCGACGAGCGGATCCAGGTGCTGGGCCCGGCCGAAGCGCCGCTCGCTGTCATCAAGGGCCGCTACCGGTTCCGGCTGCTGGTGAAATCGCTGCGCAATGTCGACATGTCGGAATATTTGCGCGAATGGCTCGCGGCCGCCCCGAAGACCAAAGGCAATCTCAAGCTCGAGGTCGATGTCGACCCGCAGAGTTTTTTGTAGCGATCTGCGTCATTCCGGGCATCGCGCAGCGATGAACTATGATGCGCAATTGCGCATCTGAGAATCTCGAGATTCCGGGTTCGATGCTTCGCATCGTCCCGGAATGACGGCGGGAGTTGTACAAAAAGAAAAAGCCTGCCGTCATTGGCGACGGCAGGCTTGTTCTGGCGCGCAAAGCTCTTGCGGCCGCTACGCAACGCAACGCTTACCGAACTGAAGAACGGAAGCCGCGAATGCGCGGTTCAACCAACGACTTCGGCGGTGACGCGGCCGACGCCGGCGCCGGTCAGGCCGATGGCACGGGCAGCGCCGGTGGACAGGTCGAGCACGCGGCCACGAACGAAGGGGCCGCGGTCATTGACGGTGACGACGACGCTTTGGCCGCCATGGGTGACCCGCAGCCTGGTGCCGAACGGCAGCGAGCGATGGGCGCAGGTCATGGCGTTCTGATTGAAGCGCTGACCCGAGGCGGTGCGGCTGCCGGATTCATTGCCATAATAGGAGGCGATGCCGGAGAAGCTGTGGCCGCCGGATGAAGAGGCGATCGACGAAGAGGCGATCGACGCGTTGGCATCGCGCCAGGACGACCGAGCGGCGCGGGCCTCATGGTGGCGATAGCCGTGATGATGATGATGGTAGCCGTAGTGATGCCGGCCTTTGGCTGAAGCTTCGCCGATACCTCCACCGAGCACGATCGTTGCGGTGAAAACAGCGAGCGCCGTGCGCGACCGGGTTACCGTTCCCAGCGCCGACATTGTAGATGCGATCATTAAACTGTCCCTCAAGATAGTATTGCCACATATGTGACAAGTGGAACCCCCGCTCCATTTGGCGTGATCCGGCGTTTGGTGGCCTAATGAGGCGTGAATTGGGCAGTAAATCCGATTTGTCTCGGACTGAAACATCTTGTTACCCGAGGGACTGATCGGAAGATGTTCCGTAATCTTTCGCTTTAACGAATTATTAACTACTTTATTACTTAACATTACTTGAAAGGTAAGTTCTCAGCCATTTGGAGGAGATTTGCTCAAGTAATGGCTAAATGGAGCAAATCGGCCTTTTCGGTTCCGCGACCCGCGCTCATGGAGCCTATGCAATTTCGGGTGGAACGTTTCCGCTGCGAGGCGACGCGGGTCGCCCACCTTGCGGCCGAGTCGCCGGACGGAAATGCCGGCGGAACGGGCTTTCGCGCGGCGCCGAAAAACAACCGCGACAACACATCGCCCTCGGTGGGCGTCATGTTGCACCTGCGCTACTGCTATGTTAGCAAAGCCGCGATTTTAACGGTCCCGGTACAGCCTCGTACCGGTCGAAAATCGAAGTCCCGCTTGAATTCCAAGGGCTTGGATAGGCGCCATCGCGGCGACGGTTTTTGCCTTGCGAATTTAACAGCTAAAAGAGCGTGCTTGTGGCTGCAGAAGATCCGTCCGTTTCAGGTGTGTCCGGCCGTTATGCGACGGCTTTGTTCGAATTGGCGCGCGATGAAAAATCCGTCGATGCGGTGAAAGCCGATCTCGACCGATTCGCAGCGATGCTGGCCGACAGTGCCGACCTGAAACGGTTGGTTCGCAGTCCGGTTTTTTCGGCGGGTTCACAGGCCAAGGCGCTCACCGCCGTGCTCGACCAAGCCGGTATTTCGGGAACTTCTGCCAATTTCCTGAGGGTGCTCACCGCTAACCGGCGGCTGTTCGCGGTCACCGACGTGATCCGTGCCTTCCGCGCGCTGGTTGCCAAGTTCAAGGGTGAGGCGACCGCCGACGTGACCGTCGCCGAAACGCTCAGTGACAAGAATCTCGACGCTCTGAAGACCGCGCTGAAATCAGTGACGGGCAAGGACGTCGCGCTTAACGTGAATGTGGATCCCTCCATTATCGGCGGCCTGGTCGTCAAGCTCGGCAGCCGCATGGTGGATAGTTCGCTTCGCACCAAACTCAATTCGATTAAGCACGCGATGAAAGAGGCAGGCTGATGGACATCCGCGCCGCGGAAATTTCCGCGATCCTCAAGGACCAGATCAAGAATTTCGGCCAGGAGGCTGAAGTTTCCGAAGTCGGACAGGTGTTGTCCGTCGGCGACGGTATTGCCCGCGTCTACGGCCTCGACAACGTCCAGGCCGGTGAGATGGTCGAGTTCGAGAACGGCACCCGCGGCATGGCGCTGAACCTCGAAACCGACAACGTCGGTATCGTGATCTTCGGCGCCGACCGCGAGATCAAGGAAGGCCAAACCGTCAAGCGTACCCGCGCCATCGTGGATACGCCGGTCGGCAAGGGTCTGCTTGGCCGCGTGGTCGATGCGCTCGGCAATCCGATCGACGGCAAGGGTCCGATCCAGGCCGACAAGCGCATGCGCGTCGACGTCAAGGCGCCCGGCATCATCCCGCGCAAATCGGTCAACGAGCCGATGGCGACTGGCCTGAAGTCGATCGACGCCCTGATCCCGGTTGGTCGCGGCCAGCGCGAATTGATCATCGGTGACCGTCAGACCGGCAAGACTGCGATCGCGCTCGACACCATCCTGAACCAGAAGCCGCTCAACGCGCAGCCTGACGAGAACATCAAGCTGTATTGCGTCTATGTCGCGATCGGCCAGAAGCGTTCCACCGTGGCCCAATTCGTCAAGGTGCTCGAAGAGCAGGGCGCGCTGGAATACTCGATCATCGTTGCCGCCACCGCGTCCGATCCGGCGCCGATGCAGTACATCGCGCCGTTCACCGGCTGCACCATGGGCGAATATTTCCGCGACAATGGCATGCACGCCGTCATCATCTATGACGATCTCTCCAAGCAGGCGGTGGCCTATCGTCAGATGTCGCTGCTGCTGCGCCGCCCACCGGGCCGCGAAGCCTATCCCGGCGACGTGTTCTATCTGCATTCGCGCCTGCTGGAGCGCGCCGCCAAGCTCAACAAGGACCAGGGTTCGGGCTCGCTGACCGCGCTGCCGATCATCGAAACCCAGGCCAACGACGTGTCGGCCTATATTCCGACCAACGTGATTTCGATTACCGACGGTCAGATCTTCCTCGAAACCGATCTGTTCTTCCAGGGCATTCGGCCGGCGGTGAACGTCGGTCTGTCGGTGTCGCGCGTCGGATCGTCGGCGCAGACCAAGGCGATGAAGAAGGTCGCCGGCAAGATCAAGGGTGAGCTGGCGCAGTACCGCGAAATGGCGGCGTTCGCGCAGTTCGGCTCCGACCTCGACGCCTCGACGCAGCGCCTGCTCAATCGTGGTTCGCGCCTTACCGAACTCCTGAAGCAGCCGCAGTTCTCGCCGCTGAAGATGGAAGAGCAGGTCTGCGTGATCTGGGCCGGCACCAACGGCTATCTCGACGCGCTGCCGCTCAACAAGGTGCGCGCATTCGAAGATGGTCTGCTGTCGCTGCTGCGCGGCAAGAATGTCGATATCCTCAACAGCATCCGGGAAAGTCGCGATCTCAGCGACGATACCGCCGGCAAGCTGAAGGCCGTCGTCGAGGCTTTCGCCAAGACGCTTGCGTAATACCGTCATGGCCATCCACGTCTTCGGGCGAGGATGAAAAACAAGGCACGGGTGTCCGGCACAAGGCCGGGCATGACGAGAGACAGAGGGCTAGCGGTCGGGTCGAGGATCTGATCGCCGGGGTGAACTAAGAATGGCTTCACTTAAAGACATGCGGGTCCGCATCGCCTCGACCAAGGCGACGCAGAAGATCACCAAGGCCATGCAGATGGTCGCGGCATCGAAGCTGCGCCGCGCGCAGATCGGCTGCCGAGGCGGCGCGGCCCTACGCGGAAAAGATGGACGCGGTGATATCCAATATCGCCACCGCCGCCGCGGGTTCTCCCGGCGCGCCGGTATTGCTGGCCGGCACCGGCAAGGATCAGGTGCATCTGCTGCTGGTCTGCACCGGCGAGCGCGGCCTGTCCGGCGCTTTCAACTCCTCGATCGTGCGGCTTGCCCGCGAGCGGGCGCTGGCGCTGATGAACCAGGGCAAAGAGGTCAAGTTCTTCTGCGTCGGCCGCAAGGGTTACGAGCAGCTGCGCCGCAGCTTCGACAAGCAGATCATCGAAAACATCGAGCTGCGCTCGGTTCGCCAGCTCGGTTTCGTCAATGCCGAAGACATCGCCAAGAAAGTCATCGCGCGCTTCGAGGCCGGTGAATTCGACGTCTGTACGCTGTTCTATTCGCGCTTCAGGTCGGTGATCTCGCAGGTCCCGACCGCGCAGCAGATCATTCCGCTGGTGGTCGAGGCGCCCGCCGCCAATGCAGGGCCTTCGACATCCTATGAATATGAGCCCGAAGAAGACGAGATTCTGACTGGGCTCTTGCCGCGCAATCTCGCGGTGCAGATCTTCCGGGCGCTGCTGGAAAACAACGCTTCGTTCTACGGCGCGCAGATGAGCGCGATGGATAACGCCACCCGCAACGCCGGTGACATGATCCGCAAGCAGACCCTGATCTACAACCGAACCCGTCAAGCGATGATCACCAAGGAGCTGATCGAGATCATCTCCGGCGCTGAGGCACTCTAGCGGCGCAAGCCCGATCGCACGGACGGACGCTGAGCTTAAGAATTCGAAGGAGAGATTTTCATGGCTACACCCGCCAACCAGACCGGACGCATCACGCAAGTCATCGGCGCCGTCGTCGACGTGCAGTTCGAAGGCCATCTGCCGGCGATCCTGAACGCAATCATCACCATGAACGGCAACAACCGTCTGGTGCTCGAGGTCGCCCAGCATCTCGGCGAGTCCACGGTGCGCACCATTGCGATGGACACCACCGAGGGCCTGGTTCGCGGCCATGAAGTCAGCGACACGGGCGGACCGATCGAGGTGCCGGTCGGCGCCGGCACGCTCGGCCGCATCATGAACGTGATTGGCCAGCCGATCGATGAAGCCGGCCCGATCACCTCCGAGGGAATGCGCGCGATCCACCAGGAAGCGCCGACCTATACCGATCAGGCTACCGAGGCTGAAATTCTGGTCACCGGTATCAAGGTGGTCGATCTTCTGGCGCCTTACGCCAAGGGCGGCAAGATCGGCCTGTTCGGCGGCGCCGGCGTCGGCAAGACCGTGCTGATTCAGGAATTGATCAACAACGTCGCCAAGGCGCATGGCGGCAACTCGGTGTTCGCCGGCGTCGGCGAGCGGACCCGTGAAGGCAACGACCTCTATCACGAGTTCATCGAGTCCAAGGTCAATGCCGATCCGCATAATCCGGATCCGAGCGTCAAATCCAAGTGCGCCCTGGTGTTCGGCCAGATGAACGAGCCGCCCGGCGCCCGCATGCGCGTTGCGTTGTCCGGTCTGACGGTCGCCGAGCATTTCCGCGATCAGGGTCAGGACGTGTTGTTCTTCATCGACAACATCTTCCGCTTCACACAAGCCGGCTCTGAAGTGTCGGCGCTGCTCGGACGTATTCCGAGCGCCGTGGGTTATCAGCCGACGCTGGCGACCGACATGGGCGCGCTGCAGGAGCGCATCACCACCACCCATAAGGGTTCGATCACTTCGGTGCAGGCGATCTACGTGCCGGCCGACGACTTGACCGACCCGGCGCCGGCGACTTCGTTCGCGCATTTGGACGCCACCACGGTGCTGAACCGCGCGATCTCGGAAAAGGGCATCTATCCGGCGGTCGATCCGCTCGACTCCACCTCGCGGATGCTTTCGCCGTTGATCGTCGGCGAGGATCATTACCAGACCGCCCGTATGGTTCAGCAGGTGCTGCAGCGTTACAAGTCGCTGCAGGACATCATCGCCATCCTCGGCATGGACGAATTGTCCGAAGAGGACAAGATTGCCGTGGCGCGCGCCCGCAAGATCGAGCGCTTCCTCTCGCAGCCGTTCCATGTCGCCGAAATCTTCACCGGATCGCCCGGCAAGTTCGTTGACCTTGCCGACACCATCAAGGGTTTCCGGGCGATTTGCGAAGGCAAATACGATCATCTGCCGGAAGCCGCCTTCTACATGGTTGGCAACATCGAAGAAGCCGTCGAGAAGGGCAAGAAGCTCGCCGAAGCAGCGTAACGAGGCGAATAGCGAACAGGGAGCGGCGAATCGTTAGAAGCCGTTTCCTTTCGTCACCATTCGCCGTTCTCTACTCGCCATTCGCAGGACTACACCATGGCCACCTTCCACTTCGATCTCGTCTCTCCTGAAAAGCTCGCCTTCTCCGGCGAAGTCGATCAGGTTGACGTTCCCGGCGTCGAAGGTGATTTCGGCGTGCTGGCCGGCCATGCGCCGGTTATCGCCACGATCCGGCCGGGAATTCTGACGGTGACCACCGGCGGCACGCGTCAGAAGATCATCGTGCTCGGCGGCCTTGCCGAAGTTTCCGACAGGGGCCTCACGGTGCTTGCCGATGTCGCGACCTCGATCGAGGATCTGGATCGGGGAGCCTTTGCCAATCAGATTTCCGAAATGGAAGCCAAGCTCGCCGAGAAAGAGGGCTCGGAGCTCGACCACGCGATCGAGCGGCTCGACCATTTCAAGAGCATCGAGAGCCAGCTCAATTCGACGGCGATGCACTAGAGCGTTTTCGAGCGAAGTGGGTACCGGTTCGCGTCAAGAAAACGCGTCAAAACAAGAATCTAGAGCCCGGTTCTGATTCTATCAGAACCGGAAATGCTCTAGCCATCCGCCGCGTTCGGCTCTTCAAGGAAACCTCGAAAAATATTAGCGATTACGACGCTCGCGGCAATTGCCCGGCGTTGAAACCCGGTTGCGCCGGGGAACTTCTGACGGCATTCTGCGGCGGCAATTATTGGCCGGGGGCTTAGCCTTCATGAAGCGCAAGATAGCGGCGATTTTTGCGGCCGATATTGCCGGCTACAGCAGGCTGGTTGCCGAGGATGAAGAGGAAACGCTGCGGCGTCTCGCTTCCTATCGATCCGTCACCGACGACTTCATCGCCAGGGCCGGTGGCCGGATTTTCAACACCGCCGGTGACGCCGTTCTGGCGGAATTTCCCAGCGCGGTTGAAGCGGTGCGCTGCGCGATCGACATCCAGGAAAGCCTGCGCACCCGGAACATGGCCTATCCGCCCAGCCGGCAGATGAGTTTTCGTATCGGTATCACCATCGGCGACGTGGTCGAGCGCGATGGCGACCTGCTCGGCGATGGCGTCAACATCGCAGCACGGCTTGAAGGTCTCGCCGAAGTCGGCGGCATCTGCATTTCGCGCGCGGTGCACGAACAGGTCGCCAACAAACTGTCGGTGCAGTTCTCCGACATCGGCGCGCAGGAAGTAAAGAACATACCGACGCCGGTGCATGCCTATATGGTGGCGATGCGACGTGAGGACGGCAGCTACGCAACGCCGCAGCTCAAGAAATCTATTCGGCCGCGTTCCTCGGAGGCGCCGAACTGGATGTGGCCGGTGGCGGTGATGGTGGTGTGTCTGGTGGCCATCGGCGTCGGCGGCTTCCTCTACTTCACCAGGTTGGAGTTGCGGCACGCGTCCAGGGAATCGGCGGCCAGCAACAGGGAGACTCCGGTGTCCTCGGCCAGTCCGGTTACCGCGCCGTCGACGGTGCCTCCTTCCGCAGCGCCGGCTCCATCGAATGAAAAGATTCCAGACCGAGCTGGTGCCCTTCGTCACCGACAAGACCCGGATCATATTGGCCAACGAATATGTAGCGGCGGCGGAGCCGAAGGCCTTTGCGCTGAACCAGAACGGCATCATCGGTCTATCCAGCAGTGCGCCAAACGAGGAAGCCGCAAAAAGCGCGGCCCTCGAGCTCTGTCGGCAGCGCGCTGACAACGTCAAGTCGCCGAGGAAATGCGAGCTCTACGCCGTCGGGAGCGCGGTGGTCTATCCGCACGGCAGGCCGCCGGTACCGCCGCTGCCGTGGATCCGGCGCGACACCTCGACCGAGAAGCCATTCGCGTCAAAGGACATGCCATTTGCGCGCGATCCGGCAAAAGCCAGGCTCGAGAGCAGCTATGTGCCGGGCAAGAAAAGCAAGGCCATCGCGGTTGGCCCCGGAGGGAATTTCATTTTCTACACCGACGGGACGACGATCGCCGAGGTCGTGCGCCGGACACTGGAGAGCTGCGGCACCATTGCCGACGCTCCCTGCCTGATCGTGGCCGTCGACGACGTCTTCGTCGTGCCGGTGCCGACGATCATGCGGGCCAGTGGTTTCTTTCGCGCCAGCGACAATTCTTCAATTGCGGCAGATGCGCGGGACGATGTCGCCCACCAGCTCGCTCAGGCCTCGTCCGGCTGGAACGCGGTCGCGGTCGGCTCCTCGGGGCGTCCCGGGCTGGCGCTCAAGGCTGCAAGCGAACAGGATGCCATCAATGATGCGCTCGGCAATTGCGCCAAGCGCGACAGCAATTGCCATGTGATCGCGATCGGCCCGTTCGAGGTCGGGCCGAGTTAAGCCGAAGTCCTAGCCCAACTTGCGCAGCGCAAGTTGGGCTAGAGCGTTTTCGAGCGAAGTGGGTACCGGTTCGCGCGAAGAAAACGCGTCAAAATAAAAGACTTTAGCGGGCGAATTTCGCAAAATGCCGCGCCACCGTCCGATAGACTTCACGACGGAACGGCACCACGAGATCGGCGATGCGATCGAGCCGCTCCCATCGCCATTGATCAAATTCCGCGGGCTGGCCGTTGCGTGACTGCAATGGATCGATCTCGTCGTCACGCCCGGTGAACCGCAGCGCGAACCATTTCTGGCGCTGGCCACGGAATTTTGCCAGCCGGTGCGTTGCGGGGCCCGCGAAGTCCGGAAATTCGTAGGTCAACCAGTCGGTCTCGTCGAGATATTCGGCGTTGGTGGCGCCGGTCTCTTCCCAGAGCTCGCGCATCACCGCCTCGCGCGGATTTTCGTTGGCGTCGATCCCGCCTTGCGGCATCTGCCATTCAAGGCCGGGAAGCACGATCTCCGGCCCGTCGTCCTTGAAGCGCCGGCCGATCAGCACCTCGCCGGAAACGTTGAACAGCGCCACCCCCACGTTGGGGCGATAAGATTTTTCGATCGTCAAAACGCTAATCGCCCGCCAGTTTCGAAAATTCTTTCACCACGCGCTCATAGACCGGCCGCTTGAATGGAACGATCAGGTCGGGAAGATTCTTCATCGGCTCCCAGCGCCAGTTGACGAACTCGGCCTTGTGGCCGCCGCCCGGATTGGCGACGTTGATCTCGGCGTCCTCGCCGGTGAAGCGAACCGCGAACCATTTTTGTCGCTGGCCCCGATAGCGGCCCTTCCAGGTGCGGCCGGCCACGGTGCGCGGAATGTCATAGATCAGCCAGTCCGCGACCTCGCCGAGTTTTTCGACCGAACGGACGCTGGTTTCCTCGTAAAGTTCGCGCTTGGCCGCTTCCCAGGTATCCTCGCCGGGATCGACGCCGCCTTGCGGCATCTGCCAGACGTGGGAATCGTCGACATGTTCGATGCCACCGGCACGGCGACCGATGAAGACACGCCCGGCCGCGTTGATCAGCATCATGCCGACGCAGGTCCGGTAGGGCAGGTCTTCGTAGCGCGCCATTCGGTCAAAGCCTCTTGCAGGGTCGTTCCGACCGGCCGGACCGGCAGGTCCGGATGCCCTAGCCTGATTTTGATTTGAGCATCGCCGTTGTCAATGGCACGAGCATGATGCCGTGGTTTTCGAGTGATTTGGTCCAGGCGCCGATCCGCTCGATCGATATAGGTAGCGCCGAAGCGACACCGACGGCTAATCCGCGTTCTTTTGCCAGATTTTCGAGGTTGGCCAGCGCGTGGTCGATTTCCATCGCGGTCGGAACCGTATCGATGGTGACGTCGGCCTTGGCGAACGGCATGGCCTGGCCCACCGCCAGCGCGGCGGCGACGCTGCGGGGCGCGGTTCCATCGTCGAAATAGCCGAGCCCGCGCTTGGCGGCCTCACGGACGATCGGCTGCATCACCGAATCGGCGACCACGAAGCGCCCGCCCATGAAATTGGCGATCCCGGCATAGCCCTGGAAACGGCTGAGGTGCCAATACATCCGGTCGAGGTTCTGCTCCCCGTTCAGCGTTGTCAGCAGGGTCTGCGGACCGGGATCGTTATCGGGATAGTCGAACGGCTCCATCGGAATCTGCAGCAGGATCTCGTGGCGCTGCGCGCGGGCGCGTTCCGCCAGCTTGCCGGGATCCGAGCCGTAGGGCGTAAACGCCAGTGTCACCGCCGGCGGCAGCTTCATGATGGCATCGGTGGTCTTGGCCGCGCCGACGCCGAGGCCGCCGACCACGATGGCGACGACAGGCATCCTGGCCGCCTTGGCGCGATCGGCCTCGCCGGCATAGACCGTGAACGGCTTCAGGCCATCAGCCACCACCGGGATCATGCCGTAGCGGGATTTTTCCAGGAGCCGCGGATCGATGCCGGCCATCATGGCAGGCGGCGCGTCAGCGCCCGCGGTATCGGCGGCGCCGCCGTCGCCGGATATCGTGACGTCGTGGTGGGCGCCGCTGGAACCGTCGATGATGGTGATGGTCTTTTGCTCGCCTGCGGCGGCCTGCTTCGGCGCGGATTTCTCGGTTGGCTCGGCGGTAACCGGGGACGCCATCGCAGGTTTTTCGCCCGGGGTCGCCTGAGGCAGCGCGACGCGCACCATCGGCTCGCCGCCGAGCGGATTGTCGTTGAACAACGCGAAGCCCGCGAAGGTCACCAGGAACAGGCCGAGCAGCACGGCCAACACCTGCATGCCGGTAAATGGCAGCCGAAATCGGCCCTTGCCGCGCACCGCTTTCTGTCCAAGCGGTGCGCTCAGATCGTCGGCCGTCTCTGCCATGGATCTCCCCGAATCAGCCGTACCGAAGATACCACGGCCGGGCGAATCAGCGGCAAGACCGGAACCGCGGTTACAAAAAAGGGCGACCCGAAGGCCGCCCTTTTGAAAAGTCGTTGCTGAGAGCTCCGATCAGTCCAGCCGAGATCAGTTCGCTTCCTTGGCGGCAGGCTTGCTGTCAGTCGTCGTATTGTCGTTGGCGGCCTTGTCGTCGATCGCAGCCTTGTCGCCGTTTGCAGCCGGGCTCGGATTGACCTTGACCCCGTGCAGCAGATCGTCGGCCATCTTGAGGGCCTTGTCGTCCTTGGCATCCGGCGGCACGTAGGATTGCGAGCCGGTCTTCTCGTCGCCATCGTTCTTCAGATGGCCGCGCAGCGAAGCCTCGCCCTTGGTGTCGGTGCGCGACTTCAGTTCGTCGGGCACGTCCTGCAGTACTTCGATATCGGGAACGATGCCCTTGGCCTGGATCGACTTGCCGGACGGCGTGAAATAGCGCGCCGTGGTCAGACGCAGCGCGCCGTTGCCGCTTCCGAGCGGAATGATGGTTTGCACCGAGCCCTTGCCGAACGAGCGGGTGCCGACCAGCGTCGCGCGCTTGTGGTCCTGCAGCGCGCCGGCGACGATTTCCGATGCCGAGGCCGAGCCGCCATTGATCAGAACGATCACCGGCTTGCCTTTGGTCAGGTCGCCCGGATGGGCGACGCGGCGCTGGGTTTCCTCGGCGTTGCGGCCGCGGGTGGAGACGATCTCGCCGCGCTCCAGGAAGCTGTCGGATACCGTGACCGCTTCTTCCAGCAGGCCGCCGGGATTGTTGCTGAGATCGATGACGTAGCCTTTCAGCTTGTCGCCGATCTGGTTTTGCAGGTTGGCGACTTCCTTCTTGAGGCCTTCGGTGGTCTGCTCGTTGAAGGTGGTGATGCGAATATAGGCGATATCGTCGGCCTCGACATGCGCGCGCACCGAGCGGACGCGGATGTTGTCGCGCACCAGCGTGACGTCGATCGGGTTGTCCTGGCCCTTGCGGACGATCTTCAGCCTGATCTTGGTGTTGACGGGTCCGCGCATCTTCTCGACCGCCTGGTTGAGCGTGAGGCCCTGCACCGCTTCGTCGTCGAGATTGGTGATGATGTCGTTGGCCATGATGCCGGCCTTGGATGCCGGCGTATCGTCGATCGGCGAGACCACCTTGATCAGGCCGTCTTCCATCGTGACTTCGATGCCGAGGCCGCCGAACTCGCCGCGGGTCTGCACCTGCATGTCGCGGAAGCTCTTGGCGTCCATGTAGCTGGAATGCGGATCGAGGCCGGTCAGCATGCCGGAGATCGCGGATTCGACCAGCTTGCTGTCATCGGGCTTCTCGACATAGTCGCTGCGAACGCGCTCGAACACATCGCCGAACAGATTGAGCTGGCGGTAGGTGTCGGAGGTCGCGGCCCGCGCGCTCGATCCCATGAACACCGAGCGTGGCTGGGTCACGAACAGCGTCAATGCCGCGCCGGTGGCGGCGCTAAGGAGAATTACAGAAGTCTTGCGCATCATCCGCGAACCTTTTCGCCTTCATTTGCGGCCCACCATGGACCTGGATCGATTGGAGTGCCGTCCTTACGGAACTCGATATAGAGCACGGGCTGGCTCGCGTTGGCGGCAAGAATGGATGCAACCTGGGATGTCGTCCCCATGGTCGCGACCGGCTCCCCCGTAAGTACAAACTGGCCGATGTTAACCGAAATGCGCTCCATCCCGGCGATCAGCACATGATACCCGCCCCCGGCATTCAGGATCAAGAGTTGTCCGTAGCTGCGAAACGGCCCGGCGTAAACAACCCAGCCGTCACACGGTGTTGTGACCTGGGCGCCGATCCGGGTTGCCAAGGAAATGCCTTTTTCGACGCCACCAGCACCATCGGAACCGCCAAATTCGCGAATCCTGGTGCCATTAACCGGTAACGCAAACAGGCCCTTGGCCGACGCAAAGGCGATCGCCGGGCTCGACCGGGAAGGATCCTTGAGCGCCGTCGGATCAGGTTTGCCGTTGGGGTTGGCCGGGGTGCCCTGCAAGCTCGCGGTCGCGGCAGCTTTCGCGGCGGCCTTGGAATCCTGTTCCATTTTGGCGATCAGGCCCTGCAGGGTGTCGACCTGCTTGGACAGCGTGATGGCGCGCGCGCTTTCCGCCGCCATGTCCTGTTCGATCGAACTTTGCTGACGCTGCCGTTCGTCGATCAGGGCCGCGAGCCGGGTCTGGTCGTCTTTCAGTTTGTCGCGGTCGGCCGCAAGCTGGTCGCGCTCGCTAGCGATGGTTTTGCGAAGCGCGATCAACTCGCCGAGGTCGCCGGCGAGTTTTTGCGCGCGCGCCCGCAGTTCGGGCACGACGGATCCGAGCAGCATGGCGGTGCGAAGCGACTGCAGTGCGTCTTCCGGCCGCACCAGCAAAGCCGGCGGTGTGCGCCTGCCCGCGCGCTGCAGGGCGGCCAGCACTTCGATGATCTCGGAACGACGTGAATCGAGCGAGCCGCGGATTTGCTGCTCGCGATCGTCGAGCGGGCGCAACCGCGCTTCGGCGTCGTCGATCTTGGTCTCGACACCGCGCACCTGGGCGGCGATGTCGATCAGTTGTTGATTGAACTTGGCCCGGTCCTGCCCGATCGCGGCGATATCGGCCTTGAGTTTCTCCTGCGCGTCAGCCGCGCTCTTCTGCTGTGCGCGCGTCGCTTCGAGCTCCTGCTCGCGCTGCTTGATGGCGTCCGGTGACGAGGTTGCTGCCGGCGTGGCTGTTGCGGTTGCAACCTGCGCCGTGGCCGGCAGGGCCATGCCCGCAAGACCTGCACATAACAACGCCAGGGAAAATGCAAAACCGTGCAGCTGACCGCGACGGGCGGTTGCGAAACGCGAAGGAGTGTTCGGACCTCGCTGCATCGAACCCTGATCAGTGCCTTCTTGCCTGCGCGGGGCCAAGCCTACGGGCCAAGCCTACGCGCGGTGATAGGGATGGCCGGCCAGGATGGTCGCGGCCCGATAAATCTGTTCCAGAAGCATGACCCGCACCATCTGATGCGGCCAGGTCGCGGCGCCGAACGCCATGCGCAACTTGGCCTTGCGCCGCAAATCGGGCGAAAGTCCGTCCGCGCCGCCGATCGTGAAAATAGTATGGCCGGCCTGCTCATCCCGCCAGCTACCAAGATGGCGGGCAAAAGCTGGGCTATCGAGGTTGTCGCCGCGCTCGTCGAGCGCCACCAGCACGGATTTTTCCGGAATGGCGGCCGAAATCGCCATGGCTTCCTCGGCCATACGGGTCGCGGCGTCCCGCGCGCGGCTTTCGGGAATTTCATGGATATCGAGGCCGCGAAAGCCGAGCTTGCGGCCGATGTCGTCGAAACGCTCGCGATAGCGCTCGGCCAGTTCCCGCTCCGGGCCCTGCTTCAATCGGCCGATGGAAACGACGACGAGGCGCATGCACGCAAGCTAGCATGCGCAACCGCCGATTCGCATCGGCTTAACGCTCAGACCGCCTGCGGCGCCGCCGGGTTATGCGTCCACAATCTTTCCAGATTGTAGAATTCGCGAACCTCGGGCCTGAACACGTGCACGATCACATCGCCGGAATTGATCAGCACCCAGTCGCAGTTGGTCAAACCCTCGACGTGGATCGCCTTGATGCCGGTTTCCTTGAGACCTTTGGCAACGTTTTCCGCGATCGCGCCGACGTGCCGGTTAACCCGGCCCGTGGTGACGACCATGTAGTCGGAAAATGCTGATTTGCCGCGGAGGTCGATGGTGACCGTTTCTTCCGCCTTCATATCGTCGAGGCGGGAGAGGATCAGTTTCAGGGTCTTGTCGGCGTCGGGTTGCGCCTTCAAGGCCGCCGCTTTTGTCGATGTTTTACGCGTCTTCGACGAAGCAGCCTTAGCCGAACCGGACTTAGTCAAATCGGCATCGGTCGAACCAGACTTAGTCGAACCAGACTTGGGTAAAACAGACTTGGACAATACAGATGTGGCCAGGGACCATTCCTTTCACTGTATCGCGAACGCCGAATCCGGCGCCCACGGACTATACTACGCATGTGGGGTTAATGGTTTCAATCATCCAGTAACCCTGTTTCGTCACTTCCAGCTACCGTCCGGGTTCCTAAGCCCGGTAGAGGACAGATCAAGTTTCATGCCAGTCAGGAAGACCCAGGCTGGCGCGCGCTGGTCGGCCAGCCGGCCGGCCTTATTCTCGGGAAGACGATAATGCGCGAGCGCCTGGGCCGCGGGGGCGGAGAGCGCGCGAAAACTCTGCGGGGGGCGGTCGATGACCGCGATCGGCACTTCGGCAGCGATACGCCGCCAGTTTTGCCAGCGATGGAACTGCGCGAGATTGTCAGCGCCCATGATCCAGACCAGGCGCAAACCGGAAGTCCGGCGGCGCAGATATGCAATCGTGTCGAACGTATAGCGGGTTCCAATGACAACTTCGAGACAACTGACATCGATGCGCGGATCGTTCGCCATCTGGCGCGCGGCCTCGACGCGTTCGTCGAGATCATGCAAGCCGCCGTTATCCTTGAGCGGATTGCCCGGCGTCACCAGCCACCACACCCGATCGAGATTCAATCGCTTGAGCGCAAACAGGCTGATGGCGCGATGCGCGGCATGCGGCGGATTGAATGAGCCGCCGAGCAGGCCGATCCGCATGCCCTGGCTGAATAACGGTAAAGCTTGTGATGCGGACGCCGCAGAAACAGGCCTCAATGCGTGCCCCGATCCCGAAGCTCGCAACGCGACGCGGCACTAAAGCAAATGGCACGCCTGGAATGTGTGCTCACGGCCGCGTCTGTCCGGTGCCGTGGACGCGATATTTGAAGCTGGTGAGTTGCTCGGCGCCGACCGGTCCACGGGCGTGGAATTTTCCGGTGGCGATGCCGATTTCCGCGCCGAATCCGAATTCGCCGCCGTCGGCGAATTGCGTCGATGCGTTGTGCAACACGATCGCCGAGTTCGACCTCGTTGAGGAATTTGCGCGCGGCGCTTTCGTTTTCGGTCACGATCGCGTCGGTGTGATGCGAACCGTGGTTGTGAATATGCGCGATCGCAGCGTCGAGGCCGTCGACGACCTTCGCGGTGATGATGGCATCCTCGTACTCGGTGTCCCAATCCTCGTCGGAAGCGGGCTTTACCCTGGCATCGGCGTGTTGAACGGCATCGTCGCCGCGCACTTCACAACCGGCGTCGATCAGCATGGCGACCAGCGGCTTGAGGCTGACGGCAGCACCCGCGCGGTCGATCAACAGCGTCTCGGCGGCGCCGCAAACGCCGGGGCGGCGCATCTTGGCATTGAGCACGATCGACTTCGCCATATCCAGATTGGCGGCGTGATCGATATAAACGTGGTTGACGCCTTCCAGATGCGCGAACACCGGCACCCGCGCCTCGGCCTCGACCCGCGCCACCAGGCTCTTGCCGCCGCGTGGCACGATAACGTCGATGCCGCCGTTCAGTCCGGTCAGCAGCAGGCCCACGGCCGCGCGATCACGGGTCGGCACCAGCGTGATCGCGGCTTCCGGCAAATCGGCTTCGCGCAAGCCCTCAACCAGGCAGTCGTGGATGGCGCGGCAGGAGCGAAAACTGTCGGAGCCGCCGCGCAGGATAACGGCGTTGCCCGATTTCAGGCACAGCACGCCGGCGTCGGCGGCGACATTGGGACGGCTCTCGAAGATCACCGCGACGACACCCAGCGGCACGCGCACGCGCTCGATGGTCATGCCGTTCGGGCGCTGCCAGCGCTCAGTCACCACCCCGACGGGGTCGGCGACATCGCGCACGGTCCTGATGCCGTCGGCCATCGCATCGATGCGCGCCTGGGTCAGCGTCAGCCGATCGATGAAGGCGGAGCTCGCGCCACCGGCGCGCACTTCGGCGACATCCTCGGCATTCGCGGCAAGTATGGTGGACGCGCCGGTCCGAATGGCGCGTTCCATCGCGTCGAGCGAGCGGTTTTTCTGTTCGGGCGACGCCAGCGCCAGCGCCCGCGCGGCGGCGCGCGCCTGCACGGCGAGTTCGGTCATTAGGGCTGGCAGATCGGCGTTGCCGTCGATCGCCTTGAGCGGCGCACTCATATCGGTCTCATCTTCAGTTAAGGTCATGTCCTAGCACGGAAATCGCCATGAAATCCATGATTTGCAAGGCCCGCGGCGGGCATGGCTGGCAGGCTTGGTCGCTCGACCGGCCCCGTCCCTCGGCCAATGGGCCTAGCTGGCGGCAAATCCGCCGCTCGGGCCGATCACGAGGTCGTCGCGGTGGATCATTTCGGCCCGGCCGCTGATGCCGAGGATCGCCATCACGTCCGGCGACGAGCGGCCCTTGATCCTGTCGGCATCCTCGGCGTCATAGGCGACGAGGCCGCGGCCGATTTCATGGGTATCGGGGCCGCGCACCACCACGGCATCGCCACGGGCGAACTGTCCATCGATCCGAATTACGCCGGCCGGCAACAGGCTCTTGCCGGCGCGCAAGGCGGTCACCGCGCCTGCGTCGATGGTCAAGGTGCCCTTCGGCTCCAGCGAGCCTGCGATCCAGCGTTTTCGCGCGGTGACGGGGTTGGCCGGCGTCAGAAACCAGGTACAACGCCCGCCATCGGCGATCGCCTGCAGCGGATGCTCGATCTTGCCGGAGGCGATCAGCATATGGGTGCCGGCGGTGGTGGCGATCTTGGCCGCCTCGATCTTGGTATACATGCCGCCGCGCGACAGCTCGGATTCCGCCGCACCTGCCATCGCTTCGATATCGGAGGTGACGGACTCGACGATTGGAATCAGTTTTGCGTCGGGATTGCGGCCCGGCGGCGCATCGTAGAGACCGTCGATATCGGACAGCAGGATCAACAAATCGGCGCTCGCCATGGTGGCGACGCGCGCGGCGAGGCGATCGTTGTCGCCGTAGCGGATTTCGTTGGTCGCCACCGTGTCGTTTTCGTTGATCACGGGTATCGCGCGCCATTCCAGCAGCTTGGCGATGGTCGAGCGCGCGTTGAGATAACGGCGACGTTCCTCGGTGTCCTGCAAGGTGACCAGGATCTGGCCGGCGCCGATGCCGTGATGCCCCAGCACCTCGGACCAGATGCGCGCCAGCGCGATTTGCCCGACCGCGGCCGCGGCCTGGCTTTCCTCGAGCTTCAGGGTACCGCGCGGCAGCTTGAGCCGGCTGCGCCCGAGCGCGATCGAGCCGGACGACACGATCAGGAGTTCGCGGCCCTCCTTGTGCAGCTTGGCAAGGTCGGCGGCGAGTGCTGCGAGCCACGACGCCCGGACTTCGCCGGCGTCGGAATCGATCAGCAGCGATGAGCCGACCTTGACGACGATGCGGCGGAATTTTTTGAGAGCAGGGCGGGCCATGTTGACTATCGAAACGAGCGGCGGTTCGTGGGGAGCCAGAGGCGTCACGTCCTCGATCTGGAAGCGGCGCGGCGGAGCAGGCGTTGTAACGTCAGCCCATCACGAAAGCATCTGATTTATTGGCCTTATATGGGCCGCTATGGGTCGGCCCTCGCCGAGCGGAGAGGGACCATGCTAGGGGCGTTTATAGGCCGCCACGGTCATGGCTTCGCGTTCGCCAGCATCCTGGCGCGGATTTCAGCCTTTAGCACCTTGCCGACCTTGGAGCGCGGCAGGTCATCCCAGACTTCAATCTGCTTGGGCGTCTTGACGCTGCCGACCCGCTGCTTGACGAAGCTCGATACGGCCGCGACATCGACGGTGCGTCCTGCTCGCGGCTGCACCACGGCGACGACGCGTTCGCCCCATTTCTCGTCCGGCAAACCGATCACGGCGCAATCCTGAATGGTGTCGTGGGCCTGAAGCGCATTCTCGACTTCGACCGAATAGACGTTGAAGCCGCCGGTGATGATCATGTCCTTGGCGCGATCGACGATGTAGAGGAAATTGTCGGCATCGAGATATCCGATGTCGCCGGTATGATGCCAGCCGTGGACGGAGGCCTCCGCCGTGGCTTCGGCGTTCTTGTAATAGCCGTCCATCACCAGGGATCCGCGAACCACGATTTCGCCGCGTTCTCCCACGGGCATCAGGTTGCCGTCGCCATCCATGATGCCGACCCTCACCAGCGGCCCGACCCGGCCAGCCGACGACAACCGTCCAGTGGCGATCGAACCGTCGGGGTGCCGATGATCCTCGGGCGCCATCATCGAGATCATCATCGGTGCTTCGGTTTGTCCAAACAGCTGCGCCATCGGGCCGATCTTTTCCAGCGCCTCGGCCAGGCGCGCGACTGAAATCGGTGCGGCGCCGTACCAGAAGCATTGCAGCGAGCTAAGATCGGCGCTTGCGAGCTTCGGGTGATCCAGCAGCATGTAGATGACGGTCGGCGGCAGGAAGGTGTGCGTCACCCGATAGCGCGCGATCAGGTCGAGGAATTCGCCGATGTCGGGATGATGCATGATCACCACCCGGCCGCCGAGCGTCATGATCGGAAAGCACAATACACCGGCCGCATGCGTCAGCGGCGCCAGCGCCAGATAAACCGGGCGCCCTTTGAACGGATAGCCCATCAGGGTCAGCGCGGTCATTGTTTCGATGTTGCGGCCGGAGAGCATCACGCCCTTGGGTTTTCCGGTGGTGCCGCCGGTGCCGGGGATCAGTGCCAGATCGTCAACGGGATCGCGCTGAAAGGGCGCGTCGTTGACATCGGCGAGCCAGCGCTCGAACGAGGGTGCATAGGAAAATTCAGCGTCGAGGCAGACAAGCTGACGCAGCTTCGGCAGATCGGACCTCATCCGGTCGACCATCGGCGCGAAGCTGCTGTTGAACAGCAACAGGCTGCAATCGAAGGCGTCGAGGATGAACTGGTTTTCCGCTGCCTCGTTGCGCGGATTGATCGGACACCAGACGGCTCCGGCGCGCGAGATGCCGAACACGCAGGCAAAGGCGAGCGGATCGTTGCCGGACAGGATCGCGACTTTTTCTCCGGGCGCGACGCCGGAATTGGCGAGGCCTTGCGCGATCCGGTAGCTCAATTGCTGGACCTCGCGATAGCTCAGATCCTTGCCGTCCATGGTCAGACAGGACGCATCGGCGCCGAGCGAAGCGCCTTTATCCAGATAGTCGATCAGCCGCATTTGAGTTTTCCTCCTGTAGAGGAGATGACGCGGCTGTTGGCCGCGTCATCTGATTGGTTCAGGTGTGAACCGTCAGGATCGGGTTCATCACCAGCCCGAAGCTGCGCAACTGGCCGAGCAGTTCGCGATGCCCGAACGCCTGGCAGCCGGAGGCAAAGCCGACTTTCTTCGGCGCGGTCTGCAACAGCGATAACGCGGCATAGGCCTGCAGCATTCCGGTCTGCTTGTAGTTGCTGTTTCCGTAGATGATGCAGTGCGCGTGCCCCAGCGGGCCGGAGGCATGCACCGAATCCATCGACTTGTTGACGCGCGGATTCTCGCGCGGCGGCATGGTGTTCATCACGCCGGCGGCGGTCTGCGCCAGCGCGGCATAACGGTCGTCGGGCTTCATGTCCTTGGTCGCGTCCAGCGCGGCGGCGACGATCTGCGGCACGGCTAGCATCAGCCCGCGGTTGAAAACGCCGCCTAGCACCTTCACGTTGGCCACGCGCGGATCGCGCTTGAACCACACCGGGTGCGAGGTGCCACCCCAGGGCAGCGCCAGAGCCAGCTCGTGCTGACCGGGGATGGCGAGGTTGTAGAGGCCGGCATCGGGCTGATGCTCGACGTACTTGTTCTGCTCCAGGTAGTAGGCCCTGGCCATCGCGGCATTGACCAGGATCGTCGCCGTCGAGGCGATGGTCGGGCTGCCACCCCAGAAGACGGCGATGTCCAGCGTGTCGAGGCCGGGCGTTTCCAGGCACAGTTGCGCGGCGATCTCGCCGGTGGTGTACATCTGCGCGATGCCCGGCGCCAGCAGTAGGCCGGCATTGGCGAACTTCGTGCCCCACTCCTGTTCGAGCGTGATCAGCCAGTCCTGCTCGCCGGTGGTGTCGGTGTAGTGACACTTGGAAGCCAAACAGGCCTGCACCACCTCACCACCGAACTTGGCGAAGGGGCCCACTGTGTTGAGCACGACCGAGGCGCCCTTGAACAACTCGGTCAGCGCGGTCACGGTATGCGGCACCTTCACCACCTCGTAGTCGGCGGTCTCGATGCCGGCCACGTTCGATTTCATTGCAGCGTCGAGCTTCTCGGCGCTCCGGCCGGCGGCAAGGAAGGGGATGTTGTATTCGCGCAGATATTCGCATACCAGCCGGCCGGTGTAGCCAGAAGCGCCATAGACGACGACGGGCTTCTTTTCACTCATGATGTTTCCTCCGAAATGTTTCTGTTGAGTTCGTGGTTCACATGCCCATGCCGCCGTCGACCGGCAGGCCGGCCCCGGTGATGAAGCGCGCCTCGTTCGAGCAGAGGAAAACCGCGGCGTCGGCCATGTCGCTGACTTCGCCGAGGCGGCCGAGCGGTGTCTGTTCGATCACGGATGCGACCGCCGCGTTCGGATCGGCCGCGAGCCCGGCTGCGACAATGTCGCCGGCCAGTTGCATGCCCATGTCGGTCGGCACCAGCCCGGGATACAGGCAATTGACCCGCACGCCATAGCCGAGTTTGCCGGCTTCCATGGCGGCAACCCGGGTCATCCGGTCGACCGCGGATTTGGTGCCGGAATATCCGGCGATCGCCGGGAACGCGATGGTGGCCGCGACCGATGCGATATTGACGATGGCGCCGCCGGCGCCCGCGGGGCCGCCCGGCCGCATCGCGCGAAACGCGTGCTTCATGCCAAGACCGGTGCCGACGATGTTGACGTCGCACATCCGCCGCAGGTCTTCGGCCTTGACGTCGATCACCAGCGAGGTGATCTCGATGCCGGCATTGTTGATCAGGATGTCATAGCCGCCGAGCGTGGCGATGGTGGCCGCGACCGCCTTTTCCCATTGTGCGTCGTCGGTGACGTTCAGCGCCACGAAGCCGGTCTTGGCGCCTGATTTGGCCAGACGTCCCGCGGTATCCTTGCCGAGATCGGTGAGAATGTCGCCGATCATCACCGCTGCGCCGGCCTTCGTCAGCGCTTCGGCGATGGCCGCGCCGATGCCGCGTGCGCCGCCGGTAACCAGGGCCTTGCGGCCTGCCAGACTGTTTCCACTCATCGCTTGCTCCTCCCTTTGGGGTTTCCTTCGTTGTGACGTGCGTCTTCCGCTGCCGGCAAAGCAGCCAAATTGCCGCCGGTGAGGCCGGCGGTTCGCTTTCGTTCATTCATCAGGAAAAGCTTCGGCCAAGCCGAATCAACGACGGCGCGGGTGCGCTGCCTGCCTTTCCTCCCTGTATGCAGCTCTTGCGGCTGCCAACCCTGAAACTTGACAAGTGTCCAAGGATCTCTTGACGATCGTCCAAAAACTATACACTTGTCAAGTAATCCTTGACGGCATCGGCAGAGGATGATTTTCGCAGGCAGGTTTCGGGGCATCATGCCGCCGAGGCGAGGCGATGATTCGGAGTTTAGGCGTGCGCAGGCAATCCGGAGCGACCCAGCGGAAAATCGAACCGATCGAACGGCCGGCCCGGCCTTCGGATCGAATCGAGCGGACGCGTGTCGACAAGTTCAGCGCCCGGCGTATCGAACTGGCCGAGGCCGCGCTGGAGACCCTGGCGGAACTCGGCTATGCGCGCACCAGCCTGCGCGAGATCGCGCAGAAATCCGAATTCACCCATGGCGTGCTGCATTATTACTTCAGCGACAAGGTCGACCTGATCTGCTGTTGCGTTCGCCATTACAAGGCGAAGTGCGTCACGCGCTACGACCAGATCACGCTGGCCGCGCAAAGCCGCGACGAACTGATGAAGGGCTTTCTAGAAAAGCTCGGCGAGACCGTGCGCGACGACGCGCGGATGCATCGGCTGTGGTACGATTTGCGTTCGCAGTCGCTGTTCGAGGACGCCTTTCGCAACGACGTCGCCGAAATCGACAAGAGCCTGGAAGACATGGTGTGGCGCGTGGCGTCCCGCTTTGCCTCACTGGGCGGCCGTGAGCCCGCGGTCTCCCGCGGCGCGCTCTATGCGCTGTTCGATGGCTTGTTCCAACGCTGCCTGTTGCGGCATCTGTCAGGTGATCGTCACGCGATCGCGGATCTGCAGGAAGAAGTGAAGCGCCTGCTGCCGACCGTCGCGTGAGCGAGACTTCGGTATAGTAATCTAGACCGTCGGCGCCCACGGCTCGGTCTGTGCCGCGCCTTTGGCCTTGCTGGACACCGGGGCTTCGCCGATCACTTCCACCAGCGCGCGGAGCGCGTCCTTGACGCCTTCGCCGGTTGCGCCCGAGATCAACAGCGGCGCTTTCTTTGCCGCGCGCTTCAGGCGATCTTTCTGCTTCTTCAATTCGTCCGGCGCCACCGCGTCGATCTTGTTCAGCGCCACGATTTCGATCTTGTCCGCTAGCTGCCCCTCATAGGCTTCCAACTCGCCGCGCACCGTCTTGTAGGCCTTTCCGGCGTGCTCGCAGGTGGCGTCCACCAGATGCAGCAGCACGCGGCAGCGCTCGACATGGCCCAGAAAGCGATCGCCGAGGCCGGCGCCTTCATGGGCGCCCTCGATCAGGCCCGGAATATCCGCCAGCACGAATTCGCGACCATCGACATCGACTACGCCGAGCTGTGGATGCAGGGTCGTGAACGGATAATCCGCGATCTTGGGCTTGGCCGCGCTGACCGCGGCAAGGAAGGTCGATTTGCCGGCGTTGGGAAGGCCGACGAGGCCCGCGTCCGCAATCAGCTTGAGCCGCAGCCAGATCCAGCGCTCCTCGCCTTCCTGGCCGGGATTGGCATTGCGCGGCGCGCGATTGGTCGACGACTTGAAATGCGCGTTGCCAAAGCCGCCATTGCCGCCTTCCGCGAGAACGAATTTCTCGCCGAGCGTGGTGAAATCATGGATCAGCGTTTCGCGATCCTCATCGAAAATCTGGGTGCCGACCGGCACCTTGAGCATGATCGGTTTGCCATTGGCGCCATGGCGGTCCTTGCCCATGCCATTGGTGCCCTTTTGCGCCTTGAAGTGCTGCTGATAGCGATAGTCGATCAGCGTGTTCAATCCGTCGACGACTTCGATGACGACATCGCCGCCGCGGCCGCCATTGCCGCCGGAGGGGCCGCCGAACTCGATGTACTTCTCGCGGCGGAACGCCACGCAGCCGTTACCGCCGTCGCCGGAGCGAATATAGACCTTTGCTTCATCAAGGAATTTCATGAGTCTACCATAGCGTTTTCAAGCGAAGTGGATACCGGTTCGCGCACGGAAAACGCGTCAAAACTGAAGTTTAGAGCCTCGGTTCTGAGCCGAGGCTCTAAGTAAGGCAGGGGGGCCGGTGCGGCAACCCTCAAGGCGGCTGACATCGGCGAAAAGCCTTAATTTTCGGGGCTTTTTCGAGGCACAGGGGCCGCGGGCCGCCTGTCTCAGGTTTGGGCAGGCCGGCGGCGGATCAGGAATTTCTGCATCCCTTCCAGCACCAGTTCGCGGCGCTGGTTGAACACGGTTGAGCGCAGGGTGACCGTGCCGGTGCTGCGGCCGGGGGCAAGTTCGGTCACTTCGAGCGCGGGGTAGAGGGTGTCGTCGGCGTAGACGGGTTTCAGGAACCGGCTCGACTGATCGAGAAAGCCGACCAGCAATTCCTCCACCATAAAGGGGAACAATCCGGCGCCCGGCGCGGTGTGGATCAGCGTCTGGAAGCCATGCGCCAGCAGATCAGGCATGCCGCGGGCGCGGCAATATTCGACGTCGTAATGCACCGGATGGGTATCGCCGCTGGCGGTCTGGAACGCCGCGAATACCGCCGACGTCATGGTGCGGCTCGGGATCACGAAGCGCTCTCCGACCACGAAATCCTCAAACCAGCGCTGTTGCGGCACCATGCGATGCGTTGCGGGATCGAATTCGGTCATGGCGGGTCCTGTCGTGATTGGTCGGTATTGACGCAACGGCTGCCTCATGGTCAGGAGGCGCACTCCGGGCAGCACTCTGTGCTGTCCGGTCGCCGTCTCGAACCATGACGATGAACGTATCATCCTTCGAGACGCGGCTAAAAGGCCGCTCCTTCAGGATGAAGTTGTTCTTTGCATGGGGTTGTTTTCGAAAATCTCCACCCACACCGACGAGCGTTCCGCGCGCCTCGCCGGCATTGGGTTGATGGTGTTCGCGGTCTTCATGTTCTCGTTCGGCGACGCGCTGGGCAAGTTCATGGTCGCGACCTATTCGGTCGGACAACTGCTCTGGCTGCGCGCCTGCGCCGCGCTGTTCGTGTTGTCGCCGATGGTATGGCGGTATCGCGCGGAATTCACCCGGCTGGAGCGGCCGTGGCTGCAAGGCTTGCGGGTCATCCTGTCCACCGCCGAAGTCGCCTGTTTCTTCCTGGCGACGGTGTATTTGCCGCTCGCCGACGTCATCACCTATTATCTGGCCTGCCCGATTTTCGTCACCGCGCTGTCCGCGATCGTGCTGCGCGAGCATGTCGGCTGGCGCCGATGGACCGCGATCGTGATCGGTTTCTGCGGCGTGCTGATCGCGTTGCATCCGTCGCCGCAGACCATGAGTTGGCCGGCCCTGATCGCGCTCGGCGGCAGCGCCTCGTTCGCCGTGCTGATGCTGATCACCCGCTCGCTGCGGGCCACGCCGGATATTGTGCTGGCATCGTCGCAATTCGCCGGCACCTTTGTGCTCGGCGCGGTGTTGTCGCCGATCGGCTGGGTGACGCCGGGGCTCGACAGTCTCGCACTCTTCGCGGCCGCCGGCTGCATCTCGGTCGGCGCGTTGTTGTGTGCCAACCGCTCGCTGAAACTGGCGCCGGCCAGCGTCGTGGTGCCGTATCAATATTCGATGATCGTGTGGGCCGTGATGTTCGGCTACGCGGTATTCGGCGACGTGCCGTCGATGGCGACCATCGTCGGCGCCGCCATCATCATCGGCGCCGGGTGCTACATTTTCCTGCGCGAGCGGCAGTTGGGGCGCGAGCAGCGGGTCGTCAGTCCGCCGGTGTGAGTCATCGCTCTCTTCGCGTGGTGCTGCCCCAGTTCTTCAGCGACGACCAGACGCCGCGCGTCAGGCGGAAGCAGTCGACCGGCGTCGAGGATCCCAGCGCTTCGAAGCGGTGCAGCTCGACACCGCTCCACTGGAAGCCGCATTTCTCCAGAATGTTGCGCGACGACGGATTGGCGACCCGGGCGCCCGAGATCAGGTGCTCGATCTCGAACTCCTCGAACGCGAAATCGATCACCGCGCGCGCAGCCTCGGTTCCGAACCCCTGGCCCCAGTGTTCGAAGCCGAGCCAATAGCCGAGTTCCGGCGCCTCAGGCTGGCGCCAGTCGACGCCGACGATGCCGATCGGCGTGTGATTGTTTTCGATCAGGAATACGGTTTCGCGCGGCTCATGGGCCATCGCACGAACGAATTCGATGGCGTGGTCCTGCAGATAGGGATGCGGCAAGCGGCGGGTATTTGCCGCAATGCGGCGGTCATTGGCGAGGCCGGCAATCGCTTTCACGTCCGCGAGCGTCGGCCGGCGCAGTGTCAGCCGTTCGGTCTCGAGGACGCAGGCTCTCGCCTCGCGCAACGTCGGTGTCGGAATATCCTGCAACATCTCGGGCTCCTGTTCGCCAAGGCCAGACGCATAGTTTGGAACACGCGCACAAAAAAAGAGAGGCCGGTTTCCCGCCTCCCCTTTTGGAGCCTTCAGGAGCTCCGCCGGTTCAACAGGACCGGCGGACTCGATGTGTCCACCGTTTACTCGGCCGCGGCTTCGGTCATCGGAATCACCGACACGAAAGTACGGCCGTTGGCTTTTGCACGAAACTCGACATGGCCTTCGACCTTGGCGAAGAGAGTATGGTCAGTGCCCATGCCGACATTAAGGCCGGGGTGCCAGGTGGTGCCGCGTTGACGCGCAATGATGTTGCCGGGAATGACGCGCTCGCCGCCATAAGCCTTGATTCCGAGTCGCTTGCCCGCCGAATCACGGCCGTTACGCGATGAACCGCCTGCTTTTTTGTGAGCCATGGCCCGTCTCCAACTTCTCTCTAAAGTTTAGGTCAATTCCTTGACGGAATCATTTCATTTCAATTCGGGTCACGCTTCAAATTTCACTTCGAAGCGATCACATTTTATCGATCTGCCCCTGCGGGCGTCGACGTCTAGTCGTCGCTGTCTGCCGGAGCAGCGGCGACCACCTTCTCGCGCTTCGGGCGCGGACCGACGGTCGGCTTGTTGTCGTTGGTCAGGATCTCGGTGATGCGCAGCACCGTAATCTCATCGCGATAACCGCGCTTGCGCTTCGAATTCTTGCGGCGGCGCTTCTTGAACGAGATGACCTTCGGGCCGCGCTTGTGCTGCAGCACTTCGGCCGCAACCGACGCGCCCGCAACCGTGGGCGCACCAAGCACCGGCAAGTCACCGCCGACCAGCAAAACTTCGCCAAGCTGCACGATCGTTCCGACATCGCCGGCGATCTTGCCTATCTCGAGCACATCATCCGGAACGACGCGGTACTGCCGGCCGCCGGTTTTGATGACTGCGAACATCGTTTAATTCCTTCGTGTTCGATCCCGGCCTCGGCGATCAAGGGACATCCGGGCCGGCTTTTTCTTCAGTCGTTATGGGTTCAATTTTCGCGCGTCAGGACAGGATCCTTTGATAAGGAAGCGTCCCTCAAAGCCACGCAAAAACAAACAGCGCGAGAAAACCCGCGCCGGATTGGCTGGACTTATAGCTGGCGGGAGCGCCAAGTCAAGGTAAAGCGAGCCCGAAAATCATCCAAATGGGACGGATTTGGAGCTCGAAAGGCCATTCGCCCGCCGTCCCATGAAACCAACGGGTTCCCCGCTCGTTGTACCCGGGTTCCAACCGGGCAAGGGGCCACATGGCTGAGGATATCGTTACTACCACGGGCATCGCCCGTCACGGCGCCACACGTCTGCCGTCGGTGGACGTCGAGAGCTTCAACATCGAACTCAAGGACGACGAGGGCTTCCTCGGCGACCGCGCCAGCAAGGGCGCGTTCCGCAAAATTCTGGAAACCTTGCGCAAGCCGTTGAAGAAGAGTGGCGACGACCCGCTCGGCAAGAAAGCCGCCGAGAACATCGGCAAGAGCGAACTCGACGAGGCGCTGGTCGGCGACGATGTCGCCGCCGCGGCGCTGGTACACGGCGCGATCGAGGAATTCGCCCAGGAACTGGCTTATGTGATCGGGCGCTTTCTCAAGACCAAGGCCTGGGCCGATACCGAGCGCATCGTGGTCGGCGGCGGTTTTCGCCAGAGCCGGGTCGGCGAGATCGCGATCGCGCGCACCGACATCATCCTCAAGGCTGAAGGCCACAAGATCGGACTGGTGCCGATCCGGTTCCATCCCGATGAAGCCGGCCTGATCGGCTGCCTGCATCTGGCGCCGTCGTGGATCTTCGAGGCCTATGACAGCATCCTCGCGGTCGATATCGGCGGCACCAATATCCGCTGCGGCGTGGTCGAAACCCGCTGGAAAAAGGCGCCGGACCTATCGAAGGCCGAGGTCTGGAAGTCGGAACTGTGGCGCCATGCCGACGATGAGCCGACGCGCGAGGGCGCGGTAAAGCGGCTGGTGAAGATGCTGAAGGATCTGATCCTGGCCGCCGACACCGACGGGCTGAAGCTCGCGCCTTTCATCGGCATTGCCTGTCCCGGCGTAATCAACGAGGACGGCTCGATCGAGAAGGGCGCGCAGAACCTGCCGGGCAATTGGGAGAGCAGCAAGTTCAACCTGCCGGCGAGCCTGGTCGAGGCGATCCCGCAGATCGGCGATCACGACACCGCGATACTGATGCACAATGACGGCGTGGCGCAGGGCCTGTCCGAGGTGCCGTTCATGCAGGATGTCGAACGCTGGGGCGTGCTGACCATCGGCACCGGCCTCGGCAATGCGCGCTTTACCAACCGCAAGAAGGACAACGGTAAAGACAAGAAGGACGCCAGCAAGGACGACAAGGACGGCAATGGCAAGAAAGACAAGAAGAGCAAGGATTGAGACGCGGGCCTAGAACATTATGGTGCCTGGACAAGGCGTTGGCGGCCGGCCCGGTAACCTTGATCGGTTAGGTTAAAACCGGGATCGCGTTGCCGATCGTGCACGGATTGCTACCGTCGGATGCGTCGCTCCGGCTGACCGGCGAAGCCGCACTTCCCGGCCAGAATTTCAATGAAGCGGCACGGGACCGCCGGTTTTTATCGCGTCTGGCGGTCCCACCTTTTCTGAAGCCAATTCTCGCTCAGATTCTAGCCGAAATCCCGGGCCGACTTTGCCGCCGCGACCCCGAATTTGTCGCCCCCGACGCCTTGTCTGGCCCGCCGTCCTCGCCTAGAACTCGCCCCGACCGCGGGTGACCAAAATCACCCGTTATGGCGCCTGGAGAGGTGGCAGAGTGGTCGAATGCACCGCACTCGAAATGCGGCATAGGTGCAAGCCTATCGGGGGTTCGAATCCCTCCCTCTCCGCCACCTCACAAAATGTCCACCTATGTCTCGGGCCGCTCGCAAAACCGGGCGGCAGCAGGCGAGCGGCACGGCGCGCGAGCAACCTGATCTCGGACCCGCTCACGCAGGCGAGCGTCGATCCTTCACGCCACGGTGTCCGATCTGTTGCCGCCGGCGCGTCATGACTAACCAATAGCCCCGCGCGATCGTTTTGCAGCTACTCGCAAATCCGGGAAGCTGGTATGCGGCCTGCGTTGCGTTAGGGCTCCGGTGTTGACCTGCACCGCTCGAGGTTTACCTACTGCTCATAAACTCTGCATGGGTGGCGACGTCGGTTGGGCTGGATCCCGTTGACGCCACCAGTGCAGGAATATGATGACATCGACCCACGCGGCCTCGGCCTCGCCGCCCCATCGTCTTGGTATCGTCCTCTTGTCGCTTGCGATGGGTGGCTTTGCGATCGGAACCACCGAATTCGCTTCCATGAGTTTGCTGCCATTTTTCGCCGCCGACTTTCAGGTCGACGAGCCGACGGCTGGATACGCGATCAGTGCCTACGCCTTGGGCGTGGTGCTTGGCGCGCCCCTGATCGCCGTCGTTGGCGCGAGCTTCGCCCGGCGCACGCAGTTGCTGGTCCTGATGGCCGTGTTCGCGCTTGGCAATGCGCTCACAGCGCTTGCGCCAAGCTATCGCTGGATGATCGCGGCGCGCTTTCTCTCGGGATTGCCGCATGGCGCCTATTTCGGCATCGCCGCGCTGGTCGCAGCGTCGCTTGTTCCCAACAATCGTCGCTCACAGGCAGTCGGCCGACTGATGCTCGGCCTGACCTGCGCCACGATCATCGGTGTGCCGCTGGCTAATCTGGTTGGGCAGGCGGTAGGGTGGCGCGCAAGCTTCGGCCTTGTGACGTTGCTGGCGCTGCTCGCGATGCTGCTTTGCGCCCGGTTCGCGCCGCACGACCGAGCTGGCAGGTCGGATCCGTTGCAAGAACTCGAGGCTTTGAAGAGCGGACGAATCTGGATCACGCTGGCGATCGGCGCAATCGGCTTCGGCGGCATGTTCGCCGTTTATACCTACCTTGCGACAACGCTGATCGAGGTTACCAAGCTAAGCACCGCGGTCATTCCTTTCTTCCTCGCAGTGTTCGGTATCGGAGCCACACTCGGCAATCTGTTTGTGCCACGCTTCGCGGACCGCGCACTGATGCCGACGGCGGGCATCATTCTCCTGTTTTCGGCAGGCGCGCTGCTGGTATTTCCGCTTGTCGCCGGCAATCCCTGGCTGCTCGCGGTGGACGTCTTCGCAATCGGGGCCGGCGTCTCGCTCGCAGCCGTCCTGCAGACGAGGCTCATGGACGTTGCCGGAGAGGCGCAGCTGCTCGCCGCGGCGCTCAACCATTCGGCGTTCAACACCGCCAATGCGCTCGGCCCTTTCCTGGGCGGCGTTGCCATTCGCGAGGGGTTGGGCTGGACGTCCACCGGTCCGGTCGGCGCCGCGCTGGCGCTTTCGGGCTTCCTTATCTGGATTGTCGCCTATCGCGACGCCGGATCCGGTCCGGCCAAGGAGACCTCGGCAAGCGACGCTGCTTTACCGGACAACGCTCTCGTGAGAGCGGCGCCACCGTTGGCGCCGGATTACCGAAGCCGTTCGGATATTCCCAAGCATCCAGTGGCGTAGCGTTACTCGACAGACCACGAGGACGCAGCCGCTTGGGATCAAGAGCGACGGACGCCAAAACTCTCACCAACGTTCCCTCATGACATAACCGGAGTGGGACGCGCCAAGCCATTTGCGCGCGGCGGGTCTCTGAGAGCATCAGCGAGGTCGACGAGATCGCCTCTTGCCGAATGGCACATGCATGGGCGCCGCTCCATCATCAGCGGAGAGATGCCATCAGGCGCCGCGGGCGAGGCCGGCCCCATGGCAAAATTGCAGCCAGGCCCCGCGAGTTGCGTTCTGGATCGGCGTTCAAGTGCTTGCTACGGTCCGGCAAAACAACAAGGTGAGGAAACCCATGTCGGGAACGGAGCAAGCGACAGCGCGTCTTAAATCGATTCAGCGTGTCGCTTTGGCCCTGCTGGTCGTTGCCGGCGTCGTCAATTACATCGATCGGGCGACCTTGGCCGTCGCCAATCCGCTGATCCGGGAGGAACTCGGATTGTCCATCGCGGACATGGGTTACCTGCTCTCTGCATTTCTCTGGGCCTATGCTTTCTCCCAATTGCCCACGGGCGCCATGGTCGACAGGCTGGGGCCGCGCATCCTGCTGACGATGGGTCTCAGCCTCTGGTCACTCGCGCAACTGCTTGGCGGCCTGGTGCGGAATTTCGGCGAGTTCTTCGGCGCCCGCATCCTGCTCGGCATCGGCGAGGCGCCGCAATTTCCGACCGGGGCGCGGGTGGTGCGGGATTGGTTCAATCAGCGCGACCGTGGTCTCGCCACCGGTATCTTCAACTGCGCGTCGTCGCTGGGCACCGCGATCGCCGTACCGCTGCTGACCTACCTGATGCTCTCGTTCGGCTGGCGCGCGATGTTCGTGATTATGGGCATCGCCGGCTTGATCGTCGCCGCGCTATGGTACGTGCTGTACCGCAATCCCGACGGCGTCGCGCTGACGCCGCAGGAAAACGCCTACCGGACGCAAGGCGATCCACCCGGCCAGCGCACCAAGGTCACCTTTCGCGAGTGGAAGCTCTTGTTCCGCTTCCGCACCACGTGGGGCATGATCTTCGGCTATTTCGGCTGCATCTATCTGACCTGGATCTACACCGCCTGGCTGCCCGGCTATCTCGAGATCGAGCGCCATATGAGCGTGAAATATACCGGATGGGCCGCGGCCGTCCCGTTTGCCTGCGGCGTCGTCGGCGGCGTGCTCGGCGGATACATCGCCGACATTCTGGTGCGCCGCGGTGTCGAGCCGCTTAAAAGCCGGCGTTATCCGGCCGCCATCGCCCTGCTCGGAACTTCGGTCTGCACGGTGGCCGCGGCTTATGTCAGCAGCAATGCGCTCGCGATCGCATTTATTTCGATCTCGCTATTCCTGGTCTACGTCACCAGCACCTGCGCCTGGGCCTTGAGTTCGGTCGCCGTCCCGACCAATTGCACCGCCTCGATCGGGGCGGTGCAGAATTTCGGCGGCTATCTCGGTGGCGCCCTGGCGCCGACTGTGACCGGGCTGATCGTGCAGCATACCGGCTCGTTTGTGCCGGCGCTCGTGGTCGGCTCGTTGATCGGCGCCGTTTCGGCAGGATGTTATCTGTTCGTCGTGGATCAGCCCATTACGGCGGCCGAGATGGATGCAGCATCCGCCATCTTGGGTCAGCACCGGTCCGTCTAGCAGTCCGCTGAAAAACCTGGAAACCCAGGATTTTCTTTTTCTTCGGGGGTCGCTGTCCGAGACGAATGATTGGTTTGGGGCGATTTTTGTGGCGTGGACAGCGGGTTGGTTACGCTGCGACAAGTTTGGGAATGCGGATCAGGTTGTAGGCGATCAGATTGAGCAGGAAGTTGGCGGCGACGCGACCGATGCCGCGATGCTTGGTTTTGCGCATGGTGCCGTGCTGCTTGCCCCAACCGAAGATGCATTCGATCATCGCTCGGCGCGATTGCGACATGCCGTATCCCGGATGCCGCGTGGTTCGTTCGTCGATGGCGCTGTTGCGGGTCTTGCCGGTTTTGGTGACCGCCTGGTTTTGCGTCACATGCGGGGTCACGTTGATGGCGCGAAGATTGGCGACGTGATCGGCCGTATCATAGGCCTTGTCCTCACCGACCGTGAGGCGATGGCCGGCAGTTTTGCCTCTCGCCTTTAGCATGACCTCCGAGGCACGACGTTCGGCGGTGCCATTGGCGTGCGTGACCATGCCGGCCACCGCGAGCCCGTGCCGGTTCTCCATGGTGGCGTGGCCCATATAGCAAAGCTTCGCCTCCCGCCCGGCCGCCTTGCGATAAAGCCTGCTGTCGGGGTCGCTGGTACTCGCATGGGTGTCGTTCTTGCGCTTCTGGCCATGGAAGTTCGCGCCGTCATCATCGTCGCCGCTGCCGTCCTTGGGACGAAAGCTCTTCTGGGAAGCCCAAGCTTCGATCAACGTTCCGTCCACCGAAAAATGCTCGTCCGACAACAGTGGCTTGACCTGCGGATGGTTCAAAAGCCTGGTCATGAACTTTGCAAACACCTCGCCGTTCTGCAGCCGGTCGCGGTTCTTGGTGAAACTGGTCGGGTCCCAGACCGGGGCGTCCGGCGAAAGCCCCACAAACCAGCGGTACAAAAGATTGTAGTCCAGTTGCTCCATCAACTGGCGTTCCGACCGAATGCCGTAGAACACCTGCAGCAGCAAGGCGCTCAGCAATTGCTCCGGGGGGATCGAGCGACGTCCTTCACTCGCGTAAAGCTTCCCCAACCCACGGTTCATCTCGCTCAAGACATCGCGAACGAGTTCCCGAATCTTTCTCAGTGGATGGTTCGCAGGCACCCGGGCCTCCGGCGAGATGTACGAAAACAACCCGCCCTGATCCGCAAAAGCGCCCCGCATGCGAGCCCCCAACGATTTATGATACGCAATTGAATCATCAACCGCAGGCCTTTGCGAGGCCTTTTTCAGCAAACTGCTAGAGCGTTTTCGAGCCAACGGGTCAGCGCGAATGCGCGCCCGGTGACAGGCTCCGTGGATACTGGTTCGCGTGAAGAAAACGCGTCAAAACAAAAACCTAGAGCCCCGTTCCGATTCCATCGGAACGGGAAAGGCTCTAGCGATCGGATTTAAGTCGCTGGCGATGCGCCGCCTGTTTGGCGCGGTTGCCGCAAATCGCCATGCTGCACCATCGGCGCGCGCGGCCGCGGGTGTGATCCGCGAACATCAGGGTGCAGGCAGGACCCTCGCACGCCTTCACGTTGGAAAAGTCCTCTTCGCAAACGAATTTTGAAAGTACTTCGCCGATCGGCAGCAGCAATGATTTCGGAGACTTCCACCGCCGTGTCGATCGTAGTTCCAGGCCAGAGCCATCGTCATGGCTCGCCACGATGCAGCCGAATCTCTCATCACGCTCGATCAGCCGATTGAGCGGGCCAAGCTCCTTCACGTCGTCAGCGCCGCGCAACGGCCGACCCTTGCGGTCGGAAACGAATTTTCTGAACCATTTTCGAAGTGCGCGCGCCTGAGCTGCGACGCCGTCGAATTCTCCCGGCATCGCCTGTGACCGTAATGTCTTGAGCGCGTCAGGCGGCACGAGCTGCGCCTGCTCCAGCCATTCGAGAAATCCCTCACCATCCCCGATCCAGTCGATCTCGGTGTCTGTTGGCGTGGCGATCGAGTTCAGGAAATCAAGCGCGGGCGCGTCAGCGATGAATATCGCGGGCGGTAGGCCGGAGGCCATCGGTATCCCTCATCAAAAGAAGTCTTTGCCAATAGGTAACCTCTCTAACGCCTCTTGACAAGTTATCGGGTTGGGTCATAACCTCTAAAATAGCGATAAAGAGGTTACTTCCCGCGCGCGGCGAAGCCGACGGGGCACCCAAGAAGGAAACGCAGATGCCCGAAAACGCTGTTACCGCCGTGCTTGTGCATGGAGCCTGGGCTGACGGATCGAGCTGGAGCAAGGTGATCGCTTCCCTGCGCGTCGAAGGCGTCAAATCGATTGCCGCGCCGCTACCGCTGACGTCGCTGCCGGATGACGTGGCAGCACTGGAACGTGCACTTGAGCGGATCGATGGTCCGGTGGTTTTGGTCGGCCATGCCTATGCCGGCGCGGTTATCGCCGGCGTCCGAAGCGAGAAAGTCAGATCGCTGGTCTACATTGCGGCCCTTGCGCCGGCCGAAGGTGAAACGGTGGCCGACGTGTTCAATCGTGCCGCGCCGCATCCGATGGCGCCGAAGCTGGCACCCGACAATCATGGTTTCATCTGGCTTCCTGACGACGCTTTCGCGGCAGCGTTTGCGCAGCTTGCAGCCCCCGAGGAGCATGCCTTGCTGGCCGCGATCCAACGGCCGATCGCGCTGCAGTGCATCGGCGTGAAGGTTGAACGCCCATTGTGGCTGGAACGGCCGAGCTGGTTTCTGGTTGCCGAAGCGGATCGCATGATTGCGCCCGACACGCAGCGCTTTATGGCGGCCCGGATGAAAGCGCAGGTCAGGCCGCATCCGGTCGATCATGCTCCGGGCGTTACGGCACCGGCTATAGTCACGGATATCATCCTCGAAGCCATCGGCGAGTTCGGTCGAAACCGGCGCGGCGACGGCTGAGATGGATTAGGAACCCCTCGGATCCGTAACAGGTCGGAGCGAGCCCCTGCGGTCGTAATCACCAACAAGCCATCAAACGCGTTACCACGGAAAGGGAAAACGCCATGAACAAGGTCAAATTCCGTTCAGTCGACGTCGACGGACTCAACATCTTCTATCGTGAAGCGGGCGCAAAAGATGCGCCGGCGCTGCTGCTGCTGCATGGTTTTCCCAGTTCGAGCCATATGTTCCGGGACCTCATCCCGCACTTGGCCGATCGTTTTCATATCGTCGCGCCCGACCTTCCGGGCTTCGGGCAGTCCGGCATGCCCGCGCGTGACAAATTCTCCTACACCTTCGAGCACATCGCCGAAATCATCGGCCGCTTTACCGAAGTGATCGGCCTTGCCCGATTTGCGGTGTACGTTTTCGACTACGGCGCCCCCACCGGGTTTCGGATTGCGGTCAAGCATCCGGAGCGGATCACCGCGATCATCTCGCAGAACGGAAACGCTTACGAAGAGGGTTTGAGCGAGGGCTGGACGCCGATCCGGGCCTATTGGCAAGAGCGCTCGCAGGCCAATCGCGACGCGCTTCGCGCTTTCCTCACCCCGCAGACGACGCACTGGCAATATACCCACGGCGTCGCCGACGAGAGCGCGGTCTCACCGGACGGACAATCACTCGACGATTTCTATCTCGCGCGCCCGGGTTCGGACGAGGTGCAACTCGATCTGTTCGGTGACTACAAGAGCAACGTTGCGCTGTATCCGACCTTTCAGCAGTATTTCCGGACCCACAAACCGCCGTTTCTCGCGGTGTGGGGCAGGAACGATCCGTTCTTCCTGCCGGCCGGGGCCGAGGCCTTTAAACGCGACATCCCCGACGCGGTCATTCGCTTCTTCGATACCGGTCATTTCGCGCTTGAAACGCACGCCGAGGAGATCGCCGCGGCAATCCGCGACTTCCTCAAATCCTGACGGTGCGCTTCGGCCCCGTGTCGTCCCCGAGCCTTAAGCTACAGGAGGATTCGAATGTCCAAATCCGTCGCCATCGTCACCGGAGCCAGCCAGGGCATCGGACGTGCCACCGCGATTCGTCTCGCCAGGGATTTTTCCGCCATCACGCTGGTGGCGCGCGATCGGAAAAATCTTGACGAGACTGCCGCGGCCGTCACGGCAGCCGGAGCAAAGTCGCTGGTGCTTGATCTCGATCTCTCGGAAATTGCAGCCGCAAAGCAGGTCGCCGATCAGACGCTCGCGGCTGGTCAGGTCGATGCCGTGCTGAATATCGCAGGCGCGGTACCGCAGGTCGATCTGTTCGAGATGACGGAGGCGCAGTGGGATAGCGCGCTGGCGCTCAAATTGCATGGCGCCCGGCGACTGGCGATCGCGGCGTGGCCATCGCTCAAACAAACCAAGGGTGCCGTCGTGTTCATGTCGGGGAATTCCGCGTTGTTTCCGAAAGCGCCCTACGCCGCGGTCGGCACCATCAACGCGGCGATCGTCGCGTTGGCCAAGGCGTTTTCGGATCGCGGCATCAGCGATGGGGTGCAGGTCAATAGCGTCTTGCCGGGCCCGGTGATGACCGGCCGGCGTCGTTCCTACCTCGCGCATTGGGCGCCGCTCCACAACATGACGGTCGAAGAGGCGACCGCCAAGTTTCCGCAGGAGGCCGGCATTTCCCGCTATGGCGAACCGGAGGAAATCGCCGACTTGATGGCGTTCCTGGTCTCGCCGAATAGGCGCTGGATGACGGGCTCCACGCTCCGGATGGACGGAGGAGAAGTTAAGTCGATTTGATCGGTCAGAACCCCACCAGACGCTCGCTTGCCATATAGCCGGCGAGCAGCAGAACGCCGAACGCCAGAATCAGAACGGCGGCGCCGGCTTCGAGGCCTCGCACCAGGACGCTGCCGTAACCGACCTCGTCGGTTGCGAATCGTCGCGCAAACGTCTTGGCGCTGACCGCAAGGGTTGCGATCGCGGCGACCGTGATCGCAGTGCCCAGTCCCATCACGAACGTCGCGACCACGCCGGCCCATAACAGGCCCTGCGACAGCGCGAACACCAGGAGGATGATGGCGCCGGAGCAGGGCCGCAATCCGACCGCCACGATCGCCGACAGGCCACGTTTCCAGCCGTCCGGTCCGCCGAGCTCGCGCGGCTCCGGACCATGGGCATGACCCCATGGCAGCACGTCGGGCTCATCACCATGACCGTGCGGATGATCATGTTCGCAGGCGTCGCAATGAGGTTGGCCATGCTGGTGCTGATGCCGCAAAAGCCCGCGCTGGCCGCCGTCGCTATCAGCTCGTTTACCGAGTGGGCCAAAAGAGCCGAGCGCATCGTGGTGCGGATGTCCGCAATCGGGCTCAACGCAGGCCTGCTGGTGTCGATGGTCGGCGACAACTCCGCCATCTTTGTCGCGCAAGGCGGTCGCCGCGCGCATCAAACCGAGACCTTTGACCCAAAGCAGCCGCGAACCCAACAGGATGATCAGGCCATAGCTTGCGATTTCGATCACGCGCACCGCCTCACCCATCATTTTCGCGGTGCCGCCGAGCAACACCGCGGCAACACCGACGATCAATATGGCGGTGAACGATTGCACCAGCGCGGACGCGAATGACAGCGTGACGCCACGGCGCCACGTTTCGTCATTGGCCAGCAGGTAGGACGATATGACCGCCTTGCCGTGGCCAGGCCCCGCCGCGTGGAACACGCCGTAGACGAACGCAATTGCCATCAGCGTCCAAAGCGCCGAGCCGTCGTTCTTTGCCGTCAGGATCGTGGCCGACAGCGCCCGGTAGAAGATCGCCTGCTTGGAGAGTACCCAACCTGAGAAGCCGGAAGCCGCCGGCGCGGCTCCGAATGGTGACGCCTGCGCCAAGGCAGGCGAGATGGAGATCGCGACGACAACTGCGATCAACGCCGAGCAGATCAAAATCGTCGCCAGCGGCTTGAGGTCATCAGGAAATCCAGGAAATCGGCTGAATATTTTCTCGACCGCTTTCATGGGCATTGCACCGTGAGCTTGTTGGCAAAGCTCATCCCCATCCCGACATTGGCTTCCGAGGTGGCGAACATCTCCTTCAATGTCGGCGTCGACTGGAAACTCGAATCGTACTGGTTTCTCCGTCGCCACCACGCATTGCGGCGGGGCGCCGACGAGTTTCACCGGATTGCCATCGGCGAGCCCGAAATCGACGAAGAACTCCGGATCATACACCTCGATCACGAGTTGCCTGGCGCTGAGCGGGCTCTTCAGCGGCAGCGTCAAATGCAGCGTGAGCTCGGTCTTCTTCGGATCAAACTCGAGCCAGTAGTCGACCGGCTCGTTAAAGGCGTTCTTTTGCTTCTTGCCGTCGACCACGGCGTAGGTGAAGTAGCGATATTCCTTCAGCGACTCGATATTGGTCTGCGCCAGCGATTGCAGCTCGTCGCGGGTGAAATGTCCCTTGGTCCTGGCACTCAGGCCCTGGGTCGCGAAAGCCGAGAACGTCGCGTCGAAGGTCCATGCATGGCGAACGCCGGTCAGCGCGCCGTCGGGCGCGTACAGCAATTCCTCTTTCATGGTCACCCAGACATGGGGATGCGCGAACGCGGGTGCAGCCGTCAGCAACAGCCAGCAGGCCACGGCAAGATGCAGCCGTCGAGCCGCGGGCCCGATCCGCATCCGGCGCAATGTAAGTCCGATCATGATGTCACCTCGCGGCATTCGGCATCGCCGGTGCGATATGCCGTTGTTGCCGCTCGATTATGGCCAGCGCCTACCGAGCCTGGCTCGCAAGCGGCCGATGATGGGGATCAGGTGAGCGGGAATCGCAGCGGCAACGCCGATCGCGGTCGCCAGCGATGCGCTGGCTACTCCCGTTCACGGCGAAGCGGCGATGTCAGGAGAGCGGCGGACCGCGCGACTGGAAATTCGCGCGCGGGCGTTGCGGGATCGCGAGGTCCTCGCCGAACGCCGGCTCGAGGGTAACGTAGGCAAGGTCGAACGACAGAACAGGGGCCACGGCGGCAAGCCCGGCTCCGAGTGCCGCCCGCGCCATGCAGATAGGGCAGAGATCGTCGGGATGGCCCTTGTGTTGGTCGGGTTGCCCGCTCTTGGTGTGGGAGAGCGCCGACAGCAGCACGCCGGCATTGGTCTCGCCGCCGCGAAAGCCTTCGAGGTGAATGTGGCCGAACGACAGCGCAAGGTTAATCGCGAGCGCGAGCAGCGCGAACGATGTGACCTGCCTGACGTTGGCGCGAAACCAGTTCATTCGAAAGACCAAACCGAAACGACCATCGAGCTTGTAAAGGCACTTCTAGACCAAGATTGGGCGCGATGTCGAATTTTTCCCAAGGAGGGCAAGTACGTAGCCGCAACCCGCGCAGCACGAATGGCTGATCGCCGGATGACCTGCGCCGCGCATCGCCTGACGCGGCTGTCGCTCCGAAAACTTTCATGCGCTGTGATCGTCTCGTTTGCTTCAAAGGGACATGGCTGATTCGAAGGTTGACGCGATCACGACCCGATGCCACCTTGCGGTCGGTAGTGCCCGCAAGGGCTAGCCAAGGGAATGCGGTGCGCCGGCCATTATCTCGGACTTGATTTGAGACTTGGCTGACAATTCCGCGGCTGCCCCCGCAACTGTAGGCGGATAGCCAACGACCATTAATACCACTGGGGATCGCAGGATCTCTGGGAAGGTGGTCCGAGGCGATGACCCGCGAGCCAGGAAACCTGCTGCCAGTCATAGTCACGCGCAAACGCGTCGGGCGGGGTGCTCCGGTGTCGTCGAATAGTTGTTACATCCGACTCAGGGCGAGGTGGATGTGGCGGCAACCGCGGTGACGTATCGGCGATCGCTCTCGGACTACAATCGTGTCAATTTCAACGGATGATGGGCGTTCGACGTCCCATTTTGCCTGCCGCTTTTTCGCGCCAGCCTCTCGTCAACTCCCAACCAAGCGCTGGCTGCGCTGTTCGGGCGCACCGCCGGCTCTGCTTGCCTGTCTTTCGGCCGGCGCCGTGCGGGCTCAAACCGCGAGGCCGACCGGGCAGCCAGGCCAGCTAGGGCCGGTCATCGTCACCGAGCCGAAGCGCAAGCCGGTCAAGCGGACTTCATCTGCCACAAGGCGCGCGCCGGCATCCAAGCGCGTTGCCAATCGGGATAGCGGTCGGCCGGCAGCACCAGCGCCCCCGGCAACCGATGCGGCGCTCTGGGGCGATCCGTTCGATCCCGACCAGATCCTGCTCGGCGTGCCGCGGACCTATGAACTGGCGGCAGCGTTCAAATGGTAGGCGCCAGGCCATGAAAGCCCTCGTTCTGCTGCACCGCTGGCTTGGCGTCGGCTTTTGCCTGCTGTTTGCGATGTGGTTTGCGAGCGGCATCGTGATGCATTTCGTGCCGTTTCCGGCGTTGACGGAAGCGGCACGTTTCGCAGGCCTGGCGCCGATCGATGTTTCGCGGGTTCGCTACGGCCCGGACGAGGCCGTTGCCGCGAGCCATATCGAGGGCGCGCAGCGGGTTCGTTTGATCCAGCGCAGCGACGGCCCGGTTTACATCGTGACCGGCGCGTCAAAGTCCGCGGCGGTTCGCGCAGTAGATCTCTCCGAGGCCGCCGTCACGTCGGATCAGCTTGCATTGGCAATCGCGCAAGCCCACGCGCGTCAAATTGGCATCGACGCCACGCACGCAATCCTTGCCTCCCTTGCGGATTACGATCAATGGAGCGTGCCCAACGGCTACGACGAACACCGGCCACTTTATCGCGTGGCGTTGAACGATCCGTCAGGCGCCGAGCTCTACGTCTCTTCCAGCACAGGTGAGGTCGTACTCGGCACCACGCATTACCAGCGGGCCTGGAATTATCCGGGCAGTGTGGTGCACTGGATTTACCCGACCGTTCTGCGCAGCAACTGGGCGGCCTGGGACAAAGTGGTGTGGACGCTTTCGCTGGTGGCGTTGGTCGCGGCCGTGACGGGAACCGTGCTTGGTGTGATCAGGCTGCGGGTTTCGCGTCGCGGCCTCGGATCGCCGTTTGGCGGCTGGCACGCCTGGCATCACATCCTCGGTCTGTTCACCGCGACATTCGTGTTGACCTGGATTTTCAGCGGCTGGCTGTCGATGGACCATGGCCTGCTGTTTTCGCGCGGCCGGTTATCCGACACCGAAGCAGCGACGATCGCGCGAACGCCGGATTGGAACGGCGTTGCCGGCGATGCAAGTTCCATCCCTAAATCCGCGAAAGAGTTGGAATGGTTCGCTTTCGGCGATCGCTGTTACAAACGCGAACGAACCGGCGTCGATGCGCAGTCGATTTCGGCGATCGGCGCTGATCCGCGAAATCCGCGGCCGGGGCGTTCCTATCTGACGGCGCAAGAGGTCGATGGCTTGATCCGGCGCATCGCGTCGAACTGCGCCGCCCCCGTCGTGGTCGGCGTCGGGGACCATTATCCGGTCGCCTCGCTGATCCCTGGTGCTCCGGTCTATCGGTCGGTCTGTGGCGATGTCTGGTTTCAGGTCGATGGCGCGACCGGCCGCGTAATGGAGCGGCTCGATTCGTCGCGCCGGGCTTACCGGTGGGTCTACACCGCCCTGCACACGCTGGATTTTCCGATATTGTTTGCCCATCCGAGGCTGAGAAGCATGCTCATCGTGGTGTTATGCGCTATTGGGTTCCTGTTCTCGGTGACCGGAGCCGTGATCGGCTGGCGCAGACTGCAATTCCATTTTCCATCGCAAGGCGTAGCCGTGAAATCAAAGGTGGTTCCGTGAAATCGATTGTTCCGACCGTTTGCGCCGAACCCGAGCTGCTTGGCTTTCGCGGTCGCATCATTGCAATCTACGCTCTTCTGATCGGCGCCAATCTGGGGGCATGGATCTGGGCGTTGGTGGTCTTTGCCCATCAGCCGGTCCTGATCGGCACCGCGGTGCTGGCCTACAGCCTCGGGCTTCGCCACGCGATCGACGCCGACCATATCGCCGCGATCGACAATGTCACGCGCAAGCTGATGCAGGAAGGAAAGCGGCCGGTCGCGGTCGGATTTTTCTTTGCGCTGGGACATTCGACCGTTGTTGTGGCCGCTTCCGTCGCGGTTGCGATGACGGCGAACGCGCTGAGCGAACGGCTGGCTTCCTACCGCCAGATCGGCGGCATCTTGGGTACATCGGCGTCGGCGCTGTTTCTGTTCATCATCGCCATCGCCAATCTGATCGTGCTGCGCGGCGTCTACCGGGCGTTCCGGCTAGCCGAGCGCGGCGATCATATCACCGAAGAGCAGATCGATTCGCTGCTGCAACAGCGCGGCTGGCTGGCGCGGCTGTTCCGGCCGCTGTTTCGCTTCGTCTCGCAGAGCTGGCATCTTTATCCGATCGGGCTGTTGTTTGCGCTCGGCTTCGAGACCGCCAGCGAGATCAGCCTGTTCGGCCTCTCGGCACAGGCGTCGAATTCGGTGTCGAACTGGTCGCTGCTGATTTTCCCGGCATTGTTTGCCGCCGGCATGACGCTGGTCGACACCACCGACGGCGTGTTGATGCTGGGTGCCTATGGCTGGGCCTATCGCAACCCGATGCGCAAGCTGTTCTACAACCTCACCATCACGTCGGTATCGGTGCTGGTGGCATTGGTGGTCGGCGGCATCGAAACGCTGGGCCTGATCGCCGGTCAATTCGACTTGCACGGTGCGTTCTGGGACGCGATCTCGAACCTCAACAGCAATTTCGGCGCGCTGGGCTACGGCATCGTCGCATTATTCATCGTAAGTTGGGGCGTGTCGTATCTGATCTATCGCCTCAAGGGATACGATCTTAGTTCGCGCCCGGAATGATGTTCAGGTGCGACAACTGGTGCGTCGCCGATTCAACGGTTGACGCGGTTACGATCCGATGCCACGTTCGTGATCGGTAGTGCTCGAAAGGGCTAACCAAGGGAATGCGGTGCGTTTGTTCCGACAGACAATTCCGCGGCTGCCCCCGCAACTGTAGGCGGATAGCCGACGACCAGTTAATACCACTGGAGACCGATACGTCTCTGGGAAGGTGGTCCGAGGTGATAACCCGCGAGCCAGGAAACCTGCTGCCGGTCATTGTCACGCGCGAACGCGTCGGGCGGGGTGCTCCGATGTGGCGAGAGTAGCTTGCTATACCTGCCAGAGGGCGAAGGCAGTCTGTAGCGGCAACCGCGGTGACGGTTAGGCGTTCGCCGTCGGGACTATCATCGTGTCAAATTTTGAAGTTGATCGGCGTTCTGCGCCGATATTCGCGCGGACGCTTGTATCCGTGCAGGCGGGGCAACGCCGGTGGCGCTCGAAGGCAACTCCGCTCAGCCTGCTTGCGTTGCTTTCTTCCGTTGCGATCACGCCAGGCTTGGCGCAAACCGCCGCGCCGAGCGGCAATAACTCCGGCGCGATCGGTCCCGTCATTGTCGCGGAGCCCAAGCGCAAGCCTGCCACGCGGGTGCAGGCCGAGACCCCTCGTTCCAGCGTCCACGCCCGCGTCGGCGGCCGGACCCGCACGACGGCCGCCAAGCCCGTTCCCGGGCCGGCCCCTGCTGCGGCCGAAGCGCCGCGGACCCCGCTCAACACCAATGTGGTGGCGATCAGCGCCAGCCGCCTCGGCCTCACGGTCCTCCGAGACGCCGGCCTCGCGTCGAAATCGTCGACCAACAGAAGATGCAGCAGCAGGGCTATCGAACCACCACGGAAACCGCGCAGGGCGCGGTCGGCGTGCTTTCCGGCGATGCTGCGGGCGCGCCGGCCGGGTTCTCGATGCGAGGCTTCACCGGCAGCGCGATCAACATCCTCTACAACGGAATCTGGATCGGTCCGCAGGATATCACTTCACGCGTGATGGACACTTCCAATCTCGACCGTGTCGAGTTCCTGAAAGGTCCGTCATCGCTGATGTCCGGATTGGATGCGATCGGCGGATCGGTCAACTACGTCAACAGGCAGCCGACCACGGGAGCGATCAAGAACGAACTCGATACCTCGATCGATACGCTGGGCACCTATCGCACCCATTTCGGTTCGGGCGGCAGCACGGCGGTCGAGGGGCTGGATTATCGCGTCGACCTCAGCCAGTCCAGGATCGACAGCTTTATCGACGGCGACTATCAGAATCTCTCGAACTTCTCGGGGCAACTGAATTACCGGGTGTCCGATACGTTCAAGGTGTTCGGGGCGATCGAGTACAAGCACGATCAAGGTCATGCCTATTGGGGAACGCCGCTGGTGCCGACCTCGTTCTCCGGTCCCTTTGCCAAGAACGGCGTGGTTTCGGGCACGCGCGCTCAACACCTTCGACGGCGTCTCCGTCATCGCACCGGTGACCGTGGATTCGCGCACGCTGACCACCAATTACAACGTGGCCGACAATTCCGTCGGGGCTCACGAACTTTGGCTGCGCGGCGGATTCGAATGGGCGCTGAGCAACGACATCACGCTCAAGAATCAGGTCTACGACTACCGCGCCCAACGGCACTGGTTCGACAGCGAGACCTATGCGTTCGATCTGGCCACCTCGACCATCGATCGCGACCGCTTTTTCGTCGACCACAATCAGCATGTGTTCGGCGACAACACCGACGTGGTCTGGAACAGCTCGTTCTTCGGGATGGAGAACCGTCTGGCGGCCCAGCTCCAGGTCAGCCGCAACGACATCAAGTTCACCGAGGAGGGCGGCGACACTTACCCGGCCGACTCGGTTTCCGTGCTCAATCCAGATCCCGGGGGTTTACGATGTGCCGACGGGTCCGCCCCGTCCGATATCCGGAACAGCCACCTCGACACCCTCGCCGGGTCGATCGAAGACCGTCTGAAGATAACGCCGATGTTCGCCTTGATCGGCGGCGTCAGGGTTGAGGATTTCATGTTGGCACGCGACGGCATCAATTTCGATGGCTCCATTCCCGACGGGGCAGCCGTTCACCAAGACCTGGCGCCGGTGTCCTATCGCGCGGCCTATACGTTCGAGCCGATCAAGAGCCTGGTTTTCTACAGCATGTACGCCACCGCCTACGATCCGGCCGCGGCCGGGCATGTTCTCCCTGACGCCCGGAACGTCGCTGGAATTGACCAGTTCGCGAATCTACGAGACCGGCGTCAAGCAATTGTTCTGGGGCGGCAGGGCGGAATGGACCTTCGCCGCCTACGATATCCTGCGAAACAACGTTTACGTGCAGATCAACGACACGACGTCGGCGCTGGCCGGCGCGGTCAGGAGCAAGGGCATCGAACTTGCGGGCGCGGTGAATCCGATCGAACGACCGTCAAGCTCTGGGCCAACGTCGCGGTGACGCAGGCTCGCTATGACGAACTTTTTCATCGACGGTCTGGATGTGAGCGGCAACACGCCGTCCAACGTAGCGCCGGTCATCGTCAACGCCGGGGCTTCCTATCGCTTCAACAACTGGCGCTGGCCGGTCGAGATCGGCGGCTCGGTTCGCTATGTCGGAAACCGGTATCTGTATGAGGACGATGCGACCACGATGAACGCCTACACCACCGCTGACCTTTACGCCTTCGTCGATATCGCGAAACGCGATCTGCCATGGCAGGGCATCGACACGATGCGGGTCAAATTCCGGGTGCGCAACATCACCAATGCCGTATATGCCGCAGTGGTCGGACCCGGGCTATCCTGACCAGGTGTATCTCGGCGCGCCACGGACCTTCGAACTGTCGGCTTCGGCCAAGTGGTGAAGCGGCGCGCTCACGCTTTATCGCCGCCGACACCAGCGAGCGCGGCGCCGTAAAGGATCATGCACGGTCCCTGCGGCTTTGCCGCCGTAAGGCGGGCTGCGATCTCCGTCAGCGTGCCCGCCATCACTGACGTGGCGGGTGAGCCCAGGCTTTCGATCACCACAGTCGGCGTCTCACCCGATAGTCCCTGCGACGATCAGCTTTTCGGCCAGCGCCGCGAATGTCGCCTTGCCCATGAACACGCAGGTGGTGGCGCCGGGATCGGCCAGCGCGGCGATATCGAGGTCTTCCGGCAAACTTCCATCGACATCGTGGCCGGTGACCATCTGCACCCTTCGCGCCACGCCGCGTTTGGTGAGTGACGTGCCGAGATAGGCGGCAGCCGCGGTCGCGGTGGTGATGCCGGGCACGATCTCGATCGGCACGCCGGCGTCGCGCGCCGCGACGATCTCTTCATCGGCGCGGGCGAAGATCGAGGGATCGCCGGATTTGACCCGGACCACGCGCTTGCCGAGTTTGGCATAATCGATCATCAGCCGGCTTACTTCCTGCTGCTTCGGCGAGGGATGACCCGCGCGCTTGCCGACCGCGATCAGTTCGGCGTCGGGTGAGGCGAACGACAGGATGTCGTCGCCGGCGAGGTCGTCATAGAGAATGACGTCGGCGGCGCGCAGCCGCTCCACCGCGCGCAGGGTCAACAGGTCGACGTCACCCGGGCCGCCGCCGATCAGGGCGATGCTGCCGATGGAGGATTTGTCAGCTGTGGTCATGGTCTGGCGTCTCCCGCGACATCGACCATGTGAAAGAAACTTCCGGTGACGTGACCGCGCCGGCTTCCGGTTTCCGCCGTCGCCACGCCGGAGGCGTCGCGGATATCGGCGAGCGGCTCGTCGGGTTGCGTCACCACGCGGGCATAGTGGAATTCGTGGCCTCGCAGCGCGCTTCCCGCGGCATGACCCGGGATCGGCGCCCGCAGCGTCGCGGTCCGATAGCCCAGATGCAGGCGGCGTTGGGCGAAATCGGTCTCAAGCCCGAGCAGCCCAAGCATCGCGTGACGCTGCCCCGCGGCGTCGATCAGGCCGGCGCCAAGCGTCATGTAGCCGCCGCACTCGCCATGGACCGGGCGCGTCTGCGCGAAGGCGCGGATCCCCTCAGCGAAGCGCGACGCTGCGGCGAGCTTGCCGGCGTGCAGTTCCGGATAGCCGCCGGGCAGCCAGGCGACGTCGCAGGAAGGATCGGGCGGTTCGTCCGATAGTGGCGAGAAGGCGATGATTTCCGCGCCCGCCGCGCGCCAGCCTCGCAGCAGATGCGGATAGACGAACGAAAACGCCACGTCGCGCGCCAGCGCGATCCGTTGTCCCGGCGGAATCATCCGTGGCGCGGCCACAGGCGGCTGACGCCGTGCCGGGCGCGCCGCCGCTTCGAGTGCCGAGAGGTCGACGTCGCGCTCGACCAGATCGGCGAGTGCGGCGAGCCGCGCCAGCAGCGCTGGATCCTCCTGCGCCTGGACCAGTCCGAGATGGCGCTCCGGCATCGTCAGCGCGGTGTCGCGCTGCAACCGCGCCGAAGACGCGGATGCCAATCCGCGCAAAGCCGTCGCGCACCAGCGTGGCGTGGCGCTCGCTGGCGACCTTGTTGAGGATCACGCCTGCGATCGTGACGTCGACGCGATAGCGCGCAAAGCCGAGCGCGACCGCGGCGGCGGATTGTGCCTGGCCCGCGACGTCGAGCACCAGCACCACCGGCCAGCCGGTCGCCGCGGCGATATCGGCGGTCGAGCCGTTGCCCCAGGCGCCTTGCGACGCCACGCCGTCGAACAGTCCCATCACGCCTTCGGCCAGCGCTATATCTGCGTCGGTTGCGGCCTCCAGCAGCGCCTCAAAGCGGTCGCGGCCTTGCGCCCAGGAATCCAGGTTGAACGACGCTCTGCCGGCAGCAACAGTGTGAAACGCCGGATCGATATAATCCGGGCCGCATTTATAAGGCTGTACGATACGGCCGCGACGGCGCAACGCGGCGAGCAGCGCCAAGGTCAGCGTGGTCTTGCCGCTGCCGCTTGCGGGTGCGGCAACGATCAGTCCGGGCGTGCCGGCAAACCGGCTAGTCGCGGCCACGGCCGGTCTCTGCGGAGGGTCGGAACCTGCGGTCATAATTCGCACTGTAAAGCGCACTGTCGGCGAAATCATGCGCCGATAGCGACGGCCCGACCAGAATCAACGCGGTGCGTTCGATCGCGGCCTCGCGTACCTGCGCCGCGATCGTCGACAGCGTGCCGCGAAGGATGACCTGTTCGGGCCAGCTCGCGCGCACGACAACGGCGACCGCGCCGTCCGGCGCCGTAATGCGGGATCAGGGTCGCCGCCACCTGGTCGATCACATGGACCGACAGATGGATCGCGAGCGTAGCGCCGGTCGCGGCATAGGCGGCAAGGCTTTCGCCGGATGGCATCGCCGAGGCGCGGCCCGAGGTGCGGGTCAGCACCACGGTCTGGGCGATGCCGGGCAAGGTCAGTTCGCGCCCGAGCACGGCGGCGGCGGCGGCGAATGACGGCACGCCGGGCGTCACCGTATAGGGAATGTCATGGTCTTCGAGCCGGCGAATCTGCTCGCCCATTGCGCTCCAGACCGAGAGATCACCGGAATGCAGCCGCGCCACGTCGAGTCCGGCGTTGTGGGCGGTGACGAATTCCGCAATGATGGCATCGAGGTCGAGCGGCGCGGTGTCGATCACGCGGGCGCCGGGCGGGCACAGCGCGACGATCTCGCGCGGCACCAGCGATCCCGCGAACAGGCATACCGGGCAGCGCGCGACCAGATTTTGGCCGCGTACGGTGATCAGATCGGGCGCGCCGGGACCGGCGCCGATAAAATGGACGGTCATGGCGTAACATCCTCCGATAGGGCGGCGGCGGCCGTCGCGTTGCGATCGGTCGACACCTGACGGGTGACGACGAGACGCGCCCCGGCGCCGGCCGCGGCCAATGCCGCGGCTTCACAGACGCTGCCGACGCCGCGCTGCCTCAGCACCCGTTCCGAACGCGTCGCCACGCGCGGGTCCGCCGCACGCAGCGCTTCGGCCGCAATCGTCTTGATGGACAAGCGAGCCGCATGAGCAGCGACGAGCAGGTTCGGATGCGTGGCCTTGTCTTCCACCACGGCAAGCTCAGTGGCTACATCCGGCATCGCGGCTTTCGCGGCGACGCTCGCCAGCACCTCGCCGATCGACTGCGCGGTGGCCTGGTCGCGAAAACCCAATCCGATCACAAGTCGGGTTTTTTGCCGGCTCATTTGGTCACGCTCCATTGCACTACCGGCATCGCGGCGCGCCAGCCGGTGAGGCCGCCGACCGCGCCGGCGCGTTCGACCGACAGCCGCAGCAGCGCGCCGCCATGGCGCGCTTGCCACGCAATCAGAATGGCCTCGGTTTCCAAGGTCACCGAATTGACCACCAGACGGCCGCCCGGCGCCAACGCCTGCCATATCGCTTCGAGCACACCGTCGCGGCTGGCGCCGCCGCCGACGAATACCGCGTCGGGTGTGGGCAGATCCTTCAATGCGTCGGGCGCGGTGCCGAGCCGGAGGTCGAAATGCGGCACGCCCAATGATTGCGCGTTGGCGCGCGCATTGGCGAGCCGGTCCTCGCGCGCTTCGATGCCGATGGCGCGATTGGCGGGATCGGCGAGCAGCCATTCGATGCCGATCGCGCCGGAGCCCGCGCCGATATCCCACAATAATTCGCCGCCGCGTGGTGCGAGCGTGGAGAGGCTGACCGCACGGATCTCGCGCTTTGTCAGTTGGCCGTCGTGAATGAACAACTCGTCCGGCAATCCGGCGACGCGCGGAATGATAGTGGCGCCGGGTTCGGCGATCACTTCGATCGCCAGAGCCACCGGCGATTGGATGTCATCGACGGCGAACCCCGCGGCAAAGGCGACACGGACGCGTTCGCGTGGGCCGCCGAGCGCTTCGAGCATCGTCAGGCGCGACGGCCCGAAGCCGACGCCCTTCAGAAAAGCGGCGATCTGCGCCGGAGCCGCGCCGTCGCGCACCAGGGCGATCACCCGGGCGCGGGTCCGTAGATGCGGGCGCAACAGTTCGATCGGACGCGCGTGCAGGCCGAGCGTGATGGTTTCTTCGAGCCGCCAACCGAGCCGCGCCACGGCCCAGGCAAAGGTTGATGGCGCGGGAATCGCGATGGTTTCCGCAAGCGGAACGGCTTCGGCAAATACCGAGCCGGCGCCGTACCAGAACGGATCGCCCGAGCACAGCGCGACCACGCGCTTGCCACGATGCGCCAGCAGTTTCGGGATCGATGACGCGAACGGCGTCTCCCATTCGAGCTTAGGCGTGCCGAGCGCTGCGACCAGCGCCAGATGCCGCCGTCCGCCGGCGATCAATTCGGCGGCGGCGAGCTGCGCCCGCGCCGCCGCCGACAGCCCGTCAAGTCCGTCTTCGCCGATCCCGACGATGGACAGCCAGGGCGTCGGTATGTCATCGCTCCCTGCCATGACATCCTCCCCGGCCAAACCATTGCGGGTCCTGATCCTCGGCGGGACCGCGGAAGCCAACCAGCTCGTGGCAGTGCTGGCGAACGCCCCGCGATTCGATGCCGTGCTGTCCTATGCCGGCCGCACCGAACGCCCAACGCCGCCGCCGATCCCCTGGCGCGTCGGCGGTTTTGGCGGCGTTGATGGGCTGACAAAATATCTCCGCGACGAAAACATCGCGCGCGTGGTCGACGCCACCCATCCGTTCGCGGCGCAAATGAGCGCGCATGCGATTGCGGCCTGTGCGATCGTCGGCATACCGTTGCTGGCGCTGGAGCGGCTGCCCTGGCAGCGCATGCCAGCCGACCGCTGGATCGAGGTCGATGATTTCACTGCTGCGGCGGCAGCGCTCGGCCCATCGCCGCGGCGGGTGTTTCTCGGCATCGGCCGGATGCAGCTTGCGCCATTCGCCAGCCATCCGCAGCATTTCTATCTGGTCCGGCTGGTCGATCCGCCGCGCGCGCCTTTGCCGCTGCAGGCGGAGCTGATCGTGGCACGCGGACCGTTCGACCTTGCCGGCGACCGCGCGATGCTGGCCGATCACCGCATCGACATCGTGGTCGCCCGCGACGCGGGCGGCGACGGCGCTTTCGCCAAGATCGAAGCCGCGCGCGCGTTGGGGTTGCCTGTCGTGATGGTGCGCCGACCCTTCATTCCGGAGCGGGAAAAGGTCGAGACGGTTGACCAGGTTTTGCGCTGGCTCGGTCATGATGAGCCTCCGGCCGAGCGTGGCGTATAGACGAATGCCGTGCCATCGCCGCGCGGGATCAGCCGGGTTCGCGACGAGCCGATCAGCACCAGCGTGCGCATATCGGCGCGGTCTGCCACCGCATCGCGCAAGCTCATGGTCTCGATCGCCTCGCTGATATCGCTGACCGCGCTGGCAAAAATCACCGGCACGCTTTCCGGCAGTTCCTCGCGCAACAGCTCGAACGCGCGGCCGAGCTGCCAGGGCCGCGCCGACGACAGCGGATTATAAAGCGCAATGACAAAATCGGCCTGCGCCGCCAGCCGCAAACGGCGCTCGACCAATTCCCATGGCTTCAGATTGTCCGACAGGTTGATGGCGCAGAAATCATGCCCGAGCGGGGCGCCGATCCGGGCCGCCGCGGCGAACATCGCACTGATGCCGGGCAGCACTTTTATGTCGAGATCGCGCCATGACGGCTCGCCGGCCTCGACCGCCTCGAACACCGCCGCCGCCATCGCGAACACGCCGGGATCGCCCGAGGACACCACGACGACGCGCTTGCCTTCGGCCGCGAGCCGCAACGCGAGGCTGGCGCGGTCGAGTTCCTCGCGATTGTCCGAGCCGTGGCGTGTCAGGCCCGCGCGTTCAGGCACCCGCGCCACATAGCGCGCGTAGCCGATCAAATCGGTGGCCTGCGCCAGCGCGTCGGTCACCTCAGGCGTGATCAGTCCCGCGGCGCCCGGGCCGAGGCCGGCGATGGCAAGCCAGCCGCTCATGGCCGGCGCCCGCGACCGTGGACCAGGATCATCGAGAAGTAGGGCGCCTCGTCGTCGGTCTTCTCGCTGAGCTGCAATACTTTCTCGCCGGCCATGGTGCCGCGCTCGACATAGACGGCGCGTTCCGCAAGCCCAACCGCCTGCAGCGCGCGACGCACTTTCGGCAGATTGCGGCCGAGCTTCATCACCACCAGCGCATCGATCGACTGTAGCCGCTCACGCAACGCGGTTTCGTCGAGCGTCGCCGGCACCACGGTCAGGACGTCGTCACCAAAGGTGATGGGCACGCCGCTCGCCGTCCAGCAGCCGGACATGCCGGAAATCCCGGGCACCACCACAACCGGCGCATGCCCGTTGATGCGGCTGTGCAGGTGCATGAACGAGCCGTAAAGGAACGGATCGCCTTCGCACAATACTGTCACGTCGCGGCCAGCGGCGGTATGTTGCAGCAGCCGCTGCACGCATTCGTCGTAGAAAGCCCGCAGCGCCTCGTTATAGGCGGGGTCTTCCAGCGCGATCTCGGTGGTGACAGGATATTCCAGCGCTTCTTCGATGATTCCGGGCGCCAGCAGGCCGTCGACCATGGTGCGGGCATTGCCGGGACGTCCGGGCTTGCGGAAATGCGCGATGACACCGGCCTTGGCGATCAGCCGTGCCGCCTTGACGCTCATCAGCTCCGGATCGCCGGGGCCGAGGCCGACGCCATAGATGGTGGCGGGCGCGCTCATTCGATCTCGCTTGCGACAGCGTTGAGCGCCGCCGCGGCCATCGCGCTGCCGCCGCGCCGTCCACGCACGATAACGCTTGGCACCAGCCGGCTTTCGAGCAGCGCTTGCTTGGATTCGGCCGCGCCGACGAAGCCGACGGGGATGCCGATCACCGCAGCGGGTGGCTTTACGCCAGGCTCCCCGAGGATTTCCAGCAGGCGGAACAAGGCGGTCGGCGCGTTGCCGATCACCACCACCGAGCCCGCCAATCGCTCGCGCCACAACTCCACCGCCGCCGCGGTGCGGGTGGTACGGTGTGCGACCGCGAGATCAGGCACGCGAGGATCGGTCAGCGTGCAGATCACTGGATTATCGGCCGGCAGCCGTGCCCGGGTAATGCCATGGGCCACCATCTGGGCATCGCAGAAAATCGGCGCGCCCGCGCGCAACGCGGCGGATGCCGTCGCGCTGAAGCCCGGCGTGAACACGATATCGTCGGCGACCTCGACCATGCCGCTGGCGTGGATGATGCGCACCGCGACCTTTTCGTCACCGGCATCGAACCGTTCGAGACGCGCCTCGGCGCGGATGATCGCGAACGAACGTTGGTAGATCGCCGCGCCGTCGGTCTCGTAGACGTAGCTCATGACGTGGCCTCTGTATCCGCCGGCGCGGTCGCGATCTGTTCGATGACGCTGTTGCGTCGCGTGACCCAATAGCCGGCCTCGCGCATTTGCTGGAAGCGCTGACGCATCGCCGCGGCGGCTTCGGGGTTGGCCTGTTCGATGAAGCGCCGCACCGCCTCGTCGCCGAGCGTTGCGTCGTAATAGATATCGAAGTGATGACTTTCGACCGCGCCTGCCAGATGCGCGAACGCCGCCATCTGGTCGAGCGTCGAGGCGATCTCGGCCGCGCCACGAAAGCCATGCCGCATCTGTCCCTCGAGCCAGCGCGGATTGGCGGCGCGACCGCGCACCACGCGAGCCACTTCCTCGGCGAGTGTGCGCATCCGCGGCGCATCGGGATTGGTCGAGTCCGCATGATAGAGCGTCGGCGCCACGCCGTTGAGCTTGCGCGCGGCGGCGGCGAAACCGCCTTCATGGGCGGCATAATCCGCTGCGGCCAGTAAATCGGTTTCGGGCAGATCCTGGTGATGGATAAACGCGTCGGTCGCGGCAGTGCGTTGCTCCAGTGCCGCTCGCGCCGCGACGCCATCATGGCCGCCGCCATAGGCGAAGGCGCTATTGGCAAGCCAGGCGTCGCCGGCGTCTTCGGCGCTGGCCGGCGTGAATTCTGTGATGGCCTCGGTGACGCCTGCGCCGTAGTCGCCGGGCGCGGGTCCGAACACGCGGGGACTTGTCGAAGTACGATAGGGATTTTCTTCGGCGGGTTCGTCGCGTGCGGCCAGGGCTGCCGCCGCCTGCTCGAACAGATCGGGCAACGTCGAAAACACGTCCCGGAACAGGCCGGAGATCCGCAAGCTCACATCGATCCGGGGACGCCCGAGCGTCGCCAGGGTTATGACGTCAAAGCCGGTGACCCGGTCCGATGTGGTGTCCCATACCGGCGTGACGCCCATCAAATGCAGCGCCATCGCGAATTCCTCGCCGGCGGTGCGCATGGTTGCGGAGCCCCAGAGGTCCAGCATGACGTTGCGCGGATAATCGCCGTGGTCCTGCAAATGCCGGGTCAGCAGCGCCTCGGCCAGGCTCTTGCCTTGTTCGGTGGCGTTGCGGCTCGGCACCGCGCGGGTATCGACGGTGTAGAGGTTGCGTCCGGTCGGCAGCACGTCACGCCGGCCGCGCCACGGCGATCCCGCGGGTCCGGGCGCGACATGCCTGCCGTCAAGTGCTGCAAGCAACGCGGCGCGTTCACCCGACGCACAGGCCAAGTACGGAATTAGGGATGGAATTCCGGTTTGATCCTCGGCCTGCAGCGGCACGCGGCCGAAGATGTGCAGCCCGTCGGCGACCAATGTCGCCTTGACGTCGCACACAAAACTATCGAGCCGCACCACGGACTGCAGCGGCGTCATGGTTGCGGTGAGGCCGCTGTCGCGGTCGAGGCCGTTGTCGCGCGCGGCATCGACGATCGACCTGCGCCAGCCGCTCGCGGCGGCGCGGATCGAGACCGTCGGCAACTGAATATTCGTCGAGCAACCGCTCGATCGCGTGCAGTCCCGGCGGCACTGCGCCGATAGAGATCGGTGGCGTCATATGCCCGATGGTGACGGCGCCGAGCCGGCGTTTTGCCACGGCGGCTTCGCCAGGATCGTTGACGATGAAGGGATAGATCACCGGTGTTGCACCCAGCAGCGCCTCGGGCCAGCACGCTTCAGACAGCGCGACCGATTTTCCCGGCAGCCATTCCAGCGTGCCATGCGCGCCCATGTGGACCATCGCGTCGGATTGGTTCGACCTGGCGCAGCCACAGATAAAACGCGACGTAGCTGTGTCGCGGCGCGCGCCCGGGATCGTGATACTCGGCGCCACGATCAGCGCGCCGGCCGCGATCCGGCTGCACCGCAATCAATGCTTGGCCGCAATAGGCCGCCTTGAAAACGAAATCGCCGTCGACGATCGATGGGTCGCTTTCGGGCGGACCCCATTGCTGCTCCAGGCCGGCTGTGAGTGCCGGATCGAGGCCGGCCAGTGCGGCCCGATAGTGTTGAAGGGGCCAGTGGATCGTCTCGGTCTTCAGCCGGTCGATCAGTGCTGTGCCATCCGCCGGGATGTTGGCGATGGCGTAGCCTCGGTCGCGCAGAACATTCAGCGTTTCGACGGTGCTTTCGGGCGCGTCGAGGCCGACCGCATGCGCCATCTGGTCCTCGCGTCCCGGATAGGCCGACAGCACGATGGCGAGCCGCTTATCGGCCTCAGCGGTCCGGCGCAGCGCGATCAAAGCCCGCGCGCGCGCCACAATCGCGGCGATGCGGCCGTCGTCGCCTGCATGCACCAGTGCGGGCATAGCCGAGTTCGGGGTCGGCGGCCTCGACCTGCTTGAACGAGGCCACGCCAGCGAAGATGCGGCCATCGAGTTCCGGCAGCACGACATGGATGGCGAGGTCGGGCGGTGACAGCCCACGGTCGGACGCGGTCCACAGTTCGCGGTTGGCGCCCGATAGCGCCACCTGCAGCACGGGGGCGTCGACGACATCGAGCGGCGAGCCCGAACCACTATCGCTGCGCGCCGAAAACGCCGTCGCGTTGATGATGACGTCGGGCGCGATCCGCACCAGCTGCTCGCGCAGCCAGCCATCGCCTTCCGGGTCTTTCAGGCTGGTCGCAAACAGGCCAATCGGCCGGGTGCCGCGCCGCGCCAGTTCAGCCATCAGGCGGTCGATCGGATCGGTGTCGGACGCCGCCAGGATGGCGCGATAGAAAATCACTAGCGCGATGGGCGTGCCGTCGCACCCGGCGTCGATGGTGTCCGATTCGATCACGCCAGTGCCGGGAGCGTAAAAACCGTAACGCGGCAGCGCGGTGCGCGCGACCGGCGGCACCGCCGGCAGACCCGCGGCGAGCGCAAGCTGCGCCAGTGCGGCGCGCGCCGAATCCGCGCCGCCATTGTCGCACAGCGTTTTCAGCCGGCGCAGCGTCGAGGGCGGCAGGTTGGAGGCGGCATCAAGCCGCGGATCGGGCCGGCCGTCGCCGGGAATGATCGCCAGTGCGATGCCTTTCGCCGTCGCCAGCGCGCTGAGCTGCTCGACACCGTAGCGCCAATAGTCGATGCCGCCGAGCAGCCGGATCAGGATGCCGCGCGCGCCCGACAAGGTGTTCTGAAGGTAGAGATCGACCGAGAGCGGATGCGCCAGCCGGCGCAGATTGGCCAGCCGCAGGCTCGGCAAATTCTCGCGGCCGCCGCGCCAGGCCGTCGCGAACGCGCTGAGGTCGCTGTCTGCAAAGGACAGCACGACAAGGTCCGCCGGCGCCTGGCCGAGGTCTTCGGCCGCCGCGGTTTCCTCCAGTCCATGCCGTTCCCGCAGCAGGATGTGCATGCGTTACCCCGTGAGCACGGCGGTGATGGCGTCGCGATCGAAACCGCGCTCGCCGATCACGACGATGCGCGAGCGACGTTCTTCATCGGCGCGCCACGGACGGTCGAATTGCGTGCGCACCCGCGTGCCGACGCCCTGCACCAGCAGCCGCATCGGCTTGCCGGGAACCGCGACATAACCCTTGGCGCGCAGCACGATGATGGTCGCGTGCGATCGCCTCGATCCGGGCCACGATCGTCTCGGCATCGGCGTTCGGACGGCAGCGTTACCACGATGGTGTCGAAATCGTCGTGATCGTGCTCTTCGTGGTCTTCGTGATGGCTCGGGCGTGCCGTCGAGATCGTCTTCCGCCGCGGCGCCAATCCCGAGCACTACGCGCGGATCGACGCGGCCTTCGGTGATATCAAGCACAGGAATGCTGCGCGGCGCTTCGGCCAGCACGATCTTGCGGGCGCTGGCAAGCCGTTCGGGGCTGACCAGATCGGCCTTGTTGAGGATCACGATGTCGGCGCAGGCGACCTGGTCCTCGAACACTTCGCCGAGCGGGGTGTCGTGGTCGATGCTCTCGTCGGCAAGGCGTTGCCGCGCGATCGCCGCCAGATCGGGCGCGAACCGGCCGTCGGCGACGGCTTCGGCGTCGGCGACCGCGATCACGCCGTCGACCGTGATGCGCGATCGCAGATCCGGCCATTCGAACGCCTTCAACAGCGGTTTTGGCAGCGCCAGTCCCGAGGTTTCGATCAGGATGTGGTCGGGCGGTTGCGGCCGCGCCAGCAACGCAGAGATGGTCGGAACGAAATCATCGGCGACCGTGCAGCACAGGCAGCCATTGGTCAGTTCGACGATGGCGTCTTCCGGGCAATTGGCGTCGGCGCAGCCCTTCAGGATTTCGCCGTCGATGCCGAGATCGCCGAATTCGTTGACCAGGATCGCCAGCCTGCGGCCTTGCGGGTTCTGCATCAGATGGCGAACCAGCGTGGTTTTGCCGGCGCCGAGGAAGCCGGTGATGATGGTGACGGGAATTTTTTCGATCGACATGAGAAGTTCCTCAGACCGGCTTCGGGGATGGCGGGATGCGCGCGATCACACCCTTGCGGAAGATCGTCGGCCGTTCCCGCCACGGCACCAGCCCGTCCTCGGTGGCGGCGTAGCGCGAAGCGCCGAGCAGGAGGTCATCGACCGACGCCTCGCTGAGATCGCCATAGATGTAGCTCCAGCGTCCCGGTCCGGTGAGCGCGGCGCTGCAGCCGCGATTGCAATTGGAAAGGCATTCGACTTCGACGATGCGAAAGCGCGGCGTGCCGTCCTGGCGGCGCTGCGCCTCGGCCAAGCGCGTCATGCAGCCGGCGGCCGGCGCGCGGCGCGGCTGGCCTTCCTGCCTTCCTCGCCGGCGCGGCAGGTGACGCAGACATGGAGCGTGACGGCGGTATCGGAGGATGTGGTGATAGCTCTTCGGAGTTGCGTCGAGTGCAGATTGGTCCATAGCAAAGCCCGTCAATGGATGGCGCACCGCTCAAGGAGCGGTTGCCAGACAAGCGGCGAGCGGACCTGCACTCCGTTCGACCAACCCTCTCACTCCAGGACGCCCCGCCCGGAATGGCGATATGGCAGGCGGCGGCAGGTTTCCTGGCTCACGGGTCATCGCCGGCACCACCTTCCCGGGTCGAAACCCAGTGGCATTTGGTGCAGGCTTTCCGCTCACAGTTGCGGGGGCAGCTCCGGCTTCGCCGGAGACCCGGGAACTTCCCCAGATCTCCTGCGCCCGGTATTCCCTCTTAGTCCCGCCCGAAGACGAGACACCGTCGGCTAGGGACTCATTCAGACGGAAACGCGGTCAAGTCAATCCCTCGCGGGAACCTGCGGCCGACTTGGCAGGTTGCCCCGACAGGATTGATATGATCCTGTCGCCGCCCATCGGATGATACCGCAGGGAAACCATGACCGAGATCGATGCAGATGAGGCCGAACGCGAGGCCGAGCGCCACCGCGCCAAGATGGTCAAGCGCAAGGCGGTCCAGGACGCCGAAGAGGCGTCCAAAACCATCGCCAAGGGCCTGCTGATGGTCAATACCGGGCCGGGCAAGGGCAAATCGACCGCCGCCTTCGGTCTGGCGTTGCGCGCGCTCGGCCATGGCTGGCGCATCGGCGTGGTGCAGTTCATCAAGGGCCGCGCCACCGGCGAGCAGGCCGCGCTGGAATCGTTCGGCGACCGCGTGGTCTGGCATACCGCCGGCGAGGGTTTTACCTGGGAAACCCAGGACAAGGCGCGCGACATCGCCGCCTGCCAGCGCGCCTGGGGCATTGCGCAGGGCTTGATCGACGATCCCTCGATCAACCTCGTCGTGCTCGACGAACTCAACATCGCGCTGCGCTACGATTATCTGCCGCTCGACGAAGTGGTGGCGCGGCTGACGTCGCGGCGAGACGATCTGCACGTGATCGTGACCGGCCGCAACGCCAAGCCGGCGATGATCGAGGCGGCCGATCTCGTCACCGAAATGGGCGCGGTCAAGCATCATTTCTCCGCCGGCGTGAAAACCCAGGCCGGCATCGAATTCTGATGGCCGCGCGCGTCCTCATGTTCCAGGGGACCGGCTCGGATGTCGGCAAGTCGCTGATCGTTGCCGGTCTGTGCCGGCTTGCTGGCGAACCGCGGCCTTGCGGTGCGCCCGTTCAAGCCGCAGAACATGTCGAACAACGCCGCGGTGACCGCAGACGGCGGCGAGATCGGCCGTGCTCAGGCGTTGCAGGCGCGTGCCGCGCGGGTAGCGCCGTCGGTCGACATGAATCCGGTGCTGCTGAAGCCGCAAAGCGAGGTCGGTTCGCAGATCGTGGTGCAGGGACGCGTCGTTCGGCACGCGCGAAGGCGCGCGAATATCAGGCGCGCAAGCCGCAACTGATGCCCTACGTGCTCGACAGCTTTGCGAAACTGCGCGGAGCAATGCGACATCGTGCTGGTCGAGGGCGCGGGCTCGGCGTCGGAAGTGAATCTGCGCGCCAACGACATCGCCAATATGGGGTTTGCCCGCGCCGCGGATGCGCCGGTGGTGCTGATCGGCGATATCGACCGCGGCGGGGTGATCGCAAGCCTGTGCGGCACCGCCGCCGTGGTCGATCCCGAAGACGCGAAACTGATCGCGGGCTTTATCGTCAACAAGATGCGCGGCGATCCCTCGCTGTTTGCCAGCGGCATGGATTTCGTCGCCGAGCGCACCGGCTGGGCGCCGATCGGCCTGGTGCCGCATTTTCGCGATGCGCATCGGCTGCCGGCCGAGGATGTCTACGGGCTCGAGGCCTCACCGGCGCTGCAGCCCGGCGCGGCCGGGCATCGCGTGCGGATCGTCGTGCCGGTGCTGCCGCATATCGCCAATTTCGACGATCTCGATCCGCTGCGGCTCGAGCCCGGCGTCGAACTGGTCCTGTTGCGCAACGGCGCGCCGCTGCCGGTCGATACCGATCTGGTGATTTTACCGGGCTCGAAGGCGACCATCGCGGATCTCGTCGGCGCTGCGCGGCTATGGCTGGGACGCCGACATCATCGCGCATCATCGCCGTGGCGGCCGCGTGCTCGGGCTGTGCGGCGGCTATCAGATGCTCGGGCGCAGCGTCAGCGATCCCGATGGCATCGAAGGACCGCCGGGATCGGCTGAAGGATTGGGCCTGATCGACGTCACGACGGAACTGGCCGGCGACAAATCGCTGGTCGCGGTCAAGGGCCGCACGATTGCCGACGACGTCGCGGTCGCCGGTTATGAAATGCATATCGGCCGCACCGTCGGCGCGGCAACGCAGAATCCGCTGGTGCGGCTCGATGATGGGCGTTTCGGACGGCGCGATTTCGGCCGATGGCCGTGTGGCCGGAACCTATCTGCATGGATTTTTCGCCGGCGACGCGCAGCGCGCGGCGTGGCTCGCGCGGCTTGGCGCGCCCGCAAGTTCGCTCGCCTATGAAGCACTGGTCGAACAAACCCTCGATGCGCTGGCCGCGCATCTCGACGCGCATCTCGACGTCGAGAAGCTGCTCAGCCTCGCGCGCTAAGCACTCAGCCGCCCATCGCGGCGATCAGCGCAGCACTCGTGGCAACGAGGAGCAGCGCGCCAGCGAAGGCCACACGGTAGATCATCAGCGCGCGATCGATGTCCTCGGCGGTTGCCTCGGCGCGGCCATCGCCCATCCAGTGGTCGTCGACCACCACGCCGTGATAGGCGCGCGGCCCGGCAAGCCGCAGCCCGAGCGCGCCGGCCATCGCGGCCTCCGGCCAGCCGGCATTGGGCGAGCGATGCATCGCGCATCGCGCCAGAATGCCCGCCATGCCGACACGGCCGATGCGCCCGGCACCACCGCGGCGGCGGCGATGAACATCAGCCCGGTCAATCGTGATGCCGGCAGGTTGACGAGATCGTCGAGCCTTGCCGCGGCCCAGCCGAAGGCGCGATAGCGTTCGGAGAGGTGACCGATCATGCTGTCGGCGGTGTTGATCGCCTTGTAGGCGATCATGCCGGGCAATCCGCCGATCAGATACCATAGCGCCGGCGCGGTGACGCCGTCGGAGGCGTTTTCGGCGAGGCTTTCGATCGCGGCGCGGCAGATCGCGGCCTCGTCGAGCGCTTCGGGATCGCGGCCGACGATGTTGGCGATGCTTTGCCGGCCGCCCGCGAGCCCCTCGTTCCGCAGCGCGGAAGCGACCGCCCGCACATGCTGATCGAGATTGCCGCCGGCGATCAGCGTGGCGACGACCACAACGGCCAGCGCAAATCCGAGTGAGGGAACGGCGCGGGCCACGGTCTCCAGCGAAAAGCCTGCGCCGAGGCTGACGCCGAGCAGCAACAGCACGGTCACGACGCCAGCAATGCGCCGCATTGTGTCGGAATATTCCGGCCGGTTGAGTTTGGATATCGAGCGCCCGGATCAAGGCGCCGATCCACGACACCGGATGACCGATTGCGCGAAACAGCGGCGCGGGATAGGCCAGCATGGCTTCGATGCCGAAGGCGACAATCAGGATCAGGACGCGGTCGGTCGGGTCGGCCATGGATGGCAACATGCACGTGCGGGATGAGAACGGGAAGAGGATGGGCGAACTGCGCGTCCATGGCGGCCGCATCGACATGGCCGCGTCGCTCTATCCGTCCGCGCCGCTTCCATGGATCGATTTATCGACCGGAATTAATCCGATTTGCTGGCCGGTGCCAGCGCTGGCGCCCGCTTTGTATCAGCGGCTGCCGCTGGCGCGCGACATGGCGCAAATGACGGCGGCGGCCGCCGAGGCCTATGGGCTTCCGGCAAACGCCACGATGATCCCGGTTCCCGGCAGCGAGATTGCGATCCGCCTGTTGCCGCGCCTGATCGGCGCTCGCCGCGTCGGCTATCCTTGGCGCCGACCTATGGCTCGCACGCCGCGGCCTGGCGCGATGCCGGCGCCGAGGTGCATGAACTCGACGCGCTGCCGGACCTCAGGCGGCACGACATCGAGACACTCATCGTGGTCAATCCGAACAATCCGGACGGCCGCATCATCGCCCACGCCGATCTCTCCGCCTTCGCACAGGCCTGGACGGTGACCGGACGGCGGCTGATCGTCGATGAAGCGTTCGCCGATGTGCGGCCGGATGTTTCGATCCTGGCGCTGCCGCGATTGCCGGCCGGCACCATGGTGCTGCGTTCGCTCGGAAAATTTTTCGGCCTCGCCGGATTGCGTGTGGGTTTTGTCGTCGTCACCGAGCCCGAGGCGCCGGATTGGCGCGGGTTGCTCGGCGATTGGCCAGTGTCGGGGCCTGCTTGCGAGATTGGGCGGCTGGCGCTGCGCGATACCGGGTGGATCGCCGCGACGCGGCTTCGTCTCGCGGAAGATCGAAAGCGGCTCGATGCAACACTCGGCGGCGCGGGGCTGAAAATAATTGGCGGCACCGATCTGTTCGGCCTGTTCGAGGCGCGCGATGAAAAGGACCTGCTCGATCATTTCGCGCGTTTGGGAATTCTGGTCCGGGGCTTTGCCGCGGAATCACGGCGCTACAGGCTTGGACTTCCGGCGGAAGAGGCCGCTTGGCAGCGGCTCGCGGCGGCCTGCGACGCGTTGAGGTAACGTCAGGTCGTGCGGGCCTGCCGCGCCGCCGCTTCGCCGGCGAGGCGCCCGAACACCGTCGAAAGCGTGACGCCGAGCCCTGCGAGATAACCGTCGCCGAGCACATTCGCCGCCATGATCATGCCTGCCGCAAACATATGGCGCGCCGGCGTGCCGTCATTTCGTACCACCCGCAGATGATCGTCGACCGCGACGCCGAAATGCGTGAACGTGACGCCCGGCCGTAACGGATAGGCTGCGAAGGGCGGCTCGGTGAGCGCGACCGCGGCGCGCGATTTCGGCGGGGTCAGCCCCTTGGTAGCGCGATCGTTCAGTGCTGGATATCGCTGTTCGCGTCCGTCGCGGCATTGAATTGCAGGATCGTGGTTTCCAGCGCCGCCGGATCGAGGCCAAGCCTGGTCGCAAGCTCTGCGACGCTGTCGGCCCGGATCGGCGCCAGCGCCGTCGGCAAGGCACGGCCCAAACCATTGGCGTCCAGGATCAGATAGGCGATTTGATCCGGACATTCTGCGATACGCGCACCCCAACGCGCAAAATGGGTCTTGCGGGCGTCCTCGCCCTCATCGTGAAATCGCTGGCCGCAGCGGTCGACCACGATGCCGTGCGGGATCGCGGTGATGCGGGTGACGATACCGCCATCGAATTTCGGACCGCGGGCGTCCACTGCGACCATGTGTGCGCGCGCGGGATCGCCGACCGGCTTTGCGCCGGCGCCGAGCAGCAGCCGCAATACCGCCCCGGTGGCATAGGGCGTGCCCCGGATCATGAAGCCGTCGGCGGCGGGGCCAAAGCTTTCGCGCAACCAATCGAGATTGGCCTGATGGCCGCCGGTGCACGCGATCATCGTCCTGGCGGCAACGCGCTCGATCCCGCCGGCATGAAGGATGTCGGCTGCGCAATGTGTGGTGTCGGCAAAAGAAAGCGCGACGACTTCGCTGTCATAGTCGATCGTCACGCCGAGTTTCAATCGCGGTGGCGTAGAGCGCGTTGATCATCGCCTTGCCGCCGCCGAGAAAAAACGCGGTGCGCCGGGAATAGGGCATTGCGCCGCTGGCGGGGTCCTGCAGCCGCACGCCGTTTTCGATCAGCCATGGCGTGATATCGGCGGAACCACGAATCAAAAGTCGCGCCAATGGTTCGTCGGTCGCGCCGCGCGTGACCCGAACCAGATCCTTGAAAAACGCGTCCTCGCCATAGCTGTCGGGAACGTACCATTCCGGCCGGGCATGCATCAGACGAAAATTGCGGGCGTGGCGGGTGTTGCCGCCACGCAGGCTGAGCGGCGCCCGCTCGATCATGCGCACCGAGGCGCCGCTTCGCCGCGCCGCGATCGCCGCGCACAGCGCGGCGCTGCCGCCACCGACCACCAGAACGTCAGGGGTCTGTAAGGGTGCCGTTTCGCTCATGATTTCCCTGGCGCGAGGATCACTCGCGCTTGCGCGGGCACCTGTATCATGCTCTCGTGGTTCCGTCTTTCGGTGCCTCGCGAGAGGTGAAACGGGAATGCGGTGCGCCTGTCCTGACATGTTGTTTGGCAGGCAATTCCGCGGCTGCCCCCGCAACTGCAGGCGGATCGTCCGAGATCAATGACGTCACTGAACGCCGCAAAGCGGGTTCGGGAAGGCGGTCGAGGGCATTGTCCGCGAGCCAGGAGACCGGCCGCAAGACACCGGAATCAACTCGTTCGACGGTGGGTCGAAGGAAGGCAAATGCACAGCAAAAGTTCCTCCGCCGAATCTCATGATTGGCCTATCGAGCCTGTCGATCCGTCGCTGGCGCCGCAGTTTCGTACCCGGATCGACGGCAAGGCAAAGCCGCTCGGCGCGCTCGGCCGGCTGGAGGACCTCGCGGTCCAGCTCGGATCGATCTGGCATCCGCAGCCACCGCGCACCAAGCGCGCCACGATGTTCGTGTTCGCGGCCGATCACGGCATCACCGCCGAGGGCGTTTCGGCCTATCCCGCCAGTGTCACGGCCGCGATGGTTGCGACCTATCTGGCCGGCCGCGCCGGCGTCAACGCGCTGGCGCGCGCCTCTCTGGTCGATGTGCGGGTGATCGATGCCGGCGTCGATGCGGATCTGCCCGCCCATCCGGATTTGATCGACGCCAAGATAAGGCGCGGCAGCCGCAACGCCCTGAAGGAACCCGCGCTGACCATCGTTGAGGCGCGCGATTGCCTGACGCGTGGCGCTGCGATCGTGTCTGAAGCGATCAAGGCCGGCACCGATATCGTGGCGATCGGCGAGATGGGCATCGGCAACACCACGTCGGCCGCGCTGTTGCTGCATCGCCTTGGGGGAATCCCGATGGCCGATTGCGTCGGCGCCGGCACCGGCCTCGATGAGGCCGGCATCGCGCGCAAGCTCGCGGTCGCGCTGCGCGCGGCGGCCCGCAACGATACGACGTCGCCACTTGACGTGTTGGCCGAATTCGGCGGCTACGAGATCGCGATGATGGCCGGCGCGGTACTCGGCAGCGCGATGCATCGCCGTCCCGTGATCATCGATGGTTTCATTGCTTCGGCGGCGGCGCTGGTCGCGATGCGGCTGCGGCCGGCGGCGTCGGGCTATTGCGTGTTTTCGCACCGCTCCGCCGAGCGCGGACATGATTTGCTGCTCCAGGTGCTGGGCGGCAAGCCGTATCTCGATCTCGGGCTGCGGCTTGGCGAGGGCACAGGGGCCGTCATGATGGTGCCGTTGCTGCGGGCAGCCGGCGCCATCCTGACCGAGATGGCCGATCTGTCCGACGTGATGGCCGGCACGCTGGAGCCGTGGCCGGCGGATCGCGGGCAAGACTGAATGAACAAGACTGAATTCGACAAGACTGAGCTGAAGATGGCGGATGTGATTTTCATCACCGGCCCGACCCGCAGCGGCAAGAGCCGGCGCGCGGTCGAGATCGCGCGAGTCTGGTGGCGATGATGTCGTCTTCGTTGCGACCTATCGGTCCGATCCCGAGGATGCCGAAATGGCGGAGCGGGTGCGGCGGCATCGCACCGAGCGCAACGCCAAATGGCGGACGCTCGAGGCGCCCGCCGATATCGCGCAGGCGTTGGCCGATCTGCGACCGGCGCCATCGGGCGTGGTGATCGACAGCCTGGTGCTGTGGCTGGGCGATCGCTTCGATCAGGACGATGCCAGCTTGATCGCCGCGTGGGAGCAGCAGCTCGATCGTCTCAGTGCAGCGCCGTATCCGGTCATTATCGTCGGCGACGAGATCGGCTGGGCGCCGGTGCCGATCGACAAGGCGTTGCGCCGGTTCCGCGATCTGGCGGGCATCCTTGGCCAGCGCACCGCGGCGCGGGCGTCGGAAGCCTTCTTGATGGTCGCCGGTTGCAGCGTACGGCTGAAATGATGGGCGACGAAAACCAGTCGAGACTGGCCGGCCATTTTCGCGACTGGACCCGACGACATCTGCCTCGCCATCGGGTTGCTGACGCGGCTGCCGGTGCCGTACCCGGCCGGTACGACGCCCGACGGCATGGCGCGCGCGCAACGCGCGTTCCCGCTGGTCGGCGCGCTGATCGGTCTCGCCGTCGGCCTGATCGATCGTGGCTTGCTGGCGAACGGGCATTCCGGCGCTGGCCGCCGCGGCGCTCGCGCTTGGCGCCAGCGCGGCATTGACCGGCGCATTGCACGAGGACGGCCTCGCCGATGTCGGCGATGGTTTCGGCGGCGGTCGCGACCGCGCGGCAAAGCTGTCGATCATGCGCGACAGCCGGCTCGGCACGTACGGCGCGATCGTTCTGCTGGTCGGCTTTTCGACACGGCTGTCGGCACTGGCCAGCCTGCCGGTCGCGGCCATTGTCGCAAGCCTCGTCGTGGCGCACGCGCTGGCGCGGGCCGCGATCCCGGTGCTGGCGGCGAACATGCCGTTCGCGCGTGACGACGGGCTCGGCAAATCGGCGGGAAGGCCCGACTTCGCGAGCACGGCCATGGCCGTCGTGATCGCGGTTGTGCTGGCGCTGTTGTGCCTGCCGGTGAAGGCCGCGTTGCTGGCGGTGGTGGTGACCGTTGCCGGTGCCGCGGCGATGGCGGCGCTGGCGTGGCGGCAGATCGGCGGGGTCACCGGCGACGTATTCGGCGCGGTCGAACAGGTGGTGGAAACCGCGGTGCTGGTCATGCTCGCGGCGCGGCTGTGAACAAGGACACACGCCTGTGGTTGATTCGCCACGCTCCGGTCGCGGGAGCCGAGGGCGTGATCCACGGCGACGATGCGCCTGCCGATACCAGCGATACCGCGAAGTTCGCCGCGTTGCGGGCGAGATTGCCCGATGGCGCGGCGTCGTTTGCCAGCCCCGCGATCCGGACGCTCGCAACCGCCGCGGCACTCGGATTGCGGCCGACCGCAGCGGCAAATTTTCGCGAACAGGATTTCGGCGACTGGACCGGACGCCGGCATGAGGATCTCGCGCGCGAACTCGGCGCCGCCTATCGCGATTTCTGGAATGCGCCGGCCAGCAGCAAACCGCGCGGCGGCGAGAGCTTTGCCGAGCAGATCGCGCGTGTGAGCGAAGGTCTTGCAAAACTCCCCGGCGGCGACGTGGTACTGGTGGTGCATTCCGGCACCGTGCGCGCGACGTTGTCGATCGCCCTCGATCTGCCGCCGGAATCAGCGCTGCGCTTTGCGATCAATCCGCTGTCGCTGACCCGGATCGATCGGATCGCGGGCGGCTGGCGCGTGGTCGGCGTCAACGGTTGAAATGCCTGGTGTGGAGAAACACATGCGCAAGATTTTCGTCATCGGCATCGGGGTCGGCGATCCCGACCACATGACGATACAGGCGATCAGGGCGCTCAATCAGGTCGACGTCTTTTTCATTCCCGACAAGGGAAGTGAGAAGTCGGCGTTGCGCGATCTGAGGCTCTCGATTTGCGAGCGCTTCATTGAAAACGCAGGCTATCGCACCGTCGGCATCGATGTGCCGCAGCGCGATGCTTCCGGCGATTATCTTGTCGGCGTCGACGAATGGCATGGCCGGCTCGCCGAACTCTATGGCGATCGGTTCGAAGGCGAGCTTGGCGAGAACGAAGTCGGCGCTGTCCTGGTCTGGGGCGATCCCGCGATCTACGACAGCACGCTGCGGATCATCGAACGGCTGCGCGCGGGCGGGCTCGCGCTGGAGTTCGAGGTGATCCCTGGAATCAGCAGCGTGCAGGTGCTGGCGGCGAAACATCGCATCGCGCTCAATCAGATTGGCGAAAGCGTGCTTCTCACCACCGGCCGCAAGCTCGCCGATGGGTTTCCAGACGAGGCCGGCAGCGTCGTGGTGCTGCTCGACGGGGTGCAAGCCTTTGCGGGGCTGGCTGACCAGGATCTCGATATCTTCTGGGGCGCCTACCTTGGAACCGCGCATGAAATCCTGCGGTCGGGCAGGCTGGCCGAGGTCAAGGACGAGATCGTGGCCCTGCGCAAAGCGGCGCGCGAGCGGCATGGCTGGATCATGGACATTTATTTGCTGCGCAGATCCGCTTCCGGAAAATAGCCCGGCCCGGCCAGGCGATGGCGGCGACCCTGGCGGCAAATTCAGTTAAGCTATTTTGCGCCTGCGCGCGGGAAAGAGACGACGATGCAATCCAGCGACATTCAGACCGACCCGGAATTCTGCGCCGCCGAGCGCGATGCCGTGTATAAATGCATCTTCAACCGCCGCGATGTGCGCGGGCAATTCCTGCCGGATCCGATCCCTGATGCCGTGCTGGCGCGCATTCTGAAAGCCGCGCACCACGCGCCGTCGGTCGGCTTCATGCAGCCCTGGGATTTCATCGTGGTCAGGAGTCCCGCCATCCGGCAAAAGGTGCGGGATGCGTTCGCAGCCGCCAATGAGGAAGCCGCCGCGATGTTCGAGGACGAGCGGCAAAAGACCTACCGGCGGCTCAAGCTGGAAGGAATCATCGAGGCGCCGATCGGGATCTGCATCACCTGCGATCGCAGCCGCACCGGTTCGGTCGTGCTCGGGCGAACCCATCAGGCCGATATGGATCTCTATAGCGCGGTCTGCGCCGTGCAAAATCTCTGGCTCGCGGCGCGGGCGGAAAATATCGGCGTCGGCTGGGTCAGCATCATCCGGCCCGACGATTTGCGCGGCGCGCTCGGCATTCCGTCGTCGATCCTGCCGATCGCCTATCTCTGCGTCGGTTATGTCACGCATTTCTTCCAGAAGCCGGAACTGGAAACCAGGGGATGGCTGCCGCGCACGCCGCTGGCTGACACGGTCTGGATCGATCGCTGGCACGAACGCGATATTTCGGACCCGCTGCTCGGGAAGCTCTGATCTAAATCGCGCTTACAACAGGCCGCGATAAATGCCGGGTTCGGAGCCTTCGATGGCGATCGCACCGACGGTTTTCGCATAAAACGCGGCCGGTCCGACGCCGCCGATGATGGCGTAGCCAAAGCCCTGTTGCTTCATCGCCTCGAGACAGGCGAACAGCAAAGCGGCGCCAATTCCGTTTTTTCGGGCGTTCGGCTCGACGCCGGTGGGACCGAAGAAGTTGGGACAGGTGGCGTCGTGGCAGGCAAATCCGACGACCTTGCCTTGCCGGATCGCGATGAAGCAGGAAATTGGCTGGCGGCTGAAAGCGACGTCAACCTCGCTGGCCCATGCTTCGCTGAAGTTTTTCCGCACCCACGACGTGACGATGTGTTTTTCCGGGGCCAGCGCCCGTCGCAACGTGATTCCGGCCTGCTGCAATCGTTGGTACGCGGGGCGCGAATCCGGCAATTCGTAAAGTTTGACCAGCATGTCCATGGCGCTACAGGGTCCTTAATTCCGTCGGAGAAAACGCAGGCGCCCGCCGCCGCACGCCACCGAGCGTAGCGCCCACCACCACGATCGAGAGCACGCCGGCCGCGATGATATAGAATGCCGGCATCAATTTGTTGCCGGTCATGGTGATCAGCCAGGTCACGGTCAGCGGCGCGAATCCGCCGAACACGGTCACGCCGACATTATAGGAGATCGCCATGCCGGTGGAGCGCACCGATACCGGAAATAGCGCCGCCAGCAGCCCCGGGCCTGAGCCCTGCAACAATCCGAACACGGTGAGCACCACGAACTGAGCCAGGAACAGCCGATCGAAACCGGGCGCGGCCAGCACATAGGCGAACATCGGATACGAGAGCAGCGCGGAGATCGCGGTGAACAGAAAGAACATCCGGTACGGGCCATAGACGTCGGCGAGCCAGCCGCCGAGCACGCAGGTGCCGATGCCGAGCGCGGAGGTGACGGCGACCCCGAGCAGGCCTTGCCACAGCGGCAGATGCAGTTGCTCGACCACATAGGTCGGCAAATACGTGTTCCAGATATAGGTCAGCGAGGTCCCGATGATGGTCAGCCCGATCGCGGAGATCACTTGCAGCCAGTGCTGCTGCAACACCTCGCGTACCGGCGCGCGTGCGACGTCGGCTTTGTGCGCCAGCAGCCGTTCGAATTCCGGCGATTCCGCCAGCCGATAGCGCACATAGAAACCGAACGGACCGATCAGCGAGCCGATCAGGAACGGAATCCGCCATGCGCCGTCCTGCACGGTCGCGGGCGAGAACAGCAGCAGCACCGGCAGTCCGATGCTGGTGGCGAGCACCCGCCCCAGGGCCTGCGACGACATCTGGAAGCTGCCATACATCATCTTTCGGTTCGGCGGCGCGTATTCCACCAGAAGCGCGGTGGCGCTGCCGAATTCGCCGCCAATCGAGATGCCCTGCACTACGCGGCCGAGCACGACAATGATCGGCGCCAGGATTCCGATGCTGGCGTAAGCCGGCGTCAGCCCCAGGGTCAGCGTGCCGAACGCCATCATCACGATCAGCAGCGACAGCGCGCGCCGCCGCCCGTAGCGATCCGCATAGGCGCCGAGCAGGACGCCGCCGACCGGCCGCACCACGAATCCGATCGCAAAGGTCGCGTAGGTCAGGAGCAGCGCAAGGTCGCTGCCCGCCGGAAAAAACACCTTGGCGATGATGCTGGCGAAATAGCCGTAGGAGACGAAATCGAACCATTCGAGCCCGTTGCCCAGGATCGACGCCAGCACCACCCGCCGCCGCATGCGGGCGTCGATCGGCGCTGCGTCGGTGGCAGCCGGCTCTGATGTCATCGGTTCAAGTGCGCCATGGCGGTGGTTCGATATCGGATGCGGATACGCCAAACTGATGCACCTCGGCGATCCGCACAACCAAAACCCGCTTGCTGCAAAGACCCGATTTTGATGGTTTTGGGCACTCTTGGGCAGGCCGCGTGCCGGTTCCCGATGATCCTCCTATGGTTCTTGGGGCTTGCGCGCCCATGATAACCAACGAGATTTGTTGCTTTTTGTGACCATTCTGACTAAAAGCCCGTCTGCAACGGAAAGACAGGCGATGCCCCACAATTACGCGATCAACGATGACGTTCATCACCTCCTGCAGGGGCCGCAGGGCCGCGCCAACCCGAGGGAGCGCAGCGTCTATACGATTGTCGCTTGCCTGCCGATCGAAGCGGACCGACGCCCGCGCTATCGTATCAAAAGCAAGACCGAGAATGTCGAGCGCGTGGTGACCGAGGAGCAGATCAGCCGGCTCGGCTGATCCAGTCTGGCGCGCGATTTTCCCTCCAATACCTGCTGCAAACGCGGTTCCGCGGCTGAATTCCCGCGCCGATCGGGTTGTCGCTTGCTATTTCCGCAGCAATAGCCTATATGCGCTCCATTCGAATAATCGATTTGCTTGTTGAACGCGCCGAACCGGCTCCTCTCCCCAAGACATCGCTGAAATCGGATTTAAGCTCGTGCGAAGGTCGCACGGGTCTAGCGGCGCACATGCGCATCTTGGAGTAGTTAGAATGTCTATCGGAACAGTTAAGTGGTTCAACGCGACCAAGGGCTTCGGCTTCATTCAGCCCGACGATGGCGGCAACGACGTGTTCGTGCACATCAGCGCCGTCGAACGCGCTGGCATGAACTCGCTCAATGAAGGCCAGAAGGTTTCGTACGAAGCGAAGGTTGACAGCAAGCGCGGCAAGACCAGCGCTGAAGACCTCCGCGCCGTCTGACGCAGCCGATACGGGATTTCCGCGGATGTACCGGGATCTCGCATCGGCCGCTTGAGTGGCACAAGATTGAGGCCCGCCGGTCAAACCGGCGGGCTTTTTCCTTTTGAAGGATATTCAGCCTCAAGGGGCGCGCTGGCTCACTCGGCCGCCAGCCTTGGCGACGGCGGCGGCGACCAGGAAGCGACGCGGTTTCGTCCTTCGGACTTTGCCTGGTAGAGCGCAGAATCTGCCGCGCGCAACAGGGCATCCGTCCCGGACATGCTCGCAGTCGCGGCGGCGATGCCGACGCTGATCGTCAGTTTGAACTGGACGTCGTGCGCTGACACCAGGTGACCGGCGATGGTTTGGCGAATCCGCTCGGCGACGACTGCTGCCTGCGCCTGCTCGGTTTCCGGCAGCAGGATCGCGAACTCTTCTCCGCCGAGCCGGCCGACGACGTCGGAGTTGCGCCTGTTTTGCAGGCACGCGGTCGCCACCGAGATGATCGCCTGATCGCCGACCGCGTGTCCGTACCGGTCGTTGACCGACTTGAAATGATCGATGTCGATCATCAGCATCGATAGCGGCCGCTGGTAGCGCTGAAACCGGCTCCATTCGGCTTCCGCCAATGCCAGGAAGTGCCGCCGGTTATAGAGAGAGGTCATCGAGTCGGTGGTCGCGTACCTTTCCAGCAGTTCGGCGTTGCGGATAAGGTCCGTGACGTCGCAATAGGTGATCATCCGGCCGCCGCTTTCGGTCACCGCGCAATGCACGCGGATGCGGCGGCCGTCCGGGGTTACGGCGTCGCGTATCGCAGGGGTCGCGGATCGAACGGCTTCGACGCGGCTTGCGAAAAATTCGCCGAGCTTTTCCACGGGCACCCCGTGATCGTTCGCATGCGGAGCGTTGGCGATGAGTTCGCCGTACGAAGGTCGCGCCGCGACCTGCTCGGGCGTGACGCCAAAATAGTCGCGCACCTTTTCATTGAGGAACAGGGCCTTGAGATCCGGATCGAGCAGCAACACGCCGTCCGACGTGTTGTCCAGGGCATTGCGCAACACTTCGAGTTCGTCGGCGTGCCGGACGATATCGGTAACCACGGTGTAGCTGAGCATCCGGCCGCCGTTCGGGAGAACCGCGCATTGCATGCGGATGACCTCGCCGCTCGACCGGCGCAGATCGAGGGCGGTGGTGTCGCCGGCCTGCACCAGGTTTACGCGATTGGCGATGTAGGCATCGAGATCGGATGGCGTGACCTGATAGGCCTGGGTATCGCGGCCGTGATACATCAGCGCGGCGAAGGCCGGCTTGCTGTCGGCTACCTGGTCGGGCAATTTCCACATCTGCCGGAACGCGCGATTAATGATCTGGGCGCGCAAATCGCTGTCGAGCAGCACCACCCCGATCTGGATTTCGTCGAGCGCCGACCTCAAGGCCAGCATCTGCCCCCGCATGATCTGTTCATCCCGGCGTTCGGGCCGGGCCGGCGGAGCCGTGGCCTCCTGCTGGGGGCTATCGGCAAGCTCGAATTCCAATCCGAGTTCCTTGTCCGATTGCCAGGCCACCTTGCATGGCGGAGGTATCCCCTCGTCGGTAATGACAAGCTGAAAGTGCCGCGGAATGCCGAGCGGGCTTTCCACCGAGATGGTCGCGCCGTGGTCGGAAAGCCTGCACACCACGCAGTCGATTGTCGACTGACCGAAATTGGAGATCACTTTGCCTGCCAGCAACGTGCGGCCTTTCGCCATCAATCTGTTCTCGGACATGGCCATCACCTTTCAAGGCCGTATCGCCGGCTCTCGTCGAATGATCGGCGAGGCAAGCGCGAACGATAGCGCTGGCTTGTTTAACGGAAAGTTTAGAGCTTGGCCGAACGCGGGATGGGGCGCTTGTTCAATGGCCCGAGACGGGCTCGCAGCGCGGGTGAAGCAGTCTCTCGTACTGCGCCTTGACCGTCGCGTAACATTCGCAGGCGGTCTTGCTGAGGCCATCGGGGTCGTTGAGTTCCACGCGGCCCCGGCTGTAGTGGATGACGTTGGCCTGCTGCAGCGTGGTGGCCACCAGCGATACGCTGTTGCGGCGCGCGCCGATCATCTGGGCCATCGCCTCCTGAGTTAGAACAAGCTTGTCGCTGCCGGATAGATCCCTGGTCTGCAACAGACAGCGCGCCAACCTGGATTCCACGCTGTGCGAGGCGTTGCATCCGACGGCCTGCTGGATCTGCGCGTACATCGCCAGCCCGTGCCGCATCAGTGTCGCCCGGAAGGTAGGGCTCTGATCGGCCGCGGCTCGAAGCCGATCGATGTCGAGTGTCGAGGCGACGCCGGGAATAAGGACCAGCGCGCTGTTCAATGCGGTTGGATCCCCGAGCGCAGAGAAGGCGCCGAAGATGCTGTCGCGCCCGATCATGGCGACCTGGACCTGCTCGCCGCGCGCGAGCTTTACGACAATGGAGATCACGCCTCGATGGGGCAGGTATGCGCGCTTCAGCGTGTCATCGATTTCGACCAGCACGAGGTCCGTCGTCAGATCGGCGGTCCTCAGATGAGGGCGGATCAGTTCAAATTCGTCCGCGTTCAGCGATGACAAGAATCCGTTTGGCGGACGCGGAGCGGATGAACGGGGAGCCGCGTTCAAAGTACTCTCCTGAATACGGGAGCACAGCCGGTCTCTGGGTCGCTACGCAGCGTAGCCCGACACGCATGGTTGGCAAGAAGAAATAGCAGATCGGAATGTCGCAGGTTCTATCTACTTATAATTGTGCATGACGAAATAAATGCGTGCACGTTGCCGGGACGACCACAGCATATGCGCATTATCGGCTCAATCGGGACAGTCTACTTGACCGATCGGGTGAACCTGCGCCTATCGGTTGCAAAACGTCGTTAACGCGCCGTTTCGGGCAGGTTCAGACGGTGCAACCAGACCGGGTTTCGTCACGATGGCCGCTGCCCGAATTGCATGTAATAGGAGCAGAAGGCGTGGCATCGGTATGATTATACGATTCACGGGAAGGGGCGAGTCAGATTCATTCTGGGCATGTCACCGCCCGATGATCTTGACTGCCTGCCACACGCCGAGCTGAAGGGCTTGGTGCTGAAGTTATTGGAAGAGATGGCGGAGCTTCGGCGAACGGTTGCGGCACAACGCGATGAGATTGCGCGGCTCAAGGGTGGGTCAGGCCGGCCGAACATCAAGCCAAGCGGCATGGAGAAGGCGACCGAACCGAAGCCAGCCGGAGGCTCGGGCGAGCAGCGCCGTGGGCGGGGCGAGACGAGATCGAAGCTTGTGATCGACGCGGAGGAGACCGTTAAGGTGGTGGTGGCGCCACAGGGCTCTCGCTTCAAAGGCTACACGAGCTATGTGGTGCAGGATCTGGTGATCCGCCCCTACGTGACGCATTTCCGCTGCGAGCGTTGGCAGAGCCCGGATGACAAGGTTATCACAGCCCCGCTGCCGTCCGGCATTAGCGGGCATTTCGGGCCGGAGCTGCGCCGCTTCGTGCTGGCCCAGTATCACCAGGGCCAGGTGACGGTGCCGCGACTTCTAGCGCTGTTGCAGGCGCTTGGCATCGTCATCTCCAAACGCCAGCTCATGCGCCTGCTGATCGCCGATCAGGACTGCTTCCTCGACGAGGCCCGTGATGTACTGCGCGCCGGGCTGGCGCATGCGACCTGGATTACGGTCGATGACACCGGCGCTCGTCACAAGGCTGCGAACGGCTTCTGCACCCAGATCGGCAACGCGCATTTTACCTGGTTCGGCTCCACCGACTCGAAGAGCCGCAGCAACTTTCTCGAGTTGATGCGCGCCGGCCACAGCGACTACGTGATCAGCGACGAGGCGCTGGCCTACATGCGCCAGCGCGCACTCTCCGGGCCAGTCGTTGCCCGCTTGGCCGAACACCCCAACCGGTGCTTCCCCGATCAAGCCGCCTGGAACGTGCACCTCGACCAGCTCGGCATCTCGGCCCTGAAGGTCAACCCCGATCCAGTGACGACCGCCACCGAGGGCGCGTTGTGGGGCAGCATCAAGGCGCATGACTTTCTGCCCAATACCGTCATCGTCAGCGATGACGCCGGCCAGTTCAATGTCGGACAGCACGCCCTGTGCTGGGTCCATGCCGAGCGCCTGATCCACAAGCTTGACACCTTCACCGATGAGCAACGCGAAGCCCAGCGCAAAACTCGTGATCTGGTCTGGCGGTTCTATCGCGATCTCAAGGCCTATCGCCAGAACCCCAGCAAGCAGCGCAAGGCTGCCCTGCGCGCCCGCTTTGACCGCATCTTCACCCGAAACACTGGCTTCATCACTCTCGACCGGCTGCTCAAAAGGCTCCATGCCAACAAGAGCGAGCTGCTCATGGTGCTCGACCGGCCCGAGATCCCCTTGAACACCAACGGCTCGGAGAACGACATCCGCTGCCAGGTCACCAAGCGTAAGGTCAGCGCCGGCACACGAAGCGATGCCGGACGCGATTGCCGCGACGCCTTCCTCGGCCTCAGCAAGACCTGCGCCAAGCTCGGCATCGCCTTCTGGCACTATCTCGGCTCAAGGCTCACTGTCTCGAACTTGCCCAACGTCCCGCAACTTCCGGACCTCGTCCGCCACCGCTGCGCGTCCGGCTGACGCCACGGGTTTTGCTCCTATTACAATTGCATGAGGTAACCCGCTAAGAATTCACCCGTATTCGCACGGACACTGAAATTAACTCGGATGTGAAACGGGACGCTTATTGGTTGCATTGGAGAATAGTCCTTAAAGGCGGCTCAAGTAATACCACCGCATGATCCATTCGTCGGCGGCTGCCTTTTCGGGAATCGAATAAACCGAGGCTAAAATGAGAACGTGTCTGGTGGTGGACGATTCAAGCGTCGTCCGCAAAGTTGCAAGACGCATCCTGGAAGGACTGGATTTCCAGATCGTGGAAGCCGAGGACGGTGAAAAGGCGTTGGAGATCTGCAAGCGGGAATTGCCCGAAGCGATCCTGCTCGACTGGAACATGCCGGTGATGGACGGCTACGAGTTTCTCGGCAATCTGCGCCGCATGCCCGGCGGCGACCAGCCCAAGGTGGTGTTCTGCACCACCGAAAACGGCATCGACCACATCACGCGTGCGCTGCACGCCGGCGCCAACGAATACATCATGAAACCGTTCGACAAGGACATCGTCGCCGCAAAATTCCAGGAAGTCGGTCTGCTCCCGCCGGCGGCTCAGGAATAGCACGAATTTATCGCCTCGGAGTTCGTTCGTCTCAAGGTGCGTCAGGTCAAGATATGCGTGAATTAAAACCCGGAGCAAAGCTCCGGCCCGATTGCTTCCGAGGCCGCAACCACTCGCGCATCAGCATCGACGTCATGGCGTCGTCCGGCGACATCCATCCGAAATCATCGCGATTCATTTCGAGAGGCCGCCCGTGACCCCGCCCGATTACGAATATCTGCGCAAATTTCTCAAGGACAGTTCCGGTCTCGACCTGTCCTCGGACAAGCAATATCTGATCGAGAGCCGGCTGCTGCCGGTTTCGCGGAAAGCCGGCCTGCCGGGTATCAGCGAACTGGTGCAGAAGATGAAAGGCGGACCGGCCTCGATCGCGACCCAGGTGGTGGAAGCCATGACCACCAACGAGACGTTCTTCTTTCGCGACAAGGTTCCGTTCGATCATTTTCGCAACTCGATCATGCCCGAGATCCTGCCGGCGCGCGCGAGCCGCCGCAGCATCCGGATCTGGTGCGCCGCCGGCTCGACCGGCCAGGAGCCCTATTCGCTGGCGATGTGCCTGAAGGAAATGGGCGCCGCGCTCGCCGGCTGGCGGGTCGAAATCCTCGCGACCGATCTCTCGCTGGAAGTGATCGAGAAGTCCAAGGCCGGATTATACAGCCAGTTCGAAGTTCAGCGCGGTCTGCCGATTCAGTTGCTGGTCAAATACTTCAAGCAGATCGGCGAGTTCTGGCAGATCAATGCCGATATTCGGGCGATGATTGCGCACCGGCAACTGAATTTGCTGCACGATTTTTCCCAGCTCGGGACCTTCGACGTGATCTTCTGCCGAAACGTTCTGATCTATTTCGATCAGGACACCAAGGTCGATATTTTCCGCCGCCTCGCCAGGGCGACCGAGCCCGACGGCTTTCTGGTGCTGGGAGCCGCGGAAACGGTGGTCGGGCTGACCGACGTCTACAAGCCCTATCCGGAACGGCGCGGGCTCTATCGCCCGAGCGGTTTTCAGCCGACATCAACAACGACGGCGGCCGGCGCTTCCGCGCCGAAGGTCGCTGCAATGGCGGGTCGATAACGATGACAGAGGAAATCAAGGGACCGGAACGGGTCACGTTCAGCCGCGGCTATGGCGTCTGCATCATGGGCATCGATGGCACGTGGCGCCGGGATTGCATGCTCAATGCCATATCGGACAACGATGCCATCCTGACCGTCGAGGGCTCCATTCAGGGCCTCAACCTCAAGGAATTCTTTCTGCTGTTGTCGTCGACCGGCCTGGCCTATCGCCGCTGCGAACTGGTCCGCGTCAATGGCGCGGAGATCGATGTCCAGTTCCTGCTGGGAAAGCACAAGAAAAAGGAGCCCGGCGCCTCATCAGATCAAGAAGCCCTCATGCAGCGGCTAGAGCGTTTTCAGCGAAGTGGATACCGGTTCGCGTGAGAAAACGCGTCAGAACAAAACCTGAGGCCCGTTCCGATTCCATCGGAACGGGAAAGGCTTAGACGTTGTTTCGGCCGCCGAACCATATCCGTCGATCGGGACCGCCGTTACCCGGCGCAGTATGCGCCATCAGCCGAGCCTGCTGGGCCGCGGTCGCTGCCAGCAAGTCGTCTGACGCCTCGGTATCCAGCAGGAAATGCAAGGCAATCCCGAGCCCGGCTTTGCAGGCGTTCAATGCGGCGTTCGCCTTCAGATAGCAGGGCGTGACGTCATCCAGCACGACGACATCGTCGTCCGCTTCCGACTCGCCGGGCGGCAATTCCCGCGCGATCGCCGGTTCAAGCATTTGTCATGCTGGCCTGAATGTGCTCGATCAGGGACACGAGATCCGATGACGACCGAGCAGATAATTGTCGTTGCGGCCGTCGGGTTGGCGGCGGCTGCCTGCCGTTCTGCATGAGGTTTCTCCTTATGTGCGTTCTTAAAGCCTCCAGCGCTACTTGTGCGTTAAGTTCCGGTCCCGTACAAATACGGGTGGGCTCGAATCCCGAGCGGGCGCAGTGGTCGTCGGGGTGAGCGCTCCTGACTGTCGATGGACGATGGCGCATGGCCGAAAATTCTCCTTCCCGCGGTGAGATATTCGTGGTCGACGACGATCCCGCCGTTCGCGAAACCCTTTCGATGGTTTTGTCGGCGGGCGGCTATCAGGTCATCTGCTTCGCCGATGGCGCCGCGCTGCTCGCGGTGGCGCGGACCCGGACTCCGGCGTGCATCCTGCTCGATGTGCATATTCCCGGTAAATCGGGCCTCGATATTCTGAAGGAGCTGCGCGGCGAGGACTATCCGGCGCCGATCTTCATGATCTCCGGGCAGGGCGACATCGCCATGGCGGTGAGCGCGATCAAGAATGGCGCGCTGGACTTCATCGAGAAGCCGTTCAGGGGCAGTGAAATCGTGGCCCGGCTGGATGAGGCGATCGGGGCCTATGCGCGCCGGCAGGCAGAGGGTGATGCCTCGAAAATCGTCTCGCTGCATTTTCCCGGGCGCGAACCATTGACGCGGCGCGAGCGCGAAGTGCTGGAGCAATTCGCATCCGGTGCCTCCAACAAGGAGGCCGGGCGTCAGCTCGGAATCAGCCCGCGGACGATCGAAGATCATCGCGCCAACATCATGAAGAAGCTCGGCGCCCGCAATGCCGCCGATCTCATCCGGATCGTGCTGACCGCGTCGCGCGCTCCCGGATAACTCGATCCGATCTCATCGTCATCATGTTCTAGCCGGCCAGCGCGGTGCGGATCATCGCGGCCATCTCCGACTTGCGATAGGGCTTGGCCAGCAGCAGCACGCCGGAATCGAGCCGGCCATGATGAATGATCGCATTTTCGGTGTAGCCCGAGGTGAATAGCACCTTCAATCCGGGCTTGATCTTCTGCAATCTCGTCGGCGAGCTGGCGGCCGTTCATCGCACCCGGCATGATCACGTCGGTGAACAGAAGATCGAATGCGTGGCCCGCCTTCGACGATGGCGAGCGCCTCCGCCGCATTCGCCGCCTCCAGCGTGACGTAACCCAGCGAACGCAGTTGCGTCAGCACATAATCCCTCACCAGCCTGTCGTCTTCGACTACCAGGATGGTTTCGTTGCCGCCTTCGACGGTCGGCTGCCGACGGCCGTTCTGGAGGCCGGCGGATGTCGCCGTGCCCGGCGGCAGGTACATCCTGATCGTCGTGCCGTGGCCTTCCTCGCTGTAGATCTTGATATGGCCGGCGGATTGCTTGACGAAGCCGTAGACCATGCTGAGCCCGAGGCCGGTGCCCTTGCCGGGTCCCTTCGACGTAAAGAACGGGTCGAACACCTTGTCGAGCATCACGGCGGGAATGCCGCTTCCGGTATCGCTGACGGCGATCAGGGCGTAGCGGCCGGGCTGAACGTCGCTGTGCGCGCTCGGCGTAATTCTCGTCGAGATAGACCGATGCCGGTCTCCAGGACCAGCTTGCCGCCATTGGGCATCGCGTCGCGGGCGTTCAGCGCGAGATTGAGAATGGCGGTCGTGAGCTGATTGGGATCGACGGTCGCGAAACAGTGTTTCGTCTTCCAACACGGTTTCGATCTCGATCTGCTCGCCGAGCGTCGGCCGCAGCAGCTTGGCGGTATCGATCATCAGGGTATTGACGTCGATCTCGCGCGGCTGCAGCGGCTGCTTGCGGGCGAACGCCAGCAAATGCTGGGTCAGGTCGGCGCCGCGCGAGGCGGCTTCATCGATCATCCTGGTGATGGCGGCGAGTTGCGGCTCCTTGCGGACCGCATCGGCCAGGATTTCGATCGTTCCGGTGATCACCGTCAGGATATTGTTGAAGTCATGCGCGATGCCGCCGGTGAGCTGGCCGAGCGGCTTCCATTTTTTCGGCCTGCCGGATTCGATCCTGCGCCGCGATCTTGTCGGTGAGATCGCGGTATGAAGCCGTTGAACACGACGCCGTCGCGGCGCCGCAGCCCGGTGATCGCTGAGTTCGACCGTGATTTCCTTGCCGTCGCGCCGCAGCGCCTCGAGTTCGAGGCGGCGTCCGAGGATCTTGCGGTGCCCGGTGCGCAGAAAGCGTTCGAGGCCGGCGTTGTGCGCGTCGCGCTGCTCCTCCGGGATGATCAGGTCGCCGAGGCGCTTGCCGAGCGCTTCGCTGCGCGACCATCCGAAGATCTTTTCGGCCTGCGAATTCCAGTCCGAGATGGTGCCGTCCTCGCTCATCTGGACGAAGGCGTCGAGCGCGGTATCGATGATGCCGCGCGCCAGTTGCTCGCTTTCGCGCAAGGTTTCCTGCGCCAGCCGGCTTTCGGTCATGTCGCGGCCGATGAAGAAATGCCGGCGCACCGGCTCGGACCATGTCGCCCATCCACGACAGCGTCACGATACGGCCGTCCTTGTGGATGAAGCGGGTGTCGAAATTTCGCGTGTACTTCGCCTGCGCCGCGCGGCGCGCATTTCATCGCGGGTGTCGTTGAGGTCGTCGCTGTAGATGAATTTGATCGCGTTGTAGCCGATCATTTCCTCGGGCGCGTATCCCAGGATGGCTTGCGAGCTCGGGCTGACCTGGACCAGCACGCCCTGGCTATCGGTGACCAGGATCAGGTCCTGCGAGGTTTCGAAGATACGCTGCCGCTCCTCGGTTTCCCGGTTGAGCGCCTCCCGGGTTTTCTTGGCCTTCGGTGATGTCGCGGGCGATCTTGGATGCGCCGACGATCGCGCCCGACGGGGTCTTGATCGGAGATATGCTGAGCGAAACCGCCACCGGGCTGCCGTCTCTTGCGCAATCGTACCGTTTCGTGCTGTTCGATCACGTTGCCCTGCGCGATCCGGCTCAGGATGTCGTGCACCTCGGACAGCCGGTCGGGCGGTACGATGAGATCGATATTCTGGCCCACCGCTTCCGCCGCGGTAAATCCGAACATGCGTTCGGCCGCCGGATTCCAGCCGGTGATCTTGCCTTCCAGCGATTTCGTGACGATGGCGTCGTGGGACGATTCGACCGCGGCGCTGAACAGCCGCTCGCGATCGGCGATGGCGGTCTCTGGCGGCTTCGGTGCGGCGATGTTCCTCGATCTCGCGCTCGAGCGCGGTGGTTTTTGCGTTGGCTTCGCCGATCACGCGGGCGAATGCCCGCGCCAGCACGCCGGTCTCGCCGCTCGCATCGACCGGGATGGTCGCCGAGCCGTCGCGGCCGGCGCCCTCGACCGCCGCAGTCAATTGAACGATCGGCCGGGTCAGCGACCGTGCGACCATAGCGCCAGCGCCGCCGCGCATAACACCGCGATCAGGCCGACCAGCAGCGAAGTATTTTGGATGGCGGCGGCCGACGCCATGACGACGGCGTTGGGAGCGGCCTTGATCACCGCGACCCATTCATTGCCGGCCAGAATGGCAGGCGCCAAGCGCTATTCCGCCCGGCCGGCCGGCGCGATCCGGCACGACATAGCGCCACGCTTTGCATCGCGCCGACCGAAGGCGCGAGGACCGGAAAGTCGCTTTGCCAGCTTTCGATCGGCATGCCCAAGTTCCGAGCCGAACTCGCGGGCATGGTCGGGATGAAGCAGATAGTCGCCGCGTTCGTTGACGAGATAGACGCTTTCCCCCGGTCGCGCCGAGGCGCGGACGCGGTCGAAGGCCGGCCGCATATCGACATTGATGATGAAAATGCCGAACAGCTTGCCGTCGGGGGTGAACATCGGCGTCGCCACCCGCAGCGTCGGGCCGCGGCGAGTTCGATGGCCTGCGTGCCGGCGCGATCCAGTCTGAGCGGCGAGACATAGATACTCGCCGGGCGGCAGCTTGATGGTTTCCTTGAAATAGCTTCGATCCCCCGTTGGCTCGCAGCCCTTCGGCCGGAACGATTCTGATCGCGCCGTTCGGTCCCGAGCGATCGACGCGGACGATCTCGCGGCTGTTGTCGTCGACGCCGATGAAGCGCATCATCCGCATAAGCCGGTTTGGCGTCGAGCTCGGCCGCAAGACGGGTGGCGATCCGTTCACGCCAGGTGTTTCCGGTAGCGCCGTCGACCGGATCGGTGCCACCTGACTGATGGGCGCGCATCAGGCCGTTCAGCGCCGACGCCGGCCCGGAAGCCCGCGATATCGCCGCGCGCGCCGGCGACGTAGGATTCGAGGTCGGCGGCGACCAGCCGTGCCTGGCTCTCGATGCGATCGAGCACGCGTGGCAGCAGCGACCTGTTCAAGGCTGCGATAATTCAGCCAGCCGACCGCGGAAACCGTGATCGCAACCAGCGCGATCATCGCGACGGCCAGTTTGGTGGTCAGCGTCATCTGTGCTTCGCGCGTCTCAGCGCCACCATGATACAAGGAAGGCTCAATCGGGCAACACGATTGGCTTGACCGACGAGCTTGTATTGTTTTTGCAGTGCAACGCGAGACCGCGGCCGGTCATGCTGTACGGAATCGATGCCGCATCGTCGATCAGCCGGGCGGCCATGCGCGAGATTTCGCAGGCCAGCTCGAAGGCGGAACTTGCACCCGATGGACGGCCTGTGAGATGACGATCCCAAGCGGTCTCGAACAGGTGACAACATGACAGACAAGAAAAAAAGCCCGGAAACGCTCCGCAGCGCGCGCTGGTTCGCGCCCGACGATCTCCGCGCCTTCGGCCACCGCTCGCGCGCCATGCAGATGGGCTACGCGCCGGAGGAGTGGAAGGACCGCCCCGTGATCGCGATCCTCAACACCTGGTCGGACGCGCAGCCCTGCCACATGCACTTCAAGATCGCGGGTCGACGACGTCAAGCGCGGCATCCTGATGGCCGGCGGCTTTCCGATGGAATTGCCGGCGCTGTCGCTGTCGGAATCGCTTCCTGAAGCCGACCACCATGCTCTACCGCAACCTGCTGGCGATGGACGCCGAGGAACTGCTGCGCGGCCATCCCGTCGACGGCGTGGTGCTGATGGGCGGCTGCGACAAGACCACGCCGGCGCTGCTGCTGGGCGCCACCAGCATGGACCTGCCCGCGATCTATCTGCCGGCCGGGCCGATGCTGCGCGGCAACTGGAAGGGCAAGACGCTGGGCTCGGGCTCCGACGCCTGGAAATACTGGGACGAGCGCCGCGCCGGCAAAATCTCCGACAAGGACTGGGTCGATGTCGAGGCCGGCATCGCCCGCAGCTACGGCACCTGCATGACCATGGGCACCGCCTCGACCATGACCGCGATCGCCGAATCGATCGGCATGACCCTGCCGGGCGCCTCGTCGATCCCGGCGGCCGATGCCGGCCACATCCGCATGGCCTCGGAATCCGGCCGCCGCATCGTCGAGATGGTCTGGGAAGACCTGACGCCGAAGAAGATCCAGACCCGCAAGGCGTTCGAGAACGCCATCACGGTGGCGATGGCGATGGGCTGCTCGACCAATGCGATCATTCATCTGATCGCGCAGGCGCGCCGCGCCGGCCAGGACATCGGGCTCGACGATTTCGAGAAGCGCCAGCCGCAAGGTGCCGGTGATCGCCAATGTGCGGCCGAGCGGCGACAAATATCTGATGGAGGATTTCTTCTATGCCGGCGGCTTGCCGGGCTTGATGAGCCGGATCAAGGATCATCTGCATCTCGATGCGATGACGGTGACCGGCAAGACGCTCGGCGAGAACATCGCGCGGCGCCGAAGTCTATAATGACGACGTGATCCGCACGGTCGCCAATCCGATCTATGCCGAGGGCGCGCTCGCGGTGCTGAAGGGCAATCTCGCGCCCGACGGCTGCGTCATCAAGCCCAGTCGCCTGCGAGCCGCGCTTCCTCAAGCACACCGGGCCGGCGCTGGTGTTCGACGATTATCCCTCGATGAAGAAGGCGATCGACGATCCCGATCTCGACGTCACCGCCGATCACGTGCTGATCCTGCGCAATGCCGGGCCGCAGGGCGGGCCGGGCATGCCGGAATGGGGCATGCTGCCGATCCCGACCAAACTGGTGAAGCAGGGCGTGCGCGACATGGTGCGGCTGTCGGACGCGCGCATGAGCGGCACCAGCTACGGCGCCTGCATCCTGCATGTCTCGCCGGAATCCTATATCGGCGGCCCGCTGGCGCTGGTGCAGAACGGCGACCTGATCACGCTCGACGTCGCCGCGCGCACCATCAATCTCGATGTGTCCGACGCCGAGATGGCAAAGCGCCGCGCCGCGTGGAAGCAGCCGGAGACGCGCTTCGAGCGCGGCTATGGCTGGATGTTCACCCGCCACATCAGGCAGGCCAATGAAGGCTGCGATTTCGATTTCCTCGAAACCAGTTTCGGCGCGCCGGTCGGCGAGCCGTCGATTTATTGATGCAACCGTCGTTCCGGGGCGATGCGAAGCCTCGAACCCGGAACCTCGAGATTCCGGGTCTGGTCCTTCGCGACCATCCCGGAATGACGAACTCCGGAGGAAACCATGACAAAACTCAGCGACGCCACCCGCAACAAGCTCAAGACCATCTCCACCGCCACGGTCGCCACCGCGCTCTACAAGCGCGGCTTTCGCAACCAGTGCATTCAGGACGTGCATCCGCTCGGCCCGGATCAGCCGACGCTGGTCGGCGAGGCCTTCACGCTGCGCTACATGCCGGCGCGCGAGGACCTCAACAAGCTCGAGGTGTTTCGCGACCGCTCGCATCCGCAGCGCAAGGCGGTCGAGGATTGCCCGCCCGGCGCGGTGCTGGTGATGGACAGCCGCAAGGATGCCCGCGCGGCGTCCGCCGGCGCCATCCTGGTGACGCGGCTGATGCAGCGCGGCGTCGCCGGCGTCGATCACCGATGGCGGCTTTCGCGATTCCGCCGAAATCGCCAAGCTCGGCTTTCCCGCCTATCACCACCGGCCGAGCGCGCCGACCAACCTGACGCTGCATCAGGCGATCGAGATCAACGGCCCGATCGGCTGCGGCGACGCGCCGGTGTTTCCCGGCGACGTCATCCTCGGCGACGGCGACGGCGTGATCGTGATCCCCGCGCATCTCGCCGACGAGATCGCCAACGAGGCCTTCGAGATGACCGCGTTCGAGGATTTCGTCACCGAGCAGGTGCAGCAAGGCCGCGGTCATTTTCGGGCTCTATCCCGCGACCGACGAGCAGACGCTGAAGGATTTCGCCGCGTGGCGGAAGAAGATGGGGCGATAAAGTTCGTCATGCCTCCCGGCATGACGTTCAGCGCCTCACGCTCTCGCTCCGCCAACCCCACCGCCCACAGCGCGAACGCATAGGCGATCGCGACTTCGTCGAGCCGGTTGAAGCGGCCCGAGGCGCCGCCATGGCCGGCGCCCATGTTGGTGCGCAACAATACCGGGCCGCCGCCGGTCATGGTGGCGCGCAGCCGCGCGATCCATTTCGCCGGCTCCCAATAGGTGACGCGCGGATCGGTCAGGCCGCCCATCGCCAGGATCGCCGGATAATCCTTCGCCGCGACATTGTCGTAGGGCGAGTAGGACAGGATGGTCTTGAAATCGGCTCGGCGCTTTCGATCGGGTTGCCCCATTCCGGCCATTCCGGCGGCGTCAGCGGCAGGGTGTCGTCGAGCATGGTGTTGAGCACGTCGACGAACGGCACCTCGGCGACGATGCCGGCGAACAATTCGCCGGCGCGGTTGGCGACCGCGCCCATCAGCATGCCGCCGGCGCTGCCGCCATGGCCGACGATGCGCTTGGCGCTGGTGTATTTCGCCTCGATCAGCGCGCGGCCGCAGCCGGCGAAATCGTCAAAGCTGTTGGTCTTCTTCTCGCGCTTGCCGTCGAGATACCAGCCCCAGCCCTTGTCCGAGCCGCCGCGGATATGCGCGATGGCATAGACAAAGCCGCGGTCGACCAGCGACAGCCGGTTGGCGGAAAACGACGCCGGCATCGCCATGCCGTAGGAGCCGTAGCCATACAGCAACAGCGGCGCGCTGCCGTCGCGCACGAGGTCGCGGCGGTGCAGGATCGACACCGGCACCTCGGCGCCGTCATGCGATTTCGCCATGATGCGGGTGGTGACGTAATCGGCCGGGTTGTGGCCGGAAGGGATTTCCTGGCGCTTGCGCAAGACGCGCGTCCGGCTCGCCATGTCGTAGTCATAGACTTCCGACGGCGTCGTCATCGACGAATAGGAGAAGCGCAAATTGGTGGTGTCGAATTCGTAGCCGCCCATGGTGTCGAGCGAATAGGCCGCCTCGTCGAAGGCGATGGCGTGTTCGTCGCCGGTCGCGAGATCGCGGATGATGATGGCGGGCAGCGCATTGGCGCGCTCCAGCCGCACCAGATGGCCGGCATAGAGCTCGATATCGATGCACATAGACGCCTTCGCGGTACGGGATCAGGTCGCGCCAGTTGGCGCGCTCGGGCGAGGCCAGCGGCGCGGTGACGATCTTGAAGTCGATGGCGCCGTCGGCGTTGGTGAGAATGAACAGTTCGTCGCCGCGGTCGGCGACCGAATATTGCACGCCTTCCTCGCGCGCCGCGACCAGCCGCGGCGGCGCATCGGGATCGGCAAGATCGATCAGCCGCTGCTCGGAGGTTTCGTGGTCGCCGCCGGCGATCACGCAGAAGCGGCCGCTGGTGCTTTCATGGATATGGGTGAACCAGCCGGAATCCTGCTCCTCATAGACCAGCACGTCGTCGGCCTGCTGCGTGCCGAGGCGATGACGCCAGACCTGCATCGGGCGGTGATTGTCGTCGAGCTTGACGTAGAAGAAGCGCCTTGGCAGTCCGCGCTCCACACCACCGCCGCCGTCGGTTTCCTCGACCAGGTCGTCGCGGTCCTTGCCGGTCGGCCCAGTCGCGCACCCGGATCGAGAAATATTCCGAGCCCTTGATATCGGCGCTCCAGGCCTCGAAGCCGGTGGTCGGGCGAATGCCGCGCGCCGCCGAACTTGAAATATTCGTGGTCGGCGGCGAGCTCGTCGCCGTCGAGGACGATCTCGGTCTCGCCGCCGTCGCGCGGCATGCGGCCGAACAATTCGTGCTGGCCGCCCTCGCGGAACTTGCGGAAATAGGCGTAGGCGCCGTCCGGCGAGGGCACGCTGGAATCGTCTTCCTTGATCCGCCCGCGCATTTCCGCGACCAGCGTCTTTTGCAAGGCGGCGGTGTGGCCGAGCAGGCTTTCGGTGTAGGCGTTCTCGGCTTCGAGATAGTTGCGGATATCGGCATCGAGGATCGACGGATCGCGCAGCACCTCCTGCCAGTTGTCGTCCTTCAGCCAGGCATAATCGTCGGTCACGGTGATGCCGTGCGTGGTGAAGGAATGCGGCCGGCGCGGCGCGACGGGTGCGGGGTGCGAAGCTTTTGCCTGATGCTTGTGTCACTCAGATCCTCTTTCGGTCTTGGACTGAATCTGCCGTCATGCCGGGCTTGACCCGGCAATCCATCTACTTGCGAAAGGTTTTCTTTCTTGATGGATGCGCGGGTCAAGCCCGCGCATGACGAGATGGATAAGGTCCATCGCTATATCGGTTCGATATCGCGGATTGCCAGATGGGGTGACAGTTGCACCGGGGTTGTTGACCGCCGACTTGTATGGTTAGGCTTTTCGGCGCCGCTGAGAAAGGCCTGATGCTCTTCAATTCCTATCCCTTCATTTTCCTGTTCCTGCCGATCGTTCTGCTCGGCTATTTCGTGCTTGGCCGTCTCGGCAATCTGGCGCCGGTGATATGGCTGGCGCTGGCGTCGCTGGCGTTTTACTCCTTCAGCAACTGGCAGTTTGTGGCGTTGCTGCTGGCGTCGATCGCGTTCAATTATCGGCATCGGCTAGCTGTTGATCGCAAAGCATCGCTGCGCGCCGGCGCCGCGATTTGCCGTGCTGACGGTCGGCGTCGCCGGCGATCTCGCTGGTGCTCGGCATCTTCAAATATGCCGGCTTCCTCGCCGCCAATCTCAATGCGCTGTTTTCGACCGGGTTCACCGTCAACATCCTGCTGCCGGTCGGCATTTCGTTCTACACCTTCACCCAGATCGCCTTCCTGGTCGATGCCTACCGCGGCAACGTCGCGCGCTACGCGCTGCCGCATTATGCGCTGTTCGTGACCTATTTCCCGCATCTGATCGCGGGGCCGATCCTGCACCACAAGGACATGATCCCGCAGTTCGAGCGCGCGCGAATCCAAGCGGCCGGATCCGCATCTGATCCTGTGCGGCCTGATCATCTTCGCGATCGGCCTGTTCAAGAAGACCTGCCTTGCCGACGGCATCCAGCCGCTGGTCGCGCTCGCCTTCGGATCCGGCCACGCCGTCGTTCGATCAGGCCTGGATCGGCGCGCTGGCCTACACCTTCCAGCTCTATTTCGATTTCTCCGGCTATTCCGACATGGCGATCGGAATTTCGCTGATGTTCGGCATCTTCCTGCCGCTGAATTTCAATTCGCCCTACAAGGCCACCAGCATCATCGATTTCTGGCGGCGCTGGCACATGACGCTGTCGCAGTTCCTGCGCGACTATCTCTACATTCCGCTCGGCGGCAACCGGCGCGGCCGCGTGCTGCGCTACGTCAACCTGATGATCACGATGCTGCTCGGCGGCCTCTGGCATGGCGCGGCCTGGACATTCGTCGTCTGGGGCGCGCTGCACGGCCTCTATCTCTGCGTCAATCACGCCTGGAGCAATTATGGCCCGTCGGCGTCGCCGCGCTTCGCGCCGCTGGCGAAATTCGCCGCGTTCGTTCTGACCTTCCTGGCGGTCGTCGTCGCCTGGGTGTTCTTTCGCGCCGACAGCATCGCGCATCGGCGCTGTTCGATCCTGTCGAGGATGGCCGATCCCGGCCAGATCGTGTTCGGCCGCGGCGAGATGGCCGAATGCGGATTCCTGATTGCGATCTATGCCGCGATCGCCTGGTTCGCGCCGAACACGCAGGAGATCATGGGCTACGACCACAAGCAACCGGACGCGTCGGCGAGGCCTTCGGCGTCATGGCGGATGCGCCCGCGTTCCTGATCTATGCGACCGCGGCGGTGCTGGCTTTCGGGATTCTCGGAATCTCAGCAGCACAGCGAATTCATCTATTTCAGGTTCTGATGAGCACGTCCGCCAAAAATCTGCTGCGGTTTCTCTGCGCCCGCGCGGTCATCATGCTGGCGGCCGCGCGCTCAATTTCATCGTCGATCCGCTGCAGCTGTTCCGGCCGGCGCGCCTTTTCGCCGCCGATGTATTCGCACGACAGCCGCATGCAGGACGCCGGGCCTGATCCGCAGCCAGGACATTCGACACGGTGTTCATGGGGACGTCGCTGGCGATTCATTTCCGGCAGAGCGACATCGACCGCATGCTCGGCGGTCCGTTCCCTGAAACTGTCGATGACCGGTTCGAATTCCCACGAGCAGAGCTTTGTGCTGGCCGCGGCGCTCGAGCGCCACCCCAGGCGCGTGATCTGGGAGATGGACGACTGGATCTTCCGCGATGCGCCGGACGATCGATGCCGATATCTATCTTCCCGCCGATCTCTACCGGCGCAATGTCAAAGGCATCGCGCAGCTATCTGTTCAGCGGCGCCATGGCGCGCGAAGTCACTGTGGATGCTGGCGCGGTCGATCCCGCCGCTTTCGGAACAGCCGTGGCGCGGCTGACCAACGGCGTGCTGTTCAAGTTTCCGCTTCCCGACGTCGATGACATCAATATCCTGCGCGCCGAATTTCGATGTCGCCGGGCTTCTACAACGCGAAGCGGGCGATGGCGGCATTCGTCGATATCACCGATCCCGGTGCGCCGGCAGTCACTCTCGCGGAAGAGCTATGATTACGACGCCATGGTCGCGCAATTTCGAACGTGACGCGGTTGGCCTGATCGCGAAAAATCCGGACGTGAAATTCGATATCTACTTCCCGCCTTATTCGATCCTGCAATGCGTCGCGATGCGGGATGCCTCGCCGGCGACGCTGAAGATCGTCTACGACTTTCACGGCCTATATCAGCCGGCGGCTGGCGCAGTTTCCGAACGCTACGCTTGCATGATTTTCGCGAGGCGCAGGACATCACCCACGATCTCGAACAATTATGGCGACGTCGTCCACCATTCGCCGACGATCGACCTGAAGGTGCTGGCGATGGCTGGCGAGCGGGAAATACACCGTCGACCGCGCCGCCCCGACCGCCATCGCTGGAGCGCCTCAAGGCGCAGGTCGAGGCGTACAGGGTGGAGACTACCGGCGTCGAGAAGTAGTCAACGTCATCCTGAGGTGCTCGCCGCTTGGCGAGCCTCGAAGGAGGCTGCACGCACTGCGATGAACGCCATCCTTCGAGGCGCGCAAGAGAGCGCGCACCTCAGGATGACGATTGAGCCTGTAGGGTGGGCAAAGGTGCTCTTCGCGCCGTGCCCACCATCTGGATATTTGTCGTCGTTGGTGGACACGCTTCGCTTTGCCCACCCTACGATTGATCTATCCCGCCCTACCGCGCCCGTGTGCTGTTGCCGGCGCCGAACATCGGGATCTGGTTGACGGCCAGCACCACCGCGAAGGTGATCACCAGCATCGCGATGCCCAGCACCGAGATCGCGGCGAGATCGCCGCTTTCGTTGAGGTCGTAGATCAGGACCGATGAGCACCTTGGTCTGCGAGGTGAACAGCACGATCGCCGCCGACAGTTCGCGCATCACGCCGATGAAGATAAAGCACCAGGTCGCGATCACGCCGGTGCGCAGCAGGGGCGCGGTGATCTGGCAGCAGCGATCTGCAGCCGCGTCGCGCCGAGAATGCGGCTGGCGTCCTCGAGTTCGGGATGGATGGTGGCGAACGCCGCCTGCAATTGCTGATAGGCCGACGGCAGATTGATGGTCAGGAACGCGATCAGCAGGATCCACAGCGTGCCGTAGAGCACGAAGGGCGGCCGCGTGTAGCTGAGGAACAGGCCGACGCCGAGCACGATGCCGGGAACCGCGACCGGCGCGGTGGCGAGAAAGCCGAGCACGCGCCAGCCCGCGATCACCCTGCGCGTCGTGACATAGGCGATCACCAGCGCCAGGATGGTGCCGATGGTCGCGGTCGCGGTGCCCAGGATCACGGTGTTCTTCAGCGCCAGCTGGGTCGACGACAGTTCGGTGAACACGAAGACGATGTTGTGCAGCGTGAAGGTCGACGGCGTCACCAGCGTGGTCGCGTTCGGCGAGAACGCGGCGTTGAGCAGCGCCAGATAGGGCAGGAACACCGGATTGAGCAGCACCAGCGAGGCAGAACGCCAGCGCCGCCCAGCGCCATCTGCTTCATCTCGACCCGGCGCGGCGCGCCATATTTGCCGCCGACCACCGAATAGCCGCGGCGGCCGAGGATGAATTTCTGCGCCTGCAGCAGCAGGATGGTCAGCAGCAGCAGCGGCACCGCGGCGGCGGCCGCGAGTTCGAGCTTCGGCGGATACTGGAACAGGCTCCAGATTTTCGTGGTCATGGTGTGGAAGCCGGCCGGCAGCGCCAGGATCGCCGGCGAGCCGAACAGCGTCATCGCCTGCAGGAACGCGATCAGGGCGCCGGCGACCAGCGCCGGCAGCGCCAGCGGAATCGTGATGCGCCGCGCCGTGGTCCAGGCCTTGCCGCCGAGAATGGCGGAGGCGTCCTCGAGTTCGCCCGGCATGTTGTCGAGCGCGTTGGCGACCAGCACGAACACGAACGGGAAACGTGTAGCAGGAGATCACGAAGATGATTCCGGTCAGCGAATAGATGTTGAACAGATGCTCGTCGGATTCGCGCGCCGGTGACGAAGCGAAACAGCTGGTTGAGCAATCCGCTGTTCGGCGCGGCCAGCAATTCCCAGGCGACCGCGCCGAGAAACGGCGGCGTCACGAACGAGGCCGTGACCAGCGCGCGGATGAACTGCCGCCCCGGCATGTCGGTGCGCGACACCAGCCATCCCATCGGCGCCGCGACCACGCAGCAGATCGCGGCCGAAGTGGTCGCGATGATCGCGGTGGTCAGCAGCGGATCGAGGAAATCGGGATCGGTGAACAGCGTGACGAAATTCTGCAGCGTGACGTGATTGGCCTTGTCGGTGACGGCGTAGACCGCGAGCCACGACAGCGGCAGCACGATCAGCACCACCAGGCACGCCGCGAACAGCCACAGCACCGGCTTGGTCCAGTCGATCCTGGCCTTGGCGGCTGTCGATGGTGGTGGTGATGGTCATGTTACCAATCAGACTCTCCGTCATTCCGGGATGCGCGCCTTGGCGCAGGCCCGGAATCGATACTCCTGCAGAGGTTATGGATTCCGGGCTCGTGCGCTTCGAGACGCGCCCCGGAATGACGCGGTGAGTCACCTGAGGCGCATAATCTCACACCCGAAACAGCTTCGCATAGCGCGTCTTGATCTCTTCGGCCATCTTCTCGACGCCGGCGGCGTCTTCCTTCATCAGCTTGATGTCGGACAATCTTGCGCCGTCCGGGCTTCGGCGTGCACCTGCGCATGCGCCGAATATTGCGCGGTGAAGTCGATGAAGAATTGCTGGGTCTCGCGGGTGTGCAGCCAGGCCTGGAACAGCCGCGCCGCGTTGGGATGCGGCGCGCTGGCGAAGATCGCGGTCGGCCCCGAGATCGTCGGCGTGCCCTCGGTCGGATAGACCGGCTCGACCGGCTGGCCGGCTTCCTTCAGCAGCACCACGCCATATTCGTTGCCGTCGGCCATCACGGCGCGCTCGCCGAGCGAGAGCTTCTTCGGCGGATCGGTCGAGGACTGCACCTGCATCACGCGCTGCTTCGACAGCTTCTCCAGATAATCCCAGCCGAGTTCGCGGACCAGTCTGGAAGGTCGCGGTCATGATGGTGCCGCTATAGGCCGGATGGCCCTTGACCATCTTGCCGGCCCATTTGGGGTCGAGCAGGTCGGCAAAGCTTTTCGGCGCGTCCTCGGGCTTCACCAGGTTGGTGTTGTAGGCGATCGACGACAGCCAGATCCGCGAGGTCGCGGACATGCCGTCGGGATCGCGATATTCCGGCGAGAAAATGCTGCGCGATGTCTTCGGTGACGAACGGCGCCAGCCAGCCGTTCTTCTTCCAGGTGATGAAGTGCGAGGCGTCCGAGCTGTTGATCACGTCGGCGGCGTGGATGTTGCTGGCGAATTCCTGGTCGAGCCGCTGGAACAGCCGCTCGGAGCCGGAGCGCTCGATCTGCACCTCGATGCCCGGATATTTCGCCTCGAACGCCTTGCCGAGCTTTTCGCCGACCGGAAGGTCCATCGACGAATACAGGATCACCTTGCCTTCCTTGCGTCGCGGCCTCGATCAGTCGCGGCGTGATCGAGACCGGCTCCGGGCCGCGGCCTTCACGCGAGGCCGCGAACGCCGTGAGCCCGAGGGCGGCCGAGCCCTTGATGATGTCGCGCCGGGTTACGGCTTTTCGCATCGCGCTTGCTCTCTTTTCGTCATTGCGAGGAGCGAAGCGACGAAGCAATCCAGTTTTCTTGTTGCTCTGGATTGCTTCGCGTGCGCTCGCAATGACGGCGTCAAACATGGAACATTTTCTGATAGCGCGCCTTGATCTCTTCGCTCTGCTTCTCGGCGCCTTCGGCGTCTTCCTTCATCAGCTTGATGTCGGCGAGCGGCTTGCGGCCCGGCTTCTCCTTGACCTGCGCATGCAGCGAACGCAGGCCGCCGGCCTCGATGATGATCTGCTGCGCTTCCGGGGTGAAGCAGTAGTTCTGGAACAGTTTTGCCGCGTTGGGATTGGGCGCCGCCTTGAAGATGCCGTTGGGGCCGATGATGAACGGCGTGCCCTCGGTCGGATAGATCGCCTCGACCGGCTGGCCGGCTTCCTTGAGCAGGAAGACATTGTATTCGGTGCCGTCGGCCATCACGCTGCGCTCGCCGAGCGCGAGCTTCTTCGGCGGATCGGTCGCCGACTGCACCTGCATGATGTTCTGCTTGGCGAGGTTCTCGTAGAAATCCCAGCCGATGTCGCGGACCATCTCGAAGGTCGCGGTCAGGATGGTGCCGCTGTAGCCGGGATGCGCCTTGACGATCTTGCCCTTCCATTTGGGATCGAGCAGGTCCTTGAAGCTGGTCGGCGCGTCTTCGGCCTTCACCAGCTTGGTGTTGTAGGCGATCGGGCTCAGCGTGGCGCGGAAGCCGGCATAGGTGCCGTCGGCATCGCGGTGCTCGGGCTTGTAATATTTGGCGACGTCTTCGGGCACGTAGGGCAGCAGCAGGCCCTGCGCTTTCCAGGTCAGGAGATGCGAGGCGTCGGACGAATTGACCACGTCGACGGCGTGGACGTTGCTGGCATATTCCTGGCCGATGCGCTGGAACACCCGCTCGGCGCCGGTGCGTTCGACCCGCACCTCGATGCCGCCGAATTTCTGCCTTGAAGGCGCCCGCGATCTTTTCGGCGACCGACAGATCGATCGCGGTGTACCAGACCACCTTGCCTTCTTTCTTCGCCGCCTCGATCAGTTGCGGCGTGATCGCCTCGGCCGGCGGCGCTTCGGCGCGGGCAGGCGCGGCGAACACGGTGCCGAGCGCCAGCGCGGTCGAGCCCTTCAGGATGTCGCGCCTCGATGGTGTTTTGCTTTTCATCGCGTCCGTCCTGCCTCGTGTTCTGTTCGTTGCTATCGGCTCGAGCGCGCGGCAGCGTTCGGGCGGCAGCGTCAGCCAGACTTCGGTGCCCCTGGCAACCGCGTTCTCGGTCGGCGTGACGATGCGCAGGGTCGTGCCGTCGGATGTCTCGACCATGTAGTCGCGGCTGGCGCCGAGAAACACCTGGCGGGTCACGGTGGCCTTGACCACGTTCTGCTGGCGTTGCCGGCGCCTTGCGTCGAAAGCTGGATGTCATGCTGGCGGATCGCGACCGCGGCACTTTGCCCGGCGGTCAGTTTGGCGCCGACCACCTGCAAGGTCGCGCCGGCGAACGAGACATGGTTGTCGTCGCGCGCGGTGCCCTTGATGACATTGCTGGCGCCGATGAAGCGCGCGACGAATTCCGATTGCGGCCGGTCGTAGATGTCTTCGGGCGTGCCGAGCTGATCGATCTTGCCGCCATTCATCACCGCGATCAGGTCGGCGGTGGTCATCGCCTCGGACTGGTCGTGGGTGACGTAGACCGTGGTGTAGCGGTATTCGTCGTGCAGCCGGCGGATTTCAAAGCGCATCTCCTCGCGCAAATTGGCGTCGAGGTTGGACAGCGGCTCGTCGAGCAGCAGCGTTTCCGGCTCGACGATCAGCGCGCGCGCCAGCGCCACGCGCTGCTGCTGGCCGCCCGACAATTCGCCGGGATAGCGCTGCGCCAGGATTTCGAGCTTGGTGGTCTCCAGGATCGCCTTGAGCTTTTTGGCGATGGTGTCGCGATCCATTTTCCGCAAGCGCAGCCCGTAGACGATGTTTTCGGCGACCGTCATATGCGGCCACAGCGCGTAGCTCTGGAAGATCATCGACATCTTGCGCTGCTCGGGCGGCAAGGTGCGCGCGCTTCGAGGACACCAGCCGGTCGCCGACATGGATTTCGCCGTCGGAGGGTTCCAGGAAGCCGGCGATCAGCCGCAGCGTCGTGGTCTTGCCGCAGCCCGAGGGGCCCAGCAGGCAGACCAGCTGCCCGTGGTCGATCCGCAGCGAGACGTTATCGACCACCGCCAGCGATCCAAATCGCTTGGTCAGGCCGCGCAATTCAACGGACGCCAATCGCATCACTCCCTGTAGTCTTTTTGCGCGTATTCCGGTCGCAAAACCGTGCCGGCGCGGCTGCGCCGTTGTCGGCCTCTTATTTATCGCTAGATCAATATAAGCACGAATGCAGGGGGATCGGAAAGGCTTGCCGTCGTTCTCAGGCGGTTACACTTTCGGCGAGCCAGTCGATCGCGGCCTCGGTGCCGCCCTTGCCGTGCGGGATATCGAGCGCGCTGAGGCCGACTTCGATCACGCCCAGCGTGCCCAGGATCATCGGCGCGTTGACGTGGCCCATATGGGCGATCCGGAACGCCTGGCCCTGCAAGTCGCCGATCCCGATGCCGAGCACCACGCCGCATTTTTCCTTGCAATAGCGATGCAGCGCAACCGGATCGTGACCGTTGACATCGCCACGGTCGTGACCGTGTTGGCGCGCTCGCCGGCTTCGGCGATATTGAAGCCGAGCACCTGGCCTTCGGCCCAGACCGCGACCGCGCGGCGCACCGCTTCGGCCAGCAGGCGATGGCGCTGGAAGGCGTTTTCCAGCCCTTCCTCGAACAGCATGTCGATCGCCTGGCGCAGCGCGAACAACAGATGCACCGGCGCGGTGCCGGCATATTTGCGGTAATGCTCGGGGCCTTCGCGCTCGGTCCAGTCCCAATAGGGCGTGCGCAGATTGGCCTTCTTGTGCACCTCGCGGGCGCGGTCGTTGGCGGCGACGAAGCCGAGGCCGGGCGGCGTCATCAGGCCCTTCTGCGAGCCGGACATCGCGACGTCGATGCCCCAGGCATCCATCTCGAACGGCATGCAGCCGAGCGAGGCCACGGTGTCGACCATGAACAGCGCCGGATGGCCGGCGGCCTTGATCGCCTTGCCGATCGCCTCGATGTCGTTGAAGGCGCCGGAGGCCGTATCGACCTGCACCGCGAGGACCGCCTTGATGCTGTGGTTCTTGTCCTGCCGCAGCCGCGCCTCGACTTCGGCCGGACGGATCGCGCGGCGCCAGTCGCCCTTGAGCACCTCGACCTCGGCGCCCATCGCGGCCGCGGCGTTGCCCCAGCTGATCGCGAACCGGCCGCTTTCCAGCACCAGCACCTTGTCGCCGCGCGACAGCACGTTGCTCGAGCGTGGCTTCCCAGGCGCCATGGCCGTTGGCGATGTAGATGTAGGAGTGGCCCTTGGTGGCGAACAATTTCGAGAGATCGCGCAGCAGGCTGTCGGTCAGCTCCACCATCTCGCTCGGAATAGATGTCGAGCGCCGGGCGATGCATCGCCCGCAGCACCTCGTCGGGCATGTTGGTGGGCCCGGGGATCGCCAGGAATTCCCGGCCGGCGCGAACGGTCATTGTTGGCTTTCCTTGTTATTGCGACAGGCGATGCCGTCGTGGCCGGAATCAATGCAAATCGTGGGTTTTGAGGGTTTTACGCGGGCGTGTGGGCGATGAAAAGCTTCGTCGACCAGCTTTATCTTTTGTTTTGACGTGTTTTCTTTACGCGAACCGGTGCCCAATTCGCTCGAAAACGCTCTATCGCCTGGTTTCGCGACAGCCTGCGGCCTCGGCGTCCTCGACCGAACAGAACCAGCGCGTGCCCTTGGCTGACCTGCATCTTGATCTGGGCGTACCAGCGGCTCGCGGGCGTGTGATAGATGCATTCGCCGGCGCCGTTGACGTTGCCCTTGATGGTGCATTCGGGCGAGGGCGCGACCGGCCCCGAGGCCGATGCCAGCAGGATGGCGTGGGCATTGGCCGGCGGCTTGGCCGCGCCCAGGATCACGGTCTTCTTGTTGCGGATGCGCCAGTCCCAGGGCGCGATGAAGGCGCCCTGCCACATCCCGGCCTTGGCTTCGCGCGCGGCCTTTTCGTCGGCCTCGTAATCATGGCGAACCTGACATAGGCCAGCGCCCAGCCGCTCTCCACCAGCCATTTCTGGATGTCCTCGCCATCGACCTCGCACTTGCGCCACGTTGCGGCCGCGGCGGTCGGTGCGCTCGACATGGCAGGTCCAGCTCTTCTTGTCGGTGTGATGAATGAGCTCGTCGCGCGCGGCGACGCCGCAGGTCCAGCGCTCGCCGGCATTGTTGAGGCAGAGCTGGTCGACCGATGGCGCATCGATCCCGCGCAGGCGAATGCGCGAGCTGCCGATCACGATCTGGTCGCCATCGTGGATCTTCGGGACCCCCGTGATGTCGGCGGCCTCGGCCATCGCCGGCAGCAAAACAAGCGCAATCGCGGGCAGCAATTTCGTCAGCATGCAAAGGGCCTATGCAATGGGCGATACGGCATAAGGCGTTATTCCGCGTCGGAATTGTGGTGCGGATTCGCCTCCCGCGCCAGCCTCTGGTGCGCGCTTGCCGTCAATTTAACGCGATAATGTGGCACGCGATGATCTGGCCCACTTGCGCCACCCGCGCTCAGGGGCCGCATTGCGGCACGTTGGCGACCGGGGCTTCGGTTCGGCACATCGCCGAATAATGCCGCCCGTTCTTGGTCGGGTCGGTGTTGTCGCTGCTGGAGAAGATCATTCCCACGCCTTTCCAGTGGGCGTAGCGGCCGCCGCCGCGGCGAGTAATATCCGTCGTCAGGCTATGGGCCGGTCCCAGCGGCTTGCCGTCCTCGTAAAGCACGACTGGTGAATGTTGTTCGGCTTCGTTGTCGTCCTCGAGTGGAGCGAACACGTCGAGATGGGCGTGGAACGCGATCCCCCCATGCCCATACGGGGATATCGCCCCCAACGGCCACGCCCGGGCGGCAAGGCGCGGCGGTGGCGAGGCATGGGTCGGCGGCACATAGGAATGCTGCAGCCGAAGCGCGATCGGCAGATAAACCGCGTAAATCAGCGCGGCGGCGCCGAGGACATTGAGGGTCGGGCTGGCGGAAATCTTCATCGATCGAACCCGAAAGCTGGAGCATGATCCGGAAAAGTGGATACCGGTTTTCCCTCGGGACAAACGCGAAGCGTTTGCCCGGAGATCATGCTCAAATAAAATAGTGAGAGCGGCTTGGTGGGAGCATGGCGGCAGGTTTGGTTCAGCGTAAGGCGGAGCTTCCTTGCGTCAAAGCGCGGCGGGCGAGCACCAGCCCCATCAGCACGAAGGCCGAGGTGACCTCGGGACCGCCGACCAGGATGCGGATCGGGGTTTTCATCTTGTTCCATTCATAGGCCTTGAACGGGCCGCGCCGGCCGCCTTCGCCGAGATGGCTGATGACACAATGCAGCGCCGGCGTGAAGCTTGCGGGCGCGGCGCCGAGATGGCCGAGCGCCATCAGCGCCAGCGCCGCGTCGAACACGTTCATCTCGGCGGCGATCAACTCGTTCTCGACATAGAACAATACCTTGTCGCGGATCAACTCGAATGCGCCGCCGGGGTCGATCGCGCGGCGCGCCGCTTGCGGCAATGCCATGAACGCCGCGTAGCAGCGGCCGAAATAGGCGCAGTACAATTCCGGCAAATAATAGATATGCGAGCGCGGGTCGGCGAACGCGCCGGATTGCGCCAGCCGCCTTTGAAAGCCGATGATGTTGTGCACGGTCTTGAGCCGCTGCGGGGTCTCGATCACCTTCCAGCGCTCGAGGTTGCGGAACGAGACTTCGAGGATGTCGAGATTGAGCGTCGGATCGAGGTCGTTGCCGAACGGACGTTCGCCGGCCAGGTTGTCGATCCAGGTGACGACGCCGCCTTCGTAATCGATGTTGTCATTGATCGGCACCGTCACCCGCGGTTCGTTCGTGCCGGCGGATACCTGATAGCCGGCATAGAGGTCGAGCAGCGGCTGGTCGAGGATCGGGTCGGTCGAGCCGGCCTGGGTCGCCGCCGAGAACGCGCAGGCCGTGGTGTCGCAATCCGGCACATAGATGCCGAAGCCTAGATCCTGCTTGATCTGCGAGAAGAACCGGCGAAAACCGCGGATGCGGCAGCGGCGCCAGCGCGGTGATGACCGCGAATTTGGCGGCGTGGTTCGAGCTTTCGCCCAAATCTCCTTGCAGGTCTCTTTGCAAACTTCCTTGCGCGCGAACCTCCTCCTTGCTGGTGACGAGGCAAAACTCCACCATGTCGGCGATCGCGCGCCGCGAGGCCGCGGCCTGGTCGGGCGTCGCAAGCCCGCTGTCGACAAAACTCAACAGCGCTTCGGTGAAGAAGGCGTCGTAATAGGCCGAGCGATGTCTGATCTGCATCGGCTGCCACATCGGCTCGGCGACGCCGCGCCAGGACGGGTTGATCAGCGCGGCGACCTTCGAGCGCGCGATGAAGACCCGCGCCAGATTGAACAGCAGCGTCGAGTTCTTGTAGCCGCGCGCATTGAGCCCGGTCAGCGCCATCCGCAGTTCGCGGCCGCCGAAATCGGGATCGCCGATCAGGTTGAAGGCGGCATAGGTCGGGATGAAGCCGTTGGACAGGAACGAGCGTAACAGGTGCGCGCCGCAATGGCGGATCGCGGCTTCGATCTCGGCCATGCCGGGCGCGCGGTCGGATGCCGCGACCGGTGGCGGCTTCGGATGGCTGAGCGCGATGCTGTCGAGCAGCGCCGCCACCGGCTGGCCGATCGCGCTCCAATCGGGCGTCTCGTCGTCGCGCGCCTGCGTGAGCGCAAGCTGCAAGGAGCGCAAGCGGTTCTCGTCGCGCAATTCGGGCAGTCCGGCCCGGCGCAGCAGCGGGCGCAGCGCGGGGTTGCCAAGCGCGGTCCGGTAGAATTTGCCGAGATGGCGGTCGCCGCCGTCGTATTTCAGCAGCAGGGGATCGCAGACGTCGTAGAGCGACGGGCCGTCCTTGCGGGCCGTCAGCGCCCGGCAGGCGGCCCCGGCGATCTCTTGAAAGTTCATGGAAGTTCTTTCAGCGCGGCCGTTGCGCGAACCACCAAGATAGCCCGCCAGCCGCCCTTGTTGTCCCCGCAAATCCTCCCCGCGGCCGCCAAGGGCTCCCGGCAGCCTGCAAGTCCTTCAAAAACCTATACGAATAGCGGCGAAATACAAATGTGATGTAGATCACATTCGGTTCCCGCAAATTGAGGGAATTTATTAACCGGATACCGGTCCTATGCCGGCCGAACGCGAGAGGCTTGGGCAGTGCGGCAAGGCCTATTCCCCAAGCAATTTCGGAACTTTTCAAACGCCCGGCGACACTTGCCGGGAAGGGTGGGGTGGGTTAAAGGAGCCTTTGCTGCAGTGCCGCAAATTGAACGTAGTTCGGCGGCAATGGGATCGGTAATCCCTCAAACCTAGACGGCTTTTGGCGCGACTGATGTTGCGCGCCTATGGCCACGACCAGGAATGAAAATCGATGCATGTACCCCAGTTTCGTCTCTCGCGCCGTTCGCTGACCATCGCCACCACGCTCGCAGGCGTGCTGTCGGTGGTGATCGGCGCCCATGCGGCGCTGAACATGCGGGCGCTCGATGCCGCCAAGGCGATTGCCACCGTGCAGGATGATGCCGCCACGCCGCGCACCTCGCGGATCGCGCTGGTGATCGGCAACGGCCATTATCCCGACGCCAGCGCGCCGCTGGAGCAGCCGATCAACGATGCCCGGGCGCTAACCGCCTCGCTGCGCCGCGACGGCTTTGAGGTCGACGTGGTCGAGGACGCCAGCAAGGACGACATGAACCGCGCGGTGGCGCGGCTGAAATCGCGCATCCGCCCCGATTCCGTGGTGATGCTGTTCTTCGGCGGCTATGGCGTGCAGGCCGGCCGCGAGAGCTACATGATGCCGGTCGATGCGGCGATCTGGAAAGAGGCCGATGTGCGCCGCGACGGCGTCAGCGTCGAAGCCGTGCTCGACGTGATGAAGGAGCGCGGCGCCCGCGCCAAGCTGGTGGTGATCGACGCCTCCCGCCGCAACCCCTATGAGCGCCGCTTCCGCGCCTTCTCCCATGGGCTGGCGCCGATCAACGCGCCCGACAATGCGCTGATCCTGTCGTCGGCGACGCCGGGCCAGGTGGCCGACGATTCCGGCGGCGCGAACAGCGTGCTGATGGCCGAGCTGTTGAACAATCTCGGCGGCGAGAGCGGCATCGAATCCTCCTTCAACAAGACCCGCGTCGCGATCTCGCGCTCCTCCGACGGCGTCCAGGTGCCCTCGGTGTCGTCCTCCCTGACGGAAGACGTCCGCTTGGGCGCAACCGAAAACGCCGGCGGGTAGGCGGGCTTTCTTTCTCAACCTCAATCGCCGCATTTCAGTTCGTCGTTCCGGGGCGCGCGCAGCGCGAACCCGGAATCTCGAGATGTTCTGCCACTGCTGTCGATGAGCAGCTCTGGATTCCGGGTTCGCGCAAGCGCGCGCCCCGGAATGACGAGCCCTCGTCCCTGCTTTCGCATGGACGACGTCCCGTCACTTCCCATCCGCGCTCGCGGTCACCGGCCGCACCGGATCGCCTTCGCGCAGCAGGGAGCCGGCGCGCGCCACCACCATGTCGCCCTCGGCGAGGCCGTCGCGGATTTCGACCTGGCCGCCATACATCAGGCCGACCTCGACCCGCTTGGTCTCGACCCGGTCGCGGCGCACCACCTGCACCACGGTGCCGGCGGTCTCGTAGAGCACCGCGGTCAGCGGCACCGCGACGCCGCAGCTCTGGCTGGTCTTGATCATCGCGCGGCCGGACGAGTTCACCAAAAGGCGCTGGTTCGACGTCACCTGCAGCCTGACCTGGCCGAGCTGGCTGTCGGGCTGCACGGTCGGCGCCACCAGGCTCACCTTGCCGTCGACCTCGGGTGCGCCGACCACCTTGATCCGCGCGGTCTGGTTGACCTTCAGCTTGCCGAGGTCGCGGGTCGGCACCGCGGCGATCAGGTCGAACTCGCTGCGGGTGATGATCGTGAACAGGGCTTCGCCGCGGCCCGACGCGATCGCGCCGATCGCGGCCGTGGACTGTGCGATCAGCCCCGCCACCGGCGCCTGCACCGTCACCGTGCCGCCCTCGGGCAGGATCAGCCGCGCCAGCGCCTGGCCCCCGGTGACGGTGTCGCCGGCGTCGGCCAGGATTTCCGCCACCTTGAGGCCCGGCCGCTCCGGCCGCACCGTCGTTTCATCGCGCGCCCGGACAATGCCCGAGACCTCGACAATCGCCGGAAAGCACGCCTTTGCCGCCTTCAGCACCGTGACCGAAGCCCCCTTCGGCGCGTCCGCCTCGTCGGCGGCGCGGGAGGGCTGCGCGGCGAGGCAGCACAGCGCGGCAGCGGTGGCAAGCGCCGGCCATTTCCGCGAAAGGCCGCGTGCGGGGAGGTGGGTCATGGAGGGTGCATTCCCGGTTTCGGGGCAATGGATAACAGAACGGGGGCCAAGGGGGAAAGCGGGAAGGGGAGTAGGGCGAGGGCGTTAGTGACGCGGATCACGAGCGGAAGCTTCTTTTCGAACGACCATTTCGGGTTTTGAGCCTTTGCCTCTGATTCTTGCCATCAAGGCAGATCGATATCGCGAAACCCTTCCAACAATTTTGGTGTTACCTGAAGCTCAATTCATTGACTACGCAGGGTACAATTCCAAAGGAGCAATGGGAGTGTCCAACAATCCTACTAGTGCGGGTTTTGTGGGGTCTATAAGGCCCGAATAGAATTCCAATAACGAGGCGATACGCTTGCGCTGGTTTATGGGATATTTGCGAATTTCACTTGTGAATTTCTGCTCGCTCCAAGACTGACGCCACCTCTCCTGAAAGACCTCCATCAACGTGAATTCCAGAATATCCAAAGGATGGGCCAATACCGAATGGAGTCGAGGAAGTTCGCTGATAATGCTTTCGAATTGAATGTGAAGCATGGGATGGCCTTTGTCATGAGGGTGAATGTCGAAATGACAAAGTGTCTCGTTGTCGGTGCCGTTCCACTTTAGTTTTACCCGAGTGCCACCATTCTGAACTACAAACCTGTTATGATCGGTGGGATCGAGTTTGCCCCTGAAATTGAAAGAAACTTCAGCAGAGAGCTCTTTCTGGCACCGACCGTGACGCCTGTAACTTTTGCTCAACTCCGTGACAATCGCCTCGCCTTCACCGAAATCTGTGCCCCAGCTAAGTTGCCCATTTCCCTTCGCGGCCTCTGCGACGGCGCTCGACAATTGTCGTTCCAGCTCAGAAAGCCGCTCCTTGTTTTGGATAAAGGACCTTGCGGCCTTTCCAAAAGCCCGGAGGTCGTCACGCATAGATTTTACATCGATTACTACAGTCACTATGCGCTCCTACGGCAAGTCCGCCGTTTCAACCATCGCTTGCAGTACTTCATCATTTTCGGTGTCGGTCTTCGCGACCCAAGGTTCCAATGCTTCGGCAGGCCAACCGGGTGGGCGCAGCTGAACTGAGTCGTCGATAGGCTTTATATCGTTCTCAGTAAAAATCGCCGTTCATGTTACGACGTAACTCGACGGCGGCCGTATTTCCTTGATCGTTACACCCGGCACAAACGCAGAAAATACCTCTCTGCGCGGACGTTGCTTTGTCGATGCGCTGTCGAGCATATAAACCAAATGGTCTATCCCGGCTCGCCACCAGCGTCGTCCTAAGAATTCGTCGAGCGGCCCAAGATATTCTGTGTCGGATAGAGCGGAAAGCCACTCGGTCTCGGCTCTGCAATCTGCGATCGCTCTGAATTCTGAAAGGGAAATGCCCAACGCCCAAGCCGCGTACAAATCTGAAAGAAAAAGCCCAGGAAACGCCAAGGCGCAGTGGCACAGCCAGCGAACAGTGTATGACGACCCGCGGGGCTCTTCCGGTGTACCCAATTCAGCCTGATTAACTGGCGGTCGCGCGTTCCGGATCTCCTCTCGGGCTCCATCGGCCCAAGTTACTTCTTCAGGAAGTGCCAAGAGCTTCTCGATGTCTTTAAGGCTTGCTCCATCGTTTCCTGCTGCCTTATGAACATTGGCTGAGGCCCAGATCAATTGTGAATTCGGATTTTAGCGCACTCCTCAGCTTTATGTTGGATCCATTCAACGTCCAATGCAGGTGCCAATAGATGTTCGCGACCCACAAAGCTTCCATTCAGTGGAAGTGCGGCGCCAATCGCAGGAATCTCACGCGCAAAGGCTTCGTTCTCGTTAGTGAACAAAACGATCGGCGGCAGGAATTTTCCCGTGCTCCTTGACCATGAGCGAAGATGAGAAACGAAGCTCGCTCCGTCAGGCGCGGTAAGTGATAGGGGGGCTGATTCAGTATTGAACTTTTGATCCAACAGAATGAGTGATGCGTCATTAAGTCGGGCCAAAAGTTTTTCAGAAAGATCGCCGTCTTCCGGTGAGATCACTACAAGATCGAACCAATCAAGATTGATATTTGGGGATATTGGGTTGACCGTTGACGGGATTCCTCCTTTGAAGGTTGGCTCCGCATTGGGTATTCCGTCAGCGCCGGCCGTTCTTTTTCCGGATGGTGAAGTGCTTATGCCTAGTCTTTCCGCCTGTGAGGAGCTTCAGGGCTTTCCGAAAGGCTGGACGAGTACCGAGGAGACGAGTGCTCGCCGACCTGAATGGAAAATGGTCGGCAACGCGGTTTCGGTGCCGGTTGCAGAATGGGTTGCCGGTCGGATTAGGAATCCGGGGCCCGTTCTAGAGTTCGATCAACAAGAGATTGTTGAGGGAAAGAAATGGCCAGATGCTGCATGGAATGTTTGCGGCAAACGGGTCGGAATACGGGCAAGTGATCGACCAGTTGCGACCGCGGCGCCATCGATCTCGGCTTTTCGCGACGGCAGTTGGACGCGCCTGTCGGACCGGGCATTTAACGGTTTTATCGAAAGGGTCGTTGCGGGTGGTTTGCGAGTGCCGATAGGTTTCGTTGATGCCCTACGTACCGCGGACCGAAAAGTAGGGAAGGCCGCATAGGTCTCGCAATGTCGTATGGGCCGATTTATCTCAGCACGTTCCATGTAATTTGCCCCGTCCATCCTTTCACACTTCGACGTTATTTCTGATTTTCAGAAATTATCTTTAACTCCAGACCCAAATCGCCTGCTTATTCCCTCCCGTCTCGGCCCTCTCAGAGGGGACGTATCATGATCGTCTTGGACGTTGGGCATGGGATGCGGTGGACGCGGCGGCGTTGCGTGCCTTTGGCGCGGACGAACGGCGCCAATGCGGACGGCGAAGTCGTGTGGTCCTGACGCCCCGATGGCAGGTGTCAAGTTCTCGGGAGGCTCACGCTTCCTGGGGGCGACGGTGACAAGCAAGCTATGGTCTCGCCGGGGAGAGCACGGAATAAGCCGTAAACCATTGCGCGGGGAAGGCCGGAGTGTTTCCGCTGAACCTGTATGCTCATGTGCGTTTTTGTTTGTTGTTGCACATGAGACCTCGGGTGCAGCGCGCACCCGGTCTTCCCCGCGCCCTCTCTTGAGGGTCGCGCTGCGCCCTCTGATTTCTTTGGGGCGCGAATGATTTGCAAAACTCGGGCGAGGGGTGTCGCGAGAATGCGGACGCATGTTCGGCCGTCATTGCGAGGAGCGAAGCGACGAAGCAATCCAGATCTTGCTTGCGGCCGTGGATTGCTTCGCTTCGCTCTCAATGACGAAACTCACGTCGTCCCTGCGCACGCAGGGACCCATACGGCGCGGACTTTCGTTTCGGCAGTGGGGCGAATGCCTTCACTTGTCAGCGACGCCAGGGGTTATGGGTCCCTGCGTGCGCAGGGACGACGTAGGTGCTCACGGCTTCTTGCGCCTTCGTGCGGCCGGCGCCGCGTCCACCACGTTGTCGACTTCCTCGCGCCAGCTCAGGATTTCGGCGGCGAGGACGGGATGATTGAAGCCCTTCAGGATCAGATCGTCGATCGGGCGGCCGACGACCCAGGGTTCGACCATGCCGTAGACCCTGCGGCCGACCACGATCTGGTTGGCCTTGGCTTCGTCGCACAGCCGCGAGGCGAGGTTGGTGACGCTGCCGATCGCGGCGTATTCCAGCCGCTGCTCGAAGCCGATCTGGCCGAGCGTGGCATAGCCGAGCGCGATGCCGATGCCGAAGCCGAGATTGTGGCCGCGGTTGCGCCACTTCCCGGTCAGCGCGCTGATGGTGTCGCGCATCTCCACCGACATCTTCACCGCGCGCTTGACATGATCCTCAAATTGAATCGGCGCGTTGAACAGGATCATCACGCCGTCGCCGGCATAGCGGTCGAGCGTGCCCTCATAGCGGAAGATCAGCTCGCCGAGCGCCGCGTGATATTCCCGCAGCACGTTCATCGCCTCTTCCGGCTCGGTCTGCTCGGTAAAGGCCGTAAAGCCGCGCAGGTCGCAGAACACCACGGTGACTTCGCGGCGGTGGCTGTCGAGCAGGCCTTCGTGGCCGTCGCCGGAGGCAATCAGTTGCGCCACTTGAGGCGCCAGGAAGCGTTCGAGCCGGCGGATGCGCTCGATTTCTCCCAGTTGCGTCTCGACCCGCTCCTCCAGCGACTTATTCCAGTCCCTGAGCTGGTCGGTCTGCTCCTGCAGCTTGTCGGCCTGCTCGCGCACGGTGGCATGCGCGGTCGCCAACTCACGTCCCTTGTGGTCCACTTCGGTGAACAGCCGCGCGTTGCGCATCGCCAGCACCGATTGATGCGCGAAGGTGCGCATCAGCCCGATCAGGTTGGGCGAGAACTCACCTGTGTTCTGCCGCAGCACCACCAGCGATCCCAAGACGCCCTGCTGGTCGACCAGCGGCACCACCAGCACCGAATGAAAGCCGGCGGAGAGCGCGAGGTCGCGCAACAGGTGGTCGGCGGTGTCGGCAAGGTTCGGAATCGCGATCGGCTCGGCCTTGCTGGCGGCTTCGCCGAGCAGGCTCTTGCCCTGGTCGATCGCGAGGTGCGCGCCAGGTGCTGCCTTGTCGATGCCGATCGATTCGGCGAGATTGAAGCAGTGGTTGGCCGCGTCATAGCCGTAGATCAGAACCGCGTCGGCATGGGTGATTTCGAGCGCGCGCGCCGCCACCGTCGGCAGCACCGCGTTGAGATCGAGCGAGGACGACACCGCGCGGCCGACCTCTTCCAGCACCTTCAGTTCGTTGATCGACTGCGCGAGATCGCGGGTGCGCTCTTCTACCTTGGCCTCGAGGCCCGAATAGGTCTCCGCGAGCTGGCCCGCCATGCTGTTGAACTGGCTGGCGAGCTCTTCCAGTTCGTCGGCGGTATGGACGTCGATGCGGTGGCTGAAATCGCCGGCGCCGAGCCGCCGCGCGCCGCTGCTTAGCGCCGTGATCGGGATCAGCATCCGCCGTGCCAGGAGCGTGCCGGCCAGGATCGCGACCGCCAGGCCAAGCGCGATCAGCAACGCGATGCGCACCAGCTGGTCGCGGATCGGCGCCAGCGCCTGCGCGGTCGGCTGCTCGAAGAACACGGTCCAGCCAAGTTTGGGGACTGAGGCTGCCGCGGTCAGCACCGAATGGCCGTCGGAATCGGTGCCCGAGGCCCGCGGCGCGCTGCCCGGCGTCATCGTTGCTGCGACCTGCGGCAGCGCCGACAGATCCGCGCCGATGTCGGGACCCTTCGCCGATGTCGCCAGCACCTTGCCGCTGGAGTCTGTCACATAGGCGAAGGTGGCCTTGCCGACCTGGGCGTCGCCGAGGAAATCCGACAGCAAGCGAAGGTCGATATCGGCCACGGTGACGCCGGCGTTGAAGCCGGAATGCGACACCGAGATCGACATATGCGGTTGCGAACCCCTGAAATCCGCCGGGGCGTAACTGACGCCGCGCTCGACAGTCTCGGTAAAGCGCAGGTCGCGGGAAAAATCCGCGCCGCCATTGACCTGGATCGTGGTGCGCGACAGCCGCAGCAATTCGCGGCCCTGGCCGCTTAGTAATGAGAGCTGACTGACGGCGGGGACGCCGTTGAGCAGTTGCGCATAGTCGTTGCGATGCTTCTCCAGCGTGTCGGCGCTGGCGCGGGTTACCCAGCTGATCTGCCGTTCGAGGTCGGAGATCGATTGCTCGATCCGTTTCGCGGTCGCCTCGGCCTTCTCCGCCATCGCGTCGGTCAGCGCGGTCTTGGTGGCGCGGTAGCTGATCCAGGTCTCGAACGCGCCGTTGACCGCGAGCACGAACACGACGAGGCCAACCAAAGCGATCACATACTTGGCGAACAAGCCCTGAAACAGGCCTTGGCCGCTAGCCCGGATTCTGTCCCTGACCCCGATCATCCAAATCCCCGGCAGCAGCGCCCGCCATGGGCCTCAGCCATGACTGCTCTAACATATTAGGCTTCTAGCATATGTGAGATGGCCCGGCCGCAGGCTCACCAGCATGGTTAGCCCGAATGGCGACGGCTCGCCGTCAGCGGTTGAACAACTGCCGCAGCACGTCGTTCATTGGCTGACTTTCCTGCGCCGGCTGCGGGGTCTGATCGCCCTGCACCGGGGTGGGCGGCGTCGATGGGGCTGCCGCGGCTGGCGTTTCCGGCGCCGAAAGCGCGCGGCTCTGGCCCGGAACGCGGCCCTGGGTACTGCCTTGCCCGATCCCCTGCTGGATCAGATTGCCGATGGTCTTGCCAAGATCGCCGCCGAGCGGGTCGGACGCGCCGCCGGTGCCGGTGGCGCCCGCCGCGTTGCCGCCCAAGAGATTGCCGCCCAATCCGCCCAGCGCGCCGTTCGGCCCGAACAGGCCCTGGCCCATGTCCTTGAGCTTGGCGTAGGCCGCGTCCGGATTATCCAGAACACCGGCCATATCCGGATAGATCCGCGGGCTCGCCCACGGGCCGTCGATCACCACCGGGATGCCAAGCCCGACCGGATCGGAGCTGCGGCCCTGGCCTTGCGTGGTCATCACGAGCTTCGGTTCGGTCCGCAACGCCAGCGATTTCTCCGCGAGATCGATGGTGCCGGAGCCGGTCACGCGCACCAGGGGGCCCACCAGGTTGAGATCGCTCGTGGTGGCCTTGCCCTTCTCGATCCGGAACGAGGCCGAGAGCTGGGTGAGGTCGGTGGCCTGTTCGTTGTTCTCCTGCCACCCCGACAAGGTGCCCGAGGTCAGCGAGCGGATCATCTGGGCGACGTTGACACCGCGGATCGCGCCGTCCTGGAACACCGCGAACACCGTGCCATCGAGGTTGGACATGATGGCGCGCTGGCTCGCGCCGGAAGATTGCAGCGACAGTCTCGCCTGCAGCTTGCCGTCGAGCTTGTCGAAATCAGCCGTGCTCTGCAGCAGCGGCAAGGCGCGGACGCCGGCAAGGTCGCTGCGCAACGCGTAAGCCGGCACCGCTCCCGAGGCATCGACGATCAAATCGCCATTGGCCTGGCCGCCATAGGCGCCGAGATTGGCGAGCCGGCATTTCAGCACGCCGCTGGCCAGCGCGGCGTCAATCGCGACCGGCGCGATATGGGTGTCGCCAATGTTGATTTCGGCGGCGGAAATCTTCGCCTGCAGGTCGACATAGTTCAATCCGCCGAGATCAATCGGGACGTTGCTCCACGGCTGCGGCGCCGATCCGGCATTGTCCTTGGACATCGCGACATCGAACCGCTGGAAGTCGAGGTCGAGTTTGACCAGCGGCTTGCTCGCGATATCGACCGAGGCCCAGCCGTTGAACGCGCCGTCGCCGAGCGTACCGGTGAGGCCGTTGATCATCACCACCGTGCCGTTGAGCCGGATCTCGGCCCTGGCCGACAGCGGATTTTTCAGCAAATCGGGCGCTTCGACCGTCAAATCGACCGGGATATTCTGCCGCTCGAGCGGTGGCGCCGGCGGCACAGCCTTGATGACGAATTTGAGCGGATGCTCGCTGGCGCGCGCGTTGCCGGTGGCCCGGATGTTTCGATCGTCGACGATGCTGGCTTTGGCGTTGATGCCGTCGATGCGGTTGGTCACGCGATCGCGCAGGCTGGAAAAAACGATCGCGCCATCGGTGACCGTCACGCGCCCGATTCTGACCGTCTTGTCATTGGCTTCGGCTTCGGTGGAGGTCGTCGCGCCCCGCGCCGGCGAATTCCGCGGCACGGCGCGTTCGCGCAGCAAGGGGACGGTCAGGACCGGACGGTCGATGACGAGCTCGGTGACTTCAGGCGCGCCCGACCACAGGCTCGCGAGCTTGATGTTGGCCTCGATGCTGCCGACGGTCAGCCGGTCGCTGCTGTCGCGGTCTTTTGGATCCTGCAGCGTGACGTCGTTCAGCGTCACGTTCAACGACGGCCAGACGCCGATTTTGGTCGAGCCCGCGATCGTCAGCCGGTATCCGGTCTCGCGCTCGACCCGGGCCTGGATCGCGGAGCTGAGGAAGCTGGAGGGGATCCCGATAACCAGCACGAGGCCCGCGACCACGATGATGGCGGCAATGGCGGCCCCGGCGATTTTCAGTGGCTTCATGATCCTATTCCAACCCAGGCAAACCGCCTCTAGTCCGGCCGCAGGATACTCCGACACGGCCGATGGCCTGAGCTTATCCCGGAAAGGGCAGAGCGCTCAAAGGAGGGTCGAAAATATTCCGGAGTTGCTGCAAAGTTATGTGACCTATGACACACTTCGAGAGACACATTGTTTGATACGCCTGATTTGAAGTACCGGAAGGCATTGCCATGAGCAAACAGACTGAATTTGCGGTCATTCTGAAGATGAATCCGATGTTCGCGGATCTCGGCGCCGACGAACTGCAGCGGATATCGAGCCTTTGCCACACCCAGCAACTTGGTCTCGGCGAGGTGCTGTTCCAGAAGGGCGATGCCGGCGACGCCCTGTTCGGGGTCCGCCGCGGCCAGATCCGGATCGAGACCGGCGCCTCCGACGGCAGCCGGCTGACACTGAATTTCATGGGCCCGGGCGATCTGTTTGGCGAGGTCGCGGTGCTCGACGGCGAGAGCCGCACCGCGGATGCGATGGCCGGCGAGACGTCGGAATTGTTCGTGCTGCGGCGGCAGGATTTTCTGGCTTTCCTCGAACGCGAGCCCAAGGTCGCGATCAAGATCATCCAGCTATTGTGCCAACGGATCCGCTGGCAGAGCGAGCGGATGGAGGAATCCGTGCTGCAGCCGCTGCCGGTTCGCCTCGCGCGACGGCTCTGCGCGCTGGCCTCCGATTTCGGTTCCGAAGTGCACATCTCGCAGGAACAGCTCGGCATCTTCGTCGGCGCCGCGCGTGAAAGCGTCAACCGTCAATTGCAGCTCTGGCGCAAGGACGGCATCCTCGATTTGCAGCGCGGCCGGATTTTACTGCAGAACCCGACCAAGCTGACCGCGTTGGCGCGGAACGATTAGAGCGCGCGTCGCCTCGCTCACTCCGCCGCGGGCGAGTGCACGATACTCGGCGGGGGCGGCGGTTCCTTGCGATCAGCATCCCTGTGATCGGCGGCGTGAGCGGCCGACGGGTGCTCGCTCTCGCCATGAGAGGCGAGCAGTCGCTTGCCGAAGCGCCAGATGAAGGCGCCGACATCGTCCATCAGCACGAACATCGCCGGCACGAACACCAGCGACAGCACGGTGGAGAACACCAGGCCGCCGATCACGGCGAGCGCCATCGGCGAGCGGAATTCGCCGCCGGCGCCGAATGCCAGCGCGGACGGCATCATGCCGGCGGCCATCGCGATCGTGGTCATGACGATCGGGCGCGCGCGCTTCATGCCGGCATCGATGATGGCCTCGTCGCGCGGTCTGCCTTCGCGGATCGATTCGACGGCGAACTCCACCAGCATGATGGCATTCTTGGTGACGATGCCCATCAGCATCAGGATGCCGATGAACACCGGAACCGTGAGCTGCTTGCCGGTCAGGAGCAGCAATCCGATCGCGCCGCCCATCGAGAGCGGCAACGAGAACAGGATGGTGATCGGCTGCAGGAAGGTTCCAAACAACAGCACCAGCACCGCATAGACGATCATCAAGCCGGCGGTGATGGCGGTGATGAAGCCCGATGAAAGGTCGGCGAGCGCTTCGGCGTCGCCGGACGGGCCGACATTGACGCCCTTCGGCAGGCTCTTCATCACCGGCAGCTCGTGGATCTTCTTGGTGGCATCGCCCAGCGCCGCGGTACCCACCAGGTCGGCCGCAACGGTCGCCTGGCGTTGCCTGTCATAGCGATTGATGCTGGTCGGGCCCTGATCGAGGTTGATGTCGGCGACGACCGATAACGGCACGCCGCCCTTTTCGCCGTGCTCGCCGAGCGGTACGCGCAATTCCTCGAGGGTTTGCAGGTCGCCGCGGGCGGAGTCTTCGAGCTGGACGCGGATCGGCACCAGCCGGTCGCCGGCGTCGAATTTCGCCAGCGCCGGGCCGACGTCGCCGATGGTGGCGACACGGATGGTCTGCGACAGGCTTTCGGTGGAAACACCGAGCCGCGCGGCGAGGTCCGCGCGCGGCTGGATGCGCAATTCGGGCCGGTCGAGCGAGGTCTCGGAAATCACATTGGCAAGCTGTGGAATCCGCTTCATCTGGTTGCCGAGTTCGCTGGCGACGTTACCGACGATGCCGCTGTCGACGCCGGTCACGACCAGTTGCACGGCGCGCTGCCCGTTCTCGTCGAGGAACCAGAACCGGATATCCGGAACGTTCTCGAGGTCCTTGCTGATGGCCAGTTCGAGCTCACGCTGCGTGATGCTGCGTTGCTTTTTGGGCGTGTAATTGATGATCAGCGCCGCGCGGCGTACCTCGAGCGTTCCCGGCGGCACTCGGCCGCCATCGACGAAAACGCTTTTGACCTCGGGATGCTTGCGTAACCTGGCGACGATCTCTTCGGTGATTTTCTCGGTATAAGCGAGCTGCGAGCCGGGCGGCAGTTCCATCGCCAGCAGCGACCGCGCGGCGTCCTGCGCCGGCAGGTAGCCGAGCGGCAGCAGATAGATGCTCCAGCACGAGGCGGCGAAGATTCCGATGCCCACCAGCACGGTGATGAGATAGTGCCGCACCGACCATGTCACGAGCCTGTGGTAGCCGTTCAGCACGCGTCCCGGCTGCGGATCGTCGTGGGCATGGTCTTTCAGGAAGTAGGCCGCCAGCACCGGCGTCACGAACCGCGCGGCGAGCAGCGAGAAGAACACCTGCACCGAAACCGTGATGCCGAATTGCTTGAAGAACTGACCCGCGATGCCCCCCATGAAGCTCGCCGGGGCGAAGATCGCGATGATGGTGAGGCTGATCGCGATCACCGCGAGGCCGATTTCGTCGGCGGCTTCCAGCGCGGCGCGATACGGCGTCTTGCCCATCCGCATATGGCGCACGATGTTCTCGATCTCGACGATGGCGTCGTCGACCAGAATACCGGTCGAAAGCGTGATGGCGAGGAAGCTGATCAGGTTGAGCGAGAATCCGAGGATGTCCATCGCCCAGAACGCCGGGAAGATCGACAGCGGCAGCGAGATCGCGGCGATGATGGTGGCGCGGATGTCGCGCAGGAACAGCAGCACGATGATAACCGCGAGAATGGCGCCTTCGAACAAGGTCGAGATCGCCGCTTCGTAATTGCCCTTGGTGAATTCGACCGAGGTGTCGATCAGCTTGAGGTCGACATCGGGGTAGGCTTCCTTGAGCGCGTCGATCCGTTTCTGCACCAGGCCTGCGACCACCACGTCGCTGGCGCCCTTGGCGCGCTTGATGCCGAGTGCCACCACCGGCTCGCCATCGAAGCGGGCGAAGGTCCGCCGGTCGGCGATGGTGTCGGTGACGGTGCCGAGATCGTCGAGCCGCACCTCGCCGCCTGTGAATAGCGGGATCATGGTGCCGGCGAGATCGTTCAAGGTCTTGGCGCCGGCCAGCGTTCGGATCGCCTGGTCGTTCTTGCCGATTTCGGCCCGGCCGCCGGCGAGGTCGACATTGGTGCCGCGCAGGCTCTGGCTGACATTGACGGCGGTTAGCCCCGCGGCCTGCAGCCGGTCCGGATCGAGCGAGACCAGGATTTCGCGCTCGACACCGCCGATGCGCTCGACCTGGGAGACGCCCCGCACGCCCTGCAACGCGCGTTTGACGACATCGTCGACGAAATAGGACAATTGCTCGGGAGTCTTGCCAGGCGAGATCGCGGCATAGGTGACGATCGGCAGTCCGATCACGTCGACCCGTGAAATCAGGGGTTCGGCGACGTTTTGCGGCAAATTGCTGCGTACCCGGGTAACGGCGTCCTTGACGTCGTTCAGCGCCCGGTCGGTATTGGTCTCCAGCGCAAACTCGATCGTCGTCACCGACAACCCGTCGGTGATCGACGATGAAATATGCCGGACGCCTTCGACACCCGAGACGCCGTCTTCAATGGTCTTGGTGATCTGCGATTCCAGTTCCGACGGCGCCGCGCCGAATTGGCCGACCGCGACCGAGATCACCGGAATGTCGGCGCTGGGCAGGCGCGTCACGGCGAGCTTGGTGAAACTGATCCAGCCCAGCGCCAGCAGGATGATTGAAAACACCACCGACGGAAGCGGGTTGCGGATCGACCATGCCGAAATGTTCAGAGCCATCAGCGCCCCCGCATGCGGTCGAGTTCGTCGGCGAACATGGTCTTGATCTGGTCGCCGTCATGCAGCGAACTGCCGGCGTCGGCCACGACGATTTCGCCGACGTCGAGGCCCTCCAGGATTTCCGTACTGGTGTCGGACACCAGCCCAACCCGGACGTTCCGCGTCTCAACGGTGTTGCCTTTGACGACCTGAACGGTCAGATGGTCGATCGCGGTGCGCGGAATGGCAACCCCGCAACTGCGCTTGGCATCGATACTGGCGCGGGCGAACATGCCGACCTTCAGCGACGGGTTGCTGGTCAGCGATATCCTGATATGGCCGAGCTGGTTGGTTCGGTCGATTTCCGGCGAAATCAGCCGGACGCGGCCGACCAGATCGGGCGCATCGTCCCGGCTGATGCGCACCGTCGCGCCCGGATTGAGCTTCAGCATGTGGACGGCGGGCACCTGGGCGTCGAGCTCGACCTCGTTGTTGACGGCAATGCGAAACATCGGCCCGGCCTGCGGCGAGGCCGGCGCGCCGACAATGGTCTTGACCTCGGTGAGCAAGCCTGCGGCCGGGGCGCGCAGCGAAATCGGCCCCTGATTTGGTCTGGCCGGTGCTCCCGGCTGCTGCTGCGGCGCGCTGAGCCGCGCCAGTTCCTGGTTGTCCGCGACGGTATCGCCCTCGCGGACCAGCAGATCAGTAACCTTGGAGCCTTCCTGATCGGCGCCGACCACCGCTTCCCTGCGCGGCACCACAAATCCGGTGACCCGCACCAGATCGGAGAAGCAGGCGTTGGTGGATTTGGCTACGATGACGAGCGCCTGGCTCGGCGCCTCTTTTTGCTCAGGCGGGGAGCGCAGGTCAAACCAGTAATAACCAGCGCCCAGCGCAACAACGGCGATCACTGCCAGCGCAGGATTGAGGTATTCGGAGAGCTTCATCGCCGGATCAATCCAGACCTTATCGTGTCGAGTTAATGCGTCGAGCGGATATCGGGCGTCGCTTCGGCCGCCCTCTGACGCAGAGGGCGCTTTTTGAAACAGCACGTCCCGCAGGGTGCGGGACGTATTGTAACTGCAAAACTCTAGTCAGCGCCACGGAAGCTCACTTGGACGCGGTTTCCTTGTTCTGCATGTTCACAACCTGCACGCGGCGGTTCACGTCCGCCAGCGGCTGGCTGGGATCCTTGAGCTTGGTCTTGCCGTAGCCGACCGTCACCAGATCGCTGCCGGCGATGCCGAACTTGTCGCTCAGGTAGCGCTTGATCGAATCGGCGCGCCGCTCGGACAGATCCTGATTATAGGCCTCGCCGCCGGCGGCGTCGGTATAGCCCGCGACGATAAAGGTCGAGCCCTTCAAGTCCGGGTTAGTCAGCGCCTTGCCGAGCGCCTGTACCGAGGGCAGCGACTTGCTGCTGATATCGGCTGAATTGTAGTCGAAGTTGATTTCCAGATCGATGTTCGGCTTGCTCTTGGCGATGGTGGCGATTTCCTCGCGCTCGCCGGTCGAAAGTGAACGGGTCGTCCGGTTCCGTATCTTCTGCACGAAAGCGCCTTCGGCGGCGACGCTCGCCGGATCGGCCTGCGGACCTGCCGACAGGCCTCTGGTCAAGGGCTTTTTCGGCGGGCTGAGCGCCTGGAGGATCTGATCCTCGGTGACATTGTTATCGCCGGCGACGGCTTTTCCCACGCCGATCGAAAGCGCGGCGCCGACGGCCATGATCGAAACGATCGCGGTCAGATTTCTTCGTCCAAATATCTTCGACATTGCTGGTCCCTCCTGCGCAATTGAGCGCGGTTTAATACAGCTAAAAATCTGCCGCGGTGACAAAGGTCACACATCGCGGCGGTTACTGCCTTTATTCGCAATACTAGCCTGTCAGCGCGATACTGCCTGTCAGTATGTCTCTGGTGCTGTCCCGAGGTTCGGGCAAGCGCCAATCCCCTGCACCCCGAATTCTGGTCAATTTACCCCGTAGCTGGCGAATTCCTTGACGATATTCGGATCCATGGCCTTGGCGTTGGTAATGTCGAGGTCGCCTTCCGATACCGAGCCGTTGCGCTGCTTGGCGAGGCCGCGGCCATACAGCGACGAGGTCAATCTCGGATTGATCTTCAAGGCGGCGTCGAAATCGGCAATCGCATTCTTGGTTTGCCCGCTCTTCAAATTGAGCAGGCCGCGACTATCGAGGGCATCGACAAAGCTCGGGCGCAGCCGAAGCGCCTCGTTGCAATCCTTCAGGGCGGCCTGCAGATCGCCGATCACGGTGCGCGCCCAGCAACGGTTGTTATAGGCTTCCACGTCCTTTGAGTTGAGCCGCAGCGAGTCGGAGAAGTCATTGATGGCAAGGGTGTAGGCGCCCTTGCTGGCATAGACCTGCCCGCGCCGGTAGAGCGCATTGCCGTCGTCCGGATTCTCGGCGAGCTTTTTGTTCAGGTCCTTGATGATCGGATCGTCGGCCAGCGCCGAAGCGGACGGCCCGTCGCCCTCGGGCTTGGTCGCGGGGGGCGTCGGGGTTTCGAGCGGTTTGATCGGCGGTGGCGGATCGAACCGCGGCAGCGCCGGAGGTTCCGAAGCCTGGGGCGGGTTATTGAGCGCCACCGCGGGTGGCGGCCCGCTCGACGGTCCAGTTGAAGGTTTTGGGCCGTTCGCGCTTGTGTTGGTCCCAGGAATGAACGCGAAATCTTCCGCCAGAGAGGATGAAATCCACGGCACCTGCTCGCTGCGGGAAGCCCGGGTGACGCCGACGCGGGTCCGATTGAGCGTCTCTTCCGCCATCAAATCGGGAACGCGGATTTCCTTCAGCAGCTCCTGCACGAACAGGCTGTGATCGCCGCCATTGTCCGAGATGACCGAGCTGAGCGCCGCCGAATACATCACCAACGTACCGTTCGGCGCGATCACCGGCGCGAGGCCGGCGGAAAAGCTGCGGAACCGGCGTTCGAACGGATTGCGCCGGGAAGCATCAATCAGCGCGATTTTGACGCCCGCGCCGCGATTGTTGATTTCGCCCAGCACGGTTTCAAGGCTGAAGCCGTCGCGGCGAACATCCGGTTCGGTCCAGATCTGGGCGTCGACCGGGATCATGTAGCTCTGGCGCGCGGCCTGAACGCCAAATCCGCTGAAGAAAATCAGCACCACGGAGCCGGGCTTGATGCGGCCGTAAAGTTTGTCGAAGGCGCGCCGCATGCCGTCGCCGGTCAGGTTTTCCCCGATATCGACGCTAAAACCGTCGCGCTTCAGTTCGTCGGCGACGTCACGGGCGTCGTTGATTGGCTCTTTCAGCGGCGCGTCGGCATCCGGATATTTTGCGTTGCCGATGACCAGCGCAAAGCGGTCGGCCCGGCTATCCGCGGCGACGGATCGGTTGATCGGCGCAACCGCCAAAATCGAGGCCACAAGCAATGCGAAGCAAATTTTCATGCGACGGGGGTCCAGCCAACAAGGCGCCGATCCCAGCTTGCGCCTCGGCGACCTTACTCTACACAGTCTGCATTATCAAACCGGGGTCGCCACCCGTCAACCGCTTGCGGCGTCGGGCTTATCGCGACGATTGACCGCGATGCCAACTGACCGTTCGAGGGATAAAATCCGAGCCAGGGCGGGCTCGCACCGATGGCGCGCCGCGACAGGCTGGTTCGTGAACCGAACTTGCGCAGGCAATGTGATTGGCCTCACATTTTGGCGCGGCGCATGTCATGCCCGCGACATCCAGCCGTAACCTTCGGAGCGCCGCGTTGACACGCGCAGGTCTGAGCTTCGCAGATCTGACCTTACCCAGATCTCTGACGTTGGCGCAGGTTTGACCTTTGCCAATGACAATGTCTTGGTGTGGCAATCGGCCGGCCGCTGATTTAACAACGGTGAGACCCTAGGGAAAAGGCGAAGCCAAAAATGAATCCAACGGGAAACGTCTACGAAATCTATGCCCTGCGCTATGCGACGATGTCGCCGCGCACGCCTCATCTCAACTATCTGGTGCCGGATCCGCACGAGACCACGGCCCAGGACCTCGATTACTTCGTCTGGCTGATCCGGGGCCCGGGCCGCGACATATTAGTCGATACCGGCTTCAACGCCGAGGAAGCGCAATTGCGCGGGCGCAAGCTCACCCTCAATCCTGTCGATGCGCTGGAGCGTTTCGGGGTCAAGGCCGATAGCATCAAGGATGTCGTCGTTACCCACCTGCATTACGACCACGCCGGCAATCTCGATCGCTTTCCCGCCGCACGCTTCCATCTTCAGGAGCGCGAGATGAGCTATGCCACCGGCCGCTGCATGTGCAACGGCATGCTGCGGCATCCGTTTTCGGTCGAGCACGTCACCCTGATGGTGCGTCATGTCTATGGTGAGCGCGTCACCTTCCATTCCGGCGATGGCGAGATCGCGCCGGGCGTGACGGTGCATCGCGTCGGCGGCCATTCCGACGGTTTGCAGGTGGTGCGGATCGAAACCGCGCGCGGCCCCGTGGTGCTGGCGTCGGACGCGGCGCATTACTACGGCAATCTGCACAAGCGCAGCCCGTTTCCGATCGTCTACAACATCGGCGACATGGCGCAGGGGTGGGAAATCGTCGAGCGGCTGGCCGGCCATCCCGATCGCTTCATCCCCGGCCACGATCCGATCGTGAGCGAGATCTATCCGCGCGCCAGTGACAAGGTCGATGCATTTGCGTTGCATTTGCCGCCGTCGCGCTCGTTCGCCAAGTAAGAGAGCCGACCGGTGCCGCATTATAAAACCATCGGCTTTATCGGCCTCGGCGTGATGGGCGAGCCGATCTGCCGCAATCTCGCGAAGAAGAGCGGCGCCGCCGTGCTCGCGTTCGATCTTGCACCGGAGCCTTTGGCGCGGCTGCGTGCCGAAGGCGCCAGCATCGCCGGCTCCGTCGCCGAAATCGTTGCCAAAAGCGAAATCGTATTCCTGTGCCTGCCCAGCGCCAATCACGCGCGCGCGGTGTTCGAAGGCGACGGCATCCTGAAAAATATCCGACAGGGTCAGGTCGTCGTCGATCTCGGGACGTCATCGGTCAACCAGACCCGCGATTTTGCAAAACAATTGCGGACCAAGGGCGCCGATTGGGCCGATGCGCCGATCGCGCGGACCCGGCAGGCGGCGCAGGACGGCACGCTCAGCGTGATGGTCGGTGCCACACCCGAATTATATGCCGCGCTGGAACCGTTGATCCGCTGCTTCGCGACCGATGTGACGCGCTGCGGCGACACCGGCGCAGGGCAGGTGACCAAGATTCTCAACAACATGGTGCTGTTCGAGACCGTCAACGCGCTGGCTGAGGCGGTTGCCGTGGCCAAGCGCAACGGCGTCGATCCCGGCTTATTACTCGATACGCTCTCCAAAGGCTCCGCCGACAGTTTTGCGCTGCGCAATCACGGCATCAAGGCGATCGTGCCGGGCAATTTCCCGGACCGTGCGTTCTCGACCGAATATGCCTTGAAGGATTTGTCCTATGCGCTTGAACTGGCCAAAGATGCCGGCATCAAGATTCGCGGCGCCGAATTGATCGGCCAGATTCTGCAGGAAGCGGTCGATGCGGGCTCGGGCGCTGCCTACTTCCCCGTCATCGCCAGGCATATTGGCGATGAAGCCTGAAACCCAACGGAAAGTCCGCCATGATCACGCGCTTTGCTGGATTGACGCCAACCCGCAGCCGCGCGGTCGTTCATGACGGCCTGGTGTTCACCGTGGCGGTCGCGCCCGATCCGGTGACACCGTCGCTGTATGAGCAGACCGTCAGGGCGCTGGCGCGGATCGACGAGAGTCTCGCATTGTGCGGCACCGACAAGAGCAGGATCCTCTCCGCGATCGTCTACATCACCGACATGAAGCGGAAGAATGAGATGAACCGCGCCTGGGACGAATGGGTCGATCCCAGGAATCCGCCGATGCGGGCCTGCATCGGCGTCGATCTCGAGCCGCCGCATATCGTGGAGATCGTGGTGACGGCCGCGAAGTGAGCGGTGACGATGAGTAACGCTCGTCATGCCCGGCCTTGTGCCGGGCATCCACATCTTTCTTGACGGGATGTCGTGAAGACGTCATGGCCGGGACAAGCCCGGCCATGACGAGAATGACATCAATACACGTCCGTCTTGCTCACCTCATGCGGGGCCTGCACCAGATCGAGGCTCTGTTCGATCTTGCCGAGCAGCATGGCAAAATCCTTTTGCTCGCGCGGCGAGAGGCAGGACAGGATGTCCTGTTCCTTGCGCAACAGCCGCGGGAACAATTCCTCGTAGAGCTTCCGGCCCTTACGGGTGAGCCGCAGGTTGAACTCGCGGCGGTCGTCCTCGTTCTCGACCCGTTCGATGGCGCCGCGTTCGAGCAACGATGTCACCGCACGGCTGATGGTCGATTTGTGGGTTCTTGTGCATTGCGAAATAAATTGCGCGCTGCACGGGGTGTCGCGAAATCCCAATGTCGCCATCACCCGCCATGCGGGAACGTCGAGGCCGTAACGTTCGGCATATTCGCTCGCCAGCGCCATGCTGACCTCGGCGGCTAAGCGGTTGAGCCGGAACGGCATAAATCCAAGAAGATCGAGTTTTGCCAAAAGCCGCTCCAATTTAAGTTGACGGCGGAACGCGTCAGGCGTTTAAGATAGTTGCACGTGAGACTATCTTAGCTGCGATCCGGTTGCTTGACCAGTGCAAGGTTTGCAAGGATTGAACGCATGGCGCAGACCAAAACCCAATTCGGCTACCGTCGCCATCCCGATCAGGATCGGCGCGATGGCGACCCCGCGGAACATGCCGTGGTGGTGGTCGGCGCCGGTCCGGTCGGGCTGTCGCTGGCGATCGACCTCGCGCAGCGTGGCCAATCGGTCGTGCTGCTCGACGATGCCGACCGGATCGGCGAGGGCTCGCGCGCGATCTGTTTTTCCAAGCGCTCGCTGGAGTTCTGGGACCGGCTGGGCATCGGCCAGCGCATGGTCGACAAGGGCGTGGTGTGGAGCGTCGGCAAGATCTTTCACGGCGACAACCAGATTTATCAGTTCAACCTGCTGCGGGAACAAGGCCACAAGCGGCCCGCCTTCATCAACCTGCAGCAATTCTACGCCGAGGCCTATCTGGTGGACCGGGTCGAGGAGCTTCCCGCGATCAATCTGCGCTGGCGCAACAAGGTGACCGGCCTCGAAGTCCGTAACGACCATGTGGTGGTGGCGATCGAGACCCCGGACGGGCCCTATCGGATCCGCGCCAGCTATCTCGTGGCCTGTGACGGCGCTCGGTCGTCGTTGCGTCAAATGGTCGGCGCCGAATTCGCCGGACAGGTTTTCGAAGACCAGTTCCTGATCGCCGACGTCAAGATGGCGGCCGAGTTTCCCACCGAGCGCTGGTTCTGGTTCGACCCGCCGTTTCACGCCGGGAGGTCGGCGCTGCTGCACAAGCAGCCCGACGACATCTGGCGGATCGATCTGCAACTGAATCCGGACGCGGATCCGACGGTCGAGAAGCGGCCGGAAAATGTGCGGCCGCGGCTCGCGCGCATGCTGGGTCACGACAAGTTCGAGTTCGAATGGATCTCGCTGTACAAATTCCAGTGCCGGCGGATGGAAAGATTTCTGCACGGCCGGGTGTTGTTCGCCGGCGATGCCGCCCACCAGGTCTCGCCGTTCGGGGCGCGCGGCGCCAATTCCGGGCTGGAGGATGCCGAGAATTTGGCGTGGAAGCTCGACCGCGTGCTGCGCGGCAGTTCACCGCCAGCGTTGCTCGCGACCTATCACAGCGAGCGAAGTGCCGCGGCGGATGAGAACATCCGGGAATCGACGCGTTCGACCGATTTCATGGCCCCGGTCTCGCCGCAGGAAGCGCGACTGCGCAAGGCGGTACTGTCGCTGGCCAAGGAAACCGAATTCGGCAAGCGCATGATCAATGGCGGGCGGCTCTCGGTGCCTTCGGTCTATGAATCGCCGCTGTCCTCGGTCGATGGCGATGACTGGCGCGGCGGCCCGCGGCCCGGCACCTCGATGCCCGATGCGCCGGTCGCCGGCGACGCCGCGTTTTTGACCGAAGCCTTCATCAAGGCGGGAAAGCGGTTTACGCTGCTCGCGTTCGGTAATGGCGCTGATATCGATGCGCCCGATGAGGTCGGCGTGATCCGTATCGGCGACGGCTTGTCCGATCCGGAAGGCTTGGCGTCCCGGCGCTATGATGCCGAACCCGGCACCAGCTATCTGCTGCGGCCGGATGGTTATGTCGCCGCCCGTTTCCGGCATCCGACCCGCGCTGCGCTGGACGCCGCGCTGGCGCGTGCCACAGGCCACAGCTGAAAGTCGCGCGCATGGCATTGTCGACGGAATTCGAATTTCACCAAGCCGGATGACGCGTTTCGCGCCGTCGTCGAGGCGCATCGCGGGTTGAGCGACGCGCAGAGCGCCGATCTCGATGCGGCGCTGGTGCTGATTCTGGCCAACCATATCGGCGATATCGGCGTGTTGCGCGAGGCGATTGAACTGGCAAAGCGGCGGATGGCGGCATCGGAGCAGCAGGCGCAGCAACAGCAACAATAGAAAGAATGAACGTGTGTTTAGCCGTCATTGCGAGCGCAGCGAAGCAATCCAGAGCAACAGAAAGAACTGCATTGCTTCGTCGCAAGAGCTCCTCGCAATGACGGTCTTGGACTTTGAAACAAATATCTCGAAGGAACGAAAATAAATGGCAAAAGGTTTCGCATCCACCACCGACATGGCGGAAAAGAAGATCACCTTCTCCGAGATCGGCACCGATCTCTACGCCTTCACCGCCGAAGGCGATCCGAACTCCGCGGTGATCGTCGGCGATGACGGCTGCCTTGTGTTCGACGCGCAGGCGACGCCGGCGATGGCCAATAAGGTGATCGAGCGGGTGCGCACCGTCACCGACAAGCCGATCAAATATGTCGTGCTGTCTCATTACCACGCGGTGCGCGTGCTCGGCGCCTCCGCCTACAAGGCGCAAGGCGTCATCGCGTCGCAAGAGACGCACCGGCTGGTCGAAGAGCGCGGCCAGCAGGATTGGGATTCGGAATATGGCCGCTTTCCGCGGCTGTTCCAGGATGCCGGGAGCATTCCCGGGCTGACCTGGCCGACGCTGACCTTCGAAGGCGAGATGTCGATCTATCTCGGAAAGCGCGAGATCCGGTTGATGCAGCTCGGCGCGGGACATACCTCGGGCGATATCGTGGCCTGGGTGCCGGATGCCGAAGTGATGTTTTCCGGCGACCTGATCGAATATCATTCCGCCTGTTATTGCGGCGATGCTCACTTGCGCGAATGGCCGGCGACGCTGAATGAAATCCGGGCCTTCAATCCCAAGGCGATCGCGCCGGGGCGCGGTGATGCGCTTAAAGGTATTGCGACCGGCCGCGACGCCATCGCGATGACCCGCGATTTCGTCACGACGTTGTATGGCGCAGCCGAAAGCGCGGTCGCCAAAGGCCGCAATCTCAAGGAGACGATGGCGTCGACCCGCGAGGTGATGGATCCGAAGTTTTCGAGCTTTGCGATCTATGAGCACTGCCTGCCGTTCAACGTCTCGCGGGCATTCGACGAGGCGTCGGGGATCGACGATCCCGTGATCTGGACCGACAAGCGCGACCAGGAAATGTGGGCTGCCCTGCAAGGAGGATGACCATGAACATCAACACCTCGCCTGACACCATTAACCGGGCTTCCGTCAACCTCACGCCGGGTTATATGTCCGGCTTCGGCAACAGCTTCGAGACCGAGGCGTTGCCGGGCGCGCTGCCGATCGGCCGCAACTCGCCGCAGCGCTGCGCCTATGGACTTTACGCCGAGCAATTGTCCGGCTCGCCGTTCACCGCGCCGCGCGGCAGCAATGAGCGCTCCTGGCTCTACCGCATCCGGCCGTCGGTCAGGCACTCGGGACGCTTTGCCAAGGTCGGTGCGGGATTATGGCGCACCGCGCCTTGCCACGAAGCGGAGTTGCCGATCGCGCAATTGCGCTGGGACCCGGCGCCGATTCCAAAGCACGACCAGACCTTTTTGCAGGGCGTGCAGACCATGACCACGGCGGGTGACGTCAACACCCAGGCCGGCATGGCCGCGCATGTGTTCCTGATCACCCAATCGATGGTCGACCAGCATTTCTACAATGCCGATGGCGAGATGTTGTTCGTGCCGCAGCAGGGCAATTTGCGCTTCGTGACCGAGTTCGGCCGCATCGATATCGAGCCCGGCGAGATCACGGTAATTCCGCGCGGTGTGAAATTCCGGGTCGAGATTCCGTCCGGCGCGGCGCGCGGCTATCTCTGCGAGAATTATGGCGGCGCCTTCACGCTGCCGGAGCGCGGTCCGATCGGCGCCAATTGTCTCGCCAACGCGCGCGATTTCCTCACACCCGTAGCGGCCTATGAAGACAAGGACGCGCCGACCGAGTTGTTCGTGAAATGGGGCGGCGAGCTGTTCAAGACGAGTTTGCCGCATTCGCCGATCGACGTGGTGGCGTGGCATGGCAATTACGCACCGTATAAATACGATCTGCGGACGTTCTCGCCGGTCGGCGCCATCGGATTCGATCACCCGGATCCGTCGATCTTCACGGTGATGACGTCGCCGTCGGAGACCGCGGGCACCGCCAATATCGATTTTGTGATCTTCCCGGAGCGCTGGGCGGTGGCGGAAAACACTTTCCGTCCGCCCTGGTATCACATGAACATCATGTCGGAATTCATGGGGCTGATCTACGGCGTCTACGACGCCAAGCCGCAAGGCTTCGTGCCCGGCGGCATCAGCCTGCACAACCAGATGCTGCCGCACGGCCCGGATCGCCAGGCGTTCGACCACGCCAGCAATTCCGAACTCAAGCCGGTCAAGCTGACCGGCACCATGGCCTTCATGTTCGAAACGCGGTATCCGCAGCGCGTCACCAAACACGCCGCGGAAACACCGACCTTGCAGGACGATTACGCGGATTGCTGGAAGGGCCTCGAGAAGCGTTTCGATCCGAACAAGCCGTGAAGATGCAAAGTCGTCATCGCCGGGCTTGACCCGGCGATCCATCCACTTTTCCAAGATGGATGCCCGGGTCAAGCCCGAGCATGACGAGTGTTTAACCGGAGAAACAGCGTGACCCACCCCAACGACCCCAAACTCCGCTCCTTCGTCGACGTTGACGCCACCTCGGATTTCCCGATCCAGAACCTGCCCTACGGCGTGTTCTCGTCGAAGGATGGACTTGCCCCGCGAGTCGGCGTTGCGATCGGCAACTACGTCCTCGATCTCTGGGAGCTCGAACAGGCCTCAAGGCTCGATGTCGGCGCGCTCGGCGTGTTCGCCGGGCCGACGCTGAACGCCTTCATGGCGCTGGGGCCGAAGGTGTGGTCGCAGACGCGGGCGCGGATCAGCGAATTGCTGCGGCATGACAATCCGGAGCTGCGCGATAACAGCGAACTTCGCAGTCGCGCGCTGGTGCCGATGGCGGACATAAAACTCTATCTGCCGATCGCGGTCGCCGGCTACACCGATTTCTATTCGTCGAGGGAGCACGCCACCAATGTCGGCGTCATGTTCCGCGGCAAGGACAACGCGCTGCAGCCGAACTGGCTGCATATGCCGATCGGCTACAATGGCCGCGCCTCCACGGTGGTGGTCAGCGGCACCAAAGTGCGCCGGCCGCGCGGTCAGTTAAAACCGCCAACCGCCGACGTGCCGAGTTTTGGAGCGTGCAAGCGGCTCGATTTCGAACTCGAAATGGGTTTTGTCGTCGGACAGCCGTCGAAGATGGGCGAAATGCTCACCGAGAAGCCAGGCGGAACAGATGATCTTCGGCTTCACGATCCTCAACGACTGGAGCGCGCGCGATATCCAGCAATGGGAATATGTGCCGCTTGGGCCGTTCCAGGCCAAGGCGTTCGGGACTTCGATCAGCCCGTGGATCGTCACTCGCGAGGCATTGGAGCCGTTCCGCGTGCATGGGCCCGTGCAGGATCCGGCGCCGCTGCCCTATTTGAAGCAGGCGTTGGCGAATAATTACGATTTGCAGCTCGATGTCGGCCTGCGTACCGCTGACATGAACGAGGAGAAGCGGATCTGCCGCACCAATTTCAAATACATGTACTGGTCGTCGGTGCAGCAATTGGTGCACCACGCCTCGTCCGGCTGCGCCATGAATGTCGGCGATGTCCTGGGCAGTGGCACCATCAGCGGTCCGGACAAGGATTCGCGGGGCAGCCTGCTTGAAATCAGCTGGAACGGCACCGAACCGATCGAGCTGCCCGGCGGCGCCAGGCGCACCTTCCTCGAAGACGGCAATTCGCTGGTGATGCGTGGCTGGTGCCAGGGCGACGGCTATCGCGTCGGTTTTGGTGAAGTCGAGGGGACGATCCTTCCGGCGGAATGAGGGCGCAAATATCTAACGCGCTTCCGGTGGAATATTCCGGATCCGCGCGCAGTGCGCCGCGATGTCGTCATGGCTGTACTTGAGATGCACGCGCTTATCCGATGCTGGTTGTGCGTCAGCACACACGCCGGGCCGCCATTGCTGTGCGGGCCGGATCGGCCGCGGCGCAAAGCCGCCGCCGCAGTTCGGGCAGACATTCTGCAGTGTGTCTCGACGCAATCCGCGCAAAACGTGCATTCATAGCTGCAGATGCGGGCGTCCGTTGCGTCTGGCGGCAGATCCCTGTCGCAATATTCGCAGTTCGGTCGGAGTTGCAGGGCCATGGCCTTCGGGTCCGGTTGGATAGGGGCGGATTATCGCAAATCGCATAGGCGATCTGAATGCCGATTTTCCCTCGATTCAAGACATCAGCTTAGTGCCTTCAGTGGCAGTTTCGCACTTTCCTTCAGGCGATCGAGCACGATCGAGGAGCGAACATGCGCCACGCTCTGGTGCGGCATCAGCACGTTGTTGACGATGTCGGACAGGCTCTTGAGATCGCGCAGCACGGCCTTGAGCAAATAGTCGGCGTCCCCGGTCAGCGAATAGGCCTCCTGGATATCATCGACCCGGTTGACCAGCGCGCGGAACCGCTTGGCATTGTCCGGCGAATGGGTCGCCAGCGTGATGTGGATGAAGGCGATCAGGTTGAAGCCGAGCGCTTCGCTGGCGAGATCGGCATGATAGCCCGCGATCACCTTCTCCTGCTCCAGCCGCATGCGCCGCCGCGAGCATTGCGACGCCGACAGGCCGACCAGATCGGCCAGCTGCTGGTTGGTGAGGCGGCCGTCGTCCTGCAGCGCGCTCAATATTTTGAGATCAAAGCTGTCCACGGATATCATGCGTAAAATGTCCAGATTATGCACAAATCATGCATCACAATAGTGCACGGCGGCTTCGTTTGCATGCACTTTGCGGCGCTGGTGGCGGAAACTACCCACAACAGAATCAGGAGATTCGACATGGGACCGTTTCCGCATGATGCGCCGGCCGCTACCATCAGCGCCGACAATCCGATGGGCACCGACGGCTTTGAGTTCGTCGAATATGCTCACCCCGATCCCGCGGAGCTGCACGCGCTGTTCAAGCTGATGGGCTATGTGCCGGTCGCGCGGCACCGCATCAAGAAGATCACCGTCTACCGTCAGGGCGATATCAATTATCTCGTCAACGAGGAGCCCGGCACCCATGGTTTTGGTTTTGTCGCCGCGCACGGACCGTGTGCGCCCTCGATGGCGTTCCGCGTGGTCGACGCGAAGCGGGCCTATGAACGCGCGCTGTCGCTCGGCGCCGAGCCGGCCGAGATCGCGGCCGAACAGAAAACGCTCGATGTGCCCGCGATCAAGGGCATCGGCGGCAGCCTGTTGTATTTCGTCGACCGCTACGGCGCCAAGGGCTCGGCCTATGACGCCGAGTTCGACTGGCTCGCGGCGAAAAATCCGCGCCCCGAAGGCGCGGGGCTGTTTTATCTCGATCATCTCACCCATAACGTCCATCGCGGTCGCATGGATGTGTGGACCGGCTTCTATGAAAAGCTGTTCAATTTCCGTCAGATCCGCTTCTTCGACATCGAGGGCCGCGCGTCGGGCCTGTTCTCGCGCGCGTTGACCAGCCCCGACGGCAAGATCCGGATTCCGATCAACGAGGATGCCGGCGATTCCGGCCAGATCGAGGAATATCTCAACGTCTATCGCGGCGAGGGCATCCAGCATATCGCCTGCGGCGCCAAGGATATCTATCGCACGGTCGAAACGTTGCGCGCCGACGGCCTGCCGTTCATGCCGTCGCCGCCCGAAACCTATTTCGAGAAGATCGACGCCCGTCTGCCCAGGCATGGCGAAGACGTCGCGCGGCTGCGGCGCGACGGCATCCTGATCGACGGCGAAGGCGTGGTCGATGGCGGCCATACCAAGGTGCTGCTGCAGATATTTTCGGCGAACGCGATCGGACCGATCTTCTTCGAGTTCATCCAGCGCAAGGGCGACGACGGTTTCGGCGAAGGCAATTTCAAGGCGCTGTTCGAATCGATCGAAGAAGACCAGATCCGCAGGGGGGTGCTGAAGGTCGAGGACGCAGCGTAAGGGCGCTTTTGTGGAGTGAGGCAAAGCCAACGGGTCGCGCGAATGCGCGCCCGATGACAGGCTCCGCGTGCCCACCATCTTCGTTAGCGCGAATGGTGGGCACGGCGCAGAGCGCCTTTGCCCACCCTACGGGCTCTATCGTCATCCTGAGAGAGCGAGAATGTATTGCTCGCGCGCGAAGAAATTTGGATTTGATGGGCCTAATGCCACTGGCTGCAGGTTTTTTGACTGAGCCAACGTTCGAATGACAGCGGTCTGGCCAAATCTCGGCAAATTGCGGGAACCAAGCTATCCCGATGTTGGCGGCGGTGTGTTTGTTCTGGTTGGCGTAAGTGGCCTTTATGCCACTGCCTGCGCCCTGGCCTTCAAGGCAAAGAAACGCATCATGTTATGAGCGACCGCGAACCACAGCAGATGGATGCGGGCCTTGATCTTGCCGCGCAAGGATAGCTGGCGCAGGCCCATGCGGCGGGCATGGGCATTGATGCATTCGTGCTCGGCGCGCAGTCGGTAGAATGTTTTGCCGCCCTCGCTCTGCATACGTTCGCGCCAATCCGCGACGCCGACACCGTCATCTTTCTTCGGCGCATAAGGGGCAGTGCCGTGCCTGGTTTGCCCCGCCGGGCACCACAGCTTTATATCTTTGGCATGGGCCCATTCGATGTCGTCGTTTTTGGTGAAGCCGCCATCGACCAGATAGTCGGAGGGCTGATAGCCCTCGGCGTGCACGGTCTCGATCCCCGGCTGTGCCAGGCCGCGATCCGAACCGCTGGTGTCGATGTCGACCGCAACGATCATCTGGTGTTCCGGCGTCGATATGATCTGCATGTTGTAAGCGGGGCGCCATCCGCCATCCGCCATCTTCATCACCCGCGCGTCGGCATCGGTGGTCGAAGCGCGCGGCTCCTGGCTGCTTGGCGACCTGTTTCTTGTTGGTCTTCTCCCGCCGTTCGCGCTCCGCCTCCAGTTCCTTCATGCGCTCCTGCGCCGCCGCGATCCGCGCCTCGCGCTCGCGGGCGCCGCGCTCCTTTGCCGCGCGCCGGACACGATCGCCGGCCGTCGGATCAGTCTCGACTTCGTAGCGCAGGCGCTCCACCCGCGCCTGCGATGCCGCTTGCAGTTCATCAAGCCGCGGGCGCCGGCGGAACGAACTCGCCCCCGCGCCGGCGCGTACCCGCAAGCCATCCTGCGCCAACGTGTCGAGCGATACCAACCCAGCCTCCACCATCGAGGCGACGCCTTGGGCCAGAAGCCGTTCCAGAACCGCCATATGAGCGATCCGGAAGTTCGACAGGCTGTGATAGTTCATCGACACCCCGCCGCATAACCACCGGTAGACCAGATGATCGCGGCACAGCCGGTCAAGTTGGCGGGCGCTGCCGACCCCATCGACCGTGGCCCATAGCCAAAGCGCCAACATCAGCTTCGGCGCTGCCGGTGGATGTCCCGGCTGGCCTTCACGCGCCTTGACGACGTCGTGCAACGCCGACAGATCCAGCCCCTCGACGAACGCCCAAACCGCGCGCACCGGATGATCGTCCGAAACCAGATCGTCCAATGCCGCAACCTGCATACCGATCTGATTACGTTCCGGCACCCGTAACCGCACTGCGCCGCGCCCCTCAGCCTGTGGCCTGTCCTGCTCGGGCAAATCCTCGAACAATTGCTCGTCAGCCATCGTCAGCTCCTGCTTCGCGCTCAATACCAGCGAATCACAGCACAACGGCCATGGCAAATGCTCATTGCCAAATCATTCCCACACTCTGAGGTGCGAGCCCACTTGGGCGAGCCTCGAAGGATGTGCTGCAAGCACGACGCTGAACACCATCCTTCGAGGCTCGCAAGAGCTCGCGCCTCAGGATGACGGCGTGTTTGCGGCAATTACCGTCCCGCGCCCCACTCGCTCGTCAGCTCACCGATATCCGCCTTCGCCGCATCGCGGATCGCGGATGGCGTGCGCGAAAACCGCGGCGCGGGCGCCGGCTGGGTGACGCCGTGGCGCGTGACAAAGGTCTCGCGCGCGGCCATATGCGGATGGTGCGGCGCTTCCTGCATGGTCAGGATCGGCGCGAAGCAGATGTCGGTGCCTTCCATGATCTTGCACCACTCGTCGCGGCTCTTGGTCTTGAACACCTCGACCAGTTTCTGCTTCAGCGCCGGCCAGCCGTCGCGGTCCATCTGCGCATCGAAGCAGGCCTCGGACAAGCCCGGCGTGCTCGCGCAGCAGCGCGTAGAATTGCGGCTCGATCGAGCCGATCGAGACGAACTGGCCGCAGGCGCATTCATAGACGCCGTAAAAATGCGCGCCGCCGTCGAGGAAGTTGGTCTCGCGCTGATCGGTCCAGCGTCCCGCCGCCGCCATGTCGAAGAACATCGACATCAGCGAGGCCGCGCCGTCGCACATCGCGGCGTCGACCACCTGGCCCTTGCCCGATTTTTTCGCTTCCAGCAGCGCCGCGAGCACGCCGACCACGAGATACAGCGCGCCGCCGCCGAAATCGCCGACCAGATTGAGCGGCGGCACCGGTTTCTCCTTGGTGCCGATCGCGGCCAGCGCGCCGGTCACCGAGATATAATTGATGTCGTGGCCGGCGGCCTGCGCCAGCGGGCCTTCCTGACCCCATCCGGTCATGCGGCCATAGACCAGGCGCGGATTGCGCGCCAGCACCACCTCGGGCCCGAGTCCCAGCCGCTCCATCACGCCGGGACGAAAGCCTTCGATCAGCGCGTCGGCATTGGCCAAGAGATCCAGCACCTGCGCGATCGACGCCTTGTCCTTGAGGTCGAGTTCGACCACCTTCCGCCCGCGCCCGGCGACCGATTTCAGATTCTTCCTGGCGCCGACGCGATCGAGCGTGACGACTTCCGCGCCCATGTCGGCGAGCATCATGCAGGCAAAGGGACCGGGGCCGATGCCGGCGAATTCGACGATGCGAAAGCCTGCCAGCGGGCCGGAGGTGCGGGTGGAGACTTGCGGGGCTGATTTATCGAGCACGTTGTTTTTTCCATTGAACGTTTCCGACCAAGTTGTCTCGCCTTAGCGGCAACGTGGCAAGCGTCATTTGGTCAGAATATGACCAAATGCAGAGCGGCGCGCATCGCTGCGCGCCGCTTGCATGGTTCAAGGAGGGATAGCGATCAGCCGGCCTCGGTTACCGCGCGTTGCGCCATCACCTTGATCAGATTGGCGCGATAGGCCGCCGATCCGTGGATATCGGTCAGCAAGCCATCGGCGGAAATCTTGACACTGTCGAGCGCTGCCGCCGACCAGTTGGCCTTCAAGCGCCGCCTCGATCGCCGGTACCCGCATGACGCCGTTTTGCGATGCGCCGGTCGCGGCGACGCGGACGTCGCCCGCCTTGGTCTTGGCGACGAACACGCCGGTCAGCGCGAAACGCGAGGCGGGATGGCGCATCTTGGCATAACCCGCCTTGGCCGGAATCGGGAACGAGACCTGCGGTGATGATCTCGCCGTCCTCGAGCGCGGTCGTGAACAGGCCCTTGAAGAAATCGTCCGCCGCGATCGAGCGCTTGTTGGTCTTCACGGTGGCGCCGAGCGCCAGCACGGCCGCGGGATAATCCGCCGCCGGGTCGTTGTTGGCGATCGAGCCGCCGATGGTGCCGCGATGGCGCACCGCGGGATCGCCGAGCACCGAGGTGAGATGCGCGATCGCCGGGATCGCCTTCTTCACATCGGCGCTTTGCATGATGTCGAAATAGGTGGTCGCGGCCTTGATGGTCAGCGTGTCGCCGGACAGCTTCGATGCCGACCAGGTCCTTGATCCGCGCGAGATCGATCACGTCGGAGGGCGAGGCCAGCCGCTGCTTCATCACCGGGATCAGGGTGTGGCCGCCGGCGAGATATTTCGACTTCCGAGCCCTTGGCGAACAGCGCCGCGGCTTCGTCGACGGAGGAGGGGCGATGATAGGTTGTCTCGTACATGATCGTGCTCCCTCTTAGCGTTGCCGTGGATGGCGTGCCACACCCGGTCGGGCGTCGCCGGCATCTCCAGCTTGTTGTTGCCGATCGCGTCCGTGATGGCGTTGATGACGGCGGCGGATGCGCCGATCGCGCCGGCCTCGCCGCAACCCTTGACGCCGAGCGGATTGCCCGGACACAGCGTCGTGGTGTGCGACAGCTTGAACGACGGCAGATCGTCGGCGCGCGGCATGGCGTAGTCCATGAACGACGCGGTCACGAGCTGGCCGCTGTCGTCGTAGACCGCGCCTTCGAGCAGCGCCTGGCCGATGCCCTGGGCGAGGCCGCCATGGACCTGGCCCTCGACGATCATCGGGTTGATCAGCCGGCCGAAATCGTCGGCCGCGACGAAGTTGACGAACGAGGTCTTGCCGGTGCCGGAATCGACCTCGAGTTCGCAGATATAGGCGCCGGCCGGGAAGGTGAAGTTGGTCGGATCGTAGAACGCGGTTTCCTTCAGGCCCGGCTCCATGCCGTCAGGCAGATTGTGCGCGGTGTAGGCCGCGAGCGCGACCATCGGCAGCGCGATCGACTTGTCGGTGCCGGTGACCTTGAACTCGCCGTTCTCGATGACGATGTCGTCTTCGGACGCCTCCAGCTGATGCGCGGCGATCTTCTTGGCCTTGGCTTCGACCTTCTCCATCGCCTTGATGATGGCGGTGCCGCCGACCGCGATCGAGCGCGAGCCGTAGGTGCCCATGCCGAACTGCACCTTGTCGGTGTCGCCATGGACGATCTGCACCTGGCTGATCGGCACGCCGAGCCGCTCCGCGATCAATTGCGCGAAGGTCGTCTCGTGGCCCTGGCCGTGGCTGTGCGATCCCGTCAGGACTTCGATGGTGCCGACCGGATTGACGCGGATTTCGGCGGATTCCCACAGGCCGACGCCGGCGCCGAGGCTGCCGACCGCTTTCGAGGGCGCGATGCCGCAGGCCTCGATGTAGCAGGAGACGCCGATGCCGCGCAGCTTGCCTTCGATTTCGGCCTTCGCCTTGCGGGCCGGGAAGCCGGCATAGTCGATCGCCTTCATCGCGGCATCGAGCGACGCGCCGAAGTCGCCGATGTCATAGGCCATGATGACAGGCGTCTGGTGCGGGAAGCTGGTGATGAAGTTCTTGCGGCGCAATTCGGCCGGATCGACCTTCAACTGCCGCGCCGCGGTTTCCATCATGCGCTCGACCAGATAGCTCGCCTCGGGACGGCCCGCGCCGCGATAGGCGTCGACCGGCGTGGTGTTGGTGTAGACGCCCATCACCTCGGCATAGATCGCCGGGATGTTGTACTGGCCCGACAGCAGCGTCGCGTAGAGATAGGTCGGCACCGACGACGAGAACAGCGACATATAGGCGCCGAAATTGGCGTGGGTCTTGACCCGCAGGCCCAGGATCTTGTTGTCCTTGTCGAACGCCATCTCGGCCTTCGAGAGGTGATCGCGGCCATGGGCGTCGGTGAGGAAGGCCTCGGTGCGGTCGCCGGTCCACTTCACCGGGCGTCCGACCTTCTTGGAGGCCCACAGCGCCACCATCTCTTCGGGATAGATGAAGATCTTGGAGCCGAAGCCGCCGCCGACATCGGGCGCGATCACCCGCAGCTTGTGCTCCTGGCGCGATGTTGTAGAACGCCGACAGCACCAGGCGCGCGACATGCGGATTTTGCGACGTGGTGTAGAGCGTGAAATGCTCTTCGGCTTCGTTGTATTCGGCGATCGCCGCGCGCGGCTCCATCGCATTCGGCACCAGCCGGTTGTTGGTGAGGTCGAGCGACACCACATTGGCGGCCTTGCTGAAGGCGTCCTTGACCGCGGCCTCGTCGCCGATGCGCCCAGTCGTAGACCACATTGCCCGGCGCTTCCGGATGCAGTTGCGGCGCGCCCGGCTTGATCGCGGCGCGGATATCGGCGGCGGCCGGAAGTTCCTCGTAGTCGACGACGACGGCTTCCGCCGCGTCCTTGGCCTGGTTCTTGGTCTCGGCGATCACCACCGCGACCGCCTGGCCGACGAAGCGCACGGTTTCCGGCGCCATCGCCGGCCACGCGCCCATCTTCATCGGCGGTGCCGTCCTTGGAGGTGATCGCCCAGCCGCAGATCAGATTGCCGATCTTGTCGTCGACGATCTGCTGGCCGGTCAGCACGCCGACCACGCCGGGCATCTTCATCGCCGCGGATGAGTCGATGCTCTTTACCTTGGCATGGGCGTGCGGGCTGCGGATGAAATGGGCGTGGGTCATGCCCAGCAGCTTGATGTCGTCGACGTAGCGGCCCTTGCCGGTGATGAAACGCCGGTCTTCCTTGCGCACGACGCTTGCGCCAATGCCTTCAACGCCCATGTCCTGGTCTCCCTACCGGAGTTTTGTTTTCCGCCATTTCCATCGAAATTCGGCGGTCTTGAATTCGAGTAGTCGCTGGTCGCGCGCGGCTATTCCGCCGCTTGCGCGACCTTCATGCGTCCGGCGGCGTCGAGCACCGACTTGACGATGTTGTGATAGCCGGTGCAGCGGCAGATATTGCCTTCGAGCTCGTGCCGGACGGTTTCCTCGTCGAGATTGCCGCCGTGGCGGTGCACGATATCGATCGCCGACATGATCATGCCCGGCGTGCAATAGCCGCATTGCAGTCCGTGATTGTCGCGGAACGCGGCCTGCATCGGATGCAGCTCGTCGCCCTTCGAGATGCCCTCGATGGTGGTGACGTTGGCGCCGTTGGCCTGTCCGACCAGCACGGTGCAGGATTTGACCGCCCGGCCGTCGATATGGACGACGCAGGCGCCGCACTGGCTGGTGTCGCAGCCGACATGGGTGCCGGTCAGGTTCAGATGATCGCGCAGGAGATGGACCAGCAGGGTCCGGTCCTCGACCTCGGCCGAGACCGCCTTGCCGTTCACCGTCAATTTGACTGTAGACACGCTGATACCTCCCGATGCTTTTTAATTATTCCAATTAGAAGCAGCGGGCAGCGGAACTTTGCAACTAGGAATTTCGTCGCGGTTGCCGCGAGCGCGGTCCGGACGGCATGATTGTCTCCCTCCGGGTGTCCTGTACCGGACGCATGCAGCGCGGTATTCCGCCCGCCGGATCGGCCGCCGGCCGGCAGGCCTGCGCGGATGAGGGAGCTTAGGTAAATTTACGGCCTTTTATCCATTCTGCCCTAGCTTACCGCCCGGGGTCGGGGCGCGTTCGCGCCGGCCTTGGCGTCTGACAAAGAAGACGGGGGGTCGAGGTGGGGTTGTCGAAGCGTGTCGGGCTGCAATCGCTGTCCGTCAAAGCTTCCGACCTTGCGATTTCGCGGCAAAATCATGCTCGGCTTTGCCGTCGTGCTGGCGATCTCGGCCGTCAGCATGGGCATCGCCTATCTCGGCTTTGAGCGCGTTTCCGCCGGCGTGGCGTCCTACCGCAACAGCGTGTCGGAAGCCGATCTGGCGCGCAACATCGACCGCGAACTGATCTCGTACCGCGGCGCTGGCGCGCTATTATGTGGTGACCGGCAAGGAAGACGACGGCAAGGCGGCGCTGGCGGCCGAAGCCGAGCCTGAAGGACGCCATCGATCAGTCGATGAAGGGCACCACCAATCCGGCCGCGGCTCGACCAGGTCACGCGCCTTGCCAGGGAATTCCGCGCCTTCACCAAGATTTTTGCCGAAATCCTCAAGGTCAAGAGCGAGAGCGCGCTGGTCGCGCAAAACCAGCTCACGCGCGGCGGCAACATGCTGCGCTACAAGCTCGACGATCTCGCCAGCAACGCCGGAGAAGCCGAGCTTCCGGCGGTCGAACTCGGCGCCAAGCAGGTGACCGCGCAATATCAGGCGATGACGGCGCTCGCCAATACCTTCGTCGTCAATTCCGACCAGACGGTCGCCACCAGCGCGCTGGCGCGGCTCAAATTCGTCGAGAACTCGCTGCAGTGCGATCTCGACCGACCGACGACAAGATCGTCGCCGGGCCTCAAGGAGGCCTCCGGGCTGCTCGGCGGAATACCGGCAGGCGCTCGGCAAGCTGGTCGAAAATTCCAAGTCGATCGAGGAACTGACCGGCGAGATGACCGAATTCGGCGGCCGCGATCATGCAAGGGCGCGGACGCGATGAAGGCGGATCTGCTCTCCGATCAGCAGCGGCTCGAGGCCGAATCGGATGCGACCATCGCCGAGACCGAGCGCCTGATCGTGATGCTCGCGGCCGGCGGCTTCCTGCTCGGCGCGGTGCTGGCGATGTTGCTGGGCAAGGGAATTTCCCGGCCGATGACGGCGATGTGCAAGGCGATGCGCGAACTCGCCGGCGGCAATTTCGATGTCGTGCTGCCGGGCCTCGGCCGCAAGGACGAACTCGGCGAGATGGCCGGCGCGGTGGAGGAATTCAAGCTGCAGGCGGTCGCCAAGGCCGAGCGCGATGCCGCGGCCCAGGAAGCCCAGAACAAGGCCAGCAGCGCGGCGCGCCGCGCCGAACTGATTCGCTTCGCCGATGAATTCGAGGCCGCGGTCGGCGCCATCGTCTCGAACGTTTCGGCCTCCGCCGTGCAGCTCGAATCGGCGGCGGGAACGCTTGACGCGGACCGCGGAAACCACCCAGAGCCTGTCCAGCCAGGTCGCCGGCGCGTCGGAAGAGGCCTCCAGCAACATGCAATCGGTCGCGTCCGCGACCGAGGAGCTGTCCGCGTCGGTCGATGAAATCGGCAAGCGGGTGCGCGAATCCAACCGGATCGCGGAAGCCGCGGTGCTGCAGGCCGCAGCAGACCGACGGGCGGATCGGCAAATTGTCGCGCGCGGCGCAGCAGATCGGCGACGTCGTCAAGCTGATCACCGCGATCGCCGAGCAGACCAATCTGCTGGCGCTCAACGCCACCATCGAAGCCGCCCGCGCCGGCGAGGCCGGCCGCGGTTTTGCCGTGGTCGCCGTCCGAGGTCAAGTCGCTGGCCAGCCAGACCGCGAAGGCGACCGACGAGATATCGTCGCATATCTCCGGGCATGCAGGGCGCGACGCAGGAATCGGTCGCGGCGATCAAGGAGATCGGCGGCACCATCGGCCAGATCTCCGAGCATCGCCTCGTCGATCGCGAGCGCGGTGGAGCAGCAAAGCTCGGCGACGCAGGAAATCGCCCGCAGCGTCCAGAACGTCGCGCAAGGCACCGATGAAGCCGCCGCCAACATCATGCAGGTCAATCGCGGCGCCACCGAAACCGGTTCGGCCTCGGAAGAGGTGCTGAATTCGGCGCGCACGCTGTCGACCGAAAGCACGCGGCTGCGCGCGGAACTCGACCGCTTCATGGCCAACATCCGCGCGGCGTAAGGTTCGTCCCAGCGCAGCTCGCATGATCGTCTCGGCATCCGGGCTGGGACGACGTTGAATGCCGTCATCGACGCGCGTAGCTGCTGCAACGAAATACGACAGAAGATCAGCCTGCCGTCGTATCGCGATGCGGGAACCCTGACCGTGCGCGGGCGTTATCGTCCGTCGCAATCGTCATGATGGCTGCGATCACATTCTGAGAACCTTGGAACGGCGTGTTCCGGGGCGTTTCTGATTGGCAGATTGGAATGGGTTGACGACGGATGCAGCTCGGGTCGGCGGCCAGTGATATCGTTGTGGCTTCTGCACCCGTGCGGCAGGACGACGATCGCATCATCGAGACCACATTCCCGCGCGGCTCGATCATCTGCCCTGGAGCGGCTTTCATACCCGCGTGGTGCTGGCGCTCGGGATCACCTGGATTCTCGACGGGCTGGAAGTCACGCTGGCCGGCGCGCTGTCGGGGGCGCTGAAGGAAAGTCCGGCGATGCGATTTTCCAATTTCGACGTCGGGTTTGCCAACAGCGCCTATCTCGCCGGCGCCGTGCTTGGCGCGCTCGGCTTCGGCTGGCTGACCGACCGGATCGGCCGCAAAAAACTGTTCTTCATCACGCTCGCGCTCTATCTCACCGCGACCGCGGCGACCGCGCTGTCGTGGAGTGTCGCAAGCTATGCGCTGTTTCGTTTTCTGACCGGCGCCGGCATCGGCGGCGAATACACCGCGATCAATTCGACGATCCAGGAATTGGTGCCGGCGCGCTATCGCGGCTGGACCGATCTGTTGATCAACGGCAGCTTCTGGATTGGTGCTGCGATCGGGGCGGTCAGCTGCGATCGTCCTGCTCGATCCCGCCAACTGATCGGCCCGGATCATGGCTGGCGGCTGGCGTATTTCATCGGCGCCGGGCTTGGCCTGATCGTGCTGGTGATGCGGATGTGGATTCCGGAAAGCCCGCGCTGGCTGATGATTCATGGCCATCCCGAGCAGGCCGAGGCGATCGTCGCCGATATCGAGAGATCGGCCACCGGACACGTGCAGCAGCAGGATTTGCCGAAGATCAAGATCAGGATGCGCGATCACACGCCGCTCGCGAAGTGGCCCATACGCTGTTGACCACCTATCGCCAGCGCTCGCTGGTCGGGCTGGTGCTGATGGTCGCGCAGGCGTTTTTCTACAATGCGATCTTCTTCACCTTCGCGCTGGTGCTGACCGATTTCTTTGACATCCCGGCCGACCATGTCGGCTGGTATCTGCTGCCGTTCGCGGCCGGCAATTTTCTCGGACCGCTGCTGCTCGGCCGTCTGTTCGACACGCTCGGCCGCCGCGCCATGATCACGCTGACCTATGGCGTGTCGGGCGTTCTGCTGGCGCTGTCGGGTTATCTGTTTTCGATCGGCGCCCTGAGCGCGCAGGGCCAGACCATCGCATGGATGGTGATCTTCTTCTTTGCCTCGCCCGCCGCAAGCGCTGCCTATCTCACCGTCAGCGAAACCTTTCCGCTGGAAGTGCGGGCGCTGGCGATCGCGCTGTTCTACGCGATCGGAACCGCGATCGGCGGCGTGGCGGGGCCGGCCTTGTTCGGCGCGCTGATCGATACCGGATCGCGCAACTGCTGTTTTCGCCGGCTATCTCCTGGGGTCGGCTTTGATGGTGGCGGCCGCGGCGGTGGCGTGGCGCTACGCCGTCGCGGCCGAGCGCAAATCGCTCGAATCCGTCGCACAGCCGCTGGCTTTTGTGGAGTAGGATGAGATGAACGAGGATCTGGCCGAAATGCCCTTGCAGGATGATCGATCGCCCGAAGACCCGCAGGCGCCGGACGCCGTGCCGGTGCCGCGCGCGATGGTGCCGCATTTGAGCGAGACCGCGATCCTGCTCGATATCGACGGCACGCTGCTCGATCTGGCGCCGACGCCGCGCGAGGTCTGGGTGCCGCCGGGCCTTGCGAAAACGCTCAGCGGTTTGCTGATTCGGACCTCCGGCGCGCTCGCGCTGGTCAGCGGGCGTTCGCTCAACGATATCGATCTGATCTTTGCGCCCGAACAATTTCCAGCCGTGGGAGGCCATGGCGCCGAAATGCGGCTGTCGACCGACAGCGAGGCGGTCGCCACCCATGCGCCGCCGATGGACAAGGAATTGAAGCGGCGGCTGGCGGCGATCGCCAAGCTCAGCCCGGGAATTCTGCTCGAAGACAAGGGCTATTCGCTGGCGCTGCATTACCGGCTGGCGCCACATGCGGAGAAGGCGATCTACGAGGCGGTCTCGCTGATCAGGGCCGATCTGCCCAATGCGCCGATCGAAGTGCTGCCGGGAAAATGCGTCTGCGAAATCAAGCATGCCGGATTCAACAAGGCGTCAGGCGTGCTCGAGCTGATGAAGCACGAGCCGTTCAGGGGGCGCCGTCCGATTTTCATCGGCGACGATGTCACCGACGAAACCGTGTTTGCGATCATGCCCGATCTCAATGGGCTTGCCTTTTCCGTCGGCCGGCGCGCGCAAGGCGTGGCCGGTCATTTCGACGAACCGCGCGACGTGCGCGCGTTCCTCGCCGAGTTGCTCGGTAACGACACCGCCGTGGGGCGATGACCGGCACTTTGCCGGAATCTAATCCGATCTCGGTCGATTTCGATTCGCTGGCGGTGGAACCATCGTGTTCCATCGTGTTCCATTCGCTTCAGCCCGAATTTGGTTTCATTTCGTTGAAAGGTTGGCCCGGAACCATATTGATGAATGGCTGTTAATACGCGAGCGCTATCAGGAGGGGACTCCCTGTGAATCTCGTCGTTGTTTCAAATCGTGTGGCTCGCGGTAAGGCAAATGAGCCCATGACGGGGGGGCTCGCAGCCGCGTTATTGCCGGTGGTGGAAAAATCCGGTGCGATTTGGGTGGGTTCCAGCGGCCGTGTGCGCGATGGCGCGCAAAAGGAGCCGTTCGCGGAAATCGAGGCGCTTGGCGCCGGTGCGCTGGCGATGCTTGATCTGCCGGCCGCGCATTACGGCGGCTATTATGAAGGTTTTGCCAATTCGGCGCTGTGGCCGGCGCTGCATTCCCGCACCGATCTGATCCGCATATCGCAAGACGATTATTTTTCCTATCGCGAAGTGAACGCCTTCATGGCGCGGGCCTTGCTGCGGTTCCAGAAGCCGGAGACGGCGTTCTGGATCCAGGACTATCATTTCCTGGCGCTCGGCGCGGAATTGCGCGATCTCGGCGTCAAGCAACCGATCGGTTTCTTCCTGCATACGCCGTGGCCGGCGCGCACCGTCATCGACGGCGTGCCGCATCATCGTGAGCTGATCGAGGCCATGCTGGCTTACGATCTGATCGGCTTCCAGACCCAGGACGATTGCGATCATTTCACAGGCTATCTGTCGGCCGACCTCGGCCTCGACGTCGAAGACGGCATCGTGACCTCGCGCTATGGCCGATCGCGGCTCAAGGTATTCCCGATCGGCATCGACCCCGAGAGGTTCGCCGAGCAGGCCGCCAAGGCGGTGTCGCATCCCGACGTGTCCCGGCTACGGCGCAGCCTGCATGGCGAGAAGCTTGCGATCGGCGTCGATCGGCTGGATTATTCCAAGGGACTGGTCAACCGCCTTTGCGCCTTCGACCGGATGTGGACCGCGCAGCCGGCGCTGGCGCGAACCGTGTCGCTGCTGCAGATCGCGACGCCGTCACGCGGTGGGATCGAAGCCTATGGCAATCTGCAGAACGAGCTTGCGAAATTGGTCAGCGACGTCAATGGCCGTCACGGCGAAGTGGACTGGACTCCGGTCCGCTATCTCAACAAGGGTTTTAACCAGACCGTGCTGGCGGGGCTCTACCGCACCGCGCAGGTTGGCGTGGTGACGCCGCTGCATGACGGGATGAATCTCGTCGCCAAGGAATATGTCGCGGCGCAGAACCCGGCCGATCCCGGCGTGCTGGTGCTGTCGAAATTCGCCGGCGCGGCGAACGAGCTCGATACCGCTTTATTGGTCAATCCGCACGATATCGACGGCATGGCGCGCGCCATCGCCACCGCGGTCTCGATGCCGCTCGCCGAACGGCGCCTGCGCTGGGAAGCGATGATGGTGAAACTTCGCGCCGGCACCATCCAGCAATGGTTCGCCGATTTCGTCGATACGCTGGAGGCGAGCCAACCACGCAACAGGACGGATGAGCCGCCGGTGACCGAGCCGCCACCGATCCTGTGGCCGCTGCGCTCGGCCAATTCCAACACGCGCTATCACTAGGCGACGTTCTTCCCCTGCAAGCGGCAGGGCTATCGCATATAGCTGAATCAAGCCGCGCGTTGGTGCGATGGTTGCCTCGCAAAAGCTCTCAGCGGGTCGTCCCTGCGAACGCAGGGACCCATAACCCCCGGTCTCAAAGGCAGAAAAAAGCCTGCGCTCCAGTGCAGAAACGAGAGTCCGCGCCGCCGCGACGAGCGCTATTGCGCTCGCGCTTGGGGTCCCTGCGCCTTACGCGCAATTGCGCGCTAGGCAGGGACAACTCGTGGAGATACCTCGCAAAACTGAAAAAGTCGCCCGCGGACCACACAGAAGGCCCCACACGCGATAGCCCTACGAGAGGAAGCTAGTTGCAATACGACGCCCCATCCAGGGTGGCGCAGCGCATCTTGTTGGGCGCACTCGGATTATCCAGCGGCACCATGCGCTTGCCCTGGCCTACGAACACGCCCTGTCCGACCACCACGGAGGCCTTGTTGCCGATGATGACGCTCGGATGCAGCGTCAGGCTGGATCGCGTGCCGTCGGGCCAGACGATCGCATCGCCCGACAGCAAGCCGCGGCGGCCGTCATTGCACATCACGACGGGCCCGTCCCGGGTGCAGGCCTGCGCCATCGCCGGTTCGGCGCTCCCTACAGCGATCGCAGCCACGCCGATCGCAAATGCCTGGTGAATGGTCATGCCGCCTCCGTTAAACGCGATTGCCGTTCCACTCAATCGTCTGTGGCGGCCGGTTTCAGGTTCATCGGCCGTCGGCCGCGCCCGCGCGGTACCCGACAATGCAAAATTATTTATAAATATCAATCGCTTGGGGAAATAGTCGCGATCCCTGCCGCAGTCCCTTGCAAAAGTCCGCGCCTGCCTTCAAGAGAGGGCATCCAAAGACAGGGCATCAGGAGAGATGGCCGAGTGGCTTAAGGCGCACGCTTGGAAAGCGTGTGTGCGGGAAACCGTACCGTGGGTTCGAATCCCACTCTCTCCGCCAGCCGACCGCTCAGAGGATGGGCCGGAAACCCACCAAACAGGGCGCTTTCTGCAGACCGCCTGATCGGCTTAGTGGAAGTTTAATGTAGCAGCTCCATCTGGGCATGAAAAGCTGACCGACCGGCGTCTCGCCAGGTCGTCGTCATGGGCGGCGGGTTGTAATAGCCTAGCCGCCGGGCAAAACGGCGTGGGATTCCCTCCCTCTCCGCCACTTAACCATGACGTGCGAAAAACCCAATAAAACCGGGCATTTCTAGAGCCACCGGGTTCAGGCGGTGGAGACCCGCAGTTCGGCCAACCTGCAATTATTCAGGCGCTGGCGGAAGCTCCTTCCTCACTTCCGCCGGGTCCCTGGGGGCCTGAAAGCCGGGCGCGATTTCGAACGAGCGTGACCGCGAAGCTTTGCGGTTCGATTCTGCGGGACAGCATGAGTGAACCTGATCCGCCTCCCCAGATTGCCATGTAAGGTAGCGTCGGTGATCTGATTCCACTGGTCGCGTCGACCGCAAATCTAGTTTTGGCGTGCGCGCTTCGGGCGGCGCGACGATCGATCGCGATCGATAAGTAGTTCGCTTTGCAGGGGCACGATTTGAGGATCAGGCATATCGAAATCCGCAACTTCCGCGGCATCAAATCTTTCGTTTGGACTGTCTCCGGGGACTTGAATTGCATCATCGGATCCGGTGATGCGTGCAAGACGACGATCTTGACGGCATTGGATTTCGCCTTGTCGCCGCGCACGGCGCTCGCGTTCGACGACGCTGATTTCTTCAATCAGGTCGTTGATGACGACATCATCATTCAGGTCACGCTCGCCGGCTGGGATCCGGCGTTGCCGCACATCAAGAGCTTCTTTCAAGAAAGCACATTTGCTCGCTACCAGTGCGGCCTGGACCAGAATGGGCCGAAGCCCGAGCCTGATGCGGCCCCGGCGTTTTCAATCAGCCTGCGGGTCGACAAGAGCCTCGAACCCAAGTGGTTCGCCGTGAAGGGGCGCGACGAAGGAGATGAGGTCGAGCGGAAGCCTATTTATGCTGCGGAACGCGCAGTCATCGGGCTCAGCCGCTTGGATTTCTTCTCTGATGCCAACTTTACCTGGGGACGAAACTCGATTCTGACCCGTCTCAGCGAGGGTTCGAAGGCCGGACTCCCCGGCGTCATATCCGAACTAGCTCGGGAAATGCGCCAGAGTGATATTTCCGGCCACCCGAGCATCGCGCAATGCACGGTCGTGGCTGAAGGGGTACGCGTTGAAGCGCGCAAGACTGGCGTCAATCTTGCGGAACTTACGCCGAGGATTGACGTGCAGCGCCAATCCATCGGCGCAGGGGTCATTTCCTTGCACGAAGGCCAAGTGCCCCTCCGCAACAAAGGCAGCGGCTCCAAACGACTCGTGGGAGCCGCCATGCAAATGAAGCTGCACAACGGCAAGAACATCGCCGTCATCGACGAGATCGAACTCGGCCTGGAGCCACACCGCATTCGCGGCTTGCTGTACAAGCTCAAGAGTTCGCAGCAACAGGTGTTTGCCACGACGCACTCCGCCGCCGTGATCCGTGAACTCGATGCCACCAAGGATGAGCTTTGGGTGTGCAAGCGCAACAGTGCGGGGGTCGTAACCCTCAAGAAGTCTCGGAACGGTGCCTGGCATTCAAGGCCCCGCACGCGCCAATGCGGAATCATTTCTTGGCAACCGCATAGTCGCTTGCGAAGGGCTAACGGAAATCGGATTGCTGCGCGCTTATGACATGTTCCGCTTCGATGAGAACAACGCTCCGGTATGGAGCCTCGCCACCGCCTATTTCAATTGCGACGGTGCTTCCAAGATCAAAACCAATTCGGAACGGCTCGCGGCGCTCGGATATAGGACGGCCGTACTTTGTGACAGCGATGCTCCGGAGCATCTCAGCCGCGAAGATATCGAGAAACTGAAGCGCGATGGCATTCACGTTACCGAATGAGAGCCCGGCAATGCGACGGAGCATCAGTTGTTTGCCGAATTGCGGTGGGAGGATGTTCCGAGGCTGCTGACAAACATCGCGAGAGATCACGACAGCATGGAGCTCGCATCGATGGTCAATGCGATCACCAGGGAGCCCTCGGTCGCGGATCTCAATCTCGCGAACGATGCCCGACGTTGGTCCGATACACCGGTGTTGAGAAAAGTGCTCGGCCATTTGGCGCATCAGCAAAAATGGATCAAGCGCGTGGACTATGCGCGAAAGGTGTTTGAATTTGCGCTTCCGCAGCTTCCCGACAATGGCGTGCTCAAAACGAGATTGGCATCGCTATGGAATTGGGTTCAATCGGATGAGTGAGGCTGTCTATCAGGCGATAGGGCGGGCCCGATCGGGATTTGTGGAAGCGCCGGCCGGCTGCGGGAAGACCGAGGCAATCGTCAAGACCGTCGGTACGTTCTGCGACGGCTGTCAGCTCGTCTTGACACACACGCATGCCGGTGTGGATGCGTTGCGGCAGCGTTTCCGCATGCACGGCATTGCACGCGCCAAGTACCACGTTGATACGATTGCCGGGTGGTCCTGGGGCTGGGTTAGAATGTATCCGAGCAACGCCGCCTATCGCGGCCCGACGGACATCGCCGCGTGGGCCCATGTCTATTCGGGAATGTGCAACCTGTTGCACAAGGACTTTGTCCGACAAGGCATCCTGAATTCGTACAGCGGCGTTATTGTCGACGAGTATCAAGACTGTACCGCCCAGATGGATTTAGTCATCGTCGAGCTCAAGCGACTGCTGCCGTGCCGCGTGCTCGGTGACGACCTTCAGGGTATCTTCGGCTTTCGCGACGAAGAGCTGGTTGGCTGGTCCGACGTCCGGGTTGAATTCGGCTCCGATCTCGGCGCACTTGAAACGCCCCATCGCTGGATCAAGGCAGGCAACGAAAGGCTCGGCCGTTGGCTTCTGGATTCACGCGATGACTTCCGGGCAGGCCGCGAACCGTCCTATCGCAATTCGCCCGTCGAGCGTCGATCCATGACCTATAGTGATCTCAGCAAGAAGCTGATCGGCATCGTTCGCGCCAAGGAAGGCCGTATGTGCGTCATCGGGCACAAGGCGCGGCCACTTCCGGCCGGCATCGAAACCTCGCTGGTGAACCATCAGTTCCGCGTACTTGAACCAAATGACCTCAGCGTGCTTCAGGAGCTTGTGCGCGCGATCTGCGACGGCGAGGCGGCCAAGGCACCGAAGGCGGTCATGGCCTTTTTCAAGCGCGTGTTCGGCGCGCTCGGCCCCGACGACAAGCTATTCTTTCAGCGCATCCTGAGCAACAAGCGCCAGCGCGTCCTGCGGGCGGATCGGCGAGCCCTTTACCAAAAGCATGGAGAGGGCGTAACGCCACGCCTGCTTTTCGATCTGCTGGAGTATGTCGGGAAAAATCCGGGCATTCCCTGCAAGCTCAAGGAGTCCGTGAGTGCCCTGCAATGCATTCTCGAAGCGCATCTTGAGACCGGTGCCAACCTCAAGACTCTCTACGCGGACGAGATCGCACGCCGGAAGTACCATGGCCGAAGTGACGCCTATCGCTGCATCGGCAGTACGCTCTTGGTAAAAGGCCTCGAGTTCGACCACGCGGTTGTCCTGAGGGCGCCGGATTGGCAAGACGGCTGGGGCACGCACAAGGACGTCTACGTCACGCTTACGCGCGGCGCAAAGAGCGTAACGCTCATCGATCTGGTCAATCCCTCATGACGCTGTTACGGTCGCAGTGTATAAAATTATTGTGAGTAACGACCCCGACGACGAGCGTCGTCTGCGCGGAACATAATCGCGTCAATGAAAGGAACGGATTACGCTCTGATGTCCTTCGTCAAGTATATCGAACAGGTGTGAGGCTGGTACACCCTTAATGATCTACGACCGGGAGATCGAAACGGATTGAGGTGCAAGCCTCGCCGTTAATCGAGGTAAGGCCTTGGGTGTCGCGAGTTCAACTCGTGATAGGCACTCTCGTAGGGCAGATTAGCCGTAGGCACATCCCGCTGCCGCAGCGACGCTTTTGCCCCGTATCAGCAATGCAGCGACGACGCAGGCTGATTGCGCCACATTCGCTGCAAGACGGCGGATTACGCCTTCGGCTCAATCCGCCCTACGGGCTCGCTGCCGACGGCAGGACGCTGGTGACCCTGCGACCTACATCCAAAAGCTGCACAAGGCCGAGCAGCAGATCGAGAAATGGCAGCTAAGTTGCTACGGCGTTCACCGCTTCGGATAAGCGGTGAAGACATAATCCTTGTCTGCCACGATGGTATGGCACGCGAACCCGCACTTGGCGTCATGCTCCTGCGGCGGCTCTGACTGGGTGTCGGCGGGCTTGAATGTATCGGTCGCGGGGTCATAATCGAACTGCGCGTATCCCCACCCGCCGCTGTCGGAGAACTTCTTGGCGTCCTTCACCATGAAGTCGATATCGTGCAGGGGGCCTGGCACGAGCGGCTCGCCGGGCTGGGCCTCGTTCTTCCTTGCGGTCCAATGGATTTTCGCCATTCTGGCTCCGTCCGGGAAAGGCTTACCATTGCCAGGAATGCCGGCATTGTAGGCTTCGATCATCGCGGGGTTGCCGAGGATCGTTGCGAGCTTGTTACCGTTGTGACTGACGGCAATCGTCTGCCAACCTTCGTATCCCTTGAAGTCGGCGAAGGCGAGGCCGCCCGGCACCTGCAAGGAGTACCTGTCCTGCGCGGCCAGGGCTGCGGCCGCGAGGCCCGCGGGCAGCGCAACAATGGCGAGTATTTGGAGGCTACGCTTCATCTCCAACTCCTTCCTCGTTTGGCTGGTTTCGGGGTGACCACCATACGAGTTCGCGCGGACCTTGGGTAGCGGACCAATGGTGACGCGTAACGCGAGCTTATGGATTGGCGGCGGATTACGCCTTCGGCTCAATCCGCCCTACGGGCTGCTCGTGAGCCGAAAGCGGACCACGAAGGCAGGCAGCATAAGGTCCGCTAAGTGAATGAAGAGACATTGCTTTCTGTGTCCCTGGTGAGGTCTACCGAGCCGACCCGACCCTACCCGCGCGATCGTCGCATCCTCGCGCCGCAAAGTTGTGCCGGGCGTTCAACAAGTTGGTAGGCTAGCACGGCAACGCTAAGGGCGACGGGTAGCTCGACGGTTAGTTGGAACCACGCTTGACCGTGGAGTTCCTTGGAAAGAGCTGAGAACAGCAGCTGCACGGGCACGTGCAGTAAATAGAGCGAGTATGAGCAGGCACCTATAGCCACGAGTGGCTTGAGGGAAAGAGCCCACAATTGGCCCGAGGAAGCTGCCCAAACAGTTGCGACGAATGCGGCGTTGGCGAGGAAGTAAATGGCGGGCGATATCTGGGCCCAGTCGGGGCGGCCGAACAGCGAGTAGGCTACAGCGAGTGAGAGCGCGAGGAGGGTCCATGGGCTGCTCCGGCCTGTGTTAATGCGGTAGATCATCATCCCGGCGATGAACAGGTGACCGAACTGCGGCATCAGCAGCAATTGGATCCACCAGTTATTGTAGATCGAGGCACCGTGACCGCTTGCCAATATTGCTCCTCGGATCGCTATCATAGCGACCAGCCAGACGACAGCCAGGCGATCGATAACCTGCAGCTGGCGCATGCGGAAGAGCACCGCCATCACGGCGTAGAAGACGAGCTCATAGGCCAAGGTCCAGTACGGGTCGATGATGTTCGGCCTTTCGGCGAAAGCCTGGAGCATAGTGGCATTGATCAGGACGGTTGAAAGATTTGTCTTTTGTGTCACGACTAGTATTGAGCCGGCCATGACCACCGAAAGCCAGTAAGCGGGGTACAGCCTGGTGGCTCGCGCAATCGCAAATTCGCGTGTTGAGTACATGTGTTCCACCGTCATCAAAATCACAAATCCGCTGATGACGAAGAACAGCTCTACTCCGAGTAAACCGTAGTAGAAGGTCTGCTCTCGAAAGTGATATGCCACGACTCCAAGAGCGGCGATAGCTCGAAGCCCGTCCAGTGATTTCAGCCGACCTGGATGATTCATTTGCGAGCGTGCTTGAGCCTCAGGACTTGCATTCCGCAAAATCGGGGACCGCCTTGGGTGTTGTTCTATTTTTACGCCGAGGTGAATGTACCCCGTTTCTGTCGACGTTGCATCGGCCTGTGTTGCCGGGTAAAATGCACGGCCACGACGGTCGTCGCGGCGATGCTTGGTGGCGCGGCTTTTATCAACCGCGATCACGCGGGTCAGTCGAGGACCCTTCAATCAACCAGTGTTACGGTGACAGTGCACAAAATTATCGTGAGTAACAACTCGACGACGGGCTGTCGTCCACGCGGAACATGATCGCGTCAATCCATTGAAGCTGTCACGATGCAGCTTCCGATCATAGGTGAAGAAGTTTCGCCTGACGTTATGCCGGATAGCGCCCGCCCGCGCGCACCTACTTCTCAAATCCGACAAACACCGTCGCTTCCTCGACAGACTTCCGCTCCGACACGACCGCATTGGCCGGAAAGGTTTCATCCGGCCAGCCCAGCGCGATGCTTTTCATGATGACCTGATCGTCGGCTATTCCGGCGTGCTCGCGCACCACGGGGGATTGCATGATGCCCTGGCTGTTGATCACGGCGCCCAGCCCGCGAGACCAGGCGGCATTGACCAGCGCGGTCGCCACGGCGCCGCAATCGAAGGGCGTATCATCGCTGCCGTCCAGCGCGCGGTCGTAGGTAATGATCACGCATACCGGCGCGTCGAATTGACGGAAGCCGCGCAGCACCCAGTCCTGACGCTTGTCCTTGTTGTCGCGCTCGATCCCCATCGCGGAGAATAATTGCTTGGCGACGCCGACCTGCCGGTCGCGGTGCTTGCCTGCAAAGGCCTGACCGGTGCGGAATTCGCGCGACTGCGGTATCCCCGCCACCATCCGCTCGGTGTTGCCGGCGCGGATCCGATCCAGCGGTTCGCCTGATATGACGTAGAAATTCCAGGGCTGTGTGTTCATCGACGACGGCGCGCGCATCGCCAAACCAATGATTTCCGCAATCAGCGCCTTGGGTACCGGATCGGGCTTGTAACCGCGGATACTCCGGCGACCGAGGATAACGTCATCGAACTGCATCTTTGTGGGATTCCCTGATAAATTCCGAACCAGCCTGGATTTTCGCGGTTTCTGCACCCTCGCGCAAGCGACGAGCCGTCGCCTCGCGTGCGCCTCTCAGTGCCCGTGGTGGTTTAGCGGATTTTGGGATGTTGAAATTGTGCCGCTGATTTGCCCGACGTGTCAAGTTTTCGGTCCGAACCGTCGGTTGCGGCGGCGCCCGGCTACTTTGCATGGGGTTGTTTTCGATATTTTTGGTGGGAGCCGCGGCGACCCGGCGCGACGGCTTCGTCCGGGACCCTATCGAGATCAGCGCGTAGGCGGATGGGGAAATGCGCACATCGCATGTGCAAGCATTCTGGCTTGGTTCGCGATGCGCCGGTCCTTACATTGCCTCGCAAGATGCTTCCCCCTGCTCCGGCCGTTCGGGGCGATCGGGCCGGAGGCGACGCTGAGGGGAAGTCAATGACACGCAACCGACAAGTTTGGCTCAAGTCGCGCCCAAACGGGATTCCGCAAGCTGAAAATTTCGACATCAGAGACGGCGACGTTCCCTCGATTGCCGAGGGCGAGTTTCTTGTTCGAAATCATTATCTTTCCAGCGACCCGGCGGCGCGCGGATGGATTGCCGACGCCAGCACCTATTGGGCCCGCATCGAGATTGGCGACACGATGCGCGCCTTTGCGGTCGGCGAGGTCATCGAGAGCCGAAACCCTCGCTACGCGGTGGGCGAGAAGCTGATGGGTTTGTTCGGTTGGCAGGAATACGCGGCCGCGTCCGACAAGCATGTCAATCTCAAGATCGCGCCGAGTGACCTCCCGCTGTCACTGTACCTCGGCGTTCTCGGGTTGAACGGCTTCACGGCCTATTTCGGCCTGTTCGACGTCGGCGAGCCGAAGCCGGGAGACACTGTCGTTGTTTCGACCGCGGCGGGCGCGGTCGGATCCTGCGTGGGACAGCTCGCCAGGATCAAGGGTTGCCGCACGGTAGGCATCGCGGGCGGGCCCGAAAAAGCACGCCAATGCCTCGAGGAATTCGGCTATGACGCCGCCATCGACTACAAGGCCGACGGCGATCTGGACGAGGCGTTGCGTCGCGCATGCCCTGACGGCGTCCATGTCTATTTCGACAATACGTCGGGATCAATTTCTGACGCGGTGTTGCGAAACCTGGCGCTCGGCGCGCGCATCGTGATCTGCGGCACGGCGTCTTATCCGAGCTGGAATCCCTGGAACACCGGGCCGCGACCGGAGCGTCACCTGCTGGTGAAGCGTTCGCGAATGCAAGGCTTCCTGGCGACCGATTTCCTGAGCCGCTTTCCGGAAGCCGAGGCGCAGATTTCCCGTTGGATCAAGGAAGGACGCATCCACTACCGCGAAGAGATGCATGAAGGGCTGGAGCATGCTCCCGGTTCTCTGCAGCGCCTCTACAAGGGCGAAAATACCGGCAAGTTCGTCATTCGGTTGCCTGCGGCAAACGACCGAGCTAACGGATAGGCGAAGTCGGATCGCCACCGCCGGTACTTTCCGCCACTATTTTCCGGAGCGGATGAACAGGAAATCGCAGACCAGGTCTGCGATCTGCTCGATATGCGAGCGCGTGAAGGGGTCATTTCCGGTGACGAGCTTGTATTCGGGCGCCAGCGAAAACGCCGCGGTCGCGATGCCGATGGCGCAATAATGCAATTGACCGGCGTCGCCCGGCCTGACCACGCCCAGCGCCTGCGCCTCACCAATGAGCTTTGTACTGATCGCGAAGAATCGCGAGATGTGACGCTTGATCAACCAGACCAGGCGTTCGCTCTCCTTGCGGCCCTCCATCGTCATCAAGCGATGAAGCTGCGGATTCTCCGCTGAATATTTGACGAACTCACGTACGACCAGTCGCAGCTTGGTGGCGGCATCGACCCCCTCGAGTCCGCGGATGCGTTCGCCCAGTTGGTCGAAAAAGCCGGTGGCCAGCTCGTCCATCACCGCCATCCAAAGCTCTTCCTTGGTCTTGAAGTAGTAGGTCGCGAGCTGGTGCTGCACGTCCGCTTCCTTGGCGACGCCTCGCAGCGACGCCCCTTCGAATCCCATCGTAGAAAAGGCCTCGCGCGCCGCCTCGATGATCCGAGCGCGTGAATCCCCCTTGGGCGCCGTCGAAGCGCGCGCTCGCTTGGCGCGCGGCTCCCCGGCCGGCTTTGCCGATTTCGGTCGTTTCAGTTCCGTCGAAAAAAAAGACTTGCCACTCGGCAAATTTTCCTCCTATATTATTTGCCAAGTGTAAAAGAAGACGGCGCCAAAGGGAAGCTGTCCGACCGGTCTGCGAGAGCCTGAATGCAACTCGGAGGCCCGAGGCGCGGAATGGGCTGCTCGCCCAGGGATGTGGAGGACGCTCATGAAGGAAGTTCCTGTCCTGATTGCGGGGGGCGGCCCCGTCGGCATGACGTTGGCGAAGACGCTCGCGTCATTCGGGATCGAATGCATGCTTGTCGAGAAAAACCCGTCGACGACGCGCCACCCCAAGATGGATATTACAAATTCACGCAGCATGGAATTGTTTCGGAAGCTTGGACTGTCCAAACACCTGCGTGACGTCGCCGTTCCGGAAACGAACAATTTCGACGTATCGTGGATCACGTCGCTCTCCGGACATGAATTGCATCGGTTTCGCTATCCGAGCGTCGAGCAGGCGAGGGCGATCATTCGTCGGCGCAATGACGGCTCGCAGCCGGTCGAACCCGCCATGCGGGTGTCCCAGGTCGCGATCGAGCCGGTTCTCAAGCGAGCGATCGAGGCGGAGCCCAAAATCGACGTGCGCTTCGGCGTCGCCTTCGAGGACCTCGTTCAAGATCCGGACGCCGTGATCGCGACTGTCAAGAATGCCGAAACCGGCCAGACCGAAAAAATAAAGTGCCAATATTTGGTGGGCTGCGACGGCGGCGTCAGCCAGGTTCGTGCTTGCCTTGGCATCCGTTACGACGGAATTGCCCGGGTCGCTCAGCTTTATATGGTGCATTTTCGCTCCGACGCCCGCGACGTCCTGCAGCCACGGGGTGTCGCCTGGCACTATCAGACCTCGCAGGCGACCATGATCGCGCAGAACGATCGGGACATCTGGACCCTGCACACATTTCTCCCGCCCGATGCCCGATTGGACGAAATCGATCCATCTGCGCTCGTTCACCGCTTCGCGGGGCGTCCGTTCGCATTCGAGACCCTCGTTGCGAATCCCTGGAATCCGCATTTGCTCGTTGCCGAGAGCTACCATCGTGGACGGGTCTTCCTCGCGGGCGACTCGGCTCACCAATTCATTCCCACGGGTGGCTATGGGATGAATACCGGTATCGGCGATGCGTTCGACATCGGCTGGAAGTTGGCCGCGACCTTGAAGGGCTACGCGGGGCCGGCTCTTCTGGAGTCTTACGATCGGGAACGTCGCCCCGTTGGGCTGCGCAATTGTCAGGCGGCCTGGCGCCATATGGGCGTACGATTGGCGATCGGAAAAGCCTACGAAGACCTCGCCAGTTCCGGAGAGGCCGAGAGTGAGGCAGCCCTCGCCGAAGCCGGCGCCCGCATCAAGGGGCTCGGAAACGCGGAGAACGAAAGCTACGGCATCGAGATGGGCTATTGTTATGCCGACTCTCCTGTCGTCATGCCCGAGCCCTTCGTTGACGTTCCGCGCGACCCGGTCGCCTACGAGCCCACGACGCTGCCAGGCGCGCGACTGCCCAATGTTTACCTTGCCGATGGGGCGCCTCTGCACGACAAACTCGGGCCGTGGTTCTCGCTGCTGGCGTTCGATGACGCCTCCACTGACCACATCGCAGCGGCCGCGGCTCGCAGGGGTATTCCGCTCGAGGTTCTGCGGATCGCTGATCCTGAGCTGGCGAAGATCTACCAGGCAAAGCTGGTGCTGGTGCGGCCCGATCAGCACGTCTGCTGGCGGGGCAACGCCGAGAGCGATTCCGATCACGCCGAATATCTGTTCATGCGTGCGCTGGGATGGCCGTCGGTGGCTACGTCGAGACAATCCACGGCAATCGCTTCCTAGAGCACGATCCGGAAGAGTGGAAGCCGGTTTTTCCTCGGGACAAACGCGACGCGTTTGCCCGGCGATCAACGGTGAGGCCAGCAGATGACCAGCGAACACCTCGATTGGGATAATTTGCGCTATTTCCTCGCGGTCGCTCGCGCCGGGAAACTGACGGCGGCTGCACGGCGCCTCGGCCAGGATCACACGACTGTCGGGCGGCGTATCGCCAGCCTCGAAAGCGCTTTCCAGAGCAGGCTGTTCGAACGCAGGCCCGACGGCTACCGCCTCACCGAGGTAGGCCAGAGGCTCTACGAAAATGTGGACGCGTTAGAGAGTTCCGTTTGGGAGATTCAACGCAACATCGCCGGGCGCACGCAACATGTCGAAGGGCTGGTGCGCATAGGAGCGCCCGATGATTTCGGCAATGTGTTCCTGGCAAAGCGCATTGGCGAATTGCAGGGCCTTCATCCGGGTCTGAAAATCGAGTTGATCACCTCGCCCGACACGCTCAGCGTATCAAAGCGGGAAGTCGACATCGCGATCGGCGTTGAAAGGCCGGTCGAGGGTCGTCTTTTCGTTCGAAAGCTGACCGACTTCGAAATGCGTCTCTATGCGACCAGAGACTACATCGACGCCCATGGTCCGATCGACGGAGCGCCCGACCTCGCCAGGCAAATGTGGATCGGCAGCGTCAGCGACTTCAACTCCGCCGCACTGCTAAACGCAGCGACCGGGCTCGACTGCACGCCGACACCCCGATTCACATGTTCAAGTTTCGCGGGGCAATTGGCAGCAGCGGTGAGCGGCGCAGGCGTCGCCATGCTTCCGCGCTACGTCGCCGATCAGGAAGCGTCCCTGACGCCCGTTCTCCCGGAGGTCGCAAAGGCGACGCAAGCCTATCACATGGTGGTTCACGCCGATCTTCGGGATCTGCCGAGAGTTCGGACGGCGGCGAACTATATCGCCCGGAAGGTGATCGAGGCGCGCGCTTGCTTCGTTCCTTCACCAGCTCGCTCGGGCCGATCAAACGCTCCATCCCTGCCTGCCTGGTTCGCCCACGAGGCTCTTGCGCCCTTGGCAGGTCAAGGAGGCGAAAGCGCGTCGGTGCTGGAGCGGCGGCAACCTGCCATGCTTGCCGAATGAACGCGATTGGCGACCAAGCAACGAGAGACTGTCAACGGAGAAGACGATGCCCAGAACATTTGATCCGAAGGTTTTTCAGCTCGGCTATGTAGGCCTTGGATGCACCAATCTCGAAAGGACGACCGCGCACTATGTCAGCAGCCTGGGCCTGTCAGAGGTCGTCAAGGGCCATGACGGCGAGGTCTATCTGTCGGTCGGGTACGAGCATCACAACATCATCCTTAAAAAGACCGACCAAAAGTCGTTGCTGAGCCTTGGCTACCAACTCAAGCCGAATATCGATATCACCACCCTCCTGAAGGACCTTCGCGATCTCGGCTTGCGGCCCGAAACAAAGTCAGACAGCCAGCCCGGTATCGCATCTCTGATCGAGGTCGAGGTCGTCTCCGGTCACGTCCTTCAATTTTATCGGCATATCGAGGCGCCTGCGCCCGGATTCAAGGAAGGCGGCGTGGCTCCCTTGCGCCTCGGGCATGTCGCGGTGATCAGCCCGGAGGCCGACAAACTGCGGCGGTTCTACGAGGACTTCCTCGGATTCTGGTACACGGACGAATTCGAAGGCATCGCGTCGTTTCTGACGTGCAATCGCGATCATCACGTGATCAACCTTTTGAATATCCCCGAGTCGAGGGTTCACCACGTCGCGTTCCAGCTAAGAGACAACGCGGCTCACCCGTCCGCGTGCGACAAGCTCAGCCGCGCCGGAACGCCAACTCTCTGGGGACCCTCACGTCACACGGCGGGTCACAATCTGGCCTCTTATCACTACGACCCCGAACGCGTCTTGATCGAGCTCTACACCGAGATGGACGTATTCATACCGGAATTGGGCATGTGTGAGGCGCGTCCCTGGCACGAGCACTTTCCGATGAAGCCCCGCACGTGGAAGCTGACCGAGCTCAACGCATGGGGTTCCGAATTTGCCTTCAATCTTGGACAGGCGTGACGGCGGAAAGCCGTCGCTGGAGCATGATCCGGAAAAGTGGAAACCGGTTTTCCGAAAAGATCATGCTCAAAACAACAAACCAGAACGGGATGACGATTCGAAGATAAGTCATCCCGCTCTAGTCGGCCCAAGCGTTGATCTTCCCCCGCGCGATGCGCTGATATTCGAGAGGAAAAGACCATGAAGCTGGTGCGTTTTGCGACCAACGACTTTCCGTCAAAAACGGGCGTATTGATCGACGATGCGGTCTTTGCGCTCGGCGATCTCCTGCCCGAAGCTCCCACCGATTTGATCGGCGTTATCGATCGCTGGGAGGAGATAAAGGGGCCGCTTGCGAAGAGAATTGCGGGGCGTGCGGTCTCGCCTGTTCGCGGTACGACCTTGCTTGCCCCGATCGAGCGTCCTGGCAAGATTCTCGCCATAGGACTGAACTATGCGGATCATATCGCGGAGGCAAAGGACGCGGGAGTGAGGATTCCGACCGAGCAGGTCTGGTTCTGCAAGCAACCAACTTCAGTAAATGCTCCCTTCGCTGGAATACACAAGCCCATCATATCGGATCAACTTGACTATGAAGTGGAGCTCGTTGTCGTGATCGGCAAGAAGGGCCGTCGAATCTCGGCGGAGCGCGCCCCGGACTACGTCTTCGGCTACGCGGTCGGCAACGACGTTACTGTTCGCGATTGGCAGCAGAAAACCCCGCAATGGATGCTCGGAAAATCGTTCGATACGCATTGTCCCTTTGGCCCGAGTATCGTCACATCAGATGAAATCGGAGACCCGCACGGCCTGGGGGTGCGGTCTTTTGTCAACGGCGAGCTGCGCCAGAACTCCAACACCCGGCATCTGGTCTTCAACGTCTGGCAGCAGATCGCCGAACTCTCACAGGCCATGACCCTTGAGCCGGGCGACCTCATTTTCACGGGAACTCCGGGCGGCGTCGGCTTCGCCTTCAAACCGCCGAGACCATTGGTCGTCGGCGATACCGTCAGGTGCGAGGTCGACAAAATAGGCGCGATCGAAAACCGGGTCGTTGCCGAGGTCTGACACAAACGTACGGCGGATGTAGCATCATGAAACGACCTCATGCCCTGATGATCGGCGCCGGTATCGGAGGCATGGCGGCTGCTATCGCGCTACGTCGGGCCGGTGTCGACGTTTCCCTGTTTGAGCAGACCATCGCGCAGCGCGAGGTCGGGGCGGGCATTCAGATCAGCCCCAACGCTTCCCGCTTGCTTGGCCGTTATGGGCTTGGCGAGGCCATGGCGCGTGTCGCGGTCCGCCCCTCCGCGATCGTCTTTCGTCGCTGGCAGGACGGTCGTGTCCTGGGGTGCGAGGAATTGGGCGAACTCCATTGAGAGCCAATACGGAGCGCCCTACTACCACTTCCACCGGGCTGACCTCATCGAACTTCTGGCTGAAGCGTTCGGTCGCGGGAACATTGAGCTTGGACGACGCCTGGCCGACATCGAGCAAGACGAAAGCGGCGTGACCGCCCACTTTCAGGATGGCACGTCCGAGCGTGGCGATCTCCTGATCGGGGCGGACGGAATACACTCCCTAACTCGCGAGCGGCTGTTCGGCGAGGAAAAGCCGCGATTCTCCGGGCAGATCGCGTATCGGGGACTTGCCCCCGCTGAACGCGTCGCGCACCTCGGCCTTCCGCTTGATGTCACAAACTGGGTGGGACCGGGCGGACACTTTATCCACTACTATGTTTCCGCAGGTCGATTCCTGAACTTTGTAGCGGTCAGCGAAGAGGCGACCTGGACGCGGGAACAATGGTCTGATCGTGGTTCGATCTCCGATGCCTTGGGGAACTATGAGGGGTGGCATCCGCAGATCGCGACGATTCTGATCGCGGTCGACGAGACGTTCAAGTGGGCGTTGTTCGATCGCAATCCGCTGCCGGAATGGACCAGGGGGCGTGTAGCGCTGTTGGGAGACGCGTGTCATCCCATGCTGCCTTTCATGGCGCAAGGCGCAGCGCAGGCCATCGAGGACGGCGCGACGTTGGCGGCTTGCCTGAAAAATACGGCCTTCGACGTTCCGGCGGCGTTTCAGGCTTATGTCGCATTGCGAAAACCGAGAACAACCATGTTGCAAGCGGGATCCCAGGCCAATTCCACGAGCTACCACCTGCATGATGGACCCAAGCAATACGAGAGGGATCAAGCTTACGCCTCGGTGGGCTTGCGCGGCAGTCCCGAGGCGATGAGCAGACTCTACGGCCACGATGCGGAGGTGGTCGCGGCAACCTAGCGGCAAGACGACACGCTGCCGGGGATTGACTGACACTCCTCTCCGTCAGCAGCCAGGGGTGTCCACGGCGAGGGCGTTGCGGCCTCGTCTGCGCGCTGAGTCTGCGAGAGAAATCTTCTGGAAATCCGCGTTGCGCATTGTGTTTCTCGCTTCGCGATAACGCGCTGCACAAATTCCGGAACAGCGCGACTGATCCGCGAAATGCGCGCGAGCACGTTGTGTGGCGCCGGGATAGGATGATACGAGCGAACGACGTTTGCGTCAGAAAGAAAAAAGCAAAGCATATGACTCAAAATAAACGCGGCGGTCGTCGCCCTTTTTCGGCCCAGTTGCGGCGCTCAAATCGTGTCATGGCTGATTGCGGGCAGGGCGTAGCAACATCGGTTGAGGGTGTCGTCACGGAGCACGAGGGGGCGCTGTCTTGCCCGTGCCAGACGCGGCGTGCGCTGATCCTGATGGCACTTGCGACCGGTGCGTGCCTGGCGACGTCTTCCGTCGCTTCCGCGGATGAAGACCGGCCTGGCAGCGACGAGCGGCCGCAAAAGGCCGACCTGCTGGTTTTCTCCGAAGGCGATCATGCCGGTGAAGTCGTCAAGCCGGGCGACCTCAAGCTCGGTGGGCCGCCGGTGCGCGCCTGGCCGAAGGATCCGAAAACATCGGTGGTCCGCAAGGGTTCACGGTTGAACGAGGTTCTCATCGTCAGGCTCGATCCTGCGGAACTCGATGACGAGACCCGCGCGCATGCGGCCGACGGTATTGTTGCCTATTCGGCAATTTGTGCGCATGCGGGATGTCCTGTTACGGCCTGGGTCAAGCAGGACGGCGGCGACAAGGATGTCTTTAAGTGCGTTTGTCACAATTCCGAATACGACCCGCGGCAAGGTGCGGAAGTCGTGTTCGGACCGGCGCCGCGGCGTCTCGCGGCGCTTCCATTGGTGATCGCCGACGGTTGGCTGACCGTGGCCACAACATTTGTTGGAAAGGTAGGTGCTCAGCAGGCAGGCTGACGGTGGCGCCGTCGCATTGAGCTTCAACACAAATAAAAAAAATCAAGTGGGTGAAGAAACAAAACAGGAAGGTATCGTCCATGACCAAGAAGCAATGGCTATTGTCGAGCTTTGTCGCGTTCTCATGCCTTGTCGCACCAGCGGCCTTCGCCGGTCCGATCGAAAATTACAGTCCGGTGACATCAGACCGCCTGCTGAATCCCGAACCCGGCAACTGGATGTTGTATCGCCGGACCTATGACGGGCAGGGCTACAGCCCGCTCGACCAGATCAACACCTCGAACGTCAAAAACCTGACACCGGTGTGGACCTTCTCCACCGGCGTCAATGAGGGGCACGAAGCGCCTCCGATCGTCAACAACGGCGTGATGTTCGTCGCGACCCCGATGGGGCAGGTGATCGCCCTCAACGCCAAAACCGGCGACGAGTACTGGCGCTACAAACGCCAGCTTCCTGACGATCTCTTTCAACTGCATCCGACCAGCCGCGGCGTCGGATTGTGGCAGGACAAGCTCTATCTGGCGACGACGGACGATCATATCGTCGCGCTCGATGCCAAGACCGGCAAGGTGGTCTGGGACAAGAAAGTCCAGGACTACAAGAAGGGTCAGTACATGACCCTGATGCCGATGGTGGTTGACGGCAAGGTTGTCGTCGGCGGTTCCGGCGGCGAATTCGGCATACGCGGTTATGTCGTCGCGTTCGACGCCAATGACGGCAAGGAATTGTGGCGCACCTTCACCATTCCAGGCGAGGGCGAACCCGGCCACGACACCTGGAGCGGCGACGACTGGAAATCGGGCGGCGCACCCGCCTGGATGACCGGCACCTACGACAAGGACACCAAGACCATCTATTGGGGCACCGGCAATGCCGCACCGTGGCCGGGCGCCAATCACCCCGGTGACAATCTCTATTCGAGTTCGGTGCTCGGACTCGATCCCGACACCGGCAAGATCAAGGCTTTCCATCAGTACCACCAGAACGATTCATGGGATTGGGACGAGGTGGACGCGCCGATGCTGGTGGACCTGCAACGGGACGGCCGCACGTTCAAGAGCCTGATCCATCCGGGACGCGATGCAATCTTCTGGGTGCTGGAGCGCAAGGCGGATGGCATCAACTATGTCGCCGGCTGGCCGTTCGTGAAGACCAATGTCTGGAAAGGCATCGAGGCCGAAACCGGCAGGCCGATCGTCGATCCCGATCACAAGCCGACGCTTGGCAAGCGGGTCGAGTTCTGCCCGTCATTGTGGGGCGGCAAGGATTGGCCGTCGGCGGCCTACAGTCAGAACACCAAGCTGGTCTACGTTCCCGCCAACGATAATTTCTGCGGCGGCTTTACCGGCGAGAAGGTGCCGTTGGTTCCCGGCCAGCTCTGGCTCGGCACCAAGCCGGAGGATATCGGTCTATCGGTGGTGCCCGGCGCCGATCATTATGGCGAACTGCAAGCGTGGGATCCGGCCACGGGCAAAAAGGTCTGGTCGCATAACTTCGCCAAGTCGCAGATGTTTGGTTCGGTGACGGCAACCGCGGGCGATCTGGTTTTTGCCGGCGGCACCAATGACCGGATGTTCCGGGCATTCGATGCCAAGACCGGCGATGTGCTGTGGGAGCAGAAGACCAACTCCGGCATCATGGGCATGCCGATGGCCTATGAGGTGGATGGCACCGAATATATCGCCGTCCAGTCCGGCTGGGGCGTCGACGCGCAACGCATCCAGGATGCGCTGGCGGGAGATAATATCGGCATCGAGAGCAATGTGCCCCAGGGCGGTGTGATCTGGGTGTTCGCCGTCAAGAAGTAGGCACAGCATCCGCTGGTCGTACTTAAGGTTTGGCCGCTCGTAAGGAGCGGCCAAACCGTTTGGACCGGCCTCAGGCCTCATTCGAGCGCGGCACAAATGCCCGTCCAGCAAACTTAGCACGAAGGATTCTCGTGCCGGTTGTCTTCCTGATAGTCGGACCAATCGTCGCAGCAAATTCCGCTGCGCGAGAAACGCTGCTGAAACTGCGTTGCAGCAATACCTCTTTTCGATTGACGGGTTCATTTTTCGGGAAGATTGTTGGCTACTCTCGGGAAGTTTACTGACTTCGTTCGGGAAGACATACAGCGCAAAAATGCGCGAGAGTTCATAGGGAGGGATTGTATGAAAGGTATAGCGCTGGCCGCTGGCCTGGCGATGGTGCTTGCGCCGATTGGCGCGCGTGCTCAGACGGCCGATCAACTGGTCAAGGGTGCGACCGACACGTCGAACGTCCTCAATTACGGCATGGGCTATAATTTGCAGCGGTTCAGTCCGCTGACGCAGATCAACAAGGACAACGCCAAGAACCTTGTTCCGGTCTGGAACTACAGTCTTGCCGACGACCGAAGCGAGGAATCGCAGCCGCTGGTTTACCAGGGCGTCATCTACGTCACCAGCAACAGCGCCACGATGGCGGTCGATGTAAAGACCGGCAAACAGATCTGGAAGACCAAGGTCGAATATCCGCCGGAGACCCCGCGCATCGTTTGCTGCGGCATCATCAATCGCGGCGCCGCGATCCTCGACGGCAAACTGTTCCGCACCACGCTCGACGCCAATGTCATCGCGCTGGATGCCAAGACCGGCAAGGAACTGTGGCGTCAGAAGGCCGCCGATATCAAGGAAGGCTATTCGATGACGATGGCGCCTCTGGTCGCCGACGGCGTCGTCCTGACCGGGGTCTCCGGCGCCGAGTTCGGCACCCGCGACTTCATCGACGGATGGGATCCGGCACCGGCAAGCATCTGTGGCGTACCTACACCGTCCCGAACCCGGATGAACCCGGCGGCGACACCTGGAAGGGCGACACCTGGAAATTCGGCGGCGGATCGACCTGGATCACCGGTTCTTACGATCCCGAATTGAATACCGTCTATTGGGGCGTCGGCAACCCCGGGCCGTTCAACGCCGCGGGACGTCCCGGCGACAATCTCTATACCTGCTCGGTACTCGCGCTCGATGCCGAAGACCGGCAAGATCAAATGGCACTATCAGTTCTCGCCGAACAATCCGTTCGACTATGATTCGGTCGCCGAGATGGTGCTGGCCGACATCAAGTCGACGGCAAGCCGACCAAGGTGCTGATGGACGCCAACCGCAACGGCTTCTTCTATGTGCTCGACCGGACCAACGGCAAACTGCTGGCCGCCAATCCGTATGTGAAGGTGAATTGGGCTTCCAGCATCGACATGAAGACCGGCCGCCCGGTCGAGACCGACGTCACGAAGGACGCGCGCGAGGGCAAGAAGGTCGTGGTGTATCCTTCGATCCTCGGCGGCAAGAACTGGGAGCCGATGTCGTTCAATCCGCAGACCGGCCTTGCCTATGCCAATACGCTTGCCTTCGGCGGCCACTACAAGACCGAGCCGGCAACCTATAAGGCCGGCGAATGGTATGTCGGCATGGACCTGACGGACGTTTGGGAGTGGGGTACCGGGCCGCGCGGCCATCTCAAGGCAATCGATCCCATGACCGGCAAGGCCAAGTGGGAAGTGCCAAGCGATATCCCGCGCTTCTCCGGGCGTGCTGTCGACCGCGGGCGGCGTCGTGTTCTCCGGCCAGTTGACCGGCGAGTTCGAAGCATTCGACGCCAACGACGGCAAGAAACTGTGGCAGTTCCAGACCGGCTCCGGCATCGAAGGTCAGCCGGTGACCTGGCAGCAGGACGGCGTCCAGTACGTCGCGGTGACCAGCGGCTATGGCGGTGTCTACTCGCTGTTCTCCGGCGACGAGCGCCTCGCCCAGGTGCCGACCGGCGGATCGTTGTGGGTCTTCGCCGTGAAGAAACCGCAATAGGTAGCGCACGAGTGATCAAGCGACCTTTCAACTGGGCGGCGGCGTATTTCGCCGCCGTCGCCACGATCGCGACGGCAAGCGCGCAGACGCAACCCGCCGCGACGCAGCAGAATGCCGGTGGCGATCAGGCACAGATCGACCAGGGCAAAACGACCTATGCCGAGAAGTGCTCGCATTGCCACGGCCCCGGCATGATGAACGCCGGCACGATCACGCCCGACCTGCGCAGATTTCCCGACGACAAGGCAGCGCTTCTTCACCACGGTGAAGAACGGGCAAGAACGGCAAGATGCCGCCCTGGGGCGACCTGTTGAATGACGACCAGATCGCGGGCTGTGGGCCTATATTTCGAGCCAGAGGAAACCATGAGAATCCGGCTCATGCGTAGCGGCGGCTGTTGCCTTGATGGCGGTCGCAGCGACGCCGGCGGTTGCCGCCGCTGACGCGTTGCAAGTCTGTCTCGACGAAGATCTGCCACCGCTGTCGGTGCATCATCGCGGCAAGCCCGGCCAGCGGCTTCGATGTCGCGCTGGCGCAGGCGGTCGCGCAGCGGCTCGGCCGGTCGCTGGAAATCCAGTGGTTCGAAAGCAAGCTCGACGAGGATTCGTCGCCCGGCGCTGGAAACCAACGCGTTGCTCTCGGACGGCCGCTGCTCCCTTGTCGGCGGCTATGCCCTGACCACGAACTCCCTGGTCGTGCCGGGCCTCAAGACCGCGAAGCTGCCGGATTTCGAAGGCGCCACCGGCCCCGATCACCGGCGGCGCGTGCCGCTCGGCGTGCTGACGCCGAGCCGATCCATATATCTATTCGGCGCTGACCGTTGTGCTCGGCCCCAAGGCGGCGCGACCGCCACATCAGCCGGTATCGGCGATCTCGCCGGGCTACGTATCGGCATCGAAAGCGGAACGCTTGGCCGACGCGATGTTGATGACCTTCGATAAAGGCAGGCTGATCGACAACATCACGCATCTGGTTCCCGACCCGCGACGATCTGTTGGGCGCGCTCGAGCGGGGTGACCTCGACGCGACGCTACTCGATGTGCGCCGGTTCGACGCTTATCGCGCCACCCACCGGACACCAGATTGACGGCTTCCGGTTATTTTTATCCGATCGGTGTCAATCGCGGCTATGTCGGTCTGGCGAGTAGCCCGGCTCTGTTCGCCGAGGTCAACAAGGTGTTGTCCGCGCTGCAGTCCGACGGAACGGTGGCCAGGCTCGCGGAAGCCGCGGGCGTCAGCTTCCTGCCGCCACGCGAGCCGATCGTGCTGGGCGACGCGATGATGAAGGCGTTGCAACAGAAATAGGCTAAAGCGGGATGACTTCTCTTCGAGCCGTCATCCCGCTTTATCTTCGTATTTGTGCATGATCTCCGCGCAAACGCTTCGCGTTTGTCGCGAGGGAAAGCCGGTACCCAGTTTTCCGGATCATGCTCCAGGGGAGGCGCGGCGTGAGCCTTTCGATGCGCGATGTGAGTCTTTGCGCTGTGGTGGTGATGGTGGCGTGCTGGGCGCAGCCTTCCCGCGCATTGGACCCGCGTTATCCGGACTGGCCCTGCCAGCAGTTGAAGGTCCCGGGGATCGCGGTCGCAAGCGTGTGGAATGGCCCCTCGATCGAGGGCATCGACACCAAGCCGGCCGACACCAAGGAAGCCGATCTGGTGACGAGGTTGGCCGCTCGCCGCACGCCGATCGAGGACGCCAGGAAATTGATCGCGGATTACCTGGTCGGAACCGATGCGGAAAAACAGGACAAGGCAAAGAAGCTTTTCGCCGAACTATATTCGACGCTCAATGCGCAGCGCGACGAGGTGATGAACGGCATCGAGCGCTTTTCCCGCAAGCAGAAAGCTGCCGCCGACGACATCCGTGCGGAAGCCCAGAAGCTGCGGGATATGCAGGACAAGGCCAGCGCCGATCAGGCCCAGACCGAGGACCTCGCCAGCCGGCTGGCGTGGCAGACGCGGATATTCGAGGATCGGCGGAAGTCGACATCCTATGTATGCGAGGTGCCGGTCCAGATCGAAAAGCGTTTGTTCGACCTGGGAAGCGCGATCCAGAACGTTTTAAGCGCGGATCCGGCCAGCAAATAACAATCAAGAAGTAAGGCTCGATCTGGCCTACTCGTCCGGACGCGGTTCCGGTATGGCCTCTTCCAGCGGAAGGCCGGCGGCAAGCCAGCCATCGGTCCCTTCGCGATACCAGGCGACGTCAGAATAGCCGATCTCTTGCGCGCGCTTGGCGGCATTCCACGACATCCAGCAATCGGCCAGGCAATAGAGCACCAGCAACCGGGCACGATCGCCATGGGTCGCCTTCTCCAGGCCCTTGACGAAATATCCGGCCATGCTGGGCGCGAGTTCGCCATAACCGGTGTCGGGCAGCCAAATGCTGCCCGGAATATCGGGACGCGGCTTGTCCCGCCATAGCGTTCCCGCCGGCAGATTTCGCGGCCGGGGCGGTCTCGGCAGTACATCGATGAAGGATGCGGTGTGGCTGCGCCAGAGCTTTTCGACTTCTTCCGTCCCGATCACCTTGGCGCCACGCAGCGTGGCTGGCGTCGGCGCGCGATAATCCTCGAGGCGATAGCTTTCCGGCTCGGGGACATCCGCCGCCCCGGTTCCCTTAGCAGCAAAGATCGTTGCTATCAGCGCCAGGCAGACGGCGGCCCTGGAGCCGTTCCGCTTGAATCGGAACGGGGCTCCGGTCTTTTGTTTTGACGCGTTTTCTCCACGCGAACCGGAACCCACGGAGCCTGTCATCGGGCGCGCGTTCGCGCGGCCCGTTGGCTCGAAAACGCTGCGGTCATGGCCGCTTGGACAGTGTCTCGGCGGTGATCGGCGCATTGGAGTCGTCGAGGATCGGGATGTTGTAGCTGATCAGGAGCTTGTTGATCTCGGTCTGGTTTTCCGTAATCAGCTTGTTGAGCGTGCGTTTCCATTCCTGGTCCGCCGCGCGTACCGCCATGCCGATGCGGTAGGTCATTTGCGGGCCCATCGTCTCCTTGACCAGCGGCACGACGACCAGAGGTGGGTTGGCCTTTGCCGCGAAATAGCCGGCCATCGGACCCCATAAGATGCCGCAGTCGATGTTGTCCTGGTTGAGGTCGTCGATCATGGCCTGCGCTGAGGAATCCGCGCGCGTATCGATAAAGAGCGGATAGGATTTGGCCTTGGCGAACAGGCCATTGACCGCCATGTTGGTGCTGGGCGGCGTCTTGGCGACGATACCGATCCGTTTGTCCTTCAGCCGGGGATCGTTGATCGCGGTGACATCTTCAAGACCGCTGCCGCGCTTGGTGATCAGCGCATAGGTGGTGCGGTAATAGGGGATTGTGGACTGAGCCTGGTCGTCGCCTTGCGGGAATCCCATGATGACATCGCAGCGGTAGGAACCCAGCGTCATCCGCACGAAACCCGTGGCCTGCGGGAAATAGGTGTAGCTGAGCTTCTTGCCGAGCTTGGTCGCGAACAATTCGGCGAGCTTGTTTTCAAAGCCCTCACTTTTGTCGTTGGAGAACGGCAGGTTGCGCGGATCGCCGCAGGCGCGAAACACGTCGGGATCGACAAGCTCCAGCGAGCCGGATTCGTTGCCTTGCGCGGGAGCTTGCGCAGTGGATGCTTGCGCAAGCGCCTCGACCGGCCGTAGAGCCACGAGCCCGCAGGCCAGCACGCCGAGCAGCCATGCCATCACGATCGCCGACGGCTTCGATGCACGATGCAAAGGCCGCGTCGCGTTTTCGATGTGCTGTGCGCTCATTATTCCAGCGGCAGTTGGAGACGGGCATTGGCGTGGAAGGCAAAAGTCCAAAAAAGACTAGGTAACTCTCCCGGCATAGGCAAGTTATGATTTGGTGCAAGGCGATTGTCTCTTGCACTGCAAAGGGAACGGGAACCGAAGATTGGTGACGCCGCACCGGAAGGCCCAACATGGATAATAAGTCAGCGGCTCAGCGAAATCCTTTCGCTCGCCGGGCCATTCGCGGCTTCCGTTTTCATCGGCGCAGCGCGAAAGTCCATGGCGTTGTCGGCATTGTTCTCACGGTGATCTGCGTTTTTGTTCTGGCTCCCCGCGATTGCAGTGCACAACAGAAAAATCCGCCGACGCCGCTGCCGATCTCCGAGATCGCGCCAGGCGTTTACGTTCACGTCGGCAATATCGATATGATGACCGAGGCTAATGAGGGTGATGCGGCCAATGTCGGCTTCGTCGTCGGCGACGATGCGGTGGCCGTGATCGATGCCGGTGGCAGCGCGCGCGAAGGCGCGCGCCTGCTTGCTGCGATACGCGCGGTGACGCCGAAGCCTGTTCGCTACGTCATCAATACCCATGTTCATCCCGATCACATTTTCGGCAACGCGGCGTTTGCACAGCAGGGAACCGTTTTTGTCGGGCACAAGAACCTTCCGCGCGCGCTAACGGCGCGGGGCGAATATTATCTCAAGTCATTTCGCAGCGTGCTCGGCGATTCCCTGATGGACGAGGTGAAGATTGTGCCGCCCACGCTGCTGGTCGACGGTGAAATGCAGATCGACCTCGGCAAGCGTGTGCTGACGCTGAAGGCGTGGCCACCCGGGCATACCGATAACGACCTGACGGTATTCGACGACGCCAGTTCTACGCTGTTTGCCGGCGATCTGCTGTTCGTCGAGCATCTGCCGGTCATCGACGGCAGTATCCGTGGTTTTCTCGCCGACCTTTCGCGAACTGTTGCGCATTCCAGCCGAGCGGGTTGTTCCCGGACATGGACCGGTCGTTGCCGATTGGCGCGGCGCCGTGGCCGACGAGCAAAGCTATTTGGATAGCCTTGCCAGGGAAGTGCGCGATCTGATTGCCCAGGGAGTACCGCTTGCCCAGGCGGCGCAGAACGGCTGGACGCAGCGAGCGATCGCACTGGAAGCTGTTCGACGAATATGGTTCGCGCAACGTCATCGCGGCGTATCGGCGAACTTGAATGGGAATGACCGCGCCTTGCTGCATAAGGCGTTTTCGGATAGATTTTGTTCCTGCCTCATTGTGGAAATGGAATTCGACCATGTCGATTTTTCCCAGGGTGATCGTCCCGGCCTTGATGGCGGCGCTGTGTCTGGCGGGACCGCTGAATGTAGCTGGCGCGTCCCGAGCGAACGCTCAGGCCGCCGCCACCCAGGACCAGCCGTCGGAAGAAACCTGGAACAGCATCAAGGGCGATATCTTCAAGGACCGCCCTATTCTCGATGGGGCCGGCCTGGTGATCCTCGATGCGCCTCGTCGCGCGGAGGACGCTGCCGTCGTGCCGATCGGCATGCGCGTCAACTTCTCGCCCGACGACAAGCGCACGCTGCAATCGTTGACGCTCGTCATCGACGAAAATCCCGCACCCGTCGCCGGTACGTTCACGGTCGGGCCGCGTTCCGGCGTGACCTCGATTTCGGCGCGTGTCCGGGTCAACACTTATTCCTATGTTCGGCTCGTCGCTGAACTCAGCGACGGCAAGCTCTATGGCGTCAAGACTTTCGTGAAGGCATCGGGTGGCTGCTCGGCGCCGGCGGCGTCGAATGCCGACGCCACCAAATCGATCGCTCGGGCAGATGAAATTCCGCACGTTCCGCTCCGAGGCCAGTACGATGCCGGAGGCCCAGATCATGCTGCGTCACCCGCAGAATTCCGGCCTGCAGATGGACCAGTTGACCCGGCTATACATCCCGCCGTTCTTTATCGAGAACCTGAAGATCTGGCAGGGCGACGAACTCATGGTCAAGATGGATGGCGGCATCGCGATCTCGGAAGATCCGAATATCCGCTTCAACTACAAGCCCAACGGCGCGGCCGATTTCCGCGTCGAAGCCGTCGATACGGACAAGCACGTGTTCAAGGGCGAATGGCCGATCGAAAAGTCGATGCTTTAGCGGCTGACGATTTCTCCCGAGCATTTCTCTCTCGGACAAGGCCGATTTCTCTCCTGGACAAGTTGCAGCTGGTCTTGTCCGGTCAGAAGCAGCGAATTTCCGCTTCCGCCTGTGCCCGCCGGAACTCCTGCAGCGCCAGCCTGGCTGGTTCGGTCGATCGAAATTCGGAACCGACCGGACCCGATGACCTGGGACATCGAGAGAATTGTTTCAGCGGTCACGTAGCTATCATATGGAATGATCGAGGCAATCACGTCGATCGAGCAGGAGCATTTCTGCAACAGCTCCTGCGTTTCGCCGTTGGCCTTCATGCACCCGAAGACATAGTCGGCGCGTGCCGACGTCGGATAGTCGTTGAGATCTTCAGCGCTTGCGCGCGCAGCCGCGGCGACGACCAGGATCGCCACCAGGACACTCGATCGGAACAGGGGGTGCATGCGAGCCATCGTCAGCGCCTTTCGTCGCCGGCACGCCGCCGCGGCGAAATTTTGCGCTTGCCGGTAGGATGCCGATCACGACTTCTTGCCGTCGGCTCCGAATTGCTTGAGATAGGCGATGACATTGTCGATGTCGTCATCCTTGGTCAAACCGGGGAAGATCATCTTGGTTCCGGGAACCTTGGCGCGAGGATTTTTCAGATATTCCTTCAGGGTCGCTTCATCCCAGGTGATGCCGGAATTCTTGTTGGCATCGCTGTAGGAATAGTCCGGATAAGTGCCGGCCTTGCGGCCCACGACACCATTCAGCACCGGGCCCGACCGCATTCTTGGCGCCTTCGCCAATCTGATGGCATGCCTTGCATTTGAGAAACACCTTCTCGCCAAGCGCGGCATCCTGGGCGTTTGCGGTGCCCATCGAACCCGATAACGCCAGGCCGGATAAGGTCCAGGCAGCGAAAAAATAAACCCGAAGATTTGTCACCCGGTCCTATCCCTTGGTTTTGTGTTTGGACGAATGTTCACAACAGACATCGAACAATTTGTCAGGATCAACAATGGGGGTCAAGCTCGGGCGCGGCAGGGCCTCACGGTGCGACGTTAGCTTTTGTCGTTACCAGATGCTTGCTGCATGCTTACAGATCTTGCCGCGGGGAACGCAGTGGGTTAAACGGCCAGCATCGAACCTTTACGAGTTCGTGCGTCGAAGATGATCGGCATGATGCAATGCAGCGACGGTCGGCAACGCGACACATGAGGTTCTGATATGTCGGCCTGCCGGTGTCGCGGATGGCGACGCGGTTTTTGGCAATGGTCATGAAACCATTCGATCCCACTCAGAATCCGGCGCTCGAAGTCGATCGCGTCAGCCATCGCTATGGCGCGCGGGTCGCGCTGAACGATGTCACCCTGACCGTTCGGCCGTCGTCGTTTACGGTGCTGCTGGGATTGAACGGCGCCGGAAAGTCGACGTTGTTTTCGTTGATCACGCGCCTCTATGCCATTCGGTCGGGTCAAATCCGGATTTTCGGCCACGATGTTGCGAGCGAGCCGGGCGCGGCCCTGAGCAAGCTCGGCGTGGTCTTTCAGTCGCGCGCGCTCGATATCGATATTTCGGTCCGCCAGAACCTGATGTATCACGCCGCGCTGCACGGCATCGCCAGCAAGCGCGCCAACGAGCTTATCGCCCAGGTGCTCGATCGCGTGACCATGGCCGATCGCAGCACCGACCGGGTCGGAAATCTTTCGATCGGGCAGATGCGGCGGATCGAGATTGCCCGCGCGTTGCTGCATCAGCCGCGGCTGCTGCTGCTCGACGAGCCGACGGTCGGCCTCGACATCAAGGCGCGCGCCGATATTCTCGATCATGTTCGCCGGCTATCGATCGACGAGGGCATCGGCGTGCTCTGGGCGACGCATCTCATCGACGAAGCGGGCGCGGGTGACGACGTGGTGGTGCTTCACAAAGGCAGCGTGCTCGCGCATGGCGCGGTCGGCGATGTCGTCGGCCGATCCGGTGGCGCCGATCTGCGCGAGGCATTCAACCGGCTGACCGGGGGCGCCGATCAGGGCGAACTGGAAACGGCCAGATGACGGCTATCGTCCAGGCGACAGACCGAGCGACCGACAGACACCGCTTCTCGCTGGCGCAATATTTCATTTGCCTCAAGGGCATCGTCTGGCGCGAAGCCTTGCGCTTCATCCATCAGCGCGAACGTTTCATCTCGGCGCTGGTGCGCCCGCTGGTCTGGCTTTTCATTTTTGCCGCCGGCTTTCGCCAGGTGCTCGGCGTCTCGATCATTCCGCCCTACGAGACCTATGTGCTTTACGAGGTCTACATCGCTCCCGGACTTGATCGCGATGATCCAGCTTTTCAACGGCATGCAATCGTCGCTGACGATGGTCTATGACCGGGAAACCGGCGGCATGCGCACGCTGCTGGTCAGTCCGTTCCCGCGCTGGTGGCTGCTGACATCGAAACTTCTGGCGGGCACGCTGGTCTCGGTGCTGCAGGCCTATGCCTTCCTGCTGATTGCGTGGTTCTGGGAAATCGAGCCGCCTCATCTGGGTTATCTGGCGCTGCTGCCGGCACTGCTGCTCAGCGGTTTCATGCTGGGCGCGCTGGGAATGCTGATCTCGTCGCTGATCAAGCAGCTGGAGAATTTTGCCGGCGTCATGAACTTCGTGATCTTTCCGATGTTCTTTGCGTCGTCCGCGCTCTACCCGCTATGGCGGGTCAAGGAATCCAGCCCGCTGTTGTATTACATCTGCGAGCTCAATCCGTTCACCCACGCCACCGAACTGATTCGCTTCGCGCTGTACGAGCAGGTGGCCTGGGTTTCGCTGGCGGTCGTGGTCGGCTGTACCGTCGTGTTTCTGTTCGGCGCGATCCTGGCCTACGACCCGGCGCGCGGCTTCCTGGCCCGCCGCGGCGGGCCGGCGGGTTGACCGCCGGTAGGTCCGCCTATAGCGTTTTCGAGCGAAGTGGATGCCGGTTCGCGTGAAGAAAACGCGTCAAAACAAAAAGCGAGAGCCCCGTTCCGATTCCATCGGAACGGAAAAGCTCTAAGGGTTCAGAACGTGACCTTCATGCCGGTGTAGAAAGCGCGCGGCTGCGCCGGGCTGAGCGAACGCGGGTCGGTGAACGGCGCGCCGCCATTGGCGAAAGTTGGGCAGCGCGCCGGTGTCGAAGAACGTTCCATAGGTCGCGTAGCAGATTGTCGAAGATGTTGTTCGGCCCGCGCGTAGATCTGGACGTTCTTGGTGATCTGATAGGACGCATGCAGGTTGAAGACGGCATAGGACGGCAGCTGCGGGAACTGGTTGGATTCGTCGCCGACGAAATACTGACTGCTGACGTAACAGCGCGTCGCCGCCGACCTTGAACTCGTCGGTGACGGCATAGTCGATGCCGGCTTTCAGCCGGTTGCGCGGGACAGCCGGGATCTGGTTGCCGGGCAGACCTGGATATTGCCGTTGGCGTCGGCAAACGGGCTGTTCGAGCCGAGCTGCAGCGCATTCAGGAAGCGCGCGTCGAGGAAAGTGTAGCTGGCGTTGAACTGCAGCTTGTTCGACTTGAGGGTGACTTCGGCCTCGATGCCCTGGCGGCGGGTCGAGCCGACATTCTGGAAATAGCCGAACCCTTGCAGGACCGTGCTGGGAATGTTGAGGATGTCGTCGGTATTGTCGGCGCGGAACGCGCCGAGCTTTCCAATCGAGCGTGCCGAGGCTGATCTCGTCCGGTGCCGCGGAAGCCGGCCTCCACGGTGTGCGACACGACCTGTTTCAGCGGCGGGTCGGAAACCAGGAACGAGGCGATGATGCAGGGATTGGCCGGATCGGCGCATCCCAGTTCCAGCGGGGTCGGCGCGCGATTGGCTTCGGAATAGCCGGCATAGGCCGTCAATCCGGAGGTGATCTTGTAGGTGCCGCCGATGATCGGATTGAAGCGGGTGTAGGTGTCGTTGCCGTTCAGCGCGGTGCCGAGCTGGTCCTGCAGGTTGATATTGGCGACGTTGAAGCGGCCGCCGCCCGTGATCGAGAACCTGTTGGTGACGTCGAAGGTGTCGAGCGCATAGAGCCCGGTATATTGATTGGTGGTGCGAAGCGACGACCGGGCCGTCCGAAACCGGACTGCCGGATTGCCAAGGAAAATTCCGGAGCCGCTGACGACGTAGTTGGGGCCGATCGTCCCCAGTTCCGCGCTGGCCGTGAAATGCGTGACGCTGTAGTCGAAGCTGGTGCCGACCACAAAATGGTTGTTGTGCCCGAACAACTGGTCGGTATTGGTCGCCTGCAGCGAGAAGCCCGTCGTCGTCGAATCGCGTCGATGGTTCGATCGTTTTCTCCCAGCACGGCGCTCGGGTCGAACGGGATTGGCGAGTTGCATTCCATTCAGGCCATTGGCCGGCGTGCTGCCGTCGCCAAAGCAAAGCAGCGTCGGATCGGTCGCAGGGCTGCGTTCCGGTCGGATTGCCGTCCTGGGTCTTCTGGTCGAAAATCCGGACATGCGCGACGCCGTCGACCGTCCAGGTCGGCGAGACCTCGACCTTTCCGGTCAAATTGACATAGCCAACCTTGTTGGTCGAGGTCTGCGGCGTGGTGTAGGTCGCGCCCCAAAATTGCTGCAGCAGTTCGGCCGGCACGGTCGCGGCGGCGCCGAAATCATTGTCGGCGACGCCCATGTTGAGATGAAATTCGGACTGGTCGTTTCTGGTAGCCGATGTCGCCGTAGAAGCGCCGGACGTTCGAGGGCGAGAAATTGCGAAATCCGTCGTCGTGCACGCCTTCGAGCGCGCCATAGACGGCGAAATTGTCGACCTGCTTGCCCCATTGCACCGAACTCTGGATGCGTCCGTACGAGCCGCCCATCGTGTCGATTTCGGCGCCGTGATAGTTGAAGCCGTCCTTCATCTGGACGTCGACGCGCCGCCCAGCGCATTCAGGCCGAAGGCCGGATTGTTGGTGACCACGGTGACCGATTGGATGGCGGCGGTCGGAATCAGATCCCAGTTGACGGTGTCGCCGAACGCCTCGTTGATGCGCACGCCGTTCTGATACACCGCCAGTCCCTGCGGCGTGCCGGACACCGGAGATGCGACGAAGCCGCGAAATTGCACGTCGGGCTGGAAGGGATTGCCGGCCACTTCATTGATGATGATTCCCGGCACATATTTCACCAGCGAGTCGCGTGATGTTCAGCGATCCGGTCGTGCTTGATCTGGTTGGCGTCGACGGTGGTGACGGTGGCCGGGAGCCTTGTCGGCTTCGATGTCGCCGCCGGCCAGCGGCGTGGTCGGATAGACCGGGACGGTGGGTATTGGCGCGAACCCTGCGCGTCGCGGTTTCGTCCCGTGCCGCGCTTAACGCCGGGCTTTGTGTCGGTCACCGTGACGGATGGCAGAGCCTGCGCGGCGCCGGGCGCGTCCTGGGCATGCGCACCCTCATTATTCACCGCCAAGCAGGCCGATCGATATCGAAGCGATCAATAGCGTACCGAGCACTCATCTGTCTCCACTCCCACTCCCCGGCTGTACTGTTTTCGCCGGTTGGTTACGGGATATTATCAGTGCGCGGATCGAGACAGCCTAGCCACAAAAGGTCCGGACTTGGACTCGGTAATTATTCCCGAAATGATCGGGAATAATTCCCGATCAGCTAGGTTGGAGCGGCATGGCGGGCGGTCATCTCTGGCCTGCAAAGCCTCTGACTTCCGACTATCTTAGAAGTCGCAACAGCGCCTTGCCGGCCGGGCTATTCAATTCCTTGGCATCCAGCGTCCCATCATGATCCGGATCGGCGGCGCTGAAACGCTGTTCGACGAGGGCAAGATACTCGTCCTTTGTGAGCGTGCCGTCGTGGTCGGGATCGGCCGCAGCCAACTCTTTGGCCGACAACCTCCGCGCCAATTCACGTTTGTCCAGCGTGCCGTCCTTGTCGTGCTCCAGCTTGTCGAACAGCGCCGAAGCCGCCGCCTTGGCTTCCGCAAGATCGACGGTGCCGTCGTTGTCGGTGTCGAGCATGACGATCAGGCTCATGCGCCTGGATTTCGCCAAGACCGGCAATCCGGTGGCGAGCAACGTCCCGACCGCCAACGAAACAACGAATGTGCGTCGCGATATCATGGTGCGTGACCTTTCCCGATTGCGATGGATACGGCGGACATCCCGCTGGCGAATAGCGACGTTTCTCACCCGATCCGATCAGGGTAATGATTGCCGTATCTGCCGGTCAATGTCAGGCAGCGGGCGCGGAGCGGCTCATACGGGCTCGGCCGCCTGGAGCTGCTGGGTGCCGCTCGGGAACCAGGGCTTCCACGGTGACGCCCTGATTCGTCGACGCGACGGTCATGGTGCCGCCCAACGCCAGCACCCGCTCGCGCATTCCGATCATGCCGAAACCCTGCTTGTGATCGGCGGCAGGCCGGCGCCGTTGTCGCGCACGCTGACCGATGACTCGCCTCGGCTCTCAGCCGGTGCCGTGCCCGATCGGCGAGACGGCGCCGGCTCGACAGTGATCTCGACCCGTGTCGCGCCGGCGTGCCGGAACACGTTGGTCAGGGCCTCCTGGATGATGCGATAGATGGTCAATTCCGCCGTCTCGCCGGTCTCGCCGAGCGATCGCGAAATCGTCGTTTCGATGACCACTTCGGGATGAGACGTCGCTCCACAGCCGCAGCAAGGCGCCGATCGCCTCGCGAAGGCCGAGCTCCGCCAGTCCAACCGGCCGCAGCCTTTCAAGAACCCGCCGATTGAACTGCTGCAAGGCGTTTATCTGCTCGAGGATGGCACACGCCATGTTTTCGCAATGCGTCCGTGTTCGGCTCGCGCGCATCCGCGATCCGCATCAGCGAGCTGGCATGCGCCCGCAATGCGAACAGATAGGGCCCGAATTCGTCATGCAGCTCGCGGGCAATTTCCTTGCGTTCGGCATCCTGCAGCGAGACGGCGCGTTCGGCCAACCGCCGTTTCTCCTCGACGGCATCTCCCAACGTCGCCGCGAGATGGTTCAGCTTGGCGCAGATCGCCGCCAGTTCGGGTGAACCTCCGGGCTTGACGCGCGTGTCATAGGCGCCGGCTTCGATGTTCGTCATCGCCTCCGAAAGCGACTGAATCGGCGCAAGCGCGCGGCTGACCACCATCATCGTCACCAGGAACAGCGTGATCGCGATCGCGGAGCCGACCAGGAGCTGGGTCACGATGCCGTCCCAGATCTCGTTCATCTCATCGTCCGGATGCGACGTGATGACGAGCGATCCCGGCTTGCCGTGAATCGAGATCGGAACATTGACGGCGGTCTTTTCCGGATGAACCAGCGCGACGAACCACGCAGGCACCGAAGACGGTTCGCCATCGTCGTCGAGATCGTCGGCCGCTGAAGGCTTGACCTCCGCCGCATCCTGCTGCCGCGTAATACTGACATGGCGCAGCCGGTTGAGGTCCTGGATGATCTTGGTCAGCCGCGCATCGGGGTCCGGGGTTTCGTTCAGGCTCACGACCAGTGTCTCGATGAATTCCCGAGCCAGTCGTATGACGCTTTGATCCTCGGCCTGAACACGAGGGCCGGCCTCCAGCACAGCCGCGTGATATTGATCGCCAGGCCCAGCAAGAGAATGAGCGCCAGCAAGCGTGTTGAGCCGGGCGCGCAAAGATAATTTTTGCCACATTGCATTTGTCCAGGATCATGCCGCGCCAGATGCTCGACCACAGGAGCGTTGACAGAGAAAAGGCGCGGCTATCTAATCGGAACCGTACAGCAGATGCGCCCGGGATGCGCAGTGCGGTTGAGAGGTCAATCGGGTAGCGGAAGTTTTCCCGTTCCGTTTGATGCAACGCAACAAGAGTAGACCCTGGGTTGGACCAGCGCCGATGCGTGTTCTGATCGTCGACGATCATCCTATCGTGGCTTCGGGCTGCCGGGCGTTGTTTGCCGGCGACGATGATATCGTGATCCTGGAGGCCTCCGACGCGGAAAGCGGCGAGCGTGTCTTTGTCGCCGAACAGCCCGATGTCTGCGTGCTCGATATCAACCTGCCGACGGTTTCAGGGTTTGAGCTGGCGCGGCGAATTCTCGCGCTCGACCGCAGTCGGCGCGCATCATCATGTTCAGCATGAATGACGATCCGGTGTTCGCCGCGCGCGCGATCGAAGTCGGTGCCAAAGGCTATGTGTCGAAGTCCGGAGACCCTTGCGATCTCGTCGAGGCGATCAAGGAGGTGGGGAACGGCAGGGTCTATCTGCCCGCGGCGATCGCGCGGCGCCTTGCGTTCGCAGGACCGGCGGTCGCTCAGAACCCGTTGTCGAAATTGACGCCGCGCGAGATCGAGATATTGCGGCTGCTGAGCGTCGGCAAAAGCCTTTCCGAAATCGCCTGGCTGGTACATTCGTCGTACAAGACGATTGCCAATACCTCTTCGATCATTCGCCAGAAGCTTGGCTTGCGCTCGTCTTCCGAGCTGGTGCGCTTTGCGATCGAGAGCCGGCTGGCTTGAGTTCGAGCGTCAGCCTTGCACACTTCGGGCCGCGGCCTGCGCCACCAACGCCCGCATTTCCTCGCTGATCGATGCGACGAGGTCTTTGCTGCGTGCGCCCCGCGGCGGCGGCAACGTTTTCTCGAAAATGATCTGCGCCGGCCGGTCGGACAGAAAAAACAGGCGATCCGCCAATTGGACGGCTTCTTCGAGATCATGGGTCACCAACAGCGTCGTTACCCTCGTTGCGCGTCGTCAGCGCCACGAGTTCGTTGCGCAGTCGGACGGCGACCGCTTCATCGAGCGATACAAAGGGTTCGTCCAGCAGCAGGAAATCCGGCCGGATCGCAAACGCGCGGGCGATTGCCGCGCGTCGCGCAAGTCCCAGCGACAATTCACCCGGATATCGCGCCAGATGCGAGCCGAGGCCGAGAGTCTCGAACAGCTCGGTGAGATCGGCGCCGGTCTGATCGGCGGGAAGCGCCAGGCGGATGTTGTCCTCGACCGTGCGCCAGGGCAACAGACGAGGCTCCTGAAACACCATCCCGAGACGCCCGGCTCCGGGGGTGCGGAGCCGACCCTGGAAATCGGCATCGAGGCCGGCCGCGATCTTGCAGGATCGTCGTCTTGCCGCAACCGGAAGGGCCGATCAGCGCACCGAACGATCCAGCCTCGAGCCGAAGTTCCAGGTCGCGAACGACCTCGACCGCCGTGCCTTCGGCCGACAGAAAGCTCTTCGCATCGATGCGAAGCTCAAGCGGGGCGGCGTCTCCAGCGGTTTGCGCGTCGTTCAAGCGGCTGTACCAAAAGGCTTTCGATCACAAGCATAAGCACGATGAAGCAGATCGCATAGCTCAGTATCCTGGCCATGTCGAACAGCGAGAATGCCGAACCCAGCACGAACCCTACGCCGTTTGGGCGTCCGATCAACTCGACCACGAGCACGATCTTCCAGACGATGGACAGTCCGGACCGCGAACTGGCCGCCAGATAGGGCGCGAGTTGCGGTATCACGACGTGACGGAGTCTTTTGAATGCGGTGAATTGAAAGGCTTTTGCCATCTCGTCGATCTCCGGGATCGAGCGCGCGGGCGCCTTCGCGCACAACGACGATCACATTCGGCAGTTTGTTGATGGCCACGGCCAGGATCGCCGCGGTTTCGTTGAGGCCGATCCAGATGTAGGCGAAAATGATGACGACCAGCGCCGGCATGTTGATCAGCACGATCAGCCATGAATCGGCAAACCTGTCGGTGGCTTTCGACCGTCCCATCGCATAGCCCGCGATCGTGCCGAGCAACATCGCGATCGCGAACGAACCGATCACGCGTCCCAGCGTGCAGGCCATCTGGAACGGCAGTTCGCCGGAACGGATCTCGGCCAGCGTCGCCCGGCCGACCGTCAGCGGATCGGGGAGCAGCCGCGATTGAACCAGCGCGGCGACAACAGCCCAAACCGCGATCAGCGCAGCCAGCGAAAGAATTCTCGGCAACAATGCTCAATCTCCGCGCGGCTCCGGTTGATAGTAAAGGCCCGGATCGAGTTCTTGCGAGGGGCCTACGAGTTCGGCGCCGCCGGTGCTCGCGAGTGCTTTGAACAGCGCGCGGGCGTCGGCCTCTTCCGCGGCGATCGGCCGCCGCGGCATGCCCTCCCGGGTCCGGTCGCGATAGGCTTTGAAGGTGCTGTCATCCCCGGCATTCATCAGCGGGCGCAGTACGTCCCACTCCTGGTCGGATCGCAGCATGATGTCGTCGGCCTTTCGGGCGATCGCGATGAAGCGGTCGATCGTGCTGCGGTGCTGGGCTGCGAATTGCTCGGAAAACACGTAACCGATCAGTGCGACCGGTTCGGTCAACCCAAGTGCGGCTTCGGCGTCGCGCACCTCGAAGAGGCGGCGGTAACCCTGCGTTTCCAGGCTGGCGCAGAAATTCCAGAAATTCAGGCTCGCGTCAGCTTCGCCCTGCTGCAGCTTTTGCGACATCAGCGGCGGCGCGCCGTATGCAAGCGTCGTGTCGCGCTTGAGATCGATACCCTGGCGGGCCGCGGCGGCCTGCACGATCAGCCAGCTTTTGTCGAGCGGACCGCCCGCTACACCGAGAACGTGACCCCTGAGATCCGCAATGCCGCGCAACGGCGAATCGCGCTTCACCATGATGGCGCCGACCGCGCTGGAATAAGGATAGAACAACAGTTTTGCGCCGAGAGCCCGCGCCCGGGCGACCCAAAGCCAATCGACTACGGCGAGATCGACCGAGCCGCCGTTGAGGGCCAGCTTGCCGGCATCCGTCGAGGCGAATTCGCTGATTTTCAGATCCAGCCCGGCATTGTCGGCAAGACCGTGGCGGCGGATCACGTCCAGTTGCCAGGCAAACGTGCCGGTGCTCTGCAGGCCAATGCGCAAGGTTTCCGCGGCCGGCGTTGGAGTGGCTCCAAGCACGAGGCACAGCGCCACGAGAATTCCGGATATTGTTCTCACTTCCGCATTCATGCGGGAAATTATCCACACTGTCTATCCGTCAAAGCAACAGCCGATTTGTCACTAACTTCCACTGTTTTTCGGGACGAAATGATAATGCCGGTGCAGAATGGTAAGCTCGGTCGGGACCGGGTTGTTCCGATACGTCATGCCATGGAAAGCCGCCATGCATGGAAAGTCTTGGACAGATTTGAGTGCGGTGCGGCAAAGCCGACGCGCGGGCGGGATGATTCGATGGCGGTGCCGAAGACATCGGGACGGCTTGTTTCGGCAGCGCAGCGGCGCCGTGTCGCGGGATGCTGGCTGTTGCTTGCGTTTTCGCTCGTTCCGGGCGGCGCCCGCGCCGAACCAATCGAGACCGAGCATCTGTTCGCCTTCACCATCGGAAGCGATGTCGGCGACGTCGGGGAAAAAGAATTGGAGGGATCGGTAACCGGACGATTTTTGAAGCAGACCGGGACGTATGATGCCGGTTCCAGCACGATGTCGGTGGAATTCGTGCCGATGCCGCACCTGCGAACCGAATTTACCGGTACGGTCAATTCGTATGACATTACAGGCGTAAGCGGGTTCGCCGATCAGCGCTACACCGCGTTCGGCGGGCTGTCGGCCGACATCCGCTACCAGTTCCTTGATCGGGCAACGGCGCCGTTCGGCTTTGCGATCGGCGCCGAGCCGCATTGGGGACGGGCTGACGACATCACAGGTCAACCCGGCGACCAATATGGCGTCGACTTCGTGGCGGCGGCCGACTGGGAAATCATTCCCGGCCGAATCGTGGCGGCCTTCAACCTGCTTTATCAACCCGACACCATGCGCGCCAACCTGACCGGAACATGGGCGCAGGAATCCAAGGCCGGCGTCGCGTTGGGCGTCATGGCGCAGGTCTATTCGGGAATCTTCGTTGGCGGCGAAGCCCGCTATTTGCGCCAGTATGACGGGTTCACGCTCGATACGCTGGCCGGACAAGGCTTTTTCGTCGGGCCGACGCTTTACGTCAAATTCTCCGAGCGTGCGTGGATGACGCTCGCATGGAGTGCGCAGGTCGCGGGTCATGCCACCGCGACCGTCGGCTCGCTTGACCTCGTTGATTTCGAGCGGCAGCAGGCGCGCCTGTTGTTTGGCGTTAATTTTTGAAGTGCGCGATCGCGCCTATTTGCCGCAGCCCTTCAATTCCTTCTCATCGATCGAGAAGATCGCGCCGGCTTTGACCTGAACGTTCGGAACAACGCAGGTCCGCCCGCTCTTGTCGACAAATTTGACGTCGTAGATTCCGGCTTCCGTGCCGGTAATTTTCAGGCGCTCGTCATGGTCAACCGTATGATCGCTATCATTGTCGGTCTGGTTGCGGCCCCATTCATTCTTGCCGGGCGGTGAAAGCTGCAGCGATGTAATCGTATTGGCAGTCAGGTTCCAGAACCGGGTGTCCTTTGCGGAGGCGTCCATCGGCACCAAAGCCAAAATGAAAGCTGCCGGAATAGCCGCTTTGAGAATAGCCGCTTTGGCCATTTTGCGTTGCTCCCTGAATATGCCGCGCGGTCAATCGGAAATGCGGCCGATGCCACGGCTTGACCTCCGTGTTAATATCAACCTGGAGGGTCTATCGCAATTGCGAGAGCCGAAGAGGGGCCATGATGTATTTTCGAACGCTGGCGCGGATTTCTGTCGTTATCTTCTGCATCCTGACTTTGACAGGCGCCGGCGTTGCCGCGCCGGTTGCGGCCATCTTTCCCTTCGAGATCTACGACACCAGCGGCGAGCCTCCGCAACCCGATCTGACTGAACGATTGGCGCTGGCAACGCGCGTGCTGTCGGAGGCGCTGGAAAAAACCGGACGTTATACACCCGCCGATCTCGGTCCATTGGGCGCCGACGTCGCAGCGACGTCACCGCGGTATCGATGCGGGGACTGCTTCCTGCCGGTCGCGCGCAAAGCCGGCGCGGCCTACGCTGTCGTATCCGTGGTTCACAAGGTCTCGTCGCTGATCTCGTCCATGGACATCTGGATCGTCGACGCCTCCAGTGGCGCGAGCGCCGCGCATCTCAGCGGCCAGATCCGCGGCGACACCTCCGAGGCTTACGAGCACGGGGTGCGTTTCCTGGTGCGGAACCGGCTGCCCGAAGAAGCAATTTCAGGCGATGGCGCGCCAGCCAAATAGCCACAGCGTTTTCCAGAGCATGATCCGGAAAAGTGGAAACCGATTTTCCCTCGGGACAAACGCGAAGCGTTTGCCCGGAGATCATGCTCAAACAATAAATCTATAGCGTTTTCGAGCGAAGTGGATGCCGGTTCGCGTGAGGAAAACGCGTCAAAACAAAAGATTAGACTGAAGTTTTTACTACGCATGACTTGAAAGCTGAGTCGCGGCAGGGCTTTGGGGGAGATTTTCTCTCGATTTGCGTCCATGTAACGGGCTTCCCAAATCAGCTCTGTTGTGATTCGATTCGGGGATGTTCATCGAGACGGTTCCGAATCGGGATAGTCCGCCGGCGGTTTTGCTGCGGGAGAGCTATCGCGACGCGGAGGGCCGGACCCAGAAGCGAACGCTGGCGAACCTGAGCAAGCTGCCAGGTGAGGTAGTGGCGGCGCTCAAGGCGATCCTCAAGGGCGGCACGCTGGTTGGCCCGGGCGTAGATCAATTGCAGATCGAGCGCTCGCTGCCGCATGGCCATGTTGCGGCGGCGCTGGGGATGATCCGCAAGATCGCCTTGGATCGGTTGATCCTGAGCACGGCGAAGGATGCCGAGGCGCGGCGCAATTGCGATCTCGCGGTGGCGATGATCGTCGATCGCCTGATCACGCCACGCTCCAAGCTCGGCTTCGTGCGCGCAGTGGACGAGGAGACAGCAACCACGAGCCTTGGCGCGGTTTTGGACCTCGGGCGGGTCAAGGAACGCGAGGCTTACGAGGCGTTGGATTGGCTCCTGGAGCGCCAGGTCAGGATCGAGAACGGCCTGGCACGGCGGCATCTCGAGGACGGCGTGCTGGTGCTCTACGACGTGAGCTCGTCCTACTTCGAGGGGCGTCACTGTCCGCTGGCGCAATACGGCCACAGCCGGGATCATCGCGGCGACCGGCCGCAGATCGTCTATGGGCTTCTGTGTACGCGCGATGGTTTGCCGGTCGCGATCGAGGTGTTCGAGGGCAACACCGCGGATCCGATGACGCTGAAATCCCAGATCGAGAAGCTCAAGTCCCGCTTCGGCATCAAGCGCGTGGTGCTGGTCGGAGATCGCGGAATGATCACCGCCGCCAGGATCCGGGACGATCTCAAATCCTCAGGCCTGGACTGGATCACCTCTCTGCGCGCGCCGCAGATCCAGGCCTTGGCACAAGAGAACGGCCCGCTGCAGCTCTCGCTGTTTGACGAGCGGGACTTGGCGGAGATCAGCTCGCCGGACTTCCCGGGAGAGCGGCTGATCGTGTGCCGCAATCGCGATCTGGCAACGGAGCGTGCCCGCAAGCGCGAGGCGCTTCTCAGTGCGACCGAACGGGAACTCGCGCGTATCCAGGCGCACGTCCGGCGCAAGGGTTCACCCTTGCGCGCGGCCGTCGAGATCGGCCTGGCAGTTGGCGAAGTCGTGAATGCGAAGAAGATGGCCAAGCACTTCGCGCTCGACATCCGTGACGGCCACTTCTCTTGGGCCCGCAAGGTCGATCAGATCGCAGCCGAAGCCAAGCTCGACGGCATCTATGTCATCCGTACCAGTGTGCCAGCCGAGGACCTCAACCCCGCGCACGCGGTCCAGGCTTACAAGGATCTCGCGCGCGTGGAACGCGCCTTCCGTTCGATGAAGACCGTCGATCTGGAAATCCGGCCCATTCGCCACTGGACTGCTGATCGCGTGCGCGCCCATGTCTTCCTGTGTATGCTTGCCTATCACGTCGAGTGGCATCTGCGCCAAACGCTGGCGCCGCTCTTGTTCCACGACACCGATCTCGAAGCTGCCCGGACCGAGCGCAGGTCGCCGATCGCCTCGACAGAGCCCTCAGCGACGGCGAGGTCCAAGAAGGCGATCAAGCGCAACGCAAATGGCGACCCCGTCCATAGCTTCGCCGGCCTCATCGATCATCTCGGGACCATGACCCGCAATACCATGCGCATGCCGCTTGCGGCCAAGCATCGCTTCACGCTGCTGTCCAAATCCACGCCGCTTCAGGAGGCGGCATTCAAGCTCTTGGGCTTCGGCCCGTAGCTGTGTCCAGTAACCGAAAAAGCCGACCACAAAAACAATGAGTTGGATCAGGCCCTTGCAGAGTTCTTCAATGAAAACTTCGGATTAGAGCCCCGTTCCAATTCCATCGGAGCGGAAAAGGCTATAGAGCGGTATGACGATTCGAAGATAAGTCATTCCGCTCTATCTAGCGATCATCCGTTCAATCGCGCGGCGTGCCAGCGGAGATGGTCTTCCATGAATGTCGATATGAAGTAATAGCTGTGGTCATAGCCGGCCTGGCGGCGAAGGATCAGCGGAATGCCGGCCTGCTCGCAAGCAGCTTGCAAAAGCTCGGGGCGAAGCTGTTCGGTGAGGAACGGATCGGCGTCGCCATAATCGACCAGCAAATCGGAAAAGCGCGCGCCATCCTCGATCAATGCGACCGCGTCGTGCTTGCGCCAGGCTGCGCGCGCATCGCCGAGATATCCGCCCAGCGCCTTGATCCCCCATGGCACCTGCGATGGAGCCACGATCGGCGAAAAAGCGCTGGCGGCGCGATAACGCCCGGGATGCCGCAAGGCAATAGTGAACGCGCCATGGCCGCCCATCGAGTGTCCGAGGATCGATTGCCGCGCGGCGTCGACAGGAAAATGCCCGGCGATCAATTCGGGAAGCTCTTCCGTCACATAGCTCCACATCCGGTAATTGTCGGCAAATGGCCGTTGCGTGGCGTCGACATAAAAGCCCGCGCCAAGTCCGAAATCATAGGCGCTGGCGGGATCGCCAGGTACGCCTTCGCCGCGAGGGCTGGTGTCCGGCGCAACAAATACCAGGCCCAGCTGGGCGCAGGCCCGGCGAAATTCACCCTTCTCCGTGACATTGGCGTGCGTGCAGGTGAGGCCTGACAGATACCAAACCACCGGCAGCTTCGCGCCGGCGTGATGCGGCGGCACATAAACCGAAAAGGTCATGGTCGTCCTGGTTTCGCGGCTGGCGTGCTTGTAAACGCCCTGCACGCCTTCATGCGACCTGTTCAGCGAAACGGTTTCGAGGGTCATGATTTTCAAGCTCCAGCGCTGCAACGATGCGATGATTATCAGAGCTCAGCGATGCCGACGATAGATAATCGCGGGCGTCATGACGAAGCTATGGAACCACCAGCCATTGCGAACGCGAAATTCATTGCCGAAATTGGAGACGCCAACGCGAATTCGGCGTAACATTTTTAGGTTTCATCTCGAGGGCACTGGGAATGATCGAAATCATCCTGACGGTCTGCGCCATCGCCAATCCGGCCAATTGCGAAGAAAAATATCTCCAGTTCACCTTCGACGGTTCGATCCAGCAGTGCATGATGGCTGCGGAGCCCTATATCGCCCAGTGGATCGGCAACCATCCCGAATGGATGGCCAAAAAATGGAGCTGTGACTACCCCGGCCACGAGAAGCGCAAGATTTGAGTTGGACCGGACACAGCCGGCATAATCGGCGTGAACCTCAATTCGGTCCGAAGGCGATCCCCCAGGGCAATTCGCCAACCTGAATCGATTTGATGACCTTCTGGGCCGCGACGTCGATTACCGAGACGTCGTTCGAAACGCCGTTGGCGACCAGCAGGTATTTTTCGTCGGGCGTAAAGGCGCCGTGCCAGACGCGCTGTCCGACCAGCAGGTATTTCAAGACAGCGTGGGTAACGCCATCGACCACGGCGACCCGATTGGCAGGCCCCAGATCGATGAAGCCGAGTTTGCCGTCCTTGGTGATATTGATGCCGACCGGCTGGATCGCCTCGGATCGCAGGCCGGGGATTTCAAATGTTACGGTTTGCTTGAGCTGCCGCGTCGCCGGATCGATGATGGCAAGGGCGCCGCCGATTTCCGACGTGACCCACAATTCCGATCCGTCGGACTTGTAGGCGGAGAAGCGCGGCCGCGAACCGACCAGCAGGTTGCCGGCGACTTCGTGGCTCGCGGTATCGATGAAATGAACCATGCTGGTCGTCTCGGACGTGCATACCAGCGTCTTGGAATCCGGGCTGACCGCCATGCCCTCCGGTTCGGTGCCGACCGATACCTGGCCGACCGCGGTGCGTTTTTCCATGTCGATGATGGTCACCATCGCGTCGTTTTCGTTGGCGACGTAAAGGAATTTTCCGGCCGGATCGAGCGCAAATTGCTCGGGATCCGGGCCGGACGGCAATTCGCCGGCATCGTTGTGGTTCCTGGTGTCGAACATCTCGATCTTGTCGTCGTCGCCGAGCGCGACAAAGACGAATTTGCCGTCACGGGTGACTTCGATGCCGCGCGGCCGTTGCCCGGTCTTGATGGTTGCGACCGTCTCCATTTTGTCGGTATCGACAACCGAGATCGAATTACCCTTCTCGTTGGAAACATAGGCGAGGAACGCAAAGGCCGGATCGAGCGGGAGAACGAATACGAACAGGAAACCAATTGTTGCCGCGGTCCGGTGCAAATCCAACATATGGCGTTCTCCAACCTGTCAATTCCAGCCCGTGTCGATCGAACCTGAACGACTTCATCTTGCGATTTTATTTTATGATCTATTTGACGCACTTGCGCGCAATAGACAATCGTAGCACTTCGAAACCCGTCGACCGATTTTCGCCTTCCTTGCGTCGGACGATAAATAGGGTAGCCTGAAAGCTCAAACAGGACGACATGACCACAGGAGACTTGGCCGGCGATGCTGCAGCGCAATCGAGTCATTGGTGCTATTCATCTCGTTGTAGCTAGTCATAGTAGAGCGTCCGAACGCGGCACTGGAGGCTTGATTTGCTTCGGCTTCTGATTGGTGTCTTTGCACTCATGGCCTTGAGCGGAACCGGGCTGTCGGATCAACCGCTGGAAATCAAGATCGGCTACCTTCATCAGGCGCCTTCGCGGATCCGGATATCGCTGATCGATGTGCCGGCCGCCAATGACGGGCTTGCCGGCGCGCAATTGGCGATCGAGGACGACAATGCGACCGGCCGCTTCCTCAATCAGCGATATACGCTGATCGAGAAACTGGTCGACGAGAAAGACGACCCGGTCGCGGCCACGAACGCGCTCGCCGACCAGGGGGCATCCTTTATCGTCACGAGTCTCGATGCTGACCGCCTGCTGAAGACGGCGGATGCCGGCAAGACGCGCGGCGCGACCCTGATCAATGCGTTCGCGCTCGACGAGCGCCTGCGCGAACAGGATTGCCGCGCCAATGTCATTCATGTCGCGCCCACGCGCTCCATGCTGGCCGACGCGCTGGCGCAATATCTGGTCTGGAAAAAGTGGCGCAAATGGATGCTGATGACGGGCTCGCACGAAAACGACGTGCTGTTCGCCGACGCGTTGCGCCATGCCGCGACGCGTTTCGGCGCCAAAATCGTCGAGGAGCGGGTATTCAAGGATAGCGGCGGCGCGCGGCGCACCGACAGCGGCGTCGCCGAGATCCAGCAGCAGATGCCCGTGGTGACGCAAGGCGCGCCCGACCACGATGTGTTGGTCGCGGCGGACGAAAGCGAGGTCTTTGCCGGCTATTTGCCGTACCGGACCTGGGACCCGCGTCCGGTCGCGGGCTCTGCCGGACTGGTTCCCACCACGTGGGATGCTGCGTTCGATCAATGGGGCGCCGTGCAGTTGCAGAACCGTTTCACGAGGGCATACCAGCGTTCGATGACGGCGCACGACATGCAGGTCTGGACGGCGGTTCGTATGGTCGGCGAGGCGGCGAGCCGGGCCGGATCCGGCGATCCGGTCAAGATGCTCGCCTACATCAAGAGCCCCGAATTCTCGGTCGCGGCTTTCAAGGGACAAAAGCTGACGCTTCGCGACTGGAACCTGCAACTGCGGCAGCCGATCCTGCTGTTCGACGGCAGAAACACCGTATCGGTGTCGCCGCAGGAAGGCTTTCTTCATCAGGTATCGACGCTCGATACGCTCGGTCTCGATCGTCCCGAAACCAAATGTTCGCTTAAATAACTTCCGGTGCTTTCCCGCGGCTTTCGTCGCCATGAGGCCGACGTCGAGGCGGTTTTATGTTCGATCGCATCAAGATCTGGGCGCGTGCGTTGAAACGAGACGCTTACGCGGTCTATCTGGCTGCCCGTGATCCCAATACGCCCTGGTATATGAAGCTTCTCGCGGCCGTTGTCGCGGCCTATGCATTCTCTCCGATAGATCTCATTCCGGATTTCATTCCGATACTCGGATATTTGGATGATTTGATCCTAGTGCCGCTCGGTATCTGGCTTGTGGTGTCGTTGATCCCGGAACAGGCCATGGCCGAATATCGGGCCAGGGCCAGCGAAATCATGCAGCGCCCGCACGGCGGCAAGATCGCAGCGATCGCCATCATCGCGATTTGGATATCAGGCGCGGCACTATTGTGTTGGTTCGCCCTTTCGCGCTGGAATAGATAACGCGGCTATTTGGATCTTCGTTTTAATTCGCCGGATCACTCGGTGAGCACCTTGCCTGAGAGAGAAGTCGCCTTGTTCGAGAGAGAAATATCGAATGCGTGCGCGGTCCTCAGGCGTTCAATCCTCAATCGCGAGCACTTGCGCGATGTCGGGCGTGCTCCTAGGTTCGGCTCCGGCGTGAAGTTCGCGCCAAATCACTTCGGAGGATGCAGATGACTTGGAAGACTCCTAAGATTGTCGAAGTTCCGGTGGGCATGGAAATCAACATGTACGCCTGCGCGGCGCGCAAATAGACCACGTCGAAACGATCTGCCCGGTTCGATCGGCCTTGCCGCATCGAGCCGGGCAGGCGTTCTTTCAAAACCTTAAAAACTAAACGAAGACTTCAAAAACCTCACGCCGTCCGAAACAGGCTTGATGGGCAGCCTAAGGGTTCCGACCTATGCTGCTGCGCAGCATGAACATGCCAAAAAAGCGGCAGTGCCGCCTAAAAACTTTATTTTATTTCGCTCCGGGGCAAACGTACTTCCCTCTGGGGCAAGTTTTCCAATCCAGGACCGGGTAAAAATCCCGAGGAGCAATACCGAAAAGTGGACCGTTTTGACGGAACCATCGCTCGCAACCGGGAGGAATGATGATGCGCAAGGTGCTAATCGCGACAGGTCTTGGCGTTGCGGCGCTCGCCGCAGGAGCCGTCAGGGCCGACGAGGCGTTGGACCAGCTGGCCAAGGATCCGAAGCAGTGGGTCATGCAACAAGGCGATGACGCAAACACGCGTTATTCGAAGCTCAACCAGATCAACGCATCCAACGTCAAAAAGCTCCAGGTGGCCTGGACCTTCTCGACCGGCGTGCTGCGTGGGCATGAGGGCGGGCCTTTGGTGATCGGCGACACGATGTATGTGCACACGCCGTTCCCGAACACGGTCTATGCGCTCGACCTGAACCATGAAGGCAAGATCATCTGGAAGTACGAGCCGCGGCAGGATCCCAACGTGATCCCGATCATGTGCTGCGACACGGTCAACCGCGGCGTCGCCTACGCCGACGGCAAGATCTTCCTGCACCAGGCCGATACCACGCTGGTCGCACTCGACGCCAAGACCGGGGCCAAGGTCTGGTCGGTGATGGACGGCGAAGCCGGCAAGGGCCAGTCCGGTACCGATGCGCCGTTCGTCTACAAGGACAAGGTTCTGATCGGTGTATCCGGCGGCGAATTCGGCGTTCGCGGCTGGGTCAGCGCCTACAACATCAAGGACGGCAAGTTGGCCTGGCGCGGCTTCTCGGAAGGACCGGATGCCGACACGCTGATCGATCCGGAAAAAACCACGTCGCTCGGCAAGCCGGTCGGACCTGACTCGTCGACCTCGACCTGGCAGGGCGATCAATGGAAGATCGGCGGCGGCGCGACATGGGGTTGGTATTCCTACGATCCCAAGCTGAACCTGGTCTATTACGGCTCGGGCAATCCCTCGACCTGGAACCCGGTGCAGCGTCCCGGTGATAACAGGTGGTCGATGTCGATCTGGGCGCGCGATCTCGACACCGGCAAGGTCAAGTGGATCTACCAGATGACGCCGCACGACGAATGGGACTTCGACGGCGTCAATGAAATGATCCTGACCGATCAGGAGATCGGCGGCAAAATGCGCAATGTGCTGACGCATTTCGACCGCAACGGCTTCGGCTACACGCTGGATCGGGCCACCGGCGAGTTGCTGGTCGCAGAAAAGTTCGATCCGGTCGTGAACTGGGCCACCAAGGTCGATATGGACAAATCGTCCAAGACCTATGGTCGTCCGCTGGTGGTCGACGCCTATTCCACCCAGCACCAGGGCGAAGACACCAACTCGAAGGGCATCTGCCCGGCAGCGCTCGGCACCAAGGACGAGCAACCGGCGGCCTATAGCCCGGAGACGCAGTTGTTCTACGTCCCGACCAACCACGTCTGCATGGACTATGAGCCCTACAAGGTGGCCTACACCGCGGGTCAGGCTTACGTCGGTGCGGCGGTTGCGATGTATCCGCCCAAGGGCGATACCAACATGGGTAACTTCATCGCCTGGGACGGCAAGACCGGCAAGATCATGTGGTCGAACAAGGAGCAGTTCTCGGCCTGGGGCGGCGCCCTGGCAACGGCCGGCAACGTGGTGTTTTACGGAACGCTGGAAGGCTACCTGAAGGCGGTCGATGCCAAGACCGGCAAGGAGCTCTACAAGTTCAAGACCCCGTCGGGCATCATCGGCAACGTCATGACCTATGAGCACGGCGGCAAGCAATATGTTGCCGTCCTCTCCGGCGTCGGTGGCTGGGCGGGTATCGGTCTTGCGGCCGGCCTGTTGCAGCCGGAGAACGCCGCGGCTTGGCATGGTGCGGTTGACCAGGGCAAGCTGCCGACCAAGGAGAAGACCGTCGATACCGCAGGCCTCGGCGCCGTCGGTGGCTACGCGGGCCTGGCCTCCTATACCTCGCTTGGCGGAACGTTGACGGTGTTCGCGCTGCCGTCCGAGTAATGGCACGGTGAACTGACAATAGATCGGCGCGCCGCAGTTCTGTTGCGCGCCGATTTCGTCTCAATGCTCCCCACGAGGAATCTCTGAGTGAATATCAAGTACTGGAAATTTGTGCTCGCAGTCGCGGCGAGCGTGTTGGTTAGTGGCGTTGCCCGCGCGGACGGATCGGGTGATCCGGCGGTAGCGTCATCCGATAACGGCAAGTACATGGATAAGGACGGCAACCCGACCTACAAGATCAGCCCGGACGGGATGGTCGACTGGTACACGTTCTCCGGCTTCCGCCGCTATCATTCGGATTGCCACGTGTGCCACGGCCCCAATGGCGAGGGATCGACTTACGCGCCGGCGCTGGCCAATTCGCTGAAGACGTTGAGCTACAGTGACTTTGTCAATGTCGTTACCAACGGCCGCAAGAACGTCGACGCCGCCAACGACAAGGTGATGCCGTCGTTTGCAAGCAACGTGAACGTCATGTGCTACATCGACGATATCTACGTGTATCTGCGCGCGCGCGCCAACGACGCCATTCCGGGTGGCCGGCCACCCACCCATGAAGACAAGTCCGAGGCGGCCAAGCAGGCCGAAGCCAGTTGCACAGGTATCAACTGAACGCATTTGCGATGCTGAAGAACGCTACAGGAGTATGAGATGAAGACACGTGCCGCAGTGGCGTTTGAAGCCAAGAAGCCGCTTGAAATTATCGAGCTCGACCTGGAAGGCCCCAGGGCCGGCGAAGTGCTGGTCGAGATCAAGGCGACTGGCATTTGCCATACCGATGCCTACACGCTGGATGGTCTGGACAGCGAGGGCATTTTCCCCTCGATCCTCGGCCATGAAGGCGCGGGCATCGTGCGCGAGATCGGACCGGGCGTCACCTCGGTGAAGCCGGGCGATCATGTGATCCCGCTTTACACGCCGGAATGCCGGCAGTGCAAAAGCTGCCTCAGCCAAAAGACCAATTTGTGCACCCAGATCCGCGCCACCCAGGGCAAGGGCGTGATGCCCGATGGCACCTCGCGGTTCAGCCACAACGGCAAGCCGATCTTCCATTACATGGGCTGCTCGACGTTTTCGAATTTTACGGTTTTGCCGGAGATCGCGGTCGCGAAGATTCGCGAGGACGCGCCGTTCGACAAGAGCTGCTACATCGGCTGCGGCGTGACCACGGGCGTCGGCGCCGTGGTCAATACCGCCAAGGTGACGCCGGGCTCCAACGTCGTTGTATTCGGCCTTGGTGGCATCGGGCTCAACGTGATCCAGGGCGCCAGGATGGTCGGCGCCGACAAGATCGTCGGCGTCGATGTCAACGATTCCAAAGAGGAGTGGGGCCGCCGCTTCGGCATGACCCATTTCGTCAACCCAAAAAAAATCAGCGGCGATATCGTGCAGCATCTGGTCGGGCTGACCGACGGCGGCGCCGATTACACCTTCGATTGCACCGGCAACACCACGGTGATGCGTCAGGCGCTGGAAGCCTGCCATCGCGGCTGGGGTGTCTCGGTCGTGATCGGGGTCGCGGAAGCCGGCAAGGAAATCGCGACCCGGCCATTCCAGTTGGTCACCGGCCGGGTCTGGAAGGGTTCGGCGTTCGGCGGCGCGCGCGGCCGCACCGATGTGCCGAAGATCGTCGACTGGTACATGAACGGAAAGATCCAGATCGATCCGATGATCACCCATGTGCTCAAGCTCGAGGACATCAACAAGGGATTCGACTTGATGCATGAGGGCAAATCTATCCGATCGGTCGTCGTGTTCTAAGCATGATCGGTAAAAGCGGGCACCGGTTTTCCCTCGGGACAAACGCGAAGCGTTTGCCCGGAGATCATGCTCAGAAGAAGAGATGGAGCGGGATGGCAATTCGAAGAAGGTTCATCGCGCTCTAAACGCCGCGTTCTAAGTCAAGAGCTTCAAACACAACGGAGGATCGGCCTATGACTGTGCATCTCCATCCATCGATCGATAACGGCGTCAAGAAAGGCTCGGGCAGCTTTGCCGGCGGTACGCTGGTCTGCAAATGTAAGGATCGTCCGGTCAAGGTCGGCGTCAAAGGCGATGTCGCCCACAATCACGCTTGCGGCTGCACCCAATGCTGGAAGCCCGAGGGAGCGACGTTTTCCGTGGTAGCCGTGGTGCCACGGGATAACGTGACCGCTCTTGAAAACGGCGACAAGCTTCACATTGTCGATGCCTCGAAGACAATCCAGCGGCATGCCTGCAAGGTATGCGGGACGCATATGTACGGCCGCATCGAGAACAAGGGCCATCCGTTCTACGGCCTGGATTTCATCCATCCGGAACTCTTCGCCGAAGGCGGCTGGGCGGCTCCGGGATTTGCGGCGTTCGTATCGTCGGTGCTCGAGTCCGGTGTCAAGCCGGAAGAGATGGGCGGCATCAGATCGCGCCTCAAGGAAATCGGGCTTGAACCCTATGATTGCCTGTCGCCGGCGCTGATGGATGCGATCGCCACCCATGTGGCAAAATCCAAGGCAGCCTGAAGGCAGCCTGATTGCGACGTTCGCTTACGGACTGCCGGCGGTAGCTACCGCCGACAGCTTCACAACTAGCTCACCTAGAGCCTTTTCCGTTCCGATGGAATTGGAACGGGGCTCTAGGTTTTTGTTTTGACGCGTTTTCTTCACGCGAACCGGTATCCACGGAGCCCGTCATCGGGCGCGCATTCGCGCGACCCGTTGGCTCGAAAACGCTCTAAGCCGCCGCGACCTTTCGGATCTGCTCCGACAGCAGCGCGCGGATTTGCTCGACCGGGAGCGGACGGCTGAACAGGAAGCCCTGCATTTCGGTGCAGCCGAGATCGCGCAGCACCTCGCGTTGCGGATCGGTCTCGATGCCCTCGGCCGTCGTCGTCATGTTCTGCGAATTGGCGATGTTGATGACGGCTTGCACGATGGCCGAGGAGCCGTCGGCATTTTCGATGCCGTCGACGAAGCAGCGGTCGATCTTGATCTTGTCGAACGGGAAGCGCCGCAGGTAGCTCAGCGAGGAATATCCGGTGCCGAAATCGTCGAGCGCAATCCGCACGCCGAGGTTGCGAAGGTGCTGCAACAGGGTCAGCGCAGCGTCGTCGTCGCGGATCAGAACGGCCTCGGTAATCTCCAGCTCGAGCCGCCTTGCCGCCAGGCCCGTCGTCGCCAGCGTGTTGGCTACCTTGAGCGAAAACGCGTGGCTCCTGAACTGAACCGGCGACACGTTGACCGCGAGCCTGATATCCGGCGGCCAGTTCATCGCCTCCGCGCAGGCGGTCGCCAGCACCCAGTCGCCGATCTCGCAGATCAGCCCGGTCTCTTCCGCGACCGGGATGAACTCGGCGGGCGATATCATGCCGCGAACCGGATGGCGCCAGCGCAGCAGCGCCTCGCAGCCAACGATCCCGTTGCACCTGAGATTGACGACCGGCTGGTAGTGGACTTCGAATGTGCCGTCGATGATGGCCTGACGCATGTCCAGTTCCAGCGTGCGGCGCGCCTTGACGCGCGCATCCATCTCGGCCTCGAAAAAGCGGTAGGTCCGGCGCCCATCGGCTTTGGCGCCATACATTGCGAGATCGGCGCTTTTCAGCAACTGATCGATGTCGGTGCCGTCGTGCGGCGCCAGCGCAATACCGATGCTGGCGTCGGTCGCGACATGGTGCCCAAGACACTCATAGGGCACGCGGATGACGTCGTAGATTCGCTTGACCAGTTCCATGACGTCGCCGGGTTGCCCGATCCCGGTCTGGACGATGGCAAACTCGTCGCCGCCGAGCCGGGCGACAAAATCGGTCTCCCTGACACAGCGCCGCAAGCGAGAAGCCACCGCCTTGAGCAGTTCATCGCCGACGTGATGGCCGAGCGAATCGTTGACGGCTTTGAACTCGTCGATATCGATATAGAGCATGGCGAGTTGCTCGCCGCGCTTGGTCAACTCGAGCTCGCGTGCGAGCCGCTCGCGAAACAGCACGCGGTTCGGCAGGTCGGTCAGCGCGTCGTAATGGGCCAGACGGGCAATTTCACGCTCGGCACTCCGCCGCTCGGTGACGTCTTCCTGGGTCGCTACCCATCCGCCGTTCTTCAGCGGCTGGATCATGGTTTCGATCGAACGGCCGTCGTCGGTTTCAACGACGTTGTGACTGACCTGGTTGAGGTCGACGTGACGCATGATGTTATAGCAAAACGCGTCGACATCGCCCTTGAACGATCCGATGGATTTTCGATAGGCCATCAGATCGCGGAAATGCATACCGGGCTTGACGACCTCCGAGGACAGATCGAACATGTCGAGATAGCGCTGGTTGCGCAGGACAATCCGGCTGTCCCTGTCATACATCAGCAGGCCTTGCGCCATGTTGTTGATGGCGGTGTCGAGCCGCTCTTTTTCGATCGCGAGCCTTCGTTTGGCGTTGAGGTGCTGCGCCGAAAGCTTCCGCACGATGAGAAACAGCGTCAGCGCGATCACCATGGCCGAAAGCGCGGCCGCGCCGATCAGGAACAGCGTTTGCTCGTGCCAGTCGGCCAATGCGGTGGAGACCTTCATCGCCGCGATGATCGAGAGGGGGAAACCGTCGAGGGTCCGCGCCGCCGCCAGCCTGTATTCGCCGTCGATGGGACTGAGCAGGCGCGTCGTTCCGAAATCCGTTCCCCGCAGCAGTTGCTGGACCGGGGCGGTGCTGAGATTCTGCCCGATCATGGCGTCGACATGCGGATAGCGCGCCAGCAGCGTTCCATCGCGATGGGTCATCGAAATCGCCGCCCCTTCGCCGAGCGAAAGCGATTCGAAAAACGTCTCGAAGTTGGCCGGCGACATGCCTCGCGAAACCACTCCCAGAAACGTGCCGTCAACGGCGGTAATCCTGCGCGCGATAAGTGTGGTCCAGCCTTCGGCAAACCGGCTGTGGATCGGCGTGATGACGAGATCGGGCGACCCTGGGTCGTACTTGAATTGCTTGAAGTAATCGCGCTCGGCAATGTTGATCGCGGGTACAGGCCAAGCCACCGATGAATTGATCAACTGGCCGTTGGCATCGAAGACGTTGAGACGGGCAATCTCCGGCGCCGCGTTGACGAAGGCTTTAAGGGCTTCGTGGGCGTCTTCGCCGGACATTTGCCGGTCGAACGCCTCGGGCGTCCGGATCCCGGCCTGGCGCACCCGCGTTACGAAGTTTCTCTGGATCGCGTCATAATTGCCGAGTTCGCGATCGAAATGGCGGGCAAGCAGCAGAACGGTGTTTTGCAGCTCGCGCTCGCTGTTCGCCAAGGCGCGTTGCCGGAAGCTGACGATGGTGAAGGAGGTGCCGATCACAATGGCGGCAATCAACAACACCCCGCCGAGGATCAGGAGGTTTAGCGGGTTACGTTCGCTGACCGGTGCAGGATCGTCGTAGCGGCTGCTCACCGTGTCGGAGATTTTTTCTAGCATCGCCCGCTCCTTGGACGACTTGGATACAATGCGAGGGTGGATGAACCCTTGGGAATCAGGGTTAACGAAATCTGAATCGTGGTAAAATACTGGAATCATGCACGCTGGCGACGCGCGCAGGTTGTCCTTTCGTCTAAGGCAGCCCGTGGCCTCACGCGGATTCGATCAACTCGCGGTGCCGTTGACCAGATCGATCAGCTCGCGCCCGTAGCGCTCCAGCTTCTTGTCGCCGATGCCGGGAATGTCGCGGAGCGCTTCCGGCGTTCTCGGGCGGGAGGCCGCGATGCCCTCGATCGTGGCATCGTGCAGCACCACATAGGCCGGCACGCCGCGCGTGCGCGCGACTTCGGAGCGCCACGCCCGTAGCACGCCCAGCAGGTTGGTATCGGCGGCTTGGCCAGGGTTGACGGGTGCCAGATCGCCGCGCCTTGATTTGGCCCGGCTGGGCCGATCGCGGCCCGAGGTCTGCTCGCGCAGCAGGATTTCGGTCTCGCCTTTCAGCACGCCGCGCGCGGTCTCGGTCAGCTTCAGCGCGCCAAACGCCTCGCTGTCGGCCCGCAGATGGCCCATCGCGACCAACTGGCGCATCGCAGCGCGCCATTGCTTTTCGTTGAGTTCCCTGCCGATGCCGAATACCGACAACCGCTCATGCCCGAATTGCTTGACGCGCTCGGTCAGGCGGCCGATCAGAACGTCGATCAGATGCATGGCGCCGAAGCGCTGTCCGGTGCGATAGGCGCAGGACAGCAGTTTTTGCGCGATCACCTTGCCATCGCGAACCAGCGGTGGCGACAGGCAATTGTCGCAATTGCCGCACGTCGCAGCCTGCGGGCTTTCGCCGAAATATCCGAGCAGGCGGCTGCGCCTGCAGTTGGCGGTTTCGGCAAGGCCAACCAGCGCATCGAGCTTATCGATCGACGCCCGCTTGAATGCCTCGGCGCCGGTGGACTCATCGATCATGCGGCGCTGCTGCACGATATCCGACAGGCCATAGGCCATCCAGGCGGTGGAGGGCTTGCCGTCGCGTCCCGCGCGCCCGGTCTCCTGGTAATAGGCCTCGATGCTCTTTGGCAGATCGAGATGCGCGACGAAGCGCACATCCGGCTTGTCGATCCCCATTCCGAACGCGATCGTGGCGACGATCACGATCCCGTCCTCGTTGAGGAAACGATCCTGATGGCGCGCGCGCCGGCCGGCGTCGAGCCCGGCATGATAGGGCAACGCCACGATGCCGGCCTTGGTCAGCGCAATAGCGGTTTCCTCGACCTTGGCGCGCGACAGGCAATAGACGACGCCGGCGTCGCCGGCATGGCGTTGCTCGATGAAGGCCTTGAGCTGGGTTTGGGCGTTTTGCTTGTCGACGATTTCATAGCGGATGTTGGGCCGGTCGAAGCTCGCGACAAAGCGCGGCGCGCCGGTTAGCCCGAGGCGGTCGGTAATCTCCTGCCGGGTGAGGTCGTCGGCCGTGGCGGTGAGCGCGATGCGCGGCACGTCGGGGAAACGTTCTGCGATGACGGACAGGCCGATATATTCGGGGCGGAAGTCGTGGCCCCATTGCGACACGCAATGCGCCTCGTCGATCGCGAACAAGGCGATTTTCGCGCGGCCGAGCAATGCCAGGCAGCGCGGCGTCAAGAGCCGTTCCGGCGCGACATAAAGCAGGTCGAGATCGCCTGCGAGCAGCCGCTGCTCGACCGCGGTCGCTTCCTCAAAGGACAGCGTGGAATTCAGCACCGCTGCCTTGACGCCGGATTCCAGCAGGCCCGCGACCTGGTCACGCATCAGCGCGATCAGCGGCGAGACCACGATGCCGCAGCCCTCACGCAACAGCGACGGCAATTGATAGCAGAGCGACTTGCCGCCGCCGGTCGGCATCAGCACCAGGCAATTGCCGCCATCGGTGACATGCCTGACGATCTCTTCCTGCGCGCCGCGAAAGCCGGGCAGGCCGAACACGGAATTCAGGACGGAGAGTGCGTCGGCAGTGACGCCGGCCCCGCGCTGGCGCGCCGGGGCAATGTTGGTAGCGGGCATGCGGCGTCAATCCGGGCTAGAGCATGATCCGGAAAAGTGGAAACCGGTTTTCCCTCGGGACAAACGCGAAGCGTTTGCCCGGAGATCATGCTCAAACAATAAACTAGAGCGGGGTGACAATTCGAAGATAAGTCATCCCGCTCTAAATCAACGGTCGCGACAGGTCTAGCCCAGATTCGCGGCAACGCATATCGCTTCCGGCGGGTATCGGCCGGGCGTTTCGCCGATCGCGTGGCGCAAAACGCCTATGCGCCGGCCCGCTGCAAGGCATTTGCAACGCTGATAGCCGGGATTTTGCGGCGGGCGGCCGCGTCCAGCGCGTGGCGCAGCAGCGCCGGGGTGCAGCCGTAGGGACTGGGCGCGGCCTCGACGTCGTGGCCGTAGAAAATCAGCCAGCCGTTGGACGCTATGGCTTCATCGAACACGCGATCGATCCCGTCACGGTCGATCAGGCAATCGACCAGCGGCGTGGCGCGCAGATATTGCAGATCCACGGTGCCGCTGTTGACGCCGGGCAGGATGCCGCGCGAGGAGCGGAAGGCTTTGCCGAGCTGACCCTTGCGCAGCACGGAACCCGTACCGTAGGGATAGGCAAAATTCTCGATCCGGATCGAGGGGGCGAGCGCCAGCAGATAGCGGCGATTTTCCTCCAGCTCCGCCGCCATCGCGGCCGCGGTCAGATCGGTCGCGCGGGTGTGCGAAAACGTATGGCAGCCGATTTCATGTCCGCGGTGGTGAAGATCGGCGACATCGTCGGCACTGACGGTGTTCCAGTTGCCGGACCAGCTATCGGCAAGTCCGCCGGCGACATAGAAGGTTCCCCGCGCATCGTATTCCTCGAGCATACCGGCGCCGCGCGTCGCGGCGCTGATCGGCGCATCATCGAATGTAAAGCTGACCATCGGGCCGTTGTTGCGCAGCCTGAACGGCTGGGCCAGCAGATGCCGCGCCAGCCTGTTGCCGATGCGCGCTTTCAGGGATGACCACGCCGGGTGCATGCTATCGGTGCTTTCGCTTGATCGGATATTGTTCGCCGGGAATTAGTCGGCCGTACGGGCGGATCATCGTTACTAAATCACTCAACCGTGGTTTCATGCAAGCGCCGCTCGGCATTATCCATAACGAAAGACCTGCGCGAAAGTTATGTCACGTGCATTCGCGATTTGACGCCGTCGGAAAGATAAACGAGCCAGTTGCGAAACAGCGCGGCCGCCGCTACGCCGACGGCAAGATCGGGACGAAGCGTCAAATGTGGTAGCTCGATACTCAGCGGTATCTGGCGTTCGGCGCAGGCCCGCTTCTGGTAGTGTGCCAGCTTGTTTTCGGTTCCGGCGTCGAAATAGCCCGCCGGAAACGCCGGAAAAATATCGCGCTGGCGTGAAAGGAACCGGGTGATATCGCGCAGATATTCCCGTTGCAGCGACAGCGCCTCGTATTCCGGATGCCCCTGGAAGAAGATGAAATGGCTGCGCAGCCGTTTGGCGAAGATATCGACGCCGGCTTGCGGCGATTCGGTCAGCAGTTGATATCCGCTGGCCGCAAGGTCGCTCTTGCGCAACGCATTGACGCGCGAATGCGCGACTCTTGAGCGGCGAGTCGATGTCCTTCATCAGCCAATTGTCGTTCACCTTGGCGCAGTCGTAGACCCCTGAGCATTTGACGTCGAGCCGTTGCCGCTCGATGCCGTCGAGATGCAGCACCGCGGCGTGGGCGGCAAGGCACGACCAGATCGCCGACCGGGTATTGCCCTGCGCCCAGTCGATAATGGCGGTGAGGTCCTGCCAGAACGGTTCCTCGGGAAGGGTCGCGGCGTTCGGCTCGGCACCGGTAACGATCAATCCATCGATCCGCAGACGGCCAAGATCCGCGATATCGCCGTATCGGCCATCCATCGATTGCCTTGCCTGCTGCGACCGCTTCACCGACGGCAGCGAAAAGCAATGCAGATGGACACGGTTATTTCCGGCGGCGGCCTGCAGCAATTGCGTAAATTGGCGCTCGGTGGCCTGCAGCGCGGCATCCGGCATGTTGTTGATCAGGCCGATCGTGAGCACCGAATCGGCGTCTTGCCGCCGTTCGATCTGATCGACCTCGTGCAGTTGATCGGGCGCCAGCGCCGGGCTGACGATACGCCGATGTTTGTCGAACAGCACGGTCATGGGATGTCCGGTCTACTCCGCCGCCACCAGCGGCTGATGCCGCGCGCAGGCCCGCGCGAGAGCCTGATCGATGTCTTCGATAATGTCGTCGCTGTGCTCGATGCCGATCGAAAGCCGGATCGTCTCCGGGAGAACGCCGGCCATCCGCTGCTGCTCCGGCGACATCTGGCGATGCGTGGTCGATGCCGGATGGCAGGCGAGCGATTTGGCGTCGCCGATATTGACCAGCCGCGTGATCAGATTGAGCGCGTCATAAAAGGCCTTGCCGGCTTCGAGCCCGCCGTTGATGCCGAATGTGAACAGCGACGACGCCTGACCGCCGAGATATTTCTGGACCAGGCCATAATAGGGGCTGTCGGCAAAGCCGGCATAATTGACCCAGGCGACGCGCGGATCCTTGCGCAGGAAGTCCGCGACCTTGCGCGCGTTCTCGACATGGCGCTCGACGCGCAGCGCCACGGTCTCGATGCCCTGCAGCAGCAGGAACGCGTTGAACGGCGAAAGCACCGAACCCATGGTGCGCTGATAGACGCTGCGTGCGCGCTGGATATAGGCGCTGGTGCCGAACTGCCTGGTGTAGACCATGCCGTGATAGGATTCGTCGGGCTCGTTGAAGGTTGGAAAGCGCTTGGGCGTGATCGGCCCAGGGAAAACGGCCGCTGTCGACGATCGCGCCGCCGAGCGTGGTGCCGTGGCCGCCGAGAAATTTCGTCAGCGAATGCACCGCGATATCGGCGCCGTAATCGAAAGGCTTGAGCAGGATCGGGGTAGCGACCGTATTGTCGACGATCAGCGGCACACCGTGACGGTGCGCGACCTTCGCCAGCGCCTCGATGTCGCACACGTTGCCGGCCGGATTGCCGATCGTCTCGGAGAACACGGCCTTGGTGTTTTCGTCGATCAGCCGCTCGATCGCATCCGGCCTGTCGCTGTCGGCGAAGCGGGCGGTGATGCCCTGGCGCGGCATGACATGCGAGAGCAGCGTGTGTGTTGTTCCGTAAAGCTGCGGCACCGAGACGATATTGCCGCCGCTATCGGCCACGTTCACAAAGGCGAAATGCAGTGCGGCCTGTCCGGTCGCGACCGCGAGCGCGCCGACGCCGCCTTCGAGCTCGGCGACGCGCTTTTCGAGCACCGCGGTGGTGGGGTTGGCGATCCTCTGTAGCGATAGCCTTCGGCCTCAAGGTTGAACAAGGCGGCGCCGTGGTCGGCGCTGTCGAAGGCGTAGGCGACCGTTTGATAGATCGGGACTGCGACCGACTTGGTGGCGGGATCGGGGTCGTAGCCGGCGTGAATTGCAAGGGTCTCGTCGCGCATGGTCCACCTCTGCTTTTTGGCGGCACGCATTTCAACATGCGTTTTATTTACCCCATTGCCGCATCCCGGTTTTAAGCGGCGGTCGTCAACGCAGCAATAATTCGCTGATAGATTGATGAAATAACCCTAATGGAGGTGAACCAATTGATTAAAATTTTAATTGAAAAACGTCCGGTTCAGTAACGTTGCGTCGACGCCGGCAGCGGTCCCGGCTGAAGGCGCGAACAGTTGCGGTTTGTCGCGACGTCACGCGTAAATCCTAAAACGGAATTCCTGGCAATTTCGTCGACAGTGCCGTCGATATACGCTCGTAATGGGATCGATCGTCTACGGCCCGTACAGCACGAGCTCGGTGTCGGTCAGGTTGGCCAGGCGCGGGCGATGCGGGCCTTTGGAGTATTTGCGGCCGCGTGCTTCGGTATAGATCCCGACCAGGCCAGGTACGGCACCGTTGGCATCGAGCAGCACCGAAATCTTGCCATGGCGGATCAGGAAGCGGCCGATGGCGCCGGCGCATTGCACGTAGTCGGCGCTGTCGCGGCAATAGATCAGTTGCATCGCCGGCGGCGCGATCCATCCGCGCCGGATCCGCACCGGCAACAGGATAAAGGGCAGCGCGTCGCCGTTAGCGGTGCGGCATATCAGGCTGAGGCAGCCATAGCGCGCGTGCCTGGTCAGTAGCTTGGCCTCGCTGCTGGACAGCCCCTCGATCGTTCGGGCGTCGGCCGAGACGGTCTCCACCGTCATGCCGCGCCTGATGCGCGATAGCGCAGGCATCGAGAAGAACAATCCGCTGCAATAGCGCACAAAGCCCTGCGCCTCGATGATGGGCCAGGTCCAGGTCGCCGGGCTGATATTGAGGTAGGTGACTTCCGCGTTCTTCTGCGCAATCTTGGTCAGCAGCGGCGCGTAATTCCGAAACGCCGGTTCGACATACCAGCTCGACAGGTTGCAATAGATCGTCGTCTCCGCGCCGTCGGCACGCAACGTGTACAGCAACAAGAGAACGCCGACCGGCAGGCCGTCGCAATCGAGCATATAGCCGAAGCGCGGATAGCCGTCGGGAACCTCGCGCGCCGCCTGGCGGCGCAATCCCTGCATCCAGTAGTTCCGAGGGCGGCCGACAAATCCGCGCGTCAACAGATCCGCAACCGCATCGATGTCGGCTTCGGAAATCTCCCGGCATCGAAGTTTTTGCGCCACGATCGTCAACGGCTCTGCCTTGCAGGTATGTTACGGCTCGAGGCCGAGCATTTTGCGCACTCCGACCGGCCACTTGGCGAGATCGATCCCGTGCGTATGGAACATGGCCACGGCGAGCCGATCCATTCCGAACGCGACGCAGCCGGTATGCGCCGGCTCGCCATTCGCATCCGCGATACCCCAGGTGGTGCCGAAATGGTCGCGATGATAATTGAAGCTCATGCAGGCGGTCGGCTGTTCCTCGGAGCGCAGCGGCACCAGCAGCTCGAATTTCAGCGATTGCTGTTTCTGGCTGACCGCCTTCATTTGACCGACACGGCCGAAGAATGGATCGCTGGCATAGTCCACCTTGAAGCTGAGGCCGAGGTCGCGCGCGATGGCCTGGGCGCGCACCATCCAGCGCTCGCGGAAATCGGAGACGTCGTCCGGGCTGCCGATGCAGACGTATTCGCGCATCCGGAACGATTGCAGCCGGTCGAGATGACGCGACGGCTCGGCGCGAAAACAATCGGCGGCGACGTCGAAACGAAGGCCGCCGGTGGGCAGCGGGCCGCGCGCCGCGGCAATCGGATAAACCGGATAGCAAGCGGCCGGCGAGAGCACGAGATCGGCGGGCGAAAGCGAGGTGGTCCAGTCGCCGCCGGCGTCGAAACGGCTGACCGCGGAATGGATCTCACGCTCGGTGCCGTGTAGGCCGCAAACGCAGCCGAGCAGATTGGGGAAGCTCTTCAGATAGCCGGATTTCTCCAGTTGGCCGCGGTTCATGACCGGCGGAAAGCGCATCACTTCGGTATTGGGCTCGCGATTCCTCGTGATCAGCGCGGCCAGCCGCTCGACCATGTCCTCGTAAAGCGCGGTCCGGGCGTAAACGCCGTCGGTTCCCATCTTGTGGAACAGGACATCGGCAAGATGATCCAGCGGATCGGCCGGCTGCGGCGCGGCTTCCGGCGATGTGGTCCGAACGACAATATTCATGATCGGGCTTCCCTTGTTGCGGCTATCCCAGTTCAATCAATCAATCACGGAGGCTGGTCGGTACGCTGCTCATCAGGCTCGCGGTGGCGATGTTGCTGAGGATGCGGTCGTTGTTGATCATCACCGGCGCCGACAGCACGTCGCGAAGCTGGCGGCCGACGGTGAAGTCGCCGTCATTGCGATATCCCGAGAGTCCGCAGGCCCGCATCGCGCTCATCACGGTCGTGACCGCCAATTCGGAGGCCTCGACCTTGAGCAGGTTGATCGACGACTGGAAGTCGAGCGAGGACAGTCCGCGTTCGTCATGCTCATGGATGGCATAGCTGTCCAGCGCCGACGTGACGATGGCGCGCAGCTTGGTCAGGTTCATCTTGGCGGTGGTAAAGTGCGCAGCGGCAGGCGGCATCTGGCCGCCGGATCCGCGCGCCGCCTTGCGAATGAACATCTGGGCGCGATCGACCGCGGCCGCGGCAATTCCCGCCCATACCGAGGACCAGCAGAGATGGGCGATCGGCGTCATCGTCTGCGCGTGAATCTTGTCATAGGATTCCGGGAAGATCTGTTCGGGCGAGCCGGTCGCCTTCAGCTCGAAGCCGGCGCTGCAGGTGCCGCGCATGCCGAGCGTTTCCCATTCGAGGCTGCGCTCGAGCGTGTAATCGTCTTTGGTGAACGCCACCAGCACCTGATCGGACGCGGCGGCATCGTTGGCGCGGCGGGCGATGGTGACGATGCCGTCGGCCTGCGCGCCATAGGAAATCACGGTCGCGTTGCGCACCAGCGAGATGCCGGTCTCGGAGCAGTCGACGGCGGCGGAGCTGGAGCGGATGTTGCCGCCGTTCTGACCTTCCGTCGTCGACGAGGCCAGCAGCAATTGTTCCGATGCCACACGGCGCATCAGCGTTTCGTGCCAGGCGCTGCCGGTGCCGTGCCGGACCAGGCAGGCCACCTTGGTCTGGTGCATCGCAAAGATCATCGCTGTCGAGGAGCAGGCGCGGCCCAGCGTGTAGCACATGTCGGTGATGTCGAAGACCGAGGCGCCGTAGCCGCCGAACGCGGTCGGGATCTGGGCCCCCAGAAGTTTCTGCTGGCGCGCGGCGTCGATGGCGGCCTGCGGAAAGCGGGCGGCGCGATCGACATCGGCGGCCTCGGCCGCCGCGACCGCGGCCACCGCCGCGGTGCGCGGCAAAAACGAGGAGTTGCGATCGAGCAGGAATTGTTCGCTGGAATTGTCCGCGGCGGAATCGCCGAGCCTGGCTTCTTGCACGCTCATGCCGGTATGTCTCCAGGTTGTATCGGTGCGGACCGGCGCTGATATGGCTCGGCGTCACATCGATCGCTTGCTGCGCCCGATACCGGATAAGGCTAAGGATTTAATTCAAATGCGTCGACGAAATTCAGGGTAAACGGTTCTCATTTCAAAATTGTCGGTTAATCAACCGTGCGTTAATGTCCATATACTTCTGCAACCGCGTAAACGTTTGCGTAATCGCCATTAGCGTTAAGATCGAAATGACGGTTTGCGTCAAACGAGATTTACTGTTTTTCAAAGGAAGCCGGCGCTAGTACTACCACCAACGCGGCATTGTCCGACTGTGCGACGGCAGATGGAATATCGAGATGGCAGCTTTTCGCGACGACGTTCAAACCCGCATCCTGGCGCTGGTCAAGACCATCCTCCAGCAAAACGCGATGACCGTGGAAATCAATCCGGACTCGATGCTGGTCGATGTTGGATTTACCTCGATGGACATGGTCAATCTGATGCTCGGCGTCGAGGCCGAGTTTGATTTCACGATTCCGCAATCGGAGATCACGCCCGAGAATTTCCAGTCGGTCAAAACACTGGAACGGATGATCGTGGCTCAGCTCCAATCGGCGGCGGCCTGATCCGAAAATTAGAGCGTTTTCGAGCGAAGTGGATACCGGTTCGCGTGAAGAAAACGCGTCAAAACAAAAACCTAGAGCCCCGTTCCGATTCCATCGGAACGGGAAAGGCTCTAGATCTGCGGGGGCTTTGTCCGTTGCAGCGCGAAGGCGCCGCCGCCGGCACACGCCAATGTCGCCTGGGCAATCAGCCAGAATAACGGGTATTCCCAGCCGCCGCCGGTGTTGGAATAAGTCCAGCCGACCGGCCATTTGATCCAGACCACGACGCTTAAAAATATCAGCAGGAACGCGGCCCACTGCCGGGTGTACCAGCCGAGCAGGATCGCCAGTCCGCCCATCACCTCGATGCCGAATGTCGGCCAGGCCAGCAGCGGCGTGATGCCGTTCTTCGCCAGCAGCGCCTCGTGGGTGTTCATGCCGCGCGAGGTTTTCAGGAACGCATGCGCGATCCAGTCGATGCCGATCGCCACGCGCAGCAGAAAAAGCCCGTAAGGCGCCATCGCGGCGCGGCTGAAATAGGCGGCGAAGCTTGCCGGCGTGTCAGTGCGATCGCCGCTATGTTGGTCGATGCTCATTCTTCCTCAGGGATTTCGCCGTCTTCGCGGAGACCTATTGCGATGCCTTGACGAGATAGGCGATCAGATCGGCGCGGTCACCGGCGTTGGCCATGCCGGCATAGGGCATGCGATTGCCGGGCACCAAAGCTTGCGGATCGGTGATGAATTTGTCGAGCGTCTCCGGCGTCCAGACGATGCCGCTGCGCTTGATGGCCGGCGAATACCTGAAATCCGCGATCTCGCCGGCCTTGCGCGTCAAGATGCCATGCAGGCTCGGTCCGACATTGTTGGCGCCGGCCTCGAGCCTATGGCAGGCGGCGCAATCCTGAAAACGGGCTTCGCCGCGCGCGGCATCGCCGTCGGCGCGGGCAGCCCCGAACAGCAGCAACACCGACAGCACCGCCGTCGCACGAATAGCATTGATCATGCCTGCACCAGCGGGCCGGGATTTTTCACGTAGCGGTTCTTGATCGCATCCGCGGTCCAATAGGCCAGCGCGCCGACCGGTCCGGTCGGGTTGTAGGATGAATTGTGCGGGAATGCGTTGGCGCCGATCACGAACAGATTGTGACAATCCCAGCTCTGCAGATACTTGTTGAGCACGCTGTCGCGCGGATTGCTGCCCATGATGGCGCCGCCGGTGTTGTGCGTGCTTTGGTAGGGCACCACGGTCCAGGGATCGGTGCGCGCGGTCGCAGAATTGAGTTTCGTCGGATTCATCGATTTTGCGATGTCGTTGATCACCTGGGCGGCGTGGACGCCCATTTTGTGCTCGTTGTCTTTGTAATCGAAGGTCATGCGCATCAGCGGCTGGCCGAACGCATTGCGATAGGTCGGGTCGAGGTCGAAGCAATTATAGCGGTTGGCCATCACACTGCCGCTGGCATTGATCGTCATGGCGGTCTGGTACCATTTCGCGGTCGCCCGCTTCCAGGCGGTGCCCCATTGCGGCGTGCCCGATGGCACCGGACGGTAGCCGATCGGCAGCGCGGTGTTGAAGCCGCCGGAGACATTGAAGCCGCCGAGGAAATCATGCGGCGCGCGGTCGAACGCCCAGTTGGTGTTGAAGTCGTCGATAGTGGCGTTGGAGCCGCCGGCGTTCATGAACGGGTTAAAATATTTGCCGTCGAAGAACAGCGTTGCCGCCGCGCCGGTCTGGTAGCAGTAATTCTTGCCGACCACGCCGGTCTGCGCGACCGGGTCGTACGGCGTGCCGATACCTGACAGCAGCAACAGATGTACGTTGTTCAGGACATAGGCGCACAGCAAGACGATGCTCGCCGGCTGCTCGAATTCCTCGCCGTTGAGCACGTTGGTGTAGGTCACGCCGGTGACGCGCTTGCCGTCGGAGTCCTTGTTGACCCGGGTGGCCCAGGCATGCGTTCGCAACTCGAAATTCGGATTGCGCATCGCAATCGGGATCACCGTCATATGTGCGCTGCCCTTGGCGTTGGCCTCGCAACCGAAGCGCTGGCAATAGCCGCAATATTGGCAGCCGCCGAACTTCGAGCCGTCCGGATTGGTGTAGGGCTGTGAGGCATTGGCCGACGGCCGCGGAAACGGATGATAGCCGGCGTTGCGCGCGGCATCGGAAAACATCTCGCTGGCGAGGATCGGCGTCAGCGGCGGCAGCGGGTAGTCGCGGGCGCGTGGCGCCTCGAACGGATTGCCGCCGGCCTGAATGGTTCCGGCGAGATTACCGGCCTTGCCGGAGACCGCCGCGGTGTATTCGAATTTTTCGTAATAGGGCTCCAGTTCGGCGTAACTGATGCCCCAATCCTGATCGTCATATCGTCGGGAATGAATTTCTTGCCGTAGCGCTCCTCGTAGTTGGAGCGGATCTTGAATTCCATATCGGTCCAGCGCCAGGTGTGGCCGCTCCAGTGCACGCCGGAGCCGCCGACCACTTCGCCGGGCAGGAACGACCCCAGCCGGCGCATCGGCAGCGCCTCCTGCTGCGGATTGTTGCGCACCGTGAGGGTGTCGCGCGCGGTGTTCTGCATCAGGTCGTGGCGCACGACATAGCGCAGCTCGTCGCGGATGTTGGGCAGCGAATAGTCGTTCTCGCTGGTCCGCATGCCGCCGCGCTCCAGCGCGACCACTTTCATGCCCGCCTCGGTCAGTTCCTTGGCCAGAATGCCGCCGGTCCAGCCGAGACCGACGATCACGACGTCGACCTCTTTGAGTTTCGTGGTCATCGCGCGTCCCTCAACTCAGGTCCGCAATGCCAAGCGGCTTGCTCGGGAACGGCTTGCCACGATAGCTCTCGACATGGTCGCGATGCACCGCGATGGCGCCGGGGAAGCCGATGATCGCCCATCCTGCCTTGTTGCGGTTGCCGCCGTAGATCGGATCGGAATACATGCCTTCGACCACGGTCTGGTACAGCGTGGTCCAGAAGGTCCGCACCGGCAGGCCGCTGTCGAATTTGATCTTGCCCGTGGAGAGGCCGACCAGCACTTCCTCGCGCTGCGCAGCTTCAAGGCGGTCGAACGATTGGGCATAGGTCTTGCGGCAATGCGTGTTGGTCGCCTCAATGCCGGCGCGATAGAGCTGCGCCGGCGTCAGCGGAAGCTGATAGCCCTGGCTCGGCGCGCCGTGCTTCCAGGGCCCTGCATATAGAGCCGGTCGCCCTTGCCCCAACCGCCCGCGAGCGCGCGATCGATGTAGATGTTGACGCCGAGATCGGTGCCCTTCGGGCTGATGTCGTCGGCCGGGATCATGTGATCGACCAGCGCCTCGATGAAGGCGGCTTCGTCGAGGTTGAGGAATTCATATCCCGCGGCTTGCGGCGCGGCGATTGGTGCGGCGGGCGCAGGCTCGGCTTGGGCGATGCCGACGGGCGTTATCGCGGTCGTCGCGCCCGCGGCAGCGGCGCCGCCGACCACGGCGCCTTTGATGAAGTCGCGCCGGCCGAGTTCTGGCTTTTTCATGGTTTCTTCCCCCTGCCCCCAAGATTGGCCTGCCCTTGAAGGCGAACCTGACCATGGGGGACACGCGCTTTTTTGTCAGCATGCTGCTTTTGGTTGAACCCGGCAAGGCGAGATTTTGGATGACCAGGGATCATCGGCGGCGGATGCGGGCATTGTTTGTGCGATGCAGGGGCGCGCGGCCATCGGACCTTTTCGAACAGGGTCAACAGGCGGTGATCGGCGTCTGGCGACAAGGTCGATAGCGCGGATTTATGCTAAGCTGCGTTAGCCGTTCACCAATCATAAAAGGCTTACGGGACGAATGACGGGCGCGCTGCCAAAATATCGAAAACAACCCCATGCAAAGTAACAGGCCGCGGGGGTTGCCGCGCATGATCGCAGGCGTCGTTGGCGTCGTCATTGATTGCCGGCGCGGCGGCCGGCTTTGCGGTGGCGTGGCGGCCGGCGATTGCGGCGATCGAGCCGCCGGCGCCGCACTCGTTCGATGCGGCCTTGGTCAAGCGCGGCCGCGAGCTGGCGGCGATCGGCAATTGCAACGATTGCCACACGGTGCGCGGCGGCAAGGCGCTTTGCCGGCGGCCTGCCGGTGCCGACGCCGTTCGGCACGATCTATTCGTCGAATATCACGCCCGATGCCGAGACCGGGATCGGCCGCTGGCCGGAAGCACGCCTTCCGCCGCGCCATGCGCTCCGGCGTCAATCGCGACGGGCAGCATCTCTATCCGACCTTTCCCTACGATCACTTCACCAATGTCACCGACGAGGACGATCGCGGCGCTCTATGCGTTCCTGATGACGCGGCCGCCGGTTCACGCGCCGGCGCGCGCCAACCAGTTGTCGTTCCCGCTCGACCAGCGCTTTGTCGTCGCGGGCTGGAAGCTGCTGTTCCTGCGCCGCGGCACCTATCAGCCGGATCCGCACCAAGAGCGCGGAATGGAATCGCGGCGCCTATCTGGTCGAAGGGCTGGCGCATTGCGGCGCCTGCCATACGCCGCGCAACGCGCTTGGGCGCGGAACGCGCCAGCGCGCCAGTTCGCCGGCGGCGACGTCGACAACTGGCACGCCTATGCGATCAACGCGCAATCGCCGGCGCCGGTGCCGTGGGATGCCGACGCGCTGTATCGCCTATTTGCGCCAGGGCTGGCATCCCGATCACGGCGTCGCGCGCGGGCCGATGGCGGAAGTGGTCAGCAATCTGTCGTCGGTGAACGAAAGCGACGTGCACGCGATCGCGACCTATATGGCCGGCGTGTTCGGCGCGCCGACGCCGACGACAGGAAACAGCGGCGAAGCGGTGCTGGCGCAGGCCAAATCACCGGCGCCCGCTGACCGCTGGCTTCCGATGTCAACGCTGCCGGCGCCTCGATCTATGCGGCGGCCTGCGCGACCTGCCACGAGACCGGCAGGGCGCTGCCCTATGGCGGGGTCAATCTCGCGCTCTCGCACCGCGCTCAGCAGCCCGGATCCGCGCAATGCCGTCAACATCGTGCTGTCGGGCGTTCGTCCGGTCGAGGGCGAGCGCAGCCCGATCATGCCGGGCTTTGCCGCCAGCATGAACGACGACCAGATCGCGGCGCTTGTTGCAGTTTCTGCGCGCCCGGTTCAGCAACCAACCGCCATGGACCGGCGTTGAAAAGACCGTCGCGGATGCCAGACGAACCCAGACCGTGTTTCTCCAGACATCGGCCGGGCCGCACAACGCGCCCGCCGATCCAACGCAGCGAGACAAGCCATGATGACATTGAAGGTCAATGGTCACGATCACCAGATCGAAGCCGATCCGGATACGCCGCTGCTCTACGTGCTGCGCGACGAAATCAAGCTCAACGCCGCCAAATTCGGCTGCGGGCTCGGCCAATGCGGCGCCTGCACGGTGATCGTCGACGGCAAGGCGGTGTTGTCCTGCGTGACGCCGCTGCTGCTGCTCGAAGGCAAGCAGGTGACGACGCTGGAAGGGCTCGGCACCATCGAGGCGCCGGCGCCGATCCAGCGCGCCTTCATGGAAGAGCAGGCGGCGCAATGCGGCTATTGCATCGCCGGCATGATGATGCGGGCGCAGGCGTTGCTGCAGCGGAATTCCAAGCCGACCGACGAGCAGATCCGCGCCGAGCTGGAGCCGAATCTGTGCCGCTGCGGCACCCATATGCGCATCCTGCGCGCGGTGCATCGCGCCGCGCGGCTGATGGATACCGCCGACGCTCTTCGACCATTGATGGGAGCGCCCAATGAACGCGCCCGTGATTCTCGATCGCCGCCGCGTGCTCGCCGGCGGCGGCGCGCTGATCGTCAGCTTCTCGCTGACCAGCGCCTATCGCGGAAGATCAAGCCGCGCCCGCCGCGGTCCCGCGCCAAAACCTCCCGGCAGTCTGAAGGACGCGCCTATCCTGGATGCCTGGATTCGGATCGATGCCGACGGCGCGATCACCGCGTTCACCGGCAAGGCCGAACTCGGCCAGGGTTTCAAGACCGCCTTCCAGCAGATCGCGGCCGAAGAGCTCGATGTTCCCTTTGCGTCGCTGACGGTGGTCACCGCCGATACCGGCCGCACCGCCAATGAGGGCTACACGTCCGGCAGCCATTCGATGCAGGACAGCGGCACCGCGATCCAGAATGCGGCGGCGCAGGCGCGCGCGCTGCTGGTGGCGGAAGCCGCGCGGCGGCTCGAGCTGCCGGAAGAAAATTTGCGCACCGAGAACGGCGCGGTGATTGCGCCCGACGGCCGCGGCTTGGCTACGGCGAACTGGTCGCCGGCGACATGCTGCATGTGCAGGCGCAGCCGAAATCGAAGCTGAAGGATCCCGCGACATTCAAGGTGATGGGCCAGCCGGTGCCGCGCGTCGATATTCCGGCCAAGGTCACCGGCGGCGCGGCCTATGTGCAGGACATGCGACTGCCCGGCATGGTGCATGCCCGCATCGTGCGGCCGCCGAGCTACGGCGCGCAATTGACGGCGTGCGATACCTCGGCGATCGAAAAAATGCCCGGGGTCGTCAAGGTCGTGCGCGACGGCAATTTCCTCGCGGTGGTCGCCGCAAAAGGAATTCCAGGCGGTCAAGGCGATGCGCGTGCTGTCGGCGGCCGCGAAATGGAAGGAGACGGCGCGCCTGCCGAAGCAGGACGACCTGCTGCACGTTCTCACCAGCCTGCCGTCGCAGGATACCACGATCTTCCAGCACAGCGATCCGTCCGCCGTCGGCACCAAGACCATCGAGGCCACCTATACGCGGCCGTATCAGTCGCACGGTTCGATCGGGCCGTCCTGCGCGGTCGCGCAATCCATCGATGGCGTCATGACGGTGTGGACCCACACCCAGGGCGTCTATCCCGATCGCCAGGGCATCGCCGAGATGCTGCGCGTGCCGCCGGCAAGCGTTCGCCTGATCCATGTCGAGGGCTCCGGATGTTACGGCCATAACGGCGCCGACGATGCCGCGGCCGATGCCGCCCTGATCGCGCGCGCGATGCCCGGCGTGCCGGTCCGCGTGCAATGGATGCGCGAGCAGGAGCATGGCTGGGAGCCGTATGGTCCGGCGATGGTGACGAAGCTGAAGGCGTCGCTCGATGCCAACGGCGCGATCGCGGACTGGAATTTCGAGGTCTGGAGCAACACCCATTCGATGCGGCCGGGCGGCGCCGGATCGATGCTGGCGGCGCAGCACATGGCGCAGCCGTTCGCGGTGCCGCGAGCCGAAGCCGTTGCCGCTGCCGGAAGGCGGCGGCGACCGCAACGCGATCCCGATCTACAAATTCCCCAACGCCCACGTCGTGCATCACTTCATCCCGGCGATGCCGCTGCGGATTTCGGCGATGCGGGCGCTCGGCGCCTATCACAATGTGTTCTCGATCGAGAGTTTCATGGATGAACTCGCCGACGCGGCCGGACGCCGATCCGGTCGAGTTCAGGCTGAAGCATCTGGAGGATCAGCGCGGCCGCGACGTCATCAGCAAGGCGGCCGAAGGGTTTGGCTGGCAGAAGGGACAAAAGGCGCCGCAAGGCCGCGGCTATGGCTTTGCCTTTGCGCGCTACAAGAATCTCGCGGCCTATTGCGCCATCGCGACCGAGGTCGAGGTCAACAGCGAGACCGGACGACCGCGCCTGGTGCGCGCGGTCGCCGCGGTCGACAGCGGCCAGGTGGTCAATCCGGACGGGCTGACCAACCAGATCGAAGGCGCGATCATGCAGTCGATGAGCTGGACGCTGTATGAAAGCGTGACCTTCGACGACACCAGGATCACCAGCATCGACTGGCAGACCTATCCGATCCTGCGCTTCAATTCGGTGCCCGACAGCATCGACGTCCACATCATCAACCGGCCCGGCCTGCCGTTCCTCGGCAGCGGCGAGACCGGGCAGGGGCCGGCGGCGGCCTCGATCGCCAACGCCATTGCCAACGCCACCGGAAAGCGGCTGCGCAATCTGCCGCTGACGCGCAAGCGCATCAAGGATGCGATCGACGCTTAACCTCGTCGTCCCGGCCTCGCCTTCGAGCTTTTGAAGCTATCTCGGACGTCATCCTGAGGTGCGAGCCCTTGCGAGCCTCGAAGGATGGTGTTCAGCGCGGTGCTTGCGGCCATCCTTCGAGGCGCGCAAGAAAGAGCGCGCACCTCAGGATGACGGCGAGCCTGTTGCTCGGGATGACGACGCGTGTCAAACCTACTGATACGTCGCCACGATGTCCGACACCGCGCGCTCGAGCTGTTTCGCGGTGGCGCATTGGCGCACGACGGTGCAGAAGGTCTGGTAGCGCGGCATTTCGGAATCGCCAAAGCCCCAGGCCATGCGCCCTTCCGGATTGAGCCAGACCAGCCGTTTCGACCGTTCGCCGATGCGGCGCAGGATGTCGGCGCGCGGATCGAGGTTATTGGACCTGGCGTCGCCGAGCACGATCACAGTGGTCTGCTGCGTGATCGAGTTCATCCACGTCTTCTCGAAATCGGCGAACGAGCTGCCGTAATCGGACGAGCCGAATCCGACCTTGGACATGATCTCGGCCATCGCCTCTTCCGGGGTCTTCGATTCCAGGATGTCGCTGACCTCGATCAGGTGTCCGGAAAAGGCGAACGAGCGGACGTCGGACACCACCTCATGCAGGCTGTGGATCAGCAGCAGGAAGAAATCCGAGACCCGCGCCACCGAGCCCGAGACGTCGCAGAGTGCGACGATCTTGGGCCGGTCGCGGTGCTTTCGTTTCCAGGCGGTGAGGAACGGAACGCCGCCCCACGCCGCGTTGCGCCGGATGGTCCGGCGCACATCGAGATGGCCGCGGCGTTGTCGTTTGCGCGGCTTGCTGTAGCGCTCGCGCAGGCGTCGCGCGATCTGCCGGATCAGGCGACGCATCTGCTCGACCTGCCGCGGCTCGATCCGCGACAGCGGCGCGTTGCGCAGGATCTCGTTGCGCAGGTTTTCGGTTTCCTCGCGGCCGTACAGCAACAGCGCCTGCGAGACGGTCTCGCGCACGGTCTCGCGCAGCGCTTCCAGCGCCGTCGCCAGCCGTTCGGCCAGTGGCGGGATTGGATACCGTCAACGCGTCGAGATCGTCGCGCAGGCGCTGGATGCCCATCTGCGTCGAGGATGCGGCCGGAGAAGATGCCGCGCTGGGTGAAGTAGCGGATATCGGACAAGGACGCCGCGCTCGCGGCGTTGGCCATCGCAGCCGCGATCGCGTTGCGGTCCTGCGCCAGCAGCATCTGCGCCAGCGGGCCAAGGCCTTCGGCCGGTTGACCTTGCTCCCGCCGCGCCCTCGGCTGCTTGCCGTTCGGCAGCCTCGGCTTCGTCGTCGCTGGTGCTTTCGGGCGCGCTTTGTGAAAGCTCGGGCAGATCGAAGAACAGATCAAAACACTCGCCGAGCGCGCGCTTCTCGTCCTGGGTCTTGGCCAGCGTCAGCAGCAAAGTGTCGCGCAGGATGGCGCGATCGGAAAAGCCGACATTGGCGACCGCGCGCATCGCGTCGATGCTTTCGGCCGGCGAGACCCGGACGCCCGCTCCCCGCGCCGCGCGAAAGAACCGATGCAGGTTCTCTCTCATCGCGGCTCAGCCGAAGACGTTCTGACGCGAGGCCTTGGCGACGAAGGTGGTGACCTGGGGCAGCGTGGCTTCGATATCGGCCTCGTATTTCAAGAGCACATTGAGGGTGTCCTTGACCATCTCGTGGCCGAGCTCGGATGCCTGCAACAGCACCAGCACGCGCGCCCAATCGATGGTCTCGCTGACCGAGGGCTGCTTCTTGAGATCGAGCGTGCGGACGTCATGGATGAAACCGACCATCTGCTTGCGCAGGGTTTGCGAAATGCCGGGCACCCGGCTTTCGACGATGCGCTCCTCGAGCTTCTGTTCGGGAAAGCCGATATGCAGATGCAGGCAGCGCCGCTTCAGCGCGTCGCCGAGATCGCGCTCGCTGTTCGAGGTCAGGATCACGGTCGGCGGCGGCGACCGCGGCAACGGTTCCGAGCTCCGGAATGGTGACCTGGAAGTCGCTGAGGATTTCGAGCAGCAGCGATTCGAACTCGGCATCCGATTTGTCGATTTCGTCGATCAGCAGCACGCAGCCTTTCGGCTGCTCCAGCGCCTGCAACAGCGGCCGCGGCTCGACGAATTCCTTGGAGAAGAACACGTCGCCGAAATCATGCAATTGGGCCAGCGCTGCCTGCAGCGTGTCGGCGCCGCCGAGCACTTCGCCGAGCTTGTCCTTCAGGATCTGCGTGTACAGAAGCTGCTTGGCGTATTTCCACTCGTAGAGCGCCTTGGCTTCGTCGAGCCCCTCATAGCATTGCAGGCGGATCATCTTGAGCCCGCGCCATGCCGCGATCGCCTTGGCCAGTTCGGTCTTGCCGACGCCGGCCGGACCCTCGACCAGGATCGGCTTCTCGATCTGCTGGGCGAGATAGACCGCGGTCGCGATCTGCCGGCTCGCAATATAGCCCTGCGCGGCAAGGCCGCTTTCGACTGCCTCGATCGAGGCCGCAGGCCGTGATATCAGCCACCAGTTCCAACTCCGGATGTTTCCCAATTTTCAGTACGTTCTGCCTGCGTTCCCGGCAAAGAACAAGCCTCGTTCGGGCATGCAGAGGTCACGGATTACCCCCTCCATTTCACCTCTCGGCTTGGTGATTCCCTGGCAGTCCCTTGGCGATCGGCGCGTTGCCGGCTATTTCTGCCGCGATGAGAATTTTGTTGGATTGATCGCGGGACTGGCGCTGGCTCGCAACCAGTCCCGCCTGGGCCATCGTCGGCGGCGCGCGCGCCATCGGCCGACGGCGTCGGCCGTTCGGTCGTCACCATCGTCGGCTCGCGCGGTAATTTCTGCACCGGCACGTTGATCGCGCCGGATCTGGTGCTGTCGGCGGCGCATTGCGTCGGGCCGGGCGCGACCTACAAGATCGTCGACTACGGCGCGGACCGGCAGCCGCAACTACGGGACGTGAAAAGCATCGCCGATCATCCCGGCTTCAACATGCAGACCATGCTGGCGCATCGCGCCACCGCCGATGTCAGCCTGCTGCAGCTCGAAACGCCGAAGCAGAATCCGTCGCCGATCGGCGCGCCGGCGATGCCGCTCGCGGCCGGCAATCGTTCACCATCGCCGGCATCGGCGTCACCATTCGCGGCGACGGCAAGAGTGGCGGCGTCGTGCGATCCGCCGAGCTGGTCGCGACCGGCCAACCCGGCACGTTGCAGATACGGCTGGTCGATCCGGCCGGCGGCGGCACGCGCGCCGGACTCGGCGCCTGCACCGGCGATTCCGGCGGACCGGTATTCGAGGATCAAGCAGGGCAAGCCGGTGATCATCGGCGTAATCAGTTGGTCGACCGGCCCCAACGGCACCGGCGGCTGCGGCGGCCTCACCGGCGTCACGCCGCTGACGCTGTATCGCGACTGGATCGTGCAGACCGCGAAGCAATGGGGTTCGGTGCTGACGGCGCCGTAGACGCACGCGGTCTCGGCTGGTCGTCCCGGCCTAGCGCGCAATTGCGCGTAAGGCGCAGGGACACACCGGAACCGTCATCCTGAGGAGCGGCCACTTGGCCGCGTCTCGAAGGATGGTGTTCAGCTCCGTGCTCGCAGCCATCCTTCGAGGCTCGCAAGAGCTCGCACCTCAGGATGACGTCGAGCTAACTTCGCCTGCTCAAGGCCGGGACGACGTCAGTTTGTTTCTTTCTCTCACGAATTCCGCCGGCTCGCATTGGTCGCGATCGCGGCGGCGGCGGTGCGGTTTTCGACGCCGAGCTTGGCGTAGATCTGCTCGAGATGCTTGTCGACCGTGCGCGGGCTGAGGCCGAGGATCTGGGCGATGTCGCGGTTGGTCTTGCCTTTGGAGAGCCACGACAGCACTTCGCCTTCACGGGTGGTCAAGCCAAGCTCGCTGCTGAATTTGGCCGGCAAATCCGGGCTGGAATCCTTGGCCAGCCGCAGCAGGAATTCGTTGGGCCCGGACTTTCCCATATATTGCAACTGTAGCTGCGGGTTGTCGGGAAACGACGCCGTGGCCTGGGCTTTCGATCCGGTGCTGCTCTTTTGCGTCTGTTCGAGCCATTGCAGCATCGACGGCGGCAGCTCGAGCTCGTCATCGGTTGCGGCGGGAAGATGATCCGACAGCAATTTCTGCGCCTGCGGCGTCGCCCACATGATCTTGCCCTGGCGGCTGACCGCGAACAGAAATCGTCCGGAGACGTCGAGCGCGGCGCGGGCGCTCTGGGTCAGCCGTGCATTGGCCAGATGCACCCTGATCCGCGCCAGCATTTCCTCGATCACGATCGGCTTGGTGACATAATCGACGCCGCCGGCTTCCAGCCCGTGCACGATGTGCTCGGTCTCCGCCAATCCGGTCATGAAGATCACCGGCACGTTGCTCAGGCCGGCGTCGCGCTTGAGCCTGCGGCAGGTCTCAAAGCCGTCGATGCCGGGCATCACCGCGTCGAGCAGGATGATGTCGGGCGTGATCTGGTCGACGATCCGCATCGCCGCCGCGCCGTCCATCGCGACCATCACCGTCATGCCGGCGCCGTCGAGCGCGTCGGTCAGAAGCCGCAGCGTTTCCGGCGAATCATCGACGACCAGCGCGACATCGCGTTTTTTGGATTCAGTGGTCATAGCTGTACAGCGTCTTCAGGGTTGCCATGTACTGATCGAGATCGAAGCGGTCGATCAGCGTGCGCATGTGCGATACGAAGTCGGCATGTTCGGGGTGTTCGTTTCCAAGTGTCGTCGAGCTTGACCTGGATCGCGCGAATGTAACCCATCTGCCCGAGATCGATCAGTTCTTCCACGTCTTTCACCGGCGGCCGCGAGTTCCGTGTCCGGCGTCCAGTGCGGCGCCGCGATCTGGTCGGTCTCATATTGCCACTCGATCTTGAGCAACTGCCGGATCGTTTCCAGCAGCCGCGGAATATCGATCGGCTTCATCAGATAGCCGTCGTGGAACGGCTGCGCCAGCGGCGCGCCGTGGGCTTCCAGCGCGCTCGCCGAAACCATCAGGATGCGGGCCTGATGATGGCCGTTCGCACGCAGCGTTTCCGCGACCGTCCATCCAGTCATGCCGGCCATCGAGATATCCAGCAGAAACAGATCGGGCCGGCAATGCTGCGCCAGCGCCAGACACGCCGGTCCATCCGGTGCGCTGAGCAGGATGAAGCCCAGCGGCGTCAGCACCTCGCGCAAGAGATCGCGCTGGATCGGATCGTCGTCGGTCACCAGGATGGTCTTGCGCGGGCCGTGATAGCCGAATACCGGGGCATCGACCGGCGCGATCCGCGTCGGATTGGTCACTTCCGACAGCAGCATCTTGACGCGGAAAGTGCTGCCGGTGCCGACCGGGCTGGAGACCTGGATGTCGCCGCCCATCACGCCCGCGAGCAACCGGCTGATCGTCAGCCCGAGGCCCGTCCCGGTCTGCGGCTGCGAGACGCCGAGTTCGCCGCGTTCGAACGGGGCGAAGATCCGTTCGAGGTCGGTGGCCCGGATTCCCGGTCCGGTGTCGATCACCTCGAATTCGGCGACCGGGCTGCGATAGTGGACGACGAACCGCACGCTGCCGGCCTGGGTGAACTTGATGGCGTTCGACAACAGATTGATCAGGATCTGGCGCAGCCGCTTTTCATCGGCGTACACCACGACCGGCAGCAACGGCGGCCGGGTGAAGACGAAATCGATGCCCTTGGCGGCGGCTTGCAGCCGGAACATGCCGACGAGCTGGTCGAGAAACTCGCCGAGGCGAACCTCGTCGCGCGACAGATAGAGCCGGCCGGCCTCGATTTTCGAAATATCGAGAATGCCGTCGATCAGCCCCGACAAATGATCGGCGCTGCGGCGGACCACGCGCACCTGGTCGCGCGGTTTGGATTGCAGGCTCGAATCCTGCTCCAGCAATTGCGCATAGCCGCTGATGGCGTTCAGCGGCGAGCGCAGTTCATGGCTCAGGCCGACGACGTAGCGGCTCTTGGCGAGGTTGGCGGATTCGGCGACCTCCTTGGCGCGCTGCAATTCGGCGTCGGTGCGCTTGTGGGCGTCGATTTCCTGGATCAACAGCGTGGTCTGCCGCCTGGTTTCTTCCTCCGCCGCGCGCCGGCTTTGCTGCGCCAGCACGAACAGCCAGGCGACCACGCCGATGATGATCGTCAGCGCGAAGAACACCTTCCACAGCACGCCGGATAGCTGCAGCTCGTCGCCGTGGATCGCCGCCGATGTCGTTTGCAGGTAGATCAGGCCGAGCGTCAGTCCGACCAGGCCGGCGGATATCGACGAAGACGCCGAGATAATGCCCGAACTGCGAATTGATCCGGGCATAGATCGGCTTCGGCAGCAGGGCGCCGAGGGTCTCGGAAACCTGCGCCTGGATCCGCGCATGCGGCTTGCAAAGGTCGTGGCAGCGCGCGTCGAGCGAACAGCACAGCGAGCAGATCGGCCCGGCATAGGCCGGGCACGACGCCATGTCCTCGGGCTCGAACGAATGTTCGCAGATACAGCACTGGATCGCTTCGAGATTTTGCCAGCTCCGCTTCGGCTTGCGCGCGATGTAATATTTGCCGTCGGTCGCATAGGCGATCAGCAGGCGCCGCGACGAACGCCGCGAGTCAGCGCGACGAACGGCGACAGCGCCTTCGCAACGTCGGTCCGAACACGCCATAGAACGCGCTGATCGAAACGATGGTGGCGATCGTCATCGCGCCGACGCCGACCGGATTGATGTCGTAGAGATGCGCGCGCTTGAACTCCATGTGGCGCGGGCGCAGGCCGAGCGGCTTGTTGATGACGAGATCGGCGACCAGCGCGCCGACCCAGGCGATCGCGACGTTGGAATAAAGCGCCAGCGTCTGCTCCAGCGCCTTGTAGACGCCGATCTCCATCAGCAGCAGCGCGACCAGCACGTTGAACACCAGCCAGACCACGCGGCCGGGATGGCTATGGGTGAGGCGAGAAAAGAAGTTCGACCAGGCGATCGAGCCGGCATAGGCGTTGGTGACGTTGATCTTCACCTGCGACAGGATCACGAAGGTGCCGGTCAATGCCAGCGCCAGATCCGGCTGCGACAGCACATAACGAAACGCTTCGAGATACATGTGCGCGGGCTCGGCGGCATGTTCGTCGGACACGCCATGGCTCAGCGCGAAGAACGCCAGGAACGATCCGGCCAGCAGCTTGAGCGCGCCGGCGAAGATCCAGCCCGGACCGGCGCTGATCAGCGCGATCCACCACGATCGTCCGCGAGGTCCGGCGGTCGCGCGGCAGGAAGCGCAGGAAGTCGACCTGCTCGCCGATCTGCGCCACCAGCGCGAACACCACCGAGGCGGCGGTGCCGAACAGCAGGAGATCGAGATGGCCGCCCGGATCGCCGTGCTCGCCGGTAAAGTTACGCCATTCGGCAAAGGAGTGCGGATTGGCATAGGCGATCGCCGCAAACGGCAGGATGTTGAGAATGATCCAGAGCGGCTGCGTCCATAACTGAAAGCGGCTGATCAGCGTGATGCCGTAGGTGACCAGCGGAATGATGACGACGGCGCTGATGAGATAGCCGATCGGGCGCGGGATTCCGAAACACATCTCCAGCGCGGTCGCGAGAATCACCGCCTCGATGGCGAAGAAGATGAAGGTGAAGGAGGCGTAGATCAGCGAGGTGATGGTCGAGCCGATGTAGCCGAAGCCGGCGCCGCGGGTCAGAAGATCGATGTCGATGCCGTATTTGGCGGCGTGATAGGCGATCGGCAGGCCGCAGCAGAAGATGATGACGCTGACGACGAGGATGGCGGCGGTGGCGTTGGTGACGCCATAATTAAGGGTGATGGTGCCGCCGATCGCCTCCAGCGCCAGGAACGAGATCGCGCCCAGCGCGGTGTTGGCGACGCGGGCGGCGGACCAGCGCCGCGCGCTCTTGGCGGTGAAGCGCAGCGCGTAATCTTCCAGCGTCTGGTTGGCAACCCATTGATTATATTGGCGCCTGACGCGGTCTATCCGCTGTCGCCCTGCCACTCTTGAACTCCTGAGCCCGCGCGAACCTTCGCGCAAAATCCCCGTCGGCAAAATCTACGTCGCTATTTTGCGGTGCAATATACGCGATCTTGCGTATCTGTGCACTGCACAATCTCGGCAATCCTGGTGCCGCCAATAGCGCGTACTCGAACACAATGGGGTAGATATGTCAGACGAGAATAAACAGGGGCTGCAGTCGGCATTTCGCCGCAAGCTGCTGATGGGAATGGCGGCGGTCCCCGCCTTCACCATGCTTCCTCGCCCGTCTTTTGCCGATGTTCCGGCAACCTCCGCGATCAACACCACCGGTCTCGCGGTTACCGATACTGAAGTGACCGTCGGCATCCTGCATTCGGCCACCGGCACCATGGCGATCTCGGAAACCGGTTCGATCGAGTCCGAAAAGCTCGCGATCGCGCAGATCAACGAAGCCGGCGGCATCCTCGGCCGCAAGATCAAGATCATCCAGGAAGACGGCGCCAGCGATTGGCCGACCTTCGCGGAAAAGGCCAAGAAGCTTCTGGTCAACGACAAGGTCGCGGCGATCATGGGCTGCTGGACCTCGGCTTCCCGCAAGGCGGTGCTGCCGGTTCTCGAGCAATATAACGGCATGCTCTACTACCCGACCTTCTACGAAGGCCTCGAGCAGTCCAAGAACGTCATCTACACCGGCCAGGAAGCCACCCAGCAGATCCTCGCCGGCCTGAACTGGGTCAACAAGGAGAAGAGCGCGAAGATCGTTCTTCTTCATCGGTTCGGACTACATCTGGCCGCGCACCTCGAACAAGATCGCGCGCAAGCACATCGAGAGCCATCTGCAGGGCTGCAAGGTCGTCGGCGAAGAATATTATCCGCTCGGCAACACCCAGTTCAACTCGGTCATCAACAAGATCAAGCTGACCAAGCCCGACGTGATCTTCACCGACGTCGTCGGCGGATCGAACGTCGCGTTCTACAAGCAGCTCAAGGCGGCCGGTATCGACCTGTCGAAGCAGACGCTGCTGACGATCTCGGTGACCGAAGACGAAATCGACGGCATCGGCGGCGAGAACATCGCCGGCGCCTATGCCTGCATGAAGTACTTCCAGTCGCTCGACAATCCGAACAACAAGCTGTTCGTTCCCGCCTTCAAGAAGATGTGGGGCGAGAAGACCGTGATCGGCGACGTGACACAGGCTGCCTATCTCGGCCCGTGGCTGTGGAAATTAACCGCCGAGAAGGCCGGCAGCTTCGACGTCGACAAGATCGCGGCGGCTTCGCCCGGGCGTCGAATTCAAGGGCGCGCCGGAAGGTTACGTGCGCATCCACGAAAACCATCATCTGTGGTCGAAGACCCGCGTCGGTCGCGCCAAGCTCGATGGCCAGTTCGAACTGGTCTACGAAACCAAGGATCTGGTCGAGCCGGATCCGTTCCCGAAGGGCTACCAGTAAGCGCGCTGCCAGCAGAGCGCGCGGCGCTCTGCCGCGCTCTCCCTCAGCAAATCCTGCTCCCTGGCGTGGATCGTCAATCCACGCTTAAGACCCCGCGTCGCGAATCTCGTTCGCGACGCGGGACTTATCCCCGACGGAGGACATCGATGTTCGGCGACTATTCGATTGGTGATCTCGGCTCGATCTTCGTCATGCAGGGCTTCGCCGGCCTGATCCTGTTTTCGGTCTACGTGCTGATGGCGCTCGGTCTTGCGATCATCTTCGGCCAGATGGGCGTCATCAACATGGCCCATGGCGAGTTCATGATCCTCGGCGCCTACGTCACCTGGATGACCTCGAATTTCTTCCAGGCCTATCTGCCGGGATTGTTCGCCGGCTACTTCTTCCTCGCGATGATACTGGCGTTCATCGCCTCCGGCGCGCTCGGAATGCTGGTGGAATGGGCGCTGATCCGGCATCTCTACAAGCGCCCGCTCGATACGCTGCTCGCCACCTGGGGCCTGAGCCTGATCCTGCAGCAGGCCTATCGCTCGATCTTCGGCGCGCGTGAAGTCGGCGTCGAACTGCCGCAATGGATGCTCGGCTCGCTGAACGTCACCGACAGCATCGAAATTCCGATCAACGGCATCTTCGTGATGGCGCTGACATTGCTGATCACGATCGTGGTCGGCTACATCATGTACAAGTCGCGCTGGGGCCGCCAGGTCCGCGCCGTCGTGCAGAACCGCGTCATGGCCGGCGCGGTCGGCATCAACACCGAGAAGGTCGATCGCTACACCTTCGGCCTCGGCTGCGGCATCGCCGGCATCGCCGGCAGCGCCTTCACCATGATCGGCTCGACCGGGCCGACCTCCGGCCAGCTCTACATCGTCGATACCTTCCTGGTGGTGGTGTTCGGCGGCGCCGCCAGCCTGCTCGGCACCATCGCCTCCGCCTTCAGCATCTCGCAGACCCAGTCGACGCTCGAATTCTTCCTGTCGGGATCGATGGCGAAGGTCATCACGCTGCTCGCCGTTGTCGGAATTCTGATGCTGCGGCCGCAGGGTCTGTTCGCCCTCAAGGTCCGCAAATAACAAAAAGGGCTGAAGCCATGACCGCCAATCGTTTCGTCAATCGATCGGAGCTGATCGGAATCCTGGTGCTCGCCGTTTTCCTGGTGGTGATCCTGCCGCTCTGCCTCGATGTCTTCCGGCTCAATCTGGTCGCGAAATACCTCACCTACGCCTTCGTCGCGCTGGGCCTGGTGATCTGCTGGGGCTATGGCGGCATTCTCAGCCTGGGGCAGGGCGTGTTCTTCGGCCTCGGCGGCTACTGCATGGCGATGTTCCTCAAGCTCGAGGCATCGAGCGTCGAAAATACCAAGATCCAGTCGACCCCCGGCATTCCCGATTTCATGGACTGGAATCAGATCACCTCGCTGCCGTTGTTCTGGCAGCCGTTTCACAGTCTCACCTTCACCATCGCCGCGATCATCCTGGTGCCGGGCATCTTCGCCCTGATCATCGGCGCGGCGATGTTCAAGCGCCGGGTCGGCGGCACCTACTTCGCCATCATCACCCAGGCGGTCGCGGCCATCCTGACCATCCTGATCGTGGGCCAGCAGGGTTACACCGGCGGCATCAACGGCATGACCGATCTGCGCACCCTGAAGGGATGGGACATCCGGCCGGATCACGCCAAGATCGTGCTGTATTTCTTCGAAGTGGGTTGCCTGTTCGTCTGCATCTTCATCGCCCAGTTCATCCGGCATTCGAAGCTCGGCCGCATCCTGGTCGCGATGCGCGACAAGGAGGACCGGGTCCGCTTCTCCGGCTATAGCGTCGCCAACTTCAAGATCTTCGCCTTCTACCATCGCCGCGGTGTTTGCCGCGATCGGTGGCGCCATGTTCGCGCTCAATGTCGGCTTCATGTCGCCGTCTTTTGTCGGCATCGTGCCGTCGATCGAGATGGTGATCTACACCGCGGTCGGCGGCCGGCTCTCCATCCTCGGCGCGGTCTACGGCACGCTGCTGGTCAATTTCGCCAAGACCAGCCTGTCGGAATCCTTTCCCGAACTGTGGCTGTTCGGGCTCGGCGGCCTGTTCATCGCGGTGGTGCTTGCCTTCCCGGACGGCCTCGCCGGCATCTGGGGCGACTATGTGCAGCCGCGCATCGATCGCCTGATCGCGTCGCGCAAGCCGAGTTGGACCGCCGCCATCGACAGCTCCGTCGCCGACGGCGCGCCGGCCGAGTGAGGAGACGATCATGCTGATAGGTCATCAACCCAAGGAATTCCTGCTCTCGGTCGAGGCGCTGACGGTTTCCTTTGACGGTTTCAAGGCCGTCAACGATCTCTCGTTCTATGTCGAGGAAAACGAGATCCGCGTCATCATCGGTCCCAACGGCGCCGGCAAGACCACGGTGCTCGATCTGATCTGCGGCAAGACCAAAGCCACCTCCGGTTCGATCCAGTTTCGTGACAAGGACCTCACGAAGATGAAGGAGAACCAGATCGTGCAGGCCGGGGTCGGCCGCAAATTCCAGACGCCGTCGATCTACGACGACCTCACGGTGTTCGAGAATCTGGAGATTTCATTTCCGCGCGGCCGCACCGTGTTCGGCGCGCTGACCTTCACGCGCGACGCCGCGGTGCGCGACCGCGTCCATGAAGTCGCCGAGATGATCTTCCTGAAGGACCGGCTCAACGTGAAGGCCGAACTGCTCAGCCACGGCCAGAAGCAATGGCTCGAGATCGGCATGCTGCTGATCCAGGACCCGGAATTGCTGATGCTCGATGAGCCGGTCGCCGGCATGAGCGTCAGCGAGCGGGTCAAGACCGCCGAACTGCTCAACCGCATCATCAAGAACCGCTCGGTGCTGGTGATCGAGCACGACATGAAATTCGTCGAGGACATCGCCCACAAGGTCACGGTGCTGCATCAGGGCCAGATCCTGTCGGAAGGCACGATGGAGCACGTCAAGAACGATCCGAAAGTCATCGAAGTCTATCTCGGGCACTAAGCGCATGATCCGGAAAAACGGGTACCGGTTTTTCGAACAAGATCATGCTCTAGCTGTACAGGACAAGGAGCACGTTAATGCTGGCTATCTCGGATCTGCATGTCGCCTACGGCCAGAGCGAGGTGCTGCATGGCCTCAACGTCGTCGGTCGCGCCCAACGAAATCGTCGCGATCATGGGCCGCAACGGCATGGGCAAGACCACGCTGATGAAGTCGCTGATGGGGATCGTGCCGACCAAAAGCGGCTCGGTGACCATGGAAGGCGCCGAGCTCAGCAAGCTGAAGAGCTACGAGCGGGTCGCCAAGGGCCTGGCTTACGTGCCGCAGGGCCGCATGATCTTTTCGACCATGACGGTGAAGGAAAATATCGAGACCGGCCTCGTCGCATCGGGCGAAAGCGAAGTGCCCGGGCGACATCTACGAGCTGTTTCCGGTGCTGCTGGAGATGAAGGGCCGCCGCGGCGGCAATCTGTCCGGCGGCCAGCAGCAGCAGCTTGCGATCGCCCGCGCGCTCGCCACCAAGCCGAAGGTGCTGCTGCTGGACGAGCCGACCGAAGGCATCCAGCCGTCGATCATCCAGGAGATGGCGCGCACTTTGAAGCGGATCCGCGACGAGCGCGGGCTGTCGATCGTGGTCTCCGAGCAGGTTTTGAGCTTCGCGCTCGACATCGCCGACCGCGTGCTCGTCATCGAGAACGGCGAGATCGTGCGCGACGATGCGCGCGCCAGCGTCGATGCCGCGCAGATCTCGAAATATTTGTCGGTCTAACTCCTATTCCGAAGTCCTGTCAAAACGCGTAAACAGGGAGCTAATTGATGCCAGATACACTGATCAAGGTCGATCTCACGCAGTCGGCCTATGAAAACGACAAGATCCACAACCGCTGGCATCCCGATATTCCGATCGTGGAGTGGGTCAGTCCGGGCGACGACTTCATCATCGAGACCGTCGACTGGACCGGCGGCTTCATCAAGAACAACGATTCGGCCGACGACGTGCGCGACATCGATCTGTCGATCGTGCACTTCCTGTCCGGCCCGATCGGCGTCAAGGGCGCGGAGCCCGGCGATCTGCTGGTGGTCGATCTGCTCGACGTCGGTCCGCTCAAGGAAAGCCTCTGGGGCTTCAACGGCTTCTTCTCGAAGACAGAACGGCGGCGGCTTCCTGACCGATCATTTCCCGCTGGCGCAGAAGTCGATCTGGGACATCAAGGGCCTCTACACCTCGTCGCGCCACATCCCCGGCGTCAATTTCGCCGGCCTGATCCATCCCGGCCTGATCGGCTGTCTGCCGGATCCGAAGATGCTGGCGACCTGGAACGAGCGCGAGACCGCGCTGATCGCGACCAATCCGACCCGCGTGCCGGGCTTGGCCAATCCGCCATTCGCACCGACCGCACATGCCGGCCAGGCCAAAGGGCGACGCCAAGGCCAAGATCGGCGCCGAGGGCGCCCGCACCGTGCCGCCGCGCGAACATGGCGGCAACTGCGACATCAAGGATCTGTCGCGCGGCTCGAAGATCTACTTCCCGGTCTATGTGCCCGGCGCCGGTCTGTCGATGGGCGACCTGCACTTCAGCCAGGGCGACGGCGAAATCACCTTCTGCGGCGCCATCGAAATGGCCGGCTGGCTGCACATCAAGGTCGACCTCATCAAGGGCGGCGTCGCCAAATACGGCATCAAGAATCCCGTATTCAAGCCGTCGCCGATCACGCCGAACTACAAGGACTATCTGATCTTCGAAGGCATCTCGGTCGACGAGCAAGGCAAGCAGCATTACCTCGACGTCCATATCGCCTATCGCCAGGCCTGCCTGAACGCGATCGAATATCTCAAGAAGTTCGGCTATTCCGGCGCCCAGGCCTATTCGATCCTCGGCACCGCGCCGTGTCAGGGCCACATCTCGCGGCGTGGTCGACGTACCGAACGCCTGCGCCACGCTGTGGCTGCCGACGGAGATCTTCGACTTCGACATCATGCCGTCGTCGGCCGGTCCGATCAAACACATCAAGGGCGACATCCAGATGCCGCTCTCACAGGACAAGTAGCTCCCTGCGACGGGATGCGGGGCGGTGCGTATTTGCCGTCCCCGCATTCCGGTCGCATGTTATGAATTGAAGTGCCGGGGAGATTGAAATGCCTGTTTATGATTATCTCTGCAACGATTGCGGTCCGTTCACCGACATGCGGCCGATGGCCGAATGCGACGAGCCGCAGGATTGCCCGCAATGCGCGGGAGAATCGCCGCGCGCGATCCTGACCGCGCCGAATTTCTTCTGCATGTCGTCCGACAAGCGCAAGGCGCACGCCACCAACGAACGCAGCTCCAACGCGCCGAAGACCGTCGATCAATACAAGGCCTCGCACAAGGCGGGCTGCGGCTGCTGTTCCGGTAAGCCGTCGCGCCTGGTGACCAAGACCCGAAGCGGCGCCAAGAGTTTTCCAACCGCGCGGCCGTGGATGATCAGCCATTAGCGGATCGTTTCCATAAATCTCGTCCCGTTCCAGACTAACCGCGGGGCTTCAATAGCGGGCTGGCCGCATCCGGGTGGGCGCGGCAACGCCGGCCAGCAGCACCGCCAAAATGCCGGTCAGGAAAATCCCGTCGAAGGTTCCGGCGCCGCCGATCGAGGCGACCGGCGCGCCGAGGCCGTTGATCTTGTCGAGATTGGAGAGGTCGGCGCCGATCAGCGTGCCCATCGAGCCCCCGATATAGGCCAATGGCGGCGCGTATTCGCGCGACAGGATGAAGGCGAGGATTGCGGTGGCGACGACCGGCGCAAACACCGGCACCGCGATGCCGAGGCCGTGCACCGGCGTGGCCATCGAATGGATCACGAAGGCGATGGCGATGACGGCCAAAACGGCCCTCAGCCACAACTGATATCGGATCACGAGATAGGCCGACATCAAGGTCGGGATCACGGCGCCGCCGATATTGACGGCGAGCACGGTGCCGGGCCATTGCGCCACCAGCGGCACGACATAGCGCATGCCGAAGAAATCGACCACCTCATTGGAGCGGACATGCGTTTCGGGCAGCACCGCGACAGGAATATTGAAATAGCTGCCGATCAGCGAGCCGAACAGCAGCAGTAGCGCGGCGCCGGGTCCGATCCCGAGCCGCATATAGGCGTAGCGGAGAATCCGAAGCTGGATCAGAATCACCAGCCCCACAAACAGCACCACCAGGATCGAAAACAATCCCGGCGTCATCGGCAAATACTGGACCTGGGAATTCATCGCTGTGGCCGTTCGGTTTCGATGGACGCAGGCGCAAATATCTCACGGGATTATGGTGATTTAAATAGTCATCAAGTTGGCCACTAACGAGGTCGTGATCATCGATCGGCGGCGATCATGGTGGCATGCAGCAGATAGCGTTCGGGGCCCGGGATGAGGGCATCGAACGGCCAGCAGGTCGACAGCACCAGCCCGTAGCCGTCGGCCAGCGGATCGATGCCCGAGGCATCGAAGCGCACCACTGAACGGCTGTCCGCGCGATAGCGGAACATCCTGCCATCGCTGCGTGTGATGTCGATCTCGTCGCCGAGGGCGACGTCTCGCAGAAAGCGAAAATGGGTATCGCGGTGGGCGGAATAGACCGCGACGCCGCGTTCGCCGGCATCGGGTGTCAGCTCGACATGCCCCGGGCCGAAAGCGAGCGCCTGTCCGCTACTGCCCGAGAGCACGATGGCGCTGGCGCCGATGCGCTTCACTTCGATGCGCGCGACCGGTGTCCGCCCATGACCAGGGTTTTGTTGGATTGCCGGTTGCGATGGTCTGATCAAAAGCCCGCTCCAGCAGAACCTGCGCGAGCAACGCCTTGGCGTGGATGTAAGCGCCCTGACCGAACAGCAGGAGGCCGATGAGGGAGAGCAGGAGGGGTGTGATGAAGCGGGGCATGGGAACCATTAGAGTTCGTCATTGGGAGCGAAGCGAAGCAATCCAGTCTTACTTGCAGCCGTGGATTGCTTCGTCGCTTCGCTCCTCGCAATGACGATTGAGATGTCGTTCGGAAAAAAACTCGCGCGCGCGGCCCTTGGGGGACGGAGGGCCGCGCGCGCTTTGCAGGAGGAGGGTGGGGCGCCTCCTCCATCTCGCGCGGCGTCAGTTCGCAAATCTCTGACGCCGGTTGAACAGCAGCCACATCAGGCCCAGCATCAAGAGGACCGAACCCGCGATCATCCTGAGTTCGGCATCGGTCGCGGTCTTCGGCAGCCTGAGCGTGTCGGGCACCGGTGCGGGCAGCGCGCGTTTCATGGCGGCCTGACCCCTGACATCGCCGGCGTCGGCGCGGCGTTCTTTCAAGGGTGCCGGCAATTGCGGCCGGTCGCCGAATACTTTGGCAAAATCCCAGCCGGCCGGCAGGTTGAGCGGCAGATCGGTCAGCTTCAGCGGCTCGCCTTCGGGACGGCTGGGCGTGGTGTCGACCGCGACCAGGCTGGTCAGCCGGGTCACCAATTGGTGCTGCAACGCGAGCGCCAGAATGGTCTTGTCGGCATCCTCGGGACTGACCTGACGTGTGGTGCGCGCGATCTCGGCGTCGCTGATCTTGCGGCGCGCCCATAGTTTGGACAGGCCACGGCCTTCGGCCGCATTCGCCAGCGGAAGGGTCACGACCCAGGGCCGGTCGCCGATGTGCCCCTTGAGCTCGACCGAGCCCTTGAACTTGTCGAGCCGAGCTGCCAGCACCAGCGGCTCGCCACGATAGAGGTCGGGGATGGCAGCCGGGGTGAAGTCCGCCGCGGCGTCGGAGAATTTGGCGACAAGATTGGTCACCGCGGGGTTCTCGAGCTTGGCGAACATGCTGCGCATGCGTTCCTCGACCTGGTCGACCGAACCGATATGGGTGAAGGCGCCGCGTCCGAGTTCGGCGGCGCGCGTCATCAGATAGGTGTTTGGCGCCGAGCCGATGCCGACCATGAACACCCGCGAGCGGCCGCGCATCGCATTGATGGTCTCGAACAACTGCTCTTCGTTGCCGATATCGCCGTCGGTCAGGAACACCACCTGGCGCAGCGTATTGCTGTCGGCGCCAGCATGATCGGTCAGCGCCGCCCGCATCGCGGGCACCATTTCGGTGCCGCCTTGCGCCTGTAACGCGGTGACGAACGCGGTGGCCTCGCCGATATGCGCCGCGTCGGCCGGCACGGAATCCGTGAACAGGACATCCATGGTATGGTCGAAGCGGATCACGTTGAAGCGGTCACCGGGTTGCAGGCGGCCGAGGCCGTAGATCAGGCTGGCCTTGGCCTGCGTGATCGAGGTGCCGCCCATCGAGCCGGAATTGTCGATCACGAAGATCACCTCGCGGGGCAGCGGCTTCTGTTCGGCCTGCTCGACGAGAGGCGGCGTGACAAACGCCAGCACATAGTCGGCATCGCCGACATGCTCGCGGAACAGCCCGACCGATGGCGCCGTTTTCGCAGCCGGCTTCCAGGTCAATTCGAAGTCGCGATCTGCCGGCACCGGGCCGTCGGCGAGTTTGATGACGCGGGTGGTCGCATCGGGGCTATCGATCTTGACGGCATGGAACGGGCTCTTGACCTCGCCCAGCGGAAATCCGGCCTGCAAATGCACCTTGATGGTGGTCGGATTGACCGGCGCATGCAACGCGGGGTCCAGCACCTCGGGCGTAATGCGGTCGCGATCCGGCACCGGGTCCGAGACGGTCGCACCCCAGCCGCCGCCGTCGGCGCGCAGATCGACGCTCTGCACCACGGGCGCGGGCGTGTAGCGCGGGCCGATCACCAGCGGCACCCGCAACGAGAATTCATTGCCGGATTGATGCACCGGCTCCTGGTACTCGATCTGCACCAGCACGGTTTCGCCGGGGCCGATATTGGCGATCGAATTGGTGAAGATGTTCGGCCGTTGCTGTTCGGTCAGCGCCGCCTTGCGCCCGCCGGCGCGCGCCTGTTCGTAAATGGCCCGGGCCTGCTGCCGCTCCTTGATGTCGCCGACAATGACGCGGTCGCCGACCACCATCTTGAGCGTATCGACGGCGCCGCCTTCGGGCAGTGGATAGACGTAGGTCGCCTCGACCCAGTTTTGCGTCGGGTTGCGAAAGATCTGGGTGACGCGGGCGCGGATGGTCGGCCCCGACACCGTGAGGTCGACGTCGACGCCGAGCCGGCTCGCATCGGCATAGCCGTCATCGGTCTTGAGCAGCAGCGAGCCGGTGTGCGCATCACCGAGGCTTGCGAAGACTTGCCGCGCGAACACCGGTGGCGCTTCCTGTGACCATACCGGCTCGAAGCTGACGAACAGTGCGGCAAATCCAATCAGGATCACGGTGAGGCATTGCATCACCACGAACAGCAGGAGTTTTGTCAGGCTCGCCAGATTCGAGGGCCCTAGATTAAGGGCCCTGAGAGACAAGGCCGCAAGATCAGCGTGCCCATGGGTCTCAATCTCGTCGCAACTGGTCTCGTCGCAGATGGTCATTTTCGTCACTCCCCGAAGGACATCTTCGTCGCTTCGATTTGTGCGGAATGACCGGTTGTGGCGCGAGCGGAATGATCGGCATTGTTCCGGCGTTGTCCGGCTTTGGCCGCCGCCGCCGATGGCGGCTTTGTACGGCTTTGTACGGAGATGTACGTCTGCTATATCTAGCGTCATTCGCAGGGGTGACGATGCAGCCGGACAAGCAGCTTTCCGCCGAGCAAAGCCAACGGGTGGCCGAGACCATTCGCGAGGAAATCGCGCGCCGCCGCATCTCCCGGCAAGCGCTGGCCGAGCAGGCCAAGCTCAGTCTTTCCACGCTGGAAAAAGTGCTCGGCGGCCGCCGCCCGTTCACCCTGGCAACCACCGTGCGGCTCGAACAGGCGCTTGGGGTTTCCCTGCGCAAGACACCGGACAAGACAAAGGACAAAACGCAGGACTTGGCGGCGCCTGTCATCGCCGTTAACGGCGATGTAGCGCCGGATAGTCTGGGGGCGTATTCGCGCCGCGCGGTGACATGGCTCGAGGGCGTCTATGTGACGCTGCGGCCGTCGTTCGGCGACAAGGAGGCGATCTACGCCTATCGCACCGAGATCGCCTGGGAGGCCGCGGTATCCTCCCTGGTGTTTCGCGAAGGCGAAAGAACCGATGCCGCCTTTACGCAGTTCGGTGAGGTCGCGGTGCCGAACCAGTCCGGTTTTATTTACCTGGTCACCAACCGGCACGGCCAGCACCGGCTGATCACGGTATCGCGCCCGACCATCCTGGGCGAGATGTACGGCATCATCACCACGCTGTTGGCCGGGCGCGGCTCGCTGCTGACGCCGATCGCAGCCCCGATCGCATTCCTGCCGGCCAGGATGATCCCGTCTCCGACCGTCGGGCGGATTTCATCCGGCGACGTCAATTACGCGGTCTATCGCGAGCATCTGCGCCGTACCATCGACGAGCCGTTCGCGATGTTTTTGCCGGGGTAACCGCTCTCAGCGGGTCGTCCCCCGCGCAACGACTCCATCGTCATCCTGAGGTGCGAGCTCTTGCGAGCCTCGAAGGATGTTGTTCCGTGCAGTGCGTGCGGCCATCCTTCGAGGCGCGCAAGAAAGAGCGCGCACCTCAGGATGACGGTTCCGGTGTGCGTTCGCGGGGACGACATATGCGCTGCCTCTCCCCGCACGCGGTCGCAAGCGGGGAGAGGTGAAACGCAGCTTTCCCTATCCCCCCGTTTCGGCGCTGATGATGTCGCCGAACAATTCCCATTGGCCGTTCTTGAACCGCATCATCTTGAGCTGTTCGACCGGGGCGAAGTCGGTGGGGCTGGTGGTGATGGTGATGCCGGGGACCAGGGTGTCGGGCGCGAAGTTCTTCAGGCTGGCGGCCTGCTTCATGACGTTTTCCCGGGTCAGGGTATCGCCGGACTGCTTGAGCACCTGGATCATGGTCTGGGCCGCGGCATAGCCATAGACCATGTTGGCGTCGGCAATGTTCGAACCCGGCATGTACTTGTCGGCGAACGTCATGAACTTCTTCATGCCCTCGTCGTTCTTCCACTGCGGATCGGACGCGTCCTTGAGGTAGCCGGCCGACAGCACGCCTTCCGAGGCGTCGAGACCGGCAGGCTTCATCACCGCGCCGATCGAGATCGAAACGTCGGTCATCAGGTGCATCGGCTTCCAGCCGATCTCGGCCATCTTCTTGATGGCCTGGGCGGCGAATTTCGGCGTCGAGATGTTGATGAACACGTCGGCGCCGGTATCCTTCAGCTTGACGATGTGGGAATCGATCGAGGGCTCGCTGGTCTCATAGCTCTCTTCCGCGACGATCAGCTTGGATGCCTGGGCGCCGAAGATGTCCTTGATGCCTGCCACGTAGTCCTTGCCGAAATCATCGTTCTGGTAGAACACCGCGACCTTGGCGTCCGGCTTGTTCTTCAACACGTACTTGGCGAAGATCCGGGCCTCGACCCGGTAGCTGGGCTGAAAGCCCATGGTCCAGGGAAAATCCTTCGGATCGTTCCACTTGCTGGCGCCGGTGGCAACGAACAGTTGCGGGACCTTCTTGGTGTTCTGATATTTCTGCACCGCCGATTGGGTCGGCGTGCCCAGCGCATTGAAGATCAGGAACACTTCGTCGCTCTCGATCAGCTTGCGGGTCTGCTCGACCGTCTTCGGCGGACTGTAGGCATCGTCGTAGCTGACGAAGTTGATCTTGCGGCCGTTCACCCCGCCGGCATCGTTGACCATCTTGAAATAAGCTTCCTCGGTCTTGCCGATCATGCCGTAGGCGGAAGCCGGGCCGCTATAGGCCTCGATATTGCCGATCTTGATTTCGGTGTCGGAGGCGCCGGTGTCGTAAACCTTTTGCGCCAGCGCGCCGTGGCCGGTCAGCGCGATAACCGCCGCGGCAGAGGCAGCCGAAATCAGCCTGGAGGCAAGCTTGTTGGTCATGGAATGTACCCTTCATTGGACGGAGATGGAGATTGGATATTCGGTATGAATGGTGGGCAGGCGTACCCGATGGCAGCCAAGGATCGGGCGGCCGATGATCCGGCGTCCGGCGGCCAAGGCGTGTGATCCAGTGCTGGCGCGAACTGGTAAAACTCCTCCTGTCAGCGGTCTGGCGCCGCCTGGTCCCTGATCGGGCCTGTGCCGTGCAACATGCCCAACTCCGCACCCGCTGGCTAGCTGGACTTTTGGGCATAGGCGGCGCAAGGCACGTTAAGATTACCCGCCTTGCCTTGAGGGGCCGCGGCGTGGCTTGATCGGGACAAGCGGCCGGTGATGCGGCCAAGGACGGCTAAAGCCGACGCATTCTGCCAGAAGGAATATCCGATGATCACGCTCTATCATTGCGATGCAGCACGCTCGTTCCGGCCGCTCTGGATGCTCGAGGAACTGGGTCTTCCTTACGAGCTGAAAATGCTGCCGTTCCCGCCGCGGGTATTCGCCAAGCCCTATCTCGCCCTCAATCCGCTCGGCACCATTCCTTTTCTGATCGACGGCGAGACCCGCATGACGGAGTCCTCCGGCATCTGTCATTATCTCGGCACCCGTCATGGGCCGACGCAGCTGATGGTCGGCGCGGACGAGCCTGATTTCGGCGCGTTCCTCAACTGGATGTATTTCAGTGATGCGACGCTGACCTTTCCGCAGACGCTGGTGCTGCGCTATAGCCAGCTGGAGCCGGAGGAACGGCGCAATCCGCAAGTCGCCGGCGATTACGCCAAATGGTTCTTCGGCCGGCTGCGCGCGGTCGAAGCGGCGACCGCCAAGGCGGAGACCTTGTGCGCCGGCAGGTTTACCGCGGCCGATATCGTGATCGGCTATGCCTTGCGGCTGGCCGACAATATCGGGCTCGCCAGGGATTTCGGGCCGAATGTCGCAGCCTACTGGCAGCGCCTGCAAGCCCGCGACGGCTACAAGCGCGCGGTCGCCGCCGAACAGCACGCCGGGATCGAACAAAACGTTTCGCCGCGCGTTCGGGAGTGAGGTGCTGCGCTGCCGGCGGAGCACACGGCCTTGTGACCCCCCGTTGGAGCCGCTTTTGATATGCCGCAATCGTGGCAGCCCGGCGCGCTCGCAAATAGCGAGGGGAGCGCGGCGTGGATTGCTGACAGAGGGAGAAAAACAAAATGTTCAAGCTCGTTGGAGTCGCGGCGTTTGTGGGCACGGTACTCGCGGCATTGCCCGCCTCCGCCCAACCCTATGATCCCTCCGATTTTCCCTACTGCCTGCAGGGCCGAGACTACGGCTTGCCGGGGTTGTGCCAGTTCATAAGCTACCAGCAATGCGAGGCTACGGCCTCGGGAACGAACTCCTATTGTGGCATCAATCCCCGATTTGCGTTCGCAGCGCCTCTGGACGGCCAACCACTTCAAGCGTACGGCCGCGTACATTACGGGCACGGCGGCGTGCATCACCGGCACGGCCGACGGCATCACCGCGTGGAGTGATCCAGCAACTCGCTTCAACAACGGCACCGTCATCCTGAGGTGCGCGCTCTTGCGCGCCTCGAAGGATGGCTGCAGGCACGGAGCTGAACACCATCCTTCGAGACGCGAGCCTAAGAGAGCACGCTCCTCACAGGATGACGTTGCGTTTTTGGGTTGCAATAAGACGGTTCTTCACGGCTCCCGCCCGGTGCCCTCATTCAGCCAGCACGCCACCTGATGCTGCGTGCCCGTTTTCGCCAGCACCGGACGTCTCGACCTTGCAGCGGTCCATCACATGGCGGCAGCGGGTGTGGAAGGCGCAGCCGGACGGCGGGTTGATCGGGCTCGGCACGTCGCCGTCGATCAGCGGCTCCAGACGCTTTGCCTTCGGGATCGGCCACCGGCACCGAGGCCAGCAGCGCCTGGGTGTAGGGATGGCGCGGGTTGGCGAACAGTTCGCGCTTCTCGGCGATCTCGACAATGCGCCCGAGATACATCACCGCGACGCGGTGGCTGATATGGGCCACCACCGCGAGATCATGCGCGATGAACAGATAGGAGAAGCCGTGCTTGCGCTGCAGGTCGATCAACAGATTGATCACCTGGGCCTGGATCGAGACGTCGAGCGCCGAGACCGGCTCGTCGCACACGATCAGCTTCGGCCCGAGCGACAGCGCGCGCGCGATGCAGATGCGCTGGCGCTGGCCGCCGGAGAACTGATGCGGATAGTTGTGCATCTGGTCCGGCCGCAAGCCCGACCTGCTCGAACAATTCGGCGACCCGCTCGCGTCTTTCGCTGGCCGGTCGCCAGGCCGTGCACGCTGAGCGGCTCGCCGACGATGTCGCCGGCGGTCATGCGCGGATTGAGCGAGGCGAACGGGTCCTGGAAGACGATCTGCATCGAGCGCCGGTGCGGCCGCAGCTCGGCCTTGCCGAGACGGGTGATGTCGCGTGCCATCGAGCCTGATGGCGCCGCTGGTCGGCTCGATCAGCCGCAGCACGCTGCGCGCGACCGTCGATTTGCCGCAGCCGGATTCGCCGACCAGCCCGAGCGTTTCGCCGGTCGCCAAGCGAGAAGCTGACGCCGTCGACGGCATGCACGGTGCCGACCGGCGGCGCAAGCACGCCGCCGCGCACCGCGATAATGCTTGACGAGGTCGGTGACCTCGAGCAACGGGCGTGCGTCGGTCATGGCGCCGCCGCCAGTTCTGCCGCGCGCCAGCACGCCGCCAGATGGCCGTCGCCAAATCCTGCAGCGGCGGATATTCGGCGCGGCAGCGCTCGATCGCGAGCCGGCAGCGCGGCGCAAAGGCGCAGCCCGCCGGCAGGTTGGTCAGCGACGGCACCATGCCGGGAATCTCGGTCAGCCGCGCATCGGTCGTTGGCGTCGAGCCGCGATCACCGCCGGCATCGAGGCCATCAGGCCGCGCGTGTAGGGATGCCGCGGATTGGCGAACAGAGTCCTCGACGTCGGCTTCCTCGACCTTCTTGCCGGCATACATCACGATGACGCGCTGCGCGGTCTGCGCCACCACGCCGAGATCGTGGGTGATCAGGATCAAGCCCGGTGCCGAGCTCGTTCTGCAGATCGAGCGATCAGCGCCAGGATCTGCGCCTGGATGGTGACGTCGAGCGCGGTGGTCGGCTCGTCGGCGATCAGCAGCGCCGGCCGGCACGCCAGCGCCATCGCGATCATCGCGCGCTGGCGCATGCCGCCGGAAAGCTGGTGCGGATATTCCTGCGCCCGCCGCTCCGGCTCGGGAATCCGCACCAGCCGCAGCATCTCGACGGCCTGCTTCCAGGCCTCCTTGCGCGGTGATCGGCCGATGCAGGCGGACCGCCTCGGTGATCTGGTCGCCGATCCGCATCACCGGGTTGAGCGAGGTCATCGGCTCCTGGAAGATCATCGAGATGCGATTGCCGCGGATCTTGCGCATCTCGGCCTCGTCGAGGCCGAGCAGGTCGGTGCCTTCCAGCATCACCGAGCCGCCGACGATCCGGCCGGGCGGATCGGGCACCAGCCGCATGATCGACAGCGCCGTCACGCTCTTGCCGCAGCCGGATTCGCCGACGATCGCCAGCGTCTCGCCGCGGCGGACCGTGAACGAGACGTCGTCGACCGCCCGGAACAGCCCGGAATTGGTGAAGAACACCGTTTGCAGGCCCTTGACGTCGAGAACCGATGTCTTGCGTCTGCGCCTCGGTCATCAGCCGCGCTGCCTCGGATCGAGGATGTCGCGCAGCGCGTCGCCGAACAGATTGGTGCCGAACACCGCAAGGCTGATCGCGATGCCCGGGAAAATCACCAGCCACGGCGCGGTGCGGACATATTCCGCCGCCGATTCCGACAGCATGCGTCCCCAGGACGGATACGGCTCGGGAATGCCGAGGCCGAGAAACGACAGCGAGGCTTCGGTGAGGATGGTGGAGCCGAGCTGCGCGGTCGCCAGCACGATCAGCGGCGCCAGCGTGTTCGGCAGCACATGGCGAAGCGCGATCCGCGTCTCGCTCATGCCGATCGACTTGGCGGCCTCGACGAACGGCAGCTCGCGCAGCGCCAGCGTGTTGGCGCGGATCACGCGGGCGACGGTCGGGATCAGCGGGATCGCGATCGCGATGATCACGTTCGGCAGCGACGGTCCCAGCGCCGCCGTCATCACCAGCGCCAGCACCAGCAGCGGCAGCGCCTGCAGGATATCGGTCACGCGCTGGAACACCAGGTCGACCCAGCCGGAGAGATAGCCCGATGCCAGGCCGATCGATGACGCCGATCGACGAGCCGAGCGCGGTCGAGCCGATGCCGACGGCGAGCGAGATGCGCGCGCCATGGATGATCCGGCTCCAGACGTCGCGGCCGAACGAATCGGTGCCCATCCAGTGCAGCGCGCCGGGCGCGCGCCAGCGCGATGCGCGGAATCGATGCTGAGCGGATCGAAGCGGCAGATCAGGTCGGCGAAGACCGCGGTGCAGCACGAACAGCACCATGATGACCGAGGCCGATGGTGCCGAGCACATGGCGTTGCGCCAGGAACGCGAGCCGGCGCCAGCCATGCGTCGCATCGGCGCCGGCGCGCCTCAGTTCGCTATCGTAGTTGATCGACGGCCAAGCGCTGGCTCTCCTAATCGGTGTAGCGGATGCGCGGATCGATCACCGCGTAGAGCATGTCGACCGTGAAGTTGGCGAGCACCACGACCACGGCGATCAGCATCACGAGGTTCTGCACGATCGGATAGTCGCGCCAGCGGATCGCCTCGACCAGGAAGCGGGCGACGCCGGGAATGTTGAACACGGTTTCGGTGACGATCAGGCCGCCGATCAGGAACGCCGCCTCGATGCCGATCACGGTGATGACGGGCAGAATGGCGTTCTTCAGCGCATGGCGGTAAGTTGACGCGATGCTTCGGAGGCGCCCTTGGCGCGCGCGGTGCGGATATAATCCTGCCGCAGGATTTCCAGCATCGAGGAGCGCGTGATCCGCATGGTCAGCGCGGCGCTGCGGAAGCCGACCGCCATCGCCGGCACGCAATAGATCGCGAACGCCTCGGTCCAGGTTTTCGGGTTCGGATTGAAGATCGGCATGGTGCCGAACAGCGAGACCGACGCCATCAGGATCAGCAGGCCGAGCCAGAACGACGGCAGCGACAGGCCGCTCAGGCTGACGACGCGCAAGGCATAATCGAGCCGCGTGCCCTGGCTGCACCGCGCTGATGACGCCGAGCGGAATGCCGATCGAGGCCGAGAACATCAGCGCGAGGCCGGCCAGCCGCGCCGTGATCGGAATCCGCGGCAGGATTTCGTCGAGCGCCGGCTTCTCGGACACATAGGAATAGCCGAGATCGCCGTGCAGCAGGCCGCCGATCCAGTGCAGATATTGCACGACGATCGGCTGATCGAGCCCGAGTTCGTGCTCCAGATGCGCCTTGTCGGCCGGGATCGACATAGCCGGCGGCGTCGAACAGGATGTCGACGATGTTGCCCGGCACGATGCGCAGCAGCACGAAGATGATGACCGAGATCCCGAACAGGGTCACCAGCATCAGGACCAGGCGGCGCACGATATAAGCAAACACCTGGCTGTCTCCCCTGATCGGTCGGCTTTCAGTGGCGGGACGTTACTTGTCCAGCCAGACATCCTCGTAACGATAGCCGTTGTAGGAGCTGTTCACCATGACGGTGACGCCCTTGACATAGGGCTGCCAGCAGGTGCCGGTCGCGGCCGTGGAAGATGATCGGGCGGGCGACGTCCTCCTGCAGCTTCTTGTCGATCTCCCAGACCAGCTTCTTGCGCTTGGCGACGTCGGTCTTCGACCGATTGCTGGTCGAACAGCTTCTCGATGTCCTTGTTGCAGTAGTTGGTGTAGTTGCGCTCCGAGCCGCAGGAATAGTTCTCGTAGAACGACTGGTCGGGATCGTCGACCGCGTTGCCGGTGAGGTTGAGGCCGAGCGCGTAGTCCTTGCGCGCGACCTTCGGGAACCATTGCGCGGTCTCGACCACGTCGAGTTCGGCGTCGATATAGATGCTCTTGAGCTGGTCGATCAGGATCACCGCCGGGTCGCGGTAGACCGCGAATGTTGCGGGTCGAGACCTTGACCTGCGAGGTGCTTGTCGGGGCCGTAGCCGGCCTTCTCCATCAGCTTGCGCGCCTCGTCGCGGTTGGCGTTCGACGTCGGGGCCATAGCCCGGGATCGTCTCCAGCATTTCCTTCGGCATGCCCCACAGGCCCTCCGGCGGCCGGCAGCATGGTGCCGCCGATATCGCCCTGGCCCTCGAACATGATCGCGATGAACGCCTTGCGGTCGAGCGCCAGCGCCAGCGCGCGGCGGATGTCGAGATTGTCGAACGGCGGCGAGGCGAATTGACGATGATGTTGGTGGAGACGTTGTTCGGCTCGACCACGCAGACCGCGTTCGGCGCCTGCGACTTGACGTCCTTCGAGCAGCGGGATCGACACTTCGGTCGGGAAGGTCATGTCGAACTGGCCGGCGACGAAAGCCGAGGATCGCGGTCGAGCGGTTCGGGAATGATGGTGAACTCGATGCCGTCGAGATACGGCAGGCCCTTCTTCCAGTAGTCCGGGTTGCGCACCAGCTTGATCGATTCGTTGGGCTTGAACTCGACGAATTTGAACGGGCCGGTGCCGATCGGGTGGGTGCGCATCTCGCGCCGGCGACACATGGCAGGGATAGACCGGCGTATAGCCCGAGGCGAGCAGCGCCAGCAACGCCGGCTGCGGCCGCTTCAGGTGGAACGACACCTCGTAGTCGCCGTTGGTCGTGACGTCGTTGACCTGGTCGTACCAGGATTTGCGCGGGTTCTGCCGGAACTTCTGCGGCGACTTGCCCATCAGCATGTCGAAGGTGCATTTGACGTCGGCCGAGGTGAACGGCTTGCCGTCATGCCAGTTGACGCCCTGGTGCAGCTTGAAGGTCAGGGTCTTGTTGTCGCTGCTCCAGGCCCAGCTCGTCGGCGAGGTCCGGGACGATCGAGTCCATGCTGTTCTGCGCGATCGTTCTGATCGTAGACGCACGAGGTTGTTGAAGACCGGCATGAAGGGAACGTTGACCGAATAGGTCGCGCCTTCGTGGATCGAGGCGCTGCCCGGGCTGTCGCGATGATAGATCCGCAAGATGCCGCCCTGCTTCTCGGCCGCGTGCGCGGGACTCAAGGCCGCCAGCAACGACAGCATGGCGGCGGCAAGCGTTCGCACGCTCCGCATCATTCCCTCCCTTGGCATCCCGGCCTCATGGCGGGCCGTAGATGGCACGAGGATAGCATGGCAAGGCGTGCAGGCAACCGACAAGGGCTGTGGCCGGCATTCGCACTTCGGATGAAGGCGGCGATGCCGCAAGGTACGAAGTGAAAAAGGATGCTGCGATTCAGCAAATAAAACTTGACAGCATTTTGCTGAGTTGCCCGTCGTGCCAATGTGTCGCAGCGATCGCGCTTGATCGCGAAGGCAAATCACCTTCACTTCTTGTGCCGTCCCACCCGGCAAGAGGGGCGTTGCGCACGTCACGAAACGCGCGGTGGGATGCAGTGGACGCGGAGTTTGCGAACGCCGATCGCAATCGCCCGCGGACGGTGAAGTCGTGTGGTCCTGACGCCCCAATGGCAGGTGTCAAGTTCGCAAGGAGCTCACGCTTCTTGGGGATGACGGTGACAAACAAGCTCTGGTCTCGCCGGGGAGAGCACGGAATAAACCGTAAACCATTGCGCAGGGAAGGCCGGACTGCTTCCGCTGAACCTGTATGCTCGTGTGCGTTTTTCTATCTACCCTTTGCACGCGAGACCGCGGGTGCAGCGCGCACCCGGTCTTCCCTGCGCCCTCTTTGTTTTTGAGGGCCAATGAATTTGCAAAACTCGGGCGCATCGGTGCTGCGAGCGTGCGGATGCGTGCGTGAATGTTTTAGAATTGAATTGGGAAACGCGTCGCGGTTTTTTACCCTTCCCTTGAGGGGGAGGGTCGGCGAGCAGCTCGCGTAGCGAGGTGCTTGACGGGGTGGGGTGAAGTTCAGGGCACAGTCTCTTCGCCACCCCACCTTGCCGCTTCGCGTCGACCCTCCCCCTCCAGGGGAGGGTGAAGCGGACCTTCCGTATCAATCAAAGCGGGACGACGGCTTTGGTGGAGCAAACACCTTTCTGCCGCAGCCAACGTCGGGCATGATAGGCCCCGACGACGACGACGATTGGCTAATCTCGGAACCTTGAGGCGGCGCGCCAATGGCGGATTCTGGTCAAGACAGGGATGGCGAGGGCGAACCGGCCGGTCTGCCACGACTGGCCAAGGTCGCCGCGGTCGCGATTGATCTTCGGGACGGCTTTCGAAGCGAACCCCGCTCGCCGGAATATCGGGCGATCCACGGTCTGGCCGCCGACGTCGAGGACAGCCACGAGGATTGGATTGGGCGGCTGCATCCGCAAGATCGCGACCGCATAGTCCGGTATTTGCAGGACGCGGTGAGCCGCGCCACGGAACAGGTTTCCTATCAGTACCGCATCATCAGGCCGAGTGACGGGCAGGTGCGATGGCTCGCCACCGACGCGCGGATCGAACGAAGTCCGGACGGCAAGCCGCTGCGGTTTGTCGGCGCCCATATCGATATTACCGATCTCGTGGTCGCGAAGGAAACGCTGCGCGAGAGCGAGGAGCGGTTCCGGCTGATCGCCAACAGCGCGCCGGTCCCGATGTGGGTCAGCAAGACCGATGGCACGCGCGCTTTCGCCAACCAGGCTTATCTGGAGTTTCTCGGTGTGCCCTATGAAGCGGCGCTGGCGTTCGATTGGCGGACGATATTACATCCGGATGACGGTGCGCGTGTCGTCCAGGAAAGCATCGCGGGCGAAGCATCGCTCAAGCCGTTTGCGCTGGAGGCGCGTTACCGCCGGGCCGACGGACACTGGAGGTGGATGCGGTCGGAGTCGCAACCGCGCTGGGACCCGGCCGGAAAACATATCGGCTTTATCGGGGTCGCGCTCGACGTGACGGTGGCAAAGCAGGCCGAGGTCGAGCTTCGCCGGCTCAACGAAACGCTGGAGCTGCGTATCCGGGAACGCACCGCGCAGCTTCAGTCCAATGAAGCGCAGATGCGCACGATCATCGAGACCAGTAATCAGTATCAAGGGCTGCTGGATCTTGCGGGCAACGTCGTCTACGCCAACAAGACCATGCTGGCGAGCATCGGCGCCCGCCTGCCGGATGTGGCGGGAAAGCCGTTCTGGGATACACCGTGGTTCTCCGCCACGGACGGTACGCGCGAAATCGTTCACGATGCCTTTGCAACGGTTTTGACGGGGGAGAGCGTCCACGCCGAAATGCGGCTGCGTCTGCCGGCGGGCGAGCGGTTTTTCGATTTCACGATGCGTCCAGTGTTTGACCAATACGGCGTGGTCTCCGCCGTGCTGCCCGAAGCGGTCGACATCACCGAAAGGCGGCGCTCCGAAGAAGCGCTTCGGCAATCGCAAAAGATGGATGCGGTCGGCCAGCTCACCGGCGGCGTCGCCCACGATTTCAACAATCTGTTGACGATCATCCGCTCGGCCACCGATTTCCTGCGCCGTCGCGAGCTGAGCGAGGATCGCCGCCGCCGTTACATCGATGCGATTTCGGACACCGTCGACCGCGCGTCGAAATTGACCGGGCAATTGCTGGCGTTCGCGCGCCGGCAGCCGTTGACGCCGCAGGTGTTCAATGTCGGCGCGCAGGTCGAAAGCATCGCGCAACTGATCCGCCCGCTGATGGGCGGCCGAATTCGCATCGAACTCGATCTGTGCGAGCCCGAATGTTTCGCGATGGCCGACGTCGCCCAGTTCGAGACCGCTCTGGTCAACCTCGCGGTCAATGCCCGCGACGCGATGGCCGACGAGGGTAATCTGTCGATCCGCGTTACCGCGGTCGAGGCTGTTGCCACGCTGCACGGACAGGTGAGCCAGATCGACCGCTTCGTCGCGATCTCGGTGACGGATAATGGATCGGGCATCGCAGCCGACCTGCTCGACACGATCTTTGAACCCTTCTTCACCACCAAGGGCGTCGGCAAAGGGACGGGCCTGGGCCTTAGCCAGGCGCTCGGATTTGCCAAGCAGTCGGGCGGCGAGATCAAGGTGACCAGCGTGCTGGGCAAGGGTTCGACCTTCACCATCTATTTGCCCCAGGCCGAGAGCGTGGTTGATGGTGTGGAAGTCGCCGATATCCGCGTGGAAGCGATGAGCGGTCGCGGCCATCGCGTCCTGGTGGTCGAGGACAACGTGGAGGTTGGGCAGTTCTCGACTGAATTACTCAAGGATCTGGGCTACGCGGTGAAATGGGCCGTCAATGCCAGGGAGGCGCTCGCGGTGCTGGCCGAGGACGAACTGGCTTTCGATCTGGTGTTCTCCGATGTCATCATGCCCGGAATGAACGGCGTCGAGCTCGCCACCGTGATTCGCGAGCGATACCCCGGCCTCCCGGTGGTCCTGACCAGCGGCTACAGCAGCGTGCTCGCGGATAACGCCCATCGCGGCTTCGAGCTGATCCAGAAACCTTATTCGGTCGAAGCGCTTTCGAGAACCCTGCGAAAGGCCATTTCCGAACGACGCTCGGCCGAATGAAATCTTCCGTTACAAGAAAGTCGCTGACCTCAGCACTTTCGCGCCGGCGCTTCGCCTCACACGATCCGCGACGTCTTGTTGCCCCAATAACGGTCGCGCAACAGGCGTTTGTAGAGCTTGCCGGTTGGCAGCCGCGGCAACTCCGCCTCGAAGTCGATCGAGCGCGGCACCTTCTGGCGCGACAGCGCCTGGCTGCAAAACGCGATCAACTCCTCGGCGAGATCCGGGCCCGGCGAAATCCCGGGCATCGGCTGCACCACCGCTTTCACTTCCTCGCCGAGATCGGCATTGGGAACGCCGAACACCGCGGCGTCGGCGATCTTGGGATGGGTGATCAGCAGGTTCTCGCATTCCTGCGGATAGATGTTCACGCCGCCCGAGATGATCATGAAGGTCGCGCGATCGGTCAAATGCAGAAAGCCGTCGTCGTCGACATAGCCGACGTCGCCGACCGTGCTCATGCTGCCGTCGGGCGAGCGCGCCTCGCGGGTCTTGTCCGGATCGTTGAAATATTCGAACGGCGAGGCGGTCTTGAACCACACCGTGCCCGGCGTGCCCTTCGGGCACGGCTGCATATTCTCATCGAGGATATGCAGCTCGCCGAACAGCACCTTGCCGACGGTGCCGCGGTGCGCGAGCCATTCGGCGCTGTTGCAGGCGGTGAAGCCGAGACCTTCGGTCGCGCCGTAATATTCGTGGACGATCGGTCCCCACCATTTGATGATGTCGTCCTTGACCAGCGCCGGGCAGGGCGCCGCGGCATGGATGGCGATCTCGAGCGAGGACAAATCGTAGCGCTGCCGTACGGCCTCCGGCAGCTTCAGCATGCGCGAGAACATGGTCGGCACCAGCTGGCTGTGGGTCACGCGCCATTGCTCGACCAGTTCCAGGTAACGCTCGGGATCGAAGCTCTCCATGATGATCACGGTGCCGCCGATCCGGATCGTGAGGTTGACCGCGGCCTGCGGCGCCGAATGATACAGCGGCGCCGGCGAGAGGTAGATCATGCCCTCGCGGTAGTGCCAGAGCTTTTGCAGGAATTCGAACAGCGGCATCTGCTCCGACGGCGGCTGTTCCTGCCAGCGGACGCAGGATGCCCTTGGGCCGCCCGGTGGTGCCCGACGAATACAGCATGGCGGTGCCGATGCTTTCATCGGCGATCGGCGTGCCGGGCAGTCCGGCGGTCGCCTCCTGCAAGCCGATGATGCGCTCGCTCTCGCTCGCGCCGTCGACGACGATGCAGAGCTCCACTTTCGGGCACTGCCGCAGCGCCTCGCGGGCGACCTCGAGTTTCGCCGCCGACGTAATGAGGATGCGCGATTCGCTGTTGGCGATGATGTAGGCAAGCTCGCCGCCGGTGAGGTACGAATTCACGCAGGTGATAATACAGACCGGATCGTTCGCCGGCGCCGCAGGCTTCCAGATAGCGGCTGTTGTTCTCCATGAAGATCGCATAATGGTCGAGCCGCTTCAGCCCCCGTTTGCGAAACAGATGCGCCAGCCGGTTGCTGCGCGCCTCCAGCTCGGCATAGGTCACGGTCTCGCCGGAGTTCGCCATGATGAAGGCGGGCTGAAGCGGACGAAGGTGAGCGTGCTTGCCGGTGTACATCGTCTCTCCGTTATTCTATGCGGCCAGCAGCAGGATCTCGCGAACCTGCGCCGGACCATCGATCTTGCGCGGGTTGCGCGGAACCCACGGTGTTCGCATCGCCTGTTCGGCGATCGCCTCGAAATGTTCGGGGCCGACGCGGACATCCTGCAGGCTGCGCGGCATGCCGAGGCCGCGGATGAAACCGTCGAGCACGTCGGCGGCATCCTTGCCGGGTGTCCCATTGCTTCCGAGACCAGCGCCTGTCGTTCGGCGTTGACAGGGCTATTCCAGCGCATCACCGAGGGCAGCATCACGCAGGATGTATATCCGTGCGGGACATCGAACGCCGCGCCGAGCACATAGCCGATGCCATGGCTTGCTCCCATCGGCACGCCCGCGGCAGACGCTCCCATCGAGAGCCAGGTGCCGATCTGGCAATCCATCCGGGCGTCGAGATCGTGCGGGTCGGCCTTTACCCGCGGCAGCCCCTGCGCCAGCATCGAAAGTCCCTTCAGCGCCTGCGCATCGGCGTAAGGATGCGCCTCCTGCGAGCACAGGGCTTCGACGCAATGATCGACGGCGCGGATGCCGGTCGATAGAAACAGCCATTGCGGCGTGTGCAGCGTGATGGCGGGATCGAGGATCACCGCGCGGGGTATCGTCAGTTCGTGGCGCAGCATCTCCTTGACCCGGATGCGCAGATTGGTGACGCCGGCGGCTGCGCCGAACTCGCCTCCGGCAATGGTCGTGGGCACGCTGATCTGGCGCACCGAGGGCGCATGCATCGGTGGTACGACGCCTTTGCGCGTCCGGATATCGTCGATGCCTTCGATGGTGCGGATATCGTTGGCCAGGCAAAGTTGCACCGCCTTGGCGCCGTCGGTGATCGAGCCGCCACCTACCGTGACGATCAGGTCGGCGTCGGCGCCGCGAGCCTGCTCGGCAGCGGCGATGACGGCCTCGCGCGGCGTATGCGGCGGCATCGCGTCGAAGGTGCCGGTGCAGCGTGGTCCGAGGCTGTCACGGATCTTCTCGATCTCGTCGGTTTCGCGGTTCAGCGTGCCGCTGACCATCAGAAATGCACGCGTCGTACCCAGACGGTCCATTTGCGCCGGGATCGCGGTGGCGGCGGGCACGCCGAACACCACCTCGTCCATGGCGCCGAATACCACGCGTCCCTTGCGCACGACGTCTGTCCTCCCCGGACCTGTTGGCCTTTGCAGCCTTGAGGCGGAATGTAGCGGAGGAAGCGCCGGGAGGGGAACCAAAAAAACGCCGCCGGCCTGGATCTCAGGAAGGCCGCTGATCGACCAGCCGCCGCGCCATCGCCCGCAGCGATTGCAGGATGCGCAGCTGCTGCGCCATCACCTACGCTTGCAGCGGCATCGCTGCGGCCGGCATCAGGCGGCGCGGGTGAAGTAGGATTTCCGGGCCGCGGACTGCGTTTCGTAGATCGATCCCTGCCGCTTCGCCGGCGGCAGCGGCAGGCGCACCGGAACATCGGTCATGCGCGGCGCCACGACCGGATCGCCCGACAACATCGTCGAAATCCTTCACGCCCATCAGCGGCCAGGCGTCGCTCGCCGCGACTTCGTAGAGCAGCAGGTTGCGCGGCCGGTCCGAGGTGTTGGTAGCCGATCCGTGCAACGCGCGGACGTGATGGAACGACATGCTGCCGGCCCGGCCCATGCACGGCACCGCGCGATCGATTTCGCTTCTGATGAGATCAGGATCGATCAGCCCCGCGAAGCAGCCGTCATCGCCGTGATGATTCCAGACCTCGCCGGTGTGGGTGGCCGGCGCGACCAGCATTGGGCCGTTGCTGAGGTCGCAATCATCCAGCAGCACTCCGATCGCGAGCAAATCGTCATTGGTGTGCGGATAGAACGCCCAGTCCTGATGCCATTCCACCGGCGAGCCGTAACGCGCCGACTTCATGTTGAGCTTGGAGCCGTGCAGCCGCAGGCCGGGACCGATCAATTTGGTCAGGATGTCGAGCACCGCGGGGCTGCGCACGATGTCGTTGAAGATGGCGTGCACCTTGTGCGGCGCCTTGATGCGGCGGACCCGGGGTTCCGCAGCGCTATGGCCGGGCTCAAGGTCATAGATTTCGGTGTGTTCCAGCGTGCCGGCCGATCCCGCCACCAGTTCCGCGATGACCGAGCGCACCTCGGCCAATGTTTCCCGGTCCAACACCTCCGGCACCACGATCACGCCGTCGCGCTTGTAGGTCTGCACATCCTGCTCTCGAAATCATCCTCTAAGGTTCCCATGATTGCGTTGTCATTAATCATGGTAGCGCTGCCATACGAATGGTCCAAGCCGGATCGTGCAATCCTGACCTGCACGCTTATTTATGCTGCATGAGCACAGTCGAGGCCGACCAGCCGCATTCCGCGGAACCGCATTCCGCGCCAACGCTATCCGCCGTGGCCAAGTTGGCGGGGGTGTCGTCCATCACCGTGAGCCGGGTGGTGCGGCTGCCCAATCTTGTGGCTCCGGGAACCCGGACCCGGGTCGAGGCCGCGATGCGGGAACTCGGCTATGTGCCGAACCAGCTCGCGGGTGCGCTGGCGAGCGGGGCCCGCACCCGTTCGGTCGGCGTGCTGGTGCCGACGATCGCCAATTCGATCTTTGCCGACACAGTGCAAGGCCTGTCCGACGAGTTGGAACCGCTTGGCTACACCGTGCTGCTGGCGCAAACGCATTACGAGGCGGTACGGGAAGATCGCGTGCTGGCGGCGCTGCTGTCGCGCCGCCCGGAAGCGATCATCATGGTGGGGTCGCCTGCGACGGAAGATGGCGCACGCCTGCTGCGCCGCGCCGGCATTCCGATCGTCGAGACCTGGGAGATGCCGGAAGCCCCGATCGATGCGGTTGCCGGCTTCGACAATTATGAGGCCGGTTGCGCCGTCGCGCGCCATCTCATGGCGCAGGGCCGGCAGAGCCTGGCGTTCATCGGCGGCGACGATCCGCGCGCGACGCAGCGTTGGAATGGTTTCAGCGACACCGCGCGGCAAGCTGGCGTCGAGCCGCCGCGCCGGCTGTTCCTCGATCGCAACGCTTCAGGTAGCCTGGTTGCGCTGCCGGATTTGCCGGACGTCGATGCGGTGTTCGCGGCCAATGACGCCCTTGCCATCGGCTTCATGTCGGCGCTGCGCGCCGCCGGGCTATTGCGAAATGGTCCGGCCTCGGAACAGCCGGTTGCCGTGATCGGTCTCGGCGATCTCGAAATGGGCCGGCTGATCGCGCCGAGCCTCTCCACCCTTCGCGTGCACGGCGACGCCATCGGCCGCACCGCCGCAAAATTGATGCTGACCCGCGACGGGCCGCGCCATGTCGATCTCGGCTTTGAACTGGTGCTGCGCGATAGCGGTTAGAGGCGGACCGTCTTGAAACCACGGCTGTCTTTGCCAGTTTCAATGATGTAGCTGTTGTAAAATCCGCCCCTGTCGACGGAGGCGCTTTAGCTCCATGCTTCTGACCCTGATATCGTTGGCGGCCATCGGTGTCATTGTGCTGGCAGAACGCAGCGTCGAGTACCTGCTGTTCGCGTTCGCGGCGCTATGCTGCAGTGCGACTTTATTGCTGTTGGTCGTTGCCGATCTTGATCGTGCGATACTGCTGGCCAGCGTGCTGGCCGCGGCCATTACCGCGGCATCGACGATTAAATATAATCACAGCGCGCTTAAGCTGATCGTGACTGATTTGCCCCTGGTGTTCGCGGGTACGGTTCCGTTTTTCATCGTGCAGTACCCGCGTGCGGTGTTGGCCGTCGTGGCTGGAATTGCCACGTTCGCGCTGGTTGCAATCGCGGCTCTGACCTATGGGGCCGGCTCGGCGGTTGCGCCGGGAGCCCGCGTCTTCCTCTTCGGCCTTGCACTGGCTCTGGTTGCGGCTGCCCACAGGATCAGCGGCGGCACCGTTTCCTTCCAACGGATCGCGGCCCAGCGGCGGTGCTTCTACTCGACCTTCATGGCTTCGCTAATCGACCCGTCTTGCTGGCGGCAATTCGGCGGGTTGGCTCTGAGCGACATCTCGAATGACCCGCTGCCGCTGATGGCGGCCGTACCAGCCCGCACAATCGATTATCCCGACATCATCATCATCCAGCATGAATTGATCTTCGATCCCCGTATTTTTGGACTGCCCATCGAGCCGACGGTCGAAGAGTTTCTATCGCCGGGCAAAGGCCTGCATGGGATCCTCAACGTCGACATTTTTGGCGGAGGTTCGTGGCAATCCGAATTTAGCCTGCTGACCGGGCTTTCAAGTGCAAGCTTCGGTTCGAGTGCCTACTACCTCTTCAAGCAGGGCGCGGGCCGGTTCCACAACAGCCTTCCGCATTCATTGGCCGCGCTCGGATACCGGACCATGCTGACGTCGAGCTGCCGTCGCAGTTTCCTCGACTACGATCAATTCTACCGTTCGATCGGCATCAACGAACGCATCTTCGCTGACGATTTTCCTGCTCCATTTGATGTTCGCCAATTCGAGACGACAAATTCCGATGCATTTTTTCTGGAGGCGGCGCTGGCGGCTCATACCAGGGATATGGCCGACGACCCGGCGCCTCGGTTTCTGTACGCGCTGACCAACTTCAATCACGGCCCTCACAGCCGAAGGCTGGTGGCGCCCGGGCAGTTCGAGAAGGAGCGCGCTTTTGCCGCGTCGAGCCTGCCCGATCCGCAATATGCCGAATACTACGCGAGACTTGCGGAAACGGCCTCAACCTGGAAAAGGCTCAAGTCTGAGCTGGCAGCGAATTTTCCCGGGCGGCCCATGCTCATTGTGCACTACGGGGATCATCAGCCGGTATTGACGGGGCAGATCGTTCGGCAGCTCAAGCTCCCGAACGATGAGCGGCGCGCGTTCCGCACATTCTATGCCATGGAGACTCTGAACATCCCGGATCGCATCGTTTCCTCACCGGGAGCCGACCTCGATATCGCTTTTCTCGGGACTGTCGCCTTGCAGCAAGCGGGCCTGCCGCTCGATCCGATATTTGCCACCCGCGCCAGCTTGCTGGAGCATTGCCGAGAGACCTACTTTGCGTCGCCTTCCGAGCGAAAACGCCGTTTCCACCGTACGCTTGTGGACCTGGGTATGATCGAGATGGCGCCGAGCGTTCAGCGTGGTCGCTAGTCGGTTGCGTTTTTTCTTCCTGCGATTCAACCGCCAAGAAGTCCCGCGATCTCGTCGATCGAAACGCGGCGCTCCGACAACAGGATGTCTGCCGCCGCGTGCTCCCATTTTGCTTCGTGATCGTCCAGCGGATCTCGCGCGCTCAAGCGATGATCGAGGATCAAGCGCGCAACCAACGCTCGGCGTGCGTCGGTGTCCGGTTGGGCCGCTTCGAAGGTCATGAGGATGGCGCTGGTGACGTGGTAGAGCGCGCTTGCCGCCTGTCGCGCGCGATCTTCCAACGCGGGCTCGGCCGCGACACGCTCGGCAAAGTCCAGCGTTCGAGCCAGCGCCTGCTGTAACCGATCGCGGAATGCGGCCGGGATCGCGGTCGCTACATTCAACAGTTTTGTAAGCTCGGTCTGTAGCGCCTGGTGGGCGCGCATCTTGCCGACCGCGCGCGTGACGATATCGAGCGCGTTGATGTTGCTGGTGCCCTCCCAGAGCACGCCGATATGGGCGTCACGGACCAGCCGGGCATCGACCCATTCCTCGATGTAGCCGTTGCCGCCACGCACTTCCATCGCGCCGGTTGCGACCGGAATGTTGTCGCGGCAGGCGCGGAATTTCAACAGCGGCGTCAGGATCCGCAACAGGCTCTCGGCTTGCCTTGACCCGGCATTGGCGCGATCCATCGCGTGCGCCGCGAACAGGAACATCGAGAGAGCCTGTTCCGTCGGTACCGTGATTTTCAGGAGCTGACGGCGGAGCAGGGGATAGCCGATGATGCCGCGGCCGAATGCCGATCGGGTCCGCGCACAGACCATGGCTTCGTTGACGCAGCGCCGCATCATCGCGGCGGCGCGCACGCCATGCGAAAGCCGTGACAGGTTGACCTGCTCCATCATCTGTTTCAGGCCGGCGTCGACATCGCCAACCAGATAGGCCACCGCGCCTTCCAGCAGGATCTCGCCGCTCGCCATCGAACGGGTGCCGAGTTTGTCCTTGAGCCGAACGATGCGATAGGCGTCGCGGCTTCCGTCCTTCAACCGCCGGGGCAGTGCAAACAGCGCGAGCCCTTTGGTCCCGGCGGCCGCGCCTTCGGGCCGCGCCAGCATCAAGGCGACGTCGGCATCGGCATGCGAGCAGAACCATTTTTCGCCATAGAGCCGCCATTCACCGTCCTGGTGGCGGGCGATCGTCTCGATCGCACCGACATCGGAACCGCCGGCCCGTTCGGTCATGAACTGGGTGCCCTTCCATAGCGTCGCGGGATCGTCCGACAGCATCTTCGGCAGCAGATATTCCTTCAGCTCGGCGCTGGCGAATTTCCGGATCAGGTGGATCGAGGTGTCGGTGACGCTGATCGGGCACATCAGCCCGAACTCGGCCTGCACGAACAGATATTGCAACGCGTATTTGGCGACCGCGGGCAACGGGCGATCCATGCCGAGCGCGCCGGCGCGGTGGCTCATGGCGTGGAACCGAAAATCCCCGAACGCGATATTCTCCATCTCGCGATAGGATGAATGATAGTCGATCCAGTCTTCGTCGCGGCCGAAGCGATCGCGCGGATTCACCACCGGCGGATGCTTGTCGGCGGCCCGCGCCAGCTGATCCAGCCGGCCGCCGGCCAATTCGCCGAGGCGATGGAAATGCGGCTCCAACTGAGCGAAATCATCCGGCGCGAGATAAAGCCGGATCAGGTCGCGCAGACCGCGGTCGATGGCGTAGAAAGTCTCACCCGAGCAGTCCAATGCGAGATGATCGGGGCCCTTCGCCCTGGTGGCGCCGAGCGATTTTGCAGCGTGAGGCGCGCGCATGCCTGACCTCGTTTCAGATGTCCGAACTAGCCATGACGCGCCGCGAGCGGACGCATCATGGTCGCGGGACACCTGAATATCGCGTTCCCGGCTGCTACTTCAACAGGATTGAACGCGACCGCGCTGCATCATTGGTGATAGCGGACGGTCAGGAAGGCGCCCAGACCATCGCCGACGAAGCCGCCGGCGCCGTTGGCGGCGACGAAGTAGCGCTCGTTGGTGAAGTTCTTCACGTTGAGCTGGACGCCCCAATTGGCGTTGTCCCAGCCGATCATGGCGTTGCCGATCACATAGGACGGCACCGAATTGACGTTTGTCGTGTCCGAATAGGTCCTGCCGCGATAGTTCACACCGCCGCCGACCTGGAATCCCTCAATCCCGCCGATCGAGAATTTATAGGTGGTCCAGAGATTGGCCATGGTCTCCGGGACGCCCTGCGGATGATTGCCGATGGTCGCCAGCGCCTGCGGTGCGCCGGTGATAACCGCGTTCAGCTCGGTCGCATTGGCGAGGATGTGCCAATGATCGGTGATGGCGGCGTCCAGCGAAGCCTCGACGCCGTTGGTGAGCTGGCTGTCAAACACGACATTCTCCGCGGCCCCGGCAGCAACCAGTGTCGCGACATTATCGCGCGAGATATTGAAGACCGCGGTGTCCAGGACGACCTTGTCGTTAAACAATGAGAACTTGACGCCGGCCTCATATTGCATTGCCGATTCCGGCGCGCCGATGCCGTTAAAGGTGTTTTCCGAATTGAAGTTGCTCAGATAGCTTTTCGAGACGCCGATATAGGGCGAGATCCCCGGAAACAGCTTGTATAGCGTACCGACGTTCCAGCTCACGGGCATATCGTTCCGCGTGTCAGGGATGCCTGCGATGAGCGGCGCGCCGGCGTTGGTGAAGCGACCCGGCACCGTAAGCAGCGGATTCAGTGTCTCGTCATACCAGTCCTGGCGGACGCCGAGGCGAAGCTTCCATTTGTCGCTCAGGTCCATCTGGTCGGTGGCGTAGAGGCCGTAATAGTCCGCCGCCAGGTGATCGTTGTCACATGAGTGTTTGGCGTCGCACAGGAAGTTCAGGCCGGCCGGCGTCAGCTCAGGCGGCGTTGGCGCGAAGATGTTGGCGATATTCGGCAGGTCGGCGGTCCTACGCTGCGTATCCAGGACCTGATGCTGGTACTCAAATCCGGTCAGCAGCGTGTGCCGGATCGAACCGGTGTTGAACTTCCAGACCGGTTCGAACTGATAGTCGAGGCTGCCGGTGGAATCGTCCTGTGAGCGCAACTGGCGACCCACCAGGGTGTCGCCGACAATGTGGGTGCCGGTAGCGCTCATGCTGTCATTGTTGCGCATCACGTCGATGTCGCGGTGCGTATAGGACAGCCGATTGTTGATGGTCAGGAAGTCCGTGACGTCCCATTTGTCGGTAAATGTGGGGCGGATGTAATCCTGGTTGGCGAAGGAAAATGGCGTCGAATATTTCGCGCTGCTGGAAACGCCCGTGATCGGCGAACCGTTCAGATAGATCAGACCATAGGAATCCGGTGTCTGCTCGATATGGCGGGCATCGAGCGCGAAGGTGAAGGTGTGGTCCTCGACATGCCAGGACAATTCCGGCCGGATTTCGTAGTCCCGGCCGGCGAGATCGCGAAAACCATCGGTGCGCGAGAAGGTGCTGTCGATTCGGTAGGTCAGTCCGTCGACGGTGGTCGGACCGGTCAGGTAATTGCTGTTGCTGACGGTGCCGAACGATCCTGCCTGCACGCTGCTGCCCCAATGGAACACCGGCGACGGCTCGTAATGGACGATGTTGATGGTGCCGCCGGGCGGCCCGCTGCCAAACAGCGCCGAACCCGGGCCCTCCAGGATTTCGATCCGTCGCACTCCGTTCAGCGAATGCGTGAAGCCGCCGAGCTGGTCGCCGTCAGAGAAGCCGTCGGTATGGACTTGCGCGTTGAGGCCGCGGATCAGGAAGTGGTCGAAATAACCGAGCGAGTCCTGACCGCCGCTGTTGACGCCGCTCGCATTGTTGATGGCGTCGCGCAGCAAGATGCCGCCCTGTTCGGTGACCACCTCGCGCGGAATAATCTGCACGGTCATGGGCAGGTCTGCCAGTTTGGTGCCGGTTTTGCCGAGCGATGGCGCCTGCTGCAGCGGCGGCCCGGAATTGTTGTTGTTCGGCCCGTTGCCGGTGTCGGCCACGCTGGCGGTCTGGGCCGCCTGCTTTGGCGCCTGGTTGGAGCGAGCCGTTGTTCGCCTCACAGCCGGTTTTGCCGTTGCCGATGTCCGCTTCTGCGCCGGACGATTTTTGGGCGCCTCGACCTGCACGGGCGGAAGCGTCGTGGGGGTGTCCTGTGCCTGAGCCAATGCGGGTACGAATACCAACAGTGAGAGGCAAAAGGAACCGGCGTAACGATAGGCGTAACTACGGCGGTTGTTGCTGATGCCTGTCTCTTTGACGGGGATTTTGGTCTTCATTGGATGCCCCACACGCACAAATTTAGAATGACACTAATCGGCAGCGACGCTTTGTCGCTGCATGACGTACGCACCCCTTGGCAATTGCGTTATTCCGCGCGCTATCAAGCCCGCTGCGTGGAATGCTTCTAAAAGGTTCGAGGAACTGCTCGAGCCGCTGGATTGCCGACGACAACGCGCGCTTCAGCGATCGCTCGCGTGAGTGTCGCGCACGCGATCAATCCGATCACGCGCGAAGCGCTGCGGTCGAACGACCTTCGGCGATCACGCGCCTGCGTCAATTTTCCGATGAAGAATTTCGATCGTGTTTGATCGATACGGCGTGACGCCCGGCTCGCGCGCAACTGCGGGCCACGTCATGCGGTTAAATAGCCGCGGGATCGATAAACCATAAATCGACAGCAGCGCGAGGCCCAGCACAAATCGTCTATCTGGAGACCGCAAAGGTCCGTCGCACTGGCTTGTACGAGCATAGTATGAAACGCTGCGTTTGAACCGATAAAATATTTCGCTTGATCCGGGCGGGTACTTGAACACACTGGCTGTTGATCTCATCTTGGCCCAGCCGTCGGGGCGGCAGCTAGACGATCAATTCCATGAAACCGGCATCGATGAAACCGGATCGATGGAACTGGAAGGATGTTGGTGGATTCCTCGTTTGAGATTGGCTGAACGAGGAGCAGTGTCATGGCAGGATGGCGTCAAGCGGTCGAGGTGGCGATGACGGATGAGGAGGTCGCGCGGTTGATGGCCATTTCGCGCTCGCGAACCGAGCCGGCGAGCCGGGTAGAGCGCGCGCAAATGCTTCTGGCTTATCGCGAGAAGCCATCGTTTTTTGCGGTGGGACAACGGTTGGGCGTGCATCATCAGACGGTGCAACGCTGCATCGAGCGGGCGCTGGCTTATGGGCCGCTGATGGCGCTTGATGACCGCCCCAGACCGGGCAAGGAGCCAACGATTACGCCGGAGGCCAAGGCCTGGCTGGTGTCGTTGGCGTGCGACAAGGCCAAGGATCACGGCTATCCGCACGAATTGTGGACGACGCGTCTTTTGGCGCGCCATGCGCGCGAGCACGGGGCGGCGGCGGGGCACGAATGTCTCGCCAATCTTGTCCAAGGCACGGTGTGCAAGATTCTCGGCCAAGAGGAAATCAAGCCGCATAAGGTGCGTTACTATCTGGAACGCCGCGATGCAGAGTTCGAGCAGAAGATGGCGGAGGTTCTGTGCGTCTATCGCCAGGTCCAGATCTTGAAAAAGGCCGCTGCCAAGGCGAAGAAGGCGAAGAAACCGGGCAAGCCGGTGACGATCGTCTCCTACGACGAGAAGCCGGGAATCCAGGCGATCGCTACCACAGCACCGGATTTGCCGCCGGTGCCTGGCACCTACGCGACGTTCGCGCGCGATTATGAGTACAAGCGCCATGGCACGCTCAGCCTGTTGGCCGGAATGGATCTGCTCACCGGGAAGGTCCACGCTCTGGTCAAAGACCGGCACCGCAGCCGCGAGTTCATCGAATTCCTTAAGCTTCTCAATGCCGCTTATCCAGTCGGCACGGCGATCAAGCTGATCCTGGACAACCATTCGGCGCATATTTCCAGAGAAACCCAAGCCTGGCTTGCTACTCAACCTGCGGGCCGCTTCGCATTCACCTTCACGCCCAAGCACGGCTCCTGGCTCAACCTCATCGAGGGCTTCTTCTCGAAGTTTGCCCGCTCGGTCTTGCGCCACATCCGGGTGACGTCAAAGCAGGAGCTCAAGGAACGCATCATGGCCGGTATCGAGGACGTCAATCGATATCCGGTCATCCACACTTGGTCTTACAAACTCGCCGAGGCGGCCTAATATGATTCGAACTAAGGAAACGCTGACCTAGTTTGATGGATTGCGTGGGAGATAGTATTGGGCGCCGCTGTGACATCAAGGAAATCGGCTCAAGCGATCCTGTTTGAGTTCTCCTCGCGCCGTGGCCTCGGATCGTTGGCCGTTCTGCTTGTGGTCGGCCTGTCGGGCTGCAGCGAAAAGCCGGCGCCGCAGGCCGCCGCGGCGCCGCCGGTCACCGTCGCGGCGCCCACCAGGCGCACCGTGACCGATTGGGATGAATTCACCGGCCGCTTCGAGGCAATCGAAGAGGTGCAGGTCCGCGCCCGGGTCGGCGGCTTCGTTACCAATGTCGAGTTCAAGGACGGCGACATGGTTCATGCCGGCGACCTGCTCTACATCATCGACCCGCGTCCGTTCGAAGCGGTAGCGACCCAGGCAGACGGGCAGCTCGCGGATGCCCGTGCCAAGGCGGAACTCGCCAAGCGCGAGCTCGACCGCGGGCTGAACCTTGTCCAGACCAGTGCGGTCTCCGAACAGGTCGTCGACCAGCGCCGCCAGGCCTTGCAGGCGGCGCACGCCGCCGAAACCGTCGCCGAAGGCGCGCTCAAGGCAGCCCAGCTCAATATCGAGTTCACCCACGTGGTGGCGCCGATCACCGGCCGTGTCAGCCGCCATCTCGTCAGCATCGGCAACCTTGTGAGCGGCAGCGACAACAGCGCGACGCTGCTGACCTCCATCGTCTCGATGGATCCGATCTACATCTATTTCGACGTCGACGAAGCGACCTATCTGAGAAACAACAAGCTCTGGTTCGAGGGCAAGCGGCCGAGTTCGCGCGATACGGCCAATCCGGTGCAGGTGACGCTGACCGGCGAAACAAAACCCTCGCACGAGGGCAAGATGGACTTCCTCGACAACCGGCTGGACGTTTCGGCGGCCACGCTGCGCAGTCGTGCGGTCATCCCAAACCATGATCTGTCGATCCTGCCCGGACAGTTCGGCCGGGTGCGGCTGATCGGCAGTTCGCCCTATGAAGCGCTGCTGTTGCCGGACACCGCGATTGCCACCGACCAGTCGCGCAAGATCGTGTTCGTGGTGAAGGCGGACGATACCGTCGAGGCTCGCGCGGTGGTGCTGGGGCCGCTCGATGACGGGCTTCGCGTCATCAAGGAAGGCTTGAAGCCGGACGATCGCGTGATCGTCGACGGCATCCAGCGTGCCCGGGTCGGCGCCAAGGTGACCCCGCATGCGGCCCAGAGCCGGCGGCAAGACATGAACCTCGGGACGTCTTTCCGTCAACCAGCCCATTCTGGCGATGGTGCTGTCGATCGTGCTCCTGATCGTGGGCGCGATCGCTTACACGACGTTGCCGATCGCCGAGTATCCGCAGGTGGTGCCGCCGACCGTGGTGGTGACCGCGCAATATCCGGGCGCCTCGGCGCAGACCATCTCGGACACGGTCGCAGCTCCCATCGAGCAGCAGATCAACGGCGTCGAGGACATGCTGTATATCTACAGCCAGGCCACCTCGAACGGCCAGCTCACCATCACCATCACCTTCAAACTCGGCACCGATCTCGACAAGGCGCAGGTGCTGGTCCAGAACCGCGTCGCGATCGCGCAGCCGCAGCTGCCCGACGAAGTGCAGCGCAACGGCGTCGTCACGAAGAAGAACTCGCCCGACATCCTGATGGTCGTGTTCATGCTGTCGCCGGACGACACGTTCGACCAGCTCTACATCTCCAACTACGCGCTGTTGCAGGTCCGCGACGACCTGCTGCGGCTTGACGGCATCGGCGACATCCAGATCTTCGGCGCGCGCGACTATTCGATGCGGCTGTGGCTCGATCCCGACAAGATCGCGCATCTCGGCCTGACCGCGGGCGACGTGATCGCGGCGATCCGCGCCCAGAACCTGCAGATCACCGGCGGCCAGTTCGCAAGCCCGCCGATCGCCGACCGCGCCTTCCAGCCGAATCTCACCTTCACCGGGCGCTTGAAGGACCCGCCCAGTTCGAGGACATCGTCGTCAAGGCGGGTGAGGACGGCCGCACCGTGCGGCTGCGCGATGTGGCGCGGATCGAGCTCGGCGCGCTCGACTATTCCACCAACAGCTTCCTGCTCCGCAAGACCGCCGTCGCCATGCTGGTGACGCAGCGTCCGGGATCGAACGCGCTCGCCACCGCCAAGGGCATCGAAGACACCATGGTGAAGCTGAAGGCGAGCTTCCCGAAGGGGCTCGACTACAACATCGGCTACAATCCGACCGAGTTCATCGCGCAGTCGATCCACGAGCTGATCAAGACCATCTATGAGGCGATGATCCTGGTCGTGATCGTGGTGCTGGTGTTCCTGCAGGGCTGGCGCCCGGCCATCATTCCGATCGTGGCGATTCCGGTGTCGTTGGTCGGCACCTTTGCGGCGATGTCGGCGTTCGGTTTCGGTCTCAACAATCTGACGCTGTTCGGCCTCGTGCTGGCGGTCGGCATCGTCGTCGACGACGCCATCGTGGTGGTCGAGAATGTCGAGCGCCATCTTGGTCTCGGCTTGAGCCGGCGCGATGCCGCGCTGAAGACCATGGAGGAGGTCGGCGGTGCGCTGGTCTCGATCGCGCTGGTGCTCTGCGCGGTGTTCGTGCCGACGGCGTTCCTGGGCGGCATCTCCGGGCAATTCTTCCAGCAATTCGCGGTGACGATTGCGGTGGCGACCGCGATCTCCTGCTTCTGTTCGCTGACGCTGTCGCCGGCGCTGGCCTCGCAGATTCTCGTCGCCCATCACGAGAGGCGGCCGCCGGCGGCGTGGAACGTGATCGCCCGTGCCTGGGGTTGGTTCACCGGCATCTTCAACCGCGCCTTCGATCGGCTGTCCCATGGTTACGGCAGCGCGGCCGGTTTCGTGATCCGGCACCGCGTGGTGATGCTGCTGATCTATGTCGTGCTGATAGGCAGCGCCGGATGGCTGCTCGCCACGACGCCGCAAGGTTACATCCCGGCGCAGGATCGCGGCTACGTCATCATCTCCGCGCAATTGCCCGGCGCCGCCTCGCTGGCGCGCACCACCGAGGTGGTTCGCAGGATCGAAAGCATGGCGCTCGACACGCCGGGCATCGTTCGGGTTGCCGTGTTCGCAGGGCTATCCGGGGCGACCCGGACCCAGGCGAGCAATTCGGCAGCGCTGTTTCCGGTGTTCGACGAGCCGGAGGTGCGGCTCAAGAAGGGCCTGACCGCAACTGCGATCACCAACGATCTGCGCAAGCGGCTCTCGGCCATCGAGGGTGCGTTCATCATCGTCATCCCGCCGCCGTCGATCCCCGGCATCGGCACCGGTGGCGGTTTCACCATGCGCGTCCAGGACCGGCAGGGACGTGGGCCGGAGCTGCTCGCGGCCGCGACCGACGAACTCGTCGGCGCGGCGCGCAAGTCGCCTTTGCTCCTCGCTCCTACCGTGTTCTCGCCGTTCTCGGCCAACACGCCGCAGGTGTTCGTCGATATCGACCGCATCAAGGCGCAGAAGCTCGGCGTTCCCATTGCCAACATCACCGACACTATCGAGACCTATTTCGGCTCGGCCTATGTCAACGACTTCAATTTGTTCGGCCGCACCTATCACGTCACCGCCCAGGCCGACCTGCCGTTCCGGAAGGATCGTGCAGACCTGTCGCGGTTGCGCACCCGCAACGCAAATGGCGACACGGTGATGCTCGGCAGCGTCGTGGATTTCAAGGATATCGCCGGTCCCGATCGCGTGGCGCGTTACAATCTCTATCCGGCGTCCGAACTGCAGGGCGAGGGCAAGCCCGGCGTCAGCTCGGCGACCGTCATCAGCACCATGAGGCAGCTCGCGAACGAGACGCTGCCGAGCGGCTTCTCCTATGAATGGACGGATTTGTCCTATCAGCAAGTCAATGGCGGCAGTGCCGGCCTGCTGGTGTTCCCGATCTGCGTGCTGTTCGTTTATCTGGTGCTGGCCGCGCAATATGGCAGCTGGACGTTGCCGTTCGCGATCATCCTGATCGTGCCGATGTGCCTGTTCGCCGCCACCATCGGCGTGCGCATCATGGGACAGGACGTCAATATCCTCACGCAAATCGGCTTCGTGGTGCTGGTGGGGTTGGCGGCGAAGAATGCGATCCTGATCGTGGAATTCGCGCGCGACATCGAGCTTGAGGGCAAGGAGCGGCTGGAGGCCGTGATCGAGGCCTGCCGGCTGCGGCTGCGCCCGATCCTGATGACGTCGTTCGCCTTCATTCTCGGCGTGCTGCCGCTGGTGGTCTCCAGCGGCTCGGGCTCGGAAATGCGCCAGGCGGTCGGTGTTGCCGTGTTCTTCGGCATGCTGGGCGTCACCCTGTTCGGGCTGGTCTTCACGCCGATCTTCTACATGGTGGTGCGCGGCCTGGCCGACCCGCGGCCGCCTCGTGAAAAGCCGGCGGCGGTCTGATATCGTGCGATCGGCAGGGGCGCGCACGCCGCCTCGAGGCGACCGTTCCGGCCGAAGCAGGTCGGCTGCCACGTGATATCTACAGATCAGCCTTTATGGGGAGACGAGAGATGAAATCGATACGGTTGGCGGCTGTCGCGATCGGCGGTCTTTTGATCGCAGCGCCGGCCTCGGCGCAGGGCGTCAAGATCGGCATTCTCAACGATCAATCCGGGGTCTATGCCGATTACGGCGGCAAATATTCCGTCGAGGCGGCTCGAATGGCGATCGAGGATTTCGGTGGCACCGTGCTTGGTGAAAAAATCGAGATGATCACCGCGGATCATCAGAACAAGCCTGACCTCGCCACCAGCATCGCGCGGCGCTGGTATGATGTCGAGAAAGTCGACATGATCACCGAACTGACGACCTCGTCGGTGGCGCTGGCGGTCCAGGAGCTTTCGAAGGAAAAGAAGAAGATCGACATCGTGGTGGGTGCCGCGACCTCGCGCATCACCGGCGACGCCTGTACGCCTTACGGATTCCATTGGGCGTTCGATACCCATGCGCTTGCGGTCGGGACCGGCGGCGCGCTGGTCAAGGCGGGCGGCGATAGCTGGTTCTTCCTGACCGCCGACTACGCGTTCGGTTATGCGCTTGAAAAGGACACCAGCGAGATCGTCACCGCGAGCGGCGGCAAGGTGGTCGGCTCGGTCCGCATTCCCCTGAACTCGTCGGATTTCTCCTCGTTCCTGTTGCAGGCGCAGAGTTCGAAAGCCAAGGTTATCGGACTGGCCAATGCCGGCCTCGATACCACGAACTCGATCAAGCAGGCCGCGGAATTCGGCATCGTCAATGGCGGTCAAAAGCTGGCCGGCTTGTTGATGACACTCGCCGAAGTGCACGGCCTCGGCTTGCAGGCCGCGCAGGGCCTCGTTCTCACCGAAGGCTTTTATTGGGATCGCGACGACAAGTCGCGCGCCTTCGGCGAGCGTTTCCTGGCGCGCACCGGCCGGATGCCGAGCATGATCCATGCCGGCACCTATTCGGCGACGCTGCAATATCTCAAGGCGGTCAAGGCCGCGGGCACCAAGGATTCCGACGCGGTCGCCAGGAAGCTGAAGGAATTGCCGGTCGACGATGCCTTTGCGCAAGGCAAGGTGCTGGAAAACGGCCGCATGGTGCACGACCTCTATCTGTTCGAGGTCAAGAAGCCGTCGGAGTCCAAGAAGCCCTGGGATTACTACAAGCAACTCGCCGTGGTGCCCGGCGACAAGGCGTTTCCCTCGGCCAAGGATAGTGGCTGTCCGCTGACGAGGTGAGAGTGTGGTACTTATTCGAGTCGTCCCGGCGAAGGCCCATCCCTGTCATACCCGCGAAGGCGGGTATCCAGTAACACGAGGCGTTACCGCTCGATTTTGAGCGTCGCGGAATACTGGATCATCCGCCTTCGCGGATGATGACGTGGAGATGGCGTTCGCGGCGATAACTGCTGTGCTCGGCCCAAACGGTGCGTTTATTCCACCCCCTCACCCGTGAACCAGCCGCCAGATGATGGCGCCGAGCGCTCCCAGCCAGAGGACGATCGTCGCCAGCGACTGAATGGCAAATCCCGGGCCGCGTTTTTGGACGGCCCTGGCGTAGCCGAGCACGTAGAGGATTCGTCCCAAGCTCCACACCGCGCCCAGCGCGGCCGCGCTACCGTCGCCGATATAGATCGCAAACAGCCACAGCGACGGCAGGAAGAACGGCAGCCATTCGAGCGTGTTCATCTGGGCGCGAAACACCCGCTCGAAATCCGCATTGCCCGAGATCGCGGGCAGCTTGACGCCGAATTTGACGCGCGCCCTCGACACCAGGATGCACGAGAACATGTAGACCGCTAGCGCCAGGCAGGTGACCAGTGCGGTGAAATGATACATTGCCCCAATTCTCCCCAAAACGGATGCCGCGCCTTCAATAGCCGGTCATCTCCAGATAGCCAACGCCGGCATGGCTGCCGGTGAAGCTGATCGGTCCTTCCCAGTAGGAAAAGCTCGTTCCCATCCAGGACAACGGATTGAGCGCCCTGGTCTCGATGCTGAGGCCGCGCGTGGGAATCTCGATACGCCATGCCGTCGGCAATTTGCGCGCCTCGATCGGCGTCAAGGCGGTCGGCGTCATCTTGATGTCGGCGGTCGATATTTGTTCGGTCCTGCCGTCGGGGCTGATCCAGTTGCCGGTGCGGTAATCGCGACCATCGGTTTGGCGCATCCGGTACAGCATCAGTTGTCGCCGGAGTTCAGGTGCAGCGCGAGCCAGTCCCATCCGGTTTGATCGGAGGCCAGCGGCTGGCTGCTCCACTCCCGGTCCATCCAGGCCATTCCGATGACCTCGATCGGTTTGTCGTCGAGGGTGACGCGGCCGGACACCGCGAAGAACGGCTGGCTGTAATAATAGGAGGCCTGGTCGCGCTCCGATTTCCGGCTGTAGCCGGCATCGCCTTCCAGCACCAGCGGCTGATTCGCGTCGAGCCGCAGCGCGTAGCTGAAATCCACCCCTGACGCGTTGAGTTCGAGCGGCGCGATATTCATGTCGTTGATCGGCGCAAGCCCGCGCATGTTCCATGAATCGATCCAGGCATGGAATGGCGCGGCCGTGGCGCCGGCCTGGCCTATGCCACCGCGCGCAAAGGTTTCGCTGAAGCGGTGACGCTCCGCCGTGGTGACCGCGGCGTGGCCCATCCAGATCTGCTGACTGGCCCAGCCTTCTGGTGGCGAACCTGGCTTCATGGCCTGGCGAAACAGCGTCCATTGCACGCCGAACGCCGCACCGCTCCGGTCGACCAGATTGGCGGTCACGTACCACCATTCGATGCGGAAATCCGGGTGCGGACCGTGGTCGGCGGGAAACGAGAAAACCTTGCCCGGCGTGACCGGCGTAAATCCTCTGCCGTCCGCGCCGAGCCCGGCAAAGCCCTGCGCACGTGCCAGCCTGCCGGCGAGGCCGGCAGCGATGGCGGCGGCTGCGAAGGCACGGCGGGTGATCGCGAACCTATCGTTCATCGGCGAAAATCTTGATCAGGCTGACGGGCTGCATGCGCGCCAGTTTTAACGCGGGCAGCAGCGCCGCGGCCAACGCCGCCAGCATCGCGACCGCGACAAGCTCGATCAATTGCAGCGGGAACACCTGAAACGGCAGCCGCCAGCCGAATGCCTTTACATTCACCACCGCGATCAGGCACCACGCGACCAGAAGACCCAGCGGCAGCGCCAGCAGGGTCGTGATCAGCGCCACCGACAGGGTCTTCAGCAGTTCGATCGCCGCCAGCCGCCGCCGGGTGATTCCGATCGCCCACAGCGGCGCCAGATGCGGCAGGCGTGAATTGCCGAGCGTCAGCAGGCTGGTCAGCAACGCAATGCCGGCGACGCCAAGGGTGAAGGCGTTCAGCGCCGCGGTCACCGCGAAGGTCCGGTTGAAGATCCGTCTCGAATTCGGCCTTCAGCGTGGCCTGGTCCAGGAGATTGCGGGCGTCGAGGCCGAATTTGCTTTGCAGCGCCGACATCAGCGGCGGAATATCCGGTGGCGCGACGCGCAAGCCAAAACGCGTTTGCGGAATGGCGGGAAAGCGCCGCAGCAGCGCGGCGATATTGACGGTGATCTGGCCCTTCGGATTGCCATAGTCGGCATAGATGCCGACGATCTCGATCGTCCAAGTTGCCGCCCGGCGCCGGCACCTCGATGTGGTCGCCGAGCCCAAGCTTCAAGCGCCGGGCCAATTGTTCGCTGACAAAGCAGGCATCGCCGGGACGAAGCCGAACCCAGGCGTCGGCGGTCGATTGCAGCAACGGCCAATGATCGCGATAGGTGGCGTGATCGGGAAGGCCGACGATTTCAATCGGTGCGCCATCGAGCTGCGTCTCGGTGCGGCCGCCGGGCAGGATCGCCTGCACCTCGGGCCGCTGCCGCAGCCACGTCTTGATCTCGGTCGCCTGCGCATTGTCTGCGGCGTTGATATAGATATCCGGCGACAAGCCTGCCGTCGAGCCATGTGATGAACGTCCGGCTGAAGGTTTCGACCATGGTGCCGACGCCGACATTGACCGCAAGCGCGAGCAACAGCGCCATCAACGCCAGCGACAGGCCCGAAAGCTGCTGACGGCTATCGGCCCAGAACCACACCGCGATGGCCCGGCGGGCACCGCGCTGGCCGAGCGACAACACCAATTCCAGCATCGCGGGCAGCAGCAGCGCCGCGCCAAGCAGTAACGCCGCCAGCACGGCGAACCCTGACAGCAGCGAATCGCCGAACCACAGGAAACAGCCGGCGGCGGCCAGCACGACCAGCGCTAGCCCGGCTTGAAGCATCAGCCAGCGGTGCTGGGCCTGTTGCCAGGCATAGGGTTGGGCCGCGGCCAGCACCGGAAGACGGGCCGCTTTTACCAGGCTTGCGGTCGCAGCCGCCAGCGCACCGATGATGCTGATCGCAATGCCGGCAAACCACCATGCCGGTTTGAGCGTCAGCTCTCCGGGAATTTCCGCGCCGTAAAGCCCGCGCAGGCTGGCGGCGACATCGGGCAGCAGCAAAGCCGCGATCAGATAACCGCAGACCAGGCCGATCAGGCCCGCGACCAGCGCCAACGTCACCAGTTCGAGCACCAGCACGGCATTGAGCAAACGGGCGGACACCCCGCAGGCGCGCAGCGTCCGCAGCATCGGCAGGCGTTGTTCGAAGGCAAGGCCGATTGCCGAGTTGACGATGAACAGCCCGACAAAGAACGACAGCAGCCCGAACGCCGTCAGGTTGAGATGAAAGCTGTCGGTCAGGCGTTCGAGATCGCTCTCGGAATCAGCCGCGACCAGACGGAGCTTGTCGCCGGTGACGGCTTCGAGCGGCGGATGCGGGCCCCTCGGTTTGCCGATCAACAGGCGGGATATCTGATCCGGCCGGTTGAGCAGCTGTTGCGCGATGCCGATGTCGACCACCAGCACGCCCGGCACCATCTGCGGCTGCGCGCGCAGCGGCGGCAGCGCCGCGCCGCCGCTCGATATCGGCGAAGCGCCCTCCGGCTAGGTCGAGTTCGGCAAGCGTTTCGGGCGCCACCAGCGTTTGTCCGGGTGGCGTGATGAAGGATTGCAGATCGGCTTTGCCGATCGCCGGCGCGTTGCCGACCTCGATGGGCAGCGTGATCGGTTCGATGCCCAAGCAGCCGGAACGACCGCCCGCCGACCTGAACGACGGCCTTCGAGCACCGGCGATACCGGCCAGCCGGCCCGCCGCAGATCGACAAAAAGCTGCTGCGGGAAGCTCGCGCCATCGCGGGCGACCAGCATAGGTGTTCGCGCGCCGCCGAATGTGGCGGCGGCGCGGTCGTAGCTCAGGCGCGCCTGCTGGTTCAGCGCCTGCACGCCGCTCCACAACGCGGTCGCGGAGATCAGCCCGATCAGCAGGGTCGCAAGCTGCATCGGATGCCGCCGCCAATGGCTCAACAGGGTCGCGAGGATCCAGATCGACCCTCATGCGATCAGTCCGGCGCTGAGATTGACGTGCCGGTCGAGCGTGGCGGCGAGCCGCGTGCTGTGGGTCACCATCAGGAAGCCGCAACCGGTTCGCTTGACGAGATCGCGCGTGAGCGCGAGCACGTCGTCGGCGGTCGCCTCATCGAGATTGCCGGTGGGCTCGTCGGCGAGCACAAGCAGCGGCTTTGTCGCCAGCGCGCGGCCGATCGCAACCCGCTGCTGCTGGCCGCCGGACAATTGTTCGGGATAGCGCTTCAGCAGTGCGCCGAGCCCCAGCCGCTCCACCAGCTCGGCATGCCAGGCCGCATCATGACGGCCGGCGATGCGGGCCTGAAAGGCGAGGTTGTCTTCGACATTCAGGCTCGGGATCAAATTGAACTGCTGAAACACCAGGCCGAGCCGGTCGCGCCGCAATGCCGCCCGGCCGGCATCGGTGAGATCGCCGACGGCTGCGCCGTCCAGCTTGATCTCGCCGCCGTCGGCGCGATCGAGGCCCGCGATCAGATGCAGCAGCGTGCTCTTGCCGCTGCCGGATTCTCCGGTCAGCGCGACCCGTTCACCCGCTGATATCTCCATGTTCACGCCGCGGAGCACCGCGACCTGCTCCCCGGCGGAACGATAGGCCTTCGTGAGCTCCCGAACGCTCAACACGATCTGACGGTCGCTTGTCATGCGGTGCGCGAACGATGCCTCACTACGGCTTCTGGAATTTCAGCACGAACTCGTCGTTCGGGACCTGCGGGTGAAACACCACCGCGTCGCGCGGATCCTTCGGGTTGCGCAGGAAGTCAGCCTCGGACACCAGCTTGAAGCCGGCCGCCTCGATCTCCTGACGCAGCGTGCTTTCCTCGATTCGGTGCAGCGTCTTGCCGACATTGGCGCCGTCGCCCGGACGCGCGGAATGATCGGCGATCACCAGGAAGCCTCCGGGCTTTAGCGCCGCGAACATCTTGCGGTTCATCTCGGCGCGGTCGACCGGCATGTAGGTGGTGTCGTGGTAGGCGAAGAAAAACGTGATCAGGTCAAGCCCGTTGACATCGGGCGGGATCGGATCGTCGAAATTCCTGATCACATGCACGACATTCTTCATCGCGGGACTTTGTGCGCGGATGTCGAATTTGTCCTTGATGCGCTCCATGACGGCAGCCGAATCCTGGCGCGTAGACGATGCCACCGGGCGCGACCGCGCGCGCCAGCAGCTCGGTGCTGTAGCCGGCGCCGGCCTCCATATCGAATACCTTCATTCCCGGCCGGGCGCCGGTGAAGGCGAGCATCTTGACCGGCTCCCGGCGCTGGTCGGTCTGGCGGTCGGCGTCGCTGCGGTCGGGCGAGGCGACGATGGCGGCATAGTCAGGCGCATCCTGCGCCATCACAGGCGTCATGCCGCATGCCGCGATCACTGAGAGGATGGCAAACAGGCCGGCAGCGGGTGTCCGGCGATGGATAGACCTGGTCATTCCCACAATCCCCCTAGATTTTGATGCAGCATACCAAGACCCTGGAGCGATATCACGGTCTCTGTCGTGACCGCGACGCGATCGTGATCGGTGCTTTCAAGGCGGGCGATGCCTTTCGAGGGCTGAGTTTGAGTTGCAGCGCACACGCGCCGGTCGAGGGGCTCGTTCAAAATGGCGGGTTGCAATACCTGTGGCCCCGTGGCTAGCATCCGACGAGCCCGATCAACAGGGCCGGCGAGAACGACAGGGGAGTAATTATGGCCGCGCAACCGACGCCCAAAGGCGCCTGGGGAATCACGTTTCTCCTGTTTCTGTACATGCTGGTGAATTTCGCGGACAAGATCGTGGTCGGCCTCGCCGGCGTACCGATCATGACCGACCTGAAACTCGAACCGGAACAGTTCGGGCTGCTCGGCTCCTCGTTCTTCTTCCTGTTTTCGATCTCCGCCATCATTGTCGGCTTCATCGTCAACCGGATCGAGACGCGCTGGGTGTTGCTGGTGCTGGCGTTGGTGTGGGCGCTGGCGCAGTTTCCGATGGTGGGCACCATCAGTTTCTCAACGCTGCTGATCTGCCGCATCATCCTCGGCGCCGGCGAAGGGCCTGCCGCCGCGGTCGCGGTACATGCGATCTATAAATGGTTTCCCGACGAAAAGCGGGCGCTGCCTACCGCCGTCCTCTCGCAAGGCTCGGCGTTCGGCGTGATTCTCGCGGTCCCTGCGCTGAACTGGGTGATCGTCAATCATAGCTGGCATTACGCCTTCGGCGCACTCGGCGTCGTCGGCCTGATGTGGGTCGCGGCGTGGCTGGTTTGGGGCAAGGAAGGGCCGCTGGTTCAAACCACAGGGATGGCCGCGGCCGAACAGCGGATTCCCTATTTCCAGCTTCTGACCTCGCGGACCTTCGTCGGCTGCTGTGTCGCGACATTCGGGGCCTATTGGGTGCTGTCGCTCGGCCTCACCTGGTTCACGCCCTTCATCGTCAAGGGCCTTGGCTTCTCGCAAACCGATGCGGGCTGGATTTCGATCATGCCCTGGGTGTCCGGCGCCATCGTCGTGATTCTCACGGGCTGGATTTCGCAAGCCATGATGGCGCGCGGCTTCAGCACCCGTGTCGCGCGCGGTGTGGTTGGCTCGGTCCCCCTCATCGTCGGCGGCCTGATCCTCGCCGTGATGCCGCGTGTTGCGCCGGGCGGACTGATGATCGCGCTGCTCGTGGTCGGGTCCGGATTGTGCGGATCGATCTATGTGGTGTGCGCGCCGATGCTCGGCGAGTTCACGCCGGTATCGCAGCGCGGCGCCGTGATCGCGATCTATGGCGCGATCTATACGCTGGCCGGAATCGTGGCGCCACAGGTGATGGGGAGCGTGATTCAGCGCGCGGGCGGGTTGCTCGACGGCTACCTGATGGGCTTCACCATCAACGCCGTGGTCCTGACCGCGTCGGGATTGCTCGGCCTGCTGTTACTGTGGCCCAACACCGAACGTGCGCGCTTGACGGCACAGCCGGCGCAACCGAAATTCGCCGGAGCGGCCAAAGTCTGATCATGCATCGTGCGATCCTGTTCCCTGCGCCTGCGGGGGACAGGCATGCTGTGGCGGATCACGGTGCACGCCTTGCTAATATCGGAATAATCGGCATGCTCGCGGGAAACCACGCGGGCAATTTTTCGCCGGCGATAATGGGCGGGGGGCGGGACGATGGGCACGGAGCAATCCGACGGGGCTCGTGCGGCGGCGATTCTGGCGCGGCTGGATCGACTGCCAGGCACGCGGCATGTGTGGAAGCTCATTACGCTGCTCTCGCTCGGAGGCATGTTCGAGTTCTACGATCTGTTCATGACGGCGTATGTGGTGCCTGGCCTGATGAAGGCGGGGCTGCTCGCCAATGTGTCCGTGAGCATATTTGCCGGGCCCGCCTTGTTTGTCGCCGCGACCTTCACCGGTCTTTTCATCGGTACCTTCGTTTTCGGCTACGCCGCCGACAAATACGGGCGGCGTACGATATTCACCTATTCGATGCTGTGGTATTGCGCGGCGACATTCGTGATGGCTTTCCAGCACACCGGTCTTGGGGTCAGCCTGTGGCGGTTGATCGCGGGAATCGGTATCGGCGTCGAACTGGTGACGATCGACACTTATTTGTCCGAACTGGTGCCGAAGTCGATGCGAGGCCGCGCGTTTGCCTTCAATCAGGGTGTCATGTTCTCGGTGGTTCCGGTGGTGGCGCTGGTCGCCTATCTGCTGGTGCCGATCAGCCCATTGGGCTTCGACGGCTGGCGCTGGGTCGTCTTGCTCGGTTCCGTCGGCGCGCTGTTCGTCTGGTTCATTCGCCGTGCCGTGCCGGAGAGCCCGCGATGGCTGATCAATCAGGGACGGCTCGATGAGGCGGAGGCCATCACCGCATCGATCGAGGCCAAGGTAATTGCCGACCTCGGCGGCGCTGCGCTGCGGATACCGGGAAGTCACGCGGTGGAGAAAGCCGAGCCAACGGGGCGCTTCCGCGAGATCTTCGAACCGCGCTATCGCAGCCGAACCATCATGCTGATGGTGTTCCAGTTCTTTCAGACGTTCGGCTTCTATGGCTTCGCCGCCTGGGTGCCGACGCTGATCGCGCAGCAGGCCGGCATCAATCTCGGCACGAGCCTGCTCTATTCGTTCATCATTGCGATCGCAAACCCCTTCGGGCCGCTATTGGCGATGGGCTTTGCCGATCGGTACGAACGGAAATGGCAACTGATCGGCGCGGCCTGTTGCATCGGGATATTCGGAATGCTGTTCGCATTTCAGAATTCGATGGCGCCGCTGATCTTTTTCGGCGTGCTGATCACGCTGTCGAACAATGTCCTGTCGTACTCGTTCCACAACTACCAGAGCGAATTGTTCCCGACCCGCGTGCGCGCACGGGCGGTCGGCTTCACCTACTCGCTCAGCCGGATCAGCGCGGTGTTCGCGAGCTTCATCATCGGCTTTTTCCTGCAAACGGCCGGCACCAAGGGCGTGTTCGGCCTGATCGCGGTTGCGATGATCATCGTCGTGGTGTCGATCGGAGTCTGGGGACCGCGCACGCGTGACCTCGAGCTCGAACAAGTGTCACAGTGAGCGCATCGGCGCGGCGAACGGCCGTGTCCCGTGGGCGACCAGCGGGGTTGGCTGTTCGCTCAGCCCGGATTCTACGGCTTGCGGCGTGACGGGCACCAGCAACCGGCAAATCAGTCCCTCGGAGCGCCAATCGAACAGCGCCTGTCCGCCAAGCTGCGACTCGATGCTGGCGATGACGCTTCGTGTGCCAAATCCTCGCGACGCCGGCTTGTGAACCTGCGGGCCGCCGGTTTCTTCCCAGACCAGCGTCAGCACATCCTCGTCCTGTAGCTCCCATCGCACCGATATGCGGCCTGGCTACCGTCGAGAGCGCGCCATATTTGGCCGAATTGGTCACGAGTTCGTGCAAGGCCAGCGCCAGCGTCTGCGCCGTCGCGGGCTCCAGCTGAATCTCGGAACCCGCAGACCTTGATCTGGCCGCCGGCTGAATAGGGCGCGAGTTCCTCGTCGACCAGCCGCTTGATTTCCGCGCCCTGCCAGCTCGACAGCGAAAGGATGGTGTGAATCCGCGCCAGCGCGCTGATGCGGCCTTCCACCGCCTGGACATAGGCGCTTGATGTTCTCGGCCCGCGTCAGCCGAACGATCGATTGCGCCAGCGCCAGCGCATTCTTGGCGCGGTGGTCGACTTCCCGGGTCAGCAGGTTCTGGCGCTCTTCCGCGCGCTTGCGTTCGGTGATATCGACGGTGACGCCGCTGACGCGGACCACCCGGCCGTTTTTGTCGATGGTCGCCGCCGCCGTTCCGACGCACCAGCGAATCTCGCCATCCGGCCGCATCGAGCCGGAATTCGGTCTCATAGGATTTCGCGCCCTTGGCGAACTGGGCGAATGCCCGGCGCAGTTCGTTGGCGTCATCGGGATGAAGCAGTGCCTGGATATTCGCCGACGTCACCTCGAAAATGCTGCGGGTCGACGCCGAAGATCTGGTACTGGCCTTCGTCCCACATCCAGTCGCCGTTGACCCAGTCCCAATCCCACGATCCCATCTTGCCGGCGGCGATCGCCATGCTGCGGCGCTGCTCGCTTTCGACCAGCCGGGCGGTGGATTCCTCAAGCTCCGACGGTTCGGGCGCGAACCCGGTGTTCGAGTTCGGCATTGAGCCGTTCCAGCTGCCGGGTCTTGCGGTACAGTTCGACGAAGACCCGGATCTTGGCGCGCAGCACCTCCGGAACCACCGGCACCGGCACATAGTCGACCGCGCCCATCTCGTAGCCGCGCAGGCGATCGATATCGCTGACCTGGATCGCCGAAATGAAGATCATCGCGGTCTTCTGGAAGCGCGGATGCTCGCGGATCATGGCGGCGAGCTCGAAGCCGTCGAGCTCCGGCATGCAGACGTCGACCAGGATGACGGCGACTTCGTTCTTGAGCAGATATTCCAGCGCTTCGCGGCCCGGAGGCGGCGACGACGAGATTTTCGCCGAGTTCCTTCAGAATGACTTCATAGGCCAGCAGCTTGGCCGGCTGATCGTCGACCAGAAGGATGTTTACTTTTTCATGGTCCATCATCTGCGCGTACCGGTCAGCGGTGCAGCCACATGCGGATGGCGAGGAGCAATTGCTCGGTGTTGACGGGCTTGGCCAGATAATCGGAGGCGCCGGCCTCAAGGCATTTCTCGCGATCGCCCTTCATCGCCTTGGCGGTCAAGCGCGATGATCGGAAGCCGGCGGAACGACGGGTTCTGGCGGATCACGCCCATGGTCTGGTAGCCGTCCATTTGCGGCATCATGATATCCATCAGAACGATCGCGATTTCGGGGCTGGATTCCGACCAGCGCGATCGCCTCGCTGCCGGTCGTGGCGGTCAGAACCTTCATGCCGCGCCGCTCCAGCACGCTGCTCAGCGCGAAGATGTTGCGGGCATCGTCGTCGACCAGCAGCGCGGTCTTGCCGATCAGATCCTCATCGGAACTGTTGAGCTTCTCCAGCATTCGCTGCTTCTCGATCGGCAATTCCGTGATCACACGATGCAGAAACAGCGACGTCTCGTCGAGCAGCCGTTCCGGCGATTCCACGCCCTTGACCACGATGCTGCGCGCCATGGTGTGAAGTTCCGCGTCCTCTTCGGCCGACAGTTCCCGTCCGGTGAACACCACGACCGGAACATTGGACAGCGTCTCGTCGTTGCGGATCTGGTCGAGCACCTCGAAACCGCTCATGTCGGGCAGCCGCAAATCCAGCACCACGCAATCGCACGGAGTTGTCGCGCAGCGTCGATAGCGCGCTCGGCGCCGGTATCGGTGGTGACGATCTCGATATCGTCGTGATCGAGCAGTTCCCGGATGCTCATTTGTTCCGCGGCATTGTCTTCGACGATCAAGCAGGCGCTTGCGGCGCGGCTTGGCGTATTCCTTGATCTGGGACAGCGCCGCGCTGACGCCTTCGGTCGTGGTCGGCTTGTTGACAAAGGAGAACGCGCCGCGCGCCAGCGCGTGCTGGCGGTCTTCATCCAGCGTGATGATCTGGACCGGAATGTGCCGGGTCAGCGGATTGTGTTTGAGCTGGCTCAGCACGGTCCAGCCGAGCATGTCCGGCAGGAACACGTCGAGCGAGACCGCCGTCGGCTGGAACTGCTTGGCAAGGTCGAGCGCTTCCGCGCCGCGTGCCGCGACCAGCACCTTGAAGCCCTTGTCGCGGGCGAGATCGATCAGCACGCGCGCATAATGCGGGTCGTCCTCGACGATCAGCAGAATGGTGTCGCCCGGCTCGAGATTGAGCCGGTCGTCCGGCAGCTGTTCGATGACCCGCTCCTGGGCCGCGACCTGCAGCGCCGGCGCCGTGCTGTATTGGGACGGCGGGCTGATCCGCGGCGCCACCGTCGGTCCGGAATATTTCAGCGGCAGATAAAGCGTGAAGGTGCTGCCCTTGCCGGGCGTGCTGCGCAGGTGGATTTCGCCGCCGAGCAGGCTTGCAAGTTCGCGGCTGATGGCAAGGCCAAGACCGGTGCCGCCATATTTCCGGCTGGTGCCGGCATCGGCCTGCTGGAACGCCTCGAAGATCAGCTTCTGCTTCTCCAGCGGGATGCCGATGCCGGTATCGGACACCTCGAAGGCGACGACGGCCGGAGCGTGATTGAGGACCGGATGCTCCGCGCTCCAGCCGCCGACGGCCGCCGCGACGGTCAGGCGGACGCCGCCCTCGGCGGTGAACTTGAACGCGTTCGACAGCAGGTTCTTCAGCACCTGCTGCAGGCGCTTGGAGTCGGTCACGATGCTGCGGGCCAGATTGCGGATCGACCTCGACGTCGAACGACAGATGGCGGTTTTCCGCTTCGTGGCGGAACGGCCGTCCGACCGTCTCGAGCAGGCTGGAGGTCAGGATTTCCTCCGCATCGACCGTCACGGTGCCGGATTCGATCTTCGACAGATCGAGAATGTCGCTGATCAGGTTGAGCAGGTCGGTGCCGGCGCCGTGAATGGTTCGGGCGAATTCGACCTGCTTGACCGACAGATTGCCGTCCGGATTTTCGGTGAGCTGCTGGCCCAGGATCAGGATGCTGTTGAGCGGCGTGCGCAGCTCGTGCGACATGTTGGCGAGGAATTCGGACTTGTATTTCGAGGTCAGCGAAAGCTCGGTCGCCTTTTCCTCGAGCGCGCGCCGCGCCTGTTCGATTTCCTGGTTCTTTCGTTCCACCTCGACGTTGCGCTCGGCGAGCTGCTGCGCCTTCTGCTCGAGCTGCTCGTTGGTCTGTTGCAGTTCCTTCTGCTGGGTCTGCAATTCGCCGGCGAGCTGCTGCGATTGCTTCAGCAGTCCTTCGGTCTGCATCGTGGCCTCGATGCTGTTGAGCACGATGCCGATGCTGTCGGTGAGCTGTTCGAGGAACGTCATTTGCGAGGTCGTGAACGAGCCGACCGAGGACAGCTCGATCACCGCCTTGACCTGGTTTTCGAACAAGCACCGGCAGCACCACGAGATTCTTCGGCGCGACGCGCAGCAGCGCGGAGTTGATCGGGACCGCGTCGGCCGGGATGTCCGACACCAGCCGCTGGCGCTTGTCCATCGCGCATTGTCCGATCAGGCCTTCGCCGAACTGCACGAATTGCGGATGCGGATTGGCGCCATCGCCGGCATAGGCCGACAGCAGGCGCAATTGCGGATTGTCTTCGTTTTCGACCTGGTAGATCACGCCCATATGGGCGTTCACCAGCGGGGTCAGTTCGGTCAGCAGCAGCCGTCCGACCGTGGTCAGGTCGCGCTGGCCCTGCAGCATGTTGGTGAATTTGGCGAGGTTGGTCTTCAGCCAGTCCTGCTCGGTGTTGACGTCGGTGGTCAGCCGCAGATTGCCGATCATGGTGTTGATGTTGTCTTTGAGTTCGGCGACTTCGCCGCGCGCATCGACCTGGATCGAACGGGTGAGGTCGCCCTTGGTGACGGCGGTCGCGACTTCGGCGATGGCGCGCACCTGCGAGGTCAGATTGGCCGCGAGCAGATTGACGTTGCCGGTGAGGTCCTTCCAGGTGCCGGCAGCGCCGGGCACGTTGGCCTGACCGCCGAGCCGGCCTTCGACGCCGACTTCGCGCGCCACGCTGGTGACCTGATCGGCGAATGTCGCCAGCGTCTCGGTCATGTTGTTGATGGTATCGGCGAGGGCCGCGACTTCGCCCTTCGATTTCACCGTCAGATTCTGCTTCAGATCGCCGTTGGCGACCGCGGTCACCACCTTGACGATGCCGCGCACCTGCTCGGTCAGGTTGGCCGCCATGAAGTTCACGGTGTCGGTGAGATCCTTCCAGGTGCCGGCGACGCCGGGCACTTGCGCCTGGCCGCCGAGCTTGCCTTCGGTGCCGACCTCGCGCGCCACGCGCGTCACTTCGCCGGCGAACGCGTTCAACTGGTCGACCATCGTGTTGATGGTGTTCTTGAGCTCGAGGATTTCGCCCTTGACGTCGACGGTGATCTTGCGCGACAGGTCGCCGCGCGCCACCGCCGTGGTCACTTCGGCGATGTTGCGGACTTGCGTGGTGAGGTTGGCAGCCAGCAGATTGACGTTGTCGGTGAGGTCCTTCCAGGTGCCGCCGACGCCGGGCACCACGGCCTGGCCGCCGAGCCTGCCCTCGGTGCCGACTTCGCGCGCGACGCGGGTCACTTCGGCTGCGAACGAGCGCAACTGCTCGACCATGGTATTCAGGGTGTCCTTCAGCAGCAGGATCTCGCCGCGAACGTCGACCGTGATCTTCTTCGACAGGTCGCCGCCGGCGATCGCGGTCGCCACTTCGGCGATGTTGCGGACCTGGGCGGTGAGGTTCGAGGCCATGAAGTTGACGTTGTCGGTGAGGTCCTTCCAGGTGCCGGCGACTTCGGGCACCTGGGCCTGGCCGCCGAGCTTGCCTTCGGTGCCGACCTCGCGCGCGACGCGCGTCACTTCGGAAGCAAAGGCGTTGAGCTGGTCGACCATCGTGTTGACGGTGTTCTTCAGTTCGAGGATTTCGCCCTTGACGTCGACCGTGATCTTCTTCGACAGATCGCCCTTGGCCACCGCGGTGGTCACTTCGGCGATGTTGCGGACCTGGCCGGTCAAATTGCCGGCCATCGAGTTGACGTTGTCGGTGAGGTCCTTCCAGGTGCCGGCGACGCCGGGCACGTTGGCCTGGCCGCCGAGACGGCCTTCGGTGCCGACCTCGCGCGCGACGCGCGTCACCTCGCCGGCGAACCGGTTGAGCTGGTCGACCATGGTGTTGAGCGTTTCCTTCAGCTGAAGGATTTCGCCGCGCACGTCGACGGTGATCTTGCGCGACAGGTCGCCGCCGGCGATCGCGGTCGCGACCTCGGCGATGTTGCGGACCTGCGCGGTCAGATTGCCGGCCATCGAGTTGACGCTGTCGGTGAGGTCTTTCCAGGTGCCGGCGACGCCGGGCACATCGGCCTGGCCGCCGAGCTTGCCGTCGGTGCCGACCTCGCGCGCGACGCGCGTGACTTCGCCGGCAAACGCATTGAGCTGGTCGACCATGGTATTGAGCGTTTCCTTCAATTGAAGGATTTCGCCCGACACGTTCACGGTGATCTTCTTCGACAAGTCGCCCTTCGCGACCGCGGTCGCGACTTCGGCGATGTTGCGGACCTGGCCGGTCAGGTTGCCGGCCATCGAGTTGACGTTGTCGGTCAGGTCCTTCCAGGTGCCGGCGACGCCGCGCACGTTGGCCTGGCCGCCGAGCTTGCCTTCGGTGCCGACCTCGCGCGCCACGCGGGTCACTTCGCCGGCGAAGGCGTTGAGCTGGTCGACCATCGTGTTGATGGTGTCCTTCAACTCGAGGATTTCGCCGCGCACGTCCACCGTGATCTTCTTCGAAAGATCGCCATTGGCGACCGCGGTGGTCACTTCGGCAATGTTGCGAACCTGTGCGGTCAGGTTCGACGCCATCGAGTTGACGCTCTCGGTCAGATCCTTCCAGGTGCCGGCGACGCCGAGCACGTTGGCCTGTCCGCCCAGCCTTCCGTCGGTGCCGACCTCGCGCGCGACGCGCGTCACTTCGCCGGCGAAGGCGTTGAGCTGGTCGACCATGGTGTTGAGGGTTTCCTTCAATTGAAGGATTTCGCCCGACACGTTCACCGTGATCTTCTTGGAGAGGTCGCCGCCCGCGATCGCGGTGGCGACGTCGGCGATGTTGCGGACCTGTGCGGTCAGGTTGGAGGCCATGAAGTTGACGTTGTCGGTGAGGTCCTTCCAGGTGCCGGCAACGCCGGGGACCTGGGCCTGACCGCCGAGCTTTCCTTCGGTTCCGACCTCGCGCGCGACGCGCGTCACTTCCGATGCGAACGAATTGAGCTGGTCCACCATCGTGTTGATGGTGTCTTTCAGTTCGAGAATCTCGCCGCGGACGTCGACCGTGATTTTTCGCGACAGGTCGCCGCGTGCGACCGCCGTCGTCACGTTGGCGATGTTTCGAACCTGCGCGGTCAGGTTGCCGCACATCGCGTTCACCGAGTTGGTCAGATCCTTCCAGGTGCCGGCGACGCCGGGCACGATCGCCTGACCGCCGAGCTTGCCGTCGGTGCCGACCTCGCGTGCCACCCGCGTCACTTCGGACGCAAACGAGCGCAACTGGTCCACCATGGTGTTGATGGCTTCCTTCAGCTGCAGGATTTCACCGCGCACGTCGACCGTGATCTTCTTGGACAGGTCGCCATTGGCGACGGCGATGGTCACTTCGGCGATGTTTCGAACCTGGCCGGTCAGATTGTTGGCCATCGAGTTCACGCTCTCGGTCAGGTCTTTCCAGACCCCCGTCACTTCGGGTACCTGGGCCTGCCCGCCAAGCTTGCCTTCGGTGCCGACCTCGCGGGCGACGCGCGTCACCTCCGAGGTGAACACGCTGAGCTGCTTGATCATGGTGTTGACGATGTTGGCCGACTGCAGAAATTCGCCGCCCAGCGGGCGGCCGTCAATGTCCAGTTGCACGGTCTGCAGCAGGTCGCCCTGCGCCACGGCGGCGACGGCGCGGGTCACTTCGCGGGTCGGCCACAACAGATCGTCGATCAGGGTGTTGACCGAACCTTCCATGTCCGCCCAGGAGCCGCTGGCCAGATCGAACTTCACCCGCTGCCGGGTTTTGCCTTCACGGCCGACGACTTGGCCGACCCGTTCCAGTTGCTGCGCCATCCGTTGGTTGGCAGCGACGATTTCGTTGAAGGTGTCGGCAATCTTGCCCTCGATCCCGAGATGATCGCCGGTCATCCGCACCGAGAAATCTCCGCTTCGCATCGCTTGCAGCGCGTGTAGCAGGTCTTGCAGGGGATCGGATTTTCCGTTCGGGGCGGGTTTGTTTTTCGCGACGCGACGGGCGCTTGAAGGTGCGTCGGGAACCAGGTCGCTCATAGGCTTTCCTCTGGAAAACTCGGCCGAATCTCAATGCACGCATTGATAAGAGGCGACGAAAAAATTCAAAGCAAGCGGGAAAATGCGACCGGCTCCAAATAGGAATCCCACCGAAATCAGCCCGGGTAGAATAATTCCCGAGGAGATCGACGGTTCCGCAACGCGAATAAAAATCATTAAATGCGTAGCTGAAGACCGGGCGATCTGGTTAACCAGTCGTTCCCTGGGTTAACCAGTCGTTCCGATTCTGGTGCGATCGGCCCGAACCGGGATCGTTGACGGCGCCGTCAACCATGACACGGCCAGCAGGATCAGCAGTCCGCCGGTGATGCCGGCAAAGCGATCGAACCCCGGAAAAATGCCGGCCGGCGGCACCCAGCCTTGAACCAGGGTCGAGATAAACAACCACCGCGCCCTGCGTGCCGACATAGCCGATGCCGCGCTGGCTAGCCTGCACATGCGCGGCGATCCGGATTCCGGCCACCAACATCGTGAGCCAGGGCAGGAAGGTCTCAATCGACAGCATCAGACAGGCCAACCCCGCGACGCCGCCGAGCAGGCAGCCGACCAAGCAGTGCAGGGCCGGCACGCAGGGCGTGTTCCAGCGATGGCCATTGGGCTTCCAGCAGGTTCGACCAGCCCGGCGCTGCCGATGCCGACGACGCCGTTTCAGCGGTCGGCGCCAGCACTAACGCCACCGAGATCGCCGCTATGGTCGCGATCGTCGCAGCGCCCGCGCCTGAAGTTCAGGCTCGTGAGAGCGTATCGAGCCTGCCGCGAAGTTCATCGATCGCCGGCTTTGCAATGCCTCCGCCCGGCGTGGCCAAAACCTTGTCGCACATCTGATTGATCGCCGGCATCGCCGCCGTGATCAACTTGGAGAGCGCGCTCTTTCCTTCGGGGGTAAGTTTCGTCGCGAGGTTGCCAACTTCGTTCAATTGGGCTGTCGCCTCCGCAATCCTGGGTAAAGCCGCTTGTGCCGATGCGGTATCCGTGATGCCGGGAAGTACAGACCTCAAAGTATCAACGGACGCGTTGACCCGGTTTGCCAAATTCGTCCCTCCAACCGTCAGATCTGACGGCGCCATACCGACGGTTCCGGTCATCGGTTTACTCGCAGTGGCTTGCGGCAATTCGGCGACGGTCTGATCCTTCTCACGCCCTAGGCCATACCACGCAAGGCCGCCCAACACGACCAGGGCGCCGAGCCAATAGGGCCACTGGGACGATGCGGCGGCAGATGTTGCCCGGTTAGCCCCGGCAATGGTCCGTTGCGAGGCGCTGGCAATTCGGCTCTCGGCGGCTGCAGGCCCGCCGCGCAGGCCTCCCTCCGCTCTCTCGATAAGCCCGGCGGCGCTTAATTGGTCGGCCAGGCCCGGTGGGATCGCGGCGGCGATCTGATCCTTCTGCGAAGTGAGAAGAGACGCCACGCCGCCGGCGTCCAGTCCGGCGCTGCGTTGATGTTGACTCAAAGCCCCCAGCACCACCGGGCCAAGCATCCCGAGCAACGACTTGCCGGAGCTATCGCCGATTCCTGCGAACTTCCCGATTGACTGTGCCATCGTGTCCAGCGCTCCGCCGCCGAACAGGCCAGACAAGAGCTTCGATCCGGTGTCGGCGAGTGTGTTCTGACCTGAGCCCCCGATGAGGCTGTTGAGGCTATCGAGCGACCCAGGCTGCTGCTGCGCCAGCACATTGCCGAATTGACGCGCCCCATTGGGGCTGGAGACGAGATCGGCCAGGCTCGCAAGGAGTGCAGGAACGGCACCTGCAGTGGCTTTTTGTGCGACGCTACGGTCAAGCCCCAAAGTGGAGCCAATCCTTGCAATCATTTCGGGGGTCAGAAATTGCATCACGACAGAAAGGAGATTGGCGGCCATGGTAGTCCCTCCGTTGAGGTTGCGAGAAGAGTTTTTCCATTGGCTCCGGAACTACGGCTCAATCACCCCAGCGGCATTTTTTGTTCATCGAGTGAGCTTTGCAATTTTGACAGTTCTTTTGCGGTCTCCACGATCATGTCTATTCGGCGCTGAAGTTTCTCCTTCAAGTCGGGAATGTTGACCTTGTCCGTGACACGATAAGCATTGCCGACGCGTTCCACGTATCCATGCTTCACCATATCTTGCAGGCGCCTGAGCACCGTCACGCGAGGCAACTTTAGAGCGCTCGCGATCGTAGTGGCGCGAACAGGCGAGCACATGACGGTGCGGAGAAATACGTAAATGCCAATGGTTCGAAAGGTTGCGCTGTCGCTGTGGGTCGCAAACTGAGCGCCGTAGTCGTCATGTATGCCGCGGATGAGGCCCAGATACAGACGACACATGAGCATCCGCTCTCGCGCCGACTCGATCCGCTGTGGTGGTCGAACTTCCTGAACGAGGACAAAGTCGGCGCCAGAGTCGTCGAGCCAATCGTGAGTCGCGGTGCGCTCTCCGATTCCCGGTTGCGATATCCCTTGATCCCGATTCTTCAAAGAGGTCATGGGCGCTCTCCCACCCTCAAACCATATCACGATAGTCAAGCCTTAGGTCGTCCAAACGAAGGTTCTGTCGCGGCTGCGATCGCGAGACCAGTCGGGAACATCGTGCAACCAGGGTCCAAAGCATTGCGCCACTTGCCGTTTTCCGCCACGGCCCTTCTTTCGCGACGATACGCAGATTGACGAAGAAGTGATGTGACGGTTGCTATTGGGCGCAAAGTGGACAGGAGCATCGCCGACCTATTGCAAGCTGCCTTGCGCGCCACGTACCAGCCGGCCCGGGTGAGATCCGGTGGCGGCGCCGCCACGTTGCGTCACCACGCCGGAGACGATGGTGGCATCATAGCCATCGACCTGTTGCAGCAACCGGCGGCCGCCCACCGGAAGGTCGTAATGAACTTTCGGCGGATGCAGATGCAGCCTGTCGTAATCGATGACGTTGATATCGGCCTTGTAGCCGGGTGCGATCACGCCGCGATCGTACAATCCGACCGACAGCGCGGTCTTGCGCGACTGCGCCGCCACCACGAACGGGATCGACAGCTTCTCGCCGCGGCTGCGGTCCCTGGTCCAGTGCGTCAGCAGATAGGTCGGAAAGCTCGCATCGCAGATGATGCCGCAATGCGCGCCGCCGTCGCTCAATCCCGGCACCGAGTTCGGATCGCGCAGCATCTCGCGCGTCGCATCGAGATTGCCGTCGGCATAATTGAGGAATGGCACATAGAGCATGCCGCGGCCTTCGTCGGTCAGCATGGCGTCGTAGGCCAGGGCCTCGGCTTGCTGGCCCTGACGGCGGGCCTGCGCGCCCAGGGTATGTTCAGGTGGCTGTTCGTAGTCCGGCGGATTGCCGAGCAGATACATCTTGTCGTAGTTCGGCCGGAAGAACAGCGGATCGTCGGTCGCGGTCGCGTGCTCAGCCAGGATCGCGGCCCGCACCTCCGGCTGCCGCAGCCGTGCCAGTCGCTCTCCGAGGGGCAGATGGGCGATCGCCTTGTAGCTCGGATGGGTCTGGAACGGGTTACGCGACAATTCCAGCCCAAGCATCAGCCCGACCGGGCGGGCGGCGATCTGCGCCGTGATCGACAGGCCGCGCGCTGAAGCATCGCGGATGGTGTCGAGGGTCTGGCGCCAGCGCTGCGGCGCCTTGTCGTTTTGCGTGATCGAGAACGAAACCGGGATCCTGGTGTTCTCCGCCACCCGCAGCATCATCGGCAGGTCTTCGTCGAGGGTGGAGAGATCGAGCACGAATTGCAGCACGCTGCGGCCGACCCGATGCATCGCGCCCGCGATCGCGGTCAGTTCATCCTCGCCCGCCTTCAAGGTCGGCGTGAAGTCGCCGGTTGAGGTGCGATGGTTCAGGGTGCGCGAGGTCGAAAAGCCCAGCGCGCCGGCGCGGACGGCGTCGCCAGCCAACGCGGCCATCGCCTTGTTGTCCTCTGGCGTCGACGGGTCGCGGCGCGCGCCGCGCTCGCCCATCACATAGACCCGAAGGGCCGCATGCGGCAGTTGCGCGCCGATGTCGATGTCGAAATTGCGCTTCGACAGCCAGTTCATGTAATCCGGAAAACTCTCCCACGACCACGGAATGCCGGCGCTCAACACCGGCTCCGGGATATCCTCGACGCCTTCCATCAATTGGATCAGGCGCTGGTGGTCGCTCGGCCGGCAGGGCGCGAAGCCGACGCCGCAGTTGCCCATGATGGCGGTGGTGACTCCGTTCTGCGACGAAGGCGTGATGTCGTGACTCCAGGCGACCTGGCCGTCGTAATGGGTGTGAACGTCGACAAAGCCCGGCGTGACCAGTTTGCCCCTGGCGTCGATCTCTTCCTTGGCGGTGCCTGCGACCTTGCCGACCTCGGTGATGCGGCCATTGGTGACGGCGACGTCAGCCTCGAACAATTCGCCGCCGAGGCCATCGGCGATGCTGCCACCGCGGATCACGAGGTCTGGAGTGCTGGTCATGGCGTTCATCCCGGGTTGAATTTTATGGCCGCATCATCGGGCGTCCCCCGATGCTGTCAACCGTTCCGGGCGATGTTCAGGAATGCATCAGACTTGAGACGTCAACCTTCGGAAGGTATCAGCCTCGCGCCGGAACCCGCTTGGCTTTCCTGCGGACGGCGATCGGTGACGAGCCCGAGCACGACCGTCAGGATCATGAACACCACGGAAGCGCCGAACACCCAATGCGGCATGTTCTGATCCATGATCCAGCCGAACAGCAACGGGCTGATGATGCCGCCGACATTGAAGCCGGTGGAGACGATGCCGAAGGCCCGGCCGGCCGCACCGGGAGGTGCGGCGTTGCGCACCAGCATATCCCGCGACGGTGCGATCACGCCGCCGAGGAAGCCGGCCAGTCCCATTGCCAGCGTCAGCAGCAGCCAGGGCAATCCGACCAGCGCGATCACCAGCACGAGGCCGGCGTTGATGGCAAAACAGGCCGCGGCGACCTGGCCGTGGCGCTGGGTACGATCGGCGAGGAAGCCGCCCGCCAGCACGCCGACCGCGCTGCCGCCGAGAAACGCTGTCAGCGCGATATTGGCGGTCGAGAATGACACGCCATAGCCGCTGATCAGCGCGACAACGCCGAAATTGTTGATGCCGGCGCTGGACAGGCTGAGCAGCAGGAAGAACACCGTCAGTACCATCAAGGCCGGTGTGACCACGCTTTGCCGCGATGTCGCCGCGCCCTTGCGCTGCGCGGCGCCTGCATCGGGGATGCCGACAACGATCAGCAATAACGCCACCAGCGGGCCGATCGCGCCGGTCACGATCAGGGCGCCATGGCCACCGATCGTGGCGGCCAGCGCCGCCACGACGGCGGGCGCGACCGCGCCACCGAAGAAGCCGGCGAAGGTATGGATCGAGAAGGCGCGGCCCATCCGCGCTTCATCCATGTGAGCGGAAAGGATCGCATAGTCGGCCGGATGATAAACGCTGTTGGCGAGCCCGAGCAGCACGGCGCTGGCGATCAGCCAGGGATAGCTCAAATGCAGGCCGAGCATGATCAGCGAGAAGCCGCCAAGCGTCAGCCCCATCAGCAGGATCTTGCGGGCACCGATATGATCGGCCAGATAGCCGATCGGCGCCTGGGTCAGGCCTGAGATCACGGCAAAGACGGTAAGCGCCAAGCCAAGGTCGATGTAGCCGACGCCGAGTTTCTCTTTGAGAAAAGGAAACAGCATCGGCAGCACGAACATATGAAAATGGCTGACCCAATGCGCCGTCGAAATCGCGGCGAGCGTGCGCGCCGGGCTGTGGGCTTTTGCTTGTTGCGGTGCGGCCAGAACGTCGACCATCTTGAATTGATACCCCGTTTGAAATGCGGTCCGGCAAGGCCAGCCGAAACTATCCGCTGGACCGGTTATTTGTCCATGAATGCGGGCGCATGGCTGCCCCGGCGAACCGGGCCGGAACGGCAAAACGGGGACAAATTCGCCGGAGAATCCAAGAGAAAATTGACAAGACAAGGCGGCCCGAGTTGGCAATGATGTCGGCCATGGCCGTCGCCGCGCGTGTTCCGAAGTCGCTCCGGGTGCTCGTTTCCGAAGGAAACAGCACCTCGGCGCGGGAGGCGGTCACGATTTTGGGATTGTCCGGGCATCGCGTCGAGGTCTGCGATCCCAGCCGGGTTTGCCTTGCACGGTTCTCGCGATTCGTTAGGAAATTTCATCGCTGTCCGGGGTTGGGCGAGGATCCCGCGGGGTTTCTCGGCTTCGTCGAAAGGTTGCTCGCATCGCAGCATTTCGACGTGCTGTTGCCAGTTCACGAACAGGGGTTTCTGTTCGCTCGGGTCGGTGAACGTCTGTCGGTTCGCACCGGGATCGCGCTGCCGGGTTTCGAGAGCTATCGCATCGCGTACAGCAAGGCTGGATTCAGCCGCCTGCTCGATAAGATGCGATTGCCGCAGCCACCGACGCAAATCGTCACATCCGAGACCGAGCTTCGCGCCGCGATCCGGTTTCCCTCGGTCGTCAAGACATCGGTGGGGACCGCGAGCCGCGGCATCTGGTTTTTGCGCAACGCCGACGATCTCGAAGCCGTGATGCGCGATCTGCGCGCGCAAGGTGTCAGCGCCAACCAAACCTTTGCCGACGAAGTGCTGGTGCAGGATTTTGTCGGCGGCATCATCGGCAAGGCGCAGGCGGTATTTTGCCGAGGCCAGCTGCTTGGCTTTCACGGCTACCGGCAAATTGTCGCCGGCGCCGGTGGCGGCGAGGCGATCAAGCAAAGCGAGAGCCGCGCCGATGTGCGCGGCCATGTCGCGGCCATCGGAGAGCATCTCGGCTGGCACGGCGCATTGTCGGTGGATTATGTGCTGGCCGACGTCGCGACACCGCTGTTGATCGATTGCAATCCGCGGCTGGTTGAGCCGATGAGCGCCTATCTCGCCGGCGTCGACCTTGTCGGGCTATTGCTTGCGGTCTCGCAAGGCGAAACACCGGACGCGACCCGGCGCAGCCGCGACGGCGTGCGGACGCATCTTGCGATGCAGGTGCTGCTCGGATGCGCGTTGCGGGGCGGGTGCCGAAAAGACATTGCGCGCGAGTGCTGGCAACTCGCGGCGCGCGCTGGCGCTTACGCCGATAGCACCGAGGAGTTGACGCCGTTGCGGCTCGACTGGATCAGCATGGTACCGCTAGCGATGATGGCACTTGCGCTATGGTTGCAGCCGCGCTGGGGCGCCACGCTGGCGAAGAAAGGCTGGGGTGCGCATTTGCTCGATCTCGACAGTATCGCGATCATCACGCGCGAGGATTTCCCCGATTAGAGCGTTTTCGAGCCAACGGGTCGCGCGAATGCGCGCCCGATGACAGGCTCCGTGGGCCGGTTTGCGTGAAGAAAACGCGTCAAACAAAAACGAGAGCCCCGTTCCGATTCCGTCGGAACGGAAAAGGCTGTCGACGTCATAACGGCTCGTCATCGTTACCGTAGCGATCGCGCTTCGGCGTGGCCATGTCGCCGTCCTCGATGTCGTCTTCGTCGGTCGGCACCGGCGGCGGTTTCTTGGATTTGACCTCATCCTTCTTAGCAGGCTGATCCTTCTTGCCGGTTCCGCCCATATCAATCTCCTTCGTTCGGATGGATCAATGCCGGGTCTCAAACGTTGAAGCGAATGGCCGGCAACCTCAATCTCACCGTCTTTTGCCGGGCATATTATCCGCTGGCGAACAAACTTTCCTGCCTTTTTCCGGCGATCCGTGTAAAGGAGGCGCAACAAGGAGCTATTGATGAAGAAGCCGAAGATCGAAGCCGAAGAACAGTCACCGCGCCGAATCATCCGCGCTGATAAAGCCCCGACCGATGGCTACTCGCTGGTCGTGGATGGCCATTTCAAGTCGCACCACGCCACCGTCGAGGCGGCCGAGGAAGCCGGCATGGCTTTGAAGAATCAATTCCAGATGCTTCAGGTCCAGGTCTACGACGCCGCGACCAAGACACGATCGATGATCGAGTGGCCGTTGCCGGCGTAATTTTCCGGATCGCTTCGAGCGCTTTCGAGCCAACGGGTCGCGCGAATGCGCGCCCGATGACAGGCTCCGTGGATGCCGGTTCGCGTCAAGAAAACGCGCCAAAACTAAAATCCAGGGCCCGGCTCTGATTCAATCAGAATCGAACAGGCTCCAGAGCGTTTTCGAGCGAAGTGGATACCGGTTCGCGTGAAGAAAACGCGTCAAACCAAAAAACCTAGAGCCCCGTTCCGATTCCATCGGAACGGGTAAGGCTCTAGGTCCTGCGTCCGCCGCTCTGTTGGCCTGCCAGCCACTCGGCCAATGCCGGGGTCTTTTCCGCCGGTTTTTTCGGATTGGCCCGCGCCTTCTTCGGCGCGGCAGGAGCTTGCGGAGGGGCTGCGGCTTCGCGCGCGAGCCGCATCGCTTTCAGCCTTGCCATGTTGTCGAGCACCGCCTTGGTGGCGACATCGCGATCGAGCATGTTGCTCTTGGCGGTTGCGCCGGTTCGGTTGTTCCGTGCGTCGCGATCTGCTTTTGTCATTTTGCGGTCTTCTTCTTTTTGGCTTTCGCCTTGGGTTCGACCGGTTTGTCGCGCTCGGCCGCTTCCGCGGCAGCTTCTTTGGCCAAACGCTGCGCGCGCAAATCCGCCGTCCGCTTCCGTATCGCGATATCAGCGGCAGCGATATCGGCCATCGCCTTGATGCCTTCGGCATCCTGGGCGATCTTGCGGTTCAGCCGGATTTCCTTCATCTCGGCGGCACTTTTCGGTTCGTCATCCATCGGTAAGCCTCGAATTGGCGGGGGGCGCGCGCGTATCGTGGGGGCCCGACCCGTATCGGCGATCCTACCATGCATCGGATGGTAAAAGGGGGGCTGTTTTCGGCAAATTTGCCGAAAAACCACGATTTCTCAATGAGATCGAAATCGTGGTGAATGCTGGTTCCGTGCTGTTCGCTGCCTGAAAGGTCAGCCTGTCAGCACCGGTCCGCCGGCCTTCTTCCAGGCGTCGATGCCGCCGGCGATGTGCGCGGTATTGGCGAGGCCGGCGTCGATGGCCGCGGCAACCGCCATCGCCGAACGTTCGCCGAAGGCACAGAAGAACACGATGCGGCGTCCGGTTGCGGCCGCCACCTCGCGCAACATCCCGCCCGGCGCCAGGCTTTCGCCAACGCCAGGATAGGGCGCGTGAAGCGCGCCCGACAACGTGCCGTGTCTGGCGCGTTCAGCGTTTTCGCGAAGGTCGACCAGCAGCACGTCGGGCCGGCCGAGGCTCTCGATGGCATCGCGGGCCGTCAGCGCCAGGCCTTGTTTGGCCAGATCGTCCTGATGCAGTCCGACATGCATGTTGGCTGGCACCACGACGTCCATCAATTTCGGATTCGGCAGATTGAGATTGTTCATGAGCTCGACATACTCGTCGATCGAGCGCACCTGCAGCCGCGGATTGTAACGCTTCTCCTCGCCGATGGTGGAGACGGTATCGCCCTTGTAGTCATGGGCGGGAAACACCATCGTCTCGTCGGGCAATTTGAGCAGCCGGTTGAAGATGGAATCGTATTGCGACCGCGCGCTGCCATTCTGGAAATCGGTGCGCCCGGTGCCGCGGATCAGCAGTGTGTCGCCGGTGAAGACCCGATCGCCCATCAGATAAGAGTAGGAATCGTCGGTGTGGCCGGGCGTGTACATCACGTCGAGGCAAAGACCTTCGATCGTCACCTTGTCGCCGTCGGCCACCCGCATCGCCACCACATCGGCCTTGCTCTGCTCACCCATGATGGTGACGCAATGGGTGCGGTCGCGCAGCTCGCCGAGCCCGGTGACATGGTCGGCGTGGAGATGGGTATCGACGGCCTTGACCAGCTTCAGATCGAGCTCGCGCAGCAACCGGCAATAGCGATCGACCTTCTCCAGGACGGGATCGAGGATCAGAGCCTCGCCGCCGGGCCGGCTGGCGAGCAAATAGCTGTAGGTTCCCGAGACGCTGTCAAAGAGCTGGCGAAAGATCATGGCTGGCTATACCCGCTTTGCCAGCCAATAATAACTGATTTTTGTCCGATAAGCAGTAGATATCTTCTACGTGGAGGCGTTCTTTCAGAAATCGATCCTATCCCGGATCGCCTCCAGCCCGGCCTTCGCACAGGCCTCGTCCTTGTCGCCGCCTGGTGCGCCGGCGACGCCGATGCCGCCCAAAAGGGTGCCGCCGGCTTCGATCACGAGGCCGCCGGGCAGCATGGCGATGTGAGGCAATTGGGCCAACCCTGCGTCCATCTGCCCGGACCGGATCGATTTCGAGAGATCACTGGTGTCCTTGTGAAAACCCAGCGCGGTGTAAGCCTTGCGGGTCGCGGCCTCGGCCGCGGGCAGTCCGGCAAAACGGTCCCGCAGCATCACCTGGGCCTGCCCGAAACGGTCGACCACCGCGACGGCGACCTGGAATCCGTCGGCGCGGCATTGCTTGAGGGCGGCCTGGGCCGCCTCCAGCGCGACCTCCGGCGAAAGCGACTTGTAGACCACCAGCGCGTCGTCGCCCGCGATGGCGGCCGGAGCGCCCAGCGCAAGCATCGCCGCTGTGGTCATCGCCAGAACTCGCATCGTCCGACCTCTACTCACGGCCGCACATAACTCCAGCCTTGCTCCTGCAATTCGCTCAGATGCACGACGCCGGAGGGAACGGTTGTGGCCTCGGGCAGCAGCGGAATCGGGTGACCTTCCGCCTTCTCCATGCCCTGCCTGGTGTTGTTGCAGGCCGAGAACTGGATCCTGCCGGGGAAGATCATGTCCTTGAGACGCTTGACGCGATCCTGCACCGGCGAGGTGTCGGCGCGCAGCATGTGCAGACCCGGGCCGTAGGCGACGATGTCGATATCCACCTCTTCGTTCTTGGCACGATAATATTCGATCACGTTGTTGGCGTTGCCGAGTGCCAGGTTCATCACCTGCGGGTCGTTCTGATCGATCTGGATCGTGATGTGATGCGGCTTGGCATCGGCGGCGAGACCGGCCGAGGTGAATGCGATCGACATCAGCGCGGCGGTCGCCAGACAACGCATAAAGCCATTCATGACATGTGCTCCTTAAGGCTTGACCAGAGTATATCCGTTTTCGGTCAGCGACAGGATCTGACCGACGCCGACCTGAACCGGGGTTGCCGCCGGGATATATTGCGGCCGCTTGCCGGTGTCGCGCTCGATCGTATCCACGGTATTGAGGCAGATGTCGAACTTGACGCCCTGCGCGACCAGGCTCTCGATCCGTTGACGGTTGGCATTGTCCGGAATCAGCAAGTCGACGCCGGGACCGAACGCCACCACCTCGATCGCGACCTTGTCGGGATCGTAGAGTTTTAAGAGATTATAGGCGACGCTGATCACCAGACTTTGTTTTTTGGGATCGTTGTCGGAAAGCTGGAGCACAACGCGGTGTTCCGCGAACGGCTTGTCCGGCAGCGGCGCCGGCTCGGCGCCGACCGCCGCGGCGGCACTCGCCAGCGCGAACGCGATCATCGTCACGTTGGCAAATGCGCGAACGATCGATCTGCGATGAATTGGCAAAACGCTCATCCCTGTCCCGCGATGCCCGGATTGTCGTCGACGCCCCTCAGCGTGATTTCGGCGCCGCGCCGATCATTGGCTTTTTTCCCGGAACGCAGATGGCTGGCCACGACATCCCACACCGGGATTCCCTTTTGCTCGTTGACCGAGGCCCATCCCGCCACCTTGTAGGGCTTGCCGGCCTCGATGGCGCGGCCATCGTCGAGTTTCAGCTCGGAGATGCGGTGACCCACCGCTTCATTGGGCGAACAGGTATAGGTCATGCCGCCGACGCGAACCATGTCGCCGCCTTGCTGGTAATAGGGATCGGCATTGAAGAGATTGTCGCAGACGTCTTCGAGGATATCCTTGAGCTGGCTGCCAGTCATGCTCTGGACGTAGGTTTCGGGATAGGTGATCGCGGTTTCCGCCAGCACATCCTGCATCGTCACCGGCTGGCCCGCCAGCACGCTGGTGCCCCAACGAAAGCCCGGCGACAGCGCGATCTCGGCATTGAGCTCGCCGCGGAGCGCATCGCAGATCATTTGATCCATGGTGCCGCTGAAATTGCCGCGGCGATAGAGCAGGCGATCCGCGGTCGTGATCTTCTCGGCATCCGGTGTCGCATAGGGTTCGCGCGATTTGTCGATCAGCGCCTGCATCGCGGCATCCGGCTTCAGCAGTTCGGAGAATACCGGCAGCAGCCGGTAGCGCACATCGCTGACCTTGCCCTTTGCCAGTTCGAGATCGAGCACGCCGAGGAATTTCCCGTTGGAGCCCGCATTGGTAACCAGCGTGACGCCGCCGGCATTGGTGACGGATATCGGTTGCGGAATGGCGTCATGGGTATGGCCGCCGAGAATGACGTCGATGCCGCGCACGCGGCTGGCGAGCTTGAGGTCGACATCCATGCCATTGTGCGACAGCAGCACCACCGCATCGACCTTGTCGTTGCTGCGCAAGCCATCGACCAGCTTCTGCAATTCGTCGTCGCGAATGCCGAAGGTCCAGTCCGGCGTGAACCGCTTCGGATGCGCGATCGGCACATAGGGAAACGCCTGGCCGATCACCGCGACACGATGGCCGCCGAGTTCCTTGATCGTCGCCGGCTTGAAAACTCGCCCCGATGCTGTGTCGAACGCCTTGGCGTCGTTGAACGCAGCCTCTTCGGTCAGAAAGACATTCTGCGCCAGGAATTCACCCTTGAAGCGCGCCAGATTGCGGCGCAGCGCCGCTTCGCCATAGGTGAATTCCCAGTGCCCGGTCATCGCCTCGATGCCGAGCAGGTTCGCGGCTTGCACCATGTCGGCGCCCTGGGTGGCATTGGCCTGTCCGGTGCCCTGCCACAGATCGCCGCCATCCAGCAGCAAAGCGCGCCCGGCGCCGGCGTCGCTGCGCAGGCGGTCGATCAGCGTCTTCAGGTGCGCGAAACCGCCAAGTTTGCCGAAGCGGCCTGCGGACTTCTCGAAATCGAGAAACGAGAAGGCGTAGGCATCGGCGCTGTCTGGGTTGATGCCAAACCGGTTGAGAAAGGCGCGGCCGACCAGGTGCGGCGGCTTGCCGGCCATCGCGCCGATCCCGAGATTGACGCTCGGCTCGCGAAAATAGATCGGCAGCAACTGCGCATGGGTATCGGTCATGTGCAGGATGCGCGCGTTGCCGAAACGCTCGAGATCGTAAACGCCCGCGTTCTCGGCGCTGCGCGCGGTCCGTGACAGCCCCGGCAGCAATGTGGCCGTGCCCGCGAGTTTAAGAAAATCCCGGCGACGGATGGTCATGCGATGTCTCCGCGCCTCCCAAGCAAGGTTATCATGAGGCGGCTCAGCGTATTTCCAGCGCCTTCCACGCTTGTTTTTCGCTCGCAGCCTGGAAAATCGATGCCTTGGCCAGCGCCTCGGCTTCCTTCGACAGGGCTACCGCGGAATCAAAATTGCCGGTATCGGCGGCTTTTTTGGCGTCAGCCAACGTGCTTACCGTCGTGGTCCACTCGTTGCGCAGGGCGCCCGCCTGCGTGTTGGCGGCCTCGGCCGCGGCGTAGGCCGCCCTGAACTCGTCGGCGGAAGCCGCCGCCAGCGCGGAACTCGCGCCAGTTGTCAGCAGCATCGTTGTCGTCGCCAGCACCAGCAGCGAGATTGGCCGCTTGCCTCCAGTCGTGGTCATGCTCATTTTCATGGCCGCGCTCCAGGACCGGAGATCGGCAGTCCGTTGCTGACATAGGACAGATAATATTCGAGGTCGCGGTATTCGTCGGATTGCGGATCAAGTGGCACGCCGCGGGTCTGCACGTTGCAGGTGGTGAAGCGCCGGCTGATCGTGCCCATGCCGCCCCATTCGGAACGGTAAATAGGCATCGCATTGAGAATCCCGAGCGCGGGCGCCAGGATCTCGGCGCGAATCCGCTCGCCCGGATTTTGCACATGGCAGCTCGCACAGGAGAAATTGAGCTGGCCGCGGCGGGTATAGAAATATTGCTTGCCGGTCTCGTAGGCCTCCAGCGCACGCGGATCGTTCGGGATCTTGATGTCGAACGGCTTGCCGCGCGAGGTAAACGCCATATAGGCGGTCAACGCGGCCAACTCGTCCTTGACATAGGAGAACGGCGCCTCGCCATTGGCTTGCCGGCAGCGGTTCAACGCCAGCTCGAGCGTGACGACCTTGCCTTCCTTGTCGTCGAAATACGGATAGTTCTGGCGGATGCCGATGCCGCCGTTCGGAAAGCAATCGGCGTAGCTCTTGCCGTTCTTGAACGGCTTGGCGAACATCTCCTTGCCCATGTCGAGCGAGAATTCGTAAGGCGGGAATTCCTCCTTCTCGACCCATTGCCGATGCATGTCTTCATTCAGCGAGTAGGGGCCGTTGACGAAATCCTCCAGCTTCAGCTTGGGGAATTTCGTAGTGAAGAATTTCTGGAACGCCCGCGCGTCGGCAGCCGGGTCGATCGCATCGGCGGCGGAGGCAGGCGGCAGCGCCGCAAGCGCAAGCGCAGCCAGCGCGAGCGCCGCCGAAACCAGGGGGATTGCCGATCGTACCTTCATGTCAGCTCACGCGTGATGAAATCTCATGAAATCTTGGCCGTGGTGGTGTCCGAGGCACCCTTGTTGTCGACCCAGCTGATTTTGAGGTCGTCGCCCTTGTTGCCGCCCTTGAAGCTGAACTTGACGTAAGGGTCCTTGGAAACCGCCGTTCCCCAGTCCGCGACGAACACGGCCTTGCCGTTACATTCGAATGTCAGTTGCTGGATGAAATGCGGCGGAATGATCTGCCCCTGGGCGTCTTTCACAAAACCTGAATCCATCGGGTGCTGGATCAGCGCCTGGACTTCGGTGGTGTCGCCGGTTGCAGTGGCGCGCACGCGAATGGTCGATGCCATCGGAATGTTCCTTATAATTGGCGCATGATCTTATCGGAAAACCGGTATCCACTTTTCCGGATCATGCGCGTATCTGGTTTAACCGCCGCAGCCGCCGACGGTGACTTTGACTTCCTTGGTGGCGCTGTAGAGCTTGCCGCCGGCTTCGACGATCGCGGTGACATTGCTGGTCTTGGCCATTTTGAGGCGATTGGCCACGCTCGGCAGCGTGCCCGGTAAAATCTGGTAGGACGCCGCCAGTGCGTTCGGATTGTCGGCCACCAGAAATGAGATCGAGGTCACATCGGTCAATGTCGTGGTGACCGAAATCGGAACCACCGCGCCGTTTTCCGCGATCTCGGGGGCGTCCAGCTTGACCTTGTCAGAGGGTTCGGCGGTCTTGCCGTACAGCGACTTGATGGCTTCGGCTTCGCCCTTTTGCTTGAAGGCGTCTTCCGGCCATTTGTCATTGGCCGCGGCGAGCGCCGGCATCAGGCCGAACGACAAATTGCCGAGTCCGGTCAGCGCGACCAGACCCGCGCCTTTCAGGATCAGCCGCCGGCTGGCCGAATATCCTGACAACTCATTGTCCGTGGTCGTCATCTAAAATTCTCCCAAGAAGAGGCGCGCGTGGCGCCATCACAAGGTCTGCAGGAAATCCACCACCGCGTTGATCTCCTGCTCGGTCAAAATCCGGTTTCGTCCGAACGGAGGCATCACGGTTTGGGGATTGCGTTTGGTCTCATCGTTGACGATCGCCAGCAGTTCGTTACGGTCAGGAAACCTGCTCTTGATGTCCTTCAACTCCGGGCCGATGCTGCCGGGGAGGTCGCCCCCCTGGATCACGTGGCAGGTCAGGCAATTGCCCTTGACACGATCGAACGCGATTTTTTGACCCTCGGCTGCGTTGGATTGTGCGCAAGCCGGGCTTGCGAAGACGGCGGCACCGATCAGCAAGGCCAGCGCCCAGGCGGGCTTCGTCGAACAAATCTCGGTCAAAGACGCTTCCCGCAGGCTTCTCGATTATCTCGCCGGATTATAGGCGGCCAGGTGCCGAATTGCCACTGGCCGCAGGTGGACACAACAGGATCGCGCTGTCGAGGTAAACCGGCTATTTTGATCATTAATCACCCGGGAGCGTAGCGTGGCGGAGTTTGTCGTGGAATTCGGTAAAGACGGCCGGCGGGTCGAGCCCGATGGCCGGCTCGATGCCGCGGCGTTTCACCGCAATCATCAGGCGATTTGGGCGGTGCTGGGGAAATTCCTGGCCGGCAAATCCGGTGACGTGATCGAGGCCAGCAGCGGCACCGGACAGCATGTGGTCACATTCGCCCGCCAATCGCCAGACATCATTTGGTGGCCGAGCGATACCAATCCGCAGCATCTGAGAAGTATCGAGGCGTGGCGGGTGCATGCGGCCTTGCCGAATATCCGCACCGCGTTGCGGATCGATCTGTCCGACCCGGCCTGGTGCCCCGAGCTGCATGACGGAAGCGGCCCCGGTCCATTGCTGGCGGCGTTCTGCGCCAATGTGATCCACATCGCGCCGTGGCGCGTCGCCGAGGGGCTGTTTGAGGGGGCGGGGCGCTACTTGCGCGCCGACGGCCGGCTGTTTCTCTACGGTCCATTCAAGCGCGACGGCAAGCACACCGCGCTCAGTAATGCGGTGTTCGACACCAGTCTGCGCGAGCATGACCCCGAATGGGGCGTGCGCGATATCGCCGATGTCGAAAAGCTTGCTCACGGCGCAGGCCTGGTCCTGGCGCAGACCGTCGAAATGCCCGCCAACAATCTGATCCTGGCGTTCGAGCGATCCAAAAAGCGCGACGCCGGCGCATAGCGCGCGCCCGTTTGTGTCGGTTGATCGCATGCCGGCATCTCGCCATAGTGCGGGGAATCAATAGATCCCGACGGGACGTTGCGGGCGGAAATACGGAAATACCAAATCCAATGAGCGGCGTGACGATAACCGGCGAGATCTCCGATGACGCGCGGGCGCGATCCAACGTGGTGCGTCTCGCGGCGGCGCAGGCGCTGACCGGCGCCAACTCGGCGGTGATTTTCGCCACCGGTTCGATTGTCGGCGCGACCTTGGCGCCGGATATCTCGCTCGCGACGGTGCCGCTGTCGATGTATGTGGTCGGGCTTGCCGCCGGCACGCTGCCGACCGGTGCGATCTCGCGGGCGTACGGCCGCCGTGTCGCCTTCATCATCGGGACCGGCTGCGGCGTGCTGACCGGCCTGCTCGGCGCTTTCGCGATTTTGCACGCGTCGTTTCCGCTGTTTTGCGGCGCCACCTTCCTGGGCGGATTGTATGGCGCGGTGTCGCAATCCTACCGGTTCGCCGCCGCCGACGGCGCCAGCGCGGAATACCGCCCCAAGGCCGTGTCGTGGGTAATGGCCGGCGGCGTGTTCGCCGGCGTGCTGGGTCCGCAACTCGTGCAGTGGACCATGAATATCTGGTCACCTTATTTGTTTGCTTTCAGCTTCGTGGTGCAGGCGATCGTGGCGTTGGTGGCGATGGCGGTGCTGTCCGGCATCGACGCGCCGAAGCCTGTGCCCGCGGATCTTCACGGCGGCCGGCCGCTACTCGAGATCGTGCGGCAGCCGCGCTTCATCGCCGCCGCACTTTGCGGCATCATCGCCTATCCGATGATGAACCTGGTGATGACGTCGGCGCCGCTGGCGATGAAGATGTGCGGCCTCTCGGTCAGCGATTCCAATTTCGGCATTCAGTGGCATATCGTGGCGATGTACGGGCCGAGCTTTTTCACCGGCTCGCTGATCGCGCGCTTTGGAGCGCGACGGGTTGTTGCGGCCGGCCTGCTGCTGGAAGCGACGGCTGCGACCATCGGCCTGTCAGGCATCACCGCGATGCACTTCTGGGCCACGCTGATCGTGCTCGGCATCGGCTGGAATTTTGCCTTCGTGGGCGCGTCCGCGCTGGTGCTGGAGACGCATCGGCCGCAGGAGCGCAACAAGGTGCAGGCCTTCAACGACTTCTTGGTGTTCGGAATGATGGCGATCGGATCGTTCTCGTCCGGCCAGTTGCTGGCGAATTACGGCTGGTCCGCGGTCAATCTGGTAGTGTTCCCGCCGGTGCTGCTCGGTCTCGCGGTGTTGACGCTGGCATCTGGCGCCGGAGGCTGCAAGCGGTCGATCAAATCCCCGATCCGAGCATCTGAGAAATGATACTTCGGCGCGCATCGAAGCCTTCCGGGCGCTGACCTGCTAGATATCCAAAACAGTCGTCATGGCCGGGCTTGACCCGGCCATCCACGTCTTCAGGGCCATTCAGAAGGGCAGACGTGGATGCCCGGGACAAGCCCGGGCATGACGAAGAAATAGAGAAACATCCTTTGAATAGACCCGCTGAGATTCTAATCGACGAAACCTCGATCCGCTACGAGGGCTGGAGGATCGTCGTGGTCTGCTTTCTGGTGGCGACGTTCGGCTGGGGTCTCGGCTTTTACGGCCAAAGCGTCTATGTCGCCGAGCTGCATCGGCTGCACGGCTGGTCGGCGTCGCTGATCGCCGGCGGCACCACCTTCTTCTATTTGTTCGGCGCACTATTGGTAGTGTTTGTCAGCGAAGCGATCCGAAGCTTCGGGCCGCGCAATTGCCTGCTGGCGGGCGTCTGCGCGATGGCGGCGGCGGCCGTCGCGATCGGCATGGTCAGCGAGCCCTGGCAACTCTACGCCGCCGATGCCGTGCTTTCGGTCGGCTGGGCCGGCACCAGCCTCGGCATGATCACCAATACGCTCGGCCTCTGGTTCGACCACAAGCGCGGCATGGCGATCAGCCTGGCGCTGAACGGCGCGAGTTTTGGCGGCATCATCGGCGTGCCGCTATTGGTCGCCGCGATCGGGGCGCTCGGTTTCTCCGGCGCCCTGATCTCGGCGGCGGCCGTGATGCTGGTGCTGATGGTGCCGATCATCCTGATCTTTGTCGGGCAGCCGCCGCGCCGTGGCAGCGTCACGACTGGGCCGGCCGCGACCGATGCGCCGTCGGCAACCCGGATTCGCGCGCAGGCGTTCCGCGACCTCGCCTTCCTGACGGTCTCGATCGCGTTCGCTCTGGTGCTGTTCGCGCAAGTCGGATTCATCGTGCACCTGATCGCGTTGCTCGATCCGGTGATCGGCCGCAGTGGGGCGGCGACCGCAGTGGCATTGTTGACCGCGATGGCGGTGGTCGGACGGGTGCTGTTCTCGACCGTGATCGACCGGCTCAACCAGCGGTTGGCCTCGGCGATCTCGTTCATGAGCCAGGCCGTGGCGCTCGCCGTCATCATCAACTCCCACGACCAGATCGTGCTGGTCGCGGCCTGCGGGCTGTTCGGCTTTTCGGTCGGCAATCTGATCACGCTGCCCTCGCTGATCGTGCAGCGCGAATTCGATCCCCGTTCGTTCGGCGTGCTGGTCAGCCTGATCACCGCGATCAACCAGGTCACCTACGCCTTCGGCCCCGGCGTGATCGGCCTGCTTCGCGATATCTCCGGAAGCTATTCGCTGCCGCTGTACGGATGCATGGCGCTGGAGCTGATTGCGGCGATGCTGATCATGGTGCGGGGGAGAGGTCGGAAAACCCCGACGATTTAAGCCCGTCATTGCGAGCCAACGGGTCGGGCGAATGGCCGCCCGATGACAGGCTCCGCGAAGCAATCCAATGCAGCAAGAAAGACTGGATTGCTTCGTCGCTGCGCTCCTCGCAATGACGAGATAGCCAATGGCAGACGGCAAGAAAAATCCATCAAGCTATCAAATAATAGCTTGACAGGATTTTGGTGATTTGCCCGTCGTGCCAATGTGTCGCAGCGATCAAGCTTGATCGCGAAGGCAAATCAGCTTCACTTCTTGCGCATCCCGTCCCACCAGAGGGGCGTATGCGCATTCGTCACGAAACGCGGGTCGGGGAGCGATGGACGCGGAGTTTGCGAAAGACGATCGCAAGCGTTCGCGGACGGCGAAGTCGTGTGGTCCTGACGCCCCAATGGCAGGTGTCAAGTTCGCAGGAAGCTCACGCTTCTTGTGGGCGACGGTGACAAACAAGCTCTGGTCTCGCCGGGGAGAGCACGAAATAAGCCGTAAACCATTGCGCAGGGAAGGCCGGACTGCTTCCGCTGAACCTGTATGCTCATGTGCGTTTTTTTGTTTGCCTTTGCACATGAGACCGCGGGTGCAGCGCGCACCCGGTCTTCCCCGCGCCCTCTCTTGAGGGTCGCGCTGCGCCCTCTTTCTTTTTGGGGGCGAACGAATTTGCAAAACTCGGGCGCAACGTGTCGCGAGAAGGCCCACGTTCGTCATCGTCCGCGAAGGCGGACGATCCAGTATTCCGAGGCGTCTATGATAGAGCCGAAAGCTCGCGGCGTACTGGATACCCCGCCTTCGCGGGGTATGACGGTGGAAGGCGGAGCATCGTCATCAACGTCATTGCGAGGAGCAGTTGCGACGACCTGTCCGCCGTAGCCGTTTGGCGTAGGCGGAAGCAATCCACCCTGCCTTGTTTCGTGGATTGCTTCGCTAACGCCGCTCGCAATGACGAACTTGGATGGAGACTACCCCTGCCGTTGCCGCAACAAATCCTCAATATCGAGCCGGCGCGTGAACATCGACAGCGAACCGTTCGGCTCGCGCGGCCATTGCTCCTTTGGCCGGTCCCAATAGAGCTCGACGCCATTCTCGTCGGGGTCGCGCAAATACAGGGCTTCGCTGACGCCGTGGTCGCTGGCGCCGTCGAGCGCAATGCCGGCCTCGATCACGCGATGCAAGGCATCCGCCAGCGCCGGCCGCGTCGGATAAAGGATCGCGGTATGAAACAGGCCCGTGGTGCCGGGCGGCGGCGGATGGCCGCCTTTGCTTTCCCAGGTATTGAGCCCGATATGGTGGTGATAGCCGCCCGCAGAGATGAAGGCGGCGCCGGAGCCCAGGCGCTGCATCAGCTCAAAACCCAGCACGCCGCAATAAAATCCGAGCGCGCGATCGAGATCGGCGACCTTGAGGTGAACATGCCCGATGCGGGTGCCGGCGATGACGGGCGGATTTCCGGGCATGCTCTCTCCAAGTAGACTGGATATGAGGACTGAATGCGCTCGCTGCGATCTATGCAGCGTTCATTCGTCACGCAAGATCGGACACCTCGCCCTCGGGCAGGCCGAATTCGAATGTGTTCAGCGTCATCGACACCATGGTGTAATAGCCGCACAGGCCGATGATCTCGGTGATGCCGCGCTCGCCGACCAGTCTGACGGCCTCATCATAGAGCGGCTTCGACACACCGTGGCCTTCATGCAGCGATTTGCTGACTTCGTAGATGATCTTGCCCTTGGGATCGTCGAATTGCGGTGTGCGGCGGTCGCGGATGTCATCGATGATCCTGGGATCCATGCCCCCCTTCAGCGCCAGCCGCTTGTGCGCGAACCATTCGTAATGCGAGGTCCAGTGCCGCGCGGTGACCAGGATCGCGATCTCGGACAGCTTTGCCGGAAAAGTTGTGTCGAACCGCAGCATGCCGCCGAGACGGGTGGCGTGACGCGCCATTTCCGGGCTGTTGAGCCAGGCCATCATCGGGGCCGGCGGCGCGCCGCGCTTGCCCGCGATCGATTCGTCATAGGTTTGTTTCTGGTCCTCGCTCATTTCGCCAGGCGAAAGCAGTTTCAGGCGCATGTCCGTTTCCTCTTGTTTTTCAATCGCTAGACCCTACGCGAATATACCCGATCGGCCCTTCTGACCACATCCGCCGCCGCATGGAAGAGCCAGAGAGATATTGAATTCCGCAAGGCGACGGCTAAGGTCGATCGCAAATAGTCTGGATGGAACGCACCAATGACCGATCTCGATCAATTCCGCCGCGACACCCGCGCCTGGCTGGAGGCCAATTGCCCGCCCGAGATGCGGCGTCCGATGACGTCGGACGAAGATACCTTCTGGGGTGGCCGCAACACCAAGTTCTCCTCGGAGCCGCAGCGCGTCTGGTTCGAACGGATGCGCGACAAAGGCTGGACGGTGCCGCACTGGCCCACGGAATATGGCGGCGGCGGTCTCGATGCCGAACAGACAAAAATCGTGCGCCAGGAAATGGCGGCGATCGGCGCGCGGCAGCCGCTGACGTCGTTCGGCATTTCCATGCTCGGGCCGGCCTTGCTGAAATACGGCACCGATGCGCAGAAGAAAGAGCATCTGCCGAAGATCGCGGCCGGCCTGATCCGCTGGTGCCAGGGCTATTCCGAGCCGAACGCCGGATCGGACCTCGCCTCGCTGCAGACCCGCGCCGAAAGCGACGGCGATGACTTCGTCATCACCGGCCAGAAGATATGGACCTCGTATGCGAACTACGCCGACTGGATCTTCTGCCTGGTGCGGACCGATGCTTCGGCCAAGAAGCACGATGGCATCAGCTTCATCCTGTTCGACATGACCTCGAAGGGCGTCTCGACCAAGCCGATCCTGCTGATATCAGGACGATCGCCGTTCTGTGAAACCTTCTTCGACAATGTGCGCGTGCCCAAATCCCATATCGTCGGCACCGTCAACCGCGGTTGGGACGTCGCCAAATATCTGCTGCAACACGAACGCGCGATGATCTCGGGCATGGGCGAGCGCGGCGTCGGCCGCCCGCTTGGACAAATCGCCGCCGACTCCGTCGGCACCGACGCGCAGGGCCGGCTGGAAGATTCGATGCTGCGCGGCCAGATCGCGACCTTCGAGATCGACGAAGCCGCGCTCTCCGCCGCCGCCGAGCGCGCGGTCGATCTGGCCAAGGCAGGCCAGTCGCATCCGGCGTTTTCGTCGGCGATGAAATATTACGGCACCGAGCTGAACAAACGCCGCTACGAGATCCTGATGTCGGCCGGCGGCATCGATGCCCTGGAATGGGAGAGCGAGCGCTCGAAGGGCGGCGCTCGCCCGCGCGCCTGGCTGCGCACCAAGGCCAATTCGATCGAAGGCGGCACCTCCGAGGTGATGCTCGGCATCGTGGCCAAGCGGATTCTCGATCTGCCGGGGGCGTAATCAAAGCCTCTCGTCTGTCATGGCCGGGCTTAACCCGGCCATCCACGTCTTTCTTGCCGTTGTGGCCAAGACGTGGATGCCCGGGACAAGCCCGGGCATGACGAAACATAAAGTCAGTCACCAACACCAGCGTTATCGGAAATTCATCCATGCCCCTCGTCCTCACCGAAGAACAATCGATGCTGCGTGACAGCGCGCGCGGCCTGATCAGCGACAAGGCGCCGGTGTCGCATCTGCGGCAGCTTCGCGACGGCAACGACGCCACGGGATTTTCCCGCGAGCTGTGGCGGGCTTTTGCCGAGATGGGATTTTCCGGCTTGCTGGTGCCGGAAGCGTTCGGCGGCAGCGGGCTCGGTTGTGTCGAAGCCGGCGTGGTGATGGAGGAAATCGGCCGCAATTTGATGCCGTCGCCGTTTCTGTCGACCGCGGTATTGGCGGCGTCGGCACTGTCGCGCGGCGGCAGCGATGCGCAGAAATCGCACTATCTGCCGAAGATATCCGACGGCTCGCTGCTGGCCGCGCTCGCGATCGACGAGGGTGCAAAACATCGCCCGCTGCAAACCAGCATGCAGGCGGTCCGCTCCGGCAACGGTTTTAGACTGAATGGCGACAAGGCCTTTGTGGTCGACGGCCACACCGCGGATCTCGTGATCGTTGCGGCGCGCACCGCGGGTGCCGCCGGCGAACACGACGGGCTGACGCTGTTCCTGGTCGACCCCAAGGCCAAGGGCATTGCGACCGAGCGCACCGCGATGGTCGATTCGCATAACGCGGCGCGGATCGTGTTCGACAATGTCGAGGTCGACGCCGACGGCGTGCTCGGCGAGGTCGATCAGGGCGGCGGCTTGCTCGAAGGGGTGCTCAATATCGGCCGCGGCGCGGTGGCGTCGGAAATGGTTGGGCTCAGCGAGGAAGTGTTCGGCCGCACCGTCTCTTATCTGAAGGAGCGCAAGCAGTTCGGAAAGCCGATCGGCGAATTCCAGGCGCTGCAGCACCGCGCCGCGCAGCTTTACATCGATATCGAGATCACCCGCGCGGCGGTGTTGAGGGCGTTGCAGACGCTCGACGGCGATTTCGAGCAGGCGGGTGCCGCGGTCGCGGTTGCAAAAGCGCGCGCCGGTACAACCGCGACGCTCGCGGTGCAGGAAGGCGTGCAGATGCATGGCGGCATGGGCATGACCGACCAGTTCGACATCGGCTTCTTCATGAAGCGCGCGCGGGTCTGCCAGGAATTGTTCGGCGACGCCAACTTCCATGCCGATCAGTTGGCGCGGATGAAGAGTTATTAGCTTTCGTCATTCCGGGGCGTGAGCGAAGCGAGCGAACCCGGAATCTCGAGATTCCGGGTCTGGTCCTTCGGACCATCCCGGAATGACGCGGAGAGGTCTTACCTGATCGGCGGCGCGTACTGGATGCCGCCGGCGTTCCAGAGCTGGTTGAGCCCGCGGGGAATGCCGAGTTTCGATCCGCTGCCGACATTGCGCTCATAGACCTCGCCGTAATTGCCGACGTGGCGGATGATGCGGACGGCCCAATCCTTGGTCAGGCCGAGGTCTTCGCCGTAGGAGCCCTCGGTGCCGACCAGCCGCATCACGTCCGGCTTTTTCGACTTAAGCGCCTCGTCGATATTCTGCGAGGTGATACCGAGCTCCTCGGCGTTGATCATCGCGTAGATCGTCCACTTCACGATCAACATCCAGTCGTCGTCGCGCTCGCGCACCACCGGCGCCAGCGGCTCCTTGGAGATGATATCGGGCAGGATGACATGGTCGCCGGGCTTCGAAAGATTGAGCCGCAGCGCATAAAGCTGGGAAGCGTCGGCGGTGAGGACGTCGCATTTGCCGGTGTCATAGGCCTTGACGACATCGTCCAGCTTCTCGAACTTCATCTCCTGGTATTTCATGTTGTTGGCGCGGAAATAATCCGAAAGGTTGAGCTTGGTCGTGGTGTTGTCCTGCACGCAGACCTTGCTGCCGTCGAGCGCCAGCGCGGAATCGATATTTTTGGCGCGCGGCAGCATGAACCCTTCGCCGTCATAATAGGCGACAGCCGGGAAATACAGGTCGTAATTGGTCTCGCGCGACATGCTCCAGGTCGAGTTGCGGGAGAGAATGTCGACCTTCCGGTTCTGCAATTCCTTGAAGCGCTCATTGGCGTCGAGCGGAATGAATTTGGCCTTCTTTGGATCGTCAAAGATCGCGGCGGCGACCGCGCGGCAGAAATCGACATCGAAGCCGGACCAGTTGCCCTTGTCGTCGGGAATCGAGAAGCCGGGCAGCCCGGTATTGACGCCGCACAACACTTCACCGCGCCGCACCGTTCGTTTGAGCGTCTTGGTATCGTATCGCTCGTAGGCGATCGCGGCGGCCGCGACGGCGGCTGCGACCACCAGCCCGATCAGGAGGCCGCCTCGAAATGTCCGCATGACTTATCTCGCAATCAATGGAGGAAAATGGATTGGGTGGGAAAGCAGCCAGGCGATTACAGCTCGGGCTTCTGGCGGATGATCACCTTGGTGCCGACCGGCACACGGCCGTAGAGGTCGGCGACGTCGGCATTGACCAGCCGGAAGCAGCCGGAGGAGATCGCGGTGCCGATGGTGTCGGGCTGATTGGTGCCGTGAATGCGATAGACGGTGGCGCCGAGATACATCGCGCGGGCGCCGAGCGGGTTACCGGGACCGCCCGCCATGAAGCGCGGCAGATAAGGCTGGCGCGCGATCATCTCTGGCGGCGGCGTCCAGTCCGGCCATTCCGCCTTTCTGGTGATGCTCACCAGTCCCTGCCATTGAAAGCCATCGCGGCCGACACCGATGCCGTAGCGCAAGGCGCGGCCGTTGCCCTGGATCAGATAGAGATGCCGCTCCGCGGTCGAGATGATGATGGTGCCTGGCGCTTCGGTGGAGCGGTAATAGACCATCTGTTTCTGGAATTCGGGCGGCAATTGCACCGAATCATCCGGGATCAACCCCGGCTGGTCGCCACGGTCCGGTTGCTGGGCGAAACCCGGCGCGACCGAAAGCGAAAGGCCGATGGTGGCGACCGTGATCCAGATCAGATGTCTGAATTTGATCATGCAAAGCTCTCCTGTTCGCCCCGGTCGGCTATGTACCATCGTTTTGCCAAATCACTAAAACCATCAAATCGCACCGTCGGCGCGATGGCAAGCAATCCCGCAGGCCTTGGGTATACGTGGCTGGAATAGTTCGACTTTTACGAGTTGTCGCGTAAAACAACCCCGCAAAATACAGAGCGACCCGGAAGGGGGCATCCCGTCCGGGTCGTTGGAAGTCTTGGGAGGAAGATGGTCGGTCGAAGTGTGGTCGGTCAAACAGACAAATTCGATGTTATCGATATAAACGCGATGTTTTTCCGGGTGATGTCGCGAATTGTTTCACGTGTTTCGTGTCATCAGAAAATGGATGTCATGCCGCGAGGCTGTCGACGCCGGCTCCCTTGAGCAGTTCGGCGAGTTGCTTGCGCGCATAGAACATCCGGGTCTTGACCGTGCTCTGGGGAATTCCAATGATGTCACCGGCCTCTTCGACCGATTTCTCGTGGTAATAGACCAGATTGATGATCTCGCGATGCGCCGGCGACAGCTTGGCGACGCAGGCGCGCAGGATGGCGCTGGTGTTGCTGCGGTCCAGTGAGGCTTCCGGCGTATCGGCCTGGTCGGCGATTTCCAGCACGTCTTCCTGGTCGATGTCCTCGTGGCGGCGCTGGCGCAGCGCGGTCAAGGCCTTGAAACGGGCGATCGACAACAGCCAGGTGGAGACCTGAGAACGGCCTTCGAAGCGGCGCGCGGTACGCCACACGTCGAGGAAAACCTGGCTGACCAGATCTTCCGATAACGTGGTGTCGCGCACGATGCGCAGGATGAAGCGATAGACCCGCACATTGTGCCGGCAATACAGGATGTGCATGGCGGTACGGCCGCCACCGGCAATGCCTTCGAGCAGCATTTCATCGGAGGTCGTCTGGGCGGTGATGATGCTCTGGCGGGCAGCGGCGTTGATGGCAACAACGTTTGGCATGACAGGCTCCCAGTATTCGCCGGTTAACGGCGTCTCGTTGGTAAAATTGATAGTCAGCCAACGTTTCGGGATGTCTGCGCCAAATGCGAAAAATGGTTTCATGGACAGGAGAATTGTTTCGTCGCGACGGAGCCGACGAAACAATTCGACCGGAAATATGAGTGATTTCAATGAGCGCAGAACTACGGGAGTAGGGAAGTTTGGCTCGTTCGCACCGCGGAACGAATTTCGCTTTGCCGCGTATGTGCCTGCGACCTCCGCAGGTCGAAAGCCCGCCTAAGCCTTCTCTCCGGCCGGCGAAAACAGATATCCGCCGCCCCTGATGGTGCGGATAACGGCGGGTTTGGCGGGGTCCGGCTCGATTTTGCGGCGGATTCGCATGATTCGCAGATCGACGGCGCGATCGAAGGCCTCGCTGTCGCGCGCATTGGCGAGTTCCAGCAACCGCTCGCGCGACAGCACCCGCTTGGGATTTGCCGCGAAAACCTTGAGCAGGCCGAATTCTGAGGCGGTCAGCGGGTGCTCATTACCCTCATCGTCGCGCAACGCCTGCGCCTCCAGATCGAGCCATTTGGTCCCGAACCGAACCAATTGGTCCTTGGCAGCCTTGGCGGCGGCGGTTTCCACGGCCCTGACCGGCGCGCTCCGCCGCAGCACCGAGCGAATCCGCGCCATCAATTCGCGCAATTCGCACGGCTTTGCGATGTAATCGTCGGCGCCGAGTTCAAGTCCGACCACGCGGTCAATCGGGCTTGCGGTCGCCGTCAGCATGATGACGGGTACGTTGGTACGGCTCTTGAGGTCACGGATGATCGAAAGCCCGTCTTCCTCCGGCATGTTCAGGTCGAGCACCACGAGATCGGGCACGCTGGCTGCGATCGCGGCGCGCAGGGCCTTGCCGCCGTCGCACAAGGTCACCGCAAAGCCGTGCATCTTGAGGTATTCGCCGACCATTTCGCGGGCGGGCGCCTCGTCATCGACGATGATGATGTGCTGGTTCTGGGTCATGTCATGACACCTCGGCCGCGGGCAACACGACGGTAAAGGTCGACCCCTTTCCGGGGCCGGGGCTGTCGGCGGTCACCTGGCCGCCATGCATGTCGATGATGCGCTTGACGATCGACAGACCGAGACCGGTCGAACTTTCTCCGGCAGTGGGCTTGGCGGAGAGGCGCTGGAAGCGGCCGAACAACCGTCCGAGATCCTCGGGCGACAGGCCGGCGCCTTCGTCGGCGATGCGGATGATGGTGTTGTTCTGTTCATGGCTCACCACCACGGCAATCTTGCCGCCGATCGGGGAGTATTTGATGGCGTTGCTGACCAGGTTGTCGATGGCTTCCCGCATCCGGTCGGCGTCGCACATCGTGACGAAATTCAGCGGCGCGGATACCGTCAGCGCCTGCTGCTTGTTGGCGGCCGAAGGCTGATTGGCGTTGACGACTTCGCTGACCAGGGCCGCGATATCGACCGGCTCGCGGCGAATCGTGATGTCGAAGGCGTCGGCCATGGCGTCCGAGATCAAATGATCGACCATCAAGGTCAGCCGCTTGGTGGCATCGCGGATATGCTCGACCTGGGCGGTGACGCTTTCCTTGGACGAGCCGGCGCCGATCAACTCGGTCAGCATTTCGGTACGGCCGAGGATCACCCCCAGCGGATTCTTCAGATCATGGGCGACGGTGCCGAGAATCTCGTTCTTGAAACCATTGGCGCGCTGCAACCGCAACCATTGCGCCGACAGCCTGCGATTGGCCTGCATCAAGGCGCGGGTGCGCTGGGCGACGCGATCCTCCAGTTGCGTGTTGGCTTCGTGGAGCTGCTGATAAAGGATGACATTATCGAAGGCGATCGAAAGCCGGCTGCCGAAAATCTCGACCAGCGATCGATCGGTTTCGGTGAGCTGGTGCTCCGACTGCAGCAACACCACGACTTCCCGTCCGCTGCCGGTGCGAATATAGAGGACGGAGCGGTGGTCGGCGAATTCATGCTTGCGCCGCTTGAAAGCGGCTTCCACCATCGAGCGGAGATCAGGGTCGAGCGACCGCGACCCGGCGGTGCCGATGAACCGGCTGTAGCAGCCGGAGCCCGCCAGCACGGAAAAATCGTCGCCTACCATGCCGCCGTCGCGCAGCACCAGAATGCCGGCGCAATCGACATTCAAAAGCGAGGCGATTTGGGTCAGCACGCCTTCGGCGAGCCGCTGCATCGATTTGAAATCGTACAGGGTAGACGCGGCATCGATGATGATTTCCAGCCCGCGCCGGGTCTGCACCATGCGCTCGAGCTGCTGATAGCTGCGCAATGCGGCGGTCAGCGAGGTAAACAGCTTGTCCGCCGTCAGCTCGGTCTTGGCCTTGTAGTCGTTGATGTCGTACTGGACGATGACGCGGCGTTCCGGCGCCTGTCCGGGCTGTCCGGTGCGCAGGATGATGCGGACGGTTTCGTTCTTGATTTCGTTGCGGATGTATTCGACGAGATCGAGGCCGGCGGCGTCGGTTTCCATGATGACGTCGAGCAGCACGGCCGCGATGTCCGGGTGCTCGCGCATCAGGACGCGGCCCTCGGCCGCCGAATAGGCCGATAGGATTTCCAGCGTCTGGCCGTTGAGGCTGTAGTCGCTCAGCGCAAACCGGGTGCCTTCATGCACGGCCTGATCGTCGTCGATGACCGCGATCTTCCATTTCCGCGCGCTCGATTCCTCCGGAGCGGCTCCGGAATCCTCGATCAGGTGGAGGACATCGTCCTGTTCGGCCATTGAGAGATTCCGTCGCCTGTTGCGTCTGCGGTTTGGTCCGCGGTTGTGTCTGTCGTTCCTTGGCCGCCTTTGGCGGTCTTCGGCATGATAATGCGAAATGTGGTGCCTTGTCCCAGCCTTGAGTCCAGCATCATGCGGCCCCCGAGTTGCTGGGTAACCAGATTATAAACGATATGCAGGCCGAGCCCGGTGCCGCCCTCGTCGCGGCGGGTGGTAAAGAACGGATCGAACGCTTGTCGCTGCACATCCGGTGTCATTCCGGCCCCATCGTCCGCAAAAATGATCTCGATATCGTCCGGGCCGCGGGCCCTCGCCGTAATCGAGATCGTTCCCGACCGCCCGTCGACAAACGCGTGGTTGGCGGCATTGAGGAAGAGATTCGTCAGAATCTGCCCATAGGAGCCCGGATAGCCGTCGATCACCAGGCCCGGGGGCACGTCGACCGACAGCGAGATCACCGCTTTCTTCAGAACCGGCCGCAGGCTGGCGATGATCTGGTCGGTCGCCTCGCGCAGGCTGAATTGCCGGCGTTCGGCATGCGAGCGGTCCACCGCGACCTGCTTGAAGGACTGAATCAACTCGCCGGCGCGCTGCAAATTGGCGACTAATTGCTGGGAGGCATCGCGCGACGTCCGCACGAAATCCTCCAGCTGCGATCGCCGCAACTGGGTGTCGGACTTCAACTCGGCCTCGAACATCTCGGCGCGGCGGGCGAAACTGGACGCCACCGTCAGGCTGATACCGATCGGGTTGTTCACCTCATGGGCAACGCCGGCGACCAGGCCGCCCAGCGCCGCCAGGCGTTCGGCGTCGATCAGGTTTTGCTGGGCGGCGCGCAGCTCCAGCAGGGCGCCCTCGGCCTGCTCTTTGGACGCACGCAGCTCATCCTCGGTTGCCCGCTTGGCGATGGCGCTTTCGCGAAATACTTCCACCGCGCGGGCCATCGCGCCGACCTCGTCCCGGGCCGCCGTTCCCTGCACCTGCCGGTCATAATCGCCCGAGGTGATCGCCTGCATCGCCGACATGATCTGATGCAAGGGCAGCCGGATGCTCAGTGCGATCATCACGCCCGCGGTGAGGATGATCCCGAGAAAAATCACGGCGATGGAGAGCACCCTGCGGGAGATTTCGGCCAGCGTCCGGTCAAAGGTTTCCTGCGCCTTCTGCTCGCGCTGGCGCATCTTGACCGACAATTCGTCGATGGCGCCGATGGTTTCTGCCTGGCTGGCATCAATGCTGTTGCGCAACAGTTCGGTCCGGCTCGCGACTTGTTCGGAGAGTTTCGTCAGGCCCTCGCGCAAGGCGCCGGTGCGGTCCTTCAAACGCTCCAGCGCCATGCGCTGCAGGTCGTTGTCGGCGAGGCCTGCCATCTCGGGAACGGTTTTTTCGATGGTATCGATATTGCGCCGGGCCTCCTCGGCCGATGCCGGGCTTTGCGAAAAATAATAGGCGTTGGCGGCGACCAGCGTAGCGGTAAAGGCCTCGCGGGATTTTCCGAGTTCCGGCCAGATCGGGGCGTCGCGGTGGCCGGTAGCGCCCTCGATGATCGAATAGAGCCCGGCCATGTCCCGGGTCGGGCCCAGCACCTGTTCCTCATAGGTTTTCGAGATGGTGGCCTGGACGGTGCGCAGTTCTCCGAAGCCGTCGAGGAAACGTTCGGTGACACGCTCGAGTTCGTCCACCGATCCTGACAGCATCGGATCGGTCGATGCGCGGGTGGTCAGGGTGCCGAGAATGGCCTCGCGCAGCAGCAGGATCTCCGCGAAGAATTCCGGGCTTGGCTGGTTGATGTAACGGTGAATCAGGTTCTGCAGCCGGCTGGTCTCGCTCTCCAGCAGCGCCAGGATCTGGTCGGACTGCCGCACCTGGCGGACGTCGTCCCAGGCCGAGCGCAGCACCTGCGAGCCGTTCCAGATCATCGCCGCCAGCACGACGACGACGGCGGAGTTCAGCGCCGCAATCGACAGGATGCGCCAGCGGATCGGTATTGCGCGAAGCAACCCGACGACGATGCGAAAACGGTCGCGCATAGCGAGTCTCGCAGGCCGTTCCGAGCTTTCGTCCGGGGCTGTTCGCAAGATCAATCCACTCCACGGCCACAGGTGGAGATCAAAGGGGCGCCGGCGGTGCACAATTCGCGTACCAAAATATTCGCTGCTGTCGCCGTCAGCCGCGGCGCAACAACGATAGGTGCAATCCGCCAAAGGCCGGCGCGGCAGTACACAGGCAACTTCAACCCCTCAGGATGGAGTCGATGGTATTCAAAAAAGGTTCAAATCCATTTAGCAGACGCCGGCGAAAGATGGCTATCCGGCCGGAACCGCCGAGAGCCGGCAATGGTGCGCTGCGGGGCGACCTTTTGGCGGATTGAAACCGCGGATCGGGGGTTTTATCAGGGCGCGGCCCGGGTCAAACTATTCTACGGCTGCGGCAGATGGATGGGTTGGATCGTGAATCCGGTTTCGAGATTATTGCAATCGGCTGCCGCGATCGCGGCGCTCACCGTTGCGGCGATCACCCTGGCGTCTCCGGCCCAGGCCCTCACCAATATCGTCTGGTGGCATGCCATGTCGGGCGAACTCGGGCGGCAATTGGAGAAGCTCGCTGCCGACTTCAACGCATCGCAATCCGAATACCGGATCGTGCCGAGCTACAAGGGCAACTACACCGAAACCGTGACGGCAGCGATCTTTGCGTTTCGCTCGCGAAACCAGCCGGCCATCGTTCAGGTCAACGAAATCGCGACCGGGACCATGATGGCCGCCAAGGGCGCGATCTATCCGGTGTTCGAATTGATGCGAGACGAATCGGAAGCGTTTTCGCAGGCCTCCTACCTTCCCGCGGTCAGCGGCTATTATACCGATATCGCCGGCAACATGCTGTCGTTTCCGTTCAACAGCTCGACGCCGATCCTCTACTACAACAAGGACCTGTTTCGGAGCGCGGGCCTCGACCCCGAAGCCCCGCCCAAGACCTGGCCCGAACTCGGCGCCGCGGCAACGCGTTTGCGCTCGGCCGGCGCGGTCTGCGGATTCACCACGTCCTGGCCGTCATGGATCAATGTCGAGAACTTTTCCGCGTTCCATAATTTGCCGGTTGCGACCAGGGCCAACGGGTTCGAAGGTCTCGATGCCGCGCTTGATTTCAACAATCCGGTGATGGTGCGCCATATCGCGCAACTCGCGGAATGGCAGGTCGACAAGATATTCGACTATAGCGGCCGGGCGACGTCGGCGGAGCCGCGCTTTCAGAATGGCGAGTGTGCCATCTTCCTCGGATCATCGGCGACGCGCGCCGATATCAAGGCCAATTCGAAATTCGAGGTGGGTTACGGCATGTTGCCGTATTGGCCCGACGTGCGGGGCGCACCGCAAAACTCGACCATCGGCGGTGCGACCTTGTGGGTGCTGCGCGACCGACCCCACGCCGAATACCGCGGCGTCGCCAAATTCTTCGCCTTCCTGTCGAAGCCCGAGGTTCAGGCGGCCTGGCATCAGAACACCGGCTATCTGCCGGTGACCCGGGCAGCCTTCGATCTGAGCCGCGCGCAAGGCTTCTATGATCGCAATCCCGGCGCTGCGATCTCGATCGAGCAGATCACCCTGAAACCGACCACCGAAAATTCCCGAGGGATCAGGCTCGGATCGTTCGTGCTGATCCGCGATGTGATCGACGACGAACTGGAGCAGGCCTTCAGCGGCAAGAAATCGGCGCAAGCGGCGCTGGATTCCGCCGTCGAGCGCGGCAACCGGCTGCTGCGGCAGTTCGAGCGCGCCAATCCATAGACTGTCGGCACGGCGCGGAGCCGGTTATAGAAGGCGCTCGATTCCGCATGCCGTTTCGAAAGCCGATCGCCATCATGCATTCGCTGCCCACGCTATCGGACTTCGCGGCGTTCCAGGCATGGCGTGCCGATCCGTCACAATGGCTGCCGGCCGCGCTCGACATCGCGCGCTGCGAGGGATTGCCGCATGCCGATCCGAAGCCGTTTTTGACCGGCACCAATCTTGTCGTCGCGCTCGATGACAGGCTGGTGCTGAAGATTTTCCCGCCGATGCTGCGCGCCCAGTTTGTCTCGGAGCGGGCCTCGTTGTCACAGTTTCGCGGGCGTCTCAGCATTGCCGTTCCCGAGATCGTGCGGCAAGGCGAACGCGACCAATGGCCCTATCTCGTCATCACGCGGCTGCATGGCGTGCTCGGCGCGCAGGCCTGGCCCGGCCTGCCGGAGGATCAGAAAGAACGCGTGCTGCGCCGGATCGGCGAGACCATCGCGGAAGTGCAGCGGGCCCCGCTTGGCGAATTGTCAGCCATCGAACCGCGCTGGGATCAGCTCATGCGCCGGCAGATCGACGGCTGCCGCGCGCGGCATACGCGCCTTGGATTGCCGCACAAATTTCTCGCTCGCCTCGACGATTTTCTGGCCGTGGCGATACCGCTCATTCCCATGGACGCGCCGCCGGTGATCCTCACCGGCGAATACATTCCGGAGAACTTTCTGCTCAGCCACGAAACCAGCGGCTGGCAATTGTCCGGGCTGATCGACTTTGGCGACGTACTCACGGGGTGGGGCGAATACGATCTGCTTGGCCCGAGCGCCTTCATGATGGCCGGAATGCCGCGCCGCGTCCGCAGCCTGTTCGAAGGATACGGCTATGCGACCGCCGATATCGGCTCGCAACTGAAGCTGCGGCTTATGGCGCTGATGCTGCTGCATCGCCACAGCGATCCGGTTCGGCACATCTGCATCGAGGGCTGGCAAGAAAAAGCCGGTGACCTGTTTGAGCTGGCGGAATTGCTCTGGCCGGTGTGACGAGTTTGCCTTGCCGCAATTCCCGCCAGCAATGCGTCCAATACAACAAAGCGTGAGCGCTGGTGCGCTCGCGGTGAATTATGCCCACGACGCGCGAGGCTGTCACAAAACGGCAACCCTTGCACTGGATAGAACGCGCTCGACGCAATGACACCGAGCATCCGTATGCCGCGCCGTCATCGCGACGTTGAGGAGCAGTGGGTGATCGGTCGAGTTTTGCTGTCGGTTGCCATCGGTTTCGCGACGGCCTTGGTTATTCAGCATGCGGTTGCCTTTCCAGTCGTCGGCGAGCAAACGACGCTTCCGGCCGGAACCGAGCTGAACGAAGACGCGCTGGAGCATCCGCGCGAGGTGTTTCATTCCGAAGCCATCGGAGGCCGCAAATCGTATTTGGTGAGTCTCGGAGACCTGGCGTTCAATTCACCCGGCATCCTCGGGGGCGTAGCGCGGCAGGCGGGCATCAGTTGCGGCACCTGCCATGTCAACGGGGCTTCGAATCCCAAGCTCTTCATTCCCGGAATGTCGATCCGGGCCGGCCATTTTGATACGTCGGGCCCGTTTTTCAACCCGAAGGCCGATAATTTCGTTCTCGATCCTGTGCGAATTCCGAGCTTGCGTGGCGCGCGGTATCTCGCGCCTTACGGACACGACGGGCGTGCGCGATCGCTGCGTGATTTTGTCCACGATGTCATTGTCGGCGAGTTTGCGGGTCCGCAACCGGCCCCCACCGTGCTCGATGCGTTGGTTGCTTACATCCAGGACATCGATTTCCTGCCCAACCCCAGTCTCGGTCGGGGCGGTAAACTGAATGCCGACGCCAGCGACGCCGAACGGCGCGGCGAGGTGCTTTTCCGCCGACCCTTTCCGCACGATCCCGCTCTGAGTTGCGCGGGCTGTCACATTCCGTCCGGCGCGTTCGTTGACCACACACAGCACGATGTCGGATCGGGTGGATTGTACCGGACGCCGACCTTGTTGAATGCCGATTTCAACGCGCCCTACTTTCATGATGGCCGTTTCGGCAGCTACCAACAGGTGGTGGGCTACTTCGACGGCAAATTCGGCCTCGGGCTTTCGGCCCAGGATGAGGCGGACCTGGTCGCCTATCTGAAGGCCGTCGGCGACGGCGTGCAGGCCTATGAACGCGATGGCGCAAACTCGCAATTGCGGGAGATCGCGGACTTCGCGAGCGTGCTGGCCACGGCTATTCCGGCCCACGACAATGAAATCATCTCCCTTGCGGTGGACACGGTCGGCGGCGAACTGCGCGATTTGACTGAGCGCATTCCGGACCGGAGGGATGCCAGCGTGTCGGGCGGCGACAAGGAGCGCAACCTCGCGCGGATGGCGCTCAAGGAAGTCGTGCTGATCCTGCGAAGCATAGAGATCGACGCCGCCGACGGAAAATACAGCGACGCCGCCCGCGATTACGGAAACTACAACCGCTTCATGACGGCCCCGGTTCCGCTCATCGTCGGCAACGCCGAGCGGTGGTCGTTGTTCAACCCGGCCGTTCACGACGCGCACTACGCGGCGCTACGGCAGCTCATGAAATCAAAGAAGCCGCCGACGCGATAAGCGTCGATCGCTTGGTGGAAAATAAATTTCGTAGCGACGGGAATATTCCGGCACAACACATTCCGCTCGATATGAGGGCCGTGTGACTCCAGACGCGTTATGCGAACTTCGCAAATGCGACACAAAATTGAACGCTCGCTGTTATCGAGTGCGACTAACGGTCTCAGCCTCTCACCAAGAAAAAAAGAGGCAGCATGTTTCCGCATACTTCGATCCATCGAAAAAGCCGGCTCAAGATGGTCGCCAGCGTTTCCATGACAGCACTGACCGCTTTGGGGGCCGGGGTGCTATTTCCGCACGGTGCGAGCCAGAGTGCGCTCGCGGCAACCATGGCCCAACCCGCATCCGGCGCGTTGAATCCCGAACAAATTCAGACCAACTCTCCGATCAAGCACATCATCTATATCGTCGGTGAAAACCGCAGCTTCGATAATATCTACGGCACATACCAACCGAAAAGCGGCCAGAAGATCTGGAATCTGCTCTCGCAGGGTATTGTAAACGCGGATGGCAGCCCCGGCCCCAACGCCGCGCAGGGACGGCAGTACCAGGCGACATCGACCAACGGCAGGTTCTTTCTGAGCCCGCTGACCAAGAGCGCTTATACGTTCCTGCCGGTGCCGACGATCTCCTCGGCGCAGCCCGAAGGCGTTGGTCTCGAATTCGGCATCGTAACGGCGGCCGGCAAGCCCACCGCCACGTTCCCGGAAGGCGATCCCGATCTGCCGCTGCAAGACCAGATCACGCTCACGACCGGCGGCACCGGAGCTATTCCAAAGAATGGCGCCGATACCCGCATTCCCGGCGTCAATCAATTGCCGGCGGGACCCTTCCAGCAGACCGGACCTACGCTGCCCTACGACGCCTATGAGGGCGACACGATCCACCAGACTTTTCAGATGTGGCAGCAGAACGATTGCAGCATCAAGAATGCGACCAAGCAGAATCCGACCGGGTGCCTGCACGACCTTTATCCGTTTGTGGCGACGACCAACGGCAATTTGCCGACCCAGGCTCCGACCGACGGCGGTCAGGATATGGCGTTCTTCAATATGAACAGCGGCGACGCGCCGATCTTCAAAGCGCTCGCCGATCAGTACACGCTCTCCGACAATTTCCACCAGTCGATCATGGGTGGATCGGTCACCGGGGCGATCGGAATCGCCTATGGTGACAACGCCTTCTACAGCGACGGCAACGGCCATCCGCTGGTCCCGCCGGGCAGTATCATAAATCCCGATCCCGTTGCCGGCACCGTCAATACCTATCAGTCCAATGGGACCTGGGTTAACTGCAGCGATCCCAGCCAGCCCGGCGTCGCCGAAATCCAGTATTATCTGGCGTCGCTTCCCTATCCTGTCGGCTCGAATTGCGCGCCGAATGCCTACTACGCCACGCGTGACGCCGATGTGCCTTACAATGCGAACGGCACGCTCGTCACGGCCACGGCGACGACGATGGCGCCGCTGACGCAGCGGCATATCGGCGATGAGTTGAGCAGCAAGCAAATTCCGTGGGCGTGGTACAGCGGCGGCTACAACTCCGCGCTGGCCGTCGCCAACGGCGCCACGGATATCTTCGACGAGGTGCTGACGGCCGGCTATTGCGCTATCTGCAATCCGTTCCAATACTCCAAAACGGTGATGGGCGATGCCAATAGCCGGGCGGCGCATCTCAAGGACGTCGCCAACAATCTGTATGACGACATCGCCAGCGGCAATTTGCCTGCGGTCGCGTTCGTCAAGCCGGACGGCGCGCTTCAGGGCCATCCCGGCAGCGGCAAGGTCAGTTTGCTGGAGGAGTTTATCCAGGATATCGTCGACCGCACCAAAGCCAATCCGAAGCTTTTTGCCGAGACTGCGATCATCGTCTCCTTCGATGAGAGCGGCGGTTTGTATGACAGCGGCTTCATTCAGCCGCTCGACTTCTTCGGTGACGGACCGCGCATGCCGATGCTGGTGATCTCGCCGTTCTCGACCGGCGGCCATGTGGTCCATTCCTATAACGACCAGGCGTCGGTCTTGAAGTTCATCGAGCGAAACTGGAATCTGGCTCCAATCTCGAACCGCAGCCGCGACAATCTGCCGAACCCGCTCGCGGAGAAGCAGAATCTCTACGTGCCGGTGAACATGCCGGCGATCGGTGATCTCTTCGATATGTTCGACTTCATCCCGCGATGACCATGATCGCACATGGTCCTGGCGATCGGTTTTGATACGACCCGGTCGAGGATTGTGGGAACGCAATAACTGGCGCCGGTCGGGCTTCTGGCCCGGCCGGCGTCTGTTTTGCCTGGTGTCGCGCGGCATATGTCCGACGCCCATGCCGCCGCGCCAGCGATGCTATATTTCATCCCCCGATTGGATCGAAGTGGCCGAAATATCTGCCTAAAAAATAGTCAAATTCGCATCTCGGTATGCAGGGGCGGACGCTGGTACGTTTCGAATCCGGAGCACGGTCAGTCGCTTAGGTGCAGTTAGGGTGCCACTAAGGTTTGGCACAAACCTTGCGATGCGGCAAAAACCGACCCAGCCGGCATTTGGAGCGCCACATGAAGCGTCGCGATTTTCTGTGTATGAGAGTGTGATGGCTGCTGATCCGCTGGACGATTATATCGACGCCGTGGCGAAAGTACTGGCGCTGCCGGTCAAGGACGCCTGGAGGCCGGCGGTGCGGGTGAACCTCGAGGTATCGCTGAGGCTGGCGCGGCTGGTCGACGAGTTCGCATTGCCCGATGAGGCCGAGTCGGCCAGTGTCTATTCGGCCTGATATGACCAGACCCGATATGGCAGCGGCCGTGAACCCGGATGATTTGTCGGCCTCGGAAATCGCCCAGGCTGTGGCGGGGCGAAAGATCTCCGCGCTCAGCGCAACGGAGGCGGCGCTGGCACGGATCGCGAGATACAATCCGGTCCTGAATTGTTTCACCGACGTCACGGCCGAGCGCGCGCGTGCCAAGGCGCGCGCCGTCGATGCCGCGATCGCGGCCGGACAAAGCGTCGGCGCGTTGGCCGGCGTTCCCTTTGCGGTCAAGAACCTGTTCGACGTGCAGGGGCTCGCGACCCGCGCCGGATCGAAGATCAATCGCGACCTTGAGCCTTCGGCGCGCGATGCCACCTTGATCGAGCGAATGGAGGCAGCCGGCGCCGTGCTGGTCGGCGCGCTCAACATGGGTGAATACGCCTATGACTTCACCGGCGAGAACGTGCATGACGGTCCGTCGCGCAATCCGCACGATGTGACGCGGATGACCGGCGGCTCGTCCGGTGGCTCCGGCGGCGCGGTCGGCGGCGGCCTGGTGCCGCTGGCCCTTGGCTCCGACACCAACGGCTCGATCCGGGTGCCTGCGTCGTTCTGCGGAATCTTCGGGCTGAAGCCGACCTATGGCCGGCTGTCGCGCGCGCGGTCATTTCCGTTCGTCGCAAGCTTCGACCATCTCGGGCCGTTCGCGCGCACTACGAGCGACCTCGCGCTGGCCTATGACGCGATGCAGGGACCCGACCCCGACGATGCCGCCTGCGCGGACCGTCCGGTCGAGCCGGCCGCGCCATCGCTCGCGCAGGACGTCGGCGGCCTTCGTGTTGCGGTTGCCGGCGGCTATTTCCAGCAGAACGTGTTCCCCGAGGCGGTGGAGGCGGTCGCCCGCGTCGCCAAGGCGCTGGGCACCACCCGCATCGTCGAAATTCCGGAAGCGGCGCGCGCCCGCGCCGCCGCCTACGTGATCTCCACCACCGAAGGCGCCTCGCTGCATCTCGATCGCTTGCGCCGGCGTCCCGATGATTTCGATCCGGCGGTGCGCGACCGCTTGCTGGCCGGCGCGATGGTCCCGGCGCCGCTGGTCGACCGCGCGCAGAAATTTCGCCGCTGGTACCGTGCCCGGGTGCTGGAGCTGTTCAAGTCGGTCGACGTCATCCTGGCGCCGGCGACGCCCTGTGTGGCGCCGAAACTGGGGCAGGCGACTTTCATGCTGGATGGTGTCGAATTGCCGGTACGCGCCAATATCGGCATCCACACCCAGCCGATTTCCTTTATCGGACTTCCGGTGGTCGCGGTGCCGGTTCCGCTGGAGCCGATGCCGATCGGCGTGCAGATCATCGCGGCACCCTGGCGCGAGGATATCGCGTTGCGTACGGCCTATGCGCTGGAGCGCATGAGCGTGGTGTCGGCGCCGCAACCAAGAGGTCTGTGAGATGGAAGTCGATCTGCCGGATGTGGTCGCCGAGGTAGCCGCGCAATTCGCGCGCTACGAAAAGGCGCTGGTCTCCAACGATGTCGCGGTGCTCGACGAGTTGTTTCGCGACGATTCCCGCACGCTACGTTACGGCATCGGCGAAATTCTCTATGGCTATAGCGAGATCATGGCGTTTCGCGCGGCGCGCCCTTCCGTAGGCCTGATGCGGCGGACGGCGCGCACGGTGATCACGACCTATGGCCGCGATACCGCGGTGGCGTCGACGCTGTTTTACCGCGAAACCGCGCCAGGCAAGGTCGGACGCCAGATGCAGACCTGGGTGCGGTTTGCCGAGGGCTGGAGAATTGTCGCCGCCCATGTCAGCATCATCGACGAACCGCCAGGTCAAGCGACATGAGCCTTGACGATCTCCCGACCAGCGACCGTCAACGGCGGGTAGAGCCGGTGGTTCAGCGCGTCGACCGCGCGACTGCCAACCCCTACAAGGTCACGCGCGCCGAGGAATTGCGGCTGCAACTCGCCGACGAAATCGTGCGCGGCGCGCTGGCGCCGGGCTCGCCGCTCGATGAAACCGATATCGCGCGCCGCTTCAACGTCTCGCGCACGCCGGTGCGGGAGGCCTTGCGTCAACTCGCGGCCAGCGGGCTGGTCGATGCCCGCGCGCATCGCGGTGCGGTGGTTGCCCGGCCCTCGATCGAACGGATGACCGAGATGTTCGAGGCGATGGCCGAGCTGGAAGCCTTGTGCGCCGGGCTCGCCGCCGAACGGATGGCGCCCGCGGAACGTCACGGGCTGGAGGCGATCCACGAGGAATTGCGAGTCTTGAGCTACGCCGGCAATCCGGAGCAGTTTCACGAAGTCAACGAGCGCTTTCACAATGCGATCTATGCCGGTTCGCAGAACGGCTATATCGCCGAGATCACGCTGGCGACCCGGGTGCGGGTGCAGCCGTTCCGCCGCGCGCAATTCCGTAACCTCGGGCGGCTGGCCAAATCGCACGCCGAGCACGACCGCGTCGTGGTTGCGATCATGCGCGGCGACCACGTCGGCGCCGCCGCCGCGATGCGCGCCCATATCGAGCTGGTGCGCGGGGAATACGAGGTCTACGCGGTGTCTGTGTGATCAGGCGAATGGTGAGTAGCGAATAGCGAAGCTCTATTCGCCGCTCGCTATTCGCTATTCGCCGCCTTGAACTTCCGCCAGCTGCCGAAGCCCGAAATATCGCGCGCGCCGGAGATGTCAGCGGGCTCGACGATGAATCCCTTGACGCCGCGGCCATCGGCAAGCCGCACGGTGCCGATCGAGAGCGGCGGCGGGATCGCGGCGACGAATTTTCCGAAGGCGGCCGCCGACAGCGCCCAGACTTCCAGTGAGATCGATGATCCCGTTCCGGCAGCGACCCGCAACATGCCGGGTTTCGCCGGCGTGGTATCGAGCGCGTAGAGCTTGTAATCGGCGGCCGTCGCGGTTGCCTCCAGCAGTCGTCCGCCGAGCTCTTTCAGTTCGCCATTGAGCGCCATGCCCGACAGATGCGCGCCGACCACCGCGATGGCGATCTCGTCGCCGCTGGCGATGGCGGGCAGGGCCGCGAGTGGTGGCTGCGGCAGACTTCCGGCGCCGAGGGTCAATCCGGTATTGGCATGGAAGACGCGACCGATGCTGGCGAGCAGCGCGTCCTTGGCCGCCGGCGCCAGCAGCGTGATGCCGAAGGGAATGCCGTCGGCCCGCATCGCCGCCGGCAATGCCAGGCCGCAAAGGTCGAGCAGATTGACGAAATTGGTGTAGGTGCCGAGCCTGGAGTTGAGTTCGATCGGGTTGGCCAGCACCTGTGCGGTGGAATAGGCGGTCGGTGCCGTCGGCAGCACGATCGCATCGAGATGGGCGAAGGCACGCTCAGCGACGCGCCGCAGCGCCTGCAATCGATAAAGTGCTGCAAAGGTATCGTACGCGGTCAGCCGCGCGCCCGCCGCCGTGATCTCGCGCGTCACCGGGTGGATCGAATCCGGTGACGATGCCAGCAAATTGCGGATCACCAGATAACGCTCGGCGACCCACGGCCCCTCATAGAGCAGCCGCGCGGTCTCATAGAACGGCTCGAGGTCGAACTCGACCAGCGTGGCGCCCAGTGCAGTCCAGCGCTTCAGCGCCTCGCCAAAGGCGGCTTCCGCGGCCTTGTCGCCGAAGAAGATCAGCTGGCCGTTGCGCGGAATGCCCAGCCTGAGATTTTGCGGAAACGCGGTCATCGCGGCCAGCGGCCGGTCGCGCGAAAACGGATCGGCGCCGTCGGGGCCGGCCACCACTTGCAGCGCCGCGATGGCATCGTCGACCGTCAGTGAAAAGATCGAAATGCAGTCCAGCGTGCGGCAGGCCGGCACCAGGCCCGCGGTCGAGATCAATCCGAGGCTCGGCTTCAGTCCTACGATGTTATTGAGCATCGCCGGCACGCGGCCGGATCCCGCGGTATCGGTGCCGAGCGCCAGCGGCACCAGGCCGGCGGATACCGCGACGCTCGATCCGGAACTCGACCCTCCCGGAATCAAATCGGCGCGGATCGGATTGACGGGAATGCCGTAGGGCGAGCGCACACCGACCAGGCCGGTGGCGAACTGATCGAGATTGGTCTTGCCGATCACGATGGCGCCGGCGGCCCGCAGTTTTGCGACCGCGGTGGCATCGTGCGCCGGCGTATAGGAGAAGGCCGGGCAGGCCGCGGTGGTCGGCAGGCCCAGTGCGTCGATGTTGTCCTTGACCGCGAACGGGACGCCGTAGAGCGGCAGCTGCGCGGCGTCTTTTTTGGTCAGCGCCTCAGCTTCCGCGATCGCGTCCTTTTCATCGCGCAGGCTGATGAAGATGGCGGGGTCGTTATGGTCGCGGATGCGCTGGTAGGTACGTGCGACGGTTTGCGCAGGCGTTAGCGTGCCCGCGCGATGCGCGGCGATGATGGCAGCAACGGTTTCGGTCACGAGGCCGCCCTGAGCCCGATCGGGCGCGCCTCGGTCTTGTCGGGTCGTCGCAATCTATTCGGCAGGGGCTGCAAGAGGCATCTCCGGATGCGGAAGGCTAACGGTGCTGGCGCCGAACTTCTCCATCGCGAAAAATCCGACCGCCACCACAGCATAAGCCAGCGCCACACCCGGCGTCACGCCCAATCCGCCGCCGATACCGACCGATTCGCCGTGCATGAAGCCGAAATAGGTCAGCACCGCGCCGACGAAGGCGAAAGCCGCGGCCTTGTCGAATTCGCGGTCGATCACGAACACGCCGATCGCACCCAGCACCAGGCCGGTCAGGATCGAACCGCCGCCCATCACCTCCAGCCCGCGATAGAGCACGCCTTGCTGCGGCAGGGCCGCGATCGCCGCGGCCTTGACCGCGCCGACCTTGTCGGCGGCGAGGCCGCCGACCGACTGCGCGGCGTTGAGTGTCGAACCAAGCATGGTGTCGATCTGCAGCTTGGCCCAGGCCGCGAAATGCGGTGTCAGCGCCAGCACGACCGCCGGCGCATGCCTGACCGGCGTGGTCTGGAACGCCTGTGCGCCGATCAGCATGCCGATATAGAGCAGGATCGGCGAGATCGCGACCACCGGCACCAGCGCCAGCAAGACCGAGATGATGCCGAACCAACTGAGCACCACGACCATGATTCCGGTCGCGGCCGAATAACCGATCCGCCCGCCCATCGCCTTCCAGCCGGCATGACCGATATAGACCGCGTTGATGAAGGGGTTACCCATCAGGCAGCCGATCAGGCTGACGATGCCGTCGGCGGTCAGGACCCGCGTGGTCGGATATTCGTCGCCGGCCGCTTCCGCGCTCTCGACATTGTCCATGGACTCGACGAGATCGTAGATGCCGAACGGGATCGCGGTGATCAGGATGACGCCCAGGAATTCAAACCCGGAGAACACCTGGCCGATGGCCGGCAGCGGCACCGAGAAGCCGAAATTCGCAAAGGCATCGCCAAGGCCCTTGATACTGAGCCCGCCCAGATTGAAGCCGAACAGGTTCGAGCCCCAGGCGATGATCATGCCGATTACGATGGCGACGGCGCCCGCGGGGATCGCCTTCGGATATTTCACCGCGCCGAACCAGCCGGCCAGGATGATGGCAAAGCACACCAGCCCGATCTGCGGCGTCATGAACATCTCCAGCGCCGGGCGCATCGAGATGAAGGTCACGGCGACGCCGGCGAGCGTGCCGAGCAGGGCGGCGCGCGGCGTGATCCTGCGGATATACGGCGCGATGAAGCCGCCGATCATCAGGACGAAGCTTTGAAAGAACACCCAGACCAGGCCGGCCGACCAGCCCTTCATGGGATCGCCGGTCTTGATCGTGACCGGCAGCATGATCACGAAGGTGACGATGAACATATGCGGCACGCTGATGCCTGACGGCAGCGCGCAGACGTCGCTGCGGCCGGTCTTCTGCGCCAGCCGGTAGGCGAGATACGCGTAGTAGAAAGTCGAAAGACACATCATAAGCCCGACCGCGGGCAGGATGCGGCCGAACACGAGGGAATCGGGCATCTTGAGCACGAAGCGCAACAGGCCGGTCAGCACCAGCATGTTGACGAGGATGTTGGTTCCGAAACCGAAAAAGGCATTCCAGTCGCCCGGCGTCCACAACGCGGGTTTGAAGTCAGGCTTTACGGCAGTTCCTATGGTCGCGCTCATCGTTACGCTCCTGCTGTTGCTGCTGCTTTCGAACTCTCCGGTGAAATTGCTTGAAGGATCGCAGCCGAGTTGGTGACCCAGCCGAAAATGCCGCCCTGGGCCTTGATCATCTTCAGGCCCATCTCGTGGAATTCGGGGAAGTAGGATGCGCAGCCGTCCGACACCACGAGGCAGCGGTAGCCGCGGTCGTTGGCCTCGCGTACGGTGGTGTTGACGCAGACTTCGGTGGTGACGCCGCATACCAGCAAATTCTCGATGCCGTATTTCTGCAGGAGATCGCCCATTTCGGTCGCGTAAAACGCGCCCTTGCCGGGCTTGTCGATCACGATCTCGCTGTCGAGCGGATAGAGCTGCGGGATGATGTCGTGGCCGGCTTCGCCACGGATCAGGATCCGTCCCATCGGTCCGGGGTCGCCGATGCGCAAAGACGGCGCGCCGCGTTCGACCTTGGCCGAAGGTGCGTCGGACATGTCGGGCAAATGTCCTTCGCGGGTGTGGATGACGAGAATTCCCGCGTCCCGCGCCATGCCCAGCAAGGATGCGATCGGCTTTATTGCGCGCGCCAGTTGCGAGACGTCGTTGCCGAGCGTTTCACCGAAGCCGCCGGGCTCCATGAAGTCGCGCTGCATGTCGATGATGACGAGTGCGGTCTTTGACCAGTCGAGGTCGATCGGACCCGGCTCCGCGACGACGGTGCTGTGGCTTGGATATTTGGAGCTCGCCATTGATACATCCCCGAGCCGAACAATTCCCGACTCGGAGCTAAGCAAGGCGCATGCCATTGTGTACAACGACGCAATCCGCTCGCGGCGCCTGGAATCATCGATCAAATTCAAATGGTTGATTGGTCAGCGTGACGACTGCTTATTCTTTGTTCGCCGTCCTGGTCAAGACGCTTTGCATATTCATTGGGCGTGCTGCACGCACGCGCACAATCAGCGCGGCGCCAGGCCGCGAGAAAAAACTCAGCGGACGACCTTGCTGCTGCCCTGCGTGATCAGGCGCGCCGCGCGCTGATCGCGCGCGTGGATCCACAGCCAGCTAATCGCCACGCTCAAGCGGTTGCGCAGACCGATCAGGAAATAGATGTGCGCGATACCCCAGATCCACCACGCCAGCGTGCCACGCAGCTTGAAGCGGCCGAAATCGATCACCGCCTGCTTTTTGCCGATTTGCGCCAGGCTGCCGGCATGCTTGTAACGGAATGGCGCCAGCTTGCCGCCGCCCAGCCGCGCCTTGATGGTGTCGGCGACATAGCGTCCCTGCTGCTTGGCCGCCGGTGCAATGCCCGGCACCGGATTGCCATCGGGATCCGCGACCATGACGGTATCGCCGACGGCAAAGATATCGGGATGGCCGGGAACGGTAAGGTCGGGCTTTACCTCTAGCCGTCCGGCGCGATCGGCCGGTGCGCCGAGCCATTCGGCGGCGGGCGAGGCGCGGACGCCGGCCGCCCAGATCAGGGTTTTGGCGTCGAGCTTGTGGCCGCCATAGACCACGCCATCGGCCGAGCATTCTGTGACGGCCTGTCCCAGCATCACCTCGACACCGATTTTTTCCAGCGAGGCTTGCGCATAGGCCGATAGGTCGTCGTCAAAGCCGGCCAGCACGCGCGGGCCCGCCTCGATCAGAACGACGCGGGTCTTGTGGGTGTCGATGTTGCGGAAGTCCGGCGGCAGGGTGTCCTGCGCCAGTTCGGCGATGGTGCCGGCGAGTTCGACACCGGTAGGACCCGCGCCGATAATGACGAAGGTCAGGAGCGCCGCGCGGCGCGCCGGATCGGTCTCGCGCTCGGCGCGTTCAAAGGCGACCAGGATACGCCGCCGCAGCGTGGTGGCGTCTTCAAGGGTTTTCAGGCCGGGCGCGAACGGCTCCCATTCGTCATGGCCGAAATAAGCGTGCCGCACGCCGGTGGCGAGAACGAGCGTGTCATAGGGCAGTGCGTCGCCGTCATCGAGCAGCACGCGTTTGGTGTCGGCGTCCACGCCGGTCACGGTCGCAAACAGCGTCGTCACCTCGGGCCGGTCGCGCAAGAGATAGCGGATCGGCCAGGCGATCTCCGATGTCGCCAGCGATGCGGTCGCGACCTGGTATAACAGTGGCTGGAACAGATGGTGGTTGCGGCGGTCGATCAGCGTGATGCTGACCGGCGCGCCCGCAAGGCCGAACGTCGCGGCCAATCCGCCAAAGCCGGCGCCGACGATCACGACGCGATGAGGTGTTGCCGGCGCTGTCGTCATGGAATTCAGCCTTTGGTTCCGGGTGTCTCGGAGCGCTTAACTAAAATGTAGTCACTCGGCACGCGTTGGTCCAAGCCCGGTTTGCCAATCGGCCGATAGCGAACGCCGATCGATCTCAGGCGTGCTGCGGCTGCCGGGGTGGAAGCTGGGCGCCGACGCGCTGGAAGCGCGAGGCCCGCGCACGCCCCCAGCAGCGAAAGCGCCGCGGCGACCATCATCGCCGGGGCAAAGCCGGCGCTGAAACCTGTCGCCGAATGACCCGCGCCTTGCGCCGAGAAGACCGCCACCATCGCGGCGATGCCGAACATGCCGCCGAGAAAGCGCGCCATGTTGAAGATGCCGGACGCCTTGCCGATTTCGGTCGGCGCGACCGAACCAGGATCGCGTTCTGCGCCGCCGGCATCGCCATCGATACGCCGATGCCGGCCAGCACCAACGGCGCCACCAATGCCGGATAGGCGATGCCGGGGGCGGCGATCATCGCGATCCAGCCAAGGCCGATGGCCTGCATCGATCAATCCGGTCGCGACCAGCGGCCGTTCGCCAAACCTGTTGACGATCGCGCCCGCGACCGGCGCGGTGACGAACAGCGTCGCGGTCCACGGCAGCAAACGAAGCCCGGCGCCGAGCGGTCCAAAACCCAGCATGGTCTGCAGAAATTGCGGCAGCAGGAACAGCACGCCATACATCGCGGCATAGAACAGAAAGCTCGCGGCAACGCCGGCGGAAAACGCCGGCGCGCGGAACAGCCGCATCGGCACCATCGGCGCGGCCGCCCGCATTTCCCGGACTCACGAACATCGCCGCAAACAGCACGCCCGCGACCAGCGCGCTCATGACTTCGAGGCTGGTCCATCCCGAGCAGGTTGCCGCGCAGCAGGCCCCATACCAGCGCCAGGGCGGCGCCGGCGACGGTCGACGAGGCCCGGAATATCGAGCGCAGCCTTGGGGCCAAAACTCTCGCGCAGCCGTGCAAACACCAGCGCGATCGCGATCATTCCGATCGGAAGATTGATCCAGAACACCCAGCGCCATCCGAGGTTCTGGCTGATGAGGCCGCCGATGGCCGGGCCGACGATCAGGGCAAATCCGGTCACGCCGCTGAAGATGCCGAGCGCCCGGGCGCGTTCTTCCCTGGCAAAGGCGGCCGCAGAGGATCGCCATCCCGAGCGGCATCACCAGCGCGGCGCCGGCGCCTTGCGCCAGACTCGCGCCGCGATCAGCCAGCGGCGCTGCCGGACAGCGCGCAGGCCACCGAGGCCAGCGTGAACAGGGCGATGCCCGCGGCAAACAGCCGCCGCCGTCCGAAACGGTCGCCAAGCGCCGCGCCCGTCAGCAGCAGCACCGCGAAACTCAGATTATAGGCGTTGACCGCCCATTGCAGCGTCTCGACCGATGCGTTGAAGTCGGCGCGAATGGTGGCAAAGGCCGTGGTCACGATCAGCGCGTCCAGCGCCATCATGAAGGACGCCAGGGCGGTCGATGCCGAGCGTCCAGTTCTTCTCCTGCCGATCGTAACTGTCCTGCATCGTAAGCGTCCTGCATCGTCATTCTCCATCTGCCTGGCGCCGGCCTTGCGCGGCGCTTCATGCCCAGGACGAACCGGAACGGGCCAAGGATGCGGTCCAAAATATTTTCTTTCCGGCCGAATCCTTTCGCCGATGCCGAACGTCACCGCCGCAGGACGCGATGATTTCTGCATCGCGCGAAGCCAGCATGGAGCGTGAGACGATGAAACGGACCTTGATCAGGTACAGGACAAAGCCGGAAATGGCCGACACCAACGCGGCGTTGATCGCCGCGGTGTTTGCGGAATTGAAGGCTGCCGAGCCGGAGGGCGTGCGCTATCTTTCGCTGCGGCTCGAGGACGATACTTTCGTCCATTTCGTCGAGACCGAGGCCGATGCCGGCAGCGCCGTTCCGGGTCTGGCCGCCTTCAAGGCTTTCAGAGCGGCATTCGCGAACGTTGTATCGAGCCGCCGCAGGCCGGAAGTGCTATCATCGTCGGCAATTATCGCATGCTGGATGAGCCGTGAGTCGAGGAATTGCAGGCGTAGAATGACGGAGATCCCGGCTTCATCGGCTGGCAATCGCCGACCTCAACGGCCTTCTGGTTGCGATGCGGCCGAAGCTGCATCGCTATTGCGCGCGCATGACCGGCTCGGTGATCGACGGCGAGGACGTGCTGCAGGATGCGCTGATCAAGGCGGTGGAATCGTTTGCCTCCGCCGGTCCGATCGTCAATCCCGAGGGCTGGCTGTTCCGGATCGCGCACAACACCGCGCTGGATTTCCTGCGCCGCCGCACCGGCAGGCAGGCGCTGCACTCGGCGCGAGGAGGTAGACATGATCGCCGACCCGATCGATGCCATTGCCAGCCGCCAGATCGCCGGCGCCAGCCTGCGCACCTTCATGCGGCTGCCGGTCGCCCAGCGCTCCAGCGTGATCCTGATGGACGTGCTCGGCTGCTCGCTGCGGGAAGTCTGCGAGGTGATGGATTTCAGCCTGCCCGCGGTCAAGGCGGCGCTGCATCGCGGGCGCGCGCAGCTGCGCGAATTGGCCGACTGAGCCGGACGATCTGCCGCTGGCGAAGACTGTCGGAAGCCGACCGCGATCGGCTTGGCGCCTATGTCGCGCATTTCAACGCGCGGGATTTCGACGCCATCCGCGCCATGATCGCCGACGATGTGCGCCTTGAACTCGTCAACAAGTCACGCGCTGAACGGCAAGGCCGAGGTTTCCCGCTATTTCGGCAATTATGCCAGGATCACGGATTGGCATCTGGTGCCGGGATTGCTGGAAGGCCGGCCCGCGATCCTGGTGTTCGATCCGAACGAAGCCGGGCGCGCGGCCGAAATATTTCATGCTGCTGCAATGGTCGGCCGACAAGGTCGCGGCGATCCGCGATTTCCGCCACGCCGCTTACGTCATCGACGGCGCGGAATACTCGGCGGAACTCGGTTTAAGCGGAAGGTTATCGGGGACTGCCGCGGTCGGTTCAAAACGCCCGGCGGCCGAAATCGCCGCTGGCGCGCGCGATACGTTCGGCGGCTACCGAAGCGGTGCTGCTGCTGCGCGCCGAAGGATCTGCCCGGCGCGGTTCAGCGAGGGTCGGCATCTCATCCCCATCATGCGCGCTCGGCCAAAACAGCAGCGCCAGGAAAAGCGCGAGATTGACCAGTGCGCCGACCGCGGTGCCGTGATGCTCGGGTCCGAGCGACACGCCCGGAAATTTCTTCGCGACCACCATGTCGACGACCAGGACCGCGAACCAGCCCGGGATCACGCAGACCGGGTCCCAGCCGATATCCCGGAACCGCATCGATTGCAGGGTCAGGGTAACCAGGAGGAAGATGATGCCGGCGACGATGGCCGGCCCTTTGATCAATTCGATCGACGGCGGGATGCCGTTGGTGGCGGCATCCAGGCTGTCGCGCGCGATCAGAAAGCAGATCCCGGTCATCACCACGGCAAGGCCGATGGTGCTCAGGAAATACTGCAAGCCGTCCAAGTCGTGCATTCAAGCCGAAGATGAAACCCAGCATGGCCCGATCCTTTTCGGCACAATTACGCATGGATTCCTTTTGGATTGCTTTCCGCCCCCGTGAACCCTCCCGCTATCCCTCAGGTCATGGTTTCCAGCCGCTTACCCTGACCGGTTCGATTTGATCGGTCGCTGTGCCAACTCCGGCGGGTGACCAGAACTATAATTCTTGCCATTCGCAGCCACTGCGAATTATGGTGCATGGCTGGTTAGGGGGTATGGGCCGAAGGTTCTAAGGGCGGAGTGGCGGTTCACGCTTGCCGCCAGCGCGGGATTTCGCGCACAAAATGCGTCACCGCTCATACCATCGCGGCCAACAATAAACGGATGCCCGAACCTGGGCGGGGAACGCTCTTCCAACGGAGCAAAGCCGAGCAATTCGCTTGGCCGGTGGGTGAGGTCATTTGTGAGGAGGGAACGATGAAGACAGGTTTCTGGCTGGCGGGCGCGATGGCTCTGGCGCTGGCAGGCCCCGCGATGGCGGGCGACACCATCAAGATCGGGTTCGTCTCGACCTTCAGCGGTCCGACCGCGGTGATCGGCAACGACATGCGCAACTCGTTCGAGCTGGCGCTCGATCACATGGGCCGCAAGATGGCCGGCAAGCCGGTCGAGGTGATCTACGAGGACGATCAGCAGAAGCCCGATATCGGCAAGCAGAAGACCGAGAAGCTGGTGCAGTCCGACAAGGTCGACTTCATCGCCGGCTATATCTGGTCGAACGTGCTGCTGGCCTCGCTGAAGACCGCGGTCAATTCGCAGGACGTTCCTGATCTCGGCCAATGCCGGCCCCTCGCAGCTCGCCGGCGAATTGTGTTCGCCTTACGTGTTCTCGACCTCCTGGCAGAATGACCAGACCCCGGCGGCGATGGGGCTTTACATGAACCAGAAGGGCGTCAAGTCGGTGTTTTTGATCGGCCCGAACTATGCCGCCGGCAAGGACATGCTGGCCGGCGTCAAGAGCACGTTCAAGGGCGAGATCAAGGGCGAGGAATATACCGTGTGGCCGAGCCAGCTCGATTTCTCGGCGGAGCTTTCCAAGGCCAAGGCGTCGGGCGCGGAATCGATCTTCGTGTTCTATCCGGGGGCGGCCGGTGTTCAGTTCCTCAATCAATATGCCCAGGCCGGCATGAAGGCGCAGATGCCGCTCTATACGGCCTTTACCATCGACGAATTGTCGCTGCCGCTGCAGAAGGACAATGCGATCGGCGTTCCCGGCGCGCAGGAATGGGTCAACGATTTGCCCAACGAGCAGAACAAGCGCTTCGTCGACGACTACCGCAAGAAATATCCCGGCCTGCGCCCGACCTATTATGGCGCGCAAGCCTATGACGCGGCGCAATTGATCAACAGCGCGGTGGTGGCGGCCGAGTGGCGACACCGGCAAAAAGGACGTGATGAAGGCGGCGATGGAAAAGGCCGATTTCAAGTCGCTGCGCGGCCCGTTCAAATACGGCAACAACCACATCCCGATGCAGAACTTCTATCTGCAGGACGTGGTGAAGGACGCCGACGGCGCGCTGTCGCTGAAAACGGTGGCCACCATCGTCAAGGACGACCAGGATCGCTTCCACGACAAATGTCCGATGAAGTGATCGAGGCGTTCGCGCACTTCACCCTTCCCTGGAGGGGGAGGGTCGCTCGCGCAAGCGAACGGGGTGGGGTGGCGATGTGCTCATCCGCGCGCCACCCCACCCCGTCTCGCATCTTGCGATGCGAGCCGACCCTCCCCCTCCAGGGGAGGGTAAGAAAGGGACGCTGCCAATTCCTTTCGGCATATGTCTTGCAGCCAAATAGCCGTGAGCCTACTGACAACCCAGAGTAACCATGCTGCTTGTCGTCGAACAATTCCTGAACGGATTGCAGTTCGGGCTGTTGCTGTTTCTGTTGGCGGCGGGATTGACCCTGGTGTTCGGCATCATGGACCTGGTCAATCTGGCGCACGGCTCGCTCTATATGATGGGCGCCTATTTCGCCGCGACCTTCGTCGCGTGGACCGGCAATTTCCTGCTCGGCATCGTACTGGCGCTCGGCGCCTCCCTGCTGCTCGGCATTGTGCTGGAGCTGGTAGCGCTGCGGCATCTCTATGGCCGCGATCATCTCGACCATGTGCTGGCGACGTTTGGGCTTATTCTCTTCTTCAATGACGCGGTGCGGCTGATCTGGGGCCCGGCGGGCCTGGCGCTGCCGCTGCCGGCGTGGCTGACGGTGCCGGTGCAGATCGTGCCCGGCGTGTTCTATCCGGCCTATCGGCTCGCGATCATCGTGGTCGCGCTGGCGGTCGCCCTGGGGCTTTATCTGGTGGTGATGAAAACCCGGATCGGGATGCTGATCCGCGCCGGCGCCTCCAACCGCGAAATGATCGGCGCGCTCGGCATCAACATCAAGCTGCTCTACACGCTGGTGTTCGGGCTTGGTGCCGCCTTGGCCGGGCTCGCCGGGCTGATGCAGGCGCCGATCCTCACGGTGCAAATCGGCATGGGCGAGAACATCCTGATCCTTGCCTTTGTCATCATCGTGATCGGAGGTATTGGCTCCATTCGCGGCGCGTTCCTGGCCGCGATCTTCGTCGGCATGATCGACACCCTCGGCCGCGCCTTCCTGCCGGACCTGCTGCGAAAAGTCCTGAGCTCGGCGGCGGCGTCGACCGCGGCGCCCGCGCTGTCCTCGATGCTGATCTACCTCTTGATGGCGATCGTGCTGGTGATCCGCCCCGAGGGGCTGTTTCCGGCCAGCAAACGATGACCAATTCGTTCAACGCCCGCAATGCCGTCGCGGCCCTCGTCGTGGCCGGGCTCGTGTTGCTGCCGCTGTATTGCTCGCTGAGCGGCAATATCTTCATCCTGACGCTTTTCACCCGCATCGTGATCTTCGCGCTGGCGGCCGTCAGCCTCAATCTGATCATGGGCTATGGCGGCATGATGAGCTTTGGCCATGCCGCCTATCTCGGCATCGGCGGCTATGCGGTCGGGATCCTCGCCTTTGAAGGCGTCGGCTCCGGCTTCATCCAGTTTCCGGTGGCGCTCGTGTCCTCGGCGCTGTTCGCGCTGGTGATCGGCGCGCTGTCGCTGCGCACCCGCGGCGTCTATTTCATCATGATCACGCTGGCCTTCGCGCAGATGGCCTATTACGTCGCCTCAGGCTTGGCGCGCTACGGCGGCGATGACGGCTTGACGATCTACAAGCGCAGCGATTTCGGTGGCCTGATCAACCTGTCGGGCAAGGTGCAATTCTATTATCTCTGCCTGTTCTGCCTGCTCGGCGGCATCTATCTGGTCTGGCGCATCGTCAACTCGCGCTTTGGGCTGGTGGTGCAGGGCCTGCGTTCCAACGAGGCCCGGATGCAGGCCATCGGCTTTCCCGCGACGCGCTACCGTCTGGTTTGTTTCGTGATCGCGGGCATGATGTGCGGGCTGGCCGGTGCGCTGCTCGCCAACAATACCGACTTCGTCAGCCCGGCCGTGATGTACTGGACCCGCTCCGGCGATCTGATGGTGATGGTGATCCTGGGCGGCATGGGCTCGCTGTTCGGCCCGGTGATCGGCGCGATCGTCTATTTGCTGCTGGAAGAGTTTCTCTCGCAACTTACGGAATATTGGGCGCTGGTGATGGGGCCGCTGCTGCTTTTGATCGTGCTGTTCGGGCACGGCGGCATCATCGGCATGCTCGGGAGGTCAGGCCGTGACTGAGCCGCTGCTGCGCGTCGAGAATCTGGTGCGGACGTTCGGCGGCATCACCGCGACCGATAACCTGTCCTTGCAGGCGGCCAGGGGCGAGCTGCACGCGATCATCGGTCCCAACGGCGCCGGCAAGACCACGCTGATCACCCAATTGACCGGGCAGTTGCAGCCCAATTCCGGCAGTATTCACTTCGGCGGCCGCGATATCACGCGGCTGCCCGCCTACAAGCGCAGCGCGCTCGGGCTGGCGCGCTCGTTCCAGATCACCTCGCTGCTGCGGGATTTTACCGCGGCGGACAATGTCGCGCTGGCGGCGCAGGCCCATGACGGTCACTCGTTTTATTTCTGGGGCAATGCCCGCAAGGAAAAACATCTGCGCGAAGCCGCGCACGCCGCGCTTTCAAGGGTAGGCCTCGAGCCACGCGCCGATGTGATCGTCTCGCGGTTGAGCCATGGCGAGCAGCGCCAGCTCGAGCTTGCGGTCGCGCTCGCGACCAAGCCGCAATTGCTGCTGCTGGACGAACCGATGGCCGGGCTCGGCGTTTCGGAATCCGCGCGCATGGTGGAACTGCTGAAGGAACTGCGGCGGGAAGTCACCATCATCCTGGTCGAACACGACATGGAGGCGGTGTTCGCGCTGGCCGACCGGATTTCAGTGCTGGTCTATGGTCGCGTCATCGCCTGCGACGTGCCGGCCGCGATCCGAACCAACGAGGATGTCAAGCGGGCCTATCTCGGCGAGCAGCATGCGGTGACTCGTCATGACTGAGATCGACACCACGCCGCTGCTCGAGGTCGCCGACATCGAGACCTGCTATGGCCTCAGCCAGGTGCTGTTCGGCATGTCGCTGTCGATCCGGTCGGGCGAGATGGTGGCGCTGATGGGCCGCAACGGCATGGGCAAGACCACCACCATCCGCTCCATCATGGGGCTGACGCCGGCGCGCGCCGGGACACTCAGATTTAGCGGCCGCGACGTCCGCAAGCTGCCCTCGTTCCGGATCGCGCAGCTTGGCATCGGTTTGGTCCCCGAGGGGCGTCAGATCTTTCCCAATTTGACGGTACGCGAGAATCTGGTCGCGGCTTCCCACAATCGCCTCGGCAGCGCCGATCCCTGGACCATCGAAAAGATCCACGCGCTGTTTCCCCGGCTGGCTGAGCGCGGCCACAACATGGGCGTCACGCTGTCCGGCGGCGAGCAGCAGATGCTGGCGATCGGCCGCGCGCTGATGACCAATCCGCGGCTGTTGATCCTCGATGAGGCCACCGAAGGCCTCGCTCCCTTGATCCGCGACGAGATCTGGAATTGCCTGTCGATGCTGAAGGCCAGGGGCCAGTCGGTGCTGGTGATCGACAAGAATGTCGGCAATCTGGTTCGCATCGCCGACCGCCACTACATCATCGAGCGCGGCCGCGCGGTGTGGAGCGGCACCTCCGCCCAGTTGATCGCCGAGCCTGAGTTGCAGCACCGCTATCTCGGGATTTGAGGCGGGGTCTCACTTCCCTTCTCCCCTTGTGGGAGAAGGTGGATCGTCGGCGCGAAGCGGCGGCGAGCCGGGGTAGCAACATAGCGAGAAGCTGAGACCCCTCACCCCAACCGGCTCCCACAAGGGGAGAGGGAGCACGCTGCCGTTGTAGCGGCTCTTTCCGAAACATAAGCCGAACTCTCAGGCATTGACTCCATCCAGATATCGGGATATCCCTGCATACAAGTCGGGATATTCCCGATATTGGAGCAGGCATGACCTCCGCATCTCCCGTCATCGAACCGGGCCGCTGCAACTGCGTCGCGCTGCGCAAGGCGTCGCGCCGGATGTCGCAGTTCTATGATTCGGTGCTGGCCCCGAGCGGGCTGAAATCGACGCAATACGCCATGCTGAGCGAAATCGCGCGGCAGGGGGCGGCGCCGCCGACGATCCGTGAGCTGGCGGAAGCGCTGGTGATGGACCAGTCGACCATCGGGCAGAACCTGCGTCCGCTTGAGCGGGAGGGGCTGGTGGCGCTGGTGCAGGACGAGGCGGATCGCCGCAGCCGGCGTATCATTTTGACCAAAGTCGGCCGCTCGCGTTTCACGGCCGCGGAGCCGCTCTGGCGCGTGGCGCAAGAGCGCTTTGAGGGCAGCTTCGGCAAGCGCGCCGCGGCGGACTTGCGAACTGTGCTGGGGACGATCGCGCGCGATCCGTCGCTGGCCGATGCAAGCGAGGGCGGGCTGCGCTGACGACCATGCTGAATTGATTGGACAAACGTGCGCGCGTCGGAGCGACCGCGCAATCCCCCGTGAAAGGCCACCGATGAACAAGATCGTACGCAGCGACGATATTCACCCAATCAAGGCCGTGAAAGCTCCGCCGGCATCCGTGCGACAGCGCGGCAATGCGTCACCGCCGATGGTGCTGGCAATCGTCTGCGTCGGCATCTGCCTCGCCAATCTCGACCTCTTCATCGTCAACGTAGCGCTGCCCAATATCGGGCGCGACTTCAAGGACGCCTCGCTGGAGGATCTGTCGTGGGTTCTCAATGGCTACGCGATCGCCTATGCGGCACTCTTGGTGTTCTTCGGCCGGCTGGCCGAACGCTATCGCCGCGATCTCAGCTTCCTGCTCGGTGTCGGGTTGTTCACCGCGGCCTCGGCGGCCTGTTCGGTGTCCAACAATGTCGAGACGCTGATCGCGTTTCGCGTGCTGCAGGCCGCCGGCGCGGCCTTGATGACACCGACCTCGCTCGGACTATTGATGGCGGCGTTTCCGCCGGCGCGTCGCGGCGCCGCGGTGCGGAACTGGACCGCGATCGGCGGCCTCGCCGCTGCACTGGGCCCGGTGGTCGGCGGCTTGCTGGTGACGGTGAACTGGCGCTGGATTTTTCTGGTCAATGTTCCCATTGGCGTCATCGCGATGCTGATCGGCTGGTGGAAATTGCCGCAGATCCCGGGCCATTCCGCGCCGCGGCCAAACCCGGCGGACGCGGCACTGGTGACCGGCGGCATCGGCGCGCTGACATTCGCCATCGTCAAGGTGAACGATTGGGGATGGGGTTCGCCCGGCATTGCCGGCAGCACCATTGCGGCTATCATCCTGCTGGCGCTGTTCGTCTGGCGCTGCTTCCGTTCGCCCAATCCGTTCGTCGATCCCGCGCTGTTCCGCATCAAGCCATTCGCCGGCGCGGCGCTGGTGATGGCGCCCTATTCGGCCGCCTTCGGCGCGATGCTGTTGTCGGTCGCATTGTGGGAACAGACCGCATGGGGATGGTCGGCGCTGAAGACCGGCCTCGCCATCGCGCCCGGGCCGCTATTGGTCCCGATCACCTCGCTATTGCTGGCCGGCCGGTTGATCGCGCGCTTCGGCGCGGCGTCGGTCGTCACCGCGGGAATCCTGTTCTTTATGCTGGGACTTGTCTTTTGGGCGACCATGATCGGGCCGGAGCCGAACACGCTGCTGGTTCCGATCGGCATGATCGCGACCGGCATTGGTGTCGGCCTGACGTTCCCGACCCTGATGGGCGTCGGCGTGGCGGGGCTGCCGTCATCCTCGTTCGCGACCGGCTCCGGCGTCATCAACATGATCCGGCAGGCCGCGCTCGCGGTCGGCGTCGCGATCTTCGTCGCCATCATCGGCTCGCCGTCTTCGCTCGCCGAACGCGTCACGGCGTTTCACCGGGGATGGTGGATCATGGCCGCCGTCGCCGCGCTGGGGCTGGTTCCGAATTACATTTTCTTCCGGGCGAGGAAGTAGGGCGCGCGAGGAGGTCTTCCACCCTCCCTTGGAGGGGGAGGGTCGTTGCGGAGCGCGCGAAGCGAGCGGCGCGACGGGGTGGGGTGGCGATGCGATGGCACGAGGCGTCGCGAAGAAAATTTAAAGTCCCTTTTCTGGGATCCGTAAACCCCTCGCCTTTAGGCGACGGGATGCATTAGCATCCGGCGATGCAAACGGCGAAGTCTGGCAGTCATACGGTATGGGATTGCAAATATCACCTGGTATGGGTGACCAAGTATCGATATCCAGTTTTGGCCGGAGATATCGGTCTGCGGGCACGGGAGTTGTTGCGGGGAATAGCTTTGAAGTCATGAAATGATGATTCATGCGGGGGCGATAAACCGAGATCACGTACATCTGCTGCTGTCGATACCACCGCATCTGTCAGTGTCTCGTGCGGTGCAATATCTTAAGGGCAAGAGTTCGCATAAGCTTCTGACGGAGTATCAATCTCTCAGAAAGCGATACTGGGGGACAGCATTTGTGGAGTAGGGGATACTGGGTTGCGTCGAGCGGAAACGTCACGGACGAAGTGTGGAAGAAATACATAGAAGACCAAAAGCCAGAAGAGCCGGATGACAACTTCAAAGTAGTTTGACAAATCGACCCGTAGGGTCGATCAATCCGGCTTCCAGCCGTAATCTGAAGCCACCGGCTTTAGCCGGTGGAGTGTTCACCCCAACCCACCCCGGCTCACATTTCGCTGCGCTCAATGTGAGCCGACCCTCCCCCTCCAGGGGAAGGTGAAGAGTCAAAACATCTCGAAATATTCGCGCTGTTCCCATTCCGACACTTCGGCCTGGAAGCGCTCGATCTCGGCGTTCTTGATGTGGACGTAATAGTCGACGAATTCCGCGCCGAATTTCTCGCGGAAGAACGGATCGTCGTTGAGCGCGAATACCGCTTCGCGCAGCGTCTTCGGCAGCAGGGCGGCCCTGGTTTCATACGGCGCGTCGGCGGACGGGCCGGGATCGAGCGCCCGGTCGACGCCATCGAGGCCTGAGAGAATCTGCGACGCCATATAGAGGTACGGATTGGCGGCGGGCTCGCCGATCCGGTTCTCCAGCCGGGTGGCGGGATCGTCGCGGCCGCCCAGCATGCGGATCATCACGCCGCGATTATCGCGGCCCCAGATCGCGCGGTCCGGCGCCAGCGAATAGGAACGATAGCGCTTGTAGCCGTTGATGGTCGGGGTCGTGAACACCGCCGAGGCGCGCGCATGCTGCAACAAGCCTGCGAGATAATGCCGGCCGAACGCGGACAGCACCTCGCCGTCGTTCCTGGCCATGAAGGCGTTCTCGCCGCTCGCGCGCGAGACGATCGATTGATGCAAATGCCAGCCGGACGCGAACAGGTTCGGCAATTTCGGCCGGCACATGAAGGTGGCGTGATAGCCGTGACGGCGCGCGATCTGCTTCACGGCGCTGCGGAACAGCACCATGTTGTCGGCGGGCGTCAGGCCTTTGGTGGGAGCGAACGTGAATTCGCACTGGCTGGGGCCGAATTCGACCTCGACCGATCGTAGGGGAAGATCGAGCGCCAGCACGTTGCGCCGGATGATTTCCAGCACCGGCTCCATCTGGTCGTAGCGCTGCTCGGTCAGATATTGATAGCCGTGCGACAGCAGGCTGACCGACGGCGGTTCGCCCGGTTGTCCCGCATGCTCCGGCGACATCTTGGCGTCGTCGAGCTTGAAGATGTGGAATTCGACTTCGAGGCCGGCGACGAAATCGTAGCCGCGGCTCGCGAGTTGATCGAGCACCTGTTGATAGAGATGGCGGGTCGCGAACGGCACTGGTCTTCCATCGGCAAAATAGATGTCGCACAACAGCCAGCCGGTCTCCGGCGCCCAGGGCAGCACGCGAAAGCTAGTGGGATCGGCGACCATCAGCACGTCGGCAGCACCCTCCATCTCCCGCATGCCGAAGCCGCCGCCCGATGTGAACACCGGAAACACCGTGCGGTGCGAGGTGTCCTTGGCCAGCATCGTCGTGGTGATGGAGCAGCCGCTTTCCAGCGAGGCCAGCGCTTCGCTTGCGACCAGCGTCTTGCCGCGCAGGATGCCGTGCTGATCGGGAAACGACAGCCGGATGACTTCGAGCTTTTTCTCCTCGACGATGCGCCGCAGCCGGCGCGCCGCCTCTTTCTGCTCGTCGGACCACAGCCCGTGACGCTCGACAAAACTCAACGCGTCACTCCCATCGTCATTGCGAGCGAAGCGAAGCAATCCATCGCGCCGCCCAAAGAAAGCATGGATTGCTTCGTCGCTGCGCTCCTCGCAATGACGGCAAAGGTACCCTCAACCCGGCTCATCACTCGGCGGCCGACAAATGACGCACCTTGTCGGCGATCTCCTGCGGCACCGGGGCGGCCCAGGGCGCGCCGCGGCGGCGCTTGACGTCGACTTCCATCCAGTAGGTTTCCCAGCCGCGCGTCGGGCCGATGCCGTCCATGGTCGCGGGGCCCTGGATGCTCCTGGCATGCGCCGCATCGAGGAACATGAACGGCTTTGCGCCGCCCGCCACCGTCTCGATTTCCTGCCGCAGCAGGCGGCGATATTGCACGATCGCCTTGTCGGAGCTGCCGAGATGCTCGTTGGTGCGATCCTGGATCGCGCCCATCGATTCCACCGCCCATTGGTCATGCACGTTGATGTCGGCGCCCATGCCGGTGTAGGTCGCGGTCGCCTGCTCATGCGGGTCGAAGCCGTAATCATTGGTCTTGTTCTTGCGCGATTTGTAATCCGGCAACTCGTAGAGTTCGAGCCGCTGGTCCCGCATCTTGTTCTTGTCGACCGGCGCGGCATAACTGGTGAAGATCGCGTACCAGTAGCAATTCTCGTCATCGATCGGCACGTGCCACTGCGTGATCGTCATCTCCGTGCTCATCGGGATGACAAAACCGTGCGGGAACAGCTGGTTGGTGACGCGGACATGGGTGCGTTCGTCGTCGATCTCGCGCAGCGCGATCAGCCGCAGGCCATATTCGGTGTGCTCGACATTGATGATCGGGTTGTCATATTCGCGCAGGATCTTGGTCATCGGCATGTCAGTGCCGGCGGAGGCGCCGCGAAACTGCTTGCCATAGGCGCCTGACGTATCCTCGTCCTCGAAGAAGCGATGCAGGAACGAGGCATGCGCCGGATCGATGCCCACTTCGAGCGCCTGCAACCAGTTGCAGTTGATGTGGCCCTTGAATGCGAAGGTGTGGCTGTCGGGCGCGACGAAGCAGTCGATTTCGGGAAATGCCGGCGGTTCGCCTTCGCCGAGATAGGCCCAGAGGATCCCGCTCTTCTCGATCACCGGATAGCCGCGCTGCTTGATGCCCTTGCACAGCGCGGAGTTCTTCGGCTCGGCGGGGGTCTGCAGGCATTGGCCGGTGACGTCGAACAGCCAGCCATGAAACGCGCAGCGCAAGCCGCTGTCTTCCAGCCGGCCGAAGGCCAAATCAGCACCGCGATGCGCGCAATGGCGGTCGATCAGGCCGTAACGGCCCGCTTCATCGCGAAACAGCACTAAATTCTCGCCCAGCAATTTGACCGGCTTGACCGGACGCGGCCCCGAGAGCTCGTCGACCAGCGCCGCCGGCTGCCAGTACATCCGCATCAATTTCCCGCACGGGTCTTTCGAACTGGTGCGGGTGATCAGGTCGTTCGCTTCCTGGCTCATCATGGCGAGGCCCTCCCGAAAGCAGATGGATCAATCTGTTCGCCTATTGAACTTATGGGCGATTTTAGCTTAGAATGGGTTTTAGGCAAGCGGATTTTCTGAGCACCCGACCGGAGGCGAGCGATGCCGAAGCTGAAACGCAGCGACAGCGAGCAACGCGCCACCGACTTCGTCGAGAGCCTCGACCGCGGTCTGCGGCTGCTACAGAAGTTCGGCACGACCAGCGGACCGATGACCCTGAGCGATCTGGCGCGGGCCGCCGAACTGCCGCGCGCCACCGCACGCCGCATTCTCTTCACCCTCGAACACGCTGGCTTTGTCGCGACCGACGGCAAGCTGTTCACGCTGACGCCGCATGTGCTGACGCTTGCCGCTTCCTACCTGCGTTCCAACCAGGTGGTCACCGTGCTGCAGCCGGCGCTCGACCGGATCGCGACGTCGGCGCAGGAAATCAGTTCGCTGGCGGTGCTCGACGGCGAAGACGTGGTGTTCATCGCGCGCGGCAGTCCCGCGCGGGTGTTTTCCGCCGGTCTCGATATCGGCTATCGCCTGCCGGCCTTCTGCACGTCGGTCGGCCGCATCATGCTCGGCCAATGGGACGACGCCGAACTCGCCTCGCGTCTCGCGGCGATGCGGCTCGAACCGATGACGCCGCATACCGCAACCGATCCGGCAGCGCTGCTCGCCACCATCATCGCCGACCGCGCGCAGGGCTATTCGCTGGTGGACCGTGAGGCCGAGCCGGGATTCCGCTCGATCTCGGTGCCGATCCGCCGCTACGACGGCACCATCATCGCCGCGATCAATATGGGCGCGCATGTCGACCGCGTCTCGACCGGCGAAATGATCAATCGCTTCCTGCCGCTGTTGCGCGAAGGCGCGGATGCGGTGAAGTCGATGCTGCTGTGATGAGTTGTGTTGGGGAGCATTGGCGAACCGCCACGGCTGCGCCGCAGGGTGAGATGCTACGGGGCTTCGGGAGCGGCCGTGCTTTATCGCCTCCCTCTCTCTTTCATAATCGCGCTAATTTCGGTTGTCGCCGCTGCCAACAGGGTCACGTAGCTTGCCTGCTCCTCTGCGGCAGCTTTGAGAATACGTTGTCTGAGCCGCGCAACGAGTGTCGACATCCCGTCATCGGCGGGCATCATAGGAATCATCTCGTCGACGACATCAGTTATCCGCCTGTGCAACTCCGAACTATTGCTGCGCACGATGTCTCCCTTCTGTACCGTTCACCCGGATCGTCCGGAAGGCACTGGCGCACGCTCGCGCCACGGCACCGGACCGGGATAAAGTAACGACGTTGAGCACCCCACTCGCGTGCTCGACCATCCATCCAACACCAGGCCAACCGCACTCAGATCAGTGTATGAGCGATGCCAATTCACCGTTCATCAAGCACCGGCAACACACCGTCGTTCATCCCGATGCTGATATTCATCTTGCCGTTATCAAGGGCAAAAGACCGACATTGGATTTTCGCACTGGGGATTTCAATGTCGGCCAGTTCTGTTTTGTCCTTCAGTGCCGAGCGATAGCATTCACGGGATGCTGACATTAGCCCATTCAAATCGGCTCCCGTTACCGCTTTGCCTGCCTTTGCGAGTAGCCCAAACCACTCGTCCGGTGGAAAGCCGCCCGTATCCCACGTGAAAGAGATGCTCGCACGCCGACCCGCGCAACTCAGCACGCCCTTGCGGTTTCTAAAGAATACGTTTTCGCCGGAAGGCGAATAGTGATCGAAAGTTTCGTCGGTCGCCGCAAGGAGACGCGCGACAATCTCTTTACACTCGGTCGACTCGGTGCCTCTTTCGATCTCGCCCGCAAATCCCGATGTCGTTCCAAAGATAAAAAGAGCAGCAATCGCCGTGCCGCAAAGGTTCATCAGACCCTCCCACCTCGATCGGGACCGCGAAACCGTCATCGTTCAATCGCTACAACTATTGGGCGTCCCGGTTGACCGTCTGCAAAGCCAACAACGCTGCATGAGCGCCGGCCCGCGCGCTCTGAGAGCCTAAGAGGATCAGCGAACAGCTCAATTGAACGTAGGTCGCTTCGGGCACCCCAAACGGGTTACCGAAACTATACGAAAGTCTGTTGCGTCCGGGGATGCTCCATGGTCTGGCGGCCGTCCGCGCATCTTGTGGGGAGTCCGATCGAGCCGCGCTCAAGGTTCTCGGGCACCCGCGCCGCAAAAGCCTATCGCCTTCGATAGACCCTAGCGCCTGAGCGCCACGGCAATCGCTTCGAACCTGGCAACGATCTGTGGCGCCACGAAATAATGCAGCGTGGCCGCGACCGACAGGCCGACCAGTAGCATGGTGACGGTGTACTGGGTCACGAAGACGGTCAGCACGATCACGCCGACGCGCCGCCACGATGCGCGCGGCGGTCGGCTCGGGGCCCGTACCGTAAGCTCTTCACCAAGCTCTTCTGCCTCAAGCGCACTCATCGTTGGATTCGACGACCTCGCAGCATTCTCTCCGTCCGCTTAACGTTTCAGTAACACTAGCAAAGGGTGTATGGCCGCAACTATCGGCAGCGAATTGACGCCGTGGTTAATGGCGGTAACCTTTTGGCAATGGATGCGAAGCTGCGCGGTCAGGACGCCGCGTTGCGCAGGCCGAAAGCGTGCGCGTCGTTGTGCAGCACCGGCGCCACCGCTTCGATCAGGCGTGACGCGGCGTCGTTAACGGCAAGGCCTGCGGTATCGACCACGGCGGAGGCGCGCGCATAGAGCGGCTCGCGGCTGAGCAGGATGGTACGCAGTTCCGCCATCGCCGAGCGATCGTCCGCCATCGGGCGCAGGTCGCCCTGGCGGCGCACCCGCGCCATATGTTCTTCCGGTTCGGCCTTGAGCCAGATGGTGTAGAACGACGACAGGATCAGGTCGAAGGTCAACGGTTCGGAGACGATGCCGCCGCCGGTCGCCAGCACCATCAATTCCTTGCGCGCCAGCAATTGCCCGAGCGCTGCCTGCTCCATGCGCCGGAAACCTTCCTGTCCATAGAGCGCGATGATCTCGGCGACCGACAGGCCGTTCTGCGCCTCGATTTCCTTGTTGAGTTCGACAAAGCTCCAGCCGATCTTCTTGGCCAGCATCCGGCCGAGCGTCGATTTGCCGGCGCCGCGCAGCCCGATCAGGGCGATGCCGGAAAACGACATCTGCCGTTGCGCCGTCGCGCTCTGGCCGGCGAGAATGTCCTTGGCCTGCGCGATCTGCTGCGGCGTGGCCTTGCGCAGGAGATCGCGCAGCACGGCCCAGTCCGCCGCGGCCTCGGCGGTTGGAATCAGATCTTCGAGATGCGCGCCCATCGCGTTCGACACCCGGCGCAACAGCACGATCGAGACGTTGCCCTTGCCGCTCTCGAGCTGGGCGATATAGCGCTCGGAAATGCCGGAGACTTTGGCGAGCACCTTGCGCGACATGCCGCGCAGCGCCCGCATGGTGCGGACACGCTGGCCGAGTTGCTCGAGAAAGCCGGTTTCGGGATCGGGATGTTCGCTCATAGGTTCGGAAACATAGTGCCGAGAAGGATTGACAGCAACAACATCTGATGGCTTTCTATGAATTATAATTCTTAAAAGCTGGGGAGAAAGCGTCGTGGCACGCTTGGTCTGTTTGGCCTTGGCCTATTGCAAAGCGTCGGGCGCCCGGAGCGCGGCATGAGCGATCCCGGTTCGTACAACGCCGTAACATGGCTGCTCGACCGTAACGTCGAAGAAGGCCGCGGCGCAAAACTGGCTTTCACCGACACCGTGCGCGAACTAACCTACGAGCAATTGCAAACGCAAAGCCGCCGCGCCGCCAACATGCTGCGCCGTCTCGGCGTCCGCCGCGAAGAGCGGGTGGCCATGATCATGCTCGACACCACCGATTTTCCGCTTCTGTTCCTCGGCGCGATCCGTGCCGGCGTGGTGCCGGTGCCGCTCAATACGCTCTTGACCTCGGATCAGTATGCTTACGTGCTGGCCGACTGCCGGGCGCGCGTGCTGTTCATCTCCGAAGCGTTGCTGCCGGTGGTCAGGGATATGCTGGGCCGGATACCGGATCTCGAGCACGTCGTTGTCTCAGGCGAGAACGCGCACGGCTACAAGCGACTGTCGGACGAGATCGCAGGCGAGAGCGATTCATTCGCAACGGTAGCTACCCATGCCGATGAGCCGGCGTTCTGGCTGTATTCGTCGGGCTCGACCGGCATGCCCAAGGGCGTGCGGCATTTGCATGCGAGTCTGGCGGCCACCGCGGAGACCTATGCCAAACAGGTTCTCGGCATTCGCGAGGATGATGTCGGATTGTCGGCGGCGAAATTGTTCTTTGCCTACGGCCTCGGCAACGCGCTGACCTTTCCGATGTCGGTCGGCGCCACCACCGTGCTCAATTCGGAACGCCCGACACCCGCAGTGATGTTCGCGCTGATGAACAAATATCATCCGAGCATCTTCTTCGGCGTGCCGACGCTGTTTGCGGCGATGCTGAACGAGGAGACGCTGAAGCACGAGCGCGGTGGCTCGCGGCTGCGGGTCTGCACCTCGGCCGGCGAGGCGCTGCCGGAATCGGTCGGCAATAGCTGGAAGTCACGTTTTGGCGTCGACATTCTCGACGGCGTCGGCTCGACCGAACTGCTGCACATCTTTTTGTCCAACGCGCCGGGCGACATCAAATACGGCTCGTCCGGGCGCCCGGTGCCCGGCTACAAGGTGCGGTTGGTCAACGAGGCCGGCGCCGAGGTGCCCGACGGTGAGGTCGGCGAACTCCTGGTCGACGCGCCCTCCGCCGGCGAAGGCTATTGGAACCAGCGCAGCAAGAGCCGGCGTACCTTCGAGGGCCACTGGACCCGCACCGGCGACAAATACATTCGCGATGCCGACGGGCGCTACACGTTTTGCGGCCGCAGCGACGACATGTTCAAGGTATCGGGCATCTGGGTCTCGCCGTTCGAGGTCGAGAGCGCGCTGATCACCCATCCCGCGGTGCTGGAAGCAGCCGTAGTGCCCGAAGCCGACCCGGAAGGCCTGCTGAAGCCGAAAGCGTTTGTCGTATTGCGCGCCGATGCCAAAGCGGATGGCTTGCATGAGGCGCTCAAGGAACACGTCAAGCAGAAGATCGGCCCGTGGAAATATCCGCGCTGGATCGATGTGGTTGATGCCCTGCCGAAAACCGCGACGGGGAAGATTTAAAGGTTCAAGCTGCGGGATGGCGCAAACTAACAGCCGTCATGGCCGGGCTTGACCCGGCCATCCACGTCTTTGCGACGAACAAGAAAGACGTGGATGCCCGGGACGAGCCCGGGCATGACGACCGATATAGCAGAGATCACATGACCACCCTCTCTACCAACGGCTTCCTGCGCATCGGCGCTTCCGATCTCGAATACCGCATGCTCGGTCCCGCGCCGGATCAAGCGCCGACCATTGTCATGTTGCATGAAGGCCTCGGCTCCGTCGGGCTGTGGGGCGATTTCCCCGAAAAACTTCAGGCTGCCACCGGGGCCGGAGTGTTCCTCTATTCCCGTGCCGGCTATGGCGCCTCGACGCCGGCAAAGCTGCCGCGGCCGCTCGACTACATGCAGAGCGAGGCGCTCGACGTGTTGCCGAGACTGCTCGATGCCATCGGCTTCCGTCGCGGGCTACTGCTGGGACATTCCGACGGCGCCTCGATCGCGGCAATCTATGCCGGCAGCCATCAGGATCATCGCGTGCAGGGTCTCGTGATGATTGCCCCGCATTTCATCGTCGAGGATATTTCGGTGAACTCGATCGCCGAGATCAGGAAGGCCTACGAGACCACTGAGCTGAAGGCGAAGCTCGCGCGCTGGCACCAAAACGTCGACAACGCGTTTTACGGCTGGAACGGCGCCTGGCTCGATCCGCAATTCCGTCACTGGGATATTTCGGAATATCTCGCCTACATCCGCGTCCCGGTCGCGATCGTGCAGGGGGTGGATGACCGCTACGGAACGCTACGCCAGGTCGAGATCGCGCAGCAGGAATGCTATTGCCCGGTCGACGCGACGATGCTGCCGGGGGTCGGACATTCGCCGCATCGGGAAGCGCCTGGACCAACCCTCCAGGCCGTCACGGAATTCGCCATCGCCGCTCTGCGGACCGACGGCCACAGCGGCGCGGCGGCCTAGGCCATTGGCCGACCGGCCGTTTCGGCTGACTATGAAACAAAATGCATGTTTCTGCATTTCGATCTAGACAATTCCAAAAACATGCACTATTGTGCATATCAGGATAATTAATAGCAGAGTTCAAGGGTGGCCCATGGCCGGTGAAGATCGGGTTCTCGCAGGCGGCGCCAAGTACATCGATTTCCAGACCGATCCGTCGCGCTACCGCCATTGGAAGATCGACGTCGATGGCGACGTCGCGACGCTGACGATGGATGTCGATGAGAATAGCGGGCTGTTCGAAGGCTATCAGCTCAAGCTGAATTCCTACGATCTCGGCGTCGACATCGAACTCGCCGACGCGGTGCAGCGGCTGCGCTTCGAACATCCCGGCGTCAAGGTGGTGGTGGTGCGCTCGGGCAAGAACCGGGTGTTCTGCGCCGGCGCCAATATCCGCATGCTGGCGGGGGCCACCCACGCCCACAAAGTCAATTTCTGCAAATTCACCAACGAGACCCGCAACGGCCTGGAAGATTCCAGCGAGAATTCCGGGCAGCGCTTCATCACCGTGGTCAACGGCACGGCGGCCGGCGGCGGCTATGAACTGGCGCTGGCGACCGATCACATCATCCTCGCCGACGATGGTGCTGCCGCGGTGGCGCTGCCGGAAGTGCCGCTATTGGCGGTGCTGCCGGGCACCGGCGGGCTGACGCGGGTGGTCGACAAGCGCAAGGTGCGCCGCGACCATGCGGATTTCTTCTGCACCATCGAGGAAGGCATCAAGGGCAAGCGCGCGGTACAGTGGCGGCTGGTCGACGAGATCGCGCCCACCAGCAAGCTGGAAGCCAAAATCACCGAGCGCGCCACGCAATTCGCCGCGGCCTCGAAGCGCAATGGCAACGGTCGGGGCATCGCGCTGACCAGGCTCGATCGCACCATCGACGACAGCGCGATCCGCTACGGTTTTGTCAGCGTCGACATCAACCGCGCCGAGCGCATCGCCACCATCTCGATCAAGGCGCCGGAAACGCCGCCGCCCGCCGATATCGACGGCATGATCGCGCAAGGCGCTTCGTTCTGGCCCTTGCAGGTCGCGCGCGAGCTGGACGATGCGATCCTGCATCTGCGCATCAACGAGCTTCAGACCGCGATGCTGCTGTTCAAGTCGCATGGCGAGCGCGCCAATGTCGCCGCCTGCGACGCCTTTCTCGAAGCCAACAAGGCGCATTGGCTGGTCAACGAGATCAGGCATTATTGGAAGCGCGTGCTCAAGCGCATCGATGTCACCTCGCGCACGCTGGTGACGCTGGTCGAGCCGGGCTCGTGCTTTGTCGGCACGCTGGCCGAACTGGTGTTCGCCGCCGACCGCTCCTACATGCTGATCGGCCAGAAACAGGGAGACAATCGCCAGCCGCCGGCCATCGAACTCACCGCGATGAATTTCGGGGCCTATCCGATGAGCCACGGCCTGACCCGGCTGCAATCGCGGTTTCAGGCCGATCCGGCCGATCTGGAACGTGCGCAGGCAGAGGTCGGCAACGCGATCGATGCCGAGCAAGCCGAGCAACTCGGCCTCGTCACCTTCGCGCTCGACGACATCGACTGGGACGACGAGGTCCGGGTGTTCCTCGAGGAGCGCACCAGCTTTTCCCCCGACGGTCTCACCGGCATGGAAGCGAATTTGCGCTTCGTTGGCCCTGAGACCATGGAATCTAAAATCTTCTCGCGCCTGACGGCGTGGCAGAACTGGATCTTCCAGCGCCCCAACGCGGTCGGCGAAGACGGCGCGCTGCGCCGCTACGGCACCGGCCAAAAGGCGCAGTTCGATATGACGCGGGTTTAGTGAATTTTGCTTCGTCATGCCCGGCCTTGTGCCGGGCATCCACGTCTTCCTCGCACGGATGAAAGACGTGGATGGCCGGGACAGGCCCGGCCATGACGAAAGATCAAACCGAAGGAGCACGCCATGAACGTCATGAACGTCGATTACTCTACCAAGATTCCCAACAACGTAAATCTTTCCGAGGATCGCCAGGTGCTGAAAGCGCTGGAGGGCTGGCATCCCGGCTACATGGATTGGTGGAGCGACATGGGGCCGGAAGGCTTCCAGCAATCGCTGGTCTATCTGCGCACCGCCTATTCGGTCGATCCGCGCGGCTGGGCCAAGTTCGATTATGTGAAAATGCCGGACTATCGCTGGGGCATCCTGCTGGCGCCGCAGGAAGAAAACCGCGTCATTCCGTTCGGCGAGAATTACGGCAAGCCGGCCTGGCAGGAAGTCCCGGGCGAGCATCGCGCCACGCTGCGCCGCCTGATCGTGATCCAGGGCGACACCGAGCCGGCCTCGGTCGAACAGCAGCGCCATCTCGGCAAGACCGCGCCGTCGCTGTACGACCTGCGCAACCTGTTCCAGGTCAATGTCGAGGAAGGCCGCCATCTCTGGGCGATGGTCTATCTGCTGCAGAAGTATTTCGGCCGCGACGGCCGCGAGGAAGCCGACGATTTGTTGCGCCGCCGTTCCGGCGATGCCGACAGCCCGCGCATGCTCGGCGCGTTCAACGAGGCGACGCCGGACTGGCTGTCGTTCTTCATGTTCACCTATTTCACCGACCGTGACGGCAAGATGCAGTTGCACTCGCTGGCGCAGTCCGGCTTCGATCCGCTGTCGCGCACCTGCCGCTTCATGCTGACCGAAGAGGCGCATCACATGTTCGTCGGCGAGACCGGCATCAGCCGCGTCGTGCAGCGAACCTGCGAGGCGATGAAGGCCGCCGGCATCAGCGACCCCGAGGATATCGCCAAGGTGCGGGCGCTGGGCGTGATCGATCTGCCGACCATCCAGAAGAAATTGAACCTGCATTACTCGCTGTCGCTGGATCTGTTCGGCTCGGAAGTCTCGACCAACGCCGCCAACGCCTTCAACGCCGGCATCAAGGGCCGCTACAAGGAGACGGCGATCGAGGACGATCACCGTTTGCAGAACGCGACCTATCCGGTGCTCAAGCTGATCGACGGCAAGGTCAAGCGGGTCGACGAGCCGGCGCTCACCGCGCTCAACATGCGGCTGCGCGACGACTACACGCAGGATTGCGCCAAGGGGCTGTTGCGCTGGAACAAGATCATTGCGCTGGCCGGCTACGATATCCGGCTGGAGTTGCCGAATGTCGCGTTCCATCGCCAGATCGGTGAATTCAGGGACGTTCATGCCACCCCGGACGGCGTGCTGATCGATGACGCCACCTGGAACCGGCGCAAGGGCGAATGGCTGCCGTCGGCCGAGGACGGCGATTTCATCGCCTCGCTGATGAAGCCCGTCACCGAAGCGGGTGAGTTCGCCTCGTGGATCTCTCCACCCAAGGTCGGGATCGACAACAAGCCCGGCGATTTCGAGTATGTGAAGATCGATACTTGAGCTGGATGTTGGGGTGGCGATGAGCGAAACGAGTTTTCCGGGCGCGGCCTTGCGTCCGTTGCGGCTTGAGATCGGCGGGCAGACCATCACAGGCTTCGAGAGCCCGGGCACCGGCCGGCCGATCCTGCTGGTCCATGGCAACTCGTCGTCATCGCGGATCTGGCAGAAGCAGCTCCAGGGGCCGCTCGGCGCCAAATACCGGCTGATCGCGATCGATCTGCCGGGGCACGGCGCCTCGTCGCCGCCGCCCCATCCGGAGCAGGATTATTCAGGCCCGGGCTATGCCGGCTGCATCGCGGCCGTCGCGCGCGAACTTAAGCTGAAGGACGCGGTGGCGGTGGGCTGGAGCCTTGGCGGACATGCCGTACTCAATGCGGCGGCGTCGCTGCCGATGGTGGCGGGGCTGATGATTTTTGGCACACCGCCGATCGGCAAGACGCCGGACGGATTTGCCGGCTTCAAGGGGTTGGCGGCCACCGCCTTCACGCCGGCGCCGAGTGAAGCGGAAACCGAAGAATGGCTGAAAACGATGTTCGCGCCGGGCTATGCGCCGGCGCCGTCGTTTGTCGCCGACGATTTTCGCCGCACCGACGGCAACGCGCGAGGTTGTCTCGGCGCGGCCGTGCAGGCTGGCCGCTTCGACGACGAGGTCGAGATCGTGCGAGCTCTCAAGATCCCGCTTGCGATCGTGCAGGGCAGCGAGGAACAGATCGTGGATCTCGGCTATTTGCAGCGGTTGTCCGCCCCGACCTTGTGGCGCGGACAGGTTCAGGTGATCGAAGGCGCCGGCCACGCCACGCAATGGGAGAAGGGTGAAACCTTCGACAAGATCGTCGACGAATTCGCGTCGAGCCTTTGAGAGTGCGAATAGCGAGTAGCGAATAGGGAAAATTACTATTCGCCATTCGCACCTCACCGTTCGCCCGGCGCGCACTCGCGCCGCCTACCCCGCGATCTCAAGCCCCGCGCTGGCATAGACGACGCCGCCATCGACCGCGATGGCGTTGCCGATCACATAGTCGCCGGCCCGCGAGGCGAGGTAGATCGCAATGCCTGCCATGTCCTCATCGGTTCCAATGCGCCGCGCCGGAATGCGTTTGGCGACTTCGTCTGCATTGTCGCGCGCAGCCCGGTTCATGTCCGATTTGAAGGCGCCCGGTGCAATGGCGGTGACATTGATGTTGTCCTTGATCAGTTTGGTTGCCATGCGCCGGGTCAGATGGATCACCGCGGCCTTGCTCGCGGCGTAGGAATAGGTTTCGCCCGGATTGACGAAAATGCCGTCGACCGAGGCGATGTTGATGACCTTGGCGGGCCGTTCGCGCGATGCCGCCGCGCGCAGCGGCTTCGCCAGCGCCTTGGTCAGGAAGAACAGCGACTTGACGTTGAGGTCCATCACCTTGTCCCAGCCGCTTTCCGGGAACTCGTCGAACTCCGCGCCCCAGGCGGCGCCCGCATTGTTGACGAGGATGTCGAGTTTCGGCTCGCGCTTGACGATTTCGGCGGCGAGCTTTTCACAGCCTTCCACCGTCGAAATATCGATCGGCAGCGCGATGCATTCGCCGCCATATTCCGCTGTGAGTTCCTCGGCGGTGGCCTCGCACGGTCCCGCCTTGCGCGCGGTGATATAGACCCTGGCCGCGCCCTGATGCAGGAATCCACTTGCGATCATCTTGCCGATGCCGCGCGATCCGCCGGTCACCAATGCGACGCGGCCCTGAAGCGAGAACAGATCCTTGAACATGCGTTCCTCCATTTGCGTTTGAGTGTGGTTTTGAGGCGGTAGCATTTGCGAGTCAAGGAAGCCCAGTTCGTCGTCCCGGCGCAGGCCGGGACCCATACGCCGCGGACTCTCATTTGTAGCAATGCGGCAGACGCCTTCTGTCTTTCGATTGGCCAGGGGTGATGGTGTCCCGGCCCTGCGCCGGGACGACGATATGTAGCGTCTAACCCTACGCTGCGTCGACGCGGCGGAAGCCGTTCCACATCGCGGTGGCGGCGCCCGAGGTCAGCACCGGCAGGATCCGCGCGTCCTGATAGTTGCCGTTGAGCGAAACCCGCGGCAGCGCGGTCAAATGCCGGGCGTTCTCCGGAAACACCATGCCCGGCCGCGTCGTCACCGCGGTCTTGAAGCCGGCGGCGCGCGCCAGCGCGAACTCGCGACTGCCGGCGGCGATCCTGTCGCCATAGGGATAAGCCAGATGGACGATCTGGCGCTGCAAAACGCCTTCGATCCGCGCCCGGCTGGTCGCCATTTCGTGGCTGGCGTTGGCTTCGGTCTGCTGCGCGAGATTGCAATGGGTGATGGTATGCGCGCCAATCGAAATCAACGGATCGTCCGCGAACGTTTTCAACTCATCCCAGGACATGCAGAGCGAACGACAGATCGCGGCTTCATCGATACCGTGACGTTTGCACAGCGCGGTCATTTCCCGCTGGACATCGAACTCACCCGGCAATCCGCGCAGCCAGACGTGCAGCCGGTCGAACGCGGCCTGCTTGGCCGCCGCCGTCGTGGTGTCGAGGCAGACCGCCGTGCCGCCGATCTCGATTTCGATCCGGGAGGCCTTGGCGATCACCATCTCCAGCGCGATCCACCACAGCCGGCCGCTTCCTTCGGCGAAATCGCTGGCGACATAGACGGTGCAGGGTGCGTCGAATTCACGCAGCACCGGCAGCGCGAAATCCCGGTTGTCGCGATAGCCATCGTCGAGCGTGAAGCAGGCGAAGCGCCGCGCGAAATGACGTTCGGCCAATCGCTGATGCACCTCGTCCATGGTGACGATGTCGATGCCCTGGGTCCGAAGATGCGACACCATGGAGCGCAGGAACTCGGGCGTGATTTCGAGATGCCGGTTCGGCTGGAACGCGACGTCGCGGCCGGCGCGAACATGATGCAGCATGAAAATCGCGCCAACGCCCGCGAAAATCGGCCGCAACAGATGGTGGGCGCGGCTGAAATAAAGCGCTTCCAGCCCGGCGCGGATCACAGTGTTGCGAAACTGGCTCATCAGGAGCGGTTGGCCTTGATATGCAGTCTTGAAATGCAGCTTTGAGGCTAGCGGGCGGCGCTGAAGAAACGGTTAGCCGGGTGGTCGCCGTTGATCTTGCTGTTCCGTGTTATTTCCAGTTTGACAGCCTCGCAAGGGTTTGTTTTCTCTCGGTTCCCAGACCGCAGGACGGCGAATGCACGGACTTTTCAGATGGAGCAGAAAATGGTGGCCGGGCACAATTCCGTTGGCGATCCTTTGGGTGATCGCCGCCTGGTTGAATACCACACCACTGGAAACCGATCTCGCGGCGCGTAGCAGCGCAGCCTTGCAGAATACCGTACTGGACAAAACGCAAATCGCGGTCGAAGGCCGCGACGTGACGCTTGCCGCGGATGCTTTTTCGGAAGAAGGCCGTCGCAGCGCGGTTAATTCGGTCGACGCCGTGCCGGGCGTGCGGCTGGTCAACGACGAGACCCGCCTCGTTCCCGAAGCCAAGCCGTTCGCCTGGTCGGCCGAGCGGGACGTGGTCCGGGTCACGCTGGGTGGCAATGCGCCGTTGCCGGCCACAAAGAGCAAATTGTTCGAGGCGACCCGCGCCGCGCTCGGCAATGTCGAAGTCGTCGACCGGATGGACTTGTCGCGGGGCGCGCCGCCGCGTTTTGACGACGCGGCGTTGCTGCTGATCGATCAGATCGCAAAACTGAAGGTCGGCAAGATCAGCATCTCCGATACCAAGGTCAGCCTTTCCGGGATGGCGCGCGATCTCGGCGGCCGGGAAGCGATCGCGGCCGGCCTGAAAAAGTTGCCGCAAGGGTTTTCGGTCGCCGCTAACGATATCGAGGCCCCGCCCTATATCTTTCAGGCTTACAAGGATCCGGTCGCGGTGACGCTGACGCTGACCGGCTATGTGCCGGATAACACGGTCCACACGGGGCTGGTCGCGACCGCCTCGCGAAAATTCTTCAGCGAAAAAGTGGTCGATAATCTCAAGTCCAGCGTTGGTGCGCCCGCCGGATTCGCAAGCGCGGTGGCGCCGGCGCTGGGCGCGCTGGCGCGGCTGTCGACCGGTACGCTGGTGGTAACGGACCGCGAGGTGAAGCTGTCGGGCGACGCCCTCTATGATGCGGCAGCGGTGCAAATTCGCGGCGGTTTGGGCAAGGATTTCCCGCCAGGCTGGCAATTCAAGGCCGAAATTTCCGTCAAACCAGCGACGGCGCCGGTGGATGCTACCGTATGCCAGCAATTGTTTTCGGATCTGCTCGCCAAGGGAAATATCCGCTTCGAATCCGGGCGCTCGGTGATCGATCCGGATTCGGCGGGTCTGCTCGACCGGCTGATCGAAACGGCGATGCGCTGCCCGGCCGCCAATATCGAGATCGCCGGACATACCGACGGCGACGGTGAGGATGCCTTCAACCAGGCGCTGTCGGAGAAGCGGGCGCAGGCGGTGGCGGATTATCTCGTCAAGGCAGGGCTGGCCGCCGATCGCTTCACGGCGGTGGGCTATGGCAGCACGCAGCCGATCGCCGCCAACGACACCGACGAAGGCAAGGCGCAAAATCGCCGCATCGAATTCCTGGTGAAGTGACAGCCATGGCATATCTGGTGACGTTTCATTGGGGCTGGCTGGTGGGATCGCTGTTGCTGGGCCTGGCCGCGGGTTGGGTCGCGGTGGTTCAGCGCGGTCAAGGCGTATCGAAGGTGATGGCGCGCTGGCTGGCGGTATTGGTGGCGGCACTTGTCGCCGTGGCGCTGGCGCGGCTGGTCCCCGGCCGGCCCGGCTATTGGCTCGACCTCGGTCTGGTGATGTTTGCGCTATATTTGGCCGGCTGCACGGTCGGATCGTGGCTGCGTGACTGGGTGGTGTCGCGCCATCGGCCGGCGGCTTGACGCAGCGAAAATGCCCCGTCCGACGGGCAGGTAACGCTACGGATAGCGGCGCCGGCGCCCGCGAATGCAGCAAAACTGTGCATCCAACGTCATGAATTACCCGCTAATATCCCCCTAATATATTGAAGGATTGCGTTTTATTCTCGCCAAGCGAATTCCACTCCGGCCGAAAACGCGCTACCACTTGGCACCAAGAAGTGTGGCGCCTGTGGCGGCGACGTCCGCCCGGCAGCCCACCGGCATGGAAGCGCGCACAAGGCCGCACGCATCACACGTCAAGGTTCGCCCGCGAGATCGTAGTTGGGATCGCAATTCGAGGTCTAGATGCCGGAAGCAATACGCAGGGCGGTCTCGTTGCTGGGCCAGAAGCAAATCCTGCATAGATTGGGTGTTGCGATCAGCGTCGCGGTCATCGGGATCGCTTGCTATGTGCTCTATCACATGCTGCGGCACATCGATGCCCAAGAGGTGCTCGAAGCCATCAAGGACACCGAACCACACCAGATCGTGCTGGCTGCCTTGTTCGTCGCTGCCGGTTATTTCACGCTGACATTCTACGACCTGTTCGCGGTTCGCGCGATCGGGCGCGCCGACATTCCGTACCGCATCAATGCGCTCGCGGCCTTCACCAGCTATTCGATCGGGCACAATGTCGGGGCCAGCGTATTCACCGGCGGCGCGGTGCGTTACCGGATCTATTCGGCGTGGGGATTGAACGCGATCGACGTCGCCAAGATCTGCTTTCTGGCGGGCCTGACGTTCTGGCTCGGCAATGCCGCGGTATTGGGCCTTGGCATCGCCTATCATCCGGAAGCGGCCGCCGCGATCGATCAGCTTCCGCCCTGGCTGAACCGGTTCGCCGCGTTCGGCATCATCCTGGCGCTGGTGGTCTATGTGGCCTGGGTCTCGCTGCGGCCACGGAGCGTCGGGCGCGGGCCCTGGACAGTGGTCCTGCCGGGCGGATCGTTGACCTTGCTGCAGATCGCGATCGGCATCGTCGATCTCGGTTTCTGCGCGCTGGCGATGTACGTGCTGGTTCCCGACGAACCCAATCTCGGCTTTATCGTGGTCGCGGTGATTTTCGTGGCGGCGACGCTGCTGGGCTTTGCCAGCCATTCGCCGGGCGGGCTCGGCGTGTTCGATGCCGCGATGCTGGTCGGGCTGTGGCAGATGGACCGCGAGGACCTGCTGGCCGGGATGCTGCTGTTCCGCCTGCTCTATTATATTGCACCCTTTGTCATATCTGTAATCTTGCTGACGTTTCGGGAGGTTATCATCGGGGCACGAAACAAGCGGCTGAGTCAGGTGACCGACGGGCTCAAGGTTGAGCCGCACCGCGAAGCGGCCTATGTGCGGGAACGCAGGGACACGAGCCCCTGACCACTCCGCCCCGAACGGGAGAGCCTGCCCCGATGGCAATCGAAGCTCCTTCCTCGCCTTTCTACTCGCCGTGGCCGGACCGGCTGCGGCATTCGGCGATTATCCTGCTGGTCGCCGCGCTCGCGCTGGCGGTGCTGGTCGCGCTCGACGAATTGTCGCCGCTGCGGGCCTCGGTGGTTTTTGCCTGCATCGCCGCGGCGGCCCTGGTGCCGTGGCGGTTGCATAACGCAGTGGCGTCGCGCGAAGACGTTCGCGGGGTCAATCCAGTCGAAACCGCCGCGGTCAGCGCCGTGGTGGCCGGCATGCCGGATCCCGCGGTGCTGCTCGATCGCGCCGGCCGCGTCATCCACCTCAATGCCGCCGCGGCCCAGCTTGCGCCGGCCCTGCGCAAGAACGAACTCGCCCAGTTCGCGCTGCGCTCGCCCGAGATCATCACCGCGCTGCGCGAAGCCATCGCCACCTCGGAGACCAGACGCGCGACCTATCTCGATCACGTTCCGGTCGATCGCTGGATGGAGCTGATCGTGACGCCGGTGCCGGTGCCGACCTTGTTCGGCGGTACCGACAAATGCATGCTGATGACGTTCCACGATCAGACACCGTTGCGGCGGGTCGAGGAAATGCGCGCCGACTTCGTCGCCAATGCCAGCCATGAATTGCGCACGCCGCTGGCGGCGTTGTCCGGCTTCATCGATACGCTGCAAGGGCCGGCCAAGGAAGACGCCAAGGCCCGCGAGCGCTTCCTCGGCATCATGCACACCCAGGCAACCCGCATGGCGCGGCTGATCGACGACCTGTTGTCGCTTTCGCGGGTCGAGCTTTCGGCCCATGTCCGCCCCGACACGCTGGTGGATATCGTCCCGATCATCCGGCAGGTCGCCGACGGGCTGGAGCCGCTGGCCCGCGAGCGCCAGGTCTCGATCGACACCGATCTGCCGGACGCGCCGGTGGTGATCGCCGGCGATCGCGAGGAACTGTTGCGGGTGTTCGAAAACCTGATCGAGAACGCGCTGAAATACGGCGCCTCCGGCGGCAAGGTCGTGGTCTCGCTGGTTCCGGCTGTGTCAGGCGAGGGTGTGCCCGAGTTCCGTGCCATCGTGCGCGATTTCGGCCCCGGCATCGCGCCGGAACATCTGCCGCGGCTGACCGAGCGGTTCTATCGGGTGGATGTCGGCGACAGCCGGGCCCAGGGCGGCACCGGTCTCGGATTATCGCTGGTCAAACATATTGTTAACCGCCATCGCGGCCGGCTTTTGATCGAAAGCGTGCTGAAAAAGGGAGCCACCTTTACCGCCTGTTTTCCCCAGGCGAAGCCCCCCTCCGGAGCGTAAAGACGAGCAATTTCAATCGCTTGTTATCGTCATCTGGCTGTCACTAATCCTTCGTAAAAGCAGCAACGACCGCTCCTAAACGGACTGGCGTGAGCGCGATCGGGCGTATTAGGCGCTTCGCTCACCAAATGGAGATCCCCCATGAATTTCATCAAAGCGATCGTCGCTGCTGGCCTGGTTGCCGCATCGACGTCGGCGTTTGCCGCCGACATTACCGGCGCCGGCTCGACCTTCATCTTCCCGGTCCTGTCGAAGTGGGCGGATGCCTACAAGAAGGAATCCGGCAGCGGCGTGAACTATCAGTCGATCGGTTCGGGTGCCGGCATCAAGCAGATCCAGGCCAACACCGTGACCTTCGGCGCCACCGATGCGCCGCTCAAGGCCGAGCAGCTCGAGAAGGATGGCTTCGCGCAGTGGCCGATGATCATGGGCGCGATCGTGCCGGTCGTGAACATCGACGGCGTCAAGGCCGGCGACATGGTGCTGGACGGCGATACGCTGGCCAAGATCTACCTCGGCACCATCACCAAATGGGATGACGCCGCCATCAAGAAGCTCAATCCGAAGCTTGAGCTGCCGTCGGCCGCGATCTCGGTCGTTCATCGTGCGGATGGTTCGGGCACCACCTTCAACTTCACCGACTACCTCTCCAAGGTCAGTGCGGATTGGAAGTCCAAGGTCGGTTCCGGCACCGCCGTCGAATGGCCGGTCGGCGTCGGCGCCAAGGGCAATGAAGGCGTTTCCGGCAATGTCGGCCAGGCCAAGAACACCATCGGCTATGTCGAATATGCCTACGCCAAGCAGAACAAGCTGACCTACACCGCGTTGGTCAACAAGGCCGGCAAGACCGTGCAGCCGACCACCGAAGGCTTCCAGGCGGCTGCGTCCAATGCCGACTGGGCCCATGCTCCCGGCTATTACCTGATCCTGACCGACCAGCCCGGCGACAAGTCGTGGCCGATCGTCGCCTCGACCTTCGTCCTGATGCACAAGGACGCGACCGACAAGGCGGCCTCGGCCGAAGCCATCAAGTTCTTCAAGTTCGCTTTCGCCAAGGGCGACAAGATGGCCGAAGAGCTCGACTACATCCCGATGCCGGACGCGGTGGTCAAGCTGATCGAGAAGACCTGGGCCTCCGATATCAAGAGCTGATCGCGGCGATCTCTCCAGCCAACCCGGGCTCGCCCGGGTTGGGCATCCCGAAGCACCGAAGCCGGAAGCCTCTGGCCTCGCCGGGGACGCGCCGAACCTCCGCTTCGGAGGCTTGCAGGAAACCGGATTTCCAACCGGTTGGGTGATACAGTACAGGGGATTGGCGTGGCAGACATGGCCGTTCAAAGCGATGTGATGGAAGCCGCCGGACCCTACGATCGCGCCAAGGCGCTCAGCGCGTTCAAACTGGGCGACGTCACTTTTTACTGGATCACGCGTGTCTGTGCGATCTCGGTACTGCTGATCCTCGGCGGCATCATCATCTCGTTGATCGTCGGCGCCTGGCCGGCGATGAAGGAATACGGCTTCGCGTTCCTGTGGACGCAGCGCTGGGCGCCCTCGGCCGATCCGCCGGTATTGGGCGCGCTCGGTCCGATCTACGGCACGCTGGTGACGTCCTTCATCGCGATGGCGATCGCCGATTCCGGTCGGGATCGGCATCGCGATCTTCCTGACCGAGCTGTGTCCGCAATGGCTGCGGCGTCCGATCGGCATCGCCATCGAACTGCTCGCGGGCATTCCCTCGATCATCTACGGCATGTGGGGCTTCTTCGTGCTCGGCCCGTTTTTGGCCTACACGTTCCAGCCGTTCATGATCTCGGTGTTCGACGGCGTTCCGGTGCTCGGCACCATCTTCGGCGGCCCGCCGTCCTATCTCAGCCTGTTCAATGCGGCGCTGATCCTCGCCATCATGGTGCTGCCGTTCATCACCGCGATCTCGGTCGACGTGTTCAAGACGGTGCCGCCGGTGCTGAAGGAAGCCGCCTACGGCGTCGGCTGCACCACCTGGGAAGTCGTCCGCAACGTGGTGATCCCCTATACGAGGGTCGGCGTCATCGGCGGCATCATGCTGGCGCTCGGCCGCGCCCTCGGCGAGACCATGGCGGTCACCTTCATCATCGGCAATTCGTTCCGCATCTCAGGCTCGATCTTCGGGCCGGGCACCACGATTTCAGCGGCGATCGCCTCCGAATTTGCCGAAAGCGACGGCCTGCATCAATCGGGCCTCATCCTGCTCGGCCTGCTGCTGTTCGTGCTGACGTTCTTCGTGCTGGCGGCGGCGCGGCTGATGCTGATGCGGCTGGAAAAGAAAGCCGGGAATTAGGCGCATGAACCCGATCTATTCATCCCGCCGCCGCAAGGACATATTGGTCCGCGCGCTCTGCGTCTGCGCCGCTGTGTTCGGCGTGACCTGGCTGGCGCTGATCCTGTTCACCCTGTTCTACAACGGGCTCGCGGGCCTCAGCGTGCAGATCTTCACGCAGAACACCCCGCCGCCGGGCTCGACCGAAGGCGGCCTGCTCAACGCCATCGTCGGCTCGGTCATCATGACCGTGATCGGCGTCGGCATCGGCGCGCCGCTCGGCCTGTTCGCGGGCACTTATCTCGCCGAATATGGCAAGCATGACCGCCTGACCTCGGTGATCCGCTTCATCAACGACATCCTGCTCTCGGCGCCCTCGATCATCATCGGCCTGTTCATCTATGGCGCCGTGGTGGTGCCGATGCGCGGGTTCTCGGCGATCGCGGGCTCGCTGGCGCTGGCGGTGATCGTCATTCCGGTCGTGCTGCGCACCACCGAAGATATGCTGGGGCTGGTGCCAAATCCGCTGCGCGAGGCGGCCTCCGCGCTCGGCCTGCCGCGTTCCCTCGTCATCAAGCGAATTGCCTATCGCGCGGCGCGCTCCGGCCTGATCACCGGCGTGTTGCTGGCCACCGCCCGCGTCGCCGGTGAAACCGCGCCCTTGTTGTTCACAGCACTTTCCAACCAGTTCTTCAGCCTCGACCTGACCAAGACGATGGCCAACCTCCCGGTGACCATCAACAACTTCGTGCAAAGCCCCTACGCCTACTGGAAAGAACTCGCCTGGAGCGGGGCCTTGCTCATCACCTTGACCGTACTCGCGTTGAATATTGGCGCCCGCTATCTCGGCGCCGAAAGGGCTGCAAAATGACCGATGTCTCCGTATCGACGGCTAGTCAGGGCGTACCGGCTTCCGCGGCGCCGCTGCCCGAGGCGCCGGCCAAGGTCAGCGTGCGCAACCTGAACTTCTATTACGGCGAGCACCATGCGCTGAAGAACATCAATCTCACGCTCGGCACCAATCGCGTGACCGCCTTCATCGGACCGTCCGGTTGCGGCAAGTCGACCCTGCTACGGGTTTTCAATCGGATGTACGACCTCTATCCCGGACAGCGCGCCACCGGCCAGTTGATGCTCGACCAGACCAACGTGCTCGATCCCAAGCTCGATCTCAATCTGTTGCGCGCCCGGGTCGGCATGGTGTTCCAGAAGCCGACGCCGTTTCCGATGACGATCTATGAAAACATCGCCTTCGGCATCCGCCTCTACGAGAAGATTTCCAAGTCCGAGATGGACGGCCGGGTCGAAAAGGCGCTGCGCGGCGGCGCGCTGTGGAATGAGGTCAAGGACAAGCTGAATGCCTCCGGTCTCAGCCTGTCCGGCGGCCAGCAGCAGCGGCTGTGCATTGCCCGCACCGTGGCGGTGCGGCCGGAAGTGATCCTGTTCGACGAACCCTGTTCGGCGCTCGATCCGATCTCGACCGCCAAGGTCGAGGAATTGATCCAGGAATTGGCCGAGGACTACACCATCGCGATCGTCACCCACAACATGCAGCAGGCAGCCAGGGTCTCCGACAAGACCGCCTTCATGTATCTCGGCGAGATGATCGAATTCGACGATACCAACAAGATTTTCACCTCGCCGAGCGATCGGCGGACCCAGGATTATATCACCGGCAGGTTCGGCTAGCGTGCCGCTTGGTCCGCCCTGTTGCTGTTGCAAGCGTGCTAGGGCGTTGACGCCGAAGCGAACGGCCGAACCAGCGCATCGATACGGAGAGAGACATGGCTACTGAACATACCGCCAAGGCGTTCGACAGCGATCTGCAGGAATTGACCCGGCTGGTCGCCGAGATGGGTGGCCTTGCCGAGCGCATGATCGTTGAATCTGTCGATGCGCTGATCCGCCGCGACGTCGTGCTGGGCAAGCGTGTGGTGGCCGCGGACGCCGAAATCGACAATTTGCAGCATGTGATCGAGGAACGCGCGGTCCTGACCATTGCCCGCCGCCAGCCGATGGCGGTGGACTTACGCGAGATCGTCGGCGCGATGCGGGTCGCGACCGATCTCGAGCGGATCGGCGACCTCGCCAAGAACATGGGCAAGCGGGTCGCCGCGCTGGAAAGCGATTTTCAGCCGCTCAAGCTGATCCGCGGCCTCGAGCACATGACCGACCTGGTGCAGTCGCAGGTGAAATCCGTGCTCGATGCCTACGCCGCGCACGATCTACCGGCGGCGATGACGGTGTGGAAGGGCGACGAGGAGGTCGATGCGATCTGCACCTCGCTGTTCCGCGAGCTCTTGACCTACATGATGGAAGACCCGCGCAACATCAGCTTCTGCATCCATCTGATGTTCTGCGCCAAGAACATCGAACGGATCGGCGACCACGCCACCAACATCGCCGAGACCGTATTCTACATGATCGAAGGCCAGCAGATGCTCGACAAGCGCCCGAAAGGCGACATGACGACGTTCGCGACCACGGTACCTGGAAACTAGAGCATGATCCGGGAAAGTGGACACCGGTTTTCCCTCGCGACAAACGCGAAGCGTTTGCGCGGAGATCATGCTCAAAATGAAAAGGCTTAGAGCAGGATGACGATTCGAAGAAAAGTCATCCTGTTCTAAGCCAAGCGATAATCGGAATAATGAGGGGTAGGTGAGAGATGAGCGCGCGCATTCTGGTGGTTGAAGACGAAGAGGCGTTGACCACGCTTTTGCGCTACAACCTTGATGCCGAAGGCTATGATGTCGAAACGGTCGCTCGCGGCGACGACGCCGATACCAGGCTGAAGGAGCGCGTTCCCGACCTGATCGTGCTGGACTGGATGCTGCCCGGATTGTCGGGGATCGAGTTGTGCCGCAGGTTGCGGGCGCGGCCGGAGACAAGGCAGCTTCCGATCATCATGCTGACCGCGCGAGGCGAGGAAAGCGAGCGGGTCAGGGGCCTTGCCACCGGCGCCGACGATTACATCGTCAAGCCGTTCTCGGTGCCGGAACTGCTGGCGCGGGTGAAGGGCCTGCTGCGCCGCGCCAGTCCGGAACGCCTCGCCACCGTGCTGACCTATGGCGACATCGAGCTCGATCGCGAGAAGCGCCGCGTTGCGCGCTCGGGACGTCCGGTCGATCTCGGCCCGACCGAGTACCGGCTGCTGGAGTTTTTCCTGGAGCATCCGGGCCGGGTGTTCAGCCGCGAGCAATTGCTCGACAGCGTCTGGGGCCGCGATATCTATATCGACGAGCGCACCGTCGACGTCCATATCGGGCGCTTGCGCAAATTGCTCAACCCGGGCCGCGAGCAGGATCCGATCCGCACCGTGCGCGGCGCCGGCTACGCGCTCGACGACCGGTTTGTCAAAGTGGAGTAGCGATCACAATGATCGTCGTCCCTGCGAAAGCAGGGACGCATACGCTGTGACCTGTCGGCTAGAGCCTTTCCCGTTCCGATGGAATCGGAACGGGGCTCTAGCAGCCTGTCGGACTGAGTTATTCAGCCGCGTGGCAACAAGCGGTTTGTAGCCGAGGATCGGCAAACTGGCCGCGCGTCGGGCGGGTTCAGAGGCGATTTTTAGCGGTTTTGAAGCCAACCATTGGCGCTGTACCCGACTGAGCGGCGCTCTCAGGCGGGTATCAGGGCGAACATGCGCTTGATGTTCCATGCCATGGTCACGAGGCTCCATTCGCCACGAACTTCTTCGAGGCCGCGCATCGAGAACTGCCGGAAGCCCATCACCGATTTGATGATGCCGAACACCGGCTCCGGGGTCTGCTTGCGCAGCGCGTAGAGATTTTTGCCTTCGGGTGTTTTCAGCCGATGAGCCATGGTCTTAAGCGGCGTTGGATTCTCTGGAGCGGGCGGCAAATTTGCAAAGCGATCGCTGTGCGGCGGGTAATGCGCCTGCCGCCCCTGGGGAATCAGCGGCTCGATGCCCGCCGCGGCGCAGGCTTCCACATTGGCTTCACTGAAGTAGCCGCTGTCGGCCAGCAGTGTTTCCGCCTCACCCAGTTCATCCGGCAAAGCCGATATCTTGTCGAGCATTGGCGCAAGTTGCTGCTTGTCGTTGGGCGCCTGCACCACATCGACCGCAACCACCAACATGCTGCCCGCGGCGACCACGGCCTGCGCATTGTAGCATTGCTCGAACCCGCCGCCGGCCACCGGCATGATGCGCGACTCCTCGTCGGTCAGATTGATCTGGTCAGTGGGCAAAGCGCCGGATGCAGGCGGTGATGGCGGCCGGCCGCCCGTCTTCTTGCCGCGGCTCTCCTCCCTGGCCTTGCGGGCCGCAAGCTTGGCCTCGTACTCGGCCTGCTCTCGGGCATGACGCTCTTTGGCCCGCGCCTCGATCCTGGCGCGCGCCGCGGCGAGCTTGCCCAACCGCTCTTCCCGCCGCTCAAGTTCTTCCGGGATCGAAAAGCCATCGGGAAGATCGGCCTGATCGGCCGTTTCGGCCTTCGCCATCAGAGCGGCCACCTCGGCCTTCAACTGCGTTTCGATGCTACCGGCATGCGCATAGGACAACGCACTGTGCCGGCTGGCATTGGCGTGGATCTTGGTCCCGTCAAGCCCAACCGTGCCCAGCTTCAGAACCCCGATCTCCCGTGCCAGAACCAGCACCTGCACAAACAGGCCCTCGATCTGTGGCAGAAATCGCCGCCGAAATGTCGCTATTGTATCGTGATCGGGATGATCGTTCGCGGCAATGAAGCGGAACGCCACCGAGTCATACGTCGCACGCTCCAGCTTGCGGCTCGAAAACACTCCCGTCGCATAGCCATAAACCAGAAGCCCCAGCAAAACCCGCGGGTGGTACGACGCCGAGCCCGAACCACGATAGCTGCCGCTCATCGATCGCAGCTCAAGACCCGCGATCACTTCCACAATAAAACGCGCCAGATGCCGCTCCGGAAGCCACTCATCCACCGACGGCGGCATTAAAAAACCGGTCCCGCGGTCAATTTGGCGAAAGTTGCTCATCGCAGAACCCAGACCTCGAATCAAAATCGGTCTCGCGATTTTACCCAATATCCCGGCAATGCGTTACTAAGTCCGACAGGCTGCCTAGGTTTTTGTCGCGTTTTCTTCACGCGAACCGGTATCCACTTCGCTCGAAAACGCTCTATTGGCGAAGAATCGAAACGGCGATCCGAACCAGCCACGGAGGCTGGTGGCTATGGGTCCCTGCGTTCGCAGGGACGACGCCAATATTATTGGCAGTTACTGTCGCTTACCGCACGGGCTTGATCGGCTGACGCCGACGATCGCCGGCGGGCTGGTAGGCGATCCGCGAGTGATGCGCGCAATAGGGCAGGGCATTCAGCGCCCTGCCGCCGCAGAAGAAGAATTCCGAACTGGAGGGATCGCCGATCGGCCAATGGCAGGTGGCTTCGTTGAGCTCCAGCAGCGACAACCGCTGGCTCATCGGCACCACATTGTCATAGGCGATCGGATCCGCCTCGATCTCGACCTCGAAGGCGTGGGCCAGCGCGGTGTTGCCGCGTGACACCGGCCGCGCCACCCGCATCATCTGCTGGGCCGCGGGACGCGCCTTGCGCTGGCGAGGTGCTGCCGAGGAGGGGCTCTTGGCGCGGCCGGAAAGGCCGAGCCGATGCACCTTGCCGATCACGGCATTTCGCGTCACATTTCCGAGTTCCGCGGCGATCTGGCTGGCGGAAAGTCCGCCTTCCCAGAGTTTCTTCAATTGCTCGACGCGATCGTCCGACCAGGTCAATACCGTCATCGCATTCTTCCCTTCGCGTTGCGCGGGCCAATTCGCAATCGGCGGCGCTGCGGTGGCAAATCTCAAAAATCCCTCGCGGCAAGAATTCCTAAGCTCTCAGAATCCCTTAGCCCTCGCCGGGCACGTAAAGTGCGCCCGAACGTGTACGCTCAACACTGGGACTTCAGAGGATCAGAACCGCCGCACGAGATGTCGTACCCGACAGCCCAGAGGCTACAATATGGCGTGACTCGGGCGCAGAGTTCGCGGTAGCGCGTCCACATGTTCCGCTATTTAATCATTGCAATTTGTGTTTTCTACCACACCGGAGTCCTACGGAGATTCGAAATCTTGACTTCCGCGGCCTCCGCGCGGACGGGGAGGCCCGCCGCGCGGACGGGAGGCCCTGGGCCGGTTGACTCCACTCGCCGGCCGCATAGAATGCCTTTCACGTGCCGCCCCGAAAAGGCGGCACGTTTTGTTTTCCGGGCCGGCTGTTGCTGCATCGCGCCAACCCCGCAATTTCAGCCGGCTCTAACCTTCAGTGATCGCCATGACCTCAAGCGCCAAGACTTCAAGCGCCACGTCGCATTTGCTTCCCGTCTTCGCCAGGGTGGATCTCGGTTTCGAGCGCGGCGAAGGCGCATGGTTGATCGCAACCAATGGCGAGCGCTATCTCGATTTCACGTCCGGCGTCGCGGTGAATGCGCTCGGCCACGCCCATCCGCATCTGGTCGCATCGTTGCAGGAGCAGGCCACCAAACTGTGGCACATGTCTAATTTGTTTGGGAGCCCGGATGGCGAGCGGCTCGCCGCGCGACTGTGCGAGCAGAGCTTTGCTGATTTTGTATTTTTCTGTAATTCCGGCGCCGAGGCGATGGAAGGCGCGATCAAGATCACGCGCAAATACCACGCCGCCAAGGGCCATCCCGAACGTTATCGCATCATCACCTTCGAGGGTGCATTCCACGGCCGCACGCTGGCGACTTTGGCCGCGACCGGGTCTGCGAAATACCTCGAAGGTTTCGGGCCGCCGATGGATGGCTTCGATCAGGTGCCGCATGGCGATCTCGATGCGGTGAAGAAAACCATCGGGCCGCACACCGCGGGTATTTTGATCGAGCCGATCCAGGGCGAGGGCGGCGTGCGCTCGGCGCCGAATGCCTTCTTCAAGGCGTTGCGCCAATTGTGCGACGAGCACGGCCTGTTGCTGGTGTTCGACGAAGTGCAGACCGGCATGGGCCGTACCGGCGAATTGTTCGCGCATAAGCGTCTTGGCGTGACGCCGGATGTGATGTCGCTGGCGAAGGCGCTGGGCGGCGGCTTTCCAATCGGCGCCGTTCTGGCCACCGCTGAAGCCGCGTCCGGCATGGTTCCGGGCTCGCATGGTTCGACCTTCGGCGGCAACCCGCTGGCGGTCGCGGCCGCCAACGCGGTGCTCGACGTCATGCTCAAGCCCGGTTTCTTCGAACACGTGCAAAGGATGTCGCTGCTGCTCAAGCAAAAGCTCGCCTCGGTGGTGGACCGCTATCCCGAAATACTCGCCGACGTGCGCGGCGAGGGATTGCTGATCGGGCTGAAGGCGGTGGTGCCGTCGGGCGATCTCGTCAATGCGCTGCGCGACCAGAAGCTGCTGACGGTCGGCGCCGGCGATAATGTGGTGCGGTTCCTGCCGCCGCTGATCGTGACCGAGGCTGAGATCGAGGAGTCAGTGCAGCGGCTCGATCGCGCCTGCGTGGCGCTGTCAGGCTTGAAGCGGGCGGCAGGGCAATGAGCAAAGCTCTGCGTCACTTTCTCGACCTCAACGAGCTTCCGACCGCCGAACTGCGCAACGTGCTCGCGGCCAGCATGGCCATGAAGGCGAAGCTCAAGAGCGATGCCAGGCGGGAAAAGCCGCTCGAGGGCAAGATGCTGGCGATGATCTTCGAGAAGCCATCGACCCGCACAAGGGTGTCGTTCGATGTCGCGATGCGCCAGCTCGGCGGCGAACCCATCATGCTGACCGGCGCGGAAATGCAGCTTGGCCGCGGCGAGACCATCGCCGACACGGCGCGGGTGCTGTCGCGCTATGTCGACGCTATCATGATCCGCATCCTCAACCACGATGCGTTGCTGGAACTCGCCGCCCACGCCACCGTGCCCGTCATCAACGGGCTGACGCGGCGCTCGCATCCCTGCCAGGTGATGGCGGACCTGATGACGTTCGAGGAACATCGCGGCCCGATCGAGGGACGCACCATTGCCTGGACCGGCGACGACAACAACGTGCTGGCGTCGTGGGCGCATGCCGCCGAGCGTTTCAAATTCACCCTCAATGTCGCGACCCCGCCGCAACTCGCGCCGAACAAAGCGATGAAGGACTGGATCAAGGCGACCGATGCCCCTGTGCTGCTCGGCAACGATCCGGAAGCCGCGGTCAGCGGCGCCGATTGCGTGATCACCGACACCTGGGTCTCGATGGGCGACAAGGACGGTGAGCATCGCCACAATTTGTTGCAGCCATACCAGGTCAACGCCAAGCTGATGTCGCTGGCGAAACCCGATGCGCTGTTCATGCATTGCCTGCCCGCCCATCGCGGCGAGGAGGTCACCGACGAGGTGATCGACGGCCCGCAATCGGTGGTGTTCGACGAGGCCGAAAATCGCCTGCATGCGCAAAAGGGCATTCTGGCGTGGTGTTTTGAACAGGTGGCTTAGAGCGCGAATAGCGAGTGGCGAGTAGCGAATGGGTGAAAGCAAGTAGGGGACAGCGGGTCCAACGGCGCCTCTATTCGCTACTCGCCATTCGCTATTCGCCCCTTCCGTTTTTCGCCCATCGACCCCAAATAAGGCGCCATGACCTCACAATCCCCTGACATCAAAATATCCGCTGAACCTCCGATCCGTGCGCCGTCGGCGGTGCCGGTCGATGATGCGGTGCTGCCGTTCGAGGTTGGCTCGCTGGATCTGCGCGGCCGCCTGGCCCGGCTCGGACCCGCGCTCGACGACGTCCTGACCAAGCACGATTATCCGCCCGCCGTCGGCAAGCTGCTCGGCGAGGCGATCGTGCTGACCGCCCTGCTCGGCTCGTCGCTGAAATTCGACGGCCGTTTCATTCTGCAAACCCAGACTGACGGCCCGGTTTCGTTTCTGATCGTGGACTACCGGGGCGCCGATCGCGTGCGCGCCTATGCGCGCTACGATGCGAGCCGGCTCGAGGCCGGCCAGGATTCCGGCGCGCTGCTCGGAAAAGGCCATCTGGCGATGACCATCGACCAGGGCGCGGACATGAGCCGCTATCAGGGGCTGGTGGCGCTCGAGGGCGGCAATCTGGAAGATGCCGCGCACGAATATTTCCTGCGCTCCGAGCAGATCCCGACGAGGGTCCGGCTCGCGGTCGGCGAGGAATGGCGCGGCGGCGAAGGCGACGGCCCAAAACATCGCTGGCGCGCCGGCGGCATGCTGCTGCAATTCCTGCCGAAGGCGCCGGAGCGGGTGCGGCAGGCCGATCTGCATCCCGGCGATGCGCCGGAGGGCGTCGTCACCCATGCGGTCGAGGAGGATGACGCCTGGGTCGAAGGCCAGTCGTTGATCTCCACCGTCGAGGACGTCGAACTGATCGATCCGGATCTGTCCGGCGAGCGTTTGCTGTATCGGCTGTTTCACGAACGCGGCGTTCGGGTGTTTCCGCCGCTGCCGCTCCGCGCGGAATGCTCCTGCTCGCGCGAGGCTGTCTCCGGGATGCTCAAAAGTTTTGCTCCGGGCGACCGCGCCGACATGGTGAAGGACGGCAAGGTCGTGGTGACCTGCGAGTTCTGCTCATCGGTCTATGAGTTCACGCCGGACGAGGCGGGCGTGGAGTAGCGGCGCGTATAGAAGCTTGCGCTTGCTCCACGTACGACCTGCTCTCTACCCCCTTGTGGGGGAGAGCTGGAGAGGGGGCTAACCGCGAGCACTGTGCCTGCGGCCACCTCCCTCCCTAACCCTCCCCCACAAGGGGGGAGGGAACGCGCTGACGTCGTGAATAGCGCGACGAAAACTGCCCGACGGGCAAATCATCTTGGCGCGCCGAATCCTGTCCAGTCCCCTCGCGAAAAATATTCCGCTTTGTTTTTGACCCAAATCAGTTGCGTATTACGTGCGTCCTACCCGGCAAGAGGGGCGTTGCGCACGTCACGAAACGCGCGGTGGGATGCGGTGGACGCTTTAGCTGCGACTGACGAGCGTGGCTCAAGCGGACGGCGAAGTCGTGTGGTCCTGACGCCCCAATGGCAGGTGTCAAGTTCGCAAGGAGCTCACGCTTCTTGGGGGCGACGGTGACAAACAAGCTCTGGTCTCGCCGGGGAGAGCACGGAATAAGCCGTAAATCATTGCGCGGGGAAGGCCGGAGTGTTTCCGCTGAACCTGTATGCTCATGTGCGTTTTCGCTATCTGCTTTGCACAAGAGACCGCGGGTGCAGCGCGCACCCGGTCTTCCCCGCGCCCTCTTTTGAGGGTCGCGTGCGCCCTCTTTTTGTTTTTGAGGGCCGACGAATTTGCAAACCTCGGGCGCATCGTGTCGCGAGAAGGCGGAGTTATATCCACACGTCATGCCCGCGCAGGCGGGCATCCAGTATCCGGAGGCGTCAGCGGTGGAATCGCGAGGTCGCGGCGTACTGGATACTCCGCCTTCGCGGAGTATGACGGCAGCGGCTTGCAGAGCGCCTAATTCAACACCCTCTTACTGTCGGGGCTGTCGAGCGAGAAGGTCGGCACGTCGATCTCGAAGCGCTCGCCGGCCTCGGTCACCATCTGGTAGCGGCCGGTCATAAATCCTGACGAGGTCGGCAGCGGCACACCGGAGGTGTATTCGAAGCGTTCGCCCGGCGCGAGCACCGGCTGCTCGCCGATCACGCCCTCGCCGCGCACTTCCTGCTTGCGGCCGGTGGCGTCGGTGATGATCCAGTGCCGGGTGCGCAATTGCACGGTCTCGGGGCCAGAATTGGTGATGACGATGCTGTACGACCAGAAATACTGGGATTTTTCGACCGACGAACGTTCCGGCAGGAAATTCGGTTCGACGGTGACTTCGATCTGGCGGGTGACGGCACGGTACATGAGAGCGAACTTTTTTGAGAAATCGTCCGTCATCATATCGAAAAGTTCCGGAGGAACCAAACGGCTGCTGCGAGGCTTCCGCCAAGGCTACCTGTAACGATTAAGGCTACCTGTAACGATTGCCTGAAGGCGCATTTGCCATCGCGGTTTGAACATAGTTCCGGCCTAGATCGCGGGCCGCCGGATCTTGATGAATTTACAATCCCTTAAACGCCCGTAACTTGCTTGCCCGTCCGGGCCCGCTACACTTCGCCGTTCCCTGTGTTTCGTGCGTGCAAGCGCCTGACAGCCACCTCGTTTGAGACGGGTTCCAGATGACATCCGTTGCCGATGGAATAACCGGACCACCGCTTTCGGGCGCCACCGAGGCGGTGCTGGGGGATGGCGCACCGGCCGCCGCCGCGGCGCCGGTGATTTCGGCTGCCATGGCCAGCGAGCGTGAATTGCGGCTCGATCTGTTTCGCGGGCTGGCGTTATGGCTAATCTTCATCGATCATCTGCCGCCCAACGTGCTGACCTGGCTGACGCTGCGCAATTACGGTTTCAGCGACGCCACCGAGATCTTCATTTTCATCTCCGGCTATACGGCTGCTTTCGTCTACGGCCGGGCGATGCGCGAGGCTGGTTTCGTGATCGCGACCGCGCGCATCCTGCGGCGGGTCTGGCAGATCTATGTCGCGCATGTGTTTTTGTTCACGATCTTTCTGGCGGAGATTTCCTACGTCGCCACCAGTTTCGAGAACCCGCTTTATTCGGAAGAAATGGGAATCATGGATTTCCTCAAGCAGCCCGACGTCACCATCGTCCAGGCGCTGCTGTTGCGATTCCGTCCCGTCAACATGGACGTGCTGCCGCTGTACATCGTGCTGATGCTGTTTCTGCCCTTCATCCTGTGGCTGATGAAGTGGAGAGCCGACGTCACGCTGGGGCTGTCGGTGCTGCTCTATGCCGTGACCTGGCAGTACGACCTTTATCTGAGCGCGTATCCGAACGGCGTCTGGGCTTTCAATCCGTTCGCCTGGCAATTGCTGTTCGTGTTCGGCGCCTGGTGCGCGCAGGGCGGCGCCAAGCGAATGTCGCGGCTGCTGGCGTCGCGGATCACGTTGTGGATCTCGGTGGCCTATCTGGTCGCCGCGTTCTGCGTCACGCTGACATGGTATCTGCCGCAGCTCAGCTTCCTGATGCCGCGCTGGCTCGAGCAATGGATGTACCCGATCGACAAGACCGATCTCGACGTCTTGCGGTTCGCCCATTTCCTGGCGCTGGCGGCCGTCACCGTGCGCTTCCTGCCAAAGGACTGGCCCGGGCTGAAGTCGCCCTGGCTGCGGCCGCTGATCCTGTGCGGGCAGCATTCGCTGGAGATCTTCTGCCTCGGCGTATTCCTGGCGTTCGCCGGGCACTTCGTTCTGGCCGAAACCCCCGGCGGGGCCGGGCTGCACGCCTTGGTAACCCTATCCGGAATCGTCGTCATGACGGGCGCAGCGTGGCTGTTTTCGTGGTACAAGCACTCTGCCGACAAAAGTGCCTCGCGGACGAAAGGCACGATCGGCAACGCGGATATGGCAGGGGGAAGCTTATGAGAGCCGGCTTGAGGGCTGTCTCGGTAGCTATCTTGTTAGCCTTCCTGGGGCTGAATTTGATGGCGGGCCTTTTGACCGCGGTTCCCGCGCGCGCCCAAGACGAGTCTCACGATACGTCTGTCCCAGAAATGTCTAAAGATACGTCCAAAGACGCGTCTCAAGCTGCGCCGCAAAATGCGCCTCAAGATACCCCTCCGGTGACGCCCCAGAGCTGCGAGGTCCCGGACTATCTGTTGGGCAGTGAAAGTTCGCTCCCCAAGGTCGCCGACGCAGTAAAAAGCCGCCATCCGCTCGATATCCTGGTGGTGGGCAGCCGGTCCTCGACCATCCCGTCGTCGGAAGCTGCGGCCTATCCGGCGCGGTTGCAGGCCATGCTGAAGGAGAAACTGCCCTCGGTTACGGTTAACGTATCCGTAGAACTACAGTCCAAGAAGACCTCCGAGGAGGTCGCCGCCGGGTTCGCCAAGCTGATGGAAGACAAAAAGCCTACTTTGGTCATCTGGCAGACCGGCACGGTCGATGCTATGCGATCGATCGATCCCGACGATTTTCGTACCGCGGTCGACGACGGCGTTGCCGCGATGCAAAAGGCCGGAACCGACGTGATCTTAATGAATTTACAATATAGCCCGCGCACGGAATCGATGATTTCCGCGCCGCCTTATCTGGATAATCTGCGCGTGGTGGCGCAGCAATACGACGTTCCGCTGTTCGACCGGTTCGGCATCATGCATCAATGGAATGATTCCGGAGACTTCGACTTTTTCAGCGCCTCGCACGGCCTCGATCTGGTCAAGCGCGTTCACGATTGCCTCGGTCGCGCGCTGTCGAAATTTGTGATCGACGCGGCGCATCTCGCTCCCGCCCAACAGAACTAGGATTACGCGTTAATGAGTTACGACCGTTCTTTTCTTGCCAAGAAAACTTGTGTCAAAATATTTCTCGCCAGAATATCTCTCGCCAGAATATCTCTCGCAAGAATATCTCTCGCAAGATCATGGCTGATGACGGTCGCCGTCGCGGCGCCGTTGCTGCTGATGCCGGCGCTGATGCTACCGGCGCGCGCCCAGGCCACCCAGCAGGCAGCGATAGCCGACAACGCGAAATCCGACGGCGCCAAACCTGACGCTGCCAAATCCGATGCGGCCAGCTCCGACTCTCCTAAGTCTGATACTGCAAACTCAGATGCTGCAAACTCAGATGCTGCCAAGTCTGATGCTGCCAAGTCTGATGCAGCCAAGCCCGCCGCTTCCCAGCCGACCGACGCGAGCGATCCGGCGCAGCAAAAGAGCCTCGCCGCCAAGGCGATCGAAAAGGTGAAGCAAGCCGCGAAATCCGCCAGCGACATTTTCGGCCGCGTTCCGTGTCTGCCTCCGAAGGGCGGCGCCGCATCGATGGGATCGCTGCCGCATGTCGCGGCGAAGCTGGCGTCGGGACAACCGGTGACCATCATCGCATTCGGATCGTCTTCGACGCAGGGCTACGGCTCGACGTCTCCCGAGTTCACCTATCCCAACCGGCTGGCGGCGCAGTTGCGCCGGAAATATGCGGGCGCCGACATCACCGTACTCAATCACGGCGTCGGCGGCGAGGACGCGCCGGAAATGATGAAGCGGCTGCAGACGTCGGTGATCGATGCCAAGCCTGATCTGGTGATCTGGCAGGTCGGCACCAACGCGGTGCTGCGCAACCTCGATCCCGCGGACACCGCGAAGATGGTGGAAGATGGCGTCGCGCGCATCCAGGCCGCCGGCGCCGATCTCGTGCTGGTCGATCCGCAATATTCGCCGAGGGTGACAGAGCATGCGGAAAGCGCCAGCAAGATGGTGCGACTGCTTGGCAAGGTCGCCCAGCTCCGCCATGTCGGCATTTTTCCGCGCTTCGAGGTGATGCGGCAATGGCATGATCGACAGGCGCTGCCGATCGACAGCTTCGTGATCTCCGACGGCCTGCATATGAACGATTGGGGCTACGCCTGCTTCGCGCAATTGCTCGGCGATGACATCATCAAGTCGGTGGGCCAGATCAAGCTCGGCGTCAACGTGCCGTCCGCGGTGCAGGCCTATCGGCCGATGTGACCGGCAACTGATACCGCGCAACTGATGCCGCGCTCGCGTGTCGTGCTGCGGCGTGCGGCAGCCACCGTAATGCCTCAATACCAACACGCATCTGCCCCCGCGGTATAGCTGAAATGAAATATCGAGCAGCCGGGTAGTCTCGGCTGAAACCATCGAAAATTTCAAAATGTTTCTGCGGCTGCCGCGTTGAGTTGCCACCCACGATACAAGGGGGGACCAGGTTTCGTCCGGCGGATCATAAGCGATGGCGTACGCCGCGCGTGGGCTGGTGCCGCGCTGCGGCGCGCGTTTCGCTTAGGCTTGATCGGCTCGGCGATCCTGCTGACGAGCGGATGTGCGTCGCTGGCTCCGCGCAACGTGTTGCCGCAAGCCGATGCCGGCCAGATCGAACTCGAGGGATTTCACAACATCCGCTTCTGGGGCGACGCGTCGGCACGCGAAATCCAGGCGATCATGATGGCGGACACGCCCAGGACCGACAAGACCGAAACGCGGTCGTCATCGCGGATCGAGCGGCATCCGCCGGTGTCAAACCTTCTTGCGATATCCGGCGGCGCCGAGAATGGGGCGTTTGGCGCGGGCCTGTTGGTCGGCTGGAGCGATGCGGGTACCCGGCCGACCTTCGACCTGGTGACGGGCGTCAGCTCCGGAGCGCTGATCGCGCCGTTCGTTTTCCTCGGGCGCGACCATGATGGTCAATTGCGCGAGATATTCACCAAATACGGCCGAAAGGACATCTTCACCTACAACGTCCACGGCTTGATCGAAGGGTCGGCGCTGGCCGACGACACGCCGCTCGCAAAACTGATCGAGAAATATGTCGACCAGGCGCTGCTGCAGGAAATCGCCCGCGAGCGGATCAAAGGACGGATTCTGCTGATCGGCACCACCAGTCTCGATACCCAACGGCCGGTGTTGTGGGACATGGGTCGCATCGCGATGAGCAACAACCGCGAGGCGCTGGGTCTGTTTCGCAAGATATTGCTCGCTTCGGCGACGCTGCCCGGCGTATTCCCGCCGGTCCGGATTCAGGTGCGGGTCGGCGGCCAGAGTTATGACGAACTGCATGTCGATGGCGGCGTGACCCGGCAGGTGTTCATCGCGCCGTCGATATTCTCGGTGGTCTCGCACGGTCAAAAAGGCAAGCCGGTGGCGTCGCCGCATTTGTATGTGATCAGAAACGGAAAAATCGATCCGGAATGGCAATCGGTCAGCGAAAATGTGGTGTCGATCACGCAGCGTTCGATTTCCACGCTGATCAAGAACCAGGCGATCGGGGACCTCTACCGGATCTATTCGGTGACCAAGGATGAGGGCATCGAGTTCAATTTGGCGAGCATTCCGGCGGATTTCAACCAAACCAGTGACGAACCGTTCGACCAGAAATACATGATTGCGCTTTTCAATCGCGGCTACGATCTCGGCCACGAGAACTATTCCTGGGTCAAGGCCCCGCCGGGGCTGGAATTGGCGACGCAGGCGCGCAATTGATCGGTTGGGCCCGTTCCGGCATTACTGGTCACCAAACTGTCACGTAACGCGGCGAGAGATCGCGGGTAAGACATCATCGGTGGACACATGGACTATTTCAGACGCTTCACGTTCCTGTTCGCAATGCCAACCTTCGACGCCGACGATCTCGAGGGCGTCCGCTGCAATCAAATCGTCGCTGAAATCGAGCGCTCCGGTTTCGAGGTCGTCAAGGCCCGCAAGCTGGAGGATGCCGAGATCGCGGTTCAGACCGACGCCGCGATCGGTTGCATGGTGGTCGATTGGGGCAAGAAGGGCCTCGAAGGCAAGACCGCGGCGCTGATCAATTTGATGCGACGCCGCGGCCTGGACTTCCCGATCATGCTGTTGATCCGCCGCAAGCGGTTCGAGGACCTGCCGGTGGAGGTGCTCGACTTCATCGACGGCTATGTCTTCTTGTCGGAGGAAACGCCGTCCTTCATCGCCAAGAACCTCATCAGCCGCCTCAAGCAATATGCCGAGACGCTGAAAACCCCGTTTTTCGGGGCGCTGGTCGACTATGCCGAGGAGGGCAATCAGCTCTGGACCTGCCCGGGCCACAATGGCGGCGTGTTTTACAGCCGCAGCCCGATCGGCCGGGTCTTCATGGAGCATCTGGGCGAGGCCGTGTTCCGCGACGACCTCGACAACTCGGTGCTCGATCTCGGCGACCTCTTGACCCATGAAGGTCCGGCGCTGCAGGCGCAGAAAGAGGCCGCGCAGATCTTCGGCGCTGAGAAAACCTACTTCGTGCTCAACGGCACCTCGACCTCCAACAAGGTGGCGCTGTCGGCGCTGGTCACCGAAGGCGATCTGGTGCTGTTCGATCGCAACAACCACAAGGCCGCGTTGCACGGCGCGCTGATGATCAATGGCGGCGTTCCGGTCTATGTTCCGACCTCGCGCAACGCCTGGGGCCTGATCGGCCCGATGCACTGGGAGGCGCTCGACGAGGAGGCGCTGCGCCAAAGCATCCGCCATCATCCGCTGGTCAAGGACCCGGAGGCGTGGCAGAAGCCGCGGCCGTTCCGCGTCGCCGTGGTCGAGCAATGCACCTATGACGGCACCATCCACTCGGCGGAGATGATCCTCAAACGCGTCGGCCATCTCTGCGACTACATCCTGTTCGACGAGGCCTGGGCCGGCTTCATGAAATTCCATCCGCTCTATGCGGGGCGTTTCGCCATGGGACTGGCCGGCCTGGGTGCCGATGCGCCGGGCATCATCGCGACCCAGTCGACCCACAAGCAACTGGCGAGCTTCTCGCAGGCCTCGCAAATCCACATCAAGGACCGTCACATCCGCGGCCAGAAGCGCCGGGTCGAGCACCGGCGCTTCAACGAGAGTTTCATGCAGCACGCCTCGACCTCGCCGTTCTATCCGCTGTTCGCCTCGCTCGACGTCGGCGCGCAGATGATGAAGGGACGCTCGGGCGAGGTTTTGTGGGACGACACGATCCGATTGGGCATCGAGTTGCGCAAGAAAATTCGCGCGGTGCGGCGCGAATTCGAGGAAAAGGAGACGCGCGTCGAGCGCCGCTGGTTCTTCGAGCCCTTTGTGCCCGACCGTGTGGAAATTCCCGACGCATCCCGCGAGGGCGGCGTCCACAATGTCGCCTGGGAGAACGTCAGCACCGACCAGCTCGCCATCAATCCCTCCTATTGGCAGCTTGCGCCAGGCGCCGCCTGGCATGGCTTCGCGGGCATGGCGGACGGTTTTGCGATGACCGATCCCAACAAGCTCACGCTGCTGACGCCGGGGTTCGACCGTGCCAGCGGCGGCTATGCCGAACACGGCATTCCGGCGCCGGTCGTGGCGCAATATCTGCGCGAGAACCGCATCGTTCCGGAAAAGAATGACCTCAACTCGCTGCTGTTCCTGCTGACACCCGGCGTCGAGGCCAGCAAGGCCGGCACTTTGATCAGCGGGCTCGTCGCCTTCAAGAAACTGCACGACGACAACGCGCTGCTGGAGGAGGCTATTCCCGAATTCTATCGGCGCAGGCCGCTGCGCTATGCCGGGGTGCGGCTGCGCGACCTCTGTGGCGAGATGCATGGTTTCTTCCGCGAGGCCGATGTCAGCGCCCTGCAGGCCAGGCAATTCTCGCCGGAGCACCTGCCGGAGATCGCGATGTCGCCGCATGCCGCGGCCCGCGCATTGGTGCGCAACGACGTCGATTATCTCCCCATTGACGCCATCGCCGGCCGCATCGCGACCACGCCGTTCGTGGTCTACCCGCCGGGCATCGCCACCATCGTGCCGGGCGAACGGCTGACCGAACGCGCGCAACCCATGATCGACTATCTCAAAATGTTCGAGGCGGGCTTCAATGCCTTCCCGGGCTTTGAGGTGGAAATCCAGGGCATTTACCGCGGAGTGGATGGCCAGGGGCGCATCAGGCTTTACACTTACGTGGTCGCGGAATAAGCGAGCGTAAACAGAGCCAGGGTACCCGATGGAATACCAGCAGCCGGTCGTGGTCCGGCCGTCACGCGACACCGACGTCGAGGCCATGCTGGCGATCTATCGCCATCATATCCGCCAGGGCGTCGAGGAGGGCGTCAGCGACAGCGAGACGCCGCAGCCCGACGATTTGCGCGACCGGCGCAAGAATCTGCGCAACCGGCGTTTTCCGCACCTCGTGGCAACGCTGGGCGGCGAGGTCGTGGGCTACGCCTATGTGGTGCTGTTCCGCAAGCGGCCGGCCTATCGCTACACGGTCAAACACTCGATCTATATCCACCACGAGCATGTCGGCCGCGGCAGGGCCCCTGTTGATGGAGGAACTGATCGGCGTCTGCGCCGCGGCGGGTTTCCGCCAGATCATCGGCTATATCGATGCCGACAATGCCGCCTCGCTTCACCTGCACGAGAAGTTCGGCTTTGCCAGAGTGGGCCTGCTGCCCGCTGTGGCCTACCGGCATGGCCGCTGGGCTGACACCGTGATGGTGCAGCGCTCGCTTGCCGGCGGCTCCACCAGTCCTCCATGACGGTTGCCGGTTGAGCCTGCCTCACGCTTTTTCCAGCGCCTGCTGCAGATCCTCGATCAGATCGTCGCGATGTTCGAGTCCGACCGAGAGCCGGATAAAACCTTCGCTGATGCCGAGTTCGGCACGGGCCTCCGGTGCCAGCCGCTGATGTGTGGTGGTCGCCGGATGAGTTACGAGGCTCTTGGCGTCGCCGAGATTGTTTGAAATCCGCGCAATCTTCAGCGCGTTGAGCGCGCGGAATGCGCCTGCCTTGCCGCCCTTGACCTCGAAACCAACTAATGTCGAGCCGCCGCGCATCTGCTTCTTCACCACGGCGGCCTGCGGATGATCGGCGCGGCCTGGAAACACCAGCCGCGAGATTTTGGGATGCTGCGCCAGTGCGTCGGCGATCACGGCGGCGCTTTCGGTTTGCGCGCGCACCCGGACGGCCAGCGTCTCCAGCCCCTTCAGCAGCACCCACGCGTTGAACGGCGACAGCGAGGGCCCGGTCTGGCGCATGAAGTTGTGCAGGTGCTCGGCGATGAAGGCTTCGGAGCCGAGGATCATGCCGCCGAGGCAGCGGCCCTGACCGTCGATATGTTTGGTGGCGGAATACACCACGACGTCGGCGCCGAGCGACAGCGGGCTCTGCCAGATCGGGGTGGCAAACACGTTGTCGACGATCAGCCGCGCGCCGCCTTGATGCGCGATCTCGGCGATGGCGCCGATATCGAGCACGTCGAGCGTGGGATTGGTTGGGCTTTCGAGAAAGAAGGTTTTGGTGTTCGGCCGCACCGCCTTGCGCCATTGATCGAGATCAAGACCGTCGACCAGCGTGGACGCGATGCCGTAACGCGGCAGCAGGTCCTCGATCACATAGCGGCACGATCCGAACATCGCCTTCGACGCCACGACGTGGTCGCCGGCCTTCAGCGGCGCCAGCACGGCGGTGGTCACCGCGGCCATGCCGGTCGCGGTCGAGCGGCCGGCCTCGGCGCCCTCGAGCTCGATCATGCGGCGCTCGAACATCCCGATCGTCGGATTGGAATAGCGCGAATAGATGTAGCCGGGATCTTCGCCCTTGAACCGCGCTTCACACAGTTCCGCAGTTTCGTAGACGTAGCCCTGGGTTAGAAACAGCGCCTCTGATGTCTCACCGAATTCGGACCGCAGGGTGCCGGAATGGACCAGACGGGTTTCGGGACGGTAGCCGGCGGTGGGCGACTTGTTGGCAGATGATTTGGTAGCCTCAGACATGTGACCTCCATCGTGACCAGCCTTGAAAATGGTCACAAAAAAACCGGCCTGGGAAAGAATTCCAAAAGGCCGGGATCACACGTGTCCCCGGCCTGTTTAGCGACTTATTTAACGTGGCTGCAAGCCGGCCGGCTCAAATCACCACGGGATAAGTCATGCTCTTATTCCGTCGTGCCCTTTCCGTCAAGGCGGGCATCGGATAACCGGTAAAAGGCTATATTTCCAGCGGCCAGCGTTCGGCGTGGTGGGTTCAGAAATTGTCGTTCACGCTTCAACCCGGTGCCCATGGCATCCTGCCCGACCGCATGATCGCGGCGATGGCGGATGCTGGCCTTATTCGGCCCGCCTATCCGTTCATCGAAAGCCAGATCCAGCCGGCGAGCCTCGATTTGCGGCTCGGCGATATCGCCTATCGGGTGCGCGCGAGTTTTCTGCCGGGACCGGGTGCTACCGTCGCCGAGCGCATCGACGAATTGAAGCTGCACGAAATCGATCTCAGCGACGGCGCGGTGCTGGAGACCAATTGCGTCTACATCGTGCCGCTGCTGGAGAGCCTGGCGCTGCCGCCGGAAATCGTCGCCGCCGCCAATCCGAAAAGCTCGACCGGACGGCTCGACGTCTTCACCCGCGTGATCGCCGACGGCACCCGGCGGTTCGACATGATCGGCGCCGGCTATCACGGCCCGCTCTATGCCGAGATCAGTCCGAAGACATTTCCGGTGCTGCTGCGTGAGGGATCGCGACTGTCGCAGGTGCGCTTTCGCGTCGGCGACGCCATCCTCAACGCCGACGAACTCGACGCGCTGCATGATCTGGAGCGGCTGGTCGATATCGATGACGCCGATCTCGCCAATGGTGTTGCCTTGAGCGTCGATCTCGCCGGTGAAAATGCCAATGGCTTCGTCGGCTATCGCGCCAAGCGGCACACCGGCGTCGTCGATGTCGATCGTCGCGGCGGTTATGCGGTCGGTGAATTCTGGGAGCCGATCGCGGCGCGGCCCGATGGCAGCCTGATTCTCGATCCCGGCGAATTCTACATTCTGGCGTCCAAGGAAGCCGTTCAGGTGCCGCCGGATTACGCCGCCGAGATGGTGCCGTTCGATCCCCTGGTCGGTGAATTTCGGGTGCACTATGCCGGTTTCTTCGATCCCGGCTTCGGCTACGCCGGCGCCGGCGGGCAGGGGTCGCGCGCGGTGCTGGAGGTTCGCTCCCGCGAAGTCCCGTTCATCCTCGAACACGGCCAGATCGTCGGCCGGCTCGTCTATGAGAAGATGCTGGCGCGCCCCGATGCCATGTACGGCCAGCGCATCGGTTCGAATTACCAGGCCCAGGGCCTGAAGCTGAGCAAGCATTTCAAGGTCTAGCCGCGCTCACGCTCGCTGACCATGTGCGGGAATGGCAGCTCTGCGTGAAATATCGGCGTTAAGCTTTCGGTCCGTGCTAACCCGCATTGACAAGAAAAAAAGCGGGGAGGCATCGATGACTAGGCCGTGGAAGGCGTCGACCATGATGGATCGGCGCCAGTTTATTTACGCGGGCGCCACCGGCCTGGCGCTAAGCGCCCGGATTCCGAAAGCATTTGCGGCGACCTACGACGTCCTGATCAAGGGCGGCCGCGTCATCGATCCCTCCGCGGGGCTCGATGCGGTGCGCGATCTTGCGATCTCAGGCGGCAAGATCGTTGCGGTTGCGGAAAATATCACGGGCGATGCCACCGAGACGATCGACGCGCATGGCAAGGTTGTCGCGCCGGGTCTGATCGACATTCACACCCATGCCGGCCTCGGCAAGGACGGTCCGCCGATGTGCCTGCAGGACGGTGTGACCGCCTGGGTCGATGCCGGGTCGGGCGGCGCCGACAACATCGACCAGGTTGCGGCTGTTGCACGCGGCGCCCCGCAAACCGGCCGTATCTTGGTCAACATCGCGCGTACCGGCGTCATCGCTCCTGGCGGCGAACTGCATGACATCAACATGGCCAATGTCGCGCTGGCGCAAGGCGCCATCGCCCGCCATCGTGATATCGTGGTCGGCGTCAAGGCGCGGCTGTCGAACAATGTCGCGGGCGCCAACGATCTCGAGGCGCTGCGGCGCGCCCAGGAAGCGGCCGCGCCCTTCAACCTGCCGGTGATGATCCATGTCGGGCAGAACTATTCGCCGATGCGATCGCTGCTGGCGTTGCTCAAGCGTGGCGATATCGTCACCCATATGTATGCACCGGGCGCCAACGGCATCCTCGACGATGGCGGCCGCCTGATCCCGGATGTCACGGCGGCGCGGCGCCGGGGCGTGCTGTTCGATTTCGGCAATGGTGTCGCGGATCATTTCGATTGGGACTCGGTGGAGAAGGCGACACGGCAGGGTTTCTGGCCCGATACCTTCTCGACCGACTGGAACACAAAGTCGAAGACCACGGGCGTCGTCGACCTGCCCAACGTGATGTCGAAGTTCATCATGTTCGGGATGCCGCTGAGCCAGATCGTCGCCTGCGCCACGGTGAACGCCGCGCGCGTATTTCCTTCGTTCGACGATCGCGGCACGCTCAATGTGGGTGCGCCGGCCGACGTGGCGATCATGGAGTTGCGGGAAGGCACGTTCGAATTCCTCGACAATTACAAGGGCACGCGCGCCGGCCATCAACGGCTGTTTCCGGTCGGCACAGTGCTTGCGGGCAAAAGCGTGCCCCGCGCCTAGCGCGCGAATTGACAGTGCGTCGAAATCCAACGAGAGTTTCGGCTCGTTCAAAGAAGAAAAGAGTTTGGGATGAAGAACGCCTTGAAGATCACGTCGCTGTTGTCGTGTGTCGTGGCGGCCCTGTCGGCCGCACCTGTCCTGGCGCAAGACCCCGGCGGTCTCAAGAACAGCGGCATCCTCGATCAACTGGTCAAACAGACCGGCGTCTACGATCGATCCAAATCCGGCAAGACGCCGGACTTCGTGGCCGATCCGACCTGGCCGCGGCCTTTGCCGCATAGTTGGCTGCTGGGACAGATCGGCGGGCTCTATGTCGACAGCCACGACCATGTCTGGGTCTATCAACCGGCCGCGCACGCTGAACGACGATGAGGTCGGGCTCGAGAAAGCCGTTGCCGGGTGCGACCGATGCCAAGGGGCAGCCGGCCAACGCGCTGGGCTTTGCGCGGGTCAACGGGTTTGGTGCCGATTGCTGCCGCGCCGCGCCCTCGGTGCTGGAATTCGACGCCGACGGCAAGCTGTTGCGCTCCTGGGGCGGTCCCGCCGATCCGGAATTCTTCGAAGACCAAATGCAAGGCGGAAGACGGCTGCATCTGGCCGAACAGCGAGCACGGCATCTATGTCGACCAGAAGGACAATGTCTGGATCGCCGGCAACGCCGCCGCGCCGAAGCCCGGCGCCAGGGAAATTGCCTGGACCACCAACAAGAGCGGCGGCGACGGCTTCGTCTTGAAGTTCGACATCGACGGCAATTTCAAGATGCGGATCGGCGGCACGCCGCCCGGACCCGACAGCAACAACAAGGATGGCGGCATGAACGGCACGCCGCTGCTGTACCAGCCGGCGGATATGGTGGTCGATCCCAAGACCAACCGCCTCTACATCGCCGACGGCTATGGCAATCGCCGCGTTCTGATCGTCGATGCCGACACCGGCAAATATATCGGCCATTTCGGCGCCTATGGAAACAATCCGGTCGACGATGCCGGCTGCTGCGGCGGCCGGCACCTGGCCGGAGGCATCCGCCAAGGGCGAAAAGAAGCCGGCCTTCTTCCGCAATCCGGTGCACTGCGTGAAGATCGCCGATGACGGCAAGATCTATGTCTGCGATCGCGGCAATGATCGCATCCAGGTGTTCGACGGCAAGGATCCCGCGCTCGGCAAGGCCTGCAGCAATCCGAACGGCGAGGCCGGCAAATGCGGCTTCGTGACCGAACGCTGGGTCAGCGGCAATACCTATACCCAGCCGGTGATGCCGGGCACCGCGGTGTCGATGAACTTCTCCAGGGACAAGGCGCAGAGCTGCCTCTATGTCGGCGATAACACCAACCAGACGATCTACATCCTCAACCGCGGCAATCTGGAGCAACTGGGCCGCGTCGGGCGCGCCGGCCGGATGGCCGGCGATTTCCACTGGCTGCACCAGGTCAGCCTGGACAGCAAAGGCAACATCTACACTGCCGAAGTCGACACCGGAAAACGCGTCCAGAAGTTCATCCGCTACGGCGACAATGGTTGCAGCGGCAGCGGATCGGCTGTCGTCGGTGGCGAGCCGGCGGAGATGAAATAACGGCCGAAGGCTTCTACCGCGCCGCCGATTTCGCTGCTGGCGTCACGCGCCACACCGTGTTGCCGACATCGTCGGCGACCAGGAGCGCGCCTTGCTTGTCGATCTTGACACCGACCGGGCGTCCCTGCGCCTCGCCATTGGCATTGAGGAATCCGGTCAGCACGTCGCGCGGCGGACCCGCGGGCTTGCCATTGGCGAACGGCACGAAGATCACCTTGTAGCCGGCGCGCGGCTTGCGATTCCACGAGCCGTGCTGGCCAATGAACGCGCCGCCGGCCATGTCGGGTGGAAACAGATTGCCGGTGTTGAAGGTCAGCCCGAGCGAGGCCGTATGGGCGCCCAGCGCGTAATCCGGCACAATCGCCTTGGCCACCAGATCCGGCCGCTGCGGTTCGACGCGGGTATCGACGTGCTGGCCGTAATAACTGTAGGGCCAGCCGTAGAATCCGCCGTCCTTCACCGACGTCATGTAATCGGGCACCAGATCGTCGCCGAGTTCGTCACGCTCGTTCACCGTCACCCACAATGCGCCGCTTTGCGGTTGCCATGACGGTCCGTTCGGATTGCGGATGCCCGACGCGAACACCCGCCATTTGCCGGTCGCGCGATCGACTTCGAGCACGGTGGCGCGATTGGTCTCGGCTTCGATGCCGTTCTCGCCGACATTGCTGTTGGAGCCGACGGTGGCAAAGAGCTTGGTGCCATCGGGGCTGGCGACAATATCCTTGGTCCAGTGATGATTGATGCGGCCGGCCGGCAGGTCGGCGAGCTTCTCGCCGGGCCCGGAAATTTTGCTGTCGCCGGCATGATAGGGAAATTTCATGATGGCATCGGAGTCCGCGACATAGAAGGCGTCGCCGACCAGCGCCATCCCGAATGGCGAATTCAACCCTTCGATGAAGACGCTCCTGGTCTCGGCTGTGCCGTCACCATCGGCGTCCCGCAACAAGGTGATGCGGTTTGCACTTGCCGTGCCGGCGCCGGCGCGGTCCGTCACGAGCCGCGTCACCCAGGCCTTGATGCCGGTGCCGTCGTCGGGTTTCGGCGGGGCGTTGGACTCGGCCACCAGCACGTCGCCGTGGGGCAGCACATACAGCGTGCGCGGATGATCGAGCCCGGTGGCGAAGGCGTTGACGGCCATGCCGTTGGCGGCGGCCGGCTTGCCGCCGGCCGGCCAGCCGATCGCTGTGGCGATGTTGACGGTCGGCATCCACTCATGTTGCGGCGCGGGGAGGCTCGGCGACGGCCCAAAACTCTGCTCGGCGGTGACGGTATCCTGCGGGTCGTTGCAGGCGGCGAGCGGTAGCGCGAGGATAGCCATCCATATCGCCAGCCAAATCTTGTTTCGCATGATGGCTCCTTGCATACCGCCCCTATAATGCGGAAAACCACGGAACGTTCACGGCCTTTGTCTTGAAGTTCCCGTGAAACGGCCGGCACGGCCTGAGGTGGACGGTCAACGAAGAGATAATTCGGGAGTGCAAATGAGCGGGCAGCAGCAGGCGCAACCATCGCAGCAATCCCAGGAAGCGCAATGGCGGAAATGGCGCAGCGTCGCCGATCTCTATCACGCCTATTTCACCGGCCTGATCCTCACCGTGGTGACCCGGCGCGGGACTTCGGATGCCGCTGAATTCGTGTTCCGGGTATTTCGTCGCCAGCAGCAGGAGCGCTTCCTGCCGGGCCTGGAGAAACTCGGGCTCAGCGATCTGCCGCCGGCGGTGGCTGCGGCGCAATATCATTATCTCTCCAACTGGATCGGCGGCGTCCATGTCGAATACATGTATGAGTCCGACCGCAAAGCCTGGATCCGCTATCCGCCGCCGCGCTGGATCTGGCGGGGTACGGCGATCTGCGGCGTCCCCGGCGAGGTCTCGCGCGCGATGCTGCGGGGCTGGCACGCCAATAACGGCGTCACGCTGGGCCATCCGAACATGGGCTTTGTCTGCACCAAGCAAAGCGTCGACGGCCAGGACGGCCTCGAGGGTTATTATTGCGAGTACGATCATCCGCTCGAGCCAGATCAGCGCCTGGTGTTCGCGCGCCATCTCGAAGCCCCCTTATTCGATGCGGCCAAGGCGCCGGCATTGCCAGTCGCGAGTTGGCCCAGGCCGCGGCTGGAAAAGGCCTATCGCAACTACGCCATGGAATATGTCCGCACCGCTGCACCCGCGATGGTGCACTTGTTCGGCCCCGAAGATGCCGGCTATCTGCTGCACCTGACCGGCAAACTGATCGGCATGCAGTATTTCGACGAGATATCGGCGGGTCTCTCGACGGACCGCGGCGACGCGAAAGACTTCGCGATCTTCCTGGCCGCGCTGTTCGAGGCGCAGGACGATGTTGCCGAGTTCGGCGAGGCGGGCGGCGGGTTCGAAATCCGGCAGCAGACCTGGAAGCTGATGGCGGATGTCGCCGGCTATCATCCGGCCTGCGCCAGGGTGCTCGAAGGACTGTTCGAGGGCCTGGCTGCGGGTTGCGGTCGCCACATCGCCGTCCATCGGCGCCCGGCGGCCAAGGCGCCGTTTGTCTGGTCGATCGAGTAATCGAACGGTTCAGGCGAGCATATCCAGCACGCGCAGGCGGCCCATGCGCTGGATGCAGGTGGCGATCGGCTGCGCCGTGCTAGGAACGTGGCAGCGCGGCGGCCAGATCGTGCTGATTTGGGAGAGGAAATGTCCGATATCGCTGTCGCCGAGCTTGTTCCGGGCGTTTCCCCCGATGACGGCGAACAATCCCTTCGTGCCCAATCCCTTCCGGCCCAATCCTTTCCTGCAATGGCAGCACCAGCCGGGAATGCACTGGTCGACGGCCCGATCCTGCGCACGCTATCGCGGCTGGCGTGGCCGAATGTCATAGCGCTCAGCGCCGGCACCTGCGTGGTGATCGCCGAGACCTCCTATATCGGCCGCTTGGGCGTGGAATCGCTGGCGGCGATGGCGCTGCTGTTTCCCTGCGTGATCCTGACCATGACGATGTCCGGCGGCGCGATGGGCGGCGGCGTTGCGTCGTCGATTGCACGCGCGCTGGGCGCCGGCGATATCGAGCGCGCCTCGACGCTGGCCTCGCATGCGCTGCTGATCGGCCTCGGCTTCGGGCTGACCTTCATGTTCGGCATGCTGATCTTCGGACCCCAATTGCTGGAATTGCTCGGCGGTCGCGGCACCGTGCTGGCCAACGCGATCGGCTACGCGCAGATCTTCTTCGGTGGCGCGGTGCTGCCCTGGCTGTTGAACACGATGGCGGGAGTCCTGCGCGGCACCGGCAACATGAAATTACCGTCGCTGCTGATTTTGAATTCCGCCGTCTGTCAGATCATTCTCGGCGGCACGCTCGGTCTCGGCCTCGGCCCGATCCCGCGCTTCGGCATGCGCGGCGTCGCCGCGGGTTCGCTGACGGCCTATGCGATTAGCCTGTCGATCATGGCGTGGTTCCTGTTTTCGGGAAGGGCCCGCGTCATTCCCAAAGTCAGGGGACTTCGAATCCAGTGGGCGATGTTCGTCGACATCCTCAAGGTCGGCCTGATCGCGTGTTTTTCGCCGCTGCAATCGGTTTTGACAATCAGCATCTTCACCCACATGCTGGCGGGTTTCGGCACCGCGGTGCTGGCCGGTTACGGCATCGGCGCCCGGCTCGAATTCATGCTGACCTCGATCGCATTCGCGGTCGGCATTGCCTCGGTGCCGATGATCGGCATGACGGTCGGCGCCGGCCGCATCGCCCGGGCGCGACGGATCGCCTGGATCGCGGGCACCGTCTCCTTTGTCTCGGTCGGCGCGATCGCCACCCTGATCGCGATCTTCCCTGATCTTTGGGTCAATCTCTTCACCGACGATGCAGGCGTGCGCGCGGCGAGCCATCAATATCTGTCGACCGCGGCGCCGATGTACGCGTTCATCGGGCTGGCGACGTCGATGTATTTTGCCTCGCAGGGCGCGGCCAAGGTGCTCGGGCCGGTGCTGGCGCAAACCGCGCGGCTGTTGTTCATTGCAGGCGGCGGCTGGTGGCTCTCGACGCATGATGCGACCGCCGCGAATTTCTTTACGCTGGCGGCGGCGTCGATGGTGGTGCTCGGCATCCTGTCGTCGCTCAGCGTCGTGCTGACGCGATGGGAGCCACGGGGTGATGTCCTGAGTATGAGGTCGTCATTGCGAGCGTAAGCGAAGCAATCCAGGGCGCCACAGGAAGACTGGATTGCTTCCGCCAAGCGGCTACAGCGGACAGGTCGTCGCAAGCGCTCCTCGCAATGACGAAATAACTCTACCGCCGGTGCCGCCGGTGGTGGCCGGCGCCGCCGAAATTGGCCATCCGCATCAATTGTGGAATCATGCCCATCAACTCGCCGCCACCGCCGCCGAGCATCCCCATGGCGTCGCCACCACCGCCCATGCCGAGCCCTTGCGGAATGTACCCGCCGCCGGGGATGCCGCCACCGCCCATGCCGCCGCCTTCCATCATCTGGCTCATCATCGGGCCCATGGTCTGCATCATCATGGCGAAGCGGCGCTTGCCCATTTTCGCCTTCATCATTTCGAGCATCGGCGCCATCTGCGTCATCATATCGCCACCGCCACCTCCGCCAGCGAAGCCCTGAAACTGGGCCTTCGCCGGCGCCGACGTCAGCGTGAACAGCAACAGCAGCGTGGCCGCCTGGCACACGACCTTGTCAGCTCCCGTCATGGTTCTCCTCCTCCTGCGCGGGTGCCGCGAAAGCAGCACGCACGAGGGCGAGGCTAGGGAGACGGGGCGCGGGCTTCTGTGAGCAAGATCACGTTCGCGGGGATGACGGTCCCGTTGTTGTGAGCCGCGGTCCACCTTTCGATTCAAATTTCAAACAGCCAATCATCCAAGCCCGTCATTGCGAGCGTAGCGAAGCAATCCATGAAACAAGGAAGGGCTGGATTGCTTCCGCCTTCGCCAAACGGCTACGGCGGACAGGTCGTCGCAAGCGCTCCTCGCAATGACGTTGAGAGGTCGAGGCATAATTTCGCGATCTCGCGACATGCTCCGCCCGAGGTTTGCAAATTCATCGGCCCTCAAAAACGAGAGGGCGCACGCGACCCTCAAGAGAGGGCGCGGGGAAAACCGGGTGCGCGCTGCACCCGCGGTCTCGCGTGCAAAGGGTAGATAAAAAAAGCGCACACGAGCATACAGGTTCAGCGGAAGCAGTCCGGCCTTCCCTGCGCAATGGTTTTACGGCTTATACCCTGCTCTCCCCGGCGAGACCTGGCTTGCTTGTCACCGTCACCCCCAGAAAGCGTGAGCTTCCCAGGAATTTGACACCAGCCACTGGGGCGTCAGGACCACACGACTTTGCCGTCCGCTTGACGCGCCGTTCGTCAAAAGCGCATCCGCGTCCACCGCTCCCCGCCCCAACGTCAGTGACGATGGCCAACGCCCCCTCTCTCGGGACGGGATGGCGCAAGAAGTGAAGGTGATTTGCCTTTACGATCAAGCTCAACCGCTGCGACACATTGGCACGACGGGCAACTCAGCAAAATGCGTGTCAAGGTTTATTTGCGGATGCGGCGTCCTCTTTCCTTGAAAGAAAGCGCGGGGCTTAGTTCTGCGGGCGCGGTGGTGCTGCCGGCAGCAGCACGTCGAACAGTGTCTTGCTGCCGGATGGGATCGCGCCCTCGATCGACAGCAGCCGGCGCTTGGAAATGCTGCCGCCATGAGCCGAGATCTTGTCGGCATAATTGCCGGCTTCCAGCACGCGATGGCACGGCACGATCAGCATGAACGGGTTTTTCGCGATCGCCTGCGCCACCGAATGCGCCGCACCGGACGCCCGCAGGCCGGTGGCGACCTCGCCATAGGTCCGGGTTTCGCCGCGCGGGATGCCGCGCGCAAATTCGTAAACCCGGCGGTTGAAGGCCGGGATGCCCTCGAAGTCGAGCGTGACATCGGAGAAATCGCCGGCCTGGCCGCGCAGCAATGCGACAATGCCCTCGATCGCGATTTCGATAGGGAGCGGCGGGCGCATCTCGCGCGCCCCGGGATAAAGCCCAAACAGCCGCCTTCGGGTTTCGATCTCGCGCGCTTCCGGCAACTGCACGCCGACCACGCCGCCCTCGCTCCAGGCGATACCGCATCGCCCAACGCCAGTATAAAATACCGCAAATCCACGCCCCGCCATTACGCCACCCCCAACCCCGGCCGCGACCATAACACCGCCGCAATCCGCCGCACCTGGAAAATTAAGATTGGGTTAAGGGCGGCTGTGTGTACCGAAAACCCCATCCGAGTCGATAACGCCGCGGAATTACCTAAGCTGGCGGAATGATTGGGCTGCTTTGCTTCGCTTTGGCCGTTTTAGCCTCGCCATTCAAGTCGAAGTTGCGGCTTGAAGCCGAGAACGCTGTGCTTCGGCGTCAGTTGATCATCTTGGGCCGTAGGCTGCACGGTCGCGTCGGGCTGACGAACCATGATCGATGGTTCCCTATCCAGCTATATCGTTGGTTTCCATCCATCCTGAAGGTTCTCACGATCATACGGCCCGAGACGCTCGTGCGTTGGCACAGGGCCGGCTTTCGGCGCTATTGGCGTTGGAAGTCACGCCGACGGGAGGGCGGCCGCCAGTCGAGACGCGCACGCACTTGGCTTTGGATAAAGGACGCGCCGCTATCGCGCACCGTGAAGATGGCAGGGCGTATTCGTTGCCGCCCAATCCTCGGCGGACTGTACCACGAATATATTCGGATTTGATTTTCCGGAATCCCTATCAGGACGGACAGGTAGCCGCGGAGACGTCGATTCCTGAGCTACGCGAGCGACCCGCCCGCGCAGCGGATATCTTTTTCTTGTAACATTGTTGCGAGTCTAACGTGCCGCCGCCTGTTCCGCCTTGGACTCGGAGAGAATTTTCATGAATCTCGCGAAAAGCATTTCCCGTTCTTTGGTGGAGAGCGTCTTCCGACCGGAGGAAGAGGCGTAGTTCTGCATAAATTTCTCGAATGCCAGCCTCAGCTCGGGAGAGGATTGGCCGAGCGTGCTGTCTGCGTTGGCCGACACGGCTTGATTTCGGTGGGCGGCAAGCCATTCGGCCGCGGGCTTAAATCGCACCCAGCCAGGCATGTCGGCCGAAAGATTGACTTCGCGCCACTTGGGATGCCTCGACGGATTGTTGAATTGATCGATCTTGCTGAAGAACGCGTCGACAAATTTTGCGACCCTCTTATAGCGCGGGGAATTCTCCGGCCAAGTGTAGGCGACGAGCAGCGCCCGGTTCGCGATGGTCGGGACGGTGGTCCCCTCGGCGACCAGATTCGGATAGTGTTCGTGTGTGATCTCCGCGGGAAGATAGTTCGCGAACAGATCGTGTAGCTCGTGCTTTGGCAGGCTTTCCTGATCGAGCGGGAGGAAATGCACGCCGTCTTCCTTCTTCACCTTCGCCAGGGTGGCCTGCGGCGCTCCCGTCAGGATGATCATTGCCGAGATTTCTCCCGACATCAGCCGCTTAACGGCTTCATCGTTGTCGTAGTAGGAGCGCTGCACTGAAATATCGAGCGTATTGAAAACGGTGTCGGCGGTTACTTCGGTCTGGCTGTCCTTCAGGTTGAAGTTAACCTTCTTGCCCTTCAAATCGTCATAGGACTTGATGTCGTTTCGCGCGAGAACATGAAACTCGGAATTGTAGAGCTTGGTGATATATTGGACACGCTGTTCGATATTGGCATACAGCACCGGATCTCTCTTCTTCAGGAGTCGAAGATTGTCCTCGTCGACGACGGCCATGTCGATGTTCTTGAGAAACAGCACATCATTCAGGTTTTGAAGTCCGCCGACTCCGAGAACCGGCAACACGCGGATCCCATCCGGCGTCAAATCGTTCACGACGTTCCGGATGTCCTCGGTGAACCTGGCGCACGTGCATGAGATGCCGGACACCACGACCGTTACGGCGATATCATTGGCCTGGCGCTTTTTTTCCTCATAGCCAACCGCCGGATTTTGGTTGGTAAAAACGAGCTTTTGGTTTTGAGCAAAAACCGGCTTTTGGTCTTGAGCAAACACGGGACGCAACGGGACAGTTGAGGACATAAGAAACAAGAAGAACGACAGGCACACGAAGAGATTTTTAGCAGTCGCGGTGGAGACGCCCATAACTTTGTCCTTTGCTGTGATCTGCGACACATCGAGTGAGTGTCGTGAAGTGAATGCCGCGTCCGGAATTCGGTTGGACTTGTCTGCTTGCGGCAGAAATTCCTTGGCAGTGATGCTGGCTTGGAGAGGCGTCATGAGACGCGCCGGTCAATGTTGCTTGCTTGCGAGCAGTTCAAGCCGCTGGGGCGCCTCCGCCGCTCCGAACTGTTTCGCTTTTTCGTACCAGCCTCGTGCCATGGCTAAATCCGGCACGATGCCGTGGACGCCCAGTTTCTCCAGAGTCGCGGGATCGTAGGTTTCGGCCAGCGTCATGGCCGCGCGCGCATCTCCGGCGTCGGCCGCGCGCCGCAGCACGAGGCGTGCCGCGGCGAGATCGCCACTCGCAATCAAGGTATCCCCTCGCTTGAGCAGTGAGGCGATTTCATCAGGATCGAGGTGGTGGACCGCATCTCCTGGGATCATGGGCTCTGCGACAACTGCCGCCCGGGGAGCGCCGCTCTGCAGCGCGCTCTGGTAGGCGGTCGTGATCTCTTCACGCGTCGGTGCCACAGCGACCGCTGTCACGCTCCGAAAGTCAGGCGTCTGATTTGCCGGCGCCGATAGCCGAGTCGGATCCGTCGATTGCGCGGGATCCTTCAATTGCATGTCACGTGCCGTCAGTTGCGTAAGATTCGGCAGCACCGCTGCGGACGCCCCCGAAAGAACGGCGGTACTTGAAGCTTTGGCGTTGGCGATGATGTCGCGTGCGGCATCCGAAGAAAACAGCGCGAACAGAACTGCGATGGCTGCAGTCGCAACAACGCCCGACAGAATTCGTGACGAGAGGGAAAGCCTTCGAACCTTCCGCAAAGGATTAGTGTATTCGCTCGGGTCCGGTTCACCCTCGTAATCGGTAAGAAACAGTGGGACGGAATCCTCCGGATAATCTGTCCGGGCAGATGTTCGAAACCTGTGGCGCGCCACGTGATGATCGGCTGTGTTTTCGTCGAACGGATCGACGTCGGTATGGCCTGATCTATATTCAGGTGCCTGCGCCACCATTATGATGTTCCCCGCTACTGTAACGCAACAGAGGGGCGTGCCGGCAGTTTTACTGCTTTGTCATCTGGAGCGCCCCCGCTTACGCCCGCACTAACATGTCGAATCGGTCCAAAAAGCGACTAAGGCCGGCACGATTCGGGAAATGCTTGGGCTAGAGTTTGACAAAAAAATGGCATGCACCGGTAATTGTCCAGTATCGGACGGTTTGAGAAGGTGCACGCGTGTGTACCGAAAACCTGATCGCTGGTTCGTTTTTACGCATCTTCCAACTCCACACACAGAACCGGGATTCAAGCCTCGCCGTGGCGATTCGTTGCGGGGAAGGTAACCCTTTTGGGCAGTGGAGCTTTTGCTTTCGCGGAGCTAGAGCCGATGAGCAAACAGACGCCGGAAACTGATCCCCGCCAGCGGCACACGTTGGGAGATGATATAGCGAACTATGCCTGGAGCGAACTTATAGCGCACGATTTCTCGCTTCGATGAATTTCCGGCTTCGAAGGAGTTTCTATGAAGGGATTTCTTATAGCTGCCGGTATTATCGCAGCTCTTTACGTCGCCGACCAACATTACGCTCAAGGCAAATACACTGACGCCTTGGAGCACATGGTCAACCAGATGCGGCATTCGTTTGGAGGCTAAGGCCACACAACTGGGCAGCGTGTTCTAATCAAACCAGGTCCCGCTAAGTCGGGATGCCAATCACGGTCAACTGCCCGCCTTGGTAGACCGTCTTCAAACGCGCCCGTGCAGTGAGAGCGCGACAAGTGCGCCGAACATCACCGAAAGGACGATTGACCACCCCACCAGCAACGCGTTGAAGCGGCTCGCCGTGGGTTTGTGTTTGCGCCAATGTGACATGCAATGCCTCCATCGTTTGCCGGAGAATAAGGATGACGGCGGGTTGCCGGTTCCGGATCAATTTGCTCAAGACGTGGCGCAGCGGCTAACCCCGGTGGGTCGGCGCCCCGCATCGACGTATTGGGTGGAAGGTGCCCCGGTCCCTTTTTAGGAGCAGTATAGCAAATGCGGATATCGCTGTGTAAGGCGCGCGCGGGGTAGCTCCAAGTGGCCGGTACTACTCCTTTCTCAGCCATCTTGCGGACCCGGCGACGAGTTGCGCGGTCAACCGCACTAGAACCTTTCCCGTTCCGATTCCGTCGGAACCGGAAAAGCTCCAGTCGATAGCAGCGTCGAAGTGTGCCTCGTCGCGGCGCCCGTTAACAATCTGTTAACCAACGCAGCCTAGCTTGCGGTCATCGCCCGGTTATCATCAGCCGATTACCGTCCGGTTCGTTCTAGGAGAACAGCCGATGTCCGTTGAGGTGCTGACATACACCGCTCTCGGTGCCCGCCTGACAGTCTCGCCAGAGGCCGCTCGTTCGCTTGCCAAGCGACGCCGGTTGCCGCGCTCACTTTCGGATGATGGCAAAGCCCTGGTGAGCGTTGATCTAGCTGAAATACGGCATACGCCCCGGCCACCACGTGGCCGCCAGGCAGCCGAGGTCGCCCCGTTTGCGGCAAAGATCGAGGCATTGACGGCGGAGATCGTGCGGCTCGAAGCAAGGGCAGCGGATGACAGAGCAGATTTCGAGCGCCAGTGCGAGCGCTCCGCCCGCCTGACGGTTGAGCTGCTGCAGGCGACCGCCGAGACTATGGCAGCTAAGGAAATGACTGCACGGCTTGAAGATGAAGTGGCGGCTCTGCGCGTTGGCGGCTCGGTCGACAGCCACGGACAAGCTGCACGCCGACTCGGACATCTAGCCGCGACCATAGTGCAAGCAGACCGCAAGGCTTGTAGGTAGAAAGCCGTGTCCCACTTCCCAACGGTCACAGCAACTTGAGGCGAAAATGACCGACATCACCGATATTCGCGAGATGAAGGCGCGTATTATCGTGTTTGGGGTCGGCGGCGCCGGCGGTAATGCCGTCAACAACATGATCGCGGCCGGGTTACGAGGCGTCGACTTCATCGTCGCGAATACCGACGCACAGGCGCTCACCATGTCACTGGCCGAGCGCGTGGTCCAGCTGGGTACCCGGGTGACCGGAGGCCTTGGCGCCGGCTCGCAGCCCGAAGTGGGGCGCGCCGCAGCCGAAGAGGCAATCGATGTGATCCGCGATCATTTGACCGGTGCACACATGGTGTTCGTGACTGCCGGCATGGGAGGCGGCACCGGCACCGGTGCAGCCCCCGTCATCGCCAAGGCCGCACGTGAGCTTGGCATTCTCACCATCGGTGTAGTCACCAAACCATTCCACTTCGAGGGCCAGCGCCGCATGCGCTTTGCCGAAGCCGGCATCGCCGAATTGCTGAAGGTGGTGGACACCCTGCTGATCATCCCAAACCAGAACCTGTTCCGGGTGGCCAACGAAAGGACCACATTCGCCCATGCCTTCGCCCTGGCCGATCGGGTGCTTTATTCGGGTGTGGCTTGCATCAGCGACCTGATCGTCAAGGAAGGCCTTATCAATCTGGATTTTGCTGACGTTCTCGCCGTGATGCGCGAGAAGGGCAAGGCCATGATGGGGCGGGGCGAGGCTTCTGGCGAGAGGCGCGTGCTCAATGCAGCTGTGGCTGCGATTTCCAATCCATTGATCGAGAATCCCTCGATCAAACGCGCCAGTGGCCTCATAATCTCCATCACCGGCGGCAAGGATCTGACGTTATTCGAGGTCGACGAAGCTACCACCCGCATTCGTGAGGAGGCCGACCCAGACGCCAACATCATCGTCGGCACATCTTTCGATGAAGGTCTGGAAGGGATCGTCCGCGTCTCGGTGGTGGCGACAGGCATCGATAATCTCGATCCGGCGCGCCCGACGCAAGCAGCGGGAAGCTCACTCGCGGAACTCGCCGGCAGGCTTCGCAACGACAGCCGTCTCATCGCCGGCCGCATCGAGCGTAGTCCACTGCTGCCGCATTTAGAGTGCCCGCCGGTCCTGCCAGCGGTCCGCCATCCCGAAGGACGGGCGGCAAACCCGAATGCCGAATATGCGCGCCCCGCGGCTCGGCAGGGCCTCGATCCGTACCGTCGCTCCTCTCCTGCCCGTAATTTGATCGAGGAAAAAGTTTTCGATATCCCGGCCTTCCTGAGTTGCAAGGCCAACTGAGCCGCCGCGAGAACGGGCGCAACTCGTCTCATACAGAATGCGAACCGCAGAAGCGGTAAACTTTGCGCGCGAGCGAAGTACGCATGGCGGATCGCTGGAAAATACTCGACTGGGAACAGAGGAAGGCCAACGTTGGCGGGAGGCAGCTCGCTCTTTTTGCAGCTGCAAATGCGGATGGGCTTGTTATCGCGAGCTTTCCTCGCAGAGGCCTATCATAGCGGATATCGGATCGCCAAACCCGCGGACGATCATAGAGGCTCTGTCAGGTGCGCAGCACACGATAATTCACGCAGCTGTGCTGTGCGGGTTCTCCGCAGTTTCTCTTTTCTCCATCTCCTTGGAACGAGACAGCCATATTGGCACGCGGATCAAGCCGAGTAAGCGATCATTAATATCTTTATTATCTTTTGGCAGTTCGGTCGGCGCCTCATTGGCCAACCGCGGGAGATCCAGTGCGGCGTGGTCAACTCGCACCACATCCGCGCGTCGGTCCAGTTCGCGCAATAAGGGATCGACTACGGTTTCGACTTCAGTCGCGACGGATGATAAAAAGCTATTAAGCTCGCGAGCTTCGGGCACGACTGCCGCCGCCATCTCGGTCGCCTCGCAGAGCTCACCGACGACGGGTGCGAACGCGCCGGCAGCGCGTATGATTCGCTTTTTTATCGCTTCGATTTCGCCTAGAACATGATTACGTTCCCGTCGCTTTTTTTCCTCAGCGAGGCGGGCTTCGATTTCGGCGATTTGACCCGTCAGTGTCGTGACATCGGATGCAAGTGCGTCGCGTTTTCCGCGCACGCGATCGAGATCGCGGCTGAGATTGTCTACTAAGTCGTTCTCTCCGAACATTTTTTGCTCCGCGTAGGACGGCTGTAACGCGAACTGCCAGCCTGTCTATACGAACGAAAAGGCAGGGTCGGCCGACAAGGGTACCGACTTCGTTCGCGTCGCAGGGGGCCGACATGGTGAGTCAAATTCCCTCCAAAGCATTCGCATTAGGCGACCGTAGGGTTAATAAGTGGTTAATTTTCAGGACCTGATACAGCAGTGGTCCCTCACAGCGGACTCTAGCCATTTACAAGACGGAAAAGTTCCTGCCCCCGCGTAGAGTGGAATCTCACCACGCACCCTGAGCAGGACATTTCCAAGTTGGCATCAAAAGGCTGTGCCGTCTCCGCACCGACAACAAGGAGTTGCATCGCACGCCGCTCGAGTGGCGCGCGACGTGCCGGCTGGATCACTCTTCCAAATGTAGACACATGACCGCCACGCGAGGAACAAGGCGCAACCGCGAATCTAGCGCAAACGGGACGGAGGCTTGCAGTTTGATTTATCCTTGAAATCTGGAGCGATCCCAATGCTAAATGCGGGTGGGAATAAAGTGATCGGGAAGGCCAGCCAACGCAAGGGGAAGACGGAGCGGCGGGTCAGCAAGGCTGTGCCGCGGAAGCAAGCCGGCGAACAACAAGGCCTCGAGGCGGAGCCCAAGCCGGATCAACTACAGCACGCCGAAGAACAGATCAACGAACAGATCAGCGAACAGATCAGCACACCGGTCGCGTCGATGGACGTCTCTCCACTTGGACCCTCCGTGACTGATATCATCCCGACCGTCCCTGCCGTATCGGCCGAGCCCGTAGTGGTCAGCATTGCAACGATCGCCAATGCCTATGGCGCCTACACCGGGAAATCGGTCGAACTCACTTGGTCCTTCCTGGAGAAGCTCGCGGCTGCGCGGTCACTCGATAAGGCGTTTGAGGCTCAGACGGAATTCGCCAAGCATGCCTTCGAGACTTTTTTGGCTGAGTTCGCGGAAGATTCACGAACTCCACAGCGAATTGGCCAGGCAGAGAGTTGTGCATCTCGACGTCTTCGTGGCCAGGATGACCCGAACCGCGTTCGCGCAGCGCGCTACACGTCACTAGTTTGGCGCGCTGCTGCCACGGTGCGACCGTCAAAACTCAGGCGTGCATGGACGACGCCGACGTACCCCAAGGCCGTGCTGTCCGCGTCACCGACAACAAGGAGCTGTGTCGCACCCGATTCCGTACCCAGACGCCGTTCAACGCGCAGGGCAGAGCGCTAGGTCGTTCTTCCTGATGGCGGGCATGCATAGATGGCGGCGGTTCGCAACCTCGATCGTCCTGAGCACCAGCACGACGAGCACGACGAACACCAGCACCACACCGTACGGCTTGACCGACCGCTCCGCTTTGCGTTCGATGATAGGCGGCCGCTCCACCACTGCGATATCAGCCCAGCGCGCGGCAAGAGGGGATGGCTCCGTGTCCACCCAACGATCTATCCAAGGCCTGCCGGTGACAGCATCGTCATCCCCATCACGCCGAGCATCCGCGCTCAGCCCGAGCGGCTGCACAGGGCCGTTGTCAACCAGCACTTCCGACCTGGAATCACGCCACTTGGGCTGGTCAGTCGATTGTTCAACTTCACGAGTGGGAGTGTTTTGACGGGCGGGAGTTTTTTGCTGGACCTTTTGGAGCTTTTGGCGTCGTGTCGGGTCGCATCCCAGCAATGAGCTGGGCCGTGCCAGTAGATGTGAACAGAGCCGAACTGCTGACGAGCTTCAGCCTTGGTCATGCAGGACTTCGAAGCTTCTGATGGCGTGGTCACCACCAGCACCGCCACAATGCACATCGCGACACGCATGGGTCGCTCCGTGGTAGCCAAGGCATACTGAAATTGTCTTTGCGAACTATCATTCCTGATAAGGGTTTAGACCCTGACCCCCTGGGAAAATGTGGCAAGAAGGACAGTATGTCTGCCGGTTTCAGCTCAGGTTCGCTGCCCCCATGCCCACACATTGAGGCGGTAGCTCTCGTGATAGTTTCGCTGTTTATTGCGGCACGGATTGAAGCTGCGACGACAGATGGAAATCGAAGCGATTTAGTTAGAGCCCCTTACTCTCTGATGAAGCACTGAGTGCAAATCCGATAGATTGTTCGGCGATGTCCGTTCAGGGTTCAATCGCGTAGTTTCAGCCCTGCGCCGCTTACTTCCGGCCTTTCCCGATAAGCAGACATTCGCGGCCCCGATAGGCTCATGGCCCGCGCATCCGTCGCCACGTTTCTAAGCTCGTCGCAGCACTTTCACGAGTGGATTGAGCGAGCGGCCGGAGCGGTCTATAAAGCGCCCCAGGGCCGGCAGCCGTCCACCAAATGGTGACCAAAAACGGCAGTCGATCCGTAATAGGAGCAAAACCCGTGGCGTCAGCCGGACGCGCAGCGGTGGCGGACGAGGTCCGGAAGTTGCGGGACGTTGGGCAAGTTCGAGACAGTGAGCCTTGAGCCGAGATAGTGCCAGAAGGCGATGCCGAGCTTGGCGCAGGTCTTGCTGAGGCCGAGGAAGGCGTCGCGGCAATCGCGTCCGGCATCGCTTCGTGTGCCGGCGCTGACCTTACGCTTGGTGACCTGGCAGCGGATGTCGTTCTCCGAGCCGTTGGTGTTCAAGGGGATCTCGGGCCGGTCGAGCACCATGAGCAGCTCGCTCTTGTTGGCATGGAGCCTTTTGAGCAGCCGGTCGAGAGTGATGAAGCCAGTGTTTCGGGTGAAGATGCGGTCAAAGCGGGCGCGCAGGGCAGCCTTGCGCTGCTTGCTGGGGTTCTGGCGATAGGCCTTGAGATCGCGATAGAACCGCCAGACCAGATCACGAGTTTTGCGCTGGGCTTCGCGTTGCTCATCGGTGAAGGTGTCAAGCTTGTGATCAGGCGCTCGGCATGGACCCAGCACAGGGCGTGCTGTCCGACATTGAACTGGCCGGCGTCATCGCTGACGATGACGGTATTGGGCAGAAAGTCATGCGCCTTGATGCTGCCCCACAACGCGCCCTCGGTGGCGGTCGTCACTGGATCGGGGTTGACCTTCAGGGCCGAGATGCCGAGCTGGTCGAGGTGCACGTTCCAGGCGGCTTGATCGGGGAAGCACCGGTTGGGGTGTTCGGCCAAGCGGGCAACGACTGGCCCGGAGAGTGCGCGCTGGCGCATGTAGGCCAGCGCCTCGTCGCTGATCACGTAGTCGCTGTGGCCGGCGCGCATCAACTCGAGAAAGTTGCTGCGGCTCTTCGAGTTGGTGGAGCCGAACCAGGTAAAATGCGCGTTGCCGATCTGGGTGCAGAAGCCGTTCGCAGCCTTGTGACGAGCGCCGGTGTCATCGACCGTAATCCAGGTCGCATGCGCCAGCCCGGCGCGCAGTACATCACGGGCCTCGTCGAGGAAGCAGTCCTGATCGGCGATCAGCAGGCGCATGAGCTGGCGTTTGGAGATGACGATGCCAAGCGCCTGCAACAGCGCTAGAAGTCGCGGCACCGTCACCTGGCCCTGGTGATACTGGGCCAGCACGAAGCGGCGCAGCTCCGGCCCGAAATGCCCGGTAACGCCGGACGGCAGCGGGGCTGTGATAACCTTGTCATCCGGGCTCTGCCAACGCTCGCAGCGGAAATGCGTCACGTAGGGGCGGATCACCAGATCCTGCACCACATAGCTCGTGTAGCCTTTGAAGCGAGAGCCCTGTGGCGCCACCACCACCTTAACGGTCTCCTCCGCGTCGATCACAAGCTTCGATCTCGTCTCGCCCCGCCCACGGCGCTGCTCGCCCGAGCCTCCGGCTGGCTTCGGTTCGGTCGCCTTCTCCATGCCGCTTGGCTTGATGTTCGGCCGGCCTGACCCACCCTTGAGCCGCGCAATCTCATCGCGTTGTGCCGCAACCGTTCGCCGAAGCTCCGCCATCTCTTCCAATAACTTCAGCACCAAGCCCTTCAGCTCGGCGTGTGGCAGGCAGTCAAGATCATCGGGCGGTGACATGCCCAGAATGAATTTGACTCGCCCCTTCCCGTGAATCGTATAATCATACCGATGCCACGCCTTCTGCTCCTATTACGTCGATCCTAGCTAAGTCATTGATTTGCGGGCGTAGTTCAATGGTAGAACGGCAGCTTCCCAATCTTAAAACGCGATTTTAACCGCGTTTCAAGTTAGGCCCGAAAACACTGACTAAGGCCCATGTTTAGCGGGCTTCTGATGATATTTTCCGAGCCGCACCTTCGCTTTTATAGGTGCCTTTTGCAGGGAAGTGTCATCACGATGTCAGAACGTTTTTCCCACGCTGCTCACAACGGCAAACCGCCGAAAAGCACTGATCTTGATGCGCCTCGCAAGCCGGAAGTGCTGACCGATCCGCGCATTGAGGCGCTGCGCGAGTTCGCTGACGATCGGCCCGATATGCGCGGGTACTGGAAAGACAGCAAGGTCTTCGGCCTGTCGATTTTCATCAGCACGAATTCGAACGTCTGGCGCTTCCGCCATCAGAAGCGTGTCAACGGCAAGGTAGTCTCCAGCTTCAAGACGCTCGGCAGATGGCCGGCCATGACCGTGGGTGAGGCGCGCAAAGAGGCCCTGATCTATGCGGGTTCCGTAGCCGGCGGCACGGCCGCCAAGGGCAAGCGCACGGCGACGCCATTCCGTGCAGCTTTCGAGAACTACCTTGAGTACCTCCGAACGCAGGCCGAAGAGAAGGGCAAGCCGCCCCGTTGGTATCTCAACGCCAAGAAGCTCGCCGAGGCGCACATCTTCCCTGAATGGGACGGCTGGACCCTGGTGCAAATGTCGGACAACCCTAAAGCCGTCAAGGCGTGGTTCACGAAGCTCAATAAAGCCATCCCGGCGTCGGCGGCCCATTGCGTGCGCCTCATCCGCGCTTGCTATCGCCAAGAAGCCGCGCTCGACCGCTCGCTGCCCACGGCTCTGCCGACCTCCGGCATCAAGCTCAAAAAGAGGCGGGCGTCTCAGAAGGTGCTCGACTTCGAGGTTTTCCCCGCTTGGCGCAAGTCATGGGAGAAGATCGAAAATCCTGTTCATCGCGGCTACCATCTTACGGCACTGTTGACCGGAATACGTCCCGGAGAACTCGGCAACCTTCGGCTTGACGATGTTGACCTCGAAAAGCGCATGTTGATCGTTCGCAATCCGAAAGCCGAGTTGAACATCCATCTTCCGATCACGCCGCAGATTGCCTATGCGCTCATGATGAGCATCGACGCTCCGCCGCAGACGATCACTCAAAAAGGCCTGCGCGGAATGGCACCGGGCGAGGTCCGCGTCGTCGAACGAAAGAAGCCGCACGGCGAAGTCATCGCGGGTGATCTTGTCTTTCCCGGCTGTATGCAAGCCCCGTCGCGCTCAGGTCTGCCGATGGCTGGTAATGCCCTTCGCCACACCTATCGCACGATCGCCGTTGATTGCGAGATTTCCGAGATGCTGATCCATTTCCTTTGCGGCCACGCTCTCGACGGTGTGTCCGAAGAATACACCAACAAACTCATGATTGAGAAAGGCCCTGCGATGCGAGCCGCGCAAGAGAAGGTCAGCGCGCGGATGTTCGAACTGCTCGGGCTCAAGTTAGTTGCCGTGGGGCCTAGGGTCCCCAGCCGTGACGACGCACCGCTCGTGCCGAAAATGCCGGCTACGAAAAAGAGCAAAGCCGTCGCGCTAGGTTGAGGATGTCTGTCCTGCCATCGCCAACCCGCAGGCGGTTCTTGCGAGAACAAAAATAGAACATTCAGCCTCGCTGACGATATGGGGACGAGGAATGAATGCGCAACCGGAGCCGAAGCCGGAGGCTTCGCAATCGGCCGACATGCAGGCAGAAGCCGAACGGCTAGAGCACGCCACCGACGAAGCCGTCGCAGCGTGCGGTGGCGATCTTCGCGCGACCGTCAAGGCGCTGATCGTGGCGATCGAGTTCGTGGAAGCCGAGATGGAGCGGCAAGTGTCCCATGGCTTCCGTCGCGGCGTGAAGCATGGCCGGTTCGGCACGTATTCAGGCTAATCACATGCCCGACATCGACTTAATCCGTCGCGAGATCGAACGCATGCGAACCCAGGTTCACCGCCAGCGCGGCGAGATCAGCCGAATGGTAAACGACCCGTTGTTCCCATCGCGGAAATTCGGCCGCTGACATTGAAGCTTGCTTATGGAGCGCGTGCATTAAGTAGTGGCTAGACTATCTGTCCGACGAGTCCTTGATGAGCAGCATCTCGACGATCGCACTATCCGGCATGAACGCGGCGGCTCGCCGCCTCCAGGTCTCCGCCTCTAACGTCGCCAATGTCACGAGCACGGGCGCGCTTCCCAACGCCGATGTCACGGTGCCGGCCGGGGCTCCACGGGCCTATGCACCGCTTGAGCTTGTCCAGACCACGAGCGCCGGCGGGGGCACCCAGACGACCGTCACGACGACGCCGTCCGCGATCGCGGTCCCCGATCCGCAGGCATCCTTCGCTAACCAGAACGGCCTCGTCGCCGCGCCCAATGTCGACCTCTCCCAGGAGTTGGTCGACCAGATGATCTCAAGCTACAGCTTTGCCGCCAATGCGACAGTGATGAAGGCAGACGACCGCATGACGAAGATGCTGCTCAATATCACGACGTGAATCCAACCCGGACGGGTCGTAATCGCTTGCCATCGACAAGGTCGAAGTAATATTTGGGCATTTTAGTCGCCTCCAAATTGGGCAACGCTCCCGCGAAACTCAGGTTCCCGACCTAGCGGAACGAATCACTTTTGATTAACTTGAATTGTCCGGTTCAGTAGCGTTGGAGTTTAGGTATGCGTCGGTCATGGACTCCGTCGATCGTGCCCAAGGGCGACGATCAGAACGTCTATCTCGTGGTCGACGATCTCGGCCGGAATGGCCGGGTCTACCGGGAAGCCGACGTCGACGCCACCGATCTGGAAACTGTCATCTTCGACCTGCTTGAGGGGAAATACAAAAACCCGGTCCGCGTCGTCGCCTTCAACACCTCCGAAGGCTGGTCGCAGGATGTTTCGGGTGACATTGCCCAAGAGCTGCGCCGCCTCTGCGATCTGCAACTGCGAGACGTGCCATCCAACATTCAGGATTTTGTCGAGCTATGACGGGCTCGACCGGCAACTCACATTGAGGTTGGCATGAGCAAGCCCCGCGCTATCCGGTATCGCAGACTGGCCCTTGCCGAGCAGGACAGCGAGAAGGCTCGCCTGCTTCAATTGATCGCGGACGAGGCCGATAGAGGCGTACTATGTACGGCCGAGTGGCTTTTGACGCGGCAAACCAAACTGACCGATGCCAAGTCGTGAACGGCCAAAACCGCACGCCGGCGGCATCAAGGCCGCCTATTCCGGCTTCGTCGCGCCAGCGCTGGCGACCTCGATCACCAAGGTGCCGAGCGGCGAGCGGTGGATTCACGAGATTAAGTTCGACGGCTACCGGGTGCAGGTTCACATCAAAGACGCGGCGGTCACCGTATTCACCCGGCGCGGCAACGACTGGACCAAGCGGTTCAAGAAGATCGCCGACCATGCTTGGCATATCAGCGCCGGGTCTGCGATCATCGATGGCGAAGTGGTGGCGCCGGCAGCCGATGGCACCACCGATTTTTCCGTTCTACAAAATGAGCTAAAGGGCAGATCAACCAAGATCGTGATGGTCGCTTTTGATCTTCTCTATCTCAACGGCCATGACCTGAGAAAGCTGGCGCTGATCGATCGCAAAGCGCTGCTCAAGAAGTTGATCGCCGACACCGATATCCAATTCAGCGAGAGTTTTGAGGTCGACGGCGGGGAGATATTCAAGCACGCCTGCAAGACCGGCTTGGAAGGCGTCGTCTCCAAGGTCCGCGATAGCAAATACTCATCGGGCCGGATCAATGATTGGGTCAAGAAGACCTGCGCCCAGCGCGAGACACTGACGATTGCTGGCTTCGCGATGAAGGGAAACCAGTTCGTTGGTCTCTATGTCGGTCGACGGGAGGGCACCGAACTAATATACGCCGGTAAGGTGGAACACGGCTTTGATAACGACATCGCCAAAGATTTGCGCGCGCGCCTCAAGCCGTTGGTCCGGACTGCCCAGCCGTACAGCAAGCGCATCGCCCATCGCGGCATCTGGGTTGAACCGACCTTGTTGGCCGAGATCGAATACCGGACCAAGTCGGCCGAGGGGAAAGTTCGCCATCCGGTCTTCAGGGGCTGCGGGAGGATTTGTGAACCTCCGGTTTTGAGGCCGCGCCGCCAGTATGGGAAGCTCTACGCAATGAATTACGTTTATCGCGGTCTTCTCTTCATTGCGGTCGTCGTAACCGTATTCTCGGCCTGCGTCGCCCAGTGAAGTAGCCGCTGTCGGCCAGCAGTGTTTCGGCCTCACCCAGTTCATCTGGCAAAGCAGATATCTTGTCGAGCATTGGGCAAGTTGCTGCTTGTCGTTGGGCGCCTGCACCACATCGACCGCAACCACCAACATGCTGCCGGCGGCGACCACGGCCTGCGCATTGTAGCATTGCTCGAACCCGCCGCCGGCCACCGGCATGATGCGCGACTCTCGTCGGTCAGATTGATCTGGTCAGTGGGCAAAGCGCCGGATGCAGGCGGTGATGGCGGCCGGCCGCCCGTCTTCTTGCCGCGGCTCTCCTCCCTGGCCTTGCGGGCCGCAAGCTTGGCCTCGTACTCGGCCTGCTCTCGGGCATGACGCTCTTTGGCCCGCGCCTCGATCCTGGCGCGCGCCGCGGCGAGCTTGCCCAACCGCTCTTCCCGCCGCTCAAGTTCTTCCGGGATCGAAAAGCCATCGGGAAGATCGGCCTGATCGGCCGTTTCGGCCTTCGCCATCAGAGCGGCCACCTCGGCCTTCAACTGCGTTTCGATGTTACCGGCATGCGCATAGGACAACGCACTGTGCCGGCTGGCATTGGCGTGGATCTTGGTCCCGTCAAGCCCAACCGTGCCCAGCTTCAGAACCCCGATCTCCCGTGCCAGAACCAGCACCTGCACAAACAGGCCCTCGATCTGTGGCAGAAATCGCCGCCGAAATGTCGCTATTGTATCGTGATCGGGATGATCGTTCGCGGCAATGAAGCGGAACGCCACCGAGTATACGTCGCACGCTCCAGCTTGCGGCTCGAAAACACTCCCGTCGCATAGCCATAAACCAGAAGCCCCAGCAAAACCCGCGGGTGGTACGACGCCGAGCCCGAACCACGATAGCTGCCGCTCATCGATAGCAGCTCAAGACCAGCGATCACTTCCACAATAAAACGCGCCAGATGCCGCTCCGGAAGCCACTCATCCACCGACGGCGGCATTAAAAAACGGTTGCGGTAATTTGGCGAAAGTTGCTATGCAGAAAGATAGAATAAAATGGTTGCAATTAAATATGGAATGGTTAAAGGAAGGTGCTAGTGAAGGTCATGGGATGATTGCCCGCGCGGTCCGTATTGGCTCAAGCCAACCAACAAGCCGCGCGCCGTTCCAAAGCTCGATGCCATGCCTGTTAACGAGGCGTTTTGCATTCTCGACCGCCGCTGCATCGTCGGCACAGACAATCGGTTCGAATCCATTGAAATGACCGTCGCGCCCTACGAAATAAGCCCGATACTCTTCCATCCGAAAGCCCCCTGATGGATGTCCCATAATAACGAGCCGGGAAAATCAGCTCTGCCCGATCGCTGACTCAAGCAAAGAAATATTCTGAGATTTCTGGTCATAATGCCGTTATGCGAGGCCGAGTTTCCAAGTGAACGCGGGTCATGACGTTGTCGGCCGTCTTACCGATGACTGTGCCGCGTGGAAATGGATCTTCCATACTCGCGATTTTCATCTGATCATCCGATCAGAAAAATCAGGCCGGGATTGCTCCCGGCCCGACCTATACGGCGCGCGGTTTACATCCGATCGTGCTGCCATCGTGGTTTCATATCGTGACGGCGGTTGCCGGTGTCAAACGGCGCTGGATCATCAGCACCGGCCGTCAGTGCGTCGGCGCGCTGGACGCCGGGCAATGCGCCTGTCAGATTGAGGACCATTAGCGGGTTTGGCTGGGCAACGTCATGGTTCAAACGCCGGAGATTCGGATTAAAAAACGGCTCATAAATCCTAGAAGCAATGTCCCGCCTGCGACGGCACAGGCGCCCCAGCGGCCATTCAACCCGTGCAGCCCGGTCGCAGAATCTATCCGCCACCGTGCGGGGAATGCGGTGGCAAGGGACGGATACCAAAAGGTAGACAAGGAGGGCGGCCTTACTTATGTCCGACGTCCTGCGATGGCTTGAGACCGCCCTGTGTTTGCAGGGGGTCTCCGCTGTGCTGGCTGACGATGTAGGCGTTGGCGGCCCAATACGCGAGACCGGCACCGACGGCAGAGCTAACCGATAGTGCAGCGAGGAAATACAAGAAGAAACGACCGTCAAGCATGGTCATCCTTGCATCGAAGCACGATCACCAACCTCGCGCCGCTCCAAAGCTCAACGCCGTGCTTGTTGACCATGCGTTTTGCTAGAGCGTTTCACGTTTTGATGGAAGCGTAACCTGCGTTTACGAAGTAGTTGCTGCATTCGGCTGGGGATTCCTCACTGATGGTTCGCGCCCTGGGGGCGCACGGTCAAGCACTAGCACGTCCAAAGTGCGCTGACCATTGCCAGAAGCGGGCCGCGTATCAAGGGCCGATCATCTTGGAGACGGTATAGCCGCGCAGCCATTCATTCAATTTTGACCACCGCCTGCGCCCAGAGACATTCCGAACAGCGATCGCGACAGCCTTCTTCTGACCTACAAGCACAACCAACTTCTTGCCGCGGGTGACACCAGTATAGAGCAGATTTCGTTGCAGCATGGCGTAATGCTGCGTCATGACCGGAATCACAACGGCAGGATATTCTGAGCCCTGGCTTTTGTGGATGGTCGCGGCGTAAGCAGGCACCAGTGTGTCGAGTTCGCCGAATGCATAACTGATAGCGCGGCCGTCGAAGCTGGCTACGAGCTCCCCGACGTCGAGATCGACCTCATCAACGTATCCGATGTCGCCGTTGTAGACCTCCTTATCGTAGTCGTTTTGAATTTGCATCACCTTGTCGCCTGGCGCGAAAATCCACCCGAAGCGCAGTACTTTCTGCTCTCCGGCTGGGTTCAATACGGCTTGCAGCTCTATATTGAGGGAGCGAGCACCCACCCCGCCTCTATTCATTGGGCAGAGAACCTGAATGTCGCGGATAGGATCGAAGCCGAAGCGCGCGGGGATCCGGGTTTTCACCAATTCGACGATGCGCTGCACGGCGATTTCGGGATCTTCCGCTTGGACGAAGTAGAAGTCCGTATCGATCCCGGGCGGGCTGAGATCGGGAATAAGACCTTGATTGATGCGGTGAGCGGTGGTGATAATTCGGCTTTCCGCGGCCTGCCGGAACACCTCGGTCAATCGCACCACTGGTATCGCACCAGAAGAGATTACGTCCGCGAGCACCTGCCCCGGTCCCACGGAGGGAAGTTGGTCTATATCGCCAACGATCAACAGAGCAGCAGTGCGGGGCACCGCCTTTATGAGCGCCTGCATCAGCATGACGTCGACCATGGAGGCTTCGTCGATAACAAGCAGGTCGCACTCGAGTGGATTGTCGTCGCCGCGCTTGAACGCTCCCGTCTTGGGGTCGACTTCAAGCATCCGGTGAACGGTTTTGGCTTCGAAGCCGGTCGCCTCGGTCATGCGCTTGGCGGCGCGGCCGGTTGGCGCGCATAGCAGGAGCCTCACGGTTTTGCCGCGAGAATGCGCAAGATACCTTTGATAATGGTGGTTTTTGGCTCTACGCCACCGCGCCGATGTACGACCAGGCTCGCGAGTGCTTCCGCCGCTGGGGCGTCGATTACTGCACCCAGGGTGTCTGGGTGAAGATGGTGAAGGACGGCAGCAAGCCGACCTTTGGCACCGGCTACGCGCTCCGCAACTGTCATGAGCCCTTCCTCATCGGAAAGGTCGGCAAGCCGAGGATCCATTCCCGCAACATCCGCTCCGCGATCCTGGAGCCGCGCGGTGAGCACTCGCGCAAGCCGGAGCAGGGTTTCCGCTTGACTATCCGGACCCTCTCTTGACGCCGCTCGCCACAGTTCCTCAACCTGCGAAGGAAGAACCGATTATGGACGACGAAAAAGATAAGCCGCTGGTCGATCAGATGACCGACGTGGTCGCAGACGCGGCGGGTGAACTCGCCAAGACCGCTGTAAAAGCAGTTGCCAAGCGCGCCAAGAAGGCGGTGGGTAGTCGCGCCCCGAAGCCCGTTAAGCGAGCCGGTAAGGCGGTTGCGAAAGCTGCAAAGGCTCCGAAGAAAGCCGCTAAGAAAGCCGTGAAGAAAACGGCCAAAAAAGCGGCGAAGAAATCGTCCGTCAAAAAGACCGTAAAAAAGAAGAAGTCGAAGAAATCCAAGAAATCAAAACGTTGAAGGAATTTACATGGCTAAAAAATCAAAGAAGACATCAGTTAAGAAGCGCGTCGTTAAGGCCGCAAGATCAATGGCTAAAAAAGCGAAGAAGGCCGTCAAGAAAGTAATGCCGAAGAAGGCGAAAAAACCCAAGAAGGTAAAGAAGAAATCGAAGCGCTGACAGCTCGCGGCGCAGCCGTCACCAACGATCGCGCAATGCCTCAACGGCGGCTACGGCTGGCTACAAGTCAAATGCCATCGTTGTGAAACCGAGGCCAGCCTCCCGCTTGAACACGTCCGGCGACCACGCGGCACACCGATCTGGAAACTTGAGGCGGCGCTGAAATGCCGGTCATGCCGGACGCTGCGCTATTTGCCACGTGTTCACATGATCAAGCTCACGCAACAGCGCGAGATCGCGCCTTACATGTGGGTGCATCTTGATGATGATGAGCGGCGGTAGAGAGGCCGGACACGATGATGTTGCCCGCACCAGTGGAGCGTCGCTATTTTCCGAGAAAATCCCTCAAGCGCGCCAGCTCAACGATGTGGTCCGTCGATAAGATCGCGCCGACGAGATCAGACTGCGGCGCGGTGTGAATTTCATACAAATGGCGTTGCGTTTCGCGTAGCTGCATAAACTGCTGGATACATTCGTCTAGGGTGCCCTCACTGATCATGTAGGCACGCGCGCCGAGCGAGGCGCTAACGCGCTGCTTATTGAGTGACGGCCATTTTCGAAGCGCTGCCGGAGCGCTGAAATCAATTCCGGTATCAGGCATGCGGGCATTGAAGCGCCAGACATGGTGCAAGGCAAGGACCACCAGCGCGGTCTCTTGGCGCAGTCTTTTGGCGTGAGTCGTCTGATTTCAGCGGACGGTCGTGTCGGAACGATTTCAGCTTTGACGATTTGGTCAATCGTGTCGGATCAATCCCCTCAGTCCGGCACACGGAAGCGCAAACTAGGCGGCCTCGGCGCTTCGCCCCCCGCGCTGGGGCCGTTTCTTTGGGCGCAACCGCCATTGAAAAAAGCCGCAGGCATTAGCGCACTGCGGCTTCCGGGTTCGAAAATTGATTGTTTATGAAAGTGCCCCCAGCCCCGGTGGGCGAAGCTAAAAGCACGCCGGGGTTGATGTAAATAAAAATGAGCGGTTCCGGTGCAGAAACAAAAGTGTTGTTGCAGTGCGGCCACAGGCGCCCGGCGGATTTACAGATGCCAAGGTGATCAGGAAATTCGGCCTGTGCCGGATGATTTGAGTTTGTGAAGATCGATGTTGTCATGATGGCCGGCACTCAAAAATTGATTCGGTCGGAAACGGCAGAACACCCCGCATCGGAACGAAACGGCACTAAGACTGCTTTGGGTCGTCAAATTGCGAAATACTCATCCCGAGTAAATGTCTTCCGCTTTGCCCCAGACAACAGACACTGCGCGCCGCCATGACCGTTTCGTGCCGATTTTGTTCTCTAATTCCGGGCTCAAGCTCTCCAATGATCGTCCTTGCCGGGCCCACTGTTCTCTCCGCGGTAGGGGTAAGCCCTCCGCATGATGGCGTAAGGTGACGCTGGCGGTTCAATGTTGCAATCGCGGTCGGCCTTTCGGGCGCTCGCAAAAAATCGGACGAACTCACCATCGCCATCGTCCCGGCTGGGACGTCTTTTCCCGCCGTTTGGCAGGAACTCGGTAATCTCCTCGTTAGGCAGCAATCTCCTTCTTCGACCAATTGAACTCGGTTCCGTCGATCCACATGCGATGCAGAATGACTGCGAGCTTGCGCGCGACCGCGACCTTGGCCTTGCGAAGCCCGTTACGCTTGCTGACCCGCGTCCCGAAATGGTCCGCCGTGAAGGCGTGGGGGATGAAGCTCGTCACCGCATTTGGAGATTCGGCCCGACCAATCGACCTCCCCGGAGGCGTGGCGTCTACAGGTTAACCCAACATAAGCACCCACACTTCTCGATCGCGCAAACCGTGCCGGATCGTCAATCGTTGCCTTGAAGGCGAGCGCGGTAATCGGGCCGATACCAGGCACGGTCATGAACCGGCGAACCTGCGCATCATGGCGAGCGAGTTTCATAACCTTGCGGTCAAGCTCACTGACCTGCTGCTCGACGGCATTGCGCGCTTCGAACAGCGGCCTGATCGCAGCTATCAGCTCAGGGCGTCCCTCGATCAACTCCTCGGCTCGCACGGCGAAGACATTGAACTTGGCACGGCCGATGACGAGACCTAGGTTCTTAAGAAGGCCGCGAACATGGTTTTCGAGATCGCGCTTGATCTTGACCAGCAACGCCCGGCTGGCGAGTAGTGCCCTGACCGAGTAGCTGTCGACATCCTTGACGTGCACCTCCTTGAACCAACCGGTCTGCATGATGCGGGCGATCCCGATAGCATCGTTGCGGTCGCTCTTGTTGATCTGCATCTTGAGCACCGCCTTGGCATGGCGCGCATCGATACAGATCACCGGTAGGCCAAACCGCTTAAGCTCAGTCCATAACCAAGTAGACGTAGGTCCAGTCTCCAGGCCGATACGTACCGCGCCCGGTGCCTTTGACCTCACGTAAACTGAAATCGCCTCGGGATCTGAATCGACGACGCCCTCTCGCACGACCGATCCAGACTGATCCACCACACAGATCGATGTTTGCTTCAACGACACGTCCAGTCCGACATAGTACTCCATTGCCGCGCTCCATCGTTGCGAGGCCACATGAGGCTGGCCTCCTACGTTCCTGGAGAGCTGATTCCCTTGCCCTTGTCAGGCTCGATCCCGGAATTACCCCATGTTGCAAAAGTCTTTTTGGGGTGACGAACGAAATTTCCTAGGCCCGCTGATGCGTTTCGTATGTGGCGATGTGAGGGACCTCATTGTTTCGTACAAAAACGACCACGGCCGTTCGTATCAGCGCTACAGAGCATTGCAGCGGTAGAGGCGTCTAAAAATCAGCTTTTGCGAGATTTTCGGTATCGTTCGATTTTCGACTTTTGCAACAAAATCTGCCGACAGCGGAAGTCAGGTCGCGGCCTAGTCAATCAAAATCGCTGGTGACGCGAGACGGGATGCGCGTCATTCCGGAAGTCCAGCTTTGCGGAGACCGTCGATAAATATTTGATCTTGCGGTCGGCCGCTACCGACTATCCATTTAGAAATACGAAAATCCGGTTGGATTTCGAGCAGACGGGCCGCCGCCTTCCTCGCTTCTGCTTCGCGTCCCAGATGAGCCAGAGCCGTCGCGAGGCAGCGATAGGACGCCGCAAAAGTCTGGTTCTGGCTGAGAGCCTTCTTGGCTGCGGCAACCGCCTCATCGAAACGGCCAAGACTGATGAATGCAATGCCCATTTCTGTCAACGTTAAAAACAGCAAAGGGTCAAACGGGCTTAGTCGAACGGCGCGTTCAAAGCTCCGGATCGCCTCTTCGGGCTTCCCTGCTGCTTGGTAAGTCGAACCTCGCTGGCCCCATGCGAAGGCTGCATTCGGGTTAGAGGCGACCGAACGGTCCACCATTTCCCTTGCAGTATCGAAATCGCCAGACCAGGCCGCAGCATAGCCAAGTATGCCCAATGCCAAGTGGTCGTTTCCGTCGATACTGAGTGCCAACTGGAGAAGCCGCAATGCTTCTGCTGTTTCCGACTTCGGATCAGCCGCCCATCCCTGAGTTACGGTTTGGAAGTGGCAGCTCCCCGCAAGGGTTGCAGCAAAGCCATACCGAGGGTCAATCTCCAATGCGCGAGAGGTGAGCTGAAGGGCTTCGGCCGATCCGCCCCGGGTAAATGAATAGAGGTGCGGTATTGCTCGAAGACAAAGGTCGTAGGCGCTTAGGTTGTTCGGTCGACGGGCGGCCAGATCGATTTCGGTTTGAAACATTTTTGGTTCAATGGCAGAGACGACGCTCTCGGTCATCCGATCCTGCAGGGTGAAGATATCGCTCAAGTCACCTTCAAATCGATCGGCCCAAAGGTGCACTCCGGTCGCGGCATCAATCAATTGGCCGATGATGCGGACTTTTCCGGCTGCCTTGCGCACACTGCCTTCAAGCACGTAGCGGACGCCGAGTTCGCGTCCGACCCGCTTGATGTCGACTACTTTGCCCTTGTAAGTAAAACTGGAATTGCGCGCGATCACGAATAGAGATTTGAACCGCGACAACGCGGTGGTGATTTCGTCCACCATGCCATCAGCGAAGTAATCCTGATCGAGATCACCGCTCATATTCTGGAACGGCAACACCGCGATGGAAGGCCTATCAGGAAGCGCAAGCGGTTCAGCGTCATCAACAGGCAGGCGGTTCGGCACTTCTGATACGGCGCAGCCGTTTGGAACGCGCCAGACCCGCATCGGTTCAGCGATATTCTTCAAAGATTGCGTACCCGTGTCCTCAAGGGTAACATCTACCTTGCCGCGAATTTGCCGGTAAGCGTCGTCGGAGATGCAAACGCCGCCCGGCTCTGCGATCCCTTCGAGTCGCACCGCAATATTGACGCCGTCGCCAAAGATATCGTTCTCTTCGATAATAATGTCACCGACGTGAATGCCGATGCGAAATTCGATCTGCCTCATCTGCGGCATGTCGGCATTTCGTTTGGCGACGCTGCGCTGGACTTCGACTGCGCATCGCACAGCGTCGACGACGCTGGCGAACTCAACAAGAGCACCGTCCCCCGTATTTTTAACTATTCGTCCGTGATGCTCGGTTATTTTGGGATCGAAAAGCGTTTTTCTAAGTGCTTTCAGTTGCGCGAGCGTGCCTTCTTCGTCGATGCCTATCAAGCAGCAAGAGCCCACGACATCCGCCGCCAGAATAGCCGCCAGTCGCCGCTTTACGCGCTCGCTGATCAAGATGGACCCCGGGGCTCGGGAAATTGAATGCCTATATAACAGAATTGTGGGCCGGTGTCCGGCTAGGCCCATGGTCCGAGGTGGGTCGTGTGTCACGAGCGTAGCCGGTCCAAACGGCTACGCGCAACTGTACGAGAGATGAAGGAGGGCCCTTCGGGTTCGGCAATCAGGTGCTGATCCCAAGCCACTGCAAGCTGCTACGGTCAAGAGCCGTGGTGGTGAGCGTTGCAGCCAAATCTGGGCGAGAAGCCCAGACGGCAAGGTCGAGAGAGGCGGAGCGCAAGCAAACCGTCGATGAAGTGTCGAAAGCGGATTAGGCGATGTCAAAACCGGGGGATGACCCTTGTATGGGGCTTCTTTGGTCAAGGGGGTCGGCAGTGCAACGCATGTTTTTGTCTTTCGTCAGTTTCTTTGTTCGATCTGAAAGCCCGTTTCTTCGTCCCGACCCGCAGCAGCGCCAGGCCGTCGCGCGCAGGAGCTGTCAAGGTTGGCCGTCGCACCAACCTTTCGACATGCTTCGCCCTTGCCAGGCCATACCTTGACAGCTTCGAGCACGACGGCACGCTCGGTGCGGTCGGGATGACGATCAGAGGGGAGCCCGCTTTCGGGCGCGGATCAATCGCGCCACAACCTTGTATTCGGTGGGTCCAAGGACCCGAACCATGATGCAGCTCATGCGCATCGGCAGCGAAGCTCCGAGGCGGCGGACCCATTCTTCTTCTCGGCATGAAAGCCAAGGGGGGCATCGGGACCCCGCCACCTCGAACCGTCATCGGCGACCCGTCACAAGCGGACGGACTGGGCCGAAACTGTCGGGGGCCTTCTAGCGACCTCCGCTCATTGCGCCGGGCGCAGAACGACGCCGTCCGGCATCGCGCCCTCCCGCACCAGCCGCCACAGGGCGATCAGAAGCTTGCGTGCCAAGCGCCACGATCATGGTCTTGCGAGTGCTGCGGGCGGTTCTCGGTGCGGGCTCGAAACCACTGCGCCAAGGCGCTGTCCTTCTGGAACATGAGAAATCGCCATGCCAATTGGATCATGCCTCGCCGAACTCGAGCGTTGCCGGAACGGGCCAGCCCTTTCTCGCGACGTTTTTGCCACTCTCGTCGGGCGAGCCCGTGAGGCCCGCATAACGCGCTACGGCCCGACGGTCGCGCATGTTTCGCGCCAGCACCTCCTGCACCAGCATATCGGCCGTCTCGATGCCAACCCCGATCACCCGCGCCAGCAGGCGCACCATGGCATGTGGTCCATCACCGGGCGCTTGCTCGATGCGTTCCAGGCGAGCATCCTCGATATGCCGTATCTGATCACTGACGAGCCGACGGCGCTCCATGTCGTGACTGCAGCTCAGCCAACGTGTTGGGCGGGATCGGCTCGCCCTCAGGCGTACGCAAATCTTCAAGGCGTCCGGCGGCCTTCTTCAGCTTGGGATTGAAGCCGCGGATGCCGAGCCGAATTAACGCTGCTTTCATTCGGTTGACAATCCGAGCTTTGCTCTCCGATGAGGCTTTCGCGCTCGCGGTTGGGCCGCTTAGCATCTTCGTCCTTGGTCGTCGGGATGGCCACCATCTTGCAGTGATCACGCTCACCGCGCAGCCAGCCGATAAAGGCACGTTTGAGCAGCTCAGTGTCAAGCCGATCGGTCTTGGCGCGCCGGTGTTCGCGCGATACGGCTACGCTCGATGCGTGAATGACGTAGGCCTCGATGCCGCGTGCCCTGAGCCAGCGCGCCAGCCAGAAACCGTCTCGGCCGGCCTCGAAGGCAACTGCGATGCGCTCGATCTTGTGCCCTGCTTTCTCTGCTTCCACACGCCAGCGATTGAGCAGATTTCAGCAATGCGCTCTCGTCGACCGCGAGCTTCTTCAACGGCTGGCGCTCGACGCCAGGCACGATGCCGGCAACGAGCCAGCTCGATTGGCTCATCTCGATCACGGCGATCAGCGTGCCATCCGGTTCGAGGGGAGTGAGGGATCGGCTCAGGTCGTTCAACTTCTGCATGGGGTGCTCCATCGGTTCACATGCAGCGACGATGGACGCAATATCCGCGCCGCCGCCCCATAGCATCTTCCTCCGGGATCAGCCCGGGGGATGCCTGAGACGGCCCGGGTGGCATCCGGCATGTAGGCGGCGCGAAGCTCGACCAGGCTTTCGTATGGAACGTGAGAACCAGCACTGCGTCACCCCGCTCGCCATTTGCGGGCGGCGTGAAGGGACAAGCCGCAAGCGGCTCAAACCGCGAGGGCGAGAGTACCGATGCGGAGTGCTGGGGCGGAGCAGCCCGTAGTGGTGGTGAAGACGCTCGCGGCAATCGACCGCCTCGTCCATCACGCCACAATCCTCGAAATGAATGTCGACAGCTATCGCCGGAAAGAAGCTGTCGACAAGGCCCGTGGAGCCGGGCGCCCACCAACGCGCGCGACAATCAAAACCTCATCCTGAGTGTCGCTCCACGACAATCAAATTCTCCGCTCACACAAATATCGCTTGCGTTATCGTCGCGCCGCGACAATCATCCTCCCGCCGCGACCGCCGAAATGGCCATCCTGATTGTCGCTGTGTTCCCATCCAGATTGTCGCGCTACAGGGGTCCGCTACACGGGGAACGGGGGCATCTACCCAAGTTATCAATGCGTTTGGAAGCACCGGGAAGCATTGGCATCGCGCGGCTGTCTGACGGTGCCCGCCACATCCCTCGACCTGGCAATTAGCCAGCGGCTGGTCAACGCGATCACGCCGGTGACCATTGAACTTGCACTGGCGGCACTGAACAGTCTGGAACAACAAGATCGCGATATTGGGGCACAATGGCGGATGCGGATCGAGCGCGCGCGCTACAACGTAGATCTGGCCGAACGGCGTTACGAGGCGGTCGATCCCAACAACCGGTTGATCGCAGCAACGCTCGAAACACGCTGGAATGATGCCGCGCAGCACCTGCACGACCTTGAAGCCGAACTTGTCGCCTTCGAACGCAAGACCATGCGCGCCGTCACGGCTGAGCAGAAGCAGCAGATTCTTCAGCTGGCAAACGACTTCCCGCGCCTGTGGACGGCCTCGACTACGACACCTCGAGATCGCAAGCGCATTCTCCGCTTGCTGGTGCGCGACATCACCGTCGTAAAAGGACCGGAGCCGAAGACCGTCAGATTACACATTCGCTGGCAAGGTGGTGAAACCGAAACGCTGCGCATCCAACTTCCACAGAACAGGGCGGAGGCTGTTCGCTGTCCCATGGCATTGGTTGCCCGGATACGAGAGCTGGCAATCGACCATCATGACGACGAAATTCTCGCCACATTGCGCGACGATGGCCAGAAAAGCACGACGACCGGTAAACCAATCACTATGGGTACGATCAAGTGGCTCCGATACAAATATCGCATTCCGGCTCCCCCGCCGCCCAACGGCGCCCTGAACGTTCGTCAGGTCCGCGAGAGGTATGGCGTCAGCCTTTGGGTCGTCCATTACTGGATCGAGCGCGGTTTTGTTCCGGCGGTGCAACGCAGGTGGAATGCGCCCTATGCGATCACAATCGACAAGGAATTGGATCTGCGCCTTCGAGAATGGATCGCCAACTCAGCCCATCTTCGTACATCATCCCCAACACCAGCTGCATGAGGTGCACTATGCCCGCCGCGTCCCGACGGTCGCTGACCGCATCGCCCAGGAGGTCGCCCGACGCTACCTGGAGCCCGTTCTGGAGCCGGTGTTCCATGCCGACTCCTATGGCTACAGGTCCGGCAAATCGGCGGTCGACGCCGTGCATCAAGCTCGTCAACGCTGTTGGCGCTACGACTGGGTGCTCGATCTCGACATCAAAGGGTTCTTCGACAGCATCGATTGGGAGCTTTTGCTCAAGGCGGTCCGCCATCATACGGACTGTCCGTGGGTACTCCTCTACATCGAGCGTTGGCTGAAGGCACCCGTCCAGATGGAGGACGGCAGCATCATGCCGCGTATGGCGGGGACGCCGCAAGGAGGGGTCATCAGCCCGCTCCTGGCGAACTTGTTCCTGCACTATGCGTTTGACACGTGGATGGTGAGAACCTTTCCTCATATCCCGTTCGAACGGTACGCGGACGATGCCATTTGTCACTGTAGAAGCGCCGAGGAGGCGCGGGCACTTTGGAGTGCGATTGTGGATCGCTTTGCGGCCTGCAAGCTGGTGCTACATCCGCAGAAAACGAAGATCGTCTACTGCAAGGATGTGAACCGGCGAGGCGACTTCCCGGACATCCGCTTTGACTTTCTTGGCTTCCAGTTTCGAGCCCGAAAGATCATGTGGGTGAAGCCGGACAGACGCATTTTCTCGCACAGCTTCCAGCCCGCTGCCAGTCCGACGGCGTTGACGCGCATCAGCCGCGAGATACGCAGCTGGGCGCTGCATCACCGCAGCGACAAATCTCTGACCGAACTGGTCCAGATGTACAACCCGTGCATTCGCGGCTGGATCACCTACTACAGCCACTTCTACAAGACGCAATTGCGTCCGACCCTGAAGCGGATTGATGCCTATGTCATCCGGTGGGCGCGTCGAAAGTTCAAGCGACTGCGTCACCAGACCAAGGGCGCAAGAGATTGGTTTGACCGGCTACGCCGGGCCAACCCCACGCTCTTCGCACATTGGGCGCTATGTCATGGCAACGGCCGAACATCGGGAGCCGTGTGAACTCGAGAGGGTCATGCACGGTTCTGGGAGCGCCCGGAGGTGAAATTCCTCCGGGCAACTCGTCAAAGTGCGAAATACTCATCCCGAGTAGATGTCGTCCGCGATGGCCCAGACAACAGACATGCGGTGACTGCGCCGCCATGACCGTTTCGTGCAACGAGCAGACCAATCGAAATCTCTCGATTCCGGCCCGCGGAACACGGCAAAAGCCAGGATTAATCCGGTAAGCCGAGCCTCCGAAGATTTTCGGCCATCCGATCCAGAGCAGCATCTGAATGAACCATAGCTTGCCTGATTTTTGAAATCGTCAAATCCGGATAATTGCGCAACACCTCGGCCAGGGCCTGTTTCGCTTCTTCGATCAGGCCCGCGCCCGACAAGACCGCCGCCAGCGCTCGATATATCCAAACGGCATTGGGTCGCTCTACAAGTGCCCTTCGATATAATGCCGCGGCCTCGTCGTATTCTTCTAAGATTTCGTGGGCTGTGCCAATGCCCACATAATTGTTGAAATTCATAGGATCCATTGGACTGAGCCGCAAAGCACACTCGAAGTTTTCAATCGCCTTGTCAGGCCGATCGGCATAATTTTCGATCCATCCCAGCCGGCTCCAGGCCCATGCACAATTGGGGTCGAGGCTGACGGCTCGCTCAAGCAGCACTCGCGCCGTCCCATGGTTGCGGACAAACGTGTGCACGGCGCCGAGCACTGCCAAGACAAGAGGGTCATCTCCACTCAGGTCAGCGGCGCGCTCGGCAAGCGACCGCGCTATCGCCTGGCTGCCAACGATGTCATCTACCCAGGTATAAACGGCGCGTTGGGCGTGGCACCAACCGGCAAGCACCAGAGCCAACGGGTATTCGGGGTCAATAGTTAGCGCCTTTTCAAGCAGTTCAAGCGCTTTCGTGCTTTCGTCCCTCTCCAAGGTCCAGACATGCGGCATTGCCCTCATGGTGTAGTCGTAGCAGCTCAAGTCTTGCGGTCGTTTACGTCGTGACCGCTTAATTTCGGCAATACGGATGGAAGGCTGTAGAGCGCCCGCAACCTGCTGCGTTATTCGATCTTCGAGATCAAAGAAATCGTCGATTGCCCCGTCGAAGCGCGAGTTCCAGACGTGTGCTCCTCCCTCGGTTTCAATTAGCTGAACGATAATGCGAAGGCGGTTGCCGACTTTTTGTAGGCTGCCCTCGAGTAAATAGGCAACGCCCAGTTCCTTTCCGATGTCGCGTGCGTTTGTTACCCGGCCCTTATAAGCGAAGGCTGAACTACGTGCGATCACAAAAAACGAACGGATGCATGAAAGTGCTGCTGTGATCGCTTCGACAATTCCGTCGGCGAGATAATCCTGGTCTGCCTCAGCCGACATGTTGTCGAATGGCAGGACGACGATGGACGGTTTATCTGGCAATGTTAGATTTATAATCGAAGGGGAACTCGGTCGGGCTGCGCCGGTTGTCCGGTTGGCAAGTCGTATTTGCCACGCGCGCATTGGTTCAACGATATTTTTTAAAATCTGCTCACCCATGTCGTCGAAGGTGATATCGACCTTGCCGCGAATTTGCCTGTGTGCATCGTCTGAGATACAGACGCCGCCTGGCTCAGCAATGCTTTCAAGGCGCGAAGCAATGTTGACGCCATCGCCAAAAATGTCATTGTCGTCAATTATGATGTCGCCAACATGAATGCCAATCCGAAACTGGATACGGAGTTCCGGCGACTTTCCGACGTCTTGCTTTGCCACCTCCTGTTGGATGGCCACGGCACATCGTGCCGCATCGACGACGCTAGCGAATTCGAGCAGCAGGCCATCGCCTGTGGTCTTCACGATGCGGCCACGGTGTGTAGCGATCATGGGATCTACCAGCATTTTTCGGAGCGACTTTAGTTCCGCAAGGGTCCGTTCTTCGTCTCGGCCCATCAAACGGCTGTAGCCCGCGACGTCCGCCGCCAGCACAGCCGCCAGTCGCCTTTCCACGCGCTCGTCGGGCAAAAACCGCCCCCTGGATCGAGGAAATCGTCTGAGCCCATAAAAGCATAGGCGGTGATTATTCCGCTAGCCGCAATGAAGGCAAATGGGTCGTTTTTTACCGATAGGGAACTGCGGGTGACGGTGCGGTAGATGATGTTTCGCGAGTAATGGTCGTCATTTGAGCAACCGGGAAGTGTGACCATGCGACAAACCAAGGCCAACCGCTAATGCTCTCCAGACAAAAACAACAACGCAAACAACACATAGGACAACCACCAGCATGGCCGATTGCAGAAGGTGTGGAAGCCGAGTAATTTTAGCTGATTAGTGCCCGCGACTGGGCCTCCGTCATTTTCTCGCTGGCAAACGAATGTGGGAGGAGCGCATGGGTCATACATACGAAAGTATTGTCGATACCATCGGTAATACGCCGGTGGTCAGGATCAATCGTTTGGCGCCGCAAGGCGTGAACCTGTTCGTGAAAATTGAAGCCTTTAACCCCCTCGGTTCAGTGAAGGATCGATTGGCTCTCGGGGTAATCGAGGCGGCGGAAAAGTCGGGAGAGCTTAAGCCTGGCCAGACGGTCATAGAGGCGACAAGCGGCAATACTGGGATTGGTCTTGCCATGGTTTGCGCGGCCAAGGGATACCCGCTTGTGATCACGATGGCGGAGCCATTTAGCGTCGAGCGGCGTAAGCTCATGCGGTTCCTTGGAGCGAAGGTTATCGTGACTCCAGCTGCTGAGCGCGGGATGGGTATGGTCAAAAAGACAATCGAACTTGCCAAGGCGCATGGCTGGTTCATGACTCGGCAGTTTGAGAATGAAGCCAATCCAGACATTCACTCCCGGACGACGGCGCGTGAGATACTTGATGATTTCTCCGGACAACGGCTGGATTATTGGGTTACGGGCTATGGCACTGGCGGAACATTAAAAGGCGTCGCGCGGGTGCTTGCCAAGGAGCGCCCCGAAACGAAGATCGTCGTTTGCGAGCCGGAGGATGCGCAGCTGTTGGCTAGTGGCATCGTGCAGTCGCGAAATCCAGACGGTACTCCGGCCGCTCCGCATTCGACATTTAAGCCGCATCCGATGCAAGGCTGGACGCCTGATTTCATCCCCAAACTCACCGACGATGCCGTTGCAATGAAGATCATCGATCGTGTCCTACCGATCTCCGGCCCCAATGCGATTCGCTGCAGCAAAGACCTCGCTACCAAGGAGGGTATTTTTGTTGGCATTACTTCGGGTGGGACCTTTGCAGGCGCGCTCAAGGTTGCAGCCGAGGCGGAGAAGGGAGCAAACATCCTCTGCATGCTTCCTGACACCGGCGAGCGCTATTTAAGCACGCCCCTATTCGCCGACATATCGGCAGATATGAATGAGGAAGAACTCACAATTTCTCGCTCTACGCCAAGCGCACAGCTCAATCTTTGAGCGTTCTCGCTGAACAACCGAGCAACCCATTCATACTCCACGGAGTCCGTTCAGGGCAGTGATGTGAGCGCATCGCGCCGAGCCCATTTGACGATGGGACGAGCGCAGCACCGGCGCCGCGAAATCCCATCATAGGATCGCGGCCGGTGGCGGGGCGTCCCCGAGCCGATAGGCGAGGATGAAGTGGTGACCGCGCTCGCAGCAATAGACGATGCGATCGGGCTCGTTCTCAATCGAGGCGACTTCCTGGGCGCCGACGTGGCCGGACGCATTGATCCACGCCGCGGCGACGCCGGCGGCTCGAAGGTGGTATTCCGCTAAAAGTCCCTTGCGCGTTGGCGTGCCATGCCCAAGGCAATGGGCATCATATTCGGTTGGTGATCATCGTCGATCAGTTCATTGTCCGCTGCACGAATGCGGCACCATGCGTAACCACGCACATAAACGAATAGGTTTCCGCTGCGCCGTCCGCGACGAAGTCGACGTCCACGATGATCGGCCGCTATTGCCCTTGCCAAGTCGACAGGATCGCCGCCGACACAGGACGCATCCGGGTTTGCTTGATCACAAGTCCAGAAATATGCGGTAGCGCTTCGGTAGCCTTGGGGATGCAAGGCTGGTCTTCTCGAGCATGAGCGGATGCGGGGGGCCAGAAACGCCGCCATCGCTGTCACGCATCTTGTTCGGCCACATCGGCTTGATGGCGTTCCATTCAAAGTCGCTGAGTTCGTAGCGCGTGATTCGAGGCTTCGAGGCTCCGGTTTCGGAACTTGAATCACCTCCGTATCGGAGCCGCTGGCGCTCTGAATTTACTTCTGCTTTCGGCGGGATATTGTTGCAAAAGTCGAAAGTTGCATCGGCCCGAATTTTTGGTGAAACCTTAAAGCGCGAAACGATCAGCGATTCGCATAACCTCAGTGGCATTACCGAAGTCGCCCATGAATTTAGCGTAGGGCGATGAGGTCCCTCAGATCTCTACAAGAAAAACGCGCCTGCAGACCAGGACGCGTTCCAGCGGATGCTTGACCGGCAAAGAAAACGGTCTCAGCGCCACAGAAGCACGGAGACCGTCAAGGTTTCAAGGTTTGGTGCCGGGGGAGGCTCTCTCGACCAGCACCAAATGGCTAACAGCCGCGATCGCCCGCTGATCCTAAATCCCGTTGGAACATTCTTTCGGGCCGTCCGTATTAATTTTTGGCTGGAGGATTGCAATTTCCAGTTCCGACGGAACGCCACCAAGCATCATTCGGCTTGGCGGCGTTCTGCGTGAGGGCCGGTTTTGCAGGGGCACGGGCTCAGTTCCGCGCCGCATTCAATTTCCCAGTGCGGGACGCAGGAACGAACGTTAGCGCGCCAGATTAACGAAGGGGGGCGAACTTCTAGGATATCCTTGTTACGATCGAGATATGGCCTCTCGGGCCGTCTTTGACTGCTTTGGTGATCAGGCGCTGATCAAATTCGACTGTCGGGAACGAGTGCGGCCCGATGCGCAGGTCTATGGGCGGCGGCTTACGTCTCTTGAAGAATGAAAAGAGGGACATCTGAAGCCTCAATGCGGATCACAACTATTGGCGCCACCCGGAGCAGGCCCTATGCAATGCAGCCTGACCGATGGGGGCACATCGGTTCAGGGACCATGTCAAGACTGGCTACGCCTTCAGGACTGAACTGGAATCTGTATTTGAAGGAATACCCGTGGTTCGTCTTGACCGAGACAATGCAGCCAGATCCGTCATCGTCGACGCCTAACATCGTAATGTTGGTTACCTCCAATCCAAGTTTTTTTGCGCCGGGGTTCTTCGCGAATAGGTCTGGGATTACCATCTGGGCCACGCCTGGCGTGCCGCAGAACCTTTTGGCGCAAGTGCTCGGCGACGTGGGGCAGGCTCAGGGCCCTGGACAGGCTTTCGCGGGCGAGCCCTGCCTGGCGGGCGGCATCGGCAATTGTCTTAACCTCGCCGGCGACCATGCTATCGATCGCAGCGCAGACTTTCTTGGATATTCGCTTCGTCGGGCCTAGGTCGGTGGCCGCGGGCTGATCGAGGGCGGCGAGGGCGCGCTTGGCGGGGCTTGATGTTTCCATGATCGGCACCATCGGCGCACGGACGGGGCATCGCAACGCACTAAACGTCACGCTTTTTATATCGTGCAGGGGAGCCGCTGGGTGGCTCTAGGAAGCCCGCTGGTGAGCCCGGGTGCGCGGGCCAGGTAATCCCGGCCACCGCATGGCTGGCATCGCCGCCAGGCACGAAACCATTCGCAAAATTAATGAAACGATCCTGAAACCTGCGAGGGCTATGGCACGTCCCTGCAGTGCCTGTGGTGTAAGCAAGGGTGCATAAAATGATTGAAGTGGTCACGGTGGTCCTGGGTCTGCTTGGTGCTGGCCTCTTTTTAGCTCATGCGGTCGACGCTTATCTCACCTCCTAAAGGGCGGCGACTGCCCCCCTGTACGACCAGGATTTGCGGGCCGTCATGTCCCGGGCCGATCGATCGGCGCCAGCGCATGGCTCGCCAGCGTGGCTTGCCAAGCCTAGGTGAAACCGGGTCGTCCTCGACGACGATTGCGACAGACTTCCGGGGTGGCATCGGACCGATTCCGGGCGCATGTTGGCAGGATGGAAAAGACCACCGTCTCAGCCATCGTCATCGCCGTCGTTGTGCTCGCAGCGTCGTCAATCCAGGTGGCCGTTGCGGCGCAACATCATGCGGAACGTCACCATCTCCGCAAGATGATCAGCAGAGCAGCTTTGACCAATGAACAGTTGCGCGATCCCACTGCGCAGGCAGACACCTCACCGAAATGCGCTCCAGGAACTTCTTGGGTTTGTACCAATCTCGGCTGCTGGTGCAACTGAAAAGGGGGGATTCTGCACCGGTGGTGTGAGCGCGGACCTGAGCCCGCGCCCCTTCATTCGAAGGGCAGCGTTGCCTGATCGTCTGACCAGTCGATGACTTCGAAAAGCATTCCGCGTTTGAGCATTTCCTGTTCGAGATCGGCGGCGTGCGTTTTCCATTCGGGCGTTTCTCGAACGCGGAATTGGGTTGCTATACCCTGACGGTTCAATGCGTCGTCGGCCGCCAGGGCGCCACGCACGGCCTCGTACATCATGGTGAGGCTGTCATTTGTGAACGCCTTATAATCCATCGGGTTTGATCCCCTATGAAAAAGCCGCCGCCGGGGTTGGGATCAGCGACGGCTCTCATTCTCGCGGGCCAGCAAAGTCCGCGATTGTCCAAATCCTAATCAGGCGTGGTTAAGGAAACGTGGCGGCCGGCGCGCCCCATTATCGCCCCCCTCAGCCGCTCCGTGAGACGCCACGGCTCGTCCGATGCATGGGCAAGCAAAACGGCCCCAGTGCTGAGATCTGGGGCCGCTCTGGAGTGCCCGACCGGGGCTGGGGGCCAGGAAAGATCGGGCACCCCTATCAAACTCGCGATTCGTGTCCTAATTCGTGAGAGCGAGTGTCCTAATCCGGGCAGCGGCGGCCGCCCTTGCTCAGAGAAGAAACCCGCCGGCGTGAACTGGCGGCCCTGCTGTGCGTCATTCATCGCAGACATACTTTTCGGTCCGCCCGCACCGCTTGCACCGGAAGGTGATGAAGTCTGGTTTGGTGTCCATGACTTCGCGCCCGGCTACCATCATGAGTGTGCCGCAGTCCAGGCACGCTGGATCCTCTCCGGTGTCCAAAGGATAGAGCAGGAATTCCTGGTCGCTAGGCATGGCGTCCTCCCCGAAGCCTAACTTCCGACCTAGCGTTGGTTGCTAGCGAGCCCGACCTGCCCAGAAACAACTAAGGCCACGCGGGCATTACGCCGCATGGCCTCTGGTGGCATCTGTCTCGCTCCTCGCAAGATTCCGTCGCCGCTGAGGCAATGTCCCTGACTGGCAACAGTTCCAGCCGCATTGGGGGAAATTATAAACCCGCCGACGGACCGGCGGGCTCGTTGTCACCGCCTCAACCGGCTCGCATGGCTAGCCATCCGCTGCTGATTGAACTTCCTGACCGATCGGCGCCGGCGCTCAGGAAGGCGCCCCTGTTCCAGATGCAAACGCAATGAAGCGCTCCATGTATTCTGTAGCATCTGTCGGCGACCATAGTCCCTGCTGGATCGATTGCTTTAAGGCGCTGCCGACTTTCCTGTTTTCGATCTTCTGAAACATTTCCACATAAGCCTCTAACAGTTCGGGCGAGACGTCGTCGACGCTAATCGCGAGTGCGTCGAAACAATATGCGGATTTCGGGCTTTTCGCTCTCATGTCTCGCATAGTGTGCGAAGGCTTCGAATTGCATCCTGAGGACCCTTCTGTCTTCGATCAAATTTCGCATGTGATTTTCCTCCGCGAGCGTGGGTCCGGGCGCCAACGTGCAAACGCTCCGCCCGGGATAGCTATCGTCTAAGGTCAGCGTGGCCAGTGTTGCGAAATGGTCGCAGCGGTTCCGCGCGACCGGGCGTGCGGCGGCTCGGCCGGTGGGAGGCAATCGTCCCTACTTGCTGAATTCCGAGAGAGACTGGTTGCTCAAATGGCTTACGGAGCAGCGGGACGTTACCTTGCGGGCACTGCTGGCGGAACTGGCGGAGCGTGGGATCAAGGCGGTCTGGCACTTCTTCTAGCACGAAGGCATCAGCTTCAAAAAAAAGCCTGTACGCCAGCGAGCAAGATCGTCCCGACGTGGCCAGACGACGGACACAATGGAAAAAGTATCAAGGACGGCTTGACCCGGCGCGCCTGGTCTTCATCGACGAGACATGGGCCAAGACCAACATGACGCGCACCCACGGTCGCGCACCGCGAGGCGAAAGGCTGATCGCCAAAGCTCCGCATGGCCGCTGGAGGACACTAACCTTCCTCGCCGCGCTGCGCCACGACCGGATCGAAGCCCCTTGCGTGATCGACGGTCCATCAACGGCGAAAGCTTCCTGGCCTATGTCGAGCAGGTTCTGGTGCCTGCGCTCAAGCCCGGCGACACCGTCATCATCGACAATCTTGGCAGTCACAAGGGAAAAGCCGTAAGGCGTGCGATCCGAGCCGCCGGCGCCAAGCTGTTCTTTCTGCCGCCTTATAGTCCAGACCTCAATCCGATCGAGCAGGTCTTTGCCAAGCTAAAAACCTTGCTCCGAAAGGCGGCTAAGCGAACCGTCGAAGCCACCTGGAAGCGCATTGGCAGCTCTGCTGACCGCCTTCACCCAAAAGAATGCGCCAACTACTTCGTCAACGCCGGATATGCTTCAACATGAGCCGATCATGCTCTAGATCTCTGGTCAGCGCCGTTCTACCGCGGTCCGAACAGGCGTTCGCACCTCTGGGGGCGCGCGTCGGATAGCCTCACATACCAGACGACTGCGGCCCTGAAACGACAGGGGCGCGGACCTGTGGGTTCCGCGCCTTCGTTGGCAAAACTCCGGTGGATTTCAGTTTGAGCGCCCTCCGCTTCATCGTTGCTGTTAGCAGCTTTTTTGGCTTCAACGTCCGCGTATTGGATTTTCTCATGAGAGCCCCCCTCGAATTCCCCGGCTTGGGAGATTGAGGCGGAATTGCATGGGTGTGGAGTTTAAACTGTGCCACATAGCTGATGAGACCACCGACTGTTGCCAGATTGAGACAGGGTTTGTGCTTTCAACGCGGGACGGCATCGATCGGCGGAGGCGCTTGGTTTGGCCGAAGCCAACGACGACCATAGACGCCACGCCTCCGGGGAGGTCGATTGGTCGGGCCGAATCTCCAAATGCGGTGACGCCATGCTGCGGAGTTATCTATTTGAAGCAGCCGGGGTTCTGCTGACCCGCGTCCCGAAATGGTCCGCCGTGAAGGCGTGGGGGATGAAGCTCGTCAAGCGTAACGGGCTTCGCAAGGCCAAGGTCGCGGTCGCGCGCAAGCTCGCAGTCATTCTGCATCGCATGTGGATCGACGGAACCGAGTTCAATTGGTCGAAGAAGGAGATTGCTGCCTAACGAGGAGATTACCGAGTTCCCGCCAAACGGCGGGAAAAGACGTCCCAGCCGGGACGATGGCGATGGTGAGTTCGTCCGATTTTTTGCGAGCGCCCGAAAGGCCACCGCGATTGCAACATTGAACCGCCAGCGTCACCTTACGCCATCATGCGGAGGGCTTACCCCTACCGCGGAGAGAACAGTGGGCCCGGCAAGGACGATCATTGGAGAGCTTGACACCCGGACCCGGAATTAGAGAACAATATCGGCACTTAACGGAAATAGAAGCATTCGTGGCTAAAGTCCGTTCTGGGACCACAGAAGCGGACGTCTCCATAGCAGGCCACGCTTCAGTTCGATTGTTGGAGTCATGCGCGCGGGTGACCACCTAGACATGCGTTGCGCCGTACACTGGAGAGGCGGGGATGCCCAAATCTCTATGACATCTTTCTTTCGGTCCGGACTGATTGATACGCAAAATTCCAGATTTTTTAAAAAAGAAACCCCACTTGGCTGGTCGAAAGCGCGAGTCCTCTGGCGGATGTCGATCTCCACAGCAAAGGGTCACGCCTCGGCCGTCTTTGCGAGCACGCGCTGCACTAGAGCGGGATCGCGATAGACGCTGCGCGGTCTCAATAGGTGTTGGACTTCGACGGTCAGCTGGTGGACGGCCGGATCTTCGGCGGCGAGCCGGGTCAGGGCGATGCCGAATTTGAGCGTGGCCTCAAAATCGGCCGGACGTTGCCCCCTTGTATCGGGAAACACGAAGTCGAGTGTGGCCACCGACCAAGGCGTTTCGATCAACGTCTGCATTTCGGCGAAGAAAGTCGGCGCCAGCCCGGCGATTGGATTGCTGTCTCCCCCTGGTCTCTCGAGAAGCCTCTTGAGCAGGCATGCCTCCAGCGCGGCCACGCTCATGCCTTGGCCGTAGACGGGATTGAAGCGGCAGATTGCGTCGGCAATGGGCAGGAGCCCGCGGGGGAAGACGTCGAGCCGCTCGAAATGGCGCCGCACGCTCTCGGGAAAGCCGTAGCGCGCGACCCCGTCCAGGCGCATGGCGTGGCTGATCGCGTTGTAGATCGTTGGGGTCCGCAGTGCCCGGGCGTAATTCAAGAATCCATCCGCATCGCCGGGCGGCAGGTCACCGTGGCGCCCGCCAATGGTCGCCATCCAGCGGTTGCCCTCGAGCGGCAACATCAGGCCGCCACGGCTATTCTGGGGCGCCTGGCCGAAGGTCATGATGCCCTTCCAATCGGTCGAGGCGTCGTCAGGGATAGCAAAGACGCATGTGGCATAGCCGAGATCGATGCCAATCGTGGTCTCGTCTGGCAGTGGTCGGCCGATCGATTGCAGCAGAGCGAGAGTGAGGGCGCCGCGTCCGGAGGCGTCGACCACGAGATCCGCCGCAAGCGTTTCGCTCTCGCCGTTGCCGTTCTCGTAACGCACGCCGGTGACCGCCGCTCCATTTGGCGATGCCAACACTTCCAGGACCCGGCAGCGCTGGCGCAGCGTGGTGTTCGCGCGGCTCTCCACCCGCCGTCGCACGGCGCGCTCGATTGTCGGCCGTGACATGGCGTAACTGAACCAGCCGAGATCACGTTGCGGGAAGGGATCGTAGCCCGGACGCTCGATGCGAACATCGAGACCGACCCTGAGTGGCACGGCTCCCGCCCGCGCGAGGTCCTGCTCGAACCCTGGGAACAGCTCGCTAAGGGCGCGCTGGCCGCTGAGCAGCAGCGCATGCACGTGTCGCGCCTGCGGCGTCCCCGCGCGATACGTGGGCTCCGAGGGCAGAGTGTCGCGCTCCAGAACAACCACCTGATCAAAGCGATCGGCGAGTGCACCCGCCGCCGTGAGCCCGCCCATTCCCGCGCCGATGACGACGGCCTGCTTGCCGATCAGAGTTGACGCCATCGCCACCTCCTCCCCGTGCGTGCTCCTCCCGCGGCAGACGTGCCGACGCCAGTCGAGCATATCGCCACGCGCCGACGCAAGAAAGCGGCGAAATCGTCGCGGGTCAGTTCAAGCCGGGCGCTACAAAGCGCTTGCCGGGCGGAAGCGGATAGCCGCAGCTTTGGCACTCAGCATTTGCCGAGGCAAACAGGGCACTCTCGTTTGGCGAGGCCATTCGGGCTCGCAGTTTGGCCTTCCCATCCCACAACAGAACGCCATTTGACTTGGCCTCCGCAAGGTCGCTCTTCAGCCATTGCTTGTGGCATAGCTCATGCGCTTCGCGAAGATTTCTGGGCCTCGAACGCGAGCGTCGGTGTGTCGCCGATTTCTATCGTGAAGATTGAAGGCAGCAGGATCGCGATCATTTCCCCTTCGCCTTCAGCCCGCCAGCAACGCAGCAACATAACGCGCTGTCAAAACAACCAGGGTACCGACAAGACCGATGCCAAATCCCAAGAGTAGGTTTTGCATCACTTTCCCTTTCACCTTGAGTCCCGGCTCGAAGCCGTCGGGCAACTCGGCGGCTTTGTTGCGAGGCCGGAACGAACGGTTCCGGTTGCTGTTGCTCGCTCCATGAACGATGACCAGAGCCCTCTGATATTCCTTGTATCCTGCATAGTCTGCGCCAAGACGATGAAACTCGAGACGATCGCCCCGATGCCGACGGCAAGGACGTCATCAATACCGCTGCGGACAATGCGGCAGGATAGAGCGACTTCGCCTGGTGCGAAGAAGTTGGCCTTGATGCTGACCGGCCCGCCGGTTAACGCCCGGCGGGTTTTGCTTTGGTCTTTGCTGCGGGATGCGGCGACTTGTAAGGCGGTGATGGTGTGGCTTTCCGCACTGCAAGCTTTGGCGCGTTTGACGCGATCGGCGGCGGGAAACGAGAAGCCCATCGCTGCTCGAAGCGTCTTTGAAGGTCTAGAGGAATAATGCTCATGGCTGAGGCTTCCGTTCTCAGAACGCGTGCGTCGGCTTAAAGGTCCCTGCGTCAGGCCTATCATGCTCCTCGAGACGATGAGAGGTGAGGGCGCCGGTTCACGCCGGCGGGTTTTTCTTTGCTCAAAAGAAACGGCCCAAGCGCCACAGAAGCACCGGGGCCGTTAGATTTGGTGCCAAGGGGGTAAGGGCACCGTTGGGGCTAACAAACCCGGCGCCCGCCGTTCCTAGGATTCCCGCTGAACCTTTTCCCGGGCCATCCGTACCTACTTGTGCTGGGGTATTGCAATTTCCAGTTCCGGCGGAACGCCACCAAGCATTATTCGGCTTGGGGGCGTTTCGCGTTTAGTGGGTTCCACTTGCCTCCCGCAATTGCCTTGATAATCTCTCCTCAAGGCATCCTGGCTCCTCCCAAGTTTCTCGGGGTGTTGACTGACCTCCAGTTTGAGAACCCCGTCCGTGGGCCCCCTCGGACGGGGTTTTTCGTTATTCGCCTGTTTTGCATTTGCGACTATTCGGCCAGTACCCACGCTCTGGTCCCCCACCAAGAACGGCCCCTGGGCCCGGGCGAGCTACTGAGGCCGCTGACAGCGGGTGGACAACCCGAGGAGGAAGGCCCGCCGTCTGAAATAGCTACGGCCGGGTTCGCCATTGGTTTGTTGTTCCACTTTACGATCGCGAGGGCCGTTTCGTTACGGTGCCCAAGCAAGAGCCGGCTCGGTTAGGAGGAGGCGGTTTTCAGTAGGTCACGGCTTCTTCAAGCAGATGGCGTGCTGACCGATCACGTTCGCGAGGCCTACCAGCGGCGGCCGTGGCGCCAATGGCGGTGGTGCCAGTGGCGGCCCCAGCGCACCTCCTCGGGCGAGACCCGGTCGACCTCGTTCTCGTTGGTGACGGTGGGATGGGCATCTTGAGTAGCGGATAGCCGCCCGTCTTCGACGAGCTGATGCGGCGAGAGCGGCGCAGCCTGTGCGGTTGCGGCCAGTGCGGCGGCGCCTCCGACGGCGCCAAATGCAATTTTCAAAAAGTCCCGGCGTTCCATGTCATCTTCCTCTTGGATGGGCGAGTGATGCACAGACAGGCTCGCCGTCGCGAGATGAATGTTCGCTGAACGACGTAATGCAGCGAGTACCATCGGATTCCGAGACAGTCGGCCACGGCCAATTCCAGCCCTTTTTTCGACATTGCCTCTAAGCTGGCGTCGACCAGGCGCTGCCCCGATCAGCCGGCACCTGACAGCCCGCGAATCCCCGACCCGCATCGGTGAGTCCCGCAGGTTTGATTGTGGCAGTATGACTGGCTTGAACCGTCCTGCCATCGGTTCATATTCATGGGATGTTCGAGCAGCGACCAACTTTCGGGGCGCGGAAAAATCCCGGATCTGGCTGGGAGGTCGATATTTTATGGCCGGATGGCGAAACGGAAGTCATCAAAGGCTTCATTGCGGAATATGACGCGGTTAAGTGGATTGCTGACCATGAGCACTCTAAGGCGAGGCCGGGAAACACGAATGACAAACCACCCCAGACGCCCCACAGGGACCCCAACCAGCTCACTAAATCGATCTACTGACGGCAGGCCCGCAATTCCCGGACTGACCAGCGGGCTTCCTAAAGTCGGGGAGGGGCCTTTCAGCGCCATAGGCCTTGGCGCGCTCGGCGGTGGGGCGGATCATGTTCGCGCCGTCTTTCTTGATCCAGCCCTGATCGCCAGCGTATTCCAGCCCGGCAAGGAGGTCTTCGCGCTTAGCGCTATCTGGCTCTAGCCAAGCTGCTTGGATGGCTCGCCACATCATGATCCTACCAGCCTTGGTGCCGTTATTGACCATGATCTGCAAAAAGGCGTGAGCAAAGTGTTCTTTCCCAGTCATTGGTTTTCCTTCGGCGCGCTCGGTAACTGATTTGCCGACACGGTGCCAACTGGCAATTTCGACGTGAGGGCTATCTGCGCTAAGCGTCTAATTTCATTGGTGAGCGCGGAGGGACTCGACCCCTCGACCCCATGATTAAAAGTCACGGGCTCAACGCGAATCCAAAATTCGCCGTCCAGTTGGCGCAAGGCGGACATTCCTAAGCACGACCTTTGGCAAGGTTAGCAAAACGAAATCCAAAGTTCCTTTCGCTGCAGGCCACACGCCCCGTTGCAGGATTGGCCAATCTTCGCTTCAATCGTCTCTCACACTCCGCGGGCTGCACAGCAAGAAGTAAGTCATGGAGGATCCATGCCATCGATCGTCATCGCCCAGGGCGGCGGCCCCACCGCCGTGATCAACCAGACGCTGTGCGGTGCCATCCTTGCAGCGCGCAAGGATGATTCGTCGTTGCGAATTGTCGGCGCGCGGTATGGCGTGCGCGGCCTCACGGCGGGCAACGTCGTCGACCTTACCGCCGTCCCCGAGGCAGATCTGTACCGCCTCGGCAACACGCCCAGTTCGGCTCTAGGGTCGACCCGCGACAAACCAGACTCCGGCGCATGCGCCGATATTCTCGCGGCGCTGGACCGGCTTGACGCCCGTGCCTTCGTCTATATTGGCGGCAATGACACGGCCGGTACGCTCGAACTGCTGCGGCAACAGTCAAGTGGTCCTTGCCATTTCGTGCATGCCCCCAAGACCATCGATAACGACCTAATGGAGAACGACCACGTTCCCGGCTTCATCTCGGCCGCCGCCTTCGTCGCCAATGCCCTTGTCAGCATCGATCTCGATTTTCGCGCTATGCCCGGCATCTATGTCGCCATCGTCATGGGTCGCCACGCCGGCTTTCTCACCGCCGCCGCCGCAGGCTGGCAACAATCGCCCGACGATCCCCCGCATCTGATCTACACGCCGGAACAGCCGTTCTCGGTTGCCCAGTTCCTCGACGAGGTCGATGCGGTTTATGCCCGCCTGGGCCGCTGCGTCGTTTCGATGTCCGAGGGTGTGCAGGACGAGATGGGACGGCCTCTCGCCGAGGCGCTGGCGGGCGAGGCGGTCGAGCGCGACGCCCATGGCAATCTGCAATTGACCGGCGGCGATCTCGGCATCGAGGTCCAGAAAGCGTTGAAATCGCGTTTTCCCAAGACAAGGGCGCGCGTTGATACGCTGGGCTATCTGCCGCGCGGATATATCGGTGTCATCGACGAAACCGACCGCAAGGAGGCTTTCAACGCCGGCGAATTTGCCGCGCAAAGCGCCTTGACCGGCAGTGGCTCGGTGGTGCTCCATTATGACGGCGACCGCATCGAACCTCTGATCGTGCCGCTCGAGCGTGTGGCTGGCAAAACACGCCATATGCCGGACGACTTCTTCGCCGGCAGCAATACCGTTTCCGATGAAGGACGGAACTATTTCCGGCGGCTTCTACCCAAACGGCCCGATATCTTCCTGCCGTTTGTGTGAAAATGCTCGATAGAACATTCTCAACGTGAGGCTCTTAGGAAGGCTTTTTGGCACAACCGCGGACGTCTGCTCGTGGCGCGCAAAGCGGTCTTTTCGGACATCCAAGTAAGCAAGCCGGGCCTTTTCAAACGCGCTTGCCATCAGCCGATGCATCTGGTGGGAATCGTCGCCCTCGACGAACAGCGGCTCATACCCGTAGCCGAGGAAGAGGTGCTTGACCTCTTCGTCACCTAATCGGGGCGGCTTTTGTTGAGGGGCGTGTGATCCAATTCACACGAACGTCGTGCAAGGCTAAGCTAACAATTGCAAGCCGGACATCCCCCGTCCGGCCACGCCGCCGCAAAGCCGTCAGGCAATTCAACCTCCGCTTGGCGGCTTTGTTGGCTTCCATCGGCAGCTGGAGCAAGCGGAAGCTGAAGCGGGATCAGTAAAGAGGCGCAGCGTCGCCAGCAGTCGCGTCAAAACAACAAAGCGAGCCCGGGCGTATCTATTCCCAGATGGCGGGCCACCCGTCCTCGGATGTGTTCCAACCCGCCGTCGGCGGCCTCAGCGACTCACCTCGCTGGGGCCGTTTCTTTGAGGCCAAAGAAAATCCGCCGGTTGGCTATCGTGAGTTCATCGTGAGCGCCAGATAGCACATTTCTAGAACAGATTGTGAATTAAGTAATTCGCTTCAGGCGCGAACGACTTCGTGACCGCAAACGCCCAGCGGCTCCAACTGTCCGACTGATATTTCGGCCAGCCGCAGGAATGCGCCTTAAAAATCCCTCCCCTTTCGGGGCGCGGCCTCGCAAGGCGTAAGCCTCAGCGCCCCCTTGCGCAAAAACCCCCTTTGCGAAACACTATTTCGGGCAAAGGCCCATGCGAAAGATTTTTGCATTCCATTGGGGGAGTCGCGCAATGTTTAACGTGAGCCAATCAACCGGACGATGCTTCCTCCTGTTTTGCAGCGGCCTCCTGCTGACTTCACAAGTACACGCTTTCGATTTGAACGGAGCCTGGGCGACAGGCGCTGACCAGTGCACCAAAATCTTTGTAAAAAAAGGCGACAAAATCAGCTTCGCTCAGTTTTCCGGAGAGTTTGGTAACGGCTTTGTCGCGGATGGAAATGAAGTCAGAGGCAAATCTGAGCGGTGCACCATCACGTCGAGGAAAGAGACTGGTGACACTATCGATTTTCAGGCCGCATGTGCCTCGGATATTATGGCGACGAGCACTAATGTGCGTCTGAAAATCCTCGATGCCAACAGCGTACAGCGCGTTTTCACGGATCCGGCTTTTGCAGGAATGGAGCTTACCTTTTACCGTTGCTCGATGTAGTTGCTTTCGCAATGGCAGGGCTCTAGCTCATAACGTCACTCGCTCCGTCCGCCGGCTGGTCGAGTTCGGGCTGAAGGTGAAACCCAAGGGTATTGGCGGCAAAACCGACACTGGCGTCTTGATGTTGTTAAAGACGAGCAAGCTATGGCCAAATATGCCGCTCGCCGTCTGCGGCTTTAGGAAACTGGGCTGGATTACCCCGGCCTTCCCTGTCGGGCGCGTTCGGCGGTAACTAGCTGATCTTTCAAAATATCGTAGCCAACCTCGCGGAGGCAGGGATTAGGCCAAATCCGGTCATCCGAACATTCGCTGCCGACTTCCTGAATTTCGAGCCGATCACTTTTGCCCATCGACGCCGTAATACTGGCCTCGACCTTCGGCGCGAAGCCGAGGAGAACGGTGATGCCGGCGGCCACAAACGCGCTAAGCGCGACGGCTGAAAGAACTTTGATCATGATGGCCCCCTGCGCGCCGGCGGGTCGGCTTTTATTCGGCGGTACGGCGTGAAGTGCCGATCCGGACGTTCAACGACTGGCACGGGGGCAATCCTGAAGATCTCTTTTTCGAGAGCCTCAAGAGCATGCTTCGTTTGATTGAGTGGCACGCAAACCGCAAAGCAACAGCGTCGAATGAACTCACGGCGAAGATTCTTTGCGACTTTCGCGTCACATTCGACGTGGTCGGCACATTTCCGGTTACGCCACATCCGGCCAATGTTGTAATTGCAAGCTAGTTTGTTACTCCGTTCTTCGCTCCCATTGACGTGCCGGCTGTAGATCCGATCGCGAAAGGACTCCGCGGCAGTCAAAGTTAATTTCCTCTCAAGACAACGCGCCGACTATTCGTATAAAGCAAATCGAAATGCGAAAATGATTTGCAAACACTAAGCTTCCGATTGAAGCGCCCTTGGCTTTAGGTCCATTCTCAGCTCAGAAGCTAACGCTAGTCGCTCCGGCTCAGGAAACTCATTTAAAATGTACGCTAACAAATCTTCTTGCCTACTCTGACCAAATACCATTCGATATATTGCGAGTGCACGACGCAATTTGTCCAAACGCTCTATCTCCCGGCTGAATGGGATAGCTGGCACGTGGCGCTCAATCTTGGCGTTGCCCGGAAAGAGCCAAAATGGGATGAGATCGTTCTCTTCCATTGAGCGCTTGGTGCGGCCAATATCAAACATCGTATCCCAAACGTCATTAGCCTCACTGTGCAGAGCCTCACTAGCGTAGGCGGCAGCAACATTCTTCCTGACGGCATGCCCTTTGAAACGGTGGATTCGTCCCTCCCGCTGCTCTAGATCCACGGGATTAGAAGGCAAATTCCAATGCGTAATCGCATGGCAATAATGATGAAAATCTAAACCTTCCTGTCCGAGCGAAGTTGAAACCAAGACAAAAGGCCAGAAGGGCGAATTGAAAGCCGCTCGAACCCTTTCTTTGCGAGTGGGACCTGATCCGCCTGCCGCATCTGGCGTAACCTCGTCGTCACTTCGTTCATCACCAAACCGCATTGCAAAACGAATATGCATCGACTCAGGCTTTATCTTCACCTCACGCGCATAGGGAGGAACCGTTATCTCGTCGACGCGCAGCGATGCCGTCCGTAGCGTGAGTGCGCCGATGAGCTCATCGGATATTTTTTCGGCCATCTCTGGTGCGGAATCGGCGTTGCATCCCAACAATTCGCGAAGTAGGTGTGAATATTCATCGATTGTGCCCTGAAGGCAGCCAGCGTGACAGTATTGCAAGGTTCGCAACCAGTACGGTCCGTCCGAAAATTCCGCGCGGACCATCTCTGTGACTTCGGCATGATTGAAGAGGGACAGAAATGCTCTGCCAGTTTGGGCGGCATTCTTGATCAGTGGCGAGCAACTCAAGATGTCGGAACGACCGGTTCTGATATAGGCACGTAATGCCGCGGTCGCGGGTGCTGCCGAAGCTGACAAAGATAAAACCTGGTAGAGATCAGTAGGTGGAGGCCCCAAGCGGACGCTACCCGCTTCGAAAGCTGAGAGTAGTTGTGCGGCCTCACTTACATGCCGTGACCACCCTTCATCTTCGTCTGCGGATTCCGACCCTGCCCAATCCTTTGCGAGATCCGGTCGCTGCCACCAGGCGCGAGCGATATTGGGGCATTCGGCAAGATCCAACAACAGCGGCACAAGCCAATACCAACGTTCATCAGCGACGCCGCCGAGCTCGTGATCGAGGCGCAAACCATCAACTAAGCGTCTGATGCGAGTCTCAAGCTCGGCGAGAGCCTCGGCAGCGGTTGGAACAGCACCTCGTGCCAGCTCCCGCGGATCACAATGTCTCGCAAAAGCGATGCAAGGATAGACCAGTAGAAAGAGTGGTAGTCCGGTAAGACGGCCTTCCGATGTGCCGAACCGCAAGAGCCCCCGCTGCTTCGACCAATCGTCACGCTTTAACTCACCGCGCGGGTCGTTTGCCCGCATCATCACTCTCTCGGCTTCATAAGACAGAAGCGAGGCCACCGCACGCGGCACCATATGCCAGGCCGAAAACACAAGTCGTTTCGTCAACCTGTCAGGTTCCACCGCCGCGAATGGCCCTGAAAAAGTATAGTAACCGACCGCGGGCGGCATCCATAGCAACCGCCACATTCCGCGATCTATTGTCTCTCCGAGGAGTCCTCGCAAACGTGGATTCGCCGGCTCAAGTTTCTCGTAGTTACGAGCAGATTCCAGGTTAAGAAATGACTCCGGGCTTGACCGAACAAGTCGCATAACATCCCGATCGTCGATCACATCCTTGAGCGCTTCTTTGAATGCATACGCATCCATGAAATTCAGCATATATGGAGCGGACTTCCAATACTCGACCAGATCGCCCTGCTCTAAGGCATCTGCGACGCGCTGAGATCCGATAAAGGCCCGCACATCGATTGCTTGAAGGGCTGCACCCGCTGAAGACGCGTCAACAAGCATTTCATTTTGCGCGCCAGCGCTTGCCCGTTCTGTCCGCGCTATCACCCGTCTTAAGCGCCGCTCCATAGCGCGCTTGGCCGCTTGGAGCCGAGTGAGACCAGACGGCGTCATGGCAGCTGGTAGAGCGCTGTTATACTCCGCGAGTATTTCCTTGCATTCATTGCCGTCGGTATTCTCTAGAAACTTGAGTAGAGCGATAAAATCCTCGTAGTGATCATCATCTTTTTCATGGTGGAGACTCAAACCTCGATACGGCGTCGCCGAAAGTAACAACACCTTAGAACCGCCATGCTCCCCTGCATCAAACAAAAGCCGCGCCAACTCTCCCGCTTCTAACTCCTGCTCGAGTAGATGCTTAAACCGTTGAAATTCGTCGAGAATGATGAGATCGGGCTCTAACGCTTTGAGACACACTCGCGCGAGCAATCGACGCAGCTCGCCGATCCATCGAGTGCGTTCTTTCGTAGCCCCATCGCCCGGTTGGGAGTCCACCCTCGGGAAAATGCGCTTGAGGTCATCAAATCGTTGCCGAAGATCTATTTTTTCTAGCTCTTTTTCTTCGCGGATTTGATCCTCTAAGCTCAATATGAATTCAGTCGCAATCTGTTCATTGATCGATTGCGGATCGAAAATATTTACCGCCCGCTCAAACGAATTCGTCGATGCATAGTCTTGCAATACATACAATGCGGCACGCGATCCATGAATTCCCCACGCCCGGTCGAGTAGCCAATATAGTACGACCCGCTCATCCATGCGTCCCCCACCCCCTGTTTGTTCAAAAGAGGTGGCAGGGGTCAAAGCAACAAAATTCAATCGGCTCTTTTGAAGATTTTTCAACTGCAACGGCAACAGCGTAAGTCTTGTGGATTGGGCGGCGACTTCGAAACCGGGAATGCTAAGTCTCTTGACGTTCTGTCGCGCAATGTCCGCGTTCGAACAAATATAGATAACGTCAATCCGATCGACCTTGGGCCAAAGGTGATCAATGGTTCGAGCGACCACCCCGCGCGCCACGAGCGTTTTACCGAGCCCGACCTCGTCGGCGACAAGAAAGCGTGGCGTTGGATCTTGGCCGTAGAACCGATCGAACACATAATCGACCGTTTCACGCTGAAAATCCTTGAGGCCGGACAATACTGACACGGTATCTGGATGGTCTGTCATTGGCTTAAACTACACTTGGCGGTATCCCAAATGGGTTCCCACACATTTTGAAATTCATCGCTGAGCAATTCCGAGCTGTTTGGTGCCTTTCGTAGCACGTCGAGTAACGCGGCCACTCGCTCGAACTGTGCTGGGCCTTGGCTCAGCGCTCTCAGCATCGTTTCCAGCAAACTGGGAAGAGGTGCTAAACGCTGTTTTGCATCCTCATCAGGATCAAGAAATTTCGACACTTCACCTGTTGACGACGCCTCGTTCCCTGACGACAGCAAGAACAAGATATAGCGAAGCAGCTTGTCGCGGCTTTCTATGAGGGAATGAAGCACCCGATCTTCGCGATCGTCGGGCGCACCTTCAAGTTTAAGGTTCATCACAAATGTTACTTCCGCCCTTGCGCCGCCAGCCTGAGCGACCACCCTAAAAGCAGTGAGTGGCGTTAGGCCAGCGAACGACAATCTGGAAAAGGTGACTTGCTTGCTAACAGGAAGCGCTCGAGTTGCCTGTTGACTAATTGGCCACGCGACAACTTCTGTGATGCCCTTGCTCAAAGCCAGCGATCGCGTCAATTCCAAACGAACATCAAATATGTCTTTTTCATCGGTCGAAGTGACAACGAGCTTGGGACGGGAAGCGGTCATCGCTTTTTTGGCTGCCAAGAGTAGATGATCGAGTTGCCTTGCGGTCGCATCTACTTCCGTTATCAATTCGTCCGTTCGAAATTGTTGCAATAAGTCCGAGAAATTCGTCTCGTTGGCAGCCTGCCGCAAGAATTGGTCAACGCCAAACTGGCTTCTTTTCCCTACCAACTCCACCATGAATTCGACGTTGTGTTCTAGGGCATTCGTGGTCGCATTAAATGAGCCACTGAAAATGCTAGCGTCCCAACCTCGATCAATCACGAAAAGTTTTGCATGCAAGCCGCTCAGAGCATCGCGCTGAGCTTCTACGGTCGTTTCTTCGTCGCCTTCCTCGGCAAGCTCTGGCGCCAGATAGTGGATACTGCTGCACCCCTGAAGAGCGCTAGATGGGACGTTTATAAGGGTCTCATGTCGCGATATGAGATGAGTCTCTCCGCTACTCTCCATGAATTCCGTAAGAACGCTTGTTGAGAGAAACGGCGAAACAATGAGGCTCTTATCCCTTCGAGATGGAAACGGGTGAGAAGGGCCATCGAGCCCTCCAACCCAAAACCGACATTGACTGCCGTCGAAGCCCTCGGGCCAATCAAAGCGCACTCGACGCAAATCATTGGCAACTCTCAATACATCTTGCCGTCTTTGCCCGGTTATCGGTCGAGTGGTCGTGAGACCCGGCAAGCGTTCAAACAAGTCACCCAACGGATGATTTGCGCTTATTGCGTTGGAACGATCGGTGAGCTCGCCGTCTAAGACCACCGCAGTATCCCAGCATCGGTCGAAGGTTAGGTTGCGGCTTAGACAGAGCACGCGATAGCGAACGTCTCCATCTTCTTTCACGAAGCGAAGCGCCCATACTTTTGGATGAAACACTCCTTCCTCATCAGGCGCATTAACGTCATAGATGCAAGGTTCGAGAAAGGTAACGAGCGGAGGGTACTTTGGCGGCAATCGGATTTGTCCCGATTGGCAAAATATCGTGAAACGGTCGCCATACCGTCGTAAAGCTTCGAGTAACGCCAGCGGATCAGCCGCCAGTTCACCGTCTGCTCGCTCTTGATCGAAAAACGCGAACGATAGTGGGAGCATCAGCGCACTGATTAAATCAAGAGAAAACGTGGTGCCGACCGCAAGGCTGAAACTGTATCCTGCCGGCGGACGAAGAAGGTGCATCAAATGAGAGCGCTCGTCAGGCCTAAGCATCGACCACCTCGAGGCCGTCAAAGATATCTGAAAGAAGATTCTGACTAATCTGCCATCTAAAATCTAACTGAGCGGAGCCGGCCTCGCCGTTCCAAAGTTCGCGCGCCCGCGGATTGCCTATCCGGGCGAGGTTCTTTTTGAGTTGCCGCTCTCGGTCGGTGATGATCGTTCGCACGCCTGGCTTGTATGGTAGCTCACCGACATTGCCCGCCAGGACGTGATTCCACCAATAATTGATGAAATCGATGGTCCGCTGTCCAATTCGAGGATTGCCAATCTTCACATGGTCCCAAAATTCGTCTCGCTTCCACGATTTGAAATCATTGAAGCGCTCGCTGACCATCCCCGACCATTCAGTAAGGCGATTCCGATAATCGGCTACGCGATCGTGCTGATGTTCTTGCTCGGAAAGGATCAAATTATAGAGGAGCGGTGCGCCGTGCATCAATTCGGAGAAATTTCGGGCATGCATGAGCTGTTCGCGTACCCTACGCGGGAGCTCCGTGAGATGTGGAAGCCACCAAGCAAAATCGACCAGAGCGCACCGCTCTGGACGTGCAATCAATTCGGCCAAGAGAGATCCGGCGCATCCTGGGCTCAATCGAATGCGCTCCCGCAAGTATAGCGCTTCGATTTTAGTGAGGCTAAGTGAACACTCGTTCGGAAACTTATTTGCTGACGGCAACAGGCCAGCATGCCAGTTCATTGGAGGCAAATCGTCGTGTTCAACATCGCGCTCCCGAGAGCGTCCGCCCTGTCTATCATAGCGAAGATAATACTGATCGAGACTGCGATAATATTGCGCCTGAGCGCCCGCGAAATTACGAATTCCCCAAACATGCAGCCCCTGCCAATAGACGCTGCTAGGTAACCGTTTCAAGGCGGTTTTCGCGTATTTTCCAATGTTGCCTTGGTTATCATCCGATATCGCGATTACCTCAATGAGATCTGTTTCTGCGCGGCGGGCACGGGCGGCGAACTGCGCCGCGTTGATTTTTTGCTTCTCAAGTCGCTGGTAAGTCCATGGCACGAGGAGAAAGTACTTCGCCCGCGTCATAATCGTGCTGGTTCCCGGGAATAATTGATCAGCAAATGAGTCCCGAACCGAACCGATCCCCAATTCATCCCGCGTGTCGTGTTCTTTAAAAAGATCTACAACCTCGAGCATTTTTCGGCGTTCTTTTTCAGAATAATCTAACCAGACAAACTCAGACATGGGCACCTCGATAAGACGAAGCAGGTCGCAAATTCATGCTTGATTCAGTGCAAGGCTCGCCGTCGTATTCTTTTAATGCGCAGAGACTGTTGACGAGACGCATCTCTTCAACATGGTTGCACGGCACTTCAAGGAGGCGAGAGCTCGCAAACACCCACGAGAGCACCTGTGCGCGAGAAATAGCGACATTGATGCGATTTAGACTGAAGAGGAAATCCACACCGCGGGGGATTTCATCCGCCGAGGATGAGGTCATCGAGACTAAGCAAACGGGCGCTTCCTGGCCTTGAAACTTATCAACCGTTCCGACCCGAGCGTCGGGCGGAAGAACGGCCTTCAGCGCGTTTACCTGTAAGTTGTAGGGCGCCACGACGAGGATATCGCTGAGTTCGAGCGGTCGTTGGATGCCGTTCCTATCTCGAAACTGTTTTCCCACAAGCAATTCTATCTGACTACGAATAGCGGCAACCTCTTCGAGTGACGATTGGCTATTGCCGGCGTGCGACACCTCGATTAGGCGAACTCCAGATAGATGTTGATCTCCATCGTTAAGGATTTTTTGAAGTCCGGCGCCGTCGTCGCTCGTCAAACGACCTTCGTAGACGATATCAGAAATAAATCTGCAGACGTCGGGGTGCATCCTTCGAGAAACCGGAAGAAAGATTCCACGATCGGCAGGAACGGTATTGTGACCGGCGAGAAGGTATTCAAGCGCGGAGAGCCCACTTTCGCCGGGATGGGCACCTTGAATAGGTTGGGAAAGCTGCATTGGGTCGCCAACCAGCACCACCTTCTTAGCGCTGGTGGCCATTGCGACGATATTGGCGATCGAGACCTGGCCCGCTTCATCTACAAACAGGTAATCGAAGCTCGAGTCGAAATCTTCGCGAGAAAACAACCAAGCCGTGCCACCGACGACTGACGCCGTAAAAAGCTGTGTATCTTCGTTCTTTTCAGTTTGATAGATTCGATCTTCATAAATTCCGCCAAATTCACCTCCGCCCTTCTTGGCCACCTTGACGTTGTGGCCCGCTTCGGCCGCGCGATCAATTACTGCACAGAGCAGGTTGTCGACGGCTTTGTGGCTGTTGGAAGCAACCGCGACACGTTTTCCCTGCTTGACCAGCTCAAGGATCGCGCAAGAGCTCACATACGTTTTGCCGGTGCCCGGCGGCCCCTGAATCGGTAGGACGCTTCGATCGAGCTCCACTACCGCCGACACGACTTCCGAAACAATGTCTTTGGAGGGATTTATGATCGAAACCTGCCTCCCCGTTCCCAAGAAGCGCGGCTCAGATTTTGAAATAAAATCGACAACGGCAGGATATCGTCCGTCATCATGAATAATAGAATTCACTGCGCGCTCGATTGCCGCTTCGATGGAATCCGTATTGAGGGGGCCACCCGGCAGCAACGACGTCATATCTGGAGAGGTTTCGAAGCGTGCTTTCGAAAATTTGACTTTCGCGGTTCGCTTCGTTCGATCGATCTCCATCAGCGTCACACCAGCGGGCGAACCATCTAAATCTACATGGCAGGCATTTGGCTCGAGCTTGGTCTCTTGCTCCGGGAATTCGTATATTCGCTCCCATGATTTGCCGCCATCAACGGCCCGCGATTTGGCGACCAGGCCTCCGAGGCATTCAAGATCCTCTATGAGCACCTCGGCCTCCGCGCCTATCTTGTCGAAAACGGACCACCAGGCCGGTTTTTTTTCGCGGGCGTGAAAATAGACGAGATCGAAAAGAAGGTCGGCCACCCGGTCGCCGTTGCGCGCGCGGACAGGTTGGAGCTTCTCGCGCAGGGCATCTGCGGCAGCTTGCTCGCGATCGACGCCATCGAGGTTAAAAGCACCGACACTGGTCTTCGCGCCGACTTGGCGCCATGGCATCTCGGCGGGCCTAACCGAGGCGACCAGCCAATCACGAAGCTTTTGCGTCGAGATACAGTCTATCTGGTTGTAGTCTCGAATCTCTTCCAAAATCTTTGGCTCTTGGCTTTCCCGCCAATTTTCGTATGCGACCACGCTGCCGCCGGCCGTTTTAACCTCGCCGGTTCGAGCCTCCATATAAAAGACTTCGAGATTCTTGAGTGAATAGGCCGGTTCGGATGCGATCAGTCCGCCCGAAACAACGCTGTAGAGATCGACAAACCAATTCTCTCTCAGCAACTGGTCCAAGAGCGCTTCGCCAATTCCGTGGCTACTTGTAAGTCGACGTAAGGCGGAGATTTCATAAGCAGCGTAATGATAGATGTGCGCGTTTGGGAACTGACGCAGGTGTGCAGCAAAGAACGCCATCAGTTGGCGCAAAGCTTCTCCTTCCTCGGCACGGTCGTGAGCCCAATAATCTTGGAAAACTCCCTTCCCTTCGAGCTCGAACCAGACGCCGTGCAGATATTCCAAGCCGCCGTCATAAAACGGATCACCCTCGATGTCGTAGAAAAGGTCGCCTTTGTTAGGCTGCGGAAGAAGCGCCAGGCCACGATCGGGATTGGGGGGCTTCAGCTCGAAAGCCGGGGGACTACCGGCGCGCCTTGCTGTTTGCAAACGGGCCTGGATTATCAGCCTCTGACGTGTCGCCTCTGCGAGCTTCGGGACTCGCTGGGTCCGCCTCCCGAGCTCTGTCATCGTCGTTACACCGGCCGCGACGAGCTTGATTCGCTGGCTTCGAGAAATGCCGGCCACGAGTGACAGGCTGTCTTCGGCTTCCCACTGCGTTTCGCAGTTATCGCGCCAGCGACAAAGCCCGCACATCTTGACAGGATCAGGAGACGTCGCGGGTGGATCAGCCACAAACATTTCCAACCGGCTGCGCGCATGCCTTGCATAAGCCGAATACTCGCGAAGCCGGAACGAAAAGCGCTCCCCGTTGCCTAACTCAATATGCGCGTGTTCGGGCTCGCAGCCCTGAACTTCGGCAAGGAGGTCCGAGTAGAGAACCAGCTGCAGAATGTGCTTTGGATCCGGTTTGCGCTTGAGTTTCGTGTCGACGACCTCATAGGAAAATCCGCCCAGCGACGACGGCTTCTCCACACGGATCAGGAAGTCCGACCAACCGCCCCAGGGCGCGGCGAAGAAAGCACCTTGGAAGAGAACGTCTGGGCCTTGGGCCAGAGCGGCCGCTGTGGCTTGAGCGGTGTCAGCTAGTCCGCCATCACGGCTGAATTCGATGATCGATCGACCTTCCGCTTTGAGCATCGCAAGATGCCGGGTTTCGTGGTCATCCCCTTGTTTTTGAAGGATTTTTGCGTCTTCGGTATCCTCCGCTGGGAGGAGTGGTTCGCCTCTCGCGTAGCGGAGATCCAACGCGGTCGCATGTTTGCAAGACATAAACCGCATCAAATCCGATGCGGATAACATAACCCCCCGTTCCAAAATTCTCATTACGCAACCCCACGATGTAACTCTAACGTAAGGAATTGCGGTGACAATAGCTGTCACCCCTAGGTCCCCAGGAATGTCATTTCAAAAAGCTCAGCAATTGTTGGAGCTTGCGACTTTCGTAGCAGCTCGCCGGATGGGCGTGACCCTGGAGGATGTTGGCGAGAGGTTCGGCATTTCCAAGCGGACCGCACAGCGCATCATGCACGCGCTTGAGGCGCAGTTTCCCGACACCGAATCCCGTTTCGATGAGGATGGGCATAAGCGGTGGCGGCTTGAGACCGGGGCTCTACGTGATTTGCTCACACTCACCTCGGACGAATTGGCAGCCCTTGACCTGTCAATAGAGACGCTTGAACGAAGCGCGCTCGGCGTTGAGGCAACTGAACTCCGCCGTCTTCGCGAGAAGATATTGGCGCTTGTGCCGCGCAATCAGATCGCTCGCGTCGAGACCGACCACGAAGCCTTGCTCGAAGCTCAGGGCCTGGCCTCGCGACCAGGACCTGCGGCGCGCATAGCTCCCGACATCGCTTCTAAGATTTCAACAGCTCTTAAGGCATCTGAACGATTAAAGATCGTCTACCATTCACGCGGATCGCCCAAACCGACCGCACGAGTGGTCGAGCCATATGGGGTGCTCATCGGGATTCGGCGATACCTCGTAGCGAAACCAAAAGCCAAGGCCGACGGTTCACTCCGCTATTACGTAGCGGAGAGGATCCAGAGCGCTGAACTTACCGGAGAGAGTTTTACCCGTGACCTCGGGTTCGACATTCATCGGCACGCCCAAAAGGCTTTCGGCGCATTTCAGAACGACATCGAATATGGCGAGGTGATCTGGAAATTCAAACCGAGCGTCGCCTCCCATGCGAGGGCCTTTTCGTTTCATCCAACCCAGATGTTTGAAGACCAACCGGACGGTTCACTAGTGGTGCGGTTTCACGCCTCCGGTCATCTGGAGATGTGTTGGCATCTTTATATGTGGGGCGATCAGGTTGAGGTGTTGGCACCCGAAGCCCTTCGAAAGATGGTGGGGTCACATCAAAGATCGGACTTTCTTGCCTTGCCTTAATTTCGCTGAAACACGCCAGCTTCTGTCATCGCAATGTGAAACGATTGCACTGTCCTAGGACAATTCTACCGGAAGCTGATCGACCACAAGCGCTCGGGACAGCGCAGCTTGGGCCATTACGAATTCTCCTGGGTTATGCCCTACATCGAGGCCAAGCTCGCGACATTCATTGTAAATGTTTTGAATAGCCTCGTCTGACAGCCGTCTCGTGCTCTCGCGTACCACGAGGACGGTCAAGATTGGCAATCCATTTTCAACGCAGTAATGGACAACCCGTCCCAAGCAATCTCAGGCGGCTGACAACGCCGGCCCTCGCTTCGGCACGGGAATTATCTTAGGTTTGGCTATTGGCGGCTTGTGACCTCGTTTCAGGCCCAAACGAGGTAACATTAGCCCTGCGATTCTTAACCCTTGCCGTTACTCCGCCCGCCCACCATCATGGTGCCAATTCTCTATCGCAGCTAGGTGGTGACCATGCCGGGCACGAGTAGTTGGCAGCTCCGCGAGGGCGAGCAAATCGTTGGTTGCAATACAAGTCTATTCGGTCAAACGCACTTTTTGATCGGAATCACCCGCGTTCGCAATGAAGCGCTTATTCTCCAAGACACGCTGGACTACGTCGGTAAGAACGTCGATGCGATAGTCGCCTATGATGACGCGAGCACGGATCGAACGCTGGAGATTCTTGGCGAACACCCAAAAGTCGCTCTAGTTGTGACAAATCGATCGTGGGAAGCGGACATCGAGGCACGCCGGATTGCCGAGGGTCGACATCGCGGGCTTTTGCTGCAGACGGCGCGCGAACATCTGCAGTTCGACTGGATATTTTGCTTCGATCCGGATGAGCGCGTTACCGGAGATCTACGCGGATTCACAGAAGGAACGCATTCCAGCGATTACGACGGCGTGAGGATTCAATTGTTCGACGCCTATATGACGCCTGGCGATCATGCACCCTATCAAGCCGACCGCGAACTATTGGGCTTTCGTCGTTTCTTCGGCCCGGAACGGCGAGACATTCTGATGTTGTGGCGAAACCGGTTGGAGTTCATCTTCGCGAAGCGAGAACCGAGCGGCGTGGAATACGTCCGGACTGGTCTTTATTGCCAACACTACGGTAAGTCGTTGTCGGTCGATCATTGGGAAGAGACCTGCGACTACTACATGCGACACTTTCCACTCGATACCTACGGACGAAAATGGCTCGAGCGCAAAGGTCGAGCAATCCACACCCAATCTGACTTCATGCGACCCCTGTACGAGTGGGGCGACACGCTCTTCGCAAATGCGGTCAAGGTGTGACCTGTCCGAAAATCGAACGTACCTTCCGCCCCGCGCCAATGTGACCGCTTGGTTGACAGGCTAACGCCGAGTTTCTCACACAGAACACCGCAATATTTTTGAGCGAAACGGCCAACTAGATCAGCGAATGCAACGCCTTGACCGCCGCCTCGCGACTCCCGATAGGAACAAACAGATTCACCGAATGCGGTGACGAAACATATTTGTCGGCGAGGATGCCATTACTTTGCAGAATCTGAACGGCCTAGAATGGCAAGTCTGAAGAAACGCCGCCGAAGCATGTGAGGCTCACCGAACTCAGGGTCTCGCGCTGTTTGCGCAAGTCCTTGTTCCACTCCAGCGTGCGCAGCAAGGCGTCGAGCGATTCCGAATCGGAAGTCATCATGATGCGGGTTTTTCCGGCGGTGAAAGCCGAAGCGAGGAGCTGCGGCCAAGGGCAAGCCGCTTTGTTTGAGATGCTGTGCGAACTTCTCAAAACCCTGATTGAGACCCGCCGAATCGATGTCCACATGCTCAATGCGAGCGATCGAGTTGACGGCCAAAACCTTTCCGTTTTCCATTCCGGCAACCTCCTTCATCACTTGCGTGCTGTTGTTGCGAGCTAAACTTCTGTCGCGAGCAACTCGCTCAGGTGCTTGTCGAGCTGACCAATCGCGCTGGGATCAGCACCAAAAAGCGCAAGATGGCCATCGATGGTTTGGATCGGCCGGAACTCGGCATTGGGAATCAGCCGCCACTCGGCCTGGCAATCGGACGGCGGGAAGAACATGTCCGAAGACATTGGCATGACAAAGGTCTTGGCTTTAATGCGGCCCAATGCGGCTCGCAAGTCACCACCCGTGTGGCGGCTCACGTCGCCGCGCTGCCATTTCCATGCCATGCACAGCAAATCGTTGGGATCCATGACACCGAAATAACCGTTCATGAAGTTTACGATGAAATCATTCATGGACGAAAAGCCCAGTGCTTTATGCCGGTTTTGCTGGAAAAATTCTGTGCTCCAACCCATTACCGCCCACATTTTAGCGTGGCGCAACATGCCTTCCCTTACGTCGGCCGACGATGCGTAGAAACCATTGTTAAAACCTGGGTCGGAGGTGATTGCCTCGACCAGTGTTTCCGTGAAAAGAGAATCATGGATGGTGTTCTTGGCGGTGCCAGCAATGGGCGCGGCGCGCTTCACCATGTCGGGGTATCGTACCGCCCACTCATAGGTCTGTTGTGCGCCCATGGAGCCGCCTACGACGAGCGCGAGACTTTTCAAGTCGAAATTTTCCGTGACAAGTTTGTGTTGCGCGCGCACGTCATCCCCGATGCGCACATGGGGAAAATTTCCCATCCCGGCCGGTGGCGGCGTATTGTGCGGCGAGGTGGAAAGACCATTGCCGATCTGATTGATGACGACGATGAAATACTTGCCGGGATCGAGGGCGTGGCTCTCGCCGATATATACTTGCTCCATAATCTTGTTTGTGCCGGAGTACCAGGTGGGGACGAGGATGGCATTGTCTTTCGCAGCATTGAGCTTGCCGAAAGTAGCGTAGGCGAGCTTGCAAGCGCGAATCGTGTCGCCTTCCTCCAAATCGACACTCCCGACGTCGTATAGCTCGTAAGGACCGTGAATGTCCTGCGAGTAGTAGCTGTTGTCGATCATTGTCTCACTCCCGATTCCGTTGGTTAGGCGGTAAACGCTGATCCCTTTGCCGCCCTGTTTATTCTTGGTTAGCTTTGGTTACGCCAATTCAAAACCCTCGTAGCCGTTGGCCGCGATCTCGTCGCACTTCTTCCTGTAACCGCCGACCCCTGCCGGCCCCAGATAGGGCAAGAAGGCGCGCGGCTTGCCGGCGATGTTGGCGCTCATGTACCAAGAGTTCGCGCTCGTCATCAGCGTCGCATTGACTATTTCGTTGACATGATCGACCCATTGATCCTGCGCCGCGGGCGTCGCCTCGATGATAGTCTTTCCGGTCTTGCGCATGGCTTCAATGCATTCGGTGATCCACTCCACATGCTGTTCGATCGATACCGGCATGTTCGACAGCACCGATGGGCTTTGCGGGCCGGTGATGGTGAACAAGTTGGGAAAGCCGGCGACCGCAATGCCAAGGTAGGTATGCGGGCCATCCAACCACTCCTGATCCAGCGTGCGGCCGCCTCGGCCTTTTAAGTTCAAAGCCTTCAGCGGGCCGGTCATGGCATCGAAACCTGTGGCGAAAACGATGATGTCGAGATGATATTGCTTGTCACCTGCGCGGATGCCCGTTTCGGTGATTTCTTCAATCCCGCCGTCGGTTTTCGCATCGACCAGCCGTACGTTGTCCTTGTTGAAGGTCTCGTAGTAGTTGGTGTCCAGCGGCTGGCGCTTGGTGCCGTAGGCGTAGCCCTTCGGAATCAGCTTTTCGGCGATGACCGGATCTTTCACGGTCTTGCGGATCTTGCGCTTGATGTAATCGGCGCACAGGTCATTGGCCTGCTGCGAGAAGAACATGTCCTGATAGTTGGCCAGCCAAAAGGCGAACCCCCCGGCGTCCCACATCCTGTCGAACTCACGCTCCCGCTCCTCTGCTGTGGCCTCCAGCGCGGACTTCGGAATGAAGTAATGCTCCTGGCCGAAGAACGATTCCCGGATACGCTTGGCCACGCCCTCGTAGTCCGCCTTTCGGGACTTGGCCAGTTCGGGGTCCACCTTGCCATTGCGCGCTGGTACGCAGTAATTGGCAGTCCGCTGGAACACGGTGAGTTGTTTAGCCTGCTGCGCAATTTCGGGAATGGCCTGCACCGCCGTGGCGCCGGTGCCGACCACGCCCACGCGCTTGTTGGTGAAGTCAACGCCAGTCTGAGGGAAGCGGCTGGTGTGGTACCACTTGCCCTTGAATTTCTCCAAGCCCTTGAACTGGGGCATGTTCGTGGTCGACAAAGTACCTACTGCTGCGATGAGGTAACGAGCCGTAACCTTTTCCTCGTTGTCGGTACGGACCGTCCACAGGTTGGTTGTCTCGTCGAATTCGGCACCCGTCACGCTAGTTTTGAATTGAATGTCGCGTTTCAGGTCGTGGCGTTTGGCAACATGCTCAAGATAACGGAGGATTTCGTCCTGCTCGGGATAGCGCTCGGACCATTCCCACTCTTGCAAGAGCTGCTTGTCCCAGGTGAAACAGTAAATGTAGGCATCGGAATCGCAACGCGCGCCAGGGTAGCGGTTCCAGTACCAGGTGCCGCCTACGGTTTCACCGCTTTCATAGACTCGCACCTTCAATCCTAATTTGTCCCGCAGCGACTTCAGCATGTGCAGGCCAGAAAAACCTGCCCCAATCACGACAGCGTCAAAGTTTTGAGTTGCGCTACCCATTTGTCTCTCCAGTGTTGTTGTTTGCACCGACGACTGAGAAACTCGATCCTCCGCAAGGGCGGGGAACCCGCAGCTACGCCGCCCTTTGCGCCGCGTCGAGCAAGGCACAGACGCCGCTTTCGGGAGTCACGAAAGTATGCAGACATTTAGGGTCCGCGAACGGAAGCATCTGTATCAGAATGACACCTGAGATTCTGCGCGAAGGTGGCGATCGAGATTATTGTTGCCGAGGCCGGCTCAGGTGAGGCCGGCGGCGCTGCGGCAACGTCTGGTCGATCTGAACCTTGCTTTGCATGTCGGACCTCCCGTTTTGACTTTTTTTGAGACGCAGATCTTCCTCCCGAACAAGAGTTCCTGCAAGGACAATAGCCGACCGTGCGTCTGTTTCGTTTTTTTTGAGCCGCCGCCTCGGTGAAAGGTTCCGACCTGAACAAGCGGAACGTTCTTCTCTGTGACATCAACAAACGTCTGAGCGAAGCGTTTGATGCCTCGGGGTATTCATCCGGTTGAACCGTAGCGCAGCGTGATGCCGACGGCGGTTTGGTTTGACAGTGAAGCTGTCCCATGTTGCGCCGCACGGTTCTCATACGCCGCTCCTTGGCCCAGTTGATCTGCGCCCTGACCGCGAAGCGCTTTTCATTGGGTTTTCGGCGACGATGGTCGAGCGCAGCGGCAATTTCCACGATCTGTGCGGCACTATGCGCCTTCCACTTGCGATAGAACGAACTCCCCGACGACCTGGCGGCTGAATTCACTATTGCCTAGAAGCTCGCGATGGGTGTTAAAATCAGAGGTGGTCTGATTGAAAGCGCCCTGACTCTTTGCTTACGAGCTCGTCTAAGCACTAGTTTTTCTGGTGGGTTTTTTTCTATTTCATCCGAACTTTTTGCGTGTGAAGCGGTACCTCCGGTCCCGCCTGAATATGCTCCAGAGTTTTGACACCCCCCGGTCTCGCTGGTGGATATTTTACAATATCTTCATTCTAACCCCATGCTTGGTGGTGCAGGTTGGAGCAGAGGACATAGGCGAGCATCCCGAAGCTTTCGCATCGAGATGCTTCCCACGTCTTGAACGATCATGCTCGGCGGAGCCAGGCTGTCGCTATCGGACCCCGCACTGCTGATGGCGAGCGTGCGGATCGCGTCTACTTACGGCGACGACTATCTCGCCGGCAGCCATCCTGGAAGGTCGACAGCCAGTACTCTCGAGCTTGCGGATTTGCTCAAGCAATTCCCGATCGAGTGGGACAAACAACATCGCTCACTGAGTTTTTGAGTAGACCGAGCGGGTGTGAGCCCATTGGAACGGTGCCCCCAACGGGTCGGCCGCCACGCCTATTACAACAACTTATTCGGCCTGCAACCACTTGGGGGTCTGCGGATGCGCTCCGGCTTGCGGCAGGGTCGGCGCCGGCTTGCGCGCCGGAGTGGCGATCGGGGATGGTGGAGACGTTGATGTCTTGGGCCGCAGATTCTGCTCGTTAATCCTGGCGATAAGGCGTGTGATTTGCTCCTGGCTTGCCTTGAGCTGCTCAACGACCTTCGCATTGTCGCTGGCCATTTGCGCCTGACTGGCCTTGAGCTGCTCGACGCCCTGCTCCACGCGAGCGAGATCCTGCGCCATTGTTTGGATTACCTGAGCCAACTCAGGAGGCACAGGGGCGGCTGTCGGTGCGACGTCTTGCGGCGCGGCCTGAGCTGAGGGTGTCGATTGCGGCGGCACTGACTCCGTCGCGGCCGCCTGAACGGTATTTTGGCTCAACTGCGCGGGAAGCCCCGGTTTTTCCGGCGGCAGCGATGAAGTCGGAAGGAGCTGCGGTACCCACCGGGCGATAATCGGCTTGGTCGCATCGCCATAAGATGACTGCGAGACGAAAGCAGCGACAAAGATGCACGCCGCCAATAGTAAACCGATGAGGCCACGTAGCACTCGCCCGCCGCGCGATGGCCGGCGCCCCACAGCCGACGGAGCGCGCGCAGCGTCGTGCTCTAGCTTTGAAAGTTGTACATTTACGCGTCCGAGCTGTTCGTCAGCGCGGGTGATCTGTTCATAAGCGTGCGCGAGCTGCTCGTCCGCTTGCGCGACCAAGCCATTGCTGGATCCGGTTGCTTTCAGCGTCGGTGCGGAATTCATTGGCGCTTTCCCATCCAATGTCACCCGAGCGAGGTGGTCGGACTCCGACTGCGTCGACGACTACCAAATACTCAATACAGTTTCGACCAAACCATGGCCGAACAATGGAAAGGGCTCTAGGGCAACAGGCCTTCGGGAACTCGGCTTAAGCCCTAACGAGCGGGCGCCCGGCTGTCCCAAACCGACAAAGATGACTTTAGCGGCGATGCTTTTTTGGCTTTAGGGATGCCGCCGGCACCATCCATCGTGGCGTTGCTATCGCGCGAGCTCTCAGGCAATGCCGCTGCCACCGGCGTCTCCCCCTTGGACCGTTCGCGTTCAATCTCGCGGCGCGGCCATGCAAAATCGTCGGCGCGACCGGCCGGCGCCGACAAAGGCTCACCCTTGAATAAGACCCGTGCAGCTAGCGCATCAATCGTCACCGGCCGCGACCCTGGACCGCCGAGCAGCTGATCCTCGTCGACAGGGGAGGCAACCAAGGGAAGTATCGGTCCGGCCAGCGGACGCGGCGCCGGCTGACCCGGCAGCGCATTGGCGTCGGGTGTCGCCGGTTCGGTCGGCAACGCAATCGGCGCGGAACGCGCCGCCAACCGCCGCGTCATCTCGCGCTCGACATAATGCGCGAGCTTGCGCGCGCCGGCCTTAGCACTACAGTTGCATTTTTCGCTTGAGGTGCGCTCGCTTTGCTTCGGCTTGGTGAGCGCGTCGCCAGAGCGACCATGCGATGACGCGAGCGGGCTGGATGCGGCGTTGCGCGAGCTTGAGGGTGATACGACGGATTTCCTGGATTGACCAGCGGATCAGGAGCGACGTTTGGTCGATCGGCCCGGCAACGTTTTTTTGGGCCCGACAGCGGCGGCGTTAGCTCGATGACGGATCGCCGCCATCATAGCGAAGGCCAGCATGACCAGCGAGACATGACGGTGCCACCCGTGCCAGGATCGGGTCTCATTGTGATCGAGACCAAATTCGTTTTTGGCGGTTTCGAAGCCATCTTCGATGGACCAGCGGCAGCCTTCTACTGCAACCAGCTTCTTCGCCGACGTGCCTTTCGGACACCAAGTGGAGAAGAAGGCGAGTTCGCTGTCCCCGATGTTGCGGCGGATCAGCAGGCCTCGCGTCCAGGTTCCGGTCAACGTGCTGTTGTAGTCTCCAGCCTCGAGGTCGGCCAATTCGAGATAGGCCCAATCATACAGCCGCGGCCCTTTGGTGCCGTCGCCCGCTGACAGTCGTCGCCAGGCCTTGCCAGGAAGGCTCTGCGCAACGTTGCCAGCGGTGTCGACAAAGACCTGGGCCTTGCCCCAAGAGCGGACCTGATGGTTGGACGCAATGCCCAGGACGTAGCCCTTGCCGGCCTTGCGCAGCATGGCTTCGATGTCGCCCGTTCCATACACGCTATCCGCGGCAACGAAGGAGAACGGCACCTTGGCTGCGATCGCCTGCGCGATCATTTTCCGTGCAAGCTGCGGCTTCGTCGCGAAGCACATGTCCTTGGGAACGTGCGCCGCCTTCATCCGGCCGGGAGCGTCGGTCCACTCCTTCGGCAAGTAAAGTCGGCGATCGATGAAGGCGTGGCCGTGACGCGACGCATAGCAGGCAAACACGCCAATCTGACAATTGGTGATCTTGCCTGCCGAGCCGGTGTACTGCCGCGCAACCCCGCATGATGCTTTGCCTTGCTTCAGAAACCCGGTCTCGTCGATCACCAGAACCGCGTCATCGTCCGCCAGAGTTTCCAGCGCATAGTCCCGCACCAGTTCACAAAAGGCGTCAGCATCCCAGCTCCCGCGGCCCAGAATCGCCTGTTGACGCCACGGGCCAGGGTCCCCTGCTGCTTCCGCCCGCATCCAACCCGTCTTGCGCGGCTCATTGCCCAGCAATCCGTCGAGAAATTGCCCTGCCGACGCCGCCACCCGATCCTGACTAAACAGCGGGCGCATCCGCTGCTTCACATCCCGCAATGACGATGCCCACAGTTCAAGCGTCGTCTCAATCGATGCTCCAGCCATCCATGATCTCCCGAATCATGGTTGCCCATCGATTCAGAAGTCGCTGAAAAATGCAACTGTAGTGTTAGAGTCTGTCCGGGAACATCAAACGGGATTACAGAGTTTTCGGAGCATGAGGCGGATTGATGCGAGGCGCAAGAAGGCCAGCGCCTTCCGATTTAGGTTTTCCCAATCCTTTGCGAGTCGTCGGCAGCGGTTGAGCCACGCAATCGTCCGTTCGACGACCCAACGGCGTGGAAGCACTACAAATCCTTTCGCGTGATCGGAGCGCTTGACGATTTCGGTTTCGAGATAGGGGAGGATCTTCGCCAAGGCCTTCTGGAATTCCGGTCCCTGATAGCCGCCGTCGGCAAACAGCTTTTTCAAGAACGGATACATCCCGAACAGTGTCGCAAGAAGCAGAATGCCGCCGTCGCGGTCTTGGATATCGGCCGGATGAACAATCGCGTGCAGCAACAAACCCAGCGTATCTACGAGAATATGGCGCTTCTTGCCTTTGATCTTTTTGCCCGCATCATAGCCATGCGGATCGATGCAGGCCCCCCTTTTTCTGCGCTCTTCACGCTTTGGCTGTCGATGATGGCAGCGGTGGGACTGGCCTCGCGTTCGCCTTGCTCGCGGCACTCCACATATAGGGCGTGATGGATGCGATCGAGCGTGCCGTCGTAGCTCCACAAATCAAGATAGTCGAAAAGCGTGCTGCGTGGCGGCAGATCTTTCGGAATCGCCCGCCACTGGCATCCCGTGCTCAACACATACATGATCCCATTCATCACCTCGCGCACGTCGACGTGGCGCTTGTTGCCACCGCGCCTGGCCGGTGGGATCAACAACTCTACATGCGCCCATTCGTCGTCGGTCAGATCGCTCGGATATCGTAGTGCGCTGCGGTCGTATCGTCTGCGGTTCTCCGCCGTCCACATCGGTGATCCCTCCTCGAATCAGGCCACCACGATTGAATCACAAATGATTCACTGGACTCAACTTGTTCTCGGACGGACACTTAGTGAAATACACGCCGTCGGAAGAACGCAGCTGTCGGGTCTGACCTTCGACGTCCGGGCCTTTCTCGAGGAAGCGACCGGCCTCGTCGACAAAGCCGTCCCAGACATCGACATAGGTGATGCCGGCCTTGCCGGCCGCGTCGCGATAGAGCGAATCCAGGAAGAGAGTGTCGGCAGTTGCCTTGGGGCCACGTACTACCGGTAGACCTACCCACAGCACCGGGAGCCCTTTAGACCTAAGCACGCCGATCATCTGTTCGATCTTTTTTTTGTAGAGTTGGACCCATAGAGGCCGTTCGGAGAGCGCACGCTTTTCCCCGGTGCTGTGAGCGGCGACGCATCGCTGTCGGCAGCGTCGTCCGGCGACAATTCGAAATCCGTCGCTTTGTCATCCGGCTTTCCGATGGCAGATTTTGCGTCCGAGGGCTTGCCCCATCGGATTTAGCCCTGGCGTCCTTCCCGTCGCTCTTCTGGTCTGACGATCTATCCTCGGATTTATCGGCCATCCGCTCGCGGATCGCGACGCGGTCATCGAGCCCGAGCATGATGACAATGGCATCAGCTTTCTCGGTGGCGAGAATGCCTTTGGCGGCGGCGGCCCAATCGGCCGGATCACCCTTCGGCTGATATTTGATCAGGCCGGAGACGGTCCTGTGTCTGCGGATCACGCCCATGTCTGGCTGTTCGGCGTAGGCGCCTTCAAGGCCATAGGCGAGCCAGTCCGCCATGGCGTCACCAAGCACCAGAATGTGGCGCTCCGCTACAGTTTCGCGTTTCTCGGCAGGCGGTGCCTTTGAAAAATCCTCGCGCACGTTCGGTACTGTTTGCCGCCGCTCCCAACGAGGCTGGGGCGCGCGCCGCTGCTGGACCGGCGGAAACGTTTCGTTACCGAACCAGCCGCCCCCAAATCCGCCACCACCACCTTGCAGCGGCGGCCGCTGCTGAAATGCGCCGAAATTAAAGAACTGCGCCGAGGCGGGTGCGACAATGCCGAGCACCATCCCGGCCACGACTGCCAGCGCAATCCGCGGGCCGCTTTCGGTGAAGACACGGGGCTTTTTTGGCTCGTCCGATTCCCAGAAAAGGGAGGCCACGGGCGGCTACTTGATTTAATGCTGTTGATTCAGCATGTTGTCCTGGTTGCGGGGATAGGATTCGAACCGTGGTTATGAGCCTAATAGGCACGTTCAGTATCCTCAGCCGCCCCGGTGGGATTTTTGGCCCACAAATCTAAAAGTTAACTTTCAGATCAACAGGATATCGCGGAGAGACTCGATTCGGGCCCTGATGGCCTGTACGCGTTATCGTTCGTTCAACCTTTCGCATGGCGCGGGAGGCCGCTATAAAGCGGACGCTGGGGGCGGGCTCCCGGAAACCGTCATCACGATGTCAGAATGTCGAAGGCCGAAAAATAGGGTCAAAAGTGCTAAGAAACCCAATAAAACCGGGCACTTCTAAGCGGGCGTAGTTCAATGGTAGAACGGCAGCTTCCCAAGCTGCATACGAGGGTTCGATTCCCTTCGCCCGCTCCAATCAGTTCGCCCTCTTGAACCGACACGCGACTGCCCGCTGAAGACGATCGGGCAGCCGCGCACTGCGATCGGCTAGGCGCCCTGCGGCACCTGATCGAGAAAGCCGGTGATGCTGCGGATACGACCGTCCGCCAGCACGGCGAAGTCGGTGCCCTTGATCGGGCTGTCGGCGCCATCGGGACCCAGTCCCCACGAGAAACGGACGTGGTCGCCATAGCCGTCGGGCTCGCCGATCAGGATGAACCTGTAATCCGGAAAGCGCTGCTGCACGCCGGCGATCAAGGCGTCGACGCCGTCATGGCCGTCGCCGCTCATCAAGGGATCGATGTATCTCGCGTCCCGGGTCCAGTTGGTCTCCAGCATTTCGCGGCGGCGGTTCGCCGCGCGCTCGTTCCACAAAGTGATATAGCGGTAGGCAATAGTCTCGATGTCGGTCATGTCGCTTCTCCTTCGATGCCGCCGGTTGATCCGGCATGAGGCGACTATCGAAGGTCGGCGCGGCCAAATCGATTACCTCGCAGGTCAAGGATTTCAAACCGGGGTCCGTTTTCTCGATGCGGATACGAAGTCGGGTGGGATGAGATCGAATCAATTCTGGCATGGTGCACCTGCCGCAGTCCTCTCCCTCCCCTTGCGGGTCCGAGGCGAGCGAAGCTCGCGCTCGAGGTCGGGGGTAGCCGCACGCACTGTGCTTGTAGACCCCCATTTTCTCCCCTCCCCCTTGCGGGGAGGGGAGCAGGAGGAGCCGTGCTCATGAGCCGGCGGCGAACGCGCGTTACCGCGCCGCGATGACCATGATCTCGACGCCGTATTTCGGCCCCGCGAGGTTGACCTCGACGGTGGCGCGTGCCGGGGTATTTCCAGCCGACACCCAGCCGTCCCACACCGCGTTCATCTCGGCAAAGTTCTTCATATCGGTGATGTAGATCGTTGCCGTCAGCAATTTCGATTTGTCGCTTCCGGCCTTCGCCAGATGGCTGTCGATGATCGAAAGTATCTCTTGCGTCTGCCTGGTCACGCTTTCACCGGCCGTCGTATTGGCCACGATGCCCGCGAGATAGATGGTGTCGCCATGGACAACGGCCTGGCTCATGCGCGGGCCGGTCTCGAAACGCTGGATGGTCATGTTTCTCTCCAAAAATGTGCGGCCGGTTCTTAGCGCGCCGATGCGCCGTCCGCCACCGCAATCGCCAACGGAGCGCCGCTGCGACACGCAAACGCGCCTTCGCCTCAACCCACGGCTTTTGCCGCGGCACGCCCCGCGTTGCGTCCGGAAAACAGGCAGCCGCCGAGAAATGTGCCTTCCAGCGACCGGTAGCCATGAACGCCGCCGCCGCCAAAGCCCGCCGCTTCACCGACGGCGTAGAGCCCCGGCATGATCTCGCCGTTCTGGCCGAACACCCGCGAGTCCAGGTCGGTTTCGAAGCCGCCCAGCGTCTTGCGGGTCAGGATATTGAGTTTCACCGCGATCAGGGGTCCATGGGCGGGATCGAGGATGCGGTGCGGCTTCGCGGTGCGGATCAACCGGTCGCCGATATAGCGGCGCGCATTGTGGATGTTCATCACCTGGGTATCCTTGACGTAAGGATTTGATATCTCGCGGTCGCGCGCCTCGATCTGGGATTTCAGGCTTTCGAGCTTGAGCAGATCATTGCCGGCGAGCGCATTCATGCCGGCGACGAGGTCGGCCAGATTATCGCGCACCACGAAATCGGCGCCGTGGGTCTTGAACGCTTCGACCGGCGCGGGCGCGCCCTTGTTGGTCGCGCGCTTGAGCGTCATCCGCCAGTCTTTTCCGGTAAGGTCCGGATTTTGCTCCGAACCCGACAGCGCGAATTCCTTCTTGATGATGCTTTGCGTCAGCACAAACCACGAATAATCATGGCCGCTGCGCATGATGTAGTCGAGTTGGCCCAGCGTGTCGGAGCCCGGAAACAGCGGCGACGGCAGCCGCTTGCCGGTTGCGTCGAACCACATCGAGGACGGTCCGGGCAGGATGCGAATGCCGTGGCGCGGCCAGATCGGATTCCAGTTTCGGATGCCCTCGACATAGTGCCACATCCGGTCGCGGTTGATCAGCCGCGCGCCGGCGGCCTCGGTGATGCCGATCATTCGGCCGTCGACATGTTCTGGCACGCCGCAGATCAAGTTCCTTGGCGCATCGCCCAATCGTTTCGGCCAGTTCTGCCGGACCAGTTCGTGATTGCCGCCGATGCCGCCGGACGCCACGATCACCGCTTGCGCCTGCAATTTGAAGTCGCCGACGATTTGGCGCGAACTGCTGTTGCCGCGCGCGACATCATCGGGCTCCAGGATCGAACCGGTGACGCCATCGACGGCGCCGTTGGTCAGCGTCAGCGCATCGACGCGGTGACGGAAGCGGAACGTCAGTTGGCCGTTGGTTTGCGCTTCGCGCGCGCGGCGTTCGAACGGCTCGACCACGCCAGGGCCGGTGCCCCAACTGACATGAAACCGCGGCACCGAGTTGCCATGGCCCATCGCGTCGTAGCCGCCGCGCTCGGCCCAGCCGACCACCGGAAAAACACGGTGACCCATCGCCCGTAGCCAGCCGCGCTTCTCGCCCGCGGCGAACGCCACATAGGCTTCCGCCCAGCGTTTCGGCCACAGATCCTCGTCGCGATCGAAGCCGGCCGATCCCATCCAGTCTTGCAGCGCCAGCTCAAAACTGTCCTTGATGCCGAGCCGGCGCTGTTCCGGTGTGTCCACCAGAAACAATCCGCCGAGCGACCAGAAAGCCTGGCCGCCGAGGTTTTGTTCGCCTTCCTGGTCGACCACGATGACGCGTTTGCCGGCGTCGGCAATTTCGGTAGCCGCAACCAGCCCGGCCAGTCCGCCTCCGACGACGATTACGTCTGCATCATCAGCCATTGCCGTGCCCCCGCCTTTACGGGGAGTGAAGCCCGCGACGCGACCTGCGGTCAACGGTTCCTTGTGTGACGAACTCGATTGGCCAAGCCGCCCGGCCAAGTCTGTGCTATCTTACGCGTCAGGCTGTTTCAGTTTGGTACCTTCCGGTGGAGGAGTGCAGCCGGCAGGCAACACTTAACTTGAATCTTTTTTGAGCTAGGGTAGGCATCTGGACAAAATGACAATCCCGCAACACGCTGCGGGTACATCACGGAAGACGGTCAGATTCGGGTTCGACTAGATTGGACTGGGGCTGCATATGAAGCTGGTGACGGGATTGCTCGCGGTGGTCCTCCTTTTGGCGGGGATTGGCGCCAGCCATGCGGTGGTTCGGATCGGCGAGGACCGCGGCGGCCGGATCGGCACCTACGTCGACAAATATCAGGACCTGCGCACTTCGGGCGATACCGTCATCATTGACGGTCTGTGCGCCTCGGCCTGCACCATCATTCTGGGGGCGGTTCCGCGCGACAAGATCTGCGTCACCTCGCACGCCAATCTCGGGTTCCACGCCGCATGGGATTTCGGCGCCAATGGCCGTGCCGTCACCAATCGCGAAGCAACCCAGATGCTCTATTCGATGTATCCTTCGCCGATAAAACACTGGATCAGCGCGCGCGGCGGCCTGACCCCGCACATGATCTTCCTGCGCGGCAAAGCGCTGATGAGCATGTACAAGCCCTGCTACATGGATGCCCAAGCCTCCTCGTCGGCGACGCCGGCACCCGCGCATCAGCACGACGCGATCGGGCGCGGCAGCAGGGCGCTTGCCCGCTAGGGGCTTGTCGGTTAGCGACGTTTGTCCGCTTAGCCAGCCTTTCCCGCTCAGCATGACGTGATCGGGCGCGGCGTCCTGGCGCTTGCCCGCCCCGGCTGTGGGCTCTATCTGGAACTTCGGTCGATGCAGCGGGTGCGCCGCTTCAACGAAGCCTGTTCATCCAGATGGTGCGTATGGCCCAGCCGTTCTCGACGCCGCAGCAAGGCTCCCTATCGATCCAGCCGTCAAGCCGGATCGGGCAGGCCATCGCGACGGGCGCGGCTATACTCGGCGCCGTGCTGATGCTCGGGGCGCCGGTGCTTTGGTTCCACTATGGAACGACGGTGTTTTTCGAGACCATCGCGGCCGGCATCTCGGCCTGCTTCTGACGCGGCTTTTTAGGGAATTTGATGATGGATCGGACCAAACGCCCGCTGGTTATCGTTGGCGCCTTCACCGGCAGCCTCGTCGTTGGGCTGCTCCTGATGTTGTGGGCGCTTGGCGGATTGCGCAACGTGGCCGCGCCTGCCGCGATCGGCGGGCCGTTTCAGCTGACCGACCAGAGCGGTCAAACCGTGACCGAGAAGAATCTGGTCGGACGCCCGACGCTGATCATGTTCGGCTTCACCCATTGCCCCGACGTTTGCCCGACCGAACTGTTCGAGATTTCCGAGATATTGCGGGCGATGGGCACCGACGCCGATCGGGTCAACGCCTATTTTATCTCGGTCGATCCGGAGCGGGACACCCAGGCGGTGATAAAGGACTACCTCTCGAGCTTCGATCCGCATCTGAAGGGACTGACCGGTGACCCGGCCGCGGTGGCGAAGGCGATTTCCGATTACCGGGTCTATGCCAAGAAGGTGCCGCTAAAGGATGGCGACTACACCATGGACCATACCGCGCTGATATATCTGATGGATCGCGACGGCAAGTTCGTGTCGCCGTTCCGGCTCGACCGCAAGCCCGAGGAAGCCGCCGCCGACCTCAAACGGTACCTCTGAGCCGCCGGCGTCGCGTTTTCGAGCCAGGGCTGCTGTTCGCGTTACAAGGCTGCTGCTCGCGTTATCGGCCGGATGGTCTATAAGGCCATCGACTTTTCGAGAACATTCCTGAGCAAACCGCCGATAATGTCGTCAAAGATCATCCTTTCATGGGGCCATAGGCCATTGCCGCGAGGCATTCGCAGCGTGCTGGCGGCCGTCGGGATGTCGGCTCGCATCCTGCTGGCGCTCACCTTGTCCGGGTGGCCCGCGCAGGCGCAAAACGTCGTTGCCAGGCCCGGGGTAGCGGCGGCTCCCCAGGCTGTGCCCGGCTTTTGGGATCCCCGGCGGCGGCCGGAACGGCCCGATCTGTCACGCCTGACGGTGATCCGGTTTCTGACCGAAACCGATTATCCGCCGTTCAACTTTACCGGCCCGGACGGCAATCCCGCCGGCTTCAATGTCGACCTGGCGCGGGCCCTGTGCGACGAAATCAAGGTCACCTGCACGATCCAGATGCGGCGGTTCGAGACGCTGATCGACGCGATCACCTCCAATCGGGGCGATGCCATCATCGCCTCGCTGGCGGTGACGCCGCAATTGCGGGCGCGGGTCGATTTCACCGATCCTTATTACCGGGCGCCGGCGCGGTTCGCGTCGCGCAAGGATGCGGTGATGACGGAGATTCGCCCCGAATATCTCGAAGGCAAAAAAGTCGGCGTCATCACCGGCTCGTCGCACGAGGCCTATCTCAAGGCGATGTTCACCGACGCCGAATTGCATTCCTATCCCAATGATGATGCGCTGCGGTCCGCGTTGCGGCGCGGCGAGGTCGATTTCATTTTCGGCGATGCGATGTCGCTGGCGTTCTGGATCAACGGCACCGACTCCGGCGATTGCTGCGCGTTCTCGGGCGGGCCGTTCGTCGAGAGCCGCTATTTCGGTGAGGGAGTCGGCATCGCGGTGCGCAAGGGCAACGACCTGTTGCGGCAGGCGCTGAACTGGGCGCTGTTCCGGATCTGGGAAAAAGGCCGCTACACCGATCTGTGGCTGCATTATTTTTCGGTGAGCCCGTTCTAAGTTTTCGTCATTGCGAGGGCAGCGAAGCAATCGAGGGGCTACAAAGAGGGACTGGATTGCTTCGTCGCTTCGCTCCTCGCAATGACGGACAAAACCCAATCATTTTGCGTTTTTTCGCGGAAGCGTTAGGTTCCGCGCCCTGGAGAGCTCTATTAGATGTCCACGATCGATCTTGCCGCTACGCCCGGCGATTTGCGCGCGCTCGCCGAACAATCCAACGCGTGGCCGTTCGAGCAGGCCAAGGCGATTGTCGCGCGTCTGAACAAGAAGCCGAAAGACGAGGTGCTGTTCGAGACCGGCTACGGCCCGTCGGGCCTGCCGCATATCGGCACCTTCGGCGAGGTCGCGCGCACCACCATGGTACGCCATGCGTTCCGGGTGCTGACCGAGGACAAGATCAAGACGCGGCTGTTGGCCTTTTCCGACGATATGGACGGCCTGCGCAAGGTGCCGGACAATGTGCCGAACAAGGAGATGCTGGAGCACCATCTTGGCAAGCCGCTGACCACGGTGCCGGATCCCTTCGGCACGCATCCGAGTTTCGGCGCGCACAATAATGCGCGGCTGCGGGCGTTTCTCGACACCTTCGGCTTCGATTACGAATTCGCCAGCGCCACCGATTATTACAAGTCCGGCAAGTTCGATGCGACGCTGCTCAAGATGCTGGAGCGGCTGGAATCGGTCATGACCATCATGCTGCCCAGCCTGCGCGAGGAGCGCGCGGCGACCTATTCGCCGTTCCTCCCCATTTGTCCACGCACCGGCGTGGTGCTGCAGGTGCCGATCGTCGCCCATGACGTCAAGGAAGGCACCATCTCCTACGACGATCCCGAAACCAAAGAGCGCGTCACGCTGCCGGTCACCGGCGGCCATTGCAAGCTGCAATGGAAGCCGGACTGGGCGATGCGGTGGTTCGCGCTCGGCGTCGACTACGAAATGGCCGGCAAGGATCTGATCGATTCGGTAAAACTATCCGGCAAGATCTGCTCGGCGATCGGCGGCACGCCGCCCGAAGGCTTCAATTACGAGCTGTTCCTCGACGACAAGGGCCAGAAGATTTCCAAGTCGAAGGGCAACGGGCTCACCATCGACGAGTGGCTGCGCTATGCCTCGCCGGAATCGCTGTCGCTGTTCATGTATCGCGAGCCCAAATCGGCGAAGCGGCTGTACTTCGACGTGATCCCGCGCAATGTCGACGACTACCAGCAATTCCTCGACGGGTTTTCGCGGCAGGACGCGCGGCAGCAGCTTGCCAAATCCGGTCTGGCACGTCCACGCCGGCCACCCGCCGAAGTCCGACATGCCGGTCACGTTCCAGTTGCTGCTGACTTTGGTGTCGTCGTCGAACGCGGAGAACGCCGCGACGCTTGTGGGGTTTCATCGGGCGTTATCGTCCCGGGGTCACGCCGCAAACCCATCCGAAACTCGATGCGATGGTCGGCTACGCCATCAATTACTATCGCGACTTCGTCGCGCCGACCAAGAAGTTCCGCGAGCCGACCGAAAACGAACGCGCCGCGTTGCAGGATTTGCGCGACGCACTGTCGCAACTGGCGCCGGAGTCCTCCGCCGAAGACATCCAGAACGTGGTCTACGAAATCGGCCGCCGCGAGCCGTTCCTGGACGCGGTGAAGAAGGGCAAGGACGGCCGCCCCGGCGTCTCGCTCGACTGGTTCAACATGCTCTACCAGGTGCTGCTCGGCCAGGAAAAAGGCCCGCGTTTCGGCTCGTTCGTCGCGGTCTATGGCGTGACGAATGCGGTAGCGATGATCGACGGCGCGTTGGCAAGGAGCGCGTAAGTTTGACGTGTAGCCCGGATGAGCGCAGCGATATCTGGGACTGGAGTAAGGCAGCCCCGGATATCGCTGCGCTCATCCGGGCTACGTACCCCCATCCGCCCGCAAATCTGGATAGGAGCCCCTCGGCAATTTCAGCCAAGTCCGCACCAAATTGCGTTAACATCCCAGCCATGACACGGCCCAAGCCTCCGCTTGAGGGGCGGCCAACATTCAGGAGGATACGCATGCAGTTCAGGGTTTCGCCGAAAGCGCTCGACAACAGCAGCGCCGAGGAATGGCAGGCGCGGGTCGATCTCGCCGCCGCGCACCGGCTGGCCTTCAACCAGGGTTTTTCCGAAGGCATCTTCAATCATCTGACCTTGGTGGTGCCCGGCCGCAGCGACCGCTACTACCAGATCCCGTTCGGGATGCATTGGTCGGAGGTGACGGCCTCGTCGTTCATGGAAGTCGGCATCGACGATGGCGAGGTCAAGCGCGGCGAGGGCGAAGTCGAACGCTCCTGCTACTGCATCCACGCGCCGATCCACAAGGCGCTGCCGCAGGCCAAGGCGGTGTTTCATACCCACATGCCCTATGCCAGCGCGCTGACCCGGCTGGAAGATCCGCGCATCAAGGAGATCGGCCAGACCGAGGTCGGGATGTCCGGCGAGATCGCCTATGACGACGAATATACCGGCCCGGCGCTCGATCCGGCGGAAGGCGCCCGCCTCGCCAGGGTGATCGGCGACAAGTCGGTGCTGTTCATGGCCAATCACGGCATCTCCACGGTCGGCGAGACCGTCGCTGACGCCTATGACCGGCTCTATTACATCGAGCGCGCCGCCCAGGTGCAGATCTACGCGATGTGGACCGGGCAGAAACTGAAGCAACTGCCGGATGCCGTGGTCGAGAAGACCAAGCGCGACATCGGCGGCAATCATCTGTACCAGGGGCCGACCCCGGCGCAGCGGCACTTCGATGCGCTCAAGCGCATGCTCGACCGCAAGGAGCCGGATTACGCGACGTAGTCCGGCCGCGCGCCCGTCACCATGCGCATTGCGTTCACATCGACGCGATGCGGCGGAATGCAGCGTTGATAAACGCGTTGGCGCATGAAAGAACGCGATCGCTTGGCGTGGTCTGTCGATCACGCCGCAACACAGGCGACTGCCATGAAGATTTTGACGCTCGCTGCCGCTACAGCGCTTACGTTGATCAGCAATTTGGCGTTTGCACAGAGCGCCATTGAGAATCCCGGCCTGAACGGAGCGACCTTGGGCAATTCATTGCCGGGCGCGACGGCGGGCGTACCATATCCTCGCCCCATTCAAACATACGGAAGTGCGACGCCTCGAACAGTTGGGGGTGAACCCGCCCCTCGGCCGCTTTATCACCGGCATCATCGACACCATCGGGCACCGCAAAGATAAGCGGCGCGCCCCTCAACCCGTAACTGCCCTCACCCTCTCTGCAAACTCGTGCCAGACTTCCGGGCGCCAGCTGCCATTGGCGGCGCCGGAGGTCGAGGGCAGGATCCAGATTCGGGTAGCGGCGATCCGCTCTGAGCTGCTCGCCGTAATCGCGTCTGCCGCCCAGAAATCGTTGCCCGGCGTTCTTGCTGGTGAAGGCAAGAAATTGCGGACGAAACGTTGCGATCGTAGCGCCAAGCCGGGCGCGCGAGATCTCCGTCAGTTCCGACAACGGGATCTGATGATCCATGCCGGAATGCGTCTTGACGAAGTCGGTGAGGCCGATCCGATACCGCAGCAGCTCGCGATATTGGTGAGGTCCAAGCAATTCGGGCGTGAGCCCGGTCTCATGCAAGATCTTCCAGAACTTGTTCTGCTTGTGCGCATAATAAGCCCCGGCGACGGCCGATGCGGTGCCTACCGCTGTGCCGCACAGCACGATCTGAAGGCCATCCTGCAACACATCCTGCAGGATATCCGGCGTGGCCTGCGGCCATGTCACTGTTTCGCCCACAGGATCCTGGCAACCCAGGCCACCTCGGCCGCCGCGAGGCAGCGCTCGTCGCAACTTTTGTCCAGCGATTGCAGTTCCAGTGTCCGCGCGGTCCGCCGCTTCAACTCGCCGATCAGCATTTCGCCGTCGGTGGTTTTGACCACCACGCGGTCGCCGCGCCGGATCGCCGTCGACGGCGAGACCACAAGGATGTCGCCGTCGCGATAGGCCGGCCGCATCGCATCGCCGGAAATTTCCAGCGCATAGGCATGCTCGTCATCGGCCGCCGGCAGCATGATCGCCTCGCGAGACTTGCCGGCCGGAAATCCATCCTCGTCGAAAGCGTCCACAGCTGCCGCTTGCGCGAAGCCGAGCAGTGGAACCGACGGTGCCTGCCGCGGGCTGTCGCCGATCAACTGCACGAAGCTGTCGAGCGAGCTGGCGGTGGCGGCCAGCGCCTTGGCGATCAATTCGCTCGAGGGCCAGCGCTCGCGGCCGTCGGCGGTCACGCGCTTGGACTTGTTGAAGGTGGTGGGATCGAGCCCGGACTTCCGGGCCAGCCCTGATGCCGACAATCCCGCGCGCTCCGCCAGCCGCTCCAGCGCGGTCCAGATCTGCTCATGGGTGAGCACGGGCTGTGCTTTTGGCTGATGCCTGGACATGGTCCGATAGGGGGGCGAACGGGGGTCAAAGATAGGAATTATTACCTTACCGGTCCGGTTTTCACAATTGGGCCGCAAGCCCTGGTAGGCTGCCCTTGAAGTGCGCTTGTGGCGCCGATACGGTCGAGTTGCGGGTGCGGAAACCTGCGGAAATCCCAAGAGACTCAACGACAAACAGGACGCTCGGCAAGTGCGCAAGATCTACAAGATTTGTCCGGCTTCGGCCTGGCGCGAGGCTGAGCGGCATGGGGTATACCGCGGCAGCGCCGACGATGCCCGCGATGGCTTTATCCATTTCTCGGGGGCCTCGCAGGTCAACGAGACCGCCAGGCGGCACTTCTTCGGCCAGACCGGGCTGTTCCTGATCGAGGTCGATGCCGACGCGCTCGGCGATGCGCTGCGCTGGGAGCCCTCGCGCAACGACGAGCTGTTTCCGCATCTCTATGGCGAACTCGATCTCGGCGCGGTCACCGGCGTGCTCAGCATGCGCGCGCGATCCGACGGCTACCACGACATCCCGGAGCTCGAGCCGTGATCCGCGCCTTCGATGCCTTCTCGCTGCCGTTGCTGCGCTGGTTCGATCCGGAAGACGCCCACCGCATGGCGATCCAGGGTTTGCGGCTGTTGCCGCCGATGCGGCCACGGCCCGACGATCCGAAACTGGCGGTGCGGGCGTTCGGCCTGAACTTCCCCAATCCGATCGGCATGGCGGCGGGCTTCGACAAGAGTGCCGAGGCGCCCGACGCGCTGCTGCGGCTGGGGTTCGGCTTTGTCGAAATCGGTTCGGTGACGCCAAAGCCGCAAGCCGGCAATCCGCGGCCGCGGCTGTTTCGGCTGGAGCGCGATGAGGCGGTGGTCAACCGCATGGGCTTTAACAATGACGGCGCCGAAGCGGTGCTGCGCCGGCTCGCCGCGCGGGCCAATCAAGGCGGAATCATTGGCGTGAATGTCGGCGCCAACAAGGATGCGGTCGACCGCGTCGCCGATTATGTGCGGCTGATCGAGACCTTCGCGCCGGTCGCGAGCTACTTCACCGTCAACGTGTCGTCGCCGAACACGCCGGGCCTGCGCAATTTGCAGCAGGCCGGGGCGCTCGACGACCTCCTCGCCAAGGTGATCGACGCCCGCGAGCGGGTGCGGCAGAACGCCGGCGATTCGCCGGTGCTGTTGAAGATCGCGCCGGATCTCAGCCTGTCCGAGCTGGACGATGTGGTTCACATCGCCCGCTCGCGCCGGGTCGACGGCATGATCGTCGCCAACACCACGCTGGCGCGGCCCTCGACCCTGCGCGAAGCAGCGCGCGCGCGGGAACAGGGCGGATTGTCGGGGCGGCCGTTGTTTCGATTGTCGACCCGGATGGTGGCGGAAACCTATGTGCGTGCCGAGGGCGCGTTTCCGCTGATTGGCGTCGGCGGCATCGATACCGGCGGCGCCGCGCTGACCAAGATCCGCGCCGGCGCCAGCCTGATCCAGCTTTATTCATCGCTGATCTACAAGGGGCTTGGCCTCGTCGAAGACATCAAGAACGATCTGGCCTCGACCCTGCTGCGGACGGGGCGCGACTCGTTGTCAGAGATCGTCGGCGCCGACGCAGCGACCATCACCGCCGAGGACTGGCCGGTGCAGTAGGTGTCGTGGTCTTGAACGACGCCCGGAACAGCGCCGGATAGCGCAGTGCCTCCAGCCCGCCGCGGGCGGCGTAGTGCACCAACAGCGCGCCCCACAGTCCGGCGTTGCCGAACGCGCGCAGGACGAACCAGGCCGATAGAAAAGCCAGCAGTGACAGCACCATCAAATTGCGCATGTCGCGCGCCCACGTCGCGCCGATATAGATCCCGTCATAGGCAAAGGCGAACACGCCGAGCAGCGGTGCGGCCACCACGAACCAGAGATAATCGCGGGCGCCGTGACGGACCGACTCGCTCGCGGTCATGACATCGATCAACGTCGGGCCGAACAGCGCGAAGGCCGCGCTGACCAGCATTGCGAAGCCAAAACCCCAGGCCACGACCAGCCTCACCGCGCCGGCGAAACCGTCGCGGTCGCGGGCGCCAAAGGCGTGGCCGCACAATTGCTCGGCGGCGTTGGCGAAACCGTCGAGGAAAAAAGCGCTGACCAGCAGAAAATTGTTCAGCACCGCGTTGGCCGCGAGCGTCACGTCGCCGGCGCGGGCGCCCTGCGCGGTGAAAAACAGGAACGCGGTGATCAATGACGCGGTGCGGATCATGATGTCGCGGTTGACCGCCAGCATCCGCAGCAGTTTTTCGCGGTCGAGCAGGCTTGCGCGCGCGACCGCCAGCCTTCCGCCGCAGAGCCGCCGCGCGATCAGCACGCCAAGCACAAGCCCGGCCGCCTCGGCGATCAAGGCGGCGATCGCCGCACCCGCGATTCCGAAGTCGAACACCAGCACCAGCAAGACGGTCGTGGCCATGTTGATGAGGTTGATCGTGACCTGCGTCGCCAGCGCGAGCCTCGCTCGCGCCTGTCCGATCAGCCAGCCGAGCACGACATAATTGCCGAGCGCCAGCGGGGCCGACCAGATCCGGATGATGAAATAGGTTCTGGCGGCGCGGGTGACACTTTCGCTGCCGCCCATGGCGCCCAGCAGCAGTGCCGCGAGCGGAAGCTGCAACGCGATCAGGCCGACGCCGATCACGCCTGCGATGATGAAGCCGCGCACCAGGATCGCGCGGACTTCGCCGGTTTCGCCGGCGCCGATCGACTGCGCGGTGAAGGCGACCGTGCCCATGCGCAGGAAGGCGAACAGCCAGAACATGCAATCGAACAGCACCGAGGCCATCGCGACGCCGCCAAGCGAGGCGGCATCGCCGAGCCGTCCGATCGCGGTGGTGGAGACGATGCCGATCAGCGGCGTCGTCAGATTGGCGATCATCGCCGGCCCGGCGATCGCGAACACCTGCGCGGTGGTGACTTTGGTCGGGAGTTTCAACAAAACGCCACCGTCATTGCGAGGAGCCACCGGGTCTCGCCTTCGGCGAGCCCGATGACAGGCTCCGCCACGAAGCAATCCAGCCTTGCCTGTGACTCTGGATTGCTTCGCGGAGCCTGTCGTCGGGCGGCGCTTCGCGCCGACCCGTTGGCTCGCAATGACAGAGAAAACATGCCTGGATATCGGCGATCATGCCGTCATGCACGACGGCCGCCATCCCGTCGATCCATCAACGCGGGCGGGGCGTGCCGAACAGCCGTGACAGCAGCCAGACCGGGATCACGATCACGGCGCCGAGCAGGAAGTAGCGCCACAGCCCGTTGATGGCGTCAAAACCGAGATCCCAGATCCGCTGGAACAGCAAGCGGATGCTGTGGACGATATTCCACGGGTCGAAGCCGATCGCGGCCAGCACCACGCCGACCAGGATCGACAGCAGGATCAGCCGAAACACCACGGTCAGCGGCGAGCCGCCAAGGAAGCGGTGCACGCCGCTGCTCGCCGGCAATTCCCTGGTGTCGTTGGGCATCGGTGATCTCCTGCACGAAACTTGAATCGCACTGTACTATGGCAGAGGGCAGGTGGGGAACCCGTGATGCGCCGTCAATGGTCGCTTTCTGTCGCGGCCATCTCAGGTGCCGCTTCCGACTTCAGCATCCGCTCCAGTGTTTCGAGCCGGTCGGCCTCGCGCGGCGGCTTGTCCCAGCGCAGGCGGTTGATGCGCGGGAACCGCATCGCCACGCCGGATTTATGCCGCGGCGAGCGCGCCAGCCCCTCGAAGGCGACTTCCAGCACCAGCCCTTGATCGGGTTCGTGCACGACGTGGCGAACCGGGCCGAATTTCTCGGTGGTGTTGCGCCGGACGAAGCGGTCGATCTGCAACAGCTCTTCATCGGTGAAGCCGAAATAGGCCTTGCCGACCGGCACCAATTGCTCGCCGTCCGCGCCCTTGGTCCAGACCCCGAATGTGTAATCCGAATAATACGACGAACGCTTGCCGTGGCCGCGCTGGGCGTACATCAAGACGGCGTCGATGATGTGCGGGTCGCGCTTCCACTTCCACCATTGGCCTTTTGGGCGGCCCGGCAGATACGGCGCGTCGCGGCGCTTGAGCATCACGCCCTCCACCGCTTCGGCGTCGTGGCCGGCGCCGGCACTGGCGGGATCGGCGCGCGCCGCGGCCAGCGTTTGCCAATCGTCGAACGGGATCGTTGGCGAGAGATCGATGCGAGGATCGTCGAGTTTCCTAACGAAGGCTTCGAGTTTTGCGCGGCGCTCGGCGAACGGCAATTCGCGCAAATCCGTATCGCCTTCGCTGAGCAGGTCGTAGGCCCGCAAGTGAATCGGATAGTCTTTTGTCAGTTTTGGCGAGACCACCTTACGGTTCAAGCGCTGTTGTAGCACGTTGAACGTTTGCACCCTGCCGTCACGCAGCACCAGCAGTTCACCGTCGATGGCACCTTGCAGATGCAGCGACGGCAGTAAATCGGGAAAGCCGCCGGCGATGTCTTCGCCGCTGCGCGAATAAAGCCGCACGATCATGTTGCCGCGCTGGTCGCGGCCAGAGACCGCCTGGGCGCGGATGCCGTCCCATTTCCATTCGGCGACATAGTCGGACGCATCGAGATTGGCAAAATCCGCATCCTCGATCGCGTGCGCCAGCATCACCGGGCGGAATGGTGCGGGATCGAGATTGACCGGCTTTTCAGCGCGGCCTTCCAGCCAGGCAAACAGATCGAGATAAGGCGGCTTGAGGCCGGGCCACATCAATTCGATCTCGTGCGGGTCCTTGTCGCCCAGCGCCGCGGCGGCGGTCTTGGCGAGCCGCGCCGAGATGCCGATCCGCATCGCGCCGGTGACGAGTTTTAACAGCGCCCAGCGGCCGGTCTCGTCCAGCTCATCGAGCCAGCGCGCCAGTTGCTTCGGCAGTTCGGTCTTGCCCAGCCTGCGCAGGGTGGTGACGACTTCGGTAAGGGTCGGCGGCGGTGGGTTGTTGTGGAGGTGGTCCGAGAGTTCATCACCTCTCCCGCTTGCGGGGGAGGTCGGATCGTCCGGCAGCGCGCTTGCGCTGTCCGGTGATCCGGGTGGGGGCTCTTTCTTGGAAGCTTCCGGTGTGGAGTACCCCCACCCCGACCCTCCCCCGCAAGCGGGAGAGGGAGTAGAAAGCGCGGCTCCTTCTCGAAGCTGGGGAGGGGAGTGGCTCCGCAAAGATCCGTGGTCAAGCACACGCTTCGGCCACATCAGCGCCACCGTCTCCGACAAATCGCCGACGTAGTCATACGACAGCACGAACAGCACGGGATCGGTGCGGTCGGCGATCAGGTCGCGGATCAGGCCGGGCTTGGCGTGCTTGAACGACAATGCGCCCGTCAGGGCCGCCAGCGCATAGCCACGATCGGGATCTTCGACCGCGCGAAAATAATTTGTGATCAGCCGCAGCTTGTTGTTGCGGCCGGGCTCGTAAGCAAGGCGATCGAGCAGTTCGGCGAAGCGGTTCATGCTTCAGCCTCGGCCACCGGGGCTTCGCCTTCATCCTCATCACCATAACCGACGAGATCGAGCGGCCGTGCCGCGAGGCCTTTGGCCTTGCACCAGTGCACCAGCGCGTCTTCCTGGCCGTGGGTGACCCAGATCTCACGCGCGCCGGTGGCGTCGATGGTCGCGGTCAATCCGTCCCAATCGGCATGATCCGAAATCACCAGCGGCAATTCGATGCCGCCTTGCCGTGCCCGGGCGCGAACCCGCATCCAGCCGGAGGCAAAGGCCGTGACCGGATCGGGGAAACGTCTGGTCCAGACGTCGGAAGTGGCCGACGGCGGCGCCAGGGTGATGGTGCCGGCGAGATCGGCCTTCTTCACGCCCTTGACCATCCGCAATTCGCCGAGCGCGATGCCGCGGCTTTCATAGTAGCGCGTAATCTTTTCCATCGCGCCGTGCAGATAGATCGGGGCGTCATAGCCGGCCCCGCGCAGCAGCGCGATTACCCGCTGCGCCTTGCCGAGCGAATAGGCGCCGACCAGATGCGCGCGCTCCGGAAACAGCGCCACCGAGGCCAACAGCTTCTTGACCTCGACCGCCGCATCGCCGTGACGAAACACCGGCAGCCCGAAGGTGGCCTCGGTGATGAAGACGTCGCACGGCACCACCTCGAACGGCACGCAGGTCGGATCCGGCGCATCCTTGTAGTCGCCGGAGGCGACGATGCAGATGTCCTTGCGGGTCACCGCGATCTGCGCCGAGCCCAGCACGTGGCCGGCGGGATGAAATTTTATCGAGACGTCGCCGAGCTTGATGGTCTCGCCATAGCCGATCGCCTGCGTGCTGCCGGCAAAATTGTCGCCATAACGCAACCGCATCATGTCGAGGGTTTCCTGCGTCGCCAGCACCGCGCCATGGCCGGCCCGGGCGTGGTCGGAATGGCCGTGGGTAATGACCGCGCGCTCGACCGGCCGCACCGGGTCGATATGAAAGCCGCCGGGCTTGCAGCAGAGACCGGCGGGCACGGGGATCAGGATGTCTTGCGGGCGCATCCTGGGTATATAGGGCGTGCTCTGATGATTTTTAGCTGTCATGCGCGGGCTTGACCCGCGCATCCATCTTCCGGAAGAGTTTTTTGTTTGATGGATTGCCGGATCAAGTACGGCAATGATGGAATTCGGTTCCAAAAATGCCCGCGCGCCTGTTCCTGTCCTCCGGCGATATGATTGCCGACCGCCGTTTCGAATTTGCCCGCGACCTGCAATTGAAGGGCGATCTGGTCGCCGCCGCCGATCTGTTGTTGCAGGCTACCGAACTGGCGCCGAATTTTACCTCGGCCTGGTTCACGCTCGGGGAACTTCGCGAGCAGCTCGGCCAGCGCGATGCAGCGATCGCGGCGTTTCGCCGGGCCTGCGCCGCTGACCCTGAGGATCGCCACGGCGCGAGCCTGCGTCTGATGCGGCTCGGCGCGGCAGCCGTGGCCTCGATGCCGAAGGCCTATGTCCAGGTGCTGTTCGATCAATATGCGCCGCGGTTCGAGGCATCCCTGGTCGGCGATCTCGGCTATCGCGGCCCTGCGCTGCTGTTCAGGGCGGTGCTGTCGGTTCGCGCCGGCGCGCGAAAGCCTGCGTTCTTCAAGCGCGCCATCGATCTCGGCTGCGGTACCGGGCTGGCGGCGACCGCCTTTGCCAGGGAGGTCGATCGCTTCATCGGCATCGATCTGTCGCCGCGCATGATCGAGCGGGCACGCGCCACCGGTCTCTACGCGGAACTGGAAGTGGCCGACATGGTCGAGGGCTTGCGCGGCAAATCCGACGCCAGCGCCGACTTGATTCTCGCGGCCGACGCCATGGTCTATGTCGCCGATCTCGCGCCGGTGCTGGGCGAGGCGGCGCGCGTGCTGGCGCCGGGCGGCTTGCTGGCCTTCACGGTCGAGACCCATCCGGCCGACGGCGTGCGGATCGGCGAAGGACTGCGCTACGCCCATGGCGAAGCTTACGTGCGTGCGCAGCTCGCAAGCCGCCGGTCTCACTTTGGCGCACTGCGAGGATCTCTCGGCCCGCAACGAGGACGCCATCCCGGTCGCCCGGCCTTGTCGTGGTCGCGACCAAAGCGTGAGTTCGCGGAAGCAACGATGACGTGGCGTTGCGAAATCCGAAATTCGCACTTGCCGATCCCCCGGGAATGTAGGTCAATACCCGCTCCAGGGAGAAACAAAACAATGAACAACAAACAGACACGGCGCCAGTTCGGCGCCACCGCGCTTGCGACGATTCTCGCCTCCGGCATATCCGCGCCCTATGTCCGGGCGGCGGAGAAAAAATATGATCCCGGCGCCAGCGATACCGAAATCAAGCTCGGTCAGACCATTCCGCACAGCGGCCCGGGCTCGCTGTATGGCGTGCTTGGCCGGGTCGGCGAAGCCTATTTCCAGATCACTGAACGAGAACGGCGGCATCAACGGCCGCAAGATCAACTTCCTCACCTTGGATGATGCCTATAGCGCGCCGAAATGCGTCGAGGCGACGCGGCGGCTGGTCGAGCAGGAAGAGGTGCTGGCGTTGTTCGGCTCGCTCGGCACCGCGCCGCAGACCGCCGTGCATAAATATCTCAATTCGAAAGGCGTGCCGCAGTTGCTGCTCAACACCGGCGCGTCGAAATGGAACGATCCGAAGAACAACAAATGGACCATGGCGGGCCTGCCGCTGTATCCGACCGAAGCGCGCATTCTCGCCAGGCACGTCGTGGCAGTGAAGCCGAAGGCCAAGGTCGGCATCCTCTACCAGAACGACGATTTCGGCCGCGACTTTCTCGGACCGTTCAAGCAGGTGCTGGCCGACGCCGGCGGCACCGCCAAGGTGATCATGGAGCAGACCTACGATCTGACCGATCCCACGATCGATTCCCAGCTCATCAATCTCTCGAAATCCGGCGCGGATGTTTTCTACAACATCTCCACCGGCAAGGCGACGTCGCAATCGGTGCGCAAGGCTGCCGAACTCGGCTGGAAGCCGTTGCAATTGCTGTCGGCGGGATCGGTCGGCCGTTCGATCCTCAGCGCCGCCGGTTTCGAGAACGCCACCGGCATCGTTGCGATCCGCTATTCCAAGGAAGCCGGACCGGGGCGTTGGGAAAAGGACAAGGACGCGATGGCGTTCGAGGCCTTGCGCGCGAAATATCTGCCGATGGTCGATCCCGACAATACCATCGCCTATGCGGGTTACGGCCAGGCGGTAACGATGGGCGAAATCCTGCGCCGCTGCGGCGACGAACTGACCCGCGCCAATGTGCTGAAACAGGCGACCACGCTGGCCGGCTATCACTCGCCATTTTTCCTCGACGACATCAATTACAGCTACACGCCCGACGACTACTCGCCGATGAAGACGCTGCACATCTCGAGCTTCGACGGCAAGGATTGGCAGATCTCGGAGAAGGCCGTCTCGGAGTAGGACCTTTTCGTTCCCGCCCTCTCAACTCGTCATGCCCGGGAAAAAGCGCGAAGCGCGTCTTCGCGCTAGATGTCCCGGGCATCCACGTCGTCCTTTTTTCCCGAAGTAAGACGTGGATGGCCGGGTCAAGCCCGGCCATGACGGTGTGGGTTGGTGTGGGGTGATGCCAGCCCCTCGACGAAGCCGCCCCGGCACCTTAGCTCTTGGGTGTGCCTGTACTTTCGCCCGCTCTCCCGATCGAGACCGATGCCCTGCTGCCGGAGCATTTCCGCCGGTGGTTCGCGGCGCGCGGCTGGTCGCCGCGCGAGCATCAGCTGGCGCTGTTGGCCAAGGCGAGCTGCGACCGCTCCGCGCTGTTGATCGCGCCCACCGGCGCCGGCAAGACGCTGGCGGGATTTCTGCCGACGTTGGTGGAACTGAGTGGCGGGCGCGCTTCGCCATTAAGCTCTGCACCTGTGACTTACCCCCCTCCTCAATCCTCCCCCGCAAGGGGGGAGGGAGCGCACGGTGCGCGCAAAAACGTCATCTCCACCGGTCGCGGCGTACAGCGCTCAGGCGGCCTGCACACCCTCTACATCTCGCCGCTGAAAGCGCTGGCGGTCGATATCGCGCGCAATCTGGAGACGCCGATCGCCGAGATGGGCCTGCCGATCAAGGTCGAGACCCGCACCGGCGATACGCCGGTGTCGCGGCGGCAGCGGCAGCGGCGCTATCCGCCGGACATCCTGCTGACCACGCCGGAACAATTGGCGCTGCTGCTGTCGTCCGATGACGCGCCGTTTCTGTTTTCGTCGCTGAAGCGCATCGTGCTCGACGAATTGCATGCGCTGGTGACCTCCAAGCGCGGCGACCTGCTGTCGCTCGGCCTGGCGCGGCTGTGGCGGCTGGCGCCACAAATGCGCGCGATCGGCCTGTCGGCGACCGTTGCCGAACCGCAATCGCTGGCGCGGTTTCTGGTGCCGCAGCGCGACGGTAATATCGAGGCCGCCGATATCGTCGTCGCCGGCGGCGCCGCGGCGCCCGTGGTCGAGATGCTCGACACCCGGGAGCGGCTGCCCTGGGCCGGCCACTCCGCGCGCCACGCGCTCGGCGAGATCTATCGAGCTGATCAAGGCCAACAAGACCACGCTGGTGTTCGTCAACACCCGCAGCCAGGCCGAGATGCTGTTTCAGGATCTGTGGCGCATGAATGACGATGGGCTTGCGATCGCGCTGCATCACGGCTCGCTCGACGTTGCCCAACGCCGCAAGGTCGAGGACGCGATGGCGGCGGGGAAACTGCGCGGCGTGGTCTGTACCTCGTCGCTCGATCTCGGCGTCGACTGGGGCGATGTCGATCTCGTCATCAATGTCGGTGCGCCGAAGGGTTCCTCGCGGCTGATGCAGCGGATCGGCCGCGCCAATCACCGCATCGATGAAGCCTCGCGCGCGGTGCTGGTGCCGGCCAATCGCTTCGAGGTGCTGGAGTGCACGGTCGCGATCGATGCGATCGCCGAAAACGCGCAGGACACCCCGCCCTTGCGCATCGGCGCGCTGGATGTGCTGGCGCAGCACGTACTCGGTTGCGCCTGCGGCGAGCCGTTTTTGGCGGATGAACTCTACCAGGAAGTGCTGACGGCCGCGCCCTATGCCGGCCTGAGCCGGACCGATTTCGACGACGTGGTCGATTTCGTCGCCACCGGCGGCTACGCGCTGAAAAGCTATGAGCGCTTCGCCCGCATCAAGCAGGACAAGCAAGGCCACTGGCGCGTCACCAATCCCAGGGTGCGGCAAAGCTATCGATTGAATGTCGGCACCATCGTCGAGGAGCCGATGCTGAAAGTGCGTCTGGTGCGCTCGCGCGGCGGTGGATCGGGCTCGACCGGCGTGCTTGGCCGCGGCGGACGAATGCTGGGCGAGATCGAGGAATATTTCATCGAGGGGCTGGTGGTCGGCGATACCTTTGTCTTCGGCGGCGAGGTGGTGCGTTACGAAGCGCTGATGGAAGATCAGGTCTACGTCTCGCGCGCCAACGACAAGGACGCCAAAGTGCCGTCCTATATGGGCGGCAAGTTTCCGCTCTCGACCTATCTCGCCGAACGGGTCCGCAAACTGCTCGATGATAAACGTGCCTGGAAGGCCTTGCCGGACCAGGTGCGCGACTGGCTGTCGCTGCAAACCGATTTTTCGCGGGTTCCGGCGGCGCGCGAATTGCTGGTGGAAACTTTTCCGCGCGGCAACAAGCATTACCTCGTCTGCTATCCGTTCGAGGGGCGGCTGGCGCATCAGACCCTGGGGATGCTGCTGACCCGGCGGATGGAGCGCGCCAAGGTGCGTCCGCTCGGTTTCGTCGCCAATGAATATGCGCTGGCGGTGTGGGGGCTCGGCGACATGTCGTTCATGATCCGGCATGGCAAGCTCGATCTCAACGCGCTGTTCGATCCGGACATGCTGGGCGACGATCTCGAGGCGTGGCTCGCCGAATCCGCGCTGATGAAGCGCATGTTCCGCACCGCGCGGTGATCTCCGGCCTGATCGCGCGGCGCTTCACCGGCGAGGAGAAAAGCCGCCGCCAGGTGCTGTTCTCGACCGATCTGATCTACGACGTGCTGCGCAAGCACCAGGGCGATCACGTGCTGCTGCGCGCCGCACGGGCGGACGCCGCGACCGGCCTGCTCGATCTCAAGCGGCTGGGCGATATGCTGGCGCGGATCCAGGGCCGGATCGTGCACCGGGAACTCGATCACGTTTCGCCGCTGGCGGTGCCCGTGATGCTGGAAATCGGCCGCGAGTCGGTTTATGGCGAAGCATCCGACGAGCTCCTGGCGGAAGCCGCCAGCGAACTCGTCAAGGAGGCGATGGGGTAACAAGCGGTATCCGATCTTCGCGGCGTGCACAGCGCGCTCCCTCCCCCCTTGCGGGGGAGGGTTGGGGAGGGGGGTGACGCAGGGGAGCATTCAAGCTGACGCATTCGTTCGCCGCCATCCCCACCCCGCAAGGGGGAGGGGAACTAAGCATCGCCGGCGTCGCCTTCGTCGCCGATCTTTCCGGCGCGTTGTTCTGGGAACAACAGAGCCTGCTGGTCGTCTCCGACCTGCATCTGGAAAAAGGTTCCAGCTTTGCCGCGCGCGGCGTGCTGCTGCCGCCGTACGATACCGTGGCGACGCTCAGCCGGCTTGCGGCCGTTATCGCCCGCCACGATCCGCGCACGGTGATCGCGCTCGGCGACAGTTTTCACGACCGCACCGCCCATGAGCGGTTGTCCGCGCAAGACCGCGACGCCATTACCGCGCTGCAAATGCGGCGCGACTGGATCTGGATTGCGGGCAATCACGATCCGGCGCTGCCGTCCGATCTCGGCGGCGTAGTCGCCAGCGAAGTCGCGATCGGCCCGATCGCGTTCCGGCATGAGCCGACCGGCGCCCCAGGCGAGATTGCCGGCCATCTGCATCCGAAGGCGCGGGTCTCGACCCGCGGCCGTTCGATGGAGCGGCGATGTTTTGCCAGCGACGGCGAGCGCGCGGTGATGCCGGCGTTCGGCGCCTATACCGGCGGCCTCAGCATCCGCGACGCGGCGTTCGCGAAAATATTCGGATCGCCGGGTTTTGTCGCGCATGTGCTCGGCGACGGCCGCCTGCATACGATCGCGGCATCGCGGTGTTATTGAATTTCGAGAGGTAAGCTCACCGCCGCACGCTCGCGCCTACGCCGCCTTGGCCTGCACGGTATCGCAAAACTCGGCGAGGTGATCGGCCAGCCGCAAGGTCGCGGGGCTGGCGTTGGGCGAGGCCACCAGCGCTACTTCGGTCTTGTCGATCGGCGCAAAGCCGTCTTTGGCGGTGAGCACGCGATGGTCAGGCTGGATCGCCATCTCCGAAAGGATGCTGAGGCCCAGTCCGGCGGCGACCGCGGCCTGGATGCCGGGGAGGCTGGACGAGGTGTAGGCCATGTACCAGGCGCGCCCGGCGCTTTCGATCGCATGGATCGCGCCGGTTCGATACAGGCAGCCGGCGGGAAAGCCGATCAGCGGCACCGGAGAAGTCTTCGGATCGATCGGATGGCTCTTGCTGGTGACCCAATGCACGCGTTCCGGCCAGCAGGCGATGCCGCCCTTTTCGTTGGCGCCGCGCTTGAGCAGCGCCAGATCGAGTTCGCCGCGTTCGAGGTCGCGGCGCAGATAAACGCTCTGATCGGCCCGTACGTCGAGCCGCAAGCCCGGATGCGAGCGCGAAAACGCCGCCAGCAATTCGGTCAGCCGATAGGCCGCGAAATCCTCGGGAATACCGAGCCTGACCGCGCCTTCACTGCCGGGCCGCGCCATCACGTCGCGGGCCTCCTCGGCCAGCGACAACAGCCGGCGCGCGTAGGACAACAGCCGTTCGCCTGCTTCCGTCGGGGTGACGTCCTTGCCGGAGCGGTCGAGCAGCGGCCGGCCGACATCGTCCTCCAGCCGCTTGATCTGCTGGCTGACGGTCGACTGGGTGCGATGAACCCGCTCACCAGCCCGGGTAAAGCCGCCGGCATCGACTACCGAGACGAAACTGCGCAGCAGTTCCAGATCGAACATGGGAACGCTCCGTTCTATCATTCGATAATCCACTGCTAGTCAGTCTATCATTTAATTTCCAAATATCAAGACGAGCGCCTACACCGGGGGGCAGAGCCTTTTGTTTTGACGCGTTTTCTTCACGCGAACCGGTGCCCACTTCGCTCGAAAACGCTCTGGAGGAGACCCGCCATGTCGCTCGCGCCCTCGATTGCCGTTCCAAAAGCCCGTTTCAACCCGCTGCCGCTCTATATCGGCGTGTTCTGCCTGCTCTGGAGCTTTGCCTTTGTCGCCGGCAAGATCGGAGTCACTTACTGCCCGCCGCTGATCCTGCTCAGCGCGCGGTTTCTGCTCGCGGGAATCCTGATCCTCGGCATTTCCGTCCTGCGTGGCGAGGGATGGCAGATCAAGGGATTGCAGATCACTTGGCGCGATGTCGCGGTGTTCGCGCTGCTCGGCGTCGCCAACAACGCGCTCTATCTCGGGCTCGGCTATACCGGGCTGAAAACCGTATCGGCGGGGCTTGGCGGCCTGATCGTCAGCGCCAATCCGGTGTTCACGGCGATGCTGGCTGCACTGCTGCTCGGGGAGCCACTGACCTGGCGTAAAGCCGCGGGCCTGCTGCTCGGTGTCATCGGCGTCGGCTTCATCGTCTGGCACCGCATGTCGGTCGGCACCGACAGTTTTCACGGCATTTTGTTCACGCTGGCCTCACTGGCCTCGATCGTGGGCGGCACCATCCTGTTCAAGGTGCTGGCGCCGAAAGGCAGCCTGTGGATCGGCAATGGCATCCAGAATCTGGCGGGAGGGTTGGCGCTGCTGCCGTTCGCGCTGATTTTTTCGAACGTCAGCGCGATCGTTCCGAATGCGCAGCTGTTGGGTGCCTTCGCGTTCCTGGTGCTCGGCGGTTCGATCCTGGGCTATTTCATCTGGTTCCATCTGCTGAAGGTCTGCGGCGCGACCGCGGCCAGCGCCTATCACTTCCTGATGCCGCCGCTCGGCATGCTGTTCGCCTGGATCGTGCTCGGCGAGCATGTCGAGGGGCGCGATCTCTTAGGCATCATTCCGGTCGCCCTCGGCGTGTATCTGGTGACGCGGCCGGCCGCGGTGCGGAAGCAGGGATAAGCGCCCAAGTTCGCAATGACGAATAAGCGGAACTGGTCCCTCTAATCCTTGCGGAACACGATCGAGGCCATCCAGCCGGTCATCAGCGCCATGAAGGCGGTGGCGAGGCCATAGACAAAACCGTTCTGACGGGCGGTGGTCGCGACGAACTGCTCGAAACCGACCTTGACGATTTCAAAGCTGGTGTCGGTCTGCGTCAGCAAAGCGCCGCCGGAAAACAATTTGATCTCGACGCGATAGGTTCCGATCGGCACCTCGGCCGGCAGTGGAATGCTCGGTGCGGAACAGCGTCGGCGTCAGGAAGGTCACCGCCGAGGTCGCCTCGCGATACAGGCCACGTTCGGAGCGCAGCCGGACGAAGGCGCTGCGGAACGCGTCGTTCGGCACCACGTCGGCATAATCGGGCCCGACGCGCTGGGTCAGCAGCACGTTGTTGAGGCCGAGCTGTTGCCGGCGCTGGATGTCGGGCGAGGCGATGGCGTCGAACGGCCGATTGGAAAACAGCGCCAGGTAGCTCGGAACCTTGAGGAACTCGCGGTAATCTGTGTTGATCCAGATGCCGAATTTACGCTCCTTGCGCCGCGTCACCATGTCGGCGGGCGGTCCACTGACGGTGACGACGAGATCGTAATCGGTGCGCGCGGCCGGTGTCGAGGCGTCCTTTTCGACCGAGCCGAACAGCACGAGCTCCTCGCCGGAATAATTCGGTGTCACCGTGACCCGGCCGTTGGAGACCGAGACGATCAATCGTTCCGCGCGCGCGGGGCCGATTGCGCCGCTCGCGCCGAGCAGCAGCGTCACGGCCATGATCGTGCGTGCCCGGCGCGCGCTCATCCGCCGCCTCCGGTATCGCGGATGGTGAAGAGATCGTCGGGCTTGATCCCGAGCTCGATCGCAAAGCGGATGCCGACCGAAAGAATCAAGAGCCCGAGCAACAGCCGCAAATGTTCGCCGCGGATTTTCTGCCCGGCGCGGGCGCCGAACTGCGCGCCGGTGACGCCGCCGACCATCAGGATCAGCGCCAGCACGGCATCGACCAGATGGTTGGTGACCGCGTGCAGCATGGTCGCGAACACCATGGTCACCAACGTCAGCACCATCGAGGTACCGATCACGGTCGCGGTCGGCACCCGCAACAGATAGATCATGATCGGGACCAGGATGAAGCCGCCGCCGATGCCCATCACCGCACCGATGAAGCCGATGATGGCGCCGACCGCGACCACCGGGATCACCGAGAGATAGATCTTGGAACGCTTGAAGCGGATCTTGAGCGGCAGGCCGTGGATCCAGCCATGGCTGCCCGGACGGCGCATCGAGGATGCGACCCCGCGCCGCGTCCGCAGGATCGCGCGCAAGCCTTCCCAGAACATCAGTCCGCCGACCGCGGTCAACAGCACGACATAGGATAGCGCGATCATCAGATCGAGCTGGCCGAGCGCGCGCAATTGCGTGAAGGTCCAGACCCCGAGCGCGGTGCCGACCACGCCGCCGCACAACAGCACCAGCGCCAGCAAGGGATCGATGGCCCGGCGGCGCCAGTAGAAGATGGCGCCGGAAAACGACGAAGCTGCGATGTGGCTCGCGACCGAGGCGACCGCGACCGCCGGCGTGATGCCGATGAAGATCAGAAGCGGCGTCATCAGAAAGCCGCCGCCGATGCCGAACATGCCGGACACGAAACCGACCGCTGCGCCCATCGCCAGGATGAGGAAGACATTGACCGGAATGTCGGCGATCGGGAGAAAGAGCTGCACGCGCGTTTGCTTCGGAATGAGCCCTGAGGCTGGCCGAAACCGCTCACGGCATGGTTTGTTCGGGAGCGCGGAAATCGCCGCGACCCTGCATAACCGAAATTGAAAGCCCAGAGGGACTAAAGAATCCGCAACACACGGCTTTTTTGGACGCGCACGCCGCGCAGTTTACGACGTGGTGAATAATTCAGATTAACGCCATAGCGTTTTCGAGCGAAGTGGATGCCGGCTCGCGTTAAGAAAACGCGTCAAAACATAGAGTCTGGGGCCCGGTTCTGATTCAATCAGAACCGGGCATCTAGCGGCGCTGATGGCAAACGAGCCCGTAATGTTACGGACGCGTGACCGGATTGGTGATAAGATTCATCGCCGCGGCCTGCTGCGCGCCGAGCCAGCGAACGTCTTTGGTTTCGGACATCGCCTCGACGATCGAGGGCGAGACGCCCATCCTGGTCACATAGTTCAAGACGGTTCCCTCGGTGCGCTGGGTCTCGGCGACGGGATCGCGCCCGGGCACTGACGTCACGAAGCGGTGGACTCCGAGCGCGGAGCCCTCGACGCCGTAGCGGATCTTGCCGCCGGCAAACGCCAGCACGCAGGCGCTGGCGCAATAAGAAGGCTTGATGCGGCCGGCGGCATCGACGATTCCGACGGCGGTCGCAAGCCCGCGCGATCGAATGATTTCACCCACAATGATGGCCTGATTCAAATCGCCGCCCGGCGAGGACATCACGATCGTGTCGCCTGCGGTCAGATGGGCTTCATCGAGCCTGTCGCGGAACCAGCTCGCGGTGGCGGCGCCGATCGTGCCGCCGATCGCCAGTGCAGGCCGGCCGGGCCCTGAGCCGTCGAGGTTGGCGGTCGCGAGCAGCGACGAATGCATGCTGGGCGAAAAATACAGCTCCTTCCAGTAGGCCCAGGCCTCGGGCCGCGAGAGGTCTTTGTAGGCGCGAATGCCGACGCCGAGAACCATCAGCACAAAGAAGGCGACCGACAAAAAGCGCCGCCTGTTGCCGCGGAAATAATAAGACGGCCGCGGCGGCGGCTTTGTCGGTTCAGGTGTCGGTGCGCCCCAAGGCCCGGTTGGCGGCATTTCGATACGATTCCCTCGCGCAACAAAAATGACTCTTCGTCACAGCCGTCTGAAGGACGGCGTCGCTACCGCTAGCCTATGTCCCGACCATCCACGTCTTTAGCGCAAAAAAGCGAGAGAAGACGTGGATGCCCGGGACAAGCCCGGGCATGACGAACTATCTGGATGGGTCAGCTCAAACGCGACTTCATCGCTGAAATATATTCCGGCGATGCCAGGTGGCATCGCCGATCCACCGCTATCAATGCACGGCAGCGGCGACGATGCGTTTGGCCGCGACCGGCTTGGCCGCGGCCGCGGGCTTCGCGGTAGAGGCCTGCACCGGCGCGCTGTCCCAGCCGCCCGCCGGGGTGGCCACGTTGACGGCGTCGTCGGGCTGCGGTTCCGCGGTGAAGGTCTGGATCGCGAGCTTGGCCGCCGCGAGCGACTGGGCGTCGAGCCGTTTGGCGATATCGTCGCGTTTGTGGCCGGCGTCGGCATCGCCCTGCGCCGCCGCCAGGCTGAACCATTTGAAGGATTCAGCGAGGTTCTGTTCGACGCCGATGCCGCGGGCGTAGAGGATGCCGAGGTTGAACTGGCTGTCGGCGACGCCGCGATCCGCCGCCTTGCGGAACCACTGCGCTGCGCTCTTGTAGTCGGCGCCCTTGCCGCCGCCATCGGCGTCGAGCACGGCCAGATTATGCATCGCCTTGGCGTTGCCGCGTTCGGCCGCCTGCACGTAATAGCGGCGGGCGATCTCGGCGTCCTTTTTCACGCCCAGGCCCTTTTCATAGAGCGTTCCGAGCCTGAAGACCGCCGGTACGAGGCCAGCTTGTGCCGCACGGTCATACCATTTCGCGGCGTCCTCGAAACTCGAAGCCACGCCTTTGCCCTCGGCAAAGCGCACGCCGATTTCATAGGCGGCGGTGGCATCGCCCTTCAACGCCGCGGCGCGAAGCAGCGGTCCGCCGATCGGGTCCGGCAACCGCTCGGTCGGCGGGATCTGGACCTGACTGAGCCTGCGGCTGGGCGGCATCGGCTGCACGTCCGGAATCGTGCCGGTGATGTCGCTGGCCGACGCGGGCGAACTCGCGGGCACGGCCTGCGGCATCGGCACCGATGCAGCGCCATTGGAATCATACGGCACCGAAGCGTTGAACGATTGCCGGCCGATCGGCGTCGGCGCCGTCATCGAGGGCATCGCGGGCGCCGGCGCTGCCGGTCTGGCGGCGGGATCGGCGGGCGGCTGAATCGCAGCCGGCGGCTCGCTCGAATTCTCCACCGCGGGCGGCTGCGGCGGCGCGCTGCCGCTGTCGAGCAGCGTCATCGCCATCTTGAAGCTGCCGAGCACGATCACCACCACGCTCGCGCCGACCAGCAGCGAGCGAATCTTCGAAGTGATCGTCGACGGCTCCTTTGATTCCTTGTCGCCGACGGCGGCCTTCGGCGGCTTGGCCGCGCCGCGGGCGGCCTTTGCGTTGGCCTTGGCGGTGGCTTTGCTGATGGGCTGCGCGGCGGCCGCGGCCTGGGCGGCACGGCGCGCGGCGGCAATGAAGCTCGATGCGGTCGCAGGTTCGGGCGTACCGGGTGAGATTTCGCTAATCGCGTTCTCGGAAGCCGCGATGCGTTCCGATGGCGAGCCCGGCCGTCCGGTCGGCCGCGTGCCCGGTTCGAGCGGATGATCGGGCGGCAGCTCCGGCGCAATGCTGGCGCGCGCTGACGCTGTGTGCGGCTCCAGAATCTCGCTGATGGCCTTTGGCGTCACCGCGGCGGTCGCGGCCGGCACGGCGGCATGGAATTCGCGCGGCGCAGCGGTGAAATGCGCTTCGCCGGCGGCGGGGTTGGGCAATTCCGGTTTGGGCTGCGGCGGCGTCGCGACGCGCGGCGCGGCGGCTTGAGGCGCCATCATTTGCGGCATAGCGGCCTGAGGCATTGCCGCCTGCGGCGGCGCGGGCCGGGGTGCGGGCGATGCTTCCGGCTGCGGCGCCAGCGGCGCCGAACGCACGCTGCGCAGGTCGCCCTCGATCATCGCCAGACGATCGACCACATGGCCAAGGGTATTGTGAACGGCTTCGAGCAAATCCTGGGTATGGCGGTCGCGTTCGCTCTGGCTGAAGCGGATATCCGACAATTCGCGCTTGACCAGATCGGCGATGCCGGGGTCCTGCGGCGGCGCCATGTTGCGGCTGTTCTCGGTCAGCGCGACGAAGTTGGCATGCTGGGTTTCGAGATGGCGCAGGATGTCCTGCAAGCCGTCCTCGACCCGTCCGAGGTTGCCGCCGCGACCGTGATCGCTGGAGGCTTCGAGGCGCTCGAGCAAATAGGAGACGCGCTGTTCGAGATGGGCGAAGGCGGATGCGCTGTCGTTGCCGACCGGCATGCGGTCGAGCCGGTCGGACAGCGCCCGCACCGCGCCCTCCAGCTGTTCGGAGTTTTCAGTGGCGGCGGGCCGCGCCCGGCTTTCCAGCGTCGAGGTCAAGGCGGCGATGCGCTGCTCGAGGATCGCGAAGGAATCACCGTTGTTGCCGGCGCGGCTGAGCTGGTCGACCTTCGACGACAGCATGTGCACGTCGTCGGAAAGCCGGGCCAGCGCGTCGTTGGACGCGACATTGGAGACGATCGAGCGAAGTGCTGCGATGGCGCCTTCGAGCTGATGGACGGTGGAGGGATCGTCATTGCTGCGCAGGATCAGATCGAGCTTGGCGCCGAGATTGCGGATCGCCTCGTCGTAGCCGGCGAGCTGTTCGGCAGGGGTCAGCGAGCGCAGCACTTCGCGGATTTCGCTCAGGGCGCGTTCGATGCCGGCGAGCGCCTGGCCGTCGGTGCCGCTCTGGCGGGTGTCGTCGATGCGGCGCGACAGCGAACGGATCTCGTTCTCAATCGATTCGATCGCCCGGCGCGGCATCGCCTCGGTAATGGCGGTGCGAATCTCGGTCAATTCGGTGCGGAAAGCGGCGATCGATTGCTCGATCCCGTCGGGCCGCCGCAGCGCTTCGATCTGGCTGGTGATCTTGAACAGATGGCGCTCGAGCGAGGAAAAATCCGGTCCCGCCGGGGTGGCAGGTGCAGGCACGGCAGGTGCAGGTACGGCAGGTGAAGGCATGGCGGGCGCGGACATCGCGGGCGCCGTCGGCATGCCGGGAGCAATCGATGGCGCGTGGCGCGGCGCTATCGGCCGTGGCGCGGCATTGTCGAGCTCGTTCTGGCGCGCGGCGATTTCCGCGATCGCCGAATCAAACGAGGCCGGGCTGATCGGCGGCGATGGACGATAGACCTGCGCCGCCGCGCGCTCGACCAGCTCGGCCTGGCGCTGCCTGTCGGCAGGCTGCGGAGGCCTCGCCGCCGCGGGATTTGAGATCTGCGCCAGCCGCGCGTCGAGCCGCGAGATGGCCTCGTTCAATTGCCGGGCAACGCCGGATTCTCCGCGGGCCTCGCCGCGCGGCGCATCGCTGCGCGGGACGTCATTGCGCTGAGGCGGCCGTGAAATCGCTTCGATCTGGCGGGCGATGGAATCCAGGCGCTGGTGGATGTCGGCGACATCCCGCGTTTCCCGGCTGGGCATTGGGCCAGGCACTTGGTTTTGCACCGGCGGCCGCGCCTGAAATTGCGGAGGGTCCGAATCACCGATGGTGGAATTGAGCCAGTCGCTCAGCGACATGCCGGCACGGCGCGCAGCGGCCTCAGCCCTGTCGCGGACTGATGGATCGATGCCGTCAACACTCCACGATACGCGCGAATTCATGCTCTGATCCGGTCCCGACCCCGGCGCCAATTTTGCGCCACCCGTCTTCCCGCGCGTCCCAATTGACGAGACAATCGAATTTCGCGCAGGTCGTCTGCCTCAAGCACCGACTTTTTCGTGTTACGGTAAAGAACCGGTTAAAGAATTGAGGCGGGTCGCCTTAAAGTTACCCAACGGGCAAACCGGACCGGTTGCGGCAGCGGATTCTGGCCAAGGCTTCGGGGTCTGTCTTCCGGTTCTGTCTTCCGGTTCTGTGTGACCGGGAAACGGCGGCGGGCTATCCGTTGTTTTCGCGCTGGCCGTCTTCGAGAGGCAGGACTTCGAGCGGCAGGATATTGGTTCCGCGGGCAATCGCGGACAAGGCATCGATGGCCTCTTCGCACCATTCCGCGACGTTGCGCTCATAGCGCAAGCCGACGCGGAGGCCGAGCAGCTTGCCGGTATCGGCCGGTGAAGCCGTGCCGTCCGGGAAGCGCTTGTTGAGAATGCGCTCGAAGCGCGCGAACCGGTCCCGATGGTACTCCAGCCGCGCCATCAGGTCGTCGCGCAACGGTTCGATGTCGATGCTGTCGAGCGCGTAAAGCCGCACCAGCAGGTCGTCCTTGATCGAGGCCGGGCTGCTCGGCCGGGCCGCCCAATGCCGAAGCGCGGCCTTGCCCTCGGATGTCAGGGTGTAGACCATCTTGTTGGGCTTGCCCGATTGCACGACTTCGCGGCCCTGGATATGGCCGCGGTCGCGAAGTTTTGAGAGTTCGCGATAGATCTGCTGGTGGTCGGCTTTCCAGAAAAATCCGATCGAGGAATCGAACGTCTTGGCGAGCTCATAGCCCGTCATCGGACCTTCCGTCAGGCATGCGAGGATTGCGTCACCGAGCGCCACGTCGCCAATCGTCCTTGCGTTGCCTGATGCGTATCCTTGACTTTATGCACATCAGTGCATATGCGTCAATATGCATATGCCATGAGGAGACGTCCGATGACCATGACAGGCCTCGACAAATGGTACGGCTACATGAAATCCCACGACCGCACGGCGCTCTGGGATCTGCTGCACCCCGATGCGGTGTTTGAAAGCCCGGTCGTGCATACACCGCAGCGCGGCCGCGAGATCACGTTCAAATATCTGTCGAGCGCTGAAAAGGTGCTGGGAGGCGCGGGCTTCGCCTATGTCGGCGAATGGCGCAGCGACACCGGCGCGGTGCTCGAATTCGAAAAAGAGATCGACGGCATCAAGATCAACGGCGTCGACATCATCACCTTCGATGGCGATGGCCGGATCACGCATTTCAAGGTGATGGTGCGGCCGCTCAAGGCGATGAATACGCTGCACCGTCTGATGGGCGAACAGCTCGCGGCACAGTGACGCGATGTCTCGATCGACGCCCGCGATAATGGCTGCCGCGAACCTTGGGAATTTTCTTGGCAGAATTTCCTTGGGAAACGGCTAAGGTTTAAGTCAACGATAGCCGCATTGCGAAGATTCGCTTAAACGGCTCACCAAAGCATCACCCCGCCCGGGAGGACATCATGCCGATCTACAAGGCGCCTGTGGAAGACGTCGGTTTCCTGCTCAACGATGTGTTTCAGATCGACCGCTACGACAATCTTCCCGGCTTCAGCGATGCCTCCGCCGATGTGCGCGAGGCGATTGTGGCCGAGGCCGCCAAGCTCAGCGAGGAAGTGTTGCAGCCGCTCAATCGCGCCGGCGACCTGCAGGGCTGCGTGCGCCATGACGATGCCAGCGTCACCACGCCGAAAGGTTTCAAGGAAGCCTTCAGGCAGGTCGCCGAAGGCGGCTGGCTCGGGCTTTCGGCGCCGACGGAGTTCGGCGGGCAGGGCCTGCCGGTCACGCTGAGCCAGGTCGTCACCGAATTCCAGTCGGCCGCCAATATGGCGTTCTCGATGTATGGCGGCCTGACCATGGGCGCGACCGCGGCGCTGATCGTGCATGGCAAGCCGGAACAGAAGGCGATGTTCGTGCCCAAGATGGTGGCGGGCGAGTGGACCGGCACCATGAATCTCACCGAGCCGCAATGCGGCACGGATCTCGGCCTGTTGCGCACCAAGGCCGTCAAGCAGGCGGACGGCAGCTACAAGATATCAGGCACCAAGATCTTCATCTCGGCGGGCGAGCATGATCTGACCTCCAATATCATCCATTTGGTGCTGGCCCGGATCGAGGGCGCGCCAGCCGGCATCAAGGGCGTATCGCTGTTCGTGGTGCCGAAGATACTGGTCAATGCCGACGGCTCGCTGGGGCAGCGCAACGGCGTGTCCTGCGGCTCGATCGAGCACAAGATGGGCATCCACGGCAATTCCACCTGCGTGATGAATTACGACAGCGCCACCGGCTGGCTGATCGGCGAAGAGAACAAGGGCATGCAGGGCATGTTCGTGATGATGAACGAGGCCCGGCTCGGCGTCGCGGTACAGGGGCTGGCGCAATCCGAAGTCGCCTACCAGAACGCGGTGGCCTATGCCCGCGATCGTCTGCAGGGCCGTGCGCTGTCGGGGCCGCAAGCGCCGGACAAGCCGGCCGATCCGATCATCGTGCATCCCGACGTGCGCCGCACGCTATTGACCATCCGCGCCTTCAACGAGGCGGCGCGCGCGATGGTGGTGTGGACCGCGCTGAAGAGCGACGTCGCGCACCGGTCCAGCGACCCCAAGGATCGAGAGGCCGCCGACGATCACATGGGGCTGATGACGCCGGTGATGAAGGGCGTGATGACCGATGTCGGATTTTCCAATGCGGTGCTGGCGCAGCAGATGTATGGCGGCCATGGCTATATCGCCGAAAACGGCATGGAGCAGTTCGTGCGCGATGCGCGCATTGCCATGATCTATGAGGGCGCCAACGGTATCCAGGCGCTGGATCTGGTCGGACGCAAGCTGCCGCGCAATGGCGGTCGCGCGGCAATGACATTCTTCGGCGAGGTCGCGGGCTTCGCCAAGGAGCATGGCGCCGACGAGGCCATGAAGCCGTTCGTCGCGCCCTTGAGCAATGCGCTCGGCCATTTGCAGCAGGCCACCACCTGGCTGATGCAGAACGCGATGATGAAGCCTGACAATGCCGGTGCCGCCGCCACCGACTACATGCAATTGTTCGGTCTGGTCACCTTCGGCTATATGTGGGCGAAGATGGCCAAGGTCGCCCAGGACAAGATTGCAGGCTCCGGCGCCACGCCCTATCTGACCACCAAGCTCGTGACCGGCCGCTTCTTCATGGAGCGGATGCTGCCGGAGACCGCCCTGCATCTTACGCGCATCCAGACCGGAAGCGCGACCACCATGGAATTGGCGGCGGAAGCGTTCTGAAATCCGCCGGTCGGAAGAAAATCTGCCGCGGCTCGACAGCAGCCGCGACATCTGCGCGACAGCCGAATATATTATGATCCTCATACCAGGAGGGCGTCATGCCTGAGGCATATATCTACGATCACGTTCGCACCCCGCGCGGCCGCGGCAAGGCCGATGGCGCGCTCCACGAGGTGACCGCGCTGGCGCTCGCCACCGCGCCGCTGAAAGCGCTGAAGGAACGCAACCATCTCGCCGAGGACGTGGTCGACGACGTGGTGCTCGGCGTGGTCGATCCGGTCGGTGAGGCCGGCTCGGACATCGCGCGCTTCGCGGCGATCCAGGCCGGGCTCGGCGAGAGCGTCGCCGGGGTCCAGATCAACCGCTTCTGCGCCTCAGGGCTCGACGCGGTGAATTTTGCCGCCGCCCAGATCATGAGCGGACAGCATGACCTCACGATCGGAGGCGGCGCCGAATCGATGAGCCGGGTCGGCATCGGCGCTTCCGGCGGCGCGTGGCCGATGGATCCTTCGATCGCGGTGCCGGCCTATTTCATGCCGCAGGGCGTTTCCGCCGATCTGATCGCGACCAAATACGGTTTTTCGCGCGATGACGTCGACGCCTATGCGGTGCAAAGCCAGCAGCGCGCCGCCAAGGCCTGGGACGAGGGCCGCTTCAAGAACTCGGTGATTCCCGTCAAGGACGTCAATGGCCTGACCATTCTGGCCAAGGACGAGCACATGCGCCCCACCACGACGATGCAGTCGCTGGGGCAGCTCAAGGCCTCGTTCGAGCAGGTGGGCGTGATGGGCGGCTTCGATGCGGTGGCGATCCAGTCGCATCCGGAAATCGAGAAGATCAATTACGTGCATCACGCCGGCAATTCGTCCGGCATTGTCGACGGCGCCGGCGCGGTGCTGCTCGGCAGCAAGGAAGCCGGCGCGAAACACGGTCTCAAGCCGCGGGCCAAGATCCGCGCGTTCACCAATATCGGCTCCGAGCCCGCGATGATGTTGACCGGTCCGGTCGATGTGACCCGAAAGCTGTTCGAGCGCTCCGGCATGAAGCAGTCGGACATCGATCTGTTCGAACTGAACGAGGCGTTCGCCTCGGTGGTGCTGCGCTACATCCAGGCGTTCGACATCGACAGCGCCAAGATCAACGTCAATGGCGGCGCGATCGCGCTGGGCCATCCGCTCGGCGCCACCGGCGCGATGATCCTGGGCACCGTGCTCGACGAACTCGAGCGCACCAACAAATCGACCGCCCTGGTCACGCTGTGCATCGGCGGCGGCATGGGTACCGCGACGATCATCGAACGGGTTTGAGTTTCTGCTGGACGGCGGGAGTCTTCTCCCTCCCCCCTTACGGGGGAGGGTCGGGGTGGGGGTACTCCAGCCGCTGACTCAGTGAGCAACGTCGGCAGTGCTCGTTGACCCCCACCCCCGACCCCTCCCCGCAAGGGGGAGGGAGAAGTCGTCCTCAGCGTTTGGTGTCGGCTAAACACGAACAGCGTTTTCGAATTGGGAGCAACAGATGGCCTACCAGAATTTCAAGATCGAGACCGACGCCGACGGCATCGCGCTGGTCACATGGGATACCCCGGGCCGTTCGATGAACGTGCTCGACGAAACCTCGATCAACGAACTCGAGGCGATCGTGAAGCAGACTTCCGCGGACGCCGCGGTGAAGGGCGTGGTCATCACTTCGGGCAAGGAGGCGCTGTCCGCGGGCGCCGATCTCTCGATGCTGGAGGGCATGGCTCGCACCTATGCCGATACGCTCAAGGCCAAGGGCGAGGAAGCCGCCAACCAGATGCTGTTCGACCAGAGCCGCCGCTTCTCGCTGGTGTTTCGCGGCATCGAAACCTCGGGCAAGCCGTGGGTCGCCGCGATCAACGGGCTGGCGCTCGGCGGCGGTTTCGAGCTGACGCTGGCGTGCCACTACCGCGTCGCCGCTGAAAATCCGAAAACCCGCCTCGGCCTGCCGGAAGTCAAGGTCGGGCTGTTCCCCGGCGCCGGCGGTACCCAGCGCGTGCCGCGCATCGTGTCGCCGCAGGACGCGATGCAATTGCTGCTGAAGGGCGAGGCGATCAATCTCGACAGGGCCAAGGCGCTGAAGCTGGTCGACGCCGTGGTGCCGGCTGCCGACATGATCAAGGTTGCAAAGGACTGGATCAAGGCTGGCGGCAAGGCCGTCGCGCCCTGGGACGAGAAGGGTTTCAAGCTGCCCGGCGGCCCGGTGTTTTCCAAGGCCGGCATGATGATGTTCCCGGCCGGCAACGCCATCTTCCGCCGCGAGACCTACGACAATTATCCGGCCGCGCGCGCCATCATGAGTTGCGTCTATGAAGGCCTGCAGTTGCCGATCGACGCCGCGCTGCGGGTCGAGTCGCGCTATTTCACCAAAATCCTGCGCAGCAACGAGGCGGCGGCGATGATCCGCAGCCTGTTCCTGTCGATGCAGGAACTGAACAAGGGTGCCCGCCGCCCGCAAAACGTGCCGCCCACCAAGGTGAAAAAACTCGCGGTGATCGGCGCCGGCTTCATGGGCGCCAGCGTCGGCTATGTGTCGGCGCGCGCCGGCATCGAGGTGGTGCTGATCGATCGCGACGAGGAAAGCGCGGACAAAGGCAAGGGCCACGCGGCATCGGTGATCGACGATCTGATCAAGAAAGGCCGCGCCAAGCAAGGCGATCGCGAGACCATCCTGTCCCGGATCAGCGCGACCGCCGATTACAACGCGCTGAAGGATTGCGATCTCGTCATCGAGGCGGTGTTCGAAGATCGAAAGGTAAAGGCCGAGACCTATGCAAAGGCCCAGCCGTTGCTGAAGGACAATGCGATCTTCGCCTCCAACACCTCGACCTTGCCGATCAATTCGCTGGCAGAGGAATTCAAGGACCAGGGCAAGTTCATCGGCATTCATTTCTTCTCGCCGGTCGAGAAGATGATGCTGGTGGAAATCATCGTCGGCAAGAACACCGGCGATGTCGCGCTGGCGACCGCGCTGGATTATGTGCGCACGATCGGCAAGACGCCCATTGTCGTGAATGATTCCCGCGGCTTCTTCGCCAACCGCTGCGTGATGCGTTACATCAACGAGGGCACCGAGATGCTGCTCGAAGGCGTGCCGCCGGCCATGATCGAGAACACCGCGAAGATGGCGGGCATGCCGGTGGGGCCGCTGTCGCTATCCGATGAGGTGGCGCTCGACCTCGGGCTCAAGATCATGAAGGCGACCGAGGCCGATCTCGGCCGCAATGCGATCGACCAGGCGCAGAAGAGACTGATGGTCGAAATGGTCGAGAAACAAGGCCGCTTCGGCCGCAAGAATGCCAAGGGCTTTTATGATTATCCGGAAAAAGGCAAGGGCCAGAAGAGCCTGTGGCCCGGGCTCGGCGCCTTGCAGCCTAGGCATCTGGATCCCGACACGCTCGACGTCGAGGAACTGAAACAACGCTTCCTGGTGGTGCAGGCGGTGGAAGCCGCGCGCACCGTCGAGGATCACGTGATCACCGACATGCGCGAGGCCGATGTCGGCTCGATCCTGGGTTTCGGCTTTGCGCCGTTCACCGGCGGCACGCTGTCCTATATCGACTTCATGGGCACGAAGAAGTTCGTCGAGCTTTGCCACAAGCTCGAAGCCAAATACGGCTCGCGCTTCACGCCGCCCAAACTGCTGCTCGATCTGGCGGCCAAGGGCGAGACCTTCTACGGACGCTTCCCGCCGAAGAAGCAGGCGGCGGCGTAGTTTTCCGTCATTGCGAGCGAAGCGAAGCAATCCACGCTTTGTCGACTGCCGTATGGATTGCTTCGCTTCGCTCGCAATGACGAACTTCGATGATCGGTATGAATAAAAAGGGCCGGATCATCGATCCGGCCCTTTGATCCATAGCGCCTAGCTAAACCCTTACGCCGCCTTCGCGAGGCCTTCCTTGGCGAGCGCTTCCTGCACTTTCGGGCGCGCCTCGACGCGGGCCTTGAAGGCCATCAGGTTGGTCAGCGCGGAGAGGTCGAGCTTGTGGCCGTCGGCCCAGCGCAGCATGGTGTAGAGGTAGCCGTCGGCCACCGTGAATTGCTTGCCCATCAAATAATCGCGACCGGCAAGCTGGCTGTCGGCATATCTGAATTTGCCCATGATCCGATCCTTGAAGAAATTCTTCACGTCATCGGGGATCGCCGGGTTGAACAGCGGGCTGAAATTCTTGTGCAGTTCGGTGGTGACGAAGTTGAGCCACTCCAGAAGCTTGTAGCGCTCGGCGCTGTCGCGGGCGGGCGCCAGATGCTTGTCGGCGACCTTGTCGGCGATGATTTGAACGATCACCGGACCTTCGGTGACCACCTCGCCGCTGTCGAGCCCGAGCGCCGGGACCTGGCCCTTCGGATTGACCGCCAGATAGTCGTCGCCGTTTTCGAGCTTCTTGGCGCGAACATCGACCTTGACCAGATCATAGGGCAGGCCGGCTTCCAAAAGCGCGATATGGGGGGAGAGCGAGCAGGCTCCGGGGGAGTAATACAGCTTCATCGGCGGTTTCCTCATCGTGAAATGGACTGGTTATTTGCGGCGAGGACGACTAAGTGCACCTGCATGAAATAGTCAAGATTGATGCAGCTGCATTTAGTGCGGTAGACTGCTCCAGACAGTCTATGGATTGGACGATGAAACGCAAACCATCTACCGAGGCAACCGCCGCCTGGATTCGCCTGATGCGAATCCAGAGCCGGGTGCTCGACGCGGTCGAGCAGGAGTTGAAAAAGGCCGGCTTCCCGCCGCTCGCCTGGTACGATGCGCTGCTCGAATTGTCGCGCGCGCCGACCGGCGAAATGCGCCCGGTCGAGCTGGAAAAGCAGATGCTGATTCCGCAATATTCGACCTCGCGGCTGATTGACCGGCTGGTGGAAGAAGGATTGGCGGCGCGCCGCGAATGCAAGATCGACAAGCGCGGCCAATTCGTCGAGATCACGGAGCCGGGACGCGAGCTGCAAAAGAAGATGTGGGGCGCGTATTCGGCGGCGATCGAACGGCATGTCGGCTCGAAATTGTCCGATGCGGATGCCGTCAGGCTGTGCGGCTTGCTTGACCGGCTGGGCTGCTCATGTGACGACGCTCCGGCACTTGCCGCCAGAGACGGTGTAGCCGCCCGGTGATACTATTTTCTCAATTCGCATCTTCGGATCCGCTGGTCCAAAGGTACCCCTGCCACACGGCGTGTTCGGTCGAATCGCCACACCTTCGGAATTTGTATGGCGCGTGACCAGATCGATATGACGCCGCTGCAATCGCGCGACGAGTTGGTCGCGTGGCTGGCGGCTGGCGTGAAGCCGGTTGCCGATTTCCGCATCGGCACCGAACACGAGAAAACGCCGTTCACGCTGCAGGGCCACCATCCGGTGCCGTACCAGGGCGCGCGCGGCATCGGCGCGCTGCTCGACGGCATGAAGCTCTTGCTCGGCTGGGAGCCGATCATGGAGCACGGCAATATCATCGGCCTGTACGACGTCACCGGTGGCGGCGCGATTTCGCTGGAGCCGGGCGGACAGTTCGAACTGTCGGGTGCGCCGGTGGAAAACGTGCACCAGACCCAATCCGAACTGATGGCGCATCTGGCGCAGGTACGCGAGATCGCGACCCCACTGGGCATCGGGTTTCTCGGGCTCGGCATGACGCCGTCATGGTCGCGCCAGCAGATCCCGGTGATGCCGAAGGGCCGCTACAAGATCATGAGCAACTACATGCCGAAGGTCGGCCGATACGGCCTCGACATGATGTACCGGACCTGCACGGTGCAGACCAATCTCGACTTCTCGTCGGAAGCCGACATGGTCAAGAAGCTCAGGGTGTCGGTTGCGTTGCAGCCGATCGCCACCGCCTTGTTCGCCAATTCGCCGTTCACCGAAGGCAAGCCGAATGGCTTGCTGTCGTTCCGCTCCGAGATCTGGCGCGATACCGACAACGCGCGCTCCGGCATGATTCCGTGGGCGTTCGAGGACGGCATGGGGTTCGAGCGCTGGGTCGATTATGCGCTGGATGTGCCGATGTATTTCGTCAAGCGCGGCGACGACTATATCGATGTCGCGGGATCGTCGTTCCGCGATTTCTTTGACGGCAAGAACCCGGCATTGCCCGGCGAGCGCCCGACCTTGTCGGACTGGGCCAATCATCTGTCGACGATTTTCCCCGAAGTGCGGTTGAAGCGCTATCTGGAAATGCGCGGCGCCGACGGCGTGCCGTGGGGACGGCTGCCGGCGCTGCCGGCGTTCTGGGTTGGCCTGCTCTACGACGACACCAGCCTCGATGCGGCCTGGGACATCGTCAAGCACTGGAATGCCGGGGAACGCCAGGCGTTGCGCGACGACGTTCCGCGCTTCGGTTTCAAGGCCAGAATAAGGGACCGCTATCTGTTCGAAATCGCCAGGGAATGCCTGGCGGTGTCCTATGCGGGCCTGCGGCGGCGCGGCCGGCTCGATCAGTCGGGTCGTGACGAAACCCGCCATCTCGAGCCGCTGCAACGCATTATCGACAGCGGGCGCACCCCGGCTGAGGAGATGCTGGAAAAATTCCATGGCGCCTGGAAGGGAACCGTGGGGCCGGCCTACGACGAGTACGCATTCTAGAGCCTTTCCCGTTCCGATGGAATCGGAACGGGGCTCTAGGTTTTTGTTTTGACGCGTTTTCTTCACGCGAACCGGTATCCACTTCGCTCGTAAACGCTCTAGCGCGGGCACCCAGCTAAACGCTGGCTAAACCCGCGCGGCGTGCAGCGCGAGCCTGCTTTCGTTACCATTCATTTCAATCCGATCTTGCTCCTTCATGGACGGCGGTGCGCTTTCGCCGCCGTTCATCTGCCGTACAGGTTGATGGCGATCAAATGGCCGCCCGCAATCCGCGGCCAGGTCAGTCAATCGAAAGCCATCGCGAATGTGGGGACGCCGCCTGCTCAGGGCGTGTTTGGTGACATCAGCTTTCTTGGTGGCCATCACCGTCGCGCGGCCGGCACACGCCCAGTCCAATTTCGATCGTCCGGGCGGCGACTATCAGAACTCGCCGGTCGCCTCCGGCGATCCGGTCGATTGTGCGCTGGTCTGCGAACGCGACCGGCGGTGCCGGGCCTGGAGTTTCAGTTATCCGACCGAGATCGGCAGCAGCGCGATATGCTGGCTGAAGAGCAGCGTGCCGGCGCGGGTCGAGGATACCTGCTGCGTCTCGGGCGTTCGCGGCGCCGGGGTGGTGGAACCGCGCAACAGCACGATCGAAACCTCGATCGACCGGTTCGGCGGCGATTACCGCAATTTCGACGTCAAAAGCGGCGAGGGCGACGAAGCCTGCAAGGCCGCCTGCGCCGCCGACAATAAATGCCGGGCCTGGACCTATGCCCGCCCGGGATATGTCGGGCGCGAGGCGCATTGTTTCCTGAAAAAAGAGATCAAGCCGCCGCGACGCAAGCCCGGGCTGATTTCCGGCGTGGTCAGGTGATCTCGCTTTTGTGAAGTAACTTCCACGACGTCGCTTCGTAACTGGGGTGCGCGGCGACCGCTCATGGCCATTGGCGATGCGGCGGCACTTCCGATTGCGCCAAGGTAAACGAAGGCAAACGAAGCCAAACAGGGAGTTCACGATGGTTCTGTCGCGCAGGTTTTTCAACGGCACCATGATCGCGGCGGCGCTGGCTGTTGCCGGCCTGTCCTCGTCCGCATCGGCGGATACGACGGTTCCGTTCTCGGCCGAGGCTTTCAAGGCGGCCCAGGCCGCCGGCGGCCCGATCCTGATCGAAATCCACGCCGACTGGTGTCCGACCTGCAAGGCGCAGAAGCCGATCCTCGACGAACTGACCGCGGCGCCAAAATTCAAGGATCTGAAAATCTTCCGCGTCGATTTCGATGCGCAGAAGGCGGTGGTCAAGCAGTTCAGGGCGCAGATGCAATCGACCCTGATCGTGTTCAAGGGCTCGGCCGAGCGAGGCCGTTCGGTCGGCGATACCGGGCAGGCCTCGATCGCGACCCTGCTCGACAAAAGCCTCTGAACGTAAGGTGACCGCACTCGCACTGGCCTTCGTGGCCGGACTGCTGTCGATCCTGTCGCCTTGCGTGCTGCCGCTGGTGCCGATCGTGCTCGGCGCCGCGGTGACCGCGCATCCGCTAGGTGCCGTTGCCCTGGCGGCGGGCCTTGCGGTGTCGTTCACCGGGCTTGGCCTGCTGCTGGCGCTGGTGGGATTTGGGCTCGGCATCGATGCCGGTGCGTTTCGCCTCGCGGCGGCCGTCATCATGATCGCGCTCGGCATCATCCTGCTGGTGCCATCCTGGCAGGCGCGGCTGGCGGCGGCGGGCAGTCCGATTTCGGGCTGGGCCGATCGCCGCTTCAGGGGCGCCGCCCGTTCGGGACTGGCGGGCCAATTCGCGATCGGCCTTTTGCTGGGCGCGGTGTGGTCGCCCTGTGTCGGCCCGACGCTCGGCGCCGCCTCGCTGTTGGCGTCGCAGGGGCGTGATCTGCCGCAGGTTGCGCTGACGATGGTGCTGTTCGGGATCGGCGCGGCGTTACCGTTGATCCTGCTCGGCCTGGTGTCGCGCGCAACCCTGATGGCGGTACGCGCGCGCCTGATGTCGGCGGGAAAGCTCGGCAAAGCCCTGCTGGGCGCGGCCTTCATCCTGATCGGTGCCGCGATCGTCAGCGGCGCGGACAAACGAGTAGAAGCCGCCTTGGTCGATGCCTCGCCGCAATGGCTGACAGAATTGACGACATCGTTCTAGCGCGGGCGACGGCAAGTAGCCCGGATGAGCGCAGCGACATCCGGGAATTACGCTAACGCCGTCCCGGATATCGCTACGCTCATCCGGGCTACACTTGCTGGAGTTCGTCATGCCCGGGCAAAAGCGCGAAGCGCGTCTTCGCGCTAGATGTCCCGGGCATCCACGTGTCGGCGGAAGTTAAGCAAGAAAGACGTGGATGGCCGGGACGAAGCCCGGCCATGACGGAAACGCGAAGTGGCGTCTTGTCTCAACGCACCGCGGTAAAAAACCGGCTGAGGCGGAAGCCGGACAGCCAGGTCACCAGCGGCTGGCTGCGGATGCCGAGATCCCAGGAACCGACGACGGCGTCGGCGCGGCCGACCAGATCGTCCATCGGCAACAGACCGACGCCGCCTTCGCGCAGCGGCACGCGGCTGTCGGCGGAGTTGTCGCGGTTGTCGCCCATCACGAACAGGCGGCCCGCCGGCACTGTTACTTCCTGCGTGTTGTCGAGCCGGCCATTGTCATAGAGCTTGAAGATTTCGTGGCGCACGCCGCCCGGCAGGGTCTCGATATAGCGATGCGCTGGCTCCGAGCCGCCATTGTCGTCCTCGGCTTCGCCGATACCGTCCGGCTGGAGTTCGGCGGCGTGGTCGTTGATGAAGAGCTGGCCCTGCCGCATCTGGATGCGATCGCCGGGCAGGCCGACAACGCGCTTGACCCAGGCCTGCGAGCGATCGCCCGGCCAGCGGAACACGACGACATCGCCGCGCTTCGGCGTGCCGCCAAGCACGCGGCCGGTCTCCGGCAGCGTGATCTGGATCGGCAGCGACGCTGCGCTGTAGCCGTAGGGATATTTCGAGGCCAGTAGCGCATCGCCGATCAAGAGCGTCGGCTCCATCGAGCCCGACGGCACGTAGAAAGGTTCGGCAATTGCGCCCTTGGCGAGGAACACCGCCAGCACGATCGCCAGCAATTGCACCGCCTGGCCGCGCCAGGTGCTGGTTTTGGTATCGCTCGCTTTGGTATCGCTGACTTTGGCTTCAGAAGACAATTTCTCGATGCTCACGAGCCGGTCCCTCCGACCGTGATACGTTCCATCCGCAAGGTCGGCTGGCCGACGCCGACCGGCACACCCTGGCCGTTCTTGCCGCAGGTGCCGATGCCGGTATCGAGCGCCAGATCGTTGCCGATCATGGTGATGCGATGCAGGTCGGTCGGCCCGTTGCCGATCAGCATGGCGCCCTTCAGGGGCGCGCCGACCTTGCCGTTCTCGATCTTGTAGGCCTCGGTGCACTGGAACACGTATTTGCCTGAAGTAATGTCGACCTGGCCGCCGCCGAAATTGGCGGCATAGATCCCGTTCTTGACCGAGGCGAGGATTTCCGCGGGATCGCGTTGGCCAGCCAGCATGTAGGTGTTGGTCATGCGCGGCATCGGAACATGGGCATAGCCCTGGCGGCGGCCATTGCCGGTCGGCTTCATGTTCATCAATCGCGCGTTCTGCCGGTCCTGCATGTAGCCGACCAGGATGCCGTCCTCGATCAGCACGGTGCGGTTGGTCGGCGTGCCCTCGTCGTCGATCGACAGCGAGCCGCGGCGCGAGGCCATGGTGCCGTCGTCGACCACGGTGACGCCCTTGGCCGCGACCTGCTGGCCCATCAGGCCCGCGAACGCGGATGTCTTCTTGCGATTGAAATCGCCCTCGAGCCCGTGGCCGACCGCTTCGTGCAGCATCACGCCGGGCCAGCCGGCCCCCAGCACGACGTCCATTTCGCCGGCGGGCGCCGGTACCGATTTCAAGATTGACCATGGCTTCGCGGATCGCGCCGTCGGCGGCGTCGCGCCAGGCCCTGGTTTCGATGAAGCGCGCATAGCCCTCGCGGCCGCCATAGCCCTTGCTGCCGCTTTCCTGACGATCGCCCTGGCCGGCGACCACGGAAATATTGACCCGCACCAGCGGGCGGATGTCGCGGTAGCTCTCGCCGTCGGGGCGCAGGATTTCGACGACCTGCCAGGTCGCGCCGAGGCTAACCGTCACCTGCCGCACCCGCGGGTCCTTGTCGCGCACATAAGCGTCGATCTCGGCCAGCAGTTTGACCTTGCTTTCAAAACCCTGCCCGTCCAGCGGATTCTCGTCGCCATAAAGTCGCACATTGGTGTGGGCCGGAGGAGCGGCGAACGTCCCCGAATAGCCGCCGCGCACCGCCGCGACCGCGTCCGCTGCCCGGATCAGCGCCGGCAGCGAGACATCGGAGGAATGCGCATAGCCGACCGCGTCGTCCTTGACCGCGCGCAGGCCAAACCCTTGCGAGGTGTCGTAGGTGGCCTGCTTCAGCCGCCCATTGTCGAACATCAGCGCTTCGGTCTGGCTGTATTCCAGGAACAATTCGCCGTCGTCGGCGCCGGAAAGCCCGCGCGCCAGTTCATGGCGCACGGAATCACGGTCGAGATTGGCGCGGTCGAGCAGCGACGTTGTGGCGGGATTGGTCATTCATACAGTCCGTTGTCGGAGGGCATCGCCCAAGATAGTTGTTTCCGGGCGGTTGCGCGAGGGGCCAGGGATTAAAGGCGGTTAAGGTAACAGGCCGGGTCGAAATTGTTCCGATTACCCGGGAGCCTGTCGAAGGCTGCCACCGGGCGCTCGACGGCGTTGATGTCTTAAGCCGGCTTTCAGGCTTTTCGGGCTATCGAGGGTCTGAGACGGGCGTTGCATCCGCAAGAGCCGAACCATGTGGACCTCATTGCTTACGTTCTGCGATCAGTATCACGGCTGGGCCCTCGGCTTCGCCGTCCTGGCCTCAGTCCTGCTCGCCAATCAGCTCATTTACCGCCACGGCTGGACATCCTATCGCACGCGTGAAGCCTATCTCGCCGCTCATCCTGGCTGCGAAACGGCGGACGGCGTGATTTGCAGCGAGTGTGGGCAGAAGGCTGCAAGCATGCCGGTGCAGGGTCGCGGCCGTATTTTCCGTTGCGCTTGGTGCGATACCGATCTGTATCGCGTCGACAGGACGTGAAGCGCGGCCGATTTCAGCTTGCCCCTACGGCAACTTGTCATACCCCTCGCCGAGCCCGTTGAGGCTGAGCGGGAAGCCGATGCCCTCTTCGGGGGTTTCGAAGATGATAAAGGTCGCGGTCTTGGCGTTGCGCAACTGACCCAAGAGCTTGTCGTCCATCACAACTTCGGCGACGCAACCATTGGGCAGGCATCGGACAAAACCGGCGCGGCCGACATCGACATTGTCGAGTTTCAGGCCGAGGCCGGACGGCAGCAGCACGCCGAGCGGCGCCACCACCCGCATCAGCTTGCTCTTCTGGTCGGCGGTTTTGAGCACGATGACGGTCAACCCGGCATTGGAGCGGTCTTCGGCCACCACGCTCTGGATCAGCGCGCATTGTTCGGTCTGGGCGCCCGGCGGGGTGTCGCAGCGGATCTGCCAGTCGCCATGAACCGACCGCACCGCGCCCTGCGCGCTGGCGGCCGCGGTCAGGCCGAGCAGGGCGGCAACGACGAGGCTCATGCGCAGCGATAAGCGCCAGGCGCTGGACAAGCTGCTGCCATGACACGCGTCTTCGCTCGCGTCTTGGCGCGCGTGAGGTCTGTTCAGGTGTTTCGAAGGCCCCATCGGGGTCGATCCTTCCAGCATTCCCTTTTGCCAGTTTCCGTTAAACCCGGCCCATTCCGGCCGGTACGCAATAAATGAGGTCACGACATTGGACTGATACGGCAATGACGGCGCCTTGAAGGCAGCTTTCAAGCCATCCTTCAGCAATCCCCGCGCCGGGACGAGCCGCTCCGCAAGCCGCGAATCACGTTCCTGTGGAACAGCTGCCATGTGCCTACATCGGGCTGCCGGCCTGTCAAGCGTAGCCCGGCGGCAAAACTGCGGCTTTAGCCTGATTTCACGGGAAAATGTCACATCGCCAGGGTAAGCGTTGATGCATCGGTCCACGCCGTACTACTGCATTGCGAGAGCCTGAGAATTATGGTTTGAGAGGCTGGATTTCGACGCGTTCTAGCGATCTGGCCCCGGCGCTTCTGAAGTGTACTCTTGACAGTATGCTTCAGGGTACATCCCAGGGCCGTTTGTCGGGGGCGGATCGTGCGGCGCTTCCTGCTATCCGGCGGAAGGCTGAGGGGGCTAACGCTTTGGGATACTATGATGGGAGCGCGAACGGCATGAAGATGTCGAGGGGCCAGACGGGCCGGCGAATGCTGGGATATGCGGTGGCTGGCTTTACAGCGGCGGGCTTGGCGCTGGTGACCGGCGGTACGGCATCTGCCGAATTGGGGCAGCCGGCGCCGTGGGAATTCAAGCTGCAGGAAGCCGCTTCTCCGGTGATGGAGAATATCACGTGGTTTCACAATTTCCTGTTCGTATTGATCACGGTCATTACGCTGTTCGTGCTCGGACTGCTGATCGCGGTGGTGGTGAAGTTCAACGCCAAAGCCAATCCGGTGCCGTCCAAGACCACGCACAACACCTTGATCGAGGTGGCGTGGACCTTGATTCCGGTGCTGATCCTGGTCGGTATCGCGGTGCCGTCGTTCCGGCTGTTGTTCCAGGAGCTCGACATTCCCAAGGCCGACCTGACCATCAAGGCGACCGGCAAGCAGTGGTACTGGAGCTATGCCTATCCCGATAACGGCAAGTTCGAATTCGATTCGCTGCTGGCGACCGACAAGCAGCCCCGGCTGCTCGCCGTCGACAACGAGATTGTGGTTCCGATCAACAAGGTGATCCGGGTGCAGGTCACCGGTGCCGATGTGATCCACTCTTTCGCGGTGCCGGCGTTCGGCATCAAGATCGACGCGATCCCGGGCCGTCTCAACGAGACCTGGTTCAAGGCCACCAAGCCCGGTTGGTTCTATGGCCAGTGCTCGGAACTGTGCGGCAAGGATCACGCCTTCATGCCGATCGCGGTGCATGTGGTGAGCGATCAGGAATTCGCGGCCTGGGTTCAGACCGCGCAGAAGAAATTTGCGTCCGTGCCGGCGAATTCGTTCGCCTCGACGGCCGCGGCGGCGCAATAGGCCAACCGGCCCAACAGCGATTCGACGGCAAGGGCGACGGGACCGCAAGGTCTGCAAGGGACTGAAGGCAGGATTTGAAAATGGCAACGGCAGCAACAGCTCACGATCACGCCCACGACGACCATGAACACGCCCACCCGACCGGTTGGCGGCGCTTCGTCTATTCGACGAACCACAAGGACATCGGCACGATGTACCTGGTGTTCGCGATCATCGCGGGTGTCATCGGGGCTGCGATGTCGATCGCGATCCGCGCCGAGCTGATGTATCCGGGTATCCAGATCTTCCACAACACGCATACCTACAACGTGTTCGTGACCTCGCACGGCCTGATCATGATCTTCTTCATGGTGATGCCGGCGATGATCGGCGGCTTCGGCAACTGGTTCGTGCCGCTGATGATCGGTGCGCCGGACATGGCGTTCCCGCGCATGAACAATATCTCGTTCTGGCTGCTGCCGGCTTCGTTCGCGCTGCTCTTGATCTCGACCTTCGTCGAGGGTGAGCCGGGCGCCAATGGCGTCGGTGCGGGCTGGACCATGTATGCGCCGCTGTCGACCACGGGCCATCCCGGGCCGGCGGTCGATTTCGCGATCCTGTCGCTGCATCTGGCCGGCGCCTCGTCGATCCTCGGCGCCATCAACTTCATCACCACGATCTTCAACATGCGCGCGCCGGGCATGACCCTGCACAAGATGCCGCTGTTCGTGTGGTCGATCCTGGTCACGGTGTTCCTGCTGCTGCTGTCGCTGCCGGTGCTCGCCGGCGCCATCACCATGCTGCTGACCGACCGCAATTTCGGCACCACGTTCTTCTCCGCCGAGGGCGGCGGAGATCCGGTGCTGTTCCAGCATCTGTTCTGGTTCTTCGGCCATCCCGAAGTGTACATCCTGATCCTGCCGGCGTTCGGCATGATCAGCCAGATCGTCTCGACCTTCTCTCGGAAGCCGGTGTTCGGCTATCTCGGCATGGCCTATGCGATGGTCGCGATCGGCGGTATCGGCTTCGTGGTGTGGGCGCACCACATGTACACGGTCGGCATGTCCTCGGCGACGCAGGCCTATTTCGTCGCCGCCACCATGGTGATCGCGGTGCCGACCGGCGTGAAGATCTTCTCCTGGATCGCCACGATGTGGGGCGGCTCCATCGAGTTCAAGACGCCGATGCTGTGGGCGATCGGTTTCATCTTCCTGTTTACGCTCGGCGGCGTCACCGGCGTGGTGCTGGCAAACGCCGGCGTCGACCGCGTGCTGCAGGACACCTATTACGTCGTCGCGCACTTCCATTACGTGCTGTCGCTCGGCGCGGTGTTCGGCATCTTCGCCGGCTGGTACTACTGGTTCCCGAAGATGTTCGGCTACATGTATTCCGAGCGGATCGGCAAGCTGCACTTCTGGTTCACCTTCATCGGCGTCAACCTGGTGTTCTTCCCGCAGCATTTCCTCGGCCTCTCCGGCATGCCGCGCCGCTATGTCGACTATCCCGATGCGTTCGCGGGCTGGAACCTGGTGTCGTCGCTCGGCTCCTACATCTCCGGCTTCGGCGTGCTGATCTTCATCTACGGCGTGATCGATGCGTTCGTCCGCAAGGAAAAGGCCGCGGACAATCCGTGGGGTGCCGGCGCCACCACGCTGGAATGGACGCTGTCGTCGCCGCCGCCGTTCCATCAGTTCGAAGTGCTGCCGCGCGTGCAGTGACGCCACCGCGCGGCGCGCGCTCCGCGCCGCGGCTCTTTGAGAAGAAGCGAGACCTGTCTTGACGGTTGTCGATCACAACGCCATCGAGTTGTCGCCCCGGATTTCCGAGGCGGCTCCGGCCGATTACATCGCGCTGTTGAAGCCGCGGGTGATGTCGCTGGTGGTGTTCACCGCGCTGGTCGGTCTCGTGATCGCGCCGGGCCACGTCCATCCCGTGCTGGCCTTTACCTCGATCCTCTGCATCGCGGTCGGCGCCGGCGCCTCGGGCGCGCTCAACATGTGGTACGAGAGCGATATCGATGCCTTGATGTCGCGCACCGCCAACCGGCCGATCCCGCGCGGCCGCGTCACCCGTCCGGAAGCGTTTACGTTCGGCGTGACCCTGGCGTTTTTCTCGGTGATGACGCTCGGTATCCTGGTCAACTGGTTCGCGGGCGGCCTGCTCGCATTCACGATCTTCTTCTACGTCGTGATCTACACCGTCGGGCTGAAACGCTGGACCGCGCAAAATATCGTGATCGGCGGCGCCGCCGGCGCCTTGCCACCGGTGGTGGCGTGGGTCGCGGCGACCGGTTCGCTGTCGGTGGAACCGCTGCTGCTGTTTCTGATCATCTTCTTCTGGACCCCGCCGCATTTCTGGGCGCTGGCGCTGTTTCGCAACGACGACTATGCGCGCGCAGGCGTGCCGATGCTGCCGGTGGTCGCCGGCCCCGATGCGACCCGGCTGCAGATCCTGCTTTACACCATCGTGCTGGTCGCGATCGCGCTCGCGCCCTGGCCGCTCGGCTATTTCGACGCGGTCTACGGCATTACCTCGCTGGTGCTCGGCGCCGGCATGCTTGGGCTCGCGATCAACGTCTACCGGCATCGCGTCGGCAGCGCGGCGCTGCGCGCGACCCGAAAGCTGTTCGCATTCTCGATCCTGTATTTGTTCGGACTGTTTGCGACCTTGCTGCTCGAGGTCGTGGTGCGCGCCCTCGTTCCGTCGATCTGGTAGGGGGCGCATGGCGAGCCAATGGACGACAAGCGGAAGCCAGATGGAATTGTGCTCACCGAAGCGCAGCTTAAAAGCCGCCGCCAGCGTTCGATCGCCATCGCGCTGGCGCTCGGTGTCCTGGTCGTGTTGTTTTTCGCCGTCACCCTGGTCAAGGGGCCGGCGGTTCTCGTCCGGCCGATGTGATTGGCTCATCTGATGGACACCCAGCCCTCGACCCCGCAACCGCCCGTCCAAGGCTCGAAGCAAGGCCCGAAGCCGGCGCCGCGCTTCGGTCGCGACGCGACGGTGGCTGCGATCTGCGGTTTCGTCGTGGTGCTGATGGTCGGCGCGTCCTACGCCGCGGTGCCGTTCTACAACTGGTTCTGCCGTGCCACCGGCTTCAACGGCACCACCCAGGTCGCCGAATCCGCCCCGACCGGGGCGCCGCTGGAACGCAGGATCGCGGTGCGCTTCGATTCCAACGTCGCCGGCGGATTGCCCTGGAAGTTCGAACCGGAGCAGACCGAAATCAACATCAAGATCGGTGAAGTGGTCACCATCTATTACACCGTGACCAACCAATCGGCGCGAACCACGACCGGGCAGGCCGCCTATAATGTGGCGCCGCTGACGGTCGGTGCGTATTTCCAGAAGATCAACTGCTTCTGCTTCACCGAGCAGACCATGGCGCCCGGCGAAACCCGCCAGATGCCGGTGGTGTTCTATGTCGATCCTGCCATCGTCAAGGACAGCGACAACGACGGCCTGAGCACCATCACGCTGTCCTATACTTTCTACCCCGTGCGCGATCCGGCGCCGAAGCCGCTGGCGGCGGCCGAGCCGGACAAGCGCAAGGGCAGCTTCTGATCGGGGCGCGCAGGCGGCAATGCCTGCATCGCGCGACCGGAAGCGATTTGATTTTTGAGACGACAGGTGCCTGTTCGCAGCGGGTACCGCTAAGGGGAGACCGATAATGGCTACGGCGCAAGTCAAGCACCACGACTACCATCTCGTCGATCCGAGCCCGTGGCCGATCATCGGCTCGATCTCGGCCTTCATCATGGCGGTTGGCGCGATCACCTGGATGCATCACATGACCAGCGCGGCGCCGATCATTTTCGGCATCGGCGTGATCGGGGTGCTCTACACCATGGCCGGCTGGTGGACCGACGTGATCCGCGAAGCCCAGTACAAGGGCGACCATACCCGCGTGGTGCAGATCAGCCACCGCTACGGCATGATCCTTTTCATCGCCTCCGAGGTGATGTTCTTCGTCGCCTGGTTCTGGGCCTTTTTCAATTCGTCGCTGTTCCCCGGCGACCCCGTGCATGCCACCCGCGACGCGCTGTTCGGCGGCGTGTGGCCGCCCAAGGGCATCGAGGCGTTCGATCCCTGGCACCTGCCGCTGTTGAACACGCTGCTGCTGCTGACCTCCGGCACCACCGTGACCTGGGCCCACCACGCGCTGCTCGAGAACGACCGCAAGGGCCTGAAGTATGGCCTGATCCTGACGATCCTGCTCGGTGCCACCTTCTCCTGCGTGCAAGCCTATGAGTACAGCCACGCTTTGTTCGGCTTCGCCGGCAATATCTACGGCGCCACCTTCTTCATGGCGACCGGGTTCCACGGCTTCCACGTGCTGGTCGGCACCATCTTCCTGATCGTGTGCCTGCTGCGCGCCAATGCCGGGCATTTCACCCCGACCCAGCACCTCGGTTTCGAATTCGCCGCTTGGTACTGGCATTTCGTCGACGTGGTCTGGCTGTTCCTGTTCATCTGCATCTATGTCTGGGGCACCGGCGGCGGTCGGCTGATCGGCGCCGAATAGGCCCGCGGTCATTGTGCCACAAGGGGCGGCCGCAGGGCCGCCCTTTTGCTTTGCGGAAGTTTTGAAAGACCCCTTCAATGCCGGATGCGACATTGCCCACGGTGACCGCGAGCGCGATGCGCGGCCTCGCCTGCAGATGCCCGCGCTGCGGCCGGGGCAAACTCTATAGCGGCTTCATCAATTTGCGGCCGGGATGCGAGGCGTGCGGGCTCGATTATGCCTTCATCGACGCTGGCGACGGACCCGCGATCTTCATCATCATGATCGCCGGTGCCATTGTGGTGGCCTGCGCGCTGATCGTCGAAGTAAAATACCAGCCGCCGTTCTGGGTCCACGCGGTGCTGTGGCTGCCGCTGATTCTCGCGACCACGCTGTTGCCGCTGCGCTCGATGAAGGCGCTGTTGATCGCGCTGCAATACCATCACAAGGCCGCCGAAGCCCGGCTGATCGATCGCGAGCCGAAATGATGGCTGCCGCAGCAAGACCACGCCCCGTCGCGGGCTTTGCCATTTTCACACTGGTGATGCTGGTCGCGTTCATCGGCCTCGGGCTTTGGCAATTGCAGCGCCGGGTCGAGAAGCACGCGTTGATTGCGTCCTTGACCGAGCGGCTGGCGGCGGCGCCTCAGCCGCTGCCACCGCCGGCGCAATGGAGCGCGCTCAACCCCGCACGCGACGAATTCAGCCGCGTCAGCTTTACGGCGACCTATCGCTCCCGTCTGGACGCGATGGTCTACGGTTCCGGCTCGGCGGTGCGCGACGATATTTCCGGTCCCGGCACCTGGGCGTTCCTGCCCGCTCAATTGCCGGATGGTGACACCGTCGCGGTCAACGCCGGATTCGTGCCGAACACGATGCAGGACCGTGACCAGCAGGATCGCGCGGTGGCGCAGCTCATCACCCGGCAGCCGGTGGTCCTGACCGGCTATATCCGGTTTCCGGAGCCCGCCGGCATGCTCACGCCGGTGGAAGATCGCACCAAGCGGTTGTGGTTCAACCGCGACCACCTCGCGATGGCGCGGGCGCTCGGCTGGGACAAGGTCGCGCCGTTCTACATCGACCTGGAAACACCGGTGCCGGCCAACGGCATCCCGAAACCCGGTCCGCTGGAAATCCATCTCAAGGACGATCACATGCAATACGCCATCACCTGGTTCGCGCTCGCCGGCGCCGTGGTGATCGCGTTCGCGGTGTGGTGGCGCGCACAGCGCCGGGAAGCCTCGTAGGGCGGCGACCATGGCGCTTGCGGGGACTTGTTCCCGCCGGATTGAGATGGCCGAATTAGATCATTCTTAGCTAGAGCGTTTTCGAGCGAAGTGGATACCGGTTCGCGTGAAGAAAACGCGTCAAAACAAAAACCTAGAGCCCCGTTCCGATTCCATCGGAACGGGAAAGGCTCTAGCCCAACGCTTCGCGAAGGCCGCGCAGATAGCCGGCGGCATGCGCCGCGGCCGCTGGACCATCGGGAACATACTCAAACGGCTCCATCGCGATGGTGCCGGCGTAATGATGGCGCATCAGGGCCGCCAGCACAGGTGCGAATTTCATGTCGCCCTGGCCCGGCCCGCGCCGGTTTGGATCATTGAAGTGGATATGGGCGATCAGCCCGGTCGGCAACCATCGGTCGATCAGATCCGGAATACTGTCGGCCTCATCCAGGCCGGCGGCGCAGCAATCGATCATGGTCCGCAGGTGGGATTGATCGATCGAACGCACCAGATCAGCGGCCTCGGCGACGGTGTTGACCAATGGCGTTTGCCGGCGCGATAGCGGCTCGATGCAATAGATCACACCGGCTTTGGCCGCGGCCACGGCCGCCTCGGCGAGGCCGTCGCGAACCCGTGCCAGCGCGCCCGCATGGCTTTCTCCCGCCGCGATTTGTCGCTGCGCCGGCGAGCCGTGCACCAGCACCGTTCCGCCGAGCTCCGCGCAAAGCATGGTGAGGCGGATCATGACCTCGATGGTGCGCCCGCGCACCGTCCGGTCAGGGTCGGTCAGCGACAATCCTTCCGGCTTGACCAGCAACCAATGCAGCCCGCTAACGACTAGGCCGGATGCTTCGACGACCCTGCGAATTTTCGCGGCCTCGGCGGTTGAAATACGCTCCGGGAAATCGCCCAGCGTGAACGGCGCAATCTCCAGGCCGTCATAGCCGAGCGCGGCTGCGTATTCGCATTGCCGTTCCAGCGGCATGCCGCGGAGCACTTCATTGCACAAGGCGATCCGCATCTTGCAAGGCTCCGACTACCCCAAGCCAATGCGAAAGCTCAGCACGCGCTTGTCGCCGCTGGCAATCTGCATCACGCCGGGCTTGGCGGCGAACTCGCCGTCAAAATCCGACGGGCTGGCAAAACCGTGCCAGGGCTCGATGCACAGAAACGGCGCGCCGCCGGGCTTCGACCACACGCCGAGCTGGCGAAAGCGTTGCCACGACATCTCGATCGACGGGCCGTGATCGGCCGCATAGCGGACGGAGGTGCTGCGCGGCTGGTCCAGGATGATCGCATCATCCACGAACAACCGCTCCGCCAGCGCCAGCGTTCGGCCCTCGATCGGGCTCGGCTCCGGCGCCATCCGCAGCAGGCCGTCGCGCAAGCGGCGGATCGGCGCCGGCTCGTCGTCGGCAAACGTCAGGCGATACATTTCCTTCTCGACCCCGCCTGTGAGCGGCCAGTTGAACGCCGGATGCGCGCCGATCGACGCCGGCAGCATGCCGTCGCCGGTGTTGGCGATCTCCAGATCCACCTCCAGCCCGGACGGCGTGAGCAAAAAGCGCAACGTCAGCCGGAACGCAAACGGATAGCGGCTGCGGGTCTCGGCATTGTCGGTCAAAACCAGCGCGCAATGGCCAGGCCCGCGTTCGACCCAATCGAACCGTTGATCGCGCGCAAAGCCGTGCTGCGTCATCGGATAGGTCTTTCCCTGATGACGCAGTTCGTCGTGCTTCAGGCGGCCGACAATCGGAAACAGCAACGGCGCGTGGCGCGGCCATTGCGGTCCCGCCTGCCAGAGCAGTTCGTGGCCGTCGGCGCTTCTCAGCGATTGCAGCTCCGCGCCGTGGGCTGCGACGATCGCCGACATCCCGCCGCTCGACAGCGTATGAATCCCGTCCTTCATGTCTCTCTCCACCGCCGCGGTGAACGCCGCGCGACGAAGACATTAGCGCGATCGGCGAAAATCAGCGAGCCCGGGCGAGCGTTTGGCCCGGCGTCTCGCCGAAATGCGCCTGATAGCTTCGCGAAAAGTCGCTCATGTGCCAGAAACCGAATTCCAGGGCGCAGGCTTTCACGCTGATCTGATCCGCGATCAGCAGTCGCTTGCGTACCAGCCAAAGCCGCTTCAATCGCAGATAACGATGCAGGCTCATGCCGCGATACTGCGAGATCACGTCTTGCAGCGCTCGAACCGAAATACCGGCGGCATTCGCCAGCGCATCGCTATAAATGGGGCTTTTGAGTTCCTCCCGAAGAAGAGCCTCGACCCTCTGAAAGGTCGCGAAAGCCTGTGCCGAATGCAGTGATTTCCGGGCCCACGGCTGTTTTGTGCTTTCAAAAACCTGATCGACCGCCAACAGCAGCGTTTCCCTGATGGCAGACATCGTCTTTGGCACCATCAGAAGATCCGGCGCTTCCGATGCAAATTTCATGATTTCCAAAACGAGCAGCCGCAGCTTCTGATGCGCGGATATTGCCGCGAGGAAAACCGAGAAGTGGCGGCTGGTTTCGGGCCATCCGCGATCGCGAATTTCGGGCGTGAAATTGATCGAGGCGAGCCGCGCGCCGGCTCTTTCGACGATCGAAAAGTCGTTTCCTCCGTATCCGATACCAACGTACGCCCGGCCTACGTCAACGCCATTGAACCGGACCAAATCGTCATCGTCCATCGTAAGGCAGATAGCGGTGCAATTGGCGGCGAGCTGGGTGTCTGCGATCCGGGGAAACGAATGAACGACGGTGATGTCGAAGTCCGCGAGATTCAGGATCGACTGCCGCACCGATATCTTTCGGGCCAGCGGGGTAAAATCGACGCTGAACTTGCGTACCGCGGCTCTGAATTCATCGACGTCGGTGAATTGAAACGTCTGGAAGGCAGGCGACGGTGTAATGGAAACCGCGCTCATGGCTATGATTTCTAAAATGAATTAGGCGACCTTTGTCCGAAACCGGACGGCGTCAATCAGGAATGCAGATTCGGGCAGCCCGCAACCACCCTCTGAGCGAAAAACCCGCGCGAGCGGTAATTACGGATGCATTTGCCTAAATTGCAGGCAAACTAAAAAACATTTCGCCGAATTTCGATATCGTTTTTACCCCATCGTAACGAACGGCTAAGCCGCGCTTGCGACCCTACCACCGCTGGGCAGGCAATTACCTACGCCGGCCCGGTGTGTTTCGAGTGGTGGTTTTGCGATGCACCATTTTGTCTGGACTGATTTCTATCGCGCACTCATTTTTCGCGGCCTGCGGTCGGCCAATCGCATCTCGTTACGCGTGCCGCGTCGTGAGATCGATCGCCCCGTTTGCGGGCCTTCCATTGGATGGTGGAGTTAGCGATGACCAATGCGGCATCGGCGGTCCTCATCGCAGAACTCGAAGGCGCCGTGAAGGGCGGCTCGCCCGAACGGCGCGTCAAAATGCTGCGGCAGGTCACGGATTTGTTTCTCTCGGATGCCGACCGCCTGAACGAGAAGCAGATCGGCGTTTTTGACGACGTGCTGGTCCGGCTCATCGAGCGGATGGAATCGCGGACGCTCGCCCAACTCAGTACCACACTCTCGAATTCCGCTCTCGCGCCGAAGGAAATTGTCCGGCAACTCGCCTATCACGACGACGCGTCCGTAGCGGTGCCGGTCCTGTCGAAGTCCAACCGGCTTTGCGAAAGCGACCTGATTGAAATCGCCAATACCCGCGGCCAGCAGCACTTGCTGGCTATTTCCAACCGCGAAACCCTGAACGAGCCGTTGACCGATGCCCTGATCAAGCGCGGAAATTCGCAAGTATCGCATGCACTCGCCAACAACTCCGGTGCTCGCTTTTCCGCGCAAGGCTATTCGACCCTGGTCGAGAGCGCCGAAAAGGATGGCGAGCTGGCGCAAAAGCTCGGGCTGCGATTGGATATTCCGATCGGTATGCTGCGCGAATTGCTGTCGAAAGCAACCGCCGCGGTGCGCGCCAGGCTGCTCAAGGCCGCGCCTGCGGAAATGCGTGAAAAGATCCACCAGGCCATCGACGCGATTGCCGCACAGATCGGCATCAATGTGCCGGCGCCGGTGGACTATACCCAGTCAGAGGCGATCGTGCTGGCCTTGAACCGGGCGGGCAAGCTCGGTGATCAGACCATCAATCGCTTTGCGATCCAGGGTGAATATTCGAACGTCATTGCGGCCCTGTCGCTGCTCTCGACCGTCAAGATCGAGGCTGTCGAGCCCTTGATTAGCAATCCCCGGCCAGATGGCCTGATCGTCGCATGCAGGGCGTCGAGGCTGGACTGGTCGACGACCATGATGATCCTGCGTCACCGCCCGAATTGCACGCCGCTCTCGAAGCAGGAGCTTGAGCAGGGCAAGGAAGTGTTCGAGACGCTGTCACTATCTGCGGCCCAACGGACCATCCGGTTTTGGTCGGCGCGAGGTGCAGCCAAGAAGGCGGATGCGCCCGAGACGAGCGTTGCCATGTCGGACATCTGACGATCATGGCCTGGGGCGGCAGAAAATCGGATCGAGTTTCCTTCTCGCGCGGGCTGGGCGCGCAGATGGTGGCCGTCGATGGCACATGGCACCGCAAATGCACGCTGCTCGACATTTCGAATACCGGTGCGAGGTTGAATGTCGAGGAATCCTTCGATGGATTGAACCTCAAGGAATTCTTCCTGCAATTATCCACAACCGGCCTCGTGTTTCGGCGTTGCGGACTGATCCGCGTCAACGGCAGCGAGATCGGTGTCAGCTTTACCGCGGAGCCGGCCAGTCGCGGTAAAAAGAAGAGTTCGCCGGTTAGATGATTAGCTCGAGTTGAACCTGGTCTATTTCCATGACGATCCATATTTTCGCGGACAGCATTGATAGATTTCTCGGCTTGCACGGGATGCTGGACTGGCAAACCGTAAATGCGTCGCTGCTGGACCACATCGCCTGCGTACCGCAGCCGCGTGATGCGGTAATCGTCCGCGCCGATCTGACGCTGGCCCGCAATATCCCCGCCCTGAAGCTATTGGTTCCGAAGATCGCCAACGCAGCGCGGCGGGTATTCGTGGTTGACGCCAAAAATCGGCTGGCCGTAGTTCAGGCTCTCGCATTGTCGGCGACGCACATTGTGGAAACCCCGGTCAACAGGTTCGAACTGCTCGATGCGTTGGGCCTGCTCGAAACCCCGGTACCGCAGCCGGCATCCGTCGGGAGCGCGCAGGAAGTCTCCGCCGGCGGCGCCCGGTCGCTGGCATCGATGTTTTCCGATGCGCGAGGTGGACGGCACGTGGATCTCACCGACGCGAAACACGCGGCGGCGCGGATCGCGGACAGCATCGCCGAGGACGGTCTTACCAATTGGTTGAAAACGGTTCGCCACCACCATGAGGGAACCTACCAACATTGCCTTCTGGTGATCGGCGTCGCGGTGGAGTTCGGTCTGAAGATCGGGCTGCCCGCCGTCGACATCGAACGCCTGAGTTTCGCGGCGATGCTTCATGATATCGGCAAGGCCAGGATCCCGCTGTCCGTGCTCGACAAGCCGGGCAAATTGAATACCGGCGAGCGGGCATTGATCGAGACCCATCCTGCGGCCGGCTACGATGCACTGAAGGACACTCCGGGCATCTCACAGGAGGCTCTCGATGCGGTGCGACATCATCACGAGTATCTGGATGGCAGCGGATATCCCGATGCGCTTTGCGCTTCCAGTATATCCGACATCGTCCGCATCCTGACCATCGCCGACATATTCGCGGCCCTGATCGAAGACCGGCGTTACAAGCCCGTGATGCCCCGGCCCGAGGCGTACGAGATCGTGCGGGGGATGCGCGGAAAGCTGGAGGGGCCTCTCGTCGCGGCATTCAAGCCAGTTGCGTTGGCGCCTTGAACCTGGCTCCTTCAACCTGGTGCTGTGAATGTTGATCAAGAACGCGCGGATCGAATTGCGGTCTTGCGTCGAACTAATTTCGAGTGCTTTGCCGAATTTCGATATCGTTTTTACCGGTTGTTAACCAGCGCCTAAGGCGCATTTGCGATCTTACCACAGCCCGGACGCCGCGATCCGGGTCTGCCGTTGCCGCGGTTTATGCGGCCCTGAAGACGGCGAGATCGGCGTGAATTGTCGCGGAAGCGCTCGGCGGTGCAAGGCAGAACTATTCGGCCGCAATAAATTGGAGTTACAGATCAATCAATCTCATCTCGCAAAGCTTTCCATTTGAAAGGCTTTCCTTTTGAAACTCATTGCTTCTCGCCTCATTCCCTTTATCGACTGCAGTTCACTGCAGGAACGAAGTGCGCGGGAAGCCCTGTTTCGCGACGAGGGTGGGGCGTTTGTCCTCTATTTGTCGGACAGCGACAGCCTTTGCGACGCCGATGAACGGATTCTCGTGCTGGATTCTCGAAACGCACTGCTATGGATTAACGAAAGCGCGGAAGCGCGCGGATCCTTCTGGGAATGAAGGAGAGACAAAATTGCCGTCGCCTGCTTGACGGGTTCGCGGATGGTCGAGGTTTCCTGGGGCCGTTCGCCGATATGGCTGACTAGCACCGCAGGTCATTTGCGAAGTTTTTTTGTTATTTTTGATTTGCCTGTCTAGCCCCATATTTCAAAAATATTTCTGTTTTCATCAGACCCAAATCACCTTCTTAATCTTCGCCATCCCGTCCCGAGAGAGGGGGCGTTGGCCATCGTCACTGACGTTGGGGCGGGGAGCGGTGGACGCGGATGCGCTTTTGACGAACGGCGCGTGAAGCGTACGGCAAAGTCGTGTGGTCCTGACGCCTCAGTGGCTGGTGTCAAGTTGCGCGGAGGTATCCGCGCGACGACGGTGGCAAACAAGCCAGGTCTCGCCGGGGAGAGCACGATATAAGCTGTAAAACCATTGCGCAGGGAAGGCCGGGCTGCTTCCGCTGAACCTGTATGCTCGTGTGCGTTTTGTCATGCACATCTTGGCACACGAGACCGCGGGTGCAGCGCGCACCCGGTCTTCCCCGCGCCCTCTCTTGAGGGTCGCGCTGCGCCCTCTTATTTTTTGAGGGCAAACGAATTTGCAAAACTCGGGCGCAATGCGCGGCGAGATCGCAAAACTATGTTTACGCATGCGTTGCTGTTTGAACAATGAATCCGAAAAATCCACTCACGTCGTCCCGGCCTGCGCGCCGGGACCCATACGGCGAGGATTCGCGTTTTCGGCAGTTGGGCAGATGCTTTCTATTATAATCGATGTCAGGGGTTATGGGTCCCTGCGTTCGCAGGGACGACGGCGGAGGGTGGAGCATCGTCATCAACGTCATTGCGAGGAGCGCTTGCGACGACCTGTCCGCCGTAGCCGTCTGGCGTAGGCGGAAGCAATCCAGCTTTTTGCTCGCGACCGGGATTGCTTCGCTTTGCTGGCGCTCGCAACGACGGTTTTGGGTATCGCTTCTTTTTCCCTCCAGGGGGAGGCTCAGGTCGGCGAACGCTCCTATGCCCACTTTCGCCATTTCCCCTGCCACCAAAAACGCTTTATGGTGGCCAGCCGATGACGCCGGGGGCGTGATCGATCTTCATTTGATATCAAAGGCTTGGCGGGATTCCTGCGGCCTTTGGAGGGTGGTTTGACGCGGTATATCTCGACCCGGGGGGAAGCCCCGATACTGGGTTTTTGCGATGTGATGCTGACCGGGCTTGCCCGCGACGGCGGTCTCTATGTGCCCCAAGTGTGGCCGCAGCTTTCACGCGAGACCATCGCGGGCTTCTTTGGCCGGCCCTATTGGGAAGTCGCGGTCGACGTGATCAGGCCGTTTGTCGGCGACGAGATCTCCGACGCCGATCTCGGCCGCATGGCCAACGAGGCCTATGCGACGTTCCGCCACCCCGCCGTGGTGCCGCTGGACCAGATCGGTCCCAATCAATTCCTGCTGGAGTTGTTTCACGGTCCGACCCTGGCGTTCAAGGACGTCGCGATGCAGTTGATCTCGCGGCTGATGGATCACGTGCTGGCCAAGCGCGCGCAACGCACCACCATCGTGGTTGCGACCTCGGGCGACACCGGCGGCGCCGCGGTCGATGCGTTCGCGGGGCTCGACAATGTGGATCTGGTGGTGCTGTTCCCGCATGGCCGGATTTCCGACGTGCAGCGGCGGATGATGACGACGACCGGCGCCGCCAATGTTCATGCGCTGGCGATCGAAGGCACGTTTGACGATTGCCAGGCGATCGTGAAGGCGCTGTTCAACCACCACAGCTTTCGCGATGCGGTGGCGCTGTCGGGGGTCAATTCGATCAATTGGGCGCGGATCGTCGCCCAAGTGGTGTATTACTTCACCGCCGCCGTCGCGCTCGGCTCGCCGGCACGCATGGTGGATTTCACCGTGCCGACCGGGAATTTCGGCGACATTTTTGCAGGGTTCGTCGCCAAAAAGATGGGCCTGCCGGTGCGTTGGCTGCGGATCGCCGCCAACGTCAACGATATCCTGCCGCGCACGCTCAAGACCGGCATCTACGAGGTACGCGAGGTTCATGCATCCGCCTCGCCGTCGATGGATATTCAGGTCTCGTCGAATTTCGAACGGCTGTTGTTCGAGGCGAGCGGGCGTGACGCCGCCGGCGTTCGCCGGCTGATGGAATCGTTGAAGCAATCCGGTCGCTTCGTGCTGCCCGATGCGACGCTGGCGGCGATCCGCGCCGAATTCGACGCCGGCCGCGCCGATGAAACCGAGACCGCAGCCGCAATCCGTGCCGCCTGGCGCGAGGCCGGCGATCTGGTCGACCCGCACACCGCGGTGGCGCTGGCGGTCGCCGACCGCGACACCGCGGATTCGACGATCCCCAACATCGTGCTGTCGACCGCGCATGCCGCGAAATTCCCCGATGCGGTCGAAGCCGCCTGCGGGGTCCGGCCGGAATTGCCGGCCTGGCTCGAGGGCCTGATGACGAGGCCCGAGCACATCAAGGTCATGAAGAACGATCAGGTTGAAGTCGAACAGTTCGTGCGCTCGGTCAGCCGCGCCGCGAAACAGGGAGTTGCCGGATGAGCGTCGATGTTACCAAACTTCCCTCCGGCTTGACGGTGATTACCGACACCATGCCGCATCTGGAGACCGCGGCGCTCGGGGTGTGGGCCGGCGTCGGCGGCCGTGACGAAAAGCCGAACGAGCACGGCATCTCGCATCTTCTGGAGCATATGGCGTTCAAGGGCACCACGCGGCGCTCGTCGCGCGAGATCGTCGAGGAAATCGAGGCGGTGGGCGGCGATCTCAACGCCGGCACCTCGACCGAGACCACGGCCTATTACGCCCGAGTGCTGAAGGCGGATGTGCCGCTGGCGCTCGACGTCCTGTCCGACATCCTCGCCAATCCCTCCTTCGTGCCGGACGAACTGGAGCGCGAAAAGAACGTCATCGTGCAGGAGATTGGCGCCGCCCAGGACACCCCCGACGACGTGGTGTTCGAGCATCTCAACGAACTGTGTTACCCGGATCAGCCGATGGGTCGTTCGCTGCTCGGTACGGCAAAGACCCTGAAGGAATTCGATCGCGACACGCTGCGCGGCTATTTGTCGACGCATTATCGCGGCCCCGACATGGTGGTGGCGGCCGCCGGCGCCGTCGATCACAAGCGGGTGGTCGAGGAAGTGACCCAGCGATTTTCCGGCTTCGAGGCGGGCCCGGCGCCGAAGCCGCAAACCGCGATGTTCGGCAAGGGCGGCTCCCGCGTGGTGCATCGCGACCTCGAACAGGCGCATCTGACCCTGGCGCTGGAAGGCGTGCCGCAGGGCGACCTGTCGCTGTTCTCGATGCAGGTCTTCACCAACACGCTCGGCGGCGGGATGTCGTCGCGGCTGTTCCAGGAGGTGCGGGAAAAGCGCGGGCTCTGCTATTCGATCTACACGTTTCACGCGCCCTATAGCGATACCGGCTTTTTCGGGCTCTACACCGGCACCGATCCCGGCGATGCGCCCGAGATGATGGAGGTGATCGTCGACGTCATCAACGATGCGGTCGAGACGCTGACCGAAGCCGAAATCGCCCGCGCCAAGGCGCAGATGAAGGCGGGCCTGTTGATGGCGCTGGAGAGCTGCTCGTCCCGTGCCGAACAGCTGGCGCGTCATATTCTGGCCTATGGCCGCCCCCTGACGGTCGAAGAGCTGGTGGCCCGGATCGATGCCGTGAGCGTGGAATCGACCCGGAACGCCGCGCGGGGACTATTGTCGCGCAGCCGGCCCGCCGTTGTGGCGCTTGGCAGCGGCAGGGGTCTGGACACGGCGGTGGCTTTTGCGGAAGGATTGACAAAGTCGAAGGCCAAAGCTCGTCTTCACTAGGAGCCGCGCCGGCACCGGCTGGTGTCGCGCGGCGGCAGTGCAAGGGATAACGGGGGTTGATGCCCATGGCGTTGTTTCGATTGCCATCCAGCGGATCGCCCGCGCTCGCGCCACGCGGCCACGGCCTGCTGCTGCGCGCGCCGCAGATGTCGGATTTTCTGCAATGGGCGCATTTGCGCGAAACCAGCCGCAATTATTTGACCCCCTGGGAGCCGATCTGGCCTTCCGACGACCTGACCCGCTCTGGCTTCCGTCGGCGGTTGCGGCGCTATGCCGAGGACATCGCGGCCGATCGGTCCTATCCGTTCATCGTGTTTCGCGAATCCGACGGGGCGATGATCGGCGGTGTCACGCTGGCGAATGTCCGCCGCGGCATCGTGCAGGCCGGCACCATCGGCTATTGGGTCGGGCAGCCCCATGCCCATCGCGGCTACATGACGGCGGCGCTGCGGGTGCTGCTGCCGTCGCTGTTCGGCGAACTCAACCTGCATCGCGTCGAGGCCGCCTGCATCCCCTCCAATGCGCCGTCGATCCGGGTGCTGGAGAAATGCGGCTTCAGCCGCGAGGGCCTGGCGCGGCGCTATCTCTGCATCAACGGCGTCTGGCAGGACCATCTGCTGTTCGGCCTGCTGCATGAGGATTTTCGCGGCTGAGGCGGCGGGTTGCGGGCTTCGGGATGCCTCTTAAGGTGCCTTGGGTTTGCCGCCATTGCGCTGCTATAAGCGGCCCGAAAATGATAGTTGGATGACGTAAGGGGCCAGGGACGTCGTATGGGCAAGCAGCATGTGATCATGACGGCATTTCCGTCGCGCAAATATCGCGTGGTCGCGGTATCGGCCGCGGTCGCGCTGGCGGTCGGTTGCAGCGTTTTTGCCTCGCCGGTGGCCGCGCAATCGCTGAGCGATCGCTTCAAGGGCCTGTTTGGCGGCGGATCGTCGGATCAGCCGGCCCAGCCTGCGCCGGGAGCCCCCAATCCGGGACCAAGCGACAGCCGGATCGAAGAGACGTGTCCGCCGGTCAGCATTCGCGCGGGGGCATCGACCTATTCCGTGGCGGCGCCGGGCAAGGAGGCGGTCGGCGATAACGTGCGTTATCAGGCCTCGATCACCAAGATCGCGCGCGATTGCAGGCGAACCGGCGACGACATTACGGCGCGGATCGGTATCCAGGGCCGTGTGATTGCCGGTCCGGCCGGCGCGCCGGAAACCGTCGAGATCCCGATGCGCGTGGCCGTGGTGCAGGGCGGCGTGAACGAAAAGACCATCGCCACCAAGGCCTACCGGACCACGGTGGCGATGGACAGCGGACGGATCGGTGCCGTTTACGCTGGTCGCCGACGATGTGGTGTACCCAATCGTTCCCGGCGCGATCGGGGATTCCTACATTTTCTATATCGGATTCGATCCGCAGGTGCTGACGCCGGAGAAGGCGCCGGCCAAGCGAGCCAAAAAGAAATAGCGCTGTGAGGGCTTCCCTTTCGAGGCAAATCACATTCACATCGTCTCGGTCGTCCCTGCCTGGCGCGCAATTGCGCGTAAGGCGCAGGGACCCATCACCCCCGGCGTTGCTCGTGATGAACGACTTGCGCAACAATATTTGGATACCGCGTAACTAAACTTGATCGACACGGTGTGTGGGTCCCCTGCGTTCGCAGGGAAAACAGAAGAAAAAAGCCGGCGCGAGATGATCGCACCGGCTTCGTATTCTCGAATGAAGTATTCGTCAGTTCAGCTTGGCGCGAACTTCCGCGATGCCCTTGGCCAACAGATCGTCGGCGACCTCACCTTTGACCGATTGCGACAGGATCGTGGAGGCCGCCGCGACCGCGGCATTGGCCGCGGCCGAACGAACGTCGGCAATGGCCTGGGCTTCGGCCAGCGCGATCTTGCTTTCGGCGGTCTTGGTGCGCCGGGCGACGAAGTCTTCCATCTTGGCCTTGGCCTCGGCCGCGATCCGCTCGGCTTCGGCCTTCGCCGAGGTGATGATGTCCTGTGCCTCGCGCTCGGCGGTGGCGTGACGGGCCTTGTACTCCGCGAGCAATTTGGCGGCGTCTTCCTTGAGGCGGCGGGCGTCGTCGAGTTCGGTCTTGATACGGTCGACTGCGATGATCCAGCGCGGTCAGCACCGTGCGGTGCACGCCGACATAGGCGAACACGCCCATCAGGATGACGAAGCCTACGGCGACCCAGAATTCCGGTTCGGCGAACATCAGATCTTATCCCTTCAACGAGGCGTCGACGGCGCTGTTCACGGACTGGGCGTCGGGCGCAACGCCGGTCAGCCGCTGCACGATCGCCGAAGCCGCATCCGCGGCGATGCCGCGAACATTGCTCATCGCGGCTTCCCGCGTCGAGGCGATGGTCTTTTCGGCGTCGGCAAGCTTTGCCGCGAGCTTGTCTTCGAGTGTCTTGCGCTCGGCGTCGGACGCGGCGTTGTGCTTTTCGCGGGTCTCGGCGCCGATCGCCTGCGCCCGGCCGCGCGCCGCGGCCAGTTCGCTTTCATAGGCCTTCAGCGCGCCGTCGGACTGGTCCTTCAGCTTTTGCGCATCGGCCAGATCGCCCTCGATCGTGTTCGCCCGCGCGTCGATCACGCTGCCGACCCGCGGCAACGCGATACGCGAGACGATCAGATAGAGCGCGACGAACGCGATCAGCAGCGACACCAATTGCGAAGCAAAGGTGTCCTTCTGGAACGGCGGAAACTCATGCTTTTCAGCAGGAGCTTCGGTATGGGCCGTCGTGCCCTTGGCTGCCATGACTCTCAGCCACCGGCTTCTCCCGTTCGGCTTGAGCGCGTACCCCGCAAAACGGATACGCGCAGGCAACTATCAGAGTGCGAACAACAGCAGCAGCGCGATCAGCAGCGAGAAGATGCCGAGCGCTTCGGTCACGGCGAAGCCGAAAATCAGGTTGCCGAACTGGCCCTGGGCTGCCGAAGGATTGCGCACCGCAGCGGCGAGGTAGTTGCCGAAGATGATGCCCACGCCGGCGCCCGCGCCACCCATGCCAATGCAGGCAATACCAGCGCCAATGTACTTCGCAGCGATCGGATCCATGAAACGAACTCCTTGTTGAGGTTTGGTGAGAGTGGACCTGGCCTAGTGGCCCGGATGGATAGCATCGTTGATGATAGATGCAGGTGAGGATGGTGAAGACGTAGGCCTGGAGGAACGCGACCAGCAGCTCGAGCGCGGTCAGCGCGATCACCATGCCGAGCGGCAGCACGGCGCCGAAATAGCCGGCAATGCCAAGCCCCGCCAGCAGCGGAATGAAGCTGGCGAACACCGCCAGCGCGATATGGCCCGCCAGCATGTTGGCGAACAGACGCACCGAGTGCGAGATCGGCCGCAGGAAGAACGAGAACACCTCGATGAACACGACCAGCGGCAGGATGAAGATCGGAATGCCCGACGGCACGAACAGTTTGAAGAATTTCAGGCCGTTCTTGTAGAAACCGTAGATCAGCACCGTCAAGAACACGATCATCGCGAGCACGGCCGTGACGATGAGGTGGCTGGCGATGGTGAAGTTGTAGGGAATGACGCCGACGATGTTCGACACCGCGATGAACATGAACAGCGAGAACACCAGCGGGAAGAACTTCATGCCTTCCTTGCCGGCCGTCGACCGGATGGTGTTGGCGACGAATTCGTAGCTGATTTCAGCGACCGACTGCAGCCGTCCCGGCACCAGATGCTTGCCGGCCACGCCGCCGATCATCAGCAGCGAAATCAGCGCCACCGAGCCGAACATGTAGGCCGACGAATTGGTGAAGGCGATCTCCTGATGGCCGATATGGCCGATCGTGAAGAGCTTCTGGATATTGAACTGTTCGATCGGATCGATCATCCGCGCCGTATCTCTCGTCCCACCGGCCACGCCGGCGCTCTGCAATCAATTCGTCCGGCCTTTGCGTCTTTCAACGGCCGGTTCTGTCCGGAGCAACGCCCGCCGATCTTATCACGTTGACCACACCGGCCGTGAAGCCGAGCAGAACAAACACGATGAGCCCCCAAGGCGATGTCGACAGCAAGTGGTCGAGACCCCAGCCGATCAACGCTCCGACGACAACGCCGGCGATCAACTCCGAAGAAAGCCGGAAACCGCGCGCCATCGCCGATGCTCTGGCCGCGCCGTCTCCGCTTCCAGATTCGGGTTGGTCAGTCCTGATTTTGCGGTCGCCCCGAATTTCGGACAACCGCTGATCCAGACTTCCGAGCCTTGCGGAAAGCGCAGCTTCGTCGGACGATGTATCGTGATTTCCGTTTCCGCCGTCGTTCGCGCCTTCAGCCATGCTGTGGAGACCCGAAACAATGCCGCGTTGATGGAAATGACGCCCCGTCACCCTCAAAAGCCGCGCGGACCATACTTAGCGCGTCTAACCAAGTCAAGATTGCGTCGTAACCAGTTAGTACATTGATTTTGTTGTATTTATCGCAGCCTGCCAGCGAACCGCCTGTGGAGCAGTCGCCGCACTGCAGCAGCCTTGCATCGCCGTGGCGGGTCTGTTGGGATGATCGTCGCCAGCCAACTGCACCGGGAACCCGCATGCCGCGCCAGGTCGACTATTATTTTTCGCTGCAATCGCCGTGGGCCTATATCGGGCACAAACTGTTTCGCGAGATCGTCAGCACCTACGGTCTGAACGTGAATCACAAGCCGGTGGTGCTGGTCGATCTGTTTTCGGAAACCGGCGGGCTGCCGCTGCTGAAGCGCCACCCGGTGCGGCAGCGCTACCGGATGGTCGAACTGCAGCGCTGGCGCGACAAGCGCGGCCTGCAATTTCATCTGCAGCCGGCGAACTGGCCGTTCAACGCGCGGCTGGCCGACGGCGTCGTGATCGCGGCGATCGAGGCCGGCCACGATCCCGATCGATTTCTGCGGCGGGCGTATGCGGCCGTATGGGAGGACGGGCTCAATCTCGCCGATTCAGCGACGCTGGTTAAACTGGCCGACGACTGCGGGTTGCCAGGCAAGCAACTGGTTGAGCGCTCCGGCAGCGAGGAGATCAGCGCGGCCTATGAGCAAAACCGTCAGGACGCGCTGGCGGCCGATGTGTTCGGCTCGCCGGTCTATGTGCTCGATGGCGAGGTATTCTGGGGACAGGACCGGATCGAATTGCTCGCGGATGCGTTGAAATCGGGCCGTGCGCCCTATCGTTCGCAGCCCTAGCCACTATTATAATGGCGGCAGGCGGTCTTGAGGCGGAGCACTTCGATGATGACAGCAGTGTCGCTTCCCCCGTTCTCCATTTCGCTGATGGTTGCCGCGATGGCCATCGGCATCGGCGGCGCCGCGGCGGGGCCGATGCCGGATAGCGAGAACGGCCGCTATACGTTGTCGCCGGTCACTGATGGCATCATCAGGCTCGATACCAGGACCGGCGAGGTCTCCACCTGCAGCAACAATGGCAGCGGTTGGGCCTGCTATGCCGTGCCCGACGAACGCGCTGCATTCGACGCGGAAATCGGCCGGCTGCAGGCCGACAACGAAAAGCTCAAGACGCAATTGGCGGAGCGCGATGCCGCTGTTACCGGCAAGATCGATGAGCCGCTGCCGAAGAGCGACCCGCTGAACAAGCCCGAGCCGAAGGTCGCCGAGGGCGAGCGCAAGATCGAGATTCCCAAAATCGAGATACCCTTGCCAAGCGACCGCGACATGGATCGCGCCATGTCATTCCTGGAGCAGGCCTGGCGGCGTCTGGTCGAGATGGCCAATCGGGTGCAGAAGGACGTCAGCGGCAGGATTTGACACGGTTGTCGTCCCGGCCACCACGCCGGGACCCATCAGCCGTGCCGTCTCGTTTCGGCAGTGAAGCAAATGCCTTCTGCAATCACGAACGCCGGGGGTGGGTCCCGGCGCGGAGGCCGGGACGACAAAACGTTGAAGCGACGCCGCTGAGATTGAGAAATTCATGACCACTCCGAAATCCATCTCCCGCACGGCGCCCTCGGCGGTCACCGTTGATGCCCTCGTGACCTCGCTGCTGACGGTGCAAACTCCCGGCGCAGGCTTTGTCGATCTCACCGCCGAGGTCGCAAAATTCGTCGAAGAGGCCCGCGCGCGGGAAGGCGCGGTGACGCTGTTCGTCCGTCACACGTCGGCGTCGCTGACGGTTCAGGAAAATGCCGATCCGTCGGTGCTGGACGATCTGATGATTTCGCTCGGCCGGCTCGCCCCCGAGGACGGCGGATGGAGCCATGACACCGAAGGTCCCGACGATATGCCGGCGCATATCAAGACCATGCTGACGGCGACGTCGCTGCAGATTCCGGTGCTCAAGCGCCAACTGGCTTTGGGCGTTTGGCAGGCGATCTATCTGATCGAACATCGCGCCCGGCCGCACCGGCGCGAAGTGGTGCTGCAATTCATGGGATGCGTCGGTTAAAACAGAACTGGCCTGAAACAAAATCGGCCGCGGATCGCTCCGCGGCCGATTGCTTTCGTCGGCGGCCAGTTGCCGCTGGATCAGGCTCAGGTCTTGGTAATATCGACGTCCTTGGTTTCCGGCAGGAACAGGAAGCCGATGATCAGGCTCATGATCGCGATACCGACCGGATACCATAGGCCGGAATAGATGTTCCCGGTCGCAGCCGCGATCGCGAACGCGGTCGCCGGCAGGAAGCCGCCGAACCAGCCGTTGCCGATATGATACGGTAGCGACAGTCCGCTGTAGCGAATCCGGCTCGGGAATAGTTCAACCAGCCAGGCCGCGATCGGCGCATAGACCAGCGTAACATAGATCACCAGCACCCAGAGCATCACCACGGTCATGACCTGGTTGATTTCGGCCGGATCGGCCGAAGCCGGATAGCCGTGCGCCTTAATAGCAGCGGGCAGCGCCTTGGCGAAGTCGGGGCTATCGGCGGAGAGCGTCTGCTCGCCGATCTTCACTTTGGCCTTGGTTCCGGCGGGCGCGGCTTCGTTGTTATAGTTCACCGACAGGTTGACGAGTCCTGATTTGGCGACGTCGCAGCTGGTGGTGAATTTTTCAGTGCCGGTTGCCTTGAACTGGAACGAACATTCATTGGGATCGGCGATCACGGTGACCGGCGAGGCGGACAGCGCCGCTTCAAGCTTCGGGTTGGCGAAGTGGGTGATGGCCTTGAAGATCGGAAAGTACGTCAGCGCCGCCAACAGGAAGCCGGTGAGGATGATCGGCTTGCGGCCGATCTTGTCCGACAGCCAGCCGAAGATGACGAAGCCGGGCGTGCCGAGCGCGAGCGCGATCACGATCATGATTTGCGCCGTCACGGCCGGCACCTTGATGGTCTGGGTCAGGAAGAACAGCGCATAAAACTGTCCGCCGTACCACACCACGGCTTCGCCGGCGGTGGCGCCCAGCAAAGCCAGGATCGCGATCCTGGCATTCGCCCATTCGCCGAAAGCTTCGCTGAGCGGCCGCTTTGAGGTGGTTCCCTCTTCCTTCATTTTCGCAAAGACAGGCGACTCGTTCAGGCTCAAGCGAATCCAGATCGATACCGCGAGCAGGATACCCGACAGCAGGAACGGAATGCGCCAGCCCCAATCGCCGAACGCCTCTTCTCCCATCCAGGTGCGAATACCCAGGATCAGCAGCAGCGCCATGAACAGGCCGAGCGTCGCGGTGGTCTGAATCCATGAGGTGTAGTAGCCGCGCTTGTTGGCCGGGGCGTGCTCGGCGACGTAAATCGCAGCGCCGCCATATTCACCGCCGAGCGCAAGGCCCTGCACCAGCCGCAGCGCGATCAGCACGATCGGTGCCGCGATGCCCCAGCTTCCATAACCCGGCAGCAGGCCGATGAAGAAGGTGCCGACGCCCATCAGGCTCATGGTGATCAGGAAGGTGTATTTGCGTCCGACCAGATCGCCGAGACGGCCGAAGATCAGGGCGCCGAACGGCCGGACGGCGAAGCCGGCCGCAAAAGCCAGCAGTGCGAAGATGAAGCCGACATTCGGGGGCACGTTCGCGAAAAAGTATTTCGCGAGGAACACGCCCAGCGTTCCGTAGATGTAGAAATCGTACCATTCGAAAACGGTACCCAGCGAGGAAGCGAAGATAACCTTTCGCTCTTCAGCCGTCATTCCACCGGTGCGGGCTTCCGTGCCCGCCATCGCAGCCATTGCCATTGTTCGCTCCCCTGTCCGTTAATGTGCATTCGCCCACTCGCCGGTCTTCGCCGGGTTAACCTGGGACATTTCGTCACGGTAACATCACCGTGAAATCCGGCCAATTAAGACTTTCGGCCTTATACGGTGGTGTTGCGGAAACAGTGCGCGTTCCGCGCCGGGCCGCTCGAAGCCTCCAGTGTATTGCGACGCACAAACCGGACCGGATTAACCGCTTTGCCGCAAAGCAATATTGCGCGCTTGCATGCGCCCGCGTGGCAGAGGACAATTGCAACAAGGAAAAATTCACCCGGCGAAAGCTCTACCGAGCGGCCGCGGATCTGCTGCAACCGGCTTGTAAGAAATAAATGAGTTCCACTACGCACCTCATCATCGCCGATGACCATCCGCTATTCCGCGATGCGCTGCGGCAGGCGGTTGCGGGTGTCGTGACGTCGGCGAAGATCGACCAGGCCGGGACGTTCGATGAACTGACGGCGCTGCTCGAGCAGGATTCCGACGTCGATATGGTGCTGCTCGATTTGTCGATGCCCGGAATCAGCGGCTTTTCCGGCTTGATCTACCTGCGTGCGCAATATCCGGCGATCCCTGTCGTGATCGTGTCGGCCAGCGATGACGGCAGCACGATCCGCCGGTCGCTGGATTTCGGCGCCTCGGGGTTCATCCCGAAGCGGTTCGGGGTCGAGACCTTGCGCGATGCGATCGTGAAAGTGATGGATGGCGATGTCTGGGTGCCGCCGGACACCGATCTGTCGTCGGCCACCGATCCGGACATGACGCGCCTGCGCGACCGGCTGGTGACGCTGACCCCGCAGCAGGTGCGGGTGCTGATGATGCTGTCGGAGGGGCTGCTCAACAAGCAGATCGCCTACGAGCTCGGCGTGTCGGAGGCGACCATCAAGGCGCATGTCTCGGCGATCCTGCAAAAGCTCGGGGTCGAGAGCCGCACCCAGGCGGTGATCGCCGCGGCGAAAATCGCCGGCGGCCAATGGCGGCAGCCGACGCCGACCGCGCAGTAAGCCTGTTTTCGCAATTTTACTCCGCCGCCGCCATCCGCTGGGTGCGCCATTGGCCAATCAAGGCACGCAGCGATGCCGGCTTGACCGGTTTGTTGAGCACCGCGATTTTCTCTTCGCGCGCGGCGTCGCGGACATGCGGGCTGCGATCGGCGGTGATCAGGATCGCCGGAATGGCATCGCCGAAGCGGCGGCGAATGTCGCGGATCGCGGCGACGCCATTGCCGCGATCCAGATGGTAATCGACCAGAAGGCCGGTGACCCGGCCGCCCGCGGCGTCGATCGCCGCGATGGCGGCATCGGGATCGGCCGCCGCGATCACCTCGGCGCCCCAGGTCTTCAATAGCGTCTTCATGCCGTCGAGAATCGCCGCGTCGTTCTCGATGCAAACGATCAGCGTGCCGCTCATCGGCGCCTTCGACAGCGGCGTGGCGCTGGTGACGGCCGCGGTGAAGTTGACTGCCTTTGCGATCGGCAGTGTCACCGAAAAGAACGAGCCGCCGCCGGCATTGGAGTCGAGCGCGATGCCGTGGTTGAGCACGCGCGCGAGCCGCTCGACGATCGACAGCCCGAGGCCAAGGCCTCGCGCGATCCGCGCGCCCTGTTCGAGCCGGTGAAACTCCTTGAAGATCTCGCCGCGCTTGACGACCGGAATGCCGACGCCGGTATCGTAGACGCAGATCTGCAAGCTTTGGCCGTGACGGCGGCAGCCGACCAGCACCCGCCCGCGCGGGGTATATTTGATGGCGTTGGAGATCAGGTTCTGCAGCAGCCGCCGCAGCAGCAGGCGGTCGGATTGCACCGGCAGCGAGCTCGGCACGAAGGTGAGCTTCAGCCGCTTGGCCCGCGCCATCGGCGCAAATTCGATCTCGAGCGAGCGCATCAGGTCGCCGATCTTGAAGCTCGTGATCGACGTAGTCATGGCGCCGGCGTCGAGCCGTGAAATATCCAGCAGCGCGCCGAGGATTTCCTCGATTGCCTCCAGCGAATCGTCGATGTTTTCGACCAGCCGCGAATCCTCGCCGCCGCTCTGCCGTTCGACCAGGCTCGTCACGTAAAGTCTTGCTGCGTTCAGCGGTTGCAGGATGTCGTGGCTCGCGGCCGCCAGAAATCGCGTCTTGGAGATGCTGGCGTCCTCGGCGGCGCTCTTGGCCAGGGCCAGCTCCGAATTCAGCCGCGTCAGCTCCTCGGTGCGGTCGCGCACGCGTTTTTCCAGGGTCGCATTGGAGCGCTCCAGCGCTTCGGCGGCCTCGAAGCTCGGCGTGACATCGGAAAAGGTGATGACCAGTCCGCCGCCGGGCATCCGGTTCGTACGCACCTCGATCACCATGTGGCGGTCGGGAAGCCGTTCCAGATACGGCTCGCCCTCGATGGTATAGGCGTTGAGCCGCATCTCCAGCAGCGTCTCGTCGTCTTGCAGGCCGAGCGGGCTGAGTGCTGCCATGACTTCGAGGATCTCGCGCAAGGGCGTGCCGAGTTGCACGAGATGGGGCGGCAGACCGAGCAGTTCGCCGAACTGATGATTCGAGCAGATCAGTTGCAGGTCGACGTCGAACACGGCGATGCCCTGCCGCACATGGTTGAGCGCGGTTTGCAGGATCTCGCGATTGAAGTGCAGCGCGGCGTGGGAATCATCCAGCAGCTTGAGCGCGGCCCGGGCGGAGACGGTGCGCTTGCGCAGCAAAAGCGACATCACCAGGCGCGATGAGGCCGCGCCGATCGATGACGCGATCAAATGCTCCGCGTGCCGCAGCAACTCGAAATCGGCGGGCGCCGCCGGGTCGAGCGGAGCCGGATGGGAGGCCGCGAAGGCCTCGAACGAACGACGGGCGCGGTCGGGGCCGAGATATTGCGCCACCGTGCTCTGGATGTCCTGCACGGTCACCGTGGTGCGCCAGCGCCGGAATGTCGGCGCGATCGGGGCGAGGGCCGTGGGCACGAACAGGTCCGCCTGCAACCGTTCGATCGAGGACGGCGTGCGCGCCAGCGACAATACGACATAGGTCAGGATGTTGAGCGAGAGCGACCACAGCACACCGTGCAGCAGCGGCGTCAGGTCGGCGCCGAACAGCGCTTGCGGCCGCAACGATTCGATGCCGAAAGGGCCATGCTGCAGCAGCATCAGCCCGGCGGTGCTGGTGTCGAGGAAGCTCGGAAGGAACAGCGTGTAGATCCACATCGCGATGCCGACCAGCATGCCGCCCATCGCGCCACGCGCGGTCGCGCGGCGCCAGAACAGCCCGCCGAAAAACGCCGGCGCAAGCTGCGCGATCGCCGCGAACGACAACAGGCCGATCGCCGCCAGCTGGGTGTTGCCAAGCGCGCGATAATAAAAATAGGCCATCACCATGATGGCGAAGATCGAAAAGCGCCTGATCCTGAGCAGGAAGTCGCCAAAATCCTTTTGCCCGCCGCGGGCCTCGACGCCGCGCTGCAGCACCAGCGGCAGCACGATGTCGTTCGACACCATGATCGCCAACGCGACGCATTCCACCATCACCATGGCGGTCGACGCCGACAGGCCCCCGATGAAGACGCCGACGCTGAGCAGCGGCGAATTTCCCTCCATCGGCAGCGCCAGCACATACATGTCGCTGTCGACCGCGCCAAACGGAAAGATCACCAGGCCCGCGATCGCGATCGGAATCACGAACAGGTTGATGGCGACCAGATACAGCGGAAACAGCCAGCGCGCCCGTTTCACCTCGCTATCGCTGGAGTTCTCGACCACGCTGACGTGAAACTGCCGCGGCAGCAGCACGATGGCGCAGAACGACAGCAGCACCATGGTGAGGAAGTTGCCGATCGAGGGCACGTAATTGATCGCGCGCACCGCTTCCGGCGTTTTCATCGCGCGTTCGATCAGTTCCTCCGGAGTGAACATCCAGAAGGTGACAAAGGCGCCGGCGGCTAGAAAGGCCACCAGTTTTACGATCGATTCGGTGGCGACCGCGAGCATCAGGCCATGCTGATGTTCGGTCGCGTCGGTCTGGCGGGTGCCGAACAATACCGCGAATGCGGCCATCGCGATCGTCACCATCAGCGCGATATCGCCGATGATCGGGATCGAGGAGAAAGCCTGGTCTTCGCTGAGGATCGTCTCCAGCGACGACGCCACGGCCTTGAGCTGCAGCGCGATGTAGGGAACCGATCCGATGATGGCGATCAGCGCTACGGTGGCGGCGACGGGCTGGCTCTTGCCGTAACGGGCCGCGATGAAATCGGCGATCGAGGTGATGTTCTGTGATTTGGCGAGCTGGATCACCCGGCGCAGGATCGGCGTGCAGAACACGATCATCACGATCGGGCCGACATAGATCGCGAGGAAGTCGACGCTGGTGCGGGTGGCAAAGCCGACCGAGCCGTAATAGGTCCAGGAGGTGCAATAGATCGCCAGCGACAGCGGATAGATCAGCGCGCTGGCGCGGCCACGCTGCGTCGGCGACAGCCGGTTGCCGTGGCTGGCGACGAAAAACAGGAATCCGATGTAGCCGAAGGCCGCTGCGATGACGCCCCAGTCGTGCAACATCGCGGCTTACCTCCCTTGCGATCTCGGCGTGAGCCACCTCGAACGGGGCGCCGTCGCAGCCGGGGAATATAGCCGCATTAGACCGGCAAAGCACGGTTGCACGGGCCCGCTCGGAGCCCGCCGCGATGTCGGGGTTAACGCCGAGTGGGGTTAACGCTGTTCGGCGGGATTATTCGGCCGCGAGCGATTTTTCACGCAGCGGCAGACCGAGGCGCTCCCAGACCTGCAACAAGGCGTCGGCGAGCTGATCGATCAATCCGTCGTCGTGGTAGGGCGACGGCGTGATCCGCAGCCGCTCGGTGCCCTTGGCGACCGTCGGGTAGTTGATCGGCTGGATGTAGATGCCGTGTTGCTCCAGCAACAGGTCGCTGGCTTGCTTGCACAGCTCGGGATCGCCGACGAACAGCGGTACGATGTGGGTGTCGCTCGACATCACCGGCAGGCCCGCGGCGTTCAGGATCGCCTTGACCCGGGCGGCGCGGTCCTGGTGGCGTTCGCGTTCCCAGGAGGAGGTTTTGAGGTGCCGGATCGCGGCGGTGGCCGCCGAGCAGATCGCCGGCGGCAGCGCGGTGGTGAAGATAAAACCGGGCGCGTAGGAGCGCACCGCATCGACGATATCGGCGGAGCCGGCGATATAGCCGCCGAGGCAGCCGAACGCCTTGGCCAGCGTGCCTTCGAGGATATCGATCCGGTGCATGACGCCGTCGCGCTCGGCAATACCGCCGCCGCGCGGACCATACATGCCCACCGCGTGGACCTCATCGACATAGGTCATGGCGCCATAGCGCTCGGCCAGATCGCAGATCCTGGCCAGCGGTGCGACATCGCCGTCCATCGAATAGAGGCTCTCGCAGACGATCAGCTTCGGCCGCTCGGGACCGGCGGCGATCAGGAGTTCTTCCAGATGTGCGACGTCGCTGTGGCGGAACACCTGGCGTTCGCAGCCGGCTTGCCGGATGCCTTCGATCATCGAATTATGGTTTAGCGCGTCCGACAGGATCAGGCAGTTCGGAATGAGCTTGGCAATGGTCGGAATGCCTGTCTGGTTCGACACATAGCCCGACGTGAACAGCAGCGAGGCTTGCTTGCCGTGCAGATCGGCCAGCTCCTGCTCGAGCTGCACCAGGGGATGGTGGGTACCGGCGATATTGCGGGTTCCACCGGCGCCGGTTCCGACCCGGGTGGCGGTCTCCACCATGGCGCCGACCACCTTCGGATGCTGGCCCATGCCGAGATAGTCGTTGGAACACCAGATCACGACGTTGCGGGGACCTGCCGGGCAATGCCACACCGCGTGCGGAAACCGGCCCGCGATCCGTTCGAGGTCGGCAAAAACCCGGTAACGCCGCTCATCATGCAGGCGATTGAGGGCGGCGCTGAAGAATTTGCTGTAATCCATGGCGAAACCTGGAGACAAATCTGGAACGGAACCGGGCCAGTAGGCCCTGATATGGACCTTCGTTTTAGAGCTTTTCCAGGTTTAATGTCGAGCCGGAATTGGGTTTTTGACCGCCCGCTGGCGGGCGGCCGAGTTGCGAGGCCTGCACGTCGCATTTATCGCCCGATCGGCGTAGCTTATCGTTGTCAGCGTCGCCTAGGTTTTGCCTGAAGATATCGGGCCAGGGACCGGAGTTGCAGCCGATGAGCGAGATCTCTTTCGAGACGGCGTTGGATAGCCGGGTAGACGAAATGCTCGATGCCTGCACGCGCTGCGGCAAATGCGTCGAGGTCTGCCCCAGCGTCGCGCCAGCCGGGATCACGGATGTGAGCGCCGGCGACATCATCGGCGGCATCCTCGATATCGTGCGCACCGGCGAGGGGCCGGAGGCGTCGCGCAAATGGGCATCCGCCTGCATGCTCAGCGGCGAGTGTATCGAGGCGTGCGATTACGGCGTCAATCCGCGCTTTCTGCTGGCGATGGCGCGGGTCGCCATCGCCAAAACCGACCATGAATTGCCGGAGCGCCGCCGCCAGGGCATCGCACGATTCCGCGAAGTCAGCCGGGACGTCACCATGCTGTCCCGTCTGCAACTCGATGACGAGATGCTGGAGCGGCTCGGCCAGAAGCCGGCGCCGGCCGCAACGCCAGGCGAGACGCCGGACTTCGTGTTCTACACCGGCTGCAACGTGCTCAAGACCCCGCACATCGCGCTGCTTGCGCTCGACATCATGGATAGGCTCGGCATCACCTATCAAGTGATGGGCGGACCGACCCATTGCTGCGGCGTCTCGCAACTGCGCGCCGGCGATGTCGAGATGTCCGGCCGCATGGGTTCGAACACGATCGAGAAGCTGTCGCATTCGAAGTCCGGCCAGGTGATCTCCTGGTGCCCGAGTTGCTACGTCCAGTTCACCGAGACGACGATACCGGCGATCGAGCGCCAGGGCGGCGCGCAACCCTTCGAGATGACGCCATTCCTGCGCTTTCTGGGCGGGCGGCTCACCGAATTGGCCCCACTGCTGCGTCGGCCGGTCAAGCTGCGGGTCGCGCTGCATCAGCATCCCGGCGTAGCGGGAACCATGGAAGCCGCCGCGGAAATCCTGCAGGCGATCCCAGGGATTGAACTGGTCGATTTGAAGCAGCCCGCGGTCGGCCTGCAAAGCTTTAATCTCAACGTGCTGCCCGCATACCGGCGCGAGTTGCAGCGCAATGAATTGCTGGCGGCATCGGAAGCCGGGATCGATGCGCTGGTTGCGGTCTATCATTCCGATTACCGCGAACTCTGCGCGCACGAGCGCGACTGGCCGTTCCGCATCGCCAATGTGCTGGAAATCGTCGGCGAGAGCATGGGGCTGCATCGCGACGACCGCTACAAACAGCTCAAGCTGATCCAGGATGCCGACCAGATCGTTGCCGAGTGCGGTGATTTGATTGCCCGGCATGCGCTTGACGCCGCCGCGGCGCGCAGCATCGTCGCCAAGGGCATGCTCGGCGATCAGCCTCTGCCGTTGAAATCCCAAGCCTGACTTCAGCGAGCGGCTGAGTTCGTCACCTCGCCCCGCTTGCGGGGAGAGGTCGAAATTCGCAAAGCGAATTTCGGGTGAGGGGGCCTATCCGCGAGTTCAGAACTCGATGCAAGAGCCCCTCACCATAGCCGATGCTTCGCATCGGCGTTCTTCTACTACAAGGACGGCGGCCAGTAGGCCGCCTACGCCCTCTCCCCGCAAGAGCGGGGCGAGGGAGGATGTCATCATGCTCTAGCCGAGGCCGAACGCTCGCGCGATGTTGTAGGTCAGCAAGGATGCGACATAGGCCAGCGCCAGCATGTAGGCAAAGGTGACGGCCATCCATTTCCAGCTGCCGGTCTCGCGCCGGATCACCGCCAGGGTCGAGGCGCATTGCGGCGCGAAAATATACCAGGCCAGCAGCGAGAGCGCGGTGGCAATGCTCCAGTTCGCCGCGAGCGCGTGTCCGATCTGCTCGGCGGCTTCGTCGCCGCCCTCGATGGCGTAGACCGTGCCGAGCGCCGCCACCGCGACTTCGCGCGCCGCCATGCCCGGAATAAGCGCCACCGCGATCTGCCAGTTGAAACCAAGCGGCGCCAGTAGCGGCTCGATCGCGCGGCCGATGATGGCGGCAAGGCTGTAATTGATGGCAGGGCCTTCCGCGCCGGCCGGAGGTAGCGGAAACGAGGCCAGGAACCAGATCAGCACCATCATCGAGAAGATCGTGGTGCCGGCGCGATGCAGGAACATCTTCGCGCGCATGTAGAGCCCAAGCGCGATGCTCTTGACGCGCGGCAGCTTGTAGTCCGGCAGTTCCATCATGAAGGGTGACGGTTCGTAGTCGCGCCACATCACGATCTTGGCAACGAACGATACCGCGAGCGCGCTGGCGATACCGGCCGCATAGAGGCCGAACATCACGAAGCCCTGCAGGTTGATGCCGCCGAACACGTCGCGGCGCGGAATGAACGCCGAAATGATCAGCGTGTAGACCGGGATGCGCGCCGAGCAGGTCATCAAGGGCGCGATCAGAATCGTGGTCAGGCGGTCGCGTTTATTGTCGATCACGCGCGCCGCCATGATGCCGGGAATAGCGCAAGCAAAACTCGACAACAGTGGAATGAAGGCGCGGCCATGCAGCCCCGCGCCGCCCATGATGCGGTCCATCAGGAACGCCGCCCGCGCCATGTAGCCGAAATCCTCCAGCAGCAGGATGAACAGGAACAGGATCAGGATTTGCGGCAGGAAAACCACGACGCTGCCGACGCCGGAAATCACGCCGTTCTGCAGGAAGCTCTGCAGCAGGCCGTCGGGCAGTGCGGTATGAACGAGCTGTCCGAGCGCGGCGAAGCTGTTGGTCAGCAAATCCATCGCCGGCTGGGCCCAACTGAACACCGCCTGAAACATCACAAACAGCACCGTCAACAGGATAAGCAATCCAGCCACCGGGTGCAGCACCACCTGATCGATCCGGTTCGTTGCGGTATCCGGCTTGGCCGGGGGCGTCACCGCCGCAGCGATGATGCGGTCGGCCTCCCGCTGCAAGGCGCGCAGCGCGGTTGGCGAATGCGGCTGCCAGCTGTTTGGGGCGGCATCGGCGGGAATGAGCCCGTCGAGGTGGCGCAGCAGATCGGCGGTGCCGCCTTTGCGGACCGACACCGCCGTCACCACGGGAATGCCGAGTTCCGACGACAGCCGGTCCAGATCGAACACGATGCCGCGGTGACGCGCGAGATCGATCATGTTGAGCACCAGCAGCATCGGCCGGCCGACCTGCTTCAGCTCCAGCAGCAGCCGAAAGCTGAGCCGCAGGTTGGTGGCATCGGCGACGCAAACGATGCAGTCCGGAATCTTCTCGTCCGGGATTTCACCGAACACGACGTCACGCGTGATCTCTTCGTCGGGACTTCGGCCACGCAACGAATAAGTCCCGGGCAGGTCGAGCACGGTCACCGCGCGCCCACCCGGGGTCTGAATCGTTCCGGATTTTCGCTCGACGGTGACGCCTGGATAGTTCGCGGCACGCTGGCGGCTGCCGGTGAGCGCGTTGAACAACGAGGTCTTGCCGCTGTTCGGGGTACCGACCAAAGCAAGGTTGAGCGACGTGGTAAGCGGGGCAAGCATGCGTCAGGCCACCAAGATGGCCATCGCCTCGCGGCGGCGGATAGCAACCGTCGCGTTGTCGACGCGAACCGCAATCGGATCCTTGCCGAACATCCCTTCGTGCAGGATCTCGACGCTCGCGCCCTCGACAAAGCCCATCTCGATCAGTCGGCTTTCGAGCTCGGCCGGCGACAGAATCGAATCGCAACCCTCGGCGCGAATCGAATGAATTCGCCCGGTAAAACCCCGCTTCGCATTTCCCAAGGACTGCAATTGGCTCATACAACTGGTTCATCTGTCGCACGCGGCGCGTTTGGCGCTTGCTTCCACTCATCCTTAGGCCAAATGCGACGCCGACGGGGCCGAACCAAGGCTCATACCGCTTAGAATTGCTTTAAAAATCAGTTGGTTCGGCCGTGCCTTGCGCCGACGCGGTGCCGGCCTCCGCGGCGGCTCGCGGAGCAGAGTTGGAATCGACCGGATCGCCTCAGGTGGTCCGGAAACCCAGCACGCCGTCGATCACTTCGGACCGTCAGGCGGCCCTCGACCAGCATGTAGTTGACATGGGCGATCAGTTCGCCGGAGGCAAAACCCATCTGGTGGACGTCGAGCGGGTATTTGTGGAACACCACCGGCACCAGTTCCCGCGAGGTCTTCGAGCGTCTCCCGGCAGGCATCGGCGATCAGCCGGCAACGCTCCTCGTGATGATCGGCCAGTTGCTTGATGCGGGTCTTCAGGCCGTAGAACGGCACGCCATGGCCGGGCAGCACGATGACGTCATAGGGCAGCGTGGTGGTCAGGCTCGCCAGTGACGCCAGATATTCGCCGAGCGAGTTCTGGTCGGGCTCGACCGCCCAGACGCTGACATTGGGCGAAATCTTGCTCAGCACCTGGTCGGCCGACAGGAACAGTTTGTCGGCGGCGCAATACAGCATCACCTGATCGAGCGCATGGCCGCCGCCGGTGATGACCTTGAAGCGCCGCGTGCCGATCGAAATCTCGTCGCCATGCGAGATGCGGCGATAGGACGGCGGCAGGACCGAAACCCGCTTCAGATAATCCTGGCCGCGGCCGAGCAGTTTGTCGGTCAGGTCCTCGTCCATGCCGTGACGGCGGAAGAACAGCCGCTGCGCGTTCTTGCGCTCCTCGGTGCCGCGGTTCTGGTGATAGACCGATTGCAGATACTCGACCTGCGACATGATAGAGCGGGCAGTCGAAGCGCTCGACGATCCATCCGGCGAGCCCGACATGGTCGGGATGCGAATGGGTGACGATCAGCCGGGTGACTTTCACATGCGCCAGCGGACCCTCGAACAGCGCGGTCCAGGCCGCGATCGATTCCTCGTTGCCGAAACCGGAATCCACCATGGCCCAGCCGTCGCCGTCGGCGAGCAGATAGATGTTCACATGGTTGAGGCGGAACGGCAGCTTGAGCCGCACCCACAGCACGCCCGGCATCACCTCGACGACCTCATCGGGGCCGGGATGATTTTCCCAGGGGTATCGCAGCGCCTCGGCCGAGGACTGAACCGTGTCTGTTTTCGAATGCATGTGCTACCGGCTTAGCCGCACACGCGGCGCGGCGCCAGCCGAAAAAGCAAATGCGGCCTCCGAAAAGCCGCATGGGCTATCGCTGAGGCCGTCATTCCGGGATCGGGCTCCGAAGCATCGCAGACCCCGGAATCTCGATGCCGCGACTGCTCGAAGGCTAGGCCGCCCGGATGTTGGACAGGAACACGTCGATTTCCGAACGCAGCATGTCGGCTTCGCGGCGCAGCGCGCTGGAGGCGCTCAGCACCTCGTTGGCGGCCGATCCGGCCTCGGCGGAGGCGGTGCGAGACGCCGACGATGTTGCTGGAGACCTCGCTGGTGCCGCCGGCGGCGTGCTGGATGTTGCGGGCGATCTCGCGCGTCGCCGCGCCCTGCTGTTCGACCGCGGCGGCGATCGCGGTGGTGACCTCGTTGATCTCGCCGATGGTGTTGCCGATGCTCCGGATGGCGCCGACCGCCGATGTCGTCACCGCCTGCATGCTGGCGATCTGCGCGCGGATTTCGTCGGTGGCCTTCGCGGTCTGGCTGGCGAGATTCTTCACCTCGGAGGCGACCACCGCAAAGCCCCGGCCGGCTTCGCCGGCGCGCGCGGCCTCGATGGTGGCGTTGAGCGCCAGCAGATTGGTCTGCGAGGCGATGGTCTGGATCAGGTCGACCACGACGCTGATGCGGGCGGCGTTGTCGGCGAGGCCCTGCATGGTGGCGTCGGTTGCGCCGGCCTCATCGACGGCCTTGCGGGCGATTTCCGCCGAGGTGACGACCTGGCGGCCGATTTCGGCGATCGATGACGACAATTGCTCGGTGCCGGACGATACGGTCTGCACATTGACCGAGGTTTCCTCGGCGGCGGATGCCACCGCGCTGACCAGCGCGCTGGATTGATCGGCGGTCGCCGACATCGATTCGCGCGGTGGCCTGCATCGAGTTGGCCGAGCTCTGCAGGCTGTCCAGCGCGGTGCGGACGGTGGCCTCGAACTCGACGATCCGGGCTTCCATGCGGGAGGCGCGTTCGGCCTTGGCGACGCGATCCTTGTCCTGATCGGCGCTGAGCGAGCGGGCCTCGATCATGCTTTCGCGGAAGATCTGCAGCGAACTTGCCATCGACGCGATCTCGTCGTGCTGGTGGCTTTGATAGATTTCCGATTGCAGGTCGCCATCGGACAGAAGCTGCATCGAGCGTTGCAGGTTGCGGATCCGGCGCAGGATGTTGCGGCCGACATAGAGCCAGACGAACAGCGCCGATCCGACCAGCGTCAGGGCGCCGAGCGCCAGCATGACCATGGTCGCGAAGCGAAATCTCCTGGCGCGCCTGCCAGGTCGAGGCGTCGGTCTCCTTCTGCACGCCGTCGACCAGTTGCTGCACGCTGATGCCGAGGCCGACATTGAGCTTGCCGGTTTCCTCGAGAATGACGTCGCCGTAGTCGCTGGCGTCGAGTTCCTTCTGGCGAATCTTGAAGACGCCGGTCTTGCCTTCGCCCAGCGCCAGCAATTTCTGCGCGGCGTCTTCGAGCGCCTTGTTCTCGTGATTTTTCGGCAGCAGATCGAGGTTCGATTTGACGCGCGCCTTGGTGTCCTTGAATTCCTTTTCGATCGCTTCGAGCGTGTCGCTGCTGTTGGCCGAGAGCGCCGCGTTCATCTCGGAGGCCGCCTGATGGCCGCCGGCGATGACGTTGCCGAGCTGGTCGACGGTCCGCGCGGCCTGCGTCGCATCGTCAGCGGAAAGCTGGGCGGAGCCGAGCACGGCATTGATCTGGGTCTGGGCGTCCATCATCGCGGGGCTGGCGGCGGCGACGAAGCCGGCCTGCGCGCCGCGCAGGGCATCATATTGCTTGTCATGCAGGGCTGCGATCTCCAGCCGTTCGCGGGCCGCGGAGCCGAGGCTCTTGATCGTGTCGTCGATATTCTTGACGGTTTCGCCGAGCGCGGCGACGACGGCCTTGTCGGCGCCGAGTTCGGTGATCTCGCCGAGCTTTCGAAGCGCGATCTGCTGGGTTTCCTTCATTTTCCTGGAGCGTTCGTCGAGCGTCTCGGCGCTGCGCGATGCCAACAAGCGCCGGCCCCTGGCTGGCGAGGCTGGCGCTCTGCGCCGCCAATTGCAGGCTGGCCGCCAGGCGTGGAATGTCCCGTCCGCTGAGATCGACCATTGCCTTGCCGAGTTGCCCGAGCACCAGGCCGGCGCCGGCGCTGATCACGATCGCCATGCCCGCGATCACGGCGAAGGCGGCAAACAGGCTGCCCCTGACGCCCCATTGCGGGCGCAAGAAGCCGAATTTCAGAAATTTGCGGATGGGAAATCGGGAAACTAGAGATCGGGAAGCCATGCGTTCTGCCTCGCCCTGCCTTCACCCTTGAGGGTGAAACTCGCGCGGCAGTATCGCGGTACCCGGTTAATAAAATCAGGAAATTGAGCGGCTTGCGATTTCGCAGATGATCTTTTGCAGCCGGTGTCCAGTCCGGATCAAATACGAGGCAAGCTTCTCCGGTCATGCTCCAAAACAAAAAGGCCGGCGCGAGGCCGGCCTTTCCGTCGATTAGATCAGAAGCGATCAGTAACGCGCGGCAACCGGGCCACCCCAGTTGAAGCGATAGTTGATGCCGGCCTTGACGGTGTGCTCGTCGTCGTTGAAGCGGGTGCCGAACGACGTCGACCGGCGGTCAGGAAGGTCGTGCTGCCGAAGTTGTAGTACTGGTATTCGATCTTGGCGGACCAGTTCGGGGCGAACATGTATTCGAGGCCGGCGCCGACGGTGTAGCCATCGTTGATGGCTGCCGTCGGTGGTGAAGGCCGACCGGCACGCCGGCCAGCGATCGCGGTCAGGTTGTTGTTGTCCTTCCAGGCATAACCGCCCTTGGCGTAGAGCAGCGCCGGACCGAAGGAGTAGCCGAGGCGGCCGGTGACCGAGCCGAGCTGGTCGCTGTTGGAGTTCACGAGCACGCCGCCCGGGAACAGCACGCCGCTGTTGTTGTTGCCGGTCCAGCTGTACTGGGCTTCGAGCACCGATCACCCAGTTGTGCGCGAACTGATAGTCGGCGCCGCCCTGGATGCCGCCGAGGAAGCGGCTGTCGCCGTTGCCAGGCTGTTGTTGCCGGCGAACGCGCCGCCGATGTGACCGCCGATGTAGAAGCCGGTCCAGTTGTAGATCGGCGCGACATAGGCCGGAGCCTTGGTGTAGGTGCGGGGCGCAGCGCCGAGATCGGCGGCAAGTGCAGGCGCGGTCGCGCCGAGGGCGACGAGGGCCACAGTAGCGAGTAGAAACTTCTTCATTGGTATGTTCTCCAGACGGATTATTTTTTCAAAGAGTTGGCCGTGTCTTCGGCTCGTTCCATGGCGCGGACTTAGACATCTTTTGAATAAAAAGCTGTCACCGATCGGTCACACCGAGGGAGAACCCAACCTGTTGGAACTGCAACAAATTCTCGTGCTTAAGGCGGCCTTAATGAACCAAATAAAGCCTTAATTCATCATCGTGCACGTTGGCCGTGCGCGACACTTGCCGCGATTTGAATGATCGTTTCGTCAGACGCCGAAATGCGACATGAACATTTCAACAGCGGCCCGAACGTGTTCGCTCATCTCGGTGGAACTCAGAGGCGCCGGCGGCTGCCCGATCAGGCAATGCAGATGATAATGCGAGATCACCGCCCCCAGAAACAGCTTTGCGGCTTGATGAGGGTTTGGGCAGCGAAGCTGTCCGCGCTGCGCGGCCGATCGCAAATAGGCCGTCAGCCGCCTTTAGCGTCGCGCCGGGCCCCTGGTCGTAGAAAATGTGGGCCAGATCCGGCGCGCGTCGCGCGTCGGCAAGAACGATGTTGAACAGCGATGGCGCCTCGCCCTTCATCATCAGATTCATCAGGCTCATGCCCAGCTCCAATAACGCGGTCTCCGGTGGTTCGTCGCGTGCCAGCGCGCTTTGAGGGCCGGCGACCGTCACTGCTCTCGCGTTGATCAATTCCGCGAACAGCGCTTCCTTGCTGGCGAAATGGCGATAGAGCGTTTCCTTCGAGCGCTTCGGCCTCCACGCGATCATCTGCATCGTCGTTTCGGCGAAGCCATGCTTCAGAAACAGGCGCTCGGCGACCGCGGCGAGTTCCATTCGCCGCGCTTCACCCCGTGGAACCTTGCGAGCGGTTTTGGCTTTCACATCTGTCATTCGTCATTCGCGTTGAACTGGCTTGCACTTGTTGACTCAGGTATAGCCTCATTTTATAATACCGTACCAATGAGTTCGGTTAAGTTACCGGCCCGTTGCCGGCTCCGGCAAAAATATTCACGGACCGGGATAGTCGATGACCGACACCGATACCGACACTAAGCATGACGCCGCAGACGACGGCGAGGTCGCCCCGCCGCCTGCCAAGAATCGATCGACGAATCGATCGACGAATCCGTCGAAGGATCCGTCGATGGACGCGGGTGACAAGGCCAAAGCGGCGGACGCAGCCGACGCCAACGTCAAAGAAAACCCGAGCGACGTGGCCGACGAGGCCACCCGCAAAAAGCGCCGGCCGCTGATTGCCACGATCGGCATCGTGGTCGTGGTGCTGCTGGCCGGCGCCGGTCTCTATTACTGGATCGAAAACCGCAATCTCGAAAGCACCGACGACGCCTACACCGACGGCCGCGCGATCACTATCGCGGCGCAGGTCGCGGGCAGCGTGGTTTCGCTCGACGTCACCGACAATCAGTTCGTCAAGAAGGACCAGGTGCTGATCCACATCGATCCGCGGCAATACATCAACGACCGCGATCAGGCGGAGGGCGCGCTGGCGACCGCAAAGGCGCAATATGCCGGCCAGCAGCTCGGCGCCGAGATCGCGCGCAAGAATTTTCCGGCGCAGCTCGAGCAGGCGCAGGCGCAGCTCGCGAACGCGCAAGGCCAATCTCGCCAAGGCGCAGGCCGATTACGACCGCCAGAAGAGCCTGCCCAAGCTGGCGACGTCGCAGCAGGATGTCGATGCCGCGACCGCCGCACTGAAGCAGGCGGAGGCGCAGGTGATGCTGGCGCAGGCGCAGGTCACGCAGAATTCGCCGGTGCCGCAGCGGATCGGCCAGACCGATGCCCAGGTCGGGCAGTTGAAGGGCCAGGTCGAGCAGGCCCAGGGCAGGCTCGATCAGGCCAACCTCAATCTGTCATGGACGGAGGTCAAGGCGCCGCAGGACGGCTGGATCACCAAGCGCAATGTGGAGGTCGGCAATTACATCACGGCCGGCCAGCAGATCTTCTCGATCGTCGCGCCCGAAGTCTGGATCACCGCCAACTTCAAGGAGAGCCAGCTCGCCGACATGCGCCAGGGGCAGCCGGTGCAGGATCAAGGTCGACGCCTACCCGGCGCTCGATCTGCGCGGCCATGTCGACAGCATCCAGCTCGGCTCGGGCTCCAAGTTCACCGCCTTTCCGCCGGAAAATGCCACCGGTAATTTCGTCAAGGTGGTGCAGCGCGTGCCGGTCAAGATCGTGATCGACAGCGGCCTCGATCCGAATATCCCGCTGCCGCTCGGGATCTCGGTCGAGCCGACGGTGACCGTCAGATGAGCGCGGCCGACGCCGCGGCCTGGCGCCGGCGGCGGCCTGGAAGCCCGCCTATAATCCCTGGCTGATCGCGGTGTCGGTGACGCTGGCGGCGTTCATGGAAATTCTCGACACCACGATCGTCAACGTGGCGCTGCCGCATATCGCCGGCAGTCTTTCCGCCAGCAACGACGAGGCGACCTGGGCGCTGACCTCCTATCTGGTCGCCAACGGCATCGTGCTGACGATCTCCGGCTGGCTCAGCGACGTGTTCGGCCGCAAGCGCTATTTCATCATCTGCATCGCGATGTTCACGGTGTGCTCGTTCCTGTGCGGCATCGCGACCAGCCTGGCGCAGCTCATCGTCTTCCGGCTGGCGCAGGGCTTCTTCGGCGGCGGACTGCAGCCCAACCAGCAATCCATCATCCTCGACACATTTCCCCCGGCGAAGCGCGGCGCGGCGTTCGGCGTCACGGCGATCGCGACCATCGTCGCGCCGGTGCTCGGACCGACGCTCGGCGGCTACATCACCGACCAGACCAGTTGGCGCTGGATCTTCTTTCTCAACATTCCGGTCGGCATGATCGCGGTATTCCTGGTTTCGATCCTGGTCGAGGATCCGCCCTGGGTGAAGAACAAGCGGAGCCGCGGCATCGATTATATCGGCCTGTCGCTGATTACGCTCGGGCTCGGCGCCTTGCAGATCATGATGGACCGCGGCGAGGACGACGGCTGGTTCGAGTCCGGCTTCATCTGGCTGATGGCGCTGCTCGCTTTCCTCGGCATCCTCGGCGCGATCGGCTGGCTGCTGACCGCCAAGAAGCCGATCGTCAATCTGGACGTGTTCAAGGATCGCAATTTCGCGGCCGGCTGCATCCTGATCGGCGCGATGGGCGCGATCCTTTACGCCAGCGCCGTCATCATCCCGCAATTCGCCCAGCAGACCCTGAATTATACCGCGACCTGGGCCGGGCTGATGCTGTCGCCCGGCGGCGTCGCCGTCATCATCCTGATCCCGATCGTCGGCCGGCTGATGACGGTGGTGCAGACCCGCTTCGTGATCGCGATCGGTTTCACCATCATGGGCTCTGCGCTGCTGTTTTCCAGCACGATCACGCCGGACATCGATTTCAGGACGCTGGTGATGATGCGCACGGCGCAGACCGCCGGCCTCGGCTTCCTGTTCGTGCCGATCAGCACGGTCGCCTATCTGACGCTGCCGCGCCATCTCAATGGCGACGGCGCCGCGCTGTTCTCGATGTTCCGCAACGTGTTCGGCTCGATCGGCATTTCGTTGTCGACCGCGCAGGTCACGCAACGCTCGCAGGTCCATCAAACCTATCTGTCGCAATGGGCGAGCCCGTTCCACCAGCCCTACCAGGCGCTGGTCGCGAGCTACGAACGCACGTTGCGTTCGCTGGGGCGGGTCGGGGCGCCGGCGCACGACGTCGCCGTCGGACAGGTCTATCAGGTGTTTCGGACCCAGGTGACGGTGCTGGCCTATGCCGACGTGTTCTACTATCTGCGCGATCGTCGCCTTTATCGTGGTGCCATTCTGCTTGCTGCTGTCGCCCAAGACCGGCGGCGGCGGGCCTGGCGGAGCGCATTGATGAATTTCCGAGTGATGAACGCGCGCGCGCTGCGCAATGTGCTGGCTGCAATCGGAACCTGCGGCCTGATGGCCGGCTGTGCGGTTGGGCCCAATTTCGTGCAGCCCGATTCGAATCTTCCGGAGGTCTCGTTCCACGGCGACAACGGCAAGGTTGTTGCCGGGCAGCGCTTGCCGGCGCCGACCGATCCGACCTGGTGGCGGGTGTTTCGCGATCCGGTGCTGACCAGCCTCGAGCAGCAGGTCGCGGCCGCCAATCTCGACGTCCGGACCGCGACGGTGCGGCTTGCCGAGAGCCGATACCAGCGCGGCGTCGCCGCCGCCGCGCAATTTCCGTCGTTCAACGGCGATGCCAAGTATACCCGCGAGCTTTACAGCCAGAACGGCATCGTCAGCCTGATCGCTCCCTTGGCCGGTCCCAATTTCAGTGTGCCGCCGATCAACGACTACAACACCGGCTTCGACGCTTCCTGGGAACTCGATCTCTGGGGCAAGGTCCGCCGCCAGGTCGAAGCCGCCGACGCCAGGTCGATCAGGCCGCCGACCAGCGCCGCGACGCGCTGGTATCGAGCCTCGCCGAACTCGCCAGGGACTATATGCAATTGCGCGGCGTGCAGACCCAGATCCGGATCGCCAACGACAATCTGAAGGTCGATCGCGATATTCTGACGCTGGCCCAGCAGCGCCAGCAGCGCGGCGTGCAGAATGGCCTCGATGTCGAGAACGCCGCCGCCCAGGTCGAAGTCGGTGCGCGCGCAGATCCCGCAATTGCAGCAGCAGGAATCCGAATACATCAACGCGCTCTGTTTCCTGCTGGACCAGTCGCCCGGCGCATTGCGCGGCATCGTGGGGTCGCAATCGCTCGTCCGCACAGGGCCGCCGCGCATTCCGCTCGGCATTCCCTCCGAACTGGCGCGCCGCCGCCCGGATATCCGCGCCGCGGAAGACCAGTTGCACGCGGCGACCGCGAATATCGGCGTCGCCGTCGGCGACTTCTATCCGAGCGTGCAATTGAACGGCACCATCGGCTTCGACGCACTCAACGTCAGCAATCTCTACAAGCCGAATTCGCTGCAATACAATTTCGGCCCGAGCGTTTCGCTGCCGATCTTCCAGGGTGGCCGGCTGCGCAGTACGCTTCAGTTGCGTGGCGCGCAGCAGGAGGAGGCGGCCATCGCCTACCGCAAGACCGTGCTGCAAGCCTGGCATGATGTCGTCAACGCGCTGGTGGCGCACCGGCTGGAAATGGTCCGCCGCGCCCGGCTGCGGGCGGAAAGCGACCACGCCCGCGCCGCGCTCGATCTCGCCCGCGCCCGCTACAATGACGGGGTCTCGGAATTCCTGACCGGTGCTCGACGCCGAGCGGACTTTGCTGCAGGCCGATCAGCAATACGCCGCCAGCACCACCAATGTCGCGCTCGACCTCGTGCAACTGTTCAAGGCGCTGGGCGGCGGCTGGGAAACCAGTTTTCCCGACGTGCCGTCGGAGACCGCCGCGGTGCCGGTGCCGGCCGGTATGGTCGACGCGGCGTTCATCGCACCGCATCCGCAATAGCGACGCGCATCGATTGCGCTGGCTTGCCCGTTCAATGGGACGGCCGCGCGCTACATCCGAAACACGATCATTTTCTCCTCGGTCATCTCCCGCATGTGTAGGGGATGCCACCTACGCCGTATCCGGACTGGCGCCGTCCGGCGAACGGCATCCAGTCGGTGCGGAAGGCGGTATGGTCGTTGACCATTACGGCCGAGGCGGCCAGCCGCTCGGCCGCGGCAAACGCGGTGCGGAGATCCTCGGTGAAGATGCTGGCCTGGAACGACCAGGGAAGCGCATTGGCGGCGGTGAGCGCGTCCTCCAGCCGTGTATACGGATAGACGCAGGTCACCGGCCCGAACACCTCGAGCGTCGAAACCTTGGCGTCGCTCGCCGGGTTGACCAGGATCGCCGGCCGCAGCGTCGTGTTGCTCAGGCGTCCGCCGCCGATCAGGCGGGCACCGCCGGCAACGGCCTCGTCGATCCAGGCCGAAACACGGTCGGCTTCGTGCGGCGTGATCAGCGGGCCAACCTCGGTGTCCGCCAGCACCGGATCTCCGGTCTTGAGCGCCGCCACGCGGGTGGCGAAGCCATCGAGCAACGCCCCGAGAAGATCGGCATGGACGAAGATGCGCTGCACCGATACGCAGACCTGACCGGCGTGGTAATAACCGCCTTTCGCCAACGGCTCGATGAGCCGGCCAGGATCGGCGCTGCGGTCGATGATGACGGGGGCCGCGCCGCCATGTTCGAGCGCGCAGCGCGTTCCCGGCGGCAGCTTGGAGCGCAGCAGCCAACCAACCCTGGCTGAACCGATGAAGCTGAGGAAGGCGATCCGTGGATCGGTCACCAGCGCCTCGGCAAGCGCGTTGGTCTCCGGAAGGAAGCTTTGGCACCACGGCTCCGGCAGGCCGGCCTCATGCAACAGCGCGACCAGATCGATGCAGGACAGCGGCGTTGTCGGCGCCGGCTTGATGATCACGGGACAGCCAACCGCGACCGCCGGCACGACCTGATGGACGATCAGGTTGAGCGGGTGATTGAAGGCGGAGATCGCGGCAACGATCCCGATCGGCTCGAGGATGGTGAAGGCGTGCCTGTTATCGGCCGCCGGCGTCAATCCCATCGGAATTTCACGCCCCGAGCGGACGCGTATTTCATCGACGGCGTTTCGCACGCCGTCGATCGCGCGATCTACTTCGACCAATGCATCGGTCAGTGGCTTGCCGCCCTCGCGCGCGATCTGCCGCCCGAGATGCTCGCGCTTGCCTTCCATCAATCCGGCCAGCTTGCGAAGGATGTCGATCCTCTGATGCGGCTTGAGCCACGCGCCGCGATCGGCGAAGACCCGCCGGGCGGCCTCGATCTTGCGTTCGAGCGGCCGCTGCGTCGTCACCGTCGAGCCGCGCGATCGGCGCCCGGTCGAATGCCTGAACGACCTCGATCATGATTGTCCTCCATCCTTCGCTGCATGGTATGCTCAGGTCAAAGTGTTGTCAGGTAAAAGATCGGGCAACCCCAAGCGGCGCGATCGAAGCAAGGAGGCCCTGTGCAATTTCATCTCAACGGATTCGAACCCGGTGACCCCACGATTGCGGATCCGGCCAGGCGGGATGTCGGATCGGGCGCTTCCGGTCCGTTGCCGCAACAGGTCGACGTCCTCATCATCGGCTGCGGGCCGGCGGGCTTGACGCTGGCGGCGCAATTGGCCGCCTTTTCCGACATCAAGACCTGCATCGTCGAACAGAAATCGGGACCGCTGCTGCGCGGCCAGGCTGACGGCGTTGCCTGCCGCACCATGGAGATGTTCGAGGCCTTTGGCTTCAGCGATCGGGTGCTGAAGGAAGCCTGCTGGATCAACGAAACCACGTTCTGGAAGCCGGACGACAAATTGCGCGAGAACATCGTCCGCAGCGGGCGCGTGCAGGATACCGAAGACGGACTTTCGGAGTTTCCGCACGTCGTCCTGAACCAGGCGCGGGTGCATGATTTCTACCTCGACATCATGCGCAAATCCCCTGCGGCGCTGGAGCCTTATTACGGGCGGCGCCTGCTCGATCTCGAAGTCGATGCGGCCTTGTCCGGCGACGACGCCAATCCGCACGCGGTGACTGTCAGGGTCGAGCGCGTTGATCCCGCACACGAAGGGCAGATCGAGACCATCAGGGCCCGCTACGTGGTCGGTTGCGACGGTGCGCGCAGCGTTGTGCGCAAGTCGATCGGGCGTGCGCTGCACGGCGATTCCGCCAACCGCGTCTGGGGCGTGATGGACGTTCTCGCGGTGACGGATTTTCCCGACGTTCAATTCAAGTCGCTGATCCAGTCCGCCAGGGACGGCAGCATGCTCATCATTCCGCGCGAGGGAGGTTATTTGTTTCGGCTCTATATCGAGATCGACAAGCTCGATGCCGGCGAACGCGTCTCCAATCGCAACATCAGCTCCGACGACCTAATCGCGGCGGCGCGGCGGATCTTCAATCCCTACAAACTCGATGTGAAGCAGGTTCCCTGGTGGTCGGTCTACGAGATCGGCCAGCGGCTGTGTGACAAATTCGACGATGTCCCCGCGGAGAATCCAGCACGGCTGCCCCGCGTGTTCATCGCCGGCGACGCCTGCCACACCCACAGTCCGAAAGCCGGCCAGGGCATGAACGTCTCGATGCAGGACGGCTTCAATCTCGGCTGGAAGCTCGCCGCTGTCCTGCGCAAGCGAAGCCCATCGGCGCTGCTGCATACCTACTCGGCGGAACGTCAGGCGATCGCCAAGGAATTGATCGACTTCGATCGCGAGTGGGCCGAAGTGCTCAGCTCGGCGGCGAAATCTCCGGCGACAGCCGATGGCACAGGGTTCGATCCGGCTGCGACGCAAAGCTATTTCGTCAGGCACGGCCGCTACACGGCGGGAACCGCGGCGCATTACCGGCCCTCGATCCTCACCGGCGAAGCCACCCATCAGCATCTGGCCGCGGGCCTGACGATCGGCATGCGCCTGCATTCGGCGCCGGTGATCCGCGTCGCCGACGGCAAGCCGATCCACCTCGGTCATACCGTGAAGGCGGACGGCCGCTGGCGCATCTTCGCCTTCGCCGGCGCGGAAGATCCGGCCGTGCCTCGATTCTGGCATCCGGAAGCTGTGCCACTTTCTTGCCGACGCACACCCGTCACCGGTTCGAAAATTTACGCCGACCGGCGAGGATATCAACTCGGTGATCGATGTGCGCGCGATCTTTCAGCAGAGCCATCACGATCTCGCCGTCGAGACCATGCCAAGCTTCCTGCTGCCGGCGAAGGGACGTTTTGGACTTCGCGACTACGAAAAAATGTTCAGCGCCGACTCAAGGAGCGGCCAAGACATTTTCACCCTGCGCGGCATCGATCGCGAACGCGGCTGCATGGTGGTGGTGCGGCCCGATCAATATGTCGCGCATGTCCTCCCCCTCGACGGCTTTGAGCAACTCGCAGCCTTCTTTGACGGCTTCATGATGTGAGTGCGCCGGGAGACGTTGCTTACTCGGCAGGCACTTCTTCGGCATTGGGATCGCCAGGTGCGGTCGCCCAGGCCAGTTCGACCAGGGTCACGATCCGCCGGCCCGTGCCGTCGAGCTGGCAGACGATCAGGCCTTGCTCCTCGATGTAGGTCAGCAGGCGGCGCGCACGGCGCAATGAGTGCGAGCCATAGGCGCGGGCGATCGCGGCATCGCTCGGGCAGGGCCAGCCTTCCTTCGCGGCGCGGGCGACCATCATGAAGACACCCTGCATGTCCTCCGGCAGGATCGAGGCGCGAACCGAGACATCCTGCCACGAATCGTCTTTCGCCATATCGGAGCTGAGGCCGGCGCGGGCATGCGTCAGCATGCGGCGGAAGTCGCCGAGGTCGGGGACGGCTGCACCGAGTCCTTCGATCCGGCAGCGGACCACGAACTCCTGATAGAGCACGCCGATGATACGGAATCCCGCGTCGGGTTCGGCCATGACGGCGCGCAGAATACGCTCCACGCGCTCGCCCCGCTCGGCCCGTTCCTCAGCGCTGAGTGGCTGCTCCACCGCTTCGGGGCGAACTTCCAGCGCCGCGGACTTTGCCATCATCAACTGGCCGAGCAGGTCGGGTGACGACGGCGGCCGGCGCTGTGATCGGATATTTTCCGCCGGCGGCGCTGCGAGAATGGTGGCGCGCACGTCCTCCAGTGTTGCACTCGGCATCGGCATCAGACGAGGGGACGCGTTGCGCGGATGGGTATCCGTTGGACCGATGCGCAGCTCCAGCGGGCGGCGCGAGAGCGCCGGGCCCAGCGCCATGAACTGCCCGCGTTCCAGATCGCGGAAGGCTTCTGCCTGCCGCCGTTCCATGCCGAGAAGGTCGGCGGCGCGCGCCATGTCGATATCCAGGAAGGTGCGCCCCATCAGGAAATTGGAAGCCTCGGCCGCGACGTTCTTGGCGAGTTTGGCCAATCGCTGGGTTGCGATGACCCCGGCAAGCCCGCGTTTGCGGCCCCGGCACATCAGGTTCGTCATGGCGGCGAGCGAAAGCTTGCGCGCCTCGTCCGAAACTTCCCCGGCGACCGCCGGCGCGAACAGTTGCGCCTCATCGACCACCACCAGCATCGGGTACCAGTGATCGCGGCCAACCTCGAACAGTCCGCCGAGAAAGGCGGCGGCGCGCCGCATCTGGTTCTCGGCGTCGAGCTCCTCGAGATTGAGCACCGTGGAGACGCGATGGATGCGCGCGCGTTCGCCGGCCACTTGCAGGCCACGCTCGGTATGGTCCTGCGCATCGATCACAAGGTGGCCGAAACGGTCCGCGAGCGACACGAAGTCGCCTTCGGGATCGATGATGGTCTGCTGCACCCAGGGGGCGCTCTGTTCCAGCAGCCGTCGCAGCAGATGCGATTTGCCGGAGCCGGAATTACCCTGCACCAGCAGGCGCGTAGCCAGCAATTCCTCCAGGTCCACAGCGGCCAGGGCGCCCGCTTTGGTGTTTCCCATCTCGATCGCAACGGTCATGTCTCGACTCAAACTTCCCTGTGGGCAGGGCTTATCAATCCGGCCGTAGCCCGTCGAGCGCCGATGGCCGGCCGCCCCCATGTTCCGCGTGGTTGGTCGGGCGACTGATTTTGCAGGGTTTTTGGAGCGAAAAGAGACTTTGCGGGGAAAGCGATGGTGCTGCCAGACAGGATTGAACTGTCGACCTCTCCATTACCAATGGAGTGCTCTACCACTGAGCTACGGCAGCATGCCCCGGATCAGAGAATCGGCCCAAAGGGCCTCTCAAGGCGGGCCGATCCTTGCCACAAGGGCCCCGGCTTCGCAAGCGGCGGGACGCCGCTTTGGGACGCTAAAAACCGCCAAATCGGCGCGGAACCGCCCGCTTTCGCCGCCATTGGCCGGTATTGGTGCAAAAATCCAGCGTAGCATCGTGGGAGCGGACGACAAATGTCCGACGGCGGCGAAAATTGGCCCTCCCCGTTGGAGCAGTGGCGCAAGTAGGTTTATTGCGGCATGCATCTCGGCCATCGGTTGAGGGACGAATTCGGACAGGTTCGCGATGACGGATGAAAGGGATCGAGGGCAGCGCCAAACCGGAGCGGCGGCGGGAAATCCGAAGCAGGATTTGCGGCAGCAGCGGTTGAAGCAGGCGCTGCGCGAAAATCTCAAGCGGCGAAAGACCCAGGCGAGGGGACGCGGCGATCCGGCTTCAAGACCTTCCAATGCCGATGACGTCTTGCCATATGACGACGGAAACAAGTCGGGCGAATAGCCGGGCGCGCTTTCGGCACGGGTGTGAATTCTGTTTCGAGCGAAGTGAGAGGCGATGGGCGTAGACCTCCCGGAAAAAGACCAGAAGATTGGGGAAGGCCGGTCGCGGATGCGGGGTCCGCTGGCGTCCTCATTTCCGCGCCACGAGCAGACATTCCCCGCGCTGACGCCGCAAGAGATCGCGCGGATGCGCCGGTTCGGCACGATCGTCCGTTACAAGGATGGCGACAAGCTGTTCGAGACCGGCAAGCCCGGACGTGGCATGTTCGTCCTGTTGTCCGGCCATGTCGCGATCACCCAGCGCGACGGCCTTGGCCATGTCACGCCGGTGATCGATCAGGGCCCGGGGCAATTTCTTGCCGAGAGCGGCCAGCTCTCCGGTCGCGTCGCGCTGGTCGACGGCCACGCCGAGGGCGACGTCGAGACGCTGCTGATTCCGCCGGAGCAGCTGCGCGCGCTGCTGGTCGCCGAAGCCGATCTCGGCGAGCGCATCATGCGGGCGCTGATCCTGCGCCGCGTCAATCTGATCCAGGCCGGCGTCGGCGGTCCGGTGCTGATCGGGCCGTCGAATTCCACCGGTGTTGCCAGGTTGCAGAGCTTTCTCACCCGCAACGGCTTTCCGCATCATCTGCTCGATCCCGCCACCGACCACGACGCCGCCGAACTGATCGTGCGCTATTCGCCGTCGCCGTCGGACTGGCCGCTGGCGGTCACGGCCGACGGCACCGTGCTTCGCAACCCCGGCGAGTCCGAACTGGCGCGTGCGCTCGGCATGATCGGCGGGCCGGCCGGAAACAGGATTTACGACGTCGCGATTGTCGGCTGCGGTCCGGCGGGGCTCGCCACCGCGGTGTATGCGGCTTCCGAAGGCCTCTCGGTCGCGGTGCTGGATACCCGCGCCTACGGCGGACAGGCCGGCGCCAGCGCCCGTATCGAGAACTATCTCGGCTTCCCGACCGGCATTTCGGGCCAGGCGCTGGCCGGCCGCGCCTTCAGCCAGGCGCAGAAGTTCGGCGCCGATATCATGATTCCGATGAGCGCGAAGTCGCTGGATTGCTCGCGGCCGGACGGCGCGTTCGCGCTGGCGCTCGATGGCGACGATACGCTGCGGGCACGCGCCATCGTGGTCGCGAGCGGCGCGCGCTACCGGCGTCCGGAGATCGAGAACCTCGACAAGTTCGACGGCCGTGGCGTCTGGTACTGGGCCTCTCCGGTCGAGGCGCGGCTGTGCGTGGAGCAGGACATCGTTCTGGTCGGCGGCGGCAATTCGGCTGGCCAGGCCGCGGTGTTCCTGTCGGGTCACGCCCGCAAGGTCCGCATGATCATCCGCGGCGGCGGCCTCGGCGCCAGCATGTCGCGCTATCTGATCGAACGCATCGAGGCGACGCCGAATATCGAATTGATGTTCAATACCGAGGTGGTCGGCCTTGAAGGCGAGCAAGGCCTCGAACGCGTGCGCTGGCGCAGCCGGCTGTCCGGCGAGGAGGACTCGGCCGAAATCCGCAATCTGTTCCTGTTCGTCGGCGCCGATCCGGCCACCGGCTGGCTCGACGGCTGCGGCGTGACGGTCGATCGCGGCGGCTTTGTCGTGACCGGCGCGCAGTCGGAACAGAATTTGGGACGGCTGGTGCCGACGCTGGAAACCTCGGTGCCCGGCGTATTCGCCGTCGGCGATGTGCGGTCGGGATCGGTCAAGCGGGTCGGCGGCGCGATCGGCGAGGGCGCCCAGGTGGTGGCGGCGCTGCATGGTTTTCTGGGCGACGCCGCGAAGCCGGCGCTTTAACAACGGGGGAAGCGACAGATGGTCAAGCGATGCAGTCACCTCGATGGTATCAGCGACGTCACGCCGAGCGCGCTCGGCTGCGAGGAATGCCTGCAGAGCGGCAGCGAGTGGCTGCATTTGCGAATCTGCCGCAGCTGCGGCCACGTCGGCTGCTGCGACGATTCGCCCAACAAGCACGCCACCAAGCATTTTCACGCCACCGGCCATCCCATCATCGAAGGCTACGATCCGCCGGAAGGTTGGGGCTGGTGCTATGTGGATGAGCTTGTATTCGATCTGTCGGACCGCAAGACGCCGCATAACGGACCGATCCCGCGCTATTACTAAAGACGAAGCAGCGAGATGCCAGCGTCCATAAGGCCTGCATGTCTTGATTCGAGCCGCTTGCGCTCCGGGTTTTGACCGATCGTCGCATGGCTTTTTCCGGCCGGTCATCGTAGCATTCGGCTTTCTTGAATAATGGGGGAACGTGTCATGGTCCTGGGAATGAGCTTGGCTACCTTTACGCTGGTCCACGTCATCATCAGTCTGATCGGAATTGTGTCGGGCATTCTCGTGATGTTCGGGCTGCTCGGCTCGAGCCGGATGCCGGGCATGACCGCGATCTTCCTGCTGACAACGATCCTGACCAGCGCGACCGGTTTTCTGTTTCCGTTCGAGAAGCTGCTGCCGTCGCACATCATTGCGATCCTGTCGCTGGTGCTGCTGGCGATCGCATGTATCGCGCTCTACGCAATGAAGCTGGCCGGCGCGTGGCGCTGGATCTATGTGGTGACCGCAATGGTCTCGCTTTACCTCAACATCTTCGTGCTGGTGATCCAGAGCTTCCTCAAGATCCCGTTCCTGCACGCGCTGGCGCCGAGCGTACCGCCGTCGGAGCCGCCGTTCGCGGCGGTGCAGGGGCTGGTGCTGCTGTTCTTCGTTCTCGTGATCATCGGTGGGGTCAGGCGGTTCCGGCCGCCTGCGACGCTCGCGTGAGAACGCCTCCTCGTCACTGCGAGGAGCGAAGCGACGAAGCAATCCAGTCTTTTTTCGCGACTCTGGATTGCTTCGCTTGGCTGGCAATGACGGCCTCTAAAATATCGGCTTCATTCGGCAGGAGAATCGCCCATGCCCATGATCGAGACCAAAGACGGCACCGAGATCTATTACAAGGATTGGGGGGCCGGTCAGCCCATCGTGTTCTCGCACGGCTGGCCGCTGTCGTCGGATGATTGGGACGCGCAGATGCTGTTCTTCCTCAACCATGGCTACCGGGTGATCGCCCATGATCGCCGCGGCCACGGCCGGTCGACCCAGACAGGCGACGGCCATGACATGGATCATTACGCCGACGACCTCGCGGCCGTGACGGCGCATCTCGATGTGAAGAACGTCATTCACGTCGGCCATTCCACCGGCGGCGGCGAGGTGGTGCATTATCTGGCACGGCATGGCGAGAGCCGGGTGGCCAAGGCTGCGATCCTCTGTGCGGTGCCGCCGCTGATGGTGAAGACCGCGGCCAATCCAAACGGCCTGCCAAAGGAAGTGTTCGACGGATTTCAGACCGCGCTCGCAGCCGATCGCGCGCAATTCTATCGCGACGTCGCCTCGGGTCCGTTCTACGGCTACAACCGGCCCGGCGCCAAGATTTCGGAGCCGATCATCCAGAATTGGTGGCGTCAGGGCATGATGGGCGGTGCCAAGGCGCATTACGACGGCATCGTTGCGTTCTCGCAGACCGATTTCACGGAAGATCTCAAGAAAATCACCGTGCCGGTGCTGGTGATGCATAGCGAAGACGACCAGATCGTTCCGTATGTCGCCGCCGGGCCGTTGTCGGCCAAGCTTTTGAAGAACGGGACGCTGAAAACCTACAAGGGTTTTCCGCACGGCATGCCCACCACGGAAGCCGCCACGATCAACGCCGACCTGCTGGCGTTCCTCAAGGCGTAGAGTCGTATCCGGAAAAGTGGAGACCAGTTTTCCGAGGGGACGGAACGCGATGAAAGTCATCCTGTTCGGCGCCACCGGCATGGTCGGGCAGGGCGTGCTGCGCGAATGTCTGGTCGATCCTGGCGTCGAGCGCGTGCTGGTGGTCGGGCGCAGTCCGACCGGCCAACAAAACGCAAAACTCAAGGAAATCCTGCACAAGGATTTCTTCGATTTTTCCGCGATCGAATCCGAACTCACCGGTTATGACGCCTGCTTCTTCTGTCTCGGCGTCTCGTCAGTCGGCATGGAGGCGGAGCGCTACCGGCATTTGACCTATGATCTGACCTTGGCGACGGCGACCATGCTGGCAATACTCAACCCCGGCATGGTGTTCACCTATGTCACCGGGCGCGGCACCGACAGTACCGAGCAAGGCCCGCGGATGTGGGCGCGGGTCAAGGGCAAGACCGAGAACGACCTGCTCAAGCTGCCGTTCAAGGCGGCCTATATGTTTCGTCCCGCGGGCATCCAGCCGCTGCATGGCGTCCGGTCGAAGACCGCCTGGATCAATGCGATCTATGTCGTGGCGTCGCCGCTGCTGGCGCGGCTCGCCCGCACTTCGCCGCAGTATATGACGACGAGCGAGCGGGTCGGCCGCGCCATGATCAGCGTCGCGCGCGATGGCTATCCGAAGCCGGTACTGGAGAGCGAGGACATCAATCGGTTCTAATTACGTCGTCATTCCGGGACACGCGGGGCGTGGAGCTGAGATGTGCTCTCGCACATCGGGGAATCTCGAGATTCTCCGATGTGCAATAGCGCCGTAGTTCGATGCTGCGCATCGCCCCGGAATGACGGTCGATTGGTTTCCAGCCCCATGAAATAGCCGCAAATTTCACGCTTTTGCCATGGGAGGGCGGTTCGCCCTATACTTTATCGATAGCAAGCAGCGGGAATTGGCATGGATCGCATTCGCATCGTCGGCGGCAACAAGCTGAACGGTACCATTCCGATCTCGGGCGCCAAGAATGCCGCGCTACCCTTGATGATCGCGGGCCTGCTGTCCGAACAGACGCTGATTCTCGATAACGTGCCGCGGCTCGCCGACGTCGCGCAATTGCAGCGTATTCTCGGCAACCACGGCGTCGATATCACTTCGGTGGGAAAGCGCTCCGGTGATCATCAATATCAGGGCCAGACCCTGCACATTTCCGCGGCCGACATCATCGATACCACGGCGCCCTACGAGCTGGTGTCGCGGATGCGCGCGAGCTTCTGGGTGATCGCGCCGCTGCTGGCGCGGATGCATGAGGCCAAGGTGTCGCTGCCGGGCGGCTGCGCCATCGGGACCCGGCCGGTCGACCTCCTGATCATGGCGCTGGAAAAACTCGGCGCCGACATCGCCATCGACGGCGGCTATGTGATCGCGAAGGCGTCCGGCGGCCTGAAAGGCGCCGATATCGAATTTCCCAAGGTCACGGTCAGCGGCACCCATGTCGCGCTGATGGCGGCGACCCTGGCCAAGGGCACGACCGTCATCAGCAACGCGGCCTGCGAGCCGGAAATCTCCGACGTTGCCGATTGCCTCAACAAGATGGGCGCACGGATATTGGGCGCAGGCAGCTCGCGCATCGTCGTCGAAGGCGTCGCCAAACTCCACGGCGCGCGGCACACCGTGCTGCCCGACCGGATCGAAACCGGCACCTATGCGATGGCGGTGGCGATGACCGGCGGCGACGTGCAGCTATCCGGCGCGCGGCCGGAACTGTTGCAATCGGCGCTTGATGTGTTGACCGCGGCGGGCGCCGATATCACAGTCAACAATGACGGCATTCGGGTGACCCGCAACGGCGCCGGGATCGGGCCGGTGACGGTCTCGACCGCGCCGTTTCCGGGCTTTCCCACCGATCTGCAAGCGCAGTTGATGGCCTTGATGGCCTGCGCCGGCGGGGCGTCCCAGATCACCGAGACGATCTTCGAGAACAGGTTCATGCATGTGCAGGAACTGGCCCGGTTCGGCGCGCGGATCCGCCTCGACGGCGAGACCGCCACCATCGACGGCATCGCCAGACTGCGCGGCGCCCCTGTCATGGCGACCGATCTGCGCGCGTCGGTGTCGCTGGTGATCGCGGGGCTCGCCGCCGAAGGCGAGACCATGGTCAATCGCGTCTACCATCTCGACCGCGGATTTGAGCGGCTTGAGGAAAAGCTGTCGGCCTGCGGCGCGTCCATCCAGCGCATCAGCGATTAAAGGGTTCACGCATATTCAGCAAAAGTGGATGCCGGTTTTGCGAAACAATATGCGTCAAAATTCGAGGTGCGATCGATGACAGCCCAGCTCAAACTGATTGCGCTCGATAGCGAGGACCTTGCGGTCATTTCCGCTCATGTCCAGGAAGCCCACCTGCACGCCGCCGACATCATTTGGCGGCAGGGCGAAAAGCGGCTGGTGGTCGGCATGAGCCGGCTCGACTGGGAACAGACGATGGCGGGAGAAGCCACCCCGCGCCGGCTGATATCGGCGCTGCGGTTCGACCGCGTGCTGTCCTGCAAGTCGCGCAATATCGATCTGGAGGCGGCGGAACCCGCCCTCGAACTGCTCGGAATCGAGTTTCACCCCTCCGAGGCCCCCGGCGGCAGCGTGATGCTGCTGTTCGGCAGCGGCGGGGCACTCCGGCTCGACGTCGAATGCCTCGAATGCGAACTGGCCGACCTCGGCGGCGACGATCTCGGGACCTCCGAACACGGGATCGAGCCGTCGGGGCTGGATGCCTGATAAATAAGTCGTTCCGGCCGTAGGGTGGGCAAAGGCGCCCTTGCGCCGTGCCCACCGACGCTCGTTGCTGGCAGATGGTGGGCACGCCGTCGGCCGGGCATTCGCCCGACCGCTGGCTTTGCCCACCCTACGGCTCGATTTCGACGATATCCAAAGGGTTGACGGCCATTGGCCGCCGCGCCATTGAGCATAGGCCTTCGATCCAACCCTCAAGAAAGCCGCCATGCCCGCTCGCCTGGACCGCCGCAGCCCCGATTTCGCCGAGCGCTTCGCTGCGTTTCTCGCTGCCAAGCGCGAAGCGTCCGCCGATGTCGAGCGGGCGACCCGGGCCATCGTCGATGATGTGGCGGCGCGCGGCGACGCCGCTCTGATCGAGGCGACACGCAAGTTCGACCGGCTCGACATCGAGGCCGGCGGGTTGCGGGTGACGGCGGCCGAGGTCGATGCGGCGGCAAGGGCCTGCGACAGCCAGACGCTCGACGCGCTGAAATTCGCGCGCGATCGGATCGAGATTTTTCATCGGCGCCAGTTGCCAAAGGACGAGCGCTTCACCGATGCGGCAGGGGTCGAACTCGGCTGGCGCTGGAGCGCGATCGATGCCGTCGGCCTTTATGTGCCGGGCGGCACCGCGGCCTATCCTTCCTCGGTGTTGATGAACGCGGTGCCGGCGCGCGTGGCCGGCGTGGCGCGGCTGGTGATGGTGGTGCCGTCGCCCGACGGCAAGCTCAATCCGCTGGTGCTGGCGGCCGCCCAACTCGGCGGCGTGTCCGAGATCTACCGCGTCGGCGGCGCGCAGGCCGTGGCGGCGCTGGCCTGGGGCACCGCGACCATCGCGCCGGTCGCTAAAATCGTCGGCCCCGGCAATGCCTATGTCGCCGCCGCCAAGCGGCTGGTGTTCGGCAAGGTCGGCATCGACATGATCGCCGGTCCCTCGGAAGTGCTGGTGATTGCCGACCGCACCGGCAATGCCGGCTGGATCGCGGCCGATCTGCTGGCGCAGGCCGAGCACGATGCCAGCGCGCAGTCGATCCTGATCACCGACGATGCGGCACTCGCCGACGAGGTCGAGCGCGCGGTGGAATCGCAATTGCAGACGCTGCCGCGCGCGGAAATCGCCCGCGCCTCGTGGAACGAGTTCGGCGCCATCGTTCTGGTCGGCCATCTCGACGACGCCGCGGCGTTGGCCAACGACATCGCCGCCGAGCATCTGGAGATCATGACCGCCGACCCGGAAGCGCTGTCGGCAAAGGTGCGCAATGCCGGCGCGATCTTCCTCGGGCCGCATACCCCGGAGGCGATCGGCGACTATGTCGGCGGCTCCAACCATGTGCTGCCGACGGCGCGCTCGGCGCGGTTCTCGTCCGGCCTCGGTGTGCTCGACTTCATGAAGCGAACCTCGATCCTCAAATGCGGGCCGGATCAGTTGCGGGCGCTGGGCCCCGCGGCGATGACCCTCGGCAAGGCCGAAGGGCTCGATGCCCATGCCCGTTCGATCGGAATGCGGCTCAATCTGCCCACCGATCCGGCATGACCAAGCCGCCCCCGATGGACGATTCGGACAATCGCATCGTCGCGGTGACGCTCGATGAGGAATCGATCGGGCGCTCCGGTCCGGACATCGAGCACGAGCGCGCGATCGCGATCTATGATCTGGTCGAAAAGAACCTGTTCGCGCCCGAGGGCTCCGGCAACGGCCCGTTCACCCTGCATCTCGGCATCACCGGCAGCCGGCTGATGTTCGACATCCGCCGTGAGGACGGCACACCCGTGGTGGCGCATCTGTTGTCGCTGACGCCGTTCCGGCGGATCGTGAAAGACTATTTCATGATCTGCGACAGCTATTACCAGGCGATCCGCACCGCGACGCCGGACAAGATCGAGGCCATCGACATGGGCCGCAGGGGCATTCATGACGAGGGTTCGCGCACGCTGCAGGAGCGGCTGAAGGGCAAGGTGCGGATCGATTTCGAAACCTCCCGCCGGCTGTTCACGCTGATCTGCGTGCTGCACTGGAAGGGCGAAGCATGATTCCGGCGAGGAGCGTGCCCGATCCGAGAGAAGCTTAGGCGCATGGTGACCTCGCCGCGCGCGCGGGCTCCGCAAGCCGTGCTGTTTTCGTGCGGCTTCAACAGCGTGCGTTCGCCGATGGCCGAAAGCCTGCTGCGGCATATGTTTCCGCATGCGCTTTACGTCAAATCCGCCGGCGTCAAGAAAGGCGAGCTCGATCCGTTCGCGGTCGCGGTGATGGCGGAACTGGGCCAGGACATCTCCAGCCACCGGCCGATGACCTTCGAGGAACTCGATGATTGGGAGGGGCTCAATTTCGACCTCATCATCACACTGTCGCCGGAGGCGCATCACAAGGCGCTGGAACTGACCCACACGCTGGCCGCCGACGTGGAATATTGGCCGACCCATGATCCGACCGGCGCCGAGGGCAATCGCGAGCAGAAGCTCGGAGCCTATCGGGAGGTGTGCGACGGGCTGTTGCTGCGGATCCGCAAGCGGTTTTCCAAGGTCGAGGCGGCGAGCGGCTGACTTCGGTCATAAAACGGTATCGCGAATCTGGGAATTGACCATTCTGTTCGCCGGATCGAGGGTTTACCCACCCCCTAATTAGCCAGGCCACGGCGCTTGCCGTGGTTGTCTCCGAGAAGCCCTTCCGATAGGTTCCGCGCGAACTGGCATGGTCCGGAAAAGTGGATACCGGTTTTCGGAAAGATCATGCCTAAAACGAGTCCTCCCCAAATCCTCCCCCAGCCGACATCAGCATGCTAGGCCGCCCCAAATTCGTTCTCGCCTCCGGTTCGCCGCGACGGCTCAGCCTGCTCAACCAGGCCGGCATCGAGCCCGATGCGCTGCGCCCCGCCGATGTCGACGAGACCCCGCGGCGGGGCGAACTGCCGCGCGCCTGTGCCAACCGGCTGGCCCGGGCCAAGGCGGACGCGGCGCTCAAATCGGTGCAGCTCGACGATGAACTGCGCGGCGCCTTCATCCTCGCCGCCGACACTGTGGTCGCGGTTGGCCGCCGCATCCTGCCGAAAGCCAATCTGGTCGACGAGGCCTCGCAGTGCTTGCGGTTGCTGTCGGGCCGCAACCACCGCGTCTATACGGCGGTTTGCCTGGTGACGCCGAAGGAGACCTTTCGCCAGCGCCTGATCGAGTCGCGAGTGCGCTTCAAGCGTCTGAACGAGGACGATATCCAGGCCTATATCGGTTCCGGCGAATGGCGCGGCAAAGCCGGCGGCTATGCGGTGCAAGGCATCGCGGGATCGTTCGTGGTCAAGATGGTCGGCTCCTATACCAATATCGTCGGCCTGCCGCTCTATGAGACGATCACGCTGCTCGGCGGCGAGGGCTTTCCGATCCGCTTCGGCTGGCTGAATGCCAGCTAGTCCGCCAGATCCGGCATCCGGAAAGCCGTCCGGCAAGCCGGCCGCCCTGAAGCCCTGCCCGATCTGTGGCAAGCCGGCCACCGCGGCCGCGGAGCCGTTCTGCTCCCCGCGCTGCCGGGACGTCGACTTGAACCGCTGGCTTTCCGGCTCCTATATCGTCCCCGGAAAGCCGGAAGACGACCAGGACGCCGAATAAGCGATATTTATAAGCAATTCAGTTGGTTAGCGGATGGCTCGTCCGTCGTCGCCCCCGCGGGCTATGGCGGACACGCCTCGCCCTCGTCCGCATGGCTGCGCCACGCGCAGCCGCCCGTCGTCGTCCTTCGGACTATGCCGGACAAGCAGGCGAAGCGTGGTGGACAGGGCGGTCCGGCCTGACTATAAACCGGCGCTCCCGACCCCCGTTCGCGGGTTCGGAAAGTGCCCAGGTAGCTCAGTTGGTAGAGCATGCGACTGAAAATCGCAGTGTCGGTGGTTCGATCCCGCCCCTGGGCACCAGCACACTTCTAAGCGCTTGTTTTAGAAGGAAATAAGCGAAATCAACAGCTTGACGCTACCCGCCTGGTACAAAAGGCTGGTACAATGCCCCTTGCAATGTCACGTCCATGGAAACATCCGAACAGTGGCGTCTACTGGCTCCGAAAGGGCGTGCCAGAAGATCTGCGCGCGCTCGTCGGCAAGCGCGAGGAGAAGCGGAGTCTGCAAACACGCGACCCGGTCGAGGCCAAGCGCCGGCACGCCGAGGCCCTGACTGAGATCGAGTTACGATGGGCCAATCTGCGCACCGGACCCAAGGCTCTGACCGAGATCGAAGCGCACCAGATGGCTGCGATGATCCATGATCGATGGTTGCAGCACCACCAGGATAATCCGAGTGATCAAACTTCGTGGCGGACCGACCTTGCTGATCGGATGTTCGCTCCTGCCAAAGCCCTCTCGATGGATGACATTCGTGGCGGAAGGATTCTGACCGACATCGATATGGATGCCTTCGAAGTTCGGAAAATGGAGAAGTGGTGCCAGGAGGTTGCGGACGAGAGGTTGGCAGCTCACGGATTGGTGGTTGACGATAAGAGCCGACGCAAACTGACTGTTGCCGTTGGAGCAGCTGTGCAACGGGCCAGCATGTCTCTGGCCCGATTGGCGAAGGGTGAAGTATTAGGCTCCGCAATTTTGTTTCCGACGCACGCGAAGCCAGCGACGCCCGCTGATAGCCGGCCTCTGGCGTTCAAGTTCCTGGTGGACGGTTGGTCGACGGAAAGGCGCCCCGTTGCAAAAACCGTCTACGAGTGGTCGCGGGTGGTTAGGCAGCTGGAGAAATATTTGGGCCACAACGATGCAAGGCGGCTGACCGGGGAGGACTTGGTCGGTTGGAAGGGCTCGATGGTAGAGACTGGTTTGCGGCCGAAAACCATTCAGGACGCAAAACTCGCGCCGGTAAGAGCAATCCTCCAGTGGGGGGTTAACAACAAACATCTTGCGTCCAACCCGGCGGATGGCATTTCACTCGACGTCCGGAGCAAACAGGGCGAGAAGAAACGGAGCTTCACCGACGATGAGGCGAAAATTATTCTCAAAGCGGCTTTGGTCGAAAAGGATCCTGTGCGCCGGTGGGTGCCTTGGCTTGGCGCCTACTCCGGCGCGCGCGTGTCAGAACTCTGCCAATTGCGGTCGGAAGACATCATCAGACTTGATGACATCTGGTGCATGAAGCTTGATCCAGTGGCCGGGTCGCTTAAAACAAGTGGTTCTGAGCGGGTCATCCCGTTGCATCCTGCCCTCGTCGACCGAGGTTTCTTGAAGTTTGCAGCGGCGATTAAGGCCGGCCCGCTCTTTGCGGCGCTATCGCCCGACAAGTTCGGAAAACGTGGTGGAAACGGCACGAAAATGATCGGGCGTTTCGTTCGCCAGCTGGGTCTGAAGGATAGCAGGCTTTCGCCAAGCCATTCCTGGCGCCACCGGATCAAGACATTGGGTAGGAAGTACGGGCTAGCGCCGGACATTCTAAATGCCATTACAGGCCATGCGGCAAAATCGGACGGCGATTCTTATGGTGAATTCCCCATCGAAGCGTTGTTTAGGGAACTCTGCAAAATTCCGGCGCTCGAAATATGAAGAATGTTCAGATGCTCGCAAGGTGCCGGACCGACAGCAAACGATCCGGCAAATTAAGCCGGCTTTCCTGAAAGACAGTCAGGCGACGAAATGGGAACAGCTCGATACCCTGCTTGGCGCCCGGACCGAAGCCACCGTACTCGACAGCGTGGCCAAGGAGCTCGACATCAAGGGTACGCTGCACGTCCTACGGCACGGCTTCAAGTGCTACGGCAAAACCTTCCGGCTTGCATTTTTCCGGCCCAACTCCCGCATGAATGCCGAAGCGGCGCAGGACTTTGCAAGGAACCGATTGACCATCACTCGTCAGGTCGCCTTCACCTCCGCGATGAAGAAGGCCGACGGCATGAACCGGCGCTGCATTATCGACGTGACGCTTGCTGTCAACGGCCTGCCGGTGGTCACGGCGGAACTGAAAAACCCTCTGACGGGCCAGCGTGCTGCGGACGCGGTGCAACAATATATGGAGGACCGCGACGAGCGCGATCTTCTGTTCATCTTCAAGAAACGTGCGTTAGTGCATTTCGCGGTGGACCCGGACGAGGCATGGATGACGACCCGCCTCAAGGGCAAGGAGACAGTCTTCCTACCGTTCAACCGGGGCAACAATCACGGGGCGGGCAATCCGCCTGTCGAAGGCAACTGGAAAAGGCATTACCTTTGGGATGAGGTTCTCCAGGCCGATAGCCTTCTCGATATTCTGCAACGCTTCATGCACCTAGAGGTGAAGGCACGGCAGATCAAGAGCGACAGGGGCGTGCGGACGATCCGAAAAGAAACGATGATCTTCCCGCGTTATCACCAACTCGATGTGGTGCGGAAGCTTGTCGCACATGCGCGCCAGCATGGATCGGGACGTAATTACTTGATCAGCATTCTGCGGGTTCAGGAAAATCAAACTCCATTGCGTGGCTCGCCCATCGCCTCGCCAGCCTGCACAATTCTACGGACGAGACGCCTGTTCCGCCGCGGCCAGGAAGCTGCTTGATTTGAAGGCCAAACGCAGGCGGGATCACACCTTAACTTCGGCGATCCTTGGTCCCAGGTCCGGGGTCCACTTCAGGCTTGACAACATACTACTCAAGATTACCGTTCATGAAATGTCCTATGGGTGAGGCGGAAATCCATTCTCGCGGAGGTCCATCATGAGAGGCAATGAATGTCCTATCCACGTAGCTGATGGCGTGCTCGGCAAGCAGTGTCACGTTTGCGCTTTTTTCAATGGCTTCGACGAGCAGCACAGGGTGCTTCGCTCGTTCATCAAAGAGGGGTTCGAGCGGGGCGACAAGGCTTTTCATATCGTGGATCCCGGGCTGCGGGAGGATCATCTGCAGCGACTCGCCCAAGCTGGCATAGACGTGGAGCAGGCGATAGCAACCGGACAGTTGGAGGTGCGACGCTGGCAGGACGCTTACCTGCGCGACGAAGGCTTCGATCAGGACGGGATGCTCGCCTTGCTCGAAGAGGTGCTCGGATCAGGGGCGGCAGCCGGTAATCCCTCCGTCAGATTTGTGTCACGCGTGGAACCATCCCTGGTGGACAAAGCGGGCGAAGATAACTGGTTGGAATACGAGACGCGCGTCAACTACGCCGTCTCCAAATACAACGATCCGGTAATATGTACGTACGATCTGGCCAACTTCAGTGCCAGCTTGGTGATGGACATGTTGCGGGTTCACCCCGTCGTGATTGTCGGAGGGGTACTCCAGGAGAACCCGTTCTTTGTTCCTCCAGACCAGTTCCTCCTTGAACTCCGAGAGAGAAAATCGGCTCGGCGTGGCGCGCTCCGAGCGCACTGATAGTGATGGCTGACGAGAATCTCCGGCTGAGGGCGGCGCTTCGGGATTTAGTCGCACTTTCGACCATCCCGGCGGGGTGGATCGGGATCGCACCGCGCACGATTGCCGCTGGATTGGCCGACATACTGGCGGGGTCGTTGGGTTTTGATTTTGCGTTCGTACGCTTGCTCGATCCCATCGGAGGGCTAACGATCGACGTCACGAGTGGATGCGCCACCAGGGAATTCTTAGACTGGCTGCAGGCCCAATTTTCTACTTTTGATGGGTCATTGCGTGGGCAGATCATTCAAAATGTTATTGACTTCGATGACAGACTGAAATCGCTCCGCGGTATCATTATCCCTATTGGGTTTAACGCGCACGCTGGTCTTGTAGCCATCGGATGTGAGCGTAGCAACTTCCCAACCGAAACTGACAGGATGCTGCTCACAGTGGCTGCAAATCATGCGGCGACAGCCTTCCGCAGCGCGAACTTGATTCATGAACGGCGCCGGGCTGAGGAGGAAGTTCGCAAAGGCCGCGACGAACTTGAGATGAAGGTGATGGAAAGGACGGCTGAATTGCAGCGGACAATGGCTGAGCTGGCCCACATAAATCGCCTAGCGACAGCGGGCGTCCTTTTAGCGTCCATTGCTCATGAGATCAATCAGCCACTAACCGGGATTGTAATGCATGCCAGTGCCGCGCGACAATGGCTCGCATTGAGAGAGCCAAACATAGAAAAGGCCCGAGACGCGCTGAGTCAAATCGAAACTGACGGTCTCCGTGCAGGTGAAATCATCCTAACCCTTCGCGGAATGTTCAAAAAGGAAACGCAGGCGAGAAACCCAATCGACATTAACAAGCTGATCTTCACGGTTCTTGCTATTGTGCGCCCCGAGTTACAGAAGCATGGAGTAGAGCTGCGTATAGAACTCGATAAATCAGTCCCGACCTTGGAAGGCGACAGAATTCAATTGCAGCAAGTCGTTTTAAACTTAGTCATGAACGCCATCGAGGCGATGCAGACGGGAGCGCCGCGAATATTGAGCATACGATCCTGCGCT
>CAVWMD010000002.1:0-224767 GCA_963755895.1 uncultured Alphaproteobacteria bacterium
AAACGGCCTGTGACGATCCCGTCGGGTGTGACGGCGAGCGTCGAAGGGCAGACGGTGAAGATGAAGGGGCCGAAGGGCCAGCTTCAGTTCATCGTCCATGACGATGTCGAGGTGAAGTTCGAGAACGGCGCGGTCAAGGTCGCGCCGCGGGTCGAGACCAACCGCGCGCAGGCGATGTACGGCACCGCGCGCGCGCAGGTCGCCAACCTGGTCGAAGGCGTCACCAAGGGCTTTGAGAAGAAGCTCGAGATCACCGGCGTCGGCTATCGCGCCGCGCTGCAGGGCAAGAACCTGCAACTCGCGCTCGGCTACAGCCACGACGTGGTCTATCCGATCCCGGAAGGCATCACGATCGCGGTGCCGAAGCCGACCGAGATCATCATCACCGGCAACGATTCGCAGCGCGTCGGCCAGGTCGCCGCCGAGATCCGCAGCTATCGTCCGCCGGAGCCCTACAAGGGCAAGGGCGTGAAATACGCCAACGAATTCATCTTCCGCAAGGAAGGCAAGAAGAAGTAACGGAGCCGGTCATGTCGAAACTCAAGATTACGAATGCCCGGCGCAAGCAACGCGTGCGGCTGTCGTTGCGCCGCACCGCGAACGGCCGGCCGCGTTTGTCGGTGTTCCGCTCGTCGAAGCACATCTATGCGCAGGTCATCGACGATCTGAAGGGCGAGACCCTGGCGTCGGCGTCCTCGCTGGAAAAGACGATGCGCGACGGCGGCAACACCGGTGCCAACATCGACGCGGCGAAGGCCGTCGGCAAGCTGGTTGCGGAACGCGCGGTCAAGAACGGCGTCACCGAAGTGGTGTTCGACCGCGGCGGCTATCTCTACCACGGTCGCGTCAAGGCGCTGGCGGATGCGGCGCGCGAAGGCGGATTGAGCTTCTAACTGGTTTGAACGGATTTAGCCTTTCGAGGCGGGACTTTTAAGGATCGGAAAACACCATGGCAGGTGAACGCGAACGCGGTGGCGGCCACAGGGGCGGCCGGGAAGAGCGCGACAGCGAGTTCGTCGACAAGCTCGTCCACATCAATCGTGTGGCGAAGGTCGTCAAGGGCGGCAAGCGCTTCGGCTTTGCGGCGCTGGTCGTGATCGGCGATCAGAAGGGCCGGGTCGGGTTCGGCCACGGCAAGGCGCGCGAAGTGCCCGAGGCGATCCGCAAGGCGACCGAATCGGCCAAGCGCAACCTGACCCGCGTCGCGTTGCGCGAAGGCCGCACGCTGCATCACGATATCGCCGGCCGTCACGGCGCCGGCCGCGTCTATCTGCGCGCGGCTCCGGCCGGTACCGGCATCATCGCCGGCGGCCCGATGCGCGCGGTGTTCGAGACGCTCGGCATCCAGGACGTGGTGGCGAAGTCGATCGGCTCGTCGAACCCCTACAACATGGTTCGCGCCACCTTCGACGCGCTGAAGCATCAGGATTCGCCGCGTTCGGTCGCGGCGCGCCGCAACATCAAGGTGTCCACGCTGCAGTCGCGCCGTGTCGGCGGCGACGCCGAAGCTGGTGGCCGAATAAACAACACGCGCGTTATCGGCGCTTTCGGAGTTATGACGATGGCCAAGGCCGCAAAGACGATCAAGGTCGAGCAGACCGGCAGCGCGATCCGCCGCCAGCACTCGCAGCGCGAGACGCTGATCGGCCTCAAGCTCAACAAGATCGGCCGGGTCACCGAGCTGCAGGACACCCCTGCGGTTCGCGGCATGATCGCCAAGGTTCAACATCTCGTCCGCGTCGTCGGCGAGTAATAGAAACAAGGAGGCGCATGATCCCGAAAAGCGGGGACCGGTTTTCGGTCAAGATCATGCTCCTGAGATAAAGGAATTTCGCGATGAAGCTCAGCGATATCGCCGACAATGCCGGCTCGCGCAAAAAGCGTATGCGCGTCGGCCGTGGCATCGGTTCGGGCAAGGGCAAGACAGGCAGGCCGCGGCGGCAAGGGCCAGACCGCGCGCTCCGGCGTGCGCATCAAGGGCTTCGAAGGCGGCCAGATGCCGCTGCATCGGCGGCTGCCGAAGCGCGGCTTCAACAACATCTTCCGGGTCGAGTTCGCCGAGATCAATCTCGATCGGTTGCAGGAGGCGATCGACGCCAAGCTGCTCGACGCCAAGGACACCATCAACGCCGAATCGCTGGTGAAGGCCCGCGTCATCCGGCGCTCGAAGGACGGCGTGCGGCTGCTCGGCCGCGGCGAGATCAAGGCCAAGCTCAATATCGAGGTTCACGGCGCGTCGAAATCGGCGATCGCGGCGGTCGAGAAGGCCGGCGGCACGGTGAAGATCCTGGCGCCGGTCGAAAAGGACGAAGGCGAGGCGGCGTAACATCTGCGTCATTGCCCGCCGCCGGCGGGCAATCGGCACGACGAGACGATGGACTTATCGAAGCCGAGCACCAAATAATGTCCGGCGTCTGCTGAGTGCCCAGGCTTTCGGGGCATGGCAGCGAGAAGCGGCGCGGGAGAAAGCCAAACATGGTCTCAGCAGCGGAACAACTGGCGGCAAACCTCAATTTCTCGGCGCTCGGCAAGGCCGACGAACTGAAGAAGCGCATCTGGTTCACACTGGGTGCGCTGCTGGTTTATCGGCTCGGCACCTACATCCCGCTGCCCGGCATCGATCCCAACATCTGGGAGCAGGTGTTCAAGACCCAGGCCGGCGGCATTCTCGGCATGTTCAACATGTTCGCCGGCGGCGGCATCCACCGCATGGCGATCTTTGCGCTGAACATCATGCCGTATATCTCGGCCTCGATCATCATTCAGCTTCTGACCACGGTGTCGCCGCAGCTCGAAGCGCTGAAGAAGGAAGGCGAGGCCGGCCGCAAGACGCTGAACCAGTACACCCGCTATCTCACGGTGATTCTCGCCGCGTTCCAGTCCTACGGCATCGCGGTCGGGCTCGAGGGCGCCGGCAATGTCGTCAGCGATCCCGGCATGTTCTTCCGCCTGTCGACCGCGATCACGCTGACCGGCGGCACCATGTTCCTGATGTGGCTCGGCGAGCAGATCACCTCGCGCGGCATCGGCAACGGCATCTCGCTGATCATCCTGTCCGGCATCGTCGCCGAACTGCCCTCGGCGCTCGCCAACATGCTGGAACTCGGCCGCCAGGGCGCGCTGTCGACCGGCCTGATCCTGGTCGTGATCGTGATGGCGGTCGCGGTGATCGCCTTCATCGTGTTCATGGAGCGCGCGCAGCGCCGGCTCTTGATCCAGTATCCAAAGCGCCAGGTCGGCAACAAGATGTTCGAGGGCCAGTCCTCGCATCTGCCGCTCAAGCTCAACACCTCGGGCGTGATTCCGCCGATCTTCGCGTCCTCGCTGCTGCTGCTGCCGACCACGGTCGCGAATTTCAATGCCGGCAAGGGCCCGGAATGGTTCCAGTGGATCACCACGCAGCTCGGCCACGGCCGGCCGCTGTTCCTGATTCTCTATCTGGCGCTGATCGTGTTCTTCGCGTTCTTCTATACCGCGATCGTGTTCAACCCGACCGAGACCGCCGACAACCTCAAGAAGCATGGCGGCTTCATTCCGGGCATCCGGCCGGGCGAACGCACCGCCGAATACATCGATTATGTGCTGTCGCGCATCACGGTGCTGGGCGCGATCTATCTCGCGATCGTCTGCCTGATTCCCGAAATCCTGATTTCCTATGCCTCGGTGCCGTTCTACTTTGGCGGAACCTCGCTGCTGATCGTGGTCAGCGTGACGATGGATACGGTGGCGCAGGTTCAGGGATATCTGCTCGCCCACCAATATGAGGGGCTGATCAGGAAGTCGAAATTGCGGGGCCGTCGCCGCTGACGTTGCGCGGCGCGCTGGTATGAGGATGCCAAAAACAAGGTGTGCGGTTGAGTCGCCCACCGAGCCGGGGGGCGAGACGCGATGAGACTGATTCTTCTGGGGCCGCCGGGCGCGGGCAAGGGGACGCAGGCGCAACGGCTGGTCCACAAGCTACGGCATCGTGCAGCTTTCGACCGGCGAAATGCTGCGCGCGGCGGTGGCCGCGCAGACCCCGGTCGGCCTTCAGGCCAAGGACATCATGGCCAGCGGCGGCCTGGTGCCGGATGAGATCGTGATCGGGATCATTTCCGACCGGCTCGATCAGCCGGACATGAAGAACGGCTTCATCCTCGACGGCTTTCCGCGCACCGTGCCGCAGGCCGAGGCGCTCGACGAGCTCCTGAAGAAGAAGCACATCAAGCTCGACGCCGTGGTCGAATTGCGCGTCAATGAAAGCGCGCTGCTCAGCCGGGTCGAGACCCGGGTTGCCGAGATGCGGGCGCGCGGCGAGGAAGTGCGGATCGACGACACGCCGGAAGTGCTGTCGAAGCGGCTGGCGAGCTACCGCGCGCTGACCGAGCCGCTGATTCACTATTACTCCGAGCGGCGCAAGCTGCTGACGGTCGACGGCATGATGACGATCGAGCACGTCACCCGCGAGATCAACCGGATCCTGGCCGCGATCGGCGGCGGGCGACCAGGCCAAAGCGGCCAAAAAGACCGCCAGCAAGGTGTCCGCGGCGGCCGGGAAACCGGCCAAGAAGGGCGCCAAAGTCGGCCAAAAAGGCCGCCAAGAGCTGCCCGGAAGGCCGTCAAGACGGTGTCCAAGGGGCTCAAAAAGGGCTCCAAAAAGACCGCCGCCAAGGCACCCCAAAAGGCCGCCAAAAAGGCCAGCAAGGGTTCCAAGGGCCGGGGTAGCTGCCAAGGGTGCGAAAAGCTGCCAAAAAGGTCACGAAAAAGCGAGCTAAAGCATAGGAACGGTTGACGAAACCAAGTTGAATCCTTTAATAAGCCCGTATCCAAGTCGGATAGTTCCAGACGATGCCGGGCCCCAAGTAACCCGAGGGGAAGGGCGTCGTGTTCGCGTTTGCGGACACTTGCCCGAAATAACTTAGAAATCAGCCGTCCATAAGGGATCGGCAACAGGAGAGAAGTCCGTGGCCCGTATTGCCGGCGTGAATATCCCGACCAACAAGCGCGTCCTGATCGCGCTCCAGTACATCCATGGCATCGGCCAGAAGAACGCCGCCGAAATCATGGAGAAGGTAAAGATTCCCGATGACCGCCGCGTGTCGCAGCTGAGCGACCAGGAAGTGCTGCAGATCCGTGAAGTGATCGACCGCGACTATCTGGTCGAGGGCGATCTTCGTCGCGAGACCGGCATGAACATCAAGCGTCTGATGGACCTCGGCTGCTATCGCGGCCTGCGTCATCGCCGCGGATTGCCGGTGCGCGGTCAGCGCACCCACACCAACGCGCGCACGCGCAAGGGTCCGGCCAAGTCGATCGCCGGCAAGAAGAAGTAATTGTGCGAATAGCGAATGGCGAGTGGCGAATAGGTTCTATTCGCCATTCGCTACTCACCATTCGCTATTTTAGGTGTAGCCGCTGGCATTACGGCGGCGTTTGAGATCACAGGAAAGGTTTGATAATGGGCAAGGATGCCACCCGCGTACGCCGTCGTGAACGCAAGAACATCGCTTCGGGCATCGCGCACGTAAATTCGTCGTTCAACAACACCACCATCACCATCACCGACGCGCAGGGCAACACCATTGCCTGGTCGTCGGCGGGCACGATGGGCTTCAAGGGTTCGCGCAAGTCGACCCCCTATGCCGCGCAGGTCGCGGCGGAAGACGTCTCCAAGAAGGCGCAGGAACACGGCATGCGCACGCTGGAGGTCGAAGTTGCAGGTCCGGGTTCGGGCCGTGAATCGGCGCTTCGTGCGCTGCAGGCCGCGGGCTTCACCGTCACCTCGATCCGCGACGTGACCACGATCCCGCACAATGGTTGCCGTCCGCGCAAGCGCCGGCGCGTTTGATGCACGGCCGCGGGCGGCGCGTCTGCCTGCGATGGTTTTGATATTTTGTTAGCCGCGGACTGATCCGCGATCTCCAACGCCAGTCGATCTTAGATAGCTGGCCGCATGGGTGAAAACAGTGACGATCCAGAAAAATTGGCAAGAACTTATCCGGCCGAACAAGCTCCAGGTAACCCCGGGCACCGACGCGAACCGTTTTGCGACGCTGGTCGCCGAACCGCTCGAGCGCGGTTTCGGCCAGACGCTCGGCAACGCGCTGCGCCGCATCCTGTTGTCCTCGCTGCAGGGCGCCGCCGTGCAGTCGGTGCACATCGACGGCGTGCTGCACGAGTTCTCCTCGATCGCTGGCGTTCGCGAGGACGTCACCGACATCGTGCTCAACATCAAGGACATCGCGATCAAGATGCAGGGCGAAGGCCCCAAGCGCATGGTCGTGAAGAAGCAGGGCCCGGGCGCCGTCACCGCCGGCGACATCCAGACCGTCGGCGACGTCGTGGTGCTCAATCCGGACCTGCAGATCTGCACGCTCGACGAGGGCGCCGAAATCCGCATGGAATTCACCGTCGCCTCCGGCAAGGGCTATGTCGCCGCCGAGCGCAACCGTCCCGAGGACGCGCCGATCGGCCTGATCCCGGTCGACAGCCTGTTCTCCCCGGTGCGCAAGGTCTCCTACAAGGTCGAGAACACCCGCGAGGGCCAGATCCTCGACTACGACAAGCTGACCATGACGATCGAGACCAACGGCGCGATCTCGCCGGATGACGCGGTGGCCTATGCCGCGCGCATCCTGCAGGACCAGCTCAACGTGTTCGTCAACTTCGAAGAGCCGCGCAAGGAAGTGGCGCAGGAGATCATCCCCGATCTCGCGTTCAACCCGGCGTTCCTCAAGAAGGTCGACGAACTCGAATTGTCGGTGCGTTCGGCGAACTGCCTGAAGAACGACAACATCGTCTATATCGGCGACCTCGTGCAGAAGTCGGAAGCGGAAATGCTCCGCACCCCGAACTTCGGCCGCAAGTCGCTGAACGAGATCAAGGAAGTGCTGGCCCAGATGGGTCTGCATCTCGGCATGGAAGTGCCGGGCTGGCCGCCGGAGAATATCGACGAACTGGCCAAGCGCTTCGAGGATCATTACTGAGCGAATAGGGAGTGGCGAATAGCGAATGGATGACCGTCGCTATTGGCCATTCACTACTCGCTATCTTGGGCGAACGCAGGCAGCCCACCTGAGCAACATGTCCGACGAACCGTCGCGACCAATTGAATTCAAGGAATAGATCAATGCGTCACGGCAAGGTTCATCGCAAACTCAACCGCACCGCCGAGCATCGGCGTGCGATGTTCGCCAATATGTGCGCGGCGCTGATCAAGCACGAGCAGATCGTCACCACGCTGCCGAAGGCCAAGGAACTGCGCCCGATCGTGGAGAAGCTGGTCACGCTCGGCAAGAAGGGCGGTCTTTCGATGCGCCGCCAGGCGATCAGCGAAATGCGCGACCTCGACCAGGCCAGGAAGCTGTTCGACGTGCTGGCCCCCCGCTACAAGGATCGCCAGGGCGGCTACACCCGCATCATCAAGGCCGGCTTCCGCTACGGCGACAACGCGCCGATGGCGGTGATCGAATTCGTCGACCGCGACGTCGACGCCAAGGGCAAGGATTCCGGCCCGGTGCAGGAAAAGGCCGCGGAAGCCGCGTAACCTTCAGTAAATATCAGATTTCGAAAAGCGGCGCCTCCGGGCGCCGCTTTTTTATTGGGCATCACTCGGCGGTGAGGGCCGATTGCGGTCGCGCCGGGTCGCACCCGATATCCAGCGTATCAATGTTGGAGATACTCAACATGAAAATCGATCTTTCAGGAAAGACGGCGCTGGTGACGGGCTCGACCGCCGGCATCGGCCACGCCATCGCCAAGGGGCTGGCGGCGGCCGGCGCTGACGTCGTGGTCAACGGCCGGACGCAAGGCCAAGGTCGACGCGGCCGTCGCCGCAATCGCCAAGGCGGTGCCGCGGCAGCAAGGTCCGCGGCATCGCCGCCGATGTTTCGACCGCGGCTGGATGCAAGGCGCTGATCGCGGCGCTGCCGGAGATCGACATCCTGATCAACAATGCCGGAATTTTCGAGCCGAAAGGATTTCTTCGATATTCCCGACGAGGACTGGAGCCGTTTCTTCGAGGTCAATGTGATGTCGGGCGTGCGGCTGTCGCGCGCCTATCTGCCTGGCATGCTGAAGCGCAACTGGGGCCGCATCGTTTTCATCTCCTCGGAATCCGCGCTGAACATCCCGAAGGAAATGATCCACTACGGCATCACCAAGACCGCGCAGCTCGCGGTGTCGCGCGGCCTCGCCGAGATGACCCGCGGCACCGCCGTCACCGTCAATTCGGTGTTGCCGGGGCCGACGATGTCGGAAGGCGTCGAAACTTTCGTCAAGGATCTGGCCAAGCAAAACGGCCAGTCGGTCGAGGAGGCGGCGTCGCAACTTCGTCAAGCAGTTCCGCCCGACCTCGCTGCTGCAGCGCTTTGCCAGCGTCGAGGAGATCGCCAACATGGTGGTCTATGTCAGCCTCGAAAGAAGCCTCCGCCACCAACGGCGCGGCGCTTCGCGCCGAAGGCGGCATCGTCCAGACCATCGCGTGAGGTCTCACATGTCGGCCTATGTGATCTCGGAAGTCGACGTGCACGACGCGGCCGGGTTCGAGGCCTATCGCACCATCGCGGCCAAAACGATCGCGCAATATGGCGGACGCTACCTGGTTCGCGGCGGAGCGGCCTCGATCGCGGAGGGTGAACCGCCGCCGAAAAACATCATAGTCGTCGAGTTCCCCTCGATGGAGCGCTTACGCGAATGGTACGCTTCGCCGGAATACGCCGAGGCGCTGAAGTTTCGCTGGGGCGCGCTCGATCGCCGACTGATTTTTGTCGAGGGCGTGCCGGCAGCTTGAGGTTGGCAGAAGATTTTGCTGGCTATCCACGTCATTGCGAGGAGCAAAGCGACGAAGCAATCCAGCTCTTTCTTCGTTGCTCTGGATTGCTTCGCTTCGCTCGCAATGACGGGGTGTAGCCTCTACCACCCCTCCAGCACGATCTTGCCGCGCGATTGCCGCTTTCCAGCAGCGCATGCGCGCGCTTCAGATTGGCGGCGTTGATGGTACCAAACGTCTGATCGAGCGTGGTGCGCAGCACGCCCTTGTCGATGAGGTCGGCGACATCGTTGAGAAGGTTGTGCTGGCCGATCATGTCGGGCGTCTGGAACGAGGAGCGCGTGAACATCGATTCCCAGTGAACCGAGATCGCCTTGCCCTTGAAGACGCTGACATTGAATTCCGCGGGATCGTCGATCAGGCCGAATTTGCCCTGCGGCGCCATCACATCGGCGATCGCCTTGTAGTGCTGGTCGGTAAAGGTAAGGCTCGCGACCAGCGCCACCGGCGGCACTTTCAGTTTCTCGATCTGCTCCTTCATCGGCTTGTTGTGATCGATCACCGCATGGGCGCCGAGATCGAGGCACCATGTTCTGCGATTCCGGCCGCGTCGCGGTGGCGACCACGGTCAGGCCGGTGAGGCGGCGGGCGAGCTGGATCAGGATCGAGCCGACCCCGCCGGCGCCGCCGGTGATCAACAGCGTACGCGGATCGACGCTCTTGCCGGGCACCGCGCCGAGCCGGTCGAACAGCAATTCCCAGGCGGTGATCGAGGTCAGCGGCAGCGCCGCGGCCTGCGCGAACGACAGGCTGTTCGGCTTGTGGCCGACGATGCGTTCGTCGACCAGATGAAATTCCGAATTGGTGCCCTGGCGCTGGATCGAGCCGGCATAGAAAACCTCGTCGCCGGGCTTGAAAAGCGTCACCTCGGGACCGACCGCATCGACGATCCCGGCGGCGTCATAGCCGAGGATCTTGGTTTCGCCCTCCGGCGGGGCGGCGCGCTTGCGCACCTTGTAATCGACCGGATTGGCCGAAATCGCTTTCACCGCGACGCGGATATCGCGGCCCTTCGGCTCCGGTTTGGCGGTCTCGAAATCGATCAGCGCTTCGGCGGCGTCGACCGGAAGCGATTTTTTGTAACCGACGGCTTTCATGTTCATGGTCTCCATATCTGAGAACGCTCTCCGCCTAACTGTCGCGGTAGCGCGTATTTGGCAAGTACTGTACATTTGGGGATATAGTCCCTGTTTGGATACTATTGAGAAATACCTCATGAAACGGCAGAATTTTACCCATCGTCCCGGCTGCGCGGTCGAAGCGACGCTCGATTTGATCGACGGCAAGTGGAAGGGCGTGATCCTGTTCCACCTGCAGGCCGGCACGCAGCGTTTCGGCGAGTTGCGGCGGCGGATGCCCGGCATCACCCAGCGGATGCTGACCAAACAGCTTCGCGCGCTGGAGGACGACAACCTGCTGATCCGCAAGGTCTATGCCGAGGTGCCGCCCCGGGTTGAATATACCCTGTCGGAGATCGGCGAGAGCCTGCGCCCCGTAATCGATACGCTGAGGGCATGGGGCGAAAGTCATCGGGCGGCGCTCTCGTGCGCGCCGGAGGCGGACATCGTCGCGGGGCCGGATCACGCCGCGCCCCGCGCGTTGGCCGGATAGGGATTGCAGGAGCAGCCCGGACTTAATAAGGCTGCCCCTGCTTTTTTGAACCGATCGCTCGATACGAAATCCGGTCGCTCAGAAAGCGACCTGAGTCCGCATCGCGACCGCGTTGAACTTCGAGCCGGCATCGCCCGCATTGGTCGCGCTGATCTGCTTGGCGACATCGCCATGCAGATAGTCGAACATGAAGCGGACGTTGCCATTAACGTACCAGTTCAGTGCCGCCGTGTAGACGGTCTGCCGCCCGCCAGCGACGCCGTTCGCAGTGGCGAGCTGATCGTTGAGGTTCATCGTGCTGATGCGACCTGCGATTTCCCAGGCACCCCAGCCATTTTCCGTCAGCGACAACGGATGTGACGGAACGATGCCGCCATAGGACGCGGCGGCCGGATTGTATTTGCGGGTTTCGCCGGTCAACGCATAGGCGACCTCTCCATAGCCGCCGTCGAATTTCACGCTCGACAGCGGGATGATGCTGTTGCCGCGATCGACATTGAACCAGAAGTATTCGCCCTGAGACGAACAGCGGGCCATAGGTTGCCGCCACTTCGCCGCTATAGACCTGCGCGCCGGACACGCCCGCGAGCGCGCCGGTCGAAATCAGCGAGGTCGGATCGATGCGCAATTCCGGGCGGTCGCTCAGCGTCAGCGTTTGGGCGCCCGTGATCTCGTCGCGCGGCGCCCGGATCAGCCACTCGCCTTCGCCGCCGAGGTGAAAGGAGTAGCCGTTGCCGCTGACGATCTGTCCGGCGGCGCGGGCGATCGCGCCGAGCTTGCTCGGTGGTGCCATTGGGATTGAGGCTCGAGGCGGAGTGGATGGCGCCGGTGGCCGGTCCCGTCACATAGGCGCCGGCCCAGAACCTGTCATCGCACCAGCGCGCGCCGGCGCGTGGAGCGGAAATCGCCGGCCGCGATGTTTTGCGCGATGATGCCGGACGACGCGCGCTCCATGAACAGGTATGTCGTTCGAACTGGTGGCTTCGTCGAGCGTGTAGGGCAGGTCCATGATGCCGCCCTCGATCGCGAGCTTGCCGCCGAATGGCTTGAAGCCGGTGTAGCTCAGAAAAGCATTTTCAACGCCGGAGACTGCGCCGCCCGGCAGGAAGCCGACAGAGGCGCCGCCGACGCCCGGGGCCGCGCCGGTGCTTCCGGTGCCGGCAAAGCCGTCCGACGAGCCGCCGAAATCGTAGATCAGGGCGTAGTTCCAGTCGCTCGAAGAATTTGCCGATAACGCCGATCCGCGCGCGGCGCAGGTTTTCGCCATCGTCGAGCTTCTGCGGCGAGGTCGCCGCGCTGTTGGGATGATAGTCGTAACCGCCGACGTCCCAATGGATGCGGCTGGTGATGGCAATGCAGTTTTGTTCGTCGGCGGTGCAGATCGTCGGCCGGTTGTTCGGCATCGTCACGACGACGCCCGGACGTCGCGACCGGACCCTTGACCGGATAGGCCGCGTTGGTGTTGGCGAGGTTGACCGTCTTGACGTCGGCTTTCGCTCTGGCGTCGACTTTCGCATTGGCGCTGGCCGCGGCGGTGGTGTTTGCCGCGGTTTGCTTCTCCAACTTGTCGAGCTTCTGCTCCATCAATTTAAGCTGCTGTTTCAACAGCGCGATTTCGGCATCCGGCCCGCCGGCTGACTGCGCCTCGGCGCGTGATGTTATCAGCGCACCGGCAACTATCGCCGTGGCTGTCATCCACTTTGTCCTGGACATGATCTACCCCACTTTGTTAGCTCCACGCGATCCCTCATCGGCGTTTGCCCCGCAGCGGGAGATCGTCTCTCGAATCGAATGGCCCGCGCCATTGACGATTGAAATATTTAGAAACGTTGGGATGATCTACGACTATGCGGCGATACGCCATGACCCTTGGACAGGGGCGGATGTCCTCGAATAGGTTGGCGGAGACTGTGACTTGGCGGCAACAATATTATGATCGTCATATAATGCTCCCAAGGCATGACGCGTGATGCCGGCAGGGCATGGCCGGAAAATCGGCCGGTTCGCCGGTTAGGCAAGATCGTGCCGTTTGATGCTGCAAACGCCTCTGGAAAGGCGAGGACGAACCCTTCTATTGCAGCGCCGAACAGCCTATATTCCGGCCATCTCTTTGAGAGGGCTCAATGTTCCGATCATTTCCGTGCTGCAGCTGACAATCGCCGTCCTTGCCACGATCTCGCTCGCCTGTGCCGGAAAGGCACTTGCGCAGGACCGCCGGCCGCCGGCTTCGCCGGCTGAGCTCAGGCTTTCCTATGCGCCGATTGTGCAGCGCGTGCAGCCCGCCGTGGTCAACGTCTTCGCCACCAAGGTGGTGCAGAACCGCAATCCGCTGCTCGACGATCCGATCTTCCGCCGCTTCTTCGGCGTTCCCGGCGACCAGCCCGAGCAGATGCAGCGTTCGCTGGGATCGGGCGTGATGGTCGATCCGTCCGGCCTCGTCGTCACCAACGTCCACGTCATCGAGGGCGCCGATCAGGTCAAGGTGTCGCTGTCGGACAAGCGCGAATTCGAGGCCGAGATCGTGCTGAAGGATCCACGAAGCGATCTCGCGGTATTGCGCCTGAAAGACACCCACGAGAAATTCCCGACGCTCGATTTCGCCAATTCCGACGAACTGATGGTGGGCGACGTCGTGCTCGCGATCGGCAATCCGTTCGGCGTCGGCCAGACCGTGACCCACGGCATCATTTCCGCGCTGGCGCGCACGCAAGTCGGCATCACCGACTACCAGTTCTTCATCCAGACCGATGCCGCGATCAATCCCGGCAATTCCGGCGGCGCGCTGGTCGACATGACCGGCAAGCTCGCCGGCATCAACACCGCGATCTTCTCGCGCTCCGGCGGCTCGCAGGGCATCGGCTTTGCTATCCCTGCCAACATGGTGCGTGTCGTGGTTGCCTCCGCCAAGAGCGGCGGCAAGGCGGTGAAGCGGCCGTGGCTCGGCGCGCGATTGCAGGCGGTGACGCCGGAGATCGCCGAGACATTGGGCCTCAAGCTTCCCAACGGCGCGCTGGTTGCGAGCGTCGTGGCCGAACAGCCCGGCGGCGCGGGCAGGGCTTGAAACTGTCCGATCTGATCGTCGGGATCGACGGCCAGGCGATCGAGGACCCCAACGCGTTCGATTATCGTTTTGCGACCCGGCCGATCGGCGGCACGGCGCAGATCGACGTGCAGCGCGGCGGCAAGTCGCTGAAGCTTGACGATCGCGCTCGAGACCGCGCCGGATACCGGCCGCAACGAGATCGTCATCACGTCGCGTTCGCCGTTCCAGGGCGCCAAGGTCGCCAACATCTCGCCGGCGGTGGCCGACGAACTGCATCTCGATGCCGACACTCAAGGCGTCGTGGTGACCGATCTCGCCGATGATGGCACCGCCGCCACGGTCGGGTTCCAGAAGGGCGACATCATCGTAGCCGTCAACAACCAGAAGATCGCCAAGACCAGCGATCTCGACAAGGCGGCGCAGACATCGTCCCGGGTCTGGCGCATCACGTTGATGCGTGGCGGCCAGCAGATCAACGTCACGCTCGGCGGATGAGCCCGAAGCGCCCACGCGAAACCGCAACGCTGTTCGCCGCGGCAGGAATGGAGCGGGATGCGCCGCATCCGCTTCCGGACAGGCTACGCCCCCGCACGCTGTCGGAGGTCGTCGGTCAGGATCACATCCTCGGACCGGACGGTGCGCTGACCCGCATGCTGGCGACGCGTACGCTGGGCTCGCTGGTGTTCTGGGGACCGCCCGGCACCGGCAAGACCACGGTGGCGCGGCTGTTGGCGGATGCCACCGAACTGCATTTCGAACAGCTCTCCGCGGTATTTTCCGGCGTCGCCGATCTGAAGAAGGCGTTCGACGCCGCCCGCGCGCGGCGCGAAACCGGCAAGGGTACGCTGCTGTTCGTCGACGAGGTGCATCGCTTCAACCGCGCGCAGCAGGATTCGTTTCTGCCGGTGATGGAAGACGGCACCGTGGTGCTGGTCGGCGCCACCACGGAAAATCCCTCGTTCGAACTCAACGCCGCTCTGTTGTCGCGGGCGCGGGTGCTGGTGTTCCATTCGCTCGATCCGGCCGCGGTGGAAAAATTGTTCGTGCATGCCGAGGCGATCGAGGGCAAAAAGCTGCCGCTCGATGCCGAGGCCCGCGCCGTGCTGGTGCGGATGGCTGACGGCGATGGCCGCGCCGCGCTGACATTGGCCGAAGAAGTCTGGCGCTCGGCGCGCGAAAGCGAAACGTTCAATGCCGGGCAGTTGCAGGACATCCTGCAGCGTCGCGCGCCGATCTACGACAAATCGGCGGACGGACATTACAACCTGATTTCGGCGCTGCATAAATCGGTGCGCGGCTCCGATCCCGACGCCGCTCTGTATTATCTGGCGCGGATGATGGATGCCGGCGAGGATCCGCTGTTCCTGGCGCGCCGCGTGGTTCGCATGGCGGTCGAGGACATTGGTCTGGCGGATCCGCAAGCCCTGGTGATCTGCAACGCCGCCAAGGAGGCCTATGATTTCCTTGGGTCTCCCGAAGGCGAACTCGCGATCGCGCAAGCGGTGATTTATCTGGCCACCGCGCCGAAATCCAACGCCGCCTACAAGGCGTTTGGCGCGGCGATGCGCGCGGCCAAGGAGGGCGGTTCGCTGCTGCCGCCAAAACACATCCTGAACTCGCCGACCAACCTGATGAAGTCGGAAGGCTACGGCGCGCGGTTACCAATACGACCACGACACGCCGGAGGCGTTTTCCGGGCAGGACTATTTTCCGGAAGCGCTGGGCCGGCAGACCTTCTATGATCCGCCCGACCGTGGCTTCGAGCGCGAGATTCGCAGGCGGCTGGACTATTGGGCGAAGCTGCGCAAGGAGCGGGGTTAAGCGATCTCTTGGGTCAGCCCGCGGCTTGCCGAAAGCGGTTTTGAAGAGCCCAAAGTACGGGTGGGGCGCGCGACATGAGCATCGGCGTCGGAATTATCGCAGTGATCCTGCTGGCGGCCGCCGCCAGGCAGGCGAGTGCAGTGTTCGCGCCACTTGCACTGGCGCTTTTCATCATCGCCATCGTCTGGCCGCTGCAGAATCGGCTCAAGGAAAAAATGCCGAAATTGCTGGCGTTGGCGATCACAATCGTCGTCACCATCATGGTCTGTCTTGCTTTCGCTTCGCTCGCAGCCTGGGGCTTTGGGCGGGTCGGACGATCGTTGACGGCGGATGCGGCGCGTTACCAGGCGTTCTATGAAGCTACCATGACGTGGCTTGAAGGTCATGGCGTGTCGGTTGCCGCGCTTTGGGCACAGCATTTCAACGTCCGGTGGCTGCTTGGCACGACACAACAGATCGCGGGGCGAGTTACGTCCACGCTGAGCTTTTGGCTGATTGCCGTTGTTTACGTTGTACTCGGATTGCTGGAAGTTGAAGACATAAGGCGACGGATCGAATTACTCGATAACCGCGAGCTGGCGCGCGTGCTGCTGGACGGCAGCACGGCGACCGCGGCCAGATTCAGAAGATATCTATTGGTGAGAACGCAGATGAGCGCCATGACCGGCCTGCTGGTCGGAGCTTTCGCGTGGAGCACCGGGCTGCAATTCGCCATCGAATGGGGCGTGATCGCCTTCACGCTCAACTATATTCCCTTCATTGGTCCTTTCGTGGCAACGCTATTCCCGACTTTGCTGGCGATGACGCAGTTCGATAGCTGGCAGGCGGTTCTGGGGGTTTTCGTCTGCCTCAACGTCATCCAGTTCGTGGTCGGCAGCTACATCGAGCCGCGCGTGGCCGGCCACATGCTGTCGATCTCCCCACTGGTTGTACTGTTCTCAATCTTCTTCTGGACCTTCCTGTGGGGAATTTTCGGGACCTTCATCGGTGTACCGATCGCATTGGCCATCCTTGCTTTCTGTGACCAGAATCCGAACAGCCGCTGGGTTAGCGATCTGTTCGGCGGATCGACACAGGCGAAGACTGGCAAGCTCTGAATTAGCCAACGGTCTCGCCAACGATCTCCACCCGTTCGGGCGGAAGGAGACATAGCCGCCCGTTCGAACCGGCTGCCAGCGTGTGGATCAAAAAATGCGTTGGCGCGTCGTCGGTTGCGCCCATCACCGGCGATGGAGCGGAGATGATCCTCATCGCACCGCATGCGCCGATCCAGTCGATGTGGCGATGGCCGTGGGTGACGAGAATTCGAGCCGAAAAAGGTTTGAGCTTGCGCACGAACCAGCTGCCGTTGACGAGCGCGGTTCCTACCCGCTCGGAGAACGTCACAACGGGCATTGGATATTCCACCAAATGGTGGTGCATTGCGACGATCCAGCGAGCCTCCGGAAAATTGGCGAGCACCGCGGCAAGGCGTTGCGCCTGTTCGGCGGAAATCAGTCCCAGTGCATTGGTAAACGAAAAATGCGTTTCGGCGTTCGAATTCAGGATGGCCACACCCAGGCCGTCGGCCTGATCGGGCGGCAAAACCATCGGAAACTGATTGTCAAACAGACCGATCAGCTTGGCAGCGCGGCGCAGGCCGCCGCGTTCGGCAAAGGCGGCGATCCACTGGCGATGTGGGGCCAAGGCCTCATTGAGGGTCGCGGTGAGTTTGCCTGAACCGTCGACGACGCGCACACGGTCTCCTTGCACGGCGGCGACCGCGGAAAGGGTTCGCATCTGCCGCAGCCGCTTGCCGGGGCTGAACGGCAGGTCGAGCCTGGCCGGATTAGCGCGGTCGACGATGTTCAAGTCGTGATTGCCCGGAAGTACGATCATGCGCGCGGCAAGGTCTGGATACTGCGATATAGCATCGAAGAATTCCGCCCACTCGGTCGCGCGACCGGCGTCGGTCATATCGCCGGTGATGAGCAAATGATCGAATGGATTTTCGGCATCGATCGCCGCAAGGCGCGCCATCAGGCGGGCGAAACGTGCGTTGCCGCGCGGGCCGCCACGTCCGCTTTCGATGCGAAAGCCATACCGCTCACCGACCACGTGAAGGTCGGAAAGATGCGCGATGCGCCAAATGCGGCCGTCCGGTGGTGCTTTGTCGAAGGCGGCGAGGTCGACCGGCTGATCCATGCCGGCGTCAGCGAACCCCCACGCCAGCGACGCGACTGCGAGATAGCCTGACACCAGCACGATGGCATTGGCCAACATCGGGACGACAAGGTGGTGCAATACTACAATGTCAGCCACCGTGCCGATCCAGCGCGAGGCCGGCCAGGCGAGGGTCGCAACCGATGCCGCACATCCGCACACGATGATGCCGGCGCCGGCGGAACTCATCGCGCGCAACCGTGAACGTCCGCCAGCGGCGGAATACCGCGGAAAGAGCCGTTCCGCGATATGCCGTAGCGCTTCTCTGCAAAGCGCGTAGCCTGGCTGGACGGCGAGCGCATTGAGCGACCAGAAGCTGACTTCGGCGATCCGCAACAGCGGTCGCCAGCCGAACCATCCCAGTGCGGCGATCGTGATCAGCACCAGCGCGGCGCCGATTTCGGTCAGCGCAAGCAGGTGCTCCGACGCCGAAGCAATCCAGGCCGTCGCCACCAATGGCGTGAAGCCAAGCAACAAGGCCGGGAACAGCAACGTGACCGTCCAGGCGAACAGCAGCTTCGGCAAGCTGATTTCGACCAGCAGGCTTCCAGCGATTGCAAGCAGCGAGCGTTGCCCGGGACTGGCGGCATCGTCCTCGATGTCGCCGTCACGAGGATTGATCAACGCACCGTCTTGAACGCGCGTTGAATTACATTTTGGATGCGGCGTCGTCATGATCGAAGCCTGGATTGGTGCATCTGGAGCAGGATGAGTAGCTTCCGACGGGAACTAATATCTCCTGGTATCATATCCGCAGAACTCGTCGCGTGTCCGCAGATTCGTTTTGATCGATTGCGTTCGAGATAGTCAGGCACCCCCGTCAGTTGGAAGACTTTGAAGTCAAGTCGCGGTGCGTTGAATAGCGGCCCTTTTCGCTGCGGCGGATAGCAGGCGCTTCGGTTGGCGCGAAAGTTTTCACAAATTGTGGCCGCGGCATATACGCATCGCAAACTTTGCCCTCCGGTTGCGCCGTTGACTCGATGCGAACTTGGGCGTCTATTACTCAGATCAACGGAAGAGAGCTGAAGCGATCAAGCTTTGATCGTTTTCCGGCGTATAACCGTTGCCGGCGAGCACCTCGACGATCCGACGCAGGTTTGGTCGAGCTGTTGGAGGGGTCCCATGGGCTCACCTGCGGTCGCGGAACAGAGGCGCCTGCGGGCGTTGAAGATCGGTCTCGCCTTACTGGCGGTGATCCCGGCCGGGCAACTCCCGAATTACCTTCCAGGAGAGATTGCAAGTGACGACGCCGCGGGCAAGCGCTCGGGCCGCATCAGATACCATTGGCTCAAATCAAGGAGGACAGCATGACGACCTATGACAGCCGTTCGGGTTTGCGCTCTGGCAATTTGCCGACGCCGCCCTTTTGGGTCTGCGTTCTGCTCGGAATTGTCATGATTGTGGCGGGAATATTCGTCCTGGGTGACGTCGTGCTCGTCACCGTTATCAGCACAGTCTTTATTGGTGCTGCGGCCATTGTGACCGGCACCTTTGAAGTCATCCATGCCTTCTGGACCAAGGGATGGGGAGGTTTTGCTTGGCAAGTGCTGCTGGGCATTCTGTACATCGCGGTCGGCATCGTGATCGTGAATCAACCTGTCGCCAGCGCCTTGATTCTCACCTATGTCCTCGGATTGCTGCTTCTGATGTCGGGCGTCGTTCGCGTCCTGCTGGGCTTCAGTCACTGGAAAGAAGCCGGCTGGATCATGCTGTTGTCCGGGCTGTTCGGAGTTCTGGCAGGCCTTGTCATTCTGAGCGGATTCCCGATGACAGGTCTTTGGGTGCTCGGCTTTCTGCTCGGCGTTGACCTGATAAGCCACGGTTTGGGCTGGCTGACATACGCGTGGCAACCCGCTGCAACAACGGCATAGCCGCCCTTCGTATCGAAGACGCGCGCGAGGCAAGGCGGACTCCGATTGATCGGGTGAGTTCGTTTCGGATCAGTCGTCGACGGTGCAGGTGAGACATGTCTTGCTGGGCGAAATCTCCAAAGGCCGCCAAAAATCTCGTAATCCTCCTCGTTTCGATAGGGCTCAATCTTTCAACGTCGGCAGCCGCGCGAGCACAGCAAGGCAGTGCGACGTTGTTCGAGAACGTTCGTATCTTCGATGGCAAGACCGATGTGTTATCCGGACCGTCGAACGTCCTCGTCAAGGGTAACAAGATCGAGAAAATTTCGGCGGCGCCGATTACAGTCGATGCCGCTCAAGCAGCCAGGGTCAGCGGCGGCGGCCGCGTGCTGATGCCCGGCCTGATAGACGCGCACTGGCACGCGATGCTGGTGCGAATGACACCGGCGGCCACCCTGACCGCGGATATCGGCTATGCCAATCTTGTCGCGGCGGCGGAAGCCACTGATACGTTGATGCGCGGCTTCACCACGGTTCGCGATATGGGGGGACCGGCGTTTGGGCTCAAACGGGCCATCGACGAGGGGATCGTCGCCGGCCCTCGCATCTATCCATCCGGCGCCATGATCACCATCACCGGCGGTCATGGCGATTTCAGGCAGCTTTCCGAGCTGCCCAGGACGATCGGCGGCCCACCCAGCCGGATGGAGCAAATCGGTGGGAGCGCGCTGGCGGACAGCCCGGATGAGGTTCGGCTGCGCGCGCGCGAGCAACTCACGCAGGGCGCAACGCAGATCAAGTTGACGGCCGGCGGCGGCGTTGCATCGCCCCATAGTCCGATAGATGTGGCCACCTTTACGGAGCCGGAGTTGCGCGCCGCGGTCGAAGCCGCCGAAAACTGGGGCACCTACGTCGCCGTACACGCCTATACGCCGGTTGCCATCCAGCGTTCGATCGCGGCTGGCGTCCGCTGCATCGAGCACGGCCATCTGATGGATGAAGCGACGGCGAAGCTGATGGCCGAGAAGGGCATATGGCTGAGCACACAGCCGTTCTTCGACGATGAGGACGCCGTCCCGTTGCCGCCCGGCTCGGAGGAGCGGGCCAAGCAATTGGAAGTCATCGCGGGGACTGACCGCGTCTACAACTTGGCAAAAAAGTACAAGCTCAAGACGGCCTTCGGCACCGACATCCTGTTCTCTGAAACACTGGCCACGCGTCAGGGTGCTCAATTGACCAAGCTGACGCGCTGGTATACGCCTGCGGAAGTACTGAAGATGGGGACCGCGACCAACGGCGAGTTGCTTGCGATGTCCGGACTTCGCAACCCCTATCCCGGAAAACTGGGCGTGGTGGAAGAGGGCGCGCTGGCCGATCTCTTGCTGATCGACGGTAACCCCATCGACGACATCAAGCTCATCGAAGACCCGGCGAAGAATTTCGTCGTCATCATGAAGGATGGAAAAATCTATAAAAACCTTCTCGTCGGCACGAGCGGGAAATAGAGGGCGTCGTCGAGAAGGGCAGGTGGGTGCTAAATGAAGAATTTCAGCTTCCGATCCCTCATCATCTTCATCATCGGCCTGGTTGTGGCCGTGCTGCTGATTGGCTGGGGCATCGCCGGCCTTATTAAACTCAAACATCGAGATATTTCGAGCAACTCGGCGGCAATCGCGGCAACTGTCTGCTGACGCGCAAATTGTCCATTCGATATCTCGGCCAACGGCTCCGGCGTCATGAGCCGGAACCAGGCGATCTTGTCGTCAGCGCCGCGAGCCCGGTCATTGCCGATTTTGATGGCGCCATCGCGTCTCTCCGCAGTTTGCTAGCTTTGAGACCCAACTTGGCCGATTCCCGAGCGGATTTGCGCCGATTTCACCGTGACGATTTGCTACTTTTACGCTACCCAACAGCCTGATTTGGAGCCCGCAATATCATGAGCCGCCGCGTCAAGAGACCTCTGCGCCCAGCCGGCGACCGCCCAAAGGGCGCACGCCCGTACCGGGGCTCGCAGGCGGAGCGCCCCCAGTCAAAATCGCATCGCCCGGGTAGCAAGCCGGCACCGCGCTTTGCGGCTGCAGCGCCGCTTGCGCCAAAGGCTGCGCCGTTCGTGCCGGAGCCCGAAAAGATCGTCGCCGAACCGCCGCCGTTGCCGACCAAAGTACAAACGGTGGTGGTCACGGCGGATGAGAACAACATGCGGGTCGACCGATTTCTAGAAGCGCGCTTTCCCGGGCTGTCATTCTCGCACATCCAGCGCATCGTCCGTAAGGGCGAGCTGCGCGTCAACGGCAAGCGCGCCGACAGCAAGGACCGGATCGAAGAGGGCCAGAGCATCCGCATCCCGCCGCTGAAGCTCGATACGCCCAAGGTCGCGGGCCATCTGTCGGAGGCCGAGAACAAGACGCTGCAGACGCTCAAGGAGATGATCCTGTTCGAGGATGCCGACGTCATGGTGCTGAACAAGCCGGCAGGGCTTGCGGTGCAGGGCGGTTCCGGCGTCACCCGCAATGTCGACGACATGCTGGAAGTGATGCGCGACGCCAAGGGCCAGAAGCCGCGGCTGGTGCATCGGCTCGACAAGGAGACCGCGGGCTGTCTGTTGATCGCGAAGACGCGTTTCGCCGCGACCGCGCTGACCGGCTCGTTCCGCCATCGCTCCGCGCGTAAAATCTACTGGGCGCTGGTCGCCGGCGTGCCGAAGCCGAAGCAGGGCCGCATCTCGACCTATCTGGCCAAGGAAGAAGGCGAGGACGACACCATCATGCGGATCGCGGCCCATGGCGACGAGGGCGCCAGCCACGCCGTGACCTATTACGCGGTGGTTGAAACCTCGGCGCAGAAGCTGGCCTGGGTATCGCTGAAGCCGGTCACTGGTCGGACCCATCAATTGCGCGCGCATATGGCGCATATCGATCACGCGATCGTCGGCGATCCCAAATACTTCAACAAGGAAAACTGGCAATTGCCGGGCGGCCTGCAAAAGCGGTTGCATCTGCTGGCGCGCCGCATCGTGATTCCGCATCCGCGTGGCGGGGTGATCGACGCCACCGCGCCGCTGCCGCCGCACATGCTGCAATCGTGGAACCTGCTCGGCCTCGAAGCCGATCGCTTCGATCCGATCGAGAACGCGCCGGAAGAGTGAAACCCGCATGCGTGAATTGTTCGACGAGGTAGCCGGAAAATCTGGGCTCGACCCCGAGGAGGCGGTCAGGCGCTCCACGCGCGGGCCGCAGCGCAAGCGCTTTTACAAGCAGGCTGACGTCACCGCGACGGCTGAGGGCTTTGCCATTGCCCTCGACGGCAAGCAGGTGCGCGCGCCGTCCGGGCGGCCATTGCTGGCACCGACCAGGGACATTGCCGACGGCATCGCGGCGGAATGGAATGCGCAAGTCGAGACCATCGATCCCCTGACCATGCCGTTGACGCGTTTCGCCAACACGGTCGGCGAGGCCGTGGTCGACCAGGTCGACGCGGTGGCCGAAGACATCGCGAAATATCTCGGCACGGATTTGCTGTTTTACCGCGCCGGTCATCCGGAGGCGCTGGTGGCGCGGGAAGCCGCGTCATGGGATCCGGTGGTGTTCTGGGCCGCCGAGGCGCTGGGCGCGCATTTTATCCTGGCCGAAGGCATCGTGCATGCGCGCCAGCCGGAATCCGCGATCGCGGCGGCCCGCGCGGCGCTGCCGGTAGATCCCTGGTCGATCGCAGCCCTTCACGTCGTCACGACGTTGACCGGTTCGGCACTGCTCGCATTGGCGCTCCAGCACGGCGTGCTCGATGCTGATCAGGTCTGGGCCGCCGCCCATGTCGACGAGGACTGGAACAGCGAACAATGGGGCGTCGATACGGAGGTCGCCGCGCGCCGCGCCGCCCGGCTGGTCGACTTCAAGGCCGCCGCAAGCATTCTCAAATCCTTAACGGCGGCCTCCGCGCAGGTTTGATCGGCTCGGTTAACGAGAGGTTCAGCACAGCCGGATAGTTTCGGCCGGGCATGATCCGGTGAAACCGAACCCAAGCCTTCGAACCGAAGTCTTCCATGTCGATCGTCATCAATCCGACCGTCCCATTGGTCGCAGCGCAGGGCGTTACGTCCGATATCGTGCTGCAGCCGGGAACGGTGATCAACGCCCAGGTGCAGCAGCTCCTCGGCAACGACCAGGTGCGGATAGCTATCGGCGGCCAGTCGCTCGACGTGGTGTCGCAGGTTCCGCTGCAGGCGGGCCAGACCTTGCAGCTTGCGGTCTCGCAAACACCCGACGGCAATATCAACCTCGCGGTGGTCAACCAGCAGGCGGGCGTCGCAGCGAGCCAGCCGGGCGCAAGTCCCGCGACCGCGAATGTCACCTCCGATGCGGTTACCCTGACATCGGCGATCGCTGCGACCGCGACCACGACGGCCGCCGCTGCGCCGCAGCCTCAACTGACGGTGCTGCAGGCGCTTGCGGTGTCGGCGGTGGCCGAGACCGCGGCGACCCAGCAGACCAGCCTGGCGCCGCTGTTCGCCAATCTCGGTGTCGCAGCCGCATCGCCAAGCCTGCCGGCGCTGGTGCAGCAGGCCGCCGCGGCGGTGCTGGCGCAGCGCACCAGCCTCGATCAAGGCTTGAGCGGCACCGACATCAAGCAAGCGTTCCAGAGCTCGGGCCTGTTTCTGGAGGCCTCGTTAGCGCAGGGTTCGGCATCGTCCGGCACGCCCGACCTCAAGGCGGCGCTGCTCGTGTTGCGCCAGGTGCTGACATCGGCGATCGAAAATACCACGGTGGCGGGCACGGCCGCGGCAACGCTGGTGCCATCGGGCGGGCCGCCGGCCACGACAACGCCAGGCGCGATGCCGGCGAGCGCGACAGCGGCGACCATTGTGCTGGAGCAGGGCGCTGGCGGCGTGGCGCAGGTCCTTCCAGCGCCATCCATCGTCATCACCGCCGAGCCGGACACGACGTCGCCTTCGCTGGTGCCGACGCTTGAATCTGGAGGCACGATCCCGGGCGCGCTGCCGCAAGCCGAAGCGCCGGAGATTGCGCAAACCGTTCTCGAGTTCAGTGCCGCGGGCTCGATCATCGCGCAGGCCGCGACGCCGGCCGATGCGGCGGCGCGTACAGCGGCGAGCAGCGCCGCGCTCAACCTGTTGCAGGAAGCCGTTCAGGCAAGTCCGCTGACGAGCCCGCTCGCCGCGACAAGTGCATCGGGGCTGATATTCGACAACGGCCAGATGCTGTCGCTGCTTCCGGCGGTGGCCGGCGCCCGGCTGCCGAACACCGATGACGCCGGCTTTGCCCGCACCAATGTGCCGCCGCCGCCGATCAACGGCGCGTTGCCGGCGGCGCAGCCGGTGATGGCGGCGACGCTGCTGTCGCATTCGCCGCCCGAGACCGCGATGCATGTCCTGCTCGCCGATACCGATGGCGCGCTCGCGCGGCAGACGCTGCTGCAAGTGGCCTCGCTACCGGACCAGGTCGACCCCTCGACCGGGCGGATCGATCCGGCGGCGCAGCGCTGGAATTTTGAAATTCCGTTCGTGACGCCGCAGGGAACCGCGATGGCGCAGTTCGAGATTTCGCGGGACGGCGGCGGCCCCGAGGCCGAGGCCGAGGCCGCCAAGCGGGCGTGGCGGGCGCGGTTTACGCTGAATGTCGAACCGGCGGGACCGGTGCATGCGCTGGTGTCGCTGAACGGCGACAAGACGTCGGTGCGGATGTGGGCGGAACGGCCGGCGACCGCCGATCAATTGCGCGCCGGCGTCACGCAGCTCAGCCAGGCGCTCAGCCGCGCCGAATTGCAGCCCGGCGACATCGTGATCCGCGACGGCGCGCCGTCGCAACAGGTCTCGGCGCGGGCCGGGCATTTCCTGGACCGGGCGCTATGAGCGAGCCGGCCAAACGACAGCTCGCGGTCGCGCTGCATTATGACCGCACCGGCGCGCCGCGGGTGGTCGCCAAGGGCAAGGGCAGCCTCGGCGCCAGGATCATCGAGGTCGCCAAGGAGCACGGCATCCCGATCGAGGAGAACGAGGTGCTGGCCGGCGCATTGTCGAACGTCGAGATCGGCGACGAGATTCCAGCCGAACTCTACAAGGCGGTGGCCGAAGTGCTGATCTTCGTGCTGCGGCTATCCGGGCGGATTCGCTAGCAGAATATGGCGCGTGGACTTGCACACGCTCTCAACGGTCGTCCCTGCGAACGCAGGGACCCATAACCCCCAGCATCAAAAGTAGAGAAGGCATCTGCTGCGGGCCAACACGATAGTCCGCGCCGTATGGGTCCCTGCGTTCGCAGGGACGACTGGTTGTGTGAGGGTCAGGAATAATCGAAAAGCGACGACATCAATTTGGCACTGACGCCGCCGATTTGCCGATTCGGCCGAGATGGGTGAACCCAAACCCGGCTGAGTATTTCAGGCCGTAGCCGAGCGTGCGGTCGAAGCCGATATGGGCGAGCCAGATCATCGCGACGGAAAGCAGCAGCGTGGCTTCCAGGGCAAATCCCGCGATCATCAGGGCCATCGGCGCCATGTAGCTGTGGGCGGCGTTGTAGATCATGGCGCCGAATTTCGGCCCCGAGAGATAGGCTGCGAAGCTGATATCCGGCGCCAGGAACACGATGGCGTAGATCCACCACGAGCCGCCCCAGACCGCGTAAAGCAGCGTCATTCCGACACACAGCGTCAGCCCTTCCAACCGCAGCATGGTGCGCAAGCCTCCGGTTACGGCGCCGGTGGCCTCGGTCGCGGTCGTGTTAATCGCCTCATTCATGTCCCGTTCCCCCTCGGATTGCCTGGTCATTGTACCCCATCCAGCCCTCGAATCGATGACCCCAGACCCCATGCAATGCAGGTTTCCTGCCGGGAAAGGGCCGTGTTAGAACCCGGTCAAATCGAGCGGGAAGTGAGACATGAAAGATATCCTGGATACCCTTGAAGACCGGCGCGCCGGCGCCAAGCTTGGCGGCGGCGAAAAGCGCATCGAGGCGCAGCATGCCCGCGGCAAGCTGACCGCGCGGGAGCGCATCGAGCTGTTGCTCGACAAGGGTTCGTTCGAGGAATTCGACATGTTCGTCGAGCACCGCTCGACCGAGTTCGGGATGGAAAAGACAAAAGTCCCCGGCGATGGCGTCGTCACCGGCTGGGGCACCGTCAACGGCCGCAAGACCTTCGTCTTTGCCAAGGATTTTACCGTGTTCGGCGGTTCGCTGTCCGAGACTCACGCGCAAAAGATCGTCAAAATCCAGGACATGGCGATGAAGGCGAGGGCGCCAATCATCGGGCTCTACGACGCCGGCGGCGCGCGCATCCAGGAAGGCGTCGCCGCCTTGGCGGGCTACTCCTATGTGTTCCGCCGCAACGTCATCGCGTCCGGCGTGATCCCGCAGATCTCCGTCATCATGGGGCCCTGCGCCGGCGGCGACGTCTATTCGCCGGCGATGACCGACTTCATCTTCATGGTGAAGAACACCAGCTACATGTTCGTCACCGGCCCCGACGTGGTGAAGACCGTCACCAACGAGGTCGTCACCGCCGAGGAACTCGGCGGCGCTTCGGTGCACGCGACGCGCTCCTCGATCGCCGACGGCGCCTTCGAGAACGATGTCGAGACGCTGTTGCAGATGCGCCGGCTGATCGACTTCCTGCCGTCCAACAATACCGACGGCGTGCCGGAATGGCCGAGTTTTGATGACATCGGCCGGCTCGATATGTCGCTGGACACGCTGATCCCCGATAATCCGAACAAGCCCTACGACATGAAGGAGTTGATCCTCAAGGTCGTGGACGAGGGCGATTTCTTCGAGATTTCCGAAACTTTTGCCCGGAACATCGTGACAGGCTTCGGCCGCATCGCTGGGCGCACCGTCGGCTTCGTCGCCAACCAGCCGATGGTGTTGGCGGGTGTGCTCGACAGCGACGCTTCGCGCAAGGCCGCGCGTTTTGTGCGCTTCTGCGATGCCTTCAACATCCCGATCGTCACGTTTGTGGACGTGCCCGGCTTCCTGCCTGGCACCGCGCAGGAATATGGCGGCCTGATCAAGCACGGCGCCAAACTGCTGTTTGCTTACTCGCAATGCACGGTGCCGCTGGTGACGGTGATCACGCGCAAGGCCTATGGCGGCGCGTTCGACGTGATGGCCTCAAAGGAAATCGGCGCCGACGTGAACTACGCCTGGCCGACCGCGCAGATCGCGGTGATGGGCGCCAAGGGCGCGGTGGAAATCATCTTCCGCAGCGACATCGGCGATTCCGATGCAATCGCCGCGCGCACCAAGGAATACGAAGACCGCTTCCTGTCCCCCTTCATCGCCGCCGAGCGCGGCTACATCGACGACGTCATCATGCCGCATTCGACACGGAAGCGGATCGCACGGGCGCTGGCGATGCTGAAGGACAAGAAGGTGGAAATGCCGGCGAAGAAGCACGACAATTTGCCGTTGTGACAAAAGTAGACAACGAGAAGTATCTGGATGATGTGCGCAAGCGCATCAGAAAGGCGTACTCGGAAAAGGGCTTGCGTCGTCCGAATAAGATTTCGCCAGGTGAGGACCTCAGAGCTATCGTCAAGCGCTACCGAAAGGCGCCGCAAACAATCCCAAATGACATTAAGTTATGGCTTGCGTTCTACGATGAAGCAGTCGCGTTTTGGCTTGTCGTGTGGGCAACCTATCGAATTCAAATCAAAGGTCCAACTGACAAGCGCCTAATATCTTTGATGGCTCTTGCCGGGCGCATCTTTCAAGACATGGTCTGCGTTCGAGAGTTGGTCGTTGGTGGCTTTTTTGTTCAGTCGAATGTTGTCACGCGGTCCCTGGTTGAAGCGATTGATGTAATGCATCTTCTGAACAGTCGACCTGAGTTGGCGGAGGAATTTAGGGAGATAACTGATAACGATGAGTCGTCGCGATTTTGGCACAAGTATTGTTCGAGAGATAAGATAGGCAAGCTTGTTCAGGCGCGCTGGCTTTGGTTTTTTAACGGTGACGAAGAGGCGGCTAGTGCTTTCTGCGGATTGCGTGCTGGATATCTGGACCTCGTAGGCATGTCAGCACATCCCAGCTTCGGGGCCTGTTTCGCGGCCTTTTATGGATTCGGCGGAGGGCGACGTGGACAGCATCGCAAAGAACGCTATCGGGTCAGTTTCGCATTTATCCAAATTTACGATGCATCTGATTATGACGCGAGTTTTTTAGTATGGATTTCTTTGGTCGGGACCAGAATTATCGCTTTACAAGACAGACGATACGGCAGGGGGAAAGCCTCGGTTCTCCGAAAATATTTCAAAAGGCTTGAGTGTCATGTTGTCAATAATGATGGCGACTGACAAACAAGCTGATGGCGATCCATTCTATCCGGAATTTAAAACATTTTGGCCTCGAGAGAATTTCAAGTAACGGGTGAGTCAGGTTAGCGAGCGTAACCCGGATGAGCGTAGCGACATCCGGGGCTGCTATTAGGGACTACGATCGAGACTCGTACCCGCATGTCGCTTCGCTCATGCGGGCTACACGCCGTCGCCGTAGCTCGGAGAACGGAGGTGGAAGCCGAACCCGCCGAGATGGTTGAGATATCGGCGGAATACGCTAGGCTAAGCTCCTCTGCGGAACTTATGTGCAAAAACAAAAAATTAGGGAGCCGTCCCGATGCCCCGCCATCCTGATTTCGGACCTCACGGCGTCATTCCGGCGGTGCTGCTGCCGTTCCATGAGGATTTGTCGATCGACGAGCCGAGCTTCCGGGCTCATCTGCGCGATGTCGCGGCGGTGCAGGGGCTATCGGCGATCACGGTCAATGCTCACTCCACCGAGGTCGCCTCCTGCACCCGGGATGAGCAGCGCCGCGTGATGGAGATTACGGGCGAAGAAGTCGGCGACAGATTGCCGATCATCCACGGCATCTGGGCGGACGGCAGCCTGGAGGCGGCGCGGATCGCGCGCGAGGCGCAGGCCGGCGGGGCTTCGGCGCTGCTGGTGTTTCCGCCGGGTCCGTTCACGCTGGGCCAGTCGGCCGCGATGGCGCTGGCGCATTTCAAGGCCATCGCGGATGCGAGCGATCTGCCGCTGATCGTGTTTCAATATCCCTTGGCCACGGGGCAGGGCTATCCGGCGGCGACGCTGGAGCGGCTGTTTGACGAGGTGCCGACCATCCGCGCCATCAAGGACTGGACGCCGCTAGTGCCACAGCACGAGAGCCAGATTCGCGCGTTGCAGGGGCGCAAGCGTCCGATCAACGTGCTCTCCACCAACAGCGCGTGGCTTCTGAGTTCGCTGGTGCTCGGCTGCAACGGGCTGTTGTCCGGCAGCGGCAGCGTCATCGCCGACCTCCAGGCCAAACTCTATCGTGCGGTGAAGGCCAACGATCTCGCGGAAGCACGTCGGCTGAATGACCGGATTTTTCCGCTGGCGCGGGCGTTCTACGCCGATCCCTTTGTCGACATGCACAACCGCATGAAGGAAGCGCTGGTGCTGCTCGGCAAGCTGCCGCGCGCGGTGGTGCGTCCGCCCCTGGTCAAGATCACGGAGCCGGAAATCGCGCGGATTCGCGAGGCGCTGGTCGAGGCGGGGCTGCTCGGTACGAATGCTGCGCTCGGGCGCAACGCGGCGTGAGCGTAGGGTGGGTTAGCGGAGCGTAACCCACCATCTTCACGTGTGAACTTCTATTGGTGGGTTACGGCTTCGCCTAACCCACCCGAAGTACGATGAGCATACAGGAAAGCAAAATGCCCACAGCCTTTTTCATCGTCCGCGCCACCGTCGCCGATGCCGCCAAGCGCAAGGCGTTTGACACCTGGTATGCACGCGAGCATCTGCCGGACGCGACCAGATCATTCGGCGTCACAAAAGCGTGGCGGTTCTGGAGCGCCACCGATCCGAGCCAGCATCAGGCGATGTATCAATTCGCGGATCAAGCCTCGCTCGAGCGCGCAGTCAATGGTGCGGAGATGAAACGCCTGATCGCCGATTTCAACCGCCACTGGCCGGATGTGACGCGCAGCCGCGAGACGCTGGTGCTGGCGGAGGAGTTTTCGGTATAGCGTCATTCCGGGGCGCGAGTGAAACGAGCGAGCCCGGAATGACGAACCTGAGATCGCCGGCTCACGCCCGGAATGAACCTGTTCCCTGCGGGCCGCGACCAATGGGGCCGATGGCGGCGGGACAAGGGATTTTCATGAAAATCTGGTTTGGTGCCGCGACGATGCTGGTCGCCGCGTGGCCGGCGTTCGCGGCCAATGTCGCAACCTGCACGCTCAGCGCGGACAAGAAGACGGTCACGGTGACCGCGAGCAATCCCTATTCGCAAGTGATGGCCTGTGAGGTGAACTGCGACATGGCGGTGCCCGACGGCTTCTCGACGGTGGTCTGCGTCAAGCCGGTGCCGGTCGGGTCAAAGGATTTCGTGATGTGCACCCACGTCGCCGCCGAGGGCCATTCCTATACCAGGGTCAAGGAAACCGAGGCGAACTGCCCGGACCCGGCGGCGCCGCCGGCAGCCACCAAAACCGACACGACCAAAGATGACGCCGACAGCGACGATGATGATGATGCCAAGGCCAACGAGATGATGCAGAAGATGCTGAAGCAGGGGCAGGAACTTCTCGATCGGCAGAAACAAAAATAACGGCAGAGCTGAGATAGCTTCACATGCTCCCGGATGCTGCGCGATGCCCTCTGAATGACGAACGTATGACGAATGCGCGTCATCCCGGCGTTCACACGCTGAAACGATTCCGTGAATATGATCACGCGTCGTCTCACCCGCGGTTCAGCGAGCATTCATCTCGACACCGCGAAAATCTCCTTCCTGACTCATGACGTGAAGGAAGAAGATTGCATGGAACTTCGCTTTGTTTTGAAACTCGCGATCGGAATGGCCGCGGGCGCTGCGGCGCTTGTCGGCGTTGCCAATGCCGCGCCTCTGGCGCCGGCCGCTTCGGTGCAAATCGTGGCTCCGCGGATGGACGCCGCGCAGCCCGCGTTGGTCTCGCAGGCCGAGGTCGATCAGCTGAAACCGCAACAGGTCCGCTGGGGCCGTCACTGGCACCACCACCATTGGCATCATCGTCACTGGGGCTGGCATCACCGCCATTGGCACCGTCATCACTGGCGCTAGACTAAGCGTCGGCGCGGTAGCCCGCCAAAAACAAAGCCCCGCGCGAGCGGGGCTTTGTCGTATTCGGTGATGCTGCGCTCAGATCGGGCGGCAGCGACCAGCACGCCATACGAATCCCGGGCCACAGCCACGGCCGGGCACCACCACGACCGGGCGCTCGACCACGACCGCTCCCGGCACAACCACGACGCCATTGGGGCGGCAGTGGCCATAGGCACCGCGATGCATGCCCGGGCCGCATCCGCCTTCGGCATTGGCGGCGCTGAAGCCGGCGACCGAGCTTGCGACCAAAACTGCTGCGAAAAGGTATTTCATGTTTCTCTCCCGTTTTGAGCCGCCATGCGGCGCGCGGCGAACTTAATCACGATGATCTGAATGTAAAATGAATGTTTCTGCATGCGTCTATCACAGCGTTTTCGAGCGAAAACGTGTCGAGACAAAAGTCTAGGCCTCGCCGAACAGCGCCGCGAATCGCTTCTCGCCATGGCGGGTGAAATTGACCACGCGGCTGCCCGGGGCCGCATCGCGCGTGGCCCATTTCAGCTCGGTAAAGCGGGTCAGGATCGCGGCCCCCAACGTGCCCGCCAGATGATGGCGACGCTCGCTCCAGTCGAGGCAGGCCCGGCACAACGGACGGCGCGGATGGGCGAGCGCGTCAGCCGAAATCTGCAAGGTGTCGGTCAGGAAACGCTCGCCCTCGGCGGTCAGCTCGATGTCCTGTTTGCGCTGCCGCAACCATCGCTGCCGTTTCATGCTGTCGAGCATCTGCACGCCGAGATCGCCGGCCAGATGATCGTAGCAGACCCGCGCGTGGCGCAGCGCCGGGTCTTTCGGCCCGGTTCGCACCCGCATATGACCGGCGCGCGCGGCAAGGCCCTCGAGGCCCTCCAGCACCGCGGCGACATCGGGATCGCTGAGCCGAAAATAGCGGTGGCGGCCTTGTTTCTCCTGCTCGACCAGTCCGCCGGCCTCGAGCTTCGAAAGATGCGAACTCGCGGTTTGCGGCGTGACGCCGGCCTGGTGCGCCAGCTCGCTCGCGGTCAGCGCGCGGCCGGTCATCAGCGCCGTCAGCATGTTGGAACGCGCGGGATCGCCGACCAGGGCGGCGATCATGGCGATGTCGGGACCAGCTTTCATAGTTCGATCATAACCGAAGCATCAGCGCCGATCAAGCGGCTAGGATGTCAGCTGGAAGATTGGTTTCGTCATTGCGGGGAGCGCAGCGACGAAGCAATCCATATCGCGCGTGCGGCAAGCATGGATTGCTTCGCTTTGCTCGCAATGACGGACAACAGGCGCCGGAGTTCCCAGAATGACCGTCACCGTTTTCATCCGTTACCAGATCGATCCGTTCAAGCGCGACCATGTTCGAGGAATATTCCAGACGCTGGCTGTCGATCATTCCACGGATGGGCGGCGATCTCTTGGGCTACTGGATGCCGCATGAAGGCACCAACAACATCGCCTTCGCGCTGATTTCCTTCGAGAGCCTGGCGGGTTACGAAAGCTATCGCGCACGCCTTCGCAGGACAGCGAGGGCATGGCCAATTTCAACTTCGCCGAGGAACACAAGTTCATCCTCGCGGAAGAGCGGACGTTCCTGCGCAAAGTCGTCGCATAGATCGGAGCAAGCCGTGCTGGCGCCCGATGCCACGCATCGCTATCTTGGTCTACAGATCACAACAAGGGAGAAAAACCATGGCGGTCACCACAGCCGACAAGCGGGCGACATTCCGCAAGATGCATCAATCCGGATGTTTCGTGCTGCCCAATCCCTGGGATGTCGGCAGCGCCATGGCGCTGCAGCATCTGGGCTTCAAGGCGGTCGCGTCCACCAGCGCGGGCTTTGCCTGGTCGATCGGCAAATCCGACAATCGCGTGACGCTCGAGGATGTGTTGCGGCATCTCGACGCGCTCTGCGGCGCGGTCGATCTGCCGGTCAACGCCGATTTCGAGGGCGGCTTCGCGCACGAGGCCGACAAGGTCGGCGATCAACGTCGCGCGCGCCGCCAAGACCGGGGTTGCCGGATTGTCGATCGAGGATTTCGACCGGCGATGCCGAACAGCCGCTCTACGAGCGCGAACTCGCGATCGCGCGCATCAAGGCGGCGCGGGCTGCGATCGATGCCGACAACAGCGGCGTGCTGCTGACCGGCCGCTGCGAGGGTTTTCTGGTCGGCCGCGACGATCTCGACATGGTGATCGACCGGCTCAAGGCCTATGCGGAGGCCGGCGCGGATTGCCTCTATGCGCCCGGCATCAAGACCAAAGAACAGATATCGGCGGTGGTGAAGGCGGTGCATCCGAAGCCGGTCAATCTTCTGATCGGCGCGTCCGGTCTCTCGGTCAAGCAAGCCGAAGAACTCGGCGTGCGCCGCATCAGCGTCGGCGGCTCGCTGGCGCGCACGGCGTGGGCCGGCTTCATGCGCGCCGCGCGGGAAATGGCGGAGCAGGGGACGTTCACCGAGCTTGCCAACGGCTATTCCGGCGGCGAATTGAACAAGATGTTCAAGCTAAGCACGGCCTACAGCAGCGCAGCGGGCGCTAGACGCCCGCCGCGTCAATTCCGGCCACGATAATCCGCTACCGCTGTTCGGAGTGATTGAAGGGGTTAGCCTCCTGGCTCGCGTTGCTCGGATTGGGGTTTGGCGGCGGCGGACGATTGGCGGCGGAACCCGTGGTCACGCCCGGTTCGGTGTTGGCGTGCGGCGTCACGTCACGCATGCCCGGAGGGCGCTGGCGGCGGTTGCGTATTGTTCTGCGCCGTCGCGGCGACTGGCGTAGTGCCGGCGTGTTCGACCGAAGAATTGTTCAAGCCGTAAAACACCGCGCCTAGCACCACGGCGATGCCCACCGCGAAGATCGCGATCCTGCCGCCGCTGGCCGGACCCTCGGCGAGTTCGGGATCGGGCTGCAATCGATTGTCGAGGCGCGCCGGGTCGCGCAAATCGTCGCCGGCGAAAGGCGGACGCGTCTAGATCGTCGGGAATGCGTTGGTTGGCCATGGATGGGTTCCTCCGTTTGCTTCTCGCAATAACCGCTGGCCTTCCCGCCTCAGGTTCCTCGAGCACTGCCGTGATTTCCGGGCCTGTTCAGGATGGAACCCGCGACGTAAGTTTCAGCTCCAGTTCCAAACGTTAGAGGGTGCGATGCGGGCTCTGCCGCCGAGCGATATCGTTCTGCACGGCCTGTCGCTGGTGGCGCTCGCGGCACAGGCGATGACCGCGGCGCTGGCTGCGGGACGGCGCAGCATGGACTGGGTCGGCGTCTGCCTGCTCGGCTGCATCACCGCGCTCGGCGGCGGCACCATCCGCGACGTCCTGCTCGGGCATTATCCGCTGCTGTGGGTGGAGAACCCGTCTTATCTGGCGCTGACGGCGGCTTGCGGCCTTCGTGACCATCCTGATCGCGCGCGCTGGTGCATCGGCTTGAACCTTGCGTTTCTGGTGCTCGATGCGATCGGGCTCGTGGTGTTCACCATGGCCGGCTGCGACGTCGCCTGGCAGATGAACGAGCCGCTGCCGATCGTGATCGTGTCGGGGATGATCACCGGCTGCGCCGGCGGCGTGTTGCGCGACATCCTCTGCAACGACGTGCCGCTGTTGTTTCGCTCCGAACTCTACGCCAGCGTCTCCGTCGTCACCGGGCTGTTTTACGCCACCGCGTTCGGCCTGAAGCTGAACGACGAGACCTGGACCGCGCTGACCTTCGTGCTCGGCCTGTCGTTTCGGCTGCTGGCGATCCGCTACAAATGGGAAATGCCGAAATTCGTCTTCAACGAGGACGGGCGGTAACCGCTCAAGGTGCTTTGCGCGCGGCTTCGCCACCTGCGCCGCCGTCACCGCCGAGGCGGCGTTGCCCCAGGAATTGCGGATATAGGTCGCGACGTCAGCGATCTCCTGATCCGACAAATCTTTCGGCGTAGGCCGGCATCGATCCGGCGTTGGGCGCGCGCGGCGTCGTCACGGTCTGCGCGCCGTCGAGGATGATGCGCAGCGTGCTGGCGGGGATCGCCGATTGCAGATTGGCGTTGCCGGGCAGCGGCGGATAGATTCGCGGCGCGCCGCGTGCCGTCGACTTCATGGCAGGCGATGCAGGCGCCCTTGTAGAGTTTCTCGCCGTCGCTCATTTGCGTCTCCGGGGGCGGCGCCGACGTTCGGCTCCGGCGCGCCGGCCGGCAAATCCTTCAGATAGACCGCGATCGCGCGAACATCGGCGTCGCTCATGTTGCGAGGTCGAATTGACGCACGACCTCGGCCATCAGTCCGCCGGCATGGCTGCGGCCGTTGCGGCCGCTCTGCAGATATTCGACGATATCGTCGACGCTCCACGATTTCAGTCCGCTGCGCGCGGCGCGCATCGAGCCGCGGCGCGAACCAGCCCTGCACCAGGCCGCCGCCGAACGCGTGGCCGCGCCTTGTCGGCGCCGAACACGTTCTTCGGCGTGTGGCAGGCGCCGCAATGGCCGGCGCCTTCGACCAGATAGCGGCCGCGATTCCACTTCCGCGCTCTTTTGCTGGTCGGGCTCGAGGATGCCGGGCTTGAAGAACAGCCAGTCCCAGCCGCGCATCACGCACGCGATAATTCAGCGGCCAGCGCAGTTCCGGCGGCGGCGGCGTGTTGCTGACCGGCGCCAGCGTCGCGAGATAGGCGCGGATCGCCAGAATGTCCTGGCGGGTCAGTTTGGTGAAATAGGGATAGGGGAACGCCGGATAATAGCGCGAACCGTCGGGCGCCACGCCGTCGCGCAGCGCGCTGATAGAAATCCTCGTCGCTCCAGGCGCCGATCCCGGTATCGCGAGTCCGGCGTCAGATTGGGCGAATAGATCGCCGCCGAACGGCGTATCGATCCGCTTGCCCCCGGCGAACGGTTTTGCGGGATCGGCGGTATGGCAACTCGCGCAATCGCCGGCATCGGTCAGCGCCTTGCCGCGCGCGATGGTGTCGGCGCGAGGCTTGGGCAGGCTCGCGCCCGGGCTTCGCCCACCGCGAATGCAGTGCACAAAAGCAGAGCCGGCAGAATCGCTCGCACTGCGCCGTATCGTCGCTGCACCAAATAAATCTCCCAATCCGCCCTTATAGCGCAAAACCGGGGCCAATGATCGCGCCACGCCATTTCGCGCCCAAGTGCCGTTGACGACATAAACCGAAATGAAACGCCGCTATTCCAGGCACGAAATTGCGATCTGCTGATGCGGGTCTCCATTGCCGAGATTTGTGGTGCGCGGGCTGCGAAAACCGACATAGACTGGTTCTAAGGATTTGAACAATTACATAAAAACGCCGCGCGCGGCCGCTGGTCGCCCGGGACTTGAAGAGGGTGGAATGGGAATCAACCAGGGTCCGATCAGTCTCGATCAGAAATACACCCAAGGCTCCGGTCACGTCTTCCTGACCGGGATTCAGGCGCTGGTCCGGCTGCCGATGGCGCAGATCCGCCGCGACCGCGCCGCCGGCCTCAACACCGCGGGTTTCGTCTCGCGGCTATCGCGGCTCGCCGCTCGGCGGCTACGACCAGCAACTATTCGCCGCGCGAAAGCACCTCGAACAATACAACATCAAGTTCCAGCCCGGCGTGAACGAAGACCTCGCGGCCACCGCGATCTGGGGCTCGCAGCAGCTCAATCTGTCGCCCGGCGCCAACCATGATGGCGTGGTCGGCATCTGGTACGGCAAGGGCCCCGGCGTCGACCGCTGCGGCGACGTGTTCCGCCACGGCAATGCCGCGGGCTCGGCCAAGAACGGCGGCGTGCTTGTGTCTGGCCGGCGACGACCACGGCGCCAAATCCTCCACCGTGCCGCATCAGTCGGACCACGCCTTCATCTCGGCGCTGATGCCTTATCTCTATCCCTCCAGCATCCACGAAATGATCGAGATGGGCCTGCTCGGGATCGCGATGTCGCGCTATTCCGGCTGCTGGGTCGGCATGAAGGTGATCACCGAGACCGTGGAGACCACGGCGGAGATCGACCTCACCGACGAGATGAAGCCCTTCATCATCCCGACCGATTTCGAGATGCCGCCGGGCGGCCTCAATCTGCGCTGGCCCGACGACCGTTACGACCAGGACCGGCGCCTGCAGGACTACAAGGGCTTTGCCGCGATCGCCTTTGCCCGCGCCAACAAGGTCAACCGCATCACCATGGATTCGCCGAACGCCCGCTTCGGCATCATGGCGTCGGGCAAGAGCTATGAGGATATCCGCCAGGCGCTGCGCGAACTCGGCATCACGCCGGAAGTCGCCGCCAAGATCGGCTTGCGGCTCTACAAGATCGGCATGCCCTGGCCGCTGGAGCCGCAGGGCGTGCGCGAATTCGCGGTCGGGCTTGAAGAGATCTTCATCATCGAAGAGCGCCGCGAGATCGTCGAGAATCAGGTCAAGCAGGAACTGTTCAACTGGCGCGACGACGTGCGTCCGCGCATCATCGGCAAGATGGACGATCACGACAAGCGCTTCCTCCCGTTCGCCGAAGAACTCAGCGTGGCCTCGCTGGCGAGTTCGCTGACCGAGCGGCTGCTGCGGCTCAATCTCAATCCCGAAATCGCCGCGATGCTGCGCGCCAAGGCCGACTGGTTCAACGGCCGCCAGGCCAGCCAGATGCAGGCGGTGGCGCCGATCACCCGCACGCCGTATTTCTGCTCGGGCTGTCCGCACAACACCTCGACCAAGGTGCCGGAAGGCAGCCGCGCCTTCGCCGGCATCGGCTGCCACTTCATGGCGCTGTGGATGGACCGCTCGACCGAGACCTTTACCCATATGGGCGGCGAGGGCGTGCCCTGGGTCGGCGTCGCGCCCTTTACCAAGGAAGAGCACGTGTTCGCCAATCTCGGCGACGGCACTTATTTCCATTCCGGCAGCCTCGCGATCCGTCAGGCGGTCGCCTCCAAGGCCAACATCACCTACAAGATCCTCTACAACGACGCGACCGCGATGACCGGCGGCCAGCACGTCGACGGCGAACTGTCGCCGCAGCAGATCACCTTCCAGCTTCACTCCGAAGGCATCCGCGACATCTATCTGGTGTCGGAAAATCCCGACGCCTATCCGGCCTCCGAGATCGCGCCCGGCACCAAGACCGCGCATCGCGACGAGCTCGATGCGGTCATGAAGACGTTGCGCCAGGTCAAGGGCGCTTCCGCCATCGTGTTCGTGCAGACCTGTGCCGCCGAAAAACGCCGCCGCCGCAAACGCGGCACCATGGAGGATCCGCAGCGCCGGGTGCTGATCAATCCGGCGGTCTGCGAAGGCTGCGGCGATTGTTCGGTGCAGTCGAACTGCATTTCGGTCGAGCCGCTGGAGACCGAGATGGGGCGCAAGCGCACCATCAACCAATCGACCTGCAACAAGGATTATTCCTGCGTCAAAGGCTTTTGCCCGTCCTTCGTCACCGTCGATGGCGGCAAGCTGCGCCGCCGCGCGCCGGCCGATCTCGGCGATATCGGCGAACTGCCGGAGCCGGCCTCGCGGCCGTCGCTGGAGCGGCCCTATAACGTCGCGGTCGGCGGCGTCGGCGGCACCGGCGTCCTGACCATCGGCGCGCTGCTCGGCATGGCCGCCCATATCGAGGGCAAGGCCAGCATGATCCTCGACATGTCGGGGCTGGCGCAGAAGGGCGGCGCGGTGTTGAGCCACGTCCGGCTGTCGGAGCACACCGCCGATGTGACCTGTTCGCGCATCGTCACCGGCACCGCCGATCTGGTGCTCGCGGCCGACGAGGTGGTGGCCGCCGCCAAGGAAACCATCACGCTGTGCGAGTCCGGCCGCACCACCGGCATCATCAACACCCATCTGATTCCGATCGCGGATTTTATCCTGAACCGCGATTTCAATTTCCAGGCCCGCAAGGTCAATCACGTGCTGGAAACCGCGCTGCGCAAGGATTCCTCGTTCTTCGATTTCACCAAGCCGGCCGAAACCCTGCTCGGCGATTCCATCGCCACCAACATGATGATGATGGGCTATGCCTATCAGAAGGGGCTGCTGCCGCTGTCGGCCCAAGTCGATCGAGCAGGCGATCGAGGTCAACGGCGTCGCTGTCAAGATGAACACGCAGGCCTTCCAGCTGGGGCGTCTGGCGGCCGCCGATCCGGCGCGGCTTGCGGCGATGATGAAGGGCCAGGACGAGACTGTGGCGCCGAAGACGCTGGATGCGATGTCGCTCGACGAAATCATCGCGCATCGCTCGACACTGCTGACCGAGTACCAGAACGAAAAACTCGCCGCAGCGTTATCGCAAGCTGGTGTCACAGGTGCGTGAGCGCCGCGACCGATCGCGGCTTCGGCGACGAACTGCCGCGCGCGGTCGCCATCAATTACGCCAAGCTGCTCGCCTACAAGGACGAGTACGAGGTGGCGCGGCTCTACACCGACGGCCGGTTCGAAAAGCAGCTGCGCGACCAGTTCGACGGCGACTTCAAGATCAATTTCAATCTTGCGCCGCCGATCCTGGGCGGTGGCACCGATGCGCTGGGGCGGCCGAAGAAGCGCGCGTTCGGCGCCTGGATGATGCCGGTGTTTCGCAGCCTGGCGAAGATGCGCAGCCTGCGCGGCACGGCATTCGACATTTTCGGCCACAGCGCCGACCGCAAGCTCGAACGCGAACTGATCACGGCTTACGAAAAGGATGTCGCCGCTGTGCTCGGCGCGTTGTCGCCGATCACGCTGGACACCGCGATCGAACTTCTCTCGCTGCCCGATCGTATCAGGGGCTACGGCCCGGTTAAGGAGAAGGCGGCGCAGGACGCCAGAACGCGGCACGCGCAACTTGACCGCCGACCTCGCCAACCCGCCGCCCGCGCCACGGCAGATCGCGGCGGAGTAGGGCGGCGACCTTGCTTCCCCTCTTCCCTTGCGGGAGAGGGTGGATCGACGACGCGAAGCGGCGGCGAGACGGGTAAGGGGTCGCAGCCTCTAGTTATGCCGCTGCCCCTCATCCGGCGGCTCGCGCCACCTTCTCCCGCAAGGGGAGAAGGAAAACACACTGCCACTTACTGTGTAGGGTGGGCAAAGGCGCCCTTGCGCCGTGCTCACCAGCCTGCAACGGATCTCAGCCTTCCGCCGGCAGACCGACATTGTCCTTGAACAACGCGTCGATGTCGGATTTGCGGAAAGCCTGCGTGGCCTGCGCGGAGCGGCGCTGGATATTCTCGGGCACAGCGCCGGCTGCAAGTTCGACCGCGAACTAATCGTGGCCCCGATCCTGTCGTGGGGCTGTTGCGGATCAGGCTGCCGCCCGTGAGCGGCGGAACCATGCGTCGAAGCCGATGCGGCCGAGGCGGGCTTCGCCCAACGGCACCAGTGAACGCTCCTCGACCCGGCCGCCCCAGTATCGGGCTTCAGGATCGCTCACGACCTCACGGGGGTCGCCGACCGCCTTCAGATAGCGCGCGATGATTTCGTTGAACGGCGCGCGTTCCGGACCGGCGATGTCGACGATGCCGCTTCGCGGCGCCGCGAGCGCCAGATCGGCAACGATCTCAGCAACGTCGTCGGCCGCGATGGGCTGGAACAGGCCGGGCGCGAGTTTGACCACGTTTCCGTCCGCACCCGCCGAGGCGATAGCACCGAGGAATTCCAGAAACTGGGTCGCGCGGATGATCGTGTAGGGAATGCCCGAAGCCTCGATCAGTCTCTCTTGGGCGACCTTGGCGCGAAAGTAACCGTTGTCGGGCGTACGGTCGGTTCCAACGATGGAGAGCGCGACATGATGGCGGACGCCGGCTGCGGCCTCTGCCGCGAGAAGGTTGCGGCCGGAGGTCTCGAAGAAATCCAGCACCACCTTGTCTTCAAAGGAGGGCGAATTGGCGAGGTCGATCACCACCTGCGCGCCGGTCACGGCTTCTTTCAGCCCCTCGCCGGTGATGGTGTTGATTCCGCTTTTGGGTGAAGCGGCGAGGACCTCGTGGCCGCCCTGGCGCAGAATGATAACGGTCTTCGAGCCGATCAGGCCGGTACCGCCGATCACGACGATCTTCATGGTTGACCCTCCCTTTGTCGATGATTGGTTATCCTAGGATAACTGGAGGCCTCCAAATAGATTCAAGCGGGCTCAAAAAGCCAATGAGGAAAAATGTCACAGGCGTAACATGCCGCGCGGCTTTCTCAGGCATCCTCAACTGGTCAGCAATGCTGATCGATTTTTAGGAGCGAAGCTGGATTGATTTCTGTCTGAATTCTGTCGCGCTTTTGGTGGCAAAACGAATGTCGCTCCTTGACGAGTGAATGGCCTCGTATTGCAAGACGATGCTGAAGCACTGATTTGCCCAACCCGTGTCCAGCCCGATTTGCAAAAATATTTCGGTTTTCTTCGAAGGCAAATCAGCTGCTTAATCTTCGCATCCCGTCCCGAGAGAGGGAACGTTGGCCATCGTCACTGACGTTGGGGCGGGGAGCGGTGGACGCGATGGCTGCGACTGACGAGCGTGGCTGAAGCGTACGGCGAAGTCGTGTGGTCCTGACGCCCCAATGGCAGGTGTCAAGTTCGCAAGGAACTCACACTCCTTGGGGACGACGGTGACAAGCAAGCTCTGGTCTCACCGGGGAGAGCACGGAATAAGCTGTAAAGCCATCGCGCAGGGAAGGCCGGACTGCTTCCGCTGAACCTGTATGCTCGTGTGCGTTTTTGCTGTGCGCATTTTTGCACATGAGACCGCGGGTGCAGCGCGCACCCGGTCTTCCCTGCGCCCTCTCGGTTTAGAGGGCATCGTTCTTGCAAAACTCGGACGCATCGCGCCGCGAGGACGCGGCGGTGTGCCCCGTCTCGCGGGACGGAATATTTCCGCGCTTGCCAAGCCGGCCCCGACAGGCGAGAAAATGGCTGGAATTAAGAAACGCCAGCGGAGATCAATTTGACCATCAAGGCCAAGGCCTACATTGCCGGGATCTATGAGCATCCGACCCGGCACGCACCCGATAAATCCACCGCGCAGCTTCACGCCGAGGTCGCCAAGGGGGCGATCGAGGACGCAGGCCTGACCAAAGCCGATATCGACGGCTATTTCTGCGCCGGCGACGCGCCGGGCGGTCTTTGGCCGATGGTGGATTATCTCGGCCTCAAGGTGCGCCACGTCGATTCCACCGAAACCGGCGGCTGTTCCTATTTGATCCACCTTGGCCATGCCGCCGAAGCGATCGCGGCCGGCAAATGCTCGGTGGCGCTGGTCACTTTGGCCGGCAAGCCGCGCACCGGGGTGATGCCGCCACGCGCCTCCGGCGCCGAGGCCGATTTCGAGCTCGCCTACGGAGCGACCACTCACAATGCCTACGGCATGTGTGCCATGCGCCACATGCACGACTACGGCACCACCAGCGAGCAACTGGCCTGGATCAAAGTGGCGGCCTCGCATCATGCGCAATACAATCCGCATGCGATGCTCAAGGACGTCGTCACCGTCGAGGACGTGCTGAACTCGCCGATGATTTCCGATCCGCTGCACCGGATGGATTGCTGCGTCGTCACCGACGGCGGCGGCGCCATGATCGTCACCACGCCGGAAATTGCCAGAAGCCTCAAGAAGCCCTTGGTGCGGCTGATCGGCCATGGCGAGGCGACCAAGGGACCGCGCGGCGGCAAGGATCTCGACCTGACTTATTCAGCCGGCGTGTGGTCCGGGCCGCGTGCCTTCGAGGAAGCCGGCATCACGCCGAAGGATATCAAATACGCCTCGATCTACGACAGCTTTACCATCACGGTGCTGATGCAGCTCGAAGATCTCGGCTTCTGCAAAAAAGGCGAGGGCGGCAAGTTCGTCGCCGACGGCAACCTGATTTCCGGCGTCGGCAAGTTGCCGTTCAACACCGATGGCGGCGGCCTTTGCAGCAACCACCCGGTCAACCGCGGTGGCATGACAAAAATCCTCGAAGCGGTGCGGCAGTTGCGCGGCGAGGCGCATCCGAAGGTGCAGGTGCCGAATTGCGATCTCGCGATCGCCCACGGCACCGGCGGACTGCTCGGCGTGCGCCATGCCGCCTCGACCTGCATTCTGGAGCGCGTGTGATGGCTGAAGCAAAGAAATACCCGGCGCCGGGGACCAACCCGGAAACCACCGTGTTCTGGGACGCGGCGAAAGCGGGCAAGTTCATGATCAAGCGCTGCACCGCGTGCGGCGAGCCGCATTATTTTCCGCGCTCGATCTGCCCGTTCTGTTTTTCCGACAAGACGGTGTGGGAGGAAAGCTCGGGCGAGGCCACGATCTACACCTTCAGCCTGATGCGCAAATCCCCCACCGGGCCTTATGCGATCGCCTACGTCACCCTGAAGGAAGGCCCCTCGCTGCAGACCAACATCGTCGACTGCGACATGGACAAGCTCAAGATCGGCCAGAAAGTGAAGCTGGTGTGGAAGCCGACCGACGGCGCGCCGTTGCCGTTCTTCACAGCGGCGTGAGTTAAAGATTGCGCACGCGCGCGCAACACAGTCAGCCGTCATCCCCGCGAAGGCGGGGATCCAGTAAACGCAGGCGCTCGTGATTTAAACGCAGACGTCGGTGATTACTGGATGCCCGCCTTCGCGGGCACGACAAGAATAAAAACAATCGGGAGAACACGCAAATGCCGATCAAGTACGAAGAACTGATGGCGCTGAAAAATCTCGGACAGAAATACGCCTATACCGATCGTGAAGTGATGCTCTACGCCTATGGCATCGGGATGGGCGCGGACCCGATGGACGAGAGGGAACTGGCTTTCGTCAATGAAGGTACCTTGACGCCGCGTCCCCTCAAAGTGGTGCCGACCTTCGCCTCCGTCGCGGCCTGGGGGGCCGGTCCCGGCGAGATGAATCTCAACCGCGTGATGGTGGTCGATGGCGAGCGCGACATCACGTTCCACAAGCCGTTCGCGGTGGATGCCCGCATCACCGCGGATTCGACCGTTCTCGATGTCTTCGACAAGGGCAAGGACAAGGGCGCGGTAATCCGTCATCAGACCGTGCTGAAGGACGACAAGGGCGAGAAGCTCGCGACCCTCATTGCCTCGCGTTTCGCGCGCGGCGATGGCGGCTTTGGCGGCCCGTCGGAAGGCCAGCCCGAGCCGCACAAGGTGCCGAGCCGCAGCCCCGACAAAACGGTCGACATCACCACCCGGCCGGACCAGGCGCTGATCTACCGGCTCTGCGGCGACCGCAATCCGTTGCACTCCGATCCCGAATTCGCCAAGCGTGCCGGCTTTCCACGGCCGATCCTGCACGGCATGTGCACCTACGGCATCACCTGCCGCGGCGTGTTGCAGACCTATGCCGACTACGACCCCGCGGCCTTCAAACAACATTCCGCGCGGTTCTCATCGCCGGTGTTTCCCGGTGAAACCGTCACGATGGAGCTCTGGAAGGACGGCAATGTGGTTTCGTTCGAAGCCAAGGTGAAATCGCGCGACGTCACCGTGATCAAGAGCGGCCGGACGGTGCTGGGTTAACAAGTTCGTCATTCCGGGGCGCGCGCAGCGCGAACCCGGAATCTCGCTGCAACAATCTCTGGATTCCGGGTTCAGCCCTGCGGGCTGCCCCGGAATGACGGCAACCAATAAGGGAAAACGCATCATGGGATTGCTCGACGGCAAGGTTGCGATCATCACCGGCGCGGGCGGGGGGCTCGGCGAGGCCTATGCCAAATTGTTCGCACGCGAAGGTGCGTCAGTGGTGGTCAACGACCTCGGCGGTCCGCGCGACGGCTCGGGCGGCGACCAGACCATGGCGCAAAAGGTGGTCGAGGCGATCAAGGCGGAAGGCGGCCGGGCGGTTGCCAACGGCGCCGACATCTCGACCATGGCCGGCGGCCAATCGGTATTCGACGACGCCATCAAGAACTTCGGCCGCGCCGATATCCTGGTCAACAATGCCGGCATCCTGCTCGACGAAACCTTTGCCAAGGCCAAAGAGAGCAATTGGGATAAAGTGATAAAAGTGCATCTGAAAGGCACGTTCTGCTGCACCCAGCCGGTGTTCCGCTGGATGCGCGACAATGGCGGCGGCGTCATCGTCAATACGTCCTCGACCTCGGGCCTGATCGGCAATTTCGGCCAGACCAATTACGGCGCCGCCAAGGGCGGAATCTGGGGACTGTCTAATGTGCTGGCGATCGAGGGCCGCAAATACAATATCCGGATCTGGACGCTGGCCCCGGGCGCGCTGACCCGCATGACCGCCGACCTGCCGCGCTACAAGGAAAATCCGGGGTTGGCACTCGGACCGGACGGCATTGCACCGGCCGTGCTGTACATGGTCAGCGACCTCTCGGGCGACCAGACCGGCAAGGTTTTGGGCGTTTCCGGCCCCCGCGGCGTGCGCGAGATGCGGATGATGGAAATGGACGGCTGGAAGCCGCCGCATTCGGGGTGGAAGGCGCAGGACGTGGTCGAGCACGCCAAGGAGATCTTCTTCTCCGAGGAGCAGATCAAGATGGGCGCCCGGCGGTTCTGACTCTTCCGTAATTCCGTCGTGCGGGTATAAAGCTGTGACGCCGGGCTCGCGCCAGAGGGGCGTCCCGGAACGACGAAGAGAGAAGAGATACAAATGACAAAGCTCACCGCCCAGGCCGCCGGCACCTTCGCCATTGCGCCCACGCCGTTCCACGAGGATGGCCGCATCGACTACAGCTCGATCGACCGGCTGACCGATTTCTATGCCGAGGTCGGATGCGACGGCGTGACCGTACTCGGCATTCTCGGTGAGGCGCCGAAGCTGGACGCGGCGGAAGCCGAGGCGGTGGCGGTCCGGTTCGTCAAGCGCGCCAAGAACATGCAGATCATCGTCGGCGTGTCGGCGCCGGGCTTTGCCACCATGCGCTCGCTGGCCAAGGCCTCGATGGATGCCGGTGCCGCCGGCGTCATGATCGCGCCGCCGCCGCATCTGCGCACCGACGACCAGATCATCAGCTATTTCAAGCAGGCCCAGGAAGCGATCGGCGACGATATTCCCTGGGTGCTGCAGGACTATCCGTTGACGCTTTCGGTGGTGTTCACGCCCGCGGTGATCCGCAAGATCGTGATGGACTCACCGTCCTGCGTGATGCTCAAGCATGAGGACTGGCCGGGGCTGGAAAAGATCTCGACCCTGCGCGGATACCAGAAGGACGGCTCGCTGAAGCCGATGTCGATTTTGGTGGGCAATGGCGGTCTGTTCCTGGATTTCGAGATGGAGCGCGGCGCCGATGGCGCGATGACCGGCTACGCTTTCCCGGAGCTTTTGATTGACGTGGTCAAGCTGTCGAAGGCCGGCAAGCGCGATGCCGCGCACGATCTGTTCGACGCCCATCTGCCGCTGATCCGCTACGAGCAGCAGCCCGGCGCCGGGTTGGCGGTGCGCAAATACGTGCTGCAGAAGCGCGGTATCATCGCCACCAGCGCGCAGCGCAAGCCGGGCGCAACCATCACCGCCGCGGCGAAGGCTGAGGTGGAATATCTGCTGTCGCGGGTCGCCCGCGTCGACAAGCGTGCCAATCTGCAGCCGCAAGTCAGCGCGGCGGAGTAATCAATATGGCTGAAGCTGTTGCCCCGCGTCCGGCATCGACCATTCTGCTGCTGCGGGACAACGCCGTCCGGAAGGAAATCGAGGTCTTCATGATGGTGCGCCATTATGAGATCGACTTTAATTCGGGCGCGCTGGTGTTTCCCGGTGGCAGCGTCGATGCCAGCGACAAGGAGATCATCGCGCGGCCGGAACTCTATTCCGGCGGCGAGGGTCTCGATGCCGGAGACTTAAGCTTCCGCATCGCCGCGGTTCGCGAGACCTTTGAGGAGAGCGGTATCCTTCTGGCGCGCCCGCAAGGGTCGACTCTTCTTGTTGATGCCACGCGCGCCACCGAAATCGAAGCCGGCCACCGCGCCGCATTGTGCGAGAGCAAGACGACGTTTCCAAAGATTCTGTCCGACAACAAATTGTCACTCGCGCTCGACGCACTGGTGCCCTACGCGCACTGGATCACGCCGGAGGGCATGCCGAAGCGGTTCGACACCTGGTTCTTCCTGGCGTCCGCGCCGCCGGCGCAGCTAGGCGCGCATGACGGCAAGGAATCCACCGATTCGATCTGGGTGTCGCCGCGCGAGGCGCTGGAAGGCGGCGAGAGCGGGCGGTTCAAGCTGCCATTTCCAACCACGCGGAATCTGATCCGGCTCGGCAAGCAGCCCAACGTCAAGGCCGCGCTCGATGAAATGAAGGGCCAGCCGATCGTCACCGTGATGCCGGTGATGACAAAGCTCAATGGCGGCCGTCAGCTCCGAATCCCGAAAGAGGCCGGTTACGACGGCGAACTGTTCGAGGTCGGCGCGCTCGGCTGAGAGGATCCTTTGAGATCAACCGGTCCTGGCTTGCGCGGGCCCGTGGTCCGTTACGTGATCCTTGGCATGATCCTTGGCGTAGAGCCTGCGCAACTCGCGTTTGAGCACCTTGCCGGCGCCCGAGAGCGGAAACGGTTCGGTCCGGACATCGACGCTGCGCGGACATTTGTAGCCGGCGATGCGGTCCTTGCAGAATGCCATGATCTCGGCGGCATTGACGCTGGCACCGGCCTTCGGAATCACGAAGGCGTGGACGGTCTCGCCCCATTGTTCGCTCGGTATGCCGATCACGGCGCATTGCGATACCGCCGGATGTTGCGTGATCACGTTCTCGACTTCCATCGAATAGACGTTCTCGCCGCCGGAAATGATCATGTCTTTGACGCGGTCGACCAGATAGACATAGCCTTCCTCGTCCATGTAGCCGCCGTCGCCGGTATGCATCCAGCCGTCGATCACGGCCTTGGCGGTTTCTTCCGGCCGTTCCCAATAGCCCATCATGACGTTCTGGCCGCGCACCGCGACCTCGCCAACCACGCCCGTCGCAACCGGTCGGTGCTCGGCGTCGACGATGCGGACCTCGCAACCGATCGCGGCGCGTCCGCAGGCGCGTTGCCGGTTCTTCTTCGTCGCGGCTTCGCCGGTGTGCTGGTGCCATGGCAGGTGCGTCGCCACCGGCGACAGTTCGGTCATGCCGTAGAGCTGATGGAACGCGGTGCCGGGAAGCCCCGCCATCGCACGATTGAGCAGCGCTTCGCTGATCGGGGAGGCGCCGTACAGGATCCGCTGCAGCGACGACATGTCGGCGGTCCGGAAGCCCGGATGGTCGGTCAGCATCTGGATCATGGTCGGCACGATCAGGGTCGCGGTGACCTTCTCGCGCTCGATCGCGGCCATCACCGCTTCAGGGCTGAACGTCTTGATGACGACGTTGCGGCCGCCGCCGATCAGGGAGGCGAACATGCCGGCGCCATTGGCAAGGTGAAACATCGGTGCCGCGTTGAGATAGATCGTGCCGTCGGGCAGCAGACCTTCGCCCAGCATGTGCAGCGCATTGCTGACAATATTGGCGTGGCTCAGCATCACACCCTTGGACCGGCCCGTGGTGCCGCCGGTGTAGAAGATGCCGGCAAGTTCCTCCCGCGATGCCATCGCGTCGGGGACGGGGCCGCTTGCCGCGATCAGCTTCTCGTAGTTCCGCGCCTCGGCGGGGCCGTCGTCGTCATCGGCATAGATCAGCGTCAGCGCAACGGCCTTGGCCAGCTCGACACCCATTGTCGCAAAGGTTTTGTCGACCACCAGCGCCGTGGCTCGGCAATCCACGAGCAAGTCCTCGATCTCGGCGCGGCTCCAGCGGATATTGGTCGGAACGATCACGGCGCCGGCCCAGGCGATGCCGAGATAGAGTTCGAGATAGCGGTCGGAGTTCAGCATCAGCACCGCGACCCGCTCGCCGGGTTCGACGCCAAGTTCCTGCAGTCCGCCCGCGAGCCTGGCGACGCGGTCGCCGACTTCGCGCCAGTTGCGGCGGCGATCGCCCTCGACCGTGGCAATCCCAGCTGGATCGGTCTGCAGCACCCTGCGCAGTCCCTGCGTGATGTTCATGAATTTTCCTTCCCTCGGCGACGGGCGCTTGATGCGCCTCTTGGCCATGATCATAGCGGCGGACACCGGCCTCGCAAGCGGTCACGCTTGCCGGTCGTGGAGATTATGGGCATCCTGCCGGCAAAATCCCGATGCTTGCAAAGCGTCAAAGAGAACAACGGGGCAGGGCACGCATCATGAGGATCGGGCGCATCGGCGTTCTCATCGGCGCATGCTTGATATGGCTTGCTGCGCCCGACGCCGGCATGGCCCAGGAGAACTTCCCCAACCGCCGGATCCGCATGATCATTCCTTATTCGGTCGGCAGCGTGGTCGACGTGTTCGGGCGCATCGTCGCGCAAAACATTGCCGGGCAGTGGAAGGGAACGATCCTTAGCGAATCGAAACCCGGCGGCAACGGTTCGATCGCCGCCGAGGAGGTCGCACGCGCGGCGCCCGACGGATACACATGGCTGATGGTGACGACGTTTTTCACCGCGAGCCCGTCGCTGAATGTCTCGCTTCGCTGGGATCCGGTGCGCGATTTCACCCCGATCGGACAAATCTGCCGGGCGCCGAATTTCTTCATCGTGCCGACTTCATTGCCGGTGAACAACGTTGCGGAATATGTCGCGCTCGCCAGGGATAAGCCCGGCAAGCTCAATTACAGCCATCCCGGCAGGGGATCGACCGGGCATCTCGGTTTTGAGCTGTTCAAGCGCCTGGCCGGCATCGATGTGCCCGGCATCGGCTATCGCGGCTATCCGCAGATGGTGGCGGATATTTCGACGGGGCTGATCACCTCGACCTTCCTGTCCGCCAACCAGGCGCTGGCCCAGGTGCAGACCGGCACCATCCGGATCATCGGCGCGATCAACGACGGCCGCTCGAAGTATTTCCCCGACGTGCCGACCATGGCCGAGCAGGGCTATCCCGGCGCCCAGGTGACGCCATGGTTCGGCATCGTGGTTCCCGCCGGCACACCCGAGCCGATCGTCGATCGCATCAGCAAGGCGCTCGACGCGGCATTGGCGGCGCCGGACGTGCGGCAGAAGCTCGACCTCGCAGGGTGTCCGCCGAAGGCGGCCTCGCGGGCGGAGTTTGCCGGGATCATCAAGGATGACGTCGTGCTATGGGCGAGGGTGGTCAAGGACGCCGGCATCCCGCCGGATTGAGGGCAAAGAACAGGCTCTGGCCCACAGCTTGCGGGGCGGCCCCTTGTTCCCCTTGAGGCCGATTCCAGCGTATAAAGCGGGCTGTCCGGAGCCGGTCTCGAACTCATGCCCTTTGCCGCTATCGTCCAACGGATACGGTCGTTTTCGCTATCGATCGGTCAATTGACCTTTGGCGGCTTCCTGCTGGTCTTGGTGGTGATCATAGCGACCAGCTTGGCCAGCGTGATCGCCATTCGCCATATCGACGCGACCTTCGGCGAAGTACAGCGGCTGCAGGATGTCGGCGACCTCGCCGAGGAGATCGACCGGCGGGTCGCCGAATTACGGCTCGCCGCCCGCGATTTCGTGACCGATCCGAACGCCCAATCCGATCGGGTCAGCGAGGCGGTTTCGGCCTTGAGCGCGCTGTTGAAAAAGACCCGGCTGGAACTGGCTCCCGAGCAGCAGGATATGATCGACGGCGTCGCGCAGCGCTTTGCGAATTATCGTGAAGGCATCGAGCGAGTTGGCGAGTTGATTGCGCGCCGCGACGGACTGGTCGCGGCGTTGCCGCCGCTGCGCGAGCGGTTCGAAACGGCGCTTGCGGGAGAGCCTGACCGGCTCGTCGCCAGAAGCCTGTTTCGGGCGCAGAACCAGATCTCGGCGGCGTTGCTGGCACACGATCCCGCGTCCGCCGAGCAGTGGGCGCGGCAGACGCGGGCTCTGGCGGTCAACAGCCAGGAGCTTCGTGCGGCAACCGACGCCTACGCCGATGCGATCATTTCGATCTCGGATGCCGAAGCCGAGATTGCCAAACTGGACAAGGACGTGCTCGGCAGCGAAGGCCGGCAGATCGGACGGGTGACCGACCTGTTGCGCGACGCGAGTGCCCGAAGGGGCCGCGTACTGGCGAACGATTTCGCCAAGACGCTGCGAGACGACAAATGGCAAAGCATCATCCTCGGCATCGGGGGGGTGCTGGCGGGGCTTGCCGCGGCACTGTTCGTGGTGCGCCGGACCGTCCGGCCGCTGAAGTCGATCGCCAAATCCATGCGTGCGCTCGCCGGCGGGGAGAAACATACTTCGATCCCGGCGACCGATGTGGCTAACGAGATCGGCGACATCGCCCGCGCCGCCGAGGTGTTCCGCCGTTCGCTGGTTGATGCCGATGCCGCGCGCGAGGCGGCGATCCGCGCGCTCGGCGAGCAGCGGCTCGCCGAGGAAAGCTATCGCAAGCTGTTCGAGGGCTCGGTCGACGGAATTTATGTGACGACACCCGCCGGTGCGCTGCTCAACGCCAATCCGGCGCTGGCTCGGATGATGGGATACGAGACGCCGGAAGAATTGATCGGAGACGTCAGCGATATCTCCCACAACATCTACGTGCACCCGGAGGCGCGGGAGGCGTATCGCGCGTTGATGGCGCGCGACGGCATGGTGCGCGAATTCGAATATCAGGTGCGCCGGCGTGGCGGCGCGATCCTTTGGATATCGGACAGCGCCACCGTGGTCCGTGACGAGACCGGTGAGGTCGTCCGGTATGAAGGAACGATCCGCGACATCACCGATCAGAAACGGGCCGAGGACGCCATCGCCGAAGGCCGTCGGCTGTTGCAGCAGGTGATCGACACCGTGCCCGCCGTGATCAACGTCAAGAACAAGGAACTGCATTACGTCCTGATGAACCGTTACATGGCCGGCATTTTCGGTATCGAGCCGGCGGACGCGATCGGCCGTACCACCTCCGATCTGATGTCGCGCTACGGCGCGCAAAAGACTGACGAGAACGACAAGCGGGTGTTGGCGACCAGCAGGGGGCTCGGATTCTACGAGGAGGAATACATGGATGCCTCCGGCAATATGCGGCAATGGCTGGTCAACAAGCTGCCGCTGCTCGACGCCGAAGGCGAGATTGAACGCATCGTCACCGTCGCGCTCGATATCGGTGAACGCAAGCGCGGCGAACTGGAGATGCGCAAGGCAAAGGATGCCGCCGAAGCCGCGTTGCGCAACTTGCGGGAAACCCAGAACTCGCTGATCGAGGCGGAAAAACTCGCGGCGCTGGGACGGCTGGTGGCGGGCGTCGCCCATGAGGTCAACAACCCCGTCGGCATCAGCCTGACCGTGGCTTCGTCGCTGGAGCGCAAGACGGCGATTTTCACCGCCGAAGTGGAGCGCGGCGATCTCAGGCGCTCCCGGCTGACCGATTTTCTTGAAACCAGCCGCGATGCGTCATCGCAATTGGTGGCGAACCTTAACCGCGCGGCCGAGCTGATCCAGTCCTTCAAGCAGGTGGCCGCCGACCGGAATTACTCCGATCAGCGCAACTTCGATCTCGGCGACCTGACCGAGCAGGTGGTGATGAGCCTGCGGCCCGGATTGCGAAAGCACCATCTGTCGCTCAATGTCGACTGCCAACCCAATCTCACCATGAACAGCTATCCGGGCCCCTATGGCCAGGTGCTCACCAATCTCTTCCTCAACGCGGTGGCGCACGCCTTCCCCGACGGCAGGCCCGGGGCGGTCGATATTCTGGTGAGGGAGTCCGGCAAGGACAATGTCGAGGTCATCTTTTCGGATAATGGCTGCGGCATGAGCCTCGACGTCCGGCGTCGCGCCTTCGACCCGTTCTTCACCACGCGACGCGACCAGGGCGGCACCGGGCTCGGTCTGCACATCGTCTACAATATCGTGACCAATCGCCTCGGCGGCCGGCTCGACCTCGAATCCCAACCCGGAAGGGGGACACGAATCCAGATCATCCTTCCCAAGGTGGCGCCGCTGGAGCAGGCAGCGGAATAGACGTCGGTTGATGGCCGTTTGGTTAGAGCGTTTTCGAGCGAAGTGGATACCGGTTCGCGTGAAGAAAACGCGTCAAAACAAAAACCTAGAGTCCCGTTCCGATTCCATCGGAACGGGAAAGGCTCTAGTCGCTCTCGGCCAGAAAGTGCAGCGTCGCCGTGAAGATCTGGCTGGCCTTGCCGACCAGTGCCGTGCCGTCCATGACAGCCCTCGTGCCGGTGAACGTGCCGGAAACGCCGACGCCGACCGGGCTCGGGCCGCCAAAGAGCGGATTGGCGTCGGGGCTGCTGGTATGGCGCTGGACGAGCACCTCGCCCTTGAAGGTATCGCCCTTGACGGTGTAGCTGCCGAGGTAAAACAGGTAGGCATCGCCGCCGAGGATATTGCCATCCCGGAACATGACAACACCGCTGCCCTTGCCAGAACGCCCGTCCTGCAAGGTGACGTGGATCGAATACAGACCGTTTTTCATCGTGTCCCGATGATCCCGTTGTCCCGACGGGATCGCTGTCTGTTATGCCAAAGTTCTGCGCGGCGTCAACGCGACAGGTTGCCCTCGGCGACGGCAGTGATACGCGTCACAGTTCTCGCACGGGCTTTTCCAAGCCGTTCCTGTTGCATGACAGAAACATGACGCGGCCCGGAGAGCCGGCGATGCCCGCGGCGGCGGGTCTGGCGTCCAGGCAGGCCTGACCGGTCGGATGGCGTGCCTCAAGCGTATTTCTTGTCGCGCTCGAGCAGTTCGATCGAAATGCCCTGCGGCCCGCGAATAAAGCAGATGCGCACGCCCGGCCGGATGGTGGTGGGCTCCTTGGTAAACTCCACGCCCTTGGCTTTGATCTCGGCGGCCACCGCATCGATATCCTTCACCGTGAGCCCGAAATGATCGAGCCCCTGATAAGGCGTTACCGGCGGGGTATTGACGCCGTCGCCTGGGGTGACCGGCGCGATGAATACATTGGCGCCACCGAGCTTCACGTCAATTCGACCGGGGCCGCGGATGATCTCGCCGCCCAGGATATCCGCGAGCCAGGCGGCCATCGCCTCCGGGTCGGGACTGCGCAAATGGACATGATCCCAGGTAACTGTCGGCATCGTCGGTCTTCCCTCGAGGGTTTAGGCGTCGCTCTGCCGCGACGCTTCTGGTGTTGGCCTGTGGCGCGCAATTTAGCGGCCCCGTTCCGGCAAGGCCATCCCCCAGTGCCGCCAGCCGACCGCCCCCGCAGCCCGCCAACATTTGTAACAGGCGGGATGCAACTATTTCCGATTTTGCGGATTATGCAATTTGGCGGGGAAACCCGCCATTGGCAGCCGTTGTTGGAGCCACGCGTTGCAACGCGATGGGGTCGCGATGGATACTGGTCTGTATCGCCTCGACTGGACCAGGTTGGCCGCGTTCGGCGGCCGTTTTGCGAAGAGGCCGGATAAAGCTGCGGCCGACCGTTCCGATTATCCCAGGCTCGGGCTTATCGGGTTGGCGGTGGTCTTGGTGGCCGGCTTTGGCGGCTGGATGGCTTTGTCCGAGGATGGCAAAGGTACGGCCGAGCGCGAGCCGGTACAGTTGGCGACCGCCGCCGAGCCGGAAACCGCCTTGCTGCCTGCCACGGCCGGCTCGCAGCAGGGCGCATTGTCGCAGTCGCGGGCCGTACCCCAGGAAATACCACTGGCCGATGGCCTGAGGATATCATCGCAGTACTGGCAACGGGGAGGTTTGGGGTCGAAAGCCCTGGTCACCCTTACGCTTCGCAACGGCAACGATTATGCGGTCAGGGACATCGAGATTTTCTGCGCTTTCATCCGCAGAGATGGAAGCCATTTGACCGACCGCACGCGGGTGATCCATGACACCGTGCCGCGGAAGGGCCACAAGACCTTCGCCCGACTGCACATCGGCTTCGTCAACGTTAACGCCGACCGGGCCAGGTGCGTGCCGGTGACCGCCAGCCACATTTAACCAAATCACGTTCACAAAGAAGCGATTGAGGACGCGTTGAACCTAACGGATGCGGCCGGAACCAATTAGATGACAGCCCGTTGTTAAGGCGTGATCCGCGTGACAGCGCGGATGGAGCGACTGTGATATGCCCGTGATGCGATACTTTCTCTATGTCGGCGCGGCGTTGCTCGTGCTGCTATTTGTCGCCGGGCAGGCAGTTCCGACGTTGCCGGTGGCGTCGGAAGTAGAGGGAACCAGCACGGCGGCTGATTTGCCGATGATTCGAATTCATACCGACCGCAAATGGCCGGAGAGGGTAGTTTTTGATACCAGCGCTCCGACAATCGTTCCAGCCCAGACACACATAGCAAAGAGTGAGGCCGGCGTCGCCGCTCCGGTGCCGGTGGCTGACGCCTCGACCAAGGTGACGGCGCGGGAGGCTTTAGCTCAGCTTGTGCCGACTGATGCGAAAAAGCCCAGCCCGAAGCCTCAGCAAAAGCGCAAGGTTGCGAAGAGGCGCGTTGCCCCGCCGACCGCGCCAACGATGCTGTTCGCGCAGCGTCCGCCATTTGGGCTGTTCGCCAACAACCTCTGGTAAGGTCGGTTAGCGCTTGCAGGCTGATTTGCCTCGCGGTCGGCAGCGGCCATCCTGACAGCAGCGCTTGATTTGCATGTTGGGTAATCTGCCGCGATCCTGTGACGCCGCCTTGATGTAATAGTCTTTGCCGTGGCAGCGTCGGCCTGCGAATAGGGTTCGCGCCCGACTGGTCGGCCGTTGGATCAGGCGGCGCGGGAACAGTCGCCGCTAAAATAGTCGCCGCTAAAACAGTCCTGGGCTGAGATCCACGCCATAGGTCATCATCAGCAGCGATACCAACAGTCCGGCGCCGCAAAATAGCGCGAGCTGCTTGAGGATTTCGAGTTCGATCGACTCTTTGGGAAGAGCGCGTGCGAAAACTCTTGCGATGGCAGCCATTAGCGACCTCCAAAATTCAGGGGCCCGAGGGAAGCGGGCGGTGCCGCCGATGTAGCCTTCATTTCGCGCAGCCGATGTGAAGCAGATCACACCGGGCCACCGTTTTCCGGCGTGCGGCGCTGATCTAATAAACCGATTGCAGGATGCACTGTGAACACAACGACGCTTCGCCGGCTTTTGGAAGTGAAACCGGCGTGGCGGGTACGGCGGATCCATTTGTCGATGCGGCTTGAAGTGTTGCCAGTAGCTGGGCTTCCCAGGACAGTCGGTTGACACGCGGACGTAGCTGGGACCAGGGCCCAAGCGCGTCGGCGCCGAGATTGATCGCGAGATCGTTCGACCTCGCCCAGTCCGCGGCGTCATGCCCGGTGATCACGCGGACATAATCGATCGTCTCCTGAGGCAATTGGCTTTTGCCGGCGAGCCATTGGTGAACACGCTCGGGACCGGCATTGTAGGCGGCCGCCGCCAAACCCAGATTGCCAAAATGAACCCTGAGTTCGCTCAGCAGTTCGGCGGATTTCGGCAAGGCTTCGGCTGGATCGAACGGATCCTTCAGGCCCCGGTCGTACGCCGTAGCAGGCATGAACTGCGCAATGCCTTGCGCGCCGGCCCGGCTGACGGAGTTCGGGTTAAATCCGCTCTCTTGCCGAATCAAGCGCAGGAAATAGCTGACGGGCAATGTATGCGTCGTCGCGGCGTCCTCGGCCATTTTCCTCAGAGTGGAATCCGACTCCGCGTGTGGCTGCGTCGCGGCGACGGTTAGCTGGCGCCTTTTGAAACGTAACGTCACGCCCGGAGGTAACTGCGCAATCGAAACCTCGCTGCCGCCGATATGCGCCGGCTTTGAGAAGCTGGCGCCCGAACATACGATCAATGCGAGCAGGGTGGCGAACACCACCGATGGCGCGCGTATGACGACACGACGACTGCTCGGCCCGCGATCGCGTTTTCGTCTCCGGCAAAATCCGCTATCGCCACGGCAGCTATTTTGTGTAAAGCGGATTTGGTAGATACCTTCTGCATTGATGCATCTTCCGAACAGAGAGCCGAGCGATGAGAACACGATCACGGATATGGCTCGCCATCGCGGTGCTGCCGGCTGCGTTTTCGGATCACGCGACCGCGCAATCCGCGCCGCCTGCCGCGTCTGACGTCTATATTCAACAGTCCCATGGCAGCGTGGGGACGGGCACAAAAACCCCGAGCAAGGTAACTCCGGAATTGACCGGGGTAATTGGCACTCCCGCCGCAGCAGGCCCGACGGCTCCGGTAACCTGCAATGCCCAGAATGCATCATCGCAAGCCTGCTATACCGCGACCCAGCAAGCGCGGCCGGGACGGTAATTTCGCTACGCCATTCAGGTCTTTGGCGCATCCTGCGCGTTGGCCTGGATGAAGGAGGCTTTTCGCTGCTTCTCGAGTTCAAGCATAAATGCATCCCCGGCGGCTTTATCCTTGAACTGCCAAAGATTGTTCTTCACGCCTTCGAAAATCAGCGCATAGACCGCGAGTTGCACGCCTTCCCGGACTCCCAGTGTCGCCGGTGAGTTCTTAGTGAACCCGAGTTCTGCCTGCAGCAACTCATCGACCGCGGCGAACATGACCGCGGAGCCCTGGATCTGGAGCGAATAGATCGTCTTGGTGGTCGTCACGGAGGCCAGCACGCGGCCGCTTTGTACGCTGACGGCTCGCAGCGCGACCGTGATGATATCCTGCCGATATTGGATGTTGGGACCAACTCCCAAATAGTTTGCGCCGATACCGCCGGTGGATTCATCGCTGTCGTAACCGACGACGCCGCCCTCCAGCAAGATGCCGGCAAAGCGTAGCGGTGGCAGGGCCGGCGCCTTGTCGCCCTCAGCCGCCGTGCGGGTATTCTGGATGATCTGGCGCTCCTGCAGCAGCGGTTGCAGGTCGTTGCGTTCGACCACGTTGAACCAAGCGCCGCCGCCGGCTTTGGTCAGCACGTCGATCAGGACAGCGCCGGCGCCCTGGGTCAACGCCCGCGAGAACTCCGCGAAGTTGTCGTTCGGCTTGTTCTGCCCCGTCAGGTCGGGAAAATTGTAGACCGTCACGTCGAGCTTGCGCCGCGGCCCGGGCAGGCTGTCCAGCACGATCCCGGTCTTGGTGTTGGGAACGAGCGTCGCCGGATGCGCCATCGGATCGTCGGCGGATCCCGTGATGCAGCCGCCCAAGCTTAGCGAGAGCATCGCAATCCCCGCGATGCTCCGGAAGTATCTGTTCATTGTTTGAAATCCAGGCGAGCTTAGTTGCCGCCGCCGCCACCGGCGCTCGTGTTGTTGGGGCTGACGACGATGGTGGATCCGAGATTGGCCAACGCATTGGTAAGGCCCGACAGATCCGGCGACTGCGCGCCGGATTTTGTGCCTTGTCCCTGAGCCTGTGCGGTGGAGAGCAGGAAGCTTCCATTGAGCGGATTGCCCCCGAAGGTCGGATTGACCGGGTGATAGACCAGCTCGGAAGCCAAGGCAGGCGCCGATGCCGTGACGCCGATCGCGATGATCGCCGCAATTGTCCAGGATCGCTTGCTCATGACTGGTACCTCGATTCGAATGATGGTGGTCTATCGTTTGATGAGCAGGCTGCCATTGGGCAGTTTTGCGATCAGCATGTTGACGGGCGCTGCACCCGGGGGCTGAAACACGCCGACGGAATATCCCTGCATATTGATCAGGCCGATGTTCGACTGATCCTTGCCGGTTTGAAACACGCCGACATTATTGTTGGTGCCGCCGACCACACCGACATTGGAGAAATTGTTGCCGCCGGACTGCGACTGCAGGACCCGGTTGTAGCTGCCGATCTCCAGGGTCTGTGCGATGTTGCCGTTGCGCGCCGTCTGAGCGGTTTCCGGGGTCGGAACGAAGGCGGTTTCGCGCGGCGCGTTCTGCGAGACCGGTACCAGTTGAATCGGCGCGGACGCGGTCGATGCCACATAGCTGGAAGAATTCGGATTCGCTTGCGTGATGTAGGCGCTCTGCGCCGATGCGGGCGCGGACGCCGCCAACATCAAAGCGCCGATCAATCCGGCTTGCAGCGACAGGACGGATTTCAAGGTGACGTGCATGTGAAGCTCCCGCGGTCGGATTGCAGCGATAGCTCGGCGCGATAGTGCCCGATTGCCGAACGATCCAGGATGAGGGTCGTCAAAACCTTTTCAGGCCCGTTCTGCAAAGCGAAGCTGCCGCTCTGCGTGTTGTTGGTGCTGCCGGAGGAGCTCTGCTTGGCGATCACAAAGCTGTATTGTCCCGAAACCGGCGCGTCGGATCGCACAACGGCTTCAAGCCGGAGGAAATCCTTTTCCGGTTGAGCGCGAATCACACATTCTACTGCGACGGGAGATATCGGCATTTTAATCGGTTCTAGGTCGTCATTGGATCGGACGATTGCCTGGCAATCGTTGAATCAGGTCTTGCGTACGGGTTCCGGGTGCGTCTCTTCGGTACAGGTGCGCCTCTGTTTTTGCGACAGCAATGGCATCTTCAGTTGTTGTGATCAGACATCTAGAGAGCATTCGTAACAGTTGTGTAACAGCGCTCACAATGAAATTGCATAACAACTACCGTCAGCGCGTGTGATGTTTTCCCTGAAACGATGATCGTTCAGCCCATGCCGACCATTACGGATCTCGTGGACAATGGCGCGATAGTAAAAATCGACGTCGAGCTTGCGCCCCATGACCAACCGCTTCGGTTGCTCTACGGCACGCCGCAGTTCATTGCGTGGTTGCAGGAGATTCTCAACGGCGCCAGGCCGGCGCGGCTGCTTGGCGAACCCTCGCCCGCGGAGCAAATCGACGATCTCTTTCATTCGTTCTTGAGCGGAGAGCATCTGGTCTTTACAAGGCAATTTCGCGTGGTGCGGGCGGAAGAGAACGCCGTCTGGGAGCTGAAGACGCCGGACATCCGTATCTTCGGGTGGTTCATGGCGAAGGATTGCTTTGTGGCCGTGTTCGGCAATTGGACTGACATAATCAAGGACCATGATCTCTACCGAGGGTATCGGATTGCAATCCGGCGGTTGCGGCGCGAGCTAGATATCGATGCGACGTTGTGTGTAAGGGGAGTTGCGCCTGATGACGTTCTTTCGGTTTGATATCGGCGCGCGATCCCGGACCGCGGGCAGGCTGATGGGGCGGGTTCGCCGGGAACTGCTGCGGGCCGTGACGGAAGAAAAGCGAGCCGGCCTGACCCAGCAGGAACTGGCACGCCGGCTTCAGAGCAGGCGTTCGAATATCAACCGTCAATTGTCGGGTGAGGCCGAGATAACCCTGCGATCGCTTGCCGATCTCGCGTGGGCGCTGGATCGTGAAATCACGTTTGAGCTGCGCCGTCCGGACGAAGCAGCGGGACAGAATATCGCGCCGCAGACGTCGACCATCGGTCACCAACCGATCCGGATCATCGCACCGAAAAGCGCGGAAGAGTAGGTGCGCGTCGATCCAGCGGATCCGACTTACGAGAATCCGACTTACAAAAATGCCGGAAAAAACAGGCGGCGGGCAGGGCCCGCCGCCTGGATTTGATTACTTCTGCGAAACCACGGCGACGTTGTGCGAGCCGTACTGCGCGGTAACCGAGGTGTTCGAAACGCCCGCGCCGGTCGCCTGGCCGACCGTGGCGATGTTGCCGGTTCCAACCTGCAGGGCGACCTGCGTGTTGTTTCCGGCGCTCGCCTGCTGACCGGTGGTCTGCGCGGAATTGACGACGTTGGACCCGCCGATCTGGGTGATGAACGAGTTGTTGCTGCCAAGTGCCAACGGCACCGCCATCGCCTGATTGACAGTCGCCTTGTTCGCGGTGCCGGTCTGCGAGGTCGCGGCGTTGTTGGTGGTGCCGCCGGTACCGAAGACCTGCGTGCCCTGGTTGACGGTGGCGGTGTTCAGCGAGCCGACCTGGATCGTCGCCTGGGTGTTGCCGCCGTTCGCCTGGTTCACATTGGCACCGTTCTGCGAGCCGGTCTGGCTTACATACGATCCGTTGGTATCGTTCGCGGCCTGCGCTGCCGTCGTCGGACCGTTATTGCCCGCGGTGTTGCCGCCTTGCTTGACCGACACGACGTTGCTGTCGCCGATCTGAAGCGTCGCCGAGCTGTTGAAGGTGCCCTGGGCGGTGTCAGCCGATCCGTTCTGCTTGATCGTGGCGATGTTGTTGGCGCCGTATTGCAGCGAAGCCGAGGCGTTGCCATAGCCGTCTTGCGGACCGAACGTGCCAGCGCCGTCGGCGGTCTTTTGCGTCGTGGTGACGAGGTTGTTATCGCCGTACTGTCCCGTGAACGAGGTGTTGGCGCCGCCGACCACCGGACCGACCGCCGGAGTGATCGCCTTGTCGGACTGCGTGGCTGTCGCCAGGTTGTCGGAGCCGGCCTGAACCGCGCTCTGGTTGTTCTGGCCGCCGGTCTGCTTGGCGGAGACGGTGTTGCCGATGCCGTACTGGGCGCTGAGCGAGTCGTTGGCGTAGTTGACGCCGGTCGCCTGCGAATTCGGCGCCGAGTTGGTCTGGGTGGTGGTGGCGGTGTTGAAGTTGCCGACCTGAACGCTACCCGAGTTGTTCTGGCCCGTGGGAAGCTGGCTGGTCTGCGTCGTAACGACCGCGTTGGAGCGGCCGATCTGCGACGTGGCCTGGTTGTTGCTGCCGTTTTTCTGGGAGATCGCCGCGGTGTTGTCGCTGCCGATCTGGACGTTGGCCGAGTTGTTCGGCGTGGCACCAGCCGCGGCGCCGTTCTGGTTGCTCAGCACCGAGTTGAACTTGCCGGTCTGCACCGTAGCCTGGTTGTTGTTGCCGTTCTTCTGGCCGACCGTTGCGTTGTTACTGGTGCCGATCTGTTCGATGAAGGACTCGTTGAGGTTCGAGCCGGCGGCATAGGCAGCCGGCGCGCTCGCGAGCACGAGCGCCAAAGCGGTCATCATTTTCATGGAAAGGTCTTTCTTCGTTTTCCAAAGCGGGGCCGGCGGGTATCGCCGCCCTCGGCGCGCGTTAAAACATTTTTAACCTAACGGGCAGATGACAGTTTTGATTTGGCATTTGTTAACGTTTACGCGCGCGGGTGCGGAATCGCGCGCAAGTATATGTGCGCGCGATCATCAGCGGCAGATCGGTCTGTCGGTCAGGAAGCCTGTTCGATACGCAGCGAGCCGAGCCGCAATTCCTGATCGGTATCGATTAGGGCCCGAACGCGCATCAACCCCGGGCTGCGCAGCTTTAACGGGGCGAAGATCAAACTGGTGGCCGCGACGATAAACAGCGGGGCGCCGGTATCGGTCTTCAGATTGGCTACCAGTTCGGTCTGGTCGTGACGTTCCGGGGTTTCAATCGGCTCCTCGGAAAACGGCTTGTCGTCACCGGGCAGATAGCATCGCACGTCGATCGAACTGTAGGGACGCGAGGCCGGCGAGAGAATATGAATGTGCACGCATAATTTCGGCAGCACCAGCGGGAAGGGTTCCGGGATGAAAATCACGCCGTTGTAGCAGCCGATGAAGCTGAGTTTACCGCCCGCCTCGTTGCGAATATCGTCACAAAAGATCGAGTATCCGTAGCGATCCATGCGTTGAAGCCACCAGGTTCCAGATTCTTCGGTTGGCAGGACCGTTCCGCATCCCGCAGTCCGCCGTCTTCTCGCAGGAGTGTGACAGCAAGATTACGGAGCGCGCCTCCAGACGTCGCTCTTGGTCGGTTGACAGGTTCCGTCGCGCTTAAACCTGAATTTAGTGGGATCGTCAAATAGACCGCCCACCTGTCCTTTGGGTAACAACACGAAGGACAAACAGATGAAACTCGCGACAATAGCGTTAGCCTCCGCTTTCGTGCTCTCGAGCACGTTGGCTTTTGCGCAGCCGGTTCGTCATCAGTCGGGCGAGAGGACTTATCCCATTTATGGGGATGCTGCGCCCTCAGTCGTTTTGCATCCGAACTACGGCAATCCGAACGGCGATGCAGACGGTCCGACCACATTGAGCGGAACCGGAAGCTCCCAGTACGGCGGGTCGTCGCCGGGCACGAGCGGCTACAACTAGAAGAAGGTTCCCGCATTTGGGCGGGGGCCAGCTTGATCGCTACGAGATCGAACGGCGGTACGTTTGCCGCCGTTCGAATTTGAAAGATAGAGCTTGGATATGTTCTCGAGCCGGATGTGGATCCCGACAGCGACGCTGGGGATTGCGCTAAGCTTGCCGCTGTCGATTTCGGCCCATGCGGGCCCCGTGTCGTCAAATGCCGATGCGCAGAATTCGGCTGCGCTTCGTGTGCCGCGTGTCGGCGCCCTCGTTCGAATGCGTTCGGGAGGGCCACTGATGATGGTTACGGGAATCCAGGGCGATCAGGTCATTTGCGAGTGGACCGAGGGTGGCGAGCCGAGATCCAACAATTTTCCCGCCGCAGCGCTCGCGCTGCCATTGACAGCACCACCGAACATATACCCGGACAACGACGAACACGCGGCAGACCGATATTATCAGAAGCATTGCCCATCGGGATCGCTGACGTTCACAGGCAACTTTGAGTGCTCTTACTGAGTGACGTCCTGCGTTCGATGCGCGGCTTTACCGGATGTTCGGGATTTCGTCAGTCGTATCGGCGCGATGCTTTACAACACGCGCGGCATGCCGCGGGAAGCAAGCATCGCGGTTGCGGCGCTTCAGCCGTCAACCGTCTCTCTCAGCGGGCCGTCAAAGTTTTGATAGGCTACGTTGTTGTTCCGGTCGCAGTGCCCGGGTCGGCGGGCGGCGTTGCATGCGCCGATGCCCGATCTTGCTTTTCTGTGCTGCCTTGCGAGGCACGCGAACTCGGGTTCGAACTTCTTGCCGACAGAGCATACGCAGATTTTCGCCAACTCTCGCCGGAACGATAGCGGCGCCAATGCAGCACTGCACCGGCGATCAGTGCGGGTGCCAATGCCCCAGCGATGATGAAGGAAGGCAACGGCTTCGGCGATATCCATCCGATCGCAATCGCGGCTGCGAGCCAAAACGTCGCCAATATCACCGTGAAATCAATCATCGGAAATTGCAAATAATAACAGAGACCCACAACGATCACGGCCGGCGCCGTGGCGGCGGCGATCATGTAAACCGTCAATTCTTTCGGCGTCAAAACGTCGACAACCATCGATCCCAACAGCCAAAGAACTCCGAACATGGTCGCGACATCGATGGGGCGACGCATAGGTTTACCTCCCAAAAACCCGGGAATTGCCGGGATGATCTCAGGACCGCGCCAGCTCCAAGTCAATTGGGAGTTGCGCAAAGAAGTGGGTTGACTCGAAAAAGCCCGGTGCGGCTAATCGCACACCGCCAGAGGTCAGCTTGTCATGTCAAATCCACACGATTTTCACGCGCCGCAATCGTCCTACACCAAGGAAGATCTGCTCAAATCGGGTGAAGGCGGCTATTTCGGCCCAGGCAATGCCCAGTTGCCGGCGCCGCCTATGCTGATGATGGACCGCATCACGGAGATCAGCATGGACGGCGGCGAATTCGGAAAGGGCCATATCATTGGCGAGTTGGACATTACGCCGAGCCTCTGGTTTTTTAGTTGTCACTTTCCCGGCGACCCGGTGATGCCGGGATGTCTCGGCCTGGACGCCATGTGGCAGATCATCGGCTACTGGCTTGGCTGGTCGGGTTCGCCGGGCAAGGGCCGCGCCATCGGCGTGGGCGAGGTGAAGTTCAAAGGGCATATCACGCCGGACGTCAGACGCGTGCGTTATGAAGTTGATATGCGTCAGGTAAGGCGCGGCAGACTGGCTCTTGGAATTGGCAACGGCCGCGTACTTGCCGATGACACATGCGTCTATCTTGCGAAAGACATGAGGGTCGGTCTGATCAGGCCCGCGATCCGAGAGTGATGGCGGCGACCTTGTCGGCAAGTCGCGACGGCACCATTGATGTCGCCGTGAACTTCTGACATATTCGATCATAAGTTGTATCGTTCCGCACGAGGCAAAGAGCCGACGCGCGTCAACCTCCAATCATTTCCTTCCGTGGATTTCAGCGCCGGAGCGACAAGGGCTGAAGCGCTACGTCGAAGCACCTCGCCGAGGACGCCTTCAGGCAGCTCGCTTGGGCAATCGACGCGTGTCCGGCGATCCGAGTGTTTGGTCCTGGAGTTGCTGAGATTGGGTCGCACGATAGGTATAGGCGGCTCCGCTGTGTTCGGTCGCGGCCGCGCGGGCGCAGTCCTCGCATTCCCTGGCATAGGCTTCCACGAGCGCTGCGTCCCGTGGAGACAACATGCCGGCTATCCGGCGGGCTTGTCCCGCGCGGGCGTGCCATCTGAGAATCTCTGACAGGCCAATCTGGGTCATAACGAGAATCACCCGCCGTTCAACGTTGGAAAGCTGACGCCTCGGTCGCCAAAGTTCAATGCTTGAAATTATACCGGAATCGAGTCCGCCTAACTGATTCTCGCGGACTGATTCTCGGCGCTCGAGGGTGGGCACAATTTTAGAGCGTTTTCGAGCGAAGTGGATACCGGTTCGCGTGAAGAAAACGCGTCAAAACAAAACCTAGAGCCCCGTTCCGATTCCATCGGAACGGGAAAGGCTCTAGTGATCGGCCGGTGCCGGATCCGTTTCCGCCGGCTGCGGCGCCTCCGCGGGCGGCTTGCGCGACGCGACGGGTGGCTGCCTTCTTGCGACGGGCGCAGCCGGACGTTGTAGCGCGTCGACCTTGGCGGTGAGACCTGCCACCGCGTCGGAAAGCGCCTTCGAAGTCGTTTGCAACGAGATCAGCACCTGAAGCGCCGTGTCCAACTGGTCCGACGTTCGTTTCTCGGAAGCCTGCAAATCCCTGATGAGAGCAAGCTCCTCGTCGTTGGGCGGCGTCGCGGACGGGAACTCGTTTGCAGAGAACTTTGGTGCTTCCTCATCGCGGGAAATTCCCAGGTTGGAGCGAAGCTCATCCCCGTAAAAATTCCAGGCAACGGCGCCGCTCGCCGCGGCGAGTAGCATCAGGATCAGGACCACGCCAAGCCGCGTTCCCCGCCGACCTTCCACGAGTAAACCGAATTCCTGCTCCGTCATCAAACACGCTCCCACCGAGCACTCTTCGCGCTCGAAAATTCGGCGTCGCGGGCTAACGCTGGGCGCGAGCGGGCTTCAAACTGCAGCTCACCAAAACCACATAGTCGAGCTTGCTGCTGGTTATCCCGTAAATCTCGGTGTTGATCTTGTTCTGTCCGACGACCCGCGCGGCAGGACATTGCGGTCGTATCACCTGCAGCGCCATGCGCTTGCGGTCGTCGGAGACTTCAGGGTTGTATCTATAGGTCGGGACGTTCGCGACGTGCACCACCAGGTCGTAAGGCCTTCCGGCGGACGCCTGCTCGATGCGGACTTCGCCGGAAGCGCTGGCCGAGCCGGCCACGACGACGGAAAATGCGGCAACCAAAACGCCGAACTTCATTTTTGCTTTCCCTTCGGCCCCAGCCCTGCGGGACGATGAATGGCTTCGGAGCGGCAGAGCTTGTAGTCCCGGGCACGGGAGCTTTCCATAGCGTGCCCAGTGCTCCCGGTCTAACCAGCCACGCCGCGTTGCCGGCCTTGCCTGATGGTCTATGAGAAACCCCGCCCGATGGGGATCAAGGGGCGGGGCCACCCAATTTCAGGAGTAAGCGGCATGTCTGGGGAGACGCCGCCGGAGACATAGCCTAAACTTGATCCACGAGTCGCAAGGCGAAGATTCAGTCAAATCCTGACACCAAGCTTACATCAGACATCGAGCGCTCAGATCTACCGCCTGGATGGCCAATAATTAATAATGCGGGCAAGCCCGTGCCGTTGACATGGCGGCCATCCAGGGGATCGCTGGATCGAGGCGGAGAGGGGCCGCTCCCCGCAAAATATCGTACTGCTCCAATTCGTTGCCGGCATGGGCGTGATATAGATCAGGCGAACAAAGGGAGCATCCCATGCATGTTTTTCGCGTCGTGACCGTTCTTGCGCTGTTGACAGGGTCGGTTTGCGCACAGACCTTGATACAGAGCTTCGATGAGAAGACGCCACAACAGAAGGCTGACGAGGAGCTAAAGGAAAGGCTCTCCAGGGAGCAGCAATCGCGGAAGCAAGTACCGGAAGCCGCCCCCAAGACGTCGGTCGATGCATGGGGCAACGTGCGCGGTGGCGATGCGGCCAAGACTACGGCTTCCAAGGCCTCTACGTCCAAGGCCTCCAATTCCAAGGCCTCCAATTCCAAGACGGCCACTTCGGTAAAGCCGTCGAACAAAACCGGCACCGACGCAGACTGAACCCAGTGCCGTTATAGGCAAACCGAATGTGGATTGGAGCCCCCTTTGGATCGGTCGCCGACGTATCAGAAGCCCCGCCAGGCGAGGCGCAATGCGTATAGAATGCGATCAGGTCAGATCAAACAACGCCAGTGCTCGCTCACGTGTCGATCCATCGCTTCGAAGATCTCTGGCGATCAGTAAATAGTCGTCACAGGCTTTGCCGGCGCCTTCCGTGGTGAATCGTCTGCGAAGTTTCGAGCCATGGATGATGTTGAAATACATCGCAGCGCTTTCATGGACGATCCGCCAACCCTGCCGTCCGCGCAGCCTATCTCGGCCTATAGACCGTTGAACGAGTTGACATGACAGAACAACGCCCCACGGTTGAATATTATTTCAGTTTCATCTCGCTCTGGTCCTATGTCGGCAGCCTGGTTTTCCAGGACATCGCCAGGCGTCACAACGTGCGCGTCGAGTTCAAGCCGATCGATCTGCTGGCGGTCTTCGCTGCCGGTGGCGGCAAGCCGGTGCGCGAGCGCCCGCCGCAGCGGCAAGCCTATCGGCTCGTCGAGATGGAGCGCTGGAAACGTATTCGCGACATTCCATTGGTGACATGGCCGAAATTCTATCCGGCCGATCCCTCGCTCGGTCATCGCATGTTGCTGGCGGCTGCAACGGAAGGCAGCGACGTCACGGCCTTTGCCCACGCCGGGCTCAAGGCGGTATGGGCCGACGAACTCAACGTCGAGGATGCCGATACGCTTGTCAGTCTGGCAAACGCCAGCGGCCTGGACGGACAGCGTCTACTTGCCCAGGCGAGCGATCGTGCGCTGACCGCGCATGAAGCGGGCCTGACGCAAGAAGCGATCGAGCGGCAATTGTTCGGTGCGCCGTTCTATTTTTATCGAGGTGAGCCGTTTTGGGGACAGGATCGTCTCGATCAACTGGCATCGGCTGTTGTTTCCGGCAGCGTGCCAATTCTTCCGACGCTCATCGCTTGACGGGCTGATTCGGACGTCAAGGGCGTGCGGTTCTATTGTATTGATACGCAAGTCGCGTCCTTGGCAGCCCTGGTCGCGGAGTAAATGGGCGGGGAGGGACAGGAAAATCTCGCCACGATCGAGGAAATGGCGGCCATTTCGTTTGATGCGTGGAAACCCGGCGACGGCGAATGGAAGCCGCCCGCCGATAGTCAGGACTGGGTGATAAAGCTCACCGAGAGCATCCCCTACGCTTGTGTCGGCGTTCGCCGCTCTTGGCCGCGACAAGCAATATTTAATGTGGGTGCAGGGCAAACTCGGCGACGAAATGCGACACAGCTTCATCGATAACATCGGAGCTTGGCGGGGCTACTTTGAAGGGCTTGCGGCGATGCTCGGCACTGCTAAATCAAGATTGATGATCGCCGCCGCGGCCAATTTGGTTGAATCTGAAAAGAAGAAACGCACGCGACGTAAGAGCGCTTGAAAACCGCAAACCCGGGGGCGCCGGCGGGGCCTATTCGGCCGCATATTGGGAGATCCCTGCCACTTTGCCATCGAATTCTCACCAGATTCGCTAGCTCAATTATTTTCTGGCCAGGGGGCGTGCGGGGCCCGAATTTACCTTGGGGAAATGTCATGACGATCAAGATGGTCACGATTCCGTTGGAGACCCGGTATCTCCAGGATGAAGCAAAGAGACTTGGGATTACTCGTACCAAGCTTGTACGGGTTGTGATGGAGAAAATTATCCGGGATGAACTCGTTCCCATGATTCTAAATGATGGAGACCCAGGGCTTAACGAGCCGAGAAAACAAAACTATCGGCGCTTTCCGGAGAGGCACAACAGCTAAGGAGCTTGGGGGCGCCCCAGGGGTAAAGCAGGCCAGTCCCCCCAGAGAGGGTACTGGCCAATTAAACGGCCCCAACGAGGGGGCCGCCAACCCGAGACGGGTTTTCCTCCAGCAGTTGGGGGGCTACCTTTCGGCTGGGGGCCTCAAGCAAACGCGCAACCAAATCTGTTTGTTCCCGAAGCCCGAAAACCGACACAGATTTAGATCCGGCGGCGAATTCGTCTCGTGCTGGTTCTCGGCCGGAGTCCCCACTGGTCTCGCTTCAACTTCCGCTTGATTTTGCTGGCGCGCTCGGAAGGATTCGAACCTCCGGCCCTCGGAATCGAAATCCGATGCTCTATCCAGCTGAGCTACGAGCGCATTGGTCTTTTTGACGCTCGGACGGGTGGCTTGGGTGCGACCACGGCGTTCCGGCGCGTCGCCAGTTGTTCGCATTTGGCCGCGAACTTTTCAATCCCCCACGCGCGCGGGGGAGCGGCCGGAACGACGGCTTCAGGAGGAGGCCTTGGCCGCCTTGTCGGCCTTCTTTTTGACGGGCTTCTTGACGGGGTTTTTGGGCAGCGGTTGCTCGGCGGCATGCTTCATGGACCGGAGGTAGCTGTCGGCGGCGTTATCGGCCGAGTTTTGGATGCGCTTGGCGGCAGCGGTGGCGAACAGCAAGGTGTTCTTCGCCGTCAGCTTGTGACGTTCCCTGGTGTCTTTGTTGGCGGCTTTGGCCGCCATTGCCGTGTATTTGCCGCGTCGCTTTTTCGCGGCATCCATCAGGCTTTTGGTCGCCTTCTTGGCGATCGATCGGATCAGGACGTCCAGGTCTGCTTCAGCCATTTCCCACCTTCATAAATTCGCAAGTCATCGGTTGTGCTACACCGATTGCGCTTCGCCAATCCAGCGCTGAAATAAAACTCTGTGGCAGGCACGTGCAAACAGCCGCGGGTCGGGCGTGGTGAATCGGCTGGCGCGCGGGCCGGGTGGGCGGCTAGGGCGTTTTCGAGCGAAGTGGATACCGGTTCGCGTGAAGAAAACGCGTCAAAACAAAAACCTAGAGCCCCGTTCCAATTCCATCGGAACGGGAAAGGCTCTAGGGCTGGTTTGGGGCAGGCCTGTCAGGTCCGGGTCGGCGGATTTCAGCGGGAACGCCCCCCGAAATTACCGCCGGAAACGGATTTCTCGTTCAATAGTCCGGCCACGCCGTGCATGCGGGGGGCCTGACGTCCACGCCAGCAGGGGCCCGGCGGCAAAATAAAAGCCTCCAGGCCTTTAGCCGGAGGCTTTTGCACGCGTTAAGACCTTAGCGCTTCGACTTCTTCGCCTTCTTTTTCTTGGCTTTTTTCGAAGTCTTTTTGGCGGTTTTCTTCACAGCTTTTTTGGCCTTCTTGGCTGATTTCTTCGCAGCCTTCTTGGCCTTCTTCGCTTTCTTGGCCTTCTTCGCCGTTACCTTCTTGGCAGCTTTCTTCGCCGCTTTTTTGGCGGCCTTCTTCGCGACTTTCTTGACCGCCGGCCTGGCGGCTTCGGTGGTTGCAGGTGCAGCGGTGCTCGCCTCGGTGACGGGCTCGAGAACCGGTTTATCGTCGTCCATGTCATCCCCCAGAGTTTTACGAAGTCATGACGATAGCGAGATTTTTTCGCACGTCAAACAGACGCGCAAGAGACGTGTCCGATTCACGCGTTGCGGACCTTGGCGTAGGCGGCAAGCGCTCGCGCGCGACCGTCTCCGTGATCGACGATCGGCCGGGGATAGGTCTTGCCAAGTTCCACGCCGGCGCTCGCAAGTTCGAGTGGGGACGCGCTCCATGGCTGGTGGATCAAGCCGTCAGGCAATCCGCCGAGTTCCGGCACCCAGCGCCTGACATAAGCGCCGTCGGGATCGAATTTCTCGCCCTGCAGGATCGGATTGAACACCCGGAAATACGGCGCCGCATCGGCGCCGCAGCCCGCGACCCACTGCCAATTGGCGGGATTGCTGCCGGCATCGGCATCGACCAGCGTGTCCCAAAACCATTTTTCCCCCTCGCGCCAGTCGATCAGGAGATGCTTGACCAGGAACGACGCCACCACCATGCGCACCCGGTTGTGCATCACGCCGGTATGCCAGAGTTCGCGCATCCCGGCATCGACGATGGGGTAGCCGGTCCGGCCGCGTTGCCAGGCGTCGAGCGCCGTGTCGTCGTGCTTCCAGGGAAACGCATCGAACGACGGCTGCAGGTTGCGCCTTGCGAGGTCAGGCACGTCGAACAGCAGATGGCGGCAGAACTCGCGCCAGCCGACTTCGCTCAGGAATTTATCGATATCGGCGGCGAGAGCGTGCCGTTCGGCGGCGGCGAAGCGGGCGGCGTGCCAGACCTGGCGGGGGCTGATCTCGCCGAAGCGCAAATGCGGCGACAGGCCCGAGGTGGCGGCGCGGTCGGGCCGGTCGCGATCGCCGGCATATCCGGCCACGTGGTTTTTCAGAAAGGCATCGAGACTGGCTTGCGCGGACTTCTCACCGGGGGTCCAATTCTCTCGCAGGCCGCTGGCCCAATCCGGATGCCGGGGTTCAAGACCCCAGTCTTCGAGGTGATCGGTTAAGATGTCTTGCGCCGACCCCAGGCTCTTCGGCGCCGGCAGCGGCTTTGGCGGATCGCCCAACGCTTGCACCCGCTTCCAGAATGGCGTGAACACCCGCAGGCCGCGGCCTTCCTTGTTGCGGATGTGGAGCGGGGTCACGAGCAGGTCGCCCGGAAAGCGCTGTACCGTGACGCCAATCGCTTCCAGGTCGGCGGCGACCTGATCCGCTTGCGCCTGATACGGCGCCTGCGCGATGTCGTTCCAGTGCACGGCCCCGGCGCCAGTCTCCTGCGCCAGCGCGGCGATGATCTTGGCCGCCGGCCCGTGGCGTAGCACCAGCGATGAACCGATCGCCTGCAGGCTCGCTTGCAAGGCCCGCAGCGATTGTGCCAGCCACCAGCGCGCCGCGCCGCCGAGCGAACGCGCGTTGGGGCGGTCATGTTGGTCGAGCAGGTAAAGACCGATCACCGGCGCGCCGGTCTCCGCGTGGACTTTGGCGGCGGCATGCAGAGCAGGGTGGTCGGAAAGGCGGAGATCGTCGCGAAACCAGACGATGCAGGGAGACGCGGATTGGCTGGCCATCAGGTGGTTAACTCGGCTGGCGCGGGTTGGGTCCATGCGCCCGGCGAGACGTTGCAACTCCGCCAGACCTCAGACGTACTACACGAGGGCACCAACAGAAACGGCTGGAGGTCAATGTGAACCGGAATGTCGTGCTCTATCTGGCGACGTTGATCGTGCTGATCCCGATCGATTTCCTGTTTCTCGGATTGGTGGCCAAGGGCTTCTTTACCTCGCAAGTCGGCGGCATGCTGGGCGAGATCAGGCTCGCGCCGGCGATCCTGTTTTACCTGCTTTATGTGGCCGGCATCCTGGTCTTCGTCAGTGGTTCGGCCACTGCGACCTGGCCGTCGACCCTGTTGTACGGCGCCCTGTTCGGGTTATTCTGTTATGCGACGTTCGAACTGACATCGCTGTCGCTGCTCAAGCACTGGACATGGGCTGTCGTGCTGGTCGACGTGTCCTGGGGGACGTTTGTCACGGCGGCGGCGTCGACGCTGGGGCTGCTGGTTGCCGATTGGCTGGCGCCGAGGGTGTGATGCCGTCATTCCGGGGCGATGCCACCGGGTCCGCGCAGAGCGCGGCCCGACGACGAGCTTCGCATCGAACTCCGATGTGCGATCGCACATCGGAGAATCTCGAGATTCCGGGTCTGCGCGAAGACGCACATCCCGGAATGACTTTGCGATTGCTTCGCTTGGCTCGCAATCGCGAGCCTGTCACTTCGGCTGCGGCACGATCCGGATGTAGGGCTTCGGCGATTTCCAACCCTGCGGATAGATCGTCTTGGCCTCGTCGTCGCTGACGGAGCCGGCGATGATGACGTCCTCGCCCTGTTTCCAGTCGGCCGGCGTGGCGACCCGATGTTTGGCGGTGAGCTGCAGCGAATCGAGCACCCGCAATATTTCGTGGAAGTTGCGGCCCGTGGTCATCGGGTAAACCAGCACCAGTTTGATCTTCTTGTCCGGCCCGATGATGAAGACGTTGCGGACGGTCTGATTATCGGCCGCGGTACGCGTCGCGACGTCGCCGGAGGTTGCGGCCGGCAGCATGTCGTAGAGCTTCGATACGTTGAAATCAGTGTCGCCGATCATCGGGTAATTCGGCGCGGCGCCTTGCGTCTCCTTGATGTCCTCCGACCATTTCGAATGCCTGTCGACTGGATCGACGCTCAATCCCATCAGCTTGACGCCGCGCTTGTCGAATTCCGGTTTCAGCTTGGCGAGCGCGCCCAGTTCGGTGGTGCAGACCGGGGTAAAATCCTTGGGATGCGAGAACAACAGCGCCCAACTATTGCCGATCCAGTCGTGGAATTTAATTTTCCCGTCGGTGGTTTCGGCCTCGAAGTCCGGGGCTATTGCGCCTATCTGGAGAGCCATGTCATGTCCTCATGTCATTCAAGTTGCAGGTAAAATCGGCCACCCTATTATAGGCGGCGGGGTGGGGAACGGATCGGTTTCTGAAGAAGGATAAAATCCTTCCTCGGGTCGCCGAGTTCCTAGCATCTTCTTATCATTCGAGCCCCCTGCGGCGAAATCGCCACAATGGATTTAAAATGTTGCGATGCCGCGATATCGCCGCTTATGGCGCGCAACACCGCCCGCCGGTTTGCTATAGCAATGAACCGTGACGGAGGTCACAGCGACCAATTAGCAACCATCTAAAAAACTCGCGATCCGAGTTTCGAATCGTTAACCACTCGTTTACGCCCGCATGGAAATGCTGGCCCAGAACAAAAAACTGAAAAGAGCAACTTCCAATGTCCGCCCCGTCTGTTGAGTTCGCCGAACCCGTATCCGCTGTCGAACCCTCGAAGATTTCCTGCCGCGACAGCGCGGCACACGCCCTGACCGTGGTGCGCGATGGCGTCATCACCGGAGAAGGCCCTACCACCAGGGGTCGTGTTCATTTTTCCCGCGAACTGGACGCCGCCGACGCCGCCTGGTGCGCCCGCATCCTGACTGCGACTGCCGTCGAGCATCAGCCGGTCAGCCGAGCCGAAGCCGAAGCGCTGTTCGAGATCAACGATGCCGCGGCCGAGCGCAGCGACAATGGCCGCTTCGACGACCTCCTGGCCAAGGCCGTGGTGCACCACGCAGCTTCCGCGTCGGGCCTGCCGGTGCCGCCGCGCACCGTGGCGCTGTCGCCGGAAACGTCGATCGAAAGCTGGGCGCCCACCCGGGCGGTCGGCGTCAATACCGAAGTGCTGGAGTGGATCGCAAGCCAGATGCGCGGCAAGCACCGCAGCAACCGCATCCTGATGAGGCTGGTGGCCACCCTCGTCGGCGTGGCGGCGCTGCCGCTGGTTCAGCTGCCGAACGTGTTCGACATCGGAATGTAAGCCTGCTGGTGATCGCAGCGGTTTTCGGACGGCGGGACTATTGTCCCGCCGTTTTTTGTTTGCCGCCGTCGGCATCAAGTCCGACGGTTCGGCCCGGGAAGCCCGCCACATCGAAATAGCGCTGCGACAGCACGCGCTGGAATTTCACGACGGTCTTCAGCCCGTTCGCAGCCGCCTTGGAGACGATCGAGCCGTCGGCCATCTTCGGGATGATGCCGCCCGGCAAGGCTTCCGACATCACGCGGCCCAGCAGACCGCCATTGGCGGTGGCGTGCAGGTTCATCAGTTGCGCGATAGTCATGCCGACATCGGCGTTGCTGACCGGCAGTGCATCGACATAGCCGGCCTTGAAGTCCGGCCCGATCGCGGCGGTGAAATTCAGCGTATCGCCGCGTCCGAAACTGCCATGCATGCCCTGGCCTTGCCGCAGCACGGTGTCGGCGATTTCGACCGAGCAGTTGGTCGGCTCGTCGCAGCCGCTGGCGTAGGAGCGGAAATTGACCACGATCGACGGGTTCGGCGTCGCCGCCTTGCCCTTGAGGTTGATCTGCGACAATTCCAGCGTGCCGGGGAAGCGTCCGAGCTTGTCGTCCACGAAGAGGCCGCTGACGTAATCCTGGTCGAGCAGTGCCTTGACCGTGCGCTCCGCCAGTTTCTTGTCGCGGTTCGGCAGATAGATCAGGTCCGAGCCGCCATTGGTGGCGACGACCAGATCGGGTTTTGCCGGGTCCTTGCCGAGCAGGCCGTTACCGGCCTTGGGATAGGCATTGTCAGCCACGGCCGCGTTCTTGTCGTTGGGGTCGAACAGCGGCAGATCCAGCGCCTTGGCGAGATCGATCGCCAGAAAGCCCATCGGCAGGAAATCCTTCGGCGTGTCGGGGTAGGTGTTTTTCACCGACGGGCTGGTCTTGCTCTCCTTGGAGATCGTCGAGAAGCCATGGTCGGAGGTGACGATGACGTTGGTGGTGGCCGCGAGCCCGAGATCGTCGAGCGCCTTGCGCAGCTGCGCCAGATTGTCGTCGGCGTTCTTGATGCCGGCCATCGAGGTCGGGCCGTTGATGCCCGGCGTCAGCGTGTTGAGGCTGTCGCCATTGTTGTGCTGGCTGCCGTCGGGATCGCGCGACCACACCACCATCAGGAACGGCCTGTTGCGCTCCTTGAACATCGGCAGCACCACCTTGGTGGCGACATCGATGAAATAGGCCTGTTGCGCGGTGTTGGGAACCGTGGTCCCGGCGGTCGTGGAATCGCCGGCCTTGGCGTTCTCGCCGCGCGAGGGCGTTTCCAGCGCCAGGTTGGCCTTGGCCAGCGCCGCCTTCATTTCGTCGGACAACGGCACGCCGTTCTTCGAGCCGGTGGAATCGTCGATCACGATTGAATGCAAACCGTCGGTGCCGATCTTGTCATTGTGATCGAAAATCAGGGTTGGACCGAGCTTGCCGATCGCCGCGGTGCTGTAGCCCTTGGTGCGGGCCATCTTCAGCACGGTTTCCTCGTTCAGATAGTCGCCGCCGAAGTGCTCGTCGACATCGCGCAGCACCGGATCGGATTCGAGGAACGGGGTCACGGTGCCGGCCGCGGCGGCGACGGGATAACCGGTATAGATCGTGTTGCTGAAATCGCCGGTGTCGCCGAGGTAATGCCCGGTGGACATCGCCGAGGCGTTGGCGGTGGTGAAGGTCGGAAACAGCGAATGCGAATTCTTGAAATGGACGCCCTTGTCGCGGATCTCGGCCATGGCCGGCGCGCTCTGCGGCGTGACGATCCGGCCGCGCAGGCCGTCGGGGACGAACAGGATGATGTTGTGGGGCACGCTTTGCGCCAAGGCTGTCCCTGAGAAGACGCCTGTCCCTGAGAAGGCGATGCCTGAAGACAGCGCGGCAAGGCCAGCGGACAGCATCATCAGTGAGCGGCGCATTGAAATCTCCCCGGGGCGGCAAATTTGGTGACCGATAGGCCGCGGCCCCTGTCTAGTTTTGCTGTGTGACAGAATTGTTACAATGGTTCCGCGCGGCTCGAACAGCCCATTATTCACATCCGGCGAACCGGGCACGGTTCGTCGCCGCCAGAACCACGCTAACGGTGGGTTCAGCCGAACGTCTTGTTCGTCACCCGCAAGCGCTGCGCGAGGACACGCATCACCTTCAGCGCAAAGTAGGGGGTCTGGCCGACCAGAAACAGGAATTGTTTTTCGGTGACCGCGACCAGCTCCACATCGGTCACGGCGATGGCGGTTGCGCTGCGCGGTTCGTTGTCGATCAGCGCCATCTCGCCGAAAATATGGTCCGCCGAGAACTCGCGGATCGTCCGGTTGCCGATTTGGATTCGCACCTCGCCGCTCTTGATGACGAACAGTTCGTGGGCCTCGTCGCCCTCGCGGAAAATGATGGTCCCGGCCTTGAAGAATTGCGTGTCAATATTGTTGCCCGTCAGAACGCTAAAGCTTGTGTCGTGCTTCATGATCGGCCCCCCGTTGCACTGCCGCTGAGCATGCTAGGGAACCCAGCGCCGTCGGACAAGAACGGTCCGCGGGCTTTGAACTGGTTATGTTTGCGCCCGGCAGAGGGGTCTAGGTCGTGCGTCCCGGCAGATTCGGGAGGCTCCGGGCCGGTTTATGCCGACATAACCCGTTGCCTCCGGCCCGTTTTGCTATAGGACGGAATTGTTACAGCCGTCCGCCCGTGCCAGATTGGCCGGGAGGATCCCGCCCAAAAGGTTGCAAGTAAACAACAACATGTTCAAACGAATTTTGATCGCCAATCGCGGCGAGATCGCCTGCCGGGTCATCAAGACCGCCCGTCGCATGGGGATCGAGACGGTCGCCGTCTATTCCGAGGCCGACCGTGATGCGCTGCACGTCGAAATGGCCGACGAGGCCGTTCTGATCGGGCCGCCGGCGGCCGCCGAAAGCTATCTTCTGATCGACAAGATCGTCGAGGCCTGCCGCCAGACCGGCGCCGAAGCCGTGCATCCCGGCTATGGCTTCCTGTCCGAGCGTGAGGCGTTTCCTCGCGCGCTGGAGCAGGCGGGTATCGTCTTCATCGGTCCCAACCCCGGCGCCATCGCCGCGATGGGCGACAAGATCGAATCCAAAAAGGCCGCCGCCAAGGCCAATGTCTCGACGGTGCCGGGCCATCTCGGCGTCATCGAAGACGAAAAGCACGCGGTCAAGATCGCCGACGAGATCGGCTATCCCGTGATGATCAAGGCCTCCGCCGGCGGCGGCGGCAAGGGCATGCGGATCGCGCATTCGAAATCCGAGGTCGCCGAAGGTTTTAACCTCGCCAAGGCCGAGGCCAAGTCCTCGTTCGGCGATGACCGCGTCTTCATCGAGAAATTCATCGTCGATCCGCGCCACATCGAAATCCAGGTGCTCGGCGACAAGCACGGCAATGTGATCTATCTCGGCGAGCGCGAATGCTCGATCCAGCGCCGCAATCAGAAGGTGATCGAGGAGGCGCCGTCGCCGCTGCTCGACGAGACCACCCGCCGCAAGATGGGCGAGCAGGCGGTCGCACTCGCTAAGGCGGTGAAATACGATTCCGCCGGCACCGTCGAATTCGTCGCCGGGCAGGACAAGAGCTTCTTCTTCCTCGAGATGAACACGCGGCTGCAGGTCGAGCATCCCGTGACCGAATTGATCACCGGCATCGATCTGGTCGAGCAGATGATCCGCTCCGCTGCCGGCGAGACGCTCAAGCTGGCGCAGAAGGACGTCACCCTGACCGGATGGGCGGTGGAATTGCGGGTCTATGCCGAGGATCCGTTCCGCAACTTCCTGCCTTCGATCGGGCGTCTGGTGAAATACCGTCCGCCGGCGGAGGCAAGCCGCAATGGCATCACCGTTCGCAACGACACCGGCGTGCAGGAGGGCGGCGAAATCTCGATCTATTACGATCCGATGATCGCCAAGCTCGTGACCCATGCGCCGTCGCGCGCTGCCGCCATCGAGGCGCAGTCCCGCGCGCTCGATGCGTTCTATGTCGACGGCATCCGCCACAACATTCCATTCTTGTCGGCGCTGATGAACCACCCGCGCTGGCGCGAAGGCAATCTGTCGACCGGCTTCATCGCCGAGGAATTTCCGAAAGGATTCACCGCGCGCGCGCCGGAGGGCGAGATCGCGCGAAGGCTGGCCGCGGTTGGTGCTGCGATCGACCACGTGCTCGGCGAACGCAAACGGCAGATTTCCGGTCAGTTGATCAGCCGGCCGGTCCAGCGCCAGGGCCGCCGGGCGGTGTGGCTCGAGCGTAGCGAAATCATCCTCGACATTGCCCGTGAAAGCGAAGGCATCGCAGTCCGGTTTGTCGGCGCCGATGGCACACCCGGCAATCCGCATCTCCTGGTCTCGTCGTGGACGCCGGGCGAAGCCGTCTGGCAAGGCACCCTCGACGGCCAATTGGTGGCGATGCAGGTGCGTCCGATCGCCAATGGCATTCGGCTTGCGCATCAGGGTTTTGAGGTTCCGGTCTACGTCTTCACCGAAGCCGAAGCGACCTCAGCGCGGCTGATGCCGGTCGCAACCGCGGCCGACACCGGCAAGAAACTGCTGTGCCCGATGCCGGGACTTGTGGTGTCGATCGCGGTGACCGAAGGCCAGGAGGTCAAGGCCGGCGAAACGCTGGCGGTGGTCGAGGCGATGAAGATGCAGAACGTGCTGCGCGCCGAACGCGACGGCACCGTCAAGAAAATTCACGCCTCCGCCGGCGCGACGCTGGCGGTGGATGCGCTGATTCTCGAGTTTGCCTAACGAAGCTTAATCCCGTCATTGCGAGCGCAGCGAAGCAATCGATAGCAACAAGAAAGAACTGGATTGCTTCGCCGCAAGTGCTCCTCGCAATGACGAACAAAAAATCCGAGGAGTTTCTCGATGCCGTTCCGCAAGCGCCGCGATGCCCTGCGCTCGATCCTGTCGGGATCGTCCTGCATTCACCCTGGCTCGGTCTATGATGCGACCTCGATCCGGATTGCCAGGGATCTGGGTTTTGCGGTCGGCATGTTCGGCGGTTCCGTGGCCTCGCTGGCGGTGCTCGGCGATCCCGATATCACGCTGATCACGCTGACCGAGCTGGCCGAACAGATGCGCCGGATGTCGCGCGCGGCTGACTTGCCGGTGCTGGTCGATGCCGATCACGGCTACGGCAACGCGCTCAATGTCCGGCGCACCGTGCAGGAACTGGAAGCTGCGGGCGCGGCCGGCCTCACCATCGAGGACACGCTGCTGCCACAGGCCTTTGGCGAGGCAAAACCGCAACTGATTTCGCTCGAGGAAGGCGTCGGCAAGATGAAGGGCGCGCTCGACGGCCGCGGCGATCCCTCGCTGGTGATCGTGGCGCGTACCGGGGCTGCGTCGATCACCTCGCTCGACGACGCGATCAAACGCGCGAGGGCTTATGAGGCCACTGGCGTCGATGCGTTATTTTTCACCGGCATCAAGTCCCGCGCCGAGCTCGAAGCGATCGCCGCCGCAACAACGCTGCCGATCGTGCTCGGCGGCGCGCCGGAAGAAATGAGCGCGCTGGATTATCTCGGCGGCCAGCGCGTGCGGATCGCGTTGCAGGGCCACGCGCCGTTCGCGGCCGCCACGCAAGCCGTCTACGACACGCTGAGGGCGCTGCGCGAGGGCGCGTCGCCCAAGAGCCTGAAAGGCCTCGCATCCGCGGAGCTGACCGGCCGCATCATGCGCGACGCCGAGATGAAGCAGCGCAGCACCGACTTCCTTGGGTTGAAGAAATAGATGGATCGCACGATCCGCCAACTGGTGATCCGGGGCCGGGTGCAGGGCGTCGGTTACCGCGCCTGGGTCGAACATCAGGCGCGGACACACGGGCTGGAAGGCTGGGTCCGCAACCGCCGTGACGGCAGCGTCGAAGCTGTGTTTTCAGGATCGACGGAAGCCGTCGCCAACATGGTCACGCTCTGCCGGCGCGGTCCATCCTCGGCGCGGGTCGAGATGGTGACGGATGAGGCGGCCGGCATCGATGCCTTGAACCTGCGGCGAGCCGGCGAGGGGTTTTCGGTGTTGCCGACGATCTAGCCGGGCGCCGGCAACAGCTCAAGGGGCGCCTCGAATTCGGCCGCAGCTTGCGCGGGCGAGCCGTAGCGGTCCCAGGCCCACTCGTGGCCGAAATAAACGAACGGTCCCAGGATGAACCCGGACGCCGAGAGGGCGGCAGCGGTCGCGAGATCGGCGACCACCACGAAGTTGACGGTGAAGTCCATCGTGGTAGCGATGGTGCGAAAGGTGATGGTCTTGGCCAGCGCCCGGCTGATCGTCAGGGCGCGGCGAGATCCGGGTTGCGCTTCGGCATCGGACCGTCGCAAGAAGATTGTCAGGTCGACACGCTTGTCGGCATCGCCGAAACGGTTCCACACGGTTTCGTGGGCCAGATAAAACAAAGGACCGACCACCAGCGCAAAGGCCGACAAACCGGCAGCGGCGGCGAATTCGCCCAACACTACATAGTTGACCGTGAAATCGAGACTCGTGACGATGACCCGAAAGGTGATCGTCTTGGCGATGGCCTGCTTGACCGTGAAACGGTTGGGGACGGCCACCAGCGCGGTGCCTGGCGCTGCAACCGGCACGGCGACGTTCGGCCTGGTTCGCTGCTGAAGCGTCGCGCGCAGCATCGGCCGCAAGCGACGACCAAGCTTGGGCAGCAGGTTCGGCGCCAGTACGGCAGCGCCGCCAATGACCATCCCCGGAATCAATGCCAGGTCGAGCAAGGCGACCCCGGCTGCGATGACGCCGATGGCGGCGGCTGTGTTCACGAGAGACTTCAGCGGCGGCGCCATCGCGGTCGCAACGGCTGAATTGTGCGCGGGGGGCCCGCTGACGACGGCGAATGTGGAGCTTGGCACGGCGTTATCTCTTTTGATGGCGCGCCCTGCGTGGAGCGGTGGGCAGTTTGATCGCCAACTCATGAACATCGCATGACAGCAAGATATCCGGGTCCGCCGAATTTATGGGGTTTTCGCTTGGTTAGCAGGCACCGGAGTGAGTCTCGGGCAGGGAGGCCGTGATCGGGCCAAACACCTCGGCAAACGCCTGCCGGAGGGCGATATCGACATCCATCATTGACGCGGGGCGGCCGAGATCGACCAGGCTGGTGACGCCGTAGCGCGGGTCCACCACGCCGCAGGGCACGATGGCGTCGAAATGCGACAGATCCGGCTCCACATTGATCGAGATGCCGTGGAACGACACCCAGCGCCGCAGCCGAACCCCGATGGCGGCGATCTTGTCTTCGAAGCCCGCGCCCTTGTCCGGGCGGCTGACCCATACCCCGACGCGATCCTCGCGCCGTTCGCCGCGAACGTTGAAGGCTGCCAGCGTCCGGATGATCCAGGCTTCGAGGCCGGCCACGTAGGCTCGCACATCAGGTTTCCGGCGCTTCAGGTCGAGCATCACATAGGCCACCCGCTGGCCGGGACCGTGATAGGTGAGCTGTCCGCCGCGCCCGGTGGAAAACAGTGGAAAGCGGGGCTCGAGCAGGTCGCCTTCGTTGCCGCTGGTGCCCGAGGTGTAAAGCGGCGGGTGCTCCAGCAGCCAGACCAGCTCGGGTGCATCGCCGGCCGCGATCGCCGCGACCCGTGATTCCATCAAAGCGATGGCTTCAGGGTAGGGCACCGGCTGGTCGGATATCCGCCATTCGACGTCGCCTCCGGGAAGAGGCTGCGCAAACGTCGTTAAATCGAGGTTTTGGCGATCATTAACCATTGGCTAACCATAACGTGGTGAGCTGGAACCACGCAATTTTGCATTTGTAAGTCTGGGTTCCAGTGCCAACGCTCGATAAAGTCACCGTCGATCTCATGGTGGTCCTCGGAACCACGTCGATGCCTATCCATCAGGTCATGCGCCTCAGTCGCGGCGCCATCATTGAGCTGGACGCCACCGAGGCGGACGAGGTCAAGATCCTCGCCAACAACCTGCCGATCGCCAGCGGGGTCGTGCTGGTCGATCGCAACCGGATCGCGGTCGAAGTCAAGCAGATGCTGCCACGTCAGCCGGGCGTCCGCTGAGCCGATTTTAGCCCATCGAAGCCGGCCGAAACACCCCCTAAACAACCCCCTAAAGACCCTTGGGCAGGCCTTGTCCCTGCATCCCCGATTTGTTACATCCCGCGCCGTTGATCCGGTCCGGCATCACGGTAGGACCGATCTGACAAGCGCGCTCGTGGCGGAATTGGTAGACGCGCTGCCTTGAGGTGGCAGTGAGTAAAATCGTGGGGGTTCGAGTCCCTCCGAGCGCACCACGTCAAAGAAGAATCGTTGAAATATCTAGGTTTTTCGCTCTAAAGCTCCCGCCGTTCGATGAGGTGAGGGCCTGGATGTTGCTGTTTTGGTCCGAGCCAGTTTCTCGATGGCACCCGCGTCGGCGAGCCGAGCGAATGTTTCAATCCAATAGCCGTTGTCATGCGCGCTGAGGCGTTATCGCGCCAGGAAGGCCCGTCGCCGTCGTCGCTTTCAGCCGAACGGGCGATCCCGCCACGGGCGATTTCAGCGATGCAAACGCGATCCGAACATTCGGCAACGTGCCGGATGATTTGAGCGCGTTGCGATGATCACCGATTTCGAGACCAATTCGGCGCGTCGGTATCCGTCCGAAAGGACGTAGATTCCCGCGGTAATTGCGCGAATCAGGCAACTAGTGACATTTTCCGCAGGGCGCTATTGCGCGGGCACGGTAACCATTGATTCGAAACAGATGAATTTTCTGAAGAGAAGATTTAATCAGTGGCGCAGTTAGCTAGCCATGCACGCTGATGACGTCGACGTGCTGGTTGTCCCACGAAGGGGAATGTTCCCGCAATCTCGCTGGCTTGCTCTGCTGGCACTAGGTTTTGTCTTTCTACTTGTTGTGCCATGGCTGCAACGAGATTTCTGGCTGACGCAGTGCCCCGGCCAAATCTTGATCTGCGAAGTCAGTCGGTGGACCTACCTCGGCTGGACGTTTGCTGTCGAAGCCGGGCTGTGCATCGGTGTCATTTTGCTCGGCGCTGCGATCAGCCGCGTCGGCGGGGTTGATCGAATAACCCGGAGGATCGTTCTCGACATCGAGAAACGCCCGAATTGGTGGACAGCAGGTACCGTCATTGCCGCTATACTGCTGCCATTGTCGGCGGCATTTTTCATCTTGGACCGATTTCCGAATTCCGGGGACGAATTCAGCTACCTGTTCGAGGCGCGCACGCTCGCCGGATTTCGATTGTGGGAGGCGCCGCCGGTCCTGGGGACCGACTTGATACCGTTCCGCACCTGGATTTTAGGATCCAAATGGATCAGCCAGTATCCGCCGGGATGGCCGATGGTGCTATCCGCGGGGCTACTGCTCGGACTACCGGCATGGATCATCAACGCCCTGCTGGGTGGCGGCAGCGTCGCGGCGATTTCCGTTCTTTGCAGGCGTGTCGGAGACCAATCCGCCACCATCGTTGCGGTCGCGCTTTTCACACTGACCCCGTTCTTCGTCATGAATGCGGCTTCGTATTTCCCGCATGTCTTCTCGTCGCTACTGATCGTGTTGCTCTGCCTCTGCCTGCTGCCGGACGGCGAGATCGTGCGGGGGCACAAACTGGTCGCAGCGGGAGCAATCGTTGGCTTGTTGGCGATGACGCGCTATTTCGACGTGTTGCCGCTGCTTCCGTCGTTATTTTTCTGGTTAGTCATGCAGAGGCCGACAGCCTTGCCGCGCACGATCGGGCTTTTGACTGCGGGATTTATCCCGTTCCTGATTCTGCTCATGATCTATCAAGATTTGATCACCGGCAGCCCGTTCCGCACCACATATTCGGTCATCAATACTCCGGATCTAAATCTGGATTTATTGTTTGACCCCTCGCGGATAATGATCGGAGCGATCGTGTCCGCGCTACGCCTGGCAGAACTCGGGTCGTGGACGTCTCCAATTTTACTGATCGGCTATTGCGGTTGCGTGCTGCTTAAACTCAAGGACCGCAAACTCGCCTACTACGATCTGATTTTTCCGAGCTTCGTGCTGGCCTATGTGGCCTTCGCGGATATGGGCGGCAACCGCTATGGCCCCCGCTATTATTTCGATGCTTTCCCGCTGCTGTTGGTCACCATTGTCTCGGCGCTCCCTTCGGTCACGGCGAGACTTGACCGGCTGAAAAACCGAGAGATGCTGCCACTCGCCGCCATTGCCTGCCTGCTCTATCTTTTCGGCACCTGGCCGCTGGTGCTGGCTGGTTTCCGGATCCAGGTGTTTTCGCGCGAGGAGCCATTCAGGCTGGCGACGCAAGCCGTGACCGGGAACGCGATCGTAATTCAGGACACTTCGAGCGCCTTGGGACTCGATCCATCGGACCTTGTGCGCAACCCGCCATCAATGGACGCGGCAGTGCTGTATGCCCGCTCAGGTACCGATATCGGCGCGATGCGCAAAGCGTTCCCCGAGCGGTCGATCTGGCGCTACAGTCGGCCTGATAAAGCGCAGCCTGGCCAACTGGTTCGCGTCACGCCATAGTTGCCGTGCTTGGTGCGGCCGGAGGTGTCGATGTTGAACGTGTGACACGGCCCGTCCGGCGTGTGCCGCTTGCGAGGGTGAAGTTCTTTCGCCGGCGCCAGGCTATCGACGACCTCGTTCGTCAAGGTCGGCGGATCACGCCGACACTTCCTTTGCGGTATCGAGCAACGGCGGAGCGGGTCAGCCCGGTCCTGCGCCTTGGGTCCCGGTATAGACAGCGTAGAGCGACTGGCTCGCGGCCATGAACAGGCGGTTGCGCTTGGGGCCGCCGAAGCAGATGTTGCCGCACACCTCGGGTAGTCGAATCCGGCCGATGAGTTTTCCCTCCGGTGTCCATACCGTCACGCCGTTGTAGCCGACGTGGCGGCCGGCATTGCTCGAAGCCCAGAGGTTGCCGTTGACATCGCAGCGTACGCCATCCGGCCCGCAGTTCACGCCTTCAATCATGAAGTCGCTGAACCGCTTCTGGTTGGTGAGCTTGTTGTCGGCGCCGACATCGAACACGTGCACGTCGCCCTTGCCGCCCGCACCGGTGTCGCCGGGCCCTTTGCCGGTACTGACGACGTACAGCTTCTTGTAGTCGGGGGAGAATGCGAGGCCATTGGGGTCCGGCAGTTGGTCCTCGCCGAGCACGAGGTCGACGCGACCGCTGGGATCGACACGATAGCAGTTGGTCGGCAGTTCGCGCTTGCCCGGCACGAATCCGGCCGGCTGGCCGATGCGTGGATTGAGTTTGCCGGTCGCGTTGCTGGCACCCCCCGGGGCATCGGGTTCACCCTCGTAGAGTTGACCTCCATAAGGCGGGTCCGTGAACCAGTAGCTGCCGTCCGGATGGGCGACAACGTCATTGGGCGAGTTGAGCTTCTTGCCGTTGTAGGAGTCGGCGAGCACGGACACGGTGCCGTCGTGCTCATAGCGCACCACCCGGCGGGTGAGATGCTCGCAGGACACCTGGCGGCCCTGAAAGTCAAACGTATTGCCATTGGAATTGTTGGACGGCGAGCGGAACACGCTGACCCGGCCGTCGTCCTCCGACCATCGCATCTGCCGATTGTTGGGGATGTCACTCCACACCAGATAGCGGCCCTGCGCGCTCCACGCCGGGCCCTCGGCCCACAACACCCCTGTATAGAGGCGCTTGATCGCCGTATTGGGTTGGGCGATGTCATTGAACGACGGATCGACCGCGATGATATCAGGGTCCCAGAAATAGGTAGTTGGCGCACCGCCAGGACCGAAGTCGCGCGGCGGGGTGGTGATCGTGGTCGGTGGCCCCGCCTGGCCGGCCTGCTGGGCCAGCGCGCCGCTGGCCCCGATCACGGTGGCACCGGCGGCGGCCGCCAGACCGTGGACCAGCGTTCGTCGTGAAATCGTCAATTCCGGATCGCGCTGCACTTCGTGTGTCATCACATCCTCCCAATGTATCCGCCGGCCGGTTGATCCAGCCAGGCGGCCTTGAGGCTAATCCGGTCCGCGGGAGGTTGCGAGCGCCGCTTTCGCTCGCGGCTGACGCGTGGCATGCAAGAACAGCATTATGCCGTTCAACACCTGTCCACTCGGGAGCGTGCCGCCTATGCGGCTTGTTCGCGGTTTCCCGAATGGCGCAAGCTGTAGCGGCGGCCGGGTAACGCCGTCTCCGCCTTGCGGCCCCGCGCAACAACTCACCCGTCATCCCCGGGTATAAAGGCGGCGCGTTCGCCTGTGAGGCGCGAGCCGCAGGCAAGCTTCGAAGGATGGTGTTCACTTCGTACGTGCAGCCATCCTTCGACGCGCGCAAGAAAGAGCGCGCACCTCATGGGTGAACGCAATTGCGTTCATCCCCGGGATGACGTGAGCACCAGTTGATTTTGCCGAGGGGGCAAATCACACGATGTTGTGCCCATTCCTTTCACATTTCTGATTTTCAGAAATTATCCTTGACTCTCGACCCAAATCAGTCGCTTATTTCTTGCCATCCCGCCCTGAGAGAGGGGACGTTGGCCATCGTCACTGACGTTGGGGCGGGGAGCGGTGGACGCGAATGCGCTTTTGACGAATGGCGCGTGTTGCGGACGGCGAAGTCGTGTGGTCCTGACGCCCCGATGGCAGGTGTCAAGTTCGCAAGGAGCTCACGCTTCTTGCGGGCGACGGTGACAAACAAGCCAGGTCTCGCCGGGGAGAGCACGATATAAGCCGTAAAACCATTGCGCAGGGAAGGCCGGAATGCTTCCGCTGAACCTGTATGCTCGTGTACGTTTTCTACTCTGCTTTTGCACGCGAGACCGCGGGTGCAGCGCGCACCCGGTCTTCCCTGCGCCCTCCCTTGAGGGTCGCGCTGCGCCCTCTTTCTTTTGGGGCGAATAAATCTTGCAAAACTCGGGCGTAGCGTGTCGCGAGAACGCGGAGTTGTGTATTGCGCACTCAACGTCACACGAAAAGGCAGATATCCTCGGCGGCCGCTGCGCGTATCTATCTCTCAAGCCGGGGACGCACGCTCCTCTGAGCGCGCTGATGCCTTTACCTTCGCATGCGAACTGAACGCGATCTCCTGATAGCCCTTTGCCGCGACGTCGTTGATGATGCCGACGAATTTCGGCGTGCCGCCGTTGTAGACGAAGTAGCGGACGGTGCCCTCTTCGTGGCCGGCAACGTTGGAGTTGTAGCCGGTGAACCACGACTTGGCTTTGCGCATCAGCATGATCTCGTACATCTTGGTCACATGCGCGGTCCAGCGCTCTTGCGCCTCGCGCGTGGCCTCGGCGCGGGTGTAGCCGCGGTCCCGGATATATTGCAACAGATCCATGCACCAGTTGACGCCGTTCTCGATGCCGCGCGGGAAATTGGTCGAAGCGGACGCGCTTTGCGGTCCGGTCGGCATCAAGAGATTCGGAAAGCCGTGGACCAGCATGCCGAGGAAGGTGGACGGTGCATGCTTCCATCTTCCGGCCAGCGTCTCGCCGCCGATGCCGCGGATATCGATCAGATCATAGGCGCCGGTGATGGCATCGAACCCGGTGGCGTAGACGATGATGTCGAATTGATACTCGCGCTCGGTGGTACGCAGCCCTTTCTCGGTGACGCAAACCAGAGGCGTCTCGCTGATATCGACGAGATGCACATTGTCGCGATTATAGGCCTCGAAATAATTTGTCTCCAGCGGCAGCCGCTGCACACCAAAGCCGTGATCCCTGGGGATCAGTTTTTCGGCCACCTTGGGATCCCTCACGCGGCGGCGGACGCGATCGGCAATATATTCCGACAGCTCGGCATTGGCGGCCTCATCCATGAAGATTTCGCGGAAATTGGCGAGCCAGATGCCGAAGCCGGGCTCATCATACAACCTGTCCCACAGTTCCAGCCGCTGCTCGCGCGTCACCTCGTAAAAGCCGCGCTGGTCGGGCCCGTGCAGGAAGCCGCCCGGCGTGCGGGTGCACGCGGCAAAGATCTCGTCATAGCGCGAGCGGATGTCCGCCATCTCCTCTTCGGAGATCGCGCTGTTGTTGAGCGGCGCGCTCCAGTTGGGCCGGCGCTGGAACACCGTGAGTTCGCCGACCTTGTCGGCGATCTCGCCGATCACCTGAATGCCGGTGGCGCCGGTGCCGATCACGGCCACCTTCTTGCCGGCGAGATCGACCGGCTGCTGCGGCCAGTAATAAGTGTGGAACGAGCGGCCCTTGAAGTGCTCGATTCCTGCCAGTCGCGGCATGGTCGGCGCGGAGAGCAGGCCGATCGCCAGAACCACGAAACGGCACGTCAGCTCGCGGCCATCGCCGATCTTCACCCGCCACAGATCGAGCGCCTCGTCGAAGGTCATCGCCTCGACCTTGCAGTTGAACTGCATGTGCTTGCGCAAATCGAATTTGTCGGCGACGTAATTGAGGTAGCGCAGATTCTCGGGCTGGCTGGAAAAGCGCTCCTTCCAGTGCCACTCGTCGAGCAGTTCGCGCGAGAACGAGAAGCCGTAAGTGTAGCTCTCGGAATCAAAGCGACAGCCGGGATAGCGGTTCCAGTACCAGGTGCCGCCGAGATCGGCGGCCGAGTCGAGCACGGTGGCGTCGATACCAAGATCGATCAATCGCTTGATCTGGTAGATGCCTGCCACGCCGGCGCCGACGACGATCACTTCGTAGTGCGTTTTGGCCTCTCCCATCGTTTCCTGCTCCGGATTCTGCTTCCGTCCGATTGGCTCGATTACAATCCCTTTTGCCGATGCAAGCAAGCGCCGGCGCGTTTCGTTGCTTGCCGTGCGCTCCGGCCTCAGACGATCTGGACCGTGGCGAACGATGACATCGCGCCCGACAGCACCTGCAGCGCGCTGCTCAGTTCCGCGCGGTTACGGGCGGCACCGAGCGAAATGCGGATGCCACGCGGGGCTGTGTCGTTCACAGCGAACGCGTCCTCGCCGACGACGGCAAGCCCACGGCGCGAGAGAGTAGACACAAGCTCCGGCGCGCCGCGGTTGGCAGGAAGCGGTAGCCAGATGTGATGACTGGCGGGACGCGCGACATAATCCATTCCCTTCAAGAGGCGTGCCGCCAGTTGCTGGCGTGCGATCGCTTCGTTGCGGACCGCGCGGATGATTTCGTCGGCGACACCGGCACGAAGCCAGCGGGTCATCAGCGCCACCATCAAGGGCTGTGGCATCTGCATCGTGGCCTGCAGCGCCGCGCGCATCGACGCTTCGGCCGCGGCGTCGGGCGCCAGCAGATAGGCGACACGCAGGCCCGGCGAGATGCACTTGGCGACGCTCACCGCCAGATAAGTGAGCTCGGGGACAAGCGTGGCGATCGGGGGCATCGACGGTTCGAGCGGCCCGTAGACGTCGTCCTCGATCAGCGGCGTGCCGAATTTACGGATGATCGCGGCCACTGCCTTGCGGCGATCGGCGCGCAGCGTCGCGGTCGTCGGATTTTGCTGGGTGGGCACCAGATAAATCGCTTTCGGCTTGTGGATCCGGCACGCTTTCTCCAGCGCATCCGGCAGCACGCCTTCCTTGTCCATGGCAACGCCGATGAGGCGGACGCCGAGCCTTGCCGCGGCGGCCCTCGCGCCCGGAAAGGTGAGGGCTTCGGTCAGCACAATGTCGCCTGGCGTCGTCAGCGTCAGCAGCGCGTTGAAGATAATGGCCTGCGATCCCGGAAAAATGACGATGCGCTGGTACGCGGCTTCAGGCCCACGCGCGTGCAGCCAGTCGGCGGCGGCGGCGCGGTCGTCATCGCCGCCGCCGGGCCTCAGATAATTCAGGAAGGCGCTGAAGCCGGTGTCCTGCCGGATCGATGCCAGACCCTGCGCGATGCGAAGGTCCAGGTTGGCCTCGACCGGCTGCGGCGGGATGTTCATCGACAGATCGATCTGGACCGGCGCGGAGAGGTCGGACGGTACGCGCGCGGTCGTCTCAGAAACGAACGTGCCTTGCCCGACCCGCGCCTCGATCAGGCCGCGCTTGCGGGCCTCACCATAGGCGCGGGTGACCGTGGTGAGGTCGAGATCAAGCATGGCCGCGAGCGCGCGGTGTGTCGGCAGCCGCTCGCCTCGCAACAGCTTGCCGCTGCCGATATCGGCGGCGATGGCATCGACGATGCGTCGGTAGCTCGGGCCGGACCATTCGGAAAGTGTAGGGAGCCAATCCATACAATATTTGGCATTGTCTTTGATTGTGAAGCAGTCAGGGCATATTGTATGGATGAACTTCAGCCGTCAAGGATTCAAGCCATGACACACCCGGTTTCTCTCTCCCGCGCCATCGGTCGCGGTTTTGCAATGAAATGCCCGAACTGCGGGCGCGGCCATCTGTTCCGCCGCTTCCTCAAAGTCGCCGACCGCTGCGAAGCGTGCGGGGAGGACTACACGCATCAGCGGGCCGACGACTTTCCGGCCTATCTGGTGATCGTGCTTGTCGGCCATATTGTGGTGCCGGCGCTTCTCGCCGTGGAGATCGCCTACGCGCCGCCGGCCTGGGTGCAACTCGCCATCTGGTTGCCGGTCACGCTGTTCGGCGCACTCGGCTTGCTGCAACCGACCAAGGGCGCGATCGTCGCGCTGCAATGGGCGACCGGCATGCACGGCTTCGCCGACGCCAAGCACCGCCGCGACGCGGCGTGCGGTGCCGGTCCGACCGTGGACCATGCGGTGGTGTAGGCTTTTAGCTTGATTTGCCCGCCTCGTTTGGTAGCTGACTGGCTGCTATCGATCGGAGTACGTGCATGCAATTCGTGGGGCTCGTCTATCGGTTCGTATCCAACTTCGCCTTTCTGGCATTGGTCTATTACAGCCTGAACCTGATGGAGAAGTATCAGCAGCGGGCGATCCTTGCGGTTCTCGTACTGGTCTATGCCGGCATGCGCGCGGCATCGGCGTTTCGTTCGTTTTACTTCTTCCAGCGCATCGAGCGCCTGGAACTCGAGGCGGCCCGCCTCGGGGTTCTCACCGGCGAGGGCCCGGCCGCCGCCACCGTGCGCAAGCAGATCGTCAATAACGTCTCGGTTCTGCGTCGTGACGGCGAAAGGAAATCCTATATCGACCTGCTGTTTCTGGCGCTGGTCTTATTGCTGTGCATTTCAAAGATCGTGACGGATTGAGATATCAGACGTTTCTTTTCTTGACCTGGGCAAGATGCTTGGGCGAGCCGCCGCGGCGGGCATGCGCGACATTTGGACTTGTATGCGCCGCGACCGCGCTTCCGTGACTGCCCTTGTGAGACGCGTTCAGTTGTTTACCGCGGCCAAAGCGGTTCTTGCCGCGAAGCGCGTGGCGGGAATTGCCGACCGACGCTGAAGCGGCCTCCTGCGGCGATTCACGCTCGGCCGCGACGACCGGTTTTGCGCCCGGCGCGAGCCGGGCCACCGCCTCGGGAGTCGGGCGCGGTAGTTCCGGAAGCTCGAATACGGTCGAGGCGGGAACCGGCAGCGCAACCGTGGCGCTGCTCGCGGGATGCAACCATTCGCGGGGCCACGGCGCTTCCTGCGGCAGCGGAACGCCACGCACATGGCGGTTCACACGCTCGAAAGGCTCAGGCCGCAGCAACAGCTCGCCATCGGCGCCGTTGAAATCCGACAGGGCCGCGGGGGCAAACATATCGGTCTTGGCAAAAACGAAATTGGGAATTTTGGGCCAGTGTGAAATCGCGACGTTTTCCGAGGTCGGATGCAGTTGCCATTCCTGTGGTTCGGTCGGCGTCGCGGGCCGATCCGGCGTCGCCGGCACTACCTGGACGATGTGATAGCCTCGCGCTTTCAGGGTTTCCAGGATCCGCGGCAGTGCTGCGACCGTTCGGGCCTGGATATCGTGCAGCAGCAGGATGCCTTTGCCTTTGGCCTCGATCCGCTGGATCGCGAGATCGTATACCCGTTGCGACGAAATATGCCGCCAGTCGTCGGCCGGGAAATCGGCGCTCCAGGTCTGGATGCCCTGCGAGGCCAGATAGTCCTCGACCGCTTCGGCGCGCATCAGCCCGGGAATGCGGAAGAACGGCGCCAGCGATTGGTCGGCGTCGGCGCCGAGCGCGGCCTTGACCGAGGCGATGCCGTCATCGATCTCGGCCTTGGCGCGCTCGATCGGCATCTTGTTCATGGTCAAGGGGTGGGTCTGGGTGTGGGTGCCGATGGTATGGCCGGCATCGCGCAGCTTGCGGACGCCTTCGGGAAAGCTGCGGGCCATCTGGCCGATCTCGAAGAAGGTCGCCTTGATGCATTGCGTGGCGAGGATGGCCAGCACCTGATTGCTGTTGCGCGGCAGCGGTCCATCGTCGAAGGTCAGGACCACCTCGTGATCCCGCAGCGGCAGCGTCTCGGCGTATTGCATGGTGCCGATCCTGGTATGCGCGCGGGGATCGACCACCAGGGTTCGCGAGGTGCCCAGCGCGTCGGGATGGCCGGGGCAGTCGGCGGCCGACGCCGGTAGTGCGGTGCCCCAGGTCAGGAGTCCGACGAATAGCGCGCTGCATAAAACGGTCCGGGATCGTGTCCGAACCCCTGCCGAAGCCTTACCGATCATGAAACACCGTCACTCCCGTTTTCGTCACTGCAAGTAAACACCGCGCCATGAACGGCGCCTTAACCGTTGGACTTCGGTCCAATGCTTTGGGTTCAAGGCGAGCTTTGTGTTCAAGGCGTGGCCTCGGCATGAGCGGCCTCAGCGTTGGAGCCGGGTGCGGCCGGCACCAGATGCACGACGCGATAGTGGTTTTCCTTCAGATACTGCAAGAAAGACGGCACCATGGCCGCGGTGTGTTTCTTGGGATCGTGCAGCAGGATAATTCCCTTGTTGCCGGCCTCCGTGAGCCGGCCGGTGAGCAGCTTCAATTCCTCCTGCGGCGTCATCGGATTCCAGTCGCTGGCCCACAGGTCGGCGCCGAACACGACGATGCCGCGCGATTGCAACAAATCGAGCGTCGCCGGCGTGCTGGCGAAGCCCGGGAAACGAAAGAACGGCGTGCTGGGCGTCGTCGTGGCCGTGCCGTGCAGCGCCATTTCCACCGCCGAAATGCCGTGATCGATCTGGTCGACCGCATCCTTCGGCTTGATCTGCGAGAAGGTCGGATGGGTCCAGCTGTGGTGCCCGACGGTATGGCCTTCGGCGGCGATCCTGCGCACCAGCTCAGGATGTTCGGAGGCCGGCTTGCCGATCAGGAAAAACGTCGCATGCACGCATTCACGGGCCAGTGCCGCCAGCACCTTCGGGGTCGTCGCGGGCCACGGGCCGTCATCGAAGGTCAGTACGACCTCGTGGTCCTCCAGCGGCAACGTCTGCGGAAAGCTCTTCAATCCGACCCGCGGCGTGGTGGCGGCATCGACGCTAAGAATGCGGGAGGTGCCGAGCGCGTCCTGGCGCGGGCAGGTGGCTGCATGGGCAGCCGCACCCCCAACCATCGCGGCGACCAGCGCGCCTCCAAATGAGACCTTAAGTGAGACCTTAAGCGCACGCGTCGGCTTCGGGGTCGATTGCGACCGGCTCACATTTATCATTGCGCTTGCCCTTACCCTTTGGGTAATGCGTGAAGCGACAGCACAGACCAGTTCCCCAATTCTGTCAAACCGGCGAGGCGCGGCATGGCCGAGGACGCGGATACGGCCCAGCCGGACAATGCATCGGCGTCCGACCGCCTTCATATGCGCGATGAAGATGGCGAAATTCGCCACCAATTCGTCGAGCAGATCACCCACGCCATTCACCAGGCCGACGTCCCATTGCTCCGCGCCACCGTGGCGGAACTTCACGAGGCCGATCTCGGCGACCTGATCGCAGCGCTCGAGCCCGACGACCGGGTCAAGCTGGTGGAGTTGTCGGGCCCGGATTTCCACTTCTCGGCGCTCAACGAGGTCGACAATTCCGTCCGTGAGGAGATTCTCGAGGAACTCGAGCCGGAGACCGTCGCCGAAGGCGTTCGCGAGCTTGAATCCGACGACGCCGTCGAACTGCTGGAAGGCCTCGACGAAGAGGACCAGGAAGAGATCCTGGAGAAGTTGCCGCCGTCCGAACGCAATGCGCTCGAACGCAGCCTGCTTTATCCGGAAAATTCCGCCGGACGCCGGATGCAGACCGAGATCATCGCGGTGCCGCTGGACTGGACCGCGGGGCAGGCGATCGACTATTTGCGCGACACGGCGGACCTGCCGGACCGGTTTTACGAAATCTACGCGGTCGATCATGCGCAGCACTGGCAGGGCGCAGTCTCGCTGGATGCGCTGTTGCGGGCGCGCCGGCCGGTGCCGCTGGCCGACCTGATCGACGAAAATCGCCGCCGCGTCTCGGTGCTGGACGACCAGGAGGAGGTGGCGCGGCTGTTCGGCAAATACAATCTCGTCGCAGCGCCCGTGGTCGATACCGCGGACCGGCTCGTGGGTGTCATCACCATCGACGACGTGGTCGACGTGATCGAGGAGGAGGCCGACGAGGACCTCAAGGCGCTAGGCGGTGTGACCAGCGACGAAGAATTGTCCGACAATGTCTGGACCATCGCCAAGGGCCGCTTCAACTGGCTGCTGGTCAATCTGGCGACCGCCTTCCTCGCCTCTTCGGTGCTCGGCCTGTTCGAGGGGCAGCTGGAAAAGATGGTGGCGCTGGCGGTGCTGGCGCCGATCGTCGCCAGCCAGGGCGGCAACGCCGCGACCCAGACCATGACGGTCGCGGTGCGGGCGCTGGCGACCCGCGAGCTCGGTCCGAACAATGCCTTTCGGGTCGTGGTGCGCGAGGGCCTGGTCGGTCTGGTCAACGGTCTCGCCTTCGCCATCATCACCGGCATTGCCGCGGTCGCCTGGTTCAAGATTCCCGGGCTCGGCGTCGTGATCGGCCTTGCGATCGTCTGCAATCTCGTGGCCGGTGCGCTCGGCGGCATCCTGATCCCGATGGTGCTGGAGCGGGTCCGCGCCGATCCGGCGGTCGCCTCCGGCACCTTCGTCACCACGATCACCGACGTGGTCGGCTTCTTTTCGTTCCTTGGCATCGCGACGCTGTGGTTCGGGCTGAAATAGGTGGGCTTTTTGTTTTGACACGTTTTCTTCACGCGAACCGGTAGCCACTTCGCTTGAAAACGCTTTAGCTTTTATCGTTAATCGGACCTTAACGCGCTTTGCCGATGATGTTTCGTAGCTGAGGGAGACATCATGCAGCGCTTGCGGCTCAAGGCGGACGGGCGGATCGTCGAATTGCGCGACGGCAGGGAAATCCCGCTTCCCCCGGTGCAGCCTGCGGCAACGACGGCCGCATCGCAGCCCGCGGTGCGCGACCTGCGCCGCCGCGCGCAGCTGACCCAGCTCGAATTCGCCGCCAGGCTTGGCGTGCCGGTCGAAACGATCCGCAACTGGGAGCAGGGCAAGCGAGCGCCGCGCGGTCCCGCCCGAGCGCTGCTCGCCGTGATCGCCCATTCGCCTGAAACGGTGTTCGCCGCGCTGAAGAGCGAGGCCGCACCGGCCTGAGTGGATCTAAGAATGTGAGTCCGCGTTCTCGCGACATGATCTGTCCGAGCTCTGCATCTGGTTTCACCCTCTCTCAATGCAGAGGGCGCAGGCGCCGCTCAAGGGAGGGCGCAGGGAAGACCGGGTGCGCGCTGCACCCGCGATCTCGTGTGCAAACAAGCACATAAGAAATGCGCACACGAGCATACAGGTTCAGCGGAAGCAGTCCGGCCTTCCCTGCGCAATGGTTTTACGGCTTATATCGTGCTCTCCCCGGCGAGACCTGGCTTGCTTGTCACCGTCGCCCTCAAGAAGCGTGAGCTCCTTGCGAACTTGACACCTGCCATCGGGGCGTCAGGACCACACGACTTTGCCGTCCGTGTCGCGCGCAGTCGTCGGTTGCGCGCTCCACGTCCACCGCATCCCACCGCACGTTCGTGACGTCGCGAGCCGCCCCTCTTGCCGGGTGGGACGGTCAGATTACTACAGTGATTTTCATTTCGGAAAAACAGAAATTTTTTTCTTTTGGGGGCTTGCGTCGGAGGGCAAATCAGGGATCGTGCTGGAGAGGGGGCGCGGCTTTGACCCACCGAAATCGTGTGCGACAGCACGATCATTTCAGGGCGTGAACCCATAAACTTGGAGCGGACGGCGGTCGTCCGCTTTGGTGCGCACAACAGATGAGGTGGATGGCTCCCGCTCACGGCATCTGGGTGCCAAAGTGTGAAGGCCATCAGGCGTTCACGAGCAAAATGGGAGCCATCCGCTATGCAGATTACCACGATCGGCCTCGACTTGGCCAAGAGCGTTTTTCAGGTCCACGGCATTGATGCGACCGGCCAGGTTGTGGTTCGCAAGTCGCTTCGGCGGTCGCAGATGCTGCCATTTTTCGCGAAGTTGCCTCCTTGCCTGGTCGGCATGGAGGCGTGCGGCACGTCGCATCACTGGGCGCGCGAGCTGATCAAGCTCGGCCATGAGGTACGGCTGATGCCGCCGGCTTACGTCAAGCCGTATGTGAAGCGCGGGAAGACCGACGCTGCCGATGCGGAAGCGGTTTGCGAGGCGGTAACACGGCCGACAATGCGGTTCGTGCCCGTCAAGTCGCCCGAGCAGCAGGCGGCGCTGTCGATACATCGGACGCGCGATCTGCTGGTCAAGCAGCGTACGCAGCTGATCAATATGATCCGCGGTCTACTGGCCGAGTTTGGCGTCGACATCCCCAAGGGGCTGGAACGAGCGCTGCTGATGGCCCGGCAGATCGTCGATGGCAAAGCACCAGAGGTGCCGATTTGAAGCTGCCAAGATCGTCGGCACACTGTCACAGCAGGCGCTCGACACCCACGTTCGGCTCCGCGAGATCGATCGCGATCTAGCCGTTTGGCTACGCGGCAACGATGTTGCACGTCGTCTCATGACCATCCCCGGCATCGGGCCGGTCGGCGCGACGGCACTTGCCGCATCGGTCACCGATCCGCATCAGTTCCGTTCGGGGCGGCAGTTCGCTGCCTGGTTGGGACTGACGCCACTTCAGAAGTCGAGCGGTGGCAAAGAGCGGCTCGGTCGTATCACCAAGATGGGCGACAAATATCTGCGCAAGCTGCTCGTTGTCGGCATGACGGCGCTTGTACGTCGTGCAAGGCAAAATCCCGAAGGCGATCCACGGCTGGCGGATCTGCTGGCGCGAAAGCCCACAAGGGTCGCCACCGTCGCGATGGCGAACAAGACCGCGCGGATCATCTGGGCGATCATGACACGTGGCGAGACATATCATGCCGGTCACCGACCGGCACTGGCGGCATAAACAACGTTATACGGCTTAGCTGAAGAGGAGATCAGCTTCACGAGGTTGCGAGCGCGATGCGATGTGATGGCAGACCGGTCAGACCGGGAACAGGGACAACCTAACCTGATGTCTAAGGCGTCATAGCCTGAATAACAGAATGGGACCTTGTTCGCGGACTCCATCAGGGCCAGCAGTCTCAACCGACTGCATCAACAGGCCGGACAGAAGACTGCACCCGACCAATGCCACTGCGTCAATTTATCTCTTGCAACGCGGGAGCCATCCACAGAAGACTCAAGTCGGACATGACCCCATGTCCGAAAAGTGCCCAACAGCGGAAGTGATCCCTTTTACTTGACGTCGCAATTTCGAGTTCAAAGTCAAGTGCCAAGCGGCCACGGGCGGAGCGATTTACTGTGCCTTGTTTATCGTTTCTTGGACCTTTTGCTGGTGGAGCTTTTCCTCCGCAGCATTCAACGGGACCAGCTTGACCGTTAGCTTATCGATCTTGCCGGTGAAACGGAATGGCGGCTGGTAGTCGCTGTCGTCCACACCCGTGCGAGTGTCCACACCGACATCAAAGGTCTCGTAGATTGTCTCGACGAACGGAATGGTGTGCGGGATCGTCCTACTGGCGACTTCCTTGCCATCCACCAATAGTACGCCGGTGCCGCCCTTGCCGAAACCGGGGCCGTCATACTTGAAATCAAACATGACAGTATGCTTGCCCGGCGCGAGCGCCGCTGGGCCTTCCCATCGGAAGCGCTCCAAGTCAAAAAAATTGTACACGAAGACTGGTTTGCCCTTGAGCATGTAGAGACCATGGCCACCGCCTCGGCCCCCGAGTGTATTGATCATGCCTCCTGCACCTCCCTGCGGAATTTCGATCTCGGCGGTGATGGAGTAAGACTTGCCGGCAATGTCGGGGGCGCTGCTGTAGGGAAGACCAGACGACTCACCTGAGTAGGTGAATACGGTCCGACCTGCAGTCGAGCTTGGTCGCGGCGTGGCTGCGCGAGCGGTGAAGCTGTTGTCCAGCGGGAACACGTCGTATTTCGTCGCCTCGACCATAGAGAGTTCCTTCATGTCGCGCAGCTTATCCGGCAGCTTGGCGGCGAGGTCGTTGTTCTCCGAATAGTCGTCGGCGAGCTTGTAAAGCTCCCAGGTGTAACCGTTGACGACATCGGGAAACTTACCGAAGCCCAAGTCCCATGGCGGCTCGGGCGGCGTAGTGGCGGCGAGCCAACCGTCGTGGTAGATCGCCCGGTTGCCAACCATTTCGAAATATTGCGTGCTGCGGGTCGATGGGGCGTTCGCGTTGGCCTTGTCGAAAGTATAGGCCATGCTGACGCCTTCGATCGGCTTCTGAGCAACGCCGTTGACCATTACCGGCGCTGGAATGCCGGTGGTTTCGAGGATCGTCGGTACGATGTCGATCATGTGATGAAACTGCGTGCGGATGCCGCCCACGTCGTTGATGTGGCCGGGCCATGAGATGGCCATGCCTTGGCGGGTACCACCGAAGTGCGACGCGACCTGCTTGGTCCATTTGAACGGTGTGTCAAAAGCCCAAGTCCAGCCCACCGCAAAGTGCGGCGTGGTCTGGTCCGAACCCCAAGCGTCGTAGAATTTCAACTGCTCCGCGACGGGAACGTTGACGCCTTGGATCGCGGCGATTTCGTTCGGGGTGAAGGATGGAGCCTTCGGCACTGTTGCCGTTGTCGCCGCTGATATAGATGATGAGTGTGTTGTCGAGCTTGCCCTCGTCTTCGACTTCCTGAATAACCCTACCGATTTCATGGTCGGTGTAGGCCGTGTAGGCTGCAAAAACGTCCGCCTGACGAATAAAAAGTTTCTTCTCGTCGGGACTGAGCGTGTCCCATTTCTGTAGCTTCGCTCCGCCGTATTCGGGCTGGCCATCCGGCCACGGTGTGAGCTGGGTGTTCGCTGGAATTACACCAAGCCGCTTCTGGTTGGCGAAGATCGTCTCGCGCAGCTTTTCCCAGCCCTGATCGAACAAGTGCATGTCGCCGATCTTTTTGATCCACTCTGGCGTAGGCTGGTGCGGTGCGTGCGAGCCGCCGGGCACGTAATAGACGAAGAACGGCTTGTCTGGCGCTGCGTTATTCAACCCCCTCATGTAGCTGATCGCATCGTCCGCCATGTCGGTGGTGAGGTTGTAGCCGGGGTGTCCGACCCACGGAAAGACTTGTGTCTGGTCGCGGAAGAGAAACGGCGTCCACTGGTCAGTCTCGCCGCCCATGAAGCCATAGAAATGATCGAACCCCATCCCACTCGGCCATTGATCAAAAGGACCTGCCAAACTCAGTTGATAGCTGGGAGTGTTGTGGTCCTTGCCGATCCACGCCGTCGCGTAGTCTCGACCGTGCGGGATCGGGTCTGCATGACGGCAGCGATGCTGGTGCTGGAACCGATCTTCGAAGCCGACCTTCCCCCCGAACAGTACGCGTACCGCCCCGGGCGAAATGCCCAGCAGGCGGTGATTGAGGTGGAAGGGCTGCTGTTCCGAGGCCACCCGGAAGTCGTTGACGCCGACCTCGCGGACTACTTCGGGAGCATCCCCCATGCCGAACTTCTAAAGTCGGTAGCGCGCCGAATTGTTGATCGGCGCGTGCTGCATCTAATCAAGATGTGGCTGGAATGCCCCGTGGAAGAAACCGACGATCGAGGATGGAAGACACGCACGACCGAGGCTCGGGACAAGCGGCGTGGCATCCCGCAAGGTTCACCCATCTCACCACTATTGGCGAATCTCTACATGCGCCGGTTTGTGCTGGGTTGGAAGAAGCTCGGGCTGGAGCGCAGCCTCGGCACGCGCATCGTGAATTACGCCGACGACCTCGTGATCCTGTGCCGGAAGAGCACCGCCGATGAGGCGTTGCAACGACTGCGCGAGATCATGGGCAGGCTGAAGCTCACGGTGAACGAGGAGAAGACACGAATCTGCAAGGTGCCGGAAGGCGAGTTCGACTTCCTGGGATACACGTTTGGGCGGATGTACTCAGCGAGAACCGGAAAGGCCCGCCTGGGCCAACGGCCATCGAAGAAAAGCATCAGGCGCATGGTCGAGAAGGTCCATGTCCTGACCGACCGAACGGGTACCTGGCAAGAGACCACGGAGCTGGTGGATCGGTTGAACCGCGCGTTACGCGGATGGGCCAACTACTTCAGCGTTGGCACCGTCAACAAAGCGTATCGGGTGCTCGACAATTACACCGCTGTGCGGTTGCGCCGGTGGTTGCGCATCAAGCACAAGGTCAGGCGACGCAAGGGCGGGACTTATCCACTCTCGCACCTCTACGGGCACTTCGGGCTCGTACGCCTATGCCGGCTTGGGCACGACGTGCCGTGGGCGAAGGCGTGAAGGATTGTCCGAGAGCCGGATGCGGGAGATCTGCATGTCCGGTTCGATGAGCGGGATGTGGAAACGGAGCCACGGCTGAACCACTAAGGCACCGCCAGACGAAAGAGGCGGCAACAGATATGTTCTACCTAACGCCACCGCGCCACATCTCAACTCTACCATTCGCTGCCGAATTGCGAATCCGCGATACGTCCGGTTTAACCCGGATAGCGACAGAACAGCCGACATCGCTGGATTTCTCAAAAGTGCCAAATTCCAGACTTCAGCGCACCTTCCGCAAAGCCGTCACCTGATGTAGCTTGATCGCAGAGCCGTCAGCCGGGACGTGCCGAAGTCCTGTGAATTACGGCGGCGAACGTGCCCACGGCGGGCTTTGCAATCGCTTCATCTCCACGTCATCCAAGTCGAACGGGCGTACACGCCCAGTCAACCGACATGCCAATGGAGGATATCGCCATGCATTTCTGCTTAACGGGACAATATACACAGCAAGCCCTCAACAGCATCATGGATAATCCCAGCGTCAGCCGCTACGAAGCCGCCAAAAATCTGATCGAAGCTGCCGGCGGCAAGTTGATCTCGATGTATAGCACCGCAACCGATGGCCCCGGTGTGTTGGTGATCTTCGATGTGCCGGATCCCAATGCGGCTCCGGCGATTTCGGGCGTCGTGCTATCAACCGGCGCCATGCACAATGCGAAGCTGACGCGTCTGTGGACGCCGGACGAAATCACGCACGTTCGGAAAAAGGCAAGTGAGCTTCGTGGGGTATACAAACCGCCTGGCAAGTAATCACGGCTACCAATTGGCCGTTACTCCCGGTCCGATTAAACGGATGTTCGCCAGCCCTCGATATGCCACCGCTGCCCGAACCCTGGCGGCGGTGGCTGCGATAGGATTTGAAAGTCAACGCCTGGGGAGTGACGCCATCACCTCGCCCGCGTCCGCGTTCTCTGGCTCGTAGGGTGGGTTACCTGCAAGTCCTACCGATCAGTGCGCGGGCCACCCGGCGCCACGCGCGGCAGGATAATCCGGATTTTCGTTCCCTCGTCGGGTTCACTATCAAGACTGACCTGGCCGCCCAGGCAATTGGTGACGATCGTGTGAACGACGTGCAGGCCCAGACCAGTGCAGCCCTGATCGCGCCGCGTGGTGAAGAAAGGATCGAAGGCCTTATGCCTGACGTCCGCGCTCATGCCACAGCCGTCGTCGGAGAAGCAGACTTCAACATCCTCATTACCCGAAGCCCGCACCTCGATGCCGATGGTGCCTCCGCTCCGATCGGGAAATCCGTGCGTCATGGAATTAAGAAGGAGGTTAATCAACATCTGTCCGTATGGCCCGGGATAACTGTTCATCGTCAGATCCGCCGGGCAGTCGAGGCGAACGGTCAGGCCGCGATCTCTGAGCCTTGCCCCCAGACTCTTGACGGCTTGCATCGTGGTATCGCTCAGATCGAAGATACGCCGATTTGACGAGCTTCGGTCGATTGCGACCTGTTTGAACGACTGAACCAATTCGGCCGCGTGATTGAGGTTGGCGACGAGTTGCGTCGACGCCTTCCGGCTAAGTTCCAGGAAATTGTTGAGGCTTGATCGCTTGAGACTGCCTTGCGCCACTTGCGCGGCGAATTGAGCCGTTTTGCTATCCAGCGACGATGCAATGGTGAGGCTGGTGCCGACCGGGCTGTTGACTTCGTGCGCAACTCCCGCCACCAGCCGTCCGAGGGCTGCAAGTTTTTCGGATTCGATCAGCGATTCCTGCGTCTCCTGCAGATGCCGTAACGCGGCCTGGGCGTCGTCCCTGGCGCTGCGTAGTTCCCTTTCCTGTGCTTGCAGTGCTGCCACGGCACGCTTGCGCTCAGTAACCTCCTCGGCGGCGACGTTGATCCCGACAATATCGCCGGCTGCGTCGCGTAGTGGATGCCAATAGGTCACCCACCAGCGCTCCTCCGCTTGATCGGCGCGCTGGCCGGCAACCTCGATGTCCGTCACTGGTTCGCCCGTGCGCATGATCGAGCGGACTATTTCTTCAACCGCATCCGCCAGCGCGGGTACGCAGTCCCGAACCGTTCTTCCCAGATGGCCTTCGATGGAGATGCCGCATATCTCGGTGAGGCGCTGGTTGATGTGCAGATAGCGGCAATCCGGAGAAAGAACGGCAAGTCCGATCGGCGCCGTATCATAGATCAGCCGTAGCGCCGGCCGCTCCGGAATCGGCAGGCTGACAGTCGGCGGCAATCTCGCCGAAGTTGCGCCATGTTCCCCAATCGTCGACAACAACCGCTCCCCTGCGAGGCCCAGCCCTTTGCTCAACTTGTCGCATCATACCACGGTTAGGACGGGTTGACGCAATTCGTGATCGCGATCCGGCGCATAAGGCCTTGCGGACGAAGCGGGCGGCCTTCGTGCGATCCGTGAAGATCGCAGCCGCACCACTTGAGAGCCAATCGAAAATTTCCGTTGTTGTCTATGTAGTTCGGCCAGTTCGCCCCCCGGGACGCCGCTTCCGCCTCCGGGAAGTTCCACGGTCCGTTCAAAATTTCCCAAAATCCACGGTCTATCGAACGGATTTACGAAGCTCGGGCGCCGCCGGCCGGTTTGGCCTTTTGCTTCAGCGCTGCCAACAGCGTGTTGGCGGCCGGGCCCGAAGAATGCGGGTTCTGTCCCGTGATCAACTGGCCGTCCGTAACGACGTGGGCGCCCCAGTTGGCGGTCTTCGAGAACACGGCACCAAGCTTCAGCATCTCATCTTCGACCAGAAATGGCACGATCTTGGTGAGGCCGACGGCTTCTTCCTCGCCGTTGGTGAAGCCGGTGACTTCCTTGCCTTGAACCAGCGGCTTACCGTCTGGCGTCTTGACGTGACGCAGCGCACCGGTGGAGTGACACACGACGGCGATGGTCTTTCCGGCGGCAAGGAAAGATTCTATCAACTTGATGGAGTGCTTGTCTTCGGCAATATCCCACATCGGCCCGTGGCCGCCCGGGTAGAAGACGCTGTCGAAATCTTCCTGCCTGACACTGTCAAGGCGAACGGTCTTGTCGAGTTGCCTTCCGCGGCGGCGTCCTTCTCGAACCGGACTGTCAGGTCAGTGCGAAAATCGGGTTCGTTGCTCTTGGGATCGAGCGGCGGCCGTCCGCCTTTTGGCGACGCGAGGGTGATCTCAACGCCGGCGTCCTTGAAAACGTAGTAGGGAGCCGCGAGTTCTTCGAGCCAGAATCCCGTCTTTCGTCCGGTGTTGCCCAATTGGTCGTGGGATGTGATCACCATCAGCACCTTCATCACTCTCTCCATTGTTTGCGGTCATTGAATGAAGCGCGCCACCTGGCACCACGAGAGATGCCTTCGGCGCGCTTTCGTCGCCTCGCAATTCGTCGCTGAAGCGGATTGTCGAAAAACACATCGAAACAAGCGATGGTGTTGATAGCGGGCTGACAGCAAGGGGGTCACTCATACTTTGAGCGCCGACCACTCATACCTTGATGTTAGTGGCATCTTTCAAGCGTTGAATGGTTCGAAAAGAAGCGGGACATCGTGGCTTCCGCGTCGCTCATATCGCGGCAAGATGTTTAGCGCGCCGGGAAAGCGCACGACGGTGAGAACAACTCACTCCAGCCCGTAGTGACGATGGCAGGCCGCGCAGATGCCGTCGAGATGATCGCTGACGTCGGCGATGGTCTTCAGGTCATGCGCCTCGGCGGCCTGATAGGCCCGGTCGGCCGCATCCGCGAGTTTCTTCACGTAAGCGTTCCACTCCGGATCGAGCGCGCGCCCCGGGATCATCAGTGCGTTGGTGGCTTCCGCGAGCGTCGCGGCGCCGCTGGTGATGTTTTCCCAGTCATTGTCGGTCCTGGGCCCGAGGTCGTGCTCGCCGCTGGCGTCGATCACCGAGCCGTTGGCTCGCCAGATCAGGGTCGCGGCCGGTGTCAGCACGTGCTCCATGAAGGTTTTCATGTCGACATGGGCCTGGAACGGCGGCAGCGCCTGCGTCGTTTCGGACATCGATGGCGCGGCGGCGAGGCCGGAAAAGATCAGCGCCGCGGCAAGGCTGGCGCGCGCGCGGGATCGTTTCATCATCGCAGCACCTGCATGGTGAAGCCGATCCAGCGCCCGCAGGCGACGACCGCGATCCAGAGCAGGATCGACAGCGCCCCGGCTAAGCGCGCCCGCAGCGGCGGTGATTTTTGCTTCTCCCATTGCGGCAGATCCTTTGCGCTGATGGCGTGGAAGACGATCATGTTCAGCCCCGCCGCGCAGATCAGGATGAGCTTGGCGTCGAAATAGCCATTCGCCAGATATTTGGTGGCGTTGGAAATGAACAGCAGGAAGCCGGAACTCACCGCGATCGCGAATGCGCCCCAGGTCACCGGCAGCGCCGCACGCGTCAGCCGGCCGACGGGCCGGTTCGTCGAGGCGAGGCCAAGGAGCCGCAAGTCCAGCACCAGGATCGAGCCGATCACAAGGCAGATCGCCACGACATGGACCGATTCGATGGTCGGAAACAGGATGTCGTTCTCGCGAATGCTGTCGGCAATTCCGCTGTCCTCGAAGAAGGCGATCAGGTCGTGGACGTATGACATCATCCGGCCTGTGTGTAGGCGATCCAGCGTCCAGCGAACAGGATGCCGCACCAGACCAGGATCGACACCGTGGCCAGCGCGCGGCCCGCCATTTGCCGGCCGCGATCCTCAAAGACGCCGGGTGAGGCCAGCACCATCCGTTGCAGCGCCGCCGTCAGCAGGACGGCGACCAGCAGCAGCGCCATCTTGAGATAAAAGGTGGTGTTGACCAGCGAGCGTCTCGGCTCGCCGATGATCAGCAGGCTGCCGGTCACCAGCAGGATGAGCAGCACCGGCCAGATCGGAGGCAGAAAGCGCCGCGTGACCTCGCGCAGCGGCTCATCGCGCTCGAACAGCCGAAAGATCCGCAAATCGACCAGCACCGCGGAGGAGAACACAATGGCCACGCACAGAATGTGGATCGTCTGCAGCGTCGGGATGATCCAGGTGACGGTCTGGATGGTGTGGCTGAGCGACGTCGCCGCCAGCCACTGGGAAAACCCGGTCAGCGTCGACATGGGAACCTACTGCTCGTCCGGCGTCAGGCTGTAGGTCAGTTCCTTGCCGTCCTGCAGAACCACCTTGCGCAGGAAGCCACCGGGTTTGCCGTCACGCAGCGGCAGATAGTCGAAGGTGGCGTGATCGCCGGGCTGCAGCGATCGCTTGGTCCAGCCGGATCGCGTCAGCACGCCGGGGCTCGACACTTCGAACACCCAGGTGCCGGCCTGCGGTCCTTCCTTGACGTCGGTCTCGACCACGAAGGAGATATGCGGATTGGTCCAGTTGACCTGTTTGACGGTGCCCTGGACGGTCTGCGGGTGGTCGCTGTCATAGGCGGCGTTGGAATGGTGCGCGGCGGCAGTGCCGGCAAAGCCCAGGGTGAGGCAAGCGGCAAGAAACATGGCCTTCGGCGACATCGCGATCTTTCCCTATTTCCGGGTGTGGACCGTTCCGAACGCGCCTTGCGCGTTGGGGACGAATATGTCGTTGCCGTTGGCGTCCTTGCCCGGCACCAGATCTTCCTGCGCGCACTCGCCCTCGGTGACTTCATAATGGCGCTCGGGGTAACGGCGGAAAATTCGCGTCGTCTTCCAGGTCGTGGTGAGAACGTTCGGCGCCGTGATCTCCAGATCGTCGTGCAGGACATTCGGTTCGGCCAGATGAATGTGCTCGACGATGTGCATGTCGCCGTTATTTGGAATCCCGACGGCTTCGCTGATCGCGATATAGGCCTGCGGCACGATCGCGACGGTGTCGATCACCAGCGTGTCGCCCTCCCAACGGCCGATTGAGTAGCCGTGCAGTGACGGGTCGGGATCTTCTGGGGGCTTGCGGCCATCCATGTAGATACGCCGCATCCGGTTGCCGTCGACCTCGCCAAGCATGGTGATCCGGCCAGGCGTGACCAAAAGCTCGAATGCATTGTGCGTCATCAGCATCCAGCTTGGCATGCCGTGCGGCAGGCAGTGGCTCAGCACAAGGAACGGTCGTCCGGCTTTCTCCTCGGCAACAAGGTGCCGAACCTGCTGGAGGATGTCAGGCTTCCAGGGCGGCATGTTCGAAGCCTCCTGGCGCTTTTGATCCCTCACGTCCGGCAGCCAGACGCCACTCAGATCGGGCTCGGCGCGCGCGCTTCGTGGCGCTGCGATCTGCTGCAGGAAAAAAACACCGACGATCGCAAACGTTTTGGCGAGCTGCTTGACGATCATGCGACGTTCCAACCGATGCAACGGCACGATAGTTGGCGCGAGGACGAAAAGAAAGCGGATCGGTTGTGCAAAACGCTTCAAAATTGTGGGAGGTTGCGAAGATCGCGATATTCGCTCGGGCTCGCGTCGTAGAACGTGATGCTTATTTCGCCGCGAATTGGCGAAATTTTTTATCCATCGTGACCTTCCGGCTGGAACGATGCGCCGCGCGCGCGCAAAATGCGGAGTCTCGCAACGAGCCAAATGCGTCAAAACGCGGGCGTCGCGCGTGCAGTGCGTGGATGACAAACCCGGGATGCGGCGTTAGCCTCCTGCACAATAAAACAAACGGCAAAATAAAACACATGGGAGGAATGGCATGCCAGTCGCAATGGTTGCGGATTCTACTTCTAAAGCTGCGAGCGGCGGTGCGACGGGTGAGGTCGACGTCGCGGTGGTGGGCGCCGGTTTCGCCGGTCTTTACCTGCTGCATCGGCTGCGCAAGGCCGGCTTCACGGCACTTGTGATCGAGGAGGCCGGCGACGTCGGCGGAACCTGGTACTGGAACCGCTATCCCGGCGCACGCTGCGACATCCAGACCATCGACTACAGCTACACGTTTGACCCGGAACTCGATCGCGCGTGGAAATGGTCGGAGAAATACGCAACCCAGCCCGAAATCCTCCGCTATCTTGGTTTCGTCGCCGACCGCTACGATCTGCGGCACGACATCCGCTTCGGCACCAAGGTGACGAACGCGACATGGGACGAAGCCGCGGGGCGCTGGCGGCTCACCACCGACAGCGGCGCGGCGATATCCTGCCGCACTTACATCATGGCCACCGGCTGTCTCTCCGCGCCCAAGCCGCCGGAAATCGCGGGCGTCAAGGACTTCAAGGGCGAGATCTATTTCACCGGCCGCTGGCCGCACCATGAGGTCAAGCTCGCCGGCAAGCGTGTCGCGGTGATCGGCACCGGATCGTCCGGGATCCAGGCGATCCCGTTGATCGCCGAGCAGGCGGCGCATCTGACCGTGTTCCAGCGCACCGCGAGCTTTGCGCTTCCTGCGCACAACGGCCCGGCCTCGGCGGATCGTACTGCCTTGCTGGAAAGCGACCGCGCCGGCTACCGCGAGCAGGCGCGCTGGTCGATGGCGGGCGTCCCGTTGCCGCCGGCAACAGCCGTGAGCTGGCAGCTCAGCGATGCCGAGCGCCGCGAACGCTTCGAGCAGGCGTGGGCCGCCGGCGATCTCGTCCACATCCTGACCCAGCTCTGGGCCGACCAGGGCGTCGATGTCGACGGCAACGCGCTGGTCGGCGAACTGATCCGCGAGAAAATCCACAGCATAGTCAAGGATCCGACGACCGCGGCGGCGCTGAGCCCGAACGATCATCCGTTCGGTTCGAAGCGTCCCTGCCTCGATACCAACTATTATGCCACCTACAACCGTCCCAACGTCACCCAGGTGAACCTGCGGCAGGAACCGATCACATCGATCACCGCCTCCGGCATCAAGACCGACAAGCGCAGCTTTGACGTCGACGTCATCGTGTTCGCCACCGGCTTCGACGCCATGACCGGCGCGATCATGGCCGTGCACCCGATCACCGGCCGCGACGGAAAATCGCTGTCCGAGGTCTGGGCCAAGGGCCCGCAGAGCTATCTTGGACTTACCGTGGCGGGCTTTCCGAACCTGTTCATGATCACCGGCCCGGGCAGCCCGTCGGTGCTGTCGAACATGGCGGTATCGATCGAGCAGCACGTCGACTGGGTAGTGGACAGGCTTCAGGCGATGCGCGAGGCCGGCTTCTCCACGATCGAGCCGACCGCAGCGGCGCAGGCCGGCTGGGCGCAACACATGGCCGACTGTTCGATGATCACGCTGCATCGGCTGGCGAATACCTGGTACACGGGCGCCAACGTTCCCGGCAAGGCGCAGGGGGTGATGCCCTATACCGGCGGCGTCGGTCCGTACCGCAGCATCTGCAACGAGGTCGTCAGCCGCGGCATGCTCGGTTTCCGGCTGACCGGCGCCAACGGTGCCGAGCAATGCAACGATGGCGAGGTCGTTCGCCTGCAACCGGATGTGCGCCTGGTGCTGAACATGCTGGCGGACATGAAGTTGCCGCCGATCGAGTCGATGGGCGCCGACGGCGCGCGCGCCTTTGTGGCTCAGTTCAATGCCGGCCGCCCCGCGGGCCGGCCGGTGGGCGAAATTGTCGACGGCAAACTCCCCGGCGCCGACGGCCCGCTGCCCTATCGGCTGTACCGGCCGGCGAGCCCGGGGCCGCATCCCGTCGTGGTCTATTTCCATGGCGGCGGCTGGGTGCTGGGCGACGAGCAGTCCGATGATCCGTTCTGCCGCGATATGTGCCGGCGCACCGGCATGATCTTCGTCAGCGTCGGTTACCGGCATGGGCCCGAGCACCCGTTCCCGGCGGCGGCGGAGGATGGCTACGCGGCGGCGAAATGGATCGCTGAGCATGCCGCCGATCTCGGCGGCAGACCGGGACCGGTGATGGTCGCAGGCTGGAGCGCCGGCGGCAATATCGCCGCCGTCACCTGCCAGTTGGCGCGCGACCGCGGCGGCCCGACGATTTCAGGCCAGCTTTTGGTCTGCCCGGTCACCGACTGCGATTTCGACCGTGCCTCCTACCGCGAAAACGCCGAAGGCTACTTCCTGACGAAGTCGCTGATGGAATGGTTCTGGGAGATGTACTGTCCGCCCGGCGACCGCACCGATCCGCGCGCCTCGCCCTTGCGCGGCAAACTTGCCGGGCTGCCTCCGGCGTTCGTGGTGACCTGCGAGTTCGATCCGCTGCGCGACGAGGGCATCGCTTACGCGCAGGCGCTCGCCGCAGCGGGTGTGCCGGTCGAGCAATTTTACGCGCGCGGCCAGATGCACTCGTCCTACACCATGGTCGATGTGGTGATCACCAGTGTCGGCGGGCGCGTGCGGATGGCGGAAGCCTTGCGCCAGTTTGCCGGGCTTGCCCCGGAGAGCCTTCGGAGCGAGGAGGGGGCTCGGCCCGGATCGGATGGCATCGCCGCTTGAAGTTCTCGGTTGGCCGATGCGGGCCATGGCGCTGTCCACTGAACCCCACGCGGGCTTGAGTTGGCAGCGCCGGCCCGGCCGCGCATAATGGCCGCATGAACGTGATTGATGCCAATGGTGCCAAAATCCCGGCGATCGGGCTTGGCACCTGGGAACTGCGTGGCCGAACCTGCGCGCGCCTGGTCGAGCAGGCTCTGAGGCTCGGCTACCGCCACATCGACACCGCGCAGGTGTACGAGAACGAACGCGAGGTCGGCGAGGGCCTGCGCGCCTCCGGGATCAAGCGCGACGAATTTTTCGTGACGACCAAGGTCTGGACCACGCATTTCGCGCCGCACGATCTGGAGCGCTCCACCAAAGAGAGCCTGAGCAAACTGCATCTTTCCGAAGTCGACCTATTGCTGCTGCATTGGCCCAATCCACGGGTGCCGCTGCGGGAGACCCTCGGCGCGCTGGCGCTTGTCAAGCAAATCGGTCTGACCCGGCACATCGGCGTTTCGAATTTTACCGTGGCCTTGATCGAGGAGGCAGTCGCGGCCTGTCCGGAGCCCCTGGTGTGCGATCAGGTCGAGTTCCATCCTTACCTCGACCAGACCAAGGTCAGGGAGGCCTGCACGCGGAACGGCATGGCGGTGGTGGCCTATAGTCCGGTGGCGAAGGGCCGGATCAAGAACGACGCGACCCTGGCCCGGATCGGACAGGCCTACGGCAAGACCGCAGCCCAAGTGTGCCTGCGCTGGCTGGTGCAACAGAACGTTGCCGCGATCCCGCGGACCTCGCGGATCGAGCGGCTATCGGAAAATATCGACATTTTCGACTTTGCGCTGTCGGATCAGGAGATGGCCCGGCTCTCCGCAATGGGGAACGCCAAGGGGCGGCTGACCAATTTCGGTTTCGCACCGAAATGGGATTGAGATATGTTGTTGGCGGGCAAGGGCGGCATCAAGACGACGATCGAGTACGGTGGAAACGCAGCAGATCCTACGTTCGGGAATGACGGCATCGGCGCTCGCCCATCTGTCGTTGCTGGCGCTTGTGATTTTCTTTGCCGAGGTCCATCCGTTCGGTTTGGTCACCGCCGAAACCATCGCGGTCGATATCGTGGCGCCGGACGAGGTGGCGGATAAGGCCTCGGACCAGCACCCCACCTCGAAGTCAGGCTCGTCCAACTCGTTTGACCTGTCCTCGACCGGAGTGAACACGAGTGCGTCGTCGGCTGCCGCGCAATCGCCTGCCGGCTCGCAACCGGGCGCAAGCCCGTCACAAACGACGCCGCCGCCGCAACAGCAGGCGGCGTTATCACAGCCGAGCGCCGCGCCAACTCCGCAACAAATTCCTGATGCAAGTTCCACGACCAGTCCTTCGGCAACAAGTCTTTCAAGTCCTGCGCCTAATCTTCTGTCGAATCCCGCGCCAAGCTCGACGTCAATTGCCGCACCAACGCCCGCGCCAGCGACCGGTCGGCAAGCCTCGCCCACTCAATCACCGGCACCAGTGCCCGCCTACGTTCCCGCGCAGCCTGATCTCTCGGTCAAATATGGCGTCGTGCTCGGTCTGCCCCTGGACTTGCCGCCAGACAAGCACACCGACACCTACGATGCTCCGGCCATCGAGAATGCCGATCTTGAATCCAGTCCGATCGCGGAATTCAGACGTCACATCAAGACCTGCTCGACGCTGCCGAAGGAGGTCGGGCCTTCCGACAAGGTCGCGATCAAGCTGCGCGTGATGATGCGGCCCGATGGCCGGCTCGCGGCGGACCCCCAGTTGATCGAGGGGACTGCATCCGTGAAAGGCGCGCTGCTGATGCAGAACGCGATCAGCGCGCTGCAGTCGTGCCAGCCCTACGCGATGCTGCCGGCGGACAAATATGGCGAATGGAAAGTGCTCGACATCAGCTTCACGCCGCAGGATTTCGGCGGCGCGTCGTAGCAAACTTTCGATTGGGCGTGCTGTTGCCAACGCGGGAATGTATCACTAGGTTTTATCGCAGGTAGGCCCAAACGGTCGATCGGGCGCACGCTCATGCCCAAATTCCTTCGCATCGGCGTCCATCAGTCGAACGTGTCCGGATACACGTCGAAGGCGTGGTGCGTTCGACGGGTCGGCTCGACGGTTTTCCTGAAGTGGGGCGCCGTGGAAGTCCTTGGCGTCGGCGATGGCCGCAAGGTTTACTGGACGCTTCCACCCAGGGATAAAACGATCCGTTGCGGCACGGTGCAGCGCGCGAAGGACTATGCGAAAAACGCCATCGCGCGGCGACGCAACCATCGCTATGAACCGCTCGTTGGAAATATTTTGATCCGGCGCCGGACCACCGCTCGTGCCGCCGAGCTTGAACAAGCGCTCGCCACCATCCTCATTGTCGATATCGTCCGCTCCACCGAAAAAGCCGCGCGGCTGGGCGATGCGCGTTGGACCCAGGTGATGAAGCACTATTACGCCGCGGTCCGCAGAGAGCTGAAGACGTTGCGCGGAAAGGAAATCGTGACCACGGGGGACGGGGTGCTGGCGACGTTCGGCGCGCCGGCCGCCGGGGTCCGTTGCGCGACCGCGATCCGCGAGGCCGTGCGCACGCTGGGGCTGGAGATCAGGGTCGGGTTGCACGCGGGCGAATACAGGGTGAGCGGGGCGGAGGTGTTCGGTCTCGCGTTTCACATCGGCACCCGCGTCGCCGCGAAAGCGCGTGCCGGCGAAATCCTGGTCTCCAGCGCGGTCAAGGATCTTATGTCGCAATCCGAAATCCGCTTCAGGGATCGCGGTACGCACCAGCTGAAAGGCGTGCCCGAGCGCTGGCGCCTGTACCGCGTCGAACGTTGAGGCGCGCCCCAAGAGAACACCGGTTTTGCAATCGGTTCGTGTCGCGACGGCAGGTCCCGAGAGCCCGCAGGGTTCATCACAATGAGCGGTAGGGGATGCAATTGTTCAGGGTGAAGCCGTTCGATTTGCCGCCGGCCGGGGTAGGCCGCGATCTCCAGGACACGGCCCGCGTTACGGGGCAACAATGCGCTGGCCATCAATTGCTGCGCTGCCGCTCTCCTCAGAGGCTGCTCGGAACAGCGCTGATAAAACGACCGCAAATGATCCCTCCGCGACAGGCGCGCTGGATGGACTTTCCACAAGCGCGACGTTTTCTGCACCAAGCAAAGCAAGCACTACGCCTACGCTGTTGCTTTTTTTGGAGAGGCGGCGGACGGCATATTGAATCTTGGCGCTTGACGGCCGGTCAATGTAGCAGACGAAGACGAGCGAGGTACCGGTCAAGTTGAGCGAAGAGAGGTTAGACATCGACAGGGTGTCCGCTCTTTCCGCTACCGCGCCGAATCCGCGCCGCCGCATTAATTGAGCAAGAACCAATGTCGCGGCCTCGTCGAGTTTAGTAGCTCCAGGGATGCATAACACAGAACGCGGCGATCCCCATTTTTCCGGAGCCAGAATAGGCTTATCGTTTGTTCCCTCAATTGCAACGACTGCGCCAGGTTGTGATTCTACGTCGGGCGCCGTTACATGGGCTACTTCGACATGATCGTGTGCTTCGAGGTCAGATACCAACTCCCTGACCGTAGCGACGATGCGATCCAATCGCTCTCCGTCAAGATGACCCAATCGATTGTCGGATTCCGCAAGCCGTAAACCTTGCAACAGGATGGTGTCGTAATAATCCTCAAGTGACGCATCTTTCAGATGGTCGTGTGCTTGTTCCGCTGCTTCGATAGGATCGCCTGCAAGCATTCGTTGGTACACCAGTTGGGGCGGCGTCAATGGTGGCCGGTCGCCCAGCATGATGTCGAGGAACTTGAGACGATCAACATGGCGCCCCACGACAACGAGACAAACGGTGAGGGGGGTCGCCAATACCAGCCCAACCGGCCCCCAAAGCCAGGTCCAAAATGACGCGGACAGGATGATTGCTACTGGAGACAGCCCGGTACTATGGCCGAAAATCAGCGGCTCCAGCACTTGTCCGGCGAGCAACTCCAAGACCACGAATAAGGCCGCCGTCAGTAGCAGCATTTCCCAGCCGGAACCCACGGCGGCGGCGAGGAGGAGAGGGAATATGGCTGATATCAGCGCGCCGATATACGGTACGAACCGCAGAATCATGGCCATCAGACCCCACAGTGGAGCTGACGGGACACCAATGAGTTCGAGGCCTAAGCCAATTGCCAGACCGAACACGGCGTTGAATGCGATCTGGGTAAGAAACAACTTGCTGAGCCGCTTGCCGGCGTCATCGAGAGCGGCAGTGGTTCGCTGAATATCTCCTGATCCTGCAAGTCGGACCACCCGATTTCTCAAGTCCTCCCGTTGCAGCAAGATAAAGACCACAAAGATCACGACGATCCCTGTTCTCGACAGTGGGGTAAGCAACGGTTCGATGATGGCGGCCAGCGTCGTCAGCGCGCCTGGGTCGGGTTGCTTTACTTCAACGGGTATCGGCTTGACGGGCGGTTGTCTTGCGAGATTGTCGCTTGGCTGATTGAGTACATCTGGATGTTGCAGTTCCGTGCCTAATTCCTTCAGAACCGTAGACGCCTGCTCCAGCGTTCCAGAGCCGCCCATTAAGCCACGCAGACTTTCGATCTTGTCACTTAGCGTTTGTTGATATCCGGGGAGTGCGCCGGCGAGCCGGGTCGCCTGCGACACCATGAGGCCGCCCAGACTGAATATGATCGAGAATCCGATGACGACGACCACCAGGACCGAAGCCGTGCGGGGAACTCGCCACAAATGCAACCGCATGACGAACGGCGCCAGGACGAAGCTCAAGAGAACCGACAGCGCGACCGGAACAAAAATTTCACGACCAAAATAAAGCGCAGCGATAATCAGGGCCGCGACGGCCATGTTTATAAGCGTCGTTCCCCTGGGCTGCGTGAGTTTTATCGGAGCCGGCTCTTGCAACTACGCACCTCACTCTAGCGGTGATGTTACTCGGATACTGGTCTGCCAAAAAAATGGAGATGCTGTGCCGTTGATCGTGCCGGAGCTAGAGCTCTCTATCGCCCGTGATTTTCCTTCGAATGCTCATTTGACTTGTTGGTTCGAATATCTCATCGCGCTTTTGCCCGGCGCTCCGATCAAGGTCCTCGGCAAAATTGATTACTGCGGGCCAGCGCATGAGAGGAGTAAAACGCAGCGCGCTATCGGGAATGCCGCGTTGATGGTAGCCCCGCGTTGCCTCCTCGAACAGCTGGAACTTTCATTGATTTACGATCGCGCGCGACCGAGGGAAGGGAACTGTTTAGCGCACTAGCGCTGGCCGCTCGCTGCGAGCCGCACGCTCTGGCCGAGCAATGGCGTGAGAGATCGATGGAGTTTTGCCTTGGTCGACGAAGTCAATCAAAACGCGTGCCGTTGGCACTTTTCGGTGGTCCCGCAAATCCAGCTTGAGCCCAAAATGCGCTTCGGAGCGGACCGCCTTCGGCCGCTCGAACCTATCGGTTCACGTCCTGGTCCCGTCACGCGCCGAGGCTTGAATGCCCGGTGAGCCGCATGGCATGGTATCGATCGAAACAGGATCCGTTCACATGACGCTGAAGCTTGTCATCGGCAACAAGAACTATTCGTCGTGGTCGATGCGGCCGTGGCTGGCGCTGCGTGCCAATGATATCGCCTTCGAGGAGATCTTCATCCCGCTTTATACCGGCGAGGCCGACAAGCAGCGGATTCTCGACGTGACGCCTTCCGGCAAGGTGCCGGCGCTGGTGGATGGCGACATCACGATCTGGGATTCGCTCGCCATCATCGAATACGCCGCCGAGCGGTTTCCGCAAGCCAGGCTGTGGCCGGAGGACCGCGCCGCCCGCGCCCACGCGCGTTCGATTTCGGCGGAGATGCATTCGGGCTTTGTGGCGCTGCGCAACGAGTGCGGCATGAACCTGCACCGGCCGGTCGGGGCGATCGCGCTGTCGCCGGACGCGCGCGCCAATATCGCGCGCATTCAAGATATCTGGATCGAATGCCGCGAGCGCTATGGAAAATCCGGACCGTTTTTGTTCGACGGCTTCAGTGGCGCCGACGCGATGTTCGCGCCGGTAGTGCATCGTTTTCGCACCTTTGCGATCGAGCTGCCGCCGGTGGCTGCGGACTACATGAAGACGATGATGGCGTTGCCGGCCTTCCAGGAGTGGACCAAAGCAGGCCTTGCCGAGACGATCGTGATCGAGAAATTCGAGACAGTATGAAGCCGACCTTCGTAGCCTGCTACCACGGCGCCTGCCGTCATGATGCCTTGACGGATCGCCGCTAAAGCGGTCTGAATCTGGCGATCTGAGTTTGCTGAATTTGGCAGCGGGCTAACGCGAAAAGGACTTTGACCATGGGAATTCTCGATTCATTGGAAAACTCGGACGCGTTCAAGGGCATGCTTAGCCAGCTCGAAGGAGCGGTGCTTCCCGTGGTGTTGAGCGAAGTGCTTGGCAATGGCAGCCAGGGCGGGCTCTCCGCGATCGTCGCCAAGCTGCAGCAGGCCGGCCTCGGCGATCAGGTCAAATCCTGGATCGGAAACGGCCAGAACCTGCCGATCACCGCCGAGCAATTGCAGCAGGTGCTGGGCAGCGACACCGTCAGGCAACTGGCCGCACGGTTCAACATCCCGGTGGATCAACTCGGTCCGATCCTGGCGCAAATGCTGCCCAAGGCGGTCGACGGCGCGAGCCCCAATGGCCATCTCCCGGCGTCGGCCTAAGACGCCCGATTTCGCGGGTCCGGAGGGCCGCCTGCGGATTTCGCCGGAACCCCCTGGAAACGCAATTATCGCACTGAAAAACCTGCAAAATTCGCACATTTGCTATGCCCTGATGTAACTGGCCAATTTGGCCGGCAACGTGCTAGATTGTCGCGGGGGTTTTCAGCCGGCCACAGCAGCGGGACCGTGAGCTTGACCGGCGTTCTCACGCGTATGGAGAGGGCGTTGCCACACAAATTCACCGTTGGAGAAACCGTCTATTTCACTGCCAGCAATGTCGCGCGTCCGGCCGCTACCGGCACCTATGAGGTGATCCGGCTTTTGCCGACCGACGGCGATGACTGCCAGTACCGGATCAAAAGCTCGACCGAGGCTTTCGAACGGGTGGCCAAGGAAAGCCAGCTCGCGATGTCCTGACCGCGCGCTTGACGCGGTGAAGCGATTGTCGTTTCACCGCCGTCAAAAGGCCCGGTTCAGAGCCCCATTCTGCACAAGCTTAAATGCAATCGAGATTCAGTTTCGCAGAATGCGTTCTATGCTGCGTTGAGGGACACCGCACATGAACTGGGCTTGGGGAACTTCGCTCGATGAGGTCGGGCATTCGCCGGGATTTCCGATGTGGCTGACATTGGCCGTCGCGGGATTCTTCGGGATCATCGTTCTCTTCACGCTGTTGCGCGCCGATAAATCCGTCGCCAACGGCGCGCTGGCCGTCATGTCGCTGCTCGCAATCGGCATCGCGTGGTCCGCCACCACGCGCGGGTCGGCTCCCGTGGCTGGAGCGGACGCTGCGCCCCAACCCCAACCCCAATCGCCGGTGCAGGTCACGGCCGCGCTGCCGGCCTTGTCCTGCGTCGACGATATCGCGGGAGAAACCGTGTTGGCGGCCTGCGAAAAGACCTTGTTCGGGTCGGCCGAGTCGGCCGCCGCGGCGGTATCCTATGCGGCATCCCGGCTCACGCGGCTGACCGCGTTCGGCGATGTCGCCGCCGCGAACCGCAACATGACGCCTGAATTGGATGCGCTCCGCCATTCGATCGAGCGCGACCGCTATGGACTGGCAGCCTACGTGCTGATTGCGCGTGATCACTGCACGCCGTCGGATTGCGCGGCCTTCCGGGCGCTGACGGACCACAGCCGGATCGTGGCCAACATGGACGAGCGGGTCTATGACGGCCTGATCACGCGTTACGCGGCGTCGTGGAACGCGCCTGCGCCCGTTGTTGGAGCGGTCGCGGCGCTGCCCTCGTTGCTGCCATCATCGATGCCGACGGGTAGGCCGACCAACGCCGAGTTCCCCAGCGCGGCCTCGACCCCGGCGGTCAGCATCATGAACCCGGAGCCCAGTCCCGGTCAGGCGACACACGCGGCGGCAGCGGCGAACACGCCGCGCCCGCCCACGCCACCGCGTCCGGCGGCAGCCCCCGGGGCGCCCCCGACCTTGGCCGCGGCGGCGAAAAAACCGCCGCCGAAGCCGCGTCCACCGGTTCAGGTTGCGCCCGCCGTGGCTGCGCCGGCAACCACACCAGCCCCAGCGGCGGCGCCGGCTCCCGCGGCCTCGAACGATTGATGCTTTCCATCGCCGGCGCCGATCGTTAACGTCCGGCAGCTTCGGAATCCGAATTTACAAGAAGAGTAATGCCGCTTCATATCATCAAGCTTGCCGTCGGTTGTGAGTCCGTCAAGGAACTGAAGACCTGGGTTGCGGAGCGCATCCGAACCGCCAAGCAAAAGGGCCTGCCGCCGCATCACATTCATATCACCCGGATGACGCCGAAGCGCGTCGACGAGGTGCTCGACGGCGGCTCGCTGTATTGGGTGATCCGCGGTGAAATCGCGGCGCGCGAAAAGCTCATCGCGATCGAGCCGTTCCGCGACAAGGACGGCATTGGACGCTGCCGGCTGGTGATGCAGCCCAAGCTGATCCCGGTGATGCCGCGGCCGATGCGGGCGTTCCAGGGCTGGCGCTATTTCGCCCAGAACGACGTCCCGCCGGATCTCGGCTCGGCGGCGGCCGGCATCGCGGCGATGCCCGAGCCGTTGCGCCGCGAGCTGCGCGATCTCGGATTGCTGTAGAGCCTGTATGCCGCCGGCATCAGAGGGCCTGGGCGGTGACGATCCGAAGCCGCAGCCATTCGGGCGGCGGTATTTCAGGTTTCGCGATGGGACTCGGAATTCTTGCCGACGATGTCGAGCAGTTCCTACTCGACGCCCATGTCCCGAAGGTACATCCGGAACTGCTCGCCAAACAGCGTGGTCAAGCCGTGGCGTCGCTCGTCGGATACGTTGGGCGCCAACCGGTTGTGGATCGACATCCCGCTCAGGATCACTCTGGTGCCCTGGGGCACGCTGCGATGGACCCCACCGGCCAGCATCAGCACGCAGCCAAAATCGCAGCGTTGGTCCGTCAGGTTCAGCCTGGCGTCGAGCCCTAAACCGCGACGTTGTCGATCAACCGGGTCTTGCCGAGCTTTGCGGCGACCAATATCCGCATCGGCCCGTCTTTCAACGAGCCGATCGGCGCCAGGGTTTCGGCGTGGCGCACCTCGAAATAATCCAGCGTGAAGCCCGCTGCCGTGATCATCGCGGCGCCACCGGCCATCGCGGCTCCGACATCATCGCCGGCCCGCAGGCGCCGGACGCTTTCCTTCATGGCGCGGTACAGCGCCGGCGCGGTCTGCCGCTCCTCCGCCGACAGATAGACGTTGCGCGACGACATCGCGAGGCCGTCGCGCTCGCGAACGGTGCGCGATCCCACCACCTTGACGCCGAGGTCGAGATCCGCAGCCATCCGCGCCACCACCCGCAATTGCTGGTAGTCCTTTTCGCCGAAGATCGCGAAGTCGGGCCTCACTTGCGTGAACAGCTTGCCGACCACGGTGGCGACGCCGCCGAAGAAATGCGGGCGGAAGCGATCCTCCAGCCCCGCGACCGCCGGACCCTCCGGCACCACTCGCGTGGCAAAGCCGTCCGGGTACATCGTCTTGACGTCTGGATTCCAGATCAGGTCGACGTTCTCGGCAGCGAGCTTGGCGACGTCGGACTTCCAGGTGCGTGGATAGGAGCCAAAATCCTCTGATGGTGCGAACTGGGCCGGGTTGACGAAGATCGAGACCACGACCTTCGCGGCGCGACGCTTGGCCAGCCGAACCAGCGACACATGGCCGTCATGGAGAGCTCCCATGGTCGGCACCAGCGCGACCGTCGCTTTTCGCAAGCGAAGACGATCGAGCGCGCGATGCAACGCGGGGATAGTGCGGGCGACAATGGGACTTCGCGACATAGGGGCTCGATCTCTGAGGTCTCGGGAAGGGCGGCCGGTCCTGGCTCGCAGCGGGGAGGCCAGTTCTATCAAGGCGGACGCGGCCTCGCCAAGCGGACAGTCGGTGACGTCAGGCACATACCGCTTATGGCAACGGCAATTCGGCCGCAGCCCGCGGCCGCGATTCATGATTAAGGTGGGCAATCGCGGATTCGATGTGTTCGTCGTGCATTTCACTTGACCGGCGTCGCGCGTAATTTGAAGATATCCATCGGGGTTAAGGCATGTTGGTGCAGACTACTCAGGGGCGGTCCGGTTCGGCTCATGTGGTCGTGCTGGGTAATGAAAAGGGCGGTTCGGGCAAATCGACCACCGCGCTGCATATCGCTGTCGCCCTGATGAAAGCCGGCCAGCGCGTGGCTACCATCGACCTCGATTGCCGCCAGCAAAGCTTTACCCGCTACATCGAAAACCGCCGTGCCTGGGCACGCCGCACCGGCCTTGATCTCGAAGTTCCCGTGCATCGCTGCATCAAGCTCGGCGAGACCATGCAGATCGCCGACAATGAGTTCCTCCGAGTTTCAGCAGTTCATGGAGGCGGTGAGCGCGATCGAACGGACCTTCGATTTCGTCGTGATCGATACGCCCGGTTCCGACTCCTATTTGATGCGCCTGGCGCACTCGATGGCCGACACGCTGGTGACCCCGATCAACGACAGTTTCCTCGATTTCGACGTGCTGGGCACGGTCGATCCCGCCACCTATTCGGTGACCGGCGAGAGCCATTATGCCGAGATGGTGCGCGACACCAGGCGCAAGCGCCGCCAGCTTGATGGCGCCAGTTGCGACTGGATCGTGGTCCGCAACCGATTGTCGATGCTGGGATCGCGCAACAAGCAGCTCGTCGCCGACAGTCTCAACGATCTATCGTTCAGGCTCGGCTTCCGTTCGATCGACGGTTTTGCCGAGCGCGTGGTCTATCGCGAGTTTTTCCCGCGCGGACTGACCGCGCTCGACGATCTCGATGAGGCCACCTTGGGCACCCGCCCGAGCATGGGCCATGTCACGGCCCGCGAAGAGGTCACCAGCCTGCTGCGTCAGTTGAAGCTGCCGCTCGACGAGCGCGGCCGGCGCCGCGCCGCCAACCGCGCCGAGTGGTTCAATCAGCTCGACAAGCCGCTCGAGCTGCACGACATCATCGGCGCCTGATCGGCCGCTGCCACGCCCGTCGCGGTGACGCTCGAGCTCCGCGGAATTCTCGAAAGATTGCATCGCTGCCCGTGGAGGCGCCGACCAACGACATGGTCGCGGAGCTGATCGGCGATTAGCCCATGCGGTGGATGATACTTCTTCAGCGAGACCGGCAAGGATATCGGCGAGGTCGTCCTCGATTCGCGAAACGTTGATATCTTGATGGTGGTGCCGCTGTGAGGCGTCATCCGTCACGCCCTTCTTTGTAATTAGCTGGAACCAACACCACCGTGACAAGTGGGACGCTGAAATCCGACGCCGGCTATTCCAGCAGCCGCTTTGCGGGCGGTTTTTTCATCTCGCAAGTGCGAGAATTGCTGCGGCGCCGAACAATGCCCGTCGTATTTCAGGGGTGTTTTTGTGTAGCTAAATATTTCGGGACTGGTTTTACCCGGCATTTACTCAAGACTTGAACCCAAACTTCATAGGCGGCGTCCTAAGGATCGCGGGCTAGGCGGTACAAATCGGTCGATTGTGCACCTGCACAAGGAATGGGTGCATCGCACAACGATCAGGCGTTCAATTCACAACATTTAGCCTTCCTGTCACGCCGCTGTTACGTATAGTTAACGAGCGCCAGCGGACCGAAAGTCCTGGAAGCGGGTTTGGAAGTTCTAGGTTTGGAAGTTCTAGGTTTGGAAGTCTTGGGTTCGAAGTCTTGGATTTGAAAGCCCCGGATACGGGCTTCGCCACGGTGGGTCGAGGACGAACATGAAACGTGGAATAACAATTCTGCTTTCGCTGTGTGTGCTGCTGACGCTCGGCTATTTCACTGCGAGCAAATGGGCGATCCGTCATCAGACGATCACCTGGTTGGATCCGGCGCGCAACAACCGTCCGGTCGCAGTCGATGTCGCCGTACGCCGCGACAAGGAAATGCTGGCGAACGCCGACATGATCACGTTGCCGGTCGCGATCCTCAACCACGGCAACACCGTCAAATTCACCGAATATTCTTTCCTCGCAAATATCTTCGCCGCGCGTGGTTATCTTGTCGTCAGCATTCAGCACGATCTGCCGACCGATGCGCCGATGGTGACCAAGGTCGGTGAGATTTATGTCGGCCGCTTGCCGCAATATCAGCGCGGCGTCGCCAACATCCGCTTTGCCATCGACGAGATGAAGCAGGTGCAGCCGAATGCGGACTATGATCATCTGACCATGGTCGGGCATTCCAACGGCGGCGACATCTCGATGTATTTCGCCAAGATGTATCCCGACGAGATCAAGAAGGTCGTGACGCTCGACAATCTGCGCGTGCCCTTCATGACCGACGGCAAGTTCAAGATCCTTTCCTTCCGCTCCAAGGATCCGGTGTTCAAGCCCGATCCCGGCGTCGTGCCCGACGAAGCGATCTGCGAGAAATCCGGCATCACCGTCGTGCAGACCGCCTACCAGCACAACGATGATGAGCGATCGCGGACCGGACGAGGCCAAGTCGAGTATCCAGGGACAGCTCGACAAGTTCCTCGAGGATGACAGCCCGCTCAGGCCGGTGCTGACGGACATGCCGAAGATCACCGAGCCGGGGCCGGTCGCACTCTACTCGCCGATCAAGAACTGACGCTCCGCGCCATCGGTCGATCCAGATCCGAAGTTGGCTTGCTTCAAGGCCTGCTGAACTGACAAGGCCTGCTAAACAACGTCTCGCCCGGAACGAGTGGCGGGCTGCCGGCGCATTGACCGCCGTCCGACCGCTCTCCACATAAGCTTGCAGCAATCAGCGAGCGCTCATGTCCGGCGAACCCGTCAAACCCAGATCCGCAAACCAGACGTCGGCAGCCAAAGACGTCGCGTCCGGCAAGACCGCATCGCTGCCGTCGGCTTCGGAGGACATCGCCGCCTTTGTCGCCAAGGCGCGCGCGATGTCGCCGCATGCCGCCGGCGCCAAGGGACGGCTGGTGTTCGCGCTCGACGCCACCATGAGCCGGCAGCCGACCTGGGACATGGCCTGCGCGCTGCAGGCCGACATGTTTCGCGAGGCGGCAGCGCTCGGCAGCCTCGATATCCGTCTGGTCTATTATCGCGGCCTCAATGAATGCCGCGCCACGGGATGGATTTCCGACAGTGCGCAACTGGCCAAGCTGATGGGCAAGATCGATTGCCGGGGCGGCAATACCCAGATCGGCAAGGTGCTGTCGGAAGCGCGGCGTGAAGCCGTGGCCTCCGCGTGCGTGCGGTGGTGTTCGTCGGCGACGCCATGGAGGAGGCGGTCGACGATCTCTGCGCCAAGGCGGGCGAGCTTGGCCTGCTCAAGGTGCCCGTGTTCATGTTCCAGGAGGGCCACGACGCTGTGGCCGAGCAGGCGTTTCGGGAGATCGCGCGCCTGACCGGTGGCGCGTGGTGCCGGTTCGATCCCGGCGCCGCGGCCCAACTGCGCGAGTTGCTGCGGGCGGCGGCGGCCTATGCCGCGGGCGGCCGCGAGGCGCTGCTGCGGCTGTCGAAAACCGGCGAGCGGCGCGGCCACGCTGCTCGGGCAGATGAAGTGACCGCGGCCTCGCGCGCTCAAGGTCGCCGACGGCCGGTATGCTTTTTAGCGCTGGCCGCGCTATATTGAGACCATGCCTACCCTGATCGCCGGCGCTGTCGCCGTTATCCTGCTCTACTCGCTGCTGCAGATGTTTCGCGCGGCCAATCCGGCCGTGCTGGCGCGCGCGGTCAAGATCGGCGGCGGCGTGGTGGCGCTTGCGGTGGCGGCCTTTACCGGTCTGCGGGGCGAACTTGCGGTCGCGATCCCGATCGGCATCTTCGGCGCCGGGCTGCTCGGCTGGTCGCCGATGGGCGCGATCGGGGTTCGGCCCGATCGGCGGGATGTTCGGCGGCTCGGGCGACGCAGCGTTCGGCGGGACAGGCCTCGCGGGTCCGCTCGCAGTTCCTCGACATGACGCTCGATCACGACAGCGGCGAACTGAACGGCCAGATCGTCGCCGGGCCATATGCCGGCCATTCGCTGGACGAGTTCGACCTGCCGCAGTTGACCGCGATGATTTCCGGCTTCGACGCCGAAAGCGTGGCGTTACTTGAAAGCTATCTGGACCGCCGGTTTCCCGCCTGGCGTCAGAACGCGCAGGGCAACGCGGCAGGGGGGCAGCGCCGCGCGGCGACGAGCGGCAAAATGACGGACGAGGAGGCCTATCAGATCCTTGGCCTGCAGCCGGGGGCGGGGCGCGACGAGATCAGCCGGGCGCACCGCGGGCTGATGAAGAAACTGCATCCCGACCAGGGGGGCTCGACGTATCTCGCTGCCCGTGTAAACGAGGCCAAGGATACTTTGCTTCGCACGCATCACAGCTAACTCCGGCAACGCTACCAAACGCTACAAACCGAGAGTTGCTTCTGCTTTCCGCTCTGTCGACGCCCCGTTACCGCCCGCCGTTGTCCGGCGTGGTCGATCTTTCGTGTCTTCAGTTGTAGCCGCCAAATCTTGACGAGAGGTTTGCGGGCGGCGAATTTGCCGTCGAGCAAGCCGCAAGCGTGTCGCGGCAGCAAAAAGGCCGCCTGCGGATAGCAGGCGGCCTGGCTTTCGGCGTCGGCGATCGGCCGGCGCGACCGGTCGTCGGATCAGTTCTTGACGGTGATGCAGGAGATCTCGGAGCGCTTCAGCGTCCGGCAGACCGCTTCGGCCTGATCGCGGTCGAGGCCGGCGAAGCGGGCGCGGAACAGCTTGCGGTCGCCTTTGGCGACCACCGGTTCGGTGAACGGGATCGGCCTTGCTGAGCAGGCCACGGGCCTGGTTGCGCGCCGCGTCGATGCGCTCGCGCGCTTCGCTTTCGCTCTCCAGCGCGCCGACCTGGATGATCCATCCGGTGTGGGCGGCGACCGGCTTGATGGCGCCGTTCTGCTGAACGGCTTGCGGCTGGCGGGCGGCGGATCGGCATAGGCCATCGCCTGCGAAGGCGGGGAGGCCGGTACGCTCGAGGCCGGCAACACGCCGAGCACGCCGTTTCCGGTGCCGAAATTGGCCGGCTGCGGCGGCATTTGGGCAGCGTCAACCCGGCCGGTTTCCGCCTTGGCGACCACGGCGCCTGAGGTCTCCGGCACATCCGGCGTGCGGCGACGACGATATCGAATTGGTGATGGGCGCGCCGGCTGGCGACGGCGCGGCCGAGGCGACCTTGATCTGTCCGGCCTTGATCTGGACGGTCTTGACCTTGACCGGCTTCATCGGCTCGGACGAACCGGGGATCGCCGCGATCGACTGGGTCTGAATCACCCCGCTGGTCAACGGCGCCGGCTCCGGCTTGGCTCTGAGCTGGCGGCATCGCCGCGGCTGCCGCGGCGAGGACGGAGGGTCGCGCCGGCGCGATCGAACGCGCCGGCGGCAGCGCGGTCGGCTCGGAGGAAGCGGATGCGACCTGAACCGCGCCCTGGACCTGCACCGGCTGGGTCGGCCGCGACTGCGCCTCGTCTTCGGCAACGTCGGCATTGGCATCGGCGGGATTGCGCTCGGTGATCGCGGCAACGGTGCGGGTGCTCGCGGCCTTTTCAAGGTTTTCGGCCAGCAGGCTGCGCATGATGGCGTCGCGCGAACCGCCGCTGCGGCCGCCCATGCACCACGCCGACGAGGTGGCGATTGCCGCGGCGCAGATTGGTGACGAGGTTGAAGCCGGAGGCGCGGGTGTAGCCGGTCTTGATGCCGTCGACGCCTTCGACGCTGCCGAGCAGATGATTGTGGCCGTGGACGGTGCGGCCGCGGAAGTTGAACGCTTCGGTCGCGAAGTAGCGATAATAGCGCGGAAAGCGATCCTGGATGGCGCGGCCCAGCGTCGCCTGATCGCGCGCCGTGGTGACCTGTTCGTCGGCGGGCAGGCCGGAGGCATTGACGTAGGTCGTCCGGGTCATGCCGAGCGCCCGCGCCTTGCGGGTCATCATCTTGGCGAAATCGCTCTTCATCGCCGCCGATGCGCTTCCGCGATCACGACCGCCGCGTCGTTGGCCGACTTCGTCACGATGCCCTTGATGGCGTCTTCGACGCGCAGCGTTTGACCGGGGCGCAGGCCGAGTTTGGTGGGGTCCTGTTCGGAAGCATGCTCGGATACCGGCATTTCGGTATCGAGCGTCATCTTGCCGGATTCCAGCCGCTCGAACAGCAGATAGAGCGTCATGACCTTGGTCAGCGAGGCCGGATGGCGAATGCCGTCGGGGCTGTTGGAGGCCAGCGTCGCGCCGGAATTGGCGTCCACGATGATGGAGGAGAATTGCGGGCTGTAGCTCTCGCTGCTCTTCCTGGTGGTGGCGCGCGACGTGAGTGCGATGCCGGTAGTGGCGCGCCTCGGCGGTAGCTGGTTGTGAAGACGATCGCGGCTGTGGTGGCGACCAGCCCGAGAGCACACACCCGCAGAACGCGCGAGGAAGCCAAGGTTGTACGAAGCATAAACTTCCCCGTCCCATTTTCTGTCTTGTTCACCGGTTCGTGAGGCCAAATTATGCCCAACGGCCGGCAACGGTTTCCTGTCCGAACTGCCTGATCCGGCCAGGTCGTTTCCGCTGGAATGGCAAATCGGATCGCTGTTCTAGCTAACCAACTGCACGCAACACATTTTTCGACGATCTGCCGGGAAGGCGAACAGCAACAGAATCAGGTTAGGGGGCCTGGGTTTCCAAAAGGTTAAGCAACCCTTGCCCGGTGATTGCGGGGTTTGACGACAAACTTAACGATTTGTGCGTCGCACAAATATTCTTGACTTTATTGTGCATTGCACTATGTTTGCGTTGTCAGGGAGCCGGGACCTCCCCGCCGATCTGTCAAATATCAGTCTGGGAAAGGACTCCACGATGGTCAAAGTTGAAGAGATTCAGCAGTACGGAGCACTTCTCTGCAAAGCGGCGTTCAGGCGATCGCAACCGCCTATGGCGACTACACCAAGAAGTCGTTCGAAGACACCAAGTCGTTCGTCGAGAAGCTGTCCGGCGTGAAGTCGATCGACAAGGTGCTCGAAGTGCAGACCGAATACGCCAAGTCCGCCTACGAGACCTTCGTGGCCGAGTCGCAGAAGATCGCCGGCCTCTATACCGATCTCGCCAAGCAGACCTTCAAGCCGCTGGAAGGCATGGCCGCGAAGTTCACCCCGGCCGCCGCAGCTGATCGCTGGCGCTATCGCGTCTAAAATCAAAAAGCCCGGCCGTTGCGGCCGGGCTTTTTCGTATCGGGCTTTCGGCGTCGCCTTGAATTATCGCGCGACGCGGAGCTGGCTCAGCGCGGTTCCGATCGTGTTGAAGGTCGTGACGATCTGGCTCGAGCTCGTCAGCATGAAGAACTTGCTGGGATCCGGCTGCCGTCGGAACTGGCGCAGTATTGCAGCACTGTCGAGGTCGGATCGGCCGGCGTGCTGGTGTCGACCTGGATGGTGTAGATCGTGTACATCGGCTTGCCGCTGGCATCGCTTGGCGTTTCGAAGATTGGTGCACAGCTGCGCCTGCCGGGTGTCGATATCGCCTACGCCATTGGTGGTATTCTGCGTGCTGCCGTTGCCGTAGTCCGGCCAGCGGTCCTCGGTGTTGAGACCGTCGGACAGGATGATGATGACCCTGTTGTAGGTTGTGTTCGGGGTCTTCGGCCGGTGCCGGGATCGGGCCGGTCTGCAGCAGCGACTGCCAGGCCCAGGCCAGTCCGACCGACTGATCGGTGCCGCCGGTCGGCTGCATCGCGTTGACCGCGGTTTTGAGCGTCGACCAGTTATAGGTCATCGGTATGATCGGCTCGAGCGGGGTCGAGCGTTGGACGTGCAATAGGCCGTGCTGTTCTCGTAGTACTGGTTGGCCGGGAACAGCGTCGCGACGATTGCCTGTGGTCGGCGCATCGCCCGTTTCGTCATAGCTTTGCGTGCGGTCGGTGATGCAACCGGTCCAGGTTGATGATGGGATTGGTGGAGCTTTGGTTCCAGTTGTTGTAGGCCGGGGTCGTACAATTGAGGGAGGTCGGCGTAGCACAGGTGGTCGAAGTCCACTTCGGGTTGGGGTTCGGGTTAGTGGTGCTCGGGACATCCGCAGCGACATCGTTGAAGTTGAAACCAACCTGAACAAGACTGATATGAGGCTGATTCAGATTATCCGTCGTGTCGATAGGAGCGGGCTGAGTCCAGTTATGGATGTAACGAGGGCCTTTGCACGACGTGTTGCTGGCGGTGCCGCTGCAGCTACACGCTTTAGAACCACTCGTGGGGGCACCGCTCGGGCAAGAGCATTGCGACGACGTCCGGTGCAAAACACTTGCGGGGTGGCGTCGTTGACGGTTCACTGTCCCAGCAGCCATTGTAGAGCGTGTGCGAATTATAGTCGACGCTCGGGCAAATGTAGCCCGAATAGGTGCCGCTCGACGGAATCGTTCGAAGTGCTTGAACTGCCGTTGGCGGGACCGGTGGTGCAGGTGAAACCGCCGCTATTGTTGGTGAACGGACAGTTCATGCCCGGCCCGATCCCGTGCCAGTTGTTGGGAAGGCTTGCCTGCAGGTTTGGGGGGCCGCCGACGTTGTTGTTCGGTTGCGACGTCGGCGGGTTCAGCCAGTCGGTCCAGTCGATCCAGGTCGCACCATAATTGGTGCAGCCGGCGTTGACGACCTTGGCGAACGGGATGACGGAAATATAGACATCGCCGGGGTTCTGGGCGAGCGCGCTGAGCTGGTCGATCAGACCGCCGGTTCCGGCGACCGCATTGCGCAGCGCGGTGATCTTGCCGTTGTCGGCCATCGATCCGGTGTTGTCGAGCGCCAGCGCGACCCGCATCTTCACATTGCCCCACGCGGTGGTCGTACCCACGTGTGAAGTTCAGCGTGCTTGAAATTCGAGCTCAGCACCTTCATGAAGTCGGTGTTGATCGACGCCGGAGCCGTTGAGCTGGATGGTGGTGCCCATGTTGCCATTATTCGCGGTGTAGGTCGCGGTAACGGGCCCGGCCGTACCGGTCGCAACCGGCTTGCCGTCCGGATTGGTGTAGAGCGCGGTGAAATAGCTTTGCGCCGCCGTCGGGACCTGGCTGGCGGTGATTGTGCCGCTGGAGAGATCTTTCGACAGCATCAATGCTGTCGAGTCGAGCGCGGCTCTGCATCGGATGAGCGCGCGTTGTTGGCCCGGCTGTAGTCGATCGCCGCGCCGACGAAGCCGATGACGGGGATGGCCGCGATGGTAAAGATCACCGCGATGTTGCCGTCCTTGGCTCCAACGAAGCGGCGGGCGGCGTCGCGAATATGGCGGATAATGGATGCTAGCGAACATGGCTGTCACCGAGGTTGCGTCCCTGGGTCGGGTTGCTGCATCTCGGATGCCCCCGACTAAACAGGTGGTAAATCGGCTCCGATAAAACTCGGTCAATAGCCGGGGAACTGCGAATCAGCGCTGCTAACCGGTTGCCATCGTCAACAGCCGCTGAACGGCCATTGGCATTACTTTGTCAAATCGATCGGGATTGATTAACCTTGTCGGGATCGCCGAACCGGGTCCGGGCCGGCTGCAAGCCGCGTTTGGCTGGTATTTGCGTGCTTGCGGTGGGCCTGCCAGCGACCCATATTCCCGTTATCGATCCAGCGGACGGGTCGGTGCGGCAGGGAGCGGCGATCTGGCAGCGTGTCTGGGAACTCTGCGCTTCACCCGGCCGCCGTCCGGTTTCCCGTGGAGATTTCGAACACCTGTGCCATGCTGCAATTAACGTCCATATCCCAATTAACCTGCATATCCAGTGGCTCCGCGCCGCCTGTCGCTGCTTCGGCTCCCCGAATGGCCAACAACGACGAGAACCGCTCCGGTGGCAGCGGGGGTCCGGCCACGTCCGTCATCGCCAAGGTCAAGCCGAAGACCAAGCGCCCGAACCTGTATCGGGTGCTGATATTGAACGACGATTATACGCCGATGGAGTTTGTCGTTCACGTCCTGGAGAAATTCTTCCAGAAGGACATCGAGGCCGCGACCAAGATCATGCTCCACGTCCATCATCACGGAATCGGGGAGTGCGGTGTTTTCACCTACGAGATTGCCGAGACCAAGGTGACGCAGGTGATGGATTTTGCCCGCAAGCACCAGCATCCCCTGCAATGCGTGATGGAAAAGAAGTAGTCTGGCCGGCGTCAATTCACCGAAATCCGGAACGGGTTTTGCATTGAACACGGCGATGGAGCGGGGCCGTACGTGGTTTTACGGGGCGCGCCGTCGGTTTTGTGTGGGACGCATTGGGTTGCGGATAGCGTGACGTTCTGGCGTAAAGCAGTCGCGGAACCGGTCTTTCGCCGCGATCCAGTGTAACTATATATCCATGACAAAGGTTGTTGTTGCCTGACCGGGCAACGGCGATCATGATGGCCGGGGGCCACAGAGGACGCGAATGCCGACTTTTTCCCAAAGCCTTGAACAATCACTGCATCGCGCGCTCGCGATTGCAAACGAGCGTCATCATCAATATGCGACGCTCGAACATCTTCTGCTGTCGCTGATCGATGATTCCGATGCAGCGGCGGTGATGCGTGCCTGCAGCGTCGATCTCGACAAGCTGCGCACCAGTCTTGTCAATTATCTCGAAACCGAGTTCGAAAACCTGGTCACCGACGGGGCCGATGACGCCAAGCCGACCGCCGGCTTTCAGCGCGTGATCCAGCGCGCGGTGATCCATGTCCAGTCGTCCGGTCGCGAGGAAGTGACCGGCGCCAACGTGCTGATCGCGATCTTCGCCGAGCGCGAGAGCCATGCCGCTTATTTCCTGCAGGAGCAGGACATGACCCGCTACGACGCGGTCAATTATATCAGCCATGGCATCGCCAAGCGGCCCGGCGTCTCCGAAGCGCGCCCGGTGCGCGGCGTCGACGAGGAGACCGAGACCAAGGGCAACGAGGACTCCAAGAAGAAGGGCGAGGCGCTCGAGACCTATTGCGTCAACCTCAACAAGAAGGCGCGCGACGGCAAGATCGATCCGGTGATCGGGCGCAACGCCGAGATCAACCGGGCGATCCAGGTGCTTGTGCCGCCGGCAGAAGAACAATCCGCTGTTCGTCGGCGAAGCCGGCGTCGGCAAGACCGCGATCGCGGAGGGCCTCGCCAAGCGCATCGTCGACTGCGAAGTGCCGGAAGTGCTGGCGGCCGCAACCGTGTTCTCGCTCGATATGGGCACGCTGCTCGCCGGCACCCGTTACCGCGGCGACTTCGAGGAGCGGCTAAAGCAGGTCCTCAAGGAGCTCGAGGCGCATCCGAACGCGATCCTGTTCATCGACGAAATCCATACCGTGATCGGCGCCGGTGCTACTTCCGGCGGCGCCATGGATGCGTCCAATCTGCTGAAGCCGGCGCTGGCTTCGGGCACGATCCGCTGCATGGGTTCGACGACCTACAAGGAATATCGCCAGCACTTCGAAAAGGATCGCGCTTTGGTGCGCCGGTTCCAGAAGATCGACGTCAACGAACCGACGGTGGAGGACGCGATCGCGATCCTCAAGGGCCTGAAACCCTATTTCGAGGACTATCACCGGCTGAAATATACCAACGAGGCGATCGAGGCCGCGGTACAGCTGTCGTCGCGTTATATCCATGACCGCAAGCTGCCGGACAAGGCGATCGACGTGATCGATGAATCCGGCGCGGCGCAGATGCTGGTCGCGGAAAACAAGCGCAAGAAGACCATCGGCATCAAGGAAATCGAGACCACGATCGCGACCATGGCGCGGATTCCGCCCAAGAGCGTGTCGAAGGACGATGCCGAAGTGCTCAAGCACCTCGAGCAGACGCTCAAGCGCGTGGTGTTCGGCCAGGACAAGGCGATCGACGCGCTGTCGGCTTCGATCAAGCTGGCGCGGGCAGGCTTGCGCGAACCGGAAAAGCCGATCGGCTCGTATTTGTTCTCGGGTCCGACCGGTGTCGGCAAGACCGAGGTGGCAAAACAGCTCGCAGCCTCGCTCGGCGTCGAACTGATCCGCTTCGACATGTCGGAATATATGGAACGGCATACCGTGTCGCGGCTGATCGGCGCGCCTCCGGGCTATGTCGGCTTCGACCAGGGCGGTCTGCTCACCGATGGCGTGGACCAGCATCCGCATTGCGTGGTGCTGCTCGACGAAATCGAGAAGGCGCATCCGGATCTCTACAACGTGCTGCTGCAGATCATGGATCATGGCCGGCTCACCGATCACAACGGCAAGCAGGTCAATTTCCGCAACGTGATTCTGATCATGACCACCAATGCGGGCGCCGCCGATCTGGCGCGCCAGGCGTTCGGCTTCACGCGCAACAGGCGGGAAGGCGACGATCACGAGGCGATCAACCGGCAGTTCGCGCCCGAGTTCCGCAACCGGCTCGACGCCATCGTCTCGTTCGCGCATCTCAATGCCGACGTGATCGGCATGGTGGTCGAGAAGTTCGTGCTGCAACTCGAAGCGCAACTCGCCGACCGCGACGTTACGATCGAGCTGTCGGACACCGCCAAGGCGTGGCTGGTCCAGCATGGCTACGACGAGCAAATGGGTGCGCGGCCGATGGCGCGCGTGATCCAGGAGCACATCAAGAAGCCGCTGGCGGACGAGGTACTGTTCGGCAAGCTCAAGGGCGGAGGCCATGTTCGTGTCGTCCTGGTCAAGGACGAGGCGAGCACGGAAGGCGCGGAAAAGATCGGCTTCGAGTTCGTCGAAGGGCCGGTCACGCCGAAGCCGGAGAAGCTGCCGGTCTCGCGCAAGCGCAAGCCAAAGCCCAGCGGTCCCAATGGCGGCGGCGGCCCCAAAGGCCCGGCCTCGCGAGGGCCGCTGGTCAAGGCCTGAGCCTGCAATCATCAAGAACCAGAAAGCCGGCGCGTCGCAAGACCGCTGGCTTTTTTCTGATAGGCAATTTCCAGTTCGTTGGTTCGCGCACCGCATTTTGAGCCCTCGTCCCCGGCATGTCCCTTGGCATAGCCTCCGGCTCGCGCGATGTTCGTTGATCCGATGCAATGGACGATTCAGCGATGTTGCTCATGAACCGGCGTGATGCGCTTAAGGCCGCGGGAACGATTCTGGTGGCCGGCGCCATCGGCCGGCCGACCGCGGCGGCTGCGAGCTCGTTTGAGCCTGCCGCTCCGGAGAGCATGGGATTTGCGCCAGATCTGGCCGCGCGTTTTGCGGCGCTCGAAGCCTCCGGACGATTGCTGAACGTGCATGCCGTCGTGGCCTTGCGAAGAGGGCGCATGGTCTTTGAACGCTATATGAAGGGTACCGATCAGACCGGCGAAGGCCCAACCGGCCCCGTCGAATTCACCGCGGATACGCTGCACGATATGCGATCGGTGACCAAGAGCATCGTTGGGTTGCTCTATGGCATCGCGCTTGGCCAGCAGCGCGTCCCTGCGCCCGACCAGCCCTTGCTGGCGCAGTTTCCCGAATATCCTGATATCGCCAAGGACCCTGACAAGGCGCGTCTGACGATTTTCCACGCTTTGACGATGACGCTTGCCCTCAAATGGAATGAAGACCTGCCGTGGATTCATTCGGATGAAGTGGCAATGGACAGCGCGCCGGATCGCTATCGCTTTGTGCTCGAACGCCCGATGCTGGGGGCGCCCGGCGAGGGTTACATCTACAACGGCGGAGCGACCGCGCTGCTTGGCCGATTGATCGAACGCGGCGCCGGCGTTGATCTCCCCACATTTGCAAAGACCGCCTTGTTCGGACCATTGGGGATTGACGCTGCCGACTGGACCAGGGGGGCCGATGGCGTCGCATCGGCGGCATCGGGCCTCAGGCTGAGGCCGCGCGATCTCGCGCGCATCGGTCAGATGATTGTCGCCGGGGGGAAATCAGGCGAACAGACGATCGTGCCCGCCGACTGGCTCGATGCCAGTTTTCGTCCCGCCGCGATGGTGGATGACGGGCGGCGCTACGGCTACCATTGGTATCTCGGCGAACTCGCCGTGTCGGGAAAGTCGGGTACCTATGGCGCAAAGTGGATCGGCGCCTTTGGCCTCGGCGGACAGCGCCTGTTCCTTTTTCCGGAACAGGAATTCGTGCTGGCGGTAACCGCGGGCAACTACGCCACCGAGGACCAGGCGCGCGCGCCGATCGCCATCCTCCGCGAAGTGTTCTTGGCCAGCCTGGTCGATTAGGCCTTTCTCAGACCACGGGCACGCGCCGGGCCGCGACCGCGGCAGGTGAGATGACGTCGATATCCAGCGGAACGCGCCATCGCTCGGTCAGCCGCACCCGGGGCGGCTGCGTTGCCGGCGTCCGCGCCTTCGATGGCAAATCCTTCGAAGCCGTTGCTCATGACCTCGTTGCACTTCTGCACATAGACCGGAAAGCCGCCGATATAGGGCATGAAGACGCGCGGGCGGCCGGGGATGTTGGCGCCGACATACCAGGAACTGCAGGTCGACCGCAGCGAGACCTTCGACACCTCGTTGACGTGCTCGACCCATTCGTCCTCGTGATGCTGGATCGGCTCGATGGTAGCCGCGCCGAGGTCGCGCAAATGCGCCATGCAATCGGCCATCCAGTCGACATGCTGCTCGATCGCCTGGATCATGCTGGCCAGCACCGACGGGCTGCCGGGTCCGGTGATCATGAACAGATTGGGAAAGCCCGCCGAGGCGACGCCGAGATAGGCGCGGGGCCCGGCCCGCCATTTCTCCGACAGCGTCAGGCCGTTGCGGCCGGTGATCCGGATCCGGTCGAACGATCCGGTCATCGCCGCAAAGCCGGTCGCGCAGACGACGACATCGAGCGGATATTCGACGCCGTCGACTTCGATGCCATCGGCGGTGAAGCGCTCGATCGGCGTCTTCGACACGTCGACCAGTTTTACGTGGGGAAGATTGTAGGTCTCGAAGTAGCCGGTATCGACGCATAGCCGCTTGCAGCCGAACACGTTGTCCGGGCACAACAGCTCGGCGGTGGCCGGATCCTTGACGATGCCGCGGATCTTGTCGCGCGCAAACTCGGCGATGGTGTCGTTGGCGGCCTTTTCGAACAGCAGGTCGCCGAAGGCGCCGAGGAAGGGCAGGCCGCCGCGCTCCCAGGCTTCCTCGTATTGCCGTTCGCGCTCCTCCGGTCGTGGCTTCCAGCGCGGGCTGCATGTTGAACGGAAAATAGAAGCCGGTCGGCCGCGCGCGCGCTTTGGCGCGCAAGCGCCGGATAGTCGGCCTTGATGGTCTGGCGATATTCCGGCGTCAGCTTCTCGTTCCAGGCCGGCACCGAGTAGGTCGCCGTGCGCTGGAACACCGTCAGCGACGAAGCCTGTTGCGCGATGATCGGGATCGACTGGATCGCCGAGGAGCCGGTGCCGATGACGCCGACCCGCAGCCCGGTGAAATCCACCCCCTCATGCGGCCATTCGCCGGTGTGATGGATCGGACCGCGGAATTCCTCGATGCCCTTGAAGGCCGGACGGTTCGCCGCCGACAGGCAGCCGACCGCCATGATGCAGAATTTGGCCGAAACCCGGTCGCCGCGGTCGGTTTCGATGCGCCAGCATTTTGCGCCTTCATCGAAACGCGGCTGATGTCACGCGGGTGTCGAACGCGATATTCGGGCGCAGACCAAAGCGATCGGCGACGTGGTTGGCGTAGCTGAGGATCTCGGGCTGCGGCGCGTATTTCTCCGACCAGTCCCATTGCTGGTCGAGGTCTTCGGAAAACGAGAACGAATACTGCATGCTCTCGACGTCGCAGCGCGCACCCGGATAGCGGTTCCAGTACCAGGTGCCGCCGACACCACCGCCGGCCTCATAGACCCGCGCGGTAAAGCCAAGCCCGCGCAGCCGATGCAGCATGTAGAGGCCGGCAAAACCAGCGCCGACCACGACCGCGTCGAAGGCCGCGCCGATCTCCGGCGGCCGTTGTTCTTGATGTTCTGTACTGGGTGCCATGGATCGCTTCCTTGGATCGTTTCTTGTCCAGGTTGATAACGCCAGTGACGTCCGACGGAGAAGGGGGCTATGTCCCCCGTTCGAGCAAAGCCTTGAAATCGGCGCGTGCGCGTTGCGCTTCTTGCTTCGCAGCCTCCGACGCGTCGCCGAGGCCGAAATAGCCATGGATCAGGCCGGGGCCGTCGTAATAGGTCGTGGCGACCCCCGCGGCCTTCAGCGCCTCGGCATAGGCCTTGCCTTCATCGCGCAGCGGATCGAACCAGGCGGTCGCGACGATCGCCGGCGCCACGCCGGACAGGTTTTTGGCGCGCAGCGGCGAGGCGCGCCAGTCGGTGCCGTGACTGGTATCCTCGAGATAATGTCGGGCGAACCATTCCATCACCGCGCGCGACAGGAAGTAACCTTCGGCATTTTCACTGCGCGAGGGATAGCGCGCGTTCTCTTTGGGGTCGGCATAATTGCCGGCGGCGTCGATCACCGGATAGACCAGCAATTGACCGGCAAGCGCGATGCCCTCGTCGCGGCAGGCGATGGCGACCGCGGCCGCCAGGTTGCCACCGGCGCTATCGCCGGCGACGCCGACCCGCCGGACGTCGCCGCCGAACTCGTCGATGCTTTTGATAATGTCTTTAGTGGCCGCGAACGCATCTTCGAACGCGCCGGGGAAGCGGGTTTCCGGCGGACGCCGGTAGTCGACGGAGACCACGACCGCGCCGGTCTCGTTGGCGAGCAGGCGCGCCTGCCGATCATGGGTTTCAAGATCGCCGGCGACCCAGCCACCGCCGTGGAAAAATACCACGGTTGGCGATTGACCTTGCTTATTTCGATACACGCGCACGGCGAGGGAGCCGGCGACGGTGATATTCTTGATGTCGGCGACCGGTGGCGGCGGAACCGCCGCGCGCGCCGCGGCCAGCGCCCGTAGCGCATCGCGCGCGCTCTCCGGTGTCATCGTGGTGGGATCACGCAGCGGCAGCTTCGGAATGATCTGGGCAATGGCGGGATCGAGCGGCGTGATCATGCGGTTCCTTGCGCTGAATTTTTTTCAGCATAGGGTTCGCCCGCGGTCGCGGCAACCATCTCCTGCAAACGCCGGTGCGCGCCAAATTCCGCGTTCGGGAATTTTGGCGCGTCTCATTCGCCCGATGACGTGAGCGCCGCGAGATCGGGCGAGTTTTTCGCGGCTTTACTTGGTTTGCGCGATCATGGTGTCGTCCCAATCATCACCGCTCGGCAGTTCCAACTGCTGCTTGCAGCGCTCGATCATGATCGACGATGGCTGGTCGTGGCCCCGATCGGCGATGGCGTCCTCGAAATGTTGCGTCGCGGTGGCAAAATCCCGTGCCCGATAGCATGCGAGGCCGGATTCATACAGGCTGACCCAATGCGAGGGCATGGTAGTTTCGCCGGCCATCGCCAGCAGCTCGTAGATTTGCAGGCCGCCGGCGCGGCCGTAGACTGCGAGCCGGTCCAGTTCGCGAACGACGATGTGATCGCCGGCCAGCCGGCGCGTCTCCGGCCCGATGATGATTACCGAGCCGTAGATCTTGTTGGCGCTTTCCAGGCGGCTCGCGATATTCACGGCATCGCCGATCACGGTATAGTTGAGCCGGACTTCCGAGCCGATATTGCCAACCAGCATGTCGCCGGAGTTGATGCCGATGCGAATCCGGATCGGGTCGCCGGCGTCGTCGGCGAGCCCGGAATCGCGCACCGCGCGTTGACAGGCCAGCGCGGCACGGCAGCAATCGACGGCGTGATCGGCGTTTGGCGCCGGCGCGCCCCAGAACGCCATCACGGCATCGCCGATGAATTTGTCGATGGTGCCGCCACAAGCCTGGACTTCCGTCGATACCGCATCGAAGTAACGCGACAATTGCGGAATGATGCGATCGCCGAGCCGTTCCGACATTCCGGTAAAGCCCGCCATGTCGACGAACATCACGCTCATCGGACGGACCGCGCCGCCGAGCGTGGCCTTGTTGCCTTCGCTGATCAGCCGCTTCACCAGATCGGCCGGAATATATTTTCGAAATGCCGCCAGCCCCTGCGCCATATCGCCGATTGCCCCGGACAGGTTTTCGATTTCAGTCAGCCGCGACGGATGCCGCTCGACCTTGTCGAGGTCGAAACGCTCGACATGCTTAATCTCGTTCACCACCTTGATCAGGGGTGCCGCGATCAGGCGTTGGGCGAACCAGACCGAAAACAGTCCGGCAACGAGGACCAGGCCGGCAAGACCGATCAGCAGCCTGCGGATCGTCATCTGCACCGGTCCGAGAAATTCCGACTCGGGAACGACGGTTACCAGCGACCAGCCGGGAAAGGAGATCGGCGTCAGCACGGCTTGATAAATCTTGTCGTCGACCGTGACCCTCACACGATAGGCTTGTCCGTCGTCGGGATTATAATTGCTGCCGGCCTGCCGGATCGCGCGCACCGCCGCCGGAAACAAGGGAGCATCGGTCTTCAGGGCGGTCACTTCATCGGCCTCGGTGTCGGGCGAGGCGATGGCGCCGCCGGTGCGATCGAGGATGAAGGCGCCCGCCGAGTTTCCGACCGTAAGCTGTGACAGAAACCGCGAAACGCGCGTAAGCTCGATGACGATGCTGAGCACGCCGACCCGTTTGTCATTGACATCGATCGGCCCGGCAAACGCCACCGCGGGCCGTTCGCCATCGGGATGCGTGTTCAAGGTGAGCCAGCTCGGGTTGTCGGATTTTATCGAGTCGCGAAACCACGGCTGATCGAGCACGGAATAATGCGTGTCCTCCGAGCGGCGGCTGTTGAACTGCGGATCGCCTTTGAAGAACTCGTATCGGTCGATTTGCAGCTTTGAATGATCGCCGGCGATTTCCTGCAGCTCGATTGCGGTATCGCCTAGCTTGTGCGCGGCCGAGAACGAGCCGTCCGGCCAGCCGAACGCGACCGACGAAATGGTGGGCTGCGCCAAAAGTTGCGACAAGAAGACGAATTTGCGCTTGTTCGCCTCGGAGGCATCAAGCACGCCTTGCTGGAACAGCGTGCGCACGGCGGTTCGCGCCGATAGCGCCTCCGTCGTGATCGACTGCAATTCGTCGCCGACGGCGGAGACGATCTGTTCGTTGATGGTGTTGGCGAGCGTCCGGCTGGTTTGCTCCGCGGTCCGCCACCAAAGCAGGTGAACGCCGACGGCGCTGACGACGATTGACGCCAGGACGAGCCCTGAAATCGCGAAACGAATTCCGATCCGCAAGCCGGGGAGAGCGCTCAATAGAACCTCATGACTACCATCCAGGCGCGATCGATGCGCCGCAGCGTTAGGCCCAAACGTCAGAACTCAAGACTTGAAACCCGAGACATGACCCTATCGTATCTTGCCTCAAGCCTGTCGCAAAACAATCGCGTCAGCTTTCTTGTCCTTGCCTATCCCTTGCAATAGCCGGTGGCGCCATGATCCACGATGTTTCGATCCCGGCCGCCCTGATCGCCGGAATCATCAGCTTCCTGTCGCCGTGCGTGTTGCCGCTGGTGCCGCCTTATCTGATCTACCTGACCGGCGCGACGATCGAACAGGTGGCGAACGACAAGACCGCATCGGCATCGAGGCGCGCGGTGATGATGTCGGCTGCGATGTTCGTGCTCGGCTTCTCCACCGTGTTTGTCGCGCTTGGCGCCAGCGCCAGCCTGATTGGCGGGCTTATCCGCGCCTGGTCGGCGCAACTATCGATCGTGGCCGGTATTGTCATCATCATCATGGGGTTGCATTTTCTCGGGCTGACGCGGATCGCGTTGCTGATGCGCGAGGGGCGACTGACCGCGCCGAAGCCGATCGGGTTGTGGGGTGCCTATGTGATGGGGTTGGCGTTTGCGTTCGGCTGGACGCCCTGCATTGGGCCGATTCTGGCCGCGATCCTGTCGGTTGCCGCGGCCGAGGCGACGGTGACGAAAGGCGCCGGTTTGCTCGCGATCTATTCCGCGGGCCTCGGCATCCCCTTCCTGCTGGCGGCCTTGATGATCGAGCAATTCTCCTCGCTGCTGGCCCGGCTGAAGCGGCATCTGGCAGCCGTAGAGCGGGCCATGGGCGTGCTTATGGTGTTGACCGGAATAGGCTTTCTGACCGGCTCGATGTCGACCTTCAGTATCTGGCTGATGGAGAATTTTCCCTCGCTTGCTAATTTCGGCTGAGGCCGGCGTAACAAGGCGATGATCGGGGACGAAACTCCGGCATCGACCCGAGATTTAAACATTCACAGGGGGCGAAATGAAATTCATCGTCAATCTGCTGATTCTGCTGCCGGCACGCATCGCGTCCTATTTTCCGTGGGCAGGTCCGCTGATCATGCGGCTGATCGTCGGCTACGTGTTCATGCTCTCGGGCTGGGGCAAGCTCACCAACCTGCCGCAGGTGATTGCTAATTTCATCGATTGGGGCATTCCGTTCCCCAGGATCCTGACGCCGTTCGTATCCGGCGTTGAGTTCATCGGCGGCATCATGCTGATTCTCGGCCTGTTCACCCGGATTCCGGCGGCGATGCTGGCGGTGGTGATGGTGGTCGCCATCAAGTCCGCGAAATGGGGCGACGTCGATTCGATCGAGACGTTGTTTGGCTTCGAGGAGGCGACCTATTTCGCGGCCTTTCTCTGGCTTGCCATCGCAGGTCCCGGCGCGGCATCGCTCGATCGGCTGCTGGTGAACTTTGCCGGTCATCCCGAGAAGTCGACCTGACGCTGCGCTCACGTTCGCGTGACAAGACCAAAATGCTGAGCCCAGTTTTGAGCCCAGGTTTTCTTGGCTGCGTAGCTCTCCCAACGACGTCAGGTCTGCGACTTCTGGGAGACGCCATGAAATTTGTCCGCGCGCTGGCATTTGCCGCCATCTTCGCCGCATCGCCGTCGTTGGCCGATCCCGCCGTCCAATGGAGCGCATGGAACAACGATCTGTTTTCGCGGGCCACCACCGAGAAGCGCTTTGTCATTCTCGATCTCGAAGCGGTCTGGTGCCATTGGTGCCACGTGATGGAAAAGACCACCTATTCCGATCCGAAGGTGATTGAACTTTTGGATTCGAAATATCTCCCGGTGCGCGTCGATCAGGACGCCAGTCCGGATTTGTCCAACCGCTACGGAGATTGGGGTTGGCCGGCGACCATCGTTTTCAATTCGGATGGTACCGAGATCGCCAAGATCAGGGGCTATATCGAGCCCGAACGGATGCAGGCGCTGCTCAAGGCCGTGATCGAGGATCCGTCGCCGGGCCCGTCCGTGGGCGGAGCCTTTGAAGTCAAGCCGTCGACCTCGACATTCCTGACCCGGGATCAGCGCGCCGAGCTCATCAAGAACTACGACGAATCCTACGAGGATAATATCGGCGGTTGGGGCGACAGCCAGAAATTCATCGATGCCGACAGCATGGACTACGCGATGAGCCGTGCCGAGGCCGGTGACGCGACAGCTAATCAGCGCGCCAGGCAAACCTTCGATGCCGCGATGGCGCTGATCGATCCGGTCTGGGGCGGGGCGTTCCAGTATTCCGAAGCGGGATCGTGGGGCCATCCGCATTTCGAAAAGATCATGTCGTTTCAGGCGCAGTATCTGCGGCAATACAGCCAGGCCTACGCCTTGTGGAAGGATCCGAAATATCTCACCGCGGCAGGCAATATCGCGCGCTACCTCGTGAACTTTCTGATGAGCCCCGATGGCGCGTTCTATGTCAGCCAGGATGCCGATCTCGATCGCGATACCGACGGACATAAATACTACGCGCTGGGCGACGCCGATCGCCTCAGGCTCGGCATGCCGCACGTCGACAAGAATATCTACGCCCGTGAAAACGGCTGGGCGATCAGCGGATTGGTCGCGTATTACAATGTCACCAACGATCCCAAAACACTTGAGTTGGCGGAGCGCACCGCCGGATGGGTCAAGCAAAATCGAGCGCTTTCAGGCGGCGGATTCGGCCATGGCGAGAACGATCGCGGCGGGCCATTTCTAGGCGATACGCTGGCGATGGGGCAGGCGTATCTCGATCTCTATGCGGCGACCGGCAATCGTGACTGGTTGACCGATGCGGGGAGGGCCGGCGACTTCATCGGCGTCACGTTCAAGGACGATGCCGGCGGCTTCTTCACCTCGAGGACCAGGGAAGCCAATATCGGCGTGTTCGCCAAACCGGCGAAGCTGAACGACGATCAGGCCCAGATCGTGCGCTTGATGAATATGCTCAACCGCTATTTCGGAAATAACACTTACAGGGACTACGCCGTGCATGCGATGAAGTACCTGACTTCCGCCTCGGTCGACGCCGGCAGGCCATTGCCGGGCGTGCTGTTGGCCGACGAGGAGCTATTGGTCGAACCGACGCATATGACCATTGTCGGGCACAAGGACGATCCGCGCGCCCAGGCGCTGTTTGCCACAGCGCGGGCTTTTCCGGCGGGCTACAAGCGCCTCGAATGGCTCGACCCGCGTGAGGGCAAATTACCTAACCCGGATGTCGAATATCCCGATATGGGTGAACCGGCCGCGTTTGCCTGCAGCAACCGGATCTGCTCCTATCCGTCGTTCAATGCCGAAGAGCTCAAGGCCACCGTGCAGCAAATGGCGAAACTGAAGCCGGCGCGCACCGCGCTTGACTGAGAGACCGCGCAGAGCACTGAGCGAAGCAGAAAGCCAAAGGAAATATAACGAAATATGCCTGATACCGTTGCTCAAAGCCGTCCCTCTTATCGCCGTGCCCGGGTTACATGGGGCGCGCGTTTGATCGCCGCGTCGGTGGGGTTTGCCTGCCTTGCCGACATTCACGGCGCTGTCGCGCAAAGCCCCTGCGCTCAGGCGCTGGCATTGTCGAGCAGGATTGCGCCGCTGGTGACGGGTGAAGTTGGCGCCTTGACGGTCGCGACCAAGCCGATGCATTTGCCGGATCTTGCGTTCCAGGATGCGGCTGGTGCCCCAAGGAAGCTGTCGGACTGGAAGGGACGCACGGTGCTGTTGAACCTGTGGGCGACCTGGTGCGTGCCGTGCCGCAAAGAGATGCCGGCGCTCGACAACCTCCAGGGCAAGCTTGGGTCCAGGAATTTTGAGGTCGTGGCCGTCAACATCGACACCCGCGACCCGGACAAGCCGAAAGCCTTCCTGAAGGATGCCAATCTGACGCGCCTGGAGTTTTTTGCTGATCCGAAAGCCAAGGTGTTTCAGGATCTTAAGAGCGCGGGATTGGCGCTGGGCATGCCGACCTCGGTGCTTGTCGACGGCGAGGGTTGCGAAATCGCCGCCATTTCCGGCGGCGCCGGATGGGACAGCGACGAAGCGATCAAGCTGATCATCGCTGCGACCGCGCCCTGATGCCCGCAATCTTCCGTTGGGTATGGACAGCGATACTTTTTTGCACTGCGAAAATTCCAGTCGGCGACGAAAATAAAAAAAGCAGTTTTCTTTTGAACCTGCTGTAACCAAATCGCTTGGTGTCCGTATCTCTTCGTGGATGAATATTCCAATCGCGGAGACTACGGGTCTTCACGCGGTCTCCGCGATTTGATGCGCATCTCGCACTTCCGTTCGTTGTGTGGTTCTGTGATCGACCGATCATTGGATGCTCACGGCGTCATGTTGTTTGGTTTCACACAACCATCGAGGAGATCGTCATGAAGTTGCAATCCAAGTCAGGTGCTACGCTCGCCGCTGCCGCCGCCACCCTGTTCCTGGCCGGCGCTACCGTATCGGTGGTATCGACCAGCGCACAGGCCGCGAGCGGCCAGTGCTTCGGCGCCAACGCCTGCAAGGGCCAGAGCGCCTGCAAGAGCGCCTCGAACTCCTGCAAGGGCCTCAACGCCTGCAAGGGTCTCGGCTTCTCCAAGACCTCGGAAAAGCAGTGCGGCAACGTCGGCGGCAAGTTCGTCAAGTCCTGATTGCTTCTGCTGCGACGACGAAGGTCCAGCGCGTCAATGCCTGGCCTTCGAGATCGCCATAACCGCAAACGGGGAATCTCGCCTCCGCTGGCCTGCTTCAGGGATCGGGATTCTGCTTAACGCCAAAGCTACCGAAGCCAAGTCTAATCTCACGCGTAACAAAAGCATATCTGAGCCGTAACCATCGCCGGGTGCTGGTCTGTTGGTCGGACCTTGTTGTAAGATCTGCAGGCCGCGCTCTTGCCAAACCCCATTGGGAGGAACTGCACATGAAAGTTACTTCGAAGTCTGGTGCTGCTATCGCCGCCGCTGCCGCGACCTTGTTCTTCGCCGGCGCAACGATGTCGACGACGGCCTACGCGGCCGACGAAGGTCATTGCGTGGGCGCCAATGCCTGCAAGGGCCAGAGCGCCTGCAAGGGTGGCAATCACGCCTGCAAGGGCCAGAATGCCTGCAAAGGTCAGGGCTTTGCCGCGATGACCAAGGACAAGTGCGCCGCCGCCAAGGGCAAGTTCGAACCGTCCTGACGCCTGCCACAAAACGGGCCCAAGAACTTGGCTTAAGAACTTGGCTTAAGAACTTGGCTTAAGAACTTGGCTTAAGAACTTGGCCTACGGTGGACCCGGCTTATGCCGGGTCCACCGGCTCTGCTAGGATCGGCAACATGAATATCGCGAGCAAACTGCCACCGCCGCCGGCATCGGTCGATGACCGTGAGATGATATCGGCCAAGCTGCCATATCTCGGCTTTGGCCTCGGACTTCGTGCGCAGCATTACGACGAAATTCTCAGCGGCAATCCGCCGATCGACTGGTTCGAGGTGATCAGCGAGAACTACATGTTGCCGGGCGGCCAGCCGCTTCGCGTGCTCGACCGGATTCGCGAGCGCTATCCGGTGGTGATGCACGGCGTGTCGCTCTCGATCGCATCGACCGCGCCGCCGAACTTCGAATATCTCGCAGGGCTCAAGGATCTCGCTCGGCGCGTCGAACCGAAATGGATTTCCGACCATCTGTGCTGGACCGGCGTGCATGGCAAGAACCTGCACGATCTACTGCCGATTCCCTACACCAATGAGGCGCTCGATCACGTCGTGAGCCGCGTGCAACTGGTGCAGGATTATCTCGGCCGCGCCATCGTGCTCGAGAACGTCTCGACCTATCTGCAATTCAACAATTCCGAAATGACGGAGTGGGAGTTTTTGTCGGAACTCTCGCGCCGGTCCGGCTGCTGGCTGCTATTCGACGTCAACAACGTCTATGTCAGCGCCTTCAACCATGGTTACGATCCGCGCACGTTCCTGGAAGGCATTCCCGCCGATCGCGTGGTTCAGTTCCATCTGGCCGGTCATAGCCACATGGGCACCCACATCATCGATACCCATGATCATCCGGTCTGCAACGAAGTCTGGGATCTCTATGCTGCGGCGATCCGGCGTTTTGGACGCGTCTCCACCATGATCGAGCGCGATGACAACATCCCTTCGCTCGACGAACTCATGGTCGAGGTCAACCAGACCCGGGAGATCGCGGCGCAGATCCTGCCGCCGGTCCGGCGCGAGGGATGAGCGACTTCGCGCGCCAGCAGAGCGATTTTCAGCGCGGCATCTTGACCGGCGATGACAAGGTTCTGGCCGAAATCCTCGACAGTCCAAAGGAAAAGCGCGAAGTCCTGTTTGGCGTCTACAAATATGCCTACGGCTCGCGGCTGGTCGATGCGCTGCGCAATGATCACAAGCTGCTGCACAGCTATGTCGGCGACGAGATGTTCGACGAGATGGGGCAGGCCTATGTCGTCGCCAATCCGTCGCAGCACCCCAATCTGCGCTGGTTCAGCCAGGGCTTGCCCGATTTCCTGAAGGCGGCGCCGTATGGCGAGTATCCCATCCTGTCCGATCTCGCCGCGCTCGAAAAAGCCCTCAACGACGCGTTCGACGCCAAGGATGCGCCGGTGGTGGAGCTCGCCGATATGGCGCGCTTTGCGCCCGAAGCCTGGAATGACCTCAAATTCGAGGCGCACCCCAGTTCATGCCGGCTCGACCTCTCGACCAATGTCGCGGCCGTCTGGCTTTCGCTCAAGAACGACGAGATGCCGCCGGATGCGGTATCTCTGGAGCAGCCTGCGCGTCTTTTGATCTGGCGGCAGGACGTAACGCCGATGTTTCGCGAACTCTCCGCCGAGGAAGCGATGATGTGGGACGAGGCGTCCGGCGGCATTCCGTTCGGTGTGCTCTGTTCGATGCTCGCGACCTATGACGACCCCGACGGTGCGGCCGCGCGGGGCGCGGGATATCTCCATGGCTGGATCACGGCAGGGCTGCTGACGGGCGTCTCTGCCGAATCCTGAAGGTGCTGAAACCTGAAAGTCGGGCGCGTGACGTGCAATGCCGCCGACCATTTTGTCGAACGCCTGACCTGGGACGAGGTAGCCCGGCGCCTTGCGCAAGGCGCCGTCGCTATTTTGCCTATCGGCGCGGCGTCCAAGGAACACGGGTTTCATCTGCCGATGAATACCGACCGCGTGCAGGCCGAATGGCTGGCGGCACGCATCGCCGATCGTTTCGACGCGCTGATCTGGCCGACCGTGAGTTACGGTTACTATCCGGCCTTTGTCGACTATGCCGGCAGCATCAGCCTGTCCGCGGGCGCCTTCGAGGGCCTGATCCGGGAAATCGCGGCGGGCATCATGCGGTTTGGATGCCGCGCCTTGTTTGTGCTCGATAGCGGTATCAGCACGCTGGCGCCGGTTGATCGCGCGCTGGCGCGGCTCGCCAACACAGACGTGACGCATCTTCGAATTCACGATGGGCCGATGTATCGCCGTGCGGCAGCAGAGCTGGCCCAGCAAAGCCACGGCAGCCATGCCGATGAACTCGAGACGTCGCTGATGCTCGCGCTGGCCCCTGATATGGTCGATATGGCGCGCGCCGAGGCGAGCCCGGTGCTTCGACAGGAGGCGCCGGGCGCACTCACGCGATCGGATGCGACGTCGCCGAATTACAGTCGTTCCGGCAGTTTCGGCGATCCGACCTTGGCCAGTCAGGCCAAGGGCGAAATCTTGCTGGCGGCGATGCTCGACGATCTGTTCGCGACGGTGGAGACGTTCCTCGCAGGTCAAGCCGCCGCAGGCGTCGGAACCGATGCGGTCCCGCAACACCGGCAGGGCTCTGCATGAAATATCCCAGGGGTATCGGTTTGGTCGCATCGACCGTGATCGGGCTGTTGCTGGCAGGCGGCCTGTCGTGGCGCTCGCACGCGCAATCGGAATATCTCCGGGGCGATCGCATGCCTTACGATGCCTTCGACAGGCTGGCCAAAACCGACATCGACGTGCCGGAGGGTGTCGTTCACGTTGGCTTTGGCCCGGGCGAGATGGCGTTGCCGAAGCAGAAAATACTCGACTGGGTCCGCATGTCGGCGAAGGCCGTCGCAACATATTACGGCCGCTTTCCGGTAAAATCGCTCAGGTTGCTGCTGGTGCCCGTCGACGGTCCCGGCGTTCGCGGCGGAACGACATGGGGTTATCGCGGCGCCGCCATCCGGGTGCTGGTCGGACGCGACTCCGACGAAGGCAATCTCCGCCGCGATTGGGTGCTGGTTCATGAAATGGTGCACACCGCGCTTCCCGATATGGACGAGCGTTACAACTGGCTGTCGGAGGGGCTGGCGGTCTATGTCGAGCCCATCGCGCGTACCCAGGCCGGCGACCTCTCAGCTCAGGAGATCTGGCTCGCGATGATGCGGGATATGCCGAAGGGGCTGCCGCAGTCGGGCGATGAGGGCCTTGATAACACCGATACCTGGGGCCGCAAATATTGGGGCGGCGCGATGTTCGCTCTGTTCGCCGATGTTGAAATTCGCAAACGGAGCAACAACAGACTAGGCTTGCAGGATGCCATGCGCGGTGTTCTCGCGGCGGGCGGCAATCACGAACAGGACTGGTCGATCCAGCGGATTCTTTCGACCGCGGACAAGGCCGTGGGGCTCGATGTCCTCAGCCGCCTGCACGATCAATGGGGATCGAAACCCGTCACGCCCGATCTCGACGGGCTGTGGCGCGATCTCGGCCTGAAGGTGCACGATAGCGGCCTCGATTTCGACGATACCGCGCCGCTTGCATCGATCCGCAAGGCCATTACCGCGCCGCCGTCGAAGTGAGGTGGCATTCGTTCATTCGCCCGTCAGGCGCTGGTCATCGTAGACCTGCACCCGCTCGGCGCCGCGGGAGCCTGCGGGCGACAATCTGAGCATGCTGAACGCCGCCCCGAGCAGGGCAAAACCGACGCCGACTGACAGCGAGATCTGTGTGCCTTCGGCCGGATAGCGCGCCAGGAACAACGCTACCAGCGCAGCGCCCATGGTTTGCCCTAAAAGCCGCGCCGTTCCCAGCATGCCGCTGGCGCCGCCGCTGCGCTCGCGCGGCGCCGCCGCGATCATGGTGCGGTTGTTGGGGGTCTGAAACAAACCGAAACCGGCGCCGCTCAGGGCCATCCGCCACACCACGTCGAAGGTGGTGGGGTTGGCCGGCAATAGCGCCAGGGTGCCGAGACCGGCCGCGAACAACGCGAGCCCGATGCCGCCGAGCAGTCCGGCAGGGTAGCGCTCGACTAACCGTCCCGCCAAAGGCGCTGCGAATGCGACGGCGATCGGCCAGGGCGTCATCAAGAGGCCCATCTGCACGGCGGTGTATCCGAATTGGCTCTGAAGAAAAAACGGTAGCGAGACGAAGGCCAGCATCTGGCCGCAGAACGAGGCAATCGAGGTCGAGATCGACAGCGCAAAGATCGGAATGCGCAGGAGATCCAACGGCAATAATGGCGAGGCCATGCGGCTTTGCCTGAGTACCAGCAGCAGGCCCGCGGCGGCCGCGATCGCAAACTCCGACAGCCAGAACAACAGGGTCTCGCCGTGGCCGACGCTGTCGATCGCGGCGATGCCGAGGCCAAACGTGATCGCGCTCAGCGCCGCACTAGGCCAGTCAAAGGCGTGAACGGCCGGCAGGGTGTGCGGCAAAGTGCGCCAGCCGAGCGCCAGCGCGACGATGCCGAGCGGGACGTTGATCGCGAACAGATAGGGCCATGTTCCGACCGCCAGAATGGCAGCCGCCACGGTGGGACCGACCGCGGCCGAGATCGCGACCACCAGGGCATTGATACCGATGCCGCGTCCAAGCTGCGCGCGCGGGTAGGTGAAGCGCACCAGTGCTGCGTTGACGCTCATGATTCCGGCCGCGCCAAAGCCCTGCACGATGCGCGCGACGGTCAAGAGCAGCAGCGTATGCGACAGCGCGCAGAACAGCGAGGCCAGGGTGAACAGCAGAAGTCCCGCCAGATAGACCCGGCGATAGCCGATGATTTCGCCGAGCGAGGCCAGCGGCAGCAGCGAGATCGTGATCGCGAGCTGATAGCCGTTGACGATCCAGATCGAAAACGCCGGGCTTGCGTTGAGCGATTCGGCGATGGTCGGTAGCGCGACGTTGGCGATCGCGCCATCGATCACCGCCATGACCAGGCCGAGCCCGATGGTCAGGATCGCCCAGTTGCGCTGCGGCTGGGGCAGTCCATCGGCGTGCTCGATGATCGTGGTCGCGCCCTCACTTTTCACATCAACTGGCTATCGCATTTGGCGATGGGCGGATAGTTGGTTTCGCAATCGTGCTTCGGTGAAACCGGGGCGCGGCGCTGCCGAGGAGACATTGTCAGTCCCATGCCGTATCGTGTTCTCACGGCACACGGGACAATGGGGTACGCTACGGCAATGTCCGACCAGAGAACGGTTCTGCTCTTTTCCTATGGAACGCTGCAACAGGACGAGGTTCAGCTGTCGTCTTTTGGCCGTCTGTTGGAAGGGCAGCAGGACGCCATGGTCGGGTACCGTCAATCCCTGGTCGAAATTACCGACCCCGAGGTCATCAGGAAAAGCGGCAAGCGATTTCACCCCATCGTCGAGGCGAGCGACAATCCCGGTGATGAAGTAAAGGGCAAGGTGTTTCGGATCACGGATGCCGAATTGAAGGCGGCGGACGACTATGAAGTCTCCGACTACAAGCGCGTCGAGGTCCTGCTTCGCTCCGGAAACTCCGCCTGGGTTTACGTTCGCGCTTGAACCGACGGCTTGCCACGAAGCAGAGGCAGCCTCTAGCCTTGGCCCAACAGCTCCTCGATGCGGCGCTGCAGCTGGCGTTTTTTCGCCTCGCTCTTACGCAGCCGTTCGTCGAGATCGGAGACGGGCGGTGAGGGCGGCGTTTCGGAAAATGCGACGCCGACGAAATTGTCGCGCCACCAGATGATCTTGGCAAGGAAGGAGCGGCCTTTTCGGGCGATGGTCAGCGAGATCTGCTCCTTGGGCAGTGTGACGACGTTGCTGAACTCGATGCTGGCGCCTTTTTCGGAAAAATTGCGAACGACGCAATCTTGCACGTTGTCGTTTTCGCCTGATTTGGCGACGCCACCGTAAAGAACCTTGTCGCGCGTATTCTGGCGTCGCTCCTGCATCGATAATCCTCCAAATAAAGAGGTGGAACCTTACGCACCGCGTGAGGCCCAGCGAAAGGGTGCCGGTCGTAAAATACCGTGTTAACGTAAACCGAGTTCCGCCTTGATTGAGCGCATTTCAGGGATTTTACCCGCGCCGGTTGGCCAGGGCTCCCCACATGCGCGCCATGATTGCCAAATAACCGGTTGGTGTTCTCAAAGCACAGTGCCCGGCAGGTCCGAGGAACGGGATATGGCGGCACAAAATTTGACCGGTCTGCGTGTGGTGCTCTGCCTCGCGGTCATTGTGCTGGGGTCGCCAACGGCACACGCCGTGGCGGAAGACGCCCCGGCCGTCGCTGCCCCCCGCGTGGTGCATCCAAGCGTCGAAGAACTTGCCATCCCCAACACCGACAACAAGGATTCAGGCGATTCCGGCACCCGCGAGGCGATGTGCCTGATGATCGAATCGGCGGCGAGGTCGAACGACCTGCCTGTTGAATTCTTTGCCCGCGTGATCTGGCAGGAGAGCCGCTTCCAGTCCGACGCCGTGGGGCCAATCACGCGCAGCGGCCAGCGCGCCCAGGGCATCGCGCAATTCATGCCGGGCACCGCCACCGAGCGCCGGCTGCTCGATCCCTTCGATCCAGTGCAGGCGCTGCCGAAATCGGCGGAGTTTCTAAACGAATTGCGTAACCAGTTCGGCAATCTCGGACTCGCCGCCGCAGCCTACAATGCCGGACCGCGCCGGGTGCAGGAATGGCTCAACGGCACCGGCGGCATGCCGCAGGAGACCCGCAACTACGTTGCGTCCATCACCGGAACCACGGTCGATGACTGGGCCGCAGCCAGCCGGAGCGGCAAGCCGGCGGCCCGCGCTCCTGTTACCTCGAGCCTCGGCTGCCGCGAATTGATGGCGTTGCTGCGCCGCGCGCCCAATCCCTTTGTCACCGAACTCGAACAGCACGTGAAGCTTGGCGCCGCCCGGTTGTGGGGCGTGCAACTCGCCGCCGGCTTCGATCGCAACAAGGCGCTGGCGATGTATGCCCGCGCCATCAATCGGCTCGGAGCCGTGATCGGCGACCAGGACCCCAGCCTTTTGAGTTCGGTGATGCGCACCCGCGGCACCCGCACGTTCTACCAGGTGCGGATAGGGACCGACACGCGTCCCGCGGCGGACGATCTCTGCAATCGCATCCGCCGTGCCGGCGGCGCATGCTTCGTGCTCCGAAACCTGAATTTCCAGGGGTGAGGCGGCGTTCGCGTTGCGGCGCCCTGATAATCGGCTAGACTCGCGCGCAGGATAATTTCATTGGATTGAGACATGGTGCGAGAGAGTGAAGTCCGCGAAGGGGAGGTCGCCGTCGAGGCCCCGGCGGGGCGTGACGCCGGTCTGGTCTTCATCGGCCGCATCCGTACGCCCTGGATCTCGCGGCTGGCGGCGCCGCGGCAGGGGCGGCACGATGGTCCGGTCTGCCGGCTCGAAATCTTCGAGCCATGGGTGCCGGCGCTGAAGGGCGTCGACTTTTACGCGAATCTCGAAGTGCTCTATTGGCTGCATCAGTCGCGCCGCGACCTGGTGCTGCAATCGCCGAAGAACAACAAATCGACCCGCGGCACATTCTCGCTGCGCTCGCCGGTGCGGCCTAATCCGATCGGCACGTCGATCGTCAAGTTGGTCGGGATCGAAGGCAATGTGGTTCTGGTGCGCGGCCTCGATTGCCTCGACGAGACGCCGCTGATCGACATAAAACCCGACCGCTGCGAGTTCACGCCACTGGCGCCGCCGCAGCCCGGGGATTTTGAGACGGAGTGAGGCACGACTTTCGCGCAACGACGTCTCCGTCATCCCGCAACAGCAACGTCGTCATCCTGAGGTGCGAGGGCGATACGATTGCCATCGTTACCCCAAAGAATGCCGCCTGAGCCTCGAAGGATGGCCGCAGGCACAGCGTTGAACAGCATCCTTCGAGGCGCGCCAAGATGGCGCGCACCTCAGGATGACGGTGCCATTGTTGTAAAGCCTCCTGCCGTCATCTGGGGGAGCCGCATCTACCCCAGCGCCGCGATCAGCTTTGCCGCATTGGCTTCCAGCACCTTGGCGTCTTCCTTGTGGCTGGCCGGCGGCAGGAGCGCGACGCCGTCGTAGCGCGGCATCACGTGCATGTGCAGGTGATAGACCTCTTGCCCCGAGGCGGGCTCGCTGAATTGTACCACGGTGATGCCGTCGGCCTCGAACGCCTTCATGGCTGCCCCGGCGATCTTGTGGGCGCCGCGCGCGACATGGGCGAAATCCTCCGCCGTGATGTCAAGGATGTTGCGGGCGGGGGACTTCGGGATCACCAGGGTGTGTCCGGGCGAGCGCGGCATGATGTCGAGAAACGCCAGCACGTGGTCGTCCTCATAGACCTTGGAGCAGGGAATCTCGCCACGCAGGATCTTCGCGAAGATGTTGTTCGGGTCATACGCGGTCATGGTGGCTCCTTGAAGTCTGGTTCTAGTCTTATGGCGCTGGTTCAGACCGTCAAGCCGAGTCCTGATCGGTTTTGCGGAACGGGCCCGCCTCGGTCAGTTCGCGCCCGGCCTCGGCGACATAGGCGCGCTCGCGTTTGAGATATTCCGCGATGGCGCGACGCAGCCCGGGGTCGGCGATGTAGTGCGCCGAATAGGTGGTTTGCGGCAGGTAGCCGCGCGCGATCTTGTGTTCGCCCTGGGCGCCGGCCTCGACGGTTTTCAAGCCCCGCTTGATCGCAAAATCGATCGCCTGATAGTAGCAGACTTCGAAATGCAGGAACGGATGATGCTCGACCGCACCCCAGTTGCGGCCGAACAGCGTATCGGAGCCGATGAAATTGATCGCGCCGGCGATCCAGCGGCCGTCGCGCTTGGCCATCACCAGCAGCACATCACGGCTCATGCTCTCGCCGATCAGCGAGAAGAATTTCCGCGTCAGATAAGGCCGGCCCCACTTTCGCGAGCCGGTCTCCATGTAGAACTCGAAGAAGGCGTCCCAGGCGTCTTCGGTAATGTCGCTGCCGGTGACGGCGTGGATGGTGATCCCGGCGCTAAGCGCCTCGCGCCGTTCGCGCTTGATCGCCTTGCGGTGGCGCGAATTGAGGGTGGCGAGAAAATCGTCGAAGCTGGAGTAGCCCTGGTTATGCCAATGGAACTGCTGGTCGGTGCGCTCCAGGAAGTCGTGCTCGGCCAGAAATTTCTGCTCGGCCTGCCGGGCAAACGTGACGTGAACCGAGGAGGCCTTGGTGGCCTCGCACAGCGCCACAAGTCCTGTGGCCAGGGCGCCGCCGATGACATCGGCATCGACGGCACGGCGGATCAACAGGCGCGGGCCGGTCGCCGGCGTAAAGGGAACCGAGGCCTGCAGTTTCGGATAATAGCGTCCGCCGGCGCGCTCATAGGCATCGGCCCAGCCGCGGTCGAACACGTATTCGCCCTGCGAGTGCGATTTCAGATAGCAGGGCACGATACCGGCAATGCTGCCATCGAGTTTTGCGAGCAGATGCCGCGGACCCCAACCGGTCCGCGCACAGGCCGATCCGGATGCTTCTACGGCCGATAAAAAAGCGTGTGAAACGAATGGGTTATACCTTTGATTTGACCTGATACAGGAGCCGTCGACCGGGTCGATCGGCGCCAGCGTATCGAGCTCTTCGAGCCCGGCCGGGCCCGGCGCCGGATTGGCACAGGCGTCCCAGTCCTCAGCCGGGATATCGCTGACGGAAGGGACCGCTTCTAGGGATATTTCGGATGACGCCATCGACGACTTAGACCGGTCTCATGTCACGATCGGCCATCGCACATGGTGACCAACCCGACCAAGATCGTGCATTGCACGCGCGACTTCAAGGGTCGTCGTGACGCCTGGGCGGCACGTCAAATTCCGGGAACGAACCCCTCGAATATCATCTGATCGGCGTAGCGGGCGGCGCGTTGGCGTTGCTCGGGCGTGCGCACGGTCCAGGTCAACAGCGGCAGCCCGAAAATGTGGTGGGCGATCCAGGGCGCGGCTGCGGGCAGTTCGTTGACCCAATAGGCCAGGAAATGCGGCCGGCTGCGCAAGGCGTGGCGCAGATGGGTCATGTCCCGGCGCTGCGTGGGCGAAGCCTCCGGCCAATCAGCCTCGGTATAGTGCCGTTCGGCCACGATCCCACGGGTGAGCTGTGGCATCAGTTGGCGCAACGCCATCACCTGATCGGGGTCGAACGACATGCCGGCCACAGGGCCGCGATAGGCGGCGAGAACTTGCGACATCCGCCGCACCAGTTGGCGGTCGCCGTCAAAATGGCTTTTGATCTCGATCACCAGGGGGACCCGGCATGCGACCAGCGTGCAGAGATCGCCGAGCGACATCATCCGCTCGGAAGTATCCTTGAACGCGACCGCCTTGAGTTCGGCGGCGGTCAGGCCACGCAAGGCGCCAGACCCTTCGGTGAGGCGGCCGAGCGTGTCGTCATGGTGCACCATGGCTTCGCCGTCGGCCGAGAGCTGGATATCGACCTCGATGCCAAAATTCCCTGCGATCGCGGCCGTCACCGCGCCCGGCATGTTCTCGATGATGCCGCGGGCGCGGTCGTGCAGGCCGCGATGGGCCAGGGGTCGCGCGGTGAGCCAGTCAGGTGCGCGCACCGGGTGAGGTTTTCTTAGGAGACGACCTCGAATATGCCCTCGACCTCGACGGCGGCGTCTGCCGGCAGCGAGGCAACGCCGACGGTGGTGCGGGCGTGGCGGCCCTTGTCGCCGAAGGCCGCGACCATCAGGTCGGAGGCGCCGTTCAACACCTTCGGCCCGTCGAGAAAGTCCGGCGCCGAATTGACGAAGCCGCCGAGACGGACCACGCGCACCACCTTGTCGAGGTCGCCGAGCGCGGCCTTGACCTGTGCCAGCAGGTTGATCGCGCAGCCGCGCGCCGCCGCGTTGCCTTGCTCCACCGTAACGCCGGCGCCGAGCTTGCCCTTGGCGATCAGCTTGCCCTCGGGGTCGACGCAAACCTGACCGGACACGATCAAGAGATTGCCGGTGCGCACAAACCCAACGTAGTTGGCTACCGGGCTCGGCGGCGTATGCAAGACAATGCCCAGCGCCGCCAGTTTTTGTTCGACCGTACCCGCCATGTTTCGTCCTCGTTTGATGTGAACCAGCACTCGATGAGATGTGATCGGACGTTGTTTCGCGCATTGCGGCACGACATGCAAGCCAGCGCCGGTCCGCGTTGCCGCTTCCGCGAGGCATCCGGCGCCAAGCCTAAAAAACCTTGCCGTCCCGCCGTTTTTTGTGGTTTTTGCCCTAGTTGCGGCGCAATAGCGCCGTCACTAACCTGACAAATCTCCATCGAGGAAAAGACATGACGGTGTCACTCATTCTGCCTCGCGGCGCCAGATCATTGGCGCTCAGCGTCGCCTTCCTCGCATTTGGATCGATTTTCACCGGCGGCCGGGCCAATGCCGGCGCGAGCAGTCCGTTTTTGCCGCATCAGGCGCTGTATGATCTGAGCCTCGTCAAGTCGCGCGGCAGTTCGATCGACAGCGCGCGGGGACGCATTCTCTACACGTTCACCGGCAGCGCCTGCGAAGGCTACACCTCGGAATTCAGGCAGGTCTCGGAATTGCGAAGCGGCGAAGACAAGGTGACGTTGAGCGATCTGCGCTCGACCTCCTGGGAGGACGCCGATGGCAAGAGCTATCGCTTCAAAATCGATTCGCGGATGAACGACACCGACTCGAACCCGGTGGACGGGGTGGCCGAGCGGACCGGTGACCACGTCACGGTCAAATTGAAACAGCCGGAAGCCAAGACGTTTACGCTCGACGGCAGCACGGTGTTTCCGACCCAGCAGATCCAGCGCATCATCGAGGCTGCGCGCGCCGGCAAATCGGTGCTTGAGCTCACGGTCTATGATGGCTCCGACAATGGCGAGAAGGTCTACAACACGCTCTCGGTGATCGGACAGGCGATACAAGGCGACAAGGTTATCGCCACGCCGGATCCCTCCACCAGCAGCGAGGCGATGAAATCGCTGACGCGGTGGCCGGTCACGGTCAGCTATTTCGACCGTGACACCAAGCCGACGGACGGCGAGCAGACGCCGGTCTATTCGATGTCGTTCGAGCTTTACGAGAACGGCGTCTCGCGGTCGCTGATGCTGGATTACAATGATTTCGTCGTTTCCGGCGTGCTCGGGAAATTCGACGTCAAGGACTCCAAGCCCTGCAAGTGATGGTTTTCGCCGCTGCGACATCTGCACCGCCATCCTGAGCCTGTGAGGCTATCTCTGACGTCATCCTGAGGAGCGCTCGCGCTTGCGAGCGCGTCTCGAAGGATGGCCGCACGCACTGCGCTTCACAGCATCCTTCGAGGCGCGCGAGTGCGCGCACCTCAGGATGACGTTTTCATTGCTGCACAGTCCCCATCACTCCGCCTCTTCCTTGCCCGGCCCGTGATAGGCGATGCCGCGGATCACGGCGGCGTTGCCGAATTTCTTGCGCAGGTCGTCGATGGCGCGTTCGGCATGGGCGGAGCGGCGGTCGAGCATGTCGGTGTCGTCGGCGGCCGATCCCGCGCGCAACGCGCTGACGCCGGTGCCGATCAGCCGAAACGACGTACCGTCGATTTCCTTCGCCAGCATTTCCCGCGAGGTCGCGAAAATTTTCGCGGCGAGTTGGGTCGGCGCGTGAATCGATTGCGAGCGGGTGCGCTGCCTGAAATCGGCGGTCTTCAGTTTCAGCGTGATGGTCGCGCCCGACAGATCGCTGCTCTTGAGCCGCGAGGATACCTTCTCCGACAGCCGCCACAGGGTTTTTTCCAAGGTCGCGAAATCGCGAATATCGCTCTCGAACGTGGTCTCGTTGGAGATGGTCTTGGCGCCGCGATCGGCCTCGACGCGGCGATCGTCGATGCCGCGCGCCAGCCGCCACAGCCTGCGGCCTTCGGTCGAGAATTGCCGCATCAACTCGATTTCGTCGGCACGCTGCAGGTCGGCGATGGTGCGGAAACCGCGCTGGATCAGCTTCTCCTGGGTGGCTGGTCCGACCCCGTAAATGAAGCCGACCGGCTTTTCGGCGAGCATCACCCGCGCCTCTTCCTGGTCGAGCGTGGCAAAGCCGCGTGGCTTGTCGAGGTCGGAGGCGATCTTGGCCAGGAACTTGTTGCAGGAAAGGCCCACGGAAACCGTGATGCCGATATCGCGCTCGACCTCGCGGGCAAAGCGCGCCAACACCTTGGCGGGGATCATGCCATGGACGCGCTGGGTGCCGGCAAGGTCCAGAAACGCTTCGTCGATCGAGAGCGGCTCGACCAGCGGGGTGAGCGCCTGCATGGCGTGCCGCACCTCGCGGCCGACCCTGACATATTTGGCCATGTCGGGCCGGATCACGGTCGCGTGCGGGCACAGCGCCAGTGCCTTGAACATCGGCATCGCCGAGCGCACGCCGAAGGTGCGGGCGATGTAGCATGCCGCCGACACCACGCCGCGCTTGCCGCCGCCAATGACGACCGGCGTGTCGGCAATTGCAGGGTTATCGCGCTTCTCGACGGTGGCGTAGAACGCGTCGCAATCGATGTGGGCAAGCGTCAGCGCCGGGAGCGTGGGGTGGCGAACCAGGCGAGGGGAGCCGCATTCGCCGCAGCGCCGGGCGGCCATATCGTGATCGGCAAGACAATCCCGGCAGAAGCAGGTTGGGCCGCCAGGCTCCGGCGCGGTGGCGCTCACGGCACATCGCGCTCCCATTGCGGATCGTTCAGCGCCTGGTGGGCCGCTGCAATGTTGGTGGGATGAAGCTGCGAGGCGGCCGCGAATGCCTTCACGGTCGCGTCATCGCGCATCACGAAATCCAGCACATTGGCCAGAAAATGCGGATCGGTCGCAGCTGTGCGCAGCGTCTCCGGGCCTATCCCGCTTTCGGCCAGAAACAGCCCCAGCCGCTCGGGGTCGCCGGCGATGAAGGAAAGTGCCTGAACTGCAACGATTTCAGCGACTTGCCGGGGGTTGTGAACAGCTTTCTTCAATGGGGGTGTTTGCCTTTCCGTAACTTCTGGTCTCTAGTTTGAAACCATCTTGCCCGAGTTTGCAAAGCTTGTTCAAGCAAGTCCAAACCGCTCTGCAGAAAGTTACCACCTCGGCTTAACGGGTTAGAACGAATCTGGCGCTAGTTTAATTTCAGTTTTTTCTACGTCCGGTGGCGCATCGCTGCGCCGGATGCCGGGCCTGCTTATCGGGATTGGAGGGACGGATGGCCAAAACCGTCCTGATCGTGGAGGACAACGAGCTCAATATGAAGCTCTTTCGCGATCTGTTGGAAGCGCACGGCTATCAGACCTGCGGGACCAGCAATGGTTTTGAGGCGCTCGATCTCGTGCGCAAGCTTCGTCCGGATCTCGTTCTCATGGATATCCAGCTCCCTCAGGTGTCCGGCCTCGAAGTGACGAAATGGATCAAGGACGATCCGGAGTTGCGCAACATTCCGGTGGTCGCGGTGACGGCGTTTGCGATGAAGGGCGACGAAGAGCGTATTCGCGAGGGCGGCTGCGAGGCGTATTTGTCCAAACCGATTTCAGTCGGAAAGTTTATCGAGACCGTTCGACGGTTTGTAGGGTAGGGAGAGAGCTTCGATGTCCGCGCGTATCCTGGTCGTCGACGACGTTCCCGCCAACGTCAAGCTGTTGGAAGCGCGGCTGTCGGCCGAGTATTTCGACGTCCTGACCGCGAGCAACGGCACCGAGGCGCTCGCTGTCTGCGCGCGCGCCGAATGCGATATCATTCTGCTCGACGTCATGATGCCCGATATCGACGGGTTCGAGGTCTGCCGCCGGCTGAAGTCCAATCCGGCGACGCATTTCATTCCAGTCGTGATAGTCACGGCGCTGGACAGCCCGGCCGATCGCGTGCGCGGCCTGGAGGCCGGCGCCGACGATTTCCTGACCAAGCCGGTGTCCGACATCGTGCTGATCGCGCGGGTGCGGTCGCTGACCCGCCTGAAGATGATGACCGACGAATTGCGCATGCGCGCCATCACCTCGCTCGAAATCGGCGTCCAGGCGCCGGAGCGCAGCGCGGTGGCCGACACCGGCAAGGGCGGCCGCGTGCTGCTGGTCGATGACCGGGCCTCGTCCTACGAACGGCTGGCGCCGGTGCTGAGTTCCGAACACACCGTCGATGTCGAAACCAACCCGGCGGAGGCGCTGTTTCATGCCGCCGAAGGCAATTACGACCTGCTGATCGTTTCCCTCGGCCTCGAGAATTTCGACGGCCTGCGGCTGTGCAGCCAGGCGCGTTCGCTGGAGCGGACCCGGCAGGTGCCGATACTCGCAATTGCCGACGCCGACAATAACGCGCGGCTGCTTCGTGGCCTCGAGATCGGCGTCAACGACTATTTGCTGCGCCCGGTCGACAAGAATGAATTGCTGGCGCGCGCCCGCACCCAGATCCGCAAGCGCCGCTACACCGACCATTTGCGCGACAACGTGCAGAACTCGATCGAGATGGCGATCACCGACGCGCTGACCGGCCTGCATAATCGCCGCTACATGGAAAGCCATCTCGGGACATTGGCCGAACAGGCCTCGAGCCGCGGCAAGCCATTGGCGCTGATGATGCTCGACATCGATTTTTTCAAATCGATCAACGACAATTACGGCCACGATGCCGGCGACGACGTGTTGCGGGAATTCGCAGTAAGGATCCGCAAGTCGATCCGCGGCATCGATCTGGCCTGCCGCTATGGCGGCGAGGAATTCGTCATCGTGATGCCGGAGACGGATCTGCACGTCGCCGGGATGGTCGCCGAGCGTTTGCGCCGCTCGATCGCGGGCGAGACGTTTGCGGTTCACAAGGGTGCAAAACGGATCGAGGTTACGATTTCGATCGGCCTGTCGACGCTGGAACGCAAGGGCGAGTCTGTCGCCGACGTGCTCAAGCGCGCCGATACCGCGCTCTACCGCGCCAAACATGACGGCCGCAACCGGGTGGTTGCAGCGGCGGCGTGATTAGGCGCGGGGATCGTCCCGGCGTTCTTATCGCCCTTGCTTCACCGCTTCATACGCCAGCCGCTTGAACTCGAATGAGAACGGATGGATGAACGCCAACTGACGCTGGGCCATCATGACGCCTGCCATGTTGCGCTTCGGCGATATCCACCATTGCGTCCCCGCCACGCCACCCCAATAGATTTCGCCTTGCGAATCCGGATGATCGATCGGCGAGGGTTGCAGGATCAGACCGCCGCCGAGCCCATAGGCCTTGCCCCTGAGTTCGCCCATCATGGCAAAACGCAGCCACACCCCGTCGGCCAATTGGTTGTCCGTCAGCAATGCAAGTGTCTCGGGCTTGAGCAGGGTCGGGCCGCCCGGCAGCAGGCTTCGGATCAATGCCACCATGTCGGGCAGTGTTGAAACCAGGCCGCCGCCGCCGTTGAGCCGTGGCACCGGCGTCAGATAAGCCCCCGGATAGGGCGAGTTATCGGTCCGCGTCAGCCCCGGCTTCATCGGCTCCATCAGGTCGGCGCCGGCGTAATAAGCCACGAACCGGTGTCGATCCTTTTCCGGTACGACGAACCCGGTATCGACCATGCCAAGCGGCCCGAGAATCCGGGACTGAATGAACGTGTCGAACGGCTGACCACTGATGACCTCGACCAGGCGAGCGATCACATCGATGGCGACCGAATATTCAAACGACGTTCCCGGCTGATACGTCAGCGGAAGATCCGCCAGCGCGTCGATCATGGCGGACAGCGGCGTCGCCTGAGTGTACACCTTGCGCTCGTTGTAGGCGGTGAAAATAACGCTGCCGGGATCGAACAGCCCATAGCTGAGCCCTGCGCTGTGGCTCAGAAGATGACGGATCGTGATCGAGCGCTGGGCCGGCTCGGTATCGTCCAGCGTGCTCGCACCGGGACGCAGGACCTTTCGGTTTGCAAGCTGCGGAATGAATGTCTCGATCGGATCATCGAGCTGGAATTTGCCTTCCTCGAACAGCAGCAACACCGCGCAGGAGGTGATCAGCTTGGTGTTGGAGAAGATGCGGAAGATGTGGTCGGCGCGCAACGGCGTTTGAGCTTCCTTGTCGGCCCATCCGACGCAATTGACGTCCACGAGGTCCCGGCCAACCAGCACCGCCGACGAGATACCGGCAAGCAGGTTGCCGTCGACATAGCGTTGCATCGCGGCGCGTGCCGGTTTGAAGTCGTAACCGTTGGCAGTGACTTTCAAGTCTTCCATCGTGGTTTCCTTTATCCCTGCCGTGCGCTGCCACGGCATCGCCAGCGTTGCTCGTGGCGGGAGGTGGGTACCACATCACCCCATCGAAAGGCCACGGCGTATCGGTGCCGCGAGCTCCTGCGCGACCTCTCGGTTGAATCGCTAACGCACTGGAATACTGGATCCCCAGGTCAATCCAGGGGATGACGGCCAATTTGAGCGCTACTTCGCACCACGTTGCGGCTTCTTCGCATTCACCGCCGCGTTCTCGTCGACCACCACCCCGGCATTGGCCAGCAGCACGCGCGCGGCTTCTTTTGCCGCCCTGGCCATCGCGGGATCGTTGCGCACCAGATCCTGGGCGATCGAGCCATCGACCAGCAAGGCGAACTGGGTCGCGAGCGCTTCGGGGTCGGTAACGCCAAGCTGGTGCAGCAGGTCGCGAAACCAGAGCCGGCGGCTCTCCTTGAACGCGATCGCGATCCGGCGGACCGACCGATCCTCCGGGCCCAGCTCGGCGACTGCGTTGACGAACGGGCAACCGCGAAAGTCCTTGGCTGAAAAACGCCGCTCCAGCGCATCGAAGGTCGCGAGTATCTGTTCGGCAGGCGGTTTGTCGGAAGCGCGCGGTTGCACGAAGCGGCGCTCCAGATAGGCCGCGATCAACGCATCCTTTGACGGGAAGTGGTTGTAGAGCGTGCGCTTGCTGATGCCGATTTCGGCCGCGATGGTGTCGACGCCGATGGCGCGAATGCCCTGCAGATAGAACAATTTGTCCGCGGTTTCGAGGATGCGGTCCTTCATCGCCGGTTTGGGGGGCAGGGTTGCCATGCGCGTCTGTGATATCCGATCTGTCTTGACAGCAGGGTTACCTTATAGATTAATTACACAGGTCTGTGTAATTAAATCAGGTGGCAATCGCAGGACGCGGCTTTCGTGTCGCGGCCCGAAGGGAGAACCAAAATCATGCCCCTGCTGCAACTGCTGCGTCCCACGCTTCCCATCCTGATCGGAGCGTCCCTGATGCTGACGTTGAGCATGGGCCTGCGGCAAAGTCTCGGCATCTTCATGCAGCCGCTGACCCACGATGTCGGAATATCGATTTCCGATTTCACGCTGGCGATTGCCATCCAAAATCTCGCTTGGGGCTTCCTGCAGCCGATCGCCGGCGCGATGACCGCGCGCTACGGCTTTCGCACCATCATGGTGGCCGGCGCGGTGTTTTACATCGCCGGGCTGTCGCTGATGGCGAGCGCACATGGCTTCGTCAGTGTCCTGCTCGGCGGCGGCCTGTTGATCGGAACGTCGCTGGCCTGCACCGCGGCGGCGATTGCGATGTCGGTGGCGGCGCGCGCGGTGCCGGCGAGCGTGCGCAGCACCGTGATGGGCATGGTTTCCGGCGCAGGATCGCTCGGCGCGCTGTTGTCCGCGCCGCTCGGGCAGATCCTCAGTGAAGGCTATGGCTGGCGCGTCGGGCTCGCCGGTTTTGTCATTCTGTCGCTGGCGCTGATCCCCGCCGCTTGGTTCGCCGGCGGGGTCGACAGGATTCCGCTGCCAAAGCCGTCGTCGGATGACATCGGCAACAGTTCGGCCGGCGTCGCGGTCAAGCTCGCGTTCGGCGATGCCTCGTTCGTGGTGATGACCTGCGCCTATTTCGTCTGCGGCATGCAACTGGTCTTTCTCACCACGCATCTGCCGTCCTATCTCGCCATCTGCGGCCTCGATCCGATGCTGAGCGCGCAGACGCTGGGCATGATCGGTGGTTTCAACGTGCTGGGCAGCCTGTTTTTCGGTTGGGCCGGCCAGCGCTGGAACAAACTGGCGCTCCTCGGAGGAATCTACATATTCCGTTCGATCGCGCTCGGCTGGTATTTCATGCTGCCGGCGACGCCGGCCTCGACGCTGCTGTTCGGCGCGATCATGGGCTTCCTGTGGATGGGGGTCGGTCCCCTGGTGGCGGGCGCCGTCGCCGAAATGTTCGGACTGAAATGGCAGGCAATGATCCAGGGCCTGGCCTTCATGAGCCATCAGGTCGGCAGTTTCGTCGGTGCGTATGGCGGAGGGCTGATCTACGATCAACTCGGCTCCTACAACATGGCCTGGCGGATCGGTGTCGCGCTCGGTCTCGCCGGCGGAATCATCCAGGTCGCGTTCGCGCTGATAAGGCCGAGCGAGCCGCCATTGGTGGCGGCGCGATAGCGGTTCAGCTTTCGCCGCGGATGGCGCGGTCGATCGCGTCAATCAGGTTCTGAGTTTCCAGGAATTTGGCCCGCGCACGTTCCGCCTTGTCGCGATCGTAGGGCGCGGCGAGCACCTTGGCATGGGCGTCGCGGTCCTCGATCATGCGGTCGCGCGCTTTTTTCAGCGTATCCAACCGTTCGCTCATGTTGGTGTCACCTCGTGCGTGGCCGGATACCTCTGAATTGCGCGAACCGACGCAGATCCGGTTTCGGACTTGAGGCACGCTTGCGGCGCGAATCACGCTAGCAACCGACGGTTAACAAACGAGCGCCGGGTTCACTCCTGCATCGACGCGCGCGACTCACCGCGAAATAACGCATCGAATTCTTCGGTTTGAATTTACCGCTCCGCAGCAATCCGCCGTCGCTAATGATCGAGGCCAATTCGTGCCGTAATTGTGGCGCTCCCATTGGTTGTCCAACGAATCGCAACAACGCTGGGGAAGCAAAATGAACAGCAAAAAATACGTCGCGGAGTTCATCGGCACTTTTTGGCTCACTTTTGCGGGATGCGGCAGCGCGGTCATTGCCGCGGCGTTTCCGCAAGTCGGGATCGGCCTTGTCGGCGTGTCGCTCGCATTCGGACTGAGCGTCGTGACCATGGCGTACGCGATCGGCCATGTCTCGGGTTGCCATCTCAATCCGGCGGTCACCGTCGGTCTCGCCGCCGGTGGGCGCTTTCCAGCCGGTCAGATACTGCCTTATGTTATTGCGCAGGTGATCGGCGCGGTCGCGGCCGCGGCGTTGCTCTATGTGATTGCCAGCGGAGCTCCCGGCTTTGATGTCAGCAAGGGTTTTGCGTCGAACGGTTACGATGCGCATTCGCCGGGCCATTACAGCATGATCGCGTGCTTCATCATGGAAGTGGTGATGACGACGATGTTCCTGTTCGTCATCATGGGCTCGACGCATGGCAAGGCGCCTGCGGGCTTCGCGCCGCTGGCGATCGGCCTAGCGCTGGTGATGATCCACCTCGTCAGCATCCCCGTTACCAATACGTCGGTCAATCCGGCGCGCAGCACAGGGCCGGCGTTGTTCGTCGGTGGCTGGGCGCTCGGGCAGCTCTGGATGTTCTGGGTCGCGCCGCTGATCGGAGGCGTGCTGGGCGGGGTGATTTATCGCTGGGTCAGTGATGAGCCGACCGGCACCGTGGAGGGCAGGGCCTGAGCGCGGAGATCGCGACAGACCGTAACCGCAAAATCAAAACGGGGCCGAAAGGCCCCGTTCAAAGCACCAGCCATGTGCAGGCGAATTACTTGATCTTCGATTCCTTGAACTCGACGTGCTTGCGCGCGACCGGGTCGTACTTCTTCTTGACCAGCTTGTCGGTCATGGTGCGCGAGTTCTTCTTGGCAACGTAGTAGAAGCCGGTATCCGCTGTGGAAACGAGCTTGACCTTGATGGTGACCGCTTTGGCCATGTTCAGACCTCAAATATAACAGGGAAATTGAGACGCTGGCCGATGCAGCCTGCATTTGCGCGCAACGTAGCCTCAGATCGCCCAAAGTCAAGGTTTTGCAGCGCAAAACCCATCCAATTCGGGCTGATTAACCCTCAAAGAAGCGGTTTTTCGGCCTCGGCAGCCCCAAATTCTCCCGCAAGGTCGGCCCCTCGTACTCGCGGCGGAAAATCCCGCGCTTTTGCAGTTCCGGCACCACTTTGTCGACAAAGTCGTCGAGGCCGGCGGGCAGGAACGGGAACATGATATTAAAGCCGTCGCTGCCTTCGCCGGTCAGCCATTCCTCCATCTGATCGGCGATGGTCGAGGGCGTGCCGACGAACGACAGCCCGCCATAGCCGCCGACCCGCTGCGCGAGCTGGCGTACCGTGAGCTTGTCGCGGGCCGCGACGTCGACCAGGCGCTGACGGCCGCTCTTGCTGGCATTGGTTTCGGGGATCGGCGGCAATTGGCCGTCGGGATCGAAACCGGAGGCGTCGGTGCCGAGCTGGACCGACAGCGAGGCGATGGCGCTGTCGTAATGCACGCGGCTGTCGAGCAGCGCGCGCTTCTCCCTGGCTTGCTCGACGCTGTCGCCGACCACCACGAAGGCGCCCGGCAGAATCTTCAGATGCTCGGGGTTGCGGCCAAGCTTCGCCATGCGGCCCTTGATGTCGGCGTAGAGTTTTTGTGCGTCGGCGAGCGGGCCGCCGCCGGTGAATACGGCTTCCGCCGTCTCCGCGGCGAGCTGCCTGCCGTCGTCGGAGGCGCCGGCCTGCACGATCACTGGCCAGCCTTGAACGGGGCGGGCGATGTTGAGCGGGCCGCGCACCGAGAGGTATTTGCCCTTGTGGTTGAGCACATGCATTTTGGCCGGGTCGAAAAACAGGCCGGATTCGACGTCGCGCACAAAGGCGTCGTCGGCAAAGGAATCCCACAGGCCGGTGACCACATCATAGAACTCGCGCGCCCGCTTGTAGCGTTCGGCGTGCTCCATGTGATCGTCGAGCCCGAAATTCAGCGCCGCATCCGGATTGGAAGTGGTGACGATGTTCCAGCCCGCGCGCCCGCCGCTGATATGGTCGAGCGAGGCGAAGCGGCGGGCGACGTGGTACGGCTCATCGAACGTGGTCGAGCCGGTTGCGACCAGGCCGATGTTTTCGGTGACGGCGGCCAGCGCCGACAACAGCGTGAACGGCTCGAACGAGGTGACGGTGTGGCTGCGCTTGAGCGCATTGACCGGCATGTTCAGCACGGCCAGATGGTCGGCCATGAAGAAGGCGTCGAACTTGCCGGCCTCGAGTTTCTGGATCAGCCGCTTGATATGGCCGAAATTGAAATTGGCGTCCGGCCAGGCGCCTGGATAGCGCCATGCGCCGGTGTGAATGGAGACCGGCCGCATGAACGCGCCGAGCTTGAGTTGCCGTCTTGCCATCGCCCCGTTCCGCTGTGATTGTCGTGGGGGAATAGATAGGGACGAAGCGGCGCGGCGCTATCGCGCGGGACGAAGAAGATTATTTTGTTTTTGGGGCAGCCAACAACCAATTGTCATTCCGGGGCGCGCCTTAGCGCGAGCCTGGAATCCATAACCCCTGTGGCAGCGCTCGGCCCCGAACAACAACACAGGGCTCATGGATTCCGGGCCTGCGCCAAGTGGCGCATCCCGGAATGACGGAGAGGTTGGTCCAGCCCTCAAGCCCACCGGCTCAAGTGCGCATCTCTCAGCCCTCGAACACCAGGCACGTCGTCGTGCCGTGCGCGAGCAGTTTGCCGCTGGCGTCGGTGATCCGTCCCTCCGCTGTGCCGACGCGGCGGCCCCGCTGCAGCACTACGCCTTCGGCGCGGATCGGCCCGGTCTGTGGTGTGATCGGGCGCACCAAGGATATCTTGAACTCGAGCGTGGTCTGCGCGAGGCCCTTTTCGAGGGTGGTCTGCAGCGCGAGCCCCATGCAGCTATCGAGCAGCGTCGCCGAAAAGCCGCCATGCACGGTGCCGGCCGGATTGAGCAAATCCTCGCTCGGCTCGGCGGTGACGACGACGCGCCCGGATTCCGCTTCGGCAATGTCGTAGCCGAGCGTGCGGGCAATCGTGTTGAGCGGCAGGGTGCCATCGGCCAGTCCCTGCACGAACTCCAGGCCGCTCATTTTCTGGCGCAGCTCGGCGCTCACGGTCCCGTATGTCTTGTTCGGCATGCGTCTCACTTTCCTGGCTGGCACATTGTCCAATCGAAAACAGCCATAGCCGTCGCCGGGGCCTGGAGACACCCGTTTTCCGCTTTAGAGGTTGATTGGACGATGATAGAGCCGAAGGCGTCCCGATGTAGCGTCCCCGATCTTCGCGGAGCTCAGGCGCCCAGCACGTCCTTTTGCATCTTGCCGCCGTAGAAATGGAAAAACGGCACCGGCGCGTCGTGGCTTAGGGGTCCAGTGGCGAGACGCTTGTTCAGTTCGCCCAGCACGTTCCTGGTCATCGGATGCAAATCGGCGAGCGGCTGCGAGCCGAGTTCGACCCAGACCAGTTCGACCAGTTCAGCGTCCGGATGAATAACGCCCTCGACCCGATGGGTGATGGACGAGGCATCCGCAGTGAAAAACCGCGTATCGAAGCGGCGCACGCGGCCGGGTGGCGTGATGGCGCGGGCGATCAGGAATAGTCCGGAGGGGTCGGGCAGCAGGCCCGCCTCGCCAAAAGGCTTCCACGGGCCTTCGAGTTTTGTGGTGCCTTCGCTTTTACGGCCAAGGCAAAGCCCGGTTTCCTCGCAGGCTTCGCGGATCGCGGCCACGGCAAGCGACCGCGCCCGTGATGCGGTGATCTTCGGACTACCCTTCAGCAGATTGGCTTCGAGCGCCTGGGTGATCGGCGCCGCGACCGGCACCCGGTTGTCGGATTTATCGACACGGCCGCCGGGAAACACGAACTTGCCGGGCATGAACACTACTTTGTCGTGGCGCTTGCCGACCAGAACTTTTGGAATGGCCGAGCTGCGATCGACCAGGATCAGCGTGGCGGCGTCCTTGGGACGAAAATAGGGATGATGGTCGGCTTCTTTTTCTTCTTTGACGATTGGCGCAGTCTCGGTCATTCCATCCCCAACGATTTGCTTTTAGATGTTTTCTTTCTGATCGGGCTACACCGGCGGAATGTCGCTCGGCGCATTCTCGTCGAACCCATGCATGCGCAGCGCCCATTGCATCCCGACGACGGCGCCTTTCACCGGTTGCAGCAACGCCAATGACGCAACCAGGGTGAACGGCAGATAGATCGCCAATTGCAGCCAGACCGGCGGCGAGTAATCCGTTTCGATCCACAGCGCGGTCGGCACCACGATATGGCCGACGATGACGATCACGAGATAGGCCGGCAAATCGTCGGCGCGGTGCGGCGTGAAGTCGAGGTCACACACGGAACACTTGTTGTCGACCTTGAGGAAGGCGCGAAACAGCTTGCCCTCGCCACAACGCGGGCAGCGGCCCCGAAAGCCGCGCTTGATCGAGGTCCAGACGTCGCGCTTCTCGCCGGCCGCGGTCTCTCGGGTCCAGACTTTGGGCGCAGTGCTCACGGTGTCCATGACTTACCCTTTCCGGACTTGCCCTTGCCAGATTTAGCTTTACCAGGCTTGTAGTTTCCAGACTCGCTGTTTCCAGATTTGCCTTGCTTCGACTTGCCCTTGCCAGGCTTGTTGCCTGGTTTGTTTTTGGCCGATGACGGTCCTTCTTGCGGGAGCTGCGGCCCGGATATTTTTTGGCCGGTGCCTGCATCTGCGCTCTCGGGCCGTCGCCGCGCGCGCGGTCGCGATGGCGTCCGCGCGGCAAGACCTGGCCTTCCGACAACAGTTCGAAACCGCAACGCGCCTGCCACAGGTGCTGCTTCTACCAGACGAACATCGACCACGTCACCCAGCCGGTGCATGGCTCCGCTGCGTGTGCCGACCAGCGCGTGCCGTGTCTCGTCGTAATTGAAGTATTCCGTGCCGAGCGTGCGGATCGGAATCAGGCCATCCGCGCCGGTGTCGCTGAGCTTGACGAACAGGCCTGCGCGGGTGACGCCGGAAATTCGGCCCTGAAAGCTGGCGCCGATGCGGTCGGCGAGAAAATGCGCAATCAGCCGATCGGCGGTTTCGCGCTCGGCCTTCATCGCGCGCCGTTCGGTGACGGAGATTTGGGCTGCGACCTCGCTAAGGGTTTCCAGCGTCTCGGTTTCCGGCAACGCGCCTTCGCCAAGGCCTAGACCGCGGATCAACGCGCGATGCACGATCAGGTCGGCGTATCGCCGGATCGGCGACGTGAAATGCGCGTAGCGCCGCAAGTTCAGGCCGAAATGACCGTAATTCTCGGCGGCGTATTCTGCCTGGGCTTGCGAGCGCAACACCACTTCGTTCACCAGCTGCTCGGAATCGTGGCCTTTGACCTGGATCAGCACACGATTGAACAACGCGGGACGCAACGCGCCACTTTTCGCGAACGGCAGATCAAGCGTCTTGAGGAATTCCTGGAGGTTATGAACCTTCTCCAGCGTCGGCTCGTCATGCACGCGATAAATGAGCGGCAGCGCCTTCTTTTCAAGCATTTCAGCCGCGGCGACGTTGGCCAGGATCATGAATTCTTCGATCAGTTTGTGCGCGTCCAGCCTTTCTGGGACGATCACGCGATCCACGGTGCCGTCGGGTTTCAGAAGAATCTTGCGCTCGGGAATGTCGAGATCGAGCGGGTCGCGTTCGTCGCGCGCGCGCTTCACGATCGCATAGGCCTCGTAAAGCGGTTTCAGGATCGGATCGAGCAGGGGACCCGTGGTGTCGTCGGGCCGCCCGTCGATCGCAGCCTGCGCCTGCGCGTAATTCAGTTTCGCCGCCGAGCGCATCAGGATGCGATGAAAGCTGTGCGAGCGCTTGCGGCCGTCGTTGCCGATCACCATCCGCACCGCGAGTGCGCCGCGCGGCTCGCCCGGCACCAGCGAGCACAGATCGTTGGAAATCCGCTCCGGCAGCATCGGCACCACGCGGTCGGGGAAATACACCGAATTGCCGCGGGTCAGCGCATCGCGATCCAGCGCCGATCCCGGCCGCACATAGAAAGCGACGTCGGCGATCGCGACCGTGACGATGGTGCCGCCCTTGTTGTTGGGGTCGCCATCCGGCTCGGCATGAACCGCGTCGTCATGGTCCTTGGCATCGGGTGGATCGATGGTGACGAGCGGCAGCTCGCGCCAGTCCTCGCGGCCGGCGAGTGTCGCGGGCTTTGCGGCTTCGGCTTCGCGCAACGCAGCCGGCGAGAAGGCCTGCGGGATGTCATGGGAATGGATCGCGATCAGGCTGACCGCTTTCTCCGACGACAACGAGCCGAGCCGCTCCTTGACCTTGCCCGATGCGAGACCGAACCCGCGCGAACGCACCAAGTCGACGCTGACGAGATCGCCGTCTTCGGCGCCGCCGGTGTCGGCCTTGGCGATGTGCAATTCGCGGCCGGCCTGTTTCTTGTCAACCGGAACCAGCCGGCCGCCGCCGTCGGGCAGTCGGCGGAAGATTCCGAGCACGCGGGTTCGCGCGTGATCGATGACCTTGATGACGCGGCCGCGATAGATCGCGCCCTCGCCGTCATCGGATTTCTCGATTCGCAGCAGTGCGCGGTCGCCGACACCGGCGGTGGTGCCGGGTTGCGGACGGCGCGGGACGTGAATGCGGATTTTCGGCGCGGTGCCGCTTTCCTCCTCATCCCACTCCGCGGGCTTTGCGATGAGTTCGCCATCGCTGTCGCGGCCGGTGATGTCGGCCATCAATGTCGGCGGCAGGGTGGCGGGCTCGGCGATTGTCTTGCCGCGTTTTTCGATCGTGCCCTGGTCGGCCAGCTCGCGCAAAATGCGCTTCAGCTCGGCGCGATCGTCGTTCTTCAGGCCGAACTGGCGCGCGATCTCGCGGGTTCCGATATGTCCCGGATTCGCGCGGACAAAGGCGACGATGGCGTCCCGGCTCGGAAAGACCCTGTCGCGTTGCTTTGCCACTCGATCCGCTTCTTATCCGCTGGCTTTGCCGGCACTCTTCTTGGCGACAGGTTTTGCCGTTTTCGCCGCCGGGGTCTTGATCGCAGTCGTCTTGGCGGTCGCCGTCACCGGCGCGCGCGCTTTGCTCGCGGCATCGGATTTCGGTTTTGCCACGGCCTTTTTCGCCGGTGCCTTCTTGGCAGGTTTCGCCGCCGCGTCGGCCTTGGGCGGTTTGGCGGCGGCGGTTTTCTTGGCGGGGGCGGCCTTCTTGGAGCCACGCTTGGGCTTGCCGCCGCCCTTGGCCACGCGCTCATCGATCAGCGCGACGGCTTCCGGCAGCGTAATGGTGTCCTGGGTCTTGTCGCTCGGGATCGTGGCGTTGACGCCGCCCGCGGTGACGTAGGCGCCGTAGCGGCCGCTCTTGACCGCGACGCCGCCAAGGGTCGGATGATCGCCCAGCGGCTTGCCGGGATCGGCGCCGAAGCGGCGTCCGCTCGGGCCCTTCGCGATCTTCTCGGCAATCAGGGTGACCGCGCGGTTCAGACCGATGTCGAACACCTCGTCGCCGGCCTCGAGGCTGGCATAGGTCTTCTCATGGCGCACGAACGGCCCGAAACGGCCAAGCCCCGCCGTGATCGGCTCGCCGGTCTCCGGATGCTTGCCGATCTCGCGCGGCAGCGACAGCAGTTTCAGCGCCATCTCGAGTTCGATATCGCCGGGCGACATGTTCTTCGGAATACCCGCGCGCTTCGGCTTTTCGCCTTCCGCGTAATCCTTTTGCTCGCCGAGCTGGATATAGGGACCGAACCGTCCGGCCTTCACCACGACATCGAGGTCGGTCGCCGGATCCTTGCCGAGGATACGATCGGCGCTGGCTTCGCTGTCGGCGGCGAGCGGACGAGTATAGCGGCACTCTGGATAATTGGTACAGCCGACGAACGCGCCGAACTTTCCGGCCTTGAGATTGAGTTTGCCGGTGCCGCAGGTCGGGCATTGCCGGGGATCGCCGCCGTCCTCGCGCGGCGCGTAGATGTGCGGCCCCAGCATGTCGTCGAGCGCGTCCAGCACCTGCGTTACCCGCAGGTCCTTGATCTCGTTGACGGCGCCGATGAAGTCGCCCCAGAAATCCTTCAGCACCTGCTGCCAGGAGATTTCGTTATTGGAGATGCGGTCGAGCTGATCTTCCAGCGCCGCGGTGAAATCATATTCGACATAGCGGGCGAAGAAGTTCTCCAGGAACGCGACCACGACGCGGCCCTTGTCTTCGGCATGCAACCGCTTCTTGTCGAGCCGGACATAGCCGCGGTCTTTGAGCACCTGCAGGATCGAGGCGTAGGTCGAGGGCCGGCCGATGCCGAGTTCTTCCATGCGCTTGACCAGCGAGGCCTCGGAGAACCGTGGCGGCGGTTCGGTGAAGTGCTGGGTGACTGCGAGCTCCTTGCGCTTTAGCGCGTCGCCCTCGCTCATCGCGGGCAAGCGGCGTAAGTCGTCGTCATCGCCGTCGTCGTCGCGGCCTTCCTGATAGAGTGCGAGGAAGCCGTCGAATTTGATGACTTGCCCGGTGGCGCGCAGTTCCAGCAGGCGGGCGCCGGCCTTGGCCGCGATATCGACCGTGGTGCGTTCCAGTTCGGCGGATTCCATCTGGCTCGCAATGGTGCGGATCCAGATCAGTTCATAAAGCTTGGCCTGATCGGGATCGAGGCGGTGGCGCATATCGGCCGGGCGGCGCGACAGGTCGGTCGGACGGATGGCTTCGTGGGCTTCCTGCGCGTTCTTGGCCTTGGTTTGGTACTGGCGCGGTGCCTCCGGCACGTAGGCGTTGCCGTAATCCTCGCCGATCACCTTGCGGGCCTGCGTGATGGCCGAACCGTCGATCTGCACGCCGTCGGTTCGCATATAAGTAATGAGGCCGGTGGTCTCGCCGCCGATGTCGATGCCTTCGTACAGCCGCTGTGCGATCCGCATGGTGTGCGCGGGCGCGAATCCGTGTTTACGGCTCGCTTCCTGTTGCAGCGTCGAGGTGGTGAACGGCGGTCCCGGGTTGCGGCGCGCCGGCTTGGCCTCGACGGTGGAAACCGTGAAATTCGCGGTCTCGATGGCCTTCTTGAAATCGTCGGCTTCCGCGCCGGTGCCGATGTCGAGCCGCTGAATCTTCTTGCCGTCGGCGCCGACCAGCCGCGCTTCAAAAGCCTCGCCGCGCGGCGTCGTCAGGGTCGCGACGAGCGACCAGTATTCGCGCGGAACGAACTTCTCGATTTCAAGCTCGCGGTCGCAGACCAGCCGCAACGCGACCGATTGCACCCGGCCGGCGGAGCGCGCTCCGGGCAATTTGCGCCACAACACCGGCGATAACGTGAAACCGACCAGATAATCCAGCGCACGCCGCGCCATATAGGCGTCGACCAGCGCGCCGTCGATCTCGCGCGGATGCTTCATCGCGTCCGTGATCGACTGCTTGGTGATGGCGTTGAACACCACGCGCTCGATCTTGTGGTCCTTGATCGCACGCTTTTCTTTCAGCACTTCGAGCACGTGCCATGAGATCGCCTCGCCCTCGCGATCGGGGTCGGTTGCGAGAATCAGCCTGTCGGCCCCCTTCAAAGCCTTGGCGATGTCGTTGAGCCGGCCGGCCGCCTTGGGGTCCACTTCCCAGATCATCTGGAAATTGGCCTCCGGATCGACCGATCCGTTCTTCGCCGGGAGATCGCGGACATGGCCGAACGAGGCCAGAACCTCGTAGGACGGGCCCAAATATTTGTTGATCGTCTTGGCTTTCGCCGGCAACTCGACAATGACGATATTCATGTCATTCCAATAGCTTAAGGGGAAAATATGGGCTGGTTCCGCGGGATTCGCGGCGGCCGTTTCGGACCGAACATGGGTCTAGCGGAGGTCGCTGTCAAATCGACTGATGTTGAAAGAGGGGCTTTCGGGCCCGACTTAATATCTAAAAGGTTGCAAAGTACCGTCCTAGAGTTGCGCCCTGAAAAGGGGTATCCTGTGTCGGGACACGGCATTGGATCCGTTTTGAGCAAGGCAAAGAGCGGCCGGAAGCGCGCGCCTCCGGGTAAAATTCGTCGTTCGAAGGACGATGAACTGCGCGGAGAACACGGGGAGGGTGGTCCTGACGAGGCTGCGGCCTTCATCGCGGAAACCGCTGCCGAACTGGTCCGACTGGCGCGCGGTCATCGGCTGGACATGCTCGGCCATTTGCTCCGGATGGCCGAACTGGAAGCGGAGGAGTACCTCCGGCTGCGCGGCAAGCACAAACTATCCTGAGACAGAGGCTCTAGGTGCGCCGCCGCTGCTTAGCGGCGGGATTCGGCTTCAACATGGTATCGCCGCCGCCCAGGAGCCGGCCGCCCTGGGAGCGCAATTCCAGCTTGCGCACCGGGCGGCCGTGTTCTCGGTCCACCAGTATCGTTGCGATTTCTTCCGGCGCATCGTCGAACTCCTCGCTCCACTGCCGCAACGCCACCAGCACCGGGACAACCCCGTGACCTTTTGGCGTCAGTACATATTCCTGATAGGCGCTGCCGTCGGAGGCGGGCGCCGTCCGCAGGATCCCGTGATCGACCAGCGCGCGTAGCCGCACGGTGAGGATGTTCTTGGCCAGACCGAGTTTCTTCTGAAACTCGCCGAACCGCCGGACGCCGAACAGCGCCTCGCGGATGATCAGCATCGACCACCGGTCGCCGATCTCGTCGAGCGATCGCGCGATTGGACATCCATCGCCTGCAAAGCTTTTGCGTTTCACCGTGACCTCCTTGCGATCGTTGTCCCCGATACCGCCGATCACTCCGTTGTGTAGTTGCGTTATGAAACCAGATACCCTAGATGGCAACATAGTTTAATAATGCAACCACTGGAGACGATCATGCGTTTGGCGAACAAGACGGCGCTCATTACCGGAGGCAACAGCGGCATCGGGCTGGCGACCGCGAAACTGTTCGTGGCCGAGGGCGCCAAGGTCATCATCACCGGCCGGAATAAAGAGACGCTGGAAGCGGCGGGCAAGGAACTGGGGCCGAACGCGCTTGCGGTTGTGGCCGACACCACCGACATCGCCGCTACCGAAACCGCGATCAAGAAGGGTGTCGAAAAATTCGGCAAACTCGACGTGGTGTTCGCCAATGCAGGCATTGCCGGCGGCACGCCGCTCGGCAGCGCGACGCTGGAAATCTTTGAAAACGTGCTTCGGACCAACGTGACCGCGGTGTTTTTTACCGTACAGGCCGCGGTTCCCCATCTGAACGATGGCGCTTCCATCATCTTGAACGGCTCGGTGATTTCGGTGCTCGGCAATCCCGGATATGCCGCCTACGCGGCCAGCAAGGCCGGCGTGCGCGCGATGGCACGGGTCATGGCGTCGGAACTGTCGCTGCGTAATATCCGTGTCAATGTGGTCGCACCCGGCGCGATCCGTACGCCGATCTGGGGGGCTGCGCTGGCGACGCCGGAGGCCGAGAAAGCCTTCGAAAAAAGGATCGGCGCGACCACGCCGCTCGGCCGGATCGGTGAACCGGATCACGTCTCCAAGACGGTGCTGTTCCTGGCGTCGGATGATTCCGCGCATGTGCAGGGCCAGGAAATATTCGTCGATGGTGGCTCGACAGCGTCTCCGGCCGGCGCTCCGGTCTATCGCGGTTAGCGATCAGCGGCCCAAGTTCCAAGACTTGAGTTCGAAGTTAGTCATGCCCGGACAAGGGTGCGCATTGACGCCAGATGTCCGGGCAAGAGCGTTTCTTGTCTCTTTCCAATTACGCCGCGTGGAGGCCCGTGGCGGCTTGCAGGGCGCCGGCCAGTGCCTTCTCGCGGTGTTCCGGTCCGACCTGGATGCCGTCGGCGGCGATGAACTCGAGGTTCTTGACGCCGATGAAGCCGAACACACCGCGCAGATAAGTTTCGAGATGCTCTCAAGCGGCCATCGGCGTGTCGGGGCCGTAGAATCCGCCGCGCGACACCGCAATGATGACGCGCTTGTTGCCGGCCAAGCCCTGGACGCCCTCGGCGCCGTACTTAAACGTCTTGCCCGCCACCAGGATGCGGTCGATCCAGGCCTTGAGCTGGCTCGGAATGGTAAAATTATACATCGGCGCGCCGAGCACCACGGTGTCGGCGGCGAGAAATTCTTCCAGCACCGCCTGGCTGGCGGCGATGTCCGGGAGCAGGGCGGCTTCAGGGACCGCGCCTTGGGCCGCGGCGAGATGGTGGCTGGACAGATGCGCCAGCGGCGTCGAGGTGAGGTCGCGATAGACGATATCGAGGCCTGGCGTCGCCTGACGCAGACGGTCGACAATGGCGGCGGAAACCTGGCGGCTGACGGAGTGCGGGCCGAGAACGCTGGAATCGATGTGGAGGAGTTTCATTTGGGTCACCCTTGGTATAAGTTTGTAACTGGCGCTATATGAGTGACTGTCCTAAAACCCCGCAAGAACGCACATTTTTGAAACCCGGGCACATCCTTGAAACCTGAGCACACCAGAGTTCCCGTCCTGCCGCCCAACGCGCACGAAGGCAGCGACTGCCGCGCGGTGGCCTCCGTGCTGGCGCGGGTCGGCGACAAATGGAGTGTGTTTGTCATCATGCTGCTGGGCGGCGGACCGCGGCGCTTCAACGAGATCAAGCGCATGGTCGGCGGCATCTCGCAGCGGATGCTGACGCTGACCTTGCGCGGGCTGGAGCGCGACGGCCTGGTGACGCGAACCGTATTCCCGACCATTCCGCCGCGGGTCGATTATGAACTGACCGATCTCGGACGTGGGCTATCGAAGCCGGTCGAAGCGCTCGGCGCCTGGGCGCATGAGCATCAGCCCGAAATCGAAAGCGCGCGGGCGCGGTTCGATGGGCGGAATGAGTCCGCTGAGCTGATGCAAATCAGCGATATCAGTCCGCCGCCATGGCGTTCCAGCCGTCCCGCCAATTCCAGCTCCAACAGCACCACACGCACGACGGCCGGTGAAGCGTCCGCCATCCGGATCAGATCGTCGAGACTGATCGGGCTCGGCCCCAGCAGGTTGACGATCCTTGCACGCTCGCCGGCATCGGCTTCGAAGTCGAGCGGCTCGCTGCCGTCGGGCTCGCGCAACGAGATCGGCCGCTCCATGATCGGCTCGACGGCCTGAATGACGTCGGCGGCTTCCGTGATCAACGTCGCGCCCTGCTTGATCAGGTCGTTGGTGCCGGCGGCGCGCGGATCGAGCGGCGAGCCGGGGACGGCGAACACCTCGCGGCCCTGTTCGGCGGCGATGCGCGCCGTGATCAACGATCCCGAGCGATGGGCGGCCTCGACCACGACAACGCCAAGTGCGGCGCCCGAAATCAGCCGGTTGCGCCGGGGAAAATCGCGAGCGCGTGGCACATGGCCGAGCGGCATTTCGGAAATCGCGGCGCCTGATGCGAGGATCGCGGCCAGCAAATCCTCATGTTCCGGCGGATAGATCCGGTCGTGGCCGCCGGCCAGCATTGCAACCGTGCCGCCGTGGATGCTGGTGCGGTGGGCCGCCTGATCGATGCCACGCGCGAGGCCGGACGCGATGACAAAGCCGGCGTCACTGAGATCATGCGCCAGTTTGCCGGCGAATTTCAGCCCGGCGCCGGACGCATTACGCGAGCCGACGATCGCGATCATCGGCCGCATCAAGGCGTCAAGCGCACCGCGCACGCCAAGCAGCGGCGGCGCGTCATCAAGGGTTGCGAGCCGTGGCGGATAGCCGGCCTCATCAGCTGCGACGAGGCTGACGCCTAGTCTTATGCCGGCTGCGAGCTCGGCGCGCGCATCATCCTCGCCGCAAATCCGCCCGGGCCGTGACGCGCCGCCGCGTCGCGCCATGTCCGGCAGCCGCTCCAGCGCCGCCCGCGCGCTGCCGAAATAACGTAGCAGCGAACGAAAGGTGCGCGGCCCCGGTATTATGGCGCAAACGCCACAAGCACTTTAGCTGATTTGCGGCCATCTCCCCAGCAAAGGAGATGGTTATGCCCAGAGCCGAGATATTATCCAAGCAAGCCCTGCACACCCTAACCCAGCTTCACGCCGAGCTGGCCGGGAAGATCGAAACCAACCGCAAGTCTGGCGACAAGCTACGATCCCAGATGGTGCAGGTTGAGGCCGTCATGAAGATGCTGGACCCGGAGTTCAACGCCCGGGCGATCTCGGCCAAGCGGCGGAACGTGGGCAATCCCTGGTTCAAGCGCGGCACTCTATACAGGGCCGTTGTGGACACCCTGCGGAGGGCTGAGAGGCCCATGACTGCGCGGGAGATATCGGACGCGCTGTTGGCCGGAAAGACTCCCACGGCCACCCGGAAGCAGGAGGAGGCCCTACAGGCTGCGATATTGGCCGCGCTAAGGGTCCGGAACGGTAAGGCCGTGGTTGGCGAGGGAAGCCCGGCAGCGTGGCGGCTTAAGGATGCCGCTAATTGAGGCGCGGGACATCTTGCCGTTCTAGCAACAAATGGCCTAAAATGAATGAAATCTTAAAACGTTAAGCCCAAAATCCCATGAAAGTTGCAAGGAAAATTCGCTTCTTAGCCATTATGTTACAGGTGGCCGGATGAACTTCCGGTTGCGTCGTGCGTTTAATTCGCTTGACTTGACTTTACCTGCTGCGACATGTCTATCAAGCCTTTGGAGGATTCTCGTGACTGCATCTGTCAAGACCCCGACTAAACGTCGGCGGGCTCGGACTTTTGCCGACGGGTTCGTGATGGGCCTTGCGGCACCCTCTCTCCTCGTTTCCGGGTTTCTGACGGAATATAATCCGTCGCGCACGTCGGGGTTGGGGACTGCTTGGAATAATGTCGGACAGTATATTAGACAAAGTTCCGATGCCCACCGATCAAACCGGGCAGGCAATCGCGACAAACGACGCGCGTAACGCAGAGCGGCTTACCCGGACTCTCGAACGTCACGGCGTTCCGGGCGATGTAATCCAACTTGTAAAGATGGAAGTGACGAAGTTCCACGCGGGACCGCTTCCAAGTGTTGAAAGTTACGAGGGTTACGAGCGGGTTTGCCCCGGCTCGGCCCGCGAAATCCTTGATATGGCTGTCCGTCAGCAAACGCACAGTCATCACATGGACAAATACAATGCAGCCAGCGAATTCTGGCTGCCTGTCATCGGTGTCGGGGCCGCCGTTATAACCGTCGCTTCAATGCTTGTTGTGGGGGTTTGTCTCGCTTTCAATGGCCACGAGAGCTTAGCGATAGGGGTACTGAGTGGCACGGGAATCGTTACCGTAGCCGGCGCATTCTTGCAGCGAGGCAGGTCGAGCGAAACGGAAGCGCCTTCACCAGCAAAAACAGGAAGTAAGCTCACGAGGCGTCAACGGCGAGAGCGAGCAGCCCAAGCAAGAAAGAACCTCGCCAGTCGCTAAGCTTGCTATGTAATATGCCGCTGCCAATACCCGGTGAAGTCCACCGACTTGCCGCGCTTCATTGCCAGCGTCGCTACGCGGCTCACCTGATCGCCATTCGAGACGCGGCGGTTATCCTCCCGCCATGAACTTTCCTGCGCGTAGCGGAGCAGATACGCCCCGGCAATGTGATGGTGGATGCCGATCTCGGCACGGCGCAGGCGGGAGAAATATTCCTCAGCTTGGTTCGTGCAGGCACCGTCAAGGCTGTAGGCTTCCTGATGGTTGATGCGCTTCATTTCAAAGCGCTCATGCAGGCCATCCCATGAGGAGGCTTCATCGGCATGAACCGTCGTGCCCTTGGCAATGCGGGCCTTGATGAATGAAGCGGCGCGGCTCTCGCTGCTGAATACGGCCGGAACCGAATTGCCGCCGCGCTCTCGGATGATAACCACCACCTTGCGCTTGCCGCTCTGGTTGCGGGTGTAGCGACGGTCAAGGCGGTCGGCCTTCATGTTGGCGGGCTTCACGTAGCCGCCGAAATAACCGCCGTCAACCTCAGCAACCTTGCCCTCGCCGCCGACAACACGGCCCTTCATTTCCTCAGCCATCGCTTCGCGAAACTTGTGCTGGAGGACAAAGGCGCACTTGTAGGAGACGCCCAGATCGCGGCTGAGGGCCAGCGCGGACTTGCCCTTCACCTCGTTGCAGAACACGGCAATCGCCGCCAGATAGCTCTTGAGGGGCAGCTTGTGGCTGGCGAACAGTGTGCCGGACGTGATGGTGAAATCCTTTTTGCAGCCACGGCAGCGGAAGCGGAGCGAACCATTCGGGCGGCGGGCTTCGTAGGCATCAAGCGAACCGCAGTACGGGCAAACCGCTGCGCCGTTGGTATCGGCCCAGCGGAGGGCCTTGAAGGCCGTCTCGGCTTCCCCATCAGTCATGCGGAAGACCTGAGCGAGGCTCAGGGTCTTTGCTGCACGGCTGAGGAGGAAGTGTTGGGCCACGTTGCTACCTAACGAATACGATAGCTAACGAATATGATAGATTTGACGGGGCGTCAACAACAATCTATCATTTATGTTAGGTCACGAATTCGTTAGGAGAAACAATGGTGCTGCCCAAGGCTGAGGAGGAATGGGGGCGACGCGCCGCCGATTTCCTCAAGGCGGAAATGAAAAAAGCCGACGTAACCTATGCCGAGCTGGTCAAACGGCTGAAAAAGCACGGCCTCAAGGAAACCGAGGCCGGAATTACCATGAAGCTGAAAAGAGGGACTTTTACAGCGATATTCTTCCTTGCGTGTATTGCGGCACTGGAACTCGAACAGGTAGTATTGGAGGAAATCTAGGGCGCGCAGGGATGAAGTTTGTGGTGGGGTTATTTTGGCTACTGATTGTTGTTGGCGTACTGGGGATAGCGTTCGTTTCAGGGCCAGAATGGTATACTCAAAAGGAACACGCCGAGACATCCCCACAAACTCAAAAGCCCGATGCCGAGATAAAAGAGTCCAAAGAAAGCAAACGTGAAAGCGGCGGCTGGCGCTACTATAAGAAAAAGATAGAGGACAACGAGAAGTTCATTACCGCTACCAGCACCCTTTTTATCGCTGGTTTCACTATTGCGCTCGCCTTCGCTACCTTTTTTCTTTGGCTGGCAACTCGTAATCTTGTTGAAGATGCCAAAGAGACATCCGAAAAGCAATTGCGGGCGTACATCGGTATTCAGAGCAACGAAACTACCGTTTATCCGTTCGAATTGGGCGGGTTCGCGTTTATCGCTCATGCTGAATTGCGCAATTTTGGGCAGACACCGGCCTATGATTTGACCGTTCAAGCTAATGCAGTCATCGACGTGCCCGATGCCATTCCGTTCAACAATGCCCAAAGCCAAGCTCAAACCGCAGCTGGGGCCAGCATCGCATTCCGCGACGCTGGTGTGCACGTGAATGTAGGCTGGCCCATTTCTGAGGAAGACAAGACCGCGATTTATACCCGCAAAAAAAATGTCTTTTTCTGGGGCACGGTCCGCTATCGCGACGTCTTCGATAAGCGTCACTACTTCACGTTTCGCCTCATTAACGGGCAAATTGCCGTAGGAACTACGGGTGTATACGTGATGGGCGCACATCCCTTGGGATATGACGCCGATTAGTACGGCCAAAGCCGCCCAGCGTAGACCGCGCATCGTTCATTCCTTTCAAGAATGAACGGCATTAGGTGGAAACGACTGGTTTTTTAGTCCAGTGGCGTTTGCGCCATAATACCGCGCGGCCCGACATTGTCGGATCGGATCAGGCGCAGCCAATCGATCCGCTCGGCCTCGGTGAGGTGGGTTGTATGATTGAAAGCGTCCACGTTGGCTCCTCGCCAGGTAACATGGATCAACCAGAGGGCGTGGGGAAGGGGGCTAACCGCAACAGCCGCTCTTGCCGTTCTGTTGGACCGGCGGGCAGGGCACCGATCCATAGGAACAGAACACGCAGCAATCGCCTGCAAGCGGCTTCAACTTCTCCCCGCAGCCCTTGCACACATAGAAAAACTGACAGGCATCAACAGGCATTTGCTCGACGGCCTGATGGCGGCATTGCGGGCAGGTCAACATGGACTGGAGTTGCATCGGTGGCCGTGCGCGAATGGGAGAGGCGTCGGATGGATCATATCAGCTCCCAGCCCGATGCGCTTGCTCCGCTGCGACCCGGTCCGTAAAACCGGCCGCATCGCCGCAGGGAATGGCATTCATGAAATCGCTCGCCGAAATTCAGCGCCGGATCGAACAAGGCGGGTTGTCGCCGCAGGCTGCCGTCGCACAGTCGATCGAGGTGATCGGCGCGCAGGACAAGACCATCGGCGCTTTTGTCCGTCATGACACGGCTGCCCGCGCGTCCGATCACGGGCCGCTGCGCGGCATCGCGGTGGGCATCAAGGACAACATCGACACCGTGGATTTTCCGACCGAAATCGGCTCGTCGATCTATCGCGGCTGGCAACCGCGCGCGGACGCGCCGGTTGTCGTGGCGCTGAAGGCGGCAGGTGCTACCATCATCGGCAAGACCACGACCACGGCGTTCGCATCGTCCGATCCGACCGCAACCCTCAACCCGCACAACCACGGCCATACGCCGGGCGGATCGTCGGCGGGTTCGGCCGCCGCGGTGGGCGCCGGGATGATCCCGCTGGCGCTGGGAACGCAGACCGGTGGTTCGGTGATCCGGCCGGCCTCGTTCTGCGGCGCGGCCGCGATAAAACCGTCGTACCGGATGCTGCCGGCGATCGGCGTCAAATGCTATTCGTGGACGCTCGACACCGTCGGACTGTTCGCCGCCGGCGTGGAGGACCTCGCGCGCGGACTTTCGGCGATGTCCGGCCGTCCCGAACTCTTGCCGCAGCAGACAGTCTCAATGCCGCGCATCGGCATCGTGACCCAGGATTTTGCCGGCGCGCCGGATGCGACGGGCGCCGAAGCGCTTCGGATCGCGACGGCCGCGGCGGAGCGTGCCGGCGCGTGGGTCCGCACGCTCAATCCACCCGACATCGTCGCGGAGGCCTGGCGCATCCATCCCGTCGTGCAGGAATTCGAGGCGCATCAGGCGCTGGCCTGGGAATACCGCACACAATACGACGCGATGGCACCGCGGCTGCGCGGCAGGTTGGATAAGAGCAAAGGCACGACACCGGAGGCCTATGACGAGGCGATTCGGATTGCGGGCGAGGCTAGACATGCACTGGCGGCGATGTTCGACGAGGTCGATGTGTTTCTGACGTTCTCGGCGCCGGGCGCCGCGCCAAAGGGATTGGGGTCGACCGGCGATGCCCGTTTCAACTCGCTGTGGACCCTGATGGGCGTGCCGTGCGTCAACGTTCCGGCTTATATCGCCGAGGGCGGATTGCCGGTAGGCGTGCAGGTGATCGCCCGATACGGCAACGACGCCGGCGCGCTGGCGGCGGCGAGGTTTGTCGAGCAGGCGCTGCGGCAGTGACGCTTGTCTATGCCTTCTGCCCGATCCTGCTTTCGGTCCGCGCCAGCAGCCGCTTGATGTTTTCGCGGTGCGCGTAAAACACCAGCAAGGTCAGCACGGCGAACAATGCGGCCAACGCGGCGTGGCCTAACCACCACAGGAAGATCGGCGTCACCAGGCTCGCGATCAGCGCCGACAGCGAGGAATAGCGGGTGATCACGGCCACCAGGAGCCAGATCGCGCAGAACAGCAGCGCGGCTGGCCAGAACAGCCCGAGCAGTACGCCGATATAAACCGCGACGCCTTTGCCGCCTCGAAACTTCAGCCACACCGGGAAGAGATGGCCGAGAAACGCGCCGAGCGCCGCCAGCATCGCTGCGTCAGGCCCGCCGAAATAGCCTGCGATAATGACCGCGATGGTGCCCTTGAGCATGTCGCCGATCAATGTCGCGGCGGCGAGGTCCTTGCGTCCGGTGCGCAGCACGTTGGTGGTGCCGATACTGCCGGAGCCGATCGAGCGCAGATCCTGCGTGCCCGCAAATCTTGTGAGGATCAGGCCGAACGGGATCGAACCGAGCAGATAGCCCAGGATAAACGCTATCGGCAGCAATGCATCGAACGGCATCGCCGTCCTCCCTTTAGGTTACGGGGCGCGATTTTGTTTTTGACGCGCTTCAGACATGCTCATAAACGGTACGTCCGCCGATGATGGTGCGCACAACCCTGCCGGAAAACCGTGCTTCGTCGAACGGCGTGTTCTTGCATTGCGATTTGAGATCGGCGGGATCGAGGATCCATGGAATATCGGCATCGATCACGATGATGTCGGCCGGCGAGCCCGCGCGCAACGATCCGCCCGGTAGTCCCAAGAGCTCGGCCGGACGCGTCGACATCGCCCGGATCAGCGTCTTGAAATCCATCTCGCCGTTGTGGATCAGCCGCAGCGCCGCCGGCAGCATGGTTTCGAGGCCGATCGCGCCAGAGGCTGCCTCGGCAAAGGGCAGGCGCTTGACTTCGACGTCCTGCGGATTGTGGTCGGACATCAGCACGTCGATCAGGCCAGAGGCAACCGCGCCGACCAGCGCCCGGCGATCGTCCTCGGTGCGCAGCGGCGGCGAGAGTTTTAAAAATGTCCGGTAGGGGCCGATGTCGTTCTCGTTCAGCGTCACATGGTTGATCGAGACCGAGGCACTGACGTCGAGCCCGGCGTCACGCGCGCGCTTGAGGATTTCCAGCGATTCGATCGAGCTCAGCGATGCCGCGTGATAGCGGCCGCCGGTCAGCGCGACCAGGCGCATGTCGCGCTCCAGCATCACCGCTTCGGCCGCGTTGGGAATGCCCGTCAGTCCGAGCCGGGCGGCGAATTCGCCCTCGTTCATGACGCCTTCCCCGACCAGATCGGGATCTTCGGTGTGATGCACGATCAGCGCGTCGAAATCGCGCGCGTAGGTCAGCGCCCGCCGCATCACCTGCGCATTGGTGACGCTCCTGTCGCCGTCGGTGAAGGCCACGGCGCCCGCGGCCTTCAACAGGCCGATCTCTGTCATCTCCTCGCCGCGCATGCCTTTTGTCAGGGCTGCCATCGGGTGGATATTGACGATCGCAGTGTCGCGGGCACGGCGCAGCACGAAATCGACGGTCGCCGAATTGTCGATCACCGGCGAGGTATCGGGCTGGCAGATGATGGTGGTGATGCCACCGGTCGCCGCCGCCTGGCTCGCGGAAGCAAACGTTTCGCGGTGGCTGGCGCCGGGCTCGCCGACAAAGGCGCGCATGTCGATCAGGCCGGGGGCGACGATCTTGCCGGCGCAATTGATGATGTCGGTGCCTTCAGGCACGCCGGCGGCGCCGATACCGCGTTTTGAATCGCGGATCACGCCATCGGCGATCAGGATGTCGCCAGGGCCGTCGAAATCGCGCGAGGGATCGACGACGCGGGCGTTGGCGAGCAGGATCGGGCGGCGATCGGTCAGCATGATGTCACGCGTTCGGCAGGTTGCGGGCCAGTGCTTCGAGCACCGCCATCCGCACCGCCACTCCCATTTCCACTTGTTCGCGGATCAGCGATTGCGCGCCGTCCGCCACGATCGAGTTGATCTCGACGCCACGGTTCATCGGCCCCGGATGCATCACCAGCGCATCCGGCTTGGCGTAAGCGAGCTTCTTCTGGTCGAGGCCGAAATAGTGAAAATATTCCTGGCTCGACGGCACGAATGAGCCGTTCATGCGCTCGCGCTGCAGCCGCAGCATCATCACGATGTCGGCGCCGTTCAACCCCTCGCGCATGTCGCGGGCGACTTCGACGCCCATCCGCTCGATGCCGCGGGGCAGCAGCGTGGAGGGCGCGACCACACGAACCCGGGCGCCCATGGTGTTGAGCAACAGGATATTGGAGCGCGCCACTCGCGAATGCATCACGTCACCGCAGATCGCGATCACCAGGCCCTCGAGCCGGCCCTTGTTGCGGCGGATGGTGAGCGCATCGAGCAGCGCCTGGGTCGGATGTTCGTGCGCGCCGTCGCCGGCATTGATCACGGAGCCGTCAACCTTGCGCGCCAGCAGTTCCACTGCGCCGGAGGCGTGGTGCCGCACCACCAGGATGTCCGGATGCATGGCGTTCAGCGTCACGGCCGTATCCATCAAGGTCTCGCCCTTGCGGATGGAGGACTGCGACACCGACATGTTCATGACGTCGGCGCCGAGCCGCTTGCCGGCCAATTCGAACGAGGATTGGGTGCGGGTCGAGGCCTCGAAAAACAGATTGACCTGGGTGCGGCCGCGCAAACTGGTGCGCTTCTTGTCGACCTGGCGATTGAGCTCGACATATTCCTCGGAAAGGTCGAGCAGGCCGGTGATATCGGCAGCGGAAAGGCCCTCGATTCCCAGCAGATGCCGGTGACCGAGGACGAAGGTCGATTTCGATGCAGGGGTCATTAAAGCGAGAGCTATAGGGGCGGATGCAGGGCGGGGCAAGACCCAAACGGGACCACAGGAGTTATCCCCTGCCGAGTTGGAGCGAGAGGGAATCCGGGTGAGGGCGCGCCCGGCTTGATCCTGCATGAGGGGCAGTTTCGGGGCCTGCGCCAGCTAGGAGCCCGTCCAGATAGGCATCGCGACCGGCCAATTGTTGCAGGGTAGCCGGCTCAGGCAACCTTTGCGAGGGTGAACAGCTTGAGGAGGTTGTGGATGGTGCAAATCATGGCCCATTCGGCTCGCACCTTCTCGACGCCCCGCAACAGGAACTCGCGGAAGCCGCGTGCTTGTTTGATCTGTCCGAACACCGGTTCCACCACTTGCTTTCTCAATCGGTAGGGCGTTTCGAAGCCGCCATCGTCGATCTTCTTTCGCATCCGTTGGGTCAGCGGTCCGCCGATTTTTCCGTTCGCGGCTGTCGGGTGCTTGGCGCGTCCGGGCGCGACATAGCCGTCGATACCGTGTGCTTCGAGCGCTTCGAGATTGGCTTCGCTGCAGTAGCCGGAGTCCGCTGAGGCCTGCTCCGGCTTGCGGCCGAGATTGTTCTCGATGGCCTTGATCAGCGGCACCAACTGGCCCTGATCGTTGCCGCACTGCGTCAGTTCGTGCGCGACAATGATCTGGGCGCCTGCGTCAACGGCGGCCTGTGCATTGTAGGCCTGAACGAAACCATCCTTCGACTTCATGATGCGGCTTTCCGGATCGGTAAAATTGCGTTGCGACTTGGGATTGGGTTCGTCCGACGGCGGTGCTGCCGGTTTGCCCGGCTTCTTGCGGCCTTGGGCTTGGCGCTGCTGTTCTTTCTCTGCCTCGATGCGACGCTCTTCCTCCGCCTCCAGCTTGGCCTCGGCCTCCAGCGCCGCCATCGCCTGCTGGATCTTCGCCAGCCGTTTCTGTTTGTCGCCGACCCAATCCGGCAGTTCGTCGCCGCGCTTGTCTTTGCCGAAAGTCTCGTCCTCATCGGAATCCGCCGCCTCGGCGGCCGCCAACATGCGGGCGATCTCGGCTTTCAATTCCGTATCGCGTTTTTTCATGCGCTCATAACTCATCGCTTTATGTTTCGAAGCGTTGGCTTTGATCTTCGTGCCATCAAGCGCGACATGCCCGAGTTTGACCAGCCCTGCCGTCTCACACAGCTTCAGAACCTGCAGGAACAGCGCGCCCAGCGCCTTCAAATGCCGCTTGCGGAAGTCGCTGATCGTGCGAAAATCCGGCGGATCCAGCGCCACAATCATCACAAAATCGTTCCGCTCACGGCAGGCCTTTGCGATCCGCCGCGAAGAATACAGCCCACTCGCATAGCTGTGCAACAGAAGCGCCACCATCATCCGCGGGTCAAACGGCGGTTGCCCGAGCCCGCTCACATAGCTGCCCGTGATCGCCCTGAGATCGAGGCTCTCCCGCACCAGCTCAACGATAAACCGCGAAACATGGCCTTTCGGCACAAAATCCTGCACATTCGGCGGCAGAAGCAGCGTCTGATCGATATTCCAGGGGCGAAAATACTTGCTCATGGCCCTCGCTTGAATCAGAATTGCTTAGAATTGAACAGTCACTATTCGGACAGGCTCCTAGTCTAACTCAGTAAGACTAGAGCATGGGTTTAAATTGAACCGGCTCGCCGTCAGCGTTAGCACGGCACATCCGGGTGCGCTGGAAGCGGGGCAGGCATAAAATCGCGAAAACAACCCCATGCAAAGTAGGACGGCGCACGAAAAAGGGTCCAACGCCGCGACGCTGGCGCAATGAACTGGTCGCTGTATTGGCGCAGCAAGGCTTTGTGAACTATTCGAAGGCGTGGTGGCATTTTCCGCTGCCGGGCCCGGGCGGGGAGGCCTATGATTTGGCTGCCCAACCACGCCGCCATCGATTCCTCAGAATTCCGTGAGAGACGGCCCATGACTCAGCCTTCGTTCGCGACCCACGAGGTGTTCAACCAGTCGCCGCCGTTTGAGGACGTCGATCTGTTCGCGCTGGACCAGCCGCTGCGGGAGGCTGTCGCGGCCAACAATGGAGCCTCGGCGGGGCAGGAACTATCCGAATTCGGCCGGCATTGGGGTTCCGCTGCGATGGCCGAGCGCGGTCGTCTGGCCAACGAGAACATGCCGAAACTGCGGACCTTCGATGCGCGCGGCAACCGGCGCGACCAGGTCGAGTTCCATCCGGCCTATCACGAGTTGATGGCGCGCACCGCCCATGCCGGAATTCACCATTCGACCTGGAGCGCGCAAGGAAAGCCCGCCGGTGGCAGCGCCGAAGTCGTGCGCGCGGCAAAATTCTACATCGCAGCCCAAGTCGAGACCGGGCATCTCTGTCCCATCACCATGACACGGGCGTCGGTCGCGGCGTTGGGGTCGCAACCCGATCTGTTGGCGCAGGTGATGCCGGTGATCGCAACCGATGACTATGATCCCGGTTTCGCGCCATGGTGGACCAAGCGCGGCATGACGCTCGGCATGGGAATGACCGAGAAGCAGGGCGGCACCGATGTGCGCGCCAACATGACGCGCGCGGAGCGCGACAGCGGGGCTTACCGCATTACCGGCCATAAATGGTTTATGTCGGCGCCGATGTGCGACGCGTTCCTGGTGCTGGCCCAGGCCGATGCCGGCCTCAGCTGTTTTTTCATGCCGCGCTTCAAGCCGGACGGTTCGGTCAACGCCATCCATTTCCAGCGGCTCAAGGACAAGCTCGGCAACCGCTCCAACGCGTCGTCCGAGGTCGAGTTCGAGAACGCCTACGCATTACCGGTCGGCGAGGAGGGGAAGGGCATCCGCACCATCATCCAGATGGTGCAACTGACACGGCAGGATTGCGCGATTGCCTCGGCCGGCCTGATGCGCTCGGGACTGGCGCATGCCCTGCATCACGCCCGTCACCGCAGCGTATTTCAAAAACATCTCGCCGATCAGCCGCTGATGCAGGCGGTGCTGTCCGACATGGCGCTGCATGTCGAGGCGTCAGTTGCGCTGGTGATGCGGCTCTGTCGCGCCTTTGACCGCGCGCCTGACGATGCCGGCGAGGCGGCGTATATGCGGCTTTTGACGCCCGCGATCAAATACTGGGTGTGCAAGAACGCGCCGGGCTTTCTCTATGAGGCGATGGAGTGCCTCGGCGGCAATGGCTATGTCGAGGAGGGTATTCTGGCGCGTCACTATCGTGAGTCGCCGGTCAATGCGATCTGGGAAGGCTCCGGCAATGTGATGTGCCTCGACGTGCTCAGGGCCTTGTCGCGCGAGGCCGACGCGGCGATGGCGGTGTTGCAGGCGCTGACGCGGGAGACCAAGGGATTGTCCGGCGCCGCCGATGCGGTCGCGTTCGTGGGCCAAGCATTCCGCCGGCCCGATGGCGAGCGCGTGGCGCGGCTCGCGGTCGAGAAACTGGCACTGCTGGCGGCTGCGGCGGCGTTGAATGCCGTGTCGCCGCATCAAGCCGAACTCTTCGCGCGGACGCGGTTGGCTGCTACCCACGCCGGCATGTACGGCGCCGTCGATTTCGCCAATGACGACATCAAAAGCCTGCTGGTGCGGGCCTTACCTTGAAACCTTGCCTTGAAAGCCAGTTGATGGATTCGCTCAATCCCGAAAGTCTTCCACCCGTCACCGTCACGCCTCTCCCGCGCCCGCCGCGGATCTGGAAGTTCTGGGGCACCGCGCTGTGGGGCCTGTTCATCTTTGCCGCGATGTTTGTCGGCCAGCTCGCGGTGGTGGGCTGGTTTCTGCTGCGGCAGGAGGGGCCGCTCGACATGGCGGCGGCGGTGCACGTGCTCGGCGGCGGCCTGACGATCTCGCTGTCGGTGATCACGGGATTGCCCGCTGTGCTTGCCGCGGTGTGGGTGCCGGTCCGGCTGTCACGGACGCCGTTTGCGGATTATCTCGCGCTGCGCTGGACCAGTTGGCAAAACGTTCTGATCGGTATCGTCGCGATGGTCATCGTGGTGATGGGCTGGGATATGGTGTCGCGTGCGACCGGGCGCGAAGTCACTCCGGGATTCATGGGCGACGTGCTGCAATCGGCGCGGGCCGATGGCGCCTTGTGGCTATTGGTGCTGGCGTTCGCGGTCGCAGCGCCGGTCACCGAAGAGTTTTTCGCGCGCGGTTTTCTCTATCGCGGCTGGTCGGAAAGCTTTCTGCGTGTCCCCGGCGCCATCCTGCTGTCGTCGCTGGTGTGGACGTCGCTGCATCTGCAATATGACTGGTTCTTTCTCGGCGAGGTGTTTTCGATTGGCCTCGTGCTCGGCTATGTCCGCTATCGCAGCCAATCGATCTGGCTGACGGTGCTGCTGCACGGCCTGAATAATCTGGCCGCTTGCGTGCAAACGATGTGGCTGGTGGGATGATCATCCGATGTGTTAGGTAGAGGATATGCCAACCTTCGCTGCTGGATTGCAGCAGGAAGCCGACATGTCGAATTTCGAAAGCACCAATTCTCGCCTTCCGATCTCGTCGTCACCGCTCCGGACCTGGGATTTCCTCGAGACGACCCTCGTCGTATTGATTGCTTACGGCGTATTCACTGTGACGGGTGAACTTGCGTTGACCGTCGTATTCGGCTGGTGCGCGGTAGTGATGGCCCTGTCGCCGGCTGAACTTCAGGCGTTGTGGCTCGGCCTCCTGGGGCGCTGGCAAGGCGTCGCTCTTATTGCGGCAACGGTGCCCACTATCGCGGTACTGTGGGTTGCCATCCGAATGGCCGGCAGAGAGTTCGCAGAGTATCTAACGTTGAACTGGCCAACACGACGCGAAGCGGTGCGGGCGTTCGGCGTCATGGCTATCGTTGTGGTGGGCGAAAGTTTGGTTGCATATCTTGTCGGTGAGCAACTGCCGGCAACTCATTCCCTTATCGGTGTTGGAGGACCGATCGGCTTGCTCATCTTGCTGATCGGCGGCTGCGTTGCGGGGCCGATCGTTGAGGAGTTTGTCGTTCGCGGCTTCATGTTTCGCGGTTGGTCGCAGTCATTCGTTGGTCCGATAGGCGCCATCGTGCTGACATCGGCAGTCTGGGCGATGAGCCACACGCAATATAATTGGTTCGGGCGCGTTGAGGTCTTCGTGATAGGTCTTGCGCTCGGGCATTTTCGGTGGCGCAGCGATTCAACCTGGTTGACGGTTATAGTCCATTCAGGCCTCAACTTGGTTATCTTTTTCGGGATGGGCCCCTACGTTTAAGGCCCGACCGTCGCCAGCGCGATAGTACCCGGCATTCGTGATCGCCGCCCTCAGCGATCGCCACCTGCATTGCGCAGGGTCGCCAGTCGGTCGAGCGCGCCTTGCAGGATGAAGATCGCGGCGTGTTCGTCGATCACCTCGGCGCGGCGGGCGCGGCTCATGTCCATACCGATCAGCTCGCGCTCCACCGCGACGGTGGAGAGGCGCTCGTCCCATAGCGCGATGGCGAGTGCTGTGAGTTGCGAGAAATTGCGGGCGAAGGCGCGGGTCGATTGCGCGCGCGGGCCCTCGCTGGCATCCATGTTGATGGGCAGGCCCAGCACAAAGCCGACCACGTTACGTTCGCCGGCGATGGCCAGCAGACGGGCCGCGTCGGCCTTAAAAGCCTTGCGCTGGATGGTCTCGACACCGGTCGCGAGTTTGCGGTCGGGATCGGACACCGCAACCCCGATGGTTTTGGTGCCGAGATCGAGCCCGACCAGCGCCCCGCGTTCAGGCCAGTGCGGCACGGCGTCGATCAGCGGTAAGATGAGCGCAGGCATCGCTCCGCATAGCACGCGGCCGGCAATGCGTGCAAAGCGCAAGAAAAGCAGATGGATGACGATGGATCGGCTGACGTTATTTGGACTGTTCGCGGTCACCGCGATGCTGGTGTGCTACGCGCTGGAGGATCGTAGCCGCTGGTTCGTGCTCGGCTTCGCGGTCGCCTGCGCGCTGGGCTCGGTCTATGGATTCCTGCAAGGCGCCTGGCCGTTCGGGGTGGTCGAGGCGATCTGGTCGGTGGTCGCGCTGCGGCGGTGGAGCGTCAGGCGGCAATGACCTGATCGTTCTTGTTCAGGCAGCCCACAAAACCTTCCAGCGCGCTGTAACGGTGCGCGCTGCTGCGCTGGATGAAGAGCGTATCGACCCGCGACTGCGCGGCGCTCAGCGTGTGCAGCGTGATGCTTTCACTTAAATCGCTGCGCCCGACGACGGCGCGGGGCAACAGCGTTACCCCCATATCGGCGGCGACGCAGCCGATCATGCCGTCCAGCGTGCCCAATTCGAACCGCGTCGCGGACGGCCAGCCGAATTCCGAAAACAACTGTTCGAGCCGTTGCCGGTAGGTGCAGCCGGTACGGAACACCAGCGCGGTTGGACCGGATTGCGGCGTCCCGGCGCGCAGCGCGGCGAGACTGCTCCAGCGCCGCGCCGTGACCAGCACCAGCTCTTCCCTGAACGCGATGACGGAAGCAAGTTCGGCGTGATCAATCGGGCCGGCGACGAAGGCGCCGTCGAGCGAACCGTCGAGCACGGCGGCCACCAGATCCGCGGTCGGGGCGGTCCGCAGGCTCAATCGCACCGCCGCAAAGCGCCGGTGGAATTCCGCCAGCAGAGACGGCAGGCGAACCGCGGCCGTGGTCTCCATCGAGCCGATCACCAGCGGCCCTTTCGGCTCGCCGTCGTCGCGCGCCGCCAGCACCGCCTCGCGCGCCAGCGCCGCCATTCTTTCGGCGTAGGGCAACAGCCGGCGGCCGGCGCCGGTCAGCGTCATGCCGCGGCTGTGCCGCTCGAACAAAGCGGTGCCAATTTCAGCCTCCAACGCCTTGATCCGTTGGGTGACGTTGGATTGCACGGTGTTAAGTTCGTCGGCCGCGCGGGTGATGCCGCCGGTGCGTGCGACCGCCAAGAAAGTCACGAGGTCTGTCAGTTCCATAGGACTGTCTCGTTTCATTTTAGAGATGGCAGAGTTCTCCAGTATTCATTTTTCAAGAATGATAAATCGGTCTAGAGTCGCTGTCCAGACCGGGAGGACGGACATGCCAATCAGCACCTCATTGACGGAACTGCTCGGCATCCAGCATCCGATTCTGTCGGCGCCGATGGATTTGATTGCGGGCGCACGCCTGGCGGCGGCAGTCAGCAATGCCGGTGGCTTTGGCGTTCTCGGTGGCGGCTACGGCGACAAAGCGTGGCTCGAGCAGGAGACCGCCAAGCTCAAGCAGCGTGCGAGCGCACCGTTCGGCGTTGGCTTCATCACCTGGAGTCTCGCCAAGCAGCCCGAACTGCTGGACATTGCGCTCGACGCCAAGCCGCGCGCGGTCATGCTGTCGTTTGGCGATCCCAAGCCGTTCGCGCCGCGCATCAAGGCCGCCGGCGCGCGGTTGATCTGTCAAGTGCAGACCGAAGACATGGCGCGAGCGGCGTTGGATGCGGGCGCCGACGTCCTGATCGCGCAGGGCACCGAGGCTGGCGGCCACGGCGCCTCGCGCACCACGATCGACATTGTGCCGGCGATCGTCGATCTCGCGGCGGGACGTGTCCCGGTGGTCGCCGCAGGCGGCATTGGCGACGGACGCGGGCTCGCCGCCATGTTGATGCTGGGCGCTTCCGGCGTGCTGCTCGGCACGCGCTTTTATGCGAGCCAGGAATGTGACGGCGCGGAAGAAGCAAAACAGCGAATCTGTGCCGCGACCAGCGGCAGCACCGTGAGAGGCATCGTATTCGATCTGTCACGCAATAATGTCTGGCCGGCGCCGTTTACGGGACGCTGCCTGGTCAATGATCATTCGCGCCGCTGGAGCGGCCGCGAAGTCGAACTGCTGCAAAATGTGACCGCGGTTGCTGCCGACTATGCCGCCGCCAAGGCCGCGGGCAATTTCGACGTTGCCGCCGTCATCGCCGGCGAGGCCGTTGGCCTGATCCACGACATTCCGCCGGCGGGCGAGATTGTCGAGCGGATCGTCAGCGAAGCGGACCAGATCATGCTCGGACGGCGCAACTCATCCGCAGCCTTACACGCCTGACTGAATCTTCCATTCACCGAAGCGAGCAAACCATGTGGCCGGATCGCCGAATTATCGAGCTTTTGAAAACCGAGTTTCCGATCGTGCTGGCGCCGATGGCCGGCGTGATGGACGCCGAACTGGTGATCGCAGCGGCCCAGGGCGGCGCGCTGGGATCGTTGCCGTGCGCGATGATCTCCACCGACAAGGCCCGCGAACAGGTCAACATTGTCCGGCAGCGCATCTCGGCGCCGCTCAACATGAACTTCTTTTGCCACCAACCCGTCGATGCCGATCCGGCGCGCGAAGCCGGATGGAGCAAGCACCTTGAGCGCTATCACGCGGAATTGGGGCTCGATCCGGCGGCGCCAGTCAATGCCGCCAACCGCGCGCCGTTCGATGCCGCGTGGTGCGAAACGGTCGAGCAACTCAGGCCTGAGGTCGTGAGCTTTCATTTCGGACTGCCGGATCAGGCGCTGCTCAAGCGCGTCAAGGCCGCCGGCTGCCGCGTGATGGGGTCCGCGACGATCGTGAAAGAGGCGATATGGTTGGAGGAGAACGGCGCCGACATCATCATCGCGCAGGGCGCGGAGGCGGGTGGCCATCGCGGCATGTTCCTGACCGAAAACGTCAGTGAGCAGCCCGGCACCTTCGCGCTGGTGCCGCAGGTGGTCGATGCGGTGAAAGTTCCGGTGATCGCGGCCGGCGGTATCGCGGACGGGCGAGGGATCGCCGCGGCGTTCGCGCTGGGCGCGGCCGGCGTGCAGATCGGCACCGCCTATCTACGGTGCCCAGAATCCAGGGTGATCGCGCCGGCACGTGTCGCGCTGGCCGAGGCAGGTGACGATTCCACCGTCATCACCAATGTCATGACCGGACGCCCCGCGCGCGGCGTCGCCAACCGGGTGATGCGCGAAGTTGGCCCCATCTCGGCGCATGTACCGGCGTTTCCCCATGCCGCGACCGCGCTTGGGCCCCTGAAGGTGGCCGCCGAAAAGCGCGGCAAGGTCGATTTTACCAATCTGTGGGCCGGGCAGGCGGTCAGGATGGGCCGGGAAATGCCGGCGGCTGAACTGACGCGGGCGCTGGCCAGTGCGGCGCTGGCGCGGATGAGCACCCTCGGCCGGCAGGTAGGCCGCCGCTAGAGCGTTTCGAGCGAAGTGGGTACCGGTTCGCGTCAAGAAAACGCGTCAAAACAAAAATCTGGAGCCCGGTTCTGATTCTATCAGAACCGGAAATGCTCTAGGTCGTAGCCTGAGCGTCGGGCGCGTCGGCGCGGTTCAGTGGGCCGGCTCGTCGCGGTGAACTTTCAAATGCTCGACCGCGAGCGACCGGTAGTGCGCGGCCATCTCTCGGTAATGTTGCCTTGAGATCGGATCGGTCGCGCTCTCGGCCCGGCGTTCGAACGTTTCGGCCTTTTCCTGCAGTATTTTTGCGTCAGCCATGGGGCTGCCCTCGTTCTCAGGCCAGGCAGGCCACGTAAAGGATCGCGGCGCCGAGCACGGTGCCGATCGACCAGATCGCGGGATCCCAGCCTTCCGACCGGCTGCTGTCGTCTTTGCTCGTCCACATGTGGCGGCCTCCAAGTTCTTTGGTGCAGGACGAATAGACCCCCCGACTGTTTCAGGACGACTACGCCGGGGGAGCAAAATGGTTTCGTCGAGGGGCCAGCGGTATCGAAATCGTGTACAGAAGTGGCGGGTCGCGACAGTCTGCTTCAATCATCGCAGCCGGCTCAAATGGCGGATCGGGTGCCCGAACCCCGGGCGACCTGGTTCCGGCGGTTGCGGCGCAAAAGGCCACTCTGCTATACGGCGGGCTGAATTCCGCCGTTTGGGACCCCATATCATGTCCGTCGATGCCGCCACCGTCCGCCGTATCGCGCATCTGGCGCGGATCGCGGTCACCGAAGCCGAGGTTCCCCACCTGCAGGGCGAACTGAATGCGATGCTGGCGTTCGTCGAGCAGTTGAGCGAAGTCGATGTTAGGGGTGTCGAGCCCATGACCTCGGTGACCCCGATGGAAATGAAGAAGCGCCCCGACGTGGTCAATGACGGCGAGATCGCGGATGAGGTGGTCGCCAACGCGCCGGAGACCCAGGACCATTTCTTCCTGGTGCCGAAGGTCGTGGAGTAGAGGAGACCGGGATGTGTATGCTCTGCGACGATGAAAAAGCCTATCAGGCCTACATGAATTACCTCGACGCGATGGAGCGCGAGGGCAAACCGGCGGATCCCGACAAGGCGATGGACGCCGTGCTCGACCAATTGGAGGCCGCCGACAAAGCGCGTCGTGACGATCCCGCCAACGACAAGACGCTGTCTCCGTTCTTCTGCAGCCCGGTTGATAAATGACCGATTTGACATCGCTGACGATCGCCGAGGCCAGAGCTGGTCTCGCGAGCAAATTCTTTACCGCGCTTGAACTGACCGATGCGCACTTGGCTGCGATCGAGGCTGCGCGCGTCCTGAACGCATTCGTGCTGGAGACGCCGGATCACGCTCGCAACATGGCGCGGCAGGCCGATGCCAGGATCGCCAAGGGCGAGGGCGGTCCGCTCGCGGGTATTCCGCTCGGCATCAAGGACCTGTTCGCGACCACGGACGTGCGCACCACGGCGTGCTCGAAAATCCTCGGCAATTTCGTGCCGCCTTACGAATCGACCGTGACCTCGCAGCTTTGGCGCGACGGCGCGGTGATGCTCGGCAAGCTCAACAATGATGAATTCGCGATGGGCTCGTCGAACGAAACCTCGTGCTTCGGCGCGGTGGTCAATCCGTGGCGGCGCGACGGCTCCGATACCAGGCTGGTGCCGGGGGGCTCGTCCGGCGGCTCGGCGTCGGCAGTAGCGGCGCTGTTGTGCATGGGGGCGACGGCGACCGACACCGGCGGCTCGATCCGCCAGCCGGCGGCGTTCACCGGAACGGTCGGCATCAAGCCGACCTACGGGCGCTGCTCGCGCTGGGGCACCGTCGCCTTCGCGTCCTCGCTCGATCAGGCCGGCCCGATCGCGCGCAGCGTGCGGGATGCCGCGATCCTGACCCGCTCGATGGCCGGTCACGACCCCAAGGACACCACATCGGTCGATCGCGCGGTGCCGGATTACGAGAAAGCGATCGGCACGTCGATCAAGGGCATGAAGATCGGTATTCCCAAGGAATATCGCCTCGACGGCATGCCGGCGGAAATCGAAAAACTGTGGGCCGAGGGCGCCGACTGGCTGAAGGCGGCGGGCGCCGAACTGGTCGAAGTGTCGCTGCCGCACACCAAATATGCGTTGCCGGCCTATTACATCGTGGCGCCCGCGGAAGCCTCCTCCAATCTCGCGCGCTATGACGGCGTGCGTTACGGATTGCGCGTGCCGGGCCGCTCGATTGGCGAGATGTACGAGAATACTCGTGCCGAAGGATTTGGCGCGGAAGTGCGCCGCCGCGTCATGATCGGTACCTATGTGCTCTCGGCCGGCTATTACGACGCGTATTATCTGCGCGCGCAGAAAGTCCGCACCCTGATCAAGCGGGATTTCGAGGACTGCTTTGCCAAAGGCGTCAACGCGATCCTGACGCCGGCCACGCCATCGGCGGCGTTCGGCATCGGAGAGAAGGGCGCCGATCCTGTCGAGATGTATCTCAACGACATCTTCACGGTGACTGTGAACATGGCGGGATTGCCGGGCATCGCGGTTCCCGCCGGCAAGGACGCGCAGGGCTTGCCGCTCGGCCTGCAACTGATCGGGCGGCCGTTCGATGAAGAGACCTTGTTCTCGCTTGGCGAGGTGATCGAGCAGGCGGCGGGACGGTTTACGCCCAAAAAATGGTGGTGAGGCGGTGGTGAACCCGGCGGATTTCAGAACCAGTCTGTCGGCTGCTGCTCCGGCACCGGACCTCGACGCGCCGCTCGCCGGCCTGTGGTGGGCGGCTAAAGGGAATTGGGACCAGGCGCACAAGATCGTGCAGGACGAATCGAGCGCCGATGCCTCCTGGGTCCACGCCTATCTGCATCGCGTCGAGGGCGATCTTGGCAATGCCGGCTATTGGTACAGGCAGGCGGGGCGGCCGGTCGCGACGGATGCGCTGGAGAGTGAATGGGAGCGGATCGTCGCGGCGCTGCTCGGGAGCGGAAAAGCCTGAAATCACGGCGGGCGTGAAGTTCCATCAGGCGCGCGCGGTTTTTGCGTTTGCGTTTTTTGGTGGGCTTGGTCATGGTTCGTCCATGAGCACGGTGCCTATATGAGCGCTGACGACGGCGTTCCCTCCTCCCAGCAAATCGACCAGATTTTGGGTTCGTCGAAGCTCGCCTCGGCGATCGAGAACGACCGCTACAAGCATTTGCTGGACCATGTTCCGGTCGCGGTTGCGATATCGCGCGGCACCGGCGATCAACAGCATATCGTCTACATCAACAAAGCCTTTGAACATCTCATGATGCTCGCGCCCGTCGATGTGGAGGGGCAGAGCTGGACCTGTCTGGACGGTTTTGTGGTTGAGGAAAGCGCGGGTACGACGCTGGGCGAAGCCATCAGGGACGGGGAAGATTTTATCGGCGTGTTCCGTCCCTCCGTGCCGCTTGATCGGCTGGTGATCGTGCAGGCCTATGCGTCGATGATCGAAAGCGACGACGGGGTCGAGAATTTCCGGATCGCGGCGCTGGTCGATGTCGGCGGCCGCGAGCGGGCGCAGATCGAGCAGTTCGAGAGCCAGATCCGCGATCGCGACATGCTGATGCGCGAACTTCAGCACCGGGTGAAGAACAACCTGCAGCTCATTACGGCCTTGATCCGGCTGGAGGCGCGATCGGCCAAGGAAGGGGAGACGGTGGCGCTGGCCCGGCTCGCGAGCCGGATCGACGCACTGACCGTGCTCTACCGCACCCTCTCGACCGAGGACGCCCCGGCCGAAATCGATCTCGGCCAGTATCTGTCCGATATCGCCAATTCCGTGATGCAGGTCAGTGCGGCGGACAACATCAGGATCGACATCGAGACCGGCTATTGCCCGCTCTCGATCAACGTCGCGATGCCGGCAGGCCTGCTGGTCAACGAGATGCTGACCAACGCGCTGAAATATGCGTTTGTCGGCCGCAGCGACGGCCAGTTGAAACTGATCTGCCGGCAGGACGGCGGCCGCGTCACCATCATCGTATCCGATGACGGCGTCGGCCTCGACGAACATCAGCAATGGCCGTCGCCGCGCAAACTCGGCGCCTTGATCCTGCAGACGCTGAAGGAAAATGCCGGCAATGTCGTATTTCGCGCCGAAACCATCCGCGGGCAGGGCACCTGGTTTACATTGATGCTCGATGCCGCGCCGGGCGCGATGCCGAACTGAGCCGGCCGGTCGCACGAAGCGATAGCGGCGACCGCCCCCGGATCATCGTCGATCTCAGCGCACGATGCCGTTCGGCACGTGTCCGCCACGCCAGATATCGGCGTTGAGGTGATCCGGTGCCGGCGCCAGCAGCCGCGGCGGGAGCGCCATTTTTTCACCTCTGCGCAGACGCTGCAAAATCCGTCGGCGCTCGATTTCGGTGGAAACAAACGGTTGTCGGCCCAGCCAGTCGAGATCGACACCGGAGTTTCCAAACAGCGATGAAAAGGATGCCGTTCGCTCGAACTGCTCCAGTGCTGCTGCCACGAACCATTCGACGACATTGGCGCCCGGCGGCACCTTGTCAAATCGCGGGTTCGCTGGCCAGAACGGCTCCATGATCCGGCCTTTTCCGGTTTTGAGCATATCCGCCATGATTTGCAGCACCCTGACGCTAATGGTGCGGCGGCCAATCTCCCAAGCGATGCGAGCGAGCGAGGAGAGCCTCGGCAGCGAGGCCTGCTGTTCGCAGAGCGCCGTCAGGCTGTCGCAGGCGAACCGCAGCGCGGCGCAGCGTTCCGGCAGCGCGACGTCCTGGCATCGCCAGATGGCGTAGCCGGCGAGCGCGTCGCGGTAGACAGGTTCTGCGGCGACCGCGCCGCCGGGCAACGCGGCGAACACCGGGGCGAACGGCTGCGCCTGGAAGAATTCCTGCGCCCTGGCCCGGCTGCGATCGTCCGGCGCCCATCCCGGAATCGCTTCGACCAGGTATCCCTCCGCCGCGAGTGCGGCGGCACGATCGGGTTTGGCGGCGAACAAATTGAGCTCGTAGCCGTCGAGCACCTCATTCGCACCAACGGGCACCAGCACCGGCGCCCCGGCGAGCAACCTGTAGAGACCAAAGCCCATCGCAGCGAAGGCCGCGGGAAGATCGGCATTCTGCTTTTCGCCGGCGCGCACTTCGAACATCACGAGCGGCGAGCGGCTGGCGAAGAATGCGGCAGCACCCGCCAGAATTCGCTGCTCTTCGCCTTCGGCATCGATCTTGAGAAAATCGATCGCACCCCAATTTCGTGTTTTTTGTTCGAGGTCCAGCGAGGTGATCCGCACGGTTTCCCCGGGGCCGATGCCATCGAGCGAATTCAGCTCACTCGATGCCCCCAGCACGAGATGTCCCTCGCGCTCGCCGTCGGACAGCGCGGCGGCGATGATATGCAGATTGTCGGCGCGGTTGCCGGCTTTGCTTATGGCGAGCAGACGGCGGGTCTCGGTTGCCGGCTCATAGGCGTAAACCTCGCCCTCGGGCCCCACCAGCCGCGCCATCGCAAGGCTGTAGACCCCGAGATTGGCGCCGATATCGATCGCGGTCATGCCCGGCCGCAGCCAGTGGGCGACGAAAGCCATCTCCTTCTCGAACCAGGTTTCCTGTTCGAGGATGACATAGGTCGTCATCGCGTCGAGGGAGGCGGGCACGGCGATCTGCGTTCCGTCGGTCATACGCAGAAGCATGTCAGCCATGGTGCCGTCTCGAAGCTGCAGGAGCGGAGTTGCCTGGGAAGCTTTCGTGTATTGGCATGGATCGCCGCAAGTTTCACCCCGTCGGGGTCGAAATAGCGCTGACGTCGCCGGTTGCATCGCCTCTCGTGTCGGCTTATTTTGCGGTTATACGGCATCGCCCCGGCCATCGAGGCAGATCCGTCGCAAAACCATCGCCCAGCGAACGGATATCGAGCTATTTCGACGTTTTGAGCTCTGCATTCGTGTCGCAGGACGCGTAACCGACCGGGCCATTCATGAACGTTGCAGTCAAGCCATCCAACCTGATCAAGAGCGCCAGCGGCGATTGGGAAATGGTGATCGGGCTGGAGGTCCACGCCCAGGTCACCTCGCACTCGAAATTGTTTTCGAGGGCCTCGACCGAATTCGGCGGCGAACCGAACGCGCATGTGTCGCTGGTCGATGCGGCGATGCCGGGCATGCTGCCTGTCATCAACGAGGAATGCGTCAGGCAGGCGGTGCGGACCGGGCTGGGCCTCAACGCGCAGGTCAATTTGCGCTCGGTGTTCGACCGCAAGAACTATTTCTACCCAGATTCGCCGCAGGGCTATCAGATCAGCCAGTACAAGTCGCCGATCGTGGGCGAGGGCCTAGTCGAGGTCGAACTCGAGGGCGGCCACACCGTTACGATCGGGATCGAGCGGCTGCATCTTGAACAGGACGCCGGCAAGTTGCTGCACGATCAGTCACCGACCATGTCCTATGTCGACCTCAACCGTTGTGGCGTCGCGCTGATGGAGATCGTCTCCAAGCCGGACATCCGCTCGTCCGAGCAGGCCAAGGCCTATGTGACCAAGCTGCGGTCGATCCTGCGCTATCTCGGCACCTGCGATGGCGACATGGAGAAGGGAAGCTTGCGCGCGGACGTCAACGTCTCGGTGCGCAGGCCGGGCGGTCCGCTCGGCACCCGCTGCGAGATCAAGAACATGAACTCGATCAGCTTCATCGGCCAGGCGATCGAATATGAAGCGCGGCGCCAGATCGAGATCATCGAGGATGGCGGCTCGATCGACCAGGAAACGCGGCTCTACGACCCCAACAAGGGCGAGACGCGTTCGATGCGCTCCAAGGAAGAAGCGCACGACTACCGTTATTTCCCGGACCCCGATCTCTTGCCGCTGGAATTCAGCGAAGCCTTTGTCGCCGAACTCAAGGCCGGGCTGCCGGAGCTGCCGGACCAGAAGAAGGTCCGCTTCATCGCCGAGTTTGCACTCTCTCCCTATGATGCCAGCGTGCTGGTGGCCGAACGCGAGAGCGCGGAGTTCTACGAAACCGTGTTGGCCGGTCTCGCCGACAAGGCTCGCGATGGCAAGCTCGCCGCCAACTGGGTGATCAACGAGCTGTTCGGCCGTCTCAACAAGGAAGGCCGTGACATCACGGGCTCGCCGGTGTCGGCGGCGCAGCTTGCCGCGATCGTCGATCTGATCGGACAGCGCACCATCTCCGGCAAGATTGCAAAAGATCTGTTCGAGATCGTCTGGCAGGAGGGCGGCGATCCCCGCGCGCTGGTCGAGACGCGCGGCATGAAGCAGGTGACCGATCTCGGCGCAATCGAGAAGGTGGTAGACGACATCATCGCCGCCAATCCGGACAAGGTCGCACAGGCGAAGGCCAAGCCGGCGGCGATCCAATGGTTCGTCGGTCAGGTGATGAAGTCGTCCGGCGGCAAGGCCAATCCGCAAGCCGTCAACGACCTCTTGAAGTCGAAACTCGGCATCTGAGGTCGCGCGAAGCTCACGCTGCCGTCATCGGCGCGGTATCGATTGAACGCGCGCAAGCCTGCCCGCGCGTGTCGATCGGAGTGCAATCCATCGTCTCGACCAGAAATCGCGCCCGCAAATCGGCGGCGGCGATTCGCGCGAAAAACCGGTTTTGGCGAGCACAGATGAGACGCGATGGCGGCGACAGTGAAAATTTTTTCATTGCCAAAAATGGCGACTCAGAGTCCACGCAGCGCGTTTTTGGCCGGCGCTGCCGAGTCGTTATGTGCACGATGGCGCCGGTATCGCGCGATGAAGAATTGCAGAAACAGCTGCGGCACAGTGGTTTCCTTCGATATTGACAAATGCATGTGTCGTGTTTCCGCGCACTACTTGCATCGCCGCGCGGTTATCTCGTCGCGTTGACGACGAGCGCGCGTCGCGCGCTCCGGCATCGGCGTGTCAACACTTCCTTAAGCCGACACTGTTTTTTTCAATGTGTTGGTGTATTCGGGAGGTAGTGCATTTCGATTCCCGAGTGCACGCAGCGAATAAGCCATCTCACTTACATCGGAGGGCAACATGGCCAAGAAAGCTAAGAAGGCAAAGAAGGCGAAGAAGGCGAAGAGCGCAGTGAAGAAGACTGCGAAGAAGACCAAGAAGGTCGCCAAGAAGAAGAAGTAACCTTCGCTTAAGAAATTGCCGGCGACTTGATGCCGGCACGTCACACGAGCCTTCAGGACATTCCGCTTCTCGAAGCGGTTTCCAACCCGGCGGCTCTGGTCGACGAAAGAGGGTGTCGGCGAGACATCAGGTCAAACGGCTGGATCGTCCTTTCGAAGGAGCTCGCTCCTGCGAAAACCGGTCCGGCAGAAGAAACCAGTTTTCTTCGTTCGGTGCGGATCTCTGGTCCGCAATTTCATCGGGCTGAAAGCCCGCCATGAAATCTGGTCCTGACGTGTTCGCCGACGCCCTCGTTCCGCTGCCGTGGCTGAGCCCGGCACGTCAGATTTTAAAAATCTCCCAAAGCAAGCTCTCGCCATCCACGGCCGCAGTCCCGCAGGGTTCCAGCGCGACGCCGGTCGACAGTGGTCATGCCCGGTTGCCGTTACGCGGCCGGACGCGAGGCCCGATTGCCGCGAATGGTTATCGTTTCGCGAAATGGCAGGGTAAACCGAATTCCCGAATCTGCCGGTAACCCCTGCCAAACCGGGCGTTTTTGCGATTTCCGGGCGGACCTCGCGGCGCCAGCATTCACCTCCGATTTATCGCGATATTTAAACTGCTCTTCAAATTTGATCGGTCATGATGATCCCAACAAGCCGGCAAACGGCGTGGGGAATAACGGGACGTTTCAAACAGTGGACAGGGGCCGCGCTCGGCGACGGGACGGCGCAGAAAATCAAAAAAGGAGACCAAGATGTTTCAGGGGCACATCGATCTGGAAATGGCAATGCCGGTGGAAGCAAACGCGATCCCGGACGTGCTGTTCGAGCGTGGTCTGTATTGGGCCAGCGGGCGTTCCGGCGTGGTCAATCTCGTCGCCGCGCACAAATGGTTCAACCTCGCCGCCCTGAAGGGCCGCCGCGACGCCGTTCCGATGCGCCGCGAGGTTGCCGAGATGATGTCCGAGGTCGAGATCGCCACTGCCCAGCGCGAAGCGCGGGCCTGGATGACGGCGCACTGAGCGTCGCCGGGGGAGGGCCATCGTCCTTCCGCTATCGCGACGGCCAAGTTACCGTGACGGCCAGAACGCCAAGCTACCTCGAACGCCAAGCTACCTCGAAGGCCGAGCTACCTTGAAGGCCAGGTCCAGCTCGGCGGTTCGTGATCCTGAGCCGCCGTTTCGCCCAGGGTCTTTTCCAGCACGATCCGCCTGCTGACGGGGGCAGCGTCGAGCGCTGAGACCAGCACCTCCGCATGCGAGACAACGATCATCTGGGTCTGCTTGGCGGCCTGGACGATCAGGCGCGCCAGCGCGGGCAGCAGATCAGGGTGCAAGCTTGTTTCCGGCTCGTTGAGGATCATCAGCGCCGGCGGCCGTGGCGAGAGCAGCGCCGCGACCAGCAGAAGGTAGCGCAACGTGCCATCCGACAGTTCCGATGCCTTGAGCGTTCGCAGCAGGCCGTGCTGCCGCATCTCGATTTCGAAATACGCCCCGGTCGTGGTCACGGCGACGCGGCCTCCCGGGAAGGCGTCGGCGATCGCGTCGTTCATCTGCCTGCCGTCGCCGATTTCGACGATGGTCTGCACCGCCGCGGCCAGATCCGACCCATCGGATGCCAGCACCGGGGTGTAGGTTCCGACCTGCGGTTTGCGCGCCGGCGCTTCGGGGTCGGTTCGCATGTGATCGTAGAACCGCCAGTCCCGCATCCGATCGCGCAGCACCAGGAGTTCGATCGCCTCTCGCGGATCGCTGCAGTGGGTCATCATGCTGTCGAAGGGTGCGAGCTGCTGATGAGCCTGCCGCCATTCGCCATTGCCGTCTCGAATGCGTACACTGGGACCGTTGCGAAGGGCGAAGGCGTTCGCCCGGCCCAGTCGTTCGCCGGTCCACAGGCTTTTGGCCTTGATCTGCGGGTCGCTCGAGAACCGCGACGTTACATCCGGCAGCGGCAGCCCGAGATCGATGCCGTAGCCGTAATCCTTGCCGGAGAATCCAAGCTTGAGGCTGATGGGGTTCTTGCGAACCAGTCCTTGCACGGGCTGGCTACCGTCCTTCATCGCGCGTGAGAAGGCCTCCGGGCCTGCCCATAATGTCGATTGCAGGCCGCCCTCGGCGGCCAATGACTGGACGATACGGCCCTGTGCGATGTCCGCCAGCAGCTTCAGCGCGCGATAGAGGCTCGATTTCCCGCTGCCATTGGCCCCGGTCACGATCGTCAGTCCAGCCAAACTGACCCTGACGTCGCGCAGAGAACGATAACCGGAGATCGCAAGTGTCGTCATCATGACGTGTTGGCCTGGATCGTTGTTGGCGCCTGTAGCAACAAGCCTGTAGCTACGGTTGCGGCTTGTGTCCTATCCTTGCGACGACGCATATCAGAAAGACGGGCGAATGATCAGGTATGGGATGACCTTGTTGTGCTTGCTGCCGGTGCTGACCGTTTCGGCCGCAGCGGACAACTTAACCATTGAACCCGGGCAGTGGAAAGTAACGTCGACCACGGTGATGAATGGCGCGACCGCGCAGCCGGTGGTGAAGGGCCGTTGTCTCACGCCGGAACAGGCCGGCGACGTCGCCAAGACCTTCGGCGCGGTAAGTGGCACAGTGAATTCGACCTGTGAGCCCGCGGCATCCGAGACCGATGGAAGAACGCTGAAATGGCATCTGCAATGCAAGGGACAGTTGGATCTTGATGTCCTGGGCAGCTTCAACTTCGACAGTCCAACCCACTACACCGCCACCGTCATCAGCAAGGCCTGGATGGCAGGGTCATTGATGAGCGATGTGAAAACCGAACTGGAAGGCGAGCATGTCGGCGAGTGCGGGAAGTGATGGCCGCCTCCGATACGGCTGAAAAAAGCCGGCCCCGGCGGGGGCGGATCGCATGAAAAACCGCTGTGTCGGGGCAGCCAAGTAACATATAGAGATCGCTCCCGGGGGCGGGCGGTTTGGCTTCGACGGCTTTGATCTACCGCGCCAGCGCTCGCGATCGAGAAGGACAGATGAGTTCCGCTGAAAAGATCTTTCAGGATGCGTTCGGCGCATTCAACCTTCAGAAATATGAAGATGCCGACCGGCTTTTCAGGAAATTCCTGAAAAGTCATCCGAGCCATGTCGGGGCGCTGAACCTCCTGACCATCGTGCTGATAAGGATGAAGCGGTTTGCGGAGGCCGAGCCATTGATCGCCAGAGCCGTGAAGCTCGATCAAAGCTCGGACGTCGCGTTCTATAATTACGGGATCATCCTGAAGACCCTCAACAAGCCACAACAGTCAGTGGAGCAATTCACCAGCGCCCTTCGCCTGAATGCAAAGGCATCGGAAACCTGGAATAATCGCGGCACCGCATACAACGATCTGCAGGAGTATCAAAAAGCGCTGGCCGACTTCGATCAGGCGATTTCATTAAACCCCAATTACGCCGACGCCATTGCCAACAGGGGAAAATCGCTGGTCGGACTGAGGCGCTACGACGAAGCTTTTGCTACCTACGACAAAGCGCTCACCCTAAAGCCGGATCTGGCGGAAGCGTGGCTCGGTCGCGGGCAGGCCTTCGCCGAACTCGATCGCTACGAGGAGGCTTTTGCCGCGTATGAAAAGGCCCTATTGCTCAGACCGGATTTAGCCGAGGCGTGGCTCGGTTGCGGAAAAGCCCTCGGCGGCCTCACGCGCTATAATGACGCTCTGATCGCCTATGAGAGGGCGCTGTCGCTCAGGCCAGATCTTGCAGAGGCCTGGTTTGGCCGCGCCAACGTCTTGTTCGACCTTCGGCGTTACGACGAGGCCCTTGCTGCTTACGACAAGACTTTGTCGTTTGAACCGGATCGGGCCGAGGCCCGGCTCGGTCGCGGCAATGCCCTGGCAGGCCTCAAGCGACACAACGAAGCCCTGGCGGAATCGGACAGGACGCTGTCGCTCAGGCCCGATTTGACGGAGGCCTGGCTCAGTCGCGGCAATATCCTGGTCGAGCTCAGGCGTAGCGCGGAAGCCGTTACGGCCTATGACAAGGCGCTGTCGCTGAAGCCTGCCCTGACGGAGGCCTGGCTCGGTCGCGGCAATGCCTTCGCCGCGCTCAAGCGTGACGTCGACGCCTTTGCTGCGTACGACGGCGCGCTTTCGCTGAAGCCCGATCTGGCAGAGGCGTGGCTCGGTCGTGGCAACGTCTTGTCCGACCTCAAGCGTAATGACGAAGCCGTTGCCGAATATGATAAGGCGCTATCGCTGAACCCCGACATAGCGGAGACTTGGCTTGGTCGTGGCAATGTCCTGTTCGACCTCAAGCGCCGTGAGGAAGCCGTTGCTGCTTTTGACAAGGTGCTATCGCTGAACCCCGATATGGCGGAAGCGTGGCTCGGTCTTGGGAACGTCTTTTTCGAGGCCAATCGCCACGACGATGCCCTTGCTGCTTTCGACAGGACGTTGTCGCTCAAGCCTGATCTCGCGGAGGCCTGGTCGGGTCGCGGCAATGTCTTCGTCGGGCTCAAGCGCTACGACGAGGCCTCTACTGCCTATGACAAGGCGCTCGTGCTGCAGCCTGATCTGGCTGCGCTTGAAGGCGAGTGCCTTCATTGCAGAATGCACCTTTGCGACTGGAGTAACTTCGAAACCGAGCGCGATCATCTCGTTCGGTCGGTCCGCAACGGCAAGGAGAATACCAATCCCTTTGCATTTCTCGGGGTCGGCTCGTCCGCCGAGGATCAGTTTGAATGCGCGCAGTTGTGGACTCGAAAGCGATATCCGCCTTCAGCCAGCGCGGTCTGGCGCGGAGAAGTTTATCGACACGACAGAATTCGTGTCGGCTACGTATCTTCGGATTTTCGTCAGCATCCGGTCGCGGATCTGATCGCCGGCGTTTTCGAATGCCACGACAGATCGCAGTTCGACGTCCTTGGAATTTCCATTGGGGCGGATGATCACTCGGAAATCCGCCGGCGTGTAGTGCGCTCGTTTGACAAATTCATCGATGCCACGACACTGAGCGTCGATGAGGCGGCAAAGCGAGTAAAAGCGGAAGAGATCGATATATTGATCGATCTGAACGGCGCTACCCGGGAAGCGCGGACCGAAATATTTGCCCGCCGTCCCGCGCCGGTCCAGGTGAATTATCTCGGCTATCCCGGGACAATGGGCGCCCGCTACTTCGACTACATTGTCGCCGATCCCGTCCTTGTCCCTGAGTCGCAGCAGGGCAGCTATATGGAGAAGGTCGTTTATCTTCCCCACAGCTATTTGCCGCATGATGATACGAGCCGCCCGGTATCGGATCGATCGTTCGAGCGCAGCGAATTCGGGCTTCCCGCCGACGGCTTTGTGTTTTGCTGCTTTAATAACGCCTACAAGCTCAACCCGCATCTGTTTCGATCGCGGATGAAACTGTTGAAGGCTGTTGAGGGCAGCGTTTTGTGGCTGTCCGAGCAGAATGCTACGGCCGTGAAAAATTTGCGGAATGAAGCCGCGGCCGCCGGCGTCGATCCCGATCGGTTGGTGTTCGCCAAGCGTCTGCCATCGTCGGCGGATCATCTGGCGCGACATCGTCTGGCGGACCTGTTTCTCGACACGCTGCCGTACAATGCGCACACCACGGCCAGCGATGCCTTGTGGGCGGGCTTGCCGGTATTGACGCAAATCGGCGAGACATTCGCGGGCAGGGTTGCCGCCAGCCTGTTGAATGCGGTGGATTTGCCCGAATTGATCGCCGCGACCGCGGAGCAATTCGAAAGCATGGCCGTCGAATTGGCAACCACGCCGGAGCGGCTCTCCGCGATCAAACACAAGCTCGCCCAAAATCGCGCGACAAAGCCCTTGTTCAACACAAAGCTATACACGAAGCATCTCGAAGGCGCCTACGCGGCGATGTACAGCCGCTGCCAAAATGGACTGCTGCCCGACCACATCCACGTTGCGCAATAGCGGTCCCCGCGCCGGAGCGGCAGCAACTTGAGGTGGCGGAGCCGGAGGGATTCGAACCCTCGATAGGGCTTTACAACCCTATAACGGTTTAGCAAACCGCCGCCTTCAGCCACTCGGCCACAGCTCCGTTACGGCCGATATGCCCGACGCAGCGGCGTGCTGCAAGCGGCAGATTTCAGGCTGACGGATTTCCGGCCATTTAAGAGACTCCAGGCTGGATTTATCGAGCGGAATTGATCGATGCGAGCCGGCCGGAGTTCAATCTCGGTCGTCGCCGGTTCTGGCACCGATGTGTTGGGCGTGAGTCGCAACGTGCAGCGCCGATTTCGGACCAATGTCGCACCCGCAGATTGCTGCACGCCTTCCTGCACGTCGGTTTGCGAGCAACTTTGCGCTTACACTCTCATCCGTATCGCGCAACAGGTTGGTATTGCGCCACATGGAAAATAATTCCCGTCAAGATTGGATCGATGCCGTGCGGCTCGCTAGCGTCGCGCTCGCGATTCGTTTCGAGCCTGCGAGACAGGGGCTTTCTGCAACTTGGTCGGCGTTCGTCGGAACCCCATGTTTGGAAATAATCCGAAACAGCTAGCTGCTGACGAGTTGCGCGGATTTCATTGCCCGCGGCGCTCGGAGCTAAAATGACAACGATGTCACCCGCGCTCGCTGCGCTGATACGCGAGGGCGCAATGAGGAACTATTCGTGGATATGTTGCGGCAAAGGAGTGGCTTTGGGGTGGCTGTCACCGATCGATTCGGCACGTTTGATTGGCGTGGAAGATCGATGTGTCGGTGGCTTATTCCCGGGCAACGATCTAAGCCCAAATAACTCTGAAAAAAATTTCTTTTCAAATCAATTGCTTATGCGGAAGGCTCAATCACATCTGCGTGTTATTTGTGCAACACCATTTTAAAAACGATCTCTTGCCCTGCCTCCCGAGCGGTTCCCTTGTTGCGTGTGCATGGCCCATCGGTAATTGTGATGTTGCGACGGAGGGGGGCATCCCGAGGTCGTCCCGTTAGGTGGTTCGCTTAAGTCCCTCGCGTTATGCGGGTGTGTCCGATGGCGCGAAGCGACTAAGCGGGTTTCGAGGGATTAAGGGAACCAACCTCAAGGGTCTTTGTACCCGGCGGATCCGGAACCTTCCCTGCAGAGCAACTTGGAGGTTGAACAATGAAGATGGTTAAGAGCCTAGTCCTGGGCTCAGCGGCGACGATTGTTGCTCTGAGCGGGGCACAGGCGGCTGACCTTCCCGTCAAGGCCAAACCGGTCGAATACGTGAGGATCTGCTCCCTGTATGGTGCCGGTTTCTACTACATTCCGGGCACCGACACCTGCATCAAGATCGGCGGCTATCTGCGCGCCGAAGTGAACATTCACGGCGGCAACAGCAATGCGCCGTTGTTCGGCGGAGACGGTGGCGTCAACACCCGCTACTTGAACCAGTATAACGACTCTCGCCCGTATGGCGCTCACGGTCGATACCCGCACCGCGACCGAATACGGCGTGGTCCGCACCTTCGGACAGGCCGACTTCACGTACAGCACCAGGGTTACAGCGGCGGTATGTCGAACTCGAACAACGACCACCGGCAACATCCTGACGGGCAACACCCAGAACAACTACGCCGGCAACGGCGTTCTCGGTGTCGAATACGCGTTCATTCAGTTCGCGGGCTTCACCTTCGGTAAATCGGCTTCGGCCTACGTCACGCCCTGGCAGGGCTTCCCGGGCAACAACACGTCGTACCTGGTTGGTGGCTACGACACCATCACCGGCATCAACAACGTCCAGTACACCGCCCAGTTCGGCAACGGTGTGTCGGCCTCGATCGGTCTCGATGACAGCAGCGCCAACGACTACAACCGTACCCAGATCGTCAACGCGTCGGTCGCAGGTTCGGCGAATTTGAACACGGGCGCGCAGCCCTTACAAACTTGGTGCCGAGCACGGCAAACACGGCTTCCTGCGCCCTCGCGATTTACGGCGCCGCCAGCTCGAACTGTACCAACCTCGGCACCGCTTACGGCGGCGCGCAGTTGCCTGACCTCGTCGGTAACATCAGGGTCGATCAGGCCTGGGGCCTCTTCCAGGTGTCGGGCGCTGTGCACGACGTCGATCCCGGCTACTGGACCACGGCCAATACGCTCACCAGCGGTAACTTCCTGGGCGGCCAGCGCCCAGACTGGTACTCAGAACCTCGGCCATCCGGACTCGAAGGCTGGCGGTGCGGTGCAGGTTGCCTTGCAGTTCAAGAACCTGCCAACCGGTGCCGGCGACGACTTCAAGATCGAAGGCAGCTGGTCGCTCGGTGCGTCGAAGTATGTGCTTGGGAACCTCGGCCCCGTTGGGCGGCTCCTTCTATTCGTTCGGCAATGGACCGACTGGAACCGCGGGTAAGCTTGCCATCGGTGCGATCACCGACGGTGTCTACTCGGGTGGTCCAGGTAACAGCGGCGTCGGCGGCACCCAGGTGCAGCTGACCGAAGGTTTCGGCATCCGTGGTGCGTTCAACCACAACTGGAGCCCCGAGTGGTCGTCGAGCTTGTTCGGTGGCTCAGCGAGTTGAACTACAACAACACCGCCAAGGCGATCTGGTGCGCAAGCTATTCTGCTTCCATTACTCCGGCTAACCCCGGGGCAACCTTGCTCCCCGGCTCGACTTGTAACCCCGGCTTCACGGTTTCCGAAATCGGTCTCACGACCCGCTGGACTCCGGTCAAGAACCTGACGTTCAGCACGGAAGTGCTGTACGCCTTCCTCCATACCGACATGTCTGGAGCGGTTACCGGTACCGCGAGCTCCGCGTTCCCAATTGCAACGGGAACCGCAACTACGCCCTACGTCTTCGGTGACAGAGGTACGGTTTCGGTCAACATGCGCGTTCAGCGTAACTTCTGATCCCGTCTGACGACAATCTAAACGAACCCCCTGGCAGGAAACTGCTGGGGGTTTTGCTTTTTGCCGGCAAAACGTTCATCCTGGGCGTGTAGCGAGGGCGCGTCGGACGTGAAAGCTGTGCGGTTAAAGCTCAATGATCTCAAGGGAATTGAAACGCGGCAATTTTGGTCGACCGTCTTTGGTATCAACGGTCCCGAATGGATGATCATCTTAGCCTTGGCGGACGCAGAGGACTGTACGGCGGATACCACCGTCATTTCTGAGACGGTGAACGTCGATCAATCGTTCGTTCATGCGTGCGCACGCCGACTTGAGAAACAGGGGCATGTTCACCGCACGGGACAAGGGCAGGCCACGAAGTTGTCGTTGACCGCAGCCGCAACGGCGAAGCTGACGCGCCCCTGATGCCTCACGGATAACGTCAAATACAGTCGAGCCATGCAGAACGGAATCCCAGCGATTCCGAAATGTCCACTGAAAGTCCTGTTTTCTCCAGCCCAGTGTTGCGAGGTCCGCTGGCCCGGATCACCTCAGGGGCATGGGGCTTACGGTGAACATGGGGACGACCAATGACGACCCACAGCATCGTTACCAGATGCTGCGCTGGAACGTGTGTAAGGGATCGAGGTCTAACGCGATGGCGCCCATGCCGGTGTTGCGCAGTTCGGCGCAACTTAGGGATACCTCGGGTTCAGTGGATCGAGCAGGATGATAGACGACTACGAAGACTGGGAGACCGAGGAACAACCCGCGTGGCAACCAAAGACCGCAAAGGAACAACGCGAGGCGCTCGGTTACGCGCCATTGGCGACCCTTCGGGCGACACCGGCAACCGCACAGGCTGCGGCGCTCATGCGCGACTTGGCAGCGCGCTATTCGAGGCCACAAGCGTCGATAGGCAAGGGCCACGCGCGCAACAAGACGCTGGTCCGTTATGCGAACGCGGGCGGTGCCTTCATCGCTGATCTGCTTATCGCTGCCGCAAACAAGCGGAGCGAGGGCTGGCTACGATGCTCACTCAACAAGTCCGAATACACCGACCAGTATGTCAAATGGACGACGTTCGATAGCTTGCGAAGGGCGTGGCTTGAGGCAGGCCTAGTCGAGCACAAGCCGGGGTATCCGGGCTCGTTCGCTTTCGGCAACCCCGGGCCAACCGTTGGCAAGCTCACGCGTTACCGAGCGACACCGAAGCTCCTCGGGATTGCCGAGGGGCACGGGATTACGCCGGCCAACGTGCTGGAGCACTTTAGGATCGAGTTCGTGATGCCTTTGGAGCTGATCCGGCTCAGCCAACCTTCCAAGCCGACACCCGACACACCGAAGGTCGCCAAGCTGCGTAGTGACGTCGCCGAACTGAATGCGTTCTTTGCCAAGCAGACACTTACGCCCCTGACCATCAAGCACCTTGGCTGGATACGGATGTTCCACGGGTACACCGAAGGTTTCCGCTGGGACAAAGGCGGTCGCCTTTACTCTCAACCTCCTCAAGAACCTGCCTGCTACCAGACTTTGCCCGAGAAATCAGAAGACGTGAATGAAACTACGCGGGCCAAGATGCGGATCAACGACGAGCCAGTGGTCGAGATTGACATATCATCCTCGTACCTCACCATCTTCTACGCTTTGTGTGATCAGCAGCTTGATGGCACGCAAGATGCCTATGCAGGCATCCTCGGCGCGACCAAACTCGACAGAGAGGTTGCGAAGTTCTGGATCAACGCGTCGTTCGGCAACAAGCAGCTGATAACCAAGTGGAGCAAGGACTTGGTTAAAGACCTGAAAAAAAAGCTCGCGAAGAAGGAACTGTCAGGCTTTGACCCAAAGCTCTATCCGATAAAGGTGATCAAACAGAAGGTTCTGGAACGGCATCCGCTACTCGCCCGGTGGGGCGGTGTGATCAGAGACCGCATGTACGATTGGCGCGACCTCATGTTCATTGAGAGCGAAGCTATTATCGGAGCAATGCTGACGCTGATGCGTGATCACCAAGTTCCGAGCCTGCCCGTACACGACAGCCTTATTGTCCCGGCTTCAAAGTTTCATGTAGCGAAGGGGGCACTGGTCCATCACTTCCGCATGCAAACCAAGGTCATTCCCAGACTGGACCCTGAGGATGATCCTTGGGACTTCTAGGGAACCTGTATCCTAAGTACCTGAGTAAGGATGGTTATTATCAGTGATAATCTACCTGAGTTTATACCTACGGGAGACCAGTCCATAACGTGGAAGGAATGTTGAGGCCTCAGGTCTCTCTCCAGCACGTGACAAAAAGTTAATATCAGCGTGGAGGCAGTCGTTTCGCTGTCTACGGCCGTGGCATAGGCTGGACGGCCCAGCGGCGGCCTGTGATTCGTTTGTCGTCCCTTCGGCTCCCTCAGAGCGGCCGACCCAAACGGCTACCAGTGGATTTTGCAGGCCCTTCTGGGGGCATCCCATAACGGTTCTCGTGGGGTCGCGGGCCTCAGGGAGCCTCGGGTTGTCCACACCCACGAGGCGCTGTGTATGGCCACCGTTGGCCACCAAACCGTAGCGGCTTCCCGTGGGCCGCGATCAGCCCCATGATCGGGCATGTCCACCAAATCCCGCGAGAGCATCTACGGCACCACGATCCGCATGTCCGCCGAGCGTGCCAAGGAAGCCCGCAAGGAGGCCGACAGGCTGGCGTGTGAGGCGTGGAATTACCGCATGCTCGGCTATAAGGGGCCTGCGCAACCTTCGCCGACTTTGGGTGATGCGTTGAACGCGGGTTAGGCCCAGAGGCAATCGCTTGATATCATTCGTATCAAACAGTCAGGCGCACACGCATGAACACTCTTAGCCATTTGGACTTAATTACTCGTTTGCTCACGGCGGCCGCTCTCGGCAGCATCATAGGTTTTGAACGCGAGCGCCTATTATGGGCGGCTGGCATCCGCACGCACATGGTGGTGTGCGTCGGCTCATGCCTCATCATGATCGTATCCGCTTTCGGCTTTGCCGATAGCCTGTCCTCGAAGAACGTAGTCCTTGATCCGTCGCGGGTCGCCGCCCAGGTCGTCTCGGGCATCGGTTTTCTCGGAGCCGGTGCGATTTTGGCGAGAGGGGAGATAGTCCGAGGCTTAACCACTGCCGCAAGCATCTGGACCGTAGCTGCAATAGGACTGGCGGTTGGTGGAGGCCTTTACTTCGCGGCCAGTGCATCGACTGGCATCATTATTGTCATTCTGGCCGGCATCAAACCACTTGAGGAGGCTTACCGTGCCCGCAACCAAAGTTGCCGCCTCAAGGTTGATGCAGCCAACGGCGCTCTAACCCCCGACATCTTGAAGCAGACGCTCGGTATCCGCGCCTCCCAGATTAAGCGTTTTCTCGTGAGCCCAAACGAAACCGGCGAGGAGATTACCGTTCATCTCAGCAAGGTCTCATCGCATGACATCAAGAACTTCGTCGATAAACTAAACGAACTCGACGGCACCAGCTCGGTGCAGGTTGTTGAGCGAAAACGGGGCAATCACTTGGGAAACAGTTGATCTACGATAAAGCGCGAGGTCGGGGTCAGTCTAATTCCGCGCGGCTTTCGCCAGATGGCCTTGTCGATCTCCTTCTTATCGCCAATTTTAAGAGTGCCGGTTGCTCTTCTAACGATGAAAATTGCGTCGCTCATTTTCCTGCCGGAGCGCCGATTTTTAGCGGTTACTTTTTTCCAAAGCCGAACTCTGCCCAATCTGAGCTTGGGGAGTTCTTCCTTGATCTCTCTACGAAGGCAATCCCTTTCGGTCTCGCGACCGCGCTTTCGACCGCCAGGAAACATCCACAGCCGGTCGCTCTTGCGCCGAACCAACAGGACTTTGCCGCGCTTGACGGCAACGAGCTTGGAAGACTTTGCCATACGACCAATTCAGCTTGATTCGGGTCAATTAGGTCACAGTTTAGAGGCTTATTCGATAACGCCATGTAGCTGACGAGGTTTCGCGGGTCAACGCGTCCAATATGAAATCAGGGGCCTGTGCTCAGCGAGAACCTTAGGACGCCATATCCGTGCCATGGGGACATAAGTCATTCCCTTGGCTGAAAGGGCCATTAACGAATACTGGGACGCTGCCCCCGCTGAAGCGAGAGCGAGCGGACTGCGGTTCGTGCAGCAAGATGTGATTGATCAGCGCGATGCTGTTACAGGGGATCATCGCAATTTCGGTGACACTGTGAACGCCTACATCGAAAAGAAGCTGGCAAACTCATAGAGCCGCTAAGGGCCCTCCCTAACTTCGGGCGGCTTGCGCGTCACTATCAAGCCAATAGCGGCCACGGCGGCTGCCAGAATTGAGGCCACCTGCAAAAAGAACAGAATGTCCTCGTCTTGGGAGAATAGGCCTGCCCATCCCGCGTAGGAAAAAATTGTTGTGACGAAAAGTATGATAAGGGAGCCAACGAGACCCCACTTCAAAGAATGTCTCGACATCAGAAGTACCTTTTGCTGTAAGGCCGCCTCTGTTGGCGGCTTCGTTCATATCAGGCTAAGCGTGCAATGTCGCCTCTTAGGGTCCAGAGCCGATCTCAAGAGCCAGCGCCGAGCGAGAACCTTGGGAAACATAGGCCACCCGCCGCAAAAGCGAACACCCCTGCCGTAACCATCGGTGGCGGCCGACGCCCTTATGTCGAGCATTAGACCGGATACCTCGGGGCGGCACACGGCTCGTCTTAGCTCGGCAGCGGCTGGCCAGCGAAGCCGACAATCTTGAAGCCGGGAGTGCCTCGAATTTGGGAACCGTAGGTAGGCCGTGGATGGTACCTAAATCAAACCGGCGGTTTCCCTGCGCTTGCCCGAGCCGGCCTATGGTTGCCTGTGTTTCCCCTCAAGCCCGTTCCAGAATGTTTGCCACTGACTTCGCGTACCATTGTCCGCCGCGTGCCGTAGCGACACCGCGAGCATTCAAGGCGGACGCAATGTCCCTCAAGGTCGCAGCCCCGGCCTTCTGTGCCTCTCGGATGATCGGCAGCACGTTGGCAGCAAACCTATCGGCCTCAGCCGTCACGGCTTGCACCGCGCTCTTGCGTGCCACCGAGAGCTTGGGGTTACCAAGGGTCACCCCGCGAGCCTTAGCCGCCGCGAGAGCCTGCCGGGTCCGTGTCGAGATAAGCGAGCGCTCCTTCTCGGCCAGTGCAGCAAACAAGTGAAGGACGAACGGGTCAACATCCGGTCCCAGCTCCGCGACCAGGAACGGCACCTTGTGGGCCATGAGGCCGCTGATGAAGTGAACATCGCGGCTCAGACGGTCGAGCTTCGCGACGGCCACGTGACACCTGAGTTTCCTTGCGGCGGCCAAGGCGGCCTTGAGCTGGGGGCGGCGGTCCAAGTGCGTCCGAGCCTTTGCCGGTTTCAACCTCCACGAACTCGCGGGTGATACGTGAAGCCCTCAGACTGCGCGAAGTGGGCGAGGGCCTGTCGTTGGGCCTCAATGCCGAGACCTGAGCGGCCCTGCTGGGATGTCGATACGCGGATATAGGTGATCAGGTCGGTCACAGGAGCCTCCGTTGGCGTCTGTGTAAAACGTTATCGTCCGTTTTGCTTTTATACAAAGCATTTATGGGAATCCCTGAGATTCCTTTTTGCATAGCTCCAGCCTCGGTGCTCCTATGTGTCAGGATTCGGAGCGTCGCCTCCAGCACACACGCAGATTTTCAAAGGTAAAATTGGTGGACGATACTCAAGAACCACCGCGCGGGTTCGTCAGAGCCCGACCTATTCGGGTCGCGTTCTTGGTTATAAATAACGAGCACGCGCAATCTGTATTAGAATTCGATATTCGCTGAGGCCATTTCCAGATGGGGAGGCCGCTACAGCCTGATTTGTCCCTGTGCAGACGGTTATCCGACTCCCGATTATCAACGTTGGCTTCGTTCATTCGATGCGGACGTAATCTATTCCTTCGTCGAGCTGACTGGCGAAAGCGTTCGCAGATTAAGAGAAGAGTTTGGCCCCGCCTACATCACAAGGCATCGAGGGTTCGCTGAGTTACCCAACCCTCACGAATTTCGTGTCGAGTTGCCGATCAAGGCTCTCTCGTCGCTATCAAGCACCCTAGAGTATGCCCGCGCGTTTCCAACTTCGGCCCCAAAGCCCGGCTGGGTCATTGACTGCTTGCCGGGTCAGGCAAACGACCGCTTCATAGATGATAACTTCGGTACGTTTTGTGCGAGCTGGGCATTTGGCCTATCCCTCCCAATTTAGCGGACGTCGTTCGTCCTCTATCAATCGCGTCTCCTCAGGTAATCACTGGATTCTATCGAGGCCGGGCACCCGAGAACGAAACGGTTCGTGACGCGAACGCGCTTCTGCACTTCATGGCGGCTAATCGGAACACCTATGGCCTCACACAACTCAGCGCAAACTCTACGCCTCGAATAGATGTGAGGATCAATGATCCCGCCTTCACTCTCGTGGTCGGCGAGAGCTTCGAGGATCGCGTGGCCTTCTGGAATCTTCGGAGTCGTGACGCTGTCCATGTGGGGCGAGAGATATGCGGGTTGATTGTATCCGCTTCCCGTCTCGACGATCCAGACTTCTTTGCGGCTCTCGTGGTGTTTTTGAAGTCGCGGAACGAGGTGTGGCGAAATTCTGGTCCAAAATTAGTCAGATTGATATCGGGGAGCATCCCGAGAGATCAACTGAAAGCACTGCAGGATAGGTTCATTGCTGCGGATAACTGGAACCTCTATCAGATCGGGCCTTCGATCACGCTGGATGGCATTGCGCCGTCCCAGCAAGTGCTTCAGCACGCCAAAAGTCTCGTAACAGGCCGCTTTTTTGACAGCAAGCCGGAGTGGAAGGAATTTCCGACTTCGGGGAAGAAGGCCAGTCCGCCATTGGTTACGCCAAAGCACATCGCGCATGTTCAGAGCGGCACCTTCGCGACAGGTGGAGCGTGGGCTTTAGATATCAGCATAGAACGTCAAGAAAATAACTCTCGATACTCCAACGTTCGCCATCGCTGGTTCTTTCCTCGCCGGCTCCGCTTGCATAGGTCGTTCTTGGCCTATTACGACAGCACGGATGGGGGCCGAGAAACCCGTTACACCCGTGGGAATGCGAATGGCTCCCTCGTTTTGTTTGCCAGCCTCAATGAAGAGCTTCCGGCCCTGACAGTCCCCAATGATGAGACCGCATTTCGTTACGGCTTGCAGCGGGGTGACGTGTGGCCCCCTCTCCACCGCCTTGAGCCCGGCGACCCTCCAACGGGCGCGTTTTCATGGTCGGAGCCTTCGGATAAGGGACGGTATCTATTAGGGGCTTTACGTATGTTTGGGAGCCTTCAAGACGCGGCCTCGGTTTTGTTGCACAGCTATTGGCGCTCCGTGTTCGAAGAGCTGGGCGGAGCAATCGGCCCCTCTCGTCGAGAGCAGATAAAAGACTCGATCAAGAAAAGATTTGCACTGTCAGGACACAACCTTCCGCTTGGGATGAGGCCACCTGGGAGAGGTTAACGTCGTTAGTGGCAAGTGAGGCTCACCAAGTCCGTGTGCCCCAAACCTCTTTGTCTTACGAGGACATGCGAAAGAGGCATGACCCTCTCTTGATCAAAGAAAAGGCAAGCCTGGAGAAGGACGGCGCTGAGGAACTGCAGGAGTGGATTGAGAGGTGTAAGCACTCACTGAAACACGCTTTACAGGATCGTTGTGTCCGCGGCATTCTGTTTCAAGGGTATGAGTGGCGGTGCAACACCTGTTTCTCCAAAAATTGGAACGACATATCAGCGCTCAAGCCCGAACTCACATGTTCAATCTGCGGTTCAAAAGAGCGGGCGCCAGTCGCTGAACCTTGGAGTTTTCGGCTCAACGGATTTTTACAAGACGCCTTGAGAGAACACGGTTTACTTGCCCTTGTCTGGTGCCTTGTTGAGCTTGAAAGGCAAGCCAGAGAAACGTTCTTTTACCTCGGTCCCCACAATCTTTGGAAAGACTATCCCGACAAGAAGGGCGCGCCTTCTGACCACGAGGCTGATTTGATTTGCGTAGTGGATGGTCTGGTTCATCTTTGCGAAGTGAAAAGCTCCGGACGCGATATCACATTAAGCTCTCTCGTGGAGGTAGCTAAGAGACTTCGACCGGACGTCGTGACGCTGGCCGTTATGGAAGAGGAAACGCCACGATTGCTTGCCAAAATAAAAGAACTGGAAAATGCAATCGCTGACGCTGCCATCAAGGTTGAATTGTTGACACTGAGACCCGACGAGCGCTGGGAGGACGCGGGCTTACCGTAAAGCACACCTCGGAGCAGCGTGGGTTGAAGCGAATAGAATACAAAAAACGTATCGATACAACTCACCCGGCGGGCCCTTCGACTGTTTCGTTGCGAGGCGCGAAAATCGGCACACACGCTCATCCGTGGTCAGCCGCGATGCTGTTTAAATCGCTTGCTGCTACGTGCGATTCCGATGGTGCTTCTACTTCATATCGGGGAAATCGGCGCATGGCTTCCGCCAAATCCTCAGGTGTCGGTTTTCCGTAAGTGCGCCCCGATGTTGGAGGCGCGTGCCCAGTGATGGCGTCGCTATACCTCTCTGAGATGCCAAAGCGCTCGGCTCGGGCTTTGAATGTGTGACGCCAAGCGTGGTTTGGGCTCAACTCGGGATCATTGATGCCCAACGAGCGTACCCAATCTCCTAAGCGAGACCTTGTGCGCTCTGCCGGATTTGCACCGGCTCAGGCTTGCCGGGTTTGCGAGCAGCGGGCAACTTATAGAACAACGGTGCGTTGCCCATTTCCTCGACAAAAGCGATGAGCCCCTGCTCGACGAGGTGTTCGTGCAGGGGAACCGTTCGCGCTTTGCCCGTCTTTATCTTGCCGGCTGAAGGCGAAAGCTTGGCGAAAAAGTTGTCCCCACGCTTTTGAATGTCGGATGGTCGGAGTTGAGTGATTTCTCCAGCGCGAGCCCCTGTATAGGCGCAAATCCAAGGCACCCACCGCCGTGCGCGCTCGTCGACAGTCGTCGGTGCTTGGTAAGCCAAGGCCGCCCTCAGGATGGTTTGGGCTTCCTCGTCTGTAAAAGCCTTCGTCTCGCGCTCAACCACCTTTCGTGGAACGCTGATCCTCAGTTCCTTGAACGGATTATCGGCAACCAGTTTTTCTCCAACAGCCCAACTGAAAACGGTCTTCAATGCTGTTTTCCAAACGGTCGCTATCGTTTGCGCCGACCGATCCTTGTTGATCAGGCCCATCAGCCAGGGCTTGGCCGTTTCTGTCGTGACCTTACCTGCATCAGCGAACTGAGCATCAGCCGCTTTGAACACCGCTGCCCATCGAGCGACCGTGCTACGAGACGGTTGCACATCGGCCTGCCAGCGCTCGAACAGCTCGCCGCATTTCAGGGCTTGTTGCCCCCGTTCCATTTGAGGGATGTACTCTGGGAACCCCTCTATTGCCGTGTCCGGCCCGTAGTAGCCCCTCGCGAGGGCTTCGAGCCGGATAAAAGCCGTCAGTAAATTGTCCTCGACGGCGTCCAGAAACGCGTTCATGGCGTCCTCAGTTAGGGGAATGCCTTTTTCATGAAGGAACGACGCGACCTTCGCCTCCTGGGCAACCAAAGGTCTGACTGCGGCCCGCACGTCTGGATGGGCCTTCCAATTCCAGTCTGGGTCGGCGCACGTATCCTCCAGATACTCGTTGGGCGCGTGCGGATGGATGACGTCCCAAACAAGCGTATCGCTCAACTTCCTCCAATAGCCGGGCGTTCTGAGGTCGCGCTCGTTTAGCGCGAGAAACCAGCGATACCACTCTCCAGCGAGAGCTTGGGCATCGCGGCGCGTTAGAGACTGGCGCTCCCCATTCTTGGCGGCTCTGAGGCGGCTGATCCGCGTTTCGATGATCGCCAGCCATTCGCCATGGCGAGCTTTCGCTTCGTGAGGAGAGGTTCCGGCAGGAATGGTCAGCTTCTCCTCCCAAGCCGTCCCGTAGAGAGCGGCGTAGTCATCGCGGACGTCCTTGGGGATCACTTTGCGAGCGGCGTAGCCACCCGTCTTTCGGCGTTTCAATGCGACCATGAATGGAGCCATTTGTACGGACCTTCGTATTCATAAGGGGTCCAAATGGCGTGAGCAATCAACATCTTATTGATTTTTCAGGACTTCGGCCGCTCCCGTTTGGGATCGCTTAAGTCCCTCGCGTTTTGCGGGTGTGTCCGAAGGCGCGAAGCACTAAGCGGGTTTAGGGATTAAGGGAACCAACCTCGGGTGTTTGCACCCCGCGGATCCGGAACCTTCCCTACAGAGCAACTTGGAGGTTCAACATGAAGATGGTTAAGAGCCTTATCCTCGGCTCAGCAGCGGGTATTGTCGCCATTAGCGGGGCTCAGGCAGCTGATCTTCCCGTAAAGGCCAAAGCGGTCGAATACGTGAGGATCTGCTCCCTGTACGGTGCCGGTTTCTACTACATCCCGGGCACCGACACTTGCATCAAGCTCGGCGGCTATCTGCGCGCCGACGTGACATTCAACGGCGGCACACAGCAATGCCAGCCATTGGTGGGCGAGCGGTGGCGTCAACACAACCGCTTTCACCAACGCCTACAACCTCGTTCCGTATGGCGCTCAACGTCGATACCCGCACCGCGACCGAATACGGCGTGGTCCGCACCTTCGGACAGGCCGACTTCACATACAGCACGCAGGGTTACAGCGGCGGTATGTCGAACTCGAACAACACCACCGGCAACATCCTGACCGGCAACACCCAGAACAACTACGCCGGCAACGGCGTTCTCGGTGTCGAATACGCGTTCATCCAGTTCGCGGGCTTCACCTTCGGTAAATCAGCTTCGGCCTACGTCACGCCCTGGCAGGGCTTCCCGGGCAACAACACGTCGTACCTGGTTGGTGGCTACGACACCATCACCGGCATCAACAACGTCCAGTACACCGCCCAGTTGGGCAACGGTGTGTCGGCTAAGCGTGGGCACGCTTTTGATGGAGCTTCACTCTCACTTTTTGATGGTCCGTTTGATGCGCGTGTATCGGTTTCCCGACGCGACCGAGCATGCCGTCGTGCTCACGGCCGTCAAGGACGCTGCGCGCCGCTGGCGCGGTGGCCCGAAGACGGGCCATCCTTGACAGCCGCTGCGCGCGACGACACCGGCTGCGCGCAGGTCGGGATGGAAGGATGGTGCCGATCGAACAAAAGGATGGAACACTAGTCGCTGTGGTGCTGCGGGACTTCCCGCTACCGCTTCCGGTGCGCTGTAGAGCATTCGGGAAGCGGAAGTGGCAGCCGGCCGTCATTGCAGTCGACGGTAATGTGGTCGTGCAGCGCTCAGCTCGGCGTAAGACGATAGCCCTGCGCGGATTTGATGATGCGACCCGCGGTGGTTAAGGCGGCCAGTCGCTCGTAGAGGCTGGCGGTGCGGACACGGCAGAGCCCGCGCAGTTCGGAGAACGGGAGCGGGCCGGCGGCATCGGTGAGCGCTGTTGTGATGCGCTCGTCGACGGAGCTGGGCGGCGGTGTTTGCGGTGCATGGCGTTCGATCACCTCAAGCGCCAGCGCATTGGCGCGTTGCGCGAGTTCGAGCGAGACGGTTGGCATGGCGGGAGCCGCGCGGTGCTCAGCGGTGAGAGTGAGATCATCACCATTGCGGCGCAGGTAGAGATTGGAATCGCCCCAGGCGTGGAACTCGGAGGAGCCGCGCAGGGCCTGGCCGGCCCGGATGCGGCCGGCGCCCTTCTTGGCGTGGTGGACGACGACCACGGCGACGCCGTGTCGGCGCTGCAACTCGCGCAGATATGCGAGCAGCGGCGCGACTTCGCCG
>CAVWMD010000003.1:0-1573263 GCA_963755895.1 uncultured Alphaproteobacteria bacterium
CAGACCTTTGAAGAACGGGTGCCGGACCTTCCCTTCGGCGGACTTCGCGCGGTACTCGATCTCGGCCAGAAGCTTCGGCTCGACCCAGATGCCCTTGTGCGCGATCCGCTTTGCGAAGGCCTGCGTCTTCCTAACGAGTGGCTCGAGTCGCTTGCGCAGGTCCGCGCGGTTCGGACTGGTGGTCACGCAGAGGGTGGCAGTGCAGGCGCTTAGCCGGGCAGGGACGCCCGGATGCCGATCGGCTCGGCTTTTTTACGCTGAAACGCCACCAAATAACTCCACGCAACTAACGTGATTCAAATTGGCACAAGACGATTTGTTCCGGAACATTTCCAGCATAGACCAGGTCGTCGCCCTTGCGACCAGCGTTCGTTCCCGTCCGGCGTCTGGACGAAACTGAGCCGGAAGCGGCGGTCTGTATCGAGCAGCAGTCGGGCGGCATAATGCGTCGGCATTGCCCAGATGAAGAACAACGCGATTAGGAACGACAGGATCGCCGGCAGACCCGTCCGAGCGAACTCCATGAATAGGTCTTGAGCTTGCGGAGCGAGGCCGAGCAACGCCAAGCCGAGCAACGTCGTCGCGAGCGGGACGCGCACGATCCACAAAACCAGGAGCAGACGCAGAAGGCAGTCCCAAGCACGCGCGAAGGCGGGCAAGCGCGCGGGCGCCGTCGCCTCCAGGTGCGCGCGCGGCAAAGCGGGATATCGGTCCGAAGCGCTCAAGGCTAACCGTTATCTTTAATCGGCACGGCAGAACAGGATACGGAGACTGGGCGAGCAAGTACGCGCCCTGTCGGCGGCATTCAAAAAGCCCGTGACCGAGGGTGCAATTTAAGGTAGAAATCTCGGGCTTGAGTTAAGACATTTCAATCTGGAAAGTCGGTTACGCGCCTTCCCGCACTGCAGTCGCTACGAATTGAACCGATCGGATATCGTTGACTCCATTCCGGATCTTGCGCGGTGCCGAACTCCGGACTGCAGCAAAGTCTAGTTTATTGTTTCGCCGGGATTCCGGCGCCCGGCCTTTCGGCGCGAGGAAGTACAAATGTCCGCAATATTGGATCATTTGAGTGAAGTGTCGATATTCGGCCGTTCCTTGGTCTGGTTCGTCGTCTTGTTGGGGCTCGATTGGATCTTTTCCGCCGTTCACGCCTACGAGGAGTGGCGAGTGCCGCTCTGGCGCGTTTTCGGCGCGGTCGTCGGACTTTGGCTTCCGAACTGGTTGGGCTTCCTGCTGTTCACGTTGGGATTGACGCTCATCCTGTGGTCTGCAGGGTTGTTGGCCATCGCAGGTTGGTTTCCCCTCGTCGGCGACGTGTCTCTCCCCGTGGCGATAGGCGCACTTAGGCCTCGGCCACGAATAAGTGAATTTGCGTTTGCTCGGGATTTCGAGTGGTGGGATTCCCGTCCGGGTATGATGCTTGTAGCATCTGCTTGTGATTGATGAATTGGCTATCCGTCAGCGATTTGAGGCGCTCGATCCTTTGCTGGACGAGCGCGGCCGGCGACGTTTTGTGGCAGCGGAGGCCTTGACGGCCGGTCACGGAGGCATCGTCGCAGTGTCGCGGGCCACCGGGGTGGCGCGCAGCACGATAGGGCGCGCGATTGAGGAATTGCGCAGTGGCGAGGCGCCTGATCCAGAACGGGTCCGCAGGTCGGGTGGCGGACGCAAGCCTCTGATTGCGACCGATCCGCGTCTTCTTGATGATCTGCGCTCACTGGTCGAACCGGCGACGCGAGGTGATCCGCAATCGCCGATGTTGTGGACCTCGAAGAGCTTGCGCAAGCTCTCGGAGAGCTTGGGTCGGATGGGCCATAGGATCGGCCGTACCTTGGTCGGCAAGCTACTACACCAGCTCGATTATAGTTTGCAGGCCAACCGCAAGACGCGCGAGGGATCGAACCACATCGATCGCGACGCCCAATTCCACTATATCAACGATCGCGTCAAAGAGGTGCTTGCCTCCGGCAACCCGGCGATCTCCGTCGATACCAAAAAGAAGGAGTTGGTTGGCGATTTCAAGAACGGCGGACGGGAATGGCGGCCGAAGGGGTCACCCGAAGAAGTGCGCGTCCACGACTTCGTCATTCCCGAACTCGGGCGAGCAGTGCCCTATGGCGTCTACGACATCGCCGGCAACGCCGGCTGGGTCAGCGTGGGCATCGACCACGACACAGCGGCTTTCGCAACCAACGCCATCCGGAGCTGGTGGCAAGTGATGGGCCGTGAGCGCTATCCCGTGGCTAAAAATCTGCTGATCACCGCCGATGGCGGCGGCAGCAATGGCTCACGGGTGCGGCTATGGAAGCTGGAGCTGCAAAAGCTGGCCGACGAACTCGATATCCCGATCACCGTCTGTCACTTGCCGCCCGGCACCAGCAAATGGAACAAGATCGAGCATCGCCTCTTCTCCTTCATCACCAGCAACTGGCGGGGAAAGCCGCTGATCAGCCATCAGGTCATCGTGCAGCTGATCGGCGCTACGACCACCAAAGCCGGCCTCAAGGTCCGTTGCCAGCTCGACCCCATGACCTACCCCGCCGGCATCAAGGTTTCTGACGACGAACTCGCTGCTGTCAACATCACCCGCCATGATTTCCACGGCGAATGGAACTATACAATTAGCCCAAAAGCCCGAGCCTTGCAGCGTTAGTTCGCGGACGACGCCTTAGTACCGTTCCGCAGAGATTATGACTCCTTGACAGGATAGGCTTTGCGGAGTTTTTCGCGAGCTTTCTCGGTGGTGAACATCCACTGGATCCGGGCGCCTTCGGCGTTTCGCCGCTTTTCCCAGGCAGCGACCTCGGTGAGGATGGTTTCCTTGTCGTCGATGCGGCGGTCCAGGCATTGGCTGCGCAGGACGCCGATTTCGATTTCCACCATATTCAGCCAGCTGGCATGTTTCGGCGTGTGGTGGAACTGGAGCCGCTTCAGCACCCGGCGAGCCTCCGGTGCGGGGAAGGCGTCGTAAAGCGCCCCGGCTGAATGGGTGGAGAGGTTGTCCATCACCACCCGGATGATCGGGGCGTCGGGATAGTCGATGTCGACCAGCTCGCGCATGCACTCGGCGAAGTCTTGATTGGTGCGCCGGTCGGTGACCTTCACCCGGCGCCAGGGGCGGTGGGCGTCGAGGAAGACGAACAGATTGACGGTGCCGTTGCGGCGATATTCGCAGTCGTAGCGCTCAAGTTGGCCCGGCTTGGCGGGAATGGGCTCACGCACCTCGCCGATGAGTTGGGTCGGGCTCTCGTCGAAGCAGACCACAGGTCTTTTGGGATCGGGCGCCTCGGCATAGAGGTCGAGCACATCCTCCATGCGGGCGACGTATTCCCCGTCGACCTTGGGGATGCACCACATGTCTTTGCGCCAGGGCTTCAGATGGTTCTCCGCCAGCCGTCGACGGACGGTCTCAGAAGATAGCTGTTCATGGTCAGTGAGCCGGACCATCTCATCGGCCAGCAGTTCGAGGGTCCAGCGGGCCCGTCCCGGTGGCGGCTTTGAGCAGGCGGTCGCCACCAAAAGCGCCTCCTCCTTGCTCGATAGTTTGCGCTCAACGCCGGGGCGCGGCTCCTCGGTGAGCGCTCCCTCCAGGTTGGCTTCCACAAAGCGACGCCGGGTCCGATAAATCGTCGATCCTGAGACCTTTAAAGTTGCGGCGATCACCTCGTCGCTCACGCCGTCGTTCGCGGCCAGGAGGATCTGCGCGCGTTTTATTTTGCGCGTCGCGTGGCGTCCCCCGCTCAACAGCGCGTCAAGTTGATCCCGTTCCGATTGGCTAAGCTCCACACAAAACTTTATATTCAACTGCACCTCCTTTAGCGTCGAGGCGCGGATGAATCGGAAATAAGTCAATCACTTGACGAAAGCACAGCGGCGGCGGGACCCCGCTTTACGCAGACCCAAGGCCAGTACCTGGCCTTCATCTACGCCTATAGCCGAATATTCAAACGGCCCCCGGCAGAAGCCGACATGCGTCGCCATTTCGACGTCACCGCTCCAACCGTCCACCAGATGGTGATAACCTTGGAAAAAGCCGGCCTCATCTCGCGGACGCCCGGAGCCGCCCGAAGCATCCAACTTCTGGTTCCTCCCGAAGCGCTTCCAATTCTGCGCTAAAACAACCCGTCATAATCTCTGTGGAACGGTACTAGGCTTCATCATCGGGGCGTGGATATCCGACACCCTGATCTCGCACTGGGGCTTATATGCGCTGGGCTATCGTCCCTATACCGGGCTTAGATCGACGGTGCTCTACGTTATCGAGGCTGCCGCGCTCCTAACGACTTTTCAGCACGGTCTTTGGCTTTCCGGAGGTGCTGCGTTTTGGGGGCTCGTCTGCGGCGCGGGCTTTTTCATCCTTGTGCTACCGGTGATGCGGGCCGTGCGGGTAACCGCAGCGCCGTGGCGGCGCGAGCCTTGGGTACCATGGCAACCTTTGCCGGTTTGGACGAAGCCTTGACCGCGCCGGCGTACGAGGCCTTCATTTGACGTACTGGGCGCGCGATCGCCATCCTGCCCTCGTTTTTGTCGACGAGAGGGCGGTTGTGAGGCGCTGGCGTCCGTATCGACGTCGAAGGTGAACTGGGGAAGCGGCATGACGGTCGGCGCACGCAGCCTTTGGGTGGTGATAGGTGTCGCCGTCGCCATTTCGATTGGGATCTATTTTTGGGTCGACAGCGGATCCGCTTTTGCCGTCTGCGTTCCTGCGCTAGGGGAGGCGACGAAACAGCGCGCGGAGGCGATGCGCGCTTGACGCGGCTTTGACGGAATGCTGCACTGCCGTTATTGCAGTGCGAGGCGCGTATGAGTGAGCTTTTGGCTGACATTGTCTCTGCGTATGGCCGCGAGCTTGATGCGGAAACGCTCGCCAAAACGTGGCGCTACCTAGAAACACTGAAGCCGGCAGTTCGGACGGACGACTTACCAGCTTACGGCCTGGCTTACCTCGAACAACTCCATAACCCCGATCCTCGCTATAGCGGCTGCTAGGGCCTGTTCCAAATCACAGCCCCAATCCCTAGCGGCTTGCGTCTCGTTCTTGTTTTGTCCAGAATGCGACGGGTATTTCTACGGGGCGGAACATGCCGGATTTGGACTTCATCAGGCGGGAAATCGAACACATGCGGGTCCAAGTCGGGCGCCAGCGGAAGGAAATCTTCCAGCTTCAGCGTGCGGGAATCTCGACAGCCTCGGCTGAACTCCTCCTGGCCAGGATGCACACCAAGATCGACGGCCTGTGTGCGGAACGGGACAGGCTCAAGAAGTCAGAGCCTGGGCCAACCGCGGGCAAGGTTATCGGCGGCAGGAATTGGTGATGCGCGGCGAGATTCCAAAATGGCACGACCCCAACGCCAAAGATAATCCGTCCTTCCTCGATGCTTTGGGAAAGGCCTGTGATATCGCCGTTCGAGAAGGGTGGTGCTACCACCACGTTCAAGCAATCATCGTAGCGATCGACCAATATGCCGAAGCCGCCACCGGTAACCGCCAATATTTCCAGAACCGGCCTCATTCTATCAGCGGGTGATACCCTGAAAAACAATCGCGAACGACGATTTAGTAATCACTTATCCACATAGCGAGGCCAAGCGGTTTGAAAACCCACGATTTTTCTATCTGGCAAAAAATTTTATGAAAATTTTTCTCAGGTGCGCTGCGATTTAAGACAGCGTCTGCTTAGACCAATTTTGTGCGCTGATTCAGAAACTTGCTTTCGAGCTTCGCAATTGCACTTCGGCAACCCCGGCGACTGCCGCGTGGCTGCTGGGATTGCTGACAGCTTTTAGGGCATCGGCTTTGGCTGGCTAAAGGCGAAATAGCCTGACGGTAAATGTTCTTCCGCTACCGGAAGGACGCCATAAAATGCCCATACACCAAGGTTGTGAGTGACTATCTCGCAGTGGTGGTGAAATCGCTGTCGGTTACCTTGAGGAATTGGTTTTGTATCAGCCCCGACCGCGTGAGGCAGTTTGCGGGGCAACGATCTGAACAGCCCAATTGCCGCTGCAATCTCCTGCGTCTCGAAGGTTACGGGGATGTGGGCATGGGCGAACGTATTCCTCAGCAATCGAAGCAGGTCTAAATTATATTTGGTGTCGGGGCCGTATATTTGCAGAACCTGGCCCATCGTGATGCGCTGGCTAAACGTTTCCAAGGGACCGCCCGGCTTGTCGAACTCTTCCCTCTCGACCTCGCCGATCCGGAAGCCTTTGGTAGAGCGCGGCCGATAAGGCCACGTCGGCGTTTGTGACCGCAAGAAGCGCTGAGCCTCGATCGTTGGACTCACTGTGCAGTTGTTTGGTGAACTCGGCGATATCCTCGACGCTGCCTTGCTTTCTGGACAGAATTCGGAGGTCTTTGAGAATGGACATTAGGCGGTCCTGACGAAGGGACTATTCGGATCGTGCAGGGTCAAGATCCCACCACCGGAATGAAATGCCCACTTCTCGTGCTTCGCTACCCCGGGCGCGCGTACGTCTGTCTCCAAGTAGATTATCGAACTGTGCAGCAGAGAAGAGTGGAATTGCAACGGTATCTGTCCGAAATGGCTCTCGTGGTTGGCCGCTTCGAAAATTGGTAGACCTGGCGGTGACGATAGGGTCCAGCGGTAGATCCTGAATTTCCTGCCTGGCGGGATCTTCAGCAACGCCTACTTGGTTGAATTGGGTTGAGAACGGCACCTGTAAGATGTCATCCACGAACACCTCGACTATCGTGTGATAAGCCGGAGTAGGAGATTTGTTGCTGATGGTCACTCCCATCAATACCGGCTTCAATATTTCTTGGTGAGCTGGAAACTCAAGTCGGTACTTATTGCCCTGTGGTAGGGATAGTGTCACATCGAGATTGGGTGTCGTCGAGCGGCGCATGATGTCGCGGATTTCGTAGTCGTGCATCGGCACGGACTGGAAATTGAAGCGCTTGTAGTATTTTCCGTCTGGAGCTTGATGAGGCCCGATCTGGGACTGCTGGGCGGTGATCACGTAACCGAATTTGCCGGTTTCCATGTCGATGCGCTCGATTCGAACGCCATCCATCCGCGGCTGGACCTTGGAGTTCAAAATCTGCTCGATCCACTCCTTTGTGATCTTGGGGTCAATAACCCCGTCATCCACCTTTGAGGGCTTACCGGCCGCCTTGTGGCGCGCCTTGACACGTAACTGCCATCGGCCGAGCCTATATCTGCATGTTGACTTGGTATTTGTAGGCGACGCTGTTTCCTGAGAAAACTTCGCCATACTTTTCGCGGGCAAAGCGCTGACAAGATCCGGCGCGCGCGGCATCAAGAGACCTGCCGCCAATCGACAACCAGGATTTGTAGGAAGCGGGAAGATGACCATTGATCGTCAATCATTGCGTAATCATGTGAACCAAGGCGCTTTGCTACTGTTATGCACCGCCGCTTTTTCCGGAACGGCGTCGGCAGGAGAAAAACCGCCGATCGTTCCAGATACGCCAGCGACGCTGACGACGCCATCGCGAGTTTCGGCGACAATTGAATTTGGACTGCCGTCGATCGCGTCGGCAGTCGAGCACAACGTTCCGCGGCGGCTTGCGACGATCGACGAGCGCATCAGCTGCGTGAACAAGCGCGTACTGGTGTTCAGGATCCGGGCTAATTGCGACGTCGATGGTTTCGTCGATCGCGGCGCGATGTCGGTTTTTGGCCGCGGCGACCATATCGTCGGCTCCATTCCGATATTTGGCAGCATCGAGGGGCAGGGCGCCAACCGTTTCACGGCGCGCATTCATGGCGACGCCGAAGGCCGGGCAATGGTCGAGGTCGAAGTCTCGACCGAAACTGACCAGGGATTGGTCGGTCGACCTGAATTTCAGCGACTCGTTCCACTGGACCGAGCCCCCGGTGCTCCATGTCCTTGGCCGGGACATCTCGCTGACCAAATATGCCGAACCGAGCATCCGTAGACAGCTCGGCCGGGTCCGGGCGCAAGCTCAGGAAGCCGCCCGTCGCCTCGATCTGCACGGTAAGGCGGCTAAAGCCTGGGAGGAGGCGTTCCAGCCGGTGCAGATCTCGCAGGATCCGCCGGTCTGGCTGCAGATCACCCCGACGAGTGCTGCGTTTGCGGGGGTCCACGCTACCGCCAAGGATCTGTCGGGTTCGCTTGAATTGACCGGCACGGTTCAGACCCTGGTCGGCCAGGCGCCGTCTGCGGTGACGCCGATGCCGCTACCGGCGCTTGGTAACGACGTCGCCCAGCCCGGCACCTTCGATGTTCTGCTTCCGGTGCGCGTCAATTACGGCGCCATGCGTGACAAGATCATGCAGGCGGTGGCCGCCAGCAAGGCCGCTCCGGTCGTCAAGGAAATGCAAATCTACCCATCCTCCGGCAAACTCGTGATCGGCGTTCGTGTCGCCAAGCCCGGCGACAGCGAGCCTGCCTCGGGCGAATGGCTCTATTTGTCGGCCGCTCTCAACGTCGATGCCAGCCAGCAATCCATCAAGATTTCCAACCTGGCGGGCGACACGTCGCTGCCGGAAGGGTCGGTGGCGGCGCAATGGCAGAACCAGTTGCTCGATCAGCTGAAACAAGTACCCGACATCAGTTATGGCGTTGCCTACCAAAACCTGCTCAACGCCGCCAATGAACGCCTGAACCGGCCGATGAAGAATGGTTTCCGGATGGAAGGTCAGCTCACCACTGCCAAGCTGGACAGCATCCAGCTCTTGGCCGATGGCTTGAGCATCGCGCTGCGCGTCAGCGGCGATCTCAAAATCCTCTATTGAATGTAAGCCAATGCGTATGACAGTCAGGCTCATCCTCGCCGCCTTATGCATGCTCGCTGGAGCGAGGGCGGCGAACGCACAAACCGATTTCTATCGCGCGCCGCCATCCGAGGCGGCGGGCACGCCGGGGACGCTGGTTCGGCAAGAGCTGATAGATGGCGCGCCGCTGGGTGCTACTACATACCGCGTGCTCTATCGTTCAACCGGGCTGGACGACAAGCCGATTCTGGTGTCCGGCGTTGTGATCGTGCCGCCGGGAGATCCGCCGCCGGGCGGCCGGCCGATCGTGGCCTGGGCGCATCCAACCTCCGGCGTTGTGTCGCGCTGCGCACCATCGCTGGCGATCTTCCTGTTCGAGCAGATTCAGGGGCTGCGCTCGTTCGTGCGCGACGGCTACGTAGTCGCGGCAACCGATTATCCTGGCCTCGGCACGCCGGGGCCGCATCCTTACCTCGTCGGCATCAGCGAGGCCCGCGCAGTGATCGACTCGGTGCGCGTTGCCGCTACCATGCCGGGCGCCGGCGGTGGCAGGAAGTTCTTGGTCTGGGGTCATTCGCAGGGTGGCCATGCCGCTTTGTTTGCCGGCATTACCGCGAAAACGTACGCGCCGGAACTCGATCTGCTCGGCGTTGCCGCGGCGGCTCCCGCCACCGATCTGGTGAGGCTGATGAACGAAGACATCGATTCCGTCGGTGGCAAGAATATCACCGCGATGACGTTGTGGTCCTGGCAGCGGGTGTTTGATGCGAAGATAGATAAGGTCGTCGATCCGAGGGCGATACCGGCCATCGATCAATTGGCCCAAGAATGCATCGAAGGGCCATTTGATCTCAGGCGGCGCCAACTCACCGAGCAGCCACTGGAGCAATATTTCCTCACCACCAAGCATCCGTCCGACGTCGAACCCTGGCATACGCTGTTGGCGGAGAACTCACCCGGCCCACTGCCGCCAGAAATTCCAATTTTTCTCGCGCAAGGCATCGACGATGTCATTATTCATCCAAAAGTCACCCAGGACTATGCCGCCAAACTGTGCAGGGCCGGCAGCAAGGTGCGGCTGTTGTCGATGCCAAACATCGGCCACGGCAGGGCAGCGCAGGCCAGCACGCAGGACATGCTGGAATGGACAAGTGACCGATTTGCCGGGAAGCCTGCCCCCGATGATTGTGCACGCTGAAAGGGTGCCGTCGATCAACCAGGCTGATGCTCGTAACATCAGGTCGACGGCCGGGCCAACAATAAGGAAGGTTGCATGAAATCGATAATTTTATTCCTGGCATTCATCGGCTTAGCTGGTTCAGCATCTGCAACCCCGACCGTTTATCGGTGTGCAGACGGCACCGTGGTCCGCGCCGCGTTCAGCTCCCCGGAGCCTGCGGGTTCGGTGCGGCTGACTTTCGCAAGGCAGGCGCGCACTGTTACGCTTCCGCGGGTGCTCTCCGCGGATGGCGGCCGGTACGCCGACGGCTCCGTAGAGTTCTGGATCAAAGGCAACGCAGCGCGGACTGACGCGCGCAGGCGCCCCGACAGAATGCAGGACGCGAACGCCATAGAGGGAAACGCGAGCAACTTTTCCCTTGGCACATCGAATTCGTAAACGGGAATCATCGGAGTTCTCTTCTGGCGGTGTCGTCAACTCTCGGCGGAAGACTTCGCTCATTTGCCCGCTGCGGACAATGCGATGGTTTGGACCGGCGTCCGCTTCCGATGCCCGGAGCGGCGTCAGTATTTAGGAGGTCATCCACTCCTAGTACCCACTTTTCTTGGAACGTGAGTCATGATTCAAGGTCGGGATGATACCCGAAGCAAGAGAAGTCCACCTTTCGAGGAAAGATCGCAAGGTGCTTGAAGCCTGTTGCCGCTCACCGGTGATATTGCAGCGCGATTTGAAGCGAGCGCGGATAGTTCTGTTGGCGGCGGACGGGCGCAGCACCCGGTCGATCGCCAAGGAAGTTGGGGTCCAGCCGCGGATTGTCAGCCTTTGGCGGCATCGCTATGCCGACCAAGGCCTTGAAGGGCTGCAAGACAAGCCGCGGCCGGGCAAGCAGCCGATCTATACGAAGACGACCGACAAGCGAATCCTGAAGCTGTTGGATAAGCCGCCCCGGCAAGGGTTTGCGCGCTGGACTGGCCCTCTGTTGGCAGAGGCACTGGGCGATGTTGACGTCCAATATGTCTGGCGGTTCCTGCGCAGCCACAAGATTGACCTCGCGGCTCGCAAGTCCTGGTGTGAGAGCAACGACCCGAACTTTACGGCCAAAGCCGCCGATGTCGTTGGCCTTTACGTCGCCCCGCCGGCGAAGGCCATTGTGCTATGCGTGGACGAGAAGCCCTCAATCCAGGCTTTGGAGCGAGCGCAGGGTTATCTGAAGTTACCCAATGGCCGCGCCTTGACCGGCCAGAGCCACGATTACAAGCGGCATGGCACCACAACATTGTTTGCGGCGCTCGAAGTCGCCACCGGAAAGATCATCGCTACGCATTCAAAACGCCGTCGCCGTGTCGAGTTTCTCGATTTCATGAACGGTGTCACCACAGCCTTTCCGGGCCGCAAGCTCCACGTCATCCTCGACAACCTCAACACCCACAAGAAAAACGAACATTGGCTCAAGGCCCACCCCGACGTTCAATTTCATTTCACGCCGACAAGTGCGTCCTGGCTCAACCAGGTCGAGGTTTGGTTTTCGATCTTGCAGGGGCAGTCGCTCAGCGGTACCTCCTTCACAAGTCTCAAGCAGCTCCAGGAACATATCGATGCCTACGTCAACGCGTACAACGAAAAAGCCGAGCCCTTCGTCTGGACTAAGAAAAAGGTCCGTCAACGCCGTTTCAAAGGCCGCCGTATCACTCAGCTCTGATTCCGGGTACTAGCACTACTTTGGCAGAATTTAGCGATTGATTGGCGAAACTGGATTCCCGAATCAGATTTTTGCGCCGACGACGGATGCTCGCCTCAAGAAGCGCATTGTACGTACCCTCGTCCATGAGGTCGTGGCCGATATCGACGACGCGGCCTCCGAGATCGTTCTCATCGTCCACTGGGTGGGTGGCGCTCACTGCGAGCTGCGCTTACCCAAGCGCCGGCGCGGACAGCGCAACAGAACGTCCGCCGATATTATCCAAGCCGTGCGTCAACTGGTGCTGATCGCCGGCGACGATCTGATTGCCAGCCTCCTCAACCGCAGCGGTCTCAAGACAGGCAACGGCAATCGCTGGACCCGCGAGCGCGTCACATCGCTACGCTCCTATCACCAGATCCCGGTGTTCAAGCCCGCCGATGACGGGATCGAACCCTGGCTCAACCTTGGCAACGCCGCAAAGCTCCTGAAGATCGCGCCAAAGACGCTCCGCCCGACCGCTGAAGCCGGCGAGATCGAAGCCTTCCATCCGCTATCGGACGGTCCGTGGATCTTCGCCCGCGCCTCGCTGATAACACCTGCTGCTCGATCTATCGCCGAACGAGCGCGACAGAACCCGAGTTACCCCGCGGGATCGCATCCCGATCAGCAAAGTCTCTTTTCTTCAACAACATAGACAGATGGGTGTTCTGATGCGCGGTTGTACAGCGGCGCTCGGCGGCCATGTCGCGCGATGCGAGAACGCAGTATGCGGCCATACCGAGATCGCCTACAACTCCTGCCGCAACCGGCATTGCCGAGCTGTTGCCGGTGCCATACTTTCACGTCGTGTACACGCTGCCAAGCGAACTGCGCGATATCGCCTACCAGAACAAGCGCGCGGTCTACAATCTGCTGATGAAGGCGGCGGCCGAGACGACGCTCGCCATCGCTGCCGATCCCAAGCGCCTCGGGGCACGGATCGGCATCACCTCGGTGCTTCACACCTGGGGCTCGGCACTCACCCATCATCCGCACGTGCACATGATCGTGCCGGGTGGAGGGCTCTCGTTCGATAACGCGCGATGGGTCGCCGCGCGCCCCGACTTCCTCATCCATGTCAAGATACTGGCGCGCCTGTTCCGCGGCAAGATGCTGGCAATGCTCATGGCGGCGTATGATGACGGCGAGTTGAAGTTCTTCAACAGCCATGCCGGACTCGCCGACAAGAAGACATTCAAGCGTTTCATCGCCCCGCTGCGGCGAATCAAGTGGGTGGTCTATTGCAAGGCGCCATTCGCAGGGCCCGAGCAGGTACTACGCTATCTCTCCCGTTACACCCACCGTGTCGCCATCTCGAACCGCCGCCTCGTTGCAGCCGACGACGGCGCGATTGCGTTCCGCTGGAAAGATTATCGCGTCGATGGCCCCGATCGCTGGAAGACGATGCGGCTTAACCCGCACGAGTTCATCCGCCGCTTCCTCATCCACGTGCTGCCCAAAGGCTTCCACCGCATCCGCCACTACGGGCTCTTTGCCAATGCCAACCGCGCCGAGAACATCGCGAGAGCCCGCACACTCCTCAACGTCGCCCCGCCTGCCACCACCCCGCAAGAGCCTCCGGATATCGCTGCCGACACGCCACGCGTGCTGCCTTGCCCTTGCCTATGCTGTGGTGGCCGCTGATCTTGATCGAGACCTTCGCACCCGGCTGCGAGCCGAAGTGGCGCCCGATGCCCAGCAGGATCGACACATCATGAGCCAGACCTCCCGCGAGCGTCGCCAATTCCCCGTTCCGTTGCGCTGGCTCCAAGCCGGCAACCATCCCTCTCACCCTAGTCACCGTGGTCGACGCACCCTGAGCCCATCGATTAGTTCCCAGCGCTTGCACAGACGTCTATCGCACGCTTACGATCTCATCCGTGTGCAGATCCACCGGTCGCATTTTGCCGGCATCACATCCAACCCTGACCTCGGCGCCGGCATCAAATACCCATAGAGCCCGCTGCCCCGCCGCTACTCAACCTCCCGCGACTTCGTGCCTTGGCGCTTTTCGGCCGCCGGCTGCCTCAGCGCGTGGATAGACCTGCATCCCGACGGCCGAAAACCTTCACAACAAGAGACTCATGCACCGCAATTTCACCGTGTATCGCGCAGGCACAGTGTGCGTAGACGAGCACTAACTCACAATGCGCCCGTGCCCGCCGGTAGCTGCAAGACGGTGCCCTGGGACCGCCCAAACCGTCGTGGTTCGTGGTTGACAATACCCTTCGGTTTCGCAGTATCCGCAGGCTGTATGAAAGGCAAGACTTCAGTCTGCCTAATCCGCGAGGCCGGGGTGTCTGAAGCAAGCGCCAATGTGGTGTATGCGTGCGATCAATGGGAGATTGATCTCGGCAGGCGTGAGTTGCGGTCGCGCGGAATTCCCGTGCCGCTTGGCGGCCGGGCCTTCGAGCTTGTCGCGATCCTCGCGCAGTCGGCCGCGCAGCTCGTCACCAAGGACCATATGATGGAACGGGTGTGGCCGGGCGCCATCGTCGGCGAGGGCACGATCCACGTACACATCTCGGCGGTTCGCAAGGCGCTTGGCCCTGATCGAGCCATGCTGAAGACGGTCTCGGGTCGCGGCTATCGCCTGCTCGGGAATTGGACCCCTCAGCAGCGGGAAGCAAACGCGCCGATCTATTCATCCTTGATCCGAGCATCCGGATCATCGCCTCCGAACAATTTTTCCCCGGTTATTACGCGCCTGATCGGCCGGGCCGCGGCTTGCCAGTTTGTCCGAGACCTCGTGTCTGCCTATCGGGTCGTGACCGTGACGGGCCCCGGTGGCATCGGGAAGACCTCGCTCGCCATCAAGGCCGTCCGTTATCTCCTTCCCGACTTCGAAGACGGGGGATGGATCGTCGAACTGGCTTCGCTGTCCGACCCCGGCCTCGTGGCCTCTGCGGTAGCCAGCACGCTCGGGCTGAAGCTCGCCGGCGAGATTTCGGCGGAGTCGGTCGCTCGCGCCGTCGGTGAGAAACATCTTATGCTGGTGCTCGACAATTGCGAACACGTCATCGACGCGGCGGCCAACGTGGCCGAAGCGCTGACGCGCCTGTGCCCGCGCACCACGATTGTGGCAACCAGCCGCGAAATCCTGCGGATCGACGGCAAGTCCGTCTATCGCGTTCCACCGCTCGAGGTACCCGCTCCCGGGCAGGCGGCTCCTGACTACATCATGCAATACAGCGCGGTGGAGCTGTTCGTTGCTAGGACCAAAGCGCTGAACGCAGGTTTCGTGCCGACCGCCGAAGATCTCGCGTCGATTGCGGCGATCTGCCGGCATCTCGACGGTATACCGCTCGCCATCGAGTTCGCGGCGGCTCGCGCCGCGGTTCTCAGCGTTCAAGGGGTAGCCGCCGGCTTGCACGATCGCTTCGCGCTGTTGACCGCCGGCCGCCGCACCGCGCTTCCGCGGCAGCGGACATTACGCGCGACGCTCGATTGGAGCCATGAGCTGCTGCCGGAAACAGAGCGACGGTTGCTGCGGCGCCTGGCCGTCTTCCCCGGCGGATTCACCATCGATGCCGCCGCCGCCGTCATGACGGATACCGGATTCGATACGTCGGCGGCGCTGGCCGGCATCGCCAATCTCGTCGCTAAATCATGGGTGGCACTGGACAAATCGGGCGCCGCCGCCCGCTGGACTTTGCTGGAAACGATCCGTGCCTACGCGCTCGAGAAGCTTGTCGAGAGTGGCGAAAGCGACGATGCCCAGAGACGGCACGCGGCGTTTTTTCGCGATCTCTTCGTGCCACATGCACAAGGCGCCAGATCAGAGGACCTGGCGCGGTGCGTGCGGGAGATCGACAACGTTCGCGCGGCGCTCGACTGGTCCTTCTCTCCGGCCGGAGACCAGGCGATTGGCGTCGACCTCACCGCCGCCTATGCGCCGGTCTGGCGACATCTGTCGCTGATGATCGAATGTCGTGAACGCTGCGAACGCGCGTTGCGAGGTTTGGAGCCGCAGGTCCCCGCGACCATTCGGCTCCGAATGGACCTTCAGATGGACCTCGCGGGTGCGATCTTCATCACCATGGGCCCCCCAAATCGAGCAACAACTCTCCTGACCGAGGCGTTCGAAACCGCCGATGCGCTGAGTGATCTCAATGCGCAGGCGGCAGCTCTGTCGACGCTGGTACCCATTTACGCCTTTCGCGGGGAATACGCCAAGGGACAGGCCGCGGCGGAAAAGATCGAGCAAATTGCCCATCGTATCGGCGACCCGACACTCCTCCGGTTAGCCTATCAGCAAAGGGGCGTCACGTTTTTCTTGAAAGGCAGGCCTCGCGAGGCCCAGCAATATCTGGAACGCATTCTTCGATTGCCCGCCGCGTCGGGGGATCGACGAGATGCGATTTATTACAATTCGAATGACCATGCAGTGGCCCGCGCGATGTTGGCTCGAGCGCTTTGGATACAGGGTTTGACGAACCAGGCCCTCAAAGAAGCTCGCCTTAGCCTGGAAGAGCTGCAAGGCACAGATCACCAACTCCTGCTTTGTCAGATACTGAATCAGGGCATCAGCCGCATCGCGACGATGACAGGCGACTTCGCAACCGCTGATCGAGAAATTACGCGCTTGATCAAGGTCGCCAGAGGTTTCAACGCGCACGCCTGGGAAACCGTGGGCCACTTCCTGCAAGGGCAACTCTTTGTCGAACGCGGCGAGTTCGCGCAAGGGCTGCTTGTATTGCGCGATGCCTTCGAGACGTGCGAGCGAACGGGCTGGCGCCTGTCTTATGCGGAGTTCAAGAGCGCTCTCGCGTTCGGGCTTGCCGGGACGGGACGGCTCGACGAGGCTTTTGTTGCCATTGACGCCGCGATGGCGGCCGATCGCGAGGGCGCCGATGCGCGGGGGTGGTATTCCCCTGAATTGCTCCGCATCAAGGGCGAATTGCTGCTCCAGCAAGCTGCGGATCAGTCCACGCTGGCGGAAGAGTGCTTTAACCAGGCGGCCCAACTGGCCCGCGAGCAAGGCGCACTATTCTGGGAGCTTCGCATCGCGCTCAGCGTCGCCCGTTTGCGGGTGAGCCAGGACCGCCGCCACGAGGCGAGAGCACCGCTTGCATCGGTTTACGACCGGTTCACCGAAGGTTTTACAAGCGCCGACATGCAGGCCGCCCGCGCCTTGCTTGAGGGTTTGCCGCCGTAACGCATGATTGGCAGAGCGCCCCTGGAAAGTAACAGCTCGATGTCCGAGAGGGGTCAAAGTGCGAATACTCATCCCGAGAAGATGTCGTCCGCGTTGGCCCGGACAACAGACATGCGGTGACTGCGCCGCCATGACTGTTTCGTGCCAAGGCACAAAGTCGCTGCGCTCCAGCCCGCTGCGCGGGAGCAAGAGCCGAGAGGCCGGTAGTCGGTCGAGAGAGGACAGCGATAGCTTGGTGGCAAGGTCAACACGATCAACAAGCGTACTGTTGGCGGGCAACGCATGATCAAGAACAGCAAGAAGACCTGCGGGCCATCAGCCTGATACGCCGAGCCACAAAGACCGCACCGGTGACGCAATGGCAAAATTGCCTTGACGAAAGCGCCAGCCAGTTTGCTTGAATGTGCCGTGTATGTTTCTGCTCGCGAGAAATTGATTCACGCCATGCCACTGAACACCGATCAACCAATTAGTCGCGCAACAGTTGCAGGATGTGCCATTTCTGCTACGCGCAACTATTTGAAATCACACGAGCCAACAAAATTAAATCCCCATTTGTGCAACACTCGTGCCAAAACGCCAAAGTTGTGCATACCTTCGAGCCCAATACACCCTTCGAAAAATTACCCGGCACTCAAATTACCTACCGCGGCTAAATCGCCATAGCGCCCGCCGCACTGTCGGTGCCCTACCTCCCGCGACTTCGTGCCTTGGCGCTTTTCGGCCGCCGGCTGCCTCAGCGCGTGGATAGACCTGCATCCCGGCGGCCGAAAACCTCCACAATTCCGGAAGTGAGTTGATTTATCGATCGCTCGGGCGTTGCATTTTTCTCGCCAAAGCAGTGCGGTTCTTGACAAAAACCAGCGCGGGTCTTGTCATCCTAGATCCATAATTTGGCACCGATCGCGATAAAGAACCGGCTTTTGACGTTTGTGTATGGATTGACGGGCGAGAGAAAACGTAACCAAAATCAATGTGCTAAAGCAGTCCTCCTGGCAGGTGGCCTTCGTGAGCGAGCTTTCAAGCTACATATTCTCGCCGCTACGCGAGGGCGACATCACTCTCTACCGTGGCTCCGGCAACGACCTGGCGCCCATCCTGCTTGTTGCAGCGGGGGAAGCCTCGCTCAGCGTGGTGGAGCGGCTACAACACGAATACGCGCTGAGGGCCGAACTTGACGCTGACTGGTCCGCGCGACCCATTGCGCTGACGCACTACAACCGCGGCATGGCGCTGGTGCTTGAGGATCCCGGCGGTAAGCCGCTCGATCGACTGCTTGGCCGACCACTGGAGGTATCGCATTTCCTGCGCATCGCGATCCCTCTCGCAGGCGCGCTGCGCCGGGTGCATGAGCGAGGCCTGATCCACAGGGACATCAAGCCGGCAAATATCCTGGCGGACTTGGCAAGCGGCGGGGTGTGGTTGACCGGGTTCGGAATTGCCTCGCGTCTGCCGCGCGAGCGCCAAGCCCCCGCGCCGCCGCAGGTGATCGCCGGCACGCTCGCCTACATGGCGCCGGAACAAACCGGCAGGATGAACCGCTCGGTGGACTCCCGCAGCGATCTCTATGCTCTGGGTGTCACCTTTTACGAAATGTTGACGGGGACACTGCCCTTCAGCGCCGCCGATCCGATGGAGTGGGTCCACTGCCATATCGCGCGGCAACCGATGCCGCCCAACAAGCGGGTCGCGGGCCTCTCGGGGCTGCTCTCGGCAATCGTGATGAAGCTTCTCGCCAAAACCGGCGAGGAGCGCTATCAGACCGCCGCCGGTGTCGAGGCCGATCTGCGGGGCTGCCGGACGGCGTGGGAGTCGCATGGCCGGATCGAACCCTTTCCCCTTGGTGGTCGCGACATATCGGACCGACTGCTGATCCCGGAGAAGCTCTACGGCCGGGAGCCCGAGATCGACACGCTGATCGCTTCCTTCGACCGGGTGGTGGCGATGGGCACCGTGGAGCTGATGCTGGTGTCCGGATATTCCGGTATCGGCAAGTCCTCGGTGGTCAATGAGCTGCAAAAGGTGCTTGTGCCGCCGCGTGGCTTGTTCGCGTCCGGCAAGTTCGACCAGTACAAGCGCGACATCCCATACGCGACCCTGGGCCAGGCCTTCCAGAGCCTTGTCCGTTCGCTCCTCACCCAAAGCGAGGCCGAGCTTGGCCGTTGGCGGAACTCCTTCAGTGAGGCGTTAGGTCCGAACGGCCAGCTCATGGTCAATCTCGTTTCCGAGCTGGAGCTCGTGATCGGGAAGCAGCCGCAGGTCGCGGACCTCCCGCCGCAGGACGCGCAGAACCGCTTCCAGATGGTCTTCCGGCTCTTTCTCGGGGTGTTCGCGCGCAAGGAACATCCGCTGACGCTTTTCCTCGATGATTTGCAATGGCTGGACGCAGCAACGCTCGACCTCCTTCAGCATCTGACGACGCACCCGGAAGTGCGACACCTACTGCTGGTCGGGGCTTACCGGGACAACGAGGTTAGTCCCGCTCACCCACTAGCACGCACGCTCGATGCCATCCGCAAGGCGGGAGCGCCGGTGCAGGAGGTCAGTCTTACACCGCTCACCCGCGATGACCTGGGGCGGCTCATTGCGGATACGCTGAGCTGCACACCGAACGATGCCAATCCGCTGGCGCTACTGGTGCACGAGAAGACGGGCGGCAATCCGTTTTTCGCCATTCAGTTCATTTCTGCGCTCGCCGAAGAGGTGCTGCTCCGCTTCGATCATGACGCGGCGCGGTGGAGCTGGCAGCTCGATCGCATTCACGCCAAGGGGTACACTGACAATGTGGCGGACCTTATGGTCGGGCGGCTGGCTCGCCTGCCGAGCGATACCCAAGCCGCGTTGCAACAGCTTGCCTGCCTCGGCAACGCCGCCGAGATCACGATACTTTCGATGGTTCTCGGGAAATCGAACGAAGAGGTCCGTTCGGATCTGTGGGACGCCGTTCGCCTCGAACTGGTCGAGCACCTGGAGGACTCGTACAAATTTATCCACGACCGGGTCCACGAGGCCGCTTATTCATTCATACCGGAACCAATGCGCGCTGAGGCACACCTGCGCATCGGAAGGCTGCTCGCGGCGCATACCCCCGCGGAAAAGCGCGAGGAGGCCATTTTCGAGATTGTCAATCAACTCAACCATGGTGTCGCCTTGGTTATCTCGGGAGATGAGCGTGAGCAGCTGGCGGAATTCAACTTGCTCGCGGGCCAGCGCGCCAAAGCCACTACCGCCTACGCTTCGGCGCTCACCTATCTCACCACCGGTGCGGCCCTGTTGCCGGAAGAACTCGTGGGAGCGCCGGCACGAGCTCACCTTTGCACTGGCGATGCAGCGCGCCGAATGCGAATTCCTTACGGGCGCGCTTGCGGAAGCGGAGCCGCGCCTGGCGGCGCTGTCGACCCGTGCCACTAATACGGTAGAACGAGCCACGATCGCGTGCTTGCGCGTAGATCTGTACACGACCCTCGGTCAAAGCAGCCGCGCCATTGAGGTCGGTCTCGACTACCTCCGGCATCTGGGCATCGATTGGTCACCGCATCCAACGGAGGAGGAAGCGCGCCGCGAATACGAACGGATCTGGTCGCAGCTTGGGAGCCGCCCGATCGAGGCCCTGATCGATCTGCCTTTGATGAGCGACCTTGCATCCCTCGCGACGATGGACGTTCTGACCAAGCTCAGCCCATCTGCCATACAAACGGATGCGAACCTGTTTTCTCTGGTCACCTGCCGAGCGATCAATCTCAGCGTCGAGCGCGGCAACTGCGACGCTTCATGCGTCGCCTGCGTTCGGCTTGGCATGGTCGGCGGACCGCGCTTTGGCGACTATCAGGCGGCATACCGCTTCGGCCAACTCGGCTATGACCTGGTTGAACGGCACGGACTGAAGCGGTTCGAGGCCAGGACCTATATGAGCTTCGGATGTTTCGTTCTGCCCTGGACGCGACATGTCCGGGCTGGTCGTGATTTCCTACGTCACGCTTTGCAGACAGCAAATCAGATGGGCGATCACGTTTACGTGGCCTACAGCGGTGACCATCTCATCACTAACCTTCTCGCGGCGGGCGATCCGCTCGATGATGCGCAACGTGAAGCGGAGAATGGGCTCGCCTTCGCCCAGAAGGCGCGGTTCGGCCCTGTGATTGACAGAATGAGCGCACAGCTCGGGTTAATCCAGACTCTTCGCGGACTGACGCCGACGTTTGGATCCTTTGATGACGGGCAGTTTGACGAGCTTCGTATTGAGCATCGTTTCATCAGTAACCCGGACTTGGCGCATGCCGAGTGCTGGTATTGGATTCGCAAGCTCCAGGCGCGCTTCTTTGCAGGCGATTATACCGCAGCCGTTATGGCGGCATCCCGGGCTGAGACTCTGCTGTGGACTACACCGTCACATTTCGAGACCGCGGAGTATCACTTTTACGGTGCACTATCCCGAGCCGCCTATTGTGATTCCGCGCCAACCGCTGAGCGGCAGCAGCACCTCGAAGCTCTTGCGGTGCATTATAAACAGCTCCAGGAGTGGGCGACGAATTGCCCGGACAATTTCGAGAACCGTGTCGCGCTGGTCGGCGCCGAAATTGCTCGCCTGAAGGGATGCGATTTTGATGGAATGCGCCTCTACGAACGGGCCATCCGTTCGGCCCGAACCAACGGTTTTATTCATAACGAGGCGCTCGCCAATGAACTGGCTTTCCGCTTCCACGCGGCGCACGGCTTCGAAAAGATTGCCCGCGCGTACCTGCAAGACGCCCGCTACGGTTATTTACGTTGGGGAGCCGATGGCAAAGTTCGGCAACTCGAACAGCTTTATCCGCATCTCCGCGATCGATCAGCTCCTGCATCTCCCACCGCTACAATTGGCCGGCCCATCGAGCAGCTGGACGTCGGGACGGTGGTCAAGGCTTCGCAGGCGGTCTCCAGCGAGATTGATCTCGGAGACCTCATCAAGGTGCTGCTCCGGATAGCGGTAGAACATGCCGGCGCCGAGCGTGGCCTGCTCATCCTGTTCGCGGACGAAGAGCCGCGGATCGCGGCGGAAGCGAAAATCGGCAGCGGCCGGGCCGAGGTGACGCTGCTTCAGACCTCCGTGTCGCCCTCCGATCTTGCCGAATCGGTGCTCCGCTTCGTGATCAGGACGCGGGAAAAGGTCATCCTCGACGACGCCTTGGCGCAGAATCCGTTCTCGGCCGATGAGTACATCCGCCAGAAGCGCACCCGGTCGGTGCTCTGCCTGCCCCTGGTGAAGCAGACCAAGCTGACCGGGGTACTCTATCTCGAAAACAATTTGGCATCGCACGTGTTCACGCCAGCCCGGATCGCCGTACTGGAAGTGCTGACATCTCAGGCGGCGATTTCGCTAGAAAACGCGCGGCTATACAACGATCTGAGGGAAAAGGAGGCCAGGATCCGCCGTCTGGTCGACTCGAACATCGTCGGGATTGTGATCTGGGACGTTCACGGCCGTATCATCGAAGCCAACCAGGCCTTTCTCGATATTGTCGGATATGATCGAGAAGATCTCGTCTCGGGTGAGTTGCGATGGACGGAACTGACTCCTGCCGAATGGCGTGACGCCGATAAACGGATCATCGCAGAGCTAAAAACGGTTGGAACCCTCCAACCGCGTGAGAAAGAATACCTTCGCAAAGACGGCAGCCGCGTGCCGGTGCTGGTCGCCCGCGCAATGTTCGAGTGGAACGAAGATGAAGGCGTCGCCTTCGTGCTGGATCTAACGGAGCGCAAGCATGTCGAGGGGGCGTTGCGCGACGCGCAAGCAAATCTGGCCCATGTCGCGCGCGTAACAACCTTGGGCGAGTTGGCTGCCTCTATCGCCCATGAAGTGAACCAGCCGCTCGCCGGCGTCATAGCCAATGCCGCGGCCTGTCTGCGCTGGCTTGACAACAGAACTCCCAACCTAAAGGCAGCGCGCCGCTCTGTGGAGTGGATTATCGACGACGGCAATCGGGCGAGTGAGGTGATCCGGCGCATCCGGGCGCTCGCGAAAAAGACCGACCTCGACAAGGTGCCTCTCGACATCAATGACGTCGTGAGGGAGACCATCGCGTTGGTGCAGCGTGAGTTGATCAGCCACCGGGTGGTGCTACGAACGGAGTTCGCATCGGCTCTACCCATGATCCTTGGTGATCGGGTCCAACTGCAGCAGGTAATGATCAACCTGGTGATGAATGGCGTTGAAGCCATGAAATTGATAGCCGATCGGCCGCGCGAACTGGTGATCCGATCGGGTCAGGACGAGACCCACCAGGTGATCGTTAGCGTGATGGACTCCGGGGCCGGGATCTCCGCCGAGAATGCGGATCGGCTGTTCACGCCATTCTTCACTACCAAATCCAGCGGCATGGGCATGGGACTGTCGATCTGCCGTTCGATCATGGAAGGCCATGGTGGCCGGCTATGGGCCGCGGCAAATGTACCGCACGGAGCAACGTTTCAGTTCATCCTGCCGGCAAGCGCAAACACTGCGTCGTGAGGTTGTGCGCATGAACCGTCCAAAAACGGGCGGTCTGGCCGACTTCCGGTTTGGGTCAACGCACAAAGTCGCTGCGCTCCAGCCCGCTGCGCGGGGCAAGAACCGAGAGCCGGTAGTCGGTCGAGAGAGGACAGCGATAGCTTGGTGGCAAGGTCAACACGATCAACAAGCGTACTGTTGGCGGGCAACGCATGATCAAGAACAGCAAGAAGACCTGCGGGCCATCAGCCTGATACGCCGAGCCACAAAGACCACACCGGTGACGCAATGGCAAAATTGCCTTGACGAAAGCGCCAGCCAGTTTGCTTGAATGTGCCGTGTATGTTTCTGCTCGCGAGAAATTGATTCACGCCATGCCACTGAACACCGATCAACCAATTAGTCGCGCAACAGTTGCAGGATGTGCCATTTCTGCTACGCGCAACTATTTGAAATCACACGAGCCAACAAAATTAAATCCCCATTTGTGCAACACTCGTGCCAAAACGCCAAAGTTGTGCATACCTTCGAGCCCAATACACCCTTCGAAAAATTACCCGGCACTCAAATTACCTACCGCGGCTAAATCCCTATAGTGCCCGCCGCACTGTCGGTGCCCTACCTCCCGCGACTTCGTGCCTTGGCGCTTTTCGGCCGCCGGCTGTCAATCGAACAGCAATTACGCCGGGCAGGCAAAGGCTACGTGCTCGGGGTCAGCAGCGCTCATGTATTTCGATCCTGGGGAAAGCGGCGATCGGTCGCCGGCACGGCCGCGGACATCGCTCGGACGCGGCGCGCGTCCGATTGGAAACGCCAGTCGGCAGGGGCCGGAACCAAAGGACCGCGGCTGCACGATTGGTGCTATCTCGAATTGGCCGATCTCGAGGTCGAAGAATTTTACAGCGCAAATCATGGTCTTTGGACACGAGGTCTGCTGATCCGTCGTCATATCGCCGATGGCGATCTCGCCTTCTTCACCACCTGGTGTCCAGCGGGAACATCCATCGAAACGCTGGTGGCGGTCGAAGGCCATCGGTGGGCGATCGAGGACAGCTTTGAGACCGCGAAAAACGAATTCGGGCTCGATCACAACGAGAGCAGATCCTGGCATGGCTGGCATCGCCACGTTTCCCTGGTGATGCTCGCCTTCGCCATGATGGCGGTGATCCGCCATCGCGCCAATTCGCCGCCACCCAAAAAAACGAAACGCCGAACCACGGCAAAACTCAAAATATCGCCAATCCGTCGTTGATCCGCTGGTCAATCCAGGAAGTCCGCCGCATCGCCATCAGGCTCGCCCGAAAGCGGATCCGACCCGCACACATCATCGCATGGTCACTCTGGCGCAGAGCTCACCAGGCCGCCGCCCAACGTGCCCACTTCAAAAAACGACAACTGTAATGCTAACGCGAGAGCGCCCTTGAACTCCGCATACGATATATGCCACCCGGTTCGGCCGCACGTCTTAAACGCATCGCGCAACACCGGCAGGCCTTGTGCGAATTCGCCGCGCTCGACCAACAACTGCCCCTTCAGGAAGTGACCTACGGTCTCCCAAAAATGCGCGTTCAAACCTTTGGCCAATTCGATCAAACGAGCGATCTCCCGATCGGCGGTTGCGAAGTCACCTGTCATCGTCGCGATGCGGCTGATGCCTTGATTCAGTATCTGACAAAGCAGGAGTTGGTTATCTGTGTCTTTCAGCTCTTCCAGGCTGAGGCGAGCTTCCTTGAGCGCCTGGTCCGTCAAACCCTGCATCCAAAGCGTCCGAGCCAACATCGCCCGGGCCACCGCACGGTCGTTCGAATTGTAATAAATCGAATCTCGGCGGTCCCCCGGCGAGGCGGAAAATCGAAGAACGCGTTCCAGATATTGCCGGCCCTCGCGATGCCTGCCTCTCAGGAAAAGCGTGACGCCCATTTGCTGATAGGCGAAACGGATTTGTGTCGGGTCGCCAATATGGTGAGCGATTTTCTCAATTCGTTCCGCCGCGATCTGCGCCTTGGCGTAATCCCCGCGAAAGGCGCAAATGGGTACCAGCGTCGTTAGAGCCCGCGCCTGCGCATGGAGATCATTCAGCGCATCGGCGGTTTCGAGGGCCTCGGTCAGAAGAGTTGTTGCCTGTTCTGGGGGTCCCATCGTGATGAAGATCGCAGCCGCGAGGTCCATCTGCAGCTCCATTCGCAGCCACATGTTCGCGTTCGCATGCGGGTCAAGACCGAGCAGCGCGCGTTCGCATCGCTCGCGGCATTCAATCATCAGCGACAGGTATCGCCAGACCGGCGCATAGGCGGCCGCGAGGTCGATGCCAATGGCCGGATCTCCGGCCAGGGAGAAGGACCAGTCGAGCGCCACGCGAACGTTGTCGATTTCTCGGACACGGCGCGCCAGGTCCTCGTCCGCTAAAGACGATCCCGCGTCTCGCGCCTGCGGTGCGAACAGATCGCGAAAATACAGTGCATGGTGCTGTGCGGCGATGTCGCCCTCGGCCTGCTCCGCAAGCTTCTCGAGCGCGTAGGCACGGATCGTTTCGAGCAGATACCAGCGCGTGGCGCATGGCGTCGGGTCCAGTACGATCAGCGATTTCGAGACAAGATCGGCGATGCAATCTCTCACCATCGCCGCATCGAGCCCGGTATCCGCCATAACAGCGGCGGCGGAATCGACCGTGAAGCCGCCGGCGAAGACGCTCAGACGCCGCAGCAACCTCCGCTCCGTGTCCAGCAGCAGCTCATAGCTCCAGTCGAGTGTTGCGCGCAGTGTCCTCTGCCGTGCGAGAGCCGTGCGGCGCCCGCGCGTCAACAGCGCGAAGCGATCGCGCAGGCCTGCGGACACCTGCGCAATTCCGAGCACTGCCGCACTGGCCGCCGCCAGTTCGATAGCGAGCGGTATGCCGTCGAGGTGTCGGCAGATCGTGGCAATCGACGCGAGGTCTTCGGCGGTCGGTGAGAAGCCCACGTTCAGCGCTTTTGTCCTGGCGACGAACAGTTCCACCGCGCTGTATTGCGTGACATGGTCCGGCGCCGCTTGCCCGGGAGCGGGCACCTCGAGCGGCGGAACGCGATAGACGACCTCGCCGTCGATCCGCAGGACTTCGCGGCTGGTTGCCACAATCGTGGTGCGCGGACACAAGCGTGTCAGGGTTTCGGCCAGGTTCGCCACCACATCGATGACGTGCTCGCAATTATCGAGCACTAGCAGAAGATGTCTTTCACCAACGGCGCGAGCGACCAACTCCGCCGAAATCTCGCCGGCGAGCTTCAGTCCGAGCGTGCTGGCTACCGTGGGCGGGACGAGGCCGGGATCGGACAGCGATGCCAGTTCGACGAGCCACCCCCCGTCTTCAAAGTCGGGGAGCAGATAACGGACGGCTTTGATGGCAAGCGCGGTCTTCCCGATGCGCCGGGGCCGGTCAAAGTCACCACCCGGTAGGCAGAGACGAGATCTCGTACAAACTGGCAAGCCGCGGCCCGTCCGATCAGGCGATTAATGACCGGGGGAAAATTGTTCGCCGGCGACGTTCCGCGCGTGCGGGTCAGGGCTGAATAGACCGGCGAGGCAGTCACTTCCCGCTGCTGAGGCATCCAGTCCCCGAGCAGGCGATAGCCCCGACCAGAAGCTGTCTTCAGCAGCCCACGATCCGACCCAAGCGCCTTGCGGACCGCGGAGATGTGAACATGGATCGTACCCTCGCCGACGGTGGCGCCCGGCCACACCCGTTCCATCAAATGGTCCTTGGTGACGAACTCGCTGGCCGACTGCACCAGAACTGTGACGACCTCGAAGGCCCGGCCGCCGAGCGGCACGGGAATCCCACGCGACCGCAGCTCACGCCGGCCAAGGTCGATCTCCCATTGATCGCACGCATAGACCAGATTGGCGCTTGCTTCGGACACCCTTTCTCCCCAAGGCTAAAACTCGGCGCGGTATTGCGGCTGCCCAGGCGATAAACGACGGTTCGCGATCAAAGGCCGTCTTCAGATGCCTCTATCCAAGGCTTGGCAACTTATAGCCCTCTGATGCTCGAAACCGAAGTGCATTTGACTGACGCAGTGCGCCACGATGGGCGCGCACCGCGTGCGTCTGTGCCGAGGTTCAAGCCCAAGGTGCGCGGGTGGTGATCGACGGTGAAATTGCTGGGTGGATGAAGTCTCTTCCTGGCAGATACTGTTGCAAAAGTCGTTTTGCAGAAGGTATCAGAATTTCTGAGGGCCGCTGGCTCGGTTTTCGTGTACAGATATGACGGGCCTCGTCGCCTCACGCTAAACTGATAGGCGACCTCGGTAGCGCGACTGACGCTATACGAGTCATGGATCTCTTCGCGTTTCAAGTTCTCGCCAGAAATTCAGACCGTTGCAACTTTCGACTTTTGCAACAATCGGAACAAACCGGCGTGTTAATGGTACCGGAATTGCTGATAAATCCCGTAAGCCTCGTAGAGCTTACGAGGATGGAAGGAATATTGGGACCGTTCTCGCTGAGCGTACCTTTGTTCGTGATATTTCCGTAGATGGAACGGCCAACGGCGGAGATACAGTAAATCGTGGTTGAGGCCGGGTTGTCATAACCGTCGTCCTGGCAAACCACAGGATGCTATCGGCGTTTGGCTCATAGCCCAATGAACCAACAAAGAGAATGCTGCGGCCGTCCTGGATACGGGGCGCATGGAGCGGAATCTTTACTGCATTCGGAACGGTTTTGAACCTCACTTCCGGATGGCGCCTTGCCAGATTTTTACACTCCCCAACACTCGCCGCGAACGCGCGCTGCAATCTGCCTGCCATAGCGGCAATCAAGCCGTCGCAGGCGTGTCCCTCCTGGTCGAGCCAGTCCGCGAGAAAACAAGTTCCACTGCGTCGGGCAACCGCCGCCCGGCTGGCAAAGGACGCGCGGTCGTCTTCATCGAGGTCGAGCGTCAGGGGCGTTGTTTCCGGCAGGAAGCGAGCGAGGGGTATCATGTAGCTGCGGCCGACATGGACAAGGTCGTAGCGTCGTATGCGCGCTGTCGTCCGCCGGTGCGATTTTCCTGGTTCTGGAACTGGACACCCCCTTCGCGGGACTGGGAATTTTCAAGTACGACGCTGCGGAGCGCGCTTTTGCCCTTAAGCCTGATCGATCTCAACTCGCAGTAAGTGGAGCGCGTTCGAAGGGCCAATTGCAATGAGTCTGAAATCCCACGCGCTGAGCGGCAGAAGGAATCCACGCAGGGAGGCTTGGTTGGCAAAGAACCGGTGGTGCGGCTGTCACTCGATCGAAGCCGATGTCAGGCGTGCGGTTGCCGCAGCAGCCCGCGCTGCAACTGATCTACGATACCGCGCCGATCGGCCTTGCCTTTCTCTCGCCCGACTGCCGCTACATGCAGATCAACCAGCCTCTGACCGAGATCTGTGGCCTGTCGGTGGAAGATCATTTGGGCCGTTCGGTTCGCGACTGCGTGCCGGCGCTGGCCGACGCCGTCGAAGGTATCGTCCGCTCGATCATGAAGACCGGCGAGCCGGTGATCGGCATAGAGGTCGCGGGCCAGCGCGCGGACCAAAACGAAGAACGCTCGTGGGTCACTTATTGGCACCCGCTGCGCAATCCGAAGGGCGAAACCGCGACATCGTCGAGGCATTCGTCGAGGCGCTGATTGGGGCCGGCACCCTATCCGGTGACCGGGTTGCGGATGTTGGTGACAGCTGGCCCCCCAAACTTTGGAGGCGGCGGCATTCCGACTGGACGCGTATCTCGGCTATCGGTCAAGCTGCTGCCGCGATCGTGGGCCTCTATTATCAGATCCGGATGACACGAAAAAGTACGGACCTTGCAGGGCCTGCAGGATTTCGTGCGCAACGCCGACCAGTGTCAATACGTACTTTCGTGCCCTGACATGGGTGAAATGGCCAATATCGTATGCCTGTCGTTCGCTTGACACTCTTGTCCAAGAGTTTGAGTGAGTGGCACAAGCGCGTGCCGCGGATACCAATCTCGATCGACTGGAATCCGTCTGGCGGCCGATACGTCATGGCTGTCGAGCCGGGTGCTGGCGGTCGAATATCAGGGCAACTTTGTAAAAGTCATGCTCGACGCGACCGGCACCGACGAGTTCGTCGCCCATATCCCCGACGCATTTTCTTCCGCCACCCTCCAAGCGACCTGGTCGAGCAACTTCGTGCGTCTGCTTGCCAAAACAACTATATTAACCGTGTAACATCCAAACGAGAAGGACTGACTATGGTCGATTATGAGATGTTTGAACTTGGCGACGTGACGCTGCAATGCGGACAGATTCTGCGCGGCGCCAAGATGGCCTACAAGACCTATGGCAAGCTCAATGCTGCCAAGGACAATGTGATCGTCTATCCCTGTTGGTATTCCGGCACGCATGTGGAAAACGAGTGGTTGATCGGCTCCGGCATGGCCCTGGATCCGGAGAAATACTTCATCATTATCCCGAACATGTTCGGCAACGGCCTCTCGACCTCGGCGAGCAATACGCAGGTTCCGTTCAACGGCTCGCGCTTCCCGAATATCACCGCCTATGACAACGTCGTCCAGCAGCATCGGCTCGTCACCGAGAAGTTTGGAATCAGCAAGGTCAAGCTGGTGACTGGCTGGTCGATGGGCGCACTGCAGACGTTTCATTGGGGCGCTATCTTCCCCGACATGGTCGAACGCATCCTGCCGTTTCAGGGCTCAGCCAAGTGCTCGCGGCACAATTTCGTCTTCCTCGAAGGCGTCAAGGCCGCACTTCAAGCTGACGCCGCCTTCAAGGATGGCTTTTACACAGAACAGCCGGCCAAGGGCCTTCGCGCCGCAGCTCGCGTTTATGCGGGCTGGGGCTTCTCCCAGACGTTCTATCGCGTCGAGGCCGATCTCAAAAAGATGGGCTATGCTTCATTGGAAGATTTCCTGGTCGGATTCTGGGAAGGTTGGCTTCTCTCCAAGGACGCCAATAACCTGCTGACGATGCTGTGGACCTGGCAGAATGGTGATATTTCGAACAACCCGATCTACAAGGGCGACTACGAGAAAGCGCTGGCGGGGATCAAGGCAAAGGCATTTGTGATGCCAGCCTCAACCGATCTGTATTTCCCGCCGGAAGACAGCGCGAACGAAGTGAAACACATGCCGAACGCGGAGCTGCGGGTGGTGGAAACATATTGGGGCCATTTCGCTGGCGGCCCCGGCACCAGTCCGGATGACATCAAGGTGCTTGACGCAGCTCTCAAGGAATTGCTCGCGAGTTGAGTTCTCCTACAAAATGGTTGGGTAAATCTACGCGGTCTGCACAGCAGACTGCGTAGACCGGATACGACGAGTTATGAAGACAGACGCTCATCTCGAAATATTCGCGCTGCTCCTGTCCCTGTCGGAAACTCAATCTTGCTGGCAACTGAGATCGAATCGGGCGATGCTCCTGCCTTATGCGAGAGGTTTGTAGCCTAATTTGGTTGGCGTTGGTCGGAGCGTTCCGGTCGCGCGCCTCGCTTGAGGCTGAAAACGCGATTTTGCGTCATCAGCTTAACGTGTTGCGGCGGCAATCGCCAAAACGGCCGACGTTCGGGATGTTGGACCGTCTGATATTCGCCGGCTTGTATCGTTTGGCTCCGAAGGTGCTGGGCGCCTTGGCGATCGTGAAGCCGGAGACCGTGATTAAATGGCACCGCGCCGGGTTCAGATCGTACTGGCGGTGGAAGTCGCGGTGCCGTGGCGGCCGGCCAACTGTAGCGCCTGAGATACGCGCGCTTATCCGCGAGATGAGCATTGCCAATCCGCTGTGGGGAGCGCCGCGGACCCATGGAGAACTCCTCAAGCTCGGCATCGATATCGGACAGACCAGCGTAGCCAAGTACATGGCCAAGCGAAGAGACCCGCCATCCCAAGGCTGGAGGACGTTCCTTCGCAATCATGCCGACGGCATCGCCGCGATGGATCTGTTCGTCGTACCGACAATCTCATTTCGTCTGCTCTACGGCTTGCTGATCATGGGGCACGGCCGACGACATATTTTATGGTTTGGCGTCACAGCGCATCCGACCGCGGAATGGATCGCAAATCAGATCACGCAAGCCTGCGGCTGGGAACAAGCTCCCCGCTATCTCATACGTGACCGGGACGGCGCCTATGGGGAGGTTTTCATCCGCAGGCTTCGATCAATGGGCATTCGCGATCGACCGACCTCGCCGCGCTCCCCTTGGCAGAATGGATATGCTGAAAGGCTGATCGGCTCGATCCGCAGGGAATGCCTTGACCACGTTGTTGTGTTCAGCGAGCGCCACCTCCGTCACCTGCTGCTCTGTTACATGAAATATTGCAATGGGGCCCGCACGCATCTATCCCTGGAGAAAGATGCACCGGTCTCCCGCGCCGTCGATCGCGCCGGGCACATTCTTTGTCGCCCAACCCTCGGCGGACTGCATCACCAATATGCCCGGATTTAATTTACGACAGGCACAGGATTTGGTTATGACCGAACTAGATCGGCTCCTAATCTCGGGCTAGTGGATATGCCCGATCGGCTAAGCTTTTGCCCCGTCAAAGAGGCCGGCGAAGCCAGACGGTTCGTAGGGACCGAGACAGATCTGCTCCAGCACGCCGACGCCGGTACGCTCGCCATCGCTGGCGCGGACGACCTGCTGGACGTGAAGATGCTCCGGCGCGAGTGGATCAAGCTGCTGCGGATCGAACGACTCCCCCCCAGTTTCCAACTCGCCCTTCCACATGCCCTGTCCCCATTTGGGATGGCCGTAGCCGAGGCCCTTCATCTGGAACTTCAGGATTGGTTCGAGCGCGATCGTGCGCGTCTTGCCGTCGTGACCCACCAGGTCGATCTCGGCGGACCGCGCCAGCCGCGTGCCGGGAATGTAATTCACCCGGTGACGCGCGGTCGCCATGCGCTGGTCCTTGCCGTCCTCGACGCCGGGCACGGCTGCTTCCGTTGGATAGAGCGGTGCAACGATGCCTTCCCTGATCAAGGCTTCACCGCGCGGACCGTCGAAGAAGATGGCGTGGGAAATGTGGTCGTCCCACACCAGTGGCGCCCAGAGGAAGAACACCCTCGGCGGAACAGCCGGCGCGCCACTTACCTCGCGCTCGCCGACATTGCGCACGCCCCAGGAGCGGTCCTTGGTTCCGAGGCAGACCACTTCGTCGACCTGGATCTCCCCGTCCGGATGGCGCACCACGCCACTCCAGCGGCCGAATTGGTCGAAGCGGGTGGCGTCCATCACGCGCCGTGCGCCCGACCATAGGGTCTGGCGCGCTTCCTGGATCGCCGCGGTGCGGGCCGAGAAGGTCAGGTCGCAGGAGACGCCGCTGGCGTTGTCCTCCAGCACTACCCGGGTTCGGCGCATCGGCTCGATCACCTGCAGACGGAACGGGCCGACCTGCATGTCGGTGCGCTCTAGCGGGGCACGGCGCGAGCCGTAGAAGCAGTGCTGGCGCCCGCCCGGCTGCACGACGCTAAAGGCGCAGTCCAGGATCCCGCGATGCGGATAGATTGCCATTCCGATTCCGAAATAGTAGGAGCCGTCGCGCGCGTAGCCATTGAACCAGGTCCGATCGTAGACATTGCGGTCGCTGGTCACGGGAACGGCAATCGGCTCCGGCGTCTGGTGGATGGGGAAGTCGTCGAGTTTGTTGAGCATGGGGCCTTCCGTTGCTGGTTCGATGGCAGAATCGGGCGCTCGTCGTTGAATTTGCTCATGCGGATGACAGGGTCAGCACCACCTTGACGCAGTCGCCGTGGTGCTGTGCCACGATGGCGTGGTTGATTTGGTCGAAGGGAAAGACCTTGATCAGCATCTCCAACGGCAGCCGGCCGGCACGCCAGTGATCGATCAGGACCGGCAGGAAGACGTCCGGGTCACTATCGCCCTCGATAATCCCACGTACGGTCTGGCCCAAGGTGAGCACGGTTCCGAGGTCGCCCGGCATGGGCGTGCCCGCCGGTGGAATCCCGACGATGCCGAGCACGCCCTTGGGCGCCAGCGCGCCCATCACGGCGGTGAGGACCTCAGGCCGGCCAGTGGTGTCGAAAGCATAGTCGGCTCCATTGCGTAGGATGGCCCGCACGGCCGTAGCGAGGTCTGGAGTTTCCGCCGGAGCGATCACGTGTGTGGCGCCCAGTTGCAGAGCCTGGGCACGCCGCGTCGCATGCGGCTCGACGACAATAATAGTCCGGCAACCCTGGATCGCTGCGCCCATCACCGCCGACAGGCCAACGGCCCCGCCGCCGGTGATCAGGATCGAAGAGCCTCTGGGGCAGGCGAGGGCCAGCATCACCCCGCCCGCGCCGGTCTGGACGCCGCAGCCCAGAGGCGCGGCGATCTCGAAGGGAATGTCGTCGGGGAGCTTCAGGACATTGCGTTCGTAGGCCAGCGCATAGCTGGCGAAGGACGACTGGCCGAAGAAGTTAGAGGAGACGGCGACGTCGCCTTGGCGGATCGCCTTTGAGCCGTCCGGCCTCATGCCGATATAGTTGAGCATCGGCATGGTGTAGCAATAGGCCGGATCGCCACTCCCGCAGCGATCGCACGATCCGCACGAACGGAAGGTGATGGCCACCCGGTCGCCTGGCGCAACCTTGGTCACCGCTGGACCGACTTTCTCCACGGTCCCCGCGCCCTCGTGGCCCAGCACCGCCGGCATAGAGAAGGGCATGACGCCGGCCCGCGCTACCACATCGGTGTGGCAGACGCCGACCGCGGCGATACGCACCAGAATCTCGTCAGCCCGCGGCTCGTCGAGTTCGGCAGCCTCCAGGGTGAAGTTCGCGCCCGGCTCGCGAACGACTGCGGCTGTAATCTGCATGAGCGTGTCCCGTCATTCCTGCCAGAGTTCAAAGCTTTGGTGGTCGAGCGCCTGTTGGCAGGCACCTCGGGTCATCTTCAGGAACAGCGCATCGCCCCGTTCGGTACGCGCGACGCTGAGGGCGGAGAACACGCCCATCAGGATGCCGTGCAAGGTCTGACGCCGATAGTCATGCCAGCAATGGTCCCAGTCATAATTCCGCACGCCGCGCCGGGTCAGCTCTGCATGATAGAAACGCACCAGATCGGTTTCGTGCCGCCGCCGCTCGGACGGGTCGAGGCCCGCGGACAGGAAATAAGCCACGTCCATCGCCCCCGGTCCGGTTCTCAAGGTCTGCCAATCGAGCGTCGCCATCGGCCGCGCTCCGCCCTTGACGTCGAACAGCACATTGTCGAGGCGGAAGTCGGCATGCTGCAATGTGCGCGGTGAAGATCGGTCCCCTCGGCTGCGCGCCAGCACTTCGGGAAGCTTTTCCACCAGCGCCAGGTACTCCGGTTCGAGCGCGTCCCGGTAGCGGTCCTTGAAGAGACGGATAATGGGAGGCAGCGTCTCGTGCACCGCGGCCGAGGCCCGAGCCGGGCGGCCCACCAGCCAGTCCAGCGATTGCAGCGCCGGGTCTTCCCAGCGTGGTGCGTGCAGCGCGGCCGCCTCCGCCATCACGGTCCTGGCGTCTTCGGGCGAACAGCCGGCGAGCTGATCGACCTGCCGGAAAGGCGCCAAGTCGTCCAGGATCAAGACAAAGTCGTCGGTTTCAAGATTGATCTCGGCGACGAAGGGGCGGGGCGTATTGATAGCAAGCGTGTGGGCGAACTCGCGATAGAACGATACCTCGCGCAGATAGAGCAGGTGCGCAGAGCCCGCACGGCGGCTGTCCGGATCGGCCGCCGGAAACTTGCCGATCACGCTGGCCGGCGCCTCGGGCTCGTCTTCTTCATAGGCCAAGTCTTCATAGGTCAGGCCGAAACGATAGCTGTCCCCAACAAGTCCGTTGCCTACCGGCTTGCAAGTCATGCCCACAACCTTGGCCTTGCATATGGCGCCGGCTCGCCGCAACGCACCTGTCATCCACTCCTGGTCGATCTGGAGCGGGCCCGGGGTCAGAAAACTCATCGTCGCATTTCTCCCAATTCTTCCGAGCAGCCGGCCTTTGGGCGGTCTTCTTTATTAGCCGGGAGAAGGTCCGGCGATTAGTGCTCGGCATCGACCCGCCATGCACGGGCGCCGTCGCGAAACGCCAGCCGATCCTCTTCCAACTCGGCGTCGAAACGCCCGCGGGTCTACGAGAATTCGAACCGAATCGGCAGGCTCTTCGGCCCGTTGACGAACAGGGCCTCCGACATCCTTGGCTTGCCTGCGAGTTCGACCGATTTCAGTCGCGGCAGAAGCTCCTCATACAGGATGCGCATCTCCATCTTGGCGAGGTGCTGGCCAAGGCAGAGATGCGCGCCGTAGCCGAACGCAAGCTGCTTGTTCGGCCTGCGGTCCGCGCGGAATCGATGCGGCTCATCGAACACCGCCTCGTCGCGATTGCCCGACGCGTAGCAAAGCATCAGCCAATCGCCCTTGGCGATCTCCTGACCGCCCACCTGTGCGTCCGCCGTGGCCGACCGCATGAAGGTCTTGACCGGCGTCGTCCAACGAATGGCCTCGTCGATGAAGCCCGGCACGCGCGCAAGATCTTCCTTCACCTAGGCGAACTGGTCGGGGTTCTCGCACAAGGCCCACATCGCCCCGGCGGTGGTCGACGAGGTGGTGTCGTGGCCTGCGGTGGCGACGATGACGTAGTAGCTCATCGCCTCGAACTCAGAGATGGGCCGCCCATCGACCTGGCTGGTTGCGATGACCGTCGCCAGATCGTCGCGGGGATTGGCGCGGCGATCCGCGCTGATCTGCGCGAAGTACTGATAGAAGTCGGCCAGCACCGCCTGGATCGAACTGCGATCACCAGGGACAGCCGAAGCGCCGCCGGGGGCACGACCGAGCTCAGGATCCGTCGCGCCGAACAGTTCCTGGGTCAGCATCAACATGCGCGGCTCGTCGTTCTCCGGCACGCCCAGAATCTCCATGACGACGTGCAGCGGATAGTGCAGGGCAACCTCACGGACGAAGTCGCATGCGCCGTCCTTCGCGGCCATGCGCTCGACCGAGGCGCGGGCGATGTTGCGGATACGCTGTTCGAGGCCGGCGATGTTGCGCGGCATGAACCATGCCTGGGTCAGGGCGCGATACTTCGGATGATCCGGCGCGTCCATCTGCACCAGACTACGCACAAGGTGCGGGCTGCCGCCGGTCTGCTTGCGGACGTGATCGTCGATCGCCTTGTTGACGATGGTCGTCGCCCGATCGCCGCTATGAAACAGGTCGTTCTGACGGCTGATCTCGAGGATATCGCCGTGCCGGGTGACGACCCGGAACGGATCGTAACCTGCCGGGTGCGCAACCCCCAGCGGATCATTGGCGCGAAGCCAGGCGTAGCTCTCGTAAATTCTTCCGTCCGCGTAGGCCTTGGGATCGACGATGGTGTCCGCCACCTCCCGGGGAATGGTCATCTCACGTCTCTCCCTTGCGGTATTGTTGGCCGTCTGTTGCGTCGCTGCGACGGCACGCTAACATTAAGATAGTAGTTGGCCAACTACTAAGTTATAAGGGGGCATGTTTCAGATGATCGACCGATCAGCCACGCGCGTTCGCCGCACCCAGGCCGAACGTCGCGAAGATTCCGAACGAGGCCTGGTCAAGGCCGCCATCTCCGTGACGGCCGAACGGGGTGTCAGCGCGGCGACTTTCGAGGCCGTAGGCGAACGAGGCGGCTATAGCCGCAGCCTGGTCACACGCCGATTTGGCTCAAAGCAAGGGCTGATCGACGCGGTGATCAGCTATCTTCATGACCGCCGGGCAGCGTTGGCCGCGGAACTCGGCATCGATCAGATGCCCGGGCTTGATGCGCTGCTCGCCGATACGGACCTCTATCTGCGCAGCCTGTCCGGGAAGGGCGAGCTAAAGGCCTATTTCATGTGGTTGTCGGCCGCAGTCGCCGATGTGAGCTCATTGCGTAAGGCGTTCGCCGCAGAACATGAGCGAGTAAGAATGCGACTTCGGGGCTATGTCCAAAAAGGACAAGCCGATGGCTGCATCCGATCCGACCTGGACGCCGACGCCGCGGCGCTGATGGTGGGCAGCCTGCAACTCGGTCTCTCCATGCAACTGCTCGTCGATCCGACAATGAATCTTGATCCGATCCGCAAAACCAGTCTCGCCACGCTGCGTCTCAGTTTCGAGGCCAGACGATAGAGCCATGCCAGGAGAAGCCGGACCCATGTATCGCAGCAAGAATGGCCACCTTCGGCTGGCTGATCGCCCCGCCGATTACACGAGACTTGGCATCGCCCCCGTTGAAATAGCGCAGTTTGAGGACGGTCAACGCATCGGCACGGAAAGGGGCCAGTACGAATGGTGGTACTTCGACGCGCATCTCGACAATGGTGCGACCGTCGTCGTGGTGTTCTTTACCAAGCCCAATGTCAGCCCCAATGGTCCTCTCGCACCAAGGATCACCATCAACATCACTTTGGCCGACGGCCGCAGCTCCGTGAAACTTCTCGACACCAAGCCGGAGCTGTTCAATGCATCGAAGTCCGGTTGCGACGTCAGGATCGGGACGAACCGCTTCGTCGGCGATCTCCATCGCTACCATATCACGGCAACCATCGAGGAGGTATCGGTCGACATTGAATTGACGGGAGACGTGCCTGCCTGGCGTCCCAAATCCGGTCATTCCTATTTTGGTGTCGAAGGGCGGGAAAAGCTCTTTGCGTGGCTTCCCGCGGTGCCCCACGGTCTGGCGAACGTCCGCTACAGCATCGGCAAAGAGGAATATCGCGCCTCCGGAAGCGGATATCACGATCACAATTGGGGCGACGTCCCCATGCAGACGCTGATGCACAACTGGTATTGGGCGCGCGCCAGCGTCGGGCCCTATACCGTCATCGCATCCTACATCACAGCCACCGCCGCCTACGGCCATGAAACGCAGATCGTCTACATGCTGGCCAAGGATGGCAAGATCATTGCTGACGACGATGCCAAAGTAACCTTTGAAACGGATCGCGTCGCGAACGACGGCAAGACCGGCAAGCCGGTGGCGGATATCACGCGCTACACCTTTCGCGACGACGATACGCGCTATGTCGTGTCATTCGAACGCGAGGAGACCATTCTGCAAGCGATCTTTACTGACCGCATGCCGCTGCTGAAGCGGATCGTCGCCCGGCTGATCGGCTTTGACGGCGCCTATCACCGCTTCACCGGCAAGGTCACGATCGAGAAGTTCGAGGGCGGCGTGCGCGCCGAACGCTTCGAAGATCGTGCGATCTGGGAACTGATGTATTTCGGCAAGGCGCGAAGCCAGCCGTGATCGAGAGGCAAAGTCGAACCCTCGCCCGCCTTTCGACACCATGAAAGCTTTGGCGCTTGTCCGACGACAAACAAGAGCGCCGTGAAAATATGCTTGGGGATAGCCCTTGGAGGAACATGAGCATACGACGAGTGATGGTAGTTCTCTTTGCGCTCCTGGTTCCCGCTGTGGCAGCCAAGGCTGAGCCGGTCATCGTGCAGACCCCTGCCGGCGCGCTCGCGGGCAGCGGCGGCGATATTCGCGTTTTCAAGGGCATTCCGTTCGCGGCGCCGCCGATTGGACCGCTGCGTTGGCGGCCGCCGGAGCCGCCGACGCCGTGGCAGGGCGTGCGCGATGCGACGCAGTTTGGCGACGACTGCATGCAGAAGCGACTGCCCGAAACACGCGCGCCCGGGGTGAGCGAGGATTGCTTGACGCTGAACATTTGGGCTCCCGCGCAAAACAGCGGTGGCGCTTTGCCCGTTATGGTGTGGGTGTTCGGCGGCGGCTTCGTCGACGGGTCGGCGTCGCTGCCTGTCTACGACGGCGAGGCGCTGGCGCGCAAAGGCGTGGTCCTGGTGACCTTGAACTATCGGACCGGCGTGTTCGGGTTCCTCGCGCACCCCGCTCTTGCCGCTGAATCGCCGTACCACAGCGCCGGCAATTACGGCATCCTCGATGTCATCGCTGCTCTTCGGTGGCTCAAGAGTAACGTCGCGGCGTTCGGTGGAGACCCCAATCGAGTGACCGTGTTCGGTGAATCTGCAGGGGCAAGCGTGCTCGACATGGTGCTTGTTTCGCCTTTGTCGGAAGGGCTTGTGCACGGCGCAATCCTGCAAAGCCCCGGCGCGATGCGTCCTCTGAGCTCCCTGGCCGATGCCTCGGAGATCGGCAAAGTCGTAGGGACCGATCTCGCCACGATGCGGGCGATGCCGGCCGAGCAGGTCCTTGCCATGACAGATCGGATTGTACCGGCAGTGCGGAGATTGACGACACCGCGTGCACTCGGCCCGATCCTCGATGGGTGGGTGGTCCCGCGCACCGACACAGCGGCCCTCGCCAATGGTGAATTTCGTCAAGTGCCGCTGATGGTTGGCAGCAACAGCGACGAGGGACGGCTGTTTGTGAGGAACTGGTCAATCCACACGGTCGCGGAAGCGCGGGCTTATGCGGACACGAATTTTGGCGCCTCCGCCGCTGAGCTGATGACGCTCTATAAATTCGATACGGATGCGGCGGTGCCAGGCGCCCTGAGCTATGCCTTCGGCGATACGCAATTCAACTATGGCGTTCGCGGACTGGCGCGCGGCATGTCGAAGGTGCAGCCGAAGACTTTTCGCTATCTGTTCACCCGCAGCCCCGGAGGTATCCCGCCGGCGCCGACGCATAGCGAGGAGATCGACTACGCTTTTGCGAATCTCGGGGTACATCGTTTTATTCCGCGCGGCGCATTCGATGCGACGGACGGCACGCTATCGGCGGCGATGGCGGACGCCTGGGTGCGGTTTGCGTCGACCGGTGATCCGAACGGGGGCACGCTGCCGCACTGGCCAGCCTACGATGCGGGCAGCGATCCTTATCTGGAATTCGGCGACAGCATCCGGGTCGGACGAGGCTACCGCACTCCATACCTTGATTTTGTCGAGCACTTCCTGACGAAACCGTGACATCTTTGTGAGCCGCCGGTTTCGAACGCTCATTAGAGTTTGAATTGGTTCGATCTGCCACCCGGGTGGCCAATTCAGATTCATAACCGCGAATTTAGTTGAGGCAACAACGAGGTCTCCCCATCTCCGATGCGCTCATGGGAAGAACGCAATCCGCGAAGTTTCTGCAATGACACTCATTTGTAGCTGAGCGCGCGCAAATCCCTTTGAAGAGAAGGGGCAGAGCGTCGGTTGAACGCGATCCGGCTCGTTCACGGGAGAACTCTCGATGACACGAATTGACGTTCACAGCCATTTCATCCCTCCTGTCTATAGGGCCGCTCTCGAAGCTTACGGCCGTGCGCAACCGGACGGAAATCGCGAAACTCCCCGAATGGAGCATAACCGAGGCACTAGAGACCATGGACCGGCTGAACATCAGCACCGCGTTCCTATCAATTTCCTCCCCAGGCGTTCATTTCGGCGATGACTCCGCGGCCCGGATTCTCTCTCGCCAAGTCAATGAGGAGGCCGCCGGCCTTGTAAAGACATATCGGGAGAGATTTCGGCTTCTTTGCCGCAACCTCACTTCCGGATGTGGAGGGCAGTTTGGCGGAGATTCGTTATGCCTTTGACCATCTGGAGGCTGACGGCGTTGTTTTTGAAACCAACTTCAACGGTGTCTATTTGGGCGACGGCCTATTAAATCCAATTTACGCGGAGTTGAATGCTCGTAGTGCGACGATCTTCATTCATCCTACGTCGCCACACTGCCCTTGCTGCACTCCTCAGAAAAAAGAGATAGCAGCGGCAGCGATGGCCTTGGGCTATCCTCGTCCCATGCTGGAGTTCATGTTTGAAACAACGCGTACGGTAACAAACATGGTTTTGTCGGGTGTTTTTGAGCGCTATCCCGATATCAACGTAATAGTCCCAGACGCTGGAGCTACGTTACCGGTGCTTGCGGGTCGCATCGAACTACTGCTCCCGATGCTTAGTGCGCCGGGAGCCGTGCAACCCCCAAGTTTGCGTTCGGCGCTACGCCGCCTGCATTTCGATCTAGCCGGCGCCCCCGTGCCTGAGCTGTTAGGTGCCCTTCTCCAAGTGGCAGATCATGATAAGATACATTATGGGAGCGATTGCCCATTTACGCCTACACTGGTCTGCGAGAAATTACTGTCCTCTCTCACGGAAACGCCTCTTTTGCACGGGCGTCTGCAGAAAAGTATCATGCGCGATAATGCGCTCAGACTGTTTCCTCGCTTGTCACGCTTAGATGACGCTCCTCTTGTCATGTGACTGCCAATCTATGTCTTAGTGTCGGCGTCAGCCGGTCACCTAGCTTAGCTCGCGGTCCAAAGCATCGCGATGAACGCATCTTCGCTCAGAACGATAAACGTCCTCAGCCCAATCCGCATGCATTGCATGGCTCACCTGCTTCTTGAGACTGGCAAGGGCTCGGATGCCTTGGACCGCCGTCCGAAGCTCAAGGTAGCCTTGGCTGCTGCGAGGAAGCTCAAGTGTCATGTAGGCGTTGGGTCACGCCGTGCGCGGACAATGTGGAAATCGGATATCATCTGCCCCGAGTGCGGCGCCGGTTATCGCCGCATCGTCATATCCTCGAGTAAGGGGGTCAAGGGCGAGTATCGCTGCCTGACCTGTGATCATGTCCTTGAGGTTTTCGAAGGCGGCTTCGAAGTGCTTATCCGCCTCACGGTTCCGCCAGTAAAGACGTTGCAATGACCCGTTCAAAGACGCACAACGCCACCAGCGGAATATGATCGCTTGGCGGCGTTGTGTATTTTCACACTGGGCCCTCTAATCCCCAGCAGATACGAATATGCACACGCTGTGCCAACGTTAGATGACAATACCCCCAAACGTCCTAGGAACCCAGATCTATAGCGCCACGGCAACCGCGCGCAGACCTCGTTGATAATTTCACGGGTCCTTTCTTGAACTCTGGACTCCATTTTGGGCTTGCATCCACCCCCGACCTTCAAAATCGAGCTTAAAGGGCGTCGGCCAGCCGACAAAAATGATGGATTCGCAGGAGCCACATCTTCGAAGCCTGTTTGGCTTCATGGGCGTCGCGGCCACGTTCGTGCGAGCGGAGAGGTTGGCCTTTGGCCCTGAGGTCCGCGAAAAAGCGATCGATGAGGCACGCGCGCAACTTACGGAAGTGATCGGGAAAGAATTTTTCGAAGCGGCGTAAGATTCGCGCGGTAGTGGAGATGTCTGCCGGATTGTCTCAGACAGACATCGAGCACTTCTTCACGAGCGATGTGGCGAGGCCAATCAGGTTGCTGAATTCAATGTAGGGAAATCTTAGCGATGTCGCGAAGCAACGTACCCCCGAGGGAGATGAATCCGCCGCCGGATGCTATCCGCCGCCTTGAGGCTGAAAGATACGAAGCCATGCCCAGGGCAGATCCGGCAAAGCTCGCTGCCTTATTGTCGGAGGATATACGGTACACCCATTCGGATGGGTCGCAAGATGGCAAGACTGATTATATCCAAAAGGTCGAGGATGGTATGTACCGATACCTGTCCATAGAGCATGGGATCCCTCGGCGGATTTGGCGCGGTCGAACAACTATTCCTTCGGGAAGTCGTCACGTGAAGCAATTTCGAGCATGTCAGTTGCGGATACGAACGCTGACGTGAATGCCTCTTGCGGTTCGGTAGACATTTCGTACAGCGGCCGTTGACTTATTGGCTTTGTCATAAACTCTCTGATGCAAGCAGCCACAGTTCCTTCGAAGACGGTGGCCGGATGAAGTATATCGCCGGTCTTGGGCGTGCGATCGATTGTAGGCCATTTTTGAAGGGCCGCCCAAACATCATAGCGCACAGGTTTTAGGGTCACGATTTTCTCCGAGGTTGTGCCATACTAGACGATCGATTCCATGAAACCGGCATCGATGAAACCGGATCGATGGAACTGGAAGGATGTTGGTGGATTCCTCGTTTGAGATTGGCTGAACGAGGAGCAGTGTCATGGCAGGATGGCGTCAAGCGGTCGAGGTGGCGATGACGGATGAGGAGGTCGCGCGGTTGATGGCCATTTCGCGCTCGCGAACCGAGCCGGCGAGCCGGGTAGAGCGCGCGCAAATGCTTCTGGCTTATCGCGAGAAGCCATCGTTTTTTGCGGTGGGACAACGGTTGGGCGTGCATCATCAGACGGTGCAACGCTGCATCGAGCGGGCGCTGGCTTATGGGCCGCTGATGGCGCTTGATGACCGCCCCAGACCGGGCAAGGAGCCAACGATTACGCCGGAGGCCAAGGCCTGGCTGGTGTCGTTGGCGTGCGACAAGGCCAAGGATCACGGCTATCCGCACGAATTGTGGACGACGCGTCTTTTGGCGCGCCATGCGCGCGAGCACGGGGCGGCGGCGGGGCACGAATGTCTCGCCAATCTTGTCCAAGGCACGGTGTGCAAGATTCTCGGCCAAGAGGAAATCAAGCCGCATAAGGTGCGTTACTATCTGGAACGCCGCGATGCAGAGTTCGAGCAGAAGATGGCGGAGGTTCTGTGCGTCTATCGCCAGGTCCAGATCCTGAAAAAGGCCGCTGCCAAGGCGAAGAAGGCGAAGAAACCGGGCAAGCCGGTGACGATCGTCTCCTACGACGAGAAGCCGGGAATCCAGGCGATCGCTACCACAGCACCGGATTTGCCGCCGGTGCCTGGCACCTACGCGACGTTCGCGCGCGATTATGAGTACAAGCGCCATGGCACGCTCAGCCTGTTGGCCGGAATGGATCTGCTCACCGGGAAGGTCCACGCTCTGGTCAAAGACCGGCACCGCAGCCGCGAGTTCATCGAATTCCTTAAGCTTCTCAATGCCGCTTATCCAGTCGGCACGGCGATCAAGCTGATCCTGGACAACCATTCGGCGCATATTTCCAGAGAAACCCAAGCCTGGCTTGCTACTCAACCTGCGGGCCGCTTCGCATTCACCTTCACGCCCAAGCACGGCTCCTGGCTCAACCTCATCGAGGGCTTCTTCTCGAAGTTTGCCCGCTCGGTCTTGCGCCACATCCGGGTGACGTCAAAGCAGGAGCTCAAGGAACGCATCATGGCCGGTATCGAGGACGTCAATCGATATCCGGTCATCCACACTTGGTCTTACAAACTCGCCGAGGCGGCCTAATATGATTCGAACTAAGGAAACGCTGACCTAGTATGATTTCGGGAGATAGAACAGGGCGAAGACGTCCCAACTTGGGGGAGGTCCCCTTAACATCGGCGCTGGTGCTGACCTCGACCGGGCCGCTGCTCGCCACACAGCCGTTTGGATTCGAGATATGGTGAGGCATCCGACACATTGAGAAATATAACAATCTGCCTGCAGGGCTCGCACTGAAACGCGCGGCCATTCTGTTGCATTGGTTCGGCGCAGACCGGGCATAGCGGTGCCATCAGGCCACGGAACGTGCGAGCCTACCCAACGGTTTTCAACTTAAATTTTCGCCATGAGGGGGCGGCTAGTACCCGGAATCAGAGCTGAGTGATACGGCGGCCTTTGAAACGGCGTTGACGGACCTTTTTCTTGGTCCAGACGAAGGGCTCGGCTTTTTCGTTGTACGCGTTGACGTAGGCATCGATATGTTCCTGGAGCTGCTTGAGACTTGTGAAGGAGGTACCGCTGAGCGACTGCCCCTGCAAGATCGAAAACCAAACCTCGACCTGGTTGAGCCAGGACGCACTTGTCGGCGTGAAATGAAATTGAACGTCGGGGTGGGCCTTGAGCCAATGTTCGTTTTTCTTGTGGGTGTTGAGGTTGTCGAGGATGACGTGGAGCTTGCGGCCCGGAAAGGCTGTGGTGACACCGTTCATGAAATCGAGAAACTCGACACGGCGACGGCGTTTTGAATGCGTAGCGATGATCTTTCCGGTGGCGACTTCGAGCGCCGCAAACAATGTTGTGGTGCCATGCCGCTTGTAATCGTGGCTCTGGCCGGTCAAGGCGCGGCCATTGGGTAACTTCAGATAACCCTGCGCTCGCTCCAAAGCCTGGATTGAGGGCTTCTCGTCACGCATAGCACAATGGCCTTCGCCGGCGGGGCGACGTAAAGGCCAACGACATCGGCGGCTTTGGCCGTAAAGTTCGGGTCGTTGCTCTCACACCAGGACTTGCGAGCCGCGAGGTCAATCTTGTGGCTGCGCAGGAACCGCCAGACATATTGGACGTCAACATCGCCCAGTGCCTCTGCCAACAGAGGGCCAGTCCAGCGCGCAAACCCTTGCCGGGGCGGCTTATCCAACAGCTTCAGGATTCGCTTGTCGGTCGTCTTCGTATAGATCGGCTGCTTGCCCGGCCGCGGCTTGTCTTGCAGCCCTTCAAGGCCTTGGTCGGCATAGCGATGCCGCCAAAGGCTGACAATCCGCGGCTGGACCCCAACTTCCTTGGCGATCGACCGGGTGCTGCGCCCGTCCGCCGCCAACAGAACTATCCGCGCTCGCTTCAAATCGCGCTGCAATATCACCGGTGAGCGGCAACAGGCTTCAAGCACCTTGCGATCTTTCCTCGAAAGGTGGACTTCTCTTGCTTCGGGTATCATCCCGACCTTGAATCATGACTCACGTTCCAAGAAAAGTGGGTACTAGTTCGACTGGCTCAGGGTCTCCGCCAGCGGTCCGCCCGTTGCGTCGCGACGCGGCTGCAGCCGATACCAAGCGACCTGGCCGGGTACAAATTCTGCGCGACCGCGCTTCGACCATAGCGGCGGAGCGTGGTCGCCGACCAACAGGATGTCGGCCGGACCCACCGCCGGATCGCGCGCGATCTTGGCCACCGCCGTGAAGACGTCGTGCCAAAGCTCGGCCATGCGGCAAACCCTCGGCAGGCCGAAGCCGTTGCTGTCGAGTGTGCAGTGAAAATCGATCAGCGCTTCTCCTGGCGCGACCGGAATGTGGGTGTTGAGCGTCAGCCAGTAGATGAAACGCGGCTTGCCGGTCTGTGCGGCCTGCCGGGAGGCGTCGGCGATAACCGGCGCGAAGTCGGCATCGCAGGCGCCTTGGAAACCGGCGCCGCAGGAACGGTGCGTCGTTTTGATAATTTCTTCGCCGAACAATTCCTTGTCGAAACCGACTTGCGGATACCATTGCTCGCGATCGAACATGCCGCCCGAGAAGGCATGCAACGCGATGGTAGTATAGCCGCGCGATTTCAGGAGATTGGGAAGACAGGAAGATCCGTTCTTCTGCACGTAGTCGGCATAGAACGTGCGCGTGTTGCACAATTCACGCATCTCGCCGGAGGTGGTGGAACCGTAATAGACGGTGTGACCGGAAGTAACGAGATAGTCCCTGGTGACGGCCGGGTCGTACAGCGGCGCGGCGATGCGCTCGCGGGCGGTCTGGTCAAGCAGGTAGCCGAGGCTTTCAACGATCACCACGACGACGTTATTGCCGTGCGCGCCCGCGGCAAGGCTGAAACCCGAGACCTCGGCAGCGGACTGAACGGGCTTGTCGCGGCCGAATGTCGAGCCGAAGCTGTAGTGCAGCGAGACGTTGTTGACATAGTCGAGCGCGGCGAAGGCCAACGCCAGCACGAACAGGATGACGGCGCGGCCATGCACCAGCGCGCTGCGCCGACTCAGGCACGCCAACGCCGCGAGCGTCGTCGTGAGCATGACGACGATCAGCGAAAGATAAAGCGGCGAGGCGAAGAAATGGATGCGACGCGCCTGGTCGAGGGCGGCCGTCATTTCCATCGGCGCCAGACCGAACATCAGCGAGAGCGTCTGCACCATGTCGAAAGCAAGCAGGCAGAGGAACAGTGCGGCCGTCAGCGCGAATGGAATGCGGCGCGCCAGGATCGCTAGGCTCGCGTAGAGCAAGATCGCGCAGGTTCGCGACGGCAGCCCGATATCGAGCAGCGAGATCAGTGTCGCGAATGACAACAGATTCGGTAGTACCAGCCCGCCCGCCAGCAGCAGGACATCAGGCGAGCGGAGTTGCGACAGCAACGCGCGCCATGTACCGCGCTCATCAGCTTCGCCGCTGCAGGCGGCGGACGTCAACGCTTCGATTGTCACCGCAATTTTCCCGAGCCCGTCTTATTGGGCGCTAAGTTAAGCGTGGGGCGTAAATCCTTCGTTGCAGAATAGGGCACAACCTCTGCGTTTAAAGCATGCGGCGCTGCGGAAAGCGTTTCTCGGTTAAGAAAACACTATGAATTGTGCCACTAGTGCGGTGGGATGAATTGTCATCAAACCATCATCTCCCGCTCTATCTACTTGTTCGAGCGCGATCTTTTCGGAGCAACGCTTCCGCATTTGTCCGGGGAAACCGGCTGCCCCTTCCCGATGATGCTCCAGCGCGCTGGCTTCAGCTCTGCTCGGAATTTGTTGTTCGGCTGCGTGTCTCGGGGCAATCGCCGATGTCGTTCGCTGCGACGGTTGTGGTTCAGAGGTGTAGGTGCAGTTTCTTTCGACCAACGTCTGTTCAGGGTGTGCGCCGTGGAAAGGCGGCGCTTTCCAGTGGGTGCGAGGCCCACCCGGCGACCGCTCCAGCCGGAAGCAGTCGGAGCAGTCATGGAGGTAACGAAGTGGCTGAAGCCTTCGATTAGCGTGTCACGAATTGGTGACAGCGCGAGTGTGCAGGCCGTAACAGCACAGCGCTCTGAGTTTGCAACCGTCGCAGTCGCGCTTTCTAGCCAGATAGATCAGCGTGGTCCCGCCATTCACAAGTGTCCCCGCCGTCGAGGGTCTTGCCCGCAGGACAATGATAGACGTCGCGCGTCGGATCATATCGGAAGTCGCTGCGCGAGAAGGTGCCGTCGTCTCGTTTCGATTTGTCGAACACGGGAATATGTGGCGCGATACCCTTTTCCTCGACCAGCCAGTTCAGCATCGGAGCTGCGCCGTAAGCGGTATCTCCAACAAGCCGCTGCGGCTTGAGACCGAAACGATCCTCCGTTCGCTCGATCATGGTCTTTGCCGCGCCGACCTCGGTCTGGCGGATGGCGCGGGACGCCTCGACATCAACGATCACCCCGAACTTCACGTCGATGAGATAATTGTCGGAGTAGGCGAAGAATGCCGGTCCCTTGTGAGCCCCGGTCCATTGGGCAGCAGGATCGGACGGCGAAACGAAATTCGGGACAACCTCGCTGGCCGCGCCCCATGCCGTATCGTCGAGGGTCGCCAGATACACCTTCACCGCGCGGCTGGACCTCTTGGGATCACGATCCCTGCGCCAATCCTGACCTTCGATCGAGCGCTGCTTGTTGGCATCGGCCGCGATGAGGCTCGCATCAACTGCAAAGCCTTCACCACCAACCAGATCGGCCGCAATGCACGCCTCGACAACTCGCTCGAAGACGCGGCGAAAAACATCTCCCTCGCGAAAACGCTCGTTGCGGGCACGCGAGAACGCTGAATGATCCGGAATGGCATCTTCGATGCCGAGCTTGCAGAACCAGCGATGGGCCAGGTTCACCTGTACTTCACGACAGATCAGCCGCTCTGAGCGGATCGCAAAGACATACCCCACGACCAGCATCCGGATCATCAGCTCCGGATCGATGGGCGACCCATGGGCGAATAATGAGGTGCGAGTTCGCTGCGAAGCCAGGAAAGATCGAGAGCGGCGTCGATCTTCCGCACCAGATGATCTTCGGGAACCGCTTCGCCAAGATGAAACTCGTAGAACAGTTGACCTTGGTCACTCTTCAGACGGCCCATCATGGATCGACCTCGCCGAGATTCGCGTCAACACAACGAAATCACGGTTCGCCGCATGTCTCAACCGACTTTTACAACAAAATCTGCCAAACGCGGACATGTAATCTTACTGGCGTTGATCATGACCGTCGACAAGCCGCCTCAGATTTGCCTCGGCCCTCGGCCGGGCTTCTTTCAGGCGCTCGCGGATCCGCGCATCTTCAGGACCAGGCGCTGCGCCAGTGGTCGCAAAGCCAGCGCCCGTCAGCCTGTGCTCCGCGATCCACGGCCGCAGCGCCTTGTCCGACGCCCACCGTTGCCCGGTCCGCAAGTCAGCTAACATATCCCGCGGCCAGTCCGTCGTAACATCCGGCGTAGGGATCGGCACGCAGAGATGGTTTTTGATCGCATCATCGTCATAGGCAGCTTCGACATGGCCGATGACGGCGGCACTGAAACTCATGCGCCATGCGCGCACTGGCTGAAGTGTAATTCGGTTCCGATCGAAGACCGGCACCGAGGGGCGCCGACCAAACGCCTTCGCCGTGCAATCTACATAGAGATCGCCTGGTGCACCGTCGATCGTGCCCTGATCGAGCACGATCTTGTCGTGGTCGATCCGTCGCACGTATCCCTTACGAATGATATCCTTGATGGTGCTCAATACCTCCACTTCGAGGACGGAGAGCGTGGCGCCGCGATAGACCGTCGGCGTTACCGTCCGATCGATACGCAGCATCTGGCCGCGTTGCTCCAGCCGCTCGAATAGATCATCGACTGAATTGGCCTCGGCTGCGGCCTCCAGCTGATGCGCCAATCCGCCGACGGTGTGCTCGAAAAAGACCTCGCCGGGCTGGGTCGTCTCGCGAATTCTGAAGCCAGGAATCCCGCGGTACAATCCAGCGGATCTTCTCCGGCCTCGCGCCCATCTGCAGCAGCCAGATGCCGACGTCCATCGCGGTCTTTCCGCCGCCCAGGATGACGTAGCGTTGGTGTCCTGGCGCTGATGCAGGCAGTCGATTGGGCGTCACCAGTTCCACACCTTCGGCAATCTGAAAGCTCGGCATATGTGTTGACGGCACCTGCGTGTCGAGGAAATTGGCAAGCACAAGTCGATTCCTGTATGTGACCTGCCGTGGCTCGCCGGAGATCCTAGAGATGAACTCGCCGCCGCCCTGATAGTCACACATTGGAAAATATTGGACCCGCCCCGACGGCAGGAACCGTTCGTTCATCAGCTTGTCGAAGTAACTGACAATCTCCGCGCCGGAGGCCAGTTCATAATAACCCTTGTTCAAGCCGAATTGGTCAAGCCGTTCGCTGCCGAGTTGGCGCGAGCCTACGCCATAGAACGCAGATGGCTGATGCAGGCGGACAAAGGAATAGGCGTCATTCCAATGGCCACCGGGCATATGGCGCCGATCAACGATCATGATGTTGGCGTCGGTCTCCGTCAGCAACTGGTCCGCGAAAGTCATGCCGACGGCGCCGCTACCGACGATCAAATAGTCGGTCGTTAGCATTTGCATCCTCCCGGCACCCGACCGAAATGGCTCTGGCCCAAAGCAGATATAGCTGGCGGTTGAGCGCGTGGAAACGTGTAATCGAGGTCGGAGCGGAGCCGGTATTACGTCCCTCACTTCTGAAATGTAGCAAAACCACAGAATAGCCTCGACGGCAGCTTTGGGTCACACTGAGAAGAACTCAGTACGAGCATATGTTTTCCGCTTTGCGCCCACCAGCTGCGGAGCAGGCCAGGTCGATTCGCCTTGCGGCTGCGACCAGAAGTTGACGTCGCCCGCTGCGTCGGTGGTGGAAATGAGGACCGCCTTCTCGCCAGAATTCCAGACGATAGCGCACATGATCCCAACTCCCATGCGTCGAAATTGTTGGTGCGGCGTTTGCCCGAGCACGCAATATGCCTGAGGCGCCTATGTTGAACCAGATCAATGACGGCCGCTTTGGGTAAAACTCGGAAGTGGAGATCCCTTCAGAGCGCTTGCCGAGATGCCTATTCCACGCTTCCAATCTCGCCTGTCTCTGCAGATCCCCCTGCCGCGTCCCGTCGGCGTCACATCCAACATCGAGATCGGCGCCGCCATCAAATCCCCATAGCGCCCGTTGCACCACCGGTGCCCAACTTCCCGCGACTTCGTGCTTTGTGAAGGTTTTCGGCCGTCGGGATGCAGGTCTATCCACGCGCTGAGGCAGCCGGCGGCCGAAAAGCGCCAAGGCACGAAGTCGCGGGAGGTAGGGCACCGACAGTGCGGCGGGCACTATGGGGATTTAGCCGCGGTAGGTAATTTGAGTGCCGGGTAATTTTTCGAAGGGTGTATTGGGCTCGAAGGTATGCACAACTTTGGCGTTTTGGCACGAGTGTTGCTACAGATGGGGATTTAATTTTGTTGGCTCGTGTGATTTCAAATAGTTGCGCGTAGCAGAAATGGCACATCCTGCAACTGTTGCGCGACTAATTGGTTGATCGGTGTTCAGTGGCATGGCGTGAATCAATTTCTCGCGAGCAGAAACATACACGGCACATTCAAGCAAACTGGCTGGCGCTTTCGTCAAGGCAATTTTGCCATTGCGTCACCGGTGTGGTCTTTGTGGCTCGGCGTATCAGGCTGATGGCCCGCAGGTCTTCTTGCTGTTCTTGATCATGCGTTGCCCGCCAACAGTACGCTTGTTGATCGTGTTGACCTTGCCACCAAGCTATCGCTGTCCTCTCTCGACCGACTACCGGCTCTCGGTTCTTGCCCCGCGCAGCGGGCTGGAGCGCAGCGACTTTGTGCTTTGACCCGAATGTATGGTCCGGCCGTGCGTTGCAAGAAGATTTCGTCGAATTGGCGGCGGCGGTCTTGCATCAATGTATCCGGCCTCCGATTGGAGCGTGTCGTGCTCCGGGCCATCATGGATATCAGCGCGCGTGCGTTCTCGTTAGCGGACAGACCTCGATCGGGCCATTTGGGTCACCAGTGTTCGCACGCGCTCGGAAGACCGATCCTCCATTCGTCTTGTCCTCTCGCAGACCTCGGCTGGAAACTTCGATAGGATTACGTCATCGCTTGCTCCTCCTATCGCGCAGTTCCTTTGTTCGAGCCAAGGGCCGTTCCTTCGTCCCGGCCCGCACAACGTCGATCGCGTCGCGCGCAAGGGCGGTCAAGGCCGGCCGTCGCGCTGGGCTTTCGGCTGGCTCCGGCGTTGCCAGGCTGCGCCTTGACCGCGCGGAGCACGGCGCGAGGATCAAGCGGGTCGGACGCCTGCATCGTCGGTCCTCGTCAGCTCGAAGGCGCGTCCTTTGGCCAGCACCGCCCAGGCGATACGGGCAAGCTTGTTGGCGAGCGCGTGCCAGAACGTTGTGGTGCAACCGCCTCTTGGCGGCTTCAATCCAGGATTTGAGCCCGTAACGTTCCCAGTCCTTTATCCTGACCAGCACGACCCAGGCCGCCTGCACGAACAGAACGCGCAGGTAGCGATTGCCGCGCCTCGAGATTTTGCCGAGGATCGTGCGGTCTCCCGTCGAGATCTGCTTGGGCACCAGTCCGAGCCAGGCGCCGAAGTCGCGGCCTTTGGAGAATACGTCTCCAGTGCCGATCGCGGCCACCATGGCGCTCGAAATGATCGGCCCGATGCCAGGCACCGTCATCAGGCGCGAACATGCCTGATCCTGACGGGCCAGTGCTTCGATCTCGCGGGATAGGCCATCGACGCGCTGATCCAGCCGGCGCCAGTCACCTGCCAACTCCTCGATGACCCGCAACATGCGGGGCGACAGGGTATCGGTGCGCGTCGCAAGGATGGTGGGCAGTTCCGTGCGTAGGAAACCAATGCCCTGGCGTACGGCGATCCCGCGTTCCAGCATGAAGGCGCGAATCTGGTTGATGATGCCGGTGCGTTGCGACACCAGCCGCTCGCGCACCCGATGCAGCGCCTGCAGATCCAGTTGCTCCGCGGTCTTGGTCGCCACGAACTTCATCGTCGGGCGTTGTACGGCTTCGGCAATCGCTTCGGCATCATTGAAGTCGTTCTTCTGTCCCTTGCTATAGGGGCGGACATATTTGGCCGGCATCAGCCTGGCATCGTGACCAAGCGATGCGAGTTTGCGGCTCAGGTGATGTGCGCCGACGCAGGCTTCCATGCCGATCAGGCAAGGCGGGATATTGGCGAGCCGCGCTTCCACTTGGCCACGCGCCCACTTTTGCCGCAGCACGATGGCGCCGCGCGCATCGTGGCCCACGACGTGGAACGAGTTCTTGCCGATATCGATGCCGATCACGGCGATAGCAGTATTGGGTGTCTGAGACATGGCGTGCTCCTTGTCTTTGGCGCCCCTTGCCAGCTTCGCTTGCTGGCGGGGCAGGAGCACGGCCGGACCATCCCATTAGCGGACGTTGGGAGGTCCGATTTGAAGTCCGTCGATGTAGTCCAAACCGGCAGGGACCAGCCTGGAGGAAAGCGGGCCGCCTTGTGGTAAAAGTGTAACTCTCGCGCGCAGCAACACTAAGAAACGCGTCGATGCTTGCAGCCGCATCTTCCGTGCTCCTATGGATACCCTCGTTTGGTAGCCGCGCAAAACTACGAGTCTTGAACGACCGAGTTCTAATCAAAGCGCGCGAGGAGCAAGTGGGGCTGTGCCGTGACTGATCACTTGCCGTCTGCCGCAATTGAGAGACCCGGCACAGGATCACGGGCGCGCGAACGGCTGAATGGCCGTATGGCAGCGCTGTTGGCGACCACGGTGCTGGTTGCGCTGACGGCATTTGTGCCAAGCGCGGCGCGCGCGCAGACGGCAGGGGGTAACGGGGGTACGGGCAGTAGTTTGGCCACGAACACCCCTGGGGGCGCAGGCGGCACGGGCGACACCGGCGCCCCGGGAAATTCGGCGCCTAACGCAACTCGCGACACGAATGATGGCGGCGGTGGCGGTGGCGGTGGTGCGGCTGGCGGCGGTACTGGCGGCAATGGCGGGTCTGCCATCGACCCTGGCGCTGGCGGCTCGGGCGGTGCGGCCGGCGCGGCAGGGATCAACGGCGGCGCCGGCAACCCTGGCGCCTCTAGCGGCACTTCAGCCGGCGGCGGCGGCGGTGGTGGGGGCGGGGGCGGCCTTCACGGATTCAACGGCGCCGCGCTTCCGGGTGCGACACTGACCGGCGGCAACGGTGGCGCCGGCGGCAATGGCGGCGATGGATTACCAGGTGGTGGCGGTGGCGGCGGCGGCGGCGGCGGCGCCGGTGGCTACGGCGCCGTCGTAACTGCCGCGACCGTCAATGTGAACACCTCGACTATTACGGGTGGCAATGGCGGCGTGGGCGGCAATGCTGGCGCCTCCCCTCGCAATCCCAACGACTTCAACTTCACCTATGTCGGCGGCGGTGGCGGCGCGGGCGGCGATGGCGGCGTCGGCATTCACTTCACGGCGAGCGGAGCCTCGCTCAATAACGCCGGCACCATCCAGGGCGGCAAAGGCGGCGCCGGTGGTGCCGCCGGCGTCGGCGATCCCAGCGGCTCTGCCGGCAATCCAGGGGCTGGCGGGGCTGGCATTGTCGGCGGCGGCCTCACCATTATCAACAGCGGCACCATAGCAGGGGGCTTGGCCAGCAACGGCGTGACGCGGGCCAACGCCATCACGTTCAACAGCGGCATCAACAGCCTGACGCTTCAAGCCGGCTCAAGCATCGTTGGCAACGTGGTGGCGTTCAGCACCGCCGACGCGCTGGCACTCGGCGGCACAGCCAATGCGAGCTTTAATGCCGCGCAAATCGGCGCGCAGTATCTCGGCTTCGGCAATTTCAGCAAGACCGGCACCAGCACCTGGACCCTGACCGGAACGAACGCCGCGGTGCTGCCATGGATCATCAGTGCCGGCGCGTTGAGTGTGGACGGCACGATGGCCAACTCGACCATGACGGTGAACGCAGGCGGCACGCTGGACGGCACGGGCAGCGTCGGCGCCACCACAATCAACAATGGCGCAACCTTCATGCCGGGCAATGGCACGCCGGGCTCGTCGATTACGGTGGCCGGCAATCTCGCGTTTGCCTCGGGCGCGCTGTATCTGGTGCAGATCAATCCCGCTACCGCATCACTGGCCAACGTCACAGGCACCGCGTATCTCGGGGGCGCCACGGTCAGCGCAATCTTCGCGGCCGGATCCTATGTCTCAAAACAATATACCATCGTCCAGGCGACCGGTGCCGTCAGCGGCACGTTCAATCCTGCGGTGGTCACTACCAATCTGCCGTCCGACTTCCACACCACGTTGAGCTACGACACCCATGATGCGTATCTCAATCTGACTCTGAATTTCGGGATACCGGGGGGCCTCAATGGCAATCAGCAGAACGTTGGCAATGCGCTGACAAATTTCTTCAACACCACGGGCGGCATTCCCCTGGTGTTCGGTGCGCTGACGCCGGCTGGACTGTCGCAAGCCTCGGGTGAAACCGCAACCGGGTCGCAGCAGACCACCTTCGATGCGATGAACCTGTTCATGGGCGTGATGACGGATCCATTCTCCGGGGGGCGCGGTGACATTGGGCCGAGCGCGCCGATGGGCTATGCCTCCACTCAAACGACCGGCGCCAGCCGCGACGCCTATGCGATGTTCACCAAGGCGCCGCCGGTCACTCCCTTCGAGCAGCGATGGAGCGTTTGGACGGCGGGGTATGGCGGCTCACAAACCACGGATGGCAATGCGGCGGTCGGATCGAACACCGCGACGTCGAGCGTCTACGGCACCGTCATCGGCGCCGACTACCGCATCTCGCCGTTCACGATTGCGGGTCTTGCGCTGGCCGGCGGTGGCACCAATTTCAGTGTCGCGGGGAGCGGCAGCGGACACTCCGACCTGTTCCAGGCCGGCGCATTCGTCCGGCATACTGTCGGGCCGGCCTATATCTTGGCGGCACTAGCCTATGGCTGGCAGGACATCACCACCAATCGCACCGTGACCGTGGCCGGCGTCGACCAGTTGCAGGCGAAGTTCAACGCCAATGCGTTCTCCGGGCGCCTCGAAGGCGGCTATCGTTTTGCCACGCCGTGGATGGGGGTGACGCCCTACGCAGCCGCGCAGTTCACGACGTTCGATCTGCCGGCCTATGCGGAGAGCGCGTTGTCGGGGGCCAGCACCTTCGCGCTGGCCTATAACGCCAAGGACGTCACCGATACTCGCAGCGAACTCGGCATCCGCACCGACCGATCCTTTGCGCTGACGGATGCCATCCTCACCCTGCGCGGACGTTTGGCGTGGGAGCATGATTACAATCCGGATCGGTCGATTGCCGCCACCTTCGAGACGCTGCCGGGCGCATCCTTCGTTGTCAACGGCGCGGCGCAGGCGGCCGACGCGGCGTTGACCACCGTCTCCGCCGAGCTGAAGTGGATTAATGGCTGGTCGGCGGCGGCGACCTTCGAGGGCGAGTTCTCCGACGTCACGCGCTCTTACGCCGGCAAGGGCGTGGTGCGGTATGCTTGGTAAGAAGTGTCGCCTTCCGTTGATGTGAAGGTTTGCGGATGGCGGCCCATGAAGGTGGTGCGGCGCGCACCGGGGGCCGGCGTCCGCAAACCTCCAAGGGAGATGCTATGGGGCGGCGGCGAGGATATTGCATCCATCGTTGCTGATGTGAACCGATGGAGCGCCCCATGCAGAAGTTGAACGATCTGAGCCGATCCCCCAGCCCCCTCGATCCGGACGGCACGCTGATCGCCGTTATCGAACTGAGCCTGTCGAGCTGGCTGGTCGCCGGCATTGTGCCTGGCGTCGAGCGCCAGCCGTTGAAAAAGCTCGCGGTCGACGAGAGCGCATTGCTGAAGTTGCTGCATCGATGGCGAGAGGAAGCGGCGAAGGCAGGGCATCGGATCAAACGCATCGCTGTCGCTTTCGAGGCCGGCCGTGACGGCTTCTGGCTGGCGCGCTGGCTCAGGGCGCGCGACATTGAGGCCCACGTCATTCACGCATCGAGTGTGGCGGTGTCGCGCGAGGAGCTATGCAGGAATTTAGGTGATGAGGCGCGATCAGGCGGCGTGGTTTGCCGGCACTTCGAGGACCTCGATGCCATCTTTGAATCTGACACCTGCGACAATCTTCGGCAAGTGATTTGTGCCTTTTAGATCCGTAAACCCCTCGCCTTTAGGCGACGGGATGCATTAGCATCCGGCGATGCAAACGGCGAAGTCTGGCAGTCATACGGTATGGGATTGCAAATATCACCTGGTATGGGTGACCAAGTATCGATATCCAGTTTTGGCCGGAGATATCGGTCTGCGGGCACGGGAGTTGTTGCGGGGAATAGCTTTGAGTTATGAAATGATAATTTATGCGGGGGCGATAAACCGAGATCACGTACATCTGCTGCTGTCGATACCACCGCATCTGTCAGTGTCTCGTGCGGTGCAATATCTTAAGGGCAAGAGTTCGCATAAGCTTCTGACGGAGTATCAATCTCTCAGAAAGCGATACTGGGGACAGCATTTGTGGAGTAGGGGATACTGGGTTGCGTCGAGCGGAAACGTCACGGACGAAGTGTGGAAGAAATACATAGAAGACCAAAAGCCAGAAGAGCCGGATGACAACTTCAAAGTAGTTTGACAAATCGACCCGTAGGGTCGATCAATCCGGCTTCCAGCCGTAATCTGAAGCCACCGGCTTTAGCCGGTGGAGTGTTCACTCGCCGCCATGTTTTCGATGCGGCGATGACCAGCTTGAACACCATCAGCCTGGCGGTCGTTGACGACAACGAACCTTTTGTCCGTACTGTCCGATGGCGAACCGTCGCGAATACACTTTCGATGGGGTTCGTCGTCCTCAAGTGATCCCAATGCTCGGCAGGGAAGTCGAAGAAGGCCAGCAGTGCTTCACGATCCTTCGTCAGGCAGTCAACCGCCTTGTGGTGTTTCGCCTGGTATTTCTCGGCGAAGACATCGATCGCGACCTCGGCCAAAGCGCGGCTCGGCGCTAGGTAAATTTCGCGCAGATCCTTCTTCATGTTCGCCTGCACCGACAGCGCGACCTTGTTCAACACGTTCGCAGTCTTATGCACCCAGCATCGCTGGTGCGGCGTTCCGGGAAAGACCTCGTCGAGCGCCTTCCAGAAGCCGAGCGCACCGTCACCAACGGCGATTTCCGGAGCGATCGTCAGCCCGCGTCTTTTCACATCGATGAGAAGTTCGCGCCAGCTCTGCGCGCTTTCCCGAACGCCAACCTGGAAGCCGATGAGCTCCTTCTTGCCCTCCGGCGTGGCCCCGATCAGCACCAGCATGCATTCGCTGTGGTCTTCCATGCGCGCCTGCAGGAATACACCGTCGGCCCACACATACAGGTATCGGCGCGCCGACAAATCCCGCTTCTGCCAATGCCCGTACTCGACTTGCCACTCCGCCGTCAGACGGGAAATCACCGCCGGCGACAGGTTCGGCGCGTCCTTGCCCAACAGCGCCGCCAATGCCTCTTGGAAGTCTCCGGTCGAGATGCCACGCAGATAAAGGACCGGCAGAAGCGCATCCAAGCTCCTGGTCCGACGTGCCCACAATGGCAGGATCGCCGAGGTGAACCGGATCCGCTCGCCGTCGCCGGCAGCCCCGCGATCCCGAATCTTCACCCGGGCAACCTCGACAGCACCGATCCCCGTCTGGATCGTGCGTTCGGGACCATGACCGTGCCGGACAAAACGGTCTCGTCCATCAGCAAGCTTGAGGTCCTTCATGGAGGCGAGGAACGCCTCAGCTTCCAGCTCGACAGCCTGCGCGAGCATCACGAGGGCGCGGTGAAGTTCGATATTCACAAAGGACATTGGCTCGCTTCGTGAGGATGGGTCACACATGTCGCATGTGGCACGAACCACCGAGCCGGTTTGATGATGTCTGTTCACCGGGTGCGACCGGAAGAGAGCGTATCATAGGCGCGGCCGACCCTTAGCGGAAGTTTGCACTAGCCTGAGCCGACCTGTCGTGCTCTTAATTCAGGAGTGGCTTTATCTTTGGCCGCGCGGAAGCCTACTCCGTAGCGCGCTAACCCCATGGAGTGGCAGCCATGTTGCAGAACATCATAGCCGGATTTGTCGTAGTGGCTTTGGTTATCATGGGCGTGCTTGCCTATGCCCAGAAGCATGAAGGGTGCTTGCACGGACGCTCGCTCGAGACCTTCAAGCCCTGCGGAACCGTCAGCCCTGACATATAGCGCTGCCCGCGACGCTGCGGCTAACCTCGCGAGACCTTGATTAGACGACCGGCCCAGGTCGGCTTGTGTGAAGGTTTTCGGATGACGGCCCATCGCGACGATTCGGCTTGCACAGGGCCGTCGTCCGAAAGCCTCCAGTGAAGGAACGCGCGGGAGATGAGGTGCGGACGCTGAGGCGGGCGCTATGGCGATTTGATCGCGGTTTTGACGGTGTAGGCGAGGTGCGAGAGCGTGTCGGTCAGGTGACGACGGGCGCTGATGGATCTCGGGCTCTCTTTTGCACCAATGAGGATGGCTTTCGGTGCCGATTGCGCTTTGGAAAGCGCTGGCGGGTAGCTATGCGGTCGAGCGTCGCCGTGGCCGGGTTGTGACCAGCAAGAAACGCGATTGACGATGCGGGTGGGTGATGTGGCGGTCGCGCTCATGACGTGTCGATCCTGATTTCGACGACGGGCGCGGTTGGCCGGTGGCGTGGCTGGCAGCCGGCATCGAAGGTCTCGATGACGAACATGCGGCCGCCACAGCAGGGACAAGGCTGGGCGAGTGGCTGGGCTGTCGCTGGATCGATCTCGACGGTCTCTTCGGCCGCAGGCGTTGCCAATCCCAGAAGTTCACGCGCTCGCGCGATCGTCTCGGCGCGATTGCTGCTGGCGAACAAGCCGTAGTGGCGAATGCGATGGAAGCCCTTGGGCAGAACGTGGATCAGAAACCGGCGGATGAACTCGCCGACGTCGAGGGTCATCGTCGTGTACCGGCCTGGGCCTTCGATCCTGTAGTTTTTGACCTTGAACGTGACGCTGTGCTGGTCGATCGCGATCAGACGGCGGTTCGAGATGGCGACGCGGTGGGTATATCGCGACAGATAGGCGAACACGGCCTTCGGGCCCGCGAACGGACGCTTGGCGTAGACGAACCAGCGCTTCTTGCCGAGCGGGGCGAGGAATGCCGCGAACGCCTTCGCATCGACAAGATGCGCGTGTGCGCCGAGGAACTGCAGGCTGCCCGCCTCGTGTGCCGTCAGAAGCTTCTCCAGCATTAAACGGCGGAACAGCTTCGATAGAACGCGCACGGGCAGCAGGAAGTTCGGTTTGCATGAGATCCAACGGCTGTCATCCATGATGGCGAGGCCGCCGCCCGGCACGATCATGTGGACATGCGGATGATGGGTCATGGCCGAGCCCCAGCTGTGCAATACCGACGTAATGCCGATGCGAGCGCCGAGGTGCTTGGGATCGGCCGCGATGGTGAGCATCGCCTCCGACGAGGCCTTGAACAGCAGATCGTAGATCACGGCCTTGTTCTGGTAGGCGATGTCGCCAATCGCCGACGGCAGCGTGAAGACCACATGGAAGTAGGGAATCGGAAGCAGTTCGGCCTCGCGCGCCGCCATCCACTCGCGGGCTGCTGCGGCCTGGCACTTCGGGCAGTGCCGGTTGCGGCAACTAATGGGCATTTCCCATTAGTTGCCTTATGGGCACGATTTGTAATGGGGAGTTGGCGGGCCATTCCGTCACTGTGCTTTGAGCGTTCGCCAACTCCACTCACCATTACGAGGCACCCCTGAGCATGGCGATAAGTTTATCCGGCGGCCGGAAGAAGCCTTTGCGCATGTGGGGCGGAACGATGGCTTCAATGGCCTCGAGTTTCTCCGTGGGATCGCCGCGCGTATAGACTTCGGTCGTCGCCAAGTTGGCGTGTCCCAGCCACAAGGACACTTTTCGGATGTCCTGCGTCGCTTGCAGGACGATCATCGCGCATGTGTGCCGCAACACACGGGGTGAGACACGCTTTTTTAGCAGACCAGGGCATTTGTGAGCGGCGGTCGCGCAATGTTGCTTGAGCAGATATGCAAAGCCCCAGCGGGTTAGCGGTTCTCCCCTGGCACTAACGAACACCTCCGGCGTCGCGACTGTCCCTCTCACCGCCAGCCAAGCACGCAGCGCCGCAGCCGTGGTTTTCCATAGGGGGAGAACCCGTTGCCGTCGTCCTTTGCCGAGAACTCGAACGCTCATCGCTTGCAGGTCAACGTTGTCGATTCGCAGTCCCGTCAGTTCGGATACGCGAAGGCCGGCGCAAACGGCCAGATGCAGCATGGCCCGATCGCGAACCCCATCGCGGGTCGCCGGATCGGGTGCGTCGAGCAAGGCTTGGAACTCCTCTCGCAGGAGATAGGGAACCAGACGAGAGTTGGTTTTCTTGAAAGGGATCGCCAGAACGCGACGTATTTGCTCAAGCGCCGCCGGTTGACGATATTCGAGGAAGTGGAAGAAGGACTTGATTGCCGCCAACCGAACGTTACGGGTTTCCGGCGCGTTTTTGCGCGTGTCCTCCAGATATTCGAGGAAGGCACTGACCAGCTTCGCGTCAATCTGCTCCAGCATCAGCGACGATGGCGTGACCTTGTGCCTTGCGGCCGCGAACTCGAAGAGGAGCTGGAAGCTGTAGGCGTAGGAATCGCATGTATGCTGGCTGGCACCTCGGTGGCCGGCGAGCGTCTCGTGGAGGTAGGCTTCGATGTGAGGTGCAATCGGCGTCATGGTTGCGCACCCCCACACATGAACGCCTCCCCAACGTCGGCGACGTCGCGCATGAGATCGGCAGTGGCCTCGAGATACCAATAGGTCGCGTAGATGTTGACGTGACCCATGTAGGTCGCGAGTGCCACCATGTGCTTGCCGCTGCGGGCCCTGCCCACCGGACTGGCCTGCAGTGCACGCACCGCGAATGTATGCCGAAGTTCGTGCAGACGAGGCCGGCGGCCACCCGGCGCCGGCCCAACATTTGCCTTCCGCACCAATCGATCAAACGTGTCCTTTACCGTGTGATAAGGAAGCGGCCGACCTTGGTCGCAGACGAACACATAGGCATCGCTTGAACGAGGTTGGCGTCGCCTCAGATAGCGCTCCAAGCCTGCCGCTGCGGAGTGATGCAGCGGCGTCAAACGGGTCTTCCGGAACTTGGTCTCCCGGATCACTAGTCCGTCATTCGTCATGTCGGCAACTTGCAATTTCAACGCTTCGGAGATCCGCAACCCAGTGACCGCAAGCAAGGCAATCAGAGTGGCGTAGGTTTGAGGTCTCAGCCCGCTCGCAGGGCGAATGCGCAGGGCGGCTTCGATGAGGCGATTGATCTCGTCTGCCGAGTAGATGTGCGGCGGCCGGCGCTTCTTGCGGGCGCCAAAGTGATTGGCCGGCGGCACCTCGTGCCGACCATCTTCAACCCTGATGAACCGTACGAAGCGGCAGACGGCTTTCAACCGCGCGTCGCGCTGCGCCACAGACGGGCCGAGAGCCGCCCAGTCGATCGCCGATTGCGCGTGAACATGCGTGTCCCCGCGGTCGGTCGCAAAGCCAGCAAAGCTCTTCAACAAGTATTCAGCCATTGTCATGTCAAATCCTGCAGCACGGCGCAGGCGGAGGTAGGCCTCTACGGTGTTCAACATCAGAGTGCCTCCGGCCAGGGCTGCGCGATTTGCTGCAGCAGGTTGACGTCGGCTTTCGCGTAATGCGCCGTCGTATCGACGCCCCGATGCCGAAGGACCAAGCCTATTTGCTCGAGAGGGACGCCATTGCGCAGCATCTGAGTTGCCGCCGTATGGCGCAGGGCGTGGGCGCCTTTGACTGGCGTAACCACGCCGGCCCGCCTCATGGCGCGCTTTGCGACCAATGACACGCTGCCGCCATCGAGGAATGGCCGGAATGGAGCGATGTTTCGAAGGAAGACGCGATCACTCTGAGCAACGGTCGGCCGGCATTCCATATAGGCGATAATCGCGTCTCCAACCTCTTGCGGGAGCGGGAGACGAACCTGATAGCCGGATTTCCCGCAGACCAGCAGCGTACCGGCTTCCCACTCGATATCAGCGAGGCGGAGCTGCGCCACGTCGCCGGCTCGAAGTCCGAGACGTGCCAGCAGCAGGAGGATCGCGCGATCGCGGCGACGCCCGGGTGAATCGCCATCACACGCAGTGAGCAAGTCGACCACCTGCTCCGCTGTCAAATACCTTGGCAACTCGGCCAGGCGCCATGAGGCGTAAGCGGGCACGGCCTTGTCGAGATCAGCTTGGCAGAGACCCTGGACGGCGAGATAGCGCAAGAACACCCGCAGGCTGGTGATCAGCTTTTCGACGGAGCTTTTGCCGCCCTGGCCCGTGCGTTCCAGAAAATACCGCCGCACAGCTGTCGCGTTCCACCCTGTGGGATCGGTGCCGAGCGCCATCATCAGGCGGGTGGCCCCACGAGCGTACTGTCGGATCGTCGGTTCGGCGGCACCGCGATGCTTGCGCAGCCAGTGTTGGAAGCTGACAACGAGCGCTGGCTCGGGGCTTTGAATGGCGGGTGTCGCGTTGGTGCGGTGAACGCCAATTTGTTGAAGAAAATTGAGAAAGTTCTTGGCGCCGAAAGTCGTGTGGTGGTTTCGCCGTCCGCCTTTTGCTCGCGGGCAACGACAAGTTCGCAGATGCTCGTGGAAAGCTGCAAGATTGATGTCGGCTAACGTTCCACCTTGCTCGCACAAGAAATGGCCGAGGTGCGCCGCCGCGCGTAGATAGCGCACTGCGATGGCCGGACGATAGCCGCTCCGTTCGAGCGACTGGGCGAAACCGTCAATGAACGATCCGCTTGGCCCGTTTCGCAGGTGCGCAAGCATCTTTGGCGCCAAAAAATAAGTCTCCAGCATCTCGGTCCCTCCTTGTGACTGGCCGTTGGTGGCCAGTTGCAGAGGGGCGGGAAGACGCAGTGGTTATGGAGAGCTGAACCGCAGACAATCCCCAGGAATTTGCCGTCTATGAGAAATGCGGGCATCGCCGCTGCCCGCCAACTCCCCATTACAAATCGTGCCCATAAGGCAACTGTTGTAGGCGATCGTGGTGTGGGCGCAGTCCTCGCAGCGCGCGACGTGTCCGCCGAGGGCCGCCGTGCGGCAGTTCTCGATGGCACTCATCACCTTGAGTTGGAGCAGGCTTACGTGACCGCGGTTGGCCTGACGCCACGCGGCCCCGTGGTCGCGGAAGATGTCCGCGACCTCCAGAGCTGGACGGGCCACGTGGGCCGTTACGCTGGCGGCTCGTCCTTCTTCGGCACTAGCGGCGTGAGCCTGTCCAGAGGGCTCATGACCTGGCGGATGGTGTTGGTGGCCACTTGGGTGTAGCGCGCCGTGGTGTCGAGCTTGGAATGTCCGAGCAAAACCTGGATCACACGAATATCGATATTCTGCTCGAGCAAGTGGGTGGCGAAGCTGTGTCGCAGCGTGTGCGGCGCAACCCATGCAGGCAGCCCAGCCACCTCGGCAGCCATGTGGCAGACCCGATTGAGTTGGCGCGTCGTCATCGGGTTGATGCGATCACGGCCGGGGAACATCCACACCTGGGGATGCGCGATGCGCCACCAGTCGCGCAGCAGCTCCAACAGCTGCGGCGACAGCATGGCATGGCGATCCTTGCGGCCTTTGCCTTGCTCCACCCGGATCATCATGCGCCTGGAATCAACGTCGCAGACCTTCAGCGCGACCACCTCCATGGCGCGCAGGCCAGCGCCGTAGGCAACGCTGAGCGCCGCCTTGTGCTTGGGCCCGGGTGCTGCCTCCAGCAGGCGCAAGACCTCTTCGGGTGAGAGCACGCGCGGCAGCTTACGCGGTTCGTAGACGAACACGAGATGGCGTGTCGTCTCCGGCCGGTCGAGCGTCACCTTGAAGAAAAACCGCAGCGCAGTCACGGTCGCGTTGATGCTCGGTGGTTGCGCGCCCGTCTCGGTCAGATGCAGTTGGAACGCGCGCAGCTCTTCCGCCGTCGCGCTGTCGGGGGAACGGCCGAGGAAAGTCGCAAGCCTCTTGACGGCACGGATATACTCGCGTTGCGTATCGGGCACGAACCTGCGCAGGCTCATGTCTTCGAGCATGCGCTGGCGCAGCGGGCTGATGGGCTTCTCGCTCATTGGGGGCTCCTGTCTTGAGGTTGGAGTGCTTGAACCCCTCGATCCTCAAGACGGAGCGCCCGCCCGTCACCTGCGCTCGTTCAAATGGCTACTGCGGTAGACGCAATGCGCCCAGCCGCCCCGCCAGCGCCCTCCCGCGAGAGCGGGTTCGTTCTTTGACCCCACAGCCGACATCACCCCTCTGGCACCCCGGCCAAACGCATGCCCTCATAGAGACGCTCGCGTCCCGCGAGATAGATCGGATTGTCACTCGGTGCGTTGACGCGCAAGCGGCGGATAGTGAAGCTTGGATTGAGGGCAAGTCCAGCCTTCGCGGCCACCTGCGCTTCACCCAATGAGCCGAGCATCGCCAAGGCCGCAGCGAGATTGAAATGTGCGGCGGGGAAATTGCGGTTGGCTTCGAGGCACCGACGCAACCAAGCTTCCGCATCCGCGTCGGAATTGAGCAGGAACTTAGCGAAGCCCGCGAACATCATCCACTGGTAAGCAAGGATATCGCGAGGAGAGATGCGAAGCGCCTCGTGGATATGGGCCTCAGTTTCCTCGGCGCGGCCGAGAGCATATTTGGCGAAACCGATGAACGCGTGGGCGGCGGCCAAATTGCGATCCAGCGCCAAGGCCCGCTCGCATTCGGCAATGCCTTGGGCCGCGCGCTTCGTTTGCGTTTGGAGGAAGCCCAATGCCATGTGCGCCAACGCATGGTTCGGCGCGATGGACAGAGCCTTGACCAAGGCCACTTCGGCCGCCGCCAAAAGCACGACCCGGTCGTTAGTAAAAAGGTTAACACCAAGAGCAATATCAACCTGTGCCGTGCCGACGAGCGCATCTATGTTGTCGGGATCGAGCGTCAGGGCGCGCTCGAAAAAGCCGCGCGCTTGCGCCATGTATTCAAGAGTTATTCCTTTATTCCAGCAAGCCCTGCCCTGAAAAAACAAGTCCATCGAATTGGGGTGCAGTGAGTTTTCCGCGCGCCGCGCCTCAGCCGCAACGAGTTGAGCATCTAGCGCGTTGGCGAGCCTCGATACGATTTCGTCCTGCATGTCCAAGAAGTCGGCGATGGGCTTGTCGAAACGCTCGGCCCAAAGGTGATTGCCGGTTTCGGCGTCGATCAGCTGTGCGTTTACCCGAAGGCGGTTTCCGCCGCGCTGCACCGAGCCTTCGAGCACATAGCGGACGTTCAGCTCGCGCCCGATCAGTTTGAGATCAACCGATTTGCCCTTGAACGTAAATGCGGTGTGCCGTCCGATAACGAATGAGCCACTGATGCGGGACAAGTCCGTGGTCAAGCTCTCGGTTACACCGTCGACGAAATAATCTTGCTCGGGATCGCCGCCGATGTTCGCGAACGGCAGCACCACTATAGATAGACGCGGGGCCGAAGATGGGCTGGGTGTCGTGCCACTGCTCCGCGTCCGCGCGCCAAGTCCATCCCGGACCACGGCATAGGCTCGTACGGAACGTGCAATATTCTTGAGCTCCTGCTCGCCCAGATCAGTGAACTCGACCGCGACCTTGCCGCGAACCTGCTCGTACGCCGAAGACGAGATGCAAATGCCGCCCGGCTCAGCGATGCCCTCTAGTCGTGCAGCGATATTGACACCCTCACCGAGGATGTCGTCGCCCTCGATCAGTATGTCGCCGACGTTAATCCCGATCCGAAATAGCATACGGCTGTCCTGCGGTATGCTTTCGTTGCGCTCGGCCATCACCTCCTGCACCGCCACTGCAAACTCTACTGCGTCCACCACCGAGGGGAACTCAAGCAACAGACCGTCGCCAGTGGTCTTGACGATCCGGCCGCCATGCTTCGCCACGAGCGCATCGGAGACGGCGCGATGTTCACGCAGAACGCGGGCGGTGCCAGTTTCATCGAGACCCATAAGCCGCGAATAGCCAGCCACGTCGGCGGCCAATATCGCCGATAATCTGCGTCCAACCCGGCTTGGCTGCTCCTGAACCATGGCCCGCAAAATCCAACCTGGATCTGACTGTACGACAGATCGGATGGGATGCCTACCTTGAGCCGATGTCGTATACTGACCGACCCAACCCCGACATTGCATTGCACACACAGAGGCCACACCATTACGCTAAGCTAGATGGAGCGATTGGAGGCCGGAGATGAGATGCCTGGGCATATATGCAACGCCTGACGGGGAGTCCCATTTTGGAGAAGTCGATATTGCGATGACGATGAAGCCGGCGTTTCCCAACGAAGCGCCGTTTGAAATTTCGGCTTACTATCCAGCGTCACGTATCCGTTTTTCTCACATCCCCGCCGGGGTGCGCGAAGTGGGCTTTCACACTCCGCCGGATCGGCTCCTCGCCATATGGCTGGATGGCCACGTGGAATTTGAAACGAGCGATGGAGAAGTAAGACGCCTTCCGGCGGGAAAAGCTGTTCTCGTCGAGGATACGCACGGGAAAGGACACATCTCGCGCCACCCCGAGGAAGGACAGAACGCTATCATAGTCATACTGCCGAGCGGCCTTGACGCACCCACTTGATTAGTCGCCTCTTGGGCCCTGAGCGCCGCTCCGTGAAGCGAAATCCCAAGCATTGATCTAGGTCAATAGCAGAAGTCCTGCGGCTCGATATCACACGATAATTGCCGTTATAGCTGACAGGTTTACTCCGCACTCAGCAGGGACCGTATCCGATGACGGTGGTACTTCCTCCCAAAGGCCGTGACCTGCGGCTCGACCTATTTCGCGGAGTCGCCAACTGGCAGGTTTTCATCAATCACATTCCAAACAATATATTCAATTGGCTTACAACCCTGTATTACGGATTTAGCGACGCGGCTGATCTGTTCGTCTTTATCTCGGGTTTTACGGCGTCGTTTGTGTACGCCAGAATTATGATCGAGCGCGGCACGGTGGCGGGGGGCACTCGGATCCTGAGGCGCACTTGGCAAATCTTTGTCGCTCAGGTGTTTCTGTTTTGCGTCTACGCCGCAGGGGTCGGATACTTGGCTCTGGAATATCACGACCCTAATTTGGATAACATATACAACATTCACCTGTTTTTCGAAAATCCAGTTCACATGCTTCTTGGCGTGCTCACGCTGAGATACAAACCCCTCAACATGGATGTGCTTCCACTGTATGTCGTTCTGATGCTGGTGTTTCCGGTTGTGTTGTGGGCAATGATCCGAACCCCCAATCTGGTGGCAATAGCATCGATTTTATTGTACCTGGCCGCGCGCCATTTTGATTGGAACGCACCGTCCTATCCCTCTGGACACTGGTACTTCAACCCATTTTGCTGGCAGCTGCTGTTCGTATTGGGAGCATGGTTTGCATTGGGTGGTTCGGCCGTATCGATGCCGATCATCAGGTCCCGCAGCCTGCTGGTACTTGGGACAGCCTATCTGATTTTCGCTCTCGTCTTGACCTTGGCCGCCTGGGTTCCTGCGCTTCGAGCGGCGCTTCCGGATTGGCTGTATGGTGCCTTCAATCCGAATGACAAGACCAACCTCGCTCCCTATCGGGTTCTGCATTTGGCAGTCATCGTATTGCTGGTAACGAGATTCTTTCCCCGCGACTGGCCCGGCCTTCACTGGCGTATCTTTAGACCCGCCATCCTGTGCGGCCAGCAATCGCTGCAAACCTTCTGCACCGGAATTTTTCTTTCATTCGTCGCTTACTTCGTTCTGATCGAGGTCAGTGACGCGATCTGGATGCAAATCCTCGTCAACATCGTGGGTCTTACGATCTTGACGCTCTTGGCCTGGTACAAGGTTTGGACAACGAGCATGGATAAACCGCCGAGGGTGGCACCGCCGTCAACGGGGAGTTCGAGCGCAAACCCGCTTCCCTCGTGACCAAAGGAGTCGCTGCCTGGAAGCGTTGCGCTGTTTGCGACGTGCATGAGTCTCCCGGCGAGTGCCGCGCGGACGTGCCGTTGAAGGCTCCGCTCCTCGCCCAGCGGTCGGGTTTACCGGCGGCTTAGCGGTGAAAAAACGGTGTCGGCTCGTGGCAGATCTTGTTGCAAAAGTCGGCTGCAGCTGATGGATGGTCAGGCGCCTAGTTAAGAGCGCCGGCTTTGATCCGCCGGCCCTGACGCCCTCTACGCAACACTACGCGATGCACAGAACCTGAGCGGGTGGTGGTCGAGCGACCAGCGATGCGAGCCGCCGCAGGTTCTGGGCAATGGCAGCCAGAACGAACTCATCCTGGGCGCCTCGTGGGCCACGAAGTCGAAGCCGGCCGAGCTTCAGAATGCGCTTGAGGTGTGCGAACCGCATCTCGATCTTTCTTGCGCTCACGTCGCGACTGTTCAAAACCCTCGGTGCCGGCGAACGACCGGGCGACGTCCCGGGCGTGTTCGCGGATGTCGCGCGGGAAATAGGCGGGGAAGGTCGACACGGCTCGTTTTGAAGCAGTCATGGCATTACCGGTGCTCAGCTTGACTTATGTCAAAGAAGATGACGTTCCGGCCCTCATGCTGAACCGTCCTTGGAATGGAAGGCTTCTCATCCTCATGGCTAGGCAAAGGAAGAATGACCCATGAAAATCAGGCAAACACTACGGCGTAGCCTGCTGGCGGGCGTCGCCGTTGTGACGGTTATGAACATGCCGGCATCCGCACAAGAGCAAAAGCGACCCAACGTCGTCATGCTGATGACCGACGACACTGGCTGGAACGATTTCGGCGCCTACAGCGGCGGCGGCAAAGCGCTTGGCCATCCAACACCAAACATCGACCGGATCGCCAAGGAGGGCGCGACATTTACGAACTGGTATGGCCAGGCAAGCTGCACAGCGGGCCGCGCCTCGTTCATCACCGGGCGTATTCCTGTCCGTTCAGCGCTATCAATCGTGGTCGCACCGGGTGACGAAAATGCGCTAAAGAAGGAGACGCCGACAATCGCCGAGTATTTCCGGAAGAGCGGCTACTCGACGTACTTTTCTGGCAAATGGCATCTCGGCGACAAGCCCGACTCCTATCCAATCGAGCATGGTTTCGATGAGATGAAGGCGTTCGCGGCATATTATCCGGGGGTCTACACCTATGCCGACACCTCGAAATGGTTCCATCCGTGGTTCCCTTCCTACAATCCAGAAATCGCGAAAGCGTATTTTGACGTCGTGAATATGTACGAGTGGGAGGGAGTTGCAGGACAACCGGCGAAGAGAAACGAGTACATCACTTACGACCGCCTCGCCGATTTCGACGTGCGGCAGGCCGACTACGCAATTGACTACGTCAAGAAGCACGCCAGGGACGCCAAGCCATTCTTCATGGACGTCAATTTCATGAAGATGCACAACCCTACCAATGCCGCAGCAAAGTTCGCCGGAAAGTCTCGACTCGGCGATTACTCGGACTCTTTGCTCGAACTCGACGACGACATCGGGCGCGTCATGGACGCAATCCGCGCGGAAGCACCGAACACAATCGTTATTGTGACGGCGGACAACGGCGCTTGGCAGGATGCGTACCCCGATGCTGGCACCACGCCGTTTCGGGGCGAGAAGGGTACAGCATTTGAAGCCGGTTGGCGCGTCCCCGGACTGATGTGGTGGCCGGACCACATCCCGGCTGGTGCGAAGTACGATGAAATGATGTCGCACATCGACTGTTGGGCGACACTTTCCAAGATGGTCGGCCTGACTCCACCGCCACACGGCGCATGGACCGACAACAATGGCAAGCCCATCTACTTTGATAGCATCGACAACAGCGAGTACGTTCTCGGTCGCGCGAACCACTCGGCACGAAGGTCGTGGATTTATGTCGACGGCGAAAACTTCATGGGCGCGCGTGCGGATGTCGCCGGCGATCCCAGCAACCCCGACCTCAGCATCGCGTGGAAGTATCTATGGACGGCAAAGGACACCTGGCTAGGTCCCGAGCAGAACCTCGGCTCGATCGGCGCGATTTACAATCTCACAATGGACCCGTTCGAGAAATACGACATGGTGTTCAACGGCGCCATGTCAGCGCGCATGCCAACGCAGTCGCCGGGCAAGTACGCCGGGCAGGACAACGGCTGGGTCTTGGCGCTCATCGTCCCGGTGGTGATGGAGTTCAACAAATCCGTCGTTGACTACCCAAGTATCAAGCGTGTTCCGGGCGGAGCCTCCAACGATTGGAGACCCGATCTACAACACCCGGAAAATCCGGTCCCCTTGCTGGACATGAAACACCTGCCGAATATCAAGGGCAGCGGCGGGTAGTATTGCTGCGTCCTGCCAAACCATGGATTCGCGGGCTATATCAAGTGGCTGGCGGCGGCGAGTCGGCTTCACGGCACGGTTCGCCGCCGCGCCTTTGGCGACAGCGTTTCGATGTCGGCTCTTGGCGGCACTTTTCGGACATGGAGCGATGTCCGACTTGAGTTCGTTGTGCGCAGCAAGGCGGACGCCGCCGATCACCACAGATTTGTGGGCTCACGATCTGGAAGGCGTGGCATTGAAGGAGATGGCCTGGGGTTTCGTTTCCGATGCGGCTCGAGCAAATTATGGCGGATCATGAAACCGCGGTGGCGGTTGCGCCATAACGCGGCAAAAGCCGCAGCAATTGACGCGCGCGCAAACACTATTTTCTGCAATGCTTTCAATGTGATTTGCCCTGTCCATGGGTTTAGGGCATTTCTGATTTTCAGAAATTATCCTTGACTCCTGACCCAAATCAGCGGCGTATTGCTCGCCATCCCGTCCCGAGAGAGGGGGCGTTGGCCATCGTCACTGACGTTGGGGCGGGGAGCGGTGGACGTGGGTGCTGCGACTGACGAGCGCGGCGCAAGCGGACGGCAAAGTCGTGTGGTCCTGTAGTCCAGTAGTTTTTCGCTCGCCAAAGATCGAAGAAAATGTATAAAAACCAACCGCTTATGAGATATGCACTGAAAAAGAAAGAGGGTCGCCCGAATGAGGCAGGCTCCAATAGGCCCTAGTTTCAAGCTGCGGCACGGGTGCGGCTGTCCTTTGCCCTGCTAGGGTTGACCTGATTTCCGAACGCCACTCCGAAAAACCGGTTTCGCCACTAGCGGCCCTATGCCCTCCATCGTTGCGCCTTGCTTTGGTCAAATCGGTGGGGAGTATCGGCACGTGCAACTTCGTCGACCTATCCGGCCGCTCTTATGCGGGTGACATTGGATTGAGTACGGAGCGTACCAATGCATTTCACCATGAACCCGAAACATCCCGATCCGCTGGATGACCTCGTGATCGCGCCAGACATCGTTCTGGTCGGCCCCGGGGTTTCCAAACCTGGGCGCCCGATGCCATGGGTCACGGCGTCGGGATTGGTCGCATCGTTCGTCTTTGCGATCGCAAACCCGGAAACCCTGATGGCGGCGGATCTTCCGGCTCCCGATCTCGCCTATGTGAAAGCGCCGCCGACAACTCCGGCGTCGGACATCCATGGATATTTCGACACGACGTTCGTGAACGACTATTCCACCCCCCGCGGCTTGCTGGTCACCAACACGGGATTGACCGCGCAGGCGCAGGCCGGCCTCTCGTTCGATCTCTACAAGAATGCGAACGGCTCAATCAACAAGGTCTCGGTCTATGGCGGCATCTGGAATGACCTCTGGTCCGAACAGCACAACCCCAAGGTCGGTTCCTGGAATGAGTTTGACTGGTTGGTCGGCGCCAAGGTGGCGTTCTTGCGAGACTGGTCGGCGAGCGTCGAATACGTCGAGTTCCTGAGTCCGCCGGGTAACTTCCTCCCCGAACGCCATCTTAACGTAACGGTTGCCTACGACGATACGTCATGGGGCATGCCGATCGCGTTCAAGCCCTATGTCAGGTTCTGGGATGAGGTGGATGGCCCGTCGGACGTCGATACCGGCGTTAGCGGCGGCAGCCCCGGCTCGTATTATTTCGAGTTCGGCATGCAGCCGACGCTGGATTTGAAGAAGTACGGCGCGAACGTCGTGCTGACCGCGCCGACATGGGTCAGTGTCGGTCCGTCGTCGTACTGGAATCGCGGTCTTACGGGCTGTGGGTTGGCGACGACGGCATGCGCGTTGAGCAATGCGGGCGTCTTCTCGACCGGCCTGACCGCGACTGCGCCGCTGACATTCATGCCGGCACGCTACGGCAACTGGTACGTCAAGGGCGGCTTCCAGTACTTCAATCTCCTCAATGACAGTCTGAGACTGGCGCAGACCTTCACCGGAACCGCCACCAGCTATACGAACGCGCACAAGGATTATGCGCTCGGCTTCGTCGGGTTCGGCTTCACATTCTAGGCTATCCCGCCCGGCGACCTTGGTTTCCGGGCGCTTCGTCGAAGGCAGGCATCCGATCCGTGGCTGCGATCAGGAAGCGCGGTGGGTGAATGAGGCGGAGACTGCCCCGAGTTGATGTCGCCTTTTTGGCACATCTCGGACATGCCCCGATCTCCGAGTTGAGTCTGCTATGCGCAGTAAAGCGTATATCGCCCGCCAGCCTTATTAAGTACGGGTGCGCCCTTTGCCACGGCCACGTTTCGGATCGAATTCATCGACCGCGTTCTGCCAAGCGATGATCTCATCCTCGAACCAGACCCGGCGGTTCGGCGAGATGTAAGTCGATTTGGGAAACCGGCCTGCGTTCTCCATACGGTAAAGCGTGGTTCGGCCGACCGGGACGATCTCCAAAACCTGCTTTTCGCTCAGCATGCGTCGAGGCCCGGATTTATCCGGTGCCACCTCTTCCGTTTCGGCCTTCGGTTGTCTCGCAGCGATCATCGCAACTCCTTAGGGTACAGCCTATCGGCCCACCGCAAACTCTCATTCGACCGTGTTGTTTGGATTTGCGCATCCCACGCTGTTCCGGGCGGCACCATGGGTCGTCTTTGTGTTTCGTCCGCTTGAATTTGGTCCGGCATCGCGGTTTAGTACAGGAAAACCGGCGGTGCTTTTTCGTGCTGCCGCACAACGCTCACCGGCGCATGCCCATGTCCAAGAGCAGGAAGTCACCCGGCAGCCGTTCCGGTGAGCTATTGGACAAGCTCTTGGCCGCAATCGGCAAAGGCGACTCCGAAACTTTCGAACGACACAACCTTGTAGAAGAACTGCGGAAAATCGAGGGGGCCTACTCAGAGCGGCGCGGGCACCCGACACCTTGCATCGTACACTACGGTGCTTGAGCAGTTTCGCGCGAACACCGCAAAGCGGCTCGAACTGCGGAAGCGGTTCAAACCGGTCTATGATGACATCGTGACGGCCGCATATTTGTGGGAAAATCCCGGTGCCGACGAAGGTGAACTACGCGCGGCGTTACAGCATAGACAGGATAGCACCGAAAGGATTGACCCTGCACAGTTCGAAGCGGGCGAAGATCAGCACATCGCAGCTTACATCGACAGCGCTGGCGACTACCGGAAACGGCAGGTGCGAAAGCAAGTGGTTGAGCCATTTCTACGGTTCTTGGAAAAGCACGGCGTGGTCCCGTCGCGTGACCTGCCGCGGACCCGCATGATGCGAGCGCTGTTCGACTGGCTCGGCATTAAGCAGACGCTACGCCCGACCGAGGCCGGGGGGGGGCGATGAGTACGACACGCTGCTCGCTGCGCTCGGTCGTTCCCATGACGACGATAAGCGCATCGCGGTACACGAGGCCGGACATGCAACTTGTGCGCGCATCTTCGGGCATCCGTTGGGCGGTGCGACGGTGGAACCGGGTCCCGGTTACGAGGGCCGCATCTGGGGCGAGCGCTACGTCGAAGCATTCTCGCAAGGTCGCGGTGACGCATCAGATGTTCGGGGAGCGCTGGCTCCGATGATGCCCAAGCCGGGCGAGGATCACAGCTCAGTGTCCGATGTATTCGCCAACGTCCATGATCACTGCATCCAGTTGATGGCTGGCCGGGCTGCTGAGCGTATGTTGTTGGAGGCCGAACCTGCGCCGCCCGCCGACGATATTCGGCAGGCGCGCGAGCTTGCCATGCTGATCTGCACTAGCGAGCAAGCGATTGAGACCTTCATCGCGCACTGCGATGTTGCGGCGCGCGATCTGTTGTTGCCTTACGGCGATGTCGTGATGACGTTGTCTATTGTGTTGCGGATCAAGCGGACATTGGACGGCGGCGAGATCGACAAGATCATCTCGGATGTGGAGGCGCGGAAACCGTTGTCCTTTGAGCGCGGCCGTCGTAAACGATGGCAGCGCGCCGTCGAAAATGCCACCAGCTTCGCCACGTCATTGGCGCACTGAGCAGCGCCGCCACAATGTTGGGCCAAAGCGGACCCGGGCGAGGTTATTGGCTAACTACCACAGCCCGGTTCGCGGCTATTCCCTGTGCTGAGAACGCCGATGGCGCTCCCGCCTAACTCTAGAGGCGGTAAATGGATGTGCGCATTAAAATACGTCGACGATCCCCATTTCCCACGCCATGGAAGTGGGAAATCTATGTCGGAAAGCGTCTGGTAACGGCGTCGAATGAGTTTTTCGCCTCTCAAGACGAGGCCCACGGCGCGGCGAGGAACGCGCTCGACCGCATAGTTTTGGAATGGGCAAAACGCCCGAAAGTCCCGGGATAGACCCTGTCCAGATTGTCCTAATTTGAACCTCGTCTTTGGAACCGCCGCAGTTTTGAGACGTTAGATTGCATCACAGCCCGGATAGTGGCTTTTGTCTGTGATGAGAACGCCATCACGCGCTCACGCCTTCCTCTTATGGAAAGGAGCGCGCCATGCAGCAGCAGCGGCGACGTTTCAAATCAGATGCATCGTTCCAAGATCGGCTCGCATTGTTTGCCGAGGATGCGCGACAGAAGGCCTCACGCCTCCCGCCCGGAGCAGAAAAGGACGAATTGGTCCGCAAAGTGCGGCAAGCCGACACGGCAGTCCATCTTAGCGACTGCGCAAACTCGCCCGGCCTGCAGCCGCCTAAGTAGTCGGCCATGCCGGACTATCGCGCCTATGAAATTGGTTCGGATGGGCATTTCACTGGCTCTAGAGCGTTTGTCTGCGGCAACGATGGTGATGCCATCATTTGGGCCAAACAATTTTCAAGAGACATGCCGATTGAGCTTTGGAGCGGCGCGCGGCTAGTGAAACATGTTCCGCGCGGAGCCCGAAACGCGATCAGTTACGAAGTTCAACAAGGCCGTGCAGCCGGTGCAGCCGGGACGTAAAATAAATGCAAAGCCTGCGGCAGTAAGGGGAAGATTACTGACGGCAACTAATGCGGCCTTAGTCGTCAGTTTGAAATTTCGGGCGGACTCGCGCCATGGCGTCGGCAAGTCAAGACGCCTGACATGTTTGAGCTGTAATTTAGGTGCAGGCCCCCGATTTAAATTGAGCCTTCGTTTGACAGCGGCGATGGTCGTGGCAGTATGAACTGAGATGGCAGCGGTCGGATGTACACCGCGCCGTATAGGATCGGGCCTCGGAGTAATCCGGGGCCTGATTTTTTTGAGGTGATCAGATGAAGTTCCCCGATCTCGACGAGACACGCGCGACATCATCGGGTGGGAAGTCGGGTCCGCCCTTGTCCGTATTTAATCCCCCTGCCGCCTAACTTGAATTTCGCATTGGCCTATTTTGGATTATCATGGTGGCAAGACACCCCGATCAGCAATGAAGGAGATGCGCATGCAATCTTTCTTCGGTTGGGAAATGTTCGTCTTCATGGTCCTCGGGGTCTTTGTCGCCCTCGAATATGTACCGAGGCCGCTTTAGCGATGGTCAAGGAAGCAAAGTTCTATCGGAAGCAGGCCGAGAAAGCCGAGCGCATGTCGCTTGCACTGTCGGACATCGAAGCCGCGCAGAACCTGTCCGCCTTGGCTCAAGCCTATCGTAGTCAGGCCGACATGCTGAAAAAATCAAAGAAGTCGAAGAAAAAACCCGGCACCAAACGGCGCTGACGGAACCAGTATTGGCTCAGTCCGAGAGCCAGCCTTCTGCGGACACAGCCGCCCGGAAGGTTCGCCAAGCCCGGATTTCGCCTACGTCTGACGCGCACACGTTATCGAGTGCTTGCCTAGCTGCCTGCCAATGAGGCTTGGATCGATAGGAGAGCCGCAGGTGCGCCATGAATGAGTATGCGTCATCGGCGCTCCTAATCCGATTAGCGCCCGACTCCGGCTTCAATTTCATTGGGGTAAAGGACATTTGCGGTCCGGTACGTTACCCAATTTGAACGGTTGCCCATCATCTTATCATTCAAGTCGGCTGCCCGCCACATGATGAGCGGGTCGCCGTGCTATTTCACGATGGCGACCAATCCGTTCGCGTAGATCACGTTTCCGAAGGGTTTAAGGCTGTCCAGTTCGAGCATGGCAGTAACTTTTACTGCTCTTCCTACGACGGCCCGGCAGACCCCTGATAGGGCGGGCCTATTCTTTAGAGGTTTACTAACTCACTAAAATGAACAAATAGGGCGGTTCGCCGTCATATAAAAAGCAGCTAATGGGGGCTGCCACGCGCAATGTGGAACTGAAAATGTGCGACAAGTGTGTCGAACTCGACGGCAAGATCGAGCATTACCGCAGCCTGTCGTCCAGGATCACCGATCAGCCTACACTTGATGGGATCAAAAAATTGATAGAGGAGATGAACGCATAAAAGGCCGCGCTTCAGTGGTTATAAACCTTGCCGGTGACGCTGGGCACGATTGCGTCGCCTTTCTTGGTCACCGCATGGTCGAGACACTTCGCGATCCACGCATCATCAAAGCCGAGATCACCGGCCAACGTCGCCGCCGTCCGGCGCAGGTCGTGCGGCGTGAACGGCCGCAGACCAAGCAGCGCGCAGATGCCGGGCGTCTTTACCTTGCCCTTGACCTTGGTGCCGCGCAGAGCCGTCGCCATCGCCTTGCGGTTCAGCGGCGGATTGTCGAGCGGGCTGGCGAACACGAAGTCCTTGTTGCTGTCCTTCACGGCCTCCTTGATGATCTCCACCGCCAGATCGGAAAGCGGCTGCTGGATCATGCGGCGCTTCTTGACCCGCTTCAGGGGCACGTCAAAGCGCGGGTGCTCGCCGTCGAGATCGAACAGTTCGTCGCGGTGGGCGGCCAGCAGTTCGCCCGAGCGAAGCATGGTGACCAGCTCGAATTTCAGCGCGAGCCTCGTCCGGCGATCCCAAGGCAGGTCGTCCCGGTCGAGGCCGTGCCATAAAATCCTGATCTCGTCCCCGGAGAGAACGCGCGTGCGCGGATGCTCCGAGTCCAGCTTCGGCAGGTTGACGCAAGGGCTGGCCGTCACATAGTCGCGGCCCGCTTCCGCCGCCCAATTGAACAGGCCCGAGGCCGCGCGCCGCATGTGGCGGGCGTTGGCTACCGACGGAACGCTGAGTTTGCCCGCCACGATGTCATTCGAGAACGTTGCAATGTCATGTTTGGCGACTTCGCTGGCGATCTTCTTGCCGAGTTGAGAGCTGATAAAGCGCCGCAGGTGGCTGGCGACGTTCTCCCACGTTTCGATCCGGGGCCGCATTTCGCCATCCGGCTTGCGGACCGGCGCTTTCATCCACTCGATCCGCTCCTCAATGATCCCATCGACGGTCATGCCGCGCTTGGCCTGCCGCACTTTGCGGTTGCGGAAGGTCTCGGCAGCTGCGTCCCCGCCCACGGCCCTCAGGCCGTAGACCTTGCTGCGGGCGTCCTCGACCGTGAAGGTCTCGCACCGACCCGGCGACCGGCAAGCAGCCACCGGCTGGCTTGGCGTCTATAACCCCGGAACTTGAAGGAAAAGGTCGCCGCGCCAGCCGTGGTGATGCTGACGTAAAGGCCGGGGCATTTGCGGTCGTAGAACTTCACCCGCTTGGCGACCCGCTTCTCGCACATGCGGTCGGTCAGGATCACGCTGCCATTGCGGGCGCGCTTGCCTACGGGTTCGGTGGTGGTGGTAGTATCCATTGTGGTTTCAGGCTCCTGAAGGGGTTGGGACCATGGGCTCGGCCTTGGGCCTCTCAGTCCTTGGAGGGTCGAGAGAGGCTCAGGGCCGGGACCTAGATTTGGTGAGGCCCGCTGAAACACCCCGCTTCAGGGTAGGTTTCTTAGTTTCGGCGTGTTTCACCGAAGACCAAAATATAGACGTGTGGTCCTGACGCCCCGATGGCTGGTGTCAAGCTCGCAAGGAGCTCACGCTTCTTGGGAGCGACGGTGACAAGCAAGCCTGGTCTCACCGGGGAGAGCACGAAATAAGCCGTAAACCATTGCGCAGGGAAGGCCGGACTGCTTCCGCTGAACCTGTATGCTCGTGTGCGCTTTTTGCTGTGTGCATCTTGGCACATGAGACCGCGGGTGCAGCGCGCACCCGCTCTTCCCTGCGCCCTCTCTTGAGGGTCGCGCTGCGCCCTGTTGTTTTTGGGGCGAATGAATTTGCAAAACTCGGGCGGATGATGTCGCGAGAACGCGGAGTTATGTCCGCATACTATATCTCCACCGTCATCACCCGCGAACACTTGACCGGACGATCCGGTATTCCGAGACGCTCGTAATAGAACTGAAAACTCGCGGCATACTGGATACCCGCCTTCGCGGGTATGACCGCGGTGGGTGGAGCGGCGCCTTAGGCGACATTTCGATCGTCCTTGCGAGCGAAGCGAAGCAATCCAGTTCTTTGCGGCCCGCTCTTCACCCAAAAAAACGGAGGCATCGCTGCCTCCGTTTTCTTATTCGCTATTCGCCACTCGCACTTCGCTCGCTACCCCAACCGTCCCGCCGCATGCGCCAGCAGGGTGTAGACCATGCCGGTCTCCGAGGTGAGGTGACTGCGCAACGCGGCCGGGCCGCGCTCTTCGCGGGCGACCTCGTCGAGCAGGCGCTCGAACTCGGTGATGTAGCGGTCGACCGTCTGCTTGAAATTGCGGTCGGCGCGATATTTGCGGGCAACCTCGTCAAAAGCCTTCTGGCCGGCCGGCGTGTAGAGCCGCTTGGTGAAGGCCTTGCTCTCGCCGCGCTGATAGCGATCCCACATCTCGGCGGCGAGGTTGCGATCCATCAGGCGTGCGATGTCGAGCGACAGGGATTCCAGCGGGTTGCCGCTCGACGCCGGCTGCTGCGGCGGACGGCTGCGCGGGATGTCCTGGTTGGCGGCGCCGGTGTCGGCGCGGTTCAGCAGGCCGGAAAGCCATCCGTCATTGCTGCCGTCGGAACTGGCGGGACTGACCGGCGGAGCTTCGGTGCGCCGCGAGGCGGGCATGCCGAGATCCGGCGGCGGCAGGCTCGATGCGCTGCTGGCGGGTTCGCGCGTCCGCGGCGGGGGCGGCGGCGCGGCACGCGGTGGGGCGTGGGTTTCGCCACGTCCGCCGATGGCTGCCAGCATCGGCTCTTCCTCGCGTTGCACGCTGGCGCGGCTGCTGCTCGCGGTCACCACGTCGAGCCCGCGGCCGTGGCGCGCCACGATCCGGTTGAGTTCGGCCAGCGCCTCGATCTGGTCGACGATGACCTTGCGCATCTGCGAGGTGCTCTCGGCGGCTTCCTGCGGCATTTCCAGCACGCCACGGCGAAGTTCGTTGCGCGTGGATTCCAGTTCATGCTGCATTTCGCCGGCCATCTGCTTCATGCTCGAGACCATGTTGGCGAATTTGTCGGCGGACTGCTTGAACATCGCGTCCGCTTCCTGCGTGCCCTGCTGGTAGAGCTGGCTCATGGTGTCGGCGGTCAGGCGGCGTTCTTCTTCGGCGGCCTGGCGGACCGCCGCGAACTGATGGCTGATCGCAGCCGAACCGGCGCCGGCGGTTTCCGCCACCACGCGTGCGATGTCGCGGGCGCGCTCTTCGGCGGCCGCCAGCAATTCATCGAGCAGGTTGGTGAACCGCGACAGCCGCTGATCGAGATCGGCGGTTCGCAGATCGATGGTCGTGACCAGCAATTCCAGCGTCGCCTTGCGCTCGGCGACCGAAGCGGTGGTGCTGCGGTTACTTTGTTCGACCACGGTTGCCGCATCAACCAGCGTCTTGCCGTGGGTTTCGAACTGGGTCGACAGCGTGCCGAGGTTATCCAGCGCCTCCGAGGTCTTGCCGTTGAACACGTTCAACTGGTCTTCCAGCGCCTGCGAGGCGATGCCGTTACGCGAGGTGACATCGTTCATGGCGGTGACGAAATCGGCGACACGGGTGACCAGCGCGCGCTCCAGCGAATTGAGGTTGTCGTGGGCGCCGGTGAGCACTTCCTGCAGCAGGATATTGCCCTCGCGCAGCCGCTCGAACAACGCCACCGTGTCGGTGCGCAGGATCTTGCTGGTTTCCTGCATCTCGGTGACGGCTGCGATCGAGACCTGACGCGACTGCTCGATCGCGGTCCGCGACGACAGCTCGAGGTCTTTCAGCGACTTGTTGACCGCGCCGGTGGCCAATTCGCCGGCCGAGGTGATGGTCCGCGCCACGTCGGTTCCGTTGGTCGTCAGCGATTGCGAGAAGGCCTGGCCGCGGGTTTCGATGGCGCGCAGGGCCTCCGAGGTGACGCGGTCGATCTCGATCGTGAGCTGGCCGGTCTTGCCGCCGATGGCGTCGACCAGCGTTCCGCGCTTGCCGTCGATCATCTGCGACAGCCGGTCGGTCTGCTGCTGCACATAGGTGACGATTTCGTCGGTCTTGCCGGTCATGGTGGAACCGAACGAGCCGCTGGCGGCGAGCACCGAGCGCTCGATATCCGCCGAGGTCGACTTGATCTTCGAGCTGATCTCGTTCGATGCGGCGACCAGCGCGCTCTGCGCATTGACCGCCGTGGTCTGGATATTGTCGGTGGTCGTGGCGGTGACCGCACCGAGCGACCGCTCGATATCGACGGCGATCGCCCTGATCTGGCTCGCGGCGTCGGCCGACGTCGCGGCAAACGAGCTTTGCGCCTCGCGTGCGCTGTTGAGGATCGAGGTCGCGGTATCCGCTCCGACCGCGGTCAGCGTGCGTTCGACATCGATCGCCAGCGACTTGACGTGGTTGGAAGCTTCCGACGACGCGGAGATGAGTGTGTTCTGCGCCTCGCGCGCGCTGGACGTGATCGACTCGGCGCTGGCCGAGCCTGCCATCGACAGCGAGCGCTGCATATCGGCGGCGAGCGACTGGACCTGGCTCGCAGCATCGGCGGAAGCCGTGACGAGAACGTTCTGGGCTTCGCGCGCACCCGATGTGATCGTCTCGGCGGTCGACGTTCCCGCGCTCGACAGCGAGCGCTGCATGTCGGCGGCGAGCGACTTGACCTGGCTCGCTGCATCGGCGGAAGCCGCGACGAGAACGTTCTGGGCCTCGCGCGCCCCCGACGTGATCGTCTCGGCGGTCGACGTTCCCGCGCTCGACAGCGAGCGCTGCATGTCGGCGGCGAGCGACTTGACCTGGCTCGCAGCATCCGCGGAAGCCGTGACGAGAACGCTCTGGGCTTCGCGCGCACCCAATGTGATCGTCTCGGCGGTCGACGTTCCCGCGCTCGACAGCGAACGCTGCACGTCGGCGGACAGCGATTTGATCTGATTGGCCGCTTCGGTGGAAGCCATCAACAGCGTGCCGTGGGCGTCGCGCGCGCCCGTGGTAATCGCCTCGGCGGTCGATGTTCCCGCCATCGACAGCGAGCGCTGGACATCGGCGGCCAGCGACTTGACCTGGCTCGCGGCGTCCGCGGAAGCCGTAATCAAAGTGGTCTGGACTTCACGCGCGCCGGACAGGATCGACGAGGCGGTCGCACTGCCGGCGGCCGAGAGGGTTCGCTCGACGTCGGCCGACAGCAACCTGATCTGGGTGGCCGCTTCGCCGGACGAGGTGACCAGGGTTGCCTGGGCCTCGCGAGCGCTGCTCAGGATCGAGTTCGCAGCGCCGGTGCCGACCGCGGTGAGGGCGGTTTCGACTTCCGAAGACGTCAGCTTCAATTGAGCGCCGACGTCGGAGGAAACCGACAGCAGCGACTGTTGCGCGGCGCGCGCGCCGGTCTGGATGGTCTCGCTGGTGTTGACCACGAGGTTGGTCAGCGAGCGCTCGGCGTCCTCGACATGCGACCTGATCCCGGCGGACAATTCCTCGGCGCGTGCCATCAGGCCGTCGCTGGCCTGGCGGCCGCTGCTTTCGATGCGGCCTGCCACGGCTTCGACGCGCGAGCCCAACAGGTCCTCGAACTGCGAGACCCGGGTGTCGATATCGGCGGCGACCGCGCCGACCCGGGTTTCGATACCCTGATGGATCTCCTGGAACCGCGCCGTGATGGCGTCGGTGAGCTCGGCGCTGCGGCCATCGATTGTCTGGGTCGCGGTGGAGATGCGCTGGTCGACGGCTTCGACCGCGAGCGCGGTGCCGGCGGTGAGGGAGGTGGCAAGATGGGTGAGCCGCGAGTTGATCGACTGGATCGCCTGCGTTGCGCCGTCCGTCAGCGACAATGTCAGTTGCGTGAGGCGGCCGTCGATCGACTGGATCGCCTGCGTTGTGCCGTCCGTCACCGACAATGTCAGGTGCGTGAGGCGGGTGTCGATCGAGTGGATCGCCTGCGCGGCGCCATCGGTCAGCGACGTCGACAGGTGGATGATGCGGTCATCGATGGTTTCGGTGACCGATTTCGCTCGCGTATCGAACGTGTTCTCGAGCAGGCCGAGCCGGCCGTCGATGGTATCCGTCACGGCCTTGGCGCGGGTATCGAAGGTCTCTTCCAGCGACAACAGCCGGCTGCCCAGGGTTTCGGTGACCGACCTGGCGCGGGTATCGAACGTCTGCTCCAGCGATTGAGCGCGGGTATCGAAGGTATGTTCCAGCGATTGCAGGTGTCCGCCGACGGATTCGTCGAAGGTCCTGATCTTGCTGTCGAGCGAGGTATCGAGATCGGCGACGCGGTTGCCGAGCGTGGTCTCGAACTGCATCAGGCGCTGGTCGAGCGAGGCGGTGATCTCGCCGCTGTTCGAGGTCAGGCGGTTGTCGAAGGTGTCGACATAGGTCGCGAGGCTCTCGGCGAGATCCTGCGTGCGCTGGCCCATCCGCTCGACGATCTCGCCGCCGAAGGTTTTGACGGTGCGGTCGAATTCCGAGATGTGACGGGTAATCAACGCGCCCAGCATGCCGAAGTCGCGGGCGAATTTTTCGGCCAGGTCGCCGCCCTGGTTCTTCACCAGTTCATCGAACGCGCTCATCTGCAAGGACAGCGAATCGTGCGCGGTTTCGGTCTGGCTGACGACCTTGGCCACCAGCGAAGTGACGGTGGCGTCGAGCGCGTCGCTGGCCTTGTCGCCGCTGTTCAGGATCTGGGTCGCCAGCCGATTGCCGGCGTCGTCGATCTTGCTGACCAGATCGCCGCTGCGCAGTTCGAGCTCCAGCAGCAGCGAGTCAGAGGAATTCTTCAGCGAATCGTGAACCTGTTCGGTGCGGTCGGAGATGCCGTCGACGATGGTGGACGACCGCTGCTCGAATTCGCTGGTAATGCGGTCGATGCGCTCGTTCAGCATCTCGTGGACGCGGTCGGCGAGATCCACGAACTCGTCGTGCACGTGCCCGGTCTTGAAATTCAGGCTGGTGGTGAGGCGCTCGCTGGCGTCGAGCACCGCGCGGGTGGTCTCGGCGCTGGCTTCCTCGAGGCGGTCGAGCAGGTCGCCGCCGCGCTCGCCGAGCGCCAGGATCATGTTGTCGCCGGCGTTGCTCAGCGCGCTGGTGATGTGGGCGCCACGCTCCTCGAGCGCGCCGGTGATGCTCTTGGCGACTTCGTCGACGCGCGATGCGATGGCGTCCGAGATCAGCGCGATGTCGTGGCGCAGGTCGATCTGCACGCCGGAAATGGCGCTGCGAACCTGCTCGGCCTGACCGACCAGATTGTCGCGCTGATGGGCGATGTCCTGCAGCAGTGCGCGGATGCGCACTTCATTGTCACTATAGGCGCGTTCCAGCGCGGAGACTTCGTTGGCAACCAGGGTTTCGAGTTCGCCGGCGCGCGCGATAGCGCGTTCGACGCCGTCGCCCATCGCCGCGACTTCGCGGCGGATCGCCTGGCCGACGGTGACCATGGAGTCGCTCGCGGCGCCCTCGGGCTCCGAGAAGCGGATGGCGACCTGCGCCATCGACTGCGCGATCATGCGCAATTCCTGGCCGCGCCAGGACAGGGTCGCCAGGAAATACAGCAGCAGCACCGGTGCGACGAACAGCGCCGCAAGCCCGGCCAGCGCCAGGGTGCCACCGCTGCCCTGGCCAATCAGCGCCTGCAGCGAGGGCAGGAAGCTGAACGTCAACAATGCCGCGCCGACAACCCAGACCACGGAGAAAAGTGTCGCGAGCGTAAAGGCGCTTCGGGCGGGGCGGCCCTTCTGAATGGCTTGCAGGATCTGCCCGATGGTTTCTCGGTCGTCATTGGCGGCGCGTCGGGGCGTGGTCGGGCGCGGTTCTTCGATCGGGTCGAAGATCGGCCGGTCGTTGCCGGGCCGGGCCTCGAACGTCGGCTCGTTGAAGATCGGCGGCGGCGAAGCCGGCGAAGTCATGTCATCGTGGACCGCACCGTGATCGCGATCATGGTCGTTCTCGGAATTCGAGACGTCGCTGATGTTCAAGGCTTCCTGAATGGCAGAAAGCGCGACTTCGGTAGGGTCCTTGGCCTTCTTGGGATTGTTTGCCATGTTGAGTCTGCGCCCTCGTTTTACTTTTTACGCATCCGGCTGATCTTGCGGGTGTTTCGCAAGCGCCAGACCGGTCTTCCCCAGCGGCGCGCAAGGCGCGACCGTCGCTCGCCTTGTCCGCTACATCCGCAAACATCCTATTGGCAGAGCGGTGCGAATGAAATGGCCGCGATTAATACAATGTTAATCATCGTTAACAGCACAGCGGCGTAAAGCCTTAAGACCCCTGCAAATTCCAGCTTGCCTGCGCCAATCTCGGACATTTTTTGTCAAAAAAGCGGCGAACTTACGGCAGGTACGCAAAACGTTCCGTTAACCATTTCTGTGCTTGGCTGGCCAAACTGCGTTGCCGAAACCGGCGGGCATTGAAATTGGGTTACCGCCATGCCGCTAAATTTCGAACGGATTGAATGGATGCCATCACCGCCGCTCGCTCCCGATGATGGTCCGATCGATGGCGCGCATCTTGATCGGATGACGCTTGGCGATGCAAGCCTCGAGCGCGAGGTACTGGCGATGTTTTCGGGCCAGGCGGTCGGCCTGATCGATCGTCTCGCCACAGAAGCCAAATCTTCGGAGACCGTGGCGCTGGCGCACACGCTGAAAGGCTCGGCGCGGGCGATCGGTGCGTTTGGTGTCGCCGATGCCGCCGAAGGCCTGGAAGCCGCGATTCGGCACGGCGACGATCCGGTCCAGGCGCTGGCAAGGCTGAAGGACGCTGTCGCCGAGGCGCGGACGGCGATCGACGCGATCCTGCGCCGTTCCTGAACCGGCCGTTCGGTCAAATTTCCCCGCACTAGCGCAGAGCGGATCGACCCGTTATAGGACAGCTCGCACCTTTCCTAATCCCGCCAGCTACGAGCGATCATGGCCAAAATCACCTTCATCGACCATTCCGGCGAATCCCGCGTTATTGAAGTCGAAAACGGCGCGACCGTGATGGAAGCGGCGATCCGCAATGCCGTCCCGGGGATCGAGGCGGAATGTGGCGGGGCCTGCGCCTGCGCGACCTGCCACGTCTATGTCGACGAAGCCTGGCGCGAAAAGGTCGGCGCGCCGACGCCGATGGAAGAGGACATGCTGGATTTCGGCTTCGATGTACGGCCGAACTCGCGGCTGTCCTGCCAGATCAAGGTCAGCGACGAGCTCGATGGCCTCGTGGTGAGCACCCCCGAGCGGCAAGCCTGATTGTTCGAGCCTGATTTATCAGGCCAAACTCAAAGCACCGGCTGGGCGACATCGACCCCGCGACGCAGCCAGGGCTGAAAATTCCTGACGATTTCCGCGGTCAGCGGCGTCGGCCGGTGGCTCGCCTCATCGATCAGCACCGATGTCGATTGCGCCGACGCGATGCATTTGCCGCTGCAAAACACCACCTGGTCGAACGTCACGGACGTCCGGCCGAATTTGATCAATCCCAGTCCCATTTCGATCGTGTTGGGCCAGCTCAGCTCGGCGCGGAAATGCATGTCGAGCCGCACCATCATCCAGGCGAGTCCCGGCGGCATCAGGCCGTAGCTGCGGTCCTTCATCAGCGTGACGCGGCCGGTTTCGAAATAGGTCGCGTAGACCGCGTTGTTGACGTGCTGGTTGGGGTCGAGATCGGCAAAGCGCACATTATCCGTCACCCGGAAGGGAAAATCCTCAAGCAGCGGCGTGGAATCGAGGCGAGCAGGCGCATTCACGGGACGATCTCCGGACATTTGCTGTCCATGAACCCGAGTTCGACAACCCGGGCAAGGGCTTGCGGGCATGGCGGGGTGCCATTTATGGCTTTCCTCAAGCGGCCGTCTTGGCTAGACAAGCGAGCCCAAGGACATTCTGGCAGACATTTTAGCGAACGGTTCAACCGAAAAGAAGCTGACATGAGCGAAGCGATCAAAACCGATGTGCTGATTATTGGCGCGGGCCCCTGCGGACTGTTTGCCGTTTTCGAACTTGGCCTGCTCGATATGAAGGCACATCTTGTCGATATCCTCGACAAGATCGGCGGCCAGTGCGCCGAGCTCTATCCGGAAAAGCCGATCTACGACATTCCCGGCATTCCCCTGGTGACCGGGCAGGGCCTGACCGAGGCGCTGATGGAACAGATCAAGCCGTTCAATCCGACGTTCCATCTCAACGAGATGGTGGAGAAGATCGAGAAGATCGGCGACCCCGGCTTTCGCGTCACCACCGATGCCGGTCAGGTATTCGAATGCAAGGTGGTCGTGGTCTCCGCCGGCGGCGGCTCGTTCCAGCCGAAGCGTCCGCCGGTGCCGGGCATCGAGGCCTATGAAGGCAGCTCGGTATTCTACTCCGTGCGCAAGATGGAACAGTTCCGCGACAAGAAGCTTTTGATCGTCGGTGGCGGCGATTCCGCGTTGGACTGGACGCTCAATCTGCATCCGATCGCCAAGCGCGTGACGCTGCTTCATCGGCGCGACGATTTCCGCGCCGCGCCCCACAGCGTCGAGCAGATGCGTGCGCTGGTGGCCTCGGGCAAGATGGATCTGGCAGATCGGCCAGGTGACCGGCCTCGAAGGCGAAGGGGGCACGCTCAGTCCGGCGCCCACGTCAAGGGCAACGACAACGCGATGACGAAGGTCGATTGCGATACCATGCTGCCGTTCTTCGGCCTGACCATGAAATTAGGTCCGGTCGCGAACTGGGGCATCGCGCTTGAAAACAATCTGGTGCCGGTCGAGACCGCGAGCTTCGAGACCAACGTGCCTGGAATTTTTGCGATCGGCGATATCAACACCTATCCCGGCAAGCTGAAGCTCATTCTGTCCGGCTTCCACGAGGGCGCGCTGATGGCGCAGAAGGCGCACCGCTATGTCTATCCGGACAAACGGCTGGTGTTCCAGTACACGACGTCGTCGTCGAGCCTGCAGAAAAAACTCGGGGTTAACTGATTTAGTTGCAAATGGATTTGCGGTGCCCGCGGTCTGCGCAATGATCGTCACAGAAGGCAATTAAGGACTCAAGGCAATTAAGGATAAGGACTCAAGGCAATTAAGGACTTGGCCAGGGGCTTGGCCAAAGACTTGTTTAAGTACTTGTCGACCGTATTTTAGGCGGCCTCGGCGGTTTTCCGGAACCATAAAGCCACATCCGGCACTGGCACCGTCCGCGAAATGGCCTTAGTCTGCGTTCATTAGTTTGTGAATTGGTCAGGTGAATGATGATGCGGATAGCTCTATCCACGCTTCGACTGGCATTGCCGATTATCGCCGGCGCCGTGCTGGCGTTCGCCCTGCTGTTGCCCGCGAAGGCCGCGGAGCCTTCTGCGGCGGGCCTGTGGCAGAAGATCGAGAACGGCAAGCCGGTGATATGGGTTCTGGTGATCGACCACGACGGCGTCAATTTCGAGGGCGTCATCGCCAAGGAGTTTCCGTTGCCCGGTGAGGATCCCAACGCTCCCGATGAGACCTGCGCGAAATGCATCGACGATCGCAAGAATGCGCCGGTGCTTGGATTGTCCTTCATCCGCAACATGAAGCGCAACGGGTTGAAATATGAGGACGGCAACGTGCTCGACCCGCGCGACGGCAAAATCTATCACGCCAAGATGACCGTCAGCGCCGACGGCCAGCAACTGACCATGCGCGGTTATTGGGGAATCGAACTGCTTGGCAAGGACGAGATCTGGTTCCGGCTGCCCGACACCGCGATGGCGCAGCTCGATCCCGCCATCGTTGCGAAATATCTGCCGCAGCGCGCGGCCGCAGCCACGAAGCCGCTGCCTGGCAAAAAGGGCGTCACGCCCGCACCGGCGCCGGCGCCCGCGCACTGACTTTAAGCCGGGTACCCTATCCGCGCGCGATTTCCCTCATCCCGCGATCTCAGCGGGCGTCCGGCGCGATAGCCGCCGGCGCCTGCAACGGCGATACCGGTTCGGAAGTCACTTCGGGCACCGCGAGGTCGAGCCGAAGCACGGCAGTGGCGGCTGGCAACGCGGCATCGGCCATCGCGGCGTGACCTTCGGCCGAGGGATGGATGGCGCCGCCGTAGACGCGCCGACAGAATTCCCCAGGTCGCATCATGGATATCGGAAGGCTGCATCGAGGACGGCAAGCCCTGCGGATAGGTCATCGCCGCGAAGTAGCTGTCATTGGCGTCGCGGATCCAGCGCGCGCGCGGCAGATAGGCGCGATATTCGCCGGCGCTGCGGCCGCACACCATCGGCTGGCTGGCCGCCGCGACGATGTCCGAATTGAAGCTATCGCCCTTGTCGGAGAAGCAGCTGCGATCGAATTCCGGATCGCTCTCCGCGCGTGCGCAGAATCCGTGATTGGCGAACGAGGCCTGATGGGCGTCGACGAACGTCATGCGATCGCCGGCGGGATCGCGGCACAACACGCCCGATTGACACAACGCCAGCGCTTTAAGTTGCGGGAGGAATTCGTTCTGGACGAAGCCGCTCACGGCGGCGAGCCGCTCGGGGTTGGCGTTGAACGACGGATGGATGTCGAAGCCGGCGCGGCCGCCGGGGCAGGGCGCGCCGCCCGATAGCGCCGGGTTGGCATAGGACACGTAGATGACGTGCGAGAGGTCGCCAACCAGCGGCTTCAGCCCATCGCGAAGTCTGGCAAAGCCGCGTGGCAGGTCCCGCGTCAGCTCCGCGCGCGAATCCTCGACCGATCCGATCAAGCCTGCGCGGCTAAACAGCTCGCGCTCGGTCCGCGCGTCGACGATGGTGTCGGCGACCAGTCCGGAAAAATTGATGTCGTTGGCCCCGACCGACAGCAGCACCAGATCGAGCTTGCGGTCGGGCTGCCGCCGCTTCGCGGCGTTGAGGGCTTCGCGTAGTTCGGACACTTGCGCATTGACGGTGCCCGGACAGTTGTTGGCGAATTTGCCCGGCGGGCATTCGCGCGCGCGCTGCGCGCCGAACAGCCCGTCGGCGATCGTGGCGCCGGTGCATGCCAGCGGCAGATAGGTCACCGCGATATGCGGATATCGTACCGCGAGCGCCAGCGCGGTCCGGGTCTGGTAGCTGTACAGCGAACGATGGCAGGCGGCATTGAACCAGAGCGCGGCCTGGCGTTGCCAGACCTGCAGGGAGTCCGGTGCTTCGCAGGCGCGGCCGCCTTTATAGCCGGCGCGGCTCGGGCGATAATACTGGTCGCTTTCGCTGCCCAAATAGGATCGGAAGCAAAAACCCTCATCGGCCAGCGCGACCGGCCGGTCCGGATTGCCTTCGCCCGAAGCGATGCTGTCGCCGAGCCCGGCGATCAGGATGTCGCGAACCACGATCGCCGAAGTCACGCGCTGCGGTGCATCGGCACTGGAGACATCGACGGTGACATTGGTCGCGCGGCCGTAACGAACCCGCAGATTGATCGGCTCGGCGCAGTCGAGCGTCGATTGCCGCGGGCTATCGCCGTCGTCGAACGTCCAGGCACAGATCGCGCCGACCGGAACCTGGCCGGTAAGCCGAACCGTGATCGGATGATCAATCGGCGTCAGATAGCTTTCCTTGACGTTGTCGCGCGTGCAGGGCTCGGTGACGCGTCCGGTCAGATCGATACAGAGGCGGTTCACGGTATTGCGTGCCCAGCCGCGGCCGTCGCTTTGCGCTTCCAGTGCCTGTTCCGAGGCCAGGATATCGCTGGCTTGCGCGCTGTCGGCATGAAGCAGGAAATCGCGTTCTTCGCGGAACAGCCGGAAGCGGTTGCGAACCTCCCAGGAAATCTGCATCGAACCATCCGGCGCGCCCTGCGTTGCCGCCGGCGCGCCCTGCGCTACGGCCGGAGCTTGCGTGACTGCGGGCGCGATCGCTGCCGTGAGCAGCAGGAATAACGAGCGGAGGGGAATTCGGATCATGGCGCGTTTGACGTCATCGGTGGGGCGGAAATAAGAGCGATCGATGTTTTGCTGCCGTACGCCAGACCCGGCCGACATCACTCCAAACTATCATCGGAATGCAATACAGCGGTTCTGAAACAGACCCGCTGTAGCGGCTTGACCAGGCGGCCCGGACAATCCGCTTTTCCCTCAAATAGGCGTCGTCGACGATGCCGTGCATGCCACTGAACAGGAACACGGCGGTAAAGCGCGCGTCGTCGATCGACCATGCCACCGCATCGGCGCCGGAGCTCAGCAGCGACAAAAGATGGTCGATGACGAGATCATCGACCAGACCTTCGCGCGTCGGAGCGCCGGCTTCATGAAGCATGTCATGAAGGTGATGGAATCGAGATGGAATGTCACGCTGGCTTCGGCCCAGGCCGCAAGCTTTCCCGCCCAGTCCCGTTCGGATTTCGCCGCCGGCGATCGGATTTCTCGGCGTCAGGCTTGCTGCTTGAAGCGCTTTACCGGCTGCGGCAGCGGGGTAACGGTCGGGGGCGGAGCATTCTCGACCAGCCTGCGGCGTTCCTGCCAGGGCAGCACGACGTTGAGCCAGAGTTCGCGGGCGCCCATGATGGAAATCGCGATGCCGAACGGGATCAGGAAATACAGCATCCGGAACACCACCAGCGTGGCCAGCAATTGCTCGCGGCCGAATTCCGGCAGCGCCACCAGCATCGCGGCGTCGAACACGCCGAGGCTGCCCGGCGCATGACTGGCGAATCCAAGCAGGGTCGCCAGGATGAACACCACCGCCAGCGAAATGAAATCGATGTGCGGCTGTGCCGGCATCAGCAGATACATCGCCAGCGCGCAGAATCCGAGATCGACCACGCCGATCAGCATTTGCAGCAGCGTCAGCCGCGCCGAGGGCAGCACCACCTTCCAGCCGTTCTGCCCGAGTTCGCGGCGCTCCTTGCCCATCACCAGCCAGACGAAATAGGCGGCGATGCCGGCGAGGCAGCCGAGCGCGATCAGCCGGTTGATGGCCGGCGGCAGCAGATCCATGGCGCTGGCGGCCCAGGGATGCCAGGCCATGCCGAAGCCGAGCACGAGGAGATTGCCGAGCCAGAAGGTCAGGCCGGAGAGAAAGCAGATCTTGGCGACATCGATGGCGTTCAGCCCGTAGTCCGAATAGATCCGGAAACGGATCGCGCCGCCGGTGAACACCGTGGCGCCGATATTGTGGCCGATCGTATAGCTGGTGAAGCTCGACATCGCCGCGATGCGGTAGGGCACGTGTTTCTTGCCGATGGTCCGCAGCGCGAAGAAATCATAGAATGTCAGCGTGCAAAACGCCCCGATCACGCACAGCGCGGCGAGCGCGATGTGGTGCGGGCGGTATGTCCGTCAGCGCCGTCAGGATCACGCCGGTATCGACGCCCTTGAGGGTGCGGACCAGTGTCGTGATCGCAAGGACGATGATGAGGAGGCTCGCGGCAATACCGAGCCGTTTCCAGCCAATCCGTTCCTTGAAGCCACGCCCCAGCGTGGTCAGCAGTCGATGCATTCATCCTCCCGGCGGGGCGGCGACAAGTCTTTGCTCGAAGCCATTGCTGCCAAAGGGCGGCCAATCGCTCCATCGGCAAAGACACATAGGGCAAAAAGCTTTCGGTGTGCAGTCCTTGACAACGCCAGCTTCAGCCCCCGAAAGACGCCGCTGTCATACGCCATACATATGTCACGGCGCACCGGATTCGAGCCTTGAAATTCCGGGCGCGACACCCACCGCCTTGCGCCCTGTCGCGCGGGATCACTGCTCGCATTTCCTTGTTCCATCGTTACGTTTCGCCTTCGCCAGGAACATCGCGGCGGCCGGCCGGTTGGCATTGGTATCCGCCATCGAACATATCGGCACCGCGAGGGCGAAAGCACTCGGCGCCGCTGTGTTCCATCAACGAGCGATCGGCGCAATGGGACTTTTTACCAAGGACATCAAGACCATGGACGATCTGTTCGTGCATCAGCTGCAGGATATCTACTATGCGGAAAAGCAGCTCGTGAAGGCGCTGCCGAAAATGGCCGGGAAGCCACCGACAAGCAGCTAAAACAGGGTTTTCTGACCCATCTCGAGGAAACCAAAACCCATGTCCAGCGCCTCGAGCAGGTGTTCCAGATGCACGGCGCCAGGTGAAGGCGGTGAATTGTCCGGCGATTGACGGCATCATCAAGGAAGCGGACGAGGTGGCCGGCGAGGTCGATGACAAGAACGTGCTGGACGCCGCGTTGATCAACGCGGCACAGGCCGCCGAGCACTATCAGATCGTGCGCTACGGCAGTCTGATCGCCTGGCCAAGCAGCTCGGCCGCAACGATTGCGCCAGCGTGCTGCAGAAGACGCTCGATGAGGAAAAGGCGACCGATCAGAAACTGACCTCGCTGGCGGAAGGCAAGGTCAATCTGCGGGCCGCGGGCCAGCCCGAAAATAGTCGCAAACACGCCGAATGAGGCAAAACGCCGCGCCGGGATGGTCCGCGCGGCGTTTTCCGTCTCCCGGTGGCAGGCCTTGCGGATCGCCAAACCGCTGAATCGGGGCCTTGCGTGACGAAGATAGTTCGATCTCCTTCGAAGTGTCCGCCCTGAACAGGGTGCATTTGCCGGGCGTTGGTTATTTGGAGGTAACCCATGCCAAGCACATCGCTCAAGTTCCCGTCTTCTCATAAATCGCCCAATAGATCGCCGCTGGCTTCGGCCGCCGAACCCACCTCGCGCGCCGCGCCGAAATCGCCGCCGTCGAACGTCTCGACGTCGCTGACCCTGGCGGCCATGAGCCTCGGTTACGCGGTGGTCCAGCTCGACGTCACCATCGTCAACACCGCGCTCAACAGCATCGGCGCCTCGCTCGGCGGCGGCGTGTCGCAGCTGCAATGGGTGGTCAGCGCCTACACCATTGCGTTTGCCGCGTTCATTCTGACGGCCGGTGCACTCGGCGATCGGATCGGGGCGAAACGAATATTCATCGCCGGCTTTGCCATCTTCACCGCCGCGTCGGTGGCCTGCGCGTTATCGTCCAACGCCACCACCCTGATCGCGGCAAGGGCGGTCCAGGGCTTGGGCGCGGCTATTCTCGTTCCCAACTCGCTGGCGTTGCTCAGCCACGCTTATCCCGATGACAAAGCGCGTGGTCGCGCGGTGGGCATCTGGGCCGCCGGCGCCAGCCTTGCGCTCACGGCGGGGCCGTTGGTCGGCGGCAGCCTGATCGCGCTGGTCGGCTGGCGAGCGATCTTCCTGGTTAATTTGCCGATCGGCATTGCCGGTCTGTGGCTAAGCTGGCGCTACGCCAGCGAAACCACGCGCTCGCTGCGGCGTGGGATCGACCTGCCGGGCCAACTCGCCGCGATCGGAGCCCTTGGCTGTCTGGCCGGTGCGATCATTGAAGGCGGCGCGCGCGGCTGGAGCAACGCGATCGTGATCGGCGGTTTTGCGGCCGCGGCGGTTCTGGCGGTGCTGTTTGTCTGGCAGGAACGGCGCGCGCCGCAGCCGATGCTGCCGCTGTCGCTGTTCCGGCATCGGATGTTCGCGTTGACGGCGCTGATAGGCCTCCTGGTCAACGTCGCCTTTTACGGGTTGATCTTCGTGTTCAGCCTGTATTTCCAGCGGGTCAACGGCTGGTCGGCGTTCGCGACCGGGCTTGCCTTCGTTCCGATGATGGGCGCGGTGCTGCCGGTCAACCTCGTCGCCCCGCGTGTGGCGGAACGACTAGGTGCGCCCGCGACTATCGCGCTGGGCGCGGCTCTATCGGCGTTTGGATGCCTCGCGCTGCTCGGAATTGGGCAGGGGACGAGCTATTGGGCGATCTGCGCGCAGCTTGTCGTCATTGGCGGCGGCCTCGGCCTGCTGGTGCCGCCGTTGACGTCGACCCTGCTCGGCAGCGTCGAGAAGCAGCGCTCCGGAATCGCGGCCGGTGTGCTCAATTCGACCCGACAGACCGGCAGCGTGCTGGGCGTCGCTTTGTTCGGCTCGCTGCTCGGCCACGCCGACGCGTTGCTGGCGGGCGCGCATGCCTCGCTGGTGATTTCGGCAGGCCTGCTGCTGGCGGGCGGTGCGACGATCTGGTGGGGCGCGTCTCGTCGGCCGTCGCAACAATGAGACCGCTATGCCTTGCGCAGCGCAAACAGCGCGCCGCAAAACGCCATTGTCGCGCCGAGGCAGAGCGCGGCAAGGCCCGCGAGCACGCCCGATGTCGTCGGGATCGGGCTCGGCGCGGAGGCCGCCTGACCGGCGCCGGCCAGCAGCAATACGCCGACCACGATCAGGAACTGGCGCATCCGCTGCGGAATTTGACCCGATGCGGCGCTTTGCATCAGCGTTCCCGTGAAATAGCCGCCGCAGAAGCCGACGGTTGCGATCAGCCACCACGCGATCGCGGCACCCGCCGGGATGAATTCAGCGCTGTCGGATCGCCAGAGTCCACCAAGATCCAATCCGAAGCGGGCGCCCAGCATGTGCACGGCCAGCGCCAGCAGCACACCCGAAATCATCGCGCCGGCGAGGATCAGGCGGCGCGGAAAATAGATCGTCTCGGCCATGCTCTGCTTGTAGGATAAAGCCGGCCGGCCGCGCAAGCCGACGCGGCGCGTTTCGAGATTCTTTCGGGCAAGCACTTTTATCTGAGGTCTCGACCCCATGACGATCGGTCTTTTGGCGCTGACGGTGGCGGCGTTGTTCACGGGAGCTGCGATCTACGTCAATGTCGCCGAACAGCCGGCGCGGCTGATGCTGGATGATCGCGCGCTGCTGACCGAGTGGAAACCGTCCTACAAGCGCGGCGCCGCGATGCAGGCATCGCTCGCCCTTGTCGGTTTTGTGCTGGGAATGGTCGCCTGGTGGCAGCAGGCTCACCCGGGCTTTGTGGTTGGCGCCATCGCGATCATCGCGCCGTGGCCATGGACGCTGCTCGTCATCAAGCCGGTCAATGATGCGCTGCTCGCGACGGTGCCGGAACAGGCCGGGCCGCCATCGCGGGCGCTGATCGAAAGATGGGGTGGGCTCCACGCGGTGCGCACCGCATTGGGAGCGCTCGCGTCACTGGCGTTTCTTTGGGCCTGTCTGTCGCGATAGTCTGGGCATTTCCCGCATGATGAACCATCCGCCCGACGAGGCCACCACCCGCTACGCCTACAAGGCATCGCTGGTCGGTGCGGCGCATCAGTTCGAACTGACGGACGAAGGCCTGGGCTGGCGTATCGGCGGCAAATCCGGCCTGTGGCCATACGCCGCGATCTCAGCGATTCGGTTGTCGTACCGTCCGGTGTCGATGCAATCGCGCCGCTTTCGCGCCGACATCGATGGCGCGGGCCTTGGGCGCATCGTGCTGTTGTCGACGAGCTGGCAGACCTCGGTGCTGATGGCGCCGCAGGACCGCGACTATCGCGCCTTTGTCGCCAAGCTGCACCGGCGGATGGGAGAGGCCGGCAGCAACGCCGTGCTGACCGGCGGTCTCAAGCCGCGGCTCTATATCGCGGCGCTTGTGCTGCTGGCATTGGTCGCGGTGGCGATGGCGGGATTGCTGGTCCGCGCCATCATGACCGGTGAGTTGGCCGGCATCCTGTTCCTGCTCGGCTTTGCCGCGCTGTTCGTTTGGCAGGTCGGCGGCTTTGTCAGGCGCAACCGGCCGCAGACCTACACGTTCGATCATCTGCCCGAGCCGCTGCTGCCGTGAGCAAGCCGCGCCGTGCCGTCTCGCAATCAAGCGCAATGAAAATTGACTTCGCGATTGTGTCGGCGCGTCGCATCGTTCTCGCCGCTGTGAATGGTGGGGCGGGCTGTGAAAGATCCAACGAGGCGGCCGTCCGAGGCGGAAATTGCCGAGATCAATGCGAGGCATTTGATCCGCACGCCGATCAAGCCGGCCGATCTGTTGTTCGTGTTCGGGACCCGCGAGGGTGTCGCGCGCCGTGTCGATGAGGCCGCACGGCTCTGGCGCGAAGGCTTGTTTCGCTGGTCGATCGTCAGCGGTGGCGTGACGCCGGGATCCAGCCTTTCGGAATGCGCTATCCTGCGCGAGGCGATGATCGCGCGGGGCATCCCGGCCGAAAGGATTCTCAATGAAGATCGCGCGATGAATACCGGCGAGAATGTGATTTTCTCGCTGCCGGTGATCGATGCGGCGCTGGGACTAGGCAATGTCCGCAGCGTGATCTGTCTCGGCAACAGCTGGACCGCGCGGCGCTATCCGATGACATTGCAGCGGCATTGGCCGGAGGTGGAGAAGATGCTGCTTACCGTCGACGACTTTGCGACCCCGCAGGCGCTCTGGCACACCGATCCCGAATTCAGCCGTCGCGTGCTCAGCGAATGGGACAAGATCGAGCCCTATTTCGCGAAGGGCTTTATCGCGGCGTGGCCGTGATGTGGCTGGCGCCGCAACAAGCGAGGGCGCTCGGACTTTATCGATCTATTCGGTCGAATCGAAATCTTCTTCCTTCGCGTTCAGCATTCCCGACAACATCCGCAGTCCCACCTCGAGTTGCTCGATCGTCGGCGCGGCCAGCGCCAGCCGCACCGCGTTCGGCGCGTGCCCGGGCGTCACGGCGAAGGTCGTCGACGGCGTCAGCGCGATGTCGCGCCGCGCCGCCGCGGCAACGAAGGTCTGCGACCGCCAGTGCGGCGGCAGCGACAGCCATAGATGGTAGGATTTGCTGTTGCTCTGGATTTCGAAACCGGAAAGATATTTCGCCGCGATTTGCTGGCGCGTGGCCGCATCGATGCGCTTGAGCCGTGACAGCTCCGAAGCGGTGCCGTCGTCCATCAGCCGCTGCCCGGCCGCGAACGCATAGCCCGACGCGGTCCATCCGCCCGATCGCACCGAGGCCATGACGCTCTCGCGCAGGCGTGGCGGCGGCACGATGAAACCGAGCGCCAGTCCCGGCGCCACCTTTTTGGAGAGGCTGTCGAGCACGATGCAGCGATCCGGTGCGAGCGCCGCAAGCGGCGGTTCGTCGTCGAGAAAGCCGTAAACGGTGTCTTCGATGACAGGCAGATTGAGCTTCTCGACGACGCGGATGAGATCGGCGCGCCGTCCCGGCGGCATCGTGACGCCAAGCGGATTTTGAATGATGGGTTGAATATACAGCGCCGACAGATGCGCGTCGCGATGCGCCTTTTGCACGGCATCCGGACGAACGCCATGTTCATCCATCGCGAGCGGCACCAGCGTCACGCCGAGCCTCGCCGCGATGCCCTTGATGAACGGGTAGGTCAGGCTCTCGACGCCGCAACGGCCGCCGGGCGCCACCACCGCGGCAAGCGCCGCGGCGATGCATTGCCGGCCGTTGGCGGTGAACACGATCTGCCCGGCGTCCGGCGACCAATCCTTGCGCGCCAGAAACGCCGCCGAAATGGTTCTTGCGGCCTGCGTTCCGGTGCTGGTCGCCTGTCGCAAGCGCGACTTCGAGCGCTTCCGGCCGGTTTAACCCTTCCAGGCTCCTGGCGATCAAGGCGGACTGCGTCGGCAGCATCGGATAATTGAATTCGAGATCGATGCGCGCGCCGCGCGGTTCGGGTGGGGCGACGCTGCCGCGGCGTGCTTGTCCCGAAATGAAGGTGCCGCGTCCGACCTCGCCGACCACGAGGCCTCGGCGCAACAGTTCAGTGTAGACGCGGCTCGCGGTCGAGACCGCGATCCCGCGCTCATAGGCAAAGCTGCGCTGCGGCGGCAGGCGATCGCCCGCTTTGAGCGCGCCGCTGGCGATCTCGACGGCGACGGCGTCGGCAAGCTTCAAATACTCGAATTTTGACATTATTGCACCGAGATCAATGTTTCACTTGCACCGAGACATGTATCGGATCATTTAAGCTCCATCAAGCCCGCGATTGCACTGAGGAGTGCCCGAGCAATCCCAAGTCAGGGCGCAGCCGCCGTTGTCAGGCGTTTGCGTCGACGGCTCCGCTTTGCCGCGCGGCAGCCAATTGGAGCACGACCATGAGCACGATGTCCCCGACCGCCACACGGCCCGTGACGGCCGGCCGGTTTGTCCGCTGGATCGGAGCATGCGCGCACGCGTTCGTCGTCTATTTCGACCGCCGGTCGGCGATCAAGGCGCTTCACGAACTGGACGATCGCGCGCTCCGCGATATCGGGCTCGCACGCTGTCACATCGAGGCGGCGGTCGGCGGGGCTTTAAATCCGGACATGGCGCGGCTTCGATAAAGCCACGCGCGCGCTTCGCGCGTTGCGGCCCGGCAGAATTTTTTCTGAAGGAGAACAGCCATGACCATCACGGTCGATCATCGCTCTCGCCATGGCGGCGGGCCGCGGGCGGGACGTCTCGCCGGCCTTGTCAGCCGTTGCTACGGCACGATGGCTTACGCGAGCTTCCTGGCGTCCTTTCTCTATGCCATCGGCTTCGTCAGCAACCTTGTCGTTCCCAAGAGCATCGACACCGGCGCAGTCTGGCCGCCGTTCGTCGCGTTTTGCATCGACTTGCAACTGCTATGCCTGTTCGCCGTCCAGCATGGCGGCATGGCGCGGCCGAGCTTCAAGCGCCTATCGACCGGCCGTGTCTCGCTTTTGGTCGCGCGCAGCACTTATTTGTTGTGCACGAGCCTCACGCTGATCCTGCTGTTCGCGGCGTGGCAGCCATTGCCCGCGCTGGTGTGGCAGGCGGCAAATCCGCTTGCCGCGGCGGTGATCCAGTCGCTGTCGTTGCTCGGCTGGTCGATCGCGCTGCATAGCATCTTGCTGGTCGGCCGTTTTGATCTCTTCGGGCTCAAGCAGCGGCTGTTCAACTTCGCCGGCCGCAGCGAGATCGTGACCCCGTTCACAACGCCCGGGCTCTATGCTCTGGTCAGGCACCCGATCTATCTGGGCCTCATGGTCGCGTTGTGGGCCGCGCCGGTCATGACCGCGGGACATCTGCTGTTTGCCGGCCTTGCGACCGCCTTCATGTTCGTCGGCATCTGGCTGGAGGAACGCGATCACCTCGCTCTGTTCGGCGATCGCTACCGGCAGTATCGTGCGCGGGTCGCGATGCTGCTGCCCGGCCTGTTCTGAGACCTCGACCTAGTGCCGCACCACCAGCACCGAGCATTTGGCGTAGCGCACGACATGGCCGGCATTGGAGCCGAGGAAATAGGTCCGCATCGCCGGCCGGTGCGACGTCATCACGATCAGGTCGGCCTTGATCGCGGCGGCTTCTTCGAGGATCTCGTGATAGATGCCGCCCTGCCGCACCACGCTGGAAATCCGCGGCGCGTCGATGCCGGATTCGCGCGCGACGATGGCGAGCGCCTCTTCGGAGGTCTGGCGTTGCTGGGTGTCGAAATCGGCCGGCACATATTCCGCCAGCATCACCGGCGTCATCGGCAGCACGTTGAGCAGCCGCACCGCGCCGCTCCAGGTCTGCGACAGCGTCGCCGCGGTCGCAATCGCAGGCTTCGCCAGATCGGTATCGGCGAGATCGATCGGCACCAGAATGGATTTGAACATCTGCGCCTCCCTGTCCGTCATCAGGATAACATATATCGATAACCCGGCGCGGCCAGCTCAATCGTTCCAGACTTCAATCGGCCTGCTTCAAAAGTTTCGGACTGACGAACAGCACGAGCCGTCCGCGGCGGAATGCCACATCGGCCCAGTCGTCGATCGCGAAATCGAAGATCGCAAGGCCCGACGTCGGCAGATTGTCGGCGAGCGCCTTGCGCGCCGGCGCGCATCGCCGCCGCCATCGGTCAGCGCCAGCGCCAGTTCGTGCATGCCGGGATTGTGCCCGACCACCATCAGCCGCTTGCGGATCGGTCGCGGAGGCCGCGCGGATGGTCTGCAGCAATTGCGCGGGATCGGCGCCGTAGAGTTCCGGCAGCAGTTCGACCTGCGGCGGCGGCACGACATCTTTCATCGCCGCCCAGGCCAGTCTCCCAGGTCTGGTGCGCCCGGACCGCGGGCGAAACCAGCACGGGGTCGGGAAACGGCGGATGGCCGGCGATCCAGCCGCCGATCTCGGCGGCGTCGCTGCGGCCGCGGTCGTCGAGGCGGCGGTCCTGATCGCGGCCGCTCGGCGCGTCGTTCTCGGTCTTGGCGTGACGCAGCAGCATCAAACGGCGCATGGCGCAATCTCGATTCGTTTCGAAGTCCCGCGGATTAATGTACAGACTGTAGGCTCAGGACAAGGTGACAAGCGCCCGATCGGTCCGTAAGAAAACGATATGAGCGAGACGTCCCCCAGCGCGACCACCCGACCCGATGCCTGCCGCGATGCCCGAGCGCTCGCGGCTGTCGTTCGACCTGGATGCCGATATTTGCGTGGTCGGCGCCGGGCCTTGCCGGCCTCACGGTCGCGCTGGAGGCGGCGCGCCTCGGCGCCAGCGTCGCCGTGCTCGAGGGCCGGCATGTCGGCTGGAACGCGTCCGGCCATCAGCTCGGCACGGTGATGCCGGGCTACGGCCTTCCGATCGGCGATCTGATCGCGCGCATCGGCTTCGAGGACGCCCGCGAACTCTGGTCGCTGTCGAAGCAGGGCGCCGAACTGGTGCGGGCCAACGCCGCCGAAGAGTTGATGCCGGGCATCGCGCTTGAGCGAGGGCGCGCTGGAGGTTTCCAACGTCGATGTCGGCGATCAATTGATCAGCCGGCTGCAGATGCTGGGCGAGGATTTCGAGACCGAAGTGGAGGGCTGGCAGGTCGATCGCGTGCGCGACCGAACTCAAGACCGGGCGTTATTTCCACGGCATGTATTATCCGAAGGCGTTTCAGATCGACGGCCGCAAATATGTCCATGGCCTGGCCGCGCTGGCGCGGCGGGCAGGGGCGCGGATCTTCGAGGACACGCCGGTCGTCAGCATCGATTCATCGGGCATTCGCAAGCGCATCGTGACGCCATCGGCGCGGTTGCGCGCCGTCGCATATCGTGCTCGCCGGCAACATCCATCTCGGCGCGCCGCTGCGGCGGCTGTCGGAAACGCTGCTGCCGGTCTGGCGCTATGCCGCCGTCACCGCGCCGCTCGGCGAGCGGCTTGCCGAGGCGATCACATTCCAGGGATCGGTGACGGATAGCGACGGCGTCGATCATTTCCGCATCGTGGATGGCGACCGATTGATGTGGGCCTCGCCGGAGACCACCTGGGCGGCGCGGCCGCAGCGCTTTGCCGGCGCGATCGCGCGCCGGATCCGCACGATTTTTCCCCAGCTCGGCAAGGTCGAGATCGCCGAGACCTTTGGCGGCGCCGTCGGCCAGACCGTGCACGGCATGCCGCAGATCGGCCAGTTGCGCCGCGGCCTGTGGGTGGCGAGCGGTTTCGGGCGCCAGGGTCTGAACACGTCGGCGATGGCCGGGCAGTTGATTGCGCGCAGCATTCTCTGGGGCGACGATCGCTGGCGGCTGTTTTCGCCGTTCGAACTGGTGTGGGCGGGCGGCCCGACCGGCCGGGTCGCCGGACATCTGGTCGGCCTCTGGGGGCGGGGAAGTTCCGCGGCCGCCGGCGCGCTGGCCCGCTATCGGGAAAGAGCGCGGGTCCAGGAACGACATCCGCGAGGCGCGCCTGGCTCGAGGCCAACCGTCAGGCGGGAACCCGGCCGCCGCCAGCGTCCTCGCCGTATCGCGTCCCCGCCCGCCGCCGGGCCGGCCGCGTCCGGAGCGCCCAGCGCGGCCGCTGGCTGCCCCGGTGAAAGCGCCGGCGGGTAGGCATTTGCAGGAGCCCTCGCAAGAAAGTGAGGAAATTTAGCCCGGACCGGTGTAACTTCTCCCCGCGCGCGCCGTATCTCGTGGTGAACCCCGCCCGATTTCGCTTAACGCCACGGAGACCATCATGATCGATCGCCGTATCCTGCTCGCATCCGTCGCCGGTCTGTTCGGCCTTGCCGCGTTCCGCTGGCTGCGCGCAGCCCCGGCCCAGGCCGCCGAGAAATTCGAGGTCGAAAAGACCGACGCGGAATGGCGCGCGCAGCTGACGCCGCAGCAATATGAAATCCTGCGCAAGGAGGGCACCGAGCGGCCGGATTCGAGCCCGCTGCTGAAGGAGCATCGCAAGGGCATCTTCGCCTGCGCCGGCTGCGACCTGCCGCTGTTCTCCTCGGAGACCAAATTCGAAAGCGGCACCGGCTGGCCGAGTTTTTATCAGCCGCTCGAGAACGCCGTCGGCAAGCCCGAAGACCGCACCTTCGGCATGCTGCGTACCGAAATTCACTGCCGCCGCTGCGGCGGTCATCTCGGCCACGTCTTCGACGACGGACCGAAGCCGACCGGCCTGCGCTACTGCATGGACGGTTTTGCGCTGCAGTTTCACCCGGCGGCGGCGTCGGCGACCTAGCTTCTTTTTGACGCGTTTTCTTCAGGCGAACGGTACCCACTTCGCTCGATTTCGCCCGGCAATTGTTGCCCGCCCGGCAATTGTGCCCCGGTCCCTGGACCGGGGCATTTTTATTTAAGCGGCTGATATAGCGCGGCTTTTGTTTTTGGCACAGCGCTTGCGATGTCTCCTTCGACGACGGCCACGGCCAGGCAATGCCGGCCGGCCGCTCGAATCGAATGTGGAGACGATGTTATGGGTATCTTCGATGCGCTCAATACCGCGGTGGGCGGCCTGCAGTCTCAATCCTACGCGCTGCAGAACATCTCCGGCAACATCGCGAATGCCTCGACCATCGGCTACAAGGGCATCAATACCAGCTTCGAGGATCTCGTTGCCCAATCGTCGGCGCCGACCTCGCAGGTCGCCGGCGGCGTCCAGGCGCTTTCCCAGCAGACGCTGACCACGGCGGGCACCGTCTCCGCGTCGACCGTTGCGACCAACATGGCGATCAACGGCGACGGCTTCTTCTCGGTGCAGATGCCCACCAGCACCGTGGACAACCAGCCGGTCTTCAACGGCGTCACCGACTATACAAGCGCCGGCGATTTTCAGGTCAATGCCAACGGCAATCTGGTCAACGGCGCCGGTTATTATTTGATGGGCGTCGCGGTCGATCCGAAGACCGGCAATCCGCTCGGCAGCGTAGCCGAAGGTTCTCCAGTTCCAGAACAATTTCGTCCCGGCGCAGGCCACCAGCACCATTCAATACGCCGCCAACCTGCCGACCACGCCCGCGACCACGGCGAGCACCACCGCGGCCGCCGGCACGATCACCGCCGCTGGCGGTTTAAACACCGGCGACTTCACCGAGAATCCGACGGTGTTCGGCACGCCTCCGCAGCCTTTCGGCAACTCCTCGGTGACCGGGACCGCCGAAGCGGGCACGACAGGGACGATCAGCGCCTCGACATTGCTTTCCAGCACGGCAACCGGCAGCGCGACCGGAACTGCCGTGACGATCCCCGGCAGCCCGCCTACGCCGATCACGGCCTCGACCGTGTTGTCTTCGATGAGCCCTGCTTTCGCCAACGGCTCCACCCTCGTCGTCAACGGCCAGACGATTACCTTCAGCAGCACCGCGACCACCAGCGTTAGCAGCACTGGTGGTACCTTCAGCCTCAGCGACAATGTTGGGGATCTCCTCAAGGCGATCGATCAAATCTCGGGTACGAGCGCGACGACCGCGCCATCAACCATTAGCAGCACCGGCGCGATCACGCTGAATGACAACGCGGGCAATCTGAAGATCACGAGCTCGCGGTAGTCTCGGGGTGCTTGGCTTCAGCGGCACCAGCATCACCACCCCCAACGCCCTGGCGAGCAGCTATACGGCGGGCGACACGATCACCGTCAACACCTCAACGGGTCCCGTGACCATCGCCTTTACCAACGGCACTCCTCCCGCCGATACCGCCACCACCAAATACCTCAACCTGGCGAACGCGAATGTCGGAGACCTACTGTCGAAGATCGACTCGATTACCGGCAACACGAGTACGTCGACTGCGTCGAGCGTCTCTTCCACCGGCGCCATCACACTGGATACAGGCATCCTGAACGATCTTTCGATCACCAGCAGCGCGGCTGGATGGGCATCGATGGGATTGACTTCGACGGAGTCGGCAACACGTACCGGCGGCGGCGGGTCGGGTCAGGGTGTTGTCATCGGCGCCGACAGCACGGCTTTCACCAATGAAAGCATCAGCGGCGGCGCGGTAACGGCTTATAACGCGGCGGGAACGCCGGTTAATCTGCAATTGCGATGGGCCCTGACCTCCACGGCCGGCGGTCAGCAGACCTGGAATCTGTTCTATCAGACCGATACCACCGCAACCGGCAGCCAGGTCGCATGGCAACAATGTCGGCACCAACTTCATCTTCAACTCCGATGGGGCCTTAACCAGTCCGTCGGGCGCGGGCATCACCATTCCCGGCGTGACCGTAAACAATCAGTAGCTTGGCAACGTGACGTTGAATGTCGGCTCCGGCGGTTTGACGCAATTTGCCAGCACCACCGGCGCTGCGACCGTCAACAACTTCACGCAGAACGGTTATGCCGCCGGCCAGCTTCAGTCGGTCGCCATCAACAATAACGGGCTCGTGGTCGGAACGTTCTCGAACGGGCAGAACCTCGATCTGGCCTCGGTCACGCTGTCGCATTTCAACGGCACCAACTATCTGCAGGCGCTCAGCGGCGAGGCCTATGCCGTGACCGAACAGTCCGGGCCGGCCATCGCCGGTGCGTCCGGCACGATCAGCGGTTCGTCGCTCGAAGGCTCCAACACCGACATCGCCGACGAATTCACCAAGCTGATCGTGACGCAACAGGCCTATTCGGCGAACACCAAGGTGATCACCACGGCCAACGACATGGTTCAGGATCTGCTGAACGTGCTGCGCTGATCGGCCTCGAGGTGAGGCCAGCTGTGACGTAATCGAAGGCGGGCAATAGATATGGGTTTGAGTTCAGCCCTTGCAACTGCGATGTCCGGCCTGCGCGCCAACCAGGCCGCGCTTTCGATCGTGTCGGGCAATGTCGCCAACGCGCAAGACGCCCGGCTATGTCGCCCAAACTCCCAACCAGATCGAGGTGGCCACCGGCGGCGCCGGCTCCAGCGTCCAGGTCACCGGCGTCAACCGCCAGCTCGATCTCTACGTCCAGAGCCAGTTGCGCACGGAAACCTCCGGCGGCGCCTATGCCGACCAGATGGCCAATATTCTGGGCCAGTTGCAGAACGTCTACGGCACGCCCGGCGGCGCCGGCACGCTCGAAACGTCGTACAGCAATTTCACCACGGCGCTGCAGGCGCTGTCGACCAGTCAGGGCAGCACGTCCGCGCAGACCACGGCGCTGGCGGCGGCGCAATCGCTGGCGCAGTCACTCAATCACGACATCGCAGGGCATCCAGTCGCTGCGCACGAATGTCGAACAGGATATCGGCATCGTCGGTGACCCAGGCCAACACCGACATGAGCCAGATCGCGAGCATCAACGCCCAGCTGCAGGGACTGAGTGCCGACCGATCCCGCGGCCGCGACGCTGATGGATCAGCGCGACAACGCGATCAACGATCTGTCGACATTGATGGATGTCCATGTCACTACCGACACGGTCCAACCAGGTCAACGTCTTCACAACTTCGGGCATTCAGCTCGTCGGCGGCTCGGCTGGCGTCGACAGATGAATTTCACTTCGCCGGGAACGCTGACGGCCAACTCGCTGTACAGCACCAACCCGGCCAGAACGGCGTCGGATCGCTGACGATCCAGCTTCCGAACGGCGCCAGCTACGACATGGTCGCCAACAATGCGATCACGTCGGGCCAGATCGCCGCCGACCTGAAACTGCGCGACCAGACCCTGGTGCAGGCGCAGACCCAGGTCGATCAGCTCGCGGCGACGATGTCGAGCGCGCTGTCCGAATACAACGACACGCCGGCACCGCCATCACCGGACCGCCGTCAGGCTTCAGCGTCGATACCTCGAACATGCTGGCCGGCAACACCATCAACCTGACCGTTACCAACAGCGCGACCAACACCCAGCAGCAGATATCGATCGTCAACGTCACCGATCCGACCGCGCTGCCGTTGCAGAACGCGCCGAACGCCAGTCCGAAGCTTGATCGGCGTCAATTTGTCCGGCGGCATCACGCCGGCCGTGCTGGCGCAACTGAACCGGCGCTCGGCCCCAGCGTCACGTTTTCCGATCTCCGGCACCACGCTGAATGTCGTCGGCTCGGCTGCTGCGACGGTCAATGCCGCTTCGACGCACGACGACGGCCTCATCGCTGACGGGCGGCAGCGCGCAGCTTGCCGTTGTTCACCGACGGCAATTCGCTTTACACCGGCGCGATCACCGGCCGCCGGCTCGCAGATGACGGGCCTTGCCGGGCGCATCACGGTCAATCCGGCGCTGCTGAGCAATCCGCAGGATCTCACCGTCTACAGCACGTCGCCGGCGACCGCGGCCGGCGACACCACGCGTTCGGATTTTCTCTATTCGCAGCTGACGTCGGGCTCGTTCAGCTATTCGCCGCAAACCGGGCTGGGTTCGAACTCGTCGCCGTTCACCGGCACGATCACCAGCTACATGCAGCAGTTCCTCAGCCAGCAGGCCAACGCGGCCACCACTGCGACGCAGTTGCAGCAGGGCCAGGACGTCGTGGTCACCACGTTGCAGCAGAAATTCAATTCGGTCGCCGGCGTCAGCATCGATACCGAAATGTCGAACCTGATCGCGCTGCAGAATTCCTACGCCGCCAATGCTCACGTGATGTCGGTCGTTCAAAGCATGATGAACACACTGCTGCAGGCCAAGTTTAGGGCGAGTCCGGATGTCGATCAACAGTATCAGTTACGCTAATTCGCCGCTCGGCTCAGGCGATACTCGAACCTCAACAACCAGATGACCAACCTGTCGACGCAGCTCGCCACCGGTGAGAAGTCGACCACCTACGCCGGCATGGGCTCCAACGAGGGCTTTGCCATCGCCGCGCGGTCGCAGCTCGCCAACATTTCCGCCTTCACCGACACCATCAGCAACGTCAGCACCCCGATCATCGGCGGCCAACACCGCGCTGCAGGCGTTGTCGAGCATCGGCAGCCAGGTGCAGAGCGCCGCGGCCGCAACACCGCAGACGCTCGACAGCACCGGACAAACCATCGGCCAGGAGAATGCATCGGCCGAACTGTCCTCGATGGTCGGCATTCTCAACACCCCGGCCGGCGACCGCTACATGTTTTCCGGCACCGCGATCAATACGCCGGCGACGGTGCCGGTCGACGAGATGCTCAACGGCACCGCGACCCAGGCCGGATTGAAGACGGTGATCGCCGAACGCGCGCAGGCCGACGGCACCACCGGCACCGGCCGTCTCATGATCACGCAACCGACCCCGACGCCGCCCGCGACCACGACCTCGACGGTAAACGGTCGCCGAAGATGCCGCCGGTTCGCCGTTCGGCTTGAAGCTGAGACCGGTCACGTCGACGCTGACCGGCGCCACCGTGACCGGCCCGTCCGGCTCGCCGGCGGCGATTTCGGTCGACGCTCGGCGCCACCAATCCGAATCCGGGCGATCAGGTCAGCCTCACTTTCAATCTGCCCGACGGCACCACCGCCTCGGTTCAGTTGACGGCGTCGACGCACGTCGCCGCCGCCGACCGGCAGCTTCACGATCGGCGCCACGCCGGCGGCGACTGCCGCCAACCTGAACACGGCCTGAACACGGCGATCGGCACGGTGGCCAATACGACGCTGGTCGCCGCATCGGCGATTGCCGCCGGCAACGATTTCTTCGATACCGTCGGCACCGCGACCGGAACAGCGTGGTCAACAATCAGGCCACGCCGCCTGCGCGCGATCACCGGCGCGACGGCGTTGTCCGGCGCCGCGGGCACGGATTCGCTGAGCCCGGGTTTTGCGGCCGGCGACACCATCACCGTCAATGGCACGCCGATCACGTTCGTCGCCTCCGGCGCGACCGGCAACGAGCTCAATGTCACCGACAGCGTTCAGACGCTGCTGTCGAAGATCGACTCGATCACCGGCACCTCGACGCCGTCGACCATCGACGGCGGCGTGGTCGAGATGCAACACCGACGATGCCGCGAGCCTGTCGATCACGAGTTCGAACTCCGGCGGCGCTCGCAGGCGCTCGGCTTCAGCAGCAGCACGCGTGACGGCGCCGCAGCCGCCGCTGCGGGTCGGCGGCACGCCCATTGAGCTCCGCGACGTCGCTGGTCAGCGGCACGCGCCAACACCGTGTCCTGGTACACCGGCAATTCGGGGCCGGGATCGGCGCGCTCATCGGCGACCGCCCAGATCGATTCTCGGAATCACGGTACAATATGGCGCGCAGGCCAATGAATCAGGCGATCCGTTCGCAGCTGCAGGCGATCGCGGTATTCGCCGCCTTCACGACCTCGCCGACCGGCACCAATTCGGCCGCGCAGATCGCCGCGCTTGGCCAGAGCATCGCGACAAACCTGACGCCGCAGCCGGGCCAGCAGACCATCGAGGACATCCAGTCGCAATTTGCCGCCGCGCAGACCGTCATGCAGGACGCCACGGCGCGGCAGACCCAGATCCCAGACCATGCTGCAGAACATGGTCGACCAACACCGAAACCGTTTCGACGCGAACAGGTCGCCAGCGAGATTCTGGCGCTGCAGACCGACTTGCAGGCGTCCTACCAGACCACTTCGATGCTCTCTCAACTGACCCTGACCAAATACCTTCCGATCGGCGGTTAATATTGTAGAGCGCAAATCGTGATACGATCCTGCTTCGGCATGGAGATAGCGTTGCCGGGGGATCGACGATGCTGAGCAATGGCGCCCGGTTTGAGGAGGCGGGCGATCGGAGTTTTCGGGATCGATCCCGCTCGGCCTCCGCGATGGCCAGCCTGTTCGCGCCGCTGGATCGTTTGCTCGGCAGCGGCGGCGATCCGCGCATCAGCATCGACCCGATCAGCGGGCTCAACGAATATGGCTGCCGGCTCGCGCCTTGCCCTGACGTGCCGAGCTTTGCCTCGAGCACCGCGACCTCGATTTCGGGCCGCGCCTACGCGCGCGCGAGCCGTGCGCGGGAACAATTGATGCAATCCGCCATTGCCGATGGCATCGAGGCGGCCTTCGATGCCCGCGTCGAGGCGATGCGCGGCGAATTGAGGGCCTGTCTTGGGCTGTCGCCGGATCTGGCCGACGTCGTGTTTTCGCCGTCCGGCACCGACGCGCAGCTTCAGGCGCTGTTGTTGACGCGCGCGCTGCTCGGGTCCGCATTGACGACGATCGTCGTGGCCGCCGATCAAACCGGCAGCGGCACCGAACATACTGCGCGCGGGCATCATTTCAATGTGGTGACGGCGAACGGGAAGCCGGGTGCGAAAGGGCGAGCCGGTCGCGGGCGTTGCCCGGTCCGTCGAGAGCGTCGCGCTCGATCTGCTCGATGAGCGCGGTGAATTTCACACGGAAACCGAAACCGATTTGCGGTGCTCGGCGCGATCGAAGCATCGATCGCGAACGGCAACCATGTGCTGTTCAAATCATGGATTCGTCGAAGCTCGGCTGGCGGGCTCCGAGCGACCGATGCCTCGATGAAATCGCGGCGCGCTGGCAGGGGCAGGTCCAGATCGTCGTCGATGCGTGCCAGATGCGGCTCGGCCGGCCGCGGCTGCGAAAATATCTCGATCGCGGCTATCTCGTGATCGTCACCGGCTCGAAATTCTTCACCGGCCCCGCCTTCAGCGGCGCGCTGCTGGTGCCGGCGTCTCTCGCCGCAGAGATCGATGGCATCACCGCGATAGCGCCGGGTTTTCCGGACTATTTCAGCCGCAGCGATTGGCCGCGTCACTGGCAGAACCTGCGATCGCGGTTTCCGGTGCGGGAGAATTTCGGCCAATGGCTGCGCTGGGAAGCAGCGTTAGAGGAAATCCGGGCCTATCATCGCGTGCCCGGCGCCTTCCGGCACGCGGCGCTGGCGGCTTTCGGCGAAGGCGTGCAGCGGATCGTGGCATCGACGCCATCGCTTGGCCTGTTGCCGCGGCAGCAAGAGCTTGGGAATTTTGGCCTCGACGACGAAGAACTGGCCCATCCGACGATCTTTCCGTTTCTGATCCGGCAAGGCGGCCGCGCCTTGTCGCCGCCCGATTGCAGGAAAATATATCGCGCGCTGGCGCGGGATGCGCGAGAGGCCGCTTCGGCGGCCGATCAGGAGATAGCGGCAAAGCCTTGTCTGGTCGGGCAACCCGTGGTGCTTGGCCGCGGCGGCGCGGATCCTGTCGCGGTGCTTCGTATCTGTGCGAGCGCGCGTCTGGTCACCGAGGCATGGTCGTCCGATGAGAAGACAGCGCAGCGCAATTTGCAACGCCAGCTCGCCGACGTCAGCGCCATCGTTTCCAGGATCATGTGGCTCGCTGCGCATATCGACGATCTGAATTCAGTTGAGGCGTGAGTTGATGGAGGCTTGTCATGGAGCTTGAGCGCGCCGAGGGCGCCGATCTCGTTCGCTATCCCAGCGCCGATCGAATCGGATTTGCCAGGCTCACGACGATGGCGTTTGACGGCGCCGACCTTCGGCCGCTGCGCGACCAGATCATGTCGAAGATCGCCGATGGAACGGCCGATGCAGGCGAGGGGCTCGATCTGTAGCTGATCGCGCAATTGCTCGGCGACAAGCAGACCGGGCTCGCGCTCCAGGCCGAGGTGCTGGCCTTCCATCAGTTGTTTCGCTCGCCCTGTTCGGCTCGGCCAGCCGAAGCTGCGCGTGCTGGCGCTGGCGGCGGCGATGGACATGGGCGGCAACACGCCGATCGAGTTCCTGCTGGAGCATTCCGGGATCGAACTGTTGACGCTTTATGTCGTCGACGGCGTCGAATTGCCGGCGCCGTTGCCGGACCATGACGTCGCGATCGTGATCGCCTCGGATTCGGAGGAATGCCGCGACGCGTTGCGCAAGATCGAACGCGCCGCGCCGCACTGGCCGCGGCCGCTGCTCAATCCGCCGCACCTGCGTCGGCAATCTCGATCGCGACAAGCTGCACCGTCTGCTGCACGGCATCGCAGGCCTCGATATCCCGGCGACCGAAGTCGTGACCCGGACGCAACTGTGCGATCTGGCCCGGCCGGGCAGCCCGGCCGCCGATGTCGCAGCCGGACCACAGTTTCCCTTCATCGTCCGGCCGCGCGGATCGCATGCCGGCACCGGCCTCGCCAAAGTCGACGATCGCGCCGCGCTCGGCCGCTATCTCGTCGGAACGGCCGGAGCTCGAATTCTTCGTCACGCGCTTCGTCGACTACGCCAGTGCCGACGGCTTGTTTCGCAAATACCGCATCGTCTTCGTCGACGGCCACCCCTACGCCTGCCACATGGCGATCGCCGATCGCTGGGACATCTGGTACCTCAACGCCGGCATGGCCTTCAGCGACGGCAAGCGCGCGGAGGAGGCGAGCTTCATGCACGCCTTCGACGGCGGGTTTGCGATGCGCCATCGGCTCGCGCTGGCCGCGATGGCCGAGCGCGTCGGCCTGGATTATTTCACGGTCGATTGCGCGGAAAACAAAGCCGGCGAATTGCTGATCTTCGAGGCGGACAATACCGCCGTGGTCCACAACATGGATTCGCCCGACCTGTTTCCCTACAAGGCGCCGCAGATGCGCAAGATCTTCGACGCGTTCGCCGGCGATGCTGTCGCGCCGCGCGCGGGCCGCTCGGGAGCACGCCGCGTAACGGGCCGATCGCGGCAGAAGATGCTAGCCTTCGGGAAACAGGTTGATTCGAAGCGACGGCTTTCGAAACGCCTGCGATCTGTGGTCCCCGGAAAGACGCCTTGTTGTCGGCCAAATGGAAAAATAGCCCCGGCCGGATGCCGAACCTGTCGCGCTTGCAGCGGCAGGCGTTTTCCTCGTTTCAGGAGGGCGATCTCGACAGCGGGCGGAAAAGCTGTGTGCCGCAATTCTCGAGCATCGGTCGGACGATTTCGACGCGCTGCATATGCTCGGCATGCTGCATTTCCAGCGCCAGCGCATGGTCGAGGCGCTGCATTTTCTCGCCGCGGCGCTGAAGGCCAATTCGGCCTCTTCGGATGCGATGTCGAATCTCGGTCTCGCGCTGCATGCGACGGGCCGCTTCGACGAGGCGATTTTGCAGTTTCGGCAACGCCTTGCAATTTGCGCCGGACCATCCCGAGATTCTCTATAATCTCGCCAACACCTATCTCGAATTGGGCCGTCTCGACGATGCGCTCGTCGCGTTATGATGCCGCGCTGGCGCATGCGCCCGGTCATGCCGGCGCGCTGGTCAACCGCGGCAACACGCTGCTGCGGCTTGAACGAGCCGATGAAGGCGATCGCGAGCTATGATGCGGCGCTCGACGCGATGCCCGGTCATCCGCAGATCCTGACCAATCGCGGTCATGCGCGGCGCCGGCTCGACCGGCCGGTCGAGGCGCTCGCTGACTTCAACGCCGCGCTGGCGACCGCGCCCGAATTCGCCGAGGCCCATTTCGAGGCCGCGATGACGCATTTGACGCTCGGCGATTTCGACAGCGGGCTGGAAGCAATATGAGTGGCGCTGGAAGACCGGCGCCTTTGCCCGGCATCGCCGGCCGTTTCGCGCGCCGCCGTGGCTGGGCAACGAATCCGTCGCCGGCAAGACCGTTCTGCTGCATGCCGAGCAGGGTTTTGGCGACACCATCCAGTTCATCCGTTACGCGCCATGGCTCGTGGGCCAGGGCGCAAAAGTGATCTGCGAGGTTCAGCCGGAGCTGCAGCCGCTGCTGTCGCAACTGGCCGACGTCACCGTGATCGCATCAGGCGAGCCGCTGCCGGCGTTCGACCTGCATTGCGCCGTTGCTCAGTCTTCCGCTGGCGTTCGGAACGCGGATCGAAACAATCCCGTCGGCGTTTCCATACATTACGGCGCCCGCCGATCGCGTCGGCCTATTGGCGCGGTCGTTTGCCGCCGGGCCCGCCGCGCGCGGGGTTTGTCTGGTCCGGCTCGTCGGCGCACAAGAACGACCGCAACCGCTCGATCGCGCTGGCGCGGCTTGCGGCCTTGTTCGAAAATCCGCCGCTGCAATCTCTCAGTCTGCAGACCGAATTGCGCGATGCGGATCGCCGTGTGATGGGCGGCCTGCCGAACCTGGTCCATCTCGGCGACGATATCGGCGGTTTCGCCGACACCGCGGCGATCATCTCGTTGCTCGATGTCGTGATATCGGTCGATACCGCGGTGGCGCATCTGGCCGGCGCGCTCGGCAAGCCGGTCGTGATCCTGCTGCCCTATGCGGCGGATTTCCGCTGGATGCGGCAACGCAACGACACGCCCTGGTACCCGACCGCGAGATTGATGCGGCAGCCGGCCTTCGGCGACTGGGACAGCGTCATCGGCCGCCTGGGCGATGAATTGCGCCAATTCGGCCGTGGGGCAGCGCCGGGAACTGCCGCGTTAGGATTTCGTTAACCACGTCTATTTACTGTTTGGTGAGGATTGCGGGCCGCGTCCCGCTTTCGGAGCCATTCATGACCGAGCGAATTCACCTGGTGGTGGCCACGCCGTGCTTCGGCGGGCAGGTCTCCAGCATCTATGCGAGCTCCATCTTCAAGCTGCAGAGCGCCATACGGGCCAAGTCCAACGTGGAATTCAAGGTGCTGTTGCGCGATGGCGATGCGCTGATCACCCGCGCGCGCGCCAATCTGATGACCCAGTTTCTCGACGATCCCACCGCGACGCACTTCCTGTTCGTGGATGCCGATATCGGCTTTCAGCCCAATCAGGTGTTCCGGCTGATCGAATCCGGCGCCGACGTGGTGGCCGCACTCTATCCGATCAAGCGCGTCAACTGGGACAAGGCGAGGCGGGCGATCGAAACCGGCAAGCCGAACGTGCCGGCGGCCTCGCTCGATTATGTGCTGGAGATCAACGATCCCGATCACGTCGCGGTCGTCAACGGCTTTACCCGCGTGCGCTACGCCGGGACCGGATTCCTGATGATCCGGCGTCACGTGTTCGAGAAGATGTGCGCCGCATACCCGTCGTTGCAGTTCTTCCGCGAGCACTCGATCGATGCGCTGGCCGGAAGCCCCAATCGATTTGCGCTGTTCGAGTGCATGATCGATCCGAACAGCAAAACCTATCTCAGCGAGGATTTTGCGTTCTGCAAGCGCTGGACCGATTTGGGCGGCGAGATCTGGGCCGATCTCGAGAGCCGTCTCGATCATGTCGGTCCGTCGGTATTCCAGGGCGATATCGCGGCGCAGTTTACCGCGCCGGTACTTGCGACCGATGCGGCCTGAGATTGCAGATGTTGCCGATCGGGGCGTCGGCGCGGTTCAAGATCGCTATGCGGACCGTATCGGCGTCGCCCGGCTCGCCAGGATGCAGGCTGGCGGCACCGATCTTCGTCCGCTGTGGCACACGCTGATCACGAAACTGATCGATGGCACGCTGGAAGCAGGCGAGGGGCTCGATCTCGCGCTGATCGCGCAATTGCTTGGCGACAAGCCGGCGGGGCTTGCGATCCAGGATCAGGTCCTGGCCTCGCACCAATTGTTCCGGTTGCCTTGCGCGCTGGAAAAGCCGCGGTTGCGCGTGCTGGCGCTGGCGGCGGCAACCGACATGGGCAGCAATACGCCGATCGAGTTTCTGCTGGAGCATTCCGGCGTCGAATTAATCACGCTCTACGTCATCCCGGATGTTGAACTTCCGGTACCGCTGCCCGATCATGACATCGCCATCGTGATTGCGTCCGACTCGGAAGAGTGCCGCGATGCGCTCGGCAAGATCGATCTCGCCGCCCCGCGCTGGCCGCGGCCGCTGTTCAATCTGCCGCATCTCGTCGGCAATCTCGATCGCGACAAGTTGCATCGCCTGCTCGGCGGGATCGAGGGGCTGGAAATTCCGGCGACGATTGCGCGTCTCGCGTGCGCAATTGCTTGAGGCGTCGCATTCAACGCTCCGACGCAGTCGATCTGGCGTTTCCCATCATCGTCAGGCCGCGCGGATCGCACGCCGGCGCAGGCCTTGCCAAGCTCGACGATCGCGCCGCGCTGCTGCGCTATCTCGATGCGCGGCCGGAGCAGGAATTTTTCATCGCGCGCTTCGTCGATTACGCTAGTGGCGACGGCCTGTTTCGCAAATACCGCATCGTCTTCATCGACGGCCAATCTTACGCATGCCACCTTGCGATCGCCGATCGCTGGGATATCTGGTATCTCAACGCCGGCATGTCGCAGAGCGCCGCCAAACGCCGCGAAGAAGAAGCGTTCATGCGCAGCTTCGATGCCGGCTTCGCGCGCCGTCATCAGGCCGCGCTCGCCGGCATCGCCGAGCGGATCGGGCTGGAATATTTTACGGTGGATTGTGCTGAAACCAACAACGGATCGTTGTTGATCTTCGAAGCCGACAATACCGCCGTTGTCCACGATATGGATCCACCTGATATCTTTCCATACAAATTGCCTCAGATGCGCAAGGTATTCGACGCGTTCGCGGCGATGCTCGATCGCCGCGCGAGACAACAGCAGGCAAGACAACAGCAGGAGCGTGCGGCATGACCATCGTCCAGCGCAATCAATCGTTGCACTCCGAGGCGAGCGCGACGCTTGATCCGGACAACTGGGATGATATCCGCGCGCAGGGTCATCGCATGCTCGATGACATGTTCGACTACGCCGCCAATATTCGCGAGCGGCCGGTATGGTCGCCGATCCCCGATGACGTCCGCGCGCGGTTTCGCGGCGCGCTTCCGAGCCAGCCCACCGAGCTCGGCGAGGTCTATCGCGAATTCAGCGATTTCGTCGTGCCCTATGCGACCGGCAATGTGCATCCGGGTTTCATGGGATGGGTGCATGGCGGCGGCACCGCGGTCGGCATGCTGGCGGAGATGTTGGCAGCCGGACTCAATGCCAATCTCGGCGGCCGCGATCATATGCCGATCGAGGTCGAGCGCCAGGTCGTCGAATGGACGCGCTCGATGTTCGGGTTTCCAACGGAAGCCAGCGGCATTTTCGTGACCGGCACCTCGATGGCCAATCTGATGGCGGTGCTGGTGGCGCGAACCTGCGCGCTTGGATCAGGCGTGCGGCAGCACGGTCTCGGCGGCGACGGGGCGCTATTGACCGCCTACACCTCGCGAGCCGCGCATGGCTGCATCACCAAGGCGATGGATATCGCCGGCTTCGGCAGCAACGCGCTGCGCAACATCGCGGTCGACGATTGTCATCGCATCGACGTGGCGGCATTGCGCGCGCAAATATCCAGGGATCGCGAGGCGGGCCTCCATCCATTTCTGGTGGTCGGCTCCGCCGGCACGGTAGATATCGGCGCGATCGACGATCTCGTCGCGCTGAGCGCGCTGTGCCGGGAAGAGAAGCTGTGGTTTCATGTCGATGGCGCCTATGGCGCGCTCGGCATTCTATCGCCCGAGCTGCGGCCGCGGCTGGCTGGAATAGAACACGCCGATTCGATCGCGCTCGATTTCCACAAATGGGGGCAGGTGCCTTACGACGCCGGCTTCCTGATGGTTCGCGACGGCCGGCAGCACCGCGATACGTTTGCGGCGCCGGCTGCGTATCTGCGCCGGGAAACAAGAGGTCTCGCCGCCGGTTCGTCCTGGCCCTGCGATCTCGGGCCTGACCTTTCGCGCGGCTTCCGGGCGTTGAAAACCTGGTTCACGTTGAAAGCCTACGGCACCGAGAAGCTCGGCGCCGTCATCACGCGCACCTGCGCGCTCGCCAGTTATCTGGAAGCCCGCATATCAGCCGAACCGCGGCTGGAATTGTTGGCGCCGGTTCAGCTCAACATCGTCTGCTTCCGCTATCGCGGCGCTGATGCCAACGCGCTGAACAGCGAGATCGTCGCCGATATCCAGGAGTCCGGGATCGCGGCGCCGTCGACCACTGTTCTCGATGGCCAGCTCGCGATACGCGCGGCGATCGTCAATCACCGCACCGACATCTGCGACATCGATGCGCTGATTTCGGCGGTGCTGGAATTCGGCGCGCAGCGAACAGGCGCCGGTGTGGTCGATGTCGGACAGTCGCCGCCACTGGCGATGTGAGCAGACCACGGCGACAATCGCGGAGCGTTTGTCGCGATCGCGCTCAGGCCGCGTTGGTCCTGGCAACCGTGGCCTGATGCTGATCCAGCAGCTTCTTCTCGTAGGCGATCAGTTTTCGGGCTTCCTTCAGCGCGCGGTATAGGTCGCCGCTCAGGATGTTGGTATTGATGCCCTCGATGATCGACCAGGAACTCGGCACCGCGGTGACGATATCGCGCAGCAGGCTGAAATAGGTGCCGTGACTGGCCTCGGGATTCGGCGAAAGATACATCAACTGCACGGCCAGATAGACCAGCTTGGCCGGTGTATCGGCGGTGGCGGGCGTCATGATGTCCTTCTCGCGCAGGATCGGAACATTGTCGCCGTCGATCAGCAGCCGGGCGCGCTGCTCCGTATTGGTCACCACGCAGTTGCCGATGATGATGCACTCGTTCGGCTTGAGTTCGACCTTTAAAGCCATGCCTGTTCTCCGTTCCCGGTTGTTGATACCCGCGTCGTGACCGCATTGAGCTTGAGCAAACGCCGGCTTCGCGCGCCGGCGAGGCGGAAATTGATCTCTTAGCCGATCCGGCCACAATCCTTTCCCATCATGGTTAACACGGCGTAAACGGCGCCCACGTTGCGAAAATGTGCAGCAATATCAGCGCTGTTACGGAGGCGCACCTCGCCGTGATGGCGGACCCGCGGGTCGCCGGCGTGATCCGGATACCGGTTTAGCCGCGCCGATTCAGGTTTTGTTAGAGGCTTGATCCCAAGTTGCGCCGGTTACCGATCAAGAAGGTCGGGATCACGCACACACACCAGTTTCACACCAGAAAGGTATGAAAAATGTCAGGTATTACGCTCTCCGCATCGGTTCGCCAGAACCTGCTCTCGCTGCAGTCAACTGCATCCCTCCTCGCCACCACCCAGAACGACCTCGCCACCGGCAACAAGGTCAACTCCGCGCTGGACAATCCGACCAGCTACTTCACCGCGCAGGGCCTCAACAACCGCGCCAGCGACATCAACAACCTTCTCGACCAGATCGGTAACGGCGTGCAGGTTCTGCAGGCCGCCAACACCGGCATCACTTCGTTGCAGAGCCTCGTCTCGAGCGCCCAGTCGATTGCCAACCAGGTGCTGCAGGCGCCGACGGGCTATGCGACCAAGTCCTCGGTCTCCTCCACTGCCATCACCGGCGCGACCGCGGAGAACCTGTTGGGTCCAGGAACCAACAACACCGCTACTGGCACTGCCGTTCTGAACGACAACACCGGCACGGCGGTTGCGATCTCGGCTACAACCCAGTTGGTCGGCACCCCGGGCGCCAGCTCCAACGACCTGTCCACCGCGATTGCGAACGGTTCGGTCCTCACCGTCGATGGCAAGAATATCACCTTCAGCACCGCAACGACCGCAACATCGACGGATTCCAGCGGTAACGTCACGATCGGCATCGGCACCGGCAGCACCGCGACTGTCGGGACCGTCCTGAGCGCGATCGACAGCATCACCGGCGCTTCCGGTACGAATGCTTCGAGCGTCACCTCCGGTGGCGCGCTCAAGCTGAGCACCGGTACGACGTCCAACCTGACGATCTCTCAATCGGGCACCGGCGCCAATGCGCTCGCAGCGCTCGGTCTGACCACCGTAGCTGCAACGACGACGGATATCACTCCTCCGGCGTTGAGCGGCAAGACCTTGTCGATCGCCGCGACACTTACCGGTGGCACCGCCACCAACATCACCTTCGGCACCGGCTCTGGTCAGATTTCGACGCTCAACGATCTCAATACGGCGTTGGCGGCGAACGATCTGCAAGCCTCGATCAACTCCACCGGTGTGCTCACCATCAGCACCACCAACAACGCGGCCTCGTCGACGGTTGGAGCGCTCAGCGGCACTGCAGTGACACCCTCGGGCGCAGGAGCTGTTTTCGCCAACGATGCTGCTGGCGGTGCGGCTCCGGTCGCCGATCCGAACTCGCAGGCGACCCGCGCCAGCCTCGTCGCCCAGTACAACCAGGTGATCCAGAACATCACCACGACGGCGCAGGACTCCTCGTTCAACGGCATCAATCTGCTGAACGGCGATACCCTGAACCTGACGTTCGACGAAACCGGCGCTTCCAAGCTGTCGGTCACCGGCGTGACGTTCAATGCCACTGGCCTCGGGCTTTCGAGCCTGACCCAGGGCACCGACTTCCTGGACAACAACTCCGCCAACACCGTGTTGACGACGTTGACCCAGGCCTCGACCACGCTGCGCACGGAAGCCTCCGCGCTCGGTTCGAACCTCTCGGTCGTGCAGATCCGTCAGGACTTCAACAAGAACCTGATCAACGTGCTGCAGACCGGTGCGTCGAACTTGACGCTGGCCGACACCAACGAGGAAGCGGCCGACAGCCAGGCGCTGTCGACCCGCCAGTCGATCGCGGTGTCCGCGCTGGCGCTGGCCAACTCGTCGCAGCAGAGCGTGCTTCAGCTGCTCCGCTGATCTGATCCAGCACAAGAGACATCGAAGCGGCGGGGGAAACCCCGCCGCTTTTTTGTTCGAAAAGGCGAGTGCACGCAGGGCAAGAACGGACGCTATCTCGTTGCTTTGACGCGCTTTCTCGATACGAGACGGTGTCCGCCCCGGCGCGGCGCGTTGAAATTACGAAGCGTTAATCATGAAACTTAAGCCGTCATTAACCATAATTTAAAGGAGTCCCGATAAAACGCGAATACGCAAATTTGGAAGGTGACCCATGTCCGGTATCGTTCTCTCGGCTTCGGTTCGGCAGAACCTGCTCTCGCTGCAGAATACGGCCCAGTTGCTCGCGACCACGCAAAACGATCTCTCGACCGGCAACAAGGTCAATACCGCGCTGGACAACCCGACCGAATTCTTTACCGCGCAGGGCCTCAACAGCCGTGCCGGCGATATCAGCAACCTGCTCGACAGCATTGGCAACGGCGTGCAGGTGTTGCAGGCCGCCAACACCGGCATCACCTCGCTGCAAAGCCTGATCGCCAACGCGCAGTCGATCGCCAACCAGGTGCTGCAGGCGCCTACCGGCTACACCACGAAATCCAACGTGACGTCGTCCGCCATTCCGGGCGCGACCGCGAACAATCTGTTGGGACCGAACATCAACGCCATCGCTACCGGATCGGCCGTGACCAACCAGTCTGTCGCCCGCGGTGGCGACTTACTGCCGCCACATTGTTGGTTGGCGCTGCCGGCACCAACAGCCTTACCCTTGCCAACCAGCCCACCGACGGGTCGGTCCTCAAGATCAACAACAACACCATCACCTTCAGCAGCTCGCAGACCACGACGACGACGGACGCCAACGGCAACGTCACGATCGGTATCGGCTCCGGCAGCCAGGAGAGCCTCCAGTCCGTTCTGACCGCGATCGACGGCATCACCAAAACCTCCATTCCGTCGACCGTCAGCGCGACCGGCCAACTCCAGATCAGCACCGGGACGACCTCCAACCTGACGATCGCCGCGGGGACCGGCAACGCGCTTGCGGCGCTCGGTCTGACGGCTCTATCCACGGCCGGAACCCCGGCCGGGACGACGGATGTGACCCCGCCGGCGCTGGACGGCGAAACGCTGTCGATTGCAGCAACCGGCAATGGCACAGCGACCAGTATCGTGTTCGGCACTGGCACCGGTCAGATTTCGACGCTAAACCAGCTCAATACAGCGCTGGCGGCGAATAATTTGCAGGCCAGCGTCGATACGGCAGGTCATATCAACATCTCGACCACCAACAACGCGGCCTCGGCAACCATCGGCAACAATTCGCCGAACCCGGTGATCACCGGTACGGCCGTGACAAACACCAACGCGGCCTTTGTCAACGCGGCCAACGGGGGCGGCGCTCCCGTCGCCGACCCGAACTCGCAGTCGACCCGCGCCAATCTGGTGAATCGCAGTACAATGAGGTTCTGTCTCAGATCAACACCACGTCGCAGGATGCGTCTTTCAACGGCATCAACCTGCTGAACGGCGATACCCTCAATCTGACGTTCGACGAGACCGGCGCATCGAAGCTTACGATCCAGGGCACCGTCTTGAACGATGCTGGCCTCAGCCTTTCCGATCTCAACGTCGGTAGCGACTTCCTGGACAACAACTCCGCCAATACGGTGTTGACGCAATTGCAGCAGGCCAGCACCACGCTGGCCGGGGAAGCCTCCTCGCTCGGGTCGAACCTGTCGATCGTGGAAATCCGCCAGGACTTCAACAAGAACCTGATCGACGTGCTGCAGACCGGCGCGTCGAACCTGACGCTGGCCGACACCAACGAGGAAGCAGCGAACAGTCAGGCACTGTCGACCCGCCAGTCGATCGCGGTGTCCGCGCTGGCGCTCGCCAACCAGTCTCAGCAGAGCGTGCTGCAACTGTTGCGCTGATCCGATCTTTCCGGAAACAATCTGAAACGGCGGAGAAAAAAGCTCCGCCGTTTTTGCTGGGCTGCGCGATATCCGTCGCGACACCGTAGTTTTGCGGGGATGAAATCGGTGCGAACAGGATCCGGGGCGAACGAGATTTCGTCGGAGCAATCAGAGGTTTCGGCGTGCCGCTGTTTCATCGCATTTGGAAATCGCCGCTAACCCAATTTTAAAAGCAGGGACGTATAAAACCTGGGCAGCGCGAAGCAGCCTGCACCAGTTCCCGTTGAGGTCATGAATGTCCAACGCTGCCAACGCCTACGCTCGCACTGCACAACAATCCTCTTCTCCCCGTGACATCGAAGCGCAGACCCTGTTGATGGCGGCAAGGAAGCTGGTGGAAGTTCAGCAAGACTGCAACAAGGCCGACAAGCGCTTTCAAGCCGCGCTGCTGTTCAATCGAAGGCTCTGGACCATTTTCATGACGGCCGCGGAAAGCAACGACAATCCCCAGCCGGTCGAGATCCGCCAGAACATCCGCAACATCGCGATGTTCGTGTTGCAGCGGACCATCGAATTGCAGTCCAGTCCAACCCCGGACAAGATGCAATCGTTGATCAACATCAACTCGAACATCGCCGCGGGTCTTGCAGGGCGCGCCTGATCGCCAAGCTCTTTATCGAAATGCTCTTCGCGTCGAAATTTCTCACCGGATCTTCTAACTCAAGCGCTGCGAAGTCACGCTCTGCGGTCGGTGGCGAGAAGCCCGGTCGGCTCACTCTTGGTCAGATCGAGCGTGCGATAATAGGCGCGACGACGCAAGGTCGCCTCGTCGGGGAATTGATTCACCACTTGCCCGGTTTGGCCATCGATGACCTGATAGACGATCGAGCCCGCCGCGCGATCGAGGTAGGCCTGGTGCGATAGGTCGGTCGGGGGCTGCGAATCGTTGCGTACGCCCGCGCCGGGGTCAGCGGCGGTGACGCTCTGGCTGGCCGGCAGCTGGGTTCCGACGGCATTGCTGGTCGCAGCGCTCACTGGCGCAGCAACGGGTATGACAGCCGGCGCCCCCACCGGCTTGATGCTGAAATCCGTACTCATGGCAGCCTCCTGGCTTTCCTCGAGTCAAATCCCAACCCCTCCAAACGTCAATTATGACGGGCACATCTCAACGTTGCGTTAGAAAACACGCTGAAGTTTGCGCTGCTGCCGGCGCGCGAAATTGATGAAAAATGTTCGTACTGAAATCGGGGTCGCGCAGAAATTCCGCCTGTTGCCCATGCTTCGAGACGCTCGCGATGCTCGCTCCTCAGCATGAGGTTTATTGTGCTTCAACGAGTTACACATCATCCTGCGGGATGAACGCAATTGCGTTCACCCGTGAGGTCGCGAAGCGGCCGTCTCGAAGGATTGGCCGCAACCGATTTGTACTCCCAGGCTCTAAAGCGAACGGCTGACCGCCAGCGGCGTGTTGTGGCGCGGCCCGGGCATCGCGCGTTTTCCGGCGGCGGTATAGGTATTGGGAATATTGCGGCGCTGCATCTCGGTGTTGACGCCGCGCACGATGCTTTCGGATACGGCGTGCGCCGTGGCCAGCACCGTCAGATTGATCTGCAGCATGGCGCGGAATACGTCGTGGTGACGATGCAGCGTGTTGAGCAGATCGGGCGCGGTCTGCTGCAGATATTTCTGGCTGGCCTTCAGATGCGTAATCGCGCCGACATAACGCCGCGACAACTCGGTCTTCTTGGGCTCCAGCGCCATCCCTTCGCGGAGCTTGCCGGCGCGAACCAGTTCGGTTTCGCGCTCGATGATGCCAAGCAGCGCGCTCATCACATCCATCAGGCTCTCGGCGAGCTTGCGGGCTTCGGCGGGCGTGGTCGCCAGCGGGACCGGCGCGACGGGGGCCGGTTGGCGTTGTGGATGCTGCTGCATGTCTGGTTTCCCGTCTGGTTGTTCGGATCTAGCTGGCGCGGTTGGCTTGCTGCAAAATCAGCGAGCGATAGACCTCGTTCGAGATGCCGACGCCGCCGGCCTTGGCGAACGATTTTGCAATCTGTTCGGTCTGCATCGAACGCCATACGCCGGTGCCTTCGGTGTCGCCGAACGGGCCTTCGCCCTTGAGGCCGGAGGTCATCTGCGAGAACATCTGATTGAGGAACATCGCTTCGAAATCGGTCGCCTGGGTCTTGGCCTTGGTCTGGACCTGCGGCGAGACCTTCTGCAAGGCCTTCGCCATGTCGTAGTCCGGATGGCCGTGGTAGGTCGGCGTCCCGGTTTTGGTGGCGGGGCGGCTGTAGATCGTATTGAGGGCGGCCTGCATCACATCACCTCGATGTCGGCTTCGATCGCGCCGGCGGCCTTGATGGCCTGCAGGATGCCGATCAGGTCGCGCGGGCCGATGCCGAGCCCGTTGAGGCCGTCGACCAGTTGCTGCAGCGATACGCCGTCTTTCACCAGTGCCAGTTTCTTGCCGTCTTCGGAGACCCCGACACGGCTGTTCGGCGTCACCACGGTCCGTCCGCGCGACAGCGGGTTGGGCTGGCTGACTTGCGGACTTTCGGAAATCGTGACGGTGAGATTGCCCTGGGCCACCGCGACGGTGGCGACGCGGACATCGCGGCCCATCACGATGATGCCGGAGCGCTCGTCGATCACGATCCTGGCGATCTGGTCCGGTTCGACCTGCAACTGCTCGATCTCGGTCAGGAAGGCGACGACGTTGCCCTTGAACTCCCCCGGTATAGTCAGCTGCACCGTCGAAGGATCGATCGGTTCGGCGCACTTGGCGCCGAGATAGTCGTTGACCGCGGCGGCGATCCGCTTGGCGGTGGTGAAATCGGCATTGCGCAGCGCCAGCCGCACATTGGGCAGCCGATTGAGCGCGAACTCGATCTCGCGTTCGATGATCGCGCCGTTGGCGATGCGGCCGACCGTCGGCACGCCGCGAACGATCTTGGCGGCCTCGCCTTCGGCCTGGAAGCCGCCGATCGCAACCGATCCCTGCGCCACCGCGTAGACGTTGCCGTCGGCGCCGAGCAGGGGGGTGACGAGCAGGGTGCCGCCTTGCAGGTTCTTGGCATCGCCGAGCGACGACACCGTGACGTCCATCCGGGTGCCCTGGGTGCCGAACGCGGGCAGGTTGCCGGTCACCATCACGGCGGCGACGTTGCCGGTGCGGATGGTGGCGCCGCGGATGTTGACGCCCATGCGCTCCAGCATCGCCTGCAGCGACTGCTTGGTGAAGGGGATGTTGTTGAGGGTATCGCCGCTGCCGTTGAGGCCGACGACGAGGCCGTAACCAACCAGCTGATTCTGCCGCACGCCTTCAATATTGGCGAGATCCTTGATCCGGGAGGTCGCTGCCGCGGGCGCAGCCGGCAACGCCATGGCCAGCGCCAGCACCGCGGCGCAGGCCACCCGAAACACACTCGCCGAAACTACGCTTGGCATCCTCTGCTCCCCGCTGAGGTCTTTGGCTTGGACCCGCGCGACACTCCCATGACGGCGATCCGGTATTAACTATGCGAACCCCGTGCCACCCCTCGTTTTCCTTTTAAGTGATTGATTTAACTGGATAAAATGTCCGGGAGGGGCTCTGCGCGCCGGCCGCGGCAGCGGCAAAACTGCCCGTTGCGGCAGATTTTGCCGGGTCATTTACGCCCCATTAACCATATCGGGGCGAAGCTCGCGGCACACAGCGGGATCAGACCATGCGCATCTACGGACCGAACGGCACCACTCTCGGCTCTCCGTCGGCCATGCCGAAGCGGACCAGTTCGAGCGGCTTTGCGCTACCGGAGGACACCGCGGCGACCGCCGAGAGCCGCGCCGCCAGCGCACCCAAGGCCGCGGCCAATATCGATGCGCTGCTCGCCATGCAGGGCGTTGAGGATCCGACCGAGCGCCGCAAGCGGTCGGTGCAGCGCGGCAAGGGCGCGCTCGACGTGCTCGATGACCTCAAGCTTGGCCTGTTGTCCGGCAATTTCAACGCATCCACCGTGAGCCGGCTGCGGGACGCCGCCGCCAACCTCAAATCCTCGTCGGGCGACCCCGGCCTCGACGCGGTGCTGTCCGAGATCGAATTGCGGGTCGAAGTCGAACTCGCCAAAGCGGGCCAGTTCTAACTTAAGCCGCCGCCCTCACGTCGCCGTTTGCTTCAGGCCGCTTCGGGCCTTTGCTGGGCGTCGTAGCGCCGTTGCGCAACCTGCACCTCCTTGAGATGACGCTCGGCCCAATCGCGCAGCGGATCGACCGCGGCGGCCAGCGTCACGCCGAGCGGGGTGATCGAATATTCCACCGTTACCGGGACCGTCGCGATCGCGCGCCGGCGGATCAGGCCATCGCGTTCGAGGCTCTTGAGCACCTGCGACAGCATCTTTTGCGAGATGCCCTCGATGGTCCGGCGCAGCTGGTTGAAGCGTATCGGCTGCTCCCGCAACAGCAACAGGATGAGGACCGCCCATTTGTCGCCGACCCGATCCAGGATCTGGCGGGTCGGGCAGTCGGCCGAATAGACATTGGGGGTCGTCTTCATGAGGTTACTCCGGCGTAATCAGGTGAGTTCGAAGTGCTCTCTTAACACCTACAGCATTTTTGATATCTGGTAACTGCTAGATACTACCTAGATCAATCTTGCCCTGGAGAGAGTTGTCATGAAAATCGCCGTTGTCGGCGCGTCCGGAAATGCAGGCTCGCGCATCATCGCCGAACTTGCCCGGCGCGGGCATGCCGTTACCGCCATCGCCCGCCATCCTGAGAAAATCGCGCCACAGCCCGCCGTCACGCCGACGCGCGGCGACGCGATGGATCAGGGTTCCCTGACCGGGTTGCTGGCCGGCCACGATGCCGCGGTCAGTTCCGTCCATTTCCTGGACTTTGACCCGGTCAAGCTGATCGGCGCGGTCAAGGATTCGAAAGTGGGCCGCTATCTCGTGGTCGGCGGGGCCGCAGTCTCGAAGTGGCGCCGGGCGTGAGGCTGGTAACGACACCCGGTTTTCCCGTGGCATACAAGGCCGAGGCCGAGAAGGGCGCGGCGTTTCTCGACCTGTTGGCCGGTGAAAAGCAACTAAATTGGACGTTCCTGTCGCCACAGGCGCTGTTCACGGCCGGTGAGCGTACCGGCAAGTTTCGGCTCGGAACCGATCAGCTTTTGACCGCGGCGGATGGAAAAAGCTGGATTTCCTTCGAGGATTTCGCAGTCGCCCTGGCCGACGAAATCGAGCGCCCGGCCCATATCCGCAAGCGATTCACGGTTGGCTATTAAGGAGTAGGGCGGCCCGGCGCGCCTTGCGCGCTCCGGCCCTTGCGTACAGGCCTCTAGCGGCCTTGCCAAAGCCTCGCCAAGGCCTTGCTAAAGTCGCGGCGGGTCCTTGGGGACGGTCGGCCTTTCCGCAGGGCCGATATTGTCTGTCACATGACGCCGCTATATAAGGCGCGCGCGGGCGGATACTTTTTCGGCCGCCTCGTACGAGATGGGCTGACCTTGGAAAAGTTGAAAAACTATCGACCCTCCGAAAAAGAGCCTTTCATGAACGACCGCCAGCGCGATTATTTTCGCGCCAAGCTGCTGGCGTGGAAGGAAGAGATCCTGCGGGAATCGCAAATCACCTTGCAGACGCTCCAGGAAGAGAACGTTAATCACCCCGATCTCGCCGATCGGGCATCATCCGAGACCGATCGGGCGATCGAACTGCGCGCTCGCGACCGCCAGCGCAAGCTGATCTCCAAGATCGACGCGGCGCTGCAGCGCATCGAAGACAACACCTACGGCTATTGCGAGGAGACCGGCGAGCCGATTTCGTTGAAGCGGCTCGAAGCCCGTCCGATCGCGACGCTGTCGGTGGAAGCGCAGGAGCGCCACGAGAAGCGCGAGAAGGTCTATCGCGACGAGTAGAACGTCGCGAGCGCGTACGATCTTCCGCACTGGATGGATTATGCCGACTGTGCCGACACGTTAGGTCGGGGACGATCGCGCTTTAAGAAGAGATCGGTTGGTGACGGGCGCCAACTACAACCGATCTTTTGATCAGACTGCCGGCCTACATCCGGCGGTCAAGCATTCTGATACCTTTTTGGCCACTTGATTCGGTCGGCATCTTTCCGTCCCGCGGTCGCATACTGCAAGTACAAAGCATGTACGGAGAAATTCGAACCTTCCGTAAATACGCGGTTTCAACGGCCAGCGGTGAATCCACTGTCTAGCTTCAGAGGGCACTTAGGTCTTCGGGCAGGTCGCCGAACTTGCGGATTACGGTTGCGTCGCCGAAGTTGCCGGTCGCCGAATCCCCCGTGCGACTGAAAGCGATCGCGCCGACGTAGCCCGGCCTGCGAGAGAGCGCCTCAGCCTTCGTGACGGCCGCGATCGCACTGAAACACTGGACTGCTTCCACAGGCGCGATCCCACCGTCGGAGGCGACGAAGGGAAGGGCGACGTAGTAGGTCACTTCTGACATTAGCGCTCTCCCTTCTTGGGCGGATCAACTATTTGGGTGCGTCGTGGCTGGTCGGTACCACGGTCCAATTGGGCTTTGAGCGAGTCGCTCTCCGCCCACTTTGCGGCTGCTAACACGGGATCTGGAGTTCGCAATTGTCATGGCTGCGCCTTCCACGCGTTCCACTGCACAAAGGGTCCCAGCCGCCAGCTGCCGGCCTTTTTTTCCAAACTCGCGATCTGCAGCGACGACTTTCGAGCCGTCAAAGAAATCGTGGTTGAACTTGCTCGAAAGAGATCGTGCCTCATTTCGATGCAATCCAAGAGAGTTTGCCGCGACTGCGTCGGTTTTCGTCATCTGCTCGCTTCCCGCACCATGATCAGTTCCTCGCGGCGCGAACGTCGCGCTCGCGCAAGACGACTTCGACGATACGGCGCAGCCGCCGCACCGAACCGCCGCGCCAGTTCATGGTGACGGCGGCATATTCGACGCCATCGAGCGGCGGCATCCAGCTTTGGTCAAGACCGCGTTCCCTAGCGAGGTCCGCAATCACGGCAGGCAGCAGTGCAGCGAGATCGTCTCCGGCAGGCTTCGGAAAAGTCACCACGCGGAAGCGATCGCGGATCGGCGAGGGCAGCGGATCAAGGCTGTTTGCGGTTGCTAAGTAGCTGACCTGACTCAAATCGAGATTGGTCTGGAGCGCGGAATCCGGATATCGGGCACTTGTTTCGGACTCAAAAAAGCCGAGGAGGCAGTCCCACAGCCGTCCAAAGTCGCTGCGCGTGCCAGCTTTTTCGATCTCGTCAATGAGCACCAGCGGATTGGCGATTCTGCCGGCGGCGACGGCAAGAAACGGGTGGCAGGGTTCCGCCGAGTACCAGCGGCGGTCGGTTCCGGCAAATACCGCGCCGTCCGCGCGGGAAGCATCCTCACGCCAAACGCTCAGGCCAAGGACCTCTCCAAGGCGGCGGGCAAATCTGGACTTGCCGCCGACGAGAAGTAGCGGGCGCAACCGCACCGTGATCCGGCCGATGAGATCGGCGAGCGCGAAGTCGATGACGTCGATGGCATAGGGGAATTCGAAGATCAGCGTACTGCGCACCTGGTGCAGCGGCGGTATCTCGATCAGTGGCAACGCGGCGTTGATGACGCTCTTCAGTGGTCCCAAAACGTCCTTAAGTTTCGTGTTCTTCATTTCATCACTGCTGAGTCGCGCGACCACGAGATGGTGGTCAGGTATCGCATTCTCTGCAGGAGAGGAGACTTGCTGGGAAACGTCGGCGGCCTTCTCCTCCTCTTCTCTTCTCCTGCGCTCGTCCTCTTCCCGCCGTCGGGCCGCCGCCTTGACTGCGGCGATGCGGTACGCCGTCATGTCCTCGCCGAGGATGGTCGCGTTTTTTGCGGCCGAGAGATCGTTCGGCAGCGTGTCAGTACAGGCTGGCAGTGCGGCCCAGCCGAACGTGAATCGCTCGAGATCGCACCGGAGTTGTTCCGCAGCATGACGGGAAGTCGCCTGGAACGCCTGTACGAGCGCCTTGCCGACCCTGCGATATTCCTCGAAAAGGATAGCATCGCGCGGCAGCGGCAGACTCAACAGCCTGACGGTGTCGGCAACACTACGCAGGTTCGGTTCATTCTGGATAGCGGCGCCATTGGCTCATCTTCCATGGGAGCGCCCAGGATCGACATGATAACCATCGGCGGGTAGTGCACGGCGACATCGCGGACGAAGCCACACTCACCGCCGGTCGCCGCAAGCCTGTCCACATGCATCTTGGCGAGGTTGCGAAACCGCCCTTCCAAATCTCTGATGTTTTTGGGCTGGAACCAGGACTGTGTCAGGAGCCGATACTTGGGATGTTCTGGCGCATTCATCGCGACCACGCTGCGGAACATGCCGCTGGAGCGCATATTCATTTCGAGCTCTTTGCGGGATTGCATCGCGCCCAAGCCGCTCAGGAATACGTCGCCGCGCAGGGCGATTTCCTGGATGTCTGCGAATTTTGCCGCGATCCAGAACGGATCATAGCCTTCGAGGTCTGCCCGTGCGAAGGGATGCTCCCGCCGAAGCGTCGCCAATTTTTGGTGGAGGTCGTGCCATTCACCATAGGCGCGAGGATCGAGCACGGCCCGGGCGATATCATCGGGGACGCGGTCTACATCGGTCAGCTGGTCCATCTGCTCCTCCACTGGTGGCCACGCGACCAATAACGACCGTTGTTACCGGCGCGCGGATTTCGAGCCCCACATGCACAGGCTTGATGGTTCAAAACCGAACTGGCGAGGTCGATGCGTCGCCTCATCCTCGATTTCATCGACGCCGACGGAATATTCGAACACCATTCCATCAGGACCCTGAAAATAGAGAAAACGTGCGCCGGAGGTTGGGTGACGCCCGGGGCCAAAAACGATAGGAACGCGTTGGCCGGAGAGATGATAGTAAGAGCGGAGAACATCATCATTGCTTTCAACCTGGTGGTTGACATGATGGATGCCTGGCTGCGCGCGCCCGGCGCCAAGGCGATGGTGTGATGGATCGCGTTGACGCGCATCAATGCGATGTCCCCGATCCGATCACTCACCCGCGCATTGCAGACCTGGGTCCAGAACCGCTCGTCCCGTGCGGGGTCGGTGGTGCTGAGCCCGACATGGCTGAAGCCGGTGATGCCGGCATCCCTTGTCGCGAAGTAGCGCTTGCCGCTGCGTTCCGGCCGGACCACGAGCTCGATCTGGTTGCCGGTAGGGTCCTTGAAACCAATGAACGCCTTCACCTTGCGCAGGGTGCATTCGGTCGGCGTTCCGGCATGCACGGGATGGCCCAATTGATCGAGCGTCGCCGCGGCGGCATTCAGTTTGCTCTCGTCCTCCACCTCAAATCCGACGGTCTGATCGGCGGGATCGCCCTCGAAATAGCAAAGCGTATGGGCCCGATCGTCCGACCTGAGATAGAGCGCCTTGCCGGTCTCCTCGCCAATCTGCAGTCCCAGGCACTCGGTCGCAAAGCTCTCGGCGTCTTCGAGATTGGATGCCCCAAGCCTTACGTAGGAAAGATCCTTGAGCTCGATCATTGTGCTCTCCTGTCAGAAGTCGGTTTATCTGGCGAGTGCCGGCTGTAATTCGGAGATGTCAGCACATTCGCTGCCCCATTCGCAGAGCGAGGAAGCCTCTGCGGTGAATTGTCGTGGACGATGACCCGGGCCGATGTCGTTCAGGCCGAAGCCATAGGAAAAGACGTGACCTTCCGGGCCGGCAAAACGCACAAAGATCTGGCCGGATGTCGGCTCGCGTCCCGGTCCGTGCACGACCTTGACTTGCCTCTCTTGGACGAAATAATTGTTCTGCATGATCGCGTCCATGCTTTCGACCCCGTAGGAAACGTAGACCAGACCGGCCTTGTCGGAGGGGTAGAGCACCACGCGATGATGCTTCTGATCGATACCGAGATACGTCACCTCGCCAACGCGGTCGGTGACCTTCGCGCCCAGTATCGTGGTCCAAAGTCTGAGATCGTTCTCGATCGCGCGGCTGCGGAGCCCTACGCTTTGCAAGCCGGTAATGCCGGCATCGCGGCTGGGGAAATAGCGGCGCCCGCTCTGGGCGGGCCGCAACACCAGGTCGATCTCGTTGCCGGTGGCATCCTCGACGATGAGCGCGCGGCGAACGAACCGCTGCGCACATTCATGCTCGGTCGCCTCGCGCGCGGAAAAGCCGCCGGCGGCCATTGCTTCGGCTGCGGCGATCGAGTTCCCGATCGCCGGCAATCTCGACGCCGATGCTCGATCTCTGAACTCCCGCCGCAAGACAAAGCGTGTGATAGCGCTGATCGGAGCGAAACAGGAATGGTTCCAGCTTGTTTGGAACGTGCTGCAGGCCGAGGATTTCGGTTGCAAATGTGGCCGCCGCCTGCGGTTCGGCGACCGCCAGCCTGACATAGCAAAGCTGGACCAACGGGACGCGCGACGAAGCTGCTTCCGCACTCATGATTTCCTGTCCTGCTTGCGCGGCTTGCCGGAAAGTGACGCTGCCAGATGCTGCCGAATGATTTCGCGCCACACGTCCATCAGGCGGGTAAACTGCGCCGGGTCGTTTTCGATCAGCATGCGCACGGAAAATCCGCGGACAGCGCTGAGCGTCAGAGCCAGCACGTCGCTGGCGAGCTGTTTCGGAATCCCCGACGAGATCAGCGTATCGAGCCAGGCCGCCTCGATGGAGAAGCGGGTCTGCCGGGTGAAATGGTGGGTTTCGCGCCGAAGTTGGCGTGTACTCTCGTCGCTCATCGCGATCGCGAGTTCGATGAAGAAGTAATCGCCGAAGAAGAAGTCCTGTGCGTCCTTGACGATCTCTTCGATCGGGTCGCCGCTGCTTCGGGCCAGTTGGGCCCGCCGCATACTTTGGGTGAAATTCATTTCGTTGACGTAATTCAGCACCGCCACGACCAATTCGTGTTTGCTTGGAAAATGATGCAGCAGCGCACCGCGGGAAACGCCGGCAAGATTCGCGACCTCGATGGTTCGCAAACCTCCGAAGCCGTTCTGGCGAATCAGTTTCGTGGCGGCCTCCAGCAATTGCTTGCGGGTAGTCTCGCTGCGTTCCGCCTGGGTCCGGCGCGGTGCATATTTGGGTTCGGCCGAACTGTCGCGGCGAGACCGCAGCTTTTGTCGAGGAGCGGGGACCGCAAGCTTTCCGGATTTGTGGTGACCGGTTTGCGCTGGTTCTTTAGAATTCGACATAGACACTTTCTTCGATGATTTTGACGGCGAAGGTCTTCAGCGCAACTGTACACGGCATGCCGGTGGGCTTGCCGCTCGTCACGTCGAAGGTGCCGAAATGCCAAGGGCATTCGACGATCTTCCCGGTCAGGGTGCCTTCCTCCGATAACGACGCCTCGCCATGGGTGCATAGATCGGCCGTGGCGTAAATCGTTCCATCCACATTGTAGATGGCGAGGGTAGTGCCATCGGGCATCGAGGCCCGCCGGATTTCACCGTCAGGAAAGTCGGCGATGGCACCGACTAAAACGTCTTGGGTCATGATGTTCGTCATAGCATCGTGCTGCCGCCGTTGACGCTGATGACCTGCCCGGTGACAAACGACGCCTCCTTGGAGGCCAGATAGCAGACCATCGAGGCCACTTCATCCATCTCGCCGGCGCGTCCCATCGGCACCACGTCGACGAATCGCTGCAGGGCCTGCGGCGCCGTCAGGGTCGCCTTCTGAACCTGCGGCGTGTTGACGATGCAGGGTGCCACGACATTGACGGTGATGCCGTCCTTGGCGAATTCGCGGGCCAGCCCCGTGGCCATGGCATGCACGCCGCCCTTGGCGGCGTTGTAGGCCGCGTGATCCCAAAGGCCGTTGCGGACGGAATCGGCGCCGATATTGACGATCCGGCCATATCCTTTGGCCTTCATGATCGGAATGGCATGCCACGTGCACCACAGCGCCGTCCACAGGTTGCGATCGATCGTCGTTCGCAGCGTATCGGGGGTGTGATCGAGGAACGGCTTGATGATTCCGCCGCCGGCATTGTTCACGAGCACATCGAGCGTTCCGTAGGCCTCGACGGCGGCTCTGATGACCCCGCCCGCGACGTCTTCCACCGAAAGGTCGCCGACGCTGAACCACCGGCATGTCGTACCCGGACGCGGCGATACCCTCGGCAACGGACTTCAGGCGCTTTTCATCGACGTCCGACAGCACCAGGCGCGCACGCGCCTCGGCGAAATGCCTGCGCGATGACGGCGCCGATGCCGCTTGCGGCGCCGGTGACGATGACAACCTGGTCGGAAAAACCGGAATTCATCTGGCAGCCATCTTCCTCTAGAGCACGATACTGATGCGGCCGTGCGGACGCAGCCCTTCGCTGCCGAGAAGGCATCGCTTTTCCCGGATTCGAAGGCCGTCGCCGCTCGTCGTCAGCCGATAGTTGCTGGTTCCGAAATACAGATCGGTGGTGCCGTCCTTGGTCCGCAGCGTCTGAAATACGCAGCTGACCTCCATCTCATCGTCGGTCCTGGTCCGGATCCGGACGTTGCCGACCATCCGGCTGGTTTTCGAATGTGGAAATTCGGCGTGCGCGGTGCGCTTCATCAACCGCTTGACCCGTTCGCCGAGCCGGACGCGGTCATCGGCGATATAAAACAGGTTAGTGTCGGGCGAGGCGTCCGGAGGCAAGTCGGTGCACGGCACCTCATATTTGGCGTCATCGGTGAACAGCGTCAGCCACTCTGGCAACCGCCATTGATCGAGCAGGTCGGCTTCGGCGAACAGAAAGTCCTCAACGTCGGAACGGCTTACCGAATGCATGACGGTCTCCTCAGGCTGCGACGCCTTTGATGTGTGGGATCGGCGCTCGGGAACATCTGCTTGTTCCATTGGGTCCAGAATGCGCGCATCTGCAATTCGTCGTTGTACGATGGCTTTTCCTTGCCCATGCCCTTCGAGATGTCGTTCCACAGCGCTTCCTTCGAGTTCTTGAACCCGCGCTGGCAATGCTCGAGCGCCTCGGCATCGTCGGGGGTTGCAAAGCCGCCGGGGCCGAGGAATTCGAGGAAGTTGTTGAGCCGGTATTTGCGCGCCCATGCCGTTTCATCGTTCGGCGCCAGGGCCCAGGCGTTGATCGTCATGTAGTCGGGCGCCATCGGAAAATAGGTTCGAACCGTCAAGGCCATGATGTCGTTGACGACGAGGTTCGGAAAAATGAACAGATTGCGATTCATCAGCGCGATTCGGTCGGCCCGGTCCTTGCCGTAGCAGCTGGACCAGCTTGTCGTACTGCCTGGCGATTTCCGTCTTGCCGGCCTCGCCCCAGCCGGGGATCCACTGCGCGACAGGGCGTCCCCATGGTGCGCCGTATTCCAGAACAGCATGCCCGTTCCCGAGATCATGGCCGTAGCCCCCCATCCGTCCAGTGCTCAGATTGTCCGTGGTGTTCATCAGAATATCGAAGTAACTCGCGTGCGTCGTCGTCGCGTGATAGCCGTCGATGCTGTTTTCGGTCAGCAGCTTCCAGTTGGCGCGGATCGAATATTCCTGGCTGCCGGCCACGATCGACATGCCGGCGTCGGTCTGGTCGCAGACGACGTCGAGATATTCCCTGGCGTTGCCGAGGTAATCCACCAGCGGAATGATATTCGGGATCGAAGGAAACGAAATTGAAGTCTCGGTAGCTCTCATAGCGCGGCACAGCCTGCATGTTCGAGGTATCGCGGCTCTTTAAAACCCTCGGGATAGGATTCCTCGCCCGGCTGGCTGCGCAGCTTGCCGTCGGCGCCGAAGACCCAGCCATGATAGAAACACTGGAACGATTTGGCGTTGCCCTTGCGCTCGCGGCAAACCTGCGCGCCGCGATGCGGACAGGTGTTGAGGAGCGCCCGCAGCTGCCCCTTGGCGTCGCGGGTGAACAGAATGCTGCGACCGGCGACCGAACGGCTGATGAAATCGCCCGGCTTCGGCAACTCCGATGAATGCCCAAGATACAGCCAGGATCGGTCGAAGATTTTTTCCTTCTCCGCCTCATAGATTTCATGATCGACGAAGTTGCGGCGCGCGACCTTGAAGATACGTTGGGCCGGGTCCACGAGCAGAGCAGGTTGGGCATTATCCGCGTTCATGGCGTTTCCTTTCTATCAGGCAAGTGAGCGCTTCAATTCAAAATCCGGGTTTTCGAGGTCGCTTCGGCGGACCGTCTTTCGCGACGCGACGAGGCGGCGCAGCACGGCCATATCGCGCGCCGCATTGACGGCGATGCCGCCGACGACCTCGTTGTCGCGGATGCTGATCGTCGTGAACTTTCCGTTCCTGATATCGCCCCTGACGATTTCATCGCCGCCACCGGGATGCCCGACGATCTGGATATTGGCATCGTATTGATCGGACCAGAACCAGGACGGGGCTTCGTAGACCGTGGCTTCACCGACCATGTTTTTTGCAGTGGCGATGGCCTGGTTTTGTGCATTGGCCCAGTTTTCAAGCCGCATCCAGCGATCGTGACAGCGGCTCCATTGCTCGGCGACGTCGCCGGCGGCATGAATGCCGTCGATGACGGTCGCGCCCGCCGTGTTCACCTTGATGCCGTGCACGGTTTGCAGTCCAAGCTGGTCGGCGAGGTCGGTCGATGCCTCGACGCCGATGCCGACCAGAACCATATCGGCGGGGACGATCGTGCGGTCGTCCAGTTCAATTCCGTCAGCGGTTGCCTGCTTGATGGAGGCGCCGCACAGGATCTTCGCGCCCCTGGCGCGGTGCAATTCCTTCGCGTACCGGCTGAGAGTAGGCGAACCGACCTGGGGCAGCACGGTTGCGGCCTTTTCGAGGACAGTAACGTTGCAACCGCGCGCGAGCGCGGCGGATGCGACTTCCAGCCCAATGACGCCGCCGCCGATCAGCACGACATTCTTGCCCGGTTGCAGCGCGCGGCGCAGCGCCAGCGCGTCGTCCATGCAGCGAAGATAGCTGACTGGCAGCGGCCCGGCCTCCAGTTCAGGTAATCGGCGCGGGCGCGTTCCCGTCGCCAGCAGCAGTTGGTCGAATCCAAAGGCGCTCCCATCCTCAAGCCCGATTTCGCGTCGCTCGACGTCGGCCGCGATCACACGGGACGAGGTCGCCAGGGTTACATCGAGATCGGCCCAGTCGCCGGACGAACGGATGAACGCGGGATTAGGCTCGTCGTCGAGCAGGATCGATTTCGACAATTGCGGCCGCTCGTAGGGAAGGTGGGCTTCCTCGCCGATCAGGGTGATCGGTCCGACATGGCCGGCCGCGCGCAACGCTTCGGCCGCGCGGCCTCCGGCCTGTCCGGCTCCAATGATCACCACGCGTGTCTTCGATAGGTTCACCGCGCTCGCTCCCTTGCGGCGTCGCCGTACCGGCCGCCGTCGTGGCGCTTCAAAAGACGCCTTGACAGCAAGTTAGAAACAATCAATCCTGTTTGTAAAGTAAAAACTGCCGATCGACGGTCGGCGCACAAGCTCGCAAAGAGCGACAGGGAGAGACGCGGTGGGCGCTGTGATCGATATTCACACCCATATTGTGCCTTCGCGACTGGCTGCGGATCCCGGGCGGGACCGGCGGTGGCCGAGCGTCGAACTGTCGGCAGGCGACAACGCCGCGGTGATGATCGGTGGCAAGGTGTTCCGCAAGATCGACGCGCGGTCGTGGGACGTCGGCAAGCGGCTGTCCGACATGGTCGAAGACGGCACCGACATGCAGGTGCTGTCGCCGATGCCGGAACTGCTGTCGCACTGGCTGCCGGCTGACGATGCCGAGTTCCTGGCCGACGTCATGAACGACGAGATCGCGGCCATGATCGCCCAGGCGCCGGGCAATTTCGCCGGAATCGGAATGGTTTGCGCACAGGACGTGCCGCGCGCGGTGCGCCAGCTGCAAAAAGTCAAGTCGCTCGGCTTCGGCGGAATCGAGATCGGAACTCACATCAACGGGACGGCGCTGGGAAGCGATGTCCTGTTTCCGCTCTATGAAGCCGCCGAAGCGCTGAATCTCGGAATCTTCGTGCATCCGCTGCACCCGGCGGGGATGGAGCGGATCGGCGCGAGCCCGGAGTTCGCGGCGACGGCCGTGTTTCCGCTGGAGACCGCGCTGGCGTCGGTTTCGCTGCTTGCCGCCGGGGTCACCGAGCGATTTCCGCGTTTGCGGGTCTTGCTCAGCCATGGCGGCGGCGCGCTGTCCTGGATATTGCCGCGGATGGATCACGGATGGTCGCTCGGCTTGAAGGGCCAGATGACAGCAGCCGCCTTCAAAGGCCGCCCGTCAGTTCTGGTACGATACCATTCTCTACGATCCCGCGTCGCTGGCGTTCCTCGCGGGTGCGGTCGGCACCGATCATATCGTCGTCGGTTCCGACTATCCCTTTGCCATCAGGCAGAAGCGGCCCGGCGCGTTTGCAAATGCGGCGCTGGCCAATGAAGCCGTCCTCGCCGACAATGCGTTCGGCTTCCTCGGCCAGACCCATGACGTGAAGATGCTGGACAGGCCAGCCGCGCCGAAGACTGCTTCAGCGCAGGGGAGCCGGGCGCGTGGTTGAGTGCCGATCGCTTCCGCAGATGTGCCTGCTCGGTCCGATGCCGCCGCGGACGCCGGGCCGCAGCGACGCGCAGGTGCCGTCGGACGCCGGCCGCGGCGAGAGCAAATACGGCAGGATCGCCTTCGTCTATTTCTATCAGGAAGGCGGAAAGGCCGATCCGGCCTTCGGCTTGCTGGATATCGAGATCGCGATCCAGCGCCGCGGCCCCGAAACCTTTCAGTTTGAAATCTATTGCATCGGCGACGGCTATCAGAGCGGCCACGGCTCCAGCAAGCCGCAGCCGCTGGCGATCGAGTTCCGTGCCGGCGCCCACACGTTAGCTACAGCCGAATGGCGCTATCCGCCGATCCTCAACGGCCACATGGACGCATTGTCGTTTTCGGGGCGCATTGAATTGAGCGAGGGCGATTTTGCGAAGATCGACAGCGCCATGCTGCCTTCGGTTCGTGCCGAGGCGACGATATGTCTGGAGTAAGCACGGTGTCCGGCAAAACCATCATGATCGGTGCGCATCGGATATCGCGCGACGTGTTGCTCGACCAGGGCGCCCGCGCCGCGACTGCCCTGGATCAGATCGGCGTCGCCGAGGGCGATGCGATCGCGCTTCTGATCCGCAACGGTTCCTGCTATTTCGAAATCATCCAGGCAGCCGCCCATCTCGGCGCTTATGTCGTTCCGCTGAACTGGCACAGTACGGCGGATGAAATCGACTACATCCTGAAGGATTGTACCCCCCGAGCGCTGATCGGACATGCCGACCTGATCGACCGGGTCGCTGCGGTGATTCCTGCGGATCTGCCGGTCTTCGCCATCGCCGGTCCGGCGCCCGACAACTCGACTGTGCCAGTCTCGCGCCCGGCCCAGCTGCAGGATTGGGCGGCGTTCCGCGATCAGGCGCTACCGTGGGCCAGGCCGCCGCGGGTGCCACGCGGCACCATGATCTACACGTCGGGCACAACAGGGCGGCCCAAAGGTGTTCGGCGCGCGCCAATGAAGCCCGATCAGGTCGAGAAAAACGTCGCGTTGCTGCAAAAAATCTACGGGATCGAGGAGGGTATGCGGGCCTTCGTCTGCGGTCCTCTCTATCATGCTTCGCCCGGCGCATTCGCGCGGCAGGCCTTTCAATATGCCGAACTGACCGTGCTTCAGCACAGTTTCGATCCCGAGGATCTGCTCAGGACCATTGCCGAGCATCGCATCACGCATCTGACCATGGTGCCGACCATGTTCGTCCGGCTGCTGCGGCTCGATGACGCTGTGCGGCGGCGTTACGACATATCCTCGGTGCGTTGGGTGACCCACACCGGCGCGGCGTGTCCGCCCGATGTGAAGCGCGAGATGATTGCGTGGTGGGGCCCGGTCATTCACGAGACCTATGGCGCGACGGAAACCGGTCCGGCCGTAGGCTGTGACTCGCCGGAGTGGCTCGCGCACCCCGGCACGGTCGGCCGGCCGATGGCGGGGACCGAGATCAAGATCTACGACGAGAATGCCAACGAACTCGGTCCGAACGGAATTGGCGAAATCTTTCTTCGTACCGAGGCCTATTCCGATTTCACCTATCACGGCCGTCCCGACCAGCGACAGCAGGTCGACCGCAGCGGACTCGTTACCTGCGGCGACGTCGGATATCTGGACTCCGACGGCTTTCTCTTCATCTGCGACCGCAAGCGCGACATGGTCATCTCGGGCGGGGTGAACATTTATCCCGCCGAAATCGAAAACGTCCTGGTCAATTGTCCCGGCGTGCGGGACTGCGCCGTGTTCGGCGTGCCGGATGATGAGTTCGGCGAAAGCCTGGTCGCGGCGATCGAGGCGGAGCCGGAATTGAAGCCTGCCGCGGCCGATATCGCGGCGTATCTCGAAAAGCGCCTCGCGCGCTTCAAGGTACCAAAGCGCTTCGTCTTTCACGACTCCCTGCCGCGAGAGGCCAGCGGCAAGATTTTCAAGCGCAAGCTGCGCGATCGTTATCTTCAATCCATCGTCACGGCCGCTTAGGCGGCATTCCGTTCCAACAGGAGATCAAGTGTGGACCTGACAGCCAAATTTATCGACGTCGCCGGAACCCGTACGCGCTATCATGACCTCGGGCAGGGCGAGCCGACGATCCTGATCCACGGCGGCGGTCCCGGAGCTTCCGGCCTCAGCAATTATCGCAAGAACGTCGAGCCACTGGCCGCGAAACGTCGTGTCATCGTGGTCGATCTCCCCGGGTTTGGCGAGACCGAGGGCAAGCTCAAGGATGGGCCGGTCTTCGAGGCGATGGGTGACTTCGTGCTCGCGTTCATGGACGCGATCGCGGTTCAGAAGGCGAGTTTTGTTGGCAATTCGCTGGGCGGCGCGACGGCGCTCGTGGTCGCGCTGCGCGCGCCGGATCGCGTCAACCGGCTGGTGCTGATGGGCACCGGCGGCAGCCAGGCGATCTTCACGCCGATGCCGACCGAAGGCTTGCGCCGGATGGCGACGTTTCATGGCGGCGAGGGGCCGACGCTGAAGAAGCTGAAAGGCGTCATCGAGCTGCTGGTGTTCGATTCCTCCTCGATCACCGAGGAATTGATGGAAGAACGGCTGAAAGCCGCGACGCGAACCGACGTCATCGACATCTTCAAACGGCCGCCAATGGACATCTGGCGTGAAGATCTGGCTTCGCTCAAGCACAAGACGCTGATCGTCTGGGGCCGCGACGACCGCGTCGTTCCGCTCGATTCCAGCTTCATTCTCCTGAAGACGATGCCGAACGCGCAGCTCCACGTCTATCCCAAATGCGGGCACTGGGCGCAATGGGAGAAGGCTGAGGAGTTCAATGCCCTCGTCGCCGACTTCCTGGATCGGCCATGAGCGACACCGATGCCGTGAACGCGCTGGCGACGCGGCTGCTGGCTGCGGAAGCCGGATGTGCGCCGATCGATCCGATCGCAGGCTAAACTGGGCACAAAGGACGTTGCGTCCGCCTATGCGGTGCAGGCCGAAGTCACGAGGCGCGGTCTGGCTGAGGGGCGGCGGCTGGTCGGCCGGAAGATCGGATTGACGTCGAAAGCGGTGCAGCAGCAGCTTGGCGTGGATCAGCCCGATTATGGCGCGCTGTTTGCCGATATGGAGATTGTGACCGGCGGCGAGATTCAGACCTCTGGTTTGATTCAGCCGCGGATCGAGGCCGAGATCGCCATCGTGCTCGATCGCGATCTTGGAGAACCTGATGTCACGATGGGCGAACTCATGCGGGCGGTCGCTTATGTCGTTCCCGCGCTCGAGATTGTCGATAGCCGGATCAAGGACTGGAAGATCACCATTCTCGACACCATTGCCGACAACGGTTCCAGCGCGCGCTTCGTGCTTGGGGCTGCGCCAAAACGCCTCACGGATCTCGATCTCGAGGCCTGCGGCATGGCGATGACCCGCAACGGTGCGATCGTTTCCGTCGGGTCCGGCGCGGCATGTCTCGGGCATCCGCTCAAGGCGGCGCTGTGGCTGGCTCGCGCAATGTCGGCCGCGGGGCATTCGCTGCGCGCCGGCGACGTGGTGCTGACGGGAGCGCTTGGGCCGGTATCTCCGGCGACATCAGGTGAATTCTACGAGGCGCGGATTTCAGGATTTGCGCCCGTCAATGTGCGGTTTGTCTAGTTCTGCTCGAAATCGACGGTTCGGCCAGATGGGCCGGACCGGTGACTGCAAAAGCCGTATCGGAGGAGTCGTCATGAGCTCAATTACCCGTCGTTCCGTGCATTGCAGGTCTGGGTGCCGCGTCGCTGACAGCAGGCCGTTCGAGACGGGCGTTTGCCGCCGGGAATTATGATGCCGGGGTCACCGATACCGAGATCAAGCTCGGCACCACGTCGCCCTACAGCGGACCGGCATCGGGCTTTGGCGTCTATGGCCAGGCGCAAACCGCATACTTCAACATGGTCAATGATCGCGGCGGCATCAATGGCCGCAAGGTCAATCTGCTCTCTCTCGACAATGCCTACACGCCTCCGAAAACGCTCGAACAAACCAGAAAGCTCGTTGAATCCGACGAGGTATTCGCAATCGCGGGCATGCTCGGGACCGCTCCGAATTCGGCGACGCAGAAATACCTGAACGGCAAGAAAATCCCGAACCTGTTCCTGACCTCGGGCGCCGAGCGCTTCAACGATCCCAGGGAATTTCCCTGGATCATTCCGTTGTATCCGATCTATGTCGCGCAAAGCGCCGCATTCGGAAAGTACATCCTGAAGGAAAAGCCTGACGCCAAGATCGCGGTGCAGTACCTGAACGACGATCTCGGCAAGGATTTTCTGCGCGGTCTCAAGAAGGGCCTCGGCGACAAGGGTACCGCGATGATCGTGAAGGAGGTCAGTCACGAACTTTCCGAACCGTCGATCGATAACCAGGTCGCGGACTGCATGGCCGCGGGTGCCGATGTTTTCGTTCAGCTCACGACTTCGAAGTTCGCCGCCCAGGGCATTCGCAAGGCCGCGGCGCTGAACTGGCATCCGCTTCATATCGTCAATTCCAACTGCAGTTCGATCGGTGGCACGCTGGCGCCCGCCGGACTCGACAATGCAAAGGGACTGGTCTCGGCCTGGTGGGAAGTCAATCCGACCGACCCGGCGGAGCAAGATAAACCCGCGGTCAAGGTCTATGCGGAATTTCTCAAGTAAATATCTGCCCGCGATCCACATCGACGACAACACAGCGATCCCAGGCTACAACAACGCCTACATGATCGAGCAGGTGCTCAAGCGCTGCGGCGACGATCTGACGCGCGAAAATTTGCTCAAGCACGCCGTCTCGTTGAAAGACGAAAAGCCGCCGCTCTATCTTGAGGGTATCAAGGTCTACAATTCTTCCACCGATTATCGAGCGGTCCACAATCTCCAACTCAGCCGGTTTGACGGCGGAAGGTGGGTCGCGATGGGCGATATGACCAATCTCGACGATTGCGCAACATGAGAGAGCAAAACCCGAAGCCGAGGGTGCCGCGTCAGTCGGCGCGGCCGAGCACCACTCGCTATCGTGAGCCCGAATAGTACATTTCTAGAACGGATTGTGAATTAACTAAAACTCTCGTTTTACGAGAGTGGGTCACGGCAGTTCTACCGTGAATTAAAAACCCCGTCCGAGGGGCGTCCCGGACGGGGCTGGCAATATGGAGATCTCAAGTCGACACCCCTAAAAACTTGGGAGGAGCCAGGATGTCCCGAGAAAGTCTACCGCGACAAAAGCGGGTAGCAAGTTGGAACCCTCATGGATTCTGTTGAACGTTAGACTTTTGTCGGAGGTGCGTTTTTCCAGACACAACGCAAAACGCCTCCAAGCCGAATATTGCCTGGTGGCGTTCCGCCGAAGCTGGAAATTGCAATGCCCCAGCGTCTATCTGTCGGCACGGGCGCAATTAAGGTTCAACGGGAACGGCCAGCATTGGAGATCGTTGGTCATCCGGTGCTGTCTTTGAAGTCCCCAGCACCAAACAACCTTGCGGTCTCAGCGCTTCTGTGGCGCTGGGGCCGTTTCCTTTCACTGGCTGAAACCATCAGCTTTTCCGTCCCGTATTGATTTAGTCGAGCATAGCCACTGTTGAGGCAGGGCAATTTCAAATGGTCGGCAGGGGCCGTCCGCCGTTAGGAGTTACGGGCGGTCCCACCTGCCGGTTTCAAAAGATGCTGGCTTACTACATGGTGGTTGGGTACTGGCCTGCCCGTCCCGACCCCCAAACTGGCATTTTGAAAAGGGACCACTTGTAACGCGGAATTTATTGGCATCCGCCGGGCGCCAACCCACATCCATCTGTGCCGGGCCGCCCCCGGTATAAGCCTCCAAGAAGACGGTCTCAGCTTCCCCCAAGCTGGGGCCGTTTCTTTTCAGACTACAGCGCAGCGACGCTCCCAGAGCGGCGAGGTCAACGATGTTTCTGTGTTGGCCCAAATCCACTCGGAAGCCGCGTTCCGGTTGAGCAAAATGCTGGGGATGGATTAACTTTTCCGCCCTCAATTACCGTGAACTTCCGGCGCCGATCGGGCGATTTCTCGGCTGGGAGAGCGGGCGCTACAGCAAGTGCAGCGTCCACAAGCTGAGCAATGCTCCAAGCCTTGTCCAGCCCGCCCAACGTCGTACTGCCGGTATACGCCATGCCTCAGAAACCCGCACTATCCCCGAGAGCTAGAGCGATGCCATAACAAAATGTATCCAGAAGATCATCTTCTCTCTTGTTGTCCTTGTCGCCGACCCGAAAGCCCTCGATCTGATCCATCAGGTGGTTCTTTGATCTACGCTTATAGGTAACAACTTTATGGAACGCATGGTCGGTGTACTTGACTTCGCCCCGGAAGACATAGCCGGATACGCTGATGGCACGTTCGTCCTTGCCGACAGCAGTTAGTTTGGAGTCGATCGCCTGGGCTGGCATGCTTCGGCGCAGGGCTTGCTGCAGCAGGATCGTCCCTGAATTGTTGTCTTCAATCAGAGCACCCAGCGAACCATGGCGTGCCTGACAGAGCCGAGCGAGTTCCTCAAGCCGGTCGAACACCACGGGCAGCCAAGTCTCCAGAAATGCGCCCTCGATTTGAGCGATGTCCCAATCGAGGATCAGCAGCGGGAATTCGGCCGCCGGCAAGAGTTCGCGCGAAAAATGTAACCGCGGTCGCGTCATGCTCGGTGCCCGTTTTCGAGGCAGTGTCGATAACGGCAAACACGCAGTCGCAACGGGCGGGGAAGGGGACCGGTTGACCGTTGTCGAGCAGCTTGTCCCTGGCAAAGAAGCCGACGCCGGCCCAATCAACGAACTCGGCCAGATATTCTTGGGCGTACACCAGGGGATCGTTGCCGGCTTGCAAATCGCGATAAATTCGCCACGACGCCTCATCCATGCCGCTTCAGTTTCATTCTGGCGGCGCTTCGGAAGTATCGGATTGTCCATGGTGGTGGCATGGTACTCGCCCAAGCCGTACTGAGGATCGTTATAGATATTGTAGAAGAAATTCTCAGGATTTTTGCCGGCGGAATTCGAAGAGACCAACGTTTCTCCGCCAAAATCGTACAACGTCGGTTTGATCGCTGTTTCCCATATCCGTTGCACGGAGAAAGTTCGTCGATCGCTTCCCGGGATGTTGGAACTCTAGAAGAAGCTTGCGGCGCAAAGCTGATGAGCCGCCTAAATGACATACCCGCTAAAATAAAACGTGCTTGGTCTCCATGACAAATTCTACTGATCCGACTTCTCCGGAAGAGACACCTTTGTGCCGTTTCGCTGTTTTTGAAAAGGGAGCGGACCTGAAGGTTCTTGTTGCGCAGGTCACACCGAAGCAGGCAACCGATCGGATCAATTTTCAATGCGCCGCGAGTGACCAAGCGGTTCTCGAACGGATTTCCCGTGTCGTTGACGCGTTTAGGGCCTTGCCAAGGGAGCCGGCCGCCACAACGCCGGATTGGTCACGCTTCATGGCGCTGTTTCCCGCCGAAAGCTTAGAGGCGGAAGAAATTGCGTTAGGCGATTCAAATATCGAAATCCAGTACGACTTCCAATCTGGCAGTATCGTCGGCACGCATCAAACGCTTCACCCTTACGCTGCGCCCGGTGATGATATTGCACGAAATGTGGTAGCGGCTCTCAGCCAGGCGTTTCCAAAAGCGTGCGACGATCTTGCCGGTCGGATTAACGCTGCTCTGGATAACGCGGATAGACCGTTTCGGACCTGGGGCCGCTCAGGTTTACGGAGGGGATTGGATCGGGGCGGCGGACGGCGCGGGCAGGCGATCAGTCGGTCGGCCTTTCGGGGTGCGAGTGCCGGAATCAAAAAGGGCCGCATTGGCGCGACCCTACCGGTTACGTACAAATTTGTTCGTCATGAAAACAGCGCCGGTCCGGCAAGAGGCAGCTTAGTGTTTTCCACAGGCACTGTGGATACCGTAAGAATACGGTGTTTGAGCGCCAGAACGAGCGCCAGTTTGCGCCAGACCGATGCAGTCGTGGCCAACGCCGAGGCCTGTCTGCGCTGGCTCGACCGCAGAACTCCCGACCTTAACGCGGCGCGCCGCTCGGTGGAATGGGTAATAGACGACGGCAACCGGGCGAGCGAGGTGATCCGTCGCGTCCGGGCGCTCGCGAAAAAGACCGACATTGAGAAGGTGCCGCTCGACGTCAATCACGTCGTCAGGGAGGTCGTAGCGCTGGTGCAGCGTGAGATGACCAGCCATCGGGTATCTTTGCGAATGGAGCTGGCTCCATCTCTATCCGTGATCCTTGGCGATCGGGTCCAACTGCAGCAGGTGATGCTGAACCTGGTGATGAATGGCATCGAAGCCATGCAATCGGTCGCGGATCGGCCGCTCGAACTGGTGATCCGGTCGCGCCAGGACGAGACACAACGAGTGCTGGTAAGTGTGACGGATTGCGGCGTCGGAATCTCCGCCGAGAATACGGACCGGCTGTTCAACGCCTTCTTCACCACCAAGACCAGCGGCATGGGCATGGGACTCTCGATCTGCCGTTCGATCATCGAAGCCCATGGTGGTCGGCTGTGGGCCACGGCAAACGTGCCTCACGGTGCCACGTTTCAGTTCACCCTGCAGGTAAATGCTGAGCTCGCATCATGATGTTGCGCACGAAAGCCGTCCGAGGAGCAGGCGGCCCGGACGCGAGTTCAGATCTGGGTCAAGTGCAACGGGTCGCTTTCCGTCGAGCCGGATTCCAGGTCCATAGTGGTCGCCACATACAGCCAACCTCTCCTCGGATTAAGCGGTTTCCCTTTTCTCAACAACAGATGCTCAATTAGGGTCAATCGCGACCGAAACGCGGTATCCGTGCGACGTCCGCTTTCCTCCTTAAATCGACCGAACTGCAGACATGGCGGCATATCTCAAAGGGGCAGGCCGAGGCCAAGGGCCTTGCCAATTTTATCGCGGATTGCTGCGGTTGATTTCGTAGGCCTGAAGATTGCAAAGGGCGGCGCTTAGGATCGGCGCGCTCACGTTAGCGCGCGCCGCGTGTCCCGCCATATCGCCGATCGTGTGCTCGCCTTCGGTGGACCGGCCATTTTCCATGTCGATCAGCATGGACGGCCCATAGGTCGAGTCCGCTTGGGAAAACAGACCGCGGACCAGGCCCGCCGTATCGGCAGCAGAGGCAGGCGGGTAACCCGCCGCCGTCACGACTCGCGTGCATTCCTCGATAACGGCAGAGACAAAGGACGCTCCAGAAGCTGACCTTGCGATTGCTCCCGCCCGGGATCTGGTCAAGGTTGCTATTGTCGCGATACAGACAAAAGCGAAGAACTTCATCCACATCATTGCAAGGATGTTGTCGCTGATCTGGATGGGAATGCCGCCCACGTCCAGCGCGGCTTTAATGGCGGCGCAGCGGGTGGACGCACGTCCGTCAAGTTCTCCGACTACGTTGAGGTTGATCCGCACCTGGCTCTGCTGGATCGTTCCGTCCTGCATCAAGGCAGCATTGATGACCGTGAGCCCGCCCAGCACGCGCCCGGGACCGAACCTCTTCGTCAGAACCTCGATATGGCGCACGCCGTTCAGCACAGGTACGATCACGCTCTGCTCGCCCATCGCCGGAGCAATGGCGTCCATGGCGCCAGCAAGATCGTAGGCCTTGCAAGAGAGCAGAACGACATCGTAGGTCCCGTCCAGCTGGCCTTGCTGAACAGTCCGGACTTGGGTACGGAGTTCGCCGCCGTCCTGCGTTTTGATGACCAATCCATCGCGTTGCAATTGGGCCGCGCGCGCTGGCCGCACGAGAAACGTAACGTCGGCCCCGCCCTTGAGGAGCATTCCGCCAAAATATCCCCCGAGGGCGCCCGCGCCCAATACAAGGTATCGCATCCAGTCCTCCCTTCGATGTCAGCCTTCAGGATAGCAAGATAAATCCAGCCGCAGCCAGCCGTTGCTCTCGTGTCAAAAAAAAATTCGAAAATCCAGCCCGGCGCATCAAAACATGCCGCGCTGCTGTCGGGCTAGGTCCAACGTCCGAAATGGGGGCGGGTTCAACTGGTCGCTGCAACACACTAATCTTTTAGCAAAAATGGAGTGTAGGCCATGAAACAGCGACGTCGTATCTATTGCTCATCCGCTCAGCGGTCTGAGATCTGGGATCTCTGGCAGCCCGGGGAGTCGATGAGCTCGATCGTCTGGCATTGGCCACCGGGGTCGATGTCTATTTTTGTGACCCTCGGTCTTCCTGGCAGCGCGGCTCGAACGAAAACACCAACAGATTGCTGCGCCAATACCTTCCGCGTGGCACCGATCTGTCCCTACCTAGCCAAGCCAAACTCAGCGCATGCGGCCACGCGAGTTTCAGTTGCTAAAATACATGATGCAGCGAAGCGATAAATTGCTGTCGCGAGCAACCCTCTTGAAGGAGGTGTGGCGCTATAGATTTGTTCCGGAAACGAATCTTGTCGATGTTCACATGGGCCGACTGCGTCGCAAGGTCAACTCGTCAAACGAATCCCCCATGATCCGCAACGTCCGCGGCCTTGGCTTCATTCTAGAGTGCGAGCTCCTGTTCGCTTACCTTGCCGTCGAAGCCTGCCCAACGATCCGGAAGTCTGGGCGTTGCAGGTCTATCTCCGCGGTCGGCGGAAAGCGCGGTGCCATAAGCATCGAAATGCTAGACGCACTTTCCAAAACATACGCATGCAGCAAGGAGCAGCCAATGAGTTCGATCCCAAACAACCGCCGTTCTCACCGAGAGAGAGCCGTCAGGCAAATGGAGCGTGAACGCCGACTGGGGCGCAAGCGGCCTTTGACAAAGCTGAGGGCGAGCATGCGAACCGAGCCGCGGCCATCCAAGTCGAGATCGACGCGCTCGAGAAAAAAGCGCGGGCTGAAGATGCCGACTGGGACAGGGAAAGGGGGCGACTGAAAGCTGCCGATATCGATGCCGATCACGGCGATCGCGGTATTGGGTGTCTGAGACATGGCGTGCTCCTTGTCGTTGGCGCCCCCTTGCCAGCTTCGCTTGCTGGCGGGGCAGGAGCACGGCCGGACCATCCCGTTAACAGAACTTGCGTCCGAGCATGCGTTTCCTCCGACGACATAGGGGCGGCGCAACCTCACGACGACATATCGGCGTTCACCGGCAACGTGAACTGAAATGTAGCGCCGTGCGGAACGTTGGTCGAAGCCCACAGCCGGCCACCGTGGCTGTCCATGATCGAGCGGCAGATCGACAGTCCCATCCCCATACCGCTGGATTTAGTGGTGAAGAAAGGGTTGAACAGCCGGTCCGCGTTCTCGGCGGAAATCCCGGCGCCGTTATCCGTCACGCTTACGAGCACTTCTTGTGCATGGTCCTGGCCCGATCGGATCACCAGTTCGCGCGGCCGATCCGTGCTCGATTGCATCAATTCAATGCCATTCATCAAGAGGTTGATAATGACCTGCTGCAGTTGGACCCGATCCCCCAGGGTCATGGGTAGAGGCGGCGCCAACTCCGTTTTCAACGACACCCGGTGGCTAATCAGCTCACGCTGCACCAACACGATGGTCTCCCTAACGACGTCATTGATGTCGAGCGGCACCTTCTCAATGCTGGTCTTGTTCGCGAGTGCCCGTACGCGCCGTATAACCTCACTTGCCCGATTGCCGTCTTCGACGATCCATTGCGCTGAGCGGCGCGCCGCGTTCAGTTCGGGAGTCCCGCGGTCGAGCCAGCGTAGACAGGCCTCGGCGTTGGCGATGACGCCGGCGAGCGGCTGGCTCACTTCGTGAGCAATCGAGGCTACCAGTTGCCCGATCGCGGAAACGCGATTGACGTGCGCGAGCTCCATTTGGGCATCGAGCAGGCGCTGTTCGCTGGCGCGCAGTTGCTCTTCCGCCCGCTTGCGTTCGGTCATGTCGACGATAAAGGCAACCCCTTCGTCCCGTTTCCATTCGATGAGCGCGCCGGCAATCAAAATCGGCACGCGGCTGCCGTCTTTACGGAAATATTCCTTCTCGTAAGACTTGGAGCTTCCGGTTGCGCTAATCTGGTCCAACAAATCCTGGTCGGCATGGGCCCACTCAGCGGGCGTCAGCTCTGGCCACCCTATTTGGCCCGATGTGAGCTCCTCGCGGCTGTAGCCCAACATGTCGAGTACGGCCTGGTTGACTTCGATAATCCGGCCTTGATAATTCCAGATCATGACCCCGATGATGTTCGAGTCGACCAGGCGGCGGATTCTGGCCTCCCGTTCCCCGAGATCGTTGTACAGGCGGGCGTTCTCCAGCGAGATCGCCGCCTGCGACGCCAGCAGTTCCAGCACCGAGATCCGTGCGGGTGTGAACACGTGCGAGGCCAGCTTGTTCTCCAGATAGAGAACCCCGATCAGCTTGGCCTGCTTCACCAGCGGCAGGCAGAGGATTGACCGAGCAAGCTTCTGAGAGATGTACTCATCCGTCGAGAACGGGTTCTGCGCCAAGGCGTCATCAAGGATCACACTTTCCCGCGTTCGGATCACGTAATGCAGTACGGACTCGGGAAGCTCGGCCGGTGACACGGCCGCCTCGCGCAGCGTGACCTCAAGCTGGCCGTGGCCGGTGGTGACGTCCGCCGAGATCCGTGGCCCGTCGGCCAGGAACAGGATGAGCAGGCCACGCCCGGCGCCGGCATGCTCGACCGCGATCCGTAGCAGCAACTTGATGAGGTCACTGAGGACGATCTCGCCCGACACCGCCTGCGCGGCCTTGAGCACCGTCCCGACATCCAGCCGATCGACGGGCGCGCCAATGGTAGCTGTGGGAGATGCCGAGCCTGGCACATCGCCCAGATGTGGGTGAAGTTGTTCGAGCTGGCGCACCTTTCCATCGGCCCCCCAGCGCTGATAGCAGTTGCGGGCTCTCTGCAGATACACATGGGCAAACTCTTCGAAGCCGCGCCCGGCGTAGAAGCGCGCGGCCACTTCGTAGGCGATCGCTTCGTTGTGAACGAAGCCGTTTGCGCGGGCCGAGCGAATGGCCTCTTCATAGAGGCGTTCGGCGTCGAGGTCCCGACCTTCGATCCGCGCGATCTCGGCGCCGACGAGCGCGGCGCGATTCTCGAAATTGTCCGGGCAATTCGCCGCCCACATCTCGTGTTGCTTGTGATGCGCAGCGATAGCGTCCAGGTGCTGCTGTCGGCCGACAGTCGCAGTGGAATCGCAGCAGGCGGATCGAGACAGCGCGTCATAGAAGCAATGTTCCGCCGTTTCGAAGGCTGAGACCGAACTCCACAGCAAACACTGTGCCCTCGACGAGGCTTCGATGGCCGACGCATAATCGCCGGCAAAGAAGCGCGCCTGCAGCTTGCGGACCCAGTACCAGAACTCGACAAAAGCCAAATCCGGATTTTCTGAAAAACGGCGCTCGATCCGAGCCTCATTGAACTGCTCATCGTCGAAGCAGCCGAAAATCGGCGTCAAGCCGCGCAGCGACCGGATCAACCCGAGCTGGGCGGTGTTGCAGTCAATAACAAGCCCGAAACGCATCTTCTGCGAGAAGGCGAGGGCCTGCTGGGCTTCGCCTTCCGCCTCGGCAAGAGGATCGCCCGCCGCGAGTAGGTTTGTATTCAATTGGGTGCCGCAGTAGGCGGCGAAAATGAGATCGCCGTTCTTGAGAGCCGCCTCGAACCCGCGGCGCAGCGGATCGCGGCCGGCCCGGACATGTCTCGTCCAGGGCACAACGCCATATCCAAACAGCTCATAGGTCCTGGCCTGAAAACGCGTCAGTCCGCGTCTTTCGACCAGGTCATAGCCGAGCTGACCGAAGCGATATACGGCGGTCCGATAGTCGCCGAAACGCGGGCCGGCGACCATCGGCAGCCATACATAGGGCATGCACGAGCCGTCACAGTTGCCGCTCTCGAGGCTGAGATTGACCGCTCGGCAGGCGACCAGGGCAACCAGGTTCGTATCCGTATACAAGCTAGGCGTCGCCATCTTGGTCAGAACGTCCATCGTCGACAGCGATGCAGGGTCGGTCATCAAAGGCAGATCGATCAGATCCTCGATCATGCGGCTCCCGAGCTGCGACCAGACCTGCTCGTATTCGCGTCGGGCCTCCTCATTCGTCGGATGCGGCGACCAGTCGATGCCTAGATGCCGGAGGTACGCGAGGCCGACCGCAATGGCGCGGCTGCTCTGATCGAGGGTCGTGTACAAATCCAGGCGCAGGCACGCGACGGTGGCTCGTTCCACCGTATTTGTGGCACGGTTTGACAGCGCCTCCAGCCGCTGCTCCGCTTCCGCCACCGCGCCGGTAAGGAACTCGCATTCGGCCCGCTGCAGCTCCAGCGCGAAGGTAAGCTCGCGCCGGCGTTCCCACGGGTCTTCCGGCAACACGGACGCACCGACGGCGAGGTAGGTGAGCGCCGAGGTGTAGGCGGCGGAGGCCTTCGCGCGGCGACCCGCGAGCAGGTTGAGCTCAGCCAGTTGCTCACGCTCGTCTTGTGAGGTGATCAAAGCGACGCCGCGGTTGAGCTGATTGACGATGTCGAAGATGGCCTCTTCGCGTTTTTCCGCAGGGGTATGCGCCGCGAGCAGTCTTCCGACGCGCAGGTGCGCCTCGGGGCGCAGCCGTTCCGGTATAAGAGAATACGCGGCCTCCTGAACACGGTCGTGGACGAGCTTGTACGAATGCTCCAGGCGCTCGACCAGCTCCAGACGAACCGCATCCCAGAGATCCGAATGGACATCCTCGTTCGATTTCCCGAGAACGATCGAAAGCATGGTTATTTCGGCGACGTTACCGAGGCAGGCAAGCTGCTGCAAAGCCCCCTGCGTCTCGGTGGACAGGCGGGCCAACCTCCCGACCATCAGGTCTACCACATTGTCAGTGTACCCCTTGGCGTGAATGCGATCGAGCTGCCAAAGCCAGCGCGCCGCGTCATGATCAAAGTGGAGCAGCCCCTCTTCGGCGAGCGCAGAAATGAACTGAATGGCGAAAAATGGGTTGCCACCGGTTTTCTCGTGCACCAGTTGGGCCAGCGGGGCGGCGTGGCCCGGCGTGGAGTTAAGTGTATCCGCAATAAGGCGCCGGAGGTCTTCACCGGCGAGCGGCGCAAGACTGATGTCCTGCACGAACGCGTCCGCCTTCCGGATAGCATCGAGTGTGCGCAGCAGGGGGTGCGAGGGACTGACCTCGTTGTCCCGGTAGGCCCCAACCAGCAGGAGGTGCTGCACGTCCGGGTGGGTGGCAAGATGTTCGAGGAGGTCAAGCGTCGCTGTATCGAGCCATTGCAAATCGTCGAGGAAAAGCGCGAGCGGATGCTCCTTGCGCGCGAACACCCCCAGGAAGCGCCGGAATACCATCTGGAAGCGATTCTTCGCGTCCTGCGGCGGCAGATCGGCGACGGGTGGTTGTTTTCCGATCACGAGCTCCAGCTCGGGAACGAGGTTGACGATGAGCTGACCATTTGGGTCCAGCGCCGCGCTTAACGAGTCTCGCCACCGATCAAGCTCGGCGTCACTCTGGCTCAGGAGCGAGCGGACAAGACTCTGAAAGGCTTGGGCAAGAGTGGCGTACGGGACGTCGCGCTTGTACTGGTCGAACTTGCCGGACGCGAACAGGCCACGCGGTGGGACGAGCGCCTTGTGCAACTCGTGTACCACCGAGGACTTGCCGATGCCGGAATATCCGGACACGAGCACGAGCTCCGTGGTGTATTTGGCCACAACTCTGTCAAAGGCCGCGACCAGCGCGTCAATCTCGCGCTCCCGGCCGTAGAGTTTCTCCGGGATTAGCAACCGATCCGAAGCGTCGTGCGCGCCCACCGGAAATGGCCCGATACTGCCATGAGATTCCCATTCCGCCAGGCATCTTCGAAGATCAGCCCCGACACCGGCGGCGGTCTGGTAGCGCTCCTCAGCGGTTTTGGCGAGGAGCTTCATCACGATAGCCGAGAGCGGCCCCGGGACGCCGCCGACCCGCTCGTCGGGCGGCATCGGTTGCCGCGCGATGTGGCAGTGCACCCACTCCATCGGATCAGCAGCGGTGAAGGGTAGTGTCCCCGTTAACAGTTCGTAGAAGGTGACACCCAGCGCATAGAGATCGCTGCGGGAGTCAACCGAGCGGTTCATCCGGCCGGTTTGTTCCGGCGCCATGTAGGCGAGCGTCCCGGCGATCACCTCCGGCGGTGCCGGGGCCTGGCGTTCGCGCGGCAGACGCGAGGCAATGCCGAACCCGGTCAGCCATACGCCGCCGCTTGCGGAGTCCACTAGGATATTTGCCGGCTTGATGTCCTTATGGATAAGGCCCCGCTCGTGCACCTGACGGAGCGCGCCTACGAGCGGGATCGCGATGCGCAGGAAGTCAGATACCTCCAGCGGTTGGTCGAGCAGTCGATCGAGCGGCTCACCGCCGGGATCCTCAAGCACCAGCGCCATGCCGCCGTTGTAGTGCGTCAGGGCGACGGGTCGCACCGACCAGTCACCGTCAAGTTCCGCTTCGAGCGCAAATTCGTGTTGCAGCCGCTCGATCGCACTGGGCGAGGCTTCCCCCGCGGCAACCAGCAAGATGGGCGCTAGGCCGTTGCCCGAGCCACGGTAGAGAGCGATGTCGCCCTCGCGCAGTGGCGAGAATATGTAGCTCGAAAGCTCGTTCACGAAGGCTGCCTGCCAGGAGGACTGCTTCAGCAGATTGATTTTGGTTACGTTTTCTCTCGCCCGTCAATCCAGAAACCGACATCAAAAGCGGGTTCCCTATCGCGATCGGTGCCACACTGCGGATCCAGGAAAAGAGAACTGCGCTAGGTTTTTTGCTAAGAAACCGCTCAGCTGTGGCGAGAAAAATGCGTCTCCTGAGCGATCAAAGAATCAACTCACTTCCGGTTATGTGAAGGTTTGCGGATGGCGGCCCCATGAAGGTGGTGCGGCGCGCACCGGGGGCCGGCGTACGCAAACCTTCAAGGGAAGAAACCGCGGGAGGTGTGGCGAGGTGGAGCGTCAGAGACTATGGGAATTTCGGCAGCGGCGGTATGTAGCTGACGTGCGTTGAGCGCCTCTTTCGGAAGCGGTCGGTGAGGCGGAAGGGTTTGGTCGACCGATCGCGATAGGTCAGAACCGGCGTCAAGCGACGAAGATTGAACGAGGTGGCTATTCTGGGCGACGCGAGGGCGAGCATGGTCATCGCCGGTCGAGAGCCGGCGAAGCAGAACTGCCCACTGGGATGTCGCGGCGAAACTGAATTGATCATGAGGTATCGATCCTGATCACGATTGGAGATGTCGCCGGCGGGGTGTGCGGCGCGCAGCCGCGCTGGAAGGTCTCGATGACGATCATGCGACCGCCGCAACATGGGCACGGCTGCGCAAGCGGCTTGGGTTCCTCAGTCTCGGTGCGTCTGGTATCCGCGGCCTCAGGCTGTTCCGCAGGCGCGTCGAGCAGGCGGCGGACCCGGGCGATGTTGTCGGCGCGGGTGCCGCTGGCGAGCAGGCCATAGTGGCGGATGCGGTGGAAGCCAGACGGCAGGATGTGGATCAGGAATCTGCGGATGAACTCGGGGGTGGCCAGCGTCATCACCTTCTGACGATCCCGACCCTCGGCGCGATAGTCCTTCCATCGGAAGGTGACGGCGGTACGGTCGCAGATGATCAGCCGGCTGTTGGCGATGGCGACGCGGTGGGTGTAGCGTGACAGATAGGCCAGCACGGCCTTCGGGCCGCCGAACGGGCGCTTCGCATAGACCACCCATTCGGCCCGGCGCAGTGGGGCGAGATACGCCGCGAACGCCCGCGCGGCGGCGAGAGCGGCGTGATCGCCGAAGAACCGGAGACGGCCGGCCTGGTAGGCTGCGATCAGCTTCCGCAGGAACAGTCGGCGAAACAGGCGCGAGAGCACACGCACCGGCAGGAAGAAGCCGGGGCGGCACGGCACCCAGCGTTCGCCGTCGAGCGAGATGCCGCCGCCCGGCACGATCATGTGGACGTGCGGGTGATGGGTCATCGCCGAGCCCCAGGTATGGAGCACGGAGGTGACGCCGATGCGGGCACCGAGGTGTTTTGGGTCGGCCGCGATCGTGATCAGGGTCTCGGCCGATGCCTTGAACAACAAGTCATAGACGATAGCCTTGTTCTGGTAAGCGATATCGGCGATGGCCGCCGGCAGTGTGAACACCACATGATAGTACGGCACCGGCAGCAGATCGGCTTCGCGCGCGTCCAGCCATTGCTTTGCCGCCGCGCCCTGGCACTTCGGGCAATGCCGGTTGCGGCAGGTAATGGGCATTTCCCATTAGTTGCCTTATGGGCACGATTTGTAATGGGGAGTTGGCGGGCAGCGGCGATGCCCGCATTTCTCATAGACGGCAAATTCCTGGGGATTGTCTGCGGTTCAGCTCTCCATAACCACTGCGTCTTCCCGCCCCTCTGCAACTGGCCACCAACGGCCAGTCACAAGGAGGGACCGAGATGCTGGAGACTTATTTTTTGGCGCCAAAGATGCTTGCGCACCTGCGAAACGGGCCAAGCGGATCGTTCATTGACGGTTTCGCCCAGTCGCTCGAACGGAGCGGCTATCGTCCGGCCATCGCAGTGCGCTATCTACGCGCGGCGGCGCACCTCGGCCATTTCTTGTGCGAGCAAGGTGGAACGTTAGCCGACATCAATCTTGCAGCTTTCCACGAGCATCTGCGAACTTGTCGTTGCCCGCGAGCAAAAGGCGGACGGCGAAACCACCACACGACTTTCGGCGCCAAGAACTTTCTCAATTTTCTTCAACAAATTGGCGTTCACCGCACCAACGCGACACCCGCCATTCAAAGCCCCGAGCCAGCGCTCGTTGTCAGCTTCCAACACTGGCTGCGCAAGCATCGCGGTGCCGCCGAACCGACGATCCGACAGTACGCTCGTGGGGCCACCCGCCTGATGATGGCGCTCGGCACCGATCCCACAGGGTGGAACGCGACAGCTGTGCGGCGGTATTTTCTGGAACGCACGGGCCAGGGCGGCAAAAGCTCCGTCGAAAAGCTGATCACCAGCCTGCGGGTGTTCTTGCGCTATCTCGCCGTCCAGGGTCTCTGCCAAGCTGATCTCGACAAGGCCGTGCCCGCTTACGCCTCATGGCGCCTGGCCGAGTTGCCAAGGTATTTGACAGCGGAGCAGGTGGTCGACTTGCTCACTGCGTGTGATGGCGATTCACCTGGGCGTCGCCGCGATCGCGCGATCCTCCTGCTGCTGGCACGTCTCGGACTTCGAGCCGGCGACGTGGCGCAGCTCCGCCTCGCTGATATCGAGTGGGAAGCCGGTACGCTGCTGGTCTGCGGGAAATCCGGCTATCAGGTTCGTCTCCCGCTCCCGCAAGAGGTTGGAGACGCGATTATCGCCTATATGGAATGCCGGCCGACCGTTGCTCAGAGTGATCGCGTCTTCCTTCGAAACATCGCTCCATTCCGGCCATTCCTCGATGGCGGCAGCGTGTCATTGGTCGCAAAGCGCGCCATGAGGCGGGCCGGCGTGGTTACGCCAGTCAAAGGCGCCCACGCCCTGCGCCATACGGCGGCAACTCAGATGCTGCGCAATGGCGTCCCTCTCGAGCAAATAGGCTTGGTCCTTCGGCATCGGGGCGTCGATACGACGGCGCATTACGCGAAAGCCGACGTCAACCTGCTGCAGCAAATCGCGCAGCCCTGGCCGGAGGCACTCTGATGTTGAACACCGTAGAGGCCTACCTCCGCCTGCGCCGTGCTGCAGGATTTGACATGACAATGGCTGAATACTTGTTGAAGAGCTTTGCTGGCTTTGCGACCGACCGCGGGGACACGCATGTTCACGCGCAATCGGCGATCGACTGGGCGGCTCTCGGCCCGTCTGTGGCGCAGCGCGACGCGCGGTTGAAAGCCGTCTGCCGCTTCGTACGGTTCATCAGGGTTGAAGATGGTCGGCACGAGGTGCCGCCGGCCAATCACTTTGGCGCCCGCAAGAAGCGCCGGCCGCCGCACATCTACTCGGCAGACGAGATCAATCGCCTCATCGAAGCCGCCCTGCGCATTCGCCCTGCGAGCGGGCTGAGACCTCAAACCTACGCCACTCTGATTGCCTTGCTTGCGGTCACTGGGTTGCGGATCTCCGAAGCGTTGAAATTGCAAGTTGCCGACATGACGAATGACGGACTAGTGATCCGGGAGACCAAGTTCCGGAAGACCCGTTTGACGCCGCTGCATCACTCCGCAGCGGCAGGCTTGGAGCGCTATCTGAGGCGACGCCAACCTCGTTCAAGCGATGCCTATGTGTTCGTCTGCGACCAAGGTCGGCCGCTTCCTTATCACACGGTAAAGGACACGTTTGATCGATTGGTGCGGAAGGCAAATGTTGGGCCGGCGCCGGGTGGCCGCCGGCCTCGTCTGCACGAACTTCGGCATACATTCGCGGTGCGTGCACTGCAGGCCAGTCCGGTGGGCAGGGCCCGCAGCGGCAAGCACATGGTGGCACTCGCGACCTACATGGGTCACGTCAACATCTACGCGACCTATTGGTATCTCGAGGCCACTGCCGATCTCATGCGCGACGTCGCCGACGTTGGGGAGGCGTTCATGTGTGGGGGTGCGCAACCATGACGCCGATTGCACCTCACATCGAAGCCTACCTCCACGAGACGCTCGCCGGCCACCGAGGTGCCAGCCAGCATACATGCAATTCCTACGCCTACAGCTTCCAGCTCCTCTTCGAGTTCGCGGCCGCAAGGCACAAGGTCACGCCATCGTCGCTGATGCTGGAGCAGATTGACGCGAAGCTGGTCAGTGCCTTCCTCGAATATCTGGAGGACACGCGCAAAAACGCGCCGGAAACCCGTAACGTTCGGTTGGCGGCAATCAAGTCCTTCTTCCACTTCCTCGAATATCGTCAACCGGCGGCGCTTGAGCAAATACGTCGCGTTCTGGCGATCCCTTTCAAGAAAACCAACTCTCGTCTGGTTCCCTATCTCCTGCGAGAGGAGTTCCAAGCCTTGCTCGACGCACCCGATCCGGCGACCCGCGATGGGGTTCGCGATCGGGCCATGCTGCATCTGGCCGTTTGCGCCGGCCTTCGCGTATCCGAACTGACGGGACTGCAAATCGACAACGTTGACCTGCAAGCGATGAGCGTTCGAGTTCTCGGCAAAGGACGACGGCAACGGGTTCTCCCCCTATGGAAAACCACGGCTGCGGCGCTGCGTGCTTGGCTGGCGGTGAGAGGGACAGTCGCGACGCCGGAGGTGTTCGTTAGTGCCAGGGGAGAACCGCTAACCCGCTGGGGCTTTGCATATCTGCTCAAGCAACATTGCGCGACCGCCGCTCACAAATGCCCTGGTCTGCTAAAAAAGCGTGTCTCACCCCATGTGTTGCGGCACACATGCGCGATGATCGTCCTGCAAGCGACGCAGGACATCCGAAAAGTGTCCTTGTGGCTGGGACACGCCAACTTGGCGACGACCGAAGTCTATACGCGCGGCGATCCCACGGAGAAACTCGAGGCCATTGAAGCCATCGTTCCGCCCCACATGCGCAAAGGCTTCTTCCGGCCGCCGGATAAACTTATCGCCATGCTCAGGGGTGCCTCGTAATGGTGAGTGGAGTTGGCGAACGCTCAAAGCACAGTGACGGAATGGCCCGCCAACTCCCCATTACAAATCGTGCCCATAAGGCAGGAATTGTACGAGATCTGGCTGTGGGCGCACTCCTCACAGCGCGCAACATGGCCGCCGAGCGCCGCGGTACGGCAGCTCTCGATCGCCGACATCACCTTGAGTTGGCCGAGGCTGACATGGCCGGCATGGGCCCGGCGCCATGCCGGGCCGTGGCCGCGGAAAATGTCCGCGACCTCCAGCGATGGACGCGACACGAGCGGCCTCGCGTCCCCGCGCACCTGGCGGTGGAGCCCTACCGCGCGAGCGGTTTAGACCGTATGTCCCTTTCCATGTGAAGGCAACTCGCCCTCGATGTGATGACGAGGGTTATCCGCTGCCGGTCTGAGCAACGTCGTTAAGTCTATAGTTCATTGAAGCATTTCCCTCTTGGGGATCTGTGATGTGCTTTCCGCGCGACTGTGCCTGCGCAATATGAGGCGCTGGCTCAAGCCACCATCGAGCCACCGGTTCACGCCGGCGGGTCTTTTATTCAGTGCGCGCTTAAAATACCGGATCGCGTTTCGCTCCTTGAGCTGCCATACGAGCTAAAGCGATTGCATCTTCCGCTGCTATCCGAAAATCCCGCGCCGCCTTAAGCGGACGCCTGATATTTGGGTCTTCCGAGCCGCTATCAAAAGTAATCAGCTTCATACAATGCGGACACTGCACCTGATAGCCCTGGCGAAGTCGTTGCGCTCTCTCGTTGAAAGGCTTCTTGCACTTGGAACAAAGAATTTTTATTCGGTCGGTCACAAAAGTCCTCCGCTAGTTCTAATGGGCGAAGGCCACGCCAATCCGCTTTTCCGTGCGCCAGACGATACGACAATTCTGGCGTTCATGGCTGCTCGCGATGTTCAATGTGATTTCGTGCGGAATGCCAATTGGGCTCGTCACATCTAGCGTTGCCCCGCCCGGAGATATGTTGCGAATTGTGCAATCGACGCCGCTGCCGTCGAACTCGATTGTTCCGGCTTTGAAAACGCGTTGGCGAGGGTTTGCGCGGCGTTCTTCCATGCTGCCGCTTCTAAAACCAAAATCTAATGATCGGTTAAATCGTGACCGGAAAAGCAGTTGGGGGCCGAAAACGAATTGGTAACCATACATGCGCTCGCGCCGATCGGCCAGGAAGCGAAACCGGCAGCGGCTGACGGTCATGGTAGAAGGCTGAGGCGGTAAATAGCGAGGGCTCGCAGCCATCGGTTCCGGGCGCCTTAATCTCGAGGAAGGCCGTTTCCAGTGAGTGACCCGATCGAGCTCGAATTTCACAAACTCGTGAAAGTTGGCAGCGTGAAGCTCGCCGCATTCGTCGAACCATTGCGGAAGGACCTTGCGCACTTTCAGTCGATCGATGTCTCCAAGTTAAATGGTCGCGAACTCCGAAAGCTTCGCGATGGCATCTTGCGCATCAAATGGATGCTGCTCGCTTGCGATCCTGAAATACGGACGCGCATAGTCGAAAAAATGGGAGACCGCCTTTCTTCGGCAACGTTCGAAGAAATCCTCGCCAGCGCCCCCGAACCACCGACGGTGAATTTCCTTTGACGGGAGAATGTGGGCTTACGTCCGCGCCCCACCTCGTTTTCCTATTCGTGTGTGAATTGCGACACACGCCAGACCCGCAAATCGGCTTACGCTGCGAAGCATTACCTCCCTAGACTGGCACCCGTCGCCAATGACGGGTTCTTTTTGAGAGATGCCGTCCGGACCGCGCGTCGGCAGGGCCCGCTCGATGCGGCCTACTTTTTCTCAGGAGTTAGGCACATCACAAAGCCGCGCACCGCTCCGAAGCTCGATGCCGTACTTATTGACAAGCCGCTTTGAAGCGGCAGGGAATTGGCGTGACCTATGCCGCGCCGCGAGCCACTCGAACCGATGCGGCCGTCGCATTTGCTGGTCTTATCGCCAAGACCAAAATGAGTATGGATTCGCCGGAACATGTCGCACGACAAATCTGGCGGGCGATCGCGAGCGGACATGATTCCGTTTACGCGCCGGCGCCGGAGCAATTCTACGTGCTCATCCAGCGTCTTTTTCGAAGCTCCAGTCCAATATGCAATTTGTGCAAGGCCTACCAACGCCGGTCGCTCGCGGAATGGGCGGAGGCCGTGGGGGTGGTGGGAACGTAGCCTGAAAGAGATCGTGCATTTCTACAACACGCGCGACGTCCTGCCGCGATGCAAGCCTCACGACGCCGGAGAAGGCACAACATGCTGGCCAGCGCCGGAGTCGGAGCAGAACATGAACAGCAGCAAAATCGGGCACCTCGGCCTGTCGGTGGCCGAAGAGGATGCGATCGTGAGTTTCATGCAAACGTTGACGGACGGCTTCATGCCACTCGATCGTCAGTAAGTCGGTGATGATGGGCGCCGTTGTCGGCCCGAAGACACAGCTTGCAAATGTTCTGAAGGTTGATCTGACAGAAATTCCTAAGCCTATGCACCGCGCTCGTCATGGCCGATACTCCGTATCTCGGCCTGCCACGGCAACCGTGTGTTTGGCGTCGCTGACGCAAATCCTTAAGCGCTCGAACATTCGGTTGCCCAATGTCGGCTTGTATGAGGGTCTCACTCTACCGGGCCGAATTCAATCGATGTCCTCAGAGACTGCTCCTCGCCACCCTGTGCACAGAGCGGCTGGGTGGCCAGTTCCGCCTTGCCACCGGTCACCGTTCTTATGCCCGAACTGCGGATCGCGCGAGGTCATTTTGATCTTCCATCTTGTACGAGAACCGGACTATATCGCCGCCCGGAGGGCGTGAGAATGTTCCGAAAAGAGCGGCGAGAAAAAATACTGCGCGAGCAGGAGACAGGGCAGACGCAGGAGCGCTTCGCGCGGAACGAGCGTGCTGGCAAAGAAATTTATGCCCGCATGGCTGAGCTGAAGAATGTACCGCGCGAGAACCTGCCGGACGCGGTTTTTATGCTCTCGGTGGCGGCAAAACACCAGAGCGAGCAGAATTCGGCAGTCGATCCATGACCGTACACGGTACGATTTTGATCTTGACACGTTGACGGACGGCGATCTCGCGACCTACCTCGCGGAGGACGCGGGATATGCGCTCCGAGATCACGTCACCAGCCCGCAGACATTCTTCGAGGCCCTGTCTGAGCAATTGCCGGACGTGCACTTCACAATCCAGCAACAGGACGCCGTTTCAATGATGGCCGCGATGATCCGGGAGCAGCGGCTGGAAGGAATCCTAGAAGGGTTGCGACTTGCCGGCTTGTTGAACGAAACGCCGAAGCGCCGGCGTAACGGCCCGCAGATGGACGGGGTGGGTTAGGGCCCAGTTCTAGGTCGACTGTTCCCTTGCTACTACGGGACGTCATCGTTATCGGAACGCCGGGCGGTGTCGGCGCCAAGCGGCGAAGACCCGTCACTTCACCACGCCAGCTAGGTCCTAGATGGCTGCTTCAGGGATGATCTCGGAAGCAGCCATTCCGTGTGCCGGTCCGTCGATCGCACTGTGCGGCTCTTCGACGAAGTTCTTTAGGTTTTCCGACTGCCGGTGATATCGGCGCGCATTCTTCTTGTCGCCGTTCATGCCTTTCTGCACGACCGTCCATTTGCCGTCGTCGGTTACGAAGAAGCCCGGCGGCGTTTCAAGTTGCCGATCACGCTTGCGACGCTCGATATCATGCAGCATGGCCTGCGACGCTCTCCTCCAGCTCAGCACGCCGCCGTTCCACCTTCGCCCGCGTGAAGTTCTTGTCGCGGTTGTTCACGGCCTTGAACTTGCTGCCATCGATGGCGACACTCGCCGTCGCGAGGGAGGCCCATCTCGCGGCGGAGTTCGACGAAGCGCGCACGTACCCTGCGCAGCGCCCGGCCATTGTCTTTGCGGAAGTCCGCGATCGTCTTGTGATCAGGCGCGAGCCGACCCAGCAACCACATGACTTCGACATTGCGTCCGGCCTCGCGTTCAAGCCTCCGGCTCGACTGCACCCGGTTCAGATAGCCTTAAATGTAAAGCTTAAGGAGAACTGAGGGGTGGTACGATGGTCGACCAGTCGCCGCCGGCTCCGCTCCCTCAAAGCTCATCTCAGCCAAATCGAGCGCATCAACAAATACGTCGATCACCCGAACAGGGTTGCTCTCGTCAATGAAATCATCGAGGCCTTCGGGCAATAGCGTCCGCTGCCCACGATCCGCCTGCTTAACGAAGCGATTCATCAGCTTCCCCCGTAGAATCACAAGGGAAGTCAGCAAAGTAGTAGCGTTTTCACACAGCCAGGGTCACAAGCCGACATTTCGACTGGGGCGTGTTAGCATTACTTCCCTTGTTACAGCTTTGGAGAAAGTGGTGCTTACCTATTATCCCTTGGACGCTGGAATTGTACTCCTTCGACGGGCCTTCGTTCGACAGGGTTTACGGGCCTCCCATCTTTAAGGGTACAAACTCATGAGAAGCCGGTCCACCGGAAATTTGATCGACTTCAAATCCACATCTCCTCTTCGCTGTGACGGCGGCATTGTGTTCGGAGAATGCATCCCGAAGGAAAATACCTGAGTTATGGCCCGAAATAGTCGAAACCAGCGTTCTCCCGCCATTCATCGTCAACGGACTTTACGTGTCTTAGGCACGGACATTTCTTTATTGGAGGCTGTTCGACAGAAAGCGATCAGCAATCTTGGATTCAATATCGAATTCGAGGTGCTCGACTTTCCGAATTGCCAGCGCAAAGCGGCGCTCAATCCGGAGGCCTATGATGTCTATGATCAGTGCTTTCATAATCTGGCGATTGTCTGGTTCTGGGGTGCCCTGCAGCCGATCGACACGACCTGGCTAGGCAATTGGACCAAAGTCAGCGCACTGACAAAGTCGGGCGGCGTCGGCAAATACGCCAGCAGGGGCTTTGGCGACGCCCCGATGCACAAGCTTTATGTGCAACCCGATCATTCGCTTGGACCGGAAGAAACGCGTTATATCGCGATGTTGCCGACCGTGCACAATTTCAATTCTTTCGGCTATGACACGCGTGTTTTCAATACCGCCGGCAACGAGCGCGAAAGCTGGGCCATGCTGTTCGACCCGCGAGCGCAGGGAAAGCTTGCGCTTGTTGACGAGCCGGCGATCGGCCTTTTCGATGTGGCGCTGGCGGCCGAAGCCATGGGGGTCTTGCGGTTCGAAAATATCGGCAACATGAGCCCGGCGGAGATTGGCGCTCTTTTCGAGTTCTTAAAAGACAAACGTAAGGAAGGCTTCGTTCGACGCTGCTGGCGCACGGGCGAGCAAGCCGCCAAATTGTTTCGGGACGGCGAGGTGGTGATTCAAAGTATGTGGTCGCCGGCTTACAACGAGTTGGGAAGCGCGGGCGCCATCGTGAAGGAAGCCGTTCCGGCCGAGGGCTATCGGGCCTGGCATGGCGGACTAAGCATAGCGCGCCATGTCTCGGGGCCGACACTTCAGATGGCTTGCGAATACATGGATTGGTGGCTTTCTGGTTGGGCAGGAGCAGTGATGGCTCGACGAGGCTACTACATGTCGGTGCCCTCAGCGGTCGCAGACCACCTGAGCGCTGCGGAATGGAGCTACTGGTACGATGGCCAGGAGGCGAGCCAGGATCTCTTGGCTGCCGATGGCGAGACGATCATCGTCCGACGAGGTGCAAGACGTTCCGGCGGAAGCTATCTGGAGCGCGCGCGTCGCATCGCGGTTTGGAACACGGTGATGGACGAGCACAATTATGCAGCCCGTGCATGGACCCGGTTCGTCTCCAGCGTGAACGGTAAATTGAGATGAGGAACAGCATCAAGCGTTACGAGCTTGTCGCCGCCGCGTTGAGGTCAAATATCGTTTCGGGGCGATTGGAAACGGGCCTCGTTCTGTTGGAAGGCCCTATCGCCAACCTCATGAAAACGAGCCGGGCGCCGGTGCAAGCCGCGTTGCAAATCCTGGAGGAGGAAAAGCTGATTCGCCGTTTCGACGGGCGCGGCTATTTGGTCGGTCGCGCCGGAACGTCGGTGGCGCCAGTTCGCCGCGACATTGGCAAGCCCGGTCTGCGTATCCCCAACGAAATCAATGCCGCGCTCCAGAATCGAGGTCTTTGGGAGGTCGTCTACGAAGAAGTGGAATCCGCCGTTGCCGCTTGTCTGATTTTTGGCGAGTTTCGCATTATCGAGTTGGAACTCGGCGACTATTATGGCGTCAGCCGAACCGTCGTCCGCGATGTGCTCGGCCGGCTGCATGAGCGCGGTCTGATAGCCAAGACCCCAAGCTCTCACTGGATTGCAGGTCCGTTGACGGCGGAATCAGTTCGAGAGCGTTTTCAGGTTCGACAACTCCTAGAGCCCGAAGCGCTTCGCCTGGCTGGCGATCGCATCGACCTCGAGAAGATCGCTCAATCACTGCAACGCGAGCGCGTCCGCGACCCGGCCAAACAGGGCGCGGCAGACTGGATGCAGCTTGAGCGAGATCTGATGGAATTCTGCATCTTTCGCGCGCCGAACCAGCATCTCGTCGAGCTCATTCGTCATAATCAGATGCCGCTTGCGGCGGCATCCCGGGCACTGACCAAGCTGGGACTGCCCGAGGATGAGATTGCGGTCGGCGAATACCTCATGCTGTTCGAACTCATTACGGCGCGCGCGATCGATGCAGCGGCGATCTACCTGAGTAATCATCTGACCGCCTTGGCAGAAAAGAACTTGGCGAGGCTGAAGATTGTCGCGGTCATCGGCGAAGCACCGGTCGGGGTGCCTTACCTGACGTTGCGCGGGTCCGAATAACGGATATTGAATTCAATAATCATTATTTTGAAGCTTGATCGTTTTCGCGCCAGGGATTTGGTGCGGACTTAGGCAGCTTATAGAAGATCGGATGTCGCATGCTCCCTCTCTACGAAATGAGTTGCATACATTAAGCATTTTTGCTTTGCTTGGTTCAACACCTTCGCGCAACGCCGCGCGAACCAAGAAGGGCATGTCGATCTTGTCCGAAGAACCCATTTTGAGACTGGAAGGTCTGACGAAGCGGTTCGGTAGTCACGTTGCTTTGGGCGACGTCACATTCGCCGTCGAGCGCGATGAGTATGTTGCGCTTTTGGGACCGAGCGGATCCGGCAAGACCACTTTGCTGCGCTCTATCGCCGGTTTTGAAATCCCGGACGCCGGAAAGATATTCTTGTCCGGCCGGGAAATCACTCGCGCGAACATCTTTGAACGCGGAATCGGGTTCGTGTTTCAAAATTTCGCGCTTTTTCCTCATCTCTCAGTGCGGGACAACGTCGCGTTTGGCCTCCGAAACGGAGCCGAGCGGTTCCCAGAAGACGAGGTGCGGTCGCGCGTGCTGCAGGTGATTGCCATGGTGGGACTGACGGGTCTCGAAGAACGTGGCGTCGCTCAGATATCGGGTGGCCAGAAGCAGCGTGTCGCGTTAGCCCGCACTTTGGTCATGCGGCCGAAACTGGTTCTTCTCGACGAACCTTTGGGCGCGCTTGACGCCAACCTGCGACTGCGCATGCGCGCGGAGCTTCGACGGATTCGCGAGCATCTTGGCATTCCGTTCCTGCACGTGACGGGAAGCGAAACCGAGGCCTTGGCGATGGGCGATCGCGTGATCGTTCTGGACCAAGGCCGCATCGGGCAATTTGGCAAGCCCGACGAAGTGTACAATTGTCCGGCCACGCCAAATGTCGCCCGCTTTCTGAACCGCTACAATGTGTTCGACGGCGCTCTCGACGGCGAAGTTTTTGCGAGTTCCTACGGGCGGTTCGCCTTCGGCGCTCGCATGCCGAGCGCGAAGTCTGCCTATGCCGTGCGCTACGACCGACTGGTCGCCAGGCCGGCGGGGTCTATCTCGCCGGCGCCGGCAATCAGAGTCAACTATGTCGCCAGCGAATACCTCGGCGCCGCGATCATGCACTTCTTCGAAACCAACGACGGCAAAGTCCTGGAAGTCGAACATCATCTCAGCAATGGCGCGCCGTCCATCTTCTCCGAGGGCGAGGCCTACGATCTGACCTGGACCGCAGAAGATGGCATAGTTTTTGGATGAGTGGTGGGTATGAGTCCAATCGACGCCGTCGCCAGTAAATCCGACAAGGCCGATCGAGGCAGAAGCGGCGCGTTGCGCTCCTATCTGCTGATCGCGCCGTCCGTAATTTGGATGGCCTTATTCCTGGTCCTTCCGTTGGCGATGATCGTCTACGTCTCGTTCTGGACGCAGTCGACCTTCAAGATAGAGCCGAAGCTGACGCTTGATAGCTGGCAGACGTTTTTCGGCTCCGATACCTACCTCAATTCGTTATGGACCACGATACGGATCTGGCTGATCGTTCTGATTTCCACCTTCGTGCTTGGCTATCCCACCGCCTTGTTTGTGGGCCTGTTTGTCAGGAACAAGACCTTGCAGACAGCGCTTTTGGTGCTGTGTGTCATCCCCTTTTGGACGTCATTCTTGATACGGGTGATCGCGTGGCGGCCCATGCTGGGAAAAGAGGGCGCCATCAACATCATTCTGATGAAGTTCGGGATCATTCATCAGCCTATCGAGGCCCTGCTGTTCACTGAGCTCTCGGTTGTGATCGGCATGACCCAGATCTATGTGGTGTTCATGGTCGGCCCCATCGCATTCATGCTGGGCCGCATCGACCCCAATATCATCGAGGCGGCGCGGGATTTGGGCGCAGGTTTCTGGCGGATTTTACGCAAGATCATCTTTCCGCTGAGCCTGCCCGGCGTCGTGGTTGGCGCAATGTTTGTAAGCGTGATGGTGCTCGGAGAATTTGCCACCAGCGCCGCATTGTCGGGCCGCAAGGTGAACCTGCTCGGCAATATCGTCGTGACACAGGTCGGTTCGTTGAAATGGGCGCTCGCGTCGGTCGTCGGCGTCATCCTCACGGTGATCATGGGTCTCGTAATCGCGGGGCTGCTACGCGTCGTCGATCTGAAGAAGGAGCTTTAGGAGCGATGGAGTCACGCATCCTCAAGCCTGTGCTGGCCGTCTATGTGGGATTGTTCCTGTTGTTTCTCTATGGGCCTTTCATCGTGCTCGGCATACTTTCGTTCCAGCAGGGACCGGAAGGCGGCCCGCAGTTTCCGATCACCCAGTGGTCGATCTTCTGGTACCGGGATATTTTTGGCCTGACCCCGCCCTCTCGCGTCGCCCCGCTTCCGATTGGGGTATCGCTGTTCCGCTCGCTCACGCTTGCGGCCATGACCATGATTACCTCCACGGTTCTCGGCGTCATGGCCGCGCAGGCGTTCAGGAAGAATTTTCCGGGAAAAACCGTAAGCTTCTACTTGATCGTGCTCGGCATGATCGTCCCGGGCATTCTCGTCGGCCTGGGCTCCGGGCTGGTCGCGACCACCACCGGTATCGAGCGGCATTGGTGGAGCACGGCTTTTGCAACGCATGTCGTTTATACGCTGCCGTTTGCATTTCTCGTCATGCTCGCGATCTTCAACCGGTTTGACGCGTCGGTCGAGGAGGCGGCCTGGTCGCTCGGCGTCTCGCCGATCACGACGTTCCGCAAAGTAACCTTTCCGCTGATATTTCCCGGTGTTCTCTCGGCGATGCTGTTCGCATTCACATTATCTTATGACGAGTTCCCGCGAACGCTGCTCGCTTCCGGCCGCGAGCAAACCTTGCCTCTCGCGATTTACTCGACGTTCTCGGTCGAGATCCATCCCAACGTGTTCGCCTTTGGCGTGCTCACCACCCTGTTTTCGTTCTCGTTGCTCGCCGTCTACGCCATTCTCATGACCCTGAGCGTGCGGCGAGCGAAACGCGTGGCAATCCAGGAGGCGATTGGATGAAAACGGCGATCGTCACGGGATCTGGTTCCGGTATCGGCTGCGCCGTCGCGATGCGGTTGGCCAGCGACGGCTATCGGGTGACGGTGAATGACATTCTTTTTGATCAGGCCGAAAGCGTCGCCTCGCAAATCCGGAGCGAGGGCGGAGAAGCTATCGCCGTAGGCGGCGATGTGTCCCTTGAAGACGACGTTTCTGCGATCGTAGCGGCTTGTCAAACCGCCTTTGGCGATCCCACTCATTTGATCAGCAATGCCGGTCATGTGCACCAGGCCCGGTTCACCGAACTGACGCCCAAGGATTTCGATCGGATGTTCGCCGTGCATGTCCGTGGCGCTTTCTTGATGACCCGCGCCGTGCTCCCGGCCATGCTCGCCCGCAACGCCGGGGTGATCGTTTACACGGCTTCGCAACTTGGGCAGATCGGCGGCGTCGAGCTTGTTCACTATAGCGCCGCGAAGGCCGCCATTATCGGCCTCACCAAATCGCTGGCGCGCGAAGTGAGCGCTCAGGGCGTTCGGGTCAACGCGGTCGCGCCCGGCCCAATCAATACGCCGCTTGTTCGAGGGCTTTCGCCCGAGTGGCGAATGGCCAAGGCCGCGGAACTACCGCTTGGACGATTTGGCGAGCCAGAGGAGGTCGCGGCGGCCATCGCCTTTCTGTGTTCGGATCAGGCAAGCCTTTTCGTCGGGCAGACAATCGGGCCCAATTCAGGAGACGTGATGCTGTGAGTGAGACAGTCCTAATTACAGGCGCCGGCATCGGGATCGGCCGCGCAACGGCCAAGGCTTTCGCCAAGGCCGGCTATAGGGCCATCGTGACCGACATTCTTGAAAAGGAAGGTCGCTCCGTCGTCGCCGAAATCGCCGACGCCGGCGGAACGGCGGAGTTTCATAAACTCGATGTGCGTTCGACGGCCGATGCGGAAGCGCTCGTCGCGGCCGTTGAACAGAAACACGGCGGCATCGAGGCCATCGTCGCGAACGCCGGCATCGCGCACAAGACGCCGCTCGCCGCGCTAACCGACGATAAATGGGATCACACCTTCGACATAGACTTGAAAGGCATCGTCCGCGTGGTCAGGCCGGCTCTTGCCGGCATGAGAAAGCGCCGGAAGGGAGCCATCGTCTGTCTGTCGTCCATCATGGGCGTCGCCTACGGGTGGGATGAACACGTGCACTATTCCGCCGCCAAGGCCGGCGTCGTCGGCCTTGTCCGCGGGCTGGCGGTTGAACTCGCCAGGGACGGCGTGCGGGTCAATGGCGTTGCGCCCGGATACATTCGCACGGCGCAACTGCTGTCCGAGGAGCATTCCTTGGGGACGGTTGGCGCCGAGAAAGCAGGCGAGTTCATTCCGATGGGTCGGATTGGCGAACCCGAAGAGATCGCCGACGTCATTTTGTTTCTTGCATCCAATGCTGCCCGATACATGACAGGGCAAGTGGTGGTGGTGGACGGCGGATTGTTGGTGGGACGGTACTGAAGGCGATTTCACCTTCAGGTGAACACGTGACGCAGTGACAACAGAGGAGGGTTTAAATGTCTTATCAAGTCTCGCGCAGAAATTTCATGAAGGGAACGGCGGGCGGCCTCGCCCTTACTTCGTTTGGACCTCCTTTCGGAGCCCAGCAGGCCTTCGCGGCAAATCTTGCCAGCGAGGAATTGCGTACGATAGGTCTTTCGGTCACGGTCCAGGAACGTATCCTCGCCGACTTCAAAGCCAAGTCCGGCGTGAAGGCCGTCTCCGGCAAGGGGGCGATTTTCCCGGATGCGCAGACCGAACTGCTGTCGGGGTCGACCGCCTACGATTGCTGGGAAACGATCGGAGAACGATTGCCCGCAGTCATCGCGACCAACAAGATCGAATCGATTCCGGTCTCAGCTCTGAAGAGCTGGGCCAATATTCGCGACACCTTCACCAAGCCGAATCCGAAGTGGGGCAAAGGGCAGCAAATCGCGGGTCAAATCTGGACTGATGACAAGCAGACCGCACTCTGGATGGTGCCGACGGTCTATAATTACGACTCGATCGGCTATCGGCCGGATCTCGTTTCGAAAGAAGAAGCCAGCACCTGGACGGCCATTTTCGACGACAAGTTCAAAGGCAAGACAGGCCTGAATGTCGATCCGCTCATCGCGTTCGGCCAAGCCGTGCTGGCGATGAACTCACTGGGCTTGCTGCAGGTCCCCAATCCAGGCAATCCGGACAAAAAGGCGATCGACGAGGCTTCCAAGTTCCTCATCTCCAAGAAGAAGGGCGGCCAGTTCCGTGCGCTATGGGGCGACTTCGGTGAACTCGTCAACCTGCTCGCGTCGGGCGAAATGATCCTGGCTGATGCCTGGCAGCCTGCGGTTATGGCCGTGAAGGCCCAGGGCGTACAATGTACCTACGCGGTTCCTAAGGAGGGTTACCGCGCCTGGTCGATCGGCGTATCCCCGGTCACCGCCACGCCGAACAAGGAGGCGGTGATCGCTTATGCCGACTACTGGCTTTCCGGCCCACCCGCGGTCATCGTGTCCGAGCAAGGCTACTATTCGCCCTCGACCGACATCAAGAAAGTCATGGCGCCCGACAAATACGCCTTCTGGTACGAAGGCAAGCCCTGGAAGGGCGCGCCGGAGCGCGGCATCAAGGAAGGCGATTTGCGAGATGGCGGCTCGCTCGAGCAGCGCGCCTCCACCGTCGCCTATTGGCATCAGTGGCCGGATGAATACGACTACCTGATGAAGAAGTGGGACGAATTCCTCAGCGCCTGATTGCTGGCAGGTTTCGAACCTCACATTTCCTGCGAGCGGGTACTCCCGCGCCCTCGGGCGCGGGACATCGAACCAATGAGTATAGCAATGTTTGGAACTGTCGCGTGACCATCGATCTGCAACTCGTCGGTGTCGGGAAGGTCTATGACAATGGAACGCCCGCGGTTATCGATTTCGATCTTGATGTTTCGAAAGGCGAGTTCATCGCGTTTCTGGGACCATCGGGTTGCGGCAAGACGACCACACTGCGAATGATCGCGGGATTTGAGACGATCTCGTCGGGTGACATCTTCATTCGGGGCAATCGGATCAACGATGTGCCGCCGGAGCGCCGTCCGACCGCGATGATCTTTCAGAATTACGCGCTGTTTCCGCACATGACCGTGCGCGCAAACGTTCGTTTCGGCCTCGACGTCAAGAAGATTCCCGCCGCCACGCGCGACGCCATGGTTGAACGCATTCTCGAAAAACTCGGCTTGTCCGACATCGGCGACCTCAGGCCGGATCGTTTATCGGGTGGACAAAAGCAACGCATCGCGCTCGCACGCGCCCTTGTGGTCGAGCCGGATATCCTGCTGCTCGACGAACCCCTGGGTGCGCTCGATGCCAACCTGCGCAAGAGTATTCAGAATGAGCTCAAGCTGCTGCAGCGCCGTCTGGGCATTACGTTTGTGTTCGTAACGCATGCCCAGTCCGAGGCGCTGGCTCTTTCGGACCGCATCGTGGTCATGAACGCCGGCCGTATCGAGCAGATCGACGCTCCCTATGAGCTCTATACCCGTCCTCGCAGTCAGTTTGTGGCGAAATTCATCGGTCGCAATGCGCTGATAAACGGCAAGGTGATTTTGGCGGATACCAACGGCTGCCGGCTGGACACGGCCTTCGGCGAGCTTGTTGGCGCGTCCAGAGTGGCGATGCACGCCGGAAGCACGGCAAGCCTCGCGGTGCCGGCCGAAGCGATCGACGTTCTGCCTGGCACGACGCCGCTGAACTATTTCCCCGAAATCTATGGCGGCAATCCCATCAAAGGAACCGTTGAGTCGATCCAGCAGGTCGGACACATCGTTCAACTCGTCATTATCGTTGGCGGCGTCCAGCCGATCGTCGTCGAGGGTCATGCAGACAAATATGTCGGCCGATTTCAAGGGGGTGAGGAGGTGTTGCTCGCCTGGAAAAAAGACGCCGCCACGCTCATCAGCCGTTAGCAATCGATGGAAAACGTTTTGGTCGAATCGATAAACCGCATCATGGAAATTTGACTATGTCCGAGGTCTTTCCGCACCTTTTCTCGTCGATGAAGCTGGCGGGCTACGCACTGAACAATCGTATCGCCATGGCGCCGCTGACCCGGCAAATGGCGGAGCCTGATGGAACGCCGACGGACGAAATGGCGGCCTATTATGCGCGGCGCGCGCGTGGCGGCTGCGGTCTGATCATTACCGAGGGGACCTTCCAGGAGGATCGATTGGGATGCCGCGCCTATCTCTCGCAGCCGGGCATCGCCAACGACAGGCATGTGGCGGGTTGGCGTAAGATTACGGATGCGGTCCACAAGCACGGAGCCGTCATCATCCTGCAACTCATGCATGGCGGCCGCGTCACGGATCCCCGATGCCTAGCCCGAGGCGAGCAGTCGGTGAGCGCCAGTGCGACCAAGAGCGACGGCTGGACGCTCTATACCGATACCGATGATGAAAAGATAATTCGGAACATCGACGGAGATTGGCCGAAGGTCACCTTCGGTCCGGCGCGCGCGCTGACGATATCCGAGATCCATCAGGTTGCTGACGGCTTCGCCGCTGGCGCCAAGCGCGCCATGGAAGCCGGCTTTGACGGAGTGGAGATCCACGGGGCGAACGGATATCTGCTTTATCAGTTCATTCATCCCAAGACGAATCTGCGGACTGACGAATTCGGTGGCAGCCCGGAAAACAACATTCGCATCGCCGCGTTGACATGCGAGGCTGTCCGCAAGGCGATAGGGCCCGGTAAGATTATCAGTTTGCGCCTGTCGCAGGACGGTGTCGACGATTTCACGGGGGCGTGGCCTGGCGGCGTCGCTTATGCCGAACAGATCGGCAAGGTTTTAAAGGGCTCGGCGGCGGACGCCCTGCATTGGTCGAGCTTCGGTTACCTTGAGAATCGCGACCCGAATTCGACGACCCCGATGCCCGTCGCACTGCGCGAGGCCTCGGGGCTTGTCTTGATTACCAACGGCGGCATCGCCGACGGTCCGCAGGCCGAGATGGCGCTGACCGGAGGCGCAGCGGACATTGTCGCGGTCGGTCGGCCGATTTTCGCTCACCCCGATTGGCCGTACATCGTGCGTTCGGGGGCTCCTTATCCCTGGGTCGACTTCGACCGGAAATACGTCGTTCGGCCGCCGCTGGATTATGGGCTCGCCTATCCGATAGGGATCAATGATCCGAATTGGGCGACCAGCTGGTGAACGGACGCCGAGCACTAAATCGAGATTTCGGCCCGCGCGGACGGGCCGAAAAAATCAATGAAGGAGGAATATCATGATACGTGTCGGCGTTGATGTTGGAGGTACGTTTACCGACATTGTTCTGGAGCAGACGATCGTCGGAGAGAGCCAGAAGATCTTCGTGCACAAAGTATCGTCGACCCCCGCGGATCAATCGATGGGTGTCGTCCAGGGCGTTGTGGAAGTGTGCAAGATAGCTGAAGTATCGCCGGCAGACATTGACCTTGTGTTGCACGGCACCACCGTGGCGACAAACATGGTGATCGAGCGCAAGGGCGCCGACGTAGGCATGATAACGACCCGCGGATTTCGTGACATCCTCCATATGGCGCGTCACAAACGACCGCACAATTTCTCGCTGCAGTTCGATGTGCCGTGGCAGTCGAAACCGCTGGTCAAGCGCCGTAATCGATTGGTCGTGGACGAGCGGCTGCGCCCGCCGACCGGGGAGGTCGAGGTACCGCTCGCACTCGATCAGGTCGAAGCTGCGGCGGAACTTTTCAAGAAACGCGGCCTGAAGGCGATCGTCATCTGCTTTTTGTTTTCGTTTCTCAACAGTGAGCACGAAGCGCAGGCCCGCGACGTCGTCAAGCGCGTGATTCCCGACGCGTTCGTTTGCTGTTCGCATGAAGTGGTGAACGTCATCCGGGAATATGAGCGGTTCTCCTCAACGGCAATGAACGCCTATATCGGTCCGACCACCGCGCTCTATCTCCGGCGGCTTGAAGGTCGCCTTCGCGAGAACGGCATCGCGGCCAAGGTGAGGATCATGCAGTCGAATGGCGGCATCTCCACGGTCGAGAATTCCTCGATGCGTCCCGTGGGGCTGCTGCTTTCCGGACCGGCGGGCGGGGTCATTGGTGGGCGTTGGACCGGCGAATCCAGCAAGACGAAGAACGTGATCACCATCGACGTTGGCGGAACGTCGGCCGACATCTCGGTGATCCAGAACGGCGAACTGAGGATCAAGAATCCTCGCGACACCGAGGTCGCCCATCTTCCGGTGCTGGTGCCGATGATCGACATCGACGCCATCGGGGCAGGCGGAGGTTCGATCGCCTATCTCGATCCGGGTGGGGCATTCCGCGTCGGCCCGCGATCGGCCGGCGCCTCTCCGGGTCCGGCATGTTACGGCAAGGGCGGCAAGGAACCCGCCGTAACCGACGCGCAAGTGGTTCTGGGCCGGCTTGATCCCGAGCATTTTCTCGGCGGCGATCTGAAAATCGATCCCGCTCTGGCCCACGCAGCGGTCGAGCAATACGTGGCCAAGCCGCTCGATCTCAGCGTCACGGACGCCGCGCTCGGAATTCTGCGGGTGGTGAACAACAATATGGCGCTTGCCATCAATGCAAACTCGGTGGCCAAGGGCATCGATCCCCGTCATTTCACGCTGATGGGTTTTGGCGGCGCCGGGCCGCTGCACGCGACCGCGCTGGCGGAGTTGATCCGCGCCAAGGATGCCATCTCGCCTCTGCATCCCGGGATTACGGCGGCGATGGGCCTGCTTTTAACGGAACTTCAATACGAATATACACGGTCGATACTCGTCGTCGCAAACCAGGCCGGCAAAACCGAATTTGAACTTGTGAACAAGATCGTTGCGGATTTGAAGGCAGATGCCCGCGAACAATTGTCGTCGGACGGGGTGCCCGCCGACATGCACCACTTCGCGGTCGTCGCCGAGTGCCGCTACGTCGGGCAGGGCTTTGAGCTGCGTGCCGCGATGCCGGACGGGCCGCTCGACGAAAGTAACGTCCAGTCGGTCATCAAGAGCTTCTTCGATGCGCACAAGCAGGCCTATGGCCATGCGTTCGAGGATCAACTGGTCGAGATCATCACGCTGCGGGTGGTGGGATCCGCCGCGACCGAGACGCTGAAGTTGCCGGAACTGGCCCATGGCGGCCGGACCAATCCGAAGACTGCCGAGCTCTACACCCGCAACACCGTTTTCGACGACGGAAAAGCGGTCGCGACACCTCGTTACGATCGCGCGAAGCTGCTCGCCGATGATGTCGTCAGCGGCCCGGCGCTTATCGTTCAGCACAATTCCACGACGTTGGTGCCGCCGGGTTATTCGGCCAGCGTTCTTTCGCACGGCGATATGCGCATCGCGCGCTTCGGTTGAGGGAGGTAATGAAAATGACACAGGATACACCAGCGGCGATCGATCCGATCACACTGCAGGTCATCGGCGGCGCGCTGCATTCGATCGCCGAACAGATGGGCAATGTCCTTTATCGGATGTCCTATTCTTCGATCATTCGCGAAAGCCAGGACCTGGGCGCTGGCCTGTTCGACAGCGACTTCAACACGTTGTGCGAGTCAAATTCGACGCCGATGCATATTGGGTCGCTTCCCGGTTATCTGCGCGGGATCGAGAAGTCGATCCCGCTGAGTGCCTGGAAACCGGGCGACTGCGTTATTCACAATCATCCATATTACGGGGCGAGCCATTCGCCCGACATTGCGATTGTGATGCCGGTGTTTTTCGAGCAGGAACTCGTCGGATTCGCCGCGAATACGGCGCACCATGTCGATATCGGGGCCGCAACGCCCGGACTGATCATCGACGTGCCCGACATGTTCGCGGAAGGCATGTTGTTCAATGGCATCAAGCTCTATGAAGAGGGCAAACGCAGCGAGAGCCTGTGGCGCTACATCAGAGACAATACCCGTGTGCCCAATTTGGTGATGGGGGACCTCGAGGCGCAGATCGCCTCAGCCGAACTGGGCGTCAAGCGCTTTCAGGAATTGCTGGTCACTTACGGCAAGGAAAACGTATTTCAGACGACACGGCAGCTGATGGACTATACCGAAGCGATGTTGCGCCGTGAGATCGCCAAGATTCCCGACGGCGACTACACGGCAGAGGGGTTCCTCGACGACGATGGGAGAACTCGCGGCAAGCATCTGCCAGTGAAGGTGACGGTGAAGAAACGCGGCGACGGCGTGGAGGTCGATCTCACGGGTTCTGCGGCGCAATCGCCAACTGCCTTCAACGTTCCTTTCGAGGGATCGACCAAGGTGGCCTGCTATTTCGCTTTCCGTGCTTTGTTGCTCGATACCTATACGCATGAGGAGCATATCCCGCAGAACGAGGGGTCGTTCCGTCCGGTCAAGGTCACCGCTCCGCTCGGTTCGATCTTCAATCCGATTGCGCCGGTCGCGGCAGAAGCCCGCTTTTGCCAGATCCAGCGCATCGTCGATCTCATCATCAAGGCGCTGTCGCCGGTTCTTCCCGACCGGTGCACCGCCGGCAATGCGGCGACACTGTCTTTCGCGGCGTTCTCCGGCGTTCGCCCGAACGGCGAGTATTGGGTCTTTCTGGAAGTGAACGAGGCGGCGATGGGCGGCCGTCCAAAATCGGATGGTCCCGATACGGTGGAAGAATTGATGCGCAACACGCGCAACAATCCGCTAGAAGATCTCGGCATGCATTTGCCGCTGATCTGCGACCGGTACGAGTTGCGCGACGACGTGATGCCGGGCGCGGGCAAGTTCCGGGGCGGGCAGGGGATCGTGAAATCGCAGCGTTTCCTGACGCCCGGATTCGTCACCCACGAGTCCGACCGGCACGATGATGCGCCGTGGGGCGTGTTCGGCGGTAAGTCGGGCTCCGGCGGGAAGTACGAGATCTACAATGCCAGCAAGCCGGACGAGATTGTTCAGTATCCGGCAAAATTCTCCGGATTGCGCGTGAGCGAAGGCGATGTCGCCTGCTACTTTTCGCCATCGGGAGGCGGATACGGCGATCCGCTCGAACGCCCGGCGCAGCAGGTAGTTGAGGATGTGCTCGACGATTTCATTACACCCGAACATGCGCGCGAAGCCTATGGTGTCGTATTGAAGTCCGCGGATGACGGCTTTGTCTGGGCGCTCGATGCGGCCGCGACGGAAGCGTTGCGGTCATCGATGCGAGCCTGACGGCGCGCGTGATCTTGCAGGCCATGGCCATCGAAGGAGGAATTTCATGTCGCGCGTCATCGATCTCTCGCTTCTCATCGAAGACAATATGCCGGCGCACAAGCTGTTTCAGCGCCCGGTGTACACCGTCCACCTGACCCATGAGAGCACGAAAGCGCTCGACCTCGGCGTGCCGGGCGACGCCATGACGTTTCAAACGAACTTCATCGCCATGGTCGATCACGTCGGTACCCATGTCGACGCTTTCCGGCATGTCAGTCCCGAGGGCAAGTCCGTGGACGAGATGCCGCTCGATCTGTTCATAGGCAAGGCCGTCTGCTTCGATCTACGGCATATTCCTGATCTGGGCGAGATTACCGTCGAGGATATGGAGAGGGCGGAAGCCAAATGCGGCACGAAAGTGAATGGCCACATCGTGCTGCTCTGCACAGGCTTTCACCAACGAAATTATCCGTCGATTGACAGCGTCTGGAAGAATCCGCTGCTGACCGTCGAAGCCACGCGCTGGCTTTACGATCGCGGCTCGCGGATGCACGGCGTCGAGGGACCATCGACGGACAAGCCGACCGACAACATCTTCGCGCAGCATCGGCTTTGCCGGGATCTTGGGATCTCGCATTGGGAGTGGCTGGTCAATCTTGAAGAACTACTGGACGAAAAAGAATTTCAGTTCTTTGGTGTCCCTCTGAAATTCAAGGGCGGGTCAGGTTCGCCGGTGAGAGCCTTCGCGGTGCTGAATGGATAATGCAATTTGCAACTTACTTAGGTTCGTCCAATTGTCTCTAACTAACCCTCGGAGGGCACATGGCCACGATCAATTGTGATATGGGTGAGGCGTTCGGGCTCTATCGGATGGGCGACGACGCGGGCCTGATGCCTTTGATTGACGTCGCGAACGTGGCGTGCGGTTTCCATGCTTCCGATTTCAACCACATGCGATCGACGGTGCGGCTGGCCAAAGCGAATGGCGTCGCTGTCGGTGCCCATCCTTCGTTGCCGGATCTGCAAGGGTTCGGTCGACGTGAAATGAAGATCGGGCGCGAGGAGTTGGCCAACTGCCTGATCTACCAGATCGGCGCCTTGAAGGGCTTCCTCGAAGCCGAAGGTATGGAACTCAACCATATCAAGCCCCACGGTTCACTATACGGAATGGCCGCGCGCAACGAAGACACCGCGCACGCGATTTGCGACGCCGCCGATGTGTTCAAGGCCCCCTTGCTCGGTATGGTCGGGACGCTGCATGAGACCATCTACACCGCTCGCGGCCATCGCTTCCTGGCCGAATTCTACGCCGATCTCGACTACAATGACGAGGGAGGGCTCATCATCACACGAGAGCACGAGGCGAAAGATCCTGCCGCCGCGGCGGCCAAATGCCTGCGCGCGATCTCGGAAGGAAAAGTCACGACGGTCGGTGGTCGCGACGTTCGCGTAGGCGCCGAGACGATCTGCGTGCATTCAGACACGCCCAACGCCGTCGCGATCGCGTCGGCGGTGCGCGTTGCGGTCCCGCGGCAAGCAAATCGATCTCGAGCCTGAGAGGGTGCCATGCCCAAAGAACTTCTCGCCCCTTTACCCGGAGTGTTTTACCGCAAACCGGCTCCGGACAAGCCGCCCTACAAATCGGAGGGCGACGTCGTCGCGGTCGGCGACGTCGTTGGACTGATCGAAGTGATGAAGTCGTTCGTCGAGGTCCAGGCTGAAGCCAGCGGCAGGATCGTTCGCTTTGTCGTCGGCGATGAGGAGCCCATTATGGCGGGTCAACTGCTGCTGGAGATCGAATAGGCATGCCCATCTCTCGATTGCTGATCGCAAATCGCGGGGAGATCGCCGTGCGCATTCAACGCGCGGCGCGGGAGCTCGGCATCAAGACCATTCAGGTTTACAGCGCCGCCGACTCCGAATCGCTGGCGGTTCGCATGGCGGACGAAGCGATCAATATCGGTCCGTTCCAGGCGGCGAAATCCTATCTCAACATCGAAGCCGTTCTTGCCGCAGCCAGGGCGACCGGCGCGGACGCAATTCATCCGGGCTACGGCTTTCTCTCCGAAAATCCGGTTTTCGCGGAAGCGGTAGAGGCGGCCGGGCTGATTTTCGTTGGACCGAAAGGCGAGACGATCCGAACCATGGGCGACAAGGCCGCAGCTCGCGCTGCGGCGCAAAGGGCCGGCGTGCCTGTCGTGCCTGGCTCCGAAGGCCGCGTTGCAGATATTGGTGAAGCATTGAGGCTTGCGGTGAAAATCGGCTTTCCCGTCATGATCAAGGCTTCGGCTGGCGGCGGTGGACGCGGCATTCGCATCGCGGAAACCGTCGAAGCGCTTAGCGCGGCGTTCGATCAGGCCGCCGCCGAGGCCAAGGCTGCCTTCGGGGACGGCGGGCTTTATCTGGAAAAGTTCATCGGCAACGCTCGCCATATTGAAGTGCAAATTCTCGGCGACGGCGCCAATGCGATTCACTGCTACGAGCGGGAATGCTCGTTGCAGCGGCGTCGGCAAAAAGTGTGGGAGGAGGCGCCGGCCTCGGCGCTTTCGCTCGACGTGCGAGAGGCGCTCTGTGCCTCGGCCGTCGCCCTAGCCAAGTCTGTGAGCTACCGAGGCGCCGGAACGCTCGAATATCTCTATGACGAGACAAGCCGAGGCTTCTTTTTCATTGAGATGAACACCCGCATCCAGGTCGAGCATCCCGTGACGGAGATGATCACCGGGATCGATCTAGTGCGCGAGATGATCCGTGTCGCCGGCGGCGAACCGTTAAGTTACCGTCAGAGTGACGTACGCTTGAGCGGGCACGCGATCGAGGTTCGCATCAATGCGGAGGACGGCTCGCGCGAGTTTCGCCCCTCGCCCGGCAAGGTGACGGCGCTGCAGGTTCCCGGCGGCATGGGGACGCGTTTCGATACGCTGCTTTATGCCGGCTACACGGTTTCGCCTTTCTACAATTCTCTGCTTGGAAAGCTGGTCGTGTGGGATACGTCCCGCGAAATGGCGCTGCGCCGCCTCGGCCGCGCGCTCGGCGAACTAAAAATCGACGGCGTCATTACGACGGCACCCTTGCTTCAGCGCCTCGTGGAAGTGCCCGACATCCGTTTGGGACAATTTCACACGCGGTGGTTGGAGCAATGGCTGATGACGACGACGCAGCCGCAAGACGCCATCATGGAGCAAAGCAACCAATGAGCAGCCGCTATTCGTTTGGAGGCGATGAACATATCTTCGTTGAGTGCGATGAAGCGATGTCGCTGGAAGCCTTCTTCAAGAGCTTGTCGGTCACTAAGGCGGTGCGTACCGCCCAAATTCGGGGCGTTACCGAAATATGTCCGGCTAACGCCTCGTTCCAGATCAAGTTCGATCCCGACGTCATAAAGCCCGACGATCTCTTGCGCGAGTTAAAATCGATCGAGGCCGCCGCGAGCGGCGGGGATTCCTCGCTCAAGACACGGATTATCGAGATCCCCGTCCTGTACAACGACCCCTGGACGCACGAAACGCTGATGCGTTTTCGCGATCGCCATCAGGCCCCCGACATGACCGACATCGAATACACCGCCAAAATAAATCACCTCGACGGCGTCGATGGGTTTGTAAGGGCGCATTCGGGCGCCCCCTGGTTCGTGTCGATGGTTGGGTTCGTGGCGGGTCTGCCTTTCCTCTATCAAATGGTGGACCGTCCGCGACAAATCCAATCGCCGAAATATCTGCGGCCACGTACGGATACGCCCAAGCTGACCGTCGGGCATGGCGGGTGCTTCGGCGCTATCTATTCGGTGCGAGGCGCCGGCGGCTATCAGATGTTCGGCATCACGCCGATGCCGATCTACGATCCCAATCAGGAGATCGCGTATCTCAAGGATTTCATGTGCTTGTTCAGTCCGGGCGATATCGTAAAGTGGCGGCCGATTGATCGTGCCGAATACGATCAAACGGTCGCCGACGTCGAGGCCGGAAAATTTACGCCGCGGATGACCAACGTCTCCTTTTCACTGGAAGAATTTCACACCGATATCGACGGAACCAACGCCAAACTGATGGGGGCGCTCTATGGCCATTAAAGTCGTCAAACCTGGTCTTTCGACGACGGTGCAGGACCTTGGCCGACCTGGATATTATCATATCGGCATCCCGATCTCGGGCGGCATGGACCGGTTCGCGCTATGCGCCGCCAATTGGCTGGTTGGCAACAAGCAGGACGCCGCTGTTCTCGAAGCGGCTTACCTGGGTCCCGAACTGGAGTTCACGTCAGATGCGACGGTCGCGGTAACTGGCGCGGAATTGCCGCCGAAGGTGGACGGGCAGTCGCGGGCAACTTGGACTTCCTTCAAGATCGGGAAGGGCCAGACCCTGGCATTCGACTTTCTGAAGGCGGGAGCGCGCGCCTATATCGCAATTTCGGGCGGGGTCGATGTCCCGGTTGTTCTCGGCTCGCGCTCGACCTATGCGCTTGGCGCTCTCGGCGGATATCAGGGCCGCAAGCTTGCCGCGGGGGACGAACTTCCGCTGGGCTCCGGCGCAGAGGTCGACGAAAGCCGTACGGTCCCGGCGCGGTTGCGTCGTGCCCCCGGTTCTCCCGCGGAATTGCGCATGATGCCCGGCCTTTATTGGCATCGCATTACCGAACTGGCGGGCCAGCATTTCTTCGAGGATACCTGGAAAGTGGCGCCGGAGGCCGACCGCATCGGTTACCGGTTCCGTGGCGGACGGCCGTTCGACTTTGTGCCCCGGGAACCGCCGTTTGGGGCTGGCTCCGATCCCTCCAACATCGTCGACGCCTGCTACCCCTATGGCTCCGTCCAGGTGCCGGGCGGGACCGAGCCGATCATGCTGCATCGCGACGCGGTCTCGGGCGGCGGCTACTTCATGATCGGCACGGTCATTTCCGCCGACATGGACCTGGTTGGGCAATTGCAACCGAACGCCCCCGCGCGCTTCACGCCGGTTACGATGGAACAGGCATTGGCAGCCCGACATGACCGGGAGAAACTGCTCAACGAGGTCCGCGAAAGTCTATAATGCATCGCATTGACGACCGGAGCGTATCAGTCGGGACAGACGCGGTATTATGGCGCAAACGCCATAAGAAAAATGACCGGCTCGCCGCCACCTCTCCAGCCAAAGGAGAGAGACGATGCCGAGAGCCGAGATACTATCCAAGCAAGCCCTGCACACCCTGACCCAGCTTCATGCTGAGTTGGCCGGGAAGATCGAAACCAACCGCAAGTCAGGGGACAAGCTCCGATCGCAGATGGTGCAGGTTGAGGCCGTCATGAACATGCTAGAGCCGGAGTTCAATGCCCGGGCCATATCGGCCAAACGGCGAATGTGGGCAATCCCTAGTTCAAGCGCGGCACTCTATACAGAGCCGTTGTGGACGCCCTGCGGAGGGCTGAGAGGCCTATGACGGCGCGGGAGATTCCGACGCGCTGTTGGCGGGGAAGACTCCCACGGCGACGCGGAAGCAGGAGGAGGCCCTACAGGCGGCGATATTGGCTGCGCTAAGGGTCCGGAACGGTAAGGCGGTGGTTGACGATCATGTTGGCGGGCTTCACGTAGCCGCCGAAATATCCGCCGTCCACCTCAGCAACCTTGCCCTCACCGCCGACAACACGGCCCTTCATTTCCTCAGCCATCGCTTCGCGAAACTTGTGCTGGAAGACAAAGGCGCACTTGTAGGAGACGCCCAGGTCGCGGCTGAGGGCCAGCGCGGACTTGCCCTTCACTTGGTTGCAGAATACGGCAACGGCCGCCAGACAGCTCTTGAGGGGCAACTTGTGGCTGGCGAACAGCGTGCCGGACGTGATGGTGAAATCCTTTTTGCAGCCTCGGCAGCGGAAGCGCAGTGCGCCATTCGGGCGGCGGGCTTCGTAGGCATCGACCAAAAGCCCTTTGAGCTTAGGGCGCTGGAAGCAGAATTGAACTCAATTCTGACGGATATCTAGATGCCAAGCCATGCCTAGCTAGATCGCGACAGCCGTAACGGCCGCGATGCCAAGAGCGGCCACCATACAGACCTGTGTTCGATCGCGATCGGTCAAAGAAAATCTCGCGGTTGCTGGGCTCCGCTCTACCTCCAAGTGTCCTGTCGAAAGAACGTTCCGGACGCCCTCGTCGTATGCCAATCGGGAGGGCTAACATCACACCTGCGATCGTCGAAACGCAGTGCATGCCGCACTGTGGGCTTCGAAGAGATAACGTCGCGCTTCGCGCCTGCCCTGAGGGTTCGGTTCAATTCGGGATCCGTGCAGGCTCACCGTACCGTTGGTTAAAACTGGAAAATGATAGATATGGCCCTCGGCCACATGAGCGATCACCACCTCATTTTCCAAAATTTCAGCTTTGAAGTCACTTTCGGGCATGCGCTGTCCGCCTCATCGCTGCGCATCCGGGTCCGCCAACCGGACGGCCCATTCACCGCGGCGCGATCGCGCCGCTGCTCAGGCGACAGTTGCATCACGGCTTGGTGGAGATGTGCGGGTATCGTCAGCGTGCTGTCCGCCGGCTTCTCGGCCCATTCCCACCAGCGATCGAAGGCGTCCTTCACCACCACATCATCTCCGCGAAGATTTCGATGCAGAAATTGCGACGGACAACATGATCCTGCAAGACATGTCCCCGACGTCGATCTCGCAATCAATTGCACGCTGCGCGAGCAGATCGACGCGACCTCGCCGAGTACGGTGTTGAGCACAGCCGATAGCTTGGCTCTGTTCGAAACCCTTTCCGAGAGCAAGCAACCTCAATTTGGCTTCACGGCCGCCATCGGCGTACCCTGATCGAACTGGAATTTTGGCTGCAGGATCTACCGATGACCTCAGGTTCGAAACAACACAAACCACAGAGTCCCGAGAACGATGAGTGCCAGCACCACACTGACGATTAAAATTAGCAGAACGGAAGGCCCGGGCTCCGCTTGGCGCGCCCTCGTCGAGGTTTTCTACAATCCGACCATCTTTTTTCGTGACCATCGTGTTCTCCTTCATCGAGGCAATGGCTGCAGACTACAAAACGTTCCGCGTACGCATTCGGAACGACTACCGAGACGTGACGTTGAGTTCCATCCGAACAATGAGGCGGCAAATCCCATGGTCCCGAAATTTGATCCAAAGCCGACTGATAAACACGCCGCTGATCCTAAGCAGGCCGAGAGAGCCGACAAGGAAATGCACGACAAGCTCGACAATGGCCTCAATGGGACGTTCCCGGCATCAGATCCGGTAAGCAGCGTTCAGCCGGGAAAAACAAAGCCGGATGCCGATTGAGGGACAGATGCGTCGCCCGTTGCGAGACCTGTAGCGCGCGAGCGCCTGGCATCGCAAGGACGCTCAAAGGCAACAGCAGGTCAGCCAACCGCAGCACAGTAAGAGTAACCCCAGGGCGCCAAGGCCGTCAGAGGGCCGCGGCCCCCTCTGTTCAGGATTGCGATACCGCTAAGAGCGGCCAGTCACTCGCCCCGGGTCAGCAGACACGAAGACGTCACCCCACGACCACGACCGAAACCACGAATGAAGTAGCAGGCGACGAGGCGATGTCACGGTCGGGCTATTTGTCTTTCGCTGGCAATGTCTGGAGCTGGTTAGAAGGAAAACGAGCAGACGCGATAGAAGCGACGGGCGTCGGGTGGTAGAGAAGCCGGCAACCGCGGTCACCGACCAGGCACAGCAATCTTTCGGGCCTGTTGCCATCGACGCGCAGCCGCCCAGCCCAGCAACGTAGCTACCAAGATTAGACCTGCGGTAATATGCTGGCCATCAGCGACTGGCCGAGGGCCGCTTTTAATCCGTCTGACCGTGGCCGAGGATGCTTTCGCTGACCCCAGTGCAGGTTCGAGCTGGTCGGGATGGATTGGATGGGCCCTGATAGCCACGCGCAAACGGCTGGTTAAGCTCGGAAACTGGGGCGGCGGACGCTTCAGAGACCTTACCGCCAGGGCTGCGCATATCGCAGCGGCCACAAGCAGTAATGCGCCGATGGCTCCGAAGGCAGGAAACAACCCGTAGTTGACTTCGACCCAACGAAATAGCGCTGTGACGCCGACAAGACATGCAGCTATCAAAAAGACGCCCGCCGCGCCAAACAGGCCAACGGCGATGGCATAGCCGATAGTTATGCCGATTGCCTGATTGGTTCGATCGCGCAAATAGGACCGTGTCGCAAGTTGCATCTGGCTTAGTTTGAGCGCCAGCCCAGTGCGCAATAAGCCGCTCGATGGTGTCGTCATGACCAGAATTCTCCACGGCAATAACAAAATCGTCCTGCACCTTTGCTTATGAGGCCGGCGGTTCGTCCGCATTACCCTCTCGGCTGCTGACCTGTTGTGCTCGCTCTTGATCGCGAGGTTGTTCCTGATCCAAAGGCCCACCGGCCGCCAGCGGTTCCAGCCTGACCGCCATGCTGGCCGCCTTGATCCTGCTGTCCCTCTAGATCGTTTTCTTTCGGCATTGATTTTTCTTTCGGCCGGAGTTCTGGATTCCGTTGCTTCGCGGCGTTCTTACGGTTCCGCCCCGCTGGCCGAGCCCCGACCAGGGGCGGCAACACGTACCTCATGCCCCTGCCTCAGCGCCAGAGAAGCCGCAGCAATTGCGGCTTCGAACGCGGCTTCCTTTGTCTCGTAGACGTTTTCGGCCTTTCCGTCGTGGCGAACGCGCCATTCGGTATCGTGGCCAATGATCTCATAAGATGCCATTCCCATCGCTTTCGCTCCTTTGTTTTGAAACAAACGAATTGCTTTGAAACCCGTTCCTCAATGCGTCGCCGACGCCTCACCTAATCACCTCACCCCAAGTTCTTCCGCATCTGACAAACCGTGGTTTCAAGCTTTAATTGCCGCCGGGCTTTAGGCCAAAATCGATTAAGTTTGAACCGCGCAAGGGCACTTTGCCGGCTCGTCCCAGCTCGGCGAACTGACCGTCGCCTGGCGCGACCATCACGACCCAATGCATAAAGGTTGGATTCACGCCTCATCACCTTGGAAAACCTTAGAGCCATATAGGCTATAGCGAAGGTTGCCCGGTGAGCTGGCGATCGATGAGATATCCCTACTCGCCCGCCAATCTGGTCCGCGCCTGGCACGGGTGCGAAAGCCCGGATCGACAGAAGTGTGCTTGTGTCGCACGCGGTGCGAGGTCATCCAGTGGCTGGCCCAGAGCCGGTGCGGCCAGCCCCACCGGCGTTGTAAACGACATCGCTGAGGCGCACGGTCCGAGCCGCATGAACGGACTTGGCCGCAGGCCCGGTGGTCGGCTGGTCGCGCGGTCGTGCAAATAGGGTGAAAGGTCGCGCCGATTTATTACAGCTCTGTTCCAAAGTGAACATAATGGTTCGAATGTTGGAGAAATGGTGCCGCCGCCAGAGCTGCCTGCACCGGCGCTTGCCGTAATATTCGGAATCTAGGGAGTGCCTAGAGGAACGAACTTCCCGCCGGTCTGTTGCAGCTTCAATCAACCAAGGAGGATCCCATGGCACTAGAATCAAAGGAACAAGGCAATCTCATCGGAAGCGATAAGGTCGAAGGTACCGCCGTTTACGGCGCTGACAATACCAAAATCGGTTCGATCGAACGGGTCATGATCGATAAAACGAGCGGTAAAGTGTCCTATGCCGTGCTTAGCTTCGGCGGTTTTTTAGGCATCGGGGACGATCATTATCCGCTCCCGTGGCAGTCGTTGAAGTACGACACTAATCTTGGCGGCTACATCACCGGCATCACGGAGACCCAACTGAAGGGCGCGCCGAAGTACGGCAACGACAATGCCTGGAACTGGTCGGATCCCGCCCGGGCCCGCTCCGTAAACGATTATTACGGGATCGCAAGCTAAGAATGGTGAGGGATTGGAGGCCGATGATGGAAGGGGCGCGCGGGTGTTGATTGGCGGCGTTGACATTGGGACCATCGGCCAGTTTCGCTCTGGCGAACGCCTTTGCATCCTGCTGGGTCTGAAAGGCGTCAACCCTGAGTGCGTGTCCCTTCCATGTGCAGGCTCCTTCGCCTCGAAGGAGACGTACCAGGGCCTTTAGACCTTTTAGGGCAATGGCGTCGCACGAGAATGGCCGATAGTTCGTGTAAGGGATCCGCGCCCCGGGGTCGCTGGCAGTCATACTTGATTTCATCGAACCACTCGAGGCCGGCCGGCACGGTCTTGCCGACCGTGGGAATGCAGAACTCATAGCAGAGATAGGCGTCGGGGCCGGTTTTTGGGTGGACCTCATGACGAAAGCTTAATCTTGCTAACTCAAGCTTTGAGTTTTGTAGGCCGCATCTGGTTTGTCAGCGGTGATGTCTACGCTCACGCCCGGCTGTTCAGCCGGCGGTCTTATCCCTCTGTCCGGGGTGGGCCGTTCGGCGGGCCCGCGCTCGCTCAGGTTGGCGCCCATTGGTTTGCGCGGGCCGGCTGGACCGTCACAGCCCGCAACTCCGGACTCACCAGCGGGCGTCCTAGAGTTGGGGAGGCGCCGATCGATCATGAAGCGCAACGGGCCCGCGACGGGCGCTGCTTCGTCATTTCCTCGCTGCGCGCGGCTCAGCGAAAGATTGAGCGGCCATCAGAAGACGTCTTACCGGGAGTGCTGGGATAATGCACGGGGGGAACAAGCGACACGTTGCAGTCTTATTGCTCGACTGGGAGCTGACAAACCAAGAGACTAAGGGGCGAAAGACGAGCATAATACGGCGGAACACCACGAAAGTGCAGCCAAGTCTCATCGCGCTGCCGCGGAGCACCACGGCAAAGGCGATCACACCAAAGGTAAGGAACATGCTGCGGCTGCGAAGCAGCACTCGCAGCAGGCTCATCAGCACACTGAACAAGCGCATTCAAAGAGTCAGCAACAAAAGTAACTAAACTAAACGAGGCCGGGCAGCGCAACCCGCCTGCAGCCACGGCATCTCGGCCTTCGACAGATCATCGCCAGACCGGCCAGCGCAACAGTCGCAGCGTCGGCTTGGGGGAACCTCGGGTCTGTGAACCTCGCGTCTGTATCGACGATCTCACTCTCGCTTTGCCTTCCACGCGCTGACCGCGACGAAATCAGCGAACATGCGGCGCCCGATTGGCGCACTGATGGCCGGAAAGACTAGGAAGGGCGGGCGTGGTCGGAGCCCAGAACAATCTGCGATATGCCGTGTTCGTCGAGACATGCCGCCTCACGATCGACGACCACCGGACGCTGTCGGTCTACGGCATCGGGCATCATCGCATCTTCGGAGTCGCGCAGGCGCAGAGCGCCGAGCGAACGCTCTCATTCACCAGCCAAGGCGGTCTCGTCCGGATCGCTGACCTTCCAAAGGTTTCTGGCTAGGCCGACTTACTCAGGGCGATCTGGCGGTGCCTGCGCGCAGCCGGGCGAAAATCAGCGGAAGGGAAAGTCGTCCAAGGGCTCCGGGAGGATTTGTAACGCGCCTTTTGCTCGCTAAATTTTGCGTTCGTGGCGAGTAATCGCCGACGCCCCGTACGCGTGATTTTTCCATACGCCGGAGGATCAAATCGGCCCTTGCTGCATACGTTCCACGGACACGGGTGGCCGTGGCAAACGCCGAAAGGAGACCGACATGAGCGTCAAGGGCGAGATTAAGGAAGGTGCAGGGTTCGTCAAAAAGGAAATGAACGAACACGGCAAGTCCCCGGGGAGCCCAGCACAAAACGCAGGAAGGTCGCGACCTTCGGAACGAAGGTAGGGTTGAGGGCGGTTAGGCGCCAAAGACCACTAAGCCCGGAGCGGGCCATCCCGAAAAGTAGAGATTGCCAAATCTGTCCTCCGCAGAAAGGGGGGGGGATTTTTCGTACAGGTGACGACCTTCTCTCGCGTGCGTCGGAGCGCCGCCGTCAGACGCGGCGCGGCGATCGCCTACTCGAAGAAGCCCAGGAAAGTCTGATAGGTCTTCAGCTTTCTCGACATCAGTCGTATCGCGCCTTCCGTTCTATTCCGGACGCCATCGTACCGTCAGTTCGCCGCGTATCTGTTGGCGGCCGTATCGAGAGCCGGTTCCCTTCCGAACCTCGAGAACTCTCTCGCACTATGATTACACAGGGCGCCTCCCTAAGTGGAACGCCCATGCGCGACGTCTGTTGCTCATCTCACAAAATTCGGAGAACGCAATGACGGATCAAGTTCGGCGACGAGTGATCAAGGGAGCGGCCGCCGCGGGCGCCGTCGCTGCGATGGGATCTGCCGTCGCGCAAGTGAGTTCCGATCAAGCTCCCAATGTCCTCGACGGCAAGGCCATGCCCGAGCCTCCTGCGGAGCGCAGCGCCGGGCCCATCCGCCCGGGACGGGGCTCGATGCTGCAGGACAAGGTCGTCGTCGTGACCGGTGCGGCCCGCGGCATCGGACGTGCCATCGCAGTCGAAATGGCCGCCAACGGTGCCGACGTGGTCGTCATCGACATTGCCGGTCGGGTCTCGCCGGCCTCGAACGCCATGCCCGCTACCCCGGAGGAGCTTGATGAGACGGTCCGGATGATCAAATCCTTCGGTCGACGCAGTGAAGCCGTGAAGGCGGACATCCGGGACATCGGAGCGTTGCGCCAGATCGCCGATAAGGTCGAGCGGGATTACGGGAAGATCGATGTCGTGGTGGCGAACGCCGCGATCCAACGCTGGGTACCTCTCCTCGAGATGGAGGATTCGGACTGGCGCGACGTCATCGACAACAATCTCAACGGCACCGCCAATACCGTCCGCGCCTTCGCGCCTAAGATGGTCGCAAGAAAGAAGGGCCGCTTCATCCTGCTGTCCTCCATGCAGGGCAAGCACGGCACCAAGGACGCGTCGAGCTATTCCGCGTCGAAATGGGGAATCCTGGGCCTCATGAAGTCGGCCGCGATGGAGCTCGGAGAGCACAATATCACCGTGAACGCCGTGATCCCCGGCCTCGTCGATACCGCACTGACCCGGTACGAAAAGCGTCTCAGCGAATCTATGGGCGAGCACGGACAGAAGATCGAACATCCGACGCCGCAACAGGCCTAGGACAACCGCGCGCCGACCGTGCCGCTCAGGGTGGGCTGGCTGCAGCCGGACGATATTCTCCGGCCGCAGTCTTTTTGGCCTCCGATGCCGCCAACATGGTGACAGGAGCCGAGTACGAGGTTACCGGCGGCGACAGTGCCAAAGATATCTAAAGAGGAAATCCTCTCAATGCGAATGACCTGTGCTTTGCCCCCGCGCTGCGCATTTCGCGAAGCCAGTTAATTACCGATCGGCCGTCCACCTTCGATGTCATGTCGAGGCGCCTACCGTATCAGCCATGTGCGCTCCTCGGACGCCGATTGGCTTTGGCGGACCCGTCGTGGTGTCTCGGGCAGTTTGATGCTCCATCTCAGCATCGAGTTCGGCTCCGAGTAGGATTGCGATTGCCGAGATCCAAAGCCATGTCATAAATCCGATCGCTCCTCCAAGCGAGCCGTATGTCTCGTTGAACTTGCCGAAGTTCGCGGCGTACCAGGAGAAGAGGGCGGAAGCGCCGAGCCAAACGACCGCCGCCGCGACACTGCCCCAACTGATCCATCGCCAACGCGGCGCCTCACGACTTGCGCCGAAGCGGTAGACGCACGCTAACGCGAACGCCACGACTAGGAACATGGCCGGCCATCGCGCGATCCGAATTAAGAGGTCCGCAAAATTCGAGAGCCAAAGGTAGTCGAGGACCACGGGCAGAACGACCATCGCGCCGAGCGCCGCCACTATGAATGCGATTGCCACCATCGTAAACGTCAAGGACATGACGTTGAGCTTGATGAATCCGCGCTTTTCTTTCTCGTTGTAGACGATGTTCAACGTGTCAAACAACGACTTCATCGCAGCGTTCGCGCTCCAGAGCGATATCAACAATCCGATGAGGGATGTCAGACCGAGGGTTTGATTTCCTTTCGATGCAACACGTGTAAGCTGCTCGCGCGCTAAATCGATGGCGCCGCTGGGCATGAAGCCGGATACCTGATCAAGATGCCTCGCGATGGTGCCCGTATCCGCAAACAGTCCATAGATCGCAACGAGTGCCGCCAGCGCGGGAAATATCGCAAGTAGGCTGTAGTACGTCATGCCGGCGGCGAGCGCGAAAATCCGATGATCCGCGACGTCGGAATAGACGCGGAACAGGATGTCCTTCCACCCCTTTGCCGGTATTTTGGACGGCAACTCCGCGAGCCGGCCGCGGCCTTGTTCCGTCGGCCCGGCGCCAGAGACATCGCGTTCCGTCTTCTGCTTCGGGGCTTCTTCCGTTTTGTTGGGCGCCAGTCGCTCGACTAAAAAAGCGGCAGCGAGCAGACCGAGTGCTGCGACGATGTTCCATCCGGTGACGCCATGCGGATCAGGAACGGGTTTTGGTGCCATGGCGTCCTCCAGGCGGGAGTAACCACGGCCGCGGTTCAGGAGTTCCCTTCCAATTTTGCGAGTGGCACCTACATCTTTCGTTCGTTCTTCTCGCCGCTTATTGCTCCGGCCTTTCGGTCCCTCGCGCAGGGCAGATAGCGTTGCGGCCCTTTGCTCCGCTATTCGGCGCTCAATGGCCTGAGCGACGTCCGCGATCAAGTCCGATGGGTGCTCGATGCCGATCGATAGCCGATAGCCATATGGTGAAGTCGAGAATTCCTATCTTTTGCCGGATCTCCAGAGTGGGTCATGCTCGCGGGCAGGCTCGCGAGAGATCGCGGGCCAGGCATCTTGTCCGGTTGGATCTGCGACGCGAACTTCCCGTTGAACTTTAACGTCTCCCAGGACCGGCCCCACGGTACGGGACCTGAAATTTTGTACCGGTCATCTGTTGAAGCAGGGCCCCCGCGACATGGACCTCCAACGCTTGCCGTTCCTTGCGATGCCTGGTTCGGATGCGCCTTTAGCCAAGTAACCAGTTCATTCAAGTCATTCGCTAACAACGCCTTCTTAGCGACGATCAGCAGCGGGTTCGCGCTGGTCCTATTTGTGGCGACAACTATATTGCGAGTTAAATCTCCCCATGTGTTGCAGGTTGATAACGCTTAGTTCGGACTCTACACAACGTATATCAATTCATGCAGTCGTGATCGCTCACGCATTCATCCGTTGCGAAAAGCGCCGGTAGAACCTCATCCGCGCCGGCCTGCGCCAGCAGAAGGTGGTTTTCGAGGGGCCTGGCGGTGGGCCTTCAATGGGTCCAATCCGTGGAGAAGAATCCCTGAACGACGTGTACCGCCCTGCTTGTCGTGCTTTGTCAGGTCCTGCGAGAGGCTCGAAGGCTGGCTAAGCTCGCTTCGGTACGCCGCGATGTGGGCGTTCAGGCACCGAGCCGGCGGGGAAACCGGCAAAGCTTGCTTTCAGGGACGTACTTTGCTCGGCAGCCGTCGGCTTGAGGGTCGACGCGCCCGATCCAGCACTTCGATTTCAATGGTTTGCAGAAGCTAGGGGACTACTTTGCCCGTGGCTCCGCCCTGAACCGGCGGCGTGCCGCGTGACGTCATACGAGCGGCGGGGTTAGGAAAGTCGATCACGTAAGGTTTTACCAGTGACCGCGACGCCGACCCCAATACCCGCCGCCACCGAACAACAACATCACGACAACAATGATCAGGATCAATTCCATGGGATTCTCCGTTTACGTCGACGAGTGTTCGCCGTGCGCTGAAGTATTCAACGGCACCCTCAGGCTATTTGTTCCCGCCATATCCCCACGCCAACCAGCTTATGATCCTGGCTGACGGGGGGGGGGCGGCGGCAATAGTTACAATCTCCGGATCTCGACGCGCTGGCACTGTCTGCGCATCAAATATGTCCGCGATAGAACTATGCTGACCTCGGCCGGCGAGCCGGCTAATGAAAGTCACCATGCGTGAGGTTATTCAAGCGCGAGATTATCCGTTGCGCGCAGAATGTTGGGCGGACAAGCCCCCGCCGAAGGTTTTGTCTCGTCACGAAGCCTCAAATCTTCATTAGTGAGGCGATGAGAGCTGAATACACGCCTGATCGTAAAAATTTTCAGACCAAAATAGAGGAGCTTGAACGCGAGTTTCCCCACTCGGCCGCAAGCGGCAACGGCGACACCGCCGCTTCGATCGCCATGAGCGCTTCCCTCTTCGAATATGGGCACCGGCCATAGATGCCGTTACGCCTTTGTCGTTATGGTTCAGAAGTGCCTTGGGAAAAGGGCCGCCGGCGAAAACCGGCGGCCTGATTACGAACGTTTCAGCAACCTTGATCGGCGATTTTTTCTGACGGCTTGGCACCCTGGGCCTGCTGCGCTGCGGTGGGCTGGCCCTGCTGTTGCTGTTGGGCATCCTGCGATGACATGGCTTTGCTTCCTGCCACATTGTTCATCGTTTCGGTCGGAGGATGAGCCTTCGTTTCAGCTGAGCCGGTGGTGATTGACTCAGTCGCGCCGGGCGTCGGGCCAGAGCCGGCGTCCTTACCACCCGTGTTGCAGGGGCCAGCCTGCGCGCTGCCAAGGCTCAAAATCATGACGGCGCAACCTGCGAGGACGAACTGTCTCGTATTCATTGGGCGTCTCCTCGGTTTTCATCCTTCTACGGCTGGCGTCTTCGGGCGCCGCCTTGAGGATCTAGGAGAACAAGCGGTTGAACCGCAGGTTCCTTCTTGAGCATCCAAATACGAGCGCGCAGCGAAGGCGACGATCCAGAGGCGACGAACGGATCAATTCAGCGATGCCGCCAACAGAGGTCTCTTTCTCGAGCCCTTGAGAAATGTGAGGGTGTTTTCCCTCGGCCGATTTGCCCGGTATTACACTTAATCGATTAGATTGTTAGTTCCAAACAAAGAGCCTCAGAACCCGCTCTTCTCAGCGGTTTTCTGAACCTCATCCTCGGTCTTTTTCTTTTCTTCAACCGAAGTCACATTTTGAGCCCGCTCCTTGTCGGCCGGCTGCTCCTCACCTTTATTGCGAACAATGCCCTGGTCTTTGTTGGTCATAATCAACTCCCTCGTCGTTGAGCAACGCGCCAGATGAGGAAACGTTCATCTCCGGGCACCGCACAAAGCAACAGTTTCGTCGTTAGAAGCTTTTAGGCTGGACGATCCTACGGGTGTGCCGTCAAGGCCCGCGCGGCATTCCTACGATCTATGAGGCAGGGCCGCGCACTTCGAGGTTTTATGAATCCTATGCGCCTACGGCAAAGAGTCTTGGCTGGGAGTGCGAAAATCATCCACATTCGGCTTGGTCCGGCGAGCTAGGCTGCCGGTGCGGCGCCGGAATGCCGTGTGAATGTAATAGAGCGGAGCCACCTGGCGAGCCCGATGTAAGTCAGGTGATAGCCGACGCACGGACAACCCATTAAAGTCAAAACAGGTGCTAGTTGGATGTCGTGATACCGGCCTTCGTGCCGCTCAACAAACTCTCCCAGATAGAACGGCACGTCGCGCTGTTGCAAGATCGCGACGGCGGCGCAGCTCTTGGGCAACATCGCCTGAGACACAACGCGAAGCGTTTCGTTCCGCCCGCTTAAAGGAACTTTATCTCATCCTCGGGAAACGGGAAGGCAAAGAGCTAGTACCGAGTATCGCTGAAGTGTAAGTCGTATTCGGCCGTCATTGCGAGGAGCGTCAGCGACGAAGCAATCCATCTTTCTCATAGGCAGGCAGATGGATTGCTTCGCTTCGCTCGCAATGACGTTTGTGTCTCACAAATCTACAATTCCAGGTACTAGTCTACATCGGCAAGGTTGGGACCGGCTGGTCCCGGACGGCTTCGAGCCAGATCAGGAAGCAGCTCGACACCGTCGTGAGCCCGAAATCCAAGCTGACAAAACAGGTCAGGAAGCCCAAGGCCACCAGGGTTGAACCTAAGTTCTACGCCGATGTTGAATACCGGGACATCACCTTGGAAGGGCTGCTCCGACAGAATTCGTTTAAGGGCCTATATGGATAAATCCTGAATGCCCGATCTGCTTCGGCCACGGTCGAACCATCCGTTGTGATGTGGATAGGCGCAGAATTACACTGAAAGGCGATTATGGTTGGTTGCCCTAGAAGCCACTCTTTTCCCGCGTGGGCTGCATCGCGTCGTCGCTTTCTTGCTTGTTGGTGGGCTGCGGTGGCATGTGACCAGGCTTCTGTTGAGCGCGATCCTTGTCCTTCGGCTGCTCCTGGGCCCTTCGCATCCAGGACAATTCCATGGCCTTCCTTGGTTTTTTCGTCATGGCTCTCTCCTTCGCGGGATAACACCGAGCGTGAGGTTCTATTGGAACCTCATTTTGCGCGGCGGGTTTAGCGAGAAAGGAGGGCAACCATGGAAATTGTCTACTTCGTCGGAGCGTTCATTCTTCTCATGGCCCTGATCTTCGGCTCGCAGAATTGGCACTACCGCGATCGGCGTCAGGCCCGGAAGACTGACCAAATCGTCCGCGACCGGTACGAGCACGACCAAACCTGATCGAGACGGATGTGTCCAAAGAGCCCATCAACGGCCGAGAGCCGGAGTGGCCTGATTCACACCATCCGTCCTCTCTACGGAGGTGACGCAATTGGCTGACAAAAACGAGCGCGTCGACCTCGAAATGAAGATCAAAAAATATCGGCGCATGGCCGATATTGATGTCTCGGACGAACTAACCAAGCAGCGCATCGCCGCACTGGTAGCTGAGCTAGAACAAAATCTCCGCAGATTGATCATTGAGGGAACCGAACCGTAGCCAAGAAGTTTTCCCCAAAATTGACCTACAGGGAACTATCTCGATGGACCATCGGCGTCGTTTTACCCAGCAGACAACCCTCCAAGACAGGATTTCCGAATGGGTCGCTGGCGTCCGCGAAGAGGCGGCGGCAATGCCCCCCGGTCGCGAGCGCGATGAACTCCTCAAGAAACTAAGGAACGCCGAAACAGCGATGCATCTGAAGGACTGGGCAGAATCGCCCGGGCTACAGGCGCTGAAGTAATGTCCGACCAAAAGTCCACGACTGGCGAGAAGCTGGCATTGGACGACCTAGCAGATGAGGCCTTGGCCGTGGCGCGATCGATGCCCAACTGTCCCGCGAAAACTGAAGCCCTGAAAAAGGCCGGCCTACTTCGCAAGGCGCGGATGATGCCGGGATTTCATCCGCCAGAGTCCGTACCGCCGGTAGGCCGCGTAGATAGCCTTTAACGACATCGTGGCCTCGTCTTGGTCACGCCCGGCAAATGTTTAGGTCTCGTCGGGGCCGTTCTCCCAAAAGGGCTATTTGCCCTCGGTTTCTAGCTTCTTCTTTCCGTCTTCGTTCATTGTTTTAATGGTGGCGCTCTGGTTGCTTTCGCCGGTTGTCTGAGTGGCTGTGGCTGGCGGGGCAGCGTTAGGGGTCGACGCTTGCTGCGGACCATCCTTTGTCGGCCGTGTTGCCGTGGCATCGGTAGGGGCAGTTTCTCCGGCCTTTGTCGGTGTTGTCTCCGGTGTCTGTTGGCCGCCTGACTTCGGAATGACTGTGTTTTTCAGATTGGTGGGTGGCACGTCGACTTTACTGTCTTGGGCAAATGCGGGTGTAGATAGCATCAATATTGCAATTGCGAGCTTGTACATCGTTCCCTCCTTGGATGCTGTTCGTGGCTAAACCAACAGAAACCAAGGCGGCCGGTTCCGTTCAACACAACTCCTAACTTAGCGCCGTTCTCAGGATGAGTCCTCGCGGGTTAGCGGCCTCTTTCATTTGGAGGGCGCACCGCGGGTCATAAATCCTGACGCCCTCGACGGATTTCGCTTGGTATTCGATTTCCGCGAGCAACGACGGCCCGACCCAAACGCCTGCCACCGGCTGGCGGCTTTGGCCGTTCACGACTTGGCATTTGGTCAGTTTGGTTGGCCGCGCCGAAATCCACTCGGTCGTGAATAGTACGCCTCGATCGGCCTCGTCCGCGAGCAATTGAAGCAGGCGAACTTTCTCGCTGTCCTGCTCGGCAAGGGCCAGTCTGCGATATCGGACAGCTCGGGGGGGGGGTCATGCCGACCTCAATGTCGGTTGCCGTTCGAGCTGCCCATCATGGCGTTGAACAAAATCCTCAAGGTTGGACGGCACGTCGCGGAGCCGCAAATCGCAACGTCGGCGCAGCTCTTGGGCTATGACCGTGGAGACATCCTGCGACCGGCCTTCGGAGGTGTTGAAGGCGGACGACGCGAGCCGGGTCTTTGTACTGGCCGGAAAGGAGGTCGAGGATAACGGTTTCCAGATCGGCGGCCTCGACGTCGGTTTCCCGATAGACCCGAGCATTCCGGCCGAGGTCGTCGACCACAAGATAGACGCTCTGATCGTCACCTCTCGGTACGACGCGATGGCGTCCAACCTGTTCTAAGCATACGCAACTCCTACAAAACGCAACAGAGTGGGGATTCAAGTTAACGTAGCTGGTTCGTTCCGCTTAGGTTGGGAACTGGAACTTGTTGTCAGCGTTGCCCAATTTGGAGGCGACAAAATGCCCCAAATATTATTTCGACCTTGTCGATGGTTCGCTATTGGTTGACCTGTCCGGCTTGGGGACGATCACGACGCTAATGTCGAGGCCAAGTATCGCAAAGCAGATTGAAGCGGACATTCCTAAGGTCCCGGTTCAGCGGCACGTCGAGGTATTGAACGAGGAGCGCGATAGGGTTTCAAAGGTGCCGGTCCGGACGGACACCAACGGCAAAGCTAGTTAGGGTGGTCCAATGGTTTCAGTCGATCACTTCGGGCACGAATTACGCGTGCAGCTAACGACTGCGACTGAACTGGGAGCGGAGCATATCTCGATCAACTCGACAGAGCTTTGCAGCTCCGTTCGCGCGGGCGGTGCGTCGGCGGAGGCTTGCGTTGAAGCAATGGAGCACGAATTCAAACGGTGATGTCGTTGTTCAGAGAAAAAGCAGCGGCGCGGGATTCATAGTGCGGTATCAGTTGCCACGCCCCGGCCAGCAAGACGGCGGGCAACGATGGAGTCACCGACCTAAAGCCAAGAAGCATTTGGTAGCCTGAACGCCCCTCGATGGAAACGCCCCTTAATGCTGTATAAATTCGCTGCACGGCAACGTGAGCGCGTTTAGTATATCACGGTCCGATCGCAAATCGTTTACGCTCAATCGCGGGATACCGATTAATGGAGCCTGACGAAAAGGATGAGGGAAAGAACCCCAATCTAGTGACCACGTTGGCAAGCATCGCGATCGATGCCGCTAAGCTCATAACTGGCGTTCCGCTTGACTATCCGGACCCTCTCTTGACGCCGCTCGCCACAGTTCCTCAACCTGCGAAGGAAGAACCGATTATGGACGACGAAAAAGATAAGCCGCTGGTCGATCAGATGACGGACGTGGTCGCAGATGCGGCGGGCGAACTCGCCAAGACCGCTGTAAAAGCAGTTGCCAAGCGCGCAAAGAAGGCGGTGGTTAGTCGCACCCCGAAGCCCGTTAAGCGAGCCGCTAAGGCGGTTGCGAAAGCTGCAAAGGCTCCGAAGAAAGCCGCCAAGAAAGCCTTGAAGAAAACGGCCAAAAAGGCAAAAAAAGCGGCAAAGAAATCGTCCGTCAAAAAGACCGTAAAAAAGAAGAAGTCGAAGAAATCAAAGAAATCCAAACGTTGAAGGAATTTACATGGCTAAAAAATCAAAGAAGACATCAGTTAAGAAGCGCGTCGTTAAGAGTTTGTCCGGGAACATCAAACGGGATTACAGAGTTTTCGGAGCATGAGGCGGATTGATGCGAGGCGCAAGAAGGCCAGCGCCTTGCGATTTAGGTTTTCCCAATCCTTTGCGAGTCGTCGGCAGCGGTTGAGCCACGCAATCGTCCGTTCGACGACCCAACGGCGTGGAAGCACTACAAATCCTTTGGCGTGATCGGAGCGCTTGACGATTTCAGTTTCGAGATAGGGGAGGATTTTCGCCAAGGCCTTCTGGAATTCCGGTCCCTGATAGCCGCCGTCGGCAAACAGCTTTTTCAAGAACGGATACATCCCGAACAGTGTCGCAAGAAGCAGAATGCCGCCGTCGCGGTCTTGGATATCGGCCGGATGAACAATCGCGTGCAGCAGCAAACCCAGCGTATCTACGAGAATATGGCGCTTCTTGCCTTTGATCTTTTTGCCCGCATCATAGCCATGCGGATCGATGCAGGCCCCCCTTTTTCTGCGCTCTTCACGCTTTGGCTGTCGATGATGGCAGCGGTGGGACTGGCCTCGCGTTCGCCTTGCTCGCGGCACTCCACATATAGGGCGTGATGGATGCGATCGAGCGTGCCGTCGTAGCTCCACAAATCAAGATAGTCGAAAAGCGTGCTGCGTGGCGGCAGATCTTTCGGAATCGCCCGCCACTGGCATCCCGTGCTCAACACATACATGATCCCATTCATCACCTCGCGCACGTCGACGTGGCGCTTGTTGCCACCGCGCCTGGCCGGTGGGATCAACGACTCTACATGCGCCCATTCGTCGTCGGTCAGATCGCTCGGATATCGTAGTGCGCTGCGGTCGTATCGTCTGCGGTTCTTCGCCGTCCACATCGGTGATCCCTCCTCAAATCAGGCCACCACAATTGAATCACAAATGATTCACTGGACTCAGCAACTGGAGTGCTAAGGCCGCAAGATCAATGGCTAAAAAAGCGAAGAAGGCCGTCAAGAAAGTAATGCCGAAGAAGGCGAAAAAAGCCAAGAAGGCAAAGAAGAAATCGAAGCGCTAACAGCGCGGCGCAACCGTCGCGAACGATCGCGCAATGCCTCAACGGCGGCTATCGTCAGGACTATCAGGGCGAGAAACAGACACAAGTTAATCGGGCGACGACATGAAATGAGCAACAAGGCGGCGAACAGGCCAGAAACCGCCATCAAAAAGAAACGGCCCCAGCGCCCGGGTGAGCCACTGAGGCCGCCGACAGCGGGTGGAACACATCCGAGGACGAGGGTCCGCTGTCAGGAATAGACACGCCCGGGCGCGTAATTGGTTCGGTTGCGAGTGCTGGCGGCGCGGCGGAGGGCTAATGCCGCCAGCCCTTCTTGTCGAACTCGATACGCATGCCGGCCGGCGGTCGCGGGGGATTATCGAGGTCGCTCGGGTTACAGCGGACGCAAGGCATCCCGGGCGCGCCCCAGCCGCAGGCGTGGTTGCGTCCCAAGGCCGTCCGGGTGGTCTTCGCACACTCAATCGCTATCGTTGCAGGTGGTGCAGCTAGGTCGCAGCTACGCCTTAGCGTCGGCTATCGTCAGACGGGTGCATCGACGTTCCGCGATTCGTGCGGGTTCGCAGATTTGTCGCATGGAACGGAATCGCGGCCGCCCTATTGGTTTGCCATGTACATATCTTGGAACGATCTAAATAACGTTCTGGAGCCGGGGGATTATCCATTCCGCGACGGAACGATCACGGTCACCTTTGCCGAGATAGCAACTTGGAAGAACAGCCCGGAGTCCTTTTCCAGTTGATGCGCAAATACCCCCTTCAAGGCGCGTTTAGTTATGCGCTTGGCAAGCAAACCTACGAAAAAGCGGTGCCGGGCAATAGCGAGTTGGTTTACGAAAGCAGCAATGGCGATTTATGGAGTTTAACTCGGGATCCGGCAACGGGCGCGCGAGCCGTGATGCACCACCCAAACCCGCAATCAGGTGGTCAGGTATCGTTCATTGAGGTCGAGAAATTCCTGTCAGACGGCACCAACGGGCCAGAGCACCAAGCGCTCAAGCGTTTGATGGAAAAGAATGTCCGCTTGCCCTCTATCATTGTCGCTTATGATATCCACCCTCCCAAAGGTGAGGCATACGAAAACCTGATCGAAGCCATTCGGTCGCTTGGCGTTTGGTGGCACCACCTCGATACGGTTTGGAATGTACGGTGCGCTCATACGCCGGCCGAGATCCGGGACCGACTCAAATCGCACATCGGGACCGAGGACCAATTACTCATCGTTGACATATCTGGCGACGTTGCGGGATGGGCCGGCGTCAATGACGCCGGAAGTAAATGGCTGGCTCAAAATATTTGAGACCGCTGACCGACAACAGCGATGTGGCCAAAGCCGTAGCTGTCGCTGAGATCGATCGCCGCGAGCGCCGGGATGAGGATAAAGAGTGTAGGCCCGGAACAGATCCCGCGGGATGTGAGCTTTCTGCAATTAAAGGTCTGGCTCGTACTTCAGTGACTTCCAGGGAAGCGGATAGTGGTCGTCGCCGATTTCAAGAAATCCTCCGAATGAGAGAACCGCATACGAGACTTTGCCGCTCAATTAATCGATCATAACTCGCTGGATCGTGCCGATTTTTCTCGGTCTGCGCCGTTCACCGCCGTGCCTTCAACCTTATCGCTTCCGATTAAAGTTCCGGCTTCTTGTTCACCTGTTACCATGGCGTCCTGACGACGAGAGAGCAATCCGGCGCATCGCCGAAAAGGCTGCTAGAAGCGCTCAGCGAGCCGATCTTCCTCAGCGGACACGAATGCCGCATAAGCTGCAGCATCGGGATCGCGGTATATCCGAGTGATGCCGCGGATTCTGAAGGACATGGTCAAGGAGATCGACATCGCAATGTACGCGGCGAAAGCTGACGGCAAAAATGCAATCGTTTTTTTCCCGGATTTGCGGTCGCAGTCCGTAGAAAACCTGTTACTCGAACAAGGGCTGTTCTCTTCTGTTGGCCGTTCTTAGCAACCTACGGAGTCCGCCGAGAGGATTAAGGGCGCCGGTGGCTGCAGCGATTAGGGGCTTACTTTGCCCGGCTAACCAAGGTTGGCGCGACAGAATGCCAAATCTCGGACTGACGATTTCAACGGGTTGTTAGGGCCATAGGGGACGAACTATGCTCGGTGCCGCAGTGGAGAACTGAACTCCGACCTCGTCCGGAAGTCCGTTGTGCAGCGGTCCCTGATTAGACCCGGCGATCCGGATCCGGTTTGTCCCGCTTCTCGACCGAGACGATCCCAGTCGACGGTCCCTTGTATTATCTGCGAAAGACATCCATATACCATCCATGCAGATGATATACGGATGGAAAAAATGCCCTCGAATGTCCACGAACTGAGGCCAAAGCCTCCTGAGACTGAAAAAATCACGATCAATCTTGGCTATGTCGACCTCGGCCACGTCGATCTGATGGTGCAGGACGGATTCTATTCGAACCGCACTGATTTCATCCGAACGGCGATCCGCAATCAGCTCGAGCGTCACGCCGACGTGGTCAAGCAGTCCACCGCGCGCAAAGGCCTGGACCTCGGTCTGCGGAACTACACCCGCGCCGATCTCGAAGCGGCGCGGCAGGCCGGCGAGATGCTGCACATCAATGTCCTCGGTCTTGCCAGCATCGAGCAAGATGTCACGGCCGATCTCGCCCGCGCCACCATCGCCTCGGTTTCCGTGCTCGGAGCCCTGCATGCCACCCCCGCGGTCAAGGCCGCTCTTGCCGACAGAACAAGGTGAATACGATGTTGAACCAGGACACACTTCGCGAGGCCACACGCTTGACCCAGGCGGGGCAACTGACCGAAGCCACTGCGCTGCTACAGAGCATGTTCCGGGGCGAGCGCGCGCCTGCGGCGGCATCGCCCGCCCAGGGGCGCATCCGTCTTCCGGGCCGCGTGCCGCCCACCATCGACCTCAAGGCCAACGACGTCGACAAGGCCGACCGCGCAGCACCGGCGGACGCGGCGACTGCCGCCCCGCTCCGGCGCCGGCCGTTATTCGACCGCGCCAAGGACGGCACCTGGCTTGGCCTGCGGGGCGTCAAGCACGCGCCAGCTTCGATGACCGACATCGTGCCGGAGGGAGCGAAATTCATCGAAGGCAGCTACAGCAACAAGGCTGGAAGCCGAACCTACAAGCTCTTCGTCCCCAGCGGCTATCGTCAGGGACAGCCGCTTCCGCTGGTGGTTATGCTGCACGGCTGCACCCAGTCGCCGGACGATTTCGCCGCCGGCACCAGGATGAATTTCATCGCGGAAGAACAGAACTGCCTGGTGGTCTATCCGGCGCAGCCTAGCGGCGCCAACCCGTCGAAATGCTGGAACTGGTTTCGCGCGGCCGACCAGCGCCGCGACGAAGGCGAGCCCTCGCTGATCGCGGGCATCACCCGCCAAGTCATGCAGGACTATTCGGTCGATCCGAAGCGCGTCTTCGTCGCCGGCCTCTCGGCCGGAGGCGCCGCTGCGGCCATCATGGGGGCCACCTACAGCGATCTCTACGCTGCGGTCGGGATCCATTCCGGCCTCGCCTACGGAGCCGCCACCGACATGCCCTCGGCGTTCGCCGCCATGCGTCAAGGCGGCGGAGCTGGGCGCCAAATTGTTGCAAGCGGGCCGATGGTCCCGGCCATCATTTTCCATGGCGACCGCGACACCACCGTGCATCCCGACAACGGCGCCCAGGCCGTCGAACAGGCCATCGGCGCGACCAAGACGCAGAAGAAGGTGCATCGCGGGCAGATACCAGGCGGCCATGGCTATACCCGCACCACCCACGCCGACGGCGAACGCGATATGCTGGAGCACTGGAATATTCACGGTGCCGGCCACGCCTGGTCCGGAGGCAGCCCGGCCGGCTCCTACACGGATCCGGAGGGGCCGGACGCGACGAAGGAAATGCTGCGTTTCTTTCTCGATAATCCGCAAGCACCGCAGCCACACTAGATTTCTTCGGTGCCCCGGAAGCAGGAACTCCCATTTCCTGCTGGCCGGGCGCTCAGACGTCGGAAGCAGCCTAGGACCCTCGGCGATGATCTGGCTAACCTTGTTGATCAGCGCCGATGACCGATTTAGCAACAAGTCCTTTGGCAGAATACCCGGAATGTCGTGCTTGCGCACTAACATCTGCGCACCAAGTCATTACATTCAATACCCGTGGCAGCGTCCTTTCGGAGCGCCCTATCACATCTGCGGATCACGGCCCGACCGATCGGGCAGGAGATGCAGATGCTGTCATCAAATCCCGGCCTCCCTCTCGACAACAAGTTGCTCTCCTGGTTGCCTCGTCAGCAGATGGATCTGCTCGTCCCGCACATGACGACGAAGCTACTCCCGCAGGGGACGGAGCTGCTCGAAGCTGGCGAGGAATTCGATCATGTGTATTTCCCCCACAGGGGCATGCTTTCGCTGCTCGTGGTCCTGGATGACTGCAAGGCCGTCGAGGTTGCCACGGTGGGACGCGAGGGCGTCGTCGGCGCAATGGCGGGCCTAGGCCTCTACAAATCGTCCGTGCGGGTTGTGGTTCAATTGCAGATGGCTGCGACGATCATAACCGCGAGCCAATTCCGCAAGGCCGTGGACAACAGTGCGGTCGTGAGGGACCTTTGCATCCGGTACAATGAGGTATTGCTGAACCAGGCCCGCGTCACCGCTGCCTGTAACCTTTTGCACCCCATCGAATCGAGGTTCTGTCGCTGGCTGCTGCAGTCGGCCGATCGCGCGGAGAGCGACACAGTGGAATTGACGCAGGAATTCCTTTTTCCGAGATACTTGGGGTGCGCCGCACATCGGTTTCCGACGTTGCGAGCCACATACAAATGCTTGGCTGCATCACCTATTCCCGGGGCGTCATCCAGATCGTCGATCGCACTGCATTGGAGAGACTTTCCTGCGAGTGCTATCGAACGCTGAGGGGTTGACCCCGTGCATCTGTTCCGGAATCGGAACAGATGCCATTCTCCCGATAGCGATTTGTAAGTCGACTTCCTGACATAAGTGGGTTTAATCGTGTTTACATGAGCGAATTCCACCCATCGACTTAGACGCCACGCATGGTAGCGCGACCGCAATGTCCGCAATGCCTCGTTACCACCATGCGCCGCGCGCTGGACGCTGCGATGCGTGTTTCGGAAATTCCCGGACACCGATTTCGGTAATTCGCGGACAGCGATTTCAGTAATTCCGGGACAGGGATTCCGCTAAATCGCGGACAGTTGCGGGGGTGGTTTTCGGGAGCGCCGTTCAGGCAATGTTCCCTCTCAAGCTGAGTTTGAGAGGGGCAATGCCGCGACGGAAGCAAACGAAACGAACCACTGTGAAGGACTAAGCGCAAAGCGGAAGACTTATACTCGTACCGAGTTCTTCTCACTTTGACCCAAGATGGACCTCCGGGCGAAGGGATCACTCTTCAGTAGACCGCTGTCTGGTTGAGAGAACGATTAGCATGGTTCCAATGCGTTAAGTGTCCATGGCTGCGATCAAGGACGCAATCTCAATGGTCGCGAAGTTGCAGAAGGTGTCTGAGACCGCATAAGGAAAGATGATCTTGTCGCGATGGCGCATCGCGCCGCAGGTATAGACGACATTCGGAACGTATCCTTCGCGTTCGGAAGGGTCTGGGCGCAATAGCGGCTCGCGCAGGCGGCCGAGCAGCTTCGAAGGATCCTTTTTATCAAGCAACGCCGCCCCGATCGAATATCTTCGAACCGGGCCGACGCCGTGCGTCAGCAACAGCCATCCTTCATCGAGCTCGATCGGCGATCCGCAATTGCCGATCTGCACGAATTCCCAGGGGTAGCGAGGCTTCAGGATCGGCTGGCCGCCGTCCCACGTGTAGAGATCGTCGGAATAGATCAGATAGAGGTTTTCGTTATCCTGACGCGCGATCATCGCATATTTGCCGTCGATCTTTTGCGGGAACAACGCCATGCCCTTGTTGCGTGCGGCATTGCCTTTCAAGGTCGATAGCCGGAACGATACAAAGTCGGACGTCTCGATCAGCTCCGACCGGATAGCCCGTCCGCTATAGGCGGTGTAGGTCGCGTAGTAGATGTTCGGCTCCGCGCCGCCAAATTGCACAAAGCGGGCATCCTCGATCCCGTTCGACTGCGCGTCGGTGATCGGAAAGATCACCCGCTCGCTGATATCCTCGCCGACCGTGAAACTGACGTCGATATCGTCGCCGCCTGCGCTCGAGGTCAGCCTCACACGATCGGGGCTGGATGCAAAACGCGCCGTCGGGTCGATGCTGACGGCCCCGTCTGCCGCGATAAACCCCGAGCGAAATGTCAGGGAAGACACGTGGCCTTCGCCGACCGCACGAAGACTGAGGATGAAGCGAAGGCTACCTGCCGGCGTTCCGGACTGATCGGGATGCGCGACGATACTCGGATTGAAGAGGGCCGACGCCTCGAACGAATATTCATTGAGAAAATAAGCGCCCACGAGCCGCCGCTGCACCTGCGTGAACGCAACATGGTCGGCCAGCGCCGCTTCCATCTCCGCGGCGCGTGCCTCGAAGGTCTGCAGCAGGTTGCGATGACGGCCGAGGAAGTTCGCCAGCACATCGGCCAATTGACGGTCTGTTGCCTCGGAGTCGAGCGCGAGAACCCGCTCGACGATATGGTTGGCGCGGGTCTTGTCCGTCGGATTGAGGTCGCGCGGCTCCGTGGCCGGCTTGAAAGGCCGAACGATCACACGGGTCGGATCCGGTCGCAGATGAAGGGCTTGGCGATCGAGAAAAGGAAATTCCGGCAAGTTGGCCTCTGACAGGTTGAAGGAGGTACTGGTTCTCGCCGCGTCAGGCGACCAGCGGAGCCGGCTTGGCGCGGCTTTCGCTCAGGCGGGCAATTTGCCGAATCTCCGAAAGGCCGAGCAGGTACGACACCACGGATTCGCCCCCGCGGTTCTCGTTGGGACGATCGGGATGCAGGCCATCGCGGCAGCTTCCGGTTTCCAGATCGACCAGGGAGACCGACAAATCATTACTGCCAAGAAACCACGCGAACACCCGTGCGGCTTCGGCTTTCCATTCGACATCATGATCTGCGCGCCACGCGGCGAGGCAGGCCGCGATCGTCGCCGCAGCCTCCAGCGGCTGCTGATCGAAGGCTTGCGGCGGTTGGCGCCGGTCACCAAATCCTGCCGTGCCGACCGGTCGGAACTGGCCCTTCGCCGAGGTTTGCCGGGCCACAAGCCAGCGCAGCGACTCCAGGCCGATATCAACATACCGCGATGTTTTGCTGGCGATGCCGGTCATGATCAGCGCCTGGGGCAAGCGAGCGTTATCGTAAGCCAACCCATCCTCGAACCAGACCCAATCGTGGGTTGCCACGCTGTCGAAGATCAAGATCAATCGATCGGCAAGCACGGCACGCAGGCGGGTCGCGCGGAAATCGTCCGGAACAGCAGAGCAGTAAGCATCGAGCCCAAGCAACACAAACGCCCACGCCCGCGGCGAGCGAAAGTCTTCCGCCGCAGCCAGCGCTTCGGAAAACAGCGATGCGGCCCAGGAGCGCCGCGACATGTTGGCGTCGGTGAGCGCGCACACACCGAGCGCCCACAGCGTTCGTCCGTGGCTGTCCTCTGACCCTTTGTCTTCCAGCCAGCAGCGATTGAAGCCCATGAAATTACGAAATCGCTGCGTATCCGGATTCCACGCGTGCTGGACAAAGGCGGCAAACCGCGCCGTCAGGACTTCCGGCAGCCGCTGTTCGCCCGGGTTGTTGAGCGCGCAGGCCACCAGCAGCGCGCGGGCGTTGTCATCGACGCAATAGCCGTGGGCGCGATCCGGCACGCTATGAACGGCGTGCTGAAACAATCCGGTATCGTCGCACATCGACAGGAAATGATCGAGTTGCATCTCCGGTGGGGCGCGGCTGTCGCGCAGCAGCGTGCTGGTATCAAAGCGCGCGATGGTCTTGAGCCGGTGCCGACGGCCGGCATTTTCAAATATCGACATATAGCGCTCGGCGGTACGTTCCCAGGTCATGGAGCGGCTGCTCGAATAGGCGCGCTTGCGCATCGCCTGCCGCAGCACGTCGTTGGTCAAGAGCTTTGCGATTTCGAGGCCGAGCGCGGCCGCGTCGCCAAACGGAACCAGGATGCCACGTCCGTCGGCGAGCAGTTCGCGGGCATGCCAATACGGAGTGGACACGACGGCTTTGCCGAGCCCGAAACTATAGGCCAGCGTGCCCGACGTCATCTGGGCTTCATTGAGATATGGCGTCACATAAACGTCGGACATCGAGATGAAATCGAGCAGCGTCTTCTGATCGACGAACTGGTCGAGAAACACCACGTGATCCTCGACGCCGGCCTGGCGCGCATGGGCCATCAGGCTCTCACGATAGGCTTCGCCCTGGTCGCGCACGAGGTTCGGATGCGTTGCGCCGAGCACGACGTAAACGGCGTCGGGCCGGGTTTTCAGGATCGCAGGCATGGCGTCGATCATGACTTCGATGCCTTTGTTCGGCGACAGCAAACCGAATGTCAGGATGACGGACTTGTTGCTGAAGCCGAGTTTCGCCTTGGCCGCGTCGGGCTCGACGAATGAAAATTCCGGGATGCCGTGCGGAATGATTTCGATCTTCTCGTCGGGGACCTGATAGATCGAGCGCAGCAGCTCCCGGCCTTTTTCAGCCATCACCACGACCTTGGACGATGCCTCGACTATTCGCGCGATGACATCGCGCTGGGCTTTTGTCGGTTCGGACAGCACCGTATGCAGCGTGGTCACGATCGGGATGGTCAGGCGTGACAGCAGGGTCATGATCTCACCCCCGGCTTCACCGCCGAAAATGCCGAATTCATGCTGCAGGGAAACCGCCTCGAAGCCGCCGCTGTTGAGGTACTCGGCCGCCCGCACATAATCGTCCGGGCGATCGTCGGCGATCTGCAGGCCGACCGTGGGCGGATAATCGTAGACCTGGCCGTGATCGGTCATGGCAACGATGACGGTTTCCAGATCGCCGCGCGAGGCCGCGACGGCGCACTGCAAATCGGTGGTAAAGGTCGCGATGCCACAACGGCGGGGCAGCGAGTTCCCGATGAACGCGATACGATTTACGACGGCCAATTTGGCGCCTCCGGTTGTTCGAGCTCGGCATGCCCTGGGGAAGCCGGTATCAGCGGGGCGCCCGAAGACGCATGCGGGATGCGGTCGATGGCGCTGCGCTCGGTCAGCGCATGGGGATTTATGGTCGGGCCGGGATAGGCCAGTAACGCTTTCAATCCGTCCGCACCGGCCTCGATGTCGGCATGGTCGGCTTGCAGGAAAACCGCCTTCCCCAACGACAGCCTCGTTGCACCCAATTGGGCGTCACCTTCGATCGCCAGCAGCCAGGTTTCTTTCGATGCGTCGAGCATCCAAATGGAACCCGGCAGGAGATCAATCCGTTCCAGGGCAAAGTGAGGATTGACGGTGAGGACCGTCCGCGCGCCGCTCAATCGCTCGGGATGCGATTGAGGTTGGAGAGGGCCGGCCGTCGCCACGGCGACCGCGTTTTCGATGTGCAATTCGCGCTCGCGTCCATAGTCGAACAGCCGGAACGTGGCGTCACTGTGCTGCTGGATTTCGGCGAGAACGATGCCGGCGCCGATCGCGTGGATGGTTCCGGCAGGGATGAAGAAGACGTCGCCCTGATGGACCGGGTGCCAATGCAGGGTGTTGGCGATCGAGCCGTCCGTGATCGCCGCTCGCAACTCGAGGGCGGAGCGCGGATAATTCAGTCCCAGTGCGACCTCTGCGCCGGCGATGGCGGAGAGAATGTACCATGCTTCGGTCTTGCCGTTGGCAAGCCCGATCGAGCGCGCAAAGGCATCGTCCGGATGAACCTGAATCGAGAGCGGCTCGGTGGTGAAGAGCAGTTTGAGCAGCAGCGCCGTCCCGGGTGCAGCGTTGCCAGGGCGCTCAAACCACAATTCCCCGATCGGGCTGTCGCTCGTCGACGCCTCGCTCCACGGACGCAGATCAAGGCTGCCCCACGGCTTCGGCTTGGCTCGCACGATGGCTTGTTCGATCGTCAGGACGGCCTCCTTACCTGTGGCGTTACGGATTGGACGGAACTGCTGGAATGCTGCTTGCGGGCGAGCAGGCGACGATCAATCTTCGGCTGCCCCTAGATTTCGGCGGAAAGAGATCCCGGCCTTCACGTCACCGCTATGATAGAGCCCAGCGGTACATCCAGGGAATAGACGAACCCTGACGGGTCGTAGGTGAGCTGCACGTGGCCATTCAATTGCTGACCAAGCGACTCGATCATGCGGGTGCCGAAGCTACGCCGTGTCGGACGCTGAACCGGCGGACCGCCTTTTTCGATCCAGATCAGGCGCAGCCGCTGTTTCCCATCGTCGATCGTCCACGAGATCTCGACGCGGCCCGCAGGGGTCGATAGCGCGCCAAATTTGGTGGTATTGGTGCACAGCTCATTGAGCGTCATCGCCAGCGCGATGACGGCGCCGGAGGTAATTCTGACATCCGGCCCGTTGAAATGAAATCGCCTGGCCCCCAGGCTGTCATACGGCTCTGTCGCGCCGCTCAGGGTATGGGTGAGACTGGCATTGGACCAACTGATCTGCATCAACAGATCATGGGCGCGTCCCAGCGCCACCAGCCGTCCCTCCATGGCCTGCTGTCCATGCTCGATACTGGTCGCAGCCCGGAAGCTTTGTGAAGCAATGGCGCTGACCGTCGCGAGCGTATTCTTGATGCGATGGTGCAACTCGCCAAGAATCAGCTTTTGCAGCTTGTCGGCGGCCTCGCGTTCCTTGGCATCGATGCCGGCTTGCTCGAGCAGCATCTTGGCGTCGATGCCGGCTTGTTCCAGCAAGACACGGAGGCTGTCGTTTTCAGCCGATAACTCGACCTCGTGGGCCGAGCGCGCCAAAGGATCAATCGACCCTCCCGGTTGCATCATAGGCGCTTGAGGAAGGATCTTCAGCGCACCCGCCCCTACCATCGCCTGCAATTCATTGATCATTTGCCCGACGCCGAGCGGTTTGCCGAAGAAGCGGCTGTCGGCCGGCCTTTCGGCATCGGATGGTTTCACCTGGCCGGAAACCAGGACGATCTTGATGGCAGGCCAACGATCATGCACCGCGTGAGCCAACTTCAGGCCGTCCATACTGCCCGGCATCTGAATGTCGGTGAACAACAGATCGATGTCCGAACGGGACTCCAGAATAGCGATGGCCTCATCGGCGTTCACGGCTTCAACGGGCGTAAATCCGGCATCTTCCACAATATCGACGGCGCGCATTCGCAGCACCATTTCGTCCTCGACGACAAGAACGTTGGGCACTCCAGTTGATCCTGTTTCGACTGGCATCCTCAACTCCTTCGCGGCCAACGGCGGGAAACACGGCGGGGAAAATTGGTACGCCTTATTCTTTGTCTTTGGCGGTTCGTGCCGGACGGGGGCCGGTCCAGGCCGGGAGCGCGTCCCATTCGGTCCATCGCATGCGGCGCTCTTCGTCGCCGACTTTGACAAAGACAAACGGCGCGTCATCCTGCCCGGTCTTTGATCCGGCGAATGTCGCGGGAAGCCCGTTTGCGTTCCTGATGGTTGCTGTATTGGCCATGCTGTCTACCGCCTGCTTGGTTGAGGCGGGAGCGCAACGCTCTCAGTCACCGATAACGGCCAAGGGCGGGCGGTGATATCCAACATATAGGAACTCCTCCGCCCAATAGCGAGGCGAGGGGGTCAGCTAAATCCGTTTTATTAGCTGTATCTTTGAGCCGGCATTTCTCTATGGTTGGCGGTCCTGACGTCTAAATCGACGAGGGGCATTTTCGCAAGCTCAACCCTGGCCGCTGACGCCCTTTCGGAAGGGTTTTCGGCTATCGGATATCACATGGTTTCGACCGATCAGTTCCGGCAAGAGATCAGGTCCCGGTTCCAATTGGCGAGCGCGCAAGGCCGGAAAGACCTCACCATCGAATGTGGCGAGCTTTACTGGACCGTCAGCAAGCTCCCCATTTTCGATCCATGGATGATCTTCTGCTGCAACGCGATGCGCGCCGAAATGGCCCTGACGGACCGTTTGATCTTCGATGACAGCAAGGCAAGCCTGCTGACCATCCACTATGCCCTGCCACGACATCAAAGGCCGCTGCCAAAATCAAACTAGGCCCCGTTTGGGAGTAACTCGATGCATGGGTGTGCCGAACACAGCAACAGGCAAAGTAGCATTGAGGCAAAATCGGCGTTTGAGAGAGGCTTGGCGCTTGAGGCAGGGTTGGAATTGCTGATATCGAGTCAACTCGTCCGGTGGCTCTGATGACCAGCCTCTCGTTGCTGCTGTTCCAGAACGGGTTGCCCGATCTTCCGGTGGTGCTCATCGAGCCTCATCGAAATCACGGCGGGATCTGGCGGATTGAGTTCAGCTATGGCGCTGACCAGCCGCTCTCGATGAGCGCCGAACAGGCATCGTTACTGGCAACCGACCTCCATCAAATGGGCGAAGACGAACTAGCTGATGAGATCGACGACGCGGTTAGAAGCGCGACGCGTTATAGCTCGATGTGATTGCAAAAGCGCTTTCCGTGGGTGCCAAGTCAACGCGATGAGAGAAGTTGCGCGTCCGAACTGTTAAATGTACGTATTTCATCTCCAGCGATGCGCTGCCCAGCCCTCCAACATTCGAGTGTTTGAGGTGCGGCCGTACTGAGCAGCGCCAGGAAAAGCGACGCCGTATTGGTTGACTAGTCTCTGGACTTCGAGTTTTCTAATGTCGCATCTTGGCACAACCCGGACATGGCGGCCTATCCCAATAGCAACCAACGTGCTTTGGTGATCATTCCAAAAGCGTCGCGACCTATTAAATTAAGAAGTGTTGTGCTGCGATGGGCCGGTTGCTTTGCTCACAAAGGGCAATCTATGTCCGACAATCCTACGGCTGAAAGCATGGCCGGGTCTCGTGTCGGGCGGCTTTGAGGGGGGCGAGGTTGAAGCAGATCGGTCTTTTCGAAATGCGCCGATTGGAGGCGTTGAGCAACACCATCTTCGGCGTTGCGATGACGCTGCTCGCCTATGATCTGCCGAAGGCCAGCAGGTTCGCGAACGCACCGGACTGGATGGACCTTGTCGGTGCCTACGCACAGCCTGTCATCGCGCTGATGATCAGCTTTATCGTCGCCGGCGTGTTTTGGCTCAGTCATCATCGGCGGCTCGCCTTCGCGCCGGAAGGCAGCCGCGGCGTTGTCTTCCTCAATCTGATCTTCCTGCTGTCGATCGTCATGCTTCCGGTGACGAATGGACTTTACGGCGTGTATCGGTTGGATACCGTCGTGGCAGTAAGCTACGGTTTCCATCTGACTGTCATTGCCAGCCTGAACGCGCTGCTATGGTTTCTGGCGCTGCGAGGTCGCCGCAATCCCGAGTTGCTGGCGACCGCGATCTTTCCGGTCTTCGTATTCGTGTTCGGAACGGTGATGGCCGTCCTCACGCCGTCAGTTGCGCAATTCACATGGTGTCTGGCATTTGGCTCGCCTCTGGCGGGCTGGTTGGCGGCCCGGCATTGGTCGCTGGAAACAAATTAGCCAACTCGATCATGGCGCGATGTCTGAGTTGAGTTCCGCTTTCGGGTGTAGAGCGGAAAACATCTGATCCAGATTTCTCAGTTTGATCCCTTCTCGGACCTTGAGCCGGTTGGACGATCATGGCTTTCTGGTCACTAATATAAGTTGTAGCGACGGAACTATTACTAACCGTGGTTGTTGATGAGATGATCCCCAAGCGAGGGGATGGCTCTACCCACAGTCAGCAGCCCGAATGATCAAATCTTTTGCAGCTACGATATTCGCAGTTCTGGGAGCCTCGGTGATTGCCTTGCCGGGATTTGCCCCCAACGTGGAAGCTAGTGAGGCTGTCGCATTGGCAAAGGCAGATCGGCTCGAAGTCCGATCAGTTGCTCAGAATTGTTTCAAGCAAGTTTGGCCCAACTTCGCTACCCCGTGTTTGCGAAACAGCAATTCCGAAGCAATTGTCGAAGCTCGGCTTGTGACCGCCCGCCGCTAGGCGAGACCTGCCCAATGATCCACTTGGAATTTCGGCGAAATCGAAAGCGCGGCTATGATGCGATATCCCACTCCCCAAAACGATATTCAAAACGGCCGCATTCACAACGGCGCAGTTTGTAAGGAAATCGGCGAAAGGCTCTCAATAGCCTTACGCCCACAATCCATCGAATTGAACCCACGCCTACTTTCGCTGATGAAACAACTGTCGGAGCAGGATTGAAACTAAGCTGCGGACCCTGCTGCTCTATGACGAAGTCGGGGCTGCCACAATCGCCAGAGGCCGCTCCTGCATAACACTCAGCGGAATGTTTACCTCGCAACTCAGGCCATCCGGTTCAAATCTAAGTCGCGCGTCGCCCTGTAATTGGCCCGGTAGCGCTTGTTCTATAAGTCGAGAACCGAAGCTCTTTCGAGAAGGTTCTCGGACAGGAGGGCCACCGCGCTCTTTCCAATTCAGCTTGAACCGCGGCGGGTGATCTTCGGACACAGCCCACGAAATTAAAACGCGTCCGTTGGGTGCAGACAGCGCGCCGTGTTTCACAGCATTCGTGCAGAGTTCGTGAATTACCATTGAAAGGGAGATAGCAGGGCCGGAAGAAACTGCGATGTTGTCCCCGGTGATTTCAAACTGATTAAGGCTTTTAGATTGGAAGGCCTTCACGGCACCTTCGATCAAGGTCCGACACCCTGCGCCAGTCCATCGCTCGCTGACCAGAAGGTCTTGCGCCACTCCCAACGCATGAAGGCGCTCTCCTATCGTTTTAGTGGCCTCTTCTATGCTATTCGCCGACTTGAGACTTTGAGACGTAATTGCCGAGACAATCGCCAGCGTATTCTTCATCCGATGATGAAGTTCCCCAATGACGACTTCCTGTAGCTTGGCGGCGACACTGGAAGCCTGCGCGTCGATGCCAGCCTGAGCGAGCAATTCCTTTAGATAGTCGGGTTCGTCTTCAGCTTGGCGTGGCTTCGCGTCCAAGGGAGGCTCCTGCGTTTGCGTTGGAACGTCGCAATTAGCTCGCGCTTTTCGGTTTACAAGAGGTGGGACGTTCTTGTTATTGCCTAAGAGGGAACCAAAGCGTCTAACGCGCAGCGGCCACTTCCGAAATTGGTACGAAACAGTCGTCAAGGCGCCGTTACCGCATGTCTGTTGTCTGGGGCAAAGCAGAAGACAACCACTCGGGACGAGTATCTCCCACTTTGACCCAATTGAGACATCGGCACGGTGCTTCGGTCCCGCGTTTTACATTTAGGGCCATGGCGGCTCTTCGCTCGCCCCGGCTGCCTCGTGGTGGATCGTGACACCCGCCGCACGCAACCCGGTCAGCAATACGGTTCTTACAGAGGCAGGATCAAATCCAATATCCTTGGCGTTTGGCGGATGTGCCTCGTTGTCTTTCAATCGGAGCGCCAAGTGCAATTGCTCGCAAAGGTGCTGAACGGCGTGATTGACCTGATCGTCAGTCATGATCGGCTTCTCCTGCGACCATTTTGCTATCCAACTAGGTAGCATACGCGAAAATAGGGCGATACGCGATTGGGCATTCGCACATGCCCGGTAGATGGGTAACCCGTCGGCTCGCCCGGTGATCGGCAGAGAGGCTACCCCCGTGGGGGATGTCGGCGTCCATTCGGGAAAGGTTCTGGGCGGCCGATCTATTTGAGCACGGGCACTTGGTTCAGTCCGAGAGCCAGCCTTCTGCGGACACGGCGGCTCGGAATGTTCGCCAAGCCCGGATTTCGCCCACGTCTGACGCGCAAACGTTATCGAGTGCTTGCCTAGCTGCCCGCCAATGAGGTTTGGATCGATAGGAGAGCCGCATATGCCCCATGAATGAGTATGCGTCATCGGCGCTCCTAATTCGATTAGCGCCCGGCTCCGGCTTCAATTTCATTGGGGTAAAGGACATTTGCGGTCCGGTGCGTTACCCAATTTGAGCGGTTACCCATCATCTTATCATCTAAGTCGGCTGCCCGCCACATGATGAGCGGTCGCCGTGCTATTTCACGATGGCGACCAATCCGTTCGCGTAGATCACGTTTCCGAAGGTTTTAAGGCTGTCCAGTTCGAGCATGGCAGTAACTTTTACTGCTCTTCCTGCGACAGCCTAGCCCCTGATGGCGCGGGCCTTTAGAGGTTTGCTAACTCCCTAAAATGAACAAATAAGGCGGCTCGCCGTCATATAAAAGCAGCCAATCGGGGTTGCCACGCGCAATGTGGAACTGAAAATGTGCGACAAGTGTGTCGAACTCGACGGCAAGATCGAGCATTACCGGAGCCTGTCGTCCAGGATCACCGATCAGCCTACACTTGATGGGATCAAAAAATTGATAGAGAAGATGAACGCACAAAAGGCCGCGCTTCACCCCGAGCAAACAGAGTAGGGCCACCCCATCAGTTGGCGGCCTCTTTCATGACTGCCTTGACGAGGAGCCACGCGGCGCATGTGGTGGAGCTTTCACTAGAACGCCGAATGCGTGAAGCTGATGTAGGTTCGCAATCTGCCCGACACCATTAAATTGAGTTTTGGAAGCCAACTGTTTTGAAATGGCGAGTGGCCTAATTTAGCCCTTACCGGCGGCGGATAATGGCCGCTTTCGGGGGGAGCAATCCAGCGGCGGGAGTGGTGCTTTTTGACTGGCACAGGCAGCGGTAGAGTGGTTGTATACGCGGGTGTATACTCTCGCCTGAGAATACCTTGGCATGCCGATGTTCCAAGCCGACCGTTGCCGATTGATGGCGGCCGAGTGCCGCCAATTGGCTTCGCTGTCGGAAAATGCGCTTGAGAAGCGCCTTCTGACCAATTTGGCATTGAGCTGGAACAGGTTAGCCAACCAGACCGACCGCTATGTCGAGTTTTTGGCAAGGCGGCCGAACAAGGAGTAAGTGCGCCTCATGTGTGGATGGCCCCCGACTTGCAAGAGTTTTTTCGCGTGATGAGCAGTGGTCGCTTGCAGTCATGTGTCCGGCCTTTCAGCGCGGTCTCACATGACCGCTGGCCTTGATGGATTCCGCGAGTCGAGGCCTTATCAGTTGGTCGGGATTGGAATCCCGCTGAAGGCGGTCAGGTTTCTCTCGATCCGTCGGATGACCGACTGTACCATCACGTATTTTCACTCTCGCAAGCTTGTGGCACGCTGCGGCTCAGTAGTTCATGCTGTCACTGCTGCGTGTCGGTAAATGTCCTGTCTGCTCATCACGGCCCAAGCCATGCGCGCCGTCTTGTTGGCCAAGGCGACTGCGACGACAAGCCGTGGTTTTCGACTGAGCAAGTTCGTTAACCAGAGGCGGTTTTGGCTTGTTTCGAGCATAGCAGCACCGTGTGGGCGCCGTTGACGAGTAGCCATCGCACTGAAAGTGCGCAATTCGTTGGGACATTTGCTCGACCAGACCCCGCAGATGATAGACGCGAGGTAGTGCTATCGCTCGCTGCAGGTCGGCCTGTTCGAAAAAGAGCCGAACTCACAATCTCGGCACGCAGATAGGGGTCGTCAGGCATCAAGGGCGTGCCTTCAGCCAGGTGAAGTAGGATTCACGGAACACGAGACAACGACGCAGGGCGTTTCATCAACTCGCCATTCCCAACCACGGCCACGTTTCGAAACTGCCATGTCGAACATCAAGAGACTGCGCCTGATCTAAATCAGAAAGGGTTCAATCCGGTCGAAAATAAACTGGCTCCATTTCCCGATGTTTCTGCGCTCGCGATCTTGAACAATGGCTCTTCCGAGCGAGGCATGGGCCACACGATCCCGCGCCGGTCACTGTTGCGCTCCTTAATGATGGGAAGCCAGTTTATCGTCGCTTCGGGCGGTGGCACCTGTTTTCATACGCCATGCCTCAGAAACCCGCGTTATGGCATCGCTCTCGCTCTTGGGAACTCGACGCCCGGCGGGTTGCTAACCCAGCGTTATAGGCCGGTGGAAGATGAGGCGCAGCGCGAAGCTAAGGCGTATCGGCCACGATCGCAGCTTTCGGCGGCAGGGCGCCGCCCGGATGATAGAGTCGGGCCGCGCTGGCGACCGCTGCGACCCCGGCCAGCGTCGCGGCCGCCGACAGTGCCACGATCTCGGAATGTTCAGCAGCCCGGAACGAGATGGCGGCGAGAATCGCCCCGATGGTCTGGCCCGTGAGACGGGCCGTGGCGAGCATTCCCCCGGCAGCCCCGCTGCGCGAAAGCGGCGCGGCCGACAACATCGAGCGATTGTTAGGTGCCTGGAAGAAGCCGAATCCCAATCCGCATAGGGCCATACGCCATGCGATCTCGCCCCAGGACGGGTTCGCGGGGAGGCCTGCCAAGAGGGCCAGACCAACGCAAAGTACGAGCAGTCCCCCGGCGCCCAGCACTGCGGCCGAAACCTTGTCCGCTAAGCGGCCGGCGATGGGAGCTCCGATCCCGACGGCCAGCGGCCACGGTGTCATCATCAGACCGGTTTCCACCTGGCCGCGATGGAGCGCGCTTTCGAAAAAGAACGGCAGGGACACGAAGGCCAGCATCTGGGCGGCGAATGAAGCGATCGACGTAGCGACTGACAGGCTGAATATCGGGTTTCCTAACAGATCGAACGGGACAATCGGCTCCGCCTGTGAACGCGAATGGAAGAAGAGACCGGTAGCCGCTGCCGTTCCCATCGCGAATGTCACCAACCTGAACCAGATGTTGCCGCCTCGGGTCAGAAGATCGATGCCGATGAAACCGAAGCCGAACATCGATGCATTCAACAACGTGCCCAAGAGATCGAATTCGCCAGACTTCGGATTATCCGGAAGGGATTTTCTGCCCAAAAGATAGGCCCCGATTCCGATCGGAACGTTGACGGCGAAAAGCCATTGCCACGAGGCCATTGCTAAAATGCCGGACGCCACCGTTGGACCGAGCGCCGCTCCGGCCGAGGCGACGAGCGCGTTCAGGCCGAGACCGCGCCCCAGCATCTTCGAGGGGTAGGTGAAGCGAACCAAAGCTCCGTTCTGGCTCATGATGCCAGCAGCGCCGAAGCCTTGGAGGGCGCGGGCAAATGCCAACATAGGCAGCGAATGCGCAAGCGTGCATCCCAGCGATCCGAGGGTGAAAACGATGATACCAAGCTGGAACACGCGGCGAAAGCCGATCATCTCGCCGACCGCGGCCATCGGAAGGAGCGAGATTACGATGGCGAGTTGATAGGCGTTGACCACCCATATTGAGTCCGCAGCGGGCGCATTGAGGTCCGCTGCGATCGTCGGAAGGGCGACGTTGGCGATCGAGCCGTCGAGTACTGAGAGCGTGAGCGCAAGCCAGATGGTGGTGGCGGCCCAATATCGTTGCGGAGTGGGCAGCCCGTCTTGCTCAGTCGTTCTTTGCGTGGATGCCCCTGCGGTCACCGGCGCCTTGCGACCGCGACGCCCAGCAAGAACGCGACCAGGAGCGATCCGAGCGGTGCTTCTCGGGCGATATTGCTCAATACGCTGAGCGGCATTCCCGGTCGACGGCCGGAATCGATGGCGCCGCCGATGCGCCGTGCGGTCCCCTTCACAGCGTCTGTTACCTCGCCGACTACCGTTTTTTCCTCAAGAACAGGGTCGAGGCCGTCGTAAACGAAGGGAGGCGGCGGGCCATCATTAGCCATGATCTGCATCCTTGGATCATTTTCAATAGACGAGACGGATCGCTGTCCGCCCACGCCCTGCCAATGCTTCCCCGCTCTGTTTGGTTCCATGTCAGTCTTTCGGTGGGGTGGTCACGCTTCTTGCCGGTGCCGACACCCAGAAGCATGGCAAACCGCAAAAGCCCGAGCGAGCTGCATCCCTTCATCCAGTAGGCCGCATCGAGCATCTCAACTCGAGAATCATCGTCCCGGGAGCGAAGTGAGGTCGCGAGATGACGAAGAGGGGGCGTCCGGGATAGTTTGGCGATAGCTATTCTCTCGGCTTTGGAAAGAGCCCAGAATTTGGAGCCTAGAGGAATCATTTGATTCTGATTTTCGATTCGTTCGTTCGCCAATTACTTCCAGGATCACGTTGTTGATTTCTTCATGACGAGTTGAATGGACTTCGGCGCATCATCGATCGCGTCCGCATTCTGGCGCAGCGCGGCCCGGTATCCCTCGACGACCTGCTCCATGATATGGGCTGCCGTGACGCGAGGCAGGTCCGATCCGCGCGACGCGGTTGCTAAGGACAGAGCCAGTCGGATGAGATCGTGGGCAGGATTTCCGATGACGGTCTGATCAAGATCTCGGATTTGAATTGCAACTCGTCCGTCCGCCGCAGCGACCGGGCCCAGATTGCCGGCGTGGCAATCGCCACATATCCAGATCGGCGGCCCTTCGGGCAAGGTGCCACGCTTCTGGGCTTCGAGCCATTCGTAGAAATGTACAGTGCTTCCTCGCACGTAAGCGTGGGCCGAACGCGCCATCTTGCCGAATTCGCAAAGCGGAGAAACGGTCGGTCGGACGGAGCGATTTATTTGAGGTCATTGCCTATGTGCTGCTGAAAGGGCCCCTCAAAATTCAAGAGGGGCCCGCTTGTTACTGCACTCATGGCATCGATTGCAAAAACCTGATAGCCCCCGAACGAAAGTGCGAGCCTGATATATGTCGATCAGGCTCGCACGCGTTAACTAAAGACCGTGCTCAGCCTCGACGTTGACGACCTTTTTCGCGAGCGTCGTGAGTGCTGCGTCGGTTGCCTTTTCTTCCTTCAAGGTGGCATCGAGCAGCGCAACCGCGTCAGGCATGCCAAGCTCTTCCGCCCACGTGCGCAGGGTGCCATATCGCGACATCTCATAGTGTTCGACAGCCTGCGCTGCCGCGAGAAGGCCGGCATCGAGTGCGGGCATGCCCTTGTAGTCGGTCATGATCTCGGCGCCCTCCTGCGTGATCCCCATGATGGCGTCGCAGGTTTTGGCCCGTGCCGGCTTGCCCAGGATTTTAAACACGCGTTGAAGACGCTTGACCTGTCCGCGGGTTTCCTTCTCGTGTTTGACGAAGGCAGCCTTCAGCTCTTTCGACTGCGCTGCCTTAGCCATCTTGGGTAGGGTCTTGAGGATCTTGTTTTCGGCGAAATAGACGTCCTTGAGCGTGTCGTGGAAAAGGTCGCTTAGCAGTTTCGGCTTTTTTGCCATTGGGTTTTCCTTGAAGGGTTGTGCGATGCGGGGCGGGGACAGGTGGCATCAGGAGCCCATCCATGATGCAGCCGCAGCGAAAACGACGTTCGCTCAGTGATCGAAAAATCCCCCACCGAGGTCGGGGATTTTGACGTTTCAGGCTCAGCGCAGCAAGAGAATCAGAATGATGAGTGGAATCGGAATTCCGACGAGCCAGAGAAGAATGGGCATATGATTTCCTTTCCTATTTTGTCTTTGATTGCGGTTACCGGCGGCGAGCTCGGGATCCCCAGGTGCCGTCGCGGAGACCGCCCCCTTCGGTAGCGGCAAGGCTGGCGCAGAAGGCACCGATCAGGAGGGAGGCGGTGAGCCAGAAGGCAAGCTGCGCCGTCGCTTTTCGGGCCGCATCCAGATCGGTCTTGGCTTGCGTGACGACGTCGTTGACCCGTTTGTCGGCATCGGCATGGCTGAGGCCGGTCCGTGCGGCAACAACCTTGGAGACGTACTCACGATCGCCCGGCTTCAGCTCGCCTCCGTTCCGAAAACTGGAGGTGAACAGACGCAGCATCTCGCCACGAGACTCGTTGGAATTCCCGGCCGTCTGGGATGCTGGGGTATCAGAGCGCAGCAGCGTGTCGACATAGCCGTCCATCGGTCCACCGCGGCTGGCGGCTGCTGCTCCCTGCGTAGCGCCCGAAGCTCCGCCGCTGATCAGGCCGCCGGCGGGTGAGGCAAGCAAAACCGCACCGAGGACCGAGGCGAGGGCCCAGGCGACAAATCCGTGGGCTGTATCGCGGAAATATACTTCGTCGCTGTGAACGCGGACCCAGCCTGTCCGCAGTCGGCCTGCGAGGTAACCGCCGATCGACGATGACAACATCGCGATGACGATCAGATAGAGCCCGGTACCGATCTTGAAGGTCGTCGCGGAGACGCCGCTACCGGCCCAAGGAGATACAACCGAAAGTCCAAGTCCGATTCCGAAAGCAAGCAGAACGAAGGTGAGGGCGCAGGAAACGACCGCGCCGGCAGTAACCGAAGCCCACGACATGCCCGCAACCGACGGTTCGACGGTCTCCGATCCCGGTTGAATTACGACGGCGTCTATCATGGCGTTCTCCACGGCCGCTTTGCGGCGGAATATTGTTTCTGGTGCCGCAATAATGAGCAGGAGTAACAATGGTTCCGAAGGAATAATTGCCGTCGGCAATTAGATGTTAGGGAGTGCTGCCGGGGCGAGCAGTCGGTGGATTCTTGTGAGGGAGCAACGCCAGCCGACCGAGGCTTTGTCCGGAAACTCCAGCGCACAGCCAACCAAGCTAGACGTCATGCTTGATGTGCTCGCAACTTTTCAGGTGGTGATCGCGTTGAATTCTGGGGCTTCAGGCCACGGGAGAAACGGATGCCGGATATATCGCAAATCAAGGAACACATGGACGTTATTTCGTCAGATCGAAAAACAGTCGGAAAGGTCGATCACCTTGAAGGAGCTGATATGATCAAGCTGACGAAACAAAGTTCACCCGACGGGCAACATCATCATTTCATTCCGACTTCTTGGGTGGATCATGTCGACCAGCATGTCCATCTCAACAAATCCGGTGCGGATGTAACCGCACACTGGCAGCACGGCCAGCGTTGACCTCGATCAAGCGCCTCCACGGGCAAATGGGATCCGTTTGCTTGGTGGAGGCACAGTTCGTTTTATTGAAGGAGCAAGAAGGCGGCGCTCGCTGTTCACTCCAGCCGGTCCTGCGGCGGCTCAGGTGAGGTCTCTTGCGCTATTTCGCGCTCCGCCTGCAGCCAGAAGTCCATTTCTGAGCCGTCGGTCTTGCCGCTTTTCTCCCAAAGCTCGTAGGCGCGTTGTCGAATTTTATCTTCCGGACCGCTCATGACATGCTCCCATTTCTACGGCATTTTCACATTGGGCTCGCGTCCCCAAACTCTTAACTTCGCGAGGCCCTCAACGAACGACCTGACATCCTTCGCGCTCGCGACGGCGATGCAGCCCTCGTCGAAATCTTCGGCGGCGACACCAGATTTCTCGAATAGCGGCAGGGCGGATTCGACGTAACCAATGAATTTGCAGTGCGCGAATGCGTCGGCAACGAAATCCCGTGCCGCGGATTCCTGCAACAGGTCGTCCATGGCTTCCGCGGCCGGCAAAAGGACAACCGCGTCGTACAGAACCGACGGCCCGCCATCGATCATCTGGTCGGCTTGGATCCAGCTGCCGTCGCTGGCCTCGACGCCGGTGATCTTTGGCGCGACGATTTCATAGGATGCCCCTGCTTTGTCGAGGGCAACTTTGAACGCCTTTAGGAGACTTGTGTCCGATCCGTCGGAGACGAGAATACCAAGCTTTCTCCCCTCAAAGCGCTCGGGCCCGTTCCCGACGATGCTGAGGGCCGGGGAGGGATCGATATCTTGGCGGGTTGGCACGGCGGCATCCGCAGGCTTGGGCATCTTCTGCAACCCGAGTTTGCCCGCGACGTTGTTGGCCAGCGTCTCGTCGATATTCAGTAGATGCGAGACCATGCGCTCCCGGATAACGGGCGTTTTGACTTTGCTGAGCTCGAAGGTCAGAGCGGCGGCGATGTGCGTCTGCTCCCCCATTGTCTGACTGATGAAGAATTGACGTGCCTGGCTATAATGGTCGGCGAAGCTTTCGGCACGCAGGCGGCGTTTGGCGCCTTGTTCGATATCAGGGAACGGCGTGAAACCGCGCTGCGGCAACTCCCTGGGACCTTCGCCAAAGGAATTAGGCTCGTAGTTGGCGCGCCCGACCGGATTACGCATGGACATGTGGCCGTCCTGCTGAAAGTGCGCGAACGGGCATTTGGGAGCATTGATGGGCAAATGGGAGAAGTTGGGACTACCCAGCCGCTTTAGCTGCGTGTCGAGGTAGGAGAAATTACGCCCTTGGAGCAGAGGGTCATTGGAAAAATCAATTCCAGGCGGAACGTTCTGGGTCATGAAGGCGACTTGTTCGGTTTCCGCGAAGAAATTGTCGGGCATGCGATCGAGCACGAGCCGCCCAACGGGGACCGGGGGCAAAATCTCCTCAGGAATGAGTTTCGTTGGATCAAGAACGTCGAACTCGAACGAGTCAGCGAACTTCTGATCAAATAATTGCAGTCGGAGTTCCCATTCCGGGAAGTTGCCGGTTTTGATCGCCGTCCACAGATCGCGGCGGTGGAAGTCGGGATCGGCGCCATTGATCTTGACGGCTTCGTTCCAGACGACCGACTGCAGGCCAAGCTTGGGTTTCCAGTGGAATTTGACGAACGTGAACTCGTTTTTCGCATTCACCAGCCGGAATGTATGGACGCCGAAACCTTCCATAAAACGAAACGACCGTGGGATTGCGCGGTCGGACATGACCCACATGACCATGTGCATGCTTTCGGGGGTAAGGCTGATGAAGTCCCAGAAATTATCATGTGCGGACTGGGCCTGGGGAAAGGCGCAGTCAGGCTCTTCCTTCACCGCGTGGATCAGGTCCGGAAACTTGATCGCATCCTGAATGAAGAAAACCGGCATGTTGTTGCCGACGATGTCCCAGTTGCCCTCCTGCGTGTAAAGCTTGACGGCGAAGCCGCGGACATCCCGGGCGAGGTCGACCGAACCCTTGCTGCCGGCGACGGTGGAAAAGCGGACGAAGGCAGGCGTCTTTTCACCGGCGCGCTGGAATAGGTCGGCTCTGGTGTACTTCGATAGCGGCTTATAATTTTCGAAAAAGCCATGCGCCGCGTATCCGTGCGCGTGTACGACCCGCTCGGGAATGCGCTCGTGGTCGAAGTGGAAGATCTTTTCCCTGAAGTGAAAGTCCTCAATCAGCGTCGGTCCGCGAGGCCCGATTTTCAGGGAGTTCTGATCGTCCGGGACTGGTCCACCCTGGGCTGTGGTTAGGATAGCCATCTTGCCCGATGCGGTTTGGTGAAGTTCGCCTCCATCACCGCGCTCGAGCTTCTGATCGTGTACCGTTGCCGCCCCGACGGACGCTCGGTTTGATTTGGTCGTTTTGGCCATCATGCGATCTCTCTGGGCGGAACTCAGGAATCCTTAATCCGCCGAAGCACGGTACGTTCCGCTTCGGCACGTTTCGATCGGTGGCGTTTTAGCCGGCTTCGAAAATGACGGCCGGTCGAAACAGGTGACGTGGAGCCGCGACACTTGTCGGAGCGGCAGAAGTGCTTGTCTCGAAACCGAGGCCCCAAGCAGCCGATCGACTTGTGAACGGCATCCAGAGCACGCAACTTGTGCCCTGGAGGGATTTGTCCTCCCGCTTTTCGGCTTTAAAGGCGTCGCCGTTGTCGATCACGATTACTTTGTCTTGCTGAGGTCCTGCGCCATCTCGAGGTGGTGTTGAAGGGTGGGAAGCGTCTTGCCGGCCCAGTCCTTCAGCTTCGGATCTTCACCGCTCTTGGCATAACGCTCAAACAGCGACACCACATCCTTGTGCGCGCTGACTTGCATCGAGTCGAAATCCGAGGAGAAGTTGTCCGGCCTCGCATCCTTCAATTTGTCGATCTTGCTCTGCGACGAACTGTCGATCGCGGTGGGGATCACCGCCTTGGCATCGGTGGGGGCCATCGACTTGAGCTCTTCAGATGTCTTGGTGTGATCCATTATCATCTGGCCGGCAAAGGTTTTCTCCTGAGCGTTGCCGCGCTCCTGGCCCAGTTTGGATGCCGCGATTTCGGTCATGTCACTCGTCGCCGCTTCCTTCACAAAATCGGCTGTCGTCGGGCTGATGCCGAGTGTGGAGTTCACGCCAGTTTTTTCGCCGACCGATTGGGCCAAAGCCGATGTCGAAATCAGGAATGCCGCCGCAGTGATCGTAAGTGCCGTATTCTTCATGTCACGTGTCCCTAGGTTTTGTTAGGTCGCGCGAATTCGGCCGCGCAACTGCTCCAAGCTAACCCGGGCATGGCGCACGAGTTCCTAAACAGGCAATGGCCTGTTAGGAGATCGGCAATCCTTCGATGTAGTGCTTTCAGCCTTTCGACGGAGGCACGTGAAGCGATCCGCACACGAGGCCTTCAGGGGCGTCGGCCGACATCCACCAAGGAAACAGAAAAGCCACAGCGACAGGATACCGATAGCGAATGAAGCCCAGGCCGGATCGATGTGGTAGCGAGATTCGCGCCAAGAGCCCCTCAGTGCCGTTCCAAGTGGTCAGGTACCGCCGGCTTCTTCGCAGCCAAGTCCTTCTCCCAGCCGAATACGGACCGGCCATCAAGCGCGGGCGAGGCCGCGCGTTCAGTGGCCAAGAAGGACTCTAATCGTGGGCCTTCAGCGACGGCCTCCAATCGGCGCGCCTGGTCGTCGAGACGCCGTAAAGCTTGCATCTCCTCACCCTGTCCAAGCTTTGCTTTCATCACGGCCGATTTCATGACCCGGATTGTCTCAACGTAGACCTTCATAGGAACCGGATAGGGATGGCGATCCTTGCCACCGTGGGCCAGCGAAAAGCGGGCAGGGTCCCGGAAGCGGTAGGGGGCGCCATGCACGATCTCGGCGACCATCGCAAGCGATCGGACTGTCCGTGCGCCGACGCCCGGTGTCAGCAGAAGTTCGGGGAAGTCGACCGGGCCGCACTCGGCGGCCGCTGCGAGCGTACCGTGCAGCCGCCGGGTGAACACGTCGCTGGACCGGACGTCGTGATGAGCCGGCATGATCAGGTAAGGGAGCATCGCCTGCGCGTGGCACCTCACCTGAAAGCGCGGCAGGCTCCGAAACGATACGGTCCGGGCCGAGGTCTATCAGCAACTGCAACAAAGCGTATCGGGTGCTCGACAATTACACCGCTGTGCGGTTGCGCCGGTGGTTGCGCATCAAGCACAAGGTCAGGCGACGCAAGGGCGGGACTTATCCACTCTCGCACCTCTACGGGCACTTCGGGCTCGTACGCCTATGCCGGCTTGGGCACGACGTGCCGTGGGCGAAGGCGTGAAGGATTGTCCGAGAGCCGGATGCGGGAGATCTGCATGTCCGGTTCGATGAGCGGGATGTGGAAACGGAGCCACGGCTGAACCACTAAGGCACCGCCAGACGAAAGAGGCGGCAACAGATATGTTCTACCTAACGCCACCGCGCCACATCTCAACTCTACCAAAATGCGAAGAACTCAGAGTGAGCAAAGCTAGTCCGCTATAGCCCCCAAAAGCCGACGAAGCGTCGCAATCGGTCCTATCAAGGCGGCAGGTCACGGCACTGGATCAAGATGAAGAACCGCAAGCAAGTGACTTAATGATATTTCCACTCCTCGATCTTGATTGGCAGTTGCAGATCGATCAGCCTTGCCTGGAGGAGAGACAGCGCGAGCATGTCGCTCGCATGCGCGTGGAGCGAATAATCGAACTGATTGCCGCCGCCCTCCCTGAACTGGAGATGAGGGCCGTCGCCCCTGCGACCGAGGTCTGGGCCAAGGTCGATCTTGTCGAGCAAGCGATACGCCTTCGCGGAGGGTCCAGATATGCGGTCGTAGTGCATCTCCCACCACGACTCATCCGTTTCCTCGTCGAGTTGGCTCGGTTCAAACTCAATTGCTTCGAGCCGCTGCTTGATGTCACTGACTGCATAATCCTTCGCGTCCAGACTCTTTAGGAACGCGCGCCACGTCGGCGGCTCGGGCGCTATGACCTCAGGCTCGCCATCGAGGAACAGTTGCGGTTCGTCCAGGCCATCTGGCCAGTCCCAGTAAAGCGTGTGCGCCGTGCGTGGCGGCGCAGCCAACAGAGGCGCTTCTTTCCGACGCATAAATGCCCGCGCGTCGCTGACAAACGCCATCGTCAGCAAACCGCCTGTTCCGAGCAGCGGCAGATCGTAGCGCGAGAGGTGGACCGGCTCTTGGAGGAGCGAAAATGAAGCGCCGGGCCGATCGGTCAAGAAGCGCAACCGGCAGCGGATCGCCGCGCATGCCGCAAGGCGGCTGAGGCGGTAACGGTCAACGAGGGCGCGGGCTCGGGTCCGCGGTCACGGGCCCGCCGGTCACGTCGCCGGCGGGTTTTGCTCTGGACAACAATCTGCAGAGTTGCCTGGTCGACGGCTGCGGACGCTATGTTCGGTCATCGCTTTCACAGCCTCAATTTCGTCGGCGCATACAGCGATGCTTTTCCGATCCGCAAACACGAGCCATTGATGGGGCCCAATTTCCTTGATTACGTACTCGGTCATTTCGACGCCTAGGCAGTCGGTGGACCCATTGGCGACTTTAACAGATAGCCGCGATTTGTTGCAGGCCGACTTCGTGGCGGGGGAAAACGGTCTCGTCGGGGCCGCCGTCTGGGTGTAACCCGCGCTTAAGCGCTGAGGCGCACGCCGGCGGGTTGTAGATTGAAAAGGCCGCCGGGCAATATCCGGCGGCCTCCCGGGCTCAAAATCTTGCTTTCGAAAATGCCCCCCGCCCGGTTTTGCAGACTTGCATTTGGCACTGTTCCCATTGAAGGAACAAACGAGTCGTTGCAGTTAGGACACACAACAGCGGGCCGTTTGTTGATACGCTCAATCGCACTGCTGCTGGGGGCCAAACGGAGTTTCCGTATGGGTGTGGCAGGGTGGCGCTTCGCGCACAGGAAGAGAATGAGCGGGCGGGCAGCCGTTGTAGCTGTCCTCGAAGAGTTGCCGGGGATCTGCTCGCTGGCGGTTTCGGCCGGCTCGATGATCATGATCGGCATCATGCTCTACAAGGATTGGCTGCAGTAAAAGACCCAAGTCTGAGCGCTTCCGCGCTGATCTAAGCACCGACGCCGCAGTGAACGCCATTGATGTGCTCGTCGACCGTGGCGATCGTCGCGCCGCGGAAGCAGAGACACGCCGCTGATCGTTGAGACTCGCCCATGCGCTGGCGCCGGTCGACCGGTACCTGACAGCCCGCAACTCCCAGACTTACCAGCGGGCTTCCTGGAGTCGGGGAGGGGGTGTTTCCGACCTTTCCGTCGTTCCGAAATAAGCCGACGCTCGACCGTCCCTCTGCTTTGCAATGACTTGTCGGAAATCCTCGGCTACCTGGCCGTAGTAGCCAGCAAGCTCCTCATAGAAGTTCCGCTGGTGGCCGTCCGTCGCCTGTCGGGCCCACTCTTCACACTGGGCAGTCTTGCTTTCGTATTTCTCGGCCTTTGCTTCGAGATCCATCATCACGCTGCTCCAACGCAATGCTCCACAGCCGCCAGCGACAAGCTGACACCGAAAAGATGGCGGCGCTAAGGAAGGGGGAACCGGCGTGAGGGCAGCGGCAATCTATTTGCAGACACAGTGCAGAGAAGCGGCTTTCGGAGAATTTGCGTGATTTGTCGTAAGTGTTTGATTGTTTGGCTCCCCGGGCTGGAGCAAGAAATTTGTAATAGGAGCAAAACCCGTGGCGTCAGCCGGACGCGCAGCGGTGGCGGACGAGGTCCGGAAGTTGCGGGACGTTGGGCAAGTTCGAGACAGTGAGCCTTGAGCCGAGATAGTGCCAGAAGGCGATGCCGAGCTTGGCGCAGGTCTTGCTGAGGCCGAGGAAGGCGTCGCGGCAATCGCGTCCGGCATCGCTTCGTGTGCCGGCGCTGACCTTACGCTTGGTGACCTGGCAGCGGATGTCGTTCTCCGAGCCGTTGGTGTTCAAGGGGATCTCGGGCCGGTCGAGCACCATGAGCAGCTCGCTCTTGTTGGCATGGAGCCTTTTGAGCAGCCGGTCGAGAGTGATGAAGCCAGTGTTTCGGGTGAAGATGCGGTCAAAGCGGGCGCGCAGGGCAGCCTTGCGCTGCTTGCTGGGGTTCTGGCGATAGGCCTTGAGATCGCGATAGAACCGCCAGACCAGATCACGAGTTTTGCGCTGGGCTTCGCGTTGCTCATCGGTGAAGGTGTCAAGCTTGTGGATCAGGCGCTCGGCATGGACCCAGCACAGGGCGTGCTGTCCGACATTGAACTGGCCGGCGTCATCGCTGACGATGACGGTATTGGGCAGAAAGTCATGCGCCTTGATGCTGCCCCACAACGCGCCCTCGGTGGCGGTCGTCACTGGATCGGGGTTGACCTTCAGGGCCGAGATGCCGAGCTGGTCGAGGTGCACGTTCCAGGCGGCTTGATCGGGGAAGCACCGGTTGGGGTGTTCGGCCAAGCGGGCAACGACTGGCCCGGAGAGTGCGCGCTGGCGCATGTAGGCCAGCGCCTCGTCGCTGATCACGTAGTCGCTGTGGCCGGCGCGCATCAACTCGAGAAAGTTGCTGCGGCTCTTCGAGTCGGTGGAGCCGAACCAGGTAAAATGCGCGTTGCCGATCTGGGTGCAGAAGCCGTTCGCAGCCTTGTGACGAGCGCCGGTGTCATCGACCGTAATCCAGGTCGCATGCGCCAGCCCGGCGCGCAGTACATCACGGGCCTCGTCGAGGAAGCAGTCCTGATCGGCGATCAGCAGGCGCATGAGCTGGCGTTTGGAGATGACGATGCCAAGCGCCTGCAACAGCGCTAGAAGTCGCGGCACCGTCACCTGGCCCTGGTGATACTGGGCCAGCACGAAGCGGCGCAGCTCCGGCCCGAAATGCCCGCTAACGCCGGACGGCAGCGGGGCTGTGATAACCTTGTCATCCGGGCTCTGCCAACGCTCGCAGCGGAAATGCGTCACGTAGGGGCGGATCACCAGATCCTGCACCACATAGCTCGTGTAGCCTTTGAAGCGAGAGCCCTGTGGCGCCACCACCACCTTAACGGTCTCCTCCGCGTCGATCACAAGCTTCGATCTCGTCTCGCCCCGCCCACGGCGCTGCTCGCCCGAGCCTCCGGCTGGCTTCGGTTCGGTCGCCTTCTCCATGCCGCTTGGCTTGATGTTCGGCCGGCCTGACCCACCCTTGAGCCGCGCAATCTCATCGCGTTGTGCCGCAACCGTTCGCCGAAGCTCCGCCATCTCTTCCAATAACTTCAGCACCAAGCCCTTCAGCTCGGCGTGTGGCAGGCAGTCAAGATCATCGGGCGGTGACATGCCCAGAATGAATTTGACTCGCCCCTTCCCGTGAATCGTATAATCATACCGATGCCACGCCTTCTGCTCCTATTACAGAAATTTGAATTAAAGTATTGATTTTACTATATTTTTATCAGTACGCCCTCTCTCGATACCCCGCTTTGATACTCCGAAAAACTCTGCAAAATTTTTTTCGATGCGATCACTTCAAATCCTCTGAGTGGGACCACTAGGGACTCGCGCGATCACGCTGGGTTATCAATGTCAGATGAAGCCGATAAGCCTGCCGGCCCGCGGGGGGCCTGACCCGACCGCAACTGACCCCAGTGCAATGCGGCCTGCCGCGCGGTTTGATCCTCACCAGCGACCCCGGAAAAAATACCTACGCCAAGATGCTCGCACGGACGTGCGGACTGCCGTTTTTCCATACGTCGGTGAGCGCCTGGTTCGAAGGCCAGGGATGCTCACAAATTTAGCTGCGATGTGTTTATCGAGAAGCCCTTTCACACCTTCCTTCAGGTAGCTATTGACCCATGTTCTGAGTGGGTGGCACCAGCGAGTGAGAAGCTACCGTCGCGCGCGCCACCACGAGGCATGGACCGCCTGGGAGGCAAACCAGCTACATGCCGAAGGACATCGCCGGCTCCCGCTCGGATTCGAGAGACGTCGCCTCCTTCACTTCGACATCGCCTTTTGACCAATCTGGCTGCTCTTGGAGCACTACGGAAATGCCGACGCCCAAGCTGTTGAGCAAGCGGTAGAGCCGCTCGATACTGTAGTCGTTGGTGCGTCCGTTCCGAAGTTCGGAAACTTTCGGTTGGGGCAGTCCCATGACCCGTCCCGCTTCGGCCTGGGTCAGTCCACGCTTTTCGATGACATCGTCGACGCTCGGCAACCGAGACCGGGTCGAGCCGAGACAGTGCCCAACGCAATTTGGCAACGGGCTGCTGCCAAATTGGAAGCTCATCGTAAGTTACTGAAAAGTCGACCAAATAGAGCAAACTAGTGCGACCTCCACACTCTGCTAAAGAGGCACCCACAAAGTCAAAGAGGCACCCACAGAGCCCCTGCAGCGCGCGTTAACGGTGTCTCGGCAGCAAATGTTGAGGGTCGCTGGAAAAGGCCCCATATTGGCTCTTGAGCATTCAAGCCGGGTTTGCCGGGGCAGCCGGCTACGCGGCGAGGAGTACGAGATCGATGGCGGACGCGGCCGAAAATATCGACATGACGATCGCCGAATTCGACAGGTTCGTCGAAGGCGTTGCCGAGGGCAGGAAATACGAGCTTTTCGACGGCGCCCCTGTGCTGATGAGCAATCCCAATGAGACGCACGAACAGATCGTCGGCAACATCGGCGCACCTCTCAAGCTCGCCATGGATCGACGGGGCTGCCGAACCTACATCGGCGGCATGATGGTGCAGGCTTCCGCGAGCTCTACCGGCCGCGACAAGTTCAGACCCGACATCGTCGTTCGTTGCGGCCCACCAGGCAACAACACCTTCATCACCGATCCCGTCGTAGTGGTCGAGGTGCTTTCGCCGTCCACAATGGACCGCGACCGCGGCCGGAAGCTACAATTTTATAAGGAGCTTCCGACGATGCAGCACATCGTGCTGGCCTATGCCGACCAGATGCGGGTCGAGCACTATTTCCGGTCCGAGAACGGATGGGAGCTCAAGGTCCTGCCGACGCCGGAGCACGTGCTCGACCTGGAGGCTGTCGATTTCAGCATGGACCTGGACACAGTCTATTTCGACATCCCTTTTGACAAAGCCCCTCGGCCTCGGGTGAGGACGGGGGGCTCGGGTCCCAAAATCTGAAGGCGCTACGCGCGTGACGACAGTCAAAAATTACTCCTCTCCCTGAGGAGCACGACGGTCCACGAGCGTTCCAACCCCTGACAGCGCGATCTCAAGCAAGGTCCCGCCGTTGCCGGCGGGGCCTGCCCTCCTACGAAAGTCGGGGACGTACCATCAGGGGACGTACTATGCCCGGCTGCAACGGCTGAGAAAATCAGACCTTGCCTTTCGCCGCGCGTGTAAGCAGCGCGTCGAAATCGAGCTTGCAGTACTCGACAAGTCGAAGATGGCCGTCGACTAGAGCGCGGACCACCGCGTCAAAGCCGTATCCGCCGAGGGCGGATCTCTCAACGAGTTCACCGACACTAACTTGGCCGTCCATCTTGAGGACAACCTTGCCGCATGCACTGCAGCACCGACCAAAGTACGTCCCCTAATACCCTCGCAAGTGGTTGGAATCGCACGATGCGAATTCCGCGCAGATGGACGGAAAACGCCAGATGCCGGGCAAAGTACGTCCCCTAGGCGCGCCGGCGGGACCTTCAAACTGAAGAAGTGACGAATTCTATTAAAATCTTAGCGCGCAGATCCGCGTGATCCTAAGCCGCTTCGGATATCTCCTTGGCCGAGGTATCCGATGAAAAAGACTTTGAGTTTGCTGCTGATTGCGATCCTGATTGGATCACCGGCCGGACCGATCCGTGCCCAGACCACGGTTCCTGTCGGAGCGACTGCTGCGATCGCCACGGCCGGGGCATACGTGGGCGAGAAGGCCGTCGGATCCTGTCTGCGCCATCCGATTCTCTGCGCCGCGACCGTAACCGTGGGTGCAGCCTACGTCAGCAAGGTCGCGACAGACACGCGAGCACTCGGCGATCAGACGCCGGCGTGCGGTGAAGGCTAAGTTTCGCTGTACCGGGCCGTAGGAACCATCGAGCACGTCGAGATAGGCGCGATCCAGCGCTACATGCTTATACCGGGCGGGCTGACCAGGAAGGATTTTTTCTTCGATCTGTCGAACGCGCAGTGGATCGCGGAATTCAACCGACGCTTGGAAGCGACGCCGACCAAGGAAGTCTTCATCGTAACGTCGAAGGTCTGCCCGACGACTATTGCCATGGGCGAGAATTTTACGGATGCCAACAAACCTGCGACTGCCTTCGATGCCGCTGCGGATGCCGCTGCGCTTAAGTTCGTCAACCTGGATGCGTCCAGAAGCGGCGGCATAACGACGGTATGGACTACAGGACCGGCGATAGAATTCGAGGCCGAGATCGAAATGACGGGCGAGCATCCTCACCCGCCGATCCTCACGCCGCGCGTCCGTCCCAATCTCTTCGTTGCCGGGAAATTCTTCCCGTGCGCGGTGACCAAGACCCACCCGGAGGCGGGCGTCGCCGCTCAAGACAAGGGCTCGATCATCGCGACCGCTCTGTGTCCGGCCGAAGATCTGGATCGGTTCGTATCCGGCGCGTCTTTCGAATTGCGCGATGGACCCTTGCACGGCTTCGCCAAGGGTAGGTTTCGCGATATCCGATCGAGCGAAGAATACCGGCCTAAGCTCGGCTGATTGCCGACCCGACGCCTCAGGAGCAGAGATACTGAAAAACAGAAACCCCGGACCGGTGGAGCGCCGGGCAAAGTTGGTGGTCCCCCTACAATCTCCCGGCGTCCCGCCGCCGGCGCTGCTCGCGCTCACTGTTACCGCCCGCAATGGCTGACCGCCGGGCACTGCGGCGCCGGCCATAGTTGGCCCGCTACGATTTCTACAAATCATTGAAATCGCTGCAGCCTATTTTCGCGTTTGGATACACGAGACAGGGTTTGCCGTGCAAAGTATGCTTATACAGGCGCTGTAGCCTCCCACGATCGCGGGATCGCAAACGACTTCGGAGTGTTCTGCCGTCGCCGCCTTACCCTCGAAGAGTTCTTCCGCAGGCGTCCGCGATCAGTAGCGCGTTCTGCCGCCGATCACCGATCGGCCGATGGCCGGCCATCGTGTAGCCGTTCAGATGCACCGTCTCGACGAGTTCGTCGTAGTTGTGCAGTTGCAGCGCCTCGATCGCGGCATGATTCCCCATTCGTCCGGCGCTGACAGCCCTCACAATGTCGGCAACGGTGGTGGTCTGGACTGTCATGTTCGTGCTCTCATGGTTTCGGCCGGGTCGCGCCTTCGACCCACTCCGACTCGATCTTCTTCGTCTTGGCCGGCCGGTCGACCGGTAACATCGGGCTCTTGCGCGTCTCGTTGATGCTCTTGAGTATCTGTCTGGCCTCCGGCTCGACGCCGGCGTCGGCCAGGCCGATCAGCATGGCGGCCGTGTTGAGCAGATGAGCGTTTTTCAGACGTGCGATCCGCAATTCGAGAACGTCAGGATCTTCGAACAGCACCAGTGGGATCATCGTCGGATTACCCTGCCGTGCCAAGCCCGTCGCCAGCTCGTCGACGGCGATTTCGCCGAGCTGACCCGTCGAAGGATCCTCGCCGCGCGCCCGGCGCGCCTGTAAGCCGAGACCCACGGTCGTATCGACGATCTCGACGTTGTTCGGCAGCGCGTCAAACCACTTTCTGACGTTCCCAGTGACATCGTTCGCCGCGCGCAACGCCTCCTCTCTGACGACGTCCACGATCTGGATCGTCACCACGAAGTGACGGAAGACGTCGAGCCGTCCGACCCTCGCCAGCGTCAACAACGGGCTGGCGTCGGGGATGATGACCTTGATCGTCTTTCTCTCGCGAGCCACGGCCCAATCCTCGTCTGAAATCCGGTCGCCAACGCCGCCGAACCGAACGGCCCGATGCCCGCAGGCGGCCGGTATGAATATTGGTCTCCCCCGCTCTCGGAAGGAAGCCGAAAGCGCCTTGGAACTGGCGGTTTATACCACCCGATGGAGATTACCAAAATGACGTGGAACCTCGGCCGAGGTGCTGCACACGAAAAACCCCCGCCATCGCCGGCGGGGTTTTTTCTCTTAGACGAACTGCCCCCGCTTGCCTGGGATGTGGTTCATGCCTGAGGAAGGCCAGGTGTCGAGATTGACCTCGGATACGATCGCCCAGGACTCCTTCTCGTCGGGCAGTCCGATGTACCGCTTCGTCTGCAGGTCGAGCTTCACGCCGAGCTGGTTTTTGTCGGGAGGATCCGTCTGGATGCAGATGATGGCGACGTCGTTCTTGCCGGCGACGTAGTCCACGATCGAACGTTTCGACGCCTCGTCGATCACGGTAACGTCGGTGAACGTTTCGCCTTCTTGCAGCGTGACCAGGATGCAGGCGGTCCGATCCTTGCCGTGTTCGATACCCTCGGCGAATTCTCGCGGCCGAAGATAATCGTAACGGAAGACCAGACCAATCCTGGGAACGGGGTACTTATCGAGGTCTGAAGCCACGGGAGGTCTCGGACTGCTCGATCTCGTCGGCTAGGCCGCCGCCGATCTCGACGTCGATTTCAGGGTGGCTGTCCGCGATCTGACGGATGCGTTCGATTACGCTTTCCGGAAAGGCTTCGGGAGCGGCGACGATTTCGACGCCCTTGAGCCTGACGTATTCTTCGAGCGACATCATCACGTAGCGTGGCTTGTCGTGATAGCTCAGGAAAACCGGCTCCATAAGCGCGGCTTTCTGGACTTCGGCGGGATTCCGCTGAAGATCGGAAGATGCAAAAACTCTCAAGGCGCACTCCTCAGGCCACTGTTGCATCACAAAATACATAAATTACGCATTTTGTCAAGCCTACCCGTAGCCGGCTCGGGGCTATAAGTGCAGCGAATTGGAGGCGAGATGGCTAAGAAGGCGGAGCCGGGAAAGTCACAGACCAGCAGGAGCGGCCCCGCGCGCCGGCCGGGAAGCGCCCGCTGACGGCCATCATCGACGAGACGGTGATCGAGGAGGCCAAGATCAAGGCGATCCGGGAGAAGACGAACCTGTCCAGGGTGACCCAGGAGCTGCTGCAGGGCTGGCTGGCGGGCACCTACAAGCTCAAGGGATAGCCGCTCGATCAAGTCCAACCGCATCACCAAAGAAAAACCCCGCCGTCGCCGGCGGGGTTTTGTGCCCTACGAAAGTAGAGGGCGTTTTGTAGGGGGCGTTTTATGCCCGTCGCCGTAATCAGCGCCGCAGCTGGCAACGTAGGCTTTGAGACAGCAGCGTTCATGGACAGTCACCGATCATTTTGGAGAAGTGTTACCAAGTATCCGGAAAGGGACAATCCTCCCTCCGATAGAACGTCGCCCCGATTTTCCTGGGATTGAACACCGGCTCGACGCCGGCGTGCTGGAGCTCCTGCTTGACCGCCATGAAATGCCGTCCCCGCTGCTTCGCCAGCGCGAACAGCGAGATGTATTTGCGCGCGAACCGCTCGACCTCCCCGGGCACGACGACGGTCGGGCACCGGTTCACCGGGTTGACGACGGTGATGGTCTTGAAGTGGCCGTGTTTGATGAGGGCGGCCACCACCTTCGCGGTGGTCGAGAGCTTGTCCTTGATCTCCATGCCGGTGAGGCCGCCGTGGTCGGGCCCGCGCACCAGGGCACGAACCTCTTCGATATCGACCAGGACCGACATGTACCCGCGCTCACCGCGGAGCCGCCATTTGCGATCGAGCTTGCCGTCCAGGATCAGCCGGACGACTTCCTCGCTCATGCAGAAGGCGAGCCTGGCCGCTTCGGGAATGTTGACCTGGCCGGCTTTGGCTGCCTTCACGGGCTTGGCGCCGGCGAGCAACCGATCGAGGAAGGCGTCCAGGTCTTCGGGCGCGAACTGGTCGGCGGCCCCGTGACCGACTCCGCGGACCCGCGGGACGATCAGCCCCGACTTGTAGAGCCTGTCCCGTTGCACCCGGGGTGCGTTGAGGTAACCATCAACGCAGTTTCCGGCACTCCGCCGTCTGTCCGGACGGCGCCTTTGCCGTAGGGCGGTCAAGGTCTGGCATCATCGGCCCGTCTATGCGGAGCGATCCGTCAATTGTGGGACACCGGCGCGTTGGCGCCTTCCAGCCGACGCCGTTGACATATGGTGCCAATGGCACTATATAAGTGCTGCTATTATGGAGAATGGTCATGGCCAACGTTTTGGATCGCATCAGAGTGATTTCCGACGAAGAGGTTATGAGCGGCGATCCCTGCATCGAGGGAACGCGTATTCCCGTCGAGACCGTCCTTTTGAATCTGAGGGCGGGATACTCTTTGGACCGGATTTTCGAAGCCTACCCGACGCTTCCGCCAGGCGGAATCGAAGCTGCCATTCGTTGGGCCGAAGCTCAGGGAATTGAGTGGCGACGCTGAATGGACGGCACCACCAAATTCCTGATCGACGAATGTCTTTCTCCCGAACTTGCTCAAATCGCTAAGAATGAATTCGGTGTCTACGCCGTGCACGTGCCGTGGCTTGGCAAGCCTCCTGGGCATAGATCCTGGAAGGATCCAGACATCGTTGAGAAAATATCCAACACGGATTTCGTGCTGGTTACGAACAATCGACGCGACTTCGTGGGGAAACACTATCGAGACGGCGGGGTGAACGTTCACAATGGGCTGGTGATAATCCTTCAGAAATCCGATCTTCGAGGAGAAGCCCGACTATTCCGTCTGGTGATGAAATTCATCGTGTCGATGGAAAACACAGTGAACAAGCTTATTGAAATCGATGCTGCCGGCCAAATACGGGTCGCCGACTGGCCTAATCATGGATTGGCAACGCCATGGGCAGATCCGTTCAAATAGAGGCCGGAAGTATGTTTTCGGCATCCGACCTCGCGCGCATCGGGGCGACACTGTATCGCGGCGTCCAATACAAGGGACGATCCGCATGGCAATCGTGGTTGGCGGATGGGTTAGGGGTCGATAGCGCAACTATTCGCCGCTGGTTGATGGACGAGGCGGTTTCCCGCCGATCTATTCCACGTCCGCTGGCACTTTTGCTGATTGCGGCCGATAAGATAGCCGACCGTCTACAGATGTGGAATCAGCCCCGCGGTACCTTGATTGTAGAGCGCATGGCTGAGATCGCCCTCGGAGGTGAAAGAACGGATCGATAAACTGCGCGGCGCCTGGGAACGCCATTCGCGATGGCGCGGCGGGATTTGGCCGTTCGCGAGCAAATCGACCCGCCAGACCCGACAAAAACGGCTCCGAAATGAACTCGTTCGAAACCAGCATTTGCGTTTGGGATCCGAAGACGGAGAGGATGTTGTTTGAAGGATCGAGCGCGGCCATTGGGCTTGAAGACATCCGCTCGGTGACTATTGCAGCATGGCTTCAACCGCGGCTGCACGACGGCACGGGTTCGTCACCCCACGTTGTCGTACATCGTGAGCGACCAGAAGGCTTTCGCGGGTGGCGTCCTGTTTTCGGTAGAAAGTTCGAGTTTTCCCTTGAAATTTGCGTATATTTCAGTTATTTCAGATATTGTTTTGAAGAGGCAGTTATGACTATCGTGAAGGTAATCGAGAGCGTTGACGAGAGCACCCGCAAACAGGCGGACCGGCTTCATCGTCAATTGCAGGACGCAATCGGGAGCGACAGCGTTACGCTTCGTCTCGAAGGCCCGATGATCGAAATCTTCCGGGACGTCACCGCCCTAATGGAAAGGGTCGCGGGATTTGCGATGGCTGCCCTTGCCGATGAGTTAACACCCGAACAGGCCGGTAAGATCCTGGGCATTTCGCGGCCACTGGTGGTCCGGCGGATGGACGACGGCCGTCTTCCGTTCCGATACGAAGGAACACACCGGCGCAGCAAGCTCGTCGACGTCATCAAGCTGAAGGCGATAGAGGACAAGCAGGCGGAAACATTGCGGGATCTGGCCGGGATGGACGAAGTTGACTACCAACCCGCCCCGAAGCTCTGAGATCGCACTCGTCGACGCGAACGTCCTATTCCCCCATCACCCGCGCAACGCGCTGGTGACGCTGGCGGTCGAGCGCGTTTTTGAAATGCGCTGGACCGGCTCCATCGAGCGCGAATGGACCAACGCTCTGCTTCGCGAGCAACCCCACCTCAAAAGGGACTCGGTGCTCGCAACCGCTCGGAAGATGAACGCGGCTCTTCCGGGTGCCGGCGTCACCGATTTTGCCAAGCACGAAGTCAACTTTCCTAAGACCGACGCCAAGGACCGTCATGTCGCAGCAGCGGCGGCGCAGTGTGCACCAAGCACGCTCGTCACCTGGAATGTGCGCGATTTCAATAAAGACGAACTCGCCGCCCACGACGTCGAGATCACCGACCCAGATACTTTCCTGTGCCGGTTATTCGACGCCGATCCAGAGGTCGTTTTCGCTGGCACCCAAAGAGCATTCGGCTTCCTCAGGAGACCGCACGGATATCCGACGTGGACGGAATATCTCGATCTCCTGGGCCACAACAATCACCTGAAGAAATTTGCCGACAGACTAAGGTCGTTCGGTTTCGGAGACGATCCGCCAGAGGATGACAGCGAGCCCAACCTGGCCCCCTGAGATATCACAAGCATCAGCAGCATTTTGTCCGACTTCGAGGTCGAGTGGGACTTCGCGGACAGAATGAACGCCAAGACCGCGCGTTGTGATCTACAAAACAAACGCTGCAAAGCAAAGTATATCGGCCTACTTAGCGCCTCGCATCAGTTGACCGGCTTCGACGGCTTCGGGCCCGCGGTTGAGGACTTCAGCTTCCTTGCGTGTTGGGAAAAAGACCTTACGCTGATCGAGATCGACAAAATATGTGCCGTGGATACCTTGCACGATCTTCTTGTCGATCGGCCGCGACCACAGCGCATTGAAAACGTCGTTTATCTGCTGCTCCGTCAGGCGCGCCTCAATGTCCTCGCGAAAGGCAACGTCGGTGCCGTCCGGAAACAGCAGCGCGAATTCCTCGTTAGTTGCCTGAAAGATCGAAAACGTCGCGTTGTTTGCGCCGTCGATCGCTTGAATATTCTTCATCGCATTTTTCCGCCAGGATAGACGTTGTCGTAGCCTCCGCCTGGCTTTTGAACGTCCCAATGCGGGCCGCCATGTGCCAGGTCCGGCCTCGGACCGGTAGGAACCCATACCGTACCGTCGCTTGCGGGCGAACTATTAGGGGACGTACTATGCCCGGCGCCGCAGCCCTGCAGCCATGGGCAAAGCACGTCCCCTAGCTCCTGCGCAAGTCGTTGAAATCGCACGCACCGGGTTCTGAAAGCCCGGACGAGATCGACCGCTGCCGGGCAAAGTACGCCCCTAAGGCAAACTCTGTCGGAAACCGCAGAAGACACCGCTGCAATTGACAATTCCAGCGTTGGGCCGCGCATGTCGATCGATTCTCTTCGGCGGTTTAGTGCGTCTTGTCTGCTGATTTCGATCGCATGGGTCGAGCATCCGCTGCCTGCGAAGCCACTTTTTGCGGAGTTTGCACCAATTCCTCCAGGCCGATCAACTGAATGCCTCTATCGATCTCCGCGGCTTTCCGCAACTCGTCCGAGAAGCCTTTGCGGGCGAAGAAGACGAGGTGTCTTGCGCGAGCATCTTCCGCATATCGGGACTTTGCTATGCCCTCTTCGAGGTGCTTTCGGATGGACTCGCCGATCGTCGCGTTTTCCCACTTGCACTCGCCGTAGACGGTGGATCTGTCGAGCAGGCGGCCGGCGATGTCGATCTCGAAATCGTTTCCCCAGATTCGGCCTATTTCGGACGCCGGCACTCCGAAACGCTCCTGCGCGTGATCGCGCAGATGATCGCGCGCGACCGTTTCGAACGCTGGCCCCATGTAGTTGTTTAGTTGCGGCTGGATATTTCGTGTCCAGACGTCGTCTCCGAATCCGCGGGCCAAGGCGCCGAGGTTGGGCCGCACGAACCGGTACCAGAACCTGAAGAGTGGATCTTGCAGCGAGTATTTGTGATTGCGCGCATGCTCGTCGGCATCCAAAGATCGTTCGCGCGTGATCACCCGCATCTGCTGTAGACGAACGAGATACGGCGAAAGCTGGGTCACCTCTTTCAATCCCGGGACCCGAGCGACGATTTCCGAGGCCTTGGTCGCCCCATCCGCGATGGCCGCCGCGACGCTCGCGTAGCGCCGCGGTTCGTTGACTTCGGAACGCAACAGGAATTCTGGCTCCTCCTGCAGCGGCGCCGAGGGCACAAGGAACAGACGATGGACGTTGTCGGCCAACCTCTGCGACGGATCGCACATGCTCAGATAGTACGGAACTCCGCCGAGGACAGAAAAGAGCGATATCTGATCGACCGGCTCCCATTGCGGCATGAACTCGGCGGCTTCTCTGAGCGACATGGGCAGGATTTCGCGAGCCAGGGTTTTGCGCCCATATAGCGGATTGCGCTCGGCGAGGAGTTCTTCCATCTGCGAGATCAGCGATCCGCAGAGAACGAGTTTCAGGGCGCCGGCTTCGGCGGCCTTGGAGTCCCAGAACTTCTGCATGATCGAAGGCAGTGCCGGGTTTCCACCTACGAGGTAGGGGAACTCGTCGAAGGCGAGAATAAGTCCTTTGCTTTGCTCAGCCCGCTTGGCGACGTAGTGCAGGACACCGAGCCAGTCGGAGATGCCGTCGAGAATCGGGTCGCCTCCGAGCACGCGGGACACCTCGCCTTTGAAGGCGGCGAGATTGAGGGAGTCCTCGACGAGGGTCGCCTGAAAAAAGACTGTTGGCCGGTCCAGAGAAGCCTGCTGGATGAGGGTGGACTTGCCGATGCGGCGTCGCCCGTACAGGATGATCAGCGAAGCACGCTGAGCCTCAAATTCGCGCTTGAGAACAGCAAGATCCTGCTGACGTCCGATGAAACCGGTCATTGCGAACTTTCCCATCTAATCGAGATTATTATAATCAAGATTATATTATCTTCAAGAGGTTTTCCCTGATCGACCGTCACCTTATGCTCTCCCTGCTGCTTCTCCAGCGCGAACAGCGAGATGTGCGGTTCCCATTGACATGCCCGGCATTGACGGCAGCGGTCGTTCCCTGGGTAAGGACTTGGCGGCCATTACGGGCATCGACGCCGGCTTTGCGGACCGAGAGGGCCGCGGACGCAGCACGTCGTATCTGAGGCACATGGCGACATATCCGTGAGCGAGTCTTTGCGGGCGATCTGGAGGGCGGGCCTCAACGGCCAGGCCCATCCGACGTGACGTCGGCCTCGGCGCTGCACACGAAACCCCGCCGTCGCCGACAAGTGTTTGTGCAAGGAGAACTCAGGCTTTGCCTTTCGGCGCCCGCGTGAGCAACGTGTCGAAGTCGAGCAGGCAGTATTCGACAAGCCGAAGCTGGCCAGCGAATAAAGCTCGAACCACGGCATCATAGCCATATCCGCCGAGGCCGGATCTCTCGACAAGTTCGCCAATACTAGTCTGGCCGTTCATCTTGCTGCGTGTGGTTGAGGGCATAGTTTGCCCTCAGAAGCTCTCCTTTTTGACGTTCCCGGCCGCGCAATCGATCCGCAAATGTGGGCAAATCCGGCAGAGAAATGAGAGCGTAGTTGGCCCGCAAATATCTGCCGCGCGTTCATCCATCGCCAGCCATGAACTCCGGACGACCCAGCCAGGTCGCGGATTCAGATGCTGCGCTTGGCCACTGCTTGAATGGCGGCGGACAGGGTTTGTGTCGCGGTCTCGGGATCGAATTCTGGATCGAGAAGATCGTCCAGCGAGAACGGACAGGACGACGGCAATTGGGGGACGTCGACCCCGCGCTTTCCCATCGAGCGAGTAGCCCCGTTGCACGCGACGCGCCAGATTTTTTCGAGATCGATTCGCTGCTTGAGGCCAGGTGAAAATGCGAGGACGGCATCACCCTGGAAGGTGACGATTTCATCGAACCAATGACCCGCAGCCTGACTGTCCGGCTCGATAGCTAATTTCAACAGATGGATCAGCGTCTGTCGAAGCAGACTGGATATCGCCAGGATTTCGGCACGTCCCATGTCTTCGATCTCTTCGGCCAGATTGTCGGTGTCCAGGCGCGCGTCTCCCGGTGGCGTTTCTCGCAGGATGCCGGCTTGCTCCTGGGTCCACCCGTAGAAATCGGTATCGTGCTTGCTGGCTTGTTTCGTGAGCATGTAATCCTCTGAGCCATGCTAAGATAAGGGTTAGCAGGGCGGAATCCAAGGATAACCTATAACGGGCGAACGATGCCCCAACTTGCGGCCAGCTTTGCCCTCATTTGCGGGTCGACATGGGCTCATGTGATGTCCTTCACCGAGAAGAAGCTCTCATGGCCGCCGAAAGTTAATCCCCCTTGGGATGGCGCTCCTCGCCGAAGCCGACGTGCCATGGTATGGTGTTTTGGATCTTCGGGATCAGGGATCGGTGAGGCTGTTTGAAGCCGAAGTCAGGAGACGAACATGAGCGGACGGCTCGTTCAGGTAGGAGAGAAGGCTACGCGAGAGATCGCGGAGCTTGGGGACAAGACTGTTCCCGAGTTCGACAGCGCTGCCGCCGAAGCGGCGCGTGCAGCCGGCTTCTCCGACGCGGAAATCGTCGACATGATCGGCTATCTCCCACTGGCGGGAACAAGGAGTTCAAAAGTGGCAAGGTAGTGGAGATCGTCGTTGAAGGCGACAGGGATACGTATCGCACCGTTTACACGGTGGAGTTCAAGGAAGCGATCTATGTTGTTGACACCTTCCAGAAGAAATCGAAGAGAGGAATTGCGACTCCTCAGGGAGACATCGATCGCATCGTCCAGCGCATAAAGGCGCTGCGGAAGGAACGCGAAGCACCGGCTGCACAGGCGTACATCGCAGAGTTGCTCGCCAAACACTCGCTTCGCCAGCAAGTCATCGATGAGAAACGGAAAAAGCAACATGAACCGAAATAGCAAGCGTACCACCGCAACACCACTCGGCAAGGTCGGTTCCGGAAACGTCTTCGCCGATCTCGGACTACCCAACCCGGACGAGGAGCTACTCAAGGCCAAGCTGGTTTCCAAGATCTCGGACGCGATCGGGAAGCGGGAACTGACCCAGGTCCAAGCCGGCGAGGTCATGGGACTTCCACAGTCTAAAGTCTCTGAACTGTGCAACGGTCGCACCGAAACCTATAGCGTCGAACGCCTGTACAGGTTTCTCACGAGACTGGGCGTAGGAGTTTCTGTTGTGCTGGAAGATCAACCTGACTGGTCACGCGGAATGATTGAGGTCATCGAGGCGTCCAGCCACGAGAGCCAGCATGAGTTCGCGCCTGGTCCTGGCATGTGACCAGTCGCCCTACCGCCATAGCAGCCGGCGGACAGCACGGCATACATGAGGCGCACGACGGAAGATTCTAGAGCGAGGCTTTGCGATCGATCTGGAAAACGGTTAAGCCGTTCCGACATGGCGTCGGCCGCGCAAAAAACCCGCCGTCGCCGGCGGGTTTTTTGTCTTATACGAAAGTTGCGGGCGAACTATTAGGGGACGTACTATGCCCAGCGCCGCAGCCGCTGCGGCGACGGGCATAAAACGTCCCCTACGGCCCCCCGCAACTCATTGAAACAGCTATCCCGGTATTTGGCGTCTAGCTGTGCGAACCTGGCTACGCCGGACAAAGTCCACCCCCGGATCGCAAGCTTTAGCGGCCGACGATTTCCGCGATCGGCGGTAGAGCGCAACGCGACTATCAGTTATCCATCTGGTACTTACGCCGCCCGTGCGTACCAGAGGCGGTGGGAAGGGCTGCCCTGTTGAGCAGCACCGTATTCTGGCCCCCAAGGCAATTTGGCAACAGGTTGTTGCCAAATTGGAACCTCCCGGGGCGCCGGTATCTGACCGGTTACCGTTCGTAACGAATTTGCAGCGTTCCATTTTCCCTGGAATCATTTCCCATGAGCTATAACGATTTTGCAGCATCGTCCGCATGGTGTTTTGCAACCGCAGTCACAAATTCCCTCTCTGGGGCCTGTTACCGGACGGCTAGTTCCGACAGTTGCAATTTCCTGACTTTACGGGGACTGTTGGCGTCGGAGCACCTATGAAAACAGAACTCACCAGAGAAATAATTGAACAGGCATTTGACGAGATGGGCACGCTTGCGGCCGCTCGGGGTATAACGGTCGAAATTGCCGTTTATGGGGGCGGTTGCCTGATCCTCGCCAGCAATATTCGGAACGCTTCAGGCGACGTCGACGCTGTGTTTCTTGAAGGTGGCAAGGACGTCTATGAGATAGCTGACGCGGTTGCCGTTCAGATGGATTTACCCAACGATTGGATTAACGAAAGCGTCAAGCGTTATGCACCACCTCCGGGAGATCCAAGACCCAATCTAATCCTAGCTGGAGAATACCCGCGCATCCCCACCTCCATGGTTGGACTGAAAGTCCACCTGCCTACCCCGGCTTATTTATTGGCCATGAAAATTCTCGCCAACCGCAGCGTTACCGACACTAAAAAGATCGACAGCGACCTGAGCGATGCGGTCGCGCTCATGAAAGTGACGGGGCTAACCACCGAGCAGCAGCTAGTGGATCTTCTTAAGGAGTGCTACCCTAACGCGCCGGGGGTCGTTACTCCGACCATCAACCCGCGGATCAAAGCCAAAATTGAGACTTTGCTCGATGAATATCGAAAAACCGAAAGCGAACCTGACCCGGCCTGGCACGCTGCTAAAGGTCCTGCAACTCGTCCATGAAGGCGAGGAGTTGAGGTTCTGCATGGCAGGATTCCTCGACGACTTCTACCGGGACGAACACGCGGCGTCGCGTGCGCGACGCCTTGCTGAAGACCCTGGCCTATCGGACGATCGAAAGATGAATTCGCTTTTAGGCGCTATCGGCGAGCATCTATCCATACGATGGAATATCGGTGCCGCGCCGGCTTGGACCAACCAGCCGGAACGATTTTTAGATCAGCCCTGGTTTATGGGGCATGAACGAATGAAGGGATTTATGCTCGCGGAGAGCCCTTTGGCCTTTAGGCGCCGCTTCATCTTCACCGAAGCCGAACCGCTTCGGCGTGCGAGCATGCCGAGAGACGGTCGCTGGTGGGCCTACGAAACCATCCGTGGCGGACTCACACCGACTAGCGAAGAGCAAGCCGAATTGGAACGTCAGAAGATCCCCGCACTAAGTCCGTAGCATCCTGCGGACAGCGAACCTCAGAAAGCCGATTTTCGTGAACGTATGGGGGGCTCACAAATTTAGCTGCGATGTGTTTATCGAGAAGCCCTTTCACACCTTCCTCCAGGTAGCTATTGACCCATGTTCTGACTTGGGTGGCACCAGCGAGTGAGAAGCTACCGTCGCGCGCGCCGCCACGAGGCATGGACCGCATGGGAGGCAAACCGAGTTCAATTTCAATTTCATCCATGACCGTTTCAATATTGGGCATTCTGGTGTGCACGCGCAGGCATCTGCCCTGTCGTCGAAGGAAGCAAAAGACGACAGCGAGTTTCGAACGGGCTTTCGCCTCGTTTTCGGGATCGAGTTGCCTCAAGTTCTGTCGATCGTTCTTCAGGTAATTGAGCTTGGGCAAGCGCTTGGCGAGGGTGCGCAGTGTCACAATTTCAGAATGAGTGCTCATAACCTCGATCCTTTCCATCGATCCAAGACGCCGCTGAAGTTTGAATCAGAAGGGCTCGCAGCGAACTTTGAGTTCTCCGCGAGCCCTTCGTTATTTGTGCCACCCTACGAAAGCCGGGGACGCCACGATTATGGGACCAACTTTGCCCCGATTAGGGGACCAACTTATAGGGGACCAACTTTGCCCGCGGCTGCAGCGGCTGCAAAGGCTGTGCGGCACCGGGCATAGTTCGCCCCCTACGACCCCGATAACTCATTGAAATAGCTATCCTGGGATTTGGCATTCTAGCGCGGAAACTTGGCTATGCCGAGCAAAGTACGTCCCTGGATCGCAACGTCCGCGGCTCACGGCTGATGATGGTTGCGGCGCTCTTCCTCTCGCTCGCGTTCACTCCAGGCTGTGCCATCCCCGACCCTACGATCCAAGTGGCTCCTTTCCTGCCGACCACCAGCACCATCGGCAAGGTCACCTACGGCTACGACACCACAAATTGCCGTGCCGGCGACGAATATATTTTGCATGGTTAATAGCGTCACCAAAACTGCGCGAGCGGCGGCCCGGAAAGACATTGGTCGATGGAAAATTTCCGGCGGGCGGGCTATATGAAGGCAGATAGGACACCGGAAAAATGAGTACCATGTTTGAAGCACGGCATTCTCACGGCTCTGATCGGTCGCTTCCGCGCCCGAACACGGGGCCGTTCGAACTCCGAACAGGAGGCGCTTGCCGAGGTGTTGAAGCGACTGGTGAAGGATCTTGATCCCGATCAGGTCTGGCTTTTCGGGAGCCGGTCCGAAGGACGACACCGTCCCGACAGCGACTTCGACCTCATGGTCGTGACGCGAGTCGATTCGGGGGAGAGCGGGTTTGACTACGATGCTGTCTATGCCCCGATCCTGGGGCTTGGGGTCGGCTGCGACGTCGTTCCGTGTCGTGCTGACGATTTCGAGATCGAGCGCAAGGATCTGACCAGTCTTTCCTGGCACCTCACGCACACCGGGAAAAAACTCTATGAGCGCGCCTAAGGTCGACGGTTACTTTCAGCTTGCGGACCGCGGGCTGAAAACAGCGAACATTCTCTTCCGCGAAGATCAGATGGAAGATGCGGCGCTGAATATTCAACAGGTGATCGAGCGGGTTGCCCGAGAGGCCTGCTCACTCACGCTGGCATACCCTTCGGAACGAGCCATAACCTAGGCCAGATGGCAACGTCATTACCGTCGGGCCATAAATTCGCCGAGCGCATAAAAGCGTTCGATGACCTTTCCACCGCCGTGACGGCCTATCGATATCCAACGGATGCCGGGAGACTCAAGAAGGCGCCGCCGGCCGAGGTCCTTCTGAAGAAGCTGGAAGCCGCCGATACGTTGCTGCGGGACGCGAAGGTGTACGTCTATGGGGTTGATGCGAAGCATTGGCCAACCGATCCGCCCACCAAGAAATCCGACATCCGCTGACTGCCGCACCCGGCGTTCACGTCCGCGGTCTACCCCGATGACCGACATCTTCGGAAAAAACCCCGCCGTCGCTGGCGGGGTTTATGTTTCCAGACTATGGGACCTACTTTGCCCCGATTAGGGGACGAACTTATAGGGGACGTACTATGGACGGCGCCGCACACCTGCGGCACCGGGCGTAGTTCGTCCCCTATCCCCCTAACAACCCGTTGAAATCGTTAGTCCGAGATTTGGCGTTCTAGGAGCCCGTCCAGATAGGGGGCGCGACCGAGCATTTGGAGCGTAGCCGGCTCAGGCGGCGTTTGCGAGGGTGAACAGCTTGAGGAGGTTGTGGGCGGTGCAGATCATGGCCCATTCGGCGCGCACTTTATCGACGCCCCGCAACAGGAACTGGCGGAAGCCGCGCGCCTGTTTGATCTGTCCGAACACCGGTTCCACCACTTGTTTTCTCAATCGGTAGGGTGTTTCGAAGCCGCCGTCGTCGATCTTCTTTCGCATCCGTTGGGTCAGCGGTCCGCCGATTTTTCCGTTCGCGGCTGTCGGGTGCTTGGCGCGTCCGGGCGCGACATAGCCGTCAATACCGTGTGCTTCGAGCGCTTCGAGATTGGCTTCGCTGCAGTAGCCGGAGTCCGCTGAGGCCTGCTCCGGCTTGCGGCCGAGATTGTTCTCGATGGCCTCGATCAGGGGCACCAGCTGGCCCTGATCGTTGCCGCACTGCGTCAGTTCGTGCGCGACAATGATCTGGGCGCCTGCATCGACGGCGGCCTGTGCATTATAGGCCTGAACGAAGCCATCCTTCGACTTCATGATGCGGCTTTCCGGATCGGTGAAGTTGCGTTGCGACTTGGGATCGGGTTGGTCCGATGGCGGCGCCGCCGGTTTGCCCGGCTTCTTGCGGCCTTCGGCTTGGCGCTGCTGTTCCTTTTCGGCCTCGATGCGACGCTCTTCCTCCGCCGCCAGCCTGGCGTCCGCCTCCAGCGCCGCCATCGCCTGCTGGATCTTCGCCAGCCGTTTCTGCTTGTCGCCGGCCCAATCCGGCATCTCGTCGCCGCGCTTGTCCTGTGCCGAAAGTCTCGTCCTCTTCGGCATCCGCCGCCTCGGCGGCCGCCAGCATGCGAGCGACCTCGGCTTTCAATTCCGCCTCGCGTTTCTTCATGCGCTCATAACTCATCGCTTTATGTTTCGACGCGTTCGCTTTGATCTTCGTGCCATCCAGCGCGACGTGGCCGAGTTTGACCAGCCCTGCCGTCTCGCACAACTTCAGAACCTGCAGGAACAGCGCGCCGAGCGCCTTCAAATGCCGCTTGCGGAAGTCGCTGATGGTCCGGAAGTCCGGCGGATCCAGCGCCACAATCATCACAAAATCGTTCCGCTCGCGGCAGGCCCTCGCGATCCGCCGCGAAGAATACAGCCCACTCGCATAGCCATGCAGCAGAAGCGCCACCATCATCCGCGGGTCAAACGGCGGCTGCCCGAGCCCGCTCACATAGCTGCCCGTGATCTCCTTGAGATCGAGGCTCTCCCGCACCAGCTCAACGATAAACCGCGAGACATGGCCTTTCGGCACGAAGTCCTGCACATTCGGCGGCAGAAGCAGCGTCTGATCGATATTCCAGGGGCGAAAATACTTGCTCATGGCCCAAGGTTAAATCTAGACTCGCTCAGAATTGAACAGTGACTATTCGGACAGGCTCCTAGCACGCCTACCCGGTTAGCCGGGCAAAGTAAGCCCCTAGTCGCTGCATCCGCAGGCACCCTTAAAAATCCAGCATATGCTATTGTAGTTATCATTTTTGATAACTACACTATGAGTTATGAAAAGGGCCGATCTATCGAAAATGCTGATTGAGGCGGACCGCAAGTCGGTCTGGGCCTTCACGCCTGCCACATTCGGCGCGCTTCTGGGCCGGGTAGAACCCAACTACCTCAAGCTGATGATGAAGCGGCTCACCGATCAAGGCGTCCTAGTCAGAGCCGCTCGGGGCGTATACGTCAATCCTCAGGCCCGCTCCCTTCCGTCCGACATCCGTCGCGCTCTCATCCGCTTCCTGCGGCCGCGGGAGATCAGCTACGTCAGCCTGGAAAGCAAGTTGTCGGAAGCGGGCGCGATTTCGCAAATCACCACCGCGCTCACCTGCATGACCACGGGATCCCCCGGCACCTTCGAGACGCCATGGGGAATTATCGAGTTCACCCATACCGATCGCGACATCGATCTCGAAAAAGACGTCTACCGGCGGGACGACGGCACGCTTGAGGCGACCGTCGCTCGGGCCGTGCGCGATCTGCGCCGCGTCGGCAGAAACGTCGATCTCATCAACTCCGAAACGCTTGCCGACGCAATTGCCGAGGAAGAAACCCATGAGCAACAAAGCTTCCAGCCTTAAGAGTCAAATCGAGGAATTCAGTCGGCGGCAAGGCATCGCCGGCGAGATGGATCAGAACCTCGTCAAAGAGGCGATCCACCTCCATCTCCTATCTGCCATGTCGGACGCAGGCATCCTGCGACATGCTGTCTTCCAGGGCGGTACTGCGTTGCGTCTCTGCTATGGCGGCGATCGCTACAGCGAAGACCTCGACTTCGTCTGCGGAAAAGCCGGCTCCTATTTCACCGACGTCGAATTCAAGGAGCTCATCGAAGCGGCGTTGGAAACGACCAAGAAGACGCTCAATCGCGACTTCGGCATCGCCGCCGACCGGATCTCGCTAAAGAAGCCGCCGCATCCGGATCTCGTCAAGCAGGAGCCGATCACCGTGGCCGCCTGGCAAATCATCGTCCCGATCGAAGCGACGCCGCGCGCACCGAGATCGCTTATCAAGATCGAATTCGCGAACGTACCAGCCTATGAAACCAAGCCGATGCCGGTGCGCGCGACACCCGGCCTCGTCCAAGTGCAGGACGTGATCCTCACGGTCGAAACGCCGAACGAGATCCTCGCCGACAAGGCCGTCGCCCTTACCGCACGGGAGGTGCTCAAATTCCGCGACGTCTGGGACGTCTGGTTTTTACAGAACAAGCTCGATGCGAAGGTTGATCGCGAGGTCGTCCAGAAAAAGTTTGCCGATTACGGTACCTCGGACATGGAGGCGAAGGCCGAGAAGCGTTTGGCAGAGCTCTCGGGCGAGGCGACCCCGAACGCCTTCTTGAGCGAGATGAAGCGGTTTCTGCCGGCAAAGCGAGTGGCTCAACTCTCGGAAACAGGTCTACAACATTCCATCCTGACGGAAAGCGGAGATCTACTTCGACGCGCCGTGTTGCCGGTGTCTTCGTACGAATTCAGGTAGCACCTCGTCAGGGCAGGCTGAAACCGCGCGGTACAAAAAACCCCGCCGTTTCCATTCCTGCCGATAGTCGCATGGGCAAAGTCGTGTCCGATGCTTTGTCCTTCATGGATGAGCACGACGACGCCTTCCGAGAGTTGTCAATGCGTAATCTTGGCCGGCAACGTCGAGGTGGTACTGACTTCCCATAAATGAGAAGCCCTTGCCGAGTTCGAGGAGGAGATCCTTGATGCGCTCGATCAAAGCCCTTTCGAGATGTCGTTCATGTGCGTCTTCGGCGATTTCGACGAAGTCGAGCACGTAGGGATCCTTGAAGAGATCGGCTGCAGCGACAGCCCGCGTCGGCTCCATCGTTGTGTCGAAGTTCGTGATCGCGCGTCCTTGGCGCTCATGGAGCTTTGTCTCGATTTGGTGAACGAGGATGTCGCGCGACCAGCCATGTTCGATGGCTGCCCGCGCGTACCACAGCCGCTGTCCGTCGTCACGGACCTTGTCCAAGAGGGTGACATTCTGGCCCCAGGGCAATTGTGCAACGACCTGTTGCACAATTTGCTGGTCGGACCATGTCAGGGCCAATTTCCGCATATATTTCAGGTTCCTAGGCGAGAAACCCCTAACGTCTGGAAACTCCGTATGCAGATCTGCCGCCAATCGGTCGATAACGCGGGCGCCCCACTTGTGAACGGCCTGCCGTTGCACGATCTCCCTTCCGATGCGCCAATACAGCAGGATCAATTCGCTGTTAACGGCGAGCGCTGCGCGGCGGCGAGCCTGATGTATCTCGTCCTTGAGGGTGCGCAACCACTCCTTATATTCGGGCGGTGTCGTCTGAAGCGGCATAAGTCGTCTCGTCATTATTGCGTCTCCCTCATCATGCCATCCAGCCCTGCAACGAGCCATGCCCTTGGTAGCTCGGCGTTGCGATACCGGAAGCGGCGGTTCGTTCGTTATCTCAATTCGTCCGGAGAAGGCCCCTGGCGAGGACTTCGCCGCACCGGTAGAAGCTGGCACCCACTGTTTCTGGGTCGAATGCTGGCTCCACGCCGGCGTCATGGAGCCCCTTCTTCACCGCCCGGAAATGCCGTCGCTGCTGCTTCGCCAGCGCGAACAGCGAGATGTATTTGCGCGCGAACCGCTCGACTTCCGCAGCGGACACGACGACGGTCGGGCAGCGGTTCACCGGGTTGACGACGGTGATGGTCTTGAAGTGGCCGTATTTGATGAGAGCGGCCACTACCTTCGCGGTGGTCGAGAGCTTATCTGGCCAGTATCTCGGCGAGTGAGCCAGGTGGTATGTCGTAAAGGACGCTGCCGCACAGCCGGCGCACTTTGTGAAGGCCCGTGATGGCTCTCTGTCTCTCTTCGAACTCTCTCATCTGACGACCTGTGATCGAATGTGTTCGATCACAGTGTGAATCGAGGCCGTGCAAAAGGCCAGCGCAAGCAATTTCGATGATTTATCACGGCCACGTGGGATTGTTGATATGACCGATATCGTGGTCGTCGGCGTTCCACTCCCGGACATGCACGCTGCCGTCGGTTCGTACTTCCATGACCTTGTTGACCAGATCGTCGTTCATGGCGGCGTAGGCGTCGAGTGCCTTCTCGAAGAGCGCAGCGTGGTGGGGCCCGCGGTTGTTTGGCGCTTGTGGTATCAAGATGACCAGGCCCGGGTGCACCTCGATCGCGGCGTGCTGCTTCAGAAAATCGCGACGGTTCAGGGTGACGACGATGTAGTCGTTGTCGATCCCGAAAGGCACCAGATTCCAGTCCTGCCAGCCCGCCTTGCCGATGTGAGGCACGTAATCGGCGTCGTAGCCCCGAGCCTTAGCGAGGGCGACAAGGTCGGCGTTTAGGCATTCGTCGATCAGAAAGCGATTCATCAGTGCTGGGGCGCCGGCGCGTCCATGGATCTCCACTCGGACCCGTAGGTCGCTTCGGCCCAGCGCGCGACCGCGTCGATCCCGTCGACTGGAAGGCTGGGGTAGTCGCGGTATATCTCTTCTGGCGAACAGCCTGCCCGTAGGTAGCTCAGAATCGTTTCGGCCAGGATCCGAGTGCCGCGAACGACAGCATCACCGCTCATCACGGTCGGGTCGCTCACGACCTCCGTCCTCACTGCCGAACTTCGTCTCGGCGCAGCCATCATGCTCTCCATCGCGAAAATCCGTAATTGCATCAATATCGGCCGCAACCCAGCCCAGCGCAACGGCATCGTGCCGCCTGGCCGGATAACCATCTGGAACAAAATCCTCAACTCTTGGTCTAGTATATGGTAGTTTATACCACGACATTACATTTACGGTAAATGGAATAAACCGCCGTGTACGTCGCGATGAGCCGAGAGCAGCGCCGCCTGGTGGAAGCCATGCGCTCGACGGTGGCCGACTACGGCGACGTTCTCCGCGCCCGCGACCAGTTTGCGGGCGGCATGCAGTGGCTGACTGCGAAGGGAAATCAGTATCTGACCCGGTATCGCCAGGATCCCCTGAGCGGCGACAAGAAGGCCGCTTCGCTCGGCCGTCGTACCCCCCAGACGGAGGCGATCCACGACGCTTTCATGAAGGAGCGTGCCGATCTCGACGCTCGCATCGCCGAACTCCGGCCGGCGATGGCGGAGCAGGCCAGAATGGCCAAGGCGCTGCGGCTATCGCGGGCCCCGTCCGAGGTCGGCGTCGTGCTACGGGCCATCGGCACTTCGGACTTGCTCGATCATGTCACGCTGATAGGCGAGGCCGCTGTCTATGCCTACGAAAACGAGATGACGTCGCTGTTGTCGAGGGAGGTGTTGCCGGACGAAGGGCTAGACCTGCTCGTCGCCGGCGTGCGCGCTGTGGACTCGATCGACGAGCTCGTCGCGGTGCTGCGCCGGGCCAAAATCCCGGTACGCCCAGGGGGCGCCCGGGGCAACGACGCCGCCGAGCTTCGGACCGAGGAGAACCTAAAGATCCGCCTGTTCACGTCCTCCTCGATCGAGCGGATGGTTGACGATTACGAAAACCAGTCCGCGGGCCACGCGCCGCGATGGGCTTCGGAGCAGACCCCGCTTCGCTCAGTGGTGATCGACCGCTCCGGACGGGCGGCCTCGGTCTCCGTGCTGGAGCCGCGGGCCTGGGCGATTCTCCGTTGCGTGATGCTCGACATGGATGAGATGTCGGTCGGCCGCCGCGAGGCTTCGTCCGAGCTCGTCTCGGCGACCGCCAGGTTGATCCAGGATCGCTGGCCAGACCCGTTCGCCGAGGAACAGGTCTACGGGTTCGCACCGCTCCGCGAAACCCTTGAGGGAGATGAGTTTCCGCCCGCCCCAAGGATCTAGCGGTCGAGATTCCAAGGATTCGTTTACCGCCACCCCAGGATTTGGCGGGCGCTTAGATATTGTTCAGAGTCGGTGCGCTTATGTTGTTGCGTGTTCAGAGTTCATCAGGATCGGGGCGCGGTTCTTCCGCCCTTACATCAATGAAAATGCCAGCAATTGCTCCCATGCGGTGCCCCACTGGGCCGCAGCCGCTGCACCATGTCACCGTGCAGATGCCCGTGGAGGGCATGGAGGGCTGGACGGCGCGGGTCCTGTGCCTGCAGCATCCGGATGGCGAGGTCGAGGTCTTTCGGCCTCTCCTGAAATACTTCAGGGCTCACCCTACGCGGTCGAGTTCGTGGCAGGACACGGCCGCCCAGGCGCTCGGCCTGCTGTGGGACTACAGCGTGGCGACCAGGCAGACCCGACCCGATCGCAAGCCGCGCGACCTCTTTCGAGATTTTGCCTTCGCACTCGTCAAAGGGACCGTGTCGACGGAGGGGGTCGATCCGAGCGGACTCTACTGGCCGTCCACGCCCTACGCGCGCTGCAAGGGGCTGATCAATCTTGGTGTCAAGGTATCGCATCAGCCGATGCATGCCGAGACCGACGAGAATGAGGAGCGCCGCGAAATCCGGCAGCAAAAGAAGTCCGTAGAACCATACATTGACTTGCTTGCGGGGTCGGACCGTCAAGCCGTTGACGATGTGCGGTCCTATAGCGGACGGGTCGTCGGTGGACGACCTTGGCACGTCCCGTGGCGGTGCTTTCGAGCCAATCATTTTATCAATCTACCATTGGTCTTTCTTTGCTTATCCGGTTTCTTGACAATTTAAGAAGTTCGCCTTATGTTCGCACAGTCGGATTTGGGTCTGTCGATTCGACGGCGAAGTTAATGACCGTGGCAGATCTCGATGAAATGCACTATGTTCGGGTCTAGCGCTTTTCTTGTCAGCGTCGTGAGGATTTTAGATGACTACCGGCACTAGGACTGTTGAGATTAGCGCAGACATCTTCGAAGTTGCTCGTCGTACGGCTTCTTTGGACAATGTAGATGTTTCAACTTTACTCGAGAGCCTTGTGAGACGTCACGCCGAAGACATCGACACCTTTGAAGACCTTTCAGCAGGCATGCCCAGGTTCAGCCTTAAGCACTACAAGCCGCAGCGCGATCCGGGTGAAACCGACGAAGAATTCGAAGCTCGCGTGAGCCTGTTTCGGTGAAGCGTGCCTGATATTCCTCTTCGCTCTGGTGATTTCGTCTGGACGCTATTCCCATATAAATCGGAACCGGAGGTTCCTGGGCCTATCCGGCATGCAGCCTGTGTAATTATGACTTTTACGCAGGAGTCGGCGGTTGCCGCGACTTCTGCACCCGTTACCAGCCGAGGACTTGTGGTCGGCGTTTATACATCGTCGCAAGTGCGCAAATTCGGCGAGACCCTGCCAATTGGCGTTGTTGAAGTCACCAAGGAAAGAGCGCTCAAGAACGGAAGGCAGTCGCCGTTCTTTATTGACGCCCGCAAACGCGCCTTCATCCCCTTCACGCGTAAATTCTTTCCAGAAATCGACAGCCCAAATCACGGCGTTTTTGGACTTGCCGACAAAGGACTGTTCAAAGAAATTATTGACCAATATCGGCTCGTCAACGAGCGCTACCCTGAGTTGATCGTGAACCTTGGCCCGCTGCGTCCATGAAATTATTGGCGCCTTAAGCGACCTTCGCACCCGAAGCCGGATGCCGCCATTCGCCCGAGTAAAGCTGGGCGTAGGTCGGAGACACTGAACGCGCGGCCAGTCCCAGTGCGGAGTTGAATGCCGTCATCGGATAGAAACGACGATTGAACCGGAAAACGTATTCGTTGAGATAGGCCTGCAGGTGACGGGGGTCGACCCGGCCATGATGGGTGCCGAGCATCCAGGTCTTCAAGTTGGAGAAGACCAGGTGGATCATCGGCAAATGCGCTTCGGCCTTCTCGGGATCCCCACCGAGAACGAGCGGCTGGTGCTTATAACCCATCTTTGTCAAATCGTTATAGCCGTGCCAACCGTCGCTTAGCACGGTCGAACCGGGCGTGATATTAACATCGACGAACTCCGACAGCGATTTTGCGGTCTTGTCCGGGATCACTTGCAGCCGCAACCGTCCGCCATAGACCTTCTTCCTGACCGGAACGCCGCCACTATGCGCGTCTTTCGATTTAGCCGCCCGCTTCTCTCCATTCTTGCGGATACGGACCTCGACGGCGCCGATCACTATGACTTTGTGGTGGACGCCGCGGCCTTCGCCCCGCGTTACGCCGCCAATAAGGCACTCGTCGATCTCAACCGGATGCTTGCGGCCGATCATGTCGCGTTCCGGGCGGACCATGCCGGCGCGTAGCTTGTGCAGAATGGTAAACGCTGTCTCATACCGGCGTAACCCTAGCTGACGCTGGAACTGCAACGCCGACTGACCGGGCGTCTGCGTCGTTATCAGGTAGGCGCCCCAGAACCACACTGAGAGCGGCGTGTGGCTGGACTGCATGACCGTCCCGGCGGTGAGCGAAGTGTTCTTTTTGCAACCCCTGCAGCGCAGGACAACAGACGATCGGGTTCCGAAGCGGTAGGGGGCATCCTTCCGCCCACACGAACTGCAAACGAAACCGTCCGGCCAGCGTACCGATTCCAAATACGCTTCGCAGGCTGTGTCATCAGGAAAGACGCGCTGGAATTCGGGAAGCGTGGTCGGAAAGCCGCGGGGATCCATATTTGAGGTTTATGCGGCACACACGAGCTTGTCAATGAACCGGATAAGCAAGGGACGTACTATGCCCGAGTGCTGCGGTGCCGCACACAGCCGCACACAGCAAGCAGCATCGGCGGACCTTCCCGTTGCGGATCCGCAGTCCTCGCACTTCGTTCAGGTGCCGTTAGCCCCCATGAAATCTACGGACAAGCACACGAACCGCTCATCGCGTCGAGTGCGATTAAGGGGACATCCCTGATCGACCGCTATTGCCTGAGATACTGAGATACTCAGTGCCCTGCAGGCCAAGCCGAATGAGAAGTTTGTATCGCCCGGACTGGATATGCCAGCGATTAAGCAGAATGTGTGAATTGGGAGGCACAAGCACCAACAGTTCCGCTCAACCAATAGAGAACCTTTGCAGGCTTACGGATCCTCAAACCATACCTGGTCAGGATTCGGCGCAAAGGAACAAGCGCGGACGGGCGCCCCAGCCACGCAACGCCGGGCCGGCGCCGGCTCGGCCGCCGGCACAACGCGCCCCATATGGCACGCTGCGGGCGAGGCAGGACGGACATCACGGCCAAACGTATGCAAAACCGGGCCCCCGGCGGACCTCGCAGTACCGCTGTGCGTTCGGTTGAGCTTTCAAGCAATCTCAATGACTTACTGCAGCCGATTCGGACTAAAAGTGGAAACGCGCCAAACAACTCGCTCTTAAAGTCAAAACTTCAGCACAGGATCGTGTAATTTCAGGGAGTTAATCGACTCGCTCTTAACGTGTCGGCATAGGATAGCCATGCGACTGCATGGTCCCGATGCGAACGATGTGACGGTTGCCGTGTCCGGCGTCCTGCTGGCGACCGCAGGCTCGAAGGATCGGCATCAACCCGGTCGGTTGCTCGCGTTTGTCGCCGAGGGACTGGGGCTTGGCGCCGAGACGAGGAAGTCGCGGCTATGATCCGGATCACGCTCGCCCGATGGTCGGATGCCCAGCGCATCTCCGAATTGCTGTCGGCCAACGCCGCCGACCACGGTGGTATGCTGATGGGCCGATGGCCGGTCGAAACAATCCAGCGGCGCATCGCGGCGGAACAACGCATCATCGTCGCCGTCGACGATGACGAGAGACTTCTTGGCGTGCTGCTCACTTCGGAAAAAGGATTCGAAGCTGCGCCACCAGTCCTCGCCATGCTGAAGGCATGGCCGGGTCGCGCCGACGCCTACGTGTACGGTCCGGTCTGCATCGCCGCCGAAGCGCGAGGGCATGGTGTCCTTGAAGCCCTCCATGCGAAGCTTCGAACGATCTTTCGCGGTCGGGAGGCGGTCCTCTTCATCAGAGCAGACAACCGGCGCTCGCTCGGAGCTCACCTGAAGCTTGGGATGTTGGAGGTCGCGCGTTTCGTACTGGACGACGAGTTTTTCATCGTCCTCAGCGACGAAAGCGGCGATCTCCGATAGGCGCCCTGGCGGGGCGAGCGATCTGCTAAATAATTTTCCCAAGAAATCGAAGCCGCATGGCAACGGCATCGGTCGCTGATTTGATTCTCGGCCGGCGACGTCTTGCCGCGATCCGCTCTCGCGAATCGCGGCTGACGAAAACAGCGTCGGCTGCTAACCCGGTGGCTTCTTGGGTGGTGGGCCATGCGGTTTGGGTGGGGCAGGCGGCTTCGGCGGCGGCCGCCGGACTGCCGGCGCGGGTCGCGGCGGGGCTGGGTGCGGCGCTGCCGGTTTTGCGGCCGCCGCTCGAGGCGGCGGCGCGGGCTTCACCGCTGCCGCTTTAGGTGGCGGCGGTGTCGCGGTGCGCGGCTTGACCTGGTTGGTCTTGATTTGATTGCCGATCGGCTTGGGTGGGGTTGCGCCACTCGGCGCGTGGCTTGTATTGGCAATCGGCGGTTTCCTCTCGAGCGCCGCCGGGCCCGTGGGCGCGGGGGCTTCTTTTCCTTCCCGTGCGACTTCGCGCGCCGGCACGACGCCCTTGCCGGAGAACTCACCGGGCTTCGAAGTTGCCGCGATCGCCGGGCGTCCATGATTGACCGATGCAAGCAGCGACTTGTCCGTGCTCGCGGTCTTTTCGTGCAGGACTTGTCCGGGCGTGGGCGGCACATGCCGCTCATGCTTAAAGGTTTGCTCTTCAGCGGTGGGCCTCGCGGTCGTGCCGCCGGCGCCGCCGTTGAAGCTCGTTCTGGGCGCGTTGGCGTTGACGATGACGGTCTTGTCGTAAACGTTGGTGATCGAGACGCCGCCGAAATTATTGACGGTCCTGTTATAGGCGAACACCCCGTTGTTCCAGTAGCCGCCTTCGTAACCGGCACCACCATATCCGAAGCCGTAATTCACGCCGCCGTAAAAGCCGATATGCGATCCCCAATAGCCCGCATTCCAGACATAGGTGCCATCCTGCCAGCCCCAATAACCCGGCGTCCAAAGCAGTCCCACGTCAGGCGGCTCAACCCAGGTGCCCGGCACCCAATAATAGCCGTCCGGACCATAGGCCCAGAAGCCGGGCGTCCAGATATAGCCCGGCGCAGGAATCGCAGGCTGTTCGTAAACCGGCAGCTCCGGAGGGATCAGTGTGATCGTGAGAATTTGCGCGTGTGAGGCAGGCGGCAAGGCGGTGGCGAGCACCGCACACGACAACCAAACGACAAAACCGAAGCGTTTCATCCGGATTCCCCCAGGAACATTACCACGAGTTCACAGTCGTGAGCGAATGGCACGAGATTGTGGCACGCGCAGATTGTTTTCGGTTGGCAACACCTTTCCAGCGGGATTTCTTAGTTGCCGTCAGCTTGGTGTAAGCTTTGAGTGCGTCGCTACCGGAAAGCAGCCGATGAGCAGCGATTTTGGTCACCGGCGGATCGGGCTTTGTCGACTTGTAAAAATCCGGGCTCGATGATCAATTGCCGCCGGCTCAAACCCGCATTGGAAATTTCGGCTGATGGACAAGACGCTTGCGGCCGCACAGATCATCGCCGCCGCCCGCCGCAATCGCACGCGATTGGGTACGCTTTCGGCCGGCATCGCGCCGCAGGATGAAGCGGAAGGGTATCGCATTCAACGCGCGGCCCGCGATCTGCTGCTGCCGCATTTCGGCGCGATGGTCGGCTACAAGATCGGCTGCACCAGCGCGGTGATGCAGCAATATCTCAATATTCCCCATCCCTGCGCCGGTAGCGTGTTCGCCAAAGGCGTGCATGACAGCGGCGTATCATTGCCATCGAATGATTTCGTTCGCGTCGGCGTCGAATGCGAGATCGCGGTCCGGCTCGGGCAGGACCTGCCGGCACCGCAAGCGCCGTTCACGGCCGACAGCGTCGCGCGCGCTATCGAGGCCTATCATCCCGCGATCGAGATCGTCGACGAGCGCTATGTCGATTGGCAGAGCCTCGGTGCGGCGACCCTGGTGGCGGATGATTTCTACGCCGCCGGCTGCGTGCTTGGGGCAGCGGTGGCGCGATCCGCCGTGCCGGATCTGCTCAAGGTGGTCGGCCGCGCCATCATCAACGATGTCGAGGTCAGCCGCGGCACCGGCGCAGACGTGCTCGGTCATCCGCACAATCCGCTGGCGTGGCTTGCCAACCATCTTGCCGCCGATGGTAAGGGCCTGCGCGCCGGCCAGATCGTATTGACCGGCAGCCTGGTGAAAACCATCTGGCTCAACGCCGGCGACAAGGTGACGATGGAGTTGTCGCAACTCGGCGCGGTGCACGCCGCGTTCTCCTGAGCGTCGCTTAAGCATACGTTAACCATGACCGCGCTAGTTTTTTGCGAGCACGGCCTCCGTTCGCGGGACTGTCGTGATCAATCCAGCAAGCAAGCGGTGGCCGCATGATTCTAGGTGATCCCGTACCCTGGTTCAGTGCGCCCCTGGTGACCGGCGGCTCGTTCGACCTGCATGTCAGCGCCGGCCGCTGGGTGGTCCTGAGCTTCCTCGGCTCGCCGGCAAATCCGCGCGCGATGACCGAACTCGCCGGGCTGGTCGGTGCGAGTGCCGGGCTCGCCGAAGACCATGTCGTCGTCTGCTGTGTCTTCACGGGGCAACCGGCCGATATCGATAGCCTCGCCGCGGTCTCCAGCAACAAGCTGTTCTTGCTGGCCGACTACGACGGCGCCATCAGCCGTTCGTTCGGTGCATCCGAGATGCCGCGCACCATCGTGCTCGATCCGATGCTGCGATCGATCGCCGATATAGCCTGGGACAATCCGCAAGGCCACGCCGAGACCGTTCGCGCCGTCCTGCATGGCCTTCCCGACGTCGAGCAATCCGCCGGCGTGTCGATGTTCGCGCCGGCGCTGATCGTGCCGCGCGTCTTCAGTTTTGAGCTGTGCGATTTTCTCGTGCAGTTCTACGAACAGCAGGGCGGCGTCGATTCCGGCTTTCAGTTCGACATTGCCGGCAAGACCACCACCTTGTCCGACTGGCGGCTCAAGCGCCGCAGCGACGTTCCGGTGGCAGCCCCCGAAGTCCGCGAACTGGTGCGCAGTCAGATCGTGCGCAGGCTGTTGCCGCAGATCGAGCAGAATTTCCAGTTCAAGGCGACGCGGATGGATCGCTACATCGTCGCCTGCTACGACAGCGAGGTCGGCGGCCATTTCCATCGCCATCGCGACAACGTCAACGCCGGCGCGCAACACCGGCGTTTTGCCGTCTCGATCAACCTCAACAAGGATTTTGAGGGTTGCGATCTGATGTTTCCGGAGTTCGGCCGCAAGGTCTACCGGCCGCCGGAAGGCGGCGCGCTGGTGTTTTCCTGCGGCGCGTTGCATCAGGTGACGCCCGTCACCAGGGGCCGGCGCTATGCCTTCCTGGCATTCCTGTATGCCGAAGAAGACGCGAAAAAGCGCGAAGCCAATAATGCGAAACTGCATGCCGGCGAACAGCAATATGTCGCGGGACGGGACCGGTTGTTCCCCGAACAAGCGCAGCCCCAGGACACGATCGCGGTAGCCTGATCCAGGCCTTGATCCAAGCTCGGCCTCATTTCTGATCGGGCCAAAAATCTTTTGACGAATCGATCGTAGGATCTTCCGCGGAAGGCTCGGGCAATTCGAACACGCCTAGCCGAAAGTCATCCTCGGTTTGGGCTCCCGACGGCCGATAGAGCGTGAACGATGCGTTTGGGAATTGCCGCCAGACCGCGAGCTCTTGCTCGGTAATCGTGAGCCAGCCAAACTTGAACATGTATCGGCCCGGCGCGGTGACGCGTCCGACTTTGGCCCAGTTGACCTTGTTAAGCGCCAACCCCGTTCCTCCGCGCGATCTATCCTATCCATGATAGCGCGGCGGCCGCGGGTTGCAATCGATCCCGCGCCGTATTCACTGATCCAATATTCACTTGGTCAGTGACGGCCGGCCTCGTCTGGCAAACCGAATTCCGTGCTTGTCGGCGGCGATGCGCAGTTGGCTGGCCTTTTTGAGGGCTTCGCTGCGCGCCAGGCCGCTCGGCAGCTTGAGGGCTTCGCTAAGGGCTTCGTCGGCCAGCATGGCCAATTCATGGATATCCAAAGGCTCTACTTGGCGCTGCGACATGATCTAACCCCGCGCCCGGGCGCGATCCGCAGCGCGTAGCATCGTACCGTGCGGAGCGTAGATCGTGGGGGTAGTGGACTCTATCGGAATAATTTTCATTGACGCAGTTTGGAGCTGCGCGACTCGACGAAGCATCATCAGAACTCTTAAGGCGGCTCGCTTGGCGCGAAGTGGTTACCGGTCTTTACGTCAGGGACGAGCCGGGAAGAGCCGGTCTGATATCATCCTCGAACGAGAGACGTCATCACGACTGAACAAGTACTCATCACATCTAGATGAGCCGTTCAGCCGTAGCTCACATCAGCCCTTGCGATATGCGGGACGGCGGCACGAACCCGGATATCGCAAGGGCTCATCCGGGCTACGCTTGCTGGATGAGCCGGGCTACGCATCGAACGCGCGCATTCAGATCGTGGGGACGACGGCGTGTGAAAGATACAGAAACATTGAGAGCCCAAGCAGGATCAGCAGGGACGCCAGCGCGAGATCGAGTTTCGAGCCGGCTCCCGGTTTCTGTTCGTCGCTGTCTATATCCCTGGCATTCCTGATAAAGCGTAACATCGCCAGCGCAACCATCGCGGTGCCGACGACGATCAGCGTCAGTCCGGCGAAATTACCGAACTTCTGCCCGGCGGGTGACGGCATCCGGCCGGAACCGGAAAGAGAGGGAGCGACGGTCGCCAGGAACAGGTCGAAACGCTCGACGAGAAAACCAAAAGCCATCACGGCGATCGCGGTTCTGACCCAGGCGAGAAAGGTCCGTTCGTTCGCCGTGATCGCTGAAATTCCGGATCATGGTGGTTGCAGCCTCGCGAGAGCGTCATCGAGCCGGGTGAACATGCTTGGTGAAAATCCGCAGCACCGCGCCCTTTACGGAGGGTTTCTCGTCGTACAGATCGGAAGCGACCTTTTCGATGGCGTCGCGGTGCGCCAAAAACTGCGCCTGGCGAGCGCTGTTCTCGGTTCCCTTGACCCCGATCAGTTCGTCCATCGCCGCGTCACTGATCCGGCATTCGACCGGCTCGTCCCCATTCATCAGGATGAAAACGAAAACCAGTCGCTCGCTGTCATGTCCGATAACCTTGCCACGTGTCAGCGGCATCGAAGGCACCCCTAAAACTCCGTTTCCCAGTGTGGGTTTCGGCGATAATTTTGTCGAGAGGATGGACTGGTCCGGCGCGGCGCAACGGCCGGCGATCGACGCCGAGCATCGGCTGCCGGGCTTTGGCCGGGGTTGGCAGCCAAGAGGCTCGCAGCCAATTGCGTCTCGATATGCCCGATCGATCAGCGCCCGTCGGGTGTCCGGACGCCATACCACTTGTCGCGCACTTGCTGATAATGCACGCTCGGGTCGTAGACCGAGGTGGCCAGATTGAGCACCTGCGGCGACAACCGTCCCACCGCGTTCAAGACCGCATATGACGCGACCACGCGATCGTGCTGTGCGGTGACCAGCGCGATGCGGGCGTTGACCAGCGCCTGCTGGGCGTTCAGCACATCGAGCGTGGTTCGCTGTCCGGCCCTGGCTTCCGAGCGGACACCGTCGAGGGCGATCTCGGAAGCGCTCACCTGCGACTGCGCCGACGCTACTTGTGCCTTGCCCGCCACCAGTTGCCCCCATGCGGTAACGACGTTGGCACGGGCCTGGTCGCGAACCGTTTCCAGATTGAGACGCTGCTGTTCCAGGCTTTCCTTGGACTGGCGGATCAGCGAATATTCGGCGCCCCCCTGATAGACCGGGATCGAAACCTGGGCGGTCGCGGAGACGGCGGCTTCCCGGAAGACGATCAATTGCTGCTCGTAGGCCTGCTGCGCGGCAACCTGTAACGTCAGCGTGGGCAGCAGCGCGCCTTCGTTGATCTTGACCTGGAGATAGTTGACGTCGATGCCGAACATCGCCGCGATCACGCTCGGATTTTGCTTCAAACCGAGATCGACCGCGGCGGCCAGCGTTGTCGGCAGGAAGCGATCGATCGGCGAGCCCGGCGCCAGCGCCTGCGGTTCGTTGCCGATGATGCGGCGGAAATTCGATCGCGTTGTGGTCAGCGTGGCTTCGGCCGCGAGTTCCTGGGTCTTGCCGGCGGCGAGTTGCGCATCGGCCTGGGCGACGTCGGTATTGGTGAGCTCGCCAACCCTGAATCGCTCCTGGGTCTGGGCCAGCGTTTCCTGCAGGACCCTGGTATTGCTGCGCTGAACCTCGACGATGGCGCCGTCGCGCAGATAGTCCATGTAGATGGTGGCGGCGTTGAGTAGCACCGTCTGTTCGAGCACCCGCAGGCCTTCGCGCGCGCCCGAAACCTGGCTCTCCGCCGCGCGCGTCTTGTTGGCGGTTTGATCGCCGTTGTACAGCGTCTGCGTGACCGTGGCGCCGACGCTGCGCGGTGCGTTGGTGCCGTGAACTTCGCCTTCGGCAGCCACCGCGATACCGTATGTATCGGTATATTGGTAGCCGGCGCTGGTCGTAATCGCGGCCTGGGGACGATAGCCCGCCAACGCCTGCGAAACATTTTCGTCGGTGGAGCGGACCTGGGCGCGTTGTGCATTGAGCTGCGGATTGCCCTGATAGGCGCGCACCAATGCGGCCTCGATGGTATCGGCGAGGGCGGGCGCCTGGCCTGCAATCGCCATCAGAAGAACCGTAACCGCAACCACGTGAATGCTTCTCAAGCCCATCTCTACGCGCCTCGTTGCCGCAAACCGTACAAGTCGGCGCTGTCTTTGGCGCGTTAACAATTTGTCATCCGGAGATGGGGCCTTGGCGCGAACGGATTCGTGAAGACCACAAATGGAATTGCGCGTTTGCACAATAAGCCGAGAGCCAACCAGAAATCCTGTATCAGCGAAGCCACACTCGACTCGATTTTGAAATCAACAGAAACAAACCGGGTGCCGGCGCCCAAGATTCCCTGGGCAGAAATCGACGTCCGTCAAAGCGCTGGCACCATGGCGTCGTGCGCCCACCACAGCCCCCAGAAGGCGACGATCTCGCCGTAGACCGGTTTACCGCGCTCGTTGGCCACCGAGCTTCTGATCTCGCTTCTTGGCGGCGGCCGGCGCGTCCTTGGTCCGCTTGCTCATCAGCTCGCGTTCGCGCTGCGCCGCTGCGTCCGAGTGAGCGGCCGTGAAATGGATCACGGTCCCAAATTTTTCTTCGTGGTTTAAACTGGCGTCTTTCCAATTCCGGTCAGACCTAACCAGCGGAGGACGAAGATGCGACTGATGCGAGCACTTTCGATGATCCTGGTTCTCAGTGGGACCCCCCTTGTTGCGGGACAAACATTAGCCGAAACGGGAGCCACCAAAAATCCAGGCCTGAAGGTCGGGTCTGTAATCAAGGGAGAAGGCGGTCTCACGGAAACACTTACAAAAGCGCGACCCAACAGCTTTACGTACCGGGTAGCCGGCACGGCCGATCACCCGCCTTTCACCGTGATGCTGAATGGGACCGGCGTTCATGCCGATTTCACCATTGAAGAAGGAATGAAAACGATCAAGGACACACTTAAAACGGTATTCGGGATTGGAGAGGGCGGAGGAGGCACTTCGAATACGGGCGCCTGCAACCAAACCACTATCACCGTCAATGGCAACGGCAACACGATCACGTGCACCGTAAACGCGGGTTCTGGATCTGGCTCCGGCTCTGCCAGCTGACGTCTTTTTGTCCAGAGCCCCTGCGGTGCCCAATTCGTTCAAAAATGCCCGAGCAAGACAATGGTTCGGCGCGCTCGTTGTGCGCCAGCCATCGATCGGAACGGGATGTCCGGCCATCGTCGGGATCGCTCGTGGAGCGTCCTTACGCTTCGCATCAAAGAGCACGGCCTCCGCCAGGGGAGCTGACGGAGGCCGCGTAGAACATCTCACGGCGCCTAGGTTCGCCATGAGATGTGGGAGCTCTTGAAATCAAGCGCTAGAACGGCAACAGGATGTCCATGACCTGTGAGCCGTAGCGCCCCTGTTGAACGTCGGTGATCTGGCCGTGGCCGCCATAGGCGATGCGGGCCTGCGCGATCTTGCTTAAATCGATGGTGTTGTCGCTCTGGATGTCTTCCGGACGTACGATGCCGGCGACGATCAATTCGCGCATTTCGAAATTGACGCGGATCTCCTGCTTGCCCTCGACCACCATGTTGCCGTTCGGCAGCAACTGGGTGACGACGGCGGCGATGTTGGTGGTCAGGCTTTCCTGCCGCTGAATTGTGCCCTTGCCGTCGCTGGAAGAGCTGGAGTCGGCGGTAAACAGGCGCCCGGGCAGAACCTTCGCGGCGCTGCCGGTCAACAGGCCAGAGCCCAGAAAATTGGTGATGCCTGAATCCTCGGTCAGGGCGCGGCTGCGCTGGGTCTCGTTGGCGAAATTGGCCTGGTCGGTGATGTTGACGGTGACGGTCAGGAGGTCGCCGATCTGATGCGCGCGCTGGTCCTTGAAGAACGACCGCGAGCCGTTGCGCCATAGCGAATTGGCATTATACGAAACCGCTTCCGGCTTCGGCATCGGCATCTGCACCGGCTTGTAGCCGGGTTGCGCCGTCGGATTTTCGATCGACGAGAGTTTCGGCTGCTCGCCGATTTGCGAAAACCGGTCGATCGACGAACAGCCGCCGGCGACGCTGATGACGGTCAGCATGGTGCCGGCGAGGGCGATGCGATTGAACTTCGCCCGGTTGAAGCTGAGCCGGTCGATACCAAGCGAATTCATACAAGACTTCAACATCAAACTTACTCGGCTTTTTGAGCGACTGACGAACTTATGCTGGAGGCGACCGAGACCGGCGCGGGCGCCACCGATCCGACGGAGGAGGCGGTATCCGAGGCGGCGGGAAGACGCGGCGTTGCGACGCTGATCGCGATTTGCCCGCGGCCGATCACGACGCCCGAGACGGTACGCTTGGATTGCAGATTGGTGACGTTGATCACGTCGCCTTCGGTGCCGTTCTCCATCGCCTTGCCGCGAATGGTGAGGTAGAGACCGGCGGATTCGTAGATCAAGGTGACGTTGTCGTCGCGCTGCACGAGATCCGGCTTGGCGAGATCGGCGACCCGCAAGGCCTGGCCGGCGCGAGCCTGTCGTCGCATTTGCATCCCGACCGCGAGATTGCGCACGGCGGCGTCGCTGCCGACTTCGGCTTTGGCGCGCCGCTCGGTCATCACGTCGGAGGATTTGAGGATATCGTTGTGCTGGACGTCACGGGTCAGCACCGCCGCCTCCACGGTCTCGATCGCGGTGCCGGTGAAGCGCAGCCTGGTGGGCTTGGCGTTGTTCTCGCTGCTGATCTCGAAGCTCACATCGAAGCGGCCGCTGCGCGGCTCGTAGCGGGTCGCGACCGGCTGGATGGCGCCGCTAAAGGAGGAATTCGAGTTGAACATCCTGGAGGTCGCGATCGAAGGTCAGCGAAAGGTTAGCGGCCTCGCCAAGGCCGCCGCGATGTTCCAGCGCATGCGCGACCTGGGACTGGATGTCCTTGACCTCGATGGCGCGCGACAATCGTGTGACCGAGACCGCCTTGATATCCTTGGTGTCGACGCCGATCACCTGATGCGCCTGCAGCGCGGTGAGCAATTGCGTGGTCGGCAACGAGCCGGTGGTGCCGAGGTCGGGGGCGCGATAGATCGCGATCTGCGCCGCCGTGCCGGCGTTGTCGATCAGATCGCCGATCCGCACCACGTCGTCGGCGACCGTGACACTGGCGCGAAGCACCGGCGCCGCGATCACGTCGTCGCTGCTCTGTGCGAACGCGGTCGCGGCGGTGGCCACGAGCAGCGCGGTCGCGAACAGAACCGAACGAACGATCATCATCAGCTCCCTTACCGGAACAGCCCGGAGGTGGTTTGCAGCATCTGGTCGGCGGCGCTGATCACCTTGGCGTTCATTTCATAGGCGCGCTGCGCGGCGATCATGTTGGACATCTCGGAAACCACGTCGACGTTGGACTGTTCGAGGCTTCCCTGGGTGATGCTGCCGTAGCCTTCGGCGTTGGCGAGACCGTCCTGCGGCGGGCCCGACGAGGGCGTGTCCTGGAACAGGTTGTTACCGACCGGCAGCAGCCCGGCCTTGTTGATGAAGCGGGTGAGGCTGATCTGTCCGATGATGGTCGATGTCGTGGTGTTCGGCAGTGTCACCGACACCTGGCCCTGCGAGTTCACCGTCAGGCCGGAAGAGTTCTGCGGGATCGTGATCGCCGGCTGCACCAGATTGCCCTGGGCGTTGACGATGCGGCCCAGATTGTCCATCTGGAAGGTGCCGTCCCTGGTGTATTGAAAGGTGCCGTCCGGCATCTGGATCTTGAAGAAGCCTTCGCCGGTGATGGCGACATCGAGATCGTTGCCGGTTTGAGACAGCGTTCCCTGCGTCATCGACCGCGGCGTTCCGACGGTTTTCACGCCGCCGCCGACATCGATGCCGATCGGCAGGATGGTGCCCTGGTCGGAAGATTGCGCGCCGACCCGGCGGATGTGCTCGTAGATCAGGTCCTGGAACGCGGCGGTCTGTTTCTTGTAGCCGGTGGTCTGCAGGTTCGCGATGTTGTTGGCGATGACGTTGACGCTGAGTTCCTGCGCCGCCATTCCGGTCGCGGCGGTATTGAGCGCTTGCATTGGTTCTCTCCGAAAATGGTCTTAGGCCGGAACGTCGGCGAGTTTCTCGATCGCGGTTTTGTGCAGGTCGCTTTCCTGCTGCAGCAGGGTCGAGATTTGCGTGTAGGTGCGGGTCACCTGGATCATGCGGCTCATCTCCGCCACCGAGCTGACGTTGGATTTTTCCAGGTAGCCCTGCTGCAACTGCGACTTGGTGTCTGGCTGCGCTGCGCCACCTTCACCGGCGGAATAGAGGTTGGAGCCTTCCTTCAGCAGCTTCTGCGCATCCGCGAAGCTGACGAGGCGAAGCTTGCCGCGCTGCGCATCGGCCCGGCCGGTGCCTTCCACCACGGTGATGGTACCGTCGGGTGAAACGTTGATGTCGTGATCGGCCGGCTGGAACACGATCGGTCCGGCGGTGCCCTGCACCGTATCGCCGGCCGCCGTCACCAGCTGGCCCAGATTATTCATATGCAGGCCGCCGTCGCGGGTGTAGCGCTCGCCGCCCGCGGTCTGCACCACCAGGAAGGCGTTGCCGGAAATCGCGACGTCGAGCGGATTGCCGGTTTGCTCGGTCGGGCCTTGCGAGAAGTCGCGGTAGGTGCCGCGATCCTGCACATAGCTGAGGCGGCGATCGCGGCCGACGAATTTGTCTTCGTGGGCGCCTGGCATCAGATATTCCTCGAACAGGGAGGAGTCGGACTTGAAGCCTGCCGTGTTGACGTTGGCGATGTTGTTGGCGACGACGTCGAGCTGCCGCTCCAGCGTCGTTTGCCGCGAAAGTCCGATGAGAAGCGTATTCTCCATCGATGGTTCTCCCCTTGAGTGATCCGCTGCCTAAAGCCCTCCCAGGCCGCATCAGCGGATGCTGCGAACCCTTGGCTCTCCCAAGCCGCCGGTTCGCATACAACAGAGCGAAAGTCGTGCCAGTTTGGAAAACTATTGTTTTATAATGGCTTAGATGTTTTGCGGGGGGTGCCAACGGGCGGCAATAAGGTCTTGTTGACCATGTTTGCCCGGCAACTTTTTCCTAGCTGCCGGTCAAACGAAAGGTTCCGTTAACCATTATTACCGTAGCGTCCGCATCTAGAGAGCGCATGTGCGCTGGCGGCATTGTATCGCGTCTTAAAGCCTGTCCGGCAGCATCGAATTGACGGCGACACCGGGCGGGGCAATGGCGGACAGCGAAAAGTCAGAGGACGGCGCGGCGGAAGCCGCGGGCGCCGCGCCCAAAGGCAAGCTCAAGCTGATCATCGCCGGCGTCGGCCTGCTCGCCATCCTCGGCGGCGGCGCCGGCTGGTTCTTTTTCTTCCGTCATCACGGCGAAGAGGTGCACGCCGAAGCACCGCCCGCCAAGCCGCCATCCTTCATCGAGGTGCCGGACCTGATGGTCAATCTGGCGGGCTCGCCGGGCGAGCGCGTGCAATACCTCAAGGTGAAGGTCACGCTTGAGGTCAAGGAAGAGAAGCAGGTCGAGGCGATCAAGCCGACGCTGCCGCGCGTCACCGATATTTTCCAGACCTATCTGCGCGAGCTGCGGCCGGCCGATCTGAACGGCTCCGCCGGGCTGTTTCGCCTGAAGGAGGAATTGACCCGCCGGGTCAACGCGGCGCTCGCGCCCAATGAAGTCAGCGCTGTGCTGTTCAAGGAAATCGTCGTTCAGTGACGAGACGGATTTAGGTCATGGCGGGCAACGATCAAGTCGACCAGGATGCCATCGCAGCGCAATGGGAAGCCTCGCTGGATTCAGAGGATCCGACGGAGGCCGCGGAAGCGGCTGCCGCCAATGAACTCTCCGGCACCATGGCGCTGCAATGGGCGGCCATGGTCGAGGACGGCGGCCGCGAGTTCGGCGGCGGCAAGAACGGCGGCGAGCGCGTTCTGTCGCAGGAGGAAATCGACAATCTGCTCGGTTTCAACGTCGGCGACGTCAATGTCGACGAAAATTCCGGCATTCGCGCCATCATCGATTCGGCGATGGTGTCCTACGAGCGTCTGCCGATGCTCGAAATCGTGTTCGACCGGCTGGTGCGGTTGATGACGACGTCGTTGCGCAATTTCACGTCCGATAACGTCGAAGTTTCGCTCGATCGCATTACCTCGGTGCGGTTCGGCGATTACATGAATTCGATCCCTCTGCCGGCCGTGCTCAGTGTGTTCAAGGCCGAGGAGTGGGAAAACTTCGGCCTCGCGACGGTCGATTCAAGCCTGATCTATTCGATGATCGATGTCTTGCTGGGTGGCCGCCGCGGCCAGACTTCCTTGCGCATCGAAGGACGCCCTTACACCACCATCGAAACCAATCTCGTGAAGCGGCTGGTCGAAGTGGTGCTGGCCGACGCCGAGCAGGCGTTCCGGCCGTTGTCGCCGGTGACCTTCACCATCGATCGTCTGGAAACCAATCCGCGCTTCGCCGCCATCAGCCGGCCCGCCAATGCGGCCATCCTGGTGCGGCTGCATATCGACATGGAAGACCGCGGCGGCAATATCGAGTTGCTGCTGCCTTACGCGACCATCGAGCCGATCCGCCCCGTGCTGCTGCAAATGTTCATGGGTGAAAAGTTCGGGCGCGATCCGATCTGGGAAGGCCATTTTGCCACCGAAGTCGCGCAGGCCGAGATTTCGGTCGATGCCGTGCTCTATGAAGCCGACATTCCGCTCAAGCAGCTCATGAAGCTCAAAGTCGGCGATACCCTGCCGCTCGAAATGCGCGCCGATGCGCTGGTTGAGGTGCGCTGCGGCAGCGTCGTCCTGACCGAGGGACGGATGGGCCGGGTCGGCGACCGCGTCGCCATTCGCGTCACCAAGCAACTGCGCAAGCCCAACACCACCTTCGCGATGTTCGAGAAGGCCGATGAGCAAAACAAGGCACTGGAGGCCCAATGAGTCACTCACTAGGAATTGCGATCGAGAGCCTGGTGGCGTTGTTGCTGGTGCTCACGATTGGCTACTGCATGCTGCTGAATGCGCGGTTGAAGCGCCTGAAGGCCGATGAGAATTCGCTGAAGGCGACGATCGCCGAGCTGATCACCGCGACCGAAATCGCCGAGCGCGCCATCGGCGGCCTCAAGCACACGGTGCGCGACGTCAACGAGAATCTCGGCAGCCAGCTGACCGCCGCGGGCCAGATGTCGTTGCAACTGAAGAAGCAGCTCGCCGAAGGCGACAACGTCGTTCGCAGGCTGGCCAAGATCGCGAGCGCCGCGCGGCCGTCGTCCGAGGCCGTTCCGCACGCCGCGGTGCCGCAAGCAACCATTACCCAAGCTGCTGTTTCCCAAGCCGCTGTCCCCCCAGTATCGAGCGCCAAGGCGATCGCCCAGGCCGCCCAGGCGTTTTCCGAACGCAGAAGGTCCAACGGCCTCGCCGCATGAAAGCCTTTCGTGACATTCGGGTTATGCCGGTCGTCGTGGTTGCAATTTTCGGCTTTGCGGTCCTGAAGATCGCAGGCCTCGTGATCGATGGCGGCTATGTGTTCGATTACGACCCGCAATCGACCCAGAAATCCTGGGCGCAGGACAGCTTCAATTTTCCGACCGGCAGAGCCGTTCCGGGCGCCAGGGTCGATCCCGGCGGCGGCGACATTACCGGTTCGGTCGACGACAAGAAGGACGAGAAGAAGGAAGAGCCGCCGAAGCCGGAGGCGCCCGCGGTCGAGCCATCCAAGCCCGAAGGATCGGTCAACTTGCCCCCCGAGGGTCAGGCGCCGGTATCGGCTTCGGAGCGCGCGATCCTGGAGCGGCTGCAATCGCGGCGGCAGGAACTGGAAGCGCGGGCGCGCGAGATCGATATTCGCGAGAGCCTGCTCAAGGCCTCCGAAAAGAAGGTTGAATCGCGCGTCGAGGAATTGAAGGGCGTCGAGTTCCAGGATTTCCACCGCGACCGAACAGAAGACCGAAGCCGATGCCGCGCGCTTCAAGGGCATCATCACGATGTACGAGAGCATGAAGCCGAAGGACGCCGCCAAGGTGTTCGACCGGCTCGAGATGAGCGTGCTGTACCAGATCGCCTCGCAGATCGCGCCACGCAAGATGTCCGATATCCTCGGCCTGATGCAGCCGGAAGCCGCCGAGCGCCTGACCACCGAAATGGCGCACCGCGCCGCGCCGGACCAATCCTCCGCCGCCGCCGAGCTGCCCAAGATCGAAGGCAAGATGCTGCCGCAAAGAACCAATTAGCCGGGATAATTAACAAGTCCTTAGATCGCCAATTCTAAATTCAAATGCGCGGGCGAGGGCGTTCCGCAGCCGATCAGGTCGGCGAACCGAGAGATCCCCAAGGCCATGGCCCGAACGGCTGCCGCTCGATTTTGGTTGCTAGTCCGCGCCTCGGCGTGGACCGCTTCGCGCTGGCCGCACGTACGATCCTTGCCATCCTTGCTCGCGGCCATCCTGATCCTGATCGGATCGACGGCATCGGGCTTTTGCGAGAGCGATCCGGTCAAGGGCGAAGCCACCCTGTCGGCCGCCGGCGGTTACGCCCGGCTGGTGCTGAAGCTTGCCGACGATGTCGATTCGGAGGTGACCACGGCCGGCAACATCGTCGTGATCCAGTTCAAGCACCCCGTCGATATTCCGGTCGAGGCGATCGCGGATGCGGTGCCGGATTACGTCTCTTCGGCGCGGCGCGATCCCGACGGCACCGCGATCCGGCTGTCACTGGCGCGCCGGGTGACCGTCAACACGATGTCGGCCGGTGAGCGGATCTTCGTCGATCTGTTGCCGGATTCCTGGGTCGGTGCGCCACCGAGCTTGCCGTCCGACGTGATCCGCGAACTGGCCGAGCGGGCGCGCGCCGCCGAGCGCGCCTTGCGGGTGCAGCGCGCCACCGATGCGGCGAAGAAGCGGCCGCCGATCCGCGTTCGCGCCTCGGTGCAGCCGACCTTCGTGCGCTTCGTGTTCGAAATGCCCGACGGCATCACGGTGTCGTCGGTGCTGAACGAGCAGAAGCTCACGCTGTTCTTCAACGCGGTGCTCAATTTCGATCTGGCGGACGCCAAGGTCGCGGCGCCGGCCAATATCGCATCGATCAGCCAGAAGATATCGGGCGAATCCTCCGCGGTGGAAGTCGCACTGATCGGCGATGTCGATGTCCACTCGTTCCGCGAGGATCGAAACTACATTATCGACGTGGCGTTCCAGTCGGCCGAAAAGCCGCAGACGTTGCTGCCGTCGGCGGCAGCGACGCCGCCGGCAGCGCCCGCGTTGGCCGTGCTCGCACCGGCCGCCGCCGCGCCTGCGCCCACGGCACCGGTGACCGCCGCACCGGCGCAAGCCGCGCCGGTCGCCGCCGCGTCGCCTTCACCTGCGCCGCCCGCGTCCGACAAAACGCCGCCGCCACCGCAAGCCAGCGAGAAGCCGGCCGCGAACCCGGACAAGCCCGCCAAAGAGGCCAGCCTCGAGGTCAAGCCCGAAATCAAACCCGAAGTAAAACCCGAGATAAAATCAGAGGTCGCGCCGAAAGCACCCGCCGCGCTGGAAACGCCGCGCACCGCGGCGCCGGCCAGCGCGGTGCCGCCGCCCGAGGCTCCGAAAGCGAGCGCTGAGGCTGCGCCCGCGGCTGCAATCATGCCCGGCGATAACGCCGCCTCCGTCAGCGCCGTCCGCGACAGCGAAGGCCTGCACGTGACGTTTTCCTTTGCCTCGATCACGCCGGCCGCGCTGTTTCGCCGCGCCGATACGGTGTGGCTGATATTCGATACCACCAGGCCGATCGATCTCGCGCCCTTCAAAAGCAATGGCGGCGCGATCATCGCCGAGGTGAAGCTGCTGCCGCTGCAAAAAGGCCAGGCGATCCGCATCCGGCTCAACCGCCCCCAGATGCCTTCGCTGGTTGGCGATAGCCAGGGCGGCAACGCTAATTGGACGCTGACCTTCTCCGATACGATGCAGACGCCGACGCAGCCGCTGGCGGCGACCAGGAACATCACCGATCCCACGCTGGCCAATGTCACGGTGGCGCTGGCCAAACCCGGGCGCCTGCACCGGGTGGTCGATCCGGACGCGGGCGATACGCTGCTGGTGGTGACGGCGCCGCCACCGGTTCGTGGCTTCATCAAGCGACAGGACTTTGTCGAGATGTCGCTGCTCGAATCGATTCATGGCGTCGCGATCCGCCCGAACTCCGATGACGTCACCGCCGAGATCGCGGCGGACAAGATCACGATCGGCAGGCCCGGCGGCCTGACGCTGTCGTCGGTGCATGCCGCATCCGAGCGTGCGCCGACGGTGCCCAAGGCGATTTTCGACGTCGCCGACTGGGACAAAAGCAAACAGGGCAATTTTGTCGCCGGCCAGGACGCGCGGGTCGAAGCGGTCGCGGCACTGGAGGCCGATCAACGACTGCCGGCGCGGATGGATCTGGCGCGTTTCTACATGGCGCGCGGGTTCTATCCGGAAGCCAAGGCCGTGCTCGATCTCGCGCTGGCCGACGCCAAGCCGGGCACCGAGGATCCGGCCGCGCTGATCGTGCATTCGGTCGCGAGCAGCCTGATGGGCCGTCCGGGGCGGGCGCTCAAGGATCTCGCTACCCCCGTGATCGGAAACAACTACGATTCGCAACTCTGGAAGGCGCTGGCCTATGGCCGGCAGGGCAAATGGGCGGAGGCGCGCGAGAAATTCAAGAACGTCGAATTCGCCATCAACTCGCTGCCGATCGATCTGCAGCGTATCGTGATTTCGGACGCGATGCGGGCTTCGCTCGAGGTCAAGGATTATTCCGGCGCCGACAAGCGCAGCAGCGATCTGGAAGTCGTCGGCGTCCCGCCGGAACTGAAACCCGCGGTTGCGGTGATGCGCGGCCGGCTCGCCGAAGCGCTCGGGCACGACAAGGACGCCTTGACCCAATACAAGATCGCAATTGACTTTTCCGACCGGCAGGCTGCGACGGAAGCCAAATTATGCGAGATCGTCTTGCGGCAGAAGCGCAACGAAATCAGCCAGGCCGACGCGTTGCGCGAGCTCGAGACGCTTGAAGCATTGTGGCGCGGCGACGCGCTCGAAGTGCGGGCGCTGGAAATGATGGGGCAGATCTATTCCGATACCGGACGCTACAATGAAGCGCTGGCGGCTTTCAGAACGGCAACCAGGCTCGATCCCAATTCGGAGATGTCGCGACAGGGGCAGGACGCGTCGTCGGCGTTGTTTGCGCAGATATTCCTGGGGTCGAAGGGCGACGATCTTCCGCCGGTCGATGCGCTCGGGATGTTTTACGAATTCCGCGAGTTGACGCCGATCGGCCGCCGCGGCGACGAAATGATCCGCCGGCTGGCGGACCGGCTGGCCGGGGTCGACCTGCTCGATCAGGCCGCCGAGTTGCTGCAATACCAGATCGATCACCGGCTTGAGGGCGCAGCACGGGCGCAAGTGGCCGCGCGGCTGGCGATGGTGTACCTGACCAACCGCAAGCCCGATCGCGCCATCGCGGCCCTTCGCACCACGCGCATCGCGGACCTCTCCGGCGAATTGCGCCAGCAGCGGCTATTGCTGGAAGCGCGCGCGCAAAGCGACGTCGGCCGCCACGATCTTGCGCTCGACATCATCTCGAATATCGGCGGCCGTGAAGCGATCCGGCTGCGCTCCGACATCTTCTGGGCGGCGCGGCGCTGGCGCGAGGCGTCCGAGCAGATCGAATTGTACTATGCCGACCGGTGGCGCGACTTCAAACCGCTGAACCCGATGGAGAAGGGCGATGTGATCCGCGCCGTGGTCGGATACGCGCTGGCGGAGGACGCCATCGGGCTGGCGCGCTTCCGCGAAAAATATGCGCCGTTAATGAGTGGCGATGCCGACCGCGCCGCGTTCGAGACCGCAAGCAAGCCGACTGCCAGCACCAGCGCCGAATTCGCCGATATCGCCAAGATGGCGGCGAGCGTCGACACGCTCGACGGCTTCCTGCGCGACATGAAAACCCGCTTCCCGGACGCCACCGCGAAGGCGACATTGCCGCCGGGAATTGAAAGTGCCGATCAGTTCCCGACCGGCGCCTTGCCACGGATCATCGGTCTGACGAAGGCCGACGCCGCTAGATAAGGCTGCGAGCGGGCGCGGTTAGACTAGCCCCGCGCCTTCGCCTCCATTTGAGAGCTATTTTCGAGGAGCGCGCCGCCAAAATGTCGAAAACAACCCCATGCAAAGTAGCAGGGGGCCGCCACTGCGCGAGCAGCGGCTTGACGTGTCGGGCAAGTCAGCGGCATTTATCGATTATTCCGAAACCGTGCCACCGCATCGTTGCGCGGTGTGTGGCATCGAGCCCCTCGACAGCGACGCGCCGAAGCGGCAACCTGCGCAGGATCATCGCGCAGGGGAAACCGCGGTCATGAGCAAGCCTGTCCGAAGCGAAGCTGAACTCATTGCGATGGCGAGGGCGGAGCTGAAAGTGCATGCCGACTGTCCGGACGGCATGGTGATTTCTGTGCTGCGCAGCGACGATTTCTGGGAGTTTCGCGCCTCGGCCGATGCCGCGACGGTGGCAAAACCCGGCTATCCCGAATGCGTCGCGATGTTAGTGCAGGTCGGCGACCACCTGCGCAAGCAATATGACGTGAGCGACAGCTAGAGCGTGAACCCACAAGCTTGGAGCGCGGACGTCGGCTTAGGTGCGTATAGCGGACACGAGTTGGACATCGCCCTATGTCCGAGAGGTGCCCACAAGCCGACATTGCTGGAGCGGCCTGAGACCAACACGTTGTCGGTCGGAGCACATCCGCGTGACGGAGAAAGTATTGAGCCAAAGGCATGGCTAAGGTAAAATAGCACTGGGTCAGGCTGTTCCAATTGACGCGGTGGCTGTGGTGGAGTGGTTGCAGCATTTCCTTCGGCAGGAGTCCAGCAACCGCCGCATGGCCTACGGATTGGCGATTGCGGGACATGTCATCATTGCGCTGGTTCTACTGCTCGGGTTCTCCAAGCGGACCGAGCCCGCTTCGATTGCAACGACGCCGGTTGAAATCGTGATGGAAGAGCCTGTGGCGGCTTCGCCGCCACCGGTTTCCGCGCCAAATGAACAGAATGATTTGCCGAGCATTCCAGCCGTAGCCGACGCCGACAAGCACGCCAAGGCGCCACTCGCGAAGCTGAACGTCAATGGTGTCGATCAGCCGAAGCAGCCGGGACACGATGGCGGCGACCCCAGCTCGAATCCTGCCAAGCTCCCCATGACGCGCGCTGCCGGCGACCTCGCTTCCGGCGCCGCTTCCCTCCCGTCCTGGGCGGTTGAACCCGTCGGCCTCGCACAGCGGCAGGCGACGGCGCGCGAGTTGGGCGAAGACGAATTGACAGCCATCAAGGAGCCGAAGCTTGGGTGCGGCGCGAAGGCGATGTTGTCGCCACCGCGGGCGAGGATGCGGAAACAAGCGATGGTGATCGGGATAGCAACCGCAGCTCAGGCGCTGGCCATGACACGATCGAGCCAGGTCGTTGCAGACAGACGTATCAATCCGAACTACGCCACAAACACGGAGGTCTTCGCCGACACATGGGTAGGCAAGGCCATAGTGGTGCTTCCTGCTGGACTTACCGCGAATGCGGGCGATGTGATTGAATTCGATCAGGGCTACGTCGATCCGTCCGACCCGTGCCAGTACATTCCGAACCTTGCAGTTAGCAAGCGCTAAGCATCATACGCCACGTTCGACATCATGCCACGGCTGCGAGCCTGCGTCCTTCTTCCTCCGTAGCAGAGATCTGTTTTTGGCGAAAAGCGCAGCGGACGAGAGTTGCCATAGCGTGGCTTGTGGGATGTTCGTGGGTCAAACTTCAACACTGTGCGGCTGAAACGACCGAGATGTCGCCTTCGGGTCCCACTAGCCGACATGGAGCACGGTCTCCCCTTGTCCACTTCACTATCAAGAGCGGACATTTCGACGGTTAACGTGGGTGTCGGCAAGGGCCACAAGCGATCACCATCGAAAAGGAACGCCCGCCTCGACTCCGCGCCGGCCTTCGTCCACTCATGGCTCTCAACCAGATGGGCGTGCGTCACATCTTAACCATCTCGGTGCGATATTTCGGCAGCAGGGCCGCGATCAGTTTTCCCTTCTCGGCCATCTCTTCCGGTGTCGGTTTCGGCGGTGGCGATGTGCGGCCTTGGACGGGAAATCCGACCGCCAGAAAGAATTCATCCTGTCCTGCCGGCGTACACATGCAGAGCATACGAGCTGTCTTGCCGGACACGTTCCTAAACCCGTGCGGGGCGTTGGCCGGAACGTTGACGGTCGATCCTGCGCGTACGGTGTGCAACTTTCCGCGAAAAGTGAACTCGAGTTCGCCTTCGAGCAGCGAAAACATTTCCTCGAAGTCGTGGCGATGCGGCGGGGGTCCACCGCCGGCGGGCACTAGCATGTCGACCAGGCAATAGCGACCCGCGGTCTGCGCCCCAGACACTAGGACTGTGTATGTGCCGCCGGCCACCGAGATATGCGGCACGCCGGCGCTATCGGGGTCGGCTACCGTCAGGACGCGACCCAGATCGTCGGCGGGAATCGAGAAAGCTGACGGAAAATTTGCAGGAGGGGTGTCGGTCATCTCGGATCTCCGTGTCTATAGCTTGAGAATACTGAGAGGCCGCCTTGCCATGACAAGGAGTGCCTTTTTGAGGCCGGATGTCCGTTCCGCGTTATTCGCGTCGATTTTGGCATGTCCGGGATATGCCCGGTTATGAGGTAGTCTCGGAGGTACCAGTCTCCTTTTTGACGGTTGAAGCTCCGTTGGCGGCAGGCCGGCGCCTGGGACCAGATCATTGATGCACTGGCGGTCGGTCAACACGCGGTGGTGCAGATGATCGATACGTCGGTCGTGCGGGTGCGGCAGCGCGGAGCTTACATCGCGGACAACAATCACCAAGATATGGGCCGCTTGCGAGGGGGCTTATCAAGCCAGAGCGCCAGACAGCTGGTAATCTCGATGCGCGATGCAAACGCGCGCGCGAGCGAAGCGCGACGATAGCCGCTCGGCCGCACCCTCTCGCCACTTGATCGTGCGCCAGACCCACTTAGGAAGGCAAAGAGCAAGCTCCTTGACCGAAATCGGTTGATGCTTGTGGTCGCGGCGCAGCAGCTTTGGTGGTCGCCCTTTGCCCGACCATTTTTTCGGCGGCAGCGGCGCCGTGTCGGATGTCCACACCGTGGTGTTTGGCAAGATACCGGCCACATAGGTCAACCCCAACGCGCTGATGCTGGTCCGCAGGTCCGTGTTGCAGCCATATCCGGCATCCATCAGCACCACGCCGCGAGCAAGCCCGGCTCTGCAGGCCGCTTCGATCTGCTCAAGCGCGATCTCTGGCTTGGTCTTAAAGCTGATCTCCCTGGGCACGCCCGCTTTGCGCCGACGTTTCTTATCTGCCGCCCATTCCTGCGGCAGATAGAGACGATACATCGCCGGCAGACTGGCGTGGTGATTGGCAAGCGACAGGGACACCGCGACTTGGCAGTTGTCCTGCTTGCCGAGCTGCCCGCAATATTGACGCGCCACACCGACCGAATGCGCTCCCTTCTTGGGAAAACCGGTGTCATCGATGATCCACGCTTCGATCGGTCCATGGCGCTCTATCGCCGGCAGTACCATCTCGCCCACTTTGGCCAAAACACCCTCGTCAGACCAGGGCGATTGGCCGACGAAGTGCAGCAGCGACTGATGCTGCGCCGCCGTCCGATCAGGTGCCGTCACCGCTGCCATCGGCTCAACGCTTTTACGCTCCCCCGGCATGATTAAGCCGATGCAATAATCAAACAACGGCCGGGCCCGGTCCGCATGTCCGATCACGCTCACAAGTCCCTCGACAAAAGCCGAAAATCGCGATTTACTGCCGCCTGATGTCCGGAGATCCATATCAGCCCCCGTTGCCGATGCCTGAATCTCAACCGCTAACTGATTCTCACAGGACCTCGCCCGCGACCTTTTGAATCAGACACTTTTCTGACTTAGTAAGACTAGGAGCCTGTCCGAATAGTGACTGTTCAATTCTAAGCGATTTTGATTTAAGCGAGGGCCATGAGCAAGTATTTTCGCCCCTGGAATATCGATCAGACGCTGCTTCTGCCGCCGAATGTGCAGGATTTTGTGCCGAAAGGCCATGTTTCGCGGTTTATCGTTGAGCTGGTGCGGGAGAGCCTCGATCTCAGGGCGATCACGGGCAGCTATGTGAGCGGGCTCGGGCAACCGCCGTTTGACCCGCGGATGATGGTGGCGCTTCTGTTGCACAGCTATGCGAGTGGGCTGTATTCTTCGCGGCGGATCGCAAAGGCCTGCCGTGAGCGGAACGATTTTGTGATGATTGTGGCGCTGGATCCGCCGGATTTTCGCACGATCAGCGACTTCCGCAAGCGGCATTTGAAGGCGCTGGGCGCGCTGTTCCTGCAGGTTCTGAAGCTGTGTGAGACGGCAGGGCTGGTCAAACTCGGGCATGTCGCGCTTGATGGCACGAAGATCAAAGCCAACGCTTCGAAACATAAAGCGATGAGTTATGAGCGCATGAAAAAACGCGATACGGAATTGAAAGCCGAGATCGCCCGCATGTTGGCGGCCGCCGAGGCGGCGGATTCCGATGAGGACGAGACTTTCGGCAAAGACAAGCGCGGCGACGAACTGCCGGATTGGGTCGGCGACAAACAGAAACGGCTGGCGAAGATCCAGCAGGCGATGGCGGCGCTGGAGGCCGAGGCCAAGCTGGAGGCGGAGGAAGAGCGTCGCATCGAGGCAGAGAAAGAACAGCAGCGCCAAGCCGAAGGCCGCAAGAAGCCGGGCAAACCGGCAGCACCGCCGTCGGACGAACCCAATCCCAAGTCGCAACGCAATTTTACCGATCCGGAAAGCCGCATCATGAAGTCGAAGGATGGTTTCGTTCAGGCCTACAATGCACAGGCCGCCGTTGACGCAGGCGCCCAGATCATTGTCGCGCACGAACTGACGCAGTGCGGCAACGATCAGGGCCAGTTGGTGCCGCTGATCAAGGCCATCGAGAACAATCTCGGCCGCAAGCCGGAGCAGGCCTCAGCGGACTCCGGCTACTGCAGCGAAGCCAATCTCGAAGCGCTCGAAGCACACGGTATCGACGGCTATGTCGCGCCCGGACGCGCCAAGCACCCGACAGCCGCGAACGGAAAAATCGGCGGACCGCTGACCCAACGGATGCGAAAGAAGATCGACGATGGCGGCTTCGAAACGCCCTACCGATTGAGAAAGCAAGTGGTGGAACCGGTGTTCGGACAGATCAAACAAGCACGCGGCTTCCGCGAGTTCCTGTTGCGGGGCGTCGAGAAGGTGCGAGCCGAATGGGCCATGATTTGCACCATCCACAACCTCCTCAAGCTGTTCACCCTCGCAAAGGTTGCCTGAGCCGGCTACCCTGCAACAATTGGCCGGTCGCGATGCCTATCTGGACGGGCTCCTAGCAGTCTCTATCGGTTTGTTGTTGTCGTCGCCGATCGTTCAGCGCGCTTTGGCTACTCTCGACAGCACGGTTATGGACTCCTTCACCGCTTTCGAGGGGACCAGTTCGGGCGCCGCGGTCTCAGCGCCATTGAGCTCGCGCACGACGTCGACAAACCGCCGTAGCAATGGCGGCAGGGTACGAAGGCGCAGCGCCATCATCAGCCAGCTCTCCGCTTCGGGGGCCGCGATCGGGCGGCTGAACAGGCCGGGCATCGCGATGCAGGTGTAGCATTCGGGCAGTATGGCGATGCCTATCCCCGCGGAGACGAGACCGAGCACCGTGGAGAGTTCGCGCGCTTCCTGTTCGATGCGCGGCGTGAAGCCCGCGGAGCCGCACAGGCTCATGAGATGTTCGTGCATGCCGCAATTCACCAGCGGCTCGACCCCGACGAACGGCTGATCGACCAGGTCTGCCATCGCGATCGGCGCGTGCGAGTTGGCGAGCGGATGGCCGGCCGGAATAAACAGCCGCAAGCGGTCGTGCCATAGCGGAATCAGTTCGATGTTGCGGTTCTGCTGCAAGGCCGACGGCGGCCGCAGGATGCCGAAGTCGATCTGGTCGTTGGCGAGTGCTGTGAACTGCCGCCCGGTTGCCATGTGCTGCAACTCGATCCGCACGTCGGGATAGCGCTTGCGGAACACCCGCAGCAATTGCGCGAACGGCTCGCGCATCGGCACCGATCCGGTGAACGCCAGCCGGATCGTGCCGGCTTCGCCGCGGCCGGCGCGGCGGACCACGTCGGTGGTGTGTTCGAGTTGCTTCACCGCGCGCCGCGCGTTCTCCAGCAGCAATTCACCCGCCGGCGTCAGTTCGACCTTGCGGCGGTTGCGGCTGAACAGGGCGGTGCCAAGCTCGGTCTCGATCGCCTTGATCTGAACGCTGAGCGGGGGCTGGCTGATGTTCAGCCGACGGGCGGCGCGGCTGAACGAGAGTTCTTCGGCCACGGCGATGAAATAGCGAAGCTGTCGGTAATCCATCCTCTTATAGTCAAAACGAATAGCCGGGCTGTCAATATGATATTGGACGGAATGGTCGCTGGCGGCCGATAGTGCGGTCGAAACCGGCAGTCTCGAGAACGCGCAAGGCCCACGCGCGTCGCATAAAAATGCAGCAGGGATGAAATCATGAGACTGGGCTGGTATTCCGACCTGCTCGCAGAGGAGCGGCGAACCTTCTGGGCGTGCTTTGCCGGTCTCGGCCTCGATTCCATGGACACCACGATCTTCTCGCTGGTGTTGCCGACATTGATCGCGCTGCTCGGCATCAGCCATCCGGAGGCCGGCATTCTCGGCTCGGCCTATCTGATCGGCAGCGCGGTCGGCGGCTGGGGCGGCGGCATCATCGCGGACAGAATAGGCCGGGTGCGCACCCTGCAGGCCATGATCCTGCTGGTGGCGATCTTCACGTGCTTGTCCGCGTTCAGTTCAAATTTCTGGCAATTGCTGATCGCGCGCTTCCTGCAGGGAGCCGGCTATGGCGGCGAAGTCGGCGATCGGCGGCGTGCTGATCTCTGAGGTGATCCGCTCGCATCTGCGCGGCCGGGTCGCGGCCACCGTGCAGAGCGGATATGCCGTCGGCTACGCGCTGTCGGTCCTGGCATTCCCGGTCGTGTATGCGCTGTTTCCGCAGGCGCAGGCCTGGCGCGTCTTTCTGCTGCTCGGCCTGCTTCCGGCGCTGTTGGTGTTCATCATCCGGCGGCTGGTGCGTGAGCCCGAGATATTTGTCGAAACCAGGAGGGCGTTGCGGGATCAACAGGCCGCGCCCAAGATCGGCGCGATCTTCCAGCCGCAATTCCTGCGCACCACCATCACCTGCCTGTTTCTGGCGACCGGCGTGCTCGGCGGCGCCTATGTCATGATCACCTGGCTGCCGACCTATTTGCAGAGCGCGCTCGGGATGCCCGTGACCAGGACCGCGGGCTTCCTGTTCGTCAACATCTTCGGCTCGCTCACCGGCCCGGTCGTTCTATGGCATCCTGAGCGACAGGATCGGCCGCCGCCAGGCGTTCGTCGCGTTCCTGATCTGCCAGGCGATCAACGCGGCGATCTACCTGTTCGTCCCGCTCAGTCCTGCGATCATCCTCATTCTCGGCTATTTCCTCGGCGCCTTCCAGGGTGGGCTCGCCTCGGGGCTGGTGCCGTCGTTCGCCGAGCTCTATCCGACCGAGTTGCGGGCCAACGGTGCGAGCTTCTGCGCCAGCGTCGGACGCGGCGTAGCTTCGGTCGTGCCGGGCATGGTAGGGATTCTGTCGGTCAACATGACGCTGCCGGTCGCGATGGGGGCGTGCGCCATCGCCTCCTACATCGTCGGCATCATCGCCGCGCTGTTGTTGCGCGACAAAACCGGTATCGACCTGCGCACGCTCGATCGCGAGAGCGCGGTGTCGGCGGTCCAGGCTGTCGGCAAGGGTCGAACGGATACAAACAGCAGCGCAGCTGCGAACGGAGGCATGACGTGATCGGATTTCAGATCTGCAAGCGGACCCGCAAGGTCGACGCCGACATCGTCTCGAAGTTTCGCGAGCTGCCGGTTGCCAATATCAGCGATTCGATGTCGCGCATGACCGCGGCCGGCGCCAAACTGCGGCCGATCCATGCCGGCGGCGTGCTGGCCGGACCGGCTTTCACGGTCAAGACCCGCCCCGGCGACAATCTCATGGTCCACAAAGCGATCGATATCGCCGAGCCCGGCGACATCATGGTGGTCGACGGCGGCGGCGACCTCACCAACTCGCTGATCGGCGAGATGATGACGGCGCATGCGCAATAGCGCGGCATCGCGGGCATCGTGATCTACGGAGCGATCCGCGATTACGATACGCTGCATGCCGGCAATTATCCGATCTTTGCGGCAGGCGTAACGCATCGCGGTCCCTACAAGGATGGTCCGGGCGAGATCAACGTACCGATCGCGATCGACGGCATGGTGATCGAGCCCGGCGACCTCGTGGTCGGCGATGGCGACGGTCTGGTCTGCGTTCCCTTGAGCAGACCGCGGAAGTGCTGAAGGCGACGCAAGCCAAGCACGCCGCCGAGTTGAAGCAGATCGAGGCCATCAAGGCCGGCAAGAGCGACCGTGCCTGGGTCGATGCCGCCCTGACCAGGCTTGGCGTCAAGCTTCTGATCGTGATCGGCGCGCGCGACCCCGTCTGACATTTTGGAAGGACCGAGAGATGTTCAACTGCTCTGATACGCATGAGATAACAGGCTGCGATTGTTGTGGCGCCGGCCGCTGGCTTTTGCCTACGGCGATGCAAGCGATGGCGTCGATGCCGCCGCCGACCAATATCGAGGCGATGAGCGGGGCAGGGCGCGCGCGCAGCTCTTCAGGCGGCGGCGATCTCGTGATCGACTGCCACGGCCACTACACCACCGAACCAAAGGAAGTGCTCGACTGGCGCAAGCACCAGATCGATGCGATCGGCGACGCCTCGCAGATGCCGTCGGTGGACGAGTTGAAGATCAGCGACGATGCGTTGCGCCAGTAGCGTCGAGGGCGCGCAGTTGAGATTGCAGCGCGAGCGCGGCACTTCCGCGACGATCTTCTCGCCGCGCGCCTCCGGCATGGGCCATCATATCGGCGATGCCTCGGTCAGCGCGGCATGGACGCGGATCTCCAACGACTTGATCTGGCGGATGACGCAGCTTTATCCGGAGAATTTCATCGGCGTCTGCCAGCTTGCCGCAATCGCCCGGCGTCGAGCCGAAAAACTGCATTGCCGAACTGGAACGCTGCGTCAACGAGCTCGGCTTCGTCGGTTGCAACCTCAATCCGGATCCGAGCGGCGGCTACTGGAACGATCCGCCATTGACCGATCGCTGGTGGTATCCGTTTTACGAAAAGATGGTTGAGCTCGACGTGCCCGCGATGGTTCACGTCAGCGCCGCCGCGAACCGGGCGTTCCACACCACCGGCATCCATTACATCAACGGCGACACCACGGCGTTCATGCAGTTCCTGATGTCGGATCTGTTCAAGGATTTCCCGACGCTGAAATTCATCATTCCGCATGGCGGCGGCGCCATTCCCTATCATTGGGGCCGCTACCGCGGCATCGCGCAGGACCAGAAGCGGCCGCCATTGTCGGAATTGCTGTTGAAGAACGTGTTCTTCGACACCTGCGTCTATCATCAGCCCGGCATCGACCTTTTGACCAAAGTCATCCCCGCCGAAAACATCCTGTTCGCGTCGGAAATGGTCGGGGCGGTCAAGGGGATCGATCCGCAGACCGGCTTCAACTATGACGACACGCGGCGCTATATCGATGCCTCGACCATCCTCACCCCTGATCAGAAGCGCGCGATCTTCGCCGGCAATGCCCGGCGTATTTTCAACCGCATCCCCGCCAGATTGTTCGGCTGAAGCCGGCTGGAGTTCATGATGCCACCATCCAAACCGTTGCGGGTCATCCTGTCCGAATTTGCCTGGAAGACCTACGGCGATATCCTGAACGCTGCCGTCGGCGACATCGAGCCGCGGATCGTCACGCCCGACACGGTGCCGGATCTCGCCGGCGCCGAGATCGCCTTCGTGACCCGCGACATGTATCTCGGGGGTACCCGCAGCAAACCGGCGCCGGCCTTTGTCCGCTTCATCGATATCCTGCGCGGCGCGCCGGACCTGAAATGGCTGCATACCTACACCGCGGGCGCCGATCATCGCTTCTATGTCGAACTGATGGCGCAGGGGCTGAAGGTCGCAACCTCGGCCGGTGCGAATTCCGACGTCGTGGCGCACAGCGCGCTCTCGGGCCTGTTGGCATTGGCGCGGCGGTTGCCGGCCTCGATGAACTCGCAGCGCCGCCACGCCTGGGAGCCGCTCTACAGCAACGAACCGCGTGACCTCTTGGGACAGCGCGCCGTCATTGTCGGCCTCGGCCCGATCGGGCAGGAGATCGGCAGGCTGTGCGTTGCGTTCGGTCTCAAGGTGACCGGCGTGCGCCACACCGGCGGGCTGACGCCGCCCGCGGGTTTTGAGCGCTGCGTGACCTATTCCGAGCTCGGCTCCGTGTTGCCGGATGCCGACTGGCTGATCTTGTCCTGTCCGTTGTCGGATTCGACGCGCAAGATCATCAACGCCGACAGGCTGGCGCGGTTGCCGGCGCAAGCGCAGATCATCAACGTGGCGCGCGGCGAGGTGGTCGAACAATCGGATCTGTTGGCGGCGCTTCAAGCCAAAAAAATCGCCGGCGCCTATCTCGATGTGTTCGAGGTCGAACCGCTGCCGCCCGATTCAGGCTTTTGGGATTTGCCCAATGTGCTGGTGATCTCGCACAGCGCGGCCGCATCCGATGGTCACGGCCGCCGCGTCGCCAACGCCTTTGCCGGCAATCTTGCGCGCTGGGCGGAGGGCAAGCCGCTAGTGAATGTGGCCGAGGCGTAGCCCGACCGCCGCGCTGCGAGGGCCTCCGGCCAGAACTGAATTAGTCGGCGGAACTTACGCTGTTGGATGGCATTGGTCTGCCCAGAGGAGCACCCAATGAACGACAACAAGAATCCGAATGAGAAGCAGCCGGGCGAGAAACCCGAAGGGAAACAGCATTACAATCCGGGCAACCAGTCAGGCAAGGAAGCCGAACTGGTTCCCAAGGAAGAGACGAAAAAGCGAGACTAAGCGGAGGTAAGAGGTCGCCTCATAGGCTGCGAAGCTCTCCGACGTCATCTGAGGAGCGCGCTCTCCCGGCAGCGCCCTGGCGCTGTCCGGTGCGCGCGTCTCGAAGGAGGCTGTGAGCACAGCGCCGAACAGCATCCTTCGAGGCGCGCAAACGCGCGCACCTCGGGATGACGCCCAGATAACTTCACGGGCTTTCAGTCGGCGGCCTTTTCTTTCAATGGCCTTTTCGTGTCGGCATGATCTCTGGCTCAAGCGCGAAACGGAAATCACCCGGCTTCGTAAAACCGCGACGTCACTTCGGCGCTGTTTGCTCGGCCTCGCGGGCCAGTCTCAAAGCCTTCAACCGTTCCCGGTTCTCGTTGAACGCCTTTTGCGTGCGCTCATGCTCGGTCATGGCCTTGGCAGCATCAGCCTGTCTGAACAACTTGCGGGCCTCGCGTTCAGCCGGCGTAACCGTCTTCCTCTCAAACGTATCACTCATCCTTAACCCTTACCCTCTAACGCTTCGGAGATATCGCAGACCTTCCACCGCGAGAAGGCGTTCATCGGCTTCCGGCCTTTCGGCCAGATGGTTCGATACTTTCTCCCGAGCGGCTTGCGCTTCTTCGTCTGTCAGTTTTTCGAGCAAACAGTAGGTTTGCATCACCCGGTCGATCGCTGCCTGCATGGTCTTCTCCCTGAGAAAGCTATCGTAAACGCCGCGACGGAACCTTTGTTCCAATGTGGCGTTTTGTTGGAAATGGAGAATTGAGGATGGACCCGACGCGCTGCCCGCACTGTGATCAACGCATGAAACCCGTCGTTACCGATGACGGGCGGACAGGTCTCGAGTGCCTGAAATGCGATGCGGTGAAGCCTCGTCAGACGGACGCGGCGCGGTGGATCGAAAATCCTTTGGTTCATGCGAAGGTCGCCTGAAAGGCCGCCTCATCCGGGTCTTGCGTCCGAAAGCCAGCGCAAGCTGTCGGGCAGGGCAAGTAAGGCCGCGCCAGGCGTTGCTTGAATCGCTCGCCCTCTACGAGTGTGTAAAAGTGCACCGACAGCATCATTGATATCCTTTAACGATCGCTAATTGCGTTCTTAAATCCGTATTTGCGTTCAGCCCGGCCTTGTGCCGGGCTTTTCGTCCTAGAGCGTTTTCGAGCGAAGTGGATACCGGTTCGCGTGAAGAAAACGCGTCAAAACAGAAACCTAGAGCCCCGTTCCGATTCCATCGGAACGGGAAAGGCTCTAGCCGGTATAGGTTTGAAATCTCCCGCGCGCATACGCTTGAGAGACCGCCTTCATCAGTTCGCTGACTTCGGATTCCAGAAACTCATTCGCAACGATCAGCGCCTTCACCGCCGCGCGCGGATCGCCACCGCAAGCCGCGATGGCCTGATCCGCCGCCGCATCGAGTTGCTCCGCGTCCGACTGTGGAATGGGCGCGGGATTTTTGGCCATAGGGCATCTCCCGTGTTGGGCGGCGCTGGGATATGTTCACGATATGTTCCGATTGTCAATTCGTTCGCCGTCGTCGTTTGGCGAAGGCCTGTTTCGATTCCCTCGCAGTCTGGTTTAAAAATCGCAGTCGCCCAATTTGAAAAAAAATCAACCTACATAGGTGAACCTTTCTGACCTATCGCAGTTCAAAGTACGTGATGTTCGACATGGTGCTTTCGAAGCGTGGCCGGGGATGGCATTGGCGAGTGGCGGACTCGTCGGGCAACATCATCATGCAGGGTCGGAAATCGAAACGCCCGGCGGCGCGATACCAGGCTGAGCGCGCCTTGTTCCTGCTCCTGATGACCACGCGAACACGCCAACTAGACCGGGAAGATAAGGTGTAGGCCACCTCGGTTGTCGGCCTCTCATGTTGCAGAGCCTGCCAGTCTCTTCGTCTTCATCCTTCGCACAAACGGATGAAAGTTGTGTCGGCTTGCCTTAGGCCAAAAAAACAGCCCCAGCTCTTGGGGGAAAAGCCGGGGCCGCTGGGGGCTGTTGTGCTTGAGGGGACAGGCACAAGCAAAACCTAGCATGGTGAGCAGGATTTCGGACCTATACCCTCGTTTGAGGGGCGTCATCCGTTCCGACGGTGGGACGACTAAACCCCGGCCCTGATTTCAGAGTGTCCTGATTTCAAATCGCGCGTGCGCGAATGAGAACAGTACCGGGCAGAAAGATGGCGCAGGCCGCTTTTGCATCCCGCCTGTTCATGTGCTGGTCCCTTTTGGTTTTCGGGGCGGCCCCTTTTTGGTCTCTACCTCGAATTGAGTACCGCTAATTTGCCCTGCGTGCCCTTGTGAATAAGTCCGCGCTGTCATCCTGCCCTAGCATTGTCTTTGCAAAGTCCAGCTTGCCGGGATTTAAAGACCCGACCTCGCGCTACCCAACACCGCCAAGCGATCATATTCCGCTCTGGCGGTGTTTGCGTTTTGGTCCATGGAAGCTTGTCGCTGTGATGAATCCGCCGTGCCCCGCGTGCAATAAACCAATGACAGCGGAGGTCCGCACTTTTGAGTGCAAGCCGTGCCGGCAGATCGTCATATTCTTTCCGGTATCGGAGGGCTCCTCGCTTTGGCTGAGCTCGGTTGCTCTCGCTGACAAGCGAATTTCAAACTGAGATATCCCCCTGTTTAGTCCGTGCCCTGATTTGCCGGGCGCGCTAGAATCGCGCGTCATGCTGGAAACGACCACGTTCAACTGTCCGACATGCGAAACCACCTACAAGGTGGTGCGCACCGAGGCCTCGCCATCCCCCAATGAGAGGCAGCTGCTCTGCCTCAGTTGCGGCGCTCCCCTTCGCAACCGCGAGGGAGTACGCGCTGAAGCATTTCAGAACGGATGGCAGAGCGCTGGAAGTTCGAAATGGTCGCAAGCCAAAATTGATCTAAGGTCGCCGCCCCTTTGATTTTGCGGTGACATTTGTGCTGGCCGGGACCCGCGACCGGTTGCCGCACGGTACAACCGGACCGTCAACCAGGGCGTATCTCACCGTGCTGGACGATTTAAGTTTCCGGCGCGAAGAGCAACGCCGCCAAGCATCATACTCGCTTGGTGGCGTTGTGCTTTGCGGCTCTTTTTTCTTCACGAGCGGTTTGGTTTCCGATTTGGGGTTCGTAAAAAGGCACGCCGTTATTTTGGTTGTTGTCCTGGTGCCTCGGTCGATTGCCGGATGCGCGCTTGAGAGCGCATGTGTGATATGCGCTTCTCGCGGCCATCGGAGTCGTGGCCTTGGTCAACGTATTGTTGGCAATGGGATCGTTGAAGCCACGAGTGGCCTCAGTTAGCCGCGTCTTCACCATGACACGGGAAGCAGACGTGTTTTGCTTGCAGCGTCTTATCTGAGGCGGCTATTGATGGGCATATTGGATTGTTTCTATCTTCGGCAGCTTGACTTGATTTACGCATTGACCTGATTGATCTGCGGTTGCGTTTTCTCGCTCCATCTAACCAGAGCTTGTCAGCGATACTTGAAATATAAAGAAATCGGACGCAGCGCCGCCACAGAGTTCGTGCTAGTTAAAGCGCCTGATCGAATCACCCTCTGTGTGCCATCCAGGATGATGACCAGTGGCTCAATCCCAGCCCATTCCAGTCGCTCTCACGACACCGGAAATCGAACGGCCGCGCTGTCCCAGATGCGAAATGCGGATGATCACCGTGGCTAATCCGGCGCCGGCCAAGTACGAGTGCTTGCGTTGCTCGCATACAGAACCGGCCACCCAACATTAGGTCAGGTTAGCTGCCTTAACTTGTGGGCTTGCCGGCCCACCGCGTGATGACGGATATCGCAACCAAAGCGCGTCGCGTCCGTTACCCGCGCGCATGCCAAAACAACCTCGACGACCATCATGCCCGAAGTGCGGGATGTACATGATTGCGATTTCGAAACCCGCGGCCAGGCAGACCTTCGAATGTCTGCGCTGCGGGCACGCGGAGGCGCGCCAAGCCGAGGAGAGGCAGAAGCAGAAGTAGCCCTGGTGGCGGACGGTATTTGCGTTCGCCCTCGGAACGAAACGGGCCTTTCCGCGTAGACAAACATGGACGCGGATATCGAAAAGCATACCGAACGGGCTCTTGCCGTCGTGTCGTTCAGCACCGCGGCGTTGATCGTATGTTTCAGCTTCGCACTTGCCATGTTGTAGATGATTTCTTGGTTTGAGTGAACGCAATTGCGTTCGTCCCCCGAGAGAGGGGCGTTGGCCATCGTCACTGACGTTGGGGCGGGGAGCGGTGGACGCGGATGCGCTTTTGACGAACAGCGCGTGACGCGGACGGCAAAGTCGTGTGGTCCTGATGCCCCGATGGCAGGTGTCAAAGTTCTAAGAAGCAAGCTTCTTGGGAATGACGGTACAAACAAGCCAGGTCTCTCCGGGAGAGCACGATATAAGCCGTAAAACCATTAGGGAAGGCCGGACTGCTTCCGCTGAACCTGTATGCTCGTGTGCGTTTTGCGCTGCGCCCTCTCGTTTTGGGGGCGGAATGAATTTGCAAAACTCGGGCGAAAGCTGTCGCGAGAACGCGGAGTTGTGTCGCTGATCGTAGCCCGCATAAGCGACTGAAGCGGCATCCGCCCAAACGATCAGCCGCCGTAGCTCTGTACCAGGCTTCCCGCCACCAGCGACCAGCCGTCGACCAGCACGAAAAAGATCAGCTTGAACGGCAGCGACACCACCGCCGGCGGCAGCATCATCATGCCCATCGACATCAACACCGATGCGACCACGAGGTCGATGATCAGGAACGGCAGGAACAACAGAAAGCCGATCTCGAACGCGCGCTTCAGTTCGGAGATCATGAACGCCGGCACCAGGATCCGCAGCGACATTGCCTCCGGCGTCGCCGGCGGCGGTTCGCCGGACAGGTCGAGGAACAGCTTGAGGTCTTTCTCGCGCACATTCTTCATCATGAAGCCGCGCAGCGGCACCGACGAGCGCTGCAACGCTTCCTCGACGCCGATCTGGTTGGCGACGAGCGGCTTGATGCCGTCGTCGTATGATTTTTGCAGCACCGGGCCCATCACGAACGCGGTCAAGAACATCGCCAGCGCGATCATCACCGAGTTCGGTGGCGCGGTCGCGGTGCCCAGGGCGGTGCGCAGCAACGACAGCACGACGACGATCCGGGTGAACGACGTCATCATGATCAGGATCGACGGTGCGATCGACAGCACCGTCAGCAACGCGATCAGCTGGATCGAGCGCTCGGTGACGCCGCCATTGCCCTGGCCGAGATTGATACTGATATCCTGCGCGAACGCCGGCTCGACCAGCGAACCGGCGGCGATCAGTATGGCAAAAAATAAAACTCTACGCGGGACGGACGCCGATCTCACGAAGGAGACTTCGGACGACCCAGCAGGGATGCCATCTCGTCTTCCAGATTCTCGAACCCGCTCTTGACGGGGGCCGCGGCCACCGGCGGCGGGGCCGGCGGTTCGACGCGCGGCGCGGGCCGGCTCGGCGGCGGCTCGGGGGCGACCGGCGGCGCGCCAATTCGTGGCTCGCTCGACTCGACCGGCCGGCGCAGGGCGGCCTCGAGCCGCTGCGCCATCTCGGCGAGGTTTTGATCGGCGGCCGACAGCGCCGCACCGGGCGCCGGCGCGGCAGGAATTGGTGGAGGTGGCGGGGCCGGCGGCGGTGCGGCGGGGCGCTCAGTGCGCAATAGCGGCGGCTTTGGCGGGTCGATCGGCCGTGCCGGGCGCGGCATCATCGGCTCAGTGCGCGGTGGCCTCGGAGCAACCGGCTCGTTGCGCATGTCGATTCGAGGCTCGGGGCGGGGTTCGGCACGCGGGCTGAGCGGCTCCGGCGTGAAGCCCGCCAGCAGAGGGTCGCTGCGCCGCTCGGAGGTGGTTTGGTGCGTTCTTGCGCGCGTTCCAGCGAGCGCTCCGGCAGCGGCGGCGCGGTGCGGCGCACCTCGTCGACAAAAGAGGGGCGGGCCGGCCGCGGCGGCGGCTCGGGCAGTTGCGGCTCGGCATGATCGAAGGCGTCGGCCCTGGCGCCATCGCCGTCGTTCCAATTGCCGGCATCGGGCAGCGGGGTGATGCGCGGCGGCAGTTCGCCACCGCCGACCACAGGCCGCGGCGCCATCTGATCGCGCGCGGGCGTGGCGCGGACGATGTTGGGTTCCACCACGATGTCGGTCGGGCCGCCGATCATCAGGAGATGTTCGATGTTGTCGCGTCGTACCAGCACCAGCCGCCGCCGGCCATCCACAGCCGCGGCGTCAATCACCGCCAGCCGCGGCATCCGGCCGCGATTGGTATTGGCGCCGAGCCGGTTGCCGGCGAATCGGCGCACTCCCCACGCCAGTGCGGCGATCAGCGCCAGAACGGCCACGAACGCTAGGATGAATGTCAGTGTCTGCGGCATGCTTGGTCCCCGGCAAACGGCGATGAAGTCAGAGATTTGCCCAATCTCTTAATTCTCCAGGGCAAGAACTGCCGCCCCGATCTCTTAATAACTCATGAATCGCCTGAGCCAAAATGACTTCTCATATCTTCCACCTTCGGCCAACCCCGCTGGTTAACGGGGGCTTTTCGCGGCGAAAATCACCCAGGCTCTCGCCTCGGACCCGTCGCGCTGGAACGCCGATGCTGTCCATGGAACCGCAGGCCACGCGAATCTTAACCGGCTGTTAACCATACAGGCGGCAAATTCTGCCTACCCGAGGGCACAGCGCCCAACGGAAAGGGGAGAGGTTCAATGTCCACTGGCGATCTTCCGGTCATGGCGGCGCTTCGCACCCGAATGCAATGGCATCAGGAGCGCCAGCGGGTGCTGGCCGAAAATGTCGCCAATTCCGATACGCCGAATTTCAAGCCGCGCGATCTGGTGGAACCGAAATTCGACGCGTCCGGCGCCAGCTCGGGTGGGCCGCTGGCGATGATGCGCACCAGCAGCAGCCATATGGGCCCGTCGGGGGCTCCGGAAAGTTTTGACCAAAATCGAAAGGCCGGGTTCGAGACGCGGCCGGCCGGCAACGCCGTCAATCTCGAAGACGAGATGCTCAAGGTTTCCAGCAACCAGATGGACTATGCCGCGGTGACCTCGCTCTACAGCCACAATATCCATCTTCTGAAAACCGCGATCGGGAAGGCCTAAGGGCCGTTGATCGCAGCAAAGGGATAGCATGCCCGACCGTCAAGTCATCGCGGACTTCGCGAGATCCATGGGGATCGCGACCTCCGGCCTGCGCGCGCAGGCCGGCCGGATGCGCGTGATCTCGGAAAACATCGCCAACGCGGATTCCACCGCGTCGACCGCCGGCGGCGATCCCTATCGCCGCAAGGTGCCGACCTTTTCCTCCGAGCTCGATCGCACATTGGATGCCAATGTCGTCGCACTCGGGCGGGTGATGCCCGATGCGACCGCGTTTCGCGTCAAGCACGAGCCCGGAAATCCGGCGGCGGATGTCAACGGCGACGTCAAATATCCCAACGTCAATCCACTGGTCGAAATGACCGACATGCGCGACGCGCAGCGATCCTATGAGGCCAACCTCAACATCATCCACGCCACGCGCACCATGATCCAGCGCACCCTCGACATCCTCAAGTCCTGAAAACAGGGAAACCCTAAGCCATGGCTTCACCCTCGATTGCCGCCAACGCCTACGCGAGCGCGGCTCGCATGATGGACGCCGGCGGCATTTCCAAGCCGACCGACACGGCGGGTCCCTCGTTCGGTGACCTGCTCAAGGACGCGATCGGAAGCGTCATCGACGGCGGCCGGCAATCCGATCAGCAGACGGTCTCGATGGCGGCGGGCAAGGCCAATGTCATGGATGTGGTGACCGCCGTGGCCGAGACCGACGTCAAGATATCGACCCTGGTGTCGGTGCGCGACAAGGTGATCGCGGCTTACGAGGACATCATGAAGATGGCGATTTGAGAGAGCGAATTGCGAATGGCGAGTGGCGAATAGGGAGGATGGTGCCCGCCAGTCTGAAATCCATTCGCTACTCGCCATTCGCCCGCTTCGAAACCAACTGAAATTGAGAGAGTTGAAAATGACCGGTGCTGAAACCCTCGACGTGGCGCGCGATGCGATCTGGACCATCGTCGTGGTGTCGTCGCCATTGATGGTCGTGGGCCTTGTGGTCGGCGTCGTGGTGTCGCTGTTCCAGGCGCTGACGCAGATCCAGGAGCAGACCCTGGTGTTCGTGCCGAAGATCCTGGCGATTTTCGTCACATTACTGTTGGCGCTGCCGTTCATGGCGGATGCGCTGCACAGCCACATGATGCGGATATCGTCGCGAATCATAGGTGGTTGAGGCACTATGCGCGGATCATGCGCGTCGACATCTCACTGCTGCCCGTGCTCGCGGCGACCTTCATGCTGGTGTTTGCCCGGGTCGGCAGCATGGTGATGCTGTTGCCGGGGCTCGGTGAATCGAACATTCCGGTTCGCATCAAGCTCGGGATCGCGTTGCTGTTGGCGCTGATCATCCTGCCGTTGCACCGCGGCGCCTATCACATCGACATGCAGTCGATCAACCCGCTGCTGGTCATGATGATCCATGAGATCGTCGTCGGCATCGTGCTCGGCGCTACCGCGCGGGTGACGCTCTCGGCCTTGCAGGTCGGTGGCGCGGTGATCGCCCAGCAGATGGGACTGGGTTTCGTCACCTCGGTCGATCCCACCCAGGGCCAGCAGGGCGTGCTGATCGGCAATTTCCTCACCATGCTCGGCATCACGCTGTTGTTTGCGACCGACAGCCACTATCTCGTCATCGCCGCCCTCAACGACAGCTACAACATCTTTTCGCCCGGCGATCTGACGCCGAGCGGCGATATCGCGGCGCTTGCCACCCGCGCCTTCGCCGCCGCCTTCAAGATCGGCATGCAATTGTCGGCGCCGTTCCTGGTGTTCGGCCTGGTGTTCAATATCGGGCTTGGCGTGCTGGCGCGGCTGATGCCGCAGATGCAGGTCTATTTCGTCGGCGTGCCGCTGTCGATTCTCGCCGGCTTCCTGGTCTTCTCGCTCGTTCTGGTGGCGATGATGGGAACCTTCCTCAATTATTTCAACGGCGTCATGCACGATTTGACGCCGTGAACCGCAAGCCTCGAGACTGCAAGTCTTGATCTGCAAGTCTTGAACCGAAAGCCGGATCGATGGCCGACGAAAACGATTCGTCAGATAAAACAGAAGACCCCACCCAAAAACGTCTCGATGAGGCGCTGGAACGTGGCGACGTCGCCAAGAGCCAGGAGGTCAACACCTGGTTCATGATCGCCGGCGCGACGCTGGTGCTGTCGTCGTTTTCCGGATCGATCGGCGGAATCCGCACACCGCTGCGCAATCTGCTCGCCAATGCCTGGATGATCCATGTCGACGGCCCTAATCTGCTGGCGCTGGCGCAACGGCTCGAATACATGCTGATCGGAGCGCTCGGCGTGCCGTTCCTGATGCTGGCGATCGCGGCGATCGCCGGCAACATGCTGCAGCACCGGCTGGTGTGGTCGGGCGAGTCGCTGAAGCCGAGTTTCAACAAGATCTCGCCCGCTTCCGGATTGAAGCGCATCTTCGGCAAGCAGGCGGCCGTGAACTTCGGCAAGGGTATCTTCAAGCTGATTGCGCTGGGAAGCGTGATGTCGATGATCCTTTGGCCGGAGCGGCATCGCCTGGAGGCGATGTTGCAGTTCGACCCGGCCCAGATCATTGCGACGATCTGCGGGCTGGCGCTGCGATTGCTGGGGGCGGTGGTGGCGATGCTCGCGGCGGTCGCGATCGCCGACTATTTCTTCCAGTACCGCACCTGGTTCGAGCGGCAGAAGATGTCGCTGCAGGAAATGAAACAGGAGTTCAAGCAGTCCGAAGGCGACCCCCACATCAAGGGCCGGTTGCGGCAGTTGCGGATGGCGCGCATGAAGAAGCGCATGATGACCGCGGTTCCCAAGGCGTCCGTGATCATCACCAACCCGACCCACTACGCGGTGGCGCTGTCCTATGAACGCGGCATGGCGGCGCCGATCTGCGTCGCCAAGGGCGTCGATCTGATCGCGCTCAAGATCCGGGAGATCGCCAAAGCCCACGACATCCCGATCGTGGAAAACGTGCCGCTGGCGAGGGCGTTGCACGCAGCGGTGGAGATCGACGCCGAAATCCCGGTCGAGCATTATCATGCGGTCGCCGAAGTCATCGGCTATGTGATGGGTCTCAAGCGCGGGCTTTCCGGCCGCCAGGCATGAAAGGACCAAGTAATAGTCAAGGAATCGGCTGGAAATGAGCGTTAGCCACCAAATAGCCGCCTGATGGACTTGCGCTTGCCGGTCCGATTCAGGCACTCAGGAGCGGGCGTGCGCGAGCGCGTCAGATCCATGTCGACAGGCCACGTCCTTTGGTTATGACCGCCGATACTGACCACGATCCGTCGCAACTGCCCACGACCGCGCATGAGCCGGCGCGGCGGAGCGGTAGCATCGTGCTGGTGCTGCTGGTCGCCGGCGGCATCGTCGCGGCGGCGGTCATGCTGATGACCATCGGCCGGGCGCAGGCACAGCCTTATATCCTCGGATTGCTGGCGCTATTGGCGATGGTCGGGTTGTTCAACCTGTTCGCCTTCGCCGCCGGGATCATTCGTTTCGCCGATCGCGCCGCCGACGATCCCGTGATGGGCCATATCGCCGATCAGGACCATGACGGCCTCGCGGTCACCGATCCGCGCGGCCACGTGGTCTATTCCAACGCGACCTATCTGGCGCTGACGGGGGCTGCGACCGCGCAGGACGTACGCCCGGTAGAGCGGGTCTTCATCGGCAATCCCGACGTGTCCGAAGCGGTGTTCCGGCTGCTCAAGGCGGCGCGCGAGGGCAAGCGCCAGCAGGAGGAGGTCCGCATCGCGGGCCACGACGGCGCCCATGGCCGCTGGCTGCGGCTGCGGGTGCGGCCGCTCGGCCAGGGCAAGCGTGAGGCGAAATATGCGGTGTGGTCGATCGCCGACATCACCCGCGATCGCGAGCGCCAGGAAGACGTATTCCAGGAACTGCAGCATGCGATCGAGTATCTCGATCACGCGCCTTGCGGGTTCTTCTCGGTCAATCCGGTCGGAGAGCTGGTCTACGTCAATGCGACGCTGGCGAACTGGCTGGATCACGACCTCGCGGAGATCGGCTCGGGCGGCTTGAGGTTGACCGACATCGTGTCGGGCGACGGCGCCTCGCTGCTGAGCTCGATCGTGGCGGTGCCCGGCGAAGTCAAAACCGAGGTGATCGACATCGACCTGCGGATGCGCGGCGGCAAGACCATGCCGGTGCGGCTCTATCACAAGCTGGCGTTCGGGGCCGACGGCGTGCCCGGCGCCTCGCGTACGCTGGTGATCAGCCGCGCCCGCGACGAACGTTCCGATCCGCAGCGCGCGGCCGAAGTCCGCTTCATGCGCTTTTTCGACCATACGCCGATGGCGATCGCCACCGTGGACCGCGCCGGCGCGGTGGTTCGCGCCAATGCGCGCTTTGCCAAACTCGCGCAAGGCCTCGGCCTCGAAGCCGGCGCCAGCAATTCGATCTTCAGGACGGTCAACGCGCGCGACCGCAGCTCGCTGATCGCGGCCATCAACCGGGCGGCCGAAGGGCAGGGCGATATTCCGCCGGTCGAGGCGATGCTCGACGGCACCGGCGAACGCTGGGGGCAGTTCTTCGTAACCACGGTGGAGGCCGACGAGCGCGAGACCGAGGCCGCCATCGTCTACATGCTCGAGACCACCGAGCGGCGGACGCTGGAGAACCAGATCAACCAGTCGCAGAAGATGGACATGGTCGGTCAGCTCGCCGGCGGCATCGCGCACGATTTCAACAACGTGCTCTCGGCCATCATGATGGCGAACGACTTCCTGCTGAACGCGCACAAGCCGACCGATCCGTCGTTCCAGGATATCATGCAGATCAAGCAGAACGCGACGCGCGCGGCGACGCTGGTGCGGCAGTTGCTGGCGTTCTCGCGCAAGCAAACGTTGCGGCCCCAGGTGCTCGACCTCGGCGATGCGCTGTCCGACCTGACCATGCTGTTGCGCCGGCTGATCGGCGAGAAGGTCAAGTTCGATCCGGTGCATGGCCGCGACCTCTGGCCGGTGAAGGTCGACGTCTCGCAATTCGAACAGGTGATCGTCAATCTCGCGGTCAATGCCCGCGATGCGATGCCCGAAGGCGGCAAATTGACCATCAAGACCGCGAACGTCTCGGCGCAGCAGGCTGAAAAGCTGTCCTACAAGGGCATGCCGCCGGCGGACTATGTCCGGATCGACGTTTCCGACACCGGCACCGGCATTCCCGCCGAGATCGTCGACAAGATTTTCGAACCGTTCTTTTCGACCAAGGAAGTCGGCAAGGGTACCGGACTCGGTCTGTCGACGGTGTACGGCATCGTCAAGCAGACCGGCGGCTTCGTCTATGTCGAGTCCGCGGAAGGCAGCGGCACCACGTTCTGCATCTTCCTGCCGCGACATCATCCCGAGCAGGAAGCCCACCACGAGCCGCAGGCGGCCAACGGCGTCGCCAGGGACACGGCGGCGGAGGCCAAGCCGAGGGTCGACCTGACCGGCCAGGGGACGATCCTGCTGGTGGAAGACGAGGAGGGCTTGCGCTCGCTGAACGCGCGTGGCCTGCGTTCGCGCGGCTATACCGTGATCGAGGCGTCGAATGGCATCGAGGCAATGGAGGCGCTCGACGAGAAAGACGGCGCGGTCGATCTCGTGGTATCCGACGTCGTGATGCCGGAAATGGATGGACCGACTTTGTTGCGGGCGATGCGCGAGCGAAATCCCGACCTCAAGATCATCTTCGTTTCGGGATACGCCGAAGACGCGTTTGCCAAGAGCCTCGAGGAGAACGAGAAGTTCGACTTCCTGGCGAAGCCGTTCGCGCTCAGTGCGCTGGTCGCCAAGGTCAAGGAAACCATGGCGCCGAAGTAATGGCCGCCTGCGCCGCACCGCAACAACCAGCCTGACTGCGGCTTCCCCGCGACCGAGGGCCGCAGTGGAGGGTTCCGATAGTGGCTTCACATTCACACCGCGGTGCCCATCTTAGAGGCACATTCCCCTGTCGGGGATGGAGGAAAAGGCTATGAGATTTACGCAGCGCGGGCGCGCTATCGTCCAAACGCTCGCCGTCGTTCTGTCGTTGGCATTGCCCTTGATGTTGGCGGTGTCGTCAGCCGACGCCCGGGTTGGCGGCGGCATTGAGTTCGGGATCGCGGGGAACGCGGACGTTCTCGGCGCCGCCGAGCACATCGACCGCGCCAAGCGCGGCGCAGCCGTTCAACCGCACCTTTAGCCAGCCGGGCAGTTCCGGGCTTGGTACGTCCGCGGGTGGCGGGTTTTTCAACCGGCCAGGCGGCGGCATGTTGCGCGGCCTCGCCGCCGGCTTCCTTGGCGCCGGCCTGCTCGGCATGCTGTTCGGCGGTGGCATGTTCGGCGGCCTCGGCGGCTTGTCGTCGCTGTTCGGCCTGATCCTGCAGATCGGGCTGATCGTCATCGTGGTTCGGACTGGCGATGTCGTGGTGGCAGCGCCGCACGACGCCGGCCTATGCCGACGGCGCGACCCGAGCGCCGGGCGGCGCATCGACCTACCGCACCGGGATCGGGTTTTGGATTGGGATCTGGCAGCGCGCCGCTCGAGATTGTTCCGGCCGACTATGAAGCCTTCGAGCGGCTGCTTAGCGATATCCAGGCGGCGTGGTCGAACGAGGATGTGGCCAAGCTGCATACGCTGGCGACGCCGGAAATGGTGTCTTATTTCACCGACGATTTGCAGCGAAACAAGGCGCGCAACGTCGTCAACAAGGTCTCGGGCACCAAGCTGTTGCAGGGCGACCTCGCGGAAGCCTGGCGCGAAGGCGATACCGACTATGCCAGCGTGGCGATGCGGTTCTCGATGATCGACAAGACCGTTGATCGCGTCACCGGCCGGTTGGTCGAAGGCAGCGAGCAGCCGAGCGAAGCCACCGAAGTATGGACCTTCCTGCGGCCGCGCGGCGCCAATTGGGAATTGTCGGCGATCCAGCAGGCCTGATCGCCTGCGCAACGATAAAATAACAAGGCGCCGCGATTCATTCGCGGCGCTTTTTTGTGGCCGGCTCTTTTCGGTGTCGTTGAACAGGAATAATGCGGCTGCCAATGTGTTGATGTCAGACCAAAAGCTGGCGCCAGGCCGTCAGCCAAAAACGACTGGGAGGATGTAATGCCGATTTTTGCTTCAATCGTCGGTCGGGTATATCTTGGTCTTGCAGCGGCGGCCGGTCTCTTCCTGACGGCGGCGCAGCCGGCGAATGCGCAGGCCGCCAGCACCACCTTCTTCGTCACCAGCATTGGCATCGGCAATGGCGGCAATCTCGGCGGTCTCGCCGGGGCCGACAATCAGTGCCAGGAACTGGCGCAGGCCGCGGGCGCCAATGCTTCCGGCGTGAAAACCTGGCACGCCTATCTCTCGACGCAGGCGGCTGACGGCAAGCCCGCGATCAACGCTCGCGACCGGATCGGCAAGGGACCCTGGCAGAATGCGAAGGGCGTGGTGATCGCCAAGGATGTCGCCGAGCTGCATGGCGCCAACAATCTGACCAAGCAGACCGCGCTGAGCGAAAAGGGCGACGTCATCAACGGCCGCGGCGATACGCCGAACCGTCATGACATGCTGACGGGATCGCAGCCCGACGGCACCGCGTTTGCGGCCGGCGAAGACCGCACCTGCAAGAACTGGACGAGCAGCACGCAAGGCTCGGCGATGCTCGGCCATTCCGATCGCATCGGCCTGCGCGACGATGACGCTTCAAAGTCCTGGAACAGTTCGCATCCGTCGCGCGGCCCGGAAGGCGGCTGCTCGCAGGCCGATCTCAAGAGCACCGGCGGCGATGGCCTGATGTACTGCTTCGCGGTGAACTGAGGCCTGGGCCAACAAATCATGCCGCGGCGATAGCGGCTTCGGTTTCCGGCATCGACCATGCCGCATCGCCTGCAAGCCGCGAAGCAGCTTCGATCGCTGCCGGCAATTGGGCGAGGCCGACAGGCTTCGCGAACAGATAGCCCTGGCCCTTGGCACAGCCTTCGCGGGCCAGAAAATCCTACTGCGCCGCGGTCTCGATGCCTTCGGCGAGTACCGGGATGCCGAGGCTCTCGCCCAGCGCCAGCACTGTGCGCACGATGGCTGCGGCCGCGGCGTCATTGGGCAGCCGTTTCACGAACGACTGGTCGAGCTTGATCCTGTCGAACGGAAAGGCATGCAGCGTCGCCAGCAAGGAATAGCCGGTGCCGAAATCGTCCGTCGCGACCGATATAATCCCGCCGTAGGGTGGTAGGCTTTTGCCCCTGATCTGGGCTATTCCGATTGTTGAAAGTTGGTAAGTGTATCCGCTCGCGGCGGTGGCGCTGCGCCCGCGGAACGGGCTTGAACGAAATGTGGAATGACTTGTTAAGCCTGTTGGCTGAGCAGAGGCACGTCTGATGCGCTATGAACTCTATTACTGGCCGGGCATTCAGGGCCGTGGCGAATATGTCCGTCTCGCGCTGGAAGAGGCCGGAGCCGCTTATGTCGATGTCGCCCGTGGCGCGCATGGCACGGCGGCAATGATGAAGATGATGGAGGCGAAAACGACGCCGCCGTTCGCCCCGCCATTCCTCAAGGCGGGAAAGCTTGTGATCGGGCAAACCGCCAACATCCTGTTCTATCTGGGATCGCGCCATGGACTCGCGCCCCAGACCGAAGCCGGCCGGCTGTGGCTACATCAATTGCAGCTCACGGTGACCGATTTCGTGTCGGAAGTTCACGACACCCATCACCCGCTCGGACCGTCGCTGTATTACGAAGACCAGAAGGCGGCGGCGAAAAAACGCACCGATGAGTTCTGGAGCGAACGCGTGCCGAAATATCTCGGCTATTTCGAACGGCTGCTGGAGGACAACGGCGGAAATTATGTCACCGGCCGCCGGTTGACGTATGTCGACTTGTCGACGTTCCAGCTCGTCGAAGGGCTGCGTTATGCCTTTCCAAGGCGGATGAAGGCCTTTGAGCGCAAGATCCCGGGCATGGTCGCGCTACGCGATCGGGTCGCCGCACGGCCGAACATTGCGGCATATCTGGCCAGCGATCGCCGTATCGCTTTCAACGAAGACGGCATCTTCCGGCACTACCGGGCGCTGGACGGGTAGGGGATGTCGTTCGGGGACGGCCGACAGGATCGGGCGCGGAATCCGAGATTGCGGGTCTGCGCCAAAAAGCGCATCCCGGAATGACGGTATTTCTACAGTTTCCTAAACTCGCGCCGCTGTCAGGCCAGTTGATCGATCCGGGTGCCCTGTCCGGGCGGCAGCGGGGCTTGAACCGGCGGCTGGGGGGCGCCCGCGTCGTCGGAATCGTTGCCGTTGCTCGCGGGAGCCGTCGGGGTCTGGCTGGTGGTGACGTAGGGCGGCTGCACCGGGCTTGGCGCGGAAACGCTTGAAATGCTCATGAACGGGAATCCCTTCGACGATACCCGACTGTGAGCGGCGGCTCACCAATGCCGGATGAATCCAATCGTTAAAAGGCAAGCGATCGGCGGCCGTTTCCCGAGGGATGGTGAACGCAACGCTCCGGTCTGGCTGGAAATTCGACCGATCCGGACGCCGCCGGATAGCTACTGGTCGGTGCTGCGCGAGATCGCGATCGAGGCTTCGGTCTTGGACCGGACGCAGCGCATATCGAGCCGGCGATAGCGGGTCGAGACGTCGTCGCCATGGATCAGGCCCATCCGCTTGATGCAGCGGGTCACGCCTTTCAGCATGTCGTCCTTGGGCAAGGTGAAGACGATGGCGGCACCACTGGCCGCGAGGTCGACAAACCCGTCCGGCGGCCTGCGGGCGCCGGCTTTCGCAAAAAATTGGTTGGAATAGCTGCGCCCCGAGCAGCCGAGCGAGAGCTCCTTGGCCTGCGGATGCGACAGGTAGATCACATTGGCCGCGGTCTTGCCCACGGTAAGGCCGTCGATCTGGTTCTTGAGCTGGGCCGCCAGATCGTCGCAGCGATCGGCGCGGGCCGGCGAGGCGCCCGACAAGGCGAAGAAAGCCGCGGCCAGCAGCGCCAGCGCGATCGAAGTTTCAGCGTTTTTTATCATCGGTACCCCCGCGCCATAAAAGCCTGCGCGAAGCGTTCTTGCAAGGCCCGGACACCAAGGCATGTCCATTGCTCCTAGCGGTCATGATGCTGTCATCCGTACCTTACCTTTTCCGCCAAAAATGCTTAGAACGGTTCAATTGCCGGCGTCCGGAAAGCGGACGTTTCGGCCCACAAACCCCGCGAGATCCCCATGAACGCCCCCACCGCTTTTCCCGACCAAAAGCCCGTTCCGCCCTATAAGCACACCCCGCTGTTTCCGCTTGGCGCCGACACCACGCCGTACAAGAAGATCACCACCGAGGGCGTGCGGGTCGAGAAGGTCTTGGGCAAGGACATGCTGGTGGTGTCGCGCGAGGCGTTGCGGGCGCTGTCGGAGGCCGCCTTCGGCGACATCAACCACTATCTGCGGCCGGGCCACCTGAAGCAGTTGCGCAACATCCTTGACGACAAGGAAGCCAGCGACAATGACAAGTTCGTCGCCTTCGATTTCCTGAAGAATGCCAATATCGCGGCCGGCGGCGTGTTGCCGATGTGCCAGGACACCGGCACCGCGATCATCATGGGCAAGAAAGGCTTTCGCGTCATCACCGATGGCGACGACGAGGCTGCGTTGTCCGAAGGCGCGCGCGACGCCTACCTGCGCCGCAATCTGCGCTACTCGCAGGTCGCGCCGCTGTCGATGTATGAAGAGAAAAACACCGCCAACAACATGCCGGCGCAGTGCGAGATCTACGCCGAGGGTGATGACGCCTACAAGTTCATGTTCATGGCCAAGGGCGGCGGAAGCGCCAACAAGAGTTTTCTGTTTCAGGCAACGCCGTCGGTGCTGACAAAAGACCGCCTGCTGGCGTTCCTGAAGGAGAAGGTGTTGACGCTCGGCACCGCGGCGTGCCCGCCCTATCATCTGGCGATCGTGATCGGCGGCACCTCGGCCGAGCTTTGCATGAAGACCGTGAAGCTCGCGTCGGCGCGTTATCTCGATGCACTGCCCACCCACGGATCGGCCGACGGCAATGCCTTCCGCGACCTGGAGATGGAGCAGGAGATATTGAAGATGACGCAGTCGCTCGGCGTCGGCGCGCAGTTCGGCGGCAAATATTTTTGTCATGACGTGCGCGTGATCCGGCTGCCGCGCCACGGCGCCTCGCTGCCGATCGGGCTCGGCGTTTCCTGCTCGGCCGATCGCCAGGTGCTCGGCAAGATCACAAAGGACGGCGTCTATCTCGAGGAGCTCGAGCACAATCCGGCGCAATATCTGCCGGCGGTGGAGCAGGCGCTCGGCGGCGACGTGGTCAAAATCGACCTTAACCAGCCGATGAAGGATATCCTCGCGACACTGTCGAAATATCCGACCAAGACCCGGCTGTCGTTGACCGGCACCATGATCGTGGCGCGCGATTCCGCGCACGCCAAATTGCGCGAGCGGCTGGAGAAGGGCGAGCCGCTGCCGGACTATTTCAAGAATCATCCGGTGTACTACGCCGGTCCCGCCAAAACCCCCGATGGTTACGCCTCCGGCGCGTTCGGCCCGACCACCGCGGGACGGATGGATTCCTTTGTCGATCAATTTCAGGCCGCCGGCGGCTCGATGGTGATGGTCGCCAAGGGCAACCGCGCGGTTGCGGTGCGCGAAGCCTGCAAGAAGCATGGCGGCTTCTATCTCGGCTCGATCGGAGGTGCCGCGGCCAATCTTGCCGAGCACTGCATCAAGAAGGTCGAGGTGGTGGAATATCCCGAACTCGGCATGGAAGCGATCTGGCGCATCGAGGTCCAGGACTTTCCGGCGTTCATCATCATCGATGACAAGGGCAACGATTTCTTCAAGGAATTGAATCTTGGGTGAGGGACGAGCCTCGCGGCAACGCGATGCACCGCCCTAAAAAGCGACCGTGATCCCCCGGCTCGTGCGCAAATGCGCACTGCGACCGGGGGACCCGGTACGCCGCGACGTTTCGTTTCCATCGCGGACGGAGAGTTCCTCATTTCGAGGAGCAGAGCGACGAAGCAATCCACTGCCACGATTGCGGCTCAGCAAATCAGGCTTTTGAGCCGTTGTTGGTGATGCGGACGCTCATTGATTGCCCTCGATGGCGTATCGGCGGAAGGTCGCATACTTCTCGCCAATCTTGAGCGCTGCTTGATACTCAGCACCATTGTACCAGGCCATGAGCGCATCCATGCTGTCCCACTGCATAAGCACCGCCCGCTTGGGTGCCGTCGCACCAGCGATCGTCGTTACGCCTTTGGCGCCCGCACCTCCAGCACCGCCGATGGCAATTTGACGACCGCCGGCTGCTTTGATGGAAGCCTGCGCCTTTGGCGCAAACTCTTTTCCATAAGCCTCCGGGTTCGTTACGTCGATTTCAGTGACGAGATAAACCGGTGGTTTGGCCTGAGCATGCAATCTGTCGATAGCGAAGGCGCCGATCGAAATGCCAGCGAGCATCGATAGAGCAACAGTATATTTCGTTTTCATAATTTTTCTCCTTGAATCTTTCTATGCGCGTGCGGCCTGCCGCCCACGTCAGGGGGACAATGCGCCGCGGTTTAAATTCAGTTTGTGAAAGATGCTACCGATGGAACCAGGCTGCCCGTTGATCGAAGCGGAGACTTCGGTGCGTCACCGTTTTTGAGGCAGCTCTCAGTCAGGCAAAGCGCTTGACCGCCCAAGGAGGCTACACGGTTATCGGATCAGAGCCTATGTCATTTTCAACGTTCGATGCATCTCGCGGCCTAGAGGATGACACCCAAAGCGACGAAATGAAAATGGTTAAACTCGCTGTCCTTTTGGTTGCTGCGGCATGATGATGCGGACGGTGATGCACGATTCCAAACTCAAGGACAGCGCGCGTTCACCTGAATCCAAAACGCGAAATCTGCCCCGGTCTATAACGTTTTCGCATGCCGCTTCGCGTGAAGAAAACGTGGTTCTGATTCCATCCGAACCGGAAAGGCTCTAGGTTAGGCCAGCGAAAAACCGGCTCGACCAGGAGTGGCCCGTAGCAGGGTGCCCCGGAGCGGTTATGAATATCGAGTGGTTATGAATATCGAGCCCGAACTGAAATTCCGTGTCGCCAAAGGCAGGCTCGGATCGGTGGCCAGGATACGCCTCAAGGGAGCGCGGCCGGGGGAGCGCACCGATCGCGAACTGTTCTCCACCTATTTCGATACGCCCAAGCGCAAGCTTCGTCGCCACGGCCTGACGTTGCGAGTCAGGCAGGTCGATGGCGAGTTTCAGCAGACCGTCAAGACATCAGCCGCCGGCAGCTTTGCGCGTGGCGAATGGGAGACGAGCGTAAACGATGTGAAGCCGAGCTTTCGTGACCTTGACGGAACGCCCCTTGCAGCCCTTGCGACCAGGAAACTGAAACACAAGCTCAAGCCGGTCTTTCACACCTCCGTGCGCCGGATGGCGCGGGCTTTGTACGTCGGACCAAGTGAAATCGAGCTTGCCGTCGACCGCGGCGACCTCGTTGCCGGGCGTGAGATGCGTCCGATCGGCGAGTTCGAACTCGAGCTTAAGAAAGGGCGGACGGCCGACCTGTTCTGGACGGCCAGGCAGTTCGAACGAAGGACCGGCGCCGAGCTTGATCTGTGCTCGAAGTCCGAGCGCGGCTACCGCCTGGCGAGCGGCGACAAACAGATCATGGTCCACGCCGAAGCCGTCGAACTCACAGCCAAGATGACAGCGCACGAGGCCTTCAACGTTATCGCCCACTCGACCCTCCGGCATTTCTCGTCCAACGCCGAGGCTGTACGTGAACTGGATGGCGAAGCGATCCATCAAATGCGGGTCGGCTTGCGTCGCATGCGCGCTGCCATCTCGGTGTTCGGCGCCATTCTGCCGGCCTCCAGCACCAGGAAGATCAAGAGCGAGTTGAAATGGCTCACCGGCGAACTGGCTCCGGCGCGCGAAATCGACGTGTTCGTCAACGAAAGAATAAAGCCGCTGAGAGGCGCGAGCGAACCGAAGCGAGGCATTCTCGCGATCGAGAAGCAATTTTCCGCGCGGCACCGGCAAGCCTTTCTTCGTGCACGCAACGCGCTCGAAACGCCGCGCTATCGCAAACTCCTGATCGATGTTCTCGAATGGCTGGAGATGCGCAAGCCGAATGCCAATGCGAAATCCGAAACATCGATTGGGAAATTCGCGGGCGAAGCCATGCATCGCCGTATCGGGAAAGCTCGCAAGCACGGGCGGCACCTCGCCGACCTGTCGGCTGTCGAGCGGCACAAGCTCCGCATCAGGATCAAGAAGATCAGATATGCCCTCGAATTCTTCCGGAACCTATATCCGGCAAGGGCGCAAGGCGGTCTCGATCGCCTGTCAAACCAGTTGAGAAAGATCCAGGATGCGTTAGGTGCCCTGAACGACTTCATCGCGCATCGCGAGATCGCGGTGGATGCCGCGCTTCATGCGCCTCGAAACAACGGGCGGGCGGGTGCCTTTGCTACCGGTTTGCTGGTGAGTCAGGAGAAGGAGGCTTCCAAAGGGCTATTGAAGGCGGCTGGCAAGGCCATGCGGCATTTGAGGCCGCGCAGCGTCAAGTTCGATTGATGATGGGCCGGTAGACTCGTGCGTCGTTTTCGGGCTTGTTGATGGTACCCGATCGACCGCATCTAGCGGTCAACAAGAAAGCTCCCGATGCGACACGTGAACATGGTCGGACTCGCGGTTCTCATGGTTGCGATCGGTGGCCTCGATCCCGGCTTTGCAAACGCCCGCCCTGCTTTCAAGCCACAGGAATTCGGCGTCGGCGCGCAATATGGCACGACGCATGTGTATGTCGCGGCCGAGGACATGGATCGGTTCAGTGCGAGCTTTCTGGCGACCTTCGGCGGATCGAGTTCGTCGCCGGCCGATGTGACGGTGACTCCGACGCCAAGCGTAGCGCGCTGGCAGGCGCTGAAGACGCCGGTCGGCCTGGTGTCGCTGTTCGGCTTCAAGACGCCAGTGCCGTATCCATTCGGCCGGGAGCGCACCGGCTATCTGGTGACCGACATGGATGCCGCGGTGGACGCGACGAGGAAGCAGGGCGCCGCTGTTCTTGTGGCGCCGTTCCCCGATGCGATCGGCCGCGACGTGATCGTGCAGTGGCCCGGTGGCGTCAACATGCAGCTCTATTGGCACACCAAGGCGTCGTCTGCTCCACCGTTACAGAGCGTGCCCGAAAACCGGATCTATCTCGCGCCCGAGTTGGCCGCGGGCTTTATTCGCAGCTTTGTCGGTTTCGCACATGGCAGGATCGTCTCTGATGTCGCGCGGGCCCCTGGCGTGGAAATCGGCCGGACCGGCGACACCTATCGCCGGGTCGAGGTGGAATTGGCATTTGGCAAACTGAGGCTGCTGGTGACCGACGGCCATCTGCCTTTTCCCTACGGTCATGAAACCACGGGATACGAAGTAATGGACCTCGCCGCGACCCTGGCAAAAGCAAAGAACGCCGGCGCAACCGTGCTCGTCGAGCCCTACAAGACCCAGCAGCGCGAGGCGGCCGTCGTGCAGTTTCCCGGCGGCTACATCGCCGAGATTCATTCGCCGACGAAATAAGGTCGGGTGCCGCGAGCAAAGCGCTCAACTCGCTCACGCGCTCCGTGCCGGCACATTCGAAAACAGGGCACCGAGCGCCTCCGACATCGTCGGGTGAGCGATGATCGCGTCGCGCAAGCCGGTGTAAGGCATGCCCGCCAACATCGCAGTCTGGACCACGGTCATGACTTCGCCGGCCTCGGGGCCGATCATGGTGAAACCGAGAATGCGCTCGCCGTTGGCCTCGACCAGCGCCTTCATGAAGCCGCGCGTCTCCGATATCGTCTGCGCCCGCAACACCGCCGTCATCGGCAGCTTGGCGACGCGAACCGCAACGCCCTGGCGCTGGGCCTCGGCTTCGCTGATGCCGACGCGCGCCAGCGGCGGATCGGTGAACATGCAGTAGGGCACCAGCCGATCATGCTTGCTGCGATTGCCGCCGCTCAGATTGGTCGAGATGATACGGAAATCGTCGAACGAGACATGGGTGAACTGGGCGCTGCCGGCGGCCTCGCCGATCGCCAGGACATCGGGTGCGCTGGTCTCGAGCCGATCGTTGACGGCGATGAAGCCGCGCTCGTCGAGCGCGACACCGGCGAGGTCAAGTCCGACCCCGTTGGTATTGGGCGTGCGTCCGGCCGCGACCAGGATGTCGCTTCCTTCGATGGTCTGATCACCCGCGGAGTTGCGCAGTTGAACGCTGACAGCCTGTCCGGACCGGCCCTGAACGCCGAGAATTTTGGTCCCGAGATGCACCACGACGCCTTCATCGCGCAGCATATCGAGCAGCGCGGCCGTGACATCGGAATCTTCCCGGCTGGCGAGTTGCGGTCCGGTCTCCACGATGCTGACGCGGCTGCCGAAGCGGCGATAGGCTTGCGCCAGCTCGAGGCCGACATAGCCGCCGCCCAGCACGATCAGGTGCGCAGGCAACCGATCGAGTTCGAGCAACTCGACATTGCTGAGCGGCACTGCGGCCACCATGCCCGGAATATCCGGGATGGTCGCGTGCGTCCCGAGATTGATGACCACGCGGTCGCCCGTCAGCACGCGGGTGCCACCATCGTTCAAGGCAACCTCGACGATTTTCGGCGCAATGAAGCGGGCCGTGCCCATGATCAGTTCTGCGCCGCTCGCCTTGTACAGTTCGCGATGTTTGGCAATCATGTCCTCGACCATGCCGTGCTTTCGCGCCTGCACTTGTTTCATGTCGGTGGAGGTGGGGCCCGTCACGGTGCCGAAGCGACCCGCGTGGTGAACGAGATCGGCTACCTTCGCGCTCCAGATCTCGTTCTTGCTGGGCAGGCAGTTGGTGTTGGGACAGGACCCGCCGATCAATTTGCGTTCAACGACCGCGGTGCGATGTCCCGACTTGGCCATGTGCCAGGCCAGATATTTGCCACCTTCGCCGCTACCGATGATGAGCATTTCGAAGTGTTCCGGTTGGGACATTTTCAACTCCTTATGGTGCGACACGGAAGGTCATGGCGGCGGACAGCCTGGTCCGCAGCGCGTAAGGATGGCCGTCGCGGTCGCGGCAGTTCGGCTTCATGGCACCCGAGTTTGGCGGCAAGTGGGAATGTAGCGTTGGATTGAGTGCACCCGGGCTAAGTAACGATGACGGCCTCTTGACATTTTGTTCATGGTTCGTTCTTATAGTGCATGTCCAGCAAGGAGAGCACCATGGACAACCGTATCAGTCGAATTCGCAAACAAATCAGAGCGCTAAGGGTCTCCATGCTGGAGGCTGAAGCTGTCATGCGCGAGCAGATAAATCGGGACGAAGACTGCTGCTTCGTGGCGGAGGAAATTCTAAGGATGCGCGTGGTTATGAGCTTGCTGGTTGAAGAGCGCTCGTTGCTCGGCGACCGGGAACCGATCGTCGTCAACAGCTTCGTCGTTCCGCATCGTCGCCCGGCCGTAAAGCCTGCCGCCGTCGTGAAGCGGCAATCGGTGCCCGCAGAAAAACGTCACCTGTACCCGGCCGCCTGCAACTCGAACAACTCGGCGTAGCGGCCGGACTGTAACATCAGCTCGTCGTGAGTGCCGGCGGCTTCGACCTTGCCGTCGGCCAGCACCAGGATGCGGTCGGCCATCCGGACGCTGGAAAAACGATGGGAGATCAGCACTGCGGTCTTGCCATCACTGAGCTCCTTGAATCGCTGAAAGACCTCGAACTCGGATCGGGCGTCGAGCGCGGCCGTTGGCTCGTCTAGAATAAGGACCTGCGCCTCCCGCATGTAAGCGCGCGATATCGCGACCTTCTGCCATTCGCCGCCAGACAGTTCGACGCCGTTCCTGAAACGCTTGCCGATCATTTGTCGGTAACCGCCGGGCAGCCGGGCGATCACTTCGTCAGCCTGGCTTCGCATCGCGGCGCGCTCGATGCGGGCCGCGTCGTGGCGTGCCGCGATCTTGCCGACGGCGATGTTGTCGCCGGCGCTCAGATAATAGCGCACGAAATCCTGGAAGATCACACCGATATTGCCGCGCAGGGAGTCGAGATCGTATTCGCGCAGATCGTGGCCATCGAGCAGGATGCGGCCTTCGCTCGGGTCGTACAGCCGGGTGAGCAGTTTTACCAACGTGGTCTTGCCGGCGCCGTTTTCGCCGACCAGCGCGATCACTTCGCCGGCACGCAGGTTGAAATGAAGATGGCGCACCGTCCATCGGGCCGCGCCCGGATAGATGAAGCCGACGTCTTCGAAGACAAAACCGGTGCGGACCGGGTTCGGAAAGGGACGGGGATGGGCCGGCGACAGGATCCTGGCTTTGGTCTCGTAAAACGAAAACAGATCGTCGAGATAGAGGGCTTGCCCGGCCGTGGACGAGAAGCTTGTCAGCAAACCTTCAAGCAGCGTGCGTAGACGCAGGAACGAGCCCGCCAGAAAGGTGAGATCGCCCACCGAAAACACGCCGGAGAGGGTGCGCCATGCGATGTAGCCGTAGGCGAAATAATAGCCGAGCGTACCGATCGCGCTGAACAGGCCGCCCCAGCGCGCGCGCGTGATCGCGAGCCGGCGATTGGCCGTGTAAAAGTCCTTTGCGAGCCGTTCGTAGCGTTCGATCAGGAAATTGTGGAGCCCAAAGATCTTGACTTCCTTGGCGGTATCGACGCTGGCGGCGGTTTGGCGGACATAATCCAGCTCACGCCGCTCCGGGGTGCGGAAAAAATCGATCGAATAGGTTTGCGCGTTGAAATAGGCCTCGCCCAGGAAGGCTGGGACCAGCGCCAGCAGCAGCAGTCCGATCAGCCAGGGCGCGTAAAACACCAGACCGGCAACAAAGGACGCAACGGTCACGATGTCCTGCGCCTGGCTGAACAATTGCCCCAATAGCGTCATCCGCCCACTGGTCTGCCGGCGGGCGCGCTCCAGCCGGTCCTGGAATTCGGAGTCCTCGAAATCCTCCAGATCGAGGGTTGCTGCGTGCTGCATCAGCCGGACGCTCGAAGCATTGCTGACGCGCTCGGAGAGCAGGCTGTCGACCAGCGCTACGATGCGTCCCAGCACATCCGCAAAGATGGCGAGCGCGAATTCGATCGTTAGAAGGATTATGAGGCCATTCAGCAAGCCGCTGTGCAGCCACTGCGACAATGTCTCGGGCCGGCCCGGCATCTGCACCAGCCGCACCACATCGTCGACGATCAGCTTTCCGACATAGAGGGTTGCGATCGGAAGCAGCGCCCGGGTCGACCGCAACATCAGCAAGGCCGCGGTCAATCCAGGGCCGGTCTGCCAGATCATCGCGACGAAGGGCAGGATGTTTTTGAGGGCGCCGACCCTCTCCCCAAAGGACGTAGTGCCCGGTGGATTGCTTGATGAGCCGCCGGTCTCCCGGCCGTCCCGTCCGCCACTTTCGGTTTGCTTCAGCATTCACCGATTGTATCAAGGAAGCGGCTGCCGTGGCGACCGGTGCAAGTCATAGGCCCGGGTTCCGAATCACAATGCGGCGATGTCGTAGCGGCGCAGGGCAGACTACGCTTCAGCAGTCCGCCCTGCGGGTTTCGAGCTACTTCGCGAACGCCGGAAATACCGGCAGCTTGTCGACGTCGCGCGCGTCGTGCTGGATGATCACGGTGGCCTTCAGGTTGGCGGCGATTTTCTTCAGGCGCTCGACCGAGGCGACGGTCTGGGCGCGGTCGAAATTGAACGAGGGCACGCCGACCGAATCCCAGTTCTCGCGGAAATGCACCGCATCGCCGGTGATGATGACGGGGCCCATCTGGGCGAGCTTGACCAGCAGGCTGGAATGGCCCGGCGTATGCCCGGGCGTGCGCAGCATGATCACGCTGCCGTCGCCGAATATGTCCTTGTCGACGGGTTGCGGCTCGACCTTGCTTTCGCCCTTGATCCAGCTTTCGAACGGCTTGACGTTCGCGCCTTCCGGCGGCTTGGGGCTGGAGATCGCGTCCCATTCCCTGGCGCCGATCAGCAGCGTTGCTTTCGGAAACGAAGCAATCTGGCCGGTGTGATCGGCGTGATAGTGGCTGATGCCGACATATTTGATCTGGTCGGGTTTGAGGTCGATCTTGGCCATTTGATCGACCAGGCTGACCTTGGGCGCGACATTGGGCGCCGTCATGGAGTGGCCGGTGTCCCACAGCAGATAGTCGTCGCCATGCTTGATCAGATAGCAACTGAAGACGAACTGAATCTTCAGATCGCCATAGGCGAAGGTGTCGGAGAAGCGCTCATTGACCGCGGTCGGCGCCTGCGGCGTGCCGCAATCGAAGCGCGCCAGCGAGACCTCCGGCGCCGCTTGCGCGGGCGGGGCGATGCCGGCGAATAGGCTGGCGCCGAGGGCGAGGACGGTCAGTGTTTTATTCATTTGTTTCTTCCCCTGCATTTGTTTCTTCCCGGAATGAATGGTCGAGCGCGGCCGCCTGGCGGACGTGATGGTGGCTTTAGTTGAATTCCCCGCCACATCCGGAAAATTCCTCAGGCCTGGCGAATTATTTTCGATCTGTGTGAAGATCTCGCGACATATTCAGTCGTCATACGCGGGCTTGACCCGCGTATCCATCTTACTTGAAGAGGGGGATCACCGGGTCAAGCCCGGTGATGACGGGTGGCGAGGGGGACGACCTCGATGCACGCTCTACGCCCGCGTTCCCGTGAACGGAAAGCTGCCCATCGGGCCGATGCCCATGTCGCCGGAGATGCTGTCGCCGGCAACCTTGCCGGTGAATTCCAGGGTCAGCGGCATCGGGTTGGTGATGGAGACCTTCCAGAACACGTCATCGCCGTTGGCGGTACCATCAAAAATCTCGGCCGAATTGCCTTCGGCATCCTGGGTGCCGGTCAGCGTGCCGCCCGAATTCTTCAGGGTCAGCGTCGTCTGGCGATCGCCCATCGGCGTGCTCATGGTGATATTCCAGTTTCCGTCCACCGCCATCTCAAGGGTCTCCCGAGCTTCCTTTGCAAAACCGGAATGATTTTGCGGGCAAGCCTCCGGCGGCTGGTATAGCCCATCGCTGGTGGAAGCCCAACAGCAAGACCGGACCATCAGGCGCGGGCGGCGCGAACCCGGTTGGTCACCAGAATGCGAAAGGCGACATACTGGATGGCAAATGCCGCAAGCTTGGCCCCGAGCAGCACCACCGACACGTAGAACGCCCACAGCTTGATGTCGCCGGTCATCGCGATCGCGATGGTGCCGGAGCCGAGCACGAACATCAGCACGGCCCAGGCGTAGCCGGCGAAGGTGACATATTCCGGAATGGTCTCGGCGACGAGTGGCGGCATGTAGCGCAACATCCAGCCGCGCTTGAGCATGATGGCGCCGATCGCAAAGTGCGCGATCGCGGGTTTGGCCAGCACGAAACGGGGATCGTTGGTCAGAAGCGTCGCACTGCCGAGCACCACCACCAGCGCCAGGCTGGCATAGGTCATGAAGCCGAGGTGCTCGCCCTTGATGTGGGCGTAGACCACCTGCGCCACCGCGATTGCGATCGCCACGCCGGTCGCCAGCAGCACATTGTCGGTGATGAAGTATACCGCGACAAACACGATGGTCGATAGAAAGTCGGTCGCGAGCTTGGCGAATACGTTCTTCATGGTCGTTTCCTCAAGAGTTCAGGAGGCCGAGACCTTCGAGCCGTCATTTCGGGGCATCGCGAAGCGATGAACCCGGAATCTCAAAATGAATAGCCCTGGATTCCGGGTTCGCGCGTGCGCGCGCCTCGGAATGACGGAATAGTCTCACGCCGCCTCGACCCAATTGCCGTGAAAGCCGTCGGGCACCCGGTGTCCCAATTGCACCAGTGCCACCGGGCCTGCTTCGATATCGGTGGCGTTGAACACCGCGAGGTCGCTGCGGTTTTCGCGGGCGCGCCAGACCACCGCCAGTAGCCAGCCATCGCCCTCGGCGGCGTTATGGCCGCGGGCGACGAACACCGGCTCGGAGATGGTGTCGCGCGCGGGGAGCAGATACTGGGCGAGGCGCGATCCCTTGCCGTCGACATGCACCAGCCCCGACAACGCGCCGAACATCGGCAGATCCGGATTGGCGCAGGCGTACCAGCCATGGCCGCTGACGCGGCCGGCGCGGCGATCGTCGATGCGGGGAAACTCGCCGGTGATGTCGTCAAGATAGGTTTGCGTGAAGCGGTCGGTGTTGCCGGCGAGATCGAAGCTCCAGCGGCACAGCCGGGCGCGCGATTTTTTCGGATCGGTCGGCGAGCCGTCGGGGTGGTTGAACAGCGGCGCTTCCTCGAACTGCATGACATCGGCGACGATGCGGCTACCTTCCTCCCACGCATTCATCACGTGAAACACGTAGCAGCTCTCGGCGCGGAACCAGACGATGTCCTTGGCCGAGCCGTTACGTTTCATCACGCCGACATAGGCGCCCTTGTCGGGCTCCCAGGCATAAGGCGCATTGCCTTTCATCGCGCGGTCCATGCTGCCGGTGATCGGCAGCACCGGAAACAAGAGATGATGCTCGGTGACGATGAAATCATGCACCATGCTGGCATAGGGTGCTATGAGGCGTTCGAAGCGGGTCACCACGCCGGATGCATTGACCGATCCGAACGAGAGTGCCGGCGTCAGAGGTCCGGCGGCGTTGTAGCCGAAGAACACCATCTCGCCGGTGACCGGATCAATCTTGGGATGCGCGGTGAAGGGGCCTGAGATGCCGCCCTGATAGTCGCAATAGCCGAGCCGCTTCAGCGTGCCGGGCTCGATCTCGGTCGGTGGATGGCCTTCTTCCAGCGCCAGCAGCCGGCCGCCGTGAAACAGGATGTTGGTGTTGGCGACGCCGCCGTCCGACATGATCGAGGCCGGAGCATCCGGCAGCTTGCGGCCGAAGCCGCCGAACAGCGCGCGCCCGGCATCGTGCTCGGCCTGCCATTTCGGCGTGCGGACCCAGCGATTGCGGTAACTGGCGCGGCCGTTCTCGAGATGGAAGGCATGCAGCATGCCGTCGCCGACGAACCAGTGCGCGCCGGGTGCTTCGAACTGCGGATTGGGTCCGTTGCGGTAGAGCGTGCCGTTAAGTTCGCGCGGCAATTCGCCCTGCACCCTCAAAAACGGCGCATCGGCCTCAAACGGAATCGGCGCCAGATTGGTCCTGGCGGCTTGGCTCGCGACGTCCTGCTGCATCGGGTCTTCCTCCACATCTTTACAATGTAAAGATATCGGTAAGGCATGCGATGCGAAACGTCAAGCAAAATCTTTACAGTGTAAAAATCGCGACCTATAAGGCGAAAATGACCAGAAAATCAAAGGATAGCTCCGCCCGCGCTGAACCCGCCCCGGACAAGCGGGATCGAGCCGTGGCCGTGCCGCGCGCGGCGCGCAAGAAAGCCACCGTCAAAACCGCAGCCTCCAACAATACGGCCCCCGATAATACGGACTCAAGCAGCAACGGCGCGAAAGCGAGGGCCGCGGGCTCGGCGTCGCCCTATCATCACGGTGCGCTGCACGACGCGCTTCTGAAGGCAGCCGAGCGGGTGCTGGAACGCGACGGGCTGTCGGGGCTGACCTTGCGCGCGGTGGCGCGCGAGGCCGGGGTGTCGCATGCTGCGCCCACCCATCATTTCGGCGACCTCACGGGCTTGGTCAGCGAACTCGCCGCGATCGGCTACCGGCAGTTCAATGCCGCGATGGTCACAGCGGGCGCCTCGGGCGCGCCGCTGCCGGAGCAGGGAATGGCGCGCGCCCATGCCTATCTCGGTTTTGCGCGGGCGCATCCCGGCATGTATGGCCTGATGTTTCGCACCGAGCGTCTCGATATGAAGCGGCCGTCCTTGCATGAGGCCGCCAACGCCGCGTTTGCGGAACTGGCCTGCGCGGTCGGCGCCAGCCGTCACGAGTATATCGCGGAAGAGGCGCCGTCGCTCGACCAGGCCGCGGCGATCGTGCGGGCGTGGTCGCTGCTGCATGGCTTCACCACGCTGCTGCTCGATGGTCGGTTGTCCGACATCCTGCGGCGGATGCCAGCGGGCAATGACGCCGAAACCCTGCTGGATGCCATGCTCAAGGTCACGGTGCTTCGGCCGCCGCAAGCCTAGAGCCTTCTCCGTTCCGATGGAATCGGAACAGGGCTCTAGTCTTTTGTTTTGACGCGTTTTCTTCACGCGAGCCGGTGCCCATCGCGGATCAAGTCCGGGACAGGCTTTCGCCCGAAAACGCTATGGCTGCCGAACAGCCTGCACAAGCTGGGGAAGGCTTGCGGCAAATGCGCGAAAAGCCTGACATTGGCGCGGAATCGTTTTAGAACAGCGGCTTCGCGATTTCATCGCCTTCACCAGCGTGTCAGTTCCTTATCGATCATGCCTGCCATTCCGTCGAATAAACCTTATCGAGTCGCCCGTTCCCGCACCGGACTGGGCCTGTTCGCCACCAAGCCGATCAAAAAGGGCGCCAAGATCGTCCGCTATTTTGGTCCGTTGCTGGATTCCAAGAAGAAAAAAGACGACGCGATCGAGAACAAATACCTGTTCGAGCTCAACAACCGCTGGACCATCGACGGCTCGGTGCGCAAGAACATCGCGCGCTATATCAATCACGCCTGCAAGCCCAACGCGGAATCCGACGTCAAGCCGCGTAAGCGCAAGGTGGTGATACGCGCCATCAAGAACATCGAGCCCGGCGACGAGATCAACTACGATTACGGCACCGATTACTTCAAGGCCTATCTGAAGCCAATCGGCTGCAAATGCGACGCCTGCGAAAAGAAGCGCAAGAAGAAGCGCGCCGAGGCAAGGGCGGAGCGGCTGCGCCTGAAAGAAAAGGCGGAGCGGAAAGCTTTGAAGCAAGCCGAGAAGCTCGCGAGCGCCAAAGCCAGGACGCGCAAGCGCAACGGCGCCAAAGCAACTGCAAAGCCAACGGCAAATCCGGGTGCAAAGGCCGGCGCAAAGGCCAACGGCCACGCCTCGATTTAGGCCGGCCGCTTTTTTGAGCAGCCAGCCCACGAGGCGCGCCTCGGCTATGATCGTCACTGAAGGCTTTGACCGAGAGCCGGATCATCAGACGTTGGAATGCCTGCGATGCGGACACGTTAAGGCGCCGCTGCCCCGGCGCCAGACAGGATAAGGGCATCTCTGCCCGGAATCTGTTTGGGTTGGGCAGCTTCTGTCAGTACTTGCCGGAGCCGGCGCTGGCGTCATACAGCCACTTTGCGGTCTCTTGGTCGGTCCAACCGGGAACCGCGAAGTGCCTGGGCCCGACAGCGCCTTGCGCTGGATAGTCTCCTTCTGGATAGTAACCTTGGGGAACGGCAACGCGCTGGCCGGCGCGTAAGTGCGCGTGGTGTGGCTTGAAGCGGTGCGCCGTGGCGGCGTCGGTGCAAGCGCACAAAGCGATGATCAGCAGGCCGAACGCCAGCCTCAAGGCCAGAATAGATCGCATCGTATTTGTTCCCGTGTCCGTCATGAGTGCGCACGCCCGCATCGGCGCAAACCGCCACCTCAATGACTAGGACTCGGCCAGACGAACCGGTATTCCGGGCGTCAGTGATCGAATTCGACCGTCTTGGCTTTTACCCTTCAACCCTTCAGCTCGCGCAGCCAGTTCTGCAGCGCGCGCCACAGCCGGGTCGGGCAGAGCGTCCGGCCGATACTGGTCTCGACGGCCTGCACTTGCGCGAACACGAACGCGCCGGTGGTGTGCACCAGCGGTTCCGGCATGTTGAGCGAGCGGGCCAGCAGCCGGGTGGTGAGCGCCAGCCAGATTGAGCAGCCAGCGTATCGCCGGCGGCGAACGGGGAGTTGTCGCGTCGAATAATCGGGGTCATGGTCATCTCCTGACCGCCGAAGATGATCCGCGCCCGGTAGCGAATTCGATTACCTCGGACGTAATGGAATGGGCGAAATTCGCATGCTAGGTTTTTCGCCATGAGACCCACAGACAGCGACTGCACGAGCCGAGCGAACCCAGCCCGTCCATATCGGCGACCATTTGCGCGAATGGCGGCAGCGCCGCCATCTCAGCCAGCTCGATCTCGCCGGTGACGCCGAGATCTCGGCGCGCCACTTGAGTTTTGTCGAAACCGGCCGCGCCGCGCCGTCGCGCGACATGGTGCTGAAGCTCGCCGAGCGGCTCGACGTGCCCTTGCGCGAGCGCAACGTGCTGTTGGTCGCGGCCGGCTTCGCGCCGGCGTTTCCGCAGCGCTCGCTCGACGATCCCGCGCTGAAATCGGCGCGCGCCGCGATCGATCTCGTGCTGAAGGCGCATGAGCCGAACCCGGCGCTGGCGGTCGACCGGCACTGGAATCTGGTGTCGGCCAACCGCATGGTGGTGCCGCTGCTCGAGGGCATTCCGGAGCGGCTGCTCGGCCAGCCCTTCAACGTGCTGCGCCTGAGTTTTCACCCCGAGGCGCTGGCGGCGCGCACCGTCAATCTCGCCGAATGGTGCGGGCATCTGCTGGAGCGGCTGCACCGGCAGTGCGAGACCACCGCCGATCCCGAACTGATAAAACTCTATCACGACCTCAAGGCCTATCCCGATCCCGGCGCGCTCGGGGCCGCTGTCGCCCGACAATGTCGCGATCCCCTTCAAGATGCGGCTGGACGGCGATGTCTTGAGCTTCTTCTCCACCACCATGATTTTCGGCACGCCGGTCGACATCACGCTGTCGGAACTGGCGCTGGAAACCTTCTTTCCGGCGGACGATCTGACCGCCGAGCGCATGCGCAACATGGCGGCCAGCCCTGAAATAGCATCGGCAATAGCGGCTTGCCGGGTTCGGATTTGGCGCTTATCTCTGGGGCGTCTCACGGGAGGACGCTGCCCATGAGCAGCCTAAAGCCGCTCAAGATCGACATCGTCTCCGACGTGGTCTGCCCCTGGTGCTATATCGGCAAGCGCCGGATCGAGAACGCGCTGGCGCTGGTGCCGGACGTTCCGGTCGAAGTGAACTGGCGGCCGTTCTTCCTCAATTCATGGGTGCCGCGCGAGGGCATCAGCCGCGACGAATATCTCACCGCGAAGTTCGGCTCGGTCGAGGCCTACAAGGGCATCGCCGGGCGCGTGGTCGACCGCCGCCGGCGAGGAGGGCCTGACGCTATCGGCCGGAACTGGTCAAGCGCCAGCCCAACACCATCGATTGCCACCGGCTGATCCATTGGGCCGAGGCCAAGGGCAAGGCCGCCGAGATGAAGCAGCGGCTGATGGAATTGTATTTCCGCGACGGCGGCGATCTCACCGACATCAACGTGCTGGTGCAGGCGGCGGCCGATTGCGGCCTCGATGCCGACGACGTGCGCAAGCGGCTTGCGACCGACGAGGACGTCGCGCTGATTTCGGCGCAGGCGCAGGAAGCCGCCGACAAGGGCATCTCCGGCGTGCCGACCTACGTGTTCGCGCAGAAATACGCGGTATCCGGCGCGCAGCCGGCCGAACAGCTCGCCCGCGCCATCCGCCAGGTTTCGGCGGAAGTGAACGCGCAGGCGGCGGAGTAAGGCTGCCTTTACACGCGCTCCGATGCAATGGCACCTGATCAGCGAAAAAAATCCTGGAGAGAAACCTCATGCTCTATGAACTGCGAACCTACACCGTAAAGCCCGGCACGCTCGGCGACATGGTCAAGGCGGCGAGCCACCGTGTCCACGAAATCCGCAAGAACGATTTCGGCAAGCTTGAAGGTTATTGGTCGACCGAAATCGGCCCGCTCAACCAGGTTCTGCATCTCTGGAGCTACAGCGATTTCGCCGAGCGCGCGCGGGTGCGCGGCGAACTCGCCAACAATCCGCGCTGGGTAGGCGAGTACATTCCGCTGATCCGGCCGCTGATCGTGCGTCAGGATATCCGCCTGCTCAACGCCCTGCGGGCGCCGGTGGCGCCGGCGTCGACCGGCAACATCTACGAGCTTCGCAACTATCGCGCCAAGCCGCTTGGTGCGGTCAAGCAGTGGCTCGATGCCTTCACCGCGGCGCTGCCGGCGCGCGAGAAATATTCCAAGATCGTGGGTCTCTGGCAGACCGAGGCCGGCCAGCCGAACGAAGTGTGTCACATCTGGGCTTATCCCGGACTTGAACGCGCGCGCCGAGGCTCGCGCCGCCGCCATGAAAGATCCGGCGTGGCAGGAGTTTCTCGGCAAGGGGTCCGCGCTGCTCGAGGAGATGCACTCGACCATCATGCTGCCGACGCCGCACTCGCCGTTGAAGTGAGCGCCTGCGCGAGACGGCCTTAGCGCGTGAGTGTCTGCCGGCGCTGTCCTGATGAACTGAACGGCGCGCCGCGCCTGTTCGCGCGCCGTGTGGCGCAACGTCATCGCCGCATGGATCATCGACACCACGGGATCGCCTGCGCCGCAGCGGGATCAGCACGTCGCCGATCGCAAAGCGGCCGCGCCAGATCGGGTTGATCATGGGGTGATCGGGGCTCGCGGTGGAATCGGCCGAGGCAATCGCGGGATCGGCGCAGAGATGCCGCGTCAGATCCAGCGTGAGCTGCACGCCCGGCGAGAATTTTGCAAAGCGCTCGTCGACGCCGATCTTGAAGAAGAACGCGCGGTCCTGATGCCGCAGCACGATCCCGGCGGCGACCGGCGTGTCGCCGGCGCGCAAGCGTCACGATCTCGCATTGGCCGGATGCCGCGAGCGCGGCGGTGGCGCGGCGGATGAAGCTGGCATCGCCGTCGTTCTGCGCCAACGCGGTGCCGCGCGCGCCCTTCCAGCCGCTGGCCTCCAGCGCCAGGAAGGTTTCGAGCGCGGCTGCGACGTCGTCGCGGCGAGCGCGCGACGTCGAAATGCGACCGCGCCATGCTCGGCCAGACGATGGCGCTGCCGGCGCAATTCCTTCAGCTTCTTGGTGCCCAGCGCATCGTGCAGCAACTCGTCGGCATCGCGCGTCGCGTCGAGGCAGGCGCGCAGACTGGATTGCAGCACGCGCGGGCGCATGCCGTCGTCGCCGCAGCACTTCCGCGAAGGCCTTCATCGCCGCGCCCTCGAGCGACATGTCGCGCAGGACCAGCGCATGCGCGCCGGCGTCGCGCGCCTGCTGCATCAATTGCGCCGACGGCATCCACCGGCCATGCCGCGATCGAGCGGCGGCGTGCACAGCGTGCCGTAGGGGTGGGCGCTGACCAGCGCCGGCAGCGGGATTTTGTAGGCGCGCCACAGCGAGACCACCGGCATCAGCCCGATCAACCGGTCGTCGCTCCATGCGCGCGAGCGCGGATGCACCGGTGCGGCCCTGCGCGGAGGCATTGACCGCCAATTCCCATTCCGGCAGGTAATAGCCGTTCGGCTCGATGGCGCGCTCGGCGAGCGCCTGCCATTGATCGATGGGAATTTCCGTGAGCGGGATCAGGGCGCTGGCATGCGGCGCAGCCGCATCCGATGGCGCACGGTTGTCCGTGGCATCTTTTATCGATGCGCGACGAACCATCGCTGTATCGGCAATATCGGCCAATTCCCGCGTATCCCGCTTCGTCCGGAATTCCGGGAGACGCTAGACGAAAGATTGGAAAATACCGTTGGCGCTGCGATTCAATTTGAGCGGTAATGTTAACGGGGCGTTGATCATGGGGTAGCGGCGTCCGGCCGCGGTCAGTGCGTCACCCGCCAGATCGTGCCGTTGCCGTCTTCGGACACCAGCAGGCCCGTCGTGGGCGACGGCGACGCCGACCGGGCGTCCCCATACGTCGTTATCGTTGACGACAAATCCGGTGATGAAATCGTCGTATTCGCCAGTGGGCACGCCGTCCTTGAGGCGGATGCGGATCACTTTGTAGCCCGTGCGCTTGGACCTGTTCCACGAGCCGTGCTCGGCGGCAAAGCCGTCGCCGGAATATTCGGCGGGGAATTGATGGCCGGTATAGAAAGTGAGCCCGAGCGACGCCGAATGCGGCTGCAAGCAGCACATCGGGCACGGTGACTTTTCCCTTGAGGTCGGCGCGATCGCCGACATGCCGCGGGTCCTCGTTGCTGCCGATATAGAGCCACGGCCAGCCATAGAACGCGCCCTCGCGCACCCGCGTAACGTAATCCGGCACCAGATTGTCGCCGAGGCCGTCGCGCTCATTGGTCGAGCAATAGAGATCGCCGGTGGTGGGGTGGACCGCGAGGCCGACGCAATTGCGGATGCCGGTGGCAAAGGTTCCGAGCCGCTTGCCGTCCGGATCGAACGTCAATACGTCGGCGCGATCGGTCTCGCCGCCCCAGTCCGCGCCGAGCGGATGGCTGTCGATCCAGGCCTGCAAGCCTTCCGACGGGCCGCCATTGCCTTCGTCGTCATTGCTGCGGGAGCCGACCGATATCAGCATGCGCTTGCCGTCGCGGCTGAAGGCGATGTCGCGGGTGGTGTGGCTGCCGCCGTGCGGCAGTTCGGCGACGACGGTTTCAGCTTTGCCGGAGGCCTTGAGATCACCCGCTTTGTAGGGAAAGCGGACGACGCTGTCGGTGTTGGCGACATAGACCCATTTGGGATCGTCGCTCGGAAACAACGCGATGCCGAAGGGCTCGTTGAGTCCGCTGGCGTAAATTTCGTTGGCCGAGGGTTTTGCTTGGCCGTCGGCGGCGCGCAATACCCTGATGCGTCCCGCCCGGGTTTCCGCAACGAAGATGTCGCCGTTGGGCGCCACCCGCATCTGGCGCGGCCCGCTCAGTCCTTGCGCGAACAGCGCGATCTTGAAACCATCGGGCACCTGCGGCAGCGCAGCCTCGGGGCGGGCAACCATGTGAGACATATTGGCGGACGAGGGCGTCGCGCCCGGTTTGGGCAGGTCTTCCGGCTTGATCAGGCGGCTCGCGCCCGGCTTGTCGGAGCGCCAGTCACCGAACGCGGCGCTGCCGGTGAGCGGCGCCGACTGGGCCATCGCTTGGCCAACACCGCCGACCGCGAAGGCCAGCACCAGCGAGTTCAACGAGCGATGACGGATAGTCATGAAACCCTCTTGTGCCGATAGAGCGATGCGAGCAGGCAATGAGGTATTTAGACGATCGTTCCCTCGATCGATATGCGATCGTCCTTCACGTGCGATCACATCTGGGTCAGGAACGGCGCGTCCAATGCCCGGCATTGACGGCGCCGACAGGAACCTCGCCGTTGATGATCGCCTCGACCTGGCGCACCGTCTCCAGCGACTGGCTCTCGATCGCCGGCGGCGTCAGGCCGCCGATATGGGGCGTCGCAATCACGTTCGGAAGTTTTGCCAGTTCCGGCGTCGGCATCTGGTCGCGGGCGCGGCCGACATCCATCGCCGCACCGGCGATGCGGTTGTCGCGCAACGCGCTGGCGAGCGCGGCCTCGTCGACCAGATTGCCGCGCGACAGGTTGATGAAGAAGGCGTGCGGCTGCATGCGCGCCAGCGCGGCGTGCGCCGATCAGGTTTTCGGTGCTGTCGTTGGCCACCGCGAGACAGACCACGTAGTCGGCGCGGCCGAGCAGATCGTCCAGCGAAACGTGCTCGATACCGGCGTCGTCGATGGTCGCACAGCGGATCGGCGACCAGCACCGTCATGCCGAGCGATTTTGCGATCGGCGCCAGATCGCGGCCGATGCTGCCATAGCCGATGATGCCGAGGCGGCTGCCGGCCAGCTGCCGTCCCATCATGATCTCCGGGCTGCGCCCGGCATGATAATCCGCCGTCGCCCGCGAAATCCCGCGCGACAGATCGACGAGATAGCCGAGCGCGAGTTCGGTGACCGATATCGACGAAGCCCGGCCCGGCGCGCGTCACCAGCACGCCCGCCGCGGATGCGGCGTCGACGTCGACGTTGCGGATATCGACGGCGCAGCGAACGAAGGCGCGCAGTTTCGGCAGCCGCGCGAAAATCTCGGCCGGCCTTCGGTCAAGCGGTCGGCGACGATGAGGTCGACATCGCGCGCGGCCTCGATCAGGCCTGCGGCGTCCAGCGCGTCGTCGGCTTCGTGCAGCACGACCTGCGCCAGCGCTTGCAGGCCGTTCAGGCTGCGCTCGCCGTAATACTGGCGCCGGGCTTGCGGCGGATGGGTCAGCAGGATTTTCATGTCAGCGTCCTTCGCTCCTCACATCAGTACCCGAGCGCATGCGGCAGCGCCGTGCTGATGCCGGGCACGAACGCGATCACCAGCAGGCACAGCAACAGCAGTCCGAGATAGCCCGATGATCGGCTTGACGGTCTGTTCGATCGGCACATTGCCGATCAGGCAGGCGCCGTAAAGCCCAAGCCCAGCGGCGGCGCAAACAGGCCGAGCCCCATCGCGATCACCAGCACGACGCCGAAATGCAGCGGATCGATCCCGAGCTTGACCGCGACCGGCAGCAGCAGCGGCCCGAAGATGATCAGCGCCGCGGCGCCTTCCAGCACCGAGCCCATCACGATCAGCACCGCGATCGACAGCAGCATGAACAGCCAGGTGCCGTGGCTGCCCGACAGCGACAGCATCATCTCGCCCACCGCATGCGGCACCTGCTGCAGCGTCAGGATGAACGCCAGCGATTGCGCCGCGGCGACGATGAACAGCACCAGTCCGGAGCGCGTCGCTGCCTGCACGAAGCTGTGCGCCGCGGTCTTGAAGCCGAAGTTCGCGAAACACCACGCCGCCGACCACGATGGCATAGACCACCGCGAACGCCGAAATTTCGGTCGCGGTGGCAAATCCGCTCTTGAAGCCGGCGAAGATCATGAAGATCAGCCCGAACGAGGCGATGGCGCCGCTCCACAGTCCGGACATCGGAATTTGCGGTTCGGTCCTCGGTCGGAAGCTGCGGGCGGCTTGCCGAATACGATCGAGACCGCGATCAGCGCCAGCGCCATCAGGCCGGCCGGCAGCAGGCCCGCGACGAACAATCCGCCGATCGACAGATTGGCGACGAAGCCCAGGATGATCAGATTGATGCAGGGCGGAATGGTCTCCGCCATCACCGCGGACGCCGCGAGCAACGCCACCGCGCTGCCCGGATTTTGCCTGGAGCGGCGCGCGGCCGGGATCAGCACCGATCCGACGGCGGCGACATCGGCCATCTTGGAGCCGGAGATGCCGGAAAACAGCACCATCGACGTCACCATCACGACGTTGAGGCCGCCGCGCATGCGGCCTACCGCGCGCTGCAGCAGTTCGATCAGCCGGACCGACATGCCGTTGGCTTCCATCAGATAGCCGACCAGGATGAAGAACGGGATCGCCAGCAGCACGAAATTGTCGATGCCGCGCGCCATCTGCTGCGCGAAGATCACGCCGGGCAGCGTGCCCTCGACCCAGATGAAGGTCAGCGCCGCCAGCGCCAGCGCAAAGCCGATCGGCAATCCGCCGAACAGCGTGATGAAGAAGCCCGCGCAGCATCAGCGCTTCCCGACGAAGGCACCGTATCGGGCGCGAGGGCATCCCAGGCGAGATAGAGACCGACGATCAGCGCGGTCGCGATCACGCCCGCGATCATGTCGCGGACGGGACGCCGGGCAAAACAGATCGAGCGCGAAAATCGTCATGAACAGCGCGCCGACGCCCATCGGATAGAACGTCCATTCCAGCGGCAGGCCGGAGCCGGAGGTCTGTCCGGTGGTCAGCCAGCCCAGCTTGATGGCGTTGAACGCCACATAGCCCGAGATCACCGGCACCAGCAGCGCGCCGACGGCGTCGACCACGCGCGCGGATTGCCGCGGGCAACATGTCGACGAAAAACGCGACGCCGAGATTTTCGGCGCGCGCCAGCGCGCTTGCCGCGCCGAAGAAGCTCGACCCGACCATCAGGCCGCGGGCGACATCGTCGGCCCATTCGACCGGCGCGTTGAACAGGAAGCGCAGCAGCACCGAACCGCAGACCACCAGCAGGTCGGCTGCGAGCAGGATCGCCGCGACGGCGTCGCTGACGGCGAGCAGGGCGCGATGATCCGGCGGCCGGCCGCTATGCGGCGGCGCGGCGCCTGACATCATCGCGCCTCAAGCCTGCGTCGCGCGGATCATGTCCACCACGGGCTTGGCGTCGGGATGCGCCTTGATGAAATTGTCGGTCTGCGGCAGCACGCGCTTGCGGAACGCTTCCTTGTCGCATTCGACGACCGTGACGCCCTTTTCGACGAGCGTGGCGAGCGCCTCCTTCTCGACCGCGAGGCCATGGGCTGCGGGTATCGGCGCCGGCCTTCTTCGCGGCATCGAGAAAACCCTCGCGCAGCTTCGGGTCCATGCGATTGAAGGTGGCGTCGCTGAAATAGGTCGCCAGCGGCGAGAAGATATGCTGCGGTCAGCGCGTAGTATCTTCGAGGTCTCGTAGAACTTGCTGGCGAGGATGGTCGGCGGATCGTGCTCGAGCCCGTCGAGCACGCCGGCCTGCAAGCGCCGTATAGATCTCGCCGAACGCCAGCGGCGTCGCCGCAGCGCCCATCAGGCGAAGGCATTCGGTGATGACAGGGTTGGGCAGGGTCCTGATCTTGAGGCCCGGCCAGATCTTCCGGCGTCTTCACCGGCTTCTTCGACAGCACGCTGCGGGCGCCGAAATTATACGCCCAGGAGATGATCCGGATGTTGGCGCCCTTGAGCAGCGCGTCCTCGACCGGCTTGGCGGCGCCGGCGTCGAACGCCTTGGTCTGCTGCTGATAGCTGGTGAAGAGATAGCCGAGGTCGAACGTGCCGACCAGCGGCACCAGGTTGGCCGAGATCGAGGAGCCCGACACCATCAGGTCGATGACGCCGAGCTTGACCGAATTGATGACGTCGATTTCCTGGCCGAGCTGGTTGTCGGGGAAGAACGTGACGTCGATCTGTTCGCCAGCCCGTTGGCCTTCAGGTTCTTGACGAGGTTGTCGTAGTAGACCCGGCCGTTGGCATATTTCGGGTCGTTCGGCAGCGACGATGACATCTTGAGTTTTGTGGTGGCGGCTTGCGCGCGCCCGATGATGGCGGGCGAGCCCAGCAGCGACGCGGCCGCGGCCGTCGATATCTTCAGGATCACGCGACGGCTGACGGCAACGCTCTTCATGATGCTTCCTCCCGGCGTGTATTTGTTTGGCCTCTTGGACCTCTTGGGTCGTTATATTTCATGGGGTCAGCGCCTGATGGCCGAAATAGGCCTGCTCGAGCCGCCGCGGCAGATCGCTCTCGCTGGTCGGGGCTTCCAGCACGATGTGTCCCTGCACCAGCGCATAGACGCGGTCGGCGGTCGCAAGCGCTTTTTCCAAGAGCTGCTCGACCAGCAACACGGCGGTGCCTTGCTTGCGTAACTGCCCGATGACGTCGAGCACGCGGTCGACCAATACCGGCGACAGGCCCGCCGACGGTTCGTCGAGCATCAACAGGCGTGGACGCCGCACCAGTCCTTGCGCCACCGTCAGCATCTGCTGCTGGCCGCCGCTGAGCGCGCCGCCATACTCATGGCGCTTGGCGGCGATCTCGGGGAAGAACGCCAGCGCCTCCTCGATCCGGGCAGTGCGCTCGCCGCGCGACAAATCGTAGCCGGCCAGCAGCAAATTGTCGGTGACGGAGATCTGCGTGAACACGCGATGGCCCTCGATCACATGCACGAGGCCGGCGCGCGCCGCCTCGCGCGGTGAGATGTTGGTGATGTCGCGGCCGCCGAAGCGGACATATCCGGCGTTGACCGGAAGCAGCCCCGACAACGCGCGCAGCATCGTGCTCTTGCCGGCGCCGTTGGGGCCGAGCAGCGCCACCACCTCGCCGGCTTCGACCTGGAAATCGATGCCATGCAGCACGCGGATCTTGCCGTAGCCGGATTGCAGCGCGGCAACGGCCAGCAGGGGTTCAGGCACCGAGGTATGCACTGACCACCTCCTTGTGACTGCGAATCTCGGCCGCGGTCCCCGCGGCTAGGATGCGCCCGAGATTGAGCACCGTGATCTGGTCGCAGATGGCGAAGATCAGGTCGGAATGATGCTCCACCAGCAGGACACCGGTGCCGCGTGCGCTGATCGCCTTGATCAAGGCGGCCAGCCGATCGATCTCGTCGGCGGACAGGCCGGCGGCCGGTTCATCCAGCAGCAGGAAATCCGGATCGAGCATCAGCGCGCGCGCGATCTCGATGAAGCGCAACTCGCTGTGCTGCAACCGGTCGGCACGAACATCAGCCAGCGCTTCCAGCCCGACCACGCCGAGCAGGCCGCGCGCTTTGCCCGCCAGCATGCGCTCGTCGCGGTGGTTTCGCGGCAACGACAGCAGCGCTTCGACGAAGGAGGCCTCGCCCTCGATGGTGCCGCCGATCTTCACGTTTTCCAGCACCGAGGCTTCGCCGATCACGCGCGGCGTCTGGAAGGTGCGGGCGATGCCGCGCGCGGCGCGCAGCGCCGGCATGCCGGGCGGCAGCGCGTCCTCTCCCAGTGTCATGGTGCCGCCCTTGGCGGCGTAGTAACCGGAGATCACGTTGAGCGTCGTGGTCTTGCCGCTGCCGTTGGGGCCGATCAGCCCGTGGATCCGCCCCGGCGCTACGTCGAGATCGAGGCCATCGATGGCGCGGACATTGCCGAAGCTCAGCGCGATGCCGCGCAGGCTGAGCATCTTGCCGCCGGCGCGCTTGCGCACGATGTCGCCGAGCGCCGCCGGGCGCGGCAGGATGGCGCGGTTGCTGGGGAGCGGACGCCGGTTACGGAAATCCAGCAGTGCGGCGATGCCGCCGGGGATCGCCAGCACGATCACCAGCAGCAGTACCGCGTAGAGGAAAGTCGACCACGCCGCCAAAGGTGCCGCGATCTCCGGCAGGATGGTCAGGATGATGGTGCCGAGCAGCGGCCCCAGGATCGAGCCACGGCCACCGATCAGGATGGCAATGAAGAACAGCACCGAAAGATCGAAGGTGAAGGCATCCGGGGTGATGTAGGTTTGCAGGCTCGCAAACAGTCCGCCGGCGATCGCCGCCAGTGCGCCGGCGAGCAGAAAGATCGCGATCAGCATCCGCGGCTTGGAAATGCCGGTGGCTTCGGCCGCGACTTCGGCGTCGCGCAGCGCGACCAACGCGCGTCCGAACCGGGAGTGCGCGATGTTGGCGCTGATCCAGGTCGAGGCCGCCGCAAGGCCGATGCAGAGATAATAGTAGCCCCACGCGGTATTGAAGGGCGCGGGAAATTCCGGACCCGCAATGCCGATACCGCCGCCGGTGACGCTCTGCCAGGCCAGCGCGATCTGGGTGACGATGGTGGCAAAGCCCAGGGTCGACATCGCGAAATAGAAGGTCCGCAACCGCAGCGCCGGCAGGCCGACGATGACGCCGAACACCGCGCCGACGAGGGCTGCGATCGGCAAGCGCCGCGAACACCGGCACCGCGGGCATCACATTGCCGGCGACCAGTACGCTGGTGGTGTAGGCGCCGAGCGTCAGCAATGCGACATAGCCGATCGCGAGGTGACCGGCGAAGCCGACCACCAGATTGAGGCCGGACACCAGCACCCAGTAGATCGCCGCCCGGGTGCCGATCAATGCCCAATAGTCATTGCTGACAAAGGGCAGGATCATCGCCACCGCGAACACGCCGAGGAACGGCACCAGTTGTGGCAGGACCGCGCGAAAGGCGTTTGGCTCGCTGCGCGGGGGCGTGACAGTGACCAATGTCATCACACTCTCCGCGCCGTGGCCGAGCCGAACAGGCCACGGGGTGCTGCCAGCAGCACCACGATGAACAGCGTGAACACCGCGACCGACGAGAAGATGCCGCCGACCAGGAAATTGGCCGCCTGCTGGAACAGGCCGAGCGCGATGCCGCCGATGATGGCGCCGCGGTTGTTGCCGAGGCCGCCGATCGCCACCGGGACGAAGCCGTAGAAGTTCAGCAATGCGCCATTGGCGAAGAATGCCAACAGCAATTCGCCGCCGGAAAATCCGGCGATGCCGCCGATAACACCAGCCAGCGCGTAACTTGCGACGCGCAAATTGCGCTCCGGCAGCCCCAGCGCGCGCGCCGCGAAATTATCCTCCGCGATCGCGAGGAACGCGCGGCCCACCAAGGTGCGGCGATAGAGATATTCGAGGCCGATGATGGTCGCGGCGCAGGCGACCACCGGCAGCCAGAACTTTTCGTCCCAAACGCCGCTGCCCCAGCCGATCAGCTTCGGAAACGGCTGCGGCTCGGTGCCCCATTTGATCGCGGCGACCTGCTGGATCATCAGGGCCAGCGCCAGCGTGGACAGCACGTAGAGGTGCTGGTCGAGATTCTTCAGCACCGGCCGCACCGCGACGAACTCGGTGATGACGCCAATCAGCGCGCATCCGAGCAGCGTCAGCACGAAGCCGACGATGACCGGCAGGCCCAGTTTGAGCACGAACATCGAGCCGAACACGCCGCCGAGCATCGCCAGTTGACCCGAGGTGAAGCTCATCACCCGCGAGGTCGAGAACATCGTGTTGTAGGTGACGCCGACCAGCGCGTAGATCGCGCCGGCTGCCAGACCGGATGCGAGGATTGAGCCGAGCATGGGCTTACACTCCCGCGCGCCGCGGCTTACGCGTAACCCGGCGCCAATGCGAAGGTTCCGCTCTTGGCGGAGTTGGCCGCCGACATCACGATCTCCTCGGTCGGGTAGCCATTATGCTGGGTCTGCGTGAAGGTGTAATTGCCGAAATAGCCGGGATATTTCGACAGCGTGTTCAAATAGGCGATGATGCCCGGGGCGTCGGTCGACCCTGAGGCCTCGACAGCTTTAGCGAACAGCTCGACCGCATCGATGCCGCCGGCGATCCACCACAGCAGCGTGTCGTTGAGCGCGATATTGGCCTTGGTCAGGCGATCGACCAGCTCCTGGCTTTTCGCCGGCAATTTGCCCGCCGCGTCGTAGCTGCAACTCTTGTAGCCGACCGCGTATACTTTGTCCCAATTGGCGGGTTTTTCGATCAGGCCGGCGATGTCGCCCGACGCCAGCGACGGATGGCCGACGAAGGCGACGTCCCAGTTCATGGTCGCGCGGGTGTTGAACATCCGGGCTTCCATGCTGGTGGCGACGCTCCACACCACGATGACCTCGGCACCGGCGTTCTTGGCGCGCAGCATGTCCGGGGTCATGTCCGGCTGGGTCGCATCGATGTTGGCCTGGTAGACCACCTCGGCACCGTCCTTCTTGAAGGCGGCCACCGACGCGCCGACCGCGGTGACGCCGTAGCCCGTGGTGTCGCCGAACACCGCGATCTTCTTGACCTTGAGAATCGCGAGGCAATAATTGCGCACTGCGTCGTCCCATTGGCTGTTGGATGGCGCCATCCGGAACGCATTGGGATATTTGGCGGGATCGATCAGGGTTTCGACCACGCATGGATGGATGTCCGGCATCTTGGCGCGGGCCATGATCGGCGTGGTGGCGAGCGCCTCGCCGGAATTCACCGGTCCCCAGATGCCGTGAACCTTGAGCTGGCTGATCATTTCCTGGGTTGCGTTGACCGCCTTGGTGGGATCGCCCTGGGTGTCGCGGGTGATGACCTCGATCTTGCGGCCCTTGACGCCGCCCGCCGCGTTGATGGCGTCGACCGCGAAAGTCACGCCGCGATTGAAGCCGACGGTCGGGGCTGAACTCGGGCCGGTCATCGCGGCGAGCCAGCCGATCTTGATCGGCTCGGACTGGGCAATGGCGGGCATAGGCCGCGAGAATGCCGCAGCGCCAAGCGCGCCGGTAGTGCCCAATAAAACGTCGCGACGTGAAATGCCCACGAATTCCTCCCAGTTTTATACTTTTCGGCGCCCGTCGTTGCCGCGGGCGCTCGCGAGCAATCCGTTTCGGCGGATCGCCGCAACGGGTTTGCTGAGATCAAATTTGACCCTGATGTGGACGCCTTGTCCAGAGCTTCCGGCGCGACCCTGCACGGTCGTAGCGTTTTCGAGCCAACGGGTCGCGCGAATGCGCGCCCGATGACAGGCTCCGTGGCAGCCGGTTCGCGTGAAGAAAACGCGTCAAAGCAAAATACTAGATCGGCTCAAAGCTCTCGGACGCGCAGCTATCGCCGTCCTCGGCCCGCTGCCGGTCGAGGATCACGCCTTCCTCGATGTCGATACGATAGGTCTGCATGCCGAGCGGTTTGCCGGTGGCGGAATTCAGGTCGGCCTTGACGCAGGCGATCCAGCCCGGTCCACGGAGATTGTGGCGCGCCGGGGAGACCTGCACGTCGTGCGGGGCCGACGAGGCCATGAAAACCGAGTCGAGATGGTCGCGAACGAGCTGCTTGACATCGGGCGGCGGCTCCAGCGGCGGCGGGCCGCCTTCCTTGACGCGCAAAAACTCGGGCATCGACGAATGGCTGTCGGCCATGCCACATCCGGCCAGCGTCAGCGTGCCGGCCACCATCAACCCGATATGAAATACGATCCGCCCCATTAGGACGGTTCTAGCCCGGGGCGCGCAAAATTGCTGTAATTGCTAGATTAATTTTCGTTCACGGCATTTAACAATTTGCTGAAACCGGATACGGAAGCAGCTATCGTGCGCCGCGTGCCGGGTGTTGGCGATTGTTTGGTCGCAGGAACGAGCTTGCGGGAAACAAGACGGCAGGGAGACCCAAGCGATGAAGGCCTTGACGATTGTGGCGACGGTGCTGGCGTTGCTGGTGGTGCCCGCGCACGCCCAGATGGGAAAACGGAATAAGGGCGCCGACGATAGCAAGAAGGACGAACTCGGCCACCAAGAAGGTCGACGACAAGGCCTACAAGGCGGCGCTCGAAAGAATTCCCGACTCCAAGGAAAAATACGATCCGTGGGGCGTGACCAAGCCCGCCGCCGATCCGGCCAAGAAGCCGAAATAGCGAAGCCGAAATAGCGGTTTTACGAAATCCAGCCATGAACCAGTGCGCCCAGGGCTCGACCAATGGTCGAAGCTGGAGGTGTCGCCATGTTCCGTGCCATCCATTGCATCCTGATTGCAGCGGGGCTGATGTTGGTCTCGCACGCCGCACTTGCCGGAAATCGCATCGCACTGGTGATCGGCCAGTCGAATTACCGCGCCGTGGTGGCGCTCCCCAATCCGGCCAATGACGCCAAGGCGATGTCGCAATTGCTTGGCGAAGCCGGCTTCGAGGTCGAGAGCGCCGCCGATCTCTCGCAGAACGAAATGCGGGACAAAGTCAGCGACTTCGCCGCCAAAGTGGCGGCGAAAGGCCCCGATACCGTGGCGCTGGTGTTCTACGCCGGCCACGGCCTGCAAATCGACGGCGAGAATTATCTGGTGCCGGTGGATGTCGACCCAAAACGGGAAGCCGACATTCCATTGCAGGCGGTCCGTCTCAATGACGTCCTGAACACATTGACATCGGTGCCGAGCAAGATGCGCATCCTGCTGCTCGATGCCTGCCGCAACAACCCGTTCCCTGAGATCAACAAGACCGCCGGGCATGGGCTGGCGATCGTCGATGCGAAGACCGGCGCTCCCGGCACCTTCATGTCGTTTTCGACGTCGCCCGGCGCGGAAGCCGAAGACGGCAGCGGCACCGACAGTCCCTATACCACCGCGCTGCTATCGACGGCCAAGCAGCCGGGGCTTTCGATCGAAGACGCCTTCAAGCGCGCGCGCGTCGCCGTCAACAAGACTACCGAGGGCCGCCAGACCCCGTGGGATAGTTCCTCGCTGATCGACGAATTCAGTTTCTTCCCGAATGCGAATGCAAATGCAAATGCGAGTGTGAGTGCCGCACCTGCTGCAGCCACCGGCGCTGCCGTCTCGAACCCGCCGGCGACCAGGCGCACCGTCGAGCAATGGCGGGCCGAATTGCAGGACAAGCGGGCCGAGGCGGCCAATGAGATGATCGTGGCTGACGGCAGCGAAGAAGCCTATGAGGCGTTTGTCGGGCTGTTCGCGCCATCGCCGTTCGGTGCGCAGGCTCGGCTTTGGCTCGATCGGCATCGGCGGATGGTAGCCTGGAACAACGCCTTGATCATCAACACGGCCGCGGCATATCACGCCTTCTTGGGGCAATATCCCGACAGCGATCTGACCGCGACCGCGCGGAAACTGGAACAGCGGCTGCGCAATCGCCCTGATCTCGCCGACGCGCTCGCGCTTGCCGTTCCCGTCAGCGCGTCGGTCGGCCCGACCTGCACCACGCAACCCCCGCTGCTGCAGAAAGTCGATCTGGCCCCGAACCCGAAGAAGAAGATCATCGAGCCCGATCCGCCGAAGCGCGGTTCGAAGCCGCGACGCGTGCGTAACCGCGATGACGATGACGATGTCCCGGTCCGTCACCGGCCGCCACAGGTTTATGACGAACCGGCCTATGGACCACCGATCGGCATCGGAATAGGGGGCGGCGGTTTTGGCGGTGGCTTCCACGGCGGCGGCGGAGGCCGCAGATAAAGCATGACCGGAAAAGTGGACACCGGTTTTCCGAAAAGATCATGCTCAAATAAAGAGATAGAGCTGGATGACGATTCGAAGATAAGTCATCCCGCTCTAGGGACGTTGGAGCGGCGCGATCCACGTCGTATAATCCCGGCCCCAGCGATATGGCGGCGAGGTGCCATGCGAGTTCTATCCGGTCTGATCACCGCTTTGTTGTTGGTCGCGAACGCACCTGCGTTCGGTTGGGATCACTGGGGCGCAGACCTCGGCGGCAGCCGGTTTTCGAAGCTCGATCAGATCACGCCGGCCAATGTCGGCAATCTGGTCCGCGCCTTTGTGTTTCATACCGGCGATCTTGGGGCCCGTGCGCCGGAGCTGATGGCCCAGACCAAGTTCGAGGCCACGCCGCTATTGGTTGAAGACAGCCTGGTCTTTTGTTCGCCGTTCAACGAAGTCATCGCGCTCGATCCCGGCACCGGTGCGCAGAAATGGCGTTACGATCCCAAAGTCAGTCCCACGCAGCGTCCCGCGAACCGGTATAACTGCCGCGGCGTGACCTATTGGGTCGATAGCGTGGCGCCCGCAAACGCGATGTGCCGCGCGCGAATCTTCATGGGCACCAACGACGCCCGTGTGATCGCGCTCGATGCCAGGACCGGCACGCCCTGCGCCGATTTTGGCGACCATGGCCAAGTCAGGCTCAGCATCGCAAAGCCGCTGCTCTGGCCAGGTGAATTCCAGATCACGTCCGCGCCGGTGGTGAGCCGCGGTGTGGTCGTGGTCGGCTCCTCGATCTCGGACAATGTCCGCGTCGACGGGCCGGCGGGAACGGTCCATGCCTTCGATGCGCGCAGCGGAAAGCTGCGCTGGAGTTGGGACCCGCTGGTGCGCAACGGCATCGAAGCCGGCGCGGCCAATGTCTGGGCGCCGATGTCGGCCGACGAGGCGCGCGGACTGCTGTTCCTGCCGACGTCGTCGCCGAGCCCGGATTTCTGGGGCGGCAAGCGGCCGGGCGACGACGCGCACGCCAATTCCGTGGTCGCGCTGCGCACCGAGACCGGCGAACTCGTGTGGTCGTTCCAGACCGTGCATCACGATGTCTGGGATTATGATGAGCCGGCGCAGCCGACGCTGACGCGGATCGACACCGGTGCCGGCTTGCGCGATGTCGTGATCCAGCCGACCAAACATGGCTTTGTTTTTGTGCTCGATCGCGACACCGGCCAACCGGTCTGGCCGGTCGAAGAGCGCGCCGTGCCGCAAGGCGCTGCCGAAGGCGAACAGCTCTCGCCGACCCAGCCGTTTCCGACCCACGTGCCGGTGCTGCTGCCGCAACAATTTTCAGCCGCGGATATCTTCAAGCCGTTCCTGGGATTGGGCAGCTCGAGCTGTGAGCAGCAGCTCTCGGGTCTGCGCAACGAGGGGCTGTTCACGCCGCCTTCGACACAGGGAACGCTGATCTATCCGATGACCGGGGGCGGGGTGAACTGGGGCGGCGCTGCGTTCGATCCGGTCAACCAGATCCTCTACGCCAATGTCAGCCGTGCCATCCATATCATCAAGTTGATACCACGGGCCGAGGTCGAGGCTTTGAAGCCGCCCAAGGGATTTGAATTGGGCGAGCAGCGCGGCGCGCCGTTTGCGATGACGCGGCGCCTGGCGTTGTCGCCGCTCGGCCTGCCCTGCAACAAGCCGCCATGGGGGGAAATGGTCGCGGTCGATCTGAGGGGCGGAAAAATTCTCTGGCGGTCGACGGTGGGAACGTCGGAAGACAGGGCACCGCTCGGCATCGCCTTCCAATCGGGTACGCCGCTGCTCAGCGGCGTCGCGATTACCGCGGGCGGCCTGGTGTTCACCGGCGCGATGGATGCGTATTTGCGTGCGCTCGATGCCAAAACCGGCGAGGAGCTTTGGTCGGGCCGGCTGCCGGTGCCGGCGGTCGCCAATCCCATGACCTATCTCTGGAAGGGCGAACAATATGTGGCGATCGCGGCCGGAGGTCATTCCGAGGCCGGCGCGACGATCGGCGACAGCCTGGTGGCGTTTCGTCTGGCGCGGCCGGGCGAAGCGCCCTCGCTGTGGTCGCGCACGATCGACCAGCCCGGCGGAAGATTTTTGAGCGGGGCGCTCGCGGTTTCACTGGCGATCCTGCTGCTGGGGATTGGACTCTGGCGCTGGCGCCGTCGGCCTCATTGAACCCGGCGGCCGGCGCGGGTGACCAAAGGCCATGCGGCGATTGCTGTCCACAATACCTGAGATGATCGGGCGCGCGCTGGCCGCCATGCTGCTGCTGTGGCTTTTTGCAAGCCCGGCCGGCGCAACGGCGCTGGACGATGCCACCGCCGCCGCCGACAGCGGCGAATATGCGAAGGCGATGCAGCTTCTGCGCCCGCTGGCCGAGCAGGGCGATCCCGCCGCGCAATACGATCTCGGGGTCATATACTACGCCGGTCAGGGCGTGCCGCGAGACGCGGCCGAAGCGGCGAGGTGGTTCGGCGAGGCCGCCGAACAGGGCGACCTCAATGCCCAGTATAATCTCGGGGTGCTCTACGATCATGGGCTCGGCGTCGCGCAGAACGATACCGAAGCGCTGAAATGGTATCGCAAGTCGGCCGAACAAGGCTATGCGCTGGCCGAGACCAATCTCGGCGGCATGTATGACCATGGGCGAGCGGTGCCGCTGGACCATGCCGAGGCGCTGCGCTGGTACCGCAAGGCCGCCGAACAGGGCTTCGCGCCGGCCCAGTTCAATCTCGGCGCGATGTACTACAACGGCCAGGGCGTCGCGCAGGACAGGACCGAAGCCATCAACTGGTGCCGCAAGGCGGCCGAGCAGGGTTTTGCCATGGCCCAGAACTATCTCGGGCAGATATATCTCGACGCGCCGTCGCAGGATTACGCCGAAGCGGTGAAATGGTTTCGCAAGGCCGCTGACCAGGGCAACGCCGAGGCTGCGATGAATCTCGGCCTGCGATATTACAATGGCGAGGGCGTGTCGCGGGATGATGCCGAGGCGATGAAATGGTATCGGCTCGCGGCCGAGCACGGCAGTCTCGGCGCGGCCTACGGCATTGGGCTGATGTATGACACCGGCAACGGCGTAGCCCAGGACTTTGGCGAGGCGATCAACTGGTACCGCAAGGCCGCCGAGAAGGGATTCGCGCCGGCCGAGTCCAATCTCGGGCTGATGTACGAAACCGGCAAAGGTGTAGCCCAGGACTATGCGCAGGCCGCGGACTGGTATCGCAGGGCCGCCGGGCAAGGCCTGCCGATCGCCCAGCATAATCTCGGCAACCTCTACAGCAACGGCCGCGGCGTCCCGCAGGATCGCGTGCGCGCCTATCTATGGCTCAGCCTGGCGGCCGCGCGCGGCTGGCCGGACCCCGACAGAATCCGGCAAAGCCTCGCCGGCGCGATGAGCCCAATGGAGATCACCGAGGCGCAAAAGCTCGCGGCCGAATGGAAGCCGGGAGCGGCGCATTAGCTTGGGCGATCATCACGATTTGCGAGAGCGGAAGGACTTCATGACATTGTTTGCTGTCGCCAAACGCGCTGCGGTTGCCGGCGTGATGACCGTAGCGCTCGCCCAGGCCGCAGATGCGGCGGTTTCCTGTGCCGGCGCCGCCCGGCATCTGGCGACATTGGTGAGGAACAACTGGCCTTCGTCCAATGAAGGTACGCCGGCCGCGACCGGCGGCTTGGTCAGTACTTTGCTTCGCAGATCGCCTTCGGGATTCATTCCCGAAACGACGCGCTTCAAACTGAAGGCCTATTCGCAACAGGACTTCGTCAAGCAAGCAGCGCGGCTTCCACGACCCTTCGTGCCGTCGCGCCAGTTGCTCGGGGCGTTCGACGGCGTCCAACAGACGCTGGTGGTGTCCGATCTGCCCGGCAGCGATCTGTTGGCCGCCAACAGCATCGGCGGCACCGCGAGTTGCCATTCGACGGTATTCTTCGCGGTGAGCCGGGGACGCGCGCGTCTGGTGCGGTTGCCGAAAGACTGGGACAACGACGTCGGCGGCGCCTGCGGCCTGACGCGCTCGTTCGCCTCGGTGCAAGGCCTTCCCGTTGTCATCGATGATGATCTCGACGCCGGACCGAGCCTCGCCTCGACCTTGACGCTGACGCCGTGGGATGACGGCAAATGGCAGCCACCGTGCGAGGCCGGGTTTGTCTTTGCGCCGCACTTCGATATGGCGAAGACGCAAAACGATTGGGCCAGTCTCGACAATTGGGAAGACAACGATTGCGGCAGCGTCGGTTGCGGCGGATTTCAGCGCGCGGCGCTCGACCTGGTCAGGCAGGCGCAGCAGGATCGCACCGGGGTGGAAGCGCGTTTGCTCGCCAGGCTGACGCCGGCGCAGCGCGAACAATATCTGCGCCTGAAGCGTGCCGCCGACCGCCCCGATCCCGACGACCGGCAGGCCAGCGGTGACGATGCGGCAAAGCCCAGCACCGCGGCCACGCTGACCGACACGATGCCGCTGCTGTTGCCGGTGGTGGTGGATGACCGCGTCTTTCTGGCCAGCGTCGGACATTTCAGCATCGGCTGGCGGGTTTTTGCCGATTGGAAGGTGACGGTCGAGGCTGCCGAGGCCGAGCGAACCCGAGAGATAGCGCGTTTTGCCATCGGCATGACGCCAGGTCCCATCGTCAGCGTGTCCATCAGATAATCGGTTCGGAGAAGATCATCATGACGAGCGGAATTTCCGCCGTGGCGTGCGCGGCGATAGCCCTGATGATCGCGCTTGCCGAGGCCGGCGCGGCACCGCTTTCGCCGGAGGATCGCTATATCGCGACGCGCGATGCCGCGATCGGGAAGCTGTCGCCGCTGTACGATGCCGGCGCGCTGGACGATGCCGCGACCAGGGCCGAGGCCGCGGCGTTCGCGGATTTGCTGGCGCAGATGAACGCGATCCTGGGCGAGCCCGCCCGCAAGGGTTTCGGGCCGGCACGACGGCCTGCGTTTCGACGCCGAGTTCGGCCGCAACGGCGAGAAGGCCGGTGCCAACGGCGACGGCAAGTATGTCGAGCCCAGGGCTCATATCATCGTCACGACGCCGACGCTGTTCGAGCGTTGGCTGCTCGCCCACAAGGATTGGTGGGACAAGGGCGCGCGCAATGTACCGCAGCGGATCGGCTCGGCGCTAAAGGACGCAAGCTTCTATACCCAGGCGATTTCGGCCGATGCGGCGGTGATCAATTTCCATCCGTTGCCGATGGCAAAGCCTGCTTCCGCGGCCTTCACCTACGGCATTCTGGCCGGACGAACCCAATCCGACATCCCCGATCCGGCGGATCAGGTGTTCGTGTCGGCGCTCGCCGATGGCAAGGTTTGCGTCGCCTATGGCTCGATCGATCCGGTGGTCAAAATTCCCGAATGCACCGCGATCCGCACCGATTACAACAAGCGGGCCGAAGCCGCGGATGACGATGTGCGATTCAACAAGATCGACAAGAAGGCCCAAAATAAACTTGACGACAAACTTGGCGACAAACTTGGCGATCTCCGCCAGCAAGGCGAGGACGCCTTCATGCGCTGCTTCGCCCGGCGCGCGCCACAGCAACCGTCATTCGCCGAGGCCACGCGGCAGGCGCAGGCGTTGCTGATGGCGGCGATGGACAGATAGCGTGTCCTAGAGCCTTGTCCGTTCCGATGGAATCGGAACGGGGCTCTCGGTTTTTGTTTTGACGCGTTTTCTTCACGCGAACCGGTATCCACTTCGCTCGAAAACGCTCTAATCGAACGCGACGCCGATCCGCTTGTCCTTGCTCCAGACCGGATGGCAGCGGCGGATGAACTGATTGGCTTCGATCATCAGCATGAAGGACGGCGGCATGCTGATCGGGCTTGCGAAGTCGATCGCGGCGCCATCGGCTGAAAGGTTGCGGACGGTGCAGGCGAGCCCGTTGCCGTCGAAGGCGACGGTCGCGCCCTTCAGCACCCTGAATCGTTGCGTCCTGCGTTTATCGATCATGTCACAAATCCGAAAGAGCGATGTTGTCAGGGTAATCTAGCGTGACGGAATTACAGACAATTGAATCCAACCCCCGCCGTACTTGCCTTTACCTTCAGGGTTCGTTTACGAATGGCATCTCGGGCCGCCGCTTAAGTTTAGTCGAATTGCGTTTGCGATCCCGTTTGGCTGCGACGTGGCAACCCCTTTTTTGAGATTATCATTTTGGGAGATCATCGTGAAGACGACCGTCTCGATGTTGTTTGCCGCCGCTCTTGTGCTTTGCTCGCTGCCGGCCCGTGCCGTCGTTCTCGATCTGTCGACCCTGACCTGCAAACAGTTCGTCGAGGGCGGCGATGACGAGATCAAGATGGTGCTGACCTGGATGGACGGCTGGTACAAGGGCGACGAGGACGAGGCGATCATCGACACCGACGTGTTCGTCGACAACGCCAAGAAGTTCGGCGCCTTCTGCGCGGCCAACCCGACCATCAGCATCGTCAACGCCGCCGAGAAGATCCTGGGCAAATAAGTCTTAGAGCCGCCGCATCCTCACAGCATCGCGAACGCGCTCGAGACCATCGCCACCGGCTTGTTGTCTGTGGCGTTCAGCAGCGTGACGCGGCCAAAGCTCATGGTGCGGCCGAGGCGGACCACCCGCGCGTCGGCCAGCACGTCCGATGAGGTGACGGGACGCATGAAGTGGGTGGTTTGATCGACCGTGGTCATCGGCCGGTAGCCGCGATTGGCCGCCTGGATCGCAATCACCATCGAGGTGTCGGCCAGCGCCATCAGCGCCTGGCCGCAGACGATGCCGCCGTGACGGCACAGCCGCTCGGAGAACGCCATGCGCAGCGTCGCGCCCGGCTGCCAGTCGGCCGCGGCGCCCGCGGGCGGGGCGCATTCGATTCGTTCGACCGACAGCCCGAGATCCTTCACCCACGGCGCAATCACATCATCCAGAACCCGCCGCGCCTCCGCGATATCGAATTCGGCCGCCTGTTGCTCGCTTGCCATGGACGCTGTATCCCCCCGATATGATGCTTGCGGGGGTATACTAGACAGCCGGGCCGTGGCTTGAAAATGCCTGACTTGCGACTATAACCGCCCCAGTAGGAGTGGTGGACGATGTTCAGGCGATTGGCATTGATTTTCAGCGTGATCGCCATGGGTCTGCTGTTGAATGGCTGCACCAAATGCGGTCCGATCTGGGACGACTGGCTGCCGAAATCCTGCAAGTCGGACAATTTGTAATGTGCCGGCCATGCTTGGCGGCGCAGGCCGTGCCGGTATATTGCCGGAAAGAAGCGACGGGGAGTATCCCATGAAGGTTTTATGCGCCGCAGCCCTGATCGCATTGCTGACGGGACCTGCTTACGCGCAGATGCCCAACATCAACCTTGCGCCGGAAGTGAAATCCCAGACCCCTGAGGAAAAGGAAGCGGAGGCCGCCAGGGATAAGGCCTACAGGGAATCCCTGAAGAAGATTCCGGACGCCAAGGCGCCCTCCGATCCCTGGGGTACCGTGCGCACCGATCAGCCGAAGGCCGCCGGCAAGCCGAAGACCAAAACCGGCAGCACGGTGAATTAGGGGCTGCATAACGGCCGCGAACCGGCCAGGCCCCGCCGCCGACGATCGATCCAGCAACATTTAGACATACAGGCAGCCCGAGGGGACTCGGATTGGCGGCAGCGCGCGCTATATTAAGCCGGTCGTTATGTGTTGGAGTTTGCGGCATGGCCTCTCGCCCGCGCGATCTCGCAGACCGGATGGCTGGCCGGCGCAAGCCCGACGACGGCTATCTGCGCGAGACCTTTACCTTGCCGCGCGACCGGGCCCGAACCAAGGCGCGCGATTTCCTCAATCGCTATCCCAAGGCCGCCTATATGAGCGGGGTCGAAAGCTGGCGCGAACTGCCCGGCGGCGACATCGAATTCACCATGCGGCGGCTGCCCAGCGCGGACTAGCGAAAGATCGAAATGTGAAACGTTCGCAACGCGGCGGCCTTGATGGTCGACGCGCTTGAAACCAGGCGCCGGACCGTCTTCGCAATCGGAGTGCCCGGAAAATGTCTGACGTCGATATGCTGATCCGCCTCCTCAGTGCGGCGTTGCTCGGGAGCATCGGACTTGAGCCCGAAAGGATATTGTGGGCCGCCGGCATTTCGAACGCATATGCTGGTTTGCGTCGGCTCCTGTCTGATCATGATCGTTTCGCAATATGGCTTCGCCAACTTCCTGATCGAAAAGAACGTGGTGCTCGACCCCCTCGCGTATCGCAGCCCAGGTCGCCTCGGGAATTGGATTTCTCGGCGCCGGCTCGATCGTCGCCCGTGGCGAGATCGTCAAGGGATTGACCACGGCGGCCAGCATCTGGATCGTCGCGGCGATCGGTCTGGCGGTCGGCGGCGCGCTCTATCTCGCAGCCGGCACATCGACCATCATCATCCTGATCATCCTCGCCGGCATCAAGTCGCTGGAAGAGCCTATCGATCGCACAATTAAAGTTGCCAGCTGAAGATTGAAGTCGAGAACGGATTTCTGACGCCGGAGTTCAATTGCGCGCCAGTCAGGTCAGGCGCTTTCTTGTTGAAAGCCGCGGCAGCCGGGGCGCCGACGATCTCTCGGTGTTCATCAGCAAAGTGTCGTCGCAGGACATCGCGAGTTTTGCCGGGAAGTTGAACGATCTCGACGGCGTCAAGTCGGTGGCCATCGTGAAGCGCAGCAGAAATGGCAGTGCAAACCCGACGTGACGTTTCGGAAGGTTCGAGCTTCGCAAGACGAGCGCCCGGCGTCAGCAATAGATGATCACCGGGGCTCGTCGCCGGTAGCTAGCTAAATTTCAGCCACCATTGACGCTCTGACGCCAATCGTCAGGCCGCAGACCGGACGACCTCCACGGACTGACCGTGCCAAAGGCGCTCTGATCCGCAACGCCTGCGCGATTCGGATTGGACCAGCCAATGACGTCCCAAGCCCTTTCGTTCGTATACGCTCTTTCGTGCCGGGCTTGGTGCTCGGCTGCCATCGCTGCACTTGTCATCGCCACACCAACAAGAGTCGATCCCAGCAAGCCAAGAATGATCTTGCGCATCGTCTTTCTCCCTCGTTTGTCGTGATGCACCAACCGACGTGGTGGCGTTCAGATCCGGGCGTAAGAGCGCGAAATAAATTTATCTGGTGGGAATATTAGCGCCGGTGCGCGCGCGGCGAATAACGGGGGCAGGGCGTTCGACGTCAATCGCCATTGACGCTCTGGCGCCAATCGTCGGGCTGCATGCCGGATTTCCAGGGAAACACCGTGCCGAAAGCACTCTGGTTTTCCGGGCCGGCGGCGCTCGGACGATCGAAGCCAAGAGCATTGCGGACCCTTTCGCTGGCGTAGATCCTGTGGTGACGGGTGTGATGCTCGGAAGCCATCGCCGCGCTCGCCATCGATGCGATGATCAGACCAAGGCCAAGTAAGCCAAGAGGCTTGAAGTTTGTCATGCTTTTTTCTTTCCATTTTTGCGGGAGCGACGACGTTGTCGCTTCCATGCTCAACGTGGCCCGGGCAAGCGACCTTTGAAAGAAACATTTCCTCACATCCGTTCACCGACGCGCGAGGCGCCTTCGCTGACCGACCCGATGAACATCGATCTGCTGCGACGTGCCGCGATGGCACCGTCATCCCGAGCGCCTGGGAAGCCATCTCCCGCGTCATCCCCTTTCACATCTCCGTACTATTTCTGATTTTCAGAAATTATCCTTGACTTTTGACCCAAATCAGTTGCGTATTGCTCGCCATCCCGTCCCGAGAGAGGGGGCGTTGGCCATCGTCAATGACGTTGGGGCGGGGAGCGGTGGACGCGAGAGCTGCGACTGACGAGCGTAGCTGAAGCGTACGGCAAAGTCGTGTGGTCCTGACGCCCCGATGGCAGGTGTCAAGTTCGCAAGAAGCTCGCGCTTCTTGGGGGCGACGGTGACAAGCAAGCCAGGTCTCGCCGGGGAGAGCAACGATATAAGCCGTAAAGCCATTGCGCAGGGAAGGCCGGACTGCTTCCGCTGAACCTGTATGCTCGTGTGCGCATTTCTTATGTGCATCTTTGCACGCGAGACCGCGGGTGCAGCGCGCACCCGGTCTTCCCTGCGCCCTCTCTTGAGGGTCGCCTACGTCCCTCTCTTGAGGGTCGCCTACGTCCCTCTTGGGATCGCACTGCGCCCTCTCTTTGTTGGGGCGTCTGCGCCCTCTCGTTTTTGGGCGAACGAATTTGCAAACCTCGGGCGCGTCGCGCCGCGGGATGGCGGGCCTGTGCCTTATGGTTCCGGCGAATTTTTCAAACTGACTTAGATATTAACTTTTCCCGATAATGGCTTTTGAAGAATTTTCACTTAAGGCTGATGCTCTGGAGATCGTGCTCAAGCAAAAAATGCAGTGGGGTAACGCTTCGAAGCAACGTTATCACGCTCCAGGGCGACCGATGGCGAAACAGCGCATAGAACGCGGCACGCGCAAGAGTGTCCGGATCGATCTGCACACGCAGGGATTTCTGATTCCGGCGCCGGATGCGCCATGGATCGCGTGCGAGATCGTCGATGTTTCCAACCATGGCGTCTGCCTGGAGGTCGGCGATCTGGCCGTGCCGAAGCTGTTTGGTCTTGCGTTTACGGCAGGTGGCGAGGTGCTTCGGGTATGTTCGCTGATCTGGCGCCGCGGCGAGCGGATCGGCGCCCGTTTCGTCAGCGCCAGGGAGTTGCGGCAAGGAGTTACGACAAGCGCTGGCGCGGCCGAAACCAATCCGAAGCCTGATCCCGACGAGCCCCATGCGGGATAGCGACGAGAAAACGCGTCAATACAAAAGTCTAGCGGGCCGCGACGATTTGGGCTTGCGGGCTGCCGCGCCAAATCAGGCCCGGCGAGGTCGATGCCGCGCAGAGGAACAAAATCATCGCGACGGGCAACACGACGAGTTTTTGCAGGTCTGAAATCATGGCCGCGGCTCCGATCGAATCGGGCACGCTCATCCTGCGCCGTTTATGGTTAACGTTGTCTTACCATGCGCCTTCAACCGTTGAGGCTTTCGAAAGATGTTCGGCGGCGTTCGATCCGCGAGCAGCGGACGTGAAATTTACCGACGGACATCGACGCCGCGCGGATCAATCCGCGGCGCTGCCTTGGCGACGACAGGTTTTTCGACATGTCCGCATCGCAGACATTCAAGGCGGGCGCCGCTCTTCACCATGTTCATGCCGCACTTCGGGCACGGCGGTCGGACTTCAAAACAAGTCAATGCAATGCTCCTTGTTAGGCAGGAGCTTTGCTCGTTCCGCCTGCAAGCGTGATGGATCGTCTGGTGGTTGTGGATAGCGATTGCCATCAAGCGGCACTGACAAGGAATCGACGTTTAGTTCTTTGTTCTTCTTCAGGTAATGACACATGTTGTGGAGATATTGGGGTGTGTAGCGTTTTTCAGCCGCTTCGTAGACCTGGCAGCAACGGAACCCCAAGTCGAACGCCATGACGTGATTGTGGTAATCCTGATAAAATTCCAGCAAGCCGATCCGATACTGGGCATCGCCATAGCTGACGCCAACTTGCGTGCCATCTTCGAGCTTCTGGTGGGCCTCGCCATCAATCCCCGGGTCGATGAGTGGAGCCAGAATGCGTGGATCGTTATCGGACTCTTTTACCCCCCGCACGAAACAACCCGTGACATGTTTTTCAAATGAAAGAGGCCGCCAACTGATGGGGTGGCCTTACTTTCGGATTATGTAGCCCTGTTCACGCATAAGCGTGGCGTATCGGTCGATCTGACCAGCAAGTCTGGCCCAGCTAGAAGAGATGTTTCTCAGAGCCTCGGCTTCGCGCTCATTCCGGCTCACGTTTGCCAGGTGAAGACATTCGTTGGCTTGATCTCGGCAGCGTTGTGCACCATCCATTGGCGTCAGATCCCATCCCGCGAGCATAAACCCTTTGGGTACTCCAAAATTCCCAAGATTACGCCATTCGAGGCAGAAAACGCTTAGCGGCGACTTCGTGACACATCTACGATCAAATTAGGCCACTGCCAAATTCAAATTAGGCCACAAGGGGTTAAAACAGGCCAGTACCGAAATAAGAAAAAGAACATATTGCGAACATAGAACAAACGTGGTACGTTGTTCCACAAGCTGATTGCTCGCCCTTTTTCACCCGCCGCCCGTTTGTCCCGCTAGCGAATCCCCGCCATAAGGAGCACCACCTATGTCCGCCTCTGCCCTGCGTATCGTCGAAGGATCTTCCATGGACAAATCCAAGGCGCTGTCAGCCGCGCTTTCCCAGATCGAGCGCCAGTTCGGCAAGGGCTCGGTGATGAAGCTCGGCAAGAACGACCGTTCGATGGACGTGGAAACCATCTCCTCGGGCTCGCTCGGGCTCGATATCGCGCTCGGCGTCGGCGGCCTACCGAAGGGGCGGGTGGTCGAGATTTACGGACCGGAATCATCGGGCAAGACCACGCTGGCGCTGCATACGGTCGCCGAGGGTCAGAAGAAGGGCGGCATCTGCGCCTTCATCGACGCCGAACACGCGCTCGACCCGGTCTATGCCCGCAAGCTCGGCGTCAATATCGATGAGCTTTTGATTTCGCAGCCCGACACCGGCGAGCAGGCGCTGGAAATCTGCGACACCCTGGTGCGCTCCGGCGCGGTCGATGTGCTGGTGATCGATTCGGTCGCGGCATTGGTGCCGAAGGCCGAACTCGAAGGCGAGATGGGTGACGCGCTGCCGGGCCTGCAGGCGCGGCTGATGAGCCAGGCGCTGCGCAAGCTCACCGCCTCCATCAACAAATCCAACACCATGGTGATCTTCATCAACCAGATCCGGATGAAGATCGGCGTGATGTACGGCTCGCCGGAAACCACCACCGGCGGCAATGCGCTGAAATTCTACGCCTCCGTCCGCCTCGATATCCGCCGCATCGGCGCCATCAAGGAGCGCGACGAAGTGGTCGGCAACCAGAACTCGCGTCAAGGTGGTGAAGAACAAGCTGGCGCCGCCGTTCAAGCAGGTCGAATTCGACATCATGTATGGCGAGGGCGTCTCCAAGATGGGTGAAATCCTCGATCTTGGCGTCAAGGCCGGCATCGTCGAGAAGTCCGGCGCCTGGTTCTCCTATGACAGCCAGCGGCTCGGGCAGGGACGTGAAAACTCGAAAGCGTTTCTCAAGGCCAATCCCGACATGACCGCCAAGATCGAAGTCGCGATCCGACAGAACTCCGGCCTGATCGCCGAGCAGATCCTGGCCGGCTCGCCTGAGCGCGACGCCGACGGCGAAGAGCCGGAGGACGCCGCGGAGGCATGAGGTTTTCCGAGCGTCAGGCCGGATGACTTGAGTTCGAGATAGCGGACGCTGAGGACGTTGAGTTGCCGACGTCTTTGGCGCCCGTTTTGTTTGTGTGAATGGTTTGTGGTGAGAGCATGAAGCCTCTGATCCTGACTGGCTGGCCGATCTATCAGTTTGAAGAAGAAAACTTAGGTTCCAAGCTGTCTTTTTCCATCATTTTGCCTGGGGAAAGCTGCCGTCGCTGGCCAAACTTGCAGCCCATCTTGGCCCTCGGACACCCGATCATGGCCCTCACCAAGGTGACCATTGGTCGGATTCTGCAAGCCGTTGGGAATTAAGCAAAGCCAAACGTTTTCGGGATCTCAGCCTGGCCGAGTTCTGCCAGCGATACGAGGTTGTGGAACTCTGGTTCGACACGCGTCCAGAAGCGCAACTGCAGCTGATCTGGCTGCTCGATTATTTCCGTTCCTACCCGAAGACGGTAGCCCAGGCTGAAATTGCGTTTGGTGAACCTGGATATGATCGGAGTTCATCCGGGTGGTTTTGGAAAGTGGCGGCCGCCCCTCGTCGACATCACCGAGCAGGAGCTTGCAACGGCGAGTGCTGCATGGAAGGCCTATCGCTCGTCGACGCCGAAAGCCTGTTTTAATCTGCTTACGAAAGATCTGAGCGCGTTGGTGCTGCTCAGACCTGTGCTGATCGACCTGCTTGCAGAGTTGCCATCCGCTTCAACAGGGCTTGGCGCCACGGAAATGCGGATGCTGGAGATGATCGGAAGGGGATACTCGCTCACGAACGCGCTTTTCCACCTCGAAAGGCTGCGCCAGACCCGCGTCTTCGGTCCGTGGGAGAAGGGCTACCTGCTGGATGGTCTCGCGTTTGGCCCGAAGCCCGCGATCGCGGGGCTCGACGACAAGCTGCGCAGCATGGAACGAGAAAAATCTGGGAGATCGTCACGAGGCCTACCTCGGCAGTGAACTCACGCTCACCAAATTCGGCAAATCCATCCTCGCGCACAAGGAGGATTTCAGCCGCCATAATCCGATCGATCGCTGGTGGGGCGGCACCAGGCTGACCAACGATCGTTTGTGGCGCTGGGATCCGGTGCTCACGGCGCCTGCGAAGGGGTGAGACGATGAAACGTCTGATCTTCACCACCAGCGACTCCGGGGCGGGATGCCTCAGGCAGCTCGGTATCGCCGATGCGGTGCTGGCGATGGGGCGCGGCTTCTTTCTCAGAGAGCCTTTGCCTTCCGACATCGATATAACCAAGTCACTGGAGGAAAATGATCGATTTGAACGCATCTACAGGAAGTACGCTCAAGAGACCGATCATCGCACCCGCACGATAGATCTATGCGAGCCGTTCGATACGGTCGATTTGTGGACCGATCCCGATCCGAATGCCCAACTCATCCTGATCTGGTGGCTGGCGTATTCCGCCCGCACGAGGCGGTCGTCTCGAAATTGGATTTGGTGCAGGCCGACGAGCCGATCAGCAATTATCCGGCGGAGGAAGTGGTCGAGTGGCGATTACCCACCGTCAAGATATCGAAGGAGCATCTCGAACTCGCCAGTTCGGTGTGGCAGGCTTGGCGCGCCTCGACGCCGCGCGATTGGTTCAACCTGCTGTCGACGGATCTGAGCCTGCTGCCGCTGTTTCGGCCGGCCGCCATCGCCCTGCTGGAAGAACTGCCGGGAGCAGCCAGCGGACTTGGCGCCACGGAAATGCGGATGCTGGAACTGATCTCGGAAGGCAACGCCAGCCCGCCTGACGTTTTCCCCGGACACGAGAAACGCAACACGCGGCGAACCTTCGACTATTGGCAGATCGGCGCGCTGCTGGATGGCCTGGCGGATGCGTCGGCGCCCGCCATTTCAGGCCTGGACGGCGGGCCATTCACGGAGGAGATGCATGACGACCGTGATCGTCACCAACGTTATAACCAAAGCAGGCTGTCACTCACTGAACTCGGCCGGGCCATTCTGGCCGGGCGCGACGATTTCAGCCGGCGCAACCCCGTCCACCGCTGGTGGGGCGGCACCGAATTGACCAACGATCGGCTGTGGCGGTGGGATGTTGAGAAGCAGGCTTTGGTTGAGCCTTGACGGTCGGAATTTCAAACGCGGCGTCATTCCGAGGCGCGTTCTTGCGCGAGCCTTGATGTGCAATCGCACATCAGAGAATCCATAATCGCGACCGGTGGTAAGGATTCCGGGCCTGCGCCAAGCGGCGCATCCCGGAATGACACTTACCGTTTGTTCTTCACTCCGCCGCCTGTGCGTAATCCTCCATCGGCGGACACGAGCACACCAGGTTGCGGTCGCCATAGACGTTGTCGACGCGCCCGACCGGACACCAGTATTTGTCGGTGCGCGACGTGCCCGCCGGGAAGCAACCCTCGGCGCGACTATAGGCGCGCGCCCAATTGTCGTCGGCAATGTCGTGCACGGTATGCGGCGCGTGGCGCAGCGGCGAGGCGTCGGCCTTCCAGCGTCCGCTCTCGATCTCCGATATCTCGCGCCGGATCGCGATCATGGCGTCGCAGAACCGATCGAGTTCGGCTTTCGATTCGGATTCGGTCGGCTCGATCATCAGCGTGCCCGGCACCGGAAAACTCATGGTGGGGGCATGGAAGCCGTAATCGATCAGCCGCTTGGCGATGTCGTCGACGGTGACGCCACAGGAATTCTTCAGCGGCCGCGGATCGACGATGCATTCATGCGCGACGCGGCCTTTGGCGTTGCGATACAGCACCGGGAAATGCGGCTGCAAGCGGTTGGCGATGTAATTCGCATTGAGGATCGCCACTTCCGTGGCGCGGGTCAGGCCCTCGCCCGACATCATCAGGATGTAGATGTAGGAGATGGTCAGGATCGACGCCGAGCCGAACGGCGCGGCCGATACCGGCCCGACCGCGGCCCCGTCGGCGCCATCGGTCGCGGGATGGCAATTCTCGGGATGGCCTGGCAGGAACGGCTTAAGATGCGCCCTGACGCCGATCGGTCCCATGCCGGGGCCGCCGCCGCCATGCGGAATGCAGAACGTCTTGTGCAGATTGAGATGGCTGACATCGGCGCCGTAATCGCCGGGCCGCGACAGCCCGACCTGCGCATTCATGTTGGCGCCGTCGAGATAGACCTGGCCGCCGTGGCCATGCACGATGTCGCAGATCTCGCGAATATGCTCCTCGAACACGCCGTGCGTCGACGGATAGGTGATCATCACGGCGGCGAGGTTGTTCGCATGCGCCTCGGCCTTGGCGCGCAGGTCATTGACGTCGACGTCGCCACGCGCATCGCAGGCGACCACCACGACCTCCATGCCGACCATGCTGGCGGAGGCCGGATTGGTGCCGTGCGCCGAGGACGGGATCAGGCACACCTTGCGATGCGGTTCGCCGCGCGCGGCGTGATAGCCGCGGATCGCGAGTAGCCCGGCATATTCGCCCTGCGCGCCGGAATTCGGCTGCAGCGAGATCGCGTCATAGCCGGTGATGTCGCACAGCCATTGTTCGAGGCGCTTGAACAGCGCGTGATAGCCGGCGGCCTGCGCGGGTGGCGCGAACGGATGCAGGTTGGAAAATTCCGGCCAGGTCAGCGGGATCATTTCCGCGGTGGCGTTGAGCTTCATGGTGCAGGAACCCAGCGGGATCATCGCGCGATCCAGCGCGAGATCGCGATCGGAGAGTTTTCGCATGTACCGCAGCAGCTCGGTCTCGGAGCGATGGGCGTGGAACACCGGATGGGTCAGGAACGCGCTCGCGCGCTTCAGTTCGGCCGGCAGCGTATCGCGCGCGGCTGCGTCAAAATCCGCATAGCCAAGCTGGCCGCCGAACGCGCGCCAGACCGCCTCGACGTCGGCGGCTGTCGTGGTCTCGTCCAGCGCGATGCCGAGCGTCGTGTCGCCGATCCGAAGATTGATCCGCTCATGGAGGGCGCGCGCCACGATCTCATCGCGCTTGCCGCCGGCATCCACCGTTATCGTGTCGAAGAAGACTTTCGCGTTCGGCGCAAAGCCGAGCTTGCGCAAGCCCGCCGCCAGTACCGACGCCCGGCGATGCACCGATCGCGCGATGTCGGTCAGTCCTTCCGGCCCGTGATAGACCGCATACATCGAGGCGATCACGGCGAGCAGCACCTGCGCGGTGCAGATGTTGGAGGTCGCCTTCTCGCGGCGGATGTGCTGCTCGCGGGTTTGCAGCGCGAGGCGATAGGCCGGCTCGCCGCGGGAATCCACCGAAAGCCCGACGATGCGGCCGGGCAGCGAGCGCTTGAGCGCATCGCGCACCGCCATATAGGCCGCGTGCGGTCCGCCATATCCCATCGGCACGCCAAATCGCTGCGCCGATCCGATCGCGATATCGGCGCCGAGTTCGCCGGGCGAGGCCAGCAGCGTCAGCGCCAGCAGGTCGGCGGCGACGATCGCGAGCGCACCCTTCGCATGCAGCGATGCGATCGCGGGCTTGAGGTCGCGCACCGCCCCCGAGCTGCCGGGATATTGCAGCAGGCCGCCGAACACATCGGCCTTGGCGAGGTCGACGAGGGGGTCGCCGATCACGAGATTCCAGCCCAGCGGCTCGGCGCGGGTGCGCAGCACCGCCAGGGTCTGCGGGTGCACGTCCACATCAACGAAGAACGATTTTGCCTTGGCCTGCGCCGCGCGCTCGGCCAGCGCCATTGCTTCGGCGGCCGCGGTGGCTTCATCGAGCAGCGAGGCATTGGCGACGTCGAGCCCGCTGAGATCGCAGATCATGGTCTGGAAGTTGAACAGAGCTTCGAGCCGGCCCTGGCTGATCTCCGGCTGATACGGCGTATACGCGGTGTACCAGGCCGGATTCTCCAGAATGTTGCGCTGGATCACTGCCGGCAGGATCGTGTTCGAGTAGCCCTGGCCGATCATCGAGGTGAAAACCTGGTTCTGCGATGCGAGCGCGCGCATATGCGCCAATGCCTCGGTCTCGCTCAAGGCCGCGCCGATATCGAGCGGCGCCATCTGCCGGATCGAGGCCGGCAGCGTTTCGGCCATCAGCGCTTCAAGGCTCTTGGCGCCGACGCTATCGAGCATCGCGGCGATATCGCGAGGCGAGGGGCCGATGTGCCGCCGCGCGAAGTTCACTGCGGCGTCGTTGGCGGGCTTGCGGTGTGCGGTCATGATGATCCCTCAGGCAGTATGTTTGGCGTAGGCGGCCTCATCCATCAGGCCGTCGAGTTCGCTTCTGTTGGCAATCTTCATCTTGAAAAACCACGCCTTGCCGCCGGCGTCGGAGTTGACCAAAGCGGGCTCGGCGGCCAGCGCGTCATTGACCTCGATCACGTCGCCGGTGATCGGCGCGTAGACGTCGGAGGCCGCTTTCACCGACTCGACCACCGCGGCGGCCTCGGCCTTCTTGAGGCTGCGGCCGACCTTTGGCAGTTCGACGAACACGACGTCGCCGAGCTGCGACTGCGCGTAATCGGTGACGCCGATGGTGGCGACATCGCCCTCGATGCGGAGCCATTCGTGGTCGTCGGTGAACAGCGTCGTCATGAAAAATCCTCTAGCGTTACAGGTTAGCGTTTGTAGGCATTGGGAACGAAAGGCATCTGCGAGACGAACACCGGCAGGCGTTGCCCACGCACCTCGGCGAATACGGTCGCGCCAATTGTGGTTTGCGAAATCGGCAGATAGCCCATCGCCACCGGCGCATTGAGGCTCGGGCCAAAACCACCCGAGGTGACGCGGCCGATCGATTCGGATGACGTGGCGTCCGCGAACAGCACCGCACCCTCGCGTACCGGCGCGCGGCCTTGAGGCCTCAAGCCGACGCGGCGGCGCGGAGCGCCTTGCTCGAACTGTGCAAGAATCCTGTCGGCGCCGGCAAAACCACCGGCGCGTGCGCCGCCGGCCCGGCGGCTCTTCTGGATTGACCATTCCAGCGCGCCGTCGACCGGGGTGGTCGTGGTGTCGATGTCATGGCCATACAGACAAAGCCCGGCCTCGAGCCGCAGGCTGTCGCGGGCACCGAGGCCGATCGGCAGCAGGTCGGGATCGCTCAGCAAGGCGTTGGTCAGCGCCTCGGCGTGCTCGGCCGGGACCGAAATCTCAAAACCGTCCTCGCCGGTATAGCCGGAGCGCGAGACGAAACAGTCGATGCCGCCGACCTTGCGCGGACCAGAATCCATGAACCGCATCGCGGGGGCATCTGCACAAAGTTTAGCCAGAACGGATTCGGCTTTCGGTCCCTGCAGCGCGATCAGCGCGCGATCCGGCAGCGGCTCGATCACGCAGGCATCGGATAGATTTGCCCGCAGATGCGCCTCGTCTTCCGCTTTGCAGGCGGCGTTGACCACGACAAACAGATGACTGCCGAAGTTGGCGACCATCAAATCGTCGAGGATGCCGCCGGTCTCGCTGGTGAATTGCGCGTAGCGCTGGCGGCCAGGCGCGATCGCTACGATGTCCTGCGGCACCAGCCGTTCCAGCGCCAGCGCTGCGTCCCCGACCTTGCCGGATTTCGGCCGCAGCGCGATCTGACCCATATGCGAGACGTCGAACAGGCCGGCAGAGGCGCGGGTATGCAGGTGCTCCCGGAGCACGCCGGCGGCGTATTGCACCGGCATGTCATAGCCCGCGAACGGCACCATCTTGCCGCCAAGGGCAAGGTGTAGGGCGTGCAAGGGTGTACGTTTCAGTGCAGGTTGGTCGTTACACGCAAGCATCACAGGGCCCTCGCGGTTTCCCCGGGGATGATTCCCCCTGGAAACCCACAGAAAGCCCCATCTGTCGCTGTGCCTGAGAGTATTATCCCGTCGGCGGACGCATCAGGGCCAAGGCTCCAAGGCGTCTCTTTCCAGATGCTAGCAACGTCACGCGGTCCGTTTGCCTGAGAGTTTCCGGGGCGGTTGCTCCTTCGGCGCCGGCACTGAAGCCGATCTCTCCCGACGTGACGCTCTCGAACAGATAGGATGGAAACACGACTGGGCCAAGGCTGTCAACGCAGCCGCAGCATTATCAACGGCAACGTCGGTTGTCCTGTGCTGGTGCGGCAAGTCTATGATCCCCTTGCACAGTTTCTGGACACCGCCATTTGCCTTGTCTAAAAGCGTTGCGCCGGAGGATTACTCCATTGGCGGTAGGTTCCCGGCAATTTTGCGATTGGATGGATATGAGCGGCGTTAACGAAATCAGGTCGAGCTTTCTGAACTTCTTTGCCGAGAACGGCCACGAGATCGTGCCGTCGTCGCCGCTTGTGCCGCGCAACGACCCGACCTTGATGTTCACCAATGCCGGCATGGTGCAGTTCAAGAACGTCTTTACCGGCGTCGAGAAGCGTCCCTACCAGCGCGCGACCACCTCGCAGAAATGCGTCCGCGCCGGCGGCAAGCACAACGACCTCGACAATGTCGGCTACACCGCGCGGCATCACACGTTTTTCGAGATGCTCGGCAACTTCTCGTTCGGCGACTATTTCAAGGATCGCGCGATCGAGCTGGCGTGGAAGCTGGTCACCCAGGAATTCGGACTGCCGAAGGATAAGCTCACGGCGACGGTCTATATCGACGACGACGAGGCTTTCAATCTCTGGAAGAAGATCGCGGGGCTCCCGGACTCGCGCATCATCCGGATCGCCGGCTCCGACAATTTCTGGCAGATGGGCGACACCGGGCCGTGCGGTCCGTGTTCGGAGATCTTCTACGACCATGGCGACAAGATCTGGGGCGGTCCTCCGGGCTCGGCCGAGCAGGATGGCGACCGCTTCATCGAGATCTGGAATCTCGTGTTCATGCAGTTCGAGCAGACCGCGCAAGGCGTACGCAATCCGCTGCCAAAGCCCTCGATCGACACCGGCGCGGGACTGGAACGCGTCGCGGCGGTGCTTCAAGGCAAGCACGACAATTACGACATCGACCTGTTCGTCGCATTGATCCGCGCCATTTCGGAATTGACCGGCGCCGATCCGCATGGCGAGCAAAAGGCGTCGCTGCGCGTAATCGCCGATCATCTGCGGGCCTCGTCGTTCCTGATTGCCGATGGCGTGCTGCCGTCGAACGAGGGCCGCGGCTATGTGCTGCGCCGGATCATGCGCCGCGCGATGCGCCACGCGCAGTTGCTCGGCGCCAGGGATCCGCTGATGCATCGGCTGGTCTGGGCGCTGGTGCGCGAAATGGGGCAGGCCTATCCGGAACTGGTGCGCGCCGAAAACCTGATCGAGGAAACGCTGCGGCTGGAGGAAACGCGCTTCCGCAAGACGCTGGAGCGCGGCCTGACCATCCTGGACGAGAAAAGCAGTGGCTTAAAAAAAGGCGACATGTTCGACGGCGATACTGCATTTACGCTGTACGACACCTACGGCTTTCCGCTCGACCTCACCCAGGACGCGCTACGCAACCGCGGCATCGGCGTTGATATCGCCTCCTTCACCGATGCGATGGAAAAGCAGAAAGCCAAGGCCCGCGCGGCTTGGGCAGGAAGCGGCGATACCGCGACCGAGAACATCTGGTTTCCGCTACGCGAGAAACTCGGCGCCACGGAATTTTTGGGCTACGACACCGAGAACGCCGAAGGCGTGGTCGGCGCGCTGGTGAAAGACGGCAAGGAAGTCGACAGCCTCAAGACCGGCGAAACCGGCTCCATCCTGCTGAACCAGACGCCGTTTTACGCGGAGTCCGGCGGCCAGGTCGGCGATACCGGCCTGGTGACCGGCGAGGGCGTCACGTTTCGCGTCACCGACACGCAAAAGAAAGCCGGCGATCTGTTCGTGCATTTGGGCACCGTGGAGCAGGGTACGCTGAAGGTCGGCGCCGCGCTGGCGCTCGAGGTCGATCACACGAGGCGCGCCTCGATCCGCGCCCACCACTCCGCGACGCATCTGCTGCACGAAGCGTTGCGGCAGGTGCTGGGCGACCACATCGCGCAGCGCGGTTCGATGGTCGCGCCCGATCGTTTGCGTTTTGACTTCGTGCATCCGAAGCCGATCACGCCGGACGAACTCGCCCGCGTCGAGGACATCGCCAACAATGTCGTGCTGGAGAATGACGAGGTCACCACGCGTTTAATGGGCGTGGACGACGCTCGCGAGGCCGGCGCCCGTGCGCTGTTCGGCGAGAAATACGGCGACGAGGTGCGCGTGGTGTCGATGGGCAAGACCGCGCGCGAGCACGGCGCCAACGCGCTCGGCTGGTCGGTGGAATTGTGCGGCGGCACCCATGTGCGCCGCACCGGCGATATCGGGCTGATTTCGGTGACCGGCGAGAGCGCGGTGGCGTCGGGCGTTCGCCGCATCGAGGCATTGACCGGCAATCACGCACGCAAGCACGCCAATGACACGATGGCGCTGGCGAAGGCCGCGGCCGCCGAGCTGCGCACCACGCTTGACGACATGCCGGCGCGGATCGCAGCCCTGATGGAAGAACGCAAGAAGCTGGAGCGCGATCTGTCGGAGGCGCGCAAGAAGCTCGCGATGGGCGGCGGCGGCGCCGTGAACGGCGCGGCCAGCCTCGGCACGCGCGATGTCGGCAACGTCAAGCTGATGGCGCGCGCGGTCGAAGGCATCGAGATGAAGGATCTCAAGAGCCTGGTCGACGAAGGCAAGAAGCAGCTCGGCTCCGGCGTGGTCGCCATTGTCGGCGTCACCGGGGACGGCAAGGCCGGCGTTGTGGTCGGCGTCACCGCCGATCTCACCTTGCGCTACAATGCGGTCGATCTGGTGCGGATAGCCTCCGAGGCGCTCGGCGGCAAGGGCGGCGGCGGACGGCCCGACATGGCGCAAGCCGGCGGACCCGATGGCACCAAGGCCGATGCCGCGCTGGCGGCGATCGAAAAGGCGATGGCGGGGTAACGCAACGCCATCGATGGCTTGCCAAACCCGGTGGTGCAATTTACCGGGAGGCGGAATCGTAGGCCCGGACGATATCGATAGCGGCTTGTCGCACTTGAGCGACGGAGTGCCCGGGCTGATAGAGTGCCGTGCCGATTCCGAATCCGTTCACGCCGGCTGCGATCCAATCCGCAAAATTGGTCGGGCCGGCGCCGCCCACCGCATAGACACTGGTTTCTGGTGGCAGGACGGCGCGGATCGCCTTAACCCCCGATGGTCCCAACACCGAGCAAGGAAAGATCTTCAGTCCGTCGGCGCCGGCCTTCAACGCCGCGAAGCATTCGGTGGGCGACAGCACGCCGGGCCACGACGCCATATTGAGCGATTTCGTTTCCTGCACCACCTCGGCATCGAAACTTGGCGAGACGACAATGCTCCCGCCGGCGCTGGCAATTTGGCGGACGTCCTGAACGCTCAGCACGGTGCCGGCGCCAATGGTCGCCACTGACCCAAAAGCCTTCGCCAGCAGTGCGATGCTTTCCAGCGGTCTGGGCGAGTTCAACGGAATTTCGATTGTCGTGATTCCAGTCTCGATGAGGGCTTCGCCGACAGCCTTGGCGTCCTCGGGCGCGATGCCGCGCAGGATGGCAATGATGTTCCGGTTCATTTCAGGTCTTTCATGATTTCCGCGTGCGCCGCCTTGAGGCCTGCCAGCGTTACGCTACTCGCATCGGAAGTTTGAGAAACCTTCCCGAGTGTACGAAGCCCTTCATGGTACAGGCTGGCCTGTGTGCCGTTGCCCACGATCAGCACGTGATGGTCCAGCCAATAGGATCGCGCCGCGGCGAGCTCGGCGCCGATCAGCGTGCCCGATAGCCGTGCATTGGCCGTCGCGGGCGTTAGCCCCGAAACCAATGTATCGGCGCGTATGGCAAACAGCCTGCCGGCAAAACCTTGGGGTTCCGTGGCCGCAAGTTGCGCGCTGCGTGCAAATTCGCTGGCGTCCCAGCTCGCATCGTCGAGGCTGTGGCGAAGCACCGAGGACCTCGACAAAAGGTTGAAAAGCTCGCCGGTCATGAAGGTGCGAAAGTTGACAATCGTTCCGGCGGCTATTCTGGCCCACTTGGTGTGGGTTCCCGGCAGGCAAATCACGCCGTCGAAATCCGGATGCTGCAGCAACACGCCTGCGATCTGGGTTTCTTCGCCGCGCATCACGTCGGCCGGCGTGATCTGTTTGATGCCGGGGAGCACGCGCACCCTCAGTCGGGGATCGCGCACGTCGGGCACGCCGATTTGTTCAGCGGAGAACGGACGGCAGGGGGCCTGGCGATAAGGCACTTCGATCCAGCCCTGTCTCGCGCCGACCATGCCGCACGCGATAACGAGCGCCGCCTCGGCTTTCGGTAACCAGTTCCCGATCAGTTCGATCAACGCCGGTTCGAAGCCGTCGCGCTCGAGCCTGGACATGCCCTTGTCGGACGACGCTTCGGCCAGAATGCGGTCATCGGCGCCTATCGCCCAGACCCTGAGGTTGGTCGTGCCCCAATCGGCTGCGATCCATGCCACTCCATTCAACATTCGACCTCGCGATCTCAGAGCGAAGGACTAACTTGAAGTTCGTAATGCCCGGGCTTGTCCCGGGCATCCACGTCTCAGCGGCACGTCAGCTAGGAAGACGTGGATGGCCGGGACAAGCCCGGCCATGACGGAGAAGCTGCAGCTATCGCTCAACCCTTGCGCAGGAACACATAGTCCGCGGAGTAGGGCGCACTCTTCGTCGCGCCTTGCTTATCGCAGGCTCCCGCGAGTTGGCCGCCCTGGGTGTTGATCCGCTGCACCGTGGTGACGGGGGAGAGAATGCCGCTGCCGCGATGGGCGGTCACGTCGAGCTTCAGCCAGGCGATGTCGTTGGCGGTAGCACCCGGGGCATTGCCAATGGCCTTGCCGGTGACGGCGCTGCCGTCGACATCTTCCCAGTTCGGCCCGGCATAGTGGCGGCCGACGGTTTTGCCGTCGGCCATCAGGGTTGCGATCGGCTCGCGAAATGCCCAGCCGAGCTTGCCGTCGGTGCCCGCCTTGCATTCATAGACCTGCGCGCCTTCGGCATGCACCGAGAGCACGACGGTCTCGCCCGGCGCCGCGACGGCATCGGGGAGCGGGGTTTCGGCCGCCGTCGCGCCTACGAGCGAGGGCGACAGCACCATCAAGGCCAGCGCAGCCGTCCTGAGGAGCGGCATTCTTATGCCGCCGCCTTGGTGAGGTTTTCCGCGACCTTGTCGAGGAAGCCGGTGGTCGACAGCCAGCGCTGGTCGGCGCCGACCAGGAGCGCGAGGTCCTTGGTCATATAGCCGGCTTCGACGGTCTCGACGCACACCTTCTCCAGCGTGGCGGAGAACTTGGCCAACGCCTCGTTGTTATCGAGCTTGGCGCGATGGGTCAGCCCACGGGTCCAGGCGAAGATCGACGCGATCGAGTTGGTCGAGGTCTCCTTGCCCTTCTGATGCTCGCGGTAATGCCGGGTCACTGTGCCGTGGGCAGCCTCGGCTTCCACCGTGTTACCGTCCGGCGTCATCAGCACCGAGGTCATCAGGCCGAGCGAGCCATAGCCCTGGGCCACGGTGTCGGACTGCACGTCGCCGTCGTAGTTCTTGCAGGCCCAGACATATCCGCCCGACCACTTCATCGCGGCGGCCACCATGTCGTCGATCAGGCGATGTTCGTAGACGATCTTCTTGGCGTCGAATTTCGCCTTGAATTCCTTGTCGAAGATGTCCTGGAAGATATCCTTGAAGCGGCCGTCATAGGTTTTCAGGATGGTGTTCTTGGTCGAGAGGTAGACCGAATAGTTCTTGGACAGGCCCTGGTTGAACGAGGCGCGAGCGAAATCGGCGATCGAATCGTCGAGGTTGTACATCGCCAGCGCGATGCCCGCGCTCGGGGATTTGTAGACTTCGCGCTCGATTACCTGGCCGTCCTCGCCGACGAATTTCATCGTCAGCGTGCCCTTGCCGGGGAACTTGAAGTCGGTGGCACGGTACTGGTCGCCGAAGGCGTGTCGGCCGATGATGATCGGCTTGGTCCAGCCCGGCACCAGCCGCGGCACGTTCTTGCAGATGATCGGCTCGCGGAACACCACGCCGCCGAGGATGTTGCGGATGGTGCCGTTCGGCGACTTCCACATTTCCTTGAGGCCGAATTCCTTCACCCGGGCTTCGTCCGGGGTGATGGTGGCGCATTTGACGCCGACACCGACCTTCTTGATGGCATTGGCGGCGTCGACCGTGACCTGGTCATTGGTCTTGTCGCGGTATTCCATCCCGAGGTCGAAATACATCAGGTCGATATCAAGGAACGGGTTGATCAGCTTGTCCTTGATGTACTGCCAGATGATCCGGGTCATCTCGTCGCCATCGAGTTCGACGACGGGGTTGGTCACCTTGATTTTTGCCATGGAGGTCGGGCCTTACCTTGAGAGTGTCTGCTGGGGCGGGGAGGAACGAACCGTTCCCGATCAGGCCCTATAGCATCGCCGTCACAAGGGTGGAAGGCGAATGGCTGGGCAGAACGCCGTCTGGCAGACATGCCTTTGGGCAGGCCTTGAAGCAGGTCCTGGTGGGGCTAGCCCAGGAGCGGCTAGCCCAGGAACGGCTGGTCCAGGACATGGTCCGTCTATAGCGTTTTCGAGCGAAGTGGGCACCGGTTCGCGTGAAGAAAACGCGTCGAAACAAAAACCTAGAGCCCGGTTCTGATTCAATCAGAACCGATCAGGCTCTAGAACGCTGCCTGCGTCGCCGTGCCCGCCACCACGTACCAGGTTACGACGACGCCGCAGATCAAGGCGCCCGGCAGGCTGGAGCCGGTGCGCCGCCAGGTGAAGGTGGCGATGACGGCGGCGATCGCCAGAAGCGGCACGAACTGGATGGCGATGATGGTGGAAAGCGGCACGAAGCCTGGATCAGGCAACGGGTTGAACAGCGCCCCCGTGAGCCAGAGAATGCCGTATTGCAGGGCGAGCATCACGATGAAGCCGAGTGTCAGCGCCAGTATATTGGTGAGGTAGAGCGCGCCGCGCCCCGTCCCCATGGTTGAGAAGTTCCGGTGCAGCACATGCAGTGCTACGATGAAGAACGCCGTGAACGGCACCAGGTAGATCAGGAAGATCAGGAACTGCTTCGCGTTCATCAACTTCAGCGCCACGATCCAGAACCGGAAATCGATCTTGAAGGCGAGGTCGGCCAGCCAGAGCGCGGCATAGCCCACGATCACGGTCACGAGCGCGATCAGGATCGACGGCCCGATCAAGCCGGCCCGGCGGGCGCGCTTGGGCGCGAACGGCATCAGCGCCAGCGCGATCAGCCCATTGATGATGGCCCAGACCAGGATCTGGTTGGTGACGCCCTGCGGTAGCCACGCCGAGGGCGTGACAAGGGTACCGCCGAGCGCGAACGCCGGATAATAGGTCAGCGCCGGAATGAAGGCGGACAGGATGAAGGCGGCTTTCCAGCGGCCGCCACTGGCGGCGACCTGTGCCGGCATGGTGCCGTCGGCGGGGTCGGGCAACCGCAGATGTGAAAAAACCGGCATTTCGAGCAGCCCGTCGAAGACGCCGATCAAGAGCGCCACGAAGCCGATCAGTGCGATCAGCGTGCCGATTTCCTTGCGGAACCAGATCTGGTCGCTGGCCGGGCGCGGCGTGCCGCCCTGCAAGGTCTTGCCGAACCAGTCGAGGCTGTAGCCGATCGCCTCATGCGAAATATGCTCGGCCGGATGGGTCATGTCGGGCGTGTAGAGCACCCGCGCCGTCCCCTGGCCGACATCGCCGTAGACCTTGCCGGGCTCGACCGGCCCCTGCGTGCCAAACAAGGCCCACAGTTTCTGGCTTTGGGCCACGTCCTGCCCGCGCTCGACGCCCCACATCAGCGCGGGGAATTCCTCATATTTCGCGTACACCAGCGCGAGGTTGCGCGGCCAGCTTGCGGTACCCTCGGCGGCAAACGGCTTGCCGGTCGAGGAGCCCTCCAGCACGATCGACTTGTAATCGTTCGGCATCGCGGCGGCCGCGGCGAGAATGGTCCAGCCGCCCATCGAGTGGCCTTCCAGGCCGATATTGGCCTTGTCGACGATGTCGAGGCTGCGCAGATGCGCCAGTCCGTCCGGGCCGCCAAAACCGTTGGCGAAGGCCGGCGGGTCGCTGTAGCCGTGGCCGGTCTGGTCGAGGGCCAGCACCACATAGCCACGGCGGGCAAATTCGATGGCAAAGCCGTCCTGGGTCTCGCGCGAATTGATGTAGCCATGAACCGCGAGGATGCCGGGTGCCGGCGTCTGCGCGGTCGCGTTCGGCGGGATATAGAGCAGCGCGCTCATGGTGTTGCCGCCTGCGCCCTTGAAGCGCACATCCTCTACCCGGATGCCTCCCGTGGTCTGCGTGAAATGGGCGAGCAGGCCGCCCGCCACGATCAGGACCAATCCGGCAATCGCCAACGACCATCGGCTACGCATGGCATTCTCCCCCCAACATGCCTGTTGCCGTTTTGGTCGGCTTTCAGGATCGTTTTTGTTGTGATTGATACCGTAAACGAAAGCTGGACGCGCGCAAGCAGGGCTGTGCACAACCTACCTGAGACTCCTGTTGAGCGTTCGAATTTGCCTCTAACCGCATTATTCCGCTTGTGAATTTCTGCCAGCCGGGCAATCCAATGGCCTTCGAAAGAGAAGTTGAATCAAGTTCCTCGGAACTTGATTCAAAGCCTTCAGTAGTTGAATCAGAAAGTGAAGAGATGTCCGGCTCGGGCACCGACAAGACCAAATCAAGCCACGAACTCGCAGGCCCCGTCGTCATTCTGGTCGAGCCGCAGCTCGGCGAGAACATCGGCATGGCCGCGCGCGCGATGGGCAATTTCGGGCTGACCCGATTGCGGATCGTCAATCCGCGCGATGGCTGGCCCAACGTCCACGCCAAGCGCGCCGCCTCCGGCGCCGACAACATCCTGGACCAGGCCGAACTGTTCGACACGGTCGAGCAGGCGGTTGCCGACTGCACGCTGTTGTTCGCCACCACCGCCCGGGCCCACGACCAGGCCAAACCCGTCGTCGCCCCGGATGCCGCCGCGCGGGAAATCGTGGCTCAGATCGGGAGCGGTACCGGCGAGGTCGGCATCCTGTTCGGCCGCGAACGCTATGGCTTGCAGAACGAGGAGGTCGCGCTTGCCAACCGCATCGTGACCTTCCCGGTCAATCCCGGTTTCGCCTCGCTGAACCTGGCGCAGGCGGTGCTGTTGATGGGCTATGAATGGTTCAAGCTGTCGACCGCGGGCGCCTTGCCGTTCGCGATGCCGGAACGCTCCGAGCCGGCCTCGCAGCACCAGATGCAGGCGTTCTTCGACAATCTGGTCCGCGAGCTCGACAGGGTCGAATTCCTGCGCCCGGCCGAGAAGCGCGAGACCATGCTGGTCAATTTGCGCAACATTTTTACGCGGATGGATCCGACCAAGCAGGACATGCATACCCTGCACGGCGTCGTCATGGCGATCGCGGAAGGGCGCAAGGGCCCGGCAAAGGGCGGCGTCCTCGACGGGGAGCAGGCCACCCGGCTGCGCGCGCTTTTGGCCGAGCACGGGCAGCGCGCGACACCGTCGGAAAGCGGCACCGTGCGCGGCCTGGCGCGGCTATTGCGGCGAAACCCGACCGACGCCGAGCGGATGCTGTGGCAGGCGCTGACGAAGGACCGGCGATTTGCCGGCCAGTTCAAGCGCCAGACTCCGGTCGGGCGGCACATCCCGGATTTTGTCTCGTTCGTGCTGCGGCTCGCAATCGAACTCGAAAATCCGGGTGAGACCGAGGCGATCGTCAGCGACCGTGCGGCCCGTCAGGCCTGGCTGGAGGCGCGTGACTACAAGGTCGTCCATTTGCGGGTCGCGGATGTCGAACGCGATCTGGAGACTGAGTTGGCGCGACTCGAAGCAAGCCTGCGGGAGGTCCGCTAGAGCCTTTCCCGTTCCGATGGAATCGGAACGGGGCTCTAGGTTTTTGTTTTGACGCGTTTTCTTCACGCGAACCGGTATCCACTTCGCTCGAAAACGCTCTAAGCCAACGGTTTTCCTGGCAATTTGGCATGCTCCTTGCGTGCCTAATTTGGCATCAAATCTCAGGAGAAGCCCGTGAAACGAACTGATCTCACCGAAAAGCTGCTCGATATCAAGCGCGAGAAAGGCTGGACCTGGAAGCACATCTGCGAGCAGATCGGCGGCTATTCCGAGGTGCTGATAACAGGCGCCATCCTCGGCCAGATGAAATTGACAAAACCGCAGGCCGCCAACGCGCAAGAGTTATTCGGGCTGTCGAAGTCCGAGACCGCGATGCTCAACGAGGTGCCGATGCGCGGCGAGGGCACGCCGATGCCGCCGACCGATCCCTTGATCTATCGTTTCTACGAAATGGTGATGGTCAACGGTCCCGCCTGGAAGGCGCTGATCGAGGAGGAATTCGGCGACGGCATCATGTCGGCGATCGATTTCGACATGGAGATGGAGCGCGTCGCCAATCCGAAGGGCGACCGGGTCAAGATCACGATGTCCGGAAAATTCCTGCCGTACAGATATTACGGCGCCAGCGGCAACGTGCCGGAATATGGGTTCAAGGAGGGATAGTTCACTGACCACACAACGATCCTCATGGTGAGGAGCGCGCATCAGCGCGCGTCTCGAACCACGGTGTTTGTGGGTCATCGTTCGAGACGCATCGCTACGCGATGCTCCTCAAGATGAGGGCCGTTGCTACGTCCCCGCCTTCACCTGTGCAATCGCCTGCGCCATCAGTTCGCTGATCTTGGTGCGAAGCTGCGTTTCCTGGATGGTAATGCCCTTGGCCGCGAGGTCGGCGGTGACCTTGTGCACCACGTCGCGATCGCCGGCGGCCTCGAATTCGGCGGCGACGACTTCCCTCGCGTAGGACGCGGCGGCATCGCCGGACAGGCCGAGTTGCTCGGCCACCCACAACCCCAGAAGCTTGTTGCGGCGCGCGTCGGCCTTGAACTTCAGTTCCTCTTCGATCGCAAACTGCGTCTCGAATCCTTTTTCGCGCTTGTCGAATGTGGTCATGATCGGGTTTCCGATTCTCTGCCTAAATGCTGGGCGCGGCCTCATTGCGGCGAGGCGTCCCGATGCCTAGATAAGCAGCTGTAATCGTTAACGCAAAGAGCCGTAAGGCCGCAGCGCCGAAATGGCGCATCGCAGTGGTATAAGTGGGATCAGGACGTAGTTAGCCGGGTCTGGTCGATTGTACTGGATGGGCCAATCAGATAGGTTGCCAACAGGCGCGGTTCTTGTTCTGTTTTCGACTGTTTAGGTTCAAGTTCCTGGCCTTCACGGCAGCTCCGTCGTGGGTCGCAAACCTTGTCATCCGGAGCACACCAAATTCATGGATTTCAACAACACACGGTACATCCCAATGAGCCGTCGACGCCGCATTTATGAAGGCAAGGCCAAGGTTCTCTATGAAGGACCGGAGCCGGGTACCCTAATCCAGCACTTCAAGGACGACGCGACCGCGTTCAATGCCAAGAAACACCAGGTGATCGAGGGCAAGGGCGTCCTCAACAACCGGATTTCGGAGTACCTGTTCCAGCACCTCAACGATATCGGGGTGCCGACCCATTTCATCCGCCGCCTCAACATGCGCGAGCAGCTGATTCGCGAAGTTGAGATCGTGCCGCTGGAAGTAGTGGTGCGGAATGTGGCCGCGGGTTCGCTGTCGCAACGCCTCGGCATCGAGGAAGGTACTCAGCTGCCGCGCTCGATCATTGAGTTCTACTACAAGAACGACCAGCTCAACGACCCCATGGTCTCGGAAGAGCATATCACGGCCTTTGGCTGGGCGACGCCGCAGGAAATCGACGACATCATGGCGCTGGCGATCCGCGTCAACGACTTCCTGACCGGGCTGTTTCTGGGCATCGGCATCCGTCTGGTCGACTTCAAGATGGAATGCGGGCGCCTGTTCGAGAACGAGATGATGCGAATCATCGTCGCCGACGAGATCTCGCCCAATTCGTGCCGGCTGTGGGACATCAAGTCGAACGAGAAGCTCGACAAGGACCGCTTCCGCAGGGATCTTGGCGGCCTGTTGGAGGCCTATACCGAGGTCGCCAAGCGCCTGGGCATCCTGATGGAGAACGAGCGGCCCGCCGGTTCGGGCCCGGTACTGGTGAAGAGCTGAGACAGGACTAGAGGCAAATCCCGTGAAAGCGCGCGTTACCGTTACACTCAAGACCGGCATCCTCGATCCCCAGGGCAAGGCCATCGAAGGCGCGCTGAAATCGCTCGGCGTCGATGGCGTCGCCAGCGTGCGTCAGGGCAAGGTGTTCGACATCGAGCTGTCCGGCTCCGACAAGGCCAAGGCCGAGGCGGCGCTGAAAGACGCTGCCGACAAGCTGCTGGCGAACACCGTGATCGAGAATTATGCTATCGAGGTGAAGGTTTAGGATAGGCGAAGATGGCCGATGTGACGCCAGAACTCATGTTTGAAGTGTTGAAGTCGGTCCAGTCCCGGCTTGCGCAGGTCGATGGCAAAATCGATGAGCTCAAGCAGGAGATGCAGGCATCCCGAATGTCTCAGAATGGCATTCGTCAAGAAATCACCAGTGTCTTTCAAAAGGTTTCGGGAATCCACGCTACGCTGGTTCGGCACGAAGGTTGGCTGGATCGCATCGAGGCTCGTCTTGAATTAAGTGACGTGCCAACCCTATGAAATCCGCCGTCCTCGTCTTTCCCGGAATCAATCGCGAGCGCGACATGGCGCGCGCGCTGAAGCTCGCATCGGGTCATGAGGCCCAGATGGTCTGGCACTCCGAGACATCGTTGCCGGCCGGCACCGATCTCGTGGTGGTGCCCGGCGGATTTTCCTACGGCGACTATCTGCGCTGTGGCGCCATCGCCGCGCGCTCGCCGGTGATGGATGCGGTGCGGACGTTCGCAGCCCAAGGCGGCCTGGTGCTCGGCGTCTGCAACGGCTTTCAGATTCTCTGCGAGTCCGGCCTGTTGCCCGGCGTTCTCATGCGCAACGCGCGGCTGAAATTCATCTGTCACGACGTGCATCTGCGGGTCGAACGTTCGGATACGCCGTTCACGCGTGGCTATAATGCCGGTCAGGTCATTCGGGTGCCGATCGCGCATGGCGAGGGCAATTACGAGGCCGATGAAGAGACTTTGAAGCGGGTCGAGGACGAGGGCCGAGTGCTCTATCGCTATTGCTCGCCCGATGGCGCGGTCGACGAGCCGTCGAACATCAATGGCGCCGCGCATTCGATCGCCGGCATCGTCAACGAGCGCGGCAATGTGCTGGGCATGATGCCGCATCCGGAAAACCACGTCGAAGACATCATGGGCTGCACCGACGGACGCGGCCTGTTCGCGGGCCTGGTCGAGCATCTGCAAAAGGCCGCGTAACCTTTCCGAGTGCGCTCGGTCGCTTATGCGCGCTCATTCATGATATCCGCCAGCGCGCGTTGCGGCCGGCTGGCCTGAAACTTGCTGGTTCTCTCCCGAAAATCGCCGATCGTCGGACGGGAGAGATATCATGCTCATTCGCAAGGCATTCTGCTTGGCTGCGTTCGCAGCCATTGCGTTGGCGTCGCCTGCGGCGATGGCCGAGACCACGCTGCGCATCGCCATGACAGCCTCAGACATTCCGACCGCGACCGGCATGCCGAACAACGGCTTTGAGGGAATGCGCTTCCTCGGCTACCCGATCTTCGAAGGATTGGTGCTGTGGGATTTGACCAGAACCGACCAGCTCGCGCCGCTGCGTCCGGGGCTTGCGGAGAAATGGGAGCAGGATCCGGCCGACACCAAGACCTGGATCTTCCATCTGCGCCACGGCGTGAAATTCCATGACGGCACCGATTTCAACGCCGATGCGGTGATCTGGAATCTCGATCGCTATTTCAACACCACAAGCCCGCAATTCGAGGCGCCGAGTTCGGCGATCTCGCGGGCGCGCGTGCCACTGATGGACCGCTACAGGAAGGTCGACGATTACACCGTCGCGATCACCACCACCAAGCCGGCATCCTATTTCCCCTATATGCTGGTTTATCTGCTGTTCACGTCGCCGGCGTCATTCGAAAAGGCCGGACATGATTGGGCCAAGGTGGCGACCCTGCCGGCGGCCGGCACCGGACCGTTCCGCATCACGAGGATCGTGCCGCGCCAGGAAGCGGATCTGGCGCGCTGGGATGACTACTGGGATCCGGCCAAAATGGCGAAGGTCGACAACGTCGTGCTGATGCCGATCCCCGAGGCGAATTCGCGGTTGGCGGCGTTGCGCTCGGGCCAGGTCGACTGGATCGAAGTGCCGCCGCCGGATGGCATCGCCTCGCTGAAGTCGGCCGGCTACACCATCACGACCGGCTCATATCCGCATGACTGGCCGTGGTTCTTCAATATCGGCGCGGCCAACAGCCCGTTCAAGGACGTGAGGGTGCGGCAGGCCCTGAATTATTGCATCGACCGGGAAGGGCTGGTGTCGCTGCTCAACGGCACCGCGGAGCCATCGGTCGGTTGGCTCAAGGCTAGCGATCCCAATTTCGGTTCACCGGTCAACCACTACAAATTCGATCCCGCCAAGGGCAAGGCGCTGCTCGCCGAGGCCGGCTACACGGCCGCCAAGCCGCTGGCTTTCAAGGTGATGATCTCGAACTCCGGCTCGGGCCAGATGCTGCCGTTGCCGATGAACGAATTCCTGCAGGAAAACCTCAAGGACGCCTGCGGCGTCAATGTCGAATTCGACGTGGTCGAATGGCAGGTGCTGTTGACGGCGGCGCGCGCCACGCCCGACAGCCCGAGCCTGCAAGGGGCGATGGCGCTCAATGTCAGTTCGCCATCGTCGGACGTCGGCGTGATGGCGCGCTATTTCTCATCCGCCAACTGGTCTCCGAACGGCTTCAATTTCGAGCAATGGAAGGACGACGAATTCGACGAGGCGCTGAAGACCATCGCCGAGGCGACCGATCCCAAGGTGATCTCGGCAGCCTACGCCAAGGCGCATGAGCGTCTCGTCGACAATCCGCCCTGGCTTTACATCGTCCACGATCTCAACCCGCGCGCGATGAGCCCCGAAGGTCAAGGGTTTCGTCTCGCCGCAATCATGGTTCGTCGATCTGAGCCTGGTCAGCCTGCAATAGGCCAGCCGGATTTCAACCCCTGCGGTATCGGCTGATCCAGCGGCGGTAAGCACCTTTCGGCAAGGTCATGGCGGCGACGCCGGCCATGACCAGCAGCAGTCCGAGTACCAGGTTGGACGGTACGGTTTCGCCGAGCAGCAGAACCGACAGACCGACGCCGATCGGAATGCGCAAATACCCCTGTGCGTTGGTGGTCAATGTGCCAAGCCGCATCAGGCACATGTAGAACAGCATCAGCCCGAGCGCGCTTGAGAAAATCCCCATGGCGACGGTCGCGACCAGCGCATGCGCCGTCGGCTGCAAGGTCCAGGGGTGCTCGATGATCAGCGACGCCGGCAGCAGCAGGCAGCCGCCGAACAACAGCGAGCCCGCCGCGACCACCATCGGGTCGTAATCGGACAGCCGCAGCCCGAAGATCGTGGCGCAGGCAAAGGAGATGGTGGCGAGCAGGATGACGATCTCGGCCAGGATATTGCCGCCGAGGCCGCCGAGCGCATCGAGGCCGATGATCACGGCGGTACCGGCAAGCCCCAGGATAGCGCCGGCAAGCTTCAACAGCGTCGCCGGCTCGTGCCGTGTGATGCCCCAGGTGATGAAAAAGGCAAAGATCGGTGTGGTCGACGCCAGCACCACCGTGATCGAGGCCGGCACGTATTGCTGCGCCCAGGTGATCATCAGAAACGGAATCGTCGAATTGATGGTCTGCTGGAAGGCGAACAGCTTCCAGGCTCTTGCATCGGTCGGAATGCGAACGCCGCGAACGCACAGGACAACCAGCAGAAAGGCCGCGGCGATCAGCGAGCGGGCCGAGATGAAGGTAATCGGTGGGATCGAACCGAGGCCGATCTTGGTCAGCGGATAGGTCGAACTCCAGCAGCAGGCCAGCGCCAGCAGCAGGGCATAGTCGCGCCAGCCGTGGTGGCGGCCCTGTGCGAGAGGCTGCATCACATCAGGTGGCCGCGGGCGTCCATCGCCGGCGTCCGTCGTTTGATCCGCTTGATGGTCCCGGAAAACGTGAACAGCGGCCGCTCGCCGGACCTTAGAATGCCGCGCAGGAAGATCATCGATCCGCCGGCGCGGGTGACTTCGCCAGAGCCTTCGACCAGTTCGCCCTCGCGCGCGGCGTCGAGGAATTCGCAGCCAAACGACACCGTGACCGCCTGTCCTTCCAGGATCGGTGAGGCGATCGCAAACAGGCAATAATCCGCGAACGACATGAAGGCGCCGCCATGGACATTGCCGGCGCCGTTGAGATGTTTCTTCTCGACCCGGAAGGCGCAGCGCATGATGCCGTCGTCGTCCTCACGGTGCCAGAACGGGCCGTTCTGGCTCTCGAAATTGTCGCCGCTCCAGGTCCGCCATCCCTTAAATTCGCCCTCGGTGGCGACGTGCAGGTCGGGGCGGTGCCGGTATGCGGTTTTGGTCAGGTCGTCCACGCGATTTGAGCCTTCACATGAGGGTTTTCTGTCTTAAATCCGATCCACCGGCGATGTGCAAATCGCTGTGCGCTTGCCATGCGCCCGCAAAGCTCTGGACATCAGGAAATTGGCCCGTAAAAGGCCTTTTCGGGCCGATCCGATCTCCCTAAAAAGAGACCTCTCTCGCTGTAAGAAGCCCCATGAACCAGCCGCAGATCACTCCGGAACTCGTCGCCAGCCATGGCCTGAAGCCCGACGAATATGAGCGGATTCTCAAGCTGATCGGCCGGGTGCCGAGTTTCACCGAGCTCGGGATCTTCTCGGCGATGTGGAACGAGCATTGCTCGTACAAATCCTCGCGGCTGCATTTGCGGGGCTTGCCGACCAAGGCGCCGTGGGTGATCCAGGGGCCGGGCGAAAATGCCGGCGTGATCGACATCGGCGATGGCCAGGCAGTGGTCTTCAAGATGGAGAGCCACAACCATCCGAGCTACATCGAGCCCTATCAGGGCGCGACCACCGGCGTCGGCGGCATCTTGCGCGACGTCTTCACGATGGGCGCGCGCCCGATCGCCTGCCTCAACGCGCTGAGCTTTGGCGCGCCGGAACATCCCAAAACCCGCCATCTGGTCTCCGGCGTCGTCGCCGGCGTCGGCGGCTATGGCAATTCATTCGGCGTGCCGACGGTAGGCGGGCAGGTGCGCTTCCACACCCGCTATGACGGCAATATCCTGGTCAATGCGATGGCGGTCGGCCTTGCCGACGCCGACAAGATTTTCTATGCGGCGGCCTCCGGCGTGAACATGCCGATCGTCTATCTCGGCTCCAAGACCGGTCGCGACGGCATTCACGGCGCCTCGATGGCGTCGGCCGAGTTCGATGATGATTCCGCCGAGAAGCGCCCGACCGTGCAGGTCGGCGATCCCTTCGCGGAAAAGCTGTTGCTGGAAGCCTGCCTCGAGATCATGGAAGCCGATTGCGTGATCGCGATCCAGGACATGGGCGCGGCGGGGCTGACCTGCTCGGCGGTCGAGATGGGCGCCAAGGGCGATCTCGGCGTCGACCTCGATCTCGACGCGGTGCCGACCCGTGAGACCGGCATGAGCGCTTACGAGATGATGCTCTCCGAAAGCCAGGAGCGCATGCTGATGGTGCTCAAGCCGGAGAAGGAAAAACAAGCCGAGGCGATCTTCAGGAAATGGGGGCTGGATTTCGCGGTGGTCGGCTACACCACGCCGAGCAAGCGTTTTGTCGTCAAGCATGGCGGCGACGTGATGGCCGATTTGCCGATCAAGGAACTCGGCGACGAAGCCCCGCTCTACGATCGCCCGCATGTGGCAACGCCGCTGTTGCCGGTGATCCAGGCGCGCGAGGTAAAGCCGCCGATCGGGATCATGCCGGCGCTGGAGAAACTGATCGCGACGCCGGAGCTCTGCTCGAAGCGCTGGGTCTGGGAGCAATACGACCACGTCATTCTCGGCAATACCGTGCAGCGTCCCGGTGGCGATGCCGCTGTGGTGCGCGTGCAGGACGGACCGAAGGGATTGGCGCTGACCGTCGACGTCACGCCGCGCTATTGCGAGGCCGATCCGTATCAAGGCGGCATGCAGGCGGTGGCCGAGGCCTGGCGCAATATCACCGCGGTTGGCGGACGGCCGCTGGCGATCACCGACAATCTCAATTTCGGCAATCCGGAGCGGCCCGAGATTATGGGCCAGTTCGTCGGCTGCCTGAAGGGCATCGCCGAAGCCTGCCGCACGCTCGACTTTCCCGTCGTGTCCGGCAACGTCTCGCTCTACAACGAGACCAACGGCCGCGGCATCCTGCCGACGCCCTCGATCGGCGGCGTCGGCCTGCTCGACGATTTTACCAAGTCCGCGACCTTGGCGTTCAAGGCCGGCGGCGAGGCGATCCTGCTGGTCGGCGATGTCAAGGGATGGCTCGGCCAGTCGGTTTATCTGCGCGATGTCTGCGGCCGTGAAGAGGGCGCGCCGCCGCCGGTGGACTTGGCGGCGGAAAAGCGCAATGGCGATGTGGTGCGTGGCATGATCCGCGCCGGCACCGCGACCGCGGTACATGACGTCTCCGATGGCGGATTGTTGGTCGCGCTGACGGAAATGGCGATCGCAAGCGGCATCGGCGCGCAATTGCTGGCCGCACCCGCCTCGATCGTGCCGCATGCCTATTGGTTCGGCGAGGATCAGGCGCGCTACATCGTCACCGTGCCGGCGCAGGAAGCGGGCCTGGTGCTGGCGAAGATGAAAGGCGCCAGCGTGCCGTGCGTGCGCATCGGCACGACCGGCGGCGACGCCGTTGCGGTCGCCGGCGAAGCGCCGGTTTCGATCGCTGCGCTGAAGGCCGGTTTTGAGAGCTGGTTCCCGGCCTATATGAGCGGCGGGCAATAGGGCTTGCGGTCCGCCGGCCACGTCGCTCGAAAACGCCATAAATTACGGCAAGTCGGAAACTGCCACGAGCATGGTGAGGCTGAGTGCGGTTGCGATCAAGATAGCCGATAGTCCCATTGGGGCATCCTTGTAAGTTGACCTTGGACACGCCTCCCTGGACCTATTTAATGCAGTTTTGATGCCAATTGCCGGCATGAACCGCAAGCCACGGCTCATCAAAAACCGTTCAGAGCACGTGGCCCGCGCCGGGGATCTTTCGTAAAGCAGCCGTCACCGCCCAACTGAAGGCGACGGTCAGCACGAACGCGACGCTCGCCTTGACGATCGCGGGCAGATCGTAATCGAACAGCCAGTATTGCAGCCACAGCACGATCGGGTAGTGCACGAGGAAGATGCCGTAGGCGTCAGCCTGCATCCGGTCGAGCAAATACCAGGGACGCTTCGAGCCCAGAAAAAATCCCAGGATGGCGAACAGGATGGCGGCGCTGAAAGCGACGAAGAAAAAGCCGTAAACGGCGAGATACCAATTCGGCTGCGGCTCGGGATTACCCAATATTTCGCGCTTGATGTAGATCAGCACCCAGAGCATGGCGTAGGGAATCAGCGTCGCGATCAGCCAGCCCCAATTGCCCTTGGCCAGCCGTCCGTCCGGGCTCAGCACGCCCTCCTTGAAATGCGCGGCGCCGATACCGGCTCCGACGAAGAAATAGGCGGCATAGAGCAGTATCCGACTGGCCTGAACGGAGAACGGCCCGAATTCGAACCAGCGATTGGGGCCGAAATAAAGCAGCGACGGAATATAGACCAGCCGCGCTGACCGCCAACAGGAACAGGTAGAATTTAGCCGGCTGCTCAAAGCCCTGCTGCGATAGTCGGTTGATGGGATCGAGCAGTTTTGGCGACACCCGATACAACAGGCTCGCGAGCAGATCGAAACCCATCAGCACCCAGACGAACCAGAGCGGACCGCTCGGCCACGGGCCGACTGTCACCATGTTCCACCAGAAATCCGCGAAGGTGATGTCGGGGTTATCGCGCAACGCGATGGCATAATAGGCGATCGGAATCACGGTGACGGCCGCGATCGCGAACGGAAGGCCGAGCCGGAGCACGCGATCGCGAAGGTGGGTGGCCCACGGCTTGTGCGAGAAGCTCGGCCAAACGAACAACCCCGACAGGAAAAAGAACATCGCCATGAAGAAGCTGTCGGTGGCGGGCACGATGAAATCAAAACCGAGCCACGACTTGGCGTCGGTGTGGCCGAAATGGGTATAGGGAATGACCGCGTGGTGAAGCACCACGACCAGCGTCAGGAAGCTGCGCGCATGATCGAGCGCGACGTTGCGCGACGAAGCTTTGGGGGCTGCGTGAACTTGCGCCGGCGCCATCGTTTCGGAAATTGAGGTCATGCACGCCCCTGCATGGTTGTCACGTCGGATGTTGCCGTCGGGAACCCGATTGAGCAAGGCAAAATTGCTTGATGCCGGCGTACCGGACTGCGTGGGCTTACAGGTCGCGGCCTTCTGTCGCAATGCGCTTATGGGAGGCCCGGAACCCGTTCCCGCGCGTGGCGTTAAGTCGACGTCATGAAAGCGTTGCTGGGGCGCGACGGCTGAAGGAACGGGCGATGACACTGCTGAAATGGGCGCTGATCTTCTTTGTGGTGTCGGTCGTCGCCGGCATATTCGGATTCACCGGTATTTCGGCCGCTTCCGCCGATGTCGCCCGCTTCCTGTTCTACGTTTTCGTGGTGATCTTCCTGGTCCTGCTGATCCTGGGGCTCACGATCTTCAGGGTGTAGCAGGAATCTGTTGCCAGAGCCGAAGACGAAACAGCTTTGTCGTTCGGGGATGCTGCGAAGCACCACACCTCAATTGCGCATCGGGCAATCTCGAGATTCCGGGTTCGAAGCTTCGCTTCGCCCCGGAATGACGATACCACGTCTTTTACGCCACTTCCTCGATCTTCACCTTGTCGGGATAGAACGCCAGATGGCCGGAGATTTCCGTCATCGCCGGGAACGGCGTCTCGTAGGTCCAGATCGAATTTTCCAGCGTCTTGCCGTCGGCAACCACGCTGTAATAGCTCGCATCTCCCTTGTAGGGGCAGTGCGTGGTGCGTTCCGTGCGCTGGAGCAGGGCCATGTTGGCATCGCTGCGCGGCACGTACTGGACGGCCGGATAGCTCGCTTCCTTCAGGGTCAGGGCATGGGTGGTGTCGGCGATCACGACGCCGCCCACGGAGACGCGGACGCGCTTCGGGTTCGCCGTGATGGTGATGGGATGGTCGGGACCGGGGAGTTTCATGATCGTCAGCCTTTTTTCAGTCAGTCTGGTGTGATCGGAGCGGTCTGAGCCGGTTGATTTAAAACGATTGGACCGGGAATATAGTACCCCGAGGCGTGACATCCAGAAGCGCGATCGGCGCAAAAATGGGGCCGGCTTCGGCCCGCGATGCGCTGGACGCGCTTCGAAGCCTGAATGGAGAATATTTGGATGCCGATGGACGCCCACGAGATCGAAATCGATGATCAAGGCAGCGATTCCCGACGCCGAGGTGACGATCCGCGACCTTGCCGGTGACGGCGACCATTATGCGGCGACCGTGATTTCGGCCTCTTTCCGCGGCAAATCCCGGGTCCAGCAGCATCAGATCGTCTATCAGTCGCTGAAGGGACAGATGGGCGGGGTGCTGCACGCGCTGGCGCTACAGACCGGAGTACCGGAGGGCTAGCGCCAGGCGGCGAAGGCGGGACGCGGCCATGGCGGTGGACGATCAACGCGGCGCGCTGTTTCGCCCCCGGGTCGCCAACCAGCACAGCCGCGTCACCTATGCCGAGCTGTTCTTCGACCTGGTGTTTGCCTACGCGGTGACCCAGATATCGCACACGCTGCTCGGCCGGTTTACCCCGCTTGGCGCGTTGCGGACCGGCCTGTTATTCCTCAGCGTCTGGTGGCTGTGGGTTTACACCGCCTGGATCACCAACTGGCTCAATCCCGAAAAGACGCCGGTTCGGGCGCTGCTGTTCGTGCTTGATGCTCGGGCGGGCTTTTGCTCTCGACCTCGATCCCGAAGGCTTTCGAATCGCGCGGACTTTGGTTCGCGCTGGCCTACAGCTCGATGTCGGTCGGGCGGACGATCTTTCTCTTGGCCTCGACGGTGCCCGGCCAGACCCTGGCGCGCAGGAACGCAATCCGCATCCTGGTCTGGCTTTCGGTGTCGGGCGCCTTCTGGATCGCGGGCGGTTTGGCTGAAGGGGATTCGCGGCTGGAGCTGTGGGCCGTGGCGCTCGGCATTGAATATCTGTCGCCGCTGGCTGCGGTTCTGGATCCCGAAATACGGCGCGTCATCGGTCGCGGACTGGAGCGTCGAAGGCGGCCACATGGCCGAGCGCTGCGCCGGCTTCATCATCATCGCGCTCGGCGAATCCATCGTCGTGACCGGCGCGACATTTGCCGATCTGACCTGGACCACGGAAAATGTCGTAGCCTTCGTCTCGGCCTTGCTCGGCAGCATCGCGATGTGGTGGATCTATTTCCACAAGGGCGCCGAAGCCGGCTCCGAGCAGATTTCAAAATCCAGCGAACCAGGGCGGCAGGCGCGGCTCGCTTACACCTACCTGCACATGCCGATCGTGGCCGGCATCATCGTCTCGGCGGTGGCCGACGATCTCGTGCTGGCGCACCCCGGAGGGCATGCCGACTACAAGACGATACTGAGCGCGATCGGCGGTCCGTTGCTGTTTCTGGTCGGCACCATCCTGTTCAAGCACACCTTTCGCGGCTTCCTGCAGCTCTCGCACGGCGCAGGAATCGTGGCGCTCGGTGTGCTCTACTGGTTCGCAGGCTCGCTGTCGCCGCTGCTGCTGTCGATCCTGACCACCGCCATCATGCTCACCGTCGCCATCTGGGAATCGATTTCCCTGAGCTCCGGTGCAGCCGAAATCTCAGTCCGACGCCACCAACGCGTGAACCGAGAACATCCCGGCTTTGTCGGTCCATGATGCACGCGGCGTCCAGCCGGAGCCACGGGCCAGCGCGGCGAAGCGATCGAGACTGTATTTATAACTGCTCTCGGTGTGGATGCTTTCGCCGGCGCGGAATGCAAAGCTGGTGCCGAGCAGGCGCACGCTTTGCGATTTCTTGCTGATCAAATGCATCTCGATGCGATGCCGCTCGCGATTGTAGATCGCGCGATGGGTAAAGGCCGACAGGTCGAAATTGCCGCCGAGCTCGCGGTTGATGCGGACCAGGACGTTGAGATTGAAGCGCGCTGTGACGCCGGCGGCATCATTATAGGCGTCGTACAGCACACGTTCGTCCTTTTCGAGGTCGACGCCGATGATCATCTGCGCGCCCTTGCCGAGGATTTCGCGGGCGCTGCGCAGGAAGGCGCAGGCCTCATGCGGCTCGAAATTGCCGAGTGTCGAGCCCGGAAAGAAGCCGACTTTCGGCATCGCGGCGATGGCGTCGGGCAATGCGAACGGCGCGGTAAAGTCCGCTGCCACCGGGTACACGGCGAGACCGGGGAAATCCCGGCGCAACGCGTCGGCCTGACCCCGCAGGAATTCGCCGGAAATATCGACAGGCACGTAGGCGCTGATGGCGCAGTTTTCCAGCAGCAGCCGGACTTTCGTGGTCGCGCCGGCGCCGAACTCGATCAGCGCCGCGCCCTTCGGAATGATGGCGGCGATGTCGCTGCCGCGATCCCGCAGGATCGAGAGCTCGGTGCGGGTCGGGTAATATTCCGGCAGCCGCGTGATCGCCTCGAACAATTCCGAGCCGGTTGCGTCGTAGAAATATTTCGGCGACAGCCGTTTGGGGCGCTGCGACAGATCGCCGATCGCTTCGCGCGCGAAAACCGAGGTCTGTTGGTCAGGCAGATGCGCTTCGGCCAAGGCGCTGGCATGCACATTCATGATACTCTCCTGGATGCGCGTCCCGGCGCGGTTGGATTACAAAAAATCAGGTGGCGTAATCGGCAAGCCGCAGTCCGGTGAACTGCCAGCGATGGTGTGGATAAAAGAAGTTGCGGTAGGTGATTCGGCTATGGCCGCCCGGAGTTGCGAGCGACGAGCCGCGCAGCACCAACTGGTTGACCATGAACTTGCCGTTGTACTCGCCGAGCGCGCCATCGATGGCGCGGTAGCCGGGGTAGGCGGCATAGGCGCTGCGGGTCCATTGCCAGACGATCCCGAAGGCGTCGTTGAGCTGGCCCGCGCGTGCGGCGACTTCCCATTCCATTTCGGTGGGCAAGTGCTTGCCGCTCCAGCGTGCGAACGCGTCGGCCTCGTAATAGCTGACATGGCTGACCGGAGCCTTCGGATCGATTGGCCGCAAGCCGCCGAGCGTCATGATCTGCCATTCGCCGTTGACCTCGCGCCAATGGCCGGGCGCTTGCCACTCTTCGTTACCGGCCGCCGCAAAGCCGTCCATCAGCCATAGCGTGGCCGTGCGATAGCCACCGGCGGCCATAAAGGCGAGCCATTCGGCGTTGCTGACGAGGTTGCGGGCGAGCCTCACCGGTCCGACCAGCGCGCGGTGCGCGGGCTTTTCATTGTCGAAGTGGAAGCTCTCGCCGGCGTGTCCGATACTGTGGATACCCTCGGTGAGGGTGACCCATTGGTCGCCATCGCCGGTCGCGACCGGAAAGCGCCAGGCCGGATCGTAAGCCGGTGGAATGGGGTTTTGCGCGAAGGCGTGCAGGAGGTCGGTCAGCATCAATTCCTGATGCTGTTGCTCGTGATTGAGGCCGACTTCGACCAGCGGCGCCAGCTTCGCCAGAGTGTCCGCGTCAGTGGTCTGGAAGAATTTCACCACGGCGGCGTCGACATGCCGGCGATAGGCCGTGACTTCATCGGCGCTGGGACGGGTCAAATGGCCGCGCTGGTGGCGGGCGTGCCGCGGTCCGGCGCTGACGTAATAGGAATTGAACAGGAAAGCGTAGTCCGGATGAAATGGCTGATATCCCGGGCTGTGTTCGCCGAGCAGGAATTGCTCGAAGAACCAGGTGGTGTGGGCGCGGTGCCATTTCGCCGGGCTGGCGTCCGGCATCGACTGGATCAGCTGGTCTTCCGCCGAAAGCGGCGCGGCGCGGCGTTCCGTCTCATTCCGAACCGCGAGGAACGCCTCCACCAGATCCTGGCCTAGGGTGCCGGAATCGGAGAATAGCGAGGGATGGGGGGGCGTGAGGGGGGCCGCAGCGGATGCTGATATCGTCACGAATGGTCTCCGGTCGGGAAGAGAACGTTACTCTGGCGAACTGGTTCCTCACGGACAGCCCGTCCTAAGTAGGTGTTCCCGTCCGGGAAAAAAGCCTCCTTGAGTATGATAAAGAGCTCCTTTCGGATGGTATTGGCACCATCAGCCAATGGCCGGTCGTCCGGCGGAAGGCCAGGGCGATCCGGCCGCATATCTGCTCCGTGTCATTTTACTTTGGATGCACAACGGTTTGGGCTACATATATGGGCAATATCAAGTAAAAACGGGCGGGCGGCCCGTAGAGCCCATGCCGAGAGGGGCAGTGCCCCAAAAGGAAAAGAAGATGAGCATCGAGCAATTCATCGACAACGAAGTGAAGTCGAACGACGTCGTGCTGTTCATGAAGGGAACGCCGCAGTTTCCGCAGTGTGGTTTTTCCGGCCAGGTGGTGCAGATCCTGGATCACGTCGGCGTCGGCTACAAGGGACTGAACGTTCTTGAATCCGCGGAATTGCGCAACGGCATCAAGACCTATTCGAACTGGCCGACCATTCCGCAGCTCTACGTCAAGGGCGAGTTCGTCGGCGGTTGCGACATCATCCGCGAGATGTTCCAGGCCGGCGAATTGCAGCAACTGTTGGCCGACAAGGGTGTCGTGGCCAGCGCGGCGGCGTCCGCCTGAGGCTCGCGGCGCGCCAGCTACGCAACGCGCGGCTGGAAGTCATCGTCGCTGACATCACAACGCTTGGCGTTGACGCCATCGTCAACGCCGCCAATTCGTCGCTGCTGGGCGGCGGTGGGGTCGATGGCGCGATTCATCGGGCCGCGGGGCCTGAATTACTCGCCGAATGCCGTACGCTGCATGGTTGCGCGACCGGCGATGCCAAGATCACCAGGGGTTATCGGCTCGCGGCCAGGCATGTGATTCACACGGTCGGTCCGGTGTGGAATGGCGACAGCCACGGCGAAGATGATTTGCTTGCCTCCTGCTATCGCCGCTCGATAGTGCTGTGCCAGCAGCACGGCCTCGCCTCAGTGGCTTTTCCGGCGATCTCGACCGGGGTCTATCGCTTCCCCGCCGATCGCGCCGCGCAAATCGCGGTCGCAACCACGGTGGATGCGCTGGCCGCGGCGCCCGCCGTCGATCACGTCATTTTCTGTTGTTTTTCCAAGGACAGCGCGAAGCTCCATGTGGAGGCGTTGGCTGACGTCGGCAGCCCTTGTGCCGATTGAACCGGCCGCTACACTCCCCAGCCGTTGATCCGGGGAGGGGGTGATGAATTCTCTTGAATGGCTGCGCGCGCTGATCGGCGCCGCGCTGTTGGCGTCGGCGGCCTCGCAAGCGCGCGCCGAGGGCGCCTTCGATATTCCCGTGGGCGCCCATTTCAATCCGCAAAAGCTCGAAAAAATCGGCGAGTTCTTCCGCAACGAAGTCGCGACCGGCAAGATTCCCGGCGCCGTCGTGCTGATCCAGCAGCATGGCAAGCCGGTCTATCACGAGTTCTTCGGCGTGCGCGACACAGTCGCCAAGGCGCCGATGACCGACGACACCATCTTTCGCATTTTCTCGATGAGCAAGCCGATCACCTCGGTCGCGGCGATGACGCTGATCGAGCACGGCAAGATGAAGATCGACGATCCGGTTGCGATATACATTCCTTCGTTTGCCACGGTCAGGTTGGCGTCGAGAAGAACGCCGAAAATGGCGAGAAGATTCTCGATCTCGTGCCGCTCAACCGGCCGATCACGATCCACGACCTGATGACCCATACTTCCGGGATCACTTACGGCTTCTATGGCGAAAGCCTGGTCCGCAAGGCCTATACCAATGCCCGGATCTATGACGGCGATTTCAACAACGCCGAATTCGCCGAACGCATCGCGCAGTTGCCGCTGGCCGAGCAGCCCGGCACGCTGTGGGATTACGGCCATTCGACCGACATTCTCGGGCGCGTCATCGAAGTCGCCAGCGGAAAATCGCTGCTGCAATATCGAGAAGGAAAGCCTGCTCGATCCGCTCGGCATGCCCGACACCAATTTTTATGTCACCGATCCGGCAAAGCAGAAGCTGCTGGCACAAGCCGATGCCGAACGACAGCGATTTCAAGGTCGGATTCGATACCCGAGGTGGTCAGGAAATGGGAATCCGGCGGCGGCGGCATGGTCTCCACCATGGCGGATTTTGCAAAATTCGCGCAGATGCTGCTCAACGGCGGCAACGTTCGAGGGCAGGCAATATCTCAGCCCCAAATCGTTCGAACTGATGGCATCGGATCACATCGGACCGGGCTCGGGCGTCGCGCGCGATTATTTCTATTTTCCCGGCGACGGGTTTGGTTTCGGGCTTCGGCTTGGGCGTGCGCACCGATCCCGGCAACGCAAAACCGCCGCCGCCGGGATCGCTTGGCGAGTTGAAATGGGACGGCGCCAGCGGCTGCTATTTCGTGGTCGACCGCAAACAGGACATGTTTTTCGTGCTGCTGGAGCAGACGCCATCGGAACGCCAGCGCATCCAGAAGGCGGTCAAGCAGCTGATCTATGAAGCGATGGAGAACTGACGGCTTGGTGAGCCGCGGCTGCGCTTGCGCTCGCGCTCGCGTTTGCGATCGGCGTGGCCGCGCCGGCTGGCCGTGGTCCGTGCCGAATCGCCGTCCGTTGCGGCGTCCGGGTTTTCACGTGCAGAAGCTGGCGCAGGTCGGCGACTACATGCGCAACGAGATCGCGACCGGCAAGATCCCCGGCGCGATCGTGCTGATCCAGCAGCACGGCAAGTCCGGTCTATTTCGAAAAATTCGGCGTGCGCGACGTCGAGAGCCGGCATCCGATGACGGAGGATACGATCTTTCGGCTCTATTCGATGTCGAAGCCGATCACGTCGGTCGCCGCGATGATGCTGGTGGAGGACGGCAAGCTCGCGCTCGACGATCCCGTTGTCAAAATACATTCCGGCCTTCGCCGACGTGAAAGTCGGCGTCGAAAAGCACGACGACAACGGCAAGCCGGCGCTGGAGCTGGAACCGTTGCAGCGCCCGATCACCATCGAGGATCTGCTGCGCCACACCTCTGGCCTCACTTACGGCTTCTACGGCGAGAGCGCCGTTCGAAAGCTCTATGCGAACGCCGATCTGTTCGACGGCGATTTCGACAATGCCGATTTCGCCGAACGCCTCGCCAAGCTGCCGCTCGCCGAACAGCCGGGAACGCTGATGGGACTACGGCCATTCGACCGACATCCTCGGCCGCGTCATCGAGGTGGTGTCCGGAAAGTCGCTGTTCCAGTTCGAGAAGGAGCGTCTGCTCGATCCGCTCGGCATGACCGAAACCGCTTTTTACGTCGCAGATGAGGCCAAGCGGCCGCTGATCGCCGAGCCGATGCCCGACGATCGCTTTGTCAGCCCCGTCGCCGGCATCCGCGATCCGATGCAGCGCGCGGCGCTGGGAATCCGGCGGCGCCGGCATGGTCGGCACGATCGGGCGACTACGCGCGGTTCGCGCAGATGCTGCTGAACGGCGGCACGCTGGACGGGCAAGCGCTACCTCAAGCCCGAGACGGTGGCGCTGATGACGTCGGACCATATCGGGCCGGAAACCAGAATCGCCCGCGACTATTTCTATTTTCCCGGCGGCGACAGCGGGTTCGGCCTCGGCTTTGCCGTGCGGACGTCGCAGCCGCCCGACACGCGATTGCCGCTCGGCGAATATCGCTGGGACGGCGTCGCCGGCACGTTCTTCTTCATCGATCCGCAAGGACGACATGTTCGTGATCTGCATGATGCAGTCGCCGTCGCAGCGCGGGCGGATTCAGACCGAGCTGAAGACGCTGATCTACGACGCGCTTGGAGAATTGATCGGCGCGAGGCGGCAAGCGCTACGCGCTGCGCACGATCTCGCGCACCAGGCCGACCGTCTCCTCGATCATCGCCGCGGTGACGTCGAGATGGGTGCAGGCGCGGATCCGGCCGTCCATCATCGCGAGCAGCACGCCGCGCTGGCGCAAGGCTTCGACCATCTTGTCGCCGGTGACGCCGGCGCCGTCGGGCTTGAAGAACACCAGATTGGTTTCGGGCTGCTGCACCTCGATGCCGGCGATTTGCGACAGCCCGCGCGCCAGCGCCCGCGCATTGGCGTGATCGTCGGCGAGGCGGTCGACGTGATGGTCGAGCGCATGGACGCAGGCCGCGGCGCAAATGCCGGACTGGCGCATCGAGCCGCCGAGGCGCTGCTTCCAGCGCCAGACGTCGTCGATGAAATCGCGCGAGCCGGCGATCACCGCGCCGATCGGCGCGCCCAGACCCTTGGAGAAATCGATCCAGGCCGAATCCCAGCCCGCGGCCATGTCGCGCGCGGCTGATGCCGGTCGCGACGCAGGCGTTCAACAGCCGCGCGCCGTCCATGTGGGTGGCGAGGCCGTTCGATTTGGCGATCTGCACGACCTCGTCGAGCGCGGCCTTTTTCCAGATCGTGCCGCCGCCGATATTGGCGGTCTGCTCGACGCTGACCAGCATCTGCGGCGGCTGGTAGCGGGTGCGCGGGTGAAGCGCCGCTGCGAAACGTCTCGGGCGTGAATTGTCCGTCGGCGCCTGTCAGCGCCGTGATCTGGAAGCCGCCGAGCGCGGCATGCGCGCCGCCTTCGCGCGCGAGGATGATGCGCGCTCTCATGCGCCAGGATTTCGTCGCCGGGCCGGCAATAGCGCCAGCGTCGCCGCGACGTTGCACATGGTGCCGGAGGGCATGAACACCGCGGCTTCCTTGCCGAGCAGATCGGCCACGCGCTCGCACAGCAGATTGGTGGTCGGATCGTCGCCGATCTGCTCGTCGCCGACCTCGGCCCGCGCCATCGCCTCCCGCATCGCCGGCGTCGGCCGGGTCTGGGTGTCCGACAGCAGGTTGATGCGGACGGGGGTTGCCTTGGGATCGCGCGGGGCAGGGGTGTAGGTCATGAGAATTCTCTCGTATCGTGATGGCCGGGCTTGTCGCGGTCATCCACGGCTTTCTTGCTGGCCGAACATAAAGACGCGGATGCCCGGGACAAGCCCGGGCATGACGAAATCAATCATCCAACTCAGATAAGAAAAGGCCCCGGCAAAACCGGGGCCTTTGATATTGGCAAAGCGCCGAACGATCAGCGCGAATAGAATTCGACGATCAGATGCGGCTCCATCTGCACCGCGAACGGCACGTCCGACAGATGCGGGATGCGGCCGAATTTCGCGGTCATCTTGGAATGATCGACTTCGATGAAATCGGGCACGTCGCGCTCGCGAGAGCTGGCTTGCTTCCAGCACCACGGCGAGCTGCTTGGAGGATTCCTTGACCTCGATCAGATCGCCGACCTTCACCTTGATAGCTCGAGATGTTGACGCGGCGGCCGTTCACCTTGACGTGGCCGTGATTGATGAACTGGCGCGCGGCGAACATGGTGGCGACGAACTTGGCGCGATACACCACGGTGTCGAGACGGCGCTCGAGCAGGCCGATCAGGTTTTCGCCGGTGTCGCCCTTCATGCGGCTGGCTTCGACATAGATGCCGTGAAACTGGCGTTCGCTGATGTTGGCGTAATAGCCCTTCAGCTTCTGCTTGGCGCGCAGCTGCACGCCGAAGTCGGAGAGCTTGCCCTTGCGGCGCTGGCCGTGCTGGCCGGGGCCGTATTCACGGCGGTTTACGGGGCTCTTCGGGCGGCCCCAGATATTCTGGCCCATACGGCGATCGATCTTGTATTTCGCCTCACTGCGCTTAGTCATCGCGTCCTCTTGGTAAAAGTTTGAGTTTGAGGAAACGCGCCCTCCTGTGCGCCGGGAACTTCCCGGAGCCGACAGGCCCATCCCTTAAGCTTGAAGGGGAGGCCACGGGTCGCGAAACGCAACGCGGGCCGAAATCGGCCCGCGAGCAGGCGGTTTCTAGGGAGAAACCGCTGGTATGTCAAACGATATAGCCGGCTTTTACGGCCAAATCGGCCATATTTCCGAAACATCGCCAGATGACGGCCCGGCTCAGCGCCGCTTCAAGGGGCCGGTGTGGCCAGCGGCTTGGTTTTGTCGACGATGTAAATGGCGAGTACCTTGAGAGGCTTGTCGCCGGCGGCCTTGGCATCGTGGATCTCGCCGGCCGGAATTTGGTAGGATTCGCCTGCCTTGACCCGCAGCGATGGCTTGCCGTCGAACGCCAGTTCAAGCTCGCCGTCCAGCACATAGCCGGTCTCGATGCCGGGGTGGCTGTGGCGCCCGGAGGCGCCGCCGACCGGAATCTCGGCGATCGCGGTCACGGTGGTGTAGCCTTCCGGAAAGTCGATCTTTTGCAGTGGCGTGCGCTTGATGCCTTGAGCGAAAGCGCCGCCGGTAAAGGCAAAGGCGGCGAGTGCGAGGGCCAGCATCGGTGCCAGCAGAATTTTCTTGATCATGGTTTTTCTTTCTCCCTATGCCGACAGCCCTAGCAGGGTCCGACAAACGGGAAAAGCGCGTCAAGCGCATGGGTCGGCGGCCACCTCAGCGCTTGATGCCCTCGAAGCTCGCCGCAATGCCGCGCGCAAACAGCGACCAGTCGAAGCCGAGCGCCAGCGCGACGTAGCCGCGCTCGATCATCGCGTTGGCCTGTTCGGCGCTGCGCGCCACGCCTCCGATCGGAACGCCGCTCTTCAGGATGCCGGCTTCGGCCTGCGCAATCAGCGCCAGCACTTCGGGGTCGTCGAGGCGGCCGCGCTTGCCGATCGATGTGGCGAGATCGCCGGGGCCGATCACCGCGACGTCGATGCCGGGCACCGCCATGATCTCGTCGATGCGCTTGACCGCCTCGACATGCTCGATGGTGACCATGCAGATCATGTCGTCGTCGGCGGTCGCCATGTAATCGGGCATCGAAACACCCCAGCGAAACGGCGCGTGAAACGGTCCCCATAGCCGCTCGCCTAGCGGCGGATAGCGCACGCTGCGCACGGCCTTTTCCGCATCCGTATGGCTGCAGATCATCGGAAAATTAATGCCGAGCGCGCCGAGGTCCATCGGCGCGTTGGCGAGCCACGGCTCGTTGGCCGCGATCCGCGCCAGCGGCACGCACGGCGTGCCTGAGGTGGCGACGATCATGCCGTGCGCCGAACCAAGATCGATCGGGCCATGTTCGAGATCGACGATGATCCAGTCGAGCCCGGAACGCGCCATGATCTGCACGATCTGGATGCTGGGAATGGTCGCGATCGCGCCGAATGTCGGACGCCCCTCGCGCCATAGCTTGCGGAGGCGGTTCAGGGGGGCAGGGGTTGCGGTCGTCACATCCGAAACTCCGGTTGGCCCCCGTAGGGCGTAAATCCGCCGAACAGAATGACTCATTTTTCAAGCGGCGAGAAGATACAGGTCCATAATCTCGCGACGGCATTCGCCCGAGTTTTTGCAAATTCATTCCGCCCTCGAACAAAAAGGGCGCAGCGCGCCCCTCAAGAGAGGGCGCAGTGCGATCCCAAGAGGGACGCAGGGAAGACCGGGTGCGCGCTGCACCCGCGGTCTCATGTGCCAAGATGCACACAGCAAAAAGCGCACACGAGCATACAGGTTCAGCGGAAGCAGTCCGGCCTTCCCTGCGCAATGGTTTACGGCTTATATCGTGCTCTCCCCGGCGAGACCTGGCTTGCTTGTCACCGTCGCCCCTCAGAAGCGCGAGCTTCTCAAGAACTTGACACCTGCCATCGGGGCGTCAGGACCACACGTCTATATTTTGGTGTTCGGTGAAACACGCCGAAACTAACAAAACCCTTTAAAACAAGCGCTTTTCGACTACCCTGAAGCGGGGTGTTTCAGCGGGCCTCACCAAATCTAGGTCCCGGCCCTAAGCCTCTCTCGACCCTCCAAGGACTGAGAGGCCCAAGGCCGAGCCCATGGTCCCAAACCCTTCAGGAGCCTGAAACCACAATGGATACTACCACCACCACCGACCCCGTAGGCAAGCGCGCCCGCAATGGCAGCGTCATCCTGACCGACCGCATGTGCGAGAAGCGGGTCGCCAAGCGGGTGAAGTTCTACGACCGCAAATGTCCCGGCCTCTACGTCAGCATCACCACGGCTGGCGTGGCAACCTTCTCCCTCAAGTTCACCGACCCGGCGACCGGCAAGCAGCGTACCGGCTGGCTTGGCGTCTATAACCCCGAGACCTTCACCGTCGAGGACGCCCGCAGCAAGGTCTATGGCCTGAGGGCCGTGGGCGGGGACGCAGCTGCCGAAACCTTCCGCGACCGCAAAGTGCGGCAGGCCAAGCGCGGCATGACCGTCGATGGTATCATTGGGGAGCGGATCGAATGGATGAAAACGCCGGTCCGCAAGCCGGATGGCGAAATGCGGCCCCGGATCGAGACGTGGGAGAACGTCGCCAGCCATCTGCGGCGCTTTATCAGCCCCCGGCTCGGCAAGAAGATCGCGGGCGAAGTCACCAAGCACGACATCGCCACGCTCTCGAACGATATCGTCTCGGGCAAGCACGGCGGCAAGCCATCAGTCGCCAACACCCGTCACATGCGGCGCGCGGCGTCGGGCCTGTTCAACTGGGCGGCGGAAGCGGGTCGCGACTACGTGACAGCCAGCCCCTGCGTCAACCTGCCGAGGCTCGACCCCGAGCATCCGCGCACGCGGGTCCTGTCCGGGGACGAGATCAGGATTTTCTGGCACGGCCTCGACCGGGACGACCTGCCTTGGGATCGCAAGACTCGCCTCGCGCTCAAGTTCGAGTTGGTCACCATGCTGCGCTCGGGCGAACTGCTGGCCGCCCACCGCGACGAACTGTTCGATCTCGACGGCGAGCACCCGCGCTTTGAAGTCCCGCTGAAACGGGTGAAGAAGCGGCGCGTTATCCAGCAGCCGCTGTCCGATCTGGCGGTGGAGATCATCAAGGAGGCCATGAAGGACAGCAACAAGGACTTCGTGTTCGCCAGCCCGCTCGACAATCAGCCGCTGAACCGCAAGGCGATGGCGACGGCGCTGCGTGGCACCAAGGTCAAGGGCAAGGTGAAAACGCCCGGCATCTGCGCGCTGCTTGGTCTACGCCCGTTCACGCCGCACGATCTGCGCCGGACGGCGGCGACTTTGGCGGGCGATCTTGGCTTCGATGATGCGTGGATCGCGAAATGCCTCGATCACGCGGCGAGCAAAAAGTCTGAGCAGATCGTGCCTTCCGTCACCGGCAAGGTCTACAATCACTCCAAGCGGATGAAGGAGAAGCGCGCGGTGCTGGATGGGGTCGCCGCCGAACTCCGGCGGATCATCGGCCAGTCTGTCGGCCGAGCGGAAAACGAACTGCGTCTCGTCGCCTGACCATTAACCCGGCCCCCTTTGGGGGTCGGGCTTTCTATTGAAACATGTTGAAACGCACCGTTTGGTCGCTGATGCGTTTACCGGGCGCGCGGGGAAATGGTCTGGGAGCCCTTGGTATCCCACCCTCGACAGCTTGCGCGTCCTTGCGACTTCCGGTTGAATAAAGCCCATGCGGGGCGGAGCGATACTGGTTCTCTTGGGGCTGACGGCATTTGGGGCCTACTCGGTAGGCCGCCAGAGCGCGCCCGTGAGCAATTGGCGACCAATACAAGAGTTTACAGACGGCAGAGCCGGTAGAACCTCGGAGGTTGTTGCTCGGCAATCTCAAGGGTCAAGTTTTGGCGTAGGAACCGAAAATGACTTCCACTGACATTGTAAAAGGCGAGATTGAGCGGTTTCTCAAATCGACTGAGCCAGAAGTGCTCTGTATCACTGGCGAGTGGGGCGTGGGGAAAACCTACACGTGGCAAACGATACTCGAGCGTCTGCGGCGAAAACGCGAGGTCGGGCTTTCGCGTTATTCTTACGTCTCGCTCTTTGGCATCGCCTCACTTGAGCCGTTCAAATCGACGATTTTCGAAAACTTAGAATTTCTGGTCCCAGAAGGAGCCTCTGGTCTCGACTGGATTAAGTCCGGAAGTAATGCGGTCCTAAGACATGGCAAGAAAGTCGCGGGCTTAGCGGCAGGCACCATACCATACGTCGGAAACGCAATCGGAGCGGCGCAGCCGCTCCTTTTTTCCGGTGTCCGCAATCAGATTGTCTGCATCGATGACCTCGAGCGGAAGGGGGCAATCAGCGTTAAAGACGTGTTCGGGCTAATTTCCTTCTTGCGCGAGCAACGCGGCTGCAAAGTTATACCGCGCTACCCCGTCAGGCTGTCATAGCGCACGGCGGCCACGGGCCCAAGCTGTAGCGACTTCACAATCCATCAAATCGGTGGGATTGGACTTTGCGCTCGCCAAGGTCCGCTCTGGAGCGCATTACGGACTCAAGTCAGACATCGTGCCGAGTCGGAAGTTGTAAAACAACGTTGCGGATTTGTAAGGCTTCGGGCCTAGGTTCGCGGCTTAGACTATAGGCGATTAGACATACGGTGCTGTAGGAAATGGCGAAGTCTTCGAAACTGGTGGCTGCGAAACGTGGACGGGTGCTTCTCGTAAGACGAAAGCGCGATGGACTTTGGATGTTTCCCGGAGGGCGCAAGCTCGCGCGAGAAAGCGATAAGGATTGCCTGCGGAGGGAGATAAAAGAAGAACTTCCGAAACTCAAACTTGGACGCCTGAGGCTTTGGAAGGAAGTTACAGCCAAGAACCGTCGTTCGGGCCGGAAAATGAGTGACGCGATCTTCGTGACAGCGAAAGCGTCCGGTCGCCTGACAATCGGCGACAAGCAGGAAATCGATAAGGCGACTTGGCGCAAGCCGCGTGGCATTCGCCTGACGCCAACGTCGCGCTACATCAGGGATAAGCTCTTTCCTAAATCGAACTAAGAAAATCAGAACCGCCCTGCGCGTCCGCTGGCGCGGGTGCTGATCGAGCGGCGAATGGGTACGGCCACGGGGATCAAAGCCATGGTGCGGGCTGACGCGGCAACCGGCGCATATATCACGTGAACAGCGGCCAGATGCGAGGGCACCACGAGGCCACCATAGAAAAGCCCCGCCAGTGAGGCGAGGCTAAGTCACATTGTCAGAGAAGAAGCGCGGCATAGGGGTCACGCAGCCAAAGGCTATCATGAAATCCGGCTACTGCAATTTTTAATATTGGTTCCGTCAGCGCCGTTTGGTGCCGGGTTTTTTCTTCGACTTCTTTGATTTTTTCAGCATGTCGGCCTGACTACGATACGCTTGAGCCAAAGCGGAAAGGTTCTGCGCGGCTTCGATGTCCGACAGTGCACGCGACATGCGTTCGGCTTTTTCGGCCTGCTTCCGATAGAACTTCGCTTCCTTGACCATCGCTAAAGCGGCCTCGGTATGTATTCGAGGGCGACAAAGACCCCGAGGACGATCATGAAGACGAGCATTCCCCAACCGAAGAAAGATTGCATGCGCATCTCCCTCATTACTGATCGGGATGTCTTGCCACCATGATAATCTAAAATAGGCCATTGCGAAATTCAATTAGGCGACAAGGGGTTAAATACGGGCAAGGGCGGACCGCCGACTTGCCCACCCGGACCGTCTCGTCGAGATCGGGGAACTTCATCTGATCATCTCAAAAAAAATCAGGCCCCGGATTGCTCCGAGGCCCGATCCTATATGGTGCGGTGTACATCCGACCGCTGCCATCTCAGTTCATACTGCCACGACCATCGCCGCTGTCAAACGAAGGCTCAATTCAAATTCCGGGGCCTCTACCTAAATTACAGCTCAAAACATGTCAGGTGTCCTGACGTGCCGACGCCATGGCGCGACATTCTCAGGGTCATTCGGCATGTCTCAAAAGTGCCTACATGCGACATGGCGCGGAGTATCGAACGACCAACCCACTTAATTTTCCTTCTCAGCCCTGTCGATCTCCGGCTTCTCATACAAAACCGCGTTCAACAGCGAGCGATGGACCTCTATCTTGCCGTTATAACTGATGAAGCCCAATTTTCGGAATTTGTTCATGAAGGAACTCACGCGGGATCGCGTCGTGCCGATCATCTCCGCCAACGTCCCCTGATCGAAATTTGCATCGATGGGCTGCGGGCTGCCCTCTTTGCCGAAATTGGCGAGAAGAAGGAGAAGGCGAGCGAGCCGCTTCTCACTGGAATTGAATAACTGATCGATCAAATCCTCTTCGATCCGGCTGTTCCGGGTTAATAGGTACGCCATGAACATCTCGTTAAACTTCGGCTCACTCTGGAGCACCGATTTCATGGCTGTTTTCGATATCGAAGTAATTAAGCATTCTTGCATCGCCGCAGCCGTCGCGATGCGCACCGACTGGCCATTGAGACAACCTTCGCCGAAGAACTGATCCGGCTCCAGAATTGCGACGACCGCTTCCTTGCCTTGATCGGACATGACAACGATTTTGACCTTGCCTTTCTGAATGTAGAAGATCGTATCCGCGATTTCGCCTTGGGTGAAAACGATTTGATCCTTGCTGTATTTCGATATCGCTTTCCCGTTGCCCAGCTTGGCGAGAAACACTTTGGGATTGAACCCAGTCTTTGCTTTCCCCATAAGACCCTCCTTCGGCCCGACGAAGATATTCGAATATAAAATCTAATCACGGGTGTTCAATACAGAACAGCGCCCGCAATTTTGCTGTGGCAGACTGATCTCTAGCGGTCGGCGGGTAGCAGGTCCCGGAGCGTGTTGTACACCCGCCTGAGGCGGCGGAGTGTTAGTCTCCCGTGCGATCTTAGCGGGCCGCGATTTCAGTGCCAGACCTCAACCTACCAACGCCGCCCTGCGATCATATTTCGCACGGCGTTTCGCGTTAGTGGCCTGTTTTGAAGTTGCGAGGTCCACTCGCCAAATCAAAACAGGTGATTAATGCGAAAAGCCCGGCAATTGGCCGGGCTGATCGCGAGTACTAATTGGACTAATGCGGAGACCACTAAACTGAATAATGCTCAGTGGCGTTCGTGGTGCCGTCCGGACAGCGCAATCGTCCGGTAATGACCATAACAGCACAAACGCACTGCGGCGTCTGTTCAAAATTGCTCACCTTGCCGATTTTTGTGGAGATGGTTTGCCGGGACGATGGCGAAGCCGTCGCCAATGCAAAACGTTTGCTTGACGATCACGACATAGAGGTCTGGAACGGCGACCGCTTCGTTATCCGGCTGCGACATAAGCGAAATTAAGGGCGCCTTCCAACCATCAGCCATGGTCAAAGGCAGCGGCGTTCTCAATGACCTGCTGCCACCGTTGACGACGGCCGTGTTCGACAGCCAACGCTTTGCGAGCCTGCACATCTGAGATGATCTTATCGATCTCTGCGCCGTCCAGCGTTCGCTTGATGCGCAATACAATCGACAAACTCATGATGATCGGCGCGTGAGGGCAGAGCAAATCGTGCGCCTGCTGCTCGCAAAAAGCGAGAAAGCGCTCGACCGCTTGCGGCGACTTGCAGCACAGTGACGCAAGCCCGACCGCTTGCTCAATGTCACTAACGGACGGCACAGGCTCGCCCGGTAGAAGCATGCGCTCGGCGACAGCGGCAGCGGCAAGTTCGATACATCGGTTGAGCGCGTGCAAGTAAATATCCGCAGCATCACTGCGCGCCTCGCCGTCTTTCGGCATCAACGCCCCGAGCTTATCGCAAAGCTCAGGCACATCGTCAGGATCATCATCCTTTCCAAACGCAGCGCTGTGGCGCGGCCCCCAAACGAGACCGCCGTACTTGCTGTTGGGATCGGGGTTGACGGTCGCGCCGCCGAGCGGGTGCCCGAGGATGCGCGCACAAATTGCGTGCCCTGCCTCGTGGACGGAAATCCTTTCATCCTCCTCCTCAGTGCGGCCGAACCCCGCGAGCAATTCGTCGTACTCATCGAACTCCTCGTGACCGCCGCCGTCGTCGGTGTTGCCAACTCCGGCTCCAGCGGCGGTCACCGTTCCGGCAACAGGCGGGGCTTGCTCGGGGGCCTGATCAGCCGGAATTCGTTTATTCATGACCGAGCCCCTTCATACGGCGACGAACATGCGCCTGTGGTAGCAGCGACGGTGTCGTCGCACGAAGCATCCTCATATGCCGACGAACCATGCGCTGCCGGGCCGCCATACGCGCGCGGATATTTTCGATTTCCTCGGAGCCGCACCACATCGCCCGGACCATCGCCGTGCCGTCTGCGGGCACACCGACAAGCGATGCTTCGAACAACTGCCAACGCGTCGCGGTGAAGGTGAGGTCGTCGTCCCAACTAACATCGCGCTCATGGACGACGTCGCCGTCACCGTTCGTGACTCGCCATTCATCCACCCGATAACCCGCGCTGATACCCGCGACTTCTCCGCGCGCGACCATGCCTTCAGCCTTGCGGCCTTCAGACGTCTGGTTGAACGTGAAGCGACCGATCAGCGCGCTGCGCTCGAACCACACGTCGGTCAGCCGCCCGAGCATCGCGTCGATGCCGGTCTGCTGGTGATGATCAAGCAGCGGGATGCCGCCCTCGCGCAGGCGGGAGAGATCGACCGCCTCCGGCGAGATGAGCAGCACCTCGGTGCCATAGGCGCGCTCGACCGGCGAGCCCATCGAGATGACGGCCTCGACGGTGTGCTGCTTGTCGTTATAGCTACGCGGCGCTGCAAACTTTTTGTCGGTGCTGGCGAGTCGATGCTGCAAGTTGTTGCGAGCGGGGAGCATGATTACACCCGCGCGACTAAGATGGTGCCCTTGATCGCGGGACCGCGATCCACAACCGCGATATTCGCCGCAGCGACCGGATCGCTGCGTATGATCGGCTCAATATGCGGTGGGCGGCACGCCTCCTCGCTGTCCAGATCGAGCGCCGCACCCTTGCCAACGTGGTAACCACCCCGCGCGCCGCGCAGCTCCTTACAACGACGATCGTCAAGCGGCACAAGGGCACCGCAACGCAGACCGCGCGAGGCTGCGGTCGCCGTCAGATCATGGTGGTCGAACTGCTGCCCGTACTGCTGCTGACCGGCGCTGTCCTTCCATTTAATCGGTTTCATCGCGAACAGACGGCGAGTTTCCGGCGTCGGCTCGGCCGTGGTGACCGGCACAGGCACGGGCTTCGCGGCCGGGATCGGCATGGTGCCTTCCGCGATGCCATGTACGGTGCCGCGCAGTTCGGTCAACATGAAAGCCGATGCGATCTCAACCTGCGACAGCGCGCTCGCGAGGAAAGTAGCCATCTGCATGCCTTCAAAGTTGTGGTGGAGTTCCTCCAGAACATGGACAAAGCGGCGGCCAGCCTCCAAGCAGTTCGGCAGCGTCTCCTCGGCGGCGTCGAGATCGCGCGCGAGCTTCTCACTCGCGGCCTTGCGCTCCGCAGCGGTGCGTTCGGCTGCGAGCTGCCGTTCGGTTTCGGTGACCTTGGCCTGCAACGTAGCGATATCTGCGTCGAGGCCCGTCAGCTTCGACAAACAGAGATCGACATCATTCTGCAACTTCGCGTCGAGCCTTTCGTCCGCGAGGTCACCCTCCAGACGATGCGACTGGCGAGCTGCCGTAGCCGCAGCAAGCGCGGCGTCGGCGATGGCTCGCTTGTCAGCGAGCGCAGCCGCACGCAACTGGAGTTGCGCCAGCGTGGTTCCAAGTTTCTCCATGGTGGACTTTTTTCCAAACAGTTTCATTGGCCGCTCAAGCGTGTTTGCGATTGTTAGAAGTCTACAGCTCACATGCCGCAAGAGAAGGCGCCAAACGTTTCAGGTGAAACATTCGGGCGTGATTAATGTGTCGGATGAGTTATTTTTGCATTTTTTTGGCGGGTCACCCAATCGTTTCAAACCGGGCACACATGCCCGATTTGCCCGCTTCATGGGGAACGCTTTACGAGCTGACCAAGGTGCCTGCCGACGTGCTTAAGACCGCGATCAAGGACGGTCGCGTTCATCCGAAGATGGAGAAAAAGGAGGTGGCCGCCCGGTCTTTTTGAGCGCAAGTTGCGGCTGTGACCAGACATCGGAATACTTCGCCGCGCGAGCCTTGGCCTTGTTGCGTTCGTGCCGGTCCTGCTCGGCTTCGACGTAGTCGAGCAGCCTCTCCAGGCCGATTAGATAGCCAGCGGGCGTCAACACACCCAATGAACGGCCCTTCGCGGCGGCATCCTCCATCCAGCGATGGACGGTGGTCTTTGTCACGTCGCAGACATCAGCCGCCATGGTAGTGGTCAAAAGGCCGCCAGCGATGATCTGATCGATCACGTCGCCGGGCCGTTTCCAACCCAACTCCATGGCCATCTCAAGGAGCTGGGCGATCATCCGGTCATGTTCAAGCATCACGCAGCCTCATCGTCATCGACGTGAGGCCCCATGGCCTCGATCATGCGGATCAAAAACTGGCCATCGTGACGTGACCATTCGGCCGCCTCAGAGACCTCCTCGACCATCTCGGTCCAGATCAACTCGGCGCGGGCGCCGAGTGTGTGGTCATCCACAATGCGGAGCGACCGGCCAACGTCGAGATACGTCGCCTGGTACTCCTCGAGCAGCGGCGCAAGCGCAACCGCCATCTCGCGGCGCTTGTCGAGCGACTTCTCGGCGCTGATCAGCGCGACCTGCTTCTCGAACATCACGCGCATGCCATCGAGCGCCTTCGAACGACTGATGTTGTAGCGATCCCGATACTTGCCGGCTTCACACCGCGCTTGAGACTTCATGGCAAGGGCATCGACGATGGTCGGCATCCGCCAGCGCGGTTGGCCGCCCTCATAGCCATCAGCCGGCACGCGTCGCAACGCCCTGACCAACGTTGCCCGATCACGTTCAAGCAGATCAGCCGCCCTGTTGATCGAGAAGAGATTTTTCATCTCATTGCCACCTTGTTTTGGTGTCATTGCGAAAGAATACCCTGTTGCTGTTGTAGCACTTAGAAAAATCTTATCCCTGGCCATACCGAGCACGCGGGCGCTACCCCTGCTGGCCCCCGGGCCGGGAAGGACCCATCGGTTGGGCGTCAGTAATGCTTAGGCTGCCGATTTAGCCTTTGGTGTTTGCCGGTTCAGTTGCGCGTCGTCTCTTCACGCCGTGCTCGACCGCCCCGGTGACACATGACACGAATGACACCCTTGGCCGACGTTCGCCCCACAGCCCTTGTTGGTCCTCTCTTTCCTCTTCATCTTTCTATTCTCTGCCTCCTAAAAAGCAGAAGTGTCACTAGAGTCATCAGCACAAGGAAAGACGAGGAGCTTCAATGCCTTGCGTCGAATGACACTCCCCTGACACTGTGCTCACCATGACACTTCGGAAGTGACATCGGGGAGTGACACTCGGTCCGTCGGTGACACTCGGGACGATGACACCTTGTCGAGCCGCTTGATGCGCTCACGAAGTTCGACGATGCTCGGTTTGCTCTCCCAGCTCGGCGGGAGGAGCGAGTTGACTTCGCGGTCGGGGTTGGTCGCCGTCGTGATCTTTCCTTCGAAAAGGCTGCTTTCATAAGCGGTCTTGTGGTAGCGCAGCCCGGCTCTGTTCAGACCGATGCCACAGTAGTAGCGGGCGCGCCCATCACGCAGCTCCTTCGGATGCATCGCGATGCGAGGGTCGGCCATCGCAGACAGCGCATTCCCAATCGTGTCATTCGACGGCAGGCGGCGGTCTTCGCCCTTGAGTTCCAGCCACCAAGCCGAATGAGCGAGGCAGAAGTCGGAGACCTTGATGCGAGCCATGGGATCGTACTCGATGCATTCCTCCAGAAAGCCCGCAACGAGGTTGGCGTCCCGCCGAATTTCATCGCTGGTTTCTTTGATGCTATCCGTCAGTGCAATCGAACCACGCTGCAAGGCACGCTGAAGGCCCTCGATGGCCCAATTGAGAAGCCCCTGCAACTCGGCAGCAAGGATCAGCTCGGACGGCTTGGCGAAGCTACGACGACGCGCTTCAGCCGCAGCGCCGACCAAAGGTGCGCCTTCAGGGAACTCACGACGGCAGTGGATCACGACAATACGGTTGACAATCGCTTTAGTGGCTTCCTTGAACTGCGGCTTATGGTTCGTGCCCCAGAACAGCGGAGAGCGGACGACCTGGGTGATGATCGGTCCGTTCTTGACGTTGATCATCACCGGCTCGTGGGTGATGATCGCCTTGACGTTGGACGAGAGGTGCCATTCATTCTGAGCGAACGCCTCATGCAGCACCCAAGGCAAACGGCGAGTGAACGGCATCAAACCGTGTTCCTTTTCCGCTGACTTGAGCGGCACGCTGATTACTTGCGAACCGAACAGGCCGCCGAGAACTTCGAGGATGCCGGACTTCCCGAAGTTAGAGCCGCCCCAAAGGACCAGAGCTTTGCTGAGTGCGCGCGGCTTCTTGTCGATTAACGCGGCTCCGAGAATTTCCTGCACCGCCCCGATCAGCGCGGTGCGCTCGCCATCGTCGCGGTCAGCAAAAAAGTCGGCGATCATGGTTCGCCACCACGGACATTCCGCCTGCCAGTCGTAATCGCACTCGATACGCCAAGTGCAGAAGTGGTCGGGCCGCGTCGGCTCCAGTTCGCCGGTAATGGGATCAATCAGTCCCGAGCGCGTCGGGATTTTGCCATGCTGATCCCACGGGGTTTCCTCGCGCCACAACTCCGGCCGCCGAATAATCCAGTTGCGCGCTTCATTGGTCAGTGTCGTGCCGCTCTTGAACCCGAGGCCGACGCACGCCTGCTCGATGCGCATGTTCAGCCATGCGTTGATGTCGGTACGCAGCTCCCAGATGCCACGCAAATAGAGCCATGAGCCCTGCGGCCCATTGATCAGCGCCTCGCCCTGCGCGTTCAGATGCGCGATCACGGCCTCACCGAGCGTGATGTGCTGCTCGCCCTTCTGGGCTACTGCTGATTTCTGCGCACGCAACGGGATCACTTGCGCGCCGCTGGCCGCTGCTGCCTGCTGCTGATGATCCTGTTGTGGTGGCTCGTCGGGCAACTCGGTCACGCCGCCCTCGATGATCTTCAAGTCGGTGCGCTCGTGACTTTCTTTTTGCGCTCTTCAGGCGGATGCTTTTTCAGCCACAACTCGCACAGGCCGCGAATTTTGCGCTCCTCGCGCGGCCAATTCCAGCGCGCGCTATACTCACCCGCAGCGCGTCGCGTCGCGTCCATCAGGATTGCGACGACCTCATCGACCGGCACGCCTTTATTGAGCAAGGCAGCCGATACCGCGAGCTGCGTCTGATGAATGGACGAGTCCTCGCCGCCCATGAACATCATGGCAGCGAGACGCGCCTCGACATCGATGGGCGCTTTGATGCCGTGCTGCTTTGCATATTCCGCAAAGAAGTCGGTCTCGCCTGCGGGCAAAGCCTGCTCGCGCTTCTTGCGCAGCATGACCGGCGAGACCTCGGAAAGCCACTCCTCCAGATCGTCGAGTTCATAGCGGCGCTCGGGATCGAACGACGTGATCTCGACCTCGCTCCACGCGCCGCCCTTGGTGTTGTGCGTCTGCGGCATGCGCAGCACGCGCGAGACCTCGCACACGGGCAGATCACCAGCGACGTGGTCGGCGAGCTGCCGCAGCGCCGCCTCGATGCGCTCGATGTTGCCCTGCGTCTGCATCGGCTCTTTGAAGAGCCAGTACCCATGCACGCCGTTGCCTGAGAACACGGTCGCGCTCGGCAGATATTTAAGGCGTGCGAGCTGGCGCAACACCTCGGTGAGCGCCTTGCTGTTGTCGCCCGGCAGGCCATCGATCTTGTTGAAGTCGATATCGACGTGAAGCCCGATGGTCTCGACGATGTTTTCCTTGTTGCGCTTGTCGCCATTAACTGTGCCGACACCGAAGAACAGGCCGCGCCCCGGCTTGTCCCACTTCTCGACGAACGCGGTGATCCGCGCTGGTGTGCGGGTCGCGATGTGGCGCTCGCCAGCCTGCTTCGGGTCATCGCGCTCATTTGGAAACGAGCAGACGTAGACCTGCTCGGTCGTGTACTCGAACAGGGTCTTGATAAATTCCACCGTCAAGATTGACGGGCACGCGGGTGCGCTGGTATCAGTGAGGGACATCTAAAGAAATTCCGTGAGAGGATGATGGAGAGGGCGGCCTGTGGCGGGCCGCCTTTTCTACGACTAGGCCGCGCGCTCAGGCATCGCCTGCGACGCAGTCTCGCGCGCACGACCCCACTGTTCTGTGGCTTCGATGCTGATGCTCACTTTCGTCAGCGCGACGCAACGATTGGCGATCTTCGCGGCGACGTGGGCGTCGATCTCCTCGGCCACCCAGCCAACACGGCGCTCGCTGATATGCACTCGACGCGGGAATTTGCCTGCGGCTTCCAACCGATCAAGCTGACGGCGGCCGAGCGGGATGCCGCGTCCGCGCAACTCAGAAAATCCTAAAAATTTGGCGCTGTTCATGTCGTGCTCCCATAGTGTGGGCACAACCACGTTGGTCGTGCACCCGTGCGTCGGGTGCCGTCCTAAATAGACTGTTTCGTGCTTTTGTGAACAAGGTTACCGAACGCTATTTGGCGCAAACGTGAAATAGCGTTTGGTAACGCGTGTATTAGCGGTCTCCAGCCAATAGCAAGAGGTTGCTGTTCACAGATCGGAAGCATCGGCAGTTGCAGCGCTGACCTGCGACGTAGAAATTGGCTCTCAAAACGTAAGCGAAGTCATTTTCCGTTTGGTAACTGGATTGCGCAACGTGCCGCGTTCTGCTTCAGACTTTCCGATGAAGCGCAAAACTCCGACGGCCATGCCGCAACATACCACTACACCCAGCAGCAACAGCACGCCTCGGGAAGTTGCGATGATCACTGCGAGACAACCGAAGGCCGAAACGGAAGAGATGGCATCGGATAAATCCGGCCCTCGGCGCATGCTGAACGAAAAGCAGGTGTTGGAGATCGTCCCGGTCTCACGCACCACGCTTTTCAGAATGGAAAAAGTGGGCCGGTTTCCCAAATCGACTTACATCTCACCGAACCGCAGGGTTTGGTTCGAGAGCGAGATCATCGCTTGGCAGAACGCGGTTGATGAATTCAATCCGAGCCGAGGACGGGGCAAAGGGCGGCGCGCCCGTACTTAATGAGGCAGGCGGGCGATGTCCGCCCCACTGCGCATAGCAGACTCAACTCGGACATCGGGGGATGTCCGAGATGTGCCAAAGAACGAACCCGCTCTCGCGGGAGGGCGCTGGCCGGGCGGCTGGGCGCATTGCGTCTACCGCAGTAGCTATTTGAACGAGCGCAGGTGACGGGCGGGCGCTCCGTCTTGAGGATCGAGGGGTTCACACTCCAACCTCAAGACAGGAGCCCCCAATGAGCGAGAAGCCCATCAGCCCGCTGCGCCAGCGCATGCTCGAAGACATGAGCCTGCGCAGGTTCGTGCCCGATACGCAACGCGAGTATATCCGTGCCGTCAAGAGGCTTGCGACTTTCCTCGGCCGTTCCCCCGACAGCGCGACGGCGGAAGAGCTGCGCGCGTTCCAACTGCATCTGACCGAGACGGGCGCGCAACCACCGAGCATCAACGCGACCGTGACTGCGCTGCGGTTTTTCTTCAAGGTGACGCTCGACCGGCCGGAGACGACACGCCATCTCGTGTTCGTCTACGAACCGCGTAAGCTGCCGCGCGTGCTCTCACCCGAAGAGGTCTTGCGCCTGCTGGAGGCAGCACCCGGGCCCAAGCACAAGGCGGCGCTCAGCGTTGCCTACGGCGCTGGCCTGCGCGCCATGGAGGTGGTCGCGCTGAAGGTCTGCGACGTTGATTCCAGGCGCATGATGATCCGGGTGGAGCAAGGCAAAGGCCGCAAGGATCGCCATGCCATGCTGTCGCCGCAGCTGTTGGAGCTGCTGCGCGACTGGTGGCGCATCGCGCATCCCCAGGTGTGGATGTTCCCCGGCCGTGATCGCATCAACCCGATGACGACGCGCCAACTCAATCGGGTCTGCCACATGGCTGCCGAGGTGGCTGGGCTGCCTGCATGGGTTGCGCCGCACACGCTGCGACACAGCTTCGCCACCCACTTGCTCGAGCAGAATATCGATATTCGTGTGATCCAGGTTTTGCTCGGACATTCCAAGCTCGACACCACGGCGCGCTACACCCAAGTGGCCACCAACACCATCCGCCAGGTCATGAGCCCTCTGGACAGGCTCACGCCGCTAGTGCCGAAGAAGGACGAGCCGCCAGCGTAACGGCCCACGTGGCCCGTCCAGCTCTGGAGGTCGCGGACATCTTCCGCGACCACGGGGCCGCGTGGCGTCAGGCCAACCGCGGTCACGTAAGCCTGCTCCAACTCAAGGTGATGAGTGCCATCGAGAACTGCCGCACGGCGGCCCTCGGCGGACACGTCGCGCGCTGCGAGGACTGCGCCCACACCACGATCGCCTACAACAGTTGCCTTATGGGCACGATTTGTAATGGGGAGTTGGCGGGCCATTCCGTCACTGTGCTTTGAGCGTTCGCCAACTCCACTCACCATTACGAGGCACCCCTGAGCATGGCGATAAGTTTATCCGGCGGCCGGAAGAAGCCTTTGCGCATGTGGGGCGGAACGATGGCTTCAATGGCCTCGAGTTTCTCCGTGGGATCGCCGCGCGTATAGACTTCGGTCGTCGCCAAGTTGGCGTGTCCCAGCCACAAGGACACTTTTCGGATGTCCTGCGTCGCTTGCAGGACGATCATCGCGCATGTGTGCCGCAACACATGGGGTGAGACACGCTTTTTTAGCAGACCAGGGCATTTGTGAGCGGCGGTCGCGCAATGTTGCTTGAGCAGATATGCAAAGCCCCAGCGGGTTAGCGGTTCTCCCCTGGCACTAACGAACACCTCCGGCGTCGCGACTGTCCCTCTCACCGCCAGCCAAGCACGCAGCGCCGCAGCCGTGGTTTTCCATAGGGGGAGAACCCGTTGCCGTCGTCCTTTGCCGAGAACTCGAACGCTCATCGCTTGCAGGTCAACGTTGTCGATTCGCAGTCCCGTCAGTTCGGATACGCGAAGGCCGGCGCAAACGGCCAGATGCAGCATGGCCCGATCGCGAACCCCATCGCGGGTCGCCGGATCGGGTGCGTCGAGCAAGGCTTGGAACTCCTCTCGCAGGAGATAGGGAACCAGACGAGAGTTGGTTTTCTTGAAAGGGATCGCCAGAACGCGACGTATTTGCTCAAGCGCCGCCGGTTGACGATATTCGAGGAAGTGGAAGAAGGACTTGATTGCCGCCAACCGAACGTTACGGGTTTCCGGCGCGTTTTTGCGCGTGTCCTCCAGATATTCGAGGAAGGCACTGACCAGCTTCGCGTCAATCTGCTCCAGCATCAGCGACGATGGCGTGACCTTGTGCCTTGCGGCCGCGAACTCGAAGAGGAGCTGGAAGCTGTAGGCGTAGGAATCGCATGTATGCTGGCTGGCACCTCGGTGGCCGGCGAGCGTCTCGTGGAGGTAGGCTTCGATGTGAGGTGCAATCGGCGTCATGGTTGCGCACCCCCACACATGAACGCCTCCCCAACGTCGGCGACGTCGCGCATGAGATCGGCAGTGGCCTCGAGATACCAATAGGTCGCGTAGATGTTGACGTGACCCATGTAGGTCGCGAGTGCCACCATGTGCTTGCCGCTGCGGGCCCTGCCCACCGGACTGGCCTGCAGTGCACGCACCGCGAATGTATGCCGAAGTTCGTGCAGACGAGGCCGGCGGCCACCCGGCGCCGGCCCAACATTTGCCTTCCGCACCAATCGATCAAACGTGTCCTTTACCGTGTGATAAGGAAGCGGCCGACCTTGGTCGCAGACGAACACATAGGCATCGCTTGAACGAGGTTGGCGTCGCCTCAGATAGCGCTCCAAGCCTGCCGCTGCGGAGTGATGCAGCGGCGTCAAACGGGTCTTCCGGAACTTGGTCTCCCGGATCACTAGTCCGTCATTCGTCATGTCGGCAACTTGCAATTTCAACGCTTCGGAGATCCGCAACCCAGTGACCGCAAGCAAGGCAATCAGAGTGGCGTAGGTTTGAGGTCTCAGCCCGCTCGCAGGGCGAATGCGCAGGGCGGCTTCGATGAGGCGATTGATCTCGTCTGCCGAGTAGATGTGCGGCGGCCGGCGCTTCTTGCGGGCGCCAAAGTGATTGGCCGGCGGCACCTCGTGCCGACCATCTTCAACCCTGATGAACCGTACGAAGCGGCAGACGGCTTTCAACCGCGCGTCGCGCTGCGCCACAGACGGGCCGAGAGCCGCCCAGTCGATCGCCGATTGCGCGTGAACATGCGTGTCCCCGCGGTCGGTCGCAAAGCCAGCAAAGCTCTTCAACAAGTATTCAGCCATTGTCATGTCAAATCCTGCAGCACGGCGCAGGCGGAGGTAGGCCTCTACGGTGTTCAACATCAGAGTGCCTCCGGCCAGGGCTGCGCGATTTGCTGCAGCAGGTTGACGTCGGCTTTCGCGTAATGCGCCGTCGTATCGACGCCCCGATGCCGAAGGACCAAGCCTATTTGCTCGAGAGGGACGCCATTGCGCAGCATCTGAGTTGCCGCCGTATGGCGCAGGGCGTGGGCGCCTTTGACTGGCGTAACCACGCCGGCCCGCCTCATGGCGCGCTTTGCGACCAATGACACGCTGCCGCCATCGAGGAATGGCCGGAATGGAGCGATGTTTCGAAGGAAGACGCGATCACTCTGAGCAACGGTCGGCCGGCATTCCATATAGGCGATAATCGCGTCTCCAACCTCTTGCGGGAGCGGGAGACGAACCTGATAGCCGGATTTCCCGCAGACCAGCAGCGTACCGGCTTCCCACTCGATATCAGCGAGGCGGAGCTGCGCCACGTCGCCGGCTCGAAGTCCGAGACGTGCCAGCAGCAGGAGGATCGCGCGATCGCGGCGACGCCCAGGTGAATCGCCATCACACGCAGTGAGCAAGTCGACCACCTGCTCCGCTGTCAAATACCTTGGCAACTCGGCCAGGCGCCATGAGGCGTAAGCGGGCACGGCCTTGTCGAGATCAGCTTGGCAGAGACCCTGGACGGCGAGATAGCGCAAGAACACCCGCAGGCTGGTGATCAGCTTTTCGACGGAGCTTTTGCCGCCCTGGCCCGTGCGTTCCAGAAAATACCGCCGCACAGCTGTCGCGTTCCACCCTGTGGGATCGGTGCCGAGCGCCATCATCAGGCGGGTGGCCCCACGAGCGTACTGTCGGATCGTCGGTTCGGCGGCACCGCGATGCTTGCGCAGCCAGTGTTGGAAGCTGACAACGAGCGCTGGCTCGGGGCTTTGAATGGCGGGTGTCGCGTTGGTGCGGTGAACGCCAATTTGTTGAAGAAAATTGAGAAAGTTCTTGGCGCCGAAAGTCGTGTGGTGGTTTCGCCGTCCGCCTTTTGCTCGCGGGCAACGACAAGTTCGCAGATGCTCGTGGAAAGCTGCAAGATTGATGTCGGCTAACGTTCCACCTTGCTCGCACAAGAAATGGCCGAGGTGCGCCGCCGCGCGTAGATAGCGCACTGCGATGGCCGGACGATAGCCGCTCCGTTCGAGCGACTGGGCGAAACCGTCAATGAACGATCCGCTTGGCCCGTTTCGCAGGTGCGCAAGCATCTTTGGCGCCAAAAAATAAGTCTCCAGCATCTCGGTCCCTCCTTGTGACTGGCCGTTGGTGGCCAGTTGCAGAGGGGCGGGAAGACGCAGTGGTTATGGAGAGCTGAACCGCAGACAATCCCCAGGAATTTGCCGTCTATGAGAAATGCGGGCATCGCCGCTGCCCGCCAACTCCCCATTACAAATCGTGCCCATAAGGCAACTAATGGGCATTTCCCATTACCTGCCGCAACCGGCACTGCCCGAAGTGCCAGGCCGCAGCAGCCCGCGAGTGGATGGCGGCGCGCGAGGCCGAACTGCTTCCGATTCCCTACTTCCATGTGGTCTTCACGCTGCCGTCGGCGATTGGCGACATCGCCTACCAGAACAAGGCCGTGATCTATGATCTGCTGTTCAAGGCCTCGTCGGAGGCGATGCTCACCATCGCGGCCGATCCCAAGCACCTCGGCGCTCGCATCGGCATTACGTCGGTATTGCACAGCTGGGGCTCGGCCATGACCCATCATCCGCATGTCCACATGATCGTGCCGGGCGGCGGCCTCGCCATCATGGATGACAGCCGTTGGATCTCATGCAAACCGAACTTCCTGCTGCCCGTGCGCGTTCTATCGAAGCTGTTCCGCCGTTTAATGCTGGAGAAGCTTCTGACGGCACACGAGGCGGGCAGCCTGCAGTTCCTCGGCGCACACGCGCATCTTGTCGATGCGAAGGCGTTCGCGGCATTCCTCGCCCCGCTCGGCAAGAAGCGCTGGTTCGTCTACGCCAAGCGTCCGTTCGCGGGCCCGAAGGCCGTGTTCGCCTATCTGTCGCGATATACCCACCGCGTCGCCATCTCGAACCGCCGTCTGATCGCGATCGACCAGCACAGCGTCACGTTCAAGGTCAAAAACTACAGGATCGAAGGCCCAGGCCGGTACACGACGATGACCCTCGACGTCGGCGAGTTCATCCGCCGGTTTCTGATCCACGTTCTGCCCAAGGGCTTCCATCGCATTCGCCACTACGGCTTGTTCGCCAGCAGCAATCGCGCCGAGACGATCGCGCGAGCGCGTGAACTTCTGGGATTGGCAACGCCTGCGGCCGAAGAGACCGTCGAGATCGATCCAGCGACAGCCCAGCCACTCGCCCAGCCTTGTCCCTGCTGTGGCGGCCGCATGTTCGTCATCGAGACCTTCGATGCCGGCTGCCAGCCACGCCACCGGCCAACCGCGCCCGTCGTCGAAATCAGGATCGACACCTCATGAGCGCGACCGCCACATCACCCACCCGCATCGTCAATCGCGTTTCTTGCTGGTCACAACCCGGCCACGGCGACGCTCGACCGCATAGCTACCCGCCAGCGCTTTCCAAAGCGCAATCGGCACCGAAAGCCATCCTCATTGGTGCAAAAGAGAGCCCGAGATCCATCAGCGCCCGTCGTCACCTGACCGACACGCTCTCGCACCTCGCCTACACCGTCAAAACCGCGATCAAATCGCCATAGCGCCCGCCTCAGCGTCCGCACCTCATCTCCCGCGCGTTCCTTCACTGGAGGCTTTCGGACGACGGCCCTGTGCAAGCCGAATCGTCGCGATGGGCCGTCATCCGAAACCCTTCACAACAGCGGACGTCGCTGCAGGTCTGCCCCACGTCCGTTCTGCCCCCGAGATCGGACATCTTCAGGCCGCCCGGCGATGTCTGCCTCGTGCCCGATTGCAGACCTCAGCGGCACTTCCGTAGCGCAGGCACATGATGTAGTGTGATTGGAGAGCCGCCAGCGGGACGTGCCGAGGTCCCGATTTTTCTAACGGCAGCGTCGAGGCCGTCGACGGGCATTGCACCTGGACAGACCGATGTTTTTTTGCCGGTGCTACGAGCACCCGCACGGTCGTGTGAGCCAAATGCGGCGAAATATTTCGATGACTTACAAAAATTAAACCTACGTTTCGCGGGGTGTCTCAGCGGCCAGAGTTTGCATTCGGTGCTGTACGCACTGCGAGCCAACCGAGGAGAAAGTCCATGCTTCGTACGCTAATAATTAGCGCAGTGTCGGGCGCGGCTATCACGTTCTCAACCACCGCTTTCGCGGGCGGACAAGGTCCAGAAGAAGCGAAAGCCATGCTTCAGAAGGCCGTTGCCGCTGTCAAGGCCGATCAGACCTTGGCACTGATCATGTTCGTCAAGGGAGAAGGTGGATTTTTAGACGGTGATCTTTATCCATTCTGCTTTAGAATTGCCGACGGAAAATCACTTGCTACTCCCAAGGCGGTCAAGGCTGGTTCTGATATCAAATCCCTTAAAGACTTAGACGGCAATAACTATGGATTAGAACTTTATGCCGCTGGTCAAAAGCCAGAGGGCCAAATCACTGAGATCAAGAACTATAAGTTTCCCAAACCGGCACCACCGAGCCATTGTTCTCGAAGATTAGCTTCGTGACCAAGGTCGGTGAACTCGCTTGCGGCGTCGGATACTACAAGTAGACCATTCACAAGCCGCGACAGTTGGGGGCGGCAACCTATGTCGCCCTCTCTTCAGCCCGCTGATCGCTGCGGCCAGAGTCCGTTTGGGTCAAACGCGACGCTTGACTGTCGGCCGGCAGCGGCCCCCCTGCAAAATCGGTGAAGCAAACAAAGGCAGCCGCGTCAGCGACCGGCGTCCCCCTCAAATACTTCCAAGTTTGATCCTGAGGCGACCTAGTCTAGATCGGGATGAGATGAGGTTCGATCACCGACTAAGCCGTCATTGCGAGGAGCGACAGCGACGAAGCAATCCATTCTTCGTTTTGCGCTATGGATTGCTTCGCTTCGCTCGCAATGACGATTTAACCTGATCTTATTCAGCTTTTGCGCTCCATTCGTCAGCAAATCACTCGTACGTGATCGAATTGCAACGCTGCCTGATATTTTGCGTGATCGGGAATATCCAGACCGCAATCCAGGTCTTCCTTTCATCGACGGACTTCACTGCTGCGAGGCCCAATCAAAGGAAGCGAACGATGAAGATCACATCTCTTCTGGCGGCACTACTGCTCGTGTCATCGTTCGCGACGCAGGCGTCGGCTCATATGCGGACCCACAAAACCAGCCATCACGCGCATTTCCGAACCTACAGCCTGTACAGGGGCATCCCGCTCGCCCGATCACGCTTTTATAATTCGTACGCTGGCGGTCCGAACGATGTAGCGGGCGTATCCGCGGGTGGAGAGATGTGGAACGGACGGAGCGCTTCGGAGTTCGGCGGCGGCGCTCCGTAGCCGAGACGCCACGCAACATCCACCCGCTACCAACAATGCGACGACGTGCATCATCGGGGGCGCGATCAGGGTGTTGATCGCGCCGACCCAGGGGCATTTTTTGACGGAGCGACGAAGATGAAGTTCAAATTGATCGCCGGTTTGTTCGCGTTATCGTTCCTGGTATCGACCGGTATTCCGGTTGGCGCGGCACAGGCTGCACACTGGGCCAAGTTCACCCGTCATTTGGTCCGGCATAGCGACGCAGCGCGTCGCCAGACGGTATTCGAGGGCATTGAAAGAGCGCGGGCTGCACACGATCAGAGCCGACCGACGGCGCCCAAAGATGACTGGCCCGCCAACATGATTCTCGACAGCTTCCGGTCTCATGACGTGTCGAATGCCGAGAGAATGGCGTCACCTTACGTCATTTGAAAGCGCAGGAAATCAAGCTGCCGATTGCCAACGCGTGATAATCCGATCGCCTTATAACCCTTGGGATGATCGCGCCGCGGCCTTGTCCTCCAGCACCGCCGCGATCGCATCATCGACCCGTTCGAGCCAGATGAACTCCAGTTTATTGCGGGCGCCGAGCGGAATCTCGTCGAAATCGCGGCGATTGCGCGCGGGCAGCATGACCCGGGTCAGGCCCGCGGCGGCGGCGGCGACGACCTTTTCCTTGATGCCGCCGACCGGAAGCACCAGGCCTCGCAACGAAATCTCGCCGGTCATCGCGGTGTCGCTTCGCACCGTGCGATCCGTCAGCAGCGAGGTCAGCGCCGTGAACATCGCAACGCCGGCGCTCGGCCCGTCCTTTGGCGTGGCACCGGCTGGAACGTGGACATGGATGTCGCTCTTCTCGAAGATCGCGGGATCGATGCCGAGCTGGACAGCGCGGCTCTTCACCAGGGTCAGCGCGGCCTGAACACTCTCGCGCATCACTTCGCCGAGCTGGCCGGTCAGGATCAGCGATCCCCTTCCAGGCGTGCGTGAAGCTTCGATGAAAAGAATGTCGCCGCCGACCGGCGTCCAGGCAAGCCCCGTCGCGACGCCGGGAATGCTGGTGCGCATCGCGATCTCGCTTTCGAAGCGAGGCTGGCCGAGGATCTCCGCGATCTCGTTGCCCGTGAGCACAACCCGCTCGGTGCTGCCATCCGCAATCTGGACGGCGACGTGGCGCAGCGCCTTGCCGATCTCGCGCTCCAGATTGCGAACGCCGGCCTCTCTTGTATAGCCCTTGATGATGAGTCGCAGCGCATCGGGCTCGATCTCGGCCTGCTGCGCTTTCAGGCCATTGGCCTCCAGTTGGCGGCGAAGCAGATAGCGTCGCGCGATCTCCAGCTTCTCGTCTTCGGTGTAACCGGCGAGGCTGATGATCTCCATCCGGTCCAGCAGCGGCCCCGGAACGGTGTCGAGCATATTGGCGGTGGCGACGAACGCCACACGGGAGAGGTCGAACGGCACGCCCAGATAATTGTCGCGAAAGGTCGCGTTCTGTTCGGGATCGAGCACCTCCAGCATCGCGGCCGAAGGGTCGCCCTGAACGCCGCGTCCGAGCTTGTCGATCTCGTCCAGCATCATCACGCAATTGCGCGCGCCGGCTTTCTTGATGGCCTGAATGATGTTGCCCGGCAACGCGCCGATATAGGTGCGCCGGTGGCCGCGGATTTCCGCCTCATCGTGCACGCCGCCGAGACTGACCCGCACGAACGGCCGAGCCATCGCGCGCGCGATCGATTGTCCGAGCGAGGTCTTGCCGACCCCCGGCGGACCGACGAAGCAGAGAATCGGCGCCTTGCCTTCCGGCGCCAGCTTGCGGACCGCGAGATATTCGATGATCCGGCTCTTGATCTTCTCCAGACCATAATGGTCTTCATCGAGAATGCGTCTGGCTTCCGCGATATCGATCGGCTTCTGTTCCGGCAGGCTCCAGGGCAACTCCGTCAGCCAGTCGAGATAGGAGCGGACCATGCCCGCCTCGGCCGCGCCCTCCGGCATCCGCTCGTAGCGGCGGACTTCGCGTCGCGCCTGGCTTTCGGCTTCCGCCGGCATGTTGGCCTTGGCGATGGCTGCGTTCAGCTCGGTTATTTCCTGCGCCTTGCCGTCGCCTTCGCCAAGCTGGCGCTGGATGGTCGCCATCTGTTCGCGGAGGATAGCCTCGCGCTGACGGCCGTCGAACGTCGCCTTGGTCTGCTGTCCGATCTCGTTGCTGAGCCGCAGCACTTCGATGCGCTCGGCCAGATGCCGCGAAACCTTGTCCATGCGAAGCGCGAGGTCGACCGTTTCCAGTATTTCCTGCTTCTCCTGCGGCTTGATATCCATGTACGAGGTCGCGAGATCGGCGAGCACCGATGGCGAGGTGGTGCCTTGCAGCACCGCGATCAATTCCTGCGCCGGTTGCGGCAGCAACTCGGCGGCCTCGATCGCCTGCCGCTGCAAATTCAGAAAGCGGGCCTCGATCTCCGGCGAGCTCGTGGTGGGCTCGGCGATATTGAGCACGCGGGCCGCCGGAAACGGCGTGCCAGGCAGGAAATCCAGCACCCGGATACGCTGGATGCCCTGGCACACGACATGATGCGTGTCATCGGGGCCGGTCAGATAGCGGATGACATTGGCGACGGTGCCGACACGATAGAGATCGTCAGGGCCGGGTTCGTTCAGCTCGGCATTACGCTGCAAGAGGATGCCGATCTGACGCTGTTCGCGCACCGCCTGTTGCGCGGCGGCGATCGCTTGCGGCCGACCCAGCGTGATCGGGGCCACCATGCCGGGAAACAGGATGGTATTGCGCACGGCCACCATGATGAGGGCGTCCGCCGGTATCGAAACCGATTGACCTGGCGATGCCGCGGCAGGCTGACCGCGCGTCCCTGCTTCGTCGACCGATGACATGGGCTTCTCCTTAGGCGGATTTGGCGAGGCGCAGGCCCACGCAGCCATACGTAGCAAAGCGGGTAATGGTGTAGCGTCCGAGCGGCAGCGCAATGCGGCGCTCGAACCGTCCCTGCGGCAGTTCGAGGCGATGGATCCGGGCGTTGCGCAGTTCCGCCGGCAGCACGCGACGCCCGCTGACGACCAGCGAATCCCCTTCAATCGCGGCTTCGACCTCGTCGGGATCGACGCCCGGCAGGGCGATCAGAATCAGCACCTCGCGATCGGTCTCGAGCACATCGATCGGTGGCTCCCAGCTTGGCTCGTCCGCGCCGGCCCACGGCCGCAGTTTCAGGAATTGCTGGTGCATTCGTTCGGCGCGAGCCAGCGTCTCGAACGCATCCGACAGCATCCAGTCGATCGGATCCCTGCCCGCCATGTCGTCACTCCCGCGCTTGGGCTTCTGAAAGCATCCCGGTCGCTGTTTTATCCGAACCTCGAGAGATCACAAGGCAATCGTCCGCTGGCGGCGCTGACATCGGCTGGCGGCGCCTGATGTTGCTGGCGGCGCCTGGAAACCCGGCTATAGTTTCATGTCATGAAGCAGCAAGCGACAGGAACGCAAGTCTTGGGGGGCGCCATCGTCGAGTGGCTGGCCGATCAGGCGTTGCTGGATTCCGAGCCCGTGACACTCTGCAACGAATTGTGCCTGCGCCTGCGTGGCGTCGGCATACCGATCGTGCGCTTCCAGGTGGCGTTCCGGGTGCTCCACCCGCTCTATGACGCAAGCGCGGTGAACTGGACGGCCGCGAAAGGCGTCGTTGTCGAACATTTTCGTCCCGAACAGAGCGGAGACGAACGGTTCCTGCGCGGCCCGCTCGGTCATATCCTGACGCACCGGCTGCCGGTGTTGCGTCGCCGGTTGACCGGCGACACGGCGCTCTTGGATTTTGATGTGCTCGATGAATTGCGCGCGATGGGCGGTACCGACTATATCGCGCTCACGGTCGGCTTTGACCGCGCGGGTGGAAGCGGCCTTATCTGTTCCTGGCTCGGCGACCGCGCGTCCGGGTTTACCGATGGCGAAATCGTGCAGCTACAGCGCGTGACCCGCGAACTCGGCATCGCGTTGAAGTCGAAGATCGAGCGCAACGTCGCGCAGAACATCGCCCACGCCTATCTTGGCAAACGCGCCGGCCAGGCCGTGCTCAACGGCTCGATCCGGCGCGGCGACGGAGAAAAGATCACCGCGGCATTGTGGTACAGCGACCTGCGCCGCTCGACGGCGCTTTCCGACCGGCTTCCGGCCGAGGCCTTCCTCGATCTGCTCGGCCGCTATTTCGAGATGACCGCAGCTTCCGTGCTGGATCACGGCGGCGAGGTGGTCTCGCTGATCGGCGACGCGGTTCTTGGCCTGTTCCGCATCGAGGGCGGAGCCGAAGAGGCGTGCGGCCGGGCGCTCGCGGCGTCAGCCGAAGCGCGCCGCCGGCTCAGCCTGCCGTCGCCGGCCAAAGCCGACCTCGCGTTTGATTTCGGCATCTCGCTTCACCTCGGCGAGGTCATTTACGGCAATGTCGGGGTCGCCGAGCGTCTGCAATTCACCCTGGTCGGATCCGCGGTCAACGAAGTCGTTCGGGTGCAGGACCTCACCAAGACGCTCGGTCATCCAGTTCTCGCGACCGGACCGTTTGCCGACGTAGTGCCGTGCCCGTGGAGGCCGCTCGGCGAGCATACCTTGCGCGGGCTCGACAAACCGATGCCGATCCTGACCCCGGCGCAGCCATCGCCGCGGTGAATGCGCGCCCTTGGCGTTGCTCTCGGCCTATTTCGCGTACCGGGAAAAAATCTGCGTCAGCAACGGTTCGATCCGAGACAATTCACCCAAATGCGCGGCGGACAAATCGGCCAGATATTTCTCGGCCAGGCGCGTCAGCTTCAGAAAAATGCGCCGATGGTCGGCCGGATCGACGACGCGCTCGACCAGTTGCGCCGCAACCAGCCGATCGACCAGCCCCACCGCGGTGTGATGCTTGACGCGTAACCGCTCGGCGAGATCGCCGATCGCAACCGGTGCGCCGCCCGGATAGCCGCGGATCGCGAGCAGCGCCTGATGCTGTTGCGGCACCAGCCCGACAGCCGTTGCGGCATTCTGGCTGAATTCCAGGAAACAGCGGATCTGGTAGCGGAACTCGGACAGCGCTTCGTAATCGGCCTGCGTCGGCAGTCGTTGGCGGCCCGCGGTAGCGGTCGTTTGGCGTTTTTTCATTGCTGCCATTCGTACTCCTGACCGAGCTTGATTATATCGTAATGCGATATAAAAGGACAGTATCATTTCCTTAATTCCAGGCCAGCATCCAAATGAGCGTTCTTTCGGCCAAATCGAAGCTTCCCGCCAAAGCCGGTGGTCGTCTCGGCGACTTCACGACCAATCGGCGTGTGCTGGTGATTGCGGGAATTGCCGCGATCGTGGCGACCGCCGGTGTGCTGGCCGGGGTCGGCCTGCTTCAGCTGATCAAGCTTGCCACCAACATCGCCTATTTCGGCCGCTTCAGTGTCGCCGAAGTGAGGTTGCAGGACTCGCCGCTCGGCCTCTGGGCCGTTGGCGTGCCGGTGGTCGGCTCGTTCATCATCGGTCTGATGGCGCGCTTCGGCAGCGAGAAGATCCGCGGCCACGGCATCCCCGAAGCCATCGAGGCGATTCTGCTCGGCCGATCCCGGCTCGATGCCAAGGTCGCCATCCTCAAGCCGCTTTCATCGGCGGTTGCGATCGGCACCGGTGGCCCGTTCGGCGCCGAGGGCCCGATCATCATGACCGGCGGCGCGATCGGCTCGCTGATCGCGCAGATGCTTCCGGTGAGCGACAACGAGCGCAAGACATTGCTGGTGGCGGGTGCCGCGGCCGGCATGACCACCGTGTTCGGGACACCGATCGCCGCCATCATGCTCGCGGTCGAATTGCTGCTGTTCGAATGGACGCCCCGCAGCTTCATTCCGGTCACCGTCGCCGCCGTCGTCGCCATGGTGGAGCGAAGCTTTCTTCATATGCCGGCGCCATTGTTTCCGTTCAGCGGGAGCGTGGACATTTCGGTGCTTCAGCTTGGCACGTGGGTGCTGGTCGGAATTCTCGCAGGGCTGTTGTCCGGCGTTTTGACGCAACTGGTCTACGGCTGCGAGGATGTTTTCCTCAAACTTCCGATCCACTGGATGTGGTGGCCGCTTATCGGCGGCCTGGTGGTCGGCATCGGCGGCCTGGTCGACCCGCACGCCCTCAGCGTCGGATACGACAATATTTCGGGCATGCTGCAGGGCGACATCGTGCCTAAAGCGGCGCTGTTGCTGCTGGTCGTCAAGGCGATCATCTGGTCGGTCGCGCTCGGCTCCGGCACGTCAGGCGGCGTGCTGGCACCGCTGCTGATCATGGGCGGCGCGATGGGCACCGCACTCAGTGGCTATCTGCCGTCGGCGAGCCCCGGCTTCTGGGCGCTGCTGGCGATGGCCGCGACCATGGGCGGCACCATGCGCTCGCCGCTGACCGCGACATTCTTCGCCGTCGAACTGACAGGCAACACCCATGTGCTGTTGCCGCTGATCGCGGCCTGTGGCACCGCCCATGCCGTGACCGTTCTCTTGATGCGACGCTCGATCCTGACCGAGAAGGTCGCGCGGCGCGGCCACCATCTGGTGCGCGAATATCGCATCGATCCGTTTGCGCTGACCCGGGTGCGCGAGGTTATGACCACGGACGTCGAGACCGTACCGTCCACCATGACGCTGCACAACGCCGCGGCGTTCCTCACCAACCCGCAGACAAACCACCCGAGCTTCCCGGTGGTGGATGACAACGAGCACGTGCTTGGCATCATCGACCCGCCCTCTGTGCTGCGCTGGCGGCGGGCGGGCAAGCACCGCACGACGACGCTGCATGAGCTGCTGGCAGGCGGCAAGATCACCTTTGCCTATCCGGACGAATATCTTGCGGGTCTGGCCGACCGTCTCTCGCAGGTGAACGTCGCGCACCTGCCGGTGATTTCCCGCGAGGATCGGCGGCTGGTCGGATATATCGGCTGGAAGGATCTGATGCGGGTGCGCGCCAAGCAGCAAGCCGAAGAAAGCGAAACCACGTCGTTCTTTCGGTTTGGACGCGGATGATTCCGGGTCGATGTTCGATACGCAAAAACGCGGCGCCGAGGGCGCCGCGTTTTATATTTGGCCGACGAGATCAGGCCTTGAGCTGGGCGCCCGGCGTGGAACGCGATATCTCGAGTTCTTCCGCGTTCATATCCGCCGACACGTCCGCGAACAGCGGCGTGCTCAGGTAGCGCTCGCCGGTGTCCGGCAGCATGCAGAGGATGTTTGCGCCTTTTTCGGCTTCGGCTGCGATCTTGAGCGCGCCGGCGAAGGTGGCGCCCGAGGTAATTCCGACGAAGATGCCCTCTTGTCGCGCGAGATCCTGGCTGCACTTGATGGCATCGGGTCCGGCGATCGGAAGAATCTGGTCGATGACGTCCATCGCCACCGCGTCGCCGGCAATCTTCGGAATAAAGTCCGGGGTCCAGCCCTGCATCGGATGCGGCTTGAAGGTGGGATGCGCCGCCGCCGGCGTACCGTCGGGATTGCGCGACTGCGCGATGCCGCTGGCCAGCAGCTGGGCGTCGCTCGGTTCGCACACGATGATCTTGGTCGCCGGGCTCTCCTTGGCCAGCACCCGGGCGACACCGTTCAACGTGCCGCCGGTGCCATAACCCGTCACCCAATAGTCCAGTCGATCTCCGGCAAAATCGTCGAGGATCTCGCGCGCCGTGGTCCGCGCGTGAATCTCCGGATTGGCTTCATTCTCGAATTGCCGGGTCATGAACCAGCCGTGAGCCTTGGCAAGCTCGATGCATTTGTTGATCATGCCCACGGCACGTTCCGCGGCAGGCGTCACGATGACCTTGGCGCCAAGGAACCGCATCAGCTTGCGCCGTTCGACACTGAATGGCTCCGCCATGGTGATCACGAGCGGATATCCCTTGGCGGCGCAGACCATCGCCAGGCCAATTCCGGTATTTCCGCTGGTGGCCTCGATCACCGTCTGGCCGGGCTTCAACTCTCCGGATTTTTCGGCCGCCTCGATGACGCCCAGGGCCAGCCTGTCCTTGACCGAGCCGAGCGGGTTGAACGCTTCAATCTTGACAAAGAGATTCACCCCCTTGGGCGCCAGCCGATTGATCCGCACCACCGGTGTATTGCCAATCGTCTCAAGGATAGTTTGATATTTCCGTCCCATGATGCCTCTCCCGACATTGCCTTTGGCGCAACCTGCACCAATGCGTATCATAACGCTATCGTCTTATGTCAGGCGCGGGCCCCACGCGGTTCAAAATCGCACGCCGCGCCGATAACGCTGGCTTGCGTATCGGCGCGTTCGCATCAACCTTGCTTCTAGCCCTGCCCGGCCGCCTCGAGGATCAGTTTCGTGATCGCGTCGGGTTGCGAGATCAGCGCGAGATGGCTCGCCTTCACCTCGATGGTCTTGGCGCCCATGCGCTTGGCCATGAAACGTTCGAGATCGGGATTGATGGTGCGGTCCTCGGTCGAAACCGCGTAGAAGCTCGGCTTCGAGCGCCAGGCCGCCTGCGTGGTCTTGCCGGCAAGCAAGGCCTTCTGGAATGGCTCCTGCACCGCATAGAGCACTTTCGCCTTTGCTTCCGGCAGGTCGCCGGCGAAATCGCGCAGGAAGGCTGCTTCGCTGAGACGCCCTTCATCGCCGTCGAACACGATGCCGGCGGACGCCGGCGGCGTCGGATAGGTCTTGGCCAGCGCGGTGTAATCCTCGCCCGCATCCGGCGCCCGCGCCGCCACATAGACCAGCGCCGAAACGTTCGGATGCATGCCGGCCTCCGTCACGATCATTCCGGAGAACGAATGCCCGACCAGCACGGTCGGGCCATCCTGCCGCGCCAGCACGCGCTCCGCCGAAGCGACCGCCTCCGGCAGCGTCGTCAGCGGGTTTTGCACGGCGGTGGCATTGAGCCCCGCCTTCTGCAATCGCGCGATCACCTCGGACCAGCATGACCCGTCGGCGAACAGCCCATGCACGAGAACAACGTTGCGGGCCTTCGGTGCGGGTGCGGCGACAGCGGCACTGCCCGGAAGAAGTGTACTGGCGGCACCCACGGCCACCATGCTGACGAATGCGCGTCTGTTCATATGCGCGGTACGAAGATCGTCTGGGCTATTCATGTCAGTCATCCTTTGAGTCAAGTTGGAGTTGGCTATCTCTGGAATCTGCCGTCCTCGATCGCTTCGTGAGAGTTTTCGCCCAGGCTTTTCTTGCCTCTATGTTCGAAGTCTGGCGGTGCATTGTTACGCCGATGTCACGGCGTCGTGACTGCGCGAGGCGGCTAGTTGTGCGTCGAAACAGCATCCGCAGCCAGCAGCGCATCGACCTCGGCGGCACGCATCACCGTTCCGTCATTGACGAACGCCTCGTGGTTCATCTCGATCGTGGCGACATCGTAAAGGTAGTTCACCATGATGCCGAACGATTCCTCGATGCCGCGGGCTGCGGTGTTGCCGAGCCAGTTGATCCGTTCCAGCCGCGCGCCGTTGCCCAGATGAAAGCGCGCGACCGGATCGGCGCGATCCTCGGCCGAAGCGTGGCGTGTCAGATATGTTGCACAGGCGCGCATGATCGTCTGCTTCAGCGATGGATCGCCTTTCGCGATATCGAGCCATCCGGGGCCGGTCTCGGTTCGGGCCAGCGATGCGATCGCGGGATCGTTGGTCGTCGCGGCGCGCCTGGTCAGCCATCGCCGGAATCCCGGCACCGGTGACAATGTCGAGAACCGACTAACGTGCGGTAGCTCACCCTTCAATTCCTCGACCACCTGCTTGATGAGGAAATTGCCGAAGGAGATTCCGCGCAAACCGTCCTGACAATTGGAGATCGAATAAAAGATCGCGGTGTCGGCGCGCGAGGCCCGTTCACCGGCGGCATCGTCGTCGCCCTCCTGCACCAACAGCGGCTGAACGGCACCAGCCAATCCCTCGACCAGCGCTACCTCGACGAAAATCAGCGGATCGTCCGGCAGCGCCGGGTGAAAGAATGCAAAGCAGCGACGGTCCTGCGCCAGCCGGCGCCTCAGATCGTCCCAGCCGTGGATCTCATGCACCGCTTCATAGGCGATCAGCCTTTCGAGCACGACGGCCGGAGACCGCCAGTCGATGCGGCGCAGTTGCAGAAAGCCGCGGTTGAACCATGACGCGAACAGATGCTTCAGATCGCTGTCGAGCGGCCGCAGTGCCGGCTCCTCGCGCAGACGGCCGTCGATTTCCTTGCGCATGGCAACCAGCGCGCTGGTGCCGCCGGCAGCCATATTCATCCGTCGCAACAGTTCCTGCCGCGGCGGATCGGCGGCCTGCGCCAGCGATGCGGCGGCTTCGGCCGACGGCTGGGACAAATACGTCTCCGCCGCCGCACGAAGGTGCGTTGCATCCGGCGTAAAACCGGTCGCCAGGAATCGCTGAAACTTCCGGCGATCCTCCACGGCGAGTTTGCGGAGAACGTCGTGCAGTTGGCGGGCGATCGCAGCACCCGAGGCTTCGCCGCGTTGCGATAGCAGCGACGTCGCGAGCTGTTCGGCGCGGCCGAGCTGGCTGGCCGCAGTGGTCGGGGTTTCCACAACATTCGGTGTCATTTCACTCTCCTCTGGATCAACTGGCGTTGCCGGGCTTGCCGGCTTCGGCGCCGGCCGCGGCATGCTTGCGGAATTTGGCCGGCGGCGCGTACAGGCCGCCGGACGCGGTCACGAGATCGTCGATGCTCTGCGCCGCGAGCAACTCGCGCCTGGCATCGTTGACGTCGATGCCGAGATCGGACGGCAGCATCACGATGCCACGTGCGCGCAGCTCGCGCGTCATGTCCGGCGACTGCGCTTTGCCGAACTCGGTGTCGCCGGCGACGGCGCGCAGCGCCCCTTCCCGTTCCGCCAGCGAACGGCAGAGCAGGAGATTTGCAACACCCTGTTCGGTGATGACGTGGGTGACGTCGTCGCCATAGACCATTACCGGCGGCACTGCGAATCCCGCCGACGCTGCGAGGTCGACCGCGTCGAGCCGCTCCACGAAGCTCGGAGTACCGTCGGGCTGGCGGGTGTCGACCATCTGCACCACGAGCTTGCGGCCCCTGGTCGCGTCGCCCGCCTGCTGGCCTGCGCGCAGCCACGCCGCACTGGAATGCCGGCGCCCTCGCGCATCGGCGCCCATGTTGGGCGCGCCGCCGAAGCCTGCGATCCGTCCGTTGGTTGCCGTCGAACTGTTGCCCTGGGCGTCGATCTGAAGGGTCGCGCCAACGAACAGGTCACAGGCATATTGGCCGGCCACCTGTGCCAGGGCGCGGTTCGATCGCAAATTGCCGTCCGCACCGACGGGAAAGATCTCGGCGCGTTGCGACACATAGCGCTCCATTCCGAGTTCGGATCCGAAGCAATAGACACCCTCGACGAAGCCGGCCTCGATCGCCGGGATCAGCGTCGGGTGCGGATTGAGCACGAAGTTGGTCGCGACCTTGCCCTTCAGGCCGCGCGCGGCGCCGAAGGTTGGCAGGATCAGCTCGATCGCCGCGGTCGCATAGCCGATGCCATGATTGAGCCGGCGGATTTCGTAGGGCTCGTAGACCGCGGCGATCGCCATCATCGCCATCAATATCTTGTCTTCCCTGATTTTGGCGGGATCGCGGGTGAACAAAGGCTCGATCGCGTAAGGCGTCGGGCTCTGCACCACGACGTCCACCCAGCCACCGGGAATATCGACCCGCGGCAGATGGTCGACGATCTCATTGACCTGCGCCACCACGACGCCGCCGCTGAACGCCGCGGCCTCCACGATCACGGGCGTGTCTTCGGTGTTCGGCCCGGTATAGAGGTTGCCGTGCCGGTCGGCCTTGTCCGCGACGACCAGCGCGGCACGGGGCGTCAGATCCACCAGCATGCGGGCATAGAGTTCGAGATAGGTGTGGATCGCGCCGATCTTCAGCGAGCCGGACGCGACCAGTTCGGCCAGCTTGCGGCTTTGCGGGCCGGCAAAGGAAAAATCCAGCCGGTTGGCGATGCGGCGCTCGAACACGGCAATATGATCTGATAGCGCCAGCACCGACTGCACCATGTGCAGATCGTGCAAGCGCGCCGGATCGGCTTTGGCGAGGCTTGCCGCGAGGAAGTCGGCCTGCTTCTGGTTGTCGCCTTCGATCGCGACCCGGTCGCCGGGCTCAATGATGGCCTCGAGCAATTCAGTGGTCCGCTGCGGCGGGCAGATCTTCGAGCCGGCACCGCAAATTGCTGCGGCCCTGGCCAACCGTTCACTGCGGTTCGCCGCGCGCTGGCCTGATGCTGCTGTCATCGTCATCTCCTTCGGCTTTGCCATTTTATGACCAAAACGTAGGCCTGCCAGATTGATTACAGAAGCGATATTTTGAAATATGATTGATCGTAAGATCGTATCAATTGTGATGATGGAATTCGGACTGCTGCGCTCGTTTGTTGCGGTGGTGGAGCTGCCGCTGGCGCTATCCCGCGAGCATTCGGTCTCGCGCGCCGCGGCTCTGGCCGCCCTTGCGATTACGCCGCTTCCGACAAGCGCGGTTGTCGCCGGACGTCGCGTGCTCGGCGTCGAAAGCGGCCTGCCGGCGTTGCCGGATCTCGAGTTCGCGATCTTCGAGCGGAAGCGGTCCGATGCCGCGGCGTCAGCGCTCGCCGCGGTGCTGGTCTCGCTCGGTCAAACCGTGGTTCGACCGCCCATCGGTTGAGACCTTTTCTCATTCCAATGGCGGCTGCGCTGCCGGACCGTCCCCGCGATCTCGTCGAGCTTCCTCACCGTCGCGCCTAGCCTGTCGGCCTCCCGCGCCAGCGCGTCGGCGACAGCCTTCTCGACCTTGTCGGTCACCCGCCGGTCGCCGTGGATAATGAACGAGAGCATCTGCTTGGAGATGCCGACCCTCGCCGCCATCTTGGTCTGGCCACCCCACTCGCCGTAGAGCGCGGCCGTCGCGGCCTTGATGCGTGCAGCGCGCGCGTTGAGCTTGATATCGATCATCGTTCACTCATGCCATTGTCCGCTTCAGCGCGCCGCGAATAATGCTAACCGACGCAGTGCTGTCTCGTTACAAATCTGTAAGCGTCCTCACAATCTTGTAAGCGCCTTCTCGTTTCTGGGATCGCTCCGTCGTTATTTTTTCGATGGTTGCGCACATCATTGCTTTTTGTGATCGCGCGAACATTACGTTACGCGATCGGAAACGATCAGAAACCGTTCGAAGATTTTTTGGCCACATCTGCCCAGTAGCTGCCATCCGGGGCAGCAAGGGCGCGTTGCGAATGAATCTTGGAATGCGAGTACGGGGAGGCCTGCTGGCCGCTCTGATTTTGTTCGCCGCGCCGGTGGCTGGTACGCTGGCTGCCTTGGTCATGTCTTCGCCTGCCGCCGCCCAGACCGTGGCCACGATCGAAGTCGAAGGCAACCGTCGCGTCGAAGTGGAGACCATCCGCTCGTATTTCAAGCCCGGGCCCGATGGACATCTCGATCAGGGCGAGATCGATGACGGCCTGAAAGCCTTGATCGAAACCGGCCTGTTCCAGGATGTCAAAATCAACAACGCCCACGGTCATCTGGTGGTGGCCGTGGTCGAAAACCCGGTGATCGGGCGCGTTGCCTTCGAAGGTAACAAGAAGGTCAAGGATGAGCAGCTTACGGCGGAAGTGCAATCCAAGCCGCGCGGAACGTTTTCGCGGCCGATGGTGCAGTCCGATGCCGAGCGTATCGCCGAAATCTATCGCCACTCCGGCCGCTACGACGTTCACGTCACCCCTGAGATCATCGAGCAGCCGAACAATCGCGTCGACCTGATCTTTACGATTACCGAGGGTGAGAAAACCGGAATCAAATCGATCGAATTCGTCGGTAACATCGCCTATTCGTCCTATCGCCTGAAGGACGTCATCAAGACCCGCGAGTTGAACCTGCTGAGCTTTCTCGGCGGTAACGACGTCTATGACCCGGACCGCATCGAGGCTGACCGCGACCTGATCCGCCGCTTTTACCTGAGCCACGGTTTCGCCGACGTGCAGGTGGTGGCCGCGCTGACCGAATATGATCCAGACAAGAAGGGTTTTTTGGTTACCTTCAAGATCGAGGAGGGCCAGCAGTACCGGGTTGCCTCCGTCAACTTCCAGTCCAGCATCGCCACGCTCGACGGCAATACGCTGTCGGGTTTCTCGCGGGTCTATGTCGGATCGCTCTACAACGCCGAGGCGCTCGAGAAATCCGTCGAGGAAATGCAGATCGAGGCGTCACGCCGCGGCTATGCTTTCGCGGTGGTGAAGCCGCGCGGCGACCGCAATTTCGAGTCGCATACCGTTTCGATCACCTTTGCCATCGACGAAGGCCCGCGGACCTACATCGAGCGCATCGACATCAAGGGCAACACGCGCACCCGGGACTACGTGATCCGCCGCGAATTCGATATCTCCGAAGGCGATGCCTATAATCGCGCGCTGGTCGATCGCGCCGAGCGTCGCCTGAAGAACCTCGACTTCTTCAAGACCGTGAAGATCACGACCGAGCCCGGCTCATCGAGCGATCGGGTGATTCTCGTTGTCGATCTCGAGGAGAAATCCACCGGTGACTTCTCCGTCTCGGGCGGTTACTCGACCACCGACGGCCCGCTGGCCGAAGTCAGTATTTCCGAGAAGAACTTCCTGGGCCGTGGCCTGTTCGCGAAAGCGTCGGTGACCTACGGCGAGTATGCGCGCGGCGTGTCGCTGTCGTTCGTCGAGCCGTATCTGTTGGACTATCGGGTTGCAGCCGGCCTTGACGTGTTCTATCGCCAGCAACTCGCCAATGACTATATTTCGTATGGCACGACGACCATCGGAATCTCGCCGCGACTGGGATTTGCGCTGAGCGAGGATCTGTCGTTGCAACTGCGCTATTCGCTCTATCAGCAGTCCATCACGCTGCCGTCCACGCTCGACAATTGCAACAACCTGGCCGGACCGAATTTCCTGCCGACGCCGGCCTATATCGATCAGGTTTTGCATGGCGTCGATCCCACCGGCAACAGTCAGAATGGTTTCCTGCCGGGCTGTTTGGCGGACGGCGAATCGTCGCTGCCGGTTCGTGAGGAACTGGCACAAGGTGCGGAATGGGTTTCGTCGGTCGGCTACACGCTGAACTACAACACGCTGGACAACAACAAGAACCCCACCGACGGCTTGCTGCTCGATTTCAAGCAGGACTTCGCCGGCGTCGGTGGCGACGTCAGCTATTTGAAGTCCACGATCGACGGCAAGTACTACGCGCCGCTGGTAGCCGACGTCGTCGGCATCGTCCACTTGCAGGCCGGTACCCTGAACCAGGTCGGCGACACCCCGCTTCGCATGCTCGACAACTTCCAGATGGGCCCCAATCTGGTCCGCGGTTTTGCTCCGAACGGCATCGGGCCGCGCGATCTGACCTTCCTCCCCTTCACGGGCACGGGCGATGCGCTCGGCGGTACCAAATATTGGGGTGCGTCATTGGAACTTCAGATGCCGTTCTGGTTCCTGCCGAAGGATGTCGGCCTGAAGGGCGCGGTGTATGCCGACGCCGGGTCTCTGTGGGATTATCAGGGGCCGACCTCGAATGCCGCGACCGGTGAAATCAATGGCCTGGTCAACGGCAAGTTTTGCACGTGCGCGATGAATTTCGATGACAGCAACGTGGTCCGCACGTCGGTCGGCGTCGGCTTGATCTGGGCGTCACCGTTCGGCCCGCTGCGCTTCGATTACGCGATCCCGATCACACAGGGCAAATACGACGTCGTGCAGCAGTTCAAATTCGGCGGCGGCACTTCGTTCTGATACGCAGCGCTAGGGATGTGTTTGAATCGGCGAGCGGGCAAGTTCGTCACCCCGCCCCGCTTGCGGGGAGAGGTCGAAATTCGCAAGGCGAATTTCGGGTGAGGGGGCCTATCCGCGAGTCAGAACTCGAAGCAAGAGCCCCTCACCATAGCCGATGCTCCGCATCGGCGTTCTTCTATTAGGTAAGGACGGCGGCCGGCAGGCCGCCTACGCCCTCTCCCCGCAAGAGCGGGGCGAGGGCGAAGAGTTGCCGCGATCAGCTCGCCGCTTGCGCCGGCACATCGCGCTGGTGCTTCATGACGATCTTGTTGAGCGCGCCGAGATAGGCTTTGGCGGAGGCCACCAGCGTATCCGGATCGGACGCCTTCGAGGTCATCGAGCGGCCCTCATGGGCGAGCCGCACCGACACCTCGGCTTGCGCGTCGGTGCCTTCGGTGACCGCATGAACCTGGTAGAGCTCGAGCTTGGCCTCATGCGGCACCAGCGCCTTGATGCAGTTGAACACCGCATCGACCGGACCGTTGCCTTCGGCTTCCTCGATCTTGATCTGGCCGTCGACGTCGAGCTTCATGGTGGCGCGCTGCGGTCCGTGGGTGCCCGCGATCACCGTCAGCGAGGTCAGCTTGATGCGGTCATGCGCGGCCGCGATCTCCTGATCGACCAGCGCCTCGATATCCTCGTCATAGATATCCTTCTTGCGGTCGGCGAGCGCCTTCATCCGCCGAACGCGTCTTCCAGCTGGTTGGCGCCGAGCTTGTAGCCCATCTCCTCCAGCTTGTGCACGAAGGCATGACGCCCGGAATGCTTGCCGAGCACCAGCGACGACTTCTTCAGGCCGACCATTTCGGGCCGCATGATCTCGTAGGTCGAGGCGTCCTTCAGCACGCCGTCCTGATGGATGCCGCTCTCATGCGCGAACGCATTGCGGCCGACGATCGCCTTGTTGTACTGCACCGGGAACGAGGTCGCCGCCGAGACCAGTTTCGAGGCCCGCGTCAATTGCGTGGTGTCGATCTTGTTCCACCACGGGAATTTGTCGTTGCGGACGTTGATCGCCATCACGACTTCCTCAAGCGCGGCATTGCCCGCCCGCTCGCCGATGCCGTTGACGGTGCATTCGATCTGCCGCGCGCCGCCGGCGATGCCGGCCAGCGAATTCGCAACCGCCATGCCGAGGTCGTTATGGCAATGAACGGAGAACACCGCCTTGTCGGAGTTCGGCACCCGCTCGATCAGCGTGCGCATGAAATGGGTGTATTCCTCCGGCACGGTGTAGCCGACGGTGTCCGGAATATTGACCGTGGTGGCGCCGGCCTTGATCACGGCTTCGACGATGCGGCAGAGAAAATCCATCTCGCTGCGGGTGCCGTCCTCGGCCGACCATTCGACGTCGTCGATGTGGTTGCGGGCGCGGGTGACGTTGGCGATCGAGAGTTCCATCACCTGCTCGGGCGTCATGTTGAGCTTGACCCGCATGTGCAGCGGCGAGGTCGCGATCACAGTGTGGACGCGGCCGCGCTTGGCGAATTTCACCGCTTCGGCGCAGCGGTCGATATCCTTCGGATGCGCCCGCGACAGGCCCGCGATCACCGCATTCTTGGAACGCCGGGCGATCTCGCTGACCGCCTGGAAATCGCCTTCGGAGGTGATGGGGAAACCGGCCTCGATGACGTCGACGCCCATGTCGTCGAGCATCTCGGCGATCTCGATCTTTTCCTCGAACGTCATGGTGGCGCCCGGGCATTGTTCGCCGTCGCGCAGGGTGGTGTCGAATATGATGACGCGGTCCTTGTCGGACTTTTTCACTGAAGTCATTGGAGAATTCCTTTAGCTGATGCGCTGTCGTTCGAAGCGCTGAGGGGTGTCTGCCGGTCTCGCGTAACCCCTGAGTGCCCAGGCGCACAGCGCCCAGACGGCCCTCAGGGGCCGATAAGAAGCAGAAGCCCGCCAATAAGCAGGGTGGGCAGGGACGCAGCCGGAGTGGCCTGGGGACCAACGGCTTGCGCCGTCCCACCCTGAACTCCGAACCATGTCGCTGCGAATCAGCATTGCCAGACCCTTTGGAAACCGAATTCTCGGCCAAAACCATTGACGGTTTGTTGCCGGCGACGCGGTCCGTGCCCCGTTCTAGACGAGAAACAGCGGCCGCCGCAATGCCAAAAGATGGCCAGAAGATGGTCAGAAAGACTGACCTAATTGAGGTAGGTAGCGCTTGGGAAGCCCCGCGGTGGCGGAGTATGACGGCTGAATATGGCGCAGCGCGGTGCCTACGACTTCGCAGCGGCCTTGTTCACCACCGTCTTCTTCATTACCGCCGGCTTCTTGTCCTCATTCTCCAGCGCTTTGCGCACCTGTCTTGAACTCCTCCAGCATGGCGGTGTCGACCTTGGGGAATTTCAGGTCGAGCCCGTCCAGCGCGCTGACGATGGCCGAACCGATCACCACCCGTGCGAACCATTTGTGGTCGGCCGGCACCACGTACCACGGCGCGGCGCGGCTCGCGGTGTGCCGGATGACTTCCTGATAGGCGGCCTGGTATTTGCCCCAAACCCGCGTTCGCTGATATCGGCCATCGAGAACTTCCAGTTCTTGGCGGGCTCGTCGAGCCGGTCGAGGAAGCGCTCGCGCTGCTCCTGTTTCGAGACGTTGAGGAAGAACTTCAGAACCACGGTGCCGTTGCGCGCGAGGTAGCGCTCGAACGCGGAGATGTCCTCGAACCGCTCGCGCCAGATATTCCGGGTGACCAGTCTTGGCGGAAGTTTTTCCTTGGCGAGGGTTTCCGGATGCACCCGCACCACCAGGCATTCTTCGTAATAGGAGCGGTTGAAGATGCCGATGCGGCCGCGCTCCGGCAGCGCCACCGTGCTGCGCCACAGGAAATCGTGATCGAGTTCGTGGCTCGACGGCTGCTTGAACGAAGTGACCTCGCAGCCCTGCGGGTTGACGCCGTCGAACACGCTCTTGATCGCGCTGTCCTTGCCGGCTGCGTCCATGCCCTGGAAGATCAGCAGCAACGACCAGCGGTCCTGGGCGTAAAGCTTCTCCTGAAGATCATTCAACCGCTTGCGATTGGCCTCGATGATCTTCTCGCCCTTGTCCTTGTCGAGACCGCCCTTCTCCGCGGTCTTGTGCGATTTCAGATGGAATTCGCTTGAACCGTCGATGCGAAACGGCGCCGTGAAGGGCCTTAGCTGAGCCGCGAGAGCGGGCGAAGGTTTGTTGTCCATGTTGCAATTTCCAGTATTTGAGTCGCTTGCTTGGTTCATCGTTTGAGCATGATCTTTTCGGAAAACCGGTTTCCAACTTTCCGGATCATGCTCTAAGAGAATTGCCGCTCGAGATAGGCCGTGACAAAGCGCGGCATCGCCGCGGTGAGATCACCCCGTCCGCGCACCAGATGGATCGCGTCAGTTCGGGCTCCTGCTGGCCGGCGAGATTGGCCTCGATCCGGGCGCGCAACGCCTCGCCTGTCATGTCGACATGCAATATCCGGATCATCGCGATCGCAACGCCGGTTGACGACGCAATCCCAATGCGGCTCGGCGCGATAATCGGCCGGCGTCAAGACCGGTTTCCTCCTCGAGCTCGCGGGCGACGCTGCCGGCGATATCGAGCCTGCCGTCCTTGACGTCGTCGAGATCGGGCGTGCCCGACGGAAAATAAATCCGTCCCGGCATTGGCGGTGTGCTCGGCCCATTTCGCCGAGCACGAACGCGCCGTCGGTGCTGCGCAGCGCGCCCATGCCAAACCCGTTGAACACGCCGTTGTCCGGAAAGCCCCAGTCGCGCCACGCCAGGAAGCTGGCAAAATCGGTCTCGAAATAATCGGCGCTGAGGCGGTCGCCGGCAAAAACGCGGATGGCGCCCCAGCAGCACGCGGCCGTTCCACAGCTGCGGCTTCTCGCGCTGCTCGGCGGCGAAATGCGCGTCGATCTCGGCGCGCCGCGCTGCCGCGAACGGCCACGACCATGGCCGCACCGGCAGATCAAGCGCCGTGACGCGATGAATGACCGGCGGCGTCATGACACGATATCTATTTCGCATTCATCCCCGTGGTCTTCTTGGCCTGCTCGACGAATTTGTTGGTGTAGGTCTTGGTGACGTCGATATTGGCCTTGGCGACCTCCGGCGAGCTCTCGCTGAACACCGCGAGCACGGCGTCGGCGCCCTTGGGATCCATCTTGCCGGTTTCCGAATACATCGGAATCGTGTTCTTCAGCGCCGCCAGATAGAGCTCCTTGTTCTTGCCGACGATCTCCGGCGGCATTTTCGCCATGATCTCTTCGCGGCGAATGCGAATGGATCCATGCCAGCGTATTCAGGATCGCATTGGTCAGGGCCTGGACTTCCTTGTCATGGGCGGCAACCCACGCCGTCGTGCTGTAGAGCGCGCCGCCCGGATATTCGCCGCCGAACACCTCGATCGTATCCTTTTGCGTGCGGGTGTCGGCTGAGGATGCGCAGGTCCGGATGGCTGCCTTGCAGCACCGTGACCGACGGATCGAGCATCACCGCCGCATCGATCTGGCCCTGCTCCATCGCCGCGACCGCGGTCGCGCCGAGGCCGACGCCGATCACGGAAGTGCCGGCCGGATCGAGGCCGTTTTTCTTCAGGAGATATTTCAGGAAGAAATCGGTCGAGGAGCCCGGCGCGCTGACGCCGACCTTCTTGCCGGCGAGATCCTTGATCGATTTGATCTCGCTCGTTGTGCGAGGGCGACACCACCAGCACCAGGCCCGGGATAGCGGTCATAGACCACGAACGCCTGCAGTTCCTGCTTCTTGGCGGCGAGATTGACGCAGTGGTCGAAATAGCCGGAAACCACGTCGGCGCTGCCGCCGAGCACGGCCTTGAGCGCGTCCGAGCCGCCCTTCAGATCGACCAGTTCGACCGCAAGCCCGGCTTTGTCGAATTCGCCAAGCTGCTTGGCCAGCACGGTCGGCAGATAGCACAGGCAGGCGCCGCCTCCGACCGCGATCGTGATCTTGCTTTGCGCCGCGGCGGGATCCGAGCCGAGCCCTGACCCCAGCAGCAGCGCCAACAGCATCCCGGCCAGCCGGCCAACCATCGTTCTCATGATTTCCTCCGACTCGATCGGCCGCAGGATAGAGCAGCGAGTACGGCTTGAGAAGGCGACTTTGGTGCGCTGGTCAAGCATCATCAGGTCAACATACGCTCGCGCGACAAAAATCCATAAAACAAGGGAGAACCATCCATGAATCGTACCGCTACCGCACTCTCGATCGCTGCCGCCTTCGCCGCCGGCTGCGGCGTGACGCATCTGCTGCGGCCGGCGCATCGCCGCCGAGAGCATCATGCCGCAGATCATCCACACCGGCGATTTTTCCGGCGACGCGCTCGGCCCGGCCAACGCCGGCGGCATGCATTCCAAGATGTTCGTCTCGGCCGACGGCGCCACGATCTCGATCCAGGACGGCAATGTCGGCAAGCACCTGCATCCCAACACCAACGAGATCCAGTACATCCTCGAAGGCACCGGAACGATCTGGCTCGGCGACAAGGAAGTGAAGGTCAAGCCCGGCGACCTCATCGTCATCCCGAAGGGCACCGCGCATGGCGGCACCAAGCCGGACGGCCGCCCGCTCAAGGCGATCGCGATCAAGACCCCGCCGCAGGCGCCGGATGATACCAAGATGCTGAATTGACGAGCGCCGAAGGCGATCGTCATTCCGAGGCACGCGACTTCGCGTGAACCCGTAATCCAGAAGTTTTGGAGAACGAGAGATTCCGGGTTCGTGCTTCGCACGCCCCGGAATGACTCGTTTCGGATCTACCCCCTGCCCTCGACCGCCGGCCGCCAGACCAGCAGCCGCCGCTCCACCAGCGTCACCCCGAGATCGATCAGAATGACAAACGCCGACAGCACGAACATGCCGGCGAACACGCCGGCGACATCGAAGGTGCCTTCGGCCTGCTGGATCAGATAGCCGAGGCCGGCCGCCGATCCCAGATATTCGCCGACCACGGCGCCGACCACGGCAAAGCCCACCGAGATGTGCAGCGAGGAAAACATCCACGACAGCGCCGACGGCCAGTAGACATGCCGCATCAACTGCCGCTCGTTCATGCCGAGCATGCGGCCGTTATCGAGCACGGTGGTCGAGACTTCCTTGACGCCCTGATAGACGTTGAAGAACACGATGAAGAACACCAGCGTGACGCCGAGCGCGACCTTCGACCAGATGCCGAGGCCAAGCCACAGCGTGAAGATCGGCGCCAGCACCACGCGCGGCAGCGCGTTGGCCATTTTCACATAGGGATCGAAGATCGCGGCGACGCGCGGCTGGCGCGCGAACCAGAAGCCGACCGCGACGCCGCCGAGCGAGCCGATCGCGAAAGCCAGGATCGATTCCCACAGCGTGATCGCCAGATGCTTCCAGATCACGCCGCTGGCGAACCAGTCGACAATCTGGCTGCCGACATCGACCGGATTGGAAAAGAAGAACGGCGGCAGCAGCACACGGCCGAACACCGGCACGGTCGCGAGCAATTGCCACAGCCCGAGCACGACCACGGCGACCAGCAGCTGGCAGGCGAGAAGCGTCAGGCGTGACATGGTGGTGAATTATCTCAGGCTAGCCGGGTATCTCTGCGTCGTCCCGGCGAAGGCCGGGACCCATAGCCCCCGGCGTTGGTTGCTAACTAAGGCCTTTGCACCAGTGCCGAAAACGAGACCACACGGCGTATGGATCCCGGCTTTCGCCGGGACGACCTGCTTATCTGTTCCCTCGCCTGAGACTTCACCCCTCACGGCTTCGAGAACATCCCGATCAGACCGGTCGCGCTCTTGGCGTGGCCGTCGAGCGCCTTGATCAATTCGTCGCGCGTCAAGCCCGGGCGCCAGCGCCGTCGGTTCGAGATCGGTCGCGATCAGGGTGAAGGTGTAGTGATGCGGCGCGCCGGCCGGCGTGCAGGGCCCGGAATAATATGCCAACGCTTCTGCGTGCTGGTGCCGCCGACATATTTGTCGCTCGGCTTCGACACTTCGCCCTCGGCAAAACCCGTCACCGACGGCGGAATGCCATAGGCCACCCAATGGCTGACGCCGCCGGGCGGACGGCCTTCCGGATCGAACATCAACAGCGCTAGCTCTTGGTGCCCTCGGGCGGATTGCTCCAGGACAGCGCCGGCGAAATGTTCTCGCCGACGCAATTCGGATTGGACTTGTTGTTGCCGGCGTTTTTGGTCGCCAGCCGCGTGCCGTCCTTGAAGTCGGGCGACGACAGCGTGAACGCGGCTTGCGCATTGGCCGCGTGGGTGCCGCCGAGGGCGGCGAGCGTGACGGCGAAAGCCAGAAGTGAACCGCGTAGCAGCATGACATCTCCCTTTATTTTTGCAGGTCCGTTGTTGCAGGTCTGATCTATGAATGTCGGATTTCAGAGTATGGCTTCGCCACGTCCGGTAACTCAACCTGTCGCCGATTGCGCGTAGCCCTTCAACACCTCATCCTTGAGAACACTCCATATCTCACGATGAAGTGAGTGAAATTCCTTGTCCAGCCGCACCTCCATGATATCGCGCGGCCGCGGCAAGCGGCACGCGCCAGTCGCCGATGATGCGCGCGCCCGGCCCCGCCGACATGATCACCACGCGGTCCGCCAGCGCGATCGCCTCTTCGAGATCGTGGGTGACGAACAACACCGCCTTGCGGTCGGCGTTCCATAGCTCCAGCAGCAGGTTGCCCATGATCTGCCGGGTCTGGGCATCGAGCGGCCCGAACGGCTCGTCCATCAGCAGGATCTTGGGATCGCGGATCAGCACCTGCGCGAGGCCGACGCGCTTGCGCTGGCCGCCCGACAGCATGTGCGGATAGCGGCCGGCGAAGCCGCCGAGCCCGACCAGCTCGAGCCATTTCTGCGCCCGCGCCAGCGCCTCGCTGCGAACTGTGCCTGATATCTCCAGTCCAATGGCGACATTGTCGATCACGGTCTTCCACGGAAACAGCGCATCGGCCTGAAACAGATAGCCGGCTTGCGGGTTGAGCCCGGTCAGTGGCGCATCGAAAATCCGCACCTGACCCGAGGCCGGCTTGAGCAGCCCGGCGGCGACGTTGAGCAGGGTCGATTTCCCGCAGCCGGTCGGCCCGACAATGGCGACGAACTCGCCATGCGCGACCGAGAGGCTGGCCTGCTCGACCGCGGTATAGACCCGGTCGTCGGCCAGCCGAAACGCCACCGTCGCATCGTCAAGCGCGACCGCCGTTGGCATTGCCGTATCCACCGCATTCCCTCCAAGGTCCGGGGGATGCCTTAGCGGTTACGAAGGATAAGTTCAACGCGGGCGCGAGGCATGGTACCTTCACCCTCCCCTGGAGGGGGAGGGTCGGCTCGCAGGAGCGCAGCAAATGCGAGACGGGGTGGGGTGGCGCAGCGACGGAATGAGGCTTTGGCGTCACGATCCGCAGCTTCGCCACCCCACCCCGCCGCTCATTTCATTCGCGTCGACCCTCCCCCTCCAGGGGAGGGTGAGAAGAAAGATCGCATGCCCACCCCGCCTTTGATCGCCTACGCCCATGTCGGCAAGAGCTTTGGCGGCGGGCGCGTTCGGGCCGTCAACGACGTCTCGCTCGAGGTCGCCGAGGGCGAATTCCTCGCGATCGTCGGCGGCTCCGGCTCCGGCAAGACCACGCTGCTGCGGCTGGCCAACCGGCTGATCGATGCCGACAGCGGCCACATCACCGTCGAGGGCGAGGACGTGCGCGCCGCCGATCCGATCCGGCTGCGCCGCCGCATCGGCTATGTGTTCCAGAGCGGCGGGCTGTTTCCGCATATCAGCGTCGCCGGCAATATCGGAATCACGCCAAAGCTGCTGGGCACGCCGGCAGCCGAGATTTCATCGCGGGTCGATGAGCTGCTCGATCTGGTGCGGCTCGACCGCGCGCAGCACCGCGACCGCCTGCCGCATGAATTGTCGGGCGGGCAGCGCCAGCGCGTCGGCGTAGCGCGGGCGCTGGCGGCAAAGCCCCGCATCGTCCTGATGGACGAGCCGTTCGGCGCGCTCGATCCCCTCACCCGCGATGCGCTCGGCGACGATTATCGCGCGCTGCATCGCAAGCTCGGGCTGACCACGGTCATGATCACCCATGACATGACCGAGGCGATATTGCTGGCCGACCGCATCGCGGTGATGCGCGGCGGAAAGCTGCTGGCGCAGGGCACGCCGTCGGAGCTTTCCGGCAGCGACGACCCTTACGTCGGCGAACTCCTGCATACGCCGCGGCGGCAGGCCGAGCGGCTCAAGGTGCTGTTGCCTAGGGATGCAAGGGACGGCGCGGCATGAGTTTTTTTTCCGATCCGCGCTGGCACGAGGCGTTGACGCATCTGCCGGATTATCTCGGCAACCATGTGCGGGTCAGCGTCACCGCGCTGGCGCTGGGCCTTTTGGTCAGCCTGCCGCTGGCGGTCGCGTCGCGCAACCGGCCCGTCCTGCGCAGCACGTTGCTCGGGTTCGCCAGCATCGTGCAGACGGTGCCGGGACTGGCGCTGCTGGCGCTGTTCTATCCGCTGCTGCTGGCGCTCACCGCGCTGTCGCTGTCCTGGTTCGGAGTTGGGTTTTCGGCGTTCGGGTTTCTGCCCGCGGTGCTGGCGCTGGCGCTCTATTCGATGCTGCCGGTGCTGCGCAACACCATCACCGGGCTGCGCGGCGTCGATCCGGCCATTCTTGAGGCCGCCGAGGGCGTCGGCATGACACCGTCGCAGTCGCTGTTCACCGTCGAGCTGCCGCTGGCGCTGCCGGTGATGATGGCCGGCATTCGCACCGCGGCGGTGTGGGTGATCGGCACCGCGACACTGTCGACGCCGATCGGCCAGACCAGCCTCGGCAATTACATCTTCGCGGGGCTGCAAACCCAGAACTGGGTGTTCGTGCTGTTCGGTTGCGCATCGGCCGCCCTGCTCGCGCTCGCGGTCGATCAATTGCTGGCGCTGATCGAGACCGGCGTTCGCGTGCGCGGGCGCCTTCGCACCGTGCTCGGCGGCCTCGGCATCGCGGCGCTGGTGGTCGCGACATTGGTACCGACGATGGCGCGCTCGCCCTCGAGCTACATCGTCGGCGCAAAGACCTTTGCCGAACAATATGTGCTGTCGGCGCTGATCGCGCAGCGCCTGCGCGCCGCCGGATTGTCAGCCGTCGACGCGCGAGGGCCTCGGCTCCAACGTGATCTACGATGCGCTGGTGACCGGAGATATCGACGTCTATGTCGATTATTCCGGCACGCTGTGGGCCAATCAATTCCATCACAGCGATATCAAGCCGCGCGAGGAACTGTTCTCCGAACTGAAAGCGATGCTGGCGCAGCGCAACATCACGCTGCTCGGCGAACTCGGCTTTGCCAACGCCTACGCGCTGGTAATGCCCCGCAAGCGCGCCGAGGCGCTCGGCATTCATTCCATCAGCGATCTGGTATCGCACGCAAGCGCGATGGCGATCGCGGCCGATTACGAATTCTTCTCGCGGCCTGAATGGGCCGGCATCCAGAAAGCCTATGGGCTGGCATTCCGCGCGCAGCGGCAGATGCAGCCGGATTTCATGTATGCCGCGGTCGCATCGGGCGAAGTCGATGTGATCGCGGGCTACACCAGCGACGGCCTGATCGCGAAATACGATCTGGTCGCGCTCGACGACGACAAACACGCGATCCCGCCTTACGACGCGATCGTGCTGGTTTCGCCGAAACGCGCGGACGATCAGGTTCTGCGCGCGGCGCTGCAACCATTGCTTGGCCGCATCGACATAGCCGCGATGCGCGAGGCCAATCTGCGCGCCGCCGGCAATGACGGCAATTCGTCGCCGGACGCGGTGGCGCGCTGGTTGTGGGAGAAGGTCGGGGCTAAGTAGGCCGTCATTGCGAGGAGCGAAGCGACGAAGCAATCCAGTTCTTTGCTTGGAGCACTGGATTGCTTCGCTTCGCTCGCAATGACAAAGCAACGCTACAAGCCCTTGATCATGCCGGCATCGATCAAGAGGCGGTTGAAGCGGCGGGCCTCCGCGCCGTCCTTGCAGGCATAGAACACGCCGTTGCAACGAAGCATGATCTTCTTCTGCTCCTCGAACGACGGATCGAGCGGAATGCCGGCGGCTTCCTGGATCACCAGCGGCAGATAGGCGCCATCGATGGTCTCCATCTCGGTCGGGCTCCTGACCGGCTCGAAATTGACCGCATCGATCGCATAATAGGTCGCGTAATAGCGCGGATCGTAGTTCATCAGCTTCTTGCCGATCGCCGCCTCGTCGAGGCCGGGATCTAGGATGTGCGGCGAAAACTCCGGCTGATGGTCGCCATAGCGCACGATCAGGAACGGCTGGCCCGGAAATTTCTGCTTCAGCCCGGCGATGAACGAGGTGTAATCGCCGACGCTCATCGCCTGCCGGCGCAGATATTCGTCGACCACGGGCCCGTTGCCGGGGTCGTGCCAGAATGGCATCAGGTCCGGGCGATATTTCGTCTCCCACGGAAAATGATTGGCGCCGAGATAGACGAACGCGAACAGCGGCGTCGCCGTTGTTTGCTGCGACATCAAGCTCAGCGCCTTGTCGTAGAAGAAGCTGTCGGGCTCGACATCCCGGGCGCCGAGGTCCCCCGCATCGTAAAAATGCTCGATGCCGGTGGTGAGCTGGAAACCGCGCGCGCTCATGAAGGCGCCGAAGGCCGGATAGAGCGAGATCGTGCTGTAGCCGCAGCGCCGCAGCGCCAGCGGCAGCCCGCGCTCGACGCGGCCGGAGGCGATGCGGGTGACGAAATAGGAAAACCGGCCGAACGAGCGCGACGACAGCCCGGCGAGCACATTGTATTCGGTGAACCAGCTCGGGCCGCCATTGCTCTCGGCGAGGAATTTGCGCGCCTTGCCGTCGAACGAATTGAAGTACCCGCCATAGCCCGCGGGCACCTTGATGCCAGGGGCCTGACGAACATCGAAACTGGATTCGTCGTGGATCATGACGATGTTCGGCCGCCGCCCGGCGGGATGGCAGGAATCCAGCAACGGCACGCTGAGATGCTCGCCGGTCTCGACGCCGGATTCCATGAAGCCATAATGGATGAAATCCGATACCGCGATGACGCCGGAGCGGGAAAATTTCGATAGATAGCCGTCATCATAATAGCCGCGCCAGGCTTCGTCCGGCCAGGTCACGGCATAGCTGACCAGGGTCGCCAGACACGCCAGCGCGCAGGCTGTCGCCGGCAGGCGGCGGATCCGGAACGGATCGAGCCACCACAGCGCATACATCAAGGGAAGGATGACGGCGGCAGCGGCGATCACGGACCAGCGCAGATGCGGGAAGATCGTGAACAGGAATGCCGCGGTATCACGGTCGATCACCATCAGGTCGACGAAGTTCGCGGTCATCTGCACGATGTCGTGCTTGAGCCGCGATAGCAGCACCAAGACCACCACAAATGTCAGCGATAGCGCGCCCGACAGCGCGGGACGCCGCAACAGCGCGATCCAGAAGAAGTTCAGGATCCCCCACGACAACAGAAAGCCGGTGCGCGAACCGAGGTCGCTTTCAGTCTGAAACATCACCGCGAGCGCCGCCAATTGCGGGGCTGCGACGGCAAGCAACCGCCAGACCCCGACCGAGGCGAGGCCGCCGGTCGCCGTCGTCGATGGGCCTGGAATTGGCGCGAGCGCCATGGGCTAAACGCAACACTACCCGGCGCACGGTTAGAGCCTTGGCTGGCGATGGCCAGGAGGCCGACGCCGCAGCCGGAGACCGCAGCGCGTCATAAAAATGTAATGTAGCCGTCATGAACGCGCAATGAATTTGCCTAGGGCCCCACAGACTTGGTGAATTAGGGGTTGTCACCCCTGCCCGGGGTGCCAGGATGCCGCCGCCGGCCGCTCAGTCGCCGATCAGCAAATGAAATCTGCGGCCGAGCTGGTGGTGAACGGTGATGACGGCCCGATCGACGTCGCTGATCAGACTATCGCCGATGACGACGTTCGGAATTTCCCAGTTCCGGCCTGACCGGAAATTGGGCAACGCGCGAAGGCCGGGGACGCGCGCGGTCTCGCATCCCGGCTGATTGCGCAGCGCGCCATCCGCAATCTGCGTCAGCTCCACAATATTCTTGCCGATCGTCGTCATGGATGGCCTGCGCCTTCCAGTTCGCGGGCTCGCGCCTCGGTCGTGCTGCGCAGGCATTCGGCGGCGTCGACCCGGGCGATGGTCCCCTCGCCCAGCTCGTAATACAGGCAATTGGCGTCGCGATACTGGATCCACAATCGCTGCGCCGCGCGCAATTGTTCGCGCTGCTGCGGCCCCGCATCCCCAAGCGCCTTCTGATAGGCGGCGTTCATCCGCTTGTCCCATTGCGCAGTCTTGGCCGCCAGGCAATTGACCATTTCGGGCGTGCTGCCGTCGCAGGATTGCGCGGGATCGTCCTGATCGCCGGCTGCGGCCGCGGACGTCACAAGGCAGATCAAGGCGGCGGCGATGGCCTTGTCGGAAAGCCTCTTGCCGGACCGCCTCATGCCGGTGGCATCAGGCCGAGGCGCTTGGCGATGATCCTGTCGAGCATGCGCTTGGGCATGAGGCCCGTGATCAGATGCCGCATCGGATCCGGCGTGATCTGGTAGCGTACCTTCGGGCTCGGCGATGTCAGCGCCTCCCAAATTCGCTCGGCGATTTTTTCCGGCGGCAAGCCGATTTCGCTGAGGTACCGGCCGACGTCGCCGATTTTCGCCCGGGCCGGAGCATAGGGCGAATTGCTGTTGCCGAAAGCGCCCGCGTCGACGCTTTTGCCCCAGATCGGCGTCTTCACCGCGCCGGGGGCGATGATGATGACATCGATGCCGAACAGCATCAGTTCGCGGCGCAGGCTTTCCGACAGACCCTCGATCGCGTGCTTCGATGCCGCATAGGCCGAACTCAACGGGTTGCCGCTTTTGCCAGCGACCGACGAGATCATCACGATCCGGCCTTTCGGTCCCTTCAACTCCGGATCGGACCCGAGCAGCGGACCGAAGGCCTGGATCGCGAGAACGGGCCCGATGACATTGATCTCCATCTGTCGGCGGAATTGCTCGATCGGCAGCTCGAGCAGCGGACCGGCCACCGCGATGCCGGCGTTGTTGACGAGGCCAGCCAGTGTCTCGCCGCCGAGCGCTGTGCGAACCTCGCGCGCAGCGGACAGCACCGCCGCCTCATCGGTGACATCGAACAGCAGCGGCGTGAAATTGGTGCCGAATTCGCTCGTCAAGCGGTCGGCATCGGCCTGCTGGCGCACACTGCCGAATACCCGAAATCCGCGATCGAGCAGCAGTTTTGCGGCAGCCCAGCCGATGCCGGTGGACGCACCGGTAATGACGACGGATCTCATGATGCTTCCCCCCTTTTTATCCCATGACATCTCATCATGAACGGAGAAACGCGCAAGTGCCATAGCGGAAAAGCCGCCGGAACCCTCGAGCCCGGTCACGCACAAGAGGCAAAAAAGAAGCGCACCTCCGGGGAGATGCGCTTCCATTTTCGAGATCGTGCTCGCACGATCTCGCACATCAATCGTGGATCGAGCCTTAGTTCTTGGTCTTGTCGACCAGCGCGCCCTTCTTGATCCACGGCATCATGTCGCGGAGCTTGGCGCCGACTTCCTCGATCGGATGCGCGGCGAGCTTGGCGCGGGTCGCCTTGAACGAGGTCTGGTTGACCTTGTTCTCCAGCATCCAGTCGCGCGCGAACTTGCCGGACTGGATGTCGTTGAGCACGCGCTTCATCTCGGCCTTGGTCTCCGCGGTGACGATGCGCGGGCCGGTGACGTATTCGCCGTATTCGGCGGTGTTGGAGATCGAGTAGTTCATGTTGGCGATGCCGCCTTCATAGATCAGGTCGACGATCAGCTTCACCTCGTGCAGGCATTCGAAATAGGCCATCTCCGGCGCGTAGCCGGCTTCGACCAGCGTCTCGAAGCCGCCCTTGATCAGTTCGACCAGGCCGCCGCACAGCACCACCTGCTCGCCGAACAGGTCGGTCTCGCACTCTTCCTTGAACGAGGTCTCGATGATGCCGGCGCGGCCGCCGCCGATCGCCGAGGCGTAGCTCAGGCCGAGATCATGGGCGTTGCCGGAGACGTCCTTGGCGATCGCGATCAGGCAGGGCACGCCGCCGCCGCGCTGATATTCCGAGCGCACGGTATGGCCGGGGCCCTTCGGCGCGATCATCAGCACGTCGAGATCGGCGCGCGGATCGAGCAGGTTGAAATGCACGTTGAGGCCGTGCGCGAACACCAGCGCCGCGCCCTTCTTCATGTTGTCGTGCAGATGCTCGCGGTAGATGTCGCCCTGCAATTCGTCGGGGGTCAGCATCATCACGAGGTCGGCCCATTTGGCGGCTTCGGCGACTTCCATCACCTTGAAGCCGGCGGCTTCGGCCTTCTTGGCCGAGGCCGAGCCCTTGCGCAGCGCGATGGCGACGTCCTTGACGCCGGAATCCTTCAGGTTCAGCGCATGGGCGTGGCCCTGGCTGCCATAGCCGACGATGACGACCTTCTTGCCCTTGATCAGGTTCAGGTCGGCGTCGCGATCGTAATAAACACGCATGGTCGTTTCCTCTTCTAGTGGCCAAAATCGGCCGATTGATCAGGCTTTCGGGGGGTTAAGACCGCCGGTCGCCTGGCGAATTTCCGGCGTTGTCTAGTCCATTTTCAGCCTCAGGGGAAACCCTCATCTCGCATGGCGCATTGCGGCATCATGCGTCCATGAAGACCGGGTAGAGCGAGGCCAGCAGCAATAGCGCCATGACGATGTTGAAGGCACGCACCGTCCTGCGCGAGGTCAGGATCGGCCGCAGCGAGCTGCCGAACAGCGCCCAGGCCGTGCACGACAGCGCGCCCAGCAACGAGGCTCAGCACCACCTGGATCGTGATGTTCCAGGGATAGGTCGCGATCGCCGCATAGGCGGTGATGGTGCCGATCACCATCACCCAGCCCTTGGCGTTGATCCACTGGAACATCGCCGCGCCCCAGAACGTCATCGGCCCGCGCCCGGCTGGCCTGGTCCGGCAGCACTGGATCGGACATCGCGATCACCGCCGCGAGATAGACCAGATAGGCGACGCCGGCATATTTCAGGATGGTCTGCAGCACCGGATAGGCGATGAAGATCGTTCCAAGCCCGACGCCCACCGCGCCGACCATGAAGGCGAACCCGACCGTGATGCCCGCGATATGCGGCAAGGTGCGGCGGAAGCCGTAGGTCAGCCCAGACGACAGCAGCATGATGTTGTTCGGCCCCGGCGTGAAAAACATCACCGCGGCAAACACCACAAAGGCGATCAGAAGCGACTGCGACATCGGAGGTCACGCAATCCTGGGCAATACGGGTTCTGACGTGAGCGATTTCGATGCGGCCTGCGCACGCTTCGACAGCAGCATGATCGCGATGCCGCAGACCACGATGATCATGCCGGCGAGCCGCAGCGGCCCGAAGCGTTCGCCGAACACGATGCTGGATGCCGCGGAGCCGACGAACGGCACCAGCAGCGCGAACGGCACCACTTGCGCCGCGGGATAGTCCCGCAGCAGCCGGCCCCACAGCCAATAGGCGATGCTGGTCGAGATACCGCCGATGACAGAGCATGCAGACGAAGCCGGTCCGCGACATCTGCGACAGCGCGTGCCAGGTCGGCTGCGGCCCGTCGGTTACCAGCGTCAGCGCAAACAGCGGGATCGCCGCGCAACAGGCAAAGCCATGCGAACAGGTCGAACATCGGCACCCCTGCGCCGGCCGCAGCAGGAGATTGCCGACCGCAAAGCAGATCGGGCAGATCATCAGCACGGCGAAGGCACCGACGCTGAAATCGTAGCCGACGGTGCCGCAGATCATCAGCAGGCCGACGGTCGCAATCGCCGATGCCGACGGTCTGCATCCGCGTCGGCCGTTCGCCGAACAGGACCGCCGCAAAGGCCGATCGTGAACAGCGCCTGGCTCTGCACGATCACGCTGGTCAGGCCGACCGGAACGCCATGCGCGATGCCGATAGGCCTGTGCCAGGAACTGGCCGAGAAACAGCGTGAAGCTGATCGCGATCAGGAGCGGCCACGAAACTTTTGGCTTGCGCACGAACAGGCACGGCACCGCCGCGATGGCGAAGCGCAGCGCCGTCATCAGCTCCGGCGACAATTCGTCGAGCGCGATCCGGCTCGCGACGAAGGCAAGTCCCCAGATCACCGCGACCAGCACGGCGAGGCAGACATCGGCCGGCTTCATTGCTGTGGCTCTTTCCACTCTTCTGTTGTGCTAGCTTTGCTCGCCGGGTTTCGGCTTGCGCAGCAAGTAAGTGCCGTGCAGCGGCGCGTGATAATCGACCGAGACCAGCGTAAAGCCGACATCGGTCAGCATGCGCTCGATCACCCAGCCGAAGGTCGAATATTCGTCGCGCATGTGGGTGACGACGCTGTCGCGTGAAAAGCCGTGGTTCTTGATGTTGAAATCCGCCCACGCCTCGACGTCGCGCTCGGACCCATCGGGCATGCTGACGAAGACGATGTCGCGCAGGAAGAAAGCAGGCACCCGGCTTCAGCGCGTTATAGATCCGCGACAACGCCACCGCCTTCCAGAAATCCGGCAGATGATGCAGCGTGAACTCGCTGACGATCAGGTCGTAGGAATTGGGCTGATAGGCAAAACTCAACAGCCCCGCCGACTGGGTGCGGATCGCGACCTTGCGGTCGCCGGCCTGGATCTTCGCCAGCGCCAGCATCGCCGGCGAGATATCGATGGCATCGACCTCGGCGCCCGAGTCTGCGCGGCCTCGCAGGCCAGCACGCCGTTGCCGCAGCCGATATCGGCGACGCCGCCAGCCGGGCTGTACGCCCAGCATGGTCAGCGCCGCGCGGGCGCGGCTGTCGCGATCGTCATGCAGGTCGTAGATCGAGGCGACCGCGGAATCGAGGCCGATCTGCCGCCGTTCGTTATAGTACCAGTCGCGCGCCAGCATGGTTCACATCCCCTCGGGCCCGCGCCCGATCGCGGCAACACCGGTGCGCGACACCTCGACAAGGCCGAGCGGACGCATCAGGTCGATGAATTGACGTGATCTTGGCGGAATTGCCCGTGATCTCGAACACGAAGCTTTCGGTGGTGGCGTCGATCACCCGGGCGCGGAACGCATCCGCCAGCCGCAGCGCCTCGACCCGGTTGTCGCCGCCGCCGCGCACTTTCACCATCGCAAGCTCGCGCTCGATCGAGCGGCCGGTCAGCGTCATGTCGACGACGCGGTAGACCGGGATCATGCGGTCGAGCTGATGCTTGATCTGCTCGATCACCATCGGCGTGCCCGTGGTGACGATGGTGATGCGGGAAAGATGCTTCTGGCTCTCGGTCTCGGAGACCGTGAGGCTTTCGATGTTGTAGCCGCGGCCGGAGAACAGCCCGATCACGCGCGCGAGCACGCCGGGCTCGTTCTGCACCAGCACCGAGAGCGTGTGGGATTCGACCGGATCATGGCGCTCTTCCATGAAATAGGCGGATGCGGGCTGGTTCATTTTATTCCTCTTCATTTTTTTTCGTCATGCCCGCGCAGGCGGGCATCCAGTAACACGAGGTGCTACTGACTAATCTCCGACGTCGCGGAATACTGGATCGTCCGATCAAGCCGGACGATGACGATGGAGCTAGTGGCGGATGCTCGCTCAAAAATATCATCATCACACCGCCACCCGTCGTTCGGTGTCCACGGCGACATCCGCCCCGACCCACCTGCGAAACAGATCGAAATCGATATTGCCGCCGCTCAGGATCAGGCCGACGCGCTTGCCGCGGTTTTTCGCAACTTCCTGAAGGGCTGCCGCCAGCGCCGCGGCGCCGGCGCCTTCGGCGAGGTTATGCGTATCGGTCCAGTAGGCGCGGATCGCCCGCGGCAATCTCCTCGTCGGTGACCTGCACGATGCGCGAGGCGCCCTTGCGGATGATCGCGAGCGCGTCGGCATCGGGGATCCGCGTCGCCATGCCGTCGGCCAGCGTGTTGCTGGTCTCGGTGGTCACGATGGTGCCGGCTGCGAACGACAGCGCATAAGACGGCGCCAGGCTCGACTGCACGCCGACGATCTCGGTCTTCAGCCCGAGCAGATCGCGCGCCAGGATGCAGCCGCAAATGCCGGAGCCCTGCCCGATCGGCACATAGATGATGTCGAGGTCGGGCGCGCTGCGGAGCAATTCGAGCGCGTAGGTCGCAACCCCGAGCACCAGATCGGGATGGAATGACGGCACCATCTCGAAGCCGCTGGCCTCGGCGCGGCGGCCGGCCTCTTCGCGCGCGGCCTGGAAATCGTCGCCGTGCTCGACCAGGTCGGCGCCGAACGCCTGCATGGCGCGGTTCTTCTCGACCGAATTGCCTGATGGCACCAGGATCGTCACCGGCAGGCCGTAGCGGCTCGCCGCAAACGCCAGGCTCTGGCCGTGATTGCCGCGGGTCGCCGAAATCAGCCCTGCCACAGTGGGCCGCTCGCGCTTCAGGCGATCGACATAGACCAGTCCGCCGCGCACCTTAAAGGCGCCGGTCGGCGTGTGGTTCTCATGCTTGACGACGACGGCCGTGCCGAGCCGCCGCGCCAGCAGCGGCCAGGCATGCGCGGGCGTAGGCGGCATCGCTGCGCCAACGATGTCTTGCGCACGCTCCAGTTCGGCAAGGTCAAACATCGGCTCGCCCCATTGGAGACGACAAGCTTCCCTTCACCCTCCCCTGGAGGGGGAGGGTCGGCTCGCATCGAGCGTAGCGAGCTGCGAGTCGGGGTGGGGTGGGTTGCGGATGAACACATCGCCACCCCGCCCCGACCGCTTCTAACGAAGCGGCCGACCCTCCCCCTCCAGGGGAGGGTAAGCGACGGCTGGTGCCAGACGCGATTGCCCCGCCGCGCGCGGGGAGAGGTGAAGGATATGTCTGTGCCGTTACCATCCTCACACCAGCGCCTTGCCGCCGGCGAAGGCGGCCGCGGTGGCTTCGTCGTTGGCTTCCGCCGGCAGCAGCATTTCGTTGTGCGCCTTGCCGGACGGGATCATCGGGAAACAATTCTCCAGCGCCGCCACCCGGCAATCGAACAGCACCGGACGCTTGACGGAGATCATCTCCTTGATCGCGCCGTCGAGATCGCCGGGCTTGATGGCCTGGATGCCGACGCACCATAGGCTTCGGCCAGCTTGACGAAATCCGGCAGCGCTTCCGAATAGCTGTGCGACAGCCGGTTGCCGTGCAGCAGCTGCTGCCACTGCCGCACCATGCCCATGTACTGGTTGTTCAGGATGAAGATCTTGATCGGCAGTTCATGCTGTACCGCCGTCGACATCTCCTGCATCGTCATCTGCACCGACGCGTCGCCGCGCGATGTCGATCACCAGGCTATCGGGATGCGCGACCTGGACGCCGATCGCGGCCGGCAGGCCATAGCCCATGGTGCCGAGACCACCCGAGGTCATCCAGCGATGCGGCTCCTCGAAGCCGAAGAACTGCGCCGCCCACATCTGGTGCTGGCCGACTTCGGTCGTGATGTAGGTGTCACGGCCGCGCGTCAGCTTCGAACAGCCGCTGGATCGCGTATTGCGGCAGGATGATATCGTTGTTCTTCTTGTAGGACAGCGAATTGCGCGCGCGCCATTTCGCGATCTCCTGCCACCACGGCTTGATGTCCGGCTTCTTGGCTTCCGCCTTGAACACCTGCAAGATATCGCCGAGCACGTTGCCGGCGTCGCCGATGATCGGGATATCGACCCGGATGTTCTTGTTGATCGAGGACGGGTCGATGTCGATGTGGATCTTCTTCGAGCCCGGCGAAAACGCGTCGGTCCGTCCGGTGATGCGGTCGTCGAAGCGCGCGCCGACGCACAGCATGACGTCGCAATCATGCATCGCCATGTTGGCTTCGTAGGTGCCGTGCATGCCGAGCATGCCGAGCCAGTTCTTGCCCGACGCCGGATAGGCGCCGAGGCCCATCAGGGTCGAGGTGATCGGGAAGCCCGTGACCTCGACCAGTTCGCGCAGCAGCTTCGAGGCCTCCGGCCCGGAATTGATGACGCCGCCGCCGCTATAGATCACCGGACGTTTGGCCGAGGCAAGCAACGCCACGGCCTTGCGGATCTGCGTCGCGTCGCCCTTGACCCGCGGCGCATAGGACACATGCACGTCGGATTTGCGCGGCGGATGATAGGTGCCGGTCGCGAACTGCACATCCTTGGGCACGTCGACCACGACCGGCCCCGGGACGGCCGGTGCTCGCGACGTAGAACGCCTCGTGCAGCACCTTGGCCAGATCGTTGACGTCGCGCACCAGCCAATTGTGCTTGGTGCAGGGCCGGGTGATGCCGACAGTGTCGCATTCCTGGAACGCGTCATTGCCGATCAGATGTGTCGGCACCTGGCCGGTGATGCAGACCAGCGGGATCGAATCCATCAGCGCGTCGGTTAGCGGCGTCACCATGTTGGTGGCGCCCGGTCCCGACGTCACCAGCACGACGCCCGGCTTGCCGGTGGAGCGCGCATAGCCTTCGGCGGCATGGCCGGCGCCCTGCTCGTGCCGAACCAGGATGTGCTCGACCTCGCTTTGCTGGAAAATCTCGTCATAGATCGGAAGCACCGCGCCGCCGGGATAGCCGAAGATATGCTGGACGCCATGATCGATCAGCGCGCGCACGATCATCGCGGCGCCGGTCATCTGGTTCGGGTCGTGGCTCTTGTCACTCATGGCTGGCTCCGGATCCGCAGTCGTCAGCGGCTTTCTTCAGTTGGGTTGTCTCGATCAGTCTTCTTGGAAAATAAAAAGGGGCCCAAGAGGACCCCTGCACACCGCCCGATTTTGGATGGCCTTAGCCATCCCCGGCGGTGCGCCTGGGTACGACTACGATAAGGAGTTTGGTAATAATATTACGCATTTGGCGGCTCAGACTTCCCAAAGGTTGCGCGGAACATAGCGGCCGAAACCCCAGAAGTCAAGGCAAGGCGCTCGCTCAGCGCGATTTTTGCAGCTTAGCGGGGTTCCGGGCGTCGGCGAGTGTTTTTCGGGGGTATGCAGTCATTCCCTGACGGGTCCTCATGGTGAGGAGCGCGTCTTCGCGCGTCTCGAACCATGAAGCTCCAGCCGCGGCCATCCTTCGAGACGCATTGCTAGCGCAATGCTCCTTCAGGACGAGGTCTGTGCCGTGAGCCATCCCCGCGCAGCCTCCGGCGCCACCCACTCGAATTCCGGCAATTGGTGCCGGAACCAGGTGAATTGCCGCTTGGCATAGTGGCGGGTATCGGCGCGGCCGATCTCGGCGGCTTCCTCCCGCGTGATCTCGCCCGCAAGATGCCGGATCAACGCCGGCACGCCATGCGCCTTCATCGCCGGCAGCAGCGGATCGAGATGGCGCGCGGCCAATGCTGCGACTTCCTCCAGCGCGCCCGCTTGCAGCATCGCGCTCGAACCGCGCATCGATCCGCGCATACAGCGCGTCGCGTTCCGGCGCCAGAAACAGCGCGCAGAATGCCCCCTGCGGCAACAGCGGCGGCAGACCATCGCGATGCCAGTCGGTCAGCGAACGCCCGGTGGCCTCGACCACTTCGAGCGCGCGCGCGATGCGGGTGCGATCGCGCGGTTTCAGGCGTTCGGCGCTGGCCGGATCGCGCAGCGCCAGTTCGGCATGCAGCGCCTCGACGCCGTTTCGTTCGAGCCGGGCGCGCACGCTGTCGCGAATCCCTGAGGGAACCGGCGGCACCGCGGACAGCCCGCGCGTCAGCGCCTTGAAGTAAAGACCCGGAACCGCCGACGAAAATCGGCAGGCGATTTTGTGCGCGCGCCTCCGTCGAGCGCAACCGCCGCGTCATTCACCCAACTTCCCGCCGAGCAATTCACCGCCGCATCGACATGGCCATAGAGCCAATGCGGCACACGCGCTTCTTCCTGCGGCGTCGGCCGCGCAGTGATGATGCGAAGGTCGCGATAGACCTGCATGGAATCGGTATTGATGACGACGCCGCCGGTCCTTTCAGCGAGCTCCAGCGCCAGCGCCGACTTGCCGCTGGCGGTCGGCCCTGCGATAAGCAGCGCAAGCCCATCTGCCGTCTGGCCTGCCTCCTGAAGCGAATTGCCGCGCATGTCTCTCGTCGCCACGCTGATCTGCCATCCCGCCAATCCCGCGCTCGATAGCACGGTCGTCGACGGCGCGCGCGCCATTCTTACCCAGGCTGGCCCGGCGCATTGGCTGTTCGACGAGGTCGCCGTCGATATTCCCTTTGCCGGCAGCGAGGACCAATCGCCGCCATCGTCACCCGGCTGCACGCAGGCGCGCGGCGATCTGCCGATCGACATCGTGGTGCAGCCGCGGATCGACCGGCGCAAGAAGCTTTTTCTGGCCGACATGGATTCCACCATGATCGGGCAGGAATGCGTCGACGAACTGGCCGATTTTGCCGGCTTGAAAGCCCATGTCGCCGGGATCACCGAACGCGCGATGCGCGGCGAAATCGCGTTCGAGCCGGCGCTGCGCGAGCGCGTCGCGCTGTTGAAGGGCCTGGCCGTCAGCGTGGTCGACGAAGTCCTGAAGCAACGCATCACGCTGACGCCGGGCGGCCGCGAACTGGTCGCGACCATGCGCGCGCATGGTGCCTATACCTGCCTGATCTCAGGCGGCTTCACATTATTCACCAATGCGATCGCGGCGATGATCGGCTTTCAGGAGAACCGCGCCAACGAGCTGAAGGTTGCGGACGGCAAGCTGACCGGCGAGGTCGCCGAGCCGATCCTGGGCCGCGCCGCCAAACTCGCCACCTTGATCGAACTGCGCGAAGTCCTTCGATCTCGACAATCTCGACACGCTGGTGGTCGGCGACGGCGCCAACGATCTCGGCATGATCGAGGCCGCGGGCCTCGGCGTCGCCTACCACGCCAAGCCCGCGGTCGCGGCGGCCGCCGCCGCGCGGATCGACCACGGCGACCTCACCGCGTTGCTGTACGCGCAGGGCTATCGGCGCGAGGAGTTTGTGGAGATAAGGCTTCCGCATATCCAGATGTCATGCCCGGACTTGATCCGGACATCCATCACCTTTCATAAAGAGTCTTGTGAAGAGGACGGATTGCCGGGCATAGGCGAGCGGAAGCGACGCCGTCCTTCAGACGGCTGTGCCCGGCAATGACAACGGCGCCCCTACTGCACGCTCAGCGCCACGAAGCGCAGTTCGCCGTCGGAGTTGGCGACCAGCAGCAGGACGGATTTCTTGCCGTCCTTCTTCAGCTGGTCGATTCGCTTCTTGACGTCGGCGGCGTTGCTGACCGCTTCCTGCGCCACCTCGACGATCACCTCGCCGGGACTGAGGCGCTTTTCGGCGGCATCCGAGGCACCGTCGACATTGGTGATGACGACGCCCTTGACGCTGTCCTTGATCTTGTACTTGCCGCGCAAATCCTTGCTCAAGGTCGCAAGGTCGAGGCCAAGCACCTTTTGCGTCACCGGCTTGTCCGCCGGCTCCTGCGTCTTGTTTGCAACCGGCACCGGCTTGTCGGCGTCATCGAGGCGGCCGAGCGTGACCTTGACGGTCTGCTCCGCACCCTTGCGGATGATGACGACGTCGACCGCCTTGCCGACCGCGGTGTCGGCCACCACGCGCGACAGGTCCTTTGGCTCCTTGATCTCCTTGCCATCGAACGTGACGACGACGTCGCCGGGCTCGATACCGGCGGGCTTGGCCGGGCCCTTGTCATCGACGCCGGCAATCAGGGCGCCGCGCGCGGGCTTGATGCTGAGGCTTTCGGCGATTTCATCGGTGACCTGCTGGATGCGGACACCGAGCCAGCCGCGGCGAAGCTCGCCGAACTGCCGCAACTGATCGACCACGCCGGCGACGGTCTTGGAGGGCACGGCAAAGCCGATGCCGATCGAACCGCCGGTCGGCGAGATGATCAGCGTGTTGACGCCGATCACGTCGCCATCGAGATTGAACAGCGGACCGCCGGAATTGCCGCGGTTGATGGCGGCATCGGTCTGGATGTAGTTGTCGTACGGGCCCTGGCTGATGTCGCGGTTGCGCGCCGAGACGATGCCGGCCGTGACGGTGCCGCCGAGGCTGAACGGATTGCCGATCGCGATCACCCATTCGCCAAGCCGCAGCTTGTCGGAATCACCGAACTTGACGGCGATCAGCGGCTTGTTCGGCGTGAACTTGAGCACCGCGAGATCGGTCTTCTTGTCGACGCCGACCAGATCGGCCTTGAACTTGCTGCCGTCGTTCATGATCACAGTAATCTCGTCGGCATCCGCGATGACGTGATTGTTGGTCACGACGATGCCGGAAGTGTCGACGATGAAGCCGGAGCCGAGCGAGGTGGTCTTGTGCGGCTGCAGGTCGCCGCCTCCGCCACCCGGGGCGCCGCGATGGTTCTTGAAGAAGTCGTCAAAGAACTCCTCGAACGGCGAGCCCGGCGGCAATTTCGGCATCGCGCCGCGGCTGTCGCCGGAAGGGCCGCCCTTGGCCTCGACGGTCTGTGAGGTCGAGATGTTGACCACGGCGTCGATCACCTTCTCGGCGACATCGGCGATGCCGTCGGGGCCGCGCGCGAATGCCGGCGGCGCCAGCACAAGGCTGCTCGCGCCGAGGCAGATCGCGGCCAACCACGGGCGCAGGCAACGACTCAAGACTGGGATCGCGGCGATCATATTGGCTCTCTGTCTTTAAAAGAACGGAACGGCGTTGCAGCGCAATGTGCGCCCGAACGGGGTTGCGGCGCAAGCATCGAGCGAGTCATTTCGTCGTCATGAGCGCAGGCCAAATGCGGCAAAAAGCCGGCGCGCCCGCTCACCCTGGGTTGAGCCCGGAGTTTCTTTGGCAGTCTTTTACTTCAACCGCAGCGAGCGCTAGCGCCTGATCACCCAGATCAGGATCAGGCCTGCGACCGCCGATCCGATACCGACGACACGCAGCACGTTGTCCGGCGTCGCCAGTGCGCTCTTCATCGCCCGGCGCATCCATGCCGGGCTGGCCGCGAACATCAGGCCTTCGATCACAAACAGAATACCCACACCGATGAGGAAGTCGGCGAACGCTATGGACCTCATCGGACTGGAACCTCCCGTTTGACGTTGTCTTTTGCCATCGGGGTCGAAGCGATGTCCCGCTTCGACCCGTTGGCGTTTTGACTTAGATGCGCGCCTACGGTTTCGCCGGCGTCGGCGTCGCCGCAGCCGGGGCGCCCGATGCATTACCGAAGAACTTGAAGAATTCGGAATCCGGCCGCAGCAGGAACCTTGTATCCGTACTCTTCAGGCCGTTCTCATAGGCCGTCATCGAACGGTAGAACGCAAAGAAGTCCGGATCCTTGCCATAAGCCTCGGCAAACAACCGGTTGCGTTCGCCATCGCCCTCGCCGCGCACCTGCTCGGCGGTCGAATTGGCTTCGGCGACGATCACGGTGGCTTCGCGATCGGCGTTGGACCTGATTTCCTGCGCCTTCTGTCCGCCTTGGGCGCGAAACTCGGCGGCTTCGCGCTGCCGCTCAGTTTGCATGCGCTGATAGACCGCCTGGCTGTTCTGCTCCGGCAAATCGGCGCGCCTGATCCGGACGTCGACCACCTGGATGCCATAGGCGTCGGCTTCCTTGTCGACTTGATCGCGGATTCGATTCATCAGGGCTTCGCGCTCATCGCGCACCACCTGGATGAAGGTGACCTCGCCGAGCACGCGGCGCAGCGACGCGTTCAGGATCGTCGTCAACTGGATGTTGGCGGCCTGGATCGAGCCGATGCTCTGGTAAAACCGCAGCGGCGTCTTGATGCGATAGCGTGCGAACGCGTCCACCACCAATCGCTTCTGGTCAGAGGCGATGACTTCCTGCGACGGATTTTCCAGATCGAGGATGCGTTTGTCGATCGGGATCACGGTGTCGACGAACGGCGCCTTGAAATGCAGACCCGCGTCGGTGACGACCCCGACCGGCTCGCCGAGCCGCACCACCAGCGCCTGTTCGGTCTGGTCCACGGTGAACACCGAGCTGTAGCCGACGATGACGACGGCCAGCAGCACGAACAGCGCAACAATACCTGTAACCGGGGATCTCATCGCGTGCTCCCGCCCTGAAGTTGTGGCTGGCCCGTGCTCGTTGTCGCAGCCGGCGCACGCCGCGGCGACAGTTCATTCAGCGGCAGAAACGGCACCACGCCCTGCGCGCCGGAGGCTCCGCCGCCGTCATAGATAAGCTTCTCGGAGCCGCCGAGCACGCGCTCCATGGTCTCCAGATAGATGCGTTGCCGGGTCACGTCGGGCGCCTTCTTGTATTCGTCGTAGACCTTCAGAAAGCGCGCGCTCTGGCCCTTGGCCTCGGCGACCGCCTGCTGCTTGTAGCCTTCGGCGATCTGCAGGATCTGCGCGGCGCGTCCCTTCGCATCGGGGACGACGCGGTTGGCATAGGTCTGGGCTTCGTTCTGCAGCCGTTCGAGATCGGCGCGCGCGGCCTGCACGTCGCGGAAGGCGTCGATCACCTGCGCCGGCGGATCGACCTTCTGCATCTGCACCTGCTGGATCAGGATGCCCGAACCGTAGCTGTCGAGCGTCTTCTGCATCAGTTCCTGCACCGCGAGTTCATTCGAGGTGCGGGCGCCGGTCAGGATCGGCTGGATGTTGGAGCGGCCGATCACCTCACGCATCGCGCTTTCGGCGACCGCCTTCACGGTACCTTCGGGATTCTGGATGTTGAACAAATAATCGGCGACGCCTTTCGGCTTGATGCGCCACAACACCGTGAAGTCGACATCGACGATATTTTCGTCGCCGGTCAGCATCAGACTTTCCTCGGGCACGTCGCGCATGGTCCGGCCGCGCCGCGCCGGATCGTCGATCAAGGTCATGCCGATGCTCAAGGTCGAAACGCGCAACGCCTTCGGCAGCAGCACAGTCTCGATCGGATACGGCAGATGATAGTTCAGGCCGGGATAGGCATCGCCGACATATTTTCCGAACCGCAGCACCACGCCCTGCTCTTCTGACTGCACCCGATAGAAGCCAGACAAGCCCCAGATCACCAGGATGGCCAACAGCAGCAGCGCAACGCCGACGCCGCTGAAATATCCGCCCGGCAGCAATTGCTGGAGCCGGTCCTGCGCGCGGCGCAGCAGATCCTCAAGGTCAGGCGGCCTCGGTCCCACGGGTTGCGGTCCAGAGCCCCATGGTCCTTTTGGACCGGAGCCCCACGGGCCTCCGCCTTGATTCTTCCACGGCATCAACACTCTCCTCAGCGGGGCCCACGGGATACGACACCCGGTCTCGCAATCTGGACGGCTTTATAGGGGACGGCCCCGGCCCTTACAACGCAAGCTTCCGGTTCGAAGCAGCTAAGCCTGGGGCCACAATTGTCAATCCAAACATTACCGGACGGGGTTAATGCGACTTTCGCCTCATATACGTCACATAGGAGAAGCCGGCCGCCGTATGTAAGTTACATAGGAAAACGCCACACTGTCGTCCGGACCGGCTGGATGGCGAACACGCGCGACCTCTTGCCAATCCGCGGGATCGATTGCGGCGAAATATGTATCGCCGGCGGGCCGGGCGTGAACTTCGGTCAGCTCCAGGCGATCGGCAATGCCGATCCATTGCGCGTAGATGTCCGCGCCGCCGATCACGGCGATCTCAGTGGCGAAACGCCGCAGCGCATCGCCGGTCGCGACCGCGCAGGCATCGGCAAACGACGTCGTCACCACCGCCCCCGGCGCGCGAAAATTCGCATCGCGCGTGATGACGATGTTGGTGCGTCCGGGCAGCGGCCGACGCAACGAGACGAAGGTCTTGCGGCCCATCACGACCGGCTTGCCGATCGTCATGGCCTTGAGGCGCTGCATGTCGGATTTCAACCGCCACGGTATCGCACCATTGGCGCCGATCACGCCGTTCTCGGCCACCGCGACGATAAGGACGATTTCGCGGCGCGCATTGATTTCGCCAAGTGCCCGGGCCGTCGCGGTCACACCGCGACCTCAGCCTTGATGTGCGGGTGCGGGTCGTAGCCTTCGAGCACGAAGTCTTCGTAGCGGAAGGCAAAGATGTCCTTCACATCGGGATTGATCTTCATCACCGGCAGCGGTCGCGTGGGGCGCGTCAGTTGCAAGCGGGCCTGTTCGAGGTGGTTGGAATAAAGGTGGGTGTCGCCGAGCGAGTGCACGAAATCGCCGGGCTTCAGGCCGGTCACCTGGGCGACCATCAACGTCAGCAGCGCATACGAGGCGATGTTGAAGGGCACGCCGAGAAAGACGTCGCCCGAGCGCTGATAGAGCTGGCACGATAATTTGCCGCCGGCGACATAGAACTGGAACAGGCAATGACACGGCGGCAACGCCATCTTGTCGACCTCGGCCGGATTCCAGGCGCTGACGATCAGCCGCCGCGAATCCGGGTTGCGCTTGATCATGTCGATGACGTTGGCGATCTGGTCGATGCTGCGCCCGTCGGGCGCTGGCCAGGACCGCCATTGCGATCCATAGACCGGGCCGAGATCGCCATTGGCGTCCGCCCACTCGTCCCAGATCGAAACGCCGTTATCCCTCAGGTATTTGATGTTGGTGTCGCCTTTGAGGAACCACAGCAGCTCGTGCACGATGGCTTTCAGCGGCAACTTCTTGGTGGTCAGCATCGGAAAGCCGGCCGCCAGATTGAAGCGCATCTGATGGCCGAAGATCGACAGCGTGCCGGTGCCGGTGCGGTCGTGCTTTTCGGCACCGTCCGAGAGAATCCGTTCAAGCAGGTCGTGATACTGGTTCATGGCGCGTGCGGCGGTCCTCAGGAGGTGGAAAGCTTTAAAGGTCCGCCGGTCCGCCGACAGCGGCGATTCGGCGGTCGCTCGGGATTATACCCTGAAAAGTGAAGATCCGGCCCCCGTCCGGCAAGGGCCCGGCCTGGGTTCCCTCAGCCGATCAGGCCGATAAAGCCGAGGAACCCGCCGGCCGCGAGCAGCCAGAGCGGGTTGAGCCGGGTCAGCGAGGCCGCAACCGCAGCGCCGACGGTCACCATGACAGCCACCCAGGTCCGGTCGGAGGCCAGCCCCAGCACCAGACCGCTCGCCGCCATCAATCCGATCGACAGCGGAACCAGCGCGGCCTGAACGATGGCGGGCCAGCGCGCATGGCTTGACCGCCCGAGAAAGCGGCTGACGCCATAGGCCAGCAAAGCCGTCGGAAGGCACATCGCCAGCGTCGCGACCAGCGCGCCGCCGAGGCCGGCAACGGCGTAGCCGATCAGGGTGACGATCAGCACGTTCGGTCCGGGCGACAATTGCGAGATCGCGAACACGTCGGCGAACTGCTTGTCGGTCAACCAGTGATGGGCCTCGACCGCAACCCGGTGCATTTCCGGCACGGCGGAATTCGCCCCGCCGACCGCAAATAGCGACATCAGCCCGAACGTCGCGGCCAATGTCAGAAGCGGATTGCCCTCCCCGTTCATGCCGCGCGCCGCAGCATCACGATCGTGACGGCCAGGCTGATCGGGACCGCTACCAGCAGCACGATCGCCAACGGCAGCCGCGCCACCCCGATCGCGACAAACACCGCGAGCAGGAACACAAGTCCGACCGCATCGCGCTTCCTGACCAGCGGCATCATCATCCGGAAAACCACCGATAGCAGCAGGCCGACCGCCACACAGGACACCCCGGCCAGGATGCGCCTGAGCGCATCGACGTCGCCGAACCGCGCATACAGCGTCGCCAGCACCGTCATGATGATCGCGGGCGGGCCGAGCAAGCCGGTAAAGGCCGCGAGGCCGCCCGCGATGCCGCGAAACCGCGAGCCGAACACCATCGTCAGGTTGACGATATTGGGCCCCGGCAAAAAATGGCACAGCGCGAAGGTCTCGTTGAATTCTTCCGCCGTCATCCAGCGATGCTGCTCGACGATGGCGCGCCGCGCGAACACCAGCACGCCGCCGAATCCCGCAAGGGACATTTTGGCGAACGCGACAAATAGCTCGAGCAGGCTGGGCGGCGGTGATGTCAGGCTGTCCGGCGCAGGACTCGAGACAAGACCTGGGGCAGGAACGGCGACCGGCGATGAATCCGATGGTGGCATGGCCCAGACTTAGAACGGCGATCAGGCGGGGCCAACCGATATTCCCCGGTTTCCACGCCCGGCGGTTTCGTGGCTGCCATGCTACCCACAGATACCTGCCGAGGTCCTTGCCAAGGATCTGCCGACGCTCTGTTTTTCCTGCCTTTTGCCCCCTATATTTGGTCGGGCGGCTCGCCGGCTATGGAAACAAAGTGCCGTCGCAATAAGCCAAATTCTATCAAGAATCGGCCTTTTGCCCCGCTTTCTACTGGAATATTCATCCCCGGCGGTGCTGACCTTGGCCGCCAGCCGGGGTAGCATCGGCAAAATGGCGCGAGTCGGGCCACGGGCAACGCCCGCCGATCCACCAGCAGCATTCTGAACGCGACAGGACAATCAATGGCGACCGATCATATCCGATACGACGTGCTGGCGCGCGACGCGCTGCGCGGGGTGCTGCGGCGCGTATTGATCGATGCAGCCGAGCATGGCCTGCCCGGGGAACATCATTTCTTCATTACCTTTCTGTCCACCGCCGAGGGCGTCAAGCTTTCGCCGCGGCTGTTGGCCCAATATCCGGAAGAAATGACCATCATTCTTCAGCATCAGTTCTGGGATCTGACGGTTCTGGAGGATCGCTTCGAGGTCGGCCTGTCGTTCGGCGGCATTCCCGAGCGTCTGGTGGTGCCTTTCAATTCCATCAAGAGCTTCTTCGATCCTTCGGTGCAATTTGGCCTGACGTTCGAGGCATCCGATGTCGCGACCGAGAGCCCGGCTGGAAACCTGCCAGCCATCCCTGCGGCTGCCCAGGTGCCGGCAACATTGACGGTTCCCGAACCGGCTGCCGAAAATCAGGACGCGCCGGCCAAGCCGAGCGAAGGCGCCGAGGTGGTCCGGCTGGATCGCTTCCGCAAGAAATAATCCCGCGTTCGGGACATCTCTCAACAGGCATCTCTCAACCCTTGGAATGAACGTTGCGCCGATCGACGGTGCAACGGACATCACCTGTGGATATTGCTCATGGCCCGACCGGCCACTTCATCACGTCCCACGCGCTCCGAGACCGACAGCTTCGGCCCGATCGATGTCGCCGCCGATCGCTATTGGGGCGCGCAAACGGAGCGGTGACGGCGAAACTTCCGCATCGGCCAGGGCCGGATGCCGATGCCGATCGTCCACGCGCTCGCGATCGTCAAGCTTGCCGCCGCCGAAACCAATCGCGAGCTTGGGCTCATCGACCAGCGCCGCGCCGGCGCCATCATCCGCGCCGCGCGCGAGGTCATCGACGGCAAGCTCGACGATCATTTCCGCTGGTGGTCTGGCAGACCGGATCCGGTACGCAAACCAACATGAACCTCAATGAGGTGATCGCCAACCGTGCCAATGAACTGCTCGGCGGCAAACTCGGCGCCAAGCAACCTGTTCATCCCAACGATCACGTCAACATGAGCCAGTCCTTGAACGACTCATTAGCCAGTCCTCGAACAACTCATTTCCGTCGGCGATGCATATCGCCGCCGCGACGCGCATCCTCGCCGATCTCGTTTCCCGCGCTCGAGACACTTCGCCGCGCGTTTCGTGCCAAGGAGAAGGCGTTTGCCAAAATCGTCAAGATCGGACGCACCCACACCCAGGACGCAACGCCGCTGACGCTGGGCCAAGAATTTTCCGGCTATGCCGCGCAGGTCGAAAGCGGCATCGCGCGGCTGCGTCTTGCGGTGAAAGATCTTTATCCGCTCGCGCAAGGCGGCACGGCGGTTGGAACCGGACTTAATTCGAAGCCGAAATTTGCCCGGTCGTTCGCCAAACACGTGGCCAAAATTACAAAGCTGCCGTTCACCGGCGCCGCCAACAAATTCGAGGCGCTGGCCGCCAACGACGCCTATGTTTTCGCGCACGGCGCGTGTCAATTCGGTGGCGACCGGCCTGTTCGAGATCGCCAACGATATTCGGCTGTTGGGATCGGGTCCGCGTTCCGGCCTCGGCGAGCTAATATTGCCCGAAAACGAACCAGGCTCTTCGATCATGCCGGGCAAGGTCAACCCGACCCAATGTGAGGCCATGACCGTGCTGTGCTGCCAGGTGTTCGGCAACCACACCGCTATCACGGTCGGGGAAGCCAGGGGCATTTCGAACGGAACGTCTGCAAGCCATTGCTGGCATATTGTATGATGCATTCCTTACAACTGCTCGTGGACGTCGCACGCTCGTTCACCGAGCATTGCGTCGAGGGAATACGTGCCAACGAAAAGCGCATCCAGGAGCTGATGGAACGCTCGCTGATGCTGGTCACCGCGCTGGCGCCCAAGATCGGCTACGACAACGCAGCCAAGGTCGCAAAGTCTGCTCACGCGCGCGGAACTACCTTGAAAGAAGAGGCCGTACGGCTTGGATTGGTCTCCGCCGGCGAATTCGATTGACCGGTTCAGCCGAGCAAAATGACGTACCCGGGGTAATTCGGCACGGGTCTTCGCATAACTAAGGTCGATATAATTATGGCTCATAACAGCTAAAGACTGAGGTCTTTCGGCTATTGCTGCTGCGCGTCCACGTGGTACAGCACAGAATATTTTGTTTTCACAGGGCGAAAACACATTCTTTGATGTTATCTAGATAATGACCATGGGGATTTCCTTAGATGACGACGGAACAACAGGCCGACACCCGACACGAGAGCTCACGTCTTCGTGAAAATGCCACATGCCCCTGCTTTGCCGGATGATGGGGGCAGCCATGGGGGATCTGATCAACCTGAAGCGATTCAGGAAACGCAATGAGCGGGAACAAGCGGCGAAACAGGCCGACGCCAACCGGGTTCGATTCGGCCGGACCAAATCCGAACGCGCGCTCGATGAACAGCGCAGCAGCCGCGCCGATGATCATCTCGATCAGCATCACATCGACGGCGAGGACGCCTCATGAAATCGCCCGTCGTCAAACGTTCGATCGTGGTTGCTGGCCACAAGACCAGCGTCAGCCTCGAAGAGGCATTCTGGAACGGCATGAAGGAAATCTCCGGACTGCGGGACATGACGCTGTCCGAACTGGTGGGCGAGATCGACAGCAAGCGCCAGCAGGGCAACCTGTCGTCCGCGATCAGGCTTTTCGTGCTTGATTATTTCCGCACCCGTGCGATGGCGCCGGTAATGGAAACCAAGCCGCAGATCTGACGCTTCTGGCCTGACTGTGGCACGTCGTCCGCGACGTGCTATGGCGACACGACGGCAAGCGCCACCAGCGAAAGCAACAGCGCCGGCGGCATCACGACCAGGCCCAGCTTTAGAAACTGCGCGGCGCCGACGTGTTCGCCTTCGCGCCGCAGCACGATCAGCCAGAGAATCGTGGCGAGCGAACCGGTCACTGAAAGATTTGGTCCGAGATCAACGCCGATCAGGATGGCCCCGGTGACATGGGTCGGGACCTGCGCCGCCTGACTGGTGGTCGCGGCGATCAATCCCATCGGCAGGTTGTTCAGCAGATTCGATGCGACGGCGACCGCTATCCCCGCGACCCAGGACGTGGCCTGCGGCGCCGCGATCGACGCCTGCTTGAGAACACGCGCCAGCGCCGGCAGCACGCCGGTGCGGTTCAGGCCTTCGACCAGGATGAACAGACCTGCCACCAGCGGCAGCACCGACCACGAGACATCACGCAACACCGGCCACGGCGATTGTCGCGAGATCGCCAGCACCAGCACCGTGACGATCGCGCCGGCGATGAAGGTCGGCAGCCCGAGATCCCGATCCATCGCGGACGCCGTGAGCTGCACGATCGCCGTCATCAGGATGCCGGATGCCGCGAGCTTTCCGCCGCGCGTTAGCGGAGCAATCGAATCGATCACCGCGACGGGCGCATCGAGCGCGCGGCGTTGCGTCAGCCGCAGCGCCAGATAGGTCGTCACGATCGCGGCCACGGAAGGCAGCGCGAAGGTGCGCAGCCACTCCGCGAGCGGCGGCATCTGCTTGCCGAACACGACGAGGTTGGCGGGGTTGGAAATCGGCAGCACGAAACTTGCGGCATTGGCGATGAACGCACAGACGAACAGATATGGCAGCGGTTCGACCTTAGCGGCGCGGGTCGCCGCATAAACCGCCGGCGTCAGAACAACGGCGGTGGCATCGTTCGACAGCAGAACGGTAACCAGCGTGCCCACGACATAGACGATCAGGAACAAACGCTTCGCCGAGCCGTGCGAATAACGCACCGCCTGCGCCGCGAGCCAGTCGAACAGACCTTCCTTCCGCGCCACTTCAGCCAGCAGCATCATGCCGACCAGAAAGAAATAGACATCGGTACCCTTGCCGGCGGCGGCCAGCGCCTCCGGCCATGGCAGCAACCGGAGCACCACCAGCAGCGCAGCACCCGCGATCGCCCAGATGAATTCCGGCCAATTCCACGGACGCGCGATCACGCCGAAGGTGGCGAGCGCGGCGATCCCCCAGGTAGCGGCATCATTGGTTGATATCACTCGGCCGCCGCCAATTTTGCCGGCATGTCCCGGGGCATGGAACCGTCGTGCCGCGCACAGGCCGGCCGAAGGATCGAAGCAAATCCGAGCCACAGCGCGATCGAACCGAGCGCAAAGCTGCCGAGAATGAGAAACATCGCGCTATACCCGATCTCCTGGGCGACCCAGCCGCCGATCAGCGGGCTTAGCGATGCGCCAAGACCCTGGATGGTCATCACGGCCCCCTGCCCGACATTGACACGCCCGCTGCCATGGAGAACACGCGCGACGAGGCCCGGAACGGCGACACTCTGCAGGCCGGCGCCGACCCCGTCCAATATCTGAACCGGATACACGCCCCATTTATTCATCACAAGGGCGGCAATGACGCCCCGGATCGGCAGCGCGATGAACGAAATCAGCAGCACCATCCAATAGCCTTCCTTCTCGGCGAGACGCATCGCGATCAGCGACACCAACATCATGACGCCTTGCGCCACGACGACGGTGATCGCGACAAATCCGGCCGGGTCCGCCTGTTTGGCCGAGACGACGGCGAGCCCGTAAAGCGGTAGCATCGCGCCATTGCCGAGATGAAACAACGCCAGCGCCGCCGCCAGAATCAGCAACGGCTTGCATTCCAGCAGCACGGTGACGCCGCCCACGCCGACATCATCGTCCTTGCCCTTGTCGAGCCCGCGCGCCTCGTCGTCGTCGATCGCGTCGGTCGGGATCATCAGCACCGAGATGATCGACAGCACCCCGAACGCGGCAGCCAGCGACAGCACCGCGGTAAACCCGAACTGCCACCCGAGCAAGCCCGACAGGCCGGCGCCGACCATATTGCCGGCATGGTTGAATGCCTGATTGTGTCCGTTCTGCCGGTTGAATCCGGCCTGGCGGACGATGCCCAGCGTGATGCCGGTGACCGCAGGCCCGATCGCAGCACCCGCGATCGCGGTGGCAACCTGCGACAGCGTCACCAGCCAGAAGCTTTGCGACAGCAAGACGATGCCGGAAGCAATCACCGTGCAAATGCCGGGAACGATGACATAGAGCTTCTTGCGTTTGGTCGCGTCGATCAGCGCGCCGGCCGGCGTGGTCATCAACATTCCCGCGACACCGCCGACGGTCATCACGGTGCCGATCAGCCCGCTTTGCCAGCCATGCGCCAGCAAAAACACACCGAGGAATGGACCAATTCCGGCCTGCATGTCGGCCATGAAGAAATTCAGCGCAAGCAGTGGCGATATCGCCCTGGCGGCCAATTCGTTCGACGGTCGTGTCACCCAGGGCGCTCCCTCGCCGGGATTGGCATCGGTCGACCAACGCCCGAGACCCGGGTTTGGTTCGCGGATCGGCGGTCAGCGGCGGCATTCCCTGAACTTCAGCTCATTTTCAGCGCGCCGAAATGCAGCGCGATCACGCCCGCGCAGGTTCCGGCGGCAAGCGCCCAAAGCGGATTGCGCTTGCTCGAGACGACGAACGCGGCCGTGAAGAGGCTGATGCCGATCGTGATGCTGTCGCGATCGGCCGTTCGCATCATCGCAACACCGCTCGCCAGGATCAGGCCGAGCGCGACCGGCACGATGCCTTCCTTGCCCAGTTGAAGCCAGCGCCGGTCGGACCATCTTGCAACGGCGCGGCCGGCGATGAAGGCCAGCGAACAGGACGGGATCATGATCGCCAGCGTCGCTACCACGAGGCCGGCAAGACCGGCGAGCTGCCAGCCGATCAGGCTCACCATGATGATGTTGGGACCTGGAGCTGCGTGCGAGATCGCGAAAAGATCGGCGAACGAGGCGTCGTTCATCCAGCCCTCGACGTCGACCACCTGCCGCCTGATCTCGGGAAGCACGGCGTTGGCGCCGCCGATCGACACCAGCGAAAGAATGCCGAACACATGCGCGATCCGGAACAGCATGCCAAAGCTCATGCGCGTCGCTCCACCGCCGCGAGCGCGATGCTTAGCGGCACCATGGTGATGACGACCGGGACCAGCGGCCAATCGAGCAGCCCGATCGCGACGAACGGGACGACCGCCACCAACAGCGCCAGCGGCGACGGCCTGATCTTTTGCGTCATCTTCAGCGCGGTTCCGAGAACCAGACCCGCGGCAGCCGCGGCGGCGCCGATCAGCGCGGCCCGCACCTCCGGCACCGACGCGAAGCGCTGATAGACCAACGCGAGCGACGTCACGATCACCAGCGGCATCACCATCTGGCCGACGAGACAAAGCAGCACGCCGGTGACGCCCTGGAAACGGTCTCCAAGCATCACCGCGGCGTTCATCGTGTTGGGGCCCGGCAAGATCTGGCCGACGCCGAGGATCGCGGCGAACTCCTTGTCGGTCACCCACTGCCGCTCTTCGACGATCACGTGCCTGGCCCAGGGGGCTATCCCGCCAAATCCAAGCAGGCCGATCTTCAGGAAGCCGATGAACAGCTCGCTTTTGCTCACGGCACGCGATGCACGTTCACCCTGATGGTCCGCTGAAGCCTTGCTGTCCGTCATCGTTCCGCCGATGCCTGTCCCGCCCGCGATTGTCGTTGCGGTGAACCCAGCATACGAAGCCGACGATGGCCCGCTTTCAAAATCGGGTCAGAATGCGATAGAATTGGGCCATGGTCCGAAATATTCGCGCGCAGGAAATCGAAGCGCTGCCGAGGCCGATCGTCTCCGTCGGCAACGACTACCCGGCCGGTCATCTGCATCCCACGCATCGGCACGGCCGCTCGCAACTGCTGTTCGCCGAAATCGGCACCATGCTGGTGCGAACCGCCCAGGGAGCCTGGCTGGTCCCCACCCAACAGGCGATCTGGATTCCCGCCGGCGTTGATCACAGCATCACCATGTTGTGCCGGGTCGCCACGCGCAGCGTCTATCTGAACGACGATGCGGCCCATGGCAGGACGACTTGCCAGGCGGTCGGCGTATCGCCGCTGTTGCGGCAGCTATTGATCGAAGCGGTCGATCTACCACCGGAGTATGACCCTGGTGATCGGGACGGCAAGATCATGTCGCTGCTGATCGACGAGATTGCGGCCGCACCGGTATTGCCGCTCAGTCTTCCGCTTCCGGATGAAGCGCGGCTGGCGGCAAGATGTCAGCGCTTTCTCGCTTCGCCGACGGCGCAGGACACCGTCGATCTCTGGTGCGGCGAACTCGGCTTGAGCCGCCGGACGTTGACGCGGCTGTTCAAGCAGGAAACCGGCCTGACGTTCTCGGAATGGCAACGGCGGGCCTGCCTGCTGTGGGCGCTGCCGCGTCTTCTGACCGGCGACAAGGTAACGACGGTCGCTTTCGATCTCGGCTATTCCAGCCCGGCCGCCTTCACCGCGATGTTCAAGCAACTGATCGGCAGCGCACCCGCGCTTTATCTTAGGCAGCGTCACGACGTCTGAATACGCCCTCGCGATCTCGCGACGCGATGCGCCCGAGGTTTGCTAATCATTCGCCCTCAAGAGAGGGCGCAGGGAAGACCGGGTGCGCGCTGCACCCGCGGTCTCGCGTGCAAAGGTAGCAAACAAAAACGCACACGAGCATACAGGTTCAGCGGAAGCAGTCCGGCCTTCCCTGCGCAATGGTTTTACGACTTATATCGTGCTCTCCCCGGCGAGACCTGGCTTGCTTGTCACCGTCATCCCCAGGAAGCGTGAGCTTCTTGGGAATTTGACACCTGCCATCGGGGCGTCAGGACCACACGACTTTGCCGTACGCGTCACGCGCTGTTCGTCAAAAGCGCATCGGCGTCCACCGCTCCCCGCCCCAACGTCAGTGACGATGGCCAACGCCCCCTCTCTCGGGACGGGATGGCAAGAAATAAGCGACTGATTTGGGTCGAGAGTCAAGGGCAATTTCTGAAAATCAGAAATGCCGCCTGAGCTGTGAAGGGACAGACAACGCGCATCAGATTGAAAGGATGGCAGAAAATCGCGCGATGGCGCAGACGAAATCGCACCCTGACGACGGCTCGATGGGCGAGCGAACCCAAGAACTCGTCCAGGAATTCGCCACCAACAAGACTAGGGCGTCGTTTCATTAGCACGCACCCAGATTGGGATTGATCGGACAACCGGTGTTTCCGGGATTAACCCGTAACCGGACATATCCCGGACATGCCAACTCGACGCGAATGCCCCGGAGCGGTCATCGACAGTTGACTTGCAACTGGACCGGGTGCCAACTGCATACGACAAGCTGGTGCAACCCGATCAATTGCCTGGTCGTTTGGGGCACGCAACGGAACGGCGCCGTGGAATTCGATGAATATGGCGCGTGCGCTCTGGACTTTGTCGATCGCCTTTCCGGCCTCAACAATCGGGAGGACGTTTTTGCGGCTTTCACGCACGTGATCGGCCGGTTCGGCTTCGATTATGCCACGATCGCAGAGTTGCCCAGTCAAGCGTTGAACACGCCGCTTCACATCCATCTCGCTCATGTGCCTAGCGAATTTTTCGAGCTGTATCTGAGCCAGGGTTTCCTCGATTGCGACCCCGTCGTGCGCCACGCCTTGCGGACTGAAACGCCCTTTGAATGGCATGAGGCGCCTTACGACCCGCAGCACGAGCCTCGCGCGCGCGAGGTCATGGAGCGTCGCAAGGACTACGGGTTGAACTTTGGCTTCGCGATTCCGTTGCCCTCGGTCCAATCTGCAAGCGCCGGTATCGGCCTTGGCAGCCGTGACAAGCCCGACCTTAACCGGCGCTCGAAGCCGGCGCTTCACTTGATGGCGATCTATACGCTTACCCGTATCCGGCAGCTGCAACTCGCAAGCACGGCCAAGGCAGAGCCCCTCGCGTTGCTGAGCGATCGTGAACGCGAAATATTGATTTTGTCGGCAGCCGGCAAAAGCGCGGGCGAGATTGCGGACGTGCTTGGTATTACCAAGCGCACCATCGACTTCCATATCACAGCCGCCATGCGGAAGCTTGGCGCGTCCAATAAGACTCATGCGGTTGCCTTGGCTCTGGCGCAGCGGCTGATCCAGCTTTAAGGCGTTTTGAGCGAACGCCTGCCGCGCACTTGATCGGGGTGGACGCCGGTTCGCGTGCAGCCTGCTCCCGGCATTGATGGCTGGTTAGGACGCTGGCTCAGCCCTCATTGGTCCTGGAAGCGGGCTTCGTATGTTGCAGAAAGAGCGCAGTCGGAACGGGACTCGCACGTCGCCGTCGCTATTCGCCGTATAAACGCGCGCACCTGTTATTTTATACAGTAGCCCCTCCCACCAGCGTCTTTCATACAATGTACGGCTTGGATTTTGCGGACGATCATTTGCCGTCCGTAGCCAGGTTTGACTGACCGAAGATTTAACTTCGGCGGATCACCTCCGGATGCAGCCAATGACTGCGTCGCGTTTGGTCGTGGGCGAGCAGCCCGATGACATTGCAGGGACCGGCGGCGTGGTATTTTTTAAGGTTTTGAAGTGGTTGTCGTCAGCCCGGAGATTTTCCCTGAGCGGGCATCGGCGCAGTCCCGCCTCGTTCGCCGCAACCGGTGCTGATCAATTCACGGCTTTGCTGCGGCTGCGCGCGTTTAGCTTCGCAGTGGCGACGTTGGCCCTTGTGCTCACTACTCTTATGCCTGAGTTGAGCTGGGCGTCTTCTGCTGGATGTACCATAGTCAATAGCGGCACTTTGGACGGTACAATCGCAGAGGGGTCACCTGCTCTATTTACTGGAACGACGACCTTCGCCGCGGGAGACACAATAAACTATAGCTATTCAGCCGCTGCGGGCGCTATCGCTCGGATGATTGCTTTAGATGGAGGGACTATACAGGCCGTCGATGACTTTTCACCCGTGACAAGCGGCAACCCGGCGAGTGCTAGCGGCGTCTATACATTTAGCACCAATGGTACCAGGCTTACCGTTGAATTTGCTCCCGTTGATTCAAGTGGCACGCACACGGCCACGTCTGGTGCCACTGTTACATGGTCGGTCACCTGCACTCCGTCTGCGACTCCTGCGCCAGTCGTCTCCTCCGTTTCACCCAACAGCGGGTCCACCTCCGGCGGCACCAGCGTGACGATAACCGGTAGCAATTTTACTGGCGCCACCGGCGTGACCATCGGCGCCACGGCGGCGACGAGCGTCGTGGTCGTCAGCTCGACCTCGATCACCGCCACGACCCCGGCGGGCTCCGCCGGAACGGCCAGCGTGCTGGTGACCACGGCGGGCGGCACCAACAGCGCCAACACGCTCTATACCTATCTGACCCCGACCCCGGCCCCGACAGTGACGGGGATCAGTCCCAACTCCGGCACGACAGCCGGCGGCACCTCGGTGACCATCACAGGGTCCAACTTCACCGGCGCGACCGGCGTGACCATCGGCGGGACGGCGGCGACGAGCGTCGTGGTCGTCAGCTCGACCTCGATCACCGCCATGACCCCGGCGGGCTCCGCCGGAACGGCCAGCGTGCTGGTGACCACGGCGGGCGGGACCAACAGCGCCAACACGCTCTATACCTATCTGACCCCGACCCCGGCCCCGACAGTGACGGGGATCAGTCCCAGCTCCGGCACGACAGCCGGCGGCACCTCGGTGACCGTCACCGGGACCAACTTCACCGGCGCGACTGGCGTGACCATCGGCGGGACGGCGGCGACGAGCGTCGTGGTCGCCAGCTCGACCTCAATCACCGCCATGACCCCGGCGGGCTCCGCCGGAACGGCCAGCGTGCTGGTGACCACGGCGGGCGGGACCAACAGCGCCAACACGCTCTATACCTATCTGACCCCGACCCCGGCCCCGACAGTGACGGGGATCAGTCCCAGTTCAGGCACGACAGCTGGCGGCGCCTCGGTGACCATCACAGGGACCAACTTCACCGGCGCGACTGGCGTGACCATCGGCGGGACGGCGGCGACGAGCGTCGTGGTCGCCAGCTCGACCTCAATCACCGCCATGACCCCGGCGGGCTCCGCCGGAACGGCCAGCGTGCTGGTGACCACGGCGGGCGGCACCAACAGCGCCAACACGCTCTATACCTATCTGACCCCGACCCCGGCCCCGACAGTGACGGGGATCAGTCCCAGCTCCGGCACGACAGCCGGCGGCACCTCGGTGACCGTCACCGGGACCAACTTCACCGGCGCGACCGGCGTGACCATCGGCGGGACGGCGGCGACAAGCTTTACGGTCAATTCGGCCACCCAGATCACGGCGACATCCCCTGCCGGCACCGGGACCGTCGATGTCACGGTGACGACCGTCGGCGGCACGTCCGCGACGGCTGCGGCGGACCGGTTCACTTACTTCGGTGCGCCGACCGTCACGTCGGTATCGCCGGCATCCGGACCCGCGGCCGGCGGCGGTTCGGTAACGATCACCGGCACTGGTTTGACCGGCGCCACCACGGTGAAGTTCGGCGCGACACCCGCGATAAGTTTTACAGTCAATTCGGCCACATCGATCACGGCGGTGTCACCAGCCGGGTCCGGCGCGGTCGATATCACGGTGACGGCGGCGGGTGGCGCCACGGCGACCTCGGCTGCCGATCGGTTTACGTTCAATTCCGCGACCACGCAGACGGCACTCGTCGCCTCACTCAATCCGAGCAGCTTCGGCCAGGCGGTGAAGTTTACCGCGACCGTCACCGGCTCCGGCGGGACGCCGAGCGGCACCGTGACCTTCAATGACGCCGGCGTCGCTATCGGCACCGGCGCGCTGATCGGCGGGGTAGCGTCGTTCACCACCTCGTCGCTGAGGACCGGCGTGCACACCATCACCGCGGTCTACGGCGGCAACGGCAGCACCTTCAATTCCAGCACCTCGTCAGCACTGTCGCAGACCGTCAATGTGCCTGCTGATAGCGTCAGGCTGCACCAGTTGCAGGTCAACGTTACCAAGATCGTGGCGCAAAATTCGGGGCAGGCGATTTCCGGCGCAATCGAGGACGCAATCTCCGAAGGATTTGCCAACGGCGGACTTTTCCTGACGCCGAGCCCGTCGGGTTTCCACTTCAATTTCGCCGCCGATCCTTACGAGGAGCACGGAGCGCCCGATGGCAAGACCGCCAATTACGGCGGCGGTACCGTCAACAGCTTTAACTCGCCCGACGCCACCGCGAACGATCCGGCCAGCCGTCAGCGCAATGGCCGCGTGGAGGATGCGTTTGCCGCGCTCGATCGGCAGATGCCGACCAAGGCCACGCCGAAGAAAATTCGCGAGGAGCAGGACTGGATGTTCTGGATCGACGTTCGCGGCACCGGGATCGACCGGCTGACTGCGACCACGACCATCGCCGGCATCACCACGACCCCGGCAACGCTGTATGGTACGCAGGTCAATGCAATGGCCGGACTCACCCGCAAGGTCACGCCGAACTTCCTGGTCGGCGTTGTCGCGGGCTATGAGAACTTCAATTTCACCGAACAGGACATCAACGGCAAGCTGACCGGCGAGGGCTGGACCGTCGGCTCCTATCTCGGCTGGAGGATCACCCCCTCGATCCGCTATGACCTCGCGGTCGCTTATTCGGGCATTACCTACGATGGCGTCTCCGGCACGGCGCAGGGCGACTTCGGCGGCTCGCGCTGGCTGGTACAGACCGGCTTCACCGGCACCTACAAGGCCGCGGGTTTTATGTTCGAACCATCGGCCAACGTCTATGCGCTGTGGGAGAACGAAGGCTCTTATGTCGACTCGCTCGGCACGCTGCAGCCGAACCAGGATTTCTCCACGGGACGTGCCTCGGCCGGCACAAAGGTGGCCTATCCCTTCACCTGGAGCGACACGGTTGCGCTGATGCCCTATGTCGGCCTATACGGCGACTATTACTTCAGCCAGGACGATGCCGCTGCGATCCTGGCGACCGGCGGCCTGCCGCTGGCCTCGACGCCGCTGCTCCAGGGCTGGTCGGCGCGCATGACGACGGGGCTTGGCATCAAGTTCGCATCCGGCGGCATGGTTGCCCTCGGCGCTGAATACGGCGGCATCGGCAGCAACTTTGAGACCTGGACCTATAAGGCGAAGGCCCAGGTGCCGTTCTGAGCAGTTTGACCGGGAGGGCCCGCGCAAAGCGACAACCACTTCAGTGCTAACAGGAATAATGAACCTGCACTGAGGCGCTGCGATAGGCAGGATTTAAGTAACGCGACACCGAACAAGATGCCAGTGCGGCACTTGGCCGGTGCATTCCTGTCAATGATGTCTGCTCGGCACTTTTCGGACATGGGGCCATGCCCAACTCAAGTCCGCCATGCGCACCAAAGCGGACGCCCGCCGTCCGCTCCAAGTCTATCCGTTCACACTCCAGGCAGGAGACTCCAGGGTCTCAGGCACGTTTTCCCCGATCGGCAGCATCATGCAAAAGACAGCGCCGCGAGGCTCGTTCGGTGTTGCCCATAATCGCCCGCCATGCGCTTCGACGATCGAGCGGCAAATCGACAACCCCATGCCCAAGCCGCTGGCCTTGGTGGTGTAGAACGCCTCGAAGATGCGGTCGGGACTGGCTTCAGGCAGCCCCGGGCCTGAGTCGCTTACCGTGATCAGCACGCCGTCCGGCTCGGCCTTTGCGGTGCCGATCAACAATTCCCGCGATCCTTCGCTGACCTCGTTCATCGCTTCGATGGCGTTCATGATCAAGTTCAGGATCACCTGTTGCAACTGCACCCGGTCTCCCCAAATGCCCGGCAAGTCGTCCGCCATGCGTGGCTGCACCACGACACCGCTGTTTGACATCTCGTTGCGGGTCAGTCCGATCACCTCTGAAATTGTTTCATTGAGTTCCAGGCTTTGCTTCCGCGTCGGCGCATTCTTAACCAAATCACGTACCCGGCTGATGATATCGCCTGCCCGCTTGCTGTCGGCAGCAATGCGATCGATCAGTTGCTTCGCTTTTTCCAATTGTGGTGGCTGAGCGTTGAGCCAGCGCGAAGCCGTGCTGGCGTTCATGAGGGTGGCGCCGATCGGCTGGTTGACTTCATGGGCGATGGAGGCCGTCAGCTGTCCCATGGTCTCGATCCGGTTGACATGGGCGAGCTGCAATTGCGCATCCAGGTTCCGCCGTTCGGCATCGCGCAAGGCTATTTCTGCCTGCTTGCGTTCGGTCAGGTCGAGCACGAAAGCGACAGCCTGGTTGCCGGTTTCCTCGAAGCGCGCCACGCCGACCAGCACCGGCACACGGCTGCCATCCTTGTGGAAATACTCTTTCTCGAATGCCGGCAAGGTTCCTGTCGCTTTCACCTGTTCAACACGCTTGACGTCGCGGGCGCGCCAATCCGGCGGCGTCAGCTCCGTCCAGCGTATCCGCCCCGAGACGAGATCCTCGCGCTCGTACCCCACCATCCGAAGAAAGGCGTCGTTGGCCTCAATGATCTGGCCTCCGAGATCGATGATGAGAATTCCTATGATGTTGGCGTCGACCAGACGCCGGATTTTTGCTTCTCGCAGTTGAAGATCACTGTAGAGACGGGTGTTCTCCAAAGAAATCGCAGCCTGCGACGCCAGAAGCTCAAGGAGCCTCGCGCGATCCGCGGTGAAGACGTGCGACGCCAGCGCGTTTTCCAGGTAGAGCAATCCGACCAGCACCCCCTGACGAATGAGCGGAAGGCAAAGCACCGATTGCTGCCGACGAACACCAAAATATGGATCTTCCGAGAAGAGATTTGGCTCGGCCGCGTCGTCGAGGATCACGCTCTCCTGTGTCCGCATGACGTAGCGGACGAGGGATTCGGGACAAGATATCCGGGTAACCGGCTCTTTGCACATCGTGACTTCGATCGAATCCCCGGTCGCCCGCGCCTCCGCCTGTATCAGATATTCGTCTCCTGACGGCAAAATCATGAGGCCGCGGTCTGCGCCGGCGTTTTCGAGCGCAATCGTCATCAGCCGATCGATCAGCTTCGGCAACTCGATCTCGCCGGATAAGGCCTGAGATGCCTTCATGACGCTTGCTACGTCCAGATGTTGGACCGGGGAGCCAATGATCGCGGCTGGACGCTGTCCCTCTGGACCCGCCAAATGCGGGTAGAGCCGATTGAGTTGCCGCACCTTGCCGTCGGCGCCCCAGCGTAGATAGCAGTCGCAGGCCTCGCGCAGATAGGCGTTGACGAATTTATCGAAGCCGCGCGCTTCGTAGAACCGGGCGGCAACCTCATAGGCCACGCCTTCGTTCTGAACGAAACTATGGTCGCGGGCGGACCGTATGGCCTGTTCGTATAGCCGCATGGCGTCGAGGTCGCGGCCTTCGATCCTGGCGATTTCCGCGCCTACCAATGCGGCCCGGTTTTCGAAATTTTCCGGGCAATTCTCCGCCCATATTGCAAGCTGCCTGTGGTGATCGGCCAGAGCCCCGACGTGCTCCTGTCGCGAGCCCTCGGTTGCAGTATCAAAAGCTCCAGCCCGGGCGAGCGCGCCATAAAAGTGATACTCCGCCACGTCAAAGAAGGAGTGCGATGTCCAGAGCAGGCGTTCGGCGTTCGACGACGCCTGGATAGCGGAAGAGTAATCTCCCGCCAGGAAAAGCGCTTGTAACTTTCGGATCCAATATCGGCATTCCGCAAACGCCCAACCGGGGTTACGGGACGATTGACGCTCGAACTGACTCTCGTCGAAGCGCCCGTCGTTCAATGAACCGAACTGCGTTGTCAGGCCCCGAAGTGTACGAATGAACGCAAGCTGCGTCATAAGGACTTGTATGACGAGACCGAACACGACTTTACTCGTGAACTCGAGGCCGGTCTCTGCTTCGCGCTGCACCTCGGCCAAGGGGTCTCCGGCCGCAAGAAGATTTGTGAGCAAATAGTGGTAGCTATACGCAGCAAACGTGAGGTCTCCCATCCTGTTTGCGGCGTCGTAAGCGCGTCGCAGAAGCTCTCGCCCTGTTTTGACGTGCTGCCTCCATGGCATGATACAATTCCCGAAACGCAAATAGACGCGGGCTTGGCAGCGATGCAGTCCGTGCTTCTCCACCAGATCGTAACCCAGCCTTCCAAGCCGGAATCCAGCCTCGTAGTTCCCGAAACGAGGGCCGGCGAGCATACTCAGCGATACATACGCGAAGCACGATGCGTCGCTGTTGCCATGCTCAAGGCTGAGGCTGACCATTCGACAAACCACGAGAGCATAAAGGTTCTCATCGGTGAACATCGCCGGCACCATGATCGCATCAAAAACATCCAGGACAACCAGCACATCCGGGTTGGTAATCAGGGGCAAGTCGACGAGTTCGTCGATTTGTCGGGTTCCTATCAACGACCAGATTTGATCGTATTCTCGTGACACCTCCTCGTCAGTGGGATGTGGCGACCAGACTTTGCCGTGACCTCGTTGGTACTCGATGAACACCTCCACGCCGCGATCGCTACGACCCAGAAAGTCATAGAGCGTCAGGCGCAGACGTGTGACACGAGCAATATCGTGAGCGTTTTTGGCCCGTTCGACCAACGTGGAAAGCCGATTTTCCGCAGCAGACATATCAGCGGTCAACAATTCGCATTCCGCCAGCAGATACTCGATCGAGAACACGAGGTCGTAGTTGCGATTCCAGCTATCGTCCGTCAACAGTCCGCGTCCGGCCTGGAGGTACTGAAGCGCCGAGGCGTACGCCGTAGAAATCTTTGCGCGCCTGCCGGCGATGAGATTTAATTTCGCAATGTGCTCATGCGCGGCAATCGACGTGACCAGATGAGAGCCACGGTTGAGTTGATTGGCGATCTCGAAAATGCCGTCCTCCAGTTTGTCGGGAGATGTGTGCGAGGCCATTAAAAAGCCAATTCGTAGATGCGCCTCGGCCCGCAATTCCTGAGGTATTAGAGAGTACGCCGCTTCCTGCACACGGTCGTGGAGGAACCTGTAAGAATCCTCTGATCGGAAAATCAGGCCGGTCCGGACTGCCTCCCAGAGCTGTCCATGCATCTCCTCGCTCGTGTCCTGGTAAACCATGCGCAGCATTGCAAAGTCGGCTATGTTACCGAGGCACGCAAGCTGCTGTAGTGCTTTCTGCGTCCCGGCGGGCAGCCGATTCAGCCTTTCCACCATAAGGTCCACCACGTTGTCGGTGTAGCGTTTGGCGTGGATGCGACCGAGGTCGCAAAACCATCGTGCATCTGCGTGATCGAAGACCAGCAGGGTTTCATCCGCGAGTGCGTGAAGAAACTGAACAGCGAAAAACGGATTGCCGCCGGTCTTGTCGTGCACCAGCTGCACGAGCGCGCTGTCCGGCCGGGTCCCGCAGTGCAGTGAGTCCACGATCAACTGTTCGAGGTCTTCATAGGTCAAAGGCGCCAATACGATATCTTGTATTGTTACGCCGGCTCGACGGATCGCATCGATCTTGCGCATCAGCGGGTGCGCCGCGTCGACCTCGTTGTCTCGATAGGCGCCAATCAGCAGCAGATGCCGAATGTCCGATTGCGTCAGAATATCTTCGAGCAGATCGAGCGTGGCGGCATCGAGCCATTGCAGATCGTCGAGGAAGAGCGCCAGCGGGTGCTCAGGACGCGCAAAGACCGCGATGAATCGCCGGAGCACCGCCTGGAACCGGCGCTGCGCATCCTGCGGCGATAGATCGGGGACCGGCGGCTGTTTGCCGATGACGAGTTCCAGTTCCGGGATGAGGTCCACGATCAGCCGGCCATTCGGACCCAGCGCCTCGCGAAGCGCATCCCGCCAGACCTGGAGTTCCGCTTCGCTCTTGCTCAAAATCTGCCGGACGAGACTTTGAAAGGCCTGCGCCAGGGTGGCGTAAGGGATGTCGCGCTTGTACTGATCGAACTTGCCGGAGGCGAACAGGCCGCGCGGCGGCACCAGGACCTTGTGGAGTTCATTCACGACCGAGGATTTGCCGACGCCGGAATATCCGGAGACGAGGACGAGTTCCGGCACGCCGGTGGCGACGACGCGGTCAAACGAGCCGAGGAGGGCGGCAACCTCGCGCGAACGCCCGTATAGTTTCTCGGGGATCAGCAGCCGATCCGGTAAATCATGTTCAGCAAGCGGGAATTCGTCGATGCGGCCCCGCATCTCCCATTCGGCTCGGCACTGCCGCAGATCATGCTCGACGCCGGCGGCGGTCTGGTAGCGATCCTCGGCAGTCTTGGCGAGCAGCTTCATGACAAGCTGGGAAATCGGCGCCGGGATGCTCTCCAGCCGCTGGCGCGGCGGCATCGGCGTTCTGGCGATGTGGCAATGGACCCATTCCAGGGGCTCGTGCGCGCTGAAAGGCAGCGAGCCGGTCAGCATCTGGTAGAACGTCATGCCGAGGGAATAGAGGTCGCTCCGGGAATCGATTGAGCGGTTCATCCGCCCGGTCTGTTCCGGCGCCATGTAGGGAAGCGTGCCCGCGATGAACTCCGGCGGCACAGGCGCTTGCCGCTCACGCGTCAGGCGCGAGGCGACACCGAAGCCGGTCAACCAGACCTGACTTGTCGAGTTGTCCACCAGGATGTTCGCGGGATTGATGTCCTTGTGAATAAGGCCGCGTTCGTGCAGCCCGTGCAGAGCCGCCGCCAGCGCCTCGGCGAGAAGGAGAAACCCTCCGAGCTCCATGGGCGATCCCAGCAGGCGACGAAGCGGCGCCGCACCGGGATCGTCGAGGACCAGCATGGTCCGGCCGCGTTCGCGTAGGAGATCCAGAGGCAGAACCGCCCAGGGGGCGTCGAGATGATCTCTCAGGCAGTATTCGTGGGCAAGGCGATCGAGCGTCGTCAGTGCGGGTTGTTCCGACGCCGGGAGTACGATCAGGACATCCTTGCGCTCACCGCCTGCGCCCTCGCGCCACCCCCGACCGAGGACGAGCCCATTATCCTCCGACAAGACCTCAAGGCGGCCAATTCCGCTCGCGCTGAACCCAGTAGACAGCTCCACTCCCAAGCCTCGCCTTTGAGCCAATCACCCCGGATACCGCGGCAGCACCAAGGCTAGCATTGCTGCACGTAGTCGCGCACGGCCTGATTTCACGTCGGCCAGCCGGCAGCCGCGAAAACCGTTGGAAAGCAAGATCTGCTTGCCGGCAAATTCATTCAGGGCCACTGCACTGTTTTGAAGAAGCTACAGAGCGTTAGCCACTCATACCTAGGTATGACCGGCTTGAAGGATGCCGCGGGATTCGATCACCGGAGGCGTTTTGTGACAGGCTGAGGCGGACCAAGCCGCTTTGGGCCTCGCCACCGGGTGCCGCCGCCGAGCTTTTTGCGAGATGTGGGTGGTAATCAGCCCCGGTCATTCGCCGGATGGAGGCAAACCGGAAGCGCCGGCATCGCCGAGCCTTGCTGCGCGCTCAAGCAGCCTGCGCGCGTTGCGATAGGTCGGCACTTCGACCCACAGCCCCTCGACCAAAACCCGATCCTCGCCGCGCGCGCGGGCGGAATCGAAGCTGTCGACGATGGTCCGCGCGTGTCGCAGCTCGTCGGCGTTCGGCGTCAGCACGACATTCAGCACCGCCGCGTGTTCCGGCAGCACCAGCGATTTGCTGCGATATCCCAGGCGTCGCGAAAAACGCGTTTCGCGGGCGGCGCCTTCGCGATCGCTAAAGGTGTAAGGCGCGTCGATCGGCTCGATCCCGGCCGCACGGCACTCCACGACAAAACGCCGTCGCGCGTATTCCAGCTCGGTCCCGTCGGGGCCGCGCTCGGCGCAGAGATCGTTGGCGAGATCCTCGGCGCCGAGTAGCGCGCAGCGGATACGCGAGCTGCTTGCCGCGATCGCGCGCACTTCGATCACGCCCAACGCGGTTTCGCAGACCGGTAAAATCTCGGTCAAGTTCGCGGGCAGACCGAGCAGATGTTCGTGGTGGGTGATGGCCGCGTCCAGCGCATGCATCTGCGCGGGACGGTCGGCCATCGGATAGGCGATGACATCCGGCTGCGCCCGCATCGCCGCCGCGAGGTCGAGCATCCCATCGGCTTCGAGCGCGTTGACGCGAACCGCGGCCAGCCGCCCGCGATCGCGGCAGTCCTTGACGAAGTTCGCAAGCAACGCGCGCGCTTTGTCGCGTAACTGCGGTGGTGTGAAGTCTTCGAGATCGACGATGAGTGCGTCAGCGCCGCTGGAAAGCATGGCGTCATGGGCCGTGCGGTCGGCGCCAGGTCCGAACAGCCAGGTGCGGCGCAGGTCGGGGGCAAGGCCAGGCATGATGATGGATCCGCGATGATGATTGTTCTTCAGGTTAGTATAGAAATGGCCTCCTCACGAGGCCGACGGTCTCATGACCCCTGCGCCGGTCTTCCGGGTCGGTACGGCACATGAATTGCAAGGACGATCCCTAGTAGGAGTTGCCCATTGCTGGGGTTACGCTCGACCCAGGTGCGAACACAGACCGAGGTGCCATCACGTGCAGTTGGATTTCGATCGATGAATGCCTCCACCAAGCCGGTGCGGATCGGGGTCGATATCGGCGGCACCTTCACTGACCTGCAGATATTCGATGCGCGCGATGGCCGGATCGTTGCCCACAAGCTGCCAACGACACCGGAGGATCCTTCGATTGCGCTGGTCGATGGCATCAAGACCGCCGGCCGGCGCTACGGCTTCACGTTGTCGGACGTCGGCTATCTCATGCACGGCACCACCATTGCCACCAATGCCGTGCTGGAGCGCAAGCTGCCGGCGGGAGCCCTGGTGACGACAGCGGGCTTCGAAGATGTGCTCGAGATCGGCCGCCACTATCGCCGCGACGTTTATTCCATCCATCCGCAGCCGGTCCCCGCGCTGATCCCTCGCAACCGGCGCTTCGGCTTTCATGAGCGGATGCGCTTTGACGGCAGCGCCGAACGCGTGCCGGCCGCGGCCGACATCGATGCCGTGATAGCCCAACTTGCCGCCATCGATATCGAAACCGTCGCGATCGCCCTGCTGCACGCCTACGCCAACCCCGATCACGAGCAACGCCTCGCGAAGCGTATTCGGCAGGCGCTGCCAAAACTCGACGTTTCCCTGTCGTCGGTCATCAGTCCCGAAATCCGGGAGTACGAACGGACCAGCACGACGGTGCTGAATGCGCTGTTGCAGCCCGTGGTCCGCGCCTACATCGAGCGCCTCGAGGCACGGATGCGCGCCGAGGCTTTCGCGCCCCATCTGCTGATCGTGCAGTCGAACGGCGGAGTGTGCACGCCGGCCACCGCCGCCGCCGAGCCTGCCCGTCTTTTGTTATCGGGCCCGAGCGGTGGCGCGATGGCCGCGCTCGAGCTGGCGCGCCGGCTCGACGAGCCCAATCTGGTTGCCGTCGATATGGGCGGCACCAGCTTCGACGTGTCCGTCGTTCGCGACAGCCGGCTCGAGATCGTCACCTTGAGCGAGATCGACCGATTGCCGGTGCGCCTGCCGATGATCGAGATTCGCACGATCGGCGCCGGCGGCGGCTCGATCGCGCGCGTCAACGCCAGCAAGCAGATGACGGTCGGCCCGGAGAGCGCCGGCGCCCGCCCCGGCCCTGTGTGCTATGGCCGCGGCGGCACCGAGCCGACAGTGACCGATGCCAATCTCGCCCTCGGCCGGCTCGATGCCGCGAGCTTCCTCGGCGGCGCCATGGCGCTCGACCGCGATGCCGCCCGGGCCGCCATCCTGGCGCGCGCCGGCGAGCCGCTCGGGTTCGATACCGATGCCGCCGCCGCCGGCATTCTGCGTCTGACCAACACCAATCTCGCCGCGGCCATTCGCGTCAGCCTGTTCGAGAAAGGTCTCGATCCCCGCGATTTTACCCTGTTGAGTTTTGGCGGGGCGGGATCGGTTCACGCCTGCGCGGTAGCGGATGAGCTCGGCATCCGGCGCATCATCTTTCCGGTCGACGCCAGCACGTTCTCCGCGCGCGGCGTCCTGATGGCCGATATCGAGCACGCATTTGGCCGCTCCGGGGTGCGGCCGTTCGACGGCAGCGCCGTCAGCTGGGTGCGTTCATGTTTTGAAAGTCTCAAGGCCGAGGGAGCGGCACGGCTCGAAGCCGACGGCATTGCATCCGCCAACCGGCAGTTCGAGCTGTCCGCCGATCTGCGCTATCGCGGCCAGGCTTTTGAGCTCACCGTCCCCTGGGGCGAGGTCGCGATCGACGAGCATGGCATCGGCGAAGTCCGCCGCGGTTTCCACGCCCAGCACGCCCAGCGATTTTCCTACGCCAGTCCCGAGGATGCGGTCGAACTCGTCACCCTGCGGCTTGCAGCGATCGGCCGAATGGCCCGTCCGCAGATTTCGGCCGCAAAACCTGTATCTGCCGATGGCGCCGCGGCCGGCAGCCGCCGCGTCTATCTCGACGGCCAGTGGCAGGACGTCGCGACATGGCGACGCGAGGCGATCGCAGCTGCGCTCCGGATTTCCGGACCTGCGATTGTCGAGGAGGATTATACGGCCGTCTACGTCGCACCGGGTTGGTCGCTCATGCTCGGGCGTGACGGACACCTAGTGGCGGCCCTCAGCGAGGTGTTGGCATGACCGTGCTCGATCCGATCGAACTCGAAGTGCTGCGCAACGCGCTGACGGCCGCGGCCGCCGAGATGGACGTCACGATGTGGCGGACCAGCCGCTCGACCATCGTGCGCGAGATGCTGGACTACTCGACGGCGGTCTTCGACGCCAACGGCAACAACGTGGCGCAGTCGGCGCGAATTCCGCAGCACCTCAATTCGATGGGCTATTTCCTGCAGACGATCCTCGACCGGTTCATTCCGGCCGACCTCTGGGAAGAGGGCGACGTCATCATCTCGAACGATCCCTATTGCGGCGGCCAGCATTTGCCTGACATCGCGGCTTTCCGTCCGGTTTTTTCCGGAGGCCGGCGCGTCGCCATCGTCGGCACGCTCTGCCACCATCTCGACGTCGGCGGCATGTCTCCCGGCAGTTACGCCGCAAACGCCACCGAAATCTATCAGGAGGGATTGCGCATTCCGCCCTCCAAGCTTTTCGCCAGAGGCGTGCGCAATGACGTGCTGTGGGGACTGATCGCGCAGAATGTGCGCCAGCCGGTCGTCGTGATGGGTGACCTGCAGTCGCAAATCGCCTCGCTCGGCGTCGGCGCGCGCGCGGTCGAGATCCTGACCGCGAGATACGGCGCCGAGACCTTGATCGCATCCTGTTCGACGATGCTCGATGCGTCCGAAGCCGCGATGCGGGCCGCTATACGCGCGATCCCCGACGGCAGTTATGCATTCGAGGATTTTCTCGACGACGACGGCATCGACGTGACCAGGCCGGTCCGCATCCATGCCCGGATCACCGTGACCGGCGACAGATTGGTCGTCGATCTCTCGGGCTCGGATGACGCCGTCCCGGGACCGATCAACGCGACCCTGGGTTCGACATCGTCCGCGGTCTATTTCGCCATCGTCGCCGCCGCCGAGCACCTGATCGTTCCGAACGCCGGGTGCTACCGCCCGATCGAGATCGTCGCACCGGAGGGCTTGATCGTGTCGGCGCGGCATCCGGCTGCGGTCGCCCATCGCCTGGCGCCCGGCCACGTCCTGCTCAACGTGCTGTTCGGCGCGCTCGCAAAAGCCATCCCGAACCGACTGCCGGCAGCGTACTATGCCGTCAGCTACGTCTGTTCGTTCCAGACGATGGAACAGAGCGGCGCGCGAAAGGTGCTGGTCGAGATCGAGGTCGGCGGCTGCGGCGCCCATCCCAACGGCGACGGCGCCAGCGCCCATTCGTTCGGCATGCACAACAACGCATCGATCCCGGTCGAGATGATCGAGAGCGGCATGCCCATCACCATGGTCGAGTACGGCCTCGCGCCCGGGACCGGCGGCGATGGCCGCCATCGCGGAGGCCTCGGCCTGCGCAGAGCCTGGCGCATCGACAGCCAGGCGGCGACCTTTACCGCCCAGATGGATCGGTTTCGATTTCGCCCGTTCGGGCTTGATGGCGGCGAAGCTGGTGCGGCGGGCCAACTCGAATTGGTGCGCGATGGCGAGACGCAGGCCCTGCACTCGAAGATTTCCAACATGCCGCTGCGAAAGGGCGACGTGATCCGGCTCGTCAGTTCCGGCGGCGGTGGCCTCGGCCCGCCAGCCGAGCGGCAGCAATCCGCACGGCGGCGGGATCGCGAGCAAGGCTATCTCGTGGAATGAGGCAAATCCAAATCGCTTGAACTGTCTGGATCGCTTGAACAGGAGAGGTGAGACGTCATGGATCGTACAATAGATCGCAGAACGCTTCTTTTGGGCGGCACCGCAGCGCTTGCCGCCAGCAGCTTGCCTGCATCGGCCCAAAACGCCGATGAGATACGGATCGGCTTCACCTATCCATTGTCGGGTAACAGTGCCCAGATCGGCGTCGACGCGCAAAAGGCGTACGAGACCGCGGCCGAGATCATCAACAACGACTACGATTTCGACTTGCCGCTGGCCAAGGGCCAGGGCCTGCCGGGAATGGGCGGCGCCAAGGTGCGGCTGATCTTTGCCGACCATCAATCCGATCCGCAGAAGGGTCGCGCCGAGGCCGAGCGCCTGATCACCCAGGAAAACGTCTGCGCCATCATCGGCACCTATCAAAGCGCGGTCGCCGTCACGGTCAGCCAGACCTGCGAGCGCTACCAGATTCCGTTTCTCTCCGCCGAAAATTCCTCGCCCAGCCTGCACAGACGCGGCTTGAAATATTTCTTCCGCCCCTCGCCGCATGACGAGATGTATTCGGCGGCGATGTTCGACTTCTTCGATGCGATGAAGAAGAAAGGCACCAGGATCGAAACGCTGGCGCTGTTCCACGAGGACACGATCTTCGGCACCGACTCCGGCAATGCGCAGGCCAGGCTTGCGGCCGAGCGCGGCTACAAGATCGTGGCCGACATCAAGTACCGCGCCAATACGCCCTCGCTCTCGGCGGAGGTGCAGCACCTCAAAGCGGCCAATGCCGACGTGCTGATGCCGTCAAGCTACACCACGGACAGCATCCTCCTGATCAAGACCATGGCCGAGCTCGGCTACAAGGCGAACGCGATCGTGGCGCAAGACGCCGGCTTCTCCGACCAGGCACTCTATGACGCGGTCGGCGACAAGTTGGGAGGCTCGATTTCACGCAGCACCTTCTCGCTCGATCTCGCCGCCAAGCGGCCGATGGTCGGCACCATCAATGCCATGTACAAGCAAAAGTCCGGCAAGGATCTCAACGACCTGACCTCGCGGGAAGTGATCGGCCTTCTGGTGCTGGCGGACGCGATCGACCGCGCCAGGTCGACCGACGGCGCGAAGATCCGCGACGCGCTGGCCACGACCGATATTTCGGGAGAACGGACCATCATGCCCTGGAAGCGGATCAAGTTCGACGAGATGGGCCAGAACAACGACGCCGACCCGGTGCTGCTGCAATATGTCGGCGGCAAATTCGTCACCATCTTTCCGCAGCAGGCCGCCATTGCCGAGACGATCTGGCCGATGAAGTAAAAACCTCGCGCGGGTTGGTCCACCTCGCCCTGCTTGCGGGGAGAGGTCGAAATTCGCGGAACGCGAATTTCGGGTGAGGGGCTGCGATCGCCGTGCTCCAACCTCAACTCATCCCGCCAGAGCGCCGCTCACTGCGGATTGGCGATCGGCGGGGTCAGTATCAGGGGCGGCCGCGGCTTCGGTGCTTGCCGCAGCACGCTGGGCGCGGGGCGAATCTCGATTGGCGGTGGCAGCGGGGCGACCTGCTGGCTGACGACCGGTGGAGCGGGATTCGCCGGCGCTGGCGGCACCGGTGGATGAGGCGCCACCACCCGCGGCTTCAGTGGAATGCGGCGCGGATCGCGGCCGGGCACCGGAACCTCGGAAACCGGATGATCGGACGGGCTCGCGAGCGGCGGCGCGATCGCCGGCAACGGCAGCGCGGGCGGCGGAAGCGATGCCGGCACCGCCTGCGGCAGCTCTCCGCGTTCGATCGAATCGAGCCGCCGGGTTTCGCGGTCGATCGTCCTCACCGCCAGCCAGGAAGACAGCGCCGACACATCGACGGTGCGATTGAGCCGGTCGGGCGAGCCCACATCGAACACCTGAATTTCCGGTCGGCCGGTTGAGGATTGATCCGCACTCAACGAAATCGCCGCGCGAATGTCGACCTGATCGGCCAGTATATCGTAGCCGCCGGATATCACGACGCGCGCCGCGTCGCCATCGAGCGTGGTCGCCGCTACGCGAAGTCGGCCGTCCCGGATCGTGAACGGGATTTGCGCCGACGCCACCAGCAACGCGCCCGCCGACAACACGGGATCGACGAGCTGCCGCAGCCGGGCATCGTCGGTCGCGTGGCCCTGGTCACTGGCGTGGATCGCGATCTCGAAGGCGCGCGGGTCGAGCCCCGGGATCGCAGCCGCTTCCAGCGTCACGGTGCCGTTTCCGGACATCGCGCCCACCAGTCCCGAAGCGCTGCGGCCCTGCGCGGCCAAAGTCATTTGCAGCGATGCGCGCCCGGCGGGCATCGCCAGACCCCGATAATGCAAGGCGGCGCCGTCGACGCCCTTCAATTGAACGTTGGCATTCAGCGCGATCCCGTTGGCGCCGGGCTTGGCATCGATGCTGGCGACCGCCTCCCCGCCGCCGATGCTGCCCTTGATGGTGTCGAAGCTCAGCGATTGACCGTCGCTCTTGACGGTGCCGCTCACGGGGCGCAGCTCGCCGCCGCCCGGCAAGGTGCCGCGCAACGCCTGAAAGGCGATATGCCCGCGCCAGCCTTTCAGCAATCCGGAACCGAGCGGCTCGGTGGCATCGCGGCCGGCGCTGCCGACCGCCAGCGCAAACGCCGGCGCGAGGTCGAGCGCATCGAGGCCGAGTTCGCCTTCGATGCTCTTGTCATCGCCGGCCTTGTCGCTGCCGAGGTTGACGGTCATGTGGCCGCGCAGCCGCGAACCCGCCAGTGCGCCGTCAATGTCGCCGAGCGTCAATTTGTTGCCGGCCAATGCCACCCGCGACGACAGGCTGATGTTCTGCGCCAGCGCTTCCGACGGCTTGACGTCGAACAACGGCGCGAGATTCATGCTGCGCACCTTCAAGTTTACATTTGCCTTGGTCTCCTGCGCCCATGGTTCGGCGGAACCATCCGCTTCGGCGTCGAGGCCAGTTCCCGACAGTTTCGCCTTCAGCCGTAGCGGCTCGCCCCACACGCCCGTCACCGAGCCGTGAAATTGCGCAGGTGCATCGGTCGCGGTGATCGCGCGATCAAGCCCCAATAGCGCCAGCAGCGAATTGGCCCGCGGCGATGACAGGTTGGTTTCCAGGCTGAGCTGGCTGCGCCGTATCTTGTCGATGTCCATCGCCTTGATCGCGGCGACGGCGGGGTTTGCCGTGATCGTGACGTTGCCGGTCAATGGCGGCGCGTCGAGATCGAGAACGGCGTGCGCGCTGGCGCGATCGGCGTGGCCGGGATCCTTGTCGATACCGAGCGCAAGCTTGAAGTGCGCGGGACCGGGAGCCGTCCCCAGCGCATTGAGCCGCGCGGCCTGCGCCGGCGCCAGGGGAGCGATCAGGCCGGAGAGCGCGGCGGTGATCTTGTCCAGCGAGGCGGCGGTTGAATTGAGCACCAGCTTTCCGGTGGCGTTGGCGCGGTCGAAACTCCCCGCCCCTTCCAGCATCATATTGCCAGCATCGCCGATCTTCAGTTGATCGAGCGTGATCGACTTCGGGTCATAGCCCAGCTTCGCCGCAAAGGGATGCAGGTCCTGGCCGGCCGATATCGCGTGGCCGATATCGAGCGAGACCCGCGCCTCGTCGGGCCATTCGCCCTGCGGTCCCGCCAGCGAACGCGTAAAGGCGGTTGCCGCATCGAGGTCGAGGCGATCGGCCTTCAGCTCCGCATCGAACCGCGAACCGCTTTTTGCGGATGGCGTTGCGAACGCGACCCGTCCCGAGACGGCGCCGCCGTCGATCTCGGCCTGCATCGCATCGAGCGCAACCCGATCGGCGGCGATGCTGACATCGCCGTGCAGGTGCAGCGGCTTTTGACTGCGAAAGGCGATCTCGCCGCGGCCCTGCAACCACGCCGTCAGCGCATCCGGATCGGACGAATTGACATCAAGCGCGCCCCTTAGGCTGCCGGCTTGCGCATGGCTGCCGGTCAAGGAGACCTGGGTCGTGCCAGGCGCGCGAAAATCCAGCCGGTCGACGGTCCAGGAACTGGCATCGACGTGCAACGACGCCGCCAGATTCTGCAAGGGACGTCCGCCCAGCATGATCTGCTCGGAACTCAGTTCGATTTTCGCCGGAATCGGAAGCTGCGGAAGTGCCGCTATCAGCGCGCGCAGACCTGGCAGCAATCGGATCGGCTCGGCGGTTTTGTCATTATTGTTGCCGCTGTTCTTATCATTGTCCTTGTTGCTCCCTTTGGCGACAAACCTGTCGACGTCGAGCTGCCGCGCCGAAAGTGCTGCGTGAAGCAGCGGCCTGGCGCCGAAGCTCGCATCCGCAAGGCCGGCAAATTTCAGCGCGCGGTCTTCGACGCCATAGCCGGCCTCGACCTGCTCGAACTGCGCGCCGGACGGATCGGCCTTGACCTTGGCGGTTATTTTCCAGGGCGTCTGGCTGTCGCCACCCGTGCTGGCTTTGCCAGTTTCCTTGCCGGTTTCCTTGCCAGTCTCCTTGGCCGGCGTGGCCAGCATCAGCGCGCCTTCGAAGTGCGGGGCGCGCGCCTGGAAGCTGAGCACCCCTTCGAGATCGACGGCCAAGGCGCGCGCGCCGGGATCGATATTGAGATGAACGCGCGTGCCGCTGCCGTCGGTGCTGTCGCCGGACGATACCCGAAACGGATAGCGCGTGCCCGACACCGTGACGTCGCCGTCGCCCCGCATTGCCCCGGCCAGCGAGCGCACGTCGCCGCTGAAGACGATATCGTCCAACTCGAGTGTGCCGCGGCTGGCGGCGTCATGCAGGGCGATGCGGCCGGTCAGGTTCAGGCGGTCGATCGCCAGCGAACCCAGATTGAAGCTGCCGTTGGTGGCCGGCCAGTCGATCCGGCCCTGGCGATCGAGACCGAGATCGAGCGCCAGGCCGTTGACCGTCAGCTCGGTGGCGCGCCATTCGCCGCGCATCAGCGAACCCAGGCTGAATTCCACATCAAGCTTGTCGGCGCGCACCTTGCCGAGATCGTTGGTTCCGCCGACCACCACGTGGCGCAGTTGCAGCGACGGCGCCGGCAACAGCCGGGCGTCGAGCTTGCCGCCGACCCGCACCGGCGCGCCAATCACCCGCGTGGCCTCAGCCTCGAATTGCGGCCGGAATTGATTCCAGTCGATGAAATACGGCCCGACCAGCGCGGCTACCAGCGCGATAATCAAGGCAATCGCCAGGCCGAGCAGCGTCGTCTGCACGGTGTCTCCCCGAACCATCCATCGGCGGCGTCAAAATCAACGCCGGAGCAACGCCATATATAGAGCCAAGTGTGGCGAAGTCACAGCGCTGCCCGAAAGACCAAATCGACGCCGTCACCAGCTGGCGGGCAGTTCCTTGAGACCGCGCAGCACGAAGGTCGGCCGCCATTGCGGGTTTTCGGCGTTATCCAGCCGCAGATCCGGCAGCCGACGCAGCAGGCTCGCGATGGCGATTTCCGCCTCGATGCGGGCGAGCTGGGCGCCGAGACAGAAGTGGATACCGCCGCCAAAGGACAGCGGCTTCACGTTCGGCCGGGTGATATCCAGGCTGCCGGGCCGGTCCGGATAGACCGCCGGATCATGGTTGGCCGATCCCAGCAGGCACAGCACGTTTTCGCCCTTTGGAATCCGCTTGCCGCCGAGGTCCTCGATATCTTCCAGCGCCACCCGGCCGGTCAATTGCACCGAGAAATCGTAGCGCAGGAACTCCTCGATCGCGTTGGTGATCAGGCCGGGATTGGCCTTGAGCAAAGCGAGCTGATCGGGATTGCGGTGCAGGGCCAACAGGCCGTTGCCGATCAGATTGACGGTCGTCTCATGGCCGGCGCCGAACAACAGGATGATGTTGGCGGTAAGTTCTTCATTGGAGAGCTTGCTGCCGTCCTCCTCGGCCTGCACCAATTGCGTGATCAAATCGTCGCCGGGCTGCTTGCGCCGCAGATCGAATAATTGCTGGAAATACATCGCGGCCATCAGGTTGCCGGCGTTGCCTTTCGCGATTTCCTCAGGCGACAGCGGCACCGGGTCCAGCAGGCGTCCGCCGTCGCGCGAGCCGGTATAAAACAGCTCGCGCTGCTCCTCGGGTATGCCGAGCATGTCGCAGATGATCGTGACCGGCAGGCGGAACGCAAAATCCTCGATCAGGTCCATGCGGCCCTGCGGGATGATCCGATCGAGCGTTTCGTCGACGACCTGCTGGATGCGCGGGCGCATGTCCTCGACCCGGCGCGCGGTGAACGCTTTCACCACCAGCCCGCGCAGACGGGCGTGGTCCGGCGGATCCTTCTGCAGCATCCAGTGGCTCATGCTGCGAAACACCGGTTCTTCCATGCTTTTGGGGCCGTAGCGCCGGATCGTGCGCTCGGCAAAATCCTTGCCGAAGCGTTTGTCGCGCAGTACCAGGCTGGCCTCGGCGTGGCGGCTCGCAACGAACGAGCCGAACGCCGTCTGATGCATCGGATCGGTGGCGCGCAGGCGCGCATAATACGGATAGGGATCGCGAATGAATTCAGGCGCCAGCGGGTTGAAAAGCGGCCCGGTCGTCGCAGTCTGAACATGCTCGTTCATGGTGACCTCCCTGTGTTGCCACGCCGAAATGTCTGTGCCTAGAGCGGTATGACCGCTCTAGTTTATTTGTTTGAGCATGATCTCCGGGCAAACGCTTCGCGTTTGTCCCGAGGGAAAACCGGTTTCCACTTTTCCGGATCATGCTCGAGAGCGCCGGGGCGCGATCACCCGGCATTGCAACTCGATACACTATTGTATTGAGTTGCATTCTGCCCTAAAATCCGCCGATGTCAAGAGTCCGAACCAGACCGACCCGGGACGATACCCGCGACAAGCTGTTCGAAGCGGCGGCGCGCGTGTTCGAGCAACAGGGCATCGGCGGCGTCAGCATCGAAGTGATCGCGGTAGCGGCCGGCTTTAGCCGCGGCGCGTTTTATTCGAACTTCAAGAGCAAGGACGAACTGATCATCGCCATGATCGAGGATCACGTCGAGCGGTCCATTCGGCGCCATCTCGATCTGCTCGCCAGACACGACAATCTCGCCGATTATATCGATGCGCTGAAGAGCATGGACCGCAGCCGGCAGGATCCGCTGGCGCGTTCCCCGCTGTTGCACATGGAGATGATCCTTTTTGTGGCGCGCGCCGAAAAGCGCAGGCCCGAACTTGCAGAGCGGCTGCGCGCGCGGCGAAAACTGATCGCCGATATCGTCGAAACCGCATCAAGGAACTCCGGGAAGAACGGCTCGCTGAACCCGGCCTGGACCGGCGCGATCGTGCTGGCACTCGAGGACGGCTTTCGCCTGCACCGCCTGATCGATCCCGAGACCACGCCGGCCGACAGCTTCCTGCGCGCCATCGGCGATTTGCAGAGGGCGCTCGGAAGTTGAAGGCGAGAGGCAAGGGCCGAGGACATCGCCAGCCAGCACTATGCGTTACCCGCGGACCCCCGCGCCGTGCGCCTTGTGCAACTGGCCTGCGACCGCGCGGATCTTGCCCGGCGATGCCTGCCAGATCGCGATCGCGGACAGCACGCTGACGCCGATCCCGATCACAAAAGCGAGGGTATAGTTCCCCGAGAGGTCGTGCAGCGTGCCGGTGACCCATGGGCCGGCGGCGCCGCCGGCCAGCGCCGCCAGCATGATGGTGCCGAAGATGCTGCCGTAATGCTTGCCCTGAAAAATCTCCACCACCACCGCGCCCATGATGGAGGTCAGGCCGTAGCCGAGCGCGCCTTGCGTCAGGACCATGAGATAGACCAGCGGCAGTGTCGGAAAATATTTCAGCGCAACCAGCGCCGCAAAGCAGATGGCAAAGCCCACGCAGCTCGCAGCCCATATCCATTCACGCCCGACCCGGTCAGAGAGATGGCCGAGCGCGATCTGGCCTGGAATCCCCAGCAGACTAACGGTGCCCAGCGCCCATACCGCCACGTTCGGACTGAAGCCGATGTCGAGAAGATATTTGGTCTGGTGTACCTGCACCGCGTACCAGATGTACAATCCGCAGAAATAACCCAGCGCGATCCACCAGAAGCGCGCGGTGCGAACGGCGCGGCTCAAGGTCCAGTCGATGCCGGCCCAGACCGGATCGACGACATTCGAGACCGGCACGGTTGACGCCGAGGGCGCCGCATCGCCGTCCGGCTCGAGCCCGATGTCCTGCGGCCGCTTGCGCAGCAACAGGTTGATCGGCGCGAGCACTACCAGAACCACGATCCCCATCGCGGTGCAGGCGGTTCGCCATCCGGTTTGCTCGATCATGTGCTGCACCCATGGCAGCAGCGTGATCGAGCCGATGCCGACGCCGGCGAAAGCCAGTCCTATCGCAAGGCCGCGGCGACGGTTGAACCAGTTCGGCAGGAACAGCGATTGGCCGGAATAACCAAGGCAGATGCTGCCGGCGCCGACCAGCACACCGATCGTCAAATACAGATGCCAGGGCTGCGTCGTCAGCGGTGCCAGCAACAAACCCGCCGCCATCATCGCGACGCCGGATTCCATCACGGTGCGCGGCCCGAAGCGATCCATCGCGCGGCCGATCAGCGGGCTGACCGCGGCGGAAACCAGAAAGCCGAACGAAAAGGCGCCGGCCGTGACACCGCGTTCCCATCCGAACTCGTCGATGATGGGTGGAAAGAACAGCGAAAACGAGGTGCGCGCGTTAACGCCGATCGCCATCGTTACGAACGTCACGGCGATGATGATCCAGCCGTAAAAGAAGGGCAGCCGCCGCATCAGACTACGTATCCCGGCAGGCGGTTGCCCGCGCTGCGATCGACGTGGATGTGCACCCACAGATGCATCGAGCGCACTCCCCCATGCGGCATTGCTTCCCCCTGAACGGTGCATGGCATCTTCACGAATTTACTACTTCGCACCTGCAGCATGATGCCATATTGTTGCGCAAATAGCTTCAGCTATCGTTGGTTTGCCGATCGAATCTTTTTGCATCGTGATGGCTTGAAAGGGTCTCGATTTTTCGATTCACGAACGCGTTATCCCGTCCCGCCGATATGATTCGGTATCGAGAACAGATCGTCAAATCGTAAGCCAGTGCGAGCGCGGGCGAAGCTTGCGATGAAGAACAAGAAAACATCCGACAACAACCTGCATGAACATCAAGGCCAATCTCGCCGCCAACGACCAGGATCTTCGGCTCAACCTGTTTCTGGGTCTGGCAAACCTGTTCCTGTTCCTCGATCACATTCCCAACAATGTGGTGAACTTCATCACGTCCAGAAACTACGGTTTCAGCGGCGCGTCGGATCTGTTCGTGTTCATCTCGGGCTATACGGCAGCGACCGTCTACGGCCGGATCATGCTGGAACGCGGCGTCATCGTCGGCGCCACCCGCATCTTCAAGCGCGCATGGCAACTCTATGCCGCCTACATTGTGCTGTTCACCACTTATGTCGTCTCGATCGGATACATCGCGGCGCAATATTCGGCGCCCGACCTCATCAACGAGTTCAACATTTCAGCGTATATCGAGCTTCCGGTCAAAATCCTGTACCATGCCCTGTTCCTGCAATCGAAAGCGCTCAATCTGGACGTGCTGCAGCTCTATACGGTATTGATGCTGTGCTTGCCGCCGGTGCTCTGGATGATGATGCGCAAGCCCGTACTCACCATGGCCTCGTCGCTGGCGCTTTATTGCGGCGCGCGCGGGTTCGGCTGGAACCTGGCGTCCTATCCGGATGGCGACTGGTATTTCAACCCGTTCTGTTGGCAACTGCTTTTTGTATTCGGCGGCTGGGCCGCGCTGTATCGCGCGCAGGATACCCCCCGCTTTCTCAGGTCGGCGATCGCGCTCGATCTGGCGATCGCCTATTTGATATTCGCTTTCGTGATGACGATGGCGGGACGCTTTGCGGCTTTCGGGCAGCTGTTCCCGGCCTGGCTGCTCGACGCTTTTAATCCGAACGACAAGGAAAATCTCGCGCCGTACCGTGCCCTGCATTTCGTTGTCATGGTGTTTGTCGTCACGCGATTGATCCCGAAGGATTGGCAAGGATTGAAGTGGACAATGTTCGACCCGCTCATCAAATGCGGCGAACAATCGCTGGCGGTGTTCTGCGTCGGAGTGTTTCTGGCCTTCATCGGTCATTTCACGCTGATGATCAGTTCGGGCTCGGTGATGACGCAGATCCTGGTCAGCGCAACCGGCATCGCGATCCTGACCCTCGTCGCCTACTATATTACGTGGTCCAAGGAGCAGGACGCCTGGAGGACGGTTGCCCGCTCGAAGGAGCCTGCGCCCATCTCAGCCGAACACCGCGTTGGGCAGCCACAGCGTCAGGATCGGCACATAGGTGATGATCGCGAGCACAATCAAAAGCAGCACCAGAAACGGCAGGATACCGCGTATCACCTCGCCGATTGACGCGGACGAAATGGTCGAGAGCACAAACAGATTGAGCCCGACCGGCGGATGAACCAGCCCGATCTCCATGTTGTGGGTGAAGATGATGGAGAAATGCACGGGGTCGACGCCGAGCGGCACCAGCGCCGGAGCCAGGATCGGCAGCACCAGCAGCAAGGTCGCGGTGACCTCGAGGAAACAGCCGAGCACCAGCAACAGCCCGTTGATGATCAGCAGGAACTGCCAGGTCGCGAAATGGTGGCCGATGACGAAGTTGACGAGTTGGTTGGGAATGCCTGATTCGGTCATCCAGTGACCGAACGCCAACGCGGTCGCCACGATCAGCATGATGGTGCCGGCGCTGCGGATACCGTCGGTAATGACGCGCAGGGTCTGGGTCCAATGGAAACCGCGGTAGAAGATCAGCGAGACCAATAGCGCCACCGCGGCCGACAGCGCCGCCGCCTCGGTCACGGTGACGACGCCGCCATAAATTCCGACCGTGACGACCAGCGGCACCGCCAGCGCGGGGATCGCACGGCCGGTGACGCGCAATCGCTGCGCCAGCGGCAGCACCGGCTCGACCGGGAAGTTGTGCTTCCTGGCATAATACAGCACCCACAGCGCGAACGCCGCGGCTTGCAGCAGGCCGGGCAACACGCCGGCCAAAAACAGCCGCGGCACCGATTGTTCGGCGACGATGCCGTAGAGAATGAGCGCGAGCGACGGCGGCACCACGATGCCGATGGTGCCGGACGCGCCGACGACGCCCAGCGCGAACGAGCGCGGATAGCCGCGTTCGATCATCGCCGGCACCAGAATGGTGCCCATCGCCAGCGCGGTGGCGACACTGGAGCCGCAGATCGCCGCGAACAGCGTGCACGCCACCACGGTCACGAGGCCGAGCGATCCGCGGATGCCGCCAAGCCATGCGGTCGCAACGTCCACCAGTGCCTTGGCGACGCCGCCCGAGCGCATGAAGGCGGCCGCCATCACGAACAATGGCAGCGCCATCAGCGTCGTCGAATTGAGCTTGTTGATCACCATCTGCGCCGCGCCGATCAGAGGCTGGCCGGTGGCGATGTAGAGAATGCCCGCGCACATGCCGAGCACCAGGAAAATCGGCATCCCGGCTGCGAGCAGCCCAAAGAACAACAACAAAAACAGCAGGGTCAGCATGAGTTTTACGGGCGCCCGGGCTCAGCGATCGGTCAGCGGCGGCGACAGCCCGCCCGGCATTTCATCGTGCAGCACCGGGCCCACCGTCATGGCCGGATCGAAGAACAATGCAAAACGAACCAGCCGCATGATGTAGCGCACGAGCATCAGCGCGCTGCCGACCGGCAGCGCGAGGTAGTAGATCCACATCGGAAATTGCAGGTCGGTCGAAGAGGTCTCGTTGATCAGCAGCGAGGTGTCGACGATCTCCCAGCCGTACCAGACCAGCGCGCCACAGAACACGATCGCAACCAGGCAATTGAAAATCTCGACGATGCGCAACCAGCGCGGCGACAACAGCCGCAGCACCAGATCCGGCCGCACATGGCCGTCGCGCCGCACCAACTGGCTCGAGACGATCATGATCGCCCAGATGATGAGGTAGACGATGACCTCTTCGGCGTAACTGATGGCCTGCGCCGGGTCGAAGTAGCGACCGACCACCTGCAGCACGCCGATCACCAGCGCGATCAGGCCGAGCAGGCCCACCAGGGTCTCCTCGATCCGGTCCCACCAATGCAGCGCTACCGACGATGCCTTGAGCAAGGACACTCGTGAAGTCACGCTCAACTGCCGCCGCTGACTTCAGCCATGATCATCTTGACCAGTTCCGGCGAGACCTTGATGTCCTTGGCGAGCTGATCCTGCTCCGGCAGCATCGATTTGCGCGCCGCGGCGGTCTGCTCCTCGGTCGGATCGGTGAACTTGACGCCGTGCTCTTCCAGCGTGGCGCGCGCCTTGGTCTGGGCCGCGGCCATGTTGCTGCGGTAGGCCGGGATGTTCTGCGCCCACACCTCGGTGATGATCTTCTGCAGATCGGGCGACAGCTTGTCCCAGAACGTCTGGCTCATCAGCGGAATATATTCGGCGGTGAACTGGCGATCCGCCAGCGCGTATTTGACGCCGGAATCCCAGAGCTTGGCGCTGGCCAGACTTTCGTTCGAGGACACCAGCCCGTCGAAGGTGCCCTGCGACAGCGCCAGCGGCACGTTGGGCCACGCCGTGGTGTTGGGGATCGCACCCAGAAAGCGGGCGCGCCAGGCCTGGCCGGCGCCGCCCGAATTGCGGATCTTCATGCCCTTGAGGTCGGCAAGGCTGGTGACCGGCTTGTTGGCGCTGTACCAGTTCTGGAAACCGAGATCGAGATACGGCCCGACCACGTGCGAGCGCAGCTTCTGCTGGATCTGCGTATTGAGATATTGCCCCGGCTTGCCGTCGATCACTCGGTGGATCAGCTCGATCGGCTGGCCGTAGAGCGCCGGAAGCTGGAAGCAATCGGCGTCGGAAACGATGCCGGTGATGGTCCAGCTGCCGGGCGCCGCCATTTCGACCTGGCCCTGAATCAGCGCCTTGCCGATTTCGAGGTCGGGATAGAGCTGGCCGCTCTCGAACAGTTCGGTCTTGATCTTGCCGCCGGCGGCGGCCTCGACCTTGCCGAGAAAATCCCGCACCGAGACGTTACGCAGGTGCGAGGGCGCGGTGTCGAGCGAACAGCGCAGCCGCAGCGGCTCATCGGCGCGTGCGGAACCGATCAGGGCCGGCGCTGCGATGGCCGCCATCGATGCGCCCACCGAGGCCATGGCAAAATCACGGCGTGTCAGACGGTGTGTCATCGCGAAACCTCCCGATGCGTTTTATGAAGTCAGCCGCAGCCTCCGAAGGGCATGGCCGCAAGACGCTTGGGAACAGCATAGCCTTGCGGCCACTTGATCGGCAACGCGCAATCGCCGGGAGCGATCTCGTCCGTTAGTTGCGTTCGCGGCAGCCATCGACGTTCGAGCGCAAATCGCTCGTTCTCTGCTGCACCGCGATACGGCAAACGCGGCGCTCAGGAACTCCGCACCAACGCTGAGCGCCGTTTGAGCAAGAAGCCCACAAAAGTTGCGACCGATGCCCAAATTTTGGAGCACCGGCTGCAAGGGTTTGTGCGCCTGCAGACAAGCATTGGCGCAACGCCGCCTCTACCGTTGGCCACCAGTCAGCCTTGCCGAGCGCATCCGCTCGTCAGCAACAGAGGAGTCTGTGCCATGGTGCCACGAAGTCTATTTGGGAACGCGCGCAAAAAAACCGGGTCCGCCAGTCGCCTTCGCAGCGTCGCAATCGGGTTTGCCGGCCTGATCGCGCTTTGCATGGCGGGACAGGCCCAGGCGGCGGCGCCGGCGGGATGCGCGGCATTGCAGGAAAAATATCCGGACTGGAAGGGCAAGACGCTGGTCAACGCGATCAATCCCCACACTCCCGGCTATGAAGCGATCGATCCCAAAGACCCCGACAAATATGTCGGCTTCGACATCGATCTCGGCGAAGCGATCGGCGATTGCCTCGGCTTCAAGGTGACCTACAAGGCGGTGACGTTCGCGGCCTTGCTGACGACGCTGTCGAGCGGCCAGGCCGATATCGTGATCTCCGATATCTACGCTACCAAGGAACGCGCCAAGGCGGCCGACTTCATCACGTATTCGAAAGTGTTCGACGGCGTGCTGGTCGCCAAGGGCAACCCGAAGAAGATCAACGGCATCAACATGTCGCTGTGCGGCGCCGCCGCGGCCGAGAATACCGGCTATCGTCGAGGTGCCGCTGGTGCAGGATCTGGCGCCGAAGTGCAAGGCAGCGGGCAAGGCCGAGCCGACGATCCAGCTCTATGACAACAACGCCAACTGCATCCAGGCGATCCTGGCCGGCCGCGCCGACACCTATGTCAACGACGTCAACACCGTGGACCAGGCGGTGAAGGCCAATCCGGACAAACTGGAGAAGGCGATCGCGGTCACGATCCCCTATTCGGTCGGCATCGGCGTGCCCAAGGACAAGCCGAAATTCCGCGATGCGGTGATGGCGGCGCTGATCGAGGTTCAGAAGGCCGGCATCCACAAGGACCTGCTTGAAGAAGTGGGATCTCGATCCGAACAACTTCAAGGAACCGGACATCCTGACGGTCGATTGATGTCGCTGTTCCTTCACTATCTCAGTCTGCCGTACCTGATCGCGGGCGTCTGGTTCACCCTCGCGGTGACGGCCCTCGGTCTGGTCGGCGGACTGATGCTCGGTCTGGTCCTCGCGGCGATGCAGCTCAGCCGGTTCTGGCTGCTGGCCGCATTCGCCCGGGGCTACACCATCATCTTCCGCGGCACGCCGCTGATCCTGCAGATGGTGTTTGCCTACGACGCGCTGCCGCAGATCGGGCTGAAGCTCAGCGCGATCGGCGCGGCCGGCCTGGCGCTCGCGGCCAACGAAGCGCCCTTCATCGCCGAAATGCTGCGCGCCGGCGTGCTCGGCATCGACCGCGGCCAGGTGCTGGCCGGCCAGGCGCTCGGGATGACGCCTGTCGCTGCTGATGCGACGCATCATCGCGCCGCAGGCGATCCGCATGATGATCCCGGCGTTCGGCAACGAGACCGTCAGCGCGTTGAAGAATTCGTCGCTGGCGAGCGTGATCTCGGTGCAGGAGCTGACGCTGCGCAGCACCCAACTGGCGTCCTCGACCTTCGATTTCTTTTCGATCTTCTTTGCATCCGGGCTGATCTATCTGGTGCTCACCACCGGCGTCAGCGTGATCCAGTTGTTCGTGGAACGCGCGCTCGATCTCGACCGGCCCGCGACCGGGAACCGCTTTGCGCGTTTGCTGCCCTGGTACCGCGCCCCCCTGGCGCTGGCGCCCGTCGCTGGCGAACCGCTCGCCACCGGACAACGAGCTGGTGCCTTCCCCGGCCGCAACCAAGGACATCAAGGCCTCGCGGGCGGACCGCACCAAACGCTCGGCGACCCTGGCGCATAACGAAATCGTGGTCGACGTCAGCGGCCTCTACAAGGCCTATAGCAGCCAGCCCGTGCTCGCCGGCGTCGATCTGACGGTGCGGCTCGGCGAGGTGATCGCCCTGCTCGGCCCAAGCGGATCGGGCAAGAGCACGCTGCTGCGCTGTATCAACCACCTCGAAGGCTGGGACGCCGGAACCGTCAAGGTCGGCGGCCGCCGCATGGGCTTTCGACGAAGACGGCAAGCCGCTGTCGCCGCGGGCGCTGGCCGAAGAACGCGCCAGCGTCGGCGTCGGCATGGTGTTCCAGCAATTCAACCTGTTCGGTCATCTGACCGCGCTGGAGAACATCGCCGGCCCGTTGCGCTGGGTTCACGGCGTCTCGCGGGCAGATGCCGACCGTCGCGCCCGCGAACTGCTCGAACGCGTCGGCCTCGGCGAGCGCGCCGACGCCTTGCCGCGGCATCTGTCCGGCGGCCAGCAGCAGCGCGTCGCGATCGCGCGCGCGATCGCGCCCAATCCTAGCCGTGCTGCTGCTCGACGAGCCGACCTCGGCGCTCGATCCCGAACTGGTCAATGAAGTGCTGGAAGTGATCCGGCGGCTGGCGGTCGAGGATGGGCTGACCATGATCATCTCGACGCATCAATTGCGCTTCGCCGACGAGGTCGCCGACCGCGTCGTATTTCTCAGCGGCGGCTCCATCATCGAGGAAGGCCCCGCGCATGAGGTCCTGACCCGGCCACGCCACCCCGTCACCGCGCGCTTTCTCAACGTGATGGAGGCCGACAAACCAAGCGTGGCGCCGGCCTGAGCGGCGCCCGTCCCGAAACTCACAAGCAGACTTGCATTCCACAAGCGTTATCCGAGGCCATCAGCATGAAGCACCATCTCCTTCCCGTTTCGCCCGCCAACGTCCAGTGGGGCTATTTCAGCAAGAAGGTCGCGCCGGCGCTGACGCTGAAATCGGGCGACCGCGCCACCATCGAAACGCTGACGCACCACGCCAATGACGATTACGAGCGGATGATCGCCGACGATCCCGGCGCCGAGAGCGTGTTCCACTGGACCAGGGAGCATAAGGCCGTCGTGCGCCGCGGCGCCGGCCCGACCGAAGGTCCGTTCATCCGCGGCTCGGGCGAAGGCGTCGGCGTGCATCTCCTGACCGGGCCGGTCGCGATCGAGAACGCCGAGCCCGGCGATATCCTGGAAGTGCGCATTCTCGACGTCCGGCCGCGACCGAGCTGCAACGCCTGCCATGCCGGGCGCTGCTTCGGCTCGAACGCCGCCGCGTCGTGGGGATTTCACTATCACGACCTGATCGAGGAGCCGAAGCCGCGCGAGGTCATCACCATCTTCGAGCTCGATACCTCGGGCGAGCCCTACGCCAAGGCGGTCTACAATTATCGTCTGGACGCCGCAGACCGATCCTGACGGCATCGTGCATCCGACCATCGATTATCCGGGCGTGCGCGGTCGACACACGCCTGGTGCGCAAGCGCGAGAACATTCTGCCCAACGTTCAGCGTGCCGGCGCGGCTGCATTTCGGCACCATGGGGCTGGCGCCGGCCGAATCCGATTTCGTCAGTTCGATCCCGCCCGGCTATACCGGCGGCAATATCGACGACTGGCGCGTCGGCAAGGGCGCGCGGATGTATTATCCGGTCGCGGTGCCCGGCGCGCTGTTTTCGGTCGGCGATCCCCATGCCGCGCAGGGCGACAGCGAACTCGGCGGCACCGCGATCGAGACCTCGCTGACCGGCGATTTCGAATTCATCCTGCACAAGAACCGCGATCTCGGCGGCACCATCACTGGAAGGGCTGACCCATCCGATGCTGGAAACCGATGCAGCAATGGTCGATGTACGGCTTTACGTTTCCGAACTATCTCGCCGAACTCGGCGCCAACGCCCAGACCGACATCGTCAACCATTCGAGCCTCGACAAGGCGATGCGCGACGCGTTCCGCAAGCTGCGCCGGTTCCTGATGACGGTTCACCACATGAGCGAGGACGAGGCGATCGCGCTGATGTCGGTGGCGGCCGATTTCGGCGTGACCCAGGTGGTCGACGCCAATTGGGGCGTGCACGGCTCGATCCGGAAGAACGTTTTCACGTGCACGTAGATATGGAGTTCGTCATGCCCGGGCTTGACCCGGGCATCCACGTCTTATCGGCACTTCGAGAGAAAGACGTGGATGGCCGGCATAGGCAGCGAAGCGACGCCGTCCTTGACGGCTATGCCCGGCCATGACGAAAATGGACGGGAGCATCGGCGTCGCAGGCGCCATTGCGTCGTCACGCCCGCTTTTGGCATGGCGGTTGCTTCGGAATTGGCTCATTACGCCGGCCGAGCCATGAGTATCCACGCGTTTACCAGCGAATCGTACTCGGAACACGACCGAACCGAAGCCTGGCAGGACGTGTTGGGCGGCTTTGGGCTGCGATCTTCGCCGCTATCGGCCCGGTATGGCGAACATGCCACGGCGCTGTCGCGCGCCTCGCTGGACGGCGTCGGACTGATGCGTTTTGCCGCAGGTCCGCAGGTTTTCTCGCCGCTGCCGCGGCGGGCCGACTTGCCGATCCTGCTGATGCCGGCCGAGGACGGCGCCGTGCTCAAGGCCGGCGGTTCGCCGCAAACGGTTCCCAGCCGGCCGCATCATCCTGCTGCCGCGCCAGAACGACTGGCGCGTGACCTTTCACCGCGACATGCGCGCCATCGTGCTGTCGGTGACGGCGGAGAGCTTTCGGCGGCCGCAAGATCAGTTTGCCGGAATGCCGCGACGCCGTCATCGTCGCACCGGGTGGATTGGCCGACGTACTCGGCCGCACGCTGGAGGCGGCCTCCGAAGCGCTGGAAACGCTGTCGCCCGAGGCCTGGAACACGATCCGGCTCAGCCTTGCCGAAATGCTGCTGACGCTGTCGCGGCACAAATCCTCCAGCGCCACCGAGGCGGTCGGCATCGGCACCCAGCCCGCGCTGCTGCAACGAATCTATGACGCGATCGAACGCAAGCTCGGCGATCCCGACATCACGCCGGCGCGCATCGCGCAGATCGAAGGCATCTCGGAGCGCTACTTGCAAAAGCTGTTCGAGTGCAGCGGCGACAATTTCACGCATTATCTGCGCGAGCGCCGGTTACAGCGCTGCTGGGCCGAGCTCGGCAACCCGAGCGAGGCGCACCGATCGGTATCCGATATCGCCTTCGGCTGCGGCTTTTCCGACGCCGCGCATTTCAGCCGCTCGTTCCGCGACCGCTTCGGAGTATCGCCGCGCGCGTTCCGGCAACAGCAGGCCGAACGGCTGTCGGGCCTCGGCGTCAAAGCCGGGCAGCGCGGCTGGCCGCAGGATGCGATCGCGCAACTGCGTCCGCATCGCCCCGCGCCGATAATCGCAGCGGTTGAGCTTGAGCCAACGAACCTTGCGCCAGCACCGCGGGAAAAACCCGCGCATCATCATCTGCCGGTCGATGCGAGCCATGTGCATTGGGGATTTTTCAGCCGCGCGACTGAAGCCGCTGATCGAGATCGCGTCGGGCGATACCATCACCGTCGAGACGCTGACGCAGCACGCCTCCGACGATCCCGAACGCATGATCCAGGGCGATCCCGGCGCCGAGAGCGTGTTTCGCTGGACCGCGGAGGGCAAGGGCGTCGAGCGTCGCGGCGCCGGGCCGATGGACGCCTCGATCTATGGCCGCGGCGCCGGCGAAGGTTTTGGCGTCCACATCTGCACCGGGCCGATCGCGGTCAAAGGGCGCCGAACCCGGCGACGTGCTGGAAGTCCGCATCCTCGACATGGTGCCGCGCCCAAGCCGCAATCCGCGAGCTCGAAGGGCAGGATCTTCGGCAGCAGCGTCGCGGCGTGGTGGGGCTATCACTATGACGAATTCCTCACCGAGCCGAAGCCGCGCGAAGCCGTCACGATCTTCGAGATTTTCGCAGGCGAGGAGCCGTACGCCGAAGCGATCTATTCCTATCGCTGGCAGCCGCAAACCGATCCGTCCGGCGTGCTGCACCCAGACCTACGACTATCCCGGCATCCCGGTCGCGGCCAAGACGATCCGGCGGCGGCACGGTGTGCTCGACGGCATCCGGATTCCGCTGCGGCCGCATTTCGGCGTGATCGGCGTGGCGCCGCGCGAGGCGGGCCTGGTCGATTCGGTGCCGCCGGCCTATTTCGGCGGCAACCTCGACAATTGGCGGCTCGGCAAGGGTGCTGCGGTCTATCTGCCGGTGTCGGTGCCCGAAGCCTTGCTGTCGATCGGCGATCCCCACGCCGCGCAAGGCGACGGCGAACTGAGCGGCACCGCGATCGAATGCTCGATGACCGGCACCTTCGAAGTCGTGCTGCACAAGAAAGCCGATCATGCCGGGCAGCCGTTCGCCGATCTGACCTATCCCCTGATCGAAACCGAGACCGACTGGGTGCTGACCGGCTTCAGCCATCCGAACTATCTCGCCGAATTCGGCGCCAAGGGCCAAAGCGAGGTCTACGCGAAATCCTCGCTCGATCTTGCGATGAAGGACGCGTTCCGCAAAGTCCGCCGCTTCCTGATGAACACCAAGGGATTGAGCGAGGACGAAGCGATCGCCCTGATTTCGGCGGCGGTGGATTTCGGCGTCACGCAGGTCGTCGACGGCAATTGGGGCGTCCATGCCATCCTGAGCAAACGCCTGTTTGCCAGTCAAACCACGCGCTGAGCGTGTAAGCCAGACATCGAGAAGGATCCCATGAAGTTTCATATGATTGCGGGCGGCCCAAAGCCGGTCGCTCCGTTCAGCCACGCGGTCGAGACCGACGGCTTTGTCCTGATCACCGGCCAGATGCCCGATACACCGGAAGCGCCCGGTGTCCTGCCCGAAGGCATCGTGGCGCAAACCCACGCCGTGATGGGGAATCTGACAAAAGTGCTGGCCGGCGTTGGGCTCGGCTTCGAGCATGTCGCGATGGCGCGGATCTATCTGACCGAGTTCAAGCGGGATTATGCGGCGATGAACGAGACCTATCGCAGCTATTTCGCGCCGGACCGCCTGCCCGCGCGCACCTGCGTCGGCGTCACCGGCCTCGCCTATGACGCGCTGATCGAGATCGACCTGATCGCGCGTCGGCCGGATAGAGCGGGATGACGCATCTTCGAATCGTCGTCCCGCTCTATCATTTTGTTTGAGCATGATCTTTTCGGAAAACCGGTCCCCACTCTTCCGGATCATGCTTTATAGACAATGATGCGACGCAATAAACGCAACGCATAACACGTCTGATCGCTCCGGGGTTTGCTCGCACTTGTTAGCCGTGCTGTAAGGTGCGCCGCATCTTGCATCCCGGAGTTTTTCTGATGGCGCGCCTTGGTTTTGTTTCCGCCGCATTCGCGATCTCGATCGTCGGTTGCGGCATCGCCACGCCCGCTGCCGCAAAGCTGACCAAACTCGATATCAGCTCGCAGCAAAGCTACGGCACGTTCAAGCCGGGCGAATATGTCTGGTGGCAAGGCACGATCTCAGGCGAATTGGCGCCGACCGAAAAAATTCCGGATCTCGACAAGGCCGCCAGGAACGCTCACGGCATGGTGGAGTATTCGGCGAAAATCTCGCTGATGTTTCCCAAGAATCCAAAGAACGGCAACGGCACGCTGTTGGTCGATATCCCAAATCGCGGCCGGCCCTATGCGCAGGGACTCTATGACAGCCCGCGCGACGAGCCGTTCGAAGCCGGCGTGACCGACGTCGGCACCGGCTTCCTGCAGGACCACGGCTTTGCAATTGCCGAGGTGCAATGGGAGCTCGGCCCCGGAACTGAGTTGCCGACCTTCACCGACGCCTCCGGGCAGAAGCATTTTGTCGAAGGCGTAGGCTTTGCGATCGTGCGCGATGCCACGGATTTCCTCAGGAACGCGACAGCCGACAGCGCCGGCACCGCCAATCCGCTGCACGGCACCGTCAAGCATGTGCTGGCGTCCGGCAAGTCGCAGTCGGGCCGCTACCTCAAGACTTTCCTGTATCATGGCTTCAACATCGCCGAGGGACGACGGCTGTTCGACGGCATGCATGTGATCGTCTCGGGCGCCGGCATGTTGCCGATCCTGCAGTCGGGCACCGGGCCGCAATCCAGCGCCACTGGCACCCCGGATTTTTCAAATCCGGAATTTCCCGGCGTCCACGGCGCGGTGCTCACCATCGGCGACGTCATCGAGCACGTGAAGGAGCGCGGCGAGAAGCCGCCGCTGATCCTGATGCTGAGTTCGACCACCGATTTCTATTCGCTGCGCGCTTCGCTGGGACGAACCGGCGGCGACGGCACCGGCGAAGTGCCGATCCCGGCCAACGTCCGCATGTATGACATCGCCGGCGCATCCCACGCAATTCTGCCCAAGATGAAGTGTGAGCTTCCTTACGCCAGGCTCGACTGGAGTCCGGTGTTGCGCGCGACCCTGCTGCATCTCGACGACTGGGTCGCCAAAGGCACCGAGCCGCCGGCCAATCGGCTGATGCCGCTGGAGCCGGCCGGCGAAAATCCGATGGTGCTGCGCGCGCCGTCCAATCTGCCCAAGGCGGTGATCGAGATCCCCAAGCGCGATGCCGACGGCAATGCGCTCGGCGGCGTCCGGCTGCCTGACATGCAGGTGCCGCTTGGCGCCAACGCCCAGCAGAATCCGCCGCTGTCGTTCAGCTGCATGCTGGGCGGCGCCTATGTCGCGTTCCCGCGCACCCAGGGCGATGCGGACGCGAAGCACGACACCCATCGCCCGGTGCTGGAACGCTACAAGACCCGCAACGACTATGTGAACCTCGTTCGCATCGCCGCGCGCGACCTCGAGCGCGATGGCTTCCTGTTGCCGGATGATGCCGCCGTCATCATTCAGTCGGCGGCGGCAAATCCGCTGTGGCGCGATTAGGCAAGGAGTTCCTGGCGGCGGAAACGGGCGAACGCCGCCGGCTTGGTTAAGCAACGATTAATTTTGTTCTGGCAGTGATGGCTGCGTCGCCCGCTTCGGCAGGGTCAACGGAGGATTCCAATGTCAGACATCATGAGCATCCTGCAGTCGAGTTACACATCGTCCTCGGCGAGCCTGCTCTCGCCGGGCTCGAAATTCGCCAACGTCAATCCGACGCAGTGGCAGGGTACCTGGACCGGCACGGATAGCTCCCATCAGCCCGTTTCGGTGTCGATCACCAAGGTCAGCGGCTTCCGCGCCAATGTCGTGCTTCAGAGTTCCGCCGGCCTGCAGTACCAACAGGCGCTGATCACCACCAAGAATACGTTTCGAATCGGCGACTCCCAGTTTGCGCTGACCGCGACCGGCAAGGCGACCATCACCACCATCAATACCGATGCCACCACGGGCATCCAGACCAGCTCGCAGGCCAGCCTCACCCTCAAGACCTGAGTACTACACCGCCGGCAGGATCTTCCCGGGATTGAAGATGTTCTGCGGATCGAGCGCCTGCTTCACCGCGCGCATGGCGTCGATGGCCTCGGGGCCGATTTCGGCCTTGAGGTATTTCTGCTTGCCCTGCCCGATGCCGTGCTCGCCGGTACAGGTGCCGCCCATCGACTGCGCGCGTTCGACCAGCCGGTGCATGAAATCCTCGCCGCGTGCCATCTCTTCGGCATCGTCGACATCGCACAATAGCGAGCAGTGGAAATTGCCGTCGCCGACATGACCGACGATCGGCGATTGCAAATTCAGGCGCTTCAAATCTTCTTCCGTTTCCGTCACGCAATCGGCCAGCCGCGAGATCGGCACGCAGACATCCGTGGCGACCACCCCGGCGCCCGGACGCAGCGCCTTGACCGACCAATAGGCGTCATGGCGCGCCTGCCACAACTTGGTCCGGTCCTCCGGCCGCGTGGTCCAGGTGAAATCGCCGCCGCCGCATTCCTGCGCGATCTCGCGGAAATTCTTCGATTGCTCGGCGACTTCATTCTCGCTGCCGTGGAATTCCAGCAGCAACAATGGCGTCTCCGGCAGCGACAATTTTGAGTAGGAATTGCAGGCGCGCACTTGCTCGGCGTTGAGCAGCTCGATGCGGGCCACGGGAATGCCGGTCTGGATGGCGAGTATCGTGGCCTGGCAGGCGCCGCGCACGCTGTCGAACGAGCAGGCGGCGGCCGCGATGGTCTCAGGAATGCCGCGCAGCTTGATGGTGAGTTCGCTGATGATTCCGAGCGTGCCCTCGGCGCCGACGAACAGATGGGTCAGGTCGTAGCCGGCCGATGATTTCTTCGAGCGCGTACCGGTGGTGATGATCTCGCCATCGCCGCGCACCACCTTGAGCGCCAGCACGTTGTCGCGCATGGTGCCGTAGCGCACCGCGTTGGTGCCGGAGGCGCGGGTCGACGCCATGCCGCCGAGCGAGGCATCGGCGCCGGGATCGATCGGAAAAAACACGCCCTGGTCGCGCAGATACTCGTTCAGCGCCTTGCGCGTGACGCCGGGCTGGATCACGCAATCGAGATCGTCGGCGTGAACTTCCAGCACCTGGTTCATGTCACGCAGATCGATGCAGACGCCGCCGGCCGGCGCGTTGACCTGGCCCTCGAGCGAGGTGCCGGTACCGAACGCGATCACGGGCACGCGATGCTTGCCGCAGATCCGCACCACGTCCTGGATGTCGGAGGTTTCCTGCGCCATCACCACCGCGTCGGGCGGCTGCGGCGCCAGCCACGTCGTGGTATGGGCGTGCTGGTCGCGCACCGCCTGCGAGGTGATCAACCGGTTGCCGAACCTTGCTGCGAGCGTTTCCAGCGTGCTCGCCAGCGCCTTCGGCTCCGGACGCGGCAAATTTTGTGGTGTCGTAGCCAAAACGAACTCCTCCCGAGCAAAAGACCGTGGCAAAGGATATATAAGCGGTCAAGGGACCGAAATCGAACAAACCGGGATAGGTGCGATGACACTGACCGCCGACGACGGGCTGCTCCGTCCCACCCCGTTCCTGTCATCGGTGATGCAGATCGAGCCGCAATGGATCGACTACAACGGCCATCTGAACATGGCCTATTACAACGTGATGTTCGACCGCGCCATCGACGAATTATGGCTCAATCTCGGGATCGGACCGCCCTACATGAAGGAGCGCCACGGCTCGACCTTCACCGCCGAATGCCATGTGCGGTATTTGCGCGAGATTCATCTCGGCGATCCCGTGCAGATCGCGATCCTGTTGGTGGCGGCGGACGAAAAACGGCTGCACACCTTTGAGGAATTGCGCCATGCCACCGAGGGCTGGCTGTCGGCCACGTCGGAAAACATGACCATCCATATCGATATGGCCGCGCGCAAGACCGCGCCCTTCCCCGCCGATATCCGCGCCCGCATCGACGCGGTCGCCAACGCGCATTCTTTGATCGCGCGCCCCGAGGGCATCGGCCGCAAGATCGCGATGCCTTCGAAGCAGAAGTGACGAGCTTTTTCGGCCTTTCGATATTCTCAGCCTCATAATGCCACAACCCGTGCTTCGAGACGCGCCCCGGTGATAAACTCCAACGCCGCTCCTCAGAATGACGGCTTCTGCAGCTCTACAATGCTTCGTTGACAGAACAACAGACAGCGTCATCCTGAGGTGCGAGCCCTTGCGAGCCTCGAAGGATGATGAAAACGGGAATCTACGTCTATATGCTACGATGCGCTGACGGGTCCTACTACGTCGGCAGCGCAACCGGCCGCGACCTCGCACCGCGGATCAATCAACACAATGCTGGATCGTATCCGGGATATACTTTTACGAGACGGCCAGTCGTTCTTGTCTGGTCAGAATACTTCGATCGGATCACGGACGGAATTGCGGCCGAACGGCAAATCAAGGGCTGGAGTCGCGCCAAAGAGGAAGCGTTGATGAGCTCCGACTGGGCGAGTTTGAGCCGGCTCTCAAGCAGGCATGCGGGGAAAACACCGTAGCGGAACAGCATCCTTCGAGGCTCGCAAGTGCTCGCACCTCAGGATGACGGCGTCTATTGCTTCACAGGCTCCCGGGATGAGGCCGTGCCTTTAGATTCTCGTGCGTCCGCGCGCGAGTCCGACCACGGCCGAGACCAGGAAGAGCACGACCGCGACAAAGAAGATGATCTTGGCGATTTCGATGGAAGCGCCGGCGAGGCCGCCGAAGCCCAAAATGCCTGCGATCAATGCGATAACCAAGAACGTAACGACCCAACTCAACATGGTCCCGACCTCTGTTTCGATGTCGGCGCGAGGTGCGATCCTCGCGCCCTGATGCCGAATCAATCCGGTCCGGAAACCAAAGTTCCGCCATGTTCAGGCGCGGAAAATCGCAAAAAACCCGATCGCAAGGGAACAAAGCCGGAGATAACAAGGCCAAATCGCGCCTCGCGCGAACGCCGGGATAACTCCTGTCAAAATGGCCCGCGGACGCCTATATGCCTTTCATTCCTGCTATGAAGGCTCCCCTTCACGGCCCCGCGGTGCCATCGTGGGCCAAGATGATCGTGGGCTAAGACGATTCGCCAATGACCGAGCCGAACAAACTGACCCATCCCGGCGTCCCCGACCACCAGCCTGCCGCCGGCGGCATTGCCGCGCGGGCGCGCGCTGCCGCGGGTGGCCCGCAATATCTCGCCGGGCTCAATCCCGAGCAGCGCGAGGCGGTGGTGACCCTGGACGGGCCGGTCCTGGTGCTGGCGGGCGCCGGCACCGGCAAAACCCGCGTGCTGACCTGCCGTATCGCCCACATCCTGAGCCAGGGCCGCGCCCGCCCCGGTGAAATCCTCTCGGTCACCTTCACCAACAAGGCCGCGCGCGAGATGAAGCTGCGGCTGGGCCAGATGCTCGGCCAGGCCATCGAGGGCATGCCGTGGCTCGGCACCTTTCATTCGATCGGCGGCCGCATCCTGCGCACTCATGCCGAGATGGTGCAGCTCAAATCCAATTTCACCGTGCTCGATGTCGACGACCAGGTCCGCCTGCTCAAGCAGCTTCTGGCGGCCGAGAATATCGACGACAAGCGCTGGCCCGCGCGCATGCTGGCCGGCCTGATCGACGGCTGGAAGAACCGCGGCCTGACGCCTTCGCAGGTGCCCCCGGGCGAAGCGGTGGTGTTCGGTAACGGCAGGGGCGGCAAGCTCTATGCGAGCTATCAGGAACGGCTGAAAATCCTCAATGCCGCCGATTTCGGCGATCTGCTGCTGGAGAACATCCGGCTGTTTCGCGAGCAGCCTGATGTGCTGCGGCAATACCAGCACCGCTTCAAATTCATCCTGGTCGACGAATATCAGGACACCAACGTCGCGCAGTATCTGTGGCTGCGGCTGTTGTCGCAGGCGCCGGCCGCGAGACCGGCCCTGCCGCTGTCGGCGATCATTCCGGGACATATCAATTCCTCCGTCGTTCCGGGGCGTGCCGAAGGCACGAACCCCGAACCCGGAGATGATGATGAACAGTCTCCTCCGGATTCCGGGTTCGCACCCGACGGTGCGCGCCGGAATGACGAGCGAGCAGCCTTGGCCCAATCGCCCTCGTCGCCGCCGAAGAACATCTGCTGCGTCGGCGACGACGATCAGTCGATCTATGGCTGGCGCGGCGCCGAGGTCGACAACATCCTGCGCTTCGATCACGATTTTCCGGGCGCCAAGGTGATCCGGCTGGAGCGCAATTACCGCTCCACCGGCCACATCCTCGCCGCGGCCTCGCATCTGATCGCACATAATGAAAGCCGGCTCGGCAAGACGCTGCGCACCGAGGATGTCGACGGCGAGAAGGTCACCGTCACCGGCTCCTGGGATTCCGAAGAGGAAGCCCGCGCCATCGGCGAGGAGATCGAGGAGCTGCAACGGGCCGGCAACAACCTCAACGACGTCGCGATCCTGGTGCGCGCCTCGTTCCAGATGCGCGAATTCGAAGATCGCTTTGTCACGCTCGGCCTGCCCTATCGCGTGATCGGCGGTCCGCGATTCTACGAGCGCGCGGAAATCCGTGACGCGCTGGCGTATTTGCGCGTGATCAATTCGCCCGCCGACGACCTTGCTTTCGAGCGCATCGTCAACGTGCCCAAGCGCGGCCTTGGCGATGCCACCGTGCAGATGCTGCACGACCATGCCCGCAAGCGCCGCATTCCGCTGTTCGAGGCGGCGCGCGCCGTGGTCGAGACAGACGAACTGAAGCCGAAAGCGCGCGGCTCGTTGCGCGATCTCATCCTCAATTTCGATCGCTGGCGCGCCCGGCGCGAGGTGGCCACGCATACCGAACTGGCGGAAGTCGTGCTCGACGAGAGCGGCTACACCGAGATGTGGCAGAAGGACCGTTCGGCCGATGCCGCCGGCCGGCTCGACAACCTCAAGGAGCTGGTGCGCTCGATGGAGGAGTTCGAGAACCTGCAAGGCTTCCTGGAACACATCTCGCTGGTGATGGACCGCGACGGGGGCGCCGCTGACGAAGCGGTGTCGCTGATGACCTTGCATTCGGCCAAGGGGCTGGAATTCGACAACGTGTTCCTGCCGGGCTGGGAGGAAGGCCTGTTTCCGAGCCAGCGCACGCTCGACGAACAGGGCCGCGCCGGGCTCGAGGAAGAACGGCGGCTGGCCCATGTCGGGCTGACCCGCGCGCGCCGCCGCGCCAAGCTTTATTTCGCGACCAACCGCCGTATCCACGGCACCTGGTCGACCACGATTCCGTCGCGCTTCCTCGACGAGTTGCCGGCGCACAATGTCGAAATCACGGAATCCAAAGGCGGCTCCGGCTGGGGCGGCGCCGGTGGCTACGGCGCCTCGCGCTTCGACAATGTGGAATCCTTTGGTTCGAGCTATTCGACGCCGGGCTGGCAGCGCGCCCAGGCCCAGCGCGCCCGCGGCCAGGGCGGCCGCCAGGACAACAGCGGTAACCGAGACAACAGACAAGGCCAGGCCCGCAGCGGCTTCGAGGAAAGCCAGTCGCCATTTTCTGGCGGCTTCTCGCGCGACAAGCGCGGCCCGATGGTGATCGAAGGCGAGCTGATCGCGAAATCGACCGGCACCGTTTCGGAATTCTCGCTCGACGACCGGGTGTTCCACCAGAAATTCGGCTACGGCCAGGTGGTGAAGATCGACGGCAACAAGCTCACCATCGCCTTTGAAAAAGCCGGCGAGAAAAAAGTAGTCGACAGCTTCGTGCAGCGGGCGTGAACGCCCGGCACATGCGCGCAATTGTCATCGCGACGTCCCGGATTTCCGGGCAGCGAACAGCGCCATCACCAGATCGATCGCGAGCGCCAGGGTTACGGATGCGCCGCCCAGCTTGAACAGCAGCAGATAATCACCGCCAGTGTGCGCGAACAGCCACGAGAAGCCGTAGGCCGCGGCGGCCTGGAATAACGCGAAGCTGATTGTCGCATGCCCCCAGGTGATGCGCTGCTGCTCGGCGCTGTGCGGCAGTAATTCATGGACGCGTCCCAGCACCAGCGGCACGATGCCGGGCGTGAAAGCGCCAATGACCACGCTCGATACGATCAGGGAGGCCGGCGACGAGCTGATCGCCGGAAGCAGGACGGCGACCGCCTCGACCAGAAAAGACACTCGCAAGGCGGGCCCGAAGCCTGTCCTGTCGCCGAGATGCCCCGTCAGCAGCGGTCCGACGATCGCGCCGAGGCCGTAGAGGATCCAATATTGCGAACCAGTCGAGATGCCTTGTCCGAGGCCGCGCGCCACGAAATCGACGATAAAGACCATGTGCGGCACCAACGCGCAGGCATTCAGGCCGTATTGGAGCAGCAGCGTGCGCACGGCCCGCGATGGATGGCGGTGCGCGTGGTGCTGAAGCGGGCTGTGAGAAGAATTTACAGCCTTTAGATCGGCCACCCTGGTTTGCTTTGGCCAATTCGTCCAACTGACCGCGGTCAACAGGCCGGACAAAATCCCGAGGCCAACCCAGCTCTCCTGCAACCCCTGCCGCAACAGCAGCGGCACCAGCGTGCCCGAGGCGGCGACGCCAAGGCCCACGCCGGCGAAGATGACGCCGCCGACAATGCCGCGCTTGGCCGGCGACGTATGCGGCAGCACCACCGAGGCGGCGAGCACCATGATCACGCCGCCGGTCAGGCCCGCCAGGAAGCGCCAGACGAAGAACCAGGCGAACGCCACCGGGATAGAACACGCAAAGCAGGTGAGCGTGGCCAGCAGCATCATCGCGCGCAATACGCTGACGGCGTCGCGGCGCGCGGCCATCGGCCGGGCCAGCAACGCACCGGCCAGATAGCCCGCGAGGTTGGCTGCGCCAAGATAGATCACGTCGGATGCGCTGAACCATCTGGCCGCGATCAGCGCCGGAATCAACGGCGTATAGGCAAAACGCGCCACGCCGATGCCGACCAGCGACGCGCACAGGCCCGCCGTTGCATAGCGCCACGCCGATCCTGCCGGGTCGGGATGGCGGGTGTGAACGAGGCGTCGATCGCCGCCGATATTCGCATTCAACTCCGCCATAACCCTATTCCCTCCGTTGCGCAGCGCCGCCGTCTCCTCACGGAGACGGCCGGCTGCTGCGCATTGACAAATGCCGCCTTGATTCAGCGACCGGCGCTCTGGCCACCATCGACATGCAGGATTTCGCCGGTCACAAAACCGGCCTGTTCGAGATAGAGGACGGCGTCCACGACGTCGGAGGTCTCGCCCATATGGCCGATCGGGTGCATGGCGCCGAGCTGTGCGTGGGTCTCGACCGCATGCATCGGCGTCTTGATGACGCCGAGCGCCACCGCGTTCACCCGGATGCCGCGTTTGGCATATTCAATCGCCAGCGATTTGGTCGCGGCATTGAGGCCGCCCTTGGTCAGCGATGCCAGCACCGACGGCACACCGGAATTCGCATGGTCGACCAGGCTCGTGGTGACCTGCACGACGTGGCCGCGGCCCTGTTTCTCCATCTCGGCGATCGCGCGCTGTGTGATGTGAAAGAAGCCTGCGAGGTTGACGCCGAGCATCGCCGCGTAGTCGGCCTCGGTGTAGCGGGTGAAGGGCTTCGCAATGAAGATGCCGGCGTTGTTGACCAGCGTGTCGATGCGCCCGAACCGGGCGATGCCCTGCGAAATCACGCGTTCGGCGGTCTTCGGGTCGGCAATGTCGCCGGGCACCGCGAGGACGTCATCATCATTCGACGGCTTGATGGTGCGCGAGGTCGCCACCACACGATAATTGCGGTCGCGATACGCCTTGACGAGAGCCGCGCCGATGCCCTGCGACGCGCCGGTAATGACAGCAACTTTTTGTTCGGTACCCATGATCAAGCTCCTTGATGCTTCCGAGGGGTTGGTGGAACCGGGGCCGGTCTAGCCACGCCCCACCGATGGCAACGAGGTAGGCCGTTTCGACGCGGGAGCGAATACCCGCCATTTGGCAGACACTCTTCCGCTAATCGGTTGAATGAAGGATAATGGCCGAGACCATGGCGCGGATGCCGTTGCGGGAGGAAGCATGGATCGCATCGATGCAATGAAGGTCTTCGTCGCCGCGCTCGACGAAGGCAGTCTCGCCGGCGCGGCGCGCAAGCTCGGTCGTTCGCCGGCCGCGGTCAGTCGAGCGATCGCCTTCCTGGAGGCGCGGGTCGGCGCCGAGCTGCTGCACCGAACCACGCGATCGATCAAACTGAGCGAGGCAGGCGAGCGCTACCTGGCCGCCTGCCGGCGGGTTCTGACTGAATTGGAAGAGGCCGACATTATCGCCGCGGGCGAGCGCTCGGCGCCGCGCGGCACCCTGACGCTGACGGCCCCCGTGACGTCGGGCGAAACGGTGTTACGACCCATCCTCGACGCCTTCCTCGAAGCGTACCCGACGGTATCAGCGCGGCTTTATCTGCTCGACCGCCCCGTCAACCTGATCGAGGAAGGCATCGATCTCGCACTCCGCATCGCCCAGCTGCCCAACTCGACATTGCTCGCGATCCGGGCCGGCGAAGTTCGCCTGGTGGTGGCGGCCGCGCCGCGTTACCTGGCGCAGCATCCGCGCATTCAGGAACCGGGCGATCTCAACAAGCACCAGATCATCGCGTTCACCCAACGTGGTCTCGACGCCTGGAGCTTTCCGCCTTTGCCGGGCTCGTCCGTGCCGCGAACGGTGCATTTTACGCCTCGGCTGGTGATCAACAGCATCCGGGGCACGGTGGCTTCGGCCGTCGATGGGCGCGGCGTCACGCGTTTGCTGTCGTATCAGATCGCCGAGCAGGTGCGCGAAGGCGCGCTCGAGATCATCCTGAGGGGCGACGAGCCGCCGCCGCTGCCCGTGCATATGATTTCGCCGCACGGCCGGATCTCGGTGCCGAAAGTCCGCGCCTTTATCGATTTCGCGATGCCCCGGCTTCGCAGCCATTTCGCGCGGTTGGCAAAAGATTCGGGCGATCACGCAATTGCCGCTCCGTCGTAGCGCCTGCGAAGGCCGTTTCCGAGCCGTGCGCTCGTCGCGATGCGACCCGGGAGGTCACTCGGGCAAGCCGGCCAAACGCATACCCTCCAGATCATGGTTAAGGACTCAAAAAATACGCTGCCACAGGCGGCCGGGGCTTCGGCCGGTTCATCAGTGTTAAACCCGTCAACGAGGCACAGCACAAACGTGCTTCGCTTGCCACGAAGCCAATGTGAAAGCACACGACTTCGTTTTTACGAGATACGCGCCCTAACCGCCGTCAATATTGCCGCGATGCGCGGGCAAATACGCCGCGTCGCTGCATAAACCAGCAAACTCCGCTGCATTTTAGCGAATTGTTAGACTGAAAACTCGCGTGTGCCCTGTACGGTCGGCGCCGGATACCGATTGCGCGCGTTTGTTTCAGGGGTTGGGGCTGCTAAAATGAGTCAGGAGAAATCGTTTCTAAGGGATCTCGACGAGGCGGTCTCGCGAGGAACGCCCGAAAGCCGCGCGCGCGCGTTGTGGCACACCACCGATCTCATGGTCACCGGCAGCTACAGCGAGGACGAGATTTGGACGTTCGGCGAGGTGATCGGCCGGCTCGCGGACGAGATTGAAGTCACCGCCCGCGTACAGCTTGCCAAACGGTTGGCCCGTTTCGACGGCGCCCCGGTCAACATCATCCATAAGCTGGCGTTCGACGATTCGATCGATGTCGCCGGTCCGATCCTGCGCGGATCGGAGCGGCTGGAGCCCTACGCGCTGGTCGCCAACGTTTGCACCAAGAGCCAGTCGCATTTGCTGGCGATTTCACAACGCAAGTCGCTCGAGGAGACGGTCACCGACGTACTGGTGACCCGCGGCAACCCGGAAGTCGTCAACTCCGTCGCCACCAACAACGGCGCGCGCATCTCGGAATTCGGCTTTCTGCACATGATCCAACGGGCCGAGGGCGACTCCATTCTCGCCGAACAACTCGGTTTGCGTAAGGACATCCCCCGGCACATCTTCCAGCAGTTGATCGCCAAGGCGTCGGACGATGTGAGAAAGCGGCTCGAAGACGAGCGGCCCAACATGGTCGGACAAATTCAGTCCGCGGTGACCGATGTCGTAGGCGCACTGCAATCCAAGCTCGGCCCGGTATCGCGAAGTTATTTTGTCGCAAAACGGGTCGTGGCGACGCAGCACCGGCAGGGCAACCTGAACGAGGACAGCATCTCCGGCTACGCGCGCTCGCACAGGCTCGAGGAGGTCACGATCGGATTATCCTTGTTGTGCGCGTTGCCGAGCGATGTGATCGAACGCGCGGTGCTGGACAAGAACAGGGAAATGCTGCTGATCCTGGCCAAAGCCCTCGACTTCGCGTGGGCCACGACCATGGCGCTGCTTTTCCTCGGCGCAAAAGATCACCGCATCACCGCGAAGGAGCTGAAGAGCCTGGAAAGCGAGTTCGGGCGCCTCAATATCGAGACATCCCGCAGCGTTCTGGAATTCTATCAGTCGCGCAGGAATGTCGACGATGCCGATTCCGGACCGCAGCGCCAGCCCACGCGTATCGCATCCTGAGATGACGGATTTTGGAATCGGCGGGGAATTTTTCCAGTGAACGCATTGTCACCTGTTGCGGCGCCAAACGAACGCCTCGGCACCGCCGCCGGTGGAGCGAAACCGGACGGCGCGCTGGCTACTGCCTGGATCGTTCTGGAAGCCGCCAACGATCTCGCAGACCACGTCACCGTCGAAATCTGCCGGCGGGTCATCGACGCAAACCTGAGCGGAAGGCCGGCATCGCCCGCCGATATGCACGTCATCCTCGATTATTTCGGCTGAAATCGGCGTTCCCTTACGATAGCCCCCACGGAAGGCGAGCCGTCCCCGGTCTTTTCCACAACGTAATCTGATCTTGCGTCAGTTTTCGGATCCCGCATTTGGGTTTAAGCACCGGTTTTCTCTTGGGAATTCGATAATCCCAGAAACCGTTGTTGGTATTGCATCATTGATAAACCGGTGTCCAAGTATCGCTCTCGATTGACCTGATAGATCGATCACATGCTTACCAGCAGCCGGGATATCATCCGCCGCCTTGAGCGGGAGGGATGGACGTTTGTTCGGGTCACCGGTTCTCATCATGTCTTCAGGAGCGCGATCTCCGGTCAAACGGTGGTCATTCCACACCCCCAAGAAGGACTTGGGAAAAGGCCTCCTACGTGCCATTTATAGGGAGCAGGCTGGAAACCTGACTGAGGCAGCTATGGCGCACTATGTTGCAATCATCGAAGATGCAGGACCGGACTACGCCGTGGGCGTTTGGTTTCCGGACCTGCCTGGTTGCACATCCGCCGGCGATAATATCGACGATGCATTGCGCAATGCACCAGAGGCGCTGGAGCTTTATGCCGAAAGCTTCGAAGCGGATGGCAAGCAGTTGCCTCGTCCACGAACCTTGACGGAATTAAGAAGCGATCCAGAAATTGCAGATGACATCAAGGCTTATATGGTCGCCCTGGTCGAATTTCCCGCTCGCGCCCACGCGGCTGAATGAGCGTCTGAGTGGTTGCGCTAAGGCTTGAGCGTTCCTATTTGTCGGTGCTCACACCCCCGCGGGCTGAAGCGTCGTATTTCTTTTCCGCAATTGCGATTCAGAGCTTCAGACCCCGCTCCCAAGAGCTCCCGAACCTTCAAGCCTTATGCCATCCATCATATCCGTTGCAAATCTATCCAAAACCTACGGCTCCGGCTTCAAGGCGCTGAACGGAATCAATCTCGAGATCCAGCGCGGCGAGATCTTCGCGCTGCTGGGGCCGAACGGCGCCGGCAAGACCACGCTGATCAGCATCATCTGCGGGATCGCCAATCCGACCGAGGGCAGCGTATCGGTCGATGGACATGACATCGTCCAGTCCTATCGCGCGGCGCGTTCGCTGATCGGCCTGGTGCCGCAGGAACTGCACACCGACGCGTTCGAGACGGTGTGGGCGACCGTCAGCTTCAGCCGCGGGCTGTTCGGCAAGCCGAAAAATCCGGCCCATATCGAAAAGGTGCTGAAGGACCTGTCGCTGTGGGACAAGAAGGATTCCAAGATCGTCACGCTATCGGGCGGCATGAAGCGCCGGGTGATGATTGCCAAGGCGCTATCTCACGAGCCGCAAATTCTGTTCCTCGACGAGCCGACCGCGGGCGTCGACGTCGAATTGCGCAAGGGCATGTGGGAAGTGGTGCGGACGCTGCAAGCCTCGGGCGTCACCATCATCCTCACCACGCACTATATCGAGGAAGCCGAACAGATGGCCGACCGGATCGGCGTCATCAACAAGGGTGAGATCATCCTGGTCGAGGACAAGGCCGGATTGATGCAGAAGCTCGGCAAGAAGCAACTCAAGCTGCAACTGCACGGCAAGATCGAGGCGATCCCGCCGGCGCTCGCGGCCTATAATCTCGAACTGTCCGATCAAGGCTGCGAACTGATCTACAATTACGACACCAAGGGCGAGCGTACCGGAATCACCAGCCTGCTCAGCGATCTCCGCACCGCCGGCATCCGCATCTCGGATCTCGATACCAGCCAGAGCTCGCTGGAAGACATTTTCGTCAGTCTGGTGAGGGCGCCATGAATTTGCGGGCCGTCGGCGCGATCTATCGGTTCGAAATGGCGCGCACCTGGCGTACGCTGCTGCAAAGCATCGTCTCGCCAGTGGTTTCGACCTCGCTTTATTTCGTGGTGTTCGGCGCGGCGATCGGCTCCCGCATCACGTCGGTCGAGGGTGTCAGTTACGGCACCTTCATCGTGCCGGGGCTGGTGATGCTGTCGGTTTTGACGCAGAGCATCGCCAACGCCTCGTTCGGCATCTACTTTCCAAAATTCGTCGGCACGATCTATGAATTGCTGTCGGCGCCGATCTCCTATTTCGAGATCGTGCTCGGTTATGTCGGGGCGGCCGCGACCAAGTCGATCGTCCTCGGCCTGATCATTCTGGCCACCGCCGGCCTGTTCGTACCGTTGCAGATCCATCATCCGATCTGGATGCTGACCTTCCTGGTACTGACCGCGGTGACCTTCAGCCTGTTCGGATTCATCATCGGCATCTGGGCCGATGGTTTCGAGAAGCTGCAGATGATCCCGATGCTGGTGGTGACGCCGCTGACCTTCCTGGGCGGCAGCTTCTATTCGGTCAACATGCTGCCGTCGGGCTGGCGCACCATCACGCTGCTCAATCCCGTGGTCTATCTGATCTCCGGCTTTCGCTGGAGTTTCTACGAAATCGCCGACGTCAGCGTCGGCCTGAGTCTCGGCATTACGTTGGGATTCCTGGTCGCCTGCATGATTGTGGTGTGGTGGATCTTCAAGACCGGCTACCGGCTGAAGAACTGACGCGGACTGGCCCTGCTCGAACGCGTCATTGCGAGATGGTCCGAAGGACCAACCCGCAATGAAAATTCAGTTTATCACCGATAACAGTGATATCGATTGTAGTGATCGTAGAAGCCGCGGCATCCATGGTGCCAGCGATGCGGCCGAATTCCGAGCACACCATTCACCGCGCCCATCGCGCCGCCCACACCCGCGCCGACCGCTCCGCCGACGACAGCGCCGACCGGGCCCGCGGCACGGCCGCCCTCACGCGAGCCTTGCTCGGCGCCGCCAACGATGCCCTGCGCGTGTCCGACATGAGGGATCGCCAGTAGAGCCAAGGCAATTGCCGCCGCCGCAACCAGGGACTTTGAAGGGGAATAGGTCGGCAGCGTCAGTGCCCGAATCTTCGTATTCATTTGAATTCCTTGTGCTCGAATTGCGCCAGCCCATTGGCGACCAGCACCGATAACTCCGGTTTGGGCAAAAAGTTGCATGAATGCGATGGTTTAGCGACCGGCGCGACCGCGCAGCTCGCTAAGAATTAACCGACGTGCCGGGGTTACGCCGCAACCCTGCCTTGGTTTGCGCCCGGCCGCACATTAACGTTGGCTTGACAGGCCACTGGAACCGAAGCCGGATTCGGCGCATATTGAAGCGGGGGGACGGTAAGGCGGCGCTCGTGTAGTCAGGCCCGGAGGCCAAAAGTAAATGCGTTCCTTTCTCGTTGCTCTCGCCGGCCTGATGCTGTTCGGCGCCAGCTTTTTCGCCAGCAGCGCCGCGCAGGCCAAGATCGCCATCACCGTCGACAAGGATGCGCAGATCATGACCGTCGCGGTCGACGGCGTCGAGCGCTACCATTGGCCGGTCTCGACCGGCAATCCCTCCCATGAGACGCCGAACGGCAGCTTCCGCACCTTCCGCATGGAGGAAGATCATTTCTCCAAGGAGTTCGACGACGCGCCGATGCCGCACTCGATCTTCTTTACCAAGGTCGGTCACGCCATCCATGGCACGGAGTCTGAAGGCAAACTCGGTATACCGGTCTCGCACGGCTGCGTTCGCCTTTCGCGGGCCAACGCCGCGACGTTGTACGCCATGGTCGAAAGAGACGGCGTGCTCAACACCACCGTCACCCTGACCGGCTCGGCGCAGGTCGCACTCGCGCGTAACCCGCGGACGAGGGCCAATACCGCCGTCGCGCGCCGCGATCCGGACGCGCAATATGGCGTTCCCGGCGACCCAACTGTGCTGACGCCGCAACAACGCGTGGCGCCCGGCCAGTACGCCCCGCAGGCGCGGCAACAACTGGACGACGGCTACATCTATCCGGCCGACGGTAGTTCGGACGCGGCGCGCTATCCGGCGCCGCGCGGCACCAGCCGGCGTGTCTACGACGCCCAAGGCTATTCTCAACAAGGCTATTCGCAACAGGGCTATCCGCAGCCGCAATATTACGACAACCGCGGCTACGCGCCGCAATACGCCCCACAATATGCACCGCAGCCTTACCAGCCGCGCGGTTTCTTCCAGTAAAAAGCAACGAGCCTGATTCAGCTAAACTGAATCAGGCTCGGTTTCTTCCAACAAAAGTAACGCATCCGAACTTTTTCGGTCGACGGCCATGCCCTGGCCGCCTCGATGCTTGGTTCGGCCTGTTAAGTCCGGAAGGCTTACGCCCCCTTCTCGCACTTCGCCATAAAACTGTTCTTGGCAGCGCCCGACAACGGCTTGCCGTCCGCGCTCACCGCCTTTGTGGCGCAGCTATCGGCCATGCACTTCTTCATAAAGGACGTCTTCGCAGCGCCCGCGAGTGCCTTGCCGTCCTTGCCGACCGCCTTGCTCTCACAGGTCTCCTGCGCCATCGCCGTGCCGGCGGCGAATGTCGCAATCATTGCAGCTAAAAATACGGCTCTGATCATGTTTCTCTCCTCTACCGCTCAGGTAGCGTTTGCCGCCAAATACCTGTCGCCAAACCTCTCGCCAAGTGACTGGAGTTGACAGCAAGTTCCGCCCCCGATCAAGGGCCGGCCCGATAAGACCTTCATCATTACCAATGGGTGAAGCCCGATTTATTAGCTCGTTTGATTTCACGTGAGGGTAACCAAGATCGCCTCGCTTCGTCAGATCCCGGCATCCCTGGCATGCGTATCATCTTCAAAACACACCACTTTACCACTTCTTACACTATTACCCCCTAAGCCCGCGTGCATCGCGGTATCGCTCCTTGCACGCCCGGGTTTTGATTATGTTGAAAATCTACAACTGCATCGCTCACGAGCACGATTTGAAGCTGGTCGGCCTTGCCGCGTTTATCTGCGTGCTGGCCTCCTTGACCGCGATCAACCTGCTCCGGCACGCGCGCAAATCGACCGGCAATATGAGGATGCTGTGGCTTGCCGTCTCGGCGATCTCGACCGGCTTCGGCATCTGGGCGACCCATTTCGTCGCGATGCTGGCATTCACGCCGGGAATTCCCAACGGCTATAATATCGGCTTGACCGCGCTGTCGCTGGTCGCCGCCATTCTTTTGACCGGCGTCGGACTTGTACGCTTCGCTGATTCCGAACTGGCGCCACGGCGCCATGGGTCGGCGGCGCCATCGTCGCCGGCGGCATCGCGGCAATGCACTATACCGGCATGGCGGCTTTCGAAGTCGCCGGCATCGAAATCTGGGACCCGACGCTGGTCGCGGCGTCGATCGTGATCGGCGCGGTGCTCGGGGCGATCGCACTTCCGGTCGGTCTTCACGGCGACGAAGAGAAGTGGAAGGTCGGCGGCGCCGCTGCTGCTGACGCTTGCGATCTGCAGCCACCACTTTACCGCCATGGGCGCGGTGTCGATCATTCCCGATCCGGCCATCGAGGTTCCGGCATCGACGCTACCCAGCGGATTGCTGGCGCTGGCAGTCGCACTCTCGAGCTTTGTGATTATCGGACTGGCGTTGGCGGCCGTCGTGCTCGACATCCGCGACGTGCGCCGTTCGGAGCTTGAAGTCGACCGCATGCGCGACCTCGCCGACGCCTCGGTTGAGGGACTTCTGGTGTGCGACGGAGAGACGATCGTTTCCGTCAACACCAGTTTTGCCCATCTGGCGGGAGTGTCCGCCTCCAGCCTCGTCGGCGCCGGGCTCGAACGATGCTTCCCGGACAAGATTGCACGGGCCAGGCTGCTGGCCGGATCGAACCAGCCGGTTGAAACCAGCCTGCGCCATCGCGACGGTTCGGTGACGCCCGTCGAACTGCTGTTGCGGCCGATCGTCTTTGCCGGACGGCCTCACCATGTCGTCGCGGTGCGCGACTTGCAGGCGCGCAAGGAAGCCGAGCAGCATATCCATTACCTCGCGCATCACGACGCGCTGACATCGCTTCCCAATCGCAGCTACTTCAACGCGCGCGTCGATCGGGAAATCGCCAGCCTGACCGGCGGCGAAAGCCTCGCCGTGCTCTGTCTCGACCTCGACCGGTTCAAGGAAGTCAACGACCTGTTCGGCCACGCCGCCGGAGATACGGTGCTGCAGACGGTCGCTTCGCGCGTCACCGCGGTGCTCGGCGAGCGTCAGATCATGGCGCGGCTGGGCGGCGACGAGTTCGCCATCCTGATGCCCGGGGTAAGCGAATCCGGAGGCCGCGGGCCGGCTTGCCGAGACCATTCTGGAAGTCGCTGCGCGAGACCAGCGATACGCCGGAAACCAACAGCATTTCGACCAGCATCGGTATCGCGATTTGCCCGGACGACGCGACGGATCGCGAGTCCCTGCTCAGTCACGCCGACACCGCGCTCTATCGCGCCAAGACCGACGGCCGCAACACCTATCGCTTCTTCGAAGCGGCGATGGGCGCGGCGGTCCGCGAACGCCGGATGCTGGAGCATGATTTGCGCATGGCGATCGCGCGCAACGAACTGCGGCTGGTGTATCAGCCGCAGAAAGGCGTGCATGACGGGGCGATGACCGGATTCGAAGCGCTGTTGCGCTGGAAGCATCCGGCCCGCGGCGAGATTTCGCCGGCGGTCTTCATTCCGATTGCCGAGGAGAGCGGCACGATCCTGGAGATCGGCGACTGGGTGCTCAAGACGGCCTGCCGCGAGGCCGCGACGTGGGAACAGCCGCTGACGGTGGCCGTCAACGTCTCGGCGGTGCAGCTTTACAATCCCGATTTCGTCCAGCAACTGCATCAGACCCTGCTCGACACCGGGCTGTCACCGCGACGCCTCGAAATCGAGATCACGGAAACCGCGCTGGTGCGCGATTTCAACCGCGCGCTCACGACGTTGCGGCTGATCAAGGCGCTCGGCGTCCGCATCGCGATGGACGATTTCGGCACCGGCTATTCGTCGCTGTCGAACTTGCGGGCATTTCCGTTCGACAAGATCAAGATCGACGGCTCGTTCATCAAGTCGGTCAATTCCAACGAACAGGCCGCGACCATCGTCCGCGCGGTGCTGGGGCTTGGTCGCGGGCTTGGGTTGCCGGTGCTGGCCGAAGGCGTCGAGACCGACGACGAACTGCAGTTCCTGCGCGACGAGCTTTGCGATGAAGTGCAGGGCTATCTATTGGGGCGGCCCGCGGCGATCGGCCAGTTCCGCCATCTCACCCATGGCGAGATCGTTGTCGACGACACGGCCGTCGCTGCACCCGCGTCACGGGCCAAAACCGCCTGAGACCTCAGTCAGCACGGCACATCCGGGTGCTCTGGAGCGGTCAGACACAAAATCGCGAAAACAACCCCATGCAAAGTAGGGCGGCGCACGAAAAAGGTCCCGGCGCCACGACCCGACCTAATCTCATCCCGCCCTAGCGACGATGCAGAGCATTAATGGTTCGAGACGGCGCAAGGGCGCCTCCTCACCATGAGCCCTCGTTTTTACTCGCCATCGCGCAGCCGCCGGTAGACCGCGCCGAGCACGTTGGAATAGTCGTCGGTCCAGACCCGCTGGTTCTTGTCGACATCGGTCTCTTCCCAGACGTTCGACGACGCCAATTCGCCGACGTCGGCTTCCGCGCGGGCCGACACCACGACGTCGGTGGCATAGATATATTCGCTGTCCCGGTTGGAATCCTCGTCGTAGACCCAGCTCTTCATGCCGTTGGCGTCCGCGATGCCGACCACGACGCTTTCGAGTTCGAGATGACGGTTCGACACGTGCATCACGACCACGCCCTGCGGGCCCAGCTTGTCCTTGTAGATCTTCATCGCCTCCTGGGTGGCGAGATGTATCGGGATCGCATCGGAGGAATAGGCATCGACGATGATCATGTCATAGATGCCGTCGGGCTCGCGCGCGAAGGTCAGCCGGGCATCGCCCATCACCGGCTTCAGGTCCGGCTGGCAGCTCTTGATGAAGGTGAAATATTTCGGGTCGCTTGCGGTATCGGCCATCGACTGGTCGATCTCGAAGAACTTCCAGGTCTCGCCCGGCTGCGAGGCGCAGGCCAACGTGCCGGAGCCGAGGCCGATGACCGCGACGCGAAGCGGCGCGTCCTTGCGCTTGCGGATCGCCGTGATCGCCCGGCCGATGCCGCCGTCCTTGTGATAATAGGAAATCGGCTCGGGGCGGCCGGTCAGCGGCGTACCGCTGTCGTTCTGGAACTTCTCGGCGCCATGGATCGTGGTGCCGTGCATCAGCACATGATATTGGCCGTGCGGCGTCACCACGATCTTGTGCACGCCGAAGAAGCTGCGCACGGTCTCGACCCGCCCGTCGTCGGACGGGTAGACGCGGATCAGCACCAGCGCCACCGCGACGGTGGCAAAAATCTTCCAGCGGTTGGCGTTGATTGCGAGCGCCAGCAACGCCGACAGCACGCCGACCGCGCCGATCATCCAGACCCGGTAGTCGACAAGCCAGCCCGTGAGGGTGCCGCCGTCGATCCAGGACGGCGCCAGCAGGGCCACCGCGAGCACGACCAGGAACGGCCAGTACCACAGGCTCCAGCGCGGCAGCCGCTCATCGCCGCCCGGCGGACGGCACAATGCTGCCAGCGCCAGCAGGATCGGATATTCCGCGATCCATGAGAACGTGAACGGCGCGATCAGGCCCGCGAACAGCCCGCCGAGCATCCCGCCGAACGACAGCGCGACATAGAAGCCGGTGAGATATTTCGCGGCCGGCCGGGTGCGCGCCAGTTCGCCGTGGCAGGCCATCGCGATGATGAAGAAGGCCACGAGGTGACCGCCCAGCAGGAGCAGTAAATTCTGTTCGCCGCCGATCGCGAGCAGCACGATCACGCCGGCGATGGCCAGCGGCTGGGCCAGCAACATCCAGCGGTGCGGCAGCAGCGGGCGGGACTGGAACACCAGCACCCAGGTCAGCAGATAAAGCGACAGCGGCAGCACCCACAATAGCGGCGCGGCGGCGACGTCGGTGGAGATATGCGCGGTCACCGCGATCAGCAGGCCCGACGGTACCGCGGCGAGGAAGATCCAGCGCGTGCGCAGGATCCAGCCTGGCGCCTGCGCTTCATTGGGCCCGGCCAGCACATCGACCGCCGCCGTGGCCGGCGATCGCAGCAGCAGCACGCCGCAGCTCGCGATCAGGACGATCAACAAGCCATAGCCGCCGGTCCAGATCAGGTTCTGCGTGCGCAGCGTGAACATCGGCTCCAGCAGCACCGGATAGGACAACAGCGCCAGGAAACTGCCGATATTCGACGACGCATAGAGGAAGTAAGGGTCGGGACCGTCAGGATGGCCGGTGCGGACAAACCAGGCCTGCAGCATCGGATTGTTGGCGGCGAGCGCGAAGAACGGCAGCCCGATCGAGACCGCAAACAGGCCGAGCAGCCAGAAGGCATAGCCCGAGGACGGCGGCTCGCCCCACCCGCTCGCGATCGACAGCGGCAGCGTCAGCAGGGCGACCGCGAGCAGCACCAGATGCACCACGACCGGAATCATGCGGTTCTTGAGCTGCATCAAAAAGTGCGCATAGGCATAGCCGCCGAGCAGCAGCGACTGGAAGAAGACCATCGCCACCGACCACACCGCCGGCGAGCCACCAAGCCGCGGCAGCACCATTTTCGTAAATAGCGGCTGTACCGAGAACAATAACAGCGCGCTGACAAAGATCGCCGCAGTGTAGACCACCAGCAGCAGCCGGTGGCTCGACGCCGACGGCTGGCCGGCGACGGCGGGTGTATCAAATGCAGTCATGCGAGCTCCGGCGTGGACCCGGCTGGCGCCGGTGGCGGGATTCCGGCGCAAGGCGGGCCGGGAGCGGCAATGGATCATATCGCACCATCGCGGGCAATGCGGGGCAACCGCCGGGCGCATCACTTTATCGCTGTGCGGGCGGGCTCGCGTTCGATAGAAAGTTCGGAAACGCCCACCCCTTACGTCGTCCCCGCGAACGCGGGGACCCATACGTCGCATCGCAGATGATCTGGATGATGTCAGAGGCCTTTGAAGTGTTGAACCGACGCGTCGCAGCCGCGGCAGCCAGTGGTTATGGGTCCCCTGAGTTCGCGGGGACGACGCAGCACTTTGGTGCCCCACATATGAACCGCACATGACGGAAACCGACGTCCTCATCATCGGCGCGGGGCATAACGGCCTCACCTGCGCCGCCTATCTGGCGATGGCCGGCCTGCGCGTGACCGTGCTCGACCGCCGCAAGGTGGTGGGTGGTGCCGCGGTCACCGAGGAGTTTCATCCGGGGTTTCGCAATTCGGTCGCGGCTTACACCGTCAGCCTGTTGAACCCGCAGGTCGTTTCGGATTTACGGCTGCCCAATCATGGCCTGCGGATTGTCGAGCGCCGCGCGCAGAATTTCCTCCCCTCGCCCGATCGGAGTTATCTGCTGACCGGCGAAGGCCGTACCCATCAATCCATTGCCCGGCTCAGCGAGCGCGACGCGACGCGGATCGACGGCTTTACCCAGGAACTCGAAACCATCGCCGACGTGCTTCGCGCGCTGGTGCTGCGCGCGCCGCCGAACATGGTCGAAGGTTTCGGCCCGGGTGCGATCCGCGAAGCCTTCAACGCACTCGGCACCGCCAATGTCCTGCGCAAGCTGAGCCTGGAGCAACAACGCAGCCTGCTCGATCTGTTCACGCGCTCCGCCGGCGAGATGCTCGACGAGAGATTCGAGAACGATCTGGTCAAGGCGCTGTTCGGCTTCGACGCCATCGTCGGCAATTATGCCAGCCCATACGCGGCGGGCTCGGCCTATGTGATGCTGCATCACGCGTTCGGCGAGGTGAACGGCAAAAAGGGCGTCTGGGGCCACGCCATCGGCGGCATGGGTGCGATCACGCAGGCGATGGCGCGCGCGGCGCGCGGCCATGGCGCCGATATCCGGCTCGAGGCCGGCGTGCGCGAGGTGATCGTCGAGCGCGACCACGCGGCCGGCGTGGTGCTCGACAATGGCGAAACCATCCGCGCCAGATATCTGGCCTCCAGCGTCAATCCCAAATTGCTCTATACCCGGCTGGTTCCGGCGGATGCGCTGCCGCCGGCCTTTCTTGCGCGCATCCAGAACTGGCGCAACGGCTCCGGCACGTTTCGCATCAATGTGGCGCTGAGCGCCCTGCCCTCGTTCACGGCGCTGCCCGGCGCCGGCGATCATCTCAGCGCCGGCATCATCCTGGCGCCGAGCCTCGACTACATGGATCGCGCCTGGCGCGATGCCCGCGACCATGGCTGGAGCCGCCAGCCGGTAGTCGAGTTGCTGATCCCGTCGACCCTGGACGATACGCTCAGTCCCCCGGGTGAGCACGTCGCCAGCCTGTTCTGCCAGCACGTCGCGCCTGAATTGCCCGACGGCAAATCATGGGACGGCCATCGCGAAGAAGTCGCCGATCTCATGATCGCGACCGTGGACGCCTACGCGCCCGGCTTCGCGGCCAGCGTGATGGGCCGGCAGATGCTGTCGCCGCTCGACCTGGAGCGCCAATTTGGATTGCTCGGCGGCGATATCTTCCACGGCGCGCTGACCTTGAACCAGATATTCTCGGCGCGGCCGATGCTGGGCCACGCCGATTACCGCGGGCCCCTCAAAGGCCTCTACCATTGCGGCTCCGGCGCCCATCCCGGCGGCGGCGTCACCGGCGCCCCCGGCCACAACGCCGCGCGCGTCATCCTGGGCGATCATCGGGCGTTGTTCGGGTGAGTGGATAGGCTGTTGAAAGGCTTGTGGATGGCATGTGAAAAAGGCGTGGATCGGCTGGGGATAGAACGGTTCGTTGCCTGGCAATATCAGCTGGAGAAATCGGTGGGCTCGTTGTGCAAATCTGACGGACAACCGACGGCGAAGCGATGCTGAGACTTGGTATGTTCCGGTGGGTAGAGCTTTGATATTCTGACGCAGCCGGACCTGAAAGCGCGTATTCTCTAAGCTTCAAAAACCAGATATTGCCGGCAAGACGGGCGCCTACAACAACTTTTTGTACGCCCGAACCAATTGCCGCCATTCCCCGGACCCATGATGTCTTCCACCATCACCCCCGCGACCCACCGCGCCTATTTCGCCGTCGGCACTGAGGCGGGGGCAAAACGCGTCGTCGATCTCCTGAACGAGATTTTTTTCGAAGGGCAGGCCGCGATTACCGCCTTCGAGCGGCCGGATGGCCTGTGGGATGTCATCATGCATTTTGCCGATGCGCCCGATCAGGCCTCGATCCGCGATCTCGTCGGCATCGCCGCCGGCGACGAGGTGGCCGGGAACGTCATTTTCGACACCGTCGAGGCCAAGGACTGGGTCAAGGCCAGCCTCGAGGACCTCGTGCCTGTGCCGGCCGGGCGCTTCATGGTGCATGGCGCGCATGATCGCCCACGCGTGCCGCCGAACAAGCTCGGCATCGAGATCGAGGCGGCGCTGGCATTCGGCACCGGCCACCACGGCACCACGCGCGGCTGCCTGCTGCTGCTCGATCATGTGCTGAAGCGGTATTATCCCCGCCGCGTGCTCGACCTCGGCACAGGCACCGGCGTACTGGCGATCGCGGCCGCCAAGGCGCTACATGGGGCCGTGCTGGCAAGCGATATCGATCCGGCCTCGGTGCGGGTGGCGCGGGAAAACGCCCGTCTCAACCAGACCGGCGATCTCGTGCAGATCATCACGGCGACCGGTTTTTCCGCGCCGCAATTCGCCAGCGCCGGCCCGTTCGACCTGGTGCTGGCGAATATCCTCGCCAATCCGTTGCGGCAATTGGCAACGCCGATGGCGCGGCATCTGGCGCCCGGCGCGCTGGTGATCCTGTCGGGCCTGTTGACGCCCCAGGCGGCCGGCGTGACCGCTGCCTACCGCGCGCGTGGGCTGGTGCCGGTGCGGCACGTGCGGATCGAGGGCTGGAGTAGTCTGTTGCTGCGCAAGACGGGATAAAGCTTTCAGGGCGCGCTTATGGTCGCCGTTCCATCTGCCGACAGCGCCGTCACGGCGAACAAGACCTGCGGCGAATGCACGCTGTGCTGCAAGGTGATGGCGATCGAACAACTGGCAAAACCGGTCGGCGCGTGGTGCCCTCATTGCAGGCCGGGACGCGGTTGCCAGATCTATCCGGAACGGCCGGCCGAGTGTCGGACCTTTAGCTGCCTTTGGCTGGTCAATGACCTGCTGGACCAGCGCTGGAAGCCAAGCAAATCCAGATTTGTCCTGACGACCTCCGAAGATGGGATCGAGGTCCGGTGCGATCCGGGCTTTCCGGATGCCTGGCGCAAAGAGCCGTTCCGCAGCGAGATACACCAATGGGCGATATCGGGCGAAACCCATGACGTCACGGTGGTGGTGATAAATGGCCAGCGGATGATTTTGGTGACGCCGGATCGGGAGTTCGACCTCGGTATCGTCGGGCCGGACCAACGGATCGTGCGCGAATTGGACGGCACGCGCGTCGTCGATGTCACGTTGGCGAAAGCATCCGATCTGGAAAGCGGGACTTAAGAACGCGGTCTAATCCTGCGGCTTGGGCTCGCGGCGGGCGATGACGCCCTTTTCTTCGCGCAAAGTCCGCCTGACCCGCGCCTCGACCAAACGATCCAGCATCTGGACGATGACGCCGCGCTGTCGTCTGACGACAGTCGTATTGGCAGCCTCAACCGGTGGAAGCGGGCCGCGCGGCGCCGGCGGCGAAATCTTCTCGAACGTGAAGGCTGGCATGTGTATCCCCTCGTCGTTGAGTTGAGACACTCCCGAAGCTCCCCAAATAACTGGAGTCACCCCAGTCTCGTCAGATGAACGACTTGCGACAACAGTCGTTCCCTCTGTCTAATGCAGGCGAAATAATTCAAGCATAATCTGTGCCAAATTTGCGACAATGCTCGCTTACATTGCGGTCTTGTCCGCGTCCTTCTAGAGTGTTTTCGAGTGAAGTGGGCACCGGTTCGCGTGAAGAAAACGCGTCAAAACAAAAGACTAGAGCCCCGTTCCGATTCCATCGGAACGGAAAAGGCTCTAGAGTGGTCAGACGATGTTCGAAGCCCATTTCCAGACATTCGAAGAGCCCGAAAGTGGCGTAGCGCTGACGGCGCGGCTCGCCACCTTTCGCGCCGAACTGGCGCGGCGGAAACTGACCGGATTCGTGATTCCGCGCGCCGATCAGCAGCAAAACGAATATGTCGCCGCCTCCGAGGAGCGGCTGGCCTGGCTGACCGGCTTTACCGGATCGGCCGGCATGGCGATCGTGCTGGTCCATGAAGCCGCGGTATTTGTCGACGGCCGTTATACGCTGCAAGCCGCCAAGCAGGTCGATGCCAGGGCCTGGAAGGTGGAATCGCTGATCGATCCCACCCCCGAAAGCTGGCTGACCCAACATTTGGTGGCCGGCGATCGCCTCGGCTTCGATCCGTGGCTGCATACTTCAGCGGCAGCCGAACGGCTGCAGGCGGCCTGCGCCAAGGCCGGCGCCGAGCTGGTCGCGGTCGACGGCAACCCGCTTGATTCGGTGTGGACCGAGCGCCCGGCGCCGCCGCTCGGCCCGGTCGCCATTCACGGCAGGCCATTTTCCGGCGAGGCGGAGGCTGAAAAACTCAAGCGGATCACAGCCGAGATCGACCGGCTCGGCGTCGACGCACTGGTGCTGTCGGATTCGCACGCGGTGGCCTGGACCTTCAACATCCGCGGCGCCGACGTCTCGCATACGCCGTTGCCATTGTCCTATGCGCTGGTGCCGAAGGCCGGCCGCCCCATTATCTTCATCGATCACCGCAAGCTCTCCAACAGCACGCGCGACCATCTGGAGCACTCCGCCGATGTGGCCGAGCCCGGGGCGCTGGCGCCGGCGCTCGCCGCGCTGGCGCAACGCGGTGCGTCGGTCGCGCTCGACAGCGCCACCGCCGCCGACGCGTTGAGCCGGCTGATCCATGGCGCCGGCGGCAAGGTCGTGCGTGGCAGCGATCCGGTCGCGCTACTGAAGGCCTGCAAGAACCCGACCGAGATCGAAGGCACCCGCAACGCGCATCGGCGCGATGCGGTAGCGCTGGCGCGTTTCCTGGCCTGGATCGACCGCGAGGCACAAACGGGCGCGCTGACCGAAATCGATACGGTCGAGGCGCTGGAGACATTCCGGCGCGAGACCGGCGCGCTGAAGGACGTGTCGTTCCCGACCATCGCCGGCACCGGGCCGAACGGCGCCATCGTGCATTATCGCGTCACCCGCAAGACCAACCGGCGGATCGCGGTGGGCGATTTGTTGCTGATCAATTCCGGCGCGCAATATCAGGACGGCACCACCGACGTCACCCGCACCATCGCGGTCGGCACGCCGACGGCGGAAATGCGCGACCGCTTCACCCGGGTGCTGCGCGGTCATATCGCGATTGCGTGCGCGGTGTTTCCCGACGGCACCACCGGCGCGCAGCTCGATAGTTTGGCGCGGCAATTCCTCTGGCAGGTCGGCCTCGATTTCGAGCACGGCACCGGCCACGGCGTCGGCAGCTATCTGTCGGTGCACGAGGGCCCGGCGCGCATCTCGAAGCTCGGCATCGCGCCCCTGCGGCGCGGCATGATCCTGTCCAACGAGCCCGGCTATTACAAGACCGACGCGTTCGGCATCCGGATCGAGAATCTGGAACTGGTGGTGGCTAAGGAAGTGGCCGGCGCCGAGAGGCCGCTCAACGCCTTCGAGACGCTGACCCTGGCGCCGATCGACCGGCGCCTGATCGATCTGACCATGCTCAGCGTCGACGAACGCGATTGGCTCAATGCCTATCACGCCCGGGTTCGCGACGAGGTCCGCCCGCATCTCGACGAAGCCACCAAAGCGTGGCTCGATGCTGCGACGGCAGCGCTGTAGCCACCGCGGTCGTTACTGCGACGGCCGTCACACCATCCTCCGCCGTCATACCCCGCGAAGGCGGGGTATCCAGTACTCCGCGAGGCCGCCGCTCATTACCGCCGCCCTGGAATACTGGATCACCCGCATTCGCGGGTGATGACGTCGGTATTTGCATCTCGCCTCCCGAAAACCGAATAGCCGCATTCCGAAACGAGCGTATCCGTCATCCCGGATAGCTCTACAGTCTGATCTTGGCGAAATCGGATCAGACACGAATGCATGGAGTGATCAAGCCACCTCCGGCCGCAAGCAAGAACGACCTCGCGAAATCGCGGCTCGTGCTGTTCTTGCTCGTCCTGATGACGGGCGTGGCGCCGATCTCGCTCTATATGCTGGTGCCGGCGCTGCCGATCCTGGCAACGACCTTCGGCCGCGATATCTCGATCGCGCAGATGACGGTCTCGCTCTACATGGTCGGCATCGCCCTCTCGCAGCTCATCATGGGACCGCTGTCGGACAAGTTCGGCCGCAGGCCGGTGCTGCTCGCCGGCCTCGGATTGATGGTGGTCGCCGGCATCGGATCGGTGTTTGCGCAAAATCTGCCGGAGCTCATCGCCGCGCGATTCTTCCAGGCGCTGGGCGGCGCCAGCGGCATGGTGATCAGCCGCGCCATCATCCGCGATCTTTATCCGCGCGAGCGCGTCGGCGCGATGATCAGCCTCGTCGTGGCTGCACTGATGATCGCGCAGATGGTCAGCCCACTGACCGGCGGACTGCTGGAAACCGCGTTCGGCTGGCGTGCGATCCTGTATCTCATCACCGCGGCATCGCTGGCGATCACCGTCCTGATTGCGCTCGCGTTGCCCGAAACCCGTCGCGATCGTGCCGAGAGCAGCAGCTTTCGCGGCGATCTCGGCACGCTGACAAAAAACCGGGCCTTCATCGGCTATGTGCTGTGCCAGGTGCTGGCCTCGCAAATCATTTTTGCCTTCGCCGGCGGCGGCCCCTATGTCGTGGTGACGCAGATGGGCCGCAGCAGCGCCGAATACGGCGCCTGGTTTGCGACCACGGGATTTGCGTATCTGGTCGGCAATCTGTTTTGCGTACGCTTTGCGCCGCGCTATCAGCTGGAAAGGCTGATCTGGATCGGCCTGGCGCTACAATTGGCCGGCAGCGCACTCAACCTGACCTGGAGCTTCGCAGGCTTCAATCAGGCGCCGCTCGTCCTGTTCGGCACCCAGATGATCGTGATGGCCGGCAACGCCTTCGTGATGGCCAACTCCGCAGCCGGCGCGATCAGTATCCGCCCCGAGGCCGCCGGCACCGCTTCCGGCGCCATGGGATTTCTGCAGCAGGGGATCGGCGCGCTGGTCTCGCAATTCGGCGCCTGGCTCGGCGGCCACTCCGCCACCACGCTGCCGCTCACATTGGCGATCTTCGCGATCTCGGTCGCCTGCGCTTCGAGCATGATCTTCATCGTGCCGCGGCGAACGGTCGTGGTCAGCGAGGCGTTGATGGAGAAGGCGGAGGAGGAAGAGTCGGGGATGTTGTGAGGTGTGGGCGAGCGTCTTGACGTCGCTCCATCCTCCACCGTCATACTCCGCGAAGGCGGAGTATCCAGTATTCCAGAGCGATCATGTTGAACTTTAGCGCTCTGCAATACTGGATCATCCGCCTTCGCGGATGATGACGGCGGTAAATGCGATTAACGCCTTGCGCAATGACCCGGTGAGTGTTGCTCACTCCCCGATCAGCTTCAGCCACTCGTCCTCGGTCAGCACCGCGACGCCGTGCTTGCTGGCTTCCGCGAGTTTCGAACCCGCGCCAGGGCCTGCCACCACATAATCGGTCTTCTTCGACACCGAACCCGCCGCCTTGGCGCCCAACCGCTCGGCGGTGGCCTTGGCTTCGTCGCGGGTCATCTTTTCAAGCGAGCCGGTAAAGACCACGGTCTTGCCGGCGACCGGTGAATTGCTCTTGGGCTTTTCAGCATCGATGATGGTGACTTCCCTGGTCAGCCGCTCGACGATGCCGCGGTTGTGGCTCTCACCGAAATAGGCCGCGATACTCGCAATGACGGTGTCGCCGATCTGGTCCAGCGCATCCATCTCGGCGATGGTCTCCTCGTCGCCCTTGGTGACCGCCAGACACGCATCGTGGAACGCCTGCCAGGAGCCGTAACCGCGCGCCAGCGCCAGCGCGGTGGTCTCGCCGACCTGGCGCATGCCGAGCGCGAAGATGAAACGCTCGAGCGAAATCCGGCGCCGCCCTTCGATCGCCGCGAACAGATTGCGTACCGACGTCTCGCCGTAGCCTTCGATCGCCTCCAGCTTGATCTTGGCGTTGCGCGCCGGCAGCGTGAAGATATCCGCGGGTTCTTTCACCCACCCCTCTTCAAAGAAGAACTGGATCTGCTTTTCGCCGAGGCCATCGATGTCGAACGCCCGCCGCGAGGCGAACAGTTTCAAGTGCTCGATCTTCTGGAACGGACAGGCAAACTCGCCGGTGCAACGGGCTCGTGAGCCCTCCTCGCCGGCGGCGGTCTCCTCGCGCACCACATCGGTATGCAGCGGGCACGGACATTTCTTCGGAAAATGAAATTCCTTGGCGTCGCTCGGCCGCTTGTCGATGATGACGTCGACCACCTGCGGAATCACGTCGCCGGCGCGCTGGATCACGACGGTGTCGCCGATCCGGATATCGCGCCCCTCGCGCAACTGCTCGCCGTCGCCGCCGATCCCCTTGATGTAGTCCTCGTTGTGCAAGGTGACATTCTGCACGATGACGCCGCCGACACCGACCGGCTCGAGCTTGCCGACCGGCGTGAACGAGCCGGTGCGCCCAACCTGGATCTCGATATCCCTGAGCACCGTCATGGCGCGCTCGGCCGGGAATTTATGCGCGATCGCCCAGCGCGGCGTGCGCGACACAAAGCCAAGCCGCTCCTGCCAATCCAGCCGATTGACCTTGTAGACCACGCCATCGATATCGTAGTCGAGCTCGGCGCGCTGCTCCTCGATCTTGCGATGGAAGGCGATCAACTGCTCGACCGAGTGACAGAGTTTCGTGAGCGGATTGGTCTTGAAGCCGCAGCGCTCGAACCAGCCGATCATGCCGGATTGGGTATGCTCCGGCATCGCGCTCATTTCGCCCCACGCATAGGCGAAAAAGCCGAGCGGGCGCGACGCGGTGATGGTGGGATCCTTCTGGCGCAGTGAGCCTGCCGCCGAATTGCGCGGGTTGGCAAAGATCGTATCGCCCGCGGCCTTCTGCCGTTCGTTCAGCGCGAGGAACGCACGCTTGGTCATGTAGACCTCGCCGCGCACCTCGCAGATCTCAGGCACGTTGTGGCCCCTCAGCTTCTGCGGCACATCCTCCAGCGTGCGGATATTGGCGGTGACGTCCTCGCCCTCGGCGCCGTCGCCGCGGGTCGCCGCGGTGACGAGTTCGCCGCCTTCGTAGCGCAACGACATCGACAGCCCGTCGATTTTCGGCTCGGCTGTGAAGTCGATCTTGTCGTCGGGCAGCTTGAGGAAGCGTTGGATGCGCGCGGCGAAATCCAGCACATCCGCTTCGGCAAAGGCGTTATCCAGCGACAGCATCGGCACCGCGTGGCGGACCTTCCTGAAACGCCCGGACGGCGCCGCGCCTACTTTCTGCGACGGCGAGTCGGAACTGACGAATTCAGGAAATTTCTTCTCGATGGCGTTGAAGCGCTGGCGCAGCGCGTCGTATTCGGCGTCGGTGACGCTGGGCGCGTCATCCTGGTAATAGCGCTTGTCGTGGCCCTCGAGCTCAAGCGCCAGCCGCATCAGCTCGACCTTGGCCCGGGGCTTGGTGAGCTTTGCGACGTCCACGAGGGGCTTTTTGGTCTTCGCGGCCATGGTCGCGCCGAACTTACGCCGTCGCGGCGCGCAGCAGCCGCTCGGCGGCCGCTCTCGCCTCGGCGGTGATCTCGGCGCCGGCCAGCATGCGGGCGATTTCCTCGCGGCGGTGGTCGGCGGCGAGCGCGTTGACGCGGGTGGCGACACGCTTGCCCTTGTCGAGGGCGTCCTTTGAAATCAGCAAATGCTGGTCGGCCCGCGCGGCGACCTGCGGCGCATGGGTCACCGCCATTACCTGCACCTTGCCGGCCAGCCGCGCCAGCCGGGCGCCGATCGCGTCCGCCACCGCGCCGCCGACGCCGGTGTCGATTTCGTCGAACACCAGCGTGGGCGCCGAGCCGCGGTCGGACAGCACCACCTTGAGCGCCAGCAGGAACCGCGACAGCTCGCCACCGGAGGCGACCTTCATCAGCGGGCCTGGCTTTGTGCCCGGATTGGTCTGGACCCAGAATTCGACGCGATCGAAACCTTGCGGCCCCGGCGCGGCGGGATCGGATTCCACCTGCGTCATGAACTTGGCGCGTTCGAGCTTCAGCGGCGCCAGCTCGGCGTTGACCGCCTTGTTGAGCTTCTCCGCCGATTTGCTGCGCGCGGCCGACAGCCTGGTCGCCGCCGCGCTGTAATGCCTGTCGGCTTCCGCGGCCGCGGCCTCGAGCTTCTTCAACTGCCCGGCGCCGGCGTCGATCAGCGCCACGTCGGCGGCGTATTTCGCGGCCAGCGCGGCGAGGCCGTCGACCGGCGTGGCGTATTTGCGCGACGCGCCGCGAAGCGCGAACAGCCGCTCCTCGATGCGTTCGAGTTCGCTTGGATCGAAATCGGCTGCGATCAGCGCGGCGGTGAGATGCTGGTCGGCTTCCTCCAGCGCGTTGATGGCGATATCGATCGCCTTCACCGCGGGTTCGACCAGGGTCGGCGAATTTCCAGCCCGGCGTTCCAGCCGCCGCACCGCCGCCGCCAGCGCCGCGACCGGCGAATGATGGCCGCTGACCGCATCCTGGGCCTCGCGCAGGTCGGCTGCGATCTTTTCGCCCTGCATCATGGTGGTGCGGCGCCCGGCCAGCGCGGTCTCCTCGCCGTCCTTGGGCTTGAGCGCCTTCAATTCGTCGGCGGCATGGCGCAGATAGTCGGCCTCGCGGGCCGCACGCTCCATCGCCGCGCGATGCTCGTCGAGCAGCGTGTTGGCGGCGCGGCGGGAGTCCCACAATTTCTCCAGGCTCCCGACCTCCTTCTCGAGGCCCGCGAACGCATCGAGCAGCCGGCGGTGGGTCGAGGCATCGACCAGCGCACGCTCGTCATGCTGGCCGTGGATCTCGACCAGCGCGGTGCCGACCGCTTTCAGGGTCTGCACGCTGATCGACTGATCGTTGATGAAGGCGCGGGTGCGGCCGTCGGCGAGCTGGACGCGGCGCAGGATCATCTCACCGGTGTCGTCGAGCCCGTTGGCGCTGAGGATCGCCGCCGCCGGATGGCCCTTCGGCACGTCGAACACCGCGGTGACCTGGCCCTGCTCCACGCCATGGCGAACCAGGCCGGCGTCGCCGCGACCGCCAAGCGCCAGCGCGAAGGCATCGAGCAGGATGGATTTTCCCGCGCCGGTTTCGCCGGTCAAAACCGCGAGGCCACGGGAAAACTCGATATCGAGCCGTTCGATCAGGACGATGTCACGGATCGAAAGACGGGCCAGCATGAAAGAGCTATTCCTACCCGAGACCTATCTTCTTGAAGGCCCTGGAAATGTAGGACCCCTGATTCTCGCTCGGCTCGAGACCACCGGACTTTACAAGATTATAGGCGTCCTTGTACCAGCGGCTATCAGGAAAATTGTGCCCGAGCACGGCCGCGGCGGTCTGCGCCTCGCCTACGATCCCGATCGCCATATAGCATTCGGTGAGCCGGGCCAGCGCCTCCTCGACATGCCGCGTGGTCTGATACTGGGTGACCACGGTCTTGAAACGGTTGATGGCTGCGGTGTAGTTGCGCTGATCCAGGTAATAGCGGCCGATATTCATTTCCTTGCCGGCGAGCTGGTCGCGGGCCGCTTCGAGCTTGGTCTTGGCGGCGACGGCATATTCCGAGGTCGGATATTTGCGAATCACCTCTTCAAGCGCCGAGATCGCCTTCTCGGTGCGGCCCTGATCGCGGCTGGTATCCGGAATCTGGTCGTATTGCGATGAGGCGATCAGGAATTGCGCATAGGCAGCGTCGGGACTGCCGGGGTGCAAGGTGACGTAGCGGGTCGCCGAGCCAATGCAGTTATCGTAGTCGCCGGCGTTGTAATAGGCATAGGCCGACATCAGCAGCGATTTGCGCGCCCATTCCGAATAGGGATGCTGGCGATCGACTTCCTCGAATTTCTTCGAGGCGGCTTTTGGATCGCTCTTCTGGTTCATCAGGAACAGGCCCTCGTTATAGAGCTTGTCCGCGGGCTCCTCGACGAAGGTGTCGTCCTTGGCGAAAAACTTGTCCCATATCGCGCCGGTACCGCATCCGCTGAGCGGGATCGCAAGAATCGCAAGGCTCGCGGTCAAGCGCAATTGCCGACCCAGCCAATGCAGGTCCGAACCAGCGGATAATGTGCGTAACCTGAGCGTCATACGCCGTGCCGACATAGATTTAAAACCTGACGACTGTGATGCGGTGCCCGCCGAGCGCCATGAATGCACTTGATAAACGCATTTCATGAACACATTGATTGTCGTGCCCGCGGGCGCTTAGCCATGCAACCGCGTGCCTGTCTAACCGAAAAAGCTCCGGTAACCAACCGGATACGCAGCCATTTCGCCCGGATTAAGGCGACAAGGCCATATTGTCGTTTCCTGTGGTTACTGGGCCAAAAGCGCCGGAGACGATCGTCAGGAGGCTTTGGGAGAGGATCCGCAGCGCAGACGCCCTACAGGGCGCTCAGGAGACGTCGGGGCCGTAAGCGGCGATCATGCCGCCGACCATGCCGCTGCCGGCCTCGGCGTAGCGCGGGCGCCGCACGGCATCCAATTCCAGCACCCGATAGGCGGTACGATCGGCCAGCAACGCGGTCAGCACCGCATGGTTGAGCTTGTGGCCGCCGCGCACCGAGCGGTAGGCGCCGAGCAGAGGCAGGCCGGCCAGCGCGAGATCGCCGACCACATCGAGAACCTTGTGACGGGCGCATTCGTCGGAATAGCGCAGGCCTTCGGCGTTGAGCAGCCGCTCTTCGTCGAACACCACCGAATTCTCGAACGAGGCGCCAAGCGCGAAGCCCGCGCTCCAGAGCCGCGCGACATCGTTCATGCAGCCAAAGGTCCGGGCCCGCGAAATCTCGCGGCGGAACCGTTCCGGGCTGAGATCGAGCATATAGCTCTGGCGTCCGATCACGGGATTGGCGAAGTCGATTTCCACTTCGGCGCGGAAACCGCCGGCATGGGGCCGCAGTTCGCCGAATGATTCGCCCAATGAGACTTGAACCGGCTTCAGCACCTGGATGAACCGGCGCGGCGCGGATTGGGTGATGATACCGGCCTGATCGATCGCAGCGACGAAAGCAGCGGAACTGCCGTCCATGATCGGAACTTCCGGGCCGTCGACTTCGATCGTGGCGTTATCGACGCCCATGCCGCGCAAGGCCGCGAGCACATGCTCAGCGGTCGAGACCAGCGGGCCATTGCGATCGCCCAGCACGGTGGCAAATTCGGTGGCGATGACGGATTCGGCAACCGCGCGGACTTCGCGATCGGAACCATCCAGTCCGGTGCGGACAAAAATAAAACCTGCATCGATCGATGCAGGTCCGATGGTCAGGCTTACAGGTAAACCGGAATGCACGCCGACGCCCGTCACAGTGGCTTGCGCCCGTAGCGTTGTCTGCCGGCTAAATTTCATTCCAAACCGCCCACTACTGACCTACTTAAAAACGAGAGGGCCACATTCCCCAGCCAATTCGTTTTCAGTATCCCCAAGTCACGGCAGACCATAGTCACAGCCCCAAAGTGCGCCAACTCACGCTTTTTTACCGATTGTTACCCAACCTCTGCCGTAATGGCGCCCAGAGTTAACCTAATTCGGACCCGGCAAAGGCGCCACCGGTGCGATTATCTCACGCCAAAGTAAACAATTAATCATTTAATATCAGTTGCTTGGGAACCGACTTAGAGCGTTTTCCGCCGCAAGAAAAAGGCCCCGATTGATCCAACCGGGGCCTTTTTTATGTCATCGAGACTGTAACAATCTTCAGTTCGATTGCCGGCGAAGGAAGGCCGGAATATCAAGATGATCGTCACCCTGTGGCGTTGGTGCAACAGGTGCGGGACGGCCATGGGTATCCAAACCCTGCGGCGCAGGCCGCCGAGCGTATTCAGATACCGGATCGTGATTCGCTATTTGCTGTGCCACGCTGCGCTGCGGCTTGCGCTCCGGCAGCGGCGGCATCGGAGCCATCGCCGGGCCAGACGCGCGGGCGACGATCGGCGGCTCGGTCTCCTCGTCGCGGCGGCCGAGGCCCACATTGGCGAGACGCTGCAGCAGCGACATCCGTACTTTTTGCGGATGCTCTTCTTCAGCGTCACCGCGGGCCTGCCGGATTTCGGCCTGGGCCGGCATCGGCAGGTCTTCGAACTTCGGCATCCGGGGCGCGCGAACCGGCGCGCGTTCGGCGGCCTGCGGGATAAAGGTCTCGGGGGTCGCAACCTCACGCATCTCGACTTTCGCGGCGTCCATATCCGGGAACAATGACGGCTTCTGCGCGATCGGACGAACCGTGACGTCGCCATAGGACGCAGGCTGCAGCGGCGCGACTTGCTGCGGGGTCTCCTGAGACACCGCGGCGGCGATCGCCGCCAGCGCACCGCGTTCGACACTGCCCGTCTGGCGCTGCGCCGCGGGCGCGGAGGCCGCCGCCTGCGCCGGCAGCGTTGCCTCGAGCTTCTGGGCGCGTTCGGCCATCCGCGCATTGTCGGCGCGCAGCCGCGCCGTCAGATCGGCGAGCCGGGAATCCGGCGCCGCGGCCGAAGCCACGGCGTTGGTCGCGGTTGCCGCCGGCGCCGCGGCGTTGCGCGAGATTAGCGCCTGCTCAATGCCGGTGGCAACGACGGAGACGCGGATCACGCCGTCGAGATTCTCGTCGAAAGTGGCGCCGACGATGATGTTGGCGTCCTGATCGACTTCCTCGCGGATGCGGGTGGCGGCTTCGTCGACCTCGAACAGCGTCAGGTCCTTGCCACCGGTGATCGAGATCAGGAGGCCCCGGGCGCCCTTCATCGAGCTGTCGTCGATCAGCGGATTGGCGATCGCCGCCTCGGCCGCGGTCAGCGCGCGCTTGTCGCCGGAGGCTTCGCCGGTGCCCATCATCGCCTTGCCCATTTCGCGCATCACGGCGCGGACGTCGGCGAAGTCGAGATTGATCAGGCCTTCCTTGACCATCAGGTCGGTGATGCAGGCGACGCCCGAATAGAGCACCTGGTCGGCCATCGCGAAGGCGTCGGCGAAGGTGGTCTTTTCGTTGGCGACCCGGAACAGGTTCTGGTTCGGGATGATCAGCAGCGTATCGACCACCTTGTGCAGTTCGGCGATGCCGGACTCGGCGGTGCGCATCCGGCGCTGGCCTTCGAAGTGGAACGGCTTGGTGACCACGCCGACGGTGAGGATGCCCATGTCGCGCGCGGTCTTGGCGATCACCGGGGCAGCGCCGGTGCCGGTGCCGCCGCCCATGCCGGCGGTGACGAACACCATGTTGGCGCCGGAAAGATGATCGCGGATCTCGTCGATGACTTCCTGGGCGGCGGCCGCGCCGACGTCAGGTTGCGATCCCGCGCCGAGGCCCTGGGTGACCTGGGTGCCCATCTGCACGATGCGCTGGGCTTTCGACATCGTCAGCGCCTGCGCATCGGTGTTGGCGACGACGAAATCTACCCCCTGCAGCCCGGCGGTGATCATGTTGTTGACGGCGTTGCCGCCGGCTCCGCCTACGCCGAACACGGTAATCCGCGGCTTCAGCTCGCGAATATCAGGGACGTTGAGATTGATTGTCATGGGTGCCTCTCGATTACGCGCGCGTTGGTTCGCCCCGGCCGGCGGCCGCGGGAGTTGGTGAAATTCCAAGGGAAATTCCAGGGGAGCCGAAAAGATTCATCAGAAGCCCTCGCGAAGCCATCGTCCGACCTTTCCAAAATAGCCGTCAGTCCCTGTCTTGAGCTGCCGCGTATGCCGCGGTTCGACGTGTTCAAGGTGAGCGTATTGCGGGTAGACCAGCAGGCCCGAGGGGACCGCGAACGACGCGCTCTTCGCCTCATTGGGCAGCCGGCCAAAGCCGAGCGGGCGGCCGACACGAACCGGACGGCCGAGGATCTGGGTTGCGAGTTCGACAAAGCCGGTGAGCTGCGAAGCGCCGCCGCTCAAGACCACGCGCGCCTTGGGCTCTGCCGCAAACGGAGAATCCGCCAGGCGGTCCCGGACCATTTCAAAAATCTCCTCGGCGCGGTGCCGGACGATGTTCGCGATCGTGGCGCGGGACACGATCTGCGGAGCGTCGCGCTCGTTGTCGCCCGCCGCCGGCACCGACATCAATTCGCGCGCGTCGGATCCACCGGTCAGCACGGTGCCATATAACGTCTTGATTCGCTCGGCATCCGCAATGCATGCGGAGAGTCCGCGCGCGAGATCCATGGTGATGTGTTGCCCGCCGACCGCAAATCCGGACGCATGCACGAAGCGACCGCCGGAATAGATCGCGAGTGTGGTGGTGCCCGCCCCCATCTCGACCACGGCGGCGCCGATATCGGCTTCGTCGTCGGTCAGGACCGACAGGCCGGCCACATACGGGCTTGCCGCCATGGCTTCGACATTGAGGTGGCAGCGTTCGACCACCAGCATCAGGTTCTTGGCGACGTTGGCGTCCGCCGTGACGACATTCATGTCGACGCCGAACTGCCGCGCCACCATGCCGCGCGGATCGCGAATGCCTTTGACGCCGTCGAGCGCATAGCCGACCGGCAGCGCATGCAGCACGGTACGGCCCTCGCCGGTGGCGTGGCGCATGCCGGCGGAGGTGATGCGGCTGACATCGGCCGCCGTGACCGCGCCGCCCTTGATCTCGGCCGCGGCTTCGACCAACTGCCCTTGCAGCCGGCCCGCCGAGATCGACAGCAGCACCGATTCAACCCGGACCTTGGCCATCCGCTCGGCCAGCGCCACAGCGTGACGCACCGCCTGTTCGCATTCGGTCAGATCGACCACCGCGCCGGCCTTGACGCCGCGCGACTGGATCTGGCTGTAGCCGATCAGCTCGACCGCGTGGCTGCGGCCGCGCAAGCGCCTCGCTCGGCGGGCACGGCTTGAGCCGCGCGATCATGCAGGCGATCTTGCTGGTGCCGATGTCGAGCGAGGCCACCAGCGCGGTGCGCTTCTGCGGCATCGGGCGCGTCTTCGGCGTCTGATTGCGATCAAGACCGGTCATGCGTCACCGGCCTTCTTCTTCGGCTTCTTGTCCTTGAGCAGATCCTCGCGGGCTTTGGCCGCGTCGTCGGACAATTGCACGATCAGCCGGTCGGACAGGCGCATGTCGACGGCGACGATGTCGCGCGAGAACAATTTGTCTTCCTTGTCGATTTTGCTCAGGGACGCCAGCGCGTTGCCGACGTCGTTTTCCGGCAGCCTTATATCGAGGCCGTCCTTGAGCCGCAGGTTCCAGCGGCGCTCGCCGACGAAGATCGCCGCCTTGGTCACCGCGCGCACTTGCGGATAGCGGTCGAGCAGGGCCAGGAAATCCCGGGCCCGGGTCTCGGCGCCCTTGCCGACCACCAGCGGCAGCGAGGTGAAGCGCCGCGTCACATAGGGTTCGAGCACCGCACCGTCATCGGCGATCACCGACAAACGGCCGTCCCGCTGCCACAGCGCGAACGCCGAGCGCTCGACGATGTCGATCTGCAGCCGCCCGGGATAAAGCTTCAGCACCGTGGCCTCGCCGATCCAGGGATTGGCTTTGAGCTTGTCGCGAACCGCATCGGCATCGAGAAACAACAGCGACGAGCGGCCATTGACCCCGCCGATCGCGAGCACCTCATCCTGGCTCAGCTGCTTGCGGCCGTTGATGCCGACGGTGGTGATACAAAATCCGGCGGAATTGGCCAGCGCGTTGCGGGTATCGCTCAGCGCCTGGGTCAGTTCCTCGACATGTCCGCCTTTGACGATGCCGAAGCCTGCGCTGCCGAGCAGGATCAGGACGGTGGCGGCGACGCCGGCGCGGTTCGGCAGATAGCGCTCGACCAGCGCGACCAGCCGGTTCGGATTGGGCTCGCGCACGGGGCGCAGCTTGGCCGCCTTGCGTTTGGCGGATGCGGCTTCGGCCTGCGCCAGCCGCAGCTCCAGCCACTCGCGCAGCAGCACGCCCGCGCCAATGGCGGCGGCTTTCAGATCAGCTTGGGGCCCCAGCGATCTCAGCGATCGAGCGAGGCGTCCTGCACCATCCATTGCACGAGCTCGTCAAATGTTGCGCCCGCAAAAGCTTTGCGGGCTCCGGCACAAATGACGTCCTGGCCATGCCGGGTTGGGAGTCGCCCTCAAGACAGGCCCCATTCCCCTCGATGCGTCGTCGAAGCGGAAATCCGCAACAGCTCACGCCCCGGCAGCCAAGCGCCACATGCGCCGCCAGCGTTAACCTTCGGACTTCCTGGTAAACAAAAGGTAAAGTCGGGGGACACCGAGTGCGTTTTGCGCCGCTGTGTGAATAGTTTGCCTCGGTTCTGCGAAATTTTATCGATTGAGCGCGCCGGTTCCCAACGGAACTCGCCCGACGAGTGCTAGCTGGGCGTGCGCCTGGTCGCCAGCCTGATCTGGTCCTGCAGGAAATCAGCGAAGCCGATGCCCTGCTCCTTGAGCGCCTTTGGATAGAGCGAGGCCGCGGTCAGTCCCGGCAGGGTGTTGGTTTCGAGATAGATCGGCCCTTTCGCCGAGACGATGAAGTCGGTTCGGGAATAGCCTGAGCACGACAGCGCGCGATGGGCCCTGGTCGCCTGCGCCATGATCTCGGCGGTGATTTCGGGCGAAAAGCGCCCGGGGCAGATCTCTTGCGTCGATTTGAGCAGATATTTCGCGGTGTAGTCGAACGCGCCCTCGCCCGGCACGATCTCGATCGGCGGCAATGAAAATACCGAACCGTCCGACTGCTCCAGCACGCCGCAGGTGGCTTCCACGCCCGCAATAAACGGCTCGATCAGATATTCCTCGGTCCTGGCCGCGTTGCGCACGGCGACCAGGTCCTGCCTGGCATTGACGAAAATCAGCCCGTAGCTCGAGCCGTCGCGCGCCGGTTTTGCAATCAGCCTGCCGTATTCGGCCAACGCCGCATCGATGTCCTCCAGCGCAATACCGGCTGGCGCCTTGACGCCGGCGATGGCGGCAAAGCGCTTGGCCGCGACCTTGTCGAAGGCCAGATGCGACGACGCCGAGCCGGACCCCGTGAACGGAATGGCGCGCATCTCGCACATCGCCTGCAATTCGCCATTCTCCGCCCGGCCGCCATGCAGGCCGAGCACCAGCACGCGGTCTTCGGCCTTGGCCCTGTCGAGCGCCGCTTCGAGCGCAACACCGCGACTGCCGGGTTTGAATTCATCCTCGAACGGGCGCGAATGACCGAGCAGCGCCGGTGAAGTGACCTCATGGACGGTGTCGGCGACGCCCCAGAACCACAGCTCGGCCTCCGGCAATGCCCGATGCAGCGCCTGCGCGCTCGCCACCGAGACCAGGCGCTCTTTATTCGTGCCGCCGAACAGAATGGTAATGCGCTTCACGATGGCACGATCCCAAGTTCGATTCCAGATTCGATTCCAAGCCGCTTGATTTCCCAGTGTAGCTCAATTCCGGAATTTTGCTTGACCCGCGCGCGAACGGTTTCGCCGAGCGTTTCAATATCGTGGCCGGTGGCATCGCCGGTGTTGATCAGGAAATTGCAGTGCATTTCCGACACCTGCGCGCCGCCGACCCGCAAGCCGCGGCAGCCGGCGGCATCGATCAGTTTCCAGGCGCTGTTGCCCGGTGGATTCTTGAAGGTCGAGCCGCCGGTTTTTTCCCGGATCGGCTGCGCGGTCTCGCGGTGGGTCTGCACCTCGTTCATCCGCGCCCGGATCGCTTCCGGTGCGGCGACGATGCCGCGAAAGCGCGCGGAGGTGAAAATGATCGAGGGATCGACACCGCTGTTGCGATAGACGAATTTCATATCGGCATTGCTGAAGCGGTGCATGGTGCCGTCGCGGCCAATACCTGTGGCCTCGATCAGCACGTCCTTGGTCTCCGCGCCGTTGGCGCCGGCATTCATCCGCAGTGCGCCGCCGATCGAGCCGGGAATGCCGAAGAAGAACTCGAGCCCGCCGATATTGGCCACCGCCGCCGTCTCCGCCACGCGCTTGTCGAGCGCGGCGGACCCGGCGCTGACGATGTCGCCGCTGGCGGAGCTCTCGCCAAAACCGCGCGGGCTGAGCCTGATCACCACGCCCGGCATGCCGCCATCGCGCACGATCAGGTTGGAGCCGACGCCGACCACATAGACCGCAAGCTGCTTCGGCAGCGCTTTGAGGAAATAAGCCAGGTCGTCTTCATCCGAAGGCGTGAACAGCACCTGCGCCGGACCGCCGACCCGAAACCACGTCAATTCGGCCAGCGACTGATTCGCCAGCAGCCGCCCGCGCAACGCGGGCATCGCGGCTTTGATATCCGGCGTGATGTCGGGGAAGGTCAATGGAAATATCCCGACGTTTCGTCTGCGATGTTCCCTCCCCCCTTGTGGGGGAGGGGCAGGGAGGGGGGTGAGCAACAGGCGCCGTGCTCGCGGCTACTCCCCTCTCCGGCTCTCCCCCACAAGGGGGGAGAGAGCAGAAAGAGGCGGCTCGCAATCGCGGTCCTCACCATCGCCACCATCACCCCAGCGCCTTCAGTTCATCTGGCAGGGCGTAGGCCCATTGGGTGATGTTGCCGGCGCCGAGGCAGACCACGAGGTCGCCGCTGCCGGCGAGGCCTTTTATCACCCGCGCCAGCTCGATGGCATTCGGCAGCGGGATCACGTCGCGATGGCCGTGGGCGCGCAGGCCCAGCACAAAATGGTCGCGATCGATGCCGGCAATCGGCGCCTCGCCGGCTGGATAGACTTCCGCCACCACCACCGCGTCGGCATCGTTGAAGCAGGTACAAAATTCCTCGAACAGCGATTGCAACCGGGTGAAGCGATGCGGCTGCACCACGGCGATGATCTTGCCGTTGGTGGATTCGCGCGCAGCCCTCAAGACGGCTGCGATCTCGACCGGGTGGTGGCCGTAATCGTCGATCACGGTGATGCCGTTATATTCGCCGGTTTTGGTGAAGCGCCGCTTGACGCCGCCGAACCCCGCGATCGCCTTGCGGATGGTGTCGTCGGACAGGCCGAGCTCATGCGCCACCGCGATCGCCGCCGTGGCGTTGAGCGCGTTGTGCCGGCCCGGCATCGGCAATTTGATGTTCGCGATCTCGTGGGTGGCATCGGTCTTGCGGTTGCGGAACACGACCTTGAAATTCGAGCCGCCGCCGCCCGGTGCAAGGTCGACCAGCCGCGCATCGGCCTGCGGATTTTCGCCATAGGTGATGATGCGGCGGTCCTCGATCTTGCCGACGATGGTCTGCACCACCGGATGGTCGATGCACATCACGGCGAAACCGTAGAACGGCACGTTCTCGACAAAATTGCGGAACGCATCCTGCACCGCCTCGAAGGTCTTGAAGTGATCGAGATGTTCAGGATCGACATTGGTGACGATCGCGACGTCAGCCGGCAATTTCAGGAAGGTGCCGTCGCTCTCGTCGGCTTCCACCACCATCCAGTCGCCGGCGCCCAACCGGGCATTGGTGCCGTAAGCATTGATGATGCCGCCATTGATCACGGTCGGATCGAGATCGCCGGCATCCAGCAACGCTGCGACCATCGAAGTCGTGGTGGTCTTGCCGTGGGTGCCGGCGATCGCGACGCAGCTTTTCAGCCGCATCAGTTCAGCCAGCATCTCGGCGCGCCGCACCACCGGAATGCGCTGGGCGCGCGCCGCCATCAATTCGGGATTGTCGCGCTTGATCGCGGTCGACACCACCAGCACGTCGGCGCCCGCGACATTCTCCGCTCTGTGGCCGACGGTGACATTGATGCCCTTTTCGCGTAGCCGGTTGACGTTGGCGCCTTCGGAGGCGTCGGAGCCCTGGACCGTATAGCCGAGATTGCTCAGCACCTCGGCGATGCCGCTCATGCCGATGCCGCCGATCCCGACGAAGTGGATAGGTCCGATCTCGCGCGGCAGTCTCATGGTTTATTCCCTGTCGTTACCCCTACTGGATGCCTTGCCTGGGCACAGTATGACAAGCGCTTTTTCCGGTCATTCCGGGGCGCTCGCGGTGCGAGCGAACCCGGAATCTCGAGATTCCGGATCGGTCCGCTTCGCGGCCTGTCCGGAATGACCAAATGTTAGATTCCCGCGACTTTCGCCACCAGATCGGCCAGCCGCTCCGCCGCGTCGAGCCGGCCGACCTTGCGGGCATTGGTCGCCATCACGGCGAGGCGCGCGGGCTCGGCGGCGAGCCCGGTGATTTCGGCGGCCAGCCGCTCCGGGGTGAAATCCTTCTGCACGATGCGGATGCCGCCGTCAGCCTGCGCCAGCACGCCGGCATTGGCGAACTGATCCTGGTCGATCGAACCCGGCAGCGGCACCAGGATCGAGGGGCGGCCGATCGCGGCAAGCTCGGCTACGGTGCCTGCGCCGGAGCGCGACACCACGAGATGGCTCGAGGCCAGCCGCGCCGGCAGGTCGCTGAAGAACGGCGCCAGCTCGGCGTTGAGTTTCAGGCGGTCATAGACCGCGCGCACCCGCGCCATGTCTTCCTCGCGGACCTGCTGGGTCAGCACCAGCCTGCTCCACAGCGATCGATCGAGCCGCTCGATCGCGCCGGGCACGATATCGGCCATCACGCGCGCGCCCTGGCTGCCGCCGACCACCAGCAAACGCAGCGCGCCGCCCGCTTCAGGGGCTGCGAACGGTACCGCCGCGGCGGCCAGAATGGCGGGACGCATCGGCGTGCCGACGGTGGTTGTTTTCGGCGCCAGCGCCGGATCGCGATCCAGCACGCCCGGCAGCGAGGTCGCGATCGCGCTGACGCGGCTCGATAGAAAACGGTTGGCGCGGCCGAGCACCGCATTGGCGTCGTGGATAATGCCGGGCACGCCGCGCAGCTTCGCCGCGATCAGCGGCGGCACGGTCGGATAGCCGCCGAAACCGACCACCGCCGCGGGCTTCAGCCGCCGCACCAGATTGAGCGCCGCGACCAGGCCATAGCCGAGCGTCAGCCCGGTATAGGCCAGCGACCACGGCATGCGGCTGCGCACGGTCGCGCTCGGCACCACGTCGATGGTGTCGTTGGAGAACAATCCGGTGTAGCGCAACGCCCGGGAATCGGTGACGAGGCGCACGCGATAGCCGCGCCGCATCAGTTCGACGCCGAGCGCCTCGGCGGGAAACAGATGACCGCCGGTGCCGCCCGCGGCCAGCAGAATGAGAGGTGCTGCGTCCATTGGGCTGTCTCTATAGATATTTTGCCGTCATTGCGAGCCGCGTCAGCGACGCAGCCACGACGAAGGAAATCCGATCACGCGTACCCATGCGCGGCGTTGGCGGTGGCGGCGTCGCCGATCGATTGCATCTCGGTGCGCGGGCGAATGCGGGTCAGCGCCAGCATCATGCCGACGCCATAGGCCAGCGACACCATCGACGAGCCGCCATAGGAGATGAACGGCAAGGTCATGCCCTTGGCCGGGATCAGCTGCAGATTGACCGACATGTTGATCGCGGCCTGCACCCCGAACAACACCGCAAGGCCGGAGGCGGCGAAGCGGGCGAACATGTCCTCGCTGGCATAGGCGCGTGACAGCGCCCGGATCACGATGAAGGCGAACAGCGCCAGCAGCACCAGGCAGAGCACGATGCCGAACTCCTCGGCGCCGACCGCGAACACGAAGTCGGTGTGGCTGTCCGGCAGGCTGCGCTTGGCAATGCCTTCACCCGGCCCGAGCCCGAACCAGCCGCCATTATAGAAAGCCTCCATCGCGGTATCGACCTGAAATGTATCGCCCGATGCCGGATTCACGAAGTGCTTGATGCGCGCGGCGACGTGCGGCACCAGCAGATATGCGCCGAACAGCCCGGCGCCGGCGGCGCCCGCGAGCCCCGCGACCCAGATCATCCGCATGCCGGCGATGAAGAACAGCGAACCCCACACCATCAGGATCAGCATGGTCTGGCCAAAATCCGGTTCCATCACCAAGAGCGACACCAGCATCAAGAGCAGCACGATCGCCATCGAGGTCGCCGGCATTTCCGGCCGCCCGGTCGATTCCGCGAACAGCCACGCTGCCAGCACCACGAATGACGGCTTGGCGATCTCGGACGCCTGGATGTTGACGCCGACGATGGTGATCCAGCGTCGCGCGCCCTTCACTTCAGGGCCGATCAGCAGGGTCACCACGATCAGCACGATCGAGATCGCGAAGATGATCAATGCGCTGCGCCGGATCGATCGCGGCGAAAGGAATGACACCCCGATCATCACGATCAAGGAAGGCACCAGGAACAGCACATGTCGGTTGAAGAAGTGGAACGGATCAAGCCCAATACGCGTCGCCACCGGCGGGCTCGCCGCCAGCGACAGGATGATGCCCGCCAGCATCAGCGCGATGATCGCGGCGAGTTGCAGCCGATCGACCGTCCACCACCATTCGCTTAAGGGCGTGCGTTGTTCACGGGAGAGCATGGGTGTTCCCTTAAGGCAAAGCTCCCTCCATTGGTGGCCGAGGATGGTTTCCAAGAGGTTAACGGAATGGTTATCTTTTTGGGGGGGGCGGCGGCGGCTCTTCATCTTCCTCTGGAGCGGGAGGACGAACCCGCGCACTACAGAAGCCGTCATACTCCGCGAAGGCAGAGTATCCAGTAATCACCGCCGCACTTGAAATGCACCGCTTCCGGATACTGGATCATCCGGTCAAGCCGGATGATGACGGCTCCGTGCGCGGATCGGCTGGCACTTCCCTTATCCTGAGCAGCGGCCACTTGGCCGCGTCTCGAAGGATGATGTTTATCTCCATGGTTCGAGACGCGCCAAGCCGCGCTCCTCACCATGAGGGCTGGCGCATCACACCACCGGCTTGACGCCCGGCAGCGCGGTGACGAGATCGCGGAACCTGGCGCCGCGGATTTCGAAATTGCTGTACTGGTCGAACGACGCGCAGGCCGGTGACAGCAGCACCACGGCGTCGGCGAGGCCTGATGCCTCGGCGTCGCGGGCGGCGTTGGCGACGGCGATGTCGAGCGTCTCGCTGATCTCGTGCGGCACGCGGTCGCCGAGCGTGCCGGAAAATTCCTGCGCGGCTTCGCCGATCAGATAGGCCTTGCGGATGCGCGGGAAATAATCGGCCAGGCTGGTGATGCCGCCGAGTTTCGGCTTGCCGCCGGCGATCCAGAAGATATCGGCGAACGACGACAGCGCATGGGCCGCGGCATCCGCATTGGTACCCTTGGAGTCGTTGACGAACAGCACGTTGTCGCGCCGGCCGACCTGCTCCATGCGGTGCGCCAGCCCCGGAAAGCTGCGTAAGGCGCCTTGCAGAACGTCCGTGGAAACGCCGAGCGCCAGCGCGCAGGCCGCGGCGCACGCCGCGTTCTGCGCGTTGTGCAGGCCGCGCAGCGAGCCGATGCCGCCGATCTTTGCGATCTCGGTGCGGGCGCCGCCGGCCGCGCGCAGGATGGTTTCGCGCTCGACATAAATGCCGTCGGCCAGCGGATTTCTCACCGACACCCGCATCACGCGCTTGCCGGCCTGATCGAGCCGGTCGGCGATGTTGCGGCACCAGCCGTCATCGACGCCGACAATCGCGGTGCCTTGCGGCTGCACGCCGGCCACCAGGCGCTCCTTGACGGCGGCGTAATGTTCCAGCGTGCCGTGACGATCGATATGGTCTTCGCTGATATTGAGGAGAATGCCGACCGACGGATCGAGCGAGGGCGTAAGGTCGATCTGGTAGGACGACATCTCGATCACATGCACCCGCCCCATCCGCGGCGGCTCCAGCGACAGGATCGCGGTGCCGATATTGCCGCCCATCTGGGTATCGTAGCCGGCGACCTTCATCAGATGCGCGATCAATGCCGTGGTGGTGGATTTGCCGTTGGTGCCGGTGATGGCGACGAACGGCGCGTCCGGCGCATGATTGCGGCGCTCGCGGCAGAACAGCTCGACGTCGCCGATCACTTCGATGCCGGCCTGGCGCGCCATCAGCACGCTCCAGTGCGGCGCCGGATGCGTCAGCGGCGCGCCCGGCGTCAGGATCAACGCGGCGAAGTTCGCCCAGGATGCACGGCGCAGATCGGCCGTGATGAAGCCGGCCTGCGCCGCCTTGACGACGTTGTCGGCGTTGTCGTCAGCGGCGATCACCTCGGCGCCGCCGGCCTTCAGGGCGTGACAGCTCGCGAGCCCGGAGCCGCCGAGCCCGAACACCGCGACGGTCTTGCCGGCGAATGAGGTGACGGGGATCATGATGGGGTACCTGTCATTCCGGGACACGCGTCTTCGCGTGAAGCCGGAATCCCGAGATTCTCCGATGTGCAATTGCACATCGTAGTTCGTGCTGCGCACGCCCCGGAATGACGACTGTGAGAATGATCGTTTACTTTCATCACCGCAGCTTCAGCGTGGAGAGGCCGGCCAGTGCCAGCATCACGGAGATGATCCAGAACCGGATCACGATCTGCGGCTCGGTCCAGCCCTTCTGTTCGAAATGATGATGCAGCGGCGCCATGCGGAAGACGCGCTTGCCGGTCAATTTGAACGAGGCGACCTGCACGATCACCGACACCGCTTCCAGCACGAACAATCCGCCGATCACCGCCAGCACGATCTCGTGCTTCACCGCGACCGCGATCGAGCCGAGCATGCCGCCGAGCGCCAAAGAGCCGGTATCGCCCATGAAGATCGAGGCCGGCGGCGCGTTGAACCACAGGAAGCCCAGCCCCGCGCCCAGCACCGCGCCGCACAGAACCGCGAGTTCGCCGGTGCCGGCGACGTAGTTGATTTGCAGATAGTCGGAAAATACCGCGTTGCCGACCAGGTAGGCGATCATGCCGAAGCTCGCGGCCGCGATCATCACGGGAACGATGGCAAGGCCGTCGAGCCCGTCGGTGAGATTAACCGCATTGCCGGCGCCGACCATGATGAAGGCGCCGAACAGCACGAAGAACCAGCCGAGATTTAAAATGATGTCCTTGAAGAACGGAATCACCAATGCGGTCGAGAACGGATCGCGGCCAAGCCGCACCAGCGCGTAGCAGGCGGCCAGCGCGATCACCGCCTCGATCGCCAGACGAATGCGGCCGGCGAACCCGCTATGGGTCTGTTTGGTCACCTTCAGGTAATCGTCGTAAAAACCGACGAAGCCGAAGCCGAGCGTGACCGCGAGCACGATCCAGACATAGGGGTTGAGCGGATTCGCCCACAACACCGTCGAGACCAATAGTCCCGACAGGATCATCAGGCCGCCCATGGTCGGCGTGCCCTTTTTCGCGAGGTGCGATTGCGGACCGTCGGTGCGGATCGGTTGGCCCTTGCCCTGTCTCACCCGCAAATGATCGATGATCCAGGGACCGAACATGAACACGAACAGGGCCCCGGTCACCATCGCCCCGCCGGTGCGGAAGGTGATGTAGCGAAAGACATTCAGGGCCGAGCGAAACACGCCCAGGCCGGGAACCGTGTTGGAAAGGTCGATCAGCCAGTAGAACATTCAAACCGCCCTATACCGCGGCTTCATCGAGCGCGGTCTTGCCGGGAAAGCGCTTTTCGAGCGCGTTCACAATCGTTTTCATCTTCGAGCCGAGCGATCCCTTGACCATGATCGCATCGCCCGCCCGAATCACGGCAACCGCCTGCGCCTCGAGGGCCGCCGCGCTCTCGGCATAGCCGCCCCGCTTGCCGGTGGAAAGGGCGTCCCACAGATTGCGCATCAACGGACCACAGCAATATACCAGATCGATGTGATTGGCCCTGACCGCCTCGAGCAGGCCGCCGTGCAGCGCGGCACTGGTCGGACCCAATTCGAGCATATCGCCGAGCACCGCGATGCGCCGGCCGTGCGGGCCAACCGGAGCCTGGCCGAGCACGTTCAGCGCCGCCGCCATCGACGCCGGATTGGCGTTATAGCTTTCGTCGATCAGCAGAGCCTCGCCGCCGGCAACTTCCAGCGCGCGCCTGACGCCGCGGCCCGCCGCCGGCTCGACCTGCGACAGCGCGAGCGCGGCGAGCGCGAGATCGGCGCCGGCCAAGGCCGCCGCCGCCAGCACCGCCAGCGAGTTCATCGCCATGTGCCGGCCGGGCATGCCGAGCTTGTAGGTCACGTCCTGCCCGATTATATCGGCATGCACGGCGGAACAGGTCGCGTGCAGCGACAGATCGAGCAGCCGTGCCTGCGATTTCTTGTGAGCGCCGAACGAGACGAGGCGCGAGACGCCGAGCTTTTTGGCGCGCCGCGACAGCCGGGCAAATTGCGAATTGTCGCGGTTCAAAACCGCCGTGCCACCGGGCTCGAGGCCTGCGAAAATCTCCGCCTTGGCGTCCGCGATCGCCTCGATGCCGGCAAAGAACTCCAGATGCACCGGCTCGACCGTGGTGATGATCGCGACGTGCGGCCGCACCATCTTGACCAGCGGTTCGATTTCGCCGGCGTGATTCATCCCGATCTCGAAGATCGCAAACCGCACGGTGGCCGGACATCGCGCCAGCGACAGCGGCACGCCCCAATGATTGTTGAACGATGCGGCCGAGGCGTGGGTCGGCCCTTGCGCGCCCAGCACGCGCCGCAGCGCCTCCTTGGTCGAGGTCTTGCCAACCGAACCGGTGACCGCGATCACCTGGCCGCCAAGACGCGCGCGCGCGGCGCGCGCGAGATCGACCAGGCCGGCCAGCACGTCGTCGACGACCAGAAGCGGCGCATCGGCCGCGAATTTGTCGCGCTGGGCGCGTTCGACCACGGCCAGCGCGGCGCCCGCTTTCAAGGCTGCGTCGACGAACGCATGCCCGTCATGGACGTCGCCCTTGATCGCGAAATAAGCCTCGCCCGGCGCGACGGTGCGGCTATCGATCGAAAGGCCGCTGACCGCCTGCGGCAGCGCGCCCTGAACCGCGGCGCGCATCGCCTCCGCCATCGCCGCTGAAGTCCACAACGCGATACTCATGCAACCCTCGGCGCAAGTGCTGAGATCACCGCTTCGTGATCGCTGAAAGGCAGCGTTTTGTCGCCGACGATCTGCCCGGTCTCATGACCCTTGCCGGCAATCAATAGCGCATCGCCGGGCTGGAGGCCTGCGATCGCGGTCCGGATCGCCTCGGCACGGTCGCCGATTTCCGCAGCACCGGTGGCGGTGGCCAGAATCGCGGCGCGAATGGTCTGCGGAGTTTCGCTGCGCGGATTGTCGTCGGTGACGATGACGCTGTCGGCATGCTCGACCGCGATCGCGCCCATCAAGGGGCGCTTGCCGGCATCGCGGTCGCCGCCGGCGCCGAACACCACCACCAGCCTGCGCTTGGCATAGGGCCGCAGCGCCTGCAGCGCTTTTGCCAATGCGTCGGGCTTGTGGGCGTAATCGACAAAGATCGCAGCACCATTGTGCTCGGCGACCCGCTCGAGCCGGCCTTTGGCGCCTTCGAGATTTTCGAGGGCGGCGAACACCGCTTTGGGCTCGCTGCCGGTGCCGATCGCGAGACCTGCTGCGACCAGCGCGTTCTCGACCTGGAATTCGCCGACCAGCGGCAGCCGCAATGCGTGTTTGCGGCCGCGATGTTCGAGGTTAAGTTTTTGCGCGAGGCCGTCGATCTCGGCAGCCAACAGACGAATCCCCTCGCCTCCGCCATCGCCGTTGCGACCGACACTGATTATGCGCAGCTTGCGTGAGGCCGCCGCATCGATCACGGCTTGCGAGACATCATGATCGGCTGAGATCACCGCGGCACCATCGGCTGCGACCAGATCGCGAAACAGCCGCAGCTTAGCGGCGAGGTAATGCGCGACATCGGGATGATAGTCCATGTGATCGCGCGATAGATTGGTAAAGCCGCCGGCAGCGATCCGCACGCCGTCGAGCCGGAACTGGTCGAGGCCGTGCGAGGAAGCCTCGAACGCCAGATGCGTGACGCCGTCCTGCGCGATCTCGTCGAGCTGGCGATGCAGCGCAATCGGATCCGGCGTGGTCAGCGATCCGTAGATGGTGCGGTTCGGCGAAACCAGCCCGATGGTGCCGATGCTGGCGGAGGCGTGACCGAGCGAGAGCCAGATTTGCCGTGCGAACGCGGCAACGGAAGTCTTGCCGCTGGTGCCGGTGACCGCCGCGATGGTTTCGGGCTGCCGCGGATAAAATCGCGCGGCCGCCAGCGCCAGCGCGCGGCGCGGATTGGAGGTGCGGACGAACGGCACGGCGCCGGGATGTGACGGCGCCTGATCGCCCGCGATCGCGACCGCGCCTTGTGCGATCGCGGCATCGATAAAGCGCGCGCCGTCGGTCCTGGTGCCCGAAAGCGCGAAGAACAGATCGCCCGGCTTCACCACGCGGCTGTCGAACGCGAGGCCGGTCACCTCGATCGCACCCGCGATCTCGATCGCACCCGCGACCTCACGCGCTTGCGCCTGCGAACCCATCGTCGCGTTGTCGCTGAAGAGGTCGCGAAGCTTCATGATCGTCCGTTGCCGCGGGCCACGCGGAGCTGCAAGGCTAAAACGAGATACGCACGACTTACTGGGTTGTTTTGGATGCCGCAAGAATAAGGCGGTCAGGCGGCGGCAAATCGAACCGTGGCTCGATACCCAAAAGCGGCGCAATCCGGGCGATCACGGCGCCGCCGGTCGGCACCGCGTTCCAGCCCGAGGTGATGAAACCATAGGTCTCCTTCAGCGACTGCGGCTCGTCCAGCATGACCAGGAGCTGGTATTTGGGATTATCGGCCGGCAGGATCGCGGTGAAGGCGGTCAGCACTTTCTTCTTGGCGTAGCGGCCGTTGATGACCTTTTCGGCGGTGCCGGTTTTGCCGCCGATATAGTAGCCTTTGACATCGGCCTTTCGCGCGGTGCCGACCTCGGCGTTGAGGCGCATCAGGAAGCGCATCTTTTCAGACGTCTCGGGCTTGATCACCTGTTTGGCGATCGCCATCGCTTCCTGCTCGCTGCGCTTCAGAAAGGTCGGCGGAATCAGATAGCCGCCATTGACCAGCGCGTCGATGCCCATCACCGCCTGTAGCGGCGCCACCGCGATGCCGTGCCCGAACGCGATCGTCACGGTGTTCAACTCGCCCCAGTGCTTCGGCACCAGCGGGGCTGCGCTTTCCGGCAGTTCGGTGCGCAGCCGCTCCATCTGTCCCATCTTGCGCAGGAACGCCTTGTGCGCCTCGACGCCCTGGCCGAGCGCGATGCGCGCCGCGCCGACGTTCGAGGAGAAAGTGAAGACTTCTTTCATGCTGATGAAGCGGCCTTTCGGCTCGTCATCGTGGATCGTGAACTTGCCGTAGTGCAGCGGCCCGCGCGCATCCCACATCGAGTTGAGATCCTTGCCGGAATCCAGCGCCATCGCCAGGGTGAAGGCCTTGAAGGTCGAGCCCATCTCATAGACGCCGGTGGTCAGCCGGTTGATGCGGTCGGGATCGTGCGCTTCCTTCGGATTGTTGGGATCGAAATCCGGCAGCGACACCATCGCCACGATCTCGCCGGTCCTGACGTTGGAGACGAGGCCGGATGCCGCCTTGGCGTGAAACTTGTCCTTGGCCTTGAGCAGTTCGTCACGCAACGCGTGCTCGACGCGCAAATCGACCGACAACTCCACCGGCTGCTGCAACCGGTCGGTGGCAAAGCCGGCGCGATGCAGATCGGCGAGGCCGTTATTGTCGAGCCATTTTTCCATCCCGGCGATGCCCTGGTTGTCGATATTGACCAGGCCGATCAGATGCGCGACTTCGGAGCCGGTCGGATAGACCCGCTTGTTCTCGCGCAGGAAGCCGATGCCGGGAATGCCGAGGCGGTGAATCTCCTGCTGCTGCGACGGCGTGATTTCGCGCTTCAGCCAGACAAAACCTTTCTTGCCCGACACCCGGTCGCGGACTTCACCGGTATCGAGATCGGGCAAGGTCCCGGTCAGGAGTTCGATCGCCTCGTCCTTGTCGATGATGCGGCGCGGCTCGGCGAACAGGCTCGGCGCCTTGACGTCGGTTGCGAGCACCTCGCCGTTGCGATCGACGATGTCGGGCCGCGCGGTCGCGATCGCGTCCTGCGAGGCGGTGCGGCGGGTGCCGTGGCTGTCGCCGATGGTGGCGTACATCACGAGCCGGCCGCCGATGATGGCGTAGACCGCGGCGAACGCCAGGATCGCGAAGCCGACGCGGGCGCGCGCCTTCGCGGCGCGATCGACATTGCGCCCGTAGAGCAGGCTGCGGATCAGCCGCTGCCGCCACGGCTCAGTTGGCTTCCGCTTGACGGGCGTGAGCGCGCGGTCGGTCATTGCGCATCATCCTCCGGCTCGGATGCCGCGGGCGTCTGGTCAGGCGTGGCCACCGAACCGGTGGTGTCGGGCGCGGTTGCAGCCGCATTGCTTGCCGCAGCGTTATTTGACGGCGCAGCGTTAGGCGGCGCGCCGGCGGCCACGGCGTCGACGGCCGAGATCATCGCGCCGATCGGATCGGGATCGCCGGGCTGCACCAGACGCGCCGGACGCTCGGGCAGGTTTTTCAGGGAATCATACTGCGTGGCGACGACCGGCTTTAACGGCAGATGCCGTTCGACCAGGCCCTGCAGCCGCAGCGGCGCGTCGAGCCGGGTCCATTCGGCGCGCAGGGCTGCGATGGCGTCACGCTGCTCTCGAATATCCGCGTGCAGCCGCAACACCCGCTCGGTGCGCACTGTGGATTCCATCTTGATCCGGTAAACATAGGCCGCCGCGAACACCAGGAAGCCGATCACGAGGAGGTGGAGGATCCGCACGATCAGCCTCCCCTCAACACGTCGGCAAGCTGCGGCCACGCCGGCAATGCGGCGGCGGCATGCGCCGGTGCTTCGGTGCGCTCGGCGCCGCGCAGTTTTGCCGAGCGCGCGCGCGGATTGGCTGCGATCTCTTGATCGCCGGGCGTGACCGGGCGCTTGGTCAAAACATGAAAGCTCGGCGCGGCCTGCACCATCTCGGGCAGATGCCGCGATCCGCCGCCGGCTTTGCCGCGCTCGACCAGGAAGTTCTTGACGATGCGGTCTTCGAGCGAATGGAACGAGACCACCGCGAGGCGTCCGCCGGGTTTCAGCATGCGCTCGGCCGCGGCCAGCGCCAGATGCAGCTCGTCGAGTTCTTCGTTGACGAAGATCCGCAACGCCTGAAACGTTCTTGTCGCCGGATGGATTTCGCCTGGCTTCGAGCGCACCACCTTGGAGACGATATCGGCCAGCGCCCGTGTCGTCGTGATCGGCGTTTCCTTGCGCGCGGCGACGATGGCGCGGGCGACGGCCCGGGAATGACGCTCTTCGCCGAAGATGTAGATGATGTTGGCGAGATCGGCCTCGGACGCCAAGGCTACGACATCGGCCGCGGTCGGCCCGTCATGCCCCATCCGCATGTCGAGCGGACCGCCGAGACGGAACGAGAAGCCGCGCTCGGCCTGGTCGAGCTGCATCGAGGACACCCCGACATCCATCACGATGCCGTCGACCGCGGAGATACCTTGGGCGGCGCAGACCTCGGCCAGATTGGAAAATCGGTCCTCGACCAGGGTCAGCCGGCCGGCCGAGCCGTCCACGAGATCAAAGCCGCCCGATATCGCGGTGCGATCGCGGTCGATGCCGATCACCGTGGTGCCGGGAACCGCGAGAATCATCCGGCTGTAGCCGCCGGCGCCAAAGGTCGCGTCGAGATAGATGCCGCCGTCGCGGAGCGACAGCAGTTCGACCGCCTCGACGCCCAGAACCGGGATATGTCGGCTGGTCAACGCGCTCATGCTCTGGACCCACGCGCGGTCCGGGCCTGGAGCCAGAGATGGGACGCCGACCGGTCCATTGCGCCTCAAATATCTCCGTTTGCAGGATATTACCTTATCGAGAAGCCCTCCCCGATCGAGAAGGCTTCTCCCGTCGAGAAACCTGGCCTGATCGAGCGGTCGCGCGGCCGAGTTTCGACTTCCGCCTGCCCCGCCCCGCAAACCCTGGTTTCCGCATGGAATTTGATGGGTTGCCATGGAATTCGAATTGGGATTTCGAGGCGTCAAACAGGTCTCGGCCGTCCCAAAAGCCGGTTCGGCACTTCACCACTTAGTAACGGCAGTTAGCGTTAAGAAAGCGTTGACGGTGGCGTGCCGGATTGCAGCGACTTTTAGCGGTATTATCTGCCACACAGCGGCCGGGAACCCGGTGATGCGTCCCGCACACACTCGGCCAAAATGCGCCGGTGGCGGCCATCGGCGCATTGCGCGGACGACATCGTAAAGGAATAGTAAACGCATTAGTCGTGAAATCTATTCGTCGCCGTTCTGTTGCCGTTCTCTTGCCCGGTTTGAGTAGTCCTGATGCCCACAGGTTCGTTCGCGTCTGCTGGAACTGATTCGAAGCGTCAACGTGCCCTTCCGATTCCCCGGGCCAGCGCAAGTATGAAGACATTCACTCCCGATTCCTCGATCGCTTCCGACGTCATCCCCTCGGCCAATTACGGCGACCGCAACAAGGGCCGTCTGCCCGACATGATCGTGCTGCACTACACCGGCATGCCCGATGTGGAAGGCGCTATCGCCCAGCTCTGCACCGCCGGCACCGACGTTTCCGCGCACTACATCGTGCTGGAAGACGGCCGCATCGTGCAGTGCGTGCCGGAAGCCAAGCGCGCCTGGCATGCCGGCGTGTCGTTGTGGGCCGGCGAGGACGACCTTAATTCCTGCTCGATCGGCGTCGAGATCATCAATCGCGGCCATGACTGGGGCTATCCGGACTTCCCGCTGCGCCAAATCGCCGCGGTGATCGCGCTGTGCCGCGGCATCATGCTCCGCCGCAAGGTGCCGACCCACCGCGTGCTGGCGCATTCCGATATCGCGCCCGCGCGCAAGAAGGACCCTGGCGAGAAATTCCCTTGGCATTCGCTGGCCAATTCGGGCGTCGGTCATTGGGTGCAGCCGGCGCCGATCGTGCGCGGCGAAACCCTGAAACTCGGCACCATCAGCGAGGAAGTCGAGAGCCTGCAGCAGGCGCTCGCCCGCTACGGCTACGCCGTGCCGATCTCGGGCAAATATGACAGCGCCACCATGGAAGTGGTGACCGCGTTCCAGCGCCACTTCCGCCCCGCCCGCGTCGACGGCGTCGCCGATCGTTCGACCCTGATGACGCTGCAGGCGCTGCTCGAGAGCCTGCCCGCCGACGCCAAGGTCGCGGCGGGGTAGAGACGACGGCAGCGCTTCAACGTCATTGCGAGCGTTAGCGAAGCAATCCAGAGCAAAAAGGAAGAGCTGGATTGCTTCGTCGCAAGCGCTCCTCGCAATGACGGTAGCTAATTTTTCATCTCCGCCAGCCTGCGCGCATAGAGCCTTCGCAGCGGCTCCAGTTGCGTCGCGGCGGTCGCGGCGAGGTAGGCTTCGCGCGCAGCGTCGTGGCGGCCGAGCCGGCGCAGCAGATCGGCGCGGACCGCCGGCAGCAATTCATAGCCGTCGAGCCTGCCGCGCGCGGCAAGCGCATCGACCAGCGCCAGCGCGCGCGCCGGGCCGTCCACCATCGAAACCACCGCGGCATGGTTGAGCTCGACCACCGGCGACGGGCTGATGCGCAGCAGCACTTCATAGAGGCCCGCGATCTGCGGCCAGTCTGTGTCGCGATAGCTCGGCGCCCGCGCATGCAACGCCGCGATCGCAGCCTGCACCGCGTAGGATTCCGGACGCCCCGGTATCGACAGCGCGTCTTCGACCAGCCGCAGGCCTTCGGCGATCTGGGCATGATCCCACAGCGCGCGGTCCTGTTCCTCGAGCAGCACGATATCGCCGCCGGCGGTGGCGCGCCCGGCACGCCGCGCATCGTGCAGCAGCATCAACGCCAACAGTCCCTTGATCTCGCCGCGCCGCGGCATCAGCGCATCGAGCAGGCGGCCAAGCCGGATCGCTTCGCGCGCCAGATCAGGGCGCATCAAATCCTCGCCGGAGGTCGCGGCGTAGCCCTCGGTGAACACCAGATAGATCACCGCGAGCACCCCGCGCAGCCTCGGCGCCAGCGCATCGCGGTCCGGCACCTCATAGGGAATGCCGGCCAGTCTTATTTTTTGCTTGGCGCGGACCAGCCGCTGCGCCATCGCATCTTCAGAGGCGAGAAACGCGCGCGCGACCTGCGCGGTGGTCAGCCCGCACACCGTGCGCAAGGTCAGCGCGACCTGAACCTCGGCGGCAAACGCCGGATGGCAACAGGTGAAGATCAGGCGCAGCATGTCGTCGTCGAGCGCCGGGTCCGGCGCTTCCGCGGCGCGCGGCGCGTTGAGTTCAAGTTCATGCGCGAGTTGTTGCTGCTTGCCGCGAAATGCGATTTGCCGGCGCACCCGGTCGATCGCCTTGTTGCGCCCGACACTGACCAGCCACGCCCGTGGATTGGCCGGTGGCGCCATTGCGGGCCAGCGCTCCAGCGCCGCGGCAAACGCATCCTGCAACGCTTCCTCGGCGCGATCGAAATCGCCGAGCAGCCGGATCAGCGTCGCCAGCGTCCGCCCCGCTTCGTCGCGGAAGATGTGCTCGATCTCGGCGGGCGTCATCGCATGGCTCGAATGATCGTCATTCCGGGTCACGCGAAGACGCGTGTCCCCGATGCGCAATTGCGCATCGGGGAATGACGGTGTCACCATCAATCATACACCATGACCGGCCTGACCTCGATCGAACCTGTCTTGGCGCCGGGAATGCGCGCGCCGATCGCCAATGCGGTATCGAGATCCTTGGCCTCGACCAGGTAATAACCGGCGAGTTGCTCGCGGGTTTCCGCGAACGGGCCATCCGTCGTCAAGGTCTTGCCGTCGCGAACCCGCACCGTGGTCGCGGTCGACGTCGGCTGCAATCCATCGCCAGCCTTGAAATGGCCGCTCTGGATGATGCTTTGCGTGAACGCGCCGTATTCCGCGGTCACATTCTTGCGCGCCGCCGCGTCCATTTTGCCGGACTCGGCTTCGTTCTGGTAGATCATCAATAAATACTGCATGACATGTGCTCCCTTTTGCTTGGCGTGTCTCGCCGACACCCAGTCGAACCGGTCGACCGCAAAACGACATCTTCAGGATAATTTATTTTTGGCCCCGGCGGCGGGTTGTTATCGGCTTGACGCGGCCGCCTTGAGCCCCCATGCCTTGGCCGTCAGTCGGCCGGACGGCCGCTCCCGCTAGGGCCGAAAGGCTGCGGGGGAGGAAAGTCCGGGCTCCATCGACATACGGTGCCGGATAACGTCCGGCGGGGGCGACCCCAGGGACAGTGCCACAGAGAACGAACCGCCCGCCTTCGCCCTTCGGGGCTTCGGCGAGGTAAGGGTGAAAAGGTGCGGTAAGAGCGCACCGCGGGTCCGGCAACGGAAACGGCATGGCAAACCACACCGGGAGCAAAACCGAATAGGGACGGCAACGCGGGCTGTTCGCGCAAGCGAAAACACCGCAGGGCTATGTCAGGCTCGCCGTCCGGGTAGGTTGCTCGAGGCCCTGTGCAAATAGGGTCCCAGAGGAATGGCCGTCACGTATCGTCTCGCGCAAGCGAGCCGGTGCCCTACAAAACCCGGCTTACAGGCCGGCTGATATCTGAGAATGAGGGGTTCGGCGTAACGCGCCGGACCCCTCGCCAGTTGTGGCAATCTGTCCGAACATTCTTGAAGCCGATGACAGGTGCATTCACAGACGCCGCAATTCGGCCTAGTTTCGCCAGTGCCGTCCTGCTCCCTGCGTGGTGGTGCTTGATCATTTCCCCGGTCGGTCCGAAGCTTTGAACGCGTGATTGCCTGATGAATGCATCGATTATTTCCGCGCTCGCGGCGCTGGTAGGTGCCGCCATCGGAGGATTGACATCCGTCCTCGCGTCGTGGCTGACGCAACAGACCCAGGCGAAGGCGCAGTGGATCTTGCAGGACCGCGGCCGCCGACAAGAGCTGTACAGGGAATTCATCGAACAGGCTGCGAAAAGCTACGGTGACGCGCTCCAGCACGACACACCGGACATTTCCGCGCTGGTCGGTATTTTCGCAAAGATCGACAGAATGCGCGTTCAATCTTCGCCAAAAGTGGTCGAGAGCGCCGACCGCGTCGGACGCAGGATCGTCGATGCCTACCTGGCGCCGGACAAGAGCTTCGCCGAGCTGCGCGAGATGGTCAACAGCGGCGCAATCTCCCTTCTAAGCGAATTCAGCGATGCCTGCCGTGAGGAATTCGATTCACTTCGTGCGAAGGAATTCTGAAAGGCCGGACGTTCACGCAGCAGTGTTGGAACCGCGGGGAAGAGCGGGAACCGACGGCGCTCGTCAGCAATTGTTCCGCGCCCGATTTTACCGGGCTCATCTTATGCAAGCGATGGAGCAATCCTGATGAGACGATTGTCGTTGGCCCTGGGCCTCCTGGCTGCGTGCGCCGCCACCGGCGCCTCGGCCGAAACGGTCAACCTGACCGGAACCTATACGTGCATCCAGATGTGCCGGAACGGCATGATCGGCGCACCCGCCTTCGTCACGCAGAACGGACCGGCCGTGAACCTGACCACGGAAACCGGTGAATCCTATCGGGCCTGGCCCGACTGGAACGCGCCCACCAGTCGCATCTGGATTGGTGCGCGCGACGAGGGCGCGGTCTATTCGCCCGATGGCATGCGCATTCAGTTCGATGATGGCCGCGTCTGGCAGCGCGACATCAGCCCGCCGCCGGCGGTGGTGATTCGCCGCGCGCCGGTCGCCTACGGCAGGTAGTTTCAAGGGTGGGCAACGGCGAACGGCGCCGTACCCACCCCTTGCCAGACAAAGGCAAAGCGCCTTGGGGACCTGATCGCAACCTAACGCTCACCCGTGACGATCTTCGCCAGCAAACCCATCAACGCTTCCGGCGCGGTGACGTTGGGCGAATGGCTGGCGTCGATCTCGTGATAGTCCCAGCCCGGCTCGGTTTTCGCGCGCGCGGCGAACGGACCGAAGGTGTCGGCGGTCGTGATGCGGGTGGCGTAGATGTAGCTGCGCGGCATGGTCGGTTCGCGCCCAAGCTTGAGCCCCTGCTCAAAGCATTTGATCGGCATCTCGACGCGGCGCTCGGTGAGCCATGCGAGATCGTCCGGCGACGTATCCGGCGGGGTCGGCATCGGCGGCACGCGCCAGCCGTCGCCGGATTTTGCGCGATCCCGCGTCGCTTGCCGCCCCGGCTCATTGAGATCGAGCAGCGATTGGCCATCGCGCGGCACGAAGGCGTCGAGATAGATCAATTGCCGGATGCGATCGCGGACGCGGTCGGCGACGCCGGTCGCAACCATCCCGCCATAGCTGTGGCCGAGCAGCACGATGTCGTGCAAATCTTCATATCGGATGACGTTCAGCATATCGGTGATGTGGGTTTCGAGATCGATCGACGGGTTGGCCAGATGCGCCCGCTCGCCGAGACCGGTGTAGGTCGGCGTCACCAGGCGAAGCCCGGCCGCGCGCATCAAGGGATGCATCTTTTTCCAGGCCCAGCCGGCCGACCAGGCGCCGTGGCAGACCAGGAAGATTTTGGCGGAGGGCTGGGGCATCGGGCGCTTCCATGGTTGTCGTTGATGATGTCAATGGCGATAGTATCGGGCCGTCGCGTCGTGTAAACGTCGCCTGCAACACAACCGCCATTCCGCCTTCGCGCGAAGGCGCGCGCCTTGCCGCCCTCGCGCGAAGACGCGCGTCCTGGAATGACACAAGAAGATTTCAGTGGACCCCCTCACCTACGCCCTTCTGTTCTTTGGCGCGCTCGCCGGCGGTTTTGTCTCGGGTCTGGCCGGTTTCGGCACCGCGCTGATGGCGCTGGGGATCTGGCTCTACGTGTTGCCGCCCTCGCTCGCGGTGCCGCTGGTGCTGATCTGCTCGGTGGTGGCGCAAACCGCGACGCTGCCGTCGATGTGGCGCAGTTTCGATTTCACGCTGATCTGGCCGTTCATCGTCGGCGGCCTGCTCGGCGTTCCCGTTGGCACGCTGCTGATCGCCCACGCCGATCCGCAGATGTTCAAATTGACGTTCGGCGCGCTGCTCTTGGTGTTTCCGGTCGTGCTGTATTTCCAGCCGGCGTCGATGGCGTTCCGCGTTGGCGGCCGACCGGCGGATACGGCGATCGGGTTTGCCGGCGGCGTCCTTGGCGCCCTCGCCGGCCTGTCCGGCCCGATTCCGATTCTGTGGGCCAGCGTGCGCGGCTGGAACAAGGAGGAGCGGCGCGGCATCTTCCAGGTATTCAACTGGACGATCCTGCTGACCGCGTTGTGCCTGCAGGTCGGCGCCGGCCTGGTCAAACAGGAAGTGATCTGGCTCGCAGTGGTGGCTTTCCCGGGAACGCTGCTGGGCGCGTGGCTGGGAACGCGGGTCTATCACGCGCTGAACGACCGGAATTTCCGTGATGTCGTGCTCGGCCTGTTGTTTTTCTCCGGCGTCACGCTGCTGTGGAGCAGCATCGGACATTAGAGCCGTGATGCCTGCATCACGCGCACGCGCGAACCCGAAAATGACAAGAGGCTGCATAGCCGCCATGCGGGGCCGGCCCGAAGCTGTACCTGCGGGCGTGAAGGGGTTAGTTCTCCCGTCATGTCCTCCCCGTCATTATCGCATCCATCTTCCGCCGCGTGGTCGCGCGAACGGCTCGGTCTTTTGCTGGGTTTTATCGGCATGGCGATCTTCGGCGGCACGCTGCCGGCGACGCGGATCGCGGTATCGGCGATCGACCCGATCGCGCTGACCGCGGCGCGCACCGCGATCGCCGGGCTGTGTTCGCTGGCGCTGTTGATCGTGCTGCGCCGGCCGCTGCCGCCGCGCCGGCTGTGGTTTTCACTGGCGGTCGCGATGCTGTGCATCAGCGTGACGTTTCCCTTGCTGATGGCGCTGGCGGTGCAGACCGTCGATGCCTCGCATGGCGGCGTGGTGCTCGGAATCCTTCCCATCGCGACCGCGTTCGTCGCGGTCCTCATCACCCATGAACGGCCGAAGCCGCTGTTCTGGATCGCATCGATCGTCGGCGCATCGCTGGTGATTGCCTTTGCGCTGCGGCAGGGCGGCGGTACGCTCTCGGCCGGCGATCTGCTGCTGCTCGCAGCGGTCGCGGTATCGGCGATCGGCTATGCCTTTTCCGGGCGGCTGACCGCCGACATGCCGGGATGGGAAGTGATCAGCTGGGTGCTGGTGATGGCGCTGCCGATCTCGCTGCCCGCGGCGGTGTTCACCCTGCCGGCGGATCCTGGCGACATCCCGCTGAAGCCGTGGCTGGCGCTGCTCTATGTCGCGCTGTTTTCGCAATGGATCGGATTCTTCGCCTGGAACGCCGGCATGGCGATCGGCGGCATCGCGCGGGTCTCGCAGGTGCAATTGCTGCAACCCTTCATCACGTTCGCGCTGGCCGCCTCGTTCAATGGCGAGACCATCACGCCGCAGATCGTGCTGTTCGCCTCCGCCGTGGTCGCTACCGTCGCGATCTCGACGCGCACCCGGCGCCGCGACGCGCCGATCGCGCCCGATTAGGTTGCGGTTCCAGGCTCAATTCGAGTCGCTGCGCGGATATCTACGGCCAAATCAGGCCGGGAACCTGCTCGGGAAGCCAGCGGAAACCGCAAAAGGCTTCTCGACCGAACGGCGACGTCACCCGGCGATAAAAAACATTGCCGATAGTGCGCCTCAGTCTTGCCAGCGAGACCCAGGAAATCGGATATTACCGAACTGTTATTCGGGGAAACATGATGCGGGCTCATATTGTTGCCGCCGGCCTGGTGCTTGCGGTCATCGGAACTGCCAGCGGCACGGTCATCGACGCTGGAACGGATGCGCAGAAAGCCTGCCGGGCGCTTGTTGACGGCACATTTCACAATGACGATGACGCGCGGTCTGCCGGCGCCTGCGAGGGGATGGTCGAAACCGCGATGGTCTTTGCACCCAATATGCCGGCCGATGTGCGTGGATGCCCGCCGCAGCAAGGCAGCGTCCTGGAAAGCGCCAAGGTCCTGTTGCGGTACCTTGACAATAATCCGGGTCGGCTGGAGGACGCCGGGATTACCGTTACGCTCGAGGCACTCAGAGATGCCTGGCCGTGCGACGACGCCGAGGCGGCCGGCGGGCCCGCGTCCAAGGCAAAAAAACGCGCGCCGAAAAAGCCAAAAGCGCCACCGCAACAACCGCAACCGCAACCGCAGCAATAAGGCCTACCTGGCCCCCGCCTGTTCGCGCAATGCCGGATTGCCGTCGATCAACTCGGCCCGGGTGCTGTCGGACTTGATCGCGCGAACCAATATCCTCGCGGTTTTCATGTGATCCACCGTCACACAAAGCCCGATGATCTGGCCGACCGAAACGTCACGCATCGCATCGTCGGAGATTTTCATCGCGATTTCGAGGGCGCGCTTGATCGCGGCCTGGTAACGCTCGGTCTCGGCCGCCTTGCGGTGCTCGCGGCCGCCGGCCGCGGTCATCTTTTCAGCGATGGTTTCAGCGCAAGCGCAAATCTCGCGGATTCTGTGGGCGGCTTCGATATCGCCAAGGGGCTGGGCGTCCGCGACCTCCCAGACATCCGGCTGCCGCGTCTTCTGAAACCAGCGCATCGCGCCCCCCGTTTCGGAGCCGGAAATATATTCCGGCCCCGAAAGACTTGGCAACAAAGGCTTGAGACCAAAGACTTGGTACCAAAGGCTTGGCAACGCCCGCTTACTCCGCCGCGGTGACCGATGCGAATTCGAGCACCCGCCGCTCGAACAGCCCGCGATAGAGTCCTTTCGTGCGGTAGGCGAGTCGCGCCGCCTGCTCGATCGCCGCCATGCTGGCAAAATGGCCCTTAGCGGGCGAGGCCCGCGTCCAGCATGAGCACCGAACGCGAGGGCGCGGAATAGATCGAGATCATGCAAATCCTCCCAGGTTCGAGTGACAAAGTTGGTGTGACGATGCGCTGCCTATGAAAGTATCATGGTCGATCTGCAAGATGCGCGGCGCGCGCGAGGCGATGCGCGCGCTTCATGGATCATTTTTGCAACGCACTTTTGCGCCTCAGGCGCCCGAGACGTCCTACGCCCCGAGATGGCCTTACGCCCTAAGTCGAGCGCGGATTCGTTTGATTTGCGGCAAGGCCTGTGTTGGACTTCGCGGCAAGCCGTCAACAAGGCGGATCGAAAAGGGAGAGATGTTCATGGCTCACGCCAGATTTGAATTTGGATATTTTCTAAAGGTAACGACGGCGCTGGTCGCGCTTGCGGCCGGCGCCGCGTCGCCGGCGTTCGCGCAATCGAGCGACCCGATCAAGATCGGCGTCATCGCCGAGGTACAGTCGATTGCCGGTGCGGCGACACCGGGCGGCGCCCAGATCGCCGCCGACGAGATCAATGCCAAGGGCGGCGTTCTCGGGCGCAAGATCGAGATCGTTTCCTACGACAACAAGAGCTCTTCGGCCAACTCGGTTCGCGCGTTCCAGCGCGCCGTCTCGGACGACAAGGTATCCGTGGTGATTGCAAGCTACATCAGCGAGGTCGTGCTGGCGCTCGAGCCATGGGCGGCGCGGCTGCACACCCCGTTGATCACGCCGGGCGCCGCAAGCAACGAAATCACGCGCCCGGTGCACGACGACTATGACAAGAACAAATATACCTTCCATGGCTACCTGACCTCGAGCGAGCAGGCCCAGGCGGTGTGCGACGCGGCCAAGGATCTTCTAGTCGACGGCATGAAGATGAAAACCGCCGTCATCGTCAGCGAGGACGCGGCATGGACCAAGCCGCTCGACGCCGGTTATGAAGAGTGCCTTCCGAAGGTGGGACTGAAAGTGCTCGATCATATCCGCTTCTCGCCGGATACCACCGACTTCACGCCGATCTTCAACAACCTCGAAGCCAAGAAGCCGGATGTGATCATCACCGGCATCTCCCACGTCGGCGTGCAGCCGACCGTGCAATGGAAGAACCAGCAGGTCCCGATCCCGATCTTCGGCATCAGCGCGCAGGCGCTCAGCCCAACCTTCTGGTCGGATACCAACGGCGCGGCGGAAGGCATTCCGTCGCTGGCCTTCGCAACGTCCGGCACCGCGGTGACGCCGAAGACCAAGCCTTTCGCCGCCGCGTTCAAGGCGAAGTTCGGAACCGACCCGGCCTATACCGGCTATACCGCCTATGACGAGGTCTACATCATCGCCGAAGCCATCAAGCGCGCCGGCTCGACCGATGCCGACAAGATGGTGACCGAGCTGGAGAAGACCGATTACGTCGGCACCATCGGCCGTGTGGAGTTCTACGGACGAGGCGACCAATTCACACACGGCCTCAAATTCGGCCCGGACAATATCAGCGGGATGATCTTCCAGTGGCAGGACGGCAAGCAGGTCACGGTGTGGCCGGCCAAGATCGCCGACGGCAAGCTGAAATATCCAAGCTTCGCCCGACCGACCAATTGATCCGTTGGCGGCAACAGAAGCACGGCGCGCCCCGACCGTCGCGCGGTTTTGCGTTGATGCGTCGCCCGGATGAGCGAAGCGACATCCGGGCTACACACTACGCGCGCTACCATCACCCAGCTTTAATGCCCCCCGCCGGACGACAGCAGCGCCGGCTTCTTCAACAGCATGACCAAGAGGCTCAGGCCGAAATAGAATATCGTCAGGATCAGGAAGGCGTCGCTGTAGCCCATCACCACTGCCTGGCGGTGAACGATCATCGACAACTCCTTCATCGCCATCATCGGAGCATCGCCGAGGCCCTGCATGCGCTGGGTCAGCATGTCCAGCATCTCGGTCGCGGTGGTATTGCCCCAGTGCACACGGTCGTGCAGCCGCGAGATATGCAGGTCGGTGCGGTCGTTGAGGATTTCATTGATGACCGCAAGCCCGACCGCGCCACCGAGGTTGCGCGTCAGGTTGAACAATCCCGAAGCGTTCTTGACGCGGTCCGGCGTCAGGGTGCCGAGCGCGATGTTGTTGGTCGGCACCATCGCGCACATCATGCCGATGCCGCGCAGGATCTGCGGCACCAGCAGTTCGTAGAAATCATAGTCGCGGGTGATCCACGTCATCTGGTAGGAGCCGAGCCCGAAGGTGATGAGGCCAAAGGCGATGATGTAGCGCATGTCGACCTTGAGCATCAGGCGGCCAACCACCGGCGCCATCAGGAACATGGCGGCGCCGGAGACGAACATGGTCTCGCCGATCATCAGCGCGCTATAGCCGCGCACTTCCGCGAGATAGCGCGGATACACGTAGGTCAGGCCGTAAAGACCGATGCCGACGCAAAACGAGAGCAGGCAGCCGACGCCGAAATTGCGGTTGGCGAAGGCCGTGACGTCGACGATCGGCTCGTCCGCGGTCAGCACGCGATAGAAAAAGGCGATCGCGGAGACCAGGCAAACGGCGGCGCAGATCGCGACCGAGGTGTCCTGCAGCCATTCATATTGCGGGCCCTCTTCCAGCACATATTCCAGCGATCCCAGAAATCCCGCCATCGCGATCAGGCCGAACCAGTCGAAACGATCGAGCAGCTCGAAATTCGGCTGGTCGAAATCGACCAGCATCCACACCCCGATGATGATGCCGATGCCCGGCACGACGTTGATGAAGAACAGCCAGTGCCATGACATCGCGTCGGTGATGTAGCCTCCCACCGTCGGGCCGATGGTGGGCGCCAGCGTCGCGACCAGGCCGATGATCGGGCCGACGATGTAGATCTTGCTGCGCGGAAACACCGTGTAGGCCGAAGCGAACACGGTCGGGATCATGCCGGCGCCCAGAAATCCCTGCAGCGCGCGCCACACGATCATCTGCTCGATCGAGGAGGCAAATCCGCACACGAAGCTCGCAATCGTGAAGCCGGCCGCCGAAATCGTGAACAACAGCCGGGTGCCGAGCGCGCGCGACAGGAAGCCCGACAACGGGATCGCGATCACTTCCGCGATCAGATAGGCGGTCTGCACCCACGACACTTCGGTCGAGCTCGCCGACAGGCCGGCCTGGATCTCGGTCAGCGATGCCGAGACGATCTGGATGTCCAGGATCGACATGAACATCCCGAACACCATGATCAGGAACGCGATCAGCCGCCGCGGCTCGATGCGCTCGGACGACGCGGCCGCGGCATTCATCATCCTCGGCGAAGCGGTGGCGGCGTCAGCCATGATCCAGTCCAGTCAGCACGGCGCGAAACCGAGGGCGCCGCCAGATCGACAAATTACTGCGGATGGATCGCGGTCGGCGAATCCAGATCGGTATCGCTCTCGGCATCCTTGGCGCCCTCGCGGGTGTCGACGGTGGTGTAGACCGACATGCCGGCGCGCAGCAGGTTCTGCCGCGCCACCTCCCTCGGCACGCGAACGCGGACCGGAAGCCGCTGCACGATCTTGGTGAAGTTGCCGGTGGCATTGTCCGGCGGCAGCAGCGTGAACACCGAGCCGGCCGCGGGCGAAATGCTGTCGACCACGCCTTCGAATTTACGATGTCCGTAGGCATCCACCGATATCTCCACCGGCTGGCCGGGACGGATACGCTTGAGCTGCGTCTCCTTGTAGTTGGCGTCGATATAGACATCATCGAGCGGCACCACGTTGCCGAGCCGCTGTCCGACCACGATGAAGTCGCCGATGTTGACCATGCGATTGGAGAACGCGCCCTCCACCGGCGCGCGCACCGAGGTGAAGTCGAGGTCGCGCTCGGCCTTGGCCAGCGATGTCTTCAGTTCGGCGAGTTGGGCCCGGGCCTCGTCCTGCTGTGCCTTGGTGACCTCGACATTGCTGAGCGCCGTATCAAAGGCCGCCTGCGCCGATTTCACCGCAGCCGCGCCCTGGTCGCGGCTGGCTTCCGACACCTCGAAGGTCGCCCGCGAGGCATATCCCTTGTTGTTCAGATCCTGCTGGCGATCGAAATCGAGGCCGGCGCGCTTGAGGCCGGCCACCGCCGACGCCAACTGTGCCTTGGCCTGCTCGGCCGCACCTTCCAGCGCGGTGATCTGGCGGCCGATGCGATCGATGGTGGCCGATTGCGTCGCGATCTTGGTGCGCGCCGCGTCCACCGCGATGCGATAGTCGCCGTCATCGATCTTGAAGATGACATCGCCGCTATGCACCACCTTGTTGTCGCCGGGCAGGATAGCCGCGATGTGACCCGACACCCGGGCGCCGAGCGTGGTGTTGTTGGCGCGGACATAGGCGTCGTCGGTGCCGACGAAGAAGCGCCCGACCAGGATATAGTGCACGCCATAGGCTGCTCCGGCGAGCACCAGCACCGCGAGGATCCCCAGCAAAACCAGCTTGCGCTTGCGGGGTTTGGTCGCAGCGGCATCGGCGGGCGGGGCGGCTGCTACGACCGGTTGGGCAATGGCCGGTGCGTCCGCCGTCTTCGCCTGGCGGCGCGCGACCACGTCTTCGGTGAAAGGCGTGCGAGGCTGATCGGCAACGACCACGGAGCTGTCGCCGACCTGGTCATCTCCCGTCGTATCCGGCTCCGCACGAATGAATCGTGCGGCTTGGTCTCTCGCTGCGGCCATGCCCGGCCTCCCAATGGAGTACAGCAAGTATTGCCCAATTAACATTGACCGAACGGTTCGGTCAAGATATATCCGTACAAAACCGATCCTAGAACATCCTTACCTACCGACACCTTATCCGCGACCGGATTTTTTTCGGAGAACCTAAACCAATGGTTGCAGCGCATCCCGGGACACTACGCCTTGCCGGCGATGAGGATAGCTCAAAGCGCCGGCAAATTCTCGATGGCGCCAGCAAGGTGTTCATGGACCTCGGCTTCGACGGCGCCAGCATGGGTGAAATTGCCCGCGCCGCCGGCGTCTCCAAGGGCACGCTCTATGTGTATTTTGCCGACAAGAGCCGGTTGTTCGAGGCGATCGTCGAAGAAGAGACGACGGAGCAAAGCAAACTCGCCTTCAATTTCGACATCGAACGCGACGTCCCGACGACGCTGCGGGAATTCGGCCTGGCCTATATCCAGTTGCTGTGCCGGCCCGGCGGCGGATCGGCGATCCGCACCGTGATGGCGATTGCCGAGCGGATGCCGGAAGTCGGCCGGCGCTTTTACGAGGATGTGCTGGAGAAGAACATCGACAGCTTCGCCGGCTATCTGCAGGTCCATGTCAAGACCAGGGAACTTGCGATCGACGACACCCGGCTTGCGTCGTCGCAATTCATGCTGATGTGTCAGGCGTCATTGTTTCTGCCGCTGGTTTTTCAGGCCGCGCCGCCGCCCTCGGTCGAGCGCATGACGGAAGTGGTCGAAAGCGCGACGCGGATGTTTCTCGCGGCATATCAGGGAGAGGGGCGAGTGGCGAATAGCGAATAGCGAATAGAAGAACGCTACTGGCTATCCTCTAATTCCCTATTCGCCACTCGCTATTCGCCCTTCTCAATCGTCTTCGTCGTCCTCGTCGGTCGCCTTGTGCCGGGGCGACGAAGCCTTGCCGATCGATCCCGTCACTGACGGCTCGCGCGCCACAGCGCCGTACGACGCATAGGGATTGCGGCCCGAAGCGCGCGCCGCGACTTCCTCGCCGGACATCGCGGCCGGTTGGCAGATGATCGGCCGGCGGGCGCGACGCATCAGGTCGACGTGGATGTGATTGTAGTGATAGACGTTGGAGCCCGGCGCCAGCACGGTGGTGAACTCACGGCAGGCGGATGCCTGCACGTCATGCAGAAAGCCCTGCTCTTCCGGCATCCCCTTCCAGCCGGTCTCCACCGAAATCCGCCGGCCGTCGGCCAGCGTGAACGCCGCGATATCCAGGGCGTTGCCGAACGCGTGTTCGGAGATATGGGCATTCGAATTGCCGTTCATGCCACGGCAGGAATAAGCGGAGATCTGCTTGATCTCGACGACGCGCGCGCCGAACCAACGCATCGCGGCAGGCTGCACGGCTTCGGCCAGCCAATGATCGAGCACCGAGACGATCGGACAGGCCAAGGTCGCGGTCGGCTTCACCGCGACCGGCCCGAACGCGGTGACGGGGTTGCCCTGCGCCGGACCAGGGCCGAGCCGCGGCTGGCTTTCGGTTTGCGATGGCGGATACGGACGTTGCGAATATGGCGCCGGGTAATTGTCGCGCGGCGGATAGGCCTGCGCGTCCGGATAGGGCCGCGCGCCCGGCTCACTTCCTAATTGCCTTCCTGATTGTTCTGGCGTGCCCTCGTCCGGCAACTCGATTTCACCGTCCTGCCGCGCGATGCCGGGCGCCGTCAGTGAAACCGGACCGTTGGACCGAGCCCCGTAGCCGGGCTGGCTTACCGTATTGCCGGGATAGGGCGCGCTCTGCGGCGGAGGCGGCTGCGAGACCGGCCAGCGCGGCTGATTGCCGATGCTGGCGGGCGGCCGCAGGTCATCATCGGCAAAGCCGAAGCTGCTGCTGGTTTCGCCAAGCGCCGCGACCTTGAGCGGGAATTCCGCGCCGCATATGCCGGGGCCCGAAATCGGATCGATCCGGACCACGTCGGCACTCTCCTTGACGGCGCCGGACTTCAGGCATGCAATCTCGGCCTCGGCCCGCCACGGTTCGCGCTCCTCGGACTGAAAAAGTCCGCGACCGCAACCCGCCAGGGAGACGAGGACGAAGGAGCCGACGAGATACAAACGAACTCCGCGCGTCATCCGCGCAACATCGACCAATTTATTTAATGAGTCTTCAACGCGTTGATTTCATGAGTTTTTAACCACGTCGGCAATCATCCTGTGCGGTGCACCGGCGGCGATAGAGCAGCAAGGCTGACTTTTTTTGTTCGGGAACAGCCTCGACATCTCGTGCGTTAATGCGCTCAGCGACGTGAACCAACGGAGGTTTCCCGTGACTTTCGTCAGCAAGCTGAGCGTTGTTGCCGCGTATCTCGCATTCGCATTTGTCGGCGCGATCGTGCTGGGCGTGATCTAACGCTCTGCGCGCTTAGAGTTTACAGCCACCAGGCGTTTTGTTCTGCGCGTCGACCTTACGATCGCGGCTCTGACCAAATCCCCCGATCGGAAATCAACCGCTGCGGCTTGATATCGGCCCGGCTCCAGATGTTGCCGGAACAGAAGAAGCGGCCCAGCGCGCACGCTTCGACCCGAAGCGAGTTCGGCCCCTTCATCGCGATCGTCCCGTAACAGATGTTGCCGCTGTCGTGGCTATAGATGCTGCCGGACCATTCGGATGCCGGCCTCGACTTCATGTCGACCAGCACCGTCTCGCCCTTGGCCTTCGACGACGGATCGAGCACATAGCCGCACAGTGACTCGCCGCATGGCTCGATGCGAACCATTCCCTTTCGTCCCTCAGTCTCCCAGTCGCCGATTGCGTATCGTCGGGCTCTTCGTCGACTTCATCAGAGGCCTCCGGGCATTTCTCGAAAACTGGACCCAAGGCCGGCATCGCCGATGTGATGTGAGTCACGCCCTCACCCTGTGACGTGGATCACGGAACGCGGGATGGAGCCGCCGTAGGGTCGGAGCGAATTCACTGGCTGCCGGCTCACAGGCCGCCCCAACCATCTGGAGGCTCACATGAAGAAGCTCATCATTCTCGCGGCGCTGCTGATGGCGAGCACCGCCGCCCATGCCGGCAACTCGATTTCCTTCGACGTCAATGGCAAGCATGTCCGCGTCGAGCTGCCGCGGAATTGCAACTCGCTGTCGTGCCTCAAGATATCGGCGCCCGGTCTTTCCGGCGCCGATTTCGGCTTCAAGTCCAGGCACGCCGATGACGACGATAATTACGCCGACAATTCCAATACATCCGCGCCCGTGCAGAACACCGCGCCTGCGCCGGCGCTTCAAGCGCCTGCGCCCCAGTCCGTCGCACCGGTCGCGAGCAGCGCGCCGCCTGCGCCGGCCGCAATCGCTTCGACCGCTCCGGTTGTGCCGGCCGCCGTCGCCAACAATGTTGCCCCGCCGGTCGCTGCGGTTCCCGTCGCCGTCGCAGCCGTCGCACCGTCGCCAACGCCGGTTGCCGCAGCCCCCGTGCCGGCCCCGACCACGCCGCTCGGTATCTGGGCCACCGAAGAAAACAAGGGCAACGTTCGCATCGAGGAATGCGGAGAAAACCTCTGCGGCTATGCCGTGAAGACCGGCGAGAAAATCCTGATCAGCATGAAGCCACAGGGCTCGAAATGGAGCGGCCAAATTCACGATCCGGACAGCGGCAGCAATTACAACTCCACCATCGCGATGAAGGGCTCCAACGCCCTGAAGGTTCACGGTTGCGCCTTCGGCGGCATGTTCTGCGGCGGCCAGACCTGGAAGCGCGTGAGCTAAGCTTCACGCACGAGGGCCGGTTCGCGCTGCGCGTATCCGGCGGGCGCGCGAGCGCCAAACGGGCGCTCGCCCGTACAATTCCACCATCAGTCAGGGGCTTTCCCCTTGGTCGTTGCGATGGCTTTACGTATGCCGGCAGACACCTCGTCGCCGGACCGTTTGACGCGAACCCGACAAGTACGGCTTTTGCGCGACTTGAGCTTGCATCGCGACGCCGCCTGCATTCATCTGTCATTCAGCCAATAAGGTCCTCAATCGCGGGACTGCGTTTTCTTGTCGTCCGGGAATTCAAGGTGACATCGTAATGAGGCATCGGCTCTCGGTCGCAGGCTGGCTCGCGTTGCTGTTGCTGGCCGGCATGGCAAACGCGCACAAGATGCCTTCCCTGACACAGACCGGGCGGATGCCGGATCTGCCGGAAGCGGCGCACCGTTTGACGCGGCTTGCGCAAGCGCAAGCTCCGACGCCGCCGACCCAACCGCCGGCACCGGCGCCCGCGCCGATTGCTGCGCCGGCACAGACCGCCGACGCCGAGCCGATCGGAAACGTCGCGACCTTGACCGGCAGCGCGACCGTCACCCGCAACAACGCCGCGACGCCGCTCAAGCTCAAGGACGACATTTTCCAGAACGATTTGCTGCGGACCGCGGCGAATTCCACGCTCGGCGTCACCTTCAACGATGCCACCACGTTCAACCTCACCGCCAACGCCACGATATCAGTCGATAATTATGTGTATGAGGACGGCGGCAAGCAGAACGCGGCTTTGTTCGATATCGCCAAGGGCACCGTGGCCTTTGTCGCGGCCTCGGTCGCCCATACCGGCGATATGAAGATATCGACGCCGACCGCCTCGCTCGGCATTCGCGGCACCACCGGCCTCGTCGAAGTGCCAGAGGGCGCGGCCGCCAACAATCCGAACAATGTCGCAATCAAGCTTTATCCCGACGCCGACGGCCGGGTCGGACGGATCGAAGTCAACGACCGCAGCGGCGCGCGGCTGGGCGCGCTGACCCAGGGCGCTAGCGGCTTTACCATTCGGCCGGGCGCCGGCGGGCGCTTTAGCGCGGCGCCGCTTTTGATTTCGCCGCAGCAGGCGCTACGCGACCAGGGCATCGTGCGCCAGGTTCATGCCGCGCAAAGCGTCGGTCGCCAGATCGTGACCCAGCAGCGAGCGTTGCGGCAGGCCAATCCAAGCAGGAACAATCCGACCCGCAACAACCTGCGCAACAATCAAGCGCCGAACCAGCGCAATAATCCGGCGGGTCAACCAGAACTGCAACGGCAAAACAACCTGCAACCGCGCCCCGGTTCGCCGCAGGCGCCGAACGGGCAAAACCGTCAGGGACAAATACAGCCGGGCGCACGGCCCTCACCGGGCGCGGAGCCGCCGAATACTCCCGCCGTGCGACAAGCCGGCGCGCCGCAGCCCAAATTGCAGCGGCCCGCCGCGCCGAACCGCCCAGCCGTGCGGCGTCCACCGCCGCCGAAACCAAAGCCGGAGAAGAAGCGCTGAGTGCGGGGTGAGACTCACGTGTCCCGGACGCCGTTCAACCTCGGTGATGCGAAGCATCGTCCGCGCAAACACCCCCAATGATCACGCTGGAAGCCCGGCACTGATGAGCCCCTCGGCGAACAGAGCTAGATGCTCCGCTCGGCGAAATGGTGCCAAGTCTCCCAGATTCGTGGCCCGCAAATCAGGATTAAATTCGAGTGCCCAGGACATGGCTCGCCGTGCGACCTCACGGTGCTCGGCGAACGCATTGCTGGCTGCGGAAACGCATATCGAGAGCAGGAAGCGCGGATGCTCGCGCATCGCTTTTTCGGCCCATGACGACGCCACATCATAACGGCCTGCGAGAAAATGAGCATAGGCGGCGGCGGCTTGCATGCCATACATGCCCGGATCGCGCGGGCTCAGCCGCATGGCGCGTTCAGCATGCTCAAGCGCGAGATTTGGCTCGCCCCTCCACACCCTCAGCCAGGCACTCAGCGTCCAGGCCAATGCAAAATTCGGATTGACGGCGAGTCCCCGCTCCATCAGGGCCGCCGCCTCGTCAAACTCAAGAGCTATAAACGCGAGCGCGTATCCACCCATACAAAGAGCAACGGGGTCATCCTTGCCTAGAAGCACCGCTTCCCGCGCCAACCGCGTCGCCTCGTCGCTTTCGTCCACGCGCTCACACATCCAACCGTGCGCCTTACGCCGCACGTAACACCACGCAGCCATCCCGTAAGCCGGGGACAAACCAGGTTCGAGTTCGATCGCCTTGTAGAACAGCCCGAGAGCCTCGCTGGTCGCCTCCCTGGTCCACGGGCGCGAACTCGCCATTCCACGAAGGTAATAGTCGTATGCATCCAGATTTTCAGGCCGTTTTCGCTTGGCCCGCTTGATCTCGGCATGCTGCAATCTCGGCGCAATCGCACCAACGACACTGGCGGTTATATTATCCTGCAGTTCAAACATATCTTCGATTGCGCCATCGAAATGATCCGCCCAGAGATGAGTTCCGGTCTCGGCATCAATTAGCTGGCCCGCAATGCGAATGCGCTTTCCCGCCCTGCGCACGCTTCCTTCCAGCACATAGCGCACCCCAAGCTCGCGGCCGACCTGTTTCACGTCTACGGCCCGCCCCTTGTACGTGAAACTCGAATTTCGGGCGATGACAAACAACCAGCGAAAACGCGACAGCGCCATCGTGATGTCCTCCACCACGCCGTCCGCGAAGTACTCTTGCTCAAGGTCCGAGCTCAGGTTGATGAAGGGGAGGACTGCGATTGAGGACTTGCTGGTGAGCACGGAGGCGTAATTCTGCCGGGCTGCCGGACCATCGGCGACTTCCTCACTTGACGGCTCCAGCGCTTCCCGCACCTCCCCAATAAAGCGGAAGCCCTTGCGCGGCAGCGTTTTGATCAGTCGCTGCTCCCCGCCGGAATCGCCGACCGCGCTTCGAGCGGCATTCAGGCGGGTCGTCAACGCGGCATCTGAGACGATGCGTCCCTTCCAAACCGCGCTGATGAGGTCGTCTTTGCTGGCTACGCGATCCCTGTTGGAGATCAGGAATTCCAGCAAGTCGAACACCTGTGGCGCGATGGAGAGCGTATCCGCTCCGCGATGCATCTCGCGTCGGTCCGTGTCAAATACGAAATCCTCGAAGAGATAGCGCAAACTACCTTCTCCCTGGATGGCCCTCGAATGGCCTTCCAGCGCGGACTGACCCCGCAAATAATAAGCCTGCGATCAGGAAAATGTAAGGCGTTGGTCAAGCGCGCCGGCCGTTGCCTCGGCAACCTCTTCAAGCCGTAGACCACGGTCTCAGAGGTGCAGCAATGAACACAACCGAGTTAGGGCAGACCATCGCCGCGACACCGCATTTCTTCCGGTTCTTCCAGGCATATTGGGTGACGTTTCAAGAACGGCGTAAACGCAACAGGGCACGCGCCGATTTGTGCGGCCTAGATGACAGGGAACTGATGGATATCGGCATTACACGCGGCGAGATCGACTACGTCGCCGCGAACCCCTCTATCGGCCCGCGCGGCGTCGATATCGGTCACCGGGTACTTTGATTCTAGCATCGCCGACGAAAGACGATCGTCATTGCCGGGTATCCACGTCGCGGCGGGGCCGAAGCGGTTTGCGATTGGAGGCGTGGTAGCAGGCTATCGCGCGCTTCACGGAAGCCGAGGGGTACATTATCCGCGAGCACGCAACCAAATCACGCGGCGCGGGTCAGCCAATCGCGGACTTTTCGCACCAGGCTGATTCGTTCGCCTTGATCGGTACGCTCAGCACCGCTGTCCGCTGAATCCGGTGCCTCGGGTTCGACCGGCAGGTTCGCCGCCGTGTCGGGGTGTTGTTCCGTCGATTGCGGAACCGTCCGGAAATCCTCCGAATGGGCAGCCGCGTCTGCTTCCGATGGCTCGATTTCCGGCGGCTCGATTTCCGGCACGCGGGTTTCCACCATCGTGCTGTCGACCGACAAGCCTTGATCTTGCATGAGCTGCGCGACTTCCGGTGCGGCTTCGACGACCTCAGGCGGCGGCGGCACCGCTTCAGCGATCGAAGCCGTGGCAGCCGGCGGAGGCGGAGGAGAAATCACCGGCGTTGGTGCCGGTGCCGGACGGCGGCTGCGGCGCTTCTCGGGCGCCGGCGCCTTGGCGCGGGATCGCCGTGCGGCGGTCTCCGCGGTCGCCGCCGCCTGTAACGCGATCGGGCCCACATTGGCCAGGAACGCGCGCTCATAGGTGCGCGACAGCCGCTCCAGCGCGGCGTCCAGCGGCAGCCAATCGACTTCCTTGACGTCATTCATCAATTCGTGGACGGGTTCGCCAGCGGCCTGCATGCGCCAGTAATGCACCACCTTGAAACCGCCGCCGGACTCGTAGACCAGCGTGCCCAGGAATTCGTGCACCGACACATCGTGCCCGGTTTCTTCCAGCACCTCGCGTTCGGCCGCCGCGCGCGGCGTCTCGCCATCATCGAGCTTGCCCTTCGGAAGCACCCATTCATTGCGCTTGCGCAGCCGCACCACCGCGATGCGTGGATTTTTCTCCCGCCGCAGCACAATACCTCCGGCCGCCATAACAGGCGTTCGTGCCATGGTCTCGTCTCACGTTTGCGATTTCGAATCAGATTTAAGCACGATCATATAAACAGGTGTGACGTCAACACCAGTTATGCCGGTAATTTTCGCATCAACGGTTGACCGGCGCGGATTGGCGTGCCTTCCACGATGTTGTCACAAAATTCAAAATGATCGGGCGCCAGCACGATGATGGTCGAGCCATGTTCGAACCATCCGAGTTCATCCCCCTTGCGGACGCTGACATCGCACGGGAACTCGGTCGGCCCCGTGGTCTGCGCATTGAGCATGACATCGAGGAAATGCAGCCGGATGCTGGCGACCAGAATGGCCGCCACCGGAACCAGGGTCAGCGCTTCGCCGGTCGAGAGCCGGGTTTGCAGCACCGCCCGCTCGTTCTTGCAGAACAGCCGCTCGACGCGTTTGAGCGCGATCGGATTGACGTTCCAGGTATCGCCATGGATGAACGTGACCCGCTCGATCCGGCAGTCATGGGGCGCGTGGAAGCGATGATACATGCTCGAGGTCAGCCGCAGCGTGATGAAGCGCCCGTTGCGGTGCGCCTCGACCAAAGCGGGATCGCCCAGCAGATCCAGCAGCGAATAAGGCGCGCCCTTGATCTGAAACAACTCGGTGTCGGCGATCGCACCATGGGCGCCCACGATGGCATCCGATGGACTGGCTACAATCGCGGGGTCCGGGTCGGCCGGCCGCAGGCCGGGGCGCAATTCGCGGGTGAAGCAATCGTGCAGGCTCTTGAAGCTGGTTTTTTTGGCCTCGGACAGATCGAGGTCGGAAAACATCCGCCAGCAGGCGATCGAGAGATCGCGGACCAGGGGCTGCTCGATCTTGCTGAACCAGCCGATGAAACGGGTCACCGCGGCCCGTGGAATGCGGTTGGTGAGCAGGAAATTAAGGTCCTCCTGCTGGGTCAGGCCTGCGATCAGGTTCTTGATTGTCATGAATCTGTCAGCAGGATTCGCTAGCGCTGGCGGCATGGATTCGTCCCTTCCGATTCTGTCGCTGTCCGCCGCCGCGATTGCCGGCGTCGCCGCAGCCTTCCCCAAAGTGCAGGCGCGGCTGGCGCTGTCGCGGGCCAAGCACCGCTCGCTGACCGGGCATTCCAAAATGTCCAAGATGGTGGCCCGCCTGATGCCCCATTACGAATTCGATATCAACGATTTCTTCTGCTCCGACGGCGCACCGCCCGACGTCGCCACCCAGCGCCAGGACGCCTTCTTTCGGCTCGCCGGCTTCTATGCCAAGCACTACGCCCGGGGCCGCGCGGCGACCGCTGACGTGTCGAACCGCATTTCCGACCTGCAATTCACCGAAACCTACCGGGTGCCGTTCCAGTACAGCCGGCTGGTGCGGGAAAATCTTGCCACCAGCGCCTTCATGGAGTGCTCGGCCGGCGTCACCGTCACCGATCTCGACGGCAATGTCTTTTACGACCTGACCGGCTCCTACGGCGTCAACATCTTCGGCAACGACTTCTACAAGGAGTGCATCACCGAGGGCGAAAAGCGCGCGCATGCGCTCGGCCCGGTGCTTGGCTCCTATCACCCCGTCATCACCGACAACGTCAGACGGCTGTGCGAGATTTCGGGTCTCGACGAAGTCTCGTTCCACATGTCCGGCACCGAAGCGGTGATGCAGGCGGTGCGGCTCGCGCGCTACCACACCCGCCGCTCGCATCTGGTCCGCTTCGCCGGCGCCTATCACGGCTGGTGGGGCGACGTGCAGCCCGGCATCGGCAATCCGGTGTCGCCGCACGAGACCTATACGCTGGCCGACATGTCGGAGCGTACGCTCCATGTGCTGAAAACACGCAAGGACATCGCCTGCGTGCTGGTCAATCCGCTGCAGGCGCTGCATCCCAACGGCAACGCCCCCGGCGATTCCGCGCTGGTCGACAGCTCTCGAGTCGGCAAGTTCGATCGCGCGGCCTATGGCGAATGGCTGAAGCAGCTGCGCGAGGTCTGCACCGAGCGCAATATCGTCCTGATCTTCGATGAGGTTTTCGTCGGCTTCCGGATCGCCGCCCGGCGGCGCCCAGGAATATTTCGGCGTTCGCGCCGACATGGTGACCTACGGCAAGAGCCTCGCCGGCGGCCTGCCGATCGGCGTGGTCTGCGGCCGCAAGGATCTGATGCGGCGCTTTCGCGACGATCATCCCGCCGACATCTGCTTTGCCCGCGGCACCTTCAATTCGCATCCCTACGTCATGACGGCGATGGACGAATTCCTGAGCCGGCTCGCCAGCCCCAATTTCAATGCCGTCTACAACGGGCTCGACGAGCTCTGGAACGAACGGGCGCGGCAATTGAACGACATGCTGGCTGCGCAGGAGCTGCCGGTGCGCGTCAGCAATCTGTCGTCGATCTGGATGGTGCATTACACCGAGCCGTCCCGCTATAACTGGATGTTGCAGTATTATCTGCGGGCCGAAGGGCTGGCGCTGAGCTGGGTCGGAACCGGCCGCCTGATCTTCAGCCTGAACTACACCGATGCCGATTTCGCCGAGGTGACCAAGCGGTTCGCGGCGGCTGCAACAGGATGAAGCAGGACGGCTGGTGGTGGCGCGATGCCTCGCTCACCAACAAGAACATCACGCCGGCGGATCCTCAAAGAGATGGTCGCCGCGAAGTTCAGGCGCTGAGCGAACTCGCTTACTCATCATCATTGCACCACTTCTCGTCATGGCCGGGCTCGTCCCGGCCATCCACGTCTTTCTTGCTAAAGTTCAGCAAAGACGTGGATGCCCGGGACATCTAGCGCGAAGACGCGCTTCGCGACTTTTGCCCGGGCATAACGAAATCTGGTAGCGCGTGGTATCAGGTATCAAGCGGGCTTGACGTGCTTCTCGAGGCCGGGATCGATCAGTTCGCCCCGCAGCAGCGCCAGCGGCGCCTTGTGGTAGAGTTTGAAATCGCTGAACGGGTCGGTCAGGATCTTGGTCATCCAGACCAGGCCGGTCTCGACGTCGCGGATGAAGAACAGATGGATGGTGCGGAACAACAGCCCGCCGACGCCGACCGCGAGCCAGATCTTGGCGACCTGGCGCATGAAGTCGGCCGATGACACCCAGGGCTTGAACAGGCCGAACATGGTCGGGTCGAGATACAGCACCAGCGGCGAGAGCGCCCAGATCGTCATCAGCACGATCTTGCGCTGCAGATTGTAGCCGACCTTGATCTCTTCCTTGTGCTCGTGGGTCGCGTGGTTGACGTGGTCATAGCCCTTCGGCTCGAAGAAGAAATGACCGGCCTGACGCGTGGTCATGGAGACGCAGCCAGCCCAGCAGCGCGGCGGCCACCGGATCGAAGAACATCATCACGTAGCCGACCAGGAAGCTCGAGGCGCTGACAAAATGTAGACTCTGGTTGATGCGGCTGTGGTGATAATAGCGGTGGTCATCCCAGCGCTGGGTGTGCAGGGCTTCTCTGAAATTCTCGAGCATCATTCGTCTCCATCGTCCGGGATATTTGATACAGGGATTCGATGTCCGGCATGTGACATCATCATAATGACATATAACGTCGCGCAACCGGACTGTTGGTGAACGTTCGCGACCGCCTCAGGCGGCCGCGGCGATCTCGACCTTGCGGAAACGGATCAGCGAGAAGTGTCCGAGCGGCGGCACCAGGCGGCGCTCGACCAATTCGATGCCGGCGCGCGCCGGCCAGCCATTTCGCGAAGCGCGACCAGGCGAACTCCGCGGTGCGGAAGCCGAGCGGACGTACCACCGGCTGCAGCCGCTGTTCGATGAAGCGGCGCACGCCGGCATCGGCGCTGACCCGGCTCAGCAGGATCATCTCGCCGCCCGGCCGCAACACCCGGGCGAATTCATCAAGGGCGACTTCCGGATTCGGCACCGCGGTGACGACATATTGCGCCATCACGACGTCGAACGAATTGTCCGGGAATTCGAGCTTCTCGGCGTCCATCACCGCGAGGCCCTCGACATTGTTCAGCCCGAGCTCCTTGACCCGTTGCTGCGCCTTGCGCAACATCGCTTCCGAAATATCGGTGCCGAACATGCGCAGGTGTCGGCGGCATATTGCGGCAACGAGATGCCGGTGCCGACGCCGACCTCGAGCACACGGCCGCCAAGGCTGTTGGTGGCCACGATCGCCGCCTGCCGGCCCTTGCCGAACACGCCGCCGAACACGAGGTCATAGATCGGAGCCCAGCGATCATAGGCACGCTCGACCGTCTCGCGGTCGAAGTCGAGTTGATCGGTACCGTCCAGTTTCAAGGTTTCCGCCATGATGGTTCCAACTTGCTGTGATGATGATTCGATTAGCCGCGTACCGCGGTTCTGCCCGCGACGAGGCGGGAGGGCCGCAGCGAACGGCTCGGCTGCAACGCGGTCAGATTACCGATGAACTGACGCGCACTGTTTTCCCAGGAACGCTCGAGCGCAAAATTGCGGCACGCCTCGCGCGACATCTGAAGCGCGCGCAGGCAGGCGCTCCGCAAATTCTCGGTCGAGCGCACCGATCGGATGGTCGGCGATCACATCGAGCGGACCGGTGACCGGAAACGCCGCGACCGGCGTGCCGCACGCCAAGCGCTTCCAGTTGAACCACACCGAAGGTGTCGGTGCTGGCTCGGGAACACGAAGACGTCGGCCGCCGCCAGATGCGAGGTCAGGTCCTGGCCCTTTTTCTCGCCGAGGAATTTGACTTGCGGATATTTGCGCTCGAGCTCGGCGCGTTGCGGCCCGTCGCCGATCACGACCTTGGTGCCCGGCAGATCGAGCGAAAGAAACGCCTCGATGTTCTTTTCGACCGCGACCCGGCCCATGGTCATGAAGATCGGCCGCGGCAAATCAAGCGGGGCCGGAGCATCGGGATTGAACAGATCCGTGTCGACGCCACGGGTCCAGAAGCCGAGCTTCTTGAAACCGCGCGCGCCGAGTTCCGGCCTTGAGCGAGGCGGTCGCGACCATGGTCATGGCGGCGGCGGCGTGAAAGTGCCGCAGCACCGCATAGCCGACGCTGGCGGGAATGCCGGTGCGGACCTCGACATATTCCGGAAAGCGCGTCGTGTAGGAGGTGGTGAAGGCCAGCTTGTGGCGGCGGCAATAGGCCCGCACCGCCCAGCCGATCGGGCCTTCGGTCGCGATATGGATCGCGTCGGGCGCCGCCGCCTCGATCCGTTTGGCGATCTCGCGCCGGTTCGGCAGCGCGATCCGCAGGCCCGGATAGGTCGGCAGACCCAACGACGGAAAGCCGTCCGGCGTCAGAAAGTCGATGTCGGCCCCGAGCGCCGGCAGCGCTGCGCGCCAGCGAGGTTAACGTGCGCACCACGCCGTTCACCTGCGGATGCCAGGCATCGGTCGCAATCAAAATCCGCATCGCGGAAGGCCCGAGAGCTAGCTGATTCTTAATCTCCCGACGTTCGGCCAAGGATATTTCAGGCGTATGACGTCATCGAAGTGTTAGGCAGATTTTTCGTTAACCTTCGGGGCCCCTCGCCTCATGAAACTGTCATGAAACAATTCGTTACCGCGACGAAACCGTTTTTCGCTTTTGACGCAAAGCTCCGGAAACGCTTGCCCGCTATCGATCGCCCCAACAACGCGCCGGATCGATGCGTGGCGATCAAACAGGGGACGACAATGTTCAAGCTGGATATCGCGAAGCTGAATCGCCGCCGTGCGACCTCGCATATCTTGGCGCTCGGCGCACTGGCGCTCGGCGCGTTGGCGCTTATCGCGCCTGCTGCGGCGCCGCTGCCGCTGTTTCCATTCATCGTCACCGCCGACGCAGCCGGCGCCGCAGGTGCAGGCCGCGCCGCGAGACAATCCGAGCAGCGCGGCCGAGATGCCGGCGCGGCTGAAGCGCCAGATCGTGAGCTATCCGACCCGCGAGGCGCCCGGCACCGTCATCATCGATACCCCCAACACCTATCTCTATTATGTGCTCGGCGGCGGCCAGGCGATCCGCTACGGCATCGGCGTCGGCCGCGACGGCTTTACCTGGTCGGGCGTGCAGTCGGTGACCAAGAAGGCCGAGTGGCCGGACTGGACCCCGCCGCCGGAAATGATCGCGCGCCAGCCCTATCTGCCGCGCCACATGGCCGGCGGCCCCGGCAATCCGCTCGGCGCGCGCGCGATGTATCTCGGCGGCACCGTGTATCGCATCCACGGCACCAACGCGCCGGAGACCATCGGAACCCATGTATCGTCCGGCTGCATCCGCCTCACCAACGCCGACGTTTCCGATCTCTATTCGCGGGTCAATGTCGGCACCAAGGTGATCGTGATGCCGATGACGGACCGGCGCGCGGAAAATGCCGGCGACAAGCGGAGCTGAGGCAACGCGCCGATCGAACGGACTGCCTGTAAAAAAATGGCGCGGGTCTCCGCGCCATTTTTGTTTCTGGCCGGCAACAAACTCCCCGCTAAATCCGGGATCATGCCCGCTGCGTGTCAGAACCGTGGCAGTGACCTGGACCCGCGCCGCAAATCTTCGCCAAGCGGTGTCAAGTGCTGCCCAAATCGCCACCAAGCCGTGCTGGCGCCGACAGAATCCAGCCTGTAAACTCGCCGCCTTCAATCAGTCCGGGGGGACGATGCGTCTGCCGTTACGTCTCAAGACGATCCTGCTTGCGAGCGCGGTCGTCGCGGTGTCTTTTTTCGCCAGCCTGAAGGCGCTGGACTGGCTGTCGCCGCGCGCGCCGGTTAACGCGGCGCCGATCGCTGCCATTGCCGCCGCTGCCGCCGGCGTGCGCGCAGCTCCGTCGTGCTGGCGCCGGTCTCGATTTCGATCGCCGCGATACGCGACGCCGCCGACCGCGCCGCGCCGCGCAACTTCGCCGGCAAGGCCGACAACCCGGCGTCGCAGATTCTGCAGAACGCCGATATCGGCTGGACCGCTTCGCGCGGCCCGATCACGGCGAGCGGCGCTCCAGGACGTGCTGACGCTGGCGACGCCGCTGACCGGAATTTTGAACATCACGGGCTCGCTGACCTCGAAGGCGACCGGCGCGGTCGGCAACGCGCTCGGCAGCCTGCTCGGCGACAAGGCCGCCAAGCAGATCGGCAGCATCAACATCAAGGACCTCAACGCCCATGCCGACATCAAGGGCACCGTCACCATCACTTCGCGGCCGAAGCTCGCCGCGGCCTGGCACTTCGAGCCGAATTTCGCGGCCCAGGTCAATCTCGGCGACACCAGCCTGACGGTGGCCGGCGCGCACGTCAACGTTCCCGCGCAGGTCAAGCCGCTGATCGACAAGACCGTCGGCGATCAGATGGAGGCGGTGGCGACGCGGATCCGCAACGATCCGGCGCCTTCGAGCAGAACGCGCGGGTGCAGTGGGCCAAGGCTTGCCGCTCGATCCCGCTGCAAGGCACCGGCGCCTCTTCGACGCTGCCGCCGCTCTGGCTCGAATTGCGGCCGACCCGCGCCATCGCGGTGCAGCCGCACGTCGATGCATCCGGCGGTCACCGCCACGATCGGCATCGAAGCCGAGACCCGCATCACGTCCGAGCAGACCAAGCCCGACTGCCCGTTTCCCGACAAGATCTCGATCATCCCGCCGACGCCAGGCCGGCGTGAACATCGGCGTGCCGATCGATCTGCCGTTCACCGACATCAACAAGATCCTGGAAACGCAATTCGCAGGCAAGACGTTTCCCGAGGATGGCTCGGGCCCGGTCGATGTCACCGTGAAGCAGGCGACGGTCGCTGCATCCGGCGACCGGCTGCTGATCTCGCTGTTGGTGCACGCCAAGGAAAAGAAAAGCTGGTTCGGGTTCGGCGCCGACGCCACCGTGCAGATCTGGGGCCGGCCGGTGCTCGATCCGGCGGAGCAGACACTGCGGCTGACCGACGTACAGCTCGCCGTCGAATCCGAAGCAGCCCTCGGGCTATTGGGAGCCGCGGCGCGCGAGGTGATGCCACGCCTGCAGCAGATGCTGGCGGACAAGGCGGTGCTGGATCTGAAGCCGTTCGCGGCCAACGCGCAGAAAAAGGTCGCCGCCGCGATATCGGACTTTCAGAAGAACGAGGACGGCGTGCGGATCGCGGCCGAGATCACCAGCGTGCGAGCTGGCCTACATCGCCTTCGATTCCAAAACGCTGCGCGTGATCGCGGAAGCCGAAGGCACGCTCGCTGTTTTCGTGACGGCGCTGCCGGGGCTTTGAAACGCCGGGACCGGGCTCGTCGCGCGTAACCGAATCCGAATGAATGCGCGCCGAAAGGATCGACAACGGAAGCACGCTCCCTCGCCCTTGCGGGCAAGGGGAGAGGAGAAGAAGTGGGCCGCGGGAACTGAGCTTGTGTCAGACCCCGGCTCTCAATCAATGGTATCGCAATCTAAATAAACGCCATGCCGCCGTTGAGCAAAATTGTCTGCCCGGTCATGTAGCCGTTGCCGAGAACCATCAGCACCGACTGCGCGACTTCGTCCGCCTGCCCCATGCGGCCGAGCGGGATGTTGCGGGCGAGGTCCGTCCGGCCGCGCATCATGTCGGTTTCGATCAGCGACGGCGCCACCGCATTCACGGTGATGCCTTCCTTGACAAGGCGGGCCGCATAGCCGCGGGTCAGTCCCTCCATGCCGGCCTTCGAGGCGTTGTAGTGGACGCCGATGGCGCCGGCGCCGCGCGCGGCGCCCGACGAGATATTGACGATCCGACCCCATTGGCGCGCCCGCATCGCCGGCAGCACCGCCTGGGTGCACAGGAAGGCCGATTTCAGGTTGACCGAAATGGTCAGATCGAACTCGGCTTCGGTCAGATCGTCGACGCCGCGCACGATCGCCATCCCGGCGTTGTTGATCAGGATGTCGATCGGGCCCAGGGCCTCGGTGACGCGGCCGACCATCGCGGCGACACCCGCGCTCTGCGAGACATCAGCGGCAATTGCGACGGCGCGGCCACCCGAGGCCGCGATCTTCGCGACCACGGCTTGGGCGTCGTCGGCCCGTTCGCGATAATTGACCGCGACCGAAGCGCCGGCTGCGGCGAGCCTCACGGCGACGGCAGCACCAATGCCGCGGGATGCGCCAGTAACCAGCGCAATGTGACCTCCAAGATCTTGCTTCGATTCTTGCATCGATCGGAACCTCCAGGCGGCGGAGCCGCAAGCTCAGCGATCAGATCATCTTATGCGAGACGTTCTTGGCGACCGTATAATATTGCAGGCCTTCCGTCCCGCCTTCCCGTCCATAGCCCGAGTCCTTGACGCCGCCGAACGGCGTTTCGGCCACGGAAGCGACGAAATGATTGATCGAGAGATTGCCGGCCTCGATATCGTCCGCTAAGCGGTGGGCGTTGTGCGCCGATCGCGTGAGGTGACGGCGCGCCGGTTGTTTCAGGCCACGCCGGTATCCACGCTATCGAGAAACTCCTTCACGCTTGAGACCGTGCCGGTGTCGGTTGCGACATAGCCGGGCAGGCTTGCGACCTCGTGATGGAATTCGCGGCCCTTCATGATGTCGAGCACGCGCCGCATCGGCTCGGTTTCCAGAAACGCGCGCTTGCAGACGAAGAAATAATCCTCGGTCAACAGCCGGACGAAATCGAGCCCGAATTGCCGGGCCGCGGCCTCGACGCCGAAACTCGCGTCCGCCATGCCGCTGGCGACATAGGCTGCGACCGCGGCGTGGGTGAATTCGATCTGCTGCGCGCCGTTGATCCTGGCTTCGTCGATCTTGTGGCGCGCCAGCAGTTGGTCGAACAAAAGGCGGGTGCCGGAATCATGGTCGCGGTTGACGAAGCGCGCCTTGCGCTCCGCCATATCGCTTGCAGCGAGGTGATCTGGAGCGGGTTGCCGCGCTTGACCATCAGTCCCATCTCGCGGGTCACGAAATGATCACGCGGTCCTCGCGCGGGTCGAGCCATTCCTTGCAGGCGCGGATGCTCTGCGCGCGCAATTCGCCGCGCGGCAGATGCACGCCCGAGAGGTCGCAGGCGCCCTGCGCCAGCGAGACCAGCGAATGCTGGTTGCTGACATAGCGCAGGTCGACGCCGATGCCGGGTTCACGGTCGAGCAATTCGCGCAGCTTTGAGACGGCAAATCCGTGACTGGCGTGAACGCGGATCACGGAGGGGCGCTGGTGCAGGAACGGCTTGATCTCGGTCGCAAGTTCCTGCGCCAGGTTTTCAAGCTGCGGACCGAGGCGCGCCTGCATGCGCTCGCCCGCCCAGACCAGCTTTTCGCCGAACGCGGTCAGCCTGGTGCCCTTGCCGCGATGGGTTTCGACCAGGGGAACCCCAAAGAAATCCGACCACTGCTCGACCAGATTCCAGACATGCCGATACGACAGTTGGGCGTGCTTCGCCGCGCTGGTGAGTTTCCCGGTCTTTCGGATTTCGTTGAGGATGCCGAGCATCACCACCGCGGTTTGCGGGCTGCCTTCTTTGTGGAATCGCCAGACGGTTTCAATCTCGATGTGATGCATTGGTCCATCCACTTATGATATTTACTTCATATCTTCCGACACCAATCGAGACGCCATAGGCAGAAGATATCATATTTACTCTGGTATATTTATACCCACGTTACGGGAAACAACAGGAGGAATATGATGTCCATTGCATATGACTATTCCCGCGACGCGACACCTCCGGCTTCGATCGCGAGGCCCCAATTGCTGCTGATCGACGGCGAGCATGTCCCCTCCCTCTCCGGCCGCACCTTCAAGACCCACAATCCCGCCACCGAACAGGTCATCGCCGAGATATGCGGAAGGCAACGAAGCCGACGTCGATCGCGCGGTTGCCGCGGCGCGGCGCGCCTTCGAAGGTCCCTGGCGCACCATGCGGGCCTCGGAGCGCGGACAAATCCTGCTCCGGCTCGTTGACCTGATGAAGCGGCATGCGGACGAAATCGCAGCGCTGGAGAGCCTCGATGCCGGCAAGCCGATCTCGGGCGTGCTGCGGCAGGATCTGCCCGCCGCGATCGATACACTGACGTACTATGCCGGCTGGGCCGACAAGATCAGCGGCGAAGTGGTTTCCACCCGTGATGACGCGCTGACCTACACGGTGCGCGAGCCGGTCGGCGTCGTCGCGGTGATCGTGCCGTGGAATTTCCCGTTGATGATCGGGATGTGGAAGCTGGCGCCGGCGCTGGCCTGCGGCTGCACCATCGTGATGAAGCCTGCCGAGCTGACGTCATTGTCGGCGTTGCGTCTCGGCGAACTGGCGCTCGAGGCAGGCTTGCCGCCCGGCGTGCTCAACATCGTCACCGGCCCCGGCCGGGTGGTCGGCGACGCGCTGGTCAACCATCCTGACGTCGACAAGGTCACCTTCACGGGATCGCCCGGCGTCGGCCGCGGCATCCTGCGGGGTGCTGCCGGCAACTTCAAGCGGGTGTCGCTCGAACTCGGCGGCAAGTCCGCCAACGTGATCTTCGACGACGCCGATGTCGAAGCGGCCAGCAAGGCAGCCGCCTCCGGCATCTTCTTCAATGCCGGACAGGTGTGCTCGGCCGGCTCCCGCGTGCTGGCGCACGAAAGGGTCTACGACGAGGTAGTCGAGCGGCTGATCCAGCGCGCCAAGGCGATCCGGCTCGGCGATCCCGCCGACCGCGCCACCGTGATGGGCCCGGTGATCTCCGAAAAGCAGATGAAGAGCATCCTCGATTATCTCGATATCGGCCAGAAGGAAGGCGCGCTGCTGACCACCGGCGGCAAGCGGGTCGGCGACCGCGGCTACTTCATCAGCCCGGCGGTGTTCGCCAACGTCAAGCATGAGATGCGGATCTCACAGGAGGAAATTTTCGGCCCCGTGGTCAGCGTGATCAAGTTCCGCGATGAAGCCGAAGCGCTGCGTATCGCCAACGGCACGGCCTACAGCCTCGCCGCCGGCGTCTGGAGCCGCGACATCGGGCGTGTCCAGCGTTTCGCCAAGTGGGCGAAGGCCGGGACGGTCTGGATCAACACCTATGGCTATACCGATGTGCGGTTGCCGTGGGGTGGCGTGCGCGATTCCGGCTTCGGCCGCGAACACGGCACCGCCGCGATCGAGAACTTTACCGAGCCGAAGGCGGTCTGGATGAATCTCAACGTGTGAGAAATCCTAAGCGGGCTATCAAGTATGGCCGTATCGAAGCGACCTTGCACAAGCTCTCAGCGGGTCGTCCCAGTGAACGCAGGGGACCCGTAACCCCCCGAGCGTTTTCGAGCGAAGTGGATACCGGTTCGCGTGAAGAAAACGCGTCAAAACAAAAACCTAGAGCCCCGTTCCGATTCCATCGGAACGGGAAAGGCTCTAGTATCGAAAGTGACAAAGGCCTCTGTCGCACTGCCAAAGCGAGATTCCTCGCCGTATGGATCCCTGCGTTCGCCTGGACTACTCGTTAAAAAGGCCCACAGGTGAGCTGAACATCCCCTTGGCGGGATGAGGGCCGCCCGTATGCCCAAAAAGTCGGCTTTGCGGGCTTGCCCGAACGCGGCTAGAACAGGCGCGTCACACGACGCCGAAACAAAAATCCAAGGGAGATAAACGCCATGAAGTCACTTGCAGCCGTGGTAGCGGCCGGCCTCGCTCTCGCAGCGTCCGGCACTGCGGCGAACGCGCAGATCTCCGACGATGTCGTCAAGATCGGCGTTCTCACCGACATGTCGAGCCTCTATGCCGACGCGACGGGCAAGGGTTCGCTTGCCGCCGTCGAGATGGCAGTTGCCGATTACGGTGGCAAGGTGAAGGGCAAGCCGGTCGAGGTGGTTTCCGCCGATCATCAGAACAAGCCCGACGTCGGCATCGCCATCGCGCGCAACTGGTACGACAACGAGAAGGTCGACGCGATCTTCGACGTGCCGACCTCCTCGGTCGCGCTGCCGATCTCGGCGCTGACCCGCGAAAAGAACAAGATCCACATCAATTCCGGCGGCGGCAGCTCCGACATCACCGGCCCCGCCTGCTCGCCGAATACCGTGCACTGGACCTATGACACCTATGCGCTGTCCAACGTCGCCGGCAAGGCGATGGTCAAGCGCGGCGACGACACCTGGTTCTTCGTCACCGCCGACTATGCCTTCGGCATGGCGCTGGAGCGCGACGCCGCCAACGTGGTCAAGGAAAGCGGCGGCAAGGTGCTCGGCGACGTCCGCCATCCCCTGAACTCGTCCGATTTCTCCTCGTTCCTGCTGCAAGCCCAGGCCTCCAAAGCCAAGGTCGTGGCGCTTGCCAACGCCGGTGGCGACACCACCAACGCATTGAAGCAGGCGGCCGAGTTCGGCATCACCCAGGGCGGCCAGAAGATGATCGCGCTGCTGCAGGAAATCACCGACACCCACGCGCTCGGCCTCAAGGAGACCCAGGGCCTGATCGTCACCGACGCTTTCTACTGGGACATGAATGACGAGACCCGCGCGTTCTCCAACCGGTTCAACGCCAAGGTCGGCCATATGCCCACCATGATCCAGGCCGGGCTGTACTCGGCGACGATGCATTACCTGAAGGCGATCGAGGCGATCGGCACCGACGAAGCGCCGAAGGTGATGGCGCAGATGCGGGCGACACCGGTCAACGATTTCTTCGCCAAGAACGGCAAGATCCGGATCGACGGCCGCATGGTCCATGACATGTATCTGTTCGAGACCAAGAAGCCGGAAGAGTCCAAGGGCGAGTGGGATCTCTACAAGCTGATCGCCACCGTGCCCGGCGATGAAGCCTTCCGTCCGCTCGACAAGGGCGGCTGCCCGCTGGTCAAGACGAACTGAGCGAGCCCTGGCTACAATCGTCATTGCGAGGAGCCACCGGGTCCCGCCTTCGGCGGGCCCGATGCTAAACTCCGCGACGAAGCAATCCCGTCTTTCTTGGAGTCCTGGATTGCTTCGCTTCGCTCGCAATGACGGCGATAGCCTCCATCCACACCAACAAAAAGCGCGCCCGGCCAACCGGGCGCGCTTTGTTTTTCGTCCGTCTGTCAGTCCTCGAATTTGAACGAAACATTTAGCTTGGCGCGGTAGGCCTCGATCTTGCCCTTGGCGTCGAGTTGCAAGTCGAGCTTGACGACCTCGGCGACACGAAGATCGCGAAGGGATTTTCCGGCCCTGTCGATTGCCGCCTTGGCGGCCTTTTCCCAGGACTCTTCACTGGTCCCGATTAACTCGATAACCTTGTAGACGCTCTCGCTCATGTCGTCCTCCCTGTAGGCAGGACGCAGGTGCTCCTGCCGCGCCCCAGCCTAACATCAGGAGTTCGGCGCCGAAAGGATGCGGCGCACCATGTTGCGGATTTCGCCGGATGAGGCATGGCTTCACGCAAATAGCCGGACGGGAGCGTCCCGTCCGGCTAGTCAAGATCTGTGCGAAACTTCAGCGTCGATTTACGACGTCGGAGCGCTGCGTTACTCCGTCGAATATTTGAACTCAGGCATCGCCTTCAGCTCGTCCTTGGTCGCGTTGTACATCGCGTGATCCGGGTACCACCGATTGCGCTGGGGCGCGGTGGCGGCGTCGTTACCGGTGGCCGCACCCGTGGTTGTCGTCGACGACGCTGTCGGCTTGGTTCCCACCGTGTTGGCCGCACCCGCGGTGCCGGTGTAAGCCACCGGCTCGTTGACGAACTTGATCTTGTCGAAGGGGACCGCGACCAGATGCGCGCCAACGCCGAGCACGCCGCCAGCGCTGATCACCACCGCCTTGATATTTCCGCTCTTGTCGGTCAAGAGGTCATTGATCGAGCCGACATTCTCGTTGTTGTCGTTATAGACGCTGAGGCCAACGACCTTCGAGGTACGCCAATCACCCTGGAACGACGAATCCGATGCCGCCGCCGGCGTCATATTCGCGCGATCGGTCCTTGTCGTCGAAGTTTGTGCGAACGCAACCGTTGCAAACAACGCGGTGCCGGCCAAACCGGCCGCGACAGATTTTGTAAACATAATGTCTCTCCCTTGAGTTGAAATGCTCCCAAGAAAACAAATGGGCGCGGTGACCGTTCCGGCCACCGAATTGCATTTTCAGAATTCGTGATGTGAATATTTCCGGAGTTCCGCGGAACATCGCGATCGTCGCGCGGCGTTATCGTCGCGTGCGCACAAGCGCATTGCGTAGCGCTTGAACGCAGTCAGAAGCCGCCCCAGTACGGCGGAATTCCGTAGTAGCGATGCAATTCGGTTTCCTGCGAGCGATCGCCCCAGTCGAAATCCTTGTCGGCACGGAATGACGGGGCGCGTCTGAGTTCTTCGTCATCGATGTCGAGCTGGTAAGCCTCGAAGCGCGGATTGTAGCTGAGCCGCGCCCACGGCAGCGGCAACAAATTAGTTCCCATGCCGAGGAAACCACCGAAGCTCAGGATCGCGTAGGATACCTTGCCGCTGATCTTGTCGATCATCAGCCGTTCGACGTGGCCGATCTTGTCGCCGTTCGGCCGCCGCACCGCGGTGCCTTCCACTCGATCGCTTGCAATCAACTGATGCGGCCTGGTCATGACGTCGGTCATCATCATCCTCCCCGACGGGTTGATGGACCGGACTAACGTGCCAACCGTAGTCGGGTTCCAGCAAATCATGCCCAATAACGACAATGATCCTTCCCTTTCTGGGAAGAATAATCGCCTTGTGCGCCGTGTGTGCGTCGGCGGGGAAACTGGCTTGAGGTCAGGTTTGGTAGTTGATCAGCAGCGCCGAAAACGACGAACTGCCGTCGCTGGCGGTGCTTCCGGTCGCGTTGTAGGAGGTCGATGACGAGGACGACAGCGAATTCTGCAATGACTGGAGAAACTGCTGAAGCGCAGTCGTCGCCGAATTGGTGTCTGATGAGCTGCCGGTTGAGCTGGTCGATGACGAGCTACCGCCGCTGGTGGCGGATGACGAACCGCTGGCGGATGATGCGCCGCCGTGGCCACCGTGATGGCCGTGGTGGGCGCCGCCTGCGCCGCCGGGACCACCCGGGGGTGGTCCACCCGCACCGCCGGGTCCGCCGGGAAGTGCGGCCGCATTGGAAGCATCCGCGGTGCTGCCGGTAGATCCGGTGCTGCCGGGGCCGTTCGCGAAGGCATTCTGGAATACGCCCTGCAGCTCGGTGGCTTGATTGGCTGTCAGCTTGCCGCTCGAGACTTCGCCCTGGATCAGGCTGTTGATCTTGGATTGGATATCGCCGGGAGATGTATTGCTAGTGCTGCTCGAGCTACTCGAGGCCCCGCTCTGCAGCGAGGAGTTGATGTCGGTCAGTGCCGAAGACAACGCGCCCTGGTCGGACGAACTGACGGCGCCGGAATTGACTTCCGATTGCAGCTCGGCCTGCAGCAGTTGGAGAGGCGACTGGTAACTACTGCTGGAGGTCGCAGAGATTGAGGTCATGAAGGCTCCAAAGCTTCTTGCAAGATAACGCAACGGTAAGGTTAAGCCTCTTAACGAGACCTTTTTATCGCCCTACAATGATGTTGCCTGAGGTTACGCCGAACGCGTCGGAAATATCCGGAAACAAAAACCTTTCGTCATTTCTTCCCGCTTCACATCAAAGGTCCGCATGGCCACGGCATCACCGAACATCCTTGTAGTGGAAGACGACCGCGAGACGCGGTCGCTCATCGCCAAATATCTGCGTGGCAATGGTTGCAACGTGGCGGCGGCGTCCGACGGACGCGAAATGGCGCGCGCGATGGCCGACCAGCGTGTCGACCTCCTGATCCTCGACGTGATGCTGCCGGGCGAGGATGGCCTCAGCCTGTGCCGCAAGGTGCGGACCGAATCGCAAGTGCCGATCATCATGCTCACCGCGCGCGGCGAGGATCTCGATCGCATCCTGGGACTGGAGATGGGCGCCGACGACTATCTCGCCAAGCCGTTCAATCCGCGCGAGCTGCTGGCCCGGATCAACGCCGTGCTTCGCCGCCAGGCCGCCGCCCAGACCATCAGCGCCACCAATGGCGCGACCAGCCTCGGCTTTCTCGGATGGCGAATCGATTTCAGGCTGCGCGAGTTGCGCAACCCGGAAGGCGCGCGGGTGGCGATGACGAGCGCCGAGTTCGACCTGCTGCGAACGTTCTGCGAGCGGCCGGGCCGCGTGCTGTCGCGCGACAGCCTGCTCGACCTGACCCAGGGACGAAGCTCCGGCTCCTTCGAACGCAGCATCGACGTGCTGGTCAGCCGCATCCGGCGCAAGATCGAACCCGATCCGCAGGATGCCACCATGATCAAGACGGTGCGCTCGGGCGGCTATATGTTCACCCCCACAGTCGAAGCGGTCGCGGCTTCCGCCGGCGACAAATCATGAAGCTGGCGGGCTTTTTCAACCTCAGGAGAATCAGCGGACAGATCGCAGCGCTGGTGCTCGCGGCGGTCGTGGCCCTGCATTTGATCATCACCGCCGTCTTCCTGATCCATCGGCCCGACCAGGCCGAGCCCGCGATCGATCACGGCCACAGCCAGATCGCGGCTGCCATTCAGTTGCTAGGCTCAGCCTCCCCGGCGGAAAGACCGCGGCTGCTGGCCGACATCGCCCGCGCTTTTCCGCAACTTGAGATCGCGACTTTGCCGCCGGGCTCAGCCGACGCATCCGCCAACGATGCGCCGAGTTTCGAAAAGCACATGCTGCATCGGCATCTCGGCGCCGGCTATCGGATCGTTACGCTGGCGCCGGATGGCGATGCCCACAGGATCGGCATCGCATTGCCGGATGGCGCGATGATTTCGGCCCGGCTGCTGCCGGACCCGAGGCCACGCCCATTCTGGACCGGATCGTGGATGATGACGCTGCTGTTCGCGGTCATCTGCGTCAGCCTGCTCGGCCTGTGGGCCGCCCGCGCCCTGACGGCACCGCTGTCGTCATTCGCCAGGGCGGCGGAAGATTTCAGCCTGAACGGCGCCGCCGCGCCGCTGCCCGAACGTGGCCCTGAGGAAATCCGCTCGGTGGCCAAGGCGCTCAACCGGATGCGCGAGCGGATCACGGCCTTGATCGACGACCGCACCAAGATGCTGGCCGCGATCAGCCACGATCTGCGCACGCCGATCACCCGGATGCGGCTGCGCTCGGAATTCATCGAGGATGATGGCCATCGCAGCCGGATGCTGCGCGACCTCGACCAGATGCGGTCGATGCTGGAATCCGTGCTGTCCTTCCTGCGCAACGACCGCAAACTGGAATCCATGACGCTGGTCGATATCGCCAGCACGCTGCAGCTCGTCACCGATCAATTCGCCGATATGGGACACAAGGTGGCCTACGAAGGCCCGGAACACGCCATGGCCACGGTGCGGCCCGACGACCTGCACCGCAGCGTCACCAATCTGGTCGAGAACGCGGTCCGGTTCGGCGCGGAGGCCAAAATCCGCCTCATCGTATCGCCCACCATCATGACGATCGAGGTCGAGGACGACGGCCCCGGCATTTCCGACTCGCGCAAGGAGGTCATGCTGGAGCCGTTCGTGCGCGGCGACGATGCCCGCAACATGGACGAAGCCTCGGGCTTCGGTCTCGGCCTGTCGATCGCGCGCACCATCGTGCTGGCGCATCGCGGCGTGCTGTCGCTCAACGACCGCAAGCCTCACGGGTTGATCGTTCGCATTGAACTGCCGGTTGACCAGGAGCGCCGGCTGGCCGCCGCCTGAAGAAACTCAGGCCGCGAGCGGCTCCTGCTCGGACTGGGTACCTTCGAAGGCCACCGCCTCGAACCGGTAGTCGCAGGCAAAGCAGTGCCAGAGATAGGACGTGCGGCGCTGGCCGGCTTCGATCCATTCGGGGATCGAGATCGGCCGGCCGCATTGGGCGCAGGGGTTTCCGCGAGGCAAATCACCGAAATCGGCTCGAATATGAGCAGAAGTCATGACGCATCTCCCTGTTTGGAGTCTCACTTTTTTTAAGCGGATTGGACAGGTTGACTGACGGATCACCGTCATGGGGGCATCGTCGCATCCTGCCGTGGAAGATTTTAGAACCGGCATTGCGTCTTTTGCGCGGCGACGACACCGGCAGGCCATAATTTTTTGCCGGCCCCGAGGCTGCGAACGCAATTTCGCCACATCGCCGCCCGGCGTTTGCAACATTTGCGGTGTGTTAAACGTGAGCGCGCTTCCGTTCGGGACTTCGTTGATGAAACGTCTGCTTATGCTGGGATGGTTGGTGGCAGTCGCGACCTTGGCTTTATCGCAAGGGGCGCTTGCCCAGCGCGCCAAGTATGAAGAGCTGATCACGACCCACGCCCAGGCCAATCTGGTGCCGGAAGATCTGGTGCATCGGGTCATCATCCGCGAGAGCAAATACCAGGCGTCGCTGCTCGGCCGCGGCGGCGCCATCGGGTTGATGCAGATCAAGCTCGCGACCGCACGCAGCCTCGGCTACACCGGCACCGCCGAGGGCTTGCGCGATCCCGCGACCAACCTGATGTACGGCATCAAGTATCTCGCCGGCGCGTTTCGCGCCGCCAATGGCAACCACGACCGCGCCGTCCACTATTACGCCGCCGGCTATTATTTCGCCGCCAAGCTGCAGCGGGTCGAACATCTCAACGAAGCCAAATCCGGACCCACAGCGGCGCCGCCGAAGGAATTGTCGAAGGACGAGGTTGCCGCCGTCAGGGATGACGCCACCGCGAAAGAGGATGCCGAGGCCGCGGCCGGGCCTGCCCCTGCGCCACAAGCAGGTGACAGCGGCGTGAAGGCGCGTTGACACCACCTGCCATCGGCCTACATTACAGCCGTTCCGAGGGGAGCTCCGACGAGGAGCTGAGAGACCGCACGCTCGATCCTGCAAATTTCGTTCGCAGGTGCGAGACCGCGGTGACCCTTTGAACCTGATCCGGGTCATGCCGGCGAAGGGACAGGGATGTTGCAGACGACCAAGGCCCCGCGAGGGGAAGAGTCCATATCTATTATCGGCGCGGGCATTGCCGGCGCCTGGCAGGCGCTGCTGTTCGCGCAAGCCGGCCGACAAGTAACGCTGCACGAGCGCAGCGACGCGGCGATGCTCGAATCGACCAGCCATTGGGCCGGCGGCATGCTGGCGCCCTGGTGCGAGGCCGAGGTCTCGGAGCCCGTCATCGTCCGGCTGGGCCTGCGTTCGCTAAATCTCTGGCGCGAGCATTTTCCCAAAACCCCGTTCAATGGCTCGTTGGTGGTGGCGCATCCGCGCGACCGCGCCGATTTCGACCGTTTTGCCAGGATGACCTCCGGCCACCAGCGGCTCGACGCTGCTTCGATGCGCGAACTCGAACCGGCGCTGGAGGGCCGCTTCCGCGACGGCCTGTTTTACCCTGACGAAGGCCATGTCGAGCCGCGGCGCGTGCTGCCGCAACTGCATGCGCGGCTGGTCGAAGCCGGCGGCACGATCCAGTTCAACAGCGAGGTCGATCCCGACGACTGCGACGGCATCGTGATCGATTGCCGTGGCCTTGCGGCGCGCGACCGGCAGTCCGAGTTGCGCGGCGTCAAGGGCGAGATGATCATCGTCGAGACCGGCGAGATCGAATTTTCGCGCCCCGTACGGCTGATCCATCCGCGCTGGCCGCTCTACATCATCCCGCGCGCCGACCATCAGTTCATGATCGGCGCGACCTCGATCGAGGCGGAGGATAGCGGCGTCAGCGTGCGCTCGGCGCTGGAACTGCTCAGCGCGGCCTATGCGGTGCATCCGGCGTTTGCCGAAGCCCGCATCGTCGAATTCGGTTCCGGTTTGCGGCCGGCCTTTCCCGACAATCTGCCGCGCATCGCGGTTCAGGACGAGAAAATCTCCGTCAATGGGCTCTATCGCCACGGCTTCCTGCTGGCCCCGGCGCTGGCCGAACTGACGCTCGGTTATGTCGAGCGCGGCGCGATCGACAACGAGGTGATGCAATGCGCGTGATCGTCAATGGTGAGCCGCGGGAGATATCGTCCGGCAGCGTCGACGCGCTGCTCGGCGAACTGGAATACGAAGGCACCCACTTTGCCATCGCGCTGAATTTCGACGTGCTGCCGAAGGCCCGCTGGGCCGAGACGCCGCTGAGGAGCGGCGACGAGATCGAGATCATCACGCCACGGCAGGGAGGGTGATGATGGCAGCGTCTGCTCGCAGCGACCAGGCTTTTACTTACCTCGCCCCGCGCGCGGGGAGAGGTCGGAGACGGCGCGCAGCGACGTCTCTGGGTGAGGGGGCGCCTCGTTTTAGCTCCGACACCGATTTCTTCTTTGGCGCCCCCTCACCCCAACCCTCTCCCCGCGCGCGGGGAGAGGGAGCACGCAGCGACAAGGCCATCCGCCCATGCTGAACTTCTACGGCAAAACCTTCGCTTCCCGCCTGCTCATCGGCAGCGCGCTGTATCCATCGCCGGCGATCATGCAGGCGGCCATTCGCGCCTCTGGCGCCGGCATCGTCACGGTGTCGCTGCGGCGGGAGGCCGCCGGTGGCAAGACCGGCGATGCGTTCTGGTCGCTGATCCGCGAGCTGGATGTGACCGTGCTGCCGAACACCGCGGGCTGCCGCAGCGTGCGCGAGGCGGTGACCACGGCAAAGCTGGCGCGCGAATTGTTCGGGACGTCCTGGATCAAGCTCGAGGTGATCGCCGACAACGACACCTTGCAGCCCGACGTGGTCGGTCTGGTTGAAGCCGCCGCGACCCTGATCAAGGACGGCTTTGAAGTGTTTCCCTATTGCACCGAAGATCTTTCCGTCGCGATTCGGCTGGTGGACGCCGGCTGCAAGGTGGTGATGCCGTGGGCGGCACCCATCGGATCGGCCCGCGGCATCATCAACCGCGAAAGCCTGAAACTGCTGCGCGACCGCCTCCCCGACGTCACGCTGGTGGTCGACGCCGGCATCGGCGCGCCCAGCCATGCCGCACACGCGCTCGAACTCGGCTACGACGCGGTGCTGCTCAACACCGCGATCGCCAAAGCCGCCGACCCCGTCGCGATGGCGAACGCATTTCGCCTCGGCGTCGAGGCCGGACACACCGCCTACGAAGCAGGCCTGATGGAAGCCCGCGATTTTGCCTCTCCTTCCACTCCAGTCATCGGGACACCGTTCTGGCATGCCGTATCCTGATAAATTTTATCCCGTCGTCGACAGCGTCGCCTGGGTCGCGCGGCTGACCGCGCTTGGCGTCGGCACCATCCAGTTACGCGCCAAGGATCTCGACGATTCGCAAGCCTTGCAGATCGTGTCCGACGCGCTCGAGGTCACCAACGGCACGGCGACCAGACTGGTGATCAACGACTACTGGCGCGCGGCGATCGTCGCGGGCGCCAAACATCTGCATCTCGGCCAGGAAGACCTGGTCGATGCCGACCTGAAGGCGATCCGCGACGCGGGTCTCACGCTCGGCATCTCCACCCATGACGACGAGGAACTGGCGACCGCGCTGCGCGCCGATCCCGATTACATCGCGCTGGGGCCGATCTTTCCGACCACGCTGAAATCGATGCGGTTCGCGCCGCAAGGCATTCCGAAAATCACCGAATGGAAGAAACGCATCGGCAATATCCCGCTGGTGGCGATCGGCGGCATCAAGCTCGAGCAGGCCCCCGCGATCTTCGCCGCCGGCGCCGATTCCATCGCGGTCGTCAGTGACGTCACCCAGAACGCCGACCCCGACGCGCGCGTGCGCGCCTGGCTAGGCGCCCACGAGGAGACCGCGTGAGATGGATGCACACCCTATCAACCGTCATTGCGAGCGCAGCGAAGCAATCCATGGCCACAAGGCAAGACTGGATTGCTTCGTCGCTGACGCTCCTCGCAATGACGAAACATGAATGACAACTAATTCAACGGAGGAAACACCATGAACATCCGCTCCAACCCCGACACCACGCTTCCCGCCGTCACCACCGGGCCGTTGCCCGCCTCGCGCAAAATCTGGGTGACGCCCGATGAGGCGCCGGATGTACGGGTGCCCTTGCGCGAGATCATCCTGAGCCCCGGCGCCGGCGAGCCGAATTTGCCGGTGTATGACACCTCCGGTCCCTACACCGATCCATCCGTGACCATCGACGTCAATGCCGGCCTTGCCCGCGCGCGCATCGAATGGGTCAAGGAGCGCGGCGGCGTCGAGGAATATCAGGGCCGCGACATCAAGCCGGAAGACAACGGCAATGTCGGCGCCTCGCATGCCGCAAAGTCGTTCACCGCGCATCACAAGCCGCTGCGTGGCGTGGGCGACCACAAGATCACGCAGCTCGAATTCGCCCGCGCCGGGATCATCACCAAGGAGATGATCTATGTCGCGACCCGCGAAAATCTCGGCCGCAAGCTTAAGCTCGAACGCGCCGAGGCCGCGTTGGCCGACGGTGAAAGCTTTGGCGCCTCGGTGCCGGCGTTCGTCACGCCGGAATTCGTCCGCAGCGAGATCGCCCGCGGCCGCGCGATCATTCCCTGCAACATCAACCATGGCGAACTGGAGCCGATGATCATCGGCCGCAACTTCCTGACCAAGATCAACGCCAATATCGGCAACAGCGCCGTGACGTCGTCGGTCGAGGAAGAAGTCGACAAGATGGTGTGGGCGATCCGTTGGGGCGCCGACACCGTGATGGACCTCTCCACCGGGCGCAACATCCACACCACGCGGGAATGGATTCTGCGCAATGCGCCGATCCCGATCGGCACGGTGCCGATCTATCAGGCGCTGGAAAAGTGCGAAGGCGATCCGGTCAAGCTGACCTGGGAGCTCTACAAGGACACCCTGATCGAGCAGTGCGAACAGGGCGTCGATTATTTTACCATCCACGCCGGCGTGCGCCTGCCCTACATCCACCTCACCGCCAACCGCGTCACCGGCATCGTGTCGCGCGGCGGCTCGATCATGGCCAAGTGGTGCCTGGCGCATCACAAGGAAAGCTTCCTCTACACCCACTTTGAGGAAATCTGCGACCTGATGCGCAAATATGACGTGTCGTTCTCGCTCGGCGACGGCCTGCGGCCGGGCTCGATCGCGGATGCCAACGACCGCGCGCAATTCGCCGAACTGGAAACGCTCGGCGAACTTACGCAAATTGCCTGGAAGAAAGGCTGCCAGGTGATGATCGAGGGCCCCGGCCACGTGCCGCTGCACAAGATCAAGATCAACATGGACAAGCAGCTTAGGGAGTGCGGCGAAGCGCCGTTCTATACGCTTGGGCCGCTGACCACCGACATCGCGCCAGGCTACGACCACATCACCTCCGGCATCGGTGCGGCCATGATCGGCTGGTTCGGCTGCGCGATGCTGTGCTACGTGACGCCGAAAGAGCACCTGGGTCTTCCGAACCGCGACGACGTCAAGGTCGGCGTCATCACCTACAAGATCGCGGCCCACGCCGCCGATCTCGGCAAGGGCCACCCGGCGGCGCAACTGCGCGACGACGCATTGTCACGCGCCCGTTTCGATTTCCGCTGGGAAGACCAGTTCAACCTCGGCCTCGATCCGGAAACCGCGCGGCTCTATCACGACGAGACGCTGCCGAAGGACGCCCACAAGGTCGCGCATTTCTGCTCGATGTGCGGCCCCAAATTCTGCTCGATGAAGATCACCCAGGACGTCCGCGACTACGCCGCGACCTTGAACGACCCGACCACGGTCGGCCTGTCGATCACCGGCACCATCGAAGACGGCATGGCGCAGATGAGCGCCAAGTTCAAGGAGATGGGAAGCAGCGTGTATCTGGATGCGGAGAAGGTGAAGGAGAGCAATAAGGTGCTGTGAGACACCTGCTCTCGCCGCGTCATGCCCGAGCGAAGGCCCGGGCATTCATCTGAAATGCGAAAGGCCGGGCGAGAGCCCGGCTTTTTTGCTCGCGCATTACATCTAAAATTGATATATCTAAGATATCTATCAATGATTGTGGACCACAGACTATGACGATCTCCTACGATGAAGCATTGAAGGGGGCCAACTCGAAACGCTCCCTGCTAATTGGAAATGGTTTCTCTATTGCGCAAGCGGGCGGTCAATTTTCCTATTCTACCCTGTTGGAAAAATCGGGATTGCAGCCGGATAGTTCGATTCGGAATTTGTTCGACACGCTCGGCACTGTCGATTTCGAGCTTGTTATGCGCGCTCTCCAAGACGCTGCAAAAGTTGAGGACGCTTATGGAGCCGCCGATAGAGCGACCTTGTTTGGAAATGATGCCGCCGCAGTGCGTGAGGCGCTAATACATGCGGTTAGGCAAGTTCATCCTGGTATTTCTTTCGACATTCCGCAAGAACAACGAAATCAATGTGGGAGCTTCCTCAAAAATTTCGCGAATGTCTTTACGGTCAACTACGACCTCCTGCTTTACTGGGTCATTCTAAAGATGGGCGGCAATACGTTCACTGATGGATTCGGACTTGGGAAAACCGAGGGTGGCTTTCGTACTTTCAGCGAGGGCGGCGACTGCAATACCTTCTACTTACACGGAGCGCTCCATCTTTTTCTTGGCTCAAGGCGCGAAACCTTGAAGAGGATTGTGACAACAGGGACAATTATTTCCGACATTTCCAACACAATCTGAGATCGGCAAGAGTTACCTCTATTCGTATCAGAGGGAACAGCGCTGCAAAAAATGGCACGAATAAATTCTGTACCTTACCTTCGACACTGCTATGACAAGTTAAAAGGACTCACTGAGACACTGTTCATTTTTGGGCACTCAATCGCCGAAAATGACTTTCACCTATTCGATGCAATCTTTGAGAGCGGCGTGAAGAAGCTATTCATTTGCGTTCATCAACCCGATGATAATCTGCAGGCTGCCAAAGAACGACTGGCGCAGTTCCGCGAACGAAATAACCAGATAGCAGTCGAATACATAGACGCAGCGACCGTCAAAATTTGGCGAACGTAGCACGTAACAGTAGCCGGATGAGCCAACGGGTCGCGCGAATGCGCGCCCGATGGCAAGCTCCGCGACATCCGGGACTTTAATTCAACCCGCATATCGCTACGCTCATCCGGGCTACACTCTCATAATAGAGGCTCCCCATGCCCATCCAACACTTCCCTCCCCCGCCCGGCGTTAAATCCCCGCCGCTCTCCTTTGCCGCCCGCGTCGGCGATCTCTTGTTCATCTCCGGCATCCCGGGCTTTGACGAGAACCGCGGCCTGCCTGATACCTTCGAGGCGCAGTTCGCCAACGTCGTCACCAACATCAGGCGCGTGCTGGATGAGGCCGGTGCGAGCTTTCGCGATCTGGTCAAGCTCAACGTGCTGCTGACGCGCGCGGCCGACGTCGCCACGATGAACAAGCTCTATGCGGAAGCGTTCGGACCGGCGCCCTATCCGGCCCGCACCACCTGCGTGGTGGTAGCGCTGCCCGATCCGAAGATGCTGATCGAGATCGAGGGCGTGGCGTCGCTGAAGGCGTGAATTTTAGGGTGGGTTAGCGAAGCCGTAACCCACCGCTCCCGGCGCGCGACGGAAAGATGGTGGGTTTCGCTGCGCTCTACCCACCCGAAGCCTGCGCTGCTTTCGTCATGGCCGGGCTCGTCCCGGCCATCCACGTCTTTCTTGCGTCGCCGCTACAAGACGTGGATGCCCGGCACAAGGCCGGGCATGACGAGAGCGCGGAGGCTATGCGACCAGTTACTGCTTCAACGTGATCGCAAGTCCGCTGAGGTCGAGGTTCGCGATCAGGCCGAGCTGCTTGCCGCTCAGTTCCAGGATCGCGCCGTTCTGGTTGGTCAGCACGATGCCGCGCACGCCGGCGCCGAACGCCACGCCGGCGCCCGCCGCGGCATAGACGCCGGCGACGTCCTCGGCCCGGCGGATATTGCGGACCCGCCCGTTCAACGTGGTCTGGGATCCCCCGAACACCAGGCCATAGTCGATGCCGCCGGCCGACAGCCCGTAGGTCTGGCCGTGGAAGGTCATGACGCCGGTGCCGGCGGAGCCGCCGAAGAACCAGCCCGCCTTGAGGATGATCAGTGTCACCGCCCCCTCGTCGGCCCGGGCGGCGGACGGTCCGGCGAGCAGCGCCAGCACGAACAGTACGGCGCGGGCCGCGGATGACAATCTCATGGGGGTTCTCCGGAGGATATAACGGGCAGGTCGAATCGCAGCGCCAATCTAGCCGATGGGCGGCGCCGTTGATATGTCCGCGAGGGCGTGTGGGGTGATGGAGATTGAAGGTGTGGCGCCGTTGTCGCGCTATTACCTTCGGCGGTTTCCCGGCCGGGCTGCGAAGACGTGGATGCCCGGGTCAAGCCCGGGCATGACGAACATGGAGGCCAACGGTGGAAGCAAGCGTAGGGTGGGCAAAGGCGCACTTGGCGCCGTGCCCACCCTTATTTCGATGTGGTGGGCACGCGGAGCCTGTCATCGGGCGCGCATTCGCGCGACCCGTCCGCTTTGCCCACCCTACGAGCCGCAACCTACTGCTTGTCGATTTTCGTGATCGTCTTCTTGCCGCCGCTTTCGCTGACGGCGAATGTGGCCCTGTCGCCGGCGTGCACGGTATCGAGCAGGGCCGACGGGGCCTTGAACTGCTGTTCGGTGGCAGCGCCGCCATTGGCGCCGACGGTGCCGTTCTGCGCCTGCCGGATGGCGATGGTCCCGTTGAGCCGATCAATCGTCGTGATCGTGCCCGTGAGCGATTGCTGTGCCAGGGTCATCGAGGGAATGGCTGCGAGCATGGCGCCAGCCAACATCATCCTTGCCAAATTCATCGAAATCTCCCGATTTTCGGAGCGCGTTGGCAATAAACCGCAACGAGCGGATTTGTTCCGGTCAGATACGACGTCGATCTAGCAGCCTGTCGGACTTAGTAACGCATTGCCGGGATATTGGGTAGAATCGCGAGACCGATTTTAATTCGAGGTCTGGGTTCTGCGATGAGCAACTTTCGCCAAATTGACCGCGGGACCGGTTTTTTAATGCCGCCGTCGGTGGATGAGTGGCTTCCGGAGCGGCATCTGGCGCGTTTTATTGTGGAAGTGATCGCGGGTCTTGAGCTGCGATCGATGAGCGGCAGCTATCGTGGTTCGGGCTCGGCGTCGTACCACCCGCGGGTTTTGCTGGGGCTTCTGGTTTATGGCTATGCGACGGGAGTGTTTTCGAGCCGCAAGCTGGAGCGTGCGACGTATAACTCGGTGGCGTTCCGCTTCATTGCCGCGAACGATCATCCCGATCACGATACAATAGCGACATTTCGGCGGCGATTTCTGCCACAGATCGAGGGCCTGTTTGTGCAGGTGCTGGTTCTGGCACGGGAGATCGGGGTTCTGAAGCTGGGCACGGTTGGGCTTGACGGGACCAAGATCCACGCCAATGCCAGCCGGCACAGTGCGTTGTCCTATGCGCATGCCGGTAGCATCGAAACGCAGTTGAAGGCCGAGGTGGCCGCTCTGATGGCGAAGGCCGAAACGGCCGATCAGGCCGATCTTCCCGATGGCTTTTCGATCCCGGAAGAACTTGAGCGGCGGGAAGAGCGGTTGGGCAAGCTCGCCGCGGCGCGCGCCAGGATCGAGGCGCGGGCCAAAGAGCGTCATGCCCGAGAGCAGGCCGAGTACGAGGCCAAGCTTGCGGCCCGCAAGGCCAGGGAGGAGAGCCGCGGCAAGAAGACGGGCGGCCGGCCGCCATCACCGCCTGCATCCGGCGCTTTGCCCACTGACCAGATCAATCTGACCGACGAGGAGTCGCGCATCATGCCGGTGGCCGGCGGCGGGTTCGAGCAATGCTACAATGCGCAGGCCGTGGTCGCCGCGGGCAGCATGTTGGTGGTTGCGGTCGATGTGGTGCAGGCGCCCAACGACAAGCAGCAACTTGCGCCAATGCTCGACAAGATATCGGCTTTGCCGGATGAACTGGGTGAGGCGGAAACACTGCTGGCCGACAGCGGCTACTTCAGTGAAGCCAATGTGGAAGCCTGCGCCGCGGCGGGCATCGAGCCGCTGATTCCCCAGGGGCGGCAGGCGCATTACCCGCCGCTCAGCGATCGCTTTGCAAATTTGCCGCCCGCTCCAGAGAATCCAACGCCGCTTAAGACCATGGCTCATCGGCTGAAAACACCCGAAGGCAAAAATCTCTACGCGCTGCGCAAGCAGACCCCGGAGCCGGTGTTCGGCATCATCAAATCGGTGATGGGCTTCCGGCAGTTCTCGATGCGCGGCCTCGAAGAAGTTCGTGGCGAATGGAGCCTCGTGACCATGGCATGGAACATCAAGCGCATGTTCGCCCTGATACCCGCCTGAGAGCGCCGCTCAGTCGGGTACAGCGCCAATGGTTGGCTTCAAAACCGCTAAAAATCGCCTCTGAACCCGCCCGACGCGCGGCCAGTTTGCCGATCCTCGGCTACAAACCGCTTGTTGCCACGCGGCTGAATAACTCAGTCCGACAGGCTGCTAGGAGAGCGTCTTCAGGATCGGCTGATCTCTCTTGAATGTAGCGTCGAATCCGGCTTCCCAGGGAAATCGTCCGTCACGATCCGGCCACACCAGCTGAAGGCACGGAAACGGGCGCGGCGATTTGCGGTAGAACCAGATCGCCGTTCCCAGATATTTGTCATAGAGCTCCAACGGCACCTCGAGGAAACACACCTTGCTGTTGGCGAGAATGTCGGAGGAGATATCGCCGTCGACAAATTTCTTGCCCGACGCCGCCTCATCGCGAACGATGTTGATGATCCGGGCCGCTGTGGACGGCGCAATTCCGAAAATGACGATCTCGGCCTGCCCGTAGTTCAGCGCGAGGCCGATCGAAAACGAGAACGGCGGATGGGCGTCCACTCCAAGGATATGACAGCCTCGCTCACGAACATTATAAATCAGCTTCTCGTCGGCCTCTTCCTCGGGTTTGGGCCATTGGAAATCTTCGAACATGGCAACTCTCGCGAGAGAAATCGTGGGGCGGGTTAGCGCCAGCGTAACCCACCCGCGCTGCCGCAGGTAGCATAATTCACCGGTTGCACCTCGCCACACGCAAGGGCAAATCGGTCGCCGTGGCTGCGACAAAACAACCCGTCGGGCAAATCACCCAAAACCTGTCCAGTCCTCTCGCGAAAAATATTCCGCTTAACATGCGGGGCAAATCAGCGGCTAACTATGCGCATCCCGCCACGAAGAGCAACTGTGCTGAGATAGCCCGTCGATCGAGCGGCCTCAAGGCTGGCGCGGGACGCGCCACCGCCTCCGGCGGCTTCGGCCTTGACCCCGCCCGCTCGCCGGTCTTGGAGGACAATCATGCGCTCTGTCGAGGACCGAGCGCATGAGGTGCGCTCGCGCGCAATCAGGCCACGGCGTGACGGCCAGGATTCCATTTCTGGCGGCGTGCGATCATCGTGTTGAGGATGATGATCAGCTTGCGCATGCAGGCGACGAGCGCAACCTTCGGCTCCTTTCCCTTGGCGAGCAGACGCTGATAGAAAGCCTTGAGCACCGGGTTGTTCTGCGTGGCTGCGCCGAGACAGGGCATGTAGATGGCGTTTCTCACCCAGCGGCGACCGCCCTTGATGTGGCGCTCGCCACGCCGCTTGCCGCTATCATCGTCATAAGGAGCAAGGCCGATCAAGGCCGCGGCGACCTCGTCGCTGACCCGTCCGAGTTCGGGCATCCCTGCGATGAGGATCGCGGACGTCGCTTGAGCGAGGCCCGGAACACTCTCGATGATCTCGGCAAGCTCGACAAACTCCGGTGTGGCCTTGACCTTGGCAGAGATTGCAGCCTCGAGTTCGGCAATTTCTGCGGCGAGACCCTTCAAGACGCGCGCATGGGCCTTCCGGGCCGGTTCCGGTGCTGCATGCTCGTTCTGAGTTAGCAGGCGGATCTTGACGTCAATCAGGGCCTTGCGCGCTTTCGCCAGCGCCGCGAGTTCCTCACGCGCGGCATCATGGAGCTGGCCTGGCGCCTGGCTAAACGTTTCGGCGAACCAGGCGATCATCTCCGCGTCGATCGGATCGTTCTTCGCTAAACGTCCGGCCGAGAGCGCGAAGTTGCGGACCCGCTTGGGATCGACAATCCGCACCTCGATGCCGGCGTTGTGCAGCACGTTGCGCCATTCACGCTCGTAACCGCCACTTGCCTCCAATACCGCCTTGCCCACCTGGTATTTGCGAAGCCAGGCAAGCAGCTTGCGGTGCCCTTGGGCGGTGTTCGGGAAGGTCTGCCGCAATTGGAACCTGCGAATGCAGGCGTCCACTTTGTCCTTGGCCACGTCAATACCAACGACAACGAGATCGTTCTGTGTCATCATCCACTCCCTTCCTTGCTCTGTTCGGGCTCGAAGCCCTTTCAACTGTTCGGGTTGAGGAAGACACCGGAGCTGTCCCTCGCTCTGATTTTCAGGCTCTGCCGCCTTTGGGGCGTTACGGGCTCAGTTCCAGCGACGGGCGGTTTTGCGAGAACCGCCCGTTCGCCCATTCTGGCAGATTTTGCGGACACAAGGGGCGTTGCGCACGTCACGAAACGCGCGGTGGGATGCGGTGGACGCTTTAGCTGCGACTGACGAGCGCAGCTCGTGCGGACGGTGAAGTCGTGTGGTCCTGACGCCCCAATGGCTGGCGTCAAGTTCCTGGGAAGCTCACGCTTCCTGGGGATGACGGTGACAAACAAGCCGGGTCTCGCCGGGGAGAGCACGATATAAGCCGTAAACCATCGCGCAGGGAAGGCCGGATTGCCTCCGCTGAACCTGTATGCTCGTGTGCGTTTTTTTATACGCCTATTTGCACACGAGACCGCGGGTGCAGCGCGCACCCGGTCTTCCCTGCGCCCTCCCTTGAGGGTCGCGCTGCGCCCTCTTTTTTGGGGCGAATAATTTTGCAAAACTCGGGCAAATGCTGTCGCGAGAATGCATGCGTTCGTCATCGTCCGCGAAAGCGGACGATCCAGTATTCCGAGACGCCGGCGATGGAATCGAGAACTCGCGGCGTACTGGATACCCGCCTTCGCGGGTATGACGGCGGTAGTTGAAGTACCGTCATCGTCTTCATTGATTGGCTGTTTGACAATTGAATCCGGAAAACATCGCGTGCGTCGCATCGCTAAACGCCTGGCGACGCTCATCCTCACTTCTCCTTGATCAGCGCGTCGCGCGCGGCGGACAGGCGGACGAAGTCCCGTACGCTGCCGCCACCGTCGGGGTGACTGGTCTTGGCGGCGCGCTTGTAGGCCTGCTGGATTTCCGGGACCGAGAGGCGGCGGCCGAACGGCAATCCGAGCATCTGGCGATGGTGCTCCTGCGGCGTCAGCGGCGCCGGCGCATGGCCGCGCTTGCCGAACGGCGTCGCACTCAGTGTATGCAGCAGGTCGCGAACCACACTGAGGCGGCGTCTCGCGAGGTCCCTGGTGCTGCGGTCGGCGCGTGCGAGCATGGCGTTGCGCAGGCTCGGCAGCGCCTGCGCCGCCGCCTGCCGCAGCGTTTCGTCGGCGCGACTGCCGGCGATGTCGGCGGCGAGTTGGGCGGCCTCGCGATAATCCGGCGACGCCGCCGACCAGAAGCGGTCGGCGCGCAACTTCCAGGCCTTGAGCTGGCTCTCCATCGTGATGCCCCGATGCCGAAGCAAGCCTAACGCACAAGCCGCCGCGGCGTTTCCGCTGCTTTTAGTTTGATCTAAACTGTCCTGAAGATGAGTTGAGTTCAAAGACGCCGTCATGGTTTGGCTTTGCACACCTTGCGCGCTATCCTCTCGCAAAATCAAAAGCCAAAACCAAAACCAGAGGAAACCGCCATGCCGCTTCTTGCAAATCACATCGCCGTCGTCACCGGGGCGGCTTCCGGCATCGGCCGCGCGATCGCCATCGGCTACGCCCGCGAGGGCGCCCATGTCGTGCTGCTCGACCTCAACGAAGCGATGGCAAGCGAGGTGGCCGGAGAAATCCGCGAGGCCGGCGGCAAGGCCGACAGTTTCGCGCTCGATGTCGCCAGCCACGATGACTGCAACGCGGTGGCCAGGAAAGTCGCCGACCGGGTCGGGCGGGTCTCGATCCTCGTCAACAATGCCGGCATCAACCGCCGCAACGCCTTCACCGCCGAGGCCGACGCGGTGTTGAAGGACTGGCAGGACATCATGGCGATCAATCTCAACGGCACCTTCAACGTCACGCACGCGTTTCTGGCGCCGCTACGCGCCAGCAAGGGGCGCATCGTCAATATCGGCTCGATCCAGTCCTTTGTGCATGTGCGCACGCCGAACTCGCCGGCCTATACCGCCTCGAAGCACGGCGTGCTCGGCTTCACCAAGGCGCTGGCGGCCGACCTCGGCAAGGACGGCGTGCGCGTCAACGCCATCGGGCCCGGCCTGATCGAGACGCCGCTCAACGCGCACGTGCGCGCCACCAACCAGGAGTTGGTGAAGATCTTCATCGATCACACCCCGCTGGGCCGCGCCGGCAAGCCGGAAGATATCGTCGGGCCGGCGTTGTTCCTGGCGTCCGATCTTTCGAGCTACGTCACCGGTTCCATTGTGATGGCGGATGGCGGCTATCGGGCGATTTAGTGTCGCTGGGAGGGTATTTCTACGGGACTCCGCCGCGTTAGGATTCTGTTAACCAACTCCGCACACCGTCGAATTCACTGCTGGGAGTTGTTCATTCTCGATGTTTCCGCCCACGACCAGGGCGAGCGTTGATCGGGAGGTATCATGGCTTACGAGTCCACACTTCATGTGCCGGAAGTTCCGGTTTCTTCACTCACCCCGAACGAACTCGTGCCGCTCTTGATCGGCGCCACCGTCGGCGAGGTCGAGCGGGAGCTGGTGTTGCAGACGCTGGCGCGCTGCGACGGCAACCGGACCCGCGCCGCGCGCGTGCTCGGGCTCTCGGTACGCACCATGCGCAACAAGATCCGGCTGTATTCGACCGACGGGATCGATGTCCCCGCGCCTGCCGACTAGCGGCCAATCCGGGATGCGCAGTCCCGCGCCATCGATCTTGCTGTTGATGAATCCGCCGGCGCGGCAAGCTTAATTGCTGCCGTCATCGAACGTCTGCTAAAAACTGCCCGGATTGAGCGGGGAGTACGCAGGTGGCCGACGACAGCACGACCAGATCACGAACCGCCGGCCCGCCAGGCCCGCGTGGACGTCCGGGCGAGCCGGGACCTCAGGGACATCCGGGAAGGCCCGGCCCGGAAGGGCCGCGCGGCAAGCCCGGTGCACAAGGCAAAGCCGGGCCGGCCGGCAAGCGCGGCGAGGCCGGACCGCAGGGCAAGCCCGGCGTTAAGGGCGAACCGGGTGCGCGTGGCGAGGCCGGCCCCCAGGGCAAACCGGGCGTGAACGGCGAAGCCGGACCGCGTGGCGAGCCGGGACCGCCGGGCCAATTGCCGTCGATCGAGCAGGTGATGCCGTGGCTGCACCTGATTTTCGATGCGTGGGAGGATCACCGGCGCGCCCGTGAGGCCGCCGAGCGCGAGGCCGCCGAGCGGGCCGCCGCGGAGCAGGAGGCGCTGGCCGCGCTGCACGATGCGGAGTCCGGCGAACCCAATGATGAAGACGATGAGGAGGATCGTCGCGAGAAGAAAAAGAAGAAGCACAAGAAGTAATCGCGAAGCAGCGCGATGGCGGGGCGCGCCGCGATATCTGCCGCTGTAAACCACTACCCGAACCGCTGCCTGGAGCGCTCCCGCGCCTTCTCGGCTTCGATGTCGCGGTCGCGCGCCGGCGCGTTGGTTTGCAGCGATTGCAGCAGCCGGCGGGCGCTGTCGGAAACTTCGGAGACCGCGCGATTGAACGCCTCGGCATTGGCCTGCGACGGCGAGTTGAAGCCGGACAGCTTGCGCACGAATTGCAGCGCCGAGGCGTGGATTTCGGCGTGCGTTGCCGGCGGCTCGAAATTGAACAGCGTCTTGATGTTGCGGCACATGGTTATCTCCCTGTATCGAGGACGATCGGGGAAGCGTAAAATCCTGCATCGCGGCCGATTTTGTCATAGAATACCGCGCGGCTTCACCCCTGTCGTCGCACAACGCCAGCAAAAAGCGAGTTCCAGCATGTCCCATGTCACCTACAAGATCGTTCAGCATGACGGCGGCTGGGCCTATACCGTCGATGGGGTGTTTTCGGAGCCGTTCGCGACCCATGCCGCCGCGCTTGCCGCCGCCAAGCGGGTTGCCGCCGAGCAGCGCGTGCCGGGCCGCACCGAGGCGATCGAATACGAGACCGCCGACGGCAAATGGCACACCGAGACCGCCGCCGGCAGCGACCGTCCCGAAACCGATATCGAGGACAAGGCTTAAGCGTAACGCACTGGTATTCCCGCGGTCATGGGAGACGTATCATGGGGTTTTCGCGTGCCGCGCTTGCGGTCTTGTCTGCGGTTGTATTTGCCATGACATCCCCCGCCGCGCGCGCGGCCGATTATCCCGCACCGAAACCGGGCGACTGGATTGCCAGCGACTTCAAGTTCCACACCGGCGAGACCATGCCGGAACTGCGGCTGCACTACATCACGATCGGCGAGCCGACCGGCCAGCCAGTGCTGGTGCTGCACGGCTCCGGCGGCTCGTCGGCCAGCCTGCTGACGCCGGCCTTCGCAGGCGAATTGTTCGGCGCCGGCCAGCCGCTCGATGCCGCGAAATATTACATCATCATTCCTGACGGGCTCGGCCACGGCCAATCCTCGAAACCCTCCGACGCCATGAAGACGGCATTCCCGCGATATGACTATGCCGACATGGTCGATGCGCAATATCGCCTGGTCAAAGAAGGCCTCGGCATCAAGCATTTGCGGCTCGTGATCGGCAATTCGATGGGCGGCATGCACACCTGGCTGTGGGGCGTGAAATACCCCGACTTCATGGACGTGCTGGTGCCGATGGCGTCGCAGCCGACCGCGATGGCGGCGCGCAACTGGATGCTGCGGCGGATGATGATCGAAACCATCCGCAACGATCCCGACTACAACGAGGGCCGATACACCACGCAGCCGCGCATGATGAAATATGCCGTCAGCGCCTACCGGTTTGCATCGGCCGGCGGCACCTTGGCCTATCAGATGCAGGCGCCAACCGCGGCGCAGGCCGACAAGATGGTCGACGATCAACTGGCTTTGCCGGTTACCGCCGATGCCAACGATTATATCTATCAGTGGGAGGCCTCGCATGATTACGATGCCTCCGCCGAAATGGAGAAAATCCAGGCCACGCTGCTCGCGATCAACGCGGCCGACGATGAGCGCAATCCGGCGGAGACCGGTGTCGCGGAAGCGGCCATCAAGCGCATCAAGAACGGCCGGCTATATCTCATCCCGGCAAGCACCGAGACCCGTGGCCATCTCACCACCGGCAACGCCAAATTCTACGCAACCCAGTTGCGCGAATTGCTGCAGACCGCGCCGCAACGCACGATGTGAGGCGCGCTGAGCCTTGCATGGCGCAACGTCGCGCCGAACGGCAAGCGCTGATTTTCGCACCGCATCAATTTGATGCGGCCGCGCATCGCTCATTTTTTCCGCACGACAGTTGCCGCCTATTCGCGTTCAATCGTGCCATGCGTCGTTTCGCCGATCGGCGGAATGCGACGACAAGAAAAGAATAGTTGGGAAACGAACCCTGTGGAGGATCGCATGCGACGGTTCGCGCAGATCGCTTTGCTGGCGTGGTTATCAGCGCTCGCGGGCGCGGCGTTCGCCTTCGACAATGGACAATATGAAAACGTGCCGCCGGACATCCGCGCCTGGTTCAAAGGCGTGGTGGCGCCGAACGGCGTGCCGTGTTGCGACATCGCCGACGGTCATCGCACCGAATATGATTTTCGCGGCGGCGCCTATTGGGTGCCGATCGAAGGCGAATGGATGCCGGTGCCCGACCACGCCATCATCCGCGACCGCGGTAATCCGGTCGGCGAAGCCGTGGTGTGGTATGTGCACCATCGCGGCGGCATCATCATCAGTTGCTTCGTGCCGGCCGACGCGGTGTGAGTTTTGTCACTCGAGCGGATCGTGCAACGGCGCAGCCGTCGCGCAAGCTATAGATGGCGGCCGTCGTGACGTTGCGATGACAACCGCCGCGATGTAGCCTGGACACGTCACGACGCCAATTTCCCGGAGACCCGCCCTTGACCGATCTTGCCCCATGCGACCTCGCCTCGATCTACCCGGCGCCTACGCCGCGCGTGCTGGCCAAGGCGCGGCCGGCGATCGATCGCCATTCCGAGAAATTCATCGAGATGTCGCCATTCTGCGTGCTGGCGACATCCGGCGCCGACGGCAGCGTCGATGCATCGCCGCGCGGCGGCAATCCGGGCTTTGTCAGCATCGCCGGCCCGAACACGCTGCTGATGCCGGACCGTTCCGGCAACAACCGGATCGACAGTTTTCGCAACATCGTCGAGGGCTCGGGCTTCCTGCACCTCGTGTTCTTCGTACCCGGCATCGACGAGACCTTGCGCGTCGGTGGCAAGGGCAAACTATCGGCCGATCCGGATCTCCTGGCCTCGATGGTCGAGTTCGGCAAGCCACCGCGCGCGGTGCTGCGGATCGACGTCAACGAGGTCTATTTTCATTGCGGCAAGGCGCTGATGCGCTCGAAATTATGGTCGACCGAGCGGGTCGAACGTTCGGTGATGCCGAGCATCAGCCAGGTGATCCACGATCAAACCAGCCTCGGCGAACCGGAAGGCCAGGACGTGGTCTATGAGCGCTACAAGACGCAGTTGTAACGCACCAACTGCGCCCCGCCCCCCAAATCAGTCCTCGCTCTTGAGGCCGCCGACGTGCTTCTGGGTGTACAACTCAAGGCCGATACGCTGGATCAGATCGAGCTGGGTTTCGAGGAAATCGATGTGCTCTTCCTCGTCCTTCATCAGGCGTTCGAACAGGTCGCGGCTGACGTAATCTTTGACGCCATGGCAGTAGGTCGCGGCTTCCTGGTACAGCGCGCGGGCAGCGACTTCCGAGGCCAGGTCGCAGTCGATGATTTCCTTGACGTTCTGGCCGATCCGCAACGGATCGAGCACCTGCATGTTGGGAAAGCCGTCGAGGAACAGGATCCGGTCGGTGAACTTGTCGGCGTGCTCCATCTCCTCGATGGATTCCTTGCGCCAGACCTTGGCCATCTCCAGCAGGCCCCAATTGTTCAGCACCCGGTAGTGCAGCCAATACTGGTTGATGGCGGTGAGCTCGCTGCGCAGACCCTTATTAAGGTAGTCGATGACTTTTGGGTCGCCCTGCATGATAACGCTCCGGTTCTGAGGCCAAGATCGGCCTCGTCGCATAATTTAGAACGTTTCTAAATCAGATTACAAGCAAGAGCAACCCTTTTGCCGGAACGACAAAAATGCCCAAAGATTCAACAAATTAGGAGGTTCTTAGGCCGCCGCTGTGAGGGCCGCCAGGTCGTAACCATGGGAATCGGCATGCGCGGCGCTGTGCGGACAGCCCGAGCAGCAGGCCTTGGCGCAGGCACCCAGGGCGTCGTCAATGATGGCCTTGATGGTGCGCGCGCACCGACCGCATTCGGCACTGCAGCCGAGGCAGCCGTAAATCTGTTTGGCATTCCGGGGAAGGTCTTCCGCGCCATTGACCGCACTGCGGACATCGTGGTCGGACAGGACGTTACAGGAACAAACAATCATGAAAATAAAGGGCTCGTTCGGTGACGCGGTACCTCATCAGATACTGAACAGCGCGAGGGGATGCAAAAGGAAAAAGCCCGATTTCAAGCAATTCCAAACTGCCGCTGACGATCTAGAACGAGTCTAAAAGTCGCTGCAGCACAGGCACAACTACGCATCACCCTAGTCGCGGGCACAGCCCTAATCGCTGCCACCACCGCCGCCGTCGCCACCTCCTCCACCGTCGCCGCCGCCTCCGGCATCGCCGCCGCCCGAGCTATCGCCACCGCCTGAATCGCCGGAGGGGCCGCAATGATCGGCGCCCCCACCATGATGGTGGTATCCGTTATCGCGGAAGTCATAGCCGGTATCAGCCGGCCACGCGCCATCACCGGCTGAAGTGCTATTCACGCGGCGGTTCTGCGATTGCCTGACCACCGCGTAACAGAGCAGCGCTGTCACGCCGACTGCAATTCCGAAAATAGTCGTCGCGTGCGTCACGATATTTATCCACGCCGATGGCAGCGAAACAGCCGGAAACAAATTGCGCAATGCATCGCAAAAAAGCCCCGCGCCCGCTGTGATTGGTCGCGAAATGTGGCGGTTCCGTTCATTGATCATTCAAACAGAATGTGAAACTTTCGTCGTGACAAAACGCTATAACCGTTGTCCTTGCTCAGTGAGAAAAGGTGAAGTCATGAAGAAGACATTGCTGGCCCTCGCGGCCGTTTCCATGTTGGCGCTTTCGACCATCGTGGCGCCCGCACCGGCCCATGCCCAGCGCTACCTCGGCGCGGCCGTGGCCGGCGGATTGATCGGCGGCGCCATTGTCGGCGGCGCGATTGCTGCCAGCCCCGGCTATTATGGGCCCGGCTACTACGGCCCCGGATATGGCTATTACGGCGGCGGCCCGGCCTATGTCGCTGCTCCCGGCTGCTACTGGCAGCGGCAGCGTTTCTGGGACGGCTACGGCTGGCGGATTCGCAACGTTAGGATTTGCGGCTAAGTCCGTTCACCTTCATTAAATCAACGCCGACATCCCCGGAAACGACATGTTTCCGGGGATGTCTTTGGTTTCTGGCCTGAAAAAACCGTTTTCTTGGCTCATCGGCCCCGCCACGTATACTTTCGATTGACTGTTCTGCGCTTTTTAGCGAGACGGCCGGCGTCGAATACGGCGTGTGAGTCACTTTAAACCCGGCGCTCAGGCGCCCCATCTCCAGGAGAGCTCTAGACATGAAGATGACATTTGCTGCCATCGTCGCGGTCGCAACCGTGGCTGGTTCGCTCATGACAACCCCCGCAAGCGCGCAGCGCGGCCTTGGCGCGGCGGTTGCCGGCGGCCTGATCGGCGGCGCGATTGTCGGCGGCGCGATTGCCGCCAGCCGCCCGGCGTATGGCGGTCCGGTGTATGTGGAAGACGCCCCTCCCCCGCCCTGCCGTTTCGTCCGTGAGCGCTACTGGGATGGCTACGACTGGCGCTTCCGTCGCGTCGAGGTCTGCAACTAAGCGGACCGACGCGGCAAACGTCGCGCTTTGATTTCGAAACCCGGCTGAGATTTCAGCCGGGTTTTTCTCTTTTTTGCGGAATGCCCGCCAATGCGCGAGCGTTTTGAATTCGTGTCCCGGACGCGGCGAAGCGCCTCTAGAGCATTTCTAAGAATCAGAACCGGGCTCTAGATTCTTGTTTTGACGCGTTTTCTTGACGCGAACTGGTACCCACCTCGCTCGAAAACGCTCTAATGCGCCGCGCTCATTGCGTGCAGCACCGCTGCGCTCGGCCAGCAATCCACCTTCAGCCCCGCCGATTTCTGATAGGCGCCGAGCGCCGCGCGGGTCTGCATCCCGGCCTTTCCGTCGAGCTTGTCGTTGTAGAGGCCAAGGCGCGTGAGTTGGCGCTGCATCGCTTCGACGTCGGCGGTGCGCAATTGCGTCGAGGCCGACCATGGCGTCGCGAACGGTTGCGGATTGGTCATGCGGTCGCTGAGATGACCGACATACAGCACGTAGAGATCCGAAAAATTATATTCCTTGATGACGAAATAATTCTTCGTGGTCAGGAACGCCGGGCCATAAATGCCCTCGGGCTGCAGCAGCGATGCTGGCTGGGCCTGTTCGTCGGCGCTGAGCTTTTGCCCGCGCACCGGCACGAAGCCTGCACGCAGCCAATCGCCGATCGGCTTCGTCACCTCGGGCACGCCCATCGTGCAATCGGCATTGGCCGGCGCCTGCACCTCATAGGCCCAGCGCAGGCCGGGCTGCCATCCCTTGTTGACCAACTGCTTCGCGGCGGAGGCGAGCGCGTCCGGCACCGAATTCCAGATGTCGCGGCGGCCGTCGCCATCGAAATCGACCGCGTGCTGATAAAATTCCGACGGCAGGAACTGGGTGAGGCCGGTGGCGCCGGCCCAGGATGCACGCATGTCCTGGCGCGTCACCTCGCCATCGCCCAGGATCTTCAGCGCCAGGATGAATTCGTTGCGATACTGATCCTTGCGCCGTCCGACATAGGCCTGCGTTGCCATCACACGAAGCGCATCGTAGGGCTCCTTGTAGCGCCCGTAATCGGTTTCACGGCCCCAGATCGCCAGCACGATGCTGGGCGGCACGCCGAAGCGCTGCTCGATCCCGGTAAGCGCGTCGTGATATTGCTGCATCAGCCGCTGCCCTTCTTCTGCCAGCCGCGCGATGCTCGCTTCCTTGAGATAATCCGCCGGCACCTGCACGAACTCGGCCTGCGACGGCGCGCCGGTTGCAGGGCGCCCCGGCAGGATCAGATCGGGCAATTTGTAATCCGGCTCGAGACCGCGCGTTTGGCTGTCGAAGGTCGCGCGCGACACCCCGGCGGCCTGCGCCTCCGGCCACAACGACGCGATGAACTGGGTGAAGGCCGCATCGGCGGCAAAGGTTCCGGTTGGAAACGCCAGGACGAGAAGGCCGAACGCCAATGCGCGACAGAGCAGGCTAAGCAAACTGCTTACGCGTCGGTCAGATCGAGGCGCCGTGCGATGCGCTCGATGCGACCGTCCATCCGATCAAGCCGGTTCGACATATTGGCATACTGATTTTCGAGATTGCCAACCCGCTGCTTTAGCTCGCGGATATCATCGCGCACATCGTCAATCGCGCCGCGGATGTGGCGCAGATGCTCCGGAACAATGTTGTCCAAATCGGCCATGGTAGAAGGCTATCATAACCGTCGTGCCTTGGAAATGCAGTGCCTCGGGAATGCAGCGCCGGCATTCGGGTTAGGACAGACCCGAAGAACGCGCGTCAGACGGACTGGCCTTATCGCGCCGGCCGTCGTCCTTACTTTACCGCCAAGATAAAAATCCGCGGAAACCGCAATAACACCTTGCCGTCCGCCTGCGGCGGATAGGCCGCCGCGATCCGTGCGGAATATTCGGTGAAATATTGCTTGCGCTCGGGCGCTTCCAGCGGATCGAGGAATGGCCGCAAGCCCGTGCCCTTGACCCATTCCACCACGGCTGCGGCGTCGTCCAGCACGTGGTTATAAATCGTGTGCCAGATATCGAGCCGCGTGCAGAGCGGGCCCAGGGCGTCGTAATAGCCGCCCGGCGTCGGCAGCGCATCGCGAATCCGCGCCTTCTCGGCGAGTTGTTCGCGCCACGGCCCGGATTGCGCGACCTCGCGCATCAGGACATGGACCGGTTCGTCGAGATTGTCCGGCATCTGCACCGCGAGCACGCCGCCCCGGGGCAATGCGCCGAGCAGCCGCTGCAATTGCCTGATATGACCGGACACCCATTGAAAGATCGCGTTGGCGAACAACACGTCGACGTTTTCCGGCGGCATCCAGTGCGCGACATTGGCTTCGATGAACTTATGGGCCGGCAGACGTTCGCGCGCCTGCCGCAGCATGTCGGCCGAGGTATCGATGCCGGTCACCGCCGCCTGCGGCCAGCGCTTGACCAGCAGCTCGGTCGAATTTCCCGGGCCGCAGCCGATATCGATCACCTTGCGGGCGTCGGCGACCGGGATTTGCGCCAGCAGGTCACGCGACGGGCGCGTCCGCTCGTCCTCGAACTTGAGATACTGCTCTGCGCTCCAGTCAGCCATGCCCGGCTCCTGCGTTTACCGCGTCAGCTTCTTGTACTTCACCCGGTGCGGGATGATCGAGTCCTGCCCGAGCCTTCGCATCTTGTCTTTTTCGTAGTCCTGGAAATTGCCTTCGAACCATTCGACATGGCTTTCGCCCTCGAAGGCCAGAATATGCGTCGCGATGCGGTCGAGGAACCAGCGGTCATGGCTGATGATCACGGCGCAACCCGCAAAATCCTCCAGCGCCTCTTCCAGCGCGCGCAGCGTGTCGACGTCGAGGTCGTTGGTGGGTTCGTCGAGCAGCAGCACATTGGCGCCGGACTTCAGCATCTTGGCCAGATGCACCCGGTTGCGTTCGCCGCCCGACAGCGAGCCCACCTTCTTCTGCTGGTCGGCGCCCTTGAAGTTGAACGACGAGCAATAGCCGCGCGAGTTGACTTCCTTCTTGCCGAGCAGGATCAGTTCGTTGCCGCCGGAGATTTCCTCCCAGACGTTTTTCTTGCCGTCGAGATCATCGCGCGACTGATCGACATAACCGAGGTGCACGGTCTCGCCGACCGTGATGCTGCCCTTGTCGGGCGTTTCCTGCTTGGTGATCATCCGGAACAGCGTGGTCTTGCCGGCGCCGTTAGGGCCGATCACGCCGACGATGCCGCCCGGCGGCAGCTTGAAGGTGAGGTCGTCGATCAGCATGCGATCGCCGAAACCTTTGCTGAGGCCCTCGAAGTCGACCACGTTGGCGCCGAGCCGTTCGGCCACCGGAATGGTGATCTGCGCGGTCTGGGTCTGCTTGTCGCTGGCCTGCTTCAAGAGATCTTCATAGCGCTGGTAGCGCGCCTTGGACTTGGCCTGCCGCGCCTTGGGCGAGGACGCGATCCATTCCTGCTCGCGGGCCAGCGTCTTCTGATGCGCGGCGTCCTCGCGGCCTTCCTGCTCGAGACGCTTCTGCTTCTGCACCAGCCAGGACGAATAATTGCCCTCGTAGGGAATGCCCTTGCCGCGATCGAGTTCGAGAATCCAGCTCGTGACATTGTCGAGGAAGTAGCGGTCATGGGTCACGATCAGGATCGCGCCGGGATAGTTGCGCAAGTGGCCTTCCAGCCACGACACCAACTCGGCGTCGAGATGGTTGGTCGGCTCGTCGAGCAGCAGCAGTTCGGGCTGATCGAGCAGCAGCTTGCAGAGCGCGACGCGGCGGCGCTCGCCGCCAGAGAGTTTTGTCACATCGGAATCGTCGGGTGGACAACGCAGCGCGTCCATCGCCTGGTCGACCTTGCTGTCGAGATCCCAGAGGCCCTGGGCCTCGATCTCGTCCTGCAATTTAGTCATCTCGTCGGCGGTTTCGTCCGAATAGTTCATCGCCAGTTCGTTGTAGCGGTCGAGGATCGCCTTCTGCTTGGCAACGCCCAGCATCACGTTCTCGCGCACGGTCTTGCTGGCGTCGAGTTGCGGCTCCTGTTCGAGGTAGCCAACCCGTGCGCCCTCGGCGACCCAGGCCTCGCCGTTATATTCCTTGTCGAGGCCGGCCATGATCCGCAGCAAGGTCGATTTGCCGGAGCCGTTGACGCCGAGCACGCCGATCTTGGCGTCCGGGTAGAACGACAAATGGACGTTATCGAGCACCTTGCGGGTCGGGTAGCTCTTGGTCAGACCCTGCATGAAATAGACGAACTGGCGAGCCATCGCGATCCCTGAAACCGTTGCATTTGTGGAAATTTGCTGCCCGCTGATGTAGCGGCGCGGCCCCCAAAGGGCAACCGTGGCGCTTCGTTTTCGATCCGTTCACCACGGATCATTACGGGTCCGTCACCATCCGGGCGCGGGTACAGCCCTGTGTGCCCTGGATCACGACAATTGAAACCTTCTTTTAATAAATTAGGCCAAAACTCGTTCCCAGCGCCGAAACAGGCGCGTCGCGGCGGCAGAAGCCGTCCGTGAAACAGCGGGGCCAGGTCATGACAGGTATCTTGGCAAGCATCGTTTCCGCGTCCCTTTCCTCTCCGGCGTCCGGCCGTGACGCCCAGGACAAGCCTTATCCAGCGATCCGCGGCTTCTGGCGCCAGTTCTTCGCCCGCGCCTTCGATCCCTACCGGCCGGAACTGCATTATATGCGCGGACCCGGACCGGCGTGCCGCGCCAAGCAAGCGGTGCTGTCGCCCGCGGTCCAATCGATGGTCGCGGAAATCCGCGCCGCCAAAGCGCTTGTCTAGAAGCCGCTTGTCTGGAAGGCGCTTGGCACGGCACGTCGACCCGCTTGATCGCCGCTGACGTTTTCGTCATCGCTGGCGCTTTTTAAGCCGCCGACGCTTGCACGCGGAAGTATTGCGCGCGAGCATGGCGCTTCCTGAGACGGTAGGTCTGCCGCCGTCACCATCGCCATGAACGGATTTTGCCATGACGCGGCTGCGCTGTGCCATTCTCGACGACTATATCAATCTCACCCTGGAGATCGCCGACTGGTCCAAAATCCAGGATCGCGTCGACATCACGGTCTTCAACCAGCCGTTCGCCTCGACCGAGGCCGCCGCCGACGCGCTGAAGGATTTCGAGATCATCTGTGCGATGCGCGAGCGCACGCCGTTTCCGCGCGCCCTGTTCGCCGCTTTGCCCAAGCTGAAGCTCCTGATCACCTCGGGGATGCGCAACGCCGCGATCGATATGGAAGCCGCCAAGGACCATGGCGTGGTGCTGTGCGGGACCCAATGGGCGCGCGATCCCACCGCGCCGCTGACCATGGGCCTGATCCTGGAACTGACCCGAAATATCGGCCGCGAGAACGCGCGGATGCACGCCGGCGAGCCGTTGCAGAAATTCGTCGGCATCGAGATCGAAGGCAAGACGTTGGGCGTGGTCGGCCTCGGCAAGCTCGGCACCAAGGTTTCGAAGCTGGCGCAGGCGTTCGGCATGAACGTGATCGCCTGGAGCCCGAACCTGACGCCGGAGCGCTGCAAGGAGGCCGGCGTCGGCTACGCCACCAGGGAAGAGCTGTTCTCAACCGCTGACATCGTCACCGTTCATGTCGTGCTGAGCCAACGCTCGCGCGGACTGGTCGGCGCCGACGATCTGGCGCGCATGAAGCCGACATCCTACCTCGTCAACACCGCGCGCGGACCGATCGTCGATGAAGCTGCCCTGCTAAAGACGCTGCAGCAGCGCCAAATCGCAGGCGCCGCGATCGACGTGTTCTCGGTGGAGCCGTTGCCGGTCGACCACCCGTTCCGCAAGCTCGACACCATCGTGCTGACGCCGCATCTCGGCTACGTCACCGCCGAGAGCTTCCGCAACCATTACAGCCAGATGGTCGAAGGCATCGACGCCTGGTTCAAGGGCGAAACGCTGCGCAAGCTGGCGTAAAGCCCGGCGCATCGTTCAACGCACCGTGTCAATGAAAACGGGCCGCCCACTGGGCGGCCCGTTTGATTCAGTTCAGAGCGATAAGCGTGGCTGCTATCGCACCGTAACCGGCGCCGGCAGCGGCGGCACCACGGTCGGCTGGACGCCACCCGGGACAGGCCCCGATGACCCGCCGTACGCCGGCCCGCCATTCGGCGCTGCGTTGGGCCCGGGCACCGCCTGCGCCGAGGCCAATGCGGCCGGCGGATTGCCGGGCATCACGACCACGCGGGTGCCGACCTTGACGCGATCGAACAGGTCCGAGACGTCTTCGTTCAGCATGCCGATGCAGCCCGACGAGACGAACTTGCCGATGGTCGAAGGCTGGTTGGTGCCGTGGATCCGGTACACGGTCGAACCCAGATACATCGCGCGCGCGCCGAGCGGATTGCCCGGGCCGCCTGCCATGAAGCGCGGCAGATAGGGCTGGCGGTCGATCATCTCCGGCGGCGGATGCCAATCCGGCCACTCGGCCTTGCGGGTGATCTTCTGCACGCCGGTCCAGGTGAAACCATCGCGGCCGACACGGACGCCGTAGCGGATCGCGCGGCCGCCGCCGAGCACGTAATACAGGTAGGTGTTCGGGGTATCGACGACCAGCGTCCCAGCCGGCTCCTTGGTCGGGAACGCGACTTCCTGCCGACGCAGGTTTGGCGCGAGTTGTGCGGGGCCGGTTTCGGGCTGTTCATCGGCGGGCAGCGCGGACATCACCATCGGCTTGCCGTCGGCGCCCACAGGGGCCTGCTCGACCGAGCCGGTGACACCACCGGGCGGACGCAAACCGTCGTCGGCCGGCGGGGGGCCGCCATTGCCGCCGTTTGAATAGATCACCGGGGGCGGTCCAGCCGGACGGCCATAACGCGGGTCATCAGGCGACATTACCGGACCGGTCGGTACGCCGCGGTCGGAATAAGCCGGTGGAGCGCCCATCGGACGGCCATAGCGCGGATCATCCGGTGACATCACCGGACCGGTTGGTACGCCGCGGTCGGAATAAGCCGGCGGAGCGCCCATCGGGCGGCCGTAGCGCGGATCATCCGGTGACATCACCGGGCCGGGCGGCGGCAGCGGGGCCGGTCCCTCGTCGTCTTCGTCGAGCGCGTCGAAATCAGGGGTGCCGCGGCGATAGCTGGGCGGACCGCCGCCGGGCGGATAGGGCGAATAGACCGCGCCGGGGGGAACCGGATAGTTCTGAGCGTGGACAAGCGAGGTCGCCGCCGCGCCCGCCGCCACGGCTGCACAAACCGTCAAAATGCGTCTGATCATCATCGCTCTTGTATAGTCCCCAAGCCGACACCGGATCGTTAAGCCAATTGACCGAAGATAGCGGCGCATTCAAGACAAATCAGGTCAATTCGCAGCAGGTTCCGGCATTTGTGATGTTCCGGGCGCGACCGTTGCCGTCAAGCCGCACCATTCAGGAAAGCTTCTCCGGCCTGCCGGACGGGGATTTACCCCGATCATTTTTAACAAACGCCGCGACGGCGTTACGCTATCCTCAAGCCATCCTGATTCGCTGCGCGCTGTCGGTGCCGGTTGCGTGGTAAAGGCGGCCCATTCAGTCATCACCGCGTTCCCGACAGCTCAAAGGCCTTCGCTTATCTCGCGAAGCGGAACTTGGCGTCCATGCTTCCCGGTTTTCGTTTTCTGTTCGCCGCCATCGTGCTGTCGATGTCGGTCCTGGTCTTCGGGTTCGGCGCGGCGGCGTTGCTTCGCACCGCCCACGAGGAGTTTGCCAGCACACCCTCGTGGCAGCCGGCCCCCGAAACCCGGTTTGCGCAAAACCACCCGGCCGCCCCGCCGGCCGCACAACCAGCCTCACCGCCCGTGCTGGCCATGTTGCGCGTCGACGATCCGCCCAAAGAAACACCGCAGGATAGTAAGGCCGACCAGCCGGCCTCGGACGCCGCGCCGGCGACCGGCCCCGTCGATCGACGCCGCGACCACCGCAACCGAGCCTCGATCCGCGCCGGAAAAGATCGCCGCGCTGCCGGCGGCGGATTCATCACCCCAAGAGACGGCTAAAGAGATGGCCCAACCGGAAGCCCCGATGCCGGAAGCCTCGGTCGGGGAAAGTCCGCCGCAGGCCGCAACCGATGCGCCCGCGGCCGCTGACCCAACCACGACCGCGCAGCAGCCGGCCAACGACGCTACTCCCGCTCCCGTGGTCGAAATTGCCCAAGCCTTGCCTGAACAAGCCTTGCCTGAACAAGCCCTGCCCGAACATGCCGCGCCCGAAACTGCTCCTGAAGCAGCGAGCGCGCCGATCCCGGCGGACCCCAACAGCATCTCGACGAGGATTGCCACACTGGGCGGCCCGCCAGTGACGATCGAGCCATCCAAAGCAAACCCCGATAGCGCAAAGCCCGACGATAGCGCCCTCAAGAAGCGCCAGCGCGCCCAACGCGAAGCCCGCCGCCGCCGGATCGTCGTGCGCCGTTTGGTCGGGCAAACAACTCAGCTCGATGCGTTCGGTCAGCCGGTCGCCGCCACCACGCGCTGAACGGACGCCTTAAACCTGCCCGATCTCAGGCCGGACCGGTGGCGATCGGTGGCCCGTCCGGCAGGCCCCATTCGGACCACGAGCCGTCGTACAGCGCGGTACCGCGCACGCCGAGGCGATAAAGCGCCAAGGTCAGCACCAGCGCGGAGACGCCGGAGCCGCAGGTGGTCACGATCGGTTTTGTCAGGTCGACGCCGGAGCCCGTGAACGCCTGGCGCAACTCATCTAGCGGCTTCATCGCGCCGGTCGCTGCGTCGAACAACCCGGCATAGGGCACGCTGCGGCTGCCCGGTATGTGGCCGGAGCGGGACTCCGGCCGTGGCTCCGGGACCGTGCCTTCGAAACGCCCGCCTGGGCGCGCATCGACCACTTGCTCGGCACGCGTCTCGATATTGGCCTCAACCTGCTGTTGACTGCGGATGCTGCGCGGATCGAGCTTGGCGGTGAATTTCCCCGGCTTCGGCGTTACCTTGCCGGAATGCGTCGGGCGTCCCTCACGCGTCCATTTCTTCAGGCCGCCATCCAGCACCTTGATGTTGGGATGGCCGAACGACAGGAACATCCACCACGCCCGGGGAGCGGCGACCCAACCGCCGGAATCATAGGCGACTACGGTATCCCCGGAGGAAATGCCGAGCGCTGCGATGTCGCGCGCGAACTGCGCCGCGTCGGGAAACATATGCGGCCGCGGATTGTTGTGGTCCGAGATCGCGTCGACATCGAAAAACACCGCGCCCGGAATATGGGCGGCGAGATAATCGTCGACCGGCAGCGGCAGCACGCCCGGCAGCTTGAACGACGCATCGATCACTTTGACCTTGAGATCGTCGAGATGGGCGGAGAGCCAGTCCGTGGTGACCAGCGGGTCGTCGGTGGCGGTCATAGGTTAAATCCTTTCAACGTTCTTCATGGCCGGGCTTGTCCCGGCCATCCACGGCTTTGTCTGGTTCTATGCTGTGAAGACGTGGATGCCCGGGACAAGCCCGGGCATGACGGAGAAAATAACCATCGCCTCTAACCCTTCTTCTTCGGCTCCCACTGCTCGATCGCACCGCCAGCGTCGCGCCAGGCGGCAAAGCCGCCGCCCATATGCGCGACCGGCTTCAGGCCCATGTCCTGCGCGGTCTTGGCCGCGAGCGCCGAGCGCATGCCGCCGGCGCAATGAAAGATGAACTTCTTGTCTTCCTGAAAGATCGGCTTGGCGTAGGGGCTGGCCGGATCAATCCAGAATTCCAGCATGCCGCGGGTACAGGAGAACGCGCCGGGGATTTTGCCGTCGCGCTCGATCTCGCGGGGGTCGCGGATATCGACGATCACGACGTCGTCGCGCGAGGCGGCCTTGATGGCATCCGCGGCGCTGACAGTCTCGATCTGCGCATTGGCTTCGTCGATCAGGGATTTGATACCGCGATGGATGCTCTGGGGCATTTTTTCTCCCTTGATTTTTGACGTCGAACGACGGCGGTCGCGCCTACTTCTAACGCACCAATTCCTTCATCGCGCCCTCGAGACCTTCGATCGTGATCGGGAACATGCGGTCGGAAAACAGCCGGCGGATGATGGTGGTCGATTCCGAATAATCCCAGTGTTTCTGCGCTACCGGATTGAGCCACACCGCATGCGCATAGGTTCTGGTGATGCGATCGAGCCAGACCGATCCGGCCTCTTCATTGACATGCTCGACCGAGCCGCCCGGCACCATCACTTCATACGGCGACATCGAAGCGTCACCGACGAACACCACTTTGTAGTCGTGCGGGTATTTATGCAGCACGTCCCAGGTCGGGGTGCGGTCGGTGAAGCGCCGCTTGTTCTGCTTCCAGACGCCCTCATAAAGGCAATTGTGGAAGTAGAAATATTCCATGTGCTTGAATTCGCTTTTGGCCGCTGAGAACAGCTCCTCGACCTGCTCGATATGCGAATCCATCGAGCCACCGATGTCGAAGAACACCAGCACCTTGACCGCGTTGCGCCGCTCCGGGCGCATGTGCACGTCGAGATAGCCGTGGTTGGCGGTTTCCTTGATCGTGGTGTCGAGGTCGAGTTCGTCGGGCGCACCGGTGCGGGCGAACTTGCGCAACCGCCGCAGCGCGATCTTGATGTTGCGAATGCCGAGCTCGACATTGCCGTCGAGATCCCGAAACTCGCGCTTGTCCCAGACCTTCACCGCGCGATTGTTACGGTTCTTCTCCTGGCCGATGCGGATGCCCTCGGGATTGTAGCCTTCGGCGCCGAATGGCGAGGTCCCGGCGGTTCCGATCCACTTGTTGCCGCCCTGATGCCGGCCCTTCTGTTCCTTCAGCCGCTGGCGCAAGGTCTCCATGAGCTTGTCCCAGCCCATCGCCTCGATTTGCTTCTTCTCTTCCTCGGTGAGGTATTTTTCCGCGAGCTTCTTCAGCCATTCGGCTGGAATGTCGGCCTTCTCCATGGCGTCGAGCAGGCTCTCCAGCCCCTTGAACACGGTGCCGAACACGCGATCGAACTTGTCGAGATTGCGCTCGTCCTTTACCAGCGCGGCGCGCGACAGGTAGTAAAAGTTCTCGACGGTCTGCTCGGCGAGGTCGGCGTCGAGCGCCTCCATCAGCGTCAAATACTCACGCAAGGTCACCGGGACCTGGGCATCGCGCAGCGATGTGAAGAATTGCAGGAACATGGCGTACAGATTGCCCGCCGGACCCGGTACGTCAAGGGCCTCCCTTCCGCTGGCAGGCCTAGACCTGTCGGCTTTTTCAACTACAATTGAGCTCCGAAAGGCTTATTCCGGCAGGGGAAATTTCAATGGGCATCTTAGCGGCACTCGTAATCGGCGCGATCGCCGGCTGGCTCGCCGGGCTGATCGTGCGCGGCGCCGGTTTTGGGCTGATCGGAAATATCGTGGTCGGCATCATCGGCGCGCTGGTGGCCGGCTGGCTGCTGCCGCGGCTCGGCGTCGTGCTCGCCGCGGGCACGCTCGGCCAGATCATCGATGCCACAGTCGGCGCGGTGATCGTGCTCGTCATCCTCTCGCTGGTCAGACGCGCCTGACTGAAAACTTCATCCCCGCGACGACCGCCGACCCGGCGGTCGTTGCCTGTTCGGACCAAGGCGCGTTGATGCGCTCAAGAACAAACAACAAGGCAACTACTCGATGAAATTTACCGGTACCAAGGACTACGTCGCCACCGATGACCTCAAGATCGCCGTCAACGCCTCGATCGTGCTCGAACGCCCGCTGCTGATCAAGGGCGAACCCGGGACCGGCAAGACCGTGCTCGCCGAGGAAGTAGCCAAAGCGCTCGGCGCGCCGCTTCTGACCTGGCACATCAAATCCACCACCAAGGCGCAACAGGGCCTCTACGAATACGACGCGGTGTCGCGGCTGCGCGACAGCCAGCTCGGCGACAGCAAGGTGTCGGACATCTCCAACTACATCAAGCGCGGCAAATTGTGGGAAGCCTTCACCCACGAGAAGCGGCCAGTACTGCTGATCGACGAAATCGACAAGGCCGATATCGAGTTTCCCAACGACCTGCTGCTCGAACTCGATCGCATGGAGTTCTTCGTCTACGAGACCGGCGAGAGCATCAAGGCCAAGATTCGTCCGATCGTGATGATCACGTCGAACAATGAAAAGGAGCTGCCGGACGCGTTCCTGCGCCGCTGTTTCTTCCACTACATCAAGTTCCCCGACATCGACACCATGAACAAGATCGTCGACGTGCATTTCCCCGGCATCAAGAAGCGCATGGTGGAAGAGGCGCTGCGCATCTTCTTCGAGGTGCGGGAAGTGCCGGGCCTGAAGAAGAAGCCTTCGACCTCGGAGCTTCTGGACTGGCTCAAGCTGCTCCTCAACGAGGACATCACGCCGGAAATGCTGCGCGAACGCGACCCGCGCAAGCTGATTCCGCCGCTGCATGGCGCGCTCCTGAAAAACGAGCAGGACGTGCATTTGTTCGAACGGCTGGCGTTCCTCAGCCGCCGCGAGGTGTGACGAAGATAGAAAACGCCGGAACTCAGTTCCGGCGTTTTGGTTTTGAAGCTGCATAATCAATTCAAGAAGAGACCAGGGAAGATGAACGTTCAAAGCGCAAATCCGCGCCGCCGAGCCCGCCACCACCGAGCATTTCGATGTCGTGATCGCCGGCGCCGGCATCTCCGGCGTCGGCGCCGCCTATCATCTGACCAAGCAATGCCCGGGAACGAGCTTTGTCGCGCTCGAAACCCAGAAGACGTTCGGCGGCACCTGGAGCACGCATCGCTATCCCGGGATTCGTTCCGACAGCGACCTGCACACCTTCGGCTACCGGTTCAAGCCGTGGACCAGCGCGCCGATCGCAAGCGCCGCCGAGATCCTGAAATATATGGGCGAGGTGATCGAGGAGAACGATCTTTCGCGGCACATCCGCTATCAGCACACCATCATTTCGGCCACATGGTCGAGCGCGGAAAACCTCTGGACCATCGACGCCGTCAGGACCGACACCGGCGAGCAAGCTGCGGTTCACCACGAACTTCTTCTGGATGTGCCAGGGCTATTATCGCCACACCGAAGGCTATACGCCGGAGTGGAAGGACATGGCGCGCTTCAAGGGCCCGATCATCCACCCGCAGAAATGGCCCGAGGATCTCGACTACAAGAACAAGCGCGTCGTCGTGATCGGCTCCGGCGCCACGGCGGCCACGTTGATTCCGGCGATCGCCAAGGATGCCGCGCACGTCACCATGCTGCAGCGCTCGCCGACCTATTTCCGCACCGGCCGCAATGCGATCGAGATCGCCGAAACTTTGCGTCAGCTGCAGGTCGACGAGACCTGGATCCACGAAATCACCCGCCGCAAGATCCTGTTCGATCAGGACGCCTTCACCCGCAAGACGTTTGAGGAGCCGGAAGCCGCCAAGAAGGATCTGCTCTCGGCGGTCGAAGCCTATCTCGGGCCGGACTACGACATCGCGACCCACTTCACCCCGAAATACCGGCCGTGGCGGCAGCGCATCGCCTTCATTCCGGACGGCGATCTGTTCCTCGGCATCAAGTCCGGCAAAGCCTCCGTCGTCACCGACGAGATCGAGCGCTTTACCGAGACCGGCATTTTGCTGAAATCCGGCCAGCAACTCGACGCCGACATCATCATCACCGCGACCGGTTTCCATCTCAGTGCGAATGGCGACATCGAGTTCGCGGTCGACGGCAAGCCGCTCGATTTCGCCGACACCGTAACCTATCGCGGCATGATGTTCACCGGCGTGCCCAACCTGGTCTGGGTGTTCGGCTATTTCCGCGCCAGCTGGACCCTGCGCGTCGATCTGGTCGCCGACTTCGTCTGCCGCCTGCTCAACCACATGAAGGCTGTCGGCGCGAACAAGGTCACGCCGGCGTTGCGCGCCGAAGACCACAACATGCCGCTGTTGCCGTGGATCGATGCGGAGAATTTCAACCCCGGCTACATGATGCGCGGCATGCACCTGCTGCCAAAGCGCGGCGACAAGCCGGAATGGCAGCACAACCAGGACTACTGGGCCGAGAAGGACGAATTCCCGGCAATCGATCTGAAGGACAGCGCGTTCGTCTACGACTAGGTCCGGTTTAGGAGTGCCTGCCCTCAGCGATCGCTCCTAAGTGATGCCAACATCGATATCGCCGCGAGCAGGATGATCACGACGCCATAGAGATAGGCCACGGCGGTGAGCCCGATCAGCGGGACCGACAGTCCCGCCGCGAGCGCCGGCAGGGCGAACGCCAGATAGGATTGCACGTAGAACGCCGACAACAGGCCGGCCCGCTGGTGCGGTTCGGCCGTCGGCAGCAGCGCGCGCAATGTACCGGAGAACGTTACGCCAAATCCGGCGCCTGCAATCGCCGTCCCGATCAGCAGTGCCGCAACCTGCTGCTCTGCAATGCCTGCCATCGAAACCGCCACGCCCAGCGACACGGTGCTGGTGCCCGTCAACACCAGTCGCCGCGCCGGCCAGTTCCTGCACGCCGCCACCACGATGGCCGCCGTGAGCATCAAGGTCGACACCACGACGCCGCCGATCCAGGGCGAGACCACGTGCATCGCGGTCGCGACCACCGTCGGCATCAGCGAGAGATAGAGCCCGCCGAGCGCCCAGCACGCCACATTGGCCGGCGTCAGCTTGAGAAGGATCGCCCGCGACTGCCTGGGCACGCCGACATGCGGCCGCAGTGACGCCAGGGCGCCAGCCTTTCGCGACGAACTCTCGGGCATGAACCAGAGCAGCGCGATCATCAGCGCCGTCAGCGCGAACAGGATTTCGTAAATCAGGTGCAGCGGATCCGGCGCCAGCGTAATCAAGGCAGCCGCGCCCAGCGAACCCGCGGTCATTCCCAGAAACGCGGTGACGCTGTTGAGCAGCGGGCCGCGCGCGCGGTTGGTATCGAGGATCGCCGCACCCAGCGCGGTGGTGCCGGTGCCGACGCACAGTCCCTGGATGGTGCGCGCCAGAATCAAGTGTCCGACGTCGCGGGCTTCGGCGAACAGCAGCATCGCCACGGCGTTCAACAGCAGCGCCGCCAGGATCACCGGCCGGCGTCCCACGTAATCCGACAGGCTTCCGACCGTTAGCAAGGCGGTGAGCAGGCTGGCGACGTAGATCGCGAACACCACCGTGATCCAGAACGGCGTCAGGTGCATGGACTCTTGATAGAGGTGATAGAGCGGCGTAGTCGCGCTGCTGCTCGCTGCGAGCAGCATCGCCGCGGCGAAGCTGAACAGCGTCATGGCGCTGGCCGGCAGGGCATGAACTTGAGCTTGGGTTTGGGCCGCGGGCGGGAGGGCCGCGGTGGGCAGTTCCTGGTGCGGACAGGCGGGAGAAGCTTGCATAGGCGGTTCCTAACGCTAATATCTAGCTTTAAGGTATAGGGACGCGAACCCCTTAAAGCAAATACTTTGCGTTAATGGCCACCCGCCGTTTTGGCATGGCTTGGTTGCACGGAGCAAACGCGTGGTGGTCAAGGAACGGATTCGGATCGGCGGACGCAGCGCCCGAATCCAGGAAGCGGTGCACAGAGCGGTGAGGCAACTCAGCGCCGAGACCGCGCGCGATCAGCTCACGGTGCCGCAGATCGCGGCCGAGGCCGGGGTGACGCCGTCGACGATCTACCGGCGCTGGGGCGACCTCGCCTCGCTGCTGGCGGATGTCGCGGTTGAACGATTGCGGCCGATCGCCGACCCCGAGGACACCGGCGCAACGGCATCGGATTTGCGAACCTTCTTCGAACAATACATAGAGGAAATGTCGTCGCCGATCGGCCGCGCCTTGATGCGGGATGTGGTTTCGCCACCGGAGCAATCCTATTCGGGACAGTGTGCGAACTTTACCCGCCAACACCTCTCCACCATCGCCGAGCGAGCTGAGGCACGCGGCGAAACGCCATTTGATGTCGATGAGGTGATCGACCACGTGATGGCGCCGATCGTGTATCGCCTGCTGTTCGGCGATCGGAAGCTGACGCTCGACTACTGCCATTCTTTGCTGGACCGCCTTCAATCGCCGCCGCCTGCGCGCTGAACGATTTCAGTTCACCGACGCGCTCTTGCCCCTGATCAAATCGGACGCCTTGTCGGCGATCATCATGGTGGAGGCGTTGAGGTTGGCCGAGATCATCCGCGGCATGATCGAGGCGTCGATCACGCGCAAATTTTGCAGGCCGTGGACGCGGAGCTGGTCGTCGACCACAGCCCATTTCGTTTCGCGCGGTCCCATCCGGCAGGTGCAGCCGGGATGGAAGGTGGTGGTGCCGCGCTGGGTCGCCGCGGCCAGGAACTCATCGTCGGACTGCACGCCGGGTCCCGGGAAATCCTCATATTCATAATAGGGCGACAGCGGCTGCGAGGCCATCAGCCTGCGCGCCAGCTTCATGCCGGCAACGACGGTGCGGCGGTCGAGCTCTTCGGCGAGATAATTGGTTTGAATGATCGGCGGGTCGAACGGATTGGACGAGCGGGCATGGACATAGCCGCGGCTCTCCGGGCGCTGCTGCCAGGAGGCGATCGTCATGCCGGGCTCGTCTTCGAGCTGGCCCTGCACGCCTTCCTTGTAACTTGCCGGCGTGAACGTCAGTTGCAGGTCTGAGCTTTCGGTGCTCTCGCCGGAATGCCAGAAGCAATACACCATGGTTGGCGACAGCGACAGCAGGCCACGCCGCGTCGTCGCCCATTTCAACGCCTCGAACATCAGGCTGAGACCGCGCCTGCGTTCATTGATGGTCTTGATGTTCTTGACGCGGGCGACCGTGCGCGGCGCGTAATGATCCTGCAACCCCTCGCCGACGCCCGGCAGCGCGTGACGCACCTCGATGCCGAGCGAGCCCAAAAGTTCCGGCGAGCCGACGCCGGACAATTGCAGCAATTGCGGCGAGTTGTAGCTGCCGCCCGACAGGATCACTTCCTTGTTGGCGCGGACTTCGACCGGCGTGCCGCCCTTGCCGCCCTTGATGTAGCGCACGCCGACCGCGCGCTTGCCTTCGAAGATGATGTTGGTGGCATGCGCGTGGGTATGCACATGGACGTTCGGCCGCTTCATCGCCGGATGCAGGAAGGCGGTCGCCGCGCTGACGCGCAAGCCGTTGCGGATGGTGCGCTGGGCGTAGGAGACGCCTTCCTGGATCGCGCCGTTGTAATCGGGATTGCGCGGAATGCCGAGGCTGATCGCGCCGGCCATGAAGGCCTCGCACAACGGATCCTGCCAATCCATCGTGGTGACGGTGAGACTTCCGTCGCGCCCGCGATAGGCGTCGTCGCCCTCGCCGACGCGTTTTTCCAGCCGTTTGAAATACGGCAGCACGTCCTGATAGCCCCAGTTGCGGTTGCCGTACTGCGCCCACGTATCAAAATCCTGGCGCTGGCCGCGATTGTAGATGTGGCCGTTGATCGAGGACGAGCCGCCTAGCGTCTTGCCGCGCGGCGCATAGATGCTGCGGCCGCCGGTCCAAGGGCCCGGCTCCTGCTGGTAGGCCCAGTTGATGCTCTTCATGTGGAAGGTCTTGATGAAGCCCGCCGGCAAATGGATGTAGGGATGCCAGTCGCTCGGGCCCGCTTCGAGCACGCAGATGCTGGTACCGGGGTCTTCGCTCAAGCGATTGGTCAGTACGCTGCCGGCGGAGCCCGCGCCCACGATCACATAATCGAACGTTTCCATCGTCTCACTTTCGTATCGCTGATAAGGCTTCAGCCTCACCCTGGGAGTCCAAGTTCGTCATTGCGAGCCAACGGGTCGGGCGAATGCCCGCCCGATGACAGGCTCCGCGAAGCAATCCACGGCCGCAAGCAAGACTGGATTGCTTCGTCGCTTCGCTCCTCGCAATGACGAACAAAAAAGCCTCGGTTACCGCGGCTTCTCGTTCAGTTGATAATTCAGATGCGCCTTCACCGTCGGCCATTCGCTGGCGATGATGCTGAAGACGACGGTGTCGCGCAACGTGCCGTTGGGCGAGATCTGATGGTTGCGCAGGATGCCGTCCTGCTTGGCACCGAGCCGCTCGATCGCGCGCCGGCTCTGGTGGTTGAAAAAATGCGTGCGGAACTCGACCGCGATGCAATCGAGCTTTTCGAACGCATGTTGCAGCGCCAGCAATTTGCACTGGGTGTTGAGCCCGCTGCGCTGCACCCGCTTGGCATACCAGGTCGACCCGATCTCGACGCGGCGGTTGGCCGGGTCGACGTTCATGTACGTGGTCATGCCCGCGATCTCGCCATCGGCGTCGAACACCGTCCACGGCAGCATGGCGCCGGCCTTCTGTAAGCCGAGCCGGCGGTCGATTTCCTCTTCCATATCCTCCGGGCGCGGGATCGCGGTGTACCAGAGCTTCCAGAGATCGCCGTCTTTGGCGGCGGTGACCAGTCCGTCGCGATGGGCATGCGACAACGGTTCAAGCCGGGCGTGAGCGCCGCTGAGCGAAACAGGTTCAAGCCAGGTCATCGAATATTCCTTCCGCACTGTCCGTCATTGCGAGGAGCGAAGCGACGAAGCAATCCAGTTCTTGCTTGTAGCTCTGGATTGCTTCGCTGCGCTCGCAATGACGAAGCTATTCACGTTTACTTATTCAAAAAATTCAGCGGCAAACCAGACCGCGGCCAGTCCATCGCGATCAGTTCGCCCTTGCCGGACAGCGTGATGTAGGCGGTCTTCAGTTCGGGTCCGCCGAAGGCGATGTTGGTGGTGACGCGGTCGCCGGTCGGGACCTGCTCGACCAGCGTGCCATCGGGCGCGATCACGGAGATGCAGCCCGAGATCAGGGTGGCGACGCAGACATTGCCGGAAGCTTCCACCGCGAGCGAATCGAACATCTGGTAGCCGCCGAGCCCGGCGATCGGCTTGCCGCGCTCGCCGCGATAGATCACGTCGCGCGGCTTGATGGTGCCCGGCTCGGAGATTTCGTAAGCCCACAGCCGCGCGGTCGGCGTCTCCGCGATGTAGACCGTGTTTTCGTCCGGCGAAAGACCGATACCGTTGGCCGGCAACACGCCGTGCACGGCTTCCACGATCTCCTTCATGCCGGGCTTGAGATAATAGAACGCGCCGACGTCCATCTCGCGGGCGCGGCGCTTGCCGAGATCGGAGAACCAGAGGCCGCCGTGCCGGTCGAACACCAGGTCGTTCGGGCCGCGCAGTGCATGCTCGCCGCATCTGTCGACCACGGTCTCGACCTTGCCGCTTTGCAGATCTACGCGCTGGATCGAGCCGCCGAGATAATCCTCAGGCTGCGGCCCCGGCATGATCATGTTGCGGGTCGGAATCCAGCTGAAGCCGCCATTGTTGCAGACGTACATCTTACCGTCGGGGCCAAGCGCTGCGCCATTGGGCCCACCGGGGATTTCCGCGACCACCTCCTTGCGGCCGTCGGGCCATACCCGCGTCAGCCGCCGGCCGCGGATTTCGACCAGCACCACCGATCCGTCCGGCATCACCACCGGCCCTTCGGGGAATTCGAGACCGCTGGCGAGCACGCGAACATTAGACATGAAATCCTCCGGCTTTTCTTCGGGTTTTCTTGGGGTTTTCTTGGGTCTTTCTTGCGCGCACGCGGCGATTCCAGGCCGATCCCGCACGCGCAACATGTTGTTGCATCTCGTTATGGCAAAGTCGCTCAGGCTTGCCAACCCGAGGCCGTGCGCAACAGCTATTGCAAAACGTGGACCCGATATGGCCTCCGTCGCCATTATCGTCCCGGCCGCCGCGCTGGGACCCCGCGTGAGCGCAATTGCGCGCAAGGCCGGGAGGACGTGTATGGATTGATCGGGATCAGTTACTCCGTCATTGCGAGCGCCAGCGAAGCAATCCAGGGCCGCAAGCAAAGCTGGATCGCTTCGTCGCAAGGGCTGCTCGCAATGACGTTGAGAGTGCAATGCACACCTCCACGTTCTCGCGACGGCATTCGCCCGAGGTTTGCAAAATCATTCGCGCCCCTCAAAACAGAGGGCGCAGGGAAGACCGGGTGCGCGCTGCACCCGCGGTCCCGTGTGCAAAGGGTAGATAAAAAAACGCACACGAGCATACAGGTTCAGCGGAAGCAGTCCGGCCTTCCCTGCGCAATGGTTCTACGGCTTATTTCGTGCTCTCCCCGGTGAGACCAGAGCTTGTTTGTCACCGTCGCAGCGCGGATACCTCCGCGCAACTTGACACCTGCCATTGGAGCGCCAGGACCACACGACTTTGCCGTACGCTTGATGCGCTGTTCGTCAAAAGCGCATCCGCGTCCACCGCTCCCCGCCCCAACGTCAGTGACGATGGCCAACGCCCCCTCTCTCGGGACGGGATGGCGAAGAATAGGCAGGTGATTTGGGTCAGAGTCAAGGACAATTTCTGAAAATCAGAAATTCCATGAAGGTGTGAAGAGGTAAACAGGGCAAATCAGATCGAAAGCCTTGCAGAAAATAAATCGTCGCATCAGCTCGCGCGATTGCTGTCGCCCGGCACGAACTGAGAGAACACGTCTCTGACCCTTAGGGCAGCGGTGCTCGCGACCCATCGCTGCGCCGGCGCCGTGTATTCACCATGCCAGGACGCACCCGTGGTTATCGAATCCTTTGCGAGCCAGCGCTCTGCCGGGACCAGCTCGGCCCCTATCCAGGCCCTATTGTTCGTTAACGATGGCCTGTCGGTCGCGTCGGGACCGAGAAAGGCATTGCTGAGAAACAGCAGCAGCGCCAGCACGGGTCCCGCGATGGCAATATCTTTCAGAACACCCATTGTTGTTCGCCCCTTTTCTTGATTGGGGGCGAGGATGCGCGTCGAAGGTGAAGGCCGCGCTAAGGAGCGGCGGGCATCTGCCTGCACGGTTGCCCGCCGGCTAGAACTTTCCGAAGCATTTTAGGCAATCATGCCCGGCCAAAAGCCGGCCATCACATTTGAACACACCCCTCAAACATGCGAGCGTGCTTGCCTCGAAGCGAGGAAGACCCATGAAAGCTGCCTTCATCGAACAACACGGCGGGCCCGACGTGCTGAAATTCGGCGAGATGCCGGATCCCGTGGCCGCACCCGGCGAGGTCGTGGTCGATATTGTCGCCGCCAGTGTCAATGGCGCGGACTGGAAGGTGCGCGAGGGCAAATCGAACCAGATTTCGCGATTCCCCTACATTCTCGGGCGCGATTTCTCCGGCGCGGTTTCCGCGGTTGGGGACGGTGTGAGCGACCTGCGCGTCGGCGACGAGGTGTTCGGCGTCTGCGACGTCGGCCAGGAGGGCGCCTATGCCGAGAAGATCGCGATCAAGGCTGCCATCGTCGCCAGGAAAACCGAAGGTCTCTCGCATGTCGATGCCGCCGCGCTGGCGCTGGCCGGGTTGACCGCGATCTGCGTGGTCGAAGACGCGTTGAAGCTGAAGGCGGGCGAGACCATCCTGATCCAGGGCGGCGCCGGCGGCGTCGCGAGCTTTGCCATTCAGTTGGCCAAACACCTGGGCGCGCGCGTGATCACCACCGCCAGCGCATCGAACCACGATTACTTGCGCGAGATCGGCGCCGACGAGATCATCGACTACAATGCGGTAGATTTCACCAAAATCGTGAAGGACTGCGACGCAGTATTCGACACCGTCGGTGGCGACGTCGCGCAGCGATCGTTCGCGGTGCTGAAACCGGGCGGCCGCGCCGCCTTCATTGCCTCGGGCGCCCAGGCGCCGAAGCCGGATCGCGCCGATGTCGTTGCGCTGCGGCCCCACGTCGGACGCGATCGGCCACATCTGGAGCGTATCGTGACGCTGGTCGCGACAGGGGCCGTTCGTCCGCCGGAAGTGACGCGCTATCGGCTCAGCGAAGCCGCGGCCGCGCACCGCTTAAGCGAATCCCGTCACTTTCGCGGCAAGCTGGTCTTTCTCGTGCGTTGATTAACACGCACGATTTCAGTCAGGCCGCTCGATGCTCGGGGTTGGATGGCGCCAGTTCGGTTTCCAGGATGAACTGGAGAGCTCCATCATCTTCCACCGCGTATCTGAGTTCCCCATCGGCGGTCGTGAAAACGGCGACGACCTTGCCGGTGTTCTGACCCTTGGATACGGAATCGCCGATCGCAAATTTGGCCATTGAAGTTCCTCCAGTCCAACACGTTGAGTTCGCCGGCCGGAAGGCCAAGGCGTGAGTACGCGGTCAACTCGAGTCGCTCGATCTTTCACCTAATCTATAAAAGATTCGCTAACTGTCAGCCCGGGCAAATACCGGTTCCAATCCAATCAGGAAGTCGGAGTTGCTTCTTTGCCACGTGTGACACGCGTGACGCTTGCGGAACCGAGCCGCCAAACTTCCACTTGTGGTCGTGGTTGGGGCGCGCATCGCTTCACGTTGGCCGACGATGAATGTCCACGCGTGGGGTTGAGCTCTTCGCAAAACCCATCCATTGCCGTTGCGGTGGCGACGGGTTTCGCAAGAGGCTCAACCCATCCCGCAGGCCGCTGCCACTTCGGTGCTCTTCAAGCCGGGAATTTATCGCCGAACATCGGCAGGCCGCTCTTCGACTGCTCGCGCGTGGCCTCGTCCTGGATCACGTCCCAATGCTCCGCGAGCACATCGCCTTCCATGCGCACGATGTCGGCGACGACCCATGCCGCCGGCAGACCGTGGCCGCTGAACCGCCCGTGAAGGATAACGAAATCACCACTCGCCGCCGCGACGTGGTTCTCGTAGCGCAGGGTTGCCGGCAGGCTCTTGACCAGGTCGAATAGCCCGTCGCGGCCCGGAGCAATATGCGCGCTGTGCTGGATGTAATGCGGCGACCACAAGCGCTCCGCGGCGACATAGTCGCGCTTGTTGAACAGCGTATCGAACGCGTGCAGCACGATCTGGATGCGCGGGTCCTCGCTGGATTTGACCATGGCAGCAAACCCTTGCTTATTTCCGCACCAGCGGGATCTGCAGGTTGGTCGGGCGGTTCTGCTCGGTATCGAAGCCGCGACCGTCGATATTGCGCGCGCCCCAGAACAAAAGGTCGCCCCTGAGATAGACGAGGTCGTACTCCATGAAGTTGGTGCCTTCCTTGAGCCCGAAGGGCGTAAAGGATTTTCCGAAGATGCTCTGCGGCGCGTTGACCGCCCACGGCGCGTATCCGGCGGAGGCAACCTTGTTGAGCACGTCGGCAAATCCCTGCACCAGCGGCGTGACCTCATAGGCCTCATCGGCCGTGAAATTGACCTTCTGCGCGCCCGGCGCGATCGGGTGCGGTCCCTGCCACGTCATGTGCCCGATGATCTTGATCCGTGCCAGCGGCACCGCCCCGTTGGCGTCGGCCGAGTTGACGACATCGAGTTCGAACCGATCGGCCGGCAGATATTTGAACGCGCGCTTGAGATAAAACGGCTTCATCGAGCCATCCGGGTTCTTGCTCGGCCGTATCTCCGGCGCGATGCTCTCCCAGTTTCCGAGCATCTCCTGCTTGACCTTCGTTACGTCTTCCATGCCGGTTGCCCTCGGTTGATTGCTTTGCGATTGCGCCGCGGCTCCGCCAAATGCGGTCGTCACCAGCAGGAACAGTAGCGACGTCTGGATGCTTCTCCACATGCGCAACGCTCCAGATCAGGCCCGCGCCGGCCTTCAGGCGGGCCGCACGGATCAAAGCGGCGGATAACGCTCTGCCTGCCAGGCAGACCCCGCGTACCGTACTTGTAGTGAGCGCTGGCGGGCTTGAAAAAGACTTTGTAAGCTGGGCCCATGCTTGCGAGACATGGCCTTATAAGACTGGCCTGACAAGAATTGGGAGAGCGTGATGGAGCTCCGGCATCTGCGCTACTTCGTTGCGGTGGCCGATGCCGGCAGTCTGACCGTTGCCGCCGAACAGAAGCTCAACACCTCGCAGCCCTCGCTCAGCCGGCAAATCCGCGATCTCGAACAGGAAGTCGGCGTCGCGCTGATGATCCGCAGCGCGCAAGGCATCGAGCTGACGGCGGCCGGCAAAGCCTTTCTCGACCATGCGCGAATGGCGCTGCTGCAAGCAGAGGCGGCCAAGGAAGCCGCACTGCGCGCCGCTCAACCGCCGAAACCGGCCTTCGCGCTCGGTTTCCTGTCGGGCGCTGAAATCGATTTGCTGCCCGAGGTCAGCCGCGTGCTGCGCGACGCGTTTCCCGGCATCGACATCCGCCTGTCGAGCGATTACTCGCCCGTGCTCGCCAAGGCCTTGATGCGGCGCAAGCTCGATGCGGCTTTCATCCGCGCCGAGGAGAACATGGAAGACCTGTCCTCCAGGCGCGTGCGGACCGACCCGTTGGTTTTTGTGTTTCCGAGCGACCATCGCCTGGCGTCGGCACACGGCCATCGCGCCGCGGGAGATCGTCAATGAAACCTTCTATCTGCCGTCGAAGGCCGCCCCCGCGGTGCGCCGCGCCGTCCTGGCGTATTTCAACCAGGCCGGCATCGACCTCAAGCCGGAACATGAAGTGCACAATGTCGTCCATGCGATATCGATGATCACATCGACGCGCGGGATCATGATGTTGCCGGCCTACACCAAACGTTATCTGCCGGATACGATCACCACGCGTCCGGTACAGGGCGAAGCGCCGACGCTCGACCTGATCCTCGCCTACCATAAAGCGAACAACTCGCCGATCCTGAAGCTGCTGCTTTCCAAAGTCGGCAAGCTTGTCGCGGCGCCAGCCTAGAGCCTTTTGTTTGACGCGTTTTCTTCACGCGAACCGGTGTCCACGGAGCCTGTCATCGGGCGCGCATTCGCGCGACCCGTTGGCTTGAAAACGCCATAGCTATGCTTGCGCGCGATTGGCGTGGTGCAAAGACGTGATGGCCTGCCCCTTGAAAAGGGGCCGCCGAACGTGCTGTTGTCCGCGCGCGGCGGAGCAAGCCTTCAGGGAAGAGCGGAGAAAACAAAAATGGACTACCCGAACGTACAATTGTTGATCGACGGAAAATGGCGTCCCGCCGCTTCCGGAAAGACCATCCCCGTGCTCAATCCGGCGACCGAAGAAGTGGTCGGCACCGTCGCGCATGCCGGCAAGGCCGACCTCGACGAGGCGCTGGCGGCCGCTGAAAAAGGTTTCAAGGCCTGGCGCGCAGGTCTCCGCCTATGAGCGCTCCAAGGTGATGCGCAAGGCCGCCGACCTGATGCGCGAGCGCGCCGAGCGGATCGCGACCATCATGACCATCGAGCAAGGCAAGGTGCTGGCGGAAGCCAAGCTCGAGACCATGACGTCCGCCGACATCATCGACTGGTTCGCCGAGGAAGGCCGCCGCGACCTACGGCCGCCTGATCCCGGCGCGGACTGCCCGGCGTCTATCAGATGGCGTTCAAGGAACCGGTCGGACCGGTTGCCGCGTTCACGCCCTGGAATTTCCCGATCAACCAGGTGGTGAAGAAGATGGCGGCGGCGCTGGCCTCGGGCTGCTCGATCATCGTCAAGGCGCCGGAAGAAACCCCGGCCTCGCCCGCGGAATTGATCAGGGCGTTTGTCGATGCCGGCGTGCCGGCCGGCGTGGTCAATCTGGTCTACGGCGTGCCTTCCGAGATCTCGGAATATCTGATCCCGCACCCGACCATCCGCAAGATCTCCTTCACCGGTTCGACCAAGGTCGGCAAGGACCTCGCGGCGATGGCGGGTCAGCACATGAAGCGCGTGACCATGGAGCTCGGCGGCCATGCGCCGGTGATCGTGTTCGACGACGCCGATATCGAATCGGCGGCCAAGATCATGGTCGCCGCCAAGTACCGCAATGCCGGCCAGGTTTGCATCTCGCCGACCCGCTTCCTGGTGCAGGAAGGCGTCTACGACAAGTTCGTCAAGCATTTCGTGGACGGCGCCAAGGCGATCACGGTCGGCAACGGCCTCGATACCGACTACAAGATGGGCGCGCTCGCCAACGACCGTCGCATCACCGCGATCGAAACCATGATCCAGGACGCCGTCGGCAAGGGCGGCAAGGTCGCGACCGGTGGCAACCGCGTCGGCAACAAGGGTTACTTCTTCGAGCCCACCGTCGTCACCGACGTGCCGAAATCGGCGCGCGCGATGAACGAGGAACCGTTCGGACCGCTGGCGCTGATCTCGCCGTTCGCGAAATTCGATGACGCCGCGGAAGAAGCCAACCGCCTGCCGTTTGGCCTGGCATCCTACGCCTTCACCAAATCCGCCAAGACCGCGACCGCGATCGGCGCCGCGGTGGAAGCGGGCATGATGTCGATCAACCAGTTTCGCACTGGCGCTGCCCGAAACGCCGTTCGGCGGCATGAAGGATTCCGGCTACGGCTCGGAAGGCGGCATCCGAAGGGCTCGACGCTTACTTCAATACCAAGTTCATCACGCAGACCGGGGTGTAAGTCCCGGTCGAGAGCAAGGCGTCATCCCCGGGGTGACGCCTCGTCATCCCCGGGTGGCGCCTTGTGCCTACCAGCCAAACGTCCTCCCGGGGATGACGCGCACCCTACTCCTTCACCGGGATCCAGATCTCGAGCCCGCCATTGCCGGTAACCGGATCGAACTTCTCGTCATAGCGCTCGAAATTCGGCGCATCGGCGGCTTTCATTCCGGATGTCGGCAGCCAGTGATTCCAGATGGTGTTGACGGTGCGGCGGATGGTCGAGATGTGATCACTGTGGGTGAACACCGCGTATTTCTGTTCGGGAATCCGCACCCGGCTGAACTCGCGCGGCAGATCGGAAAAATCCGAGACTTCGACGCCGGCGATGTAGTCGAAGTTTCCGGCATCATCGCCGTTGCAGCAAACCCCATAGGCGACCCGCCCGATCCTGCCGGGGATGCTGTCCATCGATTGACCGAAGCGTTGCCACTGGCTGGGAATACCGGCGCCGCCGTTCTCGTGGGTAATACGTTCACCGAGGCCGGCCACCAGCATCGGCTTGCCGGTCTCAAAACGGGGCGGCGTGAGATGATCGAGTGCGGTTGAATCCATCATGATCGGCTCCTGAAGCCTGAGTTGATTGAGGCACGTTCCGGCGCGGACCGCTTCGGGCGTCATCCCGAAATGGTCGCGGAACGCACGGGTGAATGCTTCGTGAGAGCCGTAATCCGCTTCCAGCGCCAGCGACAGGATATCGGGCGCGCCGCCAGCGAGCGCCCGCGCCGCCTCGGTGAGGCGCCGGGCACGTACATAGCGCATCACCGGCAACCCGGTAGCGGCGGCGAACGCCCGAACCAGATGAAAGCGCGAGACCCCAGCAACACCGGCGATCTCGTCGAGGGTCAGCGCCTCCGCGAGATGGCTTTCGATATACCAGAGCGCCTTCTGGGCTGGATACATGGCGTCAGTCTTGAACCAGGTGTTTGGGTCAGGTCGAGGATGTGGGCCTTCATTCGAAGCGCCCGCATTATGATCGCTTCGCCGTCACCGTATTTGACAGTCCTTGCGGTCGAAATTAACCCCAAAGCCATCGCTGGCAAGCTCCATCCAAACGTGCATACTGCCGGGGCATTCAATCCGACGGCTCAACAAGCTGCCCAAAAGAGACTGCCTGAGCCTTCGGCCAGAACGTCAGGGAGGACGATGATGCACCCATATGTCTTGAACACCGCCAAATCCTTCGCGCTTGCGGGACTGCTCGCGGTCAGCGTGGCGGGCACCGCCAACGCGCAGAAGAGATACGATCCGGGCGCCACCGACACCGAGATCAAGATCGGCAACATCATGCCCTATTCGGGCCCGGCGTCGTCCTATGCCACGATCGGCAAGACCGAGGCGGCCTATTTCAACAAGATCAATTCCGAAGGCGGCATCAACGGCCGCAAGATCAACTTCATCTCCTATGATGACGGCTACAGCCCGCCGAAGACCGTCGAGCAGGCCCGCAAGCTGGTCGAGGACGACGAGGTGCTCTTGATCTTCAATCCGCTGGGCACGCCCGGCAACAGCGCGATCCAGAAATACATGAACGCCAAGAAGGTGCCGCAGATATTCGTCTCCACCGGCGCCGCCAAATGGAACGACCCGAAGAACTTTCCATGGACCATGGGGTGGCAGCCGAGCTACCAGGTCGAGGCGCGCATCTACGCCAAATACATCCTGCAGAACTATCCCGGCAAGACCATCGGCGTGCTCTACCAGAACGACGATTTCGGCAAGGACTACGTCATCGGACTGCACGAAGGCCTCGGCGACCAGGCCAGCAAGCTGATCGTGATCGAAAGCTCCTATGAAACGAGTTCGCCGACGGTCGACACCCAGGTGGTGCAGATCAAGGGCGCCAACCCCGACATCTTCGTCAACATCGCGACGCCGAAATTCGCGGCGCAAGCGATCAAGAAGGTCGGCGAGCTCGACTGGCATCCGGTGCAGTTCGTCACCAACGTGTCGGCTTCGGTCGGCGGCGTGATGAAGCCCGCCGGCTACGACAACGACCAGGGCGTGCTCAGCGCCGCCTATCTGAAGGATCCCAAGGATCCGCAGTGGAAGAACGATGCCGCCATGAATGAATGGCGCGCCTTCATGACCAAATGGTATCCGGAAGGCGACCAGGACGACGCTTCCACCACCTTCGGCTACGGCGTCGCCAGGGGCCTCGAACAGGTGCTGCGGCAATGCGGCGATAACCTCACCCGCGAAAACGTCATGAAGCAGGCGGCCAATCTGAACTTCGAGCTCGGCGTCTATCTGCCGGGCACTAGGATCAAGACCAGCCCGACCGATTTTGCCCCGCTCGAGCAATTGCAGATGATGCGCTTCAAGGGCGAGAGCTGGGAATTGTTCGGACCCGTGATGTCGGGCGAGAAGGGGAGCTGAAGCGTAAAAACTCAACCGCCCTACGTCATTGCGAGGAGCGAAGCGACGAAGCAATCCAGTCTTTCTTTGCGGCCCCTGGATTGCTTCGCGGAGCCTGTCATCGGGCCGGCCAGAGGCCGGACCCGTTGGCTCGCAATGACGGAGGGGCGATCTTACTTCGCGGCCGGCGCGTCGGCCTTCTTCTTCAGATCTTCCGCCGTCTTCTTCTGCGCGGCCTGCACATCGTCGACGACTTTTTGCAAGCCGGCCACACTCTGCTTCAGGGTTTCGATCTGGCGGTTGGCGGCATCAAGCTTCTGCTGGTGATCGGCGGAAAGTTTGGTGATGGTCTTTTGCAGGAAATCGACATTGCTCTGCAGGCAGGAGGTGCGCCGTTCCATGGTCTTTTCGACGGTGCAGATCTCGATGCCGGGAACATCCTGCGCACGTGTGTTTGCCGACAGCAGAAGGCACGGCGCGAGCACCGCCAGCGCGATAACGATCCGGCCAATCATCGGAAGCCTCTTTCGAAAACGGGCTCGTCAATTTGTCGCGAGCAGAATGCGGGATACCCAGGATACCAGCTGGATATCACACGGAAACCTCATTCACGCGGTGAGGTCGGACAAATCCGCGCCTGCCGCGGAAAATACCGGCAGGCGGCCGTCATGGAGAGAACTGGAATGGCAACGCGCGAACGGCGTCTCGCAGAATTCAATGGCCAAGGCGATCCGCCGCCGGATCAGCCGGTGCAGGTGCTGTGCGAGGACCACAGCGGTACCTATCAGTTGCCGTTCGCCTGCCGTTTCGTCGACGGCGAGTGGCGCAATAACGAATCCGGAGGCGCTGTCGAGGCGACCGTGGTCGGCTGGCGCCTGCCCCGTTCAGTCAATCCCGCGCTTTAGAGTATAGCCTCATATGCGGCCGCTGTGCCATAATGCAACGGCGGCGGCCGGCATTTTGAGAAACGATTAGGATTCGGAACGCGGGCAGAACGAACCGCGCCCGAATCAGCCTGATACCTCCGTACCCGGATGTTCACGGCTAGATATCGGTGCCGCCCGCAGCCAGCGCACCACATCCAGCACGGCCGTTATCCGGCGCAGCCGGCCGCCACGCACAAAAGTTAACCCCTCCGGCAAGCCCGGCAAACAGGCAGCCGAGCGCACCAATTGCCTAATATTCGACCTCAAGCTCTTCGATTTCGGCGGGCTCGGCCCTGGCGGCCTCGACCCATTGCTGCATCTCGGGCATCGCCATGATGGTGCCGGCATAGGCCGCCAGTTGCGGATCGAGCTTGACGTCGTAGGTCATGAAGCGGGTCACCACCGGCGCATACATCGCATCCGCCATGGTGCGCTCGCCAAACAGGAACGGGCCGCCGGATTTGGCCAGGCACTCGCGCCAGATGGTGCAGACCCGGTCGATATCGGCCTGCGCCCGCGACCAGATCTTGAAGTTGGGGAAATGGCCTTTCAGATTGACCGGCAGCGAGGCACGTAGCGTCGTAAAGCCGGAATGGATTTCGCCGCAGATCGAGCGGCAATGCGCCCGCAAAACCCGGTCGGCCGGCAACAATTTGGCATCCGGCATCACCTCGTTGAGATATTCGGCGATCGCCAGCGTATCCCAGACGGTGGCGCCCTCATGCCGCAGGCACGGCACCAGGATCGAGGACGACAGCAGCAGGATTTCGGCCCGCGCCGAAGCATCGTCGGGCGCGGTAACCACTTCGTCGAATTCCAGCCCGGAGAATTTGGTCAGCAGCCAGCCACGCAGCGACCAGGACGAATAGTTCTTGCTGCTGATCGTTAGTGTCGCTTTCGCCATATGGCTTTCCCCCTGACAAGCCTGAACGCCCGCTGGGCCAACTGCCCAATGTTTATGCTTCGCGCATTCGACGCAGCAAGCGACGTGCCAGTTTGCGAAGACCTGCCGATTTATGGGGCTGATTGACTCAGGGCTGGCTTCGATATTGCATGACAATAAGGGGTACGGGGCGAGTTTGGATGATGTCGATGATGTATCAAGCCTACCAGAACCACATGGACCTGACGGCGCCATGGCGGGCGGGAGCCGCATCGGCACTGAGATATCTCAATCTGGTCCCGCAAGGTGTCTCGGACAAATTGTTCGGGAGGCTCGCCGCGGCGCTGGAGCTGATCTCGCGGACCACGCTGACCTATACGCGACCGGCTTACGGCATCGGCAGCGTGATGGTGGGAAATCGCGAGCTCGAAGTCACCGAGGAAGTCACTTACGCCACGCCGTTCGGTACGCTGCTGCATTTCAAGAAAGAAGGCGCGCCGGAACAGCCGCGCATGCTGCTGGTGGCGCCGATGTCCGGCCATTTCGCGACACTGTTGCGCGGCACGGTGAAAACTCTGCTGCAGGATCACGACGTCTACATCACCGACTGGCACAATCCACGCGATATCCCGCTCGACCAGGGCAAGTTCGGCCTCGACGAATATACCGAGCACCTCATCACCTTCCTCGATAAATTAGGCCCGCGCGCGCATATGGTGGCGATCTGCCAGCCGTCGGTCTCGGCGCTTTCGGCCGCGGCGATCATGTCGGAGGACAATCATCCGGCGCGGCCGGCGACGCTGACCTTGATGGCAGGACCGATCGATACACGGATTCAGCCGACCAAGGTCAACGACTTCGCCAAGAGCAAGCCGATCGAGTGGTTCGAGAAGAACCTGATCAACTACGTGCCGTTGCAATGCAAGGGCGCGTTCCGGCAGGTCTATCCCGGCTTCATCCAGCTCACCGCCTTCGTGTCGATGAATCTCGAGCGCCACATCAAGCAGCATGTCGATCTCGCCGATCATCTGGCCAACGGCGAGAAAGAGAAGGCCGACACCATCAAGACCTTCTACGACGAATATTTCGCGGTGATGGATCTGCCGGCGGAGTTTTACATCGAGACCATTCGCGATGTGTTCCAGGAGCATCTGCTGCCGCAGGGCAAGCTGACCTGGCGCGGCCGGCCGGTGAACCCGGCCTCGATCAAGCGCATGGGCCTGATGACGATCGAAGGCGAAAAGGACGACATCTGCTCGATCGGCCAGACCCTGGCCGCGCAAGACCTCTGCACCGGCGTGCGCGCCTATCGCAAGGTGCACCACATGCAGGCCGGCGTCGGCCATTACGGCGTGTTCTCCGGCAAGCGCTGGAACAATGAGATCTATCCGCTGCTGCGGGATTTCGTGCACGTCAATTCGTGAACTGAGCCGCGAACCTCTCAACGTCATTGCGAGCGAAGCGAAGCAATCCATAGCCGCAAGGAAGAATGGATTGCTTCGTCGCGGAGCCTGTCATCGGGCGCGCATTCGCGCGACCCGGTGGCTCCTCGCAATGACGGAAATGCCGGTTGCACCCAATTGGCCTAGGCGAACCAACCTTCCCGCGATAACATCGGCGATCATCAAGCACGGCCGCTCAAGTCGTCCCGGGAGGAATTTCATGACATCAAGATTCGCCGTTCTCCGCGCGCTTGCGCTCGGCTTCACAACCGCGCTGTTGCTTTCGAGCGCGGCCGATGCCGCCGAGGTCCGGGTGATGATCTCGGGCGGACTGACCGCGGCGTTCAAGGCGCTGGCGCCGGAGTTCGAGCGCGCGACCGGCAACAAGGTGCTGGTTGCGTACGGCCCGTCGATGGGCACCACCATCAACGCGATTCCGGTTCGGCTCGACCGTGGCGAGCCCGCCGATGTCCTGATCATGGTGGGCTACGCGCTCGATGACCTCGTCAAGCAGGGCAAGGTGATGGCCGACAGCAAGGTCGATCTGGTGAAATCGCCGATCGGCATTGCGGTGAAGTCGGGCGCGGCGAAGCCCGATATCAGCTCGGCCGACGCGGTCAAGCAGGCGCTGCTCGCGGCCAAAACCATCGCCTATTCCGACAGCGCCAGCGGCGTCTACGTCTCGACCGAGATGTTCGCCAAGCTCGGCATCACCGACGCCATGAAAGGCAAAGCGCGGCAGATCCCGGCCACGCCGGTCGGCGAGATCGTCGCCAAGGGCGACGCCGAGATCGGCCTGCAACAGATCAGCGAGTTGAAGCCGGTCGCCGGCATCGACATCATCGGGCCGCTGCCGGCCGAGTTGCAGAAGATCACGGTGTTCTCGGCCGGGATCGCCAGCGTGTCGAAAGAACCTGACGCCGGCAAGGCGTTGATCAAATTCCTCACCTCTCCGGCGGCGCGCGATAGCATCGTCAACAGCGGCATGGACCCGATCCCGGCCAGCGCCACTAATTAAGCGCTCGGAGCGGGCGAGCTGCTTACCCGTACAAATACCCGACCGGCTTGCCTTCGGTGCGCAGGGGACGAACGTCCTTTTGCGTAATGATCTTGCCGGCCAGGCCGTCGATCTCGTCACGCTGGGTTGGCGTCCAGGTGCGAAGATTTTCCATGCCCTTCAGCAGGCCGAGCCGAAGCACTTGGGTATTTTCGCCGACGCCCACGATCTCCGCCGAGTTCTTGCCGGCGGTCACCACATCACCGGTCGCAAGTTCAAACATCTTGCCCGCACTATCCTTGAATTCGGCTGTGCCGCGAATGACGCGATAAATAACAACCTCGCCTTTGGCGAAGGAGGCGGCGTCCGCCGTTGCCGTCGTGCTCTTCGGCAGCAGCGACTGGCCGCGCGGATCGGTCGCAATGATGTGGCCGGTCACAAGACGTCCGCTCGGAATCTCAATTCCGATATCGCGCACGTAAACCGGCATGGCCGATTTGATCGCACCATCCGTCAGCGGCTTGAACAGCGCATCCAGCGCCAGCGGGTCTTGCAGCCAAAAGCCCGCATCGGCCGGGCGATCATGCAAAGGATGGCTCCATGCGACACGGGGCGTTTCGGCTTCGTTGATCTGATCCGGACCGACAATGGTCGGGTTCGGAAAGGTCGTCGGATCGGTCACGAAGGCTTCGAGGAATTTGCCCGAGTAGCCCATGGAAATTGGATCCGGCACCACCGTCTGCGGCGTCTTCAGGTTCTCCTCGGTGGACAAACCGGACCAGGTGTAAAACAGCTGGCGATGCACGATCGCACTTTGCAGCATCACCGCGCCGGGCCCGACATAATAGAAGCGCCCATCGTAATCGAAGGTGAACATGCCCGAGGTCACCAGCACGAGCTGGAAGCCGCCCGGTGGAAGATGAAGGTGGAAATCGGTCGGGCCTGTATCGGGAAGGTAAATTGGCAGATTTGTCGCGACTTCATGCAGCAGGAAGGTTTCGTTATTGGCGTGGAAACCTTCGTTGGCGCGGTTATAGAGCGCCTGCGGGCGATACGTCGCCTCATAGGAGGCATCCCGATCGCGATCGATGGCGATGAAATCCTGGGTGTTCAGGTGGAGAGGCTTCCCGTTCGGGCTGATCAGGCCGGACCATTTGGGATCGACCGCAGCATGCACGTTCATCGCACCCTCCAGACTGATTACTTCAAAGCGATCAGGATGGAGAGTGCCAAGCGAATTTTGGGCCAGTTGCAACGCCGAGCGTCGCACGGGCTCGTGACCGTGAGCCGATCGGCAAAAAGTTGATATGCTACAGTATATTAGCTCAAGGGCGCCGGACCGCGCCTCACGGCAACATTGCAATCTCCAAAGAGAATAACGAGCGTTGCTTTGTGTAATTTATCGGCAAGCGGTGGCGCGGAATATGCCGTTGCGCCGCGCGCCGGATCCTCGGCAGCTGAACCTTGTCACAACGTCCATCCTGAGGTGCTCGCCGTGTTCGGCGAGCCTCGAAGGATGGTGTTAGCGCAGATGCTTGCGGCCATCCTTCGAGGCTCGCAAGTGCTCGCACCTCAGGATGACGGCAGACTGAGATGCGGGGACGGCCAATGCCATCCCCGAACGCGGCGCTAACGCCGACCTCCTACTTGGTCTGGGTCCGGATCGGCGTGTCCTTCAGGCCGTTATTGTCATAGGCCTTGCGCAGGGTGCCGTTGGTCGATGGCGTCGCGTCATGAACCTGGTCGCAAACGCCAGCGACTGCGGATGGTTCAGGGGCACCGCGACCGCGGTGACGGTCTGCTTGAAGGTCTCATCGAGCACGCGGGTGCCCGGAATTTTCTTCGCCATGGCGTTGAGCTGGTCGCGCGACAGCGCGAACGCATCGACCTCGCCGTTCTTCAGCAGGTTGAAGATCTCGTCATAGGTCTGATAGCCCGTGACCTTGGCGTTCTTCAGATGCGCCATCGCGCCGCGCATGGTCGTGGTGTTGTTGACCGCGGCGACCTTGATGCCGGGCTGGTCGAGCATCTTGAAATTGGTCACCGGCGAGCCGGCCTTGACGATGTAGGTGGCGTCCGCGACCTCATAGATCGGCCCGAACGACATCTTGGTCTCGCGCTCCGGATCCTTCGGCAGGAAAGTGACGTCCCAATCGCCTTTCGCAGCGGCGTCGGTGATCTGTCCGGAATTCTGGTAGGCGACATATTCGACGGGCACGCCAAGCTGCGCCGCCATCTCCTTGCCGAGATCGACCGGCACGCCGGCATAGCCGCCCGGCTCGGTCTTGGTCGACCAGAACGCGCCGCCGGCCGGGCTGATCGCGATCGCCACCCGCAGCTTGCCGGTCGGCGCGATTTCGTCCTTCAGGGCATCGGCGCTCGCCGGACCGGCCGCCATCATCGCGGCCATCATCGCGAAGCCGGCAAGCGCACGGCACAAATTGAACAGACATGCGGATTCTCCACCCATTGGCCCGTTATTCGATCGTCGAGCCTTCACCGGCCATTATGGTCGATTGCAGCGGAGCGTTGAAACCCAAAATGTCGGTCCAAGCCGGTAAATTTCCGCGGAAGCGTGATCGCCTGGCGTCACGCCGCGACCGACTGGTCGGAGGCCTTCGCCGCGGTCAACCGCGACGATATGCTTGGCGATAAAATCCGAGTCGCGGCCGACGCCGACGAAGCGGCCCGAACCCCACGTATAGAGCCAGGGCAGGCCCAGCACATAGACGCCGTCCATCGAGGTGACGCCGCGCCGGTGGGTCGGATAGCCGGCGCCGTCGAAGATCGGCAGCTCGACCCACGACCAGTCCGAGCGGAACCCGGTGGTCCAGATCACGGTGCTGATTCCGGCCGCGACCGGATCGAGCGTCGCTGACGGGCCTCGGCGGGCTGCCAGACCGGCTCGATAATGCGGCGATGCCGGCGCCTCGATCGCGTTGCGCGCGATGTGCTCGTCGATCAGGCCGCAGATGCCGTTATAGACGCGATCGGCATTGTCGAGATTGGCCGCGAGATCGTCGCCGAATTGGAGCCGGCCGTCCTGGATATCCTTCAGCCGCCCATAGAGCGACATGCCTTCCAGCGCGAATTTGCGCAGGTCGATATCGCGGCCGCCGTCGCGCCCGGTCAGATAATGGTTGGCGTTCTTGCGCACCTTCTCCTTCAGATTGTGCTGATCGACCGGCAGATCGTACTGGCCGAGATCGTCGAGCCATTCCACCGCGTCGCGGCCGCGATAGACCCGCGGGCAGCGCGGCGCGCTGCCGACCACCAGATGCACCTTGCGCCCGGCGAGATGCAGGTCCTCGGCGATCTGGCAGCCGGACTGGCCGGTGCCGACCACCATCACGTCGCCCGGCGGCAAGCTGTTCCGGATTGCGATAGGCCGAGGAATGCAATTGCTTCACGGAGCGATCCAGACGGTCCGACATCTGCGGTATCTTCGGCACATGATAGCCGCTGACCGCGAGCACCACCGCATCCGCCGTGATCTCGCCGGCGCTGGTCTCGAGCGCAAAGCCGCCGCCCGCGTTTTGCCGGAGGCGAGTCACCGCGACGCCTTCCTTCACCGGCGCCGCAATATGCTTGGCATAGCCTTCGACATAGCCGACGATTTCATCGCGCAGCATGAAACCCTTGGGATCCGCTGCCCTGATAGGGATAGCCGGGCAACTGGCATTGCCAGTTCGGCGTCACCAGGCAGAACGCGTCCCAGCGCTGGGTCTTCCAGGAATGCGCGATCTGGTTCTTCTCCAGCACGACATGTTCGATGCCGCTCTGCGTGAGCTGATAGCTCATGGCAAGGCCGGCCTGGCCGCCGCCGATCACGACGACGCTGGTATGCGAGGGCAGGTTTGCCGGACTGGAGGACGAGGTCATGGCACTCTCCTGTTGTTATTCTTGAAACGATGTGACGGTCACGACGCCGCGTCGCAGTATCCTGGGGCGTCGCATCGGAAACGTCCGGCGCGCGGCTTCCAGCCGTGCGAGCTGCCCCATCGCCCGCGAGCAGGCAAAGCCGTATTTCTCCCGCACCCGATCGCTGGCGATGGTCAGCGCGGTGCGGCTGCGCTGCATGAATTCGGCGACCTCGTAGCTGGCGCCGACCGCGAGATGATCCTTGATCACCAGCGACGGCGAATAGCATTGCTCGGTCGCGCCATCGGGCCAGCGAATGTGGAACAGCATCTCAGGCATGCTGCAACTCCGTCAGCCGTTGATATCCGGGCAGATGCGCGCGCGCGGTGTTGCTCCAGTCGTGCTGGCGCGCGACCAGGACGCCGCGCTGCGCCAGCCGCGAACGCAGCGGCTCGGTCAGCGCCATCGCCATCGCATTGGCGATCGAGCCGACATTGGCCGGATCGCACCACACCACATCGTTCTCGTGCAGATATTCGGTGAACGGCGCGATCCGCGACGTCACCACCGGCGTGCCGCTCGCCATCGCTTCCAGCACGACCAGACCAAAGCCTTCCTTGACCGACGGAAAAACCAGCGCATCGGCCAGCCGATACAGCGACGGCATCTCCGCGTCCGGCACCGGGCCGAGACAGCGCACCGCGCGGTCGAGCACGCGTTGGCGGAAAGCCGCGCCGTCGAACTGCTTTCGGTAGAGCCGCATGGTCGAGCAGCGACGCGCCGCCCGCGATCACCAGCTGCGCATCGCGGTGGACGGTCAGCACCTGCTGGAAGGCTTCGAGAATCCGGATAGTGTTCTTGCGTTCCTCGATGCCGCCGACCGACGAGCAGCACATGGCTGCCGTTGATGCCGTATTTGGCGCGCACCTCCTGGTCGATGGCGCGCGACGCAGCGCCAAAGCGCGTGGTGTCGACGCCATTTCCGATTATGGTGCAGGCCCGGCCGAACGCCGACAGGATCTGCTTCTGCCAGAGCTCGCTGACCACGAATAGTTCGTCGGCCTCGACGATCGAGCGGGTCTGCCATTCGGCAAGCCGCGGATCGCTGAAATGATCGATATGATGGACGGTGCGCGCGAAGCGGCCGATCAGCCCGCGCTGCTTCAGGGTCGCCAGCGCATTGCCCGAAATCGCGTCCTGCGCATGGAAAATATCGAACCGGCGATGTTCCGGCGATCTCGAAATGCCGGAGATAGTCGGCGATCCGGACCCGCACCATGTCGGCGACATCCTTGCCAGCCGGCGATGCCATGCACCGCGACCGCGGGCGACAACGGCGCGCGAAAAAACCCTTTGCCGCTGGCGTCCGGCGCATGAACCACCGCCTCGATGGCCGAGCCGCGTCAGGCTGTCGGCAAGCTCGATCGCATGCACCACGCCGCCGCGCGGATTGGTCGAATGCGCCAGCATGGCAATTCGCAATGGCTGCGCGTTTGGGATCATGCGACCGCCCCCATCGCGACCCTGGCGCGGCCACCTGCGCCGATCAGCGGCGCTTGCGCAAAATCCCAGATCGTCTCGGACGAGGCACCGTCGCTGATGGTAACGCGGCTGCCATGCGAGACCGCGCCGATCGCAGCAGCGGCAATGCCGCGCGCCGCGAAGCGCGCGATGGTCTCCTGCGACATGCCAGGGTTTTACCGACAGCAGGTAACCAAAACTCGGAAAGGTCAGCAGCCAGCGCTCCAGCGCGACTTCAGCCGGTTTCGGGATCGCATGGACGATCGATATCGATGGCAACGCCGGAGCATTCGGCCAGCATCGACAGCGGTGCCGACGATGCCGCCCTGGCTGATATCCTTGGCGGCGCGCGACAGCCCGGCTTCGGCGATCAGCGGCAGCAGCTCGATATCGCCGCGCAGCCGCTGATGCGGCGCGTCGGTCGCGGCTTCCCAGTTCGAGAACGGCTCGCGGTAGCGGCCGCGCAGATCGATCGCGGCGATCAGGCTATCGCCGGGCTCGGCATCGAAGCTGGTCAAGCAGCTTGTTGGCGCGGCCGAGGATCGCCACCGACAACTGGCCGCGATCGGTCCGGATATTGGTGTGGCCGCCGACCACCGGCACGGCAAAGGCCCTGGCTGCGTCCTTCAGCCCGGCCAGCACCGGTGCGGCGTTGGCCTCGCCATCGGCCCAGATCGCGTTGACCACCGCGATCGGCCGCCCGCCCATCGCCGCGATGTCGGAGATATTGACCATCGCGCCGCACCAGCCGGCGAACCAGGGATCGCCGGCGACGAACTCGTTCATGAAACCTTCGATGGCGAACAGCAGATAGCCGTCGCCGTCGGGAATCGCGGCGCAATCGTCGCCGACCGCAATGACGTCGTCGCCGGACAGCCCGAGCGATTTCGCCACCGAGGCGATATCGCTTTTGGCCGCGATGCCGCTGGTGCGGCGCAGCCGCTCGGCGAGCGCGGACAGTGTGAGCGCGCCGGTCATCACGCGGCCAGCTTCGGCAGCGACAGGAAGCCGACTTCTGGCTCCCGGAACGGCGGATAGAAATCGAGATCGGCCTGCATCATGTGATGCGGCTTGCCGTAGAGCTCGACTTCCTCCAGCGTTCGCCAGTGCATGTGGTGGAACAGCTCGGCGTTCTGGCTCTGGATGTTGCCGAGAAACGTGTGGCAGCCGCGCGCATGCGCTGACGCCACCGCGAGCCGGATCAATCCGGTGCCGACCGCGCCGAGCCGGCGATATTGCCCTGATACCGCCAGCCGCGAACCCCACCAGACGCCGGGATCTTCCGGATGCCGATGGATACGAACCGTGCCGACCACGGCGTCGGCGGCGACGCCAAACAACGAAATCGCCACGATCGGGATCGCGACCTCGTCGATCGCGTCGCGGTCGTCGCCCTCGAACAATCCCTGCTCGGTGCAGAACACCTGCCGGCGCAGCGCGGCGGCGCCGTTCTTCTCCCAGGTTTCGGTGGCGAATTTGATCTGATAGGCGCTGGCCAGAAACGGCCTGAATGGTTCGAAGATCATGCGCGCACCCTCTTCTCGTAGGTCGAAAGCGCCGAACACGCGCCGCATTTGCCGCAGCCGGCCTTGATGCTGCTCGATTTCATCCCGGCATCGACCAGCATGTCGGCGAGCGGGGCGAGAATGTCGTGCATGAACGATGGCGGCGGCGTCGGGTGGCTTTCCAGCGGCGTGCCCGCGATCGGCACGAACGGCACCACGAAGGGATAGACCCCGACGCCGACGAGACGCTCGCAGATCGAAAGGATATCCTGCCTGCTGTCGCCGAGGCCGGCGAGGATATAGGTCGAGACCTGGCCACGGCCGAACACCGGCACCGCGGCCTCGAACGCCCTGAAATAACGCTCCACCGAAACCTGCGCCTTGCCGGGCATGATGCGGGCGCGGACGCTTTCGGTGACGGCTTCCAGATGCATGCCGAGCGAATCGATGCCGGCATCGCGCATGCGCTCGAACCAGATGTCGTCGTCGGGCGGCTCGCATTGGCCCTGGATCGGCAGATCGACCGCGGCTTTGACGCCGATCGCGCTCTCGCACAGGATTTTCGCGCCGCGATCGCTGCCGGGCGGCGTGCCGGTGGTCATCACCATATGGGTGACGCCGTCGAGTTCGACGGCCGCCTTGGCGACTTCGCCGAGTTGCTGCGGCGTCTTGCGCTCGATGGTGCGGCCGGCGGCGAGCGATTGGCCGATGGCGCAGAACTGGCAGGTCTTGGTCCGGCTCTGATAGCGGATGCAGGTCTGCAGGATGGTGGTCGCCAGCACGTCGCGGCCATGCAAGGTCGCGATCTTGGAATAGGGAATGCCGTCGGCGGTCGAGCGCTCATAGAAGCGCGGCCGCAACTGGAACTTGACTTCGCCGATCACCGCGCCGTCGCGGCTGACCTGGCTGCGGCCGAGCGTATCGGGCTTGGCGACGATGTACGGGCTCTCGAATGCCGGCGCGTTATGCACCGGGATCATCACGGTCGCGCCGTCGATGGTCATCGGCATGTGGTCGGAGGGACCGGCGCCGCCGCGGCGGCTGTCGCCGCCGGCCTTGGGATCAACGAGACGAACTCCGAAGGATTGCAACTCGTTGATCAGCTGCTCGGTCGGGATCGGTCTCGGCGTTTCGGAAGCCGGAATCGGTTTCATCGGATGCTCCTGCGGTGGAGAAAGACGGCGTGGAAACGGATTTGCGCATCGGCGCGGTGGGGCGGTCGTCCCACAGCAGCGACAGCAGTTCCGGCCGCGCATAATGGCCGACCGAATCCATCATTCGCTTGCGCTTGACGATCAGCGCCATGTCGAGGTCGGCGATCAGGATGCCCTCGCCCGAGGTCAGCGGCGGCACGATGTGGCTGCCTTCCGGCGAGATGATCGCGGTCATGCAGCCGCCGCGCAGGCCGCGGCGCGGGCCTTCCTCGGGAGAAATTTTTGCGATTTGCTCTTCGGTCAGCCATCCGGTGGCGTTGACGACGAAGCAGCCGCTTTCCAGCGCGTGGTGGCGGATCGTGACCTCGATCTGGTCGGCAAAGATCTGCCCGACCAGCGAGCCCGGAAACTGCGCGACGTGAATTTCCTCATGCTGCGCCATCAGCGCGTAGCGGGCGAGCGGATTGTAATGCTCCCAGCAGGCCAGCGCGCCGATCCGCCCCACGGATGTGTCGACCACTTTCAACCCGGCGCCGTCGCCCTGCCCCCAGATCATGCGCTCATGAAATGTCGGCGTGATCTTGCGGCGTTTCAGCACCAGGCTGCCGTCGGCATTGAAAACCAGTTGCGCGTTGTAGAGCGTGCCGTGGTCGCGCTCGTTGACGCCGAGCACGACCACGATGTTGTGTTGGCGCGCCGCCGCCGCCACCGCCTCCGTCACCGGACCGGGGACGACGACGGCGTTGTCATAGAGATGGATGTGCTCGGCGCCGCGAGAGCATCGGCGGACGGATGAACGAGAAATACGGATACCAGGGCACGAACGTCTCGGGGAACACGACGAGACGCGCTCCCTTCGACGCCGCTTCCGCGATCGCCGCGAGGACGCGGTCGAGCGTCCCCGTCGGCGTATCGAGATCGGGCGCGATCTGCACCGCGGCGACCCTGATGATCTGTTTCTCGGCCATGTCCGCCTCGCTCGTTTCAGATGCCGTGGCTCGGAGAGTCCAGGCTCTTAAAGCGTCCAGGTGTGCAGCATGAAGGCGTTTTCGTTGCGATGGAGCAGCGTGATGTCCAGCACATCGAGCGGGCTGATCGGGATGATGCCGGGGATCAGCGACGCTCGCCATGGCCGTACAGCGCCTGCAGCGCGAAACGGCACGCATAGACCTTGCCGCCTTCGGCCATGAACTTCACCAGCGTGTTGTTGAAGTTCTGGTGGCCCGGAAACGCTTCGTCGCCGAGCTTCGGGAAGCCGCGCTGCACGCCGAGCGTGACGCCGGGACCGTAGAGCAGGATCGAGGTCTCGAAACCTTTGCGCATCAGGCGCGTGGCCTGCAGCATGTTGACGAAACCGATCGAGCCTTCGAACGCGACGGTATGGAACGTGACGAGCGCCTTTTCGCCGGGCTTGGCTTTGACGTCTTCGAAAACCTTTTGTTCGTAATCGACGAGGTGATCGCCCTTTTGGTTCGCGGGCTTTGTGACGGCTGGCATGTTGCACTCCTTGCGTTGGCTCCGGACGTCGGCCGGGCGTACGCGGAATATTGCAACGGACGTGCCAATTGACCTTTTGCACAACCGATCATCAAAACAGTCAATTTGCTATCAATTATACATTCAATCTTGAATGGATTTTTGACGGGATCGAAATGGCTGCTGCAAAAAGATGCGTAGAAATGCTGTGCAGCCTGCATTTCCCGTAAGCAAAAAGCGATTGATGGAACCGATCTGGCAGCATTGCTGTCAGATCTTTACATTGTGCACGAGAAGTTGCATTACCATAAACAAATGCAACAATATGCAGTCAATCATTGATCCCTGACGATATGAACTTCATGGCCGACTGGACACCTGATCTCTCCATCAGCGACAAGCCGCGCTACCTCGCGATCGCCGATGCCATCGCCGATGACATCGGCGCCGGACGATTGGCCGCCGGCGATCGGTTGCCGCCGCAGCGCAAGCTCGCCAAGCGTCTCGATGTCGATTTCACGACGGTGGCGCGCGGCTATGTCGAGGCGCAACGACGCGGCCTGATCGAATCCAAAGTCGGGCAAGGCACCTTCGTTCGCGACAAGCCGAAGCCGCGGCGTGGCCAGCAGATGCCGCCGCCGCCGCGCCCGGTCAGATCTATCGATGAACCTGCCGCCGGAGCCCGACGATCCGGAACTGATCGAACGCATGCAGGCCGGCGTCGAGTTTGTGTCGCGCGATATCGTCTCGCTGCTGCGCTACCAGGGGTTCGGCGGCACCCAGGCCGACAAGGACGCGGCCTCGAGCTGGCTCGGCCGCCGCGCGCTGGTGCCGGCGCAGGAACGCATTTTCATCTCGCCGGGCGCGCATCCGGCGCTGCTCGGCATCCTCACCATTCTCGCCAAGCCGGGCGATGCCGTTCTGTGCGAGGCCATCACCTATCCCGGGATCCGCTCGATCGCGGCCCAGCTCGGGCTGACGCTGATCGGCCTGCCGATGGACGCGGAAGGCATCGAGGTCGATGCGCTGGTCGAGGCCTGCAAGAAGACAAGACCCAAGGCGCTCTATCTCAACCCGACGCTGCAGAACCCGACCACGCTGACGATCAGCGACCAACGGCGGCGCGACATCGCCGACACCGCGCGCCATTTCAAGCTTCCGATCGTCGAGGACGACGCCTACGGATTCATCCCGCCGCATGGCCATGCGCCGTTTGCCGCGATCGCGCCCGATTTGACCTGGCATGTCGCCGGTCTCGCCAAATGCATCGGCGCCGGGCTTCGCGCCGCCTATGTCGTGGTTCCCGACACCCGCTCGACCTGGCCGTTCGCGGCAGCGCTTCGCGCCGCCACCGTGATGGCCTCGCCGTTTACGGTCGCGCTGGTGACGCGCTGGATCGAGGACGGCACCGCCGACACGCTGCTGCGCTTCATCCGCAACGAGACCGCCGCCCGGCAAAGACTGGTTTCCGAGATATTGCCGAAAGGCATCTACCAGAGCGATCCGCTTGAGCTTCAACATCTGGCTCGAGGTGCCGGCGCCGTGGAATCGCGCGGCCTTCGTCGAACACATGCGCTCGACCGGGATCGGCATGGTCGCCAGCGACGCCTTCACCTCCAGCGGGCCGCCGCCGGAAGCGGTGCGGGTGTGCCTCGGCGGCCCGATCGGCCGTCCGCGGCTCGCCGCCGGACTGGAATACATGACCCACGCGCTGACCGAATCGCCGGCGCTGGCGTCGGCGTTTCTTTAGCGACTTGCGATCTACGGCGCTGGCAGAATCGGCGCAAAACCGTCGCGATTGGCGCGCCAGGCGCGGCTGTATTCCATGATCCGCGCGGTTTCGTCGGCGACCTGCTGGCCGAGCATGCCGGCCAGCAGATGCAGCGTGGTATCGATGCAGAGCGAAACGCCGCCGCCGGTCACCACCCCTCCTCCGCGATCGACCAGCATCGCCTCACGCACGTCGATCTGCGGATAGCTCGCGCGCATCACCTCGAGCGGGGATTTTTCCGGCGGCACCACTTCGCGCTTGGTGGTCGCAGGGCCATCATCGAGGATGCCGCTCGCCGCCAGGATCATGCCACCGGTGCAGACCGAGGCGATGCGGCCCGCCGCATGGACGCGCCTGACATAATCGAGCGTCGATTCCGATTCCGCCTGGGCGGTCCAGCCCGGACCGCCGGTGACGATGACGAGGTCGCAAGCCGGCGCATCGCCGATGCCGAAATCGGCCGACACCTTCAGCCCATTGGCGAGCGCGACCGGCCCCGCCTCGGGCGCGATGGTGCAGATCTCGATTTCAGGCGCGACGCGGCGCGCCATCGACAGCACGCCGAAGGTTGCGAGATCGATCGGCTCGACGCCGTCATAGATGAAAATGCCGAAAAGCACCGCGCTCATTCGGTCAGCGAGCGGCCCGCGGTCTCAGCGCGCCGCGAGGGCTGCGGCGAGCGTGATCAGCCCGAGAACCACCAGCATGATCGACACGCCGGTGGTGCCGCCGATATAGCCCGCCATCGCAGTCGCGATGATCGGCGCGAAACCGCCGCCGATCGCGGCCGACAACTGAAATCCGAAGGTCGCGCCGCTGTAGCGCACCCGAGGACCGAACAATTCGGGAAAGTAGCAGGATTCCGATGCGAACATCATGCCGTGACCGAAATTCATCGCGATCATGATGGCGATGAAGATCACCGCGGTGCTCTTGCTTTCCAGCATCCAGAACAGCGGGAACGCGAATACGATGGTGAAGATGCGCCCCGACAATAAATAGCGGCCGGCGGCCGATCTTGTCGGAGATCCAGCCGAACAGCGGCAGCGAGATCAGTTCCAGCAGCGCGGCATACAACACCGCATCGAGCATCATCGGCTTGGCGATGCCAAGCTTGGTGGTGGCGTAAACCACGACGAACACCGTCAGCATATAGACCCAGGACACCTCGGAGAGTTTCAGGCCGACCGCGATCAGGAACGATTTTGTGTTCTTGCCGACGGCCTCGGTGAACGGATTACTGGACAACCCGTCGCGCATCTTGAGGCCCTCGAACACCGGCGTTTCCGGCACCCGCGACCTGACAAAAGTTCCGATCGCCAGCAGCAGGATGCTGAGCAGGAACGGGATGCGCCAGCCATAGGCCTGGAGGTCGGCGTCGGACAATTTGGTCACCAGCGAGAACACCAGGGTTGCCAGCACCAGCCCGATCGGAAATCCGATCTGCACGAAGCTGGTATACAAGCCGCGTTTGTCCGCCGGCGCATGCTCCAGAACCATCAGCGAGGCGCCGCCCCATTCGCCACCAAGCCCGATGCCCTGGATGATGCGCAACAGTATCAGAAGGATCGGCGCGAAAATTCCGATGCGTCGCATAGGTCGGCAACAGCCCGATGCAGAAGGTCGAGAGGCCCATGATGAACAGGGTCAACACCAGCATGGATTTGCGCCCCAGCCGGTCGCCGAAATGGCCGAACAGCGCCGCCCCGAGCGGCCGCGCCACAAAGCCCACCGCATAGCTGCCGAGCGCGGCCAGCGTGCCGGCGAGCGGATCGAAGGTCGGGAAAAACGCCTTGTTGAACACCAGCGCCGCCGCGGTCGCGTAGATCAGGAAATCATACCATTCGATGATGGTGCCGACCGAACTCGCGAACACGATCGAGTTGATCCTGCTGCGCTCGGTATCGACCGCTGGCGCCGTTGCCGTGATGGTCATTAAGCTCTCCCGCTGCCGCGCATTCCTCCCCGCAAGGAGGCATATCTAGCACAAGGCGATGCAAACGGCATGCCGGACTGGCGCGGTCGTCATGCCCGGGCGTACCCCCGGGCATCGCGTCCATCATTGATACGTCGGATCGACCCGGCCGATGCCCGAGCGGCGAGTTCAGTTCGCCCGCGCCGCCGGCACCTTGATTTCGTTCGGCAGGATGATCGCGGCTGCGACCACCAGCAGGCAGAGACCCGCGAAGGCGTGCAGCATGGTGACAAAACCGCCCTGCTGGTACAGCCATGCGACGAGGCCGACCGAAGCGCCCGCCGCGGTAAAGCCGATGAAGTAGCGCACGGCGTAGGCCCGCGAGCGCCATTCCTCACTGGTATATTTTCCGACCATCGCATCGTTGACGGTAACCTGCCCGAACGCGCCCATCACGATGCCGATCGAGACCAGGATCAGCGGCAGGTTGGATAGGGTCGCGGCGAAATACAGAAACGGCGCCAGCACGAACGACAGCGGCAGCGACACCGCCTTCAGCGAATGCTTATCGAGCAGCTTGCCGATGGTGTATTGCGTCATCGCGCCGAACACATAGACGCAGGCGGCGATCACGCCGAGCAGTGCCGGGCTGCTGGTGAGATCCGCCAACCGCTCCGCGAACAGCTTTGGCAGCGCCACGGTGACCGCGTTGAAGGTGGTCGAGATCGCGATCACCACGATGAACAGCGACAGGATTACCCGCCACATGTCCTGCTTGGCGACGCGCGCCTGGGCTGCGGCCTGCTTCGAGCCCTTGCGGTCCTCGTGAACCACCATCAGGGCAAACGCCACGCCGATCAGGATCGTGACCACGCCGGGGATGATGAAGGCATAACGCCAGCCGAGATATTGGCCGACCACGCCGGTGACCAGCGCCGATGACGCCACGCCGAGATTGCCCCAGACGCCGTTGAGCCCCATCTCGCGGCCGAGCTTGTCGGCATAGGACACGATCATGGCGGTGCCGACCGGATGATAGATCGAGGCGAAGATGCCGATCGACAACAGCGCCGCGCCGAGTTGCAGCGGCGTCTGCACCAGGCCGACCGAGATCATCGACAGCCCGATGCCGACAGAAGAAGATCACCATCATGTGGCGGCGGCTCCAGCGGTCGCCGAGCCAGCCGGTGATCAGCGATCCCGCGCCGAACGCGATGAAGCCGGGGGTCGCATAAGGCAGCAATTCGGAATAGGCCATGCCGAGCGCCGGCCCCATCACGATGACGGCGGCAGCAAAAATCAGCATCGAATAATGGTCGATGAAATGGGCGGCGTTGACGAAACCGATCACCCGGGTCGGGTTGTTCATATGGTCTAATCCTCGTGTCGAATCCTGCGGTCTTTCCCGTTAGCTTATAGGGTGTTAGCCTGACGGGATGTCGCCAATGACTATCGCCGAAAAGCCAATCAGCGCGATCGATCGGCCGCCGGATTTCAACCGGCGACGGCGTCCACCTGGTCGCGCGATCGTTACCGAAAAGGCGTCCGGCTCGACACCCATATGCACCGCGAGGCGCAACTGGTTTACGCCGCCGAGGGCACCATGCAGGTGACCACCCCGAAGGGGCGCTGGCTGGTGCCGCCCGACCGCGCGGTATGGGTGCCCGCGCTGCTCGAACATTCGATCGACGTGCTGGCCGATATCGAAATGCGCACGCTGTATTTCGATCTGGCCTGGCTGGCACGGCAGGAGCACAGCGAGAGCCTTCGATGCCGAATATGTGGTGCGGGTATCGCGGCTGCTGCACGAGGCGATCCTGGCGCTGTTCGATGGCCGCAATAATGCCGAGCGCGCCGAAATCCTGATCAGGCTGGCGCTGCTCGAACTGCATGAGGCCGAGGACTCCGCGACCTTCATTCCGCTGCCGCACGAGCCGCGCTGCCGCCGCGCCGCCGATCATCGTGCTCGCCGATCCCACCGGCGCGCATGAGATCGAGACCCTGGCGCGCAGACGGTCGGGACATCGGCGCGGACGTTGTCGCGGCTGTTCGCCTCGGAGACGCAATTGAGCTTCAAGAGCTGGTGCCAGCGCGCCCGCATCGCAGCCGCAATCGAGAAGCTGTCGACGGAGACCAACGTCTCGGTCAAGCAGCTCGCCTCCGATCTCGGCTATGCCAGCGTGCCGGCGTTTTCGCATGCGTTCCGCCAGGTCACCGGCAAGACCCCGACGGAGTTTTCAGCGAAGGAGTGAGCGAGCAGGGTGCACCACAAGCGGCCATACGCGGACCTACAATGACGAATTGACAACCACGACTCGACCGCGACGACGTGGCCATGACGGCTCAGCGGATTTGCGCTAGGCTGCCGCGCTTGATTGTGACCCGACTTCGCCCTAAATCATCTGTAACAAGTCCGCATCAACCGGTTTGGATTCGACCCTCCCCATGGCCAACGCCTTTTTCTCCGACCTGCTTTCCACGATTTCCGAGCGGGGCCGCACCCTGCTGCGGCGCGGCGGATCACCCGACACCAAACAGGACGCCTCCGACCTGCTCGAATTATGCGAGGCGCTGCTGTCGGGCCGCGGCGAGGCTTCCGGCACCGCGATGGCGCGCGAGGTGCTCGACCGCTATCATCACCTCGACGCGGCCGGCCGGCTCACCTTCTTCGCAGACGCTGGCACGCGACTACGGCCCGGACCGCGAAAAGCTGTCGCAGGCCATCGAGACCTGGCGCGCGCAGCCCAGCGACGACGACGCCAGCGATCTGCATTTCGCCTCCGAACCGCGGCGGCAGGAACTGATCCGCCGGCTCAACCGCGCGCCGGGCGGCACCAGCGATCTGGTGGCGATGCGCGCCGATCTGCTCGGCGTCATGACAAGGACAACAAGGATCTCGCCGCGCTCGACCGCGACATCGTGCATCTGCTGTCGTCATGGTTCAACAGGGGATTTCTCGTGCTGCGCAGGATTGACTGGTCGAGCCCCGCCAACATCCTGGAAAAGATCATCCGCTACGAGGCGGTGCATGAAATCCGCGACTGGGACGATCTGCGCCGCCGCATCGATCCGGTCGACCGGCGCTGTTACGCGTTCTTCCATCCCGCACTGGTCGACGAACCGCTGATTTTCGTCGAGGTGGCGCTGACCGAGCAGATTCCGGGCGCGATCGCGCCGCTGCTGGCCGAAGACCGCTCAGCCGGTCGCGATCGAGCGCGCCCGCACCGCGGTATTCTATTCGATCTCCAACACCCAGCGCGGCCTCGGCGGCATTTCGTTCGGCAGCTTCCTGATCAAGCAGGTGGTCGAGGAATTGCAGCGCGAATTGCCGAAGCTGGAGAATTTCGTGACGCTGTCGCCGGTGCCCGGGCTTCATGCAATGGCTGAAGCAGGCCGACGACGTTCCGGTCTCCGACGAGGGCCGCGCGCTGCTCGACCAGCTCGACGAGCCGGACTGGGTCGAGAACGCCGAACTCGCAGGCGCAACTGCGCGTCGGTGGTCGAGCCGCTCGCGGCGTATTATTTCCTGAAAGCGCGCACGCTCGAAAGGCCGGCTGATCGATTCGGTGGCGCGCTTCCATCTCGGCAACGGCGCGCGGCTGGAGCGGATCGACTGGCTCGGCGACCTCTCGCCGAAGGGCCTGCGCGAATCCGCCGGCATCATGGTCAACTATCTCTATCGTCTCGACGATATCGAAAAGAACCACGAAGCCTACGCCAACCAGGACGAGGTCGCCGCATCGAGCGCGGTGAAGAAATTGCTCAAGCCGGAAGGCCGGCGCTTGCTGGACATGCGGCTGTCGTCGAGCTAGAGCCGCTCCGTCATTGCGAGCGAAGCGAAGCAATCCAGTCTTTCTTGTCGCTAGGCCCCTACCAAACTCGCAATGACGACGATCGAGAACGCGCTCTACGCCGCCAGCGCCTTCATCTCCTTGTAGAGATCGGATTTTCCCTCAAAGCCGATGCCCGGCAGATCCGGCATGGTGATGTGGCCGTTCTCGACACGGACGCCGTCCGGGAAACCGCCATAGGGCTGGAACAGATCGGGATAGCTCTCGTTGCCGCCGAGCCCGAGGCCGGCCGCGATGTTGAGCGACATCTGGTGGCCGCCATGCGGAATGCAGCGGCTCGGCGACCAGCCCTGCGTCTGCAGCACGCCGAGCGTGCGCTGATATTCGCACAGGCCGTAGGACAGCGCGCAATCGAATTGCAGCCAGTCGCGGTCGGGCCGCATCCCGCCGTAGCGGAGCAGGTTGCGCGCATCCTGGTGGCTGAACAGGTTTTCGCCGGTCGCCATCGGGCCCGGATAGAATTCCGCCAGTGCGGCCTGCAGCTGGAAATCGAGCGGATCGCCGGCCTCCTCGTACCAGAACAGCGGATAGTCGCGCAGCATCTTGGCGTAGGCGATCGCGGTCTCGAGATCGAAGCGGCCGTTGGCATCGACGGCGAGTTGCGCCTGGCTGCCGATTTCCTTCAGCACGGCCTCGATGCGCTCGCGATCTTCCGCGATCGGCGCGCCGCCGATCTTCATCTTCACGACATTGTAGCCGCGATCGAGATAGCCGCGCATTTCGCCGCGCAGCGCCGACAGATCCTTGCCGGGATAATAATAGCCGCCGGCGGCATAGACGAAGACGCGCGGATCGGCGGCTGCGGCCGTGACGCTCGGCCAGCAGCCGAAACAGCGGCTTGCCCGCGATCTTGGCCACCGCGTCCCACACCGCCATGTCGATGGTGCCGACCGCGACCGAGCGCTCGCCATGGCCGCCCGGCTTTTCGTTCGACATCATCGTCGGCCCAGACCTTGTCCGGATCGAGATTGTCGCCGGCTGCGTCGAGCAGCGTCTTCGGATCGGCTTCCATGATCCGCGGCGCAAAACGCTCGCGGATCAGCCCGCCCTGCCCGTAGCGGCCGTTCGAATTGAAGCCATAGCCGACCACCGTCTTGCCGTCGCGCACCACATCGGTGACGACGGCGACGAGGCTGGTCGTCATCTTGGTGAAATCGATATAGGCGTTGCGGATCGGCGAGGAGATCGGCTTTGTGATCTCGCGGACGTCGACGATACGGACGGACATGGAGTTCGGCTTTCAGATTTGATCGGTCACCGCTCAACCGTCATTGCGAGCGCAAGCGAAGCAATCCAGATGCCGCAAGCAAGAACTGGATTGCTTCGTCGCTATCGCTCCTCGCAATGACGAACTCTCACGACTCGGCCTTTTTCGCTACTCGGCCTTATCCCGGAAATACGGTTCGACCGGGCCGTGAACCTTGATGGTCAGCGGGTTGCCGTAGCGATCCTTGGCATTGCCGGCGGTGACGCGCACCCAGCCCTCGCTGACGCAATATTCCTCGACATTGGTTTTCTCGACGCCCTTGAAGCGGATGCCGACGTCGCGCGCGAGGATGTCGGCGTTGTAATACGGGCTCTTCGGATCGGTCGACAGACGGTCGGGCAGTTGGTCGCTCATCGGCTTCATTTTTCTCGTTCACAGCAGCGCCTCGATTTCCTTGGTCAGTCCTTCGGGCTTGGCGGTCGGCGCATGCCGCGCCACCACCTTGCCGCGAACGATCGACCAGGAATTTGGTGAAATTCCATTTGATCGACGAGCCGAGCAGCCCGGATTTCGCGTTCTTCAGATATTGATACAGCGGATGGGCGTCATTGCCATTGACGTCGATCTTGGCGAACATCGGAAAGGTCACGGCATAATTGCTGGCTGCAGAACTGCTCGATCTGCGTGGCATCGCCGGGCTCCTGGCTGCCGAACTGGTTGCAGGGAAATCCCAGCACCGAAAAGCCGCGCGGCGCCAGCGTCTGGTGCAGCGCCTCGAGGCCCTTGTATTGCGGCGTAAATCCGCAGGCGCTCGCGGTATTGACGATCAGCAGCACCTGACCCTCGAACCGCTTGCAGCGGAACGTCCTCGCCGGCAAGCGATGTCGCCGTGAAATCGTAGAACGCCGCCATCGTTTCCTCCGTTGGCGCCCCTGGATTTAAAGTCAGTGCACGGGATCGACCGGCGACGACGGCGTGCCGCCGGCCTCGATCGCCTCGCCCGCCGAGCAGGCAGAGATCTTCGCGGAAGCGGCCCGGCGACCAGTTGGACGCCGACCGGGAACGCGCCCGACCAATCCCGTGGTGACGGTTAGCGCAGGCAACCCCATGAAGGGAATAGCAATCTGCGGCAATTGCGCCCGCCATACCCGGGCAAACGACGCATCGTCCTTGCGGTCGAGATGGTCGGGGAACGGCAGTTCGGCGCAGACCGGCATCAGCACCACCGGATATTTCTCCAGGAACTGCAGCCATTCCGCGCGACGGGTCGCGCGCCGCGTCAGCGCCTTGGAGAAGGCGTCCGCATCGAACGGAAACACCTTCGACCGGTTGCCGCGCAGGCAGGCCAGCGCGCCGGGATCGCCCTCGCGCTCGGCCAGTTCGAGCTGCGCTTCGTAGCTGTCGCCGAGCCACAGCTTGGTCTGCAAGTCCGCGGCTTCGCGCAGCGGCGGCACCTCGATTTCCTCGACCGTCCATCCGGCGCGCTCCAGACGCTTGCCGGCGTCCCTGACCGCGGCTTCGACTTCCGCCACGGTCTCAAGACCGTCAGGCCGAACGCACATCGCCACCCGCTTCGGCATCGGCGGTCCTTCGAGCGGCGCCGGCACCCACCAGGTGTCGCGCACATCGGGGCCGGACATCGCCGCCAGCGCGATCCGAAGATCGCCGATGGTACGCGCCAACGGGCCGGATACCGCGCTGATTGCGGCGCGATAACGCCATTCCGCCACGCGAAGCGTTGCGGGCCGCGACCCGGCCGACGGTCGGCCGCAGGCCATGAACGCCGCAGGCATAGGCCGGATAGCGGATCGAGCCCGCGATATCGGTGCCATGCGCGATATGCCCGATGCCGGCCGCGACCGCAGCTCCCGCGCCACCGGAGGAGCCGCCCGGCGTGATCGAGGGATCGCGCGGATTTCTGGTGTCGCCATGAACGAGGTTGGTGGTGAACCAGCGGTAGGAGAACGCCGGGCAGTTGGTGCGTCCGAGAATCACGGCGCCGGATTTTCGCAAATTGTCGATCACGGGCGAGTTGCTCGCGCGCGATGTTGTCGCGCTGCAGGTTCAGGCCGTTGGTGTTGGCGTAGCCTTCCTGATCGATATTGACCTTCACCGTCACCGGCACGCCGGCGAGCGGACCGACCGCCTCGTTGCGCGCGATCGCAGTGTCGATCGCAGCGGCCTGCGCCAGCACGTCCTCGGGGCGGTGATCGACGACGGCGTTGATGGCCGGATTGACCGCGTCAAGCCGCGCCAGCGCCGCCTCTGCCGCCTCCCTGGCCGAGACCTTTTTGGATTTTATCGCGGCGGCAACATCGGTTGCCGACAGGCGCCAGAGATCTTCCATGAACTGCTCCGTTTGATCGAATGTGTTCTATAGCGTTTTCAGGCGACGTGGATACCGGTTCGCGTCAAAAAAAACGCTTCAAAACAAGGACTAAGGCGCCGCCATCGCCGCGACGCCATCACCCTTCCGCAACCAAACAGGCCCTTCGCGGCAAGCGCCAGTCCAAAAGATCAGCGCACCCTGGCGATATAATAAGCCAGGTCGGCGATCTGATCGGAGGTGATCGGGTTCAGCACCTCGGCCATGGTGCCGTCGTAACCGTGGCGGGTGTTGTCCTTTAGCTCCCGCATGGTCTTGGCGAGGTAGTCCTCGCGCTGATCGGCGATGCGCGGAACGTTGTCGCCACCGGAGAAATCCGGCTTGTGGCAGGAATTGCAGCGGTTCTGGGTCGCCAGCGCCTGCCCGCGCGCCATCCGCGCGGGATCGCCGGCATCGGCCGGCGGTGCCGGCTTCGGCAGGGTGGCGATGAAATCGGAAAAACCACGAAGGTCGTCATCGGTGAACGCCTTGGTCATGTCGTTCATCGGCTCGAAGGTGCGCAGCTTTTCGCGGAACATGAAAAGCTGGATCAGCGCGTACGGCGCCCGCTGGCCGCCGAGCGACGGTATATTTTCGGTCTCGGATTGGCCGTGCTCGCCATGGCAGGCAAAGCAGGTCACCGCGCGTTCCTGGATGGTTTCGGCGTCGAGCGGCGACACGAAAACCGCGAACGCCAGGAAAGCAAATATTTTACGCATGGGATAATCCTGACGCCATCAAATCGGGAAACGGAAACAAAAAGCCGGGGACAGCACGCCGCCCCCGGCTCCCTTTCTTTAAGATCTTACTGTGCAGCCACCTTGTTCGGCTTGCCGTAGGTCACGCGATAGACGGCGCCGTTCCAGTCGTCGGAAACCAGCAGCGAGCCGTCCTTCAACTGCATCACGTCGACCGGCCGGCCGAGATATTTATTGTCCTCCAGGAAGCCGGTCAGGAACGGCTCGACGGATTTCACCGTGCCGTCCTTGTTGAGCTTGACCACGGCGACGTCGCCGCCGGCCTTGTTGGTCCTGTTCCAGGAGCCGTGCCGCGCAACGAAGATCGCGTCCTTGTAGGCCTTCGGGAACATGTTGCCGGTGTAGAACCGCATGCCGAGCGCGGCAACATGCGGTCCCATCAGGCCAACGGGCGCGGTGTAGTTCGAACAGGAATGGCCCCAGCCGAATTCCGGATCGGGGATGTTGCCCTGATAGCAATACGGCACGCCGAAATCCTCGCCGACCTTGGTGAGGCGGTTGAGCTTGTCCTGCGGCACGTCTTCCGACATCCAGTCGCGGCCGTTGTCGGTGAAGTACATCTGCTTGGTTTCGGGATTCCAGTCGAAGCCGACGCTGTTGCGAACGCCGAGCGCGACCACTTCGGCACCGCTGCCGTCGAGATTCATCCGGCGAATCTGGCCGTGCGCGTCGTCATGCAACACGTTGTTGCCGGGCTGTCCGACCGGCACATACAGCTTGTTGTCGGGACCGACGGCGATGAACTTCCAGCCGTGGGCTTCGTCTTTCGGCAGATTGTCGTAGATCGTGGTCGGCTTCGGCGGGTTGTCGAGGACGTCGTCGATCTTGTCGATCTTGTCGATCTTGGAGAGTTCGGCGATGAACAGCGTGCCGTCGTGGAAAGCGACGCCGTTGGGCCGGTAGAGGCCGGAGGCCAGCACCTTGACCTCGCGTTTGCCGTCCTTGTTGGTGATCGCATAGACCTTGTCGACCGTCCGGCTGCCAACGAACACCGTGCCCTTGTCGCTCTGGGCCAGCGAACGCGCGTTAGCCATGCCGGCGGCGTAGACCTCGACGTTGAAGCCGGCCGGCACCTTGAGCTTGGCCAGCGGCAGCTTGTCAGCCGCGGTGGCCAGCGGCGGGCCCGAGACCGGCGCAAGCTTCGCCGCGGCATCACCATCGGGACGCCCGATCAAAGGCGACCCCGGCGGAAGCGCCGGCGCGGCGGCGGGGGCTGCGCCCGTGGCTGGCGCGGCCGGCTGCTGCGCGGCGGCGCCGAATGTGAACGCACCGATAAGGGCGCCGGCAAGCAACAGGCTGCGCGGCGCCGAAAGACTGATCGTCATCAATGTTCTCCCTTTGTGGAAGCCTTGACCCCCAACGCCGGCGATCAATACGCCGCACGGATGGCTTCCCGGGCGGCACTCTTCGACATTTTTCCGCCGGTGTGCAATCGGAAACATCTTTGCAAAGGACTTGGCAAGGGACTCGGCAAGGGACGGTGACGAAAGCGCGACGCGGGCGGAATAGAGCCGGCCCGCCGGTGTAACGCGGCCGATCAATCTATGTTGAAGATACGCCGCAGCCCTCAGTGCTTGGTCACGCGATGGCCGGAGCCGTCGAGGATGGCCTCGGCAAAGGGAAACTCCAGCACGATCTCGCCCTCGTCATCGGTCACTTCGAGGGTCGCATTCAACAGCCCGTTCTGCGCGCCTTCGGTCTTCAGCAATTCCCGAATCATGGCCCGCGCGACCTCCCAGGCCCGATCGGGATTGCGCAGTTCTTCGCCTTCGGGATCGGCGATCAACTCGTCGCCGATACGGGTGTTGAAAAAATATCGTGGCATGGATCGAAGCCCGTTTTCTATGGGAGGGCTCGAACGAGAGCCGATGAGGGAATAGCCGATGTGGCTCACAAGTTGTTTATTGGGAACCTTGAAAGCCGCAGCAACCGGCGCCAGCCTGCCGACCGCCGCAAGTAATCCTGAAGCTGTTGATCCGTCACCGGTTTGACAGCGGCTCGCACAAATATGTGAAATTTATTTTGCATTGCAGCACAAACTAGGGAACTGGCTGGCAAAGATTTAATTGGCGAACTTTTGTTTCCATACTAGTTTATCTCCCGAGGGTGGTATTCGCCCTACTCGAGAAGGAGAGCCAAAATGGCCTGGAAAGCACCGAAGATCGTCGAAGTGCCGGTTGGCATGGAAATCAACATGTATGCTTGCGCGGCCCGCAAGTAAGCGGCATCGTTAAGTTACGTTCTACGCAGGTGGACCTCCGTCACTCATACGCTCCTTAACGGGGGCGTGAGAGTGTTGGTGTCCACCTTCGAGACGTTGGCGTCCGGCTGGGCCGGTAGCCAACGAAGCTGATAGCCGAAGAGTTGGAATTCCGGGAGACGGATCATGCTTCGCGTCGTCGTCCTGGGCGCCGCGGCAGGCGGCGGGGTTCCTCAGTGGAATTGCGGATGTCGGGTGTGCCGGATGGCGCGGACCGAGCATCCTGAACTTCAAAGCACCCAGGCCTCGATCGCGATCAGCGCCGATGGCGATCACTGGTTCCTGATCAACGCCTCGCCCGACTTGCGTCAGCAATTGACCGCAACGCCGCAATTGCATCCGGCCGCGGGTCAACTTCGTCACAGCCCGGTCGCCGGCGTGATCCTGACCAATGGCGAGATCGACGCCGTCGCAGGCCTGCTGTCGATGCGCGAAGGCTGGCCGTTCACGATCTACGCCCATCCGCGCGTGCTTTCGATCCTGAACAGCAACAGCATCTTCAATGTGCTGAGCGAGAAGAATGTGCGCAGGCGGCCGATCGAGGTGAACGAGGCGTTCGAGCCGGGCTTGCCCGATGGCTCGGCCTCCGGCATCGAGGTGCTGCCGTTCGCCGTTCCGGGCAAGGGCGCGTGGTATCTCGAAGGCAAGGCGCATCCGGCCGGTGAGACCGGCGACGGCGATACGCTCGGCCTTCGAATTCAAGACAAGGCCACCGGCAAGCATTTCTATTTCCTCGCCGCCTGCGCCAACGTCACCGACGATCTGCGGTCGCGGCTCGAAGGCGCCTCGGCGATCTTCTTCGACGGCACGGTGTGGCGCGACGACGAGTTGATCGCGGCCGGCCTCGGCAACAAGACCGGGCAAGGCATGGGCCATATCGCGATGTCGGGCACCCGCGGCGCGATCGAAAGCCTCGACGGCCTCGATATCGACAGGAAGATGTTTTTGCATATCAACAACTCCAACCCGGTGCTGCTGCGCGACTCCGCCGAGCGCGCTACCGCCGAGCGCGCCGGCTGGCAAATTCCCGCTGATGGAACGGAGATCACGCTGTGAACGTGCAGGCCTCGAACCCCAAGATCTCGAGTACCCCGGCCGCGGACGGGATCACGGCCTACTCCGTCGGCAAGAACGTTCCGCTCGACAATGCCGAACAGCTCGAAGCCGCACTTCGTCATATCGGGGCGACGCGCTATCACAGCCTGCATCCGTTCCACGCGTTGCTGCACGGGGGCAAGCTCAACAAGGGACAGGTGCAGGCCTGGGCGCTGAATCGCTATTTTTACCAGAGCACGATCCCGATCAAGGACGCCGTGGTGATCTCGCGGTTCCGCGACCGCGCCACCCGGCTCGAATGGCGGCACCGGATCGAAGACCATGACGGCGATCTCGGCGCCGAAGGCGGTATCGAGCGCTGGCTGAAGCTCACCGAGGGGCTTGGCCTGGACAACGCCTACGTCGAATCCACCGAAGGTATCCTGCCCGCGACGCGGTTTGCCGTCGAAGCCTATGTGCATTTCGTCCGCGACAAGACGCCGCTTGAAGCGATTGCCTCCTCGTTGACCGAATTGTTCGCGCCGAACCTGCATGAAGAGCGCATCTCGGGCATGCTGGCGCATTACAACTTCGTCAACCCTGACATCATGAGCTATTTCAGCCGCCGCCTGCAGCAGGCGCCGCGCGATGCCGGTTTTGCCCTCGACTACGTCAAGGCCCATGCCCAGACGCCTGCCGAGCGCGAGGCGGTGTGCAATGCGCTCATCTTCAAGACCAACGTGCTATGGGTTCAGCTCGACGCCCTTTACCATGCCTATGTCGATGGCCATATTCCACCGGGAGCCTTCGTTCCCAAGGACAACTGAAACAGAGGCCGACCGATGGCAGCCCTGCGCAGCCGCAACATCAGTGTCAGCGAATCGAGCCGGCCGGTATTGCCACGGCATGCCAAGCTGAAATTCGATGAGACGCGGCAGGTCTGGGTGATCCTGGCGCCGGAGCGCGTTTTGGCGCCGGACGAGATCGCGGTCGAGGTGCTGCAGCTCTGCGACGGCGTCCGCAGCGTCGCCGACATGGTCGACCTGCTCGCGGTCAAATACGCCGCCAAACGCGAGGCGATCGCGACCGACGTCGTCGCCATGCTGCAGGACCTTGCCGACAAGGGCTTTCTGACAGAAGCCCGAGAGAACGTCATGAGCACGAAAACGTCATGAGCACGACCGTACCCGACTCCAAAACGGCGGTACGCGATCCCCGCGACGGGCTTGCGGTGCTGGAATCACGCGGCTCGATCGCGGAGACCTACGGCATTCCGCTAGCGGTGCTGGCCGAGATCACCCATCGTTGTCCGCTGCAATGTCCGTATTGCTCCAATCCGGTGGAACTCGATCGCGGCGGCACCGAATTGACCACCGAAGCGTGGAAGAAGGTGCTGACCGAGCTCGCTGCAATGGGCGTGTTGCAGATCCACTTCTCCGGCGGCGAGCCCACCGCGCGCAAGGACCTGGTTGAGCTGGTGCAGCACGCCAGCGATGTCGGGCTGTATTCCAACCTGATCACCTCTGCGGTGCTGTTGACCAGGGAACGACTCTCGGCGCTGGCCGACGCCGGGCTGTGCCATGTGCAGATCAGCTTCCAGGGCAACGAGCCCGTGGTGGCCAATCGCGTCGCCGGTCTCAAGCAGGCACATCAGAAGAAGCTCGAAGTGGCGAAATGGACCCGCGAGCTGGATCTGCCGCTGACGGTCAACGCGGTGATGCACCGCCAGAACCTGCACCAATTGTCCGACATCATCCAGATGGCGGTCGACCTCGATGCCGACCGGCTCGAAGTGGCCAATGTGCAATATTATGGCTGGGCGCTGAAGAATCGCGCCGCGCTGATGCCGACCATCCAGCAGATCGAGGAGACCAGCCGCATCGTTGAGGAAGCCGAGGCACGGCTGAAGGGTATTCTGGCGATCGACTATGTGGTGCCGGACTATTACGCGCTGCGGCCGAAGAAATGCATGGGCGGCTGGGGCCGGCAGTTCTTCAACATCTCGCCCGCCGGCAAGATCCTGCCCTGCCATGCCGCCGAGAGCATCACCGGCCTGGAATTCATGTCGGTGCGCTCCAATCATTCGATCGCCTGGATCTGGCAAAACTCCGAGGCCTTCAACCGCTACCGCGGCACCGGCTGGATGCCCGAGCCGTGCCAAAGCTGCGAGTTCAAGGAAGTTGATTTCGGCGGCTGCCGCTGCCAGGCCTTCGCGCTGACCGGCGATGCCGGCGCTACCGATCCGGCCTGCACGCTGTCGCCGTTGCATGAGCAGATCTTCAAACTGGCGGAAACCGAAGCCGCCGCCGACAACAAGCGTTTCATCTATCGCAATTTCGCCGGCGGCACGCTGGAGACAGAAGGCGATCATGGCGCCTGACGCCGACGCCGGTAAATCATCGCGCCATCGCTCCGATCCATTCGCGCCGCTGACCTCTGAACAACTGGCCGTCGGTGACGGCCACGAGATCTATGTCGAAAGCGTCGGCCGCGTCGGCGGTATCGCAGCCGTGTACCTGCATGGCGGGCCCGGCAGCGGCTGCCAGCCCGATCACCGGCGGCTGTTCGACCCCGAGCGTTTTCATGCGGTGCTGTTCGACCAGCGCGGCGCCGGCCGCAGCCGTCCCAAGGGCGGCCTCGAACATAACACCACGCCGCATCTGATCGCGGACATGGAAAGGATCCGGGAGAAATTCGGCTTCGAGCGCTGGATGGTGGTCGGCGGCTCCTGGGGCGCGACATTGGCGCTGGCTTACGCGCAAGCGCATCCGGAGCGCGTCAGCGGCATCGTGCTGCGCGCGACGTTTCTCGGCACCCGTACCGAGCTGGAAGGCGCGTTCTACAACGCGCTGCCGCGGCTCTATCCCGGCCTCTACGATGATTTCGTCGGCGCCTTGCCGGAGCAGGAGCGTGCGCAGCCGATCGATGCGTATTTCCGGCGCATCCTCGATCCCGATGCCACCGTGCACGGACCCGCCGCGCGCGCGTGGGGCGAGACCGAGCGGATCTTGTCCGAACATGCGCCATCACGGGAGCGGCTCGACCGCGCCGCGCTGAATTCATCGGGCAACCTGCCCGCGACGCCGTTCATGGAAGCGCATTACTTCCGGAACGATTGCTTCATGAAGCCCGATCAGTTGATGAACGAGGCCGGCCAACTCGCTGACGTCAACGGCATCATCGTGCAGGGCCGCTATGATCTGTTGTGTCCACCGGCAACGTCATACGCACTCGCGGCAAGATGGCCACGTGCCGAGATCCGCATCGTCGCCGGCGCCGGCCATTCGCTGTACGATCCCGGAATCCGCGATGCCGTGATGAAGGCCATCGCGGACATGGCATCGAGGATTGCGGGATAAGCCCAGATATAAGGATTTGCGAAAATGCCGATGGCCGGAAAAGGTATGCTGCTGACGTCGATGGACATCGACGCCTCGGATGAAGCCGAATTCAACCGCTGGTACGATCGCGAACATCTCGAAGAGCGCGTCGCGATATCCGGTTTCCTCGAGGCGCGGCGCTACGTCGCCCATCACGCCAAGCCGAAATATCTCAGCCTGTATTCCACCGCGGCGTTCGAAGTTCTCGACAGCCCGTCCTATCGCGCGGCATTGGCCAACCAGACCGCCTGGTCGAAAGCCAATATCGGCCGTTTCAGGAACATGATCCGCGCGGTGGCGCGCATCACCATCAGCCGCGGCATCGGCCGTGGGGCGGCGCTCGGCATCATCCGCCTGCGTCCCGATGCTGCGGCCAAGGATGCGTTGCGCACGGCGTTGCACGATCTGCTCAATCCGAAAGACCGTGACGGCATCATCTCCATGCATCTGCTGGAGAACGACCCAAAACTTTCAAAACCGCTCACCGACAACGCCTCCGATTCCGATCCGGGCGCCGGCGACTGGTTTGTGCTGATCGACGGCACCGATGCAGCCGCGATCGAAGGCACCCTCGCCACGCTCGGCGCGGCACCCGCGCTGAAATCCGTTGTGATCTCGAGCGGCGTCTACCGTCTGATGTGGGATCTGGCGAAGAGCGACATCGGCTAGGGCAAAGGCTCGATGCCCAATGCAGTAAATGACGAAAAATCCGCGGGCAGCGTTGCCGAAGTCTTCGCGGCCTTCTTGAAACTGGGGCTTACGTCGTTCGGCGGACCGATCGCACATCTCGGTTACTTCAGAGCTGAATTTGTCGAACGGCGAAAATGGCTCAACGAGAGCAGCTATGCTGACATCGTGGCGCTGTGCCAGTTCTTGCCGGGGCCGGCCTCCAGCCAGGTCGGCTTCACGCTCGGTATCCTGCGCGGCAACGGCCTTCTCAGCGGCCTAGCCGCGTGGTTTGCCTTCACCATACCGTCCGCCATCATCCTGTTTGCTTTTGCATTCGGCGCAACCGCCCTCACCGGCCCGGTCGCCGAGGGCATTTTGCACGGCCTGAAGCTGGTCGCCGTCGCCGTGGTCGCGCAGGCGATCTGGGGCATGGCGCACAGCCTGACACCGGATCGCGAACGAGTCGCTATCGCGCTTGTCGCCGTGGCCATCGTCGTCTTTGTCGGCGGATCAATCGGCCAGATCAGCGCGATCGTGCTTGGGGCGATCGCCGGACTGAGGCTTTGTCGGGCGGATGGTCCTGCGCCCACCGGTGCCCTCAGTCTTTCGGTATCGCATCGATCTGGGATGGTCGCGCTTGCGCTGTTTGCAATCCTGTTTGTGATCACTCCGCTGCTGGCGGCGAGGACCGGTTCTCAGGGTCTTGCCCTGTTCGACGCGTTTTATCGCTCCGGTTCATTGGTGTTTGGCGGCGGACATGTCGTGTTGCCGCTGTTGCAGGCGGAAACAGTGACGCCGGGCTGGGTCAGCAACGCGGATTTCCTCGCAGGCTATGGCGTCGCGCAAGCGATGCCCGGACCGCTGTTCACCTTCGCGGCCTATCTCGGCGCGGTCATGGGGCCGCCACCCAACGGTCTCGCTGGTGCGACGATCGCGCTCGTCGCACTATCTTTACCGGGACTGTTGCTGGTGTACGGCATGCTGCCGTTTTGGGACATGCTGCGCCTGCGCCCCACTGCACAGGCCGCCATGCGCGGCACCAATGCCGCTGTCGTGGGCATCCTCGGCGCTGCCTTTTACAGCCCGGTCTGGGCCAGTGCCGTGCTTGCGCCGCGTGATTTTGTAGTGGCCCTGACAGGGTTCCTCCTGCTGACTGTCTGGAAATTGGCGCCCTGGATCGTCGTGGTGCTGCTGGCTGCGGCCGGAACTGGCCTGCGACTGATTTAATACGTCATCCTTGCCGTGCGACTGCACGTCCGCGCGACATGCAGTCCTGTCGCGTTCGAAGTCCGAACCAGCTGCATCAACTGCACACCGCATGCTGCACTGCCGCAAATGCGTGTTGTGATCGTGGAAAATGGGAGATCGCGCAAAATTGCCTTTGTGCATCATCTGGAATGGCTCTAATAAGATAAGCCTATGATCCAATTCGAAAACCATAAGGACGCCGGTTGAGCGTCCGACAGAAAAAATAAGGCTGCGCGGTTCGATTTCTGCGCGGACATGGTAGGAATGAAACCGACTGATATCTCGGCGCCCGACTACTTCCACAAAGTGGTCGATTGCCAATGGGCCTGTCCCGCGCACACCCCCGTTCCCGAATATATCCGGTTGATTGCTGAAGGGCGTTACAGCGACGCCTATATGATCAACTGGAGGTCCAACGTGTTCCCGGGGATCCTCGGGCGCACCTGCGATCGTCCGTGCGAGCCGGCGTGCCGCCGCGGCCGCGTCGAGGAAACGCCGGTCGCGATTTGTCGCCTGAAGCGCGTCGCCGCCGACTTCAAGGATGACGTCAAGGGCCGGATGCCCGGGATCGCGGCCAGGAACGGCAAGCGTGTCGCGATCGTCGGCGGCGGTCCCGCCTCGCTCGCGGTGGCCCGCGACCTCGCGCCGCTCGGCTATCACTGCACCGTGTTCGATTCCGACCCCAAGGCCGGCGGCATGATGCGGAGCCAGATTCCGAAATTCCGCCTGCCGGATTCGGTGATCGACGAGGAAACCGGCTACATCCTCGATCTCGGCATCGAATTCAAAGGCGGTCATCGCATCGACAGCCTGAAGAAGCTACTCGGTGAAAATTACGACGCGATCTTTGTCGGCTCCGGCGCGCCGCGCGGCCGCGAGCTCGAGCTTCCCGGCGGCAAGGAAGCCGCCGCCAACATCCATATCGGCATCGACTGGCTCTCCAGCGTATCGTTCGGCCACACCGACAAGATCGGCAAGCGCGTGATCGTTCTGGGTGGCGGCAACACCGCGATGGATTGCTGCCGCACCGCGCGCCGCCTCGGCGGCGAGGACGTCAAGGTGATCGTGCGTTCCGGTTTCGAGGAAATGAAGGCGAGCCCTTGGGAAAAGGAAGACGCCATTCACGAGGATATTCCGATCCTCAACTTCATGGTCCCGGTCGCGTTCGTTCACGACAACGGCAAGCTGACCGGCGTCACCTTCCAGAAGGTGAAGGCCGAATATGACTCCAAGGGCAAGCGCAGCCTGGTGCCCTCGGGCGAGCGCGACCAGACCATCGACTGCGACGACGTGCTGGTCGCGGTCGGCCAGGAGAACGCGTTCCCCTGGATCGAGCGCGACTGCGGCGTCGAGTTCGACAAATGGAACATGCCCAAGGTCGATCCGACAACCATGGGCTCGACCAACGCAAAAGTGTTTTTTGGCGGCGATGCGGCGTTCGGCCCCAAGAACATCATCTGGGCGGTGGCGCATGGCCACGACGCCGCGCTCTCGATCCACAAGCTGTTGTCCGGCGAGGACATCAACGACCGGCCGCTGCCCGAGGTGCAGATCTCGTCGCAGAAGATGGGCATCCACGAATGGAGCTACGACAACGATATCTCCAGCGACAAGCGCTACAAGGTGCCGCATCGCGACAAGGTGATCGCGCTCAAGGACATCCGCACCGAGGTCGAACTGGGCTATGACGTCAAGCTCGCGCTCGGCGAGGCCCAGCGCTGCCTGAACTGCGACATCCAGACCGTGTTCGCCGCACCGCTGTGCATCGAATGCGACGCCTGTGTCGACATCTGCCCGATGGATTGCATCACCTTCACGCCGAACGCCGATGAAGCCGATCTGCGGCAACATCTGAAGGCGCCCTCGCCGCATCACGACCAGGCGCTCTATGTCGCCGACGGCCTCAAGACCGGCCGGGTGATGGTCAAGGACGAAGACGTCTGCCTCCATTGCGGCTTGTGCGCTGAACGTTGTCCCACCGGCGCGTGGGACATGCAGAAATACCTCATCGATATGACTCACGCGGGATCATCATGTCCGTCCAAAGCCCGATCAGCAGCGTAAACGACTTCGTCGTCCGCTTCGCCAACGTCAACGGTTCGGGCTCGGCGAGCGCCAACGAACTGTTCGCCCGCTCGATCCTGCGCCACGGCGTGCCGGTATCGCCGCGCAACGTGTTCCCCTCGAATATCCAGGGCCTGCCGACCTGGTACGAGGTGCGGGTGACCGAGGACAGCCATCTCGGCGCCCGCGGCGGCATCGACATGATGGTGGCGATGAACCCGCAGACCTGGGACAAGGACGTCGCCTCGATCGAGCCCGGCGGCTATCTGTTCTACGATTCGACCAAGCCGATGCCGACCTCGAAATTCCGCGCCGACATCACCGTGATCGGCGTGCCGCTGACCGCGATCACCAACTCGACCTATACCGATCCGCGCCAGCGCCAGCTGTTCAAGAACATCATCTATCTCGGCGCGCTGTGCGCTCTTCTCGACATGGACCCCAAGCTGGTCGAGCAGTTGATCGGCGAGCAGTACAAGGGCAAGGAAAAGCTCTTGTCGTCGAACGTCCATGCGCTGCATCTCGGCCGCGACTGGGCCCTGCAAAACCTGAAATGCCCGATCGGCTTGCGGGTCAGGAAATCCGACAAGGTCGGCGACCGCATCTTCGTGGAAGGCAACAGCGCCGCGGCGCTCGGCGCGGTCTATGGCGGCGCCACCGTCTGCGCCTGGTATCCGATCACGCCGTCATCGTCGCTGGCCGATGCCTTCACCTCCCACTGCAAGAAGCTGCGGCACGACCCTGATACCGGCAAGGCGAACTACGCCATCGTGCAGGGCGAGGACGAACTGGCTTCGATCGGCATCGTGATCGGCGCCTCATGGAACGGGGCGCGCGCCTTCACCGCGACCTCGGGTCCCGGCATTTCGCTGATGACGGAGTTCATCGGGCTGTCGTACTTCGCCGAAATCCCCGCCGTGATCATGAACGTGCAACGCGCCGGCCCCTCGACCGGCATGCCGACGCGGACCCAGCAATGCGACATCATCGCTTGCGCCTATGCCTCGCACGGCGACACCAAGCATGTGCTGCTGTTCCCGGAAGACCCGGCCGAAGCCTTTGAGTTCGCGGCCCATGCGTTCGATCTCGCCGAACGGCTGCAAACCACGATCTTCCTGATGCTCGATCTCGATATCGGCATGAATCACCGGCTGTGCCGGCCCCTGAAATGGGACGACGCAAGGCAATATGACCGCGGCAAGGTGATGACGGCGGAAATGCTGGAAGACGGCCGCGACTTCGGCCGCTACCTCGACGTCGACGGCGACGGCATCCCGTTCCGGACCTATCCCGGCACCCATCCGACCAAGGGCTCGTTCTTTACCCGCGGCACCTCGCGCGACCGTTACGCGCGTTATTCCGAAGAAGGCTCGGTCTACGCCGACAACATGCAGCGGCTGCTGCGCAAGTTCGAGACCGCGCAGGACATGGTGCCGCGGCCGTTGCAGGCCAACGCCGCCAAGCCGACCAAATACGGCGTGATCTATTTCGGCTCGACCGCGCCGGCGATGGATGAGGCGATCGGCATCCTGGAAGCGCGCGGCCATCAGCTCGACCGGCTTCGTATCAGGGCCTTCCCGTTCCATTCCAGCGTCGCCAGTTTCATTGCCGATCACGATTTCGTCTACGTGGTCGAACAGAATCGCGACGCGCAGCTGCGTCAGCTGATCGTCAACGAGAACGGCATCGATCCGGTCCGGCTGGTGCCGATCCTGCACTATGACGGCACGCCGATCACCGCGCGCTTCATCGCGGGTGCGATCGGCGACCACCAGGATCAGCTCAAGGTGACCCCGCTGCGCAAGGTGAAGTCATGACCTGCGATTTGATCTCTCTGGCGTCATGCCCGGCTTTATGCCGGGCATCCACGTCTTTCTTCTTTTCCTCGATCAAGACGTGGATGGCCGGGACAAGCCCGGCCATGACGACAAAGCAGGTGTCGCCATGACCTACATCGCCAAACCGAAATTCCAGCATCCCGGGCTGCCGAAGAACGATCTCGGCTATACCCACCGGGATTACGAGGGCAAGATCTCGACGCTGTGCGCCGGCTGCGGCCACAATTCGATCACCGCCTCGATCATCGAAGCCTGCTACGAACTGTCGATCGAGCCGCACCGCGTCGCGAAAATTTCCGGGATCGGCTGTTCGTCGAAGACGCCGGATTATTTCCTCGGCAATTCCCACGGCTTCAATTCGGTGCATGGCCGGATGCCGTCGGTGTTGACCGGCGCCAACCTCGCCAACCGCGACCTAATTTATCTCGGCGTCTCCGGCGACGGCGATAGTGCATCGATCGGCTTCGGCCAGTTCGCGCACTCGATCCGGCGCGCCGTCAACATGACCTATATCGTCGAGAACAACGGCGTTTACGGCCTCACCAAGGGCCAGTTCTCCGCTACCGCCGACCGCGGCTCGAAGTCCAAGAAGGGCGTGATGAACACCGATAACGCGATCGACCTGGTGGCGATCGCGTTGCAGTTGGGCGCGAGCTTCGTGGCGCGCAGCTTCTCCGGCGACAAGACCCAGCTGGTGCCGCTGATCGCAGCCGCGATCCAGCACAAGGGCGCGGCCTTCATCGACGTGGTCAGCCCCTGCGTCGCCTTCAACAACCACGCCGGCTCGACCAAGAGTTTCGACTATGTCCGCGAGCACAATGACGCGGTCAATCGCCTCGACGTCATCACCGGCCGCGACCCGATCACGGTCGACTACGCGCCGGGCACCGTGCAGGTGGTCGAGCAGCACGACGGCACAAGGCTGGCGCTGCGCAAGCTCGACGCCGACTACGATCCGCATGATCGGCTGGGCGCCATGACCTTCCTGCAAAAGCACGCCGCCAAGGGCCAGATCGTTACCGGACTGCTCTATGTCGACCCGGACTCGGAAGATCTGCACAGCCATCTCGACACGGTCGACACGCCGCTCAACCAGCTCGGCGAAAAAACCCTGTGCCCGGGCAACAATGCGCTGGAAAAGATCAACGCCAGCCTGCGGTAGCGCGCAGCGTCGCAACCGCCACGTAGCGACCTCACTTGATCCTGATCGTGATCTTGTCCGAGACCAGCGGCGGATTGAACGGATAATGCGCGGCATCGCCCAGCACCAGCTGAAGCGTGTGCTTGCCGGGTGGCAGTTCGATGCGGGCCTCGGTTTGACCGGCGCCAAAATGAAGATGTGATTTATCCTGTGGTATCGGCTCGCTTGGATTGATCGGCTCATTGACGTCGATCAGCAAATGGTGGTGGCCACTGTTCTGGAAACTGTCGCCGGCATGAGTCACGCCCATGTTGCGCAGGCCGAAACGGCACCAGAAAGCGCCCTTGATCGTCGCGCCATCCTGCGGCCAGACAAAATACAGCGTCGCATCCTCCGGCCTGGGTTTTCCCTGCGCGCCGGCAAGGCTCGGCAAAAGCGCAAGCACCGCCGATAGCATCACAACGCCGGCTGTCTTCATGGAACACGCTCCTTCGGGGGCTGTCGAGCTAAGGAGAGAGAGCGACCCGGAATCCATGGGTCGGATATCGAACGTTGGTATCGTAATTGTCGCGATTGGCCGGCCGCACATAGCGCGCGTCGTTCTTCCACGAACCGGACCGGATCACGTGAGATGCGCAATCTCCGCCGGCCCACGGCACACCGTCTGCGGGGGCGCCCTGATAACTCTTGTGCCAGCAGTCCTCTACCCACTGATCGACGCCACCACCCATGTCATGGAGTCCAAATGGATTGGGCTTGAAATTGCCGACCTTGACCGGTTGGTCGGCGGCTGCGACGTCGGCGCAGTCCTTGCAATTGGCCATGCCGGGCTGCAGCTGGTCGCCCCACCAATATCTGGTCTGCGTTCCCGCGCGCGCGGCATATTCCCATTCGGCTTCGCTTGGAAGCCGGTAAGGCTTTCGCGTGGCTTCCGCGAGCCATGCGGCATATTGCTTGGCGTCGCTCCAGCTTACATTGGCGATGGGCGCGTCTTCTTTCCCGGTTGCCACGAACCCGCACGCTTTCGCGGCCGCGCATTCATTCCATTGCCGAACCGTGACCGGGTACTTGCCGATCGCGAACGGCTTGATCGTTACCTGATGGATCGGCCGCTCCGAAATATCCTCATTGCTGCCCATCGCGAAGCTGCCGCCCGGAAGCACTTTCATTTCTGGCTCGTGGATCGACGAAGCCGTCGGCGCGACGGCAGGCGCGGATGGTGTTGATGGTTTCGCTGCGGGTTCTCCTGAAGGAAGCGCTTGCGGCTGCGGCGCGGCCTGTTGGGCGGAAGACGGAGGCGCGGCTGGCTGCGGCGTGGCTGGCTGCGGCACCGCCTGCTTCACGGGCGGCGCCGGCAACGCGGGCGATGGAGCGGATGGCGCGATTGGAGCGGCACCTTGATCCGCGACTTTACGGTACGGTTGCAGCAGCCCGTACCAGAGAACGCCACCAGCGATCGTCAGCACGGTAATGCTCAGCAGGAAAATCAGAATGTTCTCGCGCCGTCTTCGGTTCTTGTGGAAGGCCGCGACATCCGGCAGCACGCGGTAGACCCTCACCGGGTCGGTGATGTTCTTGACCTTGCGGTCCCCGAGCGATTCATATCCGCAGACCAGCTTGTGCTTTATCTGTTCGTAGATACCGCCCGAGATGTAGACTTGACCGGGATCGGCAATACCTTCGAGGCGCGAAGCAATATTGACGCCGTCGCCATAAACGTCGTCCGGTTCAATGATAACGTCGCCCAGGTTGACGCCGATCCGGTACTCGATCCGATATTGCGTCGGAAGCGAGGCGTTGCGACCGACCAGATTTTGCTGAATGACAATGCTGCACCGGACAGCTTCAACAGGGCTGTCGAAAATCGCGATGAAGCCGTCGCCGGTGGTTTTAACGAGCTTGCCGTGGTGTTCCGTAATGCTTGGCTCAATGAGATCGCGTTCAATCCGCTTGACGCGGCCATGCGTTCCTTCCTCATCCAGCTGCATCAGACGGCTGTAGCCAGCGATATCGCCGGCGACGATCGCAGCAAGGCGCCGTGGCGCTGCGCCGCTCGGCGGCTCACCATGCTTGTTCGATTTGAAGTCGCGGATTTCACCCATGCTCCGGGTCTCCCCCAAACGACAAACGACGGCCCCCGGACAACCCCCTTCAAAATCAAAAACTTGGGCGGCAGGCTACCATATCGCGAGAAGGGGACCAACCGCGTCACGGGGCCGCATCGGTGTCCGAGACGAAAATTAAGATGTAATCCAACGTGAACGTGCCTGTCGTGCAGCGTTGGACACCACCGAACACCAGACGATGCCGCACGCACAGATCGCCGGACTCGTCACCTGATATCCGAGGTTGCTTCCGGAGCCCGACTCGGACGATCTGTACAACCATCTCGACGCGGTCGACACACGCTCAACCAGTTGGCTTAGGGTTCAGACTTAATTGAGCCAATATGCGACGAGAGCGGCGAGATGAACAGCAGCCAAGAAATTCCGGGCGAGCTTATCATATCGGGTAGCGATGCGCCGGAAGTCCTTGAGCCTGCAAAAGCAGCGCTCGATGACATTTCGGCCTTTGTAGGCGCGTTTGTCGAAGCGATGGATGACGACCCGGTTGGATTTATTGGGGATGACCGGCTTAGCGCCGCGACGAACGATTTCGCCGCGAAGATTGTCGCCGTCATACCCTTTGTCAGCGAGGAGCGCGCTCATGGGCGGAGCGAGCGCCAGAACGTCGGGCGCCGCCGCGATATCGGCATCCTGGCCTGGGGTCAGATGCAGGACGACCGGCCGGCAGAGCGGATCGCTCAGCGCATGGATTTTTGTGGTGCGGCCTCCGCGCGAGCGGCCGATTGCTTGATTGTGCTCCCCCCTTTTCCGCCGGAGGCGCATCGGTGAGCTTTGATCGACGTCGAGTTCGAGCGACAGCACGACGGTATCCTTGCCTGGCTTGGCAAGCGCCTCAAAGATTGCGCACCATCGTCCGCGCTTGGCCCAACGGTTGAAGCGATTGTAGACCGTCGTGTAAGGGCCGTATTCACGCGGACAATCGCGCCATCGTGCACCCGATTGCAGCATGTGAATAATGCCGCTGATGATGCGCCGGTCGTCGTCCCGATCCGGCCCCGTCAGTCCCGTCGGCAGATGTGGTTCGATACGCCCCCATTGCCTGTCATTCAGCCAAAACAAACCAGCGCGCACTCTCTCGCCCCCGAATTAAAAACACATAGGCAAGAGAATCACGTGGCGCTATTCAGGTACAGACCCTAGCATACAGTTGCCTTTTATGGAGATTTCTGAATCCATGGGCAACCATGATTTGAAGATCGTGGGCGCAGACAGCGTCGATTGAAGAGACGCTTGCGTTGTGGGCGGCGTCGCTTCGGGAGATCAAGCAGCGGATACGTCCGTTGTTCAATCAAGATCGTGTTGCGAGGAATGCAGGCTTGTTTCTGGAAAGCCTGCTCGGAGATGAGCAACGCAAGACCGGTTGGATGCGTGCGGAGGCAGCTGGCGATCCCGGTCCTTGGCGGCAACAGGCGATCCTGGGTCGCAGGGATTGGGATGCTGATGGTCTGCGCGATATCGTCCGCGATTATGTCGTCGAGCATTTGGCGGATGACGATGCGGTGCTGGTGATCGACGAGACCGGCTTTCTCAAGCAGGGCAAGGCGTCGTGCGGGGTGGCGCGGCAATACACTGGTTCCGCCGGCAAGATCACGAACTGCCAGATCGGCGTCTTCGCCGCCTACGTGTCGCGCCACGGTCATGCGTTCATCGATCGCGCGCTGTATCTTCCGAAGGAATGGACCGACGATCCAGATCGTCTGGAAGCCGCTTATGTGCCTCCCGGTGTCGGCTTTGCGACCAAGCCAAAGCTTGCAACGAGCATGATCGCACGCGCCATAGCCGCGTCTGTCCCATTCAAGTGGGTTGCCGGTGATACTGTCTACGGTGTTGGCGATATCGAACAGCAATTACGCCGGGCAGGCAAAGGCTACGTGCTCGGGGTCAGCAGCGCTCATGTATTCCGATCCTGGGGAAAGCGGCGATCGGTCGCCGGCACGGCCGCGGACATCGCTCGGACGCGGCGCGCGTCCGATTGGAAACGCCAGTCGGCAGGGGCCGGAACCAAAGGACCGCGGCTGCACGATTGGTGCTATCTCGAATTGGCCGATCTCGAGGTCGAAGAATTTTACAGCGCAAATCATGGTCTTTGGACACGAGGTCTGCTGATCCGTCGTCATATCGCCGATGGCGATCTCGCCTTCTTCACCACCTGGTGTCCAGCGGGAACATCCATCGAAACGCTGGTGGCGGTCGAAGGCCATCGGTGGGCGATCGAGGACAGCTTTGAGACCGCGAAAAACGAATTCGGGCTCGATCACAACGAGAGCAGATCCTGGCATGGCTGGCATCGCCACGTTTCCCTGGTGATGCTCGCCTTCGCCATGATGGCGGTGATCCGCCATCGCGCCAATTCGCCGCCACCCAAAAAAACGAAACGCCGAACCACGGCAAAACTCAAAATATCGCCAATCCGTCGTTGATCCGCTGGTCAATCCAGGAAGTCCGCCGCATCGCCATCAGGCTCGCCCGAAAGCGGATCCGACCCGCACACATCATCGCATGGTCACTCTGGCGCAGAGCTCACCAGGCCGCCGCCCAACGTGCCCACTTCAAAAAACGACAACTGTAATGCTAGGAAACGCCGCGCCCGGGTCACAGGGCGCGGGGAAAGATCAACAGGTCCTGCGCTGGGACGGAGATAGTCCCGACTTCGTCATTGCGAAGCAATCCAGTCTTGCTTGTCGCACTGGATTGCTTCGCTTGCGCTCGCAATGACGCTTAGCTTTGCTCTCGGCTTACCTGTCGCCGAGGATGTCCCCGAACAGCGCCCAGGTCTTGCCGTCAAATCGCGCCATCTGGATCTGCCGGATCGGCGTGACGTCGCTCGGGTCGTTCTGGACCTTGATGCCTGGCAGCAGCATCGGTAGCGCCAGGCCTTTCAAGGTGGTCGACTGCTTGATGATGTTGTCGCGGCTAAGATCGTCCTTGCAGTTCTTCAGCACCTCGACCATGACCTGCGCGACCGTATAGCCCTGCGCATTGAAGAGATCGCCGGTGCCGGCGTTGGGCTGGTACTTCTTCATCCAGTCCAGGAAATCCTTGACCCCGGGATCGTCGGCCCAGCGCGCATCGTTGGGATCCTTCAGATAAAGCCCGGTCACCACGCCGACGGTGTTTTCCAGCCCCGCGGGCTCCAGCACCGCGGAGACCGAGTTGGAAACCGTCGGCAGGATGATCAATGGCTTCCAGCCCATCTCGGCGGCTTTCCGGATCGCTTGCGCGGCGAATTTCGGCGTCGCTTCAGCGAAGAAAACATCGGCACCGGACTCGCGCATCGTGACCATCTGCGAGTTGATGGTCGGGTCGGCGGTCTGGTAGGTCGTCTCCGACACCAGCTGGTTGACGCGCTCGCCCAATCCCGCCTTGAAGCCGCGCAGATAATCCTTGCCGGCATCCTCGTTGGGCGTGATGACCGCGATCTTGGCGTCCGGCTTCGCTTTGAGAACATATTCCGCGTAGAGCCTGCCTTCCAGTTCGTAAGTCGGATTGAAGCCGACCGTCCATGGAAACTGTTTTGGGTCGTTCCAGCGGGTCGCGCCGGACGAGACGAAGATTTGCGGCACGTGCTTGCCGTTGAGATATTTCTGCACGGAGATGTTGGGCGCGGTGCCGACCGAGCTGAACATCGCCAGCACTTCATCTTGCTCGACCAGCTTGCGGGTCTGCTCGACGGTCTTGGGCGCCGAATAGCCGTCGTCCAGGGTCTGGAAGTCGATTTTGCGGCCGTTGATGCCGCCTTGATCGTTGATCATCTGGAAATAGGCGGCTTCCGCGCGCGCAACCGTGCCATAGGCCGACGCCGGACCGCTGTAAGGCGCGGTATTGCCGAGTTTTATGGTGGTGTCGGCCGCGCTTGAGGCGGTGATCGGGAGCATCGACAGTGCGATGCCGACTAGCGAGCCGGTGAGAAGCTGGATGCGAGTTGACAAGGGCTTGTTCCTTTTCTTGTTGTTGTTTCAGCGCCGCGCACCCTATTCAGCCGGCGCGGCTTGCGCAAATCACGCTGGCGCGTTTGCGTTGATCAAATCAAAGAGAATTCCGTGTTCCGGTAATTCTCCGTCACGCGTCATCGCGTTTTAGTCAACCGGCTTGTTGTTAATGTTGACGACGGTGCATTTGGCGGCGGACGCCGGCGCACAAAAGCCGAGCGCATCGTTGACCGCTTCGTCGGCCGTGCGGCGGCCGGTGGCCCATCCGAAATGGCCTCCTCCGTCGATCGCGAAAGCCTTGTTCGGCCCGCTGTCGAGATAAGTCTTGAAGGTGTCACGGCCCCGGCTGCCGAGGCTGGATGGCGGCGGCACGTTGGGGGTGGGAACATCAATCAGCCGGTCGCGCAGCACAAGATTGTTCGACGCCAGGAAGCGGTCGACGATAGGCGACCAGATCGGAATCCCGGCGGCGCTGAACAGCGTGTGTCCGTCGTCGCCGAATGAAGCGGTCTTGACGTAACTGGCGTGGCCGCCGGCATTGGAGAACGCGCCGGTGAGTTGCGACGTCAGCCGCGGGCCGAAGAAATGATCGTTGTCCGCGGACACCCAGAGCAGCGGCACGCGCGACGTCCTGCCATATTGGGCGAATGCCGCCGCCAACTGCTTTTCGCCGCACACCGCATCGGGACCCGACGATCCCCTCCCCGGCGCGAAAGCGATCGCGGCGGCGAGATCGCGCGGCGCGTCCGCGGTCAACGCCACCGTCGCGAAGGCGCCGGCCGAGACACCGACGCTGATCCATCTGCCCTTGCCGACATAGGCCTGGCTGGCCATGAACCGGGCGACGGCGGCGATATCGCTGGCCCCGGCCAGCCCTGCCTTGGCGTAGTCCGGATCAGAACAGGGACCATAGGTTTCGGCCCATTCGCCTTGCGAACGGCCATAGCCTCGACGCAGGAAGGCCACCGCGACCCAGCCGCGCCGCGCAAATGCCACCGCCTCGGCCCACAGCCCATAGGGCGACATTTTGGGGCGGTCCTCGGCGCTGCGCGGAGAGCCATGATTGAGCACGGCGAGCGGATGCGGCTGCCCGTCGTCCGGCCGCACCACAATGGCCTCCAGTCGCAGCGCGCCCCGGCCGTTCGATCCCGGGATATCGGCGGGAATTTGCAAGGCTTCCAGCCGGATGCCCTCGGCGCGGGCCGGTCCGAACGACAGCGCCAACGAGAACACCAGCATAAATCCAGCAAATCCAAAGCATTTGGCCGAACTCATCGACATCCCCGCTGCGCAGCCAGCCAGCCTAACATGCGGATATGTCATCCCTGCCGTGATCGTGATCAAAAAATGCCGGCGGCGGTGCCGCCAAACTGCCAATTTCCGGGATCGTTATGTTGCATATGGCGTTATGCTCTGGGGGTACGCATATTCCCATATCATTGCATAGATTGGCGCCAGCCAGAATAAGATCGATCCTTCTCGCCAGAACACGTCCCAACCGACCAATTGACCAACCCGGACAGAGGCAGGCATCATGAATCCCGTCAAAGCACTCGAAAGCCACGGCCAGGCGGTCTGGCTGGATTTCCTCGCCCGCGGTTTCGTCGCCAAGGGCGACCTGAAGAAGCTGATCGAAAGCGACGGCGTCAAGGGCGTCACGTCGAATCCGTCGATCTTCGAGAAGGCGATCGGCAGCTCCGACGAATACGACGCGCCGATCGGCCAGGCGCTGAAAAAGGGCGACCGGCCGGTGTCCGAGCTGTTCGAGCATCTCGCGGTCGAGGACATCCAGCACGCCGCCGACGTGTTGCGCCCGGTCTACGATCACCTTGGCGGACATGACGGCTTTGTCAGTCTGGAAGTCTCGCCCTATCTGGCGATGGATACCAAAGGCACGATCGTTGAGGCCGAGCGGCTCTGGAAAGAGGTCGATCGCAAGAACCTGATGGTTAAGGTGCCGGCGACACGAGCTGGCCTGCCGGCGATCCAGCATCTGCTCGGCGAAGGCATCAGCATCAACATCACGCTGCTGTTTTCGCAGAAGGTCTATATCGAGGTCGCCCAGGCCTATCTGGCGGGTCTCGAAAAATACGTCGCCAAGGGCGGCGATCCCTCGCATGTCGCAAGCGTCGCCAGCTTCTTCGTCAGCCGTATCGACAGCGCAGTCGAAAAGCAGCTCGATGAGAAAATCGCCAAAGCCAATGATCCGACAGAAAAAGAGCGGCTGGCCGCGCTGAAGGGCAAGGTCGCGATCGCCAACGCCAAGCTCGCTTACCAGGAGTACAAGAAGCTGTTCTCCGGCGCGCGCTGGGACAAGCTCGCCGCCAAGGGCGCAAAGCCGCAGCGGCTGTTGTGGGCTTCGACCGGCACCAAGAGCAAGGCCTATAGCGACGTGCTCTATGTCGAGGAGCTGATCGGTCCCAACACAGTCAATACCGTGCCGCCGGCGACACTCGATGCGTTCCGCGATCACGGCACGCCACGCAACAGCCTTGAAGAGAATGTCGAGGACGCCAAACATGTCCTGGCCGAGCTGGAAAAATCCGGCATCTCGCTCGATGCGATCACGACCGACTTGGTCAAGGATGGCGTCAAGCAATTCGCCGACGCCGCCGACAAGCTCTATGGCGCCGTCGCGTACAAGCGCGCCACCGTGCTCGGCGGGAGCATCGGCCGGCAGGCGCTGGCGCTCGGCAGCGAGTTAAGCAAAGCCGTCGAGAAAAGCACCGAAGACTGGCGCGCCTCGGCCAAGATACGCGCGCTCTGGCACCACGACAAATCGGTTTGGACCGGCGACGACGAAAACAAATGGCTGGGCTGGCTGACCAGCCCGGCATCGGCCGACATCGCCGACTATGAGGACTTCTCGCATCGGGTGAAGGGACAGAACTTCACCGACGCCGTGGTGCTCGGGATGGGCGGATCGAGCCTCGGGCCGGAAGTGCTGGCGCAAACTTTCGACCGGCAGCCAGGCTACCCGAAGCTGCATGTGCTCGACTCCACCGATCCGGCGCAGGTGCGCACCCTGCAGGCCTCGATCAACCTCGCCGACACGCTGTTCATCGTGTCGAGCAAATCCGGCGGCACCACCGAGCCGAACGTGATGAAGGATTATTTCTTCGAACGCGTGTCCGAGACGATCGGCGCCGACAAGGCCGGGCATCGGTTTATCGCGGTCACCGATCCCGGTTCGTCGTTGCAGAAAGTGGCGGCCAGGCAGGGCTTTGCCCGCACCTTCTACGGCGATCCCGCCATCGGCGGACGCTATTCGGTGTTGTCACCGTTCGGACTGGTGCCGGCCGCCGCCGCCGGCATCGACCTGCGCACCCTCTTGACGCATACGCTGGCGATGGTCCGCTCCTGCGGACCTGATGTGCCGCCGCATGAAAACCCGGGCGTGCAGCTCGGCCTTGCGATCGGCCTCGCCGGCCTCGAGGGCCGCGACAAGGTCACTATTCTTTCTTCGAAGAAGGTCGCCGATTTCGGCGCCTGGGCCGAGCAACTGATCGCGGAATCCACCGGCAAGGACGGCAAGGGCCTGATCCCGATCGACGGCGAGACGCTGGGCGATGTCGGCCAATACGGCAACGACCGCTTCTTCGTCGACATCCGCACCGAAGGCGAAGACGATGCCGCGCATGATGCCAAACTGGCCGCGCTCGAAAAGGCTGGTCATCCCATGGTGCGCATCGTGATGAAATCGATCGAGCATATCGGCCAGGAATTCTTCCGCTTCGAGATGGCGATCGCGGTCGCGGGCTCGGTGCTCGGCATCAACCCATTCAACCAGCCCGACGTCGAGGCCGCCAAGATCAAGACCCACGAGTTGACGGCCGAATTCGAAAAGAAAGGATCGCTGCCCGCGGAACATCCTGTCGTCTCGACCGATGCGGTCGATATCTATACCGACGACAAGAACGCCGCCGCGCTGCGCAAGGCGGGCGCCAATGGCGATCTCGGCTCCTGGCTGAAGGCGCATCTGGCGCGCTCCGGCGCCGACGATTACGTGGCGCTGCTGGCCTATATCGAACGCAACGCCGCCCATATCGGCACCCTGCAGCACATCCGGCTTGCGGTCCGCGACAAGCGTCATATCGCGACGTGCGCCGAATTCGGGCCGCGTTTTCAGCATTCCACCGGGCAGGCCTATAAAGGCGGCCCCAACAGCGGCGTTTTCCTGCAAATCACGGCTGACGACAGCAGGGATCTGGATGTCCCCGGCCAGAAGGCGAGCTTCGGCGTGATCAAGGCGGCGCAAGCCCGCGGCGATTTCGGCGTGTTGACCGAACGCGGCCGGCGCGCGCTGCGGGTGCATCTCAAGGGCAATCTGGCATCGGGCTTGCAAATGCTGGATGCCGCCATCACAGAAGCGCTGAACTAAAATTGATGACAACTATCCCGGAAAGCAAGGGCGCGGTGACCTCTCCCTCCGGGAAAGGTCAGATCGCACTTGCGATCCGGGTGAGGGGTTACGACCTAACGATAGAGCGTACCCACGTCACCCCGAACCTCTCCCGCGGGAGAGGCAGTAAGTCTGCCGCTTGCTCTACTTCACTCCCTGTAATCTCAATTTAGGAATCTCCAGATGCAGCTTGGCATGATCGGCCTCGGCCGGATGGGTGGCAATATCGTGCGCCGGCTGATGCGGCACGGACACACAACGGTGGTTTACGACAAGGATCCAAAGGCGGTCGCCGCCATCGGGGCCGATGGCGCGGTCGGCGCCGCGGCGCTGGAGGACTTCGTCAAGAAGCTGGAGAAGCCGCGCGCCGCCTGGGTGATGCTGCCGGCGGGCAAGATCACCGAGATGACGATCGAGGCCTTGTCAAAACTGATGGAGCCCGGCGACGTCATCATCGATGGCGGCAACACCTTCTGGCAGGATGACGTCCGGCGCGGCAAGACGCTGAAGGAAAAAGGCATCCATTATGTCGATGTCGGCACCTCCGGCGGCGTCTGGGGCATCGACCGCGGCTATTGCATGATGATCGGTGGTGACAAGGCGGTGGTCGACCGGCTCGACCCGATCTTCAAGACGCTGGCGCCCGGGATCGGCGATATCGAGCGCACCAAGGGCCGCGACGGGCGCGATCCCAGGATCGAGCAGGGCTACATTCACGCCGGCCCGGTCGGCGCCGGGCATTTCGTCAAGATGGTCCATAACGGCATCGAATATGGCCTGATGCAGGCCTATGCCGAGGGTTTCGACATTTTGAAGAACGCCAATATCGAGGCGCTGCCGGAGGCTCACCGCTTCGATCTCGACATCGCCGACATCGCCGAAGTCTGGCGGCGCGGCAGCGTGATCCCATCCTGGCTGCTCGACCTCACCTCGTCCGCGCTCGCGGAGAACCACACGCTGGACGAATATTCCGGCTTCGTGGAAGATTCCGGCGAGGGCCGCTGGACGGTCAACGCGGCGATCGACGAAGCGGTGCCGGCGGAGGTCTTGACCGCGGCGCTGTACGCCCGCTTCCGCTCGCGCAAGCAGCATACGTTCGCCGAAAAAATCCTGTCCGCGATGCGCGCCGGTTTCGGCGGCCATAAAGAGCCGAAGGCCTGAACCGCATGACGACCAGCGAAACGGCCCAGAAGAAACCCGACCCCTGCTCCTTCGTCATCTTCGGCGTCACCGGCGATCTCGCGCATCGGCTGGTGGTGCCGGCGCTGTACAATCTAGCCGTCAACGACTTGCTGCCGGATAATTTCTGCGTGGTCGGCATAGCTCGCAAGGAGATGTCGAACGACGATCTGCGCGACAGCCTGATGATGGGCCTGCGCCAGTTCGCGACCCAGAAAGTCGACGACAAGATTGCCGATCATTTATTCCAATGCGTCACCTGCATCGTGGCGGATCCGGGCGATCCCGCTTCATTCGACAACATGAGCAAACAGCTCGACGAACTCGAAGCGTCGCGCAAGACTGGCGGCAACCGCCTGTTCTATCTGGCAACCCCGCCGAGCGCCTTTCAGCCGATCAGCAAGGAACTCGGCAGGACCGGGATGCTGGAGGAAAACGGCGCCTGGCGCCGGCTGATCGTAGAGAAGCCGTTCGGCACCGATCTGGCGTCGGCAAAAGAACTGAACGACGCGCTGCTGCAACTGGTCGATGAGCACCAGATCTATCGGATCGATCATTACCTCGGCAAGGAAACCGTACAGAACATCCTGGTGCTGCGCTTTGCCAACGGCATGTTCGAACCGATCTGGAATCGCAATCATATCGATCACATCCAGATCACGGTCGACGAAAAACTCGGCGTCGGCCATCGCGGCAGTTTCTACGACGTCACCGGCGCGCTGCGCGACATGGTGCCGAACCATCTGTTCCAGCTCTTGTCGCTGGTCGCCATGGAGCCGCCGGCGAAATTCGACGCCCATTCGGTACGCTCGGAAAAGGCGGACGTGCTGGCGGCGATCCAGACCCAGAGCGAGGCCGACGCCCTGCACAACTCGGTGCGCGGCCAGTATGTCAGCGGCCGGGTCGGCGACACCGAAATCGAGGATTACCGCAAGACCGAAGACGTCAAGCCGGACAGCACGACCGAGACCTATGCCGCGCTGAAGCTGACGATCGACAACTGGCGCTGGGCCGGCGTTCCGTTTTATCTGCGCACCGGCAAGGCGCTCGGCGTCAAGCGAACCGAGATCGCGATCAAGTTCAAGCAGGCGCCATTCGCGATGTTCCGCGGCACGCCGGTCGATCGCCTGTCGCAGAATTTCCTTGTGATCTCGACCGAGCCGACCGAAGGCATCGCCCTGGAATTCAATACCAAGGTGCCGGGCCCGACCATCAACATCGACGGCGTCGAGATGAAGTTCCGCTACAAGGATTACTTCAAGGCGGAGCCCTCGACCGGCTATGAAACGCTGATCTATGACTGCATGATCGGCGACAATATCCTGTTCCAGCGCGCCGACAGTGTCGAGGCCGGTTGGCAGGCGGTGCAGCCGTTCCTCGATGCCTGGAAGAAGGCCGGCGCCAAGGGACTCAAGACCTACTGGGCCGGCAGCGAGGGGCCTGAGGAAGCGGAGGCGTTGATGACCCGCGACGGCCGCGTTTGGCGGCAGCTTGGCTGAACCTATGGCAGCGAACCAAAATCGCCGTATCATCGTCGTCGCCGATCCGGCGGCACAGGCGACAGCCGCCGCCGAGCGCATCCTGGCCAGGATCGCGGCCAATGGCGGCCGCGTCGCGATCTGCCTCTCCGGCGGATCGAGCCCAAAGCAATTATTCGAGCTGCTCGCAACCGAAGCCTACCGGCCGAAAATCCCATGGGACCGCGTGCACTGGTTCACGGGTGACGAGCGTTTCGTTCCCGCGAGCGATCCCCACAGCAACATCGCGATGGCCCGCAAGGCGTTTCTGGATCAATGCGCGCCGAGTGCCAATGTCCATCCGATAGCGGTCGACAGCGCCGATCCGGACGAGGCAGCGCGCCGCTATGAGCGCGAGTTGAAATCGTTCTATGGCGCGGACACATTGACCCGGGAACGGCCGTTGTTCGACGTCGTGTTGCTCGGCGTCGGGCCGGACGGCCATACCGCCTCGCTATTTCCCGGCTATCCCGCCGTCGAGGAGACCACGCGGTGGGTCACCGAGGTCCCGAAGGCCAATGTCGAACCGTTCGTGCCGCGGGTGTCCCTGACCTTGCCGACGCTGGCTTCCTGCCGCGAAATGCTGTTCGAGGCCAGCGGTTCGGCCAAGCGCGCGATCCTGACCCGGGTGTTTGCCGGCGAAGACCTGCCGGCCAATCGCGCGCATTCCGAAGGCGAGACGATCTGGCTATTGGACAAGGCAGCCCTGCCAGAGAATTTCCGTGAGTGAGGCCGCACCTGCTGCGCCGTGCGCGCTGATCGTGATGGGCGTGTCCGGATCGGGCAAGAGCACGATCGCGGAACAACTGGCGAGCCGGATTGGCTGGACCTTCGAGGACGGCGATCAATTCCATCCGGCCAGCAATGTCGCCAAGATGCACGCCGGACATCCGCTCAACGACGAGGACCGCTTGCCGTGGTTGCGCGCGATCGCGGCCGAGATCGACCGGGTCTGCAAGGCCGGCGACCGTGTCGTAATCGCCTGCTCGGCACTGAAGCACGCCTATCGCGATATCCTCGTGCATGGCCGCGATGATGTTCGGATCGTCTACCTCGACGGCACCCAGCAATTGATCGCGGACCGGCTTGCCAGGCGCAAGGGCCATTTCATGCCGCCGGATTTACTGCCCAGCCAGTTCAGGACGCTTGAGCCGCCGGGCAGCGACGAGAATCCGGTGACGGTCTCGATCGATGCGTCGATCGAAGCCGTCGTCGACGATATCGTGCATCAGCTCCGAATAACCCCGGCCGGCAACGCCGCCATCAGCAGGAACCGACCATGACCCGCATCGCCCTCGTGGTTTCCGACGTCGACGGCACGCTGTTGACCAAGGACAAGATCCTGACCGAAAAGGCCGCACGCGCGGTCCGGCAGTTGGAAGATAGCGGCGTCGGCTTCACCCTCGTTTCGAGCCGGCCGACCATCGGCATGCGCTTCCTGATCGAGCCGCTGCGGATCACCCTGCCGTTCGGCTCCTTCAACGGCGGTTCGATCTCTGATCCTAACATGAACCCGATCGAGCAATATCTGATCCCGGCGTCGGCGGCGCAACGCAGCATCGAACTGTTGAACGAATTCGGCGTCGACATCTGGCTGTTCACGCATGACAAATGGCTGACGAGCAACGCCGACGCCGAATACAATCCGTTTGAAAAACGCACCATCAAGACCGATCCCGTCATCATCGACGATTTCACGCCGTATCTGTCGGCCGCCTGCAAGATTGTCGGCTCCTCCTCCGATGCGGCGCTGCTGCAGCGCTGCGAAGCCGAGGTGCAGAAGGCGTTGGGAACACAGGCCACCGTGGCCCGTTCGCAAAGCTATTACCTCGACATCACGCCGCCCGGCCACGACAAGGGCACCTTCGTGCAGGCGATGGCCAAGCGGCTGGGGATTTCGACCGACGCCGTCGCCACGGTCGGCGACATGCACAATGATCTCGCGATGTTTCGGGTAAGCGGCATGTCGATCGCGATGGGCAATGCCACCGACGACATCAAGCGCCAGGCCACCCATGCGACAGCGTCGAACCAGGACGAGGGCTTTGCCGGCGCGATCGATATCGTGATGAAGAATAACGCGGTCAGGTAGTTTCCCCGCGCCTCGAGGATCAGCGCGATGAAGGCCGGGATGCTACTTGGCGGCGGCTTTGAGAAAGCCCCACGCAAGGACCGCTGCCGTTCCTATACAATATTATCAACACCGCCATGAGTCATGGGATCCCGTAGCCTTCGCCGCGAACGACTCCAGTCTGATCGAATATTGCTCCGGAACGCGGCGCCTACTCCGACCGCTGCACCGCCGGCTTCTTGGCATCGCTGAGATTGTGGGCGGTGTTGATCAGCGCGATGTGGGTCAGGGCTTGCGGGAAATTGCCGGTCTGGCGTCCGGCGCCGGAATCATATTCCTCGGCCAATAGTCCGAGATCGTTGGCGATGGCGACGACGCGGTCGAAGGTCGCCTGCGCCTTTTCGATCTGGCCCGAGAGCACATAGGCGTCGGCGAGCCAGAGGCTGCACGCGAGAAACGCGCCTTCGATCGGCTGTATTTCGTCCGTGATCTCGCGCGGATCGTGCCGCAGCACGAATCCATCACGCATCATGTATTTCTCGATCGCCGCCAGCGTGCCGCGAACCCGCGGATCATCGCCCGGAAGGAAGCCCACCGCGGGCATCATCAGGATGCTGGCATCGAGCCATTGCGATCCATAGGACATGACGAAACTATTCTGGACGGGATCGAAGCCCTTTTCGCAGACATCGCGATGGATGGTGTCGCGCAGCGCACGCCATTTTTCGATCGGCGCCTTGAGACCGAATTTCTCGGCGCTCTTGATGCCGCGGTCGAATCCGACCCATGTCATCACCTTCGAGGAGACGTAGTGCCTGCCCTCACCGCGCCGTTCCCATATGCCATTGTCCGGATGGTCCCATACCTCGGCCAGATGTTCGAGCACCTCGATTTCGAGATCCCAGCTGCCGTCGTCGAGCTTCAGCTCGGCCACCCGCGACTGATGAAAGGCGTCGATCAGTTCACCATAGACGTCGAGCTGCAACTGCGCGTGCGCGGCGTTGCCGATCCGTACCGGCTGCGCGCCTTCGTAGCCCGGCAGCCAGTCCGCTTCCCATTCCAGCAGGCGGCGCTGGCCCATGATGCCGTACATGATCTGCATGTGGGCCGGCGCGCCAGCGACCGCGCGGAGCAGCCAGCTATGCCAGCAGGAGGCTTCCTGGGTGTAGCCGCTGTTCATTAGTGCCAGCAGCGTAAATGTCGCGTCACGCAGCCAGCAAAAGCGGTAGTCCCAGTTCCGGGCGCCGCCGAGCTTCTCCGGCAGCGACGTCGTCGGCGCCGCGACAATGCCGCCGGTCGGCTGATAGGTCAGCGCCTTCAGCGTGATCAGCGACCGCATCACCAGATCGCGGTTCTCGCCCTGATAGGTGCAGCGGCTCGACCATTCGGTCCAGAAATCCTGGGTGTCCTGCAGGGCTTGCGCGGGATCGAGCGGCGCCGGGACCGCCAGATGCGATGGGCCGTAGGTCAGCACGAAAGGAACGGCGTCGCCCTCGCCGACTTCGAAATCGGCCACCGTGCGCATATCCTCGCCACGGGTTTCCACCGGCGTTCGCAGAACGGTCATGTCCGGCCCGCAAATCGCCAGCAGCCCCAAACCGTCCTCGTCTTTCTTGACCCAGGGAATATCGACGCCGAATCCGAAACGGATCACTAGCTCCATCCGCAGCTTGACCCGGCCGCTGATACCGCGCACCAGCCTGATGATGTCGGAGGCCTTGCCGCGCGGGGGCATGAAATCAATCACGGCAACCGTGCCGCTTTTGGTCGCAAAGCGCGTCTCCAGGATCAGCGTATTGTCCCAGTAGCGGCGCGAGATTTTGCCGACCTCCTCCGCCGGTGCGATCTTCCATCGCCCGTGCCTTTCGGTGCCCAGGATGGCGGCGAAACAGGCATCGGAATCGAATGCCGGCCAGCACAGCCAGTCGATCGAGCCGTCGCGCCCGACCAGCGCCGCGGTCTCGCAATCGCCTATCAAGCCATAATCTTCAATTTTGCAGGGCATGCGGACCCCCGTTGAATATGCGCTTCAGGTGGTGGCGCGCGTCCGACCGTGCATCGCGGTCTTGAGCGCGGAAACGTCGATCGCGGCGGCGATCTGGTCGATCGGCAGCGGCAACCGCCGCCGCCAGTTCGGATGTTCGTCTTTGGTGCCGGGAATGTTGGCCTGGTCGACCACCACCAGGAGATCATCGAGCGATATCGCGAGCAGGCGCGACTTGGTGCGCGCCAGAAATCCGGCGACCGCATGGAGGTCGTGGCCATCGATGCCGTGACGACGCAGGATATCGCTCAACATGGTCAGCGCGTGCCAGCGCGAATCGTCGCTTTCGCCGGGATCGATCCCGAGCGAACGCTTCAGCTTGAGGTCGCTGAACGTCCGCCACCCCGCATAGGTCGACAGATCGTGTGTGTTGAAGGTGACGAGCGCGTTGGCCGAATAATGATCGATGTCGCGGAACGCCCCCGCATCGTCGCGCTCGAACATCATCACCTGATACGACCAGATGCCCCAATCCGCCGTCTGCTCGCGAAAGCCTTCCGGCACCGTGCCGAGATCTTCGCCGATCACCACGCAGCGATGCGCGATGCTTTCCTGCGCGGTCGCGGCCAACAGCGCTTCGAACGGCATCTGCACATAGGCGCCGTTGTCGGCGGCAAATCCGTGCGGCACCAGATAAAGCCGCTTCAGGCCCATGACGTGATCGAGCCGGATCGCGCCGGCATAGCGCATCGAAGCCCGAAGCATTTCCCGAAACGGCTCGAAGGACTTCAGCTTGAGACCGGCGGCGTTGAATCCTGCCAGGCCCCAGTTCTGCCCCGCGGTGTTGAGCGGATCCGGCGGCGCGCCGACGGAAAGATAGCGCGAGATCGCAGCCTGCTCGTTCCAGGCGTCAAACCCGCCCGCCTGCACGCCGACCGCGACATCGAGATAGAGCCCGACCTTCATGCCGAGTTGGCGCGCCAGCGTTTGGCAGGCCCGCAATTGCCGGTCGGCGATCCATTGGGTGAATTCGACGAACTCGATCTCGGTGGCGTCCGGCCCTTCGCGGAGTTGGACGCAAGCCGCATCATCGGGCTTGCGCCATTGTTCCGGCCACTCCCACCACGCGGTATCGAATTTATGCCGCAACGCTTCGAAGCAGGCGAAGCGCGACAACAACGGCGTGCGTTCGTCGCGAAATTTCTCGAAGTCCTGCCGGCTTGCGGCGGCCGGATCGGTCTTGAACGCCGTAAACGCCGCACGCAGCGCCTTCCATTTCAGCTTGGCGACCGCGGCGTAATCGACGATGTCGCGTCGTCTGAGCCGGGCCACGGCATTGCCACCGGGAAGCGAAACGCCGGCCAGTTTCGCCACATCGATATAGAGCGGATTGAGAAACAGCCGGCTGTTCGGCGAATAGGGGCTGCAATCGGCCGGGTGATCGTCGAACAGCGCATGCAGCGGGTTCAGCCCGACCCCGTCGGCCCCGAGCTCGGCCGCGAGCCTGATCAGGTCCTCCAGATCGGTGAAATCTCCGATGCCCCAGTTGCGCGCCGAACGGACGCCGTAAAGCTGGACCGCCAACAGCCAGCAGCGGTCGAAATCGCCATCGAATGCCCGCGGTGGCGTCACAATCACGGGCGCTTCTTCCGTTACCGAGGCGTCGTCGGTCAGAGTCAGCCGCCAGCTGCCGACGGGCAAATCCGCCGGCCAGTCAATCACACCGTTCTGGGTATGCCCCTCCGCGATAACCTTAAGGCCCGCAACGATTTTCCAGCGCACCGGAAACGTGGCAGCCTGCCCGAGCGCGGTCCGCGAGGGTCGGCCGGCGCGGACCACCACCACCGGCTGGTCGAGCAGCCGCTGCGGCAATTCGACCGGCAGCGCATCGAGGATAATCCTGAGGGCCGCCTCATCCGTCACACGCCGGTGACCCTGCCCATCGATAAATTCGGTCTGAATTCCGAGGCCTGCAGCTTTGGTAAAAAGGTTCATTCGGCACGCTGTTTGCAACGGCAAGGGGCGGGGAACGTCAAGAAATTCTCTAGATGCAGGAAGAGGATAGCCGTGTTTAACTCTCTGCTGTCCGGCACGTTCCACGGGAACCAATGCCCGTCGAGCGGCTTTGTATATAGGTCGAAAGCGTCTCTTTTCCCGCAAACGAAACGGGACGTCATCTTCTTCAAAGACTTCACCTACAAGTCAGTGGCATCACCGTGAACAAAACCGCTCAAACTGTCGAGAGCGCCGCAGCAGGCGGTGCTTTCCATATCGAAGATGTTTACCCGCAGATCGATGGTGGTCGCTTTGCCGTGAAGCGTATCGCAGGCGAACGCGTCGAAGTCTGGGCGGATATCTATCGCGACGGCCATGACGTGATCGACTGCGCGCTGCTCTGGCGTCTCGAGCAGGAGCGCGAATGGCACCGCGCGCCGATGATCCACCACACCAATGACCGATGGGGCGGCTGGTTCGTCCCCGAGCAGCCGGGACACTATGTCTATGCCATCGAGGCATGGACCGACGAATTCGCGACCTGGCGGCACGGTTTCGAATTGAAGCAGAAAGCCGGGGCCGACCTCACCGTCGACGCCATCGAAGGCGCGGGCATGCTGACCAAGGCGCAGGCCGGCGGCCACGCCGCGGCCGCCGTGATCCTGCGGCAATGCGAGGATTTTCTTCAAACCGGCGAGGCTGGCCCGCTACTGACCGAGGAATTGCAGAGCGCGATGGCCGAGAGCCAGTTGCGGCCGGATCTGACGCGATCGCGGCTATTTCCGTTTGTCGCCGATCGGCCGCGGGCGCGCTGCGGCGCCTGGTACGAGATGGTGCCCCGCAGCCAGAGCCAGACACCGGGCCAGCATGGCACATTCAAGGATTGCATCGCGCGGCTTTCCGATGTCGGCGCGATGGGTTTTGACGTGGTCTATTTCACGCCGATCCACCCGATCGGCCATACCAACCGCAAGGGCCGCAACAACACGCCAACGGCGCTCGAAGGCGATCCCGGCAGCCCCTATGCCATCGGCGCCGCCGAGGGCGGACACGATGCGGTGCATCCGCAATTGGGCACGCTGGAGGATTTCCGGGAGTTTGTCGCGGCCTGCAAGTCGCTTGACATGGAAGTCGCGCTCGATTTCGCGGTTCAGTGTTCGCTCGACCACCCCTGGCTCAAGCAGCACCCGCAATGGTTCAAGCGCCGGCCCGATGGCTCGATGCGTTATGCGGAAAATCCGCCCAAAAAGTATGAGGACATCGTCAATCCTGATTTTTCGTCCGAGGATTCGGGTGCGCTTTGGAACGCCCTGCGCGACGTGGTGCTGTTCTGGGTCGACCAGGGTGTCAACATCTTCCGCGTCGACAATCCCCACACCAAACCGTTCCCGTTCTGGGAATGGCTGATCCATCAAGTGCAGCTTCGCCATCCCGACGTGATCTTCCTCGCGGAAGCCTTCACGCGGCCAAAACTGATGAAGGGCCTCGCAAAACTAGGCTTCACGCAATCCTACACCTACTTCACCTGGCGAACGCAGAGGTGGGAACTCGAGCAATATTTGAACGAACTGACCGGCTATCCGGAGCGTGATTTCTATCGCCCGAATTTCTTTGTCAACACGCCGGACATCCTGCCGTTTCACCTGCAAGGCGGCGAAGCCTGGATGTTCAAATCCCGCGTAGCGCTTGCCGCCACGCTGTCGAGCACTTACGGCGTCTATAACGGGTTCGAACTGCTGGAGCACGAGCCTATTCCCGGCAAAGAGGAATATCTTGATTCCGAGAAATACGAGATCAAGGTGCGTGATTGGAACAAGCCCGACAATATCAAGCCCTATATCAGCGATCTCAACCGCGCCCGTCGGCAAAACGCCGCCCTGCAACAGACCGCGAACCTGCGTTTCATCGCGGTCGAGGACAGCAATGTGATCGGCTTCGTCAAGGAATCCGTCAATCAAACCAATAGCGTTGTCGTCGCCATCGCGCTGTCGCGCGATCCGCACGAATTCTGGCTTCCGCTCGGTGACGTCCAGGTCGGCATGACAGGCGACCGCCGCAACGTCGCTGCCGTTGAAAACCTGATCACGGGCGAGCGGCACCCGGTCGAATGGGGCGGCATCCGCTTGCGCATCGATCCGGCACGCGATCCCGCGTTGCTGTTTCGTTGCCTGGCGTGAGAGGCAGCGCCATGAATGTGATGTCCTCCATCGACACCAAGGAATTGCCGGCGACCGAAACCGTGGATGAGCTGTGGTACAAGGACGCGATCATCTACCAGCTTCACGTCAAGGCCTTTGCCGACAGCAACAATGACGGCATCGGCGATTTTACGGGCCTGACCGAAAAGCTCGGCTACCTGCAGGAGCTCGGCGTCACCACGCTGTGGCTGCTGCCGTTCTATCCGTCGCCCGGCCGCGATGACGGCTACGACATCGCCGATTATGGCGACATCAATCCCGACTTCGGCACAATGAAGGATTTCCGCCGCTTCATCGTCGAGGCCAAGAAGCGCGGCCTCAAGGTGATCACCGAACTGGTGGTCAATCACACCTCCGACCAGCATGACTGGTTCAAGCGCGCCCGCCGCAGCGACCCGAAATCGAGCGCGCGCAACTGGTATGTCTGGAGCGATACGGACCAGAAATACCAGGGCACGCGGATCATCTTCACTGACACCGAGAAGTCGAACTGGACCTGGGATCCGGAAGCCGGGCAGTTTTACTGGCACCGCTTCTTCTCGCATCAGCCGGACCTGAACTTCGACAATCCGCGGGTGGTCAGCGCGATCATCCAGGTGATGAAGCGCTGGCTCGATGCCGGGGTCGACGGCTTCCGGCTCGACGCCATTCCCTATCTGTGCGAGCGCGACGGCACCAACAACGAAAACCTGCCGGAAACCCACGCCCTCATCAAAAAGCTGCGCGCCGAACTCGATGCCTATTCCAAGGGCAAGGTGCTGCTGGCGGAGGCCAATCAATGGCCCGAGGACGTACAGGAATATTTCGGCGGCGGCGACGAATGCCAGATGGCCTACCATTTCCCGCTGATGCCGCGGATTTACATGGCGATCGCGCAGGAAGACCGGTTTCCGATCACCGACATCCTGCGCCAGACGCCGGACATCCCCGCCAATTGCCAGTGGGCGCTGTTTCTGCGCAACCATGACGAACTGACACTGGAAATGGTCACCGACGTCGAGCGCGATTATCTGTGGTCGACCTACGCCAACGATCCGCGCGCCCGCATCAATGTCGGCATTCGCCGACGCCTGGCGCCGCTGATGGACAACGACCGGCGCAAGATCGAGCTGATGAACTCGCTGCTGCTGTCGTTTCCGGGCACGCCGATCATCTATTATGGCGACGAGATCGGCATGGGCGACAACATCTATCTGGGCGACCGCAACGGCGTGCGCACGCCGATGCAATGGACCCCGGACCGCAACGGCGGCTTTTCCCGCGCCGATCCCGCGCGGCTCTATGCGCCGACCATCATGGACCCGGTCTACGGCTATGAATCGGTCAATGTCGAGGCCCAGTCGCGCAGCCTGTCGTCGCTGTTGAGCGCCACCAAGCGGCTGATCTCGGTGCGCAAGTCGACGCTGGCGTTCGGCCGCGGCACCATGACATTCATCCGGCCGCTCAATCGCTCGGTGCTGTCTTACGTTAGGCAATATGAAGACGAGACGATCCTGTGCGTCGCCAATTTGTCGCGCTCGGCACAAGCCACCGAGCTCGATCTTTCGGCGTGGAAGGGACGCGTGCCGCTGGAGATGCTCGGGCGCACCTCATTCCCGCCAATCGGCGAACTGCCCTACATGATCACGCTGGCGCCCTATGGTTTCTACTGGTTCCAGCTTCAGGAGCCCGACAAATCGCAACCGGTCACCCCCTCGGCGGTGCCCGAATTCGAAACGCTGGTGGTGCCGCTTGGCGCCACCTGGGTATCGCTGGCGCGCACCCGCGGGGTGTTCGAACGCGATGTGCTGCCCGGACATCTGGCGCGCACGCGCTGGTATCCCGAACGCTCCCCGCAATCGATCCTGCCGACGCTGGTCAATGCCATTCCATTCTGCGACATCGGGGACAACCGGCCCTGGCTGGCGTTTTTCGAGACCACCCAGCGCGGCGCGACGGGGCGCTACGTGCTGCCGATCCAGATCGAGTGGGTTCGCTTCGATCGCGAACGCTACAACCCGCGTGCCTTCGCCGCCGTGCGGCAGGGCGCGCGCGAAGGCACCTTGCTGGATGTGGCGACCGATCAGATCTTCATCGCATTGTTGCTGCGCAATCTGCGCCATTCGCTGACGGTCGAGGAAAACGGCCTGCGCCTCGAATTCAGGCCGACCAGCAAATTCTCCGACAAGCCGGTGCGGCAGCCCGAGCGTATCCGCGCCGTCGAGACCGAACAATCCAACAGCACCGCGCTGGTGGACAGCGATTACGTGGTCAAGCTGTACCGCAAGCTCGAACCCGGCATCAATCCCGAGATCGAGATGGGACGCTTCCTCACCGAGGTCGCGGGCTTCGCCAATACGCCGGCGCTTCTCGGCAGCGTCGAACTGGCTGAAGGCGACAAGAAAAGCGCGATCGGGATCATTCATGCGTTTGTCGAGAACCAGGGCGACGGCTGGACCGTAACCGGGGCCTATCTCGACCGCTTTGTCGACCAGCAGCGGCTGCTCGCCGCCAGCGAGTATCCGGGCGATAGCGACGACCAGGTCCCGGCCTATTTGCGTTACATGTCGCAGACCGGACGGCGTGTTGCCGAGATGCATGTCGCGCTCGCAAGCAACAGGGACATCGCCGATTTCGCGCCGGAACCATTCAAGCCCGAAGACGCGCAGCGCTGGATCGATGATGTGCTGGCCCGCGCCGAACGCGTGTTCGATACGCTCTCGCACCGTCTCGATATCTTCAAGGAGGCCGATCGCCCGCTGATCGATCAGGTCATGGCGCAACGCGCGGTGCTGCCGGATCGCCTCAAGGCGTTGCTGCCGCGCAGCCTCGAAAGCCTGAACATCCGCGTCCATGGCGATTTCCATCTCGGCCAGATGCTGATCGTCAAGGACGATATCTTCATCATCGATTTCGAGGGCGAGCCCCGCCGTCCGCACAGCGAGCGACGGCGCAAGGCGCCGGCGGCGCGTGACGTCGCGGGCCTGATCCGTTCGATCGATTATTCGGCGACCGCGGCGCTGGAGCGCGCGCTCAAGGTGGCGCCCGACGAACAAGGCAGGCTGGCCGCGGCGCTGGCGGAATGGCGTGATCGCGCCAGCGCGGCATTTCTGGCCGCGTATCGCGAGGCCATGACCAATCAACGGCTGTGGCCGGCCGATCCGCGAGATGCCGAACGGGTGCTGAATTTCTTCCTGATCGAAAAAGCCTTCTACGAAATCGAATACGAGTTGGCGCACCGCCCCGACTGGCTGCGCGTGCCGGTCACCGGCATGCTTCGAATATTGTCCCAAGACAACAGCGAGACCTCATGACCAAGCTACCCGCCGAGGCCTACGCCATCATAGAAGGCCGCCACTCCGATCCGTTCCACTACCTCGGCCTGCATACCGAAGGCGACCGCAAGGTCGTGCGCGCGTTCCTGCCCGAGGCCTCGAATGTCGAAGCGGTCGGCGAGCACGGCGAAACCGCGCGGCTCGACCGTATCCATGATGCCGGCCTGTTTGCCGGCGCACTGCCCAACGGTTCGACGCGGTATCAATTGCGCGCCCGCTTCGGCGACAAATTGGTGGACCTCGAGGATCCCTACCGCTTTCCGCCGGTGCTGACGGACTTCGATCTGTACCTGCTCGGCGAAGGCACCCATCAGCGGCTGTACGACAAGCTCGGCGCCCATCCGACGACGCTCGACGGCGTCGATGGCGTGGCCTTTGTGGTGCTCGCACCCAATGCGCGGCGGGTCAGCGTGGTCGGCGATTTCAATTTCTGGGATGCGCGCCGGCATCCGATGCGGGTGCGTGGCAGCGGCTATTGGGAGCTGTTCATTCCCCGCGCCATCGCCGGCGATCGGTATAAATTCAATATCGTGGGACGGCAGGGCCAGCAATTGCCGCTGAAGTCCGACCCGATGGCATTTGCTGCCGAAATGCGCCCAAGCACCGCGTCGATCGTGCTCGATGAAACCAGACTGCCGCATCCGCGCCCTGCGCCTGCGAATATCAACGCGCTGAGTGCGCCGATGTCGATTTACGAGATCCATCTCGGCTCCTGGCGGCGCAAGGGCAACAACGAGTGGCTGACCTATCGCGAACTCGCCGAGCAGTTGCCGCGTTATGTCCGCGATCTCGGCTTCACCCATGTCGAATTCTTACCCGTCAACGAGCATCCGTTCGACGGCTCATGGGGCTATCAGCCGACCGGCCTGTTCGCGCCGACCAGCCGGTTCGGCAGCCCGGAGGATTTTTCCGCGTTGATCGATGCCTGCCACCGCGAAGGGATCGGCGTTTTGCTGGATTGGGTGCCGGGCCATTTCCCCGACGATCCGCATGGCCTCGGCCATTTCGACGGCACGGCGCTGTACGAACATGCCAACCCGCTGCAGGGCCGGCACCTCGACTGGGGCACGCTGATCTACAATTACGGCCGCACCGAAGTCGTGAACTTCCTGGTGTCGAATGCGCTGTTCTGGCTCGAGCGCTATGCCATCGATGGCTTGCGCGTCGATGCGGTCGCCTCGATGCTCTATCTCGATTACAGCCGGCCCGCCGGCGGCTGGATCCCGAACAAGCATGGCGGCCGGGAAAACCTCGAAGCCATCGATTTCCTGCGTCGCTTCAACACCGAGTTGTTCGCCCGCTTTCCGCAGGCCACGACGGCCGCGGAAGAATCAACCGCCTGGCCGCAGGTGTCGCGGCCGGTCGAATTTGGCGGGCTCGGTTTCGGCTATAAATGGAATATGGGCTGGATGCACGACACGCTGAATTATATCGGCAAGGATCCAATCCATCGCAAGCATCATCACGGCGACATCCTGTTCGGGTTGCAATACGCGTTTTCGGAAAACTTCATCCTGCCGCTGTCGCACGACGAAGTCGTGCACGGCAAGCGCTCGATCCTGGGACGGATGCCCGGCGACAACTGGCAGCGCTTTGCGAATTTGCGCGCCTATTACGGCTTCATGTTCGGACATCCCGGCAAGAAGCTGATGTTCATGGGCTGCGAGTTCGCCCAACAGCGCGAATGGGACCACGATCACTCGCTGGACTGGCATCTGCTCGATCAAAAGAGCCATGCCGGCATCCAGAACCTGATCCGCGATCTCAACGCGCTGTATCGTAACCTGCCCGCTCTGCACGAGATGGATTGCGATCCCTTGGGATTCGAATGGCTCGTCACCGACGATGCCGGCGGCAACGTGTTCGCCTGGCTCCGCAAGGGCAACGATGCGCGCGCGCGATGCCTGGTCGTCGTTAATTTCTCGCCAAATGTATATCGCAACTACCGCGTCCGGGTGCCGTTCGCCGGCAAATGGCGCGAGGTTCTCAATTCGGATTCGAAGCATTACGGCGGCAGCAATGTCGGCAACATCGGCGAGGTCCCGACCGTGGACGGCCTGGTGCCGGAACTCCATCTCACCATCCCGCCTCTGGCCGCCATATTTCTCGTACCTGAAGGCTAGCGCATGCGATTATCCGCGGGCACGTCGTCTCGCCTTGGCGCAAGCTGGGACGGTCGGGGCACCAACTTTGCGCTGTTTTCCGCCAACGCGCACAAGGTCGAGCTGTGTCTCTTCGACAGCCAGGGCCGCCGCGAGCTCGAACGCATCGAACTTCCCGAACGCAGCGAGGATGTCTGGCACGGCTATCTGAACGACGTCTCGCCGGGACAACTCTACGGCTACCGCGTTCACGGGCCCTACGAGCCGGAGCACGGCCACCGCTTCAACGCCAACAAGCTGCTGCTCGATCCCTATGCGCGGCGGCTGGCCGGACGGCTGGTCTGGAGCGATGCGCATTTCGCCTATCGCACCGGCAGCGCGCGCGAGGATCTCTCGTTCGATCGGCGCGACAATGCCCGCGGCATGCCCAAGGCCGTCGTGGTCGACGAGACCTTCAACTGGGGACGCCGCGAGATACGGCCTCACATCTCCTGGGAAGACACCATCATCTATGAGGCCCACGTCAAGGGCCTGACGCAGAAGCGCAACGACGTGCCGCCGGGCCTGCGCGGCACCTATGGCGGCCTGTCCTCGCCGGCGATGATCGAGCATTTCAAGCGGCTTGGCGTCACCACCATCGAACTGCTTCCGATTCATGGCTTGATCGACGACCGGATGCTGGTCGAAAAGAAGCTGACGAACTACTGGGGTTACAACACGCTGTCGTTTTTCGCGCCGGACCCGCGCTATTCGCAGGACAATCCGCTCGACGCGTTCCGCACCACGGTAGCGCGGCTGCACGACGCCGGCATCGAGGTGATGCTCGACGTGGTCTACAATCACACCGCGGAGGGTAACCATATGGGCCCGACGCTGTCGTTCCGCGGCATCGACAACGCCTCTTATTACTGGCTGAAGCCGGAGAACCCACGGTACTACGACGATTTCACCGGTTGCGGCAGTTCGGTCAACCTCACCCACCCGCGCGTCCTGCAGATGGTGATGGATTCGCTGCGCTACTGGGTCGAAATCTGCCACATCGATGGCTTCCGGTTCGATCTCGCCACCACGCTGGCGCGCGGACCGAACGGCTTCGATCGCAACAGTTCGTTCCTCACCGCGATCCGGCAGGATCCCGTGCTGGCAACCGTCAAGCTGGTGGCCGAGCCATGGGACCTCGGCATGGGCGGCTACCAGGTCGGCGCGTTTCCGTCGCAATGGTCGGAATGGAACGACCGCTATCGCAGCGCGATGCGGCGCTACTGGAGCGGCGAAGGCAGCCTGATCGGCGAAGTCTCGAGCCGGATGACCGGTTCGTCCGACCTGTTCAACCATGACGGCCGCACCCAGCGCGCCGCGGTCAACCACATCACCGTGCACGACGGTTTCACGCTGGCCGATCTGTTCAGCTACAATGAAAAGCACAACGAGGCCAATGGCGAGGATAATCGCGACGGCTCCAACGACAATCACAGCAATAATTGCGGCCATGAAGGCCCGACCGACGATCCCGCCATCATCGCCCTGCGGCGCCAATTGCGCAAAAACCAGCTCGCTTGCGTCTTGCTGGCGCAAGGCTTGCCGCTGATCCTGGCCGGCGACGAAGTCGGCAACACCCAGAACGGCAACAACAACGCCTATTGCCAGGACAACGAGATTGGCTGGGTCGGGTGGGAAAACCTCGGCCACGACGGCGACGACCTGACCAATTTCGTCGGCCACATGACCGGACTGCGGACGCGATTTGCGCAGTTGCGCTCGCACCGCTGGCTCGACGGGCGGCGCGCCGATGGCAGCTATGGCGTGTTGTGGCTGACGCCGTCGGCCGCCGAGATGACGCAATCGGACTGGAATTTTCCGGAAGGCCGCTTCCTCGCTTATGTGCTCGGGCCGATGGAACCAGAACACGCGCCGATCTTTATCGTGCTGAATGCCGCGCCCGAAGAAATTACGTTCGAGCTGCCCAAGATGCCCGAATACAAGAACTGGCAACAAGTGCTGAACACCACCGAGATCAGGCAGACAAAAGCCGACTTCCCCTCAGGCGCCCAGACCAAGGCGCCGCCGCGCGCGGTGCTGGCCTTTGCAGGCTCGGCATGAATGGGCGATCATTCGGACCACGTCTGACTGCGGATGGCGCGTCGTTTCGGCTGTGGGCGCCGGCCGCCAAGCGCGTCGATGTGCTGCTGGAAACGCCTCATCCGCTTCGCCGTGGCGACGACGGCTGGTTTTCCGCCGAAATCGCCGGCGTAAAAGCCGGCGCGCGTTACAAATTCCGGATCGACGACGAGATCGACGTGCCTGATCCGGCCTCGGCCTTTCAACCCGACGACGTAGCCGGCCCCAGCGAGGTGATCGACCACACGGCGTACAGATGGCGCGCCGCGGACTGGCGTGGACGTCCGTGGCCGGAAGCCGTCGTGATCGAAACCCATGTCGGCACCTTCACCTCGGACCGCAGCTACCACGCCATGATCGGCAAGCTCGATCATCTCGTCACAACCGGCATCACCGCGCTCGAACTGATGCCGCTGGCGGATTTTCCGGGTAACCGAAACTGGGGCTATGACGGCGTATTGTGGTATGCCCCTGACAGCGCCTATGGGCGTCCCGACGATCTCAAGGCGCTGATCGATGCGGCGCATCTGCGCGGGCTGATGGTGTTTCTCGACGTGGTCTACAATCATTTCGGTCCCGAAGGGAATTACCTCGGCCGATATGCGCCGGCGTTCTTCACCGACGCCCAGACGCCGTGGGGCAGCGCGATCGATTACCGGGTGCGTGAAGTCCGCGACTTCGCGATAGAGAACGCGCTGTACTGGCTGCGCGAATATCGTTTCGACGGGCTGCGGCTCGATGCGGTGCATGCGATCATCGAGCCGGCCAAAGTTTCGTTGCTCCATGAACTCAGCCGCGCGGTTGGCGACCTCGCCACGGAAACCGGCCGACATATTCACCTGATGCTGGAGAACGACGACAACGCCTCAAGCCTGCTCGATGCCAGGGAAGAAGTACCGCGCGGCAAATATCGCGCGCAGTGGAACGACGATTATCACCACGCCTGGCACGTGCTGCTAACGGGCGAGACCCATGGTTACTACGGCGACTATCGACACGCCCCGCCGGGCGATATCGCCCGTGCGCTCGGCTCGGGCTTTGTCTACCAGGGCGAATCGTCCGCGCATCGCGGTGGCCAATTGCGTGGCGAGCCGAGCGGCGCGCTATCGCCAACCGCCTTCATCAACTTCCTGCAGAACCACGACCAGATCGGTAACCGCGCGCTTGGCGACCGGCTCGAGGGCCATGTCGATCCGCGCGCGATCGAGGCGGCGCTGGCGATTACCCTGCTGGCGCCGATGGTCCCGATGCTGTTCATGGGCGAGGAATGGGGCGCCAAATCCCCGTTTCCGTTCTTTTGTGATTTTCACGGCGACCTCGCCGAGGCCGTGCGCCAGGGACGCCGCCGCGAATTCGCCGGCGCCTATGCCAGATATGGCGACGAGATTCCCGATCCGCTGGAAGCATCGACCGCGCAAGCCGCGATGCTCGATTGGACCGCCGCCGACGCCGGGCCTGGCCGCGAACGGCTCAGACTGGTGCGCCAGCTGCTCACGATCCGCCGGCGCGAGATCGTGCCACGGCTGGCGGGCGCACGCTTCGGCTCGGCGCTCGTGACCGACCATGGCATGCTGACGGCAGATTGGCCGATGGGCGACGGCACGACGCTTTCATTGATCGCCAATTTGTCGGATCGCGACGCCTCCCATGGATGGCACGAAACCGGGGGAACCCTGATCTGGGGCACGGCGTTGAAGCAGAGCGTCCCGCCCTGGTCGGTCATCTGGCGCATCGGATAAAAAATGCCGCCGAGAGCGTTTTCGAGCGAAGTGGGGCCCGGTTCGCGTGAAGAAAACGCGTCAAAACAAAAGACCAGTGTTCCGGTTGCGACCTACCGCCTGCAACTCACCGCGGACTTCAACTTCGATGCGGCCGCGGCCATCGTCCCCTATCTGAAGAAACTCGGCATCAGCCACGTCTATGCGTCGCCCTTCATGAAGGCGCGCAAGGGCTCTACCCATGGCTACGATATTGTCGATCACACCCAATTCAATCCGGAGCTTGGCGGCGACGCCGGATTTGACCGCTTCAGCGCGGCATTGAAGCAACACGATCTCGGCCTGATCCTCGACTTCGTGCCGAACCACGTCGGCGTGCATTTTGACGATAACCCCTGGTGGCTTGACGTGCTGGAGTGGGGCCCGGCCTCGCCGCACGCGGCTTCGTTCGACATCGACTGGGACCAGTTGCCATATCGCGCGCGCGGCGGCGTGCTGCTGCCGATCATCGGATCATCCTACGGCGAGGCGCTGGAAAAAGGCGAGATCGAGCTTCGCTACGATCCCGGCGAAGGCGGTTTTTCCGCCTGGTATTTCGAGCATCGCCTGCCGATCGCGCCCGAGCGTTACAGTGAAATTCTGGGCGCCGTCGTCAAGCAAGCCGGTGCCGAAGACGACGCGGCGGGCAAGGCCCTGCTCGCGCTCGCATCGCACTACAGCGGATTACGCCATCCCAATCGCGGCGAAGCGCCGGCGTTCAAGGCCGAACTCAAGGCGACCCGGGGAAGCGCCGAACTCATCGCGCGCGGGCTCGAGGCCTATCGGGCCGGCCCCGGTCGTACCGCGCAGATCACGGCATTACATCATCTCCTGGAACGCCAGCATTACAAGCTCGGCCACTGGCGACTGGCTTCCAGCGACATCAACTACCGGCGTTTCTTCGACGTCAACACACTGGCCGGATTGCGCGTCGAGGATGCCGCGACCTTCGATGCCATGCATGGTCTGGTCAAGCGGCTGATCGCCGAAGACAGGCTGCAAGGCTTGCGGCTCGATCACATCGACGGCCTGCGCGATCCCGCGCAATATTTCCACCGCCTGCGCCGCCTGATCCGGGACGCCCACGGCAAGACCACCAAGCCGTTTTACATCGTGATCGAGAAAATTCTGGGCGAGGGCGAAGAGCTCCACTCCTTCAGCGGGGTTCACGGCACCACCGGCTATGAATGGCTGAATCTGATCACGCAAGTGCTGGTCGACGGCGACGGGCTCGGTCCGCTCGACGAGATCTGGCGTCAGATCAGCAATATGCCGCCAAAGCTCGCGCCGGTGCTGAAGGAGGCCAAGCGCCGGGTTCTCGATACGCTGCTGACCAGCGAATTCACGGTACTGACGCGGCTGTTGGCGCGGATCGCCGGCGGCCACTACTCGACCCGCGACTATTCGGCCGACAGTTTGCGGCAGGCACTCGAACTCTATGTGCTGCACTTTCCGGTCTACCGCACCTATCTGACTTCGACGGGCGCGACCGCGCACGACCGCGCGCTGGTTTCGGAAACCATCGAGAAGGCCCGCGCCGACTGGTTCGCCGCCGATGAAGGCATCTTCGATTTCCTGCGCGATACGCTGACGATGGATTTGATCGGCCCAGGCCGCGTACCGCACAGCGCCGCGCGGGTTCGCCGCTTCGCGCTCAAGGTCCAGCAGTTCACCGGTCCCTTGATGGCGAAGGCACTCGAAGATACCAGTTTCTATCGCTACCACCGCCTGCTCGCCCTCAACGAGGTCGGCGGCGATCCGGCCGCCGCGGCGTGTTCGGTCGAGGCGTTTCATAAGGCAATGCGGACCCGCGCCAGGGAGTGGCCGCATGGCATGACGGCGACCGCGACGCACGACACCAAGCGCGGCGAAGATGCGCGGGCGCGGCTGATCGCGCTGACTGAAATTCCCGGCGAATGGACCAGCGCCGTGGCGCGGTGGAAAATCCTCAACGCACCGCATCTGGTGATCGAAGACGAGATGCGGGCGCCGTCGGCGACCTTCGAATACATGCTGTATCAGGCCTTGCTTGGCGCGTGGCCTTTGGACGGGCGTGACGATGCGTTCGTGGAACGGATCCAGGCCTATGCGCTGAAGGCCGCGCGCGAGGGCAAGCAGGAAACCAGTTGGCTCAATCCGCACCAGGCCTATGAGGCGGGATTGCGGACCTTCATCGCGCGCATTCTCGATTCCTCGACCTCGGGCGAATTTCTGAACTCGCTCGAAACACTGGCACAGCGCACAGCGCTGCTCGGCGCGCTCAATTCGCTCAGCCAGATCACCTTGAAGGCGACGATGCCAGGTGTTCCGGATTTCTACCAAGGCACTGAGTTCTGGGATTTGTCGCTGGTCGATCCCGATAACCGGCGGCCGGTGGATTTTTCCGAACGCGCCATGGTGCTCGCGCGCGTCGAAAATCCGGACTGGTCCGATCTCGTGCAAAACTGGCCCGACGGTCATCTGAAGATGGCCTGGACCCGTCATCTGCTCAAGCTGCGAACTGAATTGGCCGATGTGTTCGCTCACGGCGATTACCAGCCGCTGGAGGTGAGCGGACCGCACCGCGACCATTTTATCGGTTTCGCGCGGCGTCATGGTCACGACGCCGCGATATCCATCGTTGCCAGATCGCTGGCGCCGCTATCGCAGGGCGGTCGGAGCTGGCCGCGTGCGGAGAGTTTTGAAGGCTCGCTGAACCTCAGGGGCTATTCGATAGAATGCATCGATGGCGGAAATCACGCGACGGAGATGCCGCTGTCGACGCTGCTGCGGCATCTGCCGGTGGCGGTGCTGAAGGCGAAGCTCACCGCGAGGCCGAAAAATCGTCGCGCGTGATATCAAACGCGACGGCCGTCCGGGATCCACGGCCGGACGGCCTCGCGGATGTCGTGCCGACTCAGCTCAGGTCGGTTCCCTCCCCCGCTGTGCTAATATTCCGGGACATTCGTTACCAGAAAGCTTACGCGATCGGGTGCAGTCGATTTTTTCCGTGTTGCGAAGCAACATCGCCGTCGCATCAGTCGCGCTTTGTCAGCAGCAAGCTACCACGGTTACGGATCGCGATCTGCGCCATCTCGGCAAACCGTTGCAACAGCGGCGGCAACGTCACTTCGACCCGGACATGATCATCGGCGACATCGACATGGCCTGACGCCGCCTGCCCCAGCGCGCGCACGCGAAAGATCATGCGATCGTCCTCCCATCGCTCTTCATCGACTTTCAGCATCGGAAGGCTGGAAGCCGCGCGCGTCAGCCCTGCTTTCAGGCGGCGTGCAGCTTCCGCGCGGCCAAGCCGGTGCGGTATCGAAACGATGAGCGGAGCGGACATCGAAAATTCTCCCTGAGGTCCAAGATATCCAAATGAATGTAGTTCCGCGGATTCGAAACAAAAGAGCGCTGGCGGTGGCAATCCAGAAGCCGGAACTTTAGCAGTTCCCACTCGTTTCTTAGTTCGAAGGCAGCGCAACAGGTGCCAACTGCCGGGCTGGAGGAGTTTTGCATGTCTATTGGAACAATCATCCTGATCATTCTCGTGATCGCCCTGCTCGGCGGCTTCAGCGGGATCGGCGGCGGACCGTTTTACGGCACCGGCTATTACGGCGGTGGCGGTCTCGGCTTGATCGTCGTGATCCTGCTGATCCTGCTGTTACTCGGCAGGTTGTAAGTCGCGATCGTTTGCCGTTCTCTCGTCATGGCCGGGCTTGTCCCGGCCATCCACGTCTTTCGGGCACGCTAAGATCGTAGGGTGGGCAAAGGCGCAGTTGCGCCGTGCCCACCAACTGCGGCGAATGTGGTGGGCTCGCGGAGTTTATCATCGGGCGGGCATTCGGCCGACCCGGTGGCTCAGCCCACCCTACGGAAATCTCAAGACACCGTCGTCATCATTTCAGCGTCGCCAGCTTCTTCGTCGCCGCCTTGATCGATGACGCCGCGTCATCGTAACCGTCCCATGCCTTGCTCTTCACGAGCAGTGCCGGCACGGTCCGCACCGTAAAGCGCTTCGGATCGAGATCACCCTTCACCTGCGCCCATGTCAGCGGCATCGAAACGGTGGCGCCCGGGCGGGCCCGTGGCGACAGCACCGCGACCGCGGTTGCGAGCCGATCGTTGCGCAGGTAATCCAGGAATATCTTTCCCTTGCGCAATTTCTTGGACATGTTGAGCAGATAGCGCTCGGGATCTTCCGCGGCCATCCATTGGCAAACGCTCTGCGCGAAGGCTTTCGCCTCCTTCCACGTCACGCTCTCCCTGGCGCCGTGCAATAGCGGCGTCACCACGTGAAGTCCCTTGCCGCCGGTGGTCTTGCAAAAGCTCGCGAGGCCAAGCGCGGTGAGGCGCTGCCGCATATCCCCGGCCGCCTCGACAACTTCGGTGAATTCGACATCCGGCGCAGGATCGAGATCGAACACCAGCCGCCCCGGCACATCGGGCGCGTCCGGCGCACAATTCCATGGATGCAGCTCGAGGCCGCCGATCTGCGCCACCGCGGCGAGGCCCTCGACACGGTCGATCTGCAAGTAAGGTTTGCGATCGCCGGAGACCTTGACGAGTTCGAGCAGCTTCGACGTTCCCGTCATCGCATGGCGCTGAAAGAACGTCTCGCCGTTGATGCCGTCGGGCGCACGGACCACGGAGCAGGGCCGGCCCTTGAGATGGCCGATCATCCACGCCCCGACCTGCGCGAAATAGTTGGCGAGGTCGAGCTTGGTGACGGCCTTGCCGTCGCCGCCGTCCGGCCACAGCGCCTTGTCGGGTTTCGAGATCACCACGCCCATCACTTCGGCCGACTTGCCGGCGGCCGGTTTTGCGCTCCTGACGACCGTCGCGGTCTTGCTCGCCTTGGTGGTGGAAAGCTTTGCGATCTTGCCCATCGAAACCTTGCGCATCGAAGGTGTCTCCGCTTCGATCTCTTCGGCCGGTTTATCGCGCCGCAGGCCCTTGAACGCGGCCTGCCTGATATTGCCGCCCTCCGTAAAGCCGGCAAATTCGATCTCGGCCACGAGCTCCGGTTTCAGCCAATGCACATCGCGAGTTTGGCGCGGCGCATCCTTGCCGCCGAACGGGCTCTTGTCCGAGCCGGCGGCCTTCAGCGCCGGCATCAGCCGCCGCACTATATCTTGTCCAAAGCCGGTGCCGACGATGCCGACAAAGGCCAGATGATCGCCCCGATAAACTCCGGCCATCAGCGAGCGGAATTTGCCGTTGGTGGTTTTCCAGCCGCCGAGCACGACTTCCTGGCCGTCGCGAAGCTTGGTCTTGGTCCAGCTCTCCGAGCGGCCGGATTGATAGAGCGCGCCGAGTTTCTTCGAAACGATCCCTTCCAGCGACAGCTTGCGCGCCGATTGCAGCATGGTGTCGCCATCTTCCTCGAAATGCTCGACATAGCGGATCCGCCGCTCTTGTCCGGCTTTGGCGTTCCGCGCTGCCAGCATCCGCTTCAGTTGCGCCTTGCGATCGGCAAGCGGTACGCGACGCAAATCTTCGCCACCGGCAAACAGCAGATCAAACGCAAAGAAAATGAGCTTGTCGGTCTTGCCGTCGGAGATCGCCGCCTGCAACGTCGAAAAATGCGGCACATTTTTATCGTCGAGCGCGACGATCTCGCCGTCGATCAGCATATGCGGCAGCGCGCTGCCCTCCTCGGCGATCGCCGCGAACTTGCCGGTCCAGTCGAGCCCCTTGCGCGTCTTGAGCGTCGCCTTGCCATCCTCGACCCGCAACTGGACGCGGTAGCCATCAAACTTGACCTCATGGCACCAGCCGTCGCCATTGGGCGGACGATCGACCGAGGTACAAAGCTGCGGCGCAACGAAGTCCGGCATCGCGGCGACTTTTGTGCCTTTCGCAGGCTTCGCGGCCGCCGGTTTCGGCACGGCCTTGTTGTTGGCGGCCCGAGCCTGCGCGGCGTCGCCCCGATTCGAATTCCACACCGCGTCGGCCTTGCTGAGACGAGATTTGGCGCCGCCGGATTTCGCCGTCATGAACGGCTTCGGCGCTTTTCCCTTGCCCGAGGCGATCTCGGCCATCGACCGGCCCGACGCGACCGACTGGTCCTGATCGAGAATTTCGTTGGCCTCACCCTCCTTGGCGAATTCATCACGGTGCTTGATCAACAGCCAATTGGTGCGGTTGCCGCCGTTACGGTCGTGACGCATCCGGACCAGCACCCAGCTGCCGTTCATCTTGTCGCCGTGCATCGTGAACTTCAGATCGCCCTTGGCAAAACCCCGCTCCGGATCGTCGGATTCCCAGGTGCCGCGATCCCATAGCTGCACGGTGCCGCCGCCATATTGCCCCTTGGGAATAGTGCCTTCGAAGTCGCCGTAGTCGAGCGGATGATCCTCCACCTCGACCGCCAGCCGCTTGTCATGCGGATCGAGCGAAGGACCGCGCGCCACTGCCCAGGATTTGAACACGCCATCGAATTCCAGCCGCAAATCATAGTGCAGCCTGGTCGCGGCGTGCTTCTGGATCACGAACCGGCGCGCTTTCGACGGCGCGACCTTGACCTTGCCGCTCGGCTCGGCGGTCTTTTCGAAATCGCGCTTTTTCCGATAGGTGGTGAGACTTCCAGTCGGCACAACTAAACTCCAAGAAGCTCAAACTGCACGAAACCCGTCGGATCCGGCGCGGCAACACCGACCGGAACCAAAACCCTCAATGGCGGTTGAAAGTTCCCAAGGCTCGTTACCCCAAGCCTCCCTCACCCCCAACCCACTCCGGAGATTGTAATGGCCGCCCGCGCCTATTGGAAAGGGTCCTTGAAGCTCTCGCTCGTGTCCTGTCCAATCCTGCTCTATCCGGCCTCGACCTCCGTCGAGAAGACGCGCTTCCACATGATCAACAAGGAGACCGGCAACCGGCTGAAGCAGCAGATGGTCGACGCCGAGACCGGCGACATCGTGGAAGGCGATCAGAAGGCCCGCGGCTATGAGCTGACAAAGGGCGAATATATCGAGGTCGAAAAGGACGAGCTCGACGCCGTCCAGATCGAGAGCAACCATACCATCGACATCGACAGCTTCGTGCCCAGGGACGAGATCGACAGGCGCTATCTCAATCATCCCTATTACATCGCCCCGGACGGCAAGGCCGGTGTCGACGCGTTCGCCGTCATTCGCGATGCCATGAAGGACCAGGACCGCGTGGCGCTGGCCCGCATCGTGCTCACCAACCGCGAACACGTCATCGCCATCGAGCCGCTGGGCAAGGGTTTGCTCGGCACCACGCTGCGATATCCCTATGAGCTGCGCGACGAGGACGAATATTTCGACGACATCAAAAGCCCGAAGATATCGAAAGACATGATCGAACTGGCCGGCCATATCCTCAAGACCAAGGCGGCGCATTTCGACCCCTCCAAATTCAAGGACGAATACGAGAATGCGCTGAAAGCGCTGGTCAAACGCAAGGCCGCCGGCAAGCCGGTCAAGACCGTCGAGCGTGAGGAAAAACCCGATAACGTGATCAGCCTGATAGACGCGCTGAAGCAGAGCCTGAAGGGCAAGGCATCGACCAAGCGCGCGGCGCCTTCGCCGGCCCGGCGGCAGGCCGCCAGGCGCGCCGCGAAGAAGCCGCACCGCTCGGCGGCGCGGGCGCGCAAGGCGGGGTGAGGACTGATCCGGTTGTAACGCGGTACTCCGTCATGCCCGGGCTTGACCCGGGCATCCACGTCTTAACGGCATTTTGCGGCGAGAAAAGACGTGGATGGCCGGGTCAAGCCCGGCCATGACGAAAATCAATTGCGCATCTTACTTCTTCGCCTTGCGCTTCTTCACCATCTTCTTCTTTGAGGCTTTCTTCTTCGACGCCTTCTTCGGCACCTTCTTGCCCTCAGCCCTTGCCTCCGACAGCCCGATCGCGATCGCCTGTTTGCGGCTGGTCACCTTGCGGCCCGAGCGGCCGCTCTTCAAGGTCCCGGCCTTGCGCTTCTTCATCACGCGTTCGACGTCGGCGGAGGCCTTGCTGGAATATTTCCGTGCTTTTCGTGCCATGATGGTTCTCCCGTTGCCGGAACGGTAATCTTCATCATCGGCAAATGGTTCCTGAAACCTAATCGCCGGCGCGCAGCCGATAGCCGATGCCGGTTTCGGTCAGGACGAATTGCGGGCGCTCCGGATCGGCTTCGATCTTCTGCCGCAGCTGGCGCACATAGACCCTTAAGTATTGCGCGTCGGTCAATTCGTCCCACAGCTCCTTCAAGAGAAACCTGTGCGTCAGCACCTTGCCGGCGTGCTGCACCAGCACGCGCAGCAATTCGTACTCCTTGGGCGACAGTCTGACGTCCTTGTCGCCGACCTTGACCACGCGGCGCACCAGATCGACCGAAAGATCGCCGGAACGGAACACCGGCCGCTCGCCATGGACCTGCAACTGGTGCCGCAATGCCGCGCGCATGCGGGCCAGCAGTTCATCCATCCCGAACGGTTTTGTCAGGTAGTCGTCGGCGCCGAGGTCGAGCGCCTGGACCTTCCCGGCTTCGTCGCCGCGGCTCGACAGCACCACGATCGGTACGCTGTCGTTGCGTCCGCGGATCATGCGCAGCAATTCGTGGCCCTGGATATCCGGCAGGCCGAGGTCGAGAATGATCAGCGCCGGATTCTGCGCCAGCAATTCCAGCGCGAGCTTGCCGTTACTGGCTTCCAGGATCTCGTAGCCCTGCGTGGTCAGCCCCATCCGCAGCAGCTTGCGGATCGGCGGCTCGTCGTCGATGACCAGGACCTTGACGGGTGCAGCACTCATGCGGCGGTATCCAACATTAGAGCCTCGGCTCCGGTTGCATCAGAACCGAGGCTCCCGCTTGCTGTTCTGACGCGCTTTCGTCACGCGGAGCGGCATCCGCTTCGCTCGAAAACGCCATGGTATTGGCCGGGATCGGCAACCGGATGGTCAGCACGGCGCCGCTGCGGTCGGTGCGATTGGTCGCCGAGATCGTGCCGCGCATCGCCTCGACAAAGCCGCGCGAGATCGCCAGCCCAAGGCCGGTACCAGGGCGGACGTGGTCACCCTTCTGGGCGCGATAAAATTTGTCGAACACGCTTTCGAGCTCGGCTTCCGGAATGCCGTCACCTTCGTCGATGATCTGCAGCGTCATCGAATTTCTGTCGCGCTGGCTGCGGATCGATATCGTGGTGCCGGCGGCGGCATATTTCGCCGCATTGTCCAAGAGATTGAACAGCACCTGCTCGAACAGCACGGCGTCGAGCTCCAGCATCGGCATGTCGGCGGCAAGATCAAGTGAGACCTTGTGATGCGCCAGGATTTTGCTGGCGCGCCGCAACACGCTGCCGACGATCTCGCCGATATCCTGCCGCATCGTATTCGGCACCACCGCGCCGGATTCCAGTTTCGTCATGTCGAGCAGATTGGCGATGAAACGGTTGAGGCGCTCGGATTCATCGATCACGGTGGCCAACAGATCGCGCTTTTCGAACTCGCTCAAGCCGCTTGCGAGATCGCGCATGGTGCTGGCGGCGCCGAGCACCGAGGCCAGCGGCGTCTTGAGATCGTGCGAGATCGACGTCAACAGCGCCGAGCGCAAGCGGTCCGAACTCGACGGTACGCTTGACCTGATCCATATCCTCGACCAGCATTACCCGTTCGATCGCAAGCGCCCCCTGATCGACCAGGGCGTCGAGCAGCCGGCGCGCGTCCGGGGTCAATAGCGGCCCGGTGCGGTCGTCATCGATGCCGATGACGCCGATCGGCCCGCGACCGGTTCGCATCGGCAGGAACAGCCGCTTGGCTCCCGGCAGCGTATCCGAGCCGCGTCCGGCGGTGCGATCGTTGCCCCAGGCCCAGTTCGCGGCGGCAAGATCGGCCTTGTCGAGTTGGTCCTCGGGCGGATAACCCGCCTTGACGGTCAGCACCTCATCCTCCGGCAACAACAGCACCACCCGCACCTTGAGCATCAGCGCGATCTGATAGGCGGTCGCCCACAGCACGTCGTCCAGCGTCGCGGTGCCGGCGAGTTTGCGGCTGAAGGCGTAGAGCGATTCGGTGGTGCGAATCCGCCCTGCCGCGGTGATGGCCTGGGTACGGACCCGGGCCGCGACGTTGGAAACCAGGATCGCGATCAGCATGAAGAAGAAGAACGCCGCGACGTTGGTCGGATCGGTAATCGTGAAGGTATAGACCGGCGGCAGAAAGAAGAAATTGTAGCACAGCGAGGCGACGACGCTGGCAAACAGCGACGGCAACAGGCCGAAGCGAACCGCGACACTGACCACGGCGGTGAGAAACACCAGATCGACATTCTCGATGCCGAAGATCGGCTGGATCAGTTTGGCGGCACCAAGGCCGATGGCCACGAACGCCAGCGCCATCAGATACGGTCGCGGATCGAACGGCTCGGGGCGTGCCGCGGTCTGAACCGACGATTTCGCCGCCCCCGCCGGCAATTCATCACCGGCAATCACGTTGACGCTGATATTGCCGGCGCGCCGTACCAGATCGTGCACCACCGAACCGCGCGTCAGCTCGAACAGCCACGAGCGCGTCGACTTGCCGATGATGATCTGGGTGACGTTGTTGGCTTGCGCGAAACTGATCACGTCGTCGGCGATACGACGGCCGACACCGGGAATCGTGACCGCCTCGCCGCCGAGCGCTTCCGCGAGGCGCAAATTATCGGCCAGCTGGTCGCGCTGCTCGTCGGTCAGTTGCAGGCTGCGCCGCGTCTCGATGCTCAGCGCGGTCCAGGGCGCATGCAACCGGTCCGCCAGTCGCTTGGTGTAGCGCACGAGCCCCGCCGCGCGCGGATCCTCGCTGAGGCAAACCAGGATGCGCTCGCCCGCGGCCCATGGACCTGCGATCGCATTGGCCTGCATGTGGGTCAGGAGCTGTTCGTCAACCCGTTCGGCGGTGCGCCGCAATGCCAGTTCGCGCAGCGCGGTCAGATTACCCGGCGAGAAATAATGCTCGAGCGCGCGCTCGGCCTGCTTGGGGACATAGACCTTGCCCTCTTTCAGCCGCTGGATCAGGTCATCGGGCGTGAGGTCGATCAGCTCGATCGCGGCGGCGCGGTCGAACACTGAATCCGGAACGGTTTCGCGCACCCGCACATGGGTGATCTGCGCCACCACATCGTTGAGGCTTTCGATGTGCTGAATGTTGACCGCGGTATAGACGTCGATGCCCTGGGAGAGCAGTTCCTCGACGTCAAGGTAGCGCTTGGGGTGGCGGCTGCCTGGTGCGTTGGTGTGGGCCAATTCGTCGACCAGCGCGATTTGCGGACGGCGCGCGAGCAACCCGTCGAGGTCCATCTCTTCGATGGTCTGGCCCTTGTAGCTGAGCCGTTTGCGCGGCAGCACCTCAAGACCCCTCAGCAGCGCCTCGGTCTCGGCCCGTCCGTGGGTTTCAACGGCACCCACCACGACATCGAAGCCGGCCTTCAACTTGGCGTGAGCGTTCTGCAGCATTTCATAGGTCTTGCCGACGCCGGGTGCGGCGCCGACGAATATCTTGAGCCGGCCGGCCTGATCGTTCTCGCGCCTCGCCGTCTCCAGCAGCGCATCCGGCGAGGGCCTCTTATCGGGGTCGTGGCGCTGATTTGCCATAAGACATTATAGTCCTCGACCCCGGTTCAGCCTAGCGGCGCTATTTCGCGGCGTCGAGCGCCAGATTGAGCGCCAGAACGTTAACGCGCGGTTCGCCAAGCAACCCGGCAAGGCGACCTTCGGTCGCGTCCGTGACCAACTGCCGAACGCGGTCTTCCGGCATATTCCGCGCCTTGGCGACCCGTGGCACCTGGAACAGCGCGCCCTCGGGCGAGATGTCGGGATCAAGTCCGCTGGCGGAGGTGGTGACGAGGTCGATCGGCACAGAAGCCGAGGGGTTCTCGGCTTTCAACTTGTCGACATCTTCCTTGACCCGGTCGTTCAACGCCTTGCTGGTCGGGCCGAGGTTGGAGCCGCCCGAATTGGCCGCGTTGTAGGGTACCGACACCGTCTTGGTGGCGTCAGCCGGATCCGGAGCAGAGGTTGCCGAGGGCCGGCCGTGGAAATACTTGTCGCTCTTGAACTCCTGCCCGATCAAGGCCGAGCCGACCACCTTGCCGTCGCGCTCGATCAGGCTGCCTTCCGCCTGCTTCGGAAACACCACACCCGCGATCGCGGTCATCGCCAGCGGATAGGCCAGTCCCGTAATCAGCGTCAGCGCGACCAGCAGGATGATGGCGGGACGAATTTCTTTCAACATGATGGTTCTCCAGTTTTGTCGTCATTGCGAGCGAAGCGAAGCAATCCATGGCGGCAAATCAAGTGTGGATTGCTTCGTCGCTTCGCTCCTCGCAATGACGTTTCAGACAATGACGGTTAAGCCAGATGCAACGCAGCGACCACGAGGTCGATGGCCTTGATGCCGATAAAGGGAATGATGATACCGCCAAGGCCGTAGATCAGCAGGTTACGGCGCAGCAACGCGCCGGCTCCGATCGCGCGATAGGCGACGCCTTTCAGTGCCAGCGGAATCAACCCGATGATGATCAGCGCGTTGAAGATGATTGCCGACAGGATGGCGCTTTGCGGGCTGGCCAGGTGCATCACGTTGAGCACGTTGAGTTGCGGATAGAACGTCAGGAACATCGCGGGGATGATGGCGAAATATTTCGCGACGTCATTGGCGATCGAGAAGGTGGTCAGCGCGCCACGCGTCATCAATAGCTGCTTGCCGATTTCGACCACTTCGATCAATTTGGTCGGGTTGGAGTCGAGATCGACCATGTTGCCGGCCTCGCGCGCCGCCTGCGTGCCGGTGTTCATGGCAACGCCGACATCGGCCTGCGCCAGCGCCGGCGCGTCATTGGTGCCATCGCCGCACATCGCAACCAGCTTGCCCTTGGCCTGCTCGTCGCGAATGAGCTTCAGCTTGTCCTCCGGCGTCGCCTGCGCGAGGAAGTCGTCGACGCCGGCTTCCGCGGCGATCGCGGCCGCGGTCATCGGGTTGTCGCCGGTGATCATCACGGTGCGGATACCCATGCGGCGCAGTTCGGCGAAGCGCTCACGGATGCCGCCCTTGACGATATCCTTGAGCTGCACGACGCCCAGCAGGCGACCATCCTTGGCAACGGCCAGCGGCGTGCCGCCGGCCTTGGCGATTTCGTCCGAGATCGCGCGAATTTCCCGGGCGGCATCCGAACTGATCGACGGCTGCAGCGCACGCACGGTATTTCCCGACGCCATGGTTTGCGCGGTGCCGCCGCCGACATAATTGAGGATCGCGTCGACCGCGCCCTTGCGGACCGACGAGGCCCCGGCATCGACGCCGCTCATGCGGGTCTGCGCCGTGAACGGAATGAAGGTGGCGTTGAGTTCCGCCATGTCGCGGCTGCGGATGCCGTATTTCTCCTTGGCGAGCACCACGATCGAGCGCCCTTCCGGAGTTTCGTCGGCCAGCGAAGCCAATTGGGCCGCATCCGCCAGTTCCTGCTCGGTGACGCCCTGCACGGCGCGAAACGCGGTGGCCTGCCGGTTGCCCAGCGTGATGGTGCCGGTCTTGTCCAGCAACAGCGTATCGACGTCGCCGGCCGCCTCGACCGCGCGACCCGACATCGCCAGCACGTTGAAGCGCACCAGCCGGTCCATGCCGGCGATGCCGATCGCCGACAGCAGCGCGCCGATCGTGGTCGGAATCAGCGTCACGAACAACGCGACCAGCACGACCACCGAAATCGAGCCGCCGGCATAGGCCGCGTAGCTCGGGATCGTGACCGTGGCGAACACGAAGATGATGGTGAGGCCCGCCAGCAAAATATTGAGCGCGATCTCGTTCGGCGTCTTCTGCCGTTCGGCGCCCTCCACCAGCTTGATCATGCGATCGATGAAGGTCGAGCCTTGCGCCGCGGTGATGCGGACCCGAATCCAGTCGGACAATACCTGCGTGCCGCCGGTGACCGCCGAACGGTCGCCGCCGGATTCGCGGATCACGGGCGCGGATTCACCTGTTATCGCGGCTTCGTTCACCGAAGCGACGCCTTCGATCACTTCGCCGTCGGACGGGATATTGTCGCCGGCTTCGACCAGCACGATGTCGCCGACCTTGAGGCTGGTGCCCGATACGAGCCGATAGGCCTTGTCGGAGCCCGTCAGCAGCTTGGCCTGGCTCTCGGTGCGGGTCTTCTTGAGCGATTCCGCCTGCGCCTTGCCGCGGCCTTCCGCGACGGCTTCGGCGAAATTGGCGAACAGCACCGTGAACCACAGCCACACGATGATCTGGAAGGTGAAGCCGAGATTTGTTCCGCCGGTGACGAGGTCCCGCACGAAGATCACCGTGGTCAGGGCCGCGACGATTTCGACCACGAACATCACCGGGTTCTTGATCATCAGCCGCGGATCGAGTTTTGCAACCGCCGATCCCATCGCCGGGAAGACGATCTTCGGATCGAGCATCGCGGAGACCGGCACGCGCTTTTGTAATTTCATGGCTTCCATGGACGTAACTCCGTAAGGCGCAGATCTAGGCCTTGCTTAGAAAAGGGTGTTGGCGTTCATCGCGAGCTGTTCGACGATCGGCCCGAGCGCCAGTGCCGGGAAGAACGTCAGACCGCCGATGATCAGGATCACGCCGACGACGAGGCCGACGAACAGGCCACCGGTGGTCGGCAGGGTGCCGGCCGAGGCCGGGATCGACTTCTTGCCGGCCAACGAGCCGGCCAGTGCCATCGCCGGAATGATCATGAAGAAGCGGCCGACGAACATCGAACTGGCCAAGGTCAGATTGTAGAAGAAGGTGTTGCCGGAGAGGCCGCCAAAGGCCGAGCCGTTATTGCCGGTCGCCGAGGTGAAGGCATAAAGCACTTCGGTGAAGCCATGCGGGCCGGAATTGGCCATCGAGGCCACCGCCGACGGCAGCACCACGGCTACCGCGGTCCAGCCCAGATACATCAAGGGCAGTACCAGGATCGCGAGCATCGCCATCTTGACCTCCCGCGCCTCGATCTTCTTGCCGACATATTCCGGGGTGCGGCCGACCATCAGGCCGGCGACGAAGATCGCCAGCACGACGAACAGCAGCATGCCATAGAGACCCGCGCCGACGCCGCCGACGATGATTTCACCGAGCTGCATGTTGATCAGCGGGATCATGCCGCCCAACGCCGTGAAGCTGTCATGCATCGCGTTGACCGCACCGCAGGAGGCCGCGGTAGTAACCACCGCGAACAGGCTGGAGGCGACGATGCCGAAGCGGATTTCCTTGCCTTCCATGTTGCCGCCGGTCAGGCCGAGCGCGTGCAACGCCGAGGTGCCGTTGGCCTCGGCCCAATAGGTGACGGCGACGCCGGCGATGAACAGCACGCCCATCACCGACAGGATCGCCCAGCCCTGGCGCTGGTTGCCGACCATGCGGCCGAACACGTTGGTCAAGGCGGCGCCGAGCGCGAAGATCGAGATCATCTGCACGAAATTCGACAGCGCGGTCGGGTTCTCGAACGGGTGCGCGGCGTTGGCGTTGAAGAAGCCGCCGCCATTGGTGCCGAGCATCTTGATCGCAACCTGCGAGGCCACCGGACCGACCGCGATGGTCTGCTTGGCGCCTTCCAATGTGGTGGCGTCGACATAGGCGCCGAGCGTCTGCGGGATGCCCTGCCAGATCAGGAACAGCGTGTAGACTACGCAGATCGGCAGCAGCACATAGAGCGTGCAGCGGGTCACATCGACCCAGAAATTGCCGACGGTGCGCATCGAGGAACGGGAGAAGCCGCGAATCAACGCCATCGCGAGCGCGATGCCGGTCGCCGCCGACAGGAAATTCTGGTGCGTCAGCCCCAGCATCTGCACGAGATAGGACATCGTGCTTTCGCCGCCGTAGTTCTGCCAGTTGGTATTGGTGATGAAGCTGATCGCGGTATTGAAGGAAAGGTCCTCGGCGACCGCCGTTTGCGCGGCCGGATTGAACGGCAACACCGCCTGCAAGCGCATCACCGCATACAGGACAAGAAAGCCGCCGACATGGAACAGCAGCATGGCGACCGTATAGGTCAGCCAATGCTGCTCGCGCTTCTCATCGACGCCGCCGATCCAGTACAGCCCGGCCTCGACCGGCCGCAGCACCGGCGAGAGCGAGGTGCGCTCGCCGTTGAAGACGCGCGTCATGTACCAGCCGAGCGGTTTGACCAGTGCGACGACGATCGCACAGAACAGAAGAATTTGAATCCAGCCAATGACGGTCATCGGAGTGTGCCTTTAGGATTTGCGCGGAGTTACGTTTTGAGGCGGTCAGAACCGCTCGGGCCGCAGCAGGGCGTAGGTGAGATAAAACAGCAGGCCCAGCGAGACGAGACCGGCGAGTGAATAATCGAAGATCATGATCGTGCTCCTTCAAAAGCCTGTTCGCATGGCAATCGGGCGTCGAACGATCAAAGCCGTTCGCAGGCGTAGGTGTAGCCCACCGCCGCCACGAAGAAGGCAAGGCCGAAGGCCAGCATGAAAATATCCAACATGGCGTGCTCCTATGCGGTGTGGTACGCGGGGGGCAGGCAGGGTTCCCCCCTTTTGTCAGGCCTTGAAGTGCCACCAGGCGCATAGGTTTTCGAGACGGTCGCACTAGCGAAGTTATAGGAATCTCATAAAGGCCGGGGCGTAGATCGCATCGGTCGTCCCGGCGAACGGCCGCGCCCCACCGGAACCGTCATCCTGAGGTGCGAGCCCTTGCGAGCCTCGAAGGAGGTTGTCCCGCGTAGTGCTTGCAGCCATCCTTCGAGGCTCGCCGAAGACGGCGAGCACCTCAGGATGACGTCGGTGATGCCTTACGGCCTCGTTCGCCGGGACGACAATTGAGCGGCCCGGCAAACACTTATGAAATCCCTATATCTTCTCCCCCTGCTTCATCTCGCTTTCAAATGGCGGTTTCTCCATTTTGCGGGACTGGCTGCTGGTCGCAGCCGCGCCCGATGCGAGATGCCGCGATGCTGCTCCCCTCAAACACCCACAACATTGATGACCGGCTTCGTATCGCGCATCATGTGACGGAGAAGCTGATCTCGGCGGTCATCGAGGCTGCGTGCCGGCGCTTTCCATCGGCCGGACAGGGCGAAAGGACCGCGCGAATCCAGCGCCTGATCGCGGCGGAAGCCTGGACCGACGCGGCATTTGCGCTGATCGAACTGGAGCTGCCGCAATGGCAGGTTCGCCGTATCGCCTATGACGAAGGCGAATGGCATTGCGCGCTGTCCCGCGAGCGCGAGTTGCCTGAATGGCTCGATCAATCGGTCGAGGCCCGTCACGCCGATTTGCCGCTGGCGATCCTGAGCGCGTTCGTCGAGGCCCAGCGTACCAGCGCGCCATCGATCAGACCCAGCGTCCCCATCGTCCAGCGCGAGGCAGACGCGGTCTACCAGGCGCTTTGCAGCGATAATTTCGCATAAGGCTGCCCACCCCGGCCGCGATCCCATCCATCAGAGTTTTACCAATTTGGCGCAACTTCCCCAGCTATCGCAGGAAATGAGATCGACGCAGGTGCTGGTCCGCTTTTGCCTGCGAATGATCATCCTCGCTGTGTTCGCGACATTCGGCAGCTTCGGCTTTGCCCGCAGCATTGCCGCGTTGCTGGCGATGTCCATCGTCTTCAGCGTCGTTGTCGCCATCATCAAGCGCGAGCGCCCGCTCGACGGCATCCTCAATCATTGGGATGAAGCCTTGGCCTGCGTCGCGCTATTCTGCCTGGTTCATTCTTTGGGCGAACTCGGCCTTGGCGCCCTCGCTCCGGTCTAGAGCGTTTTCGAGCGAAGTGGATACCGGTTCGCGTGAAGAAAACGCGTCAAAACAAAAACCTAGAGCCCCGTTCCGATTCCATCGGAACGGAAAAAGGCTCTGAAAATTCCGCCGGCGGTCATCCGCCTTTCGCAGCATCCTGATCTTTACGCCGCCCTTATGAGATCGAACCCGCCTCGCTCTCGAATTCATATGCGATCTTCTCAATATTTCTCATCTCAAGAACGCACGCGATCGCCTTTTGCGTATCGCGGCAACCAACAGGAGCGAGTTGTGGAAGCCGTCGACGAACCGCCATCGTGCACATCCAATATTGTCATTATCGGACGCAATAGCAGGGGCAACTGGGTTGCCCAGGAAAACAACGGACTATTCGGCGGACTATTCGTCAGCCACGCGCAAGCGCTGAAATATGCGCTGTTCGAAAACGGGCACCACCCGGAAACCATCGTCCTCGCGACCACCATCGTCGAACTCGACATGCATCGCAAAGCGTCGTCGCCTCAGGCGGCCAAGGATGCGACGAAGGATGCGGCCATCGATGCCGACAGCTCGCTTCAGAGCCGCGCCGCCTAGCGCCGACAAACTCCCCCCGATCAGCCGGAGCCCCTCATGTCAAGACAGAACGTGATCTCGCCGCGGGACGAAATGGTCGACACCATGATCAATCTCGCGCACCTGTCCAAGTCGCACCGGCTGGTTCTCGCCGGAGCCGACAGCATCGAGCTTTATCTGGCGCTCCGGCGACGGGGATTTACCTCTGCTACTCTGGCGTCGGCCTGCCGCTCGTCTTCCGGACAGCATTCGGCGGGCCTGATCGCCGGCGACCACGACTATCCGGCGATCGAGGCCGCGATCAACCAGATCTCCCCGCATCTTTACGCCGCGGCGAGCATCACGATATCGATCGAATTGCAGGAGAACGGCCTCGCCTGCAAAGTTCGAACGAAATTGCAGCAACTCGGATTTCGGATCGAAGCCGGCGCCCGCTGTCATCAGGGCTTTGTGCTGGCGGCGCATCGCGAGGAGTTCGGCCAGCACGTTGGCGCCATCGCGAAGGTGGCATGACCATGCCACAGCTCCAGCCCAAGCTTATGACCAGGACCATGCCAAAGACTATGCCCAAGACTATGTCCAAGACCAAACCATTGCACTGGCTCGGTGGTTTCATCGCCGACCTCCCGACGCCGTTCGACGACCACGACGGCATCGATTGGGCCGCCTTCGAGATGCTGTGCGAGCACCAGATCGGATCGGGCGCGACCGCGGTCGTGGTCGGTGAAACCATGGGCGAAAGCTCGACACTCGACCGGATGGAGCGCGCGGAGATCATCAGCGCGGCGGTCGGAATCGCGCGTGGACGAATAGCCATCATTGCCGGCGCAGGATCCAACTCGACGGGGCAGGCGATCGAGTTGACGGAAATCGCCGAAAGCAACGGTGCGGACGCGATATTGTCGGTGGCGCCGTATTACAACAAGCCGATGCAGGCCGGTATCCTGGCGCATTTCCAGTCGATCGCGGCTTCGACCAGCCTGCCCATCCTGCTGCATGACATCCCCTCGCGCACCGCGCGCGAGATCTCCGACGAAACCATCGCTCGGCTAGCGGAATCGACGCAGTTCATCGGCCTGAACGACTCGGGTGGGAGCCTGGCGCGGCTCTTTCGCTTGCGCTCGATGCTGCCGCCGGCGTTTCGGCTGCTGTGTGGCGATTACACCAATGCGCTGGCCTATCTCGCCAGCGGCGGGGACGGCTGCATTTGCGGCATTGCCAATCTTTTTCCCGATCGCTGCCGCCAGCTCTATGAGGGCTGCACAAGCGGTGATTTGCCGGCTGCGCGGCACGCTTCGGTTGGTCTCGCGACGCTCGGCACGTTGCTCGCATCGGAGGCGCCGGTCGCCACCCTGAAATACGGCATGAGCCTTTTGGGATTCATGAAGCCGGCGCCGAGATTGCCGCTGGTCGAACTGCCCGCGGATGCGCGAAAGGCGGTCGCTCTGGCGATGACGGCCGTTGGCGAGCCGGCGAAAGCATTGAGTACTGTATGACTTATCTTCGAATCGTCATCCAGCTCCAGTTTATTGTTTGAGCATGATCTCCGCGCAAACGCTTCGCGTTTGTCGCGAGGGAAAACCGGTTTCCACTTTTCCGGATCATGCTCTACCCAATTGCGTTCATCCCGGGGATGACGTCGAAAGCAGCTTCACAGGCTCTAATGCTCGATCGGCGTGAAGTGATCGTCGTCGATCCGCTGCCAGTCATGGCGAGGGCCACCGATCCTCAGCTCACGCTCGACACGATGATGCCCGGCGGCGGCGACCAGCTTCAGCGCGGAGCCGAACAACGCCTTGGCGCCGTCGAGGGCGCGGCGGACGTGGGAACGACCAGGCTGGTTCGCGCTTCTTGCGAAGCGATAATGGCCGGGGCGACGCTCCGGCGTCAGGTCGAACAGCCGGTCCTTGGTCAAAGTGAGGCGAATCATCCTGGCCCTCCGGCGGGCGATGCGCCGCGCGCTGACCGGAAGATGCGTCGCCACACATATGAATTCGAGAGCATCCGTTCGGCGTCCGCATAGGAGCGACATAGGCGCGCGGCGCCACCCTCGTTCTTTATGCCGCCTTTATGCGATGGGCGGTCGGGCCGTCTCGAATTCATATGCGGCTCAGCCCAAGTATCACCGCGGACGCTGCCCAAGGCTGGCGTTCTCTCGGGAACCGGCATCGCCATGAGCGTGATGACTTACAGCGAAGAATTTCTCGGCAGGGCGGCGGGCGAGAGGCCGTCATCGGCACCGCTTGCGTCCGACGCGCCGCCGGAATTGGAGCACGCCGTTACCTCGTTTGCGCGGCCCGGCCCGGATGTCCTGAGCCGGAGCATTCCGGTGGTTTTCATCGGCCGTAACCGCGACGGCTTTTGGGTGGCGCGCGACGCCGACGGAAAGTTCGGCGGCCTGTTCTGGCGCAAGGGCTCGGCCCTGCGTTTTGCCAAGACAAACGCCGGTCCGGCCGGTTGCGCCGGGTTGTTTCCGCAAGCCCGTTTCGAGCTCGACCTTGAAAATCACGGCAATCCGCTCGTTGCCGCGCTGGCGGCCGCGAAACTCTTTCTGGGCCGGCACCTGCGCCGGCTGCGGGTTGCCGTGCGAATGAGCACGCGGTCCTGAAATCGAGGCAACGGCTCGCCAACCGATCCCTCAACGAGTTTCCACTATGACGTTGCTGTCGCATGTCTCCGACCCCCTGCATGCAAGCCGCCCCTCCGTTCGGGCGTACCGGCATGCCGATGGCGCAAGCGCGCCGGCGCGTCCCAATGCGGCGGACGCGCGACCTGCCACGATCCGGCGGTTGCTCGGAGCCGCCTTCGCGATCCTGTTGGCGGCAGGCGCCCTCGCCGGAATTATCGCGCTGAAGGCCGCCATATATCTTTCACACCTCAACTATTAACGCCCTGTCACGAAACCGCAGTAACGAGAGAACGTCGCCGATCACGGCGTCTTCATGTGCGAAGATCTGTTTTCTCTCTCGTTCAGCAGCAGGGCAAAATGACGATTTTTCTGGCGTTGGCCGTTTTTGCGGCCGCTACATCCGCGCCCGTCCGAGACGCTCCCATGCAAGACGCGCCGACCCTCGAACCGTCAACGGTTTCTCTGATTTGCACGGCGGCCGGCGCGCGAGTCTCCGGGGCAACCAAGGTTTGCTACTACAAATGCGCGGGAAAAGAAGGCGCCTTCGCCACACGGCTCTATGAGCATTGCCCGAGTTGGACACCGAGCTGGCGGCTGAAGGACCACAATCGACAATTCGGACCCAGCGGACTTTCGCGCAAGTGAGAGCGTGTGAAGCTATCTCGGACGTCGTCCCCGGGACGAACGCCGAGCGTTCGCCCGTGAGGAGCGCTCGCACGCACTTTGCTGAACACCTTCGAGACGCCGCGCAAGAGCGCGGCTCCTCAGGATGACGGCAGAGATAGTTTCACAAGCCCTCAAGATGACGCCCCAGAAAACTTTACACGCCGCAATCGAATTCACGCCCACCGCTCACATCCCAAACGGTCGAGGAACTGATGAATAATCTTCACCAGCTTGCCATGGTGTCCCTGTTGGGACTGGCCACAACCTCCTCATCGCTGCTGGGCGCCGCGATCGGCCTTTACCTCGCGATTTCGCAGCGTCTGCTCGCCTGTCTGCTGGCATTCGCGGCCGGCTCCCTGATCTCGGCGCTGGCCATCGAGCTTGCCTATGAGGGAGCGCTGACGCTTCACCATCAAGGCTATGATGCACGCGCCGCGTGGGCCTTCGTCAGCTCCGGCTTTGCCGTCGGCGCCGTGCTTTACTACTCGACGTCGAGGTTCCTGGAAAAAAGGGGAGCGGCGGTCCGCTACGGCACCCAGTTTCGCGAATATGCGCTGACCCGCAAGCAGCAGGACATCGCCGCGCAAATCAAGCTTCTCGCGACCTCCGACCTGATGCGGCATCTGCCGGCCGAACAGATCGAACGAATTCTACCCTGCATCAACGATCGCCAGTTGAAGAAGGGCGAGATCCTGTTTCGGACCGGCGACCCCGGCGATGCGCTCTACATCGTCGGCAGCGGCAAGGTGGAAGTCCTGTCCGAAGATCCGCGCGACAGCGCGGCTTCCGGCAGCGCGATCGCGGTGCTCGGCAAGGGCAACGCGTTTGGAGAAATGTCGCTGCTTGCGGGCGACCCCCGTACCGCGACGATTCGGGCGGTCGAAGACACCGACCTTCTGAAAATAGACAAGGCCGTTTTCGAGCGACTGGTCGCGGAGGACCCGCAAATGGCCGACGCGGTCAAGCACATCAGCCACCGGCGGGCGATCGACAACCTCAGCGCCGGCGGCACCAACGCCGCCCGATGGGCCAAGGTCGCCGGGAGGAGCCTCGACCAGCTCAGCCGGCACGAGACCGGCAAGATGCTCACCGAAGCCGCCAACGGCGCCGGAATGGCGATCGTCCTTGGCAACATTCTAGACACCATCCCCGGCTGCCTCGTCATCGGCGCCAAGTTTACCGCTCTCGGCAACCTGTCGGTAACGCTGATGCTCGGGATGTTTCTGGGCGGCATTCCGGAGGCGGCGGCGAGTGCCTCGATGTTGACCAAGGCCGGCTACCGCCCGGCGGGGATTTTCGGGCTTTGGTCGACCGTTCTGGTGGCAGGCATCGTCGCGGCCGCGGCCGGAAAGGCCTTCATCGGCAGCAGCGATGCGCTGGCGGCGATCTTCGCCCAGGCGCTGGCGGGTGGCGCTGTACTCGCACTGGTCGCCCATGCCATGATTCCCGTCGCCCTCGAGGAAGGCGGTTCGCTGGTGGTACTCCCGACGGTTGCCGGTTTTCTCTTTGCGCTTTATCTGGCTTTGGCGGAAAGCTTCGTTTGACCCCCTTCGAGCCGCCCCGGGAGCTGCCATGTACGCCAGCCATGCTGACCTCTCCACCGCGCTGGACCGCATCCTAAACGCCGCCGCCGACAATTTGCGGTTCGCCAAGATCCTGGTTCAACTGGGCCTCGACCCCAACAACATCACCTACGACGCGCTGTTCAATCGGCTGCTGGAGATTTTTCTGGCCAATATCACGCTGGCCAATATGTGCGCGCTGGTGGGCGCGGTGTTCTTTGTCGCGACCCTCTTGACCCGGACCATGGTGCCGCTGCGCGTCTCCAACATGTTCGGCTGCGCGTTTTTCGCCGGCTTTGGCATCTTGTCCGGGGATATCAAGACCCTGCTGTTGTATCTCCTGCTGCTCCCGATCAACGGCCTGCGCCTCCATCAGATGCTCAATCTGGTCAAGAAGGCGCGCAACGCCGCCAAGGGCGACATGTCGATCGAATGGCTCAAGCCGTTTATGACCGAGCGGAAATACCGCAAGGGCGATGTGCTGTTCAAAAAGGACGCCCCGGCGCACGAGATGTTCCTGACCGTCACCGGCGAATTCCTCGTGAGCGAAATCGGCGTCGTGCTGCCGCCCGGCCGCCTGATGGGCGAACTCGGTTTCCTGTCACCCAATAACCGGCGGACCGCGACGGTCGAGTGCACCGAGGATGGCCACGTGCTGACCATCACCTATGACAAATTGCTCGAGATCTACTTTCAGGACCCGCAATTCGGCTATTACTTCCTGGTCCTGACCAGCCAGCGGCTGCTGGAGAACATCGCAAGGCTCGAGGCCGTCATCGCCCAAAACAAATCGCAGCCGCAGGGCGCGGCAACGGGCAGCGCGAGCTGAGATGGGATGAGATTGGATCGAGTCAATTCTTGCATCGCCGACCGCAGCCTTCTCCCTCCCCCCCTGTGGGGGAGGGTTGGGGTGGGGGGTGGCCACATGGGCGAGGGGAGTTAGAGGAGCCGCTCTCGATACAACTCGATCGAATCTCATCTCACGCCGATCCAGCCGCTACGCCGCGGCTTTCGCGGCAGCGCGACGCATCAGGTCTTCTCCATGCAGTCTGCGATGTAGAACCAGCGGTCGTCGCCGGCCAGTCCCTGCCTCTTCACTTCCACGCGGCAGGCTTTCAGCTTGCCCCTGTTCTGAAGCCATTTCGCTTTCATTTCCTTGAGCCGTTCGGCGGTCAATTTGATACGCGACGGCTTGGCGGCGGGCGCCGCGGTCGTGGCGGCAGGCGCCGGCGCCGTGGTCTGGGCCGAAGCGGTATCAAGCGCTCCGGCGACAAGCAGCAACGCGGCGAGACAAATAGCGGTACGAGGCATCAGGAATTCCCTTGATATTGCTTTGTGGAATGAGACGAAAATAAAGACCAGCGCGGGACGGTTCTGCCACCGTCCCGCGTTCGTGATCTCATGGATCAAAGTATCTTGGCCGCGCTTTGCAGCGTGATCCAGACGCCCCAGGCCAGGGGAATGCCGACGAAGGCCCAGAACAAGGCGGCCCGCAGGTCCAGTCCGCCTTTGCCGATGCCGAACGATCCCGAAGGTCCCGCTGCCGCGGTGGCGCTCGCGGCTTGCAGCTTTGCCACGTCGGCTTCGCTCATATGCCACTTCGGATCGACCGGCTTGATCAGATAGTTGCAGATCAGGCCCGCGATCAGCATGGTGCACAGGATATACATGGTGGTGTTGTAGAGCTGATCGCGCGGCACGCCGGCCGCGAGCTGGAATTCGCGGATATAGTTGACGACCACCGGGCCGATGATGCCCGCGGTCGACCAGGCCGTCAGCAAGCGCCCGTGAATGGCGCCGACGAACTGGGTCCCGAACATATCGGCGAGATAGGCCGGCACCGTGGCAAAGCCGCCGCCATACATCGACAGGATGATGCCGAAACCAACGACGAACAGAACCTTCGAACCCATCGCCGCGAAAGTCGGTGCCAGCGCATAGAGCGCGATCCCGAGCAGGAAGAAGCAATAGTAGGTCCCCTTGCGGCCGATATAGTCGGACAGCGAGGCCCAGAAGAAGCGGCCGCCGATGTTGAACAGCGAGAGCAAGCCGGTAAAGCCGGCCGCGATCGCCGCGATGGTCGCCTTCTGCTCGATGCTCAGCGCGTTGAAGCCGATATCCGGCAAGCCGATCAGCTTGCCGGCAAAGATTTCCTGCAACATCGGCGAGGCCATGCCGATCACGCCGATGCCCGCCGACACGTTCAGGCACAGCACCCACCAGATCAGCCAGAACTGCGGGGTCTTGTGGGCGTCGTCGAGGTGGACATTGGCCTTCGAGATCATCGCATTGGATTTGGCCGGCGGGGTCCAGCCTTCCGGCTTCCAGTTCGGCGGGGTGATGCGGTAGGAGAACGCGCCGATGGTCATGAACACGAAGTAGATCACGCCCATCACGACGAAGGTCTCCCACACGCCGACCGATGTGGGGGTCTTGAAATGGTTGATCAGGATGTTGGCCAGCGGCGCACCAATCATCGCGCCGCCACCGAACCCCATGATCGCCATGCCGGTCGCCATGCCGCGATGATCCGGAAACCATTTGATCAGGGTCGACACCGGAGAGATGTAGCCAAGGCCGAGACCGATGCCGCCGATGACGCCGGCGCCGAGCCACATGATCCAGAGCTGATGGACATAGATCCCGAAGCCGCCGATCAACAGGCCGCCGCCCCAGCACAACGCGGCGACGAAGCCGGCCTTGCGTGGTCCGACCCGCTCCAGCCAGCCGCCCCAGATCGCCGCGGATACGCCGAGCGCGACAAAGAACAGGGTGAACATCCAGCCCATGCTGGCGACTTTCCAGTCGCAGCTCGTGGTGAACAATTCCTGCACCAGCGACATGTCGGGACATGCCTTCGGCGCGGTCAGTCCGATCGCACGCGACAGCGGCAGCCAGAACACGGAAAAGCCGTAGGCCATGCCGATGCACAAATGGATGCAGAGCGCCGCGGGCGGCACCATCCAACGATTGAAGCCAGCGGTCGCAATCGTCCGTTCCCTGTCGAGGAGCCCGGCCCCGGCGCCGGACATGCTTCCGGCGCTGCTGATTGACGTCATTCAATCCTCCCTTTTACAGCCACCCTTTTCGGGTGTGTCTGCCGTCACCGATCCCGTCCGTCACCGATCCGTCCGTCCAGGCCGGAGCCTATCACGGGCGGTCAGCTCGTGCATTGCTGCTCCGCACAATCCGAGAATGCACCGGGATCACCAAGCACATCCGAGAATTCCAACCCCTGATGCGACAGGATATGCCCGCCATCAGTGCCGGCCTAAATCGGGAAATTCACCCGGCCCCAAACGCGTAAGCCCTGCCACCAACACGACCCAGCCTCCGCGCCCCCACGGAGAACCTCGATTGGGACAGAAGCCGGGGCGGGTGTCGATAGGTAAAAGGTAGATATCACCCAGCTAAGATTGATTGGCCGACGGCATCGGCCGATTGGCTTTCTCGATCATGAACACGATCCGGCGCTCGGCGCGCTCGGTGATCTCGACTTTGTCGCCGGTTTCCCGGATCAGGTTCGGGATATCGATCACCGACAGCGGATCGGTGCAGTGCACTTCCAGGAAATCACCCGGCGTCACCGCCTTCAGTGCCTTGCGGGTCTTCAGCGCCGGCAACGGGCATTTGAGCCCGCTAAGGTCGAGTTTTATGATCGCCATCGTGCTTTTTATTCCTTGCTCGAGCTTCGCGCCAGCACCTGTTCGACCGGGATCGCGGCGCGCTGCATCAAGGCTGTGATGGCCTCGACATCGTCGAGATGGACCATTGGCAGCGTGGTTTCAACCACGGCGTCGGTCGCGATGCCGACGATATCGGTATCGTCGGGAAACAACAGCGGCTTGTTGTTGGCTGCGCGATGCACCTCGATCTTGTTGTGCGGCTCGCGCTTGAAGCCTTCGATGACGACGAGATCGACCGGCGACATCTTGCTAAGGAGCTCCGGCAATCGCGGCTCGGCAGCATTGCGCAATTCATGCATCAAGGCCCAGCGGCGGGACGAGGACACCAGCACCTCGGTCGCGCCGGATTGCCGATGTACCCAGGAATCCTTGCCGGGCACGTCGACATCGAAGTCGTGATGGGCATGCTTGATGACGGAGACGCGCAACCCCCTGGCCAACAGATGCGGGATCACCCGCGTCAGCAAGGTGGTCTTGCCGGCGCCGCTCCATCCCGAGAGACCAATCACGTTCATCGCATGCTCCAGAGCCCGCCGCCGTCATTGCGAGGAGCCACCGGGTCGCGCGAATGCGCGCCCGATGACAGGCTCCGCGACGAAGCAATCCAGCCCTTGCTTGGAACCGTGGATTGCTTCGCTTCGCTCGCAATGACGAACCTTTATGCCCAATGCCTTAGTTCAGCCCGCGCGTAAAGTCATGCCAACCTGCCGATATGATGAAGATCGATCGCGCGACATGGGGATGAGCAACGAGGGCATTCCCGGCGTGCTGCTCGCCGGCGGTCTGGCGCGGCGGATGGGCGGTGGCGACAAGCCGATGCGCCAGGTCGGCGGCCGCATCATCCTCGAACGCGTGATCGCGCGGCTGAAGCCGCAATGCGGCGAGCTCATTCTCAATGCCAATGGCGATCCGGCGCGGTTTGGACTGAGCGTTATCCCCGACACCGTCGAGAACTTTCCGAGGAGCGGCCGCTTGGCCGCGTCTCGAAGGATGGCCGCACGCACAGTGCTGAACACCATCCTTCGAGGCTCGCCGAAGACGCCGAGCACCTCACGGGCGAACGCTCCGCATTCGTCCCGAGGATGACGTCCGAGATAGCTTCACAGGCTCTCAGGATGACGATGGGGCTCACTGGCCCGCTCGCCGGAAATTGGTTTTCCAAAATAATCCAATCCCCGGGGACTACTTGATGATTTCCCAGAAAATCCCCGCCTCGGCAACAAACGCCAGGGTGAACAGGATGGTGCGCAGATAGGGAATGGCGGCCCAATAGACGATCGCGTGCGCCAGCCGAAGCCAGAAGAAGCTCATGGCCCAAAACGCGGTGACCGAATTCGCCTTCCCGGCCAGTTGCGCGGCAATGACCAGCGCCGCGAACGGCGCGAATACTTCGGCAGCGTTCAGGTAGGCGCGATGCGCGCGCTGGCCCCATGGCGGCACCGGCCGCGCGGTGGGGTCGACGTAATCCTTCGGCTCCAGCGGGCCGTTGGTCCTCACCTGGCAGACGATATAGGGGATCCATAGTGCCGCGGTCACCATCGCGGTATAGACGAGATATCTAAGATCGATCGTCATGGCAGCCTCCCAAAGGATGTGCTCAGCTTCGCGGTTGCGACGCACTGGCCCATCCAGACGTGCGGGGCGGCCCGGCAACGACATTTCACGGCGATTTTTTGGTCGGGACACGCGACCAACAGCCGCAGTGGGATTTTAGGCCGGCCTGAATCCCGCCTGCGTCAGCGCCGCGCGACCCTCCTCCGACGCCAGCGCGTCGAGAAAGGCCCGCACCGCCGGACGCTGTTTGCGCGCCGTCACCAGCGCGAAATCATAATGCTCTTCCGCCAGCGGAATGAAGCCGAGGTCGGCGGCATGCGCGACCGGCGCGATGGTCATGCCCCAGTCGGCGCGACCTTGCGCCACCGCGGCGGCAACGGCGTTGTGCGAGCGCGGTTGATTCCAGTAGCCGTCGGGGCGCGCCGAACCGAGCAGCCTGTCGATCAGGATGCGGGTGCCCGCGCCCTGATTGCGGTTGACCATGATGCAGGCGGGATCGGCCAGCGCCGCGCGCACCACATCCTGCGCGCTCAGGCCTTCGAAACGCGTATCGCCCTTGCGGAACACGATGCCCTGCATCCGCCGCCAGCCCGGCAGCAGTTCAAGGCCGGCGCCGAGGAACGGCGTGTTGTAGGTCTCGGTCTGCTCATCGAACAGATGGATCGGCGCGAAATCGCATTCGCCGCGCTTGGCCGCCGCGAGCCCACCGAGGCTGCCGACCGCAATCGAGCGCACCAGCAAACCTGTCCGCGCCAGCGGTGCGGTGACTAGATCAAGCCCGGTGCAATGGCTGCCGACGATCACCAGGTCCGGCACCCGCACATGCGGCGTGAACAGCGTCACCTCCGCGTCCGTGCCCGCCGGCATCTGGTCGGCCAATGCGTCGATCCGCAAAAACCCGTCGGACTGCGCGAACGACGTGATCGCGCCCGAGCCCTTGCCGGTGGGATAGGCGATCAGGCCGCGATCACCCTCGACCAGAGACACCATTACGAACTCGGTGCGGCCGAGTTCGGACGCGATCCGCACCGGAATTCTGGCCGCGACTTTCGCGTCGGAACGTGGTGGCAGCCCTGCCATCCGCCGCAGCACCGGCACGATCATGTCGTGGAAGGTGAACATCGCCGAGGTCGGGAAGCCCGGCAGGATGATCACCGGCTTGCCGTCACAGACCGCAAGGCATAACGGCTTGCCCGGCTTCAGTGCGACGCCATGGGCGAGGATGCCGGGCTTGCCCAGCCGCGCGATGATGCGGTGAGAGACGTCGCCCGCACCCTTTGAGGTGCCGCCCGATAGCACCAGCATGTCGCTGGCCGCCAACGCCTCGCGCATCGCGGATTCAAGCTGCGCCTCGTCATCGGGGATGGCGCCGAGAAATGCCGCCTCGCCGCCATTCTCCGAGATCGCCGCGGTGACGATCGCGCCATTGGTGTCGTAGATCGCCGCGGGCCGTAACGGCCCACCGGGCTGCACCAGTTCGTCTCCGGTCGAGAGCACGGCGACGCGCGGCCGCCGCACCACCGGGACGCTCGCGATCCCGCAGGCCGCCAGCATGCCGATCTCGCGCGAACCGATCATGGTGCCGGCGCGCAGCAATGCCTCGCGGCGCGCGATGTCCGAACCTGCATAGGAGACGAATTGTCCGGGTGACGCGGCGCGGCGAACCTCGATCGCGCCGGCGCCGGCGGGCTGGGTGTGCTCGACCATCACGATGGCGTCGGCGCCACGCGGCACCGGGCCACCGGTCGCAATCGCGGTGGCCGCGCCCGGGAGCACCGGGCGTATCGGCGCGACGCCGCAGGCGATGACCTCATCGTTCAGCACCAGACGCACCGGCGCGGCTTCGCCGGCGGCCGCGAGATCAGCCGAGCGCACCGCAAAGCCGTCGACATTGGAGCGATCGAACGGCGGCACGTCGATCGGGGCCACCACGTCCTGCGCCAGCGCGCAGCCGAGCGCCTCCGCAAGCGACCGTGGCTCGCTCCGCAGCGCGTACGGAAACAGCGCGGCTTCAAAGCGCGCCAGCGCATCCTCGCGCGACAAGACGGTCAGGAACTGGTCCTGATCCACGCTGTCACGGCGGTTCGGCAGGGATATATTGTTCATCTCAAAACCCTATCAGTCCCGCAGCAGATAGGCATCCACCGCCGTCCCCACCGCATACCCCTCGGACCCGCCGGGAATCGCAAGCCAGGCGTCGGCGCGCGCCATGTGCTCGATCGGCATGGCGCCAACAGCCAACGGCATCCATGCGCCATCGGTTCGCGCCAGCAAGACGATTTCCGCGATGCCGACGCTGGACGCGATCTTGCGCGCCAATGGCAGCGTCACGGGCGGTCGCGGCAGCCGTCCCGACAAGCGATCGAGCGCGGGAAGCGCCAGCATCCACCACGCCGCCAGCGCCTCGGCCGGTGCGCCCGGCAGCGCGATGACAGACGTCGTCGCAATTCGTCCGACGGCGGCCGTGCGGCCGGGCTGCACGGCGATGCCGTGCGCCACGACCTGGCCGCGGTTGGCCAATCCCGCGACCGCAGCATCGCTGCGGCCGACCCCGCTGCCGCCGATCGTGATCAGGAGATCGCATCCACCGGGATCGAGCGCCTCCGCGATGTCGGATGCGTCGCGCGAGGACGCCTCGATGAAAACGACTTCGGCGCCGGCGGCGCGGGCGTTCGCCAAAATTAATTCGGCCGTCATCCCCTCACCTGAGGTCGCGGGAATATTGACGATGCGCAGCCGCGGACGGCGCACCGTCGCGGCTTTCAGCCCGGCGGCGCGCATCACCAGGATATCGAGCGCGCCAATACGCCGGCCTGCTGCGACAAGACTTCCCGCGGCGATATCGCCGCCGATGCGGCGCACGCCCTGCCCTGGAATCGCATCCGTCAACACCTGAACCATCGGGCCGCTGTGGTCGATCGTGTCGGAATCGACCACGCAGTCGCAACCTTCCGGCACGGCCTCGCCGGCCTCGACCCAGACCGGCGGCTTGGCCAGCGGCAGCGGCGCATAGGAGGACGCACCGACGAGGTCGCGGGCCCGCAGCGCCCAGCCATCGGCAACGGCGGTATCGGCCGGCGGGAAGGCCGCAAGCGCAGGCATGTCCGCCGCAATACAGCCCAAGGCCTCCGCCAGCGGCAGTTCGACCGAAGTCACCGCCGCGACACGTTGCAGTAACCCGTCCAGCGCACTTTCGAGCGGGGTAAGCGAAGCCGGCAGGCGCTGTGCGGATTCCATACCGGATATCTACTGAATTGGGCCCGAAATAAATAGCCGCTTGCCCCTGGCTTTGCCTTGGTCATTGGCCGCGTTGACGCGGACCGCCGAATGATAGCAAAAAGGCGGGCCGGCTGAGTTAGGCTCCCGGCCAAGCAAGACGGCCAATGCGCCGGGGCATAACGGGAGGGACGGAATGCTGTTCAGGAAAATATCGCTACTCGCCGCGTTCGCAGGGGCGCTGCTGTCGTCGACCGCGACGCTGGCGCAGGTCTCGGACGACGTGGTCAAGATCGGCGTGCTGACCGACATGAACGGGCCGGCCTCGACGCCGACCGGCCAGGGATCGGTCACCGCGGCCCAGATGGCGGTCGACGATTTCGGCGGCACGGTGCTCGGCAAGCCGATTTCGGTTATCGTCGGTGACCACCAGGACAAGCCGGATATCGGCGCCGGGATCGCGCGGCGCTGGTACGACACCGAGCAGGTCGACCTGATCGTGGACGTGCCGGTGTCCGCGGTCGGACTCGCGGTGCAGAACATAGCCAACGAAAAGAAGCGGATGTTCATCACGCATTCGACCGGCTCGGCGGATTTCCACGGCAAGTTCTGCTCGCCTTACGCGATCCAATGGGTGTTCGACACCCGCGCGCTCGCGGTCGGCACCGCGCAGGAAGTGGTCAAGCGCGGCGGCGATAGCTGGTTCTTCATCACCGACGATTACGCGTTCGGCCATTCGCTGGAGCGCGACGCGTCAGCCGTGATCCTCAAAAACGGCGGCAAGGTTTTGGGCTCGGTGAAGCCGCCCTTTGCCACGCCCGACCTGTCGTCGTTCATCCTGCAGGCCCAGGCCTCGAAGGCAAAGATCATCGGCATCGCCGGCGGCCCGCCGAACAACATCAACGAGATCAAGACCGCCGGCGAGTTCGGCGTGCTGAAAGGCGGCCAGCAGATGGCCGGCCTGCTGGCGCTGATCACCGACATTCATTCGCTGGGGCTGCCGGCGGCGCAAGGGCTGTTGCTGACCACGTCGTTCTACTGGGACATGGACGACAAGACCCGCGAATGGTCGAAACGGTATTTCGCCAAGATGAACCGGATGCCGACGATGTGGCAGGCCGGCGTCTATTCGTCCGTGATGGTTTACCTCAACGCCATCAAGGATTCAGGTACCGACGAGCCGCTCAAGGTCGCCGCCAAAATGCGCGAGAAACCGATCGAGGATTTTTTCGCCCGCAACGGCAAACTGCGCGAAGACAATCTGATGGTGCACGACCTGATGCTGGTCCAGGTCAAGTCGCCCGAGGAATCGAAATATCCGTGGGACTATTACAAGGTGCTGGCGAAGATCTCCGGCGAAGACGCGTTCGGGCCGCCGGACCCGGCGTGTCCGCTGGTGAAGAAGTGAGAGGGAGTGAGTGGTGAGTGGCGAATAGCGAGTAGCGAATAGATACCCTCCTTTGTTCGCCATTCGCTAATCGCTTGGAAGGATTGAACCCGGGAGCGTCGTCATGATTGCGTCATCCGGTGACCGAGCCAGGCATCCAGCGGCGTTCTGCCTTTGTCTGGCTCTCGCAGCGATGTCAGCCTGTATAGGCGGCTACGCCGCCCATGCCGCCGACCTGACGGTTCCCGGCGATGGCACCAGCCCGGCGCCGGTGCCGGCTCCAGTTCCTTGGCTGCTCGGCGACTGGAACGGCGCGAGAACCCGGCTGTTGAATGCCGGCATCGATTTCCAGTTCGGCTATGTCAGCGAGGTCGCCGGCAATGCCACGGGCGGTCAGCGGCAGCAGGTGGCCTACACCGATCAATGGGTCTTTGGCGCGACGCTCGATCTGACAAGGCTGGGTGTGGTGCCCGGCGGCACCATCCAGTTCACATGGACCGACCGCAACGGCAGCAATTTGAGCGATGACGCGAGCCTCGGCACGCTGCAGCAGGTGCAGGAGGTGTACGGACGCGGCCAGACGCTGCGGCTGACGGATTTCTGGTACGACCAGAAATTCGTCGATGGCGCGGTCGACTGGAAGATTGGGCGGATGCCCTTTGGCGAGGATTTCGCATCGTTCGCGTGCGATTTCCAGAACCTGACCTTCTGCGGCGCGCAACCCGGCAACCTCGTCGGCAACTACATCTACAATTGGCCGGTCAGCTATTGGGCCTCCAGACTGAAGTTCAACCTGCAAGGCTTCGGCTATTTTCAGTTCGGTGTGTTCGACTCCAAATCCCGGCTATCTGGACGTGGCGCAATCGGCGCTGCCGGTGATCTATCCGGGATCCACCGGCCTTTTGATCCCGGTAGAGCTCGGATGGCTGCCGAAGTTCGGCGACCTGCCGGGCAGCTACAAGTTCGGCGGCTGGTACGACACATCGATGGCCCCCAACGTGGTCACCGATATCAACGGCAACCCGGCCGTGCTCAGCGGACTGCCGCCGGCCGAGAGCCGCGGGCGTTACGGCGGCTACGTCAGCTTCGTTCAGCAGGTGATACGCCCATCGCAAGCCAGTGCCGCGGGGGCGCTAAGCCTGTTCTTGAATGCGACGATGGCCGACCGCCGCACCGCGACCACCGATTATCAGGTCGCGGGGGGCGTCACCTATACCGGCCCATTGCGGTCCCGGCCCCAGGACGACATCGCATTCGCGGTCGGCACCACCCACGTCAACGGCCGCATCGCCTGGTCGGAAGAGCTGCAGAACCTGGCCGGTCAGAACGTGGCCGACTTCAGCCCGGTCGCGGTGCAGGGCAACGAATACGCCATGGAGCTCTATTACACCTACAGGCCGCTCGCCGGCCTGTAGGTGCGGCCGAACATCCAATACGTGATCGACCCCGGCGGCACCAGCGCCAATCCAAACGCCCTGGTGTTCGGGCTGAAGACGGTTGCGAATTTTTGACACGGTGGCGAATGGCGAATAGCGAGTAGCAAATGGATACCCTCTCCATTCTCCATTCTCTATTCGCTATTCGCAATTCGCTATTCGCTATTCGCTATTCGCCGTTGGCAGTAATTGTGTTTGGCTGATTTCCAAGAGATATTGAACCTTCGAAGCGCGAACGCCGACCAAGCGCGTATGCAGTTATTTCTTTATGAAGTCGTCGCTCGCATCGTGGCGATCTACCTGTGCGTCGATCGCTGGCGCAGAATAAGCAATGGCCCTCGCCGAGAGAAAAATCACGTACTACAATACTAATCTCCTGGACTGGTTGTTTTCTGACTGGTCAAGCCGGTTTATTTATAGAGATACCGCGCCAGTCAGTTACTGGATAACGATGGGCCTCCAGATGATGGCGTTAGCCGCATGCGTCGTTGTTGCGATATACGGGTGGTGGCATCCGAACACCTGAGCACCGACGATGTGTTTTCAGGGCCTGCGAATTATTTTATCGGAGTGAGGCCACGCCATGCTCGTGGCGCGGACCGCTCTCTCCCGGAGATTCCCAGTTCGCTCCCCTCCCGCCTGGATCAACATCTGTTGACCCAAAATTCACGCGCGTGAGTTGGTTGAACGAAGACATCGGCAAGACCGACCAAGGGATGTGGGAGATGGCGGCATGAAGCGGCTTCTGATCTATCTGTTGCTGTTTCCCGCCATTGCCGGTCGCGCTATATGCCGTGCTCTACATCCTGACAGGCGCGGTTGTGGACAGCCTGTCCGGGCCGGCGTTCGTCTACCTGATGTTTATCGGGCCGGCGCTGGTGGTTGCCTTGGTGGATTGGCTCGTCTCGAGAACGCGCATTCCTGGCGTGATTGCGACCACGCTTTTCGCCTATGCGGTTTCAGCGCTTAGCGCGGCCTGGGCAGGCACGATAGATGTTTTGGTATTCGGCCTGGGTCGGCGCAATCCCGGCAGCGATATGTTCGTGGCTGTAGAACAGCACGAAACGCGTCACATTCCGGCAACCAACTCCCCATGAGCAGGTTTGACAAATTCGCCATTGCACTGGTTGCCGCTTCTTGCCGCTTCGGTTTGCGGGTATGTCGCCTGGACCCATATCAACTGCGCGCTCGACCCGCATTGTCACATGAACTGGTGCCATCGGCGGGGTTGCGGGATTTCTTACGATACGGAAACGAAATGAGTGAGCAAGCCAGGCACGGGTGAGCCAACCCACATCGGGCGGGCGTTCGCCCGACCCGTTGGCTCGCAATGACGATGCGGTGAAGTGGGTGCGACAAATCAACCCGTCGGGCAAATCACGTCGCTCGCGCAAAACCATGTCCAGCCCCTTTGCGAAAAATTTTTCGCTTTACCTGGCTACCCGATACACTTCAGAACGAATCCATCCCGCCCGATGAGAGGGGCGTTGCGCACGTCACGACACGCGCGGTGGGATGCGGTGGACGTAGGGCTTGCGAAAGACGGTCGCAGGCGTTCGCGGACGGCGAAGTCGTGTGGTCCTGACGCCCCGATGGCTGGTGTCAAGTTCTCGGGAAGCTCACGCTTCCTTGGGGGCGACGGTGACAAACAAGCTCTGGTCTCGCCGGGGAGAGCACGGAATAAGCCGTAAACCATCGCGCAGGGAAGGCCGGATTGCCTCCGCTGAACCTGTATGCTCGTGTGCGTTTTTGTTTGTGCATGTTTGCACACGAGACCGCGGGTGCAGCGCGCACCCGGTCTTTCCTGCGCCCTCCCTTGAGGGTCGCCTGCGCCCTCTTTGTTTAGCGAGGGCGGAAAATTCGAGCAAACCTCGGGCGCAACGTGCCGCGAGAATGCGGAGTTGTGTCTTTTGGCTGGTGAAGATTGGACCTGAGCCTCACCACGTCATTGCGAGCGCAGCGAAGCAATCCAGCTTTTTCGCGCGGCCGTGGATTGCTTCGCTACGCTCGCAATGACGATGGATGGAATTGCGCCCTATTTCATTACCCCGATCTCGCGCAAATATTTTGCGACGCCGGGATGGATCAAATCGGGCTCCGGCGCCGCGGCAACCGTATTCACCGCGGTCGTCTCGCACGCCTGCGCCAGTTTCTTGCAAAAGGTGGCTTCCGCGCCATGCAGCGTCTTCGCGAGTCGATAGGCGACGTCGTCCGGCAGGCTGTCGCGCATCAGAATAAAACTCCAGGAGCCGACCGAGTTGATCGCCGCGTTCTGGTTCGGGTAGCTGCCGGCCGCCACCGTCAGCGGCTTGAGGAAACTGTGCTTGGTCCGGATGCGCGCGATCTCATCGGCATCGGGCACGATGAATCGCGCGCCGCCGGGGCTGGTCGCGATCGCGGTAAAACCGGGCCAGCCGATACCGCCACCCCACAGCGCCGCGACTCGTCCGTCGAGCACCATCGCCGGTCCGTCGCCGGCGTGGTCGAGATAGACCGATTTGAAGTCCTCGTCCTGCTTCAGGCCGATGCCGTCGAGGATATAGCGCGACAGGATCGGCAGGCCGGAGCCCTTGGCGCCGAACGCGATCGGCTGTCCGACCAGATCGCGAATCGTCTTGTAGGGGCTGTCGGCGCGCACCACGAACATGCCGGGACTGGAATACATCGCGGTCAGGATCTTCAAATAGGTGGCGCGTGGCCGCCCGATGCCCATGAAGGCTTCGTAGGACGGCTCGCCCGCGACGGTCGCGATATCGGTCTGGCCCGCCTCCAGCAGCGGAATGTTCTCGTTGCTGCCCTTGGTGTTGCGCGGCTCGATCGAAAAGGTCGGATCGGCCGCGTTGATGACCTCGGCAAAAGCATTGCCGTACAGCGGGAAGCCGCCGCCCGGCGTGGCCGTCGCAAAATTGATGGTGGTCTTCATGCCGGGCTGTGAAATGGCAGGGTTTGAAATGGTCTTGCCTCCCTCTTGTGCTGTGGCGCCGGCGACGACGAAGGCCGTTGCGACGCAAATCATACGTGCGATCTTCATTTTGGGCCTCAGAAATCGTTCCGCGAACGACGAAGTGCCGCGCGGGGGATGTTGTAGGCAAGCGCGGGGTTTTATGAAAGCATGGGTTCCAGACAACAAGAACAAAATGACGGGAGCGAAAATGTCCGGATTTTTGCGCGCAACCCTGTTCGGTTTGATGTGCCTTTCGAGCCTCGCCGCCGGCATCTCCCGGTCGGCCGCCGCCGGTTATCCTGATCGACCGGTGCGCTGGCTGATCGGCTTTGCCGCCGGCGGCCCGGTCGATATCGTGGCGCGGATCATGAGCCAGTGGCTGTCCGACCATTTGGGCCAGCAATTCGTGGTCGAGAATCGCGCCGGCTCGGGCGGCAATATCGCCGCCGCCGCCGCCATCAATTCAACGCCGGACGGCTACACGATCCTGTTCGACGCCCCCAACAACGCCATCAGCACCTCGCTCTACAAGCATCTCACCTATGATTTCATCCGCGACACCGTGCCGGTCGCGAGCATCATGCAACTGACCAACATGCTGGTGGTGTCGAATGCGATGCCGGTGAAAACCGTGCGTGAGTTCATCGACTACTGCAAGGCCAATCCGGGCAAGATCTCCTACGCGTCATCCGGTCTCGGCACCTCGGTGCACATGTCCGCGGAACTGTTCAAGGCGATGACCCATTGCGAGATGGTGCATGTGCCGTATCGCGGTTCGGCGATCGCGTTTCCCGACATCATGTCCAACAAGGTGCAGCTGATCTTCGATAATCTGCCGTCGGCGCTGGAGCAGTCGCGCGCCGGCAGCGTGCGCGCGCTCGGCGTCACCTCGCCGCGGCGCTGGCCCGGGGTACCGGATGTTCCCGCCATTGCCGAGACCGTACCGGGCTTCGAATCCGTCGGCTTCTACGGCATCTCCGCGCCCAAGGGCACGCCGCCGGAGGTCGTGGACACCCTCAACAAGGCGGTCAATGAAGCGCTGCGCGATCCCAAGCTGGTGGCAAAACTGGCGGAGTTCGGCGGTATCCCCAAGCCGATGACGCCGGCCGAATTCGGCACGCTGATCGCAAGCGAGACCGAGAAATGGCGCAAGGTGGTCGAATTCGCCGGCGTATCGGTGGACTGATGATCGCATCGTTGCGCGTAGCTCTGTTCGCACTCGCCTGGCTCGCGGCCGGCATCGCGCCGTCAGCCGCCGCCGACTATCCCGATAGACCGGTGCGCTGGCTGATCGGCTTCACCGCCGGCGGACCCGTCGATACCGTCGCGCGCATCATGGCGAAGTGGCTGTCGGAGCGTCTCGGCCAGCAGTTCATCGTGGAGAACCGCGCCGGGTCCGGCGGCAATATCGCCACCGAAGCCGCGATCGGCGCTGCACCGGACGGCTATACGCTGTTGTTCTCGGGGGCCAATAACGCGATCTCCGCCTCGCTCTACAAGAAACTGCCATTCGATTTCATCCGCGACACCATGCCGGTCGCGGGCTTCATGCAGGTGCCGAATTTGCTCGTGGTGTCGAATGCGATGCCGGTCAGGACGGTTGCGGAGCTGATCGACTATTGCAGGCAAAACCCGGGCAGGATTTCCTTTGCCTCCTCCGGCAACGGCACCACGGTGCACATGGCCGCCGAACTGTTCAAGGCCATGACAAAATGCGACATGGTGCATGTGCCGTATCGCGGGTCAGCACTGGCGTATCCCGACATCATGTCCAACAAGGTTCAATTGATGTTCGACAATCTGCCGACGGCGCTGGCGCAGGCACGCGGCGGCAGCGTGCGTGCGCTCGGCGTTTCCTCAGCCCAACGCTGGCCCGGCCTGGCCGATATCCCGGCCGTCGCCGAGACCGTGCCTGGATACGAATTGACCGTGTTCTACGGGATGTCCGCGCCCAAGGGCACGCCGAGCGAGATCGTCGCCATCCTCAACAAGGCGGTCAACGACGGCCTGAAGGACCCGAAGCTGAGGGAGCGGTTCGCCGGATTGGGCGGCAGCCCGCAGCCGATGACACCGGCCGAATACGGCAGGCTGATCGCGGACGAGACCGCCAAATGGCGCAAAGTGGTCGAATTCGCCGGGATTTCGGTGGAGTGAGCGAAAAACCCGTCCCCCAGCGGCACGGCTGGGCCAGCTGTCTGAACGACCGCGTCGCTTCCGCTCGCCCATGCCAGCATTGCCGGATCGCCAGCCACATTGTAAGGGGTGTCGGCACCGTTGCTGCACCGCGCCTTCCGCGGCAGCCTGCGGCGGGGCCTGTAGCTCAATGGTTAGAGCCGACCGCTCATAACGGTCTGGTTGCAGGTTCGAGTCCTGCCGGGCCCACCACGCATTCCCGTGTTATGCGGACACTTTGAAAACGACTCGATTTCCGCTTTAAGAACGACTCGATTTCGTTTTGAAAACGACTCGATCTCTCATCTCGCTGATACGTCTCGGGAATTTCGCCCCGATTTTTTCGCCGATTTTTGAGCTCGAAAAAAGCGAGGGGGGTCAAATCAGCTTCTTTGTGTCCCCGAACGCTGCATATTCCGCCTCCAACGGCCTCACGAGGAACGTCATGAAGAAGTCGCAGATGAAGTTCGTTTTTCATGAGGAGGAAGGTATCCCCCCGCGGTAGGCCGCCTTGTTGAATGACAGGCTTCCGAGGAAGCATGTGGCTTTAAGGCTAGCCTTAAGGTCGGTAGATGAGGGTAGAAGTTCTGGGCGGGGTTGAGCGTCGCCGTCGTTGGTCTCGCGACGACAAGATGCGGATCATCGAGGAGACGCTGGCGCCTGGCGCGGTAGTGACGGAGATCGCGAGGCGGCACGGCATCGCAACGAGTTTGGTGTTCACATGGCGGCGGCGGGCCCGCCTAGCGACTGTCGCTTCGGCGGGACCGCGCCTTGTGCCGGTGCAGGTCGCCACGGCAGAAAGCGTCCGATCGATTGAAGCCCCAGCGGCGATGCCGTCCCGGAAGCGCCGGGGCCTGATCGAAATCGAGCTCGGCGACGGCAAGCGCCTCAGCGTTGACGAGAATGTCGACGCAGACGCGTTGGGGCGAGTTCTTGATGTTTTGAGCCGACGATGATCCCGATACCGAGCGGGGTTAGGGTCTGGATCGCGACCGGCCACACGGATATGCGCCGCGGCATGCAGGGTCTGGCTTTGACGGTTCAGGAGAGTTTGAAGCGCGATCCTCATGCCGGCGAACGCCATGCACCGCAAACACCGCCGCCCAGCTCCGTCGACGAGCGCATCACAACAGCGCTCACCGATGCCGCCGGCCCGCTTCCGTTCTCCGAACTGCGCGGGCTCTGCCGTGTCCGCACCGCCAGCCTCTACGAGCGACTGGCCGCCCTAACCACCGCGGGTCGCATCATCAAATCCGCGCAGGGCTATCGTCTTACGCCGAGCTGAGCGCTGCACGACCACATTACCGTCGACTGCAATGACGGCCGGCTGCCACTTCCGCTTCCCGAATGCTCTACAGCGCACCGGAAGCGGTAGCGGGAAGTCCCGCAGCACCACAGCGACTAGTGTTCCATCCTTTTGTTCGATCGGCACCATCCTTCCATCCCGACCTGCGCGCAGCCGGTGTCGTCGCGCGCAGCGGCTGTCAAGGATGGCCCGTCTTCGGGCCACCGCGCCAGCGGCGCGCAGCGTCCTTGACGGCCGTGAGCACGACGGCATGCTCGGTCGCGTCGGGAAACCGATACACGCGCATCAAACGGACCATCAAAAAGTGAGAGTGAAGCTCCATCAAAAAGCGTGCCCACGCTTAGCTGTTCGTGCGGGCCTATCCGCGCGAGACGCAGGAGATGGTATTTGACGCCCACGATCGGGCGTTTGCGCTGTTCAAGGGGACCTGCAGGCGCGGCATCTACGACAACATGAAGACGGCGGTGGAGACGATCTTCGTCGGCAAAGGCCGTCTCTACAATCGCCGCTTCCTGCAGATGTGCAGCCACTATCTGGTCGATCCGGTTGCCTGCACGCCAGCGTCGGGCTGGGAGAAGGGTCAGGTCGAGAACCAGGTCGGACTGGTCCGCGAACGGTTCTTCACCCCGCGGCTGCGATTCAAGACGCTCGACGAGTTGAACGCCTGGTTGCTCGATAAATGTATCGCCTACGCCAAGGCGCATCGGCATCCGGAGTTCGCCGACCGGACCATCTGGGAGGTCTTCGAGGCCGAGCGACCCAAGCTCGTGCCTTATGCGGGTCGGTTCGATGGCTTCCATGCCGTGCCGGCCTCGGTCTCCAAGACCTGTCTGGTGCGCTTCGATAACAACAAGTACTCGGTGGCGGCGAGCGCGGTCGGGCGGCCCATTGAGGTCCAGGCCTATGCGGACCGCATCGTGATCCGCCAGGACGGCCGGATCGTTGCCGAACATCCGCGATCATTCGGCCGCGGCGAGACGGTCTACGACCCCTGGCACTACGTGCCGGTGCTGGTGCGCAAACCCGGTGCCTTGCGCAATGGCGCGCCCTTCAAGGACTGGGTATTGCCCGCCGCGATCGAGCGTGTGCGGCGGAAGCTTGCGGGCGCTGATGATGGCAATCGACAGATGGTCGACATCCTCAATGCGGTGCTGACCGACGGACTGCCGGCAGTTGAGGCCGCCTGCGCCGAAGCGGTCGGTCACGGCGTCCATTCCGCCGATGTCGTGCTCAACATCCTGGCTCGGCAACGTGAGCCCGCCCCACCAGCCAACATCATGACGCCGGCCGCCCTGACGCTTCGCCATGCGCCGATCGCCGATTGTGCCCGCTACGACAACCTTCGGAGGACCAACTGATGGAACGAACCCAAATCTTCGATCTCATGGGTGAGCTCAAGCTCTACGGAATGAAGGCCGCCTTCGACGAGATCATGGCGACCGCCATCAAGCGCCAGCACGAGCCCCAGCGCATCGTCGGCGATCTGCTCACCGCCGAGATCAGCGAGAAGCAGGCAAGATCGATCAAGTACCAGCTCACCATCGCCAAGCTTCCACTCGCCAAGGACATCGACAGACTTCCAGTTCGATGGCACGCCGATCAACCAGACCCTCGTCAATGATCTCGCCGGCGGCGGCTTCATCGCCCAGCAACGCAACGTCGTTCTGGTCGGCGGAACCGGCACCGGCAAGACCCATCTGGCCATCGCTATCGCGCAGAAGCTGTATCCGCGATGGCGCCCGCGGCCGCTTCTACAACGTCGTCGATCTCGTCAACCGGCTCGAGACCGAGACCCGCAACGGACGACAGGGCCGGCTTGCCGAGCATCTGACCCGCATGGACTTCATCGTCCTCGACGAGCTGGGCTATCTTCCCTTCGCCCAATCCGGCGGCCAGCTTCTGTTCCACCTCGTCAGCCGGCTTTACGAGCGCACCTCCGTCATCGTCACCACCAATCTTGCGTTCGGCGAGTGGCCGAGCGTGTTCGGCGATGCCAAGATGACGACCGCGCTGCTCGACCGGCTGACCCATCACTGCGACATCGTCGAGACCGGCAACGACAGCTGGCGCTTTAAAAGCCGCGACGACGATCAAACAACCCGCGCTCGCGCCGTCTCCGCAACCCCGACCAGCTCCGACGACGCGAGCGCTACCAGCAAAACACGCCGATCAAAGGGGTCCCTTTTGGATGCCGATAAGGGGTCCCATTCCAACGCCGATTGACAAAAAACGAGCCCCGGCTTAGCCCGCGCGAGGGTCTCATGGCTAATAAGTCCCAAGGGACTTGGTACGTCTCGTTTGATCTCCCGCGGGGAAGGCGGGCGCTCGTAAGGGCAACCGAAACCTTTCCGAACGAGCGAGAAGCCAAAAACTTCGCGAGAGCCAAATTAGTCGACACGCCAAACGTCTCCGCAGGCACACTCAATCCTCATCTGCCGAAACGGACAATCGCCGCAAGGCTGATGCGCTATTGGATCGAACAAGCTGACGAGCCGAATTGACCGCCGGCATTTGGGGAAAAGCGGAAGCCGAAGCGGGACGAGTGAAAAAGGGCCGCTAGCGAGTCCCGGGAGTTGAGGGCTCCCATGTTGCCGGCGGAATCCGGGCCACCGCAGACCACGTCCCAAATCCGCCTCCTAATCGGGGCGGCTTTTGTTGAGGGGCGTGTGATCCAATTCACACGAACGTCGTGCAAGGCTAAGCTAACAATTGCAAGCCGGACATCCCCCGTCCGGCCACGCCGCCGCAAAGCCGTCAGGCAATTCAACCTCCGCTTGGCGGCTTTGTTGGCTTCCATCGGCAGCTGGAGCAAGCGGAAGCTGAAGCGGGATCAGTAAAGAGGCGCAGCGTCGCCAGCAGTCGCGTCAAGTGGGAACAACAAAGCGAGCCCGGGCGTATCTATTCCCAGATGGCGGGCCACCCGTCCTCGGATGTGTTCCAACCCGCCGTCGGCGGCCTCAGCGACTCACCTCGCTGGGGCCGTTTCTTTGAGGCCAAAGAAAATCCGCCGGTTGGCTATCGTGAGTTCATCGTGAGCGCCAGATAGCACATTTCTAGAACAGATTGTGAATTAAGTAATTCGCTTCAGGCGCGAACGACTTCGTGACCGCAAACGCCCAGCGGCTCCAACTGTCCGACTGATATTTCGGCCAGCCGCAGGAATGCGCCTTAAAAATCCCTCCCCTTTCGGGGCGCGGCCTCGCAAGGCGTAAGCCTCAGCGCCCCCTTGCGCAAAAATCCCCTTTGCGAAACACTATTTCGGGCAAAGGCCCATGCGAAAGATTTTTGCATTCCATTGGGGAAGTCGCGCAATGTTTAACGTGAGCCAATCAACCGGACGATGCTTCCTCCTGTTTTGCAGCGGCCTCCTGCTGACTTCACAAGCACACGCTTTCGATTTGAACGGAGCCTGGGCGACAGGCGCTGACCAGTGCACCAAAATCTTTGTAAAAAAAGGCGACAAAATCAGCTTCGCTCAGTTTTCCGGAGAGTTTGGTAACGGCTTTGTCGCGGATGGAAATGAAGTCAGAGGCAAATCTGAGCGGTGCACCATCACGTCGAGGAAAGAGACTGGTGACACTATCGATTTTCAGGCCGCATGTGCCTCGGATATTATGGCGACGAGCACTAATGTGCGTCTGAAAATCCTCGATGCCAACAGCGTACAGCGCGTTTTCACGGATCCGGCTTTTGCAGGAATGGAGCTTACCTTTTACCGTTGCTCGATGTAGTTGCTTTCGCAATGGCAGGGCTCTAGCTCATAACGTCACTCGCTCCGAAGCCGTCCGCCGGCTGGTCGAGTTCGGGCTGAAGGTGAAACCCAAGTGAACGGTTTTAATTGGCGGCAAAACCGACACTGGCGTCTTGATGTTGTTAAAGACGAGCAAGCTATGGCCAAATATGCCGCTCGCCGTCTGCGGCTTTAGGAGAACTGGGCTGGATTACCCCGGCCTTCCCTGTCGGGCGCGTTCGGCGGTAACTAGCTGATCTTTCAAAATATCGTAGCCAACCTCGCGGAGGCAGGGATTAGGCCAAATCCGGTCATCCGAACATTCGCTGCCGACTTCCTGAATTTCGAGCCGATCACTTTTGCCCATCGACGCCGTAACACTGGCCTCGACCTTCGGCGCGAAGCCGAGGAGAACGGTGATGCCGGCGGCCACAAACGCGCTAAGGGCGACGGCTGAAAGAACTTTGATCATGATGGCCCCCTGTCATGGGCCTTTGCGGCCCTTCATTTGATGGTCGATTGGTATCCAGCGCCGGTTTCCGGATGTCTTCGCCGATGCGGAAAACGGCTTTGTCTCGCCGGAGTTTTGTGTCGTCGCCGCCGGAGACGAAACATTGCGAGCTTGCATTGAAAACTCGGCGACCCAGCCGGGGGTTCCGGGACTTTGGCAATAAAAATCCCGGTTGGAGCAGGGAACCTGCCGGCTTGTCCCCGCTGCCGCCGTGCCGTCGCAGCTGGTGCATTTCGCCGAGCGCCATGAAGGCTTGGATGTTTAGCGGCCTACGGACTTCCCTTAAGGCGCGATCGGCGGAATCATGGGCGATGCCCCGCGATCCATACATCCGTGAGAAGTACACCCGCGAAGTGAAGACCGCCCGGGCTGTGGCGCGCGACTATTTCGAGCGTTTCCCCAAAGACCGGAACAAATCGCCCGCGGCAGCCTTAAATCCCGGTTCCCTAGCGTGGAGTTGAGTGCATGCGTAAATCGAGCCGGACGCCCTCGATCGTGCCTCATGGCGAAGATCAAAACGTCTACCTGGTTCTGGATGATCTCGATCGGCTAGGCCGCGTCTGGCGGGAAGCCGACGAACACGCCGACCTCGAAAGCGTCATCCGGGAATTATTGACGGGTCAGTACCGCAATCCGATCGGGGTTGTCGGCTTCAACATGTTCGAAGGATGGTCGCAAGACGTATCCCACGACGTCGCCCAGGAGTTACGACGGCGCTGCGACCTTCACGGGCGCGATGTGCCGTCGGACCTTCAGGACTTCGTCGATCGACACGACGCGGTCGATCGGTCTCAGCTATCGCTACCGATGCGCCTCGTATGACTGCGACTTGCGCTCATTGCGAGGACTGCGGCTGGGTCTGTGAAAATCACCCTGACAAGCCTTGGGAAGGCCCGCGTGCCTGTAGCTGCGGCGGCGCCGGCGCGCCCTGCCCGGCCTGCAATGGCACAAATGACGGGACCGCACCGCGGATGCCGTCCGGTTTCAAAACCGAAGTCGATAAGAAGGGCTGGCGCCATTAGCGCTCCGAAATGGTCCCGCGAGTTCGAAGATCCGATCGCCTTGGCCGACGGCCGGAAGCTTACGACGCTACGGGACGCCGCGCCTTACATCACCAAACTGCCAAAGGCAGAACAAAAACTTGAGATATGGCAGATCGCGGTTGAGCTGATCCCGCGATAGCGACGGGCGCTACTTCTGATCAGCGCTGGTCTTTGAACCTTCAGGCACGGGATGCATGTTTGGCGGAGTACCGCCCTGGGGACTGGCGGCCGTCTGACCGCCGCTACCGGTGGTGAGTGAACCGGTAGGCCCCTGCGGGGAAGGTTGCCCTTTGTCTTCGTCAGGCGAGCTAGCACTCCCGTGGATGGGCTGAGACGCGCTTAATCGGTTTAGGTCGGGCTGGGTCTGAGCACATGCCATCGAGGCGGAGGCAGCGATGCAGAGCGTGGCGAGTACAAGCGCATGTCTGGATATTCTAGAAGTTCGCCCCCTTCGTTAATCTGGCGCGCTAACGTTCGTTCCTGCGTCCTGCACTGGGAAATTGAATCCGGCGCGGAACTGAGCCCGCGCCCCTGCAAAACAGACCAGTGAACACTCCACCGGCTAAAGCCGGTGGCTTCAGATTACGGCTGGAAGCCGGATTGATCGACCCTACGGGTCGATTTGTCAAACTACTTTGAAGTTGTCATCCGGCTCTTCTGGCTTTTGGTCTTCTATGTATTTCTTCCACACTTCGTCCGTGACGTTTCCGCTCGACGCAACCCAGTATCCCCTACTCCACAAATGCTGTCCCCAGTATCGCTTTCTGAGAGATTGATACTCCGTCAGAAGCTTATGCGAACTCTTGCCCTTAAGATATTGCACCGCACGAGACACTGACAGATGCGGTGGTATCGACAGCAGCAGATGTACGTGATCTCGGTTTATCGCCCCCGCATGAATCATCATTTCATGACTCAAAGCTATTCCCCGCAACAACTCCCGTGCCCGCAGACCGATATCTCCGGCCAAAACTGGATATCGATACTTGGTCACCCATACCAGGTGATATTTGCAATCCCATACCGTATGACTGCCAGACTTCGCCGTTTGCATCGCCGGATGCTAATGCATCCCGTCGCCTAAAGGCGAGGGGTTTACGGATCCCAGAAAAGGGACTCTTAAACGCAGAACGCCCCCAAGCGGAATAATGCCTGGTGGCGCTCCGTCGAAACTGGAAATTGCAATCCTCCAGCCAAGAATAGATACGGATGACCGGATCAAAGGTTCAAATGAGAATTATAGGAACGGCGACCGCTTTGGATTGTTACCCAACCGGTGCCCGCCGCGACGACCCCTTGGCACCAAACAACCTTGCGGCCTCTGTGCTTCGCTTTGAGGCTTGGCCATGCTTGTTTTAACAACTCGAGCCATCGTTAATGGCGCCTTCTACGGAGGGTATTTTGCGGAACGATACCGGGCACTGAACCTTACCTTTCAATCAAAGGCTCAAACCGTCCTGAGACATGCCCTATGAATACTTTACCCGTCGATCGCGCGCTGCGCATCTATAGCACTCTTGCACACCGTTCCGAGACAAAGGGGGCCCGCGAACAGCTTTCCAGGCATCTGATGAAAAAGTACATCGAAGGCGAAACGGACCACCATCGCTTGACGGTGTGCGGACTGTCGTTTCTTCAAGATATGGATCGGGAAATCAATTCTCGAAGCTAGCCGCCCAGGGCCTCCCGCTGCTTCCGCAATGACCTGCGCCGCGTTATCTTCGCCTTCGCGACGCGAACAGCGTCCGCCCTTGTTGGTTTTTGTTTTAGTTGTGCCACTTTCGTTACCGTTCCGGCCGTTGGCATCATAGGCAGGACTGGAGTCGAGATTATCGAGGTGCGCTCGGTCGGCTGCGTTCTCATTGGGCCGGTGGTCAGTTTGTCTTTGGGCATAGTGGACAACTCGCTCCGGCTCCATTCGTTCAAAAAAACCACGCATTTTATGGGATTTCGCAAATCAGTATTCCCCCCTACGCCGATCCGGAAGTCGCAGCCCGCAAGCTGATCGACATCGCCAATTCGGTCGAGGCCGTGCAGGACGGCCGGATCCACATCGAGCTGCTCAAAGGGCCGATGCTATTCGAGCACAGGGCCACGCCGGCCGAATACAGCGCCGGGCTCCATCTGGCGATCGAACGCGGGTGGCTGGAGGAGCACGAGTCCGGGACTTACGTGAAATTCACCCAGGCCGGCGCGGATCTGTTCGCGTAAAAGACGCCGCCAACTGTTCGCAGAGTGGTTATCTCAGGATTCTCGCAAGTCATATCGATGCCGCAGCCGCTTCCGCGTTGTGTTGATTGCGTACTGAATCCGCTCCAGGTTGCCACCGTCGCGAGTGAAGACATGAAGAGTCCAATTAGTCTTGAGCGATTTATCGACCTGATATTCAATCTCAACTTCGGTCACATACTCGCAGCCGGGAAAAGCCCGGATTTCCTGCATCGCAATACGTTCAAGGTCTTGTTTGGCGACAATTTCTTTGGACATCTCCCCCTCCTAATGGGGATACGCTTTAAACCGAAGTCGTGGAGAATCGTTCCCGCTTCGGCAATCGGACGAACAACACCAAACTTGAAGCCACTGGCTACCACTCCGGTGGCTCCCGACATTTAGGAACGAATCACCACGGCGAGGCTTGAATCCCGGTTCTTGCTGGAGGTTTTGTAGTGCGTCGATCCAACTGGACCCCTTCGATCGTTCCCCGCGGGGATGACCACGGTGTCTACCTGGTGGTGGACGATTTGGGCCGGCTCGGCCGGATCTGGCGCGAAGCCGACTTCGAGGCGACCGACTTCGAGACGATCGTCACCGATCTCCTTGAGGGCCAGTACAAAATCCCATAGGGATCTTTGCGTTCAATACCGCGGAAGGCTGGGCTCGCGATGTGTCGGCCGAGGTCGCGGCCGAGCTGCGCCGGCGCTGCGATTTGCAACTGCACGACGTGCCGGCAACCCTGCAAGGGTTTGTTGATCGACACGATGTCCTCGAGCGGAGTTCTTAGCTAACTTGTGGACATTTTCGCCGTCACATCCGGCGGCGGAGATAAGCAATCTGGTGCATGCTTCGGGTACGATCGTGCCAAGTGCGCGCTCGGTCGCGATTGCCGCAGCCCGGAACATATCCGGGATCGGCAGGTTGGAGGACCACACATGGTCCAACGGAGACGACAAAAATGAAACGCTCGATAGTTATCATATGCGCCGCGCTGCTCGCGGCAACGGCCGCCGCAGCGCAGACGCCACCAGCACAGTCCGGCCCCGGAAACAATGCGGTCAACAGTTCGGGCCAGAACAACTCGGATAAGCCGGTTGCAGGCCGTAACAGCTTTACGGAAGGGCAAGCCAAATCGAAGATCGAAGGGGCTGGTTTCAGCAACGTCACGGACCTCAAGAAGGACGATAACGGTATCTGGCGCGGCAAGGCCAGCAAGGGTGGCACGCCCTCACCGGTGAGCGTCGACTTTCAAGGCAACGTCAACACCGCCAAGTAATAGGAACAATCACGATGACGGTTACGATTTCTCGACTTTACGACAGGTACGCTGATGCTCAAAAGGCGGTTGCTGGCCTTGAGGCGGCTGGCGTCTCTCACTCCGACATCAGCATCGTCGCAAACAATGCGGACAATTGGTACGACAGCGGAAAAACGGTTGATCGCGACCGTGATGGCGTCGATGACCGCGCTGAAGGTGCTGGAAAGGGGGCAGGCATCGGCGCGGGCGTGGGCGGCGCGGCTGGATTATTGGCTGGCCTCGGGCTCATGGCCATCCCCGGTCTCGGCCCAGTAGTCGCCGCGGGCTGGCTTGCGGCAACGGCAGTGGGCGCCGCCGCGGGAGCCGCGACCGGCGGCATTGTTGGTGCTTTGACCGAAGCCGGCGTGTCAAAGGATGAAGCCCCGCTTTACGCTGAAGGTGTTCGGCGCGGTGGGACGCTTGTATCAGCTCGCGTTGCGGACGCGGACCGAGCACGCCTTGAAAGCATTCTCCATCAATCCTCCATCGATTTGCGTGATCGGAGTTCGGCGTGGAAGAAAACCGGCTGGAGTGGATATGATCCCTCAAGCCAGCCCTACAGCGCCGATCAAGTTCAGAAAGAGCGCCAGCAATATGGCGGTGGCCTTCGGTAAGTCAGTCCCCTTCTAACAAAGGCCGTCGCCTCCAATAAGGAGACGGCGGCTTTCTTTCTGAGCATAGCAGCGCAAACAAAACGGCCCCCGAAGGGGCCGCTTTCATTTAATCGCAGGCGGTGCAACTACCCCGCCGCCGGCTCAACCTCACCGGACTGTTCAATCGCCGCCGGCATTTTGGCAACCGACATCAGCGAACGGGCAACCTGATTAAGCAGCTGATCGGCGTTCTCCTCTTCTGCGAGCGACTTCGAAAGAAGCGCGACCACCCCGCTGTGGCGCAGTTGCTGGGCAAGATTGCGAGCGGTCGTATACCCGGATATCTCATAGTGCTCAACCCTCTGGGCGGCCCCAATCAAGGCGAGATCCGCAGCAGCATCGTCTTTCTTTACCCCCTCCTCTATCACCTCCTGGCCTTCCTCGACGATACCCTGCATGCCTTTGCAGGCTTTTGCACGAGGAGCCTTGCCAAGCATTTCAAAACATTCGTTCAAGCGCTCGACTTGAGCTTCCGTCTCGGCGAGATGGATCTCGAACAGTTCGCGTAGCTGATCGAAGCGGGCCGCTTCCGCCATCTTGGGCAGTGCTTTTGTCAACTGCTTCTCCGCATGCAGGATGTCGCGGAGTTCATCAATCAGCAGATCGTCGAGCCCAACGATTGCTTCCGGCGGCGAACTTTCCGTGACAATGGAGGGTGCGGCGCCTGGATCGCTGGCCTGAAGTGCGGGAGATTCGGTAAATACCCAGTCATTCCCCTGATTCCACGGGCCGCGCGTATCAATTTCACCATTGTCGCCGGCGCCAGTTAAATCGTTGAAGAACTGGTCCACGAGACCAGGCGTCGGGGCAATACGACCGACACTGAAAGCTGGCTTCTTCATACTTTCAAGCGCCGCCGAGAAGGCCTTCATATGAGTGATTTCTCTGGTCATCAGGAACTGCAGTGCATCCTTCGTACCGGAGTCATCGCAAAAGTTGATAAGGCGCTCGTACACGATCTTCGCTCGCGCCTCTGCAGCAATGTTACTTCGCAGATCGACGTCAAGTTCACCGGTGACCTTCAGATAGTCCGCGGTCCAGGCGTTTCCCTGCGAATTGAAGAGATTGACACCCCCGCCACCTGCAATCGCGATGAGTGGATCAGCTTCGGCCGCCTGACGGTCGAACTTCGAAGGCTTCAGATGCAGGCGAGCGAGACAGCCCACGACTTCAAGATGACTAAGCTCCTCGGTCCCGATGTCCATCAGGAGATCCTTGCGATCTGAATCTTCGCAATTAAGGCCTTGTATCGAATATTGCATAGCGGCAGCCAGCTCACCGTTCGCGCCGCCGAATTGCTCGAGGAGCATATTACCGAAGCGAGGATCGGGTTCGTCAACTCGGACCGTAAACATTAGCTTTTTTACATGATGATACATCGCATGACCTCAATAAGAGTGGAGTTGTCGAGCCAACAACGCGAGGCCCCTTGCGTTCCTTCGATTCCAAACTAACGGGAGCTTACCCAAGACACCTTCCTTGCGAGGGTTCCACACGCCGGATTGGCAAGACCGCTGTTGGCCCACTTGACTGCGTCGGTCTTCATCGGATCGACGTTGTCGCACTTCAGGCAAAGCAGGCTTGTTCGCCCCGTCCTGTTGGTCATTTTGATCAATCGCTTCTTGCATTTGGGGCAGCGGCTTATATCCATGGGTGTCTCCGATCAAACATGCTGGGACTTCGACTTCGATCACGCTCCGGGTAGCGAGCGTCGCCCGCTTCAGCGGCACTTTGCAGGTGGTCTCGGCGACTTGCGCCAGCCGACGGGAACAGGGTGCCGAGAAGCATTGTTCCGGATCGTACCCGCCGGCGAGATCAATGACGTATCATCTGATACGTTTGACCAATTACTTGGAGCACAACCTGTCAAAAGCACTTCAATTGCTCATTCGTAAACTGAAGGAACATTCGCGCCTGAGCGCGGAGGACATGGCTGCCATCAATTCGCTTAGCTATAGCGTCCGGGAACTGGAACCGAATGAGGATCTCATTCGGCAAGGCGACGATCCCGACGTCTCCGCGGTCGTCCTCTCGGGTATTGTTGCTCGATATCATTTGCTCCGGAACGGAGCGCGCCAGTATCTTTCGTTTCATCTGACCGGCGATATGCCGGACTCCCAGGCTCTCTTCATCGAAAAAATGGATCATGCGGTGTGCGCGATCGGCCCTGCCCGAATTGCGTCAATTCCCCACCCAGAACTGCTCGCCATGTTCAAGCGCCGGCCCTCGGTCGGCTTTGCGATATGGCGGGAAACATTGATCGATGCCGCGATCTTTCGTGAAGCGATCACCAGTAACAGCGCAAGAACGAGGCCGGCGCGCATGGGCCACCTGTTTTGCGAGCTGTTCTACCGGGCACGCGCATCTGGCCTGGCGAAAGGAAATACTTTCGCTGCGCCGATCAGCCTTGTGCAACTGGGAGAAACGCTCGGAATGTCTATCGCCACCGTGAACCGCGCCTTGCAGGATCTCCGCAAGTCGCGAACGATGGAATTTCAAAGAGGTGTGCTTCACATCAAAAACTGGGAACGCCTCATTGAGATGGCTCAGTTTAACCCCGGTTACCTGCACCAGAAGAGGCCGTCCCTATAGCAGTTCCTATAATGGCCGGTTGCCCCTTACGACCAATGAGGCCATATGTACCGGCGCGCGCAAGTATGCTGCTTACACCGAGCGTGGCAGATTGCGCCCTGTTTGCCGCGACTTGCCCTGATCCTTCAATGCAGCGAGGATATCATTGCCTCCGAAGAAGTCGGAAAGTTTGTTCGCAGCAAAATTGCAGGCAGCCAGATCGTGTTCTGGCTGCCCAGCGGACCCTATGTCAACGGGCCGACGCTATTGGGGCGCTCGTGGGGACCACAGCATCCAATGATGGTCGATGATGAGAAGCGACTGGACTTGGCGAATTGAGGGTCTACCCTACTCGAATCGCAACGAAGAACGGCCCGCCCCGTTGGAGGGGGCGAGCCGTGACCTTCTGGCGCAAGTGCTCGGCGACGTGGGGCAGGCTCAGGGCCCTGGACAGGCTTTCGCGGGCGAGTCCTGCCTGGCGGGCGGGATCAGACCTTCTTGGATATCCGCTTCCTTGGGGCCTAGGTCGGTGGCCGCGGGGTGATCGAGAGCGGCGAGGGCGTGCTTGGCGGGCATTGGGGGCGTGATCTTTTCCATGTGCCCGCCCTCGGCGGTTCGGCCGAGCACAGCAACGCACCGAAACGTCACGTTTTTGATTGGGCTGATCTGGCCCCTGGAAGAGTCTAGGAAGCCCGCCGGTGAGTTCCGGGGATTCGACCGCTGTCAGGTGCGGCCGGTCTCCGCCAACGCAGGGCTCGCCTCGCTGCGCAGATCTGGCCCGCCGCCGTAAGGTCGGTGTAAGCAGCCGGTCATACAATGCCTCTGACGTCACGAAGAACGAGGCTCGAGATGAAAGGAGTTGTCGCAATAGGCATTGCCATCGGCGTGCTTTGGTCGGCAGACGTTTTTCTAAACCATGGCCGTTACGGAGAGGTGATTGAGAGCGGGATGATGATTTTGGTAGGAAAGTAAGAGCGGCGCCGCTTTCACTGAAAACCTCCGGTGCCGCCGCCGGTTCCCTATTAGAAGCCTGCTAGTGAGCCCGGCAGTTGCGGGTTGTGATGGGCCGGCCGGGTCGGCGCAAATGAATGCGCGCGAATCAGAGCATGCGCCGGCCGGCCGAACGGCCCACCCCCGGGACAAAAGGGATAGGACCGCCGGCCGGCAGCCCTCGCGGAATACTTTGGACGCTTCGGTGTTCAACATCAGCGATATTGCCGCGCCCGGGGTGAAAAAGGGAAATGACAGAGCCGACGCGCTATTTTGTCAGAAAAGGAACCACCGGTTGGATGGTTTGGGACAGGCATGCCCGGGAGCCGGCTCGGTTGGAAGAGGGCCGACTAGCGGTATGGCTCACCGAAGAACAGGCACAAAAAATCAAAGACGAATTGCTTGGGCTGAAGGCGAACAGGAAATGATTGCGATCATGCTACCCTCAATCTTCACCATAGAAATCGGTGACACGCCGACGCTCGCATTTGAGGCCCAAAATCTTCGCGAGGCGCACGAGTTATGCCACGAGCAATGGCTGAAGGGCGACCTTGCGGAGGCCAAGTCAAATGGCGTTCCGTTGTGGGATGGGAAGGCCACACTGCGAGCCCGGATGGCCTCCCCAAACGAGAGTGCCACGTTTGCCGAGGCCAAAAATAGCGGTGAACCGTCTGACGGGCTAATGCTGGTCTACCTTGTCGAATTGGACGGCAATGCCACTGAAGATGAGTCATTCGATCCGGGCGAATTTCCGCCGGTCCGAACCTGATTTGCTGAATTTTTCATTAAACAATTCCCCCTCAGGGGGGAATCGTGGTGCCATGCACCACCGGCAGAGGTCGGCCCGCTGGCTCGAAATGTGGGCAATATGAGTGACCACACCCTAGCTAGGCTGGTTGTGACGGTTATTGTTCTGGTCGGCTTCGTAGTGTGGCTGAACGCAGAACGGGACGCATCACGCGGCTGCGGCTCCAACTGTCCGACCGATATTTCGGCCAGCCGCAGGAATGCGCGCTAAAAATCCACCCCTCTTCGGGGCATCGTCAGCATTTTGGGTTGCGCTCGCCTTGAGGTTGCGGAACACTGGCTCGCACAATGAGCGCGGTCCGAATTGCTGGGGAGGCGAAATTGTCTGACGATTTGAAAAGAATGCTAGATGATGTGATGCAGTGAGTTTCCGAACGCGATACGGAGAAGAAAACTGCAAAGCAAAAAGTGGAAGAGGGTGCAAGGGCCTCTGGCCAAAAACTGAAAGAGACGTTCTTCCGCGCTTGCTGACTGCTCAAAAGGCATGGAAACCGAAGTTTCAGCTCAATGTTTTGGACCAAAGCGATCACTTTCAAATCGACCCAGATGGTCACGCTCGATCGCACCCGACCATAACCATTTCAGCGGCGGTCAAAGAGCGCGCGTCCTATATGTTTATCGCCCACTATCCGGGGCATATTTCCATCAAGGATGGCGGTGTGAGCTGCGTGTGATGCAAAGGTACTCATTGAAGGTCTGATCTGCGTTTCCAACTATACCTGCGTGAATATCACGCCACCCAACCCGCGTCCGAATTTCTAATCCAAGTGAACCGCCTCCAAATTTCTCTCATGATCCGCGACCCCTTCGTCGCCCGTGCTTTCAGGGCCGCAGAGGATGACGGGCTGGCGCCCAGCATGGCCTCGATCACCACCTCAACCAAGAGCGATGGGGATGGGCAGGCAACAGCCAAAACCTCGAGCAGGACGGCGGCGAATCCGGCATCGCCGATCAGGATGGGCTGGACGAACAAGTCCCGTTCCGCGATTGGATGAGGTGGGGATGGTGTGATCGACGGAAATTCCATCCGTTCGACCAATCCCGACAAGTCCAATCCATGGCCGCCTCTCTCTTGTCGAAAGCCTTCATCGATCGCATGCAGGCAAGAACGGGATAGTCCGCCCGGTCTGTACCATCCCAGAATGCGGCTTTGCTTCCGGTCTCGGAAAAGATCTCGTACCAGCCGGCGATCGCTCTGGAAGTCGCAGCAATGCGTGGTGGATGAATTGAATCTCCGCCTAGCCTGTACCCGACCCGACTAGAAAATCGGCGCGACCCGACGATGCCGGATCTCACCCTGTGAATAGCGTGAAGGAATCCCCACAATCATCGGTAGCCTTGCGGCAGGTATGTCACCGTGGGTCGATCCGATTCGCCAACCGTCCTTGGAGTATCCTTGAGCAAAGAACCGCCTTCAGCACCTCCCCGTGCCTTCATATCCTATAGCTGGTCATCGCTGGCGCATGAGCGATGGGTGGTCGATCTGGCCACTCAGTTGGTCGAGAACGGCGTCGACGTAATCCTCGACAAATGGAATCTCCGCGAAGGTCACGACGCGGTTCAGTTCATGGAGTTGATGGTCACCGACCCAAATGTCACCAAGGTCATCGTCATCTCCGACAAGGCCTATGCGGAAAAGGCGGACGCGCGAAAGGGAGGAGTCGGCACCGAGTTCTCAGATCATCTCGCCCGAGATCTACAAAAAGGCAGATCAGAATAAATTTACTGCAGTAGTATCCGAAGTGGACGAAAACGGAGAACCCTACCTCCCGAGATTCTTCGTATCACGAATTTATATCGACCTGACCGAGAGTTTTTACGCGACGAACTTTGAGCAATTGCTGCGCTGGTTGTACAACAAACCGCAGTACGTGAAGCCGCCTCTCGGCGAGATGCCCGAATTTTTGAATGAAACAAAGGCTCCAAGCCCAACGAGGGCTAAAGTCCAACGAACGATCGGTATCATCAACGCCGCGGCGGTCAATCCTGCGGCGTCGGCGAACAGCTATCTAGATTCATTAGTCGATTTTCTTGAAACATCGAGGATTGACCCAAGCACTCCCGACTTTCCGAATGCCGTGCTTGAACATATCAACGACTTCCTTCCGTATAGGAACGAGTTCGTAGAGTTCGTTATGGCGGCGACGATTCGGCCCGATGCGGAGTTTGCCCGCACCCTACAAAGGTTTTTCGAACGAATAATTCCCCTGATGTCTCGACCGTCGTCCGTGTCTTCCTGGAGGGATTGGGACTACGACAACTACGTGTTCATCGTGCATGAATTATATCTTTATGCGGTTTCTGCTCTCTTGAAACGAGAGCGCTTTAAGACTTTGGCGGAATTTCTCAACATTCGCTTTTATGTCGTAAATGACAATCGTGAAGACGCAATGCAGTCATTTACTGCCGTGTGGCGATCAATGAGGGCTCTGGGCCCAAAGCAACAGGAGCTGAGGCGCATTTCACTTAGAGCCGACTTGTTGGAGCAACGGAGCCACGTCGCGAGCGGCCTAAAATTTTCCGACCTCATGGAGGCCGACTTCGTCTTGTTTCTTCGAGCAGCGGTGCTCGAACCGGATGAGAGGTGGTATCCTGAAACACTGCTCTACACCGTTTTCCGCTTCCACCGACCGTTCGAGGTTTTTGCGCGATCAGAGTCACGCGCATATTTTCAGCGGCTATCGCCTGTCCTTGGGATCAACAGCAAACAGGAAATGGAGGCGTTAATAGCAACGTATTCGGCAGATGGACGTGCCGGGGGGCGCTGGCTGCCACATTGGGATTTTGACAGCTTGAACATACCTCTGCTCTCAAACGTCGCGAAACTTGAGTCTCGACCATAAGCCTATTGCGCGACAGCAGCCCGCCGGCGTGAACCGGCTGCCTCTAAGCACCACCGACTTCTCCACACCCGCGACCGCCGGTGGCTCGACGCCGTTCCCCCCCAAGGGATTGATAATTTGCGCCGCGAGCGTGAAAAAGCTTTTGTTGCGGGATGACCAAGGCTGAAAATTTCGCCGCCGCGAAGGCGTTCCATGCGGAGCGGGAACGCCAGCGCCGTGAGGAATGGCGCGCCCAAGCCCTCGCCGCCGACCTCGAGCAATTGGACAAGTTGCGCCGATACCTGATCTTCGACACCAAGGCCCGCGAGCCGGCGCGGGAGCTGATCGACGCCATAGACGACTATGTGGAGAAGCTGACGGGCGACCGGCGGACCCTGCACGGCCACAACCACAGCATCGGATGACGGTCGACCGGTGCGATTTCCAGGTGCCACCAGCGGTGCCCGGCTGGTACGGGATCCTCTCCGAGACCGGAAGCAAAAGCCGCCTTCTGGAACGGCACAGACTGGGCGGACTTACTCCGCTTGCTCCGGGTGAAGCGCCGCCTTCTGAGCCTGCATGCGCTCAATCAGATGGTTGATCCCATCAAGGGTTGGCTGATCTGTGATCCGGGACGCCAGCACACGGTAATGCTCGATTTTGGTGTCTAGATCGACGCACTTTTCGCACATTGGCACCCGCCTCAGGTCGCAGGCGGGAAGCAATAGGCCACCTGCTATCTTACGACGGCGACGGGGCTATTTTGTTTCAATCGAATTAAGTCGGGTTACGTCGCCAGTTTTGGGAACATGCGGCCTTGGTGTATCTCGTGGGTGACGACTCTGGCCGGTTGCTTGGGTATCGAGCTGATCAGCCTGGGTCCGCTCCAAAGCTCCACACGGTGACGCTGCGCAAGAATCTTGGCCCTGGTGATGGCCTCTTCATCGTTGGCGCACACAAATGGCTCGAATCCGTTGAAGCGACCGTCATCGCCTACCGTGTAAGCGCGATACTCTGGCATTACCGCGGGGCCTGCAGGCGGGCAGACGTCAGCCATTCAGTTATGCGGGCAGCCGTCTCCACTTGCCGGGCTCGTCGGATAAGTCGCTCGCGTTCGATTCCCGGATGGGTACCTCTCGCCTCTTTTCGGAGGCGCTGGGCTTCTTCGATTAGGCGCTGGTCTAGTGGTGGGGCGGTCGGGTTGAAACGCCGTTGCTGCTGCTGCTGCATCGCGCGCTCCTTTCCATTAGAGGAAGGCGGGAGCGCGTGATGGCGTTCTCATCACCGATAAAAGCCACGGACTATGCGGTGATCACTTGTAACGCATTGATATCGTCGCCAGTTCCATCCAAAAGTGCACACAATGCAAATTAGGTGTGACCGATGAAATGCACCGTCTGCGACGATTGCGGCTGGGTCTGCGAGCGCCACACGGACAAGCCATGGGAAGGCCCGCACGCCTGTCAGTGCGGCGCTCCTGGTGCGCCCTGCCCGGTCTGCAACGCTGCCAACGACGGCGACGCTCCCCGGATGCCAGGCGGCTTTAAAACCGACGTCGACAAGGACGGCTGGCGGCATTGAGGGTGCGCTATCTTTTCAAAATGGGCGCTCTCCTCCTGGCTTCAACCGTTGGGCCAACGGCACCCGCCTTCGCCGACGATCTGTCGGGTCAGGCCACCATCACCGATGGCGACACCGTCGAGATTCATGGTGCGCGCATCCGTCTATGGGGCATTGACGCGCCGGAGTCGGATCAGCTCTGCCGCGACCAAGACAGCGCAAGATATCACTGTGGATCACACGCGGCGAACGAGCTTTCCAATTTCATTGCTCGCCGGCCGATCGACTGCATTGAAGTCGACCGCGACCAAAAATGGGGACGACCGGTTGCGGTCTGCACGGTGGCCGGCGTCGATCTTGCCGAATGGCTGGTGACGAACGGGCTGGCGCTGGACTGGCCGCGATATTCAAAGGGCGCCTACGCCGGTCCGCAGGATGCGGCAAAGCGCGCCGACCGGGGCATGTGGCGCGGCAGCTTCATTGAACCGTGGCGTTACCGACACTGCAAAATGATGGGCGGTCGTCCGTCCGAATGTTCCGACGACGTCAATGGCCGATAAGGGCGGCGACTGGTTCCGCGAGTTCGATGATCCAATACTGTTGCCCGACGGCACCGAACTTTCGACATTGCGGCAGGCCGTAGCGTACCTCGCCAAGACTGTCCCTGCAGCAGAGCGAGACATGCCGCGAGTTATGGCGGCTGCCGAGATGCTAACCAACGCAGCCGAGCGAGGCATGCCTGGGTGTTTCTGGCGCGTATCGCAACACTTCGGGCCATCCATCGGCACCGTATTCGAGCCTTCAACCCCGATCGCAAAGAGACGCATTGGGGCAAGCGGAAGCTGAAGCGGGATCAATAGCCGGCGGCCGGGTTATCCGCAGCATGTCCACAGGCCCGGTTTTCGGGATCCGCGAGCGGCCGTATTGGCTTGCTGCGCACCCGTCCACAGGCGCGAAAAGCCGCCGGGTTGAACCGGCGGGCCAGTATGGTCGCCGTTGGCTTCGGCCAAACCAGGCGCCTCCGCAGACCGATGCCGTCCCGCGTTGAAAGCACAAACCCTGTCTCAATCTGGCAACAGTCGGTGGTCTCATCAGCTATGTGGCACAGTTTAGACTCCACACCCATGCAATTCCGCCTCAATCTCCCAAGCCGGGGAATTCGAGGGGGGTCTCATGAGAGAATCCAATACGCGGACGTTGAAGCCAAAAAAGCTGCTAACAGCAACGATGAAGCGGAGGGCGCTCAAACTGAAATCCACCGGAGTTTTGCCAACGAAGGCGCGGAACCCACAGGTCCGCGCCCTTGTCGTTTCAGGGCCGCAGTCGTCTGGTACGTGAGGCTATCCGTTGCCGGTTACGCGGTGGACGCCGGTCGGGGCCACTGCCAATCCCGAGGAGGCGTGCGCATTCAGGCTTTGGCGATTTTTACGATCGGAGCGGCCTCAGTAGTCCCGGCAGCGGCCCAGACATACGATCAGGCTTATCCGGTTTGCCTGCAGGCCTACGGCCCGAGCGGCAACAATATCGATTGCAGCTACACGTCGCTCCCTCATACGTCATCTTGGACCACTTTCTTCCTAACCATCAGCTGGGCGCGATCACCCGATGTACTTGGGGGTCTACTTGCCCGGAGGCACAGGGGATGGCGGTGCCGTAGAGCATATCGAGCGGACAGCTCATACTTATCTTTCAGCTGAGCCGAAGAACCGATGCGCTACACTACTTCAAAAATCCATGCTTTCGTGCGTAAGCAACCAGTTTCCGCATTTCATCATCTGTTAAATGGCGTCCATTCATGATCGGTCCCGTGCTCCCTCGTTTCAGGGCCTTATCGCACATATCGAAGAGCATCCGCCGCACAAAGCCTTCTTGCGGGAGCAGATCCGAAGTCTCCGATCTTGAAGTTGATGCATTTTCGTTCGCCGCCATCTGTCTCCCCTTACGTAGCTCCGATGCTATGCTCCATAGCATCAAAGCACTCCGCGCTCATACCTACAGTTTGGTCCGGCCCCGTGGGCGACGACGCCTTGGCGTCTTGTCGGTGAACTGACCTAGTCGTCCTCGAAAAAACATGCATCGGTCTTGCGGCCATCCACGACTGAATATCCCTCGTTCGAGGGCCGATCCGCGGTCCAACCGAGATACAGGTCTACACCTTCGCGGCTCACCGGGCCGACGAGGCGCGTCGCACCAGCTTTGGGCATCCCCATCGCGATACTAAGCTCCGCAAAGTCTTTGACCCCCGGATCATTCGGATCGAAGGAGTGAACCATCATAATCGCTACCTTCGCGTGGTAGCGGTGTGCTTCATACAGCGCCGATGCTGTGCGGTGCAGAAGCTGATAACGGAGTGTCTTACAGGTGGATACGTCGATGCACAGCGTTTGTGCGAGGCGCTTGAGGCGAGCTGGCTTCTTCGAGGTGGACGCCGCCTCGCCGAGCCACTCGCTTGTTACCGGGCCAAAGCTCTCATCTACTTTGCCCTCAATGGCCATGACAGCTATTTCATCCGGCAGCCGGAGAATGGCTAGCACATCCGTCTGTGACGGCGTCGAACCGTCGCCAAGCTCGGTACATCGCTCCAAGAAAGCATCCACGAGTTCCGCTCCTGCGAAACGCGACACCTGATCTGGCGGACACCGACCCAAGGTGACACGGACCATCTCTGGCAAACCGTCCGCCGCAAACCAGCTTTCAGCAATGAGCTTGGCAGAGCGTCCGTCTCGCCAGTGACCAGGAGACCCGAGATACGGAATAACGTCTTCAGGTCTTTTTATTGGCAGATGCAGCTGTGAAATCTCACGCATGGTGCCTGTCCTCTGGCGCACGTCTATTGTTTCCCTTCAACTCGCCTTCAACCATTCTCTTCGGCAGACGCAGAGATCAAATCAAAAAGCGTGGGCTGGTGCCCCTGTGGCGGTTCTATTTTCTTGATGGCAACTGCCTTTCGACCTCCAGGTTGCGGCTTCGATTTGCGTCCTAGCTTGAGTTTCTTCGGATCATCTGTGGATACCTTGCGCAGCTTGGCTTTCTCATTCCAGCTCAGCGGAACGTGCCAGAACGCCGGTGCCTTGCCTCTCTTTATGCGGTCAGCAATAGTAGGCCAATGATGGATCAAGAGGGAGCACTTACGGAAGAAGTTCCACTGGCTCCATTTCCCATCGAAGAAGAACACAAGCATCCCGGCCTGAATGAGTGCCAGTCTCTCATGCGGCACATGTCTCATCTCAGTGTCGCCCGAAATAATTACCTTGCCTCCGGCGGCGGCAAATCTTTTGATCCAAGGCACATCGTTCTTTTTGAGGTAATCACCGTCGGCTGGTTTGGGCGTGTACTGTGTGGCGCTTGTGATCTCAAACGCGCCGATCTTCCGTTTCAATTGCCTCTCGCTGGCGAAAGTCTGGAAGACTTTGACCATTGCAATCGGAACGTTCTCGTCAAACGCTATTTTCAAGCGGCCTTGCGCAATGCTTGCTGAAATCTCACGGCTTCGCGGACCTGTCGCTCAGGCACTTCAAATATGTCGGCTACAAATGCGGCGCTGCCTTCGATTTTGACGGATTGTGCCAACGTGGCGGTTGGAATACGGCTCGCCTTCAATATCGGTCGGCCGAACGAGAAATGTGGATGAACGATTACGTTGGGTGCAATCTTAGGCCGTGGTCGCCACAAAATGGCGTCGCCCTGAGGGTCATACGTAACGTCGTCCTTCAACGACTTCATCACGACCGCCAGCATCTCGAAATTCCTTGTTCGAAGATCATAAATGCTGACGCCGTTGCGTTTGGCGATTTCGGCAACGATCTTCTTGCCGTCCGTTTTGAATATCGTGTGTGTGGCGAAGGGGTGCGGATGTTCTAGCGTTTCCTTAACCTCATCCATGATCTTGCGAATTCCACGCAACCCAACCCCCGCGTTTGCGAAGGTCGCCACGAAGCGCAATTCCATAAGGTTTGTGAAACTTACAGCGACCTTGCCGCCGACGCGGCCAAGCTGATTATCAATGACAGCCGCTTGCTTCCCTGTGTGTCCCTCAACCCAGACCCGAACAACATTCTGTGGCGCTTCCACAAGCTCAGCGGCTTCAGGGATCGTATAAATCCCCGTTTCCAGCAGGTCTGGGTCAGAGCTTCTCTTCATGAGACGGTAGGTTCACCCGGTCTGCGAGTAACCTTTTATGCACTAAATCCAACCTTGTTGGCAATTCGTATTAAATCTGATGCAGCCGGGTCGAGCAAGCGGGCCCCTATCGCGCCGGCCGCGCTGTAGACGGTGACCTCCTTCCTGACGATGCCCCGCCTGACGATCTCGCTGCGGGGCATGCCCGTGAGGCGGTGCGTGCGCTCGACCGGGTCGTTCACCGTCTGGATCACGGGCTTCCCATTCTCGCCCTTGAAGCCAACCCAGCTGGCAGCCTTAGAGCGACCGTTGACATAGGTTGCGGAAGCGATATCAATAGATCTGCATCCTGAGAGGACCTGACGGTCCCGCCAACCAGCCCTAGACCGGCAACGGTGGCACGACGATGTGGCCCGCAAGGGCAACAGTAGGTCGCCAGTCCTCCAGATGCGTGTGCCATCCTGGAGGATTTTTTTATGCTGCAATCACGACGTGGTTTTTTGATCGGGGCAGGAAGCTTGCTAACGGCGGCGTTCGTTGCGGACGCGCGTTCCTTTGTCCGCAGGACCAGCCGACCGCTGCTGGCCTCACCCACTCAGGTCACGCAGACCCTGCACTGGCACGACTGTGACGATGACGGCTATCTCCTCACGCTGGGTCCGTGGACAATGGAGCCGCCGCCGGCGCCGACGTGGCGCGAGTTCTTCATCAGCGAGGGTATTCCACACCAGACAGAGGCGGAGGCGGAAAGGATTTGGGACCGTTACGGTTTCGGGCCAGAGGACTACGACAAGACCGTCAGCGAGGATTACTGGTGGGATCGCTTCGAGATGCAGGACGGTCCTTGGGCGAAAGCCTACAGCCTGCTCAGAGCTGTCGACGTCGGCCCCCGCCTTCAGTCTGCGCGCGGGCCGCTGCTGGAATTTCACGAGGGCGACTGCCATCCAGGCGACAACATGTTCCGGGTCATCGCAAGAGATGACCTCTCTCTATCGCTGCTGCAGGCGCGGCTGATCGATCTCAGCATGCCGATCAAGGTTGTGGAAGGCGATTAGTGAGATACAACGTGGCACCGCGTGAGGCGAACGTGGTGTCGGTTTCGAATCTGTGCGCCCAAAATACAAATCCAAAGCGGCGGTGCCGCCCACCTCACGCAGGACAAAAATTCTGGAAAACGGGCCTTCGCGCCCGGCGGCAAGACGTAGCGGGCATGAGGGGATAACACAGGTTTTCTGACGGCTTGTTTTCAATTCCCGATCAAAAATGGGAGATCTCTACAATTCGGCGCCCGTTCGATCATCGGATGTGCTCACGGCACATCGCCCTTTCGATTTGATCCGATGCTATGCGGTTTGTTCAGAAAGTATTCCCGATTTCCCGTTGCCGCTTCTGCATATTGATCGATGGGCACAACGATCGCCTCGACATGGGCACGGCACCACCCTTCCCGCGTCGCTTTGCGACGGACAGCGCAGACCAGTGGCCTGACCACGTCCGGCCCTCCGGTCTGGAAGTACGATTCGTATGCAAAGCCTGCGGCAAGAGAGGCGCCGACGTCCGGCCGGACTTTAATTGGAACGAGAATCCGGTCGCGGCGATGCGCTATCGTCAGTGTCCTGGGGCGCCCAATCGATGATCCGATCGCGTTGGCGAATGGCCGGAAGCTGCTGACGCTGCAAGACGCGGCGACCCACATAACCAATCTGCCAAAGAAGGAATTCTGATTTGCCGGAATGTCAGGCCGCGATCGAGGCGCTCATGCTCGTCGCCGATCGCGGCGTACCCACCATGTTTGCTCGGATTGGCATGATGAGGGCTCTAAACCGACACGTCGAGCGCGTGTTCGACCCGTCACGCAAGGAAAAGCATTGTGGCCGACGCAAACTCGCGCGCGATCGATGAAGCAGGAAGCCGTCGGGGTCGCCGCACAAGTCGTTGGCGCCGTCGGAGCAACCGGCTGGCGTCCCGTGCACTCTGATACAGACCCGGTATATCCACGGCTCGACCTTGCTGCCTGCCGATAATCCTCGATGCGCCAGTCAAACTGGCGATGTCCGTTCATTGGGGTAATGCAGACTTGACCCTCAAACGCCGATACTTCCGAGGCTGACCCAACGCTGACCTATTTGTCAGCCGTGCTGAGCATCGGATCTGGTCCGTCTGCGTGGAGAGCCCGTTGGGTGATTTTGGCGGAAGGGTGTTTCGATGCTCGGCAATGGCTCCTTGGCAGCGGCGAGAATCCAGCTTCGGAATACCTCGATGGCAGGATCACGCAGGCGATCCTCTCTGATGACAAGTTGATAGGCGTCGGCCCGCAATTCGGGGGCCACGATTGGACAAACCAGACGACCGGCTGCGATGTCCGCTTCAATCAGGGGCAGAGATCCCAGAGCGATGCCCAGGCCATCGACGGCAGCTTGAAGCTGAAGGTAGACGTGATCCAGCTCAAGGTGTCGAATCGGCGCCAAGCCTGAGACGCCCGCCGCCAAAAACCATCGCGGCCACGCGGAGCGCGTCGTTGTGGAGTGCAACAAAACGTGCCGTCGCAAGTCGTGCGCAGTTTCCACCGGGCGGTCGCGCAAAATTCTTGGACTGCACACAGGAAGCCGCCGGTCCGGCATCAGCGTCTCGCATTGAATTCCGGACCCGTGTTCCACGCCGGCGCGTATGCCGATGTCGAAGGCGGCGCCGACATAACGGAGCTTGCGCGACGTGGTTGAAATTTTCACCTCGATGCTCGAATACGATTCCTGGAATTTGGAGAGCCGCGGCAGCAGCCAACGCAGGGCAAAACTCGACAGCACGTTGACGCGAACGATGCCAGACACACGGCGTGCGGATTGTGGCCCTCGAAGCCTGCCCGTTGCCGACGTCAGGCGCGAGAGTGCCGCACCGACATCTGTCAAGAGGTCCGCGCCATGGTCGGTCAGCGCGACGCCGCGCGCGCGTCGCTCGAACAGCGGGACGCCAAGCCAGTCTTCCAGATGCCTTATCTGCTTCCCGATCGCCCAATGGGTGACGTGCAAATCTTTCGCTGCTTCAACAAAGCTGCCGCGCCGGGCTGCGGCCTCAAAGGCCCTGATCGCATTGAGGGGCGGTAATTCATTTTCGCTCATATGTGAATTTTTCTCCCATCTAACGAGAAAATAGCTCAGTTGAAGGTTCGCCGCTACTGAATTATACCCGCTCAGTCACTGAAAACAGTCGCAAACTTGGGATCCGCCTTGGGAGGAATTCTCTCTTGGTGGTCGGCAGGTTGTGCCGGAGAGCGAGTCGGGTTGCCGATGACGGTGTTAGATGCAAACGAAGGAAACGCGGACGCTCGGGCTGTATCTCGCGGACGGACGCTCTGGACCGCCTGTGCGGCGCACGCACTGCATGACGGCTACACCGATCTGATCTATCTCCTGCTGCCGATTTGGCAGGCCGAGTTTGGGCTCGGCTACGGCGCGTTGGCGTTGTTGCGCGGACTTGCCGCCGCCACCATGGCGGGACTGCAAGTGCCGGCCGGACGGGCGGCGGAGCGTCTCGGTGGGCGCACCACGCTGGCTCTCGGCACGGTACTGGCGGCGATTGGCTACGTGGGTGCAGGCTATTCGGCCGGGTTGGCCGGATTATGCGTTGCACTCGTGGTGACCGGATGCGGATTGAGTACGCAACATCCCATTGCGTCGGCCGCGGTCTCGCGCGCGTATCAAGACGACGCACGCGGTCCTCTCGGCACTTACAATTTCGCTGGCGATGTCGGCAAGGCCGCAATCCCGAGCGGGGCGTCTCTTTTGCTGGGCTTGATGTCCTGGCACCAAATGGTGTGGTTTCTCTCCGCGCTCGGCGCGGTCGTGGCAGTGGCCGTGGCGATCTTTTTTCCGGCCAACCTGCGGCCGATTTCCCCGGGCAAAAAAGCCGAACACCGCTCCTCCGGCGCGCATGGAGGATTCACACTGCTCCTGACCATCGGAATCCTCGACTCCAGCGTGCGCATGGGATTTCTGACGTTCCTGCCGTTCTTGCTGAAGGAGCAAGGAGCATCCTTATCCACGATCGGCTCGGCGCTTGCCTTGGTGTTCATTGGCGGTGCTGCCGGGAAGTTTGCGTGCGGCTGGTTGGGGGCACGGTTCGGCGTGCTCGCGACGGTGCTCCTGACCGAGGCGGGCACTGCCGCCGCAATCCTTTCCGTCCTGGTGCTACCGCTCATCCCGGTGCTGGTGCTTTTGCCCGTTGTAGGCCTCATGCTCAACGGCACCTCCTCGGTTCTCTACGGCACCGTTCCGGAACTGGCGCCGTCCGGTCGCACGGAGCGGGCGTTCGCAATCTTCTATACCGGCACGATCGGGGCCGGTGCGATAGCGCCGATCCTTTTCGGGATGTTGGGTGATGCGGTAGGGTCGCACGGGGCCATGATGGCGACGGCAATCACGGCAGCTGCAATTTTGCCGCTCGCGATCGCTTTGGCTCCGCGACTCTCCGCCGGAGCATCGGCTCGCCACGACTGACGCGGTTAGTCCAAGCGTTTGCCAACGAGAATGCAAGCCGCAATGTCCGCTAGTCGGTCGCTTACAGGGTAAAGCGGAAGTGATCCGGACATAGCCAAACCGACGTAAATGACCAGAACGGACCATTCATGTGTTAACCGGCTCGTCGAGTGGGCAGATGATCAGGACGAGCGCGGTGGAAGTGGCAACAAGTTAGAGGCTGTATCCTGCCCGGCGCCCACATCGCTGTCTTTCAACCGGTTCGGATGTAGCTCACCCGCAGCCTCAAGTGCGGGATATGCGACTGAGCAGATGTGCGAGTGGATACGTTTGAGATCGCGCAAAACATCGAGATGAAGGGAACTCGTCTCTATGCTTTCAGGCCGCCGGTCGCGCAGCCGGGCCAAATGGCTTTCCGCGTACCCAAGCTCGGCGACGCGCAACTGGGTCTTTTCCTCGATTAGCGTGCGAGCGATACGCACGTCCTGATTGATGAAAACACTAAAGGCAAGTTTTAGGTTTTCAATAATGCGCTGGTGAAATAGCGCGAGTTCAGTCGCTCCTTCCTTCGAGAATTCGTACTTGTGCTTGATCTTCTTGTTGGCCAACTCCATCAAATTCTTGTCGATGATGTCGCCAATATGTTCGAGGTTGATGGCGAAGGCAATTATTTCCATGGCGCGTCGTCCATCCCGATCATCAAGGCTTTCGCGGGTCACTTTGGTGACGTAGAGTTTTATCGCTTCGTCCAATCTATCGACGATGTTGTCCATGCGCGAGACTTCGGCCGCGAGCTTGCGGTCGTTGCTCATCAGTGCCGTCATCGCCTGTCGCAGCATGCGCTCGACGACATCACCCATGTGCAGTGTCTCGCGCGCGGCACAAGCTAACGCTACGGACGGCATGTGGACCGCCGCCTCATCCAGATAGAGGGGTGCGGATGGATCGGCGCTTTTTGGTGGGTCTGGCAGCAACCGCGTCAAGAGGGATGCAAGGCCGTCCAGAAGGAAGACGAATGCCAGCGCCAGCGCCACGTTGAAGGCCGTGTGGAAGTCGGCGGCCATCCGGGCCCCATTGGGATCAAATCGTCCAAAGAGGTCTGCGATCGGCTGTATAAACGGCAAGACAAACACGACGCCGACAGCACGATTGATCAGGTTCCCGATGGGCAGGCGACGGCTTGCCGGGTTAGCAGAACTGCCACCTTCCAGCAGTGGATTGATCGCGCTGCCAAGATTAGCGCCGAGGACCAGCGCGAGAGCCGCGACGGGGCTCACGAAATGCGAATAGGCGAGCGACATGACGAGCAACACCACCGCCGCGCTGGAATGGGCCGCCCAGGTGAGCGCAGCGGCGATCAGGACGCACAAGACGGGCGCGCCTGTGATCGCGGCAAGAAGTGCGCGTACACTTGGAGCATTCTCGGCCGGGGCGAGCGTATCCATTAGAATATGGAGAGACAGCAGCATGAGGCCGAGGCCGATCGCCACGCGGCCTAGGTCGCGGAGCGGCCTGCGGCCGCCGAAGTTAAATGCCAACAAGCCCGCCAAAAAGAGGACGGGCGCGACCGCCGAGATGTCGAACGAGAGGGCTTGCACGATCAATGTCGTGCCGATGTTGGCACCAAGCATGACGGCCAGCGCCGGGACAAGATCTACGAGGCCGCGCGCGGCGAAGGACGTCATCAGCAGGCCGGTCGCCGTGCTGCTCTGGAGAAGCGAGGTAACGCCGATCCCGGCCAGCAGGGCCAGAAATCTATTGCGCAAGGCCGTGCCCAACACGCGGCGCAATTCGGAGCCGAAGGCGCGCATGATCCCGCTACGGACCATGTGCAGGCCCCACATGAGCAGGGCAACACCACCCATCAAGTCAAGAAGAACAATGCTTCCCATCGAGCCGCGCGCCTCGTGTCGATGCTGGTGCCACTCCGCCCAGACCTCATCTGCGACCTGGAAATCCAGACCTTTGGTTAGAATAGAGCCCTTAGGTGGTCAATTCCAGTGCCGCTGTTGGCCAATCGGGACTAGACCCGAGTGCTGTTTGGCACATACTGCCGGTCACGGATGCGTGCTCATGATGCCTTGCGCGATGCGGCTTGGAGCGGGTGAAGGCTAAGAAACAAGTCTGACAAAAAGCGGCGCTGACGGCAAACATCCGCCGGTTAGGTAACGCCCATTAATTGCCTTAAGGATTATCTTATAGAAGGTACAAATGACCCGATGTTGGGGTGGTGCGTTATAGCAATGGCAAAGTCATCAAAGCTCGTTGCAGCAAAGCGCGGGCGGGTCTTGTTGGTGAGAAGAAGACGGGACCGGTTATGGATGTTCCCGGGCGGGCGCACGCGCGGGCGAGAGACGGAAAAAGATTGCCTGCGCAGGGAAATCCGGGACGAGCTTCCAAAGCTCAAACTGGGGCGGTTGAAGCTCTGGAAAGAGATCAAGGCCAAGAACCGCAGATCGGGTCGCAAGATGAACGACGCTATATTCATCGCGAAAGAAGCGTCCGGCCGTCTCGCCATCGGTGACAAGAAGGAAATAGACAAGGCGACGTGGCGTAAACCGCGCGGGGGCATCCGGTTAACACCGACCTCTCGTTACATCCGCGACAAGCTGTTCCCCAAGCGGGGCTAACCATTTCCGGGTTTGTGCAGGTTTTCGGATGCCGGCATGCGGAGGCGATCCCCACGCTTGGACAACCGGCGTCCGAAAAGCGCCAAGGCAGGAAATCGCGGGGTGCGGGGCACCGACAGTGCAGCGGGTGCTATGGGGATTTGGCGTCGGGGTGAGTGTTGGGGAAGTTGAGCCGACGCTGATGATCGGATCGCTTTAGGCTGGATTTTGGGCGTGCGTGCTGGCGCGAACGAGTGGATCGCACGTTGCTCGACAGGAATTGCGGTGCGATCACGGGGCCGTCTGGCGGATCGGAGCGAGCGGGTGTGGTGCCGGGCGAGAGCCGGCCAGAATGGCGCGCTTCGGTGCGGTGCTGGATCAGCGATGACGGCATCATGAGGTGTCGATCCTGATCGCGGGCGCCGGCGTTGGCCGATGCTTTGGCTGGCTGCCGCGCGCGAAGGTCTCGATGATGAACATGCGTCCGCCGCAGCTGGGGCACGGTCGTGGCAGCATGCGGGGTTCGTCGGGTGCTTGGGCCTCTGAGGTATCTTGCTGTTCGGATCGCACCGGCACGGCGAGCAGCTGGCGCGCCCGGGCGATGTTGGCGGCACGGCTGCCACTGGCCAGCAGTCCGTAGTGCCGGATGCGGTGGAATCCCCCGGGCAGCACGTGCATCAGGAAGCGTCGGATGAACTCGTGGGTCGACAGCGTCATGGTCTGATAGCGGCCAGGCCCCTCGATCCGGTAATTCTTCCACCGGAAGGTGACGCCGGTGTGGTCGGCCGCGATCAGACGGTGATTGGAGATGGCGACCCGGTGGGTGTAGCGCGACAGATAGGCGAGCACGGCACTGGGGCCGCCGAACGCCCGCTTGGCATAGACCACCCAATCGATTTTGCGCAGCGGCGCCAGAAACGCCTTGAAGGCTCTGATGTTATTGAGGCGGGCGTGGACGCCGAAAAACTTGAGACGTCCGGTTGCAAAACGCCCTGTGGTCGCTGGGCGCGGTTCCCGAGCAGCACCGAAGCGACAGCCTCTCGGCCGCGTTCCGCAATCTCGGCGCCGACGCCAAAGAGGATTTGACGACACGCTACGAGGCGTTCTGCGGCCATTACGGCATGACGCCGACCCGCAACAATGCCGGCGTGTCGCATGAGAACGGCTCGATCGAAAGCGCGCATGGCCATCTCAAAAGAGCGCTGGCAGATGCCCTGCTGCTGCGTGCCTCGCGCGACTTCGACGATCTTCCGGCCTGGCGGGGTTTTGTCGATGAGATCGTTGGCCGCGGCAACGCGCGCAATGCCAAGCGCATCGATCAGGAGCGGATGGCGCTGAAGAAACTGCCGGTCCGCAAGACCGCCGATTATGAGGAGGTCAATGTCGACGTCACGACATCCAGCGCCTTCACGTTGCGCAAGGTATTTTACTCGGTCCCATCCCGCCTGATCGGTCACCGACTGCGCGTGCGTCTTTATGACGACCGGCTCGAATGCTTCCAGGGAGCCACGCACATCATTACCTTGCGGCGCGGGCGAGCGCAGCCAAACGGCAAGCATGGCCATGTCATCGACTATCGCCATGTCATCCACTCCCTGCGCCGCAAACCGATGGCGCTGCTTAATCTGGTCTATCGCGAGCAGCTCTTCCCACGCCGCGCCTACGCCCTTGCGTTCGACGCCTTGCTCGCCGGAATCGGCGAAAGACCGGCCTGCCGCGCCATGGTCGGGCTTCTGGCGCTCGCACACGAACGTGCCTGCGAGGCGGAACTCGGTATTGTGCTGCAAACCACTCTCGACGACGGCGTTCTGCCGGATCTCAAGGCGCTGATCGAACGCTTCCGTCCGAAGGGCATGGCATTGCCGATCGTCGTCGTCACGCTGCCCTCGCTCGCCATCTACGACCAGATCGCCGCGACCGTGGGAGAAGCCGCATGAACGCGACCGTCAAGATCGACGCCGCCCGTGTCGAGTTGCTGCTCAGCGAACTGCGCTTGCCCGGTATCAAGCTGATCTGGGCCGCCTTGGCCGAGACCGCCGACAAGGAAGGCTGGCCCGCCGCACGCTTCCTGGCCGCCCTCGCCGAACAGGAGATGGTGGAGCGAAGCCGGCGCCGCTTCGAACGTCACCTGGAAGAAGCCCGCCTGCCGCCAGGAAAGACCCTCGATGCGTTCGACTTCGATGCCGTGCCGATGGTCTCAAAGGCGCAGGTGCAGGCGCTCGCCGCCGGCGACGCCTGGCTCGAAAAGGGCGCCAATCTCTTGTGTTTTGGTCCGCCTGGCGGCGGCAAATCGCATCTGGCTGCGGCACTCGGCATGGCTCTGATCGAAAAAGGCTGGCGTGTGTTGTTCACCAGGACCACCGACCTCGTGCAAAAACTCCAGATCGCGCGCCGCGATCTCGTGCTCGAAGCGGCGATCGCGAAACTCGACAAATATCATCTGCTGATCCTCGACGATCTCGCCTATGTCACCAAGGATCAAGCCGAGACCAGCGTTCTGTTCGAGCTTATCAGCGCTCGCTACGAACGACGATCAATGCTCATCACCGCCAATCAGCCATTCGGCGAATGGGGCAAAATCTTCCCGGATCAAGCCATGACGCTCGCGGCAATCGACCGCCTCGTCCATCACGCCACAATCCTCGAAATGAATGTCGACAGCTATCGCCGGAAAGAAGCTGTCGACAAGGCCCGTGGAGCCGGGCGCCCACCAACGCACGCGACAATCAAAACCTCATCCTGAGTGTACGTGTTCCCATCCAGATTGTCGCGCTACACTACCTACGCTTTCCACCAGTGACGGTTCCCGGCTGACCTATCTTGACGCCTGCAACCGCTGAGGGCGCCGCCTCTTCCCCCGCTTCAACAAAATAACATGAGCCGCGCCGGCGGCGCGTTGCTCGGCCTCAGTTAACGGGAAGGTCAGAAGGAAGGAATATCCTTCGGCGGCGCAAGACGTATGAATGCGGCCGCCCAAACTATCGGCCAACTCGCCGATGATCGCCAGCCCTCGACCGCGCCGGATGGGTTCAGGTGCCGAGCCATTGTCAGAGACCATGCATTTTACGGCGTTCCCTGCCAGCAGCAACTCGACTCTCAATTTTGGACGTCTAGCGTCGAAATGTGCATGCCGTGCCACATTGGTCAGCAGCTCGGATACAATCAGCCCAAGCTTCCAGCAGCGTTCTCCTTCAAGCCGCAGATTATCCGCTGAAAACAGGACTCGTATCGCGAGGCGGTCCAGTCGGTGTTTCGAGACCGCGAAGCAAAGCTGCTGGAGGTAGGTCGCGGCATCGGTAAGGCGCCCTTGCTCAGGCATATGCAGCGCCCGATGAACATCTCCCCATTGATGCAGGAGGTCTACCACGTCGAGCAGCGCGGTCTTGACCGCCACGCTATCCGACTGCACCGCTTTGGCCGAAACTGCGTATATAGTGGAAGTAAGCTCGCCTTTTATTCTGTGGTCCAACTCGCGAAGAAGCAATGATCCGTCAGGATTCGGTAAATGTGCAATGTGTTTTGTCAATTCGTGCTTCACGATCGTTCTCTCTGCCAAAAACAATATAGCTAAGCGTCCGCTGCTGTAGCGGCCCTGATCAATTATCGGTTCCTCGCGCATGCCGTCTGGTCGACAAACGACGCGGAAGGTCAGCCGTGACTGAAGACGATCGGCTGACCCTTGCCCGGACCTTGTAGAAGATCTCGGCGCCGTCCTTCGTCGTAATGGTCTTCATCTTACGAACTCCCTTGCTTGGGCGGCCGGTCCGCTGGTCTGCGTCCTCAAGCTCCGCGAACATCATGCTTCAGCGGGCAGCTCAGGTATTCCTGATCAGAGCGACGTTTTTTCGAAATCAAACCATTTGGATCTCGGTGCATTCCGAAAGCCTGCCTGCTCTGATCGGGACTTGTCATTTGAACCTCCGAAGGATTCCCACGTCGCGCGTTGCGGCACAGCCGGGCAGCCCCTATTATTGAGAAGGACGCTTCAGAAATTTGGAAAAACGGAGACCAAATGGACCGCTTGGAGGCGATGTCAGTAGTTATCGCCGTGGCTGAGACCGGCAGCATCTCGGCGGCATCACGTCGCCTGAAGTCGCCGGTCGCGACCGTCAGCCGCAAGGTTGCCGAGCTTGAATCGCACGTCAAAGCTCAACTATTTCAACGCACCTCGCGGCGGATGACGCTGACCGATGCCGGATGCTCCTACATCGAGGCCTGCAAGCGCATCATCGAACAGGTGGATGACGCCGAGCGGGAGCTGTCGGGCGAGTACCGCATACCAAAAGGCGAGCTGGCGCTGACCACGCCATGGGGGCTCGGCCACACGCATTTGCTGCCGCTCGCGGTCGAATTCCTCAAAACCTACCCTGATATTTCCCTACGGCTCATGTTGACCGACCGCATCGTTAGCATGATGGATGAGAATATCGATATCGCGATCCGAGTTGGCCCCCTGCCGGACAGCAGCATGATTGCGACGCGTATCGGGTCGATCCGCATCGTCGTCTGCGGGAGCCCCTCGTACCTGAAGGCGCATGGACGGCCGAAACAGCTCAGTGAGTTGAGCAAACATGACTGCATTACCGTTGACGATCATGCCGCACCTGCGGGCTGGAAATTTGTGTGCGGTAACCGCGCGAGAGTAGCATCGATCCGATCACGGCTATGCGTGAATACCTCGGAAGCCGCGGTGCTGGCTGCCACCGATGGCGCTGGCCTGGCGCGGGTGATGTCCTACAAGATGGATGCCGCGATGCGAGCCGGAAAGCTTGCTATCGTGCTCGAGGAATTCGAGCCAGAACCGTTGCCGGTGCATATCCTCTACGCAGCGCGCAATCTGATGCCGCTCAAGCTGCGCACATTTCTGAATTGGATGACGCCGCGGCTGAAAGACCAGCTAAGCCTTGCTTGATGTCGGCGCTTTTTGATCCATCCTCACCGCCGCCACGGTCAAGACCGCAGCACCTAAATCGTGATGATTTTGGCTCGGTCCACATTCTCGTTTTGCAGGCAGCGCTTGCGTACTTCGGGCGTAAAGAGTTGGAGACTTTTTTCAATGGCGAGGCGAACCGAATAACCCGATGTATGATCTGGCCGCGCGTTGCAAAGGCTTTTCGTCGCTGGCACTTCGCTTGAGCGGACAACGTACAAGGTTGAGCGGCCGGACCATGATGGGCTGGGCCTCTGCTAAGCGTAGATCAAAAAACCACACGGGAAGTGACCATCTTAATCATGTACCCGCACGGACCAATGTTGCAAACGTGACGAATGTTGGTGCCGACCCGAAGCCGCCCACACTTTGGATAGAATGGACGTGGCGAGCCATAGGTCAAAACGGCCTAGTGACCCCGAGGTGAACTCGCAGGCCGGACGTTCGACCACTTACGAGCCTGACTTCACGACGCAGCGTCCATGTTCACCGGCAGGGTGAATTGGAACGCGGCGCCGTTGGGGGTGTTTGCCGTGGCCCACAGTCGTCCCCCGTGAGCTTCCATGATGGAGCGGCAGATCGAGAGCCCCATGCCCATACCGCTGGCTTTGGTGGTGAAGAAGGCGTTGAACAGCCGGTTTGAATTTTCCGCAGCGATCCCGACGCCGCAATCCACCACACTTATGAGCGCTTGGCTTGGCTCGTCCTGGCGGGATCGGATCACCAACTCGCGTGGCCGATCCGTGACCGCTTGCATTGCTTCAATAGCGTTCATCACCAAGTTGATAATCACCTGCTGCAATAGGACCCGATCACCCAAGACCATGGAAAGAGCCGGTGCCAACTCCATTTGCAGCGACACCTGGTGGTTTATCAATTCATGCTGCACGAGCCCAAGGACCTCTCTAATGACGCTATTGATGTCGAGCGGAATCCTCTCAGCGCTGGTCTGGTTCGCCAGCGCCCGTACGCGCCGGACCACCTCACTCGCCCGATTGCCGTCATTGATAATCCATTCGACCGAACGGCGCACCACGTCCAGGTCAGGGGTTCCCCGGTCGAGCCAGCGTAGACAGGCCTCTGCATTGGCGACAATAGCGGTGAGCGGCTGGTTCACTTCATGGACGATCGAGGCCGCCAGCTGCCCTGCCTTGGTTACACGATCAACGTGCGCGAGCTCCCTTTGGGCGTCGAGGAGCCGTTGCTCACTAGCGCGGAGCTTCTCATCTGCTCGCAGCATGTCGAGAATAGCTTGGCTGGCTTCGATTATCCGGCCTTTAACATCACAAATCATGATCGCGACGATGTTGGAGTTGGCCAGGCGGCGGGTCCTGGCCCCCCGAGATCACTGAGTTTGGGCTTAGTCAATGCTAGGTTCTCCACATTCTTTAGAGAGGTCGTTGCCGCGGAACGCTCAACCCTTCCGTCATTGTAGCTCGAAGCAGATCGCGAGGCGTCTTCATAAAGGGGTCTCTTCGGAATGGGGTCCATTCGTCGTAATGGTGCTCATCTTGTGAACTCCCTCGCTTGAGCGGTCACCTTCCCGATGGCGAAGGAATTGGTTGGAACTTCGCTTGAGCGGACAACGTACAAGGTTGAGCGGCCGGACCGTGAAGGGCCCGGCCGCTGCTTGCTATTCGCCAAGATGCGCGCGAATGCCTTCGCTGACTTGCTGAATTGCGGCTTCGACGCCAGAGACCTGTCGGATTGCATTCAGAAGGACAAAGTCGTGGATCATTCCGTCATAGCGCACGGCCGTCACGTCCACACCGGCCTCCTTGAGCTTGCGGGCGTAGGCCTCACCCTCGTCACGAAGCGGGTCGTTCTCCGCTGTGATGACGAGCGCCGGTGGGAGGCCTTTCAGCTTTTCGCGATCGGCCCTAAGGGGCGAGACGTACGGGTTGTTGCGCGTCCGTTCATCGGGCGCATAGAGATCCCAACCGTATTTCATAAATGCGCGAGCCAGGAAGCGGCCGGAGGCAAACTCATGATAGGATGAAGTGTCAACGTTGGCGTCGGTCGCCGGCCATAAAAGAACCTGATAGCTGACCTTCGGTCCGTCACGGTCCTTGGTCATCAGCGTCAATGCCGCCGACATATTGCCGCCAACCGAGTTACCGGCGATCGCGATGCGACCGCCGTCCGCACCGAGCTCGCCGGCATGCTCGGCAGTCCACTTCAGCGCCGCATAGCATTCGTCCAACTGGGTCGGGTATTTCGCCGCCGGCAGTGAGGTGTATTCAGTGAAGACGCCGATCTGCCCGGAGCCAAGCACCAGGTCGCGCAGGAAGCGCTGGTGGTTCTGAAAGTTACCGACGATCCAGACGCCGCCGTGGACGAAGAACAGCACACCCGGCCTGCCAGTGATATGCTCCGGCTTCATGATGTAGAGTTTCACCGTACGGCCGTCCTGGGTAATGGTCTTCTCGACAGTGGTCACCCCGGACATGTCCACCGGCGTTTTGTTCTGTAAGTCAGTGAGGATTTCCTGAGGCTTCGGCTGCGGGAGTTCCCAGAATGGGCTAGAGTCCTTATTCAGCTCTTTGAGAAATAGCCTGATCTGAGGGTCGATCCGGGGATCCGTCGCCGCGTCGGGGACCGTAGCTTGTACAGTTTGCGTCATGATCGTCGCTCCAAGAACCAGTGTTGAAAGAAGAAATGTGCGTGGCATGAGTCACCTTCGTCGTTGTCCTGAGTGGGTTCACCATCCGCATCTGTTCGGATGCTTTTCGGCGGCGGCTCTAGGTGACGTCTGACGCCCGGGATGTCGTCCCAGCTCGTAGACCGGTCAAGTTCCGCCCGAACGTTATGCTTCAGCGGGCTGCTCAAGTATTTCTGGTCAGAGCAACTTTTTTTTCGAAATCAAATCATGTTGGTCTTAATGCATTTCCGAAAGGTCGTGATAATGGCGCGCTTGACCGGGGCTACATGTGCGTTGGGTGCTGTCCGCACGCAGTTGCCTCATCGAACCATAGGACAGATCAACGAGGAGCAAGCTGGTGAAGGCGCCAGATGAGTGGAGAGCGAAAATTGGCCAACCGCAGGCCCGCGTCGCGGCATCTGCGTGCCTACTAGCTGAGTATTCCCGCCTGTTTCAGGCGCGACATTGTCGCTGCGAAAGTTATGGGGCTCAGCACAATCAGGTAGGCCGAGATCGGCCAGGTCGAGCCGTCGGTCCAAGCGCTGAAGGTTGCCGCCGCAAGTGGCGTTAGCCCACCACTCATCGCCGCGCCAATTTGGAAGCCAAGAGACACGCCGCTATAGCGCACCCTTGCCAGGAAGAGTTCAGAATACCACGACGCTCCAACGCCGAATCCCACCAGTTGCCCGAAGACGATGGCCACGACGATCGTCAAGGTGACCGTTAGCGGATCTTTCGTAGTTAGCATCCCAAACATTGGGAACGCGAAAGACATCGCAAAGAGCAAGCTGGTATAGAACATCGTCTTGCGGCCTATTTGGTCGGATAGCCAGACCGAAGAGAGGGATCGCCACGAGAGCTGCGACCGCAGATAGTAAAATGGCGCTGAGGATCACGCTACGCGCCATGCCAAGTTAGCCCGGGACATAGCTAACCGCGAACACGCTCGCGATGCTGGCGTAGCTGATCTCCGAAAGCTTGAGTCCCACGGCCGTAAAAAGCGCCCGGCGATGAGTGGTGAAAATATCGACTAGCGCGAGTTTTGCGGTGGTGTTGCTGTATGCGATCTCGTGAAAGGCGGGCGTTTCCTCAAGCTGCACGCGGATGCACAAACCAACTCCGGCAAGAGCAATGCTTATCAAGTAACGCGCCACCCCCGAGCCATAAAATTCTGTTCAGACAAGACCGACAGAAGTGACGCAGTCCCAACTGCGGCGATATTCCCAATCGGAAAGCCCATCTGCACCGTGGCGCCCGATAGCCCACCGCGCCGCGCGGGCGCATTCTCGACCACCATAAGCACCGCTCCGCCCCATTCGCCACCAAGGCCGATGCCCTGGAGCAGGCGCAGTAGAAGAAGAATCGGCGCCAGAGTGCCGATCTGGTCGTAGGTAGGTAGGAGGCCTATCAAGAAAGTGCTCAGACCCGCGATATTGATGGTCATCGCCAGCATGGCCTTGCGACCAACGCGGTCGCCAGATGTCCGAAGATCGCGGCTCCGAAGGGGCGGACCAAAAATCCGACGCCGTAGGTCGCGAACGCAGCGATGGTGCCCAATGCAACACTGGACAGCGGAAAGAACAGCTTGTTGAAGACGAGTGCGCTCATTGTTCCGTAAATTATGAAATCGTACCACTCAACGGCCGTGCCGATAACGCTTGAGGCAACAAATCCACTTGATCTTGGCAGTTTCTCGCCCGGGCATTCGACAAATGAGAACTGCCTTGCGATGCTCATCAAATCATCCGAAGATTTTGTTATTGAAGGCGGAGATTAGACCTGCACCTACCATCAAAGCCGGTTGCGCTGTCGCCAGCGGAGCGGAGTTAATCCCGCCAAACCCTTGAAGACGGTTGTGAAATGCGCCTGGGTACTGAAACCGACGGTCAACGCTATCTCGACGATAGATAAATCCGTTGTCGCCAGTAATTTCTTCGCCTTGTCGATCCGGCGCCGCAGAATGTATTCATGGGGACGAAGTCCGGTCGCTTTGCGGAATTGTGCGGCGAAGTATATACGACTGAGTCCTGCGGCTTGCGCGAGCTCGGCGAGCGAAATGCGCTTATCGGCATGGGCCTCCATGAACTCGATGGCTCGTCTGAGCCGCCACTTCGGCAGCGCTTCTACGTTTTTATGCGAAGTCGAGCTTGGCCTCTCACCATACAACGCGAGAAGGCGTGCAACGATGGTTAGGCTTAGCGAGTTGGCGTAGAGTTCGCTATAGGCTCCGTCGAGCTCGTTGGCCGACAACAATGCAGAACCCAACCGCTCGATGAGGGGATCCTGGGAAAAATTCGGATCGCGAAGGGCAACCTCGCTTGCTGCGCGCTTTCCGTAGGACCACTCAAAGCACTCTTTTAGAAGAGCGTTTTTGACATGGAGATGCAGCGTATCATACGGGGTGTGATAGATAATTCGGGCGGGAAGTGCCGGTCTCGTGAGTTGCATCATGCCGGCAAATACCTCTTTTCTTGAATGCGAGGTTGCGCCAAGCTGGAGCGAGAACTGCGACGGCTGTAGGCAGACCTTCAGCACGTGATAGTCACCGGTAATTTCCGACGTTTGCTCGCGAAGATCGGCACCGTTCCAGCGAGAGACAACAATCCTCGGTTGGGGCTGATCACTTCCCGCGATGATATCCGGTAGTCTCCACCTGCATTCTTCGTGTATGAGACGGCTTGAACGAGATGCGCTGCCCAGCGCATCGAATAGAACCGTTTCGTGTCGAATTTTTTTCCCGAAGCGCCGCGACTGAATTCGGCTGGGGTCCGCCTTGAGACGGACCAGAAATATTGTCGTCCTTATCGATGGGCATGGGGTAACCCTTTGTTCCGATCAGGCCAATCGCGGAAGTTCCCGGAAGGGGCAACTATCGTTGTTAATCTTGGCCAAGAATGCGGGCCGGTGGGGTCGATTCGAGGGTCGGTGGCGGCGATTCGCGCGCCAAAGGCTAGTTGCGTCACAAGGGTTGCTCCTGGGCTTACTGTTACAAGCAGGGAGGGAACTTCGTCGTCATTCTTTCCGACGGTTTCACACAATGGAGATAGCGCGGGCGGTGACACGCCGCTTCTGTCAAATGACCAGTCTGATGATAGATGGGCGGTTAACCCGCAGCGTCGCTCGTCCCAGCGAGAATGCGGCCCAGTTCAGACCGCGATGTGATTCCGGTTTTCGAAAAAATCCGATGCAGATGATAGCCGACCGTTCGGTGAGACAGATACAATCTGGCGCCGATTTGCTTGTTCGAAAGCCCTTCAGAAGCAAACCGCGCGATATGTGACTCTTGAGGGGTCAGCGTCTCCCGAATAGGGGCCATTCGGCGCCGGCTGGATTCACCCGATGCGCGTAGTTCCTCCCTCGCGCGATGGCTCCAGGGCAAAGCACCAAGCGCGTCGAATATGTCCCGGGCCTCGCGCAGGGAAGCCCTTGCGTTGACGGACCTGCGGTGACGGCGCAACCACACGCCATAAGCTAGGAGAAGACGCGCTCGTAAGAATGGCCATCTCTTGGCGGCCGGCCCAAGGCCGTTTAAAAACAATCCCTCCGCATCTTCATGATCCGCAAGCAGCGCCTTGCCATAGAACAGCATCGTCTCGACCCACGGCACCGGAATAGAGGCCGGGACACGCTCCACCACGTCGATTACGTCACGGGCGGCCTGCACATTGCCGGAGTAGGCCGCCGCCTCTACGAAATCCGCGAGCCCGAAAAACTGAAGACTGGAGTTGAAAGCGGGATCGGCCGGCGCGAAAAGACGCCGCAGATGCTCGTAGGCCTCCCAATGTCGTCCCGCGCCGATGGCGGATATACCTCGCGCGATCTGCAACATCGCGAGCAAGAAGTTGGCGCCAATGGACAGAACCTGACGTTCCGCCTGAGCCGAGTATGCTTCGGATTGCTCTAGATTGCCTCGCATTCCTGAGAGCTTCGCTCTCACGATTGTGGCCGCGGCGATCCACAGTGTGCCCCCTGTCTCTTCGGCTAAACGGACACATTCCTCGGCCTCCCTCGCCGCTCCCATCCAATCCCCGACCTCCATTTCGGCCCACGCCTGAGCAAAAAGCACCCGCGCGAGATCGCTAAGCCGGCCCTGCTCACGTAGCGCTGCACTGGACTCAGTGAGGAAGCTCACGCCGAAGTCGAAGGCGCCGATGACGTTGGCCGCGCTCCCAAGGATTCGTGCTACAGCGAGATCGCCGCTCCTCTTCGCAGAAAGCGCCTGTAACTTGATGTATACGTCACCTCCTCGTTGCAGGGGTTCAGCGTAGGCGGTTATCGCGACCAGACGCGGGTCCGTTTCCGGCAACTCCAGTCGGCTTGCCGCAGCGAGAATACCCGAGCGGACGCTACTGCTGGCATTGCTCCACCAGCAGTGTTGCGCTGCTCGCCAAAGGAGGTTGACTGCCAAATCCTCCGCTCCGGCAACCTGGGCTTCGGCGGCGAGACCGATCAAACCGGGGATCTTCGCGGGATCATTGACCATCGGGGGCCGGCTTATCTCACGACACCATTCGATTCGTGCACGCGTGAGCTGATCCGTTTCCTCCACGTCAGGCAAACGCAGCAGACGCTCCAGAAGTTCTGGTTGTCCAAGGTCTGCCGCAAGTTCAGCAGCCCTCAAAAGTCGATCGCTCCTGGCTTTCGCCGTGCTGCTCAGCCGGGCGGCGATTTCGAGAACCTCGATAGCCATGGCTACGGCGCCCCGCCGCTGAGCCCGAGTTGCCATTCGATCATGTTCGGCAGCGAGTTGATCATCCGGTCCAATGGTGGCTGCCGCCCTATGCCATAGTACACGATCCAACTGATCCCGAATGATTAACGCGAGCGCAGCGTGGATCCTCTGACGGATCGCAAGGCCGGCTGTTTGATGCATCGCGGAGCGAACGAGCGAATGCCGAAATCGTGCCTCCGTGCCGTCAATATGGATCAGATTCGCTGAGATTGCTGGTGCCAAAGTACCAACTTCTAAGTGCTTGTCTAAAACCACTTCCCCTGCGCGCAGAATTTCATGGAGTGATGTCCCATCATTTTCTGCCGCGACAAACAATAAGGTCTGCGCGTCACTCGGAAGTTCGGACAATCGATTGGAGAAGGCCCGTTCCAACCGCTCGGTCAACGGAAGCCACGGTGCATCGCGAGCGTCTGTTACTTGCTCGCCACGTGGCAGTTCCACGAGAGCCAACGGATTACCGGCAGCCTCGCTGAGGAATCGACGACGCAGCTCCGCAGAAAGGTTCGGCGCGTGGATGTCCAGCAAGCGTTCGGCATCGGCGTCGTCCAATCGTGAAAGTCGGTGCCGAATTGTGCCGGCGTCTCCTAGCGAGCGATTGAAGCCGTCGCGCATGGCCGCCAAGAGAGCGATGGGGTCCGAACTCAGCCTGCGCGAGATGAAGGCCAACACCTCGTAGCTCGGCTGATCCACCCACTGGGTGTCGTCAGCGATAAGCAAGATAGGCTTTCGAGTTGCGCTGTCAGTCAAAAGGTTAAGCGTCGCAAGAGCCACCAGAAAGATATCAGGCGGTTCTGCGTCATCGCGCATGCCAAATGCAGCCAGCAACGCAGACCGCTGGCGGGGTGGCAAACCCTCGACCCGTTTCATGAGTGGGCGCAGTGCCTGCTCAAGCCCAGCAAACGGCAAGTGCACTTCGGCCAAGACACCTGTCATGCTTAAAACAAGGGCCCCGCCTTCTTGTGCCCGACATTTTGCTGCTGCAAGTAGTGCTGATTTACCGATTCCGGGTTCGCCGTTGATAACGAGCGCCCATCCGCCTTGATCAAGCAGATCGATAAGATGATCAATTAAGGCAACGTCTTTCTCTCGCCCCAGTAAGAGCGATGGCAATCGGGTTCCGCTGGCGCGCGGCTGCTTGCGCTGCCGCAAATGTGTGTTTTTCGCCCGATTGACCATGGTGCACCGGAGGCTCAGCTCCGAGACTAGTCGTAGCGCGACCGCAAGTTCACCTGCGCAACAGACGGGGTCGGAGCCCGAATTCGACTGGTCGCCTATACGATGTGGGCGGCCATAGAGACTTTCTTCTCCCCGGCGAAGTGATGGCGCTTTGTCACTTCGAAATCGTCCATCCCCATCTGCCACTGGAGTGCCACGACGGCCCCTTTCGTCGGCTGCAACAATGCCAAAGCGCTGAATAGCGTAAACGGATCCCTACAATCTCTGAATGACAGGGCACATCTTTACCCGGATTGTCGATGCAATCGCCGCCGACATTGGGAGCGGTAGACTACCCCAGTACGCGTGCGAATAAATCAAGCGCTGAAGCCCAGCCTCGCGCGTCGGCTTCGGGGTTATATCGGATTGCCTCCGGCATATTGCGCTTTGCCGCCTCGTCGTTAGTGAAGCTGTGAACCGTTCGGCCGTAGACGTTCATCTGCCACTCTGTACTCGTATTGCGCATCTCGGACTTGAATTCGACCCGGTGGCTTGGCCGGAATGAACGGATCGTCGGCACCGATGCAGACAAGCACTCGGGCTTTAATTGCGCGAAGGGCAACCACGGGGGCCCTGGTCGTGAGACTTGTATGAAAGCCGACTGCCGCCCTGATGTCCGCACCGGAACGCGCCAGCTCAAGCGGCATCGGAAAACAAAAGCCGATGGCTGCGATGCGCGCCTGATCCACCTCTGGCCGCGCGCCGAGCGCCAGCAGCGCCCCTAATGCACGGGCGCGGGTGCGCGCGGGGTCTTCAAATAGAGGCTGTAGCTGGGTCATCGCCTCCTGCAAGTCATCGATGACCCGGCCCTCGCCATGCAGGTCGCAGGCGACGGCTACATAGCCGAGGGCTGCAAGACGCTCCGCCCGCCTAATCGCGCGAGCGTCGAGACCAAAGGCCTCGGGAAACACCAACACGCCCGCACGCGGGCCTGGCGCCGGCTCGAAAATTAGTCGACTGTGCATCGTAAGGCCGTCGGCCTGGTAGGTTATCGTTTCCTGATGCATCGGTAGTTCTCCGTTGGAGGCGATTGATTTGGATGGTGAGCCCACCCGCATTCATCCCATTGCGGCGACGGCATCATCCGTCGACCAGACAGCATGAGCGAGGAATCGATAATTGATTAGGGCGGCCTGATAACCATCCCCCCATACAGGGTGACGTGGGCCTGCCACCGCGTCCCGGACTACGGCGACCTGAAACCCTTGTTCCAACAACTCTCGCAAGTGGGATTCGACGCACATGTTCGCGAGCATCCCGCCCAGGATTATCCTTGATATCCCTCGCTTGCGAAGTTGCAGGACCAAATCATTCGTCTGTGGCCCGAAAACCTTGTGCGGGCTGACGACGATCGTCTTTCCGTCTTCGATATAAGGCTTGAAGCGATCCAGCCAATCCGCGCCGGAGCCCTTAAGTCCCGTAAGGTCCAGGGGACCACTGCGGGCGAATGTGTGCGTCCTTAATTCATCTGACTCGAGAGGTCCGTTGAATGTCCACGTGTTGTCGGTCGGATAGAAATAATGTGGAGATATGAAGACAAGATATCCGTTGTCTCGAGCGGTGACGAAGATCCTTTCCATATTCTCGACGGTCCTGTTTTCGGTGACGCTCTGCCCGACCGCCCCCCAATTCGCTCCTTTGACACTCAACACATCGTTCTGTGGGTCAATAAAGACGACAGCAGTGTCCGACTTATCTAATTTCATGTTCACGCCCCTTACACTCGGCCGCAAGACGGAAACTAGCCGGACCAGTCGAGCACACGGTTAAATGCCGGTCCGGCTAGTGTCTCACACAACGGCCTCAGAGCCCGAGGTCGCTGAGACTTGGATGATCGGCAGGCCTCGGGCCGCTGCGGGCCCAGTGAAATTTGCGATCGCCTTCTCGAATGGGAAGGTCGTTTATGCAGGCGTGACGATGCTCCATCAGACCCGAAGCATTGTAGTGCCAATTTTCGTTTCCATAAGAACGGAACCAATTGCCACTATCGTCACGCCACTCGTAAGCGAAGCGCACCGCAATGCGATTGCCCGTAAAGGCCCAGAGTTCCTTGATGAGGCGGTAATCCAGCTCGCGCACCCACTTGCGCTGCAGAAAGGCAACGATTGCCGGGCGCCCCACAATGAACTCGCTCCGATTGCGCCAGCGACTGTCGGACGTATAGCCCAGCGAAACTCTATCGGGATCGCACGTATTCCAACTGTCTTCGGCGATTCGAACCTTTTGAACAGCGGTGTCGAGTGTGAAAGGCGGAAACGGGGGACGGGATTCTGTCATGACTTTTCTCTCCTGCATCAAAATATCGGTTATCGGCGGCACCCACCGGCTAAGACACGATTTCCGACTAACACGCCGGTGTCATCGCGGCGTAACTTCTGGGTAACTTCGCGCGGTTCTTCGACCGGAAACCGAGAAGACCAAAACCACGCGTTAACTCACAAGCAGGACCACGAGAACGCCTGCTTTCGCCACTCTGACTCGGCCTTCCCCGACAACCGGGACTAGAATTGTCGGCGTTCGTACCTCTTCGTGGACAGTCAGCGTCATGTCACGACGATATCTTACGGCGAAGAAAATCGCGGATGAGTGGCACCATTTCGTCGGACTTGTCCTCAAGCGCGAAATGACCCAAATCGATCAGATGAAACTCAAGATCGTGCAAGTCACGCTTGTAGGGGTAAGCGCCGTCGGCCGGGAAGATCTTGTCGTTTTTGCCCCAAACAATGAGCGTCGGGGGCTGATGCTTCCGGAAATAAGCCTGCACCTTCGGATAGAGTGGCACGTTCGTTCGATAGTCGTAGAACAGGTCCATTTGGATATCGCGGTTGCCCGGCCGATCAAGGAACACCTGATCGTACACCCAGTTTTCGGGCGCAATGCGAATCACATCGCTCATGCCATCCGTGTATTGAAATATTGTGGTGTCCGGCGCCACAAGCTTATAGAGCGCTTTGCGATGCTCCTCCGAGTGGTCGGTCCAGTAAGCCTTAATAGGGTCCCAAAATTCCTTCAGTCCCTCGTCATAGGCGTTGCCATTCTGCACTATCAAGGCGCTGATGCGATCCGGGTGCTTGAGCGCAAGACGCCAGCCGACCGGGGCGCCGTAGTCCATGACGTACATGGCGAATCGTTTAACGCCCAGTTGACCGAGCAGGCCGTCAACCAATTCGCCGTAGCGATCGAAGGTATAGGCGAATGTGCTGTGGTCGGGCATGTCGCTTTGACCGTAACCCGGATAGTCGGGCGCAATCACATGAAAGCGGTCCGCGAGTTCCGGAATGAGATTGCGGAACATGTGCGAGGAAGTCGGGAAACCATGCAAAAGCAACACTACCGGAGCGTCCTTTGGACCCGCCTCGCGATAGAAGATTTTCACGCCCTCGACCGTATTTGTGCGATAGTGCGTGACGGCAGGCACCTTTTCGCTCGGCGCTGCCTTTGCCGCAAGCGCCTCCTGTGGAAGGGCTGAGCCGGCAGCCAATAGTGCAAGACTGAGAGAAAAGCGTCGGCGGTTCAAGGCAACGAGCGTGTCGGTTAAGCGGGCGTCCTTCATGTTAGTCTCCGAGTTAGAAGTCGTTTGTGATCCTATGACGTGTGGGTCGAACTTTCAGCTTTCGATGAAAGCCAGAAGATCGGCGTTGATAGTCTCCGCATGCGTGGTTGGCATGCCGTGCGGGAACCCCTTGTAGGTCTTCAGCATGCCGCTCTTGAGCAGCTTGGCCGATAGTGGCCCGGCATCGGCGTAGGGCACGATCTGATCGTCCTCGCTGTGCATCACCAGGACCGGCACGTTGATCTTTTTGAGGTCGGCGGTGAAATCGGTTTGAGAGAAAGCGACAATGCCATCGTAGTGGGCCTTGGCACCGCCCATCATGCCCTGGCGCCACCAATTCTGGATGATGGCCTCTGAGGGCTTCGCGCTCGGCCGATTGTAATTGTAGAAAGGGCCAGCGGCGATGGAGCGGTAGAATTCCGAACGGTTGGCGGCGAGCCGCGCCTGGAAGTCGTCAAAGACTTTCTTGGGCAGGCCTCCTGGATTGGCTGGAGTGCTCACCATCAATGGCGGCACCGCGCTGACGATGGCGGCCTTTGCCACGCGGCTTTCGCCATGCCGCGCGAGATAGCGCACCACTTCGCCACCGCCGGTTGAATGACCGATATGGATCGCGTTCGTTAATTCTAGGTGCGCGGTCACCGCGGCAAGGTCGTCCGCGTAGTGGTCCATTTCGTGACCGTCGCCGACTTGCGTTGAGCGACCATGACCGCGCCGGTCGTGAGCGATAACGCGATAGCCCTTGCCGAGAAAGAACAGCATTTGTGCATCCCAATCGTCGGCCGATAAAGGCCACCCGTGACTAAAAATTATGGGCTGACCCCTGCCCCAGTCCTTGTAGAAGATCTCGACGCCATCGTTCGTCGTAATGGTGCTCATCTTGCGAACTCCCTCGCTCGAGCCGCCGGTCTGCTGATCTGCATCCCTTCGAACTCCGTCCAGGCGTTATGCCTTAGCGGGCCGCTTAGGTATTCCTGATCAGAGCGACGTTTTTTCGAAATCGAACCATTAGGATCTCTGCATTTCCGAAAGTTTGCTGATCCGAACTTCTCACTTGAAGCTCGGTCGGTTTCCGCGTAGCGCGTTGCGGTCCCGCTGCACAGCCCTTATGATTGAGAAGGACATTTCAGAAATTTGGAAAGACGGAGACCAAATGGACCGCTTGGAGGCGATGTCGGTGATTATCGCCTTGGCAAAGTCCGGCAGCATCTCGGCGGCATCACGCCGTCCGAAGTCGCGGATCGCGATTGTCCGCCGGAATTTTACCGAACCAACGCTCAGCTGTTTCAGCGCACCTCGCGGCGGATGACGCTGACCGATGCCGGATGCTCCTACATCGAAGCCTGCAGGCGCATTATCGGGCAGGTGGATGACGCCGAGCGTAAGCTGGAGAGTATCGTATGCCAAAAGGCGAGTTGGCAGTGACCGCTCCTTGGGGGATCGGCCATATGCATTTGACGCCGCTCGCGGCTGAATTCCTCGACGCCTACCCGGATATCTCCTTGCGACTGATGTTAACTGATCGCACCGTCAACATGGTGGGTGAGAACAGCCGTCCAACGAGGAGGGAAAGCTGCCGGTGACCCGTGTCAGATTATAGGCGAGAACCCAGAGAGCCGTCTCGGCGGCTACTTTTGGAAGCGTTTTGGTAAGGGAGTGTGTAGCCCCCATGCGGGCCTTCATCGTGCCGAACGGATGTTCGACTGTCTCGCGACGCTGGCGCATGGCTTCTGGGATTGAATCAAGACGCTGCTGCACAGCCTCGAGCGGATGCTCATGCTCCCATCGTGGTATCCGCCGCTCTGGCCCTATCGTTCACTATGCGATTTGAGCGAACAATTTTTACAGGCTGTACGCCGCTGAGCCGCAGTGGTGATCAGGCGATCCGCTCGCAAACGCTCGAAGGTCCTGCGCCATCTACCGAAATCGATTTCATAGACGAATGCTAAGGGAAGCCTCGGTATGCCCGTTCTCATGAACCCTTGAACGGTATGGACCATCCCTTGAAGAACGGCTGGCTTGCACGGCTTTTCATGAAATAGTACGGCGCTGCATTAGCAGGTCTAAACCCGGAGCATTAACGCAATTGACTACCCTCACCGTGAACGGGCATACAGTCACAGTCGATGACGGCGGGCGAAGATCGTCGATAAATTCTCGGAATGGCAGAAGCGCGGGCTCTGCACGATCGAATATCAGACCGGAAGCCGTCGCTGCGTGCAGCCGATCTGCGATCTCGCGGACCAGTTCTACCCCACATTTCCAACGACGACTTCGCGCAATCGCGAGGTCACCGGTCATGACGGCGTGTTCGCAGTCCAGGCGAGCCACGTCGAACCGTACTTCGCGCGCTTCGCGCCACAGACCTGAGGTACAGCCGGGCCCACACAGGCCTTCTAGCAGCCTGTCGGACTTAGTAACGCATTGCCGGGATATTGGTTAGAATCGCGAGACCGATTTTGATTCGAGGTCTGGGTTCTGCGATGAGCAACTTTCGCCAAATTGACCGCGAGACCGGTTTTTTAATGCCGCCGTCGGTGGATGAGTGGCTTCCGGAGCGGCATCTGGCGCGTTTTATTGTGGAAGTGATCGCGGGTCTTGAGCTGCGATCGATGAGCGGCAGCTATCGTGGTTCGGGCTCGGCGTCGTACCACCCGCGAGTTTTGCTGGGGCTTCTGGTTTATGGCTATGCGACGGGAGTGTTTTCGAGCCGCAAGCTGGAGCGTGCGACGTATGACTCGGTGGCGTTCCGCTTCATTGCCGCGAACGATCATCCCGATCACGATACAATAGCGACATTTCGGCGGCGATTTCTGCCACAGATCGAGGGCCTGTTTGTGCAGGTGCTGGTTCTGGCACGGGAGATCGGGGTTCTGAAGCTGGGCACGGTTGGGCTTGACGGGACCAAGATCCACGCCAATGCCAGCCGGCACAGTGCGTTGTCCTATGCGCATGCCGGTAACATCGAAACGCAGTTGAAGGCCGAGGTGGCCGCTCTGATGGCGAAGGCCGAAACGGCCGATCAGGCCGATCTTCCCGATGGCTTTTCGATCCCGGAAGAACTTGAGCGGCGGGAAGAGCGGTTGGGCAAGCTCGCCGCGGCGCGCGCCAGGATCGAGGCGCGGGCCAAAGAGCGTCATGCCCGAGAGCAGGCCGAGTACGAGGCCAAGCTTGCGGCCCGCAAGGCCAGGGAGGAGAGCCGCGGCAAGAAGACGGGCGGCCGGCCGCCATCACCGCCTGCATCCGGCGCTTTGCCCACTGACCAGATCAATCTGACCGACGAGGAATCGCGCATCATGCCGGTGGCCGGCGGCGGGTTCGAGCAATGCTACAATGCGCAGGCCGTGGTCGCCGCGGGCAGCATGTTGGTGGTTGCGGTCGATGTGGTGCAGGCGCCCAACGACAAGCAGCAACTTGCGCCAATGCTCGACAAGATATCGGCTTTGCCGGATGAACTGGGTGAGGCCGAAACACTGCTGGCCGACAGCGGCTACTTCAGTGAAGCCAATGTGGAAGCCTGCGCCGCGGCGGGCATCGAGCCGCTGATTCCCCAGGGGCGGCAGACGCATTACCCGCGGCTCAGCGATCGCTTTGCAAATTTGCCGCCCGCTCCAGAGAATCCAACGCCGCTTAAGACCATGGCTCATCGGCTGAAAACACCCGAAGGTAAAAATCTCTACGCGCTGCGCAAGCAGACCCCGGAGCCGGTGTTCGGCATCATCAAATCGGTGATGGGCTTCCGGCAGTTCTCGATGCGCGGCCTCGAAGAAGTTCGTGGCGAATGGAGCCTCGTGACCATGGCATGGAACATCAAGCGCATGTTCGCCCTGATACCCGCCTGAGAGCGCCGCTCAGTCGGGCACAGCGCCAATGGTTGGCTTCAAAACCGCTAAAAATCGCCTCTGCACCCGCCCGACGCGCGGCCAGTTTGCCGATCCTCGGCTACAAACCGCTTGTTGCCACGCGGCTGAATAACTCTAGGGGCGCCAATCAATTTCGGCAACGCGAAGGGCAAATTGACGGAAATGACTTCTACGCCCGCCTCAAGCGGCAGCCGCCCGTGGGTCGGAAGAAACGCCTTCTGGACGACAAGCTCGTCGGACGGCCCTTCCACGAGCAGGGTCTGGGAAGCCAGAATCATGCGCAACGTGTCATATGTTAATCGGCCTGGGGTTCCGACGCCGATCGGCGTAATAGGAGCAGAAGGCGTGGCATCGGTATGATTATACGATTCACGGGAAGGGGCGAGTCAGATTCATTCTGGGCATGTCACCGCCCGATGATCTTGACTGCCTGCCACACGCCGAGCTGAAGGGCTTGGTGCTGAAGTTATTGGAAGAGATGGCGGAGCTTCGGCGAACGGTTGCGGCACAACGCGATGAGATTGCGCGGCTCAAGGGTGGGTCAGGCCGGCCGAACATCAAGCCAAGCGGCATGGAGAAGGCGACCGAACCGAAGCCAGCCGGAGGCTCGGGCGAGCAGCGCCGTGGGCGGGGCGAGACGAGATCGAAGCTTGTGATCGACGCGGAGGAGACCGTTAAGGTGGTGGTGGCGCCACAGGGCTCTCGCTTCAAAGGCTACACGAGCTATGTGGTGCAGGATCTGGTGATCCGCCCCTACGTGACGCATTTCCGCTGCGAGCGTTGGCAGAGCCCGGATGACAAGGTTATCACAGCCCCGCTGCCGTCCGGCGTTAGCGGGCATTTCGGGCCGGAGCTGCGCCGCTTCGTGCTGGCCCAGTATCACCAGGGCCAGGTGACGGTGCCGCGACTTCTAGCGCTGTTGCAGGCGCTTGGCATCGTCATCTCCAAACGCCAGCTCATGCGCCTGCTGATCGCCGATCAGGACTGCTTCCTCGACGAGGCCCGTGATGTACTGCGCGCCGGGCTGGCGCATGCGACCTGGATTACGGTCGATGACACCGGCGCTCGTCACAAGGCTGCGAACGGCTTCTGCACCCAGATCGGCAACGCGCATTTTACCTGGTTCGGCTCCACCAACTCGAAGAGCCGCAGCAACTTTCTCGAGTTGATGCGCGCCGGCCACAGCGACTACGTGATCAGCGACGAGGCGCTGGCCTACATGCGCCAGCGCGCACTCTCCGGGCCAGTCGTTGCCCGCTTGGCCGAACACCCCAACCGGTGCTTCCCCGATCAAGCCGCCTGGAACGTGCACCTCGACCAGCTCGGCATCTCGGCCCTGAAGGTCAACCCCGATCCAGTGACGACCGCCACCGAGGGCGCGTTGTGGGGCAGCATCAAGGCGCATGACTTTCTGCCCAATACCGTCATCGTCAGCGATGACGCCGGCCAGTTCAATGTCGGACAGCACGCCCTGTGCTGGGTCCATGCCGAGCGCCTGATCCACAAGCTTGACACCTTCACCGATGAGCAACGCGAAGCCCAGCGCAAAACTCGTGATCTGGTCTGGCGGTTCTATCGCGATCTCAAGGCCTATCGCCAGAACCCCAGCAAGCAGCGCAAGGCTGCCCTGCGCGCCCGCTTTGACCGCATCTTCACCCGAAACACTGGCTTCATCACTCTCGACCGGCTGCTCAAAAGGCTCCATGCCAACAAGAGCGAGCTGCTCATGGTGCTCGACCGGCCCGAGATCCCCTTGAACACCAACGGCTCGGAGAACGACATCCGCTGCCAGGTCACCAAGCGTAAGGTCAGCGCCGGCACACGAAGCGATGCCGGACGCGATTGCCGCGACGCCTTCCTCGGCCTCAGCAAGACCTGCGCCAAGCTCGGCATCGCCTTCTGGCACTATCTCGGCTCAAGGCTCACTGTCTCGAACTTGCCCAACGTCCCGCAACTTCCGGACCTCGTCCGCCACCGCTGCGCGTCCGGCTGACGCCACGGGTTTTGCTCCTATTACCGATCGGCGAGCTAAGCTATTGATCTGCCAAGCGGTGAAGGGGTCACTCTCGGACGCTTATTCACAGCAATGACCTTGGCGTCACGCGTGAGCCATTCTTCCGCCATCGCCAGACCGAGCCCGCGCGAGGCGCCTAAGATCAGAACTGTCGACTCCGTGGTCATGCGCTACTCCAATCAGAGGGCGGATGCCGCTGAAGCGCCTGGCGCACGGCTTCACTGCCCCTTTGCGTTTCTCGGGGATCGATCCGATCGCCCGCCGTCAGAGACACGATGTCACGGCTTTTTCCTTGATTGTAGCGCCGAAATGTCCATACACTTCGGATTGGGAGTCAGTAATAGCCATGCCTTATGACGCTCGCCTTCTTTCCGGTGTCACGGTCCTGATGGCCGTCGTCGAGGCCGGATCGATGGCCCGCGCGGCCGAGGCTCTGGGTCTCACGTCATCTGGCGTTGGTCGGGCGGTCGGGCGGCTGGAAACACGGGTCGGCGTGCGGCTTCTTGAGCGCACTACACGCACCATGACTCTCACAGACGAAGGAAGACGCTTTTACGAGGAAGTCGGACCGCATCTTGATGGGATTGAGCAGGCCGCCATCATAGCCTCGGGCGCAGCGGGCATCGTGCGTGGGCGACTTCGGGTCAATGTCGATCCTTTTTTCTCGCGCGTGGTGCTGGCCGCACAGATTTCCAAGTTTCTCGATCGCCATCCCGAAGTTCGGCTCGAACTAATCATGCGGGATCACGTTGGCGATCTGGTCGCTGACGGCTTCGACTTGGCACTGCGCTTCGGCGATCCGCCGGGCGGCTCCCTTATCGCGCGGAAATTGGTTGAAACCCGCATTCTGACGGTAGCATCGCCAGAGTTTGTTGCACGCTACGGCCGGCCGACGCACCCGTCCGAAGTCGAGAAGCTCCGATGCATAGACTTCTACGATGCGGCGAATGCACGACCATTCGATTGGGAGTTTCGTCAGGGTCGCAAGATTCTGCCTGTTAAACCGTCGGCCCGCCTGATGGTGTCGGACGTCGGCGCAATGCTTAGCGCCTGTGAAGTTGGGGTTGGCGTCGCTCAGATTATGGCCCTCGGTTCAGGCCATCTGCTGGCAGAAGGTAAATTGATCGATCTTTTTCCGGACTGGCCGGGTGAAGTGTTCCCACTCTACGCGCTCTACCCTTCGCGGCAGCTCAGAGCCGCAAAGGTGCGGACTTTCATTGATTTCACGAGCGACCTGCTTTTGAACTCAACGTCGGTCTAGAGGCCGGCTCCATAAGGGAACGTCTCGTTTCGCATGTTAATCGGCGCATCTCTACTTTGCTCGGTGCTGACATTTTAGCTTTGATGCTACAGATGACATTCGCCGATCGAAGGTCATGGAATGTCGCGTCCTTTAAGCCTGCTCATCCGCAGAAAGCGGACTTGGATCGGAACGCGGTACACATCCGTTATGTGTCGCGCCGTTTGACCGCTCGCCGCTCACTCCGATCTACACCAATCAACAGACATTCCCAGTATTCAGCTGAAGGTGCCAACGAGAGACGCATTCAATGCCCCCAAATCCGCATCGCCTGCAACGCAAAGATAACTTTCGTGTCAGAAAATATCTCATTTGTCATTTGTAATGGAGGGGTCGGTTTGGCTCTCCTATTCATCCTTGATGATTGTACTTGACCGCGGTTACCCGCGATTGGACTAAAGATGTTGGTGCAAACTACCCAAGGGCAATCGGGCTCGGCTCATGTGGTCGTGCTGGGCAATGAAAAGGGCGGTTCGGGCAAATCGACCACCGCGCTGCATATCGCTGTTGCCTTGATGAAAGCCGGCCAGCGCGTGGCCACCATCGACCTCGATTGCCGCCAGCAAAGCTTTACCCGCTACATTGAAAACCGCCGTGCCTGGGCGCGCCGCACCGGCCTTGATCTCGAAGTTCCCGTGCACCGCTGCATCAAGCTCGGCGAGACCATGCAGATCGCCGACAATGATTCCTCCGAGTTTCAACAGTTCATGGAGGCGGTGAGCGCGATCGAACGGACCTTCGATTTCGTCGTGATCGATACGCCCGGTTCCAACTCCTATTTGATGCGCCTGGCGCACTCGATGGCCGACACGCTGGTGACCCCGATCAACGACAGTTTCCTCGATTTCGACGTGCTGGGCACGGTCGATCCCGCCACCTATTCGGTGACCGGCGAGAGCCATTATGCCGAGATGGTGCGCGACACCAGGCGCAAGCGCCGCCAGCTTGATGGCGCCAGTTGCGACTGGATCGTGGTCCGCAACCGATTGTCGATGCTGGGATCGCGCAACAAGCAGCTCGTCGCCGACAGTCTCAACGATCTATCGTTCAGGCTCGGCTTCCGTTCGATCGACGGTTTTGCCGAGCGCGTGGTCTATCGCGAGTTTTTCCCGCGCGGACTGACCGCGCTCGACGATCTCGATGAGGCCACCTTGGGCACCCGCCCGAGCATGGGCCATGTCACGGCCCGCGAAGAGGTCACCAGCCTGCTGCGTCAGTTGAAGCTGCCGCTCGACGAGCGCGGCCGGCGCCGCGCCGCCAACCGCGCCGAGTGGTTCAATCAGCTCGACAAGCCGCTCGAAGTTCACGACATCATCGGGGCCTGACAGGTTCGTGGTGACATATTCCCGTCCGCGTCTGTGCCTACGGCCCTCCGGCCGACACCGACAAGCTGATGCGTCTGCCTGTCCAGACTGCCTTGTTCGAGAACGGCCCCCGATAACACCAAGAACAACGACATGATCAATATGTCCGCGACGACTGGCGGAATAATAGGCCGGAATGTCTGATGATGTCGGCCGACTTATCGCTGCACAAGCGCTCTTTCGCATGCAATCACCTCAGTAGCCAGATCGAAAGCTTTCGGAGAGGCGAGCACGACAAAGTGAAGCTCTGGATAGGCGCGGCGTCACAACAATGTCGATCTAGCACCCCACGAGCAGAGATCAGATCAGGAAGAAAATGGATGCCGCTGATGTTACCTCGCGTCCGCGTGTCGTTCGGATTGCCTATCGCCTCGCGGAAACACGCGGGTTTGACAACCTCGGCGTCATCGAGAGCGAACCGGCTGTTTTTGGCTTTGCCGGAGAAATGCGCCCGCTCGCCATTCCCGTCCTTTGACGGGCGCAACTGCTTCATGGCCGGAACTTCAGTGGCGGCACGGCATCCGACGGCAGCGCGCAGATAGCTGTATCCGAGCGCTGAATAAAATGCAGCCCGAGGTGTTCCTGAACAACGAGCCTTGTCATGCCGTTCTTTTCCTCGCCGTCATCGCTGTTTTGCGACCGTTTGGCCGTGCTCGGTCGGCGTCTTGGAGTCCTTGCGCGCGTCGGCCGAGCGGAAACTCGCGTTTCGACGAACCGCCGGCAAGGATTGTCCAGGCGGCGGGAGTCGCTGGTCGCCGTGTTTTACGGTGCCTGCTGCCATGGCTGCTTCGTGGCCGGCGTCGGCACCATGATGATCATGATGTTCTTCGGCATGAGCCGGTCGTTCGGCGTGCTGCACGCGCCCTGGTCCTACCTGGCGAATGCGCTGTTGCTGGCCCAATTTCCCCTTCTGCACTCGATGCTGCTCTCCCGGCGCGGGCACGAGGTCTTGCGCCGCCTGGCGCCGCATGGGCTGGGCGGGCGCCTGGCCACGACCACGTACGCCTTGATCGCCTCCATCCAGGCTTGGCTGCTGTTTGCCTTGTGGTCGCCGAGCGGGACGGTGTGGTGGCAGGCGAGTGGCTTTTCATTCGGCGCGTTGGGCTGCCTCTATGCTGTGGCTTGGCTGCTCTTGTTGAAGTCGATCATCGACGCCGGCTTCGCGCTGCAGACCGGTCTGCTGGGGTGGTGGGCCGTGGCGCGGGATCGGGCACCGATCTACCCACCGATGCCGGCCACGGGTCTGTTTCGCCTGTGCCGGCAACCGATCTACGTCGCGTTCGCGCTGACGCTGTGGACGGTACCGACGATCACGCCGGATCAACTCGTCGTCTCCTTGGTGCTGACCGCCTATTGCGTGGCCGGCCCCTTGCTCAAGGAGGCACGGTTCGCCCGGCTTTTCGGCGAGCCATTCGCTCACTACCAGCGAAGGGTACCCTACTGGCTGCCATGGCCGCGACGGCGAGCCGCCGTCGCGTTGCCTGACAATGTTCTGAAAGGAGCCAAAGCCATTCCTAGTTCAGGTCAGCTCCAGGACGCTTTGCGGGCAGCGTCCCCCCGCCTCACGCCGCCTCCAACGCCTTTGGCGAGCATTCTCATCCACGGCAGTATCGCGCTGCTCTGGGTGTTGCTCTTTGCCCGCGCCTTCGTCCTCAAGGGCCTGTTGGCTTGGTCGGTCGGTGTCGTCTACGTGGGCTACGACACGGCGCTTCTCGCCTTCGTGTTCTGGCAGACACTGGGCCTGGCGAAAATCGCCGTCAAACCCGTAAGTGCTGGCGCAGCGCCGGTTACGCTCGGCGTGATCGTGGCGGCCCATAACGAGGCCGCGGTGCTGCCGCTCACCTTGGCGGCCTTGTTCGATCAATCCGAACCGCCCAAACTCATCGTCATCGCCGACGATGGATCGACCGACGAGACCGCCGCGCTGCTCCAGCGGCAATTCGGTCTCATCGAGCCGCCTTTGGACGCCCTGAGTTCAGCGAGTTCAACGCATCCGGCGCTGCATTGGTTGCGCCTTTCCCGTCAGGGCAAGCCGTCCGCGCTCACGAAGGCCATGCAGCTCGTCGAAACGGAAATGGTTCTGACAGTCGATGCCGACACGCTGCTGGAGCAGAACGCCATCGCAGCGATGCGCCACGCCTTTGCGTCTGATCCGAAGCTGGTCGCCGCCACCGGCATCCTGACGCCCGTCTGCGGTCCCAGTTGGAGCGGCCGCTGGTTTCAGTGGTTCCAGACCTACGAATATATCCGCAATTTTCTGTCCCGCTATGCCTGGATGCAGATGGACAGTCTGCTGTTGATCTCCGGGGCCTTCGCGGCGTACCGGCGGCAGGCCGTCGTCGAGGTTGGCGGGTTCGATCCGGCTTGCCTCGTCGAAGATTACGAGTTGATCCACCGGCTGCGCCGTTACAGCATCGTCAACCATCGGGGTTGGACCACCAGCGTTGTCGGCGCGTCCCGCGCCCTGACCGATGCGCCGGGTTCCGTCGGGGCTTTCCTGCGCCAGCGGCGCCGGTGGTTTGGCGGCTTTCTGCAAACCCAATATTGGTATCGCGACATGGTGGGCAATCGTGCCTTCAGCTGGCTCGGCCTGCTCATGCTCCCGGTTAAGGCAGCCGATACGCTGCAGCCGATCTACGGCCTGACCGCGTTTGCCCTCCTGCTCGTTTACCTTGTGACCGGCCGCTTCGCCCTGGTCAATCCGGTGATCGGCGTGATCGGTCTTAAAATCCTGATCGATTTCGCCTTTCACCTCTGGTCGATCCATCTTTACCGGCGCTGGGCCACGCCTTCGGCGCGCATCAGCTTCGCCTCAGGCCTGCTGGCCGCGCTGCTCGAGCCCTTCAGTTTCCAGATACTCCGACATCTGGGCGCCGCATGGGGATGGGGCATGTTCCTGACAGGCGGGCGGCAATGGGGCATCCAACATCGCCTCGGGCTCGTCGTCGCGCCTTCGGACATACGCCGCGGCACACAGGATTAGAACGAATCGGACCGACCAATCAATTCTAAAATAAGCATGAGTTCACCAAGCCATGACTGGAAAGACTGCCATGCAAATTCAAAGATACACGCGAACCGCGATGGCATTCCATTGGCTTATCGCCTTGCTCATCTTCGCCAATCTGGCGATGGTCTGGATCGTCGACTATTTGCCAGACGGCGTGGTGCGGCCGGTGATCGACGCGCATAAATCCTTCGGCATCACGGTGCTCGGCCTGGCTATCATGCGGGTTTTATGGCGCGCGATCCATCCGGCTCCGCCCTTGCCCCCCTCCTATTCCGCCTGGGAGCGTTGGAGCGCCCATGCGGCCCATTGGGTGCTCTATGCCCTGATCTTCTGCCTGCCGCTCTCCGGCTGGGCGCATGACTCGGCCTGGAAGGAAGCGGCGGCGCATCCGATGTATCTCTACGGGCTCGTGCCATGGCCCCGTATCGGCTGGCTGACGGCGATCAATCCGGCTGATAAGGATTATTGGCATGATTTGCTGTTCTGTGTGCATACCTCCTTCGCCTATGTGCTCTATGCGATGATCGTGGCGCATGTGGCCGGCGCGGTGAAGCACCAGTGGCTCGACAAGAAACCCGAATTTCAGCGCATGTTGCCGGGATCGGTCACCGAATGATGATCCTTAGGCGCGGCTCCTTCGGGCCGCAGCCATAAGCGTCTGCCACTCGGCCAACACTTTTTCCATTTTCCTATTTCATCCTCATAAAGAACTAGTCCAAAGTAGTGCTAGGAGCCCGTCCAGATAGGCATCGCGACCGGCCAATTGTTGCAGGGTAGCCGGCTCAGGCAACCTTTGCGAGGGTGAACAGCTTGAGGAGGTTGTGGATGGTGCAAATCATGGCCCATTCGGCTCGCACCTTCTCGACGCCCCGCAACAGGAACTCGCGGAAGCCGCGTGCTTGTTTGATCTGTCCGAACACCGGTTCCACCACTTGCTTTCTCAATCGGTAGGGCGTTTCGAAGCCGCCATCGTCGATCTTCTTTCGCATCCGTTGGGTCAGCGGTCCGCCGATTTTTCCGTTCGCGGCTGTCGGGTGCTTGGCGCGTCCGGGCGCGACATAGCCGTCGATACCGTGTGCTTCGAGCGCTTCGAGATTGGCTTCGCTGCAGTAGCCGGAGTCCGCTGAGGCCTGCTCCGGCTTGCGGCCGAGATTGTTCTCGATGGCCTTGATCAGCGGCACCAACTGGCCCTGATCGTTGCCGCACTGCGTCAGTTCGTGCGCGACAATGATCTGGGCGCCTGCGTCAACGGCGGCCTGTGCATTGTAGGCCTGAACGAAACCATCCTTCGACTTCATGATGCGGCTTTCCGGATCGGTAAAATTGCGTTGCGACTTGGGATTGGGTTCGTCCGACGGCGGTGCTGCCGGTTTGCCCGGCTTCTTGCGGCCTTCGGCTTGGCGCTGCTGTTCTTTCTCTGCCTCGATGCGACGCTCTTCCTCCGCCTCCAGCTTGGCCTCGGCCTCCAGCGCCGCCATCGCCTGCTGGATCTTCGCCAGCCGTTTCTGTTTGTCGCCGACCCAATCCGGCAGTTCGTCGCCGCGCTTGTCTTTACCGAAAGTCTCGTCCTCATCGGAATCCGCCGCCTCGGCGGCCGCCAACATGCGGGCGATCTCGGCTTTCAATTCCGTATCGCGTTTTTTCATGCGCTCATAACTCATCGCTTTATGTTTCGAAGCGTTGGCTTTGATCTTCGTGCCATCAAGCGCGACATGCCCGAGTTTGACCAGCCCTGCCGTCTCACACAGCTTCAGAACCTGCAGGAACAGCGCGCCCAGCGCCTTCAAATGCCGCTTGCGGAAGTCGCTGATCGTGCGAAAATCCGGCGGATCCAGCGCCACAATCATCACAAAATCGTTCCGCTCACGGCAGGCCTTTGCGATCCGCCGCGAAGAATACAGCCCACTCGCATAGCTGTGCAACAGAAGCGCCACCATCATCCGCGGGTCAAACGGCGGTTGCCCGAGCCCGCTCACATAGCTGCCCGTGATCGCCCTGAGATCGAGGCTCTCCCGCACCAGCTCAACGATAAACCGCGAAACATGGCCTTTCGGCACAAAATCCTGCACATTCGGCGGCAGAAGCAGCGTCTGATCGATATTCCAGGGGCGAAAATACTTGCTCATGGCCCTCGCTTGAAATCAGAATCGCTTAGAATTGAACAGTCACTATTCGGACAGGCTCCTAGTCTTACTGCGTCACAAAAGAAGACGCTTCGATTGCCGAGTGCAACAGGGACAGCGTGAGAGGTTCCGGGCGATGGCAACGATCAGTCTTCGCCGCATCGTCGCAATCGAGTTCGGGATGTGACGTTCGGGTCGCAGTGGCGGAGCCTCTGGGTCGGTAACCGTTGGAAACCGCAAGTTTCTTGAACGGCCTGGTGGAACGAGATCCCGAGGGGGGAATCGTCTCCCTCTCGGAGACCAGGAATCCGTAGGCCGCGATGCACAGCGTCGCGTGGTGGTGGAAGCCACGCCAACCTCGCCCTTCGAAATGTCCGAGCCCGACCTCTTGTTTGAGATCCTGATAATCGCGCTCGATGCGCCATCGCAGCTTGGTTAGATCGACTAGCCTTCCGAAAGTGATCGTTTCCGGCAACGTTGAAAGCCAGTATTTGGTCGGCTCGTCCTCACCCTCTGGCCATTCGATCAAAAGCCATTCTTCCGGTCGGCTTTCGGTGAGCTGGTAATCTCGATGCGCGACGCAAACGCGCGCGCGAGCGAAGCGCGACGATAGCCGCTCGGCCGCACCCTCTCGCCACTTGATCGTGCGCCAGACCCACTTAGGAAGGCAAAGAGCAAGCTCCTTGACCGAAATCGGTTGATGCTTGTGGTCGCGGCGCAGCAGCTTTGGTGGTCGCCCTTTGCCCGACCATTTTTTCGGCGGCAGCGGCGCCGTGTCGGATGTCCACACCGTGGTGTTTGGCAAGATACCGGCCACATAGGTCAACCCCAACGCGCTGATGCTGGTCCGCAGGTCCGTGTTGCAGCCATATCCGGCATCCATCAGCACCACGCCGCGAGCAAGCCCGGCTCTGCAGGCCGCTTCGATCTGCTCAAGCGCGATCTCTGGCTTGGTCTTAAAGCTGATCTCCCTGGGCACGCCCGCTTTGCGCCGACGTTTCTTATCTGCCGCCCATTCCTGCGGCAGATAGAGACGATACATCGCCGGCAGACTGGCGTGGTGATTGGCAAGCGACAGGGACACCGCGACTTGGCAGTTGTCCTGCTTGCCGAGCTGCCCGCAATATTGACGCGCCACACCGACCGAATGCGCTCCCTTCTTCGGAAAGCCGGTGTCATCGATGATCCACGCTTCGATCGGTCCATGGCGCTCTATCGCGGAGTACCATCTCGCCCACTTTGGCCAAAACACCCTCGTCAGACCAGGGCGATTGGCCGACGAAGTGCAGCAGCGACTGATGCTGCGCCGCCGTCCGATCAGGTGCCGTCACCGCTGCCATCGGCTCAACGCTTTTACGCTCCCCCGGCATGATTAAGCCGATGCAATAATCAAACAACGGCCGGGCCCGGTCCGCATGTCCGATCACGCTCACAAGTCCCTCGACAAAAGCCGAAAATCGCGATTACTGCCGCCTGATGTCCGGAGATCCATATCAGCCCCCGTTGCCGATGCCTGAATCTCAACCGCTAACTGATTCTCACGGCACCTCGCCCGCGACCTTTTGAATCAGACACTTTTCTGACTCAGTAAGACTAGGGCATGAACTCATTAGCGCGTAGCCAAATTCGGATTGATGCGAGTTTGACGAACGCCAGATAGTTGGCTGCGAGTTTGTCGTATCGGGTCGCAACACGCCGACATTGCTTGATTTTGTTGAAGAACCGTTCAACCAGGTTGCGTGCGCGATACAGATACGGGCTGAAGCAGATCGGGTCTCTGCGATTTCGTTTCGGCGGAATGTTCGCCCATGCTCCCTGCTGGCGAACAAGCTCCCTGATCCAGTCGGCATCATAACCGCGATCCGCGAGCAACATCGTTTGTGGGAGCATCGCGCTAAGGAGAACCGGACAAAGCCGGTTGTCATGCGCCTCGCCGGACGTAAGAGCGAGATGGACCGGCAGGCCATTGGTGTCCACGACCGCGTGAATCTTACTGGTCAGGCCCCCTCGCGAGCGACCGATATCCTGATGATTGTTGTCCGCGATACAGGCCCCGTGCTGGTGTACGCGCACGACCGAGGTATCAATCATCTTCACCGCCGCATCATGACCGGCAGCCAGCGCATCCATGATCTGGTCCCAGACGCCTGCCCGCCGCCACCGAACGAAGCGATTATAGCAAGTGGTACGAGGACCATAGGTTTCCGGCAGATCGCGCCAGGGAGCACCTGAGCGCAGCACCCAAAAGATACCGTTGAGCACGCGGCGGTCATTTACCCGCCGGACGCCGCGCGGCTTGTTGGGCAGCATCGGCTTGATGGCGGTCCATTCATAATCGCTAAGTTCGTAGCGCATGAATTCGAGGCCCCGGTTTGGGAGCTTAAATCACGCTCGGGCAGCGTCATCAACCCACATCGGCCTATAGCGAAGGTAATAGGAGCAGAAGGCGTGGCATCGGTATGATTATACGATTCACGGGAAGGGGCGAGTCAGATTTATTCTGGGCATGTCACCGCCCGATGATCTTGACTGCCTGCCACACGCCGAGCTGAAGGGCTTGGTGCTGAAGTTATTGGAAGAGATGGCGGAGCTTCGGCGAACGGTTGCGGCACAACGCGATGAGATTGCGCGGCTCAAGGGTGGGTCAGGCCGGCCGAACATCAAGCCAAGCGGCATGGAGAAGGCGACCGAACCGAAGCCAGCCGGAGGCTCGGGCGAGCAGCGCCGTGGGCGGGGCGAGACGAGATCGAAGCTTGTGATCGACGCGGAGGAGACCGTTAAGGTGGTGGTGGCGCCACAGGGCTCTCGCTTCAAAGGCTACACGAGCTATGTGGTGCAGGATCTGGTGATCCGCCCCTACGTGACGCATTTCCGCTGCGAGCGTTGGCAGAGCCCGGATGACAAGGTTATCACAGCCCCGCTGCCGTCCGGCGTTAGCGGGCATTTCGGGCCGGAGCTGCGCCGCTTCGTGCTGGCCCAGTATCACCAGGGCCAGGTGACGGTGCCGCGACTTCTAGCGCTGTTGCAGGCGCTTGGCATCGTCATCTCCAAACGCCAGCTCATGCGCCTGCTGATCGCCGATCAGGACTGCTTCCTCGACGAGGCCCGTGATGTACTGCGCGCCGGGCTGGCGCATGCGACCTGGATTACGGTCGATGACACCGGCGCTCGTCACAAGGCTGCGAACGGCTTCTGCACCCAGATCGGCAACGCGCATTTTACCTGGTTCGGCTCCACCGACTCGAAGAGCCGCAGCAACTTTCTCGAGTTGATGCGCGCCGGCCACAGCGACTACGTGATCAGCGACGAGGCGCTGGCCTACATGCGCCAGCGCGCACTCTCCGGGCCAGTCGTTGCCCGCTTGGCCGAACACCCCAACCGGTGCTTCCCCGATCAAGCCGCCTGGAACGTGCACCTCGACCAGCTCGGCATCTCGGCCCTGAAGGTCAACCCCGATCCAGTGACGACCGCCACCGAGGGCGCGTTGTGGGGCAGCATCAAGGCGCATGACTTTCTGCCCAATACCGTCATCGTCAGCGATGACGCCGGCCAGTTCAATGTCGGACAGCACGCCCTGTGCTGGGTCCATGCCGAGCGCCTGATCCACAAGCTTGACACCTTCACCGATGAGCAACGCGAAGCCCAGCGCAAAACTCGTGATCTGGTCTGGCGGTTCTATCGCGATCTCAAGGCCTATCGCCAGAACCCCAGCAAGCAGCGCAAGGCTGCCCTGCGCGCCCGCTTTGACCGCATCTTCACCCGAAACACTGGCTTCATCACTCTCGACCGGCTGCTCAAAAGGCTCCATGCCAACAAGAGCGAGCTGCTCATGGTGCTCGACCGGCCCGAGATCCCCTTGAACACCAACGGCTCGGAGAACGACATCCGCTGCCAGGTCACCAAGCGTAAGGTCAGCGCCGGCACACGAAGCGATGCCGGACGCGATTGCCGCGACGCCTTCCTCGGCCTCAGCAAGACCTGCGCCAAGCTCGGCATCGCCTTCTGGCACTATCTCGGCTCAAGGCTCACTGTCTCGAACTTGCCCAACGTCCCGCAACTTCCGGACCTCGTCCGCCACCGCTGCGCGTCCGGCTGACGCCACGGGTTTTGCTCCTATTACTAGCGAAGCCGCTAATGTTCTGAATTTACTTCCGGTTTCGGCGGGATAGCCCACATGACCGGACTTGCCGCGGGGTCGCCCGTGTAGCGATTGACCTAAGTCGGACATCACGAGGACGATTGAGACGTTACTTTGCGCTTGACTTCGGTCGGTCGACCGAATTACGCTTCGAACGGAGAACTTGGCGTCGCCAACTCACTCAGTTCTGTCGGGCCATATGTGATGAAGCCGATCGAAAAAATCACAATTATAGGCCTTGGCACACTCGGCGCGCAGATTGCGATCCAAGCTGCAGCCTACGGCTACGACGTGGATGGCTTCGATCCGGATTCCGGTGCCTTTGCAAGAATGCAGATCAAGGTGCGCGATGCGATGCGGATGGTTCGCAAGGGGCCTACGTTTCCTATCGAGCAATGGGAGCGGCATGCACGCAAGGTCAGGGTTCACGATAATCTTGCCAGCGCCGTCGGTGCGGCGGATCTCGTCATCGAAGTCGTTCCGGAAGATCTGGAAACCAAACGCAGGGTTTTCTCTGAACTTGACCGGCTCGCTCCACGACAGGCGCTGCTTGCAACCAACAGCTCTTCGATACCGATTTCCAGAATCGAGAGTGCGACGCGGCGTCCCGAGAACTGCCTTAATATCCACTTTTACCAGCCCGCTGTGGGCATGAACATGGCCGACATCATGGGTGGAACGCGCACTTCTCCGGAGTCGCTTTCGATCGCGCGGAATTTCGTCAGTTCGGTCGGCTGCGTCTCCCTGCCGGTACAGAAGGAAATCCTCGGGTTTTGCTTCAACAGCGTGTGGCGCGCCGTCAAACGACAGAGCCTTTACATGTGGGCTGGAGGATTCGTGGACTTCCGCGATATCGACCGCGCCTGGATGGTGTTCACTGGCATGACCTATGGTCCATTTTTTCTGATGGACCTCGTTGGACTCGATGTCATCCTTGCCATTGAAGGGGTCTATTTCCTGGAATCGAACGACCCGCGCGACGAACCGCCGGTCGCGCTCAAGGAAAAAATCGCTCGTGGAGAATTGGGGGTTAAAGCCGGTAAGGGCTTTTACATCTATCCCGACCCCGAATGCGCGCGCGAGGGATTTCTCATGAGCAAGAATGATCCGGTGACCGGAAGAAGCACCGGTCGTCAGTAGAGGTTCGGATGGCGCGTGCATTGGCAGTAAAAGCAGAGACCGGCACGATCGTGCTCGAGGCGGCCAAGAAAATCTTGCGGCAGAACGGCTATTCGAAGCTGTCAACGCGGGACGTGGCCGCGGCCGCCGGCGTGCCGCTCAGTCAGATTCACTATCACTTCGGCTCCAAGCAGGGGATGGTGCTGGCGCTCTTCGAATACCTCAACTCGCAACTGCTAGATCGGCAGGCCGCTCTGTTCGGCGACGCTACACTCAAGCTCTCGGAGCAATGGGACCGGGCATGCGATTATCTCGACGACGACGTTGCCTCCGGCTATGTGCGCGTTCTGCAGGAATTGATCGCCGCAAGCTGGGCCGATGCGCCGGTGGCCAAGGTGATCCGCGCCGGCATCACGGGGTGGCTCGATCTCATCAATGGTCTCGCGCAGCAAGCCGAACGTGAGTTCGGTGGTCTTGGCCCGTTTTCGGCCGAGGAGGTCGCTGCCCTGATTGCCAACGTGTTTATCGGCGCGGAAAGCCTTTATCTCCTCGGTCTTGAGAAGAAAGGTGTGCCGTTGCGCCAGGCGTTGCGGCGCTTCGGCGATCTCATTCGTATTGCAGAAGCCAGCTCATCGACGGGATAGGTGACGCCATGCGTGCCAAACTGCCGGACCAGGAAGGGTTTGTCGAACGCGACGGCGTAACGCTCTATTACGAGATTTACGGCGCCGGCCCCGAGACCATCGTCTTCCTGCCCCCCTGGAGTATCGTCCACTCGCGGGTCTACAAGGCGCAGTTGCCTTATTTCAGCGAACGCTTCCGCTGCATCGCATTCGACGGTCGCGGCAACGGCAAATCCGGTCGGCCGGAGGATGTGGCGGCTTACTCCCTGGACAACTACGTGGCCGATGCACTTGCGGTCATGGATGCGACCGATGCGGGCAAGGCTATCGTCGTTGGCCTTTCCTTTGCCGGTATGCTGGCCTGCGTACTAGCCGCGCACTACGCCGATCGCGTCAAGGCTGCGATATTGGCCGGTACTTCAGCAAGCATCGGGCCGAGCTATCCGTATGCCGGGCCGGACCATTTCCGCGCGAAGCACGAGCGGTTCGAGGGCTGGGACAAATACAACCGCGCCTACTGGCTTTCGAACTATCCCGATTTTGCCGAATATTTCGTTCGCAATATCTTTTCCGAAAAGCACTCGACCAAGCAGATCGAGGATGGTGTCGACTGGGCGGGCGATACCACCGGCCCGGTGCTGGCCAAGACGGTGGAAGCGCGCACGATCCTGCCGGCGTTTGATGTCAGCGAAGCGATGTATCGCAAGATACGCTGTCCCGTACTGATGATCCACGGCGAGGAGGACCGCATTCAACCCTATGCCCGCGCGCAATTGGTCGCGGATGTCATCGGTGCGGAGCTGGTGACGATTCCCGGCGGTGGTCATAATCCGATGGGCCGTTTTCCGGCCAAGTGCAACGCCCTTATTGCTGACTTCCTCGATCGCAAGCTCGGCATCGGCGCTGCGAAAAACCGAGCCACTCGAACCGGCAAATCGAAGCGAGTGCTCTATCTTTCCTCGCCTATCGGCCTCGGGCACGGGCGCCGCGACATCGCCATCACACGCGAATTGCGCAAACTGCATCCGGACCTGCAGGTTGACTGGCTTGCTCAGGACCCGGTGACGCGCCTGCTTGAGGCAAACGGCGAGCACATCCATCCCTTGAGCGCGCGGCTTGCAAGCAAGTCGCGGCACATCGAGCTGGAATCCGGCGAACACGATCTGCATGCCTTCCAGGCTATCCGCCGAATGGATGAAGTGCTGATTGCGAACTTCATGATCTTCCAGGATGCCGTCGATCAGGGCGGCTACGATCTCGTCATCGCCGATGAAGCCTGGGACGTCGACCATTACTGGCACGAGCATCCGGAGCTGAAGAAGGCCGCGCTCGCCTGGTTCACCGACTTCGTCGGGTTCCTGCCGATGGCTTCCGGCGGAGAGCACGAGGCCTTCCTGGCCGCCGACTACAACGCCGAGATGATCGAGCATATCGAGCGCCATCCCGGTGTTCGCGATCGCGCGATTTTCGTCGGCGAGCCGCAGGACATCATCCCGCACTCGTTCGGCAGAGATTTGCCGGCCATGCGCGATTGGGTGCCCCAACATTTCGATTTCGCAGGCTACATCATCGGCGAGCATCCCCGGAGCTTTGGCGATCGTGAGGAACTGCGGGCGTTGCTGGGCTATCGGCCCGGGGAGCGTGTCTGCATCGTCACCGTCGGCGGGTCCGGCGTCGGCACGCATTTGATCAGGCGCATCCTGCAGAGTTACCCCATGGCTCGCGCCCGTCTGCCCGAACTGCGCATGATCGTGGTGGCTGGTCCGCGTATCGATCTGGAATCGTTCAATGCACCGGCAGGCGTCGAACTGCGCGCCTTCGTGCCGAATCTCGATCGCCACCTCGCGGCGTGCGATCTTGCGCTGGTTCAGGGCGGCCTGACGACATGCATGGAACTCACGGCCGCCGGAACGCCCTTCATCTATTTTCCGCTCAAGAACCACTTCGAGCAGAATTTCCACGTCGCCCATCGTCTCGACCGCTACGGCGCCGGAAGACGCATGGAATTTGCGACGTCGACCCCGGACATGATCGCCGCCGCCATGGTTGCGGTGTTGCAGGCGCCGACGCGATTCACGACGGTCGAAGCCGACGGTGCGGTCCGCGCCGCCCGCATGCTTGCCGATCTCTTTTGAGGGCGATGTTTCGGAAGACCGGCTACGCGTCAGACCAGGGAGTACGGACATGATCGAGGAAGTCTCCGGGTGTATCGATTATGATGAGTGTGGCACCGGCCCGGCAATTGTACTTGTGCCGGGCTCATGCAGCACCGGTGCGGCGTGGCGCCCGATTATCTCCGACCTGAGTGGCCGGTTTTGCTGCGTCACCACGAGCCTGCTGGGCTACGGCGGCACGGTTGAGCGACGTACTGCTTCCGATCCCTCCATTTCCCACGAAGCCGAAGTGCTGGAGTCGATCGTTCGAAAAGCCGGTGGCTCGGTCCATCTCGTCGGCCATTCGTTTGGCGGCCTGGTGGCTCTCGCTGTTGCGCTCCGCAATCAAGTCCCGCTATCGAGCCTCGTGATCCTGGAAGCACCGGCCATGGAGCTTTTGCGGGCGCAAAGAGAGGATCGGCACTACGGGCTGTTCCGGGACATGACCGAGGCCTATTTCGCCGATTTCGCGAGCGGAAACGCCGGAGCGATCGAAGCGATGATAGACTTCTACGGTGGCCCCGGCACCTTTGCCTCCTGGCCGCCAAAGGTTCGCGCCTACGCCGAGCGGACGACACCCGTCAATATCCTCGATTGGGCAAGCGCGTACGGCTTTCCGCTATCGGCGGCGGCGCTGGCCGCTATCCGGATTCCTGTCTTGGTCGCCCGAGGAAGTGCAAGTCATCCAGCGATGCAGTGCGCCAACGCGATCCTGAGTGAATATATCGACCAGGCCGCGCTGGTGACGATCGACGGCGCCGCGCATTTCATGATCGCGACCCACGCCACGGAAGTCGCTCATCTGATTGCACAGCATGTACTGCGTGCAGAGCTACGTCAGACCGCGTTCAGACAGCGGGATATCTGCCTCTAGCGAGAAGGGAAACTCTCATGGGTCGCTTAATCGCATTGCTCTACGGATTGATCAGTTATGCCGTGTTCTTCGTCACCTTCCTTTACGCCATCGGCTTCGTATCAGACCTGCTGGTGCCGAAGACCATCGACGATGGCACATCGGCATCGACGTCGGCGGCGCTTATCATCGATATCGTGCTGATGTCGCTGTTTGCGATTCAGCACAGCGTGATGGCTCGCAGGCCGTTCAAGGAATGGTGGACGCAGTACGTGCCGAAACCAATCGAACGTAGTACCTATGTGCTGTTCGCGAGCCTGCGTTGATCCTGCTGTTCTGGCAGTGGCGGCCGTTGCCGAATGTGATTTGGCACATTGAGAATCCGAAGGTCGCAGCGGCGGTGACCGGGCTGTCGTTCATCGGCTGGCTGCTCGTGCTCACCAGCACCTTCCTGATCAACCATTTCGAGCTGTTTGGGCTGCACCAGGTCGCCAATAATCTCACCGGCCAGCCAATGCCGGCGCCGCGTTTTCGCACTCCGCTCTATTACAAATTCGTGCGGCATCCGATTTATCTCGGCTTTATCATCGCGTTCTGGGCGACGGCGACCATGACCGTCGGACATCTGCTGTTTGCGGCGGTGACGACGGCCTACATCGTAGTGGGAGCTCTGCTGGAGGAGCGCGATCTTGCTGACCTGTTCGGGGACGAATATCGACGCTACAAGGGTCGGGTGTCGATGCTGGTGCCTTGGCGCAGATCGGCATGAGAACATAACGGCGTAACGCTCCGTGCCAGAGCGGCGGGAAAATAAGATCGCCGAATTGAACGGCCATCGATTGCCGCCGGCCCCTACAACATCGTCCGGTTTTGGCACGTTTGTCTGCTATTCGGGGGCAACGGACTCTGACGCGGCGTCAACCCGGCAGATTTATGGGTTCACGGCCTAGCGGGCATTTCCCTGCGCTCGTTAACAGAGAACATTATTCGACGATCGGGGAATTTTTCTGGCATAGCTGGGATTTTTCATCGCCACCAAAAGGCGATGCGCGCTTCGCGGCGGAAGTGGGCGTTCGAAATTTGACCACGTGACCCTTAAATAATCATCGGGTCCTCGGTCCGAGCCTAACAGCGCGCTTCACCGTGGCTCCGCCGGCGAAACCATCGGCTCCGCATGCTGCTCCGGAGTTTCTGACATACCGCAGCGGCATCATCGCCGACCGTTGCCGCAATTTTGCCGCAACTCCTGCAGCGCCGCATTCACGAATAGGGGAGCATGCACGATCATGGAGCAAGGCCACTTGATCTTTTAATAAGCAAGCTTATCATTTTTATAAGCAAGCTTATGATAAGCAAGCGTAGGAGTTACCAAGGTTGTGGAACGCGATTTACCAACGCTCGGTTTCCTACTGCACGAGGTCGCGAGGTTGCTCAGGAAACGATTTGAACAGGTTGCGCGGGACTTTGGGCTGACCCGATCTCAATGGCAGGCGCTGTCCTATCTGGCTCGGAACGAAGGGATCAACCAAAGCGGATTGGCGGAGCTTCTTGAGATCGAGCCGATCACCCTTTCGCGCATCCTGGACCGACTGGAGTCCTGTGGACTGGTCGAACGACATCGGGATCCGTCGGACCGGCGGGTCTGGATCCTCCGGCTTGCGCCGGCCGCGCGGCTGAAGCTGACGCGGGCGCGCAAATTCGGCGAGATAACACGAAGCGAGGCATTGCACGGACTATCCGAGGCGGAGGGTTTGCGCCTGCTGGAGACCCTGAAGGTTCTGAAACTCAACCTCACCGAAGCGTGCGAGTCTTCGACCGAAAAGCAGAAGCGAGCAAGTCATGGCTAGCGCGCGGCGCGGTGGATGACTGCAAAAAGAAGGGAAACGCAAATGAACAAGTATCTCCTGGCGCTCGCGTTGCTCGCGAGCCTGTCGACCGAAACCTTTGCCCAGCATGCTGGCACGGACCAGGACGAGAAGGATTGCGTTCGCGACGTCAAGCAGTTCTGCAGCAAGTTTACCGATCAGGGTGATTTTGCTGTCCTGGCCTGCCTGAAGGACAATCGTACCCGGCTGCATCAGTCGTGCCGGGACGTGCTGATCAGACACGGGCAATAGCGATACCGCACCGACAAATTGGCGATCGATCGGCCCTAGGGCGGGATGACTTATCTTCGAATCGTCATCCCGCCCTAGTTTATTGTTTGAGCATGATCGCCGGGCAAACGCTTCGCGTTTGTCCCGAGGGACAATCGGTTTCCACTTTTCCGGATCATGCTCCAGCTCAATTAGAGCGCCGGGCCCGACCGCTATCGTTATCCCTTGAGGCAAGTTTTTGGTCCCACCAGCCTCCGCCCATGGCTACCATCAGCTGTACCGTGTCCTGGTAGCGCTGTGCCTCCGCGCGAATATAGCCGAGTTGGGCCTGCTGAAGCTGCCGCTGAACATCGAGCAGACCGATAATGCCCGAGCCGCCGTTGCCATAGCTGATGCGCTGCAGACGCACAGCCTCCGAAGTCATGGTCAGCGCATGTTTTTGAGCAGCCAGCAGATTCGTATCATGCGTCAGCGCTTGCAGGATGTTCGCAACTTGCCCGAAGGCTTGCAATACCGTCTGCTGGTAATCAGCGGCAGAGGCCTTGAACGCGGCGAGCGCGGCGCGACGTTCAGCCTCGCGCATGCCACCGTCGAAGATCGGCTGCGTAAGTCCCGCGGCGACACTCCACACGACACCGGCCGGGTTGAATAGGTTGCCTCCATTCAACGACGAAGCGCTCAGTCCTCCTGAAAGCGTGATAGACGGATAAAGTTGCGCGGTTGCTATACCGATCTCGGCGCTCGCGGCATGGAGTTGTGCTTCGGCCGCATGAATATCCGGGCGTTGATGAACCAGTTCCGTCGGAATGCTGACGGGCAGACGATGCGGCAAGGTGAGCGTGGCCAGATCGAAATCCGGCGACGACCAGTTGCCGGGAGCTTGCCCGACCAGAACCGCCAGCGCGTGCTTAGCCACGCTTAGCTGCTGTTCAAGTCCCGGCTGCATTGTCTCGTCCGCCGCAAGCTGGCTTTCGGCGGTTATGACATCGCTGTCGGGCACCGTTCCGGTTTGGCGCTCCTTGCGCACGAGATCGACATTTTGACGATCGATGGTGAGGATGTCGCGCAGCGCATTCAGCTGAGCGCGAACCGCGGCGACCTGAAGCGCCTGGGAAACCGTATTGCCGGTCAAAGCCAGATAGGCCGCATCCAACTGGTCGCTCCGATAATCCGCCAGCGCGGACTGCTGCTCGATCCTTCGACGCGTTCCGCCAAACAGATCTGGCGTATAGCTCGCGGTCGGGCCGACCTGAAAAACGCTGAAATTCGATGGCAGCGGAACAGTAGTGGGCGACAATCCGAAGGTGAGTGCGCTTATTCTCTCCTGCTGGTCGTTGGTGCTTAGCCCGATCTGGGGATAGAGCGCGCTTGTGGCCGCCGCGACCGCTTCGCGGGCCTGCGCCAGTCGTGCTTTTGCACTTTCGAGCGATTGGTTACCCGCCATGGCCTGCTTGACGACCAGATCGATGTCGCGTGACCTGAACAGCACCCACCAATCGGCGGCGACCCTCCCGCCGAGCACAACCGCCTGGGCCGGCACCGTCTTTTTGGCGTTAGGTTCCGGTGCCGCATGTTCACCGGGCGAGGTATAGCGGGTAAGCGAGGGCGAGCTGGGTGCCTCGAAATCCGGGCCGACCGAGCAACCTGCCACTGCCATGCTGAGCAGCGCCGCAGTGATTTTAGCATTCGAACGCGACACGACGCCTCCACGAACTATCCGAAAAAAACTGACCAACATCGTCATTCCATGACGTGCATGGTATCGGTGGCGGCGGTGCGCGGGGGCTTCTGGAAGATGATGAGCAGCGGGATCGCGGCAAGCGTCGCGATCATCAACAGTTTGTAGTCATCGATGTAGGCGATGATCTGAGCTTGTCGGGTAATCACCGCGTCCAGCGTCGTGCGCCCGGCGGCACTGATCGGGTCCCAGAACTGCGTGATCGCGAGGTCTTCGAATGCCCGATTGACCGACGTGACGTTTCGCGCGATTTCGGCGTGGTTCGCCTGCGTGTTCCTGGTCAGCAGGCTGTTCACGACGGAAATGCCAATGCTGGAACCAATATTGCGCGACAAACTATAAAGGCCCGCGCCCTCCGCCCGAAGCTCGGGCGCCAGCGTGGATAAGGTGATCACGCTCAACGGCACGAAGAGAAAGCCGAGGCCGACACCCTGGATGATCCCGAGGACGACAATAGTCCTCTGCGACACGTCCGGGGTCCAGCCGGTCATCACATAGAATGCCCAGGCTGTGAGCACGAGCCCCAGGGCCAGAAGAAGCCGGGTGTCGGCGCGCCCGATGAGTTTTCCAACGATCAGCATGGAGGCCATGGTGCCGATGCCCCGGGGTCCCAGCACCAGGCCCGCGCTGACGATCGGGTAGCTCATGAGATTCTGCAGGTAGGGAGGCTGCAGCGCCAGCGAGGCGTAGTACGTGAGACCGACAATCGCGACGAACAGAACGCCAGCGGTAAAGTTGCGATCACGGAACAAAGAGAGCCTGACAAAGGGCTCGCGCGCGGTGAAAGTATGGACGAGGAACAGGTAGAACGCCGAGACCGCGATGATGGCCTCGGCAACGATCTCGCCGGAATTGAACCAGTCGAGTTCTTGCCCGCGATCGACCAAGACCTGCATGGCGGCAATTGCCAGGCTCAGCGTACCGAACCCGAACCAATCCAACTTCGCTGCTGCGTTCCGCGCCGTGTCGGGCAGAAAAGTCGTCATGCCGAAAAAGGCGACCATGCCGACAGGCACGTTGATGTAGAAAACAAAGCGCCAGCTATAGGCTTCGGTCAGCCAGCCGCCGAGCACCGGTCCAAGAACCGGGCCGGCCATCACCGCAACCCCCCACATCGCCATCGCGGATCCTTGCCGCTCCTTCGGATTGATATTCATCAGCACGGTTTGCGAGAGCGGGACGAGCGCCGCGCCGAACACGCCTTGCAGAATCCGGAACAGCACAATCTGCACCAAGGACTGCGCCATGCCGCACAGCACCGAGGAAACGGTGAAACCAGCGATCGAAACCAGGAAAACACGCTTCAGCCCGAACCGGCTTGTGAGGTAACCGGTCGGTGGCGTCATGATCGCGGCTGCGACTATGTAGGAGGTCAACACCCAAGCGATCTCGTCCTGGCTCGCCGAAACACTGCCCTGCATATAGGGAAGCGCGACATTGGCGATGGTCGTGTCGAGCGCCTGCATGAGGGTGGCTGAGAATCACGCAGACGGTGATCGCGATTTTGGTGGACTTGGACAGGGCAGCATCCATCGTCGTCACTGTCCCTGCCGATCATGACCGAACAGTGCGGTCAGGAAATGTGGCAGGCCGCGCCTGTGCCCGGTATCGACGTCCACCTCGACGCTCATTCCGGCGCGCAACGGCGGCGAGCTTCTGTCGCTGAGGTCCACGCCCACCCGGACCGGAACGCGCTGCACAACCTTGACCCAGTTGCCGCTGGTATTCTGCGCGGGCAGCAGCGAGAACTCCTGCGCTGCCGCCGGGCTGATGCTCTCCACACTCCCGTTCCATTGCACGTCGGGATAGCTATCCACCGATACCGTGGCCGATTGTCCCGCGCGGACATAGGTCAACTCCGTCTCCTTGGGGTTGGCGACGACCCACACACGATTGGCAGCGACGAGATAGAAGGCGGTCATCGACGCCTGCAGATATTTGCCAGGCGCGATCGAAGGCACATTCGTCACGATGCCGGCGAAGGGAGCCTTGACCACGGTATGCGCAAGTTGTCGTGCCGCTTCATCGCGCTGCGCCACGGCATCGAGGTAGCGCGGATTTGTCTCCACCGGACCGGTGGGATTCTCGTCAAGATTGGCGGCAATGCCACCAAGCTGCTCGGTCAGAGAGGCAAGCCTTTGCTGGGCATTCTGAAGGCTTCGTCGGGCCGTATCGAAGGTCGATTGCGACGCGACGTGCGCGGTCAAAAGATCCTGCTGGCGATGGTATTCGGTGTTGAAATAATCGATGTCGTTCTGTGCCTGCTGGATTTGAGACTGCATGTCCCTGTAACTGGCCTTGAGCGCATTCAGTGAGTCTCGCACGGTGCCTATCTGCGCGTTTGCCCGATCCAACGCGAGGCGAAACTGCAGATCATCAAGCCGATACAGGATTTGATGCGCCTCGACATACTGGTTCTCCATGACATCGACGTCTTTGACGATTCCCGGAACATCGGTTGATATGCCGACCCTGTCAGTCTCAACATAGGCGTCGTCCATCGAGACCACCTGGCCGCCCGAGATGTACCAATACGCGCCAACGACAAGCGCCAACGGCAACAGCGCAAACATCACTGGCCTGAGCCGCGACTTTTTTGGCGCGTCAGTCGTATCCGGCGCAGGATCAGAAGGCGGTTCCCCGGCGCCCCTTGCATCCGGTTCGCGGCTGGCCGGATTCAAAGCCCTGACGTCCGCAACCACAGCATGGCCGGGAGGCGATGCATCTTTCGTGTCAGCAGAACCGCGATCCAGTCGACGAACCTTGCCATCGCGAGCGCGGGAGGCATTCTGTTCGCTGGTCCTGTCGCGATTGCCCGGATCGATTTCGTTCGGATTAGGCACTACGTGCTCCTTTTCTTGCAATCGGCGCGGCGCCTGCTTTCGTCAGGTTCGCCTTTAACAGAGCGGCCTCACGCGGCGGTCGCTCGGACGGATCGCGGCCGAGCTTGGATTGCAGTTCCGCGAGGTCGGTGAAGACGTCGGCCTGGCGCCGCAATTCGTCGGCGACCATCGGCGGCTGGCTTGAAATGGTCGAGATCACGGTAACCCGGACGCCGCGGCGCTGCACCGCTTCGACCAGCGAGCGGAAATCGCCATCGCCGGAAAACAGCATGATCTGATCGACGTGTTCGGCGAGTCCCATCGCATCGACCGCAAGTTCGATGACCATGTTGCCCTTGACCTTGCGGTGTCCACTGGCGTCGATGAATTCCTTGGTCGGCTTTGTCACGACGGTGTAGCCGTTGTAACCGAGCCAATCGAGCAGCGGTCGAATCGAGGAGAATTCCTGATCTTCAACAATTGCCGTGTAGTAAAATGCACGGACCAGATTGCCGCGGCTCTGAAATTCCTGGAGCAGCCGCTTATAGTCGATGTCGAAGCCCAGCATCCTGCCGGTCGAAAATAGATTGGCGCCGTCGATAAAAAGCGCAATTCGATTTGCTGAAGAGGCCGTCATTCTCTCGCTCCTCATTGATTTCTGGATTGATTTCTGGGCGATTGCCGACGTCACGATGGTTGCATCAACCGACTAGCGGTGCGCCGGAGCAATCGTGGCGGTGCGAACGGACGCCGACGATACAATCCACGGGCGGACGCGACCCCGCGTGTCGCTGATGCGTGGTCGGTGAGGTGGACTGCTGGAAGGGTCCATTGCTTTCGCTTTGTCGGAGCCACCGCGTCGCGCGGTCGACGTTTATCGCCTTCGCAAACAATAAGGACTGGCGTATGATTAGGATAATGCATATCAATCATGACCATCATTACGCGGGCTAATAATGGAAATCGATCTCAACCTCCTGCGGGTGTTCGATCTGCTGTACGAGGAACGCAATATGACGCGAGCCGCCGCTCGCCTCTTTCTTACCCAGTCGGCGGTTAGTCACGCGCTCGCCCGGTTAAGGATCGTGTTGGACGATCCCTTGTTCTTGCGCATTCCCTCAGGCTTGCAACCCACGCAGCGGGCGCATCAGCTCGCACCACGGCTGCGGGTGGCATTGGCCGAAATCCGCAATTTGGTTGCGGCGCCGGTGTTCGATCCTGCCACAACCAGTCGCCGCTTCACGATTTCCGCGAGCTCCTATTTTTGTGGTCTCATCACGCGTGTGACCACCCTGGTACGCGGATCGGCGCCCGGCGCGTCCCTGCAGTTCGTCAACCTCGGCGCCAATCTCACTCAGGCGATCGACCAGCAGCAGGTCGACCTGATACTCGGCGGAATTCGACAGGATACCGATCCGCTTCCGGTCGGAATTGCTTTTTCAGGACGAGTTGGCGTGGGTGACCGGCGTCCATCATGCTCCTGGCGAGCAGCCATCCGACCATGAGGCCTTTCTCACACGGCCTCGCGTCGGCATCCTTGCCGCTCCGCCAGGCGACAGATACCGCGAGGGCGCGGCCCATGACGATATCCTGCGTCATGCGATCCCGGACGTTGGTGATGGCGCCGCCTCATCCGCGTCGGCCAAACGCGGACCCGCATCGTTGGTCGTATATGACGTGGCGACGGCGATGGCGATCACCGCCGTCACCGATATGGTGGCGCTCGTTCCACGGCGATACGCCCAAACCAGCGCAAGCGCGGCACGCGTCAGGATCGTCGATTTTCCAAAGAACCGTGCGGAGAAAATCGATATCTCGATGCTTTGGCACAGCCGCGTCCAGGACGATCCGGATTCGCTATGGCTCAGGTCGATCGTCCGCGAGGCCGTCAAGCTGCACATTGACGACGCACGGCCCGAAGCCTTGTCGGCTCGCCGCGGCGTATTTGGCGGCACGCGAGTGAAGACCGAGGAGCCAGCGGTTCGCGGCAAGCGCGATCGAAACAAGGTTCTCGTCAAGCATCGCTGACGAAGTCAGCACCGCTTGAAAGACGCGGCTTCATGAACCGTTCTCATAAGGCCGCTGAAATTTAAGCATTATCGTGAGATCGAATCACCTTCTATTGATGTCCTCACCAGACACCAATGTTGGCTCGGCTTCGGATGATTTCCATGACGGAAAACCAGCGCGACCCAAGGAATGGAACGACAAGCTACACAACTGCGCATCTCTTGCGATGGATTACCTTGGCGATTGTGGCCGCAGCGCTCCTCCTGGCCTCATCCCTGTCCTCCGAATTCTCGCTTCGCACCGCGACAGGTTTACCAACGACCACGGGATCGCCCGGCCCGAATTAACGATACCTTGACCGATATGGTGACTTTACCCAATGGAGCTGGACGGAGACGACCGGAAAACATCTTTCCACAACGGGGCATATGACCAGCCCGCATTTGAGCGCATATCGAGCAAAGAAATCAGGATACGTGGCATAGACCTTGCGCGGCAGATCCTTCGCGGCAGCGGTTTGCGTCAAGCGGGCTTCATGGCGGATCTTGCGAATCGCTTCACCAGGAGTAGCCGTGCGCCGATCCTGTTCCAGGAGGGCGAAGCCCATCGCAAGCAACGCAGCGCCACCGCGCGTTTTTTTGCTCCCAAGGTCGTTGCCATGCGTTACCGCCAACTCATGGCCGAGCAGAGCACGCGGATCATGCGGGACTTCCGTTCCATCGGGCGGGCAGACCTTGATTCAATGGGCATGGAGTTGTCTGTCGCGGTAACCGCCGAGATTGTCGGGCTGAATGATAGCAGCCTTCCAGGCCTGGCGAACCGATTGAACAGCTTCCTGGCAGATCAGCAGCGGCAGCGCGTTGGCAAGCTTGCTGCTTCGCTGAGAATGGTCGTGGCCCTCTGTCGAATACTGCGACTCTTTTTCTGCGACGTCATGCCGGCTATTCGATCACACCGGATCCAGAGGCGCGAAGACATCATTTCGCTTCTGATCGAACAAGGTTACAGCAGCCGCGAGATTCTCACCGAGTGCATCACCTACGGCGTTGCCGGCGTAGCCACCACCCGCGAGCTGATCGTTCTCGCGGCATGGCATCTCTTTGACCGCCCGGAGTTGCGGAAGCGATTTCTCGATGGCGACGATGTCGGCCGGATCGTTGTACTAAAGGAGGTACTCAGACTTGAGCCCGTTGTAGGTACGCTTTATCGCCGCGCCGAGCGGGATATCGTCCTGAACCACAATGGACGTCCGGAAGATGTGTCGGCCGGCACGCTACTCGCGATCGACATCCGCGCCGTTAATGCCGATCCGGCCGCCGCGGGAGTTTGTCCTCACCGGCTCGATCCGGATCGACGGATTCAGGATCACAGTTTGCCGGGAAGCCTGATGAGCTTTGGCGACGGCGCCCATCGGTGTCCCGGCGCGGCAATCGCCCTGCAGGAAAGCGCAATCTTCCTCAACCAGCTCTTTCGGGTTCCTGGTATCCGGCTTGCGCGGGTCCCGACGATCTCGTCGAACTCGGTCGTCGAGAGCTATGAACTTCGCGGTGCCGTCGTCACCTGCATCTGAGCAGAATCCAAGCCGAATTCAAGCGCGTGCCGGGCACAACGCAGCATCGCGTACGACCCGGAGCACGCGCCGGTCGGTCGGCGCTGAAACTCGCCCATCGGTTGTTATGGAATGTCGATGCCCGCTTCGCCCCCGATACTGTTGCAAAAGTCGTTTTGCAGAAGGTATCAAAATTTCCGAGGGCCGCTGGCTCGGTTTTCGTGTAGAGATGTGACGGACCTCGTCGCCTCACGCTAAACTCATAGGCGACCTCGGTAGCGGGACTGACGCTATACGAATCATCGATCTCTTCGCGCTTCAAGTTCTCACCAGAAATTCCAACCGTTGCAACTTTCGAGTTTTGCAACAGTATCCCCCCAAAAGATGGGGTAATCGGCCGGCCCAGCTTGTGGATAGCTGAAGATTTTGGGTGCTGCGCTTCAGGCTGATGGTGAAAACGAGGTCCGTGGAGACGGCCTCAAGCATCAGAAGGAGAAGCGCAGCATGGACCATTTTGGCGGATTGGACGTATCGGTCAAGGAGACCAGTATCTGCATTGTGGATGACACGGGCAGGATCGTGAAGGAAGTGAAGGTAGCGAGCGAACCGGCAGCCCTGCTGAAGGTTCTGGGTAATCCCACCTTCCGCTTCAAGCGGATCGGACTGGAAGCCGGGCCGTTATCGCAATGGCTCTTCAGCGCTCTCGCCGAAGCCGAGTTACCAGTGATCTGTGTCGAGACGCGGCACATGCAGGCGGTGCTGAAGGCGCAGATCAACAAGACCGACCGCAATGATGCGCGCGGCATCGCTCAGATGATCCGGGTGGGACTGTACCGTCCGGTGCATGTAAAGACGCTCCGCAGCCAAAAACTGCGAATGCTGCTGACCCATCGCAAGCTATTGCAGTCCAAGGCGATTGCCATCGAGAACGATCTGCGAGGTACTTTGCGCAACTTCGGCCTCAAGGTCGGAATGGTCGGCAAGGTGAGGTTCGAGGCCCGCATCCAGGAGCTTGTCGAGAATATCCCCGACTTGGCGGTACTGGTGGAGCCGCTGCTCATCGTCCGGCGGGTGCTCCGTGAACAGATCGTCATCCTGCACCGCCGCTTGCTGGCTATCGTCCGGGAGGATGAGGTATGCCGGCGCCTGATGACGACCCCGGGTGTCGGCCCCGTGGTGGCGCTGACCTATCGCGCCACCGTCGATGTGCCAGCCCGGTTCCGGAAATCCAAGTCAGTCGGGGCGGTGTTTGGGCTGACCTGCTCCAGGTATCAGTCGGGCGAGATCGATTGGAGCGGCAAAATATCGCGCTGTGGCGATGAGATGATGCGGACGATGCTCTACGAAGCAGCGCAGAGCATGATGCATTCAAAAAAATGGTCCTGGCTCAAGGCGTGGGCCATGCAGATCGCCAGGCGCCGCGGGATGAAGAAGGCGATCGTGGCGCTGGCGCGCCGGCTGGCCGTGATTATGCACCGCATCTGGGTTGACGGCACCGAGTTCCGGTGGACCCGGGAGCAAGCCACAGCAGCAGGATGAAAACCTTACGGGATCAAACGCGATAGGAGAAAATCGAAATCCACCCAGCAGTGGAAAGATGTCCCTCGCGGGACGATGGATAAGGTGAGTTCGTATGTCCGCTTGGTCCTGCCGTTCGATTGACGGCAAGGCCGTCCAAAAGATTGTTCCGCCTTGTCTTCGAATCCCATGATGGAAGATGCTATGGGGCGGCGGCGAGGATATTGCATTCCATCGTCGCTGATGTGAACCGATGGAGCGCCCCCATGAAGAAGTTGAACGACCTGAGCCGATCCCTCACCGCCCTCGAACCGGACGGCACGCTGATTACGGTCATTGAGATGAGCCTGTCGAGCTGGCTCGTTGCCGGTATCGTGCCTGGCGTCGAGCGCCAGCCGTTGAAAAAGCTCGCGGTCGACGAGAGCGCATTGCTGAAGCTGCTACATCGATGGCGAGAGGAAGCGGAGAAAGCAGGACGCAGGATCGAGCGCATTGCAGTCGCCTTCGAGGCTGGCCGTGACGGCTTCTGGTTGGCGCGCTGGCTCAAGGCGCGCGGCATCGAGGCCTACGTCATTCACGCATCGAGTGTAGCGGTTTCTCGCGAGCATCGGCGCGCCAAGACTGACCGGCTCGACACCGAGTTGCTCAAACGCTCCTTTCTTGGCTGGCTGCGCGGCGAGCGTGACCACTGCAAGATGGTCGCGATCCCGACAATGAAGGACGAGGATGCCAAGCGACCCAACCGCGAGCATGACAGCCTCATTGGAGAGCGAAGTCGGATCGTCAACCGAATGAAGGCAGCGTTGGTTCGGCTCGGCATCCGCGGCTTCAATCCCAAGCTGAAAAGGGCCACTACGCGCCTTGACGGCTTGCGCACCCCTGAGGGCGAGCCAATCCCGCCCAACGCGCTGGCTGAGTTACGTCGCGACATGGAGCGCCGACGGCTGGTCAATAATCAAATCCGGCAGATTGAGGAGGAACGCCTGGAGCGTATCGAACAAGTGCCCTGTGATGGACCGCACGTCATGGTGCGCCTGTTAGCGCGCGTGATGGGGATCGGCATAGAGACAGCCGACATGCTGGTGCACGAGGTGTTGTCGCGAAACATGCGCGACCGACGGGCCGTAGCGCGTTATGCCGGCCTCACTGGTTCACCCGACGAGAGCGGAAGGAAACGCCGAGAGAAAGGGCTGGCCCGCTCGGGCAATGTCCGGGTCCGACGAGGCATGATTCAATTGGCGTGGCGGTTCCTTCTACACCAGAAGAACAGCGCCTTGACGAAGTGGTTTCGATCCCGCACCGAGAACGCGCGCGGTACTCGAAAGCCCATGATCGTGGCCTTGGCGCGCAAGCTACTGATTGCCCTGTGGCGGCTCGTGCGGGAGGGCATTGTCCCGGACGGCGTCGTTTTGCGTGCGGCACAATGACCGGAGGACGCTGAAGGTACCCCGACAGTTTCGGCCTTGTCCGTACGCTTGTGACGGGACGCCGATAACGGTTCGAGGTGGCGGAATCCCGAGAGGTCCCTTGGCTTTTATGCCGAATGGAAGAATGGGTCCGCCGCTTCGGAGCTTCGCTGCCGATGCGCATGACTGCATCATGGTTCGGGTCCTTGGACCCACCGAATACAAGGTTGTGGCGCGATTGATCCGCGCCCGCAAGCGGGCTCCCCTCTGATCGTCATCGTCCGAACCGCACCAAGCGGTGCCGTCGTGCTCGAAGCTGTCAAGGTGTGGCCTGGGAAGGGTGGAGTATGCCGCAAGGTTGGCGCGACGGCCAACCTTGACAGCTCCTGCGCGCGCCAACTCGAGCGAAGTGCGGATCGGGACGAAGAAACGGCCTTCAGATCGAACAAAGAAACTGGCGAAGAAAAAAAGGGCGCCCTGCCAAATCTCCTTGACAAAAAAGCCCCATACAAGGGCCCTGGTGCCGATTCCGGAGAGAAGCACGAGCCCGCGAGCGACATCGACACCGCATGGATGGATAGTCTGAAAGTGCTTGACCCCGAAGGGCCGATTAGAGAAGCGGACATTGATGCCGACGTCCGTTAACTCCGCTTTGTGCAATAGCGGACCTAACGTCCAGCATGTGGCAACAACGCCATTATAAGTATTGGACACGAATTGCTCCTAGCGGCGACGTGCTAGGGCACCACACAAGCGCTCGACAGGAGCATACCACGTGACAGACGACGGGCGAAGAGGCCTCCGTTCCGGCATCGGCACCTACCAGACATGCTGGCCAATCACGTGATCTTGTGCATACGTTCATCGATCGACCTTGCATCTTTCGGAAATGCCTCTGTGAGCTTCGAAAACGGCACATTGAGAGTTGGTCCCCGCCTCAGACGCGCCCGCCTTTCCAAGGGACTGCGCATGAGGGACCTGGCGCAGGCCGCCGGCTGCGACGAAAGCATGATTTCCAAGATCGAGGCGGGCAAAGTCCTGCCGTCGCTGCCAATGCTCAACAAGATGGTCTACGCGTTGGACCTGGATATGGCGTCGTTCTTCGGTCTCAAGATTGACGAATACAAACTCGTGCAAAAGCCCGACGATCGGCTGAAGGTGCATGTCGACGCGCTCCGTAGCGGAACCGGCGTGACGTATGAGCGACTGGTACCGGTCGCAGCCGGCAACTTGCTCGAGGCGAATGTTCACGTGGTGGCGTCTGGCGGGGAGAAGGTCGACCTCGTCACGCACCAGGGCGAAGCCGTCGGCTACCTCGTGTCCGGCACGATCGAGCTGACGATCGATGACACGACCTACCTGATGACGGCCGGCAATTCCTTCTTCTTCAAAGCCTATCTGACGAATAGTTATCGCAATGTCGGAGAGGACGAGGCACGGATCGTCTGGGTCAACACGCCGCAAGTCCACTGAGCTCAAAGATTAGGCGCGGCGCGCATGAATTTCATGCATGTGGCTCGCGGCGTTGCAGCGATTAGCGAGCGGACCCTCGTCTTTTATTTCGGGGCGCTGCAGTAGGTCTCTAAATCTTGAAAGCGGCTGCTCTGCCTGAATTTACAGCGATGCCAAAGGGGGTTGGCACGGCGCTTGCTGAGGTGTGGGCATGAATTTGATGCATGCCAACCGCCTATGGCTGTCGATCAGTACTGACAGGAGCCAGAACGTGTCTGAGCCGCCCCACCAAAGACGGGCGGCTCACGAATGCCGGCAGGCGGACTGCTAATGGCTTTCGTTTGGAAGCGCTTCTTCGGCACGATTCCCAGCCTGCTGGGCGTCATCATTTCTACCTTCTTATTATCGCACGCGCTGCCTGGCGATCCGGCGGCCTATTTCGCGGGGCCGGCCGCGAATGCCGCCTCCATCGCCAATATTCGGACCACGCTGGGATTGGACCGCCCACTTCCCGAGCAATTCTTCTACTACGTCAACGACCTGCTGCACGGTAATCTTGGCCATTCGCTGACCACTGGCCAGCCGGTTTTGACCGATCTTATCGAACGGCTTCCCGCTTCGCTGGAATTATCGGGCTTCGCCTTGTTGTTCGCCGTCGGGATCGCCGTTCCCCTGGGCGTCTGGGCCGCGACTCGGGTCAATGGACCCGTCGATCACTCCTGCCGCGCCCTCGTCACCATCAGCGCAGCCTTCCCGACCTTCTTCGTCGGTCTGCTGTTCGTCTATGTCTTCTATTTCCTGCTCGGATGGGCGCCCGAGCCGCTCGGCCGTCTGAACGAGATCGCCTTTTCAGCCCCGCCACGCGTCACCGGGGCCTATACGATCGACGCGTTGATCGCTGGCGATTGGCGCGTATTCCGGGCGGCGCTGAGCCAACTGGTTTTGCCGTCGGTATCACTCGGGCTGTTTGCGCTGGCCCCCATCGCGCGCATCACGCGGGCCTCCATGCTGGAGGCCCTGAGCAGCGACTTTGTCCGTACCGCGCGCGCGAGCGGAATGCCGGCGCACAAGATTCTGATCACCTACGCGTTCCGCAATGTCTTGCTGCCGGTCAGCAGCGTCCTCGGCATGGTGTTCTCCTTCCTGCTGGGCTCCAATGTCCTCATCGAACAGGTCTTTGGCTGGCAGGGCGTCGGCGCGTATGCCGTTTCGGCCGTGATCGCCTCCGACTATGCCGCAGTCCAGGGCTTCGTTCTGATGATGGCGATCCTCTACGTGCTGCTGAATCTTGCGGTAGACATTTTCGCGACCTTGGTCGATCCGCGCGTCCGGTTCGAGGGTTGAGCCATGAGCCTTATGGCACTTGCCCGCAACACCGGTTATGCCTTCGGCGAGAACCGGCTGACGCTCGCGGCCGCAATCATCCTGGCATTGCTGGTGCTTTGCGCCCTCTTTGGTCCTTCCCTTGCCCCGTACGATCCTCTCACCACCGCCGCCGCGGCCAAGCTCGCGCCGCCCAGTGCACACCATCTGTTCGGAACCGATGCGCTCGGCCGTGACATCCTCAGTCGCGTGATCGTGGCGACGCGGCTCGACCTCGGCATGGCGGTCTCCGCTGTCGCGCTGTCGTTCGTCGTCGGCTTAGCGCTTGGTTCGATGGCCGGCTATTTCGGCGGCTGGACCGACCGGATTATCGGCCGCGTGATGGACACCATCATGGCGTTTCCGCTGTTCGTTCTCGCCATGGGCATCGTCGCGGCGCTGGGCAACAGCGTGCTCAACATCATCATCGCAACGATGATTATCAATCTGCCGTTCTATTGCCGCTTCGCGCGCTCTGCGGTGAACGTGCGGCGCGACCTCGGCTATGTCGAAGCGGCGCGCATGGGGGGCAACGGGTCCCTGATGGTTCTAATCAAGCACATTATCCCGAACATCCTGCCGCCGATGATGGTGCAAGCCTCACTCAATATGGGATGGGCGATCCTCAACGCCGCCGGCCTTTCCTTTATCGGGCTCGGGGTTCGGCCGCCGACGCCGGAATGGGGCATCATGGTGTCCGAAGGCGCGAGCTACATCATCTCGGGCGAATGGTGGGCCTTCATGTTCCCTGGGGCCGCGCTCGTGCTCGCGGTGTTTTGCTTCAACATGCTGGGCGACGGGCTGCGCGATTTGCTCGATCCGAGGAAGCGCGTGTGATGGCTCAACTCGAGATCGAAAATCTGTCGGTGGAGTTTCGCACCCGTCACGGCGTGGTACAGGCCCTAGAAGGCGTAACCCTGTCTGTCGCGCGCGGCGAGATCGTCGGCGTGGTCGGTGAAAGTGGATCGGGAAAATCCGTCACGGCCTACACTGTGATGGGTCTCAACGATGAGGCGGCCGAAATCACCAACGGCCGTATCACGATGGCCGGCATCGATCTGCTGGCGGCTCGGCCGGAAGCGCTGCGCGAACTGCGCGGGCGTGAAATGGCGATGATATTCCAGAGCCCTCGCACCGCGCTCAACCCTATCCGGAAGGTCGGAAAGCAGATCGAGGACGTGCTGCTCGAACACGCCAACCTCCCACGTCGCGATCTGAAGAAAGCCGCGATCGCGGCGCTGGCGCGCGTCCGCATCCCTGACCCGGAACGCCGCGCCGAGGCTTATCCGTTCGAACTTTCCGGCGGCATGTGCCAACGCGTGATGATCGCCATGGCGCTTGCCTGCACGCCATCGGTATTGATCGCGGATGAGCCGACCACCGGCCTCGATGTCACGACCCAGGCGGTAATCATGGATCTGATCAGGGACATGAGCCGCGACGCGCGGATGTCGACGCTGCTGATCACACACGATCTCGGTCTCGCCGGCGAATATTGCGACAGAATTGCCGTGATGCACGCCGGGCATATCGTCGAGATTGCCGCGACCGAGACGCTTCTCGATCATCCGGCGCATCCTTACACGCGCCAACTTCTGGCCGCCACGCCGGTCCCCGATTCACGCCTCGACACCCTAACGTCGATCCCCGGTCAGTTGCCTGATTTGCGGAGTGCCCTGCCACCCTGCCGCTTTAGCGGACGATGCGAACGGCGCCAACCGATCTGCGACGAGGGGGAGCTTCCCTGGGAGCAACTGTCGCCGGCGCATAGCGTGCGCTGCAGGTTTCCGTTGTGATGCCGCCGCTCCTCGAGGCCCGATCGTTGTCCAAGTTCTACCCGATCAAACGGGCGGCGCGCGGCGCCCAACTCCACGCGGTCGACAATGTCGACCTGATGATCGGGGTCGGAGAAAGCGTTGGCTTGGTGGGCGAGTCGGGCTGCGGCAAGTCGACAATGGTGCGCCTTCTCGGCCGCCTCATCGATCCCACCTCAGGACAGATTCTGCTCGACGAAGAAGATATCACCGGGATGTCGCAGGCCAAATTTGCGTCGACGCCCGGCCGGCGGCGGATCCAGGTCGTTTTCCAGGACGCCACTGAAAGTCTCAATCCGTCCTTCCGGGTATTCCAGTCGATCGCCGATCCGCTGAAGCCACTGCTTGGCTTGCGCGACAGCGCCGAGATCGCAAAACGAGTCCATGCGACGGCCGCGCTTGTCGGGTTACCGGAGGAATTGCTCCAGCGCTATCCGCATCAATTGTCCGGTGGCCAGCGCGCGCGTGTGGGAATCGCACGCGCCATTGCAGTCGAACCGTCGCTGCTGATTCTGGACGAGCCTACCTCGGCGCTCGATGTGTCGGTACAAGCCGTGATCCTTCGGCTGCTGGCCGATCTCAAAAGTCGGCTGGCGATGAGCTATCTTTTCGTGTCGCACGATCTCAACGTCGTGCGGCTATTGTGTTCGCGCGTCGTCGTCATGTACCTCGGCAAGATCGTCGAAATCGCGTCGGCAGAGAGCCTCTTCACCGCTGCCCGTCACCCTTATACGCAAGCGTTGGTTGCCGCGATCCCCGATCCGGCGCGGCGGGGAGATGCGCGTCCGCGGCTTCACGGCAGTCCGACGAGCCCCATCGATCCCGATCCGGATGCTTGCCGCTTCTACGGCCGCTGCCCCAAGAGCGTCGATCTGTGCGCCAAGGCGATGCCTCCGCTCCGTGCCGTCGGCCCAGACCATTTCGTCGCCTGCCACTTCGCTATTTCGCCATTTGGAGAAAACCCATGAGCACTGACAACGAAATCTGCCGCATGGATGCCGTCACCGTCGCGGCTCGCGTCAAGGACAAGACGCTGTCTGCCGTCGAGGTTGCGGACGCCGTTCTGCGCCGCATGGACAAGCTCGAACCGCACATCCATGCATTCTGCACCCCGACGCCGGACGTTGCGCGGACCGCCGCCGCCGCTGTGGACGCCAAGATCGCTGCCGGCGAAGACCCTGGCCCGCTCGCCGGCGTACCGATTGGAATCAAGGATCTCGTCGCCACCAAGGATATCCTGACCGTCATGGGGTCGCCGCTCTACCGCGACTTCGTGCCGGACGAGGACGATATCGTGGTCGAGCGGCTCAAGGCGGCCGGGGCTGTCATCATCGGCAAGACCAACGTACCGGAATTCGGCTATAGCGGTGTCGGCCACAATCCGGTTTTCCCCGCTACGCGAAATCCCTGGAATCTCGACATGACGTCGGGTGGATCGAGCGCCGGTTCCGGCGCCTCGGTCGCGGCCGGCCTCGCCCCCTTCGCGATCGGCTCCGATGGCGGGGGATCAATCCGCATTCCGTCGGCGCTCTGCGGGCTCTACGGCATGAAGGCTTCGATGGGCCGGGTGCCGCTGTATCCGGGATGCCGGGACGAACGCTATCCCGGCGTGTCCAGTTGGGAATCGATCGAGCACGTCGGCCCCATGAGCCGAACCGTCGCTGACTCCGCCATGATGCTGAAGGCTATCACCGGACCCGACCCGCGCGATCGCTATTCCATTCCGACGGCCGACTTCGACTATGTCGAAGCGACCAAGGAGAGCATCAAGGGTCTTCGCATTGCCTACAGCGAGGACTGGGGCTACGCGCCCGTCGATCCGGAAGTCCGCCGCGTTGTCTCCGAGGCGGTTCGAGTCTTCGAGACCGATCTCGGCTGCACGGTCGAGCGCGCCAATCCTGGCTGGGAGGACCCGTTTCCCCATTTCTGGACCATCGTCGCCGGCGATACCGACCTCACCGGCATGCGCCGCATCATGAAGGGACGCGAGCGGGAGATGTCGCCGCACCTCGTCGCCTTGCTGCAGCGTCAGTGGACCGCCGAAGAGTTTACTGACGCCAAAATGATACGACAAATGGTCTGCAATCGCATGTGGCGGTTTATGGCCAATTACGACCTGCTGATCACGCCGACGCTCGCCGTACCCGCCTTCCCGCTCTACATGCAGGGACCGGAAATCATCGAAGGCAAGATGGTCACTTCGGGCGATTGGCTGTGCTTCACCTTCATCTGCAATCTCACCGGTCAGCCGGCTGCGAGTATTCCAGCGGGATTCACCAAGGACGGATTGCCGGTGGGGATGCAGATCATCGGCCGCCATTTGGCGGATCGCACTGTGCTCGCCGCCTCCGGCGCTTTCGAACAAGCGCGCCCGTGGGCCCACACATGGCCGAAGCTATTGGGCGACCTCGGCCTCTGACATTTCCCTTCCCTCACGTAAACCCAGGAGTATGCACGAGTGAAACTCAATCGAGGTATCATGGCGGTGGCGCTGCTGACAGCGTCGGTCGCACTGCCCAGCGCACGCAGCCCGGCGGCCGAAGTATCGAAGGATACGCTGGTTATCGTATCGGAAATGGGCCCCAACAGCCTCGACACGATGATCCCTACCGCCAACGATCACAGCCGCATGGTGGTCTGGCAGGCCTATGATCGGCTCGTCAGTCACGGCGAGAAGACCCTTTCAAACGGTACGGTCTCCTATGACGCCAAGGTGGTGACGCCGGAACTCGCCGAAAGTTGGGAGGCGAGCGACGACGGCAAGACCTACATCTTCCATCTACGCAAGGACGCGACCTTCCACGATGGCGCCCCGGTCACGGCCAAGGACGTCAAATGGTCGTTCGATCGCGCCATCGCAGCCGGTGGCTTCCCGGCGGTACAGATGGCGGCGGGGTCACTGGTGAAGCCCGAGCAGTTCTCGGTGATCGACGACTACACATTCAAGGCCACCTTCGATCAGTTCAACAAGCTCACGATGCCGGATCTCGTGGTCCCTGTGCCGGTCATCGTCAATTCCGAATTGGCCAAGAAACACGCTACGCCCCAAGACCCCTGGGCTTTTGACTGGGTGTCGCGCAACGACTGTGGTGGAGGCGCATTCAAGGTGGAGTCCTGGTCGCCTGGGCAACAGACTGTTTTCACGCGGTTCGACGCCTGGAAGTCCGGGCCACTGCCCAAACTCAAGCGCGTCATCTACCGACAGATCGCCTCGGCCGGTACGCGCCGGGCACTGCTGGAAAAGGGTGATGTCGATATGTCAGTCGGCCTGCCGCCGAAGGATTACGCTGAGCTAGCCGAACAGGGCAAGATCAAGGTCATCGGCGTGCCGGTGCAGAACGACCTCGTCTTCGTCGACATGAACGTGAAGATTCCCCCATTCGACAATCCCAAGGTCCGGGAAGCCATCTCCTACGCCATCCCTTACAAGGAGATCATCAGTTCGGCGCTCTACAACCGTGCCAAGCCGATGTTCGATGGCGACCCGTCGCAACCCTATCCGTCCGCGACCTGGCCGGTTCCGATCAAGCACGGACAGGACCTAGACAAAGCCAAGAAACTGCTCACCGAGGCCGGCTTCCCGAACGGTTTCAAGACCACGCTGTCGATCGATCTCAGTGAATCAACGGTGCGCGAGCCGAGCGCGATTTTGATTCAGGAGGCGCTGAAGGCCATTGGCGTCGAAGTGACGATTGAGAAGGTGCCCGGCTCGAACTGGTTCGCCCAGATGGCGAGCAAGACCATGCCGATGGTCATCGCTGAATTCTACGGTTGGCTCGACTATCCCGACTACTTCTTCTTCTGGACCTATGATGGCGCCAACAACTCCGTGTTTGACACCGCCAACTACGTCAATCCGGACCTCGACAAGGTGATCGACGAGGCTCGCTTCACGCGGGACCCGGAAGTCTACAAAACCAGCCTGAACAAGATGGTCGACATCGTCATGACCGATTTGCCCCGCATTCCGCTGTACACGCGCTTCGCCGACTATGCGGTGCAGAAGAACGTACAAGGTTTCGAGTACTGGTTTCACACCCATCCGGACTTCCGGAAACTCTACAAAGACTGAAACACGCTGAGGGCACTCGGATCGAGCGCCCCTCTCATCGGGAAAGCGTCATGCAAGACACGCTGGGCGCCTTCATTCCAGGCGTGACCGTCCACAGACCGCCGCGCGGCACAGGCCAACTGTCCGGCCTTACCTTCGCGGCCAAAGACCTGTTCGACGTGGCGGGCTTTGTGACCGGCTGCGGCAATCCGGACTGGGCCGCCACGCACGAGGCGGCCCAGGCGGACGCCTGGGCCGTTGACGCCCTGCTGCAAGCCGGCGCCACGCTGCTGGGAAAAACCATCACGGACGAGATTTCGCTCGGGCTCCTCGGCATCAACAAGTTTTACGGCACCCCCCGAAATCCTTGCGCGCCTGACCGGGTGCCCGGCGGCTCGTCGAGCGGCTCCGCCTCGGCGGTCGCGGGCGGCTTGGTCGATGTCGCACTGGGAAGTGAACTCGGGCGGCTCGGTGCGAATCCCTGCAAGCTTCTGCGGCCTTTACGGGTTGCGGCCGACCCACGGCCGCATTCCGACCAAGGGCATGATGACCCAGGCGCCATCGTTCGACACAGTCGGGTATTTCGCGCGCGACGCGGCGACCTTCGGCCGGGCCGGCACCGTATTGCTGGTCGAGCAGGTCGTTGACGCGCTTCCCGTCGAAATTATCGTCGCGACCGATTGTTTCGCGTTGGCGGACGGGGCTGTGCGGCGCGCTTTGCTGCCGGTTCTCGATCGCCTCCGCCTCGTAGCGCCCGTCAGAGAGTTGTTCCTCGCGAACGGCGACCTTCGCGACTGGTCGCAACACCAGCGCGTGCTGCAAAAAAGTGAATTCCACGCCACCTTTCGCGAATGGATCGACCAGGTCAATCCCCGCTTCTCCGCCGAGGTCGCCGGCGCGTTCGCAGATGACGGATGCATTTCTCCAGGCGACCTCGCGGCTGCCAACGCCTTCCGCGCGGACGCATCGAATTGGCTCGACGAGTTGCTCGATGGACGGCGCGTGCTCTGCATGCCGACCTCGCCTATCCTGCCGATCGGTCGCGACGCGCGCCTGTCGGACATGCGCACGGCAGTGCGGCGCATCGTCGATCTGACGGGGATCGCCGGGCTGACGGGTCTTCCGCAGGTGAACCTGCCCGTGGCGGTGATCGGTTCGATCCCGGTTGGGCTGTCCCTTGTCGGCTGGCGAGGCGGAGATGCCGAACTCGTCGGCGCGGCATGCGCCTTGGCGGCTGCGATCTCTCAATCGGATTGTTCCGCTTGAACGCGCGCTCAAGGTGTTGAACGCCCGTCTTAACAGATTCGAAGCGCCCTTTTTTCATCTTTCGTTCGTCGGCCGCTTGCCCTGGTCGTGGTAGCCGTCGTTTCGAAGCTAGGCCAATCTGACTCTCTGGGTCAAAAGCCAACTCAGCGCCCAGGCGAAGTTAGGTCCGCTCCCACCTCGATACTGTTGCAAAACTCGAAAGTTGCAACGGTTGGAATTTCTGGTGAGAACTTGAAGCGCGAAGAGATCGATGATTCGTATAGCGTCAGTCCCGCTACCGAGGTCGCCTATGAGTTTAGCGTGAGGCGAACGCTGGCCGTCGGCCACCAAAAGCTTCATGCAGACCGATCCGACATGCCAGCCCGAGGCGGCCAACCCGCCGAACAGCGAGTTGCGCCCCGCTTCTTCATCGAGATGAAAGCGCTGCGGATCGAACTGTGTCGCGAATTTCCTGATCAGTTCCGCGGTGAAGGTGAACGATCCCAGTTCACGCCGCTGCCCGATCTCGAGGTCCTCGAAGAAACGCATCAGCCTGGTTGCTCCGCGGTCGCATCGGCGCGGCGTTCGACGATGATCGGCGTGACGATCTCGCACAATGTCAGCCCGGCGGCGTTGCGAACCACGCCATGGAACGTCACGATCCCGGTTTGCGGGCGGCTGCGCGAAACCCGGGCCTCGGTGACGTCGATGTCCAGCGTCAGCTCGTCTCCCGGGCGGAGCGGCGCGAGCCAGCGCAATTCATTGACGCCGGGCGATCCCAGCGACGCGGTACGGCCGATAAAGCCGTCGAACATCATCCGCATCATGATCGAACAAAGGTGCCAGCCCGAGCCCGCCAGTCCCCCAAGCAACGAGCGCTTCGCCGCCGCCTCGTCGAGATGCATCGGCTGCGGATCGAACTCGGCGGCAAACGCCAGGATCTCCTCGCGCGTCACATGACGCGGTCCGAAACTGCCGAAATGGCCAAGCTTAAAATCTTCGAGGGTCAGCGTCATCATGGGGATTGCCGGAGGGAGGCCCGATTGTGGCCGTTATTTGCAGCAATCTCAAGCCATCGATCGGCATGGCTCGTGTCCGCGGCCGGACATTACCTTGGGTACCGGTCCGAAGCTTGTCCAGTCCTGCTGGCCCTGTGCTTGACTTGCTCAAGACCAGGTTCGGAGCTAGTGGATGGAATTTAACACTTGGTGCCCTCTCTTGACGGCGGCGATGATTTTGTCAGGGTTGGCGGTCCACGTGAATGGCTTCGGGTCGGCGTTGGTCTCGGCGACGAAGCGGTTGATGGCCGCCTGGAGATCGACGACGGAGCGGAAGACACCACGTTTCAATCGACGTCGGCTGAGCTTGGCGAAAAACCCCTCGACAGCGTTGAGCCAGGAGCACGAGGTTGGTGTGAAGTGGAAAACGAAACGCGGGTGGCGATCAAGCCAGGCACGAACGTTGGGGTGTTTGTGAGCTGCATAGTTGTCGAGAATGACGTGGATGATCTTGCCGATCGGAACCTCCGCCTCGATGGCGTTCAGAAATCGAATGAGTTCCTGATGACGATGACGCTGCATGTTGCGGCCGATGACCGTGCCGTCGAGGACGTTGAGGGCGGCGAACAGCGTCGTGGTGCCGTGCCGCTTGTAATCGTGTGTCATGGTTCCGAGCCGGCCCTTCTTCAGCGGCAGGCCTGGCTGGGTGCGATCGAGGGCCTGAATCTGGCTCTTCTCGTCAACCGACAGCACGATGGCATGGGCCGGCGGATCGACATAGAGCCCGACAACGTCGCGCAACTTGGCGACGAAGTTTGGATCGTTCGAGAGCTTGAACTGTCGGCACCGGTGAGGTTGGAGCCCGTGCGCTTTCCAGATGCGACGGACCGCGCTGGCACTTATGCCGCTCGCCCGCGCCATCAGATCGGCCGTCCAATGGGTCGTCTCGGTCGGCGGGTCGGCCAACGTGCGCGACCACACGCTCGGCCACCTCCGGGCCGTGCCCGGGAACCCGCGAGGGGCGCGTCTTGTCTCGCAGGAGGCCGTCGACGCCCTCTTCCATGAACCGCTGTTGCCAGCGCCAGACGCAGGTCTTCGACGTGCCGGTCTGGCGCATGATCTCGTTGGTCCCGACGCCGTCGGCGCTCAGAAGCACAATGTTTGCTCGCCAAACGTGCTTCTGCGAGGCGTTACGGTCCCTGGTGATCGCTTCAAGCCGATGGCGATCTGGTCGTGTGATCTTGATGGAAATACCGGTGCGCATGCGTAAGACTCGCACGCGCGCCGAATGGAATCCCTTAACGGGACTCTTATGTTAGGCAGAGACCACTAGATCAACGACGGCGACGTAGGCCAGCAAGTAGGTTGCAAAGTTGGTCTTCCTTACACAACGGAGAGAGCCCATGAAACATGTAAGAAAGGCTGCCCTTGCAGCTTCTGCCTTCACGTGTGCAGCATTGTTCTCCCCCGGTTGGTCTGAGCAAGGCGGCATCTCACTGCCGATTGAGAGCGCCCAGGCACGAGTTCGGTCGCCCGCTAACCCCCGTGAGCGTTGCGGGCCGTTGCGCGTCGTCACAACCGACGGGCGGCCTACTACGGCGCAGGTGTTGTCGGCGCAGGCGTTGCAGCGGTCGGCACGGGTGCCGTTATCGCCGCCACTGCTGCGCCTAACGCTTGGGGAAACAACAATTGGGGCGGCGCTTACGCGGCCCAAGCTGATCCTTACTTTGGGCAAATTCACTACGCTCACAGGGCTTACCAAGGACATAGCCCCTACTACGGTTATTCCGGATGGGATGATTACTCGGCGCGTAACGGCATTAAATGCACACCGGGTGGCGCAATTAAACTTGACGACGGTCAGATGTATTTCTGCCAGTAGGAGCTCCGCCTACGCATCGCGAAAGAGGCGGCTTTCTCGGCCGCCTTTTAGCGAGCTGCTCAGACGCAGGATTGATCCATTGATCTAGATCAACACTTTGCCGGTCTATGAGGTTGCTTGTAAGTAGGCACTGACCAGACAGCTTTCGCTGTTGACATGGCCGTGGTGGACTACACAGGGAGAAGATGCAATGAGAGCTTGCTCAATTGTCGGACTGCTGTTTGCAGCAGTGATGTTGGCGACGATTCCGGTCTCGCCGCAGGCGACATCGCGCGGCGTGGAGTTAAGCGTTGATCAAGCGCAGGCCTACACGTACCGGCGCGCCCGCGTGACTGCGCGTCGTGTCGGTCGTCGCGATTACCGCCAAACGCGGCGCGCCGTGCGGCATGGTGTTTATTAACGGAGCGCGATAAGAGTGAGCCAGAGCAGGGTCCAGTCGCCGCCGTGCGGCTCGACGTGGTCGCAGATACGCGCGGTCAAGTGAGGGCAGCGCGGTTCGTGCATTCGTTTGCTGCGGCGCATCAGTCCTGAGTTGGTACATAGCGTCACTTAATTCGGTGCCGCAGCATGTCCAAAACTGGGGAGACCGGAAGTGGACGGCACTTGCCCGAACCGACGCCTTTGACCCAACTCGCACTAATGCCGACCGCGTAGACCAACAACTTTAGTCGTTAAAAGCTGAAAGGCTTGCTGCCGTATCGATCATTGGTTGCTGACTTATGGTAATAAAGCCAACATTCGGATGGTCAAGATCAAGTATTACAAATACGACGCTACAAACCAGAAAAGCGGTAATGAAGACAGGCAGTCGAGTCCGGAGTGGGTCAAGCCCGCTCGCATAACCCGCAAAACCACAAGCAACTGCAGCTATGCCGAAAAGCGATAGCAACACAACGTCCGGAATATAGTTTCGCAGTGCTGAAAGACGCTTTCCTTGGTTGTCGATCATCTCGTTAAGCGCTTGGATAAATAAGCCAGTTGGCACCATATTATTATCCTTGGCCGAAAGTGCTTTCACCTGCTGCCATAGCGCTTCTTGGATATTGCTCGAACGATCAATGAGAGTTGGTAGTTCGGCAAAAGACTTGCCCGTCGGAATGTACTCGATCCGTATCTGGGCATATTCCCGAAGTAGCTTCAGTGATTCCGTCCGATGGGGTTCTGGCAGCAGGCGTGCGCGCAAAGCGGTCGTGCCAATCGCATTCGCTTCATTGAGAACCGCTTCGCGCCGCGCTTCGAAACGCGTGAGCGCCATCAAAAAAGTGAAACCAACAATCAAAGCGAGCAATCCCAGAAGCGATTGCTCCAGTGCAGAAATGTTGCCACTCGTACCGTGAACCTTGGTCCGTATGCCCAGTCGCCATCCAAATTCGCTCGCTAAAAAGACAATGGCGATGCCAATAAGAAAGCCGACAAGAAAGAAGTAGTTGTACAGGTGTCCCACGGCCCGACCTCTGCTGCCAACAAGTTTGCCTGAGTCACCGAGCGATTTCGGGTTCTGACCGGAATGTAGCGGACCTTATATTGATCTAGATCAACATGAGCGGCGGCACTCCGGCGGCGTCGCCGCCAGAGCCTTGGCCGGCAACATTGGCCAGGCCACTCTTCGACCGAGTGTTGACAGCCACCAGAATTGCGCAACCGCCTCCTTTATTCGTTGCGCGCATAATCGCGCGTCGATTCAGTACGGCTCCTTTTGGCAGATAGTGCTGCAAAAGTCGAAAGTTGCATCGGTTCGAATTTTTGGTGAAACTTTAAAGCGCGAAGCGATCGACGATTCGTATTACCTCAGAACGTGAGACCATATCGGTCAAACTCAAAGACAACGACAGCAGCCACGAGCATCAAACGGGGCATCAGCAGCATGAGTCGGAAAGGTGCCGAAAGCGAATTGCTCCTGATCTTGGAAGCGGTGGCGCGCCCCATGGCCGGCATATTTGGCGGTGGAGGGCTCAGGCGTTCTTGGCGAAGCCCATGAAAAAAATTTCCGCCTCCACCTTCGCGCGATTGAGCCTCGGCGCCCAGCAGTCGTATTTGCTGAAGATTGAGCCGGAGGCGTGCAGTATGGCACCGCACTGAGCGACCCTGCAACCACGGCGAGCACCTTGGTGCCTGCGGAACCGCGTGTCCTCAGGACCGGATCATCGTGCAGGTCCTACAAGCCGCTCCGGAACCGGCGGCTCCTGCACCACCGCGAACCCTGAACTGCTTCACCAGTCGGCTGGGCGGCGGCACATCGACCACGACTTGCCGCTAACGGCCGACACGCCGATTTCCCCGTGGCTCCTGCTCCGAGCATGCTCGTAGCACGCTTGCAGGGTGCTCGGCGCCGGTCCGTCGAAATCGAGGGCCGGCCAGGACACCGCAGTGCGAAGATCGATATCTGCTTAGTGAACCGGCAGTCCTCCCCCAGCGCCCCCCAGCCGTACCGGACAATGACCCCATCCCTCCCGAAACTTTGCCAAAGGCGTCATATGCCTTGTTGAGCTTTGCCCTGGCTTTGTCGCCGGCGTCCTTGTCATCGTCGAGGTCGGCCGCATAGGTCTCGCGCAGGGCATCGAGGATCGGAATCAGGGCCCCGGATGCGCTCGAATCCGAAATTCAACGAGGTTTGGTTCTTCGTCACCGTCCAGGGCGAGAGCCGTCAATTTATCGCGTCAGGTGACTCAATGCGTCAAATGAATTTGAGTCAGCACCTACACCCTGAAAGAGGGCCAGTTCGCTCAATTGCACTGTCAGGCAGCGATCCAGAGTGCTCAATCGAGCGCAGGCGGTGCGACCTCGTGCGCCAGCGGGTCTTCGGACGGTGCGTCAAACGCTGCGTCATGACTCATCGCGTCAATTAAATTTGGCAATTGACGCACCTCTCCCGGACCCGGGCGGGGGCAAGAACGTCAGGATTGCCGGTTAATCGGGCCCAAGCTATCTACACCCGCCAATGGCAGCGGCTCCATTCCATATCTGGGGCGATTGCGTGAGCGGCCTGAGCGCGCTTTGATGGCGCGATGTGGCGACCTTCCATAGCAGCCGTTTTGTGCCTCCTCGCCAGCCAGACGTTCGCCGCGTGCGGCGACAAAGGCGGCCCAGGTTATCGCTCGGCGTCGGGTCGCTGTGTCGGCTGGGCCGATATCGGGAAGACGTGCGGCAATCCGCCTTCCACGAAATGCACGGCCGAAAACACGGCGAACGGCGCCGAGACTGCCGCGGACCTTGGCCAGAAGGCTTGGGATGCCGGACGGGACGCGAGGAAAGCCACCGGACGGGGCGATTGATGGCCGCCCTCCAACTGGCCGCTCGCCGCCGATACGACGGACAGCGTTTTCGCAGAGCCGAAGAACCCAACATCTAGCGGATTCGCCAACCGCCCGAGCTTGCGCTTTGATGGGGCATGGGCACCAAGTCGCGAGAAGCCATCTATGGCGCGTCCGTCCGGCATTCGGCGGAGCAAGCCGCGGAAGCCCGCAGGGTCGCGGACCATCTCGCCTGCGTCGCCTGGAGCCAGCGCATGCTCGCTTTCCAGGGGCCGGCGCAGCCCTCTCCGACCCTCGGCGACGCCCTCAACGGCGGATATCCCTATCTCGAAGTCAAATGCCTCGGCTGCGAGACCCACCAGACGGTGGCGCTCAACATCGTTCGCCGCCCGAAGACGACCCCGATCCATGAGCTTGAGCGGTACATGCGCTGCAAGGACTGTTCACAACAAAGCGGCCGGCCATTCAAGCGCAGCCATCTCGTCGCGCTGAGGTCGACGAAAATATCCGCGTTCAACCCGCCGTCACATGGTGGCGGGCGAGCGGTAACGAGGAGTATGCCTTGAAATTCGCGACCGAGCGCCCCTACGCCAACCCGGAAGCCGCGGCCCGCAAGCTGATCGAGCTCGCCAATGCGGTCGAGGCCGTGCAGGACAGCCGGATCCATATCGAGCTGCTCAACGGGCCGTTGCTGTTCGAGCTCAAAGCCACGCCGGCGGAATACTCAGCCGGGCTCAAGCTGGCGATCGAGCCGGGCTGGCTGGTGATGCATGAGAGCGGAACTTACGTGAAGTTTACCGAGGCCGGCGCGGAGCTGTTCGCATAAGGGAACGAATCGCCCGCGATGGCCTTAAATCCCGGTTCCCGTAGCGTGGAGTTGAGTACATGCGTAAATCGCACCGGACGCCCTCGATCGTGCCCCATGGCGACGACCAAAACGTCTACCTGGTGCTGGATGATCTTGGCCAACTCGGCCGCGTCTGGCGGGAAGCCGACGAACACACCGATCTGGAAGCCGTCCTCCGGGAATTGTTGACGGGTCAGTACCGCAATCCGATCGAGGTTGTCGGCTTCAACAAGCTGGAAGGATGGTCCCAAGACGTATCCCACGACGTCGCCCAGGAGGTACGACGGCGCTGCGACCTTCACGGGCGCGATGTGCCGTCGGACATTCAGGACTTCGTCGATCGGCACGACGCGCTCGATCGCTCGCAGCTCTCGCTGCCGATGCGCCTGGTGTGAGAAAACCATGAAGGTCAAGGATGCGTTTGATCGTTGGTGGGAATGGGCGAGCAAACCGCTGGACAGCCCCTTGACGATATCGGCTGACTTGCATGCTGCCGTAACGGCGCTATCGTCTGAGGATCAGCGGGACCGGACCAAGGTCAATCGTGCAGCCACGGAGATCGGCAAAGACAGTTCGAGACACTGAGAAAAAGCTAGTGTCCGGCGATCAGGCATCCGACAGAAATGCCGATAAAAATGCCGAACCAGAGTTCCGAACAGCGCCAGTCGGGTACTGGCCCCTTTCCATCCCCAGCCTAAGCTACTGGTCCCTTTTGATTTTCGGAGTGGCCCCTTTTGGTCCTCGCTAGCGCAGTCGTCCCTAGCCAAAAGAAACGGCCCCAGCGCCACAGAAGCACCGAGGCCGTGAAGGTTGTTTGGTGCCGAGGGGTCGTCTAGGCGGCACCGGACAGCTAACAATCCCCAGCGCTCGCCGTTCCCGCCAAGGATTTCAACTTGCCACCCAGCTTTGCCTTGATAGACTTCCCTCAAGACATCCCGGATTCTCCCAAGTTTCTCGGGATGTTGAGAACCCTGTCCGTGGGCCCACCCCGGACGGGGTTTTTCGTTTGTGGTCCCTTTTCAAAATGCCAGTGGTCCCTTTCAAGGTCGGGAATGGCTAAAGGGGCCAGTACCCGCCGGCGCTGCGATCTGCAGCTGCGCGACGTGCCGTCGGAGCTGCAGGACTTCGTCGATCGACACGACGCGGTCGACCGCTCCCAGCTCTCGCTTCCGCTCCCCATGCGCCTGGTGTGAACCGTGGCGTCCCAGCGCAAGAAGCCCGCGGCGATCGGCGTCAAGTCGCCCTTCCCGGGCTTCATCGAGCCGGCCCTCGCCACGTCGATCGGAAAGGCGCCGAGTGGCGATCGGTGGATCCACGAGATCAAGTTTGACGGCTATCGCGTCCAGGTTCATCTCGCCAATACCGAGGTCAAGGTTTTCACTCGGCGCGGCCACGACTGGACCAACCGCTTCAAGAAGATCGCCTCCGACGTGGCACATCGGCGCCGGCTCCGCGATCATCGATGGTGAGATCGTCGTGCCGGCGGCCGACGGCACCACTGATTTTTCAGTTTTGCAGAATGAACTGAAGGGCCGATCTGCCAAAATCGTGATGGTCGCCTTCGATTTGCTTTATCTCAATGGCAAAGATCTTCGAAAGCTTCCGCTGGTCGAGCGGAAGGCCCTGCTCAAAAAGCTCATCGACAAAACCGCTATCCAGCTCAGCGAGAGCTTCGAGGTGGACGGTCGCGAGATGTTTGCGGCGCGACAATCAAGATGGGAATCCCATCCAGATTGTCGCGCTACAGATGTTCAAGCACGCCTGCAAGACAGGCCTAGCAGGCTGTTGAAAAAGGCGCTCGCCGCCGACCGGCAACCATGAATTCATTGGCTCCGATGAGATTCGGAGAAGGTGCGTGCGCGGCAGCGACAATCGAACGGGCGAGCTGTTCAGCTACGTTGACCTGGAGGCGCGGGTGCGGCGTGATCATCCGCTGCGAGCGATCCGGACGATCGTGAACGAGGCGCTGACGGCGCTGGAGCGGGAGTTTGCCGCGCTCTATTCGCCGATTGGGCGGCCGTCGATCCCGCCGGAGAAGCTGCTGCGGGCGATGCTGCTGCAGGCGTTTTATTCGATCCGCTCCGAGCGGCTTCTTATGGAGCGGCTGGAATACGACCTGCTGTTCCGCTGGTTCGTCGGAATCGGCGTTGACAACGCAGCCTGGGACCATTCGGTGTTCTCGAAGAACCGCGACCGGCTGCTGGAGGGCGACATCGCGGCCAAGTTCCTGGCTGCGGTGCTGGCGCAGCCCAAGGTGAAGAGGCTTCTGTCTAGCGATCACTTCTCGGTCGATGGCACGCTGATCGAGGCCTGGGCCTCAATGAAGAGCGTCAAGCCCAAGGACGGCTCGGGCGAGCCGCCGACGCAAGGCGGCGGGCGAAATGCCGAAGCGGACTTCCATGGCCAGAAACGCTCGAACGACACCCATGCTTCGACCACCGATCCCGATGCCAGGCTGTATCGCAAGGGCAAAGGCAAGGAGACGAGGCTATGCTTCATCGGGCATGGGCTGATGGAGAACCGCCACGGCCTGCTGGTCGACGCCTGCCTCACGCAAGCCGACGGGCATGCCGAGCGGGTGGCCGCGCTGCACATGATCGAGCCTCGTGCCGACTGGCCGACAGCGATCACGCTTGGCGCCGACAAAGCCTACGATGCAGAAGACTTCGTCAACGAACTGCGCTCGATGAACGTGACGCCGCATGTTGCGCAGAACACCAGCGGCCGCAGCTCTGCGATCGACGGGCGAACGACCCGCCACGGCGGCTATGCCGTCAGCCAGCGCATCCGCAAGCGCATCGAGGAGGCATTCGGCTGGATCAAGACGATCGGCGGGCAAGAGAAGACCAGCTTCCGTGGCCGTGAACGCGTCGGATGGGCCTTTACCTTCGCTGCCGCCGCCTACAATCTGGTGCGGCTGCCCAAGTTGATCGCGGAGGCCGGCTGATGGCCAAGGTCCCCGGCTTCGCGAAGGCCTTTGCCGGCCGCTGGCGCATCGTCGAAATGGACACCTGGGACGGCGACTTCCTCGATCTTGTCGAATAGGCGCATCTCATCTTCAAGGCCAAGTCCGACGGTGAGATTGCCTTCGGTGCGCTGAAGGGCTTCCTAGACGTGCGCTACGGCACCCGCGACGGATCAGCCTGCGCCGAGTTCTCATGGGAAGGGCACGACGAGAATGATCCGTCCTGCGGTCGCGGATGGGCTATGATTGGCACTGCGGGCAGGCTCGTCGGCCACTTCTACATCCACAATGAAGACAATTCAGCCTTCGTTTGCGAACGAGGCTGAGTTCTTCAACAGCCTGCTAGAGGGCGTCGTTTCGAAGGTGCGCAATAGCGCCTACCTGTCCGGTCGATCAAACGATTGGGTCAAGGTCACGTGCGCGCAACGCGAGACGTTGCCGATCGCAGGCTTCGCGCTCGACGGCAACAAATGGGATGGTCTGTACATCGGCCGCCGCAAGGGCAAGGACCTGATCTACGCCGGCAAGGTCGACCACGGCTTCGACACCGAGAGCGCCAATGCGCTTCGCGCGCGCCTCACGCCGTTGATCCGCAAGACCCAGCCCTACAGCAAGCACATCGCCCGCCGCGGCATCTGGGTCGAGCCCGAGTTGCTCGCGGAGATCGAGTACCGGGCGAAATCGGCGGAAGGCAAGGTTCGTCATCCGTTTTTCAAGGGACTGCGAGAGCGATTGTGGTCATATCTTTCCACGGCAGCGCTTCTATATTCATGCGCATCTCCCCCATGCGACGCAGCCCGACCACGCCGGCGCCACCGCCGGAATTTGCATAGAATGCGCGCGCCCACGTCTATGGCGCATCCTGACGGCCGAAATACAACCACGCCCCCAGGAAGATGACGAAGGCGGCAAAGGCCCAGCCGTTGTTGACGGCAGCGAGCATGGCGATCAGGGCAGCGGGATTCATCAAAGCCTCGACGGATTCGCGTGAGGCTCCCCTGGTAAGCAAGCACGTCGGCGGAGCCAGCAACGCACCGCCCCAAGCTGCACCGGAGGAATGACTTGTTTTCCGACCCGGGCTGGGCGGCCAGGCTAAGGCCGCCCGGCAGGAATCGTGATAACCCCAGAAGCCGGGCGCCTTCGTCCGCATTTGTGGAATTTGACCCTTTTCTAATTATTATCGGTCCAAATCCTATTTATTGTCCGCGTTTTCTGCCTCCTGTCGATTTCTTCTTTGTTGCGACGCGCGCGCTAATTCTCCATCGTGACGGCAGGCCATCGGAGGGCCTTCGACATGACAAACCGCAAACGAGGTCGCCCGGTTGGCAGCCACATACGTGATGATAGGCCCTTGGCCATGGTCGCCGACAGGATCGCAGCTGACCCTGAATTAAGACCGTCCACGGCCATGCGTCAGGTTTACGGCGCCGGCACCTGGCGGGGCACAGAGAAAACGGTGGTCACCCGTTGGCTGCGGAAATGGAAAGTTTCCGGCGCCGCCGCTTTGGAAGCTGCCCAGCAGCGCCGGATCGAACGAGACCGGCCCGTATGCTTGCCGGTTCCCGCGACCCAATGGCCACACGCCCTAGCAATCTCCGACGAGATGTTCACAGCCATGCTCGAGCTCGCCCAGGCCCAGGAGCCGATGCGGCAGGCGATGGCCGACATGGCAGTAAGACTCGAGCCGATGCGGCAGGCCTTGGAAGCAATGGCGATAAGCGTCGCCCCGACGCGGGAGATCGTTGAGCAGATGCGGGTGTCGCTTCCACCTTCGATAGTGAAACTCCACGCTCAAATTGCGGCGGCCGCTGGATCGCTGAAGATCTATGAGATCAAAGAGGCAATCAGACAAAATCCGATCATGTCGGACGCGATGATGTCTGTCGTAAAGATGCGCACCCACTGATGTCGGCGTAAGCAAAAACTATCGCCCCAAGCTCTGCCTGCCAAATCGGGAGGGAGTGAGACACCTCTGACGCGCTACCTTGACAGCAAATCGTCGTTTTCATTGGCACTTCGAAGACGGCCCATCGTATCCGCGAGGGTATCGATTGCGCTGGCGAACTCGGTAGAGCGGCCGGCAAGTTCTGGGGTGAAATGTTCACGAGTCCGGGTTTCGGCCTTGTCGATGGACGAGCCGTAGATCGCCGCAGAGGCAATCTCCTTGGCCAAGCGCTTCGCGCCTGTATTGGCCGCGCCGTCGAAATGTTAGCCAATGTCCGCATGTGCTAAACAGCGATATTCGCGAGCAAGAGCAGTTTCTCGGAACTCGTCAAGCCGGCGCATTTGCGGTCTTTTGGTTGACGATTATACGCAAATGGCACCGGCCTGAACCGCAGGGTTATTTTACAAAGGTCTGCCGCGCCCAATCGTCCGTTGACATCCGATAGCGAGGGCCTGAACCCTAGTAGCAGGTAACACCCGCCGCGCAACGGCGCACTGCCCGTCGTCCCGTTCTCCGCGCGACGCCAGCGACGCTCGTTGCCGTTCCCGGTCTTCCCACTCTGGCATAAGCACTGTCCCACGATACCGACAGGCTCTTCTCTTTCGACCATTGAACCGAAATCGGGGCGGCGCACAATATCGCGGTCCCCACCAGAACTGCTCCCAGCATGCTCATCTTATTCATGAAGCTACTCCCTTGCCGATAGTTGCGGAGTTTGCGTACGAGACTTACGAGTTTTCGCACTTGATCTGGATCAAGCGGGTCAAACCTCTCAAAGCACGGCTTTCACGCTAAACCGAGCGCCCGGGTCAAAAGCGACGTTTCGGCCTTGCGCTGATAACTTCCGGTCCGCCCCAAATAAGGAGACACTCGCGTGCAGCGGCATGTCTCAAAAGTGCCAATAAGTCGCTATCATTGGTTTGGGCCGCGTCAAGCAGACGAGGCTCTCTTGAGCGGCTCGATCAGCGACTTCGCCGAGAACGGCTTTGTAAGACAGGCAAGACACCCGGATTGAAGCGCCGCCTCGCGAGTGGCGGGGTTGTCGTTTCCAGTCATGTAGATGACCGGCACAGATACGCTCGCTGCCTTGAGATGGTTACGGACGTCGATGCCTAAAACATCGCCTAGGTTGATGTCCAGAAGGACGCAAGCTGTGCTGCCGAAATCACTGTGGTTTGCGAAAGCGTCCGCAGACGGGAAAAGCAGGCAGTCGTAGCCAAACTGCCGCAGCAGTCGCGCTACGCTCCGCAGTGTTGCAGGCCGTCATCGACGACAAAAACACGTTTTCGATTTGGCAAGCGCAACAGCCCGACAAGTCATGCTTTATGTCGGGTCGGATATTAGACTCTAAATTGCCAAGGGTGTCGGTCCGGTATCCGACATAAAAACGCCAGCCCGCTCGGCCAGAGATACCAGTTCTGCCAAGGATTGGACCTGCATTTTCCCCATCATCGTATGGCGATGGGCCTTGATGGTGCGTTCGGACGCACCGATTGTGCGGGCAATGTGCTTGTTGGTGTTGCCGCGAATGACTAGGTCGAACACCTGCCGCTGGCGCGGCGTCAGCGCTGCGATATGGGCGCGAACGATGTCCAGTTTGGTCTTTTGACGATACGCCGAATTGTGATGCGCAATGGCCCGCTCAACCGCCTGAAGCAGGTTATCCGATGATACTGGCTTGGTCAGAAAATCCTCCGCCCCGGCCTTTATGGCCCGCACTGTGGTGGCGATATCGGGATAACCAGTGAGGAATATAATGGGCAGCGTCGATCCGAGGTCGCTCAGGCGTTCCTGCAGCTCGGGTCCGCTCAGTCCCGGTATCCGCACGTCGAGGAGAATGCAGCCGAGCACGCTATCGCAGGGCAAGTGGTCCAACAGATGCTGAGCCGAAGCATAGGCCGCGACTTCATAACCCGCATGTTTCAAACGACGTTCCACCGCCGTCCGAAAGGACGCATCGTCGTCCACAATGTGTACAAGCCCTGACAAGGGTTTTTCCCGATGAAGAACTCAGTTCGAGAAAGCAAAAACCTACGGTTGTCTCTATACCACGGCACCAAGCGCGTGTCTGCCACCGGCCGACAGTGCGGCATTACAAAGTCGATGCTTCTACATTGAGTATTCTTTTTAGAAGCTTATTCTACCCACGCGAGAGCAGATGTCTAATTCGGGGTCCATAAGCCGACATCCGAAACCTGACGGCCAAACTTGCGTTACCCCTGCGCCTCCCGAGACACGTGGTCACCGTTCTCCCGGCCACCACGTTGACGGAGGGTCACTCGCGGAAATCCTTCGGGTCCGCAGGGCAACCAAGTGGCTCCGCTTGTACCTCGTCTGCCTCTGGCTCCAATGAACGTTAACCTGCGTTTGGCTCATTCTGAATCGCGGGTTTTTTGGGGACGGGGCACGCCACTAAAGACCACCGCTTATCTTTGCAAGCCCAATCCTGGTAAGTAACCGCGGCCTGAACTGCGGCTCCCACGCCGCTCACGACGGTGAAGATTGCCACGACAAGCTCGATAATAAATTGACCTCGGGTCAAATCGAGTTGGCGCCCCTATGATCTCGACCGGCTTCCCGTTCCAATGCAAGCGACCGTCGGCGTCGATCCCTATTCCATCAGCTTCGGCCATGGAGATGGGTTGCGACTTCGTCTTCTAGCTGCAGCTGGACCGGGCAGCACCGGGCGCTCGCTACTCTGGCTCGACTGTCTGCTGTTGTGCTGGGCTTGTCGCCCTCGAAATAATTGACGGCGACGGAGGCTGCCCAACCCGCGAGACCGCCCGCGACGATTAAGGCCAGTACGATCGATACGAAATCTAGATGGCGGAGCCGGCGCATACTGTCCCAACGGCCCTAGTCAGGATCGGTTGCAACATCACAGACTTTAACTCAACACTTCCCCGCTCCACCCTATTTAGGCGGATGGCCGATATCGCCACGCTCGCATCCGATTTCATCCAAAGCGAGAGATCGATTGACGGCCGCCATGAGGCGGCCCTTTACCCGCGCGTACCCGTAAACCCCCATATCGTTTTCCGTTTTCGCAGATACAATATGCACGACATGAAGTCGCATTTTATATGGGTCAAGCATTCTGTGCATAAATCATGATTTTTGCACGGATCCAATGGATGTCCGTTATGGAGAGCGAACGGACTCTCAAGGAGAGCGTCGCCACTTCTCAGTTTGACCGATGCTGTCGAAAAATGCCGCTGCGTAGCTGTTTTTTCTATCGGGGGCATTTTTCGGATTCCAGGCTGGACGTCGAAGCCTGATCGGCAAGCAACGCGACAACCTGGCAAGCCTCTTACGCAATCGCCGCAGCGGCTCCCCTTGTTGGCGGTCCAACTAGACGCACAGCCATTGTCTTGAGGTTCTGCACAATGGCAGCGAGGTGAAACTCGTCGCGGACGCCGGTGAGGCCGCGAAGGCGCATACGCTCAAAGCCATGCTGAACCTTCAGGTGTGCAAAACGCATCTCTATTTTTTGCGCGCATTGCTCGATCGCTCGAACTCCGGCGTTCCCTTTAGTGATCGGGCATGGTTGCGCGCGTCTTCATTGATGTCGCGAGCGATTTCTTGAAAGGTGCGCGCGTGCATCGTTGCTTGAGTGTGCAAGCACGGCAGTCTTGAGGTTGTGACAGGTAGTTCCTGACGCGGTTATCATGGACTGTTCCCGAGGTTCGCAAGAGCTTGCCATTGGGACAGACATAGACGTCCTGCTCAGCGGCGTACGTGAATTCGCTACGGGAGAACATGCCATCAGACGATGGATATCTTTCCCACACGGGAATATGCGGCGTGATGTTTTTGTCCAACAGCCATGCAAGCAGTTTGCCGGTCCCGTAGGCGGTATCGGCTGTGAGCCAATTAGGCTTTAGATCATGCCGTTGTTCGGTGCGCTCGACCATCATCTTGGTTGACGCCACCTCATCATAGGTGCGTGCCGGTGTCGCCTCGACATCGACAATGATCGCGTGCTCGACGTCGATAAGATAGTTGAGTCCATACCCGAACTGCACGCGCTTGTTGGCTTTCGCCGTCCACGCCGAGGACGGATCGGAAGGCGAGATCACCTTCGGCGGTTTGCGATCGGGCTTTGCGGTCGGCTTCTCGTCAGAACCACCATCCTGGCCGCCTTCCTGGGCCTGCGTCTCGGCCTCAAGTCCAGCAAGATACTCGGCCACTGCACGCTTCTGACGTTGCGCCTCGGTCCAGTCCAACTCGTCCGGCGTTTTGCCGTGATAGCGGCTCGCATTGGCTTCCATCACGCTCGCATCCACCGCGAATCCTTCGCCCTTGACAAGGCCCGCGGCCATGCATGTCGCAACCACCCGCTCGAAAATATGGCGCAGGATATCGCTCTCCCGGAAGCGGCCGAGCCGATTCACCGAGAACGTCGAATGGTGCGGAACCTTATCATCGAGATCGAGCTTGCAGAACCAGCGGTAAGCAAGGTGCAGGGCCACTTCCTGGCACAGCCTGCGCTCATGGCGAACGCCATAGCAGTAACCGACCAGGAGCATCCGGACCATCAGTTCTGGATCGACAGAGGCCAATCTCGCTATAAAACCTCTTAACTGTTCGTGCAAATCGGCCAGAGCGGCTGTCGCAAACCCATTGATACGTCGTAACAGGTGATCCGTCGGGATCATCTCATCGAGGCTAAACTCGTAAAAGAGTTGCCCTTGATCTCGGTCCTGCCGCCCCATCATCGCCGAATCTCCTGCCGCCTCCTAAGCAGGAATCACTGTTCGCCCGGCTCCTCAAGCCCTTTTTCGACAGCATCGACCCAAAGGCGACGTTCCAGCCGTCTGACATGCCGAAGGCTTCGGCGGCGATACAAGGAGAAATTTCAATTGAGATTGTAGTTCGATCTGCCCCGGAGCCTGCCATTGCCGAACGCCAGAATGACAGTCGATCTGGGGACAGCGCCGTCCCACATATAGGTGGACGAAACCATTCCGGGGTTCTTCTCTTCAAAAATATGCTCGCCCTCACAGCCAAGCGTTTTAACAACGTCAGAATAAGTCATCATCATTTGTAGATCTGCGTAGCGCGACGGCGTGACGCCGCAGGTGGCGAAGGCCGTTCCCGACGCACAAGCTGATACCAACGAAACAAGCAAGATGAACGTCCGCTTTCATGTCCAAATCTTACCGAGCAACCGAAAAGGGCTTATCAACACTTTTGGAGGCATTTTATTGGATCACTCTTTCAAACCCATTTGATAGCCATCTGCAAATCTCTGCTCATGTCTCTTGATGGCAGATATTGTTGCAAAAGTCGTTTTGCGAAAGGTGTCAAAGATTCTGGAGGCCGCAGGCGCGATTTTCGTGTAGAGACCTGAAGGACCTCATCGCCTCACGCTAAACTCATAGGCGACTTCGGTAGCGCGACTGAGGTTATCCGAATCGTCGATCGTTTCGCGTTTTAAGGTTTCACCAAAAATTCCGGCCGATGCAACTTTCGACTTTTGCAACATGGGGTAATTCCGGGATCGAGCCTGACAAGGGCAAGGGAATCAGCTCTCCAGGAACGTAGGAGGCCAGCCTCATGTGGCCTCGCAACGATGGAGAGCGGCAATGGAGTACTATGTCGGACTGGACGTGTCGTTGAAGCAAACATCGATCTGTGTGGTGGATCAGTCTGGATCGGTCGTGCGAGAGGGCGTCGTCGATTCAGATCCCGAGGCGATTTCAGTTTACGTGAGGTCAAAGGCACCGGGCGCGGTACGTATCGGCCTGGAGACTGGACCTACGTCTACTTGGTTATGGACTGAACTTAAGCGGTTTGGCCTACCGGTGATCTGTATCGATGCGCGCCATGCCAAGGCGGTGCTCAAGATGCAGATCAACAAGAGCGACCGCAACGATGCTATCGGGATCGCCCGCATCATGCAGACCGGTTGGTTCAAGGAGGTGCACGTCAAGGATGTCGACAGCTACTCGGTCAGGGCACTACTCGCCAGCCGGGCGTTGCTGGTCAAGATCAAGCGCGATCTCGAAAACCATGTTCGCGGCCTCCTTAAGAACCTAGGTCTCGTCATCGGCCGTTCCAAGTTCAATGTCTTCGCCGTGCGAGCCGAGGAGTTGATCGAGGGACGCCCTGAGCTGATAGCTGCGATCAGGCCGCTGCTCGAAGCGCGCAATGCCGTCGAGCAGCAGGTCAGTGAGCTTGACCGCAAGGTTATGAAACTCGCTCGCCATGATGCGCAGGTTCGCCAGTTCATGACCGTGCCTGGTATCGGCCCGATTACCGCGCTCGCCTTCAAGGCAACGTTTGACGATCCGGCACGGTTTGCGCGATCGAGAAGTGTGGGTGCTTATGTTGGGTTAACCTGTGGACGCCACGCCTCCGGGGAGGTCGATTGGTCGGGCCGAATCTCCAAATGCGGTGACGCCATGCTGCGGAGTTATCTATTTGAAGCAGCCGGGGTTCTGCTGACCCGCGTCCCGAAATGGTCCGCCGTGAAGGCGTGGGGGATGAAGCTCGTCAAGCGTAACGGGCTTCGCAAGGCCAAGGTCGCGGTCGCGCGCAAGCTCGCAGTCATTCTGCATCGCATGTGGATCGACGGAACCGAGTTCAATTCGTCGAAGAAGGAGATTGCTGCCTAACGAGGAGATTACCGAGTTCCTGCCAAACGGCGGGAAAAGACGTCCCAGCCGGGACGATGGCGATGGTGAGTTCGTCCGATTTTTTGCGAGCGCCCGAAAGGCCGACCGCGATTGCAACATTGAACCGCCAGCGTCACCTTACGCCATCATGCGGAGGGCTTACCCCTACCGCGGAGAGAACAGTGGGCCCGGCAAGGACGATCATTGGAGAGCTTGACACCCGGACCCGGAATTAGAGAACGGCTGTGCGCGCAAATGCATACCTGTGGAAGAAGGCCATAGGTCAGAACCGCTGACATGTTGAGGCATATCACGGCGCCCTGCACCTTCGTCCCGCAATTTTCCCATCGCTGGAACAGGTCATGCCTGATCATCGACGACGGTGATCGCGTCAACTGTTTCGCCAGCGTTAACGTTTTTCCGATTGCAGGAGGTTTTCCATGAAAAAATTTGTCGTCGGTTGTCTTGTCGCCTTGGGTCTCATGACTTCGCCAGCATCGGCGGACATCGCTAATCTCACAGGCCGCTATATCTGTGTGAAGAACTGTAATGGCATGCTCTGGCACTCAGCCTATGTGACGCAAAACGGCTGGGACTTGAACTTGCTTACCGGGGCGAACGAGCCCCTCCGCGCCCAGACCGATTGGTTCTCCCCGAACCGCATCTGGATCGCGGCGTGGAATACCGGTGCCGTGTACTCTCCGAACGGCTGGGTCATTCAGTTCGACAATGGGATGATCTGGCGCAGGCATTGTGATTATTACAATCACTGCGATCACGCCTATTGACCGTTATCGCGATCAGCTTATCGCCTGCCCGCTTCATTTTCGAATCTTGATCGGGTTTGGGATGGAGCGGGATGCGGGCGAATGGTCGCCTGCAACTGCAGTTCGGCCTCTACGTTGGCGTGGGTTGCGTGGCTTGGGTTCCGCCGAGCTTGATATTGATCAATGGTCGCCAGATGAAATCTGTGTATGTGGGGGGCATGGAGCAGCGAAATGCCCTTGGCACGATATTTTTTATTTGTCGGCGCAGTGCAGCTCTGCTTCTTCATGCTCCCGACCTGCTTGAGGAAGTCAGGCGTTTACCCGTGGTGCAGCAACCTGGGCATTCAGTAGCAAGGGCGATACATGGCCTCCAGCTGCCTGCCTCGCAGAAAGATCATGTGTGGAGTCAAACCGCCTTGACTAGCGATCCAGTGCCGGACCTGCGATGGGTACATAGAATAAAGCGTCCGGGTTGCTCCCGGGTTCGCAATGGCATGTCCGTGGGCTCCGAAATCCCACGCTGCGTGAAAAGCGAGGTTGGCGTTTGGAGTTACACAGATTTTGTCGTGAGGGATCGTGGCGAGGATAATTGTACAGGCCGAGGCGCAAAGGCCATCGATGACTATTCTTTGGCCTGAGGCTCGCAATTGTTCGTATCGATCTATATAAGGCCCGATCTGTCCGCCCTGATCACGAGCAATCCGGACTTCCGCACGGCTTGTGCCTGCACCCGCCAGCAAGAGCGTTGCCGCGAGCAGCCCCGTCAGCAATTTCATGCTTCCTACCCTCGACAGATGTGATGCGTACCACGACAACTCAGATAGCTGCACCAGATCAAGGAAGAATTGTGGTGCGGTTGCCCGTTATCCCTCAAAATCATTCCTCTCTGAGGGCTGCGGACCCCCGTTTCTCGACCTCATCCCCAGAGCAGGCCTCTGTTCACGCGGCTTGGGCTACATCGAGAAAACTGTAGCACCAATGGCTGCGCGTTGCGCGTCCCCGAGAGGGCGGCTGGGACGCAGGACCCATCAATGTCGATGCGCGGAGCATATTGATCTTTGGTTTCCTGCACGCCGTGAGTGCGGGCCTGTTAGGGTGCCGCAGATTTATTTAATCGCTATGCTGCTTGTGGCCAGCGGCGGGCCTCGCGCAAGTGGTGCGGGCAACCTGCTTCACGATTGGTGACGCGATTTATGGGATTGATCGTCCTCGCTATGGGCGTGCAGTTCGCGCTGACAGGTTTCCGCGATTTTTTCGGCTAAGGACATAATTCAAATTGTCCGATATTGTGCAGGTTTTCGGCCGCCGGGATGACGGCCTGACCACGGATTGCGGCGGCCGGCGGCCGAAAAGCGCCAAGGCACGAAGTCGCGGGAAGTTGGGCACCGGTGGCGCAACGGACGCTATGGGGATTTGATGGCGGCGCCGATCTCGATGTTGGATGTGACGCCGACTGGACGCGGCAGGGGGATCTGCACACAGGCGAGATTTGAAGCGTGGAATAGAATAGGCATTTCGGCAAGCGCTGTGAACGGATCAACGAGCGCACGGCGCGTCGAGCGTAGTGACCGGGTCGAGAGGGATCGCTGCCGGCGTAGGGCCAGCTCGTCGGAACGGGGAAGTGGCGACGCTCAGGGAAGGTCTGGCTCATGATGTGTCGATCCTGCCGGGCATCGGACGCCACCTCGGCTCGCAGCCGCGTGCGAACACTTCGATGACGATCATGCGGCCGCCACAGCGCGGGCAAGGGCAAGGCAGCACACGTGGCGTGTCGGTAGCGATATCCGGTGGCTCTTGCGGGGCGGTGGCAGGCGGGGCGACGTTGAGGAGTGCGCGGGCGGTCACGACGTTCTCGGCGCGGTTGGCGTTGGCAAAGAGCCCGTAGTGGCGGATGCGGTGGAAGCCTTTGGGCAGCACGTGGATGAGGAAGCGGCGGATGAACTCGTGCGGGTGAAGCCGCATCGTCTTCCAGCGATCGGGGCCGTCGACGCGATAATCTTTCCAGCGGAACGCAATCGCGCCGTCGTCGGCTGCAACGAGGCGGCGGTTCGAGATGGCGACGCGATGGGTGTAACGGGAGAGATAGCGTAGTACCTGCTCGGGCCCTGCGAGTGGCGCCTTGCAATGGACCACCCACTTGATGCGGCGCAGCGGGGCGATGAAACGCTTGAACGTTTTCTTGTCGGCAAGTCCGGCAAGGGTGTTGAAGAACGTCAGCTGATTGGCGTCGTGGGCCTCCATGAGCGTCGCCAGCATCTTGCCGCGGAACAGGCCCGCCAGTACGTTGATGTGGACCAGGAAGTCGGAGCGCGAGGCGACCCATCGCGCGCCGTCGAACGAGAGCCCTCCACCCGGCACGATCATGTGCACGTGCGGATGATGGGTGAGTGCCGAGCCCCAGGTGTGAAGCACTGCGGTGATACCGATCCGTGCCCCGAGGTGCTTGGGATCCGCGGCGATGGCGAGCGTCGCCCCGGCTGCCGCCTTCATCAGCAGGTTGTAGACCACGCGCTTGTTCTGGTAGGCGATGTCGCGCAGTTCGCTCGGCAGCGTGTACACGACATGAAAGTAAGGCGCCGGCAACAGCTCAGGCAAGCCCTCAGCGGCGCTCCCCTTGTGCTTGCGCCCGACAAGGATGATCCGTCGCTCGCCGACGATCCTCGGCGCAACAACGACTTCAACTACGCGAAGATGGACCCCCAAGGGTATGCTGTCCCACTGGGCGCCCATATTCGCCGGATGAACCCGCGTGACACGGCTGTAAATATCCAGCGGCGCGAAATGATTCGTCGCGGGGCGACATACGGGCCGGCTCTGCCGGAAGGCGCTCCCGAGGATGGGGTTGATCGCGGCATCGCGGCATTCGTGATCTGCGCAAGTCTCGTGCGCCAATTCGAATTCGCGCAAAACGTCTGGGTCAACGACCCGAATTTCCACGAATTAGGCAATGAATGCGATCCAATGATCGGCGCTCAAGACGGCACCTACGATTTGACCATCCCGAAGCGCCCGATCCGACGAAAGATAAAGGGCCTGCCCGCTTTCACGACCGTAAAGGGCGGGGCTTACTTCTTCCTCCCGGGTATCGAGGCGCTTCGCTACCTGGCCTCCCTCTGAAATCGTCGTCACGAGGCCAGATGGCCATCGGATCGTATTCGGACAGGGCGGCCCGCATTAGCAACGGTAAACCTCGAGCTGCCCCTGTAGCCCTGCTCCGCGCGTCCCAGCTTGGTGGGCAAAGCCGACATTGGCGGGTGAAGTGCGGTCGCCGATGCAAGCCACAGTGGTGGCAAACTCTTACAGTGGTTTTACTCGACTTTCTATCTCTGTGGTCCCGACAGGTTCAATTCGCGCTCAGCCCGAAACACGTTGCTGTGTAGGTTGGCGATCCATTGCCGACCCCTGGATGTGACATTGAGATACCGGATCGCAAGCTGGATCTGAGGCGCGACATTGGTCCAGTAGAACTGGGGGAATTTATAAACGATGTCGGCGGGTGTCGCGTAGCCTAGCGTCTTGTTCAGGCCGATTTCTTCGAATTCATAAAAAAGCGCATTCGACTTTCTCATATAATTGGGATCGCCGAGCTGGCCGATCAGATCCGCAGCACGCAGCAGCAATCCCTCTTCCTCGTTGAGGTCGTCAAGTACGCCCTTTGGTGTATCGACGTAGGGAAAGCGCGTGTATTCGATGGCCCGGGCAATCCGGGCGGCGTCGACTTCCTCCACGGCATCGAACCGCTCAATCACGAACAGTTTTGAGCGGTCGACATGGTAGGGCGCGAGCGCGGCATCGGACGATCCAACCGGCAATTCGATCGTCCGCCCCGTAGGGTCCGCGATATAGGTGCCGTCTTCGTCGCCATGAACTATACCTCGCACATATCCAATGTCATGGGTGAGGCAGGCCATGATGAAGTTCGCATAGTCGGTGGCCGTGGTGGTCCGTTGCAGCGCACGTCCAGCCAGGATGTCGTGCCCGGCCAGCGTAACCAGCAAGGTGTGTTCGATATCGTGATAGAGTGCATCACTGTTCCCGATGCACTCCAGGGCCAACCTGGCGGCAAAGGGCAGTAATTTCGTCAAATCGGAATCCGAGGAGCGGAATTGGCCTTCGGTTTCCCGCGCAAGAAACGAGCCAAGGGCTTGCGCCGTCAGTTGGGGAATCGTGATCATCTCGGTACCCTCTCCAGTCTAGCCGTGGCTTGCACCGTGATCGACAGGGCCTATGCAGCGGTCTCCTTTGGCTTCCCGATCGGTCACACTGATCGAAACTACACTATCACCAACCCTTGAATGCGGCTCGGTACGCCCGCTGCGAACCCAGGGAAATGTTTAATCGGCAGTCCCTTGGGCGCTTTCAGGAAGATATCTGCTCCAGACTGAGCCTTGATTGGGCTGATTGATCGCCAGACTACGCGCGACGCTTGAGGCCGTATTCAAGCAGGTGACGTAATCAGGCCACTTTGGAGTCGATGTAGCAGTTGGCTGTTCCGATCCGTCAGGTACCGCGTCGGAGCTCGCCTGCGCACCTGCTGACGCAAGGAACGAAAAAGTGGTCGCAGGGTTGAGAAGTGGACGACCAATGCGATACGCCCTGACGATTTTCCGTCAATGGGGTTTCCATGAAAATGAGCAAATACATTGCGGCCACTTTGGCGCTTATCGTCGAAATTACATGCTCGATACCCGTGAAAGCCGCGTCTGACTGTTCAACATCAATTACACTGGCGGATTGGGGTGAGAATTCCACGGGCGACATCGATGCCGCGCCCGGAAGAAGTTGCCTACTCCCGATCAGGATACGCGGCACAGTTAGCAGTTCGGAGATTTGGCAAAAGCCAGCACACGGCAAATTAAAGCGGGTCAACATATCCAGTTACGAATACACGCCGAAGGCTCGATACAAAGGAAACGATACTTTTGCGCTCAAGGCCACGGGTCAAGGGCCATCGGGTTCTGGCACGTCGGTGATTACCATGCGCGCGACGATCAAATAGCGTTTTCCGCCGGCGCTCTGCGGCGCGCGCGCCCTCAAGCTAGCCTTTGAACTTCACGACAATTCCGGGTTCGTGGCTTAGCGGGCACCATGTTTCGAAGCGCGCGGCGTTCGGTCCAAATGCAGCGGCGCAACGCGGTGTCAGAGCGCGCGATGATATGTCTTTGCCCACCAGCAACAGGGGTGGGACTTGCTTGCGCAAAGCGACGCAGCGATCCAATTCAGCCTGCGCCTGCCAGTCAATAGGTCTTGCTTGAGCGAACGTTGCAAGCATCGACAACATCGCCCCGCGATCAGAGTTCGTTTCATGTCTCATCCAAAGCAGGTGGCAAGATGGCTCAAGTGTGGATACTGGCGAGGGCTATTCGTTCGTGATCAGCCACAAAAGCCCCACCGGTCTGGGCTTTCACGGACACGCCGGTTATCTGGCGTCGATCTCTCTTTGCTGAAGCGCTTATTTTTTCTTTCGCTTTTTCTTTTGCTCGATGAACCACAACCACGCAAAACCGATGGCGAGGATCACCATTACGATCAAAATGGCGTACTCTATCATCGGGGCTACCCTTCCCTAATGTTCACGGACCTTGATTGCGGTTCCGTGTTTTATTCGGCCCTTGATCCACATCAATAGAGGTTTGTTTCTTTTGATTGCGAACGCGGAGCGTCCTGTCGAAAGCGTTCTGGTTTTCGAACGCCTTGGCCGACTGAAACAAGTCTCTGCGACCTTCGTTTCCGGGCTTCAGCGTCTCACCTTGATCACCAACCGTAACGATACCCGCGATAGTACCGATGGCCGTAATATGGGTATGCGGGGCGAACCACGCGCCGGTACCCATATCCGCCGTAGTACGCGGGAGCGTAGCCGTACGCCGGGGCGTACCCGCCGTAATACGCAGGGGCATAGCCGCCATAATAGCCGTAACCCGGTCCGCCGTAGTAGCCGTAACCGGGGCCATAGCCGTAGGCGCTGGAGGCTATGCCACCAACCACCGCTGCTCCAACTAGTCCGGCGGCTAGTCCACCACCCCAGCCCCAGCGCCCCAGCCGCCCCAGCCGCCTCGCCACGCTTGAGCTGGTGACGGGGCCACCAAGGCAGAAACACCGATGGTAGCAGCGGTCGCTAACGCCAATGCTGTTTTCTTCATGTCCAAAGCCTCCTTGTTCTCGGAACTTCGATCGATAACCCGGCTATAGTTTCCCCCCGACCGCCGTTGGCGGCGGGTCGTCTGCCGCGCCAAGGTCGAGACCCGCATACAAGTGCTTTACCGCCGCACCCCAACGCGATTGACGCCGCCATTTAAATTGCCACCGGCGTGATGACGGACCGCAGCGCGCGCCACCGGACGAGGCCGTAGCACGACGCCAGCGCGACGCAATGGGCGGGATAACCGACGTATTCGCAGTACGCGACCGCCTTGGCTGGCGCTGGATTGAGAGTGAGACCTGCAAGCCCCAACAGGATGCTAGTAGCAATCCCGGCAACTGTCGCTGACTTGATCGAAAGACGCTTCCTCGGATGCATGGCGGACTTCCCTCTTCGCGCTTGCGGAACTGAAAGGTGACAGGAGCCGCCTCACGATCTTCCCCCGAAAAAATGGACAGGGTTAAGCTGCTTTTAGCTACATCTCGATCGGGCTGATATAGCCGATGGCGGAGTGACGACGAGTTCGATTGTAGAAGCCTTTGATGTAAGCAAAAATATCACGTGATGCCTGCTGCCGTGTTGCATACTGCCTGTGATGGACCAGCTCGGTTTTGAGCGTGTGGAAGAAGCTCTCCATCGGGGCATTGTCATGGCAATCGCCCTTGCGGCTCATCGAGGCCTTGAAGCCGGCTGACTGCATTGCCTTGCGATACTCCGCGGAGGCATATTGGGCGGATTCAAGCCTTGAACGCCCCGATCGGAATGGTGGATCAAGCCGGTGTTGGGCCGTTGCGCCGAGATGGCCATCTTCAATGCCGCCAATGGCATTTCGGCGCGCAAATGATCCTCCATCGCCCAGCCCAGCCGCGCGGTGACGCGATCTGCGTCGGTCCCGTTGTGACTGATACCAAGACCGCTTTGACCAAGTCCCCCTAGCGTTCAGCGTGACCGTCGTCCTTTTCGTGAAAGCGTTTCGCTTGCTCTAGCGCGAGCAGCCTTGCGAGCATGCGCCGCTGGTCGTCCGTGATGCTCGGATCGGCAAGCTGCCGCTTGGCGATGATCAAGTTTGCATAGTGGATGAACTCTTCCATCGATCCCATGAGCGCCTCCCCTGTCCCTGCGCGACGCCATTCGCACCTCCATAAAATGCGACAAAATAGAAGCGTGCAATTGTCCCTAGGGGCAATTGCTGGTCAGGCGTGCTGTCCTACGGGCGTTTCGTTTTGGCTCGGCTTGGCACAAAGTGCATAAAGCCCCGCGCGACGCATGTGGTCGCGGACGTGCGCTGGCGCTGCGTGTGGCCCGGTGTCCTGTAGCCCTGCGCTGGCGGGCTCGTGACCCGCGAAATAAGTCTTTACCGGCGCCCAACGCGATTGACGCCAACATTTAAGTTGCCACCGGCGTTATGACGGACAGCAGCGCGCGCCACCGGACGAGGCCTGAGCGCGACACCAGCCCTTGCCACGCAATGGGCGGGATAACCGACGTATTCGCAGTACACGACCGCCTTGGCTGGTGCGCATCAGCGGCGTGACGACCGTCGCACGGGTCGCACCGAGCGACGTGAGGACCGGCGCACAGGTACAGCTGCGGGCGCGGCTCCAGCGGGTACAACTACCGGCGCAGCAAATTAATTTCACTGCTCGGCGAAGTGGGTGTCCGTTCGGCAGCTGACGTAATGCCGATCCGCTCGGCAAAGGATACAAGTTCCGGCAAGGACCGAACCTGCATTTTCTCCATCACCCTGTGGCGATGGGCCTTGATGGTACGTTCAGTACAGCCTAGCTCGCGGGCGGCGTGCTTGTTGGTGTTGCCGCGAACAACAAGCAAAAGGACTTCATGTTCGCGAGGCGTCAATGCTGCGATACGAGCGCGAACCATATTCACCTTGCTGATCAGCGCACGCGTCACTTCATGATGGGCAGTCGCCCGCGCAATTGCCTGAAGAAGTTCATCCGAAGATATTGGCTTGGTCAGAAAATCATCCGCACCCGCCTTGATAGCCCGCACCGTGGTCGGGATGTTGGGATAGCCGGTGAGGAATATGATCGGCAATGTCGAGCCGAGTTCACTTAGCCGCGTCTGCAGTGCCGGACCGTCCAAGCCGGGCATTTGTACGTCGAGGAGGATGCAGCTCGGGACACTTTCACTCGGCAAGCGATCCAGCAAATGCTGCGCTGAAGGATATGTCGCCACTTCGTAACCGGCGTGCTTCAAATGACGTTCTATCGCCTTGCGAAAGGGCTCATCGTCATCGACAACATGCACGCACGCTTGCACAGCTCTCTCCCCAGAGAAGGGTCTCAGGGTATCAAGCAATTGCAACCTTGGCGAAGCCTAAATTTCCGGACTTATGTCAGGTTGTCTGACCCGAATTTATAGGATGGTAACCGGTTTTGATGTCGCCAAGGATCAAGAGGCGAAATCCGGGGACTACTTTGCATCGGATGGGGTCGCGACCGGGTTAGTTCGCTTTATGTCAGTCGTTGTGACGATAGCGATTAGGCCGAAACGGAATGTCGTCGATGTGCGGTCGCACAACCCGCTCGGTCTTGAACAGGTCACGCCAAGCATAGACAGAAAACGCGAGCAAGACAGACGCGAAAGACGTGAACAATAGCATGACCCACCTCATCTGCTTTTTCCTCCCGATGATAGCGAGCAGACAGCGTCCATCGTGGATATTGGAACCCAGCTTGCCGGTTCTTGCGTTAGACCAACCCTTGGGACAATTCGTGGCCTACGCGACGTCACGCGCGTGCCCACGCCCGTCTTCTTGCTACCCCATTTGCCGCCGCGTCGAGGTGACGCTGGCGGGGACCGTCGAGAGAAGGCGGCCCCTCCGCAATCGGTCGTCCGGGTCCTTCTGAGGGCGTGAGGAACCGCCGGGACCGCGCTACGCTGGAACCCGAGCGTATTTGCAATTTTTCAATCCCACCTAAATTTATGTGCGGATTGGTACACAAAGGTGATGAGCCGAGGGGCCAGCAGAAGCCGGGTCCGCTTCGCCCACCAACCATGCGGCAGTCACGCGTGCGTCGCCAAAGGGGCGGGCGGCGAAGCGAGTTCGTGGAGTATGGCGACTAGCTCAGCGTGAACGGGCGATGTCCGATCACTGAACGCCTCGATTGGATTTGCTTCAGTAAGCCGGTTGAGGCGTGTGAGCAGGCGAATGCGCTGACGGCGGGTAAGTTTAGCCTCGGACGAGCGCCAGCGGAAGAAAAGGCGATAAAGTTCACCGTCGCCGAAAAGCTGATTAAGTTCGTGTATCGTGACGTAGGCAAGGAATAGGACCATCAGCCATATCTGAATTGACAAAAAGCGCGGCAACGAAAAGTGATTAACGAAGTGGTCTCCGAAAGCGGCGATTGCGCCGCCCGCAGCGACGAAATGGACGACCTCCTCGGCCAGTCGCACGATCAGTACGCACACCCAGTAGATCGCGCTCTTGAACAAGATGGGCTGGATCATTGGCGCGCCGTCGAAGCGGCGCATAAAGGGCAGGTTGTCCGCTACCAAAACGGCTTTTCCGACGAGCAGCGCCGCTACTATCGCGGTGAAGAAGCCAGTGAACTCGACGCCCTGCTCCTGCAAGATCAGGCGTTTGGTCCATAGGATCAGATTGAAGCCGACCAAGAAGAAGATCGTTGGCGGAAGCGCATGCTTCACCTGTGCGAGCCACCAAGTGGCGGCCCGCCTCAGGAGCGGAGTTGGCGTGGAGGCGGAAATAGCTGGCTGGCTCATTTGCTGCTCCCCAAGGATGGCGCCGAGCGATCCGGGCCGTTGTGACCATCGAGGTGCCAGAAGCTGACGGAATTGGGCTTTATTGATGCTGGTCGAGGAACCGGCTTACGAAAGGTGACCATATTGGAATGGCTTCAGCCGCACCGATAAAGAAGTGGCCGTCGCTTCCAAACGGTGGAAACACTCGCAACTCCGCATTCCCGCCCGCTGCCGTAAACGCCGCGTGCATTCGTTTCGCCAAGTCTGGGCCAAAGTATGTGTCGTTCTCCGCGTAAATCCACAGCATTGGGATGCGGGATGTCTTGCCGAAATCGCGCGTTGCTTCGACGAGCTTGTCGGGCGCGCAATTGTTGTTCGGCTTACCATCAACCCGTCCGCCCCGACCTGCCGCAAACGTGATGATCGCTTGGACCGACGACGGGTTCAGGCTGGACAGAGCGATGGCTCCCCATCCGCCACCTGATTGACCAACGACGATGGCCTTCCCCGGCGCAACTGTCGCTTCCTTCTGCATGAAGTCGATCACCCACTGATCAAGGGTCGCAATCATCAGTCCCGGCCCGCGGAAATTGGGCTTGTCGCAACTACCAACGCTTGCGAAGTAGAGGCTAAATCGTCCTTCCTCCGGGCGATGAATTGAAATGCCACCGTATCTCACCGGGGAGACTACGAAATAACCCTGCCGTGCAAACCAAAGTGCCGCGTCGCGGTACTCGATTGCTGGGAAGAACGTCCGCTGCTCAGGATCGCCAGAAATGCCGTGGTTCATGACGAGGAGAGGATACGGGCCTCCGCCGACTGGTCGCATTACGAAGGCGAACATGGGCAGTGGGGTCATCAAAGCCCAAACTTCCTCCCGAATACCTTGAACTGCGGGGCGATCTGCTGCCGAAGCTGATGAAGCCATCGCCGCGGCGCACGCCAAAACCAAAGGAATAATTCGCAATACGCTTCTCGGCATTTTGCGTCCCCCCTTGCTTGGCTTACCGAGAGAACACCGTTCCTGAGAGACTTTAGGTTTGATCTGCATCAATAAAACCCGGCATCATCGGCTTTGGGGCACTGTGATACCGCGAGTGCTGGCGGAGACCCACTGCAATCGGTCGTGAAGGTCCATCACCGGGTGCGCAACGCGAAGACAATCCCAGAGGCTGTCTCAGGAGATGTCTGAGCTGGGGTCCTGTGAGAGATGTCAGCGGATGGGGAGACCGCGCGATAGAATCCATTGAAGATGTTTGCACCTTTGGTTTTCCGGGTTGCGTTGCGGAGGCGTTCTCCGTTTTATTGAGCGGGCGGCCCTGTGCTTCGCGCGCCGACCTCATGAGAAGCGCGATGTCGGTCTTCGAGATAGCGAAGCTGGCTGGATCGACCGCGCAGCGAGCGGGGGTTCGATCAACCGCCCGTGAGCCAAGCGCAGAATTCCCTGCCGCTCAAGGCGCAGCGCCGCCCTCCCCGCTTGGAAAAACCGCTCGCGCTGCGCTGGGTTGAGCCGCACCCAGCCCTGCATCGTGGCCTCAAACAGATCAGCGCGCGGCATCTCGCGACGACCCGGCTAGGGCTGGTCGGAAATGAAACGACACCATAGGTTATGGTGAGCCCACTACCATGTGCCTTGAACCTTCGTACGATCGGCGCAGCAACGCGAAGAGGCTGCCGCCCGTCGCCGCGCCCAACAGGTAGGCGATAGCGACCAACAGCGCGAGCGGAACGCGAGCATCGAAGCCAAAAAGAGACACTGTGACGATTTCGAAGTTCCGCAGCGCGAAGATGATCGTCGCTGCGGCGAACAGAATAATGATGGCGAGGTAGATCCAGCGCATGAGAAACTCCTTTCGTCGATTAACCGACCTCATGTTAGCCGACGCAGCCGGGGCTTTTTTGCTATCGGTGAGTGCAGCACAGCCTATGGTATGCAAGACTGACGGGTTCACGGTCGCGAATCAGAAACGAATAATCGGCGCTTGTGTCAATTGACTTAGATCAATGCACCTGCGCGCCGATGTTTGCTATGGGAACTAACAAATGCGCCTGTAACATTTGTCTCGCGCCATGCTCCTCAAGCCAACAATGGTACTCAAGCTGGCCGCGCCCCTAGTGGTCGCGCTTGTCCAGCCGGCCAGCGCGGTTCAGATAAAGCGCGTGGGGACCGACTCGGGGGTCGTTCTCAGACTACGCGGTGACGTAAAGGCCGGAGACTACGGCAGATTGAAATCGATCCTCCAAAACGGAGCAGTTGTAGGCCTGGAGATCAGGTCTGACGGCGGTTCCCTCGAAGAGGGTCTCGACATCGCGCGGGTCGTTCGAGACAAGGGCCTCGTCGTGTACGCGTCCAAGGAGTGCGACTCGGCGTGCGCCCTCATCTTCCTGGCCGCGAAGGAACGGTACATCGGTCGCCGTTGCAGAATAGGAGTGCATTCCGTTTCCAACGATCGAGGGAAGGAAGACGGAGACAGCATCCGCACTACCGTCCAGATGTCGCGGCTTCTAGTCGGACTCGGAGTGCCGCATTCTATCATTGGCAAAATCGTCGCGACGCCTCCGGCCAAAATGACCTATCTGGACAATCGCGATCTGGCCGGGCTGAACGTGCACCGAACCAATCCCTTCCGGAACATCTATAACGCTGCGAGCGTGGCCCGCAGCCAGGAGGCCAGCTCAGTTTGCAATACCGGCGTTAACGTTGAGTGCGAAGCGATAGCCCGCGCCGGACAAAGGTCCTGCACGACATCGGCCGCGCACGTCTCGGGGGAGCCGTGAACACTGGATGACGAGTTGCCAGGTTCTCAGTGCGGCAGGCCAGCAGGCTTCGGTAGCCGGCTGGCGATACGGCTTCCAGATGCTCTGGCGACGGCTGCCGTGCATCCTGATCCCGGCCTTCAATAGAGTGGGCAAAGAACGTGAGCGAGTTAGAACGTTAGACCTCCGGCGTCCTGCACGGTCTGCCCGGTTGGCAAAGTCCCAGATCGGAGACGGCGCAAGCAGCGGTTCGTCGGCCATCGGGTGGCCTCCCTTGGGAATTCGCTTGGTGCTATACCGTTTTCGAGGTCGGCATGGCTGACTTCAGCGATGCTGTAGGGCACGATGCTGTAGGGCACGTCTACGAGATGCTGGTTGCGGGTAACTTCGCACCCGGTAACGCGGGCCTACCTTTCTTCATGGACATAATTTGTCCCGTCCTTGGCATTGGCTTGTTGACGTTCGCGACGCGCGCAACGCGCGGGGCTAAAGGTGAAAGCAAAATGATGCGCGGAAAAACGCCAAACCGATTCAACGTCGGGTTAAAGCAGCCTTCGAAGCCGGCTTAGAGGCGACGTCGAAAAAAGGCAGCAGGAAGTAAACCGCCGTCACAAAGAACAATTACCCTCTGGCGATCCGCGTCACCGCGGAATGTCAAGGTTCCCGATTGCTGAGATAAGGGTGCGTGAATGTGGAGATCAGCTTTTGCAATAGTAGTCGCGCCTGCATGATGTCGGGTGCGGCATCGGCGCAGGATATCATCATGCCGGCCCCCCAGATGATCGATTCCATGACCAGGAATCGTGTCTACAACAGCGCGTTTTATTCTCAGGGCGCCATCATCTGCCTTGGCGGAGGTCGCGGGCTCCAGTGCAGCGCTGGCAGTTGGGTTGACACTCGGGATCCCGCTGGCTGTAAGGATCAAATCCCCACACCGCCCGCGCGGTAAAGTAAACTGTGTCGCGGTCGGTGACGAGCCCTGCCCTGACTCAGGGCTCACCAATGCCGGCGTGTTATTCCTGCAACGTTCCTTGAAAAAGCGCTCTTTGGTATGAGCGATGAAACTCTCTTAATTGCTTTCTATTGGCCGACGGGTTAACGGTTTTCAAGTCGGATCTCATTGCAGGAGATTGCTGTGTTGAAATTTCTGATTGTCGGAACCGCCGCGACTCTCGCTTTCGCAGGCGTTGCCGTCGCCGCTGATCTTCCTCACCCGCAGCCCGTTTATCAGGAAGCGCCGGTTGGCAAGATGCCGATTGGCAAGAGCCCGATCGGAAAGGGCCCGATTGGTAAAGCTCCGAGTCCAATCGTAACCAAGGGCTAATCAGGTTAGTCTTCTGACCTCAGCCAGCAGTAATGGGCACCGATAGCGGTTGGCTTTGGGGCGGGTCATCGGCTCCTTCTGCTTTACCATCCACGCATCGATCGGCTCGACCTCAGCTGGCGGTATTCGGACGACCACGGCTACCGCGTTAACAGGCGGCCTGCCGATGCGCTTCTTTCCGATATCAGAAACGTCGCGAAAGTCGCGACGCTCCAAACTAGCATAAGGCGATTGATTCGAGTTAGCGTCCCATGCGCCGGCGACATACATTCAGACTTAACCCGTCGACTTCTGGCTGGCGGGCTTTTTATTGAGCGTAACCGCGTCACATCATGTTTGCGACCCACAGCCCCGCGACGGCGCCAATCCCGCTCCACAGCACGCCGGCGTAAGACAACATCTCCCCGACCCAGAGGGCGGGGACAAAACCGCCGATCGTCGAACCGATGAAGATTTGCAATCCAAGTTCGGGACATGGACCCGCCCCTCTCTGCTGCGTTCATAGCAGCGGAGTCGCCACCGAAGTGTCGATCAGGGCCAGCAACGCTATCGTCGCGATCAGCAAGCGATTTGCGGCCGGGCGCAAGTCGTTTTTTTGTTCGGACATGGCGTCAACCGCTGCATCCAGGTCGAAACGATCCCATCGGGGCCGCCCGCCGACATCCCGAGGGGCCGGCCAAAGTTCGGCCGCGACGTCCTCCAGGAACTTTGTTTTTGAGATATCGAGATAGGCCGCCGCCCGATCTGCATTCATCATGCGAGGGGGATAGGTGCAGCCGTCCTGAACTTTTCCGGCCATCACTCGCCCCCTTCCGAGATTGAGGGCGACGGCGAAGCCTGCGGCGCGATCTGCCAAGGCGGACTCACAGCCGACGTCGCGGAAATGTCGCGAATGACCCGACGCGGGCATTCGCCATGAGCAATAAAAAAGCCCCGGACGATGCCGGGGCTTTGAATTGGCTGGAGAGGGTAATCAGTATCTCGCGACGAAAGGGGCACCCCAGTCGAAGCGGTAATTCACGCGCACGGTAGCCATATCCACGTCCTGCCTGATCCGCGCACTAGCAAGTAGGGGATCCACTCCCGAGAACGAAAAGTCTGCGGCACCCATGAAAAGGTGGTCGTATTCAAAACCGACCGACCAGTTCGGCGTGAAGCCGTACTCGAACCCGACACCCAAGGCACCACCCCAACGGGTCGAGCTTGCCGAGGCTGTTCCTCCAGCGGTGGAGCTTACAGAGAAATTATTGCTCGTCACCGCCGCGCCGCCCTTCACATACAGCAGCCACGTATCCCAGGAAAAACCCCACTGGCCGGTGAAAAGGCCTAAGCCATCAAGTTTGCTGCCAAGTGTTAAAGTTGGATCCAAAATGCTGACGCGAGAGTTGCTGATGTTCGCCCAATCGCCCTGAGCTTCCAAACCAAAAACAAAGTGGTTGTTGGGTTGTTGCCAGCGGTAGCCGATCTGGCCACCGACCATGCCTCCGGACCGATCGTGGCACCCGTTAACGAGGGTCGCGCCAGCTACCGTAAAGATGTCAAAGCAATTATCGCTCGCTCCCCAGCCGCCGTTGCCGCCGATGTAGAAGCCCGACCAGTTGTACAGCGGGGCGACGTAAACCGGCGGCGCATTAACCGGAAGGTCAGCTGCGAGGGCGGGAGCGGCCATTACAACAACACCAAAGGTCCCCAACAGAAACTTCTTCATCTTATTTCCCCCGGTTTGAGCGCTTCGTTTGATCTGAAGCATTCATTGCAATTGCGATCGACGAATAATGCACTGTAATCAATTCAGCGCTGAAACCGCGTGCCGTAAAAGCCACACCATTAATAAGTTTGACGAAAAATGGCGATATCGTTCAGTGGCCGCGTGCTTTAGGGTCAGACCTGCTGACCTTTCTTGTGCGCGCTTATGAGATGGTGGTGGGTATGAGGGGCCGGACGTGGCCGGTCTGGCTGACGATGTGTCCGTTGATCGGACCAATGACCCGAGGCATGTCTGTTCATGGCAGATTTTGTTGCAAAAGTCGAAAATCGAACAACGCTAAAAATCTCGCGAAAGTTGATCTTTAGCATTACAGTTGTCGTTTTTTGAAGTGGGCACGTTGGGCGGCGGCCTGGTGAGCTCTGCGCCAGAGTGACCATGCGATGATGTGTGCGGGTCGGATCCGCTTTCGGGCGAGCCTGATGGCGATGCGGCGGACTTCCTGGATTGACCAACGGATCAATGACGGGGTGGTGACGTCTTTGTTTTTGTCTTGGTTCGGCGTTGCGTTTTTTTTGGCACAACCGGATTGGCGCGATGGCGGATCACCGCCATCATGGCGAAGGCGAGCATCACCAGGGAAACGTGGCGATGCCACCCATGCCAGGATCTGCTCTCGTTGTGATCGAGCCCGAACTCGTTTTTCGCGGTCTCAAAGCTGTCCTCGATCGCCCACCGATGGCCTTCGACCGCCACCAGCGTTTCGATGGATGTTCCCGCCGGACACCAGGTGGTGAAGAAGGCTAGATCGCCATCGGCGATATGACGACGGATCAGCAGACCGCGTGTCCAAAGACCATGATTTGCGCTGTAAAATTCTTCGACCTCGAGATCGGCCAATTCGAGATAGCACCAATCGTGCAGCCGCGGTCCTTTGGTTCCGGCTCCTGCGGACAGGCGTTTCCAGTCGGACGCGCGCCGCGTCCGAGCGATGTCCGCGGCCGTGCCGGCGACCGATCGCCGCTTTCCCCAGGATCGAAATACATGAGCGCTGCTGACCCCGAGCACGTAGCCTTTGCCTGCCCGGCGTAATTGCTGTTCGATATCGCCAACACCGTAGACAGTATCACCGGCAACCCACTTGAATGGGACAGACGCGGCTATGGCGCGTGCGATCATGCTCGTTGCAAGCTTTGGCTTGGTCGCAAAGCCGACACCGGGAGGCACATAAGCGGCTTCCAGACGATCTGGATCGTCGGTCCATTCCTTCGGAAGATACAGCGCGCGATCGATGAACGCATGACCGTGGCGCGACACGTAGGCGGCGAAGACGCCGATCTGGCAGTTCGTGATCTTGCCGGCGGAACCAGTGTATTGCCGCGCCACCCCGCACGACGCCTTGCCCTGCTTGAGAAAGCCGGTCTCGTCGATCACCAGCACCGCATCGTCATCCGCCAAATGCTCGACGACATAATCGCGGACGATATCGCGCAGACCATCGGCATCCCAATCCCTGCGACCCAGGATTGCCTGTTGCCGCCAAGGACCGGGATCGCCAGCGGCCTCCGCGCGCATCCAACCGGTCTTGCGTTGCTCATCGCCGAGCAGGCTTTCCAGAAACAAGCCTGCATTCCTCGCAACACGATCTTGATTGAACAACGGACGTATCCGTTGCTTGATCTCACGAAGCGACGCCGCCCACAGCGCAAGCGTCTCTTCAATCGACGCTGTCTGCGCCCACGATCTTCGAATCATGGTTGCCCATGGATTCAGAAAATTCCATAAATGGCAACTGTAGTGTTAGAGTTTGTCCGGGAACATCAAACGGGATTACAGAGTTTTCGGAGCATGAGGCGGATTGATGCGAGGCGCAAGAAGGCCAGCGCCTTGCGATTTAGGTTTTCCCAATCCTTTGCGAGTCGTCGGCAGCGGTTGAGCCACGCAATCGTCCGTTCGACGACCCAACGGCGTGGAAGCACTACAAATCCTTTGGCGTGATCGGAGCGCTTGACGATTTCGGTTTCGAGATAGGGGAGGATTTTCGCCAAGGCCTTCTGGAATTCCGGTCCCTGATAGCCGCCGTCGGCAAACAGCTTTTTCAAGAACGGATACATCCCGAACAGTGTCGCAAGAAGCAGAATGCCGCCGTCGCGGTCTTGGATATCGGCCGGATGAACAATCGCGTGCAGCAGCAAACCCAGCGTATCTACGAGAATATGGCGCTTCTTGCCTTTGATCTTTTTGCCCGCATCATAGCCATGCGGATCGATGCAGGCCCCCCTTTTTCTGCGCTCTTCACGCTTTGGCTGTCGATGATGGCAGCGGTGGGACTGGCCTCGCGTTCGCCTTGCTCGCGGCACTCCACATATAGGGCGTGATGGATGCGATCGAGCGTGCCGTCGTAGCTCCACAAATCAAGATAGTCGAAAAGCGTGCTGCGTGGCGGCAGATCTTTCGGAATCGCCCGCCACTGGCATCCCGTGCTCAACACATACATGATCCCATTCATCACCTCGCGCACGTCGACGTGGCGCTTGTTGCCACCGCGCCTGGCCGGTGGGATCAACGACTCTACATGCGCCCATTCGTCGTCGGTCAGATCGCTCGGATATCGTAGTGCGCTGCGGTCGTATCGTCTGCGGTTCTTCGCCGTTCACATCGGTGATCCCTCCTCGAATCAGGCCACCACAATTGAATCACAAATGATTCACTGGACTCAACTTGTTCTCGGACGGACACTTAGACATCTCTGCTGCTGCATCGCTTTTCAGCGCCACTACGCAGGCCCGTGATCGATTTTGGATCCACCGACATGGTCCCTCACATCGCCGAGCGCAAAACGCATCAGCGGCTCTAAGAATTTTCGTTCGACACCTCAAAAAGACTTTTGCAACATGGGGTAATTCCGGGATCGAGCCTGACAAGGGCAAGGGATTCAGCTCTCCAGGAACGCAGGAGGCCTGCCTCATGTGGCCTCGCAACGATGGAGAGCGGCAATGGAGTACTATGTCGGACTGGACGTGTCGTTGAAGCAAACATCGATCTGTGTGGTGGATCAGTCTGGATCGGTCGTGCGAGAGGGCGTCGTCGATTTAGATCCCGAGGCGATTTCAGTTTACGTGAGGTCAAAGGCACCGGGCGCGGTACGTATCGGCCTGGAGACTGGACCTACGTCTACTTGGTTATGGACTGAGCTTAAGCGGTTTGGCCTACCGGTAATCTGTATCGATGCGCGCCATGCCAAGGCGGTGCTCAAGATGCAGATCAACAAGAGCGACCGCAACGATGCTATCGGGATCGCCCGCATCATGCAGACCGGTTGGTTCAAGGAGGTGCACGTCAAGGATGTCGACAGCTACTCGGTCAGGGCACTACTCGCCAGCCGGGCGTTGCTGGTCAAGATCAAGCGCGATCTCGAAAACCATGTTCGCGGCCTTCTTAAGAACCTAGGTCTCGTCATCGGCCGTGCCAAGTTCAATGTCTTCGCCGTGCGAGCCGAGGAGTTGATCGAGGGACGCCCTGAGCTGATAGCTGCGATCAGGCCGCTGCTCGAAGCCCGCAATGCCGTCGAGCAGCAGGTCAGTGAGCTTGACCGCAAGGTTATGAAACTCGCTCGCCATGATGCGCAGGTTCGCCAGTTCATGACTGTGCCTGGTATCGGCCCGATTACCGCGCTCGCCTTCAAGGCAACGATTGACGATCCGGCACGGTTTGCGCGATCGAGAAGTGTGGGTGCTTATGTTGGGTTAACCTGTAGACGCCACGCCTCCGGGGAGGTCGATTGGTCGGGCCGAATCTCCAAATGCGGTGACGCCATGCTGCGGAGTTATCTATTTGAAGCAGCCGGGGTTCTGCTGACCCGCGTCCCGAAATGGTCCGCCGTGCAGGCGTGGGGGATGAAGCTCGTCAAGCGTAACGGGCTTCGCAAGGCCAAGGTCGCGGTCGCGCGCAAGCTCGCAGTCATTCTGCATCGCATGTGGATCGACGGAACCGAGTTCAATTGGTCGAAGAAGGAGATTGTTGCCTAACGAGGAGATTACCGAGTTCCTGCCAAACGGCGGGAAAAGACGTCCCAGCCGGGACGATGGCGATGGTGAGTTCGTCCGATTTTTTGCGAGCGCCCGAAAGGCCGACCGCGATTGCAACATTGAACCGCCAGCGTCACCTTACGCCATCATGCGGAGGGCTTACCCCTACCGCGGAGAGAACAGTGGGCCCGGCAAGGACGATCATTGGAGAGCTTGACACCCGGACCCGGAATTAGAGAACAATATCGGCACTTTTCGAACATGGTCGGTCTAACGGGCGATGTCGGTTGTCGGGTGTAGAGCGGACTCACGGCCGACATCGCAGAAACGACGCGAATGATCCAACTGAGACATCTGGTCGCGTTCCGGGCTGGTGAGGTGCGATTGTTCCCCGCTGGCCGGCGGCAAAGTGCTAGGGCTTTGGCTATTGAACGCGGTGACCCTTCATACGGACGACATGAGCAAGGAGTGAGTTGTTCGGCGCCGTGGCCGCTGATAGGGGTTCTGCCGATGAAAGGTCCGAAGAATGGCTAACGACAGTCGATCGCGCTTCCAGTTAATCCTGATCAAACCGTCGCACTACGATGACGACGGATACCTGATCCGCTGGTGGCGCGCAATGAGTCCGTCAAATTCACTCGCCTCGGTTTACAGCATTGCAGCCGATTGCGCCGAGCGACAGGTCCTGGGTCCGGACATTGCCATCGACATCGTCGTCATGGACGAGACCAACACCCGGATCGGCGTGCCGGCGCTTATCGAGAGATTTCGCCGTCACGGAAATTTTGGCTGTGTCGCCCTCGTAGGGGTGCAATCCAACCAGTATCCCCGCGCGCTCGACATTGCGCGGCCATTCCGGGCCGCCGGAATTTCCGTCGCCATTGGAGGATTCCACGTCTCAGGATGCCTATCCATGCTCGACGGACATGCTGTCGATCTCGACGCTTGCCGAAACATGGGAATCACCATGTTCGCAGGTGAAGCTGAGGGCCGTCTCGAAATCATGTTAAGGGATGCGGCCGGAGGCCACATTAAACCCCTTTACAATTTTATGAACGATCTGCCGCCGATCGAGGGTACGCCGGCCCCTTTCCTGCCGAAGCAATACGTTCTGCGCACGCTCGGTCAGAGCGCGAGTTTCGACGCGGGACGTGGCTGCCCCTATCAGTGTTCTTTTTGTACGATCATCAATGTTCAAGGTCGTAAATCACGCTACCGGTCGCCGGACGATATTGAGCAGCTCGTAAGGCTAAACTTTGCACAGGGCGTCAGCAGTTTCTTTATTACCGACGACAATTTTGCCCGCAACAAGGAATGGGAGTCGATTTTTGATCGTCTGATTGATCTGCGCGAAAGAGATCGAATTCCGATCCGCTTACTCATCCAGGTCGATACGCTCTGTCACAAAATCCCAAACTTCATAGAGAAGGCGAAGCGAGCTGGCGTTACGAAGGTCTTTATCGGTCTCGAAAATATAAATCCGGACAATCTGGCCGCAGCAAAAAAGCGTCAAAACAAAATCACAGAATATCGAAAAATGCTGCTCGCCTGGAAGGCGCAGGGCATTATAACATTTGCAGGTTATATTTTGGGTTTTCCGGCGGATACACCCGCGACAATCAGGCGCGACATCGCAATTATTCAGGAGGAATTGCCGGTCGACCTGCTTGAGTTTTTTATTTTGACACCGTTGCCTGGATCTGAAGATCACCAGACCCTATGGAAAAACGGCGTCGCCATGAGCCCTGATCTTAATATCTACGATACCGAACACGTCTGTACCGCTCATTCCGTCATGAGTTCGGAAGAATGGCGCGATATCTACCACGAGGCATGGTCGCTGTATTACACGGCGGCGCACATGAAGACGTTGCTGCGGAGAGCGGCCGTGAATGGTGTGCCGCTTCTCAATCTGGCAAAATACCTGCTGACGTTTTCGACAACCGATCGGCTCGAACAGGTGCATCCGCTCCAAGGTGGAATTTTGCGCCTCAAGCATCCCTCGGAGCGTCGGCCTGGTCTGCCGCAGGAGAATGCATGGATTTTCTGGCCGCACTTCCTTTGCAGCACCATCAGAAAGCAGGCGATCCTTGCGAGCACAACCGCTCGGCTATTGGTGTGGGTATTGGCGATCATGCGCGACCCCAAGGCGCGGTCCTACAAGGATCTGGCACTCATGCCGGTAGGTAACGATGACGATGAAATGTTCGATCTCATGACCAAGACCACGGGTGGCCGGACAGCCGTCGCGCATATCAAGAAAATCGCCGCACTGACTGGCGTGGTTGGCCGCTCGTGACTTCAAGGGGATTACAGGATTTCGCGGCATCGTCGCTTAAGCTCTAAGGTCCCGGGTCTCGCCGACGAGCGGATCGAATAGGCAATCGACTTCCGTTGTTGTGAAGGTTTCGGATGACGGCCGATCGGGACGATGCGGCTTGCACCGGGGCCGTCGTCCGAAAGCCTCCAATGAAGGAAACCGCGGGACGTGTGGCAAGGTGGCACGTCAGACGCTGTGGGGATTTCGCGGCTGTGAGCGCGAGTACAACGTTTGCGATATGGCACGGACTTTGCGAACGGGTAAAAACGCCTTGCGCCGCGCCTGTAATTTCAAAGAGTTAGGCGTTGTAAAAAGGGCACATATTACAACTTTTGCGTTATGTGCCGGATGGCAGCCACCGCATCGGTCGAAAATATTTCCACGTGATTTCGTTCAACGGAATTGTTTCGAGTTCGCCTTGTATATCATGACTGCATCTCCAATCGCATCGGTTCGGGTATTCGAAACTGTCCGTGTGACGCAGATGTCGTCGCGCTACGTTCGGTACGCTCGCAACGCTGTCGGTGCGAGATCGCGCGATCATCGTGCTGAACGATCATCAGTTCTGGGGATGCTTCTGGCCCTTCATCGTCAGGCAACACGCTCCCATCGTCCATCCATTGCTGGCACGCCCGCGCCCCACGCCGCAGCCCCTACCGCGCGAGCGGTTTCGTTCTTTGGCACGAACCGGACCAACTGAGCCGGTCTAACAACGTCCGTTGATAGGGGAAGACCGGAAGTGATCGGCGCATCGTCAAACCGGCGCTAATGACCCTCTTCGGACTATCTCACAGCAGTATTTTGACCCGTCGCGGCATCTTGACATTGATCTCTTATGAGACAACTATTTCGGTTACTTGCCGAAATTGCATACTCTAGGTGAGCGCGCCTTATTAAAAGGTTTTGACGTTAGAAGCACGCCTACAACCCCCTACAAGAAATCCGGGCCGACCCAGCTTGAAGGATGACCACCATGAGAAGCGAACTGATTTGTCTGACGTTAGCAATCTCTATGGCTCCCGTCGCTGCGAATGCGCAGCTAACCATCGATATGGGCAGCATCACATGCGGTCAATATGTTGCTATGCCGCCGTCACAGTCGGATAATTTCTCTGCTTGGATGAGTGGCTGGTTCAGTTATCAGAACAATAAGACCTATGTGAATTTTGTTGCACATCAGAAGAACATCGCAAGCGTGAAAGAATGGTGCAAATTCCATCCGGACGAGAGTGTTATGACTGGCTTAAAAAAAGCGATAGTTGTTGATTAACGGCTTGAAAGTCGGAGGATTACAGCGCTTCTTCTTTGAATGCGAGGTAACGCTCTTTGCCTTCGATACTTTTGGCTGTGCCGAGTTGACGCGCGCGAATGTCGATAATGAAGCGCTAAGCACCTCGCGCTGAGCCGCGAGCCAGTGCGCGTCGGCTTCGCCGTCTTGGCGACCTGCCGCGACCCACAGATGATAGGCACGCTCGCGAATGGTTTGTTCCAAGTCTTGCATCACACTACCTCTCCAATGCGCCCCTCGTTCAACTTGCCAACGCCCGGTTAGAAAACTCTAAACAAGACCACGTCAGCCGAAAGTCGAGGCGTCTCGGTTCCCAACAGGCGCGTCCGCAGTAAGAGTAGCGGTTCGCCATGCGGCCCCCCATGCCTAGCGGCTGCTCGCGACCCGATGCGCCATTGGAACACAGCAGGAAGCGACGAGTTTGTATGGCCCGTGCGTGGCCCCACCTTTGGCGGCATCGTTAAGTCGTGAGCTAGTGCAGCGTTTCGTCGGTGAGCTATTGCGAAGAAAAGGTTGGGACCTTCCGGGACTGATGCAGAGCATTGGCAGGTCGCCCCTACCCGACTCCAGGTAGCCCGACGGAGAGTCCGCGGCTCGCCGGCCGGGACCGCTGGTGTGATTGTCAGCCCGCCCGGCCTGCGCTTTGATAGGCCATGCCGCTCGCCGCATAGGAAAACGAAGTGGGGGCGCGGGTCTCGGCCCGCCACGGTTGCCGATAAACCATTCGGCAACCGTGCCTCTTCGTTTGACGCGCATCGTGTCCATTTTTCTGCTAACAGCGCCACAGGCTCGATGGAAAATTGGATGCTCAAAGACGGCAAATATTCGGTCTGGATGAGAACCCCGCTTGCGGAAGGTACGGGTGTCGTCACGCTCGCGCCGGACGGTAAGCTAAGCGGTCGCGATGCCATCATGTCGTACACCGGGCATTGGCGAGTTGAGGGCGAGCAGTTCGAAGCCAACGTCTCGGCTGTCCGGCACTCGACCGGTCCGGGCGCGTTCGGGCCATTGGACAAAATCGATGTAACCGTGATCGGTCTGGCCAGGGGCGGCGTCACCGCCTCATGCGAGGGCACTGCCAAACAGGCACCAGGGCTGAAGCTGGAGGCCACACTCGTCCGCATGGCCGACGGCCAGATTTCGCCAGCGTGGCGGCGCCCCTCTGCGCTCTGATGGGCCATGCCTCGCGATCCCCGCACGTCGCAAAGCTAAAGCCGCAGGCATTTTCGCTCTGCGGCTCTCCCGGGTTTGTAAATTTAAACGTGAAAACAATATATCCCAGCCCGGTGACCGAAGCTAAGGACTCGTCACGCTCGCTGTAAATCGAAATGCACGGTTCCACGTCAGGAACAAATTTCCTGTGACTGCGGAGCAACATAACAAGCCGCCGCTGGGGGGTGAGGTCGGAGACGGCTCTTGCGCACACAGCAACCACTCCGAAGCAAAGATTGAAAGTTTGACCTGACGGCAACCACCGGTTTCGCTATCATGTTGCGGGCGATCTGAGCATCAAACCTGAAGGAAACGACCATGTCGACTTCACTTCGAATTCTTGCCGTGTCAGCCATGTTCGCCACCAGCGTCGTTGTGCTCACCGGTGCCGCCAATGCGGCACCTATCGGCGGGCCACTTGCGATCATCAAAGCTGTCCCGAGTGTTACCCAAGCGGTGCAATGGAGAGGCGGAGGTTGGGGATGGGGCCCTGCGATTGCCGGAGGCATTATCGGGGGGCAATCGTTGGCGGCGCGTTGGCCGCCCCCTACGGCCCTGGCTACTATGGTCCTGGCTATTACGGTGCACCGCCCCCGCCTGTGGCATACGGTCCTCCTCCAGGCGACGCGAACGCTTACTGCATGCAGCGGTTCAGATCTTTTGATCCGAGCAGCGGGACCTATCTCGGAAACGATGGAAATCGTCACCCCTGTCCCTGAAGGATGAGCAAAAACCCGCCGGGCGTGAACCGGCGGGTTTAGTTTTTCAGGTCTGATCGCGCACGATCGAGAGCACCGGCTTGACAGCTACGCGCCTATCGCCCTCGCCCTCCATTCGCGGTGTGGGTTTCGAGCGCGATCAGCTCGATCCCGAAGGCCGCGTGCTCCTGAACAGGAGCGACCTTCCACCCATCGAGTTTGATCGTAGCAGTGAGCTCACGATCAAACGCAAAACCAGACTTCATCTCATTGGGCGTCGGAGGTTCATCGCGTCGAATGGAGCCCAAGTCGAAGCGGCTGATTACAACGGCTTTCGGGTCGTCTTTGCCGACGGTGCAACGAAGACATTCCTCAAGCTGCTTCCAGGAGACGACGAGCACGACGCTATCGATATTACGGCAGAAATTACGGCGGGAGGGTTTATCGTCGGCGAGCGCGACGATTGTTCATTTTCGGTTGGGGATAAAGTTCGGTTGACAGCAGCGCCCCGGAGTTAAGTCCGGCGAAGTTGGTATCGTCCCGAGTTGAAGATTATCCTCTGATGATGGGCCCAGCGCCGCGGATACAGGTTCAGTTCGGGAATCGAGAGACCGCCTGGGAAGTACCTACACAATTTGAGCTTGCACAGTAACGGTAAGACCCCGGATTGTTAGGCATAGGGTCCGGTGTCCGAGAAGGCCTGCCCTTGCCCTTGCCCTTGCCCTTGCCCTTGCCCTCCGGTTGCGGAATGATTGGCGCGTGGGGTGCGCCCGCTTGGTCGAGCTCGGGCTCAAGGCGAAGAAATGACAAATTTAGCAGTTGACGCTCGGGACCGGGGTACCGCCTACCAATGGCCCGCCGGTGCTGGCAAGTGGTCGCCCGCGCCTTTATGAATTCATTCAATCTTTACGTATATATTTGTCCCGCCTACGCTTCAGATCGTCGGGCGGAAAGCAATGCCAGCGCGCGCCAGTCATCTTCCGAACCGCCGCGAACGCATCGCGATGCAGATGTTGCTGGCTCGGGGCGAATTGTCCGTGTCGCAACTTCGTCCTACAGACACAGTCACGATTGTCAGAATGTTCGCTAAGGCTTGGATCAAGCGCGTAGGAGCAAACACGTACCGCATGACTTCAGGAGAAGCTGCGCTGAAAGCTGAGTTACGAGAAGATCGAAGAAAGAGAAAATTCCAGCATCCACAAACAGCGCGTCTAATCCCATAAAGCGACTCGAAAGAGACTGCCATGGCATCGATGCAATTACCGCATTGGATCATGATAGCCGGCGCCTTTTTGGTGATTGCCGGCTTCACTGGATTGGCGTTGACCCGAAACAAGGAGGTTGAAGCGGACCCTGTTCTGCTTCCTGATCTAGCTTCATGGAAGGCTCAACAGCCGCCTTTGTCACCGGCTCTCGACTCCGAGCCAAAAGACCCGTCCTGACTCAGGGAAGCCCGCTGGTGAGTCCCTGCGTTGAGGGGCTGTGATGGGCCGGTCGACCGGCCCCAGCGCACGACTCGCCTCGCTGCGCAGATCTGGCCCGCCGCCGTAAGGTCGGTGTAAGCAGCCGGTCATACAACGCCTCTGACGTCACGAAGAACGAGGTTCGAGATGAAAGGAATTGTCGCAATAGGCATTGCCGTCGGCGTGCTTTGGTCGGCAGACGTTTTTGTGAACACTCCACCGGCTAAAGCCGGTGGCTTCAGATTACGGCTGGAAGCCGGATTGATCGACCCTACGGGTCGATTTGTCAAACTACTTTGAAGTTGTCATCCGGCTCTTCTGGCTTTTGGTCTTCTATGTATTTCTTCCACACTTCGTCCGTGACGTTTCCGCTCGACGCAACCCAGTATCCCCTACTCCACAAATGCTGTCCCCAGTATCGCTTTCTGAGAGATTGATACTCCGTCAGAAGCTTATGCGAACTCTTGCCCTTAAGATATTGCACCGCACGAGACACTGACAGATGCGGTGGTATCGACAGCAGCAGATGTACGTGATCTCGGTTTATCGCCCCCGCATGAATTATCATTTCATGACTTCAAAGCTATTCCCCGCAACAACTCCCGTGCCCGCAGACCGATATCTCCGGCCAAAACTGGATATCGATACTTGGTCACCCATACCAGGTGATATTTGCAATCCCATACCGTATGACTGCCAGACTTCGCCGTTTGCATCGCCGGATGCTAATGCATCCCGTCGCCTAAAGGCGAGGGGTTTACGGATCCCAGAAAAGGGACTCTAAACCACGGCCGTTACGGAGAGGTGATTGAGAGCGGGATGATGATTTTGGTAGGAAAGTAAGAGCGGCGCCGCCTCCATCTCACAGACTGAAAGGGCGCGGACCTGAGCCCGCGTGTAGCCGGACCTGTGTCAGCGCCTCGGCCGTCTGGCATACGCGGCGATCCGTTGCCGGTTTCGCTTCCTGACCGATCGGCGCCGGCGCTTCGCCCAAGCACGCCGCCGGAATTACCTCTAATGCTCAGCGTTCCTTGACAGGGACCACTAAGGTCTGACCTGGATAAATATGGTCCGGATCTCGGATTCGATTATGGTTCGCTCTGTAAATGACGGCATATCGCTGACCCGCTCCGTAGGCGGCACGACTGATGCGCCAAAGGCTGTCGCCAGATACAATCGTGTGTGTGGTCTTGGGCACGACTGCAGCGGACGATGGGTTGCCCTCAGATTGAGCGACGGCGGTCGCGTTCACGATCTTTGAAACATTCGTCGTCACCCCGTCCTCCACGCGCGATCGGTACGGGCCGGAACTCGGCTCTATATCACCTGCCGCGACCACCACCTTCTCTTTGGATGTTGCCTGCTTCCCGTCGGGCTGGCTTGACCTCAACGTCAGTTCGTAGTTGCCGGATGGAAGCCGCGGCGGGACTATAACGAATTGACCAGCGTCGTCAGCGACCGCTCGATCATAGAGCTCGCCGCCGCGCAATAACTCCACGACAGCGCCTGGAGCAGCCCTGCCGGCGATAACCGCCTCTCCCGTTCGCTCAATACGAGCAATGTCAAAGACGGGGGCGAACTCAGCGTCTTCCGTCGGGGGAAGTGATACGGCTAACGCTAACGCCTCAGCGTTTGCTCGGGCTTGCTCCGCTGCAAGCGTGGTCGAACTATCATCTCGATCCGTTGACGCGGGCGCCGAGATTGCCGGCGCAATTTCACCTGGCGACTCGCGTCGCGTGGGCACAATCCCTAAGAAAAGCGCTGCGCCAAGTGCCCCTGAAACCGCTATGCATGGCACGAGCATCCGGCCTATCGACGTGGCACTCATGTTGCGCCGTCCTTGGCTAAATTGCTGGCTCGGGAGATTCCGATCTTGCGCCAATTTGTTTGCGTCATCAAGATCTACCTAATTGGCCGTCATGAGTGGCGCTAACCACCCGAGCAGCAAACCGGACGGGCCGACCTTTCTGACTTCCAATATTAGGCATTACCGACGGTCAAAGATATCACCGCACTCTTCGACCGCGCAGTCCGCTATCGTTGCCGCGCGATACTTCGGCCAGCAGCCCCGAGGGCCCGCGTTTACTACGATCACCGGCGGCGGCCGAGGATAGCCTATATTGCAACCGATCCTGACTAGGCCCGTTAAGGACGGATGCGCTGGTTCCGCCATTTAGATTACGTGTCAATCATACTGGCCTTAATCGTCCCGGGCGGTCTCGCGGGTTGGGCAGCCTCCGTCGCCGTCAACTATTTCGAGGACGATCTCAACGCCGATGCCCCAAGCCCAGCGCAACAGCAGACAACCTAGCAATCGAAAGTTGTTTTGCGAGAACGACTTCTTGATGATTCAAGGAGAGCCCCGATGCAGACTGAGTGTATCCCGGATATTTTTGGATTTGAAGGCGTAGAAGGCCGCGATGTTGTGGCGGCGTTTGACGGTGGCGCGATCACATCGGACGCGGGCGCGCTGCTGCTGGGGGCGACGGATCGGGCGATCAGGATGGTGGATCGGTTGGCATCGTGCTTTGTCGATCGGCGATCCCAGGCGCAGGTCGAGCATTCGGTTGCAACGCTGGTCGGGCAGCGGATATTCGGGATCGCGCTCGGCTACGAGGACCTCAACGACCATGAGACGCTACGCCACGATCCATTGCTGGCGGTGCTGGCGGGAAAGCTCGAGGCGCGGCGCGCGGACTGTGCCGCGGTAGCCGGCAAGTCGACGTTGAACCGGCTGGAATTGTCGAAGCCGGAGCCGTCGCGCTACCACAAGATCAGCTACGATGCTGAGGCGGTGGAGCGGCTATTCGTCGATCTGTTTCTCGAGGCGCATCGAACGGCGCCCCACCAGATCACCCTCGACCTCGATGCCACCGATGATCCGCTGCATGGTGAGCAGGAAGGACGCTTCTTTCATGGCTACTACAAATCCTATTGTTACCTGCCGCTGTATATTTTTTGCGGGCGGCACCTTCTTTGCGCCAAGCTGCGCCGGTCCAACATCGATGCCAGCGCGGGCTCGGTTGACGCAGTTGCGCGGATCGTCGCACAGATCCGCGAGCGTTGGCCCAAGGTGCGCATTCTGCTGCGGGCGGATTTGGGGTTCACACGCGACGATCTGATGACATGGTGCGAACAGAACGACGTCGATTATCTGTTCGGCTTGGCCAAGAATAACAGGCTGATCACCGAGATCGCGGCCGAACTTGCCGAGGCAGCCGAGGAGAACCGCCGGACCGGCAAGCCAGCCCGGCGCTTCAAGGACTTCCGCTATAGGACGCGCAAGAGCTGGAGCCGGCAACGCCGCGTCGTCGGCAAGGCCGAGTGGATGATCCCGTCCATCGCCGAAAGCGAGAGCGCGACAAAGTCCCGGCGCAAGAAATCCATCAGGGTCGGCGACATCGACCTGGCGACACTGGAAGGCCGGGCCAATCCGCGCTTCGTCGTCACCTCGCTGCAGGCCGACCAGTATCAGGCCCGCGCGCTCTATGAGAAGCTCTATTGCGCCCGCGGTGAGATGGAAAACCGCATCAAGGAATGTCAGCTCGATCTGTTCGCCGACAGAACCTCCACCGGCACCATGCGCGCCAACCAGCTTCGGCTTTGGCTGTCCTCAATGGCCTATGTCCTTATCAGCGCGCTGCGCCGCATCGCCCTGGCTACGACCCGCTTCGCCGATGCCACATGCGGCACCATCCGCCTGAAGCTGTTAAAGATCGGCGCCCAGGTCCGCATCAGCGTCCGCCGGATCAAGTTCTCGATGGCCTCGGCATTTCCCTACACCGATGTCTTTCGAACAGCATGGGCCGCGCTCGACAGCGCGGCCATCTGAACCCTCGGCCCACAGGAAAACTTCCAAGCCCCTATGACCCTCTGAATACTCCCGGCCAACCCGCCGCAGCGGGCGAGAAGTCATGCCCAAATGACTGGCCCTGGTTGTGGTGCCGCCGAACTCAACCTGCCACAGCGCTCGATCAAACAGCGTGAGAAATCCGGGCTAGCCCATTGCGTTCCAGCAATCGAGGCCGCGTCGCGCGGCGCGTCAGGCCGGAGACCATCTTTCGCTGGCACCGTGCTGGGTTTCGGGCGTATTGGCGCTGGCGATCCCGCAACCGGGTTGGCAGACCGAAGGTCTCGGCTGAGCTGCGTACGCTCATTGGCGAGATGAGCCGCGCGAACGCACTTTGGGGCGCGCCGCGTATTCATGGTGAGTTGCTCAAGCTCGGCTTCGAGGTCGCCCAGTCGACGGTCGCTCGGTACATATGCCGCCACTCGCGGCCACCGTCTCAGGGCTGGCGGACGTTTCTCAGCAATCACGCCGACGGCATCGCGGCGATCGACCTCTTTGTCCTGCCGACGATCGCATTCCAAATTCTGTATTGTCTAGTCATTGTGCGCCACGGACGACGAGTTTGGGTGTCGTTTGGCGTGACGGCAAACCCAACCGCGGAGTGGATCGCGCGCCAGGTCACCGAGGCGTTCCCGTGGGACCACGCGCCGCGATATCTCATTCGGGATCGAGACACCTCGTATGGTCCGGTCTTCTTGCAGCGGATCCGTGCCATGGGCATTCGGGACCATCCGATCGCACCCCGATCGCCCTGGCAAAATGCTTACGTTGAGAGACTCATCGGCTCGATCCGCCGCGAATGTCTCGACCACATGATCGTATTTGGCGAAGCGCACCTGCGCCGAATCCTGCGCGGGTATGCCGACTATTATATAATGTGTCGAGGACCCATCGATCTCTGAACAAGGACGCCCCTCTCCGTCGCGCGATTGAGCACCTCGGCGCCGTCGTCTCACGACCTGTCCTTGGAGGCCTTCACCATCAATATTGCAGAATTTAATTTTCGGTACACACAGGTCGAAATCGAGCATAAGGACGTTTCGTGGCAAAAACCCGCCGGCGTGAACCGCCGCCCTCACCTCGTCCGGATGCAGACGTAAAAAACGGCCCCAAAACTGTGTCTGGGGCCGCTCTGGAGTGCCCGACCGGGGCTGGGGCCAGGAGGAAGGTCGGGCACCCTTATCAAGCTCAAGATTCGCGTCCTAATTCGTGAGAGCGAGTGTCCGAATTTGGACGGCGGCGGCTGCCCCTGCTCAGAGAAAAGCCCGCCGGCTCGAAACGGCGGGCGAGTGCGGGAGAAAGCCTCTCAGCCAACCCTTAGATTTTCCGCAGACGTCTTGCCTCGGTTTTCCATCTCCTCGTAGCTCACCTTGGCACCCTCATTGAGGCTGCTCAGGCCGGCTCGTTCCACGGCCGAGATGTGCACAAACACGTCTTTGCCACCCGTATCGGGCTGAATAAATCCAAACCCCTTCGTTGCATTGAACCACTTCACGGTACCTGTCGCCACGTTACACTCCCCTGAGAAAACAATTGTTGCAGTAGGTTGCTGAAATGTGAGTTGAATAAGGCAAAACCCGCCGGCGCGAACCCGCGGGCTTTGTTTTCCTGGGCCTCATCGCGCACGATCGAGAGCACCTTTTCAATGCGCGACAGCGTCGAGCGGCATGCGAGCGAAAGCCGTGCCCGGCTCTGGCCGGTCGGCAGCGAACGCCTGCGCGAGCACGGCCATGACTTCGGCCGACACCACCAACTTGGCCACGACGGCCCGCGCGTGCCGCCTTTCGCTTTGATCGATCACGACAAAGACAAGGCGCCGGCAAGATCCGACCCTCTCAATGCGAGCCAGCGCCTCGCAGAACGTGTCGGGGATAGCGAACGGTTCGTAGGTTTCGACGGTTTCCTGTGGCAGCATGAATTGATCCATGGCTCAAGCCTCCACCATCTGGATGGGCTCAGCAGCGCCGCCGTTTAGCGTGCCGGGCTGATCGATCGCGCCCATGCTGGGCGCCAGCCCGTCATCCTCGGCGGCCCGGAAGGCACGGGCCACGTAGGGATCGCGGATCACGAGCTAGATTTGCAGGCGGTTGACGGTGACTAGAAATTCAGACGCGGGTTTTCGTGGATATTCACGCAGGCAACTTGGACCATTGGCCATACCTTTGGTTCGGGTTAGAGCCGGGGCATGGTTCCAGCGTTGCCCCGGCTTGGTTATTCTGGTATCAGTTAATCATGGCCAAGTCAATAATAACTGGTAGCAGAAAAAAGAAACGCGGGCGCCCTGCGCTTTATGAGGGTAGCGATGGTAAGGGGGCTCAGCAGATTGGGCTCCGTCTGCCTCCGCCGGGATTGGCTGCCGTCGATGCATGGATTGCCACGCAGCCGAAACCTAAACCATCGCGCCCAGAAGCCATCCGCCGCCTTGTCGAGTTGGGGTTGACCGTCAGGGTTAAACCGAAGCAGGCGCCCGCGGGACGTGCTGACCGTGCGAAAGAACTGGCATCAAAGGCGATCGACGGTTTGACGGTCGACGCGGCTGACGACGACGAAAAGGCCAGCCGGAAGCGTCGCTTGATCAAGGGGCCTGAAGAGTTTCGAGAGGTGCGTGTCGATCGGCTGAAGGCGAAGGGATCACGATGAGGACTCTGGTGATACTTGCCGCAATCATCGGCCTTTCGGCGACCGCTTTTGCCCAAACCGCCTCCAAGGTTGGTGGCAAGCCTCTAAAGCAGGTAAAGCCGCCGGCACCAATGGCCTGCAAGCTCGTTGGAACAGTCAAGGGGACCAAGCTTTGGGCCGGCGACTGTTTGGCCCCACCAGAGCTTCGGGATACCTCACCCACGGCCGAGCCCGCGCCGACCCCGGAAGCAAATCCCCCGGGTGCCAAGCAATAGGTTGCCAAGCCCTCATGAGACAAGCCTCATGAGAGGGGCGGCTTTTGCGCGCGCTTAGGTTGCGCTAAAGCGAATATATGCCCCTCACCGCAGGAGACCCAAGAATGGCTACCAAGGCAAAGACACCAAAGCCACGCGCGTCCGGCCCGGCCGACAAGACGCTCGGGGAGAAGATCCGTACCCGCCGCGTCGTGGCTGGCGTGAGCCAGGAAGTTCTAGGCGAGGCGCTGGGCGTCTCGTTCCAGCAGGTCCAGAAATATGAAAAGGGCGTCAACCGGGTCAGCGCAGTCCGGCTCGAGCAGATCGCGGCCGCGCTCGACGAGAGCGTTTCGTATTTCCAGACCGACGGGCACACCGTCAGCAAGGCCGGTCAGGAATTGCAAACGTTGATGACCGATCCGCTGAACCTGCGTATATGCCGGGCGTTGACTGCGATCGAAAACCAAGTCATGCGCCATCAATTCGTCCGGCTGGTCGAGAGCGTTAGCGGCGTCAATGCCGAGTAGACGACCCTTAGCGGCTGCCCCGTGACATCGATCGATAAATTTTATGCGTGGCGTTTCCGCCCGAGCCATCACGTGGCGGCCGACGCCATCCGAATTCCACAGTGGAAGCGATCACTATTGAGTTGAGGAGCCTTTGCCCTCGCCCTCCGGTTGCGGAATGATAGCCGCTCGTCTGCGTTGGATGTACGGAGCGGCGCGAACATGAGCCCGCGCCATCTTCCGATGAGCTTCGCCGCTCGACCGGGGCGGTGTTAATTGGGCTTCGAGGGCTCAGTTCCTTGGGCTTTAGCGGCAGCGGCTTGGCGGTCGCGCGCGGCGATCAGCTCCTTCTTAAGCTTTGACCGCTCGTCGGGCGTCAGAACGGACATTTCGCGCGGCGGCGGCAGATCTTCTACGGGGAGATAGCACTTGTTTTTTGAGGCATTGGTGCCTCAGCCCGCGCGTCCATCAGGGACGATCCAGCAGTGGAAGTCGCACAGCCACCGAGCGAGACGCTCAACAAGAACGAAAGCGTCCCCGCGGCGAGCAACGTTCGACGGTGATAAACATACGCAATACTCATGCACGATCGTTCCACGTCAATTATGTTCGTCCGTGGTTCCTCATGGCGCCGGCGCTGGCGAGGTTAATCGAGGGTTACGGATGGCGCGGCGGATCCTTCGACGATGAATTGCCGGGTGGCTGACCGGCCCCTCCCCGACTTTAGGAAGCCCGCCGGTGCGTCCGCGTCAGCGCGCCGCAAGCTCGGATGCCGGAAAAGGCCGCTCGTCTGGTGTCAGCAGGCCCATCTGACGGCTTCTTGCCTGGACACTGGGTGGCCCATCGCGCTGTCTTGGCGACCGAGGCCGCGGAGGGACTTGGGCAGTACTCGTCGCCCGGATGGCCCGAATAAGCTCCGAGGCCGACAACAATCGCTCCGACTAAAATACCAGCAACGACATAATCGCTTTTCATGGCGGGATTCTTCGATCGCCCACGCCACAACAACCTCAGCCGCCGCCGGTTCCCTTTTAGAAGCCCGCTGGTTAGTCTGGATGCGTGGGCTGTCACATGCCGGGTAATCCCGGCGACCGCTTAGCTTCGCCGCTAAGCACGAAACCATTTCGCAGAATTAATGAAACGATCCTGAAACCTGCGAGGGCTATCGCACGTCCCTGTAGTGCCTGTGGTGTAAGCAAGGGTGTACAAATGATTGAAGCGGTCACGGTGGTCCTGGGTTTGCTTGGTGCTGGTCTCTTTTTAGCTCATGCGGTCGATGCTTATCTCACGTCCTGAGGGGCGGCGATTGAAGGCCTGTCTCTTACTCTAGGAAGGCCGCTGGTGAATTCGGGAGTTGCGGGCCAGTATCTCAACCGGTGGCCCAATTGCCAGCGGGCGGCGCGTGCGCTTTGATGGGGCATGCCGCGCGATCCACACATCCGTGAGAAATACACCCGGGAGTACGAATTGCTCGCGGCGGCCTTAAATCCCGGTTCCGTAGCGTGGAGTTGAGTGCATGCGTAAATCGAGCCGAACGCCCTCGATCGCGTGCCCGAAGATCAAAACGTCTACCTGGTTCTGGATGATCTTGGCCGGCTCGGCCGCGTCTGGCGGGAAGCCGACGAACACGCCGACCTTGAAAGCGTCATCCGCGAATTGTTGACGGGTCACTACCGCAATCCGATCGGGGTTGTCGGCTTCAACACGTTCGAAGGATGGTCGCAAGACGTGTCCCACGACGTCGCCCAGGAGTTGCGACGGCGTTGCGACCTGCACGGGCGCGATGTGCCGTCGGACATTCAGGACTTCGTCGATCGACACGACGCGGTCGATCGGTCCCAGCTATCGCTACCGATGCGCCTCGTGTGATCGATGGCATGCGATCTATGCGAAGGTAGCGGCTGGGTTTGCGAGGAGCACCCGGGCAGGCCTTGGAATGGACCGCACGCCTGCCCCTGTGGCGCCACGGGCGCGCCCTGTCCGTGGCGCAACGAGCCGGAGGACGGTGAAGCCCCGCGGATACCGGACGGTTTCAAGGCCAAGGTCGACAAAAAGTGCTGGCGGCATTAGCGCTCCGAAATGGTCCCGCGAGTTCGACGATCCGATCGCCCTGCCCGACGGCCGGCAACTCGTGACGCTCCGAGACGACGCGACGTACATCACCAAACTGCCAAAGCCGGAACAGGATCTCGAAATTTGGCAGATCGCGGTCGAGCACCCGATCCGAGCCGCGGAGACCGGCGGTGGCTGGACTTGGCTCGCGAGCATCGGCGTGCTGAAGGCGCTGCACCGCAACCGCGAACGCGAGTTCAACCCGGACCGCAAAGAGACGCACTGGGGCAAGCGGAAGCTGAAGCGGGATGAGTGAACCGCTGGCGCCTCACTCGCTCAAGGTAGCGACACCAGATCTTCTGACCGGTCGATGACGGTTACCAATTCGTTTTCGTATGTTGCCTTATTTCGGTAGCCCCGTTCATCAGGCCCTTAAACTTTTTGCTTAAAGTGGCGGAATGAATGAGCGGCGCGCAACGAAGCGACAACGCGTTTTTAAAGCCGGGACAATTGAGTTCGACGGCAGCGGTGTCGATTGCACAATTCGCAACATATCTCCCGACGGGGCCACGCTAGACGTGGCGAACCCGATTGGCATTCCGCACGAAATCACGTTGAACATCGCGAGCAGCCATCAACGTCAGACTTGTCGTATCGTCTGGCGCAAGGAAAAGCGGATTGGCGTAGCCTTCGCTCATTAGAATTAGCGGAAGAGTTTATGACCGACCGAATAAAAATTCTTTGTTCAAAGTGCAAGAAGCCTTTCAACGAGAGAGCGCAACGACTCCGCCAAGGCTATCAGGTGCAGTGTCCGCATTGTATGAAGCTGATTACTTTCGATAGCAGCTCGGAAGACCCAAATATCAGGCGTCCGCTTAAAGCGGCGCGGGATTTTCGGATAGCGGCGGAAGATGCGATCGTGCTAGCCCGCATGGCTGCCCAAGGGCAGAAGCGCGATCCAGTATTTTAGGCACACTAGATGGGCCTTGGTGCACTGAATAAAAATCTGCCGGGCGGGCGCACGATCGAGAGCACCGGCTTAACAGCTACTGGCCTGTCACCCTCGAACAGCATCGCCCGCGAAGCCCCAACTCTGGCCGATCAAAAAAAGATCGCGAACTGATGAAGCTGGCGCACGTGAAGCGCAGTGCCGAACAGATTGCTCATAAGCTCGATGCGTCGCTACCGCTGATTTGAGGTCGCCAAGCGCCTCGGGATCCACCTCGGGCCGCAAACCGCTCAAACTCGCCGACCGGCTTGGACCCAGGCGAAATAGTGGAAGACTAAAAGGACCCTCTCTCGCAATTCGGGCTTGATGCAATCGATATCTCGGCACTCGCAGCATAGGGCCTCAGCTTCGCGGTGTGGCGCGCGCCGCCAGATTGAAGCCTTTCGGTTGCCACACGCCCATGACAAAAGCCGTCAACCGCCGCATCGCTGCATGCGATGCTCAGCTTAAAGGGTTGGCCTCATGACGAATGTTGACCTGGCTTTGATTGCGACAACCATCGTGAGCGTCATCGTTCTTTCAAGCGCCGCGGCGGCCTTGGTCCTCAACTAAACTCGGTTCACCGATGCCAACGGCGAAGATCCGCGCGGCCATGATCCTCGACGAGTTCGAACAAGCCAATACCGAGCTCGTCGGCAAGGCCGTGGTCCTCACCGACGGAAAGGCAGGTACGGTGGAGGGCGTTTGGCTTGACGAAGCGCACGGACTGCGAATCTCTATTCGAGGCCACGATGGGAAATGGCCCGTCTCAACCATCAAGTTCTCGCAGGCGGGATGACACCGTGAAAGAGACGTGCTCGCTATAGCCCGCGCCGCAGAGACCGCGCCGTTGCGCTTTCGGGACACGGACTGGGCGGAAGTCGGGCGGCCGACGAACGGCCCCGCTGACTCGAGGAGTCAACCCTTTATCTTTCGCGCGCAGTGATTGACTAAATTAGGGCCCGAGCGTCGGATGCGCGTTCTCCGCTAAAATGCGGAGCGCAAAAGGGAGGGTTGATCAAATGCTGATATCTCGAGCTCTGAGCGCATCGATTGCAGCCGCGGCGGTCCTTGTTGGTTTGCTGCTTTCCCCGCCGGCCTTCGCGCAGGCGCATATCCGCGGCGTGCTGACCGACGTCAAGGACGGAACGATCGGCGTACAAAACGCCAAGGGCGAGACCGTATCGATCAAACTCGCCGGCGACGCTGGCCTTTTCCTGGTGACAAAGGCCGACATGAGCGCCATCCAGTCTGGCAAGTTCGTCGGCATCACGTCTTTCGAGCAGGACGGCAAGCGCGTCGCACGCGAGGTTCACGTGTTTGATGAATCGTTGCGCGGTCTGGCCGAGGGCCATTATCCATGTACCTAGCCAACCAACCTGTGGTTTACTCGCCCACGGCTTTAAAGCCTCAAATCGATCAACCATTGGGCGACGACGCCAAGTCCGTTGGGGGATTCGTCGGCCATTGGCCGACCGCAAGCCGTGCGACCGTTCGCTATGAAGCAACGTTCGACCCCTCCCGCACCACAAGGGGATCGTTTGGCCATTGAAACCTGCGATGGCACCACGCCGCAATGCAGCGCGATGCCACCGTCAACGCCACGTTATGGTTGCATTAAACATCGTTTGTAACCTGTTCTTTTGCTCCATCTGCTATCCCCCAGAGCGGGGGAGATGCTCATGAATCGTGGACTCATGTTTGCGGCGCTGAATGCCACGAACGAAGCTATCTTGCGTTCGAAAAGCAGTTCAGAACTCTACCAGAAGGTCTGCGATACCGCGGTCCAGGGCGGCCACATCCGCATCACCGCCGTCCTGACTCCGAGCGCCAATAGATCACTCGAAGTAGCCGCCGCTACCAGCGAGACGGGAGTCATCTCCCAGATCCGCATTTCGGTCGATGAAGCCTCCATCCATGGCCATGGCCTTGCAGGCCGCGCCTTTCGCTCTCGCCGCCCCGTCGTCAGCAACGACGTCCTCCACGATGACACCTTAAAGCAATGGCGTGAGCATTCACTCGCATGCGGCGTTGCCGCAACATTGGCGGTTCCGATCGTTCAGCAGGAGCAAAGCATCGGCGTCTTTCTGTTTTGCTTCGAAGCCGCGGGTTCAATTACGGCCGAGATCAGCTCGCTGCTCGAACGGGTTGTCGAAAACGTCGCGTTCGCTCTTGATCGTTTCGAGGCGACAGTCCGACAAGAAAAAGCCGAACAAGCCCAGCACGAAGCGGAGAGCAAGGAAATCGCGCTGAACCGCATGTATATCGCGCTTTGCAAGACCAACGAAGCGATGATGCGGGCCGAGTCACGTCAGGAACTCTTCGACCTCGTTTGCGATGCCGCGGTACTGGGAGGCCACTTTACCTCAACCACGATTGCACTTGCCCAACCGGACGATCATTTCATGAAGATCGTGTCCACGAGAGGACAGAACGCGGACCGGGTTCGTAGCACGGGATTTTCCACTTTGGCTGACCACCCGCAAGGAAAAGGCCTGACCGGCACGGCTTTCCGCACCGGGCAACCGTGCATCAAGAACGAATTCTTGAGCGATGCCGGCACCACCCATTGGCATCGGCTGGCGGAGCGCGGCGGTACCCGCGCGGGGGCGAGTTTTCCGCTGTTTAGAAATGACGAGACGATCGGCGTATTGCTCTTCCTTGCCAGCAAGGAGGGAATTTTCAACGCCGAAATCGTCGAGCTTTTGGCCAGATTGGCGGAAAACGTTTCGTTCGCGATCTGTAACTTCGATCGACAAGACGCAAAGCGGTTGGCGGAGGATCGTATTCGCTTTCTTGCAACCCACGACGCCCTGACCGGGATCCCCAACAGATCGATGTTCAACACGCTGCTCTGCGAAGCACATCAGCGGACAAAGACGACCGGTCACCGGTTTGCAGTCCTGTTTCTGGATCTCGATCGCTTCAAGCTGATCAATGATTCTCTTGGCCACTCGGCGGGAGATCAGCTCTTGATTGAGGCAACCAAGCGCATCCGCGGATGTATCCGGATGGAAGACGTTCTTGCTAGGCAAGGAGGCGACGAATTCGTCATTCTGCTCGACGAACTGGCGACGGTAGAACAGGCCGGCGTTATCGCTCAAAGGCTATTAGAAGCTCTCAGCGCGCCCGTCTTCCTCGGTGGGCACGAATGCCGCATTAGCTGCAGCGTCGGGATCGCAGTGTTTTCGAACGATGCCACGGAGCCTGAAGACATTGTCAAGAAGGCCGATATCGCAATGTACGCGGCGAAGGCCGACGGCAAAAACGCTTATCGCTTCTTTTCCCCGGATCTGCAGTCGCTGACCCTCGAGAACTTGGTACTCGAGGCCGATTTAAGGCACGCGATCAAGAATGATGAGCTGTTCCTGGATTATCAGCCTAAAGTAAATACAGACGGTCGCATGGTTGGGGTCGAGGCACTCCTGCGGTGGCGACACCCGCAACAAGGCACGATCCCGCCTGGTACATTCATCCCGATCGCGGAGGAGAGCGGCCTGATCATTCCAATCGGAAGGTGGGTGCTCGAGACCGCCTGCCGACAGAGCCTGCTTTGGCAGTCCCAGGGGCATCCTGCGATTTCGATGGCTGTCAACCTGTCTCCGAAGCAGTTCATGGATGATGGATTGCTTGGATTCCTAGACGGCGTATTGGCTGAAACCGGCCTTCCGCCTCGCCTTCTCCAGCTTGAAGTGACCGAGAGCATGGTCATGCAGAGCGTTGAACATGCGATGTCTACCATGCGCGCAATCAGCGATCGGGGCGTTCAGCTGGCGATCGACGACTTCGGAACGGGCTATTCGTCCATGTCGCTCATGAAGAACTTCCCTATCGATACCATCAAAATCGACCGATGCTTCGTCCAAGATTTGGGAGGAAGCGCGCAGGATCGCGCGATTTCTGCGGCAATCATCACGCTGGGGCGAGCACTCGACCTGACCGTGGTCGCCGAAGGTGTCGAAACCGCGGAGCAAGACGCAATTTTGAAAGGCTATCGCTGCGACGAGTTTCAAGGGTTCCTTTTCAGTCGACCGGTTTCGGCTGAGAAAATCGGCTGCTTGCTCGCAAATGGCGGCAACTTAATTGAAAAACTGACTTGCCCTTCACTCGTCCCCCTCAGCGGAGAAGAAAGCGGGTCGGCGGACGATAAGGCCTTCCTCATTGAGGCAGTCCACTGAGACCTACAGGCGCTCAAATACTTGAATTCTACCTTCAACATGCGCGATTAGATCCGCCGAAATCATATCCACAAGTGCATTGTTAACTACGATCTCGGCATCGACACCCGGGCAGCAGCGCGACTGCGACAATCATTGCCGGATGTTCATCGATTATTAACCAACGACTATTGAGCTTTCGAAAATTACCACATTATTAGCGAGCGATCGGCTCTCATTGGAGGCGAACTCAAGTTCCTGGAAAAGCATTGATCCCGCGATATATCGCTTTTCGATCCGCAAATCACCGAGCTATTTTATTCTGGAATCATTTCCCTTCGCGAGACCGACGACTGAAGTCGGACATCAACAACTCGGCCGACGCTTTTTAACGCCCGACGTGCCTCAAGACTTGCTCAGATAGGTCTATTTTTATAGAGCGTCGATTAGATGATAGAGTCAAAGTCGTTCTTGACGGAGCTGGAAGATGCCGTGTCCCACGGATCGGCAGAAAGCTGCCTGCGGGCGCTCTGGCACGCAACCGACGTACTCATCGCGGGCCGTTATTCCGAAGATCAAATCTGGACCTTCGGGGAAGTGATTGGTCGGCTGGCAAACGAAATTGAACAGGCTTCCCGTATTAAGCTCGCAAGCAAGCTGGCTCCGAGCAACAATGCACCGTTCGACGTGATCCGTAAGCTTGCTTTTGATGATTCGATTGACGTTGCCGGCCCCGTCCTGCGCCAGTCCGAGCGGATCGACGGTCAGTCTTTGATTGCGAATGCAAAAACCAAAAGTCAGCAACACCTGCTCGCTATCGCAAATCGAAAGCACATCTCCTACGAAGTGAGTGACGTACTGGTAAAGCGCGGTGACAAAGAGGTTATTCGCTCAGTCGCCGCAAATTCCGGCGCGAACCTGTCGAATTTTGGTTTTCTGCATCTGCTCAATCGTTCAGATGACGATTCCATAGTGGCCGAGAACGTAGGATCTCGGAAGGATATTCCGAGGCACATTTTCCAACAACTGATCTCGAAAGCATCTGACGAAGTAAGAGCAAAACTCGAACGAGAGCGACCCGATTTAGCTAGTCAAGTGCGAGCAACGGTGACGGACATAACCGGTGCCTTTCAAGCGAAGTTCGGGCCGGCGACAAAGAATTATTTTACTGCAAAGCGTGCGGTTACAAAGCTTCAGGAATACAGTCAGCTCGACGAAGACAAGCTGTTCGAATTCGCTCACTCGCTCAAATTAGAGGAGACGACGGTCGCATTGTCACTGTTATGCGCACTGCCGATTGACGTGGTAGAGCGAGCACTGGTCGACAAGAATAGGGAGGTCATCCTGGTTTTGGCGAGAGCCCTGGACCTTTCTTGGCCGACAACCATGGCTCTGCTGTTCCTGGGCGCAGCTAACTATCGAATAATCGCTTCAGATTTGGATACGATGAAGCGCGAATATTATCGACTGAACGTCAACACTTCGAGGCAAGTATTGAAAGCCTACGAATCCCGAAAGGGCACAAGCAGCGACGATTTATGCCTTAGTCGCTTACCTCAGCTGCATAATCGATAAGTCAAGCCGTTATTACATCCCCACAGCACTTTCCACCGTGTTTACGGAAACATTTCCGCTTGGGGGCAATCGCGTAGTCGTCGACGTACGTCAGCTACTTCCGGTCCACCACCGACCTCGGACATGCTTTCCACTGCGATATCTGACGGCAATTCCGAAAGAGCACGGTAGCTCGAAGCAGAATAGTACACCGCTCACTTCTACATCGTTAGGCAACCCGTCAAGCGACGCAAGCATCCCTCGTCCTCCTGGATCGCGGAGAATATCGGCGAACAAAACCCCAACATGGGACCCAGTACGAGATCGGTCGGGGCGGTCATTGGCGGTCACTATCGGTTCGGCTTTCGTGACCGTCTTGCTGCGGGCACCTCTGCGTAGGGCCAGCACATCTAGGAATACGGCAGCATGTCCACTCAGTCCGGCGCCGGGGGGGGGGCGATGTTGCGTCGGCCTTAGCGATAAGCTTGTCGTCGCCGCACCGGAAGTTCGGCACGATATCGTCGGCGATCCGGATAGCATCTGCGTTCGCGTTGCGTCCGGGTTCAACGGCGACACTCTGTTCTTCTGTCATGGACGCAATATCTCGGTTCGCCGCATCTACGCGTCCGTTCTGCGATGCGGCCTGACGGCGCTCTTCGAGGCCTTTGGGACGGTAAGATAATCCCAGGGACGATAAAGCCCTTTAGCGATGCGATCGCTGTGTGCGGGTGGATCGCTAGGGAACGACGTCCTAGCTAGGGTCAGCGATGTGGCCGACGACGATCATTTTGTCGCGCGCGCATTGGAAGGTGCGCACTACCTCATCGGCGAGCCGTACGGATTCCGCGTTTGCGTCGAGCCCGCGTTCAACACTTACAACGGCTGCGACGCACGACGTCATGTCGTCATTCAAGCGATGAACGGTAAGCGCTTGTTGGCCGCTGAAATAGTATCGATGGATTGCCGCAAAGGGTTTGCCATTTAAAATGCGCCATTCGATGGTGCTATGGGGGTCAGTGAAACCCGTGTGTACCGAAAATTCGATTCGGCCCAGACGCAGCAAGCGGACGGCGTAAGCTCGCATCCTGATGACCGATCTGTTCAGGCTGATTCTCGGTATCCTGGTTTCACGCTTCAAGGCGAGAGCAACGCTGGAAGCGGAAAACCTGGTCCTGCGGCAACAGGTCAATGTGCTTCGCCGGCGAACGCCGAAGCGACCGCACCTCAACAATACGGATCGTTTTTTATTTGTTTGGCTCTATTGCTGGTTTCCGTCCATCCTTGAGGCGGTTGCGATTGTCAGGCCGGAGACCATCATTCGCTGGCACCGTGCTGGGTTTCGGGCGTATTGGCGCTGGCGATCCCGCAACCGTGTTGGCAGACCAAAGGTCGCGGCTGAGCTGCGCACGCTCATTGGCGAGATGAGCCGTGCGAACGCACTTTGGGGCGCGCCGCGTATTCATGGTGAGTTGCTCAAGCTCGGCTTCGAGGTCGCCCAGTCGACGGTCGCTCGGTACATATGCCGCCACTCGCGGCCACCGTCTCAGGGCTGGCGGACGTTTCTCAGCAATCACGCCGACGGCATCGCGGCGATCGACCTCTTTGTCCTGCCGACGATCGCATTCCAAATTCTGTATTGTCTAGTCATTGTGCGCCACGGACGACGAGTTTGGGTGTCGTTTGGCGTGACGGCAAACCCAACCGCGGAGTGGATCGCGCGCCAGGTCACCGAGGCGTTCCCGTGGGACCACGCGCCGCGATATCTCATTCGGGATCGAGACACCTCGTATGGTCCGGTCTTCTTGCAGCGGATCCGTGCCATGGGCATTCGGGACCATCCGATCGCACCCCGATCGCCCTGGCAAAATGCTTACGTTGAGAGACTCATCGGCTCGATCCGCCGCGAATGTCTCGACCACATGATCGTATTTGGCGAAGCGCACCTGCGCCGAATCCTGCGCGGGTATGCCGACTATTATAATGTGTCGAGGACCCATCGATCTCTGAACAAGGACGCCCCTCTCCGTCGCGCGATTGAGCACCTCGGCGCCGTCGTCTCACGACCTGTCCTTGGAGGCCTTCACCATCAATATTGCAGAATTTAATTTTCGGTACACACAGGAGCGCGCCGACGTCGGTCGATCGCGAATGCCCAATGATCGAAGCCTTCGGATGAAAACCTCACCATAGGCCCCGTCCCGGATGCGCTGTGACGCCAAACCATAAAATCTGCCGTCGACCATGTCCCACAATCAACAAGCCGTAGAGCAGACGAAATGAGATTGTCGGCACGACGGCCGCGGATGCCCTAAAGAAGGCCGCCGAACTGGCTCAAGATGGCTGTCACGAGATTTCGATTACCACGCCGGACGGGCATAAATATCCGTCGCAGAAGTTCGATCATTTCCCCGCGGATTATTGATCCGCGAAATCCCATTTCAACGAATGTCGCCATCGGTCGCGAGCACGGGACCAAAGCGGTTTTGCCGGCTAATGATCGGTTTGGTGCCGTAGGGAAGTTTTTTGCAGTTTACTACCCATGAGATGATAGCGTTCGGTTGCGTCACTGGTGACTGTCACGGGTGACGTCCATTCCCATAACGGCCCCCCATGTTTTCCGCGGTTCCCCAACAGCAGAAATTCATTCGGCTACCACACCCGCATAGCTATCTCTTGGACTCAAGATAAGTGGTCCATGTGGCGCTGGCTAATGTCTGCGACGTTTGTTGAGCGCATCTCTTTTCGACTTGAGCCACTATCGACGCCAAAGCGGGAGCACTGAGCTCGCCCAGTGTCGTACACGCAGTCCTGTCCACATCGAACATCGCAGCTGCGCCGTCCGTACGCATTCCAGTCAACGGCAGAGACGGCGGAAGACTCGAGGCGTGACCAACCAACAGTACATTCGTCCACCGGCACAGGTCGGGAAAAGCGTCGACACCAAGTTGGATCGTGCCTAGAGTGAATTCGTCGAGCGCCTGCCTCTTACCTGTAAAGAAGTTCGAGAATATGGACGCCATGAAGATGTCGCGTCCGCGCTCTGTCGCGCTTAGCAGTGGGAGGTGCCAGATGCGATGTCCAAAATAGCGGAATTCTGGCAGGTCCGTGGCGACTAACACCCGCGAACCTGAAGGGACAATGTCGAATAGGCGGCTGATCGAATGCTGGAGGTCATCGACGGGGCGTAGACTAGCTATGACGACGAGGGGGCGCACGAGTGCCAGTAGGACGAACGTCGCGCCGACAAGCCTGGCCTGTCCGACCCAGAGCTTTCCATCCCGCCGCGTCAACTCCGTGCTGGCAATCAGCAGTAGTGCGATGGGCTGCGCTAGTCGATAGTCGATGGCGTCCACGTTCAACAGCCGCGAAGGAAGCATTAGATAGAGAACAGCCATCAAGATCAGCCCGAATCTCTGTGACGGCGCAACCCTGAAGCGACAAATCGTGAATAGAAGGACGAGCGCCGCCGCGAAGACAATGGCCATGAACAATTCGATGCCCGGACCTCGCGCGTAAAGCAGAGACACAATCCCTGACACCTTGCCATAGATCGTCCAGGAGGTTTCGTATGTATCTGCCGGCGGCCTATCCTGCGCAACGGCGAGGAAGGCGAGGACCGGCAAAAAGGGGACGCCCATTGCCGTGATTCTCTTTGCATTCTCCTTCCAGTCCTGCCCTTCAAGAACGGATGGCAGACGTCCGATCAAGTAACAACCATAGATCTCGGTGGGAAAGACGCTACACATAACAGACAGAAGGCACAGGGCAGATCTCGCCAAGATGTTTCGTGAGATGCTCACACGGAACGGTTCGGCGACATGACTTTCTGTGAGCGCAAGGTTTGCGAACATAATGGCCGTTCCCAGCTCGTAATTCATGAGCCCCCAGCGAAAGTTTCCCGATTGAATCAGGAACAGCGAGAGAGCGCCAACAAGCAGAGACGTGCTGCCGAGAACGACAAAGCGCAACCACTGCACCATCGCGTAGAGAAGCACGATAACGAGCATGATAAAGATCAGCACAGCATTTTCCACGCCGATCCATCCTCCCAAGAGTAAACCCCAGATATCTAGAGCCATGTTGGGAATGAGGCGAGGCTTGAAAAAGTAAAACGCGCTCGAATACGGATCAGCGATCAGCCTGAGATTGATGCTGATCCGGGCGATGGCGTTAGGGATGTCTGTGAGATACACTGTGTAGCCCATCAGGGACGGAACCAGCGCAGAAAGCACCATTAACACGTGCAAAGAAACGCGATAACGGTTGGGCACGAGATCGCTAAAGCCCGATCGGTCGCGCAACTGACTTCTCCTAGGTTTAAAACTCCCAGCTCCGGGGGCTAAGATGCCAGAACTTGCGCCTATAAGGCTGGCCTAAACGCGCGGTTGAATGTTTCTACGGCTTCGCTTTTCGACCCGCATTGAAATTCCCGCGTTAACCTGAACATCGGTGCTGCAGGTGAGTCGTCCATAAGATAACTCAGTCATATCTACCAAAGCTCGAGAAGAGCGAAACGAACCCAATTTTTCTCTAGAATTCTTTGTAGCCTCGCAGACAGTTTGGTTGAATCGATAGGGCGCGCAATGCCGCAAAGATCACCGCCATCTGCACGGTAAGCGTCCAAGGGCGGCCGGCTGGACGCGGGCCCGTCATTTGGCCTTTGCCTTCAGCCCGATCTCGACCAGCCGGATGTTGCTCGAAATCATCATGCGGAGGGAAGTTTCATCCCCGGGCGGAATCTCTTTGACTGTGCAAAAGGCCGATCTTTCAATGGATCCATTGCGCGGGACCTGTCGATGTTTGCTGCCATAGTTACATTTCTGATTGTTTTGAGCGTCGGAATTCTCGTTGCCCATGCATTGGACGCCTTCCGACAAGGCTAAAACGCGTCAGCAGGCCTAAATCACCACGGGATCGGGCGCCTTTCTGGCAATGGGATATGGCCAATGATTGGAAGCTCATCGGTGCGAGCGGACGCCTGCGCATCCAGATCAGTCTGTATCCAAGCGCAACCGGAAGGCGACCGCAAGGGCAATCTCGCTCGAATTAAACTATTCGTCTCAGTCGACCATTGGGCTGGCTCACTGTTCGTCCAGGCAGTGCTGAATGTGGGTGGTTCGATCCCTGGGGAGCACCTTCGCCTCGTCTGCCTTATGGGAGCACTCGCCATTTGATCTGTTCGGCCCGGCGTTTTTCGGCAGCCGCTCAGTACTCTGGAGCGACGGAACCGAGGAGTTATCCACATGTGGACTCTGTCGAGAATTGAAACCGCGATGTTCATCGGGCGCCGTGCTGGGCATGGCCACCGCTGCGACCTGGGTGTCCGTGGGCGCATAGCTTTTCGGAGTTGCCGTCGGCCGAGACAGCCTCGGGCCCAACGGCCTCACTCGTCGAAGGGCGGCGACGCCTGATCTTCCGATCAGTCGATGACGTCGAAACATTCCGCGCTTGAGCATTTCCGACTCCAGTTCGCCGGCGAATACATCCACTCGCTGCCGAAAGGCAGCAGACCCCACCATGAAAGAACGCGATCGAGGCGCTGTTGCTCGTCGTCAAGCAAGACGGCCCGACGATGTCCGCTCGGATCGCCATGATGCAGGCACTGAAAGGCGAACAGGCGGACGAGCCGAAGTGACGGCCGGCACCCGGTGAGCTTTCGCTTGCGGTTCCAGAATTAACCCGCACCCGCGACATCAAGCTCAATCCGCGACTTCCGTTGCGCGATCGCGGAGACGCGATAGCGTCCCGGTACCGGATATTGTCCCCATCCGGACCCAGCGTGGCGAGTTTGTGGTCGTCATATTCCAGCCGCGGCTTCGCTTTTCCTCGATATCGCCGGACCGGATGCCGATGCTTCAGGAGCTGCTGCAGCCCCGCCCCGACGTCGAACGCCGTGCCGTTGGCCGCACGACGATCAATCGTGACGTTCTGATCTGCTTTTCAGGCCATGATGGCGTTCACGCCTGCTGTGTCCGTGACGTGACAAATCAAGGCGCCGGACTTCGTTTGAACGGTTTAATTGTGCTGCCCTCTGAGTTCGGCATTTCGTTCGACAACTTCCGCACGATACGCCGCTGTCGACTGATCTGGCGCGAGGGCGACTTTGTGGGTACATCGTTTCAAAGCTAGGAGGTTAGCAATGTCGAGCTACGCCCTCAGGGTCCTCATTTATTTTATTGCAGCGTTGGGCGTTGGCGTGCCGCTGGGCCTGCTTGCATTTGTTGGGATTGCCTTGATCGGATTTTAATGACCCCTGTGTCGTTTTCAGCTTCGCGCGGCGGGCCGGTTCTCGACTTAACTCGCAGCCGATCTATCGAGGGAGTTTCGTTTCGACGCAGAGGCGCCGGCTAATTTCTTTGCCGAAACATTAGCCAGGCCCGGACGCCGCCCGGCCGCCATTTCCGGCTGTCTATCTTTCGCGCCGGGGCGATTGACTCTGCCAAAAATCGAGAGTGAGATGTTTGCTCCTCACTTGGTGGAGGGCTGGGAATGCGTAAATTTGTATGCGCGCTCGCTGTTTGCGGCACGTTGGCGAGTGTGGAATCCGCTACAGCATCAAGTATCGTCTTCGATTTCTCGGGGCTCGTCTCTTCGGATGTCTATACGTCCCCCGTTCCAGGACCACCCAATTCAGGTTACTATCCTAGCACAATACCGGCGAATGCAGTTGGACAACCATTTTCTGGCGCGGCTAGTTTTTCTGACGTCAATGCTGTGGCGATAACCAGCAACCCATTCACGGGGCTACTGCAACCGGGCCAAACAGCACTCGCGACTCTGATATTTCAGGGTACCTCAGGCCCGTTTAATTTGAGTTCAAACCTTTTTCCGAACAGTAACCCTCAGGAAGCGAACCTCTCATACAATTCAAACGGTTTCACCAGCTCGATCTACGCATATTACAATGAAGCGGATCGCGCCCAAAACGATGCGCTCTTTCTCTCGCAAACGGGATCGCTGTTCCAAGGCAGCCTTGAGTTGGGATCGGCTGGTAGCGCCGGGTTTGGTCGGACGCTGACCCTCGATGTGACATCCGTATCCGTCGTCCCCCTCCCGCCCGCGCTGCCAATGTTTGTGTCAGGACTTCTAGCGTTGGGACTTTTCGGCTTTCTAACGCGAAGGAAGTCAGCGATCCACCCGTGCGTCGCTGGCTGAGCTGTCTCGTAATGAGATAGAAGCTCGTGACGCCGGAATGCCGCGTGTACGGATCTCGAGATATGGCAGATCGCGGTCGAGCACTTGATTCGTGCCCGCTGAGACCGGCTCGCTTGCCGTACTGCCGAAAATCTATGCTATCTGCTCATTGTATCGGCTTGTGACAACTTGACCATCGCAGTTTGATTTATCCGCGGGTCCTTGGGGCGACACCTAGGTCCAAACCCCTAGCCTCGCGCCATCCACCTGCAAGCCCCTGTCGGCCCTTCTTGGAGTCGGCGGGGGTTGTGGTTTGCAGTGGAGGAACTTCGATCTCATGATGTCGCAAGCTGGCAGACGAAAGCGAAGAGCGAGCGAATAATGGGTACAGAAGTAAAAGTGCCAAAGATTGCCGGCATCTTGAGATTGCCGGTTGGGCGATGGTTCAAGAGCGTTGGCGATCCGGTTAGCATCGGCGAACCGTTGGTCGAGATCGATACTTATAATATGACGCACGAGATCCGGGCGCCAGCCACCGGCATAATGTCTAAGATCTTGGTGAAGGATGGCGGATCTGTCGATCCCGGCACCGTACTAGGCATCATTGATCACGTGTGAAGCAGAGTTTCCCCATCGCCGCGCCGTAGCGCCACCTATGATGGGGCGAAGATACGAGGTGGAAACGACTGATGCTCGATCCAATTCCCGAACTGCCGGATAACACGCTAATAAGCCAAGTTCCCACGCGCATTTTAAACGCAATGACGGCAGCGGGCTTGAGGACCGTCGGCGAGATTCGCGAGGCGTCCGACGACATGTTGCCAGGCCTACCAAATCCGGGACGCGGCTCGATTACTCGTCTTCGAAACCTTGGGGGCCTGCCATCACGCGATGGGGTCAGGCGTTAGGTAGAAAGCCAGTCTGATTTAGCAATTGTAGGGGGTAAGCTGGCCAGTTGCATTCCCCGACTTAGCGAATGGTGGTCATCTTCCTAATAATTGGAACCGGAGATCAGAAATGAGCCGGATTTCTTTTATGGTTTTAATTGCTACAGCTTTAGCGCTGACGGGTTAGTTCGGAACGGCAGCTTGGCGTCTTACCGACGATCGTCATTTGGACGTTACAAGGGCAAATCCCGCACGGAATTAGGGACCTAGCAACTCCCAGCGCCGAATGAGAGGAGACAAATCTGCAACAGTTCACCGTAGACTCGTAACGCACCTTTCCCGGTCCCGGAAATAGTTTCGCTTTGTGTTAAATTGTAGCGAATCATAGGCGATGAAAATCGTTAGCCTGCGAACGACACAGGAAGGGGGCTTACGTCATGGAATCCGATAAACGCGATAACGGCCTCGATGAGTTCGACCACGTATCGGCGTGGATCCGGAGGCTGGCCGTCGGCATGATCGTGCTGGGCGCGGTATTCGCCGTACTCGATCGGTTCGATCTTCTTCCACTGCCAGCGGCTGCGGTCGTGGTGGGTCTCTCCTAACCAGAGGGCCGGTGCGCCCTGCCCGTGGTGGAACGTGCCTGCCACGCCCCCCGGTTGCCAGGCGGGGTCAGTACCGCGCCGATCGGATCTGCCTGCGGAAGAACAGGGTTCAACCGATCCTAGGCTTCAGCAAGATATGCCGTGCGTCCCGACGTGAGAAAGAACACGATATCTTCGGACAGTTCTTTAAAACGGGAGTGAGCTATTTCTGTTGCGAATTTGGCGACGCTTTCATGTACCGGATGCGCTCCTTGCTCTCGATCCAGAGCCAGCCGAAGCACTTTGGCGGCAACTTCCTGCAGCGACATGCCGACGTTCTGACAGATGATCTCGAGGCCTTTGACTGGATCGGTGCGAAGTTGGTTCCCCATGTTGACGTAACGCGAAAGGGCTTCCTTCAAGGTGGTCCTGCCCTTCACGGCCATGTTATGGAATTCGGCAATCGACGCATCACGTACGGCAGCGGCGCGGTGTTTTGCAAAGCCGGCGGTGAGTTCTTTCTCCATGCGCGAAACTTCGGCGCGAACCACATTCGGCGCCTCATCCCAAGAAGGCGAAGACATGAGCGACATCCGAAAAAGTACCGATGTGGGGCTCACGGCAGCCGAACGGAAAAGTTTACGCGAGAGCGAAGCACAAGAGGCTATGTCGGACCACAGCGATGCCGAGAAGGCTTTTCACGAAAATCGAGAACGGCTGCGGCGAGAAGCTCCACTCGGCAGTCTCCCTGCCGAAACGTAGAAACGATGGCAGTCGGATCCTGGCAAATTCTATCCATACGATCGCTGCTGCGGTGACTAGGCCGACTATAAAGTCGCCCGCCGCCTATGGCGCGAGCAAACCAGCGCGCGCAACGACGAGAGTACCAGCCAAACCGAGTAGAAATAAAACCGACCACACCAGGATCGGCGCCGAAATGGCGTAAACAACAGTGCCGAACGACCAAATCACAAAATAGAAAAAGAATTGCAGTCCGGTATGATATCCGAGTTTGTCCGAGTGCTCCGCGAATATGAACAGAAAGAAAATCGCGAGGACGAGAAGAGCCCACAGGGACGTTTTGCGGACGGACAGGAATGCGAAAATGAGCAGGTAGTACCAAAACTCGTTGGGCAGGCTCCACAACGCCAAATTGCCCGCAAAGGTCGAGCAACTGATCGTCTGGAGGAACAGCGCGTTGCACAAGGCTGTTGCCGGGCTGTAGCTGGCCGTGACGAGTGTAGCACCATCGTGAAGGTGCTGGTGAGTGTCGACAAACATCTGCCATCCGCTTAGGTGTTTGGCGGACACATAGAAAACAAACGAAAGAACAAGGGCAGGTATCAACACCACGTATAGCCGCGATGCTCGCGCAGAAAAGTAGTCTACCGCGTTGAGTTTTCCAATTTTAGCCCGCACCAGTGCCGGGCCGCCGACCAGATAGCCGCTGAGGACGAAGAACACGATGACGGGACGGTCCATCCGCGCTGACGGCCCACAAGGTCGAATACACGTAAACGATTTCCGAACCATAGCCTGCGCCGGGTAACTGCTCTTGAAAAAGCAGCTGCTAAGAATGAAACAGCAAGACTTCAATAGCAGCCAATCCGCGCGCTAAATCCAACCAAACGGAAAGAGCGGAAGGCACTCCTGTCTTCAGCCGAAACTCGATCATGGTTCTTCTCGCCATCGACCTCGGTAGGATGGCACGATGAACTCTCAAATCGCCCCTACAGCACGGCGATAAATAGATACGAGCCGTATCGACAGAACTTGACGATTGTCAAAAGCCGCTTCCGGATTTTACTTCTCAGCGTTCTAATGGATTCGGGTGACCTGCGCGAAGGGCTGCGGCTCCTAGTCATGTAACCGCATCGCGCAGAAGAACATCAGGAGCGAACCGGACAGGGATACGGGCTTGCGCTTTTGCTCGTGGCGTACTCCGAGCATGCTTGGAGGACGAGGCTTGGCCTCGGATCGCGCGGCGGCGGCGCATGGACGTGTTGCCGAGCCAGACGGCGTAGCTTTTTCGCGACCTGAGGATGGCAAGCCCTCGCGGGCGCCCTTCGCCCGTTCAGCCATGACTGAACGGTTTCTACGGCAGCTCTTTGAACTTGCCGAAGCTGTCGACTACGAGGGAAACTTCCTTACCGGCTCTGACCGCTTTGTAGGTTATGATCTTTCCGGATTTCATCTGGCGGATCTGCGAATAGCCTGCTGCCTCGAGCTTGGCTACAACCTCCTGACCGGTCAGGCTATAAGCGGGCAAGACGAGGGGCACCATCATCAACGCGCAAATCGCTACTCGGGATACTCGCATCAACATGTGGGTCGCGCTCCTTCGCATCCGGGAGGTCTAATTTCCAGCCGGAGAGGTACGTCAACTGCTCCAAATTTAATTGACGCGTTGAGTTGTGATACGCCGGATTTTGACGCAGCTACATGCCGAACCGCCTTGAATCGTGCCGTTTTCGGGGCCATCCCAGGCAGGAGACGTTCCTCAGCTGCTTCAAATCACATTGACGCAACGATTCATGGGAGTCAGTTGCTTTGAAGCAGGGGTAGTTCGATGCCCGCTGACGCATTTAGCGTGCAAGCTGTTCAGGGCGGTCACGTGGGCTCTAGGACAACCCTTTGGACGACGCTGGTGCCGATGCCAAGCGTCCGACCAATCTTGAGGATACCCTCGCCCTTGGCTAAAGCGGCATCGCCGCGTTCGGTTGATCGACTTCGAGCACACTGATGCGAACGTCTTTCATGTGTCGTGGGAATGGGCTCTTAAGCCGCCCGGAATTGGTCCAGTTTCGGGCCAAGCTGGACGACAAGGTCGTTTGACATTTTAGGTTAGTCCTTTCGGTGGTGTGGCCGGTCGGCCGACCAAAGATCAATTAAGGCACAAGCTTTAAACGGCAAGCTGGTATACTGTCACCTTCAGGCACCCACGCGCATCGGAGTTTTGAAAATGAGAATTACTGTATTGTTTTTACTTTGCTTATTTTCCGAGGCCGCATCCGCACAGACCGACTGCCAGTCCATACGCAAGGCCAACGCCCGGCTTGCGTGCTACCATAAGATCTCGCCACCCGGCGCCCTGGGTAAGCCTACAGCGTCTAGGGCGCCGGCGGCCGAACCGGGAGAATATGTTGACCCGCTCGCTGTAGAGAATGCGCGAACAGACAAAGCGGTAAAAACCATCTGCAGAGGTTGCTGAACAGACGATCTGGCTATCGAGGCCATGCGATGGAGAGATCCACGCTGCAAGGGATGAGCCCCACTGTCGGGACACCCAGCGACAAACTGCGCGCCGGCAAACAGACCGTCGCCAAGATGGTGGCGAAGGGCTGGATCGATCGCCGACCAGACGCGCGCGGAAGGCCAGTTTACTGCATAACGACCTCAGGATTGGAAGCCCTGAAGTCGCCAATACCGTAGCAATGGGACAGAGAAATGCTGAATCGACGATCTGTCTTTATGCTTATAGCGGTCGTACTCGCGTGCTCGATCATTGGGGGCGCTCGATACTACTACAGCAGATGCCACGGCATGGACGCCTGCGCAGCCGCCGACGCCGAAAGCCACGAGCGGGACACGCCCAACGAACCGCAATAAACAGTCGGCGCTCTCATCCGCGCGCCTCGGGGCGCGATCGAACCGCCGTAGAGCCGGTCATGTGAACTGCCGGCGTTGGGCTCTGCCAAGTTGAGCTACCGGGGCCGCGATCAAAGATAATACTCCTATTATACGAAACCCCTACGGGGCGCTTTGCCGACGCCACCCTCGCCGGCAACTAGGTCTTTAGGTATCCATCGCAGCCGAAAACTCAACGTTCGGAAAGGCAGTAAGAGCGCTAGTGCTGGGTATGGATCGGGTTGCATATCCCGGACCCGCACTAATCAAGACGACGGTAAGCGGGGATGTACGTCTTATCGCGGATTAGACGGCCAATATCTTTCGGCCGCGCTACTCGGGCGAGCCCGCTATCGAATATGTTCGCCGCGATTCTTTCTGCGACGTGGAGAGAGGCCGTAAAAATCTTGCTCTGCGGCGGATAGATCAAACCGACTTCGAGGCTATCTTCGCCGACTTGCTCCGCGACAGCCTTGGCGGCGACGATGAACATCTCATCCGTGACCCGGCTGGCTTCGGTCGCATAGACCGCCATTCCCATCGCGGGGAAGATGTAGACGTTGTTGCCCTGACCGGGCACGAAGTGCTTCCCGCTGACCGTGAGTGGCGGGAACGGACTGCCGCTCGCAAAGATTGCGCGGCCATTTGACCAAGTGTAAGCCTCCTCCGCGGTGCACTCGGATCGCGACGTCGGGTTCGAATACGGGAAGATGATTGGCCGTTCGTTGATGTCAGAAATGGCCTCGATGACCTGCTGATTGAAGAGTTTCGGCACGGTACTGACGCCGATGATCCCGGTCGGCTTCAGGGCCCTGATCGCTTCAGAAAAGCTCCTAACCGGGGCGTGCTCGATCGCGAAAGGCTCCTCAAATGCCAGGAGCTTTCGCGATGTCGTCAGCAGGCCTTCGACGTCGAATAGGTTGTTGCGGCTTCTCGCCTGCTCCATCGTCAGCCCATCCATGGCCATCGCCTGGGAGATCAGCTCGCCGATTCCCGTCGCGGCCGAACCGGCGCCGAGAAAGAGGAATCGTTGATCGGAAAGCTTTTGGCCGCTGATCCGCAGAGCACCATATATGCCGGCCAGCGCCACCGCCGCTGTGCCTTGGATATCGTCATTATAGGTACAGGTCCGATTGCGGTACCTAGCGAGGATTGGGACGGCATTGATGTTGGCGAAGTCCTCCCACTGAATGCAGCATTTCGGGTAGAGTTCCTCCACAGCCTGCACGAACTCATCGACAAAAGCGTCATAAGCTTCGCCTCGCGTGCGCGACTGCTTGAGACCTAGATACAACGGGTCCTCAAGCAGCGATACATTGTTGGTCCCAACGTCGAGGACGATCGGCAAACAGAGCTCCGGGGGAACACCCGCGCAAGCGGTGTAGAGGGCGAGCTTCCCGATGGGAATGCCCATGCCGCCCACCCCGAGATCGCCGAGCCCAAGAATCCGCTCACCGTCGGTCACGACGATGAATCGCACGTCTTTCTGCGGCCAGTTCAGGAGCAATTGCTTGATACGGCCTTTGGCCGAAATCGGCAGATAAAGGCCGCGGGCGGTATGGAAGATGTGGTCGAATTTCTGGGACGCCTCACCGACGGTTGGTGTGTAAACAATCGGCATGAAGGCCGCGGGGTCGGACATCAGGACCGCGTAATAGAGAGTTTCGTTTCGCGCCTGCAAGTCCGACAGCGCGAGATATTTTTGCAAGTCGTTGTCCAACGTGGCGAGTTGCGCGTGGATCCGGGCTACCTGACGCTCAAGCGTCGTGGGCACCGGCGGCAGCAGACCTTCAAGTCCAAGATTTCGTCGCTCTACTTCGGAGAAGGCCGTCCCCTCGTTAGTGCGCGGATTACGCAATATCGCATAGCCCCCAGTGGGATCTAGAGCCATGAACCGCTCCTATTCGTTATCGATGTGCCATCCCTTCCCGCGACCGGCTGCCGCCTGACCTTCGGAAGAAGCGGTGCCTGCGGCGTCGTGATGCGGACCGCTTTCCGAGAGCGGCCGCCTTGGCGTTAACGGGTTGACCGATCGTGCCATGGGGCCTCCTTGATAAGATTTGAGACCGCGCCCCCGCTGGCAATGCTCCCCAAACGTAGCATGACCCTGTAGGCCTCTCGCGTGCTCGATCATCCAACCCTAGGGGGAAACCGATCATATCAGGGTATGAGCGGGAACCGGCCATGTCCACAATTATCAGCGGTTCTCAGCCCCTCTTCTCGACAAGAAGAATGTTCCGTTCACTGTCGCGGGCGCCGGTGGCTATAAGAAAAAGCTCCATTGCTAAGCTCCAATTTCCATGACGCATCGAAGAAACTTCCGATTCAGGTTGAGGATTTGCCAGAGCTGCTCGAAAGCTTCAATGACTGGCAGCACGGCTAGGCTCGCTTCTGGAATTTAGCGCAGAACGATTGTTGGGTTTGCTTGCCTACACTGAAATCTGATTGCTGGTATGAATCTTCGGGAGTATCTACGCCACAAAGACGTCGACGTTCTTGCAATATTGGCATGTGCGCAAGAAGCGATTTGATTTGAGTCATCTGATGTCTTGCTAGCTGTTGGCTCACTCGTGGAAGGGTTTGCGGTCCAGTCAGACCTCCACGAACCGGCTCCGGTGAGTGCCTTGGCTCAGCGGCGTGCCGGAGTTCCCACAATAGCGACAGCCCGAGTGTCTCCGCATATGCATGGTCATCTATGCCATATCCATCAAGGACGCTTTTGAGTTTTGTAGCGTTGCTTTAAGATTGTTGTTTTCAAATACAGGGATGGAGGAATCTTTGAGATGTCATTTGCGTCGTGACCTGATGTAGAAGGCGCAAGATGAACTGCGAAGGCGGACGACACCCTGCTTTTGAAGGAATTCCAACCTTCCACGGAAGATCCGATCGGCTCGATGTTAATCTATCTCGGGCGTCCGTAAGCGTCGAACGGCTTCCACCGTTTATAGTCGTCTCCCCATCAGAGCGAACTGAATCATGCCGCGCCAAATAAGCTGCCTCTCTTTTCACTCGGAATTCTAAATCCACTGGTTGAATTCAAACAAGCTCGGCAGAGAACCACGACCAAAACATCCGCTTAACCAGGAATGGATGGCTTCCATCAGGGTATCGCTGACGCAACTCGAGTTTAGCTTGGTTCCGCACTACATGATCCGGGACCGTGATCGGATCTGTGGTGCCATCGTCACACGTCGACTGCGCGCCATGGGCATCCGGGACAAGCCTACCGTGCCGGCCTCGCCTTGGCAGAATGGCTTTGCCGAACGGTTGATCGGATCGATCCGGCGTGAGTGTTTGGACCACATCATTGTCTTGGGCGAGGCCCATCTACGCCGGATTCTGAAATCTTACGCTCGCTACTACAACCGCGCATCAGAACACCCATCTGTCTATGTTGTTGAAGAAAAGAGACTTTGCTGATCGGGATGCGATCCCGCGGGGGATCTCGGGTTCTGTCGCGCTCGTTCGGCGATAGATCGAGCAGCAGGTGTTATCAGCGAGGCGCGGGCGAAGATCCACGGACCGTCCGATAGCGGATGGAAGGCTTCGATCTCGCCGGCTTCAGCGGCCAGGCGGAGCGTCTTGGGCGCGATCTTGAGGAGCTTTGCGGCGTTGCCAAGGTTGAGCCAGGGTTCGATCCCGTCATCGGTGGGCTTGAATACCGGGATCTGGTGATAGGAGCGTAGCGATGTGACGCGCTCGCGGGTCCAGCGATTGCCGTTGCCTGTCTTGAGACCGCTGCGGTTGAGGAGGCTGGCAATCAGATCGTCGCTGGCGATCAGCACCAGTTGACGCACGGCTTGGATAATATCGGCGGACGTTCTGTTGCGCTGTCCGCGCCGGCGCTTGGGTAAGCGCAGCTCGCAGTGAGCGCCACCCACCCAGTGGACGATGAGAACGATCTCGGAGGCCGCGTCGTCGATATCGGCCACGACCTCATGGACGAGGGTACGTACAATGCGCTTCTTGAGGCGAGCATCCGTCGTCGGCGCATCCCAGACCGTTTTGAGGTTCGAGGCGAGAACGCCGAGCGAAGCTGGATCAGCAATGGCTGTGGGCGTTGCCGCGTCATGCGTGGCGATCTTGCTCTCGACCTCCGCCGCGTGAGCGAGCGCCCGGTTCCAGCGCGCTTCAAGTTCACTCGCCACCAACCGGTTCGCGGGGTCGGCGGCATCGTATTGCCGGAAGGCCCGGTCGGCGGCATAGCGTGCCGCTTCCAGATCGCGACTGAGAGCATCGCGCACCTGATCCTGCCGTTCTTCGGCCTCCTTGGCAGCAGCGGTTGCAGCGGCAATAGCGCCTGGGCCGACAACGCCAAGCAGTGCTTCCTCGATTGCATCATCGACGCGTAATCCTCCGAAGGCGATGCAGAGAGGGCCGCCATCGTCCATCCAGGCGCGGCTGCAGCTGTAGCGCGGGATATGGTGCTTCATGCCGGTGTACCGGACTGTGAGCTTGCGACCACAGCGCTTGCACCGGATCAGACCGGCCAGCAGCGTGTCTCCATGCTTGGGCGCGCCGTGATGTCGACCGGTGGCAACGTTGCTGCTGACCATGGCGCGAATCGCCTCGAACCTCTCCCAGCTCACATACCCGTCGTGGGTATTGGGCTTCAACGTCAACCATTCGTTCCGCTTCTTGCGGCGGATCTTCACGCTCACGCCCTCGGCGGTGTATCCCGCCGCCGCAACCGTCTTACCATAGGCATAGGCGCCGCCGTAGACCGGGTTCTCAATGATCCGGTGGATGGTGGAGTAACTCGGTCGCCGCCAGGCGGTGTCGCCGTTGGACTGCTTCACCGGCACATCGAGGTTGTACTCGTGGAGCCAGCAGAGCGCCTGTCGGGCGCTGCCCAGTTCCTCGACCTTGTCGAACACCAGCTTGATCGCTTCCTGGACACGCCGATCCGGATCTTTCTCATAACGGTCGCCGGCCTTCACGAAGCCGACCGGCGCTGTCACAACCAACTCACCCCGGCGCGCCTTCTCGTAGCGCGCCGAAAGCGAGCGCTGGCGCAACAGATCCAGCTCGTACTCGTTGAGGCTGCCCTTGAGCCCGAGCAGCAGGCGGTCGTTGCCGTGCCTTGGCGCATAGATGGTCTCCTGATCGACCAGAACGGTGTCGACCACGCGGCACATCTCGATGAGTTGCTGCCAATCCCGGCTGTTGCGAGCGAAGCGCGAGACCTCGCGGGCGCAAACCGCGCCAACCTTACCGAGGCAAACCTCCGCTACCATCCGCTCAAAGCCAGCGCGTTGTACCCCGCCGGCGGCCGAACGACCGAGATCATCATCGATCACTTCGATCTCTGACCAGCCGAGCGCCGTCAGCCGGTCCCGCATGCCGTATTGCAGCGCGCTGCTCTCGCGATTGTGCAATACTTGATGGGCTGAGGATTGGCGCACGTAAAGAATCGCCTTGCGCTCCAGATGATGAGGCCTGAACTTGTCAGAGATCATGATCAACCTCCTTCGCGCGCGGCGTCGCTGTCGTCGCAGCATGGTCGAGGATCAACCGCGTCATCAGGCTCGTCAGAGCTGCCCGCGCTTCCGCCGGCAGCTCCGCCCATGCCGGCGCGCCGATAGCGCTGTTCGACAGCCCGTCGCCGAACAGATCCATCTGCTGCGGCCGCGGTCGTCGATTGGGTCGGTATCCGCTCCTTGGCATTGCCGTCTGGCTTGACATGAGACGCTCCCCGATTCTGGTCGTGAGAGCCTCCGCATGCGCCAGAAAGCGGGGCAGCTGATGACGTTCGATCCTTCAAGGCCAGATCGAGAAGCACAGAAAGCGCCGCAAGTGCCTCGATGCTGACAAACGGCTGAGCTGTCAGTAGCCCGGCGTCATGGCATGCCGTCCGGTCGAACATCCACGCTGGAACTTCCAGCCAACGGTCTGCTTGCGACTCTTCCAGCGTGCAGCGGAAGACGACTTGGTCAGCCTTGTCGACGGCGCCGTGAATGCAAACTCGGCGACCAAACCAGGCATGATGCCGATAAAGAACCTCGCGAAGAACGGTCCTGTGGGCGTTCTCAAACCTCGTTGTATAATGAGACGCGCACGCACTTGGCTTTTGACAAGGATGCTCCCTATCGCGCACCGTAATGAGGGCAGGGCGTCGTCTTTGCCGCCCGGTCCTCGGCGGGTTGCATCACGAATATGTCCGGATTTGATTTCCGATAGGCACAACGGGAAGCCAATGCCCGCGAGTGAATATCGGGGGGCGCGGTTGGGTAAGAATACAGCTTGCGATTTGGCAGTTGCCGCATTTGCCGGCGTCGTCTATCCGGCCTCTAACCAGGTAAACTATTATACCGACGTTACGGTTGGGGATGAGGATCTGGTCGCGAAGATCAAAGCCCGGACTGCGGTCATAACCATTCAAGGATGTTTCGCCCGTTGGCGTGCAGTGCACAAGCATTGGCTGGTGCCCACTTTCCTTTCACTTATCCGCGAATTAACTCGCGTTTGAGATCGTGTAGGCGCATAGCTAGACAATCACCGCTCCCGCCCCCCAGGCATTACCCGGTGACAGAGAGTGTTGCGCTCCCGCCTGTTCGAGGGAGGCATACATCATGCCCCAATCTCAACGCCTGTCGTCCGTCATTCCTTTCGCCGCAATTGAGCGCCCTGCCTGTCCGAGGTGCAAGGCCCAGATGATGCTCGTCAGCATCGAGGCAGCACTCGCCCAGGGTGTCGACTTGCATACGTTTGAATGCGCTGTCTGCAATCAGGTCCTTAAGACCTTTGCCGCGTATGAAGATCCCATGAAGTCCAAGGGCCTTGGACGCTGGCTTCAAGGCGATTTGCACCCACCGAGGTAAGGCCCGCCGGGCGTGATCTCGCGCGTGTACGAGGAACTGTTTTGGTAATAGCCGATGGAATGGCCAACCAACGAGGAGGCGGCCGTGCACCTTCAGACATATCGAGACGAAAGCCGCTCCAGACACTTGGATTTGGCCGGCGGGGACGGCCACCCTTGGTCAATTGACCTCGTCGCCGCGACAACTTCATGCCTCTTGCTGCTTGGCTTCGGCTGTGCGGTTGCGGCCTTGTTGATCCGCTAAAAGCGGCGACCAAGGCGCGGCGAGAAATTTGCGGCGGGCAGATGTCTGCGCTGCAACACCCCTGGTCATTTCGTACCGGGCAGCGCGCGCCCCGGTCCTAGCGCGCGCCCTTGGGAGGAAAGGGAAATGAAGAGGCTAACAACGGCCGCGATCGGCGCGGCATGTTTGGTGCTTGGAGCTGGAGGGGCGGCCTTCTACACGCACGCAGCTACTGGACCGGCGTTCTATTCGGTGTACGAGACTAACGTCACCGACGAAGACGCATACAAGAAAGCACTACCGGACGTGCAGAAGATGATCAAGGAAGCCGGCGGCGTTTACATCGCCGGTGGTTTTAACAAGGCCAGGGTCGACCACGGCGGCCCCCCGGTTGGCAATCGCTACGTGAATCCGTAATGAAAATGAAGCCGCCTACGACAAATTCTATAATGGCGGCGGCAAGGAGTGGATTGATAAGCACGCTCCAGCGGCTCGTGACCTCAAAGTCGAGGGCGTCGAGCCAAAATAAACTCGAGCTGGCGCTTTCCGTAGGTTGGTTTCGAACTCGGCGAAGACGCCGAGCATATCGAGGAAGCGCTTGCCGACAGCCGTCGCGGTATCGATCGGCTGTTCGGTGGCCTTCAGATCGGTCGCGATATAATCGTCGCCCGTGGCGGCGCCGACAAGGAAGACAAATTTGCGGCCTGAAACCCCACGCCGGAACCGTTTGAGCAACGGCGGATTGGTTCATGCTCGAACACGGGGAGAGCTATCATGCACCTTCATACTTATCGGGATGAAAGCCACTGTAGGCACTTCGACTTGATCAGCGAAGGCAAGCGACCAAGAACGATTGATCTGGTCTCGGCCATAATGTCGGGCATGTTGGTGCTGGGTTTCGCTTGCGCCCTCACCCTCATGGTCTCCTTTGCATCGACGGTGCCCAGATTGAGCGCGTGGGTCCAATAGGGACTGCCTTCTTCAACCGTGAGCTCGTAAATCGTAACAATGGTTGGGTGCGAAGCCGGTTTCACGAACCCGGAAAGGTCGTAAAAACTGGCTGCAAATCTGGTGGTGGATGCTGCAACCGATGCTCCGAATCTGGCCTCGACGCTCAACCAGGGCGCCTTGGCCGCACCGTCGCTTTCTGCACCCTTGGAACTTAGGTCCCGACATTGGCCGGCGGCCACGGCGCCGCGACTTCCACCGCCAGTACGATCTGAACCCGGCGCGGTGCCATTTAATCACGGTCCGGCTTCACGATCGCCAGGGCGCCCAGCACCTTCGGAGCCAAACGATACAAACCGGCGAATATCAGACGGTCCAGCATCCCGAACATCGGCCGTTTCGGCGATTGCCGCCGCAACACGTTAAGCTGATGACGCAAAATCGTATTTTCAGCCTCAAGCGAGGCCGCGACCGGAACGCCCCGACCAACGCCAACCAGATTAGGCTGCAAAGCTCTCGCATCGGATAGGAGCATCGCCCGATTCGATATCAGTTGCCAGCAGGATTGAGTTTCCGACAGAGACAGCGTATCAGCCGCGCCCGCGCCGTCTCCGCAACCCTGACCAGCTCCGACGGCGCGGGCGCTACCGTTGTGCCGCCGTAAAATTTAAAAGGTGATTGACAACAATCCGCAATTAAAGGGCCGAATGACAATCAACTGATGTCGGAGCACCGCATTCTCAGCTTCAAGCCGGCTCAGCCTCAAGCCGGCTCTTCGACTTGAATGGCGAGGCCAAATCCCCAGAACGAAATGTAGTAGTCCGATCATTCCGTCGGCTTAGGCGATTCCGTCACGGCATCAACTAGGATAAGGTTTTCGGTACACACAAGGAAGCGCACCGGGCAGCGGACGCCGCCGGAAGTATCCGTCATCCCCGATACGCGATCTGACGCGTAAGAAAGGCGCATTCGGTCGTCACTTGACAAATAGAGTCCCACGTCAGTCGGTGACTCCCCGCATTTACGATTGACGTCAAGGTTGAGAAAGGTTTATTGCCGATCGCGCCCTCCACGCGGTTGCCAGTGAAAACCCAGCTCTTCAGCTTCCTGTTGAATCTCCTCTCTGAGTTCTTCAGATGACTTATCATACCAGGAGCTGTCGTTAGCACCTATCTTACGTAAGCGGTCTTCTGCCTCGCGTTGCGCATCGAGCGAGCGTTGACGCTCGATGCTTTCAGCGCTTCGCACAATTTGAGAAAGTCCCGCTGGGCCCGGTGATCGCCTTTGATGGCCTTGTGCAGCATTGCGCGAACAATGACCGAGATAATTGGCAGGGAGATCGGCCGCCCGTTCTCGGTAAGCTTGAAAGTGCGTCTCCCTTCCCTCTGGATAATGGCGCTCATGGCTTCATATTGTTTCACCGGCTTCGACTTGTTTTTTGCGCCCTTCGGGCGGCCCTTTGGATTGCCGGAATGCCCTGGCCGAAAGCGGGTCTCGATCGGAGGCTTGCCTTTTCCAACCTTATAGACTGAAGATGGTGGAATCGTGGGCGGCTGCTTTTTGCGAGTCTTGGGAATGAGCGGCTTCATGCCTCAGCCTCAGCGTCGTCAACCGGATGAACTTCGGCGATCCCGGTCGCAGGCGAGATCAGCTCGGCTTCGTCGCAAGCATAAGTTTCCCACCGCTTAATGATGCGGTCACAATAATCCGGATCGATCTCGCAGAGGTAGCCGCGGCGCCCGGTCTTGTGGGCTGCGATCAGTGTCGACCCGGAGCCGCCAAACAAGTCCAGCACGATATCGCCCCGCGCCGAAACGTCCTTGATGGCGTCGGCGATCATCTGGACCGGTTTAACAGTCGGGTGCAGCGCCAATTCGTCCATCCGTCCCGCTTTGAAAGTATTGACGCCCTTATATTCCCAGAGATTGGTGCGGTTGCGGCCGTGCTGACCGAGCTCGAACGTGTTGAGGTGTGACGCCGTCCCCCTCTTGAACGCGAAGATCAGCTCGTGACGCGACCGATAGAACGTGCCAAGGCCGCCATTATCCTTCCCCCAAAACGATCAGGTTCTTCAACTCCGTGAAGGTCGTTCGGCCGGCGTCGAGGATGTTGGCCATGTGACGCCAGTCCATGCAGACGAAGTGGATCGAGCCATCAACGCTGAAAGTCACCAGGTTACGGAACGCCGCCTCCAAGAATTCGGTGAATTCGGCGGCGGTCATTTCACCGCACGCCATAGCAAATTCGCGATGTTTGATGGCACCCGATCCGCCAACGTGTCCATCGATCGGAACGTTGTAAGGGGGTCTGTAAATACCATCCGGGCCTCTTCGTTGGCCAACAGGACAGCGATCGCTGCCGAATCAAGCGCATTGCTGCAGAGCAGGCGGTGCGGCCCTAAGCGCCAGAGGTCGCCGGGGCGACAGCGGGGATCCAAATCATTCGGAGGCAGTCGATCGTCATTTGGATCGTTCGGCTCTTCGGCAGTCAGGTCTTCGATCAGACTGTCGAATTCCGCAACGGAGAAGCCGGTGATATCGAGATCAAAGGAGATGTCGATCTCGCTGAGTGACTTCAGCTCTTCAGCGAGCAGTTGCTCGTCCCAAGTGGCGTTCAGAGCAATTTTGTTGTCGGCCAGCGCATAGGCGCGCTTTTGCGAGGGCGAAAGGTGATCGAGCCGAATGCATGGAACCTTGTCCAGGCCGGCGAGCTTTGCTGCGTCGACCCGTCCATGACCGGCAAGGATCGCATTCTCTCCATCGATCAGGACCGGGGCCGTAAAACCAAACTCTTTGATGCTGGCGGCGAGTTGCCTCAATTGTTTTTTCGAATGGACTCGTACGTTTTTTGCCTGCGGATGCAATGCCGCCAGGTCGATCATTTCGGTACGGTGTTCAGGATTAATCGGGGCCATCGCGTTCCCTTGCTGCAAAATTGAACGTGCAAACTAGGCAAAAGCAAACTGTTACGGCCCGTAAATCTGAACGTAGAGACGACAGCGACTGACGTCAACTCGTCGCACCGGGTCAGTTTAAACTTCCATCGTGGATGTTTCGTCGAGACTTATTGGTATGGCAGCACACGTGTGGTTGACTCTAGCCAAATACCGACAGCTCTGAATGCACGCAGCACTGACCCAATCTCTGCGCGCATGGCCGCGCTCCACTTTCATCACCCACTGCCGGCTGACACCGATACGTTCGGCTAACTCCTGCTGGCTAAGACCGCTTTTGGTGCAGCGTTCTTTGAGCAACCTACCGACGTCTGCGGGCGAACGAACCAACATGAGTGATCCTGTCGATGCTCGGTGACACTTATTTGCTCATACGCTGTTAACCGCTCGGTGACAAAGCTGATGTCATCGATCGATAACATCAGCCAATGTAATCGTTCGATAACACCACACAAGATGTCATCGATCGATAACGTCAACCAATGTAATCGTTCGATAACATCGCTCGGCGACATTGTAATCGTTCGATGACGCCGTTGCAGACATGGTATTCGATCGTCGCAAAGCTTGTCTGCTGGCTGGGTCTCCTGTTTTTGCACGCGTCTTCCCTGTTCAACAGACGACGAATTCCCTGTTATTGCGGAACAGGGAATCAGCTCGGAAATGCCTAAAATTCGGAACAACTCGCCGCCTGAGATCGCCAAAACTGGCCGCAATTTCGGCGTTTACCCTGTATCTTCGCTGTAAACGCACGGCCAAGGAGACGGGTTCGCATATGACTGCGCACACCACCAGGCATTCCTGTGGTGTTCAGAGAGATTTCTATGCGGACACTTTGAAAACAACTCGATTTCCGCTTTAAGAACAACTCGATTTCGTTTTGAAAACAACTCGATCTCTCATCTCGCTGATACGTCTCGGGAATTTCGCCCGATTTTTTCGCCGATTTTTGAGCTCGAAAAAAGCGAGGGGGGTCAAATCAGCTTCTTTGTGTCCCCGAACGCTGCATATTCCGCCTCCAACGGCCTCACGAGGAACGTCATGAAGAAGTCGCAGATGAAGTTCGTTTTTCATGAGGAGGAAGTCGCCGACGTTGCATTCCGCGCGATGGTGGGGCCCGGACGGTCATTCTCCACATGGTGAATTCGAGTGGCCGCGAGTCCAGTGTGGACCTCATCGGAGAGGCGTTCGCCGTGCCGCGTCTTTGCTATGCCGACAAAGGATGGCAGCACCGCGGAATGCCTTTAACCTCCTCCGCTCGACGGGATCTTCTCGCGCTTTAAAGTGTCGCAATCCGACGTTCTGACGTTAACCCGAAACATCGGTATCAAGCTTAATGCGCGAGTTTCGTTGCGCCGTGCGCGCGATTGCGTAGTTTCTTACCACCGGACATTGCCCCGACGTCCGGGTCCGCCATGGCAAAGCCGTTAGGCGATCATGCTCCGCTGCTTTGTAAGGCCAGAAAAGTTTGAAATCGACATGCCGCCACGTTTGCAGAGATACATCTGGCGGATTGCCGACCAGGCGATGCCGATCGGACCTCCCGTTTTCCTGGCATTTTTGGTGTTGCTTTTGCTGGTCCTGAACGGCCTTATTTTGCTGCTTCGATGATAGAGACGGCTTTCGGGCGGTCTTTTGTTTGGCGCACTGGAGATCGCACGAAGTCCGGCTTTGTGAAGGGTTTCGGATGACGGCCCATCGCGACGATTCGGCTTGCACAGGGCCGTCGTCCGAAAGCCTCCAGTGAAGGAACGCGCGGGAGATGAGGTGCGGACGGTGAGGCGGGCGCTATGGCGATTTGATCGCGGTGTTGACGGCGGACGCGAGGTGCGAGAGCGTGGCGGTCAGGTGATGACGGGCGCTGGTGGGTCTCGGGCTCGCTTTTGCCCCGATGAGGATGGCTTTCGGGGAAGATTGCGCTTTGGAAAGCGCTGCCGGGTAGCTGTTCGGTCGAGCGTCGCCGTGGCCGGGTTGTGACCAGCGAGAAACGCGATTGACGATGCGGGTGGGTGACGTGGCGGCCGCGCTCATGAGGTGTCGATCCTGATTTCGACGACGGGCGCGGTTGGCCGGTGGCGTGGCTGGCAGCCGGCCTCGAAGGTCTCGATGACGAACATGCGGCCGCCACAGCAGGGACAAGGCTGGGCGAGTGGCTGGGCTGTCGCTGGATCGATCTCGACCGTCTCTTCGGCCGCAGGCGTTGCCAGTCCCAGAAGTTCACGCGCTCGCGCGATCGTCTCGGCGCGATTGCGCTGGCGAACAAGCCGTAGTGGCGGATGCGATGGAAGCCTTTGGGCAGCACGTGGATGAGAAAGCGGCGGATGAACTCGCCGACGTCGAGCGTCATCGTCGTGTACCGGCCGGGGCCTTCGATCCTGTAGTTTTTGACCTTGAACGTGACGCTGCGCTGGTCGATCGCGATCAGACGGCGGTTCGAGATGGCGACGCGGTGGGTATATCGCGACAGATAGGCGAGCACGGCCTTCGGGCCCGCGAACGGGCGCTTGGCGTAGACGAACCAGCGCTTCTTGCCGAGCGGGGCGAGGAATGCCGCGAACGTCTTGGCATCGACCAGATGCGCGTGTGGGCCGAGGAACTGCAGGCTGCCCGCCTCGTGTGCCGCCAGAAGCTTCTCCAGCATCAAACGGCGAAACAGCTTCGATAGAACGCGCACGGGCAGCAGGAAGTTCGGTTTGCATGAGATCCAACGGCTGTCATCCAGATGGCGAGGCCGCCGCCCGGCACGATCATGTGCACATGCGGATGATGGGTCATTGCCGAGCCCCAGCTGTGCAATACCGACGTAATGCCGATGCGGGCTCCGAGGTGCTTCGGGTCGGCCGCGATGGTGAGCATCGTCTCCGACGAGGCCTTGAACAGCAGATCGTAGATCACGGCCTTGTTCTGGTAGGCGATGTCGCCAATCGCCGACGGCAGCGTGAAGACGACATGGAAGTAGGGAATCGGGAGCAGTTCGGCCTCGCGCGCCGCCATCCACTGGCGGGCTGCTGCGGCCTGGCACTTCGGGCAGTGCCGGTTGCGGCAGGTAATGGGAATTGCCCATTAGTTGCCTTATGGGCACGATTTGTAATGGGGAGTTGGCGGGCAGCGGCGATGCCGCATTTCTCATAGACGGCAGATTCTGGGGATTGTCTGCGGTTCAGCTCTCCATAACCACTGGGTCTTCCCGCCCCTCTGCAACTGGCCACCAACGGCCAGTCACAAGGAGGGACCGAGATGCTGGAGACTTATTTTTTGGCGCCAAAGATGCTTGCGCACCTGCGAAACGGGCCAAGCGGATCGTTCATTGACGGTTTCGCCCAGTCGCTCGAACGGAGCGGCTATCGTCCGGCCATCGCAGTGCGCTATCTACGCGCGGCGGCGCAGTTCATGTGTGGGGGTGCGCAACCATGACGCCGATTGCACCTCACATCGAAGCCTACCTCCACGAGACGCTCGCAGGCCACCGAGGTGCCAGCCAGCATACATGCGATTCCTACGCCTACAGCTTCCAGCTCCTCTTCGAGTTCGCGGCCGCAAGGCACAAGGTCACGCCATCGTCGCTGATGCTGGAGCAGATTGACGCGAAGCTGGTCAGTGCCTTCCTCGAATATCTGGAGGACACGCGCAAAAACGCGCCGGAAACCCGTAACGTTCGGTTGGCGGCAATCAAGTCCTTCTTCCACTTCCTCGAATATCGTCAACCGGCGGCGCTTGAGCAAATACGTCGCGTTCTGGCGATCCCTTTCAAGAAAACCAACTCTCGTCTGGTTCCCTATCTCCTGCGAGAGGAGTTCCAAGCCTTGCTCGACGCACCCGATCCGGCGACCCGCGATGGGGTTCGCGATCGGGCCATGCTGCATCTGGCCGTTTGCGCCGGCCTTCGCGTATCCGAACTGACGGGACTGCAAATGACAACGTTGACCTGCAAGCGATGAGCGTTCGAGTTCTCGGCAAAGGACGACGGCAACGGGTTCTCCCCCTATGGAAAACCACGGCTGCGGCGCTGCGTGCTTGGCTGGCGGTGAGAGGGACAGTCGCGACGCCGGAGGTGTTCGTTAGTGCCAGGGGAGAACCGCTAACCCGCTGGGGCTTTGCATATCTGCTCAAGCAACATTGCGCGACCGCCGCTCACAAATGCCCTGGTCTGCTAAAAAAGCGTGTCTCACCCCATGTGTTGCGGCACACATGCGCGATGATCGTCCTGCAAGCGACGCAGGACATCCGAAAAGTGTCCTTGTGGCTGGGACACGCCAACTTGGCGACGACCGAAGTCTATACGCGCGGCGATCCCACGGAGAAACTCGAGGCCATTGAAGCCATCGTTCCGCCCCACATGCGCAAAGGCTTCTTCCGGCCGCCGGATAAACTTATCGCCATGCTCAGGGGTGCCTCGTAATGGTGAGTGGAGTTGGCGAACGCTCAAAGCACAGTGACGGAATGGCCCGCCAACTCCCCATTACAAATCGTGCCCATAAGGCAACTGTTGTAGGCGATCGTGGTGTGGGCGCAGTCCTCGCAGCGCGCGACGTGTCCGCCGAGGGCCGCCGTGCGGCAGTTCTCGATGGCACTCATCACCTTGAGTTGGAGCAGGCTTACGTGACCGCGGTTGGCCTGACGCCACGCGGCCCCGTGGTCGCGGAAGATGTCCGCGACCTCCAGAGCTGGACGGGCCACGTGGGCCGTTACGCTGGCGGCTCGTCCTTCTTCGGCACTAGCGGCGTGAGCCTGTCCAGAGGGCTCATGACCTGGCGGATGATGTTGGTGGCCACTTGGGTGTAGCGCGCCGTGGTGTCGAGCTTGGAATGTCCGAGCAAAACCTGGATCACACGAATATCGATATTCTGCTCGAGCAAGTGGGTGGCGAAGCTGTGTCGCAGCGTGTGCGGCGCAACCCAATTGCAGGCAGCCCAGCCACCTCGGCAGCCATGTGGCAGACCCGATTGAGTTGGCGCGTCGTCATCGGGTTGATGCGATCACGGCCGGGGAACATCCACACCTGGGGATGCGCGATGCGCCACCAGTCGCGCAGCAGCTCCAACAGCTGCGGCGACAGCATGGCATGGCGATCCTTGCGGCCTTTGCCTTGCTCCACCCGGATCATCATGCGCCTGGAATCAACGTCGCAGACCTTCAGCGCGACCACCTCCATGGCGCGCAGGCCAGCGCCGTAGGCAACGCTGAGCGCCGCCTTGTGCTTGGGCCCGGGTGCTGCCTCCAGCAGGCGCAAGACCTCTTCGGGTGAGAGCACGCGCGGCAGCTTACGCGGTTCGTAGACGAACACGAGATGGCGTGTCGTCTCCGGCCGGTCGAGCGTCACCTTGAAGAAAAACCGCAGCGCAGTCACGGTCGCGTTGATGCTCGGTGGTTGCGCGCCCGTCTCGGTCAGATGCAGTTGGAACGCGCGCAGCTCTTCCGCCGTCGCGCTGTCGGGGGAACGGCCGAGGAAAGTCGCAAGCCTCTTGACGGCACGGATATACTCGCGTTGCGTATCGGGCACGAACCTGCGCATGCTCATGTCTTCGAGCATGCGCTGGCGCAGCGGGCTGATGGGCTTCTCGCTCATTGGGGGCTCCTGTCTTGAGGTTGGAGTGCTGAACCCCTCGATCCTCAAGACGGAGCGCCCGCCCGTCACCTGCGCTCGTTCAAATGGCTACTGCGGTAGACGCAATGCGCCCAGCCGCCCGGCCAGCGCCCTCCCGCGAGAGCGGGTTCGTTCGTTGGACCCGTTTCGGACATGCGTACCAAGTCCGAACCGCCTTAGCGAACTGCTATCGCGAGTAGTCAGGATGTGACCCAAGTCCGCGAGCGGACTCCTGGATCGTTCACGGCTATCCCTTTGAAGACGCGGCAAACGCCAGGATCGTGGCACATCTCGTCGGCTTGTTGCGGCGCATGCTAGAAACATCGTTAAACGAGGCAGTGAAGTCGCGGCGTTGGAAAGACGACAGCAATCCTTACTCTTTGCCACGCCCGTTGGTGCGAGATAAGCTGTGTCGACTCGTCTGAGGGCCGCCCTCCGGTAGGCGGGGACGTGCCGAAATCCCCGTTCATTGCGCTCGGCAGGCTTGCGGCCGTCGGCAGGCATGATCTCTCGGGACCGCCGTCTCTTTTGGCTCTCCACACACGTTCATCTTCCCACCTTTGCGTGCCGCTTTCCAAGCGGCCAGCAATCTCTCTTTGAGTAACGGGAAGGCCAACAAACGGAGCATGCCATGTCAATCACGCTTAATTCCTCTTCGGAAATCCCATGGTGGAAGGAGCCAAGCAAGGAGCAATGGAAGGCGTGGATCGCGGCTTGGCTGGGTTGGACGCTCGACGCGTTCGATTTCACGATCTTTCTGCTGATCATGGTGCCGATCGCGAAGGAATTCGACGTTCCCTTAACCGCGGTCACTGTCGTGTTCACCATTACGTTGTGGATGCGCCTGGTGGGCGCGACGGCCGCCGGTTGGATGGCCGACCGGATGGGTCGAAAGACCCCGCTGATGATTTCTATTCTTTGGTACTCGCTCTGCAACTTCATCGCCGGTTTTTCTCCAACCTTTGCGTTTTTGTTCTTTTTCCGCGCGCTGCTTGGCATCGGGATGGGCGCGGAATGGCCGGCCGGTGCGGCGCTTGCCATGGAATCCTGGCCGGCGCGCTCCCGCGGCTTCATGAGCGGCGTGCTGCAGGGTTCGTGGGGGCTTGGCTTCGCGTTATCGGCGCTCGCTTACGGCTTCCTGTTCGACCTGATCGGGTGGCGCGGCCTGCTGTGGATTGGGATACTGCCGGCCCTCGTCGTGGTCTGGATCCGGTTCTACGTGAACGAGCCCGCGGTCTGGGCTCGAGAACAGGCGCCAACAGCGGGAAACCAAGACGGAAGTGAACGCGCCTTTGCTTTCCATCTTCGAGCGCGGCTTGTTGTTCAATACGCTGACGGCCTGCTTTTGGATAGCCAGCACTTTCTGCGTCTACTATTCGATCTGGGCCTTGTTCTCGGCATACCTGCAGAAGGAACTGAATTGGACGCCGCTGATGGTGGCCACGCCCTTGTTCTGGGCCAACATCGTCGTCTTTGCCGGCAATAGCCTGTGGGGCTTCGTTTCGGACATATGGGGTCGCAAGCCGGGCATGATCGTTCCAGCGACGATTGCGATCTTTTTGACGCCATTCTATCTGTGGACCACGGATCCGATCTACATCGTCAGCGCGCTTCATCGTGCAAGGGCATGTTCGGCGGCTCGATCTACGGGCAAATGCCGAGCTACCTGTGCGAGCGCTTCCCGACCGAGGTGCGGGCGACGGCGTCCGGATTCTATCTATCATCAGGGGGCGATTTGGGGCGGCTTGGTAGCGCCGGTGCTGACCTACCTGGCCGTGCAGATGAACTTCGGCTTCGCCATGCCGATTATGATCAGCACGATACTCTTCCTGGTCCTGGTCGTGATCTCGGTGCTGCTCGGGCCAGAGACCAAGGGCAAGACGCTGACGGCCGATCTCGAAGTCATCAAAGGCGTCGCGCAGGCGGCCACCTGATCGTCCCAAGGCCGCGGCGCCTTCTGGATAAGGCGCCGCAGCCAGCCCGATCCAAAGTCACGAAAATACACGCGCTGCGCTCACCCTTGCTGCGGTGCATGAGTTTATTCTATTTTTGGCACGTTTGAGACATGCATACTGACATGTCCGTTTGCCGGAGCAGACCAGAAGTCATGGGCAGACGGTCAAACGGCGCTTTTGACCCAGGGCACAAAGTCGCTGCGCTCCAGCCCGCTGCGCGGGGCAAGAACCGAGAGTCGGTAGTCGGTCGAGAGAGGACAGCGATAGCTTGGTGGCAAGGTCAACACGATCAACAAGCGTACTGTTGGCGGGCAACGCATGATCAAGAACAGCAAGAAGACCTGCGGGCCATCAGCCTGATACGCCGAGCCACAAAGACCACACCGGTGACGCAATGGCAAAATTGCCTTGACGAAAGCGCCAGCCAGTTTGCTTGAATGTGCCGTGTATGTTTCTGCTCGCGAGAAATTGATTCACGCCATGCCACTGAACACCGATCAACCAATTAGTCGCGCAACAGTTGCAGGATGTGCCATTTCTGCTACGCGCAACTATTTGAAATCACACGAGCCAACAAAATTAAATCCCCATTTGTGCAACACTCGTGCCAAAACGCCAAAGTTGTGCATACCTTCGAGCCCAATACACCCTTCGAAAAATTACCCGGCACTCAAATTACCTACCGCGGCTAAATCCCCATAGTGCCCGCCGCACTGTCGGTGCCCTACCTCCCGCGACTTCGTGCCTTGGCGCTTTTCGGCCGCCGGCTGCCTCAGCGCGTGGATAGACCTGCATCCCGACGGCCGAAAACCTTCACAGCAGACGTTGGATGTTTGACCGCATCTTCGGTCTGGACGGCCGAGAAGGCTATCGCAAGCTGCGGCTCGAGCCGTTATGCTGACCTCACGTCTAGGCCGGAGAACTGCTCCAATGGACGAGAGTATCCACGGAGGAAGGACCGCTTCGGAGCCGCAAGATCGTAGCTCGAGCGTGGCGCATTCGACCGAAGTGCCCTCTGAAATCATTCGAAAATGGCAAGAGTTCGTGAATCTCCTTGCCGAGATCATGCACGTGCCCTCTGCCTCCATCATGCGGCTCGATCCTCCCCACGTCAAAGTGTTCGTCTCCAGCACGTCCAAAGGAAATGTTTGCGAGCCGGGCGCTCTCGATACGGGACCTTATTGCAAGACCGTCATGAAGACTGGTCAACCGCTGCTCGTCCCTGACGCTCGCGAGAACGAGGCATGGAAAGCGAATCCGCATGTCAGGCTGGGGATGATCTCCTATCTGGGCGTCCCGATCAGTTGGCCCGATGGCCGCTTATTCGGGACGATTTGCGTTCGCGACAATAAGAGGAACGAATATAGCGAGGCTTATCTCAAGCTACTGCTGCACTTCCGCGACATGTTGCAGGCTGACTTGAAGTCATTGGCAAGATTGCACGGAGAGATCGAAGAACGGGAGACGAAAATACGGCGCCTGGTCGATTCCAACATCATGGGAGTTTTCATCTGGGATTTCGACGGTCGCATTCTTGAGGCCAACGACGAGTTTCTTCGCATGGTGAGCTACGACCGCGAAGACCTGATTTCGGGCCGCATAAGATGGGCGGACCTGACGCCGCCCGACTGGCGCGACAGGAACAACGCAAGGATTGAACAGCAAAAAAGTAGCGGCCGGTTCGAGTTGTTCGAAAAGGAATACACCAGAAAAGACGGTAGCCGTGTGCCCGTACTGATTGGTGGGGCAACATTTGAAGAGGGCGGGAACCAAGGTGTCGCCTACGTACTTGATTTGACTGAGCGCAAGCGGGTTGAGGCAGCAGCTCGCGAAAACGAGCAGCGATACCGTGAGGCGCAACTGGAGCTCGCACACGTCACGCGGATAACCACCCTGGGCGAACTGGCGGCCTCCATCGCCCATGAAGTGAACCAGCCGCTCGCCGCCGTCGTCGCCAACGCCGAGGCCTCTCTGAGCTGGCTCCGCCGCGGAACTCCCGACGTGGACGCAGCGTGCCGCTCGGTGGAATGGATTATCAACGACGGCAATCGGGCAAGCGAGGTGATCCGGCGGGTCCGGGCGCTCGCGAACAAGACCAGCCTTGAGAAGGTGCAGCTCGACGTCAACGACGTCGCGAGGGAGACCATCCCGTTGGTGCAGCGTGAGTTGATCAGCCGTCAGGTATTGTTGCGAATGGAGTTAGCGCCCGCTCTACCCATGATCTTTGGTGACCGGGTCCAACTGCAGCAGGTGATTATCAATTTGGTGATGAATGGCATTGAAGCCATGCAATCGGTCACGGACCGGCCTCGCGAACTCGTGATCCAGTCCGGTCAGGGCGAGACGCACCAGGTGCTCGTAGGTGTGGCGGATTGCGGCGTCGGGATCTCCGCCGAGAATGCGGACCGGCTGTTCAAGCCCTTCTTCACCACCAAATCCAGCGGCATGGGTATGGGGCTGTCGATCTGCCGGTCGATCATCGATGCCCACGGGGGCCGGCTGTGGGCGACCACGTGCGAGCCGCGGGGTTCTCTCTTTCAGTTTACGATCCCCGCTGACTGAGCCGCCATCCGTGATCGACGTCGCCTGCTGTGAAGGTTTTCGGCCGTCGGGATGCAGGTCTATCCACGCGCTGAGGCAGCCGGCGGCCGAAAAGCGCCAAGGCACGAAGTCGCGGGAGGTAGGGCACCGACAGTGCGGCGGGCACTATGGGGATTTAGCCGCGGTAGGTAATTTGAGTGCCGGGTAATTTTTCGAAGGGTGTATTGGGCTCGAAGGTATGCACAACTTTGGCGTTTTGGCACGAGTGTTGCACAAATGGGGATTTAATTTTGTTGGCTCGTGTGATTTCAAATAGTTGCGCGTAGCAGAAATGGCACATCCTGCAACTGTTGCGCGACTAATTGGTTGATCGGTGTTCAGTGGCATGGCGTGAATCAATTTCTCGCGAGCAGAAACATACACGGCACATTCAAGCAAACTGGCTGGCGCTTTCGTCAAGGCAATTTTGCCATTGCGTCACCGGTGTGGTCTTTGTGGCTCGGCGTATCAGGCTGATGGCCCGCAGGTCTTCTTGCTGTTCTTGATCATGCGTTGCCCGCCAACAGTACGCTTGTTGATCGTGTTGACCTTGCCACCAAGCTATCGCTGTCCTCTCTCGACCGACTACCGACTCTCGGTTCTTGCCCCGCGCAGCGGGCTGGAGGTGTGCTGGGCATGCTCAGCAGCTTGGAGGTGAAAGTCCTCTGCCCAACCTGATGGAGGTGAAGGGCTAGCAAAGTGCAAGGGCTATCGCCGCGAGGCGGTGTCTGAAGGAAGCATCGAGCAAACGCGTGAGTCGATGGACAAAAACCGAATACAAGGCGCAAGCGTCGGACGAGCGGGCCTCCTACCGCGAAGTCCATATCCATCAAAGATGCAAAGCGTAGATTCGGCGACTGTGCGCGGAAGGCGGCTGAGCTTACCCCAGGAGATCTGTCCCGTGTCGCTTCGGCGACTGAGAATGCCGCGAGGCATCCTGACCGCGGGGCAGAAGTCAGCAGAGGGCGTATTAGGTTATGTCGTCGGCAAGGCTAGTGAGGCACTCCATGCCGAAAGGCGGAGTCAACAGATAGGCCGAGCCGGGAACGGTGACTGAAGGCCCGAACGAGAGGAGAGGCAAGTAGGACATGAATCTCGAGAGCGACAAGCGGCTGAACATCCAGTTGAGACTGGACTTCTCATCGGCGCCGACGGGTGAAGCCCGGCAGGCGTTGCGGGAAGACATCGAATCGCTCTCGGTGGTGCATGAACCCGAACGCCCAGCTAACACGAGTCGAATCATGGAGGAAATATGTGAACGAGCAAACTTGAAGGAAGCATTGCGGCAGGTGAGAAGCAACAAAGGCAGCGCGGGCGTCGACCAGATGACGGTCGATCAGCTTGGCGACTATCTGAAGCAGCACTGGCCGTCTATTCGGGAGCAATTGCTGAACGGAACCTACGAACCAAAACCGGTGAGACGGGTGGAAATCCCGAAGCCGGATGGAGGAGGGATGCGAAAGCTTGGCATCCCAACCGTGCTGGATCGCTTTATCCAGCAAGCGGTGATGCAGGTTCTGCAGAGGCAATGGAATCCGACGTTCTCCCAATACAGCTATGGGTTCCGACCGCGTCGGTCGGCACATCACGCCGTGGCACAGGCGCAGCAGTATATTGCGCAAGGCTACGGCTGGGTGATCGATCTCGATTTGGAAAAATTCTTCGATCGAGTCAATCACGACAAACTGATGAGCCAGATCGCCAAACGCATCGAGGACAAGCGGCTGTTGAAGCTCATCCGGGCATTTTTGAATGCGGGGGTGATGGAGAATGGACTGGTCAGCCCCAGCGTGGAAGGAACTCCGCAAGGAGGTCCTCTTTCGCCACTGCTAAGTAACCTCGTGCTCGACGAACTCGACCGCGAGTTGGAGCGTCGGGGACATCGCTTTGTTCGTTATGCGGACGACTGTAACATCTACGTTCGCAGCGAACGCGCGGGTCAGCGGGTGATGGAGAGCATCTCGCGCTTCATCACACAAAAGCTCAAGCTCAAGGTAAATGAGGCCAAGAGTGCGGTGGCACGACCGCAGGAACGAAAGTTCCTCGGGTTCAGCTTTACGGCTGGTCCGGACATCAAGCGCACGATTGCGCCGAATTCGCTGGAACGGTTCAAGCAGCGAATCCGGGAGACCACACGAAGGGCCAAGGGCGTCAGCATCAAGACGACAATGGAAGAACTGGCCACCTATATGCGGGGCTGGCGCGGCTATTTCGGCTTCTGCGAAACGCCCGAGGTGTTGATCGCTCTCACTCGCTGGGTCCGACTGCGACTGCGGGCCGCTCTGTGGCGCCAATGGAAAACCCCACGGCGCCGCCGCGCGGCACTCATCGCAAATGGGGTCTCAGAGTGGGCTGCAAGGAACACGGCCGGCAGCGGCCGCGGTCCTTGGTATCTCGCCCGCAGCAGAGCTATCTCTACTGGGCTCTCAAATGCATACTTCAAATCGCTCGGCCTGCCATCCTTGTTCCAATCGTGTTAGCGCAACTTCTCGAACCGCCGTGTACGGACCCGTACGCACGGTGGTGTGGGAGGGGCGGAGCTGCGAGGCTCCCCCCTATCCCGATCGCAGCGACTTTGTGCTTTGGCACTTTTTGGACCTGCCCGACCGCGCCGATGAGGTCCGGTCACTGTGATAGAGAGGACATGATCTGGGACACTCAATCCTCCGGCAGCCCTGCCAGACCCATGCCCTCATAGGATTGCCCGCGACCTTGTCGAAGATGTTGGCGGGCTGTGAAGTACTTTACTCTCCTGCGCTCTTGGCCCGGGCTAAGATGGCGGAGGGCGTCTCACTTGGAAGGAGGCATCCGATGCTCGCGACAATCAAATGGAACTCCCGGTATAGCGCGCGCGAATGGGTGGTGATGGCTGCGGCGCTCGTCGTCCAACTCAGCGCACTGAATGCATTACGGCAGAAGGGTGAAAGCAAACCAAGGCGGCCACTCTGGAAACACTTCGACGACACCCATCATTGGGACTTAACCGCGGAGGAATGGGTTCCCAACGATGATCGGTGATCGTGCAACGCATTATGGGTCCCGAAGGCGGAATTTCGAGCCTTCAAGATCTCTCTTGCTGACGGGCCCATCGAGCGGTGCGATCGCGTACGAGTAGCTGGATCGAGATGCGAGTTCCTCGTGGCCGCTCGATAGTGCTCAAGCGATTGCTTTTGGGCCGTTTGCCGACCGCTTCGGTAAACGATCTGGATGGCCGATCCTGGCACCTTTACGCGGTCATAGGGTGATGTCCGTTGGCGACGCTAAAGGGGACGTGCTGGGACGCCGTCGGGATCGACGCGATTGACCCGAAGGGGACCTCGTCAAGCGAAAGCATCGGTTGCCGATGATCTTCGCAACGCGTATCGTCACCGACGCCAGTGCAAGGAACTCCAATGACTGATCGAGAAAAAATTCTGATTGCCCTTCGCGAAAAGCCTTTGAAAGCTTTCGAAATCATGAAGCGCGTGAACATAAAGCATCAGGACGACTGCCAATCGCTTCTGTTGAAAATGCGTGACGAAGGCGCGGTGAAGTTCGATATTCACAAGGGACATTGGCTCGCTTCGTAAGGATTGCACCACAGATGTCGCATGTGGCTCGAACCTGCCGGGCCAGTCTGATGATGACAGTTCGCCAGGGAATGACGGTGCACTTAACCAACTCCCCGATGGGGCCATGAGGAAGCGGCTGCCGTCATTCGAAAATAGTCAAGTGCCTCTCACCGGAATCCGGAATTGGATCGTTCAGCCGGCCCGCAGCGGGCAAGCGGAATCGCGGGCCGGGGCACTCCCGGCGTCAAGCGGCCGAATGCAGTGGCGCGGACCGGATGATGAGCCGGTTGAGATCGTTGCCGTTCTGTTTTTCGACGAACTTGACCGCAAAGCCGTCGGGCAACAGCCTGACAACGCGGCCGATGCAGGCGCCGACCGCCAGCGGCATTCCAACCGGGGGCTGCACCTGCGCGGAGACCGCGGCTCCGGAGACCGACATATCGATAACGAAGCAGCCATGGACGCTGCCGTCGGCCAGGGTCAGGGTCGAATGCGAGTTTTGCGGAATGATGCGCTCATCCTTTCTGGCGTCACCGACACGGGGATCTTTCTGCTTCCTTTCCAGCCAGGTGAGCTTGTCGGCGAGCTTCACCCGCATCGACCTCGTCATCTCCAGTTCGATCAGAAAAGCGCGGGCCATGGTGTCGCTGATAAAGCCCTCGAGCTTGCCGAAATCGCTGAAATAGGAGGTGATGGGATCGCCGAGCTTGCCGACCACCGGCACGTCGACGATCATGCGGAACGGCGAAACGCGGGTGGTCCGGCAGGCAAAGCTCCGTGGCTTGCCTTGCGGATCATACCAGTTCGAGAGCGCGTAGCTCCCGCTCACCGCGATAGTGACGGCTCGCTGCTTTAGAAACCTTTCGGTGGACACGGCACATCCTTAAAGCGTTTTCGAGCGAAAGCCTGTTCCGGACTTGATCCGGGATGGATACCGTTTCGCGCGAAGAGCACGCGTCAAAACAACAGACTGGCGCCCGGTTCTGATTTAAGCAGAGCTTACTGGGCTCCAGGCCAGAGGTAGCCTGATCCTTCATAGTTGAGTTGGCCGCATCAAACAGCGGCACGGTGGTAATTCCAGCGTTTGAGGTTATCGAAGCGTTTTAGGCATCGTCGCGCCCCGCTACGATGTCGGTGTACGCATTCGGTAAAATCCGGTCGGAAATGATTAATTCAGGCGTGAGAAGCGTTCATCGGCCTGCCAATTCCGCCGCGAGGCATCCGGGACATCAATCATGAATTTGATGCGCGCGAGCGTGCAGGCTCCGTTGACTCTGGTAAAGAACCGCGCGATTTCGACCGCCGATCTCGGCGAGTTCCCCGCCCGACGGGCAAATCACCTCGCTTGCGGAAATCCTGTCTAGCCCTCTCGCGAAAAATATTCCGCTTCGTTTTTTACCCAAATCAGTTGCTTATTTCTGTCCATCCCGCCCGAGCGAGGGGCGTTTCGCGATCGTCACGAACGTGGGTTGGGATGCGGTGGACGCGACAGTGTCAGGCGCGCGAAAGGTGATCGCAGGGCGGGCTTCCCGTGAGCGGCAACCGGCGCGCAGACGAATGACACAGGTCGCGGACGGCGAAGTCGTGTGGTCCTGACGCCCCTTTGCCGGCGTCAAGTCTTGTGGAGGTGCATCCGCCCAACCGGGTTTGCGATGTGCCAGCTTCCGCAAGGCGACGGTGTCAAAAAAGCCTGGTCGCCGGGGAGAGCACGAAGTAAGCCGTTAAAACCATTGCGCAGGGAAAGCCGGACTGCTTCCGCTGAACCTGTATGCTCGTGTGCGCTTTGTCATGCACATCTTGGCACGCGAGACCGCGGGTGCAGCGCGCACCCGGCTTTCCCTGCTCTCTTCTTTTTCGGGGGGCGATGTTCATGCAAACCTCGGGCGCATGCGCGCGAGAGGCGGAGTTATGTTCAATTGTCGTCCCTGCGAACGCAGGGACCCATACGCCGTGTCCTCTCGCTTTGGCAGTGGAGTGGACGCCTTTTGATACAGCCGACGCCTGGGGTTATGGGTCCCTGCGTTCGCAGGGACGACACGCTCGGTGGAGCAGCGGTCATCAGCGCCTTGGCGGCGACAGCCCCGACCCGCCGTTTAGAGGCATTCCATATCTCGATCTATCGGCCCATATCTCGATCCTATCGGTCTGCATGCCGCGTTCGATCCGCCGCGCTCGCAATACTGCGGCAACTAGGCCAAACCCTCGTTTTGCACTGCAACAAAACTGACAAAATGGCCCCTGCTAAAGGGGCAATGGCATTTGCGGCGGCTTCTCTGTATTGGTGCCGCAGGCAAGGCTCGGGGCTGCGTCGCAAGCGCGCCTCGCAATAATTCGCGCGGGAGGAAACATGCGTAAATTGATTTTGGCTGCGGCATCGGTCGCGGCATTGGCATTGGCGGGATTATCAGCGGCCCTGCGTCGGCGCAATCGCCGATCGTCATCAAGTTCAGCCACGTCGTGGCCTCCGATACGCCGAAGGGCAAGGCCGCCGACAAGTTCAAGGAACTGGCCGAGAAATACACCAACGGCAAGGTCAAGGTCGAGGTCTATCCGAACTCGACGCTCTACAAGGACAAGGAAGAACTCGAAGCGCTGCAACTCGGCGCGGTGCAGATGCTGGCGCCGTCGAACTCCAAGTTCGGCCCGATCGGCATCAAGGAATTCGAGGTGTTCGATCTGCCCTACATCCTGCCCGACCTCAAGACGCTGCGCAAAGTCACCGACGGCCCGCTCGGCGCCCGGCTGCTCAAGCTGCTCGACACCAAGGGCATGACCGGCCTCGCTTACTGGGACAACGGCTTCAAGCAGATGAGCGCCAACAAGAAGCTGCTCGCGCCCGGCGGACTACAAGGGCCTGAAGTTCCGCATCCAGTCGTCGAAGGTGCTGGAAGCCCAGTTCCGCACGCTCGGCGCGATCCCGCAGGTGATGGCGTTCTCCGACGTCTATCAGGCGCTGCAGACCGGCGTGGTCGACGGACAGGAAAACACCTGGTCGAACATCTACACCCAGAAAATGCACGAAGTGCAGAAGTACATGACCGTCACCAATCACGGCTATATCGGCTACGTCGTGGTCGTGAACAAGAAGTTCTGGGACGGCCTGCCGGCCGATATCCGCGACCAGTTGAGCAAGGCGATGAAGGAAGCCACCGAGTTCGGCAACAACCAGTCGGCCAAGGAAAACGACGATGCGCTCGAGGCCATCAAGAAGTCCGGCAAGAGCGAGATCATCACGCTGACGCCCGAGCAGGACGAGGCGATGCGCAAGGCGATGATGCCGGTCTACAAGGACGTGGCGTCGCGGGTCGGTCAGCCCTTGATCGACGAATTCCTCAAGGAAACCGGCCGCAGCCCGATGAACTGAGGCATGATGAGATCGGACTGAGCTATATCGCGAGCACCTCCGCCGGCTCCCCTCCCCCTTGCGGGGAGGCGGCGGCGGTGGGGGTCTCCAGGCACTGAGCTTGTGGCCACGCCCACCCCGACCTCGAGAGCGAGCTTCGCTCGCCTCGGACCCCGCAAGGGGGAGGGCGAAGGCTGCCGAGGGACGGCATGTTAGGGGAAAGATGTTGCTACGTATTCTCGACCGGCTTGAGGAAATCATCATCGCGACCCTGATGGGCGCGGCGACGCTGCTGACCTTCATCACCGTCGTGCATCGCTTCCTGGTCAACGTTCCCATCCTGTATCCGATCCTGTTTCCGATCCGGCTCGCCTGGTCGCAGGAACTGTGCATCTACATGTTCATCTGGATGGCGAAGTTCGGCGCCGCCTATGGCGTGCGCACCGGCATCCATGTCGGCGTCGACGTGCTGATCAACCGGCTCAACGACAGATGGCGCAAGGGCGTCATCCTGTTCGGCCTGCTCGGCGGCGCGCTGTTCACCGCCATCGTCGGCACCATGGGCGCGAAATTCGTCATCGAGCTGATGGGCACCGACCAGGTATCGCCGGACCTCGAAATGCCGAGCTGGATCGTCTACGCCTGCATTCCGCTCGGCTCCTATCTGATGTGCTTCCGCTTCCTCCAGGTCTGCTGGGCCTACTGGCGGACCGGCGAACTGCCGCACCACGACGCCACCAATGTCGACGGCATCGAAGTGACCAGCGCCAAAGCGCCGATCGCGATCGGAGAGGCGTGATGAGCGCGGCCCTTATTTTCGGACTGCTGTTTGCCCTGATGCTGACGGGCATGCCGATCTCGATTTCGCTCGGCCTCACGGTGCTGACCTTCCTGTTCACCATGACCGAAGTGCCGATCGAAAGCGTCGGCCTGAAACTGTTTTCCGGCCTCGACAATTTCGGCATCATGGCGATCCCGTTCTTCATCCTGGCCGGCACCTTCCTGACCCGCGGCGGCGTGGCGCGGCGCATGATCGCGTTCACGACCTCGGTGGTCGGCCATTTCCACGGCGGGCTCGGCCTTGCCGGCGTCGCGGCCTGCGCGATGTTCGCCGCGATCTCCGGATCGAGCGTCGCGACCGTGGTGGCGATCGGCTCGATCATGATGCCGGCGATGGTCGAGCACGGCTATCCGCGCCGGTTCGGCGTCGGCGTGATCTCGACCTCGGGCGCGCTCGGCATCCTGGTGCCGCCGTCGATCATCCTGGTGCTGTACGGCGTCTCCACCAACACCTCGATCGGCGCGCTGTTCATGGCCGGCATCGTGCCCGGCATCCTGCTGGCGCTGATGCTGGCGGCGGTGACCTGGTTCATCGCCAAGCGCAACGACTATCCGCGGATGCCGAAGGCGACGCTTCGGCCAGCAGGTCCGCGCGTTCCGCGAGAGCTTCTGGGGCCTGGCGCTGATCGCGATCGTGCTCGGCGGCATCTATGGCGGCATCTTCACGCCGACCGAGGCCGCCGCGGTCGCCGCGGTCTACGCCTTCTTCATCACCGTGTTCGTCTACAAGGAACTGAAGCTCACCGAAGTGCCGAAGGTGCTGCTGCAGGCCGCCAGCATGAGCTCGATGCTGCTCTACATCATCACCAACGCGGTGCTGTTCTCGTTCCTGATGACGCATGAGCAGATCCCGCAGGAGATGGCGGCCTGGATCATCGACAAGAATTTCGGCGTCTGGACCTTCCTGCTGGTGGTGAACCTCATCCTGCTCGCGGCCGGCAATGTCATGGATCCGTCGTCGATCCTCTTGATCATGGCGCCGATCCTGTATCCGCTCGCCACCAAGCTCGGCGTCAATCCGGTGCATCTCGGCGTGCTGATGATCGTCAACACCGAGGTCGGACTGTGTCATCCGCCGGTCGGGCTCAACCTCTATATCGCCAGCGGCATCGCCAAGATGGGCATCAGCGAGATCACGGTCGCGGTGCTGCCGTGGCTGTGCGCGATGCTGGTTTTCCTCGGGCTGATCACCTATGTTCCGGAGATTTCGTTGTGGCTGCCGCGGCTGCTCGGCATGATCTGAAATATTTGGACTAAATTAATGTGTGTTCAGCTTCGCCTGGAGCACGGAAAATCTCTGGAAAGCCTTTGAGATTACATCTTGGTAAGACGGAGCACTCTTGCCAAACTGTAAGTTGATTGCAGCGCGAAAGCGCGCTCATCCTTGATCCACCTTGCAAAGGAGGTTCGCATGAAGAAAGTTCTGCTCGCCGGCGTCGCCGCGCTCGCCATCGCCGGCACCACCGTGGTCTATGCCCAGCATCGTCCGTGGTTTCACGAGCATATGCGGATGAGCCCCGAGGACAGGGCGGCTTTTGCCGATGCGCGGATCGCCGCCGTGCATGCCGGCCTGAAGCTCACGCCGGACCAGGAAAAGCTGTGGCCGCCGGTCGAGGCCGCGGTGCGGGATTTCGCCAAGATGCGGATCGATCGCGCCAATGCGCGGATGAATGCCAAGCCGGATGACCAGGATGCGCAGAAGCCGGACGATCCGGTGGCGCGCCTGCGCGAGCGCGCCGACAACATGGCGGCCTCGGCGGCGGCGCTGAAGAAGATCGCCGATGCGGCCGATCCGCTCTACAAGACGCTGGACGAGGGCCAGAAGCGCCGGCTCAAGATCCTGACCCATATGGAACGCCGTGTTCGACGGCGAGGGCTGGCGGCACGCGGATTCGAGCGGGATCGCGACGGAGGGGACCGGCGACCGCGGCTATGATCGGGATGGCGGCCCGCGCCGGGACCATGGCGACCGGGGCGGCCCCGAGCGGCTCTGACGATTCGGGCGGGCTTCATCGCCAACCCGCCTGAAAAGCCGCCGGATTCCGGCGGCTTTTTGGCGATCGGCGGCTCTCCGTCAGGGCCGGGAAAACTCCGTCGCCTTGCTGGACATCGGGGAGTCGCTTTGCTAAACGACGCCCTCTTGCGAAGGCTTTCCCGGCCGGTTCCGGGCGCATAGCTCAGTTGGTAGAGCAGATGACTCTTAATCATCGGGTCCCAGGTTCGAGCCCTGGTGCGCCCACCACCCAGTCTTTAGGGTTTGGACCTTCGCAAGCAATCTCGCAATTCGCGCGCGGGAACCGGGGTTTTTTCACTTCCGGCGCGTCTCTGAATTGGTCTCTGCCAGCGGCCGAGCCGGCTTTTGCCGACCTGTCTCTGCGAAGGAAATTTCCGTTCCCGGCGCACGGCGGAGACCGGTTCGATGACTGGGCCTTCAGTTTGAGCCTAACTGACTCCACCACCCAGCCCTTGGGTTGAGACCTTCGTCCCCGGAAGCCGGGATTGGAGGCGCATTCCGAATACGTTCGCGGTCGCGGCGGCGATTTTCGAGCCAGCGTCATTCGAGATGTCAGGGACGGGGTTGAGGCTATTCCGGACTGAGGCCGAGTTCGAACTGCTGGCTCCATTCAGCCGGCAGATCGCGGAGCCGCTCGACGCCGATGCCGTGTGCGTCGTCTGTCTCGTCGGGCTTAAATCGAACGACTAGCTTATCCGTATGCACGACAACGCTTGCGATCAGTTGGGTGAGGCCGCGCGGTCCCTTAGTTGCACCGCACTGGAAGTAGAACCGTCCTGTGCGGCCGCAACATGCGCCGTCAGAGAGCTTATGATGGCGTCCTCGATATCAGCGGCGGGAACGCGCGAGACCGATCCGGCTGACTTGGTCTTGGCTTCGCCATGCAGGACGGTGGTCGACGGGCAATAGCGATAGCGGATGCCGGCCTTTTTTGGCGTGGGTGGGGATCATCCGATGCCCAGCATCTTCAAACAGCAGTCCGGTCAGTAACTGATCGGATTTGTTGCGTGCGACGGTGCGATGGGACCATAGAGCAAGCGATTTCTGCCGGACCGCCTCAAACAACACCCGATCCATGATCGGAGGCTGCTCCCCAGGCAGAATTCGTCCTTGTATTTGACCTCGCCGATATAGAAGCAATTGCTCAGCAGGGTCGGCGTATCGCCGATTTTCGATCTTGAAGATTGGAGGCAATCTATCCAAGATCGATCGTTCACCTTCAGCCGCTACTGCAGTACCAGGAGTGGGTCAGATTTCAAACTGACTCACTACCAATACCGGCACGCTTCCGTCCACTAGAACCTCCGATGTTTGACTCCCCAAAAATAGCTTCCTGAGGCCGCGACGCCCATGAGAGGCCATGACGATTAAGTCGCAGCCTCTGGACTTTGCTGTTTCGATAATCGCAGTGGCTGGGTGCGCATTCGGAACATGCAAGAGTTCTGTAGATATCCCGATCTGCTCCGCCATAGCTCTAACTTCATCGAGCACTTTGCCCGCACGTTCCTTGCAGGCTGCGTCAAAGCTATCAAACTCTTCCTGCGAGGGAATCCATCCCGAGGCGTGTCCACTCCCATAGTCGACCGGCAGTGGTTCCGTTACAGTGATGACTGTCACTTTAGCGTTCAAGGCCTTTGCTAAAGCAATCCCATGCTTAACGCCTTTTCTCGCGACATCCGATCCATCCGTGCTCAAGAGAATATTGGCGTACATTCGGGGGCTCCCTTGCTCGTCGAACATCTTGCTCCATAGAAGCTATCCTTACTTATGGTCGATCGTTGTGGCCGTCGGACTATCCGCTCTTATTTCGGCCCTCTGATCGTTTGAAATGCATCGTTGCGATCGGGACCTGACGGAAGCTTTTCGGCAGCCATGGCGAACTACTCGGCATTTCGAGAAGGGACTTGATTTACACTCATTTCCCCTTCGTCTTCAGTCCAAGCTCGACCAGGCGGCAAACCGGTCGTCAGACCAGCTTGGCACGAAGGCGCCCGTACTCGACTTCGTTGATTGATCCCGACTTCTTCAGCTGATCGAGCTTTGCAATTTCGTCCGCGACACTAAAGCCAACGATGCGGCGCAATTCATCGCGGGTCTGTTGAGCCTGCTGAGCGTTACGCTCGGCCATGCCTTTGCCTTGGGTGACTAAGTAGGCAAAGATGGCGAAGTAGGAGAATAGAACCAGCGCTATCACCCACAGGGCTTTTCCCCAACCGGAGATGTCGTGACGCCTGAAGAGGTCCCCGTAGATTACAATGATCAGCCAAAACCACACGACAAATGTGAACACCGCAATAATATCCATCAGGAAATTTCGATACGTGAAGCCTTCTTGAACGAAGAACATCCAATCCTCCCTTGTGCTGTTGCATTCGATACTAACTCGCGATCCTGTCCGGCGGATGGCGCATGTTAGCGTAACCTCCGCGCGCGCGAAAGCGCCGCGAAAGGGGATCGATTTTAACCAAATGGGATTTGCGCGGAGCTTCAGAATCGCAGCGGCTCCTTGGCGGGAATTGCGCTGCATCCGCGATAGGCGGGCCATCGGGCTTGTTGGCCTATCACCCGCCGAAAGAACTACTGCGCCCATACCGTGGGCCGCGACCGGCTCACTATGCCGGGAGTGCTACGGCTATCGGCAGCCGCCGCGGGTCTAGGTCCGCGACCTTCCGCTTTTCCTAAATGCTAGCGTCGCTCGCATTCGGCCAGTAGCATCTCGAATGTTCGCGCGCCCGAGCATGTCGCCTGCCACGTCGCGGTGATGACGATGCAGGTAGAAATCGTCAGACCGGCGGGGGCGATCAGCATTCGTCGGCGGTTCCCAGTCGCTTCCCACAGCTCATTTTCTAGGAAGAGATCCCCCAATTTGGGCTGCGCGATTGATTTTTCTTGACGCGCTCAGAGAGACCCGAACTCCCGATCCCCGGAATTGAAATCCGACGGTCAAGCTAACGAATCCCGAAATGCCCAAATTCGACAACATTCGATGGGCGTATTTCATCATGTCCGGTGCCGAGGTAACAACGGACATGAAGTCCGCCTGCCGCTCAAGTCAGCTTTTGACCCAGGCTGTGTGAAAACTCCGATACCAAAATTGCCTGTAGAAACTTTCATCTCGATTTCGTCGATATGGGATATGGGAGTCAGTCATACCGGCAACTTCTTTCAGAAGAAGGCAATTCAGAAACAACTCTGCACGGCCTCGGCGCAAGCCCGTTTCCACACAGCCTGGACCCAAAGCGGACATTCAACAACCAAGTTTTGCTGTGACGCTCGCGGCATGGCCGTTGATCGATAGTCAAGGTTCCATCAGGGGTTCAACGCGCCGCCATCGGGCGTGTGCTATCTTGAAGGGCGAAACTGCGCGCGGAAGCCTTCGAGGCCCTCGGGTTTCACGCAAGCCGATGGTCGAATATGTTGACCTTGCTGGTCGATCGGGTCGGCGACTTGCAAGGTTGCGATCTCGCCGGTTTTTCGAAGCCACCCTGGCGGGGGCGACGACGAATTCGACCGCCACGGCCCGAGCGCCGCAGATTATTCTGGCGCGGGCGCGTGAATCGTCAAAGTTGCTGCAAAAGGAGCTGGCTGATGCGGTCGAAGTCGCTGCTAGCGCAGATTGGGATCCTGATTCTTGCAACGAGTATCATCCAGCTCGCGAACGGTTTCTTCGGCACCTTCATCTCCTTGCGTGTCGCGATCGAGGACTTCGGGCCGGCCATATCAGGTCTGGTGCTCAGCAGCTATTTCGCTGGCTTTACACTGGGCGCGCTGCGTTGCGAACGGATCATCGAACGGGTTGGGCATATCCGTGCCTATGCTGCCCTCGCAGGAATGGTCGTCGCCGCAACCGCGGCCATGCCGCTGCTGGCGGGGCCGCTGGCTTGGTCGGTCCTGCGTGCGGTCATCGGTTTTGGTTGCTCTGGTCTTTTCATCACCACGGAGAGTTGGCTCAACGCCAAGGCCGAGCCAACTGAGCGCGGGAAGATCTTCTCAGCCTACATGTTCGGCACGTTCCTCGCACTTGCGTTGGGACAGCTGCTGATTGGACACGCCAAGGTTGAAACGGCAAGGCCCTTCAATGCAATCGCTGTCTTGTTCGCTGTGGCGCTAGTAATCGTGAGTGCGACGCGGGCCGAACCGCCCCGCGTGAACACGTCGACTTCGCTGTCGTTCGGCCAATCGTCCCGCGCGGCGCCTATTGCCTTCGCCGGCTGCTTGGTGAGCGGGCTACTCAGCGCCAGCTTCTACTCGCTCGTTCCCGCATGGATGCAGGATGAAGGCATCGCACGCGAGACGATCGCGACCTTCATGCTGTTCGCCGTGCTTGGCGGGCTCGCGTTCCAAGTTCCGATCGGCCGACTGTCGGATCAATTCGACCGGCGCATCGTGTTATCGATGCTAAGCTTTGGCTTTGCGGCCACCGCAATCGCGGTGGTCAATTTGCCGCACTCTCGCCCGGTGATCTTGACCGCCGCCGCGCTGCTCGGCGGCTTCATGTCGACCATGTACCCGGTCTGTGTCGCCAACGCACACGACCAAATGCCGGCCGATCAGGTTGTTGCAGTGAGCGGCCAGCTCGTCCTGGTCAGCGGGCTGGGCTCGATCCTTGGCCCGTTGATCGGCGCAAGTGTGATGGCGCACTTCAGCATCGACGGCGTATTCTATTTTATGGCTGCCGTCGGTCTGCTGTTGGCCCTTCTAGCCGGAGCCCGTCGCTTGGTGACAGCGCCGCTGGCACACCAGGAGCGAACCTTCGAGATCCTAGCCCCGCAGGCTACGCCGCTGGCGCACGATGTGGTTGACGCTGCAATGAGTGTCCCCACTTCATAAGTCCGCCCGCTGTGGGACGCGAATGATCATCCTCACGGCTCGTGCCCTGGAGCAGCACCTGCTGAAGAAATCAGGGGGGCGCCCTCACGGCGCTACCTTGAGCGTTTGCCTGGCGCTTGCCGTTCTGATTGCGGGCAAGATGACGGTCGCGGCGCGACCGTCTCAGGAAGCTGGTTGGTTCTCAGGTTCGCTGACGCGCAAGAAAATCACATAAAGGGCCGGCAGGACGAGCAGGGTCAGGAGGGTCGCTACGAACAGGCCACCCATGATGGCGAAGGCCATCGGTCCCCAGAACACGGTTGGTGCAATCGGAATAAAGCCCAGGACGGTCGAGATTGCAGTCAGCATGATCGGTCGGAAACGCGAGACCGCGCCTTCTACAACCGCGTCCCAAAGCTCACGGCCCTGCGCGTGCTCGGCCTCGATCTGTTCGATGAGAATGACCGCATTGCGCGCGATCATGCCCATCAAAGCCAGAATTCCGAGAATTGCGACGAAACCGAGGGGCCGGCCGGAAATCAGCAGGGCCGCGACAATGCCGATCAGTCCCATCGGCACGAGGCTAGAGAACCATGGCGAGCCGGCTGAAACTGTGCAGCTGCGCCATCAGGAACAGCAGCATCAGGAATAGCATTGCCGGAACCATCGCAAAGACCGAGGCCTGTGAATTGGCGCTTTCTTCGACTGTGCCGCCCACGGCAATGCGATAGCCCGCCGGCAAGCTGGCCTGCAGTTTTTTCACCGCTGGAGTCAGAGAAGCCACAGCCTCTTCTGGGGTCGAGTCGGGGATGACGTCGGCTTGGACGGTAAGGGTGGGCACGCGATCGCGCCGCCAGATCAGCGGATATTCCTGGTCATACTCAAACCGCGCAATCTGGCTCAGGGGCACCGTGCGGCCGCTAGGCAACGGCACCTGCAAAGATTGGATAGTGTCAAGCGAGACGCGTTGCTCGTCCTGAGCGCGGGCGACAAGATCCACAAGGTAGATATCGTCACGCACCTGGGTGATCGGGGAGCCGGTCATGACCGTGTTCAGATAGGCCGAAAGTAACTTCGAGTTCAGACCAAGGAGGCGAGCCTGATCCTGATCGATCTCAACCCGTACCTTGCGCGCCGGCTCCATCCAGTCGAAATTTACCAGTCGCAGATTGCTGTCGGAGCCGAGAATCTGGCCAAGCTGCAAGGCAATCGTCCGTACCTCGGTCAAATCCGGGCCACTGACGCGATATTGCACCGGCCATCCTACTGGCGGTCCAAGCTCCAAGCGGCGAGACGCGAGAAACAACGCTTGGGAACTCCTCAGCCAACTTCTTCTCAAGCGTCGCCTGGAGCCTTTTGCGCGCGGCGACGTCTTTGGCGATGACCACGGCTTGCGCAAAAAAATCGTTGTTAAGCTGCACGTTCAGCGGCAGATAGAAACGGATCGCGCCGCGCCCGACATATGTGCTCCAGCTGGCAGACGTCGGGATTGTCCTTGAGAACAGCGTCGAGCTTGGCTGCCGCACGGTCGCTGGCGAAGATCGACGCATTTTGTGGCAAGGTCAAATCAACCACCAGCTCTGGACGGTCCGAGGCCGGGAAGAATTGCCGGGGTACCAACGGCAGAGCCAAAAGCGACACGACGAGACATGCGAGCGCGATTGCTATAGTCATCCAGCGGCGTCGCATGGCTGTCAGCAGAAGCGCGCGAAATGCACTCATGATACGGCTTGGCTTATCGTCCGTTTTCCGTTCAGGAGCTTTGAGTAGCCAAACTCCGAGTAAGAGGCGCGAACAGCACCGCAACGAACCAGGAGACGATCAGTGCGATCGTTACGACGGCGAAGATCGAAAAAGTATATTCGCCTGCCGAAGACCGCGCGAAACCGATTGGCACGAAGCCCGCGGCGGTGACGAATGAGCCGGTAAGCATGGGAAATGCCAGCGTATCATAGGCGAAAGTCGCTGCTCTTTCCTTGCTCGTCACCTGCCGCCATGCGTGAGGTCATCACGTCGACCGTTGTCATCGCGTCGTCGACCAGCAGGCCGAGAGCGATGATCAACGCGCCGAGCGAAATACGCTGTAGATCGATCTTGAACAATTCCATGATCGGAAAAATAATCGCCACCGTCAGCGGGATAGACAAGGCGACCACTGCGCCGGGCCGAAATCCAAGGCTGACGATGCTGCAGGCCATGATGATAGCGATGGCCTGCCAGAGGGATTCCATAAATTCGCCAATAGCGCTTTTCACCACCACCGGCTGATCGGACACCAAGGTCACGTCGATGCCGAGCGGCAGATCGGTCATGCTGGAATCGATCGCTTTCCTTACATTTTTGCCCAATGCCAAAATGTCGCCGCCATCGCGCATGGCGATGGCAAGGCCGATCGCTGGCTTACCATTGGCTCGGAACATCGGTTGCGGCGGATCTGACAACGACCGGCGAACCTCGGCAATGTCGCGCAGGCGGACCAGGCGCCCGTTCGACGGAAAATTGACATCGAGCAGATCATTCTCGGATTTGAAGGCGCCGGTCACGCGGATCGACAGTTTCTCGTCGCCAGTTTGGATCGACCCAGCCGGAATCACCGCGTTTTGCGCCCGGAGTGCATCTACCAGTGCAGCGCGGTCGATCCCGAGGCCGGCAAGTTGGCTTGTCGAGAATTCGACAAAGATCTGCTCGTCCTGTGCGCCAAGAATCTCGATCTTGGAGACGTCCGGAACCTGCAGCAGCTTCGAGCGCATGTCTTCGACATAGTCACGCAACTCACGATGGCCGAAGCCGTCAGCGGTGAATGCGTAGATAAGGCCGTAAGTGTCGCCGAAATCATCGTTAAAGCCGGGGCCGACCACGCCTTGAGGCAAGGTTCGGCGTATGTCGCCAACGTTCTTGCGCACTTGATACCAGATGTCCGGCACTTCTCTTGCGGTGGTCGAACCTTTGAGATTGACGAAAATCGTCGTCAGGCCCGGGCTGGTATAAGAGCGCAGGAAATCCAGGCCCCTTGTCTCCTGTAATTTGCGCTCGAGGCGCTCGGTGAGCTGAGTCAAGGTATCGTCGAGCGTTGCCCCTGGCCAAGCCGCCTGTACGATCATCGTGCGGAACGTGAAGGCCGGATCTTCGTTGCGTCCAAGACGAAAATAGGACGACAAGCCAGCGATCACGATTGCAATCATCGTAAAAACGATAAAAGATCGATGCTTCAGCGCCCAGTCGGAAAGATTGGGGCCGGTCACGACCGCACGTCCGGTGGCTTAACCTTTTGGCCCGGATGCAACGCTTGCACGCCGGCCGTGACAACGATCTCGCCACCGTCGAGTCCCCCTGAAAGCACCACCGTCCCAGGATCAAAGCGCAAGACTTCGACCGGCTTGAGAGCCACGGTCATGCTGTCCGGGTCGACCACCCAAACTGCCGGATTTCTGTTTTTGGCCGTCAAGGCGCTCGCAGGGACCGAGATTCCGTGGCCATGGTCGACTTCCATCCGGCCTGTTACGGTTGCACCAAGCCGCATGGCCGACGGTGGATCATTAACCGCGACGCGGACCTTAAACGTGCGCGTGACCGGATCGGCCTGCGGGTCGACCTGCCGCACTCGGCCCTTTGCGGTGACACTGGGATCGTCGGTCAGAGCGATGATCACATCAGCGTCTCCCGGGGCAGTGCGCAACACTTGCGCCGGAACGTCAAAGACAGCGTCCCAGCCGGAATCGCGCGCGACCGTGAACACCATCTGCCCCGCTTGCACCACCTCGCCGGATTCCGCGGCGCGGCGGGTGATCGTCCCATTCAAGCCGGGCTTGAGTTGGGTATAGCTGACGCGGTCCTCTGCGATCTCGACCTGGGCTTTCGCGTCATCCACCGTGGCCTGCGCCGTGCGCAGTGCTTGTTGAGCCTGATCGAAATTCGCGCGGGTCGCCCAGCCTTGCTTCAACAGCGTGTCCTGGCGGTCGAAATGATTGGAATCCTGCTCTAGCCGAGCCATGGCACCAGAAAGCGCAGCGCGCGCGGAACGAAGCGAGTTCAATTCGTTCTGCGGATCGAGCTTTGCCACCACTTGGTCCGGCGTGACGCGATCACCCGTATCGACTAAGCGCTCGATGATCCGGCCGCCAATACGGAAAGCGAGAGCGACTTCCTTTTCCGCCTGAATCTGTCCCGTAAGGACAATTGACCTGCCTAGCCCGCCCTTTTCAACGACGACCGTACGGACCGGACGCGGCGGCGGCGCTTCGTTAGCCGTCTCCCGCTCGCAGCCTGAGAGCAACACGACGAGCGCGGGGGCTGCGACGAGCAGCAGGCGGGCCCGACGTCGGGTAGACAAGCGGCGGCGGAATGACCACAGCATTTCAACCTCACGTTAGCCGGGCGTAAAGACTCCTGAACATGGCGCTCTCCCATGACCAAAGTGCTGCACTGGTAAATCAGGCCGATCTCGTGAACCGAAGATCGTCTTCGATTACAGCCGTCGGCCCGACCGGAACCTGGCCTGCATTGGCTTGATTGAGTTTGCGGAAGACGATCTTGTCGCGCCCAACCTTGCGGAAAAAATCTTCGAAGACCTGAATCGTTAGCGGTTCGCCCCGGCGCTCAGACGGAAGCAGGCTCTAGCGCGCGATCGGGCGCCCACGGTGCACCCGTCCGCCATGATGGGCAGGTTGATGATGATGGCGGCCGTGGTTAAGGCGAAGCAGCCCGGCATCGCGGGCAAAGGTCTCGGTTGAGACAGTCGCGAAAAATGCGATGCCGACAATAACGGAGGCGGCACTCAAGATGACGGCTCGAAGCGACATTTCAAATCCTCCCTCGCGCACCATTCAAAGGGTGCGGCCACTCTGGATGCGCAATATTCCTGGCCGCTTTGGCGTAGCACATCCGGGGCAGCAATTCTAGCCTGTCCCAACTAACGGGAGCCGCTTCAACTTTGGCGGCATGGCCTTGGCAATTCCATAACGCTAACTTAGCAATTCCAAATAGCGGCCCGGCGCGCTCAAGTTAGGTGAAAATTGTAGGTGAAATTGGTCGAGCCAGAGACCGCGCCTTTGGGGAAGTCAGCCAAGAAGATGTTCGATCCCAAACTCTTTCTCGCCGCTGTGGGTGCGGGAACGCGATCTAAAATTTTGCAGGAGCCAGCACGTGTTTGGAGCAAGGCGACGTCGCGGGCACGGTATTTTGGCCCGGCGGCGGCATATATGACCAATAGCCTCTTTGTATCAATTCAAATAAAAACTGGACGGCAGACCGCGGAGATTTCGTCGGGGCGATATCAGCACGTTGCCGCGTCGCAAGAAGACTTCCAATCAAGGTCAAAAATCATTAGCATGCTGGGAGTACGGGCGGGCGCTGCGCAAGCGTTTTGACGTCGCACTCCAAATGTCTTGAAATGATCGACTCCAAGTTGCGTTGTCGCGCCTGGTCCAAGAGGACGACTGCCATGAGAAGAGTTCACTCTGCGGGCGAGATTGTTGCAAAGCTTCGTCTCGTTGACGAGCTCAGTTCGACAGGCCGGGTGGTGGGTAACGCCGTGCAAGCGATTGGCGTGACCGAGGTTACATATTATCGGTGGAAGAAGAGATACGGCGGTCTGAAGAGTGACGTCGTCGAATGGTTGATGGAACTGGAGGCCGAGAACGGTCGTCTCCGCAGGGCAGTGTCAGAACTAACGTTGGACAAGCTTGTTTTGATGGAGGTTTTAAACGGGCGATGTTTGAATCCTGCACTCCGCCGCACCTCTGTAGACAATGTAAGAGCTGTACTTGGCGTCTCCGAACGGCGCGCATGCCGGGTGCTCGGGCAGCATCGTTCGACCCAACGCAAGGTACCAAAATCGATAAATGAGGGCGGTCACGACAGCGGACATCGTCAAGACCACCCAATCCAGCATGGCTCGGAATCTCCAGTATCGAGGAGATCCGGATGACGAAACCGGATCGTTCGGGCCGTGGGTTGCTGCGGGCAGAGGGTTTCTTCTGGCTGTGGCTGCTTCTAACGTTTCTCTGGATTGCGGCGAATTCGTCTCTCGCGGTGGATTCCGTCGCCTCCGGCGTACTTATTTCAGCGGCACTGGCGTTCATATTCACGCAGAAGACCGGCGTTTGGCAGGGGATTCGGTTCTCGCCCTCGCGCCTCTATCATTTTATTCGGTACACCGGCGTGTTCGCCGTCGAACTTGTACGCGCCAATATCAACATGATGCGTTATGTTTACGCTCCGCGCATCGATATCAAGCCGGGTATCGTCAAGATCAAGACCGGGTTGAAAAGTCCCCTCGGCCGGCTGGCGCTTGCCAATTCTATCGCGCTGACGCCGGGATCGCTCGTGCTCGACATCGACGACGATGTGCTGTTGATCCATTGGCTCGACGTGAAAACCGTCGATCCAGACGAAGCCACGCGCATGATCGCTGGCTCTTTCGAAGCAGAGCTGGAGAAGGCTTTTGGCTGACTTTTTCCTTTCTGTCGCCGCTATCCTGATCTTTTTCGGGATCGTGTTGGGTGTCCTGCGCCTTGTTCTCGGCCGCACAATAGTGGATCGGGTTGCCGCGGTGGATATGCTGACCGTCATTTCCATTTCGGTGATCGCGCTCTACGCCCACGTATCCGGACGGTTCATCTATCTCGACGTGGCGCTGGTCTACGGCGTGCTGAGCTTTCTGTCTGTCCTGGCGGTAGCCCGATATCTTGAACGAGGTCTTTGAGCCGGCATGCTTGAGCTCCTGGTCTTTTTGCTGTGCGGCAGCATCCTCGCAAGCGGCATCCTCGCGATCCGCCTGAGCAATCTTATGGCGGCGATGGTGAGTTCGGGGCTTTCCAGCCTGTTCGCCGCGGTTTGCTACGTACTCCTGGCGGCGCCCGACGCAGCGATGGCGGAAGCCTCAATCGGCTCGGGTCTTGCGACGCTTATCTTTCTCTATGCGATTCGTAGAACTGGTGATGCGACGGAGTGACGCATGACGAAGCTGGTGGGAAGCTTCCTGGTCCTGCTTGGCGCGATATTTTTGTTTTCTGCCGGGCTGGGCATGCTGCGCATGCCCGACGCCTTCACACGCATCCAGGCCGGAACGAAGGCTTCGACCCTTGGCAATATGCTGGTGCTTATCGGCGTTGCTTTCTATCATCCGGACTGGTGGCTGAAGCTGCTCATCGTCATATATTTCGTGCTCCTTACCAACCCGATCTCGTCGCACGCGCTGGGGCGTGCCGCGCATGCCATCCGGATTCCGATGGCGCGCGCGACGGAGACGGACGCGCTAGGCGATGCCAGAGAGACGGACCGGAGCGCGTCGTGATGCGGCGTGCGTTCAATACCCTGGTGGTGGCGCTGTTCGCGCTTCTCTTCGCGACTATTGCTGTCACCTATACCGAGCAGAAAACCTTGCCGCAACTGGCCGCCGGTTATGTCAAACTTGTTCCGCTGGAACTCGGCGCTCCCAACGTCATAACTGGCATCCTATTGACCTATCGCGGCTTCGACACGCTCGGCGAAGTCGCGGTTCTTTTCATGGTCGCGGCAGGCGTGGGCCTGGTGCTTGGCGACAGGACGCAACACCGCGATGCCGTGCCTGCCAAATCCGAGGCGATTGTCCCTTCGACTGAACTCGTGCGCAATGGTGCCGCAATTCTCTTTCCGCTGATCTCGATCTTCGCGGCCTATATCATCATGAACGGGCACCTGTCTGCGGGCGGAGGCTTTCAAGGCGGTGCAATCATCGCATCCGGCGTCATGTTGCTTCTCCTGGCCAACCCCGAATATCTGGTCGACCATGACTTTCTCGGGGTGACGGAATTGCTGGCGGGCGTTCTCTATGTCCTGGCGGGCATCGCGGGACTGATATTTGCGGGTGGGTTTCTCGACAGCCGGATGCTTCCGCTCGGCCAATTCGGTGCGTTTTTCAGCGCGGGCGCGATTCCCATCATTTCCGTGCTGCTCGGCGTCAAGGTTGGTTGTGAGCTTGGCGTCATCATCGACCGGTTTCGCGGCTGAGCCGGATCGCATTGGAGGATCGGGTGATCAATCTGCCGATCTCAAATATCGTTCTGGCGACCGGTTTCGTCCTCGTCCTGATCGGGCTTTGGGGAATACTGACTCACCGCAATATCCTGCGGATCATCATCGGCTTCTCGCTGATGGACACCGGTATTCATATCGTCATTGTGTCGATTGGCTATGTCACCAACGGGACCGCTTCGATTATCGACAAGGCGCTCAGCCCTTCCGAAGCTCCTTCCCGTTCCGTCGATCCGATACCATCTGCGCTGGTGGTGACCGCTATCGTCATAGGCCTGGCGGTGACCGCCGTCATGCTGGCCTACGCGATCCGGCTCTACGAGATCCAAGAAGACGCTTTCGATCGACGCCTTCACGGAGTCAAAGTGGTAGCCACCCTTTTTCATCCGTTGAATATCTTTGTGCTCGGGCTTAGCGGGGGATTTCTTATTCCGCTATTGAACCGGCTCGGAAATGCATGGGTGTCAGTCGTTTTCGTCCTCGCGCTGGCTGGAATGACGCTGATCTCGGGAATCTCGCTGTTCAATTTCATGGCCGGTGCGCCGCCGATCGAGATCCTGACCGGTGGATCGATCCCGCCATATTCGATCAATTTGCGGCTCGGTATGACCGAAAGCATCTTTAGTTTCGGAGTCAATCTGGTTGCCTTGATCGGCGTCGTCTATTTCACGCAGGCAAAGTACGCGGTGAAGCTGATCTACCTGATCATGGTGATGGGCATTCAGGGCATGGTGATGACGCGCGACCTGTTCAATCTCTTCGTGTTTCTCGAGATTGTATCGGTCGCGACCTACGGGCTGCTCAGCCTGGGCGATACGCCGGCGGCGGCGTCGGCAACTTTCAAATATCTGATGGCGACGGTGATTGCTTCGACGTTTTTTCTACTCGGCACGGTGCTGCTCTACGCCGTGACCGGCATGCTAAACATCGACGATCTGATCGGCCGCAGTAGCGCGATTTCCGGTCCGATCGGCTTCGCCGCTCTGATGTTTCTGCTGGCCAGTCTGCTCATCGAGTTGAAGCCGTTTCCGGCGAACGGGTGGGGGCTCGACGTTTATGAGACCGCGCAGCCCGCTGTCGCGGCGTTGATCTCGGTCGGGGTCTCTGCCGGCGTATTTTTTGCCCTTCTGAAATTGCTGCCGCTGTTTCAGGGCCAGCTTGAGGTGATCGCCGTATCGGGCGCGGTCACATTCTTGGCTTCGAATTTGATCGGCCTCCGCCAGACCAAAGCGCGGCGTCTTTTGGGCTATTCCTCTATCGGTCAGATGGGACTGCTGATGATGGCGGTTGCGCTGCTGCGGCAGCTCGATGTGGATACCGCCATCCCGCTGGTCGTCGTAGGCCTGTTCGTCAATCATTTGTTCGCCAAGGCCGGCTTGTTCTGGCTGGCCGGATTCGTGGGCAAGGAGCGCGTCCAGGACTGGTGGAACCTGGCGGGTCATCCGGCCATGATCCTGGTATTTGCAATGCTGCTGGCTGCCATCGTCGGCTTCCCGCCCTTTCCCGGTTTCTGGGCAAAGTGGCATTTGGTGATGAATTTGGCCGCCGGCGGCCGCTATCTGTGGATTGCGATCGTGCTGCTCGGTACGCTGCTCGAAGCGGCCTATCTGTTCCGATGGTTTGGCCGCGCCATCCATTCGCCGGGCGAAACCGGCGATTTGCGGCGCCCTTTGGTCGAACTGCTTCCGGTGTTCACGGTAGGCGTTCTGCTTGCGGTCAGCGGCTATTTCGCGGCGATCCGCGCCGGCGTCCCGTCGCCCTGGATCTTCCTGCCGCTTGGGGCGGGCCTGTTGTTGTATCTTCTCGACGGACTGGCCGCGCGGATCAAGGCTCTCCTTGTAATCGTCTTCGTGCTGACCGGCGGAATCTGGCTGATCCGCGATCTGACAGGCATCAATAATCTTTTCGCGGTGCTGCTGCATGTCGGCGGGCTTGTATTGGCCATTGCGTGCCTCTATCGCAGCGACGCGCGGCGCGGCTTCTATCCGCTGCTCGCGATCATGCTGCTCTCCTTGCCGGCGCTGCCGCGGGCCACGACGAGCCTGGAATTCCTCTTCGTCTGGGAGTTGATCACGCTATCCTCCTATTTCCTCATCGCCCGCCGGCGCGAGGCCGGCCCTCACGCTTTGCGCTATTTGTTGTTCTCGCTCGTCGCGGCATTTTTCCTGCTTGCCGGTTTTGCGATTGCCTATGCCATCAATGGAAATTTTTCGTTGATGGCGCTGCGCGCAGCCGGGCCGGACAGTAGTGCGGCCTTTGTCCTGCTGGCGATTGGCCTTTTGATTAAGGTGGGCGCGATTGGCGTTCATGTCTGGTTGCCCGGCGCCTATGCCGAGGCCGACGACGACATATCCGCGATGCTGTCTGCCCTGATCAGCAAGGTGCCGGTCTTCGGGCTGCTGGTCGGGACTCATCTCGCCATACGTTCCGAGGTGAGTTTAGATCTGGCGCATCTTCTGGGATGGATCGGCATGCTCACGACGCTGGCGGCCGCCATGATGGCGGTGCGCCAGGACGACATCAAGCGCATGCTTTCCTATTCGAGCATGAGCCAGATCGGCTACATCATCACCGCGATCGCGCTGATAAGTCATCTCGGTTGGGTTACAGCGCTCTATCTCGTGGCCAATCACCTGATGGTCAAGGGAATCCTTTTCCTGACCGCCGCGGCGGTCATTCTTCGCACCGACACCCGCATGTTCGCAAGCATGGGCGGACTTGCCAGGAACATGCCCTTCGGCTTCGTCGCCGCTGCGGTAGCCATCATTGCCATGTCGGGTCTGCCGCCGCTCACCGGCTTCGGTGGCAAATGGCTCCTGCTTAGCGCGATGATGGAGAAAGGCTGGTATGGCCCGGTCGTCATGGGCGTGCTCGCAACCTTTGTCGGGTTGCTGTACATGATGCGTTTTATACGTGCCGTCTTCCTTGGTCCACGAAGCCCGGTGCACGATGATATTGCGGAGGCGCCGTTGGCGCTGCTAGTTACGCAATATCTGCTGATCGCCGGAATCCTTGTCCTGTCGTTTTTCCCGAAATTGCTGATCGGACCGGTTTCGGAGGCGATCGATCCCTATTTCGCGTCAACGCTGGTCTGGCGGGGGATGTCGCTGGAAATGATCTACGGCTACTGGGATCCGGTGCCAGCGATGGCGATCGCGGTTGTGCTTTCGGCGACCTTCTTTGTGGCGCTTTGGCTGTTCCGGCGCAACGGTCGCGTCAGGTCGGCCGGCGCGCGTGCGAAGGCTTGGAGTGGCATGACGCCAGCCGGCTTCTACGCCTTCTACAAGCGTGTCTTTGCGACGCTGACGCCGCCTTTGGCAGATGCGTTCTGGGGTGGGCTATCCGCCGGCATCCTCACCATCGCCGAGCGAACGCGCAAAATCTACACCGGCAACGGTCAGACCTATAGTCTGTACATTCTGTATTATTTTTTCTTTCTATATGCCGCGAGCGGTGTTCTCACACTCATCTGACTGACTGCTTTTAATCTAGATAGGCTTGCGCGGCAGAGACCTATTTCGATTTGACGAGTCCCGAGAATCCGGCGACGGCCAGAAGGCTCAGGGCCCAACCGATCACTGACAGAAAATAATAGTAATTCAAGGTGAGAACCCCATTGGGTTTTGCGGGATCCGGTCTCCAATATTGCTTCTGCCCAATCTCCATGACCGGCAACAGCGCATCCAGCGAATACATCAAGGGATTGAATTCGGGATAGCTGGAGGCTTCGGGCTGGTTTAGGAAACAGGATAGCTGGGTCTGTCCGGGCGATGCACGCCCGGTCATGATCTGTCCGGTCGATGGCATATAGCGGCTGTCGGTTTCTCTTAAGTTGCACATCGTCCATTCCAGCGAGCGCAAGACTACCGGACTATTGGGCTTCAGCGCGCTGTTCTTCTCGGCAACGCCGAACACCACCACGCCGATCGCCCAGAACAGGATCAGCCAGAGCAAAGCAAGCAGGGGCTGGCGCCCATAACGGACGGTTACGGCAAGAAGGCCGTCATTCAATGCCAGCGCCACTCGCAGCAACGGACTTTTTGCCCGCGACCGCCGTGCGCGTCGCTGCAGCCGTTCCTTCACGATCAGGACGGTGCGCGCCTCCTCATCATGGCCCATTTCCCGAAGCACGGTCGCAAGCTGCTCGTAGGGCTGTGGCCAGAAGTCCTCTTCCCACCGTTTGGACACCTGGCGCTCCAGCCAGCGAAGCCTGCTTGCGGCATCGATGGGTCCACCGATGAAGGCGCCGTAGCGGCAACGATTGAGCAGCAGATCGCCTTTTTGCGGCCAGCAGGCCTCTTCGTCATCGATAGCGCCGATTTCCGTGGCCGTCAGATCGAGCGTCCCCAGAATTGACGCACCTTGACGCAGGAAGAAAGCGCCGTCGATCCTGGCGCGGTTGAGCCTCAGCGCATAGCCGCCGGGCTGTGCAAACGCCGCGGAGGTACAATCGATGTCGCCGCCGAACTGGGCCCCAAGCAGCCGGACTTCGCCGGCGATGGTCGCTGCTCGCATGGCCATGTCGCCGCGCGCCGCGATGCCGTCGCCATTCAGGGCGATTTCGCCGGGCCGCTCGATCCGCGCGCCCGCCACGTTGACGTCCCCACCAAGTCGTACCCCTGAGAGATTGATGCCTCCGCGCACATCGGCACCGCGCAACAGGAAGCTGCCACGGGCCTCCAACCCGTCGGCATCAATGGCAAATCCATCAGGCGAGGCGATCTTCGCGCCGTCTGCCTCGATACTGCCGCCGATGCGCGCCCCACGCAGCCGGATCTCACCGTCCACGGTCGTGCCGCTGATGAAGAGTCCGCCACGCGCTTCCAGCCGATCGACCTGAAGGCCGGGCAAGGCCGAGCCCTCGAGGAACAGATTGTCGATCACGGCGGAACGCAGCACCGGCGAGGCATCGAAGCGGCAGTCCGTCAGGGCGATGTCGCGCGGAATTCGGCAACCCTCGAGGTCTAGTACGCCGATCACCTCAGCGCCGCTGAGCCTCAGTCCTTTCTCGTGCAAACGGAAGTCGACGCCGCCGCCGCCGAGGATGAGAAGGCGCAGAAGCTCCGCGCGCACAATTCGCGTTGGATCGTTTCCGGTCGGACACAGACCGTTGCCGATTCGGTTGAAGTCTCCCGAGCCCAGACCGGCAACAACCTTGGCCTCGGCCGCGTGCAGCGGCTGAAAATCGGCGAGGCTGCACACAACGACAACAGCAGATTCAGTTTCCGGTGCGTTCTCGTTCATGCGCCAGGCGCCCATGAAGCCGGATTACTCATGTGATCGTCTCTTTCGCAACAACAGCATGCGAACCCAGCCGTCTTATCCCGATCAAAAGCGCCAAAACACCGGCACAAGAAAGGTCGCTACCACGAAGAAAAGCAGCAGTAAGGGAAGCCCGAGCTTCCAGTAGTCCCCAAATCGATAGCCGCCAGGACCCATCACCATCAGATTGACAGGGGTCGCGACCGGCGTGAGGAATGCGGCCGCCGAAGCCACTGCGACGCTCATTAGCACGGGTCGCGCCGACACTCCGATTTCGCTCGCGGCTGCCATCGCGATCGGGATCATGATCAGTGCAGTCGCGGTGTTGCTGATCAGCTGACCAAGCATGGCGGACAATACGAACAATCCGGCGAGCAAGGCATAGGGGCCGGCGCCCCCAACCAGGTGAACCAGCGTCGCGGCCAGCAGGTTCGCCGCCCCGGTGACCTCCATGGCGGTTGAGAGCGGTATCATGGCGCCCACCAGGATCACCGTGGTCCAGTTCACCGCGCGGTAGGCCTGATCGACCGTGAGCACACCCAGCAGCACCATGGCGCAAGCAGCGACCAGCCCTGCGATGACAGACGGCACTGCGCCGGTCGCGAGCAGCAGCACCATGACGAGCAGCACGACAATCGCCTGCTTTGCTCCTGCTCCCATCGGCACCGCCTGGCGACGGACCAACTCCGGCGAGTCCACCACCAGCACGTCGGGATCGTCGAGGTGCACGTCGAGCGCCTTCCAGGTCCCTTGAAGCAGCAGGGTGTCACCAGCGGCCAGCACAGCTTCATCGGGGCCCAGATTTTCGTCCCTGCGCTGCACGGCCAGAATGACGAGATCACCGCTGGGCGTGACCATTCCCGGGAAGACCGGCTGCCCGATCATGCCCGAGCGCGGTGGAATCACCACCTCGGCGAGGCCGGAGGACCGGGTGAACAGCGTGTCCGCAGCGCCGGCGGGTGCGTCCTCCGATCGAAAGGCCAGCAACTTGTCAGATGCCAGACCGCCGACGGTTGCTGCGTCGCCTCGGACGATGAGAATGTCGCCCTCGGCGAGCGCAGCCCTTCGCAGCGGCCCGCCGTCGCCGGCGAGGATGGTGACCAGCGTCAGGCCAGCATATTCCGCGAGGTCGACAGCCGCCGGCGGCGAACCGACATACGGGGAACGCGGCCGCACGCGCAGCTGGAACATCCCATCGTCCAGCCTGTACTGCTCGACCAGCGTGTGGGCATGCGTGCTCAGGTCGGCCGGAATAGTACGTCCGCTGCGTTCCGGCAGCAGACGCTGCCCGAATAGCACGACGATCACGATGGTCCCCAGCAGCAGGGGCACACCGACAATGGCGAACGAGAAGAATCCGAACGGCGCGAGGCCGGCGTCCGCAGCCGCCTCCGCCACAAGGACGTTGACCGGCGTGCCCGTGAGCGCCAGCAACGACCCGGAGTGCGCCGCAAACACCAGCGGCATCAGCAGTTGCGACGGCGAACGCCCGACGCGGATCGCCATCACGATCACCACCGGCAGCAGTGCGGCCACCGCGCCGTTGATGCTGATGAGTGCGGTGAGCAGCCCAACCAGCAGCATCGTGAGTACCAGCAGCCGGACGCGGCTCTGCCCCGCCCGAGCGATCAGACCTTGCCCCGCCCACGCCGTCACACCGGTAGCATCGAGGCCGGCGCTGACCACGAACAGCGATGCAATGAAGATGACGGCGGGGTCACCAAAACCGCGGAGGGACTGGTCGAGATTGAGCACGCCAGTAAAGTACAGCGCGAGCGCGGTGCCGATGGCCACGAGCACCACCGGCAGGCGGTTCGAGACGAACAGCACGACGATGGCGGCGAGGATCGCGAAGGTCGTAGCGGCGCTGCTCAAGCTGTTCTCTCCGCGCGTTTTGGCTGCACTCTTGGGAACCGAACTCATCGCTCAGCGGCTAAAAGCCGGGGCGATACGCCTCGACCTGAACGATGCCAAAATGGCTTGAGCCCGTGTTGCCTCTAGCCTTCCAGAGTCGCCAGCGCGACCGCCAAGCGACAGCCAACGGCGAATTCCGGCAGGTCCACATATTCCTTGACCGTATGGATGTCATACTGCCCGCTGCCGATCGTAACCGTCGGTATGCCGTGCCTGACCAGCCAGTTGGCATCGAGGCCTCCGTTGGAGAACATGGTCGTTGGCCTCAGGCCGATCGATTCCGCCGCCCGCTTGGCGTGCACGAGAACCGGCTCGGTGTCCGCCATGTTGAATGGAGGGTATGACGGCTGCGCGCTGAACTTGACTTCCGCGGCGTCGCCACCGGCGTCTTTCACCATCGTTCCCGCCTTCTTGAAGGCGTCGCGATATCCAGCCACGATGGCTGCGGAAAATTTTTCATCATTGCTTCGCGCCTCGCCCTTGATGAAGACATAGTCGGTGACGACGTTCGTCGCATCGCCGGCCGCTTTGCCGTCCTTGCCGCCGAAAATGCCGGGATTGCTGGTTCCCTTGCCTTCGGGTTTGACCACCTTGCCGAACCATCCCTCGCGCTGCGCTTCAACGAGGGCCGTGGCCGCGACCAATGTCGCCGAAATTCCCTTTTCCGGAGCCACTCCCGCATGCGAAGCCTTGCCGCGGATTTCGACTTCCCAATTCTGTTGACCCACCGCGCCGCTGATCAGATCGGCGGCGATTTTGCTGTCAACATTGAAGCACATGGTCGCGCCGCCGAGATCGGCCGCCTTCAGCTCGCGCGCGCCGTGCAGCCCGCTCTCCTCGCGCACGGTGAAGAGCAGCGTGATCGGGGGGTGTGGTAATTTGTGCTTCAACAATGTCTCGGCCAAAGTAACGAGCACCGCGCAGCCGGTGCGATTGTCGCCGCCGAGCGCGGTAGTACCGTCGGAGACGATCCGGTCGCCTTCACGCTTCGGTTTGGCTCCCGCACAAAGCGGTACCGTATCGAGATGGGTGGCGAACATGATCCGGGGACCCGGGCGAGTGCCGGGAAGATCGACGATCAGATTGCCGGTCTGTGTCGGCAAGGGAATGCGCTTGTTGGCGTCGTCGAACCGGATCGCGGATGCGGGAACGCCGACTTTCTTCAACTCCTCAGAGACGGCGGCGGCGATCGCCGCTTCCTCGCCGGTGACTCCCTCGACGGACAGAAATTTCATCAGGTGGTCTTCGGCGGCCTTCACGTCCACGGACGAAGCGGTTTTGTTCATGTGAGTGCTCCCTTTTCCTTGTGGTCTCTACTGTTCGAGCCGGAGTTCGAGCTTGCCACCGAACCTCCGGCTTCCGTTTTCAAAGCCTTTCGGTCTCGCGCGTGACTACAGCCCCCAGGGAAGTCCCGAGAGATGCCACGCCGCGAACAGCGCCGTCCAGACCAGCAAAATCCAGATGACGTAGGGCAGCATCAGGGCAACGACGGTTCCGACGCCTGCGTTCTTGTCGTATTTCTGCGCGAACACGACGACCAGGGCGAAGTAGGCGTTCAGCGGCGTAATTGAATTTATCGGGGAATCGCCGACGCGGTAAGCCGCCAGCACGGCTTCGGGGGCGACACCAAGCTTCATCAAGAGCGGCACAAAGATCGGCGCGAAGATGGCCCATTTGGCGATCGCACCCGTGATCAGCAGATCTACGATGGCGACGACCACGATAAATCCGATCAGCAGCCAAAGTGGGCCGATGTTCGCATCCCTCAGAACATCAGCCATCTTAACGGCCAGGATGGTCCCCATATTGCTGTAATTAAAGTAGGCGACGAACTGGCTGATGATCAGGAACAGGAAAATCAGACTGCCAAGGCCAGACAGCGCTTTCTCGATCGCCTTGATGATGTCCGTGAGATTCTTCATCGATCCTGACCCGATGCCGTAAGCGGCTCCGGTGGCCAGGAACACCACCATGATAAGGGCGATCAGGCCGTTCATGAACGGCGAGTTTCCAATCAGGGCGCCGGTGTCCGGATTGCGCAGCGGCGCTCCCGTCGGCAATGTCAGCAAAGCGAAGACGACAATCGTGCCCAGCAGCGCAAACAGCGCGTATCTCAGACCTCGCGACTCCTCGGCGGAAAGGTCTGTTTTCCCCTCGGTCGGTTGGCCCCCAGCTTCCGCACCGGTCTCGGGCATATATACACCGAGCCGGGGCTCAATGGTTTTTTCGGTGATGAAGGCGATGAGGACGGTGAGAACCACGACGGATGCGATCGAGAACCAGAGGTTCGATGTCAGGCCGATCGAGGCGTTGGGATTGACCAGATGGATAGCGTCGTTGGTGAATTCGACGAGCACTGCGTCGAGCGGCTTGATCAACATGTTCACGGTGAACGCGCTGGCGACGCCGGCAAAGCCCAAAGCGAGACCGGCGAGGGGATTGCGGTCCACGCTGAGGAAGGCCGCGCCGGCCAGCGGGATCAAGACCAGATAGCCGGCGTCGGCCGCGATGCTCGACATGATGCCCACGAACGCCATGATGTAAACCAGCGCCCGGGGTGGGGAGACCAATACCAGTTTGCGAATGAGCGCCTTCACCAGGCCGGCTTCCTCCGCCACGCCGGCCCCCACCATGGCCACGATCATGAGGCCGACCGCGGTGAAGCTCATGAAGTTGGGGATGAGCCGCTCATACATGAACCGAAGTCCATCGGACGTGAGCAGGCTCTTCGCTGGCGTCGTCGCGGTCTCGATTTTGTGGGTGTCCGGATTGATGACCTCGTAGCTGATGCTCGTTCCCAGCATGTGCAAAATCTGGGACAGCACGACAACGATGGCGATGAGCATCAGAAAAATCACCGCGGGGTGAGGGACCTTGTTTCCCACCCGCTCGACGACATCCAGGAATTTTTGTGTGGCGCTCTTCGGCGCTGCGATGGACTGGCTCATGTTGCGGTCCTTTTTGAACAGCGATTGAATTAAAGATTATCCTGGGGTCAGAGAGGCAGAAGCCAGGGCACCAGGACAATTGAGACAATCAGGACGATCATGGAAAAGGGTACGCCGACGCGCACAAAGTCACCGAAGGTGTAATGCCCGGGAGCGACCACCAACGTGTTAACCGGCGAAGATACAGGTGTCATGAACGCCGTTGAGGCCGCCAGCGCCACGATCATCGCGAAGGGATAGGGTGACGCGTGCAAGTCGTGTGAAAGGGCCAGTGCGACCGGAGCCATCAGCACCGCGGTCGCCGTATTGGAGATGAACATTCCGAGCACCGCCGTCAACGCAAACAGCGTCGCGAGCACGACGTGGGATCCGGCGCCACTGGTGAGCGCCCGCAGGCCATCGGCTGCCAGTTCAATGCCGCCGGTCCGCTCAAGGGCGATCGAAAAAGGCAGCATGCCGACGATGAGGACGATGGTTTTCCAGTCGATCGAACGATAGGCGCTGACCAGGTCAATGCAGCCCAATGCGCCCATCAGCAGGCAACCGATCAGCGCGGCCTGGACGTTCGGGACGAGACCGCTGACCATTAACCCAACGACGAGCGCCAGGCAGGCCAGCGCCTGCGGCGCTTTGCCGGGAACCTGGAGCACTTCGTCGAATTCGGCAGGCAGGTTGATGACAGCCAAATCCCTGGTGTCGGACTGGAGCTGCTTGATGTCCTTCCAGGGACCGATGAGCAGGAGCGTGTCGCCATCGGCCAGCGCTTCGTTTAGCAGGCCGCGCTCATGGGCGACTACGCCGCTCCGCAGGCCGATCACCGTCAATCCGAATCGGGTCCGGAACCTGGCCTCGACTACTGTCTTCCCGACGAGATCCGAAGTCGGCAGCAAAAGAACCTCCGCCATGCCAATCTCCTGCGATTGGTCGGTGAAATAGGCTCCGCTGAGCGGCAGTGCTTCCAGTCCGAATTGCTGTCGAAGCGTCTCGATGCTGCTGCGAGGCGCGAACAGATCGATGAGCAGGATATCGTCTGTCTGTAGCTCCATCCTCGCAGTCGGCTGCAGAACCTCCTTTGAGAACCTGCCGTTGCGTTCGACGGCTACGATGCTTGCGCCGGATGATTGACGCAGATCCAGGTCCTCGAGGGTCTTGCCGGCGAGAGATGACTGGTCGGTTACGCGAAGGCGATATTCGCGATCTGCGAGTTTATATTCCTCGATCCAGGAGGCGAAATTCGTATTGCCCGAATACTTCACCTTGCCTGTATTGGAGGTTGTCCCGGGCAGCCAGCGATGCGCGAAGCTCATGTAGATGATGCCCAGGATAAGGACCGGCAGGCCGAACGGCGTAAAGCTGAAGAAACGAAAGCCTTCGACGCCATGGCGTTCGAGTTCGCCATTGACGACCAGGTTCGGCGCCGTCGCGACCAGCGTCATCATGCCGCTGATCAGCGCGGCGAAACTGAGCGGCATCATCAGCCGGCCCGGCCCAACACCGGTGCTTTTCGAAATGCGCAAGCACCACCGGGATGAAGATCGCCGTAACGGCTGTTGAGCTCATGGTCGCGCCGAGGCCGCAGACGGCCATCATCAAAAGCACGATCAGCCGGATTTCGCTGCTCCGGCCTTTAGGATCAGCCAGTCGCCGAGTTGCCGCGCGACGCCCGTTCGTACCAAGCCGTCGCCGAGCACGAACAGTGCCGCGATCAGCACGATGTTCGGATCGCTGAAGCCGGCCAGCGCCTCGCCCATGGTGAGCACGCCGGTGAAGGGCAGCGCCGTAAGCATGATCAACGCAACGGCGTCGAGACGAGGCTTGTTGATCGCGAACATCAGGATCGCGGCCACAAGCAGACCAAAAACGACGGCGAGACTAGACATGGATGACCACCACGAAAACCACCCGGCGACAATCGATTTTGAGCCACAACCAAAGAACGCGTTGCGGCGTCGCGCAATTCGTCTGCCGACGACCGACTATGCTGTTGAGAATTCTCCTTACGTCTATTTTGGTCAAGCGCCCCCGTTGCGGCCACACTGTCCGAGTGGTCCGGTTCGAATGTTACTGGACGCCGAGGAATCCAGAACCGTTTGGTATTCCGTCCGGCTTCAAGGACCAGCGCGTAATAAAATGATCGATTCCCTAAATTGGCACGACCTGAACCGAGACGTTCATCCGGTTGAACGCATCCGCCGGCCCCTCCCACGATCCGGAAAGCGGAGAGGCCTTCTCTTGTTCTCGTGACACAGCGACGGGGATATGTTCGCTGCCAGCGAGTTTATTGTTGGTGGGGTCGTAGCCGCGCCACCCGGCACCGGGAATATAGATTTCGGTCCAGGCGTGGGTTGCGCCATGCTGCCCCTCGGCCATCTGGATGTATCCGGAGACAAATCGCGCACCGAAACCCCAATAGCGGGCGGCCTCCATCATCAGCACCGCGAAGTCACGGCACGTTCCGCTACCGAGCCTGAGCGTGTCGTTGGGTAACTGAACCCCGAACGCGTCGCGCGAATCATACTTGAACGACCGATAGATGTGTGTGTTGAGATTATTCAGCAGGTCAAAAGTGTCGATGACCTGGCCGGTACCGTAAAGTTCGCGCAGCCATGTAAGAAGCGTCGTGCCGTCATATGGATAGCTCGGGAGGCGATATATCATCAGATCGATATGCTCTGCCGGCTCGTACTGGAACGGGAAGGAGCGGGCGTAGGGAGCGATACGCCATTCAATCGGGTCGTCGTAATAAAGGTCGACGTCAACCTCGCTGGCGATGCGAAGCGTGTCGGAGGCTTCCTCAAAGGCGACAATGGCGATAGCGTTGTCGTAGATGTCGCGCAACCAGCGCACCGTCGCCTTTGGTGTGATATCGACGGCTCCTCTCACAATGTGGACATCGTGTCCTTCGCGAGGCCGCATCAAGGCTCGATGCGGATTGAACGTGACAGGCTGATTGTAGAAATATTCAGTCGTATGGATGATCCGGATTCGTTTCATGAAGTAACTCCCGCCGCACAGCGACGACGAATATTGTTTTCGTGGTAACGCCCGCTTTCAGAACCTTGCTGTGACGGAGCCGAGGACGCGGTTGCCGGTGGCGAAACCATCGCCAGCCGTCGACGTTGCGACCGTGCCGCCGAATACTGCCCGATTTGAGTAGACATATTCGAGGCCGACATCGAGCCATCCGGTCCCCACGGTATTGCCGCGAAGCTCCGCGAAGGGACTCCAGATCAGGTTGGCGATCGCCTGCTGCATGGTTGTATTCAGCAACGTGGCGGAAGCCGATCCGGGCACGAAAAGTAGCGCGTAGGCTGGATATTGTTGCCATGCGTAGGAATAGACGAAGTTGCTGCGCCACTGCGGTGTCCAGAAATGGCGATAGGCCACGCTCACACCATAGGTCGGCAGTGGGTCGAGAGTAACGTCCGCTACGCCGGGCAAGCCGACGTTCGACAGCGCGTCCTGGCCGAAGGTATTGCCGCCGAAATAGCGCCCGATACCCTCGCCGTAGTAGGCCATGCCAATGAGTTCATCCGGGCCGAGCGCGTTTGAGAGCCACCGCATTGGAAACCGACCCGTTCCCGCCACACCCCAGCCCGCCGCATCGCGCGTGACCGCCGGCGGCGCTGCCGCCGTGCCGTCGGTTCGGATGGTAAGGTCGCGCAGCAGGGTGCGCATGTCGAGGACCAGGCCGTCGTTGCGATATTCCAGCCGACCAAGCAGATCCGGCACTGAAGTAAAGGACGGGCTGAGACCTGTAAAACCGGCCGGGGTGCTGGTCTGCGTGAATACGCCGGCCACGGATGTATACTGCGTGTCCGGCATTTCGAGCGAGACCTGGCCGGTTAATCCTGGGGCCAGTGTTGCGGTTGCGCGCACCTCCGGCTGGCGCACAAAGGATTGGTTGAGATTGGTCGCAAAGTTCACAGTTTCGTAAACGCCTTCGTTCCACAGGCTGTTCGCCCATCCGACCAGCACGCGGAATTGCTCCGTGCCGAATTCGGCCCAGGCTTGACGGAGTCGTAAGACCGCGTTGGTAGAGGCTGCCGGCGCGCCACCGCCGAAGTCGCCTTCCACGCGGGTCTCGAGAGTGCCCCAGTCAATCGCCGTGCGCGTATCGATGCCGATGCGGCTAAATCGCGCGGACAATCCGAAATCGCCCCCTTGCATGTCGGCAAGACTCTTGGCGAGGGGGATCGTTTGCACTGTCGGCGCATCGGTCTGATTGCGGCCGTTCAAGTCGCGGTACGTGTTGAGGTTCGCAAAGCCGTAGAACCGCACCTCCGATTGAGAGCCAGGGATACGCAGTGAGAGGCCGGGGAGATCGGAACGCAACGCATCTCCGCCTTCCCCCTCGTATTGATTCCCCATCGGCTCCGGCGGAAGCAGGCCTGGAATTGGTCCAGCAGCTTGCGGCATGGGAGCAGCCGGATATGGCTGGACGGGTGTCGAGGCGGGAATAGCAGTTACCACGGGTTGCGGCGACGGGGTGTGATGGGCCGCATTCGCGGATGGCTTGTTCGTGGATGGCTTGTCCGCTCGTTGACGGTCTTCGACTTGGTCCAGGCGGCGTTGCAAGGCATCGATCTTCTTCATCAATGCCTCGACTGTGGGTTGTTCGGCCTGCGGCTCTGCTTCTGCCGGGCGCGCCAACGCCAACGCTAGAACAATACCGATCCAACAGCCGATGTTTCGCATGTGAAGTATCCCCCGGTAGGCGGCACTCCGAGCGACGATCTAAACCCCGAATCACTGCGCCAACAAGTTTGCATTTAGCCAACTTGTATGAATTTGCTTGCCCTGTTGCTTTGGTGCAGTACGAAACGATTTTTACCTAACATCCTAGATGGACCACTGGCGGGTCAGCGGCGAAGAGACACTTGACCAACAAGGACGCCGGGGGATTGTGCTCGTTGACGAAGTTTGACCACGGCTTAGATCGCTATCAACCGTCGTGTGGCATTCCGTATATCTCGATCCGTGTAGTTACAAGAACACGAGAAGAATTGCAGCGCCTGGAGCGAGCCATGAATAAGAAGACTGGCGTCGGCGATCGTTCCGACCCTCCCTACGTGCTATGTGTCGACCGGCCACCTGCCGCCCGCAGAGGAAATCGTCAGGTTGGTTGATGAGGTGTATGCGCGATGACAAGTCAAACACCGACGGCAAGAATTCGCAGATCTATCCGGCTCTGGCTCAGGTGTCGGGCGAGCTATTTGGTCTTTGCGTGGTAGGCACCCACGGTGAAGTTCACTACCTGTCGCGACGAGTGTCGTTTTATGACAGCGAGACTGACGGTTTTCATAAACAGAAAAGTTGCGCGCTGGAGGCGATAGCCGCACCTCGTGCCATCACACTTGCAAAAAAGTTTATGGCGATGATAACGTTCAGCGTGTAGTCGAGGTATTTGACCCGCTCTTTCGTCACAGGTTGCTGGAATTACTCGACACGATCCAAATAAAACTGGACGGGCTTTCGTACGATTCGCCATAGTCTTCTTACAGACATGGTGGGAGGTTATGATGCGTTTTTGGCCGCTTACGTTCATTCGGCCCTGAGCCGAAACGCCAGTTCCTGAGAAATCGAAACTCGATCTGAGAAATTATTTCGTACTCGCGCTACCTTCTCTAGAGAACTTCGCACTGCGAGATTCGTGTATCGGAAGAAGACCGAGGAGCTGACGCAGAAGACTGTGGAGTAAGCGGTGAATTCAAACGCTCATAGCGAAGATCTCGCCAACTATCCCTATGTTTCGACCGGTCACTTACCGCCGGCCGACGACGTTGTCAGGCTGCTCGATGAGGCCTACAGGCGCTACAAGTCAAACACCGACGGCGAGAATTCGCAGGTCTACCCAGCTTTGGCTGCGGTGCCCAGCGAGATGTTTGGCATTTGCGTGGCGGGCACCAACGGCGCGGTTCACGCCATAGGCGACGCGGGGCACGAGTTTTCGATCATGAGCGTGTCCAAGCCATTTGTATTTTCTCTGGTTTGCCAAGTCGTAGGCGCGCAGCAGGCCTGGGAGAAGCTCGGCGCGAACGCCACCGGATATGCGTTCAATTCGGTCGCAGGCATCGAACGCAGCCCGAACGGGCGTACAAATCCAATGGTCAACGCGGGCGCCATCGCGACCACTAGCCTGGTGCCAGGCACGACGGTCGAAGCCAAATGGAAATTCATCCACGACGGCCTGTCCCAATTTGCAGGACGCGACCTGCCGATGAATGAAGATGTTCTCAGATCCGCCTCGGAGACCAATTTCCGCAATCGAAGCATCGCGCAATTTCTGCTCAGCGTGAACAGCATCTACTGTGATCCGATGGAGGCCGTGGATTTGTACACGCGGCAATGTTCGCTGAATGTCAGTGCCAGGGATCTCGCGGTGATGGGGGCGACGCTGGCTGACGGCGGCGTGAATCCCGTTACCAAAGAGCGCGTTGTCGATCCCGCCGTCTGTCATTACGCGCTCGCCGTGATGACGACAGCCGGCCTGTACGAGACGTCCGGCGATTGGCTTTACAGCATCGGGCTGCCGGGCAAGAGCGGAATTGGTGGTGGGATCGTAACCGTTTCGCCGGGCAAGGGCGGCCTCGGCACGTTCGCCCCGCCGCTCGACGCAGCCGGTAACAGCGTCAAGGGACAGCTTGTCGCGAAATATCTGTCACAACGGCTGGGCATGGATCTGTTCGTTTCAAAGCCGGAAACGTAAGTCCGGGCAACATGAGCCCGCTTAATAGCACACAGGTTGGATGGCGCCGATCGTCATATGAAATCGCGCAGGAGAGGGACGTCACGTCATGACAACGATATCCGCGACTGCAGCTCACCCAGCGACCGAAGCAAGAGAATCGTGGGTACCGATGGTGACCATCTCGCTTGGTCAAATGTTGATGTCCTTCAACGTGGCGTCGCTACCTGTCGCAATGGGTGGAATGGTGAAGAGCTTTGATGTTCCTCCCACGACGGTCGCCACAGGAATAGTAATGTATTCGATGTTGGTCGCCGGCTTCGTGATGCTCGGCGCGAAACTCAATCAGCGTTTCGGTGCGCTACATGTGTTTCGCACGGTCGTCGTCTTGTTCGGTGTTGCACAGGTGGTGATGACATTTAGCCCAAGCGCGAACTTTATGATTGTGGCGCAGGGCATGTCGGGCGCGGCTGGGGCCGCGCTCGTACCGTCCCTCGTCGCACTGATCGCCGAGAACTACAGAGGTGCGCAGCAAGCAACTGCGCTGGGTGCGCTCGGCTCCGCACGCGCTGGAGCCGGCGTCTTGGCATTCCTGATAGGCGGCATTCTCGGCACCTATATCGGATGGCGACCCGCCTTCGGAATTTTGATTGCGGTCTCGGCTGTGGTGTTCTTGCTGAGCCTCCGGATGAAGCCGGATCAGGGACGCCCCGAGGTCAGTATCGATGTATTTGGTGTGTTGCTCGCGGCTGCCTCTATTGTTCTTATCAGTTTCGGATTCAACAATCTGAATCGGTGGGGGTTGGGATTGGCGGGGTCGAACGCGCCGTTCGACGTCCTTGGCTTGTCTCCCGCGCCGATCATGATCGTACTGGGAATCGTGCTCGGCCAGGCATTCCTATGTGGACGCGCAAGCGCCAGGCTGACGGGAAGACGCCGCTTCTTGCGCTCGAGGTGATCGATTCTCCATTGGAGCGGGCCGCGGTCTACGCGATGTTTTGCGTGGTCGCGCTGGAGGGAATGCTGAATTTCTCGGTACCGCTGTACATCCAGATCGTGCAGGGCCGGTCGCCGATCGCGACGGCGGTCGCTATGCTGCCATTCAACCTCACGGTCTTCTTCGCGGCAATGCTGATCGTGCGCTTTTACAGTCGGCTGACGCCACGGGAGATCGGTCGCTATGGTTTCATACTCTGCACTGTCGCGCTTCTGTGGCTCGCCTTTGTCGTTCACAACGACTGGAGCGCGGTGCCGGTGCTCCTTGGTCTGGTGATCTTCGGAGTCGGACAGGGATCGCTCGTTACGTTGTTGTTCAACGTCCTGGTGACCAGCTCGCCAAAGGAACTTGCCGGCGACGTGGGCTCGCTGCGCGGCACCACCAACAATCTGGCCGCGGCTGTGGGTACGGCCGTGGTGGGCGCGCTGATGGTCGGCTTGCTGAGTGCCACCATTCTCCGCAGCATCGCCGACCATCCGACGTTGCCGCCCGAGATTTCATCGCAGATCAATCTCGATAACATCAATTTCATAAGTAATGATCGATTGCAAAGCGTGATGGAGAGCACCACCGCTTCCCCGCCTCAGATCGCGGAAGCCGTGCGCATCAACACGGATGCACGGCTGCGCGCGCTGAAGATCGGTCTGCTCATAATGGCTGGCATTGCGATGCTTGCGATTATTCCTGCAGGACAGCTACCGAATTTCATTCCGGGTGAGATACCCGACCCTTCACCGGGAGGCACCAAGGGCGACTAGGCCCTTGAGGTCGCCCGAGCGGCCAAGGCCGCCCGGTGCACGGCAAGTTGTACCAGGTATTCGCGCCCATGTGATGGTCAGTGACAGAAGCCGACAGCGTGCTAGGCCGGCTTTGCAGGCGGTGCCGGTTCTGTCGTGGCCTTGGCGAGAGCATCACGCAGCAGCTTTTCTTTCGTGTCATCAAGAGAAGTGGTCAATACGGTGCCGCCGGCATCCTGGATTTCCCTCAGTACTTTGTCAGCGGTCATATGTTGGATGAGCACGAATAGCGCCGCGTTGCCCGGTTGGAGGCCCGCCGCAAGCTTCTTCATGAAGTCGTCGTTGATGCCATAATCGGTCAACGCTCCGCCCAGTGCACCGGACGCCGCACCCAACGCGACACCGATGATGGGGTTCAGGAAGAGAACTCCGATTAAAAGCCCCCAGAAGCCGCCGGTGGCCGCACCCGTCGCCGTGGTATTGACCAGTTGATTCAGCTTTACCGGGCCCGCTTCGGTTTTGACGGCGATAACCGCATCGCTGAACTTTATGAGGTATTCCTTTTGCAAATCGAACAGACGTTGACGAACTTCTTCTGCTTTCGCCTCGGACGGATAGATGATTGCAACAAGATCGGACATGACAATATCCCTCCCAAGTTAGATCTCACCCTCGAGCGTCGCTTGAATGATACAACAGCGAGCACTTCATCAACAACCCACTACATCCGGTAATCAGGCGGCGCCGCCGACGTTTACTTGTGCTTCGCCGACCGTCCGGTCGCGATTTGAGGCGAGGCCCGCGCGGCCGCGCAATCCCGCGATATGACGGATGATGACCTGTTCACTCATCGCCCGGCGCGTTGCTCGATTGTTGTCCGATGTTGTACTTGCGCAGGCATCCGTAGCGGAAAAGTGGAGCCGGCTCAGCGCACGCGATCCATTCCAACGACACGACCAGATCGCGCATCGATGCGAACGTTCATAAGACGACGCCCGCGGTGTGTTTCGCCCAACACGATCCAATACCGACCGCTCCGGTCAACATTACGCACGCGGGTCACGCCACTAAACTGTGCCATATGGATTGCTTCTCGACGGCTAATTTCATGCCGAGATCCACGATCCGCGCGAGCGCCATCGCGGTCGGTCAGAGAGCTTTGAGCCAGAGCCGGCGTGAAGGTGACGGCATGTTCAAGACCCAGGCCGAGACTGGCGACGACGAGTGCACCCGAAAAAGTCCTCTTCATCCCAATCTCCATTTTGATCATCAATCGTAGGCGTTAGATTGGCCGCCCACCACGATCTGCGTCTGTGGTCAGATTTACTGTTTGGCGGCGTCGCCCGGATCTCCCTTGGGTCCGGGCGGCCCCATCGGGCCTGGGGGCCCGGGAGGACCGACCGGTCCGGCCGGTCCAGCGACGCCACAGCGTTCTATCAGCACTACTCTCTTATCGTCCCCGGAAGTAATCTCGACCATGCACGTGGAAGGATACTCCAATCCTATCCACCTAAACCCTCCAGTTGGGGTGCTCTCGACTTGGACTGTTTTACCCGGGTTGATCTTGATCTGCACGCTGGGATCGCGCGGTCGTCTAACCCTCCCGACGATTACCAACTCACCCCGCGTTATAGCGGCAGTCGTGACAAATATTTCTGCACACGCGTTTCCGCCCCATGTGGTCACACTGACGGTTGCAACCGCCAGGACGGCGCGGACAAGCTTTGCGAGCATGGAAATCTCCAATGCGCTCTGTCAGAATGCAAAATCTGATCACTAAAGTCCGATGAGAACAAGAGCGCGACTGCGATCCATGCGCGGTGTCGAGGGGTCTCGTGTCTTCGTTATGGGCAGTGATTTATCGCCTGTGAAAGACTTCAAACGGATAGGCCGGAGAAAGCCGACACCAAACAATCCAATCCTGTAGGGCCGCCATCAAGAATTAATTGGCGAGAATCAGGGTAAAGCCCGATGGCGGTTGAGGCGTGTTCCGCGAGGGTTTTAGTACTCGCAGCAATTGTGAGGGACCATCGCTTCCGATCCTTCGCCTCCAGAGCCTGGTGGCGAGCAAACCATCTACGGTCGGCTAGACAAAAGGTTATGAAAATAAACAGTATTTGGCTGCGCCCGATAAGCGGCCGAAGCACGAAAGCCGGACAAAAGCTGGAACAGTCCGAGAACTCAGGACCGAGTCAAATTCGCCCATCGAAGTGGTGATCGTTTGCCGGTTCGGTTCCGTCCATTCAATATTTAGGCAAACCCGACCCGATGGTGATCGGGTGAGATCGCGCACAGGCGGCGACCTATTCAGATCGACAGGCCGATTGACACGAAGGACTGCGGCCCTAAGCTCCTTGCCTGCACGCGTGGACCAAGGCCTGTTGAAGGCGCTTATGTTGAGGGATATCACCGGCTTCATCATAGCATTGCCTTCGTCAGAGGGCCTGCAAGGTAGGGCGCGTCGCCGTTCGCGCGCCGCCTCACACCTGGCCAGAAAATATCTCGGGGCATGGCGCTCCTCCCAAAGGCGCGCAACGCGGTTTCTTGACGTCACTACGGGCCGCGCTCCGGCTCACAGGCGACAGCCGACGATTTCTGAACAACATAATGCTCAAGGATGGAGCAACCCCCTTTGGTAAATCTGCACCGCCGTGCGTCCGTCGTGCAGCGCGTGGTTGCGTGATAGGCCGTTGTGGACAAGGTGTTGCAACAATGATGAGAGCGCTGGCCATTGTTTTCGCGGTCGCTGGCGGTGTCTGCTGGTCCTGGCCGGGCTTCATCAGTTCGTTGTTTTTCCGTACACTGATCGCAAGCCCGGGAGAGAGCCGGGTCATTGGCGCCTTGTTTTTCGTCGGAGCCGCAATTCTTTGGTTCATCCGAGCGCCGAACCACAAATAGGCGAACGGCAGATATTGGTGCATAAGAGGGTAATATCGACTTGTCGGCGCCGATTGTGGGGCTGACCTGAACATCCACCTGCGCAGGAGGTTTATCATGGCCGCAAACACTGCTGACGGCCCTTTTCTTTTGGTGAAGAAGCTCGGCGGCGTCGTGTTGATCATTTTGGGCATCATCGGTATCGCTGTTGGTCTCGAGTATCGTACGATCGGATTCTCCGCGGGAATAATCGTTGCGGGGATTGTGGCGCTTGTCTGCGGCATGGCGCTCCTTGCGCTTAAGATTATCCGGCGTAACGCGAGCTAATTGGCCATCTTCAGTCTGCCTATATGGCGCCACGGCGATTTCGCGCATGATCTCCGAGAGCCGGCATCCCGCAGAAGAGATGGTGTTGGCGGCGCAGCGATCAAACTGCGGGGTGGATCGATCGCCTCGACGGGAGGCAAAGGATGGATCAACGCCAGGTGGGCACCCCCGCTTTCATGATCGCACTCACGTGCTTGACGGCGCCCATGGCCGCCGCGATGCTCGGATATATCGCTCACTATGATTTTGGACTTTCGCGGCAGGAAATCCGTACCCCAGCGGTAGTCGGTGCAGCGGTCATCGCAGTCGTCATCGTGACGCTGGCGGCACTTGATTTTTTTCGCAAACGGCCGCGCAAGCGATGACTCCGCGAGGCGTTTCGATGGAGGCATGTACAGTTCCAGGCTAGGCTTCAGCGATGCCGACGAGATCCAAAAAGGCGATCAATTAAAGGCAGCTCGATCGCAAGCATATAGTCACCTGAGGGCGCGTGAGAATTGAGACAGGCGATCAGAAAATAAGAGCACTAACGAGCGCACTGAACGCAGAACTATAATTGGTGCCGGCCACATTTTTCAACGGACCAATCCATGACGGCGATATTAATTGCGGCGAAAGAGCAACGGGGCAATTCCGGAAGAACCGATGACGCCTTCACCATCCGGGATGAAGATGATGGGACCATCCTCGGCGCCGCGAGTGTCGACGGTGTGCCGGGTGCCGGTTCGTCGACTTTACGTCAGATTTCATTTGCTTATCAGAAGCTGCATTTGAATTCAGCAAAGATCGCGCTTCTGTGCCTCCGGGTGGACCAGCCAAAACAATAAGCGCACCAACAACTAGGGCGCCGAGGACCGTCTTGATTTTCATGGTCGCTGCCTCCTCTAAGCTACAGAATATCGTCGATTTAAGGTGCCTCGCCAGCTTCAGAGTCTGTCCGGGAACATCAAACGGGATTACAGAGTTTTCGGAGCATGAGGCGGATTGATGCGAGGCGCAAGAAGGCCAGCGCCTTGCGATTTAGGTTTTCCCAATCCTTTGCGAGTCGTCGGCAGCGGTTGAGCCACGCAATCGTCCGTTCGACGACCCAACGGCGTGGAAGCACTACAAATCCTTTGGCGTGATCGGAGCGCTTGACGATTTCAGTTTCGAGATAGGGGAGGATTTTCGCCAAGGCCTTCTGGAATTCCGGTCCCTGATAGCCGCCGTCGGCAAACAGCTTTTTCAAGAACGGATACATCCCGAACAGTGTCGCAAGAAGCAGAATGCCGCCGTCGCGGTCTTGGATATCGGCCGGATGAACAATCGCGTGCAGCAGCAAACCCAGCGTATCTACGAGAATATGGCGCTTCTTGCCTTTGATCTTTTTGCCCGCATCATAGCCATGCGGATCGATGCAGGCCCCCCTTTTTCTGCGCTCTTCACGCTTTGGCTGTCGATGATGGCAGCGGTGGGACTGGCCTCGCGTTCGCCTTGCTCGCGGCACTCCACATATAGGGCGTGATGGATGCGATCGAGCGTGCCGTCGTAGCTCCACAAATCAAGATAGTCGAAAAGCGTGCTGCGTGGCGGCAGATCTTTCGGAATCGCCCGCCACTGGCATCCCGTGCTCAACACATACATGATCCCATTCATCACCTCGCGCACGTCGACGTGGCGCTTGTTGCCACCGCGCCTGGCCGGTGGGATCAACGACTCTACATGCGCCCATTCGTCGTCGGTCAGATCGCTCGGATATCGTAGTGCGCTGCGGTCGTATCGTCTGCGGTTCTTCGCCGTCCACATCGGTGATCCCTCCTCGAATCAGGCCACCACAATTAAATCACAAATGATTCACTGGACTCAACTTGTTCTCGGACGGACACTCAGAAATAAAAACTAACAACAATATGCCAGTGTTGGAAACGACACGGCGCGCCCAAGCATCGACCTGTCGGTCAGGACCGGGCATGTGGCGTTCGGCGAGGCGCGCGAGATCGGGATCTTATGAGTGGTACAGGAAAACCGAAACAGCTCGGCCGTTACTTCGCGATTCTGGCCGGGTTTGTTATTTTAACCTCTCGGCGACGGGTCTATGTGTTCTGGGATTTCTCTTCGGCGTCGATCTGATAGCCCATGGTTTGGGGTGGCTCATTTGTGCAGCCAAGCGAGGAGAGCGCTGGGCACAGGAACGCACGAAAAGTCTGCGTGTCGCCGTGATACTAGAATGTAGCACCCGCGTAAGTGCATCGACACGTTCGGCATTTCCTCGATGTTTTTCCAACAGGTCCGCTCTGGCGGTCCGGCTGTGCGCATTTGTCGGCTGCAACGCGCGTTTTGCGCGGTTAGTCAGCGTCGGCTCGACATGACGCTGCGCCTCGCTCCGTCGTGGTCCGAACGGAACTAGGGTTTTTCCGAATAGCCTTGGCCCTCGAGATTCGGCTCAATTTGAAGCGACCGGAATCTGGAGTCGCCATAACGAGCCGCCGAGGAAAATGTCGAATGCGAGACTGCTGCAGAACGGACCTTTACCGTGCGCCGACGGTACGCCGCCAAATTTCTTGATGGGCTGCCCACCAGGCAGCAAGACTCTTGTGTAGCCTCTTCGAGTTGTTCCCCTGAAGCGAAAATAGTACCCAACCGCAACAGTCGATCATATGAGGGGTGACCAATGGGTCGAATTTTGGTTTCTCTATTTCTACTAGCGCGTGTCGGGGTCGCGGATGCCTCAGCTCAGACGGGGCGCGGCGCGTTTTACGGATCAGACCAGCTCATCAGCGGAGGAATGCCATTAAGTCGCGCGACCGCTCACGCTGTTTTCCTTTGTACGAATTGAGCTAATAACGTTGCATTCTTTGAAGTGAGACGAAAGTTCCTCTTCAGCCTTGGACGTCCACGACGCCGCTTCGGCGAGCCAGGCGTGCGAGTTGCGAACATCTTTCTGCGCTTGTGCTCGGCACATCGCGGCTCGCAACCGATATTCTTTGATGATGCGCATTGCAGTGTCACCTCAGTGAGAGTGATTGCAAAGCCTTATCGTAGCAGACAGTTGGCAACGTGCCATCACGTTTTCATCATCAATTTGGAATTTTCATTCTCTAGGATTTGACAAATGTTTCGCGTAGTTTCGTCCTGCTTCAGGGCATCGCCCCGAGTTATCTTAACGGCACGAGGTAGGTATGTCGGCCAGTTAAAACGAATTGTGAACAGTAATTGAGTGTAGCGTGCGTTTGCCAAGCCAAAGTCATAGCGGTTGGTCAGCACGGATGACCTGTGTCGCTTGTGGGCTCTAAGAGGCCGACCCGAAATTAAGCTGAGTGATTTCAGTCATTTGTGATTCAGTCGTGGTTGCGAGCTACGACGGAGGCACAAATTGGTTTGGACTGAAATCACTCGAGCGAAATATTGTCGAGATGGGCTGCGGTATGCAAGCGATACCACGGATGAAGAGTGGGCGATGATCGCTCCCTACATGCCTTGCAAGAATCGTCGCGGCCGGCCACGTGTGACGGCGATGCGGGCATTAGTGAATTCGATCTTTTTCATCGCTCAGAGCGGTTGCCAGTGGCGGTTGTTACCGAAGGAGTTTCCGCCTTATACGACGGTGCAGCGGTACTTCTACCGGTGGCGCGATGACGGCACCTGGCAGAAGATCAACCACCATCTCGTCATGATGGCGCGTGAGGCCGATGGCCGGGAGGCAAGTCCCACGGCAGGAGTGATCGACAGCCAGTCGATTAAAACGACCGAGGCAGGTGGTCCGCGCGGGTTCGATGCCGGCAAGAAGATCAAAGGACGCAAACGGCACCTTCTCACTGACACCGCGGGCTTTCTGATCGCAGGCGTCGTGCATGAAGCCAGCATACAAGATCGCGACGGCGCACCTGCGCTTTTCCAGTTGATCCGAAGTGCTTTCCCCTGGTTACGTCATGTCTTCGCCGATGGTGGCTATGCCGGTCCGAAACTCAAAAAGGCGCTTGCCTCAATCGGCCGCTGGACCATCGAGATCGTCAAACGATCCGATGCCGCTAAAGGATTCAAATTATTGCCACGCCGCTGGGTCGTCGAACGAACCATCGCCTGGCTCAACCGCAATCGTCGTCTTGCAAAGGACTTCGAGGCAACGATTGCGAGCGCCGAAGCATGGCTCATGATCGCCAGCGTCAAGTTGCTCTCGCGCAAACTCGCCAGAGCATGATCCGCCCGGATACATTATAAGTGACTTTAAGAGGCTTGGCCGGACCCATCCAGCGAACGAGGTCGCCAAGGCAGGTTGGCAGCAAAGCACAGTGTGAGGCAATCGGATTGGTCGCCAAAGAACTCCTGAGCGGGGCTGTCGGCGATATTACTCCGCTTGAGCGGAGCCGAGCAGCTCTGGTTGTCCGATCGGCGAGGTGCGTCGGTATTGGCTACAACTGGTGCGGTCACTGTCGCCCTCCGGCGACGTTGGCACAATAATGCTTTCGACCAACTGTGCGAGGGCCACGCGGTCCCGGAGTTGCGCGGCACTAGACGTCGGACCGTCTAGTTGCGCGGTGGGACGCGCCTCCAGGGGTTTTATGATAGCGTCCTCGATATCGGCGCCGGGAACGCGCGAGACTGATCCGGCTGGCGCGGTCTTGGCTTCGCCATGCAGGACCGACGCCGACGCGTAATAGCGATAGCGGATACCGGCCTTTGAGGTTTGGAGCTAGTTCATCGCGCGGTAGGGCGCTGCGGCAAGCGGCGTGGCCGTGCCAGTAATGGATGGACGATGGGAGCGTGTTGCCTGAGCATGATGGCTGGAAGCATGTCCCCAGTTGGCCTGATGGATCGAGAAGCGTCAAACCTGAGAACGGACGGCGGCGAGGACCATTCGGACCGCCGTCCGACGCGGCCGCGTCAATACGGATACTGATTTGGGCAGACCACATTTCCGTAATCGTCGCGGTAGCAGCCGTTGTTGTAGTAGTTATAGCCGTAGGCCCCTGCCGCGGCGGCTCCGACCGCTGCCGCACCATAGGCTGCACCTCTATAGGCACCGCGATAGGCCGCGCCACGATAAACCCCACGGGCAGCCGCCGCACGCGCTACCGGGCGGCCTGCGATGGGGCGGGACACGTGAGCGTATCGCCCGGCATGCACAGCGCCGCCCCGGACATGGGTGGCACGCATGCCACCCCCGTGGAAGCCGCCGCCGCCACGGAAACCGCCACCTCCACCTCGGCGAGCGAATGCGTCGTCGGGGATTAAGCTTGCGCCGACAAGAATGGCTGCGACTAAGCCGATCAAAGCATAACAAATCATGGGCGTCCTCCTGACGATTGGCATGCCGCGCATCCGATGGCTTTCAGCAATGATGCCGCGCCAACGCGACCAGCACCCGCCGAAAACCTTCGGCGTTTCTCCTCCTTTCTGTTTGACATAGATCAACACTTCGGGTGAGTTTTTCCAACTCTCGCAAACCCGCCGGAGGCGGATGGGGCAGGATCGAGAAGAGGCCGCCGGCGAGGCGGCCTTACTTCGCGAACACAACGGCCGCAGCCAAAGCTACGCCGAGCACTCCGGCTGCGATGACGCATACGCGAAATAAAAGGTCGTTTTTCAAAGGCCGTTCATCCGCGCTCGGGGTGGTTGTTATTTACATAGGTTACCTCACGAGCCCACCTAACGCATGTGCAGTTTGTGCCAGAGGCAAAACAGGCCACTGCGAAATTCACGGATCGGCTAATGTCAGCGGGTCAACATAGTAGCAGGCACGCCCCCGCTGAAAGCAGTCGACCCCAGCTTGGGCGGCGCCGTGCGATTGGCCATTGCCGCGTGCCAGACTGTGTACCCCGCCTGTCGCTGAAAACTGCGCTCGGAGAACGGACAGCCAGATTTCTCAACGGATTTTTCGGGCAGCTCCAGCTTTCGGAAACCTGTGCAGGGGGGATGGAGTGGGGCCGGGGGTGGCCTGGGTATGCGCTCGCCAACAAGGGCTACGACACGCGTTCGCTGCAAGCCTATCTCGTCCACCGGAACATCCAGCATACCGTCCGCTACACCGAATTGTCGCCAACCCGGTTCAAGGATTTTTGGCGTCAGTAAAGCCGAATTCGCCGGGCGGTCCGGTGAACGTGTCGCGATACCGAATAACGACCCAGAAAAACATATGGTTGTTCCCTAAATCGGGAGCGTCATTGCAGCCGTCGCGTTTAGGTCATTGTCTCGACTCCGACGCGTTTGTTTGACCCATCGAGCGATCTGCACATCTATTGACAAACCAGCACGGGGGTTTTCGCCTGTGCGAGCACCTTGTTTGTCACACTGCCGATTAGAAGCATGGAAAGTCCGCTGCGCCCATGCGATGACATAACGATGAGATCGCAGCCTTTGTCATCGGCTGCTGTGATGATGGCTTGATGGGGTTGTCCGTTCTCCACTTGAATCACCTCGCAGGAAACACCAGCCTTCTCGGCCGCATTTGCCGCGCGATCTAATACGCTTGTAGCCTGTTCCTTGCGCAGCTCGGCATATCTTGCGACTGCTTCCCGGAACCGCGCTGTCATTTCCGAAAATGGCTCCAAAACGAAGATTACGGATACCTTGGCTCCAAGGTACTTCGCCAGCGCCAACCCGTGCGCCAACCCGTGCTCCGCCAGTTCGGACCCATCTATAGGAATGAGAATATGCCGGTACATGCTTTACCTCCGGATTGTCTGGACGTATCGCGGCCTTCCGAACGTATGCTGGACCCGCTTGGGGATGCAATCTTGAGATAAATCAATGCGGCTCATCGTGCCGCGACCCAGATGCCCGCAATGGGGGGAGATGCGCAAAATTAAACACACCGGAAAGGGGCCAGTTACTTGGACTCTTAGATTAGGCCACTGCGAAAATAAAATTAGGCCACAGGTGGATAAAACCGGCCGGTACCAGAATTTGCGGCCCACGTTCCCGAGCAAACCGACATGTTTGCGGAGTTTGACGCGGACGATAAAGAGGCCGCCAACCGAGGCGGCCTTACTTCATCTGTGGTGCTAAACAAGCGTCGGCTTGCTGCCCCTAGCGACGGCTCACATCAACGCCATCATCTACCCGGAAATATTTCAGAGCGAATTTTCCCTCGCGACTTGGGAGTGGTCCCCCGCAGCTCAGGCACTCCAACGAAACGTCGCGTTCTGGAGGCGCTTCAACGCGCACGACTTTGTAGGCAGCTTCGCACGTTGGGCATTGATAGTTACTCGTGTCCTCCATCAGGAGAAACTAGCAGCTCCCGGCGCAAAAGGGACCACCTCAAAATCAAAAAGGATTTCACAGCCAGAATAAAGCAGCCGCGACCAGAGCCACCGTGATGATGCCCAAACAGATCGCCATCACTGTGAGCAAACGATCCCGCACCATATGATGCAGGATAACGGAAGGATGGATCACCTATTTATGGTCATTTCGACGATCAATCATCCAATCTCGGCACCGTAGTTCTACTGTTCTCAAAACAGGCCACTGCCAAAATCAAATTAGGCGACAAGGGGTTAAACAGGGCCAGTACCGAATTCACGGTAGGAACCAATAGGGTCCACACCAAAAACGGAAAGTGACCATTATATTCAATCTGAGGATGAATCGGGCAGCTTCTCCAAGGGTCCCTCTGAGGCTCATCCTGACCGGCGGCCAAGTTCACGATATCACGCAAGCTGAGGTGCTGCTGGGGTTGTTCCAGCCCGGAGCTTTGCTCGCAGACAAGGGTTATGACGCCGATCACTTCGCTGACAGCCTGATCGCGCGAGCGATTAAGGTTGTCATCCCGCCGAAATCAAATCGGAAGGTGAAACGCGATTGCGACTTCGCGCTCTATTGCGAGCGTAATCTCGTCGAGCGCTTCTTCTGTATAATCAAGCATTTTCGGGCGATCGCGACACGCTATGAGAAGACGGCGCGAAACTTCCTGGCCGGATTACATCTGGTCTGCGCGCTCGTTTGGCTAAAGACGACAGACCCTAGCGAAGCGCCGGGATTCAGCCTGTCGTGCAGGTTGATGGGTGGGGCTGGCACCCCGCGTCCATTGGCTCGGTTCAGTGACATTTGGGTCGCTCCTAGGTTGATTGGCAACTTCTAGGATAGCGAAGCGTGAGCCGGGCGTCATGCCCGGCCTCCGCTTTGTTTAATTTCGTGCAGGCGGCGGCACGATCTTCTTTGAACGCCCCCCGAACGACTTCCGACTCTCATCAACGCGAAGCTCTCGCGCGGTTTCCTTGAACCGCTCGGATTGTCGGATCGCTTGGGCTCAGGCTTTGCCGTTTTTGGCGCGCCTGCTTTTGCCAAAGAGTGGCCCTTCGCTAATGAGTCGTTCATACTACTTTTTTCGCTCTTCGACGACGCCCTTCAACGCACACTCCGCTCTCGCAACGTTATCCACGCCCAGCGCGATGCGATTCCATTTCATCGGTCATCAGCTTTGCTTGATCCGCATACGCGGAGGGCCACTATGCGTAACCAAGGTGCCTGTCCGACATGTTGATCTATCTCAAACGTCTGCACATCTAATTGGGGCTTTCTCTTACGTTACGCCACTTACCAATCGGATCGGGATATGAACAATTTCCCCAGTGTGACCAGGTCTGCCTTCTTGGCGCTCGTGGCCTGGATTGCCATGATCAATCCATTGCGTGCGGAAAGCGGTACGGTTCGTGTTGTCTTTGGCACAGCAGGGGTTATCGCGGGTGTCGGTAACGGAAAGGGCATTTTGACATTCCGCGGGAAGGCATACCCGTTCGAAGTTTCCGGCGTGAGTTTTGGCGTCACGCTGGCGCTGGCTGTCAATGAGTTGGAAGGGCGCGCCGCGAACCTACGTGCTCCCGGCGACTTGGCTGGCAATTATATTGCGGTTGGAGTTGGTGGCGCTCTCGTGGGAGGAGCGGGCGTCGCCCGGTTGCGAAACGCGAATGGCGTTGTCTTGGTGATTCGCGGCCCCAAGTTGGGTGCCGGATTCTCGCTCAATGTGGCTCGTGTGACCATTACGATGAGCGGCTCTAGTGCTGTTGCTACGGCTAATTTTCGACGGGGTTGAGAGCCGACTTGCGAGTGGACAAGTTGTATTCGGCCAAGGACCGAAATCCAATTTTTATGCCGCGACCGCAAGCGCTGTCTCGATGCTCGACGCCGTTCGGTTGCCCTGAGAGCGCCCAAACACGCGGGCGGTAACTCGGTCACCTTCGCCCTCCAAGGGGGCTTTTCAATGCGCGATTTCCAGGGCGAACAGGCTGGCAAAGAAGCTCGACCTCGCTCTTGCAATCTCGCGCAACCTCGATGGCGCCAGTCAAAAGTTGTTTGGCAGATGCACGCTGAGCGGACATCGGGCAAAACGAATGGCGTCAAATTCGACTACTGCTCAGTCACGCTTTTTCTGTCGTCGTTCAAGGCGCAATCTCTGTTCTCTCATCCGCCTGATTTCTTCGTCCAACTCGGCATTCTTTTCATCAAGACGAGCATCCGGTGAGTTCTGGGTATCGCTTTTGCGCAGCTTCTTGAGCGCCTTCTCTGGGGAGAGCTTGTTGATTTCAGCCATGCTGATCCTCCTTCGATGCATTGGTGAACTTGCGGCCCTGTGAATCACAACGTTGCCGGAGATGCCAAAAATCGTCCTCGGCCTCCTATCGTTCCGAACTAGCTCGACATGAAGGATCAGCCGGTGTCGTCCTCGCGGGGTTGCAAGGAGTGAAGTTGCGCACTCGATGGGTTTGCAGAAGTGGCGGCTTCGTCCCCTCCAACAACTAGATACTTTCCAGGCTTATCAATCACATCGTCATCGATGGTGGCGCGCATAGCGCGGATTAATACCGCAAGAGGCATTTGTACCGGACGCGGAAGCCATGCATTGGCGATAAGATGAGAAGTGGCAGTTGCCCGGATAGCCCCAATGTTGCCCTTGCAGGCAATAGCGCTCGGCGTGAACGTAGTTAGTCCCGCGAGCCCACAGGAGGGCGAACGAGCTTACAAATAGAAGGCGACGCATGGTGGTACCTCCGGATTACGCGGCTGGTGCCAAGGAAAGCATTATTGCTGATCCAGATAGGGTGTTGATCACATCCGCGATTGGGCCGGGGCGAGCGTCGCGGCGACCAGCACTCGGCAATACATCGGAGGTCTTTACGGCTCGCGTTTGACCTAGATCAACGCGATTGCACGTTCGTCTATCATCGCCCCCAGAGCGGATCGGCGCCGGGGAAAAAGCGCCGGTCTAAAGAACACTGACCCACGCGGATACCTGGCGCCGTCTCGGCGGCCTAAACGACCAGCCCACCGGAAGTAGAGACCGAATGGAAGGCGGTGCTTGATGGGCCTTTTTTCCTGGCATTAGAGTACCTTTGCATAGTGAAGTACCTGCGGGTCCTTCCCACGGCGCGCCTCGAAGCCAAACTTGCGCAAGACCTTCTGCATCGGAGCGTTCTCGGGCAAGACCTCGGCCGTTAGCTCTCTAAGTCCTGCGGCTCGCGCGATAATAGCCAAGTGATGCGCCAACAGCGTGCCAATTCCTTGCCCCTGATAGGCGTCGGTCACGACAAAGGCGACCTCGGCCTTCCCGGGCTTGCTCACGATGTAGCGTCCGCCGCCGATGATCTTGCGGTGGCCGGCCTCGTCGATTTCCGCGACGAGCGCGACGTGATTGACGAAATCGGCGTTCATGAAGAACGTCTTTTCCTGGTCCGAGAATGCGCGCTTGGTGACAAAGAAGCGACGCCGCAGCGACTCCATATTGGTACGATTGACGGCGTCAAGCATTCCGGCCTCGTCGTTCGGCCGCAATGCCCGTATCTCAATCGGACGCCTGTCGCGAAGTTGCTCGCGGGCGGAGTAGCTGGCGGGGGTCATCGCGGATCACATTTGCCCTCGGCAGAGGCGACGACCTTGACTTAAGTCAAGGGTCGGCACGTCGCGACGCGCAATATCCCCCCGGCCATGCTTGGGGATGCGACGATATGACGGAAATACAACAATTCCGGGCGGTGCCATGTCGGGGCTCGTCGCCAAGCGCCGTCGAGTACACGATCGATGCTGGACAGCGCTCGGTGCTGTTTCTGGACATCCTGCGTCAACGCGGCGACCAGTATCGTGAGCATATCGCCCAGACCGCGCCACATGTGTTGAGTTACGCCGCCGAGTTGATCATCGACGGCCGCAAGCTGGAAGATCCGGTCAACTATGCGCTGGTGCGCATCGTTCCTCCGATGGGCGTGGAGGTCGACATGGAGCGTCGACCGTTTGTTGTCGTCGATCCCCGCGCCGGTCACGGCCCCGGAATCGGCGGCTTCAAGGCGGACAGTGAGATTGGCGTTGCCATGAAGGCGGGGCACCCCTGCTATTTCATCGGGTTCCTGCCTGAACCGATGCCGGGCCAGACCATCGAGCGGATCGCACGCGCCGAAGCGATCTTCATCGAGAAAGTGATCGAGCGGCACCCGAATGCCGACGGCAAACCGTGCGTGATCGGGAACTGCCAGGCCGGTTGGGCAATCATGATCCTCGCGTCCCTGCGACCCGAGCTATTCGGTCCGGTGATCGTTGCCGGCGCGCCGCTGGCCTATTGGGCAGGCGTTCACGGCAAATACCCGATGCGATACTCGGGGGGCCTGCTCGGCGGAAGCTGGCTGACGGCGCTCTCCAGCGACCTCGGCGCCGGCAAGTTCGACGGCGCCTGGCTGGTGCAGAATTTCGAGAGCCAGAATCCCTCGAACACGCTTTGGACGAAGCAATACAACGTGTACTCGAAGGTCGACACCGAGGCCGACCGCTACCTCGAATTCGAGCGCTGGTGGGGCGGCCACGTCAATCTGAATGCGGAGGAGATCCAGTTCATCGTCGACGAGCTCTTCGTCGGCAATAATCTCGCCGCCGGCCGGATCAAGATGTCTGACGGCACTGCGGTCGATCTCCGCAACATCCGCTCGCCGATCGTGGTGTTCTGCTCCCAGGGCGACAACATCACGCCGCCTCAGCAGGCGCTGGACTGGATTCTCGATCTCTACGCCGATGTCGACGAGATCAGGGCCTATGGGCAAACCATCGTCTATACCGTGCACGAAACGGTCGGCCATCTCGGCATCTTCGTCTCCGGCGGCGTCGCCAAGAAGGAGCACGCGGAATTCTCCAGCAACATCGACCTGATTGATGTGCTGCCGCCGGGCCTCTATGAGGCAACCTTCGAGGCGAGGGGCGCCGAAACCCCCAATGAGGAGCTTGCAGTTGGGCAGTGGGTGATGCGTTGCGAAGCCCGAACGTTGGATAATATCCGCGCCATGGGCGGCAACTCAGCGGAGGACGAACGCCGGTTCGAGACCGCCAAACGTGTCTCGGAAATAAATCTGGCCGCTTATCAGAAATATCTTCAGCCCTTCATCAAATCGATGGTCACGCCGCAGATGGCGGAGATGATGCGCAACTGGCATCCGCTTCGCGTGCAGTATGAGGCTTTCAGCAGCGAGAAGCCATGGATGAAAGCCGTGAAGAGCGCGGCCGACACGACGCGCGAAGAGCGCAAGCCGGTAGGGAAGGACAATCCCTTCCTAGCGTTCCAGGAGAAGGTATCGAAGCAAATCGTTAGTTCGCTCGACCAATGGCGCGAGTCGCAGGAGGCGCTGAGCGAGGCGATGTTCCTGGCGGTCTACGGTTCACCCGCCTTGCAAGCCGCAGTCGGCATCGATTCGCGGGCCACGCCAACGCGTCGACGCGAGATGGATAGCGAATATCGTGCCCGGCTGCAGGCGCGCACCGCGGAGCTGAAATCGAAGATCGGGTCGGGCGGCTTGCGGGAAGCCGGCATCAGGGCGTTGCTCTACATCGGATCGGCGCGCGGCATGGTGGACGAACGCAGCCTCGAAGCCCTCCGGCGACTTCGCCAGGCCGACGAGTCGGCGCGGATGACGCTTGCGGAGTTTAAGATGCTGGTGCGGGAGCAGTTTTTCATGCTGCTGCTCGACCGCGAGGCCGCTCTCGCGGCCATTCCGAGACTTGTACCGGAGAGCATCGACGAACGAAGCAGGGCTTTCGCGGTGATCGAGGAAGTGCTGTCGGCAAGCGCCGGGATCTCGGGGGAGGTGGCAAAACGCCTCATGCAGGTTGCCAGTCTGTTTGGGCTTGAAAGGCGCGGGACCACAGTCCCTTTCGATCCGAAGGCCAAAGCGTCATAGAGGTTCGGGAGTAAGCAATGAGCAGTATGCCAGCCGAAGCCACGGCGAGTCAGCCGGGATCGAAATACGACCGCCTCATCGCGGCTGCGAAGCGTGTTCGCACGGTCTCGACCGTCGTGGTGCATCCCTGCGATGAGAGTTCGTTGCGCGGCGCGATCGAGTCGGCCGAGGAAGGGATCATCGAGGCTACGCTCGTCGGCCCCATCGCCCGGATCAGGGATGTCGCCGCCAAGCACAATTTGAACATTTCCGGCTACGAGATCGTCGACACCGCGCCGACCGAGGCGGCTTCCGCGACACGCGGCGTAGAACTGATCCACGAAGGCAAGGGCGAAGTCCTGATGAAGGGCAGCCTGCACACCGACGAGATCATGCGCGCCGTGACGGCGAAGGCCGGTGGCTTGCGCACTGACCGGCGCATCAGCCATGTCTTCGTTATGGATGTGCCTGCCTATGTCGATACCGTGTTTGTCACGGATGCGGCGATCAACATTTTTCCAGACCTCGACGCCAAGCGCGATATCATTCAGAACGCCGTCGATCTCTTCAACGAGGCCGGTTTCGGCACGATGCCGCGTGTTGCGATCCTGTCGGCAGTCGAGACTGTGACTTCGAAGATACCGTCCACCATCGAGGCCGCCGCGCTCTGCAAGATGGCCGACCGCAAGCAGATTACCGGCGCATTGCTTGATGGACCGCTTGCCTTCGACAATGCGATCGACCTCGATGCCGCTCGCATCAAGGGCATCAAGTCGGAGGTCGCCGGGAGGGCCCAGATCCTGGTCGTGCCGGACTTGGAGTCCGGCAACATGCTTGCCAAGAATCTCACCTACTTCGCCAAGGCTGATGGCGCCGGTATTGTGCTCGGCGCCCGCGTGCCGGTCGTCCTGACGTCGCGGGCCGACACAGCGCGCTCGCGGATGGCCTCCGCTGCGGTGGCTGCGCTCCTTGCCGATGCCCGGCGGCGCCACGCGCCGATATCCGCAGCGTGACCGCCATGGATACCATTCTTGTCGTCAATGCCGGATCCTCCAGCGTGAAGTTTCAGGTCTTCGCGATCGAAGGCGAGGGGCTGCGGCGGCAGATCAAGGGCCAGATGGACGGCATCGGCAGCCGCCCGCGTTTGCGTGCCAGCGGTCCAACCGGCGAGAGCCTGGCGAATCGGACCTTTCCCCTCGAAACAGTGGCTGACGTTCCCGCTGCCATGTTGCTCGCCGGCTCATGGTTGCGTGAACTTGAGATCAATCCGATCGCCGTTGGACATCGGGTCGTGCATGGCGGGCCCGATCACGCACAGCCGGTGCTGATCGATCAGGCAGTCGTGACAGGGCTGGAGCGTTATGTATCGCTGGCGCCGCTGCACCAGCCGCATAACCTCGCGCCGATCAGGACCTTGTTGAACAATTTCCCGGCACTGCCGCAGGTCGCGTGCTTTGATACCGCCTTCCATCGTAATCATGATGCGCTCGCTGATCATTATGCGATCCCGCACGAGCTGTATGCGGAAGGTATTAGGCGCTACGGCTTCCACGGGCTTTCCTACGAATACGTCGCGGAGCGACTGCCGCAGGTCGCACCCGGTATCGTCGGCGGACGCGTCATCGTCGCCCATCTCGGCAGCGGTGCCTCGATGTGCGCGATCAAGGGCGGCAAGAGCGTCGAGAGCACAATGGGTTTCACCGCCCTCGACGGGCTTGCGATGGGAACGCGGCCGGGGCAACTCGATCCCGGCGTGGTGCTCTACCTGATGGCGGAGAAGGGCATGTCGCCATCAAAGGTCCAGGACCTCCTCTATCGCGACTGCGGCTTGAAGGGCCTGTCCGGTGTCAGCAACGACATGCGCGAACTCGAGACCAGCGCCGATCCGCGCGCGGCATTCGCCATCGACTATTTCATCTATCGGGTCGGGCTCAACGCGGGGATGCTCGCGGCGGCGCTGCAAGGTCTCGACGCCTTCGTATTCACGGCTGGCATTGGTGAAAACTCGGCCTCGATCCGCAGCCGCATTGCCGACAGATTAGCCTGGCTCGGTGTCGCGCTGGATCCTGCCGAAAACAGCAGGCATGCCGGCAGGATTTCGCGATCGGACAGTCGGGTTCCCGTCTTTGTCGTGCCGACCGATGAAGAGCTGATGATTGCGAAACATACGTTCGCGTTGTTGCTGAGCAGACGCCCGTTCACCCAGGCCAGAGAAAAAGCATCATGAACATTCCGGCTTTTCCTGAGACCAAAGTTGCGTTGAAGGGCCGAAAGGGACTGATCGTCGGCATCGCCAACGATCAGTCGATCGCTTGGGGTTGCGCGAAGGCCTTCCGCGCCTTGGGAGCGGAACTCGCGGTCACCTATCTGAACGAGAAGGCCAAGAAACACGTTCAACCGCTGGCGGAGATGCTTGAGGCCCCGCTTTTCATGCCACTTGATGTGACGGTCGAAGGGCAAATGGAGCGAGTGTTCGAACATGTCAAGAAAGAGTGGGGTCAGCTCGATTTTCTGCTGCATTCGATCGCATTTTCGCCGAAGGAGGCGCTACACGGGCGTGTCATCGACGTCGGACGCGACGGCTTTCTGAAGACGATGGATGTGTCGTGCTGGTCGTTCATGCGCATGGCTCATCTTGCCGAACCGCTGATGAAACGCGGCGGCACGATGTTCACGATGACCTATTACGGCAGTCAGATGGTCGTACAGAACTATAACGTGATGGGGGTAGCCAAGGCTGCTCTGGAAGCTGCGGTGCGCTATATCGCCGCTGAAGTCGGCCCGAAGGGAATCCGCGTTCACGCGATCTCGCCAGGACCGCTGGCGACACGCGCTGCGTCAGGGATTCCCGAGTTTGACGAGCTGATGGACAAGGCGCAATCCAAGGCGCCGACACGGAGCCTGGTGAGCATCGACGACGTCGGGGCCGCAACCGCGTTCCTCGCGCTCGACGGCGCCAAGCTCATCACCGGCAGCGTCATGTATATCGACGGCGGCTACCACATCATCGACTGAGACGATGCTGGTCTGCTCTAGCTGTAGTGCAAGGCAATCACCTCGGCAACGCAAGCCGGACGTTGTCCGCCCTCGATTTCGATCGCGAGACGATAGTGGACCCGCAGGCCATTCGGCGGCACATCTTCGGCTTCGACGATGCCGACCTTGCCACGCAACTTTGAGCCCGCCGGCACCGGCGTGAGATAGCGGATGCGGTCGGCGCCGTAATTGAGGGTGTTCTTCAGCCCCTTCAAGCCCATCACCGAACGGATGAACATCGGAGTCAAGCTCAGCGATAACAGCCCATGCGCGATCGTCTTGCCACCCGGCATTTCGGCCTTGGCACGCTCCCGATCGACGTGAATCCATTGCTCGTCGCAGGTGGCATCAGCGAACTTGTCGATGCGATCTTGCGTAATCTCGATCCAGTCACTGACGCCGACTTCGGTGCCGACTGCCGCCTTGAGCTCTTCAAGTCCGTCGAATATCCGCATCTACTTTGGCCCAATCGATCAAAACTTCATTTCCGGCACTTTATCCGGAACGGCGAGCTCGGCATCCGTGACCGCCAGGACGTCGGCGACCTTTACTCCCGGCGCCGTCTCCATGAGGGTTGCCTTGCCATCGGGGAAGGAGATAACCGCCAGATCCGTCACGACCAGATCGACCGGTCGCCCTGAAGTCAAAGGCAGGTTGCACTTCTTCACGATCTTCGATTTGCCCTTCGCCGCGTGCTGCATGGCCACGATGACGCGCTTGGCGCCGCTCACAAGGTCCATGGCGCCGCCCATGCCTGGCACCATCTTGCCGGGGATCATCCAGTTGGCGAGGTGGCCGTCCCCATCGACCTGCAAGCCGCCGAGCACGGTGATGTCCACGTGCCCGCCACGGATCAGACCGAAGGACATCGCGCTGTCGAAAGTGGCCGCACCCGGCAACGCGCTGATCGGCCGGCCGCCGGCATCCGTCAGCAGCGGATGCGTCATGCCTTGCTCGGGGATGGGACCGGTGCCGATCAGCCCGTTCTCGGACTGAAAGAACACGTTCATCCCGTCGGGAACATAGTTCGCGACCAACGTCGGGATGCCGATGCCGAGATTGACGAGGCTGCCGGGCCGGAGTTCTTGCGCCACGCGGCGGGCGATGATGGTTTGTGCATCCATGGATCACCTGTTCGCGACGAGGTAGTCGACCAACGGTCCAGGCGTCATCACATGATCGGGGGCGATCACGCCGACCGGAACGATATGTTCGGCGGTGACGATCACCGTGTCGGCAGCCATCGCCATGACCGGATTGAAGTTGCGCGCCGTGAGCGCGTAGGAGAGGTTGCCGATGTAATCGGCGAGAAAGGCATGCACCAGCGCAAAATCGGCGCGTAGCGCGGTTTCGAGCAGATAGGCCTTGCCGTTTACCTCGATCTTCTGCTTACCATCCTCGACCAGCGTTCCGACGCCGGTCGGGGTCAGCACACCGCCGAGGCCACATCCGCCTGCGCGGATACGCTCGACAAACGTGCCCTGCGGGATCAGGTCGACGGTGATCTGCTTGCCCAGCATCTGTTGCTGCGCTTTCGGATTCAGGCCGATATGGGTCCCGATCATGCGTGACACCTGGACGCCCTCGAACAATTTCCCGACGCCCTTGCCGGGGGTTGCGGCATCGTTGCTGATCAGGGCGAGGCCCGACTTCTTCTGGCGGACTAGCTCGTCGAGCAACCGTTCCGGAGTTCCGACGCCCATGAAGCCGCCGACCATGATGGTAGCACCGTCGGGAATCATCGCGACAGCTTCCTCTGCGGAAACGGGTTTCATGCTGGAAACTCCGGTGGCATCGAAGGCGAAGGCAGCATGGAACGCATATTCCGCGCCGGCTTTGATTTGCATCAATAGTCGAGGCAGGTCCGGCGCCGTGCAGGAGCATTCACACGCTTGATTTAGATCAACATCCGAGTGCTCATCAAACCTAGCGTCTCCCCGTAGTCCGCCTGAAAGCTGCCGACCGGGCAGATCAAGACACACGCTGTGGGAGGCTGACCATGAAGCGAAGCGCCGCTCTCAAGAAGGAAGTCGACACCGGAGATGGCTGGAGAGGCTTTCGACCAGGTGGCTGGGAGACGTCCATCGACGTTCGCGACTTCATCGTCCGTAACGTCACGCCTTACACCGGAAATGAGGACTTCCTGGCCGGCGCATCGCAGCGCACAAAGGCCGTGTGGGCGAAACTGCAACCGTATTTCGCGGACGAGAGGAAAAAGGGCGTTCTGGCAGTCGACGTGAAGACGCCTTCGACCCTGCTCGCTCACAAGGCCGGCTACATCGACCGTGACAATGAGGTTGTCGTCGGACTGCAGACCGATCAGCCGTTTAAGCGCGCCATCTTCCCGTTCGGGGGCTTACGAATGGTCGAGGCCGGCATCAAAGCCGGCGGTTTCGAGCCGGATAAGGCGGTGCACGAGACCTTCACGAAGTATCGCAAATCGCACAATGACGGCGTCTTCGACGCCTATACGCCGGAGATCATGAATTGTCGCAGGTCCGGCGTCATTACAGGGCTTCCGGACGCCTATGGCCGCGGCCGAATCATCGGTGACTATCGCCGTGTGGCGCTCTACGGAGTCGATCGCCTCATTCAGGCAAAGCACGCGGAACGAGCGCAGATCGACGACATGTGGCCGACCGACGAGATCATCCGGATGCGCGAAGAGTTGTCTGAGCAGGTTCGCGCACTCGAGGATCTGGCGTCGATGGCGAAGCTCTACGACTGCGATATTTCAAAGCCGGCCACCAATGCCCAGGAGGCATTCCAGTGGACCTATTTCGCCTATCTCGGCGCGATCAAGGAAGCCAACGGCGCAGCGATGTCGATCGGTCGTATCTCGAGCTTCCTCGACGTCTACATCGAGCGTGACCTAAAGGCCGGGGTTCTGGACGAAGCGCGCGCACAAGAGCTTTGGGATCAATTGGTGCAAAAGTTGCGCATCGTGCGCTTCCTGCGCACGCCCGACTACGACGCGCTGTTCAGCGGCGACCCCTACTGGGCGACTGAGTGCGTCGGCGGCATGGATCTCGACGGCCGTGCGCTGGTGACGAAAAGCAGCTACCGAATGCTGCACACGCTCTCCAATCTGGGGCCAGCGCCGGAGCCGAACATCACGGTGCTCTGGTCGAAGCAAATGCCGGCGCCGTTCAAGCGCTATTGCGTCAAGGTGAGCCGCGATACGTCGTCGCTACAATATGAGAACGACGACCTGATGCGGCCGTTCTGGGGCGACGATTACGGCATTGCCTGCTGCGTCTCCGCGATGCGGTTGGGCAAGCAGATGCAGTTCTTCGGCGCCCGCGTCAATCTAGCGAAAGCCCTGCTTTACGCCATCAACGGCGGCCGCGACGAGGTCTCCGGCGATCAGATCGCTCCGAGGACAATGCCTGTGGTCGGCGACTTCCTCGACTATGACGACGTCATGGCCAAGTTCGACATCACCATGGAATGGCTGGCCAAGACCTATGTGCATGCGATGAATTGCATTCACTACATGCACGACAAGTATTTCTACGAGCGCCTGGAGATGGCGCTGCACGATCGAGACATCCTGCGAACGATGGCATTCGGCATCGCCGGCCTTTCAGTGGTCGCCGACAGCCTCAGCGCGATGAAGTACGGCAAGATCCGCGTGACGCGCGACGCAACTGGCCTGATCGTCGACTATCAGAACGAAGGCAACCAGTCACCGCCGCAATTCGGCAACAACGACGACCGCGTCGATCAGATCGCCTCCAGTATTGTCACCAGCTTCATGGAGAAAATCCGCAAGCATCCGACCTATCGGAACGCGACCCACACCCAGAGCGTGCTCACAATCACCTCGAACGTGGTCTATGGCAAGGCTACAGGCAATACTCCGGACGGACGGCGCAAGGGCGAGCCGTTCGGACCGGGCGCCAATCCGATGCACGGGCGCGACAGCCATGGTTGGCTGGCCTCGTGCCTGTCGGTCGCGAAGCTTCCCTACAAAGATGCTCTGGACGGCATCAGTTACACTGTCTCGGTCGCGCCGCAGAAAGCGCATCTTTCGGAAAGCCAGTTGCTGGATGAGGCGGTCAAGGCTTTCGACGTCTATTTCGACCGCGGCGGCTTCCATATGAACCTCAATGTGATCGACAAGGAGACACTCGAAGACGCCATGAAATACCCGGACAAATACCCGCAGCTCACTATTCGGGTCTCGGGTTATGCGGTGAACTTCGTCCGATTGACGCCGGAGCAGCAACGCGACGTGATCAGCCGCACCTTCCACGGCCAGATCTGACTGGGTGCGCCATGTCAACGGTGCAGGCACTGGAGCCCGGAAGCCGTTATGACCTTCGGGCAGGGCTGTCTCCCGACGCACCCGATGAGGACAGCATCAAGGACGAAGTCGGTTCGTTCGGCTATTGCCATTCCTACGAAACATCGTCGCGCTACGACGGTCCCGGCCTGCGCCTTGTGCTGTTCGTTTCGGGTTGCCTGCTGCGCTGTACTTATTGCCACAACCCGGACACTTGGCATCTCAAGGACGGCACCTATGTCTCGGTCGATCAGGTACTCCGCCGTGTTGGCGATTTCGCGCCTTCCATCCTGGCCCTCGGCGGCGGCCTGACCATCTCGGGCGGCGAGCCGATGGTGCAGCTTGCTTTCACACGGCGGATACTCGGCGGCGCGAAGAAGATGGGCCTGCACACGGCGATCCAGACGTCTGGATTCCTGGGCGATCGCGCAGACGAGGCTTTTCTGTCCGAGATCGACCTCGTCCTTCTCGATATCAAGAGCTCCGATCCGGAAACCTACCGGCGGACGACCGCACGCGATCTCGCGCCTACGCTTCGTTTTGCAGAGCGTCTGGCCTCGTTGTCGAAGCCGGTCTGGATCCGCTTCACGCTCGTGCCGGGTGAGACCGACGACCCTGCCAATGTCGATGGCATCGCACGATTTGTCGCGCCCATGAAGAACGTCGAGTGGGTCGAGGTGCAGCCGTTCCACCAGATGGGTTCGTTCAAGTGGAAGGCGATGGGCCTCGAATACAAGCTCGAAAACACCCAGCCGCCCAGCCGCGATCTGGTGAACCGGGTCATCGAACAATTCCGTGCCGCGGGGTGCCGGGCGCGCTGATTCAACCAGGTATCCGGCCTATCGGGGAGCTCAGACAACATGTTGAACCTTGCACGCGACATCATCGGAAGCCAGCCGATCCTGACGGCGTTTCTGGCGATCGGGCTCGGTTATCTGGTCGGCCAGATCAGCATCGCGGGGTTTTCGCTCGGGGTCGGCGCGGTCCTGTTCGTCGGACTAGCGATCGGCGCCTTCGCGCCGAAGGCCCAGATCATCGGGCCGATCGGTCTGACCGGCCTGATCATGTTTCTGTACGGCATCGGCATCCTCTATGGCCGCCAATTCTTCGAGGGCATGATCGGCGTCGGCCAGAAATATAATCTGCTCGCGCTGGTCGCCTGTCTCGCCGGACTGCTCGTTGCACTCGGGCTTGGACACGTGTTCGACATCAAAATCGGGCACACGCTCGGTCTCTATGCGGGTTCGATGACCAGCACCGCGTCGCTTCAGGCGGCGCTCGACGTCATGAAGAACAAGGATCCGTCGATCGGTTATTCCATCGCTTATCCCTTCGGGGTCATCGGACCGATCCTATGCATCTATTTTATGACGCAGATCGTGAAACCGAAATTTCCCGCCAAGGCGCAGCGCTTCCACATGGCCGAGATTTCGATCGGGTCGAAGTCTTGGCGGTAAGAGGCTCGACCAACTGACCGCCAGCATCCTCAGTGAGGTCCAGGTCACGATGGTCCGGAAGGGTGGACGCAATTTCGTTCCAACACCCGAAACCATCCTGTCTGCGGGCGACGCCGTGCTGGTGGTCGCGGACAGCGAAGAAGCGATTGCTGAAGCGGCTGCACAACTCGGTACCTTGGCGCCGGGCAAGTTGGCAAGCGATCGCGCCGACCTCGACTACATCCGGGTCTTTGTCGGAAAGGCCAGCGTAGTCGGTGTACCGCTTGCCAGCCTTCCGATGCCGTCGGGCTATCCGACGCATCTGCTGCATGTTCGCCGCTACGATGCCGATCTTGTGCCGTCGCCCGATCTGATGCTGGAGTTCGGCGACCGCGTCGGTGTGCTGATGCCGCCCGAACGGAAGGACGAGATCCGGCGTCACTTCGGAGACACGGTGAAGGCAGCGGCTGAATTCAGCTATGTCTCGCTCGGCCTCGGAATGGTGATGGGCGTCCTGCTCGGGCTCATCCCCATTCCAATTCCGGGCGTCGGAATCGTCACGCTCGGCATCGGAGGAGGCCCGCTGATCGTCGCGCTCATTCTTGGCAAACTCCGTCGCACCGGTCCCATGCTTTGGACCATGCCGTTGCCGGCAAACATCGTTCTTCGAAACTTCGGTCTCGCGATGTTTCTCGCGACTGTCGGTGTCAATGCCGGGCAACCCTTTGTTCGCACCGTGTCCGAATCGGGCTTCACGATGCTGTTCATTGGAGTGGCCGTGCTGTTGACGACTGTGTTGATCGTCCTGCTGGTCGGTCACTACGTCATGAAGATTCCCGTATGACGACCTGGTCGGCGTCGCGTCTGGGGCAACCGGAAATCCTGCCATCCTGGTCTATTCGACCAAGATGGCGCCGACCGAACGTCCGGACATTGGCTACGCCATGATTTTTCCGTCGATGACGCTGGTGAAGGTCATAGCCGCGCAGATCGTCGGACTTCTGGCGACAGGCGGCGCGGGCGGATAGCGGCGCTATGGGCCGTGAACGAGACAACACAGGAATGGTCGAAGGCGCGTCCGCGCCGCAACCGCCTATCTTCAATTTGCAGGCTTATAGTCCTGCCGAAATCAAAGAGGCTGTCGAAAAGGTCGGCGTGAAGAAGGCCAATCTGCCCGTTCTGGCCTCCTTCATGCTGGCGATCGTGGCCGGTGGCGGCGTCGGCCTCGGCGCTCTCTACTATACCATCGTTGCAAGCGACGCGTCGCTCGGCTTCGCCACCACACGCGTGGTCGGCGGGCTCGTCTTTACGCTGGGATTGGCCCTCGTTCTTGTGGGAGGCGCCGAGCTATTTACGGGCAACAACCTCATTGTAATGGCGTGGGCCAGCGGAAAGGTTTCGACGCGGACGATGCTGAGTAACTGGACCATCGTCTGGTTCGGCAATTTGTTCGGAGCACTTGGGCTAATCGTCCTTGTTTTCTTTTCCCATCATCTCGACATGAATGACGGCCGTATCGGCCTGTCGGTGTTGAATACGGCGGCCGGCAAAATTCGTCCCGATGTAGTGACGCTGTTTTTCAAGGGAATTTTGTGCAACGTGCTTGTGTGCGCGGCAGTCTGGCTCGCCTATGCAGGCCGATCGGTAACCGACAAGATGGTTGCTGTTGTATTGCCGGTCTCGGCCTTCATAGCGGCCGGCTTCGAGCACTGCGTCGCCAACATGTATTTCCTGCCCTTAGCGTGGCTATTAGTGCGGACAGGCCACGCTCCGGCCGGATTTCGACGCCGCGCCCATCACCGTCGCCGGCATCGTCCACAATCTCGTCCCGGTCACGCTCGGCAACGTCGTGGGCGGGGCGGGCTTCGTCGGGGCCGTCTACTGGGCGATCTACCGGGCGGCGTTCGGCTCGGCCTATCCGGACGACAAGTGACAGCGAAGGAATGCCGGCCCGCGGCGACCACATACGGAGAAGACGCATGCCCACGTTCCGTTTCGACCTCGTCTCGCCGGTAAAAATGCTCTTCACCGGCGAGGTCGATCAGGTCGACCTGCCCGGCATGGAGGGCGACTTCGGCGTGCTGGCCGGCCACGCCCCGATCGTCGCGCTGCTCCGTCCGGGATTCGTCGCGGCGAGGAGCGGCGATCGCATCGAGAAGTTCGTGCTGATGGGAGGCTTCGCCGAGTTCTCGGGCACGACTTTGACGGTGCTCGCGGACACCGCGAGTGACATGGAGGAAGTCGATGTCGCCGGCCTCAAGGCCATGATCGACGAGATGCAAGAAAATCTCGGACGGCTCCCTGTCGGGGCGGAGCTCGACCGCGCCATCACGCTTCTGGACGACTACAAGTCACTCCACATGGCGCTCACCCCGGCGACGGCGTTCTAGACCGCCAAGGATCCAGGACCGAGGAGGCCGGTCACCGTTGACCTGAATCAAGAGGACGTTCGTCGGCCACGCCATCGTCGGTCCGGACAGCCACGCGGCGGCAGGCTTCGTCGGGCCTTCTACTGAACGAATGATTTACCGGGCGGTCTATGACGACAAGTGACAGCGAGGAGACCTCCGCCATGCCGCTACGGGCCGTCGATTGGGAGCCGAACCGCGAGCTACCGACGGGCAAGGCGACCCTGCAGCAGTTCGTCGCCACCCTCGGCGAAGACCGGTTCGAGATCAACGTCGCCCCGTGGGGCGAGGGACAACTGAAAGTGAACGGCCGCGAGGTCGCCAGGACCGCCGAAGGCAAGGACCGCCGCCAAGCCTTCGTCGCTCTGAAGCAGGCGGCCGAAAGGTACGCGCGCGGCGAGTTCGTCGAGCCGCCGGGCAATGGCAAGACCCGGCTGATCCCGGCCGTCAAGGCCAAGCTGTTGGAAGGCAAGCGGGGACTTGTGGTCGGCATCGCCAACGACCAATCGATCGCCTGGGGCTGCGCCAAGGCGTTCCGGGCCTTCGGGGCCGAGCTCGCCGTGACCTACCTGAACGACAAGGCGAGGAAGCACGTCGAGCCGCTGGCGCGGGCGCTGGAGTTCCCGATCGTGATGCCGCTCGACGCCCGCGAGCCGGGCCAGATGGAGGCCGTGTTCGAACGGATCGCGAGCGAGTGGGGCAAGCTGGACTTCCTCGTGCATTCCATTGCATTCGCGCCGCAGCAGGCGCTGCACGGACGCGTGGTCGATGTGTCCCTCGACGGCTTTCTCACGACCATGCAGGTCTCGTGCTGGACGTTCCTTCGGATGGCCCATCTGGCCGAACCGCTCATGAAGAAGGGCGGGACCCTTTTCACAATGACCTATTACGGCAGCCGGACTGTCGTGAAGAACTACAACATTATGGGCGTGGCCAAGGCTGCCCTTGAAAGCGCGGTCAGATACGCGTCGGCGGAGCTGGGACCGAAGGGCATTCGGGTGCACGCAATTTCGCCGGGGCCGCTCGCGACCCGAGCCGCGTCGGGCATTCCCGAGTTCGATAAGCTGCTCGAAAAGGCCAAGGCGAAAGCGCCTGCAAGAAGTCTGGTGAGCATTGAAGACGTCGGCGCAGCGACAGCGTTCCTCGCGCATGACGTCGCCAGGCTCATCACCGGCGATACAATCTATATCGACGGTGGGTATCATTTAGTCGACTAACCAGGGGGCCTACTTTAAATCTCTGATATCGATGCACCTGACAAAGCGCTGCATACAATCGACCCCAGGGGACAGGCTCTCGTTTGGAATGATCATTTCAAGTACGAGGAAGTTTGATGCTAAGCGAGGGATCGCAGCTTCGTGGCGCGTTTGTAACGAACCGAATGCTCAAGCAATCACCAGCTCTCCACCGGCGTCGAACAGTGACGGCCTCGCTGTCGCTACCGTCCTCGTGCAATTCGCATTCGTTTGTTCGCCGTCCCCACATCATTTGGGACAAGGGTCGCAGCGAGATCAACCGAGCTTCAGATCATCGAGTAAACTATCCATCCGCCGGGTCCAGTTCGCGCTGTCGGTCTTTTCCGCGAGACCATCTGCCTGCAGGACATCCCGGACCTGCCCGCGCGCGCCGACGATCTGGAAGGCGATGCCGCGCGAGGCGAGCTCGCCATGAAGGTCGTGCAGCATTTTGGCGCCCGCCAGATCGATGAACGGCGAAGACGAGAGGCCGCAGACGACGAGTTTAACGTCCGGCACCGCACGAACCCTCGCTAGAACTGTTTCCAGGATCGTTTCGGCATTGATGTAAAGCAGCGACGCCTCAGGACGAAATGCGATGACGCCCACGAGCGGCTCGACATCCGGATTCCGGGCGCGATCGGCGATGCGGCCGGTTCCCGGCAATCGGCCTAGGATCGCGACGTTCGGCTGCGAGGCGCGCGCCAGCAGCAGGAAGATTGAGGCGAGAGCTGCCAGCAAGATGCCCTGCAGGATGCCGAGCAGCAGCACCGAGAGCAACGCGATAGTGGCGGCATAGAAATCGATTTGGCTGATCCGCCACATGCGGACGAGCGCTGCAACATCGACGAGCTTGTAAACCGCCGTGAAGACGATGGCGGCCAGCACCGCCTTGGGCAAATTCGTCAACAGACCTGTCAGAAACAGCAGACAGACCGCAAGCGTGATGGAGCAGATGACAAGCGCCAGCGGCGTTTTTGCGCCAGCTTGGTCATTAACGGCGGATTGCGACAGCCCGCCGGCGACAGGATAGCCATGAGCGAGCGATACCGCGAGATTGGCCGCACCAAGTCCCAAAAATTCCTGCCGTACATCGAGAGGACAGCCATGCTTGGCCGCAAAGCTTCGCGCCGCGGAAACGCCTTCGACGTAGGCGAGCAAGAGGATACCAGCGGCCAGCGGAAACAGGTCGTCGAATTCCAGCAAGCCGAAGGTAGGAATCGCAACGCTCGGCAGCCCCTTCGGTATTTCTCCGGTGACGGCGACGCCTAATTCCGGCAGCCCGAGGACTGTCGCAACGACGATTGACAAGATGACAACAGCGAGCCCGACCGGTCGACCCGGCAAGAAACGTGCGCCAAGCAGCAACAGCGCGATAGCTGCAAGGCCAATCGCCACTACGATCACATGCGTATCGCCGAGCTGCCCGGCAAGCTTAGCCGCTCGATCGAAGAAATTTCGCCCACCGCCCGCGACCCCAAACAGGCTCGGCAGTTGTGTCATGACGATGGTGAGCCCTGCGCCGGCTTTGAAGCCCACGAGGATGCTGTCGCTGATGAGGCGGACCAGCATGCTGAGCCTGAACAGCCATGCGATCAGGCAGAGCAGCGCAACCGCAAAGGCAGCAAGGCTGGCAATTTGCCCATAGCGGACCGCATCGCCGGCGGCCAGCGGCCCGACCGCTGCCGCGATCATCAGCGAGATCGCAGAGGTCGGGCCCACTGCGAGTTGCCGGGACGAGCCGAGCAACGCGTAGCCAATGCCGCCGAGCATGTAGCCATAGATCCCGATCTGCGGCGGCAAGCCCGCGAGCGTCGCATAAGCGAGCGAGACCGGGATCGCATAGGCAGCAAGGGTTACACCTGCGATAACGTCCGCGCCTAGCCAGGAAGCGCGATATTCGGCGAGCCACTGGGCGGCCGGAAGAATCCTGAACTCGCTCGAATTCACGGCCACCCCCTGATCAGCCCTGAGCTACTTCAACCGGTCGCGATCTTGCGCTGAGCACCAGGACCAGCAACAACGCGGCAATCGGAACCGTGAGGGTGACCGTCGGCCGTTCCGTCAGGAAGGCGCCCGCAGCGGCCCCCGTCCTGAACGTGGCGCAGATGCCCATATGAGCCGCCTGTGACGACCGTATCGCCGCCGCGTATGAGGCTTGCTGCTTCCTCCGCCCTGGCGAGTTTTCCCCTGTCGAGCGCCCTCGGAGCGACCCGGCCGCATGGGCCGCCTCATCTATCGCCAGCATTTCGGCCTCCCAGGAACCTCCTCAATAAAGTCCAGTCAGATAGAAGAACGCGATCGCCACAAACACGGCTACAGTCTTCGTCAGCGTGATCACGAACACGTCCTTGTAGGCCTGTCTGTGGGTAAGGCCCGTAACGGCAAGTAGCGTGATGACGGCGCCGTTGTGAGGTAGGGTATCCATGCCACCGCTCGCCATGGCCGCGATACGATGGAAGACTTCCAGCGGGATATTTGCTGCCTTGGCTGCGGCAATAAACTCGTTGGACATCGCGGCAAGGGCAATGCTCATGCCGCCGGAAGCCGAGCCGGTAATGCCAGCGAGCACCGTCACGGTGACGGCTTCGTTGACAAGCGGATTAGGGATCGCCCTGAGTGCAGCAGAAACCGACTCGAAGCCCGGCAGCAGAGCGATCACCCCCCCAAATCCGTACTCCGACGCGGTATTGAGCGATGCAAGCAGAGCTCCCGCAACCGCCGCCTTGCTGCCGTCGGCAAACCTTGCAAGTACGGGGCGCCAGGCAAAGAGGAATACCGTCAAAATGCCCAACAGCAATGCACCCTCGACGGCCCATATCGCTGCCAGCGGACCGACCTGGGTAACGATCGGATGGCCGCCGAGCGTGACCTCGTGCTTTGCGCCGTAGGCCCGGGGCACCAACTGTGTCAATATGAAATTTGCGACCCCCACCACAACCAACGGCGAGATGGCGATCCACGGGTTCGGTAACTCCTTCTCTTCAAACGGCTCGGGCTCGTTCAGAAGCTCCTTGCCATAACCCTCTCCGCGCTTCCGCGCCGCATGGCGACGATTCTCGATATAGCCAAAACCGACGACAAAAACGAAAACGCTGCCAACCAGCCCCAGTATCGGGGCGGCCCACGTTGTCGTGTTGAAGAACGTCGACGGAATGATGTTTTGAATCTGCGGTGTTCCCGGCAACGCATCCATGGTGAAGCTGAAAGCACCGAGCGCGACCGTGCATGGAATGAGCCGCTTTGGAATATCACCCTGGCGGAACATTTCGGCGGCGAACGGATAGACCGCGAAGACCACGACGAACAGCGACACGCCACCATAGGTCAGGATCGCGCACACGACGACGATGGACAGTACTGCCCGATCCCGGCCAAGCACTCCGATCACGGCAGATACGATCGACTTGGAAAAGCCCGACAATTCGATGACTTTCCCGAAGACGGCGCCCAGCATGAAGACCGGAAAATAGTTCTTAACGAAGCCGACCATCTTCTCCATGAAGACGCTGGAAAACATGGGTGGAACCAGCGAGGGATCGGTCAGCAAGACGGCACCCAAGGCGGCAACCGGAGCGAACAGGATCACACTGTAGCCGCGATAGGCCACGAGCATGAGAAAAACCAGAGCGGCCAACACGATCAAGAGATTCACGGCAAACTCCCTCTGGATGTCCGACGAACCGGGCCGTTCAGGCCGTCGATGTGAGCATGGTCAAACGTTCCTTCTCCAGTTCGCCGATAACCTTCGCATGATGAGCGACCGCCTCGCTTAGGAGGTCGCGAATTGAAATAACCCCAACGGCAGCGCCATTTTCGATCACTGGCAGGTGCCGGATGCGGTGCGTATGCATCAGATTCAGACAGCCAGCGAAGGTATCGCTGATGTCGGCCTTGACGACGTCACGGACCATGATGTCCGCGACCGATGTGGCTTCCGGAGACTTTCCGGCGAGCACGAGGCGCCGCACGCAGTCGCGTTCGGAGAGGACACCGACGATTGCCTTGTTCTCCATTACAACAACTAGACCGATATTCTTGTCTGCCATGAGGTGCATTGCCGAGAGGGCATTATCCCTCGGATCAACGGTCCACATGGCTTTGGGTTTAGCGGCAAGGATCTGCCTTAGCGGCCGATAGGCAAGAATTTCTTCCGGACGTCTGAGCGGTCGAGCCATGATGCGTAACCTGCCGGATTATGAGATCGGGCTTGGATGTTGCTCTGATCTTGGTAGGTACCCTTTTTGAGGTTGTGAGCTCGGCATCCGACCGCTGTTGATCCATATCAAGCCTGTCGTCGGTTAGCGTGGTGCGCTGCAACCCGGGCACGCGTAATAAAGTGCGAACCACAGGCTGCGAAACCCAACAACCGGTAGTAATATTGACCTGTTACCAATGTCGTTCCTGGGAGGTGCAAATGACTGGCCCGTCCTTGCCCAACGGCCCGTCCGACTATCTCGAAAGCTTGATGCAGGTTGGCCAGCAGGCGACCAAACAATTCGACGATGCGCTCGCGGCTGCCATGGGTGTCGAGGCCAAGCCTGCCAAAGATGAGAGGGTGTCACCATTTGCCGTCGCGGCGAACCTGCAACAGCAATATTGGTCGCCGATCCTTGATTTCTGGCGGGGGTTCTTCGGCGACAAACCGATGTCAGGTTCGGATTCAGCTAGGCAAGCACCGCGAGGCGAGCGGCGCTTCAAGGATGAGGCATGGAGCCACTCGCCTTACTATGAGCTTCTCAAGAAATCGTATTTGTCGACCTCCAAGCAACTGTCGGAGTGTATCGATCACGCGCAAGTCGATGACCGGTCGAAGCTTCAGCTCCGTTTCTATGCGCGACAATTCATCGATGCGATGAGTCCGTCAAACTTCCCTGCGACAAATCCCGAGGTCATTCGGACGGCTATCCAGACGCGTTCCGCCAGTCTGACGGCCGGAATGAAGAACCTGATCGAGGATCTCCAGAAGGGCCGTATCACGCGGGTGGATGAAGCCGCTTTTGAGCTTGGTCGCAATCTCGCCGTTACCCCTGGAGCGGTCGTATTTCAGAACGAGCTGATCCAGCTTATTCAATACAAGCCTCAGACGGCTGAGGTCGAAAAAACGCCGCTGCTGATCGTCCCACCCTGCATCAACAAATACTATCTACTCGACCTCGGAGCGGGTAATTCGTTCGTGGAATATGCCGTCGCTCAGGGTCATCAGGTCTTTCTGATTTCGTGGCGTAGCGCAGTGCCCGAGACACAATATCTGACTTGGGACGACTACCTGATCCTCGGACCGTTGAAAGCGATCGATGTCGTGCGCGACATTGCCAAAGTCGACAAGGTTCATGCCCTGGGTTTTTGCGTCGGCGGTACCATCCTGAGCTGTGTTGCGGGCGTGCTGGCAGCACGTGGAGAAGACAGGCTCGTGACCTTGACGCTGCTTACCACGATGATCGATTTCGCCGACACCGGCGAGGTCGGTCTGCTCATTGACGAGACTGCTATCGCACTGCGTGAGGCGACGATCGGTAGCGGCGGCATTTTGCCGGGCAGGGAACTGGCCTTTACCTTCGGCACCCTGCGGGCCAATGATCTGATCTGGCGCTACGTGGTTGACAGTTACATGAAAGGTGCCCCGCCGGAGACGTTCGACTTGCTCTACTGGGATTCTGACAGCGTCAGCCTGCCAGGTCCGATGTATTGCTGGTACATGCGCAATACTTATCTCGAGAACAAGATCAAGGAGCCTGGTGCGACGACGCAATGTGGTGTGCGTATCGACCTCTCCAAGGCCGAGGTGCCGCTCTATCTTCTGGCCTCACGCGAGGACCACATCGTGCCGTGGCAAAGCGCATTCCGCTCGAAAGGGCTCATTGGAAGGAATCCACGTTTCGTGCTTGCCGCAAGCGGTCATGTTGCGGGCGTGATCAATCCGCCAGCGCGCAGGAAACGGAGCTACTGGACCTTTGACGAATTGGACCACGATGCAGCGGCATGGCTTGAAAAGGCCGAAGAGAAGCAAGGGAGCTGGTGGCCGGATTGGGAAGCCTGGATGAGGCGCTACTCCGGCGGTAACGTCGCGGCCCCAACGCAACTTGGGAACGTGAGATATCAGGTTATCGAAGAGGCGCCGGGGCGGTATGTGAAGCAAAAATCGAATTGAGGACCAAACTTTGAGTAGTGGCCATCAATGTCCGGGCATCCGGCCGAATTCATCTTCCGCGGCCTCGACGGCGTCAGCCCGAGGGGGCGCCGAGCCGTTCGATGTCCATGAATAGCGGCGCGAGCGGGACGCCTTCGATTTGGAAATCTGCCGCGAATGGGAGATCACGAGCTGAGTGAGAAGTGTAAAGCAGGTTATTGGCTCATTACTTAGCTAAAACGCGTTGGAGCAAAGCCGATAGCGGCTTAAGGTGCATGCTTTTGGCGGAGAGAATTTTGTCTAACTTAATTAGCAACACCCCGTTGGCGTTCGAATTGGTCTGCAAGGAAATTACACTGGCGACGATAGGAGATGCACTTAGGATGTTCGGAGAATTGACGTCCGAACAGCGGGAAACGTATTGGTGGAGCGCTGCAATTCACATGCTCAACAATGCGGTGAAAGAACCTCGATACATAACCACTGCGACCATCACTTTGCAGACGGCTCTGACCCTGAGCGGGTTGCTTGCACAGCCGCCAGACTAGCATGAAGCCGTTTTCAAGGAAGCCCTCAGAGCGATAGTGCAGGATACGGGAATGCTGCCACTATAGCGCACGGACGTAATGCTCCACAAACTGCAACCTTGTCAGTGGAAGCTGGAGCGCTCTTGGGCGTACGCGCCGATTTCGTTCAGGTTCGCCGGCCGATCGTGCTGGCCTGGTTCCAAGTCAGCCTGCCCCGCCTCAAACTTCAGAAGAGACGGCCCCTGCCAAAGATGCGTTGAAATTTGGCGACTATGTGAGTGATCCGTTCCAGAACGTACGTCTATCAAGTATCGGCACGACGGATAATGTCCACGACGCGGCTCCATTAGGCATCCCGAGCCTCGATCCGGCGGTTCAACGCCAATACCAGCAGCGTGCAGCCGGCGCCGGACAGCAAGTAGACTCCGGCTGAGAGCAGCCCGAAGCGGCTCGCCAGGATGAGCGCGGCGAGCGGCGCAAAACCTGCGCCGAAAAGCCACGCCAGATCCGACGTCAGCGCAGAGGCAGTGTAGCGGTAAGCTCTGGAGAAGTTTGAGGCGATGGCGCCTGAGGATTGCCCAAAGGAAATGCCCAGCAGAATGAAGCCGAGTATCATGAAGATCGCCTCACCCACGTCGCCGCCATTGAGGAGTTGTGGCGCAAAACCGCTGAATGCTGCGATCGCGACCGCCGAGGCGCTGAGCACGGTACGGCGTCCCACACGGTCCGCGATCGGTCCGGAGGCAATGATCGCCACCACGCCGAACGTCGCCCCGATCGCCTCGATGACCAGAAACCGGTCCGGTGCTTCCTGCGTGAACAGAAACACCCAGGACAGCGGGAACACGGTCACCATGTGAAACAGCGCGAAGCTGGCGAGAGGCGCGAATGTGCCGATCACGATGTTGCGGCCTTCCGCCCGTAGCGTCCTCGCAACAGGCGCCGGCTCGAGATCGCCGCTATCGAACAGCTGGGAATACTCAGGTGTGGCGACGATGCGCAGTCGGGCGAACAGCGCGACGACGTTGATCGCAAAGGCAACGAAGAAAGGATAGCGCCAGCCCCATTCGAGGAAATCGTTGGCGGAGAGGCTGCTGATGAAGAAGGCGAACAGGGAGCTTGCGACGATCAGGCCGAGCGGCGCGCCGAGCTGCGGCAGCATTGCATACCAGCCGCGGCGCTTTACGGGCACGTTGAGCGCCAGCAGCGAGGGAAGGCCGTCCCATGTTCCGCCAAGAGCCAGGCCCTGGCCGATGCGGAACAGCGCGAGGAGCAGCGCCGATGCCCTGCCGATATCTTCATGTCCCGGTAGGAACGCGATCGCCACGGTGGAGGTGCCGAGCAGGAAAAGGGCGATCGTCAGTTTGACGCCGCGACCAAGCGTGCGATCGACCCACATGAAGATGGCGGTGCCGACCGGCCGTGCCACAAAAGCCAGCGCGAAGATCGCGAACGAATAAAGCGTGCCGGTCAACGGATTGACGTCGGGAAAGACGAGTTTCGGGAAGACCACGACCGAGGCGATGGCATATACGAAAAAGTCGAAGAACTCCGACGTACGCCCGATGACGACGCCGACCACGATTTCGCCGGGGCTCACGCTTCCGCCGTGAGCGCCCGGAGCCCCGGTGTCCTGTTCAAATGTCGACGATGCGGCTGCAGTGGTCTTCAAACTCATGGTGGACTTCGCATCCTCGTTCAAACTTGCGTGACAATACGAGCGTCGGCGCGGCCATTTACTCCGCATCATTCGTATGTGTCATCGACGGCTCTGTGGGGGGATTGGGCAAATTGTCCAATGTCCCTGCTGCCGCGGCGCGCCTACACCCCACGTCCCAAAGAAGAGCAACTTCCACCGATAGGATTGGTCTTGAGCCGCTTTCGCATCATTGCCCTTTTGCCGTTTGCTGCACTCTTGAGCGGCTGCAACGCCGTAGTGCTTTCTCCATCCGGTGATGTCGCCGTGCAGCAACGGGACGCTTTGATTCAATCCACGGTGCTGATGTTGCTCATCATCATACCCGTGATGGCCCTGACGGTGTTTTTTGCATGGCGCTATCGTCATTCGAATGCCGCCGCGCGGTACGAGCCGGATTGGGACCATTCGACGCAACTCGAACTCGTTATCTGGTCGGTGCCGCTGCTCATCATCATTTGTCTTGGCGCGGTAGCTTGGGCAAGCACGCATCTGCTTGATCCGTATCGCCCGCTCAACCGTGTCGCGGCCGACCAGACGGTGGCGCACGACGCCAAGCCGCTCAAGGTGGACGTCGTCGCACTCGACTGGAAGTGGCTGTTTATCTACCCGGATTACGGCATCGCGACCGTCAATGAACTGGCGGCACCGGTCAATCGGCCGATCGCATTCCGTATCACCGCCTCATCGGTCATGAACTCGTTTTATATTCCTGCCCTCGCCGGTCAGATCTACGCCATGCCTGCAATGCAGACGCGACTGAATGCCGTCATCAACAAGGTCGGTATCTATCAGGGATTCTCAGCCAACTACAGCGGCGCCGGCTTCTCGGGCATGCGGTTCGCCTTTCATGGCGTGGAGGACACCGACTTCGACAAGTGGATTGCGGCCGCGAAAGCGGGAGGCGGGGCGCTCGATCGCACGGCGTATTTGCAGCTTGAGCGACCGAGCGAGAACGAACCCGTCCGCCGCTTCGCCGGCGTCGACTCCACTCTCTTCAACGCGATCGTCAACATGTGCGTCGAACCAAACAAGATGTGCATGAGCGAGATGTCGGCCATCGATGCGAAGGGCGGCCTTGGCCTCGCTGCGGCAAACAACATCCTTCCTCTTGAATACGATAAGAATGTCCGGCGCGGCGCGGTCTTTGGTGACGCTCCATCATACGTCGCCAGACTTTGCACGATCGATGAACCGGCCGGGACGGGCGTCGAAACACAACTGGTGCCTCCGGCCGATACCTCGCGGCTCACCGGCGCGGGCCTGCCTCGTCCTCCACTAACGCCGTTCCGCTTCTCGCCGGCTTCCTCGCCAGGTGCCGAGCGCCGGCTGTCAAACTCCTGAACCGGATTGAGCCCGTGATGCTTGCTAATTCGTCCCTTTTGAAGATCATCTTTGGCCGGCTGACGCTGGATGCGTTTCCAATTCATGAGCCGATCCTTGTAGCCACCTTTGCCGTCGTAGCGCTTGGCGGCGCCACCGTTGTCGGAGCCATCAGCTATTTTCGGCTGTGGGGTTATCTTTGGCGGGAATGGTTCACCAGCGTCGATCACAAGCGCATCGGCGTCATGTACATGGTGCTCGGCATCGTCATGCTGCTGCGGGGCTTCGCCGACGCGCTGATGATGCGTATGCAGCAAGCAGTCTCCTTCGGCGCGTCTCAGGGATATCTTCCCGCTCACCATTACGACCAGATCTTCACGGCCCACGGTGTCATCATGATCTTTTTCGTGGCGATGCCGTTTGTTACGGGTTTGATGAACTTCGTCGTGCCGCTGCAGATCGGGGCGCGCGACGTGTCGTTCCCGTTCCTCAACAATTTCAGTTTCTGGATGACGGTGGGCGGCGGGGTTCTTGTCATGATGTCGCTGTTCGTCGGTGAGTTCGCGCGCGCCGGCTGGCTTGCCTATCCGCCCCTGTCGGGCCTGGCTTACAGTCCTGACGTCGGGATGGACTATTACATCTGGGGTCTTCAGGTGGCCGGCGTCGGGACGACGCTGTCCGGCATCAATCTGGTCGCGACCATCGTCAAGATGCGGGCTCCGGGTATGACGATGATGAAGATGCCTGTCTTCACCTGGACGGCGCTTTGCACCAACGTGCTGATCGTCGCGGCGTTTCCGGTGCTGACAGCGGTGCTCGCGCTACTTTCGCTCGATCGCTACGTCGGCACGAATTTCTTCACGAATGATTTCGGGGGCAACCCGATGATGTATGTGAACCTGATCTGGATCTGGGGTCATCCGGAAGTATACATCCTGATCCTGCCGGTGTTCGGCGTCTTCTCCGAGGTGACGTCCACCTTCTCGGGCAAGCGACTGTTCGGCTACACATCGATGGTCTACGCCACTGTCGTCATCACCATCCTCTCATACCTGGTTTGGCTCCATCACTTTTTCACCATGGGGTCGGGTGCCAGCGTGAACTCGTTCTTCGGGATTACGACAATGATCATCTCGATTCCGACCGGCGCCAAAATGTTCAACTGGCTGTTGACCATGTATCGGGGGCGAGTTCGGTTCGAACTGCCGATGATGTGGACGCTGGCCTTCATGCTCACATTTGTGATCGGCGGCATGACCGGCGTCATGCTGGCGGTTCCGCCCGCCGATTTCGTATTGCACAACAGCCTGTTCCTCGTCGCCCATTTCCACAATGTCATCATCGGAGGCGTAGTGTTCGGCTCGTTCGCCGGTATCAGCTACTGGTTTCCCAAGGCATTCGGATTCAGGCTCGCGCCGTTCTGGGGAAAGATATCGTTCTGGTGCTGGGTCCTCGGGTTCTGGTGCGCCTTCACGCCTCTCTACGTGATGGGACTGATGGGGGTGACCCGGCGGCTGCGTCACTTCGACGATCCTTCGTTGCAGATATGGACCTTGATCGCCGCATTCGGTGCGTTGCTGATTCTCTGCGGCATCGTGTCCTTTCTCATCCAGATCTACGTCAGTGTACGCGACCGCGAGGCGCTTCGCGACGTAACCGGCGATCCATGGGACGGCCGGACGCTGGAATGGTCGACGTCCTCGCCGCCGCCCGTCTATAACTTCGCGTTCACCCCGATAGTCCACGACAACGATGCGTGGTGGGACATGAAGCAGCGCGGCTATGCGCGGCCGTTGCAAGGCTTCAAAGCGATCCATATGCCCAGCAACACCGGCGTCGGAGTCGTGCTGGCAGGACTGAGCGTTTGCTTCGGCTTCGCGATGATCTGGTACATGTGGTTGCTGGCCGCAGTGAGCTTTGCCGGGCTGCTGGCGGTGGCGATCGGCCATACCTTCAATTACAAGCGCGATTTCGATCTCCCTGTCGATGCGGTCGTGCAAGCAGAGGGCGAGCGGACACGTCTGCTCGCACGGGTGTGACTCTCATGAACAGGAGAATCACCATTGCGCAGGACAGCGCGGAAGTTCCGGTCTTCTATCTGGTGGACGAGCACGAGCATGCCCAGGGCGCAAGCACCGCGCTAGGCTTCTGGATCTACCTGATGAGCGATTGTCTCATCTTTGCGGTGTTGTTCGCGATATTCGGTGTACTGGGCGGCAACTATGCAGCCGGTCCGTCGCCCAGGGACCTGTTCGATCTGCCTCTTGTGGCGGTCAACACGTCGATGCTGCTGCTCTCGTCAATCACCTATGGCTTCGCCATGCTGACAATGGAGAAGGGGCGCATCGGCGCAACGCAAATCTGGCTCGCCGTGACGGCTCTGTTCGGCGTGGCCTTTGTCGGCATCGAACTCAGCGAATTCGCGCATATGATACATGAGGGCGCGACGCCGCAGCGAAGCGCCTTCCTGTCAGCCTTCTTCACGCTGGTCGGCACGCATGGTCTTCATGTGACCTTTGGGTTGGTGTGGATGGTGACATTGATGGTGCAGGTAGCCCAACACGGGCTGGTCGAGGCCAACAGGCGGCGGCTGATGTGCCTGAGCATGTTCTGGCACTTCCTCGATGTAATCTGGATAGGCGTTTTCACCTTTGTCTATTTGATGGGAATGCTGCGATGAGCGCCGATACACATATCATTCACGCAGATCATACAGCCAGCCATGGCCACGGTTCGCTGCGGAGCTACCTGATCGGCTTCGGTCTCTCGGTGGTCCTGACGGCAATTCCATTTTGGCTTGTCATGAGCGGGGTGCTCGACAGTAGCCGGGCGACGGCATTGACAATCATGGTGTTCGCCGCGGCGCAGATTGTGGTCCACATGATCGTGTTCCTGCACATGAGCGCCAGGTCCGAGAACGGCTGGACGATGATGGCGCTCATCTTCACCCTCGTCATAGTCGGAATCACGCTGTCCGGTTCGCTTTGGGTGATGTACCATCTCAACGTGAACATGATGCCGGGTCATGCCATGAGCCAGATGCCATGACAGCCGCCGACGAAGCGGCGGCGACGATCGCCGCGAGAGGTTCGCGCGATTGTCTCGCCGAAAGCTCCGTCGGAAACGGGGTTCCGAAGCGAACGCCGACCCCGGCGCTGAAGCTGTTCGCATTTGTTGCTTTCGGCACTATCGGTGCGGCGGTGCTCATAGGTTTGGGTGTCTGGCAACTCGAGCGTCGGGTCTGGAAGCTGGACCTGATCAGTCGGGTGGAGCAACGGGTGCACGCCGCCTCGGTGTCCGCACCCGGTCCATCGTCGTGGCCGCGCGTCAATGCCACCGATGATGCCTATCGTCGCGTCCGTGTGACGGGACATTTTCTCGGTGCTCGCGAAACCCTGGTGCAGGGTGTGACCGAGCTTGGTGGCGGTTACTGGGTCGTCGCTCCGTTTCGCGCCGAGGAGGGCTTCACGGTGCTCGTCAATCGCGGTTTCGTGCCAGGTGATCGCGCTGAATGGGAATCGCGGGCTGCCCAGGCTCCGGGTGAGACGACGTTGACCGGCCTTCTGCGTGTGACCGAGCCGGGCGGCGCCTTTCTCAGGCACAATGACCCTGCCGCCGACCGTTGGTATTCGCGCGATGTCGCCGCGATCGCGGCCGCCCGCGGGATTCAGAACGTCGCGCCTTACTTTATCGACGTCGATCGGTCCGCAGATCCGGCAGCATTGCCGGTCGGAGGATTGACCATCATCGATTTTCCGAACAACCATCTGCTCTATGCGCTGACCTGGTTTGGATTGGCGGTGATGCTGGCGGGGTGGTCGCTTTGCGTCGCGCTTCAGGAATGGCCGCTTCGCCGGATTGGTGCTGTTTCGCCGAATTTCGAATAGCGAAGCCGCTATGGCGCTGGCAAGCCGCCACTTTCGCCGGTCAAGTAGGTATACCTTCTCGTTGCAGGAAGACAGTCCGTACAAGCCTGATTGAAGAGAGGAGCCCGCCGATTTCCACTGCCCCCGCAACCGACAAGAAGAACCTGCTTCTCCTGGTCCAGCTTCGCTGGCTTGCAGTCATCGGGCAGGTGGTGACGATCCTTGTCGTCCATTTCTGGTTCGATATCTTATTGCCGCTGACTCAGTTGGCGATCGTGATCGCATTCCTGACTGGGCTCAACATTGTGAGCCTGCTTAGGCACCGTTACCGTAACATCGTCAGCAACACTGAACTGTTCCTCGCATTGCTGCTCGATGTCGCGGCTCTCTCGGTTCAGCTTTACCTGACCGGCGGTGCGGCCAATCCCTTCGTCTCGCTCTATCTTCTGCAGGTCACGCTTGCGGCGGTGCTGCTTGATGCGTGGTCGACCTGGGCCCTGGTCTTCATCACCAGCGGTTGCTTCGTCTGGCTCACCGCCTTTCACCGGGACATCTTCGCGTGGCGTGAGCATGGCGGCGATTTCGCCTGGATGCATATCCAGGGCATGTTCGTCTGCTTCGTGCTCTCCGCAACGCTTCTGGTCCTTTTCATAACCCGCATCAATCGGAATCTGCGTGCGCGTGACGCCCATCTGGCCAGCCTGCGCCAGCAATCAGCCGAGGAAGATCATATCGTCAGGATGGGCCTGCTCGCCTCTGGAGCCGCCCATGAGCTGGGAACCCCGCTTGCGACGCTCTCGGTGATCTTGAATGACTGGCAACACATGCCAACTCTTAAGGAGGCGCCCGAACTCTCACAGGAGATTACGGAAATGCAGTTGCAGGTCGATCGCTGCAAGACCATCGTTTCAGGTATCCTGATGTCCTCCGGCGAAGCGCGCGGAGAGGGAACCCTGCGCACGACCGTCAATGCATTCCTCGACGGTCTTGCAGCCGAATGGCGGGCAAGCCGTTCGCCGCGGCGGTTCGATTATACGAATGCGTTCGGCCGGGACGAGGCGATCGTCTCGGATGCGGCGCTGAAGCAGGTGATCTTCAATCTGTTCGACAATGCACTTGAGGCATCGCCCAACGTGGTCAGAGTTGATGCCGGGCGGACTGACGACGATCTCGTCATCACCGTCATCGATGAGGGGCCAGGCTTCAGCGCGGAAATGCTAGGGGAGTTCGGCAAACCCTATCGATCAAACAAGGGCCGGCCGGGCGGAGGTCTCGGGTTGTTCCTTGTCGTCAATGTCGTGCGCAAGCTTGGCGGGCTCGTCGTGGCGAAGAACGCGGCCAGCAGAGGCGCGATCGTGACCCTGACGTTGCCGCTTGCCTCGCTCTCACCCCGAGGCAGCAATGGAGATTGATCGCGATCTCGTGATCGTCGAAGACGATGCCTCGTTCGCCAGAGTCCTGGGCCGGTCCTTCGAACGTCGGGGTTATCAGGTCCGCCTGTGTCAGCGCGCCGATGGCATCGCGAATCTTCTTGAGACCTTCTCACCCCAATATGCCGTCGTTGATCTCAAGCTTGTCAGCGGCTCGGGGCTGGAATGCGTTAAAGTACTTCATGACCACGATCCCAACATGAAAATTGTCGTGGTTACGGGATTTGCGAGTATCGCGACCGCTGTGGAAGCGATCAAGCTCGGTGCCTGTCACTATCTTGCCAAGCCGTCCAACACGGACGACATCGAAGCCGCCTTTCAGCGAGCCGACGGGGACGCTTCAGTGGAGCTTTCCAGCCGGCCGACATCGATCAAGAACCTCGAATGGGAGCACATCCACGAGGTTTTGGTGCATTCGGATTTCAACATCTCGGAGGCGGCGCGCCGCCTTGGGATGCATCGCCGGACCTTGGCGCGAAAACTCGCTAAAATGCGGGTGAAATAGGAGTAGATGATGTACATGGCTGCTGAACCATTTACTGCGAGGCGCGATTTCCGGCACTGAACTGGCGCCATCTTCTGAGACGGTTCCCGCAGAATCGTTAGTAGCAGGAAGGGCCGCCAATGGGGGGCTTTTCTCATCGCCAATAGTCTCTGGAGGCCGACGTTCGAACTCTTGGGCCGAGAATTCCCAAAAGCCTCCAGCCGAATCCAAGAAAATTCCCGTTTTCCGGAAACCCGCCCTGGAGGCCGAGGAATAAATACACTGCGTGGTAGAGGTGGCAGTGCGGTTTCGTCTCAATGTCTCGACCAGCGCGCGCATGTAACCTGCCGCCACCACGACGTGAACCTATCGGATATCGATCTTGAATCTGACGGACGAGGACAACCCGATCGACGGGATTTCACGGATCGAAACGCAGCTCGAGGAGCTTGTCGGGGTCTCCGAGCGATGCCGAAAGATTAATATTAATTTCCACGGCGGCAATCGCCGACGGCGTCGTATTGCGCTCTCTATGATGCCGGTCTATTCGGATCCGATCGGCGATCGCATCGATTGCCGTAGTGCCTGGCGGAATCGCGTCGCTTGGATCTACCGGACGCCGCCTAGGCGGTAGCAATACGTCATCCATTGGGCTAACATAATTCAGGCAAAGAGAACCAAAAAGGTTCACGGAATCAAGATGCTGGGATATCGGGCTTATCCAGGCCACGCGCGGCGGCGGCGCCTGGGTGCAGGTTGCGGCGGCCGGGCTCACCTGACGACGCATATCCGTTTCATGCGTATCGGTCTCGTACTGGCCGGCCTGCTGCTGGCCGCCTCACCAGCCAACGCCAAGCGCGTGGCTTTTGTGGTCGGTATCAACAAATACGAGAATCTCGGTCCTGATTTGCAACTGGCGAAAGCGGTGGCGGACGCAGAGGCGATGGCCGACACCTTCGCGTCGCTCGGCTTCCAGGTGGTCAAGGGCGAGAACGCCAAGCGCAACGCGTTCTTCCAGGCGTGGCAGCGTTTCCTGAACATGGTGCAACCGGGCGACGTGGCCGCGTTGTATTTCGCCGGTCATGGCGTCGAAATCCAGAACACCAACTATATCCTGACCAGCGATATTCCGGAGGTCAATGACGGCGCCGACGTCATGAAGAGCAGCGCGATCGAGGTCGCGGCGCTGCTGGACCGGCTGAAGGAGCAGCAGCCTCAGATCGTGCTGGCGATCATCGATGCCTGCCGTGATAATCCCTTTGCCAAGCGCGGAACCCGCGGCGTTGGTTCCGGTGCGGGTCTCGGGGCCAGCGATCCGCCGAAGGGGATGCTGCAGATGATGTCTGCCGGCAAGGGCGAGACCGCCCTTGACGCGCTGTCGGACAGCGACACCAATCCGAACTCGGTTTACACGCGCTTGCTGATTCCGCTGTTGAAACAGCCCGGCGTCGAAATCACGGAAGTGGCGTTGCGGATCAGATCCGAAGTGACCGAGCTTGCCCGTACCGTCGGGCATGACCAGAGTCCCGCATTTTATCACGAACTTTCAGGTAAGTTCTATCTGACCGAGCCGCGAGCCGCGCCCGCCATTGCCGACGCGGCACGGACGCCGAACGTCACTTCGGACGCCGCCCAGGCCTGGGCCGCGGTCGGCGAGACCAGAAGTATCGCGGTGCTTGAATCCTTCGCAAGGCGTTACAGCGACACGATTTACGGCGATCTGGCGCGAACCCGGATCAACGAGATCAACCATGGCTCGACGGCTTCGCCAGCGCCATCAGCGGTGCCAGCCATGAGGCCGTCGGCCGCGGAAGCGGCGTTGGCCAGCCCCGCCACACATCCAGTTTCATCGGTGTTCCAGGCCGCGCAGGCCTGGGCTGCGATCAAGGACTCCAGCGATGCCGCGGCACTGGTAGCCTTTGCCGCGCAATATGGCGACACCATTTATGGGCCCATGGCCCAGACCCGGATTGACCAGCTGAAGCGCACTTCGGTTGCAGCAGTGGCGACCACAGAAATGGCCCGATCGACGGCACAGACCGCTGTCCAAACCGGTAAGCCGGCGCCGACGTCAACCCTGGAGGCGGGACAGGCCTGGAACAATACCAAGAACACCGACAACCCGGTGGTGCTTGAGCGCTTCATCGAGCAGTATGGCGAGACGATATACGGTCCGCCGGCACGAGCCCGGCTCGCAGAACTGAAGAACCAGCCAACCGCAACGTCGCAACCCGTGATCGCTGCCGCAGCGCCTGGTGCGCTCGCGGCCGCGCAAGCCTGGGGCAACAGTAAGGACACGACCAACCCGGCGGTGGTGGAGCATTTCCTGAGACAATACGGCGATTCGATCTACGCAGATCAGGCGCGCGCCAAACTTAAGAAGCTCAAACAGGAACCTTGAGACGCCAGGCCGCACGCCGGCCATTTGAAATACCTGCGCCGAGTCGTGCCAGCCAAGCCGCGTTTCAGATAAAGAGCTTGTCAGATACCGAGCGTGCCTTCGCTGCCGGCGGCATATCGCTGGCTCACTTTGGCCCAGTTGACCGTATTCCACCATGCCTTGAGATAGTCGGGCCGGCGGTTCTGATAGTTCAGATAATAGGCGTGTTCCCAGACGTCATTGCCGAACAAGGCGCGGTGACCGTCCATCAGCGGCGTGTCCTGATTCGTTTTGCTGACGATCGCAAGCTTGCCGTCCGAATTGACCGTCACAAACACCCAGCCGGATCCAAACAGCTTTACGCCGGCCGCATTGAACTGTTCCTGAAACTTGTCCATCCCGCCGAAATCGCGGTCGATCGCGTCCTTGAGTGCGGCATCGGGCCCGCCATCGTTCGGGCCCATGACTTGCCAGAACATCGCGTGGTTGGCGTGGCTGCCGCCATTGTTGCGCACCGCTGTGCGGATTTCCTCCGGCAGTTCCGCGAGCCGCAGCAGCATGGATTCAAGACGCATGCTCGCGACCTGTCCGTAATCCTTCAATGCAGCGTTGAGGCCGTTGACGGCCGCGGCGTGGTGGCGGTCGTGACGTAATTCCATGGTCCGGGCATCGATGTGCGGCTCTAGCGCATTGGCCGGATAGGGCAGCGGATCGAGTTTAAACGGTCCCGACGGAGGCAGCGTCTGGGCAAAGCCCCACGAAGGAAAAGCGGCGGCAGCCGACAATGTCGCCCCCCGCGCCAGAAATGTCCGGCGATTAAGATGGGTCATGAAACTACCTCGTCGATTAACCCGCGTTCAATGTTGCAGCACCCGAAATTCGATGCGGCGGTTTTTTGCCCGATCGGCTTCGGTGTCGTTCGGCGCGACCGGTTTGGTATCGCCGAAGCCCAAGGTTTCGACCCGGCCGCGCTCGACGTGTTGGCGCGTCATATAGTCGGCGACGGCCTGGGCCCGCTGTTCGGAGAGCCGCTGATTGGCCGAGTGCTGGCCGACGGCATCGGTGTGGCCGGAGACCTCGATCCGCACGCCGGGACAGCGACTGGCAATGTCGGCGATGCTATTGAGCATTGGCGTACTTTCTGGATCGAGCTCGGCGCTGCCGGTCCGGAAGTAGATCGCGCGCGTCGTGGAAATGACGTTGAAACGGGTTTCGCAGGCGTCCGCAGAAATGGGCGCGCTTTCAACCTGGATCTTGCGTTGCTCGGCGGCCGATTGCGCGGCCTTGATCTCCGGAATCTTGTCGCCGGTCTCGAAGACAAGGTCGAACGTGAAGGTCGCAGCGTTGGCGATCGGGACGCCGCCGACGGCTTCCGAAAGCTTGGCGATGCCGGCCGTGAAGCCGAAAGTATCGGCTGGAACGACGATCGGCTTGATGGTGGCCACCGAAACGCCGATCGGGCTGATTCGGGACACCATAACGGACGTGTCGATCGTCTTCTCCATCCCGTGCAGGTTCACATTCACCTTCAGCGGATACTCCGCGCGAGGACCTGTCATGACCGTGCGCAACGCGTTCATGTCGAGCTTGGTGGTGATGTTCGCTTCTGGAAACTTATAGGTTTCAAACAGGATGAAGCGCATGCGGACGTCGCGAACATCGATGCCGGACGCAACCGAAATCAGGTCGATTTTGACATTCGCATCGCCATCAGCCGTGACAATTCCAGACAGGCCGGTGAACTGGTGATTCTCGAAGATGCCACCCGCCTTCTCGGTCTGCATGTAAAAGTGCGACGCGGCGGGGTTTAATCGCCATTCCTGAGCCTGTGCACCCAGTGGTACGGCGGCCAGAGCGGTCATCACCAGGATCAGTCGCAGCAACAACTTATACATCATGTCCCTCGTGCATTCGCCTGCAGGATCCCGGACCAGCAAGATCCGGGTGTCGATTTAGATCGGGGTAAAGATCATCCGGTAGCAGGTTGAACAAGCTCACTGGCAGCCTTGCTTGGCCCATTCCAGCAACGTCACCTTCATCGGGCCCCCATAGGGATGCTGATTACGGAAGGCGAGGGTGGGGTCTTTGACATACCTGGCGCCCTGCTCGCACAATGTTTCCTTGGTCCATTGGTGGCAGGTCGAACAAGGCTTCTTCCACAGCGCGTCCGGCAGCCCCTCGAGCGGCGGAAACAGCGGCGAATCGCCCGCCGCCAACTCCTCGAGCGTTTTACCGGCCACCGAAACCGGACCGAATGGAATCGGGTCGCTGAATTTCACTATTCTTTGCTCCGTCGCGGCCGCGGAAGAAGCTGGAGCCTGAGCCACCGGCGCGGGAGTGCCCTGTGCGGCAACCAATTCGGCGGACGCTGCTGGCTGCATCAGTTTCGGGTTGGCCCAGCCATTGACCGGCTTGTGCTGCCCCGCCGGCTTCACCAGTTTGTGCGCAATGAAGACCCAGTCACGCCCGTCGGTCTTCTCGTCACGCGTGACACACACGATGTCGCCGGTATCCAGTACATCGATATAGGTAAAGTCGCCGCGTGGTTCCTTGCTGACGTTGACGTTGTCCGACTGAATTTTGAGGAATCGGCAGGCAAATTCCTGGGCGGCGGTCATGCTCACATAGGACACGGCGGCCACGCAGATCCCAAAAGCCGCGCCCAACAGTATTTTCGACACCATGATTCCGTCATCTCCGCAACAGCGTCCAGCGCGTCCCGCGAGCGCTGATGAGGCGTCGCAACCAATCGCAATAGTGCCACTGCGAGAGCTTGTCCATTGCAATATCGGAACGCATAAAGCTGAAACCCACCGAACGTCAGAATCCCGAGTTTCTATTTGTTGCCAAGGCGACTACTTCAGTTCTGGCGCACATCAGGGGCGGCGATTTTGCTTTCTTCCCGAATCCCGGATTTCGCAGGAGGCGCGCCGGGTGGCGGCGATGGTCCAGCGCGGGCAGGCTTGTCCCAGGATCGTTTTTTCTTTGCGAAACCCGGCCCCTTGACAAATCTCGAGGGCCTTTGCGATTTGGTAGGCCGTCTCCAGACTCCCGGGGTTTACCAAATCCGAGGCCAATTTGCGGAAAGTCTCCGCCCGCTTCCGCGAATATTCCCGTTTTTGGGAGACTGGGGCCGGAGACCAGGCTCGATCGCCACTGCGTGGCGCCGGCGGCGATTGGGGACTTTGGGGCGGACTGCCGTTGGGGACTGGCAGTCCTCCATCGCGCGCGATCCCTTGCCGCGCAATATCTTGAAAAATCCTTTTCGTGCGGCTGGGTCTGCAGTGAATGGCCTTAGGGCGCGATCTCACTTGGCTGCATCGGTGCTGACAGGCAGGCTGAACTGAAACGTGGCGCCGTGGGGTGGGTTTGCCGTGGCCAACAGCCGTCCGCCGTGGGCGTCCATGATCGAACGGCAGATCGAAAGTCCCATACCCATGCCGCTGGATTTGGTGGTGAAGAAGGCGGTGAACAGGCGGTCTGCATTCTCGGCTGAAATCCCGACGCCGCAATCCGTCACGCTGACGATCACCTGGCCCGTCTCGTGGCCTGATCGGATCACCAGTTCACGCGACCGATCCGTGACCGATTGCATTGCTTCAATGCCATTCATCACCAGGTTGATGAACACCTGCTGCAACTGAACCCGATCACCCAGAACCATGGGCAGAAAGGACGCCAACTCCATTCGTAACGACACCTGGTGGCTGATCAACTCACGCTGCACCAGCGTGGTGATCTCCCTGACGATGTCATTGACATCGAGCGGTACCATTTCGATGCTGGATTTTTTTGTCAGCGCCCGGACCCGCCGGATCACTTCACTCGCCCGAATGCCGTCGCTTATTACCCATTCCACCGAGCGACACGCTGCCTCCACGTCGGGAGGTCCACGGCGGAGCCAGCGCAGACTGGCCTCGGCGTTGGTAACGATGGCGGCGAGTGGCTGGTTCACTTCATGGGCGATCGAGGCTGTCAGTTCGCCCAGCGTCGTCACGCGTGTTGCGCGTGCGAGTTCCATCTGGGCATCCAGGAGGAGCTGTTCGCTGGCGCGTAGTCTCTTCTCCGCCCGCTTACGCTCGGTAATGTCGTTGAAAAGGATTCCGACGCGTCTGCACCGGGGGTCTGCGACCCGGAAGGCATAAACGTCATACCAGCGTCCGAGTTGTCTGGCTTCATTTTCAAAGCGCATCGCCTCGCCCGTGAGGGCGATCCTGCCGTAAATCTCGAACCAATGTTCTTCGTGCTCTGGCGCGATTTCGCGCATCCGTTTGCCGGCGGCATTCTTGATTCCCGTCTGCCGTTCAAACGACGGGCTGATCTGCAAAAACCGATAATCGATTGGCTTTCCGTTCTGGTCAAATAACACTTCAATCGTGCAAAAACCTTCGTCAATCGATTCGAACAACATACGGTAATTCTGTTCCAAATCGCGCAATTCCGCCTCGGCCCGCTTGCGCTCGGTCAAGTCCAACACGAAGCCGACCCCTTGATTTCGTTTCTCGTCGAACGCGGTGACGCCGATCAGGACGGGGATGCGGCCACCGTCCTTGCGAAAATATTCCTTTTCAAAGGGCTGCACGGTTCCTCTCGCCTTCATCTCTGCCAGCGTCCGTGTGTCGCGCTCGCGCCATTCCTGAGGGGTCAGATCTGTCCGATTCACGCGACCTGAGGCGAGATCCTCTCGGTCGTATCCCACCATCCGCAGGAAAGCGTCATTAGCCTCAATAATCTGGCCGTCGATGTTCCAGATGATGATCCCGACGATATTGGCGTCAACCAGCCGCCGGATCTTGGCTTCGCGTTCGCTGAGGCCACGATAGGCGGTGTGCAGACTGTGGGAGAGCGTGTTGAAGGCCGTGGTGACCCGCTGCAATTCGTCCTCGTACCGGAGAGGACGGCGCTGCAAGCGCAACTCAAACGCTGGATCGGTGATGCGGTAATTGTCGAGATATTCCGCAATGGCGGACAAATGACGTGTGACGAGATAATAAAAAAAATAGAGAATGAAAAAGGAGACCAGGAATGTCTTTGCCGCCTGGCTGATCAGGATGGTTACCGCGGTATTTAACAGCCTGCGATGCACATTGGCCAGCGTGGCCTCGATACGGAGTGTACCGATCACCCGCTCCTGTCCCTGCACGTTGCGCCGAAGTGGATATTCCCGCACGAGGCTTGACGACGCGGAATTCTCTCCAAGTTTCAGGGCCAGCGAATTACTCGTGTCGGCGGCTTCTCGGACTTCGACCGCTCGGATATCAGGGAGACGGAGGATGCCATCAAGCTGGAGTCGAAGCTGCTTTTCGTCAAGAGTCCAGACACCCTCCGCGAGGCTGGCCAGGTAGCTCCCGCCGATCTGGTTGAGCTGCACATCAAGCGCCGAGACGTCGCGCCGGTAGTCGATGTAGAGCTGGATCGCTGTGAGGACCAGGGTGACGGAGCCGCTGAAGAGCAGGACGCCCGCCAACAGGCGTGCGCCTATGCCGTGACGGGGCGTGCCAAGCGATCGTAAAAGTTCATTCACATGCGGGACGAACCTCGTAGAGAACCCCAGCAAGTGTTTCAAACGTTGATCCAACTTGCGCTCCAGCTGCTCGGCTGCCGCTAATAGGAACAATGACTATCAATAAAGACTAGCTCCTTTGGAATTTAGGGTCAAAATACGGGAACCTTCAGCACCAGTCGAAGCGAGGTTCTACGCTCTGGCCGGGAGCCGGGACATCGAACGAGGAGTGTTGTGAGGCCGAGGGCTCAATGTTAATAATCAGCGGCGCAGCGCTGAACCCGCGAGGGGTAGTCGCGCGGCGAGATTGGCGGATGGCCGCGCCGAGAAGGTTCAATCTGATGCGACATCAACGCATCCAGAATTCTGCCAAGCGTTTTTCTTGCTTGAGATCCTTCCTGTCTGCGATTGCGATTGCGATCGCGACGATGAGCTGTAGCGATGCGTATCCCGCGGACCTTGTTCTCGTGGCCGCTGACAGCGCCCCCACCGCCTATATGGTGAATGGAAGGCCATCTGGAATACTCGTCGATGTTGTGACCGAGGCCTTCAGAAGATCGGGCCATTCGTTTGAAATTCAGCTAATGCCCTGGGCACGTTGCCTGGCGGAAATTCGTAGCGGTCGTGTTGACGGGATATTCTCCGTCTTCCAGTTACCCGACCGAAATGAGTATCTCACATACACGAGTATTCCGGTCATGACCCAGGTCTTGGCTTTTTTCGTCCCTGCCGACTCTGATCTGAATTTTGGCGGCGACATTGCTCAACTGCAGGGCTTTAGAATTGGAACCATCAGGGGCACGAGCTATGGCGCGAAAGTCGATAGTGCACTTAACGGTAGCGTGTGGTCGACGGTTGTGGAAACGAACAACATCGATAGCCTCGTTGGCATGCTTGCCCTGAAAAGAATCGATCTGGTGGTAGGTTACAGACGTGTTGTTCTCGAAGCCGCGAGGAAGAAAGGCTATTTGAGCAAGATAAGGGAACTCTCTCCAAGCATCGATGTAATTCCGAGCTATTTGGCATTCACCAAGCAACGTGACTATTCAGAAGAAATTGCTGGTTTTGATAGAGCGCTTATCAGCATGAAGAACGACCAGAGCTTTGGGGCGATCTATGAGAGGTACTTGGGACCCGCGCAATCAGAACCATAGCGCCGGCGCTTTCGGGCAGTGTACCGCTCGTGCCGTTAGCGTTGGCTTCGTCCCCAACTGACGCCGTTCCAGCCGTGTTCTGTTGTTCGAGCAGCTTCTGCGCCAAGAGATGTGCAAGACGCACTCGTCGGTACGCTTCGGCTTGATGTGCGTGCAGACCGCCACTGGTCTTAAATCTTGCCGCTCCTCAAGCCGATTTGCATCCGTGATCCTGGAGCCGCGCCAGCGGCGGATAGCTGCAGCCCTTTGGCCGGTGTATCCGCGGTACATGCCGGGATGCGCCTCGGCGCCATTGCCTCCCTTTAGCGCTTCGCCATTAAAGCTGGACCCAAACAGTCATACCCGGCTCAAGACCTGCCGAGGCCCCCTGCGGGTCGAGGCGCAAACGCAGCGTATTGCGGTCGTGATCGCCGATCACCCGTTCGGCCTGCCAGGTGGCAAATGTTCCGAGCGGCTGCAGTTCGGTGATGACAGCCTTGATCGGGCCATCGGCACCATTCCGCATCACGCTGACCGGTTTTCCAATGGTGAGGCCGCTGAGATGATCTTCGCGCGCGTTGAACGAAAGCCACTGCTGGCCTGCCGCTTCGACCATCAGGATCGGCTGACCCGGGCGAACGTTCTCGCCCACCTCCGCGGCGATCACGCTGACCACACCGTCGGCGGGAGCATGCAAGGTCATCTTGTCAAGACGGCGCTCAAGCACCGTCAGCGCAGCCGCGGCAGCCTTCACCTGCGCGTCAGCGATCGCGCGTTCCTGCTGGGTCGGGCCCGCTACGGCCGCATCGTAATTCGCTTGCGCCTCCGCCACATCGGCACGCGCGCTTGCCGCGTCGTTTTCGGCCTGGTCCAGCGACTGCTGGGATTCAAAACTCTGGCGTGCCAGCGTGGTGGTCCTGGTGAGCTGTAGCTGCTCATACTCCAGGCGGGCGCTTGCCTTGGCGATTTCGGCTTTCAGCAAGTCGACCTGTTCGCGACGAACGCCGGCATAGACGTTGTTGCGGTTCGCGACCGCGGACGCGAGCGCGGCACGCGCCTGGTCCACCTGTGCCGTCAACTCCACCGCCGAGAGCCTCGCCAGGATGTCGCCTGCGTGCACATGGGTGCCTTTCTCGACCGCGATCGACACCAGTTGGCCGGTCACCTCCGGTTCTACCCGGACCTCGGTTGCCCGCACGACGCCAACGATTGCGGTTGCCTGATCGGAACGCCGCCCGAAATAGATCAGCGCACCCGCAACAAGCACGAGTACGATCGCAACGATCGCGAAACGGCTAGCTTTGCGCATGTCTCTGTCCTCTCTTGACGGCATACGCCGAGATCACGGCGAGCGCGAAATAGCCGAGCGCCAGACACCACAGCCCGAACCAGTCGTGCGCGACCTCCCAGATGCTGGCGCCGAGCTGGTTGGAGCGTACCAGGCCGTCAATCGCGACGTCGGCGGGGAAAATCCGACCGAATGCAAGGGCCACGTCGGGAATGGCTTCGCGCGGCCACGCGAAGCCAGCCATGAAGAACTGAGGCAGGCTGGTCGCAAGTAGCAGGATGGTGGCGTTTTCCGGCCGCGTGAACCAGGCCCCGACGGCCTGCCCCATGAAGCTGGTCGCCAGCAAAAACACGGCGGCGAGCACCAACAGTTGTGGCAGATGGCCGAGTGTCGAGAAGCCGTAGACGCGCGGCAGCACGATGAGATAGAGCGCAATCGCCGGAAGGTAAATGGTCAGGTGGGCTATGCCGCGGCCGAGCACACCGGCGAATGCTCCGCCGCCTTTCGCCAGCGCCGTACCGGTCAGCATCGCCGCTCCGATCAGAAGAGTTTGCTGCAAGATCAGTATAAACGCCGCCGGGACGACGTAGCTCGCATAGCCGCCCACCGGGTTGAAGATCGGTTGCAGCAGAACGTCGGCCGGGCTCAAGCTCGCCAATTTCGCCTTCACAAGGCTTCCATCGGAGCGTGCGCCTCGCGAAACCAGGTCGGACGTCAATGCGCCGACCGCCGTGGCGACACCGCTTGCGGTCGATCTGAATATGAACAGATAGGTGGCGTCCGCGTAGACCGGGATGTGAGCGGTGATGCCTTTGAGCACATCTCGCTCGGTGTCGGGCGGGATCTCGACGGCGGCAAAGGCCTGCCCGCGATCGATTGCGTCATGCGCCTCGGCAAGCGTTCGGGCGCGAACCACGACGCTCAACGCTCCGCTCGCATCCAGCGTCTCGACGATCTGGCGGCTGAGATCGCTCAGATCGTTATCGACGACCGCGATCGGAAGCTTGCGAAGGATCTGGTTCAGATAAGGCTGCGGATAATAAATGCCGTAGATCAGGGGTGCCAGGAACAACAGGCTGAAGGCACTCCGCGTCCCGAGCACGCGCCGCCACTCCGCCTTGAAGGCGCCGCCGACGCCGCGTGGGGTGTCCTCTGCTTCGGGTGGCTCCGCAGGCCGCGCCATCTCAAACCAGCCCTTGCGCCTGAGGCTCGCCATGCGCAGCAATGCGAGGCCGGCGAACAGCACTGTCAGGCCCGCCAGCGCCGCGAAGGGAACGGCGGAGTCCGAGACCGGCAATCCCCGCGCCGCCTGTCCCAGCAAGACGGCCATATACCAGCGCAGCGGCAGGATGGCACTCCAGACTTGCGCAAACGCATTCATGCCGACCGTGGGAAAGCCGACGCCTGCGTAGCCGAATGCAGGAGAGGCAATGAGACCGGCGAGCCCGAGCCCCGTCGCCAAATCGCCTGCCACGAGCTGCAGCAAGGCGCCGAGCGACAAATGGGCGATAATCAGCAGGCAGCCGGCAGCCACCAGCAACGGCACGTCTCCTTTGAAGGGGATATGCAGCACGCCCTCCAGGAAGAGCACCTCAACCAACATGATCAGGACGAAGATGACGAACAGCGGCGCGAGCTTGCCGACCAGCGCGACGATCGGATCACCTCCGGCGCTTTCGAGCCAGGCCCGAGCGTCGCGGCGGCGGAATTCGGATCCGACGGAATAGCCCGCGGCCAGGGTGATCACCACATGGATGATCGTCGGCAGCAGCGCACGCAACAGGAACTGCGCATAGTTCTTTTGCGGATTGACCAGCGCGATGGTCTCGCTGGTCAGCGTTCCGATCGCAGCCGCTGTCGGCGCGGCGCGATTGGCCGGAGCGGCGGCCGACGCCGCGGCGGAGAGCGCATCGTTCAGGCCCGACGATGCGATGCCGGACGGGGTCAGGAACTGCTGATTATAGAAGCCTACGACCTGTGGCCGGCGTTCTGCTTTCAGGTCGCGCTCGAATTCCGGCGGGATATAGACGGCCGAGATCGCCTTGCCGGACCGTATGTCGCGCACGGCGGTGGACAGCGTGCCGGCGCGGTCGACGACATGCAGGCTCGGAGACGCCGCGATGTATTCCACCAGCGCGCGCGACGCATCCGACCTGTCCTGGTCGACCACCGTCACGCCGAGGCCCCGGATGACCGGATGGCTGAAAACGGTGGTGAGAACCACGAACGCGAATAGCGGTACGCCGAAAATCAGCAGCAACGCCACGCGATCGCGAACGAGCCAACGGCATTCGCGCTGCGCAACCAGCCAAAATCCGGGCTTTGACGCCAGTCTCATGGCCGCGACCGCCAGTCGAGATAGGCGCTCATTCCTGGTCGCAGTTCGGGCACCGGCTGGACCGGGTAGGCCCGAATCGAAAACGTTCGCAGATCGAAATCGCCCGACGCACGCGTGGCCCGCCAGCTCGCATATTCGCCCTTGGTGGCGATGAGCTTGACTTCGACCGTCACGCGCCGGTCGTCGAGAGCCGGAATATGCACGTCAAATCGATCGCCGACCTTCAGGCCTTTCACCAGATCTTCGCGAAGATCGAAATGAATCCAGACATCGGCCAAATCGATCAAGGTAACGAGCGGCACACCCGGAGACACATATTCGCCCGGCTCCACATTGCGCTGGTAGACCTGCGAGGCAACCGGGGCATAGACCTCGAGCTGATCGATCACCGACTGAACGCTCTGGATATCCGCATTGGCCTTTTCGACGTTGGTCTTTGCGATCGCCCGCTCTTCCTTGGTGTAGCCATTGACGGCCTGGTCGTAGGCCGATTGCGCCTGATCGACCGCGCGCTCGCTTTCGTGCAGCGAATCGGTCGTCTGGTCGAGGCGGGCTTGCGGCGCATTGCCCTGCTCGGTCAGTATGCGGGCGCGGTCAAAGGTTTTCTGAGCCAGCACCAGAGCCGCTTGCGCGCGCTCCAGTTCCGCCTTCCGCGCGGCGATGACTTCCGCCCGCGTTCCGACCAGCACGTTGGCAAGCTGGGCCTCGGCAACTGCCATCGCCGTTCGCATTTGTTCGAGCTTTGCGACAGTCTCCGGATTATCGATCCTTACGAGTACGGCGTTCGCAGGCACGTTCTGGCCGCGCTCGACGGGTATTTCCTTGACCCGTCCGTCGACCCGCGCGGCGATGTCGAATCGTGTGGCATCGGCCTCGCCCTGTACCAGCAATGGTTCAGGTCGCAGGAGATAGAAAGCAGACAACCCGACGACGACGGCCGCAACGATGCCGACGATAATGGAAGGCGTGCGTGTCACGGCGTGTGCGGTCTTCGTCGGCCCGGCATTTGGCGCCTCGGGCACACTTTGAGTTTGCTTGTCGGGAGTCATGTCCATGCCTGCCTCTACTCACCCCATGACCGGTGTGGTGACCATTATGCGTTGTTGGTGACAATTATGCGTTGGTTGTCAGCTCGCGTCCATCTCGATTGGCTGTTCTGGTCAAGTGAATTCCTCGAGCAGCAAGACAAACGACTGGCGGCCACCTCGATGCGGGGGCATGATCGGCAGTCCAGCTCAATTGTAGTTCCAAACATCTCGTCCATCGATTGCTCGAGCTTGGACATTCGATACCTTGTTTGGTGAAAGCTGCTGCGTTCTTGTTATGCCCACCGATTGATATGCGCGCGCCGCGAATTGGAACAAAAATAATCTCGCCGTTGATGACTATTCGCCCCTGATCTCGCTAGGCGATTTGTTGGTCCAGCGGCGAAATGCGCGGCGGAAATTGGCGGCATCGCTGAATCCGAGCGCCAGCGCGATATCCTCGTTTGCGAGCGCTGTCGTGCGCAAGTATTTCAGCGCGATTTGCATTCGGAGCTCGTCCCGCAAGCCGCGGAAGGAAATTCCTTGTTCCCCCAGCTGACGCCGCAATGAACGGTCGCTGATTTCAAGGAGCTTTGCTATGGCTGCGAGGGTCGGAGCGTTGGCGATATCCCGCAGCAGGAGTGCGCGGATCTCTCCGGCCACGCCAATTCGGGATTTCAGCTCGATGAGCAGATCGTCGCAAAGAGCCACGACTGCCGGGTATGTCGTCTTGTTGCCGAGATTTGCAGTCTGCTCCAGCCACTCCGATCGAAAAGTGATCTGGTTGGTCCGGCTTGCGAAGCTGACAGGACATCCGATCTGGTCCGCAGGCAGGCCGAAGTCATGGGCTTCCGGATAGGCCACGCTGATGTGCTCCGGAGTGAACGCAGGCCCCATGATGTCGCGCATCAGCGATATATGAATGCCGATCTGCATCTCGGTGATGAAGCGGTAAACCTGCGGATCGGTTACCGCGCGCGCATTGGGCTCAATGATCCAACTCGCGGATCCCGGTTTCTCGGTGAACTCGATTGTTGCCAGCGGCGCCGCGAGCGCGTGATAAAGTTCGGCAAATGCCATCGCCTTGCGAAACTCGGGGCAGCAAAGAATGGCGAATCCGTACATGCCATAGGTGGAGATGTGGATTGACGTGCCGATGCGGTACGGCAAATGCGGGTCGTTCGAGAGCCGAATTGCGTTCTTGCAGGCCGTCATCAATTCCGCGAGCGAAATCCTCGACTTCGGAGAGTGCACCTCATCCACGGTCAAGTCGACGTCTCTCAGTATTTCATCGGCCGGGCAATCCTGCTCGACCAGCATGTCGAACAGCGCGGCAAGTTTGGTCGATTCGTAAATACGCTCATTCAATCCAACGATCGGCCTCTCCTTTGCGCTGTTCGGAATGGAACGCAAAGCGGAAGACCTGCCGGGCTGCTTGGAGTAGCGCAACTAAACCTGCCTTTGGACACCCACAGGGTTCGGAGCTTCTGTCACTTGTCGTCGCGACAGGATAGCATTTTTTTCCGGTCGGTCGTAGGCTTGGCGTGCGAGGGGGCTTCGGCTTCCTCGGGTCGCAATGCAGCAGTTTTATTCAAGACGTCGCCCCTGATGAGGGGCAGCCTGTCCGGCTCGGACACGGTCGTTGTCCGTTTCGGACCTTCACAAGCACCAGGCCGCGCGCGAGGCTTGGGCTGGTACCGTGCGGTGCGGTCGTCGGGGAAACCGGACGGCGGACTGGGCGATCCGCTGCTTAGAATGGCGGACGCCGGAGGAAGACAAGTCGAGGGAGGCCGCCATGGTGGGAAGGCTGATTCAGGTTGCCCAATCAGCTTATCAATATCCATTGATTTTCAAGCAATTGTGGCACACGCCGCGCGTACAGGCGCCGGACCAGGAGATCGTTTACCGCGATCTGAAACGCTTCACCTATCTCCAGATCAGGGAACGGATCGGCCGTCTCGCATCGGCCCTGAGCAAAGCGGGCGTCGTTCCCGGTGACACCGTGGGCGTGCTCGAATGGGACAGTAACCGGTTTCTCGAGGCGTTTTTCGCGATCCCGATGATGGGCGCGGTGTTGCAGACGGTGAATGTCCGTCTGTCACCCGAACAGATCGCCTACACCATCGACCACGCTGGCGCCTCGACACTTCTCGTCAACGATGAGTTTGTCGGATTGCTGGAGGGGCTGAAGGCCCAATTGCCGAAGGTCAAACGGCTGATCGTGATGTCGGACCGACCTGTGCCGCAGACCGGCAGTCTGTCCTTCATCGGGGAATATGAGAGCCTGCTTGCCGCGGCCGAGCCGGATTATGACTTTCCCGATTTCGACGAGAACACCCAGGCGACGACCTTCTACACGACCGGCACGACCGGACTGCCCAAGGGGGTCTATTACAGCCACCGGCAGCTGATGCTGCACTCGATCTGTGGGTTGGCGCTGTTTGGCATGGCGGGGACGCAGGGCCGCTTCTCGCGCGACGACGTCTACATGCCGATCACACCGATGTTTCACGTCCACGCCTGGGGTTTCCCCTGGTCCGCGACGCTCGCCGGCGTCAAGCAGGTCTATCCCGGGCGCTACGAGCCGGCGATGCTGGTCAAGCTGATCAAGAGTGAGGGCGTCACCTTCACCCATGGCGTGCCGACCATCCTACAGATGCTGCTCGACGCCGCCGCCAAGGCGAACGTCGCTCTGGAGGGGCTCAAGATGGTGATCGGCGGCTCGGCGTTGCCGAAGGCGCTGGCCAAGCGGGCGCTTGCCGCGGGCATCGACATCTTCGCGGGCTATGGGATGTCGGAGACCGGCCCGCTTGCCGCGGTGTCCCATGTGCGATCGAAGGACCTCACCGGCGACCCCGACGGGGAGGTCGAGTTCCGCGCCAGAGCCGGCATCGCCGCGCCGCTGGTGGATCTGCGCATCGTCGACCCCGACATGAAGAACGTGCCGCATGACGGCAAGTCGGCCGGCGAGATCGTGCTGCGGGCGCCATGGCTCACCCAGGGCTATTTCAACAATCCGGAAGGCTCGGAGCAGCTCTGGGCCGGGGGTTACCTGCACACCAGCGATATCGCCGTGGTCGATGCGAACGGCTACGTGCACATCACCGACCGTATCAAGGACGTCATCAAAACCGGCGGCGAGTGGGTCTCGTCGCTGCAGATCGAGGACCTGATCTCGCAATGCGCCGGCGTCGCAGAGGCGGCCGTGATCGGCGTCAAGGACGACAAATGGGGTGAGCGGCCGCTCGCGGTCGTGGTCAAGCGGGCATCCGATGCCAACAGCGTCAGCGAGGCGGTCATCAAGGATCACCTCAGGGGGTTCGCCGACCAGGGCATCATCTCGAAATACGGAATTCCGGAGAAGATCCTGTTCGTCGACAGCATTCCCAAGACCAGCGTCGGCAAGATCAGCAAAAAGGAACTGCGCGAGCAGTACGGTCACATGTAGCTGTTCGGACGCAACCACGAAAAGATCGAGGAGGAAAAATGAGCAACCTCACCCTTGCCGGTTTGGGCGAAAGAGTTGGGCAGGAACTCGGACTTTCCGATTGGGTTGCGATCGATCAGCCACGCATCGACGCGTTTGCGTCCTGCACCGGCGATCGCCAATGGATTCATGTCGACGTTGAGAGGGCGAAGCGGGAAAGCCCCTTCCGCGGCCCGATCGCGCACGGCTATCTGACGCTCGCCATGGTGGCGCCGCTGGCGATGCAGGTCGGAATCATCCCGAGTGATGCCGCCGCCGGTCTGAATTACGGGATCGACAAGGTCCGCTTTCTGGCACCGGTGCCGGCCGGCGCGCGGGTGCGGTTGCGCGTCGTGCTGGTCGGGATCGAGCCGAGGGAAGGCGGGCAGGTCGTCATGAAGACCCTGAACACAATGGAAGTCGAGGGATCGGAAAAGCCGGCACTGATCGCCGAAACGCTGGCGCTGCTGGTTCCCGCATCGGGAGCAAATCGGAAATGAGCACGGAACATCGCGAGCCGATCCCGCCGATGGAAGGGATCTCCGAAGACGCATCCCGAAATACCTTGGCGCTTAATCCATTGGTCGGAATCCGGGGTGAGGATCTGGCCGAGAGCGCCGGCATCCTGTTCAAGGCTATCGTCAACGAGCCGAAGGTCGCTACCGAGCAATGGCTCTCCTTTCTCGGTGAGGTCGGTTCCATCTTCGCCGGCAAGTCGGAGCGAGCGCCGAAGTCAGGCGACAGGCGCTTCTCCGATGCGACCTGGAAGGAGAGTGCGCTGCACGGCGGGATGCTCAAGGCCTATCTTGCCTGGGGCGATGCCGTCAGCGGCTTCGTCGACAAGACGAGCCTGAGCGACATCGACAAGACACGGGCGCATCTGGTCACGGAAATCCTGATTGATGCCGTGGCTCCGACCAATGCCATGCTGACCAACCCGGCGGCGGTACGTAAATTCGTCGATACCGGCGGCCGAAGCCTGTGGTCCGGGCTGAAAAACTACTTCGATGATCTCGCCAAAAACGGCGGCATGCCTTCGATGGTGGATCAGAGCGCTTTCAAGGTCGGAGAATCGCTGGCGACCACCCCGGGTGGGGTGGTGTTCCGCAACGAATTGCTGGAGCTGATTCAGTATGCGCCGACGACGCCGAATGTGAGAAAGCGGCCGCTGGTCATCACCCCGCCGCAGATCAACAAATATTACGCGCTCGATCTGTCGCCCGACAAAAGCATGGTCCGCTTCCTTATCGACAGCGGCTTTCAGGTGTTCTGCGTCAGCTGGCGCAATCCGACCGCGGCGCATCGTGAATGGGGCCTCGATACCTATGTCGCGGCGCTTGATGAAGCCGTCGATGTCGCGCGCGAGGTGACCGGCAGCGACGATATCTCGATGATGGGATCTTGTTCGGGGGGCATCACCTCGACGGCCTATTTCGCGACGCTTGGCAGCGCAGAGCAACAGAAGATCAGGAATATGGTGCTCGCGGTCTGCCTGCTCGATCCGAATACCGCCGATGAGAGCGCATTCGGCTGCCTGATGACGCCGGAGACGATGCGCGTGGCCAAGGAAACCTCCCGGCTGCGCGGCATGGTCGATGGCCACGAATTGGCACGGATGTTCGCGTGGATGAGGCCGAACGACTTGATCTGGAACTACTGGGTCAACAACTATTTGCTCGGCAACCAGCCGCCGGCCTTCGATATCCTGTACTGGAACGCCGACACCACCCGGCTTCCGGCCGCTCTGCACGGCGATTATCTGGATCTCTATTTCAGCAACCCGTTCGTCAACGCTGGAAAGCTCACGTTGAACGGCAAGACGATCGATATGAGCAGGCTGAAAGTCGACAGCTATGTTGTTGCCGGCACTACCGACCACATCACGCCGTGGAAGGGTGTGCACAAGACCGCGCAGATCATGGGCGAGGGGACGACCTTCGTGCTTTCGAACAGCGGCCATCTCCAGAGCCTGATCAACCCGCCGACCAATCCGAAGGCCTCCTTCATGATCGGCACGGTCAACCCATCCGGTCCGGACGCATTCGTCGCCGCAGCCGAAAAGCGAAAGGGAAGCTGGTGGCTCGATTGGCGCGATTGGCTGCAGGCGCGGTCAGGCGAGGAGGTTGCGGCACCGGCGTCGCCAGGTAGCGAACGCCATCCCGTCCTTGCCGCAGCTCCGGGGACTTACGTCTTTGACTGACGATCCCACAGTTGGCAATCGAGCCGCGACGCCACGCGAGATCGAGGTGCGGCAAATCGTGATTGGCGGGCAGTCGCTCCAGGTTGCCATCAGGCACAGCAGCGGCCAGCAGCAGCCGCCGCTTTTGCTGTTCAACGGAATCGGGGCCAACTGGGAGTTGGCAAAGCCCTTCCTCGAAGCACTCACGAGCACGATGGCGATCATCTTCGACGTGCCTGGTGTCGGCGGTTCGCCGAGGCCGCTGCTGCCGTATCGCCCATCGACGCTGGCGCGGCTTGCCGCCGGTCTCATGGCGGAGCTCGGCTACACCGAGATCGATGTCGCCGGCGTGTCCTGGGGCGGTGGAATCGCGCAGCAGTTCGCGCATCAATATCCAAAGCTTTGCCGGCGGCTGGTGCTCGCGGCGACGGCGCCCGGCTTCACCATGGTGCCGGCAAGCCCCTCGGTGCTGTGGAAGATGGCGACGCCGCGCCGCTACACCGACAGGGACTACATGAACAGGGTCGCAGCCGATATCTACGGCGGCGCGTTTCGTCATGATCCATCCTTGATCGGCGGACACGCGGCCGCGATGCATGGCGCGCGCAACCTCGGTTACCTGTATCAGCTACTTGCGATGAGCGGCTGGACCAGCCTGCCATGGCTGTGGTCGCTGCCGCAGCCGACGCTGGTTCTGATGGGCCGTGACGATCCACTGGTTCCTCCCATCAACGGTCACATTCTGGCGGGCCTGATCCCGAACGCCGAACTCCGGATGATCGACGACGGGCACCTGTTCATCGTGACCCGGCCGGCGGAAACCGCCGCCGTGATCGAGGCCTTTCTGGCCGACGCGAGCCGGCAGATCGCGTCATCATCGCTGCTGTCGCGAACGGCCAATCTTCTCAGAAATCTCGTTCAGACATCTGAAGGCGGACGACAGCAGTTCTAAGCACGGCAACACCAGGGAGGATATCATGACGGACACCACCTCATACATCGAGATGCTGCGGAAGTTTGGCGCCGATCTCGGCTTGCCGAAGCTGAACGTAGATGAGCTGTTGCAGACCCAGAAGAAGAACATCGACGCCCTTGGACAGAGTGCGAAGGTGGCCGCGCAAGGCGCACAGTCCGTGGCGCAGAAGCAGCGCGAGGTGCTGGAAGCCGGATTGCGTGAGGCCGCGACGCTTGCGCGCGAGTTCAAGCCGTTCGGCAAGGTGCATGAGAACCTCGCCCTGCAGACCGAATTCGCAAGGAAGGTGTTGGATATCGCGGTGAAGGGAGCCCAGGACAGCGCGTCGACGGCAAGGCAATCCACCACCGAAGCGGTGAAGATCATCCAGGACCGCGTCAAGGAGAGCTTTGAAGAGCTCCGCGCCGGCGATCGTTCGAACAAATCGGTCTGACATCGCTTCCAGGCACGTCATCGCGAGGGGAGTCCGGCGGATGTTCAGGTCCGCCGGGACGGCGGCATATCGAAGACGAAATCTTGCGAGGCAGGAGAGAGGCAAACATGGCGAATCCGCAAGGAATACGGGCTGCAAAGATGGACTACGCGCCGCCTCCGATCGAAGGCGACTTCTACCGGATCGCCGCGGTACTGAACGACAGCGAGCGGGCGCTGCTCAAGCGCGTGCGCGAGTTCACGGAAGGCGTCATCGCCCCGGTGATCGAGGATTATTGGGCGCACGATGCCTTTCCCTTCGAGATCATCCCGAAGATCGCCGAAGTCGGCATCGGCGGGGTGGGCTATCAGGGATACGGCGCCGCCGGCGGCAGCTGGCTGCTGAACGGCCTTGTCGCGATGGAGCTGGCGCGGGTCAATTCGTCGGTCGCGACATTCTGGGGCGTGCACACCGGGCTCTCGGCGGGCTCGATCTATTTGTGCGGCGACGAGGCGCAGAAGCAGCGCTGGCTGCCGGCCATGATGCGCTTCGACAAGATCGGCTCGTTCGGCCTGACGGAGCCGCTGGTGGGGTCGGCGACGTCGGGCGGAATGATGACGACATGCCGTCGCGAGGGCGACGTCTGGATTCTCAACGGCCAGAAGAAATGGATCGGCAACGCGACCTTCGCCGACATCAACGTGATCTGGGCGCGCGAGGATGAATCCGGCCGGGTCAAGGGCTTTGTCGTGGGAAAGGAAAATCCGGGTTTCTCGGTCGAGAAGATCAAGACCAAGATGGCATTGCGGGTGGTGCAGAACGGGTTGATCACCTTGAAGGATTGCCGCGTTCCCGAGGCCGACCGCTTGCAGAACGCCAATTCGTTCAAGGACACCGCCAAGGTTTTGCGGATGACGCGCACCGGCGTCGCGTGGTTCGCCGTCGGCTGCCAGATGGGCGCCTACGAGCATGCGCTGCGCTATGCGACGGAGCGGACGCAATTCGGGAGGCCTATCGGCGGATTCCAACTCGTGCAGGACCTGCTGGTGAGGATGCTCGGCAACGTCACCTCGACCCAGGCCATGATGCTCCGTCTTGCGCAACTTCAAGACGAGGGCGTGATGCGCGACGAGCATGCCTCGCTTGCGAAGGCGTTCTGCACGGTCAAATGCCGAGAAACCGTCGGCTACGCGCGGGAACTACTCGGCGGCAACGGCATCCTGCTCGAGAACCACATCGGACGCTTCGTGGCGGACGCGGAAGCGATCTACTCCTACGAGGGCACAAGGGAGATGAACACGCTGATCGTCGGCAAGTCCATCACGGGATTGAGTGCCTTCGTGTAACGCGCATACCACTGCAAATGGCGGAGGATCGTCATGAACGGCGCAGAAAGTCTTTTAAGGACGCTGGTCGGATCGGGCGTTGAGGTCTGTTTCGGCAATCCCGGTACGTCGGAAATGCATTTCGTGGCGGCGCTCGACAGGGTCGAGGGAATGCGAGTCGTGCTTGGCCTTTTCGAAGGCGCGGTAACCGGAATGGCGGACGGCTACGGTCGCATGGCTGAGAAGCCGGCCGCAACGTTGCTGCATCTGGGACCCGGACTGGCCAACGGGCTCGCCAATCTCCACAACGCACGTCGCGCGCGGACGCCGATCGTCAATATCGTCGGTGATCACGCCACCTATCATGCGCAATATGACGCCCCGCTTGCATCGGACGTCCAAGGTTTTGCACGGCCGGTCTCTGCGTGGGTACATTCGTCGGCAAGCGCCCGAACAGTTGCTTCGGACGCCGCGATGGCGGTGCAGGCAGCGCTGCAATATCCCGGCCAGATCGCGACCTTGATCCTTCCTGCCGACGCGGCGTGGCTGGAGGCTGACCGTGCGGCACCCGCCCTGCCGAAGCCGTCACCCGCCGCGGTATCGACCGAAGCGATCGACCAGGCCGCCGCTGCGCTAGGATCTGGCGGGAAGAGCATGATGCTGATCCGCGGAGCCGCCCTGATGGAGCGCGGCCTCAACGCGGCCGGCCGCGTCGCGGCGGCGACCGGCGCACGGATCGCATGTGACACCTTTGCCCCGCGCTGCCAGCGCGGCATCGGGCGCGTGGCGGTCGAACGGATTCCTTATTTCGCCGAGCAGATCGTCGAATTCATGAAAGGGACCGAGCACCTGATCCTGGTCGGCGCGAGCCCGCCGGTGAGCTTCTTCGCATATCCCGGCAAGCCATCCTGGTGCACGCCCGAAGGCTGCAAGATTCTGTATCTCGCGCATGCCAACGAAGATGGCACCGTTGCGCTGGAGGCGCTTGCGGATGCCGTGAAGGCGTCCAAACAGCCGCTGCGTGTCGGTATCTCCAACAAGCCCGATATTCCGAACGGGCCGTTGAATCCACAGACGGCGGGGCAGGTCATCGCGCACTATCTTCCGAACGGTGCCATCATTTCCGATGAGGGCGCGACGGCCGGCGGCGGTGTTCACCGATATGCGGCCAACATCGAGCCGCACGATCATCTTGCGCTGACCGGTGGCGCGATCGGGCAGGGCATTCCAGTCGCCGCGGGCGCCGCGGTCGCCTGTCCGGACAGGAAGGTCGTCTGTCTGCACGGCGACGGCGGAGCGATGTACACGTTGCAGGCATTATGGACGCAGGCGCGGGAATCGCTCGACGTCACCACGGTGATTTTCGCCAACCGTTCCTACGCGATCCTCAACATCGAGCTGGCGCGCGTCGGAGCTGGAGAGCCAGGGCCGAGAGCGATTTCAATGCTCGATCTGCACAATCCCGAACTTGATTGGGTCAAGCTTGCGTCCGGTATGGGCGTGGAAGCGAGCAGGGCAAATTCGGTAGAGGAATTTGCGACCCAGTTCGCAAGCGCCATGAAGCATCGGGGTCCGCGCCTGATCGAGGCCGTCCTGTAGCCGCGCCCATGAGGTGTTGCCCGTAGGTGCGCGCTGCTGCGATCTTCGAACGCGAGTTATCGAGCATCACCAACTGCTGCGTGCGGTATGCGTGGTGACGGACCAGCAAGACTTGATGTTGATTGATGCGCTTGTGCAACCTTAGGAAGCCATGCCGCAGAAAAAGTTACTTAACGAGCAGTCTACCAAGCACACATTCGGTGGCAAGCTTACGCGAAACTTACTAATTAGTTGCAGGCGCGCAACACCTCGCGACGAAACGCCCTCTCATTCCAGTGACTTCTGAGGTTCCTCATGGTGCAGCACCGTTGTCCGTGAAACGATGCCTTTTGCGGAACGAAGTCCGAATCCCGAATATCGGGGGGACCGCAAGGGGGTAGGCTGCGGGCTTTGGGGGATAGGTAATATGTTCTTCCGGAATGCTGGTGCTGATGCCGGTTCGAGTTGCAATTTCGACGTGACCGCCGACGCCGCTGAACGCCCGCTGACGTTCACAGCCGCGAAGAATCAAACGCGCGGGCGGGCGCGCCACCGAGCGTCTCTGCGCATAACAGTACCATTGGCTACGGCTTTTGTCGTGTTGTTTTCGGCTTTCCTGATTGTGCTGCCGGCAGGCCAGGCCCAAGCCGCCTGCTCGCCGGCAGCCGCCAGCAACGAAACGGCCACCTGTGCCGGCGCTACCACCAACCAGGGCGGCGGCGCGCCCGGCACCAGCACCGGCACCAATGGCTTTGGCACTGGCGTCGAGACCGGCATCACCGTCAACGTCACCGCCGGCGCGGGCAACACGGTCACAGGCAGCAATGACGGCATCTCGATCGGAGCAGGGTCGGTAACCAACAATGCCGGCGCCACGATCACGGGTGCGAACTTCGGGGTGCTGGCCATTGGCGGCGCTGTGAACGTCATCAATGCCGGGTCCATCGTCGGAACCGCTCAGGACGGCATTGCGGCGAGCACCAGTGCGACATTGACCAACAATGCCGGCGGCAGCATCACGGGTAGTGTTGACGGAATTGCCGCAAACACTGTGACTGTAACCAACAATGCCGGCGCCACGATCACGGGCGGGACTGAAGGAATACATGCTAACACTAATGCTGCGAATGTCGTCAATTCGGGCAGCATTACCGGCACCGCAGATGCCGGCATTTTCGGAACCACCAACGCGACAGTTACCAACAATGCCGGCGCCAGTATCACGGGTGCGAACTTCGGGGTGCTGGCCATTAGCGGTGCCGTGAACGTCATCAATGCCGGTTCCATCGTCGGAACCGCTCAGGAGGGCATCGCCGCGAACACCAGTGCGACAGTGACCAACAATACCGGCGGCAGCATCACCGGTGGCACGGAGGGAATTACCGCAAACACTGTGACAGTGACGAACAATGCCGGCGCCAGCATCAGGGGTGGGGTTGAAGGGATACATGCCAATACCGGCGCTGCGAATGTCATCAATTCGGGCAGCATTACCGGAACCACGGATGCCGCCATTTTTGCAAACACCAATGCGACAGTAACTAACAACGCCGGCGCCAGCATCACCGGTGGAAATGTAGGCGTGGATGCCAGTACCGGCGCTGCGAATGTCATCAATTCCGGCAGCATCACCGGAACCAATCACGACGGCATCTTCGCACTCACCAGCGTGACGGTGATCAACAATGCCGGCGCCAGCATCACGGGTGGGATAGCAGGCGTCATCGCCGGCGCCGGTGGTTCATCGGTATTCAATGCCGGCACCATCACTGGGCCCACGGCGATCCAGTTCTTCGGCACCGGCAACACTCTGACATTGGCGCCGGGATCCGCGATCACGGGCCACGTGCTCGGCACCGGTGCCGATACGTTTCAACTCGGCGGCAGCGGCGCCGCGACGTTCGACGTCTCGCAACTCGGTCCCGTGGCGCAATACGAGGGATTCGGCACCTTCAACAAGATCGGCGCTTCGACCTGGACGCTGACTGGCACCAGCACCTTTGCCGGTCCGGTCAACGTCAATGGCGGCACGCTCACGGTCAACGGCAATATCGCCTCGGCCAACAGCCTGACGGTGAACGCCGGTGGCACGCTCGCCGGCAGTGGCACCGTCGGCAAGACACAAATCAACGCCGGCGGCATCTTCGCACCGGGCAACGGCACGCCGGGCTCATCGATGACGGTCGCCGGCAATCTGGCGTTCCAGTCCGGCGCAATGTATCTGGTGCAGCTCAATTCCGTGACATCGTCGCTTGCCAATGTCACGGGGACTGCCGCATTGGCCGGCACCGTGGGTGTGTCGTCCGCAACCGGCTCCTACCGCTTCAATTCAGGCTATACGATCCTGACATCCGCCGGCCTGAACGGCACCCGGTTCGACAATCTGGCGGCGACGCCAGTCGGCATTGCCGGTTCACTGATCTACACCGCCAACAACGTGCTGTTGAATCTGACCTCGGCGCTCGGTCAAATCGCGGGGTTGAACAACAATCAGCGCGCGGTTGGCGCAGCGCTCGATACCGCCTTCAATGCCTCGGGCAGCAATTCGGGCGCGCTGGGCGCGATCTTTTCGGGCGACGTTCCACAACACCTGACCCAGGCCTCCGGCGAGCTCGCGACCGCCACGCAGCAGACCACGTTTGATGCCATGAACCTGTTCATGGGTCTGATGACGGATCCGTTCGGCCGCGACGACGGGCTCGCGGCTTCGACCGGCGTGAGCGGATATGCCGACGACCAGGCGCTGGGCTATGCGCAGGCGCGCAAGTCGAACGATGCGCTGGCGGCGATCTACACCAAGGCGCCGCGGGCCGCACCGTTCGAGCCGCGCTGGAACGTTTGGGCGTCGGGCTACGGCGGCTCGCAGACCACCGACGGCAATGCCGTGGTGGGATCCAACAACACCACGTCCAGCGTGTTCGGCAGCGCGGTCGGCGCCGACTATCGCTTCTCGCCGAACACCATCGCCGGTTTTGCGCTCGCCGGCGGCGGCACCAATTTCAGCGTCAACGGCTCAGGCAGCGGTCACTCCGACCTGTTCCAGGCCGGCGCTTTCGTCCGACACACCATCGGCCCGGCCTACATCAGCGCGGCGCTGGCTTACGGCTGGCAGGATATCACCACCAACCGCACCGTCACCATCGGCGATACCGAGTTGCTGCGCGCGCAGTTCGACGCCAATGCCTATTCGGGCCGCGTCGAGGGCGGCTATCGTTTCGTCACGCCTTACTTCGGCGGCGTCGGCATTACGCCCTACGCGGCGGGACAGTTCACCACCTTCGATCTGCCGGCCTATGCCGAGCAAGCGTTGTCCGGCGCCAGCACCTTCGCGCTCGGCTATGGCGCCAGGGACGTCACCGACCCGCGCAGCGAACTAGGTATTCGCGCCGACAAGTCCTATGGGATGGCAAATGGTGTCCTGACGCTGCGCGGCCGTGTCGCCTGGGCCTATGACTACGATCCGAACCGCTCGATAGGCGCCACCTTCCAGACGTTGCCGGGAGCTTCCTTCGTGGTCAACGGCGCGGCACAGGCACACGATTTGGCACTGACGACGGCGTCCGTGGAGATGAAATGGCTGAACGGCTGGTCCGCCGCGGCGACGTTTGAAGGCGAGTTCTCCAATGTCACCTCGAGCTACGCCGGCAAGGGTGTGGTGCGATATACGTGGTGAGCAGCGACTTTGGTTCCGGCGCCTGGCAAGTCATGCGTGCGAGACAAGGCGCGCTCTTGAAAGCCAGGCGGACGTGGCTAGCGGGCACTCCAGGCATGGGAGGCGGCGTCTGTTAGGTGCGGGACCATAAGGGGCGCCGCCAGTCTGCGAGGACGAAGAACATCCTTGGAGAGCGCATTCTGCCACACGCGAAATCCGCCCTCGAATGCATTTTCGTTGTTACCTAGCCGACACATCGGCGGCAGCTGCTTCAGCTTTTTGGCGTTGCCGCCGCCGAGTACGACATCATCGGGTTGCAGCGCGGCCACCAGACGTTCGACGACGTCATCGACATGCTTCCTCCACGCCGCCTTGCCACGCTTCTCGAGCCCGCCAACGCCGACGTAGTCTTCGTAAGTTCCCTTTTTGTAGGGAAGATGAGCAAGCTCCATTGGCTGTACGATGCTATCCACAATCAGCGTCGAACCCAGCCCGGTTCCCAGGCCAAGGAACAACATCCTGCCGCCCCGGTAGCTCCCGATAGCCTGCATGGCGGCATCATTGATGATCTGGGTTGGTCGGTGGAATGCCTCCGCAAAATCAAAGCCCATCCAACCTCTTGCCAAATTGTGCGGTTCAGCCACCGGCCGGTCGTGCAATACCGGACCTGGGTAGCCGATCGACACGACGTCATATTCCCAATCCTCGGCCAGCTTCCTGACACCCGAGACCATTCCGCGCGCCGTCATGGTGCATCCAGAGACAAGCTCCCGCTTCTCCTTCGCCCCATTGGTAAGGATCTTGACGTGTGTCCCACCGACATCGACGACCAGGATTTTCATCGCAACCTATCCGGCTTTAGCCGGCCCTCGCGAGCGCGTGGCTTTTGGCGGAGATGACGCCCACCAACCCATTTCCCCTTGCAAACGCTATCGATGTCAGGCGTACGCTTCCATTCGACCTTTGGAAGAAGCGGGTCATATCAATGTATGAGTGACCAGCCGATCCCGCGTCCACTTCTGAGCGGTTCGCGCTGGCGCGTGAAAGGGGCAGTCCGGCATAGGCATAGCCATGGTCAATATTGCCAATCGGGATCGAGGCAATCGCGTCGATCCCGGAGAGCGAGATTGCGCAGGTCGCCAAGCGTTCCGCGCAGAGCGTCGCAGTCGCGACACTTGATCGGGGTAGATGACGGCGCACCTTCAGCGTAGTCAAAAACGATGCCGAGCGCGTCGCAATTGATGCAAATGAGCTGAAACGCCGGGACGACGTTGAGTTTTTTGCTCGTTGAAGCAACGCCGCCCGTCGCAGTGTGGTCGGCCGGCTTCGCGATGTCGGATCCGGACCCGGGAAAATGGCCCGGTGGTGGATCACTGCGCCATGCAACGCTCAAGCCAAGCCCCAGCTTCTTCATGACCAGCTCTCTTTCTCCTTTAATGGTGGTGCGGATCAAACCATCAGCAAGAGCCACGCTTCCATCATCCCTTGGGACGATTGGATAATGATTAGGTTTTAAATCGTGTTCTCGATGCACCGGCCAACGCCTATGCACGCGGTCAAGCATGCCTGCCGTTCTCATTATCTCTTCAGTTTGATCGAAAGCCCCAATCGTTGCGCTCTCCTAAGAACGAATTTAGGCGAGCGCTCGAGCTGATCGGCTATGGCTTCCAGCGTGTGCGTCTTGGATAGCGCAATCAATTGGCGATCGTTCTTCATTGGCCACCCGGACTTCCGTTTGCTGGGCATCACTTTGCGCTCTTTTGCCTTCAGCCTGCCGTCTGGTTCAAATGTGAGCGCGTGGAACTCGCCCGAATGATGCCACTTGTCAGAAAAAGGCCAACTAAGTTCCGCCCGCAGCTGGTCTACGGACGGGCCACACTCAATATGGAGATGAGTCGACATCCAGAATGTTTGGGCGGCGGACGAGGGCCCCTTGATGGAAGTGTACCAAGGCAATTGCGGGGAGCAAGCTGGAGCCCTGGTTCAAAGGGGGTACTCCTGCTTTGGAAACGCTGCGAAGGGCTGAAGGCCCGCCGTTCCTGGTTGGTGCAACTGGCGGACGAAAACGGTCAGTTTTTGCAGTGCGATGGGCCTCGCCTGCTCGGAGGAACTGACAGCGAAGGAGCGCGTCAAACTGTTTGCTGGCAAACTCGACTGCGAGCTTTGGCAACTTGTCGCGCTGTTCGAGTTGCTGCGCGAGCTAAAATCGTCACTCGCGAGTTGGCACCGGGCGATGTGCCATTGATCGTCGAGCGTGAGCCGAGGTCCAGTGTCGCCTCGAGTCGCTATCGGAGGAAACTTTACTTTTTTGTTTCCTCTCTCAGAAGTGCAGCGAGCCTATCAAGCTGGTTTGCCAGACTTGCAAAGCTTCGCGCAATATTCTTCAGCAGGACGGCTCGTTGCTCGGTGGTATCGGCCTGTCGTGCAAGTGATTTATACTGGTCTGCATATTTTTGGCATTGTGCGGCGGTTAGCATATTTACACCCTTGCAGGGAGAACCGCGGGTGGGACGGACACAGTCTCCAGGTTACCACGCTATCGTTTTCGCTTGGCGCTGCAACTGAACTCGCTCGTTATGCTGAATAGCGGTGGTTCAGGTTAATTCTGGAACTATTCAAATAGCATCGGCATCCACGAACGGCAGATCTTCCGAGAAATCTGTGCTGCGGCCTGCTTTCCTGTCGGCGCGGCGCGCTGTGTTTCCAGCATGGCGACGCGTCAGCGGGTGTATCGCGACGACGCGCGCGAGGGATTTATACTCTTGGGCCGGCAACCATGACTTGTGCAGCGGCCAGCACGGGGCGTCCTATAACCAAAGGATTAGTCAAATTTACCTTTAGGGCCAACCTTGAGGCATCGGCGTCGTTCCGTCTGTTCGGATTCGCATTTTCAAATTGAACAGGCGCAGTGTACGCTATGTGACGGGACGCTCACCGGGCTGCTAATTTCGATGTGGATCAATAGTGCAAATATTTAAGGCCGAGATGATTGCGGAGATGCCGGATGCTTCCGCGCGTGCCTGCGGCTTATGCTATGAAAAACTGCAACTTGTCCGATCGTTCATAGACCCCGACGGCAAGATCATTCACATCTTCGAATGTAAGTGCGGCGAGCGCGTTTGGGACGAAGGCATCGCCTGATGGCCTAAGGCTCCTCACGCCGTCCTCCGGTGACTGGATGTGCCCGTAGCGTAACGCAGGCAATTCGAGCGTCTATTGGCTCCAATTCGGCTTGTCGGAGCGCAATATTCTGTTTCGCCGCTAGCAGTCTCAGTCCGGGTGACGACTGCGGCTTCAAATGAAAAGGTCGCAGGCATTCTCGCACTGCGACCACCGGGCTCAAAATACTTTGGTGTTGAAAAAGACCGATCCGCCAGCCCCGGTTTCCACACCATGATCCGAATTTGAACGCATGTGGAGTCGGAATGAAGGTTCCGTTCAGGGAACAAAGAAACTGTTGCATGGCAGCGACATCTTTATTTGGCGGTAAGGGGACGTACTGCGACGCTCCGACCGACGGCGCGTCGCAAGCGGCGACATTGCAGGCATCCTACTGCACATACGGAGGTTGCTAAGAAAGAACTAACTTTAGGTCAGCGATCCTGCCAAATTTGCGCGGCGGAATTTTCTTAGTTGTGCTGGAATGGACACAGCTAATTAGCAGCGCATCGGTTATTGTGTCTCCATGTTTCACGCCTTTGAGGATCGAAAGATGAAGAAAATCTTTTTCGCCAGCGTGGCTCTTGCTTCTCTATCGCTCGCTGGAAATGCGTTGGCTGCCGACATGGCCTACAAGGCGGCCCCGATGCCGCCGCCGCCGATGTACAATTGGACCGGCTTCTATCTCGGTGGCAACATCGGCGGAGGATGGAGTGATCTGCAATCAACAGAACTTCCCCCGGGCAGCATCGCATTTCCGACCGGCACCGCCTTCGCTAAAAACAATTTGAGCGGCGTACTCGGCGGCGTGCAGGGTGGCTACAATTGGCAGCCTGCCAACAACAACTTTGTCTTCGGCGTGGAAGGCGAATACTCCTGGGCGGACCTGACCGGGACCGCGACCACGATCAGTGCAGTCGATGGATTTAACAGCACGGTCAACGCGAAGCTTAAGGATCTCGCGATGGCGACCGGGCGTCTTGGTTTCGCCGTCAATAACTGGTTGCTCTACGCCAAAGCCGGTGGAGCTTGGGGACAAGGCAGCTCATTCGGTACCGTCACAACTCCCGGCGGCGCGTTCTTTGGCAATACGTCGACCAGCACCAATCGTGCCGGAGGCGTCATTGGCGCCGGCGTCGAATGGGGTTTTGCATCCAATTGGTCTGCTAAACTCGAATACGACTATGTCGACTTGGGCGGCTCGGATGTCGCAGTCTTCAGCTCCGCCAGTCCAACGACGTTCGTCCATACAACTGAAAGGCTCAATATCGTGAGAGCCGGCGTGAACTACCGTTTCGGCTGGGGTAGCTATTGATCTGACTAATTTCTCCTGCAAACTGAAAGCCTCGGGTAATACCGGAGCTTTTTTGTGCGGGTAGCCGCACCGCGTGATGACGCAGCAGCGGTTCGGTGCAGGGCGGTACTTCACCCTGCGCGGCCGCTTTGCCTGGCCCACGACTACGATCCCAGTCGCTCGGTCGCGTCCACCTTCCAGGCGCTGCCCGGCGCATCGTTTCGTCGTTAACCCGAGTTCGCGGATTCGCGCTCGAAAGTCTCGATTTTGCGATTTTTTGGCGAGCTAAGTCGTTGATCTGCAAGGGGTGAGGTGTTCGAATTTGGCCGAAAACGGCTGTAGTGAAGACCTACCCGATTCCCAAGCACATGGTGATGCGGGTAGATTCGTTGCGCCATGTTCCTGCGACGCACTGAGCGAAAGAAGAACGGCAAGACGCACAGCTATTGGAACGTCGTCGAGAACAGGCGTCTCGATGACGGCCGGGTGGTGCAACGGCATGTGCTGTATCTCGGCGAGATCAACTCCTCGCAGGCAGCGGCGTGGCGCAAGGCAATCGAGGTATTCGACGAAGGCGCCGGGCGTGCGCGGACGCTGGCGCTATTTCCGGAAGATCGATGCGAGGCGGTGGCGGGCGATGCATCGATCGTCCAGCTTCGTCTGTCCAAGATGCAGCTTCGACGTCCGCGGCAATGGGGCGCCTGCTGGCTGGCCGGACAGTTGTGGCACGAGCTTGAGCTTGATCGGTTCTGGGCCGAGCGGTTGCCGCCGAGCCGCAAGAAGACGAGGTGGGATCAAATCCTGCAGGTGCTGGCGACCTATCGTCTGATCGCGCCGGGGAGCGAATGGCGGCTGCATCGGCAATGGTTTGGCAACAGCGCGATGGCCGATCTCTTGGGTGCGGACTTCGGCATTGCCGAGGAGCACAAGATTTACGCCTGCCACGATCTGCTGCTCGAGCACAAGGAGGCACTGTTCTCTCATCTGGTCGGGCGCTGGCGCGATCTGTTCAACGCCGACTTCGACGTGCTGCTGTACGACCTGACCAGCACGTACTTCGAGATCAACGCCTCGGATTTGCCGGAAGGCAGCAAGCGCCGCCACGGCTATAGCCGCGACAAGCGGCCGGACTGTCCGCAAGTAGTGATCGCGCTGGTGGTGACGCCCGACGGCTTGCCGTTGGCCTACGAAGTGCTGCCCGGCAACACCGCCGACAGCAAGACGTTGCGGATGTTCCTCTCCAAGATCGAGCAGCAATACGGCAAGGCGCGACGGGTCTGGGTGATGGACCGCGGCGTGCCGACCGAGGCGGTGCTGGCCGAAATGCGCAACAGCGATCCGCCGGTGCAGTATCTAGTGGGCACGCCGAAGGGGCGCCTGAATCGGCTGGAGAAGCATCTCGTGGACAAGCCTTGGCAGGACGCGCGCGAGGGCGTGCAGGTCAAGCTGTTGGCTGAAGACGGCGAGCTCTACGTCTTCGCCCAAAGCGCCGGGTCAGCAAGGAGCGGGCGATGCGCCGGCGGCAGCTGAAGTGGTTGTGGAAGCGGCTCAGGCAAATCGATGCGATGGAGATCACGCGCGAAGAATTGCTGATGAAGCTCGGTGGCGCGCGATCCAAGGCACCGGCGGCCTGGCGTCTGATCGATATCGAGATCGACAAGCAGCGCCCGAGCTTCAGCTTCGCGCTCAATCGCAACAGATTGAGAAAGACGCGGCGTCGCGAAGGTCGCTACCTGCTGCGCACTAATCTCGCTGACAACGACCCCGCTCAGCTCTGGCAATACTACGTCCAGCTGGTCGCCGTCGAAGAGGCGTTCCGCAACCTCAAGGGCGATCTGGCAATCCGCCCGGTGTTCCATCAGGACGAGGCGCGGATTGAGGCCCACATCTTCATCGCCTTCCTGGCCTACTGCATGCAGATCACGCTGACGCGCCGGCTTCACGCCCTGGCGCCCGGGCTGACCGCACGTCGTGCGCTCGAAAAGTTCGCCGCTGTCCAGATGATCGACGTCCATCTGCCGACCACCGATGGGCGCGAGATCCTGCTCACCCGCTACACCCATCCCGAACCCGAACTTCAGCTCCTGATCGATCGGCTCAAACTTCGACTGCCACCGCAACCGCCCCCCAGGATCACCACGGCCGCCGTCAACCATGCCAACCGCCGTAGTGAAGACCTTTTGTAATAGGAGCAGAAGGCGTGGCATCGGTATGATTATACAATTCACGGGAAGGGGCGAGTCAGAATTCATTCTGGGCATGTCACCGCCCGATGATCTTGACTGCCTGCCACACGCCGAGCTGAAGGGCTTGGTGCTGAAGTTATTGGAAGAGATGGCGGAGCTTCGGCGAACGGTTGCGGCACAACGCGATGAGATTGCGCGGCTCAAGGGTGGGTCAGGCCGGCCGAACATCAAGCCAAGCGGCATGGAGAAGGCGACCGAACCGAAGCCAGCCGGAGGCTCGGGCGAGCAGCGCCGTGGGCGGGGCGAGACGAGATCGAAGCTTGTGATCGACGCGGAGGAGACCGTTAAGGTGGTGGTGGCGCCACAGGGCTCTCGCTTCAAAGGCTACACGAGCTATGTGGTGCAGGATCTGGTGATCCGCCCCTACGTGACGCATTTCCGCTGCGAGCGTTGGCAGAGCCCGGATGACAAGGTTATCACAGCCCCGCTGCCGTCCGGCGTTAGCGGGCATTTCGGGCCGGAGCTGCGCCGCTTCGTGCTGGCCCAGTATCACCAGGGCCAGGTGACGGTGCCGCGACTTCTAGCGCTGTTGCAGGCGCTTGGCATCGTCATCTCCAAACGCCAGCTCATGCGCCTGCTGATCGCCGATCAGGACTGCTTCCTCGACGAGGCCCGTGATGTACTGCGCGCCGGGCTGGCGCATGCGACCTGGATTACGGTCGATGACACCGGCGCTCGTCACAAGGCTGCGAACGGCTTCTGCACCCAGATCGGCAACGCGCATTTTACCTGGTTCGGCTCCACCGACTCGAAGAGCCGCAGCAACTTTCTCGAGTTGATGCGCGCCGGCCACAGCGACTACGTGATCAGCGACGAGGCGCTGGCCTACATGCGCCAGCGCGCACTCTCCGGGCCAGTCGTTGCCCGCTTGGCCGAACACCCCAACCGGTGCTTCCCCGATCAAGCCGCCTGGAACGTGCACCTCGACCAGCTCGGCATCTCGGCCCTGAAGGTCAACCCCGATCCAGTGACGACCGCCACCGAGGGCGCGTTGTGGGGCAGCATCAAGGCGCATGACTTTCTGCCCAATACCGTCATCGTCAGCGATGACGCCGGCCAGTTCAATGTCGGACAGCACGCCCTGTGCTGGGTCCATGCCGAGCGCCTGATCCACAAGCTTGACACCTTCACCGATGAGCAACGCGAAGCCCAGCGCAAAACTCGTGATCTGGTCTGGCGGTTCTATCGCGATCTCAAGGCCTATCGCCAGAACCCCAGCAAGCAGCGCAAGGCTGCCCTGCGCGCCCGCTTTGACCGCATCTTCACCCGAAACACTGGCTTCATCACTCTCGACCGGCTGCTCAAAAGGCTCCATGCCAACAAGAGCGAGCTGCTCATGGTGCTCGACCGGCCCGAGATCCCCTTGAACACCAACGGCTCGGAGAACGACATCCGCTGCCAGGTCACCAAGCGTAAGGTCAGCGCCGGCACACGAAGCGATGCCGGACGCGATTGCCGCGACGCCTTCCTCGGCCTCAGCAAGACCTGCGCCAAGCTCGGCATCGCCTTCTGGCACTATCTCGGCTCAAGGCTCACTGTCTCGAACTTGCCCAACGTCCCGCAACTTCCGGACCTCGTCCGCCACCGCTGCGCGTCCGGCTGACGCCACGGGTTTTGCTCCCATTACGACCTTTTGAGCTAAGCCATTGATCTGGCTGATGCGGCCCCTTCAAAAACACCCGAATCCGCGAAGACGGGTTAACGGCGCCGCGCAGGCCAGCGACTCCGCGCTCACCACCGCCTCCGCCGAGATGAAATGGACCAGCAACTGGTCGGTCGCCGCGACCTTCGAGGGCGAGTTCTCGGATGTGACGCGCTCCTACTCCGGCAAGGGCGTGGTGCGCTACGTGTGGTGATTTGAGGCCTACCGCCAGCACTGCGTCGTCAGCCAGCAGCGATTTACAGATCGCATCTCGGTGAAAGGTCCAGCGACCTCAAAAGACTTCCCATGGCGTCGCGTCGGCAATGCCAGACCTCGGTCTTTGTGTTCGAGGCCGTGGTGCCTGCGCTCTTCTTCGGCTCGCTTCTTTTGACGTGCCGGCGCGACGACTCGGTCGGGACGATCTTGGCGTTGGCATCTTGCCAGTGCCGGTTTTCGACCTGCTTGATTGTCTCGGGTACATCGGGTGGAGTTTCCACAGCAATTTCCGCAGGCGTCATCGCCGGCGGCAAGCTTGCTTCAGTCTCCACGCGGGCGCTGGGCAGCGGCAGTCTGTCGGACTTTGTCAATTCGTCCGGCACGGCCGTCGGCTCGATGTTGCTTTCACCGGCTGTAGGTGCGGCGGCCGACGTGGCGAACGGCCCAGCCGTCCTGATCGCGATCGCGGCGCCCAGACCAGCCAAGCAAAAAAGGGCGAACCAGATCGTCCTCGTCATTCCCAATGGAAAGGCTCCTGTAGTGTGGACAAGACTAGGAGCCAATCTTCAAGACCGAATTCGGGCGAATCGGTGCGACCGGACCTCGTGTCCTGCCATGTTTCTCACAGTTTCGACCCAAATGCAGGATAGGCGACCATAGGGTTAATTCAGGATAGCCGTTCATGCGCCGTATCGTTTTTGGGTTGTTGCTTGTGCCGCTGGTCGCTTGCAGCGACGTTCATGCGCAGGTCCCGAACGCCAATGTCCCGAACGCCAATACCAGCGGTTCGCAGCAGGCGCAGGCGGACAAAAAGCTACCCTCGGACCAGGTGTCGCCGCCGAGCCAAACCGACCGCTCCAAAAATCGCAAGCAGACATCGATAACGCGGTCTCGCACGCCTTCCGCCCTGGCGGCGGTACCACTTTCAAGCGCCGAGACCTACGCGTCCGAGCATCCCGCTAACCTGGCGATTTCATCTGCTCCCAAACCGGTGCCGCCTGCCGGTAACTCATGGACCGGCTTTTACGTCGGAGCCGGCGTCGGCGCTCAGCCCTAGAAATCGAGCCAACCCAAGCGGTGCACTGGCGAAGATCCTGGCCCCGGCGCGCGGGCTACGGATGCAGGTATGAAGACTCGCACCACACGCCGAGATCTCGCCCGGCGTAGCTGTCATTCCGCAACCTCAAGCAGTCATGGTTCGGCCGACTCATCGCGTGCGAGTTATTCGCCGACGATGAAGCTTTCCGGGAAGGCGCCGATGACGGTGAGCCTTTATTCCGAGTCGCGGAACATTTGCCGCAACCGGGCCTGGGCTTGGCGATAGTTCGGGCTTGCTAGACGCGCCGCGCCCGGGCACGATGATACCAACAGCGCGATAGCGCGAGATAAAATAAAATCGGGAGGGGCTGCCATGGCACTTGATGCATCGGCAGGCGGCGAGGGCAGGTCGGTCGGCAGCGTGCTCGCGCAACTGCTGAAGAAGCCGTCGCAGGAACAGATCGTGCTGCTGTTGGTGCTGGCGTTGCTGGTGATCTTCAGCGTCAGCCTGCCGGGCTTCTCCACGCTCAACAACCTGCTCAATCTGGTTCGCAGTATTTCCATTCTGGGCATTCTGGGCCTCGGGATGGGGCTGATCGTCATCAGCCGGGGCATCGACCTCAGCATGGTCTCGATCATGGCTGCGGCCTGGTCGATCCCGCTCAACCAGATGGAAGCCGGCCTGCCGATCGGCTGGGCGATCCTGCTGTCGGTCTTCATCGCGGTGCTGATCGGCGCCATCAACGGCATCATCATCGCCTTCGTCGAGGCGCCGCCGCTGTTTGTGACGTTGGCCGCTGGCTTCGTTATCTATGGCGTGGCGTTCTGGATTGCGCCCGCCTGGGTGGTCTATGCGCCGAAGAGCGCTCCGGCGTTGCTGTATCCCGGGCAGGGCCTGCTGCTCGGCATCCCGATGCCGATCATCGTTTTTTTGGTTGCGGCCGCCGCCATGCACTTCTTCCTTTCGAGGACGTCGATCGGACGCTTCGTCTACGGCCAGGGCGATAATCCCGAAGCTGCCCGGCTTGCGGGTATTCCGCTTCGGCCGCTGATCGTGCTCGAATATGTGATCGTCGCGCTGCTGGCATGGCTCGCGGGTCTGGTCTGGATCGGCACCACCGGCAGCATGCAGATGTCGATCACGCAGGGCACCATGGTGTTCGACGTGATCCTCGTGGTGGTGCTGGGCGGCATCAGCCTGATCGGCGGCCGCGGCAGCGTGCTCAGTGTCGTGGTCGGCTGCATGCTGATCGGCACGCTGCTCAACGCCTTCACCATCATGGACGTCAACAGCGAGGTTCAGAACATCATCCGCGGGATGGTACTGCTCGCGGCCATTCTTCTCGACAACTGGCTGCACCCACGCGACGAGGAGACCGCGCGCCAGGGCGACTGAAACGCCGTTGGCGCCGACACCGGGCCAATATCCGGAATGACATCCGGTTTTGGGCCGGCAACAACAAAACATCACCAAACATTTCAACAGGGAGGACAAAACATCATGCTGATAAGACAAATCCTGGCGAGAACCGCCGCGCTGCTTTCTGCCGCGGCAATCCTTTGCCTTTGCGGACCGGTCGTTGCCCAGGCGCAGGACGAAGGCGGCACCAAGGCAGCCCGCGAACTTCGCGCCGAATACGATACGGCGGTGAAAGGCAAGACCATCGCCTATCTGCCGATTTCGCTCGCCGCCCCGATCACCGCGGAATGGGGCCGCATGATCGAGATGGAGGCCGCGTGGCGCGGCATGAAGTACGTGGTGCGGGATCCGAATTTCGACAGTGCCGCGCAGTTGCAGGCGTTGACCGCGCTGGTCAACGACAAGGTCGATGTGATCATCGTGCAGAATCCGAGCGTGACGCTGCTGGCCAAGGAGCTGAAGCGCGCCGAAGCGCAGGGCATCCACGTCATCCAGATCAATATGGCCTCGAACTACAAGTCCGACGCATTCGTCGGCGCCGACTGGCACGAGGTCGGCCGCGTGCTGGCCGACGAGGTCGTCAAGCAGTGCGGTACGGCGTCCGGCAAGTCCGGCAAGGTGCAGATCGTCCAGGGCGAACTCACGGCCGCGGCCAGCGTCGACCAGGTCGGCGCCATGCTCGACGTGTTCAGCAAGGACAAGAACATCAAGGTGGTCTCCAACCAGGCCGCCAACTGGGACGCCAATACCGCGCTCAACATCACGGCGACGGTGATCCAGCAGAATCCGGATCTCTGCGCCAGCGTCGGCTTCTGGACCGTCATGGAATCCGGCGCCGCGCAGGCGATCCGCAACGCCGGCAAGATCGATCAGGTCAAGATCTATGCCTCTGGTGAAGGCTCGCAGCTCGATTGCGACCAGGTCAACCAGGGCAATTTCACCAAATTCCTGAACTACAAGTCGACCGAGCAGGGTCATGACCTCGTGCAGGCCGCGGTCGGGTTGCTGGAGGGCGGCTTGAAGCCGGGGACGAAGCAACTGGCCTATTTCACGATTCCGGAATGGGTCGACAAGAGCAATGCGTCCGGCGCCAACTGCTTCGCGTTACCGAAGGCGAAATAGAGCGGCACAACGTCGCTCCCGCCCTGTCCGGGGCGGGAGCGGTCCGCCCCGGGGAGCCGTCTGCCAGGAAATCTGTCAAGGAAGTTTTGCCTGATGTCGATAACGACTTCGAATATGATCAGTTTCTCTCAGCGATTGCGCGCGAGCTACTCGCCGCGGTTGCTGCTTTCGGAACTGCTGATGAAGCAGTGGTTCGAACCGGTGATCCCGTTCCTTGTGATGATCGGGCTATTGGTCTATTTCGCGATCGCGATTCCGGGTTACGCCAGCTTCGATAATTTCCAGTCCCTGATGCGGCTCTACGCGGAGTTCGGCTTCGTCGCGCTCGGCATGGCCTTCTGCCTGATCGCCGGTGGCATCGATCTCAGCGTCGGCGCCAATTTCGCGCTCTGCAATTTTGCCGCGCTGTTCTTTCTGCTGGTGATGGAATGGCCGGCCTGGCTGGTCGCGCTCGCCACCCTGGGCGTCGGCATGACGATCGGCGCCATCAATGGCGTCCTGATCGGTTACATCAAGGCGCGTCCGTTCCTGACCACGCTGGTCACGCTGATCATCCTGCGTGCCTCGGTCAACATCCTGGGCGAGAAATACGCAACCGTGTTTGCCACCAATTCGGCCGACAGCGCCGCCTGGGATTTTCTCGGCGACGGGTTCGTGTTGGGCATTCCGGTCAACGCGGCGGTGCTGATCCTCATGCTGCTGGTCGGGCACGTCTTTCTCAGCCGGTCGCGTTATGGCTGGCATCTCACCGCGATCGGGGCGAGCCGCAAGGCGGCGCGCCATGCCGGTATCGCGGTGGAGCGAATGCTGTTCGCGACCTACGTGTTGTCGGGCGCGCTGTGCGCCGCAGGGGGCATTTTTTACGCCGCGCGGCAGGCCAGCGCGGATTCCAGAACCGGGGTGGGCTGGGAATTCTCGGCGCTCACCGCGGTCGTGCTGGGCGGCGTTTCGCTCGCCGGCGGCAAGGGCACGGTGTGGCGCGCGATGATCGGCGCCATCATCATCTTCGCGCTGACCAACGGCCTCGTTCGCATGGGCATTCCAGGTTACGTCACCTCCGGGATGGTCGGGGTTATCCTGCTGATCGCGGTCGGGATCGACGTCAAGTGGAGCAAGAACCGCGGCAAGGCCGTACAGAAAATGTACGTCAACCCCGCGCAGGTGCCGCTGGCGCCGGCGGCGTCGCTGCAGCGCGGCAGCGGTTCGCCCTATGCCCAGAACGACCGGCTCATCAACGCCGAGGCCATCGGTCTCGATCAGGTGGAGGGACCGGAGGACGTCATTCTCGACCGCCAGGACCGGCTCTACGGCGCCACCCGCGACGGCAACGTGATCCGCTTCTCCGGCCCGAATTTCGAGCACCGCGAAGTCTTCGCCCATATCGGGGGGCGTCCGCTCGGCATGCAATTCGACAAGGACGAGAACCTGATCGTGGCGGTCGCCGGCATGGGCGTTTATGGCGTGAAACCGAACCAGGAGGTCTTCAAGGTCACCGACGAGACCAACCGCACCTGGTACAAGCTGAACGACGACAGCCGCCTGCGCATGGCGGACGATCTCGACATCGCGCCCGACGGCAAGATCTATTTCAGCGATTGCACCACCCGGTATGAAATGACGACCAACACCCTCGATCTGATCGAGGGGCGGCCGAACGGCCGGCTGGTGGTCTACGATCCCGCGACCGGCAAGACCCGCACGCTGATCAGCCATTTTCATTTCCCGAACGGGATCTGCGTGTCACATGACGGCCGCTCGGTGCTGATCGCCAGCACGACGCTCTGCAAGGTGTACCGGTACTGGCTCGAAGGCGAGAAGAAAGGCGAACTCGAGGTTCTGCTCGACCAGATCCCCGGCAATTGCGACAACATCAACCGCGCCTCCGACGGCACCTATTGGCTGGCGCTGGTCGGCATCCGGACCCCGGCGTTCGATCTGGCGTCGCGGATGCCGGGCTTTCGTTTGCGCATGGTCAAGCAAACGCCGATCGACGAATGGCTGGCGCCGGGGCTCAACCATGGCTGCGTGCTGAAATTCACCGAAAGCGGCGAGGTGCTCGAATCCTTCTGGGACCCGACCGGCATCTCGCATTCGACGTTGACGTCGATGCGCGAGCACAAGGGTTATCTTTACCTGGGCGGCCTGGAAAACAACCGCATCGGGCGAATCAAGCTGGACGGGGCCGATCCGACCTGGACCGGATACGAGGCCTATTGGGGCAACAAGCGGCGCGGTAAGGCATAGCATGGGGTTCTTCACTTATTTTCTGCGCGACATGGAACAGATCGTGTTCCCCAAGCGCGAGCAGAACGCGATTCCGTCGATGGACGGCGCGCTCAGTCCAAATGATCGCCTTGATGGCTGCGACGTGATCGGGGAGCCGATCCCGGGCGCCGACGATGTGGCGGTGGGCGGCGACGGCGCGCTCTACGTCTCCGCCGGCAAAGAGGTGCTGCGCCTGTCGGGCGAGGGCTATCGCGAGCGCAGCGTATTCGCGAGCTTCGAGGGCAATGCCGGCGGGCTCGCCAGCCATCCCGATGGGCGGCTTCTGGTCTGCGTGTCCGGTCGCGGTCTCGCCGCGGCCGATGGCACAGGGCGGCAGGCGTGGCTCAATCAGGCCGGCGATCAGCCGCTCAATTGCCCGACCAGCGTGGCGGCGGCGCCGGACGGCACCATCTTTGTCAGCAACGGCAGCAACCGCAATACGCTGGAGGATTGGGCGACCGATCTGATGCAGAAGAACCGCGCCGGCCGTCTGGTCGCCTGCGGGCCCGGCCTGGACAAGCCGGCCGTGCTGCTGCGCGATCTCGCCTATCCGCATGGTCTGGCGATCGCCGGCGACGGCAAAAATCTGCTGCTGACGGAAAGCTGGAGCCATCGGGTGAGCACGGCCCCGCTGCAGGGGCAGGGCATTGGCAAGATGATGGCGGTCAATTCCAACCTCCCGGGCTACCCGGCGCGGCTCGCGCCGGCCGCCGATGGCGGCTTCTGGCTCAGCTTCCTGGCGCTGCGCACGCACCTCGTCGAATTCGTGCTGCGCGAAGACGATTTCCGCGAGGAGATGATGCGAACCATCGAGCCCCGTCACTGGGTGGTGCCCGCGCTGGCGTCCGGCGGCGACTGCCTTGAGCCGATGCAATTCGGTTCGATCAAGGCGCTCGGCATCCAGAAACCCTGGGCGCCGGCGCGTTCCTACGGGCTGGTCGCGCGCCTCAATGACGATGGCGATGTGGTGGAGAGCCTGCACAGCCGGGTCGGCGGCCATCATCACGGCATAACCGCCGCCTGTGAGACGGCGCAGGGGCTGGTGATTGTTTCCAAGGGCAGCGGACGGGTTCTGCTCGACCGGTCAGGTGGTCGTCAATGAGCGAAGTTCTGTCTACTCCGGTGACCAATGTCACGGTTGCGTCCGCTGCTTCCGCGAGCAAGCAACCCGTGCTGCGGGTGGTCGGCGGCAGCAAGATCTACGGCGGCGTGCATGCCATCGAAAACATCGATTTCGATCTCTATGCCGGCGAAGTCCACGCGCTGGTCGGCGAGAACGGGGCCGGCAAGTCGACGCTCAGCAAGGCGATCGCAGGCGCCATCAAGCTGAGCTCCGGCGAATATTACGTCGACGGCAAGCCCGCCAATTTCGAGAAGCCGGGCGATGCGCTCGCCGCTGGTATCTGCATGGTCTACCAGGAAACCAGCCTGGTGCCGACCATGAGCGCGGCGCAGAACATCGAACTCGGCAACGAGAAGCTGATCACCAGCTTCCGTACCCTCAACATCCAGGCCCAGCAGCTGCTTCAGTCGCTGAATTTCCATATCGATCCGGCGACGCCGGTGGCGCTGCTCGGGACGGCGAAGCGGCAGATGGTCGAAATCGCCCGCGCGGTCTATCACAACGCACGCATCATCATCTTTGACGAGCCGACCGCCAGTCTCACGCCGGAAGAGATCGTGCATTTCTTCAATCTGGTCCGTGACCTGCGCAACCGCGGCGTCGCCATCATCTACATCTCGCATGCGCTCGAGGAATCGTTGCAGATATCCGACCGCATCACCGTGCTGCGCGACGGACGGCTGGTGATCACGGCCAGGACGCCGGAGATGACGCGGGAGAAGCTGGTGCGTCACATGGTCGGTCGCGACATCAAGCAGACGCATTATGCCCGCGCGGCGGAGGCGGCGCGCGGCGGAACCGCCCGTCGAACCCGCGGCGAGAAGGTGCTGACGGTAGAAAACGTCACCATGGGCATGGTGGTGAAGAACATGTCGTTCTCGGTCTACGCGGGCGAAGTCGTCGGCATCGCCGGCCTGATCGGTTCCGGCCGCACCGAGATCGCCAAGATCATCTTCGGCGCACTGAAGCGCAACCTGATCAACGGCGGCACCATCAAGCTGCGCGGCAAGCCGGTGCGATACCGGGTACCGAAGCAGGCCATCGATGCCGGCATCGCCTACATCACCGAAGACCGCAAGCTCAACGGTTTTTTCGAGACCATGGTGGTCGACGACAATGTCTATATCGGCAAGCTCGCGACCAAAACCGGCTGGCGGTTTCTGCTTTCAAAGCTGATCCGCAACAAGCTCGCCAACCAATGGGTCGAGCGCCTGAAGATCAGTACCTTGCAGCGCAACGCCAAGATCGTCGAATTGTCGGGCGGCAACCAGCAGAAGGTCGTGGTGGCGAAATCGCTGGTGCAAGATCCCTCGATCATCATCTTCGACGAGCCGACCCGCGGCGTCGACGTCGGCACCATTCCGGAGATTCACGCGCAGATCCGCCGCCTCGCGGAAGAAGGCAAGGCGGTGGTGGTGATCTCGTCCTACCTGCCCGAGGTCCTCAGCATCTCGGACCGCATCCTGGTGGCCCGCCTCGGCCGTATCGTGGCCGAGTTCGACGGCGCCAGCGCGACCGAGGACAAGGTGATGTACGCGGCGATCCATTAGATGTCTTGAGACGTCTGGTGGAGTCTGAGGGACGTTATGTAAGCGAAAAATTCTGACCGAAGCGGCGATGAGGTTCGCCGCTCGAGGCCTGCCGTTCACTTGCAGATAGATTTCTCGTGCGCCGGCACGCACGCAAATGATTTCAGAGGTTTGGCATCGAGCGACGACGCAAGGGAATTTGTTGACGGGCCAGATACCGGCAACTAGAAGCGTGTCGAAATATTTGCCGGCTATTGCAGGATTATGACTGGGCGGCAGCCGGCGGTATTGGAGCCAACAGGAGATGATCGGGCGGCGACATGTGTTTCATATCGGTGGCTATGATCCGATAACGCCCGAACAGCAGGTCGAACGCTTTCGCCGGTCACTTTCGGCCTTCAAGAAAACCTGGAACGTTTCGTCGCAAACCTCGGAACTGCTCGATTGCTCTGATGTCAGCGCGTCCTGGCAGTCGCAGGCCTGGGGGCCGAACTGGAGGACCGAGACGACTTTCGAAATGCTGCGCTGGGATGATCTTGTTCTGCGCGAGTCCCGGCGGGGCATGCTGTCGCGTCTCTATCATTCGATGTTTGCGTTATTTGACTTCGCCGCGACCGGAACCTGGTTTCGCTATGTCGGCGCAAATTGGAAATACGCGGGCTTTTTTATCTTTCCGTATGTCTCCGTCGCGCTGTTCGGGCTGGTCGGCGCCGGGCTGGCTTATGTCGCAACCCGGCTGTCGGGTTTGACGGGTATAGCGGCGGCGATAGAAGGTATTTTGGCCGCGGTCGTGATTTTCCTGGGGCTGATGCACTGGCTCGGCCCGCGCCGCAGGATCAATCACGCGCTCGATGATAATATTTTTTCCCGGCAGCTGCTTCATGGCCAACAACCTGAAATGGAGCGGAGGATCGACGATTTCGCGGTGAGGATTCTTGAGCGGGTCCGCAAGGCCGATGTCGACGAAATTCTGGTGGTCGCTCACTCGCTCGGTGCCGCGATGGCGCTCGCAGCGGTGGCGCGGAGCTTGAAGCAGGATCCGCAATTTTCGAAACATGGGCCGCCATTATGCATTCTGACGGTCGGCGCCACGATCCCGAAATTCGCGCTGCACCCGAAAGGCGATTCGTTTCGACAGGCGACGCGAACCGTTGCCGGCGAAACCTCGATCCGTTGGGTGGAATACCAGGCGCGTGACGACGTGATCAGCTTTTACCGGTTCGACCCGGTGACGCTGAAGCGGGTAGGGCGCGAGGAATTGGATGGGCGGCCGAATATCCGCCGCGTGCAGATCCATTCCATGATGGATCCGGCGTCCTTCAGGCGTTACAGGTTCAATTTCATGCGATTGCACTATCAATTCCTGATGGGAAACGCCCAGCGCGCGCCTTACGACTACTGCATGATCACCTGCGGTCCGCTCGAATTCGACGAGATCACCGCGCCGGCCGGCCCTGTCGGCCGATTTCAGGCCGACGGTTCGCTGATCGGGCAGTGACCCTTCAACGCGTGCTTGCCAGGATCGTGCGCGCCAGCGCTCGCCCGATGCAATCATAGCCTTCGCTCGAATTGTGCAATCTGTCCCAGGACACGAGCGCGTCCGGCGCCAGGCCGGCATCGATCGATTTGCGCATCAATGCGAACCGGGAAAACAGGCCGATCCGTTCTTGCTGGGCCACCTCGGTTATCAGGGCCTGCATTCTCGAATAGTAGGCGGACGCCAGCACCATCGGCGTGTATTGCAGGTCGATCAGGACCACATCGGCGCCGCTGGCCTTCAGCGCGTGGACGGCCTCAACGACTTCGCTCTTGAGCTGGTCGTCGACATGGCCGCCCCAGGCAATGTCGTTGGTGCCCAGTTGCCATAAGATAAGATCCGGCTCGAAGGCGAAAACGTCGCGTTCGAAGCGGGCGATGTTATCGGGAATGGTTTCGCCGACGCGACCGCTGTTGACGACGCTGATTCTGGCATTTGATTGCAGCCGCTCGATCTCGCGTCGCATGACCTCGGGATAGGTCGCTGCCGGACGAAACTCCCAAAGTCCCACGGTCGAGGACGAACCGATGGCGACGATCTTGAGTGGCGCGCCGGATCTGAGATGGTCCGCGGTGCGCGGTAAACGCGCGCCCAATGAAAGGCTCGAATTCGCAGCGAGGCAAATTTCCGCGGCAGACATGTTCGCCGCGGCCTGCGCCGACGCACTTTCAGTTGCACAGCCGGCGATCGCGGCGCCGAGGCAGGCTATTATGCAATTCCAGGTCAAGACATCCTTGATGGAGCGGGGGCGGACGACACAAAAACCTGGTCTGTTGACGCTCGACTTGCGCCGGTACCTATGGATGGCGAGGGTCATCGCGAAAGTGCCTCAACGCGTGCGAGTACGGCTCAAGACTAATCACGCGGCCCGCTTATACACAACGCGCCGTGTGCTCGAGGCAAGGCAGCAGGCCGGCGTTAGCTGGCCAGGTGATCTGCCCCAAGAAAACTGCATTCGAGTGGCGCTCATCGGCAAAGTTGCCTAAAGCAGGCCCTCAATTAAACCAGCCCCGGCCGAGCAGTCCGTCATGACACCTGCGTTCTCAAAGTTCATTTTTGTGATGCTGGCCATCGGCTGGTATGCGATCCGCTATAAATATGCGAGGCGTTCAAATCGCACGCCGGTCGCGCGCAGCGCCCGAGGTCCCCGCGAAACCGCGCTGTTGCTGATATCGCTGAGCGGGCTCGGCCTGTTGCCATTGCTGTATATTTGCACCGGCATCCCGCACTTCGCCGATTATGCGTTCCGCCCGGTTCAAGCATGGTTGGGTCTGTTGTTTGCCATCGTCTCGCTGGCCATGTTTCAACTGACGCACCGGGCGCTCGGCCGAAACTGGTCCGTCAGCCTCGACGTGCGGGTCGATCACCAGCTCATCACCGACGGGGTCTACCAAAAGGTCCGGCATCCCATGTATTCGGCCTTCTGGCTTTGGGCCTTTGCCCAGGCGCTATTGCTGCCGAACTGGGTGGCGGGTCTCCCGGGCATTGTCGGCTTCGGGGTTTTGTTTTTTGGCCGCGTCTCGCGTGAGGAGCGAATCATGCTGGACACTTTTGGCGACCAATATCGCGAATACATGGTGCGGACTTACCGCGTTTTACCGAAAATTTACTGAAGGCGGCGCTTACGGCCGCGAATAACAATTCCGCGTCGCCTGACAGTCCTAATGTTCGTGCCTTTTCTGCAACATTTGGCAAAAAAGGGCTTCGGGAGGCGGTGTTGGTGAGCTCTGTTAATTGCATCGCAACGGCGGAGCGGTTAACGATTAACCGAGACTTGGGACACCCATTGCTGGAGGATTGCTATGTTGAAGTTCGTGATTATCGGAACCGCTGCCACCCTCGCTTTCGCAGGCGTTGCTCGCGCTGCTGACCTTCCCCACCCGCAGCCCGTCTATTCGGAAGCTCCGATCGGCAAGGCGCCGATTGGCAAGGGTCCGATCGGCAAGGGCCCGATTGGTAAGGGTCCGATTGGCAAGGCTCCGGCTCCGATCGTAACCAAGGGCTAATCCCCTTGGGAGTGCCTTTGACGATCAAGGGCTGTTAGATCCGTTGTCTTGGTCTGACGAGGGTTAAATGACGAGAGTGAGCTTGAAAGAGATGGGTCCACGCTTGGTTTTGGGGGCGCTTGTCCTCACAGCCACCGTGGGTCTGGGGACTGGACGCAGTGTTGCACAGCAGGTTGCCGTCAGTACTGACCAGCAAGATTCCACTCCGCGTCAGGATCCCCCTACGCACAAGCCGTCAGCGCGACGCAGTGTCGTCGCGGCTGTTGCTACATCAGATGCGGTTTCACCTTCTAATGAGGTGAAGCCGATTCGGAGGCCCCAGGTTGGCGTCTCCGCCAAAGGACCTTACTACGTCGATTTTCGTGCCCGCACTGCAGCCACTTATGGTCATGCCTTTGTCTGGTTCGGCAAGACCAGCGACAAGAAGGTCGACGTCGCCGGCTTGTGGCCGAAGGGCGAGGAGGTGCCGTACGTGCTGGGGCATCTGATGTGGGTGCCAGCGGGAACGGGAGCCACCTATGGCGACCTGGACGTTCAATATCTGACGGCCAGCTATCGGGTTTATCTCAGCGAAGCCGATGCCATGAAGACGTTCGCTTATATCAGGCATCTTCAAGAGACCAACCCGCTCTGGAACGCCGAGACCACCAATTGCACCTCTTTCATCGGCGAGATCGCGTCCTTCATGGGCCTGAAGACGCCGTTCCATTTGCAGAAGCCTGAGGCTTATGTAAATCAACTCAGGGAGCTGAATGGCGGTCGCCAGACGGCCCAGCTTAGTCCCGACCGATAGTCCGCGAGGGCTAAAGGATTAGGCGGCGACAATTCGGCACCAACGAAGGCGCGTTTGGCTTGGGCCAGGCGCGCTTATTCGTTTGACGGACATTTTTGTTGGACGGACTTGCAACTCAGCTGAGATATCGCGGAACGGGCCGGCAATAGAAACTGGCCGCTTCGACAGCCCGAAATTCTAGAGCCTTTCCCGTTCCGATGGAATCGGAACGCGGCTCTAGGTTTTTGTTTTGACGCGTTTTCTTCACGCGAACCGGTATCCACTTCGCTCGAAAACGCTCTAAATCCAAAATGTTTGATTCGCCCGGCCCGGTGTCCCGGCTCGGCGCCGGTGCTTGCGCCACCGTTCCTCTGGGGTAGCCATCGGCCCCCATGCGGCGGGCCAGGCAAGCCCCGCCGCATGGTTCAGCGCGACGATATCCGGAATTGTCGATGACCGCCCCGGCGCCGCGCATCTATAGCCCCGATTGGGCGCGCTCCTGGGAGGCTGCCGATTGGCCAGCCCGCGCCTCCGCCGGGGATCGAACCCGCGCGGCGACAAGGTCGCTTCCCAAACAGTGCTGTTGTCAGCCGCCGCTATTTCTTACTGGCAGGGGCCCGGGATATTTCCGCACATGCCGTAGACGTAGACGGGGGCATCGCGCAGCTGTTCGTTGTTGGAGTTGCGGAACTGCTCGTTGGTTAGAGCAGCCCTGCTGATTGCCTTGTGGGCATGGTGATGTCCGACCGGACGCTGCGCTGCGGCAGCCATTTGCACCGACGACACAGCCATCAGTGCCGAGAACAGAATCGTAACAAGGGTCTTGCGCATTTGGGTCTCTCCATGATCTTTCCTATTCTCTTGATAGTGACTATTAAATACGAAGTCAATTGTCGAAATAGTGAAACCCCGGAAAATCGAAGTTAGTTGCCAAAATCGTGATCACTGGATAGGTTAAGCCATGCAAAAGCAGTACACCCCCGACTGTCCGGTGGCTTGCACGCTAAGCGTGATCGGATCGAGCTGGACCTGCCTGATCCTGCGCGACCTGCTCCTTAACGATGCAAGGCGCTTTCAGGACCTGCAGGATTCGCTGGATGGCATCGCGCCGACGACGCTGTCGGAGCGTCTGCGGACACTTGAGCAGCATGGCATCGTGGAGCGGCGTTTCTATTCGATGAGTCCGCCACGGGCCGATTATGTGCTGACCGAAAAGGGGCGCGACCTCGGCCCAATCGTCGTTGCCATGCAGGCTTGGGGGCTCAAGCACGCGAGCCCACCGACGATCGTCGAACGATCTGCCGGGTGATGGCTGGAGCCTTGCGCGTTTCAATCGCTGGCGGCTTTGACGGCTCCCTTCAGCCCTGCCTCGGCCTCGATCCGCTCCAAGAGTCCGCTTGACTGGATGTCGCGCACGCAGCCGTCGAGCAGCTCTCGTCCGGCCTCGCGCCCCTTCGGAACCGCGATCGCCATGTGCTCCTGGCCCCAATTTTCGTCCAGCACCCGCGCGCCGGGTAGCGACTGCGACATCTGGAACAGGATCGCCTTGTTGGTGGCATAGATGTCGAGTTCGCCATTGCGCAGCGCGTTGATGGCGCCCGCAACGCTTTCGGCGGAAATGATTTTCGCGTTCTTGAATTTTTCCGACAGAACCCGTTCCGACGTGCCGCCTTTGGTGACGCCGATACGGATGCCGGGTCCGTCGATCTGCTCGGCGCGAACGATCGGGGAGTTTGCCGGAACAAGATAGCCAAGCTCGACCGATAATAGATTGCGGCTGAAGCTCACATCATTGGCTCGCACTGCCGTGGCATTGGTGACGGTGAAATCGACCTTGCCGTCCTTGATCGCGTTGACGACGTCGGCGATGCGCTGGAACGACAGATATTCGACCGGCACGTTCAGCCGCGCGGCGAATTCCCGCCCGAGATCGTAGGTCACGCCATGGATTTGCTGGGTGTTGGGATCGTTCACCTGCGACGTCGGGCTGCCCGGATAGACACCGACGCGCAAATGACCTGACGGCGCCAGCACTTCCTTTTCGCCGGCCGCACCGGCCCTCCCCGCGCCGAGCGTGCCGCCGATGATCAAGAGTGCGAGCGCAATTCCGGAGACGCTGGCGCGCCGCGCGCCCGCCGATCCCGGCGAGCAACGGTGTGACGAACCCATGCAATGCCTCCTTATGATTCAGTGCGCCGCTTCAACTAGCGGCCGACAGGAATCTGATAGCGTTCGGCGATGGCCGACAATTGGCTCCAGGTCTCGTCATCGACCTCGATGCCGTGGGCAAGACGCTCGGCGCGCACGATCTGCTCGGGCTCGCCGGCGACCAGCACCGGAAGGTCGGGGTCGGAGGGCTTGGCCGACTTCACCCATCCGATCATGGCGTCGATCTCGGCCATCATGCTGTCGCGCATGGAAAGCCGCGCGGGGTCGATCACGATGCTCAGCATGCCGTTGATGATGCCACGTTCCGGCGGCGTGCTGGTGGTCACGCTGGCCGAGCCGACAATGGCGCCGGCCAACAGTTCGCAGACCAGCGCGAGGCCGGAACCCTTGTGCTCGCCGAACGGCAACACCACGCCTCTTGGTTCGGTGTACATCACGGACGGGTCGGTGGTGGGATGGCCGTCGTGGTCGAGCATCGCGCCGTCGAGCATCGGCTTGCCGGCATTGTGCGCCACGCGCACCTTGCCCATCGCGACACGGCTGGTGGCGAAATCGAGCAGGATCGGCTCATTGCTGGCCGTACCCGGGATGGCGATGCAGACCGGATTGGTCAGGAAGCGCCCCTCACGACCGCGGAACGGCGCAACCGGCGGCGGACCCGAGGCGACGTTGACGAAGTGCATCGCCACCATGCCGGCGCGCGCGGCGATCTCGCCATAGGTGCCGACGCGACCGATGTGGTGCGCGTTGCGCAATCCGTTGACCGCGACGCCATGCTGCCGCGCCGCCCCGATCGCCCATTCGACCGCCTGGCGGGCGACCACCTGGCCGTAGCCGGCACTGCGCATCCCATACCGAGATCGTGCCGGTGTCCGAGACGATCTCGGGCTTCTGGTTGGCCTTGAGCGTACCGGCCTCGAAGTCGCGCACATAGGCGACCAGCATGCCGACGCCATGGCTGTCATGGCCGCGCAAATTGGCTTCGACCAGATGCTCGGCAACGATGCTCGCCTCGTCGGGCGAACTGCCGCCCGCCGCGACGATGCGGTTTGCCAATGTGCGCAGCCTGGCGTGGTCGATAATCATGTTTTTTCCTTTTTGCTCTTGCTTGTGGGCGGCCGCAATCTGCGCCGGCGGGGCCGGCCTGACAAGCCGCCGAACGATTTTGCAAGGGAAGAGGCCACCGAATCAGAAAATAGAGCTTGACAGCCGGTTCACTGATTTGCCCGTCGTGCCAATGTGTCGCAGCGGTTGTGCTTGATCGCGAAGGCAAATCATCTTCACTTCTTGCGCATCCCGTCCCACCAGAGGGGCGTATGCGCATTCGTCACGAAACGCGGGTCGGGGAGCGATGGACGCGAAAGCTGCGACTGACGAGCGCGGCTGACGCGGACGGTAAAGTCGTGTGGTCCTGACGCCCCAATGGCTGGTGTCAAGTTCACAGGAAGCTCACGCTTCTTGGGAATGACGGTGACAAACAAGCTCTGGTCTCGCCGGGGAGAGCACGAAATAAGCTGTAAAACCATTGCGCAGGGAAGGCCGGACTGCTTCCGCTGAACCTGTATGCTCGTGTGCGTTTTCTATGTGCATCTTTGCACACGAGATCGCGGGTGCAGCGCGCACCCGGTCTTCCCTGCGTCCCTCTTGGGATCGCACCGCGCCCTCTTTGTTTTTGAGGGCAAATGAATTTGCAAAGCTCGGGCGAAATGCCGTCGCGAGAACGCCCACGTTCGTCATCGTCCGCGAAGGCGGACGATCCAGTATTCCGAGGCGTCAGTGATGGAATTGAGAACTCGCGGCGTACTTAATACCCGCTTGCGCGGGTATGACGGTGGTGGATGGAGTGATCGTAGCCCGCATAAGCGAAGCGACATGCGGGTCTTGCCGCGGTCCCGCATGTTGCGGAGCCTGTCATCGGGCGTGCATTCCCGCGACCCGTTGGCTGATGCGAGCTGCGGCTTGTCATCCGCTGTAGTCAGGCGTGAATTATATGCGAGCGCAGAAAATTCGGCGCCCGCAATCGGACCACGGTCAGGGCTGACCAGTGACCGGCTGTGAATTCCGGTTTCAGCGCCGGCTCGACTATCGGACCCCGGCAAAATCGAATACATGATGTCCGCTTTAAATGGGGGTGTCATGGCGGCTGAAGTGAGGATCACATTTGACCGGCTGAAAGCGTTCATTTGCGAGGCGATGATCAAATTGGGCTTGCCGGACGCGGATGCCGCGACCGTTGCAGGCTTGATGGCGGAAGCGGATCTGCAGGGCTCGGACGGACACGGCGTCAGCCGTCTGCCGCAATATGCCCGCCGCATCAGGGCAGGCGGCTTCAATACCAGGCCAAACATTCATGTGGTGCGTGAGCACGCCGGCACGGCGTTGATCAATGGCGACAACGGCATGGGCCACCTCGTCATGAAGCGCGCCGCCGAGATGGCCATCGAAAAGGCCCGCACCACCGGCATTGGGTGGGTGAGCTCGCAATTCAGCAATCATGCCGGTCCGGCGTCGCTTTATGCGAGCATGCCGTTGGCGCACGACATGATCGGGCTCTATTTCGCGGTCGGCAACGCCAACCATCTGCCGCCGTGGGGCGGCCTCGACATGCTGCTCTCCACCAATCCGATCGCGGCGGCGATTCCGGGCGGAAACGAGCAGCCGATCATCCTCGATATGGCGACCACCGTCGCTGCTTACGGCAAGGTGAAAACCAAGGCGCTGCGCGGCGAGATGATGCCGGAGGGCTGGATGATCGATCGCCTCGGCAAACCGCTGACCGATCCGAAGCGCGCCGACGAAGGAATGCTGCTGCCGCTTGGCGGCATGGAGGCCGGCTACAAGGGTTACGGTCTGGCACTGATCATCGGCTTGCTGGCGGGCACGCTCGGCGGAGCCGCGATGGGCAAGGACGTGATCGACTTCAACCATGATGACGACAGCGTCACCAACACCGGGCAGGCGATCGCGGCGATCAACATCAGTGCCTTCGGCGACGTCGAGGTTTTCAAGGCAAGCGTCGATACGCTGGTGCGTGATCTTCGCGGCAGTAGTCGCATGCCGGGCGTGGAGCGGATTTCGGTACCCGGTGAGCGTAGCCACGAAACGCGCGTGGCCCGAAGCCGCGATGGCATTCCGGTCGCGCCTGCGCTGTTGCGCGGATTGGACCAACTCGCCGGTGAGCTTGCAATGGCTAAGCTCGCATAGACCGAGGCTCGGCATCCCGGGCCGGACCCATGGTGTCGACGTCCGGCCGCAAGATACGCTCAACGGTTTGTGCGCACGACAGGCGGCTCTTATGTGCTTTAATGAGAGCGCTGCCGCCGCAGCCGAAGCGCGACAGGTTAATCGGGACCAGACGGGCCATGCAAAGCGAGAGTGAGGCGGTTTTGACCCGGCGCGATCTGCTGTCGCTGGTGGGGACGGTCGCCGGCAGTGCCGCGATGTATCATGCCATGACCAGTCTCGGCTTTGCTTCGGAGTCCGGATATAAAGGTCCGATCAAGCTGGACGGCGATCCCAAGGGCGCAAGCGTCCTCGTTCTCGGCGCGGGCCTTGCCGGGATGACTGCCGCGCTGGAACTGCGCAAGGCGGGCTACAAGGTCGAGGTGCTGGAGTTCAACAGCCGTCCGGGCGGACGCAACTGGACGCTGCGCGGCGGCGACAGCTTCACTGAATTGGGCGGCGCGACCCAGACCTGCGAATTCGAACAAGGCCTCTATCTCAATCCGGGGCCCTGGCGCATTCCCTATCACCATCGCGCGCTGCTGGATTATTGCAAGCGGCTCGGTGTCGCGCTTGAGCCGTTCATCCAGCTCAATCACAACGCGCTGCTGCACAACGCGGATGCGTTCGGCGGCAGACCGCAGCGCATCCGCGATATCAAGACCGATTTTCAGGGCCATGTTTCGGAATTGCTCGCCAAGGCGACGCAGCAGGGCAAGCTCGACGAAGTGGTGTCGGCGGAAGATAAAGCTGTGCTGTTACAGGCGTTGAGATCCTGGGGCGTGCTGGACAAGAATTACGCCTACAGCGCCAACCTCGATTCGGCGGATTTTCGCGGCTACGCCAAAGATCCGGGTGGCGGGCTTGGCGCGGCGCCGGTCGCCGGCGAACCTGTTGGCCTCTCGGATATCCTGACATCCCGGCTTTGGCGATACCTGCAGAATTTCGCGCTGTATCAATTCCAGACCACGATGTTCCAGCCGGTGGGCGGCATGGACATGATCGGCAAGGCATTCGCCAGGGAAGTCGGCAATCTCATTCGCTACGACGCGAAAGTCACCCGGATTCAGCAGGACAATGGCGGCGTCACGGTCAGCTATGTGAACGCCAAAACGCCGGCCGCGCCGCAACTTGCAAAGGCGGATTGGTGCATCTGCACCATTCCGCTTTCCATCCTGAGCCAGATTCCCGTTGACGTCGCTCCCCGCATGAAGGCGGCCATCGATGCGGTGCCCTATGCCTCGTCGGTCAAGATCGGCTTGCAATTCAAGCGCAGGTTCTGGGAAGAAGACGACGCGATCTACGGCGGTATCAGCTACACGGATCTGCCCATTCGACAAATCTCCTACCCCAGCAGCGGCTTCAATCGAAGCGGTCGCGGGGTGTTGCTGGGAGCTTATATCTTCGAGGGCGCAAACTCGTTCGAATTCACCTCGATGAATCCCGCGGACCGGGTCGCGCGCGCCGTTGATTTCGGTTGCAGCATTCACGCCCAATATAAGGCCGAGTTCGAAAACGGCATCGCCGTGGCCTGGCACCGGGTGCCCTTTACCTTGGGCTGTGCCGGCAACTGGAGCGACAAAGCGAGGGAGGAGCACTACGACAATCTGTGCCGGATGGACGGCAGGATCGTTCTCGCGGGCGAACACGCCTCCTACATTCCGGCGTGGCAGGAAGGCGCGATCCTGTCATCGCTCGATGCCATCACCCGGCTGCACGAACGTGTCGTCAAGAGTTGATGTCATGCGCTCAAGCGGGACCAAATCTGCGGGGCGGGATTCGATGATCGCGCGCCGTCGTGTTTCAGTCGCAATGTCGGTGAGCGCGGCGCTGATTTTATCGACAGCATCAGCGCTGCCCGCCGAAAATAAATCTCAACGATCCCCCCTGAGCACGGGCTTCAAATTTTCGGAAACCAGCGGCGAGGAATTGTTCGCTAACGCCTGTCAGGGCTGCCACATGCCGGACGGCGGCGGCGCGGTCGGCGCCGGCAATTATCCGGCCCTTGCCAAGGATCGTAGCCTCGAAGTCAGTGCATATCCGGTTTATGTCGTCGTCAGGGGACAACGGGCGATGCCCCCGGTCGGTTCGATGATGAACGATGATCAGGTGGTTGCCGTCGTCAATTATGTCAGGACGCATTTCGGCAACCAGTATTCCGACCCAGTCACGGCCGACGAGGTCAGGCTCGCTCGGCCTTAGTCGGAGATCGCGATGGTGGCCGCCGCGGCGGCTAGCAATTGCGCAGCGCCGCGGCGCCGAACGGGCCTGAAGGCGATTGCAAGCGGCCGCAAGTTCCCTATATAATGAGGCACGGGGGCTAGTAACCCCAAGCAATTCAATTGGTTTTCCGGTCGGGCCCGTCATTCAGGCGGGCCGTTGCCGTTTTGGGATTACCGAAAGATGAGCCAGTCTAATCGTCCCGACCACATTCGCCTGACGTCCCATCCGGTGCCCGGCGCCAAGCAGGAATACCCGATACAATGGGGGGCGCCGACCGCGCGCGAGCGCGGCCCGATCATCGGTACCGTGTCGCGTCCGCAGGACCGCAATGTGATCGGTACCCATGGCGGCTCCTATGCGGTCTATCGGGCGCTTGCGGTGTCATCGGGCGCGCTCGATCCGATCCGCCGGCCCGACCTCACCAACACCTTTCCGGCGGCGACCATCGGGCCGTTCGAACAATGGATCGATCCGGAGCGCATCGTGGCGCTCGATCCGTGGGGACATCTAGTCGCGGAAAATTTCAGGACCGAAATCAGCGAAGGCGTCGATATCAGGCCGAGCATCGCGATCACCCGTGCCCGGCTCGACCTGCCGGAAATTCAGGCCGCACTGGCAGCGAAGCGACTGGTGGCGGACGGCGAGTTCGTTCACGCCAGTGGTTCGGTTTCGGTGGTCAAGGTTGCGATCGATCCGGTGTGGTACCTGCCGGGAATTGCGCATCGCTTCGGCACCAGCGAGACTAATTTGCGCCGCGCGCTGTTCGAACAGACCGCCGGCATGTTTCCCGAACTGGTCACCCGCCCGGATTTGCAGGTGTTTCTGCCGCCGATCGGCGGCACCACGGTCTATCTGTTCGGCGATGTGACCAAGCTGCCGGATCACCGCACCAAAATCACCTGTCGCGTCCACGACGAATGCAACGGCTCGGATGTGTTCGGTTCGGATATCTGCACCTGCCGGCCTTATCTGATCCAGGGCATCGAGGAATGTGCGCGCGCCGGACAGACCGGCGGCCTTGGCATCATCGTCTACAACCGCAAAGAGGGCCGGGCGCTCGGCGAAGTCACCAAGTTCCTGGTCTACAATGCGCGCAAGCGTCAGGAAGGCGGCGATGACGCGGCGGCCTATTTTGAGCGAACCGAATGCGTGGCCGGCGTGCAGGACGCGCGCTTCCAGCAATTGATGCCCGACGTCATCCACTGGCTTGGGTTGAAACGCATCGATCGCTTCATCTCGATGAGCGATATGAAGCATGACGCGCTGACCGGCCAGGGCGTCGAAATCGTCGAACGGGTGCCGATACCCGATCACATGATTCCAGCCGACGCCAATGTCGAGATGGCCGCCAAGAAAGCGGCGGGATATTTTTCGCTCGATCCCAAACCGAGACGAAGGCGCGGTGGGGCGGCCACTCGAGAAATATTGACCTTAGGCCGGACCATTGATTGTGAGAGCCGACACCACCGCGGACGCCCTGTCTCTGTTGAGCGCCGAAGCTGTGCGCGTTCGCGCGCACAGGATGCTCGAAACAGGCCTCGACGATCGGCTTCGGCATTTTCGGATTGACCTCGAACGGCTCGACGCAACCGTCGATCTCGTGCTCGCGACCACGCGAAAGGCCTATCCCACATTCGACGTGCCGTTCCATTCGCGCTGGCGGCATTTTGTGGTCGGCGGGGTCGATCGCTGGGACACGCTGGCCGGCGCGACCGCCTGGCGCGACGAGACAGCGCGCGCCCGGGCCGAATTCGACCTCGCCATTGTCAGCGTGCTGCTCGACGCCGGCGCGGGTGCATCCTGGCGCTACCGCGATGCCGTGACAGGCGCGAGCGTCGGCCGTTCCGAAGGTCTGGCGCTTGCCAGCCTCGATATGTTCGCACGCGGCGCGTTCTCTGCAAATCGTGACGAGCCACTGCGAGTCGACGCCACGGCGCTTGAACGGCTGACCGTGGCTGATCTACAAAATGGCTTTCAGGTCGGCGAGGGCAACCCGCTGGTCGGCCTCGAGGGCCGTGTCGGGCTGCTTCGCCGGTTGGGCCAGCAAGTATCGGCATTGCCCGGTATCTTTTCCCGCAACGATGCACCGCGGCCAGGCGGACTATTCGACCACCTTGCAGTGCAAGCCGACAAGGGATCGATCGCTGCTGCGACCGTCCTGTCGGAGTTGTTGCGGCAGCTTGGGTCGATCTGGCCGTCGCGCATCATGCTTGGCGGAATTCCGCTGGGCGATTGCTGGCGCCACCCCGATATGACGACCGATGATGCCACCAGCGAGTTGGTGCCGCTGCACAAGCTGTCGCAGTGGTTATCCTATTCGCTGATCGAGCCGATGCAGCGCGCCGGGCTGGACGTGACTGACATCGACGGCCTGACCGGGCTCGCGGAATACCGCAATGGCGGATTGTTCGTCGACACGGGCGTGCTGGTGCTGCGCGACGGCGATGATATGCGGCGCGAACACGATGTCGCCTCGACCTTGGTGGTCGAGTGGCGGGCGTTGACGGTGGCGCTGCTGGATCGGCTTGCGGATGTGCTGCGGCAGCGCGTTGGTCTTGACCCGGTCTCGCTTCCTTTGGCAAAAATACTGCAGGGCGGCACCTGGGCTGCCGGCCGGGCGACGGCGTTTGCACGCCGTCCCGACGGTTCGCCACCGTTCAAAATCGTCAGCGACGGTACCGTGTTCTGAACGGAAACCATTCACGCGCAGGGAGCAAAGGCATGGACGGCGTTACGGTCGTGGGGCATCCGCTGGTCCAGCACAAGCTGACGCTGATCCGCGACAAGACGATTTCGACCAAGTCATTTCGCGAACTCCTCAAGGAGATCGGGATGCTCCTGTGTTACGAGGTGACGCGCGATCTGCCGCTGGCCAACGTCGAAATCGAGACACCGCTGGCGCGGATGCAATCGGCCAAGATCGCGGGAAAGAAGCTGGTTTTCGTACCGGTGTTGCGTGCCGGCGTGACCTTTGTCGAAGGAATGCTGGATCTCGTCCCGACCGCCCGCGTCGCGCATATCGGTCTGTATCGCGAGCCGCAGACATTCGTGGCGGTCGAATATTTCTTCAAGTCCCCGTCCGATCTCCACGAGCGATTGGCGATCGTGGTGTCGCCGGTTCTGGCCACTGCCAACACGGCGGTGGCAGCTGTCGACCGGCTCAAGGAACGGGGCGCCCGCGAGATCAGGATGGTATGCCTCCTCGCCGCACCGGAAGGCGTGGAGCGCTTTCGGGGGCTGCACCCGGATGTGCCGCTATGGACTGCCGGCATCGACCAGGGGCTGAATGAAAATGCCTTCATCCTGCCCGGCCTTGGCGACGCCGGCGATCGCGCTTACGGTACGCGATAGCGCGCGAAAACCGTGTTGCTGCGTCGCACCTTGGGATTCACGATAAGGCGATATAGTCCGCAAGACCGTCTTTGGCGGTGTCAAGTCGGACGTTCGTGCGATAGGGATTCCGGCTTTCGGCCGATAAATCCTGGTGTAGTCATGCGCGGTTAGGCTCGGCCAAGTGCCATCATTCGCCGGATCAGACAGCAAGGAGACGATCAGATGACCGTATCGGATCATGGTCGAGCCCGCGGAGCAGCGATCTCGTTCAGGACCGCGGCGGTGCTCGCGATCGGGTTTTTCCTGGCGGGTTTCCTGGCATGCGCGGTACTGCCCGAGCGGGCCTTTGAAGTGGTGGTTTCGCCCTCTCATGCGGCCCCTCAGCCGACCGACGCCAATGAAGCGGCATTCCTGTCGGAGAACGATAAGGCCATGAGCCGGATGATGGCCGATATGACGATCAAGCCGACCGGAGATGCCGATCGGGATTTCGTCGCGATGATGATTCCGCATCACCAGGGCGCCATCGATATGGCGAAGGCGTTGCTTGGTCACGGCAGCAACGAACAGTTGAGGCGCATTGCGCAGGAGATCGTGGTCACGCAAGGGCAGGAGATTGTTGCGATGCGGCTTGCCATCGGAGAGCCGGCAGCGCCAACTTCGTCAGAGGCCAAATGATACCGATGTTTTACGACACGATGAAAATGGGGAAATGAGCCGGATGAAGCGCCTTCGTCTTGTCTTCGGTCTGCTGTCGAGCCTTTGTCTTGCAGGTAGCGGTCTTGCAGGTAGCGGACCGGCCTGGGCGGGCCAGGCTCCCGGTGCGGCGGCCGATCCGGATATTGCGGTCAGCCATCATGATCGCGTCTACAGCGCGGAGCAGTTTTCAAACACCGTGTCGGTCACCGATCCCGTCGATAACAAGCTTGTCGGCGTGATTCGACTTGGCGATCCGCAGCCGGGAAATTTCAGCCCGCTCTACAAGGGGCAGGTTCTCGTTCACGGCATGGGTTTTTCGTCGGATCACAAGACCCTTGCGGTGGTCTCGATCGGGTCGAATTCCGTCGCCTTCATCGATACCGCGACAAACGCGATCAAGCACACCACCTATGTGGGTCGCTCGCCGCACGAGGCGTTCTTTACGCCTGACGGCAGTGAGGTCTGGGTGACGGTGCGCGGCGAAGATTACATTTCGGTGCTGGACGGCAAGACCTTAGAGGAGAAGGCACGGATCAGGGTGCCGGCCGGTCCGGGCATGCAGATTTTCTCGCCGGATGGCAAATACGGTTACGTCTGCTCGTCGTTCAATCCGGAAACGGTGGTCATCACCGTGGCCGATCACCAGATCGTCGGTCGCGTCAAGCAGGATAGTCCGTTCTGCCCCAACATCGCAGCGACCCCTGATGGCAAGCAGGTGTGGTTCACGCTTAAGGACACCGGCAAGACCACGGTGTTCGATGCCAAGCCGCCGTTCGCGGTGTTGAAATCGATGGATACCGGACCGATCAGCAATCATGTCAATTTTGCCAGCAATGCGAAGGGCACATTCGCTTACGTGACGATCGGCGGCCTCAACGAGGTCAAGGTGTTTCGGACCGACGATTTCACGCAGGTGGCGACCATTCCGGTCGGCAAGCTGCCGCACGGCGTCTGGCCTTCGGGGGACGGCAGCCGGGTCTATGTCGGGCTGGAAAACGACGATGCCGTGACCGCGATCGATACGATGTCCAACAAGGTGATCGCAACCAGTGCGGTCGGTCAGGCGCCGCAGGCCATCGCTTATGTCCCGAATGCCGTCCCGGACGGCGATGGCAAACAGGGGCTGCAGCCGCTTGGCGTTGCGAACCAGGCCACGCATCTGGCGCTCGGCGCGGTCGAAAACGGCAAGCTGCGCCTGAGCGGGAACAAGGCGCTGACCAGTGTCTCCCTGTTCGATCAGGGCCTGATCCAGGTTCTGCAGGCCGCCGTCACCGGCCTGCAGCCAAAGCAGCCCTATGTGCTTGCGCTTGCACAACAGCCCGACGGCAAGGGCACGCTCGAGCCGCTGGCGACCTTCATGACCAACCCGGCAGGCTCGGCCATCGTCAATGCCGCCGGTCCGATCAGGCAGGTGGTGCAAGGCGAGGACCAGATTGCGCGCCGCTATCTCGTCATCGTACCAGGTACCGTGGCGGAGTTCGGCAAACCGGTACAGGTACAAATTCCGTAAGCTCGTCTATGTTGCGAAGATGGCTGGAATCAGGAGTATAAGCGATGTCGGCAGACGGATTGATCGTTGTTCGAAGCAGCCACGGCCCAGCCGAGACGATGGACAGGCTGGCTGCCGAGATCAAGGCAAAGGGCCTGACGGTCTTCGCCCGGATCGATCACGCGTCGGGGGCCAAGGAGGCCGGCCTGCCATTGCGGCCGACCGAGCTGCTGATTTTCGGCAACGCCAAAGGCGGCACGCCGCTGATGCAGTCGAACCAGGAGATCGGACTAGACCTGCCGCTGAAGGCGCTGGTTTGGCAGGACGCGACCAACGACACCTGGATTTCCTACAACGATCCGGCATGGCTTGCGAAGCGGCATGGGCTGGGTCACGAGGTCGAAGCGCCGGTCAAGGCCATGACGGCGATGCTGGGCGCTGTTACCCGGGCGGCCGCAGCCTAGGGACGACGAGGATAGGCGACCGCAAAAAGTCCCAACTTTCGCGCAAGCCTGTCGCTCAAGCACGATCGCGGCAAAGCAATCGTGGATGTGGAGGTCTCGTGCGTGAGGTGTGGCGATGTGGATGATGAAGAATCTAGTATTTGTGTCCGCCATTGCAGCGTTGGCGGGCTTGTCTTGCCAGGCGATGGCTCAGCAAGCCCCCGCGGTCAGCGCCACCGACAGCGAAATCCTTGTCGGAAATGTAACGCCGTACACCGGCGACTTGGCCGCGTTCGGTTCGATCGGAAAGACCGAGGCGGCCTATTTCGACATGATCAACGAGCGCGGCGGGATCAACGGCCGCAAGGTCAAATTCCTGTCCTATGACGACGGTTCCGATCCGGAGATGGCGGCCGCGCAGCTCCACAGACTGGCCGATGACGATAAAGTACTTTTCATGTTCGGCTCGTTCGGCCTGCAGGGCAACCTCGCGATCCGGACCTATCTCAACGACCAAAAGATCCCGCAGCTCTTCATTGCTTCCGGGAACGAAGAGTGGGGCAACCCCAAATCATTTCCCTGGACGATGGGCTGGCAACCGGCATTTCGTGCCGAGGGGCGGGTATATGCCAACTACGTCCAGGCGTTCTATCCAGAGCGGAAGATCGCGGTGCTCTGGCAGAACGACGAATTCGGCCGGGATTTGTTCAGGGGATTGCAGGAAGGCCTCGGCGACTGGGCGCGGATGATCGTCGCCGACACGACGTTCGATCTTTCGGACAAATCGATCGATGCTCAAATCGATCTTCTGCAAAGCTCGGGCGCGGAAATCTTCATTTTCAACGGCGCACCGGCCGTCGCCGCGCTGGCGCTGCGCAGGATGGCGGATATCGACTGGCATCCGGTGTTCCTGCTGGATAACGCGTCGGCTTCCATCGCCAATGCGCTGCGGCCGGCCGGTTTGCAGAACGCGATCGGAGTTGTCTCGACCGCTTTCCTGAAGGATCCAGGCGATCCCGCCTGGAAGGATGATCCCGCGATGAAAGACTGGTCGGCGTTCATGGACAAATACTATCCCGACGGCGACCGAGCCGACAGCAACACGGTGTTCGGTTATGCCATCGCCGAAACGCTCTCGCAGGTGTTGAAACAATGCGGCGACGATCTGTCGCGTGAGAATATCATGCGGCAGGCGGCTTCCCTCAAGAATTACCAGAACCCGGTGGCGCTACCCGGTGTGGTGATGAACACCGGTCCGAACGATTTCCGCCCGATCGAGCAGATGCGACTGGTGCAATTTGACGGCAACACGTGGCAGCCGATCGGCGAAGTCATCGAAAGCGCATTTCTCGGCCCCAACGGCCCGGACGGCGCGTCGTCGCACTGAGCCCGGATCGTGGACGCGATCTATCCCGCTTTGCGCGCGTGGTGGCTGTGCAACTGTGAAGACAGCAAGCGCCGCCATTCGTTGAATTCGGCGCTGGTGGTGTCGCGGGGCCGCGGCAGGTCGATACGGTACTCATTGTCGATCCGGCCGGGGCCGGGCGACATCACCACGACCCGGTCGGCGAGGAAGATCGCTTCCTCGATCGCATGCGTGACGAACAGCACCGTGAGGCCGGTGCGCGACCAGATGTCGACCAACTCGTCCTGCAGCCGCTCCCGCGTCATCGCGTCGAGCGCGCCGAACGGCTCGTCCATCAGCACGATCTCGGCGTCGTTGGCGAGCACGCGGGCGATCGCGACGCGCTGCTTCATGCCGCCGGAAAGCTGGTGCGGATAGACATCGGCGAATTGCCCAAGTCCAACGAGCTCGATGAAACGGTCCGTCGTTTCGCGGATTTCGGCCTTGCTGCGCCGCCTCGATTTCGGACCGAAGCCGATATTGTCGCGGACATTGAGCCAGGGAAACAAGCCGTAATCCTGAAACACCATGCCGCGGCTCGGGCCTGGGCCCGCGATCGGCATGCCCCACATCAGGGCATCGCCATGCGTTGCGGCCTCGAAGCCCGCGGCCATCCGCAACAGCGTGGACTTGCCGCAGCCGGACGCGCCGATCAGGCAGATGAACTCGCCCTTCTTTACGGTCAAATTCGCGCCGCGTAGTGCCTCGATGGCGCGCCCGTTCTGCGAATAGATCTTGCCGACGTTCTTCATTTGCAGGATTGGCGTGGTGGCTTCAGCCATGCGACGGACTCCAGGCCAATAGTCGTCGTCCGATCAGCATCACCAGTTGGTCGGATAGAAAGCCGAACACGCCGATCACGATCATGCCCGAGATCACGATTTCGGTGCGCGAGAGCTGGCGGGCTTCCATGATGATGGCGCCTAATCCGGTTTGCACACCGGTCATTTCGCCGACCACGATCACGACCCACGCAAAGCCGAGGCCGAGCCGCAGGCCGGTGAAGATGGATGGTAGCGCGGCGGGTAGCACGACACGGAAGAATTGCGCCGAGCCGGTGCAGCCGAGCATTGAAGCCGCCTCGAATAATCGCGGTTCGACCGAACGTACGCCAAAAATCGTGTTCACCAGGATCGGATAGAACGCGCCGAGAAACACCAGAAACACCGCCGAGCGCGGCCCGAGCCCGAAGATGATCATCGCCAGCGGCAGCCACGCGGTGACCGGGACGGGGCGCAGAATCTGAAGTGTCGGATCGACGGTTTGCCGGATCAACGGCACGCGCCCGATCAGCATGCCGAGCGGTAACGCAACAAGCACCGCCAGCGCGAAGCCGCCATAGACCCGGCTGACGGAAGCCAGCAAATGGACATAGAGCGTTCCGCTATAGGCGTCGTCATTGATGCCGCCAAAAGCGAGGTCGCGCAGTTCGAGCCAGACTTCGTAAGGGCGGCGGGATCAGGCTGGTCGGCCGTCCGACCGTCGAGAAGTGCCAGACCGCCAGCAGCGCAATCGGGAAGGCGAGCGCCAGCAGCACCGGCCGCAGCCGCGGCCACCAGGCCGTGGCTTTCTGCAGTTTCGTCCGCCGAGGCGGTATCGTTCTCGGTATGGGATGCGAGCGTGGTCACGGTCAGGTCGGCTTCACGGCATCAACGAAGCTGGTATCGATGAAGGTCGCGAAATCAGGCAGGCGCTTGATTTGTTTCAGCGCCAGCATGTGGTCGGCGTAGATCTTCGATTGTTCGATCTCCTTCGGCCCGAGCCGCCAGGTCAGCTCGACATTGGGCACGGAGGCCTCGATCGCCTCCTTTTTCTGCCCGAGCTTGCTGGTCGCCATGGCGACCATGGCGTCCTTGTTCGGTCGCCGCGAAATCGGTGGCGCGCTGATGGATGCCGATCATCACGCGAACCAGATCCGGTTTCTCTTCGATCAGGTCGCGACGGGTGCCGAACACCATGTTGAGCGATCCCATCGCCGTCGAATAGGGATATTCGACCAGCGTGCCGACGCCGCTGGACAGCGACAGGCCGGGGCCCGGCTCGGCGCCGACATAGGCGTCGATATCGCCGCGCGACAGCGCGATATGCATTTCACTGAAGGAGACACGAACCGGCTCGACGTCCCTGATGGTCATGCCTTCCATCCGCAGCCGCTCCAGGAAGAACACCTCCTGGGTGGTGCCCGGAAACACGGCGACGCGCTTGCCTTTCAGCTCCTTGATCGAGGTGATGCCTTCGTCCTTCTTGGCGATGATCGCCATGCCGCGATTGCAGGTCGAGGCGATCACCACCACCGGCTCACCGGCCGCGCCGCCGAGCACGGCGGCGGCGATGCCGAAGGCGCCGAAATCGACCGATTTGGTGACGACCGCGTTCTTGCAATCGGTCGGCGTTTCGAACGGCAGCACTTCGATCTTGTAGCCCGCGGGCACGAACTGATCGTAGAAATAGGGCGCGATGGAATGGATCAGCTTCAGCGCGCCGGCGCGAATGACGATCGGCTCGCCGGCGGCGCGCACAATCGCGGGGGCTGCGAACAGCCCGACCCCGAGCCCGGCAATGAATTCACGGCGGCGGATCCTGGATGTCATCAGCGCAACTCCTTTTGCTGCCCTATAAAATGCAACAAGCATGCCGCCCGGCGCGGTTCGCGTGGCGGAGCCGTTCGGTTCACCGTTTTGCGCAAAGAGGGTGATTACGCTTCCAGGCTCGACCTCGATGGAGATTTTTGGAAGCCAAATGCATCATAATTGGGCGCACAGAGGATTAATTGATCAAGAGATGATCCAGAGGATCCAATGATCACAGCAGAGGTAGTGTAGCTGATGACCAAGACCAATCTGCCGCTCGATGCTGACAGGCTCTGGGCCGACGTGATGGCGCTTGCCGACATTACCGATCCGGCACGGCCCTTTACGCGACGCTCGTTCACGGCGTTGTTTCTCGAGGGCCGGGCCTGGCTGGCCCGGCGGTTTGCCGACGCCGGGCTCTCCACGCACATCGATGCGGCCGGCAACCTGATCGGCCGCCTCGAAGGCAGCAATCCGGCGCTTGGCGTCATTGCGATAGGCTCGCACAGCGATACCGTGCCGGCCGGGGGGCGGTTCGACGGTATCGCCGGCGTCGCCACCGGGCTCGAGATCGTGCGCGCGCTGCGCGAGGCGGGTCTGCGCCCGCAACACACCATCGAGGTGATCGATTTCCTGGCGGAAGAGCCCAGCGAATACGGGCTGTCCTGTATCGGCAGCCGCGGCATCAGCGGTTGGCTCGATGCCAAGATGCTGGATCTGACGGAGCCCGGCGGCGAGAAGCTGCGCGATGCGCTGCGCCGCGTCGGCGGCGATCCCGGCCGGCTTGATCAGGCCAAGCGCGGCGATATCCGCGCGTATCTGGAATTGCACATCGAACAGGGCGTCGTGCTGGAGCAGCAGTCGCTCGATGTCGGCATCGTTACCTCGATCGTCGGCATCCGCCGGTTCGAGATCATATTCCAGGGCGAGGCCGATCACGCCGGCGCCACACCGATGGCGCTGCGCCACGATGCGCTGGTGCCCGCGGCGCAAACGGTGGCGTCCGTGCGCCGGATCGCCGATCTCCTGGCGGCCGAAGGATCAGGCTATTTCGTCGCCACCGTCGGCATCCTCGACGTCGATCCCTCGGCATCGAATATCGTGCCGGGCCGCTGCCGCCTTGTCGTCGACGTGCGCACGACGGCGCCGGAACTTACGCAGCGCTTTACAGAGTTGATCGATCAGGAGAGCGCTGCGCATGCGACAGGCTCGCGCGTCAGCCGTGCCTCCTTCACGTTGCTGTCCGACGGGCCGCCGACCATGTGTGACGCGAATTTGCGCGCGTCGTTGTGCCGAGGGGCCCGCGATCTGGGGCTCGGCGACATCGACCTTGCCAGCGGCGCCGGCCACGATGCGGTGTTTATGAGCCGCATCTGCCCCTCGGCGATGGTGTTCATTCCATGCCGCGCCGGCAAAAGCCACGCGCCGGAGGAATGGGCGGATCGCGAAGCGATCGCGGCAGGCGCGGCCGTGATCTATCAGGCGGTGCGGGAGCTCGATCAGGCGCTGACGTGAAATCGGCATTGAGAAGCCTGCACCCGACAAAGCCGTTGCCCGGACTTTCCCGGAATTCGGATTGACTCGCGCCGAGGCCGATGGGATGCGATGTCTGTGGCGAGGTGATCGAGAGACCGGCAATGGCAGATACAGCAGCAAACAGACGTGACAACCAGCGTGTCGCCGTGGTCGGGCTCGGGCCGATCGGCCGGAAAGTGGTGGAAGCCCTCGACAAGGGCATCGACGGACTGGTTCTGGCGGCGGTGTCGGTCCAGGAGCCTGCCAAGCATCAGGACTTCCTGGCCCGGCTGAGCAAGCCGCCGGCGATCCTGCCGATCGACGGCCTTGCCGATATCGCCGACCTCGTCATCGAATGCGCGCCTGCCAGGCTCGTGAGATCGATCGTCGCGCCCTTTGTCAGCCGCGGCAAAACCGCGCTCGTGCTCAGTGCCGGCGCGCTGCTCGAGAACGAAGACCTGATCGAACTCGCAAAGCAAAACCGCGGCCAGATCGTGGTGCCCACCGGGGCGCTGATCGGCCTCGACGCGATGACCGCGGCGGCGGAGGGCAATATCCTGTCGGTCAGGATGGTGACGCGCAAGCCGGTGAACGGTCTGGTCGGCGCGCCCTATCTGGTCGCGAACAACATCGAGATCGAAGGCCTTACCGAACCGCTCAGGGTGTTCGAGGGCACGGCACGGGAGGCGGCAAAGGGCTTTCCCGCCAACCTCAATGTCGCGGTCGCGCTGTCGCTGGCGGGTCTCGGAGCTGATCGCACCCGGCTGGAGATCTGGGCCGATCCGACATTGACGCGCAACGTGCACCGGATGGAGGTGGACTCCGATTCGGCGCGGTTCTCGATGTCGATTGAAAATATTCCGTCCGAAAATCCGAAGACCGGCCGTATCACGGCGTTGTCGGTGATCGCCTATTTGCGCAAGCAGCGTTCGCCGTTGCGCGTCGGGACTTGAGAACTTTCGCCGCTTCAGTCCTTCACGGCCTTCATTCGGCCGACAAGCAGGTCGGCCACCAGGCGGCCGGACGGCGACATGTTACGCGCGGCCAATTGAACCAGCGTCACTTGCGTTGCTTCCAGCCGTTTGTCGCGCAGCGGCACGGCCACCAGCAATCCGGCATCGAGCGAGGGCATCGCGGAATCGCGCGGCAGGAAGGTGGCGAGATCGGTGCGCGCGGCCAGCGTCTGCGCGAAATTGAGCGAATTGGTTTCGTTGCAGATTTCGAGCCGTATCTTGCCGTTGGCGCAGGCCCGGTCAATTTCCTGCCGGATGCCAAAGGACGGATCCGGCACCACCACCCGAAGACCTGCGAGATCCTTCACGGTACAACTGTCGCGGTTTGCCAGGGGATGACGCGGCGAAACGATCAGGCACAGGGATTGCCGCATCCGCGCCAGTTCGATCAGGTCGCGCCGCGGCGAACGGCCGAACACCAGGCCGAGATCGACGTCGTTGTGTCCCACCATCTCGGCGACATCGCGGGAGCCCATGACCGTGGTCGAGATCGAAATACCCGGATAGTCGCCGGCAAGGTCGACCACGAAATTCGACAGGAAGTTTGCGAGCATTCCCTCCACCGTCGCGATCTTGACCTGACCGCGGCGCACAGTATCGAATTCCTGCACCTTGACCCGGATGTCGTCGAGCTGGTTGCGATTCTCGACGGCATAGCGATAGAGCAGATGGCCCGCGTCGGTCAGGACCATGCCCCGCGCGCTCCGTTCAAACAGTTTGACTGACAATTCCTCCTCGATCGCCTGCATCTGTCGGCTGATGGCGCTGGGAGCGATCCGCAGCGAGGTCGCGGCCTTCTTGATCGAGCCGCTCTCGGTTACCGCGCGGAAATATCTGACCGCGGTCGATTCAATCATGCTCGGTCCCTGGTTCGGCCTGCTCAAGATCGCGGCAGGCATTGGCTAGCGTTCGAATTATTCGACCTCAAACCTCTAAATTCAATGCTTTTATTCGAATGCGCGATTTGCCATGCTGGATCATCGCAGCGATTGCCGATTCCTGAATGGGGGTATGGATGTCTGGTTCGAAATTGATCCATTGGTCGGTCGTGCTTGGCGCGGCTGTCATGGCGATCGTGTCCTGGAGCGCTTCGGGATCCCCGGCCGGGGCGGAAGACGTGATCCGGTTCGGCGCGCCGCTGCCGTTGACGGGACCGCTGGCACCGGAGGGCATCAAGCAGCAGCAGGGATATGACCTCTGGGCCGAGCAGGCCAACAAGGCCGGCGGCATCTCGGTCGGCGGCAAGAAGTACAAGGTCGAGATTGTTTACGCCGACTATCAGTCGAACACGCCGCGCGCGGTGCAGACCACCGAGCAGATGATCACCCAGGACAACATCAACTTCCTGTTCGGGGCGTTCGGCTCCGGCGCTGCGAAAGCCGCGAGCACGGTCTCGGAAAAATACAAGGTGCCGACCATCGCTGCCGCGGCGTCCTCGTCGCAGGTCTACGATCAGGGCTACAAATACCTGTTCGGCACCTTCACACCGAACGACACGCTCACCACGCCGCTGACCCAGATCGTCAAGGCCAAGGCGCCCGACGTCAAGAAAGTGGCCATCCTGGCCCGCAACGACCTGTTCCCGCTGGCGATCGCCCAGGAGATGGAGAAGTCCGCCAAGGCGAATGGGCTGGAGGTGGTCTATTTCGAGAAATATGCGATCGGCACGCTCGATCACTCGGCCACGCTGTCGCAGATCAAGTCGCTCGATCCGCAGTGGATCTTCGTCACCGGCTACATCAACGACCTGTTGCTGGTCCGCAAGCAGATGGTCGATCAGGAGATTGAAGGCGGCGGTGGTCACGATGATCGCAGGACCGGCCTATCAGGACTTCATTGAATCGGCGGGCCAGAGCGCCGAAAACGTCACCAGCGCCTCGTGGTGGCATCCGGCCGAGCGCTATGAGGGCAAGGATATCTTCGGCTCGACGGAAAATTTCGTGAAACTGTTCCACGACAAATACAAGAGCGATCCGGATTACGGTCAGGCGTCGGCAGCGGTTTGCGGCGCGCTGTTCCAGATGGCAATCGAACGCGCCGGCTCGCTCGATCGCGACAAGGTGCGCGACGAACTGGCGAAGCTTGACGTCGTGACGTTCTGGGGTCCCGTAAAATTCGGCCCCAACGGCCAGATCAATTCGCTGGAGCCGCCGGTATTCCAGATCCAGGGCAGCAAGCCCGTCGTGCTTTTCCCACAGGCGATCAAGCAAGGCGAGCTGAAGCTGGGCGTAAACTGAACTGTCGTCGCGACCGGCGAAGGGCCCGGATATGCTGGCTGCGCAGATCATCATCAATGCCCTGGTGCTGGGCTGCCTTTACGCGTGCATTGCGATCGGCTTTTCGCTGGTGTGGGGCGTGCTCAACGTCATCAACCTGATTCACGGATCGATCATCGTTCTCGGCGCCTATCTGGCCTGGGGTGCGTACCAGTCGATGGCGATTTCGCCGTGGTACGTGCTGCCCGTGGCGGTGCCGGTGTTTTTCACGTTCGGCTATCTCTTGCAGCGATTGCTGCTCAATCGCGTGCTCCATGCGCCCGTATTGGTGACCTTGACGCTGACATTCGGGCTCGATCTGATCCTGAACAACGCGATGATTTACTTTTTCAAGGCGGATTATCGCAAGCTGACCTTGAAGCCACCGATGGGCTCGGTCTCCCTGTTCCACGTCGTCGTACCCGTCGACCGGCTGATCGCAACGGTGCTGGCGCTGGCGCTGACAGGGCTGCTTTATCTGCTGCTGCGCCACTCGCGCGTCGGGCGCGCCATCGTCGCCGTCAGGCTCGATCGCGATGCGGCCATCCTGATGGGCGTCGATGTCCGGTCGATCTATGCGACCGCGTTCGGGATCGGCGCGGCGCTGGCCGGCTGCGCCGGCGTGCTGATGGCGCTGATTTTTCCGATCTCGGCGCTGACGTCGTCCTCCTATCTCGACAAAGCCTTTGTGGTCTGCGTGCTCGGCGGGCTCGGCAGCGTGTCCGGCGCGCTGGCAGGTGGATTGTTGTTGGCCCTGGTCGAGGGCATCGGCTCGGCCGCGATCGGGCCCGCTTATGCGACGACGTTGTCGTTCGCGCTGCTGATCGTGTTCCTGCTGTTCAGGCCGCAGGGATTGCTCGGCCGGAAAGGCTTCGAATGAAGCGAGCCAATCTGGCGCTGCTGATTCTGCTGGCCTGCCTGGCCGCGTTACCGCTGCTCGGCGGTGCTTACGCGTTGCGGCTCGGAACCATGGCCTGCATGTACGCGATCCTGGCGCTGTCGTGGAACGTGGTCGGCGGTCTTGCCGGATATCCCTCATTCGCGACCGCGGCGTTCTTTGGCTTCGGCGCTTATGCGACCGGCGTGTTGCTCAACGCGGGCCTGCCGCTGACCGTGTCGATCCTGGCGGCGCTGGTTGGCTCATTCGTCCTTGCGGGCCTGCTTGGCGCGGTGCTGCTGCGCCTGCGCGGCCATTACTTCGCGATCGCCAGCCTGTCGCTGGTCGGGGTGTTGCGCGAACTCGTCAACAACGCCACGGATCTCACTGGCGGCGGCATGGGGCTGAACATCCCGCTGGCTTCCGGTTCCAGCATCATGGCCGACGCCTTGTTCTTCTTCTACGCAATGTGGGGGTTGCTGCTCGCGACGGCGCTGATGGTCATCATCGTCTCAGCATCAAAACTCGGCTTCGGACTGGTCTGCATCCGGCAGAATGAAACCGCGGCCAACATGATCGGCTTGAACGCCACGCTTTATAAAAGCATCGCGTTCGGATTGTCGGCCTGTTTCGTCGCTGCCGCCGGCGGCCTCTACGCCGCGTGGGTGCATTACATCGACCCATCCGACGTGTTCGACATCCTCTATTCGGTCAAGCCGATCGTGATGACCTTGATGGGCGGTCTCGGATCGCCGTTCGGCGCGGCCTGCGGCGCCTTTCTTTACCTGGTGCTCGAGGAAGTAGTCTGGCGCAACTATATCCAGATCCACAGCGGCGTGCTCGGGGTGTTGATCGTAGCACTCCTGCTGCTGTTACCGCATGGCCTGATTTCGCTGCGCTTCCGCAACTTCTGGCGAAAGGCGAAGCATGTCTGAGATCCTGCGCCTCGACCACGTATCGCGCCGGTTCAGCGGCCTGCAGGCGCTGCGTGAGGTTTCGTTTGCTGTCAACAAAGGTGAGGTGCTTGGGCTGATCGGCCCCAACGGGGCCGGCAAGACCACGCTGGTCAACACCGTCTGCGGCGTGACGCCGGCCAATTCCGGCACGATTACGTTCGATGGCCAGGGCATCACGCGGATCAAGACGTTTCAGGCGGCGCGGCTCGGACTGTCACGCACGTTCCAGATCGTACAACCGTTCGCCGAGTTCACCGCGCTCGACAATGTCGCCGCCGCCGCGCTGTTTTCGCAGCCCGGGGAGAGCTTGAAGTCCGCCCGGCAGGAGGCCCGCGCGCATCTGGCGTTCGTGGGGCTGGAGGCGCAGGCCGGCCAACCCGCGGCGACGCTGACCTTGGCGATGCGCAAGCGGCTGGAGCTGGCAAAGGCGCTGGCGATGAAGCCCAAGCTGTTGTTTCTCGATGAGGTCAATGCCGGGCTGAACAGCGCGGAGGTGGAGCGGGCGACCAAACTCATTCACCAGTTGGCGGCGGACGGCATCACCATCGTGATGATCGAGCACCTGATGAAAGTCGTGCTCAACGTCTGTACCCGCATCGTCGTGCTCCACAACGGACAGATGATTGCCGACGGGGAGCCGCGCGACGTCATCAAGAATCCCGCCGTCGTCGACGCCTATCTCGGCCAGCAATACGCGCAACGGAACGCCGCCAATGGCTGATTCCCCGATCGTCGAATTGCAAGGTTTGTGTGCCGGCTATGGCGAGATCCAGGTGCTGTGGGGCATCGACATGGCGGTCCGCCGCGGCGAGATCACCGCGCTGATCGGCTCCAACGGCGCCGGCAAGACCACCTTGATGCGCGCGTTATCTGGACTCATTCCGAGGCAGAGCGGCACTTATTTCGCTGACGACAAGGATGTCACCGGGGACAGCGCCGCGCAGATACTCGCCCGCGGCATCGTGCACGTCCCGGAAGGCCGGCGGCTGTTCGGCGCCATGAGCATCGAGGACAATCTGTTGATGGGAGCCTACTCGCGAAAGGTGTCGAGGGGCGAATTGAACCGCGACCTCGACCGGGTCTATGGCACGTTCCCGAAATTACGCGATCGCCGCCATCAGGCGGCGGCGACGCTCTCCGGTGGCGAGCAGCAGATGTGCGCGATCGGCCGTGGGCTGATGAGCGCCCCGCGGCTCCTGATGATCGACGAATTGTCGCTCGGATTGTCGCCGCTGCTGGTCGAGCAGCTCGTCGCCGCGTTGCGCGCCCTGAACGCCGAGGGGATGTCGATCCTGCTGGTCGAACAGGATGTGATCACCGCGCTCGATCTCTGTCATTCCGCCTACATCATGGATATGGGCCGCATCGTACGGCACGGCGAGGGTGCGCAATTGCTCGCCGATCCCATCATTCGCGACGCCTATCTCGGCGTGCTCGAGACGTGAAATCCAAAATCCGACGTGAAATGTCGGCAATTCAGAGAGGCATTATGATCGAGACGGTTGAAGCGCAGAATGGCGGCTACAGGTTCATGCCCGGCGTCAGTCAATATTCATGCGGTATCGGCGCGCTGCCGGGCTTTGCGATCGAGCGGGTGCGTTTTGCAAAGGTGGTTCCGCTGAAGCAGGGGTTCGAGAAGATCGCCGAGATCATCAAGGCGGCGGGCCGGCCGCTGACCGCGTTCGGCGCCTGCGAGTTGCGCTCTCCCGCGCCGTTCACCGAAGACGGTTTTAGGGCCTTCAACGAGATCTACATCAAGACGCTGGTCGATTGGGGGATCATGAGGGATGGCGTCAATCCGGTGGCGCGCAGCAATGTCTGTCCGAAGATCGATCCGCCTTCCGAGCCGGGTTTTCACGCCTTTTCGTTCACGACTGTCGCGCCACAAGCGCCGGCGTCATTTGTCGTCGCCGGCAGCGGCGAGTCGGTGGAAGGCAAGGCCAATTACCGCGATCACACGGTTCGCCTAGGGGATACCAGCCCCGATGCCATGCTCGAAAAGGCAAAGTGGGTGCTGGATGTCATGGAGCGGCGCATGAGCGCGTTCGGCGGCGATTGGAGCCAGACCACCGGTGTCCAGCTCTATACCGTGCAGGACGTCTATTCGATCCTCGAAAGCGAACTCGGCCGGCGCGGCGTATTTCGCAACGGCCTGACCTGGCATTTCAACCGGCCGCCGGTCGTCAATCTCGAATACGAGATGGATTGCCGGCGCGTCCATCTTGAACGCGTGGTCGAGGCGTAACTAAAAATCCATCGGTGCGTTGTCGACGACTTCCTTCATCACGAAAAATGTTCGCGTTTGCCGCACGCCCGGCAACGCGATCAGCTTCTCACCGTGGATCCTGTTGAAATCCGCCATGTCGCCGACCCGGATTTTCAGGAAGTAATCGAAGTCTCCGGCTACCAAATGGCAGTCGAGAACGAATTTGAGTTTTGCCACCGCTCTTTCGAAGTCGGCAAAACTCTCCGGTGTCGAACGGTCGAGCACCACGCCAACCATCACCAGCGCGCCGCGATTGACCTTTTTGGGATTGATCATCGCACGCACCTGCGTGACATATCCCCGTTCCATCAGCCGTTGCGTTCGCCGGTGGCAGGTCGCCGGGCTGACATCAACCGCTTGGGCAAGTTCCGCGTTTGAAATTCGTCCGTCCTTTTGCAGCGCGCGCAGCATCTTGAGGTCGATGCCGTCGATCCCCTCAGATGCGGAAGAATCTTTCAGATTTAATACCATGTCGATGCAATACCGGAGCTATCGGCCAGAATATCGAGATATATTATCATATTCAGGCCAAAACTTGAAAGCACCCTTCGCGCGAAAAATGCTAGGCATCGCGCCGCCGGAATAGCAGACCGATCAGACACAAGAGGTTGCCACATGCTGAAGAAGTTCGCGCGATATCCCCTCACATTCGGGCCGACCCCGATCGAGAAGCTGGAGCGCCTGAGCCAGCATCTCGGTGGCAAGGTGCAGCTTTACGCCAAGCGCGAGGACTGCAATTCCGGTCTCGCCTTCGGCGGCAACAAATTGAGAAAACTCGAATACATCATTCCCGACGCTATCGCCTCCAACGCCGACACGCTGGTGTCGATCGGCGGCGTTCAGTCGAACCACACAAGGATGATTGCCGCGGTCGCTGCCAAGATCGGCTTCAAGTGCCGGCTGGTGCAGGAGAGCTGGGTGCCGCATGAGGACGCGGTCTATGACCGCGTCGGCAATATCCTGCTCAGCCGGATCATGGGGGCCGACGTGCAGATGGTCGACGAAGGATTCGATATCGGCATTCGCCAAAGCTGGGAAGACGCCATCGCCGACGTCAGGGCGAAGGGCGGCAAGCCCTATGCGATCCCGGCCGGCGCCTCCGTGCACAAATTCGGCGGCCTCGGCTATGTCGGCTTTGCCGAGGAGGTTCGCGCCCAGGAAAAGGAATTGGGCTTTGCCTTCGACTACATCGTCGTCTGCACCGTGACCGGTTCAACCCATGCCGGCATGCTGGTCGGCTTTGCCGCGGACGGACGCGAGCGCCGGGTGATCGGCATCGATGCGTCCTTTACCCCAAGACAGACCAGGGCTCAGGTGCTGGAGATCGTGCGCAGGACTGCCGAACTGGTTGAACTCGGCAAGGAGCTCGGCGAAGACGATGTCGTGCTGCTGGAGGACTACGCCTATCCGGCCTACGGCGTGCCTTCCAATGAGACCAAGGACGCGATCCGGCTGAGCGCACGGCTTGAAGGCATGATCACCGACCCGGTCTATGAGGGCAAGTCGATGCAGGGCATGATCGATCTGGTGCAAAAGGGCTACTTTCCCGCCGGCTCGAAAGTTCTCTACGCCCATCTCGGCGGCGCGCCGGCGCTCAACGGCTACGCCTATGCGTTCCGCAACGGCTGACCGGCGATTTGAGTTTCCTAAGATCTGACGTACAGTCGCCGGATCTCAGCAGTGGTTCAAGTCGGTCATGAGTTCCAGCGAAGACAACAAAGCGCCGTGGCGCGTCGGCGTATTGTTCTCACAGACCGGGGTGACGTCCGCGGTCGAGCAATCCCAACTGAATGCAACGCTGCTCGCCATCGGTGAGATCAATTCCGCCGGCGGCGTGCTTGATCGCCTGATCGAGCCCGTGATCTACGATCCGGCCTCCGACCCGAAGCAGTTCCGCTCCCTGGCGGAGCGGCTGTTTCAGGTCGACCGCGTCCGGCTGTTGTTCGGCTGCTACATGTCGAGCACGCGCAAGGCGGTGCTGCCGGTGGTCGAAAGCCACCGCGGGCTGCTGTTTTATCCGACCTTGTACGAGGGCTTTGAGTATTCACGGCACTGCATTTACACCGGGGCAGCGCCGAACCAGAATTCGCTGCAACTGGCAAAATTCCTGCTATCGACCTATGGCAATCGTTTCCTGCTGGTGGGATCGAACTACATCTATCCTTACGAGTCCAATCGCCTGATGGCCGACTTCGTCGTGCAGGCACGCGGCGAGGTGCTGGACGAGATCTACGTCCCGCTTGCAGCGGAGCCGAAAGACTTTGAAAAAGTCATCAACCGGATCAAGAAGACCTCGCCGGACGTGATCTTTTCCACGGTAGTGGGGAAGGGTACCTCGGTGCTCTACGAGGCCTACCGAAAGGCGGGATTCGACCCGGCGAAGATGCCGATCGCAAGCCTCACCACGGGGGAGGCCGAGGTGGCCGAGATGCACAAGGAGGCGGCCGAGGGGCATATCACCGCGGCGCCATTCTTCGAAACTTCTTCTTCGCCTTCCGCGCGGCGCTTCGTGGCAAGCTTCAAGGAGAAATACGGCGCCGATGCGCCGGTGACGGCGGCGGCGGAAGCCGCCTATTTTCAGGTGCATCTGGCGATGCGCGCCTTGGCACGCTGCGGTTCGGATGATCCGGAACGCGTGCTGCCGGAACTGCGCGATTCCGAGTTCGACGCCCCGCAGGGCCGGATAAGAATCGATCCGGAAAACAACCACACTTATCTCTGGCCGCGGATCGCGCGGCTGGACAAATCGGGTCGATTCCAGACGGTCTGGAATCCCGGCGTGCGGATCAAGCCCGACCCCTATTGTGTCGTGCAGAGTCTCGACGACTGGTCGGCCGAAGACCTCCAGACCGTCAATCACTGAGGTCCCGGTGGTGGCGATCCAGATCCTTCGTGACCTTCGCGGACTTCGGGTCCAGGTGGTTCACCCGCCGGACAGCGAACGCGTCAGCCTTGTCGAACATCTGCACCGCATCGGATGCATGGTCGAAACGCAATGGCCGGTTCCGGAATCCTGGAGCGACAACGCCGATGTGATGCTGCTCGCCGTTGAACATGACGTCCGTGGCGACATTCAAAAGCTTCTCAAGTCGAACGACGGATTGCGGCCGACGCTGATCGCGATCGTCGGCTATGAGGATCCATCGACGCTGCAACTGGTGCTGGAGGCCGGCGCGGTCGCCGTCGTCGAGCGCCCGATCCGGCCGTTTGGCCTGCTCACCAATTTGACCATCGCCCGCAGCATCTGGCTCGAGAAACGCGAAACCGACAAGCGCATCCGCAAGCTGGAACGCAAGCTGTCGGGCATCCAGCGAATCCAAAAGGCAAAATCGATCCTGATGGATGGCCAGGGGCTGAGCGAGGCGGAAGCGTATGAAAATATCCGCCGCCAGGCGATGGCCAAGCGGCTGTCGATGGACGACATGGCTGCTGCAATCATCCACGCAAATGAACTCTTGCAGTACCGCGCGAAAGATGTTTAATTTTCTTTCGACTGCGATTGGACGATGATGTTTCATTCGTAGTCATTTGCCGAACCACCAGTGACGTTGGTTTGGCGTTGGCTAGGCAGCCCGAAGAATCCGCGAGGATTCGTCGGGTTTTTTTGCGTTTGGCGACCTGCGATCGGCACGGATTGAATTGGATCCGCTGGCCTTGGACGACTCTGGAATTTTTCGGGGCGGGATGCGCGCAATCTGCGGGCGCGAACCGGACCGGCGAACTGAACCGACACAGCGCTAAGGAGAAGCGACATGATGCACGGCGATATTTCATCGAGCAATGACACGGTCGGCGTTGCCGTCGTGAACTACAAGATGCCTCGCCTTCACACCAAGGCGGAGGTGCTGGCGAACGCCAGGAAGATCGGCGAGATGATCGTCGGCATGAAGACCGGCCTGCCCGGAATGGATCTGGTGATCTTCCCGGAATATTCGACCCACGGCATCATGTACGACTCCAAGGAGATGTACGACACCGCGTCCGTCGTGCCCGGCGAGGAGACCGAGATTTTCGCCGAAGCCTGCCGCAAGGCGAAAGTCTGGGGCGTGTTCTCGCTCACCGGCGAACGTCACGAGGAACATCCGAAGAAGGCGCCCTACAACACGCTGATCCTGATGAACGACAAGGGCGAGGTGGTCCAGAAATACCGCAAGATCATGCCGTGGGTTCCGATCGAGGGCTGGTATCCCGGCAACTGCACCTACGTCTCCGACGGGCCGAAGGGCATGAAGGTTTCGCTGATCATCTGCGATGACGGCAACTATCCGGAAATCTGGCGCGACTGCGCCATGAAGGGCGCCGAGCTGATCGTGCGCTGCCAGGGCTACATGTATCCGGCCAAAGACCAGCAGGTCATCATGGCGAAGGCGATGGCGTGGGCGAATAATTGTTACGTCGCGGTTTCCAACGCCGCGGGCTTCGACGGGGTCTATTCGTATTTCGGCCATTCGGCGATCATCGGATTCGATGGTCGCACGCTCGGTGAATGCGGCGAGGAAGAATATGGCATCCAGTATGCCCAGCTTTCGAAGACGCTGATCCGCGACGCCCGCCGCACCGGACAATCGGAAAACCATCTCTTCAAGCTGGTGCATCGTGGCTACACCGGGTTGATCAACTCCGGCGAGGGCGACCGCGGTCTCGCGGCCTGTCCGTACGAATTCTACAACAAGTGGATCGCCGACCCGGAAGGCACCCGCGAGATGGTCGAGTCCTTTACCCGGCCGACGGTGGGAACGGATGAAGCGCCGATCGAAGGCATTCCGAACAAGGTCGCGGCGCACCGCTGAGTGCGCAACGCGATCCGAGGCGAGGCTGATCGAGATTCGCTTTCGTCATGCCCGGCCTTGTGCCGGGCATCCACGTCTTTCTTGGCTGAGCCAAGGCGTGGATGGCTGGGACAAGCCCGGCCATGACGAACTGCAACTACCGCCGCGCCAGTCGAAAATACAGCTCCGATAGCCGCGCCGGCAGGTCCTCGACCCGCGGCACCAGCATGGTATTGCCGCGGCCGAAAATACGCGCCGCCGAATTCGCCGCACCCGAGCCCAGTACGACACCGAACCCGTCGATGCCGCGCGCCCGCAATCCGACCGCGGCGCGGCGGGCGTCCTCGACGAGATCGAGCGGGTCGGCGATGTCGATATCGGAGGGCTCGCCATCGGTCAGGACGATGACGAGCTTTCGGAAGCTGTTGACATGGCTGATGGTCTCGCCGGCATGACGAATGGCGGTGCCGAGCCGGGTCGACAGCCCCGGCGATAGCGCCGCCAACCGGCCGATGCAGGCCCGGTCATACGGTTGATCGAACGCCTTGACGGTCGTCATCTCGACATCGTCCCGTCCATTCGAGGCAAAGGCGAGCAGGCTGAAGGGATCGCCCAGCGCGCCCATGGCTTCGGCTAGGACCGCGACCGCCAGCCGTTCGATGTCGAGGATCGAGTCCCCGGATGCCAGACGATCCCGCGTCAATTCCGAGATATCGAGCAGCAGCAACGCTGCGAGATCGCGATGCTTCGAGGTGGTCGCGCGAAAGATGCGCGGGTCTGGCTCCTGGCCCATGCGCAGCGCGATGCCGGCATCGAGCATGGCGTCGACGTCGAGGTCATGGCCGTCGAGCTGGCGCTTGAGCCTGATCGCGCGGCCGACACGGACGCTGCGGACCAGCCGGCCGATCCGGCTTCGCAACGCGTCGGCGCGATCGAGCGCTTCCTCCACGACGCGCGGATCGCCGTGCCGCGCCGCGACTTCCCGCACCGTCGTCCATTCCGGGCGCTCGACATGGTGCGCGCGATCCCATTCCGGATATTTCGCGATCACGATGCCGCGCCGGTCCGGCGGCACCGGGCGGGCGCGGCCGGCGGCATGTTCGTCTTCCTGCACATCGGGATGCAGCGATGGCTGATCGGGATCCTCGCGCTGTTCAAGTCGCGCCGCGTCAACTGCGAGATCGGGCGTCTCGGCGGAGGCGGGCGCATCGTCGCCAAAATCCCACAGGCCCAGTCCGTCGTCGCGATAGACCGGCTCGACGACATAGGTCTTGGCGTTGAACTGGATCCGCATCTGGCCGAGATCGTTGCCGAGCAGCATGCCGACCTCGCGGCTGATCGCAGGGTCTTCAAGGCGCGACATTCGGCCCTCGAACATCAGCCGTCCCTTGGCGACAAAACTGTCATCGTCCTGATAGGACGGGTCGAACAGCGCGCGGGCCAGCCGGGCGAGCAAAGTCGGCGCGGTGGCGACCCCGGCCGGCGTGGCGACATGATGGGGCGACCACAGTCTTCGCAGTCCGGGTAATTGCCGCATCGCCAGCGTTTCGATGCGGGCATCCTCGATCAGGGTGACCAGCGCGATCTGCAGCGGTTTCAGGGTTCCGACCGCAAATCGCGGGCCGCCGAACATCAGATGGGCCTGCGCGTGCGCGGCCGCCGCCCGGTATAGCGCGTAGGCGGCGTCGCCTTGTATGCCGCGATAGATCGAGGGCAGGCGGATCAACGGCCCGGCGATTCCCGCGCGGCGTTGCGGCGCCTGGCCGCTGCCCTCTGAAAAACTGCGCAACAGCGGCGGGCGGCCCCACAGAGCGGTGACGAACGCCTTGGTCTGGCGCTCGGTCTCGGCGAATCCGGCGCCGGTCGTGGCGCGTTCCAGCAGTTGCTGCGCGAGTTCATCCTGCAACGTGAAGAAGGCCAGCCGCTTGCGCCGGTCGCCGGCCGCCAGCTTCAGTCCCGCCGCGATAAAATTCTCAAAGGCATGGATATCGCCGGCGCCGAGGATTTCGGCCATGCGCGCCGCCGCGGCGACGACTGATTCCGGTGCACGCTGCGCCAGATCGTCCATCGCGCGCCACCACCGCGACAGGCTAGGTCCTGCGGCCAGGATTTTTTTGGTGACGGCGACGGTATTGAGCGCGGCCGCGGCGGCCTGCGCGCCGGCGTAACGGCAGATATTGGCCGATGTCTGCGCCGCCACGATCAGCGGCGCGATGCCTTCTGCCGTGGGCTGGTCTCGGCTGACCTGCCAGAACGTGAGCAGGCACGAGCGGCCGGCATTGACGTCGGCGAGATCGAGCACGCCGGCGGCCCAGCCCTCGAGTTCGTCGGCGTCGAAGCGCGCTGCGAGATTGTCCCAGGCCAGCCGAAACGGCGGCCGCAGTGCTTCGCGCTGTTGCATCAAGAGATGAACGCGACGGGCCGCGCCGCCGGATGGGGCGGCAACCACACGCAGCGATGCCAGGCGGGGCGCAGCACTCACCGGATGCAGGCCTCGATCGCGGCACTGAGGGCTTCGCGGATATCGTGATTGTCGGTGATCGGCAGCACGATGCTGGATCGGACCGCGGCTTCAAGCGGCAGGCCGGCGCGGACCAGCCGGCCGGCATGGATCAGCATCCGGGTCGAAGCGCCTTCCTCGAGCCCATGACCCTGAAGGTTGCGCGACCGCTCGGCGATCGCGACCAAAGTGCGGGCCAACTCGACATTGGTTCCGGCCTCGCGGGCGACGATGGCGGCTTCGACCGCGGGCGGCGGATAGTTGAAATCGATCGCAAGGAAACGCTGCTTGGTCGATTCCTTCAGGTCTTTCACCGCGCTCTGATAGCCGGGGTTGTAGGAGATGGTGAGCTGGAAATCGGCGTGGGCCGGCACGATCTCGTTGTGCTTCTCCAGCGGCAGGATACGCCGCGCATCGGTCAGCGGATGGATCACGACGGTGGTGTCCTGGCGCGCTTCGACGATTTCGTCGAGGTAGCAGATCGCGCCGTACCTCACCGCCATGGTCAGCGGGCCATCGTGCCAGACGGTGCCGCTCGGCTCCAGCAGGTACCTGCCGGCGAGGTCCGAGGCGGTCATGTCCTCATGCGCGGCCACGGTGACCAGCGGTTTTGCCAGCCGCCATGCCATGTGTTCGACAAAACGGGTTTTCCCGCACCCGGTCGGTCCCTTCAGCATCATGGGAAGCCGCTCGGCGAAGGCCGCCTCAAATATCGCGATCTCGTCGCCGACGGGCTGGTAGTAGGGTTCGGAAGCGATCCGGTAGGCATCGAGGTTCATGCGCATCTCCACGAATGGGTCGTGGGGAAAAGCGCCTTCCCAGGTCCTAAGCCATGTGACGACATCTCCTCCCCTTTCGAAAGCGGGTTGGGCAAACATCGCCTTATGGGCGCGCCACGGCCTTGGAGCGCGCGAAACAGGCGTTCTTTCGAACGCCTCGGTCATTATTAGATCGCCAATCGCGCCGTCGCACAAGTGGCCGCGAACGACCGGTCGGCCGCGGCCCGCGACAATGCCCTGCGAATGCCGCGCTTTCGCCAAATGCCCACCGTCATCCCACCGACACAGTTGGTAATACACATTTGGTAACATGACCGAACCTTAAGGTGTCGATCGCACAAACCAAAGGTATTCTTAGCTCAGGGGTAACCACGGAGCGCGACCATGAAGCCCAATTCACAGTCCGCGTTATCCGATGATGCCGTCCTTGCGGCCGTCGGTTACGATCAATGCGTCGAACGCCTGGCCTATACGGTCGATCATCGCGATGAGGCCGAACTCGAAGAGGTGGCCTACCTCATCAGCCAACTGGCTGTCGTGATCGAGTAGACGGCCGCAGTTCGTTTGATCGGGGCATCACGCTATCAGGCGCTGATCCTATCGCGGCAGGCTGTCACGCCGAACGCCGCCGGCGCTGTCGTCGCGCTTGACCTCGGGAAACAGCCACATCGCGAAGATCATGAAGCATCCGAGGAACGCGACCACGTACTGGATGCGGTCATGGCCCAGAATGTGCTGAAAATATGCGGCGATGGCGGCCACAATGACGACGCCCAGCGACAGGCCAAGCTTGATTCTAACAGGCATCGCTAAACCCTCCCAAAACACGTCACGATAGATTTGCCCACGACGGCGCGGTGATCTTGGCAAGCGTCGCCAGCGCCAACGCCTGAATTCCGATCAGCGCGACCAGGCCCATTCTGCCATCGCGCTTCGACGGTGGCCAGGCCTGGAACAGCCCGGGCGCGAACAGCACAATGAGCCCGGTGACGACGATCAAGCTGCTCCAGCGAAGTTCGATGTAGCCGTAACGGCCGGTCGCGATCAAAAGGCTCGCCAGCAAAATGGCATTGCCGGCGATCAAGGGCGTCATGCCGCGGGATCGCGCCGCCTCCGGACGCGAGCGCAGCGGGAACATGCCGGCGACCACGAGAAACGCCAGCATGCAGATGGTCGCATAGGCCGCGAACCACAACAGTGAAACCCAGTTGGGTTCGATGGCGCTCATACAGGCTCTCCCCGCTGGTCCCTGCTACTCGGCCGGCGTGGCAAATCCGCTCGGCTGCCCGGTCACGGCAGGCCGCGGCGTGCGCGCGGTCTTGCGCATGTCGGTTTTGACGAAGCGGTTGTCATAGCCATTGAGGAGATGACCGATCAGGCCGCGGTTGAGGTCCGAGGTGCCCATCAGCCAGTCCATCACCGGGAAGGTCAGGTTCATGTTGCGCTCCATCATGATCGATTGATCGTGATGGGCCGTGTGATGGCGGCGGATCGTGTTGACGAAGGGCGCGTGGCGCACGAACCAGTTGTCTTCGACGTGGCAGCAGAAATGCATGAACTCGTAGATCAGGTACATCGACGTCGTCGTCGAGATCAGCAGCCAGCCGACATTGGCGGAAATCAGCCAGCCGCAAATCAGCGCCGGCAGGATCGACATCATGGTGAAGGTCACGAGCGCGTAGGGTGGAAAGAATGTCACGCGCCAGTCATGATGGTCGGCGAACCGCATCTCCTTTTCGGTGAAGAACTGGTGGTGCATCAGCGTATGCCGATTGTAGATCGCGCGAAATGCCTTGACCTGCGACGGGCGGTGCATGACGTAGCGGTGGATCCACCATTCGAAGAAATTCGCAAACAGGAACGTCACCGGCACGATGCCGAGCTCCCACCATCGGAGGTCGCGGAGGTTGCCGAAATATACCGACAGCGCGGTTAGCCCGATGACATAGATCACGAAGACATGCAGCCAGCCATTGTACCAGCCGGCGATCCGATAGCGATAGGTCGCCCGGTAATTCCGCTGCCGCTCGGTCATGGCACTCGATGACAATTCCATCGCGTTTCTCCGCACTTTTGCGCGGCTCGCACCGCGCTTTTTCTGTAATATATCACCAATCTATTAGTGCGGCAAAGGGCTTTTCCGGCTAGGCTTCGATTTTTGCGCCTGGGTCTGCCCGGCAGGTTTACCTGCCGCCGAGCGGCGCGGTACTGTTTGCGGGGCACCGGCGCGGGCCTCTTAGGTTGCGGCAAAACGGGGACACGGGATGAAGACCTATGTGGGAGACCGGACCATTGACGGGGTCAAGGTGACGGTGGACGGCACGGCGCTTGATCCCTGCTTCAACGTGATGGAATTCAGCAAAAACGGCTTCGAATGGAGCTATGAAGGTCCGGAGCCTCGTCAGCTCGCGCTGGCGCTGCTGGTCGATCATCTGGGCGACGCCAACGCCGCCAGGTCGATGGTCGAGCCCTTCATGAAATCGGTCGTCGCGAATTTCGGCAACGAGTGGGAGATGACGTCGTCCGACCTTGATCTGGCGGTGACGGCGCTTGCTGGGCAGGCGAGGATCTGATGCCGCTGCAATACCGCGCCGCGGTTCTGCGCGCTCCGCAAACGCCGTTGTCGATCGAAACCGTCACCGCCGCGGCGTTGAAACCGTCCGACGTGCTGGTGCGGATCCGCGCTACCGGATTGTGTCACACCGATCTCGAAGTGATCGAGGGCGCGTTGCGCTATCCGATGCCGATCGTGCTCGGACATGAAGCCGCCGGGATCGTCGAACAGGTCGGGCCCGCCGCGCGCGGCGTCAAGGTTGGCGATCATGTCGTGCTGTCGTGGAATCCGCATTGCGGACATTGCTTCTATTGCGATCGCGACTCGCCGATCCTGTGCGAGGAATATCTCGGCAAGGGACCGCAGGCGGTCTCGTTCGATGGCGAGAGCCGCGCCGCGCTCGCCGATGGCCGCGAACTCAGGCAGTTGATGTATCTCGGATCGTTCGGCGAGTATTGCATCGTGGCCGACCAGCAGGCCATCGTAGTCCCTCAAGAAATTCCCTTCGACCGCGCCTGCCTGATCGGCTGCGGCGTGATGACCGGCGTCGGTGCTGCGCTCAATCTCGGCGCCATCGCGCATGGCGATACCGTGATGGTGATCGGCTGCGGCGCGGTCGGCCTTGCCGCGGTGCAGGGCGCCCGGCTCGCCGGTGCCGGCAAGATCATCGCCGTCGACGTGACGCCTGCGAAATTGACCTTGGCGGCTAAAGTCGGCGCGACCCACGGCATCGACGCCTCGAAAGAGGACGCCGTCGCCATTGTAAGGCGCGAGACCAGCGGCCGTGGCGCCGACGTGGTGATTGAATCCGCAGGCCACCCTGTGGCGTTTCGTAACTCCACCGAAGCGGTGCGGCCGGGCGGCCAGGTGATCTGGCTTGGCAAGATCGACGTCAACCAGGACGCATCGTTCCGCTGGGGCTCGCTGATGCAGGAGAAGCGCATCCGCCGCGTCAGCTATGGCAACGCGCGCCCACGGCGCGATTTCCCGCTGCTGGCGCGGGCCTATCTCGAGGGATCGCTGCTGCTCGACGATTTGATTTCGCGCCGGATCGGCCTTGACGAGATCAACGACGGCTTTGCCGCGCTGAAGCGCGGCGAGACCATTCGAAGCGTCGTCATGTTCGATTGATGCTGCTTTGCAGTCTGACTCAAAAGCAGTTCGTCATTGCGAGCCAACGGGTCCGGCCTACGGCTGGCCCGATGACAGGCTCCGCGAAGCAATCCAGTGCCAAATACGTGGCCTGGATTGCGTCGTCGGCAAGAGCTCCTCGCAATGACGCTTTCATTTTCGGTTAGGTTCTAGGTATCGAGCGTCTTGCGCGCGAAATCCTCGATATAGTCGATCAGCCGGTCTGACGCGGTCGCGGCCGCGTTGGCTTTCTTTTGCGAGACCGCCTCAGCGACGGCGGCATGAAGCTTGGCGGCCAGCGGCAAGTCGGCCACTTCCTGATAGTGCTGATACCAGAACCGGCGCGACAGCGCGTTCATCAGCCCCATCGATCGCCGGGCGAATTCATTGCGCGCGGCTTCCGCGATCAGGATGTTGAAACGCTGATCGAGCCGCATGAAGGCGAGGTCGTCGGCCAAGTCTGCGGCGGCGAGCATGGCTTGCGCCATCTCGGCGAACTCGCGGCGTTCCTCCGGCGTGGCGCGCTCGGCGGCGAGGCTTGCCATCAGGCGTTCCAGTTCGCGCCGCACCTCGAGTAACCGCAGTTGCAGTCTCAGATTGATCTCGGACACCATGATGCCGCGCCGGGGCATGATCACGACGAGGCCGTCGCGGGCCAGCCGCTGCAAGGCTTCGCGGATCGGGGTCCGGCCGATCTTGAGGCGAAGCGCCAGCGCCTGCTCCGACAGCACGGTGCCGGGCGACAATTGCAGCGTGACGATCATCTCTTCGAGTTCGCGATAGGCGCGGTCCGTCAGCGTGCCGTCCTTGGCCTTGCCGGCCCGGGCCGGGCGTTTTGACGGAGCTTTTGGCTTCAATGTTCCTCGCAGACCGTCGTTCACGCTTGGCAGATCAGGATTCTGTGAAACTCATCCCAAGCGTATATCGGTCATATATCAGAGGCAAGCGAGCCGGGGTGACGGCGGCTTACGCCGCCCTGACGTCGGCGAGAAAGCGATTGACCTGGCCGGCGAGTTCCTGCGACTGCCGTGACAGATGTTCGGCCGCGCCCAGCACCTGGGTCGCTGCGGCGCCGGCATCGGTCGCGGCCTGCTGGACGCCGGAAATGTTCGAGGAGACATCCTGGGTGCCGTTCGCGGCTTGCTGGATGTTGCGGGCGATTTCCCTGGTCGCGGAACCCTGTTCATTGATCGCGGACGCAATCGCGCTGCCGATCTGATCGATCTCGGTGATGACCTCGACGACGTTCTTGATCGCGACCAGCGTTTCGTCGCTGGCGCCCTGAATAGCGGCGACCTGCTCGGATATCTCGGTGGTGGCCTTCGCGGTCTGGCCGGCCAGCGATTTGACTTCGGAGGCGACCACCGCAAAGCCCTTGCCGGCTTCGCCGGCGCGCGCGGCCTCGATGGTCGCATTGAGGGCGAGCAGGTTGGTTTGAGCGGCGATGTTCTGAATCAGCGTCACGACGTCGCCGATCTTCTGCGCGCCGGCGGCCAGCGATTGCGCGATATCGCCGGTGCGCCGCGCATTGTCGACGGCGCGTGCGGAAATCTGGGCGGATTGCGCCACCTGGCGGCTGATTTCGCTGATCGAGGAGGTCAATTCCTCGGTGGCGCTCGCAACCGTCTGCACATTGCTGGTGGTCTGCCGGGACGCGCTGGCAACGACGCCAGCCTGACGGTCGGTGACATCAGCGGTCGACGACATCGAGCGCGCGGTCTCCTCCATCATCGACGACGATGACGACAGGCCAGTCACGAGTTCGCTGACCTTGGACTCGAACGACCTGGTCAATTCATCGAGCACTCGGGCGCGGCGCATCTTGATGTCGTTCTCGGCCGACTGCTCGGCCGACAGCCGCTCGGCCTTGATCATGTTGTCCTTGAACACCTGGACGGCGGCTGCCATCGCGCCGATCTCGTCCTGACGGTCGCTGGCCGGAATTTCTCCTGCCATGTCGCCGGCCGCCAGCCGCGACATCGAGGCGGTGATATCGACGATCGGCCGGCAGACCCGGCGGCGCACCATCACGACAAGGCCGGCGCTGGCGGCAACGACGGCCACAAGGCCCGCGAGCGCGATCAGGAAGCTGAAACGCGCATTGGAATAGGCGGCGGCGAGGATTTCCTCGGCATTGTCGTAAAACGCCTCGCGCACGGTGATGATGGCGGCAAGCCCGCGCTGCGATTCGGCAAAGTAGGTATCGACGTCGTGTTCGTACTGGCCGCTGGCGGCGCCGTCCTTGGCCAGCTTCAATTCCTGGCCGAAGCGGTCGACATAGGCTCCCTGCATGCCTGCCGAGCGCGGCCTCGACATTTTTCGGCGTCGCCGGATTGCCGCGCAATTCCATGCAAGGCGATCAGGATCTGATCGGTCCGCCCTTGCGAACGGCTCAGCTCCATCCGCTCGGCCTCGGTCGCCACCCGTCTCGCGCCGACCAGATTTTTGTGCAGGCTGGCGTTGAGACCGCCGATGTCGCGCAGGGTCCAGGCGACATTGGCGTAGTTTGATTGCCGGTAGGCGTCGCCATTCAGGATCGCCATCTGGCGGACCTGCTCGTCGAGCAAGGTGGTGACGGCGGTGTTGAAGACCGCATTGTCGGCGACGATCTTCTTGGCGGCGTCGCGGCGGGCTTCGGCGGGGCCGTCGATGGCCTTGTCGATCGCACTGCGAAGCGCGTCGAATTGCGTCTTGAGTTCGTCGATCCTGGCGACGATGGCCTGGCCGTCGTCGAGCGCATCGACCGATGTGCTTCTTGACCTGGTCCATCTTTGTCGACGGCGCCGTCGGTCTGCTTGCGGTAGTTGTCGAGGTCGCTGCCGTTGCTTCTGCTCGACCACCGCCGGCCCGAACAGGATGTTGGTGGCAAAGCCGCGTTCCGGATTGAAATAGCGCGGAATGTCGCCGACGGCCCGGACGATTTCCAGCCGCTGCTGCGCATCGAAAATCCTGTCCATCGTCTCGTGTTTGGTGGCGGCCACGTAAACTGCCAAGCCGCCGCCGACGGCCGACAGCGAGAGGATGACGGTCGTCAGCAGGGAGCCGATTTTCATGGGAATGCCAGCCGAATGCAGGGGGACAATAACGTTGCAACCCGAACATAGAGCGGCTCTCCTAACCGCTCATTAAAGTTTGGGCATTTGGCAGGCAGATCGGGCCCACTAGTTGGCGGCGTCGGGTATCCCGCGGCATCGCGAAGCATCAAGCAGCGCAGGCAACAAACTCGTGACCGGCGGCGCGCCGACGGCCGGTTGCTGCCGGCTTGCTGAATGTCATAGGCTGCCTTTCGGATCTGACCATCCAGCCGGTTGCGGCGGAAATTCCAAAACAAAAACACAGCATGGCCTGGTGGGCAGCCGGGACCAGCGAACAGGGAGAAGCCCGTCATGACCACGCGCCGTGATTTTCTGAAAACAGGCACCGCCGCGGCAGCCACCGGCATCGTTTTTTGCAGTTGCGGCCTTTTGCAAAGTGCCCACGCCCAAGGGGCTGCTCAAGGGCCGGCACGCCAGAAGCTACCCGTGACGGTCGGCGGCAAGCGGGTCAAGACCATCGACGTGCATGCCCATTGCTCGATCCCGGAAGCCAGCAAGCTGCTCGGCCCGATCCCGCCGGTAACCGTCAGAGGCAACGACGAGGCCGTGATCGACATCGACAAACGGTTCGCGGCGATGGACGCCCAGGCGGTCGACATGGAAGTGCTATCGATCAACCCCAACTGGTACGACCGCGACCGCGATCTGGCGGGACAAATAGTCAAGATCCAGAACGAGAAGCTCGCCGAACTCTGCGCCGCGAAATCCGACCGCTTCGCAGGCTTTGCCTCGCTGACGCTGCAGGCGCCTGACCTCGCGGTGCAGGAGCTCGAAACCGCGGTGAAGAAGCAGGGATTGAAGGGGGCCGCGATCGGCGGCAACGTCAACGGCGTGGCGTTCTCCGACCCGAAATTCAATCCGGTGTGGGCCAAGGCGGAAGAACTCGGCGCGCCGCTGTTCATTCATCCGCAGGGCGTCCCCGAACTCAACAAGCTGGTGGCCGGCAATGGTTGGCTCGCCAATGCGGCTGCGTATCCCGTGGAGACGACGATCGCGCTCTCGCATCTGATCTTCGAGGGCACGTTCGATCGCTTTCCGAAGCTGAAAGTGATCGCCGCGCATGGCGGGGGTTTTCTGCCGTCCTACGCCGACCGTTCCGATCACGCCTGTCTGGTCAACCCCGGCGGTTGCAACCCCGAGATCAAGTTGAAGAAACAGCCCACGGAATATCTCAAGCAGATCTATTTCGATTCACTGGTCTTCACCCCGGAGGCGATCCGCCATCTGGCGGCGCAGGTCGGCGCCGGCCAGCTCATACTCGGCAGCGACTATCCATATCCCTGGCAGCTCGAACCGGTCGCTCACATTTTTGCTTGCACGTCGCTCAGCGACGACGAGAAAGCCGATATCCTCGGCCGTACCGCGGCAAGGCTGTTCAATATCGAGACCTAGCGCTGGTTCACGAGCCGTCGTTCTCGCAAATATACCGGCCGATCGTTGCGATATCGCGCAACGTCGGCCGGTCTTGTCGCTTGATTTGAAGTTTCTGGTCCTACTTCGGCAGCGCGACCGGCTTGAGTTCGAACGGGCCCGGGTCTTTGCCCTTGTTGTCGCCGATGATGTAGGACAACTTGCCTTCGGCAACCCAGCCGGTATTGCCGACCTGCGTTACCGAGACCGGCTCGGCGAGCCCGTCCTTGATGGTTTCGATGGTGGCCTCGTCGCCTTTGACGGTGACCTTGTCCAGCCTGCCGCCGCCTTCGATCAGCAGAAAGCCGTCACCGAACGCGCGCATCGCATCCGCATGGTCGATGGCGCGGGAGGGTTTCAACTCGGTAGCCGCGCCAGCCTTGCCGTCCTTGACCGCGATCCTGAACAACTTGGCCGGGATGAAGGTCGTGACATAGAGATTGCCGTCAGCACCGACCGCGATGCCGTCGAGGCCGACGCCATCCTTGGCCGGCGCCAACGCCGGGTCGGTCGACCACGCTTCGAGCGCCGTGCCGCCCGGTTTCAGGCGGTAAACGACCGGATTCAGCGAGTCAGAGATATAGGCGGTGCCGTCGCCGCCGACGGCGATATCGTTGCAGAGCGATTTTTCATCCTTGAACGCGAAGCTGCCTTTCGGAGCGCCGGTGGCGAGGTCGAAGGTCTTCAGCCAGGTTCCCTTGGCGTCGCCCGGGCCGGGAACGCCAAAGCCGGTGATGTCATTGGAGCACACATACAAGGTGCCGCTCTTTTCGTCGGCGAGGACGCCGAGCACCGAGCGGCTGCCATTGGCGGCGGGCTTGATGAATTGTTCAGCCTTGCCGCCGGGCGTGACCTTCACCACGCCGCCAAGATTGAAACTCCCCGCATAGAGCGTGCCGTCCTTGGTCGACGTCACGCTTTCCGGAAAGCTTTTGTCGGGAACACCGGCTGGTGCGGTCTGGGCGGAAGCTACGCCGCCAGTGGTGATGATGAGCATGAGCGCCCATCCGGCTCTGCCGAGCGCATGCGCGCGGCGGTTCTTGAACGATTTTCCCAATGCACGCGTGCTTATAGCAGCGCTATATTTTTGATTCATGGTTGAGATTCCTGATCGACATGAGTTGAAGGAAACAACAGCTCAGGGGCCGATCATCACCAGCCATCGGTTCGCTGCGTTGCGATAACGCCGGCGAGGGGCCACGATCCATCGAGCGCGGCCCAGCAGGAGCCCGATCCGCTCATCCTAAGTCAGCATTCGACGGCTTGAAAGCGTTATCGGCCGATTGGCTCGCGGCGATGGCGCGGCCTGCGGCGTCGGCTTGCTTGCGGGAACCGCGCCGTTCAACCGTAGTTGGGCGAAATTTTCTCTTGCGTTGCGTTAGATTAAAACAGAAAGACCGGGGTTACTGCGCGATCCATCTTGATTGATTTTGTTCCTTTCGCGAGCCTTGGCCGGCGAGGCCGAGCAGGGGATCACGGCCTTCCAGCTTCAAAAGCTGATCCTTGGCCTCGAGTTCCTCGCGCGAATCCGGTCAACTTGCCGTTGGTGCCAAGCACACGATGGCAGGGCGCAATAATCGAGATCGGATTGCGGCCGTTCGCCGCACCGACGGCGCGGGATGCCTGGGGCCGGCCGATCTGTCTGGCGATTTCGCCATAGCTGCGGGTTTCGCCAAACGGAATGGTTAGCAACGCCGCCCAGACGCTTTTCTGGAAATCGGTTCCCTTGAAATCCAGTGGCACTGTGAACTTCTTCAGCCGGCCGTTGAAATAGGCGTTCAGTTGCGTTTCGGTCGCCTTCAAGAACCGGTTGTCCGGATCCGCTTTCATCGGGCCCAGCGGAACGCGCCGCGGATCGTCCTTCTCCCACAGAATCGCGGTCAGTCCCTTCTCGGTGGCGACCAGCTTGAGCTTGCCGACCGGCGACTTGATGATCTTGTAGACGTATTTCATCTCGTTCATGACAGCCCTCCAGGCGGCCGTTGTTTTGATGCCGCCAATCTCGGCTTCCACGCCACGTTTCGCCACCCGAAACCTGACAGCGCTGCTAGCCCGGCATGATGAACCCTCGCGACGCCGAGCGCATCGAGCACCGCGACGTTGTCGGAAACCAGATCGTCCATGGTGTAGGGCGCCGGCGCAGCCACCGAACGCCCATGTCCACGTGTATCGAGGCATATCACGCGCCAGCCGGCAGCGACGAGACGCCGCCCTGGCGGTGCCAGATCGCGCTCCCGGTCAGGATCGAATGGTTGAACAGCACTGTTTCGGTGCCGGCCGCGTTGCCGAGGCGAGGCTGAGCGGTCCCGTGGCAGTTTGCACAATACGGCGCTCGAAGCCCGGCCGCTCGTTGGTTTCGATCGGGGAAGCCTCAGTCACTGATGCCCATCTCCGTGAAGACTTCCTTGGCGTTGCGGAAGCTGTCGAGGCCTGCCGGCACGCCGCAATAGACCGCGATCTGCAGGAAAATCTCGCGTAGCTCGGCTTTGGTGATGCCGTTGTTGAGGGCGCCGCGAACGTGGATCTTGAATTCGTGCGGACGGTTGAGGGCTGCGATCATGCCGAGATTGAGCAGGCTGCGGCTTCGACGGTCGAGGTCAGGCCGGTTCCATATCTCGTCCCAGCAATATTCGGTGGCCAGTTGCTGCATCGGCCAGTTGAAGTCGTCCGCGGCTGCCAGCGAACGATCCACATAGCTGTCGCCCAGCACGCCGCGCCGGGTCTTCAGTCCGCGCTCGAATTTTTCAGTGCGTGGCTTGTTCTTGCTCATCGGTTTTTCTCCATTGTTGGGCACAGGCCGGCGATCAAGCCGTTTCGAGCTCGGCGAGCGGCGCGTTCCATGCGTCGTGGCCGTAGACCCAATCCGGATCGGTCGGATTCTTGAGCCAGGTATTGGTGCGCGAGCTCAGTTGCATGCGGGAGGTTCGCGGTTTGCGTGTCGCCTCGAAGCGGCGGAAGGCATCGGAAACGCCGTCGCGTTCGACGCCGGCCAGGCAGCGCGACAGCACCGCCCCGTCCTCCATGGCCATCGCGGCGCCCTGCGCCATGTAGGGCGTCATCGGATGACAGGCGTCGCCGAGCAGCGTGACGTTGCCGTCGCTCCAGCGCGGCAGCGGATCGCGATCGAACAGCGCCCATTTGTGAACCGACGGGCAGGAGGCCAGGACATGGCGGACCTGCGGATGGAACGCTGCGAAATCCTTGCGCAGTTCGTTGACGTTGCCCATCGTCGACCACGATTCGACGGTGAAATCGGGTTCGGGCTGACTGGTGACGAAGTAGATCTCGCTGCGGTCCGGCTTGACGTAATAGATCACGATATGGCGATCCGGCCCCCACCATTTCGTGCAGTCGTCGATTGGATAGCCGTTAAGCAGGCTGGCCGGAAACACGGTCCGGTAGGCGATACGGCCCGTGAAGTTCGGATCGTCCTTGCCGAACAATTGATCCTTGACGAAGGAATGGACGCCGTCCGAAGAAACCATCGCGTCGGCTTCGACCTTGTTGCCGTTCGCAAATGTCAGGCTGACGCCGCCATCGGACTTCTGTTCGAAGCCGACCAGCTTGTGGTCGAGATGGATCGCCTCATCGGAAACGGCGCTGACGAGCGCCGAGTGAAGATCGCCGCGATGTCCCAGCAGATAGGGGGCGCCATACTTTTCTTCGGCGGCCTCACCAAAGATCATGTCGAAACGAATCTCTCCGGTGTCGTATTCCTTGTTGTTCCACGAGCGGGGGTAGAACGATTGCGCGCGCATCGCACCTTCCAACCCAAGGCCGCGCAACGTCTTCATGGCGTTGCAGCCAATCTGGATGCCGGCTCCCAACCGGGTAAATTTCGACGCTTGTTCATAGACGTCGGCTTTGATGCCGGCACGATGCAGGGCCGCGGCAGTGGCAAGCCCTCCCATTCCAGCCCCGATGATGGCCACGGAAAGTTTTGTCATAAATATTACCCCGTCGAATTGCCTGGTGCCGTCTGGCGAGATGCTTTGCCTCACTGCCTCATGATTATTGGCCGTTGGTGCGAGTATCCGCAAACGAGTAATCCTGACCGGGCGTGAGTTTCTTTCCACCTTTTTGCGGACCAGCATCGGCTGGGGGCGGAATTTCAATATTCTCCGAGGCTCTGAATCTGGGCCCTGAAGGCGAAGGCCCTTGGATTACGGCATTATTCGCGGCAGCGAAGCTGCCATCGTGGCCGAGGCGTCATCTTCCGGCCCCGCGGGTGATGATTTTGACCGCCCGAGATGTGATTAAAACTCACGGCCCGACAGTTTTCTTGGGTTGCCGTTCCACTTCCTCGCTACTAGCTTGGGCTGGCAAAAATCACGCGTAACCGTCGCATCCGAACGATCGACTAGCGCTAATTTGAACATGGCCGGAGGCGGGATAGGGCGTGAGAAAATTGCCACCGCTCAATGCCGTCCGGACCTTTGAAGCGGCGGCGCGCCACGTCAGTTTTACGAACGCCGCCGAAGAGCTGCATGTCACGCACGGGGCGGTCAGCCGCCAGGTGGCGCTGCTGGAGGACTGGTTCGGCGTCAAATTGTTTCGGCGGGCGCCGTCGCAACTCAGCCTGACCGATGCCGGGCAGATCTATTTTCGCGAAGTGACCGCCATTCTCGATCGGCTGGCGCTGGCCTCCATGGACATGCAGCAGCACGTCGCGCCGGCGGTGCTGCGGGTCAATGCGCCGCCGACCTTTACCATGCGCTGGCTGCTTGGCCGGATTTCCTCGTTTCAGCGCAAACGACCCGACGTCGAGTTGCGCCTCACCACATCGCTCGGCCAGGTAAATGCCAACGATCTGGGCTCGGATGTCGCGATCCGGGGTGAACAGCCGGCGATGCCGGGCTGGCAATCTATACATTTCATGACCGAATTGATCGCGCCGGTCTGTCATGTCGAGCTGTTGGAGCACGGGCAGTTGCGAACGCCGGCCGATCTCACCAACCATACGCTGATCACCTATTTGACCGAACCCTATGACTGGCGGCAATGGCTGTTGTCCGCAGGCGGCGAGATGTCGAGCAACCAGAGGAAGTTGCGGTTTGAGCAGATGTATTTCGCGCTGCAGGCAACGCAAGAGCGGATGGGGGTCGGATTGTATCCGCTGTTCCTGGTGATCGACGAGTTGGTCGACAAGCGGCTCTGCGTCCCCTTTGGATCGCTCGGCATCCGCAAAAGGTCCTACAGCGCTTTGTTTCGCGACGACGTAAAGGACTGGAGCGCGATCACCGATTTTTGCGCATGGTTGACCGAGGCCGGCCGCGAGACCGAGCAAGTGACCAAGGCGTGGGCGCAGTCAATGGGTTGGAAGTTCTGAGGTGCGAGCGCTCAAAAAAGCCGCTCGGTTGAGATAAACTCATGCTCGGTCAGGATTAGTCGTTTGCAGGCAAGGCCGCCCAACCGATAACTGCGTAGGGCAATGCGAGTGCGAGGGGTCGTATCGATGGGTCGCAAACTGGCAACGATCGTGTTGCTTTCCACGTTCGCGTTCGCAAATTCGGCGGTTGCGCAAGCGCCGGAACAGCTTTCCATCGTGGTGTTCGGGCCGCCGTCGCTCGGTGCGTTCCTGCCGCCGGTGATCAAGGCGTTCAAGCTCGACGAGAAGAACGGCCTGGCGATCACCTTCGCGGAGCGCACGCCGGACGCCTATACCGCGCAATTCAATTCCGGCGAATTCCAGCTCGGCGGCAGCGCCTCGCTGCTGACGGTTGGCCTCGCCGATACGCGCGGCGTCAAGGTGACGTATCTGTTCAATCTGTTCGACTATTGGGGCAGCGTGGTGACGTCGCGGCCCGAGATCAAGACGTTGAAGGACATCGAGGGCAAGGAGCTCGCCGCCGCCAAGGGCACCACCAATTACGTGATGTTCGACTGGTTCGCCCGGCAGCTTGGCGCCGATACCGGGAAGTTTTCGGTGATCAACACGGCGACCCCGGGATTGATCGGTTACGCGATGGCCGATCGCGCGGCAGCGGTGCAGCTTTGGGAGCCCGCTTATACCACGCTGCTGTCGAAGAAGAGCGATATGCGGACGGTCGACATCGGCATCGCCGACAGCTGGATGAAATTCGCCGGCAGCCGCAACATTCCCTATCTCGGCGTCGCCGCGCATCTCGATTGGGCGGAAAAGAACCCTAAGCTGATCCCGAAACTTTACGCCGCCTACAAAGAAGCCGCCGAGTGGGTCACCGCGCATCCGGACGAGGCGTCCAAGCTGATCGCGCCGAAGGGAACGCCGGACGACCAAAAGGCGATCGCCGATCTGGTTCGCGCCAATGACCGGCTCGGCATGAATGTGAAGTGGGCCTCCGACGTACGCAAGGAGATCAATTCGGTGTACGCCGCGGGGAAATCCATCGCCTTCCTGCCGTCCGATCCGGCGGCCTCGACGATCTATCAGGCGCCGAGCAATGAGTGAAGCCGTGCCGCGGGCCGGGACGTCGCCGCTGGCGGCCAATGTGTTGGGGATGACAAAACGGCTGGGGCTGTCGGTGTTGCCCTTTGCCGTGGTGATCTTGCTCTGGCAGTTCGCCTCGCTGTTTTTCCCGCGCTTCCTGTTTCCGTCGCTGATCGACGTGTTCTGGCGCTGTATCGACATCTTCACGACCGGATCGATGTTCGCCGATGTACTGGCGACGGTGTTTCGTATCCTGGCGGGACTTGCCGGCGCCTTCATCGTCGGCGGATTGCTGGCGTTGCTGATGGTGCGCTCACGCGCCATCGACCGCTTTCTGTCGCCGATCCTGTCGTTGTTCCAGGGCATTCCCGCGCTGTCCTGGGTGGTGTTTGCCATCATCTGGTTTCACGGCGTCGAGTTTCGCATCTTCTTCATCATGGTGATGACGACATTGCCGTCGTTTACCTTTCAGGTGCTCGGCGCGCTGCGCGCGATGTCGCGGGATTTGATGGAGATGGTGTTCAGTTTCCGGCCGACACGCATGAAACTGTTCCGGGTGATGATCGCGCCGGCGATCCTGCCGGACATCCTGACCGCCTGGAAGGTCAATCTCGGAAACGCCTCGCGCGTGGTGGTGGTCGCCGAACTGGTCGGCGCCACCGGCGGCGTCGGCTATGAGCTGTTGCAGCAACAGCAACTGTTCGACATGGCCGGCGCGCTGGCCTGGACGCTGCAACTGGTGTTCTTTGTGCTGGTCGTGCAGGGCATCCTGACGTTGATCGAAAATACCGCGTTCCGTTACCGCGCGGTGTCGGAGCGCTTGATATGAGGGACAGCGTCACGCCGAACGATGCTGCGATCCACCTCGATCACGTCTCGAAGGTGTTTGGCAAGCCGGGCAGCGATGCCTATCGTGCCGTCGACAATATCAACCTCGATGTCCGCCCCGGCCAGATGCTCGCGATCCTCGGCAAGACCGGCTGCGGCAAGTCGACGCTCTTCAACATGATCGCGGGGCTGAGCGAGCCGACCACCGGCACCGTGCGCGTCAGCGGGCGCGATCCCTTCGCGGATTTCGACTCGTTTCGCGGCAAGATGGCGATCGTGTTCCAGAGCGATCGGCTGCTGCCGTGGCGCACCGCGATCCAGAACGTCGAACTCGGCCTCGAGATGCTCGATACGCCTTTGGCGGAGCGGCGGGCTGCGGCGCAACACTGGCTGACCAAGCTCGGGCTCGGCGGACATGAGAACGATTATCCGCATGCGCTGTCCGGCGGCATGCGTCAGCGCGTCTCGATCGCTCGCGCCTTTGCGACCAATGCCAATATCCTGCTCTGCGACGAGCCGTTCTCCGCGCTCGATGAATCGACCGCGGCGCGGCTGCGCGCCGAATTCGTCCGGCTGGTGAAGGAGAACGGCAAGACCGCGGTGTTCATCACCCATTCGATCTCGGAAGCGCTGGAGATCGGCGACCGCATCGTGGTGCTGAAGCGCCCGGCGATGATAGCCTATGACGTCAGTTTCGACACCGCTACCGATCAGCAGGAGCGCGAGCTTATCCGCAGCCGGATCGGCGAGGTCCTGGCGGCTTGACGGATTGTCACGCGGCGCGCCGGTTGAACATTCGACGGCGCAGGAATATCAGGGTGGGTAACGGCCGATGCATCGGCCGAACCATCAGACAAGGCAATCATGGTGCAACCCGCGGATTCCTCGATCATCACTATCTTCGAGACGCTGCCCAGGCTGCTCGAAGCTGACACCCAATTGCTTCGCGCCGGCCGGTGGTTGAACGTCGATTGCCTGCTGGGCCCGCCCGCCCAGCCCTTGCTGGTTTCAATTCGCGAGGGACACATCAGCGAAATGTCGATCCCGAAAACCATGCCGTCCTGGCGCTTCAGCTACACCGCGTCGCCGCGGGCCTGGATCGAATATTGGCGGGCCGAGCCGAAACCCGGATGGCACGATCTGCTGGCGCTGACAAAGCGCGGCGAGGCGCATCTTGCGGGAGATCTGCATCCGTTCATGACGCATCTTCAGTACTTCAAGGATTTGCTGGCGCTGCCGCGGTCCATGGTCTCGGGTAAATCCGCATGAACGGCAACATCGAACCGATCGTCGGCCGTTACGTTCATGTCGAACTCGGCGGCGTGATGCACCGAATCTATTTCGAGGAAAACGGGTCGGGCATTCCGTTGGTTTGCCTGCATACGGCGGGCTCCGACAACCGACAGTGGCGCCATCTGTTGTGCGATGAGGAACTGACACGACATTACCGGATCATCGCGTTCGACATGCCCTGGCATGGCAAGTCGAATCCGCCCGATGAGGCGGCCGATGGCGAGTATCAACTGACCACGGCGAGCTACACCGAGACTGTCCGGGCATTCTGCGCGGCGCTGGCGCTGCAGCGTCCCGTGGTGATGGGGTGCTCGATCGGCGGCCGCATCGTGCTCAATCTCGCGATCGATCATGCAAGCGAGTTTCGCGCGCTGATCGGGCTGGAGGCAGCCGACTTCCAGCAGCCCTGGTACGACACGAGCTGGCTGCACCGTCCCGACGTCCACGGCGGTGAAATCTGCGCCGCGCTGGTCTCCGGGTTGATCGCGCCGCAGGGGCCGCCAGCCGCGCGCCGCGAAACGCTGTGGCACTACATGCAAAGCGGACCGGGTGTGTTCAAGGGCGATCTGTATTTCTACCGGGTCGACGGCGATCTGCGCGGCCGGGTCGAGACCATCGATACCGCGATCTGTCCGCTCTATCTCTTGACCGGCGAATATGATTTCTCTTGCACTGCGGAAGACACACTGCGCACCGCGCGAAGCATCCCCGGCGCGCAGGTCACCATCATGGAAAAGCTCGGTCACTTCCCGATGAGCGAGAATCCAGCCCAGTTCCGGCACTACATCGCGCCGGTGCTGGATCAGATTCGGCAGGCGGAGTAAGCAACGAAGCGGGGCGCTGCGATGGCTGCAATTCAGATTACCGCGAGGGCGCAAAGCAACGCGGACGCCGCGACCGTGTTCGCGCTGCTCAAGGATGGCACGACCTGGCCCTATTGGGCGGTGTTCAATTCATTCGAGCTTGAACGGCCCGGCCGGTCGGAGCCGATGGGGTTGGGCGCCATCCGCGTCTTCATCACGAAAGTCTCGCGGGCGCGCGAGGAGATCGTCGAACTCATCCCCAATCGCAGACTGAGCTACATCCTGCTGTCCGGCCTTCCATTCCGCAACTATCGCGCCGATGTGGATCTCGCGCCGACCGCGGAGGGTGGTACTTCGATTAGCTGGCGCGCATCCTTCGATGCGAAATACCTCGGCACAGGATGGTTCTGGCGTCTCTTCATGATACGGATTTTACGCGACACGGCATCGCATCTGGCCGCCGGTGCCGAAAACCCCGATGTCGTCGCGCGGCTTTCGCGTAACGAAGCCCGGCCATGACGGTCGGTCTAACGAACTCTGCCGTCATCCTGAGGAGGCGCGAAGCTCCGTCTCGAAGGATGGCCGCGCACGCAGCGCTGAACACCATCCTTCGGGGCGCGCCGAAAATGGCGCGCACCTCACGGGTGAACGCTCCGCGTTCGTCCCCGGGATGACGTTGAGCTTTGCGAAATACGGATTGATTTGCCCGCTGGGGCAAATCACACGATGTTGTGTCCAGCCCTTTTCGCAAAAATAATTCGCTTCGCGTTTGACCCAAATCAGATGCTTATTCATTGCCATCCCGTCCCGAGAGAGGGGGCGTTGGCCATCGTCACTGACGTTGGGGCGGGGAGCGGTGGACGCGAGTGCTGCGACTGACGAGCGTGGCGTGAGCGTACGGCAAAGTCGTGTGGTCCTGACGCCCCAGTGGCTGGTGTCAAGTTCGCAAGAAGGAAGCTTCTTGAGAATGACGGTGACAAACAAGCCAGGTCTCGCCGGGGAGAGCACGATATAAGCTGTAAAACCATTGCGCAGGGAAGGCCGGACTGCTTCCGCTGAACCTGTATGCTCGTGTGCGTTTTTTTATCTACCCCTTGCACGCGAGACCGCGGGTGCAGCGCGCACCCGGTCTTCCCTGCGTCCCTCTTGTGGGATCGCACTGCGCCTCTCGTTTTTGGGGCGAACGAATTCGCAAAACTCGGGCGAATGCTGTCGCGAGAACGCGGAGGCATATCCAGTCGTCGTCCCTGCCTGGCGCGCAATTGCGCGTAAGGCGCAGGGACCCACACGCCGTGTCCTCTCGTTTCGGCAGTGGAGTGGATACCTTCTGATACAGCCGATGCCAGGGGTTATGGGTCCCTGCGTTCGCAGGGACGACCGCGGTGGGTGGATCGCACCCTATCGCTTGTCGTACTCGTCCGGCTCCATCGCCCAATGCGATTGTTCGTAGCCGTGGGCGTAGTTGCGGTTGTTCTGCGCGGGATCGCGGTTGATCAGCGGCCGCAGGAACATCGGGTGGGTGGCGCTGCGCACCTCGTGCTCGACGGTGAACAAATGCTTGCCGCTGTCGAGGTCGATGATGTCGCGGAAGCGGTATTGGTAGGGATTGTCTTCGCTGTAGATCAGGTTGCGCTTGCCGAGTTCGCGGTAGGGCCCGGAGAAGTTGGCAATGTACATCTGCACATGGTGGCCGTCATATTCCACCTGCGGCCGGTCGGTCTCGCGGAAGTGCAGATATTGATCCTTGCCCATCTGCACCCGCACGAGCTTGCCGTCGCCGTTCTTCAGTTCCGCGGGCATTCCCATGATCTTGGGATAGAACGCGCAAATGCCTTCGGCGGTGCCGACCGGCACCTCGAACTCGACATAGGGGATGCCGAGCGAGATGCGCCCGAACCGCTTTGCGTCCGGCTCGTAGCAGCGCACGCGATTGCCCCACGGGCAGGTCGCCTCGACATAGTCGTTGTGCTCGCGGAACGAGAACGCCGTGCCCTCGAGCTTGCGGGCGACCGACGCAAGGCGGTCGAGCAGCGCCGCGCGTCCTGCGATCACGATGCCGGTATGGCCGCGCAGCACCTGCGGATCGCCGCTCGGCAGATGAAATTGATTGCGGCCGACATTGATCCACATGTTGCTGTCGGAGACCATCAAATAGGGATCGCGAGTCAGCCCGAGCCCGGTGACATAAAACAGCGTCGCCAGTCGCTGGTCGGGCACCTGGACGTTGACGTGTTCGAAATGGATCGAGTTACCAAGATCTTCGGCGGCGCGGTCGAATGGCTGCTGCATGGAGGCGGTCCCGGATGCGGATGACGCGACCATCCTAATGCAGTACGGCGTTGGAATCCAACACATCGGCATGACGAGGGAGTTCGGCCTTGCGGGGCGCCCTGTCACGCGGGGTAGTTCGTCGTTTTCGCCACCGTGGCGTCGCCCTGGACCGCTTGAACTCGGAACCTGTGCTGCCCAGAATGCCGCAAATCTTCGCGATGAGAAAATTTTCGCGATGAGAAAAAACAAGAAACTGTCGGAGGAGAGGGCGATGGCGAACATCCGAGCGGATGGCGCGAGAGTGGCGCCCACCGACCGATGCGGCCCCCTTCGCCAGGCGATGCGGCGGCATCGTGCTGCAAGATACGGCTGTGCTTCATCAGCGGTTGGTTGTAACCATCGCGGCGTGACGAAGCCGCAAGCTTTCGAACCGGGAACGATCAAAGCAAAGCATCAGAGAAAAGGACAGACCATGAGCGAAGACAGCCTGTTTGAACGAGGCCTAAAGGTCCGCAAGGAAGTGCTTGGCGAGGACTACGTCAACAAATCGATCGCCGGCGCGGACGAGTTCACGCGCACGATGGCGGAATGGTCGACCGAATTCTGCTGGGGGGCGTTGTGGACCCGGCCGGGCTTCGACCGCCGCAGCCGCAGTATCGTCAATCTGGCGATGATCAGTGTGCTCAATCGCCCGCACGAGTTGAAGCTGCACGTCAAGGCGGCCTTGAAAAACGGGCTGACCAAGGACGAGATCAAGGAAATCTTCCTTCAGGTCGCGGTCTATGCCGGCGTTCCCGCCGGGATCGACAGCTTCCGCATCGCGCGCGAGGCCTTCAAGGAGCTCGAGAACGGTTAGCCGATCTCCGCACGCACCAGCGCTGCCGCGTCGCTCATCGCCTTGAGTTTACCGAAGGCTGTGTGCCGCGGCAGGTATTTCATGCCGCAATCCGGCGCCGGGATTAGCCGGTCGGCGGCAACATATTTGAGGCCATGGCGGATGCGGTCGGCGATCACGGCGACCGTCTCGATTTCCGGATTACCGAGATCGATCACGCCGAGCAGGATTTTCTTCGACGACAAATCATTCAGCACCCCGAGATCGAGCCTGGGCTGAGCGGCCTCGATCGAGATTTGCTCGGCGATGCTGTCGTCGAGTTCGCCCAGAAATGAATAGCCCGACGGCTTGCTGTCGCCGGGCACCACCGCCGCATAGCCGAAACAGACATGAACCGCCGTTGGGACCGTGATGCCCTGGAGCGCGCGATTGATCGCCTTCACCGCGTAGCGCCTGGCGGCCGCCGGGTCGTTTCGCGCCCAGGGCTCGTCGAGCTGGATGACGTCGGCGCCGGCCTGTTGCAAGGCCAGCGCCTCGGCATTGACGGCGGCGGCCATCGCCATCGCGAGCTCCTCGTCGTCAGAATAGAATTCATCTCTGGCCTGCTGGCTCATCGTGAACGGGCCGGGCAGCGTGATCTTGGCGGCGCGATCGGTGTTGCGGCGGAGAAATTCCATGTCCCGCAGCTCGACCGGGCCGCTGCGCCGGATCGCGCCGACGACACGCGGCACCGGCGTCGGCAGGCCCGATCGCGACATGATCATCGCCGGGTTCTCGCAGTCGATGCCTTCCAGCGCCGTGGCAAAGCGGTTGGAGTAGCTTTCCCGCCTGATCTCCCCATCGGTCACGATGTCGATCCCGGCGCGCTCCATGTCGCGGATCGCAACGATCGTCGCATCGTCCTGCGCCTGCTCGAGATAGGCGTCCGGAATCCGCCACATCTGGGTCATGCGGGTTCGCGGCACGGATTTCGACAGCATCTGGCGATCCACCAGCCAATCCGGCTGCGGGTAACTGCCAACCACAGTCGTCGGCAACAGATGTTCCGGCACCGCCAATGTCTTGACTCCCTCATGAGATCGACCCGCGCTACCTTAGTGCAAAATTTCCGGCCCGGTCTACCGAACGCCCTGTTGTGCTTTGGCGATGGCCAGCCAATGTTCTCGCCCATGTTCGGAGGATGATGATGTCGCAGACGTTCGGCGTGACGCGGCGCCTGGCCCGCTTTGTCGTCGAGACGCGGTGGGAAGACATCGCGTTGCTGACCGGCCATGCGGGCGTGGACGAATTCAGCGATGCGCGGGTGCGCGACCCCAACGTGCTGGCCTTGCGCAGCAAGGTCGAGTTGATCCGCGATCCGGCTTTCTCCACGATCGCTGCGGCGGTCGAAATAACCACGGCTGACGGCAGGATCCACCATCGGTCTCAGTCCGCATCGCGCGGCAGCGACGCCAACCCGATGAGCGATGCGGAGCTGGAGGATAAATTACGTATCGCTGCCGCCGGCCGGGAACCGCAACACGACGTCGCTATGTTGATCGATGCGGTCTGGGCGCTGGACAGCAGCGCTGACGTTGCCGCGCTGGCGTCGCTGGCTGTCCCGCGGAAGTGATCGGCCTGCTCGAGTTCCGTCTTACGGGCGTCGTCAAGTCAGGCTTAAAGGAACGCGCACAATCGGGTTCCCTGAGTTGGCTGGCGTGCTCACGGTGAAGAAACGTAATGACACCGCGGCCTATCGGATTTAAGTAATCGTGGGGCAGACAGGTTGGAGGCGCGAGATGGACGACCTCGTTCGCTACCGTGCGATGGAATCCCTGTGCCGCCAGAGCGCGGTATTTCGTCCGCTGGAAAGCTGGCGGCTGCTCGCCGAAGCGGAAATGTGGCACCACAAGGCGCAGCAAGAAATCGCTTCGCGCTTTCTGGAATGCAACGTCTCCCTGCAGGCCGGCGCCCCGATTGAAACCGCGACTTTCCCGAGGGCGAGCGAGCCGAGCCAGTTGCTGGCGGGTTAAGGGCGCGCGAAAGCTATTGCCATCGAAGGGCGGTGAGAGGGCCGAAACTACTCGGCCACCTCCGAATAGGGCGTGGTCGGCACTTGCCGCTCGATCGCCCGCTCTTCCTCGATGATCTTCGGCTTGCGCAGCCAGACATAAACCTGGGCCACGATCAGCACGACGCAGATCAGCAGGAAGAATGCGCTGATCGGCCGCTCGACAAAGGTGGTCAGATCGCCCCGCGAGATCAGCAGACTGCGGCGGAAGTTTTCCTCGAAGCGCGGGCCGAGCACGAAGCCGAGCAGGATCGGCGCCGGATGAAAATCGAGGCGCAGCAGGATGTAGCCGACCACGCCGATAACCAGGGTCTCGCCGACCTGGAACATGTCGTTATTGGCGGCATAGACCCCGATACAGACAAAGAACATCGCGCTTGGATAAAGGTAGCGATAGGGGATGCTGAGCAGCTTCACCCAAATTCCGATCATCGGCACGTTGAGAATGACCAGCAGGATGTTGCCGATCCAGAAGCTCGCGATCAGGCCCCAGAAGATGTCGGCGTGCTGGGTGATCAACTGCGGGCCTGGAACGATGCCGTGAATGATGAGTGCGCCCAATAGCAGCGCCATCACGGTATCGCCGGGAATGCCCAGACTCATGGTGGGAATGAAGTCGCCCTGCACCGAGGAGTGGGTCGAGGCCTCCGGACAGGCGACACCCTCGATGGCGCCGTGGCCGAAACGCTCCGGCGTCTTCGATATCTTCTTCTCGGTGGCGTAGGAGACGAAAGACGCGATCGTCGGCCCGGTGCCCGGGATCAGCGCGCAGAGGCTGCCGAGCAGGGTGCCGCGGATCATCGGCCAGAACGACAGCTTGAGGTCGGCCTTCGACGGAAACATGTCGGAGATGCCGACCTTGGCGTATTTCATGTCCACGGTTTCGGTATTGTTGATGCTGTTCATGAACTCGGCGATGCCGAACATGCCGAGCGCCAGCGCGATGATTTCGATGCCGTCGAACAGCTCGGTAATCCCGAAGGTAAAGCGGGGCTGCCCGGTTTCGATGTCGGATCCGACGATCCCGACCAGAAGGCCCAGAACCGTCATGGCGATGCCCTTGAGCGGCGATCCCTTGGCCAGGGTCGAGCCCGCCAGCAAACCCACCAGCATCAGCGAGCACACTTCGGCCGGCCCGAATTCGAGCGCCATCTTGACCAGGAACGGCGCCAGGAAAATCATCTCGGTGATGCCGAACGATGCGCCGACAAAGGCGGCGATGATGGTGATGCCGAGCGCGGTGCCGCCCTTGCCCTGCTTGGTCAGCGGAAAGCCGTCCAGACAGGTCACCGCATGCGGTGGATGACATGGCAAGTTCAGCAGGATCGAGCAGATGGCTCCGCCGTATTGCGCGCCGTAATAGACCCCGGAGAGCATCAGGATCGCGGGCACCGGCTGCATCCCGAAGGTCAGCGGCAGCAGTATAGAGATCGTGGCCACCGGTCCCATGCCCGGCAGTACGCCGACCAGATTGCCGACCAGCACGCCAAGGAAGCAGTACATCAGGTTATGCGGCTCGAGTGCTACGCCAAAGCCGTAATACAGATCGGTAATTGCGGTGGAGATCACAGGTTGACCCCGCGGATGAGCGGGAAGGGGATGCTGAGCAGGTAATGGAACAGCAGCACGCCGAATACCGTGACGCCGGCCGCCAGGATCGCCGACGATTTATAGGTCCCGGTCTTGTCGCCGAGCGCGCAGACGAAGACGCAGGCGAACACCGCGGGGATCATGCCGGCGTATTGTCCCAGCACGATGAACAGCACCGGGCCGGCGAGAATGCAGAACCAGCCAAACCATTGCGGATTGTCCGGCAGGAACTTGCCGTCGTCGGGCTCGGATGAGGCCAGCGCGGTGCCGGCGATCAGGAGCCCAAGAAATGCCAGCACACATCCCAACATCACCGGCATGAAGCCGGGGCCCATGCGGGCGAGGGTGCCGAATTTATAGCCGGAGCCGATGACCGCGGCGCCGACACCGAGCACAAGCATCAGGCCGCCAGCGTAATAGTCGCGCTTCAGCTTGATTCCCGGCGCTATTTTCTCCCGCAACGGCGTATCTCCGGTGGTTTTTTTCGACCCTACCCGTAGTGACGGGACCTGTCGAGATTGCCTCCGTGCTGCCGAGCGCCGCGGCAAACGGATAAAAAGACCGTGGAATCGGCGGCGGCGCTGCGGCTTTCCCTATTTGCCGTTTCCGCATTCGCAAGGCGACACCGGCGACGAGCCGATATCCCCGTCGTCGCCGCATCCCGGTTGAGCCGGCGTCGGCGAGACATTCGAGGAGAACGACATGACTGAAGCGATGACCGCCAGGCGAGGCCGGCGCTGGGCACCCGGATTGATGTTGGGGATATCGCTTGCGGTGACAGGGCGTGGAGCTACCGGCCTCCGGCAGCTTGCGTGACAAGGTGTCATACACCGTTGGCGCGCTCGAAAACGCCCGGCACCGGGAGTACGCGGACCGTTATCTCGCGTTCCTTGCTACCAAAGTCGCACAGGATTGCTACGTCAGGTTAGGGTTCGTGAAAGCCCGGCCGGATGAACTTACCCTCAAGCCGATCGATTGTACTCGGCAAAGGGCCTTCCGAGGGAGAGGTGACGGCCAGATTCGATTGGAAGACCTCAATTGCCGGCCCGGCTCGTTCACGTCCAACCCGGCCGCAATGTTGCAATCACGCTGAATTCACGCTGACACCCGCAATCTCCAAACTGGCTGTGACTTGCCATCGACCGTCGCGAAGCCAAGGGGCACTCATGACTGCTGTAATCTACAATTTCGATCGTTCAAACGAGGGTGATTCGACCGACGAGACAGAGCGGCTTTTGTCGGCTTTGGGACGCTACTCAAGCGCGGAGTTGCTTGAGCTGTTATATGTCGGCGAGGAGCCGGGGTTTTTCGATCTGATACGCGGATTGTTTGGGCTTTCCGAAGAAAGCCGTTTGATTTTACAGAATTTTCTTGCCGCGTTGCACTCCCAGCAGGCGACGGTGACGGTTGATCAACAGGGCAGGTGCATTCTGGCCCGCGAGATTTCTCCGCTACGTTCTGCGTGAGGGGTCGGGCGTCCCGCGCATCTCATGCCCAAGGGTTGTGCCAGGTCTCCCGGCAACGGCACGCGGCGGGTCGTTGCCTGTCGGCCCGGCGCGTCCGGGAAGCCATAGCCATTTGACGCCGTCGCGATCGGGGATCACGCGTTAACGCGTATCGCGCGTGTCTCCTGCAGGACGGGCGCGGAGATGAACTCGCCGATCCAGTCGCAGCGCTTGGCCTCGATGTGCCAGGACATTGCCTCGGCCGAGGATGGCGCCGGATCGGGAATGTCCTTGCGGACCTCGCGGCCGTCCAGCCAACCGCAACTATGTGAATAGCGGGTCTTGGAGACCAAGCTGATCGTCTCACGTTGCTGCAGTCGCGCGTATCCGTCGGCCGGGAAAAAGGTGCCGGCAAGCTCGACCGGACCCGGCAACTGGCGCACCAGCAGGAAGGTGCTGGACGCCTCTGTCTCCGATTCCGAAACCAGCACACCGAACAGGCTGTGAATAGGGGCAATGGCGTCGGGCGCCCTACGTCCGTTGGCGTCATGCATGGCGCCAGCCGTCGCGATCGAGAGGTATTCTCCGTCGGGGCCCCAGCGGCACGCGATCAGCCATTCGCGGCTACGGCTGCGGATAAGGGTTGGCTTCGCGTAGTCCGATCGGGCAATCTCGGCGGCCATCGCAACCACAAAGGCTTTGGCGAGCATTATCTTCCTCCGAGGCGTAAGCGTCTTCCAAGACGTGGGCGTCTCGTTCGCCAGACTTTGCGCCGACGGCGTGAGGCCATCGTGAAAACGCAGGAGATCGGATGGCAAATCTGTTTGCACGCGCGGCTTCATCGCTGCTTGCCGATCAGCCGCAGCAAGCCGACCCCGATGTCCGCTCCCTGCTGGAGGCGCTTGGCTACACCGCAGCAACCGCGACGGATGGACGCCAGGCCGAACCCCAAACGCGCCAGCGCGCCCACCTGTTGAACGCGGCGTCCCGGTTTTTGCAGGTTTTCGAACTGGCCGCTCCCGATGCTCCCGGCCTGGTCGGCCTCGGGGCGCAATTCGATCCTGCAATGGCCGACCCCATGCATGCGGGATTCCCCGCGGTCGGTGTTTCCGGCGTCGGTCTTTCGCTGCAGGACGCATTTCAGGGATGCATCGGGGAGGGCATCGAGTACCTGTCCCAGTTGCAAACCGGCGATGACGTCCTGGTATCGCCGGGGTCCCGCGACCCGGCGGCCGCACTTGGCCCGCAGACCCGCGAATTCCTCGCCGCGTTTTCCGCCCACCGATGGCGCGCCGATGCAGAACTTTCATTGTACCGCGCGACACGGATCTCCGACGGTGACGAGGTCTTGCTGCCGGCGGACCTGTGCCTGCGGCGGCCGCCGGCCCAGCAGGAAATCAAGCCGCCGTTTGCGCTAAGTACCGGCTCGGCGGCCGGTACGTCCTGGCACGACGCCGCCTTGCACGGTCTGCTTGAACTGATCGAGCGCGACGCCGCCGCGCTTTGGTGGCGCGGTGGCCGCCGCGGCAAATTGATTCCGGCCGGGGACGAGGCGCAAAGTGCGGCTCAGGCCCGGCTGTCGCGGTTGCGGCAAAATGTTGCGGCGCGGCGCAACTGGTTGCTCGATATCACAACGGACATCGGCGTGCCCTGCGTCGTGGCGATCTCCTGCAAGGCCGATGGCTCCGGCTTTGCCTTCGGCCTTGCCGCGCGGCCGACCCTGACCGCGGCGGCCTGCTCGGCCGCGGTCGGAAATGTGCCAGCTCGAACTTGCTTATGCGGTCGTCGAAGCCAAGCTTCGTGAAGGCGGGGAGACCGCGCTCAACGAGCGCGACCGCCTTCACCAGCGCCGCGCGACCGCGATCGATGCGGATCGCTGTCTGCTGCTGCAACCGGTGGCGGAGCCGGTGGAACATCTTCCGATCGAGGCCACCGGCGCGAATGCCATGGTGCGGCTCATCGCCACACGGCTGGAGCAATTGGGCATCGAAACCTTCGGCGTCGACCTGACGCGCCCCCGCTTTGCGGTGCCGGCAGCCCGTATCATTGCGCCTGGTTTACAACTTGAGCCCTCCGGGCTCATCACGCCGCGGCTGGCCGCCACAATCGCGCAAATGGGCGGCGGTGAAAGGTATACCGGCGGCGTCCTGCTGATATAATCGGGCAAAACTCCCACCCTCCGACGGGACTTTCGATGCATCACGCGACCATTCGAAAACGGGCAGACGAGGAAATGGAGGCGGAGCCGGCGGCCGGCATGCGCCTTTCCCTATCGTTGGTGGGCCGTCTTGCCATCAGCTTCGATGGCCGTCCGATCGAACTGCGTACCCAGAAGGCGAACGCCGTTCTCAGCTATCTGGCGCTGACCGAGACAAAACATGAAAGCCGTGAACGGCTGGTCGGCCTGTTCTGGAGCCGGTCGGACGAGGAAAAAGCACGCGCTTCGCTGCGCCAGGTCGTGCGCGAACTGCGTTCCACCTTCGAGGATGCCGGATATAACGGCTTTTCCGCCGAGAGGCTCTCGGTCGGTCTCGATGCCGGGAAGGTCGAGGTCGATATCGAAAGCATTGTCCGGCTGGCGGAAAGCGGCAGCGTGGATCCGCTGTTGTTGAACACCCCGCGCCTTGGCGAGCGGATACTGGAGGGGATGGATGACCTCGATCCATCATTCCGGATCTGGGTGCTCGCCAAACGTCAGACCATCCTCGACCGGCTGATGCGCAGTCTCAATGCCGGACTGGTTGAGCCCATGATTGCCGCGGGCACCAAAGACCAGATCGCAGCCGCCATCGCCAATATCGATCCGACCCATGAGGAGGCCCGCTGCCATTTGATGCGCAGGCACGCCGAACAAGGCGATGTCGCGGGTGCGTTGCGTATCTACAAGGGGCTGTGGAATCTGCTTGATCGCGACTACGGCATGGAGCCGGCACCGGCGACCGAAGCACTCGTTGCCGAGATCAAACTTGGCGTTTTCGAACGGCCGGTCGGCCCGGGCGTCACACTGCATGAACCCGAGGCGCCGACGAGCCGCGAACCCCCCGATGGTCCCGGCGCCTCGAACGCTCGGCGCATCGCACCGCCGGCCAAGATGCGCCTGGTATTACGGCCCTTTGCAATGCATGCCGTCGACAGCAATCATGTCCATCTGGTGCAGGGGTTCAGCCTGCATCTGGCGGCGTGTCTCGTGCGTTTCCGCGAATGGACCGTGATCGACCGCCCGGGCCCAACGGCTGCGCTGCCGCTACCGGACTCAACGCCGCAATATTGCATCGAAACCACCGCGTATCAGATTGGCGCCGAAATCAACATGGTGATGGTGCTGCGGGAGGAAGCGACCGGCATCTATGTCTGGAGCGAAGGTCTGCGGTTGAGTCTCGACAACTGGTTCGAGACGCAGCAGCGTATCATCCGCCGGATCGCGAGTGCGCTGAACGTGCAGCTATCGGCGGAGCGGCTGATGCGGCTTGCCGGTGAACCCGACGTTTCGCTCGAGGTTCACGACCGCTGGCTGCTCGGGCAGAATCTGATCGCAAAATTCGACCCGGAAAGTTGGCGGCGGGCGGTCGACATCTTTACCGACTCCATCCGGGAAAATCCCGCGTTCTCGCCCAGCTACAGCAGCCTCGTGCAGATGAACAACATCGAGCATCTTGTTCACCCGGGCGTGTTCCGCGATCTGGGCAAGGCAAAAGCAACCGTTGGGCTCGCGAAGACAGCTGTTCAACTCGATCCGGTCGATTCCAGGGCGCATCTGTGCTGCGGCTGGTCTTATGTGATGGCGCTTCGGGAGGCCGAGGCGGCGCCGCATATGGAACTCGCCTGCGAATTGAACGACAACGATCCGTGGACATCACTATCCGCCGCGCACTATTACGCGTTCTGTGGATCCATCGAGCGGGCTTCGCGGTTGGCCGAGCAGTCGCTTGCGCTTTCGCCGGTGCCCTCACATCTCGGATGGGCCTACCACGGCACCATCCGCTTCATCTGCGGCGACTATGCCGGAGCCGTCGAGGCCATCGATCGCGCGCATGGCGCAATACATATCCTGCCCGCATGGCGGGCTGCGGCGTTGTCCCACCTCGGGGAGCCGGCGATGGCGCGGGAAGAGGCCCACCGCTTCCTCAACGGAATACGTTCGTTCTGGCTTGGATCGCTCGCGCCGACCGACGAGGCCGTGACATCATGGGCCATGCAGGCGCATCCCATCAGCGTAGGTTCGCGGTGGGAGGCCCTGCGCGACGGATTGGGCGGCGCAGGGCTTCCGGTCGAAGGGATTGTCCGGTTATCCCTCTGAGTTCGATTTTCAGGCGCAGAAGCTGATGGTGTAGTCGCCGATGCGCTCGGCATGGACCTTGAATTTCTCGTTCTCGGGAATTACCGGATCCATGCCGTTGAACAGACGCTTGTAGAACGGCGGGATCGGATAGGTTGCGCCGGGCTGGCTGAGGCGTTCCTCGGAATCCTCGATCGCAAATTTGGGCGGCAATCGTACCACGATCGTATCGATGTCCTGTGCCACGAATTTGATCTGCGTGTAGCGGTCCGGCACCGTCATGAACACCTGCGCCTTGGCGAGTTGCTGCTTGAATTCGTCGACGCTAGCCGGGATCGGATATTCGTTGTTGTCTTCGAGATAATTTTTGCCGGTTGACCAGGTCTTCACCAGGTTGCCCCAACGCTCATGGTTCGTCACTACCATTCTTTCGATCGCCATGGTCAGTCCTCCAGGGTTGCGTGAGGCGGAATTATTCCGCCTCACAGGAATGCGGGCACGGCCTGGCGCAGATCACCGATTTCCGCGGTGAACTCGACCAACTGGTCCATGCCGGCAATTTCGGGTATGCCTTCAAATACATTTGTCGGGTAATATTGCGCGGAGATCGCCGCCAGCGCGTCGCCAAGCGAACGCGCGTTGCGGGCGACCGGAAGCTCGTTATGCTCGAGCGCGCCGAAGATGACTTCCGATACGATGATCGAACCCAGCGAACCAAGCCGCAATCCTCGCGCATCCGGTTGCTGCATGGCTTCGAACAACACGAAGAACGGCAGTGGTGGATCGTTCGCCAGCGTCTCGATGTCCTCGGACGTCAATCGGCCATAACTCGGCTCGGCGGCGAGCCAATCGCGGATCTGGCTGACCCGGTAGGGACGATCGGCGAGCAGCCGCGAGACGCGGATGAGCTGCGGCCGGCGGATTGAAATCTCGGCGATCATCGCGTCCACCGACCACAGGCCGGCCAGAGCGGATCCCAGGAGATCGCGATAGAGCAGACCGACGCGATTGGTCTGATCGACGGCGGGAAAGATCTTGTCATGGCCCAGCGCATCGCTGAGGTGGGGTCCGATGCGCCGGCTGAAATTGGGCCGCGATCCCCCGATCTCAAAGAAACGCGACCATCGCACGATCCATGACGAATCCAGCGGCATGTTGACGGGATCGTTGGCGGACGTCTTCTCCAGCGAATTGGTGAGATCATGGGTGGAGAAATCGTTGATGACATACTCCGGCCGCACCATGGCGTGGCCGAAACGGAACGCGCCGTGGGAAAATTCAAGCGGAATTTGCCATCCGTCTCGCGCGCGCTGGCCGGCGGTCGCAGCGCCGATATCGGAATTCGCGGGCCGATCCATCAAGGGTGGAACCGCGGCGGAGTAGGCGGCATGGATCGCCGGATCGATAATCCGCGCCATCAGGTCGTTGCGGATGATGTTGTGATAGATCGTGGTCAGCGCGTCGCGCGCGCACAGAAACCGCTTGTAGGCGGCGCCCAAATTCGCGTTGATCCCGGTTGTGGGCTCGCCACGGCGAACCACGTCGACGAGGCCGTTGTGCAGCAACGCAAACAATGCGGTCAGCTGCGACATCAAAGCGTGGTCGTCGTTGCGCGGGTCGGCGACCAGCGCCTCCGTTAGCGCAAGGCGTCGTCCTGGAACGCTTCGGTCTATCCCGGTGACGTTCTCGGCCGGCGTCCGTGCGATGTCGCGGAACGGGCAGCCGGATTCGACCTCCTTGTCCTTCCAGCGCATGCGGCCAAGCCGTAGTTTGGTGCGCCGTTCGTCGTTTGGCGTATCCTGGGCATACACAAAGGGAGAGCCGACGGGGCCGCTTCCAAACAGGGTTTCAAGCTTGAGAGCCGCGCGTCGCGCGTTCGCGGTATCGGCGCCAAGCGTGCCCGTAACCGAAAGCGGGATCGCCGAATGAACCAGATCGTGCGCGACAAATTGCAGCAGGTAGGTGTAGCCTGAGGGAATGCCGGGATTTTCCCAGCGTTCAATGGTGGCGTCGCGATGGGCAGGCCAAGGTATCGCTGCATCCATCCGCCGCGACAAGCGGTTCATCAGCTTGCGAAGTTTTTCCGAATGTCCCGGCGCGTCCAGCGAGTCGATTCCGTAGGCCTTGAAGCGCTGCGAAGCTTTGGGCGTACCGAGGAAGTGTCGGAATCCCGCCGGCAATGCGTGCATATCTGCGGAACCGTCGATCGGCGCGGCTTCTGAAATCGGGAGCGCGAACGCTTCGTTTGCTTTCTGCACGAAAGTTTCTCCCTGCTGTCAGGCAGCGAGAGACTGGCGAGATGGCCGTGAAATTATCGTGAGCTGATGATTTGCGTGCTGTGGAAACCTGTGCGTAAGTGTCGCGCGACAAGCGACGCGCAGAAGCCGTTTCTGTAGACGCTGCTTGGCGCAGACGGTCGCGCTGGCAGCATCGAGATCGTCCCCACCTACTTAAGTTGCGCTATCCAGAGGGTATTTGGCCCGCAGTTTCGCTTGCCGGGCGCGCGGGCGCGGTTAGAATGCCGGCCGATAAAGTAAAAAAGCCTTTCGAGTGGAGAGAAACCAATATGACGAAATCACCCCGACCGCCCGTTTTTTGGTCAATGCGCGGGCTCCTTGGAGCGACCGCCCTCGGCCTGCTGGCGACGGTTTCCAGTCAGGCGCTCGCTGATGACCCTATAAAACTCGGCGTGATCGCGGAAGCGCAGGCGATCGCCGGCGCTTCGATCCCGCAGGCGGCGCAACTGGCCGCGGACGAGATCAACGCCAAGGGCGGCGTCAATGGCCGGATGATCGAGATCGTCACCTATGACAATCACAGCTCTTCTGCGGATTCGGTTCGCGCGTTTCAACGCGCGGTCAACGAAGACAAGGTCCACGCCGTGATCGGCAGCTACATCAGCGAAGTCGTGCTGGCGCTGATGCCGTGGGCCTCGCGCCTCAAGACGCCTTTTGTCACTCCGGGCGCTGCTTCCAACGAGATTCCGCTCGGCGTTCACAGGGACTACGAGAAGAACAAATACACCTTCCACGGCTACCTGACGTCGGCCTCGCTGGCATTGTCGGTCTGCGACGCCGCCAAGGAGCTTCTGGTCGATCAGAAGCACATGAAGACCGCGGTCATCATGAGCGAGGACGCGGCCTGGACCAAGCCACTCGATGTCGGATACGAGGCCTGTCTGCCCAAAATCGGTCTCCAGGTGCTCGACCATATCCGCTTCTCGCCGGACACCACCGATTTCACGCCGATCTTCAACAAGATCGAAGGCTCGAAACCGGACGTGATCATCACCGGCATTTCCCACGTCGGCGTGCAGCCCACGGTGCAATGGAAGAACCAGCAGGTGCCGATACCGATGCTCGGCATCAGTTCGCAGGCGACCAACGAAACCTTCGGCAAGGACACCAACGACGCTTCCGACGGCGTGCTCTATCAGGGCGTTTCCGGTCCGGGCGTGGCCGTGACGCCGAAGTCGATCCCGTTCGCCGAGGCGTTCAAGAAGAAGTTCGGCAATTATCCCTCTTATGCCGGCTACACCTCGTATGACGAGGTCTATTACCTCGCCGACGCCATCAAGCGCGCCGGCTCGACCGACGCGGACAAGCTGGTCGACGCGCTGGAAAAGACCGACTGGGAAGGCACCATCGGCCGCATCCAGTTCTACGGCAAGGACGACGAGTTCACCCACGGCCTGAAATACGGCAAGGGCCTCATCACCGGGTTGATGTTGCAGTGGCAGGACGGCAAGCAGGTGAGCGTCTGGCCGCAGGAGGTCGCGAACGGAAAGCTGAAGTTCCCGAGCTTCATCAAGGTCACGGCGAACTGAGTTTTCGAACGATCGTGCTCCCGGGGTTTGCCCGGGAGCATTTTCATATTTGTAGTTCCTAGAGTGAGGCAGCCCTGCTGCTCGGCCATCATCCATGCTCACCTTGCAAATCCTGATCGACGGCTTCGCCATCAGTGCGCTGTATGCGCTGGGCGCGACCGGCTTTACCCTGATCTTCGGTGTCTCCGGCGTGCTTAATCTTTCGCATGGCGCCATCATGGTGCTGGCGGCGGTGGCGGCCTGGGCTGCCGCGAGCGTGTTCCATGTCAACACCTACGCTGGAGCGTTGATCGGCGTCGCGGTCGCGCTGGTGGCGGCGTTCGCCACCTATTTCGCGGTGGTGCAGCCGATCCAGAAATCGGGCCGCATTCCCAACGAGGAAAAGGAGATCTTCGTCCTCACCGGCACCCTGCTGTGGGGGATCATGATCCAGGAACTGATCGCGTATTTCTTTACCAACAACGCCAAGACCGTGCTGCCGATCGTCGAGGGTGTTGTCGATGTCTTTGGCGTACGCACGCCGAAAAACGAGATCTTCACCGCGCTGGTCTGCTGTCTCGTGATCGGCCTGCTCTGGCTCCTGGTCAACCGCACCCGAACCGGCAAGGCGGTTCTTGCGGCGTCGATGAATCCGCGCGGCGTCACGCTGCTCGGGCTCGAGCTGACCAGCATTTACGTCGTGGTGTGGGCGATCTACGGCATCCTGGCCGGCATCGCCGGCGTGCTGCTCGGCATGTTCCTCGGCGTCAGTTCCTATAGCGTCGGGCCGCTCACCGCGAGCGCGTTCTCGATCGTGGTGCTGGGCGGCCTCGGCAGCGTGTCGGGCTCGCTGATCGCCGCCTTCGTGGTCGGTTACCTCGAGACTCTCACGGCCTATCTGGTCTCGCCGGCCTACCGCACCATTCCGGCGCTGCTGCTATTGGTCGTTGTGATGTATATCCGGCCGCAAGGCCTGCTCGGGAGGCGATGAGAATGGCCGGCTTTTTCAAATCGCGGCTGTTTTTCGTCTCGCTCGCGATCGTCGTCGTCGCCTCGACGCTGCCGCTCTATGTTTCCGGCTACGTTCTCGGCCTGCTCACGGTGGCCTATTATTTCGGCGTTTTCGCGATGTCGTGGGATCTGCTGTTCGGTTTCGCCGGCGAGGTGAATTTCGGTCCGACCTTCCTGATCGGCGTCGGCGCCTACACCGCGGGCATCCTCAACAATCAGTACGGATGGTCGGTGTATCTGTGCATCGTGCTTGGTGCGCTGGCGTCGGTGGTCGCGGGCTTTGTGCTGGCGATGCCGGCGCTGCGGGTGCGCGGTCCCTATTTCGGCCTGACCACCCTGGTCGCCGTCCTGATGCTGCAGAATTTCATCGTGGTGTTCGCCGATCTCACCGGCGGCGAGATCGGCCTGACCATTCCCGACGTCATCACCATCAACGCCAACGCCAATTACTGGATCGCGCTCGGCTTCATGACCGTCAGCGCGGCGATCCTGTACGGACTTTCGCAATCGCCGATCGGTCTGGTGCTGCAGGCGAGCGGACAGGATCCGGTGCAGGCCGGGGCGCTCGGCTTCAACATCGTCAAGCACAAGCTCGCGGCCTTTATCGTCAGCGCATTTTTCTCGGGCCTGTCCGGCGCATTGCTGGTGTTCTATTTCGGCACCGCGTCGGTCGGCACGGTGGTGGACATCGCCGTCGGCGTGAACGTCATCGTTGCCGCGGTGCTCGGTGGCCGACGCACGGTGCTCGGCGCGGCGCTGGGCGCGATTTTCCTGATCGTGGCCGGCGAATTCCTGCGGCCGACCGGCGAATTGGCGACCTTCATCGTCTCGGCGGTCGCTCTGCTCGTCGTCTTGTTCTTCCCCGGCGGTTTCCTCGGAGCGGCCTTATCGCGTGAGGCCCGTTCGTAATGAATTCGATTGCCAACAACGCTCCCATTCTTGAAGCTCCAATTCTTCAAGTTCATGGCCTGACCAAGCGCTTCGGCGGTCTCACCGCGGTCAAGGGCCTGAGCTTCGATCTGCGCCCGGGTGAAATCTTCGGTCTGATCGGCCCCAACGGATCGGGCAAGTCGACCGCGATGAAGAGCGTCATGGGCATCGAGCGGCCGACGTCAGGCGAGGTGGTTTTCCAGGGCGAAAACATCGCCGGCCTGCCCGCGCACAAGATCGCGCGCAAGGGCTTTGGCATGGTGTTCCAGCATTCGCGGCCGCTCAACCGGCAGACCGTGCTCGAGAACATCATGGTCGCGCTGCTGCCGGACAGCCTGTTCATGCTGTTCGCGGACAAGGCCCTGACGGAGCGGGCGAAATGGATCGCCAACCGGGTCGGCCTCGGCGCCGTGATGGACCGGCGTCCGCCGACCTTGCCGTTCGCCGATTTGCGCCGGCTCGAATTGGCCAAGGCGATCGCCAGGGATCCCAAGGTGGTGCTGGTGGACGAGCCGTTCGCCGGGCTGACATTGGCCGAGGTCGGCACCTTCTCCGAACTGATCCGCAGTTTTCGCGATGAAGGCCGGGCGGTGATGCTGGTCGACCATAACGTCAAGAGCGTCGCGGCGCTGGTCGATCGCGTGCTGGCGATGTATCTCGGCGAGGAGATCGTCACCGGCCGCGCCGACGAGGTGATGAAGAACGAGACCGTGCGGCGGGTCTATCTCGGCGGCGCGATCGAGACATCGGCGCGCCCGGAAACCAGCTTCAAGGACAAGGTGCCGCTGCTGCAGGTGGAGAATGTCAGCGTCCACTACGGCAAGGCGCAGGCGCTGGACAACGTCTCGATCCACATTCACGAGGGCGAATTCGTCTCGATCGTCGGCCTCAACGGCGCCGGCAAGACCACGCTGTTCAATACTATTTCGGGTTTCCTGCCCTATACCGGCGAGATCGTTCGCGGTGGCGAGAAGCTGCGCGGCACCAGTGCCGCGCGCATCGCCCGCAGCGGCATCGTGCAGTGCCCGGAGTCACGCGAATTGTTCGGCGAGATGAGCGTGCGGGAAAATCTCGATCTCGGCGGCCAGCATCTGACCGACGACGCGAGGGCCAAGCAACTGGCCTGGCTGTTCGAACTGTTTCCGATTCTGAAAGAGCGCCAGGGCCAATTGGCGCAAACGCTCTCTGGCGGCGAGCAGCAGATGCTGGCGATCGGCCGCGCGCTGATGATGCAGCCGAAAATCCTGATCCTCGACGAGCCGACATTGGGGCTGGCGCCCGTCATTCTCGAACTGTTGTCGAAGGCGTTGGAAAAACTGCGCCAGACCACGCCGATCACGGTGCTGCTCGGTGAGCAGAACGTGACCTTCGCGCTGCCGCACGCCGACCGGGTCTATGTGCTCGAACATGCGCGGATCGTCTGGGAAGGCGATCCCGGCCGGTTCGCCGCCGAGGCCGGCGAGGGCTACCTCTAAACGCCGGACATCCCGCCGGGATGGCTTTCGTGATGTACATCACATAGCGGCCGACCGCGTCGTCTTATCCTCCTGTTCGAACAAACATGGAGGATGACATGCGCAAGTTCATGCTGATTACCGCAATGGTTCTGGTATCCGCGACGGCGCACGCCGGCGGCCAGCGAAGTCTCACGCTGGCGTCGAGCGACGAGCCGGCCAACTCCGTCGAAACCAAAGCGGTCGATACCAAAGCGGTCGCTACGAAGCCTGCCGAGGCCAAACCTGCCGAGGCGCCGCCAGCGGAAGCGCCGAAATATGTCGAGCGGCCCGCGGCCGTCGACACCCAACCGGCGACGCAATGCCAGCCGGTCACATCGACGAGCGCTGACGCACCCAAGGCCACGCCGAAGGAAATCGCGACCGCCGAAAAGCCGAAGCGCCGGCATCCGTCGACGGAAGCGCGCATCATCTCCGAACTGCATCGGCACGGCATCTACTGGTAGCCCATTCGACGGCGTGACTACGGTCACATCCAACCATCAAGCGCTTGGGCAATACTCTCACCATCGACAACACGCCGCGATCCGCGGCCGGCACAGGAGTCGACAATGACCAACCTCCGCATCCAGACCATTCGTCAGGCCGGCTTGATACTGGCGTTCGCCGTTTCCATCTCGGCGCTGTCGTCGACCTCGAGCTTTGCTTTCAGCGCCGAGGCGCAGCAGATGTGCACCGGCGACGCATTCCGCCTGTGCAGCTCCGAGATTCCCAACATTCCGAAGATCACGGCCTGCATGGTCAAGAACCGCGCCAGCCTCAGCGCCGGTTGTCGCACCGTGTTGGATCACGATCTCGCAGCCCGGAAGTCGAGCAAGGTCGCGGCGCAATAGAGCCTGCGAACCTGGCGCGCCGCGCTCCTCTGGATGAGGTCTGGCAGTAACTGACACGATTCAAGCTTCGGAAACGATCCACTAATCCCGTACCGGATCCCAGATCGGGGCGCGGCAGACTTCGTCACCGTCCTCGTCCGTCACCAGGATCGAGCAGCGCTGCCGGCGTAAATCCGGCCGAACCGAATAGAGCTCATTGGCGAGACGATCCGCGGCATCCGACGCCAGAATATCATCCGGCAGGTCCCGGCCGGCGAGGTCCCGGACCGTCTGCTTTCCAATCAGGTCGAAATGATATCTCGGCATGCGGGGAGAACGCGGCGCCGGGCAGGGCGTTCCGTCAGCCAACGGGATTTTGATTTCCTGACAGGTTGACGGACGCGAACCGGCGGTGGAAAGACCACCGGAGCATCGATCGAGAGGTGAGCAATGGGCATTCAGGTCTATGGGTTTTGGCGGTCGATTGCGTCATTTCGGGTGCGGGTTGCGCTTCGGCTCAAGGGATTGCCGTTCGAGGAAATTTCGATCGACATCCTCTCCGGCGAGCAATTCGCGTCAGGTTATGAGGCCATCAATGTCGAGCGCGTTGTGCCGACATTCATTCACGACGGCCATTCCATCTTCCAGTCGCTGGCGATCATCGAATATCTCGACGATATGCAGCCGCAACCCCGGCTGGTCCCGGCGGACCCGAAGGAACGGGCCTATGCGCGCGCGCTGGCCATGGTGACGGTTGCCGACGCCCATCCGCTGGTGACGCCCCGCATCCGCAACCATTTGGCCGCGACCTTTGGCGCCGATGCAAAAGCGATCGAGCAATGGGGCAGGCATTGGACCACCGAGGGACTAGCGACCTATCAACGGCTGCTGACGCAGCGTGCGCCGGCTCCGTTCGCACTCGGCGCCGAACCGGGGCTGGCGGACATCTGCATCGCCGGCCACGTCATTACCGCGCAATATGTCAAACTCGAACTGGACGCCTTTCCAGCGGTGGCCGCGCTATCGGATCGCTTGTTTGCGCTACCGGCCTTTGCGACCTCGCATCCGTACGAGCAACCGGACTTCAAGGCGACCGCCCCGCATTGAGCGCGGCGGCGGATATTTACAGCTATTTGCGCGGACCGGATTTCGGTTCGGTCACGATGGTCTTCTTCAGCACTTCAAACACCGCGGCGGTGTCCTGATCGCCCAATCCCATCGCCATCGCGTCGGTGTAGACGGGTTGGGTCAACGTAAACATCGGCGTCGCGCAGCCGACGTCCTCGGCAAATTCGGCGATGATCGCCATGTCCTTTTTCCAGGTCGAGACCTTCATGGTGGCGGGTTCATAAACCCGCTCGACCATCATCGGCGCGCGCATCTGGAACATCCGCGAGCCGCCGGCGCCCGGACCGACCAGATCGACCACCATTTTCGGGTCGAGCCCGGCGCGCTCCGCCAGCACCATCGCCTCGGCGGTCGCGACGTTGTGGATCGCAACCAGATGATTGGCGACGAATTTCATCTTGCTGCCGTTGCCGAACGCGCCGAGGTCGGCGCTCTGTTTGGCGAAGTCGGCGAACAGATCGGCGCAGCGGGCGATCGCCTTGCTGTCGCCGCTGGCATATACCACGAGATCGCGCATCCTGGCCTGCGCGCCGGTCCCGCTCAGCGGACAGTCCAGCGCAATGTGGCCGGCCTCGCGCAGAATAGCTTCAAAGCGAAGCTTGTCGGCGATCGTGAGCGTGGAGAGCTCGACGACAATTCGCGGCGGCTGCCCGGAGCCGGCGATCGCCCGCGCCACATCGATGACGGCCGCGGGCGTCGGAAGGCTGGTCATGACGACCGACGCCTCGCGCACGACTTCACCGACATCCCTGGCGATGATGACGTTGGCCTGCGCCAGTTCGGCGCTACGCGCCGCATCGATATCGAAGCCGATGACCCGCCATCCGCGCTCGACGAGGTTGCGGGAGATCGCGCTTCCCATGATGCCGAGGCCTATGATTCCAACGGTCTTGCTCATGACGATCTCCTGGTCGATGAAGGGGCGTTTGCGCAGTCAATGCAGCGCACCTTGAATAAGGAGTGATCAAACGATAAACAAGCGTAGGGTTGCTGCGGCCGATCTCGCTGCAGTGCGGTGAATTTGCGTCACAGGGGAGGCGAGCGATGAAGGTTTTCGGCTTCAGCTGCCCGTCAATCGACGCACGGCATCTCGTAGAAAGACGCGTGAGGTAGCGAGGTTCGCACATGGCAAATGCTGGCGAGCGTCCGAGCACAAGTCCGTCCCAGGGAGCGGAAGGCGATCAGCCCGCCTATGCGGGCATGATCGCGCGAGCCAGGGCGCTGGTTCCGCAACTGCGCGACCGCGCGACCCGGACCGAGGAGTTGCGGCGTCTGCCGCCGGAGACCGAGCGCGAATTGCACGACACCGGGCTGTTCAGGATCATGCAGCCCAAACGCGCCGGCGGGTCCGAATTCGACTATGTCGCGCTGGTCGATTGCGCCGACGTGCTCGGGCAGGGCGATGCGTCGGTCGCCTGGAATTTCGCCAACCTCGCCAGCCATCACTGGATGCTGGGGATGTTCGACAAGCGGGCGCAGGACGAGGTCTGGAACAAAGACGCCAACGCGCTGATCGCATCCTCGTTCATCTTTCCGGCCGGCCGCGCCCGCAAGGTCGATGGCGGTTATGTGTTGCGCGGCAGTTGGCCGTTTTCTTCCGGAGTCCAGTCCTGCGAATGGAACATGCTGGCCAGCGTCGTTTCATCCGAGGATGAAGCCGACGGCATCGAGTACCGGATTTTCCTGCTCAACAAGAAGGACTACAAGGTCAAGGATACCTGGAACGCGGTTGGACTGCGCGGCACCGGATCCAATGACGTCGAAGTCGAGGATGCCTTTGTCGCCGAGCCGATGTCGGTTTCGGTCAACGACCTCGCCGGCGGGCCGACGCCGGGCAGCGCCGTCAATCCGAACGCACTCTACGCGCTGCCGGTGTTTTCGCTGTTTCCCTATGTGCTGTCGGGGGCGGCGCTGGGCAATGCGCAAGCCTGCCTCGATGATTACGTCGAATTCGCGCGGCATCGGGTTTCGACCTACAACCGCGCCAAGATCGGCGACATGCAGAGCACGCAGATCAAGATCGCCGAGGCGTCCGCCAAGATCGACGCCGCGCGACTCCTGATGCGCAGCAATTGCATCACGGCGATGAGCGACGCCAGGCGCAACCGGGTTCCTCATATTGCCGGCAAGACGCGATTGCGGCGCGATGGCGCGTTTTCGGTCAATCTATGCACCGAAGCCGTGTCGCTGCTGTTCGCGGCGAGCGGCGCGCGCAGCCTGTTCCTGTCGGGGGCGCTACAGCGCCAATTCCGCGATGCGCACGCGGTGAATTCGCATCTCGCCTTTAATTTCGATGCGGCGGGCACCAATTACGGCAGGGTGGCGCTCGGCCTGCCGTCCGAAAACCTGACGCTTTGAGGCCCGGCGGATGTCTGACGCACCGAAACATCCGGCCGACCCCGCCAATGAATTGGCGAGCGACAATGCGGCGATCGATCCCCGGGATTTTCGCAACGCGCTCGGCACCTTCGCCACCGGCGTCACCATCATCACCGCGCTCACGGCGGAGGGAAAACCTTACGGGCTGACCTGCAATTCGTTCGCCTCGGTGTCGCTGAACCCGCCGCTGGTGCTGTGGAGTCTCGGGATGTTTTCGCAAGGCTTGAGCACGTTCCAGAACGCCAGCCATTTTACCGTCAATGTGCTCGGCGCGTCGCAGCAGGCGCTTTCCAACAGATTTGCAAAATCCTCCAACGACAAATTCGCCGGTGTCGACTGGACGCCGGGCCTTGGCGGCGCGCCGGTGCTCGCCAATAGCGTTGCAAGTTTCCAGTGCCGCGCAGCCAACCGGTATTATGGCGGCGACCACATCATTTTTCTGGGTGCGGTCGAGGCCTATGCCTATAACCGGCAGGAGCCGCTATTGTTCGCGCGCGGCGGTTACGGGCGGTTTGTCTCGCCCGATACTTCGGGGACCGGCACATCGTCATGAACAAGGCATCGCCCAAGCGTGCGCGTACCAAACAGCGGCGGCTTTCCCCGGACGATCGCCGCAAGGAGTTCGTCGCCAAGGCGACTGAGTTCTTTTCGGAGGAAGGATTTGGCGGCGGCACGCGCGATCTCGCCCGCCGGCTCGGGGTGACCCAGCCGTTGCTGTATCGCTATTTTCCCAGCAAGGACGATCTGATCAAGGAAGTCTATCGCACGGTCTATCTCGAGCCGTTCGATCCGGGCTGGGACAGCCTGCTGGCCGACCGTTCAAGGCCGATTCACGACCGGCTGCAGGAATTCTACGGCGCCTATACCGCGGTGATCTTCACCCGCAAATGGCTTCGGATCTATCTCTATTCGGGCCTCAAGGGGCTCGACATCAACCGCTGGTATCTCAGCGTGGTCCGGGACAAGGTCCTGACCCGCATCATCAAGGAATGTCGCCACGAGGCCGGCCTGCCGGCGCAGGGCAAGCCGACCGCGTCCGAACTGGAAATGGCGTGGGTGTTTCACAGCGGCATATTTTACTATGGCGTCCGCAAATACATCTACGAGTCGCCGGTGCTGGTGGACAAGGAACAGATGATCAGCGAAGCGCTGGACGCGTTTCTGGCCACCTTCGAGCGGCATTTCAGCGCGGCCGCACCCGCCGCGCGGCGCACGCCGGTGAAGGCGGTGGGATGAATTCTGCTTCTTCTGCCTCATCCTGAGCAGCGTGCTTTTGCACGCGTCTCGAAGGATGGCCGCTTGCACGGCTGCTATCCGCAGCCATCCTTCGAGACGCATCGCTCGCGCGATGCTCCTCAGGATGAGGTCGGAGTACCTGATATGAAGGAGAGAAGCGATGGACTTGAAGGGCGTGGTTGCACTGGTGACGGGCGGCAATGGCGGGCTGGGGCAGCGCATCTGCCACGCGCTGGCGCAGGAGGGCGCACATATCGCTGTCGTATATGCGCGCAGCCGCGAGCAAGCGGAAAGCGTCGCCAGCGAACTGGCGTCGCGTCATCACATCAAGGCGCAAGCTTTCGCCTGTGACCTGACCGACGGCGCGGCGGTGGATCGGCTGGTCGGCGAGGTAACCAAGGCCTTCGGCCGCCTTGATGTTCTGATCAATGACGCCGCTTACAACCTCGCGATCCCCTTCGGCGATCTCGACAATCTGACGCAGGAGGTATGGGACAAGATCATGGCCATCAATCTGACGGGGCCGATGCGCCTGACCAAGGCGGTAGCTCCCATCATGAAGGCCCAGGGGCAAGGCCGCATCGTCAACATCGCTTCGGTCGCAGGGCTGAGCCCAACCGGCTCTTCGATCGCCTATGCCGTGTCGAAGGCGGGGCTCATTCATCTGACGCGCTGCATGGCGGTGGCGCTGGCGCCTGAGACGCTGGTCAACTGCGTGGCGCCGGGTCTGCTGGACGGCACGCGCGCGACGGCCAATCTCCGGTCCGAGCAGATCGAGCGCTCCGCATCGGCCTCGCTGCTGAAGAAGCCCGCCGACAAGGACGACTGCGCCGACATGGTGGTCGCGATGTGCCGCACCGAGACCATGACCGGCCAGACCGTCGTCATCGACTCCGGACGCATCTTCCACTAGAGTCTTATATTTTTACGCGTTTTCTTCACGCGAACCGGTACCCACTTCGCTCGAAAACGCTCTGGAGGTTTGATCGATGGTCGTCTGGTCTCCTCTTCGGTTCAACTGCGGACAAGAGATGGCAAATCGTTTCGCCATGGCTCCGCTGACAACCGATTCGTCCCATGAAGATGGGACGGCTCCCGACAACGAACTCGAATTTGTCCGGCGACGCGCTGCCGGCGGATTCGGAGCCGTCATTTCCTCCGCCGCTTACGTCGAACAAGACGGGCGCTCCTGGCAGGGTATCGGTGCGGCACATGATGGACATCTGTCCAGTCTGCATCGGCTTACTGAAGCGATGCGTGCCGCGGGCGGTCTTGCGATCCTCCAGATCTATGATGGTGGCCGCATCGCAAGGCCCGAGCTGATCGGCGAACAAGGTCTGCGTGCGCCTTCCGCGGTGGCATCGTTGCGTCCCGGAGCCAGGACGCCAAGGGCGATGACATCAGATGAGATTGCAAAGCTGATTGCGAGCTTTGGCGAGGCTGCTTCGCTGGCTCGAAAAGCCGGTTTCGACGGCGTTGAGGTTCACGGCGCCAACCACTACGCGGTTCATCAGTTTTTTTCACCTCGGGCCAATCATCGCGCCGATAATTGGGGAGGCACGCTTTCGAAGCGTATGAACTTTCCTCTCGCTGTCGCGCAGGCCGTTCGCGACGCGCTCGGTCCAAAGCTGATCGCAGGGTTTCGCGTTACGCCATTCGAGGCCGAGGCTGACGGTTATACGCTTGAGGATGCCAAACTGCTTTGTCATGAACTTGCCAGATTGGATCTCGACTACATCTCCGTTTCGCTCGATGATTACAGGAAGAGCCGACCTACGGGAGAGACCCGTGTTTATAATGGTCCGGTCGAGAAGAGTTATGCCCCGGCAGAGAGTCCCATCACGGAATTTGCCCGCGTCATCGCGGGCCGCTGTGCGGTCATGGCAAGCGGTGGGATTAAAACCTGCGGGGATGCCGAGGGCGCGATCAACATGGGAGCCGATCTGGTCGCGATAGGACGCGCCGTGGTGGTTGATCCGGAGTGGCTTTCCAAAGTCCGAAGCAAGCGTGAAGCATCGATCCTTCCGGGACTGCCGAAGGATGAACGCGAGATAGCCAAAGCTCTAAGCATTCCTCCGCGAATGGTCGAATATTTGTTGAGCCGTCCAGGTTGGATACCGCGCCTTTAGCAAATCGCGGGCCTCCTATACCCATATGTACGCACCCGGCACGCGCCGGCACATTCGGGGGGCGCTGGCGGCGGGCGCGACGATGGGGGAAATCATGGAGGTCTTGAAACTGTGCGTCGTTCAGGGCGTGCAGGCCTGCAATCTCGTTCCCATCCTTGTCGAAGAGTTGGAACGAGTACAGAATGGCAGTGTGGATTAGTTTGTTGTAAAGCACCTAGAGGGACCGGTTTACTTTGATTTGACCAGAAGCGGGGATCGCAAAATGGTGAGTGAACAGCTGAGCCATTTCAAGGACAAAAGTGTTACTGAAGCAAAAAGGCTGTTCTGGATATTTTCTTGTCTCTGGGTGCTTCTTGGCTTGTTCGCGGTTCACAAATTGCTGGTATTGAACGCGCCTGATCCATTCTATAATCAGGGCTTTGCAATCATAAACGCATTCGTGCTGGCAAAGGGGATGTTCATTGCGGAAGCGTTTAACGTCGGTGACAATCTGAAGCACAAGCCGTTGATTTATCCAATCGTGTACAAGTCCGCACTGTTCACTTTGATATTGAATGACCATTGATATTCGCTCAGAAATCTTGCTCCAGCTTTCAGATGGAAAGGATGACGACAATGAAACGTAGATTGATCTGCCTGACCTTTGCGGTTTCGATTATCCCAGTCGGTGCGAACGCGCAGTTGACTATCGATATGGGCAAAATCACCTGTGGCCAATATGTCGCTATGCCGCCGTCGCAGTCGGATGACTTCTCTGCCTGGATGAGTGGTTGGTTCAGTTACAAGAATAATAGAACTGTCGTTGATCTCGTCGCTCATCGGAAAAACATCGCAAGCGTCAAAGAGTGGTGCAAATTCCATCCGAGCGAGAGCGTGATGACCGGCTTGAAGAATGCAATAGTCGTTGATTGACGTCATTGATTAGCGTCCTAAGATCGGAGAATTGCGATGAAATACAGAGCTCTTGTCATTGGAACGATTTTTCTCGCCGCAGCCTCGGCGCCAGCCGCGGCTCAGATCAAGCTGGACATGAATAAAATCACATGCGGGGATTGGTTGGGATACAGCCCTTCAGATCGGGACTTTGTACGTTTTTTCATGAGCGGCTACTACAACGCGGCCGCTAACAATGATGTATTGGATTACAATCGGCTGCAGAACAACTCTGCGAAGGTCGCAGCCTACTGCAAAAAGCGTAAATCCGATACACTACCAACCGCGATTAAGAAGAGCGCCAGTTAGGCGTCGCGATGCGCGGTCCGATGACAGGCTCCGCGTGACCCACCCTCTTTCCGCGCGACAACTGTGGGTTACGGCTGCGACTAATCCGCCCCGCGAGCCGCGGTCGCAGACGATTTCGGTGGGTCGAAGCCGGGCACCTTTCCCGGCACGATCCCTGATTTGCCCGCCGTGGCAAGCCCCCGGAAGAAAAATATTTCTGTTTTTCCGAAATGCAAATCACTATACTAATCTGACCGTCCCACCCGGCAAGAGGGGCGGCTCGCGACGTCACGAACGTGCGGTGGGATGCGGTGGACGTGGAGCGCGCACCCGACGAGTGCGCGCGACACGGACGGCGAAGTCGTGTGGTCCTGACGCCCCGATGGCAGGTGTCAAATTCCTGGGAAGCTCACGCTTCCTGGGGGTGACGGTGACAAGCAAGCCAGGTCTCGCCGGGGAGAGCACGGTATAAGCCGTAAAGCCATTGCGCAGGGAAGGCCGGACTGCTTCCGCTGAACCTGTATGCTCGTGTGCGTTTTTTTATGTGCATGTTTGCACACGAGATCGCGGGTGCAGCGCGCACCCGGTCTTCCCTGCGCCCTCCCTTGAGGAGCGCCGAAGATGTTGCACAACTCGGGCGAAATCACGCTGCGAGAATGCAAATGCATGTCTGTGAGCTGTTTGACAATTGAATAGAAATTATAATCGGGACGTAGCGGCGTGGGGTGGTTTGGCGAAGCGTAACCCACCATTTTTCCGCACGCCAAGAGCGGTGGGTTACGCTTCGCTAACCCACCCTACGAGACTACACGCCCCTAAGCCAAAATCTTCGACATCTCTGCGCGGTACCAGTCGCCGATCTCGCTCGCGGTCATCAGGGCGACGCCGTCATGGCCGATGACATAGTCGAGCAACGCCTCCAGATATTTGATGCGATGGGGCACGCCGGTGATGTAGGGATGAATCGAGATCGCCATGACCCGCGCATTGGTTTCGCCCTCGAAATACAGGCGGTCGAACTGATCGGTGCAGCGCTTCAGGAACTGTTCCGAGGGTAGATGCTGCAGCGCGTGGATAACGATGTCGTTGGTTTCCACCGAATACGGAATCGTCGTCATCACGCCATGCGGCGTTGCGATATCCTGCGGAAGATCGTCGATCACCCAATCGGCCAGATATTCGATGCCGTTGAGGCGCAACAGGTCGATGGTCTCCTCGGTTTCGGTCAGGCCCGGGCTTTCCCAGGAACGCGGCGCTCGGCCTGCAAATGTCGCGATGGTGTCGACGGCGCGCTTGATCGCGTCGGCCTGGTTGTCGAGCTTGTGCATCGGGCCCTGGACAAAGCCGTGGCCCATGAACTCGAAGCCGGCCTCGCGCGCGGCCGAGGCAACGCGCGGATAGGAGTTGCAGACATTGCCGTTCACCGCGAGGGTCACCGGCATGTTGCGGTCGGTCAGCGCCTTGAACTGCCGCCAGAAGCCGGCGCGCATGCCGTATTCGTGCCAGGACCAGTTCGGCACATCCGGCAACAGCGGCTGACCCATCGGCGGGCTGAGCACGGTGCGCGGCATCGCGTTCTCGATCCGCCATTCCTCGACATTGAGAATCACCCACACGGCAAGCTTCTTGCCCCCGGGCAGCGTCAGTTTCGGCCGGTCGATTTGGGCCTGATAGGGGATACGATCGGTAAAAGCCACGGCGAACTTCTCCAGATGAGATGAGCCGGCGGATTATGGCGCGGCGACAGATATTTTCGCGATGCCGGCGTTGATCCGCGGCATCACTTTCTCGGCCATCAGGATCATGGACTGGCGCCCGAGCTCGGGGTCGGTCCAGTCCTTGCCGGCATAGAGCAGCGTGCCGAACGGGCCGACCTCGTCCTGGAACGCCAGCACCTGATCGGCCACGCTGTCGGGCGTGCCATGGATGATCAGCCTGTCGCAGATCATCTCCAGCGTCACGTCGTCGTCGGGCTGGTCGCGGCGGGTCTTGAACAGTTCGATGCGGCCGTTTCGTTTCAGCTTGGTGAACAGCGAGCGGTAATAATAGACATAAGGCCCGTTCGGATCGGTCGCATAGGCTTTCGCGGTTGCCGCATCCTTGGCGACGAACACACTCTTGGCGACGCGCCAGTTCGAGGGGTCCGCAGGCCGGCCGCCGCGCTTGCAACCCTCGACATATCGAGGCCAATGGCTCTTCACCCAGGCCGGCATCAGGAAGTTGGCCGAGATCGGATCCCAGCCGCGCGCCGCAGCCTCCTCGACGCCCTTCGAGAACGGCGCCACCGCGGTCACCACGATCGGCGGGTGCGGCCGCTGCAACGGTTTTGCGATAAAGCCCTGGCCGATGTCCTCGATCAGCGTCTTCTGCGTCGAGATATCCCAGTATTTTCCCTTGATATTGTAGGGCGGCTCGCTGGCCCAGATTTCCAGCACCTGGTTGATCGCTTCGAGAAACATTTCGTTGCGGTTGGCACCGAGATTGCCGAACAGCTCCGCATCCGACAACAGTCCGCCGGGGCTGATACCGAAGATCAGGCGCCCGTCGAGCATGTGATCGAGCATCGCCAGGCTCGCCGCGACCGCCGCGGGGTGGCTGTTCGGCATATTGATGGTGCCGGTACCCAATCTTATCCGCCGGGTGGCAGCGGCGACCCAGGCCAAAAACGCGACACAGGAGGTGATGTTCTCCGCCTTGTCGGTGGCATGCTCCCCGACATAGGCCTCGGTGAAACCCAATTCGTCGGCCAGCACGAAGGCTTCACGGTCCTCTCTCAGGGACTTTCGCCAATCCTTGTCGAGCGGATGGATCGGCATCGTGAAGAAACCCAGGTTCATATGCATGCCTCTCCCGGCGGGCGTTTTTTCTGTGAACCGCACGGTCCGTTGGCGCCATTATGCCACGTCCAAAAGTCTGATGTCTCCGAAATAATCGTTCGATAAACAAACTTGACCTTTGGGAGTCCCCACCTTCTAATCCCACGAAAAATTCGCCACAACCGGCCGGGGAGGTCGCATCCGATGAGAGGTCGCCTCCGATGAAGCTCCGGCTTTCACCTGTGACCGGGATTCCCTCGACGCCGCGGCTCATCCTTTCGACGTGAGAGCGCATTTGAGCGGGGACGGCGCAAATAAAATCAAATATAGATACCCCAAAATATAAGGGGCTCGGGAGGACACCATGACGAGGCGCATCACCACATCCGGATCGATTTCCCGCCGCCGCCTGCTCGCGACGGCCAGCGCGGGGGCGGCACTGGCCGCCTCACCGTTTCGCATCAATCTGTTGCAGGCGCAGGAAGCCAATATCAAGATCGGCTTTCCGGTTCCGCTGACCGGACCCTACGGGACGGAAGCCCAGGATCAGGTGCGCGCCGCGCAGCTCGCGATTGCTCAGTTCAACGACGGCGGCGGCCTCAATGGACGCAAGGCCGAACTGGTGGTGCGCGACGACAAGCTCAATGCCGGCGAGGCCGCGACGCGTTCGCTCGAACTGGTCGAACAGGAGAAGGTCAATTTCGTCGTCGGCAGTCTTTCCGCGGCGGTGCAGCTTGCGATCAACAACGTCACCAAAGAGCGCGGTATCATCTTCAATTCGATCAGCCAGTCCGATGCCATCAACGAAGCCAAGGATTTCAGCAAATACACCTTCCACGAGGCGTTGAACCCGCACATGACCGCAGGCGCGGTCGGCCGCTACGCCTTTCCGAAATTCGGCAAGAAGGTTGCGTTCCTGACCGCGGACTATGCTTACGGCACGGAGATGCTGCGCGGCTTTCTCGAAGCCGGCAAGGCCTTCAACGTCGAGAATCTCGGCGACGTCCGTCACCCGATCGGCGCCACGGACTTCTCGACGTTGCTGCCGCGCCTGCAGTCGTTGAAGCCCGATATCCTCTGCATCTGCAATTTCGGGCGCGATCAGCAGATTGCGCTGAAGCAGGCGACCGATTTCGGCATCAAGAAGACAACCCAGATCATCGCGCCGCTATTGTCGCATGCGAGCCGCGTCGCGGCGGGGCCGCAGGCGTTCGACGGCGTGATCGGCGGATGTTCGTTCTATTGGGGCCTCGAGGACAAATTCGCTTCCACCAAGGCGTTCAATGCGGCGTTCAGCAAGATGTACGACGGCAAATTACCGTCCGACTACGGCGCGCTCGGCTATGGCGGTGTCCGCACGGTGCTCGAGGCCGTCAAGAGTGCCGGCAGCGTCGATACCGACAAGGTGATCGTGGCGCTGGAGGCGCTGAAATACGATTACTACAAGGGACCGCAATATTACCGGAAATGCGACCATCAATCGGTGCAGTCCGTGCTGGTCATCAAGTCGAAGTCGAAGGATATGAAGAACGAGTCCGACGTGTTCGAGATCATCAGCACCGACGAGCCCAATGAGGCCAATCTGCGCAGCTGCGAAGAGCTCGGTCACAAGGCCTGAGGCAATAAATGAGGCGCGTCCGCGGCGGGCGCGCCTCATTTTTCGAGGAAGTGGTTGGCTTAGGCTATGACGGGTCTTAGTTTCGATCTCATCGCGTTGCAGTTGTTTGCCGGCCTCGCGCTCGGCGCGATCTATGTGCTGTTCGCGATCGGGCTTTCCCTGATCTTCGGCATGCTGACCGTGGTCAACTTTGCCCACGGCGCGTTTTACATGGTGGGCGCCTATGTCGGGCTCTACATCCTGATGCTCGGCGGCAATTTCTGGGTCTGCCTGATCGCGGTGCCGCTGGTCGTCGGCCTGTTCGGGCTTGTGGTCGAACGCATCCTGATCCGGCCGCTCTACGGCCGGGGCATCGACTATCCACTGCTGCTGACCTTCGGACTGAGCTACGTGATGGTCGAACTGGTGCGCATCGCCTTCGGCAAGAGCGGATATCCGTTCGATACCCCTGAAATCCTGCAAGGCGCGGTCGATATCGGCGTCGGCTATTTCCCGCTCTACCGTCTGTTCGTGATCGGCGCGACCGCGGTGGTGCTGCTGGCGCTGTGGCTGTTCCTGGAAAAGACCAGTTTTGGCCTGATCATTCGCGCCGGCGCGCGCGATCCGCAGATCGTCCGCGTGCTCGGCGTCAATGTCGGGCAAGTCTGGCTGATCGTGTTCGGGATCGGGACCGCGATCGCGGGCTTTGCCGGATTGTTGGCGGCACCTTTGCAGGGCGTCATTCCGGAGATGGGTGGCACCATCCTGGCCGAGGCCTTTGTCGTCACCGTGGTCGGCGGCATGGGATCGATCGGCGGCGCCGTGCTGGCCGGTCTCCTGGTCGGCGTGGTCGTCAGCATGACGTCGCTGTTTGCGCCTGAGATGGCCAAGGTCTCGATCTTCGCGTTGATGGCGGTTGTTCTGATCGTCCGGCCGCAGGGATTTTTCGGCCGTGCCGGGTTGATGAGCTGAAAATGCAATCCGGTACCAATGAGATCACCCAGCCGTTGCCGCGGGCGCAGCCGAGCTCGGTGAGCTGGTTCGAATTCGCAAAACTGCATCGCGCCAGCCTCGCGAGCCTGGTGGTTCTGGTGTTCCCGCTGGTGATGCCGTTCACGGCGCTCGCCGCCAACATCCTGATCTACGGTCTGTTCGCGCTCGGTTTCAATCTGGTCTACGGCTATCTCGGCCTGCTGTCGTTCGGGCACGCCGCTTTGTTCGGAACCGGCGCCTACTTCTGCGGTATCGCGATCGTGCATCTGGGGTTGCCGTGGTATGCGGCGATCGCGCTCGGTGTTGTCGGCGGCCTGTTGGTCGCGGCGGTAATCGGCGTGCTCGCCATCCGAACCCGCGGCATCTACTTCGCGATGGTCACGATGGCGTTGTCGCAATGCGTCTATTATCTGTTTTATGAGGCGGTCGACTGGACTGGCGGCGAGAACGGGCTGCGCGGCATCAATATCCACGAAATCAACCTGTTCGGCCTGAAGCTTGATTTCATCAATCCGCTGACCCGTTACTACGTGATCGCGGCCTTCGTGATCGCAGCCTTCTTCGTGCTGTCACGGATTCTGGCATCGCCGTTTGGCGCCGTGATCGAGGCGGTGCGCGAGAACGAGGCGCGCGCAAGAGCCTCCGGCTATGACGTCACGACGACGCGGTTGATTACGTTCGTGCTGTCGGGCGGTTTTTGCGGCCTTGCCGGCGCGCTGCAGGCGCTGCATTTGTCGATCGTGCCGATCGAGATCCTGCACTACGACACCTCGGGCATCGTGGTGATGATCGCGCTGCTCGGCGGCATGGGCACCTTCTTCGGTCCGATGATCGGTGCGGCGGCGTTCCTGATGCTGGAGAATCTTGTTTCGACCTGGACGGTGCATTGGCAGCTCATTGTCGGCGCGGTCTTCATGATTTGCGTGCTGTTTTTCCCGGCCGGCATCTGGGGGACGCTGATCAAGCGCATCAAGCCATGACGGAGTTCGGCAACCGATCCGCTGAAATCATCCTGCGCACCCATGGCGTCGGCAAGGTGTTCGGCAAGTTCGTCGCCCTGAATAATATTTCGGCGGAATTTCCCAAGGGGGCGATCACCTCGATCATCGGTCCCAATGGTGCGGGCAAAAGCACCTACTTCAATCTGCTGTCCGGGGCGCTGCGGCCGTCCAGCGGCCGTGTCGAGTTCGAGGGACACGACGTCACCGGATTGCCGCAGCATCGCTTCGCCCACATGGGCGTCGCGAAATCGTTCCAGATCACCAACGTGTTTCCGCAGCTGACCACGCGCGAGAATATCCGCGTCGGACTGCAGGCGCTGGTATCGCGCTACGATATGTGGCGTCCGCGCGCGCGGCTTCACGAGCTGGTCGAGCAGGCCGATGAATTGCTGACGCTGGTCGGATTGTGGGAGGCGCGCGAGCGAACCGCAAAGACGCTGGCGCATGGCGAGCAGCGCGCGCTCGAGATCGGGATGGCGCTGGCAAGCCGGCCGCGGCTGTTGCTGCTGGATGAGCCGACCGCGGGAATGAGCCCGGAAGAAACCCGCACCATGATGGATCTGATCGTCAAGCTCGCCACCGAGCGGACGGTCATCCTGGTCGAGCACAAGATGAAGCTGGTGCTGGGGATCAGCGATCGCATCCTGGTGCTGCATCACGGCGAGTTGCTCGCGGAAGGCACGCCCGCGGAGGTTCGCAAGAACGAGGCGGTCAAGCGGGTCTATCTGGGCCAGCGGGAGCACTGAGCAGATGTTGCAGATCAGCAACCTGAACGCCTGGTATGGCGCCAGCCACGCCATTCAGGACATCAATATCGAGGTGGCGAAAGGCGAGATCGTCTGCCTGATCGGCCGCAACGGTGCCGGCAAGACCACGACCCTGAAGTCGATCATGGGCCTGATGGACAAGACGCGCGGATCGGCGACGTTCAAGGGCAAGGAATTACTGGACCAGCCGGCGCATGTGCGCTTTGCGCTGGGGCTCGCTTACGTGCCGGAAGAGCGGCGCATCGTGCAGGGGCTTTCGGTACGGGAAAATCTTCGGCTCGGGTTAGTGGCTTCGCCGCGGAAGAAAAAGGAAGCCGAATTGATCGCGGGCATCGCCGCGATTTTTCCGCGGCTCGCCGAGCGCCTCGATCAGGAAGCGGTCACAATGTCCGGCGGCGAACAGCAGATGCTGGCGATCGCGCGCGCCATGATCTCGAAACCCGACCTCATCATGCTCGACGAACCCTCGGAGGGGATCATGCCGGTGCTGGTCGACGAAATGTTCGAACTGTTCCGTGGGCTGAAGGCGCAGGGGACCACGGTGCTGCTGGTCGAGCAGAATGTCGAACTGGCGCTGGATATCGCCGATCGCGCCTACGTGCTCGATCAGGGAACGGTGGTGCATCAGGCCACGGCAAAGGAACTGCTCGCCGACGACGTCATCAAGGAACGCTACTGCTCGGTGTGAGCCGCCGGGCAGGCGCTGCTCGGCCGTCAATTGGCATAGCTTGTGCAACGACGCCGAGGGTGTTTCTTGAAGGGCGGGCTGTTGGCAAATCTCTGGGCTCGGAAATCGACGGCGGCGCTGACGTTGGAGGCGGCCCGGCGCGATGACGGCGGCGAGCTTGATGTGCCGAAGCGGGCGTTGTCCGCGCTGAACCTCGTCGGGCTTGGCATCGGTGGCACCATCGGCGCCGGGATTTTTGTGCTGACCGGAACCGCGGCCGCGACCAATGCGGGGCCCGCGGTCAGCCTGTCCTTTCTGCTCGGCGCGGTCGCCAGCGCGTTGGCCGGCCTGTGCTACGCCGAACTCTCGTCGAGCATACCGATCGGCGGCAGCGCCTACACGTATGCCTATGCGACGCTCGGCGAATTGATCGCATGGATCATCGGCTGGGATCTGATCCTCGAATATGCGCTCGCCGCGGTTGCGGTCGCGATCGGCTGGTCGAGCTATGTCGTCAGCGTCGCCAACGATCTGGGTGTGAGGATCCCGGCGCGATTCGCCTCCTCGCCTTACGCCTTCGACGCCGGCCAGCACGCCTGGTCGGCGACCGGCGCCGTGCTGAATGTTCCGGCGGTGGTAGTGATCGTGATCATCACGGCATTGCTGACGATAGGCATCCGCGAGTCCGCGCGATTCAACGACTTCATCGTCGCTCTGAAGTTGATTGTCATCCTGCTGTTCATCGTTTGCGCGGTGCCGGCTTTCAGCACCGCGAACTGGATCACCTCGACCAATCCCGCGGGCGCATTCATTCCGCCAAACGCCGGTCCCGGCGTGTTCGGCTGGTCGGGCGTGCTGCGCGGCGCTGCCGTGGTGTTCTTTGCCTATGTCGGGTTTGACGCGGTCTCGACCGCGGCGCAGGAAGCCAAGGTGCCGGGCCGCGACATGCCGATCGGTATCCTGGGTTCGCTGGTGATCTGCAGCGTGCTCTATGTCGCGGTCGGCTTTATCCTGACCGGGATCGTGCCGTTCGACCGATTGAATGTTCCCGATCCGATCGCGGTCGGCATCGACGCCGCCGGTGTGGGCTGGCTCTCACCGCTGGTCAAGCTCGGCATCATCCTCGGCCTGACCTCCGTCATTCTGGTGACGCTGCTCGGGCAGCCGCGGATCTTTCGTGCCATGGCGCATGACGGGTTGCTGCCGCCGGCTGCTGCAAAAATTCATCCGCGCTTCCGCACCCCCTACGTTGCCACCATCGGCACCGGTGCCGTGGTGGCGTTGCTCGCGGGGCTACTGCCGATTGAACTGGTCGGCGAACTCGTCAGCATCGGCACCCTGTTCGCCTTCATGGTGGTGTCGCTCGGAACGCTGGTGCTGCGGATCAGGGAGCCGGAATTGGTTCGGCCGTTCCGCGCTCCGGCGATCTGGATCGTCGGCCCGGGCGGCGCTGCTATCTCGATATTCCTGATGTTCGGCCTGCCGGCCGATACCTGGATCAGGTTGGCGGTATGGCTTGGCATCGGCCTGGCGATCTACTTTCTCTATGGCGTGCGGCACAGCCGGATCGGTAGCTTCCAGCCGCCGCAGTGATCAACCAGCCTGTGAGGCCGACAGCTTATAGATTTCAAGCGCGTCGGCTTCGGCGCCGCGCGCGGATTTGGCCAGCCGGAACAATTGCGCCGCCAATGCCGACATCGGCACCGGGCTGGATGTGTTGCGGGCGACATCGACCACCGTATCCAGATCCTTGAGCATCGTGGAGATGTGGCCGAGCGGTGGCGAATGAATACCCTGCGCCATGCGCGGCACGAACAGTTGCAGGGGAATGGAATCGGCAAAGCCGCCGGCCAGCGCTTCCGGCAATTTGCTGGCGTCGATCCCGGCATTGACCGCAAGCCGCGTGGCCTCGGCCAGCACCGTCATGGCGCAACCGACAATCACCTGGTTGCAGAGTTTCGTGGTCTGCCCCGCGCCGACCGGCCCCATATGCGTCAGCCGTCGCGCCATCGCCAGCACATAGGGCCTGATACGTTCGATGTCGGCGGCATCGCCGCCCGCCATCACCGCGAGCGTTCCTTCTTCCGCGCCCTTGCTGCCGCCCGAGACCGGTGCGTCGATCCATCCCATGCCATTGGCCTCTTTCAGCCGCACCGCGATCGCGCGCGCCGCGTCCGGGTGGATCGAGGAAAAGTCGACCACGAGCTTGCCGTGGCCGGCGACCGAGGCGAGGCCATCCCGGCCAAACACCACTTCTTCGACGGCGGCAGCATCGGTCAGGCACATGAAGATGAGTTCGGCGGCCTCGGCGACATCGCGCGGCAGGCTTGCAACCTTTGCGCCCGCGTCGACCAGCGCCGCGGCCTTGCCGGCGGAGCGGTTCCAGATCGTGACGTCGTGGCCGGCGTTGACGAGGCGTCGCGTCATCGGAAATCCCATCATCCCGAGCCCGAGATAGCCGAGCTTTTCCATTCGCCTTTGGTCTGATCCGGCAGCCCCAGCCATGTCGCGTTCTCCCTTGTTGCCGCCGAAATCCGTTCCGGCAGGCCCGCTCTACCACATATCTGGTCCCCGTCGGAATGTGCCCGAGCGGTGCGCGACTTCCGGTGGCTTGCCTCATCATTTGAACCATGAAAGGTTTGCCCGCGGGTGTTGTCCGAAGTTGGAGCTGGGGCATGGTGCGGTTATCTCGAAAGTGGATTTTGGCGGCGGCGATGACGGCCAGTGTTCTGGCCGGCGTCAGCGCCTCGCATGCGCAGCAGACCATCCGCGTCGGCTGGACCATTCCGGCTGAAGAGTCGAAATACTGGATGATGCGCAGGCCGGCCGAATTTCCCGATATCGGTAAGACCTACAATATCGAATGGACCCAGTTTCAGGGCACCGCGCCGATGACGCAGGCACTCGCCGCCGGCGCGCTGGATTGCGCGACGCAGGCGCCGTTGTCTTTGGCGAACGGCGTGGTCGGCGGCAATCTGAAGGCCTATATCGTCGCCCAGCACGTGTTCGAGAAGCCCGGCGGCTTCTCGGTCTATTGGGCGGTGAAGGACGATTCGCCGATCAAGACCATTGCCGATCTCAAGGGCAAGACCATCGGCATTTCGGTGATCGGCGGCGGCACCCAGGGTCCGCTTAACATGCTGCTGAAGCAAAATGGCGTCGATCCTGCCAAGGATATCAAGCTGGTCGAGGTCGGCTTCGCGGTCTCCGAAGACGCGCTGCGTCAGAGCCGGGTCGATGCCGTCAACATGAACCAGCCGTTCGCCGCGCGCGCCGAAGCCAAGGGCGGCACGCGCAAGCTGTTTTCGCTGTCGCAGGCGATGCCGAACATCGTTCACATTCTCGAGGCCTGCCGCGCCGAGTTTGTCGACAAGAATCCGGAGTTGGTGAAGGCTTACGTGCGCGACATCACCTCGGGCATGAAAAAGGCGCTGGCCGATCGCGACGAAACGCTCAAGGTCGTCTCGGAGGTGTTGAAGGCGCCGATCCCGGTGCTCGACACCTATCTGCTGAAGGACAACGATTTCGGCCGCGATCCGGGTGCCGCGCCGAACTTCGCGGCGATCCAGAAGATGTTCGACATCTACACCGAGGCTGGAATGCTGCCGAAGCTGGACGTCGCGCAATTCAAGGGTCCGGTCACCGCGCCGATCCAGTAACCTATCGTGGTCCCGGCGAAGGCCGGGGGACCCATACGCCGTGCCGTAGCAGTTTTAGCACGGAGACGGACACCATGCTGTAATCTCGAACGCTGGGGGCTATCGGTCCCGGCGTTCGCCGGGACGACAAAGATGACATCATCCAATAAAAAATGGCGCTCGCGCGTCACCACCGACGGTCTCGACCGCGCGCCGCACCGCGCGTTCATGCGGGCGATGGGGCTCGACGACGAAGCGATCGCCAAGCCGATGATCGGCGTCGTCAGCATGAAGGGCGAGCAGACGCCGTGCAACATGACCCATGATTTCCAGGTCGCTGCCGCCAAAGAGGGGATCGCAGAGGCCGGCGGCACGCCACGCGAATTCTCCACGATTTCGGTTTCCGACGGCATCAGCATGAATCATGAGGGCATGAAGTTCTCGCTGCTCTCGCGCGAGTTGATCGCCGATTTCGATCGAGGCCGTGGTTCACGGCCTCGCCTATGATGCGCTGATCGGATTTGGCGGTTGCGACAAGACGCTGCCCGGCGTGATGATGGGCATGATCCGCTGCAATGTGCCGTCGATCTTCATCTATGGCGGCAGCGCGCTGCCCGGCAGGTTCGAGGGCAAAACCCTGACCGTGCTGGATTCCTACGAAGCGGTCGGCAGCTTCATGACCGGCGAGATCGACCAGGCGACGCTGGCCGGCATCGAACGCGCGTGTCTTCCGACCATCGGCGCCTGCGCGGGGCAGTTCACCGCCAACACCATGGGCATGGTCTCCGAGGCGATGGGGCTGACGATCCCCAACGTCTCGATGATTCCCGGAATCTATGCTGAGCGCGCGCAGGCCGCGCGCAAGGCCGGGCGCCTGGTGATGCAAATGCTGGCGCGGGGCGGGCCGTTGCCGCGCGAGATCGTCACCCGCCGAGCCCTCGAAAACGGTGCGGCGATCGTTGCCGCCACCGGCGGTTCGACCAACGCCGCGCTGCATTTGCCGGCGATGGCTAACGAAGCGGGCATCGCCTTCACCATAGACGACGTCGGCGAGGTGTTCGCGCGAACGCCGCTGATCGGCAATTTGCGCCCGGGCGGGAAATATACCGCCAAGGATGTCTACGACATCGGCGGTACCGCGGTGGTGATCCGTGCGCTGGTCGAGAGCGGCCACATCGACGGAAGTTGCCTGACGATTACCGGCAAGACCATCGCGGAAGAATATGGCAGCGCCAACGCGCCTGACGGCGAGATCATCTATCGCACGTCAAAGCCGATCATGCCGGACGGCGGCGTTGCGGTTCTCAAGGGCAATCTCTGTCCTGACGGCGCGGTGATCAAGGTCGCGGGGCTCAAGAGACTGGTGTTCGAAGGTACCGCGCGGGTGTTCGAGGATGAGGAGCATTGCGTCGATGCGGTGCGCAATCGCAACTATGGCGAGGGTGATGTTCTCATCATTCGCAACGAAGGCCCGGTGGGCGGACCCGGCATGCGCGAGATGCTGGGCGTCACCGCTTTGATTTACGGGCAGGGCATGGGGGAGAAGGTCGCGCTGATTACTGACGGTCGGTTTTCCGGCGCCACCCGCGGCATGTGCATCGGCTATGTCTCGCCGGAATCATTCGTCGGCGGTCCACTGGCGCTGGTCCGCGAGGGCGATCGCATCCGGATCGATGCCGGCGCGCGCCGCATGGATGTGCTGATCGATGAAGCGGAGCTTGCCGCACGGCGACAGGCGTGGAAACCGCGGCCGCCGCGGCATCGGGCAGGGGCGCTGGCCAAATACGCCCGATTGGTCGGCCAGGCGCCCGGTGGCGCCGTGACTCATGACGGCGCAGCCGCGTGGCCGTGGTTCGATCAGTAGTCAAGGCCGGAGGCCAACTTGTCCATGAAAAAAATGTAACGCCAAAGCGGTGCAACAGGCCGTATCATCGGAGCGGTTCCTCTGAAGGAGACACCGATGCGCAAATGGCTCAAATATGCTGACAGCGACGACATCACGATGGTGGTGTCGGGCTTTGTCGCGGTTGCAGCGTTTTGTGCGTTTGTTTTGGTTTGGTTTATCGAAGCGCCGGCACCGGAATGCGGGAGAAATTGCGCCACGGATTTCTCCTCGGTAAATCGCTAGCGCCGAGTTCCTGAACCTCAAGTGACCGCTAGTCTGCGGTCATAACGGGGATCGCGCCAAACCTCGGTTCGGATGCATTCGGCGAGGATTTCGGCGGCATCCCAGACGTCCGCATAGCGGATATAGAGCGGGGCAAAACCGAAGCGCATGATGTCGGGCGCGCGAAAATCGCCGACCACGCCGCGCTCGATCATCGCCTGCACCACCGCGTAGCCCTTGTCGAATGCGATCGAGACCTGGCTGCCGCGCAGCGCCGCCCGACGCGGGGTTACGATCTCGAGTTTTGGCAATAGCGCGGTGACGCGCGCCATGAACAGTTCCGTGAGCGCGACGCTCTTTTGCCTCAGCGCGGCTAGCTCTACCCCGTCAAGCGCATCGAGCGCCACATCGACGCCGCGCAACGAGATGATCGGCGGGGTGCCGCATAGAAAGCGCTTGATCCCGGCATCGGGGTGGAAATCGCGCTCGAACGCAAACGGCGCGGCATGTCCCCACCAGCCCGAAAGCGGATGCTTGGCCGCCGCCTGATGAGCTTTTGCGACCGCGATGAAGGCGGGTGATCCCGGACCTCCGTTGAGATATTTGTAGGTGCACCCGACCATGAAATCGACCGCATGACGGTCGAACGCGAGCTCGATCACGCCGGCGGAATGGCACACGTCCCATATCACCAATGCACCCGCATCGTGAATTTTCCGGGTGATCGTCTCGATGTCCAGCAGCGCGCCGCTGCGATAATCGACATGCGACAGCACGACGACGGCTGTGCGTTGATCAAGCAGCGCGTCGAGCGAGGCGTCGTCGGCGCCGATCAATCGCCGCTGCATCGGACGTCCCGCGGAATTCATCGCGCCTTCGACGATGTAGAGATCGGTGGGGAAGGAGCCCGCTTCCGCGATCACCACGTCGCGCTCGGGCCGCAAGCCCATCGCGGCATGAAGCGCCTTGAACAGGTTGATTGACGTGGTGTCGCAGACCACCGTCTCGCCGGGGCCGGCGCCCAATAGCTCGCCGATGCGGTCGCCGAGCCGGACCGGCATGTCGAACCAGCCGGCTGAATTCCAGCTTCCGATCAGGTCGCGGCCCCATTCCTGTGCGATGGTGCGATGGAGGATATCGGTCGCGGCGCGCGGCATCGGGCCGAGCGAATTGCCGTCGAGATAGATCAGGCGATCGGGAGTCACGAAACGATCGCGGAAGGCGCCAAGCGGATCGCTGAGGTCGCGCGCCACGCAGGCCTCGCGTGTGTCAGGCGATGGGGACGACATCTTGAACACCCCGCGGTCGAGAGAACGGCGGCGCGCCCGATCGCGGTTGCGCCTAGCCCTCAGCAAATCCCGATTGACAGAAAAAGTCTATCATTTTAGGCTTAAAGCAATTGCTTCCGCCAATCTTTCTGCCGGGCGTTTGGCGGCCATCGACATGGTACACTGGGGTACACTGAATCAACTAGTCGCGTTCGGTTTTACCGGAACATGAGGCCCATGCGCATGCCGGCGGACAAATCCTGGAAATGACCGATCATCGCGCCGACCCGTCACAGGACGCATCGGGGGCGAGAACTGACGCGAGAACCGACGTCAGCATGTCCTATTCGGATTATCTCCAGCTCGACAAGATTCTGAACGCCCAGCATTTGCTCTCGGCGGCCCACGACGAGACGCTGTTCATCATCCAGCATCAGACCTCTGAACTCTGGATGAAGCTTGCCATCCACGAGCTGAACGCGGCCTGCCGGCTGATCGCGGCGGACGATCTGCAACCGGCTTTCAAGACCCTGGCCCGGGTGTCCCGTATCCTGGAGCAGCTCAATTCGGCCTGGGACGTGCTTCGCACAATGACGCCGAGCGAGTACACCCAGTTTCGCGATGCGCTGGGGCAGTCGTCCGGCTTGCAATCCTGGCAGTACCGGATGATCGAGTTTCTGGTCGGCAACAAGAATGGGGCGGTGCTGCGTTTTCACGAGCACGACGAGGGTGTGTTCGAGCGGCTCGAAGCCGCGCGCCGCGCCCCGAGCCTTTACGATCTCACGATACAGTTGCTGGCTCGCCGCGGCCTGCCGATCGATCCGGCGGTGCTGGAACGCGACGTGTCGCTGCCGCATGCCGGCGATGACAGCGTCAGCGCTGCCTGGCTCGCAGTCTATCGCGAGCCCTCCCGTTACTGGGAGCTGTATGAGCTGGCCGAAAAGCTGGTCGATCTGGAAGATTATTTCCGCCGCTGGCGCTTCAACCACGTCACGACGGTGGAGCGGATCATCGGCTTCAAGCGCGGCACCGGCGGTACCGGCGGCGTTTCTTATTTGCGAAAGATGCTGGATGTGGTGCTGTTTCCGGAGCTCTGGCGCCTAAGGACTGAACTCTGATGGAGCTGATCGACATCTCGCCGCCGCTTCGCGTCGGCATGGCGGTGTTCCCGGGCGATGCGGCCTACCAGGTGTCGCAGACTTTTGTCATCGGCCCGGGATGCCCGGTCAATGTCGGCAGTATCGCGATGTCCACCCATTGCGGCGCGCACGCCGACGCTCCGCTGCATTACGATGCGCGGGGAGCCAGCATCGATCAACTCGAACTCGGTGATTTCATTGGGGCGGCCCGGGTGATCGACGCCCGCGGCGCCGGTGCGCTTTGTCAGTTTGAAGAGATCGCGTCCGCGCTCGACGGTGCGCCGCCGCGGCTGTTGTTCAGGCTGATGGACCGGCTCGATCCCATGCTGTGGCCAACCGGCTTCCGGGCGCTGGCGGCGGAAGCCATCGAGCAGATGGCGGCCCGTGGCACCCGCCTGATCGGCGTCGATGTTCCCTCGGTCGATCCGGAGACCTCGAAGGATCTGCCGTCGCACATGGCCTGCAACCGCCACGATATACGCATTGTCGAGAACCTCATGCTCGCCGATGTCGCGCCCGGCGATTATGAATTGATCGCGCTGCCGCTGAAGCTGCAGGGCCTCGACGCAGCCCCGCTGCGCGCAGTGCTAAGGCGGCCGTCCAGGTCATGAAACAACTGAAACATCGCCACGCCGCGCCGGATTCCGCTATGCTGGAATGGATCGAACAAGGTCGGGGTAGCGTCCCGGCTCGGGCGGGCCGAAGTCGGAGAGAACAGCGGAGATGAAGGCTTTGTCATTGCGGTCGGAAGTTCAGGCACAATCCGTAACCGCACGCGCGCAGGCCGCCGCGATGATCGAGATATCAGGGGTTTCGCAGGTTTTCCAGACCTCGGGACGTCAAAGCCATCTGGCGTTGTCGAACATCTCCCTGACCATCCAGGATGGCGCCTTCGTTTCGATCCTGGGTCCCTCGGGCTGCGGAAAATCAACGCTGCTCTATATCGTCGGCGGTTTTGTCACCCCAAGCCAGGGCACAGCCAGGGTCAAGGGCAAGGCGATCACCGGACCCGGCCCGGATCGCGGGCCGGTGTTTCAGGAGTTCGCGCTGTTTCCCTGGAAGAGCGTGCTCGGCAACGTGATGTATGGGCCGCGCCAGCAGGGCGTCAGTTCCGCGGAGGCCGAGGCGCAAAGCCGCCAACTGATCGAAATGGTTGGCCTCAAGGGTTTTGAAGATTTCTATCCGAAGGAATTGTCCGGCGGCATGAAGCAGCGCGTCGCGCTGGCGCGCACGCTGGCCTATCACCCGGCGGTGCTGCTGATGGACGAGCCGTTCGGCGCGCTGGATGCGCATACCAGGACGCGGTTGCAGAACGACCTGCTCAATATCTGGGAGCGCGATCGCAAGACGGTCTTGTTCGTCACCCACTCGGTCGAGGAAGCGGTGTTTCTGTCCGACAAGGTCGTGGTGATGACGCGCTCGCCAGGCCGCATCAAGCGCATCATCGATATCGATCTGCCGCGGCCGCGCCGCCGCGCCGAGCTGTTGCTCGACCCGCATTACCAGAAATACGTCGTCGATATCGAGGGCATGATCGACGATACCAGTGAAGACGAGCTGCACCCATGATGTCCGCGCGCACGCTGGTCTCGCGTCTGGCACCGTTGCTCGCCTGCCTTGGCCTGCTCGGTATCTGGCAGATCGGGGCGCTGATCCTCAACACCGACAGTTTTCCAACCGCGCTGGACGCCCTACGCGCGGTGCCTTCGATCCTCGGCGACAAGGAATCGCTGATCAACATTCTGGCGTCGCTGCGCCGCATGGCGATCGGCTTTGGCGTCGGCGTTGCGCTCTCGATCCCGCTCGGATTGATGATGGGCCGCAGCCGCGCGGTGGCGTCGTTCTTCAACCCGCTGTTGATGATCACCTATCCGGTGCCGAAGGCGGCGCTGATGCCGATCATCATGCTGTGGCTCGGGGTCGGTGATCTCGCGAAAACGCTGGTGATCTTTCTCGGCGTCAGCCTGCCGGTGGTGTTTCACAGCTTCCAGGGCGCCAGGGCGGTCGAGGAAAAGATGCTGTGGTCGGGCGCCGCGATGGGCCTCTCCGCGGGCCAGCGGATGCTTCGGATCGTGCTGCCGTCGGCGCTGCCGGAAATCCTGATCGGCTGCCGCACCGGTCTGGTGCTGGCGCTGATCACCATGATCACCAGCGAGATGATCGCGCGGCAATCCGGCGCCGGAAACATTCTGTTCAATGCGCTGGACATGGGCCAATACGATACGGTGTTTGCGATGATCATCATCGTCGGCGCGATGGGGATCGGCCTCGACGCCGCGTTCGAGCAGTTGCGCAAAAGGCTCGTGAGATGGTCCGAGCCGCGGTTCGACTTGCCGCTGAGCTTCTCATGAAGGTGAGCTTCTCATGAAGGGGCGCGCGCTGACATCGGATGTCCTGCTCGGCATCGCCCCGATCGCGCTGATGATCGCGGTCTGGCAGGCGCTGATTTCGTTCGGCTATGCGCCGGCGACCCTGCTGCCGCCGCCCGGGCAGGTCTTCCTGCGGCTGGTCCGGCAACTCGGCAACAACGAATATCAGCAGGACATCGCGGCCACGCTGTTTCGGCTGTTCGCGGGCTTTGCGATCGCGGTGGTTCTGGGTGTCGGCATCGGCCTCGCGGCGGCGGCGAGCCCCGCGGTCAACGCCGTGGTCCGCCCGCTCGTGCGGGTACTGGCCCCGCTGCCCAAGGTCGCGCTGTATCCGGCGCTGTTGTTGCTGCTCGGCTTTGGCCATGAATCGAAGATCACGCTGGTGGTCGCCGACGCGCTGTTTCCGATCCTGTTGTCGACCTATTACGGGGCCTCGATGGTGGAGCAGAAATTGATCTGGTCGGCGATGGCGGCGGGGACGCCGCCGCGTGAAATGCTGTTCAAGGTGGTGCTGCCGGCTGCGATGCCGTCGGTCCTCACCGGCTGCCGCATCGGCCTGGTGATTTCGTGCATCGTGGTGTTTCTGGCGGAAATGATTACCTCGACCGATGGCCTCGGCCATGTGCTGGTGACGGCGGCAAGAACGTTCCAGTCGGTCGATATGTTCGTTCCCCTGATCACGATTTCGCTGTTGGGGCTGATCCTGAACGGCCTGCTGCAATGGTTGCGGTCCTATCTGTTGCGCGGCTTTCCCGAGGTTTGATGTGTAAATATTTTTGTCATGGCCGGGCTTGACCCGGCCATCCACGTCTTCTCTGCTGCCAGCGCGCAAAGACGTGGATGCCCGGGACAAGCCCGGGCATGACGACGTCATGATGAAACGTCGAAAGTGGAGTGGGAAGCATGCTGGCCGATCGCATCGAGGCAAAATGGATCGACGCTTTTTGCGAGATTTTCGAGCGCTGCGCGGTCAAACCGGGCGACACTGCGGCGATTCTCTCGGAGACCCAGTCGCGCGCGCTCAACGTCCACCTCGCCGAACTCGCGTTGTTGCGAATGGGCGCGCGGCCGTTTCATGTCGTGGTGCCGACGCCGCGCAACCGGCAGATCGTGCCGATCCGCTCCACCGGCGCCAGCGAGGCGATCGGGCGGCTCGCGCCGGTCGTCACCGCGCTGCAGCAGGCCGGCTTTGTGGTCGACTGCACCATCGAAGGCCTCATGCATGCGGTGGAGACGCCGGAAATCCTCAAAGCCGGCGCGCGCATCCTGGTGATATCGAATGAACACCCGGAGGCGCTGGAGCGCATGGTGCCCGATACGGCGCTGGAAAAGCGCGTGCGCGCCGCGGCCAAGATGCTGCGTGGAACAAAACGGATGCGCGTGACCTCGAAAGCAGGTTCCGATCTCGACGTCGATATGGTGGGCGCCTCCACCGTCGGCGTCTGGGGCTGGACCGACAAGCCCGGGACGCTGGCGCATTGGCCCGGCGGCATCGTCGTCAGCTTCCCCAAAAGCGGCACCGTCAACGGCACCCTGGTGATGGCCGCCGGCGACATCAACTTGACCTTCAAGCGCTATCTGACGTCACCCATCCGGATGACGTTGAAGGACGACTATGTCACCGACCTCCACGGCGAAGGCGCCGACGCCACGATGATGCGGGCCTACCTCGCGGCGTGGGGCGACCGCGAAGCCTATGCGGTGTCGCACGTCGGATGGGGCATGAATCCCGCCGCGCGCTATGAGGCGCTGTCGATGTACGATCAGCGCGACACCAACGGCACCGAATTGCGCGCGGTCGCCGGCAACTTCCTGTTCTCCACCGGCGCCAACGAATTCGCCGGCCGCTACACCGCCGGCCATTTTGACTTGCCGATGATGGGGACGACGATCGAGCTGGACGGCACCGCCGTGATCCGCGACGGCGTGTTGCAGGACGTATTTGGCTAACGCGGTGTAAGATTGGAGTGAGCGGCTGCGATCGCAAGTTTCGGTTCACCTCTCCCGTCGGTGAGAGGAACCACGCAGCGTGAGTTCAGGGTGAAAGTAAAGCTGATTGTTCGCGAGGCTACGGAAGGCGATCTGCCGGCGATCCTAGCGATCTACAACGAAGTGATCGCCACTAGTGTCGCGGCCCCAGGATATGTAAGGAGGCAAGCATGGACGACATCGGTATCGACGCGATCCGCGCGCTGCTGACATCGAAGCCGCGTCCGGTCGGTTGGGCTGACCGGCGGGCGCGGATCGAGGAAGTCGGCACGGTCTGGTCTACCGCCGACGATATCCGGCTCGAAGCCGCCGATTGTAACGGCGTGCCGGGCGAGTGGTCGTTGGCGCCGGGCAGTGACGCATCGCGCGTGCTGATGTTCTTCCATGGCGGCGGCTATTGCTCGGGCTCGATCGCGAGCCACCGCCGCCTTGTGACGGAAGCGGGCCGCGCGGCGCGCATGCGCACGCTCGCGGTCGCCTACCGGCTGGCGCCCGAGCATCCTTACCCCGCTGCCCAAGAGGACGCGCTGACGGCGTGGCGCTTTCTTCGCGCGCAGGGTATTGCCGCCGAGCACATTGCGCTCGGTGGCGACAGCGCTGGCGGCAATCTCACTATCGTGCTAATCAATCGGCTGTGGGCGGCGGGGGAGACGCTGCCGGCTTGTGCCTGGCTTGTCTCACCGTGGACCGATCTCACCATGTCGGGTGCGTCGCTCGTCACGAAGGATTCGGCAGATCCGCTCATTCACAAGGCCTATCTGGAAGAACTGGCGGACGCCTATGCGGGGACTGCCGACCGTCGCGACCCGCTGGTCTCGCCGTTGTTCGCTGACCTGCATGGTTTTCCGCCAGCGCTGACCCAGGTCGGCACGTCGGAAACGCTGCTTGACGATGCCGTGCACTTTGTCGGCGCGGCGGCCGCAGCCGACGTCAACGTCACGCTCGAAGTCTGGCCACACATGATCCATGCGTGGCCGATGTGGAACGCCCGGCTCGCGGACGGCCGCATGGCGCTGGAGCACGCAGGTGAGTTTATGCGGCGGTGGGTGGCATAGGATATGAGCGGAGGTTCCGAAAACGCGTCCGCCGCATCGAAGGGGATATCGCTCAAGCCGCGCCAATGAATCCTCTCGATTTATGAGTACACGGCCTAGACTAGTCTCATCGTGCTTTAGCTGAAGCGCCGCACTCCGGTCGTTGTCCTTACGGAACGGGCGTCGAGATACTTGCGCCGCGCCGTGCACGCGCCTTATGATTGCAAACAACTGCTGCGCGACCACTGGTCCGCTCCGGTCTCGCGCATCAAAGGTGTTACGGCGCTTTGCGCATTGGGCTAGCCGATTGCCGGCTCGCTTTGGGAAACTGAAGTGTTGCTGAATGCGAGCACGAGGCCGGCTCCAATCAACAGAATGCCAAAGGCAACGAGTGGCAACGGAATCGTTATCCCCGCCAACGCGCCACCGATTGCTGCGCTTAGAGACTCGGCCCCAACCTGAAGCGCCTGATTATTGCCCATGACGCGGCCTTGCCGCTCGGCGGAAACAGCGTTTGAAAGCACCGTTGGGCATGCTGCGATAGCCAGTGTTCCGATCAGAGTCGTCAGGCCGCCGGTAATCCAGATCGAGCCGAGTTGTGCAGGAAACGTGATCGATATCATGGTCGCGCCCGCCAGGATGGCTGAGCCGACCGCGATCCGATTCAAGCCGAATTTTCGTGTGAGCGGCGCCATGAGCCCGAAGCTGGCCACGGCGGAGATCAGAGCGAGGCCTGAATAGATAAGGGTAGTTTGATCGACCGTGGTGTGCCAGTGGTCCACCATGTAAACAAGCACCATCCGGAAATAGCCGAATAGACCGAGATAGATCAGGAAGTTGATGAGATAGAGCCGGCGGATTGGGCGATCGGTGAACACCGTGGCGAGATTCGTCAGCGCGGCGAAGGGATCGAACGGCCTGTCTTGCTCCGGTGGATGCGTCTCGCGGAAACTTATCCAGATCCAGACTAGTGTCGCGCCAAGCAGCGGCACCGTCAGCCAGAACGGCGCGCTCCAGCCGAGCAGGACCGCAAGCTGACCGCCGATGACGGGACCTGCGATGTAACCAAGGCTGCAGCAAGAGTAGATCCAGGCGAACAGGCGTGGCCGTTCATCCGGGCCTGCGACGTCGGAGATGGCGCTCTGCGCGATGGCGATATTGGATTCGGCGAGGCCTCCGATCAGGCAGCCGATGGCGAGCAGCGCGAGCGAACGCAATTCAATGCCAAGTGAAATCAGAACATAGGCGAAAACCGCGATGCAGAGTGAGACGGTGAGGACAGGCTTGCGACCGAAGCGATCAGACAACGCGCCCAACACGGGCGAGCCCAGAAACTGGCCGAGCGGATAGATCGCCAGAAGGATACCGAGCACCAGGCTACGGCTGCCCGTCGTCGCGTCCGCGGCGAGAAAGCCGTTCGTCCCCATCAACATAGGGACGAACAGCGTGATCATCAGCGAATAGCCACAAAAGCCAATGAAAATAACCAGATAAAGCGGCAACAGTGCCCTCAGGTCGACGCCCCGCATAGCGTTCTTGCCCCCGCATCAGTTTCGCTTCAGGAACAAACTATGCCCTCGAGCTGGGCCATGTCCATCGGTCACCGCGGCCTCGTTAGGTCCCGAAAAGGCGCCACGCCTGACGGCCTCACGGGCGAACGCTCCGCGTTCGTCCCGGGGATGACGTCGAAACCGTTGCGCCGAGACTATTCCCCTCACATTACCGGGGGTCGTGCGAGGCCAAAATGCCGGAGCATGTCGAACAGTTGCGCCAGGCGCTGCTCGCGATAGGAGTCGACATCGAGGCCGGAATAATCCAGGAAGCCTGAGCCGGTTCGCAGGCCGATGCGGCCCTCGCGCATGTTGCGCGAGATCACTTCGGGCGCGCGGTAGCGATCGCTGCCGAGCGCGCCTTCGAGATAGCGGCTGGCGTAATACAGAATGTCGCCGCCGCCCCAGTCGATGAATTCCAATAGTCCGAGCACGGCGTAGCGGAAGCCGAAGCCGTAGCGGATCGCGGTGTCGATATCCTCGGCGCTGGCGACGCCTTCCTCGACCATCCGCGCCGCCTCGTTCATGGCCAGCGCCTGGATCCGCGGCACGATGAAACCTGGCGTCGCCGCGCACACCACGGGCTTCTTGCCGATGCCTTCGAGCAAGGCTTTGACCTGGGCGATGATGGCGGGATTGGTCGCAGCGCCCGGCGATATCTCGACCAGCGGGATCAGATAGGCCGGGTTGAGCCAGTGCACGTTGAGAAACCGCGCCGGATGCTCGACCGCGCCGGAGAGATCGTCGACCAGGATCGTCGATGTCGTCGAGGCGATGACGATGTCGGGCCCGACGCATTTAGAGGCCGCCGCCAGCACCTCGCGCTTGAGCTCGACCACCTCAGGCACGCCCTCGAACACGATACCGGCGCCGGCCAAAGCCGCCGCGTTGTCCTGCGCCGGCACCACCGAGACCCGCGCCAGCACCGCTGTGGCCTGTTCCTCACTCAGCAGGCCAAACCGGGCCAGGCTCGCCAGCGTCTTGCTGACCTCGCTCAGCGCTTCGTCTGCAAGCGTGGCAAACTGTTCCGCCGATCGCGTCTTGACGTCGATCATGGTGACCGCATGGCCGGCATAGGCAAAGGCCACCGCGATGCCGCGGCCCATGCGGCCGGCGCCGAGGCAGGCAATGGCGGGACGGCTGTCGGTCATCGGCCGAAGCCTTCGCGCAACAGGGTTTCTAGTTGGTCGCGGTTGAGATCGCCGAGTCCGAGGCTGCTGAGCGTGCGTCCGTGTTGCATGAAATCCTCGCCGCAGATGGCGCCGCCGATCGCGAGAAAGGCCTTTGCCAGCGGCGTGGCAACACCAGCGAGTTCGGCGACCGAGACCAGCAGCGACAGGCCGAGGCGCAGATCCTCGCGCATGTAGCGGTGTTCTGTTAGCACGATGCGCTCGCGCCAATCGCCGGAGTCGGTGAGGCGGTCGTGCGAGCCGCGGCCGTACATCCAGATCTCGCCCTCGCTGGCGTAATGATGCGCCAGCGGGAAATGCGGGCCGTCATAGCCAAAACCTTCGCGCACCGCGATGCGTTCGGCATCGAGCGCGTCGGTGACCCGGCGGATCGAGGCCTGGGTGCCTTCCTTGTGAATGTCCCAGCGCTCGAAATGCTCAATCGGCCCGGTGTTCATCACGATCAGCGGCGGGTGGATGATCGGCCCGGCATTCATCAGCGCGCCCGACAGCGCGTCGCCGCAGGGTTCGATCGTCCCGGGAAACGCCCGCCTGATCACGTCAAGCGCGTGGTCGGCGGCTTGAAGCGGAAACACGCCGACCGGCAGCCGCTTGGCGCGGATGGTGATGGCGACTTCGAACGGACCATGCTTGCGGGTCAGCCATGGCAGCGTGCCGGTCTCGGCAAAACTCACTTTGGCGCGATTGCCGCAATCATGCGCAGCTTTCGCGAAGATCATCGAGCCAAACGTCGCCGGCGGCAGGAACACCACCTGGCCATCGGCCAGATGCGGCGCGATCAGGTCGGCGATATCGGGCTGCGCGAAGGCCGGGGCCGGGCACAGGATCAACGCGGCGTCGCGAATGGCTTCGGCGATATCCGACGTCACCTGCGCGAGCTGGACGTCGTGGCGGCCATTGGCATCCTTGACGACGATGCGCGAGCCAGCCGCGCGGTGCGCTGCCACCTGCGCCGCATCGCGCCGCCACAGGCTGACTTCGTGGCCTTGCAGGGCAAAATCTCCGGCGGCGGCGAACGAGCCGTTGCCGCCGCCGAGAACCGCGATCTTCAAGATGTTTCTCCTTGGCCGGCTGCTTGCTCATAGAGCTCGCGCAGCCTGAAATGCTGCACCTTGCCGAGCGCAGTGCGGGGCAGGTCGTCGACAAAGACAATGTCGCGCGGCACCTTGAAGCGGGCGAGCTGCGTCAGCACATGCGCTTTCAGGCCTTCCGCCTCGACGGAACATCCCTTGCGCCGGATCACATAGGCCACCGGCACTTCGTCCCATTTCGGATCGGGACGGCCGATCACGCCGCATTCACTGATATCGGGATGCTCCAGCAGCACGCGCTCGACTTCGGCGGGATAGATGTTTTCGCCGCCGGAGATGATCAGGTTCTTCTTGCGCTCGTGCACCCAGAAATAACCGTCGGCATCGCGCAACCCGATGTCGCCGCTGCGATACCAGCCGTCGTGCAGCGCCTCGCGTGTCGCGGCTTCATTGCCCCAATATTCCGAGAATACGTTGGGACCGCGCACCACGATTTCGCCCGGACTATTCGGCGGCATTTCGTTGCCGTCGTCGTCGACGACCGCGGCCTCGCAGCACAGGCCGGGCAGGCCGGTCGAGCCGATGCGTGAGAGATCGCCGCCAAGCCTGGTATAGACCGCGACCGGACAGGTCTCGGTCGAGCCATAGACCTGAAGCACCGGCACGCCGCGCGCGACAAAGCGATCGATCAGGTACGGCGGCACGATGGTGGATCCGGTCGAGATCGCTTTCAGCGAGGAAAGATCTGCACTGGCCCAGCCGGGGTGATCGGTCACCGCCTGGATGATCGCGGGCACCAGCACGGTCAAAGTCGGGCGCTCGCGCGCGAAGGTGGCAAGCGTGGTGTCCGCGGCAAAGCGCGCGTGGATCGTCACGGTCGCGCCATGGTGCAGCGCCGGCGTGGTCTGGATGTTGAGGCCGCCGACATGGAAGAACGGCAGCACCGTGAGCACGTGATCTTCCGAGGTCAGGTCGTGCATGTGCTGGCTCATCACCCCGTTCCACAGCAGGGCGTCCTGCCGCAGCACCGCGCCCTTGGGCCGGCCGGTGGTGCCCGAGGTGTAGACGATCAGCAGCGGACAAGAGAGATCTGCGCCCGCGTCGCGGCCATCGCCGCGCGCCTGTGCCAGCAATGCGTCGAATGTTGTTCCCGCCGGCGGCGCGAAATCAAATCCCACGAGGCCGATACCAGGGCGGCTTTGCTCCAGCGCTGGCAAAACCCCGGCAAAGGCCTGTTCGAGCATCAGCACCTTTGCGCCGGCATCCGTCAGGATGAACACTTGTTCGGCGACCGCGAGCCGCCAGTTCAGCGGCACCAGCATCGCGCCGAGCCGCGCGCAGGCGTACAGCAGCACCAGATAATCCGGCCGGTTCAAGCTGAGGATGGCGACGCGGTCGCCCCTGGCAACGCCGAATTCCGCCTGCAGGGCGCGAGCCGTCTGCGCGATGCGGGCGTGGAACGCGGCATAGCTCAACACCTCGCTTTCGAAAATCAGCGCGGGCTTTTCCGGCGCGAAGGCGGCATTGCGCTCGATCAGCTCGGAAAGGTCCATGGTGAACTAGTCGTCCGTCTCGCCGGTCTCGTACAGCGCTTCGCGGCCAATGCGATCGAGGCACAGTTCGGCGGTCCAGGGCAGCATCAGCGATCCGCAGCGGCTGTCGCGATAGATCCGTTCCAGCGCTAACGACTTCAGCATCGCCTGGCCGCCGCAGGTGCGGATCGCCAGGGTCGCGATCTCGTTGGCGCCTTCCATCACCGAATATTGCGCGGCATAGGCCCGCAGCACCTGTTCCTTGCTCGGGTTGGCGCGCGCTTCGGTGACGGCCTGGAACCAGGTCGACTTGATCTGCTCGAGCTTGATCTGCATCTGGGCGACCGCGATCTGTTTTGTCGGGTACATCCGCCGCTTGACCGGCGGCGTGCCCTTCATTTCGCCGCGCAGGTAACGAACCGTAAAGTCATAAGCGGCTTGCGCCAGGCCGACATAGGTCGGCGACAGGGTCAGGAACATATGCGGCCAGCGCATCGCGGCCTGGAAATACACCCCGCGCGGCATCAGCGCGGCGTCATCGGGCACAAAGACGTCCTTGAACAGCAGCGTGCGCGAGACCGTGCCGCGCATGCCGAGCGGATCCCAGTCGCCGACCACCGAGACGCCGTCCGCCTTGGCGGGCAGCGCCAGATAGAGCGTATTGCGGCGCGAGGCCTTTTCGCCCTCGGCGATTTCGGTGCAGAGCACGCCGTAATAATCGGCGTGGCCGGACAATGACGCAAAGATCTTCTTGCCGTTGACGATCCAGCCGCCGTCGACGGGTTTGGCCTCGGTTCCGAACGCGACACCGCCGGCCGCGGCAGCACCGCCTTCCGAGAACGGCTGCGAATAGATCGCGCCGTCGCCGACGATGCGCCGATAGTGTACGGCGCGGCGGCGTTCGTGCTCGGCGCGGGTCGCATCGTCCATATCGAGGTCGTCGGCCAAGGGCCCCGACCACAGCGTCGAGCAGACATGCATGTTCCATGTCAGCGCGGTGGCGCCGCAATAGCGTCCGATCTCGGCGGCGGCCAGCGCGTAGGTCTGGTAATCCGCGCCGAGGCCGCCATGTTGCTGCGGGATCGCGATCCCAAGCAGGCCCGCGCGGTGCAAATCGCGATAGTTCTCGATCGGGAATTTGGCCTCGCGATCGTAGGCCGCGGCGCGGCCGGCGATCACGCTCTGCCCAAGCTCGCGCGCGGTGGCGATGATCGCGGCGTGCCGATCCTCGATACGGAACGCCGCGGGATCGAAGATCGGCCGGTCGAGTGCTATTTTCTCCGGATCGATTTTTCCGACAGGCATGGTCATGATTCAGTTCCCGATATGTCGTGGCTCTCCATCAGGAAGTCCCACAATACGGCGTTGAATTCGTCAGGGCGTTCGAGATTGGCGAGATGGCCGACGCCTTCGAGCTCGACATAGATCGCGCCGGGCACATAGCTCGCCATCTTCGCCATCATCGGCGCGGGCGCGTTGTTGTCCCTGGAGCCCGACAGCACCAACGTCGGCACCGAAATCTCCTTCAGCGCATTGCGCAGGTCAAAACCCATCAGCGCCCGCATGGTGGCGCGATAGGTAGAAGGGGGGACATTGGCCATGCAGTCGCGCGCAAGCGCCATGCCTTTCGGATCGGGATCGTCACCGATCAACTCCTTGACCAGGGTCGGCGCCAGCGAGACCAGCGTTTCACCGCGATCGAGCGGACCAAGCCGCGCCTCAATGAACTGCTTCTGCCACTCGCCTTCGGCCTTGCCGAAAGCCGGGCTAGTCTGCGCCAGCACCACCGCGCGGGCGATCCCTGGATCGTCGGTCAGCAATTGCTGCACGATCATGCCGCCGATCGAATGGCCGACGATGACAGGCTTGATCGCGCCGGTCGCTTCCAGGAAATCCTGCAACGCATCGGCAAGGCCGGCGATGCTGACCGCGGCAAGCGGTGCCGAGCCGCCATAGCCCGGCATGTCCCAGGCGATCGCGTGGTAGCTATCCCCGAAATAATCCAGCTGTCCGCGCCAGGCCCGCGCCGCGCCGCCGATGCCATGCAGGAACACCAGGGCCGGCGAGGCCGGATCGCCAGCGGCCTCGTAGCCGAAACGGCCGTCGTCGGTCTTCATGCGCGATTACTCGTTGGCCTCGGGCGGCAGGAAGTTCACCTCGTGCTCGGCCGAGATCCGGACGATTTCCGCCACATCGGTCAGATTGTGCAGCTTGTTGAACAGCGCCTCGAGCTTCTGCGTCGGCGACACCCAGAACAGAGCGCGCGCCGGTTTGTCCGATTTGTTGAAATAGCCGTGCGGGATGCCGCGGGGCAGCCGGACCAGATCGCCGGCTTTGGCCTGCACCCAGACGCCGTCCAGCTTGAGGTCCAGCACGCCGTCCTGAACCAGGATGAATTCCTCCTGGGTGGGGTGAATATGAACAGGCACGAATTGTCCGGGGTCGCTGTTGGTCTCGAACGCGAAGGTCGAGTCGGTTACCGCCTTGGGGAAATAAACCTGTCCGAGGATATTCCAGGTCTTGCCGGAATAGCCCGTTCCGTTCTGCGTGATGCCTTTTTCGAGCGCGGCCATGATCGTCCTCCTCCTCACGTGGTTCGGCTGACGCTACCTGCGGTGCTCCGCCTGTCAAGCAGCGCCCGCGGCGTTCGGCATCACCATGCCCTTCGGCATTGTTGCAAAAGCTTGAAGTATAAAATATATCTGCGATGCAAATAAATCCGGGGGAGACCGCGCATGTCCGCACCACCGCGTTCCGCGCATGCGCTGGTCACCGGCGGCGGCCGTGGCATCGGCCGTGCGATCGCCTCAGGGCTCGTGCAATCGGGCGTCACGGTGACGGTGCTGGGCCGTGATCGCGCCACGCTGGAAGGGGCCGTTAGCGCCGGCGCCGCGCATTTTGCCGCCGTCGCCGACGTGGCGGACCAGGCCGCTGTCGGCGCCGCGATCGCGCAAGCAGCCGGGCGGCAGCCGATCGATATCCTGATCGCCAATGCCGGGATCGCGGAATCCGCGCCATTTGCCAAGTCCGACGCCGCGCTGTTTCACCGCATAATGGACGTCAACTTCATGGGCGTGGTACACGCCGTGCAGGCGGCGTTGCCGTCGATGAAGGGACGGCCCTATGGCCGCATCGTCGCGGTCGCCTCGACCGCCGGTCTCAAGGGCTATGCCTATGTCAGCGCCTACAGCGCCGCCAAGCATGCGGTGATCGGCCTCGTCCGCTCGCTGGCGCTGGAACTGGCAAGCACTGACGTCACCGTCAATGCGGTGTGCCCCGGTTTCACCGAGACCGATCTGGTCGCCGGCAGCATCGACAATATCATGAGCAAAACCGGCCGCACCAAGGAGCAGGCGATCGCCGAACTCGCCAGCCACAATCCGCAAAAGCGGCTGATCCAGCCGTCCGAAGTGGCCGATGCCGTGCTCTGGCTGTGCGGCGAAAGCGCCGGCGCGATCACCGGGCAGGCGATCGCGGTGGCCGGCGGCGAGGTCTAGGAATTAGCAACCGTCATTGCGAGCGCAGCGAAGCAATCCATGGGGCCACAAAGGAAGAATGGATTGCTTCGTCGCTTCGCTCCTCGCAATGACGAAGACATCCTCGCAATGACGAAAACAAAAAGGGAGTTTCCATGTCGAGACCAGCCAATCCCGTCACGCTGCCATTGATCGATTATTCACCGCAGCATTTCCTGCTGGCCGTGACCGACGGCGTGGCGCTGGTGACGCTCAATCGTCCCGAGCGGAAAAATCCGCTGACCTTCGAAAGCTATCGCGAACTGACCGATTTCTTTCGCGCCTGCGCGTTCGACGACCAGGTCAAGGTGATCGTCGTGACCGGCGCCGGCGGCAATTTCTCGTCGGGCGGCGACGTGTTCGAAATCATCGGCCCGCTGGTGAAGATGGACACCAAGGGCCTGACCGCCTTCACGCGGATGACCGGCGATCTGGTCAAGGCGATGCGGGCCTGTCCGCAGCCGATCGTCGCCGCGGTCGAGGGCATCTGCGCCGGCGCCGGCGCGATCGTGGCGATGGCCTCGGACATGCGGCTGGCCGCAACCGGGGCCAAGGTTGCGTTCCTGTTCAACAAGGTCGGACTTGCCGGCTGCGACATGGGGGCCTGCGCGATCCTGCCGCGCATCATCGGGCAGTCGCGCGCCGCGGAATTGCTCTATACCGGCCGCTTCATGACCGCCGAGGAGGGCGAACGCTGGGGCTTCTTCAGCCGCATCGTGACGCCGGAACAGCTGCTGGCGCAGGCCCAATTGCTGGCAAAACAGATTGCGGAAGGGCCGACCTTTGCCAATACCATGACCAAGCGGATGCTGGCGATGGAATGGGCGATGTCGATCGAGGAGGCGATCGAGGCCGAGGCGGTGGCCCAGGCGCTGTGCATGACGACCGCGGATTTTGCCCGGGCATTTGAGGCGTTTTCGAATAAAGTGAAGCCGGTGTTCCAGGGGAACTGAAGGCCGATCGCGTCACTGGTATGCCTCGGACCGTCATCGCCGGGTCAAGCCCGGCCATGACGAAAGATGCTCCACAAGAGCCCTTGCCGGAAAATTACTTTAGGCTTAAAGTAATTTCGAAGTGGCCCGGAAAGCACAAAGCACGGAGGCTGTCATGAAGATCGCGATCATCGGCGGCGGCCCGGCCGGGCTCTACGCGGCGATCCTGCTGAAGAAGCAGCGGCCGGGGGCCGAGATCACGGTCTACGAGCGCAACCGCGCCGACGACACCTTCGGCTTCGGCGTGGTGTTCTCCGATGCGACCCTGGACAATTTCGAGAAATATGACGGCCCCAGCTACCGCCGCATCACCCAGGAATTCGCCTATTGGGATGATATCGCGGTTCATTTCCGCGGCACGGTGCATCGGGTCGGCGGCAACGGCTTTTGCGGCTGCTCGCGCCGCATGCTGCTCCTGATCCTGCAGGAGCGGGCGCGCGAACTCGGCGTCCACTTGATGTTCGAAGCCGACATCGATGAAATCAGGGGCCTTGCCGACGCCGACCTCGTCGTGCTGGCCGATGGTTCCAACAGCCGTTTCCGCGACAAGTTCGCCGAGCACTTCCAGCCCGAGATCGATCTGCGTTCCAACAAGTTTGCCTGGATGGGCTCGACCCGGCCGCTCGACGCCTTCACGTTCATCTTCCAGGAGACCGAGTGGGGCCCGTTCATCGCCCACGCCTACCAATATGAAATGGGCCGCTCGACCTGGATTTTCGAGACCGACCCCGAAACCTTCAAGCGAGCCGGGCTCGAAGGGCTCGACGAAAGGCAATCCGCCGACCGGATGGCCGGCATCTTCGGCTGGTTCCTCGACGGGCATCAGCTCCTGACCAACCGCTCGATGTGGCGCAATTTCCCGATGATCCGCAGCAAGAGGTGGGTCAAGGACAACATGGTGCTGCTTGGCGACGCCAAGGCGACCGCGCATTTCTCGATCGGCTCCGGCACCAAGCTGGCGATGGAGGACGCGATCGCGCTCGCGGATGCGATGCATCGCGCGCCCACGGTCGAGCAGGCGTTGCAGCAATATGAAGCCGGCCGCCGCGAGGAGGTCGAGAAAACCCAGCACGCCGCCGACGTCTCGCTGGTCTGGTTCGAGCATGTCGACCGGTTCTGGGAATTCGACGCCGTGCAATTCGCGTTCGGCGTCATGACCCGGGCCAAGGCGATCACCTACGACAATCTGATGCTGCGCGCGCCGGATTTTGTCCACGAGGTCGATAAGGCGTTTGCGAAGCAGGTTCGCACCCAAGGCTTCGACGTCGATACCGAGAAGCCGGTGGCGCCGATGTTCCAGCCGTTCAAGCTGCGCGAGATGGCGGTTGCCAACCGCGCCGTGGTGTCGCCGATGTGCATGTATTCGGCGAAGGAAGGCGTTCCCGGTGATTTCCATCTGGTGCATTACGGCTCCCGCGCGCTCGGCGGCGCTGGGTTGATGTTCACCGAGATGACGTGCGTCGGCCGCGATGCCCGCATCACGCCCGGCTGCACCGGCCTGTGGAACGACGAGCAGGAAGCCGCGTGGCGCCGCATCGTCGATTTTGTCCACGCCAATTCAGGCACCAAGATCGCGCTGCAACTCGGCCATGCCGGCCGCAAGGGCGCGACCAAGCTGATGTGGGACGGCATCGACCGGCCGCTCGAACAAGGCGGTTGGGATGTGGTGTCGGCATCGCCAATTCCTTATTTCCCGGACAGCCAGGTGCCACGCGAGATGGACCGCGCCGCGATGGAGGCGATCAAGGCCGAGTTCGTCGCGGCCGCGATGCGCGGCGAGCGCTGCGGTTTCGATATGCTGGAGCTGCATTGCGCCCACGGCTATCTGTTGGCGAGCTTTATCTCGCCGCTTACCAATCAACGCACCGATGCCTATGGCGGCTCGCTCGCCAACCGCCTGCGTTTTCCGCTGGAAGTGTTCGAAGCGCTGCGCGCGGCGTGGCCGGCGCACAAGCCGATGTCGGTGCGCATCTCCGCGACCGACTGGGCCGAAGGCGGCATCACCGGGGACGACGCGGTGCTGGTCGCGCGCGCCTTTGCCGAGGCCGGCGTCGATCTCGTCGATGTTTCCACCGGGCAGACGGTGCGCGACGCCCAGCCGGTCTATGGCCGGATGTTCCAGACGCCGTTTTCCGAGCAGGTTCGCAACGAGGCGCGGGTTGCCACCATGTGCGTTGGCAACATCACCACCGCGGACCAGGTCAATACCATCCTGGCCGCCGGCCGCGCCGATCTGGTGGCGCTCGGCCGGCCGCATCTGGTCGATCCGTCGTTCACGCTGAAGGCCGCCGCCTGGTACCGGGCGTCGGATGTCGCATGCCCGCCGCAATATCTGCCCGGCAAGGAGCAGATTTTCCGCAACAGCGTCCGCGACCGGCAGGACTTCGACGACCTGAAGATTAAGGCTAAACCAAAGACCCGGGCCGAGTTGAAGTCGGAGGCGGCGAAGCCGCTTGCGGCGGAGTAGGTCGAATGGCAGGCTGGTCTATCTTCTCCCTCGCCCCGCGCGAGGGTAGGGGTGAGGGGCGAGCGCCAGAGATATCGTAGCGTAGCGTCACCGGTAGCGTAATCTGGAGTTCGGACGATGAAGGCGATTATCGTCGGCGGTGGGATTGGCGGGTTAACCACGGCGCTGATGTTGCGCGCCCGCGGCATCGGCTGCGAGCTTTTTGAGCAGGCCGACAGCATCCGCGAACTCGGCGTCGGCATCAACACGCTGCCGCACGCGATCCGCGAACTCGCCGGCCTCGGGTTGTTGCAAAAGCTCGATGAGGTCGCGATCCGCACCGACGTGCTGTATTATCTCAATCGCCACGGCCAGGAAGTCTGGCGCGACCCGCGCGGCATCGACGCCGGCCACGACGTGCCGCAATTCTCGATCCATCGCGGGCGGCTGCAGAGCGTGATCCACCAGGCCGTCGAGGAACGGCTCGGAAAAGATGCGATCCATACCGGCTGCCGGCTTGGCGCCTTCACCCAGGACGAAGGCGGCGTGACCGCGCATTTCTTCGATCGCTCCGGAGCCCATATCAAAACGGTGCGCGGCGATATCCTTGTTGGCGCCGACGGCATTCATTCGCGGGTACGCGAGACGCTGTTTCCGAACGAAGGCCCGCCGTGCTGGAACGGCCTGATGCTGTGGCGTGGCGCGCGCGACTGGCCGGCCTTCCTGACCGGGCGTTCGATGATCGTCGCCGGGGGCCTCAATGCCAAGGTCGTGGTCTATCCGATCGCGGAAGGGTCGAGCCCGGCAAGCCGGCTGACCAATTGGGCGGTGCTGGTCAAGGTCGGCGACGGCAACGCGCCGCCGCCGCGCCGCGAGGACTGGTCGCGGCCAGGCAAGCGCGAGGAATTGATGCCGCATGTCGCGCGGTTTTCGGTGCCCCATGTCGACGTGCCCAATCTGATTTCGGCGACGCCCGAGTTTTACGAATATCCGACCTGCGATCGCGATCCCTTGCCCTATTGGTCGAGCGGCCGGGTCACGTTGCTCGGCGATGCCGCGCATCCGATGTATCCGGTGGGCTCCAATGGCGCCTCGCAGGCCATTCTCGACGCGCGCTGCCTGGCGGATGCACTGGCGCGCTCCGAGCATCCGCGTCAGGCGCTGATGATTTACGAGCAGAAGCGGTTGCCGATGACCGCGGAGATCGTGCGCTCCAATCGCCGCGGCGGCCCGGAAGGCGTGATCGACGCCGTCGAGCAATTGGCGCCCGACGGCTTTGACAACATCGACCACGTGCTGAGCTACGCCCAGCGCGAAGCCATCGTGCGCGGCTACGCCAGCAAAGCCGGTTTTGCCAGCGTGCCGGGCTTGGCGGCCGTGCGGGCTTAAAGTTAGCTGCGGCAACGGCACCGTCATTCCAGAGAGCCTCTGAGGCTATCTCCCGCAGTCATCCTGAGGAGCGGCCGCTTGGCCGCGTCTCGAAGGATGTTGTTGAGCGCCGTGCTTGCGGCCATCCTTCGAGGCGCGCAAGAGCTCGCACCTCAGGATGACGGCGGGGGGGGGGCGGCAAGCGCCGTAGGGTGGGCAAAGCCACCGGGTCGCGCGAATGCGCGCCCGATGACAGGCTCCGCGTGCCCACCAATCGCGCGCAACGTGAAGATGGTGGGCACGGCGCGAGTGCGCCTTTGCCCACCCTACGAAGTGCTTCGCTGCGCGAGGGTCGCTCACGCCCCCGGAGGCGGCGGCAGGAAGTGGATGTTGTATTCGGCGGCCATCGCCACCACGTCCTCCGGCTTCTGCTCCTTCATGTTGTGCAGGCCCCAGAACAGATCGTAGAGTTTCCTGGTCGGCGAAACCCAGAACAGCACTTTCGCGGTCTGGTCGGACTTGTTGAAGATGCCGTGCGGCATGCCCATGCCGAGCCGGATCAAGTCGCCCGGCGTTGCCTGGGCTTCGGAGCCGGCGAGCATGAAATCCAGTTTGCCTTCCAGCATGTAGAGATATTCGTCCTGGTCGGGATGGATATGCGGCGGCACGAAGGTGCCGGGCGGCAAGGTCGCATGCCATGAGAAGGAATGCTCGGTGCAGCTTTTCGGCACATAGGTCTGGCCGAGGATATTCCATGAAATTCCCTGCATGCCCTCATTGGCGCGGGTGATGCCGGTGATCTCGCTGTTCATCGCTTGTTCCTTCCTGAAGCCTTGGCTAGTTGGCGACGCAATCCTTGGCATAGCGGTCGCCGTAATTCTCGAACACTTTCTGTACGATCTCGGTCTGGAATTTGCCGTCGGCGCGTTTTGCCACTTTGGTCAGATAAAAATCCTGGATTGGATAACCGTTGGTATTGAACTTGAAGCCGCCGCGCAGCGACGTGAAGTCGGCCTTCTTCAGCGCCGCGGCCACCGCGTCCTTGTTGGTAAGGTCGCCCCTGACCGCCCTGACCGCGCTGTCGATCAGCATCGCCGCATCATAGGCCTGCATGGCATAGGTCGCGGGCACAGCATTGTAGGCCGCCTCATATTCGCCGACGAATTTCTTGTTCTGCGGATTGTCGAGATTGGGCGCCCAGTCGGCGCCGCCGAACATGCCGACCGCGGCGTCCTGCTGCGCCGGCAACGTCGATTCATCGACCGTGAATGCCGAGAGGAACGGGATCTGGTCGGCGAGGCCGGCCTGCTTGAACTGCTTCACCAGGCTGACGCCCATGCCGCCCGGCATGAAAGTGAAGACAGCATCGGGCTTCATCGAGGCGATCTTGGAGAGTTCGACCTGGAAATCGAGCGTGCCCAGCGGCACATAGGTCTCTTCGACGATATCGCCCTTGTAATCGAGTTTGAATCCGGCGACCGAATCCTTGCCGGCCTGATAGTTCGGCACGATCACGTAAACCCGCTTGTAACCGCGCTCCTGCGCGACCTTGCCGAGTACTTCATGGACCTGGTCGTTCTGGTAGGAGGTCACATAGAAAAACCGGCTGCATTCCTTGCCGGCATAACTCGACGGCCCGGCGTTCGGACTGATCAGGAAGGTGCTGGAATCCACCACCGGCTTGTGGATCGCCTGCAGGATGTTGGAGAAGATCGGACCGACGATGAAATCGACCTTGTCGCGTTCCAGCAGGCCCCGGACCTTGGTCACCGCGGCGTCCGGCTTGAGTTCATCGTCGACGGCTGTGACCTCGACATCGCGGCCGCCCATCTTGCCGCCGAGATCCTTCACCGCCAGCATCAAGCCGTCGCGCGCCTGTTGGCCCAGCACCGCGGCCGGACCGGACAAGGTCACGATCACGCCGATCTTGATCTTCTCCTGAGCGGCGGCGGGATTGGCAGGGAGGCCCAGTAACATCGCCAGTGCGGCCAGTTTCAACGGCTGTTTCATGATCTCTCCATTGATCGCCGATTGCGCGACGCTGAAACCGCGGGAAGGCTAAAATCCGCAGCGAGACAGCTTATTCCGATGCAAGCGCCCGCCGCAAGCAAAGCCGCGCGCGCCGATCGTCAAAAGCTTTCGCATGCAAGCCGCGCGCCAATTGTTTGAACCCTAAAGAAAGTTGAAAATCGCACCGGTTGCGGCCATTGTCGCTTTGACTTACCCCACCGGTGAGCCATTATCGAAGGCCCAAGTCAAAAGCTCGCGTCGAAAGCTCAAGTCGCGCCGCGCCAGCCAGATATGATCGCATCATGATCCTTGATTCCGAGACCAAGGCCGTCGAACTCCCGCACGAGCACGGCGACGAACTCAGATTGTGGCTGCGGCTGCTGACCTGCACGACGCTGATCGAGGGCGAGGTGCGCAGCCGGCTGCGCGAGCGCTTCGACGTCACGCTGCCGCGCTTCGACCTGATGGCCCAGCTCGACAAGGCGCCGGAGGGCATGACGCTGTCGGACGTCTCCAAGCGCATGATGGTGTCGAACGGCAATGTGACCGGGCTGGTCGAGCGGCTGGTCGAATCCGGTCATCTCGACCGGCGGACCTCGGACACCGATCGCCGGGTGCAGGTGATACGCTTGACCAAAGCCGGCCGTACCGAATTTCGCAAGATGGCCGCGGAGCATGAGAGCTGGATCGCCGACATATTCTCGGATCTGGCGCCCAGGGACGTCCGCGAATTGATGCGGCTGCTGGCCAAGACCAAGGCGTCCGCGCAGAAATCCGCACAGGCGAGAGCGTCATCGTGTTGAGCGAGCCGATCGATTTCGAGGTCGAATACAACAACCGGGCGCGGGTTCCGGAGCATCCGGGGCTGATCGCCGGTTGGGCGAAAGACGCCGCCGCCTATCGCGCACAGCATGCGCCGCGCGTCATCGCTTACGGCCCCGGCGCGCGTCACACCATCGATCTGTTTGCCGCCGACCGCGGCGGCCCGCTGGTGGTGTTCATTCATGGCGGCTATTGGCAGGCGCTCGATGGCTCGTTCTTCAGTCACATGGCGCGCGGGCTGAACGCCCACGGCATGAGCGTCGCGATACCGAGCTACGATTTGTGTCCGGCCGTCACCGTCGATCAGATCATCCAGCAGATGCGGGCGGCGACGCGCGAACTGGCGCGGTTGGGCGAGAGGCTCGTCGTCAGCGGCCATTCCGCGGGCGGACATCTCGCGGCCTGTCTGCTCGCCACCGATTGGCCCGCGCTCGACGCCGCGCTGCCCGCCGACTTGATCGGCGCGGTCTACAGCATTTCGGGCCTGTTCGACCTGGTTCCGCTGGTGGGGACGTCCACCAATACGCCGCTGCATCTCGACGCGGCCTCGGCGCGGGCCGCGAGCCCCTTGTTCTGGCAAGCCCCGCTACGCGGCAGCCTCGATGCGGTGGTCGGCGAGGACGAGAGCGCGGAATATTTCCGGCAAAGCAAGACCGTGGTCGAGCGCTGGGGCGCGGCGGGTCTCGCGACCCGGTTCGGCGTCGTTCCCGGCGCCAACCATTTCACGGCGATCGCGCCGATGGCCGATCCCGATACGCCGATGGTCCGGCGCCTGGTGCAATTGGCGGCGCGCTGACTTTACCTGCCGAATTCAAAAACTTAAGGGAACAGCCCCCGGCGGCCCTTGCGCCAAACTATTTTAAGCCTAAAATGATTACCGGACAGCTGCCGGGCGTCCCTAGATATCGATCTCAAGCCGTTCATCCCGAAAGCGAGGGGACGATGGAAATGTCAGGTGGAATTCCGGATCTTCTTAAGCCGTCTCTCGGCCCGTCGGGGCACGTCGATGATTTCGCGCGGCGCAATCTTCCGCCACAGGATCAATGGCCGGAATTGCGGCTCGACCAGCCGGAGTTTCAATACCCGGATTATCTCAACATCGCGGTCGAGCTGACCGACCGTATCGTCGAGAAGGGCCTCGGCGACAATGTCGCGCTGATCGGCAACGGCCGCCAGCGCACCTACAAGGAACTGGCGGATTGGTCCAACCGCCTGGCGCATGCGCTGGTCGAGAACTACGGCGTCAAGCCGGGCAACCGGGTGCTGATCCGCTCCGGCAACAATCCGGCTTTGGTCGCGGCATGGCTTGCGGCGACAAAGGCCGGCGCCGTCGTCGTCAACACCATGCCGATGCTGCGCGCCGGCGAGCTGACAAAGATCATCGACAAGGCGGAGATCGCGCTGGCGCTGACCGATAGCCGCATCGCCGACGAACTGGTCGCGTGCGCCAAGACCAGCCGGTTTCTCAAGCAGGTCGTGAATTTCGACGGCACCTCGAACCATGACGCCGAACTCGATCGCGTCGCGCTGGGCAAATCAGTGCGGTTCGATGCGGTCAAGACCGGACGGGATGACGTGGCGTTGCTGGGATTTACCTCGGGCACCACCGGCGAACCCAAGGCGACGATGCATTTCCATCGCGATCTCATGATCATCGCGGATGGCTATGCCAAAGAGGTTCTCAACGTCACGCCGGATGACGTCTTCGTCGGATCGCCGCCGCTTGCCTTTACCTTCGGGCTCGGCGGCCTTGCGATCTTCCCGTTGCGGTTCGGCGCCACCGCGACGCTGTTGGAAAACGCAGCACCGCCCGAGATGGTCAGGATCATCGAAACCCACAAGGCCACGATATGCTTTACCTCGCCGACGGCGTACCGGGCGATGATGGCCGCGATGGACAAGGGCGCCGATCTGTCGTCGCTGCGGCTTGCAGTGTCGGCGGGCGAGACCTTGCCGGCGCCGGTGTTCGAAAGCTGGACCCGCAAGACCGGCAAGACCATCCTCGACGGCATCGGCTCTACCGAGATGCTGCACATCTTCATCACCAACCGGGTCGGGGATGCGGTGGCGGGAAAAACCGGCAGACCGGTCTCTGGTTATGAGGCGAAGATCGTCGACGCAGACATGAATGAATTGCCGCCGGGCACCGCCGGCAAGCTCGCGGTTCGCGGGCCGACCGGATGCCGCTACCTCGCCGACAGCAGGCAATCGAATTATGTGCGCGACGGCTGGAATCTGACCGGCGATACATTCGTCTGTGACGAGAATGGCCGGCTGTCCTTCGTGGCCCGTTCCGACGACATGATCGTCTCCTCCGGTTACAACATCGCGGGCCCCGAGGTCGAGGCGGCGCTGCTGGCTCATCCGGCGGTGGCCGAATGCGGCGTGGTCGGCGCGCCGGACGAGGCGCGCGGCATGATCGTCAAGGCCTACGTGATCCTGGCGCCCGACGTCACCGGTGACGCTGCGTTGGCGACCGAGTTGCAGGATCACGTCAAGCAAACGATCGCGCCTTACAAATATCCGCGCGCGATCGAATTCGTCGAGCAACTGCCAAAGACCGGAACCGGCAAGCTGCAACGATTTGCCTTGCGGCAGATCGCGATGCAAGCCGCGGCCTCGAATTCATCCGGCATGGCCGCGGAATGAAGGCAAGGGAGATCCGATCGTGAGCATGCCAAAAGGCCCGACGCTGGCCGTGCTGCCCGTCGCCGATAACGGGGCGTCCGATACGGGCCTGCGGATTTTGCAGCCGAGCGGCTGGCCCATGCCCAAGGGATACGCCAACGGCATGGCGGCCGACGGCCGGCTGGTGGTCACCGGCGGCGTCATCGGCTGGAATGTCGCCGGCGAATTGGCCGATGAGTTTGTCGCGCAAGTCCGGCAAGCCCTGAGCAATATCGCGGCGATCCTGGCCGAGGGCGGAGCGCGGCCCGAGCACCTCCTGCGCCTCACCTGGTATGTCGTCGATATCGAGGAATATCTTGCGAACCTGAAGTCGCTCGGACAGGTCTATCGCGAGATTTTTGGCGCGCATTATCCGGCAATGGCGCTGGTCCAGGTCGTGCGCCTGGTTGAAAAGGCAGCACGGGTCGAGATCGAAGCCACCGCCGTGGTGCCGCGTTAGAACAAGATGAGATCAAGTTGAATTGTCATTGCGAGCCAACGGGTCCGGCCTCTGGCCGGCCCGATGACAGGCTCCGCGAAGCAATCCATAGCGCCAAACGAAGAATGGATTGCTTCGTCGCTGTCGCTCCTCGCAATGACGGCTTAGTCGGTGATCGAACCTCATCGCGCTAAAGAAAAACCCCGACCGTCGCATGACGGCCGGGGTCATCAGTTCTGTCGCTCAAGTTTATTGTTGGTTAGTTCCGGTACGAAGGATCGACCCGGTCGAGCTTGCGCAGCAGCGCCGGCCACGCCAGATCGCCGTTGCGGTTCGGCAAATTCGGGCGTGGTCTGACCTTGTCGAAAGTCTCTTCCAGCACGTCCTGCGGCGGATAGATCAGCTTGGTGTTGCAAGACAGCGCCATCACCTGGACTTCGCAGGCGCGCTCCATCCGGTAGAGCAGGTTGAATGCCGCGGCGACGGTTCGTCCGACCACGAGCAGTCCGTGGTTGCGCAGGACCATCGCTTCATGGTCGCCGAGATCCGCGACCAGCCGCTCACGCTCGCCGACATCGTCGGCGATGCCTTCGAAGTCGTGATAGGCGATGTGTAGAAATCGCATCGAGGTCTGCGCCAGCGGCAGCAGTCCGCATTCCATCGCCGAGACCGCCATGCCCGCCGGCGTATGGGTATGCGCCACGCAATCGATATCGGTCCGGGCCATGTGAATTGCGCTGTGAATGACAAAGCCGGCGGCGTTGACGCCGTAGTCCGAGGCATTGAAGAGGGTGTTGCCCTCGACGTCGATCTTGATCAGGCTCGAGGCGTCGATTTCCTCATAGAGCATCCCGTAGGGATTGATCAGGAAGTGGTCGTGGGTGCCGGGAACGCGGCATGAGATGTGGTTGGCGATCATCTCGGTATAGCCGTACATCGCGGTGAGCCGGTAGGCGGCGGCGAGGTCGACGCGAGTTTGCCATTCCTCGGGGCTCACCTGTTCGCGGACCGACTTGACGACTTTGATGGCGGGAGAGCTGACGGGAGGGGTCATGGCGTTTCTCGGTTGAACGGTTGATTCTTTGAAACAGCGGGCTGATCGACCAGGCTTCAGGATAGCGGCAACCTGCGCTGCGCCGCAAGACAGGCCAAGCCGCCATCGCTGCAACGCAGCCATCGCCAATGCGCTGCGGAAGGGCCTGCTGGAAGGTTAAATTGGCTAGAAAAGCCGTCGGGCGAGGGGCCTATGGCCGCACGGCCGGTGTTTCGACCGGCATCCCCCGGGCGCGCGACATCAGATAGAGTTCGAGTTCGACCAGTTCCGGCGCGCCATAATCATAGGGCTGCGCCCGAACGCCGGCCATGCAGCTGCGCAGCCGCCGCTCCAGTGATCCCAGCGACTGCCATTCCAGCCGATACAGCGGGTAACCGGTCGGCTGTCCCTGAGTGATCGCCGATCCCGCCAAATGCTTGTCCCAATTGTCGTCATGGCAGTTGGTGCAGGCAAGATTGAGCTGCCCCTGCCGGTGCATGAAAAGGTCGCGCCCTTTGGCGATAAACGGTTCAAGCTGCGGGTCCGCGCCGGTGTCGATCGCGACGCCCCGCGATTGTTCGGCGACAAAGGCGGTCAGCGCCAGCAGTTCGTGACTTTCGTAAGCCAACGGCGTCGCCTGCTGATGCCGCACGCGACAGAGATTGATGCGCTGTTCCAGATTGACTGGGCGTCCGAGCGCCTGGTCGAAGGCCGGATAACGCGCCGCGATGCCGCGCATGCTGACGCGGGCGTCATTGTGGCAATCGGCACAGGCCTTGTTCAACGCGCCGGCTTTGTCCTTCCACAACGAGGCGCCGTCAAGCACCGACAACATGCCGGGATTGGCGGTATCGTCGTTCTGGATGGCCTGGGTGTCCGGCGTCATGAAGCTGTAACCGGACCGGCGGGCGCTTTGCGGAATTTCGGCGGCGAGCAGCGGAGCGACGATCCCTGCCGTGACGAGCAGTGCGGCGCCGATTATTGCAGCAATCGATTTCATTCGACGGTGATGGATGCCGAGGCGGATTCGGCAAAGCCGTTATCGCCGATCCAGTCGAAGTCGAATTTGCCGCTCTCGGTCGCAACCGTAAAGAAGGTGATGAACGGATTCGCCGCGATCGCCGGGAACAGATCGGCGCGAAAGATTTCGGCGCCGTTGTAACGGCAAGTGAAGCTCGTGATGATGTTGCGTGGAATAATCTCACCGCTCGCGGTGCGGCGATAGCCGGTCTCCATGATATGCGACATCAGCGTCTTGATCTCGATGATCTCGCCGCGTTTGGCCTTGGCCGGAACGTTGATCAGGGCGGATGCCATCAGATCACCTCGTCGGTGCAGGCGGCCAATGTCACCACGACATCGACGCTCGCCTGCCAGAACGAGCCGTCGGAGAGCTGTGCGACGGCGACGATCTTCTGGCTGTCGGCCAACCGGATGCGGGTCGAGATTTGTCCCCGGCCGGCGCGGGGACCGAGGTAGAAATTGCCGATGTTCGGCTGCGGATTCTTCTCGTTGAAAACGTGAATGCTCTTCACATAATCATCCGGCGTCATCGGGCTCGTCACACTGACGGTCATCGGCACGGTATTGCCGTTCTCGACCAGCGGCGGAATATCAAGTCTCACCTTGCCAGTCTTCACCACGGCCGAGCCGGTCACGTTGCGGATGGCGGTCGCGAGCATCGCGGGCGTTGCTTCGACGGACCGCAGGGTCACGATACCGAATGCGATACCACCGGCAAGACCGAGGAATTCGCGGCGTGTGGAGATGTCCGGCCCGCGCATGGTCTCTTCCTTTTTCATCCTATTCCCGCAACGTCACGAGATAGGCCACGATATCCTCGATTTGTTCGGCCGACAGGATCGGCTTGCCGCGCCAGGCCGCGCCGACACGATCCAGCCCGTCGACGCGGTAATAGGACGGCATGATCGTCGAGGCATTGAGGCGGGATGCATCCACCAGCCGAAGCCGGAGCTGTCCCTCGGACCAGCGGCTGCCCGCGCCGGCCAGATTGGGCGCGAGATCGCCCTGGAACCTCTGCTCGGGAAATGGGCCATTGTGACAGAGGATGCAAGTGCTGCTGCGCTCGACGACGAGCGCCCGGCCGCGGCCGGCGTCTCCCGGCGTGGCCGTCAGCGAGACCGGAATGGCGTCGCCGACCATGACAAAATCTTGCAGCGTCTGCGCGGCGGCAGCACTTGGCAGCGTGACCGTTGAGGCCGCGATCCAGATGCTGCCGGAAAGGATCGCTGATCTAACCAAAGGCGTCCACCGTAATCGTCTTGAACCAGGCTTGCGCATGATCCGCTTCGTGCTGCCGGACCTCGCGTGGTGCATCGACGGGGCTTGTGACATTGGCCTCGATCTCGGCGAATTGGCCGTCTTTTGGTTGATAAAGACCGGACAATGAAAAGGCATAACCGGGGGCGACCGTGTTGTAGCAGGCGCCATTGAGCCGCGGCGTTTCAGGGGATTTTCCCGACATCAGGCTGACGATCGCCGTAGCGCAGGCTTTGGCTTCGGCATTCGCGGCGGATGCGGATTTGGGGATGCCGCCGGCAATGCAGGCGTCGCCGATGACGTGAATATCAGGCACCAGCTTTGAGGCAAACGTCACCGGGTCGATCGGGCACCAGCCGGTGTGGTCGGCGGCGCCGGCGATGTCGGCGATACGGCCGGCCTTTTGCGGCGGAATCACGTTGGCGACCTCGGCCCGGTAATTGCCGAAATCAGTGACGATCGTATTGCTCGCGGGATCGACCGACACCACGCGGCCACCTTGCGATAGCGCGATCCGCTCGATCATCCCGGGATATAATTCCTTCCAGGCATTCTCGAATAATCGCTGCTGCGGAAAGGTGTCCTTGGCGTCGAGGATCAGCACCTTGGAGCGCGGCTTCTTCGTTTTGAGGTAATGCGCGATCAGGCTGGCGCGCTCGTAGGGCGCTGGCGGACAGCGCGACGGGCTGGCGGGCACCGCGAGGACGACCGTGCCGCCGTCCTCCATGGCTTCAAGCTGCCGGCGCAACAGCGCGGTCTGCTCGCCGGCCTTCCAGGCATGGGGCATCCTGTCGGAAGCCGCCTCGTCATAGCCCGGCAATGCGTCGAATCGCAGATCGATACCGGGCGCCAGCACCAGCCGGTCATAGCCGAGGGTGGTCCCGTCAGCGAGGCCGACTGTACGCTTCGCCGGATCGATCCTGGTTGCGGCTTGCGCGATGACGGTGACGCCTTCGGCGATGATCCTGCCGTAGGTGAATTGCTGGGATTCCAACTGACGCAAACCAGCGATCACCTCGTTGCTGAACGGGCAGGCCGTAAAAATGCGGTTTGGCTCGATCAGCGTGACCTGCAAGGTCGGATCGGTCCGTCGCAGCGCCCGCGCGCAGCTTGCGCCGCCGAAGCCGCCGCCGATCACGACAACGCGCGCAGCGGCCTGGCCGAGCAAGGGCGAGGCGAAGGTCACCGACGCCGCCGTCGCCGCGATGCCGCGAACGACGGATCTGCGCGTCTGCGGGCGTAGCGCATCCATCGGTACGATCCGGTGAGAGTGGGCGGCGGCCTTGAGGCCGCCGCCCAATTGATCAGGCGAAGCTGATGTTCTGATCGCGCAACGGCACCGATCGGATTCGCTTGCCGGTCGCCGCGAAATACGCGTTGAGCACCGCCGGCGCCGCGACGCAGATGGTCGGCTCGCCGACCCCGCCCCAGAAGCCGCCGCTCGGCATCACGATCGCTTCCACCTTCGGCATTTCGTTGATGCGCATCGAATTGTAGGTGTCGAAATTGGTCTGCTCGATGGCGCCGTCCTTGACGGTGCAACCGCCATAGAACAGGCCGGTCAGGCCGTAGACGAAGGAGCCGGCGACCTGCCGCTCGATCTGCGCGGGGTTGACGGCATAACCTGGATCGGTCGCAGCAATGATCCGGAGCACCTTGACCTTGCTGCCGTCGGTCACCGAGATTTCGGCTGCGGCCGCGACATAGCTGCCAAAGCCCATATATTGCGCGAGGCCGCGATAGACGCCCTGCGGTGCCGGCTTGCCCCAACCGATTTTCTCGGCGACGGCCTCGAGCACCGCAAGATTCTTCGGATGATCCTTCATCAGCTTGCGCCGGAACTCCAGCGGATCCTGATTCACGGCGTGCGCCATCTCATCCATGAAGGATTCCACATAGAGCGCGTTGTGGTTGACGTTCACGCCGCGCCAGAAGCCCGGAATGATGTGCGGGTTGCGCATCGAATGGTCGATCAGCAGATTGGGGACCGAATATCCGAACGTGGCATCGCCCTTCGGCGCGAGACCCTGGAACGTGGAGGGATCCATGCCGTTGATCAGTCCTTCCGGACGCAGCGCGAACTGGATCGACTGACCGGATATCCGCATGTGCAGCGCCGTCAGATTGTTGTCGGCATCGAATCCCGCCGTCATCTTGCATTGCGTGATCGGATGATAGCGGCCGTGCGTCATGTCCTCTTCGCGCGTCCATAGCAGCTTGATCGGCGTGCCCGGCATCTGCTTGGCGATCAGCACGGCCTGCCGGACATAGTCGGTCTGGCCGCGCCGGCCGAAGCCGCCGCCGAGCATCAGCTTGTGCACGTCGCATTTGCCGGCGGGCAATTCGGAGGCTTCCAGCACTGCGGCTAGCGCCGCCTCGCCATTCTGCGTGCCGCACCAGACTTCGCATTTGTCCTGCGTGTAAAGCGCGGTGGCGTTCAGCGGCTCCATCGCGGCGTGGTTCTGGTAGGGGTAGCTGTAAACCGCCTCGACCTTCTTCACCGCACCGGCGAGCGCGGTGTTCACGTCACCATTGGAATTGCCGACATAGGCCGGACCGCCCTCGAGGCCTTCCGACAGCCATTTGGCGATGGAAGCGCTGGAGACTTTGGCGTTCTCGCCTTCGTCCCAGACGATTGGCAGCGCATCGAGCGCGGTCTTGGCGTGCCAGAAAGTATCAGCGACGACGGCAACCGCGGTGTCGCCGACCTTCACCACTTTCTTCACGCCCTTCATGCCGGTAATCTTGGCTTCGTCGTAGCTTTTCAGCCTGCCGCCGGTGACCGGGCAGTCCTTGATCGCAGCATTGAGCATGCCCGGCAATTTGACATCGATGCCGTAGACGGTCTTGCCGACCACCTTGTCGGGCGTATCGAGGCGCTTCAGCCCCTTGCCGGCGACCTTCCAGTCCTTGGGATCCTTTAGCGTGACGTCGGCCGGCGGCGTCAGTTTTGCGGCGGCTTCGGCCACCTTGCCGAAAGTCGTGGTCTTGCCCGACGGCTTGTGCGTGATGATGCTGTTGGCCGCGGTGCATTCGGAAGCCGGTAACTTCCACTCATTGGCCGCGGCCTCGATCAGCATCATGCGCGCGGCGGCGCCGCCCTTGCGCACATAATCCTGCGAGGTCCGGATGCCACGGCTGCCGCCGGTCGAGAAGTCACCCCACACCCGCTTGCGGGCGACGTTCTGTCCAGGCGAGGGGAATTCGGTGGTGACTTTCGACCAGTCGCATTCGAGTTCTTCGGCAACGAGCTGGGCAAGGCCGGTCAGCGTACCCTGGCCCATTTCCGAACGCGCGATGCGGATCACCACGGTATCGTCGGGCTGGATCACCACCCAGGCGTTGACTTCCGGTGAGCCGTCGGCCGCGCGTGCGAGGGCGGGCCCGCCAAAGGGAATGTCGAGGCCGAGCGCAAGGCCGCCGCCGACCGCGGCCGTGCCGATGACAAAGGCGCGGCGGTTCATTGTTGGCGAGTTGAGTTTTGGCATGTGATTCATGGTTGCCCCCTCAAACGTTCGCGGCGGCGTGGATCGCCTCGCGGACCTGCTGGAAGGTCCCGCAACGGCAGATATTGGTGATGGCGTCGTCGATGTCCTGGTCGGTCGGCTTTGGCTTGTCCTTGAGCAGCGCCGCCACCGCCATGATCATCCCGCTCTGGCAGTAGCCACATTGCGGAACGTCGTTATTGATCCAGGCCTGCTGCACCTTGTGCAGGGCGCCGTTGCTGGCGAGGCCTTCGATCGTGGTGATCTGCTTGCCGACGGCGTCGCTGACCATGACGCCGCAGGAGCGCATCGCCTCGCCGTCGATATGAACGGTACAGGCCCCGCATTGCGCAATGCCGCAGCCGTATTTGGTGCCGGTCAGGCCGACATTTTCCCGGATTGCCCACAGCAGCGGCGTATCCGCTTCGACATCGATCTCGATTGTTTTGCCATTGATAGTGAGGTTTGCCATCGCGTTCCCCTGATTGGTTCAATCCATCGATTGAACTGCGAGGGATGTCTGGACTGAAAACTGGAATAGTTCAAATCAAAGTTCTGCGCGCCCGCGGGGGTAGATAATTCGCCGCGCGGTGTTGCGGCGCCTGGATTGTTTTCGATAGCTGCAATGCGTTATCGCGAGACCGCCATGCGCAGGAAGCTCATCACGCTTCCCACCGCGGCAAATCCGGCACCGAGCGCCAGTGCGAGCGCCGCACCCTGGTGGCCGGCGAGGCTGAAGCACAACGCCGCCAGCGCCGCGCCGATGGTCTGGCCGGTCAGGCGCGCCGTCGCCACGATGCCGCTGGCGCTGCCGCTGCGGCCGGCCGGAGCACTCGACATCAGGGCTCGCATGTTGGGCGTTTGAAAGAAGCCGAAGCCGAGCCCGCAAATCGCCATGCGCCAGACGATATTGGCAACGCTGGGGGTCGCCGGCAGCACCGCCAGCAGCGCCATTCCGACACCAAGCAACGCCAAACCAAGGCCGCCGAGAATGCCGGCGGGGTAGCGGTCGGACAGCCGTCCGCCGATCGGCGCCATGATCGCCACCACAAGCGGCCAGGGCGTCATGAAAAACCCGGTCTCGACCTGGGACCGCTGCAGCACATCCTCGAAGTAAAATGGCAGCGCCACGAACGACAGTCCCTGGACCGCGAACGAGCAGACCGCCGTCAGCGCGGACAGTGCAAAGATCGGCTGCCGGAACAGGTCGATCGGCAGCATCGGCGCCGGATGGTCGGCGTGCCGCCGCATCAGGATCCAGCCCAGTACCAGCGAGGCGATCAGCGCGACAATGACCAGTGGCGGCGAGGCCTTGTGGGCCGCGCTGCCAATCCCGATGATGAACAGGCCGAGGCAGCCGGCGGCTAGCACCGCACCGAAAAAATCGAAGCTATGCACGGCTCGCGGCGTCGGCGGCAAAGTCTTCAATCCGATCAGCATTGCGATGATGCCGAACGGCAGATTGATCGCGAACAACCACGGCCAGTGGCCGATCGCCAATATGCCGGACGCGATCGTCGGTCCAAGCGTGAAGGCCGTCGCGACCACCAGAGCGTTGTGGCCGAAACCCCGGCCGACCATGCGGCTGGGATAGATGAAACGAACCAGTGCGGTGTTGACGCTCATGACGCCGCTGGCGCCGAGGCCCTGTAGCGTCCGGGCGACCAGCAGGCTGTCCAGCGACCACGCCATGGCGCAGCCCACCGAGGCCAATGTGAACAGCAACAGGCCGCCGAGGTAGATGCGCTCGTGGCCGACGATTTCGCCGAGCGCGCCAAGCGGCAGCAGCGTTGCGACCAGCGCGATCTGATACACGTTCACCACCCAGACCACGTCGGCGGGGCTGACATGAAGGTCGGCGGCGATGGCCGGCAGGGCGATGTTGGCGATAGCGGTGTCCAGCGAGGCCATCGCCAGCGCGGTAAAGATCGCCGCGATCGCCCACCGCCGGCGTTCCCAGGGCAAACCGTCCATGACCGGTCCGGAAGGCGGCTTGGCGGTGGCGACGTCGGTGGGCATATCGTCGAGTTCTCCGGACCAGATGGCGATGGCGCCACAAGCCGCAGGTACACCAGAAAAGCGGCGACCCCCAGCCGCGCTGTTGCATGATGCGTATGCGATCTACCGGCCGGCCCTGGTCTATTTCGGCCCCTGGGGTTCTGCCAGCTTTCGGTCCCCGGAGCGATCGAATAGGCTGGCGCGCACCGCGGCCGCGAACCCGAAAAAAGACGGCTGGTGGCAAGGGGATGTGAGGGAGTACGACAATGACCGCGACTGGCACCGGCGAAACACTCAAGGAAATATCAAAGGAATTGCCAAAGGACGCTTCGGCGTCGGTGGTCGCCCGGCACGCTGCGACGTTGAAGGCGTTGCCGTTCTCGGACACGCGCGATTTTGACGAGGCCTCGCGCGGCTTTCTCGGCACGCTGGAGCATGCGCGGATCGCCTCGGCGCAGGGCAGGGTGGTCTGGAGTCTCGAGCCTTACGGTTTTCTGGCCGACGCCGACGCACCGGCGACCGTGGACCCGAGTCTGTGGCGGCAATCGCGTCTCAACATGAATCACGGATTGTTCGAGGTGTTGCCGGGCGTCTACCAGATTCGCGGGCTCGACATTGCCAATATGACGCTGATCGAGGGCGACCGTGGCGTGATCGTGGTGGATACGCTGACCTCGATCGAGGGGGCGCGCGCGGCGATGGAGCTGTATTTCCAGCACCGCGGCAGGAAGCCGGTCGCCGCCGTGATCTTCACCCATACCCATACCGACCATTGGGGCGGTGCGCGCGGCGTGCTCGATGTCGAAACGCTCGCCAATGGCAGCGTTCCGATCATCGCGCCCAATCTGTTCATGGAGCACGCGGTTTCGGAAAACATCATCGCGGGCCCCGCGATGCTGCGCCGCGCGCAATATCAGTTCGGGCCGCTGCTGGCCAAAGGCCCGCGCGGGCAGGTCGATTGCGGGCTCGGCAAATCGATGGCGGCGGGCTCGGTGGCGCTGTTGCGCCCGACCGATCTGATCATGGCGACCGGCGACACGCGCGTGATCGACGGGCTCGAATTCGAATTCCAGATGGCGCCGAACTCCGAAGCGCCGGCGGAAATGCATTTCTTCATTCCGCGCTACAAGCTGCTCAATCTCGCAGAAAACTGCACGCATAATTTCCACAACCTGCTGCCCTTCCGCGGCGCCGATGTGCGCGATGCGCTGGCCTGGTCGAAATATCTCGGCGAAGCCCTGCAGATGTGGGGCGGCAAGGCGGACGCGATGTGCGGCCAGCACCATTGGCCGGTGTGGGGAGGAGAGCGCATCGACGGCATGATCCGCCAGCAGCGCGATCTCTATAAATTCGCCCACGACCAGACCATCCGGCTGATGAATCACGGGCTGACGGCGGCCGAAATCGCCGAAACGATAAAACTGCCGCCGAGCCTCGAAGGCGCCTGGCATGGCCGCGGCTATTACGGCCACATCCGGCACAATGTGAAGGCGATCTACCAGAAATATCTCGGCTGGTATGACGCCAACCCGGTCAATCTCGATCCGCTGCCGCCGGTCGAGTCCGGCAAGAAATACGTCGAGTACATGGGCGGCGCCCACGCGATCCTCGATCGTGCCGCGAAGGATTTTGCCAAGGGCGAATTTCGGTTCGTGGCGCAGGCGCTGAGCCATCTGGTGTTCGCGGAGCCGGACAATCCGCGCGCCCGCGCGATGCTGGCCGATACCTTCGAGCAGCTCGGTTATTGCGCCGAGAGTGCCACCTGGCGCAACGCCTATCTGTTCGGCGCGCAGGAGTTGCGGCTCGGCATGCCGAAGGTGCCGCCGCGTCCGCCAATGCCGCGCGAAACGCTGGCCGCCCTTCGCACCGAGCAATTGTGGGACGTGCTTGGCGTCAGGCTCAACGGCCCCAAGGCCGAAGGCAAGCGCATCGTGCTGAACTGGAATTTCACCGACACCAACGAGAGCTTTGTGCTCAACCTGGAGAACAGCGCGCTGACATACGTGGCTGGCGCGCAGGCGGCCGAGGCCGACGCCGGCTTCACTTTGGCGCGGGGCACGCTCGACGAGGTGATCGCGAAGCTGACGTCGTTTCCGGAAGCAGTCGCCGCCGGCAGGATAAAATTCACCGGCAATCCGATGCGGCTCGGCGAATTGATGGCGCTGATGGATGAATTCCCGCGCATGTTCGAAATCGTCGAGCCGAAACGGGCAGTGGTGATGTGAGCCGCTCCATCGGGTCCGTCATGGCCGGGACAAGCCCGGCCATGACGACATCAGCGACAAGACCGTAGGGTGGGCAAAGGCGCGTTTGCGCCGTGCCCACCATTGATGTTGTCAGTACGGAGTTGGTGGGCACGCTGCGCTTTGCCCACCCTACGATGAGACGCCCCTCAAATCCCCAGATACGCCGCCTGCACCTGCTTGTTGTTGGCGAGCTCGGCGCTGGTGCCGTGCATGATGACATTGCCGCTTTCCAGCACATAGGCGCGCTGCACCAGCGACAAGCGCGCGGCTGACGTTCTGCTCCACCAGCAGGATCGCGGTGCCCATCTTGTGGATCTCGCCGATCTTCTCGAAGGTCACGTCGGTCATCACAGGTGCCAGGCCGAGCGACGGCTCGTCGAGCATCAACAGCCGCGGCTTGAGCATCAGGCCGCGGCCGACCGCGAGCATTTGCTGCTCGCCGCCGCTCATGGTGCCCGCGAGCTGCTTCTTGCGGTCGGCCAGTCGCGGAAAGATGCCGTAGACCAGTTCGAGCGTGCGGCGGCGTTCGGCCTTCGCCTTCGGCACGTAGGAGCCGATCTCGAGATTTTCCTGCACCGTCATCTCAGGAAACACCTGACGCCCCTCCGGCACATGGGCGATGCCGAGTTCCGGAATCCGGTGCGGCGGCAATGTCGCAAGATCGACGCCGGCAAAGCGGATGGTGCCCGAGGTCATTTTCACCAGGCTCGAGATCGCGCGCAGGGTGGTGCTCTTGCCGGCGCCGTTGGCGCCCAGCAGGCCGACCGCTTCGCCTTCACCGATCGTCGATGCTGACGTCGTGGATGGCGGGAACCGAGCCGTAGCTGGCGCTGACGCCGGACAATTCGAGCACTAGATGTTCTCCCGCCGTCGGTGGGTGCACGTAGGAGCCGAGATAGGCGCGGACCACTTCCGGATTTTCCACGATCTCCTTCGGCGTGCCCTTCGGCGATCTTCTGGCCGTGATCGAGCACCACGATGTGGCGCGCGACCGCCATGATGGCCCGCATCACATGCTCGACGATCACGATGGTCAGTCCGCGTTGCGACAGTTTTCCGATCAGGCCGACCGCCTGGTCGATCTCGGCGGGGTTCAGCCCGGCCATGACTTCATCGAGCAGCAGGAGCCGGGGTTGCGTCGCCAGCGCGCGCGCCATTTCAAGCCGGCGCTGGTCGATGGTGGTGAGGTCCTTCGCCGGCGGTCTGTTCCCGGGCGGACAGGCCGACGAACTCGATCACCTCGCGGGCTTTTTCGCGCGCCACGGCGGCGTGCTTGTCGCGCAGGAAGGCGCCGGTCATGACATTGGCCAGCACCGTCATCGCGCCAAACGGCTTTGCGACCTGAAACGTCCGGGCGACGCCGTGCGCGCAGATATCATGCGGCTGCAGGCCGACGATCTCGCGGCCATAGGCCAGCACCGACCCGGAGTCGGGCCGGTGAAACCCGGTGATGAGGTGAAAGCTCGTGGTCTTGCCGGCGCCATTCGGGCCGATCAGCGCCACGGTTTCGTTTTCCTTGATGGTAAAGCTGACATCCTGCACGGCGCGCAGCCCGCCGAAGCGTTTGCTCAGTCCGCGAATGACCAGCGCTTCTGCCATGGCCGATACCTCTAGGCCCGCGCCGGGCGGCGACGCAGATAACGCTGATAGGCTTCGCCCGTCGATTCCGATCAAGCCCGGTCGGCCGCCACAGGATGACCGCCATCAGGATCAGGCTGTAGACGGTCAATTGCAGGCCGCCGATCGAACTGCCGAGCCAGCTCTGCAGCAGCGTCGATGTGGTTTCCAACAGCACGGTGCCGATCACCGGGCCCCACAGCGTGCCGATGCCGCCGACGATCGACACCAACGCGGCCTCGATCGAGATGTTGAAGCTGAACGCGGTCGCGGGATCGATGAAGTAGATGTATTGGGTGTAGAAGGTGCCGGCCAGCGCGGTGAGAAAGGCGCTGATCATGTAGATGTTGCGCTTGATGCTGGGCGCGTTGACGCCGATCGCTTCGGCCGCGTCTTCATCCTCGCCGATCGCGACCAGGTAATAGCCCATCCAGGATCTCTCGATCAGCTAGGTGATCGCAAGCCCGATCGCGAGCAGGCCGAGCACGACATAGTAGTAGGCCGACTTCGCCTCGAACTGCATCATCAGCGGCGCGTTGCCGAGGTTCGGGATCGTGGTGCCTTCGGCGCCCCAGGCGAAATCGCGGAATTTCAGGAAGATCAGCATCAGCGCTTGCGCGGTCGCGATGGTGGCGATGGTGAAATAGGGGCCGCGCAGCCGGAAGCACAGCCAGCCGATCGGCAGGCTTGCCAGCATCGCGACCACGCCGCCGGCGACCATCCCGATCCAGGGCGAGATGCCGAAATCGATCTGCAGGATGGTCGAGGTGTAGGCGCCGAGCCCGAAATACGCGGCGTGCCCCAGCGAAAGCTGCTTGGCGTAGCCGCCCATCAGGTTCCAGGCGACGCCGATGAACGAGAACAGCAGGATCCGGATGAAGATGTTGATCGCAAACGAGCTGGTCACCACCAGCGGCAACACCAGCGCAATCGCCGCCAGTGCGGCGATCGACAGCATGCTCCATTTGTTGGTCTGGTCCATTACCGCGCCCTTCCGCCGCCAAGGCCGTTCGGCTTGAAGGCCAGCGTCAGCAGCAGCATCGCGAACACCACGATCAATCCGGAATCGGCGCCGACATATTGAATGCCGAGCGACTCGGCGACGCCCATCATCAGGCTCGCGATCAAGCGCGCCGATGACATTGCCGAGCGTTCCCAGCACCACCGCGACAAAGGCCATCAGCACGAAGACCTGCCCGACGAAGGGATAGGCCGAATAGAACGGCATCAGCAGCGAACCGGCGGCGCCCGCCAGCGCCAGCGCGATGCCGAGCGCGACGCAAAACACGCGGTTGGGATTGATGCCCATCAAAGTCGCGACGTCGCGGTTTTGCGAGGCGGCGCGCATCGCCTTGCCGAGATCGGTGGTGTGCAGGAACACCCAGAGCGCGCCGCTCAGGATCATCGCGACCACAAAGGCGATCAGTTTTGCAACGGGGATATAGAGCCCGCCGAGATGGAAGGCTTCGTCGGAATAGGAGGTGTGAACCGTGCGGTAATTCGCGGTGAACAGCATCAGCGCCAGATTGAGCAGCAACAGCGACAGCGCGAAGGTCAGGAAGATCTGCGGCATGTCGTTCGGCCCCAGCACCCTGCGGATCAGGAAATGCTGGATCAGCACGCCGACGACGAACAGCACCGGCATCGTGACGACCAGCGATACGAGGGGATCGATGCCGAACTGGGTGGCGAGAGATAGAAGCTGAGATACATCCCGATCATCACGAATTCGCCCTGGGCGAAATTGACGATCTTGACCACGCCGAAGATCAGCGTCACGCCGATGCTGACGAGCGCGTAGATGCCGCCGATGAGCAGGCCGTTGATGACGGCCTGGGCCACTGTCTCCAACATCTGATGCGACCGGTTCTCAGGTTTTCAGCAGCGGCGCGCGGGCATCTTCCTTCGGGAAGACGCTGGCGAGATCGCCGTTCTGCCACTGCACGCCGACCGGGTGGCCGTAGATGTTCTTGCCGTCGGGGCCGAATTTCACCTTGCCGCCCGGCGCCATCGCCGCATAGCCCGAGGAGACATCGAGCGTCGACAGCGCCTCGCGAACCTTTTGCGGATCGGCGGAGCCCGCGCGCTCCAGCGCGTCCGCGATCATGAAGGTCTGCGCCACCAGGCCGCCGGCATATTCGAACAGGAAATCGCCGGTGCGCTTCTTGTATTCGGCATTCACCTTCTGGGCGTCGTCGTTCATGTCGTGGTTCCAGTGCGCCACGCCCTGCAGGCCCTCGGCGAGCTTGCCGACGTTCTTGTAGAAATCCGGAATGACGAAACCGCCGGAGCCGCCGTTGATCGCGATGTTGAGGCCGACCTGCTTGACGGTCCGCACGATCAGGATGAGATCGTTCAGGTAGGAGACCGAGAACAGCGCGTTGGCGCCCGATGCCTTGACCTTGTTGATCAGCGGGCTGGCGTCGGTGAAGCCGGCCGAGTAGGGCTCGAACATCACGATCTCGACGCCTTCGGCCGGCGCCAGTTCCTTCAGGCCGTTCGAGGTCGAGGTGCCGAACGCGGTATTCTCGAAGATCACGGCGACCTTCGGCTTGTCGCCGACCAGCTTGGCCATCTGCAACTGCGCCTTGGCGAATTGCGAGGCGCGCGCGAACGGCGTGAAGGTGTAGGTGCGTCCCTTGTTGAGCTGGTCCGAACTGGAGCCGGTGATGAGCGGCACCTTGGCGCGCTCCGCCACTTCGCTCGCGATCAAGGTCAGCGCGCTGGCGAAACAGCCGTGGATCGCCGACAATTTGTTGCCGGTGATCAGCCGGTCGGTTTCGGTGCGCGTCACCGTGGTGTCGCTCTGCACGTCGGAGATGAATGAGATTGAGCTTGGCGCCGCCGAGCGATTTGATGCCGCCGGCCTCGTTGACCATCTCGACCGCGAGCTTGGCGGCCGCGACGCAGCCGACGCCGATCTGCGCCATGCTGCCGGTGGTCGGATAGAGCGCGCCGATATTGACGGGATCGGCGGCCCAGCCGCGCAGCGGCACCGCGCCGAACGCGCCGGCGGCGACCGCGCCGCCGGCCTTGAGGAGGAATTTGCGGCGGCTTTGCCGCTTCGACAGAATTTGACCGCTGCCGCTGGCGTTGCTCGAGACGGATTGCTGGCGATCTTTTTTCATGTCGTCTCCCCCTTGTGCGATGCGGCGTGGACTTGTCCGCCCGGCCGCCTCGCTCTTGTTCTTTGCGGAATGCTAGCCGCGTTGAATATTGTTTACAATATAGTTTTCAATATTATCATCGTCATGACGGTATGGCTCCCGGTCTGCTGGCTGTGCCGGGTGGGGCATCTCTTCCAATCGGGGAAAACATGGCCGGAAAGCCGCTCAAGCGGGCGACCGCACGGATGTCGAAATCGGCTCCGGTGCCGGAAGCGCCGGCGCGTGAGCCCGCCGCCGCGATGCTCATTGCCAAGCGCATCGAGGAGGACATCGTGCTCGGGCGGCGTCAGCCGAGGGAGCGCCTGATCGAGCAGGATCTCTGCGATCTGTTCCAAACCCATCGCGGCGACGTGCGGCTGGCGCTGTTCGAACTCGAGAAAAAGGGCCTGGTCGAGCGCATCCCCAATCGCGGCGCGATGGTGCGCGGGCTGACGCCGCTCGAGGTGAGGGAAATCTACGCGGTTCGCGAAGAGCTGGAGGTGATGGCGGTCCGCATCATTCCGTTTCCGGTGTCGCCTGAAGGAAATCAACCGGCTGGAACAATTGCAGCGGCAGCACAGCGCGGCGGTCGCCAAGGGCGATCTGCTGACGGTGTTCTACAGCAACCTTCGTTTTCACCAGATGTTGTTCGGCCTGTGCGGCAATGCCTGCCTGATCGAGACCATCGATTTGCTGGCGCAGAAGGTCTACGGCATTCGCTCTTACGCCCATGCGTTTCCGCAATCGCTCGACCGTGCCCGCCGCGATCATCTGGACATGATCAAGGCGCTGCGCGGCTCGCGCCGGGACGACGCTGATCGCGCTGACCCGGCGTCATCTCGAGCCGTCGCCGGAGGCCTACATCAAGGCCTATGAACGCCGCTTCGGCACCGCCGAATTGGCGTCCACGGATTGATCCCGCTTACTCCGCGCTGCTCACCAGCTTGATGCGCGGCTCGGCGGCTTCCATCAGGCTGCGATAGGCGGCGAGATAGTCGAGCGCCATGCGGCGCGCCGTGAAGCGCGTCTCGAATTGCTTGCGGATCGGCCGCGCGATCCAGATTGCCAAGCCGGCCGACCGCGGCAACCGCGCTGATTTCATCTTCGACGATGAAGCCGGTCAGGCCTTCATCGATGATCTCCGGCACCGATCCGCGGTTGTAGGCGATCACGGGCGTACCGCAGGCCATCGCCTCGATCATGACCAGCCCAAACGGCTCCGGCCAGTCGATCGGCAGCAAAAGCCCGATCGCGCCGCTGAGAAAATCGGATTTCTCGTGATCGCCGATCTCGCCGATATATTCGATCAGCGGATGATCCATCAGCGGCTTGATCAATTCGTCGTAATATTCCTGGTCGGCGCGGTCGACCTTGGCGGCGATCTTCAGCGGGATGCCGCACCGGATCGCGATCTTGATGGCGCGGTCGACGCCCTTTTCCGGCGCGATCCGGCCCAGCACCGCGAGATATCCGGGCGTTACCGTGCTGCGGCATCAGCAAGTTTTCCGGCAGGCCATGATGGATGGTGCGGGTCCAATTGGCCTGCGGCACCGGACGGCGCTGGGCGTTGGAGATCGAAATCACCGGAATGTCGGAGAATGTCGTGAACACCGGCTGGTGCTCGGGAAGATCGAGCCGGCCGTGCAGGGTGGTCACGAAGGGCGTGGGCTGCCGGTGGAACAGCGACCACGGGTAATAGTCGAGATGGAAATGCAGGAAGTCGAATTCCTCGTCGTCGCATTTTCGCCGGACCCGCTCCAGCATCACCATGTGAAGCGCGTTCGGATCGCGCACCGAACCATCGAGCCGCAGCGCCTTCGGCCACGTGGCGTCGAGTTTCGCCGAGGTCTGGGAGTCGCCGCTGGCGAACAGCGTGACGTCGTTTCCCAATGCGACAAGTTCCTCAGTCAACCAGTGTACCACCCGTTCGGTTCCGCCATACAATTTGGGTGGAACAGCCTCCGTCAGCGGAGCAACCTGCGCGATGCGCATTCTACCAGTCTCCTGTTCGTGATCGTGGATGAAAAAAAGCCCCTGTGGTGAGCGGCACCGGCACGCCTAATCGGGAACGTTCTCGCATCTGCGAAGTTCCCTCATACGACGCACTTCTTCCACATCGTACTTCTTCCACATCGCGGTCTTGCTGATGCCATCTGGCCCGATCAGTTTTGCTTGTTGCGCGCCATTGCTGCAAAATTGTTGCGCAGAGATGGCGTCGGGACGGGAACCGCCGCAATTGGTCCAACGTTCATGTAAACGGCTCGCATCCAGATAAAATCTTCCTTCCCTCCAAAAGGTCTGCAATTACATGGACAGTCTCTCAGGATATGCGCACCGTCCGTTTCCCTTTGTCCTGCGCTATCTTCGCCAGCGTCTCGCATCCCATGTGGTTATTCTGTCTGCGGTTGTCGCAGCGGTTGCCTGTTCGGTAGGCACCCAATATGGCGTCAAGAACATCTGTCGACAGTCTGTCGGCGGGGCCTGCGCATTCCGGTGGCGTATGGCTGGCATTCATTTTTCTCATGTCGCTGATCGCCTGCGACAACTTCCTGTGGCGGATCGCGAGCTGGACCGCGAGCTACACCTTTGTCGGCGTGACCGGCGATTTACGCCGCGACATCTTTCGTCATCTGACCGGGCATGCGCCGAGTTATTTTTCCGACCGCCTGCCGGGCATGCTGACCAGCCGCATTACCGCGACGTCGAACGCGGTCTTCACGGTCGAAAATATGTTCGTCTGGAACGTGCTGCCGCCGTGCATGGCAACCGTCGCGGCAATCGCATTGATTGGAACCGTGAGCCCTTACATGGCTGGCGGTCTCATCGTGATCGCCGGGTCGATGGTCATCGCGATGTTCCATCTGGCGGCGGCTGGAAAGCCGCTGCACGACGATTTCGCCAACAAGGCCGCCGCGGTCGATGGCGAGATGGTTGACGTCATCAACAATATGCCGCTGGTGCGCGCGTTCTGCGGCCTCAGCTTCGAGCACGACCGGTTCGATGCGACCGTAAATCGGGAAACTGACCGCGCGCGGCCGCAGTCTGCGTTATCTCGAAAAGCTTCGGCTGTTGCACGCCGGCATTACCGTGGTGCTGACCATCGGCTTGTTGGCCTGGGCCATCGTGCTTTGGCAGCGTGGTGCGGCGACCACCGGCGACGTCGTACTGGTCTGCACGCTCGGAATTTCCATTCTGAGCGCCACGCGCGATCTCGCCGTCGCGCTGGTCGATGTGACCCAGCATGTGGCTCGGCTAACCGAGGCCATTGCGACGCTGCTGCTGCCCCATGAACTGAAGGATCATCCCGAGGCCGAACCGCTGGTCGAAGGCCGGCGCCGCGATCGCTTTCAACAACGTCGGATTTCGTTACCCCGGCGGCCTGAAAGTGTTCGAACGATTCAGCCTGCGGCTGCAGGCGGGGCAGCGGGTCGGACTGGTCGGTCAGTCCGGTGGCGGTAAATCGAGCCTGTTCGTGCTGTTACAACGGTTCTACGATCCGCAATCCGGCAGCATCACGATCGACGGCCAGGATATTTCCCGCGTCACCCAGCAAAGCCTGCGTGAGGCGATCTCCGTGGTGCCGCAGGATATCTCGATGTTCCATCGCTCCATCATGGAAAATATCCGCTACGGCCGGCCGACCGCGACCGACGACGAAGTGCTGCGGGCCGCGATCTCGGCCCGTTGCGATTTCGTCGAGACGCTGCCCGAAGGCCTGGCGACCATGGTCGGCGACCGCGGCGTCAAGTTGTCGGGCGGCCAGCGCCAGCGCATCGCGATTGCGCGCGCGTTTCTGAAGGACGCGCCGATCCTGCTGCTCGATGAGGCCACCGCCGCGCTCGACAGCGAATCCGAAGAGGCGATCCGCGAGGCGCTAAGCCGGCTGATGCACGGGCGCACCGTGATCGCGATCGCGCACCGGCTTGCTACCTTGCGCAATTTCGACCGGGTGGTGATGCTGAAGGCCGGCAAGATCATCGAAGACGGACCGCCGGATCGCCTGATGCAGGGCGAGGGGCCCTATCGCGAGCTGGTGACGCAGGAAATGAGCCGTCTGGCGACGCATGCGGCCTGATCCGCGGGGGCAGCGTTGCGTCAAAATGCGTAATCGCAAGGCAATGGGGAAACCGCGCGAGGTCAAATGCCAGCCGAAATCGTAGCTCAAATCGCAACAGCCCGGGCCGTCGAACTGGTTCAGGAGCAGCCGTTCTACATCCCGATGACCGGACCCGCGGCGCGACCGCGGCGCTCGCTCAAGCATGATGATACATTCATCGTGCTGGATAGTCATGGCGACATCGGCGCCTCCGCCGGCGGTCCGGACGGCCTGTTCAACGCCGACACAAGGTACCTCGCCCGGCTTGAACTGGCGTTGGACGACGTGCAGCCGCTGCTGCTCGGCTCGAATTTGCGCGACGACAATTCGTCATTGACGGTCGATCTCACCAATCCCGACATCTATCAAGGCGGCCGGATCGTGCTGCAGAAGGATCTGCTGCACATCGTCCGCACCATCTTCTTGTGGCGCGGAACGGCCTATCAACGCATCGGCCTGCAGAACCACGGTGAGAACAAAGCCAGCTTCGACCTGACCCTGCAATTCGACAACGATTTCGCCGATCTGTTCGAAGTGCGCGGCGAAAAGCGCGCGCACCGGGGCGTCGGCTCCAGCAAGCAGTTGGGGCCGACCAATGTGCGGCTCGACTATCAGGGACTTGACGGTACGTCCCGCAGCACAATGCTGCACTTCGATCCCAAGCCGACCCGCCTGAGCGCGAGTACCGCGACCTATCATTTCGAATTGGACCCGCAACGGACCAGCTCATTGTTTATCGCGGTGTCCTGCAACAAGCCGGAGGGCGCCAAACCGGCCCGGTTCTTTCGCGGATTGCTGGCGCATCGCCGCGAAATGCGGCAGTCGACCGCGGGCGCGACCAGCATCGAAACCTCGAACAGTATTTTCAATGAAGTGCTTTGCCGGTCGATGGCCGACCTCAATATGCTGATGACGGATACCCCGCAGGGCCGCTACCCCTATGCCGGCATTCCCTGGTACTCGACGACATTCGGCCGTGACGGGCTGATCACCGCGCTGCAGATGCTGTGGATCGATCCCCGCGTCGCCCGCGGCGTGCTCAAGCGGCTCGCTTTCTATCAGGCCAAGGCGATCGATCCGCGCGCTGACGCGCAGCCCGGAAAAATTCTGCATGAAATGCGCGGCGGCGAGATGGCGGCGCTGCGCGAGGTGCCGTTCGCGCAATATTACGGCAGTGTCGATTCGACGCCGCTGTTCGTGCTGTTGGCCGGGCTTTATGTCGAGCGCACCAATGACGAGGAAACGCTGGCCGAGCTGTGGCCGGCGATCGAGGCGGGGTTGCGCTGGATCGATGGCGCAGGCGATCCCGACGGCGATGGTTTCGTCGAGTATCAGCGCGCTTCCGAGCAAGGGCTCGCCAATCAAGGCTGGAAAGATTCCTTCGATGCGATCTTTCACGCCGACGGCAGCCTGGCCGAAGGCTATATCGCGCTTGCCGAAGTCCAGGGCTATGTGTTCGCCGGCAAACGGCTCGCCGCGCGTTGTGCCGCGCGCCTCGGCAAGAAAGACAAGGCAAACAAGCTCGAAACCGAAGCGCGGGAACTCGCCGAGCGGTTCGAGGACGCGTTCTGGTGCGAGGACCTCGGCAGCTATGCGCTGGCGCTCGACGGCAACAAGCAGCCGTGCAAGGTGCGCACCTCGAATGCCGGACAATTGCTGTTCAGCGGCATTGTCTGCGAGGAGCGCGCGAGGATGGTCGCCGCCGATCTGATGCGGCCGCATTTCTTCAGCGGCTGGGGCATTCGCACGGTGGCGCGCGGCGAGGCCCGCTACAACCCGATGTCCTATCATGACGGTTCGATCTGGCCGCACGACAATGCGCTGATCGCGTTGGGTCTGGCGCGCTACGGCCTGAAACATTCGGTCGCGCATTTGTTCAGCGCGCTGTTCGACGCCGCCGCCTATATGGATCTGCGGCGATTGCCTGAATTGTTCTGTGGCTTCCGGCGCGAGAAGGGGCGGGGACCGACGCTCTACCCGGTCGCCTGCGCGCCGCAGGCCTGGGCCAGCGCGACGCCGTTCACGCTGCTGGAGGCGGCCCTCGGTCTGGAATTCGACGCATCGCATGGCGAGATCAGGCTGCGCAACCCGCGCCTGCCGCCGTTTCTCAACGAAGTGGTGTTGCGTGATTTGCAGCTTGGTCCCTCAAGCGTCGATCTTCGGGTGCGTCGCCACGGCGACGATGTTTCGCTCGAAGTGTTGCGCACGCGTGGTCAGATCCAGGTGTCGATCGTTCTGGCGCACTGAAAGCGGCTCTTGATTGCGGCGCTTGGTTGAAGGAGACCCTATGCGCGTGAAACGCCTGTTTGCGTCCATGATGATCACGTCCCTGACACTTGCGCCGGCTTGGGCCGCCGACGAGGCAGTCCCGCCGCCGCCGGCTGCCGGGGCTCCGTCGGAACCGACGCCCACGCCGGCGCCGACACCAACGCCGCAGCAGAGCGCGACGCAGCCGGCTGTGCCAAAGGAAACTTCGAAGCCCAAGGAGCCGCCGAAAGAGGCCGCGCCGGCGGCTTCGATGACCATCCTGAGCGCAAGGGAAGCGCATGGCGTGCTGGGGCGTGACGTCCGCAGCGCGGCCAATGAGGATATGGGGAAAATCATCGACGTGGTCGTCGACCGGAGCGGCGCGGTGCGCGCGGCGGTGATCGATTTCGGCGGCTTTCTCGGCGTCGGCAGCCGAAAGATCGTCGTCGACTGGAACGCGTTGCGGTTCGGCCGTGTTGCCGACAAGACCGACAGCGTCAGGCTCGAATTGACCAAGGATCAGGTCAAGGCAGCTCCCGAATACAAGGAAGATGCGCCGGTCGTGGTGCTGGGGGCTACCGGAAGCCTGCAGCCGTTGCAATTTGACGACCAATGAATGAATTGGAGAGAGACACGCTGCTCGCACCCACGCCCAAACACCGGATTGAGCGGATCGATGGCGATGATCGCGGGCGATCGACCGGCGACGACCACCATGGGCCGTCGCCGCCGATCGCTCCTCTGCCAAGCCCTTCACCCTGCCGCGAGAGCTTGCGCGGTCTCGATTGGTTCATCTTTTTCCTGGCGGACGTGCAAACCGGGTTTGGCCCGTTCGTCGCGGTTTACCTGACGACACAAAAATGGACCCAGGTCGAGATTGGCTTCGTGCTGTCGATCGGCGGCATTATCGGCCTGATCGGGCAGATGCCCGGCGGCGCCATCGTCGATGCCGCCCGCTCCGAACGGCTGGTCGCGGGTATCGCGGTCGCAACCATCGGAATCAGCGCGCTCGGCTATGCCGCATGGCCGATCCTCCCCATCGTGATCGCGGCCGCGACCCTGCACGCGGCAGCAAGTTGCGTGCTCGGTCCGGCGATTGCCGCGATCAGCCTTGGACTGGTCGGACCGTTGGCGATCGGAGAACGGCTTGGACGCAACGCCCGCTACGCTTCGCTCGGCAACGGAACGGCGGCGGCGGTGATGGGCACCGCCGGCTATCTGTTGTCCAGCCGATCGGTGTTTATCGTGACCTTTATTCTCGCGATCCCCGCGCTGCTGGCGCTCGCCCAAATCCGCGAGCGTGAAGTCGATGCCGCATGCGCGCATGGCGCGATCAAGCGCGAGGCTGACGAGGTCGACAGTACCAGCATCTTCAGCCTCGTGCGTCAGCCGGCATTGCTGATCTTCGCCGGCAGCATCCTGCTGCTGCAGCTTGCCAACGCGGCGATGCTGCCGTTGATGGCCGGGGTCGTGACCACCCGATCCAGTCAATGGGCGCCGATCCTGATCGCGGCCTGTATCGTGGTGCCGCAGGCGATCGTCGCCTGGACGTCGCCGTCGGTCGGACGCAAGGCGCAGCAATGGGGGCGGCGACCGTTGCTGCTGATCGGCTTTGGTGCGCTGGCGATCCGCGGCCTGCTGTTTGCGGTGGTGAAAGACCCGTTTCTTTTGGTCGCGGTGCAGGTGTTCGACGGCGTCACCGCCGCGGTCTTCAGCGTCATGGTGCCGCTGATTGTCGCCGATGTTGCCTTCGGCAGCGGTCATTTCAATCTGGCGCAGGGCATCGTCGGCACCGCGACCGGCATCGGGGCGTCGCTGAGCACCGTGGTCGCCGGTTACGTCAGCGACAAATTCGGAAGCAGCGTTGCGTTCACCGGACTTGCCTGTGTCGCCGCGTTGGGTCTGGCGGCGATCTGGCTGGTGATGCCGGAAACGCGACGGCATGGGGTGATGGTAGGCGTTCCCTGAATGAGATGAGGTTGGCTCGAGTTAGTTCTTGCATCGAATGAGCTGACGGCTCGGCGCCAAGCGCCACCGGTTTAGGAAAAAGCACATCGAGCCCTCAAATAAATCTTGACAGCATTTTGCTGATTTGCCCGTCGTGCCAATGTGTCGCAGCGATCGCGCTTGATTGCGAAGGCAAATCACCTTCACTTCTTGCGCATCCCGTCCCACCAGAGGGGCGTATGCGCATTCGTCACGAAACGCGGGTCGGGGAGCGATGGACGCGAAAGCTGCGACTGACGAGCGCGGCCGACGCGGACGGCAAAGTCGTGTGGTCCTGACGCCCCAATGGCCGGTGTCAAGTTCGCAGGAAGCTCACGCTTCTTGTGGGCGACGGTGACAAACAAGCCCTGGTCTCACCGGGGAGAGCACGAAATAAGCTGTAAAACCATTGCGCAGGGAAGGCCGGACTGCTTCCGCTGAACCTGTATGCTCGTGTGCGCTTTTGCTAAGTGCATTTTGCACATGAGACCGCGGGTGCAGCGCGCACCCGGTCTTCCCCGCGCCCTCTCTTGAGGGTCGCGCTGCGCCCTCTTCTTTCTGGGGCGGAATGAATTTGCAAAACTCGGGCGCAGTGTGTCGCGAGAATGCCCAAGTTCGTCATCATCCGCGAAGGCGGATGATCCAGTATTCCGAGGCGCCAGTGATGGAATTGAGAACTCGCGGCGTACTGGATACCCCGCCGGAGCCTGTCATCGGGCGCGCATTCGCGCGACCCGGTGGCGGGCTATGACGGTGGAAGGCGGAGCGTCGTCATCAACGTCATTGCGAGGAGCAGTTGCGACGACCTGTCCGCCGTAGCCGTTTGGCGTAGGCAATCCAGCTCTTGCTTGTCGCCTATGGATTGCTTCGCTTCGCTCGCAATGACGAAAGCTGAAAGGCCGCGGCCTATGGATTGCTTCCGCCTTCGCTCTTTGAGCTACGGCGGACAAGTCGCTAACGCTCGCAATGACGGTCGTCGGTGATTGGCTGTTTGAAAATTCGCCCTACGCCGACAGCGCCTTGCGATACAGCGCGCCGTAGCAGGCCGCCGAGATCGCCCAACTGAATGAGCGAGCCATGGCGTTGCGGCGCATCTCGTCGAGGCGGTCCTTGGCAGCGAACGTGGTGAAGGCGCGCCGGACGCCGCCGAGGAACGATTTCGTCGATGGCTGCGAGAACAGGAATCCGGTTTCGCCGTCCTGGATGGTTTCGGCGAGGCCGCCGGTCTGGTGACCGATCGGCAGCGATCCGAATCTCTGCGCGTACATCTGGCTCAGGCCACACGGCTCGAACCGCGACGGCATCAGGGTAAAATCGCTGCCGGCAAAAATCCGTCGGGCCTGGCCGTCGTTGAAGCCGATCGCAACGCCGATCGCGTCGGGCCGTCGGCGGTGTGCGTCTACCAGCGCTTGTTCGATCGCGGGCTCGCCGCTGCCGGTCACGACGATCTGTCCGCCGGCCCCGATGATCTCGTCGGCGGCCGACAGCACGAGATCGACGCCCTTCTGATGCACCAGTCGGGCAACCAGCCCGAAAATCGGACCGCGCGAGACCGCCAGCCCGAATTGCTGGCGGACGTAGTCGGCATTCGCCCGCTTGCCCTTCCAGTCGCCCGCGCCAAACGGCTGCGCCAGTTGCGCGCAGACCCGCGGGTCCCAGCTTTCGTCGATGCCGTTCAATATCCCGGTCAATTGCGCGGCATCGGAGCGCTGCCGGAGCAGACCTTCCAGCCCGCAGCCGAGTTCGGAGGTGGTGATCTCCCGGGCATAGGTCTCGCTGACGGTGGTCAAATGCGAGGCGTAGACGATGCCGCCTTTGAGGAAGGATAGTTTGTCGTAGAACTCCAGGCCGTCGATGTGGAAGGAATCCTGGGGCGCGCCGATCCGGCGCAGTGTGTCCTTCGGAAACAGGCCCTGATAGGCCAGATTGTGGATGGTCAGGATGCTCGGGATGCTGCTGCCGTTCCAGCGCAGATAGGCCGGCACCAGGGCGGCCTGCCAATCATTGGCGTGGACCAGGTCCGCCGCCCAATTTTTGTCCAGTGTGCCCGCTGCCAACTGGGCGGCGGCCGAGGCAAATCGTCCGAACCGCACGTCGTTGTCCGGCCAGTCCCGGCCGAGGGTGTCGCCATAGGGATTGCCGGGTCGATCATAGAGTTGTGGACACAACAGCACATAGACCGGCAGGCCGTCTCTGGTCGATGCGCGCCCAAGCTTGCAGGCCGGCATGTCTGCCAATGCGGCGCATTGGCCGACGATCTGAAGATGGAGCAGTTGCTCGACGACCTCGCGGTATCCCGGCAACATGATCCTGACGTCGCTCAGGGAGCGTAGCGCCCGGGGCAGCGCCGCCGATACGGCCGCAAGACCGCCCACCCGGACAAAATCGTCCATCTCCGTGGTGACGAAAAGTACCCTCAAGCGACGCCCTCGTACCGGCCTTACTTACGAATATGCAAGATTGGGTCCAATTTTATCTTTCGCGGATGGCGGCCTTGGAAACGTGCGCGAGGATCAGGTACCAGTGAGAGCAGCTTCCCTGCCACGGCGGCACAATCTAGGGTCAGGCAGCGCCGGGCGATGCGGCGGAAGGAGCTTCAAGAATGGCAATAGCCGGAAACGATGAGGGTATTTTGACAAAGAGCTTTGCGGGTCTGCGCGTACTGGATTTCTCGACCACGATTGCCGGTCCGCATTGCGCGCGGATGCTGGCTGACATGGGTGCCGAAGTCGTCAAGATCGAGCCGGCGGAAGGCGAAACGATGCGGACCCGTCCGCCGGTTCGCGGCCGCTGCAGCAGCGTGTTCGGCGGGCTCAATGTCGGCAAGAGCAGCCTTGTGCTCGATTTGAAATCGCCAAAGGCGATCGAAGTCGTCCGCCGGCTGGTCGCGCAGGCTGACATCCTGGTTGAGAATTTCCGCCCCGGCGTGATGCGGCGGCTGAAGCTGGACTACGCCACGCTGCAGGCGCTGAACCCGAAGCTGATCTATTGCTCGATCTCCGGATACGGCCAGACCGGTCCGTCGGCCGAACTGCCGGCTTACGCGCCGGTGATTCACGCCGCCTCCGGCTACGACATGGCGCATCTGTCGTATCAGCCTGGCCGCAACCGGCCGGACTATTGCGGTATCTATCATGCCGACGTCCTCACCGGCGTCTATGCCTTTGGTGCGATCTCGGCGGCGCTCTATCAGCGTCAGGGCAGTCAGCGCGGCCAGCACATCGATGTCTCGATGCTGGAATCGATGCTCAGCCTGACCCTCAACGAGGTGCAATGGTCGCAATTCGCGGTCGCCCCGCCGAGCCGTCCGATGTTCGGTCCGGTCGAGACCGCCGATGGCTATGTGATGATCGCGATCGCCAGCGAGAAGACCTTCCAGAATCTCGTTACCGCGGCCGGTCGCCCCGAATGGATCGAGGATCCGCGCTTTGCCGAAATACAACGACCGTCGCAGCAACTGGGCAAGCCTGATGGACGGCATCGAGACCTGGTCGCGCACGCTCTCGACCGCGAACTGTCTTGCCGCGCTCAATGAATATGGCGTGCCCAGTTCGGCCTATCGCAGCGTGGCCGAAGCGCTGGCCGATCCGCAGCTCGCCCATCGCGGCGCGCTGGCCGAAGTGGAAGATGACGGCGGCACCTTCAAGGTGATGAATCTGCCGTTCCGGATGTCGGGCGCCGAGGTCTCGGCGGGCCGGCGCGCGGCGACGCTGGGCGAGCATACGGTGGCCTGTCTGCGGGAAGCCGGTCTGTCGGAAGGTGAGATCGCCGCGTTTTCGGGCAAGCCGGTGATGGCCGCGCAGCGCTGAAGCTGCACGGCGGCGCATTTGTCTCGACCGGACAGACATGGCAATGTCGGTTCAAGGGCGAGAATTATCGACGGGAGAGAAGCGATGAAGAGTTTCCAGGTCACCGAGTTCAACGCCCCCTTGACGGAGGTCGACTATCCGACCCCGCAGCCGGCGGCAAAGCAGGTTCTGATCAAGGTGAAGGCCGCCGGAGTCTGCCATAGCGACCTGCACATCTGGGAAGGCGGCTACGATCTCGGCCATGGCCGCAAGCCACTGTCGCTGAGGGATCGCGGCGTATCGCTGCCGCGAACCATGGGGCACGAGACCGTCGGCGAGATCGTCGCGTTCGGGCCGGACGTGAAGGCCGCCGACAAGGGCGATCTGAAGATCGGCGACGTCGCTTTGGTCTATCCCTGGCTCGGCTGCGGCACCTGCGAAACCTGTCTCGGCGATGACGAGAATATGTGCCCGAAACCGAACGCGCTCGGGGTCTACTGCGATGGCGGCTACGCCGACTACATGACGGTGCCGAACCCGAAATATCTGCTGAATCTGAAGGGGCTCGATCCCGTGACCGCGGCGCCTTACGCCTGCTCCGGCGTCACCACCTACAGCGCGCTGAAGAAGGTCGAGGAGCATTTCAACACCCCGATCGTGATCTTCGGCGCCGGCGGCCTCGGCCTGATGGCGCTGTCGCTATTGAAGGCGATGGGCGGCAAGGGCGCCATCGTGGTCGATATCGACGCGCGCAAGCGGGAAGCCGCCGAGGCGGCCGGCGCGCTCGCGACCGTCGACGGCAAAGCGCCTGACGCGCTGGAGCAGCTTGCCAAAAAAGCCGGCGGCCCCATTCGCGCGGTGATCGATCTGGTCGGCAACGCCGCGACGGCGCAGCTCGGCTTCGACTGCCTGGCCAAGGGCGGCAAGCTCGTGATGGTCGGGCTGTTCGGCGGCGGCGCGCCATGGGCGCTGCCGCTGATTCCGATCAAGGCCATCACCATCCAGGGCAGCTATGTCGGAAATCTGCGGGAGACCCGGGAATTGCTCGATCTCGTGCGCAGCCAAAAAGATCGCTCCGATTCCGGTCACCACCATGCCGCTCGCCAAGCGCCAATCAGGCGTTGACCGATTTGCAGAAAGGCAAACTGGTCGGCCGCGCGGTCTTGACGCCGTAGGACTATTTATTCGTCATTCCGGGGCGATGCGGAGCATCGAACCCGGAATGCTCGAGATTCCGGGTCTGGTCCTTCGACCATCCCGGAATGACGAACTGGAATCTCATTCAAGGAACCCTTCATGTCAGCCAACGACGCATTCCACATTGCCGTACTCGGCGGCGACGGTATCGGTCCCGAAGTCATGGCGCCGGCCCTGGAAGTGCTGCGCAAGGTCGAAGCGAAAGCCGGCCTGAAATTCCGCTTCACCGATGCACCGGCCGGCGCCAACCATTATCGCGAGACCGGCAAGTCGATGCCCGAGAGCACCGTGCGGCTATGCGAGGAGGCCGATGCGATCCTGCTCGGCGCCTGCGGCTTGCCGTCAGTGCGCTATCCCGACAATACCGAGATCATGCCGCAGGTGGAGTTGCGGTTTCATTTCGACCTCTATGCGGGCGTGCGCCCGGCGCGGCTCATTCCGGGCGTGCCCAGCCCGATCGTCGGCGCAGACCAGCGCGGCATCGACATGGTGGTGATCCGCGAGTCCACCGAAGGGCTGTTCGCGTCGATGGGCAAGGGCGTCGTCACCGACAGCGAGGCGCGCGAGACGCTGGTGATCACGCGCAAGACCTCCGAGCGGCTGTTCGAGTTTTCGTTCCGGCTCGCCGAGCGCCGCAAGGCGCGGGGGCGGCCGGGCGCGCTGACCTGCGTCGACAAGGCAAATGTGTTCAAGGCATTTGCGTTCTTCCGCGAGATGTTCGACGACGCGGCCAAGCGCCATCCCGACGTCAAGACCGACCGGCTCTACGTCGACGCCTGTTCGGCACTGCTGGTGAAACGCCCCTGGGATTTCGACGTGATGGTGATGGAGAACATGTTCGGCGATATTCTCTCCGACATGACCGCCGGCCTGATCGGCGGCATGGGCATGGCGCCGTCGGCCGACATCGGGGATCGCCACGCGGTGTTCCAGCCATGCCACGGCACCGCGCCCGACATCATGGGGCAGGGCAAGGCTAATCCGACCGCGATGATCCTGTCGGCGGCGATGATGCTGGATTGGCTCGCCGACAAGCACGGCCTCGAAGGCGCGGCGGAAGCCGGCGAACGCATCGAGCGCGCGGTCGACAAGGTCTATGCCGACGGCATCAAGCCGATGGAATTCGGCGGCAGCAATGGCACCGCGGATGTCGCGAAGGCGGTGCTGGAGGCGTTGTAGGGAGGCGGGATCGAGCGATGTTACGTATCGCGATCCCCGCTTTGCGGCTTTGCCCGCTCACGACGCGCCCGGCAAATAGAGCACGAATTCGGGCGTGTCTTTCAACGAGGACACCAAGGCATTCGCACTGCTCAGCTCGGGCGGGATTTGCTGGCTGACACTGTAGCTGTAGATCGAGCCACCCGGGTTCTTGCCGCCCACGCCTGTCTGATAGGGAACGTAGACGGTGGAGTTGCTGTCGAACGATATTCCGCCGATCTTGACACCTTTGGCGGGAGGCGGCGGCGTGATCGTCTGCAAGGCGAGCGAGGCCGATGACGGGGATTGCGGCAGTTGTCCCCAATACAGCGTCGATCCGGCGCTGACAAACAGGCCGCCGTTGTTGAGTGCAAGATGCGTCGGCGCTTCCGCGAGCAGGTTGCTCGAGCCGAGATAGCTGCCGTCCGCGAGTGAATACAAATTGACGACCTGGTCGGGCTCATCGCACACCAACAGGATGCCGTTGGCGACGGCCACGTCGCGCACCGAGTTCTTGACCTTGCCGTTGTCGAGACTTGCTGCCAGCCCGCCGTGAGCGTGATCCACCACGGTTGTCTGGGTCTCGACGTTATCCAGCACACCGACTTGCGATGCCACATAGGTGCCGGCCAGGAAGCTGCCGGTTGGAAACAACTGCGCCAGGTAATTGGGTGGGCCCTGAACCAGGCTGCCCGTCAATCCCTGGTTGGTGACGGTGATCTGGCCGACGACGTTGGTGTCCTGATTGGAGACGAAGCAGGTCGCGCCACTGAAAGCCAGTCCGAAGGGATGGGCGATCGCGCTTTCGAAATGTCCCCGTTTGCTCAAGGTGGGGCCGATCAGGGTCGCCGCATACGTGAACGACGTGCCCGTGCTGGGCAAGTTGTAGGCGAGGACCGTGCTTTCCGATTTATCGCCATTGGCGACGTAGAGCAGGCCATTGGCCAGCGCCATCGCGCGCAACTCGGAGAGCTTGCCGTGCTTTGGTGCGGCCAACGCCGCCTTTGTCAGTTGCGTGCCGTCGGAACTGTCGTAGACATAAACGTTATTGATGCTTGAGGATCCCGATCCGCCGTGGAACGTGATGAGCAACATGGCGCGAACTCCCTCTGCGGCGACCCAGAGGGCAGCGTCGCGGCGGCGCGCCGGCGCCGGCAATGCTAAGCCCGATCATGCAGAGGTCGCTTGCGCATTAAATGCACGCAGAGATAGTTCTCGTCAAGGCGCCACCTTAGATGACGCGCGCTGCCTTGAGTTTTTCGATGGCTTCCTCGTCGTAGCCAAGCGACCGCAAAATCTCGTCATTGTGTTCGCCGAGGTCGGGCGTGGCTGTCCGGATCGCGCGATCGAAGCCGGTGATCTCGCAGGGTTGCGCAACCAGGTCGATCTCGCCGAGGCGCGGATGGGTGACGGAGCGCTTGATCCGCAACTCCTCGACCTGCGGGTCGGCGAACGACTTCCTTGACATTGTAGACCGGGCCGCAGGGCAGGCCCGCGGCGACCATGAGTGTCGAACCATTCGCCGGCTGGTCTTGGCGCGCAGCGCGTCGGCGATCAGTTCGTTCAGCGCTTCCTTGTTCCGTCCGCGCAACGCGGATGAGGCAAAGCGCGGGTCGCTCGCCATCTTCTCGCGATCGATCAGCTTGCAGAATTTCTGGAAATTCTTGTTGCTGGTGGCGGCGAGATTGAGGAAGCCGTCGGCGGTCGGAAACAGCCCCATCGGCGTGTTGGTGGGATGGTTGTTGCCTTCCTGCGGCGGCACCTTCTTGTCCATGGTCCAGCGCGTGGCCTGGAAGTCCAGCAGCGTGATGCCGGCTTCCATCAGCGAGGTCTGCACCCAGCGGCCTTCGCCGCTGACCTCGCGATCGAGCAGCGCGATCAGGATGCCCTGCGCCAGGAAGGCGCCCGCCATGATGTCGGTGACGGCGACGCCGACGCGCAGCGGGCCCTGGCCGGGAAATCCCGTCACCGACATGATGCCGGTCATGCCCTGCGCGATCTGGTCGATCGAGGGACGCGCGGTATAGGGGCCGTACTGGCCGAAGCCGGAAATGCTGCCATAGACGATCCGCGGGTTGCGCTTCTTGACCGACTTCGAAATCGACGCCGAGCCGTTTGGTGACGCCGGGCCGCATGTTCTCGACGACCACGTCGGCCTGTTCGGCGAGCCGCATCAGGATTTCGCGGCCCTCGTCGGTCTTCAGGTTCAGCGTGATGGCGCGCTTGTTGCGATGCAGGTTCTGGAAGTCCGAGCCGTCGCGCCGGCCGACCAGTTCGCCGGCTTCGCCGTCTTCCGGCGGCGGCTCGACCCGGATCACATCGGCGCCCCAGTCGGCCAGCGTGCGGACGCAGGACGGGCCGGCGCGCGCCAGCGTCAGGTCGATCACCTTGAAGCGCGACAGCGGCAGCCGTGAAGCCTGCGCTTGCGGGCCGGCGGCAGCGGGAGTGTCGACGGGCTTGTGCATGGCGATCGTCCGTTATCGCCCGCTGAAATTGCGGCTTGCGCTTTTCCATGAAGGCGCGGCGGCCTTCGCGGAAATCCTCGGAGTCCATGCAGTCGAGTGCCGATCTGCTTGATCGCGTTCATGTCGCGATCGCCGGGGTCTTTCAGCACCTGCGCGATGGTGATCTTGGCGGCCTTGATCGCCAGCGGCGCGTTGCCGGAGATGGTGCGGGCGATCTCCATCGTCGCATCCCACAACTCGGCGTCGGGCACCACGCGATCGACCAGGCCGATCCTGACCGCTTCGGAGGAGTGGATCCGCATGCCCGTAAACATCAGAAGCCGCGCCCAGGACGGCCCGACCAGCGAGACCAGATGCTTGAGGCCGTCATAGCCATAGGCGATGCCGAGCTTGGCGGCGGGAATGCCGAACTGGCTGTCCTCGGCGGCAATGCGGATATCGGCCGACATCGCCACCTGCATGCCGCCGCCGAGGCAGAAGCCGCGGATGCAGGCGATGACCGGTTTTGGGAAATCCGCCAGCAGCGCGCGCTGCGCGGCGCTGCGTCTGGAATATTCCTCCGAGGCTTCGGCGTTGTGGCGGGTCTTTTCGAACTGGCTGATATCGGCGCCCGAGACGAACGCCTTGTCGCCGGCGCCGCGCAGGATCACGACCCGGACGCCGGGATCGTCGCGCAATTCGATCAGCGCGTTGCCGAGCCCTTCCCACATGTCGAGCGACATCGCGTTGCGCTTTTCGGGATTGTTGAAGGTGATGATGCCGACGCCGTCGGCGCTGCTCTGCAGGATCTTGCCGTCGGCATAGGATTTTTCGGCGCTTTTGGGGACATCTAGCATCGGCGTTGCTTTCGGTGAGGAGGCGGTCTGCGGCTTCAAAGGGTGGTGATGAAGGGATCGAATTTCGCCCGCGCGAAGGCCGGCCGCGCCTGCATTTTAGTCCACCATTCGGTGACGCGGGGATGTTTCTTCGCCGTCACCTCGTCGGGCGCGATTTCCTCGTCGATCCGCTTTACGAACGGCATCGCGGCGATATCGGCGATCGAATAGGCGTTGCCGACCAGCCAGCCGGAGGGTTTCAGCGCCTCTTCCATCCGGTCCAGCAGTTGTGTGGTCAGCTTGTCGCGCGCCGCGCCGCGCTCTTCCTCGGTGTAGGGCTTGCGCGCCACCCGCAGCCAGGCTTCCTGGCGTTCCTTGCTCGGGATGTTCTTGAGCTTTTCGGCGAGTTCCTCGTCGGTCCATTTCTCCGCGGTCTTCTGCAGATGGTGCCGCCAGTTGAAGATGATGAGATTGCCGATCAGCCCGTCGATGTGCCGGATCCAGTTGCGCATCAGCGCGCGCTCATAGGGCGCTGTCCGGGCGCAGCGGCGGATCGGGAAAGGTTTCGTCGAGATATTCGCAGATCGTGCCGCTCTCATGCAGCGGCTGGCCGTCGTGGATCAGGGTCGGGATCACGCCGAGCGGATTGATCTTCAGATATTCCGGCGAATGATGTTCCAGGTTGGCCATGTCGACGACATGGCTCTCGTAGCCGAGGCCCTTTTCCTCGAAGGCACAGCCGGACGCGGCGCGAGGCGCTCGAACGCCAGCCATGGTGAAGGACGATCATGAGTGCTCCCCCGCAGCCGACGCTCTCGGGCGCCTTCGCGAGCGCATTGCAGCATCGATTTAAGGCACGCGCAATGTTGTTCCCTGCATACGTGCATGGCGGAACAGGTGAGGCCTGCAAGTTTTACTGCGCCAGATGCGCCGTCAGCGGATGATTGCCGGCCTTGCTGAAGAACGCGGCTTCCTCGGCGGTGGCCTCCAGCAGCTGCTCGTCCTGGTCGTAGATGTCGTTGCGGAACTGGATGGTCTGGTCCCTGGTCATCCATGCCGTGAGATAGATCCAGGCCACCGGGACTTTCTTCGGCAGCGCGATGTCCTCGCGCTGCGCCGGTGGCGATCGCGGCGTCGATCGCCGCGCGATTCCATTTCGGCATCTCTTCCTGCAGCAGCCAGGCGGCGAGGTCGCGCACATTGTCGACCCGCGAGCAGCCGTGCGAGTCGAAGCGGTAGTCGTCGCTGAACAGATTGTGCTGGTTGGTGTCGTGCATGTAGACCGAGTAGGGATTCGGCATGTCGATCTTCACCGCGCCCAGCGCGTTCCAGGTGCCGGATTGCTGGCGCACGGTGAAATTCGGCGTGCGGGTGCCGGACCAGTCGACCGAATCGCGGGTCGATCGGGGCGTCGTGGGCGTCGAGCACTTCCATGTGCATGCGCGCGAGATAGCCGGGGTCTTTGCGCATATGCGCGGAGATTTCGGTTTTCGAGATCGATGACGGCACGGTCCAGGTCGGGTTGAGATTGACGCTGGTGATTTCGGCGGTCAGCGTCGGCGAGGGCTTTTCGGTCTTGCCGACGATCACGCGATAGCGCCGCACCACCTTGTCGTTCTCGACCGCCTCGGCGAACGCCGCGGGCAGGTTGACGACGACATAGCGCTGGCCGAAGCTGAAATTCATGTTGTCGAGCCGTTCCAGCGAGGCCTCGAGCTGCTTGATCCGCTTCTGCACGGGGACATTGAGCGCGGCGAGCGTGCGCGGCGTCACCATGCCGGTCGGCGCGAGGCCATGGCGCGCCTGGAAGCGCATCACGCCTTCGGTGACCGCCTCGTCGAACGGGCCCGTTGTCTTGTCGTCGGCGAGATCGCCGGTGACGATCAGGCGCTTGCGCAGCAGATCGTCGTTCGGACCGGCCACGCCGATGGCGAATTTGGCGTCAGCCGGGATCGTCGGCCATCCGCCGCGCACCGCGAGATCGCGAATAGCTCAGCGCCGCTTCCTTGATCCGCTCCGCGGTGCCTTCGTCGAAGGTCGGCTCATGCGAGAGCGCCAGCGCCGCCGCCGAACGCGATTCGGGCGTCGATGCGGCGGCAGGCTTGATCGCCTGTGCCGCCGGCGCTGTCGCGGCTGGCTTGGTTGAGGCACCGGCGCCAGTTGTGGTCTCGGTGCTCTGGCCGAAGGCGGAGCCGGTCGCAAGCATCGTGGCGATGGCGATGATCGTCATTGTTCGCATATCTGATGCCCCTGCAATGCGCCGCTCGAGCGCCGACAATGAATGAAGGAAGCGGGCTCAATCGAGCCGACCGAGCCGGTAACACCCGGTCCGCAAAAGGTTTCCGCAAATATATAGCCCTTCGAGAGTTGCGTTTCGATTAAGCTGATTTTGCGGCCGAAATCGGCAACCGGTCGCCGTTGATATGTCGTCGGGACCGCTAATGTGGTTCGCAACGATATTTGGCTTGCCGGTCTCGCCGGATCCGATCCCGCAACCGCCATTTGCGACGGCAGCAGGCTCGTGCTGTCGCGGCCTGACCAGCATGTGGCATGGCGCGGCGACAGGCCACCGTCCGATCCGCTGGCGCTGATCGATCATGTCCGTGGCGTCGTGAATTAGAAAAGCAGGCGGGGATCGGCCGAACGAACAGCGTCCGGAGCGCGGTCAGTACAAGCAAGCCCGGTCTTGCGGCCGATCGGGCGCTGAACCGCAGCGCGCGTGATCCTTCGCGAAACCGCTGATGCCTAGGCGGGCCGTGCGCTAATCTTCGTTCGCAGCGATCGATTCCATCAAGGACACCAGCTGCCGCTGAACGGTCTGGTCCTTGATCTTGCTGTAGGCCCGCAGCAACCTGAGGCTGAACGAGCTGTCGAGAAACAGCAAGCTTTCGACCTCGCGCGCCTTGCCGTCGCCGTCGTAGAAGAACGTGACGGGCACGTCGAGCGCGGTGGCGATCTGCTGAAGACGAGCGGCACCGACCCGGTTGACGCCCTTCTCATATTTTTGCACCTGCTGGAAGCTGACGCCGAGTTGGTCGCCGAGCTCTGCCTGCGAGATGCGTTGCTCGACGCGCCGTAGGCGAATCCGCTTACCTAGTTCAATGTCGGGTTTTCCGGCACTGCGCTGCTTCATTTTCTTTGCCGCTGATTTATTCATTCTGTTTTTACCGTCCTTCCGTCGAGAAGACCCCGAATAAATGGGTCATAGATTCAACCTTACTTATATACTGCTTTGGGCCTGCTTAAGTGGACGAAATTGTGCATAAACCACGGGAATATTGTCGCGGGCACACCCGTCCACGTGCCGGACGGCTTTTTGGGCCACATAGCCGGTGCCGGGGAACCAGGTGTCGAGCAGCGGCGCAATTCGGTACGCAGCGGTATCATTTTCCTGCCAAGCATGCCGGCGTCGGTTGGAAACCTGACAATACTCGCGTGGTTGGCGATCGCCGCTGCAACGATCGCCGCTGCCGACGCTGTGCCTCATGGCCGCAATATCCCGCCGCGGCTGACCGGTAAGCCAGCGAGACGAGCGACAATCCGGCGTTGAGGAACGCCGCTTTCCTGCACCGGGCGAATACGCAAATCTTTCCATCCGTCAAACTTGACAGAATATGATACGGGACACAACCGCAGCGGGTTCAGACCCTCCGGCTCAACAAGCAGATTTGTTCGTCGGCGCCGCTTTTCGGGGCAAGCATATACCACCCTAAGTATTGTTTTACCTGCCGGGGCGGCCAAGGTCCTGTTAGGAAATAACGTTATCAGTTGAAAGTGCCGAGAGCTGCGCGGCCCTGCTCGATTGCCGGCCGTCATGTCCAGTGGCGCGCCGGTGGTTCTGCGCCTCCGATGCCAAAATGTTCTTGCTTCGATACGCCGTCGCTGCAATCTCATGGCCGCGCGCTTTGCGAAGCAGGAATTGATCGGATGAGCCAACTTGTTATCCGCGCCGGCGACTTTACGTTCGATGCGATTTTTGAAGATCAGTTGGCGCCGAAGACCTGCGAGGCCTTTCGTCGCGCGATGCCGTTCGAGAGCCAGATGGTCCATGTGCGCTGGAGCGGCGAGGGCGTCTGGCTTCCGCTCGGCGATCTGGACTTTGGCGTCGGCTATGAGAACCACACCAGCTATCCAGCGCCTGGCCAGATCATCCTTTATCCCGGCGGCATCAGCGAGACCGAGATCCTGCTGGCCTATGGCGGGGTGCAATTCGCCAGCAAGATGGGCCAACTCGCCGGCAACCACTTCATCACGCTGACCTCCGGACTCGATCGGCTGGCCGAACTTGGCAAGACCGTGCTGTGGAAGGGCGCGCAAAGGGTCAGGTTCGAGGCGGCTTAGATGGCGGAAGCCGCGACGGATCATCCCTTGCTTGGCCGGGAAATTGTCGGACGGATCGGCGCGCTCGGCGCCATCTCCGAGACGCCGGAAAATCTGACCCGCATCTTCCTCAGTCCGGAGCATCGGGCGGCCGCCGAACTGCTGCTGTCGTGGATGGAGAGCGCCGGGATGCGCGCGCATCTCGATGCCATCGGCAATGTTTGCGGCCGCTACGAGGGCGATCGTCCGGGTCTGCCGTGCCTGATGCTCGGATCGCATTACGACACGGTGCGCGACGCCGGCAAATGGGATGGGCCGCTCGGGCTGATCACGGCGATCTCCTGCGTTGCGGATTTGAACCGACGCGGCCGCCGGCTGCCGTTCGCCGTCGAGGTGGTCGGTTTCGCCGATGAAGAGGGCGTGCGATTCGCATCGACCCTGCTCGGCAGCCGCGCGGTGGCGGGAACGTTCGATGAAGCCGCCCTCGGCGCCGGGGACGAGGCCGGAATCACCATGCGCGAAGCGCTGTCGCAGTTCGGGCTCGATCCCGAGCACATCGGCGCGGCGGCGCGGGCGCGGCGCGAGCTGCATGGCTATGTCGAGCTGCATATCGAGCAGGGGCCGGTGCTCGAGGGCTTGAATCTGCCGGTTGGGGTCGTGACCGCGATATCGGGCGCCACCCGGCTTGCGGTGCGGCTTGTCGGCATGGCCGGGCACGCCGGCACCGTACCGATGGCGTTGCGCCGCGACGCGCTGGCGGGAGCCGCGGAATGCATTGTCGAGATCGAGGAGTTCTGCCGCACCGATCCGGACGGGCTGGTGGGTACCGTCGGCTACATCCATGCCATGCCCGGCGCGACCAATGTGATTCCGGGCCAGGTATCGTTCACCATCGATATCCGCGCCGCCGCGGATGCACCGCGCAAGCTCGCGGTGACCGATATCGTTCGCCAAATTGAGAATATCGCCAAGCGGCGGAAGTTGACGCTGCAAGTCGATGTGACCCATGAGAACCGTACCGTGCCATGCGCGCCGTGGCTGAAGCGCCAAATTGCCGAGGCCGTTGCCGCCGAAGGCTATCGCGTGTTCGAACTGCCGAGCGGGGCCGGGCATGACGGCATGGCGATGATCGACATCGCCGATGTCGCCATGGTTTTCGTGCGATGTCGCGGCGGCATCAGCCACAATCCCGCCGAGCACGTCGAGGAGGCCGACGCCGATGCCGGCGCGCGCGTGCTGCTGCGGCTGATCGAGAATTTTCGGCCGCGAGCGGGTGAGGTCGCGGCTTCCTGAACTCTGCATTATTAGCCCGCCGTGACATCCACCAGTTCGTCGCCATCGAGCACGCGACGCGCCTTGGCGAGATCGAGGTCGCCCTCCCATGCGGCGACCACGACGGTGGCGACGCAGTTGCCGATCAGATTGCCGAGCGCACGCGCCATGCCGATGAACCAGTCGATCGACAGCACCAGCACGAGGCCGATCGCGGGAATGCTGGGCACCGCGTTCAGCGTCGCCGCCAGGATCACGATCGCCGAACCGGGAACGCCGTGGGCGCCCTTGGAGGTGATCAGCGACACCCCGAGTACCAGCATCAGATCGCCGAACGACAGCGGCGTGTTGGTCGCCTGCGCGATGAACACCACGGCCAGCGTCAGATAGATCGAGAACGCATCGAGGTTGAACGAATAGCCGGTGGGGATGACGAGGCCGACCACCGAATCCTTGACGCCGAGCCGCTCCAGTTTGCGCATGATCTGCGGCAGCACGGCGTCCGAGGACGCGGTCGCCAGCACGATGGTCAATTCCTCGCGCAGATAGGACAGGAACTTGACGATGTTCAGTCCGGCCAGCGCCATCACGCTGCCGAGCACGCCGAGCACGAAGATCGCGACCGAGACGTAGAACAAAACCACCAGCGAAATCAGTTGCCGGAGCGAGCCGACGCCGTATTTGCCGACCGTATAGGCCACCGCGCCGAGCACGCCGAGCGGCGCGAGCCGCACGATCAGCCCCATGGCGCGGAACAGCACGCGTCGATACCGCGTCGATCAGGGAACTGATGCGCTCGCCTTTTTCGCCGCCGACCAGCGCGAGGCTGACGCCGAAGATGATGGCGAAGAACAGCACCTGCAGCACGTCGTTACGCGCCAGCGCATCGAACGAGGTGGTCGGAATGATGTTCATCAGGAAGCTGCCGATGCCTTCGCCCTTCAGCTTGTGGGCGTTGTCGGCGTAGCTCGCCAGCGCCTTGGCATCGAGCGTCGAGGTATCGATGTTCATGCCGTGGCCCGGCCCGAACAGATAGGCGAGCACAAGGCCGACGCACAGCGCGACCGTGGTCATGGTCTCGAAATAGATCAGCGCCTTGACGCCGACCCGTCCGACCTTCTTGAGATCGCCGGCGCCGGCGATGCCGTGCACCACGACGCAGAACACGATCGGCGCCACGATCATCGAAATCAGCTTCAGGAAGGCGTCGCTGAAAATCTTCAGGCTGACGGCAAAATCCGGCACCGCCATGCCGAGCACGATCCCGAGCAGCAGCGCGACCACGACCTGCACGAAAAGTGATTGGTAAAGCGGTTTTCTCGTGGCTACCACGGGCGCTGCGATGGTTGACATGACCGGCTCCCCCTGTGATTGAACCCATGCCCGGATTCAGCCCGTTCCGAGCAACAAATGTGCCAAACAACCGCGACCCAGGGTGGCGGAGATTTCACTGGCCCTAAGGTTCCGGCTCGCTCGATGGCCCGGGTCAAACATGGTTCGATGACGGCATGATTCACGATGTTTCTATCCCCGCGGCACTGATCGCCGGCCTGGTCAGCTTCCTGTCGCCCTGCGTATTGCCGCTGGTGCCGCCCTATCTGATCTATTTGACCGGCGCGACCATCGAGCACGTCGCCAATGACGAGACCGCATCGTCCTCGCGGCGCGCCGTGATGATATCGGCGCTGATGTTCGTGCTGGGCTTTTCGACGGTATTCGTGGCGCTCGGCGCCAGCGCCTCGCTGATCGGCACGCTGATCCGCGCCTGGTCGGCGCAGCTTTCGATCGCCGCCGGCATCGTCATCATCGTGATGGGCCTGCACTTCCTCGGGCTGACGCGGATCGGGCTGTTGATGCGGGAAGGGCGGTTGCCGATTCCAAAGCCGGTGGGGCTGTGGGGCGCCTATCTGATGGGGCTCGCCTTCGCGTTCGGCTGGACGCCCTGCATCGGCCCGATCCTCGCGGCCATCCTGTCGGTCGCGGCCGCGGAAGCGACGGTGGCGAAGGGCGCGGGCCTGCTCGCGGTCTATTCGGCCGGCCTCGGGATTCCGTTTTTGCTGGCGGCCCTGATGGTCGAACAGTTCTCGTCGCTGTTTTCGCGCATGAAGCGGCATCTGGCCAATGTCGAGCGGGCGATGGGGGTGTTGATGGTCATCACCGGAATTGCCTTCCTGACCGGCGCGATCTCCAACGTCAGCATCTGGCTCCTGGAGATGTTTCCTGCGCTGCAGAATTTCGGCTGAGCACGAGCCTCGAAAAATGACCCGCTTCATCGGATGACCTTGTCGGCCGCGAGCAGGAACGACTCCGGAATGGCGAGCCCCAACGCCTTCGCGGTCTTCAGATTGACTTCGAGGTTGAACTTGACCGGCTGCGTGATCGCCAGAGCGCCGGGCTTGGCGCCGCGCAGGATTTTGTCGATATAATCCGCGGCCCGCTCGTTGAGCGGATCGGCGTCGCCGCCATAGGCGAGCAACAGCCCCTTGTCGGCGTAATACGGGTAGTTGCCGAAGGTTGCAATCCGGTGCCGCATCGCCAGATCGGCGACGCGGGTCAGGTTGGCGTCGAGCAGGGGGCCGGGCTCGACATAGGCGGCGTCGAACCCTTCCGCCGCCAGCCGGGCAAAGATCGCATCATTGTCGTCCGGCGCCGCCGGGCTGAAGGCCTGCCAGGCGAATCCCAGTTTCGTCGCGGCATCGGTGACGTCCTTTTCGAACTGCGCGTGGACGATCGGGTCCGCTGCGGTGCGCTCGATCACCGCGAGTTTTGTCAACCGCGGCAGCAACCGCTTCACCAGGCCGATCAGCTTGACGGCGACCTCGCGTCCGGACGACGCCACGCCGGTGACATTGGCCTCCGGCTTCGCCAGGTCGGTCACAAGTCCTGATTCGACCGGGTTCGGCGTCGTCACCATCACGATCGGAATTGTTGCGGTGGCCTGTTTCAGCGCCCTCACGTAATCGGTGGGTTGAGCCGCCAGCACGTTCGGCTGCCGCGCCACCAACTCGGCCGCGAGCGCATCGACCTGGCCGACGTCGACTGTCGATATGCAGTCGAGGATCAGCGTTTGCCCGTCAACCCAGCCGAGTTCTGCCAGGCGGCGCCTGAAGGGACTGGGATTGGCATCGGTGCTGCAACCAAGGCCGCTCAGGAAACCTACCCGTTTCGGCGCCGCCGCGCCGTCCTGGGCGGCCGCAGGGCCGCCGCATGTTGCCAGTGCGAGGCTGACCACGCCGCCTGTTATCAGCTTGATGATGTCGTTTCGTCTCATTTTCCCCGCCCCCGAGGTCCGCGAAAAAGCAAATTAGATTAGCAGCTAAAGACTGCCGGGTTTCGGCTATTCCTAGTCCGCCAGCGCGCAGATCACCGTGTAGACGACGCCGCGCGGCAGGAAATCGACGGTCGCTTCGCCGCCGAGCTGGTCGCGTGCGCTGCGTTCGATCAGCCGCGATCCGAAGCCGCGCTGCACGGGGGCGGTGACGTGGGGACCGCCGGCCTCGCGCCAGATCAGCCGCAATTTCGCTTGGCCGCCTTCATTGATGACTTCCCAGTCCAGCGCAATGGTGCCGGCGTCGTTGGAGAGCGCGCCATATTTCGCGGCATTGGTGGCCATCTCGTGCACGATCATCGACAGGATCACCGCGACGCGCGGCGACAGCGGCACGGTTGGTCCGAACATCCGCATCCGTTCCGGATTGCTCAGCAAATAAGGTTGCAGCACGCGGCCAAGCACGTCCTGCATTTCCGAACCCCGCCACTTCTCCTGGCTCAGGAGATTGTGCGCCTCCGCCAGCGCGCCGAGCCGGCCCTCGAACTTTTCGCGCTCGAGCTTGCTGGCGCTGCGGAAGGTTTGCGTCGCGATCGCCTGCAGGATCGCCAGCGTGTTCTTGACGCGGTGGTTGAGCTCATCGATCAGCAGGCTGTGGAGCAGCTCGCCGCGCGCGATCGTCGTCGCCATCCGCACCGCGAAGGCAAGGCCCGTCAGCAGCAGGATGCCGCCGATCACGCTGGTGATCGCGAGGTTGCGCCACAATGGACCGACCAGTGAACTTTCCGCGATACCGGCGGCCACCGTCCAACGGGTCAGCGAGGATCGCGCGAAGCTCGTAATCAGCGGCACGCCCTCGAGCGACAACGTCGGCAGCGTCGCCTCGGACTTGCGCGCCATCTCGGCGAACAACGATGGCGCCGCGCGCTTGCCGGTGGTCGCCTGCGGATTTGGAACGCGCGCGAAATTGACGCCGTCGGCGTCGAAGATCGAAATCGTCCAGTCCGCGCTCGGGCGCTGCTTTTCAAGGATGGTCTGGAAAATACCGATCGGCGGGCTGAAGCAGATGTCGTAGATGACGTTGCCGTCGCGAACCACCGGCACCTCGACGGTCACGACCAGCCTGTTCTTGACCGAACCGGTGAACAGGTTGGAATAATGCGGGGTGCTGGTCGCGAACACCTGTTCCACGATGTCGCGGTTGTTGCGCACCGGCAGACTCGCGGCGTCGGTCGTGACCGAGGAGAACAATTGGCGGCCGTCGCGATCGGACACCAGCACGACACCATCGGCGCCGTATGGCTCGAGGAAACCCGAGACGATCGGGCGAAACGCCGCGAAGTCGCCGCTGCGCAGCGCACCCGTCAGTGCCAGCACCTGCAAGCCGCCGGTCATGCGCTGAACTTCGGCATCGAGTACGAGACGGATGCTGCGCACGGTCTCGAGCACGCGTTGCGAGGCATCCTTGCGGTCTTGCTGGTAATTTTCGAAAACGATCACGGCCGCGAAAACAATCAGCGGCAGCGCGGTGCCCGCGACCAGAAGCGCAAGGCGCATGGGGAGGGAGGGTTTTGGCACGCAGGTCCCGGAATGGAGGGTCGCGGTCAGGATACGAGAAGTGTCTGAATTGGCCAAGGATTTCAGAGGGATTTCAGCCGGCCGCCGGGTTGCGGCGGGCTCCGCGACAACCATGAGGGGGCTGGATGGTTCCCCCGGAGGCTGGCGCGCGCGCCTCGACGTCGTCATTGCGAGCGCTAGCGAAGCAATCCAGGCGGCAGGGAAGGATGGATTGCTTCCGCCTACGCCAAACGGCTACGGCGGACAGGTCGTCGCAAGGGCTCCTCGCAATGACGTCGATGACGATGCTCCGCCTTCCACCGTCATACCCCGCGAAGGCGGGGTATCCAGTACGCCGCGAGCTTTCGGCTCTATCACAGACGCCTCGGAATACTGGATCGTCCGCCTTCTTCGCGGACGATGACGAACGTGGGCATTCTCGCGACAGCATTCGCCCGAGTTTTGCAAATTCATTCCGCCCCAGAAAGAAGAGGGCGCAGGGAAGACCGGGTGCGCGCTGCACCCGCGGTCTCGCGTGCCAAGATGCACACAGCAAAAAGCGCACACGAGCATACAGGTTCAGCGGAAGCAGTCCGGCCTTCCCTGCGCAATGGTTTTACAGCTTATTCCGTGCTCTCCCCGGCGAGACCAGAGCTTGTTTGTCACCGTCGCCCCCAAGAAGCCTGAGCTCCTTGCGAACTTGACACCGGCCATTGGGGCGTCAGGACCACACGACTTTGCCGTACGCTTCAGCCGCGCTCGTCAGTCGCAGCTATCGCGTCCATCGCACCCCGACCCGCGTTTCGTGACGAATGCGCATACGCTTCTCTGGTGGGACGGGATGGCGATAGAAGTGAAGCTGATTTGCCTTCGCGATCAAGCGCGACCGCTGCGACACATTGGCACGACGGGCAAATCACCAAAATGCTGTCAAGGTTTATTTGCTGGCGCGATGTGTTTTTCCGAGCTCGTAGGGTGGGCAAAGCGTCCTCATCCGCTGTAGCTCAACGCGTGAAGGCGCAAGCGTGCCCACCTATCAAGCGCGATGCGTCGATGGAAACGGTGGGCACGGCGCAAGGGCGCCTTTGCCCACCCTACGATTTTATTGCCCCAACATCTGATGTATCGCCTCTGCGTTTTCGTGCACGGCTTTGTTGGCGAGGTAAACGAAGATCGGAACGGCCACGATCAACAGCAGGCCCATCACGATGCGCGGGCGGCTCAGGAAAGGTTTCTTCGGCTTGCCGTCCGCGGTTTTCATGTACAGCCTGTGTAGCATAGGCTTGAGAATGGATGGGTTCTGCCAAGGGCTCCGCCCATCCTGTGCCGTCGCTACAAATTGCTGTCGGTGATGGCTGCGTAGATCATGGTACGCAGTTCGCGACGCAGGGGATAGGCGCTCGACGGCAGCACCTGGGTCATGAAGATCGCGATCAGTTCTTCGGCCGGATCGATCCAGAACGAGGTGGTCGCCGCACCGCCCCAGGCATATTCGCCGGCACTGCCGGGGATCAGGGTTTTGGCGGCATCCATCGTGACCGAGAAGCCGAGACCGAAGCCGATGCCGTTATAGGCGGCTTCGCTGAACAGCGAGCGTGACATTTCCGGCAGGTCGCGTCCGCCTGGCAGATGATTGGACGTCATCAGCGCCAGCGTCTTCGGACCCAGCAGCCTGACGCCGCCGAGTTCGCCGCGATTGAGCAGCGCCCGGCAGAAGGTGAGATAATCGGCCGCGGTCGAGCACAGCCCGCCGCCGCCGGAAAAGAACGATGGCGGCGTCAGGAACGAGCTCTTGACCGGATCGTCCTGCAAGGTCAGGCTGGTTTTGCGATCGGTGGCGTGAAACGTCATGCCGCCCTGCGGGTCGGCCGAATAGCACGCCGCGAAGCGATGGGCCTTGTCGGCCGGCACGAAAAAGTCGGTGTCGTTCATGCCGAGCGGATCCAGGATCCGCTCCTTCAGGAATTGCTCGAACGGCTTGCCGCTGATCACGCCGACCAGATAGCCGATCACGTCGGTGGCGACCGAGTAGTTCCAGGCCTCGCCCGGCGAGAATTCCAGCGGCATCTTCGCCAGATCGTCGATCATGGTTTTCAGGGTTCCGGCCTTCTCCACCTCGCCGATCTTCTTGTCGCGATAGGCGGCATCGACATTGGAACGCTGCTGGAAGCCGTAGGTGAGACCCGACGTATGGCGCAGCAGGTCGACGATCTGCATCGGCCGCGTCGGCGGCCTGGTCAGGAACGGTCCGGTCCCGGCCACGAACACGCCGAGGTTCTTCCATTCCGGAATGTATTTGTGCACCGGTTCGTCCAGCGCGACGCGGCCTTCCTCGATCAGCATCATGAAGGCGACCGACGTCAGCGGCTTGGTCATCGAATAGATTCGGAAGATGGTGTCGTGCTTGACCGGCACCTGGCGTTCGAGATCGGCAAAGCCCTGCACCGCGCTGTGGACCACCTTGCCGCGGCGATACACCAGCAATTGGGTTCCCGGAAAGCGGCCGGAATCGAGGTAGCGGGTTTTGAGATGATTTTCGATGCGGTCGAACGCCGGCTTGGACATGCCGGCGGATTCGGGGGTGTCGGGGGTTGGGGCTAACATCGGGGCGTATCTCCAAGCGGTCGTTTTTTGGCTGTCGAGGCCAACTTGATAGCCGAAAACGATGCGCCGATCCAATCGCGATGAGCTTACCCCGGCCGGACGGCTCGTGTAGGCTGACGCCCGCAATCGCGCACCTTTGCAGGACCGTCACATGACCCAGTTCAACGACACCGAACTTACCGCCGCCGTGATCGAGAGCTTCGATGAAACGCCGGAGCCGCGGACCAAATTCCTGTTGCAGGAACTGGTGAAGTCGCTGCACGAATATGTCCGAAAGACCGACCTGACCTTCGACGAATGGCACACCGCGATCGAGTTTCTCACGCGCACGGGCCAGAAATGCACGCCGATCCGCCAGGAATTCATCCTGCTGTCGGACGTGTTGGGGGTTTCGATGCTGGTCGATGCGGTCAATCACCGGGATCGCGACGGCGCCACCGAGACCACCGTGCTCGGTCCGTTCTATGTCGGCGAACACAAGGTGATGCCGCACGGCACCGATGTGTCGGCCAATCTGGCGGGCGAGCGGATGTTCGTGCAAAGCCGGGTCACCGATCTTCATGGCAAGCCGCTGGCCGGTGTGCCCGTCGATATCTGGCATGCCGACGGCGACGGCTATTACGATTCGCAAAAGCCGGAATATGCCACCGATGGTCCGTCATCGCGGGCGCGCTTCGTCACCGATGCCGACGGCCGGTTTTTCTTTCGCACCATTTTGCCGTGCAGCTATCCGATCCCGACCGACGGGCCGGTCGGCGAGATGATCCTGCAAACAAGGCGTCATCCGATGCGGCCGGCGCATGTCCACTTCCTGGTCAACGCACCGGGCTACCAGCCGCTGATCACCCACGTCTTCATGGACGGCGACAAATATCTCGATTCCGACGTGGTGTTCGGGGTCAAGGATGAACTAATCGCGAAGATCGAAAAGCGCACCGATCCGCAGATGCCGGACGGCAAGCCCGCCGATGTTCCGTGGCATCTGATGACCTACGAGTTCCACATGAAGCCCGGCGGCGGCGAAGCGCCGCAGCCGATGGGCGTGAGGGTGACCGAGGACGCGTGATAGCTGCGCGAGATCCCCGCACGCTGCGCAGCACACCGCCCTTGCGGCGGGGTGCGCTGCTGATCGCCGCGACGGGTCCCGGCTCTGCGGACCAGCGCTTCACGCTGCACCGCTCCGGGACACGATACACCAAAGAAATCTGCCCAACATTTGTGCGACGCACAAGAGTTGGGCGAATCGCAAATTTAGGATGCGACGCCGGTTTTGCCGCCGCCCAAAGCTATTCTTTTAAGTATTTGTAAAATTTACATTTTTTGAATCATGCGGCTTGGCACGAAGCTTGAATAGCTATCTGTGACGCCATCGACGCCGTCTTTCGCGATCCATCTTCAGAATTTTGACATCGCCGAACTGGGGCTTCCCCAGCGCGCGCGGCCGTGGCCGCGCGACCGAACCCTCATGTCTTGAGACGGGCGGCACCGAACATAAGGAAATCTTTGAAATGCGCGAGCAGAATCCCACCTGGATTTCAGAATGGAAGCCCGAGGATGAGACGTTCTGGAATTCGACCGGCAAGTTCGTTGCCCGGCGCAATCTGATCTGGTCGATCGTCGCCGAGAATATCGGATTTTCGGTCTGGCTGATCTGGAGCATCGTCGCCACCAAACTGCCGGCGGCCGGCTTCCACTTCACCACCGATCAGTTGTTCCAGCTGGTGGCGATCCCGGGCCTGATCGGCTCGCTGATGCGGTTTCCCTACACGTTTGCGGTGACCACCTTCGGCGGCCGCAACTGGACCATCTTCAGTGCGTCGGTGCTGCTGATCCCGACGCTTGGGCTCGCTTATTTCGTTGGTCATCCGGAGACACCGTTCTGGCTGATGCTGATGGTGGCGTCCACCGCCGGTCTCGGCGGCGGCAATTTTGCCTCCAGCATGGCCAACATCTCGTTCTTCTATCCCGACCGCATGAAGGGTTGGGCGCTCGGCCTCAACGCCGCCGGCGGCAATATCGGTGTCTCTACCGTGCAATTGCTGACGCCGATCCTGATGGGCGTCGCTCTCATCAACCTCTATCAGGCGCAGCCAGTGTCAGGCGTTTATCTTCAGAACGCGGGGCTGATGTGGGTGGTGCCGCTATGCATCGCGGTGTTTGGTGCCGTGTTCTTCATGAATAACCTGACCTCGGCAAAATCCTCGTTCAGGGATCAGCTCGCCATCGTCAAGCGCAAGCACACCTGGATCATGGCGTTCCTCTATGTCGGAACCTTCGGCTCCTTCATCGGCTACTCGGCGGCATTTCCGCTGCTGATCAAGACGCAATTCCCGGCGGTCACCATCAGCATCGCGTTCTTGGGTCCGCTGCTGGGCTCGCTGTCGCGCCCGCTGGGCGGCCTGCTCGCCGACAAGGTCGGCGGTGCCATCGTGACGTTCTGGAATTTCATCGTGATGGCAGCGGCGACGATCGGCGTTCTCTACTTCGTAGGCCACAAGGATTTCACCGGCTTCCTGGTGATGTTCCTGATCCTGTTCGTCACCACCGGTGTCGGCAACGGCTCGACCTACCGGATGATCCCGTCGATCTTCCGCGAGGAGAATTTGCGCAAGGCGCGGGGCACCGGCGAAGCCGGCCGCGTACTGGCCTTGAAGACCGCGAGCATCGAGAGCGGTGCCGCGGTCGGCTTCATCGGCGCGATCGGTGCCTGCGGCGGCTATCTGATCCCGAGCGGCTTTGGCCAATCGATCGCAGCGACCGGCGGTCCGCAGCTCGCACTGGAAATCTATCTGGCGTTCTACGCGACCTGCCTCGCGGTGACCTGGTGGTGCTATTTGCGCAAGAGCTCCGCGGCGGAAGCCAGCACGTCGAACCTCGCCGGCGCGCGCATATGACAGGCTGGGAAGCAATCTCGACCGTCATCCTGAGGAGCGGCGTCTTCGCCGCGTCTCGAAGGATGGCCGCGAGTCCACGTGTTGCGTCCATCCTTCGAGACGCGCGCTAGGGCGCGCTCCTCAGGATGACGGCCGAGGCCTCGCCCCGCTTGTGGGGCGAGGCAACAACAGAGGAGCGGACACATGACGTCGGATCAAGTCGAACTGGTGCAGCAGAGCTTTGCCAAGGTCGCGCCGATCTCGGAGCAGGCCTCCGTGTTGTTCTACGGCCGGTTGTTCGAGGTCGCCCCCTCGGTGCGGGCGATGTTTCCCGATGACATGACCGAGCAGCGCAAGAAATTGATGGCGTCGCTCGCATTGGTCGTCAACGGATTGACCAATCTGGAAGCCGTACTGCCGGCCGCGAGCGCGCTGGCCAAACGTCATGTCAGCTATGGCGCCAAGCCGGAGCACTATCCGGTGGTCGGCGGCGCGTTGTTGTGGACGCTGGAAAAAGGCCTCGGCGAGGGCTGGACGCCGGAAGTCGCCAGCGCCTGGACCGCCGCTTACGGGACCTTGTCCGGCTACATGATTTCCGAGGCCTATGGCAACGCGCAGGCGGCCGAATAAGGATCATTGGCGTGAGTGAACCGCTGGTCATCGTCGGCAATGGAATGGCGGCTGCACGTCTGGTCGACGAGCTCGCGCAAGTCGCGCTCGGCCGTTACGCCATCGCGGTGATCGGCGACGAGCCGCGGCTGGCCTATAACCGCGTCCTGCTGTCGTCGGTACTGTCAGGCGAAACCCAATCGCACGACATCGAGTTGAAGCCCGCGACATGGTGGCGCGACCGCGGCGTCACCCTGAAATATGGCTGCCGCGCCACCGAGATCGATGTCGGCCGCCGCGAACTCAAGATCGCCAATGACGAGAGCATTGCGTTTTCCAGGCTGGTGCTGGCGACCGGTTCGACCGCGCTGCGGCTCAATCTGCCCGGCGCCGATCTGGCCGGCGTGCACACCTTCCGCGACACAAGGGATGTCGATCTGCTGCTGACGCTCGCGGCGCAGAAGAAACGCGTCGTGGTGGTCGGCGGCGGGCTGTTGGGGCTGGAAGCGGCCTACGGCCTGGCCAAGGCGGGCGCGACGGTGACGCTGATTCACCTGATGGACCGGCTGATGGAGCGCCAGCTCGATGCGCCGGCCGCCGAACTCCTGAAATCGCTGGTCGAGCGCAAGGGCATCCGGATCCTGCTCAACGCCAACACCGCGCGCATCCATGGTGAGACGCGCGTCGAGGGCGTCGAACTGACCGACGGGCGCAAGCTCGAGGCCGATGCGGTGATCTTCGCGGCCGGCATCCGGCCCAATGTCACGTTGGCCAGGGAAGCCGGCATTGCCGTCAACCGCGGCGTGGTCGTCGACGATCATCTGCAGACCGGCGCGTCGGATATCTACGCGCTCGGCGAATGCGCCGAGCATCGCGGCACCTGTTATGGCCTGGTCGAGCCGGCCTACGAGCAGGCCCGCGTGCTGGCGCGGCATCTGGCCGGGGCGCCCGCGGCCTATAACGGCAGCGTGGTCTCGACCAATCTCAAGGTCTCCGGCGTCGGGGTATTTTCGGCCGGCGATTTCATCGGCGCGGAAGGCAGCGAGAGCATCGTGCTGAGCGATTTCAAGCACGGCAGCTACAAGAAGCTGGTGATTGCCGATGGACGGTTGACCGGCGCGGTTCTGGTCGGCGAAACCGGTGACGCGCTCTGGTACCTCCAGATGATCCGCGGCCGCGAACCGATCGCAGCGATCCGCAGCGAGATGATGTTCGGCCGCGCGCTCGCGCTGCGTCCGAAGGCGGCTTGACCCGATGAGGCGATCGCCCCCATGACCGTGATCGATACCAATTTGCGCGCCACGCGCACCACCTGTCCCTATTGCGGCGTCGGCTGCGGCGTGCTGGCGACGCCTGATGGCCATGGCGGGGCCGCGATCTCAGGCGATCCCGAACATCCCGCCAATTTCGGCCGGTTGTGCTCCAAGGGCTCTGCGCTTGGCGAAACAGTCGGCCTCGACGGCCGCCTGCTGCATCCGCTGATCCGCTGCGACAACGGCAGCATGGAACAGGTGGCCTGGAGCGACGCGCTCGACCATGTCGCCAATCGCTTTCGCCACATCGTGGCGCGCGACGGCGCCGGCGCGGTGGCGTTTTATCTGTCGGGGCAATTGCTCACCGAGGATTATTACGTCGCCAACAAGCTGATGAAGGGTTTTGTCGGCAGCGCCAATGTCGATACCAATTCGCGGCTTTGCATGTCGTCGTCGGTCGCCGGTCACAAGCGCGCCTTTGGCGCCGACACCGTGCCCGGCTGCTACGAGGACCTCGACGAAGCGGATCTCTTGGTGCTGACCGGTTCCAACGCGGCGTGGTGCCATCCGGTGCTGTTCCAGCGCATGCTCGCCAACAAGCAGAAGCGCGGCGCCCGCATGGTCGTGATCGACCCGCGGCGTACCGATACCGCGGGCGATGCCGATTTGTTTCTGGGGCTGAAGCCCGGCACCGACACCGCTCTGTTCAGCGGACTGCTGGTGCATCTGGCGGACATCGGCGCGCTCGACCGTGACTATATCGAGCAGCACACCACAGGCTTTGAGGCGGCGGTGGCGCGCGCGCGCGGTATGGCCGGCAGCACGGCGGCGACCGCGCTGGCGACCGGCCTGGCCGAGCCCGATGTCGCCGCGTTCTTCCAGATGTTTGCCGAAACGCCGCGCGTGGTCACGCTGTATTCGCAAGGCGTCAACCAGTCGGCGCAGGGCACCGACAAGGTCAATGCGATTCTCAACTGCCATCTGGCGACGGGCCGGATCGGCAAACCCGGCGCCTCGCCGTTTTCGTTGACCGGGCAGCCCAATGCGATGGGCGGCCGCGAAGTCGGTGGTCTCTCCAACCAGCTCGCCGCGCATATGGGCTTCACGCCGCCGGATATCGATCGCGTGCGCCGGTTCTGGAAGGCGCCGCGGATCGCAACCCATGAAGGGTTGAAGGCGGTCCAGATGTTCGAGGCGATCGCGCGCGGCGAGATCAAGGCGCTGTGGGTGATGGGCACCAACCCGGTGGTGTCGCTGCCGGATGCGGACGTGGTGCGCGCCGCGATGCAGAAGCTCGAACTGTTTGTTGTTTCCGAGAACGTGCGCTCCAACGACACCGTCAACGCCGGCGCGCATGTGCTGCTGCCGGCGCTGGCCTGGGGCGAGAAATCCGGCACGGTGACCAATTCCGAGCGGCGCATCTCGCGCCAGCGTTCATTTCTGCCCGCGCCCGGCGAGGCGAGGCCGGATTGGTGGATCGTCAGCGAAGTCGCCAAACGATTGGGTTTTGCCGCGGCGTTCGATTACAGATCGGCGGCGGATGTGTTCCGCGAGCACGCCAGCCTGTCGGGCTTCGAGAATAACGGCAGCCGCGATTTCGATATCGGCAGCTTGAGCGCGATGTCGGACGAAGGCTTCGCCGAGATGGGGCCGATGCAATGGCCGATGCGCAACGGCGAGCTGGAGCCGCAGGCTCGCTTCTTCGCCAATGGCCGGTTTTATGCCAACGACCAGAAGGCGCGTTTCATAGCTCCCGAAATTCCGACGCTGCGAACCGAGACCACCGCGGCGCGTCCGCTGCGCCTCAACACCGGCCGGATCCGCGATCAATGGCACACCATGACCCGCACCGGCACAAGCCCCCGATTGGGCCAGCATCTGCCGGAGCCGTTCGTCGAAATTCATCCTGATGATGCCAACAGGTTCGGCGTGTTCGACGACGGCTTCGCGCGCCTCGTCACCGATTACGGGCAATGCATCCTCAAGGTCGTGGTCAGCGCGCGGCAGCAGCGTGGCATGCTGTTCGTGCCGATCCACTGGAGCGGCGAGAATAGTTCGGGCGCCCGCGTCGGCGCGCTGGTGGCGCCGTTCACCGATCCGTTCTCCGGGCAGCCCGAGAACAAGGCGACGCCGGTGGCGATCACGCCTTATGAATATGTCTTCCGTGGCTTTGCGCTGTCGCGCCACAAACTCGATCTGCCCGGGCATGCCTGGTGGGCGCGGGTCGCGGTCGGTGGCGGTTACGGCTATCTGCTGGCCGACAACGCCGATCTTGTGGGGTGGCAATCCTGGCTGAAGTCGGTCGCCGGAGAGGATATCGCCGAATACCGGGATTTCGGCGGCGGGGTTTATCGCGCAGCTTCTTTCGCCGGCGAACGCATTGAGACATGCCTGTTCGTCGGTCCCGCGCGCGATGCCGGCGACTGGAACGTGGTCAAGGGCCTGTTCGCAGCGGATGCGCTGACGCCCGACCAGCGCCGGATGCTGCTGTCGGGCAAATCGATCGACGGCCTGGCCGATGCCGGCCCCATCGTCTGCGCCTGTTTCGGCGTCGGCCGCGGCACGATCTGCGGCGCGATCGCGGCCGGCGCGAATTCGGCCACAGCGATCGGCGCGCAGCTCAAGGCCGGCACCAATTGCGGATCCTGCATTCCGGAGCTGAAGCGCCTGATCGCGCAGGCCGGAATCAACAAGCCGCAATTGACGACCGCGGCCAGTTAAATCGTGTCCTGCATGTGATCCAAGCTAATGCCGCGTCGATGGCGCATCACCCGTTGCGGCGAGACCGCCCGGCACGCTAATCTCGTCTGCCAATAAGAACACCAGGGAGGAACCATGGGTCGGAAGATAGCCATCATGGGTGCGGGTGCAGTCGGCGGCTATGCCGGCGCCCACATGGTGCAGGCGGGCGAGGACGTCACCTTCATCGATCCCTGGCCGGAGCATGTCGAGCACATGAAACAGCACGGCCTGCGCGTCACCCACGCCATGAACGTCCCTGAATTCTCGGTTCCGGTTCGCGCGCTGCATGTCACGGATGCCCAGCAGCTTTCCAAGGAAACGCCGGTCGACATCGCCTTCGTCTGCATGAAGTCCTACGACACCGCCTGGGCCACGATGTTGATCCAGCAATATCTGGCGCCGGACGGCTACGTGGTGTCGTTGCAGAACTGCATGAACGAAGAGACCATCGCCGGCATTGTCGGCTGGGGCAAGACGCTGGGCTGTATCGCGAGCAGCATCACCGTCAACTTGCCGGAGCCCGGCCACATCCATCGCGGCGCGGGCAAGGGTGGCGCGGCGCATACGGTATTTCGCGCCGGTGAAGTGCATGGCCGCATCACGCCACGGGCCGAAGAGATCGGCCGGCTGGTCGGTTACGCCGATAGTGCCAAGGTCACCGGCAATCTATGGGGCGAGCGCTGGTCGAAACTGGTTGCCAACGTGATGGGCAACGGACTTTCCGCATGCACTGGTCTGACCGGCGGGCAGATGCTGGAGAGCGAACCGATCCGCCGCTTCTCGGCCCGGCTCGGCAGCGAAGCGATCCGCGTCGGCCAGGCGCTCGGCTATCAACTGGAGGAGATATTGCACCTGCCGCCCGAGACCATCGCGCGGGCCGGCGAGGGCGACGAGGCGGCGATGCACGCCTGCGATGAGCAGCGCTTCAAGGACGGCAAGAAAACCTCCTCGGCGCAGCGTCCCTCGATGGGCCAGGACATGGAGAAGGGCCGGCGCACCGAGATCGACTTCATCAACGGTTTTGTCGCGCGCGAAGGCGACAAGGCCGGCATCGCGTGCAAGGCCAACGCCGTGCTGACCGACATCGTCAAGCGCGTCGAACGCGGTGAGCTCAAGCCCGATCCGCGGCACATCACCGAGCTGCGGTTGAATTGAGTTGTTGAGTAGCCGCCAATTCGTCATTGCGAGGAGCACTTGCGACGAAGCAATCCAGTTCTTGCTTGGGGCCTGGATTGCTTCGCTTCGCTCGCAATGACGAGCGTTCGAAGTTACCAACTTAGCATGAGGCCAACATGAACCAGCGACCCTTCGGCAGCAGCGGCGTCAACGTGCCCGTGATCGGGCAGGGCACCTGGTATATCGATCGCGGCGATCGCACGCGCGCGGTCGCAGCCCTTCGCCGAGGCATCGATCTCGGCATGAGCCATATCGACACCGCGGAGATGTATGGCGACGCTGAACTCGTCATCGCCGAGGCGATGGCCGGGCGCCGTGACGATCTGTTTCTGGTCTCCAAGGTGTTGCCGAGCAACGCCTCGCGGCGCGGCACCATCACGGCCTGCGAGCGTTCGCTGGCGCGGCTGAAGACCGACCGGCTCGATTGCTATCTGCTACACTGGCGCGGCTCCTATCCGCTGGCGGAGACGGTCGCGGCGTTCGAGGAACTCGTTCACGCCGGAAAGATCCGAAGCTGGGGCGTCAGCAACTTTGATAGCGACGACCTCGAAGAATTGCTCGAAATTGCCGGCGAGGGCCGGATCGCCTGCAACCAGGTGCTCTATCATTTGCAGGAACGCGCCATCGAACATGCGGTGATCCCGTGGTGCCATGCGCATGGTGTCGCGGTGGTCGCCTATTCGCCATTCGGCCACGATGATTTTCCGTCGCCGCAAAGCAAAGCGGGGCAGCTATTGCGGGGGATCGCCGACGCCCATGGCGCCTCGCCGCGTCAGGTCGCACTCGGCTTTCTGACGTGCGACGCCTCGGTGTTTGCGATTCCAAAGGCCTCGTCAGCCGAACACGCCGCGGACAACGCCGCGGCCGGCGGTCTGACGCTGAGCAAGGACGAACTGGCCGCGCTCGACAAGGCGTTTCCACGCGGCGCCAAGCCGCGCGGCCTGCCGATGCTGTAAAGGTTCGTCATTGCGAGGAGCGAAGCGACGAAGCAATCCAGTTTTTCTTGCGGCCGTGGATTGCTTCGTCGCAAGAGCTCCTCGCAATGACGGTTTGGCGTCCGCGCGCACGTTTCTTAACAATATGTTTCAGAACTGCGCGATGGCTGGCAGCGACAAGGCGCCGCGCGCAATCGCGCATATCGGCTGCCTGATTTCGGTTCTTGTCGATCGAGCGGCTTTGTCGTTTTGTGTCCCCTCACCTGATTCGTTCATTTCATTTCCGTCGCCCGGGCTTAAGCCGTTGACCCCGCCACCTGCCGCAGCCGCCAGGCTGGACCGTGTTGTCTTGCCGCTGCCCGAGAAGAAATCAGTCCTGCCTGCCGCGCGCGCCGATCGGCCGTTTCGCGGCATTGCGCTGATCCTTGCCTCGACGGTGTTTCTCGGCACTTCCGACGTGACGTCGAAATATCTGTCGGCGACATTGCCGTCGATCGAGATCGCCTGGATCAGGTTTCTGGTGTTCGCGGTGGTGATGGTTCCGGCGATGGTGCCGGGCTCGCCGCTGTTCGCCTTGCACACCAGCCGTCCTGGCCTGCAAGCCGTGCGCGGCGCGGCATTGCTGGGGTCGTCGGTGTTGTTCATCTCCGGCTTGCGGTTTCTCCCGATCGCGGAGGCCTCGGCGACCAGTTTCGTCTCGCCGCTGTTCGTCACGGCCTTGTCGATCTTCTTTCTCCGCGAGAGCGTCGGCTTGCGCCGCTGGGCCGCGACCGCGGTCGGACTGATCGGTGTGCTGATCATCCTGCGGCCGGGCTCCGGCGCGTTTCATCCGGCCGCGGTGTTTCCGCTGGTGTCGGCGTTTTGCTGGGCGCTGACCCTGGTCATGACGCGGATGCTGAGCGGCAGGGAACGCGCGATCACCACCATGACCTATTCGGCGATATCGGGCGTTTTGATTCTGTCCGCGCTGGTGCCGCTGGTCTGGGTGACGCCGAGCTGGCACGATATCCTGTTTGGAATTCTGATCGGCGTGACATCGACCGCGGGGCAGTGGATCGTGGTGCTGGCGTTTCGTTATGCCAATGCATCGGTGCTGGCGCCGTTTTCCTATACCCAGTTGTTGTGGGTCAGCAGCCTCGGCTTCGTGGTTTTCGGCGAGGTGCCTGACGTCTGGACCGTGACCGGGGCGGCGTTCGTCGTCGCCAGCGGGCTTTACACCGCGCACCGCGAACGTGTGCGGCGGTCGCAGTTGTTGACGCTGCCGGCTGAGCCATCGCCGAACGCGTGACGAGGCTGTGGCTTTTCGGACCGTCGTCCGCTGGTTGCAGCCTTTCAGCCGTATCTTTTTGGCCACAGCCGCCACAAATCAGGGCTGAATCCCTCTCCAAAACAGCTGTTTGGGCCCGGAATTCGGGTCTGCGCCGTGGCCTGCCCGTGACTCCGCCCCCGCGATTTGCGAAAGTTCCCGTGGGGAACGCCAGCTCTCGAAGATAGAGCGGCGGCTGCGGTCAGGGGCGGGTGTGGGTTTTCAGTGGGGGTTGGCTGAGCAGGGCTATGGGGCGCTGCGCAGAAGCGTGACGGCGTCCATTCTGTGCGCGGCTGCGATGCTTGCTGGCCTGCTAACGTCGTTTCCGGCGTACGCCCAGAGCTTCACCTGGGGTGGCGCCGGCAGCACGACCACCACCGCGGATTATGGCACGGCTACGAACTGGTCCAACCCCGGCAGCGCGCCGCCAGTCGGGTTCGGCGAATCGGCGATTTTCGGCAGCACGGGGTCGGCGTCGGTCGTTGTCGGCGGTCCGATTGCGCCCGATTCCTGGACCTTCAGCGCCAACGCGCAGTCCTATTCGATCACCGGCGCGACCATCCTTTCCGGTTTGGCGGGAGCCAGCAGCGGCATCTTCAACAATGCCAATACCGGCGTGACGATTTCGATCTCCAATGACATCGTGGAAATCGTCCCGAGCGCGCAGGTCCAGCAACTCGGCAACAGCACGCTGGTTCTTTCAGGCTCCAACGACTATTCGGGCGGGACCTTGATCTCGGCCGGGACCGTGCAGGCGACCAATACCAACTCGGTCGGGTCGGGCGTTGTGACGCTCAACGGCGGTACATTTCAAGCCGGCGCCCCGGGCTTGACCATCAACAATGACTTCAAAATCAACACCGCGGGCGGCACGGTCGACAACCAAGGCACCGTGCTGGCGCTTGCCGGCAACATCTCCAACGGCAACGGCAACACCGGCGTGTTGCAGTTGATCAATTCGACCAACAGCTCGGGCAGCATGATCGTGCTGTCCGGCACCAACAATACCTATACCGGCGGCACCTACGTATTGAACACTGCGGTGCAGGTGAACAACAACAGTTCTGTCGGAACAGGCACGGTGACGCTCGAAAACGCCGAGTTTCTGGCGGAGGGTTCGACCAACCTGACCTTCACCAATAATTTCAGGATCAACAGCACGACGTTCGGCAGCGCGATCGACGCCTTCGGGTCGAGGCTGACGATTGCCGGCAACATCAGCGACGGCAACGGTCCCGGCATGCTGACGGTGCTGGATTCGGTCGGCGGCGGCGCCGTGGTGCTGCTCGGCAACAATAGCTATACCGGCGGCACCTTCATCTGCTCGTGCGGGACGCTGGAACTCGGCGATGCCACGCATACGGCATCGATCGTCGGCGCGGTGACCAACGACGGAGTGCTCAATATCGTCAATGCCAACACCAGCGGCATCACTTCTATCACCAACGATCTTGATAGCGGCGCTTTTTTCGCAGGCTTGACGACATTTCGAAACGGCACCCTCGCCGGCGCAATGACGATCACCAACGTGCACGGCGGAGAAACCGATTTCGTCGACAGCAGCAGCGCGGGCAGTGCCACCATCATCAACAGCAAATTTGGTCTTCTTTCCTTCGGCCAGCCCTTTGGCACGGACACGCCGACGGCCGGCAACGCCGTGATCATCAACAATTCACGCGGCGAAACCGATTTCAACGCGTTTTCCAATGGCGGTTATGCGACCATCATCACCAACAGTGGCGGCGCGACTTATTTCTACGACAACTCTACCGGCGATCACGCGCAGTTCATCACCAACGGCAGCGGCTTTGTCGATTTCAGCGAAAGCCTTGGTCCCAACGGCGATGGCCGCATTACCGCGGGTTCGATCGCGGGCTCCGGCAGCTATTATATCGGCGGCGGCAATACGCTGGTGGTCGGCGGCAACAATCTCTCCACCACGGTGAGCGGAGTCATCGCGGACAACAATCCGTGCGGATGCACGTCTGGGTCCGGTTCGCTGGAGAAAGTCGGCGCCGGCACGCTGATCCTGTCGGGCACCAACAGCTATACCGGCACCACGGCCGTGAATGGCGGCGTGCTGCAAGTCGATGGCTCGATCGCGTCGTCGAGCCAGACCACCGTCAACGCCAATGGCACGCTGGCGGGCGCGGGCACCGTCGGCAACACCACGATCGCAAGCGGCGGTATCTTCGCGCCCGGCAACACCACGCCCGGCAGCTTCATCAATGTCGCCGGCAATCTCGCGCTTCAATCGGGCGCGCTGTATTTCGTCCAGCTCAATTCCACGACGTCGTCGTTCGCCAATGTGACCGGCACCGCGGCGCTGAACGGCCAGGTCGCCGCCTCGTTCGCGCCCGGCAGCTTCGTGATGAAGCAATACATGATCCTGAGCGCCGCTGGTGACGTCAGCGGCGGCTTTGCCGGGGTTGCCGCGCCGGGCGGTCTGGTCGGCACCTTCAGCTACGATCCGAACCATGCCTATCTCACTTTCGCGCTCAACTTCGCGGCCAAGTATGCGCTCACCGTCAATCAGCAGAACGTCGCCACCACGCTCGGCAATTTCTTCAACGCCAATGGCGGCATCCCGCTCTCCTTCGCCGCGCTGACGCCGGCCGGATTGAGCCAGGCCTCCGGTGAACTCGCGACCGGATCGCAGCAGGCGACTTTCGATGCGATGAGCCAGTTCCTGGCGCTGTTGACCGATCCGTTCATTGCCGGACGCAGCAGTGGAGGCGGCGGCGCCGGCGCAACGCCGTTCGCCGAGGAGGGCGACGCCAGCGCCTATGCCGCCAGCAAATCCGGCGCGGCGCGCGACGCCTTCGCCCGAATCCCGACCAAGGCCGAGGCCGCGCGCAACGATCTGCTCGACCCGCGCTGGAGCGTGTGGGGTGCTGCCTATGGCGGCGGCAGCGACACCAGCGGTAACGCCGCGCTGGGCTCCAACTCCGCCACCGCGCGCGCGTTCGGTTTCGTGGCCGGCGCGGACTATCAGCTATCGCCGTCGACGCTTGCGGGCTTTGCTCTGGCCGGTGGCGGCACTAATTTCGGCGTCAGCACTTTCGGCAGCGGGCGTTCCGACCTGTTCCAGGCCGGCGCCTTCGTGCGCCACACGGTGGGCGCGGCCTATGTCACCGCAGCGGCGGCCTATGGCTGGCAGGATGTGACCACCGACCGCACCGTCACCATCGCCGGCGTCGACCAGTTGCACGCCGAGTTCAACGCCAATGCCTATTCGGGGCGGCTCGAAGGTGGCTACCGGTTCGCGACGCCGTGGATGGGCGTGACGCCCTACGCGGCCGGACAGTTCACCACCTACAGCCTGCCGGCCTATGCCGAACAGGCGATCTCCGGCGTCAACACCTTTGCGCTGAGCTACGCGGCCAAGGATGTCACGGCATCGCGGTCGGAACTCGGCGTTCGCACCGACCGGTCGTTTGCGGTGCCAAACGGGATCCTGACGCTGCGCGGCCGTTTCGCCTGGGCGCATGACTTCAACAGCGATCGCGATGTCACGGCGCTGTTCCAGACGCTGCCCGGCGCATCGTTTGTGGTCAACGGCGCGGCGCAGGCGCACGATTCCGCGCTGACCACGGCGTCCGCGGAAATGAAGTGGCAAAACGGCATCTCGCTCGCCGCAACCTTCGAGGGCCAGTTCTCCGACGTCACCAATTCCTACGCCGGCAAGGGCGTCGTTCGCTATTCGTGGTGATCCTTCCATCGATCAGCGGAACCGCCGTGTTCCCGGCGTCATAGTTTATGTTCTCCGGTTTATGTGCGAGAAAACGTGCAAGACCAACAAACGTGAATACGGAGGACGGCCATGCGCGCTGCGATTTTCAGGAACGGCGAGATCGTCGTCGGCACATTGCCGAAGCCAAAGCCTGCCGCCGGACAGGTGTTGGTCAGGACGTTGGCCTGCGGCATCTGCGGCTCGGATTTGCATGCGCGCAAGCACGCCCAGCGCATGGTCGAACTGACGCGGCATTTCCCCGGCCGGATCCCGATGGACCTTGCCCGCGACGTGGTGTTCGGCCACGAATTCTGCTGCGAGGTGCTCGACTACGGACCGGGCACGCAGCGCAAGTTCAGGGACGGGACCCGCGTCTGCTCGCTGCCGGCGTTGCTGACACCGGCCGGGATTCAGGGCATCGGCTATTCCAACGACAATGTCGGCGGCTATGCCGAACAGATGCTGCTGAGCGAGCCGCTGTTGCTGGAGGTGCCCAACGGCCTCGCCGCCGAACACGCCGCGTTGACCGAGCCGCTGGCGGTCGGCATTCACGCGGTCGCCAAGGCCAACATCCGCGGCGACGAGGTGCCGCTAGTGATCGGCTGCGGCCCCGTCGGGCTCGCGGTGATCGCCGGATTGAAGATCAGGGGATTGCACCCGATCGTTGCCGCGGACTACTCGCCGGCGCGCCGCGCGCTCGCCGAAAAACTCGGCGCCGATATCGTGGTCGATCCCGCGCAGTCGCAGCCCTACGCGACCTGGGCCGAACATGCCGCGATGTCGGCGGAACAAAAAGCCGCGCGGCCGCCGCTGCAGGCGATGCTGCCCGCGTTGAAACCGGCGCTGATCTTCGAATGCGTCGGCATTCCAGGCCTGCTGCAACAGGTGTTCGAGGGCGCCCCGCGCGATGCGCGCATCGTGGTGGTCGGGGTCTGCATGGAAACCGACCGTTCCGAGCCGATGCTCGGCATCATGAAGGAACTCAATGTTCAATATGTGCTGGGCTACACGCCGGAGGAATTTGCCACTTCGCTGCGGCTGATCGCGGAAGGCAACGTCGATGCCGCTTCGCTGGTGACCGCCAGCGTCGGGATCGACGGCGTCGCCGAGGCGTTTTCGGATTTGGCCAATCCGGAACGGCACACCAAGATCATCATCGAGCCTTGGCGATAAGTTTTGGCGGTAAAGTTTTGGCGGTTGAGAAGAACTGGCGATCAAGCCAACGAGAGTAAGCGATCATGATCACGCTGACGACACAAGAACTGCTGCCGGAAGACGGCACCAAGGGCACGCTGGTGGGGCGTGTCTGGCTTCCACAGGCCAAGGGCCCGGCCGTGGCCGTGATCCGCGGCGATGGCGTGTTCGACGTCACCGCGCGGTTTTCGACCGTCAGCGCGCTGTGCGAGGAGGGTGATCCCGCCGCGGCGCTGCGCGACGTCAAGGGCGAGCGGATCGGTGATCTCGACGGCATCCTCGCCAACACGCCGCCCGACCGTCGCGACCGGCAAAAACCCTGGCTGCTGGCGCCGCTCGATCTGCAGGTGCTGAAGGCCGCCGGCGTCACGTTTGCGATCTCGATGCTGGAGCGCGTGATCGAGGAGCGGGCGCGCGGCAATCCCGCCTCCGCCGACGCCATTCGCAAGGAAGTGGTCAAACTCGTCGGCGACGATTTCTCCAAACTCAAGCCCGGCTCCGCCGAAGCGATGAAGCTGAAGCAGGTGCTGATCGAACAGAACGCCTGGAGCCAATATCTGGAAGTCGGCATCGGACCCGACGCCGAGGTGTTTACCAAGGCGCCGGTGTTGTCTTCGGTTGGCAGCGGCATGGATGCCGGACTGCATCCGAAATCGACCTGGAACAATCCGGAGCCGGAAGTCGTGCTGGTGGTGTCGAGCGACGGCAAGATCGTCGGCGCGACGCTCGGCAACGACGTCAATCTGCGCGACTTCGAGGGCCGTTCGGCATTGTTGCTGTCCAAGGCCAAGGACAACAACGCCTCCTGCGCGATCGGCCCGCTGCTGCGGCTGTTCGACGCGACGTTCTCGCTCGACGACGTGCGCCAGATGAATATCGACCTGACCGTGAGGGGGCCGGATGGTTTTGTGCTCGAAGGCCATTCCTCGATCGGCAAGATCAGCCGCGACCCGACCGATCTGGTGGCCCAGACCGTCGGGCCGGAGCATCAATATCCCGATGGTTTTGCGCTGTTCCTCGGCACCATGTTCGCACCCGTGAAGGATCGCGACACGCCGGGCGAAGGCTTTACTCACAAGCGCGACGACATCGTCACCATCGCGGCGCCGCAACTCGGCAAGCTGGTCAACCGCATGCGGACCAGTGGCGAATGCGAGCCATGGACCTTCGGTGTCTCGGCGCTGATGAAGAGTTTGGCGCAGCGGAAGGTGCTTTGATTTCGTTCGTCATTCCGGGGGCGCTTTTTGGCGCAGGCCGGGAATGACGTTCTACACGACATCAACAACAACCCTGCCGACAGCAGTCCCATCCTTCAGCGCCTGATACGCCTCAAGGATTGTCTCGAGCGTGAAATGCTGTGGGTCGATCCGTGTCGCGATCTTGCCGGCCTCGATCATCTGGCTCGCCTGGCGCAGGATTTCGCCATGATGGGCGCGGCCGTTGCCGGTCAACATCGGCAGCAAGGTAAAGACGCCTGAATAGGTCGCCGCGCGGAACGACAGCGGCGCCAGCGCGTGCGTGCCCCAGCCGAGCGCAGAGACGACGTGGCCGAACCGCGCCACCGCCTGGAACGAGGCATCCAGCGTTGCACCGCCCACGGTGTCATAGATCAGGTCGAAGCCGCGGCCCGCGGTGTGTTGCGCGACGTAATCGGCCACCGGCGATTGCTTGTAGTCGATGAAAGTTGCGCCCAGCTGTTCGATGTAGGCTTTATCGCCGGCAGAGCCGGTCGCGAACGCGTCAGCGCCATAAGCACGCGCGAGCTGGATCGCGATATGGCCGACGCCGCCGGCGCCGCCGTGAATCAGGACGCACTGTCCGGACCGGACCTGCGCGCGATCGACCAGGCCTTCCCATGCCGTGATGAGGTTCAGCGGCAGGCTCGCGGCCTCGCGCATGGTGAGGTTGGTCGGCTTCGGCGCCAGCAGCTCGGCATCGACGGCGGCATATTGCGCCAGCGATCCCTGCAGGCCGCCGACGCCGCCGGTCATGCCGTAGACCTCATCGCCGCGCCCGAAACCTCTCACGCCGGGGCCGATCGCTTCCACCACGCCGGCCATGTTTATCCCGAGAATACCGGGCAGCGGATGCCGCGCGTGCGCGGCCTGACCGGCATAAATCTTGGTGTCGAGCGGGTTGACGCCGCTGGCCTTGATCCGGACCAGAACCTGTCCATCCCCGGGCGCAGGCCGCGCCACGGGTCCGACCCGAAAGGCCGTATTGGGCGCATCCAGAACCGCGGCCTGCATGGTGTTCGATGTGCTCATCGCGGTCGTCCTTGTTTCGTTTCTGCCTCCTTCAATTAGGCTCGAACAGTTTGTTTTGAAATCGACAAGAGTGTACAAAATCCATTCAAAATTGAATGGGTTACGATTTCGATGGAATGGAGCGATCTGCGGATATTCCTCGCGGTGGCGCGCGAGGGCACCCTGGGGGCGGCCGCGCGCAAGCTCGGGCAGAGCCAGCCGACCATGGGCCGGCGGTTGCGCGCGCTCGAACAGGCGGTGGACCAGACGCTGTTTCAGCGCACCGATGGCGGCTTCGTGCTGACCGACGAGGGATCGGCGGTGCTGTCGCATGCCGAGCGGATCGAGGAGGAGGTGCTGGCGATCCAGCGCCAGTTGGCCAGCCACGACCAGCATCTCGAGGGCACGCTTCGCATTGCCTCGTCGGACTGGTTCGGCATCCACATGCTGACGCCGGTGTTTGCTGAATTCGCAAAGCTGCAGCCGCGCGTCGTGGTCGAATTGCTCACCGATGCCAGGCTCTACAGCCTGCCGCGGCGCGAGGCCGATCTCGCATTCCGGATCGCGCCGTTCCGCGAGCCCGAAGTAATCTCGCGAAGGCTGATGCACATCGAATACGGGGTCTATCTCAAGTCAGGCCTCAAATCGCCACGCCTTGGTAATGGCGCCGGCACGCCGTTGATCACGATGGACACCGCGTTCGGCGGCATCCCCGACAGCGTTTGGCTGCAACGTGTGTTGCCCAAGGCCCATGTCGCGTCCCGCAGCAATAATCGCGACGTGCAGGCGCGGATGTGCGCGCTCGGCGCCGGCGTCGCGGTATTGCCGCGGCCGCTCGGCGATCGTCTCGCCGGCGTCAGGCGCATCGACCTCGGCGAACCGCCGCCAGGTCGCAACACCTATGTCGGCTACCACCGCGACCTGAAACGCCTGGCGCGATTGCGCGCGCTGCTCGACATCGTGATCGAACGGTTGGCGAATTGAGCTTACCCTCCAGGGGAGGGTGAAAAAATCACACCGGCAGCGCGATCGAATATTTCACCTGGCTCAATGCAAAACTCGACTCGATCGAGGCGATGCCGTCCAGTCGTGTGAGTTTGTTTTTCAGAAACGCCTCATACGACGACAGATCGGCGGCGACGACGCGCAGCAGATAGTCGCGGTTGCCGGTCATCAGATAGCACTCCAGCACCTCGTCCCATTTCGAGATCGCCCTGGCGAAGCGATTGAGGTCTTCTTCCTTCTGCCGCGCCAGTTTGATCGAGATGAAGACGCTGACGTGCAGCCCAAGCGATTTCTGGTCGACGGTGGCGATGTAGCGCGTGATCACGCCGCGCTCCTCCATCAGCCTGACCCGGCGGTGGCACGGCGACACCGACAGGCCGACCTTGTCGGCGAGTTCCGCCATGGTGGTGCGGCTGTCGGATTGCAGCAGGCTGAGAATCTTGCGGTCGATGGCATCAAGCGGTTGCATTGGGATGAACTCTCGGATTTTGGTGTCTCAGTGGTAATTTATCCCAATATTTGTGGGCATGTCGCGATTATTTGAGATTTTTAGCGCCGCAAGCCCCGCTAACATCGGCGTCTGACCATCCTGTCCGGAGCACCGTCATGCCCGCCGAATCCGCACGCCTGGAGCTGTTGTCCGCGCTGGCCCGCAAAGTGCTGTGGCTGTCGTCATGGACCATTCACCACGCCAACCACATCCGGCCCAACGCCGATGGCCTCAAGGTCGGCGGACATCAGGCGTCGTCGGCCTCGCTCGCCAACATCATGTCGGCCTTGTACTTCTCGGTGCTGCGGCCGGAAGACCGCGTCGCAGTGAAGCCGCATGCGAGCCCGGTGTTTCACGCCATCCAGTATCTGTTCGGGCACCAGACCCGCGAGAAGCTGGAAGATTTTCGCGGTTTCAAAGGCGCGCAGTCCTATCCGTCGCGCACCAAGGATACCGACGACGTCGATTTTTCCACCGGCTCGGTCGGCCTCGGCGTCGCGCAGACGCTGTTTTCCTCGCTGGTGCAGGATTACGTCAAGGCGCATGGCTGGATGAAGGACCGCCCCGAGGGCCGCATGATCGCGCTGGTCGGCGATGCCGAGATGGATGAGGGCAATATCTTCGAGGCGCTGCTCGAGGGCTGGAAGCACGGCCTGCGCAACACCTGGTGGGTGGTCGATTACAACCGGCAGAGCCTGGATGCGGTGGTGCGCGAAGGCCTGTGGGCGAAATTCGAATCCATGTTCCGCAATTTCGGCTGGGACGTGGTGATCGTGAAATACGGCCGCCTGATGCACGCTGCGTTCGCCGAACCCGGCGGCGAGGCGCTCAAGGCCTGGATCGACAATTGCCCGAACCAGATGTACGCGGCGCTGTGTTTTCAGGGTGGTGCTGCGTTCCGCAAACATCTGCACGACGATATCGGCGACCAGGGGCCGGTCACGCAACTGATCGACCGCCGCAGCGACGACGAATTGCTGGCGCTGATGTCGAACCTCGGCGGCCACGACATGGTCAGCATGATCGACGCTTTTGAGGCGATCGACCATGACCGCCCGGTCTGCTTCATCGCCTACACCATCAAGGGCGTCGGCCTGCCGATGCAGGGCCACAAGGACAATCACGCCGGCCTGATGACGGTGACGCAGATGGAAAAATGGCGCAGCAGCCAGAATATCCGCGCTGGTCACGAGTGGGAGAAATTCGAGGGACTGGCGCAGGACCCGGCGGAACTCGAAGCGTTCCTGGCGCAGGCGCCGTTCAACCGCGAAGGCCGCCGTCGTCTGACCGCCCCCATGATCGAGGTGCCGGAGCGGCTTGCCTTCAAGCCGGCGCCGCAGATGTCGACGCAGCAGGGCTTTGGCCTCGTGCTCAACGAACTGGCGCGCGAGAATACCGAACTGGCCTCGCGCATCGTCACGGCGTCGCCCGACGTCACGGTGTCGACCAATCTTGGCGGCTGGGTCAACCGGCGCGGGCTGTTTGCCAAGGCGGAGAACCACGATCTGTTTCGTCAGGAGAAGATCCCCTCGACCTTCAACTGGGATTATTCTCCGAAGGGCCAGCACCTCGAACTCGGCATCGCCGAGATGAACCTGTTCATCATGCTGTCGGCACTGGGGCTGTCGCATGCGATCAACGGGGCGCGGCTGCTGCCGATCGGCACGCTGTACGATCCCTTCATCCAGCGCGGCCTCGATGCGATGAACTATGCCTGTTACCAGGATGCGCGCTTCATGGTGGTGGCGACGCCGTCGGGCATCACGCTGGCGCCGGAAGGCGGCGCGCATCAGTCGATCGCAACGCCCCTGATCGGCATTGCCCAGGATGGCCTCGCGTCGTTCGAGCCGGCCTTTGTCGATGAACTCGCCGTGATCATGGCGTGGGGATTTGCGCACATGCAGCGCGATGGCGACGAGGGCGGATCGGTCTACTTAAGGCTCTCGACCCGCAGCCTCGAGCAGCCGCAGCGGATCATGACGCCGGAATTGCAAAACGGCATCACCGCCGGCGCCTATTGGCTGCGCAAGCCCGGACCCAATGCCGAAGCCGTGATCGCCTATACCGGCGCGGTCGCAGCCGAAGCGATCGAGGCGATCGGCCTGATCGGCGAGAGCCGCCGCGACGTCGGCCTGCTGGCGGTGACCTCGGCCGACCGGCTGCATGCGGGCTGGACCGCGGCGCGGCAATTGCGCCGCGACCGCCGCGGGGTGACGCACCTCAGCCATATCGAGAAGTTGCTGGCGCCGCTGCCGCGCGATTGCGGCATCGTCACCGTGATCGACGGCCATCCGGCGGCCTTGGGCTGGCTCGGCAGCGTGTGCGGGCATCGTGTCGAGGCGCTCGGCGTCGAGCATTTCGGCCAGACCGGCACCATCGACGACCTCTATCGCCATTACGGCCTCGACGCCAACGCCATCATCGATGCCGCCGAAAGCCTCACCGCCGGCGCTCCGGTGCGGCACCGGAAGATGGCGGTGTGAGTTGAGCCCTCCCCTGGAGGGGGAGGGTCGGCTCCTTGCGCCCCTGATACCGGCGGCCTTATATCCAGCTTCCGCTGCAGTGCAGTGGCCCGCATATGGCGGGTTCAATTTGCCGGGTTTTCGTGCAAGGATGCCTGCCGAACGCTCCGTCCCCCCATAATTCGCTCGAAATCAAGAGGTTTACGATGGTCAATCGCCTGCAATTCTACATCGATGGCGCCTGGGTCGATCCCGCCGTCAAGAAGTCCACGCCCGTCGTCAACCCGGCGACCGAAGAGCCGATGTATGAGATTGCGCTCGGTTCCAAGGCCGATGTCGACAAGGCGGTCGCCGCGGCCAGGCGCGCCTTCGAGACCTACTCGCAGACCTCTCGCGAGGAGCGCATCGCGCTGCTCACCAAGGTGATCGACATCTATAAGACCCGCATCAAGGATATCGGCGCTTCGGTGTCCGACGAGATGGGCGCGCCGCTGCCGATGGCCGAGAAGCTGCAGGCCGGCGCCGGCCTCGGCCATATCATGGCCACCCTCGACGTTCTCAAGAACTATCACTTTGAAGAGCAGGTCGGCACCGCCACCGTGGTGCGCGAGCCGGTCGGCGTGGTCGGCATGATCACCCCGTGGAACTGGCCGCTGAACCAGATCGCCTGCAAGGTTGCGCCCGCGCTCGCCGCCGGCTGCACCATGATCCTGAAGCCGAGCGAATTCACCCCGACCTCGGCCTTGATCTTCGCGGAAATCCTCCATGAAGCCGGCGTGCCGAAGGGCGTGTTCAACCTCGTCAACGGCCTCGGCCCTGAAGTCGGCGCCGCGATGAGCGAGCACCCGGATATCGACATGATCTCGTTCACTGGCTCGACCCGCGCCGGCATCGATGTGGCCAAGCGCGCCGCGCCGACCGTCAAGCGCGTCAGCCAGGAATTGGGCGGCAAGTCACCGAACGTCATCCTCGAAGGCGCCGACCTCACCAAGGCGGTCACCGGTGGCGTGATGCACATGTTCAATAATTCGGGACAGTCGTGCAACGCGCCGTCGCGGATGATCGTGCCGCTGTCGAAGATGAAGGAAGTGGCCGCGATCGCCAAGGGCGTCGCCGACAAAACCAAGGCCGGCGATCCCCGCGCCGAAGGCACCACCATCGGCCCGGTCGTCAACCGCGGCCAGTGGGACAAGATCCAGGGCCTGATCCAGAAGGGCATCGAGGAAGGCGCCACGCTGGTGGCCGGCGGACCCGGCCTGCCGGAAGGCGTCAACAAGGGCTTCTACGTTCGTCCGACGATCTTTGCCGATGTCACCGAGAACATGACGATCGCGCGCGAGGAAATCTTCGGGCCGGTCCTCGTGGTGATGGGCGCCAAGAACGAAGAGGACGCGGTGCGGATCGCCAACGATACGCCTTACGGCCTGGCCGGTTACGTCTCCGCCGATACAGTCGAGAGCGCACGCCGGGTCGGCCGCAAGATTCGCGCCGGCAACGTCAATCTGCAGGGCGTGCCCAACGACCGCACCGCGCCGTTCGGCGGCTACAAGCAGTCCGGCAACGGCCGCGAATGGGGCAAATACGGCTTCGAGGAATTCCTCGAGGTCAAGGCGATCGCCGGCTTCAACGCCGCGTAGTCATAGGCGTTTGAATCAAAGCGCCGGAGCGGGATGATCTCCCGCTCCGGCGTTTTTGTTTTTGGGAACGAGTCAGCCAATACCTTCAGCGTCGTCCCGGCGAACGCCGGGACGACGCGAGGTGGACGAATAAAACTATCCCCCCAGCGCGCCCTGCGTATTCACATACAGCGCGTAGATCGACTGGCTCGCGGCCATGAACAGGCGGTTGCGCTTCAATCCGCCGAAGCAGACGTTGGCGCAGCGCTCGGGCAGTGCGATGCGGCCGATCATGACGCCGTCCGGCGCATAGACTACGACGCCGTCCAGTTCGGGATCGCCCATGCCCCAGCCGCACCACAGATTGCCGTCGATGTCGCAGCGCATGCCATCCGGCGTGCCCGGGCCCGCATCGATGAACACCCGCTTGTTGGAAATCGTCTTGCCGCTGGCCGCGACGTCATAGGCCAGGATCTTGCGGGTAGGCACGCCCCTGGATTCCACGATGTAGAGGATCTTTTCGTCCGGCGAAAAGCACAGCCCGTTCGGGCCCAAAATGCCTTCGGCGACGATGGTGGCGTGGCCGGTTTCGCCGTCGACCCGATAGACATTCATGTCGATTTCGGACTCGGCCTTGTAGCCTTCGTAATTGCCGAGCAGGCCGAAGATCGGATCGGTGAACCAGATCGAGCTGTCGGACTTCACCACCACGTCGTTCGGCGCGTTGAGCCGTTTGCCGTCGAAGGAGTCCATGATCACGGTGATCGAGCCGTCATATTCGGTGCGGGTGACGCGGCGGCCGCCGTGCTCGCAGGTGACCAGCCGTCCCTGGCGGTCGCGGGTGTTGCCGTTGGCGAAATTCGACGGCTTGCGGAAGTTGCTGACCGCGCCGGTCTCCTCTTCCCACTTGATGATGCGCTGATTGGGAATATCGCTGCACAGCAAATAGCGCCCGTCGCCGACCCACACCGGGCCCTCGGCCCAGCGCATGCCGGTGGTCAGCCGCTCCACGGCCGATAATTTGAGCCAGTATTTTTCGAACCGCGGATCGAGCGCGTGAATGGCCGGATCGGGATAGTGGGTGGCGGGCTGCCAGCCGGCGGAATGGGACGTTGCCTTGGACATTTGCTGTTCTCGTTGTTGCCAGATTTCCTCGCGGCCTGGTTGCTATCATTGGTGCGCTGATGCAGCAAGCCGACGCCGTTTCCGCGTCATTGCGAGCGCAGCGAAGCAATCCACGGCCGCGAGCAAGACTGGATTGCTTCGTCGCGGAGCCTGCCATCGGGCGCGCATTCGCGCGACCCGTTGGCTCCTCGCAATGACGGTTGAGATTCAGTGCCTTGCCGCATCGCTGACGCCGCGCCATACTCACTTCAAGTCACACGCAAGAGGGATGAAATGCCACGCATATTGATGACCGGCGCCTCCGGAGGTATCGGCACGAGCCTGCGCAAACTGCTGCCGCCGATCTATCCGGACCTGCTGTTGAGCGACCTCAAGGCGCCCGCCGATCTCGGCGCAAACGAAAAATTCAAGGCGGCCGAATTGTCCGACCTCGCGCAGGTCGAGGCGATCTGCGAGGGCGTCGACGGTATCCTGCATTTCGGCGGGTTTTCGGTCGAGGGTCCCTGGGACAATATCCTGCAATCCAACATCATCGGCTGCTACAATCTGTTCGAGGCGGCGCGCAAGCAGGGCGTCAAGCGCATCGTGTTCGCGTCCTCGAACCACGCGGTCGGCTTCTACCCCAGGCATCACCGGATCGGAACCGATGTGCAGCCGCGGCCGGACAGCCGCTATGGCGTCAGCAAGGTGTTCGGCGAGGCGGTCGGCGCGCTCTATGCCGACAAGCACGGCCTTGGCGTCACCTGCCTCCGGATCGGCAATTTCGGCGACAAGCCGCTGGATCACCGGCGGCTGGCGATCTGGCTCAAGCCGGAAGATCTGGTGCAATTGTGCCGGATCGGGCTCGATCATCCCGACATCCGTTTCGAGGTGTTTTACGGCGCGTCGTATAACGAGCGCTCGTGGTGGGACAATCACCGCGCCTACGACCTCGGCTATCGCCCGACCGGGCGGGCAGAGGATTTTCGCGAGCACGCGATGGCCGAGCAGGCCAAGATCGGCCCCGACCCGGTCGGCGATTTCTACCAGGGCGGCACGTTCTGCGGCATGGAGTTCGACGGTGACACCAGCAAAATCGTGAACTGGAAGTAGTCGTTCGCATCTTGGCGGCGTGCTAACTGAAAGGCGGTCATTCCGGGGCACGCGTCAGCGTGAACCCGGAAACTTCCGCTGATAACCTCTGGATTCCGGGTTCAGCCCCGCGGGCTGCCCCGGAATGACGGCTCACTTAAGGAAAGACAAAATGGCTGACGGACTGCGCAAGGGACTGGCAAGTTATGGCGATGCGGGCTTCTCGCTGTTCCTGCGCAAGGCCTTTATCAAGGCGATGGGCTATAGCGACGACGCGCTGAACCGGCCAATCGTCGGCATCACCAACACCTTCAGCGATTACAACCCGTGCCATGGCAACGTGCCGCAGATCATCGAGGCGGTGAAGCGCGGCGTGATGCTGTCCGGTGCGATGCCGATGGTGTTTCCCACCATCTCCATCGCCGAGAGTTTTTCGCATCCGACCTCGATGTACCTGCGCAATCTGATGGCGATGGACACCGAGGAGATGATCCGAGCCCAGCCGATGGATGCGGTGATCGTGATCGGCGGGTGCGACAAGACGTTGCCGGCGCAGATCATGGCGGCGCTGAGCGCCGATCTGCCGACGGTGGTGATCCCGGTCGGGCCGATGGTGGTCGGGCATCACAAGGGCGAGGTGCTCGGCGCCTGCACCGATTGCCGCAGGCTGTGGGGCAAATTCCGCGCCGGTGAGATCGACGAGGTCGAGATCGAAGCGGTCAACGGCCGCCTCGCGCCGTCGGTCGGCACCTGTATGGTGATGGGCACTGCCTCCACCATGGCCTGCATCACCGAAACGCTGGGCTTGTCACTGCCGATGAGCGCGACGATTCCGGCGCCGCATGCCGAACGTTTTCGTTCCGCCGAGGCCAGCGGCAGGGTGGCGGCCGCGATGGCCAAGGCGAAGGGACCGCGCCCGAGCGAGTTTCTCACCGCGGCCTCGTTCCGGAACGCGCAGGTGGTGCTGCAGGCGATCGGCGGCTCGACCAACGGGCTGATCCATCTGACCGCGATCGCCAACCGCACCAAACATCGCATCGACCTCGAAGGTTTTGATAGGCTCGGCCGCGAGGTGCCGGTGTTGATCGACCTAAAACCGTCGGGCGAGCATTACATGGAGCACTTCCATCATGCCGGCGGCGTGCCGAAACTGATGGCGCAACTCGGCGACCTGATCGATCTCGACGCCAAAACCATCGAAGGCAAGACGCTGCGCGATGTCGTGGCCGGCGCCGAGGACGTTCCGGGCCAGGATGCGATCCGGCCGCGCACCAACCCGATCAAGCCGGAAGGTGCGATGGCGGTGCTGCATGGCAATCTCGCGCCGCGCGGCGCGGTGATCAAACATTCGGCGGCGAGCCCCAAGCTGCTGCAGCACACCGGCCGCGCCGTTGTGTTCGAATCCGTCGAGGATATGACTTTGCGGGTCGACGACCCCGAACTCGACGTCAATGCCGATGACGTGCTGGTGCTGCGCAACGCCGGTCCCAAGGGCGCGCCGGGCATGCCGGAAGCGGGCTATCTGCCGATCCCGAGGAAACTCGCGCGTGGTGGGGTCAAGGACATGGTGCGGATTTCCGATGCGCGGATGAGCGGCACGGCGTTCGGCACCATCGTGCTGCACATTACGCCGGAATCCGCGGTCGGCGGTCCGCTGGCGCTGGTGCGGAACGGCGACATGATCCGGCTCGATGTCGCCAAACGCAGCATCGATCTCCTGGTCGACGCCGCCGAGCTCGACAAGCGCCGCACGGCGCTGCCTCTGCCAGCGACGCCGGATTGGGCCAGGCGCGGCTACGCGCATCTGTTCAACGAGACCATCCTGCAAGCCGACGAAGGTTGCGACTTCGATTTTATGCGCGGCGAGGGGAAGTAAATAGCCTCACCTCCGAGCCGCTGTTTCACACCAACGTCATGCCCGCGAAGGCGGGCATCCAGTAGTCCGAGACGCTGTTGCGAAATTGAAACCTCGCGGCATACTGGATCATCCGCCGGAGCCTGTCAGCGGGCGCGCCTTCGCGCGACCCGTTGGCGGATGATGACGTGGGGCGATCGTGTCGCAATCCATCTCGCAGATGCGTTGCGTGACCACCTCTGTTGTTCAATTGACAATCCCGTGACCCCGATGGGATGATCGAACAAAATGATAACGGGGGGAAATGATGCATATTCCGGCAAGGATTATTCGCGGACTTATTACGACCGCGGCTATAACATTCGCCTTTCGCGCCAGCGCCCAGGACGTCAAGCATTATCGTTTTGCTTACGACCAGCCGCGCAACACCGGCTATTCGATCGCCGGCGATCTGTTCGCCGACAAGCTCAAGGAATTGAGCAAGGGCACCATGATCATCGACCAATATCCGGGAGCGCAGCTCGGCCAGGAACCACAGCTTCTGCAACTGGTGAAAGCCGGCGACATCGAATTTGCGATCATCTCGTCGGCCAACACCGCGACGGTTTCACCGCAGGCCAGCGTGATGTCGCTGCATTTCCTGTTCCGCAACGAAGCCCATGTGGTCAAGGCGCTGGCCGATCCGAGAGTTTTCGACGAGCTCAAGACGATGATCGAGGAGACCACGCAGGGCCTTCATGTGATCGCGACGGGGTCGCAGGGCGTACGGCACATGTACGGCAAGCGAGAGATCCACAATGTCGGTGACATCAAGGGGTTGAAGGTCCGCGTCCAGGCTACCGCCACCGAGGATACCATGTTCCCGGCCTATGGCGCGCAGACCGTGCACATGCCGTTCGGGAGCGTCTACACCTCGCTGCAAACCGGCGTGGTCGATGTCGCGGAGAACAGCATCAACGTCTATCTCGTCAACAAGCACTACGAGGTAGCGCCGGTGCTGTCGATCACCGAGCACGAGGCCAACAACGCGCTGGTATTTGTCAGCGACAAATTATGGCAGAGCCTCTCCGCCGAGCAGAAACAGTGGGTTTTGACCGCGGCCAACGAAATCAGCGCCAAGGAGCCCGCGAAGGCGTTCGATCTCGAAAGGGCCGCGGCCACCAAGCTGAAGTCGCTCGGCGTCAAGGTCGTCGAGGACGTCGACAAGAAGAGTTTTACGGCGATCGCCGATCCCTACCTGGACAAGCTTGCCAAGGACCTCGGCCCACACGCCGAAAAACTCAAGGATCTGATCCGGGCGATTGATTGAGGCGGGGCGCGATCATCTCCACGGGTCGTCCCGGCGCCCGAACCTGTGACGCTATTTCAGACGTCATCCTGAGGTGCAAGCTCTTGCGAGCCTCGAAGGATGGCCACGGGCACCACGCCGGACAACATCCTTCGAGACGCGCGCAAGGGCGCGCTCCTCAGGATGACGTCGGTGATTATTTCACAGCCTACCGCGCCGGCGCGACGGAGATTGTGCGATGACCATTGCCGATAAACTGGTGCTGCCGCGGCAACATCACCTGAAATGGCGGTGGCTCGACAGGCTCGAACTGGTGCTGATGATGCTCTGCGGCGTGCTGTGCTTCGGCTTCTCGCTCTCGGTGATGTCTGACATCGTGACGCGCACGATCGGCCATCCCTGGCTGTGGCTGCAGGAGGTGACGTCGACGCTGTTCATCTATGCGATCTTCATCGGAGCTGCCGTCGCGACCCGGCGCAACGATCATTTGTATCTCACCGCGATTTCTGAAGCGCTGCACGGCACGCCGCGGCTGATCGTCGAGATTCTGATTCGGCTGGTGGTTCTCGGCGTTTCGTTTTGCCTGATCTGGTTTGGCTATATCAATTATCTCAGGGGCTTTGGCAGTTTCCGGCTGCCGTCGGGCACGCCGATCGCCTCGCTCTATGCGGTGATCCCGCTGTCTGGCATTCTCATCGCCCTGTTCACGATCGAGCAATTGGTGAACGGCATTCGCAACGGATTTGACCACCCCGAGCCGCCGGATGACGATCCCTCGATTCCGCCGGCCGATGCGGGCTTCGCCAAGGGAACGCAGCCGTGAGCGCACCGGTCGTCCTTGGGCTGATGTCGTTCTGCTTCCTGTTCTTCGGTTATCTCGGCGTGCCGGTGCCGTTTTCGCTGATGGCGGGCGTGTTCGTCGGTGCGTTCCTGACGGACGTGTCGCTGGCCGCCATCATCCAGAAGATCTTTGACGGCGTGGATTCCGAGGCGCTGCTGGCGATCCCGTTTTTCCTGCTGGTCGGCGAGCTCATGAGCTCGGCCAATGTCGTGGTTCGCATCGCCAATCTGTCGCTGTCGCTGGTCGGGCATATCAGGGGCGGACTGTCGCAGGTCGTCGTGGTCTTCAGCATGTTCTTCTCGGAAATGTCGGGATCGACCACCGCCGACGTCGCGGTGATGAGCCGCGCGCTGGGCGGCCCGATGAAACGCGAGGGCTACAGCCCGGCCTTCATCGCTGCGATCATCGCGTCGGCCTCGACCATCGCAGCGCTGGTGCCGCCGAGCATCACCGCCGTCGTCTACGGCGCCACCGGCAATGTCTCGATCGCCGGATTGTTCATGGCGGGGGTGGTGCCCGGCTTCATGATCGGCTTTGGCCTGATGATCTATTGCTATTTCTTCGGTCCCTCCGGTCTGAGCAAGCCGCGGGCGCCGATGCGGCAAATAGCGTTCGCAGCCGGAGATGCGGCGCTTCCGATGATGATCCCCGTGATCCTGCTAGGCGGAATCCTTACCGGCTGGTTCACGCCGACCGAAGCCGGCGTCGTCGCGGTGGTGTACATCATCGCGGTGGTGATCCCCGCGCTCAATCGCGGGCATCTGCGCAAGATCCCCTATGATTTCTGCCTCGCCGGGCTGATCTTCTCGCTGCCGCTGATCACTATCGGCGCCGCCAACGCCTTCGGCTGGATGCTGGCCTATCTGCGCGGCGCCATCGTGATCGCGGATTTCATCACCTCGATCGCCGGCAACGATCCGCACCTGATCATGCTGCTGATGGTGCTGCTGTTCACGATCGTGGGTGATTTCATCGAGCCGGTGCCGACCATCATCATCTTCATGCCGCTGGTGAATGCCTTGACCCAGGCCGGCGATATCAATGGCGTTCATATGGGCGTGGTGCTGATCGCGACGCTGGCGTTCGGGCTGATCACGCCGCCTTACGGGCTGGTGCTGCTGATGGCCTCGAAATTCGTCGGCGTCAGTTTCGGCAAGGCGCTGCGGGCGGCGCTGCCGATCTATGTCGTGTTCCTGTTCACGATCTGCTTCACGATCTATTTTCCGAGCGTGGTGCTGTGGCTGCCCAAGCACGTGATCCCGGAATCGGTCGGCTGCTTCAAATCGCCGGCGGGAACAGGGTACATCTGTCCGCCGTGATTGAGCGGAAACCTCATCCCGAGGGCCTTTGAAGCTAGCTCCGACGTCATCCTGAGGTGCGAGCTGTTGCGAGCCTCGAAGGATGGTGTTCAGCGCTCCGCCTGCGGCCATCCTTCGTGGCGCGCAAGAAAGAGCGCGCACCTCAGGAAGTGGTGCGTGGTGAGACGACGAGAGAGGGTGCAGGGGTGATAGTGTCTATTTCCCCTTGCTCGTGAACTTCTTCACGGCAATGCGAAACTCGTCAGTATGCATGCAATCGATGATGGCATCGCGTTCGGCGTCGAGCTGTCGCTCGATCGGCGTGACATGGGCCTGATGGATCAGCGCCTTGGTTGCCGCCAGCGCGGCCGGCGCGTTTTGCGCCAGGCGATGGGCCAGCTCTCGCGTCGCGGCTTTCAGCTCGGTCGCCGGGACGATCTTGGCGACCAGGCCCCAGTCGCGGGCTTGCGCTGCTGAAAAGCTGTCTTCCGCGAGGTAGATCTGGAGGGCACGCCGCGCGCCGACGCTTGCGACCACGCCGACGGTGCCGCCGCCATCGGGCGAGACGCCGAGCTTGGCGTAGGCCGGGGTGAATTTGGCGTCGTCCGTGGCGATGCAGAGGTCGGCCACGAAGGCGAGCGAGAGGCCGGCGCCGGCCGCCGAGCCGTGCACGCTCGACAGCACGATCTTCGGCATCCGCCGCAACGTCGTGATGAAGGCGTGGTAGTGCTTCAGCAACTCGCCGACCACCGGCGCGATGGTGTCGGCCGCGGCCGCGGCGCCAATGGTTTGCAGATCGCCGCCGGCGCAGAACGCGCGGCCTTCGCCCTGGATCACCAGCACCCTGATATCGTCGGAGGCCTCGACCTCCGCGCTGAGCTGTTCCAGCTTCTTGGCGATCGATAGATCGATCGAGTTGAAGGCGGCCGGCCGATTGAGCGTGATGGTCGCGATCGGGCCGTCGATCGGCCAGCAGTGCCGGGTCGTCGGAATGAGAGGCATTGATGGATGTAGACATGGAACAGAACTCCCGATCCGAGCAGGCCGCAAAGGCATCTGAAGGGCATTTAAATCGCAGAAGGGAAGGGGTGACAATCCCCGGCGAAGCCTGCAAAATGCCGGCAAGCGGCCGTGCAGATTACTGCATTGCAACGACCGGGATAACGGGAGCGCCTGATGAGCATCGATACGACGGTCGACCGCCCGGTCTCCACCATCGATCCGTTTTCGCACGGCTTCCTCGGCGATCCCTATCCGCACCACGAGGCGATGCGCGAGGCAGGGCCCGTGGTCTGGCTCGAGCAATACGGCATCTGGGCGATGGCGCGGCATCAGGAAGTCCGCGATGCCCTGACCGACTGGGAGACCTATTGTTCCGGCGCCGGCGTGGGGTTGAGCGATTTTCGTAAAGAACCGCCGTGGCGTCCGCCGAGCATCATCCTGGAAGCCGATCCGCCGCTGCACACCCGCACCCGCGCGGTGCTGACCCGCATCCTGTCGCCGGCGGCGATCAACGTGCTGCGCGAAACGTTCGCACGCGAAGCGGAAGCGCTGGTCGATCGCCTGGTCGAGCAGCGCGAATTCGACGGCGTCGCCGATCTCGCCGAGGCTTACCCCTTAAAAGTGTTTCCGGACGCGGTGGGTATTTCCGAGCAGGGCCGCGAAAACCTGATGCCGTATGGCACCATGGTGTTCAACTCGTTCGGGCCGCGCAACGACCTGTTCGACAAGGCCATGGCCAATGCCGGTCCGGTGCGCGAATGGATCATGTCGAAATGCAGCCGTGCGGCGCTGGCGCCCGATGGATTGGGCATCAAGATTTTCCATGCGGTCGACGCCGGCGAATTGTCGGAGGACGAAGCGGGCATGCTGGTGCGCTCGTTCCTGTCGGCCGGCATCGACACCACGGTCTACGGGCTCGGCAATGCGCTTTATTGCTTCGCCACCAATCCCGAGCAATGGACCGTGCTGCGCGAAAATCCCAATTTGATCCGCGGTTCCTTTGAGGAGGTGCTGCGCTTCGAATCGCCGGTGCAGACGTTTTTCCGCACCACCACCAGGGATGTCGAGGTCGGCGGCGTGCAGATCGGCGACGGCGAGAAGGTGCTGCTGTTCCTGGCCGCCGCCAACCGCGATCCGCGCCGCTGGGAAAGACCCGACACGTTCGATGTCAAGCGCCGCGCGGCCGGCCACATGACATTCGGCACCGGCATCCACGGTTGTGTCGGGCAGGCGGTGGCGCGGCTCGAAAGCGAGGCGATCTTCGGCGCGCTCGCCAAGCGCGTGGTCTCGTTCGAACTGACCGGCAAGCCGGAACGGCGGCTGAACAACACGCTGCGCGGGTTCGACACCTTGCCGCTTCGCGTCAGGGCGGCGTGAGCGAATGACGAAGCGTCCTGTTGTGATTGTCGGCGCCGGGCATGCGGGCTTTCAGCTTGCCTCATCGCTGCGGCAAGCCGGCTATGCCGAACCGATCTCCCTGCTCAACGATGAGCCGCATCTGCCGTATCAGCGGCCGCCGCTTTCAAAAGCCTATCTGAAAGGCGGCGGTGCGCCCGATAGCCTGATGTTCCGGCCGGACAAGTTTTATCGCGAGCAGAACATCGAGCTGATCGCCGATCGCGCCGCTTCCATCGACCGTCCCGCGCGAAGATTGTCGCTGGCTTCCGGCTCCTCGCTTGAATATGAGCATCTGGCGCTCGCGACCGGCGCGCGCAATCGTCTGCTCGACCTTCCCAACGCCAACCTTGAAGACGTGCTTTATCTGCGGACGCTGGATGAAAGCGAAGTGCTGCGGCAGCGGCTGGCCTCGCGCCGGCACGTCGTGGTGATCGGCGCCGGCTTCATCGGTCTGGAATTCGCCGCCACCGCCCGCGCCAAGGGCCTCGAGGTCGACGTCGTCGAACTCGGCGCCCGCGTGATGGCGCGGGCGGTGACCGCGGAGATTTCCGAGTTCTTCCAGAAGAGGCACGCCGAGGCCGGCATTCGCATTCATTTCGGTGTGCAGGTCACCAGCATCGAAAGCGACGGCGCCAGCGTCGCCGGCGTCAGCCTCAGCGACGGCCGGCATATCGCCGCCGACCTCATCGTGGTCGGCGTCGGCGTGTTGCCGAATGTCGAACTCGCTGCTGCTGCCGGCCTGCCGGTGGCGTCGGGCATTATCGTCGGCGAACATCTGCTGACATCGGACCCTTATATCTCGGCGGTCGGCGACTGCGCGCTCTACGCCAGCGAGCGCTTCGGTGGCTCGTTGCGGCTGGAGTCGGTGCAGAACGCTACCGATCACGCGCGTTGTGTCGCGGCGCGGCTGACCGGCGATACCAAGGCCTATGACGGTCTGCCGTGGTTCTGGAGTGATCAGGGTCCCGACAAGCTGCAGATCGCGGGGCTCACCACCGGCTATGATCGCGTGGTGGTGCGCGGCGATCGCGCGCAGGGCGCGTTCTCGGCGTTTTGCTACAAGGCCGATCGGCTGGTCGGCATCGAGTCGGTCAACCGCGCCGGCGATCACATGTTCGGCCGCAGGCTGTTGGCCGCCAACGGCTCGATCACGCCGGAACAGGCGATGGATACGGGGTTTGATCTGAAGGCGGCGTTGGGGTAGTTACCGCATTTGGTCGTGTCGGCGTTCGCCGGAAATCTCGTAGGGTGGGCAAAGGCGCGCTTGCGCTGTGCCCACCATTTTTCGTGTATGTTGAATTGGTGGGCACGCTTCGCTTTGCCCACCCTACAAACTAATAACCAACGCCAGGGGTTATGGGTCCCGGCGCCTTACGCGCAATTGCGCGCTAGGCCGGGACGACGAGAGGTTTCCACTTCCACGACCGTCGGCATCGATGGCGCCGCGCCCATTCGTTGTACGCAGATCGACGCCGCAACGTTGGCGTAATCGAGCGCGTCGCGAATTGATTTTCCTGCCGCCAATTGCGCCGCGACCGCGCCAACAAAACAGTCGCCAGCGCCGGTGGTATCGACGGCCTTGACCGCGCGGCCCGGAATGATCAGCGGTTCGTTGTCCGCCAGCGCGATCACGCCGCGTTTGCCCAAGGTGACGCAGACGATTCGTCCTCCGTTACCTTGCAGGGATCTGGCGGCCTCGATGATCCGCTCGGAATCATCGGTGTCGCGAAGTTCTATTTCCGCAAGCAGGCCGAGCTCGCTCTCGTTGAGGATCAGGATATCGACGAGATCGAGCAATTTGGCATCGAATGCGATCATGGGGGCCGGATTGAGGATTGTCCTGGCACCAGCCGCGCGCGCGCGGTTGAAGAAGGCGCTAACGGTCGTCTGAGGAATCTCGAACTGGCTGACGACGATGTCGCCCCTAGCGAGAACGGGCGCGGTAACATCGTCGGCATCGAGCATCGCATTGGCGCCGGGAACGACAACGATGGTGTTGTCGGCATTGGCCACGGTGATGATGGCGGTTCCGGTGTGTGCCTCAGCGGTTTCCTGCACGAAACTCAGATCGACGCCCTGTGCGGCGAGGAAAATCTTCAAGTCGTGCCCGAACGCATCGGTGCCGAGCCGGCCGATCAGCGTCGTCGGTGCGCCGAGCTTTGCCGCCGACACCGCCTGATTGGCGCCCTTGCCGCCGGGAAAATAAAGCACTTGATGGCCGGCGACGGTCTCGCCGACCCGGGGATGCCGTTCGGCGGTCGCCACCACATCCATGTTGATGCTGCCGGCAACAAAAACGCGGCCCATATCTAATCCCAGAATTCCTTCTTGCGCCCGATCTGGAACTCCTGCTTGACGGATTCGATATCGGCGAGTGTCGGCAATCCGGCCTCGTTGCCGAGGCGTTGAATCTTGTAGGTCGATGCGGCGCGGGCAAACTCGAAATGCTCTTTCCAGCCCTTGCCGGGATTGTTGAGATAGGAAAACACATAGGCGCCATGAAACACGTCACCGGCGCCGTTGGTGTCGATCACGCGCTCGCTCGCGATCGGCAGCGCGGGCATGGTGCGAACCGCGCCGGTCTCGTCATACCAGAGCAGGCCCCTTTCGCCCTGGGTGACGCCGCCGACCCGGCAGCCCCGGCTCTTGAGATAGTCGAGCATCTTCTCGGGCGTCAGGTCCATCTGTTCGCACAACCGCTCGGCGACGATCGCGACGTCGATGAATTCGAGCAGGTCGTGGGTGTTGGTGCGCAGGCCGCCGCCGTCGAGCGAGGTCAGGATGCCGTCTTCGCGGCACAGCCTGGCGTAATGGATTGCCGCATCCGGCTGGTGGCCGTCGACGTGCAGCGCGCGGCAGCCCTTCAGGTTCAGCATCGGGAAGGGATGGATATGCTCGTCGTCGCGGCAGCGTACGATGGCGCGCTTGCCGTCCTTCGGCATGATGAAGGAAAGCGAGGAGGCGTTGACCTTGCGCGGATGAATCGAGATGCCGTATTTCGCGCTCATGTCCCAGAACATCCGCCCGAGCCAGTCATTGGCCACGGTGGCGACCAGGTCCGGCACGATGCCCAGTTTGGCGCAACAAAACGCCGCGGTGACCGCGTTGCCGCCGAACGAGACGGCGTAGGCGGAGGCGACATGCTTTTCGTCGCCGGTCGGCATGTGATCGGTGATGAAGGTGACGTCGATATAGGTCTGTCCGATGAAGAGAGCCTGCATTGGATTTCCGTCGTGGCTTTAGGGGTGGTCCCGGCCGGCCACATACATTAGCACCGGTTATGCCGGATCATTCGATAAAATTATCAGCAGGCCGACCGTGGAATAGGCGCGTGCCGCCGGTCCAACGGCCTGCGCGTCCCCCGAGTTCCTGACGGCGCGACTAACCGTGGCGCCGTTTGCAGACCTCACGTGCGCGTTGGCGTGAACAGATGGGGGACCGTCAGAACGCTGGGCTCGAGGATTTCGTCGAGCTGCTCCTTGGTCAGAAGCTTTTCCTCCAAGACGACGTCGTAGACGCTGCGTCCCGACATCAGCGCGTCGCTCGCGATCCGTGTGGCGTTGGCGTAGCCGATATACGGATTGAGCGCGGTAACGATGCCGATCGAGCGTTCGACGCCGCGGCGCAGATGCTCCCGGTTGGCCGTAATACCCTTGACGCAGCGGTCGGCGAGCACGACGCAACCGGCGCGCAGATGGTTGACGCTTTTGAAGATCGAATGGGCGATGATCGGCTCAAAGGCGTTCAATTGCAATTGGCCGGCTTCGGCTGCGAAAGACACCGTCACGTCGTTGCCGATGATCTCGAAGGCAATCTGATTGACGACTTCGGGAATCACCGGGTTCACCTTGCCCGGCATGATACTGGAGCCGGCCTGCATCGACGGAAGGTTGATCTCGCCCAGGCCAACCCGGGGCCCGGACGACAACAGCCGCAGATCGTTGCAGGTCTTCGACAGCTTGACCGCGACCCGCTTGAGCACGCCGGAAAGCTGCACGAAACTGCCGCAATCCTGCGTGGCCTCGATCAGGTTGGCCGCTGTGACCACTGGAATGCCGGTGATTTCCCGCAAATGCTGGCACACGATCCGTCCATAGTCCGGATGGGCGTTGATGCCGGTGCCGATCGCCGTTGCGCCCATGTTGATTTCGCAGATCAGTAGCACGGCTTCCCTGAGCCGCATTTCGTCCTCGCCGAGCATCACGGCATAGGTGGAGAATTCCTGGCCCAGCGTCATCGGCACCGCATCCTGCAATTGGGTGCGGCCCATCTTGATGACGTCCTTGAATTCCTCCGCCTTGGCCTCGAACGCGGCCCGCAAATAGGACATCGCCTCGACCAGTGCCAGGATACGGGTATAGCCTGCGAGTTTCAGCGCCGTCGGATAGACGTCGTTGGTGCTCTGGCTCATGTTGACATGCTCGTTGGGGTGCAGGAACTGGTATTCGCCCTTGGCATGCCCCATGATCTCCAGCGCGCGGTTGGCGATCACCTCGTTGGCGTTCATGTTGGTCGAGGTGCCGGCGCCGCCCTGGATCACGTCGACGACAAACTGTTCGATCAGGCGGCCGGCGCGGATCTCCTCGCAGGCGGCGACGATGCCATCGCAATGCGCAGCCGACAGGAAACCGAGATCGCGATTGCTGCGGGCAGCGGCCAGCTTTATCGAGGCCAACGCCTTGATGAGGTCGGGATAGATCGAGATCGGCGTTCCCGTGATCGGAAAATTTTCGACAGCGCGCAGCGTGTGCACACCGTAATAGGCGTCCTGCGGCAGGTCTCGATCCCCCAGCAGGTCGTGTTCGCGTCGGGTTGTCATGATTATTCTCGCCTTGGGCTCATCGGGGGGCGGGCTTTCGATCGTCTGTTGGGTGTCGGCCCCTGGCTATTGGCATCAAAGCACATCGGTCCAGCTCCGGGTAGGGTACGGCGCCGGCAATCAAGCGTGGCCAATCGGTTGATTTTGTTCGATACTGACAGAGCCACATTTGGCGCGAGAACCGGTGTGTGCGCGCCGCCACGACGAGCGGCGTTCGCCCGGAGAAATTTACGCGGGGACTTTTTCCCATGATCACAGGGCTCGATCACGTCGTCGTTCTCGTCAGCGACATCAAGGCCGGCGCCGCGGCCTACCAGACATTGTTTGCGCGCACGCCATCGTGGCACAACGCCGGCGAGGGCGCCGAGCGCGTGCTGTTTACGCTCGATAACATGACGCTGGAGCTGATGGCGCCGAGCGGCGACGGCGCGACCGCCGATCGCATTCGCAGCGTGATTGCGGAGCAAGGCGAGGGTCTCGCGAGCATCTGTTTTCGTACCAACGACATCGCCAGGATGCACCGCAGGCTAGATCGGCTGACCTTGAAGCCGGAGCCGATCGCGGAAGTCGAAAGCCGCGATGCCGTGACCGGCGCCACGCTATCCTGGAAGCGGACCCGGGCGGCAACCGATGCGACGCGAGGGGTCCGGATGTTCTTCCTGGAGCTTGCCAAGGAGCGGCCGCTCGCGGTGCGGACCACGCCGGCGTCGATCACCGCGATGGATCATGTGGTGATCGGTACCGCCGATCCCGAAGGCGCCGCCGCACTGTACGGTGCGCGCCTCGGGCTCGACATGGCGCTCGATCGCTCGCATCCGGAGTGGGGCCGGCTGATGTTCTTCCGCTGCGGCGATCTGATCGTCGAAGTGGCGCACCGGCCAAGCAAGGATGCTGCCAAGGATTCTGCAAAGGACACGGTCGCGGCGCCGGACCGGCTGCGCGGCATTTGCTGGCGGGTCGCCGATATCGACGCCACCCGGGCGCGACTTGTTGAAGCGGGCGTCGATGTGTCGGAGGCCCGTCCCGGCCGCAAGCCGGGCACCAAGGTGATGACCGCGCGCAACGGCACCTGCGGCGTGCCGACGTTGCTGGTGCAACGGACGCCCAAGGCGGATTGAGATCGTAGGGTGGGCAAAGGCGCACTTGCGCCGTGCCCACCGCCTTGCGTCAAGAGAAGATGGTGGGCACGGCCAAGAGGCCTTTGCCCACCCTACACATCACGCATCCACGCCGACGATATCCCGAACGTTCCTGACGCCGTCGCGCGCCAGCAATTGCGCGAGGCCCGTGGTGATCGTACGGACCACGCCGGGGCCTTGATAGATCAGCGCGGTCAATAATTGAACCAGCGATGCACCCAAGCGGAGTTTGACGTAGGCATCCGCTGCCGTGGAAACGCCGCCGGCGCCGATCAGCGCGTGACGCTTGCGGTCCATGCGCCGAAAGGTCTCGCGCAGGCAGAAATCGGCAAGCGCCGCTGACGGCGGTCCGGACACCGCGCCGGGCATCTCGCGCCAGATCTGCTTTGGCGTGCGCAAGCCTTCGGGTTTCACCGGCGGCAGGTTGAACATGAAGCCGGAGACGAAATCGCGCCCGTCGGCCGCCGCCAGCACCCGTTCGATGGCCTCGATGCCGCCGAGTGGCGAGACTTTGAGGAACACCGGCACGTGAAGCTTGGCTTCGCCGAGCGCGCTGAGGCAGGCGTCGAGATGCCCGGCATCCGCGAAGAAGTCGCGTCCGTCCGCGGTGTTCGGGCATGACAAATTCAGCATCAGATAATCCGCGCGCGGCGCGATTGCCTTGGCGGAAGCGACATATTCGCCGATGATCTGATCGGCGTCGAGCACAGCTGCGCCCGGGCCGCGATTGGTGACGACCAGATTGATGCCAAGCGGCACCGGCAGGCGAGTTCCGGTCAACCGCTCGGAGATTGTCGGCACGCCATCGTTGGGCAGGCCGTAATAGACCACGATGGCCTCGTCGTCGGGCAAGCGCCACAGCCGGGGCTTTGGGTTGCCGGCGGAGCGCTCGATCGAGATTGAGCCGATTTCGACCGAGCCGAAGCCGAGGCCCGCCAGCGCGCGGATCGCCGATCCGCTCTTGTCAAAGCCGGCGGCGAGCCCGATCGGGTTGGGAAAGTGCAGGCCGGCCACGTCGGTCGCCAGCCTTTCATCGTCAGGTCGGCTCGCGGCTCGCATCGCGTTCGCGGCCCAGCCGAGGCGAGCGCCGGCCGCGATCGCGAGATGATGCGCGGTTTCCGGATCGAGCCGGAACGCAAGCGGGCGAACGAGGGTCGAATAGAGGTTCATGTCTGCATCATAGACACGCCGGTGCTTCTTTCTCAAATCGCGCGATGCATGCTACACCATCCGGCCGAACATCATTGACGGACGATCGATTTGGTCAAGGCAAAACGCATTCTGAAGTGGCAACGCGATCCCGAAGGGATGCGGCTTCGCATTCTCGAGGCCGCCAAGCAGGAATTCGCCACTTACGGCCTTGCCGGCGCGCGGGTCGATCGGATCGCGGCCAAGGCCGGCGCCAACAAGCGCATGCTGTATTATCACGTCGGCAAGAAGGACGATCTCTATCTCGCGGTGCTCGAAGGCGCCTATGAGCAGATCCGGGTCGAGGAGCGCGGGCTCAATCTGGAGCACCTCGATCCGCCGGAAGCGATCGAGCGCCTGATCAGTTTTACGTGGAACTATTTCCTCCGCAACCCGGAATTCCTCGCGCTCTTGAACACCGAAAACCTGGCGAAGGCGCGCCATCTCAAGCGCTCCACCAAGGTCAAATCGATGCATTCGCCGTTCGTCGAGATGATCCGCACCGTGGTGATGCGGGGCGTCGCAAACGGCGACTTCCAGGTCGCGGTCGATCCGGTGCAGCTCTATATTTCGATCGCGGCGCTGTGCTTTTTCTATCTGTCGAACAGCGCGACCTTGAGCGTGATTTTCGGCCGCGACCTCCTGAAGAAGGAGGCGCGGGACGAGCGCCTCGACCACATGGTGGCGCTGGTGCTGGCGGCGCTGACCGGAAAATCTACCGCCGCGTTCGGCAAGGGCAACGCGATGAAACCACGCGCCGCGGCCGCGCATTCCGACGCTTGAGTTCTGTCGTCCCGGCCCTTAGCGCGCAATTGCGCGTAAGGCGCCGGGACGACTGGAGCAAGTTTCCCGCGTCAACGCCTCTAGACAGTAATTATCCAAAAGGTTAATTTGTCCCCCTGAAGCCGGCATATGAGGGAGAGAAATTTGAGCGAGTCCAAAGCGCCTGGAAGCGTGTCGAAAGCGCTCAATGTGGCGTGGATTCGCCCGTTTTTGTTCCTGATTTTCATCGTCGTGGCCTGGGATTTGGCGATCCGGCTGTTCCGGATTCCAGCCTACCAGGTGCCGGCGCCGGCAGATGTCGTGGCCGTGCTCTGGAGCGATTGGCCGGAGCTGTTGCGCCAGGCGTGGCCCACCACCTACGCGACCCTGGGCGGGTTCCTGCTGTCGGCGGCGTTCGGCATTCCGGTCGCGATGCTGATCGCGGGATCGAAGACCGTCGAAAGCTACGTCTATCCGCTGCTGGTGTTCTCGCAATCGGTGCCGAAGGTCGCGATCGCGCCCTTGTTCGTGGTGTGGTTCGGCTTCGGCATCGTCCCGAAAATCATCGCCGCGTTCCTGCTGGGATTTTTTCCGGTGGTGGTCTCCGCGGTGCAGGGTTTCAAATCGGTCGATCCTGACATGGTCGATCTGGCGCGTGCGATGCAGGGCAGCCGCTTCCAGGTGTTCTGCGCGGTCAATTTGCCGCACGCGATGCCGTCGATTTTCTCCGGCCTGAAAGTCTCGGTGACCTTGGCCGTGGTGGGCGCCGTGGTCGGCGAATTCGTCGGTTCCAATTCGGGCATCGGCTACGTGTTGCAGCGCTCGATCGGGACGTTCGATTTGCCGACAATGTTTGCCGCGCTGGTGATCCTGGCGCTGCTCGGTGTGGTACTGTTCTGGGTGGTCGACCGGATCGAGCATCTTGTCATTCCCTGGCATGTCAGCCAGCGCGAGGACATCATTTTCGCGGCGTGAACGAGAAGAGATAGAGATCGTCATTGCGAGCGTAGCGAAGCAATCCAGTTAGGCCACAAAGAAGAATGGATTGCTTCGTCGCGGAGCCTGTCATCGGGCCCGCCGAAAGGCGGGACCCGGTGGCTCCTCGCAATGACGAAAAACAAAAGCAAAGGGAGAATCAACATGGTGCGATCAATAGCGACGGTAGCCGCTGCCCTGCTCTGGATGGGCTCAGCGGTGGCTCCGGCCGCGGCCGCCGACAAGGTCGTGCTGATGCTCAACTGGTATGTCTATGGCGAGCACGCGCCGTTTTTTTACGGCAAGGCCAAGGGCATTTACGCTGCTGAAAATATCGACCTCGAAATTCAGGAAGGCCGCGGCTCGGCTGCGACCACCCAGGCGGTCGCGGCCAAGACCGCCGATTTCGGCTATGTCGACGTGCCCACCATGATGCGCGCGACCGTCAAGGGCGCGCCGATCATTGCGACCGGCGTGCTGTTACAGACCAGCCCAATGTCGGCGATGGGATTTGCCGACAAGAACATCCGCAAGCCCGAGGATATCAAGGGCAAGACCGTTGCGATCACGCCGGCGGATTCGATGACGCAGATCTGGCCGCTGTTCCTGAAGCGGACCGGCCTCAAGGAAAGCGATTTCACCACGGTGGCCGGTGACGGCCAGACCAAGCTGAACGCGGTGATCAACGGCCAGGCCGATCTGCTGCTCGGCTACGTGATGGACCAGTCGATGAAGATCAAGGATGCCACCGGCAAGGACGTCTACCCGATCAAGTTCGCCGACTACGGCATCCACATGGTGAGTTCGGGCCTCGTCGCCAACACCGACTATGTCAAGACCCACGCCGATCTGGTCAAGCGCTTCATGTCGGCGACCACCAAGGCGGTCGAGGCCGCCGAAAAAGATCCGAAGGGCGCAGCCCAGTCGATCCTCGATGCCAACCCCAAGGGCGGCAAGATCGACACGCTGACCCAGGGCTTTGAGCTGACGATCCCGCTGTATCGTACGCCGGAGACCAAGGACAAGCGGCCGTTCCAGGTGACCGACCAGAACATGACCGACAGCGTCAACCTGATGGTCGAATATGGCGGTCTCGATGCCAAGGCCAAGGAAAATCCGAAGATGTTTTATACCAACGACTATCTGCCGGGCGGCGGTTCGTGAGCAGATTCGTAACAGAGTTTTTGTCGTCCCTGCGCACGCAGGGACCCATAACCCCTGGCGTTGATAGTTGCAGGAGGTCTCCTCTGTGCCTGAACGAAAAGTCACGGCGTATGGGTCCCTGCTTTCGCAGGGACGACGGGTGGAGAGAAATCGCCCGGATGGACTTGGCTGAATGAGCGCAGCGACCAAACCGACCAGCATCAATCAGCCGGCGCATCTGCGCGTGGTGTCCGATCGCAGCGCCAGCGCCGCCTCCGGGATTCAACTGTCCGGGGTGTCGAAGACCTATCGGTCGCGCGACGGCGAGGTGCCGTCGTTGCGTCCGCTGGATTTCCATATCAACGAGGGCGAGTTCTTTGTCGTGGTCGGGCCGTCCGGCTGCGGCAAGTCGACGCTTTTGAAGATGATCTCCGGCCTGCTGCCGCCTTCGACCGGTGAGATTCTGGTCGAGGGCGAGAAGGTGACAAGCCCGCACGGCAATGTCGGGATCGTGTTTCAGAATTCGCTGTTGCTGCCGTGGCGCAATATCCTGTCCAACGTGATGCTGCCGATCGACATGAAGCGGCTGCCGCGCGACGAATATCTGCCACGCGCCAAAGCGCTGTTGAAGATGGTCGGCCTCGAAGGTTTCGAGCGGAAGCTGCCCTGGCAATTGTCCGGCGGCATGCAGCAGCGCGCCTCGATCTGCCGGGCGCTGGTGCATGATCCCAAGATCATGCTGATGGACGAGCCGTTCGGCGCGCTCGATGCGATGACGCGCGAGCGCATGAATGTCGAGCTGATGCGGATCCAGCGTGAAACCGGCAAGACCGTGCTGCTGATCACGCATTCGATCCCGGAGGCGGTGTTCCTGGCCGATCGGGTCTTGGTGATGACCGAGCGGCCCGGCGCGATCGCCGCGATCTACGACGTGCCGATGCCGCGGCCGCGCTCGCTGGATTCGATGGCCGATCCGGTGTTCACCGATCTGGTGCAGCGCATCCGCAAGCACTTTTTCACCCAGGGTACACTGGATTGAGCCGCGCTGGATTGAGGCAAGCCCCGATGCGTCTGGCGGTGCGCGATATCGCGTTTTTCGAGCGGCCGATTGCGTTCGTGCGGCCGTTCCGGTTCGGCGCCATCGTGGTCAACGCGGCGCCGCAGATGTTCGTTCGCGTCGAAATCGAGGTTGAAGGCCAAGGAAAGGACCGGGGCCGTTCGGTCGGCGCCAGCGCGGAAATGCTGGTTCCAAAGTGGTTCGACAAGCGCCCGCATCTCAGCCCGGACGAGACCGTTACCGAATTGCGGCGCTCGCTCCTGATCGCGCGAGATCTCTATCTGGCGCATTCGGGTTTCGAGACGGCCTTTGGCTTGCATGCCCGCTGCATCGCGGCGCAGGTCGCAGCCTGTGCGAAAGAAGACATTCCGCCGCTTGCGGCAGCCTACGGTCCCGCCGAAATCGACAAGGCAATCCTGGACGCGCTGCTGCGCAGCGCCGGGGTCAATTTCTTCGACGGGATGGTCGACAACATCGCCGGCATCGATGCGCGATTGTCGCCGGATCTGGCGAATAGCGACATCGCGCAGTTTCTCAGCGCCAGGAAGCGGCTGGAACGCGTCGCGATCCGCCACACCGTCGGTCTCGACGACAAGGTCGAGGGCGCGGGTGGCGTTGCGGACGCGAAAGAAAACACCGGCGCACGCTTTTTCAAATTGAAACTCAACGGCGATCCCGACGCCGATGCCGCGCGGCTGACCGATATCGGCAACGAGCTCGCCACCCTGGCCTACGACTACCGTGTTTCGCTGGACGCCAACGAGCAATATGCCGACCTCGTGGCGCTGAGCACCTTGATGGATCGGCTCGATCGCGACGGCGCGCTGCGGCCGATCGCTACAAAGCTGCTTTACATTGAGCAGCCGATGCCGCGCGACATCACCCGGCAATCGCCGCTCGACAGGCTGAGCGGCCGCGACTTTATCATCGACGAAGCCGACGATTCCTACGACGCATTTCCCGCGGCCCGAGAGCTCGGCTATCGCGGCATCTCGTCGAAATCCTGCAAGGGAATCTACAAATCGGTCGTCAACGCGACTCGCGCCGCGAAATGGAGTTCCGGGAGCGAAACGTTCTTCGTCACCGGCGAAGACCTGACCTGCCAGGCTGGCCTGGCCGTGCAGCAGGACCTCGCGCTCGGCGCATTGATCGGCGTCAGCCACGCCGAGCGCAACGGCCATCATTATGTCGATGGTTTTGCCGATACGCCGCCGGCCGAGGCGCAAGCCTTCCTCGCCGCGCATCCCGATCTCTATGTCAACGACGGCGGCAAGGTCCGCCTTGCGATTTACGACGGCGATCTGCTGACGGGATCGCTGGTCGCACCGGGTTTTGCGACTTCGGTCCATCCTGACTGGTCGTCGCTGCCGTCCCTCGAACAGCCAAAAGCAAGAACAAAGGAGCAAACACTATGACAACCAAACGTCTCGGCGTGATCATGAACGGGGTCACCGGCCGCATGGGCCTGAATCAGCATCTGATCCGCTCGATTGTGGCGATCAGGGATTCCGGCGGCGTGCAGCTTTCGAACGGCGATCGCATGATGCCGGATCCGATCCTGGTCGGCCGCGATGCCGACAAGGTCGAGCGCCTGGCCAAGCGCTTCAATGTCGAGCGCTGGACCACCGATCTCGACCAGGCGCTGTCCGACAAGAAAGATGCCATTTTCTTCGACGCCGCGACCACGCAGGCGCGGCCCTCGCTGCTGACCCGGGCGATCAACGCCGGAAAACACGTCTATTGCGAGAAGCCGATCGCGACCAATCTCGATGAAGCTGTCGCGGTGATGCGATTGGCCGACGCCAAGGGCGTCAAGCACGGCACCGTGCAGGACAAGCTGTTCCTGCCGGGCCTGAAGAAGCTGGCTTTCCTGCGCGATTCCGGCTTCTTCGGCCGCATGCTTTCGGTGCGCGGCGAATTCGGCTATTGGGTGTTCGAAGGCGGCTGGCAGGAGGCGCAGCGGCCGTCCTGGAATTATCGCAGCGAAGACGGTGGCGGCATCATTCTCGACATGGTCTGCCACTGGCGCTACGTGCTCGACAATCTGTTCGGCGAGGTCGAAAGCGTCAGTTGCACCGGCACCACCGACATTCCCGAGCGCTTCGACGAAAAGAACAGCAAATACACCGCGACGGCGGACGATTCCGCCTACGCGACCTTCCGTCTCAAGGGCGGCGTGATCGCGCACATCAACATGTCCTGGGTCACACGGGTATATCGCGACGATCTCGTCACCTTCCAGGTCGATGGCACCCATGGCTCGGCGGTGGCGGGCCTCACCGATTGCGTGATCCAGGCGCGGCAGGCGACGCCGCGGCCGGTGTGGAATCCGGACGAGAAGCGCACGCATGATTTCTATGCCGATTGGCAGAAGCTGCCGGAAAACGTCACCTACGATAACGGTTTCAAGGAGCAGTGGGAGATGTTCATCCGCCACGTCTGCGAGGACGCGCCCTACAAATACACGCTGCTGGAAGGCGCCAAGGGCGTGCAGCTTGCCGAATGCGCGCTGCAGAGCTGGCGCGAGCGGCGCTGGGTCGACGTTGCTCCGATCAAGGTGTGAGGATCAAGCCATGAACAAGCCGGTTTTGCCTGTCTCGTCGCTGTCGCTGAAATTGCCCACCAGCACTCGCGAGATAGAGACCTACCGCCTCGCGGCGTCCCGGACGTTTCCCGCCAAACTTCAGGGCACGCTGAACCGTGTGGCGTTCTCGGCGGCGCACGTCGTCGCCGATCCCTTGGCCGATGTCGATCCGTGGCTGAGCGCCGCGGTCGATTGGGACAAGACCATCGCCTTTCGCGAACACGTCTGGGACCTCGGTCTTGGCGTCGCCGAGGCGATGGATACCGCGCAGCGCGGCATGGGACTGGATTGGCCGACCTCGCTGGAACTGATTACGCGCTCGGTCAGCGCTGCGAAGGCGAGGGGTGGCGCGCTGGTGTTTTCCGGCGCCGGCACCGATCACCTCGCGGTCGAGGATGCCAGGGAGATCGACGACGTGATCCGGGCCTATGAAGAACAGGTCGCAGCGGTCGAGAAGGCCGGCGGCCGGATCATCCTGATGGCGTCGCGGGCACTGGCCAAGCTCGGCCGTAGCGCGGACGACTACGCAAAGGTCTATGACCGCGTGCTGTCGCAGGTCCGCGAGCCCGTGATCATCCATTGGCTCGGCGACATGTTCGATCCGGCGCTGGCGAACTACTGGGGCACGTCGAGCCTCGACCAGGCGATGGATATCGCGGTCGGCATCATCAACGCCAATGCCGCCAAGATCGATGGCGTCAAGGTCTCGCTGCTCGACAAGCAGCGCGAGATCGACATGCGCCGGCGGCTCGACAAGAGCGTCAAGATGTATACCGGCGACGATTTCAACTACGCCGAACTGATCGCCGGCGACGAGCAGGGCTTTTCGCACGCGCTGCTCGGCATCTTCGATGCGATCGCGCCGGCGGCGTCCTATGCGCTGTCGCTGCTTTCGGCGGGCGACGAGGCCGGTTTCCGCGACGTGCTGGAACCGACGGTGCCGCTGTCGCGTCATATCTTCAAGGCGCCGACACGCTTCTACAAGACCGGCGTGGTGTTCATGGCCTATCTCAACGGCCATCAGGATCATTTCACGATGGTCGGCGGGCAGGAGAGCACGCGATCGACGTTGCATCTGGCCGAACTGTTTCGTCTGGCCGACCAAGCAGGGCTGCTGGCAAATCCGGAAGTGGCGACGCGGCGGATGAAGGCCGTGCTGGCGCTGCGAGGCATCGAACCCTGATGCGGGACTTTTCCGGCGACCATCGCTGGCTGTCGCTCAATACCGCGACGGTTCGCAAGCAGGGCGACCTTGTGCAAATCGTCGAGGCCTGTGCGCGGCATGGCATTCCCGCCATCGATCCCTGGCGCGACCAGGTCGCTTCCATCGGTCTTGATCGCGCGGTAGCCGCGGTGCGCGACGCCGGGCTTGAACTATCGGGTTATTGCCGCGGCGGCATGTTCACGTCGGACGCCGCGCGCCGCCTCGAAGTGCGCGACGACAACCGCCGCGCCATCGATGAAGCCGTGGCGCTGGGGGCGCCCTGCATCGTGCTGGTGGCAGGCGGCCTGCCGCAATATTCGCGGCCGGGCAGCGCGGTCTCCAAGGACATCGTCACGGCGCGGGCGCAGGTCACCGATGCGATCGCCGAAATGCTGGTCTACGCCCAGGACGCCAGGATGCCGCTGGCGATCGAGCCGCTGCATCCGGCCTATGCGGCCGACCGCGCCTGCGTCAATACCACCATGCAGGCGCTGGATATTTGCGACCAGCTGGACCCGCAACGCAGCGGCGCGCTCGGTGTCGCGCTCGATGTCTATCACATCTGGTGGGATCCGGAGCTGTTGCCGCAGATCGCGCGCGCCGGCCAGGATCGCCTGCTGGCGTTTCACGTCTGCGACTGGATGGTGCCCGACCAAAGACATCCTCAACGATCGCGGCATGATGGGCGACGGCGTGATCGATATCAGGTCGCTGCGCTCGGCGGTCGAGGCGGAAGGATTTTCCGGCTATTCCGAGATCGAGATCTTTTCCAACACCTGGTGGGATAAGCCGATCGACGAGGTGTTGCAGACCTGCATCGAGAGGCATCGGACGGTGGTTTGATTGGGCGGCGGCATCATAAAAACCTCATCCTGAGGAGCGGCTTCTTAGCCGCGTCTCGAAGGATAGAGTTCATCGTCGCCATGGTTCGATTCGGCGCATCGGACAGCGCAAGTGCGCTGCCGGGAACGCGAGGGCCTAAGCCGTAGCGGCGCCCATCAATAGCTCATCGCTCCACCACGCACGGCACCTTCGAAAACCCTCTGAACCGCACCCGGCCGCCGCGCACCGGCGCGCCGTTCAGCGCGTAGCCGGGAAACCTCGCCAGGAAGCGCGAGATCGCGATCGCGCCTTCCAGCCGCGCCAGCGCCATTCCGGCGCATTGATGCGCGCCGGTGCCGAACGCCAGATGGCGGTTCGGCGTGCGGCCGATGTCGAGGTTTTCTGGATCGGAGAATTGCGCGGGATCGCGATTGGCGGCGCCGATGCACAGCGTCACCGGCGTGCCCGCCGGCAAGCGCGATGCCGCCGAGTTCGACCGGCTCCGTGGTCATGCGATTGCCGAGCTGGTTCGAACTTTCAAACCGCAGGATTTCCTCGACCGCGGTCTTGATCAGATCGGGCTGCTCGATCAGGCGGGTTTTTTGCGCGGGGGTTTCCGACAGCGCCACCAGTCCGTTGCCGATCAGATTGGTGGTGGTCTCGTGCCCGGCATTGAGCAGGAAGATGCAGTTGTGCAGCAGCTCCTTGGCGGTCAGGCGTTCGCCATTGTCCTCGCCCTGAATGAGGCGCGTCAGCACGTCGTGCTGCGGGTTGCCGGGTTTGGCGCGGCGGCGTTCGACCAGCATTTCGAGATAGGCGAGGAAATCCTTCACCGCATTGTTGCCGCGGGCAAAAGCCTCGGGGCCGATCACCGGCTCCAGCGCGCCCAGGATCGCCAGCGACCAGTCGCGCAGCGGCTCGCGCTCGTCATGCGGCACATCGAGCAGATTGCCGATCACCTCGATCGGGATCGCGGCGGCAAAGTCCTCGATCAGGTCGATATCATCCTTCGCGGCAAGCCGATCGAGCAGCCGCTCCACCAGCGCGATCAAATCAGGCTCCATCGCCGCGATCGCGCGCGGCGACAGCGCGCCCATGATCAGCCGCCGCACCCTGGTATGCGCCGGCGGGTCGTTGAAGACGAGGCTGGTGGTGTGATGCTCGTACAGCAGCGAATCGCCGTATTTCGGCGCGAACTCGCTTCCGCTTGTCGGACGAGAACAGCTTGGTGTTCTTGTAGGCGCTGACCAGGTCGTCATAGCGCGTCAGAAAGTAGGAGCCGTTCGGCAATCGCTTGACGGGATCGTTCTCCCGCAGTGCACGATAGGTCGGATAGGGGTTGGCATAGAATTCCGGCGTCAGCTTCTCGAGGTCGAAATCCGCCGCCAGCCCTTGCGTGTCCATTCATGCTTCCCATACTCATTTGGTCGCAGAGCCATATGCGTTTTTGCGCTTGACGAAACCGCGGGTCTGTCTACAGTCCCGTCCGAAAAGTAAGGGTAACGGATGGAACATGAAAATGCACGTCCGCGCCGAACCTCGAGGAACAAGCGGCCGCCTGGCCGGAGGACATATTTGCGATCTTACAGCGCTTCGACGTCCGTCAGGTGCCCTATGTGCCGGATGCCGGGCACTCCCAATTGATCAATCGGGTGCTCGGCGAGCCCTCGATGCGGGCGGTGCCGCTGACCACGGAAGAAGAGGGCGTGGCGCTGTTGGCGGGCGCCTGGGCCGGCGGTCAGCGCGGCGTGCTGCTGATGCAGTCGAGCGGCGTCGGCAATTGCATCAATATGTTCTCGCTGACCCAGATCTTCCGGCTACCGTTCCTGACGCTGGTGACGATGCGCGGCGAATGGGGCGAATTCAATCCCTGGCAGGTGCCGATGGGATCGAGCACCCAGGCGGTATTCGAATTGTCCGGCATCAAGGTGTTGCGGGCCTCCCATCCCGACGAAGTCCGCGAGGTCGTCGAGGCCGCGGCAGGGCAGGCCTACAACGCCTGCACGCCGACCGCCGTTTTGTTGTCGCAGCGCCTGATCGGCGCAAAGGTCTTCACCAAATGAGCAAAGCCAATCTTCTCGACCGCCGCAAGGTCGTTGCCAGCCTGCTGGCGGACCGCAAGGATGCCATCGCGATCGGCGGCCTCGGCGCCTCGACCTACGATATCGCCGCGGCCGGCGACCATGATCGCAATTTCTATCTGTGGGGCGCCATGGGCGGCGCGGTCATGATCGGGCTCGGCGTCGCGCTGGCGCAGCCGAAGCTGCCGGTGGTCGTGATCACGGGCGATGGCGAGATGCTGATGGGTATGGGCAGTCTTGCCACCGTCGGCCTGCAAAAGCCCGGACAATCTCACCATCGTCGTGCTCGACAATGAGGCCTATGGCGAAACCGGCGGGCAGGCGAGCCATACCGCCGCGGGCGCCGATCTCGTCGGCGTCGCCAAGGCCTGCGGCATCGCCAAGGTCTTCAGCATGACGACGATGGCCGAGGTCGAGGCGTTCGCGCCTTCGCTTGCAGGACGTCTCGGCAGGGCCTCGCTTTGCCAGCGTCAAGATCGACGCCGCCAATCTCGAGCGGGCACTGTCCAACCGCGACGGCACCTTCATCGTGAACCGCATCCGCGGCTCGCTGGGATTCAGGCCCATTTGATCGTTCGGAGCCGGCTGCGGCGCAATAAAGTTTCTTGACACCGGCTTGGTGAGTGATTACTCACGCAGCCCATGTCTACCCTGCGCATGACCAGCGATCTGCGGCGGCAGCTCATCTTGGGTGCCGCTAAGCGCTGCTTTGCCCGCAACGGGTTTGCGGGGACGACGACCAAGAGGGTGGCGGCGGCGGCCGCAATCTCGGAAGCCTTGTTGTTCAAGCATTTTCCGTCGAAGGCAGCACTTTATGCCGAGATTCTGGCCGACGAGTGCGAGGCCGATCCGGACCTGGCGCATTTGTTGGGTCAGGAGCCATCGACCGCGACGCTGGTTGAACTGACCGTGGGCATGGTGCGGCATTTCCTGCATATCTCCGATAGCCCCGATCAGCAGGAAGCCCAGCGCGTCAGGCTGATGATTACCAGCCATCTCGATGACGGCGAATTCGCGCGGCTGCTTTATGCGAAGGTCGGCGACCTGATCGGGCCGGTGTTCGCCGCCTCGATCGATCGTGCGGTAGCGGCGGGCGAGGCCACGCGGATCGGAAGCCAGCCGCTCAACCTGTTCTGGTTTGCCCATCACACCGTGCTGATGGCGGCGGTTTCGAGGATGCCGGTCGTGCCCTGTCTTTCCTACGGCAACCCGGCCGATCTCGAGCGGCAGCTTTGCGAATTCATACTCCGTGGAATTGGACTTAACGAAGCCGCGATTGCCTCGCATCTGGACCGCGAATTGTCGCCGGGTTCGGGGCAGCCGGTCATTGCAGAAAGTGCATGACAATGAACATTGCGACCGAAGCTCATATCTCAGGCAAGCCGATCGCCGAAAAGCCAAAGGCGCGTCCGGTCCGGATGGTGCGCTGGTTCATCATCGTCGGATTGCTGCTGGCTCTGCTGACGGCCGCGTTGGTCGGCTTCAACGCCTTCCGCGACCACGCGATCAAGCAGTTCTTCGCCGGCAACAAGCCGCCGCCGACGCCGGTCAGCATCGCGGTGGCCAAGTCCGAGGTGATTCCGAACTTGCTGACGGCAGTCGGCGATCTTGCCGCCGTGCATCAGGTCAACGTCACCTCCGATGTCAGCGGGCGCATCACCGGCATCATGTTTGAGGCCGGCACAATGGTGAAGGCGGAAGCGCCGCTGGTGCAATTGTTCGATGCTCCCGATCAGGGCGATCTGGCGAGCTTCAAGGCGCAGGCCGTGGTGGGGCAATTGTCGCTGGATCGCGCCAAGCAGCTCGCTGCGAAACAGTTCGGTCCGCAGTCGACCGTCGACCAGGCGCAGGCGGCCTACGACCAGGCGATCGCGGGTATCGCCAAGACCCAGGCGTTGATTTCGCAGAAGCTGGTGCGGGCGCCGTTCGATGGCGAACTCGGCGTGCGTCACGTCGAGGTCGGCCAGTATCTCACTGCCGGCACGACGATCGTCACCTTGACCGACCTGTCGATGCTGTACGCCAATTTCACGGTAACGGAAAAGCAAAGCGCCCAGCTCAAGGTTGGACACACCGTGCGCGTATTGGTCGACGCTTATCCGAACCGTAGCTTCGAGGGCAAGATCACGACCGTTGAACCGCAGATTTCGGCCGACACCCGCAATATCCGCGTTCAGGCGACGATCGCCAATCCCGATCTGATCCTGAAGCCCGGCATGTTCACGACCATTACGGTGGTGCTGCCGGACAAGCCGGCGGTGGTGACCGTTCCGGAAACCGCGGTCGATTACACGCTCTACGGCGATTCGGTCTTCCTTCTCACCGAGAAGAAAGAGGATGACGGCAAGACCAGCCTGACCGCCGTACGCACCTTCGTGCGGACCGGTAACCGGATCGAGGGCAGAACCGAGATCCTCAGCGGCTTGAAGCCCGGCGATCGCGTGGTCGCGGTCGGTCAGCTCAAGCTGCAATCGGGAGCCGCGGTGGCCGTTTCGCCTGACGGGCCGCCGCCGATGCCCGCCAATCTGCCGCGCTACTGATTTTCGGAGTTGAGCGATGGCCTGGACCGATATCTTCATCAAGCGGCCGGTGTTGGCGCTGGTCGTGAGCCTTTTGATCCTGCTGATCGGATTCAAGGCCGCCACCAGCCTGCCGATCCGGCAATATCCGAAACTGTCGAACACGGTGGTCAATGTCACGACGGTTTATCCGGGTGCGTCGGCCGATTTGATCCAGGGTTTCATCACGACCCCGATAGAGCAGGCCGTCGCCTCGGCCGAAGGCGTCGACTACATGACGTCGTCGTCGGTGCTCGGCACCAGCACGATCCAGGTCTACATCAAGCTGAACTTCGACCCGAACCAGGCGCTGACCGAAGTGCTCGCCAAGGTCAACTCGGTCAAATATCTGATCCCGAAGGAATCCAACGACCCGGTCGTGACCAAGACCACCGGCCAGACCACGGCCGTGATGTATCTCGGTTTTTCCAGTGAAACGCTGTCGGGATCGGCGATCTCGGATTACCTGACGCGCGTGGTTCAGCCGGTGCTGTCCACCGTCGATGGCGTGGCGTCCGCCGATATTCTGGGTGGCCAGACTTTTGCGATGCGCTTGTGGCTCGATCCCGTCCGCATGAACGGCCGTGGCGTCTCGCCCCTTGATGTCTCCGCTGCGATCGCCGCCAACAACTTTCAGTCCGCGGCGGGTCAGTCCAAGGGCTATTTCATCGTCTCCAACGTTTCGACCAATACCGACCTGCAGAATATCGATCAGTTCAAGCGCATGATCGTCAAGGCCAAGGACGGCGGTTTCGTGCGGATGGAGGACATCGCCACCGTCGAACTAGCGGCGCAAAGCACCGATGCGAGCGTCGCCTTCAACGGCGAGCATGCGATCTTCATCGGCGTGCAGGCCACGCCGCAAGGTAATCCCTTGACCCTGGTCAAGGGTGTCCGCGTGCTGTTTCCGGAGCTTGAGCGCAACCTGCCGCCATCGATGAAGATGAAGGTGGCTTACGATTCGACCAAGTTCATCCAATCCTCGATCGACGAAGTGGAAAAGACACTCGGCGAGGCGATCATCATCGTGGTCGTGGTGATCTTCCTGTTCCTCGCCTCCCTTCGATCGGTGATCATCCCCGTGGTGACGATACCGTTGTCGCTGGTCGGCGTTTGCAGCCTGATGCTGGTGATGGGCTTCAGCATCAATCTGTTGACGTTGCTGGCGATGGTGCTGGCGATCGGCCTCGTGGTCGACGACGCCATCGTGGTGGTGGAGAACATCCATCGCCATCTGGAGGAAGGCAAACCTCCAGTGCAGGCCGCGATGCAGGGCGCGCGCGAGATCGTCGGCCCCGTCATCTCGATGACGATCACGCTGGCGGCGGTGTATGCGCCGATCGGCTTTCTCGGCGGCCTCACCGGCGCGCTGTTCCGCGAGTTCGCGTTCACGCTGGCCGGTTCGGTGATCGTATCGGGCGTCATCGCGCTGACGCTGTCGCCGATGATGTGTTCGATCTTCCTCAAGAGCGCCGAGGAAGGGCGATTTGCCAAGCTCGTCAACAGGGTTTTTGGCGCGATAACGCGCTGGTACGGCCGGCAGCTCGATCGCTCGCTCGACTATCGTCCGATCACGGCGATGTTTGCACTGACGATCCTTGGCCTGGTCGGCTTCCTCTATATGCACACGTCAAAGGAACTCGCGCCCGAGGAAGACCAGGGCATCGTGTTCGCGGTGACCAAGGCGCCGAAATACGCCAACATCGATTATGCGGATTTTTACAGCGAGAAGCTCGACAAGTCTTTTGCCAGCTTTCCCGAAACCGATCTCCGCTTCATCATCAACGGCATCAACGGCCCGCAGGGTGGTATCGCCGGCATGCTGCTCAAGCCGTGGGACGAGCGGAAGCGCTCGTCGATCAACCTGAAGCCGTTGGTGCAGGCGCAAATCAGCAAGAACGAGGGCGTCAACGCGTTCGCCTTCAACCTGCCGCCGTTGCCCGGTGGTCCCGGTGGTTTGCCCGTGCAGATGGTGATCTACTCGACCAACGGCTTTCAGTCGATCTATGAGGAAATGGTGAAGCTGAAGGACGCCGCGCGCAAGAGCGGCATGTTCATCGTCTCCGATAGCGATCTCGACTTCAACCAACCAGTGGTGCGGATCAAGATCGACCGCACCAAGGCCAGCGATCTCGGCATCACCATGCAGAGCATCGGCAATACGCTCGCAACGCTGCTCGGCGGCAATTACGTCAACCGCTTCAATCTCGAGGGGCGATCGTATCAGGTGATCCCGCAGGTGCCGCGCGACATGCGGCTGTCGCCGGAATCGCTCGGCGAATATTATGTGCCGAGTGCGACCGGCCAGCAGGTGCCGCTGTCGACGTTGGTTTCGATCGAGACCGGCACCGATCCCAATGCGTTGACGCATTACAACCAGCTGAACTCGGCGACCTTCTCCGCGGTGCCGATGCCGGGTGTCACCGTCGGCCAGGCGGTGGACTTCCTGGAGGCTCAGGCCAGGAAAATGCCAACCGGATTCAGCCACGATTATCTGGCGGATTCCCGGCAGTATGTGCAGGAAGGCAACCAGCTTGCGGTGACCTTCGGCTTTGCGCTGATCATCATCTTCCTGGTGCTGGCCGCGCAATTCGAGAGCCTGCGCGATCCCCTGGTGATCATGATCAGCGTTCCCATGGCCATCGTCGGCGCCATGCTACCGCTGTTCTTCGGTGTCGCCACCATGAACATCTATACCCAGGTGGGCCTGCTCACGCTGGTCGGGCTGATCAGCAAGCACGGCATCCTGATGGTCGAGTTCGCCAACGAGTTGCAGCTCAATGAGGGGCTCGACCGCCGTTCGGCGATCGAGATGGCGGCGCGGGTCCGGCTGCGGCCGATCCTGATGACGACCGCGGCGATGGTCACCGGCCTGATTCCGCTGCTGACGGCGTCTGGCGCGGGGGCTGCGAGCCGGTTCTCGATCGGGCTTGTCGTCGTCGCCGGCATGTCGATCGGCACGCTGTTTACGCTGTTCGTGCTGCCCGCGGTCTATGTGGCGATCGCCACCGATCACCGGGCGGCCGCCAACTCCGAGCGGGCCAAGGAAATCGCTCAATTCGATCTGGATTCGAAGGCGCTCAAGCCGATCTGAGCGTCGGTCCAATAAAACTTTGCACGGCGGCGGCCCTCGGGCCGCCGTTTGCGTTTTCGGATGCATCGCTCTGCATCGCCGCCCGATGGCGCCGGCATTCTCCGCGTGCCATGGTGATGGCGTAACAGAGGATTTCAGGACATGACTACGCAGGATTTCCCGGCCGGCAATTACCGCTTCATCCCGGCCGTATTTCAGTATTCGAGCGGCGCCGCGGCCGATCCGGGCTTTGAGATCGAGCGCGTGCGCTTCGACCGGATGCCGCCGCTCGCCGAGGGATTTGCCGCGATCGCGAAATATATCGGTGTGGCGGGGCGGCCGCTGACCTCGTTCTGCGCCTGCGAATTGCGCTCGCCGGCGGCCTTCACCGAGGATGGCTTCCGGAATTTCAATCTGCACTATGTCAAGACGCTCACCGAATGGGGCTTGTACGACGGCAAGACCAATCCGGTGGCGCGCAGCAACGTCTGTCCGGAAATCGACCCGCCGACCGAACCGTCGTTTTATGCGTTCTCGTTCACGCGGCCGAGTGCCGGCAAAACGCCGTCCTTCGTGATTGCCGGCGGCGCGGAAACCCGCGGCGGCAGCGGCAGCTATCCCGAGCGCATCGTGCGATACCGTGATGCCAGCCCGGAAGCACTGAAGGAAAAGGTGCAGCGCACCGTCAACGAAATGGAAAACCGCCTTGAGACCTTCGGGTTTTCCTGGAAGGACACCACGGCGGCGCAGGCCTATTCGATCCGCGACTTCCACCACGTCCTGGTCGACGAACTGGTGCGCCATGGCGCGCTGCGTTCCGGCCTGACCTGGCACTTTGCCAGGCCGCCCGTGGTCGATCTGGAATACGAGATGGATTGCCGCCGGGTGATGCGGGAAGTGGTGATTTAGCGATTGTGATGGTACTCAAGCTCGTCATTGCGAGAAGCGTAGCGACGAAGCAATCCAGTCTTTCTTTGCTGGTCTGGATTGCTTCGCTACGCTCGCAATGACGACCGACGCTGCCTGATCAAGACCTCGCGGCACGAAGTCATCGCTTGTCAGTCATCCCAGCTGGGATGCTCGCTTTGATTCCGGCATCGATGGTGTCGCGGTCGGTGGTCCCGGCCGGATTTTTGCGGTTGGGCAGGAACTGCCGGAAATGGGCCCAGTGCTCGCGGCTGACCTGTTCGAGCCGGGCGAGTTCGGCCAGCGGATTGGAATGGTCGTCGACGCGCAGATCGAGATCGGACCATTCCTCCTCGCCGTAAATCACAAGCGCCGCCGATTGCTTGCCGCGCTTGTCGCCGCCGGCGGCTTCGCCGGCAACCAACGCCGCGATCAGGCGCTGCGCGAATGGCAATGCCTTGCATTCTGTGTAAGCGCCCGCGGTGTCGTCCAGCACCCGCGTGCCCGTCAGCATATTGCCGGCGACGGAAAAACCGTGGCCCTCGAGATGGCCGCACCAGCCGACGCAGTCTTGGCCGGTATGGCAAGCGATGCGGCCGGCCGCGTCCATCACGTGCAATTGCCGGCTGGCATGGCCGGCATCGCTTGCGATCAGGGTGTCGATAACCTGGCGCGGACTGCGCCCGTCACGCAGCAGTTTCAGGCCGTCGATGCCGTAATAGGGATTGACCAAAGCCTGCGTCGCGATCGCGCCAAAGCCGGCTGCGATATGGGGGACGCGCGCGCCAACGGCGAAGAACCGTGTCGCGACGGCGATGCCGAACTGGCCGGTCAACTCGTCACGGGCGATGATCGACCAGGTCATCGGAGAGTCTTACCCGTTATCTCGCGGCGCTATCGTCCGGCCGCGTAGCCCTGCATGCCGCGCGGGTTGGCGGCGGCGCGCCGGCGCCGGCCGACTTTCGAGGCCGCGGTGAGGCGGCCTTCCGACCAGTCGGGACCGGTCTCGACGATATGGCCGCGGCTCTTCAGCGTATCGACGGTAGCCTTGGGTACCCGGTTTTCCACCACCAGCACGCCGGGCCGCGCGGTGCGCGGCCAGAACGAAATCGGGAAATGCTCGGAATGCCAGGCCGGCGCGTCGATCGCTTCCTGCAAATTCATCTTGGCGTGGACGTGGCGCAGAAAAAATTGCGTGGTCCATTGATCCTGCTGGTCGCCGCCGGGCGAACCCCAGGCCAGATACGGCTCGCCGTCGCGATAGCGCCATGGTGGGCGAGAGCGTGGTGCGCGGGCGCTTGCCCGGCGCCAGCGCCGCCGGGTGGTTTTCCTCGAGCCAGAACATCTGCGCCCGGCTGCCGAGGCAGAAGCCGAGTTCGGGAATTACCGGCGAGGATTGCAGCCAGCCGCCGGACGGCGTCGCCGAGATCATGTTGCCGGCCTGGTCGATGATGTCGAAATGCACGGTGTCGCCGCGCACTTCGCCGAACCGGCCGACGGTAGGTTCGCCGGCGCCCATCGCGCCGACCGCCTCGCGGTGGCCTTCCTGGCGACGCAGCTTGACGACGGAGCCGAATCCCTCGACCGAGCCGGGCAGGAAATCCAGCGACGCTTTGTCTTTCGAGATCAGCTTGCGGCGTTCGTCATTGTAGGCGTCGGACAATAGCGTCGCGATCGGGATTTCGGTGAATTTCGGATCGCCATAGAATTTCTCGCGATCGGCGAAAGCGAGCTTGGCGCATTCGATCTGCAGATGGATGAATTCAGGCTCCCGCGGGATCGAGCCCGTCGAGCTCAAATCCCTTCAGCAGCGCGAGCTGTTGCAGCATCACCGGCCCCTGGCTCCAGACGCCGGGCTTGCAAACCGTGTAGCGGCCGTAATCGTAGGTCAGCGGCGCTTCGATCGTCGGCTGCCAGCGCGCCATGTCGTCGGCGGAAAGCACGCCGCGATGCGGCGAGCCGCTGACATCCATGATCTCCTGGGTGCGGCAGAATTTGTCGATCGCTTCGGCGACAAAGCCATGCGACCAGGCCTTGCGCGCGCGTTCGATCTGGGCTACGCGATCGCCGCCGGCGCTTTCGGCTTCTTTCAGGATGCGGGCGTAGGTTTCGGCCAGCGTCGTGTTGGTGAACAGCGTGCCGGGCTTCGGCACCTCGTTGTTCGGCAGATAGACCGCGGCCGAAGTCGGCCAGTGCTTGCGGAACAATTGCTCGACGGTCTGGATCGTCGCGGACGCGCGCTCGACCAGCGGATAGCCGTCGCGGGCATAGGCGATCGCCGGCTCCAGCACGTCGCGCAGCCGCAGGCGTGCCGTAATCGCGCAGCAGCAGCATCCAGGATTCGAACGTGCCGGGAACGCAGGCGGCGAGCAGCCCGGTGCCGGGCACCATCTCGAGGCCCTCGCTGTGGTAATGCGCGATGGTGGCGCCCGCCGGCGCCGGGCCCTGGCCGCAAATCACCTCGGTGCGTCCGCGCTTGACGTCATGCACGATGATCGGCACGTCGCCGCCGGGGCCGTTCAGATGCGGCTCGACCACCTGCAGCGTAAAGGCGGTGGCGACCCCGGCGTCGAAGGCGTTGCCGCCTTTTTCCAGGATGCCCATCCCGACCGCGGTGGCGATCCAGTGCGTCGAGGTGACGACCCCGAACGTGCCTTCGATTTCCGGCCGCGTGGTGAACGGATCGGGATTGATATTGCTCATGGGGATTTGTCTCGCTGGTAACGTGGTGCGGCCGCACTTGACCACAGCCGGGGCTGCCTGCCAACCGGCTCCGGGCGCGGGGCTGCTCCCATCCCCGTGATCATGCCGGAACGGCGGCAGGCCGGATTGTTGACGGCATGGCAGGCGACGCCGTCGATCAGCGCGGGCGCCTCGCAGACGGCAACAGGTCGAACACCAGCGGGCAGCGCGGGTTGAAGGCGCAGCCAGGCGGCGGATTGATCGGATTGGGGATTTCGCCCTTGACCGGAATCCGCTGGCGGCCGGACATCGCGAGATCCGGCACCGCGCCCAGCAGCATCTTGGTGTAGGGCATGCGCGGGTTGTCGAACAGCTCGCGCGCCTTCGGCGATCTCGACGATGCGGCCGAGATACATCACGCCGATCCGGCTCGCCATGTGCCGGACCACCGCGAGGTTGTGGCTGATGAAGAGATAGGTGAGGCCGAACTTGTCCTGCAGGTCGCGCATCAGGTTGAGGATCTGCGCCTGCACCGAGACGTCGAGCGCCGAGGTCGGCTCGTCGCAGACGATGAACTCGGCTTCGGAGGCCAGCGCGCGCGCGATCGCGATGCGCTGCCGCTGGCCGCCGGAAAATTCATGCGGATATTTCCAGCCGTCGTCGGCGTGCAGGCCGACCAGGCCCAGCAATTCGCCGACCCGGGCCTGGATGTCGCGCTCGCCCTGGATCAGGTCGAAGGCGCGGATCGGCTCGGCGACGATGGCATCGACCCGGAAGCGCGGATTGAGGCTCGCATAGGGATCCTGGAAGATCATCTGGATGCGGCGGCGCAGCTTGCCGGCGCGCCTGCGCCTGCCGTGGCGTCGCTCATCGAAACGCCGTCGATGATCACTTCGCCCGACGTCGGCGGCAACAGCCCGACCACCATGCGCGCCACGGTGGTTTTGCCCGAGCCGGATTCGCCGACCAGCGCAAAGGTCTCGCCCTTGGCGATGTCGAAGGTGACGCCGTCGACGGCTTTCAGAAATTCCAGCTGGCCGCCTTCGAGCACCCGGTTGAGCCAGGGTTTCGAGACGTCGAAGACGCGGCGCAGGTTTTTGACGTCGACGAAGGGAGCCGACGTCATGCCGCGGTTTCCTTGGCCGGTCGTTGGCATCGTCGTAGAGATGGCAGGCCACGGCCTGCGTGCCGTGCTGTGATCGGCTCCGGCCGTTCGATCCGGCAGCGATCGAACGCGAACGCGCAGCGCGGATTGAACGAGCAGCCGGGCGGGATCGCGGAAAGCCGCGGCATCGAGCCGGGGATCTGGACCAGCCGCGCGGCGTCGCCGGCCAGCGTCGGGATCGCGCCCATCAGGCCCTTGGCATAGGGATGCAGCGGATTCTGCACCACGTCCTGCACCGGGCCGATCTCGGCGATGCGGCCGGAATACATCACCGCGACGCGGTCGGAGGTCTCGGCGATCACGCCCATGTCGTGGGTCACCAGCATCACCGCGGTGCCGTGGTCGCGTCCGAGCCGCTTGATCAGCGTGATGATCTGCGCCTGCACCGAGACGTCGAGCGCGGTGGTCGGCTCGTCGGCGATGATCAGTTCCGGTTCGGCGCAAATCGCCAGCGCGATCACGACGCGCTGGCGCATGCCGCCGGAGAATTCATGCGGATAGGCGTCGATGCGCTTGTCGGGCGCGGGAATGCCGACTTCGGCGAGCAGGTCGATGGCGCGCTTGCGCGCGGCGGTCTCGCGACAGATTGAGATGGGTGCGTGATGGTCTCGACCAGTTGATCGCCGATCCGGTAGAGCGGATTGAGGCTGGTGAGCGGATCCTGGAAAATCATGCCGATCCGCTTGCCCCGGATGCGGCGCATTCTTCCGGCGGCAGATTGTCGATCCGCAGGCCCGACAGATGGATCTCGCCGCCGGCGATGCGGCCGGGCGGATCGATCAGGCCGATCACCGCAAGGCCGGTGACGGATTTTCCGGCGCCGGATTCGCCGACCACGCCCAGCACCTCGCCCTTGGCGATATCGAAGGAAATGCCGTCGATCGCGCGCAGCACGCTGCGGCGGGTGGCGAATTCCACCTGAAGGTTACGCACGGAGAGAACGGGTTCGGTCATGCGATCGGTATACCGGATTGGCGGCACGTCTCATCGGAGTTTCGGATTGAGCGCGTCGCGCAGCCAGTCGCCGAGCAGGTTGATGGAGAGGATCAGCGCGGCCAGCGCAAAGCCGGGGAAGGCGACGATCCACCATTCGCCGGAAAACAGATAATTGTTGCCGATCCGGATCAGGGTGCCGAGCGACGGCATGGTGTCGGGCATGCCGGCGCCGAGGAACGACAGCGTCGCCTCGGTGATGATCGCGAGCGCGAGATTGATGGTGGCGATCACCAGGATCGGCCCCATCGTGTTCGGCAGCACGTGCCGCAGCATGATCACGGGCGCGGGAAGGCCGATCAGTTGCGCCGCCGCGACGTAATCCTTGTTCTTCTCCACCATCACCGAGCCGCGCACGGTGCGGGCATATTGCACCCAGAAACTCAGGCCGATCGCGAACACCAGCACCGCCAGCGTACTCATGGCGTCGAGCCGGTTGCCGAACACCGACTTGACGACGCCGTTGACCAACAGCGCGATCAGGATGGCGGGGAAGGTCAGCTGCACGTCGGCGATGCGCATGATCAGGCCGTCGACGGCGCCGCCGACATAGCCGGCGATCAGCCCGAGCACGATGCCGAGCGCGCCCGCGAACACCACGCCGAGCACGCCGACAGCCAGCGAAATGCGCAAGCCGTAGAGGATGGCGGAAAGCACATCGCGGCCCTGTTCGTCGGTGCCGAGCAGGAACGGGCTTTGGCCGTCGGCGGTCCACAGCGGCGCGATCCGCGAATTCATCAGTTGAAGCTGCGCCGGATCGAACGGGTTCTGCACCGCGAGCAGCGGCGCGAAGATCGCGAGCAGGAAGAACAGCAGCGTGACGGCGGCCGCGACCATGGTGAGGCGGGAGCGGCGGAACGAATAGAACACGTCGCTGTCGAGCGCGCGCCTGAGCCAGCCCGCGGGAGCCGCGCGCGGGCGGCGCGCTCGGTTCGGCTTGCTGCGGGACGGCGGCTTCGGTCATGTCAGCTCTCGCGTTCAGGCCGGACGGCTGATGGTCGCGCGCAGGCGCGGATCGACCACCGTGTAGAGAATATCGACAATGAGATTGATGGTGACGAAGATCAGCGACACCATCAGCAAATAGGCCGCCATGATCGGGATATCGACATTCTGCACGGCTTGCACGAACAGCAGTCCCATGCCCGGCCACTGGAAGACGGTTTCGGTAATGATCGCAAATGCAATAACCGAGCCAAATTGCAGGCCGGCGACGGTGATGACGGGAACCAGCGTGTTCTTCAGCGCGTGGCCGAAATGGATCGCGCGCGTCGTCAATCCGCGCGCGCGGGCAAAGCGGATGTAATCGGTGCGCAGCACCTCGAGCATCTCGGCGCGCACCAGCCGCATGATCAGGGTCATCTGGAACAGGCCGAGCGTGATCGAGGGCATGATCAGCGCCTTGAGGCCGGAGACCGTGAGCAGGCCGGTGGTCCACCAGCCGATCCGCACCACGTCGCCGCGGCCGAACGACGGCAGCCAGCCCAGCGTCACCGCAGAACAGATAGATCAGGAGAATGCCGATCAGGAAGGTCGGCAGCGAGATGCCGATCAGCGACACCGCCTGGAATATCTTCGCGAGCAGGCGTGTCGCGCCGCAGCGCCGAATAGACCCCCATCAGGATGCCGAACACCATCGCAAGAACGGTGGCGCAGGTCGCAAGCTCCAGCGTCGCCGGCATCCGTTCCTTCAGCAGGTCGGCGACCGGCTGGCGGAACTGATAGGAGACGCCGAATTTGAATTGCGCGGCGTTGGCGAAATAGTGCGCGAACTGCACCGGCAATGGGATCGTCGAGGCCGAGCGAGTGGCGGATCGCGGCGCGCTCGGCGGCCGAGGTGTCGATCGCGACGATCTGGTTGACGGGATCGCCGGCGAAGCGGAACATCGAGAACGAGATGATCCCGACGGCGATCATGACGCCGACGGCCTGGATGGCGCGGCGAAGAGTGAAAGCGAGCATGTGGTCCTTTCACTTCCCTCTGGAGCCCGTGATGCATCGTTGCGTCGGGCGAGACTTTCTAATCGTCGGGGCTTTCCGATCGTTCTTCTAAAACGAAAGGTCCCGGAAGCGCCAGCCGCCGGGACCTTTGATGCCGAGACCGATTACTCTTCCTGTTTGGTCGCCCAGTAGAGCAGGACCTGATTGTCGGGACGCTGGGTCAGTTTCACCTTGTTCGAGACGCCCCACGCCAGCGCCTGCTGATGCAGCGGGATATAGGCGTAATCCTTGATGGCGATCTCGAACGCCTGCTTGATCATCAGGTCGCGCTTGGCGGTGTCGGTCTCGACCAGCACCTTGTCGGTGAGCGCATCGAAATCCTTGTTGCAGTAGCCGCCGAGATTGGTTCGCCGCGCGAGGATCCTTCGGGTCGTCGCGGCAGCCCATGATGTCGTGCATCACGTTGTGGGAGTCCATGCGAGGCCGGTGTCCAGCCCAGCATGTAGAACGAGGTCTTGAAGCCGCCGGGCTTCAGGACCTTGGCGAAATACAGCTGCTTCGGGTTGCGCCAGCAGGTCGACCTTGACGCCGATCCGCGCCAGCATGCCGACCACCGCCTGGCAGATCGCGGCGTCGTTGACGTAGCGGTCGTTGGGGCAATCCATCGTGACCTCGAAGCCATCGGGATAGCCGGCTTCCGCCAGCAGCTTCTTGGCGGCTTCGGGATCGGCTTTCGGCCGGACGAAGTCCTTGGACAGCGGGAACAATTGCGGGCGCGATCATCAGCGCCGACGGCGTCGACAGCCCGCGCATCACGCGGCTCTTGATCAGGTCGACGTCGATCGCCTTGTAGAAGGCCTCGCGGACGCGGATGTCCTTGAACGGGTTCTTGCCCTTGACGTTGGAATACAGCAGCTCGTCGCGGAGTCTGGTCCATGCCGATGAAGATGGTGCGCAGTTCCGGCCCGGTCAGAACCTTGGCGTTGCCGCTCGCATTGACCCGCTGGATGTCCTGGATCGGCACCGGCTCGATGACGTCGACTTCGCCCGACAGCAGCGCTGCGACGCGGGTGGATGCCGACGCGATCGGCGTGAAGACGATCTCCTTCAGATTATGCTCGGGCTTGCGCCACCAGTCGGCGTAGGGCTTGAACACGGTCTTGACGCCGGGCTGATGGCTCTCGATCATGAACGGCCCGGTGCCATTCTCGTGCAGCGAAGCGTAGCTCGGCGTGGTGGCCGAGGCCGGCGTCGGCGCCACCGCGTTGTTCTCCTCGCACCACTTCTTGTCCATGATGTACCAGCCATCCCACTGCGTGATCAGGATGGGATTGGGCGAGGCCAGCATGACGTCGACGGTGTAGTCGTCGACCTTGACGAACTTGGCATCGGGCGGAATGACGGTGGCGAAGTCCGATCCCTTGGCGCGGACGCGGTCGGCGGAAAACACCACGTCAGTCGGCGGTGAAGGGATCGCCGTTGTGGAATTTGACGTCGTGCCGCAGATGAAAGCGCCAGCGGGTCGGCTCCGGCGTTTCCCAGCTTTCGGCAAGCGCCGGGAACGATCTTCAGCTCCTTGTCGCGGGCGACCAGGCCTTCATAGACATGCCCGTGATGGGCGATGGTGGTGGTTTCCCTGAGCGTGTAGGGATCGAGCGATTTGAGGTCGCCCTGGTTGGCGTAGCGCAGGGTCTGGGCCGATGCCGGTGCGAAAGCGACGATCGAGACCGTGATCGCTGCAAGCAGGATTTGACGTACCGACATCTGTGTTCGTTCTCCGTGATCGACGATGCCCGCGTTGATCCGGCAGCTATCGCCGTTCCATGTTGCCAGAGTTTGGCCGCCGCGCAAGCGTGATTCCACCGCCGTAAAGCGGTTTGCGCCGCGATGCCGCGATCACCAGGGCGGGATGACTTATCTTCGAATCGTCATCCCGCCCTGGTTTATTGCTTGAGCGTGATCTCCGGGCAAACGCTCGGCGTTTGTCCCGAGGGAAAACCGGTTTCCACTTTTCCGGATCATGCCCTAGCTTCATTCAACTTTCGGAGTGCGGGATGGCGGAACTGAAGGCCGATGTTGTGGTGCTGGGCGCGGGCATGGTCGGCGTCGGCGCCGCGCTGCATCTGCAGCAGCGGGGACGCGACGTGATCCTGGTCGACCGGCATGAACTCGCCGGCGAGGAGACCAGCTACGGCAATGCCGGGATGATCGAATGCGCCTCGGTTTTCCCCTACATGTTTCCGCGGGATTTCGGGCAATTGCTGCAATACGCGCTGAACCGCGCGCCGCAAGCGCATTATCGCGTGTCCGATCTGCCGGCCTTTCTGCCCTGGCTGGTGCGCTACTTCCTCGCCTCTTCGCCGGAACGGGCGCTGCACAGCGCGATGGCCGAATTGCCCCTGATCCGGCGCAGCCTGATCGAGCATCGAGGCGCTGATCGCGGAGGCGGGCGTGCCGGAGCTGTTGCGGCGAACCGGCTGGATCAAGCTGTTTCGCTCCGATGCGACGCTCGCCGCCGCGGTGCGCGATCTCGAGCGGGCGAGGCAATATGGCGTCGAAGGCGAGGTGCTCGATGCCAGGGCGATCGCGGCGCGCGAGCCCAATCTGACCGGGGATTTCGCCGGCGCGGTTTACTTTCCGGCGCCCGGCTTCATTCCCGATCCCGGCGGATTGGCCAAGGCCTATGCGGCGCTGTTCCAGCGCAAGGGCGGCCGCTTTGTCGTGGGCGATGCGCGAACCCTCGAACAATCCGGCGACAAATGGCGCGTCAGCGTCACGGCAGGCGCGGTGGTCGCGCGCGAAATCGTGGTCGCGCTGGGGCCGTGGTCCGATCTGGTGTTTCGTCCGCTCGGATATTCCATCCCGCTCGGCATCAAGCGCGGCTATCATTTGCATCTGGCGCCGGGCGGCAACGCCGTGCTCAATCATCCGGTGCTCGATTCGGACAATCGGCTATCTGCTGGCGCCGATGAATCGAGGCATTCGCCTCACCACCGGCGTGGAGTTTGCCCGCCGCGATGCGCCGCCGACGCCGCTCCAGGTCGAGCGTGCGCTGCCGCGGGCGCGGGCGTTGTTTCCGCTGGGTGATGCCGTCGACGCCAAGCCCTGGATGGGCGCGCGGCCGTGTTTGCCCGACATGATGCCGGTGATCGGCAAGGCGCCCCGCCACGCCGGGCTGTGGTTCGATTTCGGCCACCAGCACCACGGCCTGACGCTCGGCCCCGCCACCGGCCGCCTGCTGGCGGAAATGATGACCGGCGAGACGCCGTTCACCGATCCCAGGCCCTATGCCGCCGAGCGTTTTGGTTGACCATGCTTGCAGATCGGAGGCCCAAGGTGCAGCTTGCGTGGGCAACGCCGCTTGCGTCGTGCGGTCGGTCGTGGCGATACTGATACGGGCGTTTGAACGGCAGCCAAAGGCAGCCGATCAGGCAGGAGCGGCGGACATGAAGGTAAACGTCGAGATCGATTGCACGCCGCTGGAGGCCCGGCAGTTTTTCGGACTTCCGGACGTGCAGCCGATGCAGACGGCGGTGATGGAAAAGCTGCAGCAGCAGATGATGACCAATATCGAAAAGGTCTCGCCGGAAGCGCTGATGCAGAGCTGGTTCACCTTCGATCCCAAGCTCGCCGAGCGTTTCCAGGACATGTTCGTGACCATGGCGGGCCTTGGCGGCACGCGCTCGAGCGACAAGAAAAAATGATGTCGTCCCAGGACGCGAATCGCGCGAACCCGACGAGCTGCGTCCGCCAAGACTTCGTCCGCCCGGTCTCGGCCTGCTGCTGGCCGAGGTGAGGGGGATGTTCGAATTCAACGCCAGCCTGTTGCTGTCGCCGCTGTTGATGCGCGCGCCGCGCGGCGACGGTCATCCGGTGCTGGCACTGCCGGGATTCCTCGCCAGCGACCTGTCGATGGCGCCGCTGCGGCGATATCTGCGCGAGCTCGGCTACGACGCCCATGCCTGGCAGATGGGCCGCAACATCGGCGGCCTGGCGCGGATGCGGGCGGCGCTGCGCGATCGGCTGGCCGCGATTCATGCCGCCACCGGCCGCAAGGTCAGTATGGTCGGATGGAGCCTCGGTGGCGTCTATGCGCGCGATCTGGCGCTGCAGGCCCCGGAGATGGTGCGCTGTGTCGTGACGCTGGGAAGCCCGTTTGCCGGCGATGTGCGGGCGACCAACGCGACGCGGCTCTACGAGGCGCTGTCGGGCGAAGCAGTGGGAGAAAATTCCGAACTGCGCAAGGCGATCGCGGGCGATCTGCCGGTGCCGGCGACGTCGATCTATTCGCGCACCGACGGCATCGTGAACTGGCGGACTTGCCTGCTGCGTCCCTCCGCTACCGCCGAAAACATCGAGGTCCATCTGGCCAGCCATATCGGCCTCGGCGTCAACGCCGCCGCTCTTGTGGGCGGTCGCGGACCGTCTGGCCCAAGCCGAAGGTCAATTCAGCCAATTTGACCGATCGGGGCCGTTTGCCATTGCATATGCGCCTCCGGAAAAGGCACAATCCGCCTAATCGCGAGAAGCGCCGACAAAGGCGCCGCGCAATCTTTACGCGGGAGGGAAAACATGAGTGACGCCAAGAAGCTGTCCTCGATGGACGCGTCGTTTCTGTATCTGGAAACGCCGGAAATGCCGATGCATGTCGGGAGCATGGCGATCTTCCGCCTGCCCGAGAATTACAAGGGAGACTTCTTCGAGGACTTCAAGGCGATGATCGCCTCGCGGCTGCACATCGCGCCGATCCTCAAAGCGCGGCTGGAAAAGGCGCCGCTCGACATCGACCATCCCTCCTGGGTCGAGGACGACCAGTTCGATATCGACCGCCATATCTTCCGCGGCAGCCTTCCGGCGCCGCACGACCGCGCGACGCTGGAGCGCATCGTCGGCTGGATGCATGCCAAGCTGCTCAACCGCGCCCGGCCGCTGTGGGAGTTCTATGTCTTCGAAGGCATGAAGGACAACGAGATCGGGCTCTATTCCAAGATGCATCACGCCTGCATCGACGGCGGCGCGGGTGCGGCGCTGACCAACATGATCTACGACGTGACGCCGGTGCCGCGCGCAGATCGAAAAGCCGTCGGCGCAAAAGGTCGCGCAGGAGCCGCGCGACATCGCCGCCAATTTCATCGATTCCTATCAGCAGCTTTGGCGCCAGCCGTTCGACGCCTCGGCCGCCGCCAAGGGCATCGAGCTGCCGCGCTCGGGCAAGAGCGATCTCGGCTCGATCCTGTTCGACAACGCGATGTTCCAGATCGAATCCGCGGTGAAATTTGCCGGCAACGTTCCGACCATGCTCAAGAGCGTCTCCGAGGTGGTCGGCAAGATCTCCGATCCGAAATCGCGCGACAGCATCGCCAGCATGATGTCGCCGCCGACCATCCTGAACAAATCGATTTCGTCGGAACGCAGCTTTGCCGGCGCTTCGATCTCGCTGTCGCAGGCCAAGGCGCTGGCCAAGCAGGCCGGCGGCAAGCTCAACGACGTGGTGCTGGCGATCTCCTCCGGCGTGGTCCGGCGCTATCTCCTGGAGCGCGGCGCGCTGCCGTCGAAATCGATGACCGCCGCGGTGCCGATCTCGCTGCGCGAGGAGGGCAACACCGACGCCAACAACCAGGTGTTCGGCATGATCTGCTCGATCGCCACCAATATCGAAGATCCCAAGGCGCGGCTGGAGGCGATCATCGCGCAATCCACCAAATCCAAGGAGATGTCGCATCCGCTGCGGGCGCTGATGCCGCAGGTCTCCAACATCTCGATGCTGGGCGCGCCGATCCTGGTGCAGATCCTGGCGCTGCTCTACAGCCGCTCCAGCCTGTCGGACGTGCTGCCGCCGGCCGCGAATATCACGGTCTCCAACGTGCCGGGGCCGCGGCAGACGCTGTATGCGGCGGGCGCCGAATTGCTGCACATCTTCCCGGTGTCGATCTCGACCCATGGCCTGGCGCTGAACATCACCGTGCAGAGCTATCGCGATCAGCTCGATTTCGGCTTCATCGCCGGCGCCAACATCATTCCCCATGTGCAGGTGCTCTGCGACATGCTGCCGGGGGAATTCGCCGCGCTGCAAGCCGCGTTCGCGCCGCCGGCCGATCTGAAAAGCGCGGCGAGCTAAAGCAGGAGGAACTGATCGATGATCGAGATGCCGCCGCTGCAATTCGCCCAGACCAACGGCATTCGCATGGGCTATTACGAAGCCGGCCCGAAAACCGACACGCCGCCGGTGATCCTGTGCCACGGCTGGCCGGAGATCGCGTTTTCGTGGCGTCACCAGATCAAGGCGCTGGCGAGGCCGGCATCCGGGTGATCGCGCCGGACCAGCGCGGCTATGGCGCGACCGACCGGCCCGAGCCGGTCGAGGCCTACGACATCGAGCATCTGACCGGCGATCTCGTCGGCCTGCTCGATCATCTTGAGATCGACAAGGCGATTTTCGTCGGCCACGACTGGGGCGGCTTTGTCGTCTGGCAGATGCCGCTGCGGCATCTCGATCGCGTCGCCGGTGTCGTCGGCGTCAACACGCCGCACACCAATCGCGCGCCGGCCGATCCGATCGAACTGTTGCGGACAGCGCTTCGGCGAGCAGATGTATATCGTGCAGTTTCAGGATCCCGCCCGCGAGCGCCGACAAGATCTTCAACAGCCGGGTCGAGCAGACCTTCGATGCCTTCATGCGCAAGCCGGCGCCGCGCCCTGATGCCGCGCCGGCCGAAGAGGTGGTCGCCGGCGTCGGCGCGTCGCCGCGGCTCAATCTGGCGTTTCCGCAGATGATCGCGGCCTACGACGCCAAGCACGATCCGCGCACGCCGATCCTGTCGCCGGAAGAAAAGAAGGTCTTCGTCGACACCTTCACCAAGACCGGCTTCACCGGCGGCATCAACTGGTACCGCAACATGTCGCGCAACTGGCAGCGCTCGGCCGACCTCGATCACACGGTGCGGGTGCCGTCGCTGATGATCATGGCCGAGAACGACGCAGGTGCTGCCGCCGTCGGCGGCCGACGGCATGGAGAAACTCATTCCCGACCTCGAGAAATATCTGGTGCGAGGCAGCGGCCATTGGACGCAGCAGGAAAAGCCGGAAGAAGTCAGCGCCAAGCTGATCGAATGGCGTAGAAAGCGGTTTGGGTGAGGCTGTTAGTTTCGTCGTCATTGCGAGGAGCCAATGGGTCCGGCCTCAGGCCGGCCCGATGCTAAGCTCCGCGACGAAGCAATCCAGTTCTTGCTTGGAGCGCTGGATTGCTTCGTTTCGCTCGCAATGACGACTGGAAAAATCGTATTGGGGCAGGAGACACTTTCGCAGATGGCGTCCAGCAACAGACTGAGTCCGATCCCGCATCCGCCGACCAAGCCGGTGGTCGGCAACATGCTGTCGCTGGATTCGACCGCGCCGGTGCAGAATCTGGCGCGGCTCGCCAAGGAACTGGGGCCGATCTTCTGGCTCGACATGATGGGCGCGCCGATCGTCATCGTCTCCGGCCACGACCTGGTCGACGAACTCAGCGACGAGAAGCGCTTCGACAAGGCGGTGCGCGGGCCGTTGCGCCGGGTGCGCGCGGTCGGCGGCGACGGCCTGTTCACCGCCGATACGACCGAGCCGAACTGGAGCAAGGCGCACAACATCCTGCTGCAGCCGTTCGGCAATCGCGCGATGCAGTCCTATCATCCGAGCATGGTCGATATCGCCGAGCAGCTGGTGAAGAAATGGGAGCGGCTGAACGGCGACGAGGAGATCGACGTCGTCCACGACATGACCGCGCTGACGCTCGACACCATCGGCCTCTGCGGCTTCGACTACCGCTTCAATTCGTTCTATCGGCGCGACTATCATCCGTTCGTGGAGTCGCTGGTGCGCTCGCTCGAGACCATCATGATGATCCGCGGCCTGCCGCTGGAGAATCTGTGGATGCAGAAGCGCCGGCGCGATCTCGCCGGCGACGTCGCCTTCATGAACAAGATGGTCGACGAGATCGTCGCCGAGCGGCGCAAGAACGCCGAGGCCGCCGACGACAAGAAGGACATGCTCGGCGCCATGATGACCGGCGTCGACCGCGCCACCGGCGAGCAGCTCGACGACGTCAACATCCGCTACCAGATCAACACCTTCCTGATCGCGGGCCACGAGACCACCAGCGGCCTGTTGTCCTGCGCGATCTATGCGCTGCTGAAGCATCCCGACGTGCTGAAGAAGGCCTATGAGGAAGTCGACCGCGTGCTCGGGCCCGATATCGACGCGAAGCCGACCTATCAGCAGGTCACGCAGCTCACCTACATCACGCAGATCCTGAAGGAGGCGCTGCGGCTGTGGCCGCCGGCGCCGGCCTATGGCATCACGCCGCTCGAGCGACGAGACCATCGGCGGCAAATACAAGCTGAAGAAGAACACCTTCATCACCGTGCTGGTGCTGGCGCTGCATCGCGACCCCAGCGTGTGGGGACCCAACCCCGACGCGTTCGATCCGGAGAATTTCAGCCGCGAGGCCGAGGCGGCGCGTCCGCGTCAATGCCTGGAAGCCGTTCGGCAACGGCCAGCGCGCCTGCATCGGCCGCGGCTTTGCGATGCACGAGGCGGCGCTGGCGATCGGCATGATCCTGCAGCGCTTCAAGCTGATCGACGTCAATCGCTACCAGATGGTGCTGAAGGAGACGCTGACGATCAAGCCGGACGGCTTCAAGATCAAGGTGCGGCCGCGCGCCGAACAGGATCGCGGCGCCTATGCCGGCCGCGGCCGCTGCCGCAGCGGCGACGGCTGCGGCCGCGGCGCCGCGCGCGCCAGGCGCGTCCGGGCCACAACACGCCGCTGCTGGTGCTGTACGGCTCGAATCTCGGCACCGCGGAGGAACTCGCGACCCGCGTCGCCGATCTCGCCGAGGTCAACGGCTTTGCCGACCAAGCTCGCGCCGCTCGACGATTTCGTCGGCAAGCTGCCGGAGCAGGGCGGCGTGCTGATCTTCTGCGCCTCCTACAACGGCGCGCCGCCCGACAACGCCACGCAATTCGTCAAATGGCTCGGCGGCGACCTGCCGAAGGATGCGTTCGCCAAAGTGCGCTACGCGGTGTTCGGCTGCGGCAACAGCGACTGGGCCGCGACCTATCAGTCGGTGCCGCGCTTCATCGACGAGCAATTGGCGGCGCATGGCGCGCGCAGCCTGTATGCGCGCGGCGAGGGCGATGCCCGCAGCGATCTCGACGGCCAGTTCGAGAGCTGGTTTGCCGCCGCGGCGCCCGCCGCGATGAAGGAACTCGGCGTCGACACCAGCCTCAGCCGCAGCGCCGACGACGAGCCGCTCTACGCGATCGAGCCGGTCGCGCCGTCGGCGGTCAACACCATCGTCGCCCAGGGCGGCGTCGCGCCGATGAAGGTGCTGGTCAATACCGAATTGCAGAACAAGACCGGCGCCAACGCTTCCGAGCGCTCGACCCGGCATATCGAGGTGCAACTGCCCGCCGGTGTCGAGCTATCGCGTCGGCGATCATCTCAGCGTGGTGCCGCGCAACGATCCGGCGCTGGTCGATTCCGTCGCGCGCCGCTTCGGCTTCCTGCCGGCCGACCAGATCCGGCTTGCAGGTCGCCGAAGGCCGCCGCGCGCAATTGCCGGTCGGCGATGCCGTCTCGGTCGGGCGGCTGCTGACCGAGTTCGTCGAGCTGCAGCAGGTCGCGACCCGCAAGCAGATCCAGATCATGTCGGAACACACGCGCTGTCCGGTGACCAAGCCGAAGCTGCTGGCGTTTGTCGGCGACGATGCCGCCTCGGCCGAGCGCTACCGCACGCGAGGTTCTTGGCAAAGCGCAAATCGGTGTTCGACCTGCTGGAGGAACATCCGGCCTGCGAATTGCCGTTCCACGCCTTTCTCGAAATGCTGTCGCTGCTGGCGCCGCGCTATTACTCGATCTCGTCGTCGCCATCGGGCGATGCCGGCGCGATGCAGCGTCACGGTCGCGCGTGGTCGCAGGCGCCCGCGAGTTCGGGGCGCGGCATCTATCAGGGGCGTCTGCTCGAATTATCTCGCCGGCCGCCGCGCCGGCGATACCATCCACGCCACCGTGCGCGAGACCAAGGCCGGCTTCCGGCTGCCGGAGGATGCCGCGGTGCCGATCATCATGATCGGCCCCGGCACCGGGCTGGCGCCGTTCCGCGGCTTTCTGCAGGAGCGCGCCGCGCTGAAAGGCCGCGGGTGCGAGCCTCGGGCCGGCGATGCTGTTCTTCGGCTGCCGCCATCCCGACCAGGATTATCTCTACGCCGACGAACTGAAAGCCTTCGCGGCCGATGGCATCACCGAACTGCACACCGCGTTCTCGCGCGCCGACGGACCGAAGACTTATGTGCAGCATCTGGTCGCGGCGCAAAAGGACCGGGTCTGGAGCCTGATCGAGCAGGGCGCGATCGTTTACGTCTGCGGCGACGGCGGCAAGATGGAGCCGGACGTCAAGGCCGCGCTGGTTGCGATCTATCGCGAGCGCAGCGGCGCCGATGCGGCATCGGGCTCGCGCTGGATCGACGACCTCGGCGCCAAGAACCGCTACGTGCTGGATGTCTGGGCGGGCGGGTAGATCTTCGCGTCGTGGCGGCGAAGGCCGGGATCCCAGCGTGAGCGCTATTGCGCTCATCGCGGCGGCGAGGACCCGCGTTTCAGCCGTGTAGCCGAAGCCTTCCGTAATAATGTCCGCCAGGGGTGTGATGGCTCCCAGCCGAAGGCCGGGACGACGTGATGGTGTTTTCCTTCGCTTACCTCGGCGGCAACCGCTCGAAGGCCGGCATGCCCTCGGGGATCTGGTGGAACGGCTGCTTGTCGACGGTGTAGATCGCCATCTGCGCGTCGCCGAACAGGGTGGGGTCGTCGAGCGTGCCGACTTTCACCACCACGGCGGGCAGGCCGACCGGCCGGGTGATGATATGCGTGCCGCATTCGGCGCAGAATTCCCGCGTCACCGGGTGTTCAAGATCGGTGCGGGAAAATTTCTTCGGCGTGCCCTTGGTGTAGCTGAAGCTGTCGACCGGCATCAGCACGAACATGTTGGGCGAGCCGCCGCTGATATACTGGCATTCGCGGCAATGGCATTGCGCCTTCAGCATCGGCTTGCCTTCGGCCTTGTAACGCAGCTCGCCGCAATAACATCCGCCTTCCAGTTTCATGTTATCCTCCCTCGGTTGTGGTTAGTGTTTAGCCTTCCCGGCCGCGGCGTGGGCGTGCTGGTCGATCGCGTCGATGATCTGCGGCCACATCGGGATCGGCAGCGCGTGTCCCATGCCTTCGATCATCAACAGCTTGGCGCCGGGGATCGAGGCCGCGGTATCCTTGCCGCCCTCCGGGCGCACCAGCGGATCGACGGTGCCGTGAATGACCAATGTTGGCGCCTTGACCGAGGCCAGCCGCGGCTTGCGGCTGCCGGACGCCAGGATCGCGCGAAGCTGCCGTCCGACGCCGGCTGGATTTAGCCCGCGCTCGAAGCTGCGTTCGGCGCGCGCGCGATCGAGCGCCTCGTCTTCCGGGAAATGACCGACGCGCAGCACCTTCCAGGTCTGGGCAAAGCGTACAATGTACTCGTCCCGCGTCGCGACCGGTGGCGCTATCAGCATGGCGGTGGCTTCGCGGGTCGGCGGCGGCACTTTGGGGTTGCCAGTGGTCGACATGATCGAGGTCAGCGAGCGCACCCGTTCGGGAAACGAGATCGCGATCTCCTGGGCGATCATGCCGCCCATCGACGCGCCGACCAGATGCGCCGATTTGATTTTCAGCGCGTCCATCAGCCCGACCACGTCCTGCGCCATGTCGTAGAGCTTGTAGGGCGCGGCGACCGGAATCTTCAGGAATCGCAGCTTGAGCAGTTCGAGCGGCGTCAGGCGGCCGCCGCCGGAGAGCTGGCTGGACTTGCCGATGTCGCGATTGTCGAAGCGGATGACGCGAAACCCTCGCGCCGCCAACTGCCGGCAGAAATCGTCGTCCCAAAGAATCATCTGGGCGCCGAGCCCCATGATCAGCAGCATCGGTTCGGCATCGGCGTCGCCGAAGATTTCGTAGCAAAGATCGAGGCCATTGGCGCGGGCGATCTGCGGCGGCTGATGGGCGAGCGAATTCACTTAAGTCGTCCCTCCGGTGGCAATGCAACCGGAACCTTATGACACGGTTTCCCGCAACGCAGAAGGTTTTCCGGTGCTTGGCGACGGAGGCCTTGCGCAGTTGACCCGGCCGCCGCAACGGTGTCGTATGAGCGAAAATGAGGAGGGCAAAAAGCTCTCGTGAATAGCGCGGGAGGGCGCCACCAATGGCCGACAAAGGCAATGATCCGGTCGCGATCTGGCAGACCATGATCGGCGAGATGGAGAAGGGGTTCAACTCTTTCGCCAATCAAGCGATGGCGTCGCCGGAATTCAGCAAGGTCGTCAACCAAGTCGGCGGAGCCTCGGCGGGCGCGCAGAAGCAAGTCGGCGATCTCATGGAGAAATACCTCGTCAGCATGAATCTGCCGAGCCGGGCGCAGATGGTCGGAATGGCCGAGCGCCTGCAATCGATCGAAGGGCAGTTGAACGAGATCAAGGCGATGCTGCATCAGATGCAGCGCGCCGCCGGCGTCAACGACGACGGGGCTTCCGGCGCGCCGCGCCCGCCGCGCACCAAACGTCCGCCGTCATCGGGCGGAGAGCCAAAATGAGCGCCAGTGCTGGTCTGAATCCTGGGGGCCTAGATCTGGCGTCGATCCCGGAGCGGATCCAGTCCGAGGTGCAGCGCGCGATCCAGCGTAGCATCAAGGGCGTCGAATATCTTTCGACCTCGGGGCCGTCGCTCGGATCGACGCCAAAGGACGTTCTGCATTCCCGCGGCACCATGAACCTCTATCACTACCGGCCCATGTCGGACGAGATCTACCGCGTGCCGATCCTGATCGTGATGGCGACCACCAACCGTGGCTACATTCTCGACCTGGTGCCCGGCCAGAGCTTCATCGAATTCCTGCTCAAGCGCGGCTACGACGTCTACATGCTGGACTGGAGCGCGCCGAAACCGGAAGAGAAGTCGTTGAGGATGGAAGATTACGTCCTCGACTTCATTCCCGATTGCATCAGCCGCGTGCAACGCGATTCCGGCGAGACCGATGTCACCGTGATCGGCTATTGCTTCGGCGGCGTGCTGTCGCTGCTGTACGGTTCGATCTTTCCCGACGGGCCGATGAAGAACCTGATCTGCTTTACGACGCCGATCGATTTCCGCGAGATGAAGCTGTTCCAGAATTTTGCGGACCGGCGTTATTTCGATGTCGACGGTCTGGTCGACAGTGTCGGCAACGTACCGCCGGAGATGATCCTGTCGTCGTTCGAAATGCTGCGGCCGGCGTCGCGTGTCGCAAGCCAGGTGCAGCTATGGGAAAACATCTGGAACGATGAATACGTCAAGTCGTACCGCATGTTCGATCGCTGGGCGACCGATACGCTGCCGCTGGCGGGCGAGTATTTCCGCGCCATCACCAAGGACCTGATGTGGGACAATAAACTGTTCAACGACACCATGTCGGTCGGCGGGAGGCCGGCGGATATCGCCAGGATAAAGCTGCCGATCCTGCACGCGGTTGCCGAACATGATCATATCGTGCCTTATGACGCGGCCAAGCATCTGATTACCAAGGTCGGGTCGTCGGACAAGGAAGAAGTGATGCTGAAAGGCGGCCATGTCAGCCTCGTCGCAGGCGCCAATGCGATCAAGCGGCTGTGGCCGAAACTGGACTCCTGGCTAGGTGGAAGATCGATATGAACGAGACGCGCAGCTACCCCCGGCACATCAGGTCCGACGCCGGCGATATCGAATTCCGCCTGATGAGCCGGGCGGACGAAGCCGCGGTGCTGGCCTTCGCGCAAAAACTCCCGCGCCACGATCTTCTGTTCCTGCCGCGCAATATCAGCCAGCCCAAGGTGCTGTCGGCCTGGATCAACGAGATCGAGCGCGGCGCGATCACCAGCCTGCTCGCGGTGAAGGACGGCGCGGTCGTCGGTTGCGGCACGGTGGTACGCGATCCACACTCGTGGTCGCCGCATGTCGGCGAAATCCGCATGGTGGTATCGCTCGATGTCCGCGGCGCGGGAGTCGGGCGGGCGTTGTCGCAGGAGACCTTTGCGCTGGCGCTTGCCGCCGGATTGGAAAAGATGTCGGTGCAGATGACGGTCGACCAGCAGGCGGCGATTGCGCTGTTCGAGGGCCTCGGCTTCAAGGCCGAGGCGCTGCTGCGCGACCACGTCCGCGACGTCGATGGCAAGACGCACGATATCGTCATGCTCGGGCATAACGTGGCGCAGGTCAGGGCGAAGATGGAGGCCTACGGGCTGCCCGGCGCCGTGCAGTCCTAGGTCCCAATGACTGCCAAGAATTGCCGGGCACTGCCGGTTTGCCGGGCAAATCGCCCGATATTCCGTGATCACGAATTTGTGATATTGCGATGCAACATCTATGTTGCGATGCACCATTAGCTATGGCACAACGATCTCGCCCCGGGCCACACCGGACGGGGTGAGCCCATAGCTCAAACCTGAGGATGGAGAGACCCCAATGACCACCGAAACCAACTCTGTGCTGAACAGCGTCAAGGACGCTTTCGCTCCCGTTACCGACGCCTTCAAGAACCTTGAAGTTCCCGAGGCTGCTCGCGAATTCGTGCGCAAGCAGGCCGAGACCGCCAAGGTGCGCGCTGCCGACCTGCACGCGGGCTCCGAGAAGGTGACCGCTGCGATCGAGACCGCTGTTACCGGTTCGGTCTTCGAGGCCGCCAAGATCAGCCGCAACATCCAGCAGGCGCTCTACCAGGACGCCGAAGCGTTCTTCGCCGGCATCGACAAGCTCGCTTCCGCCAAGTCGCTCAATGAAGCGGTTCAGATCCAGTCGGACATGATCCGTGCGCGTGGCGAAGCGTTCGTGTCGCGGGCCAAGTCGACCACCGAATATCTCGGCAAGCTCGTCGCCGACGGTGCCAAGACCGCGCAGGACAACTTCTCCAAGGTCTACACCAAGACCGCCTGATCGCGACCGTTCAGCCAACTGCTCTTTTCGAAGGCTCGCTCAGGCGGGCCTTCTTTTTGTCTGGCATCCGCATAGATCAGCTCTGCCTTGATCCACGTCATTGCGCGGAGCGAAGCGACGAAGCAATCCAGCTTTTCTTGCCGCGCGATGGATCGCTGCGCTCGCAATGACGGGGTATGCTGAGGCGCACATGAACCCAGCCGCGAAAACCGTCATGACCCTTCCGGCCACCTTCTCGTTCTCGTCGCCCGGGGACGCGGCGCGTGCGGCGGAGTTGCGGCGCGTCAAGGCGCTGGCGACGCTGGTGCTGGCGGGTACGCTCGCGCTGTTCGTGACGGCCAAGATCCTGCTGCCGGTGCATCCCGCGTTCGGCTTTGTCGCGGCCTTCGCCGAAGCAGCCACCATCGGCGGCCTCGCCGATTGGTACGCCGTGGTGGCGCTGTTTCGCAGGCCACTGGGATTGCCGATCCCGCACACCGCGATCATCCAAAGCAACCAGCACCGTATCGCCGACAAGCTCGGCGAATTCATCGAGCAGCATTTTCTCGAAGCAGCCCCGGTCGACGCGAAACTGCGCCAGATCGATTTCGGCTCGTTCATCGCCGACTGGCTGCGCGATCGCAAGCGCAGCGCCGATCTCGCCCGCTTCGTGCTGCACCTGATGCCGGAGGCGCTCTCGGCGAGCGAGAATTCAGGCCTGATGACATTCATCGCCCGGCGCGTCACCACGCAATTGCAGTCGATCGATCTGGCGCCGCTCGCCGCCGGCACGCTGCGTGCCTTCGTCACCGAAGGCCGCCACCAGGGACTGCTCGACGATATCCTGCACGCCATCGATCAGTCGCTGAAGCAGCCGGAAACCATGGCGATAGTCCGCGAGAAAATCCGCGGCGAATTGCCGACGCTGCTGAAACTCTATCGCGCCGACAAGTTCCTGGTGAACAAGCTCGTGGCATCCGCGACCTCATTCTTCGAGGAAGTACGCAACGATCCCGGCCATCCGTTCCGCGGCGAGTTCGACCGCATGGTGCTGTCGTTCGTCGATCGGCTCGGCAGCGATCCGCTCTATGCCGGCAAGATCGACGGCCTGAAACGCGATCTGCTGGCGCGGCCCGAACTGGCCGATCTGGCGCGAAACATCTGGTCGAACGCGCGATCGTTCATCGAGCGCAGTGCGTCCGGCGAGAGTCAGGTGTTGCAGCAGCATCTCGGCCGCATGTTTATGGAAGCCGGTGAGGCGCTCGCCGGCGATGGCGAACTGCGCGGCGAAATCAACCAGGGTTTTGTCGCCGTGCTGCGAAGTTTCATCGCCGACCAGAAGAGTGGCGTCTCCAGCTTCATCTCCGATCAGGTCAAGGCCTGGGATATGGGGCAATTGATTTCGCTGATCGAAATCAACATCGGCCGCGACCTGCAATACATCCGCTTCAACGGCTCGCTGATCGGCGGTCTCGCGGGGTTGGGACTTTACACCGCCGAATTCCTGTTGCGGTGGCTGTGACTTTTAAACCACTGCAGCCACTTAGTTGTTGATGCCTATTGTCCGGCCCAAGCTCAACCGCTTGAATGCGCAAGACGACGACCTAACTTGATTCACAGTCTTTGTTGCATTGCGGAACGATTTGTCGAGATTGGCGTCTTCCCATCGATCGGGGTCGATTGATCCCGGAATCTTATTTGACCTACTTGGTCGGTTGCCGCGACGTAAGGGGCCGGGCCAGAACAGGAGCCAAGAATGTCCGTTGCTGCGCAGACGCTTGCCCCGCCGTCCAGAACCCTGATGTTTCTGGAAGGGCGCGCCATGCATGAATTCGGCGCCTTTCTCGGCGCGCTGCCGCTGCTCAGCCTGGCGCCGCGCGGCGATGGCCACCCGGTGCTGGTGCTGCCCGGGCTTGTCGCTTCCGATATGTCGACCCGGCCGCTGCGCAGCTTCCTGAAGAGCCGCGGCTACGCCGTCAGCGGCTGGCGCCAGGGCCGCAATCTCGGACTGCGCGATGGCGTGCAGCACGCGATGGTCGATCTGGTGAATGAACTCAGCGACGCGCATGGCCGCAAGATCAGCCTAGTCGGCTGGAGCCTGGGCGGTCTTTATGCGCGGCAGCTTGCCAAGATGATGCCGGAGCGGGTGCGCTCGGTGATCACGCTCGGTAGTCCGTTTGCCGGCAGTCCGAAGGCGACCAATGCCTGGCGGGTTTATGAGATGGCGAGTGGCCGCCGCGCCGACGAAGAGGACAGGCGGTTCGGCGGATCGCTCTCGGAAACGCCGCCGGTGCCGACCACCGCGATCTTCAGCCGCACCGATGGCATCTGCGCCTGGCAGGGCTGCATGGAAAAGACCTCGGCGACGTCGGAAAGCATCGAAGTCGAGAGCAGCCATTGCGGCATGGGCCATCATCCCGCCGTGGTTTACGCGGTGGCCGATCGGCTGGCGCAGCCCGAAGGCAAATGGGCGCCGTTCGATCGCTCGGGCTGGCGCAGCATGGTCTATCCGGATCCCACTCGCTAACGCGCAATATGCGGCCATGGTTCGAGACGCGCGGCGTTGCCGCGCTCGTCACCATGATGACTCTAAGCAAGTGGACATCGTACTTCGCAACTAGGATGCCCTTCATCTGAGGAGCGTCGTCTTAGCCCCGTCTCGAAGGATGACGCAACAATCGAACGGCCGTTGTAGCGAGTCTCGAAAACGCGCTATGCGTGGCGGATGCCGCAGCCGCTCTCCCGCATTATCGATCAGCTCAAGCGCGAACCGTCGCGTACCGGCTCCATCGTCATCACGCTGTTCGGCGACGCCATCGTGCCGCGCGGCGGTTCGGTCTGGCTCGGCACGCTGCTGGAGTTTTTCAAGGCGCTCGACATCGACAGCGGCGTGGTGCGCACCGCGATGTCGCGGCTTGCCGCCGATGGTTGGCTCGAGCGCCATAAAGTCGGGCGCAACTCCTACTACGGGCTGGTCACGAAGGGGCGGCAGACCTTCGATGCCGCGACCCGGCACATCTATGATCCGCCGCCGTCCGATTGGACCGGACGCTTTGAGTTGTTGCTGATTCCAGCCAGCGAGGACCGCGACGCCAGCCGGGAGGCGCTGAAGAATTCCGGCTTCGGCAGCCCGCTGCCGGGCGTGTGGCTCGCGCCGTCGGGCGTTCCCATCCCGGAGGAAGCAGCCTCTGCGATCCGGCTGGAAGTCTCCGCCGAAGACGACAGCGGCAGGCGGTTGCTGAGCCAGAGCTGGCCGCTCGATCGCACCTCGGATGCCTATCTGAAGTTCATGAAAACCTTTGAACCGCTGCGCAGCTGGATCGGCCGCGGCGAAGCGCTTTCGGACGCCGATGCCTTCACTGCGCGCATTCTGCTGATCCACCATTACCGCCGCGTGGTGCTGCGCGATCCGCTGTTGCCCACCGCATTGCTGCCGGCGGATTGGCCGGGCAGGGCGGCGCGCGCGCTCTGCGGCGAGATCTATCGCGGGCTGCTTCCGGCGTCCGAACAATGGCTTGACCGTCATGCCAGCAACGAAAACGGACCGCTTCCGGCGCCAGGCGGGGAACTCGGGCGCCGGTTCGGTAGACAAAATATGTTACAAAATTAACTTGCGTTTCCTATTTTGTGTTATATGTTGACCTCAATAACTTCCGGGGAGGAAGGTCATGTATACGCAAGCGCTCAACACGGCGGATGCTGAAGACCGCAACATCGAGGACGCCGAACGCGCCGCGCAATTCCAGGCGCGCATTGATGTCGATGACCGCATCGAGCCTAATGACTGGATGCCGGCGGCCTATCGCAAGACGCTGACGCGGCAGATTTCCCAGCACGCGCATTCCGAAATCGTCGGCATGCTTCCCGAAGGCAACTGGATCACGCGCGCGCCGTCGCTGCGCCGCAAAGCCGCATTGCTCGCCAAGGTGCAGGACGAGTGCGGCCACGGACTCTACCTCTACGCCGCCGCCGAGACGCTCGGCACCTCGCGCGAAGAACTGGTCGACATGATGCTGGCAGGCAAGTCGAGGTATTCCTCGATCTTCAATTATCCGACACTGACCTGGGCGGACATCGGCGCGATCGGCTGGCTCGTCGACGGCGCTGCGATCATGAACCAGATTCCGTTGTGCCGCTGTTCCTACGGCCCGTACGCGCGCGCGATGATCCGCGTCTGCAAGGAAGAGTCGTTTCATCAGCGTCAGGGCTTTGAGATCATGATGACGCTGGCGCGTGGCAGCGAAGACCAGAAGGCGATGGCGCAGAGCGCGCTGGATCGCTGGTGGTGGCCGGTGCTGATGATGTTCGGCCCGCCCGACAAAGCGAGCCAGCATTCGGACACCTCGACCAGGTGGAAGATCAAGCGGTTTTCCAATGACGAGCTACGCCAGAAATTCGTCGACGCCACCGTGCCGCAGGCGCAGTTCCTCGGCCTGACCATTCCGGATCCCGGCATGAAGCAGAACGCCGATGGTAACTGGGAATATAGCGCGATCGACTGGGACGAATTCAACCAAGTGCTGGCCGGCAACGGCCCGTGCAACCGCGAGCGGCTGGCGGCGCGGCGCAAGGCGCATGACGACGGCGCCTGGGTGCGCGAGGCCGCGTCAGCCTACGCCGAGAAGCGCCGGCAACGTTCCGCTCTGCAAGCGGCTGAATAGGCGAACTGCTGAAAAGGGAGGTCATCATGGCGACGCCGAACATGCCGCTTTGGGAAGTGTTCATCCGCAGCCGCAACGGGCTGGCGCACAAGCATGTCGGCTCGCTGCACGCGACCGACGCGACCCTGGCGCTACAGGCCGCACGCGACATCTACACCCGCCGCGGCGAGGGATTGTCGATCTGGGTGGTGCCGTCAAACGCGATCACGGCTTCCGACCCCGCCGAGAAGGGCATGATGTTCGAGCCGGCGGAATCCAAGATCTATCGCCATCCGACGTTTTACGACGTGCCGGACGAAGTCGGGCATATGTGAGTTTATCTCAGGCGTCATCCTGAGGAGCTTGCGAAGCAAGCGTCTCGAAGGGTCGCAACAATGCAGTGCCTCGCGGCCATCCTTCGAGACGCGCGCCAGGGCGCACTCCTCAGGATGACGCTGAAAAATCGAGCGAGCGAGAAACCATGTCCGTCACATCCATTACAGTCTCCGAAACCCCGCTGGTGCTGTACACGCTGCGCCGGGCCGACGATGCCCTGATCCTCGGGCACCGGTTGTCGGAATGGTGCGGCCATGCGCCGGCGCTGGAAGAGGACATGGCGCTGGCCAATATGGGGCTCGACCTGCTCGGACAGGCGCGCGAGCTCTATGCTTATGCCGCAAAAGTCGAAGGCAGGGATAACGACGAAGACAAATTCGCGTATTTGCGCGACGTGAGGCAGTACCGAAATCTGCTACTGCTGGAACAGCCGAACGGCGATTTCGCGCGCACCATGGTGCGGCAGTTCTTCTATTCCGTGTTCGCCGATCTCTATTGGCGCGCGATGATGCAATCGTCAGATGCCACGCTGGCGGCGATCGCCGCCAAATCCGAGAAGGAGAGCGCCTACCATGTGCGGCATTCCTCGGAATGGATCGTTCGTCTCGGCGACGGCACCGAGGAAAGCCATCGCCGTGCGCAGACCGCGATCGACGACCTCTGGGCCTATACCGGCGAGATGTTCGCGGTAGACGACAGCGAGCGCGGCTTGATCGATCGCGGCATCGCCGCCGATCCCGCATCGTTGCGTCCGCAATGGCTCAAGACGGTTTCAAGCGTGGTGGCCGAGGCGACGCTCGCGCTGCCGAAAAGCGATTGGATGCAGCAGGGCGGCCGCAGCGGCCGCCACAGCGAGCATCTCGGTCATCTGCTCAGCGAGCTGCAATCGATGCAACGGAGTTTTCCTGGGGCGACATGGTGACCGCCACGATGAGCGACAGCGAATTACGGCAACGCGCCTGGGATGCCGCGGCTTCCGTGGTCGATCCCGAGATCCCGGTGCTGACCATCGCCGATCTCGGCGTGCTGAGGGATGTCGCCGTCAGCGATGGCCATGTCGAGGTTGCGATCACGCCGACCTATTCCGGCTGTCCCGCGATGAACATGATCGCACTCGAAATCGAACTGGCGCTGGAGCGCGAAGGTTTTGGCCGTCCGAAGGTCCGCACTGTGCTGTCGCCGGCCTGGACCACCGACTGGATGAGCGACGATGGCCGGCGCAAGCTCCGCGAATACGGCATTGCTCCGCCACAGGCCGGCAGCGGCCGCCGCGCGCTGTTCGGCGCGCAGCAGGTAGCTTGCCCGCAATGCGGTTCCGAAAATACCGAATTGCTGTCCGAATTCGGCTCGACCTCCTGCAAGGCGCTGTGGCGCTGCAAAAGCTGCCGCGAACCGTTTGATTATTTCAAGTGTCACTGATCATGATTTTACCCCGTCATTGCGAGCGGAGCGAAGCAATCCAGGCTCCAAACAAGACTGGATTGCTTCGTCGCTTCGCTCCTCGCAATGACATGGAGGGCCGCTGATGTCTCTCACCCCTCGCTTTCACCGTCTCGCCGTCAACGATCTGCGCCGTGAATCTTCCGACGCGGTGTCGCTGACGTTTGCGATCCCGAGCGAATTGCAAGACGATTACAGCTTCGCGCCCGGCCAGTATCTGACCCTGCGCACGACGATGGACGGCGAGGAAGTGCGCCGGTCTTATTCGATCTGCTCCGGCCCCGACGACGGCGAATTGCGCATCGCGGTGAAGAAGGTCGACGGCGGCGCGTTCTCGAGCTGGGCCGCCGATGAATTGAAGGCCGGCGACCAGCTCGACGTGATGACGCCGACCGGCCGTTTCGGTATCGCGCCGGCGCCGGATGAAGCGAGGGTCTATGTCGGCTTCGCCGCGGGTTCCGGCATCACGCCGATCCTGTCGATCGTGAAGGGCGTCCTCGCGCGCGAGCCAAAGAGCCGGTTCTTTTTGTTCTACGGCAACCGCTCGACCGGCGGCATGCTGTTCCGCGAGGCGCTCGAAGAGCTCAAGGACCGCTTCATGCAGCGGTTTTCCGTTTTCCACGTCATCTCCGGCGAGGAGCAGGATATCCCGATTCTGCACGGCCGGCTCGATGGCGAGAAAGTGCGCGTACTGTTGCGCTCACTGGTGCCGGCGACCAGCGTCGATCACGTCTTCATCTGCGGCCCCACCGGGATGAGCGATGATATCGAGGCGACCTGCCGCGATATCGGCATTGCCGAGGACCGCATCCATGTCGAGCGTTTTGTCTCCGGCCTCGGCGGCAAGCCACGCGCCAAAGCCGTGGTCGCGCCGGGTGCGCCGCCCAAGGCCATGGCGACGCTGACGGTGGACGGCAAACGCCGCGACGTGCCGGTCGCCGAGGGCGAATCCATTCTCGATGCCGCGTTGCGTGCCGGCATGGACCTGCCGTTCGCCTGCAAGGGCGGCATGTGCTCGACCTGCCGCGCCCATCTCGTCGAGGGCGAGGCGCCGATGGAGGTCAATTATTCGCTGGAGCCGTGGGAGCTGAAGGCAGGCTTTATCCTGACCTGCCAGGCGCGGCCGGCGTCGGACAAAGTCGTGGTGGATTATGATCATGTCTAACGCCACAGCCACGCTCTCGCCGGACCAACTCGCGCGCGCCTGCGCGGACGCGATGTGGGCGGAGGACGATGCCAGCAAGGGTCTCGGCATGGAGATCGTCGAAGTCGGGCCGGGGCGCGCGACATTGGCGATGACGGTCAAACCACACATGGTCAACGGCCAGCGCATCGCCCATGGCGGTTTTATCTTCCTGCTGGCAGATTCGACGTTCGCGTTTGCCTGCAATTCGCGCAACGAGCGCGCTGTGGCGGCGCAGTGCGATATCACCTTCATCAGACCGGGCAAGCTCGGCGACCGGCTGGTCGCGTCCGCACGCGAAATCTCGCGCAGCGGGCGATCGGGGATTTACGATATCCGCATCACGGCGGATGATGTCGTGATCGCGGAATTCCGCGGGCATTCCCGCACCATCGCCGGCACGTGGCTGCCGGTGGCAGATAGCGGTGGCAAATAAACATCGGCTTCAAGAACAAGAATAAAAAACAAAAGAGGGAAACGCGAGATGGCTACGACAAAGCTCAAGCCCGCAGGAAGCGGCGGCTACCAGGCCGAACTTGACGACGCCGAGCGCGCGTCGCGCGACGAAATCCTCGCCCTGCAAACCAGGCGCCTCGCCTGGTCGCTGGCGCATGCCTACGACAATGTCGCGCACTACAAAACGGCGTTCGACAGGGCCGGCGTTCATCCGTCCGACTTCAGGCAGATATCCGATCTCGCCAAATTTCCGTTCACGGTGAAAACCGATTTGCGCGACAATTATCCCTTCAACATGTTCGCGGTGCCGCGCGAGAAACTGGTGCGGGTCCACGCCTCGTCCGGCACCACCGGCAAGCCGATCGTGGTCGGCTACACCCAGGCCGACATCGACATGTGGGCGGATGTGATGGCCCGCTCGATCCGTGCCGCGGGTGGTCGCCGCGGCATGATCATGCACAACGCCTATGGCTATGGCCTGTTCACCGGCGGCCTCGGCGCGCATTACGGCGCGGAGCGGCTCGGCTGCACCGTGGTGCCGGTTTCCGGCGGCATGACCGAGCGGCAGGTGCAGCTGATCAACGACTTCAAGCCCGACATCATCACGGTGACGCCGAGCTATATGCTGGCGATCCTCGATGAGTTCAGGAAGCAGGGTCTCGACCCCCGCAAGTCATCGCTGAAATTCGGCATCTTCGGCGCCGAGCCCTGGACCAATGCGATGCGTGCCGAGATCGAAACCACCTTCGGCCTCGACGCCACCGACATCTATGGGCTGTCGGAAGTGATCGGTCCCGGCGTGGCGCAGGAATGCGTGGAGACCAAGGATGGGCTGCATATCTGGGAAGATCATTTCTATCCTGAAGTGATCGACCCCGAGACCGGCGCGCTGTTGCCGGACGGCGAAAAGGGTGAGCTGGTCTTCACCTCGTTGACCAAGGAAGCATTTCCCATCATCCGCTATCGCACCCGGGACCTGACGCGGCTGTTGCCGGGCACCGCGCGGCCAGGCATGCGCCGGATGGAAAAGGTCACGGGCCGTTCCGACGACATGATCATCCTGCGCGGCGTCAATGTGTTCCCGACCCAGATCGAGGAAGTGCTGCTCGCGACCGACTGGTGCGGCGGCCATTTCATCATCGAGTTGACGCGCGAGGGCCGGATGGACGAAATGATCGTCAAGGCAGAAGCGCGCCCCGAGAGCTGGGACGGCAGCGGGCTGATCCTCCACGCCGAAAAGATTTCCAGCTTCATCAAGAACACCATCGGCATCACCACCGGGGTGCAGATCGTGGCGCCCGATACGCTGGAGCGGTCCTTGGGCAAGGCCAAGCGGGTTTACGACAGGCGGCCGAAAGGGTAACTCCTGCTCTCATGACAATGAGAAGCAGGGAATTTTGCTGATGCCGCTTGCCGAAAGCCCGGGTGCCGGCCCGGTCACGGTCGAGGCGCGTTGCGTGCGCCTGCTTGCCAAGGCCGCCGACGCGGCGTCGATTGCAGCCTGTGGTCGAGCCGCATCTGCTGTCGCGGGCGGCCAATGAACTGCTGATCGAACTCAGGGCGTCCGCGGTGAACCCGTCCGATGTCAAGGCTGCCACCGGGCTGATGCCCTATGCGGTGTTTCCACGCACCTCCGGCCGTGACTATGCCGGGCTCGTGATCGATGGGCCTGAGGGATGGATCGGACGCGAAGTGTTCGGCTCGTCGGGCGATCTCGGGATCAGGCGGGACGGCACCCATGCCACGCACCTCGCGGTCGAGGCCGACGCGGTGGTGGACAAGCCGAAAGGCCTGTCCTGGGAAGAGGCCGCCGGCATCGGCGTTCCCTTTGTCACCGCGATGGAAGGCCTGCGCCGCGCCGGCATCCCGAAATCCGGCGAGACCATCGTCGTGATGGGAGTCAACGGCAAGGTCGGCCAGGCCGCGGTGCAAATCGCCAGCTGGCACGGCGCGCGCGTAATCGGCGTGGTACGAAAGCGTGAGCCCTATGAAGGGCACGCCAACTCGGCCGTCGAGGTGATCGATGCTTCCGCGACCGATGTCGCGCCCCGGGTTCGCGAGTTGACCGGCGGCAAGGGCGCCGATGTCGTCTTCAACACCGTCGGCGATCCCTATTTCGAGGCGGCGCACAAATCGCTGGCCTTGCGCGGCCGTCAGATCCTGATCGCGACCATCGAACGCGTGGTACCGTTCAACATCCTGGAATTCTATCGGGGCCAGCATACCTATGTCGGCATCGATACGCTGGGGCTGTCGTCGGTCGCGACCGGCGCGGTGCTGCGCGAACTCGGTTCCGGCTTTGCCAGCGGCCATCTTAAGCCATTCCCGATCAAGGCCAATGCGATCTATCCGCTGCAGGACGCCAAGGCTGCCTTCGTCGCGGTGGCCGGCTCGTCGCGCGATCGGGTGATCCTGCGGCCGGACGACGCCAAATAATTCACGGAGGTCGTCATTGCGAGCGAAGCGAAGCAATCCAGTGCCACAAAGCAAGATTGGATTGCTTCGTCGTGGAGTTTAGCATCGGGCCCGCCGAAGGCGGGACCCGGTGGCTTCTCGCAATGGCGGAGACTAGCTCAGGGGAATGAAGCATGCCAACCGCCGCCAATCTCGTCATCCTCTGCGGCCTCTTGATCGGCCTTGTCTATGGCGCGGTCGGATTGCTCAGCGGGTTCTGCCTGATGAGCGGCCTGCGCGGCTGGTGGGCGCAGAGGCGACAGCCGACTGGTGCGCACCTATGCGCTGGCGATGGGGGTTGCGATCGCCGCGACGCAGCTATTGGCGGTGCGCGGCGTCGTCGATCTCGGCAAATCGATCTATCTGCAGCCGACATTCTCGGCGCCGCTGATGTTTGTCGGCGGCGTCTTGTTCGGTTACGGCATGGTGCTGTCGAACGGCTGCGGCTCGCGCGCGCTGGTGCTGCTCGGCCGCGGCAATTTGCGCTCGCTGGTGGTGGTGATCGTGCTCGGCATTGCCGCGCAGATGACGCTGAAGGGCCTGATCGCGCCGGGCCGGATCGCGGTGCTGCAATGGACGCAGATCGACGGTGAGCATCACCTCGCTGCCGGCGTTGGTCGCCAAGCTCGGCGTCAGCGAAGCTTTCGCGCGTATCGCTGGCGGCCCCGGTCGTCAGCGCGGCGCTGATCATCTTTGCCTTTTCGCATGTGCCGTTCCAGCGCGCCTGGGGCCAGATCGCGGCGGGGCTCGATCGTCGGACTTTTGATCGCCGCCGGATGGTTCGCCACCGGCTATCTCGGCGCCGACGATTTCAATCCGACGCCGGTGACCTCGCTCACCTTCGTCGCGCCGATCGCCGACACACTGCAATACATGATGCTGTCGACCGGACTGACGCTGAATTTCGGCATCGTCACGGTGGCCGGCGTGTTCGCCGGCAGCCTGGTGACGGCGCTGGCGACGCAACGCTTTCATTGGGAGGGCTATCATTCGCCGCAGCCACATGCTGCGCTCGATCGGCGGCGCGGCGCTGATGGGCGCGGGCGGCGCGATGGCCTTGGGCTGCTCGGTCGGGCAGGGGCTGACCGGCCTGTCGACGCTGGCGTTGGCTTCGTTCGTGGCGGTGGCCGGAATTATGCTGGGAACCGGCATCGGCCTGCGCGGCGCGCTTCGGGTGCGCCCGCTGGCTTCGACGTCAGCCTGAAGCAAGGACCTGGGCCTGAATCAAACCGGTTCGTTCGATGTCGCCAGCCGCATCACGTCGAGATAACCGGGCTTCACTTCCATCCGCTCGATCAAAACCCTTTTCGACCAGCAGCCGATGCGCTTCGCGGCAGCCGGTAGCACGGCAGATACATGAACAGATGATGCTCGGCGTGGTAGTTGACCCAATAGGGCGCGATCAACAGCCGCTCGATCGGGTTGGCGAGCGTGGTGCGGGCGTGGCTGAACGGGTCTTCGCCGGTCGAGGTGCAGGCGTGTTCGGCGATGTTGCGGATCCGCGTCACCAGCGGCAGCCAGGTCGCCATCGCCAACACCCAGACGCCCAAATACCAGATGCCGGCGCCCGCGAGCCAGAACAGGCCGAACAGCAGCGGCATTGACGCCAAGGAAACGCGCCATCTTGTCGCGCGCCGCTCGAAACAAAGCTCTCATGCGAGACGGTCGTCGTCGTTCGCGGCGCGCTCGAACAGCGACAGAAACAGCGGCAGGCGCTGCTTGACAAATGTCTGTCCGGTGAGATCGCGGATCGCCTTGCGGGTGAAGCTCTCCTTGGTGATCGGAAACGGCGCCGACAGCGAGAGGTCAGGGTCTTCCGGCTGCTGGGTGAATTTGTGGTGCTGCAGATGATAGGAGCGGTAGCTGGCGAGATCGGCGCCGACGGGTACCGCGCACAGCCATTGTCCGACCCATTCGTTGACCGCCTTGTTGCGCGTGCAGCCCGCCATGCGCGGCCTCGTGCATCAGGATCGCCAGCCCCAGTTGCCGCGTGCCGACCACCATCACCGCGATCAGCCAGGTCAGCGGGTTGGGCCACAGCGCGACCAGCGCGATCGGCCGCAGCAATGGTGCCCCAGGCATGCGCCACCAGCCACATGCCGCGCAGCGAACTGCGCGAGGTCAGCCGGTTCCATTCGTCGGCCGAAAAGACCGTCTTGGGATCGACGCGTGCCACGACCGGCATGGTCGACTACTCTCAAGTTCGATGCGTTTTCATGCGAACCGGTATCGTACGGATGATACGCCCGCCTGTCTGGCGCGTCAATCCGCCGCCTTGGTCACGATATGAATTTCCGAGGTCAGGGTGCGGTGCACCGGGCACTTGTCGGCGATTTCCATCAGCTTCTTGCGCTGCTCGGCATCCAGCGCGCCTTCCATCGCGATGACCCGATCGAACTGGTCGAGCATCCCGACCCTGGTTTCGCACTCGGCGCAATCCTCGCGCGTGGATCTTGCTGTGCGTCAGCGTCACCGTGATCGCGGTCGAGCGGCAGCGATTTGCGCTCGGCATACATCCGCATCGTCATCGAGGTGCAGGCGCCAAGGCCCGCGAGCACATAATCATATGGCCCCGGTCCGCTGTCCTCGCCGCCGACGGCGACCGGCTCGTCGGCCAACAGATGATGCGGCCCGACGGTGACGGTCATTCTGGAATTTGCTGTTGCGGGTTTCGCGGACCACGACGTGGCGCGGGCGCCTGGCCGGAATCGGCGGCCTGTTCCGGCGCCGCGGGCGTCGAGATAACGCGCTGGCCCAGGCTGCGATCATGTCGGCGACATAGGCCGCGTCGCCCCTGTCGGTCAGCAGATGATCGGCGCCCGACAGCGACACGAAGCTCTTGGGATGTTTCGCCGCGACGAAGATTCGGGTCGCGTTGTCGATGCTGACGGTGTCGTCGGTCGGCGAATGCATGATCAGCAGCGCTTTGTGCAGCTTTGCGACATGCGACATCAGGCTGTGCTCGGCGATGTCGTCGAGGAATTCGCGCTTGATGCTGAAGGGGCGGCCGGCAAGCGAAACCTCGACCTTGCCCTGTTGGCGGATATCCTCGATCTTGTCCTTGAAGAAGTTGGTGACATGGGCGGGATCGGACGGCGCGGCGATGGTGACGACCGCTTTGGCATCCGGAATTTGGTCGGCGGCCGCGAGAACCGCGGCGCCGCCGAGGCTGTGGCCGATCAGGATCGAAGCCGGCGCTTTCGGGTCTCGCGCAGATGATCGGCGGCGCGGACGAGATCGGCGACGTTGGATGAAAACGTCGAATTGGCGAAATCGCCTTCGCTGGAGCCAAGCCCGGTAAAGTCGAACCGCAGCACCGCGATGCCCTTGGCTGCCAGCGCGACCGCGATGCGGCTGGCGGCCAGCACGTCCTTGCCGCAGGTGAAGCAATGGGCGAACAGCGCATAGGCAGCGAATCTCGCCTTCCGGCGTGTCCAGCGCCGCCGCCAGTTGCTGGCCTTCCGAGCCGGTGAATTGAAAACGTTCATGCGGCACGTTCGGTCTCCTTGATCTGATGGATATTCGCGTTAGTCCGCGGAATAGCGCTGCTCGGCCCACGGATCGCCGCGGTTATGATAGCCGCGCACTTCCCAATAGCCCGGTGCATCCTTCGCGACGAATTCGATGCGCTGCAGCCACTTGGCGCTCTTCCAGAAATACAGATGCGGCACCACCACCCGCACCGGGCCGCCATGTTCCGCTTCCAGCGGTGCGCCCGACCAGCCATGCGCAAGCAGCGCGTCTTCGGCGGCGAAATCTTCCAGCGCAAGATTGGTGGTGTAACCGTCGTGGGCATGCAGCACGACGTGGCGTGCTTCGTCGCGCGGGCGGCAGGCCATCAGGAGATCGCGGGTCGCCAATCCTTCCCAGGCATTGTCGTAGCGGGACCAGGTGGTGACGCAATGGATGTCGGAGATGAACCGGGTCTGCGGCTGCGCGATGAATTGCTTCCAGTCCCAGAAGATCGGATTTTCCACAGCCCCATAAACGTCGAGACGCCAGCGTTCCCTCGCAATCCGGGGCGTCAGGCCAAGGTCGAGGGTCGGCCAGTCCTTGGTGAAGTGCTGTCCCGGCGGCAAGCGCTGTTCCTCCGGGCGAGAGGTTTTGCCGGTCAGGAAACGGCCCTCCCGCGCCCAGCGCTCCTTGCTGCGGGTCAGCTTGCTTTCCGGAGGTTGCCCTTCGTCATCGGTCATGTTCGGTCCTCGATGCGCGGGTCGGGCGCATCAGGGCCAGTATAGCCGAAAAATTCAGCCGGCGTTTCCAAACAAGCACCGGCAACTGCCGCGGCCCGCGCACGGTGCCTTCCGACCAGGTGACCCGACCGGCCGGATCCAGCCTGAAATCCGGAATGCGCCTGAGCCATTCCTCGATCGCGACCGTCATTTCCATCCGCGCCAGGTTGGAGCCGACGCAGCGGTGAATGCCGAGGCCGAACGCGGCATGGCGGTTTTCCTTGCGGTCGATCACCACCTTGTCGGCATCCGGAAACACCGCGGGGTCGCGGTTGGCGGCCGGGAACGACAGCAGCACCATGTTGCCCGGCTTGACCGGGCAGCCGCTGATCACCGTCTCCTTCATCACCTCGCGGGCCATCGTCACCGGCGCATAGGCGCGCAGCAACTCCTCGATCGCGGTCGGCATCAATTCCGGCTCCGCGATCAGGCGCTGCGCGGTCGGCCGGCGTCTTCGCCAGATGCCACAGCGACGAGCCGATCGCGCTCCAGGTGGTGTCGATGCCGGCGATCAGCAGCAGCCGCAAGCGAACCCAGCACGTGGCCGTCGGACAACGGCTGGCCGTCCTTGTCCCTGGCGTTCATCAGCGTCGAGATCAAATCGTCGGTCGGCTGTTGCTTGCGCTGCTCGATCTGGACGGCGAAATAGCCGGTCATCTCCTGCACCGCGCGAATCAGGATGTTATCGTCCTTGATGCCGAGTTCGAGAATCTCGTGGATCCATTTGATGAAGAGATCGCCGTCCTTTTCGGGAATGCCGAGCATGTGGGCGATGGCGCGAACCGGAATGTGCCTGGTATAGCGCGCCGCGGCGTCGCATTTTCCGTCGGCGATGAATTCGTCGATCAGTTCATTGCAGATCGCGCGTACCCGCGGCTCCAGTTTTTTCATGGCGTCTGGCGTGAACGGCGGCAGCAGAAATTGCTTGGCCGGCTTGTGTTGCGGCGGATCGGAGGTGATCGGCGGCGCCGAGGCGGTGATCTCCGGCCGGACGTCGCGCACGATGACGCGGCGCGAGGAGAAATGCTCGGTGTCGTAGGCGATCTCCTTGACCGCCTGATAGGTGGTCGGCAGGTAGCAGCCGAGAAAACGCTTGGTGTGAACCACCGGACATTCGGCCCGCAGTTCGTCCCAGATCGGAAATGGATTCTCGGTCCAGCGCGGATCGGTATGGTCGAAATCGTGAACCCAATCGGTGACCGGGGGATGCTCGGTCATCACGTTGACGGAATCGGACATCGGGAAATTCCCTCTCGGTTGGTTCGCTCACATCTGTTGCCGGTCGCGGCAGTTGGACGGCGAAACGCGTCATTCCTCGGTGACGTCGATGGCGATCTCCGGACAATTGGATTGGGCGAGCCACGCCTTGTCCTCAAGCCCCGCGGGCACGGTGCCGTCGCCGACTTCATGCGCATTGCCGAATTCGTCTAGATCGAACAGTTCGGGCGCCAGCGATTTGCAGCGGGCGTGTCCCTGGCATTTGTCCTGGTCGACGTGGACCTTGAGTTTTCCCGACATCGCTGACACCTTTCCTGGTCACGGCCGCTGTTGCGGCGCATGTTTCCTCATGACACTTTAATTACGTGGCGACTATTGGTTGCGCCTTGCAGTGATACCGGAAGTTATAGCATATTACATTCGCCGCCCGCCGCTTCGTCAAGTTAAATTATGGATCGCCGCACCAGATGCCGCCGCGCACAGCCCGCAAGCCGCTCAAGTCCTACCATCATGGCGATCTCCGGGATGCGCTGGTCCAGGCCGCACTTCGCGAAGCGGAGCTTGGCGGCCCGGAGGCGGTCAGCATCAGTGCGCTTGCGAAAAAGCTCGGTGTCTCGCAACCGGCGCCCTACAAGCATTTCGCCGACCGCGAGGCACTGCTTGCGGCCGTGACGGCCGAGGCCTTCCGTCAATTCATGACGACGCTTCGGGCGGCGATCGCAAAGCCGTCGAAACGCTCGAAATTGTCGCGCTTCGTCCACGCCGCGGTGGATTTCGGGCTGCGCCGCAGCGGGATCTATCATCTAATGTTCGCGACGCGGATCATCGCCAGCGCGCCGAAGAGCAGCGAACTTCACGGCGTTGTCATCGAAACCTTCGGGCTATTGCTGGAAGCGCTGGAAGCACCGGCCGTCGGATTCCTGCGCGAACGCAGCGCGTTGAAAATCTGGGCGGCGCTGCACGGCGTCGTCATGCTGGCGGAGCAGGGATTGCTCACCGGCGAAGTGGCCCAGACCAGCCGCGACGAATTGGTCGAGGAAATCGTCGAGCAAACCAGGCTGGCGCTCGCGGTCGCGATCGAGCAGGCGGGGGAGTAGCTTACCGCACCAGCCCCTATAACCGCCGTCATCCTGAGGTGCGCGCACTTTCTTGCGCGCCTCGAAGGATGTTGTTCAGCCCAGTGCTCGTGGCCATCCTTCGAGGCTCGCCGAAGGCGGCGAGACCCTCACCATGACGGCCGAAGCTATTTCGCCGCCCTTGGATCGATCGGCGTGGTGCCGCGCAGGCCCAGAATATCCTCCAGCACTTTCGCGCCGGCGAGAAGCCGCGCATCGCCGCGCGGTGGCCCCACCATCTGAAGTCCGACCGGCAGGCCCGACGCGGTGAAGCCGCACGGCAACGACAGCGCGGGGACGCAGGCCAGCGTGATGGCGTAGACGATTCCGAGCCATTCGACATAATTGTCGAACTTTTTTCCGGCGCATTCGGCGACATAGCGGTTCTCGACCGGAAACGGCGCCACGATGGTCGCGGGCGCCAGCAACAGGTCATAGGTTTCGAAGAAGGCTTGCGTGCGCGCCGCCATCGCGACCCGCTGCGCTTCGGCGCGCGCGATGTCTTCGACCGAGAGCTTGAGGCCTTGCTCGATGTTCCAGATCACTTCGGGCTTGAGCTGGTCGCGGTGGGTGCGCAGCAGGTCTGCCTTGCTGATCGCGAAATCGAACGCGCGCAGCACGTGGAAGCATTCGTGCGCCTCGCGCAAATCGGGGTGGGCTTCCTCGACGATGATGCCGGCCTCGGCGAAACGCATCGCCGCCTTGCGGGTGATCGCGGCGACTTCGGGATCGACCGGCGTGATGCCGAGATCGGTCGAATAGGCGACGCGCTTCGGCTTGTTTCCGGACCGCACGGCGGAGCGGAAGGATTGCGGCGGCAAAGGCAGCGACAGCGGATCGGCGGGCTGCTCGCCGCTCATCGCGTCGAGCAGCAACGCCAGGTCCTCGACGTTGCGGGCCATGGGACCCTGGACGCCGAGATTGCGATCGATCTTGAATTTCGGCGTATGCGCGACCCGGCCAACGCTGGGCCGCATCCCGATGATGCCGCAGAAGCTGGCGGGGCTGCGCAGCGAGCCCCCCATGTCGGAGCCATGCGCGAGCCAGGCGGTGCCGGTCGCGAGCGCCACCGCGGCGCCGCCCGATGAGCCCGCGGCCGATCGCGAAATATCCCAGGGGTTGCGGGTCGCGCCGAACACTTCGTTGAAGGTGTTGGCGCCGGCGCCGAACTCGGGCGTGTTGGACTTGGCGTAGACGACGCCGCCATTGGCTTCGAGATGCTCGACCATGAGATCGGATCGGGCCGGAATATTGTCCCGGTAGATCGGCGAGCCCTGCGTCGTGCGCACGCCCTCGACATTGGTGAGGTCCTTGATCGGAACAGGCAGCCCCGCCAGCAGGCCGCGTTCCGCGGCGGGCTTTTGCATCAGCGCCTTGGCGTGGGCGCGGGCCCGATCGAAGCACAGCGTCGGCAGCGCGTTGACCTTGCCATCCACCTCGGCGATGCGCTTTTCCAACACGTCGAGCAGATCGAGCGGTGTGACCTCGCCGGAGTTCAGTTTGTCGACGACGGCGCAAGCCGTTTCCCGGACCAGTCCCTGAGCATCAGCCACGCGCATTCTCCATTGCTTCGGCTTCGTGATAGCCGATGGGGTAGTGCTGTAAAACATTTTCCGGCAAAGTGGAAACGTCGGCACATTCTGGAGACCAAAAGCATGACGACGCCATCCGACGCGCCCGACTGGCGCTCCATGAGCCAGCAAGAGCTCGATCTTGGCCTCAACAATAGCGTTGCGGTGGTGGGAAGCGGCGAGTTGGTCAACGGCTGGGAGCAGCGCTCGGCCAACATGCGCAAGCGGCATCCCGATCACATCGATCTGCGCTATGGCCCGCGCGAGCGCAACCGGATCGATTTCCTCAAAGCGCGCGACAAGGCGCCGACGCTATTGTTCATCCACGGCGGCTACTGGCAGATGCGCGCCAAGGAAGCTTTCACGATGTTTGCCGAGGGCGCGATGGCGCACGGCATCAATGTCGCGCTGATCGGCTATACGCTCGCCCCTGAAGCGACGCTCGAGGCGATCGTCGGCGAAATCCATCAGGGGATCGATTACCTCGCCGGGCAATTGCCCGGGCTTGGCGCCGAGGCCGGCGGCATCGTGGTGTCGGGCTGGTCGGCCGGCGGCCATCTGACCGCGATGGTGCTATCGCATCCGAAGGTGAAAGCCGGCATGGCGATATCAGGCATCTTCGACCTCGAGCCTATTCGCCACAGCTACCTCAACGTCAAGCTCAAGCTCGACGGGCCGATGTCGCGCCGCCATTCGCCGATGGCGCAACCGGGCGGCCCGATGAAGCCGCTGGCGCTGGTGGTCGGAGCCGCCGAATTGCCGCTGCTGCGCAAGCAGACCGCCGATTTCGCCGGCCACCGCGCCAAATATGGCCTGCCCGTCGCCTACGAGGAAATCCCCGGCGCCAACCATTTTACCATCATGGATGAAATGCAGTCGCCGAAGGGCCGGATCACGACCATGATCCGGCAGTTGGTTGAGCAGACGGCTTAGAGCGAGACATCCTCCGTCATGGCCGGGCGTAGCCGGCCGAAGGACGGCGTCGCTTCCGCTCGCCTATGTCCCGGCCATCCACGTCTTTCTCGATGCTCTGCCGTAAAGAAGTGGATGCCCGGGACAAGCCCGGGCATGACGATGAGACCCCCCGCAATGGTGATGCTGCCTCAACCCCACCCCGCGGCGATCCCGCCATCGACCGTGTAGATCACGCCTGAGGTGTAGCCGGAGCGGTCGGAGGCGAGGAAGGCCATCAGGTCGCCGATCTCGCGGGCAAGCGCCGGGCGGCCGAGCGGCAGGCCTTTCTGGAATTCCTTGTAGCGGTTCTCGTCGCCGAACTGGTTCTTGGCGCGGGTCTTCAACAGCGTGACGTGGCGGTCGGTGCCGACCGGGCCGGGATTGATGCCGACCACGCGGATATTGTCGGCGAGGCTCTTGCCGCCGAGCGCGCGGGTGAACGCCATTAGCGCGGCATTGCCGGCGCTGCCGCAGATATAATTGGCGTCGAATTTTTCGCCGGCAGCACCGATGTCATTGACGATGACGCCGTGACCGCGCGCCTTCATCTGCGTGTAGATCGCGCGCGTCAAATTGATGTAGCCGAACACTTTCAATTCCCAGGCGTGACGCCATGTGGCTTCGTCGATCTTGTCGATCGAGCCGCCGGGAATGTCGCCGGCATTGTTGACCAGGATGTCGATCTCGGCGGCATCCTTGGCCAGCCGTGCCAGGTCTTCCGGCTTGCGCAGGTCGACGACGTGAGCGGTGGCGTCGATCTGGTGCGCGCCGCGCAGCCGTTCGGTCAGCGACTTGAGCTGCTCGCCGTTGCGAGCCGCCAGCATCAGATGAGCGCCTTCTTCGGCGAAGGCCTCGGCCGCCGCCGCGCCGATGCCCTTGGATGCGCCCGTGATCAGGACGCGCTTGCCACGCAAATGAAGATCCATGGATTTGCTTTCTTGTTGGGTTCTGTCCGGGTGTCGCGGGTGGTTTTCAACTGTTAGGCTGCCGCCGTTGAGCCGGTCGATTTGGGCAGGTCGGCTTGGATAGGTCAACATTGCATTGCACCGTTGCACCGCGCCGGAGTTTGGTCCATTGCAATCCGGTCCAATAAACCAGGCTGCCGGTACGGCTAAAGGGATCTTCGATGAGCAAAAAAACATATCGGATCGCGGTCATTCCCGGCGACGGGATCGGCAAGGAAGTGGTGCCGGAGGGTTTGCGGGTGCTGGAAGCGGCGGCGAAAAAGCATGGCGTAGCCGTGCATTTCGACCATTTCGACTTTGCCTCTTATGACTATTACGCCAAGCACGGCGAGATGATGCCGGAGGACTGGAAGGCCCAGATTGGCAAGCACGACGCGATCTATTTCGGCGCGGTCGGCTGGCCCGCGAAAATTCCCGATCACATTTCCTTGTGGGGGTCGCTGATCAAGTTCCGGCGCGAGTTCGACCAGTACGTCAATCTGCGCCCGGTGCGGCTGATGCCGGGGGTTCCGTCGCCGCTCGCCAACCGCAAGCCCGGCGATATCGATTTCTGGGTGGTGCGCGAAAACACCGAAGGCGAATATTCGTCAGTCGGCGGCCGCATGTTCCCGGATACCGATCGCGAATTCGTCACCCAGCAGACCGTGATGACCCGGATCGGCGTCGATCGTATTCTCAAATTCGCGTTCGACCTGGCGCAGTCGCGGCCCAAGCAGCATCTGACCTCGGCGACCAAGTCCAACGGCATTTCCATCACCATGCCGTATTGGGACGAACGCGTGGAGGCGATGGCGAAGCACTATCCCAAGGTGAAGTGGGACAAATATCACATCGACATCCTGACAGCGAATTTCGTGTTGCATCCGGACTGGTTCGACGTCGTGGTCGGCTCCAATCTGTTCGGCGACATCCTGTCCGATCTGGGACCCGCCTGCACCGGCACCATCGGCATCGCGCCGTCGGGCAATATCAATCCGGAAGGCCATTTCCCGTCGGTGTTCGAGCCGGTGCATGGCTCGGCGCCCGATATCGCGGGGCAGGGCATCGCCAACCCGATCGGAATGATCTGGTCCGGCGCGATGATGCTGGAACATCTCGGCGAGAAGACCGCGGCCGCCTCGATCGTCGCCGCGATCGAACGGACCCTCGGCGAACGCACCCTGCGCACCAAGGATCTCGGCGGCAACGCCGATACGGCAGCCTGCGGCAAGGCGGTCGCGGAGATGGTGGATTGAGTTTTCCTTCCCTCTCCCCTTGTGGGAGAGGGTGGCTCGAATGAGCGCGGCGAAATCGAGACGGGTGAGGGGTCGCGGCCTATCGTTGTGTACTACCCCTCATCCGCCTTCGCTTCGCGAAGGCACATTCTCCCACAAGGGGAGAAGGGAAGAGACTTTACCCCTTCGCGATCCGCCGGCAATGTTCCCACGCCGCGCGGATCAGGTTCTGGTTCGCCTCGGGCGTGCGGAACGCCGAATGCGCCGACAGCGTCACGTTGGGCAATCGGGTCAGCGGATGATCGGACGGCAGCGGCTCGACGTTGAAGACGTCGAGGCCGGCGTGGCGGATATGGCCTGATCCCAGGGCCTCGATCATCGCGGCTTCGTCGACGATCGCGGCGCGCGCGGTGTTGATGAAGAGCACGCCGAATTTCATCTTTTCAATATGAGTGCGCGAAACAAAGCCGCGGGTCTCATCGTTCAACAACAGATGCAGCGAGATCACGTCGCTTTGCGCCAGCAGCGCATCGAGGTCGACGAATTCGACGCCGTTGGCGCTCCTCGGCGTCCGGTTCCAGGCGATCACGCGCATGCCGCTGCCGGCCGCGATGCGCGCGGCCTCCGCGGCGATGCCGCCGAAGCCGATCAGGCCCAGCGTCTTTCCGGTGAGCTGCATGCCGTCCTCGCGCAGCCAATTGCCGGCACGCATTTCGCGGTCCATCGCGGCCACGCCGCGCGCCGCCGCCCACATCAGCGCGATCGCGCATTCGGCCACCGCGGTGTCGCCATAGCCCTTGATCAGGTGAACATCGATGCCGAGTTCGGCGAGTTCTTCCGGATTCATGTAGCTGCGCGCGCCGGTGCCGAGAAACACGACATGCTTAAGCCCGGCGCAGCGCCGCGCCACATCGGTCGGCAGCGGCGTATGATCGATGATGACGATCTCGGCGCCGTCGAGTAGCGCCGGCATTTGATCCGAACTGATGTCGGCGTCGCGGTTGACGTGAACCGGCGGATCGCCCGCCACGTTCTGCTGTTCGAAAATATCCGCCAGCGATCCATTGGCGTCGACAAAAACCCCGCGCACCGACATCTCCCTTTGCTTTTGGTAAAAAAGATCCGGTCAGGAAGCGACGCCTGCCAGTGCCAGCACCGTATGCATCAGGACGTTGGCGCCTGCGGTGCAATCGGCCTGCGTCGCATCTTCGAGCTCATTGTGGCTGATGCCGTCCTTGCAGGGCACGAACACCATCGCCGTCGGCATGATGGTGTTGAGGTTGCAGGCGTCGTGACCGGCGCCGGAGGTGATGCGGCGGTGCGAATAGCCGAGCGCCTTGGCGGCATTCTCCACCGCGTCGACCAGTTTCGGATTGAAATGGGTCGGCGGCTTGCGCCAGACCAGATCGAGCTGGACCTCGACCTTGCGCCGCGCCGCGATCTCGGTGATCGCAGCGCGCAAATCCACGTCGAGCATGTCCATCACCGCGGCATCGGCGCTGCGGCAATCGACGGTGAACGCGATTTCGCCGGGAATGACGTTGCGCGAGGGACTGGCAATTACGGCTTCGCCGATGGTGCCGACCGCCTTCGGCCCGTGCTTCTTCGCGGCAGCTTCCATCGCCAGCACGATTTCCGAGAGCGTGGCCAGCGCATCGCGGCGCAGCGGCATCGGCGTGGTGCCGGCATGGCTTTCGAAGCCCACGATCTTGCCGTCGTACCACAGCACGCCCTGGCCGGAATCGACCACGCCGATGGTTTTGCCTTCGGCTTCGAGGATCGGACCCTGCTCGATGTGCAATTCGACGAAGCTGCCGAACTTCTGGGTGCCGACCGGACTGTCGCCGCGGTAGCCGATGCTGTCCAGCGCCTCCGCGACGCTGACGCCGTCGGCGTCCTTGCGCGACAGGATATCATCGGTGGTGAAATCGCCGACATAGGCCGCCGACGCCATCATCGCAGGCGCAAAGCGCGAGCCTTCCTCATTGGTCCAGTTGGCGATGCAGATCGGAATCTCGGTCTCGATCTCGGCATCGTTGAGCGTGCGGACCACTTCGAGGGCGGCGAGCGTGCCGAGCACGCCGTCGAACTTGCCGCCGGTCGGCTGGGTGTCGAGATGCGAGCCCAGCCCGACGGGCGGCTTCGACATGTCGCGTCCCTTGCGCAGGCCGAACATCGAGCCGAGCGCATCGACCTGCACGTCGAGCCCGGCCGCCTCGCACGCCCTGCGGAACCAGTCGCGCACCTGCTTGTCTTCAGGGCCGAGCGTCAGCCGCCGCACGCCGCCTTTGGGCGTGGCGCCGAATTTCGCGGTTTCGTGAATCGTGTCCCAAAGACGGGCGGAGTTGATTTGCAGGTTAGATGCGACGTTTGTCATGGAGCTGTTTTCCGAAAGATCAGGCGCTACGCTGGCGGGATCATTTCCACGCGGTTATTTCAATGACGCGCCTGTTGCGGCGCGTCAACAATGACGCTGCCCTGCGCCAGCTTGGCGGCGAGTTCAGCCACCCGCTCGATCGCGGCCGTATCTGGCGATGTCAGCCAGCTCGCCGAGAACGTCAGCGGCGGTATCTGCAAATTGGTCGAGAGCGATTGCAGCCGCTGGTCGGCCAGTTCGTTCTCGACGATCGCGGTCGGGATCACCGCGATGCCGAGGCCTTCGATCGCCATATGAACGACGGTCGCCAGCGAAGCGCTGGCATGCAGCCGCATCGGCGCCAGATCCGGGCGGTTGAACAGCGAACTCACCAGTTCGTAGGGCTGGGTCTTGCGCGAAAAGGTGATGATCGGAAATTTCGCGAGATCGTGCACCGTCAGGCGCCGGTTACCGAGGCCAAGCGAGGGGCTCGCGACAAATCCGAGCTGGTAGTCGCACAGCGCCCGGTTGCTGACGTTGGGCGCCGTCAACGGCCCGAGCATGAAGGCGAGCTCGATTTCCTGCGCCAGCAGCCGGGTCTGCAAATTCGCGGTGATATCGACTTCGATTTCGATCGAGAGGTTCGGATAGGCATGATTGACGCTTTTGATCAATTGCGACAGCCAGGTGTGGACGATGGTCTCGGCGACGCCGAGCCGCAGCGCGCCGCGCATCGCCGAGCGGTCGCCAACCACCGCCATCATTTCCGTGCGCAGCCCGATCAGCTTCTCGGCATACAGCATCATCTGCCGCCCGCTCGGGGTCGGCAGCACCATGCGGCGGTCGCGCTGCAGCAGCCGGACGCCGATCTCGCGTTCAAGCTGGGCGATCCGTTGCGAGATCGCGGGCTGGGTGGTGTTGAGCTTTTGGGCCGCGCCACGGAAGCTGCCGAGGGTGACCACCCACATGAAGGTCTCTATTGCCTTGAAATCGGTCATGCTTCCAAAGTCCACGGATCGATAAATCAAGCTTATATATATCGATTAAAAACCACGATTAGACATTATAGTAGCCATATGCGTCATTGGCTGTCGAGCAAAATGGAGTGGATCCAACCATGACCAGCCCGGCGCGAATGGAACAGCCGTCTGACGCCCAAAAGGCCGGAAGGCCGTCTGACGTAGATGTGTTGCCGAGCGTGGCGGCCCGGCATGTCTACCGCTCGGGTAAGGCCGCGAGCACGGCCGGGGTAGCCAATGGTTTCGTGCAGGGCAATCTGGCGATCCTGCCGGAGAAGCTCGCGGGGGCGTTTCACCGGTTTTGCCAGCTCAACCCGAAACCATGTCCGATCATCGGCATGTCCGAGGTCGGCAATCCCAAAATTCCCTCGCTTGGCCTCGATCTCGATATCCGCACCGACGTGCCGCGCTATCGTGTGTGGCGCGACGGCGAGGTGGTGGAAGAACCGACCGATATCATGGCGCATTGGCGCGACGATCTGGTCGCCTTCGTGCTCGGCTGCTCCTTCTCGTTTGAAGAGGCGCTGATGGCGGACGATCTGCCGCTGCGTCACATCGAGTGCGGGGTGCGCGTGCCGATGTACCGCACCAACATCGCCTGCAGCCCGTCGGGGCCGTTTGCCGGTCCGATGGTGGTCTCGATGCGCCCGCTGAAGCCGGCGCAGGCGATCCGCGCGGTGCAGATCACCTCGCGCTTTCCGTCGGTGCACGGTGCGCCGGTTCATCTCGGCCACCCTCATTCGATCGGCATCGCCGATATCGCCAAGCCCGATTACGGCGACGCGGTGCCGATCGCAGCCGATGAGATTCCGGTGTTCTGGGCTTGCGGCGTGACACCGCAGGCTGTGATCGCCGCAGCCAAGCCTCCCTTCGCCATCACGCACGCCCCGGGGCTGATGCTGGTGACGGACCTGAAGAACAAGCAACTGGCTGTGCTTTAATGACAGATTTTTTCAACGGGAGCTGTCTGACGGCCGCTCTTTAAAAGGCAGATCTTGCCGTACTTTGAGGCTTTACCGTAACCTTCAACCGTTTCAAACGATAGCGGCCGATCGAAAGAGGATTTGAGATGAGCATCACCCGCCGAAATGTCTTGCTGGGGGCCACCGCGGTTGCCGCGCTCGCGCCGATCGCGGCCCGCGCGGAAACCTCCGAGGTGGCGATCGGCGTCATCTATCCGTTTTCCGGCGCCAGCGCGCAAATCGGCGTGGACGCGCAGAAGGCGTTCGAGACCGCGGCCGAGATCATCAACAACAAGTATGATTTCGACCTGCCGCTGGCACGAACCGAGGGATTGCCGGGGTTGGGCGGCGCCAAGGTCAAGCTGGTGTTCGCCGATCACCAGGCCGATCCGCAGAAGGGGCGCGCCGAAGCCGAACGCCTGATCACCCAGGACAAGGTCTGCGCCATCGTCGGCACCTATCAGAGCGCGGTCGCGGTTACGGTCGGCCAGATCTGCGAGCGCTACCAAATACCCTTCATCTCGGCCGATAATTCCTCGCCGAGTTTGCATCGCCGCGGCCTGAAGTTCTATTTCCGCGCAGCCCCCCATGACGAGATGTTCTCGGCCGCTATGTTCGACTTCTTCGACACCATGAAGAAGAAGGGCACCAAGATCGAGACGCTGTCGCTGTTTCACGAAGACACCATCTTCGGCACCGACTCCGGCAACGCCCAGCTCAAATACGCGGGCGAACGCAGCTACAAGGTGGTGGCCGATATCAAATACCGCGCCAACTCGCCGTCGCTGTCGGCGGAAGTGCAGCAGCTCAAGGCCGCCAATGCCGACGTGCTGATGCCCTCGAGCTACACCACCGACGGCATCCTGCTGGTGAAGACCATGGGTGAACTCGGCTACAAGCCCAACGCCATCGTGGCGCAGGACGCCGGCTTCTCCGAAAAGGCGCTGTATGACGCGGTCGGCGACAAGCTCGAAGGCGTAATCTCGCGCGGCAGCTTCTCGCTCGATCTCGCCGCCAGGCGGCCGATGGTCGGCAAGATCAACGACATGTTCAAGGCGAAGTCGGGCAAGGACCTCAACGACTACTCCTCGCGCCAGTTCATGGGCCTGATCGTGATGGCGGATGCCATCAACCGCGCCAAATCCACCGATGGCGACAAGATCCGCGAAGCGCTGGTCGCCACCGACATGCCGGGCGAGCAGACCATCATGCCGTGGAAGCGTGTCAAATTCGACGAGATGGGCCAGAACAACGACGCCGATCCGGTGCTGCTGCAATATGTCGGCGGCAAGTTCGCCACCATCTTCCCGCCGCAGGCCGCGGTGGCCGAAGCCATCTGGCCGATGAAGTAAATCCTTATCGGAGCCTGCTACAGTTACAAGTCGTCCCTGCGAACGCAGGGACCCATACGCCGGGGAGCATCGTTTTCATCGTGGCCTCACGTCCTTCTTCCAAACGCGATTCCTGTGGTTATGGGTCCCTGCGTTCGCAGGGACGACCAGCGGCGGAGACATGCTTTTGACCGCCGAAACCATCATACAGAGCCTCGCCAGCGGTCTGTTGATGGGCCTGCTCTACGGCCTGATCGCCGTCGGGCTCGCGCTGATCTTCGGCCTGATGGACGTGGTGAATTTCGCCCATGGCGAATTCCTCATGATCGCGATGTATGCGACGTTCTTCTTGTTCGCGTTCTTCGCCATCGACCCGTTGCTGGCTGCGCCATTGGTTGCGGCGGCGCTGTTCGTGTTCGGGGCCCTGGTCTATCTATTGGTGGTGCGCTTCGCGGTCCGCGCCAAGGCCAATGCCGGCATGGTGCAGATCTTCTCGACCTTCGGGCTCGCCATCGTGATGCGCGGCCTGGCGCAGTTCTTCTTCACGCCGGACTATCGCAGCATCACCCATTCATGGCTCGGCGGCAAAACCTTCTCGATCGCCGGCATCTATCTGCCGGTGCCGCAACTGGCCGGTGCGCTGGTGTCGATCGCGGCGTTCACCGCGCTGTATTTTTTCATCAACCGCACGGATTTTGGCCGCGCGCTTGAAGCGACCCGCGAGGACGCCGGCGCGGTGGCGCTGGTCGGCATCGACAAGAACAGGGTGTTCGCGCTCGGCTGGGGCCTTGGCGCCGCGCTGGTCGGGCTCGCCGGCGCGATCATGGCGATGTTCTTTTACGTCTATCCGGACGTCGGCGCATCGTTCGCGCTGATCGCCTATGTCACGGTGGCGCTTGGCGGTTTCGGCAGCGTGTTCGGCGCCTTTGCCGGCGGCATCGTGGTCGGCCTGGTCGAGGCCGGCACCACCTTGATCCTGCCGCCGTCGCTGAAATCGGTCGGCATCTACGCGGTCTATCTGCTGGTGGTCTTCATCCGCCCGCGCGGCCTGTTCGGGTCGCTGTGATGGATACCGCCTTCAACCAGCGCCGCCGCCGCGACCTGATCATAGCGGCCTGCTTTGCGGTGATCGCAGCCCTGGTGCCGCTGTTCGTCAAAGACGTCTACGTCCAGAACATCATGGTCCTGACCTTGATGTATGCGGCGCTGTCGCAGAGCTGGAATATTCTGTCCGGCTATTGCGGCCAGATATCGCTCGGCCACGCGCTGTATTTCGGGCTTGGCGCCTACACCACCGCGCTTCTCTTCACCAAGTTCGGCGTGCTGCCATGGTTTGGCATGCTCGGCGGCGGGCTGATATCGGCGGTGATCGCGATGGCGCTGGGCTATCCGTGCTTCCGCTTGCGCGGGCATTATTTTGTCATCGCCACCATCGTCATTGCCGAGATCGCGCTGCTGTTGTTCCAGAACTGGGATTGGGCAGGTGCAGCGCTGGGCATCGATATCCCGGTGCGCGGCGACAGCTGGCTGAAATTCCAGTTCACCCGCAGCAAGCTGCCCTATTTCTACTTCGCGCTGGCGCTGGCCTGCGTCGCCTGGCTCGTCACCTGGTGGCTGGAAGATTCCAAATGGGGCTATTGGTGGCGCGCGGTGAAGGACAATCCGGACGCCGCCGAGAGCCTCGGCGTGGTCGTGTTCAATTCCAAGATGGGGGCCGCGGCGGTCTCGGCCTTCCTCACCGCGGTCGGCGGCGCCTTCTATGCGCAGTTCGTGTCCTATATCGATCCCGAAAGCGTCATGGGATTTCAGTTCTCGCTGCTGATGGCGTTGCCGGCGGTGTTGGGGGGCATCGGTACCTTGTGGGGGCCGGTGCTCGGCGCGGTGATCCTGATCCCGCTGACCGAACTGACGCGCTCGTTCATCGGCGGCTCCGGCCGTGGCGTCGACCTGATCGTGTACGGCACGCTGATCGTGCTGATCTCGCTGGCGCGGCCCGAGGGCCTGGTCGGCTTGTTCGCGCCGCGACGCAAGGAGCCGGCGCAATGACGGCGCTGCTGGAAACCAAAGGCGTCTGGCAGCGCTTCGGCGGCCTGATCGCCAACAGCGACGTCTCGATTTCGGTCGGACGCGGCGAGATCGTCGGCCTGATCGGGCCGAACGGCGCCGGCAAATCGACGCTGTTCAACCTGATCGCGGGCGTGCTGCCGCCAACGCAAGGCTCGATCATTTTCGACGGCGAAGACGTCACCGCGCTGCCCGCGGCGGAACGCTGCCAGCGCGGCATCGCGCGCACCTTCCAGGTCGTGAAGAGTTTCGAGACCATGACCGTGATCGACAACGTCATCGTTGGCGCGCTGATCCGCAACACCGTGATGCGGGTGGCGCGCCGCAAGGCGCATGAGGTGCTGGAGTTCGCAGGCCTTGGCGCGCGCGCCAATGTGCTCGCCAGCGACCTGGTGCCGTCGGAGAAGCGGCGGCTGGAGGTCGCGCGCGCGCTGGCGACCGAACCGAAACTGCTGCTGCTCGACGAAGTGCTCACCGGCTTGACACCGGTCGAAGCGCAGACCGGCGTCGAGCTGGTGCGCCAGGTGCGCGCCACGGGTGTCACCGTGCTGATGGTCGAGCACGTCATGGAGATCGTGATGCCGCTGGTCGATCGCGCCATCGTGCTCGATCTCGGCAAGGTGCTGGTCGAGGGCAAGCCGACCGACATCGTGCGAGATCCGCGCGTCATCACCGCCTACCTTGGGGATCGTCATGCTGTCGATGCATGAAGTCACCACCGCCTATCAGGGGCTGGTCGCGATCTCGGCGGTGACGATCGAGGTCGCGAAGGGCGAGATCGTGCTGGTCGCGGGGGCCAACGGCGCCGGCAAGTCGACATTGATAAAATCCATCGCCGGCGCCGAGCGTCCGCGCTCCGGCACCGTCACTTTCGACGGCGCGCGGCTCGACGGCATGGCGCAGCATGTGATTACCGCGCGCGGCATCGCCTATGTGCCGGAAAACCGCCGGCTGTTTCCGCGGCTCTCGGTGCACGACAATCTGCGGCTCGGCAGCTACATGTACCGCGGTGAGGCCGATCGCGACGCGCCGCTCGAATTGGTGTTCAAGCTGTTTCCGCGGCTATCCGAGCGGCTCGAGCAGCGCGCCGAAACGCTCTCCGGCGGCGAGCAGCAGATGCTGGCAATCGGCCGCGCGCTGATGACGCGGCCGCGACTATTGATGCTGGATGAGCCGTCGCAGGGCATCATGCCCAAGCTGGTCGACGAGATTTTTGCGGCCGTCAAGCGCATCCGCGACGCCGGCATGACCGTGTTGATCGTCGAGCAGCGCATGGCCGAATGCCTGGATATCGCCGACCGCGCCTACATCCTGCAAACCGGCCGCGTCCTGATGCAGGGCACCGCCGCCGAGATCAAGGGGAACCCCGACGTGCGCAAGGCGTATTTGGGGTTGTGAGGGTTGCGGCATCTCCGCGCCCACTGTCCTGATCCTTCAGGATGAGGTCGGTGTGCGGCGAGGGCAGCGCCACCGCAGCCCTGCACGACGCATACGCTATCGGAGGACCTCGACCTTTGCCGCCATGTCCGGCGCGCGGCTTATCCGGAAGGTCGCGTTGCTGCATCTGAGAACCCATACTTCGTGGTCCGGCTTCGAGCGCTTAGTATCCTTTTTGGCTCCGAGCGTCTGGTCGCAGGTGTAGCCCTGCGTGCGGATCTGCGCTGCCAGGACGTTCTGCACCGTCTGCGCCACTGCGGCCGATCCCGACAGGCCGCTGACCAATAGAACTCCCGAGGCGAGGCGAATGAATTTCATCATGTGCGTCCTCCGTTAGCGATCGTGATGAGGCAAATCGAGTCCAAACGTCTTCGACAAATCCGCCACCTGCTCCGGCGACAGATACCGCGGGTTCAGCCCGCGCAGCAGCAGATAGAGCTTTGCGGTTTCTTCCAGTTCCTCGATCGCGAACACCGCGGCTTCCAGCGTGTCGCCTGAGACCACCGGGCCGTGATTGGCGAGCAGCACCGATGAATATTTGCCGGCGAGCCCCTTGATGGCGTCGGCGACCGCGGGATCGCCAGGGCGATAATAGGGCACCAGCGCGGTGAGACCGCATTTCATCAGGTAATACGGCGTCATCGGCGGCAGCGCGGCGCACGGGTCGATCTCGGGCAGCATCGACAGCGCCACCGAATGGGTCGAATGAAGGTGCACCACCGCGCGCGCGGCGCCGCGGGTCTGGTACAATGCCGAATGCAGCGGCACTTCCTTGGTCGGGGCGTCGCCGGAGACGAGCTTGCCGTCGGCGTCGAGCCGCGACAGCCGTGCCGGGTCGAGCGAACCGAGCGAGGCGTTGGTCGGGCTCACGATGTAGCCGCCGTCGTCGAGTTTCACGCTGATGTTACCCGACGAGCCCGGCGTCAGCCCGCGTTCGAACAGCGAGCGGCCGAGGCGGCAGATTTCCTCGCGGATTTTTGCTTCGGTCATGACCGTATCCCGTTTTTCGATTTGTCTCATGCTTTGGCAGCGCGGCCAAGCCGTGATACCCAGAGGCAAAGCCGCGACCGCATCGCAGCTATCGAGAAACGCCGAGGGACCGCTGATGCCTGAACCCGCCTTGACAAAACCGCGCATTGCCGTGATCGGGCTGGGCTCGATGGGCTTCGGCATGGCGACCTCGCTGCGGCGCGCCGGCTTTGAAGTCACCGGCTGCGACGTCTCGGCGGACGCGGTCACGAAGTTTGTGGCCGACGGCGGCAAGGGTGCCAACACGCCGGCGGACGCCGCCAAAGTGTCCGACATCGTCGTCAGCGTGGTGGTCAACGCGGCCCAGACCGAAACGATTCTGTTCGGCAAGGACGGGGTCGGCGAAACACTGGCCAAAGATGCGGTGTTCATTTCATCGGCGACCATGGACCCCGATGTGGCGCGGCGATTGGCGAAGCAACTGGAAGCGAGCGGGCGGCATTACCTCGACGCTCCGATCTCGGGCGGGGCGCAGCGCGCGGCGCAGGGTGAACTCACCATTCTCGCCTCCGGCAGCGCCACGGCTTTTGAGAAAGCAAGGCCCGCGCTCGACGCGATGGCGGCCAAGCTTTACGAACTCGGCGATACCGCCGGACAGGGCGCCGCGTTCAAGATGATCAACCAGCTATTGGCCGGCGTGCACATCGCCGCGGCGTCCGAAGCTATTGCCTTCGCGGCCAAACAAGGGCTCGACATCCGGAAAGTCTACGAGGTGATCACGGCCTCGGCCGGCAATTCCTGGATGTTCGAAAACCGCATGCCGCACGTGCTCGACGGCGACTATGCGCCGCGCAGCGCGGTCGAGATCTTTGTAAAAGACCTCGGCATCATTCAGGACATGGCGCGCACGGCGAAATTTCCGGTGCCGATCTCGGCTGCGGCCTTGCAGATGTTCCTGATGACGGCCGCCTCCGGCATGGGCCGCGACGACGACGCGTCGGTGGCGCGGATGTATGCCAGGGTCACCGGCACCCATCTGCCGGGCGAACCGAAATGAACCCGCCAACGATCAACAAGAGGACAGACGATGCCCCGTTTCGCCGCCAATCTCTCGATGATGTTCACCGAAGTGCCGTTCCTCGACCGTTTCGATGCGGCGGCCAGGGCGGGTTTTACTTCCGTTGAATTCCTGTTTCCCTATGAACATCCGGCCGAGGCGATCGGCGAACGGCTGCAACGCAACGGCCTGACGCAGGCCTTGTTCAATCTACCCCCGGGCGACTGGGCCGCCGGCGAAAAGGGTTTTGCCTCGCTCCCCGAACGGTTCGACGATCTGAAGCAGAGCCTGCATACCGCGCTGCCTTATGCGAAAGCGACCGGCGTCAAGCGGGTGCATCTGATGGCCGGTATCGCCGACCGCGGCGACCCCAAGGCAGCCGCGGCGTTTCGCAAATCGGTGGCGACAGCCGCTGAATTCTTCGCGCCGCACGGCCTCGACGTGGTGATCGAGCCGATCAACCCGCGCAACGTGCCCGGCTATTTCCTCAATGATTTTGGCTTTGCGCGGGATCTCATCAACGAGCTGAAGATTCCGAACCTGAAACTGCAGTTCGACATCTATCACTGCCAGATCATTCATGGCGACGTCACCCTACGGCTGCGCGAGATGATGCCGATCACCGGCCACGTCCAGATCGCCAGCATTCCCTCGCGCAACGAGCCCGATGGCGAGGAATTGAATTATCCGTTCCTGTTCGCGGAGCTTGACCGGCTCGGCTATCGCGGGTTCGTCGGTTGCGAATACAACCCGCGCGGCAAGACCACCGATGGCCTCGGCTGGTTCAATTCCTACGCCGGAGTAAAGCCGTGACCTCAGCCGGAAGATTGTCTCTGGGCTGCATCGCCGACGATTACACCGGCGCCTCCGACCTCGCCAACACGCTGACCCGCGCCGGCCTGCGCACGGTGCAGACCATCGGGGTCCCTTCGGATGATTTTCCGTTGCCCGACGTCGACGCCGTGGTGGTGTCGCTGAAGAGCCGCTCGATCGCGGCTTCCGACGCCGTGACGCGATCGCGCGCGGCGGAAAAATGGCTGCGCGGGCGCGGCGCCGATCATGTGCTGTTCAAGATCTGCTCGACCTTCGATTCCACCGATGCCGGCAATATCGGCCCGGTAATGGATGCGCTGCGCGCCGATTCCGGCGATACCATCGTCCTGGTGACCCCGGCGTTTCCGGAGACCGGCCGCACCGTCTATCAGGGCAATCTATTCGTCGGATCGGTGCCGCTGAATGAGAGTCCGCTGAAGGATCACCCGCTCAATCCGATGCATGATTCCAATCTGGTGCGGGTACTGGCGCGCCAAAGCAAAACAAGGATCGGGCTGCTCGATCTCGCGATATTGGCGCGCGGACCGGATGCCGTTCGCAGCAAACTGGTCGAACTCGCCGGGCAGAATGTCGGCGCTGTCATCGTCGACGCGGTGTTCGCCTCCGACCTGGAGACCATCGGCGCGGTGGCGCTGGAACATCGGCTCTCGGTCGGCGCCTCCGGCATCGGGCTTGGGCTTGCCCGCGCGCTGGTGGGCTCCGGCAGGGCCAAATCGCAAGCGACGTCGGGAGCGATCGCCGACACGCCGGTCGGCGGGCCCGCGGCCTGCCTGGCCGGAAGCTGCTCGCAGGCAACCCTGCTTCAGGTCGCCAACGCCGAGCAGGTCATGCCGGTGCTTCATCTCGATCCGGAGCAAATCATCGCGGGCAAGGGCGAAGCCCGCCGCGCGCTGGCCTGGGCCACGGATCGGCTGAAGGACGGCCCGGTCCTGATCGCCTCGAGTTCGACGCCAGAAGAGGTTGCAGCTCTGCAATCACGTCATGGCCGGGATGCAACGGGGCATGCGATCGAGCAGGCGATGGCCGATATCGCGGAAGGATTGGTGTCGGCCGGCGTGCGGCGACTGGTCGTCGCCGGTGGTGAAACTTCAGGCGCCGCGGTGGATCGGCTGGGTATCCCCGGCTTCCTGGTTGGCGCGGAAATCGCCGCGGGCGTGCCGGTTCTGCGCGCCGTCGGCGCCAAAGCCGGCGATATGCTGCTTGCCCTGAAATCAGGCAATTTCGGTGGTCCGGAGTTTTTCTCCGATGCACTCGAGCTGATGCGCTGAAGATTTCGGCTGGCTGATCTTTCGGCACCCGAGGGTGGTCGCCCGTAATCTTACGGACCCCTGGTTAACGTAAACGCAGGAACCGGCGGCCTATTGTCACGAGGTATTTACTGCCTTGTCTATTCGCCGCGCCATCGTTCCCGCAGCGCCAACGCGCCAACCAAAAGATTTCACTCATGTTCGCCAAACTCTCGATCCGTTCCAAAATCATCGCGCTGTCGTGTCGTTTCTGCTCGTCGCGATAGCGGGCATGGGCTTTCTCGCCGTCCAGGAAATGCGCGCGATGAACGCCAACACCGTCGACATCGCGACCAATTGGATGCCGAGCGTCAGGATTTTGGGCGAGTTGCGCTCGGGCGTCATCACCTATCGCAACGTGATTCGCGAGCACATGCTGGCCGAAACCCTGGACGAGAAGCTGGCCTCGGAAAAGACCCTGGCGAGCGTTGTCGAGAGCCAACAACAAGATCCGCACCACCTACGAACCAATGATCGTGAACGCTGGAAGAACGCGCGCTCTATAACGACTGGGTGAAGACGTGGCAGGAATACAAGCAGGGCACCGAGCAGGTCATGGAGCTTTCCCGCAAGGAAGCCGGCAAGGTGCCGCATGAAGCTCACGAATTGAACACGAAAACGGTCAACAAGATCGGGCTCGCAGCCGACGAAATCCTCAAGAAGGATATCGACCTCAATAATATGGGCGCCGACCAAGGCCGCCAAGGACGCGGCTGACACGCTACTCATCGGCCTTCATGATGCTCGCTGGCCATCCTCGGCGCCGCGGTCGTCATCGGCGCCGCCGTCGAGCTTCTATCGTGGTTCGCGACATCTCGACGCGGCATCGCCTCGATCGTCACGCCGATGCAGGCGCTGGGCAAGGGCGACCTGACCGCGATGGTGCCGCATCAGGGCGAGAAGACCGAAATCGGCGCGATGGCCGACGCCTTGCAGGTATTCAAGGAAGCGCTGATCGCCAAGAAGGCCGCCGATGAGGCCGCCGCCGTCGACGCCGAAGCCAAGATCGAGCGCGGCCGCCGGGTCGACAACATCACCCGCGAGTTCGAATCGATGATCGGCGAGATCGTCGAGACCGTGTCGTCGGCCTCGACCGAACTCGAAGCCTCCGCCGGCACGCTGTCTGCGACCGCCGAGCGCGTCGCAGAACCTCACCACCGCGGTTGCGGCGGCTTCCGAAGAAGCCTCCACCAACGTGCAGTCGGTGGCGTCCGCCACCGAGGAGATGGCGTCGTCGGTCAACGAGATCAGCCGCCAGGTGCAGGAATTGGCGCGGATGGCCACGCGAAGCCGTCGACCAGGCCCGCAAGACCAACGATCGCGTCAGCGAATTGTCGAAGGCGGCAGCCCGCATCGGCGACGTGGTCGAACTGATCAACACCATCGCCGGCCAGACCAATTTGCTGGCGCTCAACGCCACCATCGAGGCGGCGCGCGCCGGTGAAGCCGGCCGCGGTTTTGCGGTCGTGGCCTCGGAAGTGAAGGCGCTGGCGGAACAGACCGCAAAAGCCACCGGCGAGATCGGCCAGCAGATCACCGGCATCCAGGCCGCGACCCAGGATTCGGTCGGCGCGATCAAGGAAATCAGCGGCACCATCGAAAGACTGTCGGAGATCTCCTCGACCATCGCGGCCGCGGTGGAAGAGCAGGGCGCGGCGACCCAGGAAATCTCCCGCAACGTGCAGCAGGCGGCCCAGGGCACCCAGCAGGTCTCCGCCAACATCACCGACGTACAGCGCGGCGCCGGCGAGACCGGTTCGGCCTCCTCGCAGGTTCTGGCGGCGGCCCAGTCGCTGTCGACCGACAGCAACCGCCTCAAGCTCGAGGTCGGCAAATTCCTCAGTTCCGTCCGGGCGGCCTGATCCGGCCGCGCGCGCGCCCCGCCAAAATCCACCCCTCAACCAGCTCGTGAGCGGTCCCGTCGGTAGCCCCGCCCGGAAACGGGGTGTCGCCGAAGTGAAGGGTGGAAAAGCCTCTGGGCATTGGCTTTTTTGCCCGGTTTCGGGTAAATCACCCGGTACGAATTGGCTCGCTGAAGGCCAACCCCGCGGTTTCGCGGGACCGGGGAATTCCTGACTTATGATTGCACTGGTCCGCATTGCGCTGAGCCGGCCATATACCTTTGTGGTGCTGGCGTTGCTGCTCCTGATTATCGGTCCGCTGGCGGCGCTGCGGACGCCCACCGATATCTTTCCCGATATCCGAATTCCCGTGATCGGCGTGGTCTGGCAATACACCGGCCTGCCGCCGGACCAGATGGCCGGCCGCATCACCTCGCCGTTTCAGCGCGCGCTGACGACCACCGTCAACGATATCGAACATATCGTCGCCAATTCCTATAACGGCTTCGGCATCATCAAGATCTTCTTCCAGCCCAACGTCGATATCCGGACCGCCAACGCCCAGGTCACCGCGATTTCGCAAACGCTGCTCAAGCAGATGCCGCCCGGCGCGACCCCGCCTTTGATCCTGAACTACAGCGCGTCCACCGTGCCCATCATCCAGGTCGCGCTGTCGGGCGAAGGCCTCACCGAGCAGAACCTTGCCGACATCGGCATCAACCAGCTCCGTACGCCGCTGGTGACGGTGCCGGGCGCCGCGATCCCCTATCCGTTCGGCGGCAAGCAGCGCCAGGTGCAGATCGACCTCAATCTGGTGGCGCTGCAGGCGCGTGGGCTTTCGGGACAGGACGTCTCCAACGCGCTCGCCGCGCAGAACCTGATCACGCCGGTCGGCACGCAGAAGATCGGCGGCTTCGAATACAACATCCAGCTCAACAACTCGCCGCTCAAGATCGCCGACCTCGCCACTTTGCCGATCAAGGCGGTGAACGGCGCGATGGTCTATGTCGGCGACGTCGCCACCGTGCGCGACGGCAACCCGCCGCAAACCAATATCGTGCACGTCGACGGCAACCGTTCGGTGCTGATGATGGTGCTGAAGGCGGGCTCGATCTCGACGCTCGATATCATCGCCGGCATCAAGCAGAAGGTCATCGACGTCAAGGATTCGATGCCCGATGCGCTCAAGATCGGGTTCATCGGCGACCAGTCGGTGTTCGTCCGCGGCGCCATCACCGGCGTCGCCTACGAGGGCGTCATCGCGGCGCTGTTGACCAGCGTGATGATCCTGCTGTTTCTCGGCAGCTGGCGCTCCACCATCATCATCGCCACCTCGATCCCGCTCGCGGTGCTCGGCGCCATCGTGATGCTGTCGGCGATCGGCGAAACCCTCAACATCATGACGCTCGGCGGTCTCGCGCTCGCGGTCGGCATCCTGGTCGACGACGCCACTGTGACGATCGAAAACATCAATTACCATCTGGAGCAGGGCAAGGGCGTCGAACTCTCGATCATGGATGGCGCCAACCAGATCGTGACGCCGGCCTTTGTGTCGTTGCTCTGCATCTGCATCGTGTTCGTGCCGATGTTCTTCCTGCAGGGCGTGGCGCGTTTCCTGTTCGTGCCGATGGCCGAGGCGGTGATGTTCGCGATGATCTGGTCGTTCATCCTGTCGCGCACGCTGGTGCCGACGATGGCGAAATATCTGCTGCAACCGCATACCCATCACGATGAGAACGAAGCGCCGCCGCGCTCGCGCAATCCGCTGGTGCGATTTCAGCGCAGCTTCGAGGCGCGGTTCGAACGCGTCCGCGGCGGCTACCGCGATCTCCTGACCATGGCGATGGCACGCCGCCCGCTGTTCGTGATCGGCTTTTTAGGCTTCGTCGGCGTTTCATTCCTGCTGGTGCCGTATCTCGGACGGAATTTCTTTCCATCGGTCGATGCCGGATCGATCCTGATGCACGTCCGCACCCAGGTCGGCACCCGGGTCGAGGAAACCGCCAATCAATTCGCCGACGTCCAGAAGGCGATCCGCACCATCATCCCGCCGCGCGAAATCGAGACGCTTGCCGACAATATCGGCATGCCGATCAGCGGCATCAACATGACCTACAACAACACCGGCGTGATCGGGTCGCAGGACGGCGATATTCAGATCAAGCTGAAAGAGGGCCATCGGCCGACCATCGATTACGTCCAGGCGCTGCGCGAGCAATTGCCGCGCGCCTTTCCGGGCATGACGTTCGCGTTCCTGCCGGCCGATATCGTCAGCCAGATCCTCAATTTCGGCGCGCCGGCGCCGATCGATCTGCAGATTCGCGGCGCCAATCTCGACGCCAATTTCGCCTATGCCAATTCGCTGCTGAGCCGGATACGACGGATTCCCGGCATCGCCGATGCGCGCATCCAGCAGTCACCGAATAATCCAAGCCTCAATATCGAGGTCGACCGCACCCGCGCGCAATATGTCGGTCTGACCGAGCGCGACGTCACCAATAGCCTGGTCGTCAACCTGGCGGGGAGCGCGCAGATCGCTCCGACCTATTACCTCAATCCCGATAACGGCGTGTCGTACTCGATCGTGTTGCAGACGCCGCAATACCAGATCGATTCCATGAGCGCGCTGCAGATGTTGCCGATTACCGCCGGTGGCCCGGTGGCGCCGATCCTCGGCGGCATCGCCAACATCAGCCGTGCGACATCGAACGCCGTGGTTTCGCAATACGACATCCAGCCGCTGGTGCAGATCTATGCGACGCCGCAGGGGCGCGATCTGGGCGCGGTGGCCGCCGACGTCAAGCTGGCGATGGCCGATACCGCCGCTGACGTGCCAAAGGGCAGCTCGGTGTTCCTGCTGGGCCAGGTGCAGACCATGAACAGCGCATTTTCCGGGCTGTTGTTCGGGCTGTTGGCGGCGATCGTGCTGATCTATCTTTTGATCGTGGTGAACTTCCAGTCCTGGTCGGATCCGTTCGTGATCATCACGGCATTGCCGGCAGCGCTCGCCGGCATCGTCTGGATGCTGTTTACGACCCACACCACGCTATCGGTGCCGGCATTGACCGGCGCGATCATGTGCATGGGCGTCGCCACCGCCAACAGCGTGCTGGTGATCAGCTTCGCGCGCGAACGCTATGAAGAACTTGGCGACCCCATCGCCGCGGCGATCGAGGCCGGCTTCGTCCGTTTCCGTCCCGTGTTGATGACCGCGCTGGCGATGATCATCGGCATGGCGCCGATGGCGCTCGGCCTTGGCGAGGGTGGCGAGCAGAACGCGCCGCTCGGCCGTGCGGTGATCGGTGGGCTGATCTTCGCCACGATTGCTACCCTGATGTTTGTTCCCGTGGTATTTAGTATGGTCCACAAGATGCAAGGCGCCAGGACGCAAGACGCCGACGTTCCCAACTCACCGGAGAATTCGCATGCCCACTGAATCCCGCCCGCCGGTCTCTCGCCGGAAGCTAGGCATTTTTGGGCTGTTGGCGGGGATTGCTGCGGTGCTGGTGGTGATCACCGGTATCCGGGCACGCGAGGATTCCGACACCAAGCTGAAGGAATGGACCGACAACCAGGCCATCCCGACGGTGGCGGTGGCGCTGCCGGACGCCAAGGTCCTTAACCCCACCCTCGATCTGCCGGGCCGGCTCGAAGCCTATAACCGCGCCCCGATCTTTGCCCGCGTCAGCGGCTATCTGAAGAGCTGGAGCGCCGATATCGGCGCCCGGGTCAAGGCCGGCGACGTGATTGCCGAAATCGAGGCGCCGGACCTCGATCAGCAATTGTTGCAGGCGCGCGCCGATCTCGCCAGCGCGGAAGCCAGCGCGAAATTGTCCGAGGCGACCCTGGGCCGCCGCAGAACGCTGATCGCGTCGAATTTCGTGTCGATGCAGGAAATTGACGAGCGTACCGCCGATCTCTCCAACAAGAATGGATCGGTCAAGGCCGACCAGGCCAATGTGGAGCGGCTTGAGGCGCTGGCCGGCTACAAGAAGATCACCGTGCCGTTCGACGGCATCGTCACCTCGCGCGATACCGACGTCGGCGCGCTGATCAACGCCGGCGGCACCACCGGCCCGGCGATGTTCACGATTTCCGACATCAGGAAGCTCAGGGTCTATGTCAACGTGCCGCAAACCTACGTGCCCGCGATCAAGATCGGCGCCAAGGCCGTGATCACGATGCCGGAATATCCGACCAAGACTTTCCTCGCGACCGTGGAGGCCTCCTCGCAAGCGGTCGATGTCAATTCCGGCACGACGCGGATGCAGCTTGGGCTCGACAATTCGAAGGGTGAATTGATGCCGGGCGGCTACGCCAATGTGCGGATGTCGCTGACGCGTGACGCGGTGCCGCTGCACATTCCGGCGAGCGCCCTGATCTTCAACCAGAGCGGCCTGCGGGTCGCGACCGTGGGATCCGACGACAAGGTGCTGTTCAAGACCGTGACCATCGCCCGCGATCTCGGCCGCGACATCGAACTGGGTTCGGGCCTCTCGCCGGACGACCGCTTCATCGTGGCGCCGCCCGACGGCCTCTCCGACGGCGACCAGGTCCGGATCGCCGCTCCGAAGGGCAAGCCCGCGGCTGTCTCCGAAAAGCAGGACGTGAAGGGGTAAGGCTTCTCACCCCACCCGCCACTCCAGCACGCCGTCTTCAGCCGTGAGGATATCGCCGGTCGAGCCCACCGGCGTGCGATCCATGTCCAAAAGATGCGCCAGTGTCGCCCGATCGGCTGACGGAATACGGGCCAGCGCGCGGGCATTGTCCGGCGTGCGCATCATCACCACGCCATGCTCGACGTCGCCGTTGCGGCCGTACAGCACCGTAAAGCTCTCGACCTTGCCTTTGCCGTTGGCCTCGGTGACAAAATCGGGCACCGCGCCGCGGTTGCGATCGGCCTCGGCCTGGACGCTTGTTTCTTGCGCCAGCGTGGCTTTCGGCGCCTGCCGCGACAGCACCAGCGCGTGATGCTTGGTGACGAAGCCGCCCTGGCCGTAGAGCAGGCCGAGCTTTGCGCCTTCACGCAATTTCCGCACCATGGCGCAGGCAGCGTGGGTCATGTAGGTGTTGAGCGGCGCACCGAAAAACGTCAGCCCGCCATTGACGGTCGGCCGCACGTCGGGACCGAGCCCCAGCGTTCGCCGCGCCATCTTCGGCACACAGGGGAAGCAGCTATAGAGTTCGATCGCGTCGAACGCCTTGCCGCTGCCGCCGGCCAGATCGATCACGGCCTTGAGCACGGCGTTCTGGGCGTGGCTTTCGAAGAACTGCTCGCGGATCAGATAATCGCGCGGCTCTTCCGCCGATGCGCCGCCCCAGAGATGAATCAGGCGGTCTTCCGGGATGCCGGCGGCACGCGCCTTGGCGAGCGTGGTCATCAGGATCGCCGCGCCCATGTTGACGCTCGGATTGGCCACCATCAATTTGGTGTAGGGCCACGCGATCAGCCGGTTGTCCGCTGTCGGCGTCGTGATCTCCTCGGGCTTGAAGTGCCGCTTCAACCAGGACGAGGGATTTTGCGCGGCGACATCGGAATAGGTCGACCATAGTTTGCCGGATTTGGCCATTGCCTCACGCGGGGTCTGGCCCCAATGCGCCGAGGAGGCGGCTTCGTAAAACGGATAAACCGTTACCGGGCGGAACACGCCGAGTTTGACCGCGATCGGCTTCTGGAATGCCGCGCCGCGCTTTGGTTCTTCCACGTCCTTGGCAAACGGTGTCCACGGCAGATCGATGCCGGCGCGTTCAGCCTTGGTCGCGGTCGATTGCGCCTCGGCGCCGCAGACCGCGGCGACGCTGCATTCGCCACGGGCAATGCGCTGCGCGGCCTCGTGCAGATAGCGGATCGGGCTTTCGCCGCCGACCGGGCCGTAATAAGCGTGCGCGGGCTTGATGCCGAGGCGTTCCGAAAGCTGGCGTTCGGGATCCCGATATCGCCAGCTCAGGAAATTGACGATGTCGAGCGAGCCGATCTCGCCGAGCAACTTGGTTCCGCTATCCGCTTCGGCGCGCTTGAGCGCCTGTTCGAGCAGGGCAAGCGGCTCGAGGCCGTCGGCGATGTCCTTGGGACGATCGACGATCTCGCCGATGCCGACGATGACGGGAATGCGGTCTTCCGAGGAGGGGGCTGTGCTCATTTCTTCTTCTTTGCTTCTCTGAATGAAAGGCTGTTGATTTCTTCGTCATTGCGAGCCACCGGGTCGCGCGAATGCGCGCCCGATGACAGGCTCCGCGAAGCAATCCAGGGCAACAAGCAAGACTGGATTGCTTCGTCGCTGCGCTCCTCGCAATGACGGCGAGAACTACTCCGCCACCAGCGCGTTCATGTGCTCGATCGCTTCGACGAAGTCTTCCTTGAATTCCTGGACCACGGCGCTCGCGGATTTCACGCTGTCGATCAGGCCGACGCCCTGGCCGACGAAATAACTCACGAGGTCGCGCGCTTGCGCGTTGCCCGCGGCCGCGGCGCGATCGATCGAATGGAAGGCGTCGCGGCTGATGATCGACTGCAACGGCATCGGCAGCGCGCCGGGGCTGTCGGGGCCGCGATCCCAGGCGTCGGTCCAGACCGAGCGCAACTGCCGCGCCGGCTTGCCGGTGCGGCCCCTGGAGCGAATGGCATCGCGCGAGGACGCCGCGATCATTTTCTCGCGGAAGATTTCCGAGGTCTCGGATTCGACGGTGGCGAGCCACACCGAACCGGTCCAGGCGCCGGCGGCGCCCATCGCCATGCACGCCGCCATCTGGCGCCCGGTCATGATGCCGCCGGCAGCCAGCACCGGCACGTCGCGGATCGGCTTGATCGCCTTGATCACTTCGGGCACCAGCACCATGGTGGAGACTTCGCCGCAATGGCCGCCCGCTTCGGTGCCCTGTACCACCAGGATGTCGACACCGGCCGCGACCTGGCGCAGCGCATGTTCCTTGGCACCGACCAGGGCTGCGACCGGCACGCCGTGCGCCTTGCCCATCTCGATCATCGCCTTTGGCGGAACGCCCAACGCGTTGGCAATCAGCCTGATCGGATGCCTGAACGAGACTTCGAGCAATTCCAGCGCGCGCCGCGCGTCGAACGGCTGCGGTTGATTGTCGGCGACTTCGGTGATCGCGAGCTCGACGCCGTATTTCTTCAGCAGTTTTCGCGTGAAGTCGCGATGCGCCGGCGAAATCCGCTGCTCGAGGCTTTTCCAGGTGACGTCCTTTTCGCCGGCCGTGGAAATGTTCTCCGGGATCAGCACGTCGAGCCCATAGGGCTTGCCGTCGCAGTGATCGTCGATCCATTTCAGTTCCTGCTCGATCGATTCGGGCGAATGCGCGGTGGCTCCCAACACGCCGAAGCCGCCGGCGCGGCTGACGGCTGCGACAACGTCGCGGCAATGGCTGAAGGCCAGCAGCGGGAATTCTATTCCAAGCATCTCGCAGATCGGCGATTTCATCGTTGTGTCCACTCCCTGTCGTCTGCCTTTTGGTACGGCTGTTTGCGTCGAACGCGAGCCTTGCTGCGACGCTAGCGTATCACGGGTACGGAAGCCAAGCGGATTGAACGGACTAAAATCGTCATTGCGAGGAGCGAAGTGACGAAGCAATCCATTCCACGCTTGCAGCCCTGGATTGCTTCGCGGAGCCTGTCATCGGGCGCGCGTTTGCGCGACCCGGTGGCTCGCAATGACGAACAAAGGGCACGGCCCTGGAAACACCAGTTCCGTGTCGCAGAATATGCAATTAGGGACGACGGTTTTGTCACTTGCGCTTTTGCCTCGTGCGGGGAATGCTGTTTTGCAAATCGACAAGAATCTTGAGGGGAGTCCGCATCAATGTCCGCCCTGCCATCCGTTTCCGGTAAATCCGCCGAAGCCTACGACGCCGTCGTGGTCGGCGCTGGTTTCGCCGGAATGTACATGCTGCACCGGCTGCGCCAGCAGGGTCTGTCGGTGCGGGTCTACGAGCAGGGCGACGGCGTCGGCGGCACCTGGTACTGGAATCGCTATCCGGGAGCGCGCTGCGATGTCGAGAGCATGCAATATTCCTATTCGTTCTCGGACGAACTGCAGCAGGAGTGGGACTGGAGCGAGCGCTACGCGCCGCAGCCCGAGATTCTGAAATACGCCAACCACGTCGCCGATCGTTTTGATCTGCGGCCGGACATTCAATTCAACACGCGCGTCGAACAGGCCGTGTTCGATGAAAGCACCGACCGCTGGTCGGTCACCATTTCCGCGAATGGCGAAACCAAAACCGTGACCGCGGCCTACGTCGTTCTGGCGACCGGTTGCCTGTCGAATGCGCGAATGCCTGATATCAAGGGCCTCAAGGACTTCAAAGGCGAGGTCTATCATACCGGCCATTGGCCGCATCATCCCGTCGACTTTACCGGCAAGCGCGTGGCGGTGATCGGCACAGGTTCATCGGCGCTCCAGTCGGTCCCTGTCATCGCAGCGCAAGCGAGCCATCTCACGGTATTTCAGCGCACCGCGAATTTTTCCATTCCCGCGCGCAACGCGCCGCTGACGCCGGATGAGCGCGACGCGTTCCGCGCGAACTATCCGGAGATTCGCCGCATCGCCCGCGAGGACATGCGCAACGGCATCTACCAGGAGTTACCCGATCGCGGTGCGCTCGACGACGGCGACGATGAACGCCGCGCCAAATACGAGGCGCGATGGTCCAAAGGCGGACTGACTTTCATGGGCATCTACAACAACCTCGCGCTCGACCAGGCTGCCAACGATACCGCCGCCAGTTTCGTTCGCGACAAGATCGCCGAGATCGTCAGCGATCCGCAAACGGCAAAGCTGCTGCAACCGAGCGATCATCCGATCGGCTCAAAACGCATCTGCGTCGATACCGACTATTACGCGACGTTCAATCGGACGAACGTCACGCTGGTCGATATCAAGGCCGGCGGCATCGACGAGATATCGCCGAATGCGGTACGCGCCGGCGGTCGGGATTACGAGGTCGATGCGCTGGTGCTGGCGACCGGCTTTGACGCGATGACCGGGTCGGTTGCAAAAATCGACATCCACGGCCGCGATGGCCGGACGCTGAACCAGAAATGGGCCGAGGGCCCGCGGACCTATCTCGGCCTGATGAGCGCGGGATTTCCCAATTTGTTCGTCATCACCGGCCCCGGCAGTCCGTCGGTGCTGTCCAACATGATCGTTTCGATCGAGCAGCACGTCGACTGGATCGCCGATTGCATCGGCTACATGCGCGCGCACGGGTTCGCGGCGATGGAAGCGGCGACCGACGCCGAGGATAGATGGGTCGCCCATGTCAACGAGGTCGCCTACGCCACGCTCTATCCGCAGGCTAATTCCTGGTACATGGGCGCCAACATCCCGGGCAAGCCGCGGATCTTCATGCCCTATATCGGCGGCGTCGGCGCCTATCGCCAGATCTGCAACGACGTCGCGGCCAAGGGCTATCAGGGGTTCAGGATGACCGGAGCCAAGCGGGAGAGGCAGCAGTCTGCGGCCGCGTCGTAAACGCCGTCATTGCGAGCGTTAGCGAAGCAATCCACCGCCACAAGAAATAGATGGATTGCTTCGTCGCTGCGCTCCTCGCAATGACGAAATTGCGAGCGGGGCCCTCTTGTAGGGTGGGCAAAGCGCAGCGTGCCCACCATATGACATCCGAAAGCCTGGACGGTGGGCACGGCGCGAGCGCGCCTTTGCCCACCCTACGGCCGAAACATTCCGCGCCCCTCCTGGAGCCTCCCCGAATGACCGACGCGCCCGTCACCGACCCATCCGCCTATACGCCGCCCAACGTCTGGACCTGGAACAAGGAGAGCGGCGGCCGGTTCGCCAGCATCAACCGCCCGATCGCGGGAGCGACCCATGACAAGGAACTGCCGGTCGGCAAGCATCCGTTTCAGCTCTATTCGCTGGCGACCCCGAACGGCCAGAAGGTCACCATCATGTTCGAGGAGCTGCTGGCGGCCGGGCACAAGGGCGCCGAGTACGACGCGTGGCTGATCAAGATCGACGGCAATCAGTTCGGCAGCGGCTTTGTCGACGTCAATCCGAACTCGAAGATCCCGGCGCTGATGGACCGCAGCGGGCCGACGCCGATCCGGGTATTCGAATCCGGGTCGATCCTGCTGCACCTCGCCGAGAAATTTGGCGCGTTCCTGCCGGCGGGCGGCCAGGCGCGCGCCGAATGCCTGTCATGGCTGTTCTGGCAGATGGGCAGCGCGCCTTATCTCGGCGGCGGCTTTGGGCATTTCTACGCCTACGCGCCGACCAAGATCGAATACGCCATCGACCGTTTCGCGATGGAGGTCAAGCGCCAGCTCGACGTGCTCGACCGGCGTCTTGCCGACAACGAATATCTCGCCGGCAGCGACTACACGATCGCCGACATCGCGGTCTGGCCGTGGTACGGCGGCCTGGCGAAGGGCTTGCTGTACGGTGGCGGCGAATTCCTGTCGGTGCAGGACTACAAGAACGTGCAGCGCTGGACCGACGCCATCGCCAAGCGTCCCGCCGTGAAACGCGGCCGCATCGTCAATCGCATTTCCGGCGATCCCGCCAGCCAATTGCACGAGCGCCACGAGGCCTCCGATTTCGACACCCAGACCCAGGACAAGATCGGCGAGCCCGCCAAGACGTAGTGCTCTTTTTCCAGATCGGCCCGCGCGTATGCGGGCCGCGCCATCACGGAAAGTCGATGAAAGCGTGAGGGAACGCGGCATAGCGAGCCGCGTTCTCCATCGACGACTTCGGAGGGCACGATGAAGCGATCGTTCATTTTTGCGACGATGCTGTGGCTGGCCGCTTTCGCGGCCGCACATGCCCAAGAAACCCAAGAAACCCAAGTAACCCAAGTAACCCAAATCGGCTCAACCGGAACAATAGCGACCGATCCGTTGAGCTTGCCCACGTCGACGATCCCGCTATCGGGTGGATCTGCAACTGCGACGGGGTCGCTTGGCGGCACCAATGGCGCTTCGTCGATCAATCCCCAGACCGCGGTACAATTGCCCGGCGAAACCTCGAACGCCGCGACGCAATCGCCAACCACCACGGCATCGGCACCGGCCGCCTCGTCAGCGGCGAGCGCCGGCGCTGGCGCATCCAGCACGCTCTGCTCTTCCTCGGTCTCGACAACAGCCGGTGAACTAAGTGCAGGCAGCCTGGCCGGAGGCATTTCGATGAATGGGTGCTGACCTATTTCGACGCTGCTCCCTGCGCGGCGGGGAATACGACGCGGTCGTCGGTGCGGCAGTAGCGATCAGCGAACATGCGGCCGATCGGGTGATAGCGCTCCATATGCACGCGCATGGCGGCCGGGTCCCATAATTCGTCGCGGATGTGGAAATTGACGCCTTCGCCCATGATCAGCAGCCGGTCGCCGTTGACGTCGATGGTCTTCCAGGTCTTGCACTCCATCGCCCAGGGCGCGTCGGCCAATCGCGGCACCGCGATCCTGGTCGAGGGCGCGAGCTTCAGCCCGAGATAATCGGGCTCGCCGATCTCGGGTGGAAAATCGCCGCTCGAACTCGTGCATCGCCTGCGCCAGCGGCTCGTCGGTCATGTTGACGACGAACTCATTGGTGCGCTGGATATTCGCCACCGTGTCCTTGATCAGACCGTCCGGCGCCAGATTGGCGGCGAACATGCAGAGCGGCGGATCCTCGCAGAACACGTTGAAGAAGCTGAACGGCGCTGCATTGACCACGCCGGTGGGGCCGATCGTGGTCACCCAGGCGATCGGCCGTGGCAGCACGAACGACGCCAGCAATTTGTAGCGCTCGCGCGGCGTAAGGTCGGCAGGGGCGTATTGCATGGGAAAGGCTCCAGGAGGTGGCATGGCGCGAGCGCCTTTGCCCACCTTACGAGCCGGTCTCCGTCATTGCGAGCGTCAGCGAAGCAATCCAGGGCCGCGCTCACCTCGCCCCGCAAGCGGGGCGAGGGGGATCGAGGCGTCTACGGCATGCTCAGTTCGTGCCGGCCGACCACCATCCAGTGCACTTCGTCGGGGCCGTCGGCGAAGCGCAGGTGCCGCACGTCCTGGTACATTTCGGCGAGCGGCGTCCATTGCGAGATGCCGGTGGCGCCGTGCATCTGGATCGCCTGGTCGATGATCTTGCAGGTGCGCTCGGGCACCATGGCCTTGACCATGCTGACCCAGACCCGCGCTTCCTTGTTGCCGAGCACGTCCATCGCCTTGGCCGCCTTCAGCACCATCAGCCGCATCGCCTCGATCTCGCAGCGGGCCTGCGCGATGATCTGCAGATTGCCGCCGAGATGGGCGATCTGCTTGCCGAAGGCTTCGCGCGTCAGGCCGCGCGTCACCATCAGGTCGAGCGCCTTTTCCGCCTTGCCGATGGTGCGCATGCAGTGATGGATGCGGCCCGGTCCAAGCCGGACCTGCGAGATTTCGAAGCCGCGGCCTTCGCCGAGCAGGATGTTCTCCTTCGGCACGCGCACATTGTTGAAGCGCAGGTGCATGTGGCCGCGCGGCGCGTGGTCGTGGCCGAACACGTGCATCGGTCCGATGATCTCGACGCCGGGCGTGTCCTTGGGCACCAGGATCTGCGACTGCTGCTTGCTGGGCGGCGCGTCCGGATTGGTCTTCACCATCACGATCATGATCTTGCAGCGGGGATCGCCGAGCGCCGGAGATGTAGTATTTCTCGCCGTTGATCACCCACTCGTCGCCGACGAGCTTGGCGGTCGTCGAGATGTTCTTGGCATCGGAGGAGGCGACATTGGGCTCGGTCATCGCATAGGCGGAGCGGATTTCGCCGGCCAGCAGCGGCTTCAGCCACTTCTCCTTCTGCTCCTTGGTGCCGACGCGCTCCAGCACTTCCATGTTGCCGGTGTCCGGCGCCGAGCAGTTCATGGTTTCCGAGGCCAGCGGATTTTTCGCCGAGCTCGACCGCGATATAGGCGTAGTCGAGGTTCTTCAGGCCCTGGCCGGTCTCGTCATCGGGCAGGAAGAAATTCCACAGGCCTTCTTCCTTGGCCTTTTCCTTGGCCTTGCCCAGCACCTCGAGCTGGCCGTCGGTAAAGCTCCAGCGGTCGGTCTTGCCTTCGCCGAGCCGGTAAAACTCGACCGACATCGGATCGACGGTTTCCCGGATGAATTTCTTGACGTGCTCATAGAGCGGCCGGACCTCGTCCGACATCCTGAGATCGTTGAGCTCTTCGCCAGGATTGAGGTTGTAGGTCGTGGTTCGCGGCACGTAGGCGTGTTTCATCGGGTTCTCCCTTTGGCGCGGTTATTCGGCGCAGGTTGCTGTTATCGGGGGCGCGCGCGCAGCGCTCGTTGGCGGTAATGTAGACGGCGGCGATGGTCCTGCACAAGCGACGATGGCGCTACTTTTTCCGCGTGACGGGATGTCAGTTGGATCAGGCGAAACGGGCTTGCGTCACCCGGTTGATTTTGCCGGCGGGGCAAATCACAGGATGTTGTGTCGAGCCCCTTTCACACCTCCGTGTCATTTCTGATTTTCAGAAATTGTTCTTAACTCCCGACCCAAATCAGCTGCGTATTGCTCGCCATCCCGTCCCGAGAGAGGGGGCGTTGGCCATCGTCACTGACGTTGGGGCGGGAAGCGGTGGACGCGGATGCTGCGACTGACGAGCGCGGCTGAAGCGTATGGCGAAGTCGTGTGGTCCTGACGCCCCAATGGCAGGTGTCAAGTTCGTGATGATGCTTCGCATCGCGCGGATGACGGTGACAAGCAAGCTCTGGTCTCACCGGGGAGAGCACGGAATAAGCTGTAAAACCATTGCGCAGGGAAGGCCGGACTGCTTCCGCTGAACCTGTATGCTCGTGTGCGTTTTTTATCTACCCTTTGCACGCGAGACCGCGGGTGCAGCGCGCACCCGGTCTTCCCTGCGCCCTCTTGTTTTTTTGGGGGCGAACGAATTTGCAAAACTCGGGCGCAAGCTGTCGCGAGAAGGCAGAGTTACGCACTCACGTCGTCCCGGCGCGGGCCGGGATCCATAACCCCCCGCGTTAGCCAATTGCAAAAGACGTCTAGCACACTGCCAAAACGTGACGACACGGCGTATGGGTCCCGGCGCAAGGCCGGGACGACGAGGATGACATTACGCCGTCGCGCCGAAGGAAACTCAAAACGCCGTATACCCGCCATCGATCACGAAACAATCCGCGGTGTGATAGCTCGACGCCTTGCTCATCAGATAGACGGCGATGCCGCCGAAATCGGAGGGCTCGCCGAAACGCCGCACCGGAATTCGCGGCATCACGTTGGCGACGAACTTGTCATTGGCCATGATGCCCGCGGTCATGTCGCTCTTGATCCAGCCGGGCAGGATCGCATTCGCCGTGACGCCGTAGCGCGCCAGTTCGACGGCAAGCGCGCGGCACAGCGCGTTGAGCGCGGCCTTGGTGCCGGCATAGTGCTCGTTGCGGGCGGTGCCGAACAGCGAGGCGAGGCTCGAGGTCGCCACCAGTCGGCCGAAGCCGTCGCCGGCTTCGGCGCGCTCGGTCATGTGGCGCGCGGCGGCCTGGAACACGTGGAACACGCCGTCGAGATTGGTCGCGAACATCTTGCGCCATTCCTCTTCGGTGCGGTCGATGAAGGCGCGCCGTCCGCCGCCGCCGATACCGGCATTGGCAAAGCAACCGTCGACCCGGCCGAAATGATCAAGTGTCGCTTTCATCGCGGCCTTGACGGACGCGGCATCGCTGACGTCGCAAACGCGGGTGTCGACCTTGCCGGAACCCGACGCCATGCTGGCCGCCGCGGCTTTGTTCTTGTCGGCGTTGCGGCCCCAGATCGAGACGTTGCAGCCGGCGGTATTCAGCGCCTGCGCGATGCCAAGGCCGATGCCGCCATTACCGCCGGTGATCACGGCCACGCGGCCCGAGAGATCGAAAATGCTCATGCGCGTTTCCATTTCCTTTTCATTTGACCCGTGGCCAAAGCAGGCCAATGTTCTGAGCCAACCATGGACAAGGCCGCCCGAAAAATCAAATATGGCCCGGAGAATTCGGATCACAGCCACCGCGGAGCCAATCACGCGGGCCAAACCATAAGAGGAAACCATGCAGTTCAAGCACGTTACGCTGGAGTTCGACGGCCACGTCGCCGTCCTGAAACTCGACCATCAGGAAGTCATGAACGCGGTGTCGCTCGACATGCTCGGCGGCCTCGCCGAGGCGCTCGACGCGATCGAGGACAAGCGCGAGGACGTGCGCTGCCTGGTGCTGACCGGCGCCGGACGCGCGTTCTGCACCGGCGCCAACCTGCAGGGCCGCAATAACCAGAAGCCGGGCAAGAGCAACGCCGGGGCGGCGCTGGAAACCGCGTTCCATCCGTTCCTGCGGCGGCTGCGCAACCTGCATTGCCCGATCGTGACCTCCGTCAACGGACCGGCCGCCGGCGCCGGGATGAGTTTTGCGCTGATGGGCGACATGATCCTGTGCGCTCGCTCGTCTTATTTCCTGCAAGCGTTCCGTCGTATCGGCCTGGTGCCGGATTGCGGTTCGACCTGGATCTTGCCGCGGCTGATCGGCAAGGCGCGTTCGGTGGAGCTGTCGCTGATGGGCGAGCGGCTGCCGGCGGAGAAGGCGCTGGAATGGGGGCTGGTCAACCGGGTCTATGACGATGCCGCCTTGCTGGAAGAGACCATGAAGCTCGCCCATGATCTGGCGAACGGCCCGACGGTGGCGCTGTCGTTGATCCGGAAACTCTATTGGGACAGCCCGGAAAATTCGTTCGAGCAGCAGCTCAACCTGGAATTCGAGTCGCAGCGCACCGCGGGCTCGACGGCGGATTTCAAGGAGGGCGTCACCGCGTTCCTGGAAAAGCGCCCGGCGAAATTCCACGGTAAGTAGATGATCGAAGCCGAACTCGGACGCTGCGTCGCCTCCTGGTATCCGGGCGCGACCGGCGTTGCCGGCGCCGAAAAATTGTCCGGCGGCGCCAGCCAGGAGACCTGGTCGTTCGACATCCTGCATCCCGATGGCAACATCGGTGCGATCCTGCGCCGCGCGCCACCGGGCTATGGCGCATCGCCGTCGCGCGCGGCCGGGCTCGATGCAGAGGCAACGTTGATGCAGCTTGCCCACGACGCCGGTCTGCCGTCGCCGGAGGTGATGCATGTGTTGCGGCCGCAGGACCAGCTCGGCACCGGTTTCGTCATGCGGCGGATCGAAGGCGAGACCATCGCGCGCAAGATTTTGCGTGACGAGCAATTTGCGGGCGCGCGCCCGCTGCTGGCGCGTCAGCTAGGCGAGGTCGCGGCCGGCATCCACGGACTGGATGCGGCGAAATTGCCCGAGTTGCGCGCGATGAGCGCGACCAGGGAGATTGCGGATCTGGAGCGGGAATACCGCGGGTTCAATTGGCCGCGCCCGGTGTTCGAGCTGGCACTGCGCTGGCTGCGCGAGCGCGATCCCGGTCCGCCCGATCGGATGACGCTGGTGCATGGCGATTTCCGCCACGGCAATCTCATTATCGGTCCAGACGGTTTGCGCGCGGTGCTGGATTGGGAGCTCGCCCATCTCGGCGATCCGATGGAGGATCTCGGCTGGATCTGCGTCAATTCGTGGCGCTTTGGCGAAATCGACAAGCCGGTCGGCGGTTTTGGCTCGCGCGAGGAATTATTCGCCGGTTACGAGGCGGCGGGTCGCAAGGTCGATCCGGATCGCGTGATGTTCTGGGAAGTGATGGGCACGCTGCGCTGGGGCGTGATGTGCTGCGGCATGATGCAGCGCTTTCGCGCAGGCCCCGATCACTCGATGGAGCGCGCCATGATCGGCCGCCGATCGTCGGAGACCGAAATCGATCTGTTGCGATTGCTCGCACCGCGGGGGAGTTGAGATGCAGGACGAGCCGACACCTGGCGAATTGATAAAAGCGGTCGCGGATTTTTTGCGCAACGAGATCGCGCCTCTCATCAAGGGTCACAACGCCTTCAAGCTTCGCGTCGGTATCAACGCGCTCGATCTGGTGACGCGACAACTGGCGCTGGAACCGGCGAGTGACGCCGCGGAAACCGCGCGGCTGGCGCAGTTGCTGGGCATGCAGGGCTCGCTCGGCGACCTCAACCGCGCGCTGTCGGAGGGAATCGGCAGCGGCGGGATCGATCTGCAAACGCCCGGTCTGTCTGACCATCTCTGGCAAACCACGATGGACAAACTCGCGGTCGATCAGCCGAACTACGCGTCGTACAAGAGGGAATTGGAGGCGAAGTGAATCGCGGGCAAAGCTGTAGGGTGGGCAAAGCGCAGCGTGCCCACCATCTTCGTCGAGAAATGGTGGGCACGGCGCAAGCGCCTTTGCCCACCCTACAGGGCTTTCAGCCGTCATTGCGAGGAGCGAAGCGACGAAGCAATCCAGTCTTGCTTTGCGGTTCTGGATTGCTTCGCTAACGCTCGCAATGACGCGAGTCCTACTTCCCCAACCACTTCGGCGCGCGTTTCTCCGAAAACGCCTTGGGGCCCTCGATGTAGTCCTGCGACGCGGCCATCGCCTTCACGGCGGGATATTCGCGCTGCTCGGTCATGGCCTGCTCTAGTGAAACCGCGAGGCCCTTTTCGATCGCCTGCTTGGAGGCACGGATCGACATCGGGCTGTTCTTGGCGATGGTCTCGGCCCAGCGCTCCGCGGTCTCCATCAGTTGATTGAGCGGGACAACCTCGTTGATGAAACCGAGTTCAAGACCTTCCTTGGCCGAGACGTGGCGCGCGGTCAGGATCATGCCCATCGCGCGCTTCAGCCCGATCTGCCGCGGCAGCCGCTGCAATCCGCCGGCGAGCGCTGCGAGGCCGACGCGGGGCTCGGGCAGCGCAAAGGTCGCATTGTCGGAGGCGATGATGAGATCGCAGGCAAGGGCTACTTCAAAACCGCCGCCCATCGCGACGCCGTTGACCGCGGCGATGATCGGCTTGTCGCAGTCGAACCGCGACGTCAGTCCGGCGAAGCCGCCTTTGTCCCAGCCGCGCTTGCCGCCCGCCGCCTGCCATTTCAGGTCGTTGCCGGCGCAGAACGCCTTGTCGCCGGCGCCGGTGACGATCGCCACCCATTGTTCCGGATCGGCGGCGAAATCGTCGAACACCTTGTTGAGTTCGAAATGGGCGTCGATATGCAGCGCGTTGTATACTTCCGGGCGCGACAGCGTCACGGTCGTGATCGGGCCCTTGCGCGTCACCTTGGAGAATTTCAGGTCCATGTTCGCTCCCACCATGTTTGCTCCCATTATTTTCTGTCGCGGCAATTTTCCGCCGCGCGGGTTTTTCTGCGGCGAGGAATTTCGCCGCGACATTAGCGTGCCCCCGGCCTGCGATGCCATCCAATTACGCTAGTCGCCTCCGCGCCACAAGCCGCTGTGGCTGGCTTGACTTAACTTGACTTGGGGCGGGTCTTCTCAGCTTAATCGAGCAAGCGGGCTCGATCACAACAAGCGCTGCCCAAAAAGACCAAAAAAGACAAACCGGAGGAACTGCCTTGGATTTCGCATTGCCGGCCGACCTTGTCGCCTATCTCGATGAACTCGATCGCTTCATCGCGCGCGAGATCAAACCGCTGGAAGACGCCGACGACAACATCCGTTTCTTCGACCATCGCCGCGAATGGGCGCGCACCGATTTCGATAATGGTGGCCTGCCGCGGCATGAATGGGAAGCGCTGCTGCGGAAGGCCAAAAATCTGGCCGATGCCGCCGGCCATCTGCGTTTTGCAATTCCCAAGCGTTATGGCGGCAAGGACGGCTCCAATCTCTGGATGGCCGTGATCCGCGAGCATTTTGCGTCGAAGGGGCTTGGCCTGCACAACGATTTGCAGAACGAGCATTCGATCGTCGGCAATCTGCCGCTGGTCACCATGCTCGACCGTTACGGCCGCGACGACCAGAAGGCGATGATCGACGGCTCCATCACCGGCAAATACCGCATCACGTTTGGTCTTACCGAGCCCGAGCACGGATCCGACGCCACCCACATGGAAACCCGCGCGGTGCAGGCCACGCGTGACGGCGTTTCGGGATGGGTCATCAATGGCGAGAAGATGTGGACCACCGGCATGCATATCGCCAGCCATTGCGCGCTGTTCGCGCGCACGTCGGGCAATGACGGCGATGCGCGCGGCATTACCTGCTTCCTGGTGCCGGCCGACAGCAAAGGCGTCAAGGTCGAAGAATATATGTGGACCTTCAATATGCCGACCGATCATCCGCGGGTCAGCTTTACTGATGTGTTCGTGCCCGACGATGCGCTATTCGGCGAGATCGGGCGCGGATTGTCGCTGGCGCAATGCTTCGTCCATGAAAACCGAATCCGGCAGGCCGCGAGTTCGCTCGGCGCGGCGGTGTATTGCATCAATGAAAGCGTGAAATATGCGCGCGAGCGAAAGCCGTTCGGCAAGGCGCTGGCCGAGAACCAGGCGATCCAGTGGCCGCTGGTCGAGCTCGCAACGCAGGCGGAGATGTTGCGGCTGTTGATCCGCAAGACCGCCTGGGAGATGGACCAGCTCACCCAGGCCCAGGTCGAGCACACCATGTCCGACAAGGTTTCGATGTGCAACTTCTGGGCAAACCGGCTCTGTTGTGAATCCGCCGACCGCGCCATGCAGGTCCATGGTGGCATGGGCTACTCGCGCCACAAGCCGTTCGAGCACATCTACCGCCATCACCGCCGCTACCGCATCACCGAAGGCAGCGAGGAAATCCAGAAGCGCAAAGTCGCGGGATTTTTGTTTGGCTATATGGGCGCAGGGAAGCATTGAGGGGGAGTGTCTATGCACAGCGCTCCGCCATCGTTGGCCGTCATACCCGCGAAGGCGGGTATCCAGTAATCACCATCGTTCGTGAATCACGAGCACTCTGGAATACTGGATCATCCGCCTTCGCGGATGATGACGGCGGAGGTGCTCATGAGACCGCGCCCTCAATTCACCTGCCGCTCTTTCCCCGACCAATACGGATCGCGCAGGTGCCGCCGCAGGATCTTGCCCGACGCATTGCGCGGCAGGGCTTCGATGAAGTCGACGGACTTTGGCGTCTTGAAGCCCGCGATGCGTTCGCGGGTGAAATTGATGATGTCGGTTGAGGTCGCGGTCTTGCCCGGTTTCATCACCACGATGGCCTTGACCGCTTCGCCCCAGGTGTCGTCGGGCACGCCGACCACGGCGGCTTCGGCGACATCAGGGTGGTCGCAGAGCGCGCTTTCGACTTCGGCGGGGTAAATGTTCTCGCCGCCGGAGATGATCATGTCCTTGATGCGGTCGTGGATATAGAGGTAGCCGTCCTGGTCCATGTAACCGGCATCGCCGGTGCGTAGCCAGCCGTCGGCACCAAGCGTTCTGGCGGTGGCCTCCGGCAGATTCCAGTAGCCGGCCATGTTGGAGCCGGAGCGGGTGGCGATTTCGCCGACTTCACCGGTCGGCAATTTGTTGCCGGCGGCATCGAGGATGGCAAGCTCGACGCCGGGGAGTGCCTTGCCCGCCGAACGCATGCGATCCAGTCCCTCGATATGGTCTTCCGGTGGCAGGGCAACGATGGTGCCGGTGGTTTCGGTCATGCCGTACATCTGCACGAAGCCGCATTTGAAGACCTCGATGCATTCCTTCAGAAGGGCCGCCGGAATCGGCGAAGCGCCATAGAGCATGTATTTCAGCCGCGAGAAATCGACCTGTCGCGCGCGCGGCTGCCGCACCACGAACTGCATCGCGGCTGGCACCATGAACAGTTTTGTAATCCCGGACTGCTCGAAGAAATCCAGCACCTTGGTCGGATCGAATTCCCGGGCGATCACGCCGGTGGCGCCGTGATAGACGCTGAGCGTGCCCCAGCCGGAGCCGCCGATATGGAAGATCGGCATCGCGACCAGCGAGACGTCGTCCTCGGTCCACGTGTTCCAGGCCGGCCGCTCCGTGCCGCCGGCGCGCACCAGATTGAGGAAATTGGCGTGCGACAGCATGGCGCCCTTCGGCTTGCCGGTGGTGCCGGAGGTGTAAAGCTGGATCGCGATGTCCTTGGGGCTGATCTCGACCCTGGGATCGTCACTGCTTTGGGCGTCGCGCCATTTCGCAAAATCCTGCCATTCCGGCGCGCCGCCTTCGGTGGTGATGATGGTGCGGACGCTGGGCAATTGCGCCCGTATGTTGTGGACCTGGGTGATGAATTCCGGGCCTATGAACAGCACCGGCGCCTTGCAGTCCTCGACGATGAAGGCGATCTCGGGCCCGGCGAGGCGCCAGTTCACCGGCGCCATCACCACGTTGGCTTTCATGGCGCCCAGCAGCAGCTCGAAATAGAAGTCGCTGTTCTTGCCGAGATAGGCGATGCGCTCGTGCGGTTTGACGTCAAGCGCGTGCAGCGCGTTGGCGACGCGGTTGGTGTTGATATCGAGTTCGACAAAACTGGTCCGGCGTCCCTCGAATTCGAATGCGGTTGCATGGCCGCGGGTCTTGGCCCGCGAACGCACCATATCGGCAAGGTTTTGCCAGTCCTCTGCGTTGGACATGATTCCCCCTGGATGTGTCTTGTTTTCGTTGCGGGGAGTTTGGCGTCATCCAGCAACAAAGACAATACGGGGAAAGCCGGTTACCCCCGCGCCGAGCGGTCCTTTTCGTTCTGGGCCTTGATCTGGTCGCGCGCGCGCTCCCAGTCGGCGTCGGACCAGTCGCGCAGCTCGTAGAAGTTTCCGCCGGTCGCCAGCGCCTGCGCGCCATCCATCGCGATGGTCTCGCCGCTGATCCAGTCGCAGCCGCCGGAAATCAGGAATACCGCGAGGTTTTGCAATTCCTCCATCTTGCCGACCCGGCCCATCGGATTGCGCGCGATGGTGCGCGCGCCGGGCTCGTCGCCGGGATTGAGCCGTTTGCTCATGCCCTCGGTCGGAATTTCACCGGGTGCGATGGTGTTGAGACGAATGCCGTACTTTCCCCATTCCATCGCCAGCGACATCGTCATGGCGTGGATCGCGGATTTGCTCATCGCCGACGGCACCACGTAGGGGCTGCCGTTGCGCACCCAGGTCACGGTGATCGACACCACATTGCCGCGATGCTTGCCCGCTATCCAGCGCCGGCCGACCGCGTGTGTCACATAGAACGTGCCGTGCATCACGATATTGGCGACCGCATCGAAGCCCCGCGGCGTCAGGTCTTGCGTGCGGGAGACAAAATTGCCGGCGGCATTGTTGATCAGGTCGGTGAGGGGACCCGCGGTCCAGATCTGATCGATCATCTCGTCGACCGCGAGCGCGTTGCGGATATCGACGCCGTGACTGACCACGCGCCCACCGTGCAGGTCCATCAATTCAGTCGCGGTTTCGTCGCAGACGCTCTTGCGGCGGCCGCAAATATGAACCTCGGCGCCCAGTTCGAGAAAACGCGCCGCCATGGATTTGCCGAGGCCGGTGCCGCCGCCCGTCACCAATATGCGCCGCCCGGCGAGAAGCTGATCGTTGAACATGGTTTCCACCCAAAGAGATTGTCTATTAATTGGTCGATTGACTAAATCCGGACAACGCCGTTCTGTAAAGCGGCACAGAAGAATAAGCGTGGAGGAATTCTCATGGAACAACGCGTCTCGATATCGATTTCGGACGGTATCGCCGACGTCCGGCTGGTGCGGGCGGACAAGATGAACGCGCTCGATGCCGCGATGTTCGAGGCGTTGGTTGCCGCCACGGAGCGGTTGGCCCACGAAAAAGCGGTGCGAGCGGTAGTATTGTCCGGCGAGGGTCGGGCGTTCTGCGCCGGCCTCGACATGGGCCGTTTCGCCGCGATGAAGGAAACCGGTGGTAACGGGATAGCGGGCGGTGAGAGCCGCGACCTGACCGCGCGAACCCATGGCCAGGCCAATTTCCCGCAACAGGCAGTCTGGGGCTGGCGTCAGCTTCCGGTGCCGGTGATCGCCGCGATCCAGGGCGTCGCGTTCGGCGGCGGCTTCCAGCTCGCACTTGGCGCCGACATGCGTTTCCTGACCCCGGACGCGCGGATGTCGATCATGGAGATCAAATGGGGCCTGGTGCCGGACATGGCGGGGACTCCGATCCTGGCAAGCCTGGTGCGCGACGATATTTTGCGGGAGCTCACCTATACCTGCCGAATATTCTCGGCGCAGGAAGCCCTGGGCTATGGCCTCGCGACGCGGGTTTGCGACGACCCGCGAGCGGCGGCCTTCGAGGTCGCGCGCGAAATCGCCGGCAAAAGCCCCGATGCGATCCGCGCCGCCAAGCGCATGCTCAACAAGCTCTCGGTCGATCCCGGTCCGGCGCTGCTCGCCGAGTCGGTCGAGCAGCAGAAGCTGCTGGGGAGTCCCAACCAGCTTGAGTCAGTGCGCGCCAATATCGAAAAACGCGCGCCGCGATTTGCGGATGTTTAACCTGCACTCCGCACTCCGTCATGGCCGGGCTCGTCCCGGCCATCCACGCCTTCTTTGCGGCAGTAAGACGTGGATCACCGGGACAAGCCCGGTGATGCCGAAAGCAATTCACGGGTCTCCAATAAAGAAAAAGCAAATGAGTGAAACCTCACCCCTCTTCCTCGGCATTATCAGCGGCGAGCGCCGGCGCGATCATGCGGAAATCGCCGACCGCGTGGCCCGCATCGCGAGCGGGCTGCATCAGCTCGGCGTCAAACAGGGCGCCAGCGTCTGCGTTCTCATGCGCAACGACATCACCTTCATCGAAGCCGCCTATGCCGCGATGCGGCTCGGCGCCTATGGTGTGCCGGTCAACTGGCACTTCAAGCCGGAGGAAATCAATTACATCCTGGAGGACTCGCAAACCTCGGTCCTGATCGGCCACGCCGACTTGCTGCACCAGTTGCGCGGCGCGATTGCCGCCGGCGTCACCGTGCTCAGCGTGCCGACGCCGCCGGAAATCCTCAAGACTTACAGGATCGATCCCGATCTGCTGGCGCCGCCCGATTTCGCGATCGATCTGGAATCCTGGATCGGGCAGTACTCGCTTTATGACGGGCCGGTTGTGCCGCAGCCGCAGAACATGATCTACACATCGGGCACCACGGGACATCCGAAGGGCGTTCGCCGTAACGCGCCGACGCCGGAACAGGCCGCCTCCGTCGAGCGGATGCGGGCCATGATCTACGGTCTCAAGACCAACATTCGCGGACTGCTGCCGGGACCGCTCTATCATTCCGCGCCGAATTCGTTCGGCATCCGCACCGGCCGGCTCGGTGGCACGCTGGTATTGATGCCGCGGTTTGAACCCGAGGAATTCCTGGGGCTCATCGAGGCGCAGCGGATCGATACCATTTTCATGGTACCGACCATGTTCATCCGGCTGATGAAATTGCCGGAAGCGATACGCCGGAAATACGACATGTCCTCGCTGCGCCATATCATTCACGCCGCGGCGCCCTGTCCGCCCGACGTCAAGCGCGCCATGATCGAATGGTGGGGGCCGATCATCCATGAATTCTACGGTTCGACGGAATTGGGTGCGGTCACCTTCGCCAATTCCGAGGATGCGCTGAACAAGCCCGGCACCGTCGGCAAGATATCGCCGGGCGCGGAATTGCGCTTTGTCGGCGATGATGGGACGGTCTTGCCGCAGGGCGAGATCGGCGAAATCTATTCGCGGATTTCAGGCCATCCAGACTTCACCTACCACAATAAGCCCGAAAAACGCGTCGAGATCGAACGTGACGGATTTATTACCTCCGGCGACGTCGGTTATATCGACCAGGACGGCTATGTCTTCATCTGCGACCGCAAGCGCGACATGGTGATCTCGGGCGGCGTCAATATCTATCCCGCCGAAATCGAGGCCGCGTTGCATGCGGTGCCCGGCGTCCACGATTGCGCGGTGTTCGGCATCCCCGATGATGAGTTCGGCGAGGCGCTGATGGCGGTGGTCGAGCCGCAGCCGGGTGTCACACTCCAGGTCGCGGACATCCGCCGCCAGCTCAAGACGTCGCTGGCCGACTACAAGGTCCCGAAACATGTCGAAATCCACCGTGCCCTGCCGCGCGAGGACTCCGGCAAGATCTTCAAGCGGCGCTTGCGCGATCCCTATTGGGAGCGGGCCGGGCGGCGGATTTAGGACGGGTTGGGCATTCCAACATCGTCATGCCCGGCCTTGTGCCGGGCATCCACGTCTTTCTTGATGCGACCAAGACGTGGATGGCCGGGACAAGCCCGGCCATGACGGAAAAGCAGAAATCCGAGTGTGCGGCGCCCTCATCTTGATCTTGCGCTGCGCCGCAAAAATTGCGACTCATGGCGGCCGGGCAATTTCTGGAGCAGATGCGATGTCGTCCCAGATCATGCCTTCCGATACCGACGCACGTACCAACCGCGGCGAGGATGTCGCTGCCCTCGAAGCAGACGCCCGGTTGCGGAAGGATATTCGCCTGCTCGGGCGCATCCTCGGCGACACCGTACGCGACCAGGAAGGCGCCGACGTGTTCGACCTGGTCGAGCGCATCCGGCAGACCTCGATCCGGTTTCACCGTGACGAAGACCGCCTGGCCAGGGGCGAGCTGGAAAACATCCTCGACGGCATGTCGATCAGCGAGACCGTGCGCATCGTGCGCGCGTTCAGCTATTTTTCGCACCTCGCCAACATCGCCGAAGACCAGAACAATATCCGCCAGATGCGCGCGCGCGGCGCCATGCGTCCGACAACGCTCGCCAGCACGCTGGCGCATGCGCGCGAGGCCGGCCTCAGTGCCGCCGATTTGCGAAGCTTCTTCAGGCAAGCGCTGGTCAGCCCGGTCCTGACCGCGCACCCGACCGAAGTGCGCCGCAAGAGCACGATCGATCGCGAGATGGAGATCGCCGCCTTGCTTGACCGGCGCGAGCGGGTCCACTTGACGCCGGAGGAACGCGAGGCCAGCGACGAGCAATTGCGCCGCGAGGTACTGACGCTGTGGCAGACCAATTTGTTGCGCCGGACCAAGCTCACCGTGCTCGACGAAGTCGCCAACGGGCTTTCGTTCTACGATTACACCTTCCTGCATGAGGTGCCGCGGCTGCATTGCAGCCTGGAGGATCGGCTGAACCAGGAGGCGGGCGGCGAGCCGGGCGAACTGGCGTCGTTCCTGAAAATGGGAAGCTGGATCGGCGGCGATCGCGACGGCAATCCGTTCGTGACCGCCGAGGTGATGCGCGGCACGCTGCGGCTGCAGTCGAGCCGCGTGATGAATTTTTATCTCGAGGAACTGCATGTCGCTCGGCTCCGAGCTGTCGCTGGCCGCGCATCTGGCCGACGTGTCCGAAGAACTGCGCGCGCTCGCCAAGCGCTCGCCCGATACATCGCCGCATCGAAGCGGCGAGCCGTATCGACTGGCGGTATCCGGCATCTATGCGCGACTCACCGCGACCGCCGCGCGGCTGGAGGTGGAAACCACCCGCCGGCCGGTCGGCGAAGCCGCGCCCTATGCCAGCGTCAAGGAGTTCAAGGCCGATCTCGACGTGCTCGATCGCTCGCTGATCTCAAACAATTCAGGCGTGATCGCGCGCGGCCGGCTGCGGCTGTTGCGGCGCGCGGTGGATTGTTTCGGCTTTCATCTCGCTCGTCTCGACATGCGGCAGAATTCCGCCGTGCATGAGCGCACGGTGGCCGAACTGCTCGATGCGGCGATGCCCGGCACGTCCTATCTGGCGCTCGGCGAGGAGGCGCGGGTCGCGCTGCTGACGAGCGAGTTGCGCAACGCGCGGCCGCTGACGTCGTCGTTCGTGAAATACAGCGATGAGACGCTGGGCGAACTCGCGGTGTTCCATGCCGCCGCCGAAGCGCATGCCAAATTCGGCGCGGACGTCATTCCCCAATGCATCATCTCGATGTGCCAGGGCATGTCGGACATGCTGGAGGTGGCACTGCTGTTGAAGGAGGTCGGCCTGGTCGATCCCTCCGGCCGCAGCGCCGATCAATATCGTGCCGCTGTTCGAGACCATCGAGGATTTGCAGGCGTCCTGCCGGCATCATGGATCGGATGCTGGCGCTGCACGATTACCGCAAGCTGGTCGACAGCCGTGGTTCGGTGCAGGAAGTGATGCTCGGCTATTCCGACAGCAACAAGGACGGCGGCTTCGTCACGTCGGGCTGGGAACTCTACAAGGCCGAGATCGGCCTGGTCGAAGTGTTCGAGCGTCACGCGCGTGCGGCTGCGGCTGTTTCACGGCCGCGGCGGATCGGTCGGCCGCGGCGGCGGCCCGAGCTATGACGCCATCATCGCGCAGCCCGGCGGCGCGGTGAACGGCCAGATCCGGATCACCGAGCAGGGCGAGATCATCTCGAGCAAATATTCCAACGCGGAAGTCGGCCGCAGCAATCTGGAAATTCTCGCCGCCGCGACGCTCGAGGCGAGCCTGCTGCAGCCCCGGCAGAGCGCGCCGCGCGCGGAATATCTGAAGGCGATGGAGCAATTGTCGGCGCTCGCCTTCAAGGCCTATCGCGGGCTGGTCTACGAGACCGACGGTTTTGCCGACTATTTCTGGGGCTCGACCGTCATCACCGAAATCTCGACCCTGAACATCGGCAGCCGTCCGGCCTCGCGCAAGAAGACCCGCGAGATCGAGGATCTGCGCGCCATTCCCTGGGTGTTCAGCTGGGCGCAATGCCGGCTGATGCTGCCGGGCTGGTACGGTTTTGGCAGCGCGGTCGAGGCCTGGATCGCGGAACATCCGGACCAGGGCATGCCGTTCCTCAAGGAGCTCTATCGCGAATGGCCGTTCTTCCGCATGCTGCTGTCGAACATGGACATGGTGCTGGCCAAGAGCTCGATCGCGATCGCCTCGCGCTATGCCGAACTGGTGCCCGACGTGGCGCTGCGCGAAAAGATCTTCGGCCGCATCCGGCGCGAATGGCACACTTCGATCGAGACGCTGTTGGACATCATGGGGCAGGAGCGCCTGTTGCAAGGCAATCCGCTGCTGGAACGCTCGATCCGCAACCGCTTTCCCTATCTCGATCCGCTGAACCATGTGCAGGTCGAACTGTTGAAGGAACATCGCGCGCAGAATCCCGACGAGCAGGTGCTGCGCGGCATTCAGCTCACGATCAACGGCATTTCGGCGGGCCTGCGCAATAGCGGGTGAGAAGATGCGAATGGCGAGTAGCGAATGGCGAATAGATGATCCCTATTCGCCACTCTCCATTCGCCATTCGCCTTCTTCAGCAGTTATGCGCGCCCTGCGTCTCCACATAGACCGCATACAGCGACTGGCTCGCGGTCATGAACAGGCGGTTTCGCTTCTTGCCGCCGAAGCAGAGGTTGGCGCAGGTTTCCGGCAGCTTGATCTGGCCGATCCGCTCGCCGTCCGGCGCAAAGATCTGCACGCCGTCATAGCCCTCGCCGACCCAGCCGGCGCCGACCCAGATGTTGCCTTCGGTATCGACCCGCATGCCGTCGGGGAAACCCGATTTGCCGTCGAGCGTCATGTCGATCAGCGTGCGCGGGTTCGAGAGCTTGTCGCCATTGAGGTCGTACTGCCAGACGATGTTCTTGGCATTGGGATAGTGCGTGATGCCGGTGTCGCAGACATAGACCTTCTTGTAGTCGTGGCTGAAGGCGATGCCGTTCGGCTTGAACGGTTCGTCGGCCACTTTTGTCAACTTGACCGGTTTGCGCGTCGAGCCGGTAGACCGCCTCTTTCTGGTAGGGCTGGACCGAGCCGGTGTTGGCCTTCTGCCCCTCGTAAATGCTGACCGCGCCATAGCCGGGATCGGTGAACCAGATCGACTTGTCAGTTGGGGTGGACGACGACGTCGTTCGGACCGTTGAGCTGGCTTGCCGTTGGCCTGCTCGGCCAGCACCGTGAGCGCGCCGTTATGCTCGTAACGCACCAGCCGGGTCCGTTCGCAGGTGATCTGCCGTCCCTCGAAATCGAAGGTGTTGCCGTTGCCTTCGTTGGAAGGCTTGTGGAATTGTTCGGAGATGTGGCCGTCATCGTCGAGATAGCGAAGCTGGCGGTTAGCGGGGATGTCGCTCCAGACCAGATATTGGCCTTGCGCGTTCCAGGCCGGCCCCTCGGCCCACAGGCAACCCGTATAGAGACGCTTGATCGAGGTGTTGCCGACCTTGGCCTTGAAGCGCTTGTCGTCGATCACGACGATGTCGGGGTCGGGATAGCGCTGCGGTTCGGCATTGCGGCCGTAATCGCGGGCGGAGGCTTCGGATGCCAGCGCGGTGGTGCCGGCGAGCGCCGCGGCGCCCTTCAGCAGGGTACGGCGGTCGAAACCCTTCGATCCGCCGCCGTCTTTCTCTTCGCTGGAATAGGTCAGTAGACTTGTCATGATTTCCTCCCATGTTTTTTTGTTGGGAGGAAATCATATGCCCGCAATCCGGCATAAAGCAGGCGAGCTTTGATAAAACAACCAAAGAGTGTGCCGTCCCGGCGCGTCATCGGGACGACAATTTCATAAAACGGTCAGATCGGATCCCAGCTGAAGACGTCAGCGGAGCGGTCGAGCTTGGAGAATGACGCCTTCAGCGCCGGCATCCCGTGCTCGGCGATCGTCTGCGGCGTCCAACCTTCGCCGCGGTGAACCGAGCGCACCGGACGATGCTGGCCGAACAGGAAGATCTCGTTCATGCGCACGCCGAAGATCTGCCCGGTGACGTCCTTGGCGGCGTCGCTGAGCAGATAGGCGCACATCGGCGCGATCTTCTCCGGGCCCATCTGCTTGATCTTCTCGACGCGCGCCTTTTCGGCGTCGGTCTCGGTCGGGATGGTGCCGATCATGCGGCTCCAGGCGAACGGCGAGACGCAATTCGAGCGCACGTTGAAGCGGCCCATGTCGAGCGCGATCGACTTCGACAGCCCGACAATGCCGAGCTTGGCCGCGGCATAGTTGGCCTGGCCGAAATTGCCGATCAGGCCCGAGGTCGAGGTGAAGTGCACGAAGGAGCCGCTCTCCTGCTCGCGGAACAGCCGCGCCGCGGCGTGGCTGACATAGAACGAGCCCATCAGGTGCACCTTGATGACGGACTCGAACGCTTCCACGCTCATGCGGTGGAAGATCATGTCGCGCAGGATGCCGGCATTGTTGACGACGCCGTCGAGCTTGCCGAAATGATCGGTCGCCGCCTTGACGATCTTGCTGGCCGGGATCGCTTCCGCCACCGATCTCGAAATTCGCGACCGCCGTGCCGCCGCGCTTCTTGATCTCCTCGACCACTTCCTCGGCCGGCGCGGCGCTCGAGCCCGCGCCGTCGGCGGCGCCGCCGGGATCGTTGACCACGACCTTGGCGCCTTCCGCCGCGCAGAGCAGCGCGATCTCGCGCCCGATGCCGCGGCCCGCGCCGGTGACGATGATGACCTTGTCCTGCAGTGATTTTGTCATTGGTGGTTCTCCCGGTGTCTTGCTTACCTCGCCCCGCTTGCGGGGAGAGGTCGGATCGCATCGCAGATGCGATCCGGGTGAGGGGACTCTTCGCGAGTCCTTGTGTGTGGAAGCAGCCACTCACCCCGACTTTCTCCCCGTAACAACGGGGAGAGGGAGAGGCGAGCAGCTCGCTCATTTCTCGTTCGTAAAGATGATCGTGCCTGACGCGGCGAACATGCCGCCGACGCCGTGGCAGACCGAGATCTTCGCGCCCGGCACCTGCGCCGGCGCGATGCCGCGCATCTGCCGCACGCTCTCCTGCAGCGCATACATGCCGTACATGCCCGAATGCATGTAGCTGAGACCGCCGCCATTGGTGTTGAGCGGCAGCTTGCCGCCGGGCCGGGTGTTGCCATCGGCGATGAATTTGCCGGTCTCTTCGTGCGGCATGAAGCCGAGATCGCCGAGGCCGTAGAGCGGCAGATGCGCGAACGCGTCGTAGATCATCAGATGATCGACGTCCTTGTGGGCGATGCCGGCTTCCTTGAAGGCCAGCGGCCCCGCGACCTTGAAGGCGCGCGAGGAATCGAACGTCTTCATCTGGCTGACCATCGGGGTTTCCACGCTCTCGCCGGTGCCGAGGATGTAGACCGGCTTCCTCGGGAAATCCTTGGCGCGATCGGCCGAGGTCAGGATCAGCGCGCCGCCGCCGTCGGTGACGAGGCAGCATTGCAAGAGGCGGAACGGATAGGCGATCATCCGCGAATTCAAGACGTCCTCGACCGTGATCGGCGTCCTTCATCGTGGCGCGCGGATTTTTCGCCGCCCATTCGCGCTGTACCACGGCGACCATCGCGATCTGCTCGTGGGTGATGCCATGGGTCTTCATGTAGCGCAGCACCGGGATCGGAAACATGCTGGGCGGGCCATAGACGCCGAACGGCGCCTCGAACTGGCCGTTGAGGCTGTCGGCCGGCGTCGAGCGCGGCTGCTTGCCGATCATCGACTTGCCGCTTTCGGCATGGGTGATCAGCACGGTCTTGCAAAGACCCGCCTCGATCGCTGCTGCGGCATGGCGGACATGCAGCATGAACGAACAGCCGCCGACCGAGGTGCCGTCGACCCAGGTCGGCGTGATGCCGAGATAGTGCGCGATCTGTTGCGGGGTCTCGACCGCGGTGGCGATGCCGTCGATGTCGGACAGTTTCAGGCCGGCATCGGCGATGGCGTTGAGCGCGGCATCCGCGTGCAACTGGATCTGCGACATGTTCGGGATAACGCCGAGTTCGGTGGTCTCGGCCGCGCCAACGACGGCAACTTGATTCCTGCGCATGATCTTAACCCTTCGCCGGGCGGAACTGAGGGAGGGTGATCTTGTCGTCGAGTTTCTCGAACGCGACTTCGAGCTTCATGTCGAGTTCGAGCGCCTCCGGCGTCTGCGGACAATCGATGATGTTGCTCATCATGCGCGGACCTTCGTCGAGTTCGACGATGGCGATGGCATAAGGCGGCGTGAAACCGGGCGCCGCGGGCCGATGGTTGATGACATAGCTGTAGAGCTTGCCCTTGCCCGAGGCGTTGAACACGCTGACCTTGCGCGACGCGCAAGACGGGCAGAACGGGCGCGGCGGGAAGTAGACATTGGCGCAGGCGTCGCAGCGCTGCAGGCGGAGTTCGCCGGCCTTCGTGCCGTCCCAGAAATGCTGGGTTTCGGGCGTCGGTTTCGGTCGCGCGCGCGTTGGCTCGGCCATGTTGCTATTCCTCCTCAAGGCTGCGGGTCGCTTGATGCCCGCGGGTTCCGATCTTGATGCGACATTGGACCGCCCGGCGTCAACGGTCCAGCTTGCTTGCCGCATGCCGCGTATTCCGCTACCCGCACAATGGATTAGGCCGGAGCGCTTGTGTCCCTCCGAGCCCCCGCGCTATATGACCGCGGAACCAGAAAACCGGGAGGATTTCCTAATGCTGAGGGTGACGGGCGCGGTGCTGGCTGCGGGTTTGGCGATGGCCACACAGGCTTTTGCGGCCGACGCGCCGGCGGAAATCAAGGTCGGCACGCTCTATGCGTCGTCCGGTCGCTACGCGTCGATCTCGATGCCGGTTTTCAACGGCCTGAAACTGTGGGCCGAGCAGAAGAATGCCGATGGCGGCGTCTACGTGAAGGCGTTCGACAAGAAGATTCCCGTCAAGCTTGTCGCCTATGACGACCAGAGCAACACCGCGACCGCGTCCACGCTGTATAACCAGCTGGTCACGCAGGATAAGGTCGATCTCCTGGCGTCCGATTCCGGTTCGGTATTGACCGCGCCGGCGGCGACGATCGCGCGCGACCACAAGATGTTCCTGTTCGATCAGACCGGCACCGGCGCCAGCTTCTTTTCCAAGGACAATCCCTATATCGCGCTGATGGCCGATCCAGTCTCGACGGTCTGGCCGAAGCCGGTCGCCGACTTCATCACGCATGACGGCCCCGCACTTGGCATCAAGAAGATCGCCATCCTTTATGCGACCAACGAATTCACCGGCACCCAGGCCAATGCGTTCCGCAAGTTCGTCAAGGATTTCAGGGGCGCCGATCGAGATCGTCTACGATCAGGGCGTTCCGACCGAGACCACCAACTACACGGTCATCATCAACAACATCGCCAACACCGATCCGGATGCGGTGATTCATCTGGGTTTCGCGCCGAACGATATTGCCTTCCTGCGCAACGTGCAGGACGCTGGCGTCAATTTCAAAATGCTGTTCTGCATCTACGCAGGTCTGGAAACCGAACTCCTGGAGAAGAACGTCGGCGCCAAAGGCCTCGAGCACGTCTTTACTTATGTCCCGCCGTCGGAGCTGGAATATAAAGTCAATTTCGGCATGGACATGAAGAGCTACAAAGCGGCCTGGGAGAAGGCCTATCCGGACGGCAAGGTCGAGTTCGGCTTCAACGCGGTGGCCGGCTACACCACGGGCCTCGTGATGGAAAAGACCCTCGGGGTTGCGACCAGCCTCGATCAGCTGGAACTGCGCCGCGCCAATTTCAGCCTGTCGGGCGAACTCAAGACGCTCGACGGCACCTATGCGCTGGACGAAACCGGCGGCCAGATCGGCGAGTTGACGCCGCTTGGCCAGCTCGCGCTCGACGACAAGAACCCCGAGAAAGTCAAGTTCATCTCGATCTATCCGCACGAGACTGCGACTGGCAAGCCGGTTTACCCGCGTCCATGATCCGATTGCCAACTGAACGCCGGACGCCGGGAGCGACGCGCCGATGCTGATCTACGCGCTCGTCGCCGGCGTCCTGTTCGGGCTGTATTTCAGTCTGGTCGGGATCGGGCTCAATCTCGTGTTCGGCGTCATGCGCATCGTCAACCTGGCGCATGGCGACATTCTGATGCTGGGCGCGTTCATCGCGTTCGGCGTCGTCGGCATCTTCGGCATCGATCCCTTGTTCGCGGTGCCTCTGGCGTTCGTGGTGTTCGTGCTGGTCGGCCTGCTGCTTTACTGGGTGCTGGTGCCGCGGCTGCAGGGCTCGGTTAATCCGGAAATGCTGTCGATCATCCTGTTCTTCGGTCTGTCGCAGGTGATCGAAGCCATCACCACCATCTTCGCGGGGACCAGCGAGCGCTCGATCCAGAGCCGGCTGCTCGGCACGGTATTCTCGACCATCAAGGTCAAGCTGTTCGGCGGCAAGCCGGGCGCCAGCGGGCCGATATCGATCCTCGGCCAGGGCTTTCCAGCGCCATGGGTGGTTGCGGCCGGCACCAGCCTGATCGCGATCGCATTCGTGTATTTCTATCTGTACCGCACTCGTCTGGGCACGCTGACCCGCGCGGTGATGTCGCGGCGCGATGAGGCGTTCGCGACCGGCATCGACGTCGATCGTGTTTCGGCTGCGGCCTTCGGCATCGGCCTCGGGCTCGCTGCCGTGGCCGGCGTGTTCGCGCCCTTCATGTTCGGATCGGTAACACCGGCGTTCGGCGCCGATGCGACCGTGACGTCATTTGCCATCGTGGTGCTGGGATCGCTCGGCAATCCCTTGGGGACCGCGCTTGGCGGCGTGGTCTACGGCGTCTGCTACATGTTGGTGCAGACCTATCTCAGTTCGTGGGCCGATCTTTTGCCCTATGTCCTCCTGATTTTCATCCTGCTGCTGCGTCCGAGCGGTCTGTTGGGAAGGCGGGTGCGCGTTGCCTAGCTCCCTCAAGCATCTCCTGTTCATCGTCGCGCCGCTGATCGTCCTTTTGGCGGTGCTGCCCGGCGTGTACCAGAACCATCTGTTGCTGTTCAATTTCGTGATCTTCCTGGTGCTCGCCCAGGGCGTCAACATCATCTACGGCTTCACCGGCTATCTGCCGTTCGGTTATGTCGGCTTCTTCGGCGCCGGCGCTTACGGCTTTGCGATCATGGTGATGCACTTCCAGACGCCCGCGGTACTGGCGGTACTCGTCGGCGGCCTGGTCGGCGTCGCACTGGGTCTATTGCTGACGCCGCTGCTGCGGCTGTCGGGGGCTTATTTCGCGATCGCCAATCTCGCGGCATCGCTGGCGGTGCTGCACTTCGTCGCCAATCCGGCGCTGGAAAACATCACCAAGGGGCCGTACGGCGTCTCGCTCACCGGCACCTTCAACCCGAACATGGCCTATGCCGCGGCGGTCGTGGTGCTGGCGCTGACACTGGGTGCCGTGGTGTTCCTGAAGAACTCGCGCTTCGGACTGGCATTGCAGGCGGTGCGCGAAGACGCGGTCTCGGCCTCGATGGCCGGTGTCAATGTGGTCAAGATGCGCGTGATCGCGTGGCTGGCCTCGGCGCTGGTGGCCGGTCTCGCCGGAGGCGTTTATGCCTGGTACGTTTCGGTGTTCTATCCCGACAACGTGTTCTCCGGCGATTTCAGCATCTTCGCGATCGTGTTTGCGCTGTTCGGCGGCGTTGCCACGATCTGTGGCCCGATCGTCGGCGTCATCATTCTCTACGGCATCTACAATCTGATCGGGTTCACCACGCCGCAATATTTCCAGTTGATCTATGGTCTGCTGATCATGGGACTGGTGCTGTTCCTGCCCGCGGGCCTGGTCTCGCTCGCAACCCGCCGGGGGTGGCATGTCCCCTGATAACAAGCCCATCCTCACCGCCTCCAGGGTGATAAAACGCTTCGGCGGCTTTCATGCGCTCGACGGCCTGAGCTTTCATGTGGTGCCCGGAGAAATATTCAGGACTCGTCGGGCCCAATGGCTCCGGCAAGACCACCGCGATCAACGTGATCTCGGGGCTCTATGCGCCCGATGGCGGCGAAGTCGTGATGGACGACGTGTCGATCGGCGGCATGGCCTCGCATAAACTGGTCCATCGCGGCATCAACCGTACCTTCCAGGTGCCCAAGCCGTTCATGTCGCTGACGGTGCGCCAGAACATCGACGTCGCGCTGGCCTATGGCCGTGCCTCGGTAGCGCCTCCGACGATGGCCGCGCTGCTCGACGAATACCGGCTCGCCGAGGTCGCGGACCGGCCGGCGGCCGATCTGAATAACGTGCAGCAAAAGACGCTCGATCTGGTTCGCGCGCTGGCGACCCGGCCGCGGCTGTTGCTGCTCGACGAACTCGCCGCCGGCCTCAATCCGACCGAACTCGACTGGATCGCCGGGCGCATCAAGGCGCTGGCGCAATCCGGCATCGCGATCATCGTGGTCGAGCATCTGATGGGATTTATCGAGCACATCACCGACCGCGTCATCGTGATGAATGCCGGCAAGGAGATCTTCGAGGGCAAGCTCGCGGTGGCAGTCAAGGTGCCGCAAGTGATCGAGGTGTTCTTGGGAGGCGAGCATGCCGTCTGAAACAGCTCCCTTGATGAAGGCCGCCGGTGTCAATGCCGGCTATGGCACGATGCAGGTGCTGTGGGGCGTTGATCTCGACGTGCGCCCAGGCGAGACGGTGCTGCTGCTCGGCGCCAACGGCGCAGGCAAGACCACGTTCCTCAAATCGCTGGTTGGCCTGATCGAGGCGCGCGGCGGCAGCATCACGCTCGCCGACACCGACATCACGCGGATGCGTTCCAGCGACCGCATGAAGCTCGGCATGACCTATATGTCGGAGCTCGCAGTGTTTCCTGACCTGTCGATCGAGGAGAATATCCGCGTCGGTGCCCAGGCGCTCGGCCATGCCGATCCCGGTGCGCGGGTGGAAGAGATGTACAGCGTGTTCCCGGTGCTTCGCGAAAAGCGGCGCGCGCCGGCCTCCAGCCTGTCCGGCGGCCAGCGCAAGATGCTTGGCATTGCCAAGGCGCTGGCGGCAGAACCGAAACTGCTGGTGATGGATGAGCCGTCGGCGGGGTTGTCGCCATTGTTCGTCAAGGAAGTGATCCGCATCCTCAGCGATTTGCGCGGACGGGGGCTGGCGCTTTTGATCGCCGAGCAGAATATCGGCTTTCTTGAAGTGGCGACCCGGGTGTTCGTGCTGGAGGGCGGGCGTATCAGGTTCTCCGGCACGGTGGCGGAAATGAGCGATAACGAGGCGCTGCGGCGGGCTTATTTCGGATTGAAGTGATGCGAACCATCAGGATCGGATCCGGCGCGGGCTATTCGGGCGATCGCATCGAGCCTGCGCTCGAGCTCGCCGAAAAAGGCGACCTCCAGTACCTGGTGTTCGAATGCCTCGGCGAGCGCACGGTGGCGCTGGCGCAGCAGGCGCGGATGAAAAACCCTGACGGCGGCTATGATCCGCTGCTCGAAGAGCGGATGCGCGCGGTGCTGCCGGTGTGCGCCGGCAAAGGCATCAAGATCGTCACCAATATGGGCGCGGCCAATCCGCAAGCCGCGGCGCGCAAGACCGCCGAAATCGCCAGATCGCTTGGATTGTCGTCGCTGAAAATCGCCGCCGTGATCGGCGACGACGTGCTCGACGCCTGCAAAGACGGCGATCTCCCAATCATGGAATTTGACGGCAGCATCAAACAGCTTGGCAACCGACTGTTGTCGGCCAATGCCTATCTCGGCGCCGAACCGATGGCGCAGGCGCTTGGCGAAGGCGCCGATATCGTCATCACCGGGCGGGCGTCCGATCCGGCGCTGTTTCTGGCGCCGATGATCCACGCCTTCGGCTGGGCGATGGACGACTGGAATTTGCTGGGGCAGGGCACCGTCGCCGGCCACCTGCTGGAATGCGCCGGACAGATCACCGGCGGCTATTTCGCCGACCCCGGCTACAAGGATGTCGCAGGCCTGGCGCGGCTGGGATTCCCGATCGGGGAAGTCGGCGAGGACGGCGCGCTGGTCATCACCAAGGTCGCCGGCTCGGGTGGTGCTGTGACGGCGCAGACCTGCAAGGAGCAGTTGCTCTACGAGGTGCATGATCCCAGGCGCTATTTGCAGCCCGACGTGGTGGCGGATTTCTCGCAGGTGAAGGTCGAGGAGATCGCGCCGGATCGCGTGCGCATCAGCGGCGGCCGCGGCTCGAAGCGGACCGATACGCTGAAGGTCTCGGTCGGTTATGTCGACGGTTTCATCGGCGAGGGGCAGATTTCCTATGCCGGGCCGGGTGCACTGGCGCGCGGGCGGCTGGCGTTGGAGATCGTGCGCGAACGGCTGAAGCTGACCGGTGTTGCAGCGAGCGAATTGCGGTTCGAATTGATCGGTGTCGAGTCGTTGCACGGCGCGCAGCTCTCCTCGCACGCGGCCGAGCCCTACGAGGTGCGCGTTCGCGTCGCCGGGCGCACCGAAAGCCTGCGCGAGGCGATCAGGATCGGCAATGAGGTCGAAACGCTCTACACCAACGGCCCGGCCGCCGGTGGCGGCGCCTGGAAATCGGCGCGCGAAGTGGTTGCAGTGGCCTCGGTGTTGCTGCCGCGCGATCGGGCAAAGCCGCAGATCCGGTTTGTGGGGGCGTAGGCCATGAAGCTGCGCGACATCGCCCATTCCCGCACCGGCGACAAAGGCAACACGTCAAACATTTCCGTGATCGCGTATGACGAGAAGCATTATCCGCTGCTGCTGGCGCAGGTCACCAGCGCGCGGGTCAAGGCTCATTTCGCCGGTGTCGTCGAGGGCGAGGTGGTCCGCTATGAATTGCCCAACATTTCGGCACTGAATTTCGTGATGTCCGCAGCGCTCGGCGGCGGCGTCACGCGCTCGCTGGCGCTCGACGCGCACGGCAAATCGCTGAGCTCTGCGCTGCTCGATCTCGACATTGAACCGGCTTCGGGCGACAACTAGCGCTTCCACATCGTGAGACAGGAAGCCATGCCGAACATGCCAACCCTAGCCACTCTGGCTGACGATCTCGAGAACGGGCGCACCAGCGCCCGCAAACTGGTTGAAGACTGCATCGCCAGGATCGCCGATCCCTCGGGCGAGGGGCAACGCACCTTCATTCATGTCGACAGGGACGCGGCGCTCGAGGCGGCCGACGCGATGGATCATTTGCGGAAAGCCAATGCCGCGCCCTCGCGCTTTGCCGGCATCCCCATCTCGATCAAGGATCTGTTCGACATCAGGGGGCAGGTGACCCGCGCGGGCTCGCGCGCGCTCGATGATTCAGCGCCGGCCCAGGCCGATGCGACGGTGGTGGCCCGGCTGCGCCGCGCCGGTTTTGTCGTGATCGGCCGCACCAACATGACCGAGTTCGCCTATTCCGGCATCGGCATCAATCCGCATTACGGCACGCCGAAGAGCGCCTGGCAGCGCAGCGTGGGCCACGTGCCCGGCGGATCGTCGTCGGGTGCTGCGGTTTCCGTCGCCGACGGCATGGCGCATGGCGCGCTCGGCACCGATACCGGCGGCTCGTGCCGGATCCCGGCGGCCTTCAACGGCATCGTCGGTTTCAAGCCGACGCAGCGGCGCGTGCCGCTCGACGGTGGCGTGCCGCTGTCGTTTTCGCTCGACAGTTTTGGCCCCCTGGCGCGCACGGTGTCGTGCTGCGCCATCATGGACGCGGTGCTGGCGGATGAACCGGTCACCGCATTGCAGCCGCGGCCGATCAAGGGAATGCGGCTGGCGCTGCCGACCACATTGGTACTCGACGATCTCGACGAAGCGGTAGCGCAGACCTTCGATCGCGCGCTGGAAACCCTGTCGCGCCAGGGCGCCCTGATCGAGCGGATCGAGGTGCCGGAATTCCTCGATATCGGCATCATGAACACCAAGGGCGGTTTCTCGGCAGCGGAAAGCTATGCCTGGCATCGCTTTTTGATCGCGAGCAAGGGCGATGTCTACGATCCCCGCGTGTCGGTGCGCATTCTTCGCGGCGAGGCGATGAGCGCGGCCGATTATGTCGATCTATTGGGCGCGCGGCGGTCGATGATCGCGCGCATCGAAAAGCGCATCGCGCCCTATGACGCGCTGGTGCTGCCGACGACGGCCAACACGCCGCCGCGCATCGCCGATCTGGCCGACGACAAGGCGTTCGCCGTGGCCAACGTGCTGGCGCTGCGCAATTGCTCGCTGATCAACATGATCGACGGCTGCGCGATCTCGCTGCCGGCGCAGCGCGACGGCGAGGTCCCTGTCGGATTGATGCTGGCGGCCGCGGGCGGCGCGGATCGGCGGATATTCGAACTCGCGGCGGGAATGGAGGCTGCGATTCGCTAAGCGAATGGGTCGCGGGGACGGCGGCCTAGAGCATTTCCGGTTCCGATGGAATCAGAACCGGACTTTAGACTTTTGTTTTGACGCGTTTTCTTGACGCGAACCGGTAGCCACTTCGCTCGAAAACGCTCTAGGGTGCCGGAAATCGGGTGGTGCCAGACGTCGCGGTTTGCGAAACTGTCGTTATGACAGCCAACTCCAAAATCGCTCCTCGGAGCACTCCTTCGATCCCCGCGCGCATCGACGCCATCGACTGGACGCAGGCGACCGCCGATCTCGACGCGCAGGGCTGCGCGGTGCTGAAAGACCTGCTTTCGCCGGACGAGTGCCGCGCGATCGCGGCGTTCTATCCGGACGACAGCCATTTCCGCAGCCGGATCGTGATGGGGCGCCACGGCTTTGGCCGTGGCGAGTACAAATATTTTTCCTACCCGCTTCCGGAACTGATCGGTGCGTTGCGGCCGGCGCTTTACGCCAAACTCTGCGGCGTCGCCAATCGCTGGAACCAGGCCATGGGCATCGATATCAGCTACCCTGCGGCGCATGAAGCGTTCCTGAGGCGATGTCACGAGGCCGGCCAGATCCGGCCGACTCCGCTGCTGTTGCAATACGAGGCCGGCGACTACAATTGCCTGCATCAGGATCTCTACGGCGAGCACGTGTTCCCGCTGCAGGTCGCGATCCTGCTGTCAGAACCGGGCCGTGATTTCGCCGGTGGCGAATTTGTGCTGACCGAGCAGCGGCCGCGGATGCAGTCGCGTCCCGAGGTGGTGCCGCTGCGGCAGGGCGATGCGGTCGCGTTTGCTGTGCATCACCGTCCCGTGCAGGGGACGCGCGGCGTGTATCGGGTTAACTTACGGCATGGCGTCAGCCGGATCCGCTCCGGCCATCGCCATACCGTTGGCGTGATCTTTCATGATGCGAAGTGAGCGCGAAGCGTTTTGACCACCGATCTGTTTGACGGCCTGCCTGATCTGCGGCCCTCACGCGAAGCCATCGCGGAGGGCGCGGTGTTGTTGCGCGGATTTGCCAGACCGCGCGAAGACGAATTGATCACGGCGTTGCGCGAGATTGTCGCGCAGGCGCCGTTTCGCCACATGCTGACACCCGGCGGTCATCAGATGTCGGTGGCGATGACCAATTGCGGCGATGCCGGCTGGGTCACCGATCGCAGAGGTTATCGCTATGACACCATCGATCCCGAGTCCAAGAAACCTTGGCCGCCGATGCCGCCGTCGTTTCTCGCCCTCGCCAAACAAGCGGCGCTGGAAGCAGGCTTTGATAATTTCGCCACTGACGCATGCCTGATCAACCGCTACCAGCCGGGTGCGCGGATGTCGCTGCATCAGGATCGCGACGAGGGCGATTTTGGCGCGCCGATCGTATCGGTGTCGCTGGGCCTGCCCGCGACCTTCCTGTTTGGCGGCTTGAAGCGCAGCGACAAGACGCAGCGCTATCGATTGGAGCATGGCGATATCGCAGTATGGGGCGGACCGGCGCGGCTGGCGTTTCACGGCGTTGCGCCGCTGGCGGACGGCGAACATGCCGTGTTGGGTCGCCAGCGCATCAATCTGACGTTCCGCAAGGCGCGGTGAACGTTCGTCATTGCGAGGAGCGAAGCGACGAAGCAATCCAAAGCCTCGCTTGCTGCTCTGGATTGCTTCGCTACGCTCGCAATGACAAGTCTTGGGCTTCCCGTTCTTAGGGCTTCTCTACGGCTTCGCCGGATGGATGAACTTCCAGGGACTGACTTCCAAATCGGTCGGTACTTCGATGTCGATCAAATAAGGCCCGCCATCGGCCAGCGCCTTCTCCAGTGCGGGGCGGAAATGATCGGGTGAGGTCACGCGTGCCGCCTTGACGCCAAAGGATTCCGCGAGCTTGACGAAGTCCGGATTGACGAGGTCGGCCGCCACCACGCGGCCGTCGAAATGCTCGCGCTGATCGCGCCGCACATTGCCATAGGCGTTGTTGTTGAACACCAGTGTCACCACGCCGATTTTGAATTGCACGGCGGTCGCCAGTTCCTGTACGCCGAACATGAAGCCGCCGTCGCCCGTGATCGCGACCACCGGCCGATCAGGGTTGGCGACCTTGGCGCCGAGCGCGGTCGGAAAGCCCGAGCCGAGCGTGCCCTGATAGCCCGAGGTGATGAACGTACGCGGCTCGTAGACCGGAAAGCCGTACCAGGAGGCAAAGCCGACCTGCGACAGCTCGTCGGTGACGATCGCATTCGAAGGCAACACTTCGCGCAGGATGTTCAGGTAAGCCATCTGCGGCTGAACGCTCTGGATTTCCTGGTGCGTCGCCGCCGCGGTTTCGCGGATCGCGGCGCGGCGGCCGCTGGTTTTGCCGTAGCCTCGTTTTCGAACCGCGGCGAGCAGGTCGCGGGTGCCGGCTTGCGCGTCCGCGACCACTGAAGCGTCGACCGTCAGGCGGCGCAGTTCCGACGGATCGATGTCGATCCGAATCGATTTCAAGCCTTCGGGCCGGAACGGCCAACGAAACGTGGTCGGCAATTCCATCCGCGTCCCGATCCCGATCATCAGGTCGGTGCGCGGCCAGAGCTTGTAGGCCGATGCCATCGTCAGCCCGAGTTCGTGGGCGTTGCTGACGATGCCGCGCCCGCTGCGGAAGGCCACCACGGGGGCGTCGATCAGTTCCGCAAGTTCGAGAATTTCATCGCGCGCCTCGATGGCGCCGCTGCCGACGAAGATCATCGGCGTCTTGCTGGCCGATATCAGCGCGGCGGCGGCCTCGATGCGTGCGCTATCCGGCTGTGGCGCCGGCAACCGCTCGAATGGTTTTGACGGGCCGACATCGGCCCGCTGCGTGAACACGTCCCACGGCATTTCGAGCGCCACCGGGCCGCGACGGCCCGACAGCATCTCCTGGAACGCGCGCGAGACCATCGCCGGCGCCGCGTCGGGATATTCGATCCGGTCTGCCCATTTGATGAACGTTCGCAAGGTCGCGAGTTGATCCGGCATTTCGTGCAGATGGCCGCGGCCCTTGCCGAGATAGGCCGTCGGCACCTGGCCGGTCAGGCACAGCACCGGTTCGTTGCAGCCGAAGGCGGTGAGCATCGCCGCGCCGGCATTGAGCACGCCAGGGCCCGGCACCACGCTGAAGACGCCGGGTTTGCCTGACGATCGCGCGTAGCCGAACGCCATATAACCGCAGGTCTGCTCGTGCCGCGCGCCGATCACCTTGAGCTGCGCCTGATGAAAGGCATCGAACAACCCGTAGACCTGGGCGCCGGGCAGGCCGAACACGGTGTCGACGCCGTGCGCGACCAGGCCGTTGACGACGGCTTCGCCGCCGGAAGTTGCAGTCATTGCTTTGTCCATTCGCTCAAATCGCGGTTCACAGGGTTTCGTCGATCACGCCGTTGCGCAAGCTCCCGACGCCCTCGGCTTCGACCTCGATGACGTCACCGGGCCTCAGGTAGCGCGGCGGATCGAACCGCGCGCCGGCGCCGGTCGGCGTGCCCGTGACGATGACATCGCCGGGCACCAAGGTCGTGAAGGTCGAGATATAATGGAGCAGATAGCGGAAGCCGAAGATCAGCCGGCCGGTGCGATCGTCCTGCCGCGTCTCGCCGTTGACGCGGGTCGACAGCCGGATATCGGCAATCTGGGATTCGCTCGCATAGGGCACAAGCCAGGGGCCGAGGCTGCCGGTGGAGTCGAAATTCTTGCCCTGGGTCACATTGAACTTCGCGTGCCGGACCCAATCGCGGATGGTGCCTTCATTGCACAGCGTGACCGCGGCGATGTGGTCGAGCGCGGTGCTTTCGGGAATGTGACGTCCGGCCTTGCCAATGACGAGGACCAGTTCGCCCTCGTAGTCGAGTAGCGTCGATGCGCGGGGCCGGACCAGCGGCGCGTCGTGGCCGACAAACGAGCGCGGCGTGCGCATGAACATACTGGGAAATTTCGGCGCGTCCTGGCCGTCTTTATACTCCGCGTTGCGATCCGGATAATTCACGCCGATGCAGATGATCTTTTCCGGCGCCGGGATCGGCGGCAGCCAGCCGATCGCATCGAGTGCGTGGTCCGGCGCGCGGCCGGCCGCATGCTCGGCGAGTTTGGTCAGCGCACCGGCGGCGATGACCTCGCGCAAGGTCGGATATTCGCGGCCAAACTGCGTGGAGAGATCGACGATGCCGTTGTCGGTGACCGCGCCATATCGGGTCGAGCCGCCGATCGAGTAGGTTGCGAGGCGATGTGAAGCCATGATGTGTCCAATCTAACCAGCGTCGTCCCGGCCTAGCGCGCGATTGCGCGTAAGGGGCCGGGACCCATACGCCATGTGTTCTCATTTGAGCAGTGAGGCTGACGCCTTATGTAATCATGCAGTCCAGGGATTATGGGTCCCGGCGTTCGCCGGGACGACCCGCTGAGAATGGTTTTATTCTCGCCCGGTTGCACGACGTGTTCAATCCGCGATCGTGACATCGGCGACGAATTGCGGTTCGCGCACGGTCTGCCCCGCGAATGGCGAGCCCTGCTCGAACCAGGAACGCGGCGCCGGCGCGCCCCACAGCGTCTGCCGTCGCGGATCCTTCAGCGACCAGCGCAGCGGTTCGTGGTCGTGATCGCCCGTAAAATAGTCGCTGGTGTAGAGCTCGAGCCGATGGCCGTCGGGATCGCGCACGTAGAGAAAGAACGCGTTCGAAATGCCGTGGCGGCCGGGGCCGCGCTCGATATTCTTGAGGTAGCCGCTGGAGGCCATCACGTCGCACAGATGCAGGATGTTCATCGCGGTCGGCACCCAGAACGCAAAATGATGCAGGCGAGGGCCCTGGCCGTTGGTGATGGCAAAATCATGCACATTGCCCTTGCGGTGCATCCAGGCGGCTGCGATGCGGCCGTTCGGTCCGTCTTCCTCGCCATATTCGGTCAGACGGAATCCAAGCCGCGCATAGAAATCGACGGTGTCCTGCACTTCGGCGGCGAACACGTTGAAATGGTCGAGCCGCTGCGGGTGGCAGCCCTTGTAGAGATCGTAGCGGCGCAACAGATGCGGCCGCTTTTCCATCGTCGCGTAGAGCTCGATCTGGAAGCCGAAGGGGTCGGTGAACTGAAGCGTGCGGCCCTGGAACGGCTGCTCGGCGAAGGCGTAGTCGATGCCGTTCTCGGAAAAGAACGCCGCCGCCTTGTCGAGGTCGCCGTCGTTGCCGACCTTGAAGCCGAGCCGGTTGCAGGCCGCGGTCGCGGCCTTGCGCAGCACCACCGAGTGATGCTGGTGCTCCTCGCTGCCGCGCAGGTAGACCGCGTTGTCGTCGCGATCCTCGACATGCAGCCCCACGGTGTTCTCGTAGAACTCGCGGCTGGCGTCGAGGTCGGTCACGTCGAGCACGACATGGCTGGAGCGGATGATGTTGAAGGGCGGATCGAAGATGTGTGTCGGAACGGGCATGGTGATTCCCTAGATGAGCTTCGTCATTCCGGGATGGTGCGAAGCACCAGACCCGGAATCATCGAGATTCCGGGTTCGATGCTTCGCGATCGCCCCGGAATGACGGTGGTCGGTACTAGATCCCCAGTCTCTGAATCTTGTGCGTGCCCCGCGCCAGCGAGACGTGCTTGGTTTCCATGTAGAAGTCGAACGAGTAGTCGCCGCCGTCGCGGCCGATGCCGGACGATTTCATGCCGCCGAACGGCGTCGGCAGATGGCGGACGTTTTCGGAATTGAGCCAGATCATGCCGGCTTCCAGCGCGTCGGCGACGCGCAGCGCGCGGCCCATGTCGCCGGTCCAGACATAGCCGGTCAGGCCGTAATTGCACGCCGTTGGCGATTTCGATCGCGTCGTTCTCGTCGCCGAACGGGATCACGGTCAGGAACGGCCCGAACACTTCCTCCTGCGCGACCCGCATCTTGGCGCTGGCGCCGGTGACCAGCGTCGGCTGCACGTAATGGCCGCCGCCGGGGCCGTCATGCGGCTTGCCGCCGACCGCGATCACCGCGCCGTCCTTGCGCGCGACGTCGAAATAGGAGCAGACCTTTGCCAGATGCCGCTCGTGGATCAGCGGCCCGATTTCGGTCGCGGGATCGAGCGGATGGCCGACCTTCAGCGCCTTGCACGCGCGCGGTGAGTTTCTCGATGAATTTTTCGGCGATGCTCTGCTGGATCAGAAGCCGGCTCGACGAGGTGCAGCGCTCGCCGTTGAGCGAGTAGATCATGAACACGACCGCATCGAGCGCGCGGTCGAGATCGGCATCGTCGAACACGATCACCGGGTTCTTGCCGCCGAGTTCGAAATGCACGCGCTTCAGGGTCGGCGCGCCCTGCGCCATGATCGCCGAGCCGGTCGCGCTTTCGCCGACAAAGCCGATCGCCTTGATCGCGGGATGTTCGGTCAGCGCCTTGCCGGCTTCCTCGCCGATGCCGTGCACGGTGTTGAGCACGCCGTCGGGCACGCCGGCCTGCTTGACGAGCTTCGCCAGCAGATCGGCCGTCACCGGCGACCATTCCGCCGGCTTGTGCACCACGGTGCAGCCGGCGGCCAGCGCCGGCGCGATCTTCCAGGTCGAGAGCATGAACGGCGTATTCCACGGCGTGATCACGCCGACCGGGCCGATCGGCACCCGGGTCGAGACGTTCCAGTGCTCGTCGCTCGGCGTGTTGAGGCCGTCGCGCGCCTCGGCGCATTTGTCGGCGAAGAAGCGGAAATTCTCCGCGGCGCGGATCGCGGCCTTGGCCATGAAGCGATGGGCCTGGCCGGTATCGATGCATTCGAGCACCGCGATATCGTCGGCGCGGTCCTCGATCGCGTCGGCGACGCGATGCAGCAGCTTCTTGCGCATCGCGGCCGGCATGTCGCGCCAGGCCTTGAAGGCCAGTGCCGCCGCGGTCGCGGCGCGGTCGATATCCTCGGCATTGCCGCGCGCGACCGACGCCAGCACCGCGCCGTCGACCGGCGATTTGGTCTCGAAGGTCTGGCCCGAGATCGACGGCACGATCTTGCCGTCGATGAGGTGGCCGATGCCGTCGGCCTTCAGTTTTGCCAGCAGCGGCGCGGCGCGGTCGCGGTTGGCGGCGAAAACGTCGGATGATTTCGGCGTGACCTTATCCATGGGCGGGTGCCTCCGCTTTCAGCGCTTCGTGGATGTTGTTGCGCTTCCAGCTCATTTCCTTGTCGTTGATCTGCATGTCGAACGACAGCGCGAATTTGCTGTTGGCAAATACCGGATCGAGATAGGCGGACAGCGCCTTGAAGACATGCTCGCCGGCTTTCTGGCGGGTGGCGAGATCGCGGCCTTCGCCGAGCCGCAGCACCATGGCGAGAAAGCCGAGATCCGGGTTGCCGTCGGCGATCGCATAATGCTCGCAGCGGACGGCGCGAACGCGGATGCCGCCGAGCGGAAAGATCCCGGTCTCGACCGCGGCCTTGCGGACGACTTCGACGACCTTGCCCATGTCGACGCGCGCATCGAGATTGGCGGAATATTCGAGCGTGAAATGCGGCATGGCGGATCACTCCAGCGATTGTTCTGAGACGTATCAGGCGAAGTAACAGCTCACGCGTGCCGTAGGGTCCATAGTCGGCCTGGATCGTGTCGCCTTTGCGGGTCTCGATCGGGCGAATGAACGATCCCGCCAGCACCACCTGGCCGGCTTCGAGCGCCAGGCCAAGCGGCGCGATCTTGTTGGCGAGCCAGGCCACGCTGGTGGCGGGATGGTTGAGCACGCCGGCGGCAAGGCCGGTTTCTTCCAACTGGCCGTTGCGATAGCACAGCGCGCCGATCCAGCGCAGGTCGGCATCCAGCGGCCGCATCGGGCGGCCGCCCAGCACGATGCCGGCATTGGCCGCGTTGTCGGCGATGGTATCGAAGATCTTGCGCGTCGATTTGGTCTGCGGATCGACCCGCTCGATCCGGGTGTCGAGGATTTCCAGCGCCGGCACCACGAAATCGGTGGCGTTGAGCACGTCGAACATCGTGCAGTCGGGCCCGGCGAGCCGCTGCTTCATGACGAAGGCGAGTTCGGCCTCGACCCGCGTGCGCGATGAAGCGGTCCGACGGCACCAGGCCGCCATCGGCAAAGAACATGTCGTCGAGCAGCACGCCGGAATCCGGCTCGTCGATATTGAGCGCGCTCTGCATCGCCTTCGAGGTCAGGCCGATCTTGTGGCCCTTGACGACGCGGCCCTCGCGCGACCTTGATCTCGATCCAGGCCTTCTGGATCGCGTAGGCGTCCTCGATGGTGATGCCGGGATGGTCCAGCGAGATCTGCCGGATCTGCTTGCGGGTTTTTTCCGCCTGATCGAGCCGCTCGGCGGCGATGCGGATATCGTCTTTGGTAAGTGCCATGCTCGGTCGAGGTCAGCGTGCGCGAGGTGCGATGAAAAGTGGATGCGGAAATATGATTAACATGTTAAATTGTTCACGGCAAACCGAATTGAGGTTTGCTGCAGCGCAAAACGTTGCGCTGCACTCGTTGCGCTGCACGCATTGAAATCAACGTTGCGTCTTGTAAGACCAGGGATCATGACGCTGAAGAATCCTTCCAAGGCAGGCCACTGCAACGCGGATGCGCGTCGGGTGCCGATGCGCGAATTCTCCCGTTCGCTGCCGATGTCGCTGTTGCGCGCGCGCGAGGCGGTGATGCGGCAGTTCCGGCCCTCGCTGCGCCATCACGGCCTGACCGAGCAGCAATGGCGGATCCTGCGGGCGCTGGCCGCGGTCGATGCCATCGAGGTCACGGAACTGGCGCGGGTCGCCTTTCTGCTGGGCCCAAGCCTGTCGCGGATTCTGCGCGACCTCGAAGCGCGCCATCTGATCGAGCGCAGGTCGCGAAGGCCGATCTGCGCCGCGGCGTGGTGTCGATCTCGGCCAAGGGCCTGAAGCTGATCGAGGCGGTCGCGCCGTCATCGGAAGCGATCTATGCCGCCATCACCAGGCGCTATGGCGCCCGCAAGCTCGCCGAATTGCAGGACATGCTGCACGCGCTCGAAGGCAGCCTTGCGGGGCTGCCGGTGCGGCGACGAGCAGCGCCGAGCTGACGATGGCGAAGTAAGCGCGAGCCTGCGCGCCGTCGGACGAAGCTTCGCCAGCTGCATATGTTTGAGCATCGAGCAACCGCTAGCATCAGAACAGCCGCCGGGAATAGACCGGCCTCGCCGGCGTTAATCATCTCTGGACGGCGGCGGCCTGCGCCGTTAGTCGAAATGCGCTGCGATATCAATTTACTCCGGGCCGAAGAGTCCGTAGATACGCACTCGGTTTCGCGTCCGTCGCGGACTGCCAACATCAAGAAAGGCCGACAACGAAGCCCGGCCTCAGGGAGGAATGGATGAAGCTTACGAGACGCGATTTCGCGGCCGGTATCGCTGCCGGTATTACCGCACCCTACGTCATCGGCAGCGCGCGGGCGCAGGGCGCCACCATCAAGATCGGCATGTGCGCGCCGGTGACCGGTCCCGCGGCCGAATCCGGCGGCTATGCCGTCAAACGGCGCCAAGCTGGCGCTGGACGCCGTCAACAAGGCCGGCGGCGTGCTCGGCAAGCAGGTCGAACTGATCGTCGAAGACGACCAGACCACCAATCCCGGCATCGTGCTGGCGTTCTCCAAGCTGGCCGCGCAGCCCGACATCGTCGGCTTCCTCGGCTCGATCCGCTCGACCCAGGTCCATGCCATGGCGCCCGACGTGCTCAAGCTCGGCAAGCCGGTGATGATCGGCGGCACCGATCCGAACCTGACCCATATGGGCAATCAGTGGCTGTTCCGCTTCCGCCCCAACGACAGCTATTCCGGCCGCGTGATCGCCGATTACGGCGTCAACACGCTCGGCAAGAAGAAGTGGGCCGTGGTGCATTCGACCGACGCGTTCGGCACCGCCGGCGGCAAGGCGCTGGCGGACGCGCTGGACAAGCTCGGCACGCCCGCCGGTGCTCGATCAGGGCTATGCCAACCAGAGCCAGGATTTCACGCCGGTCGTGCTGGCGATCAAGCAGTCCGGCGCCGACATTCTCGGCTCCTACTTCACCTTCGAAAACGATCTCGGCATTTTCGCCCGCCAGTTGCGCCAGCTCGGCGTCAACATTCCCTGGGTCGGCTCGCCCTCGATCGTCAACATCACCGCGCTGAAGCTCGCCGGTCCGGCGCTGTACGGCACCTATCGGCGTCGCCGACTATGCCGAAGATTCCAGCGACGCCTCGAAGGCGTTCGGCAAGGTCTATCGCGACGCCGTCAAGGTCGCGCCGGACAACCAGAGCTCCTGGCCGTACGACGCCATCAACGTGCTGTCGGCGGCGATCAACAAGGCCGGCTCGACCGATCCCGGCAAGATCCGCGAAGCGATCCTGGCCGACCAAGAAATTCCCGGGCGCCGAGGGCGAATATAATTTCGACCAGAACGGCGACGGCCTGCACGGCTACAACGTCGTGAAGAACGACAAGGGCAACATCGTCTTCGACAAGCACATCGACTTCAACGATTGATCGCGCGATCGGCCTCCTCGTATCAGGGGAGGCCGGGATGCGCCTTGGCCCGCGCCCGAAAATCTCCCCACGCCCTCTCACCGAACGTTGATGATGGATATCGTACTGCAGCTGCTGTTCACCGGCATCGGCATCGGCGCCGTCTATGCGCTGGTCGCGCTCGGCTTCGTGCTGATCTTCCGCGCCACCAATGTGGTGAATTTCGCGCAAGGCGAATTCTCGATGGTCGCCGCCTATCTGATGGTGGTGTTCGCCGTCGATCTCGGCTGGCCGTACTGGCTGTCGTTCCTGCTGGCGCTGGCCGGCATGGCGCTGCTCGGCGCGATCTTCAATCTCGGCGTCTATTATCCGCTGCGTCACCGCACGCTTCCTGCCGGTGATCATCGCCACCATCGGCGCCTCGATCCTGATGGCCAATTCGGTGCTGGCGATCTACGGCCCGCAGCCGCAGGTGCTGCAGGGCTGGTTCGACACGCCGGGCATCCAGCTCGGGCCGGTCTATCTCGACAGCCAGTATCTCCTGATCATCGCGGTGACGATCGTGCTGGTGATCTTCAATTACTGGTTCTTCGAACACACCATGCTCGGCAAGAAGCTGCAGGCGACCTCGCAGGACAAGGAGATGGCCTCGCTGCTCGGCATCTCCGTCTCCACCATGATCATGATCACCTTCATCTATTCGGCGGTGCTCGGCGGCCTCGCCGGCATCCTGGTGGCGCCGGTGCTGTTCGTCTCGATCCAGATGGGATCGACCATCGCGCTGAAAGCCTTCGCCGCCACCATCATCGGCGGCTTCGGCGACGTCGCCGGCGCGATCATCGGCGGGCTCGCGCTCGGCATGATCGAGACCTTCGGCGCCGCCTATATTTCGGTGCCCTACAAGGACGGCTTTGCGTTCCTGGTGCTGGTGCTGTTCCTGGTCTTCCGGCCGCAGGGCATCTTCGGCGAACGCGTGGCGGAGAAAGCATGAGCGCGCCCAGCGACAACATGCCGATCGCGAGCGCCGGTGGCGCGCCCGAAACCGCTTGCTGCTGCGGCATCTGCCGTATTTCATCGGCGCCGCGATCCTGGTGGCGCTGGCCGCCATCGATGCAGTTCGACGGCTACATCCTCAACATCCTGATGCAGGCGACGACGTTTGCGATCGCGGTGTTCGGGCTCTCGGTCGTGCTCGGCCTGTGCGGCCAGATCAATCTGGCGCAGGCGGCGTTCTTCGGCTTCGGCGCCTATGCGGTCGGCATCGGAACCACCGACTCTGCATCTGAGCTACTGGCTCTGCCTGGCCGGCGGCTGCGTGATCGCGCTGCTGGCCGGCGCGTTCCTCGGCGCATGTCGACGCTGCGGCTCGGCGGCCATTATCTCGCCATGGTGACGATCTCGTTCCAGCAGATCGTCACGCTGGTCATGATCAACGCGATCTGGCTGACGCACGGCCCGGACGGCGTCTCGAATATCGGCCGGCCCGCGCTGTTCCAGATCCTCGCAGAGCCTATCTCGGCGTTCTGCGTCGCGATGCTGGCGATCGTCGGCTATCTCGTCTGGCATCTGCCGGATACCAGGCTCGGGCGCGCGATGCGCGCGGTGCGCGACAACGAACTCGCCGCCGGCGTCAACGGCATCGATGTCTTCCGCACCAAGGTCTATGCGTTCGCGCTGTGCGCGGTGCTGGGCGGCCTGGCCGGCGGGCTGTTCGCCGGCGGCTTTGCCTATGTCAGCCCGGATCAGTTCTCGTTCGCGGAATCGATCGTGTTCCTGACCATGTCGCTGCTCGGCGGCGTGGCGTCGCCGATCGGCTCGGCGATCGGCACCGGGTCTGTTGATCCTGATTCCGGAATGGCTGCGGTTCCTCAAGAGCATTCCCGGGCTTTATCTCGCGATCTACGGCCTGTTCGTCATCCTGATCATCCGCTTCATGCCCGACGGCATCTGGGGATTCGTCAGCGTCGGCGCTCGATCGCTGGCGCAGCAAGACCAAGGCGCCGCCGGCCGGCCGCGCACGCTGCAATTGAAGCCCGCGACCGTCGGCGGCGACATCGTGCTCGAGGTGACGGGCTTCTCGAAATATTTCGGCGGCCTCAAGGCGGTCGATGGCGTCGATATCGCAGGTCAAGCGCGGCGGCGTTCACGCGCTGATCGGGCCGAACGGCTCCGGCAAGACCACGACGCTGAACGTGCTCTCCGGTCTCTACAAGGCCACGTCGGGCAAGATCGTGCTCGACGGCACCGATATCACCGACATGCCGCCGCATCTGCGCACCGCGGCGGGGCTCGGCCGTACGTTCCAGAACATCCGCCTGTTCCGCTCGATGACGGCGCTGGAGAACGTCGAGATCGGCGCCGAGCGGCCCGGCAACACGCTGATCGGCAGGGCGGCGACGCCGCGCTCACCGAGCGCGCGATGGAGGCGCTGACCTTCGTCGGCCTCGGCAGCCGCGCCAATGAACTGATCTCGAGCTTCTCCTATGGCCATCAGCGGCTGATCGAGATCGCGCGCGCGCTTGCCGCCAATCCGACCTTGCTGCTGCTCGACGAGCCCGCGGCCGGCCTGAACTCGACCGAAAAGCTCGAACTGCATGAACTGCTCAAGCGCATCGCAGCGCAAGGCCTGACCATCCTGATCATCGATCACGACATGACGCTGGTTTCGCGAAGCGGCCCAGCACATCACCGTGCTCAATTTCGGACGCCGCATCGCGGACGGCGAATCCATGGCGGTGCTGCGCCATCCCGACGTCGTCTCCGCCTATCTCGGGACCGAATAATGGCGCTGCTCGAAATCCGCGATCTGGTGGTCCGCTACGGCGAAATCGAAGCGCTTGCGCGGCATCTCGCTGATCGTCGAACGAGGGCCAGGTGGTGACGCTGCTCGGCGCCAACGGCGCCGGCAAATCGACCACGCTGCGCGCGATCTCGGGCCTGGCAAAACCCGCGGCGGGCGACATCCTGTTCGACGGCAAGTCGATCGCGGGGCTCGGGCCGGAAGCCATCGTCCGGCTCGGCATTTCCCACGTGCCGGAAGGGCGGCGGATTTTTCCGGGCCTGACGGTGAAGGAAAACATCATGCTCGGCGCGTCGAACCGGCGCGTCGCGACATGCCGAATTGTCGCGCGAGGCGGACGCGATGTTCGACCTGTTTCCGGACATCCGCAAATTCTCCAATGTCGCTGGGCTGGACCCTGTCGGGCGGCCAGTTGCAGATGGTCGCGGTGGCGCGCGGGCTGATGGCGAAGCCGCGGCTGTTGCTGCTGGACGAGCCCTCGCTGGGGCTGGCGCCCGTGATCGTGCAGGCCGTATTCAGGATCATCTCCGAGATCCGGCGCAACACCACGGTGCTGCTGGTCGAGCAGAACGCGCGCATGGGGCTTTCGGTCGCCGATCACGGCTACGTGCTGGAAACCGGGCGCATCGTGCTGGGCGGCAAGCCCGACGAATTGTGGGGCAACGAAGCCATCGCCGCCGCCTATCTCGGCGGCCACGCCAAAGTCAGCGCCTGAGATCGGCGAGCCCTTGCCTGACGATACCTGGGCGGCGATAGTGAATACCGCCCGCAAGCCATCGGGGCGGCCTCTGGCCGGTCCGAGGACAGGCTCCACTGGAGCAATCCAGAGCTGCGAAAATACTGGATTGCTTCGTCGCAGCACTCCTCGCAATGACGGCGTTACCAACAGGGAAGGAACAACGAGTGGCAAATAACGTCAAGAAAGTATGGGCTTCCGGCAAGGCCGTGGTGAACGCCTGGCTTGCGATCCCATCGGGATTTTCCGCCGAAGTGATCGCGCAATGCGGTTTCGACAGCGTCACCGTCGACATGCAGCACGGCGTGCAGGATTACCAGTCGATGGTGCAGTGCTTTCAGGCGATGTACGCCCATCCGGTGACGCCGATGGTTCGCGTTCCCTGGAACGAGCCCGGCATCATCGGCAAGGTGCTCGATGGCGGCGCCTATGGCGTGATCTGCCCGATGATCAACACCAAGCAGGAAGCCGAGAACCTGGTTCAGTATTCCAAATATCCGCCGCGCGGCACCCGTTCGAACGGCCCGATCCGTTCCGGCATGTACGGCTCGGCCGGCACCTATCAGCAGACCGCCAATGACGAGATCGTGCTGCTGCCGATGATGGAGACCAAGACCGCGGTCGAAAACATGGAATCGATCCTCGACGTCGAAGGCATCAACGGCGTCTATATCGGCCCCTCCGATCTCGGCTTCTCCTACGGGCTGGTGCCGAAGCTCGACCGCGACGAGCCGGAAATCCTCAAGATCTATGAGAAGATCGTCAAGGAGTGCGGCAAGCGCGGTCTCTATCCCGGCATCCATTGCTCCGGCGCCGACGGCGCGGTGCGCGCGATCAACATGGGTTTCAAGCTCGTGACCCTGTCGAACGAAAGCGGCCTGATGGCGACCTACGCCAAGATGCAGGTGAACCAGACCCGCAAGGATTCAGCGGGCAAAGCTTAAAAGGCGAATAGCGAGTAGCGAATGGCGAATAGGGAAGAATGAGTAGCGGGAGTTTTTTTTCTATTCGCTTCTCGCCATTCGCTATTCGCCCTTTCACCGTTTCATCAACTTGCCGAGGAACCCGCCCATGCCCCCAGCACCCGTCATTCGCCTGCATCCCGATGATGGCGTGCTGATCGCGCGCTCGAGCCTGCCGCCCGGCATGGTGGTGGCCGATGGCGTCACCACGGTCGAACGGATTCCGGCCGGCCATAAGGTTGCGATCAAGCCGATTGCCGTGGGCGAACCGATCCGCCGTTACGGCCAGATCATCGGCTTTGCGACCACGCCGATTGCGCCGGGCCAGCACGTCCACACCCAGAATTGCGGCATGGGCGATTTCGCCAAGGATTATGCGTTCGGCGTCGATGTCACGCCGACGCCGAATTTCGATTTGCCCGCGACCTTCGATGGCATCCGCCGCGCCGACGGCCGGGTCGCGACCCGCAATTACATCGGCATTCTCACCTCGGTGAATTGCTCAGCGCATGTCGCCGGCATGGTCGCCGATATCTTCAAGAAGAATCCGTTCACCGGCGACAATCCGCTGGCGGATTTCCCCAACGTCGACGGCGTGGTGGCGCTGACCCACAAGACCGGCTGCGGCATGACGCAGGACGAGCCGCTGGCGCTGCTGCGCCGTACCCTCGGCGGCTACGCGCGGCACGTGAATTTCTCCGCCGTCGTCGTGCTCGGCCTCGGCTGCGAGGTCAACCAGATCGGCGGGCTGATGCAGGAGCAGAAGCTCGCCGGCCGGTTGCGCGAATTGGAAATTCAGGAAATCGGCGGCACCCGCAAGACCGTGGAAGCCGGCGTGGCCTTCGTGCGCGAGGCGTTGACGGATGCGAACAAAGTGAAGCGCGAACCGGTGCCGGCCAGCGAATTGACGGTGGCGCTGCAATGCGGCGGCTCCGACGGCTATTCCGGCGTCTCCGCTAATCCGGCGCTGGGGGCGGCGAGCGATCTCCTGGTGCGGCACGGCGGCACCGTGATCCTTTCAGAGACTCCGGAGACCTACGGCGCCGAACATCTGCTGACCCGCCGTGCGGTCAGCCGCGAGGTCGGCGAGAAGCTGGTCGGGCTGATGCGCTGGTGGGAAGAATACACCGAGCGGGAAGGCGCCGAGATGAACGCCAATCCCAGCCCGGGCAACAAGGCCGGCGGTCTGACCACGATCCTCGAGAAGTCGCTGGGCGCGATGGCGAAGGCCGGCAGCACCAATCTGGTCGACGTGCTGAACTACGCCGAAGCCGTCACCAAGAAGGGCTTCGTGTTCATGGACACGCCCGGCTACGACCCGGTCGCGGCCACCGGACAAGTGGCCGGCGGCGCCAATCTGGTCTGCTTCACCACCGGCCGCGGCAGCGTGTTCGGCTGCAAGCCCGCGCCGTCGATCAAGCTGGCGACCAACTCGCCGATGTACAAGCGCATGGAAGACGACATGGACGTCAATTGCGGCACGATCCTCGACGGCGAGGAAACCGTGCAGCAATGCGGCCAGCGCATCTTCGACCTGATGCTGAAGACCGCCTCCGGCCAGCCGACCAAGAGCGAAAGTTTTGACTTCGGCGGCGCGGAGTTTGCGCCCTGGGTGCTTGGCGCGACGATGTAGGCTTAGCCCCTCCGCAGAGTCGTCCCGGCGAAGGCCGGGACCCATCACCCCTGGCTTTCGTGGTGACAGAAGGCATCTGCCATACTGCCGGGAAACGCGAGTCCTCGCCGTATGGGTCCCGGCCTGCGCCGGGACGACGAGACGGTAAGCGCTTAGCAATCTATCCCATGTGCTAATTTCCAAGCTTGATACCTGCATCCCTGATCACCTTCGCCCACTCGGGCGTTTCTTTCTGGATGATCGCGGCGAACTCGGCCGGCGTGTTGCCGACCGGCTCGAGGCCAAGTTCGTCGAACTGCTTGCGCACCTCCGGGATTGCCAGGACCTTGACGGTTTCGTCATGCAATTTATCCAGCACATCCTTCGGCGTGCCGGCCGGCGCGAGCAGGCCGAACCACGGCACCGCCTCGAAGCCGGCGAAGCCGGATTCCGCCATGGTCGGCAACTCGGGCGCCAGCGCCGAGCGCTTGATCGAGGTGATGGCCAGCGCGCGCAATTTGCCTTCGCGCACCAGCGGCATCACGTTGGTGATGTTGGCGAACGACATCGTGATCCGGTTGGCGAGCAGGTCCGGCATGAACGCCGTGGTGCCGCGGTAGGGCACTCCCTTGATGTCGACATGCGCGCTGTATTTGAACAATTCGGCGGCCAGCTGCTGCGACGTGCCGACGCCGGCATGGGCGTAGGAAAGCTTGCCGGGCTCCGCCTTGGCGAGCGCCACCAGTTCCGCGATGCTCTTGACCGGCTGCGCCGGCGGGAGGACGAGCACGTTCGCCGCGATGAAGATCTGCGAGATCGGTGCGAAATCCCTGATCGGGTCGAACGGCAGCGTTTCAAACAAACTCGGATTGATGACCAGCGCTCCATTGCCGCCCATCAGCAGCGTGTAGCCGTCGGCGGTTGCCTTGGCGACGCGGTCGGTGGCGATGTTGCTGCCGGCGCCGGGAATATTCTCGACCACGAACGGCGCGCCCCAGACTGCCGCGAACCGATCGGCGAGGATGCGCGCCACGACGTCGGGTGCGGTGCCAGGCGTGAAGCCGACCAGGATTTTCACCGCCCGGTCCGGATAAGTCGATTGCGCCGATGCGGTCTGCGCCGCGAGCAGCACAGCCAAGGCGGCAAACAGCTTCGCAGCGAGCTTCATCGTTTCCTCTCACGTCGCGCGCGCCCGTTGCCCGGTTTTGCCGCCGGATTTGGGCAAGTGTGTCATCCACGAGCAACGCCTGCAAGGCGGGGCGGGCTAAAGCCATCCTGTTGCGCTGCGCCATTTCCGGTCCGAGACGTTTCCGGGGAAACCGGCGGTCTTGGGCAGACCGTCGAAATGAGGCGTTTGACTCAAAAGGAACACAGCCCCGCCGCGACTGACCTTATGCGCCTTCTCATAAAACGTGCTACGCTGGGGGTGGTCCCATGCCTTTGTCTTGAGGTTCGGAGGCTGCATGAGACGGCGCGAACTCATCAAGCTAATGATCGGCGCGGCAGCCGCGTTGCCGCTCGCGGCGCGCGCGGGACCCACGGCTATGCCGGTGATCGGGTTTCTGGACCCGAGATCGTCGCCCGATTCATTCTCGAATGATATCGCAGGCTTTCACCAGGGCCTGAAGGATATCGGCTTCGTCGAGAACGAGAACGTCGCGATCGAATATGCGTGGAGCCATGATCAATTCGACCGCCTGCCGACATTGGCGGCCGGCCTGGTCAGCCGGCCGGTCGCCGTCCTCGTCGCGTCCGGAGGATCGCAGGTTGCGGTCGTCGCCAGGGCTGCAACGACCACGATCCCCGTCGTCTTCGCGGTTGCCCATGATCCGATAGGGCTCGGTCTGGTCGTCAGTCTTGCCAGGCCGGGCGGCAACGCGACCGGCGTCAATTCCTTTAATGCCGAACCATACGCGAAGCGGCTCGAGTTGCTTGACCGGCTCTTGCCGCGGGGGGCGCGCATGGCCGTGCTCGTCAATCCCGCCGACGACGCGACGATGCAGGCTACGTTGCGTGAGGTAGGGTCCGCTGCCGGTTACCTGGGACTGGAAACGATGACCTTCAATGCCAGCAGCAGCCGGGAGATCGATGCCGCCTTCGCAGACCTGACGAGCGCGCATGTCGATGCACTCTATGTCGGCGGCGACGCGTTTTTACAAAGCCGCCGCGACCAAATCACCGCCCTGGCTGCGCGCTACGATCTGCCGGCAGCCTATCCACAACGTGAATGGGCCGAGGCCGGCGGCCTGATGAGCTACGGAACCAGCTTCCCCAGTGTCTATCGTCTGATCGGCACTTACACCGGGCTCATTCTCAAGGGCGAAAAGCCTGAGGAGTTGCCGGTCATCCAGCCAACCAAAGTCGAGCTCGTCATTAATCTCAAGACCGCGCAGAAGCTCGGCATCGCTGTCCCGCCGACGCTTCTCGCGCTCGCCGCCGAGGTGATCAAATGAGACGCCGGCTTCCGCCTGGCATAGTGTGCGGGCCGGGGTGCCTGTCCAGGATGTGATGGAGCTAGCCACAGTACAGGCGAACGAACACGCCTTAACCGACCCGTCCGCTTCAAACGGCGTCTTTAGCAACCTTCAGGGGTGACGCCTTGACCGACTTGCTGGCCGGCTTGGCCGCGAACTCCATGGGCTCTTTCGTGAAAGGATTTACACCGCTGCGGGCTTCAGTAGCAGGTTTGTTCACGACCGACATTTTGGCGAAGCCAGGAATGACGAACTCGCCGGATTCATTTAGTTCCTTATAGCCCACAGTCGCCATCTGCTCGATGACGGCCTTTACGTCTGCTTTGGAAACCTGTGTTCCCTCTGCAATTGCGTCGATCAACTGATTTTTGGTCATCTTGGCCATGATGGATTCCTTTGTGGAGGCTTAGAATAGTTTGAAGCGCAAGAGTTACCGGGAGCGTCACCCGGTTTAAGGCGCGGCAAAGCCACGCAGTTCGCTTCTCGTTCATACCTATGTTCGTGAAGTCACCGGGCTTAAAACCTATCGAGGCCCAAAACGCAAGGAGCAGTTCGCGTTTGTTCCTTACCGCCCTCTACGCGCCAATAGCTGGCATTCGGACCGAGTTGGCTTTGAACCCATCCTGGACTCGCGCGTGGGTCGAAGATGACGCTCCGGAAAGATCAAAGTCCTGCAAAGATTTTGTGTGAGAAGACCAGTTACTCGTTTCGCTCGAACGAGAAGTCGGCGCAGGTGGTATCTCCAATTCTCGACGATTGGCTCACCGTTGATTTTGTTTAGATAGCGAGCCGCATTGTCGCTAATTTGCAGCCAGCAATGCGGAATACAATCTCTTGCGTAGCAGATGAGTAGGCGTGAGCATGCCAGCTTATGACACGTCGTTGATGAAAGAGCCGGGCTTCTGCCCGAGGGGGCAAATCACAGGATGTTGTGTCCATCCCTTTCACACCATCATTTCTGATTTTCAGAAATAATTCTTGACTCCTGACCCAAATCACCTGCTTATCTCTCGCCATCCCGTCCCGAGATGAGGGGACGTTGGCCATCGTCACTGACGTTGGGGCGGGGAGCGGTGGACGCGGATGCGCTTTTGACGAACGGCGCGTGAAGCGTACGGCAAAGTCGTGTGGTCCTGACGCCCCGATGGCAGGTGTCAAGTTCGCAAGAAGCTCACGCTTCTTGGGGATGACGGTGACAAGCAAGCCAGGTCTCGCCGGGGAGAGCACGATATAAGCCGTAAAGCCATTGCGCAGGGAAGGCCGGACTGCTTCCGCTGAACCTGTATGCTCGTGTGCGCTTTTTGCTGTGTGCATCTTGGCACGTGAGACCGCGGGTGCAGCGCGCACCCGGTCTTCCCTGCGTCCCTCTTGGGATCGCCCTGCGTCCCTCTTGGGATCGCCCTGCGTCCCTCTTGGGATCGCCCTGCGTCCCTCTTTGGAGGGGTGTGCCACGCCCTCTGGGCGAGAGTTCTTGGCACCAACTCGGGCGCATCGCGCGGCGAGAACGATAGGCGTGTCTCAGGCGGCGAATAGCGAATGGCGAGTAGCGAACAGGAAAGGCCGCCTTTGTTTCCATTCGCTACTCGCCATTCGCTATTCGCCCCCCATTTCCGCCCCTATTTCCGGCACCCCATGCCCGTTGTTAGTGCTTGATCGATACTAGAACCAGTGTTCTGCTTAAAAAAGCTGCTGGAGTTGTCCCTCTGTGTCGATCTTCGTCGCACTACATCACGTCACGCACTACAAATACGACCGACCGATCGATCTCGGTCCGCAAACCATACGTTTGCGTCCGGCGCCGCATACGCGGACGCCGATCCTGAGCTATTCGCTCAAGGTGACGCCTGAAAATCATTTCGTGAACTGGCAGCAGGATCCGCAAGGCAATTGGCTGGCGCGTTTTGTGTTTCCGGAAAAAACCTGCGAACTGAAGATCGAAGTCGATTTCTCGGCGCAGATGACCGTGATCAATCCGTTCGATTTCTTCGTCGAGCCGTATGCCACCAGTTTTCCGTTTCAATACACCGACGATCTCAAGAGCGAACTCGCGCCCTATCTCGCGGTCACCGAATCCGGACCGCTACTCGATGCTTATCTCGCGGGAATTCCGCGCGAGGCGCCGAGCACCGTCAACTTCCTGGTCGATCTCAATGCGCAATTGCAGAAGAAAATCCGCTATCTGATCCGGATGGAGCCGGGCATCCAGACGCCGGAAGAGACGCTTGCCTCGGGCGCGGGCTCCTGCCGTGACTCGGCATGGCTGTTGATCCAGGCGCTGCGGCACCTCGGGCTCGCGACCCGCTTCGTCTCCGGCTATCTCATTCAATTGCGCCCCGACATCGATCCGGTCGAAGGCCCACGCGAGGTCGAGAACGACTTTACGGATTTGCACGCCTGGTGCGAGGTCTTTCTTCCCGGCGCCGGCTGGATCGGTTTCGACGTCACGTCGGGGATGCTGACGGGCGAGGGGCATATCCCCGTCGCGGCAACCCCGCATTACCGATCGGCGGCGCCGATTTCGGGTAGCGCGGGCTTTGCCAACGTCGAATTCGCTTTCGAGATGAGCGTCAAGCGTATCCGCGAGGCGCCGCGCATCACACGGCCGTTCTCCGACGCGGCCTGGGCGCGGCTCGATAAATTGGGCGAGCAGGTCGATGCCGATCTGAAGGCGCATGATGTGCGCCTGACCATGGGTGGCGAGCCGACCTTTGTCTCGATCGACGATCTGGAATCGCCGGAATGGAATGTCGCCGCGGTAGGCCCCACCAAGCGCGGTCTCGCCGACGACCTGATCCGCCGCCTGCGCGCGCGCTTCGCGCCCGGCGGCCTGCTGCATTACGGCCAGGGCAAATGGTATCCCGGCGAGAGCCTGCCGCGCTGGGCGTTCGGGCTGTATTGGCGCAAGGACGGCATTCCGATCTGGAAGAATTCGGATCTGATCGCGAAGATCGAAAGCCCGCGGACATCAGGAATTCAGGACGCCGAGCGTTTCGCCGAAGGCGCGGCGGCGAGGCTCGGCGTCGATGCCGAATTCATCATGCCGGCGTTCGAGGACCCCAGCCATTGGCTGCAAAAGGAAGCCGGGCTGCCGCCGAATGTCGATCCAAGCGATTCAAAATTGTCCGATCCGGAAGAGCGCTCGCGGATGGCGCGGGTGTTTGATCAGGGCCTGAACACGCCGAAGGGCTTTGTGCTTCCGATCCAGCGCTGGAACGCCGATGCCGGCCAATCAGCTTCGCGCTGGAAAAGCGAACGCTGGAAACTGCGTCGCGGCAATCTGTTTTTGACGCCGGGTGATTCGCCGCTCGGCCTGCGATTGCCGATCGCTTCGCTGCCGCATATCCCGGCGGAGGAATATCCGTACATCGTCGAGCAGGATCCGCTGGAGCCGCGCGAGGCGTTGCCGGTGTATGACGCGGCAGCACCGACCGGGGCTGCGCCGTCGCAGGCCGTGCAGGAACAGCAGATCCGGTCTGGCGGCGTGCGTACCGCGATGTCGATCGAGATTCGCGACGGCGTGCTCTGCGCCTTCATGCCCCCGGTGGAGAAACTGGAAGACTATCTCGAACTGGTGACCGCCGTGGAGGCCACCGCCGAAGAGATGCAGATGCAGGTGCATGTCGAAGGCTATCCGCCGCCTTTCGATCCTCGCGTCGAGGTGATCAAGGTGACGCCCGATCCGGGCGTGATCGAGATCAACATCCAGCCGGCGCAAAGCTGGCGCGAGGCCGTCGATATCACCTTCGGTCTGTACGAAGATGCCGCCAAGGTTCGTCTCGGCGCCAATCGCTTCCTGGTCGATGGCCGCCATACCGGGACTGGCGGCGGCAATCATGTCGTGGTCGGCGGCAGCACGCCGCAGGATTCGCCGTTCCTGCGCCGTCCGGATTTGCTGAAGAGCCTGGTATTGTACTGGCAGCGGCATCCGTCGCTGTCTTACCTGTTCTCGGGCATGTTCATCGGCCCGACCAGCCAGGCGCCGCGCATCGACGAAGCGCGCCATGATGGCCTGTACGAACTGGAAATCGCGCTGGCCCATGTGCCGCCGGCCGGCGTGAAAGCGCCGCTATGGCTGGTGGATCGTTTGTTTCGGCACATCCTGGTCGATATCACCGGCAATACCCACCGCGCCGAGATCTGCATCGACAAGCTCTATTCGCCCGACGGCACCACCGGCCGGCTCGGGCTGGTCGAATTCCGCGCGCTGGAGATGCCGCCCGACCCGCGGATGTCGCTGGCGCAGCAGCTCTTGATCCGGGCGCTGATCGCAAAGCTGTGGCGCGAACCGCAACAGGGCAGTTTCGTGCGCTGGGGCACCACGCTGCACGACCGCTTCATGCTACCGCACTTCCTGTGGGAAGACTTTTTGGGCGTACTCTCGGAGCTGAAACAATCCGGTTACGATTTTTCAGCCGATTGGTACGCGGCCCAGCTCGAATTCCGCTTTCCGGCGTTCGGGCAGGTCCATCATGGCGGGGTGAGCCTGGAAGTGCGCCAGGCGCTGGAGCCCTGGCACGTGCTCGGCGAGGAGGGCACCACCGGCGGTACTGTGCGTTATGTCGATTCGTCGGTGGAGCGGTTGCAGGTCAAGGCCGAGGGCTTCGTCGAGGGACGCCACGCCGTCACCTGCAATGGAAGGCGGCTGCCGATGACGCCAACCGGCCGTTCCGGCGAGGCGGTGGCCGCTGTCCGCTTCAAGGCCTGGCAGCCGGCCTCCGGGCTGCATCCGACCATTCCGGTTCACGCGCCGCTGACATTTGACATAATTGATCGCTGGAACGGCCGCTCGCTGGGCGGTTGCGTCTATCACGTGGCCCATCCAGGTGGCCGCAGCTACGACACCAAGCCGGTCAATTCCTATGAAGCCGAGGCGCGCAGGCTGGCCCGGTTTGTCGATCATGGCCATACCCCCGGCGAGGTCGATCCGCCGCGCGAAGAACGCACAATTGAATTCCCGCTGACCCTCGACTTGAGGACGCCGCTCCTGCATTGAAGCAGGTGCTCGAGACGGAGAATAGGATGGCGGGACAAGCCGGCAGTCAGGGAAACAAGGCCCGACCGGGTAACCGGCGCGTGGCGCAGTGGACCCGTGGCTATGCCCGGCTGCCCGGAATTCCCGATGAATATCTGACCCAGGACGGCACCCCGCGCGAGGTCTGGACCCGGTTTTTCGAGGCCTTCGCCGAACTAACGCCGGCGGACATCGAACGACGTTTCGGCAGTGCCGACCGGCATCTGCGCGAGGCCGGCGTGACCTATCGCGCGCCCGGCGAGACCGCCGACCGCGTCTCGCCGCTCAGTCATTTGCCGCTTTTGATCGACGAGGCCGAGTGGCAGCAATTGACCGCCGGTATCGTGCAGCGGGCGCAGTTGCTCGAACTGGTGCTGGCCGATCTTTATGGCGAGGGCCGGCTGGTCGCCGAGGGCGCGGTGCCGGCGGCGGCCATTGCCGGCAGCGCCGAATATCTGCGTGCGATGTGCGGCGTCAAACCGCCCGGTGGCCGCTATCTCAGTCTGTATGCCGCCGATGTCGGCCGCGGGCCCGACGGCCGCTGGTGGGTGCTGGGCGACCGAACGCAGGCGCCGTCCGGCACCGGCTACGCGCTGGAAAACCGCCTGGTGCTGTCACGCGCCTTTGCTTCGCTCTACAAGGCGATGAATGTCGCACGCGTCGCCCCGTTCTTCGAGGCGTTCCGCGACAGCCTGCGGAGCCGCGCCGACCGCGACGAACCGCGCATCGGACTATTGACGCCGGGGCAATTCAGCGAGACCTATTTCGAACACGCCACGCTGGCGCGGTATCTCGGCTTTCTGCTGGTCGAGGGCGACGACCTCGCGGTCAGCGGCGACCGCATCCATATCCGTACCGTTGCCGGCCTCAAGCGGCTCGACGTGCTGCTGCGCCGGGTGGATTCCAATTCGCTCGATCCACTGGAGCTTGACGCTTCCTCGCAGCTCGGCGTGCCCGGCCTGATCGACGTGATCCGCAAGAATGGCGTCGTCGTTGCCAACATGCCTGGCTCCGGCGTGATGGAGGCTCGCGCGCTATTGGGCTTCCTGCCCAGCCTGAGCCGGCGTTTCCTGGGCGAAGATCTGAAGATGCCGCACATCGCGACCTGGTGGTGCGGCCAGAAGGATGCGCGCGAGGAAGTGCTGTCGCGGCTCGACCGGATGGCGATCGAGGGCGCCTACGGCCGCAGCGTTCCCGGTTTCGCCGGCAACGGTCCGATCCTGCCCGGCGAGTTGTCGCTGAGCGAGCGCGAACGGCTCAGAGTCGCGATCAGCGATCGTGGCATCGACTATGTCGGCCAGGAGATGGTGCGGCTGTCGACCACGCCGGTGTGGGATCAGGGGCGGATCACGCCGCGTCCGTTCGTGCTGCGGGTTTTCGCCGCCGCGACGCCCAATGGCTGGACCATGATGCCCGGCGGCTTTTGCCGGATCGCCGACCAGCCCGACGCCCGCGCGGTGTCGATGGGCGACGGCGCCCGGGCCGCGGATGTCTGGGTTATTTCCGATAAGGCGGTGGCGCCGACCACGCTGTTGCCGGCGGGCGACACGGTCCGGATCCGGCGCGTCGCCGGCGTGGTGCCGAGCCGTGCCGCCGACAATTTGTTCTGGCTCGGCCGCTATCTGGAGCGCGCCGAAGCGACCTTGCGGTTGATCCGGGCGCTCGGCATCCAGCGCGATCCCGGCAAGGGTTCGGCGACGGTGCTGCACTCGGTCGAGCGGATCCAGCGGCTCCTGGTGATCTGGGGTGCGGCATCGCAGGCGTCACGGACGCCGCCGGCCAAGATCGCGGCCGAAGCCTTGCAAAGCGAGGAAAAATTCGGCTCAGCCCTGTCGCTGGTGCGCACCGCTCAGCGCACCGCGACCTCGCTTCGTGAACGGCTCTCGCCGGATGCCTGGCAGGTCATCACCGAGATGACGGAACGGCTGGCGCAGGAAGTGGAGGATGACGACGGCGTCGTCAGTGCCGCGGAACTGACGCTGCAGGAATTGGCGAGTTTCGCAGGCCTGGCGCAGGAGAACATGAACCGGGCCGCCGGCTGGCGTTTTCTCGAAATGGGCCGCCGCGCCGAACGTGCGATCAACACGCTGCGTTTCGCGCGCCAGTTCGCCTATGACGAAGCAGTCAACGACGATCTCGACACGCTGTTGACCCTGGTGGATTGCCAGATCACCTACCGTTCGCGCTATTTGGTCGGGCCGCTGTTGGCCCCGGTGCGCGACCTCGTGGTGCTGGATCCCTATAATCCGAGATCGGTCGCGTTCCAGGTGTTTGCGCTCAACGATCACATCGCGAGCCTGCCGACCTTGAAACAGGGCGGGTTGATCGAGCAGCCGCGGCGTCTCGCGGTCGGCCTGCAGGCGACCTTGACGACGACCGAGGCAGCCAGCCTCGACACCAAGACGCTGTTCGCGCTGGAGCAGGATCTGCTCAACCTCGCCGACGCCATCGGCGCGCATTATTTTCCGCATGGACCCAATGCGAGCCGGCCCGAGAAGCTGACGGGCCTCGCGTGATCTACGATATCAGGCACGTTACCACCTACGCCTACGAAAATCCGGTCAGCTTCGCGCGGTGCTCGCTGCGGCTCGAACCGCGCAGCGGTGACGGACAGCAACTGGTCTCCCACACCGTCGATATCCGGCCGCAACCGGCGGAACGCACGGTCCGGCGCGATTTCTTCGGCACCCATACCGAAAGCGTGCTGATCGAGACCCCGCATCGCACGCTGCGCGTCGATTCGAGGTCGCGGGTGTCGGTGTCGCGTCAGGCACCGGGTCGCAACACCTCAAGTCCGGCGTGGGAGAGCGTTCGCGAGGCCGCCTTCGCGGCCCACAGCCTCGGCCCCGACTCGCCGATCGGCTACGTCTTTCCGAGTTCGCTGGTGCCGGTGTTTGCGCCGGTCACGTATTATGCTGCCGCGAGTTTTCCGCCGGCGGGTTGCGTGCTCGCCGGCGCGGTGGACCTGATGCACCGGATCCGCACCGAATTCAAATACGACCCGAAGGCCACCGTGATCTCGACGCCGCTCGCCGAGGTGTTCGAAAAGCGCCACGGTGTGTGCCAGGATTTTGCCCATGTGATGATCGCGGGCCTGCGCGGCCTCGGGCTGCCGGCGGCCTATGTCAGCGGCTATTTGCGCACCATCCCGCCGCCGGGCAAGCCGCGCCTGCAAGGCGCCGACGCGACCCATGCCTGGGTCTCGCTGTGGTGTGGCGATATGGGCTGGATCGGCTTCGATCCGACCAACGACATCCTGGTCGAGAACGATCACATCGTGCTGGCGGTGGGCCGGGATTTTTCCGATGTCTCGCCGGTCGATGGCATCATCGTCGGATCGCGCAAGCAAAAGCTGAGCGTCGCGGTCGACGTCATCCTGGTGGAATGATCTCGGTCGCCTGGCCGCGCGGCTTTACCGGCCGTTGACCATTTCCGGCGTCCGCATTTTTAACCACGGTTTTGCAATCCGGTCGGAGGTAAAGTTGTCCTTCACCGATCCGCTCTAGCTTGGCCCGCAGACGAGAGTTCTATCTCGCGGAACCAGCCATGGGAGGCATCCACCATGTCCAACGTCAAGCGTATTTTGTTCGCAAAACTCGAATCCAGCCTGTTCGGCCAGATCGCGCTGTTCAGCGTTTCAGGCCTGGCGATGTCGCTGGCGCTGGCCTTCAGCTACGATCTGCAGATTCCCGCGCAGTGGCTCTGAGCGGCCAACAGCATTGTGTTAGCCGGCCGCGGCGACCGACCGCGGTACGGCTTCGCCCTGCGGATCGGCGCGAAGATCGCGGAAGAATTGTTCGACCTCGCGCGACAGGATTTCCGCCGTCGACGTGAGATCGGTCGAGGCCGACAGCACGGAACTCGCGGCCTTGGTGGTTTCGCCAATCGCAGCGCTGAGCGAACCGATATTGCCCACCAGCGTTTCGTTGCCCTGGGCGGCCATTTGCGCATTCACGGAGATCTCGCGGGTCGCGGCATCCTGTTGCCCTACGGCGCCGGCGATGTTCGAGGTGACTTCATTGATGTCGCGCACCGCGCCGCCGATCTCGCGCACGGCCTCGACGGCACTGCGCGTCGAGCTTTGGATCATGCTGACGTTCTGGCCGATTTCGGAGGTCGCTTTCGCGGTCTGCTCGGCCAGCGCCTTGACCTCGTGGGCCACCACCGCGAAGCCGCGGCCGGCGTCGCCGGCGCGGGCGGCTTCGATCGTGGCATTGAGCGCCAGCAGATTGGTCTGTTCGGCAATGGCCTGGATCAGGCTGAGGACGCCGTCGATGCGCTGGGTCGCCGCCGCCAGGCTCTCGATCTCGGCCACCGACTTGTCGGTTCGCCGGCCGGTCTGCTCGACCACGCTGGCGGACTGACGGACCTGCCGGCTGATTTCCTCGACCGATGCCGACAGCTCTTCGGCGGCACCCGCGACCGCATTGACGCTGCGCGAGGCCTGCTCGGTCGCGCCGGCGGCCACCACCGCCTGTCCGCTCGCATCCGACGCCACCTTGGCGATGGACTGCGCGGTGTTGCGCATCGATGAGGCGCTGGCGGTGACGGCGCTCACCACGCCCTTCATCGCTCCCTGGAAAGCCTCGACCGATTTTTCGATATGCCGGGTCCGTTGTTCGCGCGCTTCGGAATCCTGCAGGACCTGCGAATTGAGATTGCGGTTGCGATCCATTGCCTCCTTGAAGATCTGGATCGCGCGCGCCAGGGCGCCGATCTCGTCGGCACGCGTGGTGTGGGGAACCTCGACATTGTCGGCGCCGTCTGCGACCTGCTTGATGGTCGTGGTGATGACCGAAAGCGGCCGCGCGATCGAGCGGGAGATGATCAGCACGCCGATCACGACCACGCCGAGCGCCAGGCCGCCGAGGCAGGTCAGGACAACAGCCAGTTCGTGGTTGGCGTCGGTCTGTTGCGCCAATCGCGTGCTGCGTTCGGCATAGACCTTCGAAAGCGCGTCGAGGTCCTTGTTGAGCGCGGCCCGCACCTCGCGGTTGGCGTCGTTGTCGCCCCACTCGCGCCCGGCGGCCGGACCGATCTCGACGCCACGGCGAACCAACTCCTTGCGGAAGTCGACGAACTGCTCGATCCGTTTGCGGAAAACGGCGAACTGCGCCGAATCATCGGCCTGGACCAACTGCTCCCAGCTTGCGATCACGGCCAGAAGCTGTTCGTTGAATTTGAGCAGCCCTTCGCCGAACTTGCTGGCGCCGGACTTGTCCGTCGACATGTAGACACCACGGGATTCCATGACGATCGCGTAAACCAGCGAATTGACGTGCTGGACGTTGAGCGCGGCGCGGCTGGCCGTCTCGACGGCATCCATCAGTTCGGTGCTGCGGCGCGAGTTGTAGTCCGATAACGCGGTGATCGCCGCGATCAGGACCGCGAACAGGCCAAAGATGGCATATAACTTGGCCGCAAGCGAAAGCTTGGACATGGGAGTCCTGACGGAAAAGTGGTTATGGGGAAATGTGTTTGTTGGGGCACCACGGTCTCTTCGATGAGACCGCGTGCTCGGCCGTCTAGAAATTATGCAGAGCTTTGATGGACAAATCCTTAATTTACCTATCATTTGTGACATTGGAATAGCAATAAATATCAAATACTTAAGCGAAAATGGAGGTGCTCCCGGTGGAGGTAAGGTGGGTCCGTTGGCCCGCACAAGGCAGCGATAGGCTTCAGAGCCGATGCGCAGCCAGGATACGATCCGGACGGGGAAAAAAGCCCGCGCAAGCCGACTTCTGAAGGCGCGTGGTGATCACACTGCAAGGCGGCGGCAATGCCACGTATGTCGAGAACGGGCAGCGCTCAGCACCTTCCTGTGACCGGATTTAGCCTCGCGGCCCATCGCTGAGGGGACTTTTGTCCTGAAGATCGGTGCACCGATACGACATCTCCAGGAAATCTTTTGATCCGCAAGGCCCTTGAAGAACAAGGCTCTTGAATAACAACGCTGTCGAACAACATGGCTATGAACAACATGGCTGCCACAATGTTGAAGAATTTGTGGCCCAGCGTTGAACGTGCTTCACTATCAAGCCACTACGGATTTGTAGCGGCAGAGGAAACTCAATGCGAGCTCAAGTCATCGGGAACGCCCGGCGGATTCTCTGCGTATTTCCGCGCTACACCTCTTCGTTCGGCACCTTCGAATATTCCTATCCCCTGACCGACGGCGTCCAGGCATTTATGCCTCCGCAGGGGCTGCTCCTGATCGCGGCCTATCTGCCCGAGGAGTGGCCGGTCCGCTTCGTCGACGAGAACATCCGGGCCGCCACGCCGGAAGATTTCGAATGGGCGGAAGCGGTGCTGGTGAGCGGCATGCATATCCAGCGTCAGCAGATGAACGATATCTGCCGCCGCGCCCACGCCTACGATCTGGCGGTCGCGATCGGCGGACCCTCGGTCAGCGCCTGTCCCGACTATTATCCCTCGTTCGACTATCTCCATGTCGGCGAACTCGGCGACGCCACCAACGACCTGATTGCGCGGCTGGCGCGCGATCCATCGCGGCCCGAGCAGCAGGTGGTGTTGAAGACCGCCGACCGCCTCGATATGACCCAGTTTCCGATTCCGGCCTACGAGCTCGCCGACATCCCGAGATATTTCCTCGGCAGCATTCAGTATTCGAGCGGCTGTCCGTATCAGTGCGAGTTCTGCGATATCCCCGGGCTCTACGGCCGCAATCCGCGGCTCAAGAGCCCGCAGCAGATCACCGCCGAGCTCGACAAGCTCTTGGAATGCGGCATCATGGGCTCGGTCTATTTCGTCGATGACAATTTCATCGGCAACCGCAAGGCCGCGCTCGATTTGTTGCCGCATTTGATCGAGTGGCAGAAGAAGACCGGCTATGTGCTGCGCTTCTCCTGCGAGGCGACGCTCAATATCGCCAAGCGCCCCGAAATCCTGGCGGGCATGCGCGAGGCATTCTTCTGCACCATTTTCTGCGGCATCGAGACCCCGGATCCGGTGGCCCTGAAGGCGATGCACAAGGATCACAACATGATGGTTCCCATCATGGAAGCGATCCACACGCTCAACAGTTTCGGCATGGAAGTGGTGTCCGGCATCATCCTCGGCCTCGACACCGACAAGCCCGAAACCGGATCGCATCTGCTGGAGTTCATCGAAGCGTCACAAATCCCGCTTCTGACCATCAACCTGTTGCAGGCGCTGCCGAAGACGCCGCTGTGGGATCGCCTGAAGCGCGAGAACCGGCTGATCGAGGACGAGAGCCGGGATTCCAACGTCGACTTTTTCTTGCCCTATGAGGATGTCGTCGGCACCTGGCGCGCCTGCATGGGCAGCGCCTATGAGCCGGCGAAGCTGCTGGAGCGCTACGAATACCAGATCCGCGAGACTTATCCGAAGCGGTTGCAGCCGCGGACGCCGCAACAGGCAACCTGGAAAAATATCAGGCTCGGCCTGACGATGTTGCGCAATATCTTCTGGCGGGTCGGCATCCTCGGCGACTACAAGCGCGAATTCTGGAAGTTCGCGCTGCGGCGTCTGGCACGTGGCGAGATCGAACACCTGATCGCCTCGATCATGGTCGCGCATCATCTGATCAATTTTGCCCGCGATGCGTCGGGCGGACAGACCAATGCGTCTTACTACTCGCTCAAACTGCAGGAAGCCTCTGTTCCTGCGGAGTAGCGAGGTTGCCCCAGACGAAAGCGGTGGCGGAACGCCGCGGCGCATCGCGGCGGGCCGCGCCTGACAAAGCGGCGACTTGAGGCCATAATCACCCCTTGCTATCGATTTTGTGCGTCGCGGCGCGCTTGCGAGAGGGCACGGAGACCTGCTAAACCGCTTTGATAAATTTTCCGTATTGTTTTCAAGGGCTAGCGGCGACCATCCGCGGCCGATTTCAGGCCTCGTTCGCGCCCCGGAACTTAAGCTATACAAACTGAGCTGATGTGAGAATCGGATAGGCCATGCTCGAAAAGAACCGCGACAGTGAGGTCCATACCGACAAGATCGAGCAGCCGCCGAAGGGGTTGAGCATCGCCTTCGGGCTGGAGCGCATCGGCCTGATCGCGGTTCGGGCGCCGATCGTGTCCTGCATCATTCTCGTCGCCCTGATTGTCGGTGCGATCTTCGGCATCCAGCGCATCAAGATCGACGATTCGCTGAGCCAGCTGTTCCGCTCCAATTCCAAAGACTACAAGCAGTACGAGGCCGAAACCAAGCGTTTTCCGGCGACAGAATTCGACGTGCTGGTCGTGGTCGAAGGCAAGACGCTGCTTTCGCGCCCCAATCTGGAGAAGCTGCGGGACCTCGTCACCGATTTGCAACTGGTCGACGGCACGCGTGGCCTGATTTCGCTGTTCTCGGCGCGGCAGGCGCCGGCGCCGGGCAAGCTGCCCGCCGCTCTGTTTCCGAGTGAACTGCCGCAAGGCGCCGACTACGACAAATTCATCGAGACCGTCAAAAGCAACGAGATCATCCGCGGCAAGCTGTTGTCCGAGGACGGCACATTGGCGCTGATCGTGCTGTCACTCGAGCCCGAAGTGGTCGCGAGCAGCAAGCTCGGCAACACGGTCGGTGATATCCGAAAGCTGATGGCCGATGATCTCAAGGGCAGCGGGCTCAACGCGGAATTGTCCGGCGTTCCCGTCATGCAGCTCGAGATCCGCAACGCGGTCGAACGCGACGGGCTGACCTACAACATCCTGGGCATCCTGGCGGGCTGTATCATCGCCATCATCTTCTTCCGCAAGTGGTCGTTCATGGTGGTGGCTGCGTTCCCGCCGATGATTGCGATCCTGCTGGCGCTCGGCGTGCTCGGATGGGCCAATTTCAATCTAAACATGTTCCTGAACGTGATGACGCCGCTGATCATGGTGATCAGTTTTTCGGATTCGATGCAGCTGACTTTCGCGGCGCGCGACCGTCTGATCGCCGGCCAAGACAAATACACCGCCTTCAAGAACGCCGTGCTGGTGGTCGGACCGGCCTGCGTGCTCACCCATGGCACCGCCGGCATATCGTTCATCGCCCTGCAATTCTCCAATTCCGACCTGATCCGGAAATTCGGCGAGGCAGGGCTTGCGGCCACCATCATCGCGTTGATCGCGGTGCTCTCGCTGGTGCCGGTTTTCGGGGTGCTGCTGGTGCGCAACGAAAAGCAATTCGCGGTGAAGTTCCGGGGCGCCGACGCCGGCGTGCAGGCGTTGCGCAATTTCTGCTACTGGATCGCGGTGCGCATGGTCAGCCGTCCCGGGCTGTTCAGCCTGATCGCGGTGATGTTGGTCGGCGGCCTCGCCATCATCTACGCCAATCTGGAACCGCGCTACCGGCTGGCCGATCAGGTGCCGGACAAGCAGCAGGCGGTGGCGGCAAGCGGACGGCTCGACGCCAAGCTGACCGGCGCCAATCCGATCGACGTTCTGATTGAATTCCCCAAGGATGAAACACTCTATTCGCCGGAGACCTTGCAGACGATCGCGGATGTTCATTCGACCGTCGAAGCCGCGGCCGGCGTCGGCAACGTGTGGTCGCTGGAGACGCTGCGGCGCTGGCTCGCCGAAAAAGCCGGTAGCTCCGACGTCGCGACCCTGAAGGAATACGTCAATCTGATTCCGGAGCATCTGGTGCGGCGCTTCATCTCGGCCGATCAGAAGGCCGTCGTGGTGTCGGGCCGGGTGCCGGATCTTGATTCGAGTCAGATATTACCGGTGGTCGAGAAGCTCGATGGCGCGCTGGACAGCGTCCGGACCAAGCATCCCGGATACGAGATCGCCGTCACCGGCCTTTCCGCCATCGCCGCGCGCAACAGCGCCAGCATGATCGAAAAGCTCAATCGCGGGCTCACGGTCGAGTTCGTGCTGGTCGCGGTCTTCATCGGGCTGGCGTTCCGTTCGGTGGTCGTGATGTTGTCATGCATCCTGCCGGGCATCTTCCCGGTCGTGCTGTCGGGCACGCTGTTGTATTTTCTCGGGGAGGGGCTGCAGTTCGCCAGCGTTGTCGCGCTCACCGTATCCTTTGGCCTGGGACTGAGTGCGACGATCCACTTCCTCAACAGGCTGAGGCTCGAGTCCACGCCGGGCGTCAGTCCGGAACTCGCGGTCGAGCGCGCAACCGTGTTGGTTGGCCCGGCCTTGATCCTGACCACAGTGGTGCTGGCCTGCGGCCTGGTGGTGACCGTGTTTTCCGATCTGCCGTCGCTGCGCCTGTTCGGCTGGCTCAGCGCGTTCGCGATGGTCTCGGCCTTGATCGCGGACCTCTTCATTCTGCGGCCGACCGCGATGTTCCTGATCAATCTGTCGGATCGGATTCGCGGAACCGGCCGCCACGCCAAGCCGGCCGATGGAACCTCCGCATCGTAGGGCTATCGTAGGGCTTTTGACCAGAGCGGATGAGTTATCTTCGAATCGTCATCCTGCTCTAGTTTATTATTTGAGCATGATCTCCGGGCAAACGCTTCGCGTTTGTCCCGAGGGAAAACCGGTTTCCACTTTTCCGGATCATGCTTCGGCCAAACAAAAACCCCGTTCCGATTTGATCGGAGCGGGGATTTAAATTGTCGCGATGCGCGCTCTCGGAAGAGCGGTGTCAGCTCTTGACCAGGGTGATGTTCACGCCGCGGATATCGCCCTTGGAGCTGATCTGAACAGTCTGTCGGTTGCCGCTGGTCCGCAAGGTCAGGTTCGCGGCAAAGCCTGAAGCCTCGACGAACACATCGATCTGACCTCCGCCCGCGGTGCCCTGCAGATTGCCGAAGACATTCCGGCTCGCCTCGCTCCAATTGCCGGAGATGCGGTCACCCTGGCTGGTCACGTCGCTGCTCAGGTCGAATTTGTAGCTGTCGCTGGCGCAATGCAGGCTCTGCTTCAGGTTCAGGCCGCTGCTGTTGACTTTATAGTCGGCCTTGCATCGGATGTGTTCGGTGGTTCCGTCGGAAAGCGAAACCGTACCGGTGCCGGACCACGATCCGTTAAAGCCGGCAAAAGGACTCGACTGGGCGTGGCTCGTCGACATCGACAACATCAGCGCGGCGCCCACGGCCGCTGCCTTGATGGCCTGCCCAAACAAGCCGGAAACAGAAAGTTTCATGTTGAATTTTCCCGATTAAAATTGACGCCGTGTTGTAAGATTATGTCGCGCCGCATCGAAGGTTTAGTGTCGCAGTACTCTCCAAGGTTCAAAGCCAAGTCGCCCGCAGTGTTGCAAATTGGCGTCGACCGGCCATCGCTGCCGGATCGTTTGCTGAAATGACACCAACCTGACGTCCGCAAATTGCATTTTTTTGCTCGGTGTTGTCAAAAAGCTTCAGATATTCACGGTTTGGGGGTGGAGCGGACGGCTTAAATGGCGGCGTTTTGGTCGCAAACGGCCGGTCGCAAATGGCAAAAAGCAAAATAGCCTTCTGATATCAATTAATTACAATCATCGTTGAGTTGATGCGCGGAGCCGGGTATTCGGCTTGCAGTCGCCGTAAATTTGGCCGCAATTGGCAGCGCTTTTGGTTCGCTCGTCGCCGCGGTCCGCGGCGTTCGCAAATCTGAATCATCTTTTCCGTTCAGCATTGTGCTATCCGGATGGGTATTCTCGGCGGTTACATTGAAGGAACACGATGTATAAGTTTTTTCTCGCGGTCTCCCTGCTATCGATTTCGGTTTCCACCGGAGCGGTCGCCCAGCAGCAGCGCAGCGGTACTCAGGAAGAGCAGGCGGCCTGCTCGCGCGACGTTCAGCGCCACTGCCGCGCGGTGATAGATCAGGGCGATTTCACCATCCTGGCCTGCCTTCAGCAAAACCGGCCGAAGATTTCCAAGGCCTGCGACCTGGTGCTGAAAAATCACGGGCAGTAGGCCTTATCGGCATCGGGTCATCGCCGTCGCAGGCCCGTCACAGGGTTAATTTCGGACGCGGCCTGGTTTGCGAGCGATCGCGGACAGCATTGGTTTTGCCGGCGTATTCCCCTATATGGGGTTCGCGTTCCGTCCGCATGCGCGGATGATCGGTGCGCGCGAATTCACCCCGATGAATGTAGCCCGTTGTTGATGACCACCGCGAGCGAACTGCGATCCGGAAAAACCCATCGCGACGAGAATTTTCCCGTCGCGTCATGGATCATCCACCGGCGTCACCGGGCGCTGATTCTCGCGTTCTATAATTTCGTCAGGACCGCGGACGACATCGCCGATCATGCGACGCTCGGTGAGCGGGACAAATTGGCCTATCTCGATCTGCTCGAAGCCGAATTGCTGGGCAAGGGCGATACCCAGCCCGAGGCCGTCAATCTGCGCAACGCGCTGGCGGAACGTTCGATGCCGCCGCGCCATGCGCTCGACGTTCTGGTCGCCTTCCGGATGGATGTGACCAAGCTTCGTTACGAGAATTGGGACGAAGTGATCCACTACTGCCGCTACTCGGCGATGCCGGTCGGGCGTTTCATGCTCGACGTCCACGGCGAGAGCATTTCGACCTGGGCTGCTTCGGACGCGCTGTGCGCCGGCCTGCAGATCAACAATCACCTTCAGGATTGCGGCAAGGATTTTCGCGATCTCAACCGCGTCTATCTTCCGCGCGATGCGCTCGCGGCAGCGGGAGCTTCGGTCGAGCAACTCGGACAGACGCGGGCGCCGGCGCCGCTGTTGCAATGCCTGCATTCGCTCGCCGCGCGTACCGAAGGCCTGCTCAATGAAAGCAAATCGCTGAGCGGCGAAGTCAGGGATTTCCGGCTCGGACTCGAGATTTCCGTGATCCAGGGTTTTGCCGGCAGGATCGTGCGGATGCTCAAGGTGCGCGATCCCCTGAGCGAGAGGGTCCATCTCGGCCCGATCGAACTGCTGGCCCATAGCTTCGGCGGGATGGCGAGCGAAACGGCGAGGCGCGCGGTCGGTCGCCGGCCCGTGTCTAATCCGGCGGCCGGCGCATGACACTCGATACCGCGGTTGCCAATCCGAGCGACGGCGCGGCGGCGTCCGGCAGTTCGTTTTATGCCGCGATGCGGATATTGCCGCGCGAACAGCGCGAGGCGATGTTTCAGATCTACAGCTTTTGCCGGCAGGTCGACGATATCGCCGACTCCGACGGACCACGGCCCGAACGGCTGGCCGCGATCCAGCAATGGCGCAATGATATCGACGCGCTGTATCAGGGCCATCCAGCGCCGCGGTTGCGCGATTACGTCGCCTCGGTTCGCCGCTTCAACCTGAAGCGCGAGGATTTTCTGGCCATCATCGACGGCATGGAGATGGATATCCCCCAGGATATCCGTGCGCCTGACATGGCGACGCTCGATCTGTACTGCGACCGGGTGGCGAGTGCGGTCGGACGGCTGTCGGTGCGGGTGTTCGGCCTTGCCGAGGACGACGGCATCCTGCTCGCCTATCATCTCGGCCGTGCGTTGCAAATGACCAATATCCTGCGCGATATCGACGAGGACGCCGGCATCGGCCGGCTCTATCTGCCGCTCGAGGGCCTGCTGCATGCGGGAATAACTTCCAACGATCCGCTCAAGGTCATTGCCGATCCGGCGCTGCCGAAAGTCTGCGCGCCGCTGGTGGAACGGGCGCGGGCTCATTTTGCCAAAGCCGACGAAGTCATGCGGCGCAATTCCCGGCGCGTGGTGCGGGCGCCGAGGATCATGTCGAAGTATTATCGGGCGATCCTCGAATTGCTGGTGGCAAGAGGCTTCGCGTTGCCGCGGTCGGCGGTGCGCGTCGACAAGATGACCCGCATCGCCATTATCGTTCGCTACGCTTTCATCTGATGCAAAAGATCGTTCACATCATCGGCGCTGGGATTTCAGGCCTGTCGGCCGCCGTTCGGCTGGCCGGCGCGAACTACAAGGTGCACGTCCACGAGGCCACGCAACAGGCGGGCGGCCGCTGCCGGTCCTATTTCGACGCGGCGACCAATCTCACCATCGATAACGGCAATCATCTGCTGCTCTCGGGCAACCGCCACGCGCTCGCCTATGCCAGATCGATCGGCACCGAGGCCGGGCTGGTCGGGCCGAAGCGTGCGCAATTTCCATTCGTCGATATCGCGACGGGCCGGCGCTGGCAGCTCGATCTCGGCGACGGCCGGCTGCCATTGTGGGTGCTGGACCCGGCGCGCCGGGTACCCGGCACCGGTGTGCTGGATTATATGAAGCTGGCGCCGCTGATCTGGGCGGGGCAGGGCAAGCTCGTTGGCGATACCATTCCCTGCGAGGGCACGCTCTACCAGCGGCTGGTGCAACCGCTGCTGTTGGCCGCGCTCAATGTCGATCCGCCCGAGGGATCGGCGGGGCTTGCCGGCGCGATCGTGCGGGAAACGCTGCTGGCCGGGGGACAGGCCTGCCGGCCACTGATCGCGCGCGAAGGGCTGAGCGCGGTGCTGGTCGAGCCCGCGATCAGGTTGCTGCAGGCAAAGGGCGCCAGCATCCAGTTTGGCCACGAACTGCGCGCGTTCGGCAAATCGGCGGAGCGCATCAGCGAACTGAATTTCGGCGACGACGTTATTGCGCTCGGCGCGGACGATAGGGTGGTGATGGCGGTGCCGCCGCGTCCAGCCGCCTCCTTGCTGCCGGGCCTGAAAACGCCATCGAAATTCCGCGCCATCGTCAATGCGCATTTCCGCTTCGATCCGCCAAAGGACCTGCCTCCGATCCTCGGTGTCGTCGGGGGTCTGGTGGAATGGCTGTTCGCCTTCCCGCAGCGGCTGTCGATCACCATCAGCGGCGCCGACCGGCTGGTGGACATGCCGCGCGAGGAACTGGCGCAGGCGATTTGGCGGGACATCTGCAAGGCCGGTGGCGTGCAGGGCGAACTGCCGCCCTGGCAGATCGTGCGGGAGCGCCGCGCGACATTCGAGGCCACGCCGGAGCAGAACGCGCTGCGGCCGGGCGCGTCGACCGCATGGAAAAACCTGTTTCTCGCCGGCGACTGGACTGATACGGGGTTGCCGGCCACCATTGAGGGATCGGTCCGGTCGGGCGATCGCGCCGCCGACCTGGTGCTTGCCTCGCGGCAGGCTTGATCGATGATACAACGCACGGCTCCGAGAGGGCCAGGCACGGACAATGACGGAGATGTCGAGCAAAATGGCTTCCGGCACTAACAGCGTTGGCGTTGGACCCGATGCCGCTTTGGAGGCGAGCATCCAATCGGCGAGCCGGGCGCTGCTCGACCTGCGGCAGGCGGACGGCCATTGGGTGTTCGAGCTCGAAGCCGATTGCACCATCCCGGCCGAATATGTGCTGCTGCGCCATTACCTGGGCGAGCCGGTCGACGCCGTGCTGGAAGGCAAGATCGCCAATTATCTGCGCCGGGTTCAGGGCGCCCATGGCGGCTGGCCGCTGGTGCACGAAGGCGATTTCGACATGAGCGCCAGCGTAAAGGCCTATTTCGCGCTGAAGATGATCGGCGAGCCGATCGATGCGCCGCACATGACGCGGGCGCGCGAGGCGATCCGCAGCCGTGGCGGCGCGATCCACAGCAACGTTTTCACCCGTTTCATGCTGGCGATGTTCGGGGTTTTGAGTTGGCGCAGCGTGCCGGTGTTGCCGGTCGAGATCATGCTGCTGCCGATGTGGTCGCCATTCCATCTCAACAAGATTTCCTACTGGGCGCGCACCACGATCGTGCCGCTGCTGGTGCTGGCGGCGCTGAAACCCCGCGCCAAGAACGCTAGCGGCGTCGGCGTCGATGAATTGTTCCTGCAGCCGCCGCATTCGATCGGCATGACCGCCAAGGCGCCGCACCAGAGCTGGGGCTGGTTTCTGCTGTTCCGCGGTCTCGACAGCGTGCTGCGGGTGATCGAGCCGCTGTTTCCCAGCAAGCTGCGGGCCCGCGCCATCGACAGCGCGGTGGCGTTCATCGAAGAACGCCTGAACGGCGAAGACGGCCTTGGTGCGATTTATCCGCCGATGGCCAACACCGTGATGATGTACGAGGTGCTCGGCAAGCCGGCGGATTATCCGCCCCGGGCGCTGACGCGGCGGGGGCTCGACAGGCTTCTGGTGATCGGGGAACACGAGGCCTATTGCCAGCCTTGCGTGTCGCCGGTGTGGGACACGGCGCTGACCTGTCACGCGATGCTCGAAGCCGGCGGTGAAGCGTCGCCCTCCGCCAAGCGCGGGCTCGACTGGCTGCTGCCGAGGCAGGTCTTGGACGTCAAAGGCGATTGGGCGGTGAAGAGCCCGAACGTCCGGCCCGGCGGCTGGGCCTTTCAATACAACAACGACTATTATCCGGATCTCGACGATACCGCCGTCGTGGTGATGGCGATGGACCGCGCGCGGCGCGCTTCGCACAGCCACGAATTTGATACCGCGATCGCCCGCGGCCGCGAGTGGATCGAGGGCATGCAAAGCCGCGATGGCGGCTGGGCCGCGTTCGACGTCAACAATCTCGAATATTATCTCAACAACATCCCGTTCTCGGATCACGGCGCGCTGCTGGATCCGCCGACCGAGGATGTCACGGCGCGCTGCCTCTCGATGCTGGCCCAGCTCGGCGAGACCGCGCAAACCAGCAAACCGGTTGCCGATGGGGTGGCTTATCTGCGGCGGACCCAGCTCGCGGAAGGGTCGTGGTATGGCCGTTGGGGCCTCAATTACATCTACGGCACCTGGTCAGTGTTGTGCGCCCTCAATGCCGCCGGCGTGAGCCACCAGGACCCGATGATGCGCAAGGCGGTGGATTGGCTGGTGTCGATCCAGAACGCCGATGGCGGCTGGGGCGAGGATGCCACCAGCTACCGACTCGACTACAAGGGATTCGGCGGCGCGCCCACCACCGCCTCACAAACGGCATGGGCTTTGCTTGGCCTTATGGCGGCGGGTGAGGTCGAAAATCCCGCAGTTTTGCGGGGGGTGGAGTACCTAAAAGGCACACAGACGGAAAAAGGACTCTGGGACGAGCAGCGTTACACGGCAACAGGCTTTCCGCGGGTGTTTTATCTGAGATATCATGGCTATTCGAAGTTCTTTCCGCTGTGGGCGCTTGCGCGGTATCGAAATTTGAATAGCACCAACAGCAGGGTTGTAGGGGTCGGAATGTGAATTTGGGGGCGGTGGACGAAGTTTCCGCGGGCAATCGAGTTGACCCGCGGCCGGTGCTGATTGTGACGGGACTGGTGCAGGAGGCGCGAATCGCGGCCGGGCCGGGCATGGCGGTCATCTGCAGCAGCAGCGATCCCCGGCAATTGCGGTCGCTGCTTGCGACGCTGGACCCAGCCTCATTCAGGGGCGTCATCAGTTTCGGCGTCGCCGGCGGCTTGGATCCCACGTTGAAATCGGGCGACATTGTGGTGGCGACGGAAGTGCTGGCCGGTGATGCGCGCTGGCTGGCCGAACTGCCGCTCAACGAGGAGCAGATCGCAAGCGTCGCGCTGAAGCGCCGGCGCGTCGTCAGGCGCGGCCTGGCAGGCGTCGAAAAGGTTATCGCGGCACGCGCCGGCAAGGCCGCGCTGTGGTCGGCAACCGGCGCTGCGGCGGTCGATATGGAAAGCCATATCGCAGCCGCCTATGCCGCCGAGGTGGGCCTGCCCTTCGCGGCCCTGCGCGTCATCAGTGATCCCGCCAGCCGCGCGCTGCCGGCGATCGCGATGAGCGCGATCAAGCCGAACGGCGACATCGATCTGCGCAAGGTTCTGCGCGGCGTGGCGCGCAACCCGCTGTCGTTGCGCGCTTTGGTCTCCACCGGGATCGACTTCAACCGCGCCCTGCGCAGCCTGCGAGGCTGCCGCAGTTTTCTGCTGGGCGAAGAGACGTTCGCCCCCGTGGAGCTCGAAGCCGCGGCATAAGCCTGGCCGGCGACGCCATCCGCGTCGCCGCACTGGTCCGGCTCTCAACTGGCTCTCAAACAAAGACTGGCTCTCAAACGAAAACAGGGCGCGATCGAATCGCGCCCTGTTTTCGTTTGAGTTATCAGCTTGACCCGTGACCGCCTTAGAGCGTTTTCGAGCGAAGTGGATACCGGTTCGCGTGAAGAAAACGCATCAAAACAAAAACCCAGAGCCCCGTTCCGATTCCATCGGAACGGGAAAGGCTCTAGGCGGCCGTTGATGCCTTCTGCTGCGCCTTCAACTGCGCTGCCGCCGCCTCGTCGCGGCGGATGTCAGACAGCCGCTTCTGCACTTCGGCCGAGAAGATGTACTGCGCCGGGCGCTGCTTTTCGAGATTGATCTCGGGCGCCAGCGGACCTGTGGTCCGCACGCCGCGCAGGGCTACCCACACCGCCTTCAACGGGTTGACGAGGGCAGCGTTGGCCGCGGTCGGCTCGTAGCCGCAATGCGCCATGCAGTCGGCGCACTTCTCATACTTGCCGGTGCCGTAAGCGTCCCAGTCCGTGGTCTCCATCAACTCCTTGAAGGTCTTGGTATAGCCTTCGCCGAGCAGATAGCAGGGCTTCTGCCAGCCGAAAATATTGCGCGCCGGCATGCCCCACGGGGTGCATTCATAGCTCTGGTTGCCGGCCAGGAAGTCCAGGAACAGGCCGGAATGCATGAAGTTCCACTTCTTGCCCTTGCCGAGCGCGAATACGTCGCGGAACAACTTCTTGGTCTTGGTCCGGTTCAGGAAGTGCTCCTGGTCGGGCGCGCGCTCATAGGCGTAGCCCGGCGACATCGAAACCCCGACCCCAAGCTCGGTGGTGAAGTCGAGGAACTTGGCGATGTCCTCGGCGGCGTGTCCGTCGAAGATCGTGGCGTTGACGTTGACGGTGAATCCGCGTGCTTTCGCGGCCTTGATCGCCGAGACCGCGCGATCGAACACGCCCTTCTGCGAGACCGCTTTGTCGTGATGGTCCTTCAGGCCGTCGAGATGCACCGAGAAAAACAGATAGGGCGACGGCTCGAACAGATCGAGCTTCTTTTCCAGCAGCAACGCGTTGGTGCACAGCGATACGAATTTCTTGCGCGCCACGAGGCCGCGCACGATCTCGCCGATATCCTTGTGGATCAGCGGCTCGCCGCCGGGGATCGCCACCATCGGCGCGCCGCATTCGTCGGCGGCATCCCAGCATTCCTGCGCCGACATGCGGCGGTTGAGGATCGCGTCGGGATAGTCGATCTTGCCGCAGCCGACGCAGGCGAGGTTGCAGCGGAACAACGGCTCGAGCATCAGCACCAGCGGATAGCGTTTGCGGCCCAACAGCTTCTGCTTGATCAGGTAGCTGCCGATGCTCAGTTCCTTGAAGAACGGTATTGCCATTACGAATTTTCTTTCTGGACTAAGGTAGAGTGGTTAGTCAGCCCGCTAGTCTGGATCAGCCCGCTGTTAGTTCGGCCGGAAGCCGGAATTCAATGTTTTCTTCGCGGCCCGGAAGCACCGAGACCGAGACCGGTCCGATGCGCTTCAAGGCCTCGATCACGTCGTCGACCAGAACCTCCGGCGCCGAGGCGCCGGCGGTGATGCCGACGGCCTTTGCGTCCTTCAGCCATTCCGGGTCCAGCTCGCTACCGTCGGCAATCAAATAACTCGCAACACCTACCTCGGTGCCGATTTCACGCAGACGGTTTGAATTGGAACTGTTGGTGGCCCCCACCACCAGGATCACATCCACGAGCTTGCTCAGGTCCCTTACCGCAGATTGGCGGTTCTGTGTCGCATAGCAGATATCTCGGATGTCCGGGCCCTGAATATCTCTAAAACGCTGCTGGAGGGCGAGAATTATATCCTTTGTGTCATCTACGCTCAGGGTGGTCTGGGTGATGTAAGCCACCGGGGTGTCCACCGGCAAGGTCAGGGCCGCCACGTCGTCGACGCTCTGGACCAGCATCACGGGGCCGGGAACCTGACCCATGGTTCCCTCGACCTCGGGGTGGCCGGCGTGCCCGATCAGAACCAACGCCCGGCCCTTGGACATATAGCGCTTGCCCTGGTTATGGACCTTGGTCACCAGCGGGCAGGTGGCGTTGAGCACCGGCAGGCCGCGGGAGGCGGCCTCTTCCTCGACGCTCCTCGCCACGCCGTGCGCGCTGAACACGGTCACCGCCTTGGGGGGCACCTCCGAGAGGTCCTCGACGAAGATCGCGCCCTTGTTTTTAAGGCTTTCGACCACGTATTTGTTGTGCACGATCTCATGGCGCACATAGACCGGCGGGCCATACTTTTCGAGGGCACGCTCGACGATCTCGATGGCGCGCACGACGCCGGCGCAAAATCCGCGCGGCTGCGCGAGAAACACTTCCATGGGACGCCCGTTATGCAAGTTGCACCAAACTCATACTGTTTCTCCGTGCCATCAGGGTATCTGCAATATCCACATCGCGCCCTGATTTCGCATCCATTCCGCCGGTAAGCGCGTGAATGCACGGGGCTCTGTGTCAAAAAAGCATCGGATAGGAAAGGCGGATCGGAAGAGATCAGCCGGGTGTGGCGGTATTATAATACAGTATATTATAAAGGCCACGGCGGGAAGTTATGGAATCCTCACTTGTTCGTCACTTTACGGCAGGCCGATCCGAATTATACCGCTCTCGGGGCACGATTTGGGCAAGTTTTGCGTTATTTGTCGCTACCGTGCTCTGAAAGAAAACATCCAAAACAAATGTTAGATCGACGGGTCGAACTCCGCTAGACAGCGGGGTTCCGGCGGAGCCCTTACATTAGAAAGATTAGATGTGCTGACAAGTATTGTCGTATCGGTCGTTAAAGCTTGTACGCGGTTTGCCTCTGTTACGGTTCTTGTCGCACTCATCTTGGCGATCGCCGGGGGCTACTACACCGCCCGGAATTTTGAGATCAATACTGACATCAACACGCTGATTTCGAACAAGCTCGATTGGCGCAAGCGCGACAACCAGTTCGATAAGGCGTTCGATCGCGACAGCACGACGCTTGCGGTGGTGGATGCCCCGACGCCGGAACTCACCAGTGCCGCCGCGGCCGCACTGGTGCAGAGACTGGCCGGTGACACCAAGCATTTTTCCTCCGTGCAGCCGCTCGGTTCCGGAGAATTCTTTGCCAAAAACGGGCTGCTGTATCTTCCGGAAGCCCAGGTGGGTGAGCTGACCGGCCAATTTGCTTCCGCGGCGCCCTTGATCGAAATCATCGCCGGCGATCCCTCGATACGCGGACTGACCGGCGCACTGGAAACCGGGCTTGCCGGCGTCAAACGCGGCCAGGTCAAGCTCGACAGCACCGAGCGGCCGTTCAACCTGATCGCCAAGACGGTCGAGGACGTACTGAAAACCGGCGCCGCGACTTTCTCGTGGCGCGAACTCGTCAGCGACAAGCCGTTGACCGATTCCGATCGGCGAGCCTTCATCGAGTTCAAACCGATCCTCGACTTCAATGCGCTGGAGCCCGGCAAGGACGGCAGCGACGCGATCCGGCAGGCCGCGAAAGATATCGATTTCGAAGGCAAATATGGCGCGCGGGTCCGGCTGACCGGCCCGGTTCCGATGTCCGACGAGGAATTCGCCACGGTTCAGGACGGCGCTGTCGTCAACGGCATCGGCACCGTGCTGGTGGTGCTGCTCATTCTCTGGATGGCGTTGCATTCCACCAAGATCATCTTCGCCGTATTCGTCAATTTGTTCATCGGCCTGTCGATCACCACGGCCGTGGGCTTGATGATGGTGGGGTCGCTGAACCTGCTCTCGGTCGCGTTCGCGGTTCTGTTCGTTGGCCTCGGCGTCGACTTCGGCATCCAGTTCAGCGTCCGTTACCGCTCGGAACGATTTAAAAGCGATGATCTGCGACAGGCGCTGGAAAGTGCTGCGGGCCACGTCGCCGTGCCACTTTCACTGGCGGCGATGGCGACCGCGTCCGGCTTCCTCTCGTTCCTGCCGACCGACTACAAAGGGGTCTCGGAGCTCGGCGAGATCGCCGGTGTCGGCATGCTGGTGGCTTTCTTGAGCAGCATCACAGTGCTCCCGGCGTTGCTGAGACTGCTCAATCCTCCCGGGGAGAAGGAGGCGGTCGGCTACGCATTCCTGGCGCCGGTCGATCACTTCCTGGAAAAGCATCGCGTGATCATTATCGTCGGCACGCTGCTGGTGGCGCTGGCCGGCCTGCCGCTGCTTTATTTCCTGAGATTCGATTTCAACCCGATCAATCTGCGCAGTCCGAAAGCCGAATCGATCGCGACCTATCTCGATCTGAGAAAGGACCCGAACACCGGCGCCAACGCCATCAACGTGATGACGAATTCGGACGAAGATGCCAGGAAGATCCAGGCCAGGCTTGAGAAGGTGCCTGAAGTCCTCGAGGTCAGGTCGCTGGAAAGCTTCGTGCCGGACGACCAGCCGGCGAAACTGAAGCTGATCGCCGACGGCGCCAAGGTGCTCAATCCGGCGCTCAACCCGGATTCGATCGACGCCGCTCCCTCCGACGCCGAGAATGTCGAGGCCTTGAAGAGCACGGTGGAGAGCCTGCGCAGGGCTGCCGGCGACGGCAAAGGTCCCGGGGCCGTGGCGTCGCGGCGGCTGGCCGATGCGCTGGCAAAGCTTGCCGATTCCAGTCAGGCGATTCGGGACAAGACCCAGGCCATCTTCGTCACGCCGCTGAAGATCGTGCTCGACCAGCTCAAGGACACGCTGCAGGCGCAACCGGTCAGCCTGAAGACGCTGCCGGACGATCTGGTTCGTTCATGGAAGACAAAGGACGGCTTGCAGCGCGTTGAGGCGTTGCCGCGCGGCGACCCCAATGACAACGACACGCTGCGCAAGTTTGCCGGCGCGGTGCTCGATGTCGAACCCACCGCGATCGGCGGACCGGTATCGATTCTGAAGTCCGGCGAGACCGTCGTCAGGGCCTTCATTCAGGCCGGAATCTGCGCGCTGATCGTGATCAGCCTGCTGCTCTGGCTTGCGCTGCGTCGGATCACCGACGTGCTGCTGACGCTGGTTCCGCTGCTGGTGGCGGGCGCTGTGACACTGGAAATCTGCGTGCTGATCGGGTTGCCGCTCAACTTCGCCAACATCGTCGCGTTGCCGTTGCTGCTTGGCGTCGGTGTCGCATTCAAGATCTATTACGTCACGGCGTGGCGCGCCGGCAGAACAAATCTGCTGCAATCGAGCCTGACACGCGCGATATTTTTCAGCGCGCTGACGACGGCCACGGCGTTCGGCAGCCTGTGGCTATCGAGTCATCCCGGCACCGCTAGCATGGGCAAATTGCTGGCGCTCTCGCTGGTCACGACGTTGGCCGCAGTGTTGTTGTTCCAGCCCGCGTTAATGGGCAAACCGCGCGATGTCGGGGAGTAGGCAGATATCGCCAACCGGGTCGGACGGATGCCCTGATGTGGCGACCTTTTGACCGGTCGTTTTTGTCGCCGATGGGTTGACCGAAGGCGGTTTGGGGGTGGCCGAAGCCGTTGCAGATGCACCGGTTTTAGGCAATGCGCCGCTGGTCTTCTGTCCGCCTTTCGCCATACTATTGACCGGGCTGGACGGTATCGGGGGCGCGACCCGGGTCCAGGTTTCGCCGCCGCACAGGAAGCCGAGCACGCAGCCCTTGATCTCAAGCTGCTCAGGACCGGTGGGCCTGATCGTGGAACTGTAAGTTTGGCCGTCCTTGGCGTTATAAACTTGCCCTTCCCATTGATCGACGCCGGCCGTTTTCTTCATGTCGAGCAGAATCGGCATCCCCAGGGTCGGTCTGTTCTGCTTTGAGGCATCGGGATTGTTGGTATCGTGGCCGCCGGCGATTTTCTCCCAAGCCACCACGCCCCACATGCTTCCATTGCATTCGGCGACGCGGATGTTAGCTACGCCATCCTGCACCTGCCAATCGCCGGTGGGGTCGGCAGCAAAAGCCGGCGCAAGGGCTGTTGCCAAAAATATCGCGGAATATGTTACGGTACGCTTGATGTGTCGTGGGCAGTGCAACATGGTTTTAAACCTATGCTTATGTAGATGGTCAAAATCGAGGGGCAAAACGCCGCATTGAGTGTTTTCAGTTGACGAAATGACCATCAATCGAAGTATGTAGCTGATGTTATATCCGAATCTAGACGTTTCCGAGATGTTTGTGGACCGCCAGTCGCAGCGCAGTTCCATGCATACCCGCCATCTTAACGAACAGCTCGTAAGGGTCCTTAAAACGATCGGTTACGACGTTGGTTTTCAGAAGGGCCAGGGTCAGTATCTGTACGATCGCGACGATGCCCGTTATCTCGATCTACTCAGCGGGTTTGGCGTTTTTGCGATCGGCCGCAACCATCCGGCCCTCCGCGAGGCCTTGAAGAGCGTCCTCGATAGCGACCTGCCGAATCTGGTGCAATTGGACGTTTCGACGCTGGCGGGCGTGTTGGCCGAACGCCTGCTGGAATTCGTTCCCTACCTGGATAAAGTCTTTTTTGCGAATTCCGGCGCCGAATGTGTCGAAGCTGCGATCAAATTCGCACGCGGTGCCACCGACCGGCCGGGCATCGTCTATTGCAGCCACGCGTATCACGGACTGTCCTATGGCGCGCTGTCGCTGACCGACGATGCCAACTTCCGTGGCGGCTTCGAACCGTTGCTGCCGGGTTGCACACCGGTCCCTTTTAACGATCTGGCAGCTCTGGAGCAGTCGCTGTCATCGCGCCAGGTGGCCGCTTTCATTGTCGAGCCGATCCAGGGCAAGGGCGTCAATATGCCCACCGATGAGTTCCTGCCGGGCGCAGCCGCGCTCTGCAAGAAATACGGCACGCTGTTCATTGCCGACGAAATCCAGACCGGCATGGGCCGCACCGGCCGCTTCCTTGCGGTCGAGCACTGGAATGTCGAACCCGACATGGTGCTGGTTTCGAAGGCGCTGTCGGGCGGCCACGTTCCGGTCGGCGCGTTGCTGACCCGCAAGAGCATCTTCGACAAGATCTTCAATCGCATGGACCGCGCGGTCGTGCACGGATCGACCTTCGCCAAAAACGACCTGGCGATGGCGGCGGGGATTGCGACCCTTGAAGTGATCAAGTCGGAAAAGCTGATTGAAGCTGCCGCCAAGCGCGGCGCCGAGCTTCGGTTGGCGTTGACCCGGATGGTTCCGGGCTACGAACTGCTCAAGGAAGTTCGCGGCAAGGGCCTGATGATCGGCATTGAATTCGGGCCGCCAAAGTCGTTGCGGCTGAAGGCGTCGTGGAACGTGCTGGAGACCGCCAACAAGGGTCTGTTCTGCCAGCTCATCACCGTGCCGCTGTTCAAGGATCACAAGATCCTGACGCAGGTCTCCGGCCATGGCAGCCACACCATCAAGCTGTTGCCGTCCTTGACCATCACCGAAGAAGACTGCAGCTGGATCGAGAAGGCGTTCGACGACGTGATCGCCTCCAGCCATAAGGTGCCCGGCGCGATCTGGTCGCTCGGCAAGACGCTGGTCGACAACGCGGTGCGCAAGTCGGCGTAAGCGGCCGGCGGTTGTTCCATCAGCCGGTGCAATATTGACTCGGCGCGGAACGCGCGAGCTAGCCCGTGCTGCCCTTTAGGGTGGCCTCGAACTTTTCGCCGAACTCGGCGAGTTCGTCGGGCGCGATGTCGCTGACGGCCCAGAAGTTCATGCCTTGCTCGCTCCAGCGCCTGACATTGAAGCCCTGCATGGTTTCCATCTTGGCCGGACGGCGTTCGGTGTTGGCGGTCTGGGCGACGAACAAATTGATGACGTGCTGGCGCCGGCGATAGACCACGGCGCCGATCGCCCTGGCATCGACATAATCGAGCCGGCCGCCGATCAGCGTAAAACCTTGCGCGGTGAGATCGATCACCGGCGGCGAGACGTCGAGTTTGCCGTTGAACCAGGGTTTTACGGTGTGCTGGTCGGTCGAGACCACGTCGATCAGATGGCCGGCCTGCAGCGAGCGCAGGTGCGCGGTGACGACCTCCGACAGCAGTCGCTGTTCGTCATCGTTGCGCAGCACGATGGCGACAAGGCCGGTCGCAGCCAGCGCCGACACCGCCGATCCCATCGCAAAGCCCCTGATCACCGAGCGGCGGCTCGGCGTCGGCATGTTTGCGGCTGCGCCTGCGGCAACGACGCCTCGATGCGCCGGCGAAGCGCGAGCGGCGCGCTATAGCGCAGATCGGCGCCGGCGACGGCCTTGCTCATCTGGCGATAGTCGGCCAGCGCCGCGGCGCAGCGCGGGCATCCCGCGACATGAGCCTCCACGTCGCGGCTGTGTCCGGCATCGAGTTCGCCGTCGATCAATGCGTGAAGAAGGATCTCGGCCTCGTCGCAGGTCATGTCTTTTGCTCCTGTTCCGCCATCCATGCCGATCGCAACATGGCGCGGGCGCGCGCGAGGCGGGACATCACGGTGCCGACTGGGGCTGCGACGATGTCGGCGATTTCGCGATAAGAAAGATTGTGAATTTCACGCAGCACGAAAGTCTCCCGGAACGGTTCGGCGAGGGCGGCGACCAGTTTTTGCACCGCCGAGGCGTCGCGCTCGCGCAATATCTGCGGTCTCCGGCGTCTCCTGCGCTTCGTGCCACAACGGCGTTTGTGCCGCGTCGTCGGGTAGCGCGTCGATGTCGGTGGTCGGCGCACCCGCGCGCCGCGCATATTCGGCGCGACAGACGTTGCGCAGGATCGCAAACAACCAGGGCTTCATCGCGGGCCCCCGATAGCTGTCGAAATGTTTCAGCGCCCGCAGATAACATTCCTGCACGGCGTCGTCGGCATCGTCGGCGTTGCGCAGCAAATAACGCGCAAGCGTGTAGACGTCGTCGAGATACGGCAGGGCGGCATCGCGAAAGCGCTGCGCCTTTCTGGGATCGTCGCCTGAAGCAGTGATCGGCATCGCCTGTTGCCCGGCTGTTGCTTGAGATGCGTATACCCGGCCGGCTTCGATCCACCGGCCGGGCATAATTGTGATGCCTTGGTTTTGGCCGCTATTCAACCTTGATCGTCCCGGTCATGTGCGGGTGCAGCGAACAAAAATACTGGTAGTCGCCGGCGGCGGTGAAGGTAAACGAGAAGCTGCCGTCGGTATCCATCGCCTTCGACCTGAATTTTCCGGCGGAGACTACGGTGTGCGGAATGTCGTCATGGTTGGTCCAGGTCACGGTATCGCCGACCTTCAGCTTCAGCTCAGCCGGTGTGAAGGTAAAATTGTCGATCGTGACCTTGGTTTCCTCGGCGCGGGCGCCGCCGAGGTACAGCGAGAGGGCCGCGGCGATCGCGATGCGAACGCCGTGCTTGCGGAAAGTTGCCGATATCATCGTACGATTCCTTTGGCAGTTTTTTCGTCAGCCTTGTTTTCGTCAACCTTGCAGCGGGGTATCGATGATCGCGAGCGGTTGATCGTCTTCGCTTGAAGTTGACGCTGGCGATGCCGAGCATGCTGCGCAGTTTGTCGTCGGCGACTTTCATCGGCCCGGGCGAGGGCGCAGTGCCCGGCGCCGGCTGCGGGAAAGCGGTCGAGCGCGCGGTGTGGAAGGTGACGTTGCCTTCGACCTTCTGCATCACCTGGTGGATGTGGCCGTTGAGCACGGTGACCGAGCCGAAGCCCTTGAGGTAGTCGAGCGCGCGGGCGCCATCCTCCGTGCCCCAGCCCCATTCCGGATACACGGTCCACAACGGGATATGCGCGAACACCACGATCGGCGTCGATTTCGAACGGCCCTTGAGGTCCTGCTCCAGCCATTCGAGCTGCTCGGCGCCGAGATTGCCGAGACCGCCGGCCTTGAGGTCGACGACATTGACGAGGCCGATGAAGTGCACGCCGCTGGCGTCGAACGAGTAATAGCCGGCGCCCCTGGTGCCCTTGCCGTAGCGATCCTTGTAGAACTTGATCTCTTCATCGAGGAAATCGTGTTCGCCCGGCACGTAATGCACGTCGAGCTTGGCCTGCGAGATGATGCGTTCGGCGTCGTCGAACTCGGAGGCCTTCGAGAGATGGCTGATGTCGCCGGTGTGGATCATGAAGGCAGGCTTGATCGGCATGGTCTTGATTTTGGCGATCGCCTCCTCGAGCGTTCCGAGCGCATTCGGATTGGCCGGCTTGTCGAAGCCGACATGGCTGTCGCTGATCTGCAGGAAGGTCATGCCGGCCGGCTCGGCCGCCATCGCCGAACCGACCAGCCCGAGCGAGCGCGGAACGCCGCCGGAAACCGTCCACAGCACGCCGGTGCCGGCCCAGGTCATGCATTCCAGTACCCGGCGGCGGCTGACGCCGGGGTCCTTGTTTGAGCTGTCATCGTGGTGGTCGTGATCGAAGATGCTCATCGCCAGTCTCCATGGACCCTTCATTGGGTTGCCGGGACGTGATCGGGCGAGGGCGGGGTTTATTCCCGGAAATTTCCGGATGAGGCGAAAAAGCCGGCGCGGCCGGGATGACGGTTCCATAACCCCGGGCGCTCAGGTGCAACAAACTTGTCTTGCCGCCGTCAGCATAACGTCAGGCGATCCCTGTAAATCAGCCGGACTTCAACCGTAACCGGGAGAGCGAACATGAGCGAGCACGCCGTCGAACATCATAACAAGGCCGCCGAACATCACGAGCACGCCGCCAAGCATCACCGCAAGCCGCCAAGCATCACGAAGCCGGCGATCACGAGAAGGCCGCGCATCACGCCCACAGCGCCCATGGCCATGCCAGCCACGCTGAAGAACACCACGCCGAGGCGAGCCGTCATCACGCCGAGCACCACGGCCACAACTAATAACAAGCGACTTGTAAGTATGGCGTAGCGTCCGGCCGTCCCTCTCAAAAGGGACGGCTTTTTTTTGTATTGCTCACCGCTCTTCCGGGCTTGAAACGGCGCCATTTTTTGTTCCGCAACCCTTGAGCAAACGGCCCGTCATGCTAGCCTGATCGCTGCTTGGGAACGCAGCGATCGATCAGGGCTGCACGCCCTCGGCGAACGGAATACAGGGAGTCTTTCATGAGTGAACTTCCCGGCGAGCTCGACGTCGCGCCGCGCGCTGACCGAACTCGCACCGACCAAGCTCGCACCGACCAAGACGGTTGCCCGGTCCGCATCTTTCCGTTGCGGCGGCCGGAAGGTCACAAGCCGCCGATTCCACGATATTCCGCCATTCTGCCGCAGCACGACAAGGTTGCCGTGCTTTTCCTCGGCGTTCAGGCGACCGACGCCAAAGCGTTGCGCGAAGCCAGATTCGCGGAGTTGCTGAGCGCAGGCGGTGATCCGGCACCCGTCTATGCCGATTTTGCCAGCTTCGCCGACCCGCAGGGCTATCGCAATCACGTCGCCGCGCTCTATTGGCTGAAGGCCAGGGATTTCGCGGCCTGGTCGAAACTTCCGGCGGTCGCCGAATGGCGCGCGCGCGTGGCTGGCCTTTCGTCGGTCGGGTTGTGGTGGGAGCCGGTCGCGGTTGACGCCGACTATATGGAAACGATCGCGTTCAAGGAATTTTTGCGCGGGTTTTCCGGCTGCCCGGTATCGGGCTTCGCCACCACCGAAGGAACCGGCTATTGGGGCGCGGCGCGCGACCGGATTCCCGCCGCGGCGTATGATCCGTTCGAACCGGCGGCCGTAGCCTCGGAGCCAATGGGGGACGGATCGAAAATTCCCTACCGAAAGATTCAACCGCCGAAGAACATGGCCGTGATCCGCTCCGGCGTCTCCTGGGAACATTGCGAAGGCGAGCAACTGAAGGACTATCGGGAGCGCATCAAGCCGGCGCTGGATGCCGGGATGGATTATTTGCGAAACAACCCGCGCGATACCGGCTGTTTCGCGCTTCGCCAGGTGAATTGCGTCAGCGGAGCGGGTGACGAATTGGCGGAAGCCTACTCGCTTGGCGCGTTCGTGTCGCTGGCCCATCTGGAATCATGGGCCAAGGACCATCCAAGCCATCTTGCCATTTACACCCGTGCGATGGCGGCGCGGCGCAAATATCAGGACCAGCTTCAACTGCGGACCTATAACGAGATATTCATCGTCGAAGCCAACAATCCGCCGTTTGAATATTTCAACTGCCATTCCCGGACGGGACTTTTGCCTTATGCGCACATGCTGGCGAGCGCCGGGGCCTGAACCGGCGCGTGAGAGCATGACCCGGAAAAGTGGGTCCGCGGGCTTATTTTCGAAAGACTTCGATATTTTCGAGAAGCCATTGCTGCAGCGTTCGCGGAGGCTTGCCGGTCAATTCCTCGACCGTCGAGGTGGTCTCTCCGAGCGCGGACTCGCGGAACATCTGGTCCAGGCCGACGAAGAGGTCAGCGACGAACGGCGAGAGGCCCGCGGTGAGCAGCGCGGCGCGCTCTTCGTCAGGCGACCGGTTTTTGTAGACGACGGGATGACCGAGCAAATTCGACAGCTCTTCTGCAAGCTGCCGCATGGTCCAGGTACGTGGTCCGGTCAAATGATAGACGCGTTGCGACTCCGGATAGACTTCGTCGAGCAACGTAATGCGCGCAGCAGCGGCGACGTCGCGGGTGTCGATGAGATTCACGCGCCCGTCGCCCGCCGCACCCGTCCAGGAGCCGGTCGAGACTTGACCTCCAGCTCGCCGGCTGAGGATGTCGGCAAATGCCGAAGGCCGCAGAACGCTCGATGCGATCGGCTGACGGGATAAATGCGTTTCGATCTCCGTGTGCCAAGCGAACGGATACAATCGGGTTGCCGGTCCCATTGCAGAGAGCTTGGTGATGTGTTTGACGCCGGCGGCAACAGCGCCGTCGATCAAGGCGATCTCGTTGGCGACCTGTTGAAGCGAAGATCCATGTGAGACGAACAGTCGATCCGCTCCGCGCAGAGCGTCCGTAATCGTCTTCGGATTGTCGAAATCAACCGCGGCGGCTGTCACACCCTTAGGCAATCGCGCCGCATCGGGGCGGCGGGTTAGTGCGACGACATCGACTGGATCGGAGGCGAGAAGGCTGGTCAGCTCCGTGCCGACGCGACCTGTCGCGCCAGCGATCGCAATCCGGGGTTTTTCCGATGTCGATTCTATTTTTTTGGACATTGCATGGTTCCTTCCTATATGTTGGAACAATCGGTCCAACATAGTTGGAATGATCGTTCCAAAATGTCAAGGGGAAACCGCATGAGCGGAAAGCCGCAGTTTGACGAAGCCGAGGTGATCGCAGCGGCAATCGAGGTGTTCTGGCGTCAGGGGTATGCGGCCGCGGCCATCAGTGACCTGACGGAGGCCGCGGGTTTGTCGCGCTCCAGCCTCTACCAACGCTTCAATGACAAGGACGGTTTGTTTCGGGAAGCGCTTGCGGCTTACACGGAGCGTCTCTTGCGCCGCATGAACTCCGTCACAGCCGACACCGCGCGCCTTCGAATGAAAGCGTTACTGCGCTCTTTTTTGCCGGGGAAGGCAGCCAGGCCTGCGGGCTGCCTGATCGCGCGAAGCTGTGCCGATATCCCAACGCTGTCCGCGGAAGGACAGGCCGCGGCCCTGGCAGGCTTGGCGCGGCAACATCAGATGGTCGCAGGCATTCTGCGTGAAGGCGTGACTGCGGGCGAGTTGGCTGAAGATAGCAATATCGATGCTCTGGCGTGGTACTATCTCGGCGTGCTGCAGGCCGTATTGAACTTCCCGCAAGCTGGCGCTGACGGGACCATGCTCGATCAAATGATCGACACGGCGATGTCGGCTTGGCCTGTTCAAGGCCGGGATCGTGTTTCAAAAAGCTCGAAAGCGTAAATCTCGATCCGGATCGGAATTGAGCAAAGGCGCCTTGAACGGGCGCGTGATCGAATAGCCCTATCGCCGGTCTCCCAGGATCATCGCCGCGCCCTTTTCCGCGATCATCGCGGTGGGCGTGTTGGTATTGCCGGAGGTGATCGTCGGCATCACCGAGGCGTCGATCACGCGCAACGCCGCAAGCCCGTGAAAGCGCAGGCGCTCGTCGACCACCGCCATCGGGTCGCTGGCGGTGCCCATCTTCGCGGTGCCGACTGGGTGAAAGATCGTGGTGCCGATATCGCCGGCGGCTTTTGCCAACGAGGCATCGTCGTCGCCGACCGACGGGCCGGGCAGGAATTCGCTCGGGTGATAGGGCGCCAGCGCGGTCTGCTTCATCAGCCGTCGCGTGGAGCGGATCGCATCGGCTGCGACCTCGCGGTCATCGTCGGTTGCCAGATAATTCGGCGCGATCGACGGCGCCTGGTTGGCCTCGCCCGAGCGAACTCGCACGGTGCCGCGCGAGGTTGGTTGCAGGTTGCAGGCGCTGACGGTGATGGCGGGAAACCGATGCAAGGGATCGCCGAACTTGTCGAGCGACAAGGGCTGCACGTGGAACTGGATGTTGGCGCGTTCGCGGCGCGGGTCGGACCTGGTAAAAATGCCGAGTTGCGATGGCGCCATGGTCAGCGGCCCGCGGCGGCGGAAGGCGTAGTCGAGGCCCATCATTCCGCGCCGGACGAGCGAATAATAAGTCTCGTTGAGGGTGCGGATGCCCTCGACCTTGTAGATCGCGCGCTGCTGCAGATGGTCCTGCAAATTGCGCCCGACGCCCTGGCGGTCGAGCACGGTTTCGATCCCGAGCGGCTTGAGCCAGTCCGCGGGGCCGATGCCGGAGCGATGCAGCACCTGAACCGAGCCGATCGCGCCGGCGCACAGGATCACTTCGCCCTTGGCGCGGGCCTCGACCATCTCACCGCCTTGCATAAAGCGCACGCCGACCGCGCGACCCTGCTCGACCATCAGCCGATCGACCAGCACGTTTTTTTCCAGCCGCAGATTCTCACGGTTCAAGACCGGCTTGAGAAATCCGCGCGCGGAGGACCAGCGGCGCCCGCGCTTCTGGTTGACGTGGAAATAGCCGACGCCTTCATTGTCGCCGGTATTGAAGTCGGGCGTTTTCCGGATCCCCATTTGCTCGGCGGCCCGCTCGACCGCGTCCAGCACGGCCCAGGACAGCCGCGGCGCTTCGATGCGCCAGCCGCCACCGGCGCCGTGATGCTCGCTGGCTCCCAGAAAATGATCCTCCAGCTGCTTGAATGCCGGCAGCACGTCGTCATAGCCCCAGCCGGTCAGCCCGAGCTGACGCCAGTGGTCGTAGTCGGCGGCTTGCCCACGCATCGAGATCATGGCGTTGATGGCGGAGGAGCCGCCGATCACCTTGCCGCGCGGGTAAGCCAGCGAGCGGCCGTTGAGGCCCGCTTCCGGCTCGGTTCGAAACATCCAGTCCGAACGTGGATTGCCGATCGCGAAGAGATAGCCGACCGGGATGTGGAACCAGATCCAGTTGTCGTTGCCGCCGGCCTCCAGGATCAGCACGCGTGTTTTCGGATTGGCCGACAACCGGTTGGCGACGATGCAGCCGGCGGTACCCGCGCCGACGACAATGTAGTCGAAATCACCTTCCAACCGCTTCGCCATTCCTGGATTCCATCCCGATCGAACATCGTCATGCCCGGCTTTGTGCCGGGCATCCACGGCTTTCCGCTTCGGCCGTTATTAATCGGACGTGGATGGACGGGACAAGCCCGGTTATGACGGCTTTATGGCCCATTCGGGCTGGTCTGAACCGCGCCGCCGAGTGTTGGGCCGGACGGAACCGCGTGCTACACAAGGAGGTCACAGTTGGCCCTCACCGAGACCGTTCATGCCCATCATCAATCGCGTCGCCGATCTGCAACCCGATATCCAGGCCTGGCGCCGGGACATCCATCAGCATCCCGAATTGCTCTATGACGTGCATCGCACGGCGGCCTTTGTCGCCGACCGGTTGCGGGAATTCGGCTGCGACGAAGTCGCCACCGGCCTCGGCCGCACCGGCGTGGTCGGCGTCATCAAGGGCCGCAAGCCCGCGGGCGAGGGCGACCTCAAGGTGATCGGGCTTCGCGCCGACATGGATGCGCTGCCGATCGTGGAAGCGACCGACCTGCCTTACGCCTCCAGGAACCCGGGCCTGATGCACGCCTGCGGCCATGATGGGCACACCGCGATGCTGCTCGGAGCAGCGCGCTATCTCGCCGAGACCCGGAATTTCGCCGGCGATGCGGTGGTGATCTTCCAGCCGGCGGAGGAGGGCGGCGCGGGCGCCGCCGCGATGATCAAGGACGGCTTGATGGACCGTTTCGGCATCGAACAGGTCTACGGCATGCACAATGGCCCGGGACTTCCGGTCGGATCGTTTGCGATCCGCACCGGTCCGCTGATGGCCGCGACCGACGCCATCGATATCAGGATCGAAGGGCTCGGCGGCCACGCGGCGCGTCCGCATAAGTGCATCGATTCCGTTCTGGTCGGCGCGCAACTGATCACCGGCTTGCAATCGATCGTGTCGCGTACCGTCGATCCGCTCGACTCCGCGGTGCTCTCGATATGCGAATTCCACGCCGGCAACGCCCGCAATGTCATCCCGCAAACCGCCGAGCTTCGCGGCACCGTCAGAACCCTGACCGCCGAGGTCCGGGAGCTGGTCGAGAAGCGGGTGGGCGAAGTGGTCGCCGGTGTGGCGCAGATGACGGGCGCCAAGATCGATCTGGTCTATGAGCGCGGCTATCCCGTCACGGTCAATCATGCCTTGCAGACCGATATCGCGACCAAGGTTGCAAAGGAAATCGCCGGCGACGGCAATGTCCACGAAATGCCGCCGATGATGGGGGCGGAGGATTTTTCCTACATGCTGGAGGCGCGACCCGGCGCGTTCATCTTCTGCGGCAACGGCAACAGCGCCGGACTGCATCACCCCGCCTATAATTTCGACGACGAGGCGATCGTGTTCGGCACCTCCTATTGGGTCAAGCTGGTCGAGACTACACTGGCGGCGTGAGGAAAACCTCAACCTGTTGGCGGGGCTTGGCGTCGAACTTGCCGGGCAAGCTGTCGAGCGAGACGCGCGTTACGGCGTCCTCGTTCGAGGTTGAAATGCCATGGCTGACACAGATCGTCTCCCCAAAATCGTCGGCGTACAGATCAGCGCCAGGCACGCCTTCAGCAAAGTGTCGAAAGACGCGATCCGGTTGATCAAAAACTTCGGCGTTGAGGGTGACGCGCACGCCGGCGCCACCGATCAGCACCTCTACCATATCAGGCGATTTGGCCAGCGCCCGAACCTGCGGCAAGTCCATCTGATCCAGGCGGAGTTGTTTGATGAGGTCTCCGGGAAGGGACACGCCGTCCGCCCAGGTGAATTGGGCGAGAACATCTCGACCAGGCATGTCGACTTGCTCGGTCTGCCGACCGGTACCCGTCTTCGACTGGGTTCGGAGGCGGTGATCGAACTCACCGGCCTGCGCAATCCGTGCCACCAGATCGAAGATTTTCAGCCCGGACTGCTCAAGCACATGGTCGAGGCGAAACCGACCGGTGTGGTGCGCAAGGCGGGCGTCATGAGCGTCGTTCTGCAAGGCGGCGAAGTGCGGCCGGGCGATGCGATCGAAATCGAGCTGCCGCCGCTGCCGTATCAGCCGCTGATTTATCGGGTACCGGAACTCGAAGTCCGAGTTACGTCGGTTCATCGCGAGGCGGAAGGTATCCCACCGGCCTGACGCGCAGCTACTCGCTCTGCAACAAAGGGCTGCGCGTCGGGGACAGCCTGCAAATCAGCCCGCCACGCAAAACGCCATCGCTGTCGCTGAACCTTTAACGTATCGACACTGTCTCGGCGCAGCGCCCCGCGCTCAAAGGAAAAGGCCCGCGTCGATGGCGCGGGCCTCTGTTGTTGGTGCCGTAGGTTGCCGGATCAGAAGACCTTGGAGAAGATCAGATACAGGATGCCCGACAGGATCATCGCAATCGGCAGGGTCAGGACCCAGGCCATCGCGATGTTGCGGATGGTGGACCATTGCAGTCCCGACCCGTTCGCCGCCATCGTGCCGGCGATGCCGGAGGAGAGCACGTGGGTGGTCGACACCGGCAGGCCGTAACCGTCAGCCGCCGCGATCGTCACCGCCGCGGTGATTTCGGCGCAGGCGCCCTGCGCATAGGTCAGATGGGTCTTGCCGATCTTCTCGCCGACGGTGATGACGATGCGCTTCCAGCCGATCATCGTGCCGAGGCCCAGCGCGATAGCCACCGCGACCTTCACCCAATCGGGATGAACTTGGTCGCGGCGTCGAGCGAGCCCTTGTAGGCGTTGAGCGTCGACACGTCGGTCGCCGCTGAGCTCGGCTTCCTTGTCCTTCATCAGGAAGCGAATAGCTTCGGAGGCGAGATACATGTCGTTACGGGTGTTACCGACGACGTCGGCGGGAACCTTGGCGAACGATCCGTATTGCGTGACCTGCTTGCCGATGTCCTCCACGAGAACCGCCAGCGAAGGAAAGGTACCCTCGTTGATCTGGTGCTCGGCGACGTAGTTGGTCACGGCCGGACGCGGATTGCCGATCACATTGAAGCCCGCCGCCTTGCCCTGGATGATCTTGCTGGCGGCGATCGAATTCGCGGTGAAGGCGCGATCTGGCTGTCGGGCAGCGCGCGGTTGAGCGCATAGGCGGTGGGCACGATGCCGATCAGGATCAGCATGATCAGGCCCATGCCCTTCTGACCGTCGTTCGAGCCGTGGAAGAAGCTCACCAGCGTGCAGGTCAGGATCAGGATGCCGCGGATCCACCACGGCGGCGGCTGGTCGCCCTTGGGCTCGCCGAACAGCGCCGGAGTGACGCGCAACAGCACCGTCTTCAGGACGAACAGCAGGCCGGCCGCGAGCACGAAGCCGAACAGCGGCGACAGCAGCAGCGCCTTGCCGATGCCGGCGGCCTGCGCCCAATCCACGCCGGAGGTGCCGCTGCGGCCGCGCAGCAGCGCGTTGGCCAGGCCGACGCCCATGATCGAGCCGATCAAGGTGTGCGAGCTGGACGCCGGCAGGCCCAGATACCAGGTGCCGACGTTCCAGATGATCGCCGCGATCAGCAGCGCGAACACCATGGCGAAGCCGGCGCTGGAGCCGACCTGCAGGATCAGTTCGACCGGCAGCAGCGAAACGATGCCGAAGGCGACAGCGCCGGTCGACAGCAGCACGCCGAGCAGATTGAACATGCCCGACCACACCACAGCGATATTGGCCGGCATCGAGCGGGTGTAGATCACCGTAGCGACCGCGTTGGCGGTGTCGTGGAAGCCGTTGACGAATTCAAATCCGAGCGCGATCAACAGCGCGACGAGCAGCAGCAGATAGGGCAAAAAGGACGTGACGCGGGTGCCGGTGGCATCGACGTCGGAATAAATGCTGTAGGCGACAAACAGCAATGCGGCGGCGACGACGCCAATATAAATGATCCCCTGAAGCGGATTGACGGCCCCGTCGAGCTTGGGCCCTTTGTGGGCGGCAGGTTCGATAGAACCCGGTAATGCAACATCAGCCATGGTTAATTCTCCCCAGAATTCGATGGGCGGACAATGCTTGAGGTGTGTGACAGTCACATGAAACGCCCGCGAAAGTCGTGTGTTTTCAGAGCATTGAATCGGATGGAGGCGGGCCCGGAGAGCCGGCGGATTCCTTAAGCTTTCCTGTTGGAATTGCTGGGACATTGCATGGGGCCAACGCCGGCAGGTCCAGATCGGACCGGTACCAGGTTACGTCTGCCCATCCCTGCGCTATTGCGCCGCACAAAGCTGAAGAGGCGTCGCTCAAGCCACGTGGACACCTTTCTTCAAAAGCGCTCGGCAATCCTGAGATCGTCGACGAAACGTTGATACTCATGCGCCTTGGCGTCGGGATCGGGCAACCGCAGCAGATAGGACGGATGCACCGTCACCAGCGCCTTGATGCCGTGCTCCAGTTCGATCAACTGCCCGCGGTTCTTGTTGATCGGCGTGATTTTCCCGAACACGCTTTGCGCCGCGGTGGCGCCCATCGCCACCACCAGCTCGGGTTTGATCGCCGCCAGTTCGCGCGCGTACCATTGCCGGCAGGCCTTGATCTCCGGCGTGGCGGGTTTTTGGTGCAGGCGAATTTTGCCGCGCGGCACAAACTTGAAATGCTTGACTGCATTGGTGACGTAGACCTTGGCGCGGTCGATGCCGGCTTCCTGCAGCGCGCGGTCGAGCATTTGTCCGGCGGGGCCGACAAACGGTTTGCCGGCGAGGTCTTCCTTGTCGCCGGGCTGCTCGCCGACCAGCATGATGCGGGCGTGCGGCGGGCCTTCGCCGAACACCGTCTGCGTTGCATCTTTCCAGAGCGGGCAGGCGCGGCAATCGGCGGCTTGCTCGCGTAAGGTTTCGATATCCCCGGCGGCTGCGGTGCGTTTGCCGGTCATCGAAGGTTCCGGCCGTTTCTGCGATTTATGCGGTTCGGTGGCGGCATTGGCGATCATCGTGCCGGTCAAGCGTTCGGCGCCGGCGATCAGGGGCTTAATCTGCGAAGCCTCGGGCAGGTTCCGCCAATATTTCTTCGGCATCTCGTTCTGCATCGCCTTCACCTTGAGCCGCGCCGGATTGAAGATAGAGGCGTAGTAACGTCGCCAGGTTTCCTCCAGCCGGTCCTCGGTCGGCGCCTCGGCCTTGCCGACGCCGGGCGTGATTGAAACGGCATGGCCGTCCCAATGCGCGCAGGCGTCTGGCGTCAGGATCGACCAGGGCATGTCGGCGAACCGGCGGGCGAAAAATGGCGCAGCCAGTTCGACGATATGATGCTCCGGTTCGAACCAGGCGACGTAATGCGCGCGTTGTTCGCGGCCGACTTCGCGGAAGCGAACGAAGGCCTGCATCTTGTGTTCATCGCGATGCACAGCCTTGGCCATTGCGGCTACATGCGCGACATCCGGATCGGTCGCAACCTCAAGCAGATGAGGATGGCCACGCAGCCGCCACAGCAGACGATACAGCATCGCAAACCGCTGGGGATCGCGATGCAGGATAGCTGATTGCGCGAGTTCGACGAATTTGGCGGAGACGGAAAAAGTGCCCAATGGGGTTTCTGCCGGCAGCGCTTCGGCTGCGGGTGCGAACAACTCAGACTCGTCGCCTCGCACGATCCATGTCACGTCGGTTGGCCTGACCTCATGCAGCACCAGCGATCGCGCCGCTGTGCGCCAGCCTTCGAAATCGGTTTCGCTATCGAGCGTGATGAGGTGCATTGACTTTACTCCCTTGCAACATACTCCGCCATCGGGAGCGCACTCTCCCGCGACATATTCCGCCGTCATCCTGAGGAGCGGCGTCTTCGCCGCGTCTCGAAGGATGGTGTTCAGCACGGTGCTTGCGGCACATCCTTCGAGGCTCGCAAGAAAGAGCTCGCACCTCAGGATGACGCTGTGCGTGTTGCGCACGAGCTAAAGTCTAAATCCAAAACTCAGTTGTTGAGCTGCCGGTCGAAACCGTTCTGCCAGCTTCGCATCATCAAGCAGATGCAATGCAGGACGGTGATCGCTGAGAACGATGAACGGCAGCGCCTTTTTCGCCGGGACATGCAGCCGCACCAGATCGGCCACGCGGATGGAGGTAACGCGGCGGGTGGCGATGATGCGATCGACCGCTTTGGTGCCAAAGCCCGGCACCCGCAGCAGGTCTTCGCGGCTGGCCGTGGCGATATCGAGCGGGAAGCGGTCGCGGTGGCGTAACGCCCACGCCAGCTTCGGATCGATCTCGAGCGACAGCATGCCTTGCGTCTGATCGACGATTTCGCTGGCGTCAAAGCCGTAAAACCGCATCAGCCAGTCGGCCTGATAGAGCCGGTGCTCGCGAACCAGCGGCGGCGGGCTCAACGGCAGCGCGCGGCTTGAATCCGGGATCGGGCTGAACGCCGAATAATACACGCGTTTGAGCTTGTAGGAGCCATAGAGATTGGCTGAGGTGTCGAGGATGGTTTTGTCGCTGGCCGCGTCGGCGCCGACGATCATCTGCGTGCTCTGGCCGGCCGGTGCGAAGCGCGACGGTTTTGCCTTTGTCGCTGTCGCTTGATCCTCCTGCGCTTCATCGAGCTTCAGGCGCAGCCGGCCCATGGTGCGGCGGATCGCGCGCACGTTTTTCTCCGGCGCCAGTCTGGCGAGGCTGTCCTCCTCGGGGACCTCGATGTTGATGCTGAGACGATCGGCGTATTTGCCGGCTTCGGTAATCAGCGCGTCGTCGGCTTCCGGAATGGTTTTCAGATGGATGTAGCCGCGGAAGTGATGCTGTTCGCGCAATTTCCGCGCGACGCTCACCACCTGCTCCATGGTATAGTCGGCGCTGCGGATGATGCCGGAGGAGAGAAACAGCCCCTCGATATAATTACGGCGATAGAAGTCGAGCGTCAGTTTGACGACTTCATCCGATGTGAAGCGCGCTCGCGGCACATTGCTGGAACTGCGGTTGACGCAATAAAGGCAGTCGTAGTTGCAGGCGTTGGTCAGCAGCAGTTTCAACAACGAGATGCAGCGTCCGTCCGGTGCGTAGGAGTGGCAGATGCCCATGCCGGGCGCGGTCGAGCCCATGCCCTTGCCGTCGCTGGAATCCCGCTTTTCGGTGCCGCTGGAGGCGCAGGACGCGTCGTATTTGGCAGCATCCGCCAGGATCGCCAGCTTTCGTTCTACATCCATCGCTGAATCCCCTTGATTTCACTACTGAATTGCCTGAAGCGCCAATTCGATTGACTCCATAGGCTCCGTTAGCTTTATATTAGAACATACCATGAACAAATGGGCCAGCTTCGGGTTCATTCCAAGAGCTACTGGCAGTCCAATATTTTCGAGGAGCGGCGCGATGATCAGCGCACGCACGAACACGCTTGCGAATTTGCGAGGGCGCATCGAGCGCCTCGAGACGCCTGGCGATACGCATGCGGTTGACAGGATGGCGCTCGGTCATGCGGCCGCGGATGCGACGCTGCAGGGCGGGCTCGCCACCGGCGCGCTGCATGAGGTGTTCGCCGAGGGGCGGCAAAGCGGCGCGGCCACCGGCTTCATCACGGGCTTGGCGGGACGGCTGACGGCACGGCGTCCGCTGGTCTGGGTGCGGCAGGATTTCAGCGACCTTGAATCGGGGGCGTTGTCGATGAGCGGGCTTGCCGAACTCGGTCTCGATCCGCGCCGGCTGGTGACCGTGCGCGCGCCCGATGCGGACAATGCGCTGCGCACCGCGGCCGATGCGCTGGCCTGCGACGCGGTGGGCGCCGTGGTGCTGGAAGTCTGGGGCGAGGCGCGGCAGCTCGATCTCGTCGCCAGCCGCAAGCTGACGCTGACAGCCCAGGCCTCCGGCGTCACCTGCCTGGTGCTGCGCGTGGCAGCGCAGCCGCAGCCTTCGACCGCGGAGACCCGATGGATCGTGCGCGCGGCGCATTCGCCGCCCGCGGCGGCGTGGACCGCATGGGGCGCGCCGATGTTCGACGCGCAACTCGTTCGCAATCGTCACGGCCCGGTCGGGCAATGGATCATGGAATGGAAATGTGATGAGTGCCTTTTCAGCGAACCCGCGGCGTATCCTCAGCCTGTGGCTGCCACGCCTGCCCATCGACCGCATCAAGCGGCAGTCCATCCGCAACAGCGTCGTGCTGGTTGAAGATAAGCGCGCGTCAGAGCTCAAAGATATCGCTAACCACGTCGTCGGCCGGCTCCCTCCCCCCTTGTGGGGGAGGGCGGGGGAGAGGGGTAAGCCACAAGCGCTGCCGTTGCCGCCCCCCTCCCTGGCCCTCCCCCAACGCAAGTCGGGCCTGCCCGACTTGCGTCAAATTGAGATGAGCAACCGGGATAAATCCCGGTTGCTGGGGGGAGGGAACAGCGCTGCCGCTGAGGATAGACCAACCGCTTCTCAGGACGCCCCCTCAATCGTCGTCACCAAGCAAAACAACGCGCTGCAAATCTACGCGCTGGATGATGCCGCCGCCGATCTCGGCCTCGAGGTCGGACTGCCGCTGGCCAACGCGCGGGCGATCTGTCCGCATCTGAGGGTGTTCGACGCCGATGAAGCCGCCGACGCCAAACTGCTGAATGACATCGCCGACTGGTGCGACCGCTTCACGCCGCTGGTGGCGCTCGATGCGCCGCATGGCCTGTTTCTCGACATCACCGGTTGCGCGCATCTGTTCGGCGGCGAAGCCGCATTGATGCATCTTTTGTGCGCGGCGTTGACCGCGCAAGGCTTTGCCGTCAGCGGCGCGATTGCCGGCACTGCCGTCTGCGCGCGAACCCTGCGAAGCCATGCCCATGGCCGCATTGTCCGTCAGGGCGGCGAAGCCGATGCGGTCAGTCCGCTGCCGGTCTTCGCGCTCGGCGCCGATGAGGCCATGACGCGAGGCCTGCGCCGCGCCGGACTTAAGACCATCGGCGATGTGGCCGCGCGCGAGCGCCACGAAATCACCGCGCGGTTCGGTGCCGGTTTCACCACTTTGCTGGAACAGGCGCTGGGGCAGGGCGATGCGCCGATCAGCCCGCGAAAACCACCGCCGGATTATATCGTCGAGAAACGTTTTGCCGAACCGGTGGCGACCGATGAGGTGATCGCCGCGACCTTGTCCCGGTTGGCGCAAATGCTGGTTGTGGCGATGGACAGGCAGGGCAAGGGCGCGCGGCGGCTGGAGGCGAGTTTCTTTCGCACCGACGGCGCCGTGCGCACGATCGTGGTGGATGCTGGATTGCCGGTGACCAAAAGTGCTGTCATCGATCGGCTGTTTCGCGAACGGCTCGATGCCCTGCGCGATCCGCTCGATCCCGGTTTCGGCTTCGATCTCATTCGCCTGTCGGCGAGCCGCACCGAAATCGTGGTGCAGCAGCAGCACGATCTCGATGCCCATGTCCATGACAATGACGAACTGGCCGCGCTGATCGATCGCATCGCCGCGCGGATCGGCGGCAGGCGCGTGGTCGTGCACCTGCCGCAGGACAGCCATATCCCGGAGCGCGCGGCGATCGCCGCACCCGCGCAGCATCATCTGGCCACGGCCATTCAAGCCGTTTGGCCGGTTCGGGCAGAGAGCGAACCGCCGCTGCGGCCGCTGCGGCTGTTCGAGAAGCCAGAGCCGATCAAGGTGCCGCTCGCGATCGTTCCGGATGGACCGCCGCATCATTTCACATGGCGGCGGGCGAACCATGTGGTGGTGCGGGTCGAGGGCCCCGAGCGCGTCGCGATGGAATGGTGGAAGCAGGACGGCGAGCGGCTGACGCGGGATTATTTCCGCGTCGAGGATGAAGCCGGGCTGCGCTTCTGGATTTTCCGTGACGGCCTTTACGGCGGCGAACTCTCGGATGAAACCGGCGAGCCTATTCCTGCCAACTGGTTCATGCATGGGCTGTTCGCATGAACGCTTCAGCGATCAAGCCGGCGCCGGGCTATGCCGAGATCGGCATCACCACGAATTTTTCGTTTCTGCGCGGCGGTTCGGATCCGCGGGCCTATGTGCACCGGGCGAGCGAATTCGGCCTCGCCGCGATCGGCATCGCCGACCACAACACGCTGGCCGGCGTGGTGCGGGCCTACAAGGAACTGGAAAATCCCAAGGTCATCCATAAACCAAAGCTCTTGATCGGCGCGCGCCTCGTCTTCATCGACGGAACGCCGGATATCCTAGTCTATCCGCGGCACCGGGAAGCTTATGGCCGGCTGTGCCAGTTACTCACCTTGGGCAAACGCGGCGACGATCTCAATAGGGTCGAGAAAGGCGAATGTCATCTAAGATTCGAAAACCTCATGGAATTCGCCGAAGGGCAATTGCTGGTTCTGGCGCTGCCGCATCGCTTCGATTCGGCAAGCGCTTTACGGATTCTGGACCGGTTGCGCGACAGCCGCGCCGACGGGGTGTGGCTGGCGGCGAGCCTGTTGTATCGCGGCGATGATAAGCGCCGCCTGATGCGGCTCGGCCATCTGGCGGCGGCCGCCCACGTGCCGCTGCTTGCCACCAACGAGGTGCTGTACCACCATCCCGCGCGCCGTCCGTTGCAGGATGTCCTGACCTGCATCCGGGAGAAGACCACGATCGATGCGATCGGAAAACGCCTTGAAGCCAATGCGGAGCGCCATCTCAAGCCGGCGGGTGAAATGGCACGGCTGTTTCGCGATGTGCCGGAGGCGATCGCGGAAACCATGCGGTTTGCGGCGCGCATCCGTTTTTCGCTCGACCAGCTCCGCTATCAATATCCGGACGAGCCGGTGCCGCCGGGCAAGACCGCGCAGCGGCATCTGGAAGACCTGACCTGGGCGGGCGCGCACAGGAAATTCCCGATCCGGATTGCGCCGAAAACCAGAAAGGTCCTGCACAAGGAGCTGCGGCTGATCCGAAAGCTGCGATACGCGCATTACTTCCTCACCGTGAACGATATTGTTCATTATGCGCGAAGCGTCGATATCCTCTGCCAGGGCAGGGGATCGGCCGCCAACTCGGCCGTCTGCTATGTGCTCGGCATTACCTCGGTCGATCCGACCAAGGTCGATCTGTTGTTCGAACGTTTTATCTCCAAGGAGCGGCTGGAGCCGCCCGACATCGACGTCGATTTCGAGCATTCGCGGCGCGAGGAGGTGATGCAATATGTCTATCGGCGCTATGGCCGCCACCGCGCCGCGATCATCGCCACCGTCATTCATTATCGCCCGCGCTCTGCGATCCGCGATGTCGGCAAGGCGCTGGGATTGACCGAGGATGTCACCGCGGCCCTGGCCGATACCGTCTGGGGAAGCTGGGGATCCGGCCTCAGCGAGATGCAGGTCAAACAGGCGGGACTCGATCCGCACAATGCCATGATCGAGCTTGCGGTCCAGCTCGCGACCGAATTGATCGAATTCCCGCGGCATCTGTCGCAGCATGTCGGCGGCTATGTGCTGACGCAGGACCGGCTCGATAGCTATGTGCCGATCGGCAATGCCGCGATGGACGACCGTACCTTCATCGAGTGGGACAAGGACGACGTCGATGCCCTGAAGATGATGAAGGTCGATGTGCTGGCGCTGGGCATGCTGACCTGCATCCGCAAATGCTTTGACTTGATCGCCGATCATAAGGGCAAGCGCTGGGAACTGGCGACGATCCCGCAGGACGATGCGCCGGTCTACGACATGCTGTGCCGGGGTGAATTGCTCGGCGTGTTCCAGGTCGAAAGCCGCGCGCAGATGAACATGCTGCCGCGCCTGAAGCCGCGCACCTTCTACGATCTCGTCATCGAAGTCGCGATCGTGCGGCCCGGCCCGATCCAGGGCGACATGGTGCATCCGTATCTGCGGCGGCGGAATCGCCAGGAGGAGGAGAAATATCCATCCCCGTTGCCCGAGCATGGGGACAAGGACGAACTCTATAAAGTCCTGCACAAGACGCTGGGCGTGCCGCTGTTCCAGGAGCAGGCGATGCGGATCGCCATCGAAGCGGCAAAGTTCACCCCCGAAGAGGCCAACGGGTTGCGCCGTTCGATGGCGACGTTTCGCAATCTCGGCACCATCGGCACATTCGAAGCCAAGATGGTCGGCAACATGATCGCGCGCGGCTACGATGCCGAATTCGCCAAAAACTGTTTCAATCAGATCAAGGGATTTGGCTCTTACGGTTTTCCGGAAAGCCATGCCGCGAGTTTCGCGCAACTGGTCTATGTCTCGTCATGGCTGAAGCATTATCACCCCGATGCCTTCTGCTGCGGGCTGCTGAACTCGCAGCCGATGGGTTTTTATGCGCCCGCGCAGATTGTCGGCGATGCCCGCAAAAATCGTGTCGAGGTGCGCGAGATCGATGTGTCCCACAGTTTCGCGCAGAACACGCTGGAAAGGGCGAGCGGCGAGTATTGCGCGGTGCGGCTCGGCTTTCGCCAGATCGACGGGTTCAAGTGGGTTGATCCGGATGAGGAGCGTCTCCCTCTCCCGCTTGCGGGGGAGGGTTCGGGTGGGGGTGCTTCCGCGAGTCATACGCTCCGTGAGGAGGGAGCTCCCACCCGGATCGCATCTTGCGATGCGATCCGACCTCCCCCGCAAGCGGGAGAGGTGAAAACAGACTGGGCCGAACGCATCGTCGCCGCGCGTACCCGCCGTCCCTTCACCTCGCTGGAGGATTTCGCCCGCGAGACGGCTTTACCGAAGCGGGCGCTGATTCAGCTCGCGGATGCCGATGCGTTTCGCTCGATCGGGCTCGATCGCCGCGCCGCTCTGTGGGCGGTGCGGCGGCTGCCCGACGATGTGCCGCTGCCATTGTTCGAAGTGGCCGCGGCGCGCGAGCAACCGGACGAGAATGCAAAAGCCTTGCCGCTGATGCCGCTGCCGGAACAGGTGGTCGCCGACTATCAGACCATCCGGCTGTCGCTGAAGGGCCATCCGATGGAATTTCTGCGGCCGATGTTTACCGGCGAGGGCATTGTCACCTGCGAGGCGGTTTGCCACCGCAATGACAAAAAGCGCCTGCGCTGCGCCGGCGTGGTGCTGGTGCGGCAGCGTCCCGGCAGCGCCAAGGGCGTCGTCTTCATGACCCTGGAGGATGAAACCGGCATCGCCAATATCGTGGTGTGGCCGAAGGTGATGGAACAGTTCCGTAAAGAGGTGATGGGCGCGCGGCTCATTCTGGTCGAGGGCTACATTCAAAGCAGCCCCGAACATGTGACGCATCTGGTCGCCCAGCGCCTGGTCGATCGTACGCATGATCTGGTCGGGCTTGCCAACGACGCCTTCCGCCGCAAACGGGTTTTGCCGACCGGGCCTGCGCTGATCGAGCCGCTCAATGACGACCGGCGCGATCATCCGGATCATCCCGCGCAGAAAATCCGTCATCCGCGCAACGTTCGCATCCTGCCGCCATCAAGGGATTTTCATTGACCCAATAAGTGAACCTTGCTGAACTCGATGTCGATGACCGAGGAAGAGACGGGCGGCGAAATTGCAAGGATCGAAGCGCGGCTCGAGCAACTCGCCGAGGTCGCGGAGCGATGCCGAAAGATCATTCTGGTCTCAAAGATCGCGATCGCCGCCGGCGTCGCATTGCCCCTCCTCATGATGCTCGGCCTGTTCGAGCCCGATCAACTCGCGATCGGGGCGATCGCCGCGGTGCTGGGCGGTATCGTTTCGCTCGGATCGAATGTCAGCACATTGCGGCAGACCAATGCCGAGATCGGCGATGCCGAGAAGCTGCGTTCGGATCTGATCGGCAGGATCAACCTTCGCGTGGTTGGCGGCAGGGACGTCATGATCCAAAACGGTCTCGGCGCGGAACCGCACGACGGCGGATACCTGCATTAAGATTACTGGTTAACCAATTATTAATTATGGGTTTGCAGGCACAAAAGCCGCGGCCTAGCGTTGCTGCGCTGCCCAGTAACAGACGAATTGGTCGTGCCATGACGTATCGAAAGTATGGGGCGTTTATCGCTTCTCTCAGCGGATTAGCACTCATCCTTGCCGGCAACGCGACGTTCGCCGCGTCGGGCGCGGCGCACGGCGGCGGACGGGCTTTTTCGGCGCATCCGATGTTCCGTCCGTCGTTCGCCCGATCGTTCCGGCACCACCGGGGACAGAACGTCGGCGCGTTCTGGCCGGGTGACGGCGACTGGATCGACGGCTCATCGGTTGGCCAACCCGGCATCGATGCTGCGCCGCCACCAACGTCAGGCGATGTGCATTACACCTACACCTATGATGTTCCCTGGGATCAAATCCATCGCTTCCCGCCGAACGTGATACCCTCGGCAAGACCCTATGTGCCGGACTGCACCGCGCAGACGGTGACGGTTCCCAAGCGTGAGGGGACAGCGCAAACCGCAGATATCAATATCATCCGGTGCTATTGAGCGCCTCCGGGCTACGTCTGCTTCACGTCATCCTGAGGTGCGAGCGCTTGCGAGCCTCGAAGGATGGTGTTTAGCGTTGTGCTTGCGGCACATCCTTCGAGACGGCGCTGACGCGCCTCCTCAGGATGACGGCGGTAGGTGCCTTTGCCCACCCGATGCCTCTCTGATAATACCGCGGCATCCCCACGGGAATCTTCCCAATGCAAAGCCCGCGCGACATTCTGGCCGATCTCTGGACGCTTGCCGGCGGAGACGTCTCCGCGCTCGACGATGTCACGCTGACCGGCGAAGAGCCGCAACTGTCGTCTTCGTTTCGCATCGGCGCCTCGGCGCAGGCCGGCATCGCCGCGGCCGGGCTTGCGGCGGCGCAGATCTGGAAATTGCGCAGCGGGCAAACGCAGAACGTCGCGGTCGACATGCGTCATGCCGTGATCGAATGCCGCTCGGAGCGCTATCTGCGCGTCGACGACAAGCCGCCGCCGCCGGCCTGGGATGCCATCGCCGGCATCTACAAGACCCACGACACGCGCTTCGTCCGGCTGCACACCAATTTCACGCATCACCGCGACGCCGTCTGCAAGGTGTTGAATTGCAAGCCGGAACGCGACGAGGTGCAGGCCGCGCTGATGCAATGGGACGCCGAGGCGTTCGAGACCGCGGCCTATGCCGCCGGCGGCGTGGTCGCGATGATGCGCTCCCGCGACGAATGGGAGGCTTCGCCGCACGGGCGCGCCCTCGCCGAACAGCCGATATTGTCGATCGAGAAGATCGGCGAGGCCGCGCCGAAGCCGTGGCCGCGGGGCGACCGCCCGCTTGCCGGCTTGCGGGTGCTGGACCTGTCGCGGGTGATTGCAGGCCCCGTCGCGGGCCGCACGCTCGCCGCGCATGGCGCCGATGTGCTGTTGATCTGTGGTCCCGGTCTGCCGGCAATCCCGTGGCTTGCGATCGATACCGGTCGTGGCAAGCTGACCAGTTTTGTCGACCTCAAGAGCGAGCAGGGACAGGGCGTGTTGCGCGGCCTGCTGGCGGACGCGGATGTTTTTTCGCAAGGCTATCGTCCGCAAGCGATCGCCGGCCTCGGTTTTTCGCCGCAGGATGCCGCGAAGATCAATGCGGGCATCGTCTATGTCTCGCTGTCGGCCTATGGCGCTGCTGGGCCATGGGCGGAGCGCCGCGGTTTCGACTCGCTGGTGCAGACCTCGACCGGCTTCAATCATGCCGAAGGCCAGGCGCTCGGCATCGACGGCCCGAAGGAACTGCCGGCGCAGATGCTCGACCACGCCTCCGGCTATCTGATGGCGTTCGGCGCGATGATGGCGCGGGCACGCCAATCGCGCGAGGGCGGCAGCTGGCATGTCCGGGTCTCCCTGGCGCAGACCGGGCGCTGGTTATGGAATCTCGGCCGGCTGCCCGACGGTCTTGCGGCTCCCGATTACGACAAGGACACCGTGCAGCGCTTTATCGAGGACGCTCCCTCGGGCTTCGGTCCGCTGCGGGCGGTTCGCCATTCGGCGCTGCTGTCAAAAACGCCGGCGCATTGGGTCCGCCCGGCGATGCCGCTCGGCAGCCACCCGCCGCAATGGCCGGCGCTTCCTTGACGTCCTGATGACCGCAGGGCTTCGCGTTGCGAAATAACGACATATCGGGCGTTTTTGGTTTGCCTGGGCGTTTTTAGTTTGTCTGAGATATCAAATAGGCACTATTAGCGTGGCCGTGAGGCCGTCGCCGCCCGAATCATCGCCGACTTGATCGGATCCCATGTCGCCCGAAATTGGTCAGAAATCGCAGATGTTAAGCCGGAAACATCTGATCATCGGTGTGGCTGTGTTGGCGGTTGCCGGGGCTGCATGGTTCGGGTTGGTGCGAGGTGGCGACGCGCCACCGCGCAATTCCGACGTCTCAAGCCAGTCCCGCAAGGGATCGGCTCGCTACACGCCGACGCCGGCCGAATGGGCGAGCCTGACCATCGAGCCGGTGGCGCTGCACGACTTCCGCGCCGAGCACATCACCGAAGGCAAAATCGCCGTCGATGAGGATCGCTCGACGCCGGTGTTTTCGCCCTATACCGGCCGGGTGATGCGGCTATTGGCCAAGCCCGGCGATACCGTTGTTCAGGGCCAGCCGCTGTTCGTGATCGAGGCCGCCGATACGGTACAGGCGCAGAACGATTTCATCACGGCGATGACCGGCGTGAACAAAGCCAAATCCGCGCTCGACCTTGCGCAATTGCAGGACACCCGCGCCAAGGATCTGTTCGAGGGCAAGGCGGTGCCGCTGAAGGATTATCAGCAGTCCCAGGCGACCCTGGTCCAGGCGCAGAACGACATGCGTTCGTCACAAACCGCGCTGGAGGCCGCGCGCAACAAATTGAAAATTCTCGGCCTCAGCGAAGACGCCATCGCGGCCTTCCAGGACAAGGGCCGCATCGATCCCAACACCACGATCTTCTCGCCGATCGCGGGCACCGTGGTGCAACGCAAGATCGGACCCGGGCAATATATCAGCTCCGGTGCCAGCGATCCCGTGTTCGTGATCGGCGACCTCTCCGAGGTCTGGCTTATCGCCTTTGTGCGCGAAACCGATGCCGCGATGGTATCGGTCGGACAAGAGATATCGTTCAAGGTGCTGGCGTTGCCGGGCCGCCCGATGACGGCGAAGATCGATTATGTCGCAGCCGCGATCGATCCCAACACCCGCCGGCTGCTGGCCCGGGCCACGGTCGACAACAAGGATGGTCTGTTGAAACCCGAGATGTTCGCCAATGTCACGATCTATTCCGCCGGCGATCATCCCGCGGTGGGTGTCCCGAAGCAGGCACTGATCTACGAGGGCGATCAGGTCCGGCTCTGGGTCGCGCATGAAGACAAGTCGATTGAGCTCCGCCAGATCAAGACCGGCCTTATCAACGGGGATCTCGTCGAGGTGCAGGGTAATCTAAAGCCCGGCGAGCAGATCGTTACCAAAGGCAGCCTGTTCATCGACCGCGCCGCGTCCGGCAGTTAATCCTCCCTCGTCAGCCCATTGAAAGCTCCGATCTGAATGGATCGCCTGGTCGCCATTGCCGTCCATCGCCGCTATCTGATGGTGGGCCTGTTCGCCATCGTACTGATCGGCGGCCTGATCGCGTTCAAGCAGCTCAATATCGAGGCCTATCCCGATCCGACGCCGCCGATGGTCGACGTCGTGACACAAAGCCCGGGATTATCGGCCGAAGAGATCGAGCGCTACATCACCATTCCGATCGAGACGCAGGTCGCCGGCATCAAGAACCTCAACACGATCCGCACGGTCTCGCTGTACGGATTGTCCGACGTCAAACTGCAATTCTCCTTCGACTACACCTATGACGAGGCGCTGCAGCAGGTGTTGAACCGGCTGTCGCAACTGGCGCCGCTGCCGGGCAATGTGCAGCCGGGGATTTCGCCGACCAGCGCGATCGGCGAAATCTATCGCTATCGGCTGGTCGGACCGCCGAACTACAGCGTGCTCGACCTCAAGACGTTGCAGGACTGGGTGTTGCAGCGGCGGTTTCGCGCGGTGCCCGGCGTCATCGACGTCACCGGCTGGGGCGGAAAGACCAAGACCTACGAATTGCAGGTCGATTTTAACAAACTGGTCGCCAACGGCCTGACCTTGCCGCAACTGCTGCAAGCGGTCGGCAACTCCAACATCAATGTCGGCGGCAACACCGTCAACATCGGCACCCAGTCCGCCGTGGTGCGCGGCGTCGGCCTGATCCGCTCGATCGACGATCTCGCCAACACCATGGTGTCGCAGAGCGGCGGCAACCCGGTTCTGGTCAAGGACGTCGCCACCGTCACCGTCGGCGAGAAGCCGCGGCTCGGCATCGCCGGGCTCAATGAATCCGACGACATCGTGCAAGGCATCGTGCTGATGCGCCGCGGCGAGAAAAGCTCGCCGACCATCCTGCGCGTCGAGGAACTGGTCAGTTCGATCAACAATTCCAGCATCCTGCCGCCGGGCGTCCGCATCGAGCGGATCTACGACCGCAAGGACCTGATCGACATCACCACCGCGACCGTCCTGCACAACATGGTGGTCGGCATTCTGCTGATCGTGCTGTTGCAGTGGATATTCCTCGGCGACCTCCGCAGCGCGTTGATCGTCGGCGCCACCATTCCCTTCGCGCTGTTTTTCGCCGTCATCATTCTGGTGCTGCGTGGCGAGTCCGCCAATCTCCTGTCGGTCGGCGCGATCGACTTCGGCCTGATCGTGGATGCCACCGTCATCATGGTGGAGGCGATTTTCCGACGGCTGACGCAAACCACAGCACTTTCCGAGGCCGAGCAGAGCCATATCTCGACCGAAACCACGATGGACATGAAGAGTCACGCCATCCTGTCGGCCGCCGCCGACGTGTCGCGGTCGATCTTCTTTGCCGCCGCCATCATCATCGCCGCGTTCCTGCCGCTGTTCACCCTCAGCGGTGTCGAAGGCAACATCTTCGGGCCGATGGCGCGGACCTACGCCTATGCGCTGGCGGGCGGCCTGCTGGCGACCTTCACGGTGACGCCGGCGCTGAGCGCGATCATTTTGCCGGCGCACGTCCATGAGACCGAGACCTGGATTATGCGCTTCCTGCACGGGCTCTATGTCCCGGTGCTGAACTGGGCGGTCGATAACCGCAAGCTGGTGATGGCGGGCGCGATCGGACTCGCGGTCATGACCATTGTGCTCGGCCGATTGCTGGGGCTGGAATTCCTGCCCAAGCTCGAGGAAGGCAATCTGTGGATCCGCGCTACCTTGCCCCCGACCATCTCGCTGGAGACCGGCAACGCCTACGTCAACGAAATGCGCAAGCTGATCCGGGCACGGCCCGAGGTGGAATCGGTGGTGTCGCAACATGGCCGTCCCGACGACGGCACCGACGCCGCCGGCCTGTTCAACGCCGAATTTTTCGCGCCGCTCAAGCCCGTCGGCCAGTGGCCCGGCACCCATGACAAGGACGAACTCACCGCGCAGCTGTTGGCGCAGTTGCAGGACAAGTTTCCCGGCGTCGAGTTCAACTTCTCGCAATATCTGCAGGACAACGTTTCCGAAGCCGTCTCCGGCGTGAAGGGCGAAAACTCGATCAAGCTGTACGGCAACGATCTGGAGGCGCTCACCGAGACCGCCAACAAGATCAAGTCGGTTCTCGCCACCGTGCAGGGCATCACCGATCTCGCGGTGTTTACCTCGCTCGGCCAGCCCACGATCCAGATCGACATCGACCGCGCCAAGGCGGCGCGTTACGGGCTGGCGCCGGGCGATATCAACGCCACCATCAAGGTGGCGATCGGCGGCGACACCGCCGGCGATCTCTACGAGCCCGGCAGCGACCGGCATTTTCCGATCATCGTTCGGCTGGCGCCGGAATATCGCAAGAGCGCCGAAGCGATCCAGAATTTGCGGATCGGCGCGCCCGGACCGAACGGAACGATCACCCAGGTGCCGCTGAGCGAGGTGGCCTCGATCAAGCTGGTCTCGGGCGCCGCCTACATCTATCGCGAGCAGCAGGAGCGCTATCTGCCGATCAAGTTTTCGGTGCGCGAGCGCGATCTTGGCGGCGCGATCCGCGAAGCCCAGGAAAAGGTCGACGCCCAGGTCAAGCTGCCGCCGGGGTCGCGGATCGAATGGGTCGGGGAGTTCGGCAATCTGCAGGACGCCATCCGCAGGTTATCGATCGTGGTGCCGATCAGCCTGACGCTGATCGCGATCCTGCTGTGGTTCAATTTCGGCTCGGTGACCGACACGCTGCTGGCGATGAGCGTGATTCCGATGGCGATCTTCGGCGGCGTGCTGGGCCTGCTGATATCGGGCATTCCGTTCAGCGTGTCGGCCGCGATCGGCTTCATCGCGCTGTTCGGCATCGCGGTGATGGACGGCATCATCATCCTGTCGCAGTACAATCAACTGATCGATGAGGGCCTTGACCGCATCAGGGCGGTGATCCGCACCGGCGAATTGCAACTTCGGCCGGTGCTGATGACCTGCGTGGTTGCGGGTATCGGGCTGTTGCCGGCGGCGTTGTCGGCCGGAATCGGATCGCAGGTGCAGAAGCCGCTGGCGGTCGTGGTGGTGACCGGCATGATGTTGGCGCCGCTGGTCATCCTGGTGACGCTGCCGGCGCTGATCGCGCTGTTCTCGCAGCGGGTGCGATCGTGAGATTGGACGTTCAAAATCCGTAAAGCTGAGCCGGATTGTCGACCAGGATCTTTTTGCGGATCGCGGCATCCGGCGCCCATACCGGGAGCTGGTTGAACAGCCGGCCGTCGTCGATCTGATACAGCGGCGTGACGTCGGTCGGCTTGTGGCCGGGCGGGGTGGTGGAATTCGGATGCGGCCAGTCGCTGCCCCAGATGATCCGCTCGGCGTTCGCGGCGATCAGCGCCTGGGCCAGCGGCACCACGTCGGGATAATCCGGCGCCAGTTTCGAAGCCCGATAGGCGCCGGAGATTTTGACGTAGGCCTTGCCCGACCGCACCAGCTCGAGAAGGTCGGCAAAGCCCGGCTGCGCCAAGCCGAGTTCGCCGAGCGCGCCGCCGAAATGGTCGAACACCACCGGCACCGGCGAGGCGGCGACGATATCCTTGATCGCCGAGATCATGGCGAGGCCCGTGAACATCTGGACGTGCCAGTTGCGGCGCTTGACCCGCTCGATCGCGGCCTGGAAGTCGCGGCCCGGCCGATGGCGGGATCGCTGATGCCGCTGGTGGCGAGATTGAGCCGGATGCCGCGAAAGCCCGCCTGCTTTCATGCGCGTCGAGATCGCTCTCGGGAGTGTTGTCATCGATCACGGCGACACCACGCGCGGTCGCGCCGCGCGCCTTGATGCCGAACAGCGTGGCGGAGTTGTCCGGGCCGTAGACGCTTGGGGTGACGATGACCACGCGCTCGATATGCAGCGCCTTGTGCAGCGCCGACATTTCCTCAGGCGATGCCGGTTCCGGCGTATAGACGCGGCCTGCGAAGAACGGGAAATTTCGCCGGGTCGCCATGGATGTGGGTGTGGCAATCGGTGGCGCCGGCGGGAACGTCGAAATTCACTGGCGTGGAGGGTTGCGATGCCGCCGCAGCCGCATTCCGGCTCGGCAGGGTGATGCCGGCGGAGATCGAGGCCAGCAGAATATCGCGTCTGGTGAACATGGGTTGTTCTCCGCTATTCCGCTGCCGCGGCGGCTGCGTTCGCGCGCGTCACGGCCGCGGGGTCTCCCGCCGCGCGCGCGGCAAACAACGTGATCACGGCGCACATCAGCGAGCAGGCCGCGAGGAAATACAATCCGGCTTCGAAACTGCCGGTGGAATCCTTGATCCAGCCGACGATGAAGGGGCCGAAATAGCCGCCGAGATTGCCGACGGCGTTGATCATCGCGATCGCGCCCGCCGCCGCCGTGCCGGTCAGGAACATCGACGGCATCGGCCAGAACGCAGCGCGCGAGCCATAGATGCCGACGGTGGCGGCCGACATTCCGATCAGCGCCCAGTAAGAAGCCCCCGACCAGGCGGCAAAGGCAAAACCGAGCGCGCCGACCGTCGAGGCCGCGATCAGATGCCAGCGGCGCTCCTTGTTGCGGTCCGACGACCAGCCCCAGGCCAACAGGCCGACGGTGCCGACGATATAGGGGATCGACGACACCACGCCGGTCATCATGTTGCTGAGCCCGATGCCCTTGATGATCTGCGGCATGAAGAACACGATGCCGTAATTGGCGGTGACGCTCATCAGATAGATCATCGAGAGTGCCAGCACGCGGGGATCCGCCAACGCCCGCAACAGGCTGAGGCGGCCGCCGGCGCTTTCAACCTTGCGGGTTTCGTCGTCGATCCGCCCTTGCAGCCAGGCCTTCTCTTCCGGCGCGAGCCAGCCGGCGAGCGCCGGCCGATCCGTCATCATCCTGAGCACGCCGAAGCCGAGCAATATTGCCGGTATCGCCTCGATGACGAAAATCCATTGCCAGCCCTTGATTCCGAGCATGCCGTCCATTTCCAGAATGGCGGCGGAGGCGATCGAGGCCACAGCGTTGGCGACGGGCTGCGCGATGAACAGCGTCGAGATCACCCGGCCGCGATATTCGGACGGAAACCAGTAAGTGAGGTACAGGATCATGCCGGGAAAGAACCCGGCCTCCGCCGCGCCGAGCAGGAAGCGGACGAACAGGAAACTCGTGGCTCCTGTGACGAAGGCGGTGAGGCCCGAAATGATGCCCCAGGTGATCATGATGCGCGCGATCCAGATCCGCGCGCCGACTTTTTCCAGGATCAGATTGCTCGGAATCTCGAACAGGAAATAACTGAAGAAGAAAATTCCGGCGCCCCAGCCATAGATGTAGGCGCTGAAGCCCAAATCCTTGTTCATGGTCAGTGCGGCGACCGAGATGTTGCTGCGGTCGATATAGGCGATGCAGTAGGCCAACGCGACCAGAGGCAATAGCCGCCACGATACTTTTGCGACGGTCCGGCGCTCGATGGTCGGCAAATCCTGCGGAGTGGGCGTGGTCATGGGTTCTTCCCGGCGTCTTTTTGTCGCGCTCGGTCGCGCGCCTTTTGCTTGCTTGCAAGCGTGAACGTTTCCGCAAGCGCGCGCAAGACCGTTTCCGACGAGCATGATTCAACTCGGCTGAAGCATGTGCATGGCAGCGCCGGGGTTACTGTCCCGAGGGCGTCCGCGTGCGCAGACCCTCCCAGGCGTCGCGCACCTGATGATAATGGGTCTCCGGCAGATAATCCGGCGTGTTGAGCGCGAGCGTCTTGACGTCGAGCCTGCCGACGGCGCTGAGCAACGTATAGGAGGCGATCACGCGATCGCGTTGCGCGCCGATCAGACGGGCTTTCGCCCCGATCAGGTCGGCTTCCGAATTCAGCACGTCGACGGTGGTGCGCTGTCCGCCCTGGGCTTCCTTCTGCACCCCCTGCAACGCGACGGTCGCGGCGCGGACCTCTGATTCAGAGGCCGTGACCGCGATTTTCGCGCCTTCGTTGGCGACCCATGCGCCGAGGGCCGCGGTGCGGGCCTGGTTGCGCACCTGATCGAGCACCAGCCGGCTTTGGGCGGTCAGTTCCTTGGCCTGCCGGGTCTGCGACGCCGCGGCGCCGCCGTCATAGATCGGCGCGTTGATCTGGCCGACAATCGAGGCCTGGTCGGTCCTGAAGACGCTGAGCGTCGGATCATCATCCACGGCGTGACTGGCGCTACCTTGCAGGGTGACGGTGGGCATCAGGCTGCTTTCGGCGACCCGGATGCTCGTCGAGGCGACATCGACGTCGAAGCCCGCGGCGAGGACGGCCGGGTTCTGCTTGAAGGCGAGGGTGGTGGAGTCATCGCGGCTGCGCGGCAACAACCGGTCCACGGGTTCCGCCGCCCGCAATGATCCGGGCGGGTTGCCGATCACCTGTGAATAAGTCGCCTGGCTGACCGCGAGATTGACTTCGGCGGCGTTGAGATCCGCCTGGCCACGGCTCAACCTGGCCTCGGCCTGCGAGGTGTCGGTCGGCGTGACATCTCCGGCCTTGAGCCGCCGCTGGGTGATCGCCAGCGTTTCCTGCAGGAAGGACACATTGGTGCGTTGCGCCTCGACCAGCGACTGGTTGGCCAGCACATTGGAGTAGGCGGTGACGGCATCGAGCAGCACGCCCTGGCCGACATTGCGCAAGGCTTCGCGGCCGGACTGCACCTGCAACTCCGCGACCCGGACACTGCTGGCCGTCTTGAAGCCGTTGAACAGCGTCTGGGTGACCGTCACGCCGATAACCCACGGCTTCAGGGTCGCCGATTGCACGGTATTGTCCGGCAACAAATTGCGTACCGCCTGCAAACCGCTGCTCAGGCTGGCGACGATCTGCGGCCGGTAGCCCGCCAGCGCCTGCGGCACATTCTCGTCGGTGGCGCGCTGCCGGGCCCGTTCCGCGTTGAGCTGCGGATTGGTCTGGTACGCCTTCACCAGCGCCTCGGGCAGGCTTTCCGCGGAGGCCGCGGTTGCCACGAAACCAAGGCACGTTGCGGCACCAAGGCAGATGCCCGATCGGAGCACGTGCCTGCCCACCCGGCCAATTCTGCTGGCACGCCTTACCATCTGCTCCCGCACCAACCCGGCCGTCCGCGCCCCCGCCGACGTCCTGCAAAGGTTTACCTGTTTAGGGGGCGGGGCCGCCACAGGCAAACCGCCCGATCAAGTTACCCCGTGAATTCAATCCCACCCTGTTGCCGGTTCGTCACAGACCAACATTCCGGGCACGTTGGTGGCGGAGCAAGATCGGGTGCAAATACGCTATAGCTGTTGACGGCCGGCGTCCGATTCCCGGCATTGGCTGTGTCGTCCTCCTTGCCCGGGCCGGTCCTTGATGCCGAAAATGTTCTCCGATCCCGACGCGATTGCGGAGGATATCATCCGTGACGTCGGGACCAATCTGGTGGTCGGGCTGCCGCTCGGGCTCGGCAAGGCCAACCGCATCATCAATGCGCTCTATGCGCGCGCGGCCGCGGACCGCGGCATCAATCTCACTTTCTTCTCCGCGCTGACGCTGGAAAAGCCGCGACCGTCGAATCTGCTCGAGCGGCGCTTCATTACGCCGGTGATCGACCGCCTGTTCGGCGGCTATCCCGATCTTGCTTATGCCGATGCGCTGCACGCGGGGGCGTTGCCGCCCAACATCCAGGTGATCGAGTTCTTCTTTCTGGCGGGAAAATGGCTGCACGTGCCGTTTGCGCAGCAACATTACATCTCGGCGAACTATACCCATGCAGCCTCCTATCTGCTGGCGCGCGGGCTCAACGTCGTCCCCCAATTGGTCGCCAGGCGCGTGGTCGACGGCGTCACGCGCTACAGCCTGAGCTGCAACACCGACACCACGCTGGATGTGCTGCGCGCCCGCGCGCAGGGTGCTGCGGCGTTCAAGCTGATCGGTGAGGTCAATTCCGAATTGCCGTTCATGCCCGGCGCCGGCGACCTGGCGGCGGAGGAATTCAGCGCGGTGCTCGATGCGCCCGACAAAAGCTTTCCGCTGTTCGCGCCGCCGTCCGAGCCGATCACGGACACCAAATACGCGATTGGTCTTCACGCGGCGGGGCTCGTCCGCGATGGCGGGACGCTTCAGATCGGCATCGGACAGGTCGGCGATGCGCTGGCGCAGGGGCTGATCGTGCGCCATCGCGACAATGCGCAGTTTCACGCGATGATGAAGCGGCTGCGGCCGGCCGCGGACCCGGCGCTCGAACCGCATACCGGGTCGTTTGAAAAGGGCCTCTACGGCGTCAGCGAAATGTTGTTCGAGGCGTTTTTGGGTTTGATCGATGCCGGCATTCTCAAGCGCGAGGTCGATGGCGTCGTGTTGCACGGCGCGTTTTTCCTTGGGCCGAAATCATTCTACCGCGCGTTGCGCGAGATGACGCCGAGCCAGATCGCGCGGATCCAGATGATGCCGGTGTCCTTTACCAACGAGCTCTATGGCGACGAGGAGACCAAGCGGCGCGCCAGGGTCGACGCTCGCTTCGTCAACAATGCGATGATGGCCACCTTGATGGGTGCGGTGATCTCCGACGGGCTCGAGGATGGCCAGGTCGTCAGCGGGGTCGGCGGCCAGTACAATTTCGTGGCGCAGGCGTTCGCGCTTGCCGGCGCTCGCTCGATCCTCACGGTGGAAGCAACGAGGCCGGCCGGCGCCGGCACGCAATCCAATATCCGCTGGCGCTATGGCCACGAAACCATTCCGCGGCATTTGCGCGATATCATCGTCACCGAATACGGCGTGGCCGACCTCAGGGGAAAATCCGACGCCGAGGTGATCGCCGCGATGCTCGCGGTCACCGATAGCCGCTTCCAGGACGAATTGATGCGGCAGGCCACGGACGCCGGCAAGCTGCCGAAAAATTTTGAAATTCCGCGCGCCTGGCGTGACAATCACCCCGAACGGATCGCGGCAGCGCTGAAACCCGCGCGCGAGGCCGGTCTGCTGCCGTCATTCCCGTTCGGCAGCGATTTTACCGATGTCGAGATGCGGCTGATTCCGGCGCTGCAAATCCTGCAAGACGCGCAACGCGTGCCGCGTCGGCTGGCCGGATTGCTGTGGCAGGGTGTTGTCGGCTCGCCCGATGCTTCGGATCAGGAATGCCTGGCACGTTTGGGACTTGATCGCCCTGCAACCTGGTCCGAGCGTGCTTATCGCGCGCTCGTTGGTGCTGCGCTGGTGCAAAGCCGTGCAAGATGATTCCAGCGTCGTCCCGGCGAACGCCGGGACCCATCACCCCGGGGCGCTTATGTTCGTCAGCAAATTGTCCAACGGCGTTCTTGAAGCGATAGGACACGGCATATGGGTCCCCGGCTTTCGCCGGGACGACGAGAGTCTATTTGCAGCGAAAGAAACTCACCTGTTCTTGTTCACCGGCTTGCGCTTCTCGATGAATGCCGCCATGCCTTCGGAGCGGTCTTCCAGCGCGAAGGTCGAGTGAAACAGATTGCGCTCGACGTTCATGCCTTCCGACAGCGGAGTCTCGAAGGCGCGGTTGATGGCTTGCTTGGCCATCGCGGCGGCGGGATGCGACATCCCGGCGATTTTCTCCGCCGCGGCCAGGGCCTCTTCCATCAATTTGTCAGCGGCTACGACGCGGCTGACCAGGCCTGAACGCTCCGCCTCGGCGGCATCCATCATCCGGCCGGTCAGGCACAGATCCATCGCCTTGGATTTGCCGATCGCGCGGGTCAGCCGCTGGGTGCCGCCGATGCCCGGTATGGTGCCGAGCGTGATTTCCGGCTGGCCGAATTTGGCGGTGTCGGCGGCGATGATGATGTCGCACATCATCGCCAGTTCGCAGCCGCCGCCGAGCGCGTAGCCGCTGACCGCGGCGATGGTCGGCTTGCGGCATCGGGCGACCCGATCGCCGCCGATCGCGGTGAAATCGCTGGAGAACATGTCGATGAAGGTCTTGGGCTGCATCTCCTTGATGTCGGCGCCGGCGGCGAAGGCTTTTTCGCTGCCGGTCAGCAGGATGCAGCCGATGTTGTCATCGGCCTCGAGATCGTCGACCGCGGCCGCGATTTCCCTGAAAACGCCGAACGACAGCGCGTTGAGCATTTTCGGACGGTTGAGCGTGATGATGCCGACCGCGCCTTTGCTTTCGACAAGGATGTGTTCGAACGTGCCCATGGGGGATCCCGCTGTTGATTTTCGCAAGGCAATGTGCCCGCTGCCGGGATCGGCTTCAAGTGGGGCGCATCGCAGCGGGTTCGCCAAACGTGCGGGCGTTGGGCCGGATTTTGCGCAAGCGAGTGCGGTTGCATCCACTCCGCAAAGAGCGATCAAGCCATGAACATCCGCGCGGCGGAGGCCATCGTCAGCAGCGCGCCGAAGCCAATGAAGACTTTCCCGATCAGCGAGGCCTGGTCCCAGCTCGAGTGGTCGCTGGCGCTGGCCGCGAACGCGGCGGGAGAGCTCGCGGGCACTGACGTGTCGGCCGAGGCCAGTGCCACCGGCGTCGCGGGCAGTGTCGTTTCGTGCAAGGCGCGGTCGACGTCGTTGAGCTGGTCGGCTGCGACGACCGGGATTCCGGCTGGCTGCGCTGCGTCTGCGGTATCGCCAGGTATGCCCTGCAGGATGTTGGTGACGCGCTCGGACATCGCCTTGGCGCTGTTGGCTGGCGAATTGGTCGACGTCAGTTGCGCGTTGGCGTTGGCGACTGTTGGCGGCATTTGGGATGATGGGACCGCTGGCGTATGGTCACCGCCATCGTCGGCTGTGGCGTCGGCAGCTTTGGTGTCCGAGGCGGATTTACCCGTCGCGTCGGATTTACTGTGTGCGACCTTTTTGTGGTGCGAACCATGTTTGGCGGAATTGTCCGGCGTAGCAGCAGCCGCCGGCGCACCATTTGCGCCGGTATCGTCCGCCGCGGCTAGCGATGGCCTCACCGAACCGATCCCGAAACCGATCCAGAGCCCTGCTGCGATTAGCAACGCCGAGCGCCCGCTGGCTTTGATGGTCATGTTGGCAATCTCCCCGTTTGCCGGCCCCGCGGCGAAATGAGACCCCACGGCATGTCCGCACCGGGGCCAAAAAAGGGAATCTTCGGGCGAGTCCGGGCGAAAACGGGGCAACGACGTTTTCCGCCGTGAAGATTCGGAAGCCTGCCTTGGCGGCAAAGTCCTCGCGCATGCGGTGGCGGATGCCAGCCGGACCGATCGGTGTTATGAGCCTCCGGTCGCGCAATTCGTTGGCGCGATTCCAGGCGGAAGCCTGCGATCTCGGGTCGCCCGCAAAACTCATATCACGAATTCGTGATTGGCCTGCGCGGGCGTAACAAATTGAAAGATCGACCGAATTGCAGTGTGGGAGCGTAAGTGCGCGAACGTGAGGACGAATGGACCGGCCTGATGCGGCTGGCCATTTCAGGCGACAGTGCTGCGTATCATCGTCTGCTCAAGGCCGTTACGCCGGTGTTGAGGGCCGCGGCGCGCCGCGGTCTGGCGCGGGCCGGGCAACCGGTCGATCAATCCGAGGATATCGTGCAGGACATTTTGTTAGCAGTGCATCTGAAACGGCATACTTGGGACGCGAACGCGCCGTTCGCCCCATGGCTGTTTGCGATCGCCCGCAACAAGCTGATCGATGCGCTGCGCCGTCGCGGCCGCAGGATTTTCGTCAATATCGACGATTTTGCCGAGACCATTCCGGGCGAGCCCGCCGCCGAGACCGCGCCGGCCAGCGAGGTCGCAGCCCAGCTGCAGTCGCTGCCGGCCCGGCAGCGCGAGGTTCTGCAGTCGATTGCCGTCGATAGCGCCTCGATCAAGGACACCGCCGCGAAATTCGCGATGAGCGAGGGCGCAGTCCGTGTGGCGCTGCATCGGGGGCTCGCGAGCCTCACCGCCAAATTGCGAGAGCAATCATAATGGAAACCGACCAACTCATTCGAACACTCGCTGCCGATAATGCCGAGCCGGCGCGGCCGGTCGGCTTCGTGCTGGCGCTGGCGCTGGTCGCCGCGGCACCGGTTTCGGTGCTGATGTTCGTCGCGACATTGGGGGTTCGCCCCGACGTGATGACCGCGATGCATAATCCGTTCTTCGATCTGAAATTCGCGGTGACCCTGGCGCTGGCGATTTCGGCCGTCGTGCTGAGCCTGCATTTGTCACGGCCGGAAGCCTTGCTGCGCGGCTGGGCGCTGCTGCTCTTGATACCCGCTGGAATTCTGGCGGCCGGGATCGGCGGCGAGATGATGATGCCGCAACGGCTGCCGATGATGACGCGACTGGTCGGCCACAATTCCCGCGCCTGCATGACCGCCATTCCGCTGCTGTCGCTGCCGCTGCTGGCGGGTGCGCTCTATGGCTTGCGTCACGGCGCACCGACGCACCCGGCGGTCGCCGGTGCGGTTGCCGGAGTGGCGTCGGCGGGGTTGGCGGCGACGCTCTACGCGTCGCACTGCACCGACGATTCACCGTTGTTCGTCATGACCTGGTACAGCATCGCCACCGCGCTGGTCGCCGCGATCGGCGCGTTGGTGGGATCAAAGGTGCTGCGGTTCTAGAGCCTTTCCCGTTCCGATGGAATTGGAACGGGGCTCTAGGTTTTTGTTTTGACGCGTTTTCTTCACGCGAACCGGTATCCACTTCGCTCGAAAACGCTCTAACGCAACGCCCAAGATCGGGTCGTCAGCCAAAATAGCGCGTGGAACTCCTGCGCCTCCGACGATAGCAATAGTCGGAGGCGCGGCGGCTTTACGCCGCCAGCTCCCGCTGGGCGAGGGCCACGAAGTACCGCACGCCGAGCGGCAGTGCCTTATCGTTGAAGTCGTACTTCGGGGTGTGAACCGGTGCGAACGATCCGTCCGCCGCGACGCCGTTGCCGAGGAAGATGTAGTTGCCGGGCCGCTGCTGGAGCATGAAGGCGAAGTCTTCCGAACCGGTTACCGGCGGTTCGGAGGTATCGACGTTCTCGGCTCCGACAATCGCCTTGGCGACATCGATCGCGGCCGCCGTGCAGTCGGCATCGTTGACCAGGGGCGCAAAGATGCGTTCGTATTGCAGTTCGGCCGTGCAGCCATGGACCGCGGCAATAGCGGTCGCGACTTCGCCCAGACGCCGCTCCAGAAGCCCACGCACCTTCTCGTCGAAGCAACGGGCGGTGCCGCGAATAACCACCTCCGACGGAATGACGTTCGGCGAACCCCAGGCGCCGCCGCCAAGATAGCCGACACTGATGACCGCCGGCTGAAGTGCGGGCACATTGCGGCTGACGATCGTCTGCGCCGCCATCACGAACTGGGCCTGCGCCACGGTTACGTCGGTTGCGAGATGGGCCGCGGCGCCGCCATGGCCGCCGCTGCCGCGCAAGGTCACGGTCCAGGTGTCACCGGCCGCCATGAACGGACCGGTTGCGGTGCCAAACCGTCCGACCTGCATGCCCGGCCAGTTGTGCAGCCCGAACAATTTCTCGGCCGGGAAGCGCTCGAGCAGACCGTCTCCGAGCATCGCCAGCCCGCCGCCGAGACCCTCCTCGGCGGGTTGGAAGATGAAGTGGACGGTGCCCGCGAAATCGCGGTGCTGCGCCAGCGTATAGGCCGCGCCCAGCAGCATTGCCGTGTGGCCGTCATGGCCACATGCATGCATCTTGCCCGATATGGTGGATGCATAAGGAAGTCCTGTCGTTTCCGCGATGTTGAGCGCGTCCATGTCGGCGCGCAGGCCAATCGAACGATTGCCGGGCCGCTTGCCTTTCAGCGTCGCCACCACGCCGGTGCGACCGACGCCATCGGTGACGTCGAGCCCCCAGCCGCGCAGCTTTGCGGCGACGATCGCCGAGGTGCGATGTTCTTCGAAGCCGGTTTCAGGATGCGCATGCAGGTCGTGCCGGATGGCGATCAGTTCGGGCTCGATCGTATGAACGGTCTCCAGAATCTGGTCAGTCATGACAATCTCCTTTCGGTCTTTTGCTTTTGCTCAGTCGAGCTCGCGGGCGTTGGTTTCGGGGAAGGCGAACATGGCAAGCACTCCTGCGACGCGGTTCCGCACGTGCCCGCAGATGACCGGCAGCAGACCAAGATGAGACTTCAGCAGCCGCTCGAACACGGCGCCCGTTACCCGCGGAGCTGCAGGTCGTTTGCAGCAGCTTGTTGCGGATATAACGGCCGACCGAAACAATGACCAGCCCGAGCAGGAAGGGAAGGCGTCAGCCCTGGGATTCCATCTGCGTCATCGTCGGAGCGAGCGACACTACGACGCCGACAAGCCGGAGGGTTGCTGCGCCCTGCGGCTTACGCCGCCGAGGTCTGCTGCATGCGGTGGAAGCGCAGCACCTGTTGCGCGGTCGAAGGCCGCAGCCGCTCATAGGTATCCTTGCAGGCGGCAAGATCGGTCGGCTCGCCGCCGGACAGATCGTCGCGCATGTTGATGATCGACTTGACGACCGACCACGACATGCCCGCGACTTTGGCCAGGATCATGACGCCCTCGGAGCGGGTTTCGATCATCATGTTCTCCGCGATCGACACCGAAACGTTGGCGAGCGCTGCGATCGCGGCGTTGGCTTCGTCGAATTTGCCGGCCTCGGCGAACGCCTCCACCTGGTGCTCGTCGAGCCGGCCGTCCTCGTAGAGCGACTTGACCAGCGCGTGCGCAATGGCGGTATCCCTGGTGATGGCGGAGGGCGCCGAGCGGGCGCGCCGCGTTGCTTCCTGCACGGCGGTGGGCACCTCCTTGGCCTGCCGCGGATTGGCGGCCTCGAGCCGCGCCCGCACCGTCACTGACGCCTTCGCCAGCAGTTTGAGATAGAGATGCCTTGGAATGTTCGGACGCAGGCCGACGCAGGTCGCAAGATCCTCGTCGCCTTCGGCGCGGTTGACCAGCCGGGTGAAGCCGCGCTCGGAAAATTCCGCGCCGGGATTGCTGACGGTGCTCTGGAGTACGTCGTCGTCGCCGCGCATCACCAATATGTCGGTCACCGCGCCGCTCAGCACCCTTCGCGTCGAAATCGCCATCAAATGCGCCTGGCTCTTGGTGCGCGCGGTCTCGATCAGGGCCGCATCGTCGAGCCGCTCCGACAGCGACAGCACGGGAGCCGCGACTTCGATCAGATCGTCGAACGCCAGCGCACGGATGGTCCCCAGTGGCGCGCTGTCGATCGGCGCGAGATGCTTGGAGAGCAGTGCCTTGGCGGAGGTCTCGATATGCTGGATCAGGCACTGGAAGACGTCGTCGAACAGGTCGACCTGTTGGTCCGAATAATCCACCGCCCCATTGATGAAGAGGTCGGTCACCCGGCGCAGCGTTTCGACGCGCCGGGCGACGGTGCCGTGTGCCAAAGTAGCTTGCAATTCGTCGAGCAGATTTTCGGGAGATACGGCGGTTTTCGGGCTCATCACTCTATCCTGGAGTATTCGGAAATAAACACCGGCGACGGTTTCTCCGTCCCCGGAACGGAAATAATTCGATCAGGCACAAGCGATCTGGTTGCGTCCCCGTGCCTTGGCTGAGTAAAGCGCGCGGTCGGCGCGCGCGAGAAATGTATCCGGCGTCTCGTTTGGTTGCAGTGTGGTGACGCCCGCCGAAATCGTCACGCGCATGCCGGGCGAAAATGCGCTCCAGTCGAGATCGGCGATGATCTCGCGCAGCCGTTCGAGGATCTGCGCCGCACCGTCGACCGGCGTATCGGGCAGCACCAGCAGGAATTCCTCGCCGCCATAGCGGCCGAACCTGTCGATGGTGCGGATGTTTGCGAACATGGTGATGGCAAAGGTCCGCAGCACTTCGTCGCCGGTCGGGTGGCCATGGGCATCGTTGATGCGCTTGAACCAGTCGAGATCGATCAGCGCGATCGAGCAGCGCGTTTCGATGCGGCGGGCGCGGGTCATCTCTTCGCCCAGCATCCGCATGATGCAGCGGCGGTTATATGAACCGGTCAGCTCGTCGAGTTCGGCGAGTTCCTCGATGCGCCGGTAGGCTTCCTTGAGCTTGAGGCCACTGCGATACAGCTTCTTGCGCAACAACTCGCCGTAAAGCCCGACGAAGGCGCATTGTCCGATCGTCAGGACGAAGCAGAGCAGCGCGCCAAAGCGTTCGGTCGGCGTTGCGACCGGCATGCCGAGCGGAATGCGGGTCAAAAGGAAGATCGGTGCGACGCCCACGGCCGTCAGCGTCCAGGCGACCAGCGCCTGAAATGAGGTCATCCGCAGCGAGGCCACGGCGAAGATGAGAAACAGCACGTTGAGAAACGCGTAGCCGATCTGCGGCGCGGCGATCAGAAACGCGAGCTGGATCACGACATGGGCGCCGACCTGGAAGACCGTGAGGAAATGATCGTCGAAACGGTCGTTGACATGCGTTTCCGAAAGCACCGCGAACACCCCGATCACGGTGGTGCCGCACAAAAAGAAGGTGGTCGGGATGAACAGGGAGATGGTGCCGGCAAAGGCATAGACCAGCAGGGCCGCCGCGCCGAGCGCATAACTGACGATCTGGATCGCCAAGGTATGCCGGCGCTGCCGGACCCGGCGCAACAGCTCCGCCGACCGGGGGCTAACGCCCTCCAGTTCAGCCGCGATTGGATTAGGGAACGCGGACGCAGCGGTGCCCATGACCTTGCCATTGATGGAACTGGCAAAAAATCTAAGTGGTAAAGCCTTTAGGTTTGGTATCTTTTAGCGCCGAAATGCGCGCCGCGCGGCCCGTAATTTCCCTTGTTTCACAATGGAATATTACCGGATTGGGGTAACCTGGTGCGGACCCCTTGATCCCGCCATGGATGGTTTGGGGTGGATGGCCGCACGCAGAGGCTGTGATACAGGCCAAGCCTTGGTAAGCTGCTTGGTAAGGTCGGCCGCGTCGTGTCTGATTGAAGAAAGCGTTGCTGTATTATGATACCAGGTTTCCGACTCCGAGTGGCCGTGGGTGTTCGGCGGCAGCTTTTTTTGGGCCTTTTGTGCGATGCCTCACAGATGCAGTCACGCTATTGCGATAATTTAAAGAATCTTGCCTTTTCCTTCGAACCACCCGACAGCCCAGCCCGACCAACCTTGCGAGACGGCCATTGAGCGCGACACAGGCGGCTTCGGATGAAGTCCTGATCGCACGGATCGCTCAAGGCGACCGCCTCGCCATGCAGGTGCTTTACGGAAGACACCACGTCCGGGTTTTCCGCTTCGGAATTCGGCTTGTACGGGACGAACAGGTTGCCGAAGATCTTATCAGCGAGGTCTTCCTCGATGTTTGGCGCCAGGCCGGCAAGTTCGAAGGCCGATCCGCCGTTTCTACCTGGCTGCTGGCGATTACGCGGTTCAAGGCCCTTTCCGCGCTCCGCCGCCGCAAGGACGTTGAACTGGACGACGAGGCCGCGAACGCGATCGAGGATTCGTCCGACGATCCTGAAGTGACCGCGCAGAAGAAGGATACCAGTCAAGCGTTGCGCAAGTGCCTTGGCGCACTTTCGCGAGAACACCGGGAGATTGTCGATCTTGTCTACTACCACGAGAAATCGGTGGAAGAGGTGGCTGAGATCGTCGGCATTCCGGAGAATACCGTGAAGACGCGCTTGTTTTATGCGCGCAAGAAACTTGCCGAGCTGCTCAAGGCAGCCGGCGTGGAGCGAGGCTGGCCGTGATGGCAGTGCAGAAAATGCTGGAGCAAGAGCCCAGTGAACTCGAGACGCTGTTGCCGTGGCACGCTGCCGGCACGCTGAACGTGCGCGACGCCAAGCGGGTCGAGGAAGCGCTGGCGCGCGATCCCGCACTGGCGAAGCAGTACGCCGTGATCCGGGAAGAATACGCCGAAACCATTGGCCTCAACGAAAGCCTCGGTGCGCCGTCGGCGCGCGCGATGACGAAGCTGTTCGCGGCGATCGACGCCGAGCCTGAACGCACGCCGTCGATGTCGCGCAACATCTCCGCCCGGATTTCAGGGTTTTTCGCCAGCCTGTCGCCGCGGACGCTGGCCTGGTCGGCCAGTTTGGGTGCGCTGGCGCTGTTGCTGCAAGCCGGCGTGATCGGCGCGGTGCTGGTGAAGAGCCAGCGGCAGGCGTCGTTCCAGACCGCATCGCTCAGCATGGACGAGCCGGTCACCCGGTCATTGGGGCCGGAGGCGCCGCGCGCGCTGGTGCGGTTCGCGCCGGATGCCCGCGTCGCCGACATCACGGCGCTGCTCGACACCTATCAGGCCTCGATCATCGACGCCCATGGCGGCATGTTCCGGCTGCAGTTCGGCGCCCGGGGGATGTCGAAGGATGAAATCGCGGCTCTGATGAACCGGCTGAAGAGCGAGAAGATCGTCAATCTCGCGGTCGCAGCGCCCTAAGGCCGCGCGAGCCGCGTCCCGAGGTCCAATGGCGCACCATGGTGTAAAATGGCGGATCAGGGCGTGCGGTGCCGCGCTGGCGCTGACGGCCGGCGTCGCCGTGATGTTGGCGGGTGCGGGCGGCCCGGCGGTTCATGCGCAAAGCATCATGCGCTCGCCGAACCTCAACATCGGGCCGCGGATATCGCGGATCAATCCGAATATCGCCGGCCGCGTTAATCCCACCGCCGTCGGCCGGGCGGCCGCGACAAACATCGGCAGATCCGGGCCCACCATCTCCACGTCCAATGTCGGTCCGAGGATTTCGACAACGACCATGAGGTCGGTACCCCATATCGGGGTGCGCTCGACCTTGCCCTATCTGCACACCTCGCCCAATCTTTATCCGCGCTGCGACGACCTCGGCGGTGATGCCGCCTGCGGCTATCAGCAGACCGCGGTCGGCGGTGGCGGCGGTAATGCCGCGGTCAACGGCAAGGCCCGGGGCCCGCGCCGCGACGTCGCGCAGGCAGCGCTCAACCAGCGCACCGTTGCCAACGAAATCGTCGCCGAGATCGATGGCGCGCTGTCGGACACGCAGGCCGACGAGCTGGCGCGGCGTCACGGTCTGGTGCGGCTGGAATCGCAGAATTTTCCATTGATCGGCAGCACCATCGGCCTGTTCCGCGTCACCGACCGCCGTCCGCTCGAGACCGCGCGCGGCGAATTGGCGACCGAGGCCGGCGTCCGCTCGGCGCAGCCGAATTTCCGTTATGTGCTGCAACAACAGAAGCCGGACCAGAAGGCCGCGACCGAGGGCGATCCCGCGCAATATGCGCTGGCAAAGCTTCGATTGCCCGAGGCGCATACGCTCGCGCACGGCGCCAACGTCATCGTCGCGGTGATCGATTCCGGCATCGACGTCAGGCATCCGGAACTCGCGGGCGCCATCGCGGCCTCGTACGACGCGCTTGGCAGCAAGGAAGGTCCGCACGTCCACGGCACCGGCATCGCCGGCGCGATCGTGGCGCATGCGCGGCTGATGGGTAGTGCGCCGGCGGCGAAGATACTGGCGATCCGCGCCTTCGGCGTGGCTCCAGGCGGCGCGGAGAGCAACTCCTTCGTGATCCTGAAGGGCCTCGATTACGCGGCAACGCACGGTGCGCAGATCATCAATATGAGCTTTGCCGGCCCGAAGGATGCGTTGATCGAGCGCAGCATCGCCGCGGTTGCCGCCAAGGGCATTGTGATGGTGGCCGCGGCCGGCAATGCCGGCGCGAAATCACCGCCGCTTTATCCGGCTGCCAACGACAACGTGATTGCGGTCAGCGCCACCGACGATCGGGACCGGCTGTTTTCGGCATCGAACCGCGGCGGCTACGTCGCGGTCGCGGCGCCAGGCGTCGATATCCTCCTGCCGGCACCGGACGACAAATACCAGATGACATCAGGCACGTCGTTCTCCGCCGCCTATGTCAGCGGCATCGCCGCGCTGGCGCTGGAGCGCAACCCTGCGCTGAAGCCGGACGATGTTCGCGCGATCCTGATGAAGACCGCCCGCGATCTCGGCACGCCCGGCCGCGACGATCTGTACGGTGCGGGCGAGGCCGACGCCTATGCGACCGTCACGGCTGCCGTTACCACACCGGCCCTGCCGGTCGCGGCGGCTTCGGAGCCCTCGGCGACCGACAAAATGTCGCAGCAGCGGCAAAACCCGGATCAGCAAAAAACGATGGATCAACAGGATGTTCCCGCGACGACAAGGGCGTTGACCGAGCCGGCCGCCGGCATCGCTTCCAAGAATTTGGCGTCGAAGAATATGGTTTCAGGGAATATGGCGTCGGAAAAGACGGCCGCAGGCGCCGCCGATCATCACGCCGCGCCATAATTTTGCGGCCAAAAAATCCCGCTCAAAAAATTAAAAAAGCCGCCGGCGCTTTGAACGTTTCGCGAGGGCTCCGCGACCTATCACTGTGGGAGCGGCAATCCCTCCCAACGAGGCTGTATCCGGCGCGAGCGCCCATCCACCCCAGCGCCCATATGGCTTGACCCGTCCGGTTGTCCCCCCGGACGGGTCTCTCGTTTGTGCAGAACGTTCCACCATTTTTGTATCGAATGATTTGTTTTGCCGAGCGCGGGCGTGACCCTGAATGAGCAGGATAAACGGTATTTTTTCGGATTTTTTGGCGGTAAGCGGCGCGTCATAGACTTGCTTGCTGGACAATGGAAAAGTTTTCCACAGAATATCTCCGTCGCGTCCAAGTGATTCGCGCCTGCGATTCGGTGGCGTGACTTGTCCCAACAATTGGTGCCGTTGCGTCCGCGTCCGTTTTTCTCCTTGCGGGCTGGCTTTTATGACATATCGACAAGACGTGGCGCATGGCCGCGACATCGTCGCGCGCTGGTGCAACCTTGCTGAGCAGCGTCTGGAATACCTCACCGAGCTGTTTGAAACCGGGCGCTGGCGCCGCTATCACTCGGAGCGAGCCTTTCTCGAAAACATCCAGGAGGCCAAAGCCGCGGTCGAAACCTGGCGCGATCTGTTGAGTCGCGAGGCGTCCCGCGAAGATATTGTACTCGATTTCGTCGCGGCTGGCCGTGCGCGCGCGCCGCTTCCGCGCGAGGTGCAACCGCGCCGCATTGGTCCGTTTTCGCTGCAGCCGGCGTCATTCCCGGACGCCCCGCCGCGACCGGTCGTCATGACGGCGCCGACCATCGATGCGCCGGCCATCGAACCGGAGCCGGTCGCCGCTGCGATCCCGAAGCCGGCGGCAAACAGCGCCTCAACACTGACCCTCGACATCATGGCCGCCGTCCAGCAACGCTATCCCCTGCTGCGCAACACGCTGTAGGTCAAACGCTAACTCTGCACCACATTGTTCGCGATTACCACTCGCGCGAGGCGTTGCGCGCCGTCGGCGGCCAGATCGGCGGTGACCGGGCGGGCGTGATCGAGCCCGACCACGGCGCCGCGCGGGGTTTCGGAGATCATGTTGGCGTTGACCAGCACCGTGCCGGCGCCAGGCGTCACCGACACGCCGACGCCGACAAAGGCCTTGCGGATCACATTGCCCGAAATGACGATGTCGCGCAGATAATTGCCCCAGCCGGCCATGATGCCGAACGACGGCGCATTCTCGATCACATTGCCGGTGACCGAGCTGTCGGCTTCGACATAGATGCCGACGCCGGCGTCGTCATCGGGCGCGGTGCCGATCGACCGCTTCGGCCGCAAATTACGGATGATGTTGCCTTGCACGACCGCGATGCGTCCGCCTTCGTTGAAGTTGCAGACCGAAACGCCGAAGGCTGCGCCATCGACAATGTTGTTGGCGATCACCGCGCCCTCGAACGCAAATTCCGAATACAGCGCGACTTCGCGGACGTCGCTGACGCTGTTGCCGGTGATCTGGATGTTGGACGCCGAATTGCCGCGCACCGCGGAATAGTCGCAGTTCTTGATGCGATTGCCGCGCACGATGACATTGCCGGCGCGAAACGCATTGATCGCATTGCCATATTGCCCGGAGCCGCCGGGGCCGGCCTTGATGTCCTCGATGCGGTTGTCGACGACCAGCGTGCCGTCATCGCCGATCGCGGTGCGCAGGATTTCGATGCCGTTGTCGCTGGTGCCCTGGATGGTGTTGCGCGCGACGAGCAGGCCCCGCGCATCGAACGAGACGATCGCGGTGGAGGCGGTCGCGGTGATGATGTTGCCGCTGATGTCGCCCGAGACCTGCTCGAGCCAGATGCCGGCGCCGCCGCTGCCGGTGATCTCGCCATCGATGATGCGGATGTCGCGTCCGCCGAGGCCATGAACGAGGCCGCGCCGCGCCGGCAAGGGAATGCCGCCGCCGTCGAGCGTGATATTGCTGATGCCGATATGGTCGGCGCCTTCGCTTTGCAGCATCGATGCGCCGCCGCTGAAAACCAGTTTGGTGGCGCCGCGGACGCCGACCAGTTGGGTGCCGCTCGAAAGCCGCAGCAGGCCGGTGCGGTAGACACCCGGCGGCAGGACCAGCGGCACCTGGGCGCGCGCCGCGTCATCGATGGCGCGCTGCAAGATCCGGGTCTGGTCCTCCGCGCTGCCGGGCCGCACGCCATATTGCGTGGCATCGCGCCCGAGCGTCGAGGTCAGCGGCGCCGCATGGGCCGCGTCCGGCGCCATCGCCAGCGCACCGGCCGCGCCGGTAACCGAGGCTCCAATCAGATAGCGGCGATTGAGGTCCATGATCGCTTGTTCCGGCAGAGAGCACGAGCCGTGCCCGCGCTATCGCAGTAGCGCAAAAATACGGCCGGGCATGGTGAAGGCGAGGGCGGAACAGCGGGATTGTTGGGGGTAGGGTTAATCGCAGGCTACGCCAAGGTCGTGGCGCGCGTCAGCCTTACCATCTCCATCAGCATGGCTTCGCCGGCGTCGACCAGTTGGTCGAGCGTGATCCGCCCCGCGATGGGCGAAGCGCCCTCGCGCGCGAGCAAAGGCACGTGGATGAACGCGGCAAGATGAGGACCGCCATCGCGGCATGTCGCCTCGATCGCGCGCCAGCTCAGATAATTGCAGAGGTAGCTGCCGGCATTGCGCGAGGTTCGCGCGTCGATGCCGGCCTTGAGAGCGGCGCGCAAAAGTTTTGCGGTGTGCGGGCCGAACATCGCGGCATCGGCGCCGTGCGCGATCGATCCCTTGCGCAGGCGCGCATGATCGGCATCGGGCCATAGCATGGTGACGGCGTTGCGGGCGCGGGTCTCGACCCGGACCCAGGAGGTGCGTGCCGCGAGCCCGAACATCAGAAGCGCCTGCGGCCGATATTTCCCGAGCAATTCGGGCAGCTCCCGATCGACCGCGCTGTAAGTCACCGGAAAGATATGGCTCGACAGCGCGACATCGGCCAGCGCCGGACGGCGCAGCCGCATCAACCGCTTCACGAGCGGCTGCGTCGGATTATACGGCGCACCGGGAAACGGCTCAAAGCCGGTGATGAGGATGCGGGGGCTCACCTCAGCATCTCCGCGATCTGCTCGGCCGCCATTGCCGGCGTGATGCGGCCGTCGGCGACGTCGGCTTCGGTCTTTTTCACTCTGGCGCGGATCGCCGGATCGGCGCGCAGCCGGGCCATCATCCGCTGCTCCAGCATCGACCACATCCATTTCACCTGCTGCTGCCGCCGTCGCTCGGCAAAATCGCCCGAGGCATTCATCGCGGTACGATGCTCGAGAATCTTTTGCCAGAGGTCGGCGATACCCGTGCCGGTCAGCGCCGAATACGTCGCGACCGGCGGATGCCAGTGCTCGGAGCGGGGGGTGAGGATATGCAGCGCGCCGCGATATTCGCTGGCCGCCAGATTGGCGCGCTTGATGTTGTCGCCGTCGGCCTTGTTGACCGCGATCATGTCGGCGAGTTCGACCAGGCCTTTCTTGATGCCCTGCAATTCGTCGCCGGCGCCCGGCAGCATCAGTGCCAGGAAGAAATCGGTCATGTCGCAAACCGCGGTCTCGGACTGCCCAATGCCGACGGTCTCCACCAGCACCACATCGAAGCCGGCGGCCTCGCACAGCAGCATCGCCTCGCGGGTTTTGGCCGCGACGCCGCCGAGCGTGCCCGACGCAGGCGAGGGCCTGATAAAGGCATCGTCGGAGGCGGACAGACGGGCCATCCGCGTCTTGTCGCCGAGGATCGAACCGCCGGTGCGGGCCGAGGAGGGATCGACCGCGAGCACCGCGACCTTGTGGCCGCGCTCGATCAGGAACATCCCCAGGCGATCGATGGTGGTGGATTTTCCAACCCCGGGCGAGCCGGTGATGCCGACCCGGATCGCTTGGCCGGTATCGGGCAGCAGCGCCTGCACCAGCTCACGCGCCGCGGCCTGGTGATCGGCACGGCGGCTCTCGATCAGCGTGATCGCCCGAGCCAGCGCCGCCCGGCTGCCGGCGCGGAGGTCCTGCGCGAGTTGTTCGACATCGGGGGACACTTTATTCGCCAGGGTCATGCCTCAACATAACGCTGCGAACATGTTTTGAGCGGTGATTGGGGCGCTCGCTCACTCCGCTGCCTCGCTGTGCCCCAACCGCGCATTGAGCTTGTGGATCAGCTCTTCGGCGGCGTCCGCAATCACGGTGCCCGGCGGGAAGATCGCCTCGGCGCCGGCCTTGTACAGCGCGTCATAATCCTGCGGCGGCACCACGCCGCCGATGATGATCATGATGTCATCGCGGCCCTGTTTCTTCAGCGCGGCCTTCAGTTCCGGCACGGCGGTCAGATGCGCCGCCGCCAGCGACGACAGCCCGAGGATATGCACGTCGTTCTCGACCGCCTGCCGCGCCGCTTCGTCGGCGGTGGCAAACAGCGGTCCGATATCGACGTCGAAGCCGACATCGGCGAACGCCGAGGCGATCACCTTCTGGCCGCGGTCGTGGCCGTCCTGGCCGATTTTTGCCACGAGAATGCGCGGCCGGCGGCCTTCGGCTTCCTCGAAGGTATCGATCAGCGCCTGCACCTTCTCGACCCGGTTGGACATGGTGGACGCCTCCCGCTTGTAGACGCCGGTGATGGATTTGATCTCGGCACGATGCCGCCCGAACACTTTTTCCATCGCGTCCGAAATCTCGCCGACGGTGGCCTTGGCGCGCGCGGCGTCGATCGCCAGCGCCAGCAGATTGCCGTTGCCTTCACCGGCGCTACGCGTCAGCGCCGCGAGCGCCGCGTCGACGTCGTTCTGGTTGCGCTCGGATCGCAGCCGCTTCAGCTTGTCGATCTGCAACCGGCGCACCGTGGAGTTCTCCACCTTGAGCACGTCGATCGGGGCCTCGTCGACCGGCTTGTATTTGTTGACGCCGATCACCGCCTGCTTGCCGGCATCGATCCGCGCCTGCGTCTTGGCGGAGGCTTCCTCGATCCGCAGTTTGGGCACGCCGGCCTCGATCGCCTTGGCCATGCCGCCGAGCTCCTCGACTTCCTGGATATGGCCCCAGGCTTTCGCGGCGAGATCGTGGGTCAGGCGCTCGACATAATACGAGCCGCCCCAGGGATCGATGATGCGGGTGGTGCCGCTTTCCTGTTGCAGGAATAATTGGGTGTTGCGGGCGATGCGCGCCGAAAAGTCGGTCGGCAGCGCCAGCGCCTCGTCGAGTGCGTTGGTGTGCAGCGATTGGGTATGGCCCTGGGTCGCCGCCATCGCCTCGATCGTGGTCCGCATCACGTTGTTGTAGACGTCCTGCGCGGTTAGCGACCAGCCCGACGTCTGGCAATGCGTGCGCAGGCTGAGCGAGCGCGGGTCTTTCGGGTTGAACGGTTTTAACAGTTTGGCCCACAACAGCCGCGCCGCGCGCATCTTCGCGACTTCCATGAAAAAATTCATGCCGATCGCCCAGAAGAACGACAATCGCGGCGCGAAGCGGTCGACATCGAGGCCGGCGGCGAGCCCGGCGCGCAGGTATTCGACGCCGTCGGCCAGCGTATAGGCGAGTTCGAGGTCCTGCGTCGCGCCGGCTTCCTGCATGTGATAGCCGGAGATCGAAATGGAATTGTACTTCGGCATCCGCTGCGACGTGTAGGCAAAGATATCCGAGATGATCCGCATCGAGGGCGTCGGCGGATAGATATAGGTGTTGCGCACCATGAACTCTTTCAGAATGTCATTCTGAATGGTGCCCGAAAGTTTTTCCGGCGGCACGCCCTGTTCTTCGGCAGCGGCGACGAACAGCGCCAGGATCGGCAGCACCGCGCCGTTCATGGTCATCGACACGCTCATCTGGTCGAGCGGGATGCCCGAGAACAGCGTGCGCATGTCGTAGATCGAATCGATCGCGACGCCGGCCATGCCGACATCGCCGGTGACCCGCGGGTGATCGCTGTCGTAGCCGCGATGGGTGGCGAGATCGAACGCCACAGAGAGGCCCTTCTGGCCGGCGGCGAGGTTGCGGCGATAGAATGCGTTGGAATCTTCCGCCGTGGAGAATCCGGCGTATTGCCTGACGGTCCAGGGCTGGTTGACGTACATCGTGGGGTAGGGGCCGCGCAGAAAAGGCGCGATGCCGGGCCAGGTCTCGAGGAAGTCGATGCCGCCAAGATCGGCTTCGCTGTAGCCCGGTTTTACCAGGATGCCCTCGGGCGTCAGCCACGGTTCGGCGTGGCCTGTGGCCGCGGCGCCGGCGGTGTTTTCAAATGCGACGTCTGCGAAGTTCGGTATTCGGCTCATTTCATTGCTCTCGTTCGTCATGGCCGGACTTGTTCCGGCCATCCACGTCTTTCTCGCTGGAGAAGGAAGACGTGGATGCTCGGGCATAGGCGAGCGGTAGCGACGCCGTCCTTCGGACGGCTTTGCCCGGGCATGACGGGCTCTCTGGTACCAATATCATAGACGGCAATGAGCGTCATTCTATCGGCCCTCAATCATGGTCCGGATGCTGGTGGCTGACGACGCCGGCGAGTTTGTCCGGGCCGTAATTCTGCGGCGTGGTCTGGCTCGGCAGATTGGCGAGGCCGACCACCCAGCCGAGCCGGGATTCGGTGCCATATTGCCGCGTCGGCACCAGCCGGTCGGGGCGGTCGAACGCGCCAGTCATGATCTCGATCCGGGGCCCGTCGATGCGGCGGAAACTCAAGGGGGTCCCGCAGGCGGCGCAGAAATCGCGCTCCGCGATCGACGAGGATCTGAACGCCGCGGGCTGGCCGCGGGTCCAGGCGAAATCGGCATGTTCGATGTCGGCAAGGGAGGCGAACGGCGCGCCGGATGCCTTTTGGCACATCCGGCAATGACAGATGCTGACCCGCACCGGCGCTGCCGAGATCGCAAAGCGAACCGCGCCGCATTGGCAGCCGCCAGTCAGGACAGTTTTGCTCGCCTCCGTCATGCTCCCTCCATCCGCCGCCAGGCTTCTCCGAGCATCGCCAGCGCGTCGCCACCGGCGAAAATGAAATCGCTCACACCCGCATCGCGCAGCGCGGTTTCCTGTTCACCGGGCCGGCCCGCCAAATAGATATGCTTTGCGCCGACGGCTTGAAGGGCTGTCGCGGCCGCGACGGCGTGGCCGGCATACACCTTGTCGGACGAACAGACGCACGCCAAAGCCGCGCCGGACGCCTTGAAGGCCGCCGCGAGCGCAGCGAATTCCTTTACCTCTCCCATAGGGAGAGATCGCCCCGGGGCCGAAGGCGCCGGAGCGGGTGAGGGGTTACGGTCTGCAGCAAGTGCCCCCTCACCCGACGCTTTCAGCGTCGACCTCTCCCCCGAGGGGAGAGGTGAAGGAGCGGCTTCGGCGATAAAGTCCACCGCTTCGATCCCGCCGGTCTCGAAGAAGCTTTTGGCAAAGGTTGCGCGTGCGGTGAAATCGGCGGCAGTGCCGAGATTGGCAAGAAACACCTTTGGCCGCGCACCGTGCGCTTTTTGGATTTCATCGGACTTGTCGCGCAGCCGTTCGAATGGCGCCGCCAGCCGCATCGGCGCCAGCGCGTCGAATTTGATCGCAGCCCCATCATGGGCTTCGGCGACCGCCGGCATCACATCGAGTACTGTGACATGGGCTTCGTGCAGATTGGGAAATTCGCTGGCGCCGGTCAGCACCGCCTTGCGGCGGGCGATATCGCTCGCGCGCGCGGACCGCGTTGCCGCGACCTTGCGCTGGATCAGGTTTTGCTCGAGGCTTGCGAACACCCCGCCGGCCTTCTCGATCTCCTGGAACAGCGCCCATGCGCTTTCGCAGAGCTGTCGGGTCAAGGTTTCGATGCCGCCGGAGCCGGCGGCGGGATCGGCTACTTTAGCGAGATTGGATTCCTCCAGCAGCACCAGTTGCGTGTTGCGCGCGACGCGGCGCGCGAATGGATCGGGTAGTCCCAGCGCCAACGTATGCGGCAATACGGTGATGGCGTTGGCGCCGCCGAGGCCCGCCGAAAACGTCGCGATGGTCGCGCGCAGCATGTTCACATAGGCATCGCGCTGGGTCAGCATGCGCCACGCCGTTTCGGCGGCGATGAAGATCGGCTTCGGCGCCAGCCCGCACGCCTGTTCGACCTGCGCCCATAGCGATCGCAGCGCGCGGAATTTCGCCATGGTCAGGAATTGATCGGCATCGGCGGCAAGCCGGAACGAGATCGCGGAACGCGCGGCGTCAAGGTCGATGCCGCCTGCCTCCAGCATCCGCAGATAGGCGATCGCGATCGCGAGCGTGAAGGCCAGTTCCTGCGCTTCCGATCCGCCGGCATCGTGCACCGGGCGGCCATCCGCGAGTACAAACGGTCCCTTGAAACCGCGTCCGATCAGGCCGCGGACCACCTTGGCAAACGGCTTCTCCATCTCATGCCACGGCGCTGGCGCTGCGCCACGTACCGCCATGGTCGTCAGCGCTTGATAGTTGATGCGAACGTCGACCTTGGCGGGATCGAGGCCCTTGGCTTCGACCAGTTTCGCGAAGCTCTCGCCGGCATTGTCGCGGCCAACCACCGGGTTCAGCGCGATCGTAATCCCGGCGTCCAGGAAAATACCGTCAAAGGCGCGCGCCAGCGTTTCCGGTGTCGCATCGGCGAGGCCGAAGCCGCGCGCGCCGGGTCCGCCGGCAAATTCAAATTCGAGCCCGGTGGCGCCGTTCTCGAGATCGTGCAGCGCCTGCGCATTGGCCTGCGCGGCGTTTGGATGATCGATCCGCTGCATGATCTGCCAAGGCGCGGCCGGCGCGCGGCCGGCGATCGGGGCGACGTTACCCACGCGGCGGTAGATCGGCTCGATCTTCAGTCCGTCCGAGGTCTTGCCGACCAGTTTTTCGAACGGCGCGCCCTTCAGCACGCCATCGACCAGCTTGCGCCAGTCGTCATAGCTCGCGGGTGCGAAATCCGCAGCCAGCCGTAGGTCGTCGGTGGTCATTCGGCAGGGTACTCCCGAGGGGCTGTTCTTCTCAATTGGATCGGAAATTGCCACGTCGAAGCGGCCAAGCCAAACGGTTGTTTTTGGTTAATCCGGGAGCGCCGGCAACCGCTCGATACCGTCGGTCGATAGCCCCGCCAGCGCCGCCCTCAGATCGCGGCCGGCGATCCGGCGATCCGGAACGATTTCCAGCAGCGGCACCAGCACGAAGGCGCGCTCGAACAGCCGGGGATGCGGCAATGTCAGTTCCGGCTTGTCGATCGACACATCGTCATAGGCGATCAGGTCGAGATCGAGGGTGCGCGGGCCCCAGCGCGTCTCGTTGCCGCGGTCGCGGCCGAACTTCTTCTCGATCTTGTGCAGCGTGAACAGCAGCGCGTGCGGATCGAGACTGGTCTCGATCTCGATGCAGGCGTTGATGAAGTGCGCCTGATCGAGTTCGCCCCAGGGCAGGGTAGCATAATCCGACGAACGCGCCAGCAGGGCACCTTGCGTCATGCCGCAGATATTGCCGATCGCCTTTTGAAAGGTCGCACGGACATCGCCGACATTGCCGCCAAGCGCGATCAGGACGTCAGCCATGCCATACTTCGACCATCGGTGCCTCAGCCATGAGAAGGTGCGTGCCGCGTCCGCGTCAGCACCACGCCGACATCGTCGAAAATCGCGGCGATCGGGGCGTGCGGCTTGTGGACGGTGATCTTGACGGCGTTGACGCGGGCAAACGCGGCCAGGATTGCGTCGGCGACCGCGCCGGCGGCGCGTTCCAGCAGCTTGTAATTGTCGTCCTTGAAGGCCGCCGTCGCGGTCGCGACCACGTTGGAATAGGAGACCGTGTCGGCGAGGCGATCGGTGCGCGAGGATTCCGCCAGATCCGCCGACAGTTCGAGATCGATGACAAAGCGCTGCCCGACCGCGGTCTCGTGTTCCATGACGCCATGGCGGGCGTGGATCACGACGCCGGTGATGAAGATCATATCGCTCATCGCTTGTCCCCGATCGCAGCCGTCACGCGCAGCGCCTGAACCGTTTCCGCGACATCATGGGTCCGGATGATACGCGCGCCGCTTTTGGCCGCGATCAGATGCGCCGCGATCGAGCCACCGAGACGCCGGTCCGGCGCCGATGGCGTGATGGAATCAATAAAGCGCTTGCGCGATGCGCCGACCAGGAGCGGCAGGTTGAAGATGGCAAGCTCATCGAGCCGTGCCAATACCGTGATGCTTTGCTCCTGGGTCTTGCCAAAGCCGATGCCCGGATCCAGCACGATATTGTCGGGCGAAATCCCGGCCTTCGCGGCGATCGCCAGCGATCGCGCAAAGAAGCCCGCGATATCCTTCATGATGTCGATGCCGGCCTCGGCCTCATCGCGGTTATGCATGATGATGACGGGCGCCTTGCGTTCGGCCACTAGGCCCGCCATATCCGCGTCGCGTTGCAGACCCCAGACATCGTTGGCGATCGCAGCTCCTTGATCCAGCGCCCAGCCGACCACCGCTGATTTCATACTGTCGATCGATACCGGAATCCCGAGCGCGACCACCTCGGCCAATACCGGCCGGAGGCGCTCCAACTCTTGATCGGCCGAGACCGCTTGCGAGCCGTAGGGCCTGGTGGATTCCGCGCCGATGTCGATGATGTCGGCGCCCTCGGCGATCATCCGCCGCGCCTGCGTCAGCGCATGTTCGGGCGCGATGAACTTGCCGCCGTCGGAAAACGAATCCGGCGTCACGTTCAATACACCCATCACGGCGGGATACGGCCGGGACAACAGCGCCCGCAACACCGGATGAGCGGCCAGGGTGGCCGCCGGCCCAATGGTCGGTCGGGTTGTAGTCGCCATCATGCAGGTGGCTTTGCGCGGTCCCCGCATGGGAGTCAAGATGCGAGCCGGCGCCCGGCCGAACTGCATCCGATCAGCCTGAAATACAGGCTGATCCTGTCCGGGAAGTAATCCTTTTTAGTAGGTAATTTTGGGCGGCAGCTTGCGGGCCTGTGCGATCAGTAACTCGACCGACTTCTCGGACGGCAAAACCCGGACCAGCTTGCGCCTGGTATTCACGTCCTTCATGTTCTGCGCCAGCCGCGCCGGATTGCGCAGCGCCAGCTCCCGAACCGTGGTCACGCCGGCCGCGCGCACCAGTCCGACCTTGGCCTTGCCCATGCCGGGAATCCGCATGTAGTCGGAGATATTCGCCCATTCGAGCAATTGCTGCTCGCTGATTCCGGTCTTTGCCGCGAGCGCCTTGCGCCCCTTGACGGTGCGGGTCGCCTCGAGCAGCCCGTCGGTGGTACGAATGCCAAGCGCTCTCAGTTTCGATGCGGTGAAGGCGGTGAGGCCTTCAATCTCGGAGATGGGATATGTCATGATACTCAATATGAATATGAAAAAGGTGCTTGACCGAACCGCGCTGTCAGGCGAACTGGCTTAGGCCCGGTGTCCCCGCGATGATCTCGCCCATCTGATCCGCCCCAATTTTGTCGCGACCAAACCTGAAAAGTTCACGCGCGATGTTCTGAATTTCGGTCATGCCCAGGCCAAGCCCCATCAGTCTGGCGCCGAGTGCCATCAGGCCGCCACCCATCAATCGGCCGAAACCGCCGCTGCTGCCGGAGGCGGCGATCGCGGCTTCCGCGCCCGGGATGTTGTCGATCAAGGCCTGGACCTTGTCGGAAGGGCCCTCGCTGCGAAGGAAACCCAGGATGATGCCGATGGTTTTTTCCGCGACGGCGTTCTCTATTCCGGCTTTCGCGGCCAGTCGTCCTATCAGCTCGTCCATTTGCCCCGTCCCAACCGGTTGCATGCCGGTTCCTTGCTCGTGATTTTATCTTGATCTTCTGCCACACGAATTACAAGCGATCAGCGCATGCGAAGGCGAGATTCATCTGACATGGCGGATGAGTGTTGCAGCACCGCAAGATCGGCGAGATGGTCGGAGCAGTTTGCACGGCACTTTGCCGCAGCGAGATCGCTTGCCGGCGTGCTCGCACAAAGCCGTGAGACGAAAAACCGCCGGGGGCGCAAATACGTGAAGCCAGTTGAACGGTTTCAAATTAGTTCCAAGATGCAGTATAACCATGCTGGTAGCGCAGAAAACCCGTGATGCGCACCAAGAGGCGATGCAATGGTTCCGACCGACAACAGGATTGCCGACAACAAGATGGCCGACGACAAGATGCCGATACCGGCGAGAAGATTTTCATCGGCAAGGGAGATCCGCCGGCCTGGCTGACGCTTGCGCTTGGAAATCGCCATGGTCTCGTCACCGGCGCGACCGGAACCGGCAAGACTGTGTCGTTGCAGGTCATGGCGGAGGGGTTTGCGCGCGCCGGTGTTCCGGTTTTTGCGGCCGATATCAAGGGAGACCTCTCGGGCATCTCCGAAGTCGGCGAGGCCGAAGGATTTTCTGGTCAAGCGCGCCAGCGATATGGGCCTGACATTCCAGCCCGATCAGTTCTCGACGGTATTTTGGGACGTGTTCGGCGAGCAGGGACATCCGGTACGCGCGACGGTCACCGAGATGGGGCCGTTGCTGCTGGCGCGGATGCTCGATCTCAATGACGTGCAGGAGGGCGTTCTCAACGTCGCCTTCCGGGTCGCCGACGACAATGGTCTCGCGCTGATCGATATGAAGGATCTGCGTGCGCTGCTCGATGCGATCGTGCCGGACAGCGCCAAGAAGTCCGCCGACGGTCACGACGATCCGCTGGCGTCGATCCGCAAGGCCGCGCAAGGCTTCGGCAATGTCACCAAAGCGACGGTCGGCACCATTCAGCGCCAGCTGCTGGTGCTGGAAAACCAGGGTGGCGCGAAGTTCTTCGGCGAGCCGGCGCTGGCGCTGAAGGATTTCATGCGCACCGACCGCGACGGCCGCGGCATGGTCAACATCCTGGTGGCGGACAAACTGATGCAGAGCCCGCGGCTGTACGCCACGTTCCTGCTGTGGATGCTGTCCGAACTGTTTGAAGAACTTCCGGAAGTCGGCGACCCGCCGAAGCCCAAACTGGTGTTCTTCTTCGACGAGGCGCATCTCTTGTTCAACGATGCGCCGAAGGCGCTGATGGACAAGATCGAGCAGGTGGTGCGGCTGATCCGCTCAAAGGGCGTCGGCGTTTACTTCGTGACGCAGAACCCGGTCGACGTGCCGGACACGGTGCTCGGCCAATTGGGCAACCGCGTGCAGCATGCGCTGCGGGCGTTCACGCCGCGCGACCAGAAGGCGGTGGCGGCGGCGGCGCAGACCTTCCGGCCCAACCCCAAGCTCAACACGGCCCAGGTCATCATGGAGTTGGGCAAGGGCGAAGCGCTGGTGTCGTTCCTCGAAGGCAACGGCACGCCCGCAATGGTCGAGCGCATCATGGTCCGGCCGCCCTCGGCGCGGATCGGGCCGATCACGCCGGAAGAGCGCAAGGCGATCATGGACGCCAGCCCGGTGAAGGGCAAATACGACACCGCGATCGATGCCGAATCCGCCTACGAGATCATTCAGAAGCGCTTGGCCGGCAATGTCGTGCCCGCCGAGGGGGGCGGGGACATCGGGATTCTCGGACAGCTCGGGGCGATCGTCGGCACGATTTTCGGCACCAATGCGCGGCGCGGCCGGTTGTCGACCGGCCAGATTGATCGCGCGCAACGTCACGCGCTCGGTCACCAACAAGGTGGTCGGCGGGGTGGTCGCCGATCTCGGCAAATCGGTCGGCGGCTCGATCGGAGGTTCGGTCGGCCGCGCTTTGGTGCGCGGCGCGCTTGGCGGCCTGTTGCGGCGATAGACTCCCTATCGCCGCTGTGGCGGCGATATGATCTGTTTCATCTGATTTGATCGAAAGACGCGCGTAGCTGAGATATCCGTCGTTGCGAGCGCCGCTCGATATTCTTTTTCTGGTCTGCCTGCATCGCGCTGACCGCCGACGTTCTCGGCCCGGAGATCTGGGGCAGCGGCAAGACCAAGGACTATCCGCTGTGGTTCTGGGCCGGACAGCAGGTGCTGCAGGGCAAGAACCTCTATCCCAGCGACCCCAACGCCTATTTCGAATTCATCTATCCGCCGCTGCCGGCGGTGCTGCTGGCGATACCCAGCTATTTCGGCAAGATGCCGCTTTATACTCTGCCTGTCGCTGCTCAACGCCGCGGCGTGGTGGATGACCGGGCAATTCTCCAACGCGATGACGGGCTCGGGGCGGACACCCGGTCCGTGGCTGTTTGCGCTGCCGGGCTTCGTGACGGTCTCCTTTGTGTTCGACATGTTCGATCTCGGGCAGCCCAACCTCGTGCTGCTGGCGATGATGTTGTACGGATTCTGGTTGCTGCAGCACGAGCGGCCGCTGGATGGCGGGAAGCATGTTCGCGCTGGCGACCGCGATCAAGGTTTTCCCGGTCGCGGTGTTGCCCTATCTGTTGTGGCGACGGCAGTGGGTCGGCCGCCGCGAGCATGGCGATCTTCGTCGGGATTTTCCTGTTCGTCGTTCCGGCGCCGGTGCGCGGCTTCCAGCACAATGTCGCCGAACTGAAGACCTGGTATCAGGGCATGGTCGGGACCGAGCTCGGAAAAGGGATTCGGCCAGCGCGACGAGCAGAACTGGTCGTGGGTCAATCAATCCATCATCGCGGTGACGCACCGGCTGACGCGCCCGGTCAATTACGACCAGGACGATCCGTCCAAGCCGCCGCGCTACATGAATCTGCTCGATCTCGATTTCAAGACCGCGAACTGGATCGTGCATTGCGATATCGCTGCTGATCGGGCTCGGCTACATCGCGGTGATGCCGCCCCGCGATCGGCGCACGCCACGCTCGGATGCCGAAGAACTCGGGATCCTGTTCTGCCTGATGACGGTGGCCTCGCCACTGGCCCGGCAGTATTATTTCATGTGGCTGTTCTTTCCCGATGACCATCCTGATCCACCGCGCCGCCTATGATCCGCGGCCCGCGGTGCGCGGCTGGACCTGGGCGCGTGCTGGCGGCCGCGGGATTGCTGATGTGCCTGTCGCTTCCGATTTTTCCGAACGACCTGCAGGCCTATGGCAACAATCTCGCGGCGACCGTCGTGATATCCGGCGGGCTGGTCTGGCACATCCTGCATCCGATTCCGGATACCAAGCTCGCCGATGCCGTGCCCGGCGCTTTGTCTCGCGGCATCGGACGGGTTACAACCTGATAGCAAGTCGTAGCCAACAGATCTAAGCCAAGACAAGGGAAGATCGGACATGTCCAGCACCGCGCAACTCCAACCGGTCCTCGACCGCATCGATGCCGATTTCGACAACAGCCTGCAGCGGCTGTTTGCGCTGTTGCGGATCAAGTCGATCTCGGCCGATCCGGCCTTTGCCGGCGAGTGCAAGGCGGCGGCCGATCATCTCGCCAAGGACATCGCGACGCTCGGCTTTGCCACCGAGGTGCGGCCGACCGCCGGTCATCCCGCCATCGTCGCCAAGACCAATGGCGGTGCGAAGGATTCCGGACGGCCGCACGTGCTGTTCTACGGTCACTATGATGTGCAGCCGGTCGATCCGCTCAATCTCTGGCATCGTCCGCCGTTCGAGCCTGTCGTGACCGACCATGCCGACGGCCGCAAGATCATCGTCGCGCGCGGCGCCGAGGACGACAAGGGCCAGTTGATGACCTTCGTCGAGGCCTGCCGGGCCTGGAAGCAGGTCACAGGTTCGCTGCCGATCGATCTCACCATCGTGATCGAGGGCGAAGAGGAAGTCGGTTCGAAAAACTTCGTGCCGTTCCTCGAAGCGAACAAGGAGGAGCTCGGGGCGGACTTCGCGATGGTGTGCGACACCGGCATGTGGGATCCGAACACGCCGGCGATCACCACCTCGCTGCGCGGCCTGGTCTACGAGGAGGTGTGGATCAAGGCCGCCAACCGCGATCTGCATTCCGGCATCTTCGGCGGCGGCGCGCAAAATCCGATCCGGGTTCTGACCCGTATCCTCGGCGGCCTGTTCGACGACGACGGCCGCATCACCATCCCCGGCTTCTATGATGGGGTGAAGGATTTGCCGCCGGATATCCTGGCGCAATGGTCGAAGCTCAACCTCACGCCGGACAGCTTCCTCAAGCCGATCGGCCTGTCGATTCCGGCCGGCGAGAAGGGCCGGCTGCTGATCGAGCAGATCTCCTCGCGCCCGACCTGCGACGTCAACGGCATCATCGGCGGCTATACCGGCGAGGGCTCCAAGACCGTGATCCCGGCGCAAGCCTCCGCCAAGGTTTCGTTCCGGCTGGTCGAGGGGCAGGAGCCCGCGCAAAATTCGAAAGGCGTTTCGCGATTACGTCACCGCGCGGCTGCCGAAGGATTGCACGCGCCGAGTTCGGCGATCATTCCAGCTGGCGCCTGCGATTGCGCTCGACTGGAACATGAAGCCGCTGGCCGCGGCCAAGCGCGCGCTGACGGAGGAGTGGGGCAAGGAGGCGCTGCTGATCGGCTCCGGCGCCTCGATCCCGATCGTGGCCGACTTCAAGCGCACGCTCGGTCTCGACACCGCTGCTGGTCGGCTTCGGCCTCGACGACGACAACATCCATTCGCCGAACGAAAAATACGACCTCAAGAGCTTTCACAAGGGCATTCGCTCCTGGGCGCGAATTCTCGCCGCACTGGCCGAGGTGCCGAAATAATCCGTGGAAGCGTAGCCCGGATGAGCTCTTGCGACATCCGGGTTCTTTGTGTGGTCCCGGATATCGCAACGGCGCATCCGGGCTACTTGCTCGTGCCGGCCAATCAGACCGGCGTTGCCGCAAGACCGGCGCGATGCTCAGTCGCCGCTTTTGAACGCGCCGCGTAACGCCGCGCCAGTGTCGCGCAGACCATGAGCTGGATCTGGTGGAACACCATCAACGGGATGACGACGAGCCCCACGTGCCCGGCGAATAGCAAGGTTGCGATCGGCACGCCGTTGACAAGGCTTTTCTTTGATCCGCAGAAAACGATGGCGATCTCATCGGCACGCGAAAAGCCGAACTGCCTGCTGCCGAAGATCAGGATGGTCATCACGGTCGCGAGCAGCGCGATATCGACCAGCGCGACCTTGAGTAGATCCTGCGCATCGATCTGATGCCAGATGCCGTCCACGACGCCGTGGCTGAACGCGGCGTAGACCAGGATCAGCACCGAGCCGTAGTCCACGCTCTTGAGCGCGAGCGGATGGCGCGTCAGATAAGCGCCGATCCATGGCCGCAAGAGCTGACCGGCGACAAAGGGCACGAGAAGCTGCACCACGATGCCGAGGATCGAGCGTGCCGAGATGTCGACGCCGTGCCCGCTGAGCACCAAGCCGGCGATCAGCGGTGTCAGGAAAACGCCGAGCAGGCTCGAGGCGGTCGCGCTGCACATCGCCGCCGGCACGTTGCCGCCGGCCACCGAGGTGAAGACGATCGAGGCCTGCACCGTCGAGGGCAGCGCGGTGAGCAAAATCACCCCGGCCCACAGCGGCCCGGGCAGGAAATTTGGCGCGAGAAAGTGCGCGAACATTCCGAGCAACGGAAACAGCGCGAACGTGCTCAGAAAAACCATCAGGTGCAGCCGCCAGTGCCGCGCGCCGACAAGCGCCTCCTGGGGCGAAAGCTTGGCCCCATGCAGGAAGAACAACAGCACGATGGCGGCGTCCGCGAGCCAGCCAACGGACGAGGCCGCTTCGCCACGGGCCGGCATCACGGCGGCGAAAGCAACGGTCAGCAGGATCGCCGCGAGGAAGGCGTCGATGCGTGACCAGACGGAGCGGAGCAAGATCATGGGAGCCTCTTTTGATAGTCCCCCGTCATATCGAGCCCAAATCGGTCATTGTGAAGTGCGCAAACTGATATTATTGTAATCGTATATTGTGATAACACGATAATTAACAGTCCCATGCTCGATCCCGTCCTGCTTCAATCATTCTTGGCGGTTGCCCAGACCAGAAGCTTCACCCAGGCTGCCGAGCGTCTCGGCTTGCGCCAATCGACCGTCAGCCAACACGTCCGCAAGCTGGAGCAAGCGACCGGGCGCAGGCTGTTCGTCCGCGACACCCACTCGGTGGAAACCACCGCGGACGGCGAAGCCATGATCGAGTTCGCCCGCAGCATCCTGACGGTGAACGATCGGGCGAAGCGCTACTTCGCGGGCTCGCAAATGCGTGGCCGGCTACGGTTCGGCGCGTCCGAGGATTTCGTGGCGTCGCGTCTGCCGGAGGTGCTGCTGGAGTTTGTCCGCACCCATCCGTTGGTCGAATTCGAGCTCACCGTCGGCATGAGTGCCGAACTCAACGAGAAGCTTGCGCGCGGCGAGCTTGACCTCGTCTGCGGCAAGCGTCGTCCGGGCGAGGAGCGCGGACGCCTGGTCTGGCGCGATCGATTGGCCTGGGTGACCGGCGCCCTGCGCCAACTCGATTCCCCTGCGCCTGTTCCGCTGATCCTTTATTCGCCGCCCAGCATCACCCGCGAGATCGCCCTTGCCGCGCTGGAGCGCAGCGGCCGGCCATGGCGCATCGCATGCACCAGCGGCAGCTTGAGCGGCTTGCGCGCGGCGGCGCTCGCCGGGCTCGGCGTTACGGTTGTTTCGCAAGGCCTGATCCCGGCCGGGCTGACCGAACTCGCCGATGGTGACGATCTGCCCGATCTCGGATTTGTCGAGTTCGTCCTGCTAGGCGCCGGCCGGGCCACGCGTGGACCCGCCGCCGAACTCGCCGACGCCATCCTTGCGAGCGGCATTCGAGCATAGCAGCGGGATGAGTTTTGTTTAAATCGGCGAGCGGGCGAGTTCGTCACCTCGCCCCGCTTGCGGGGAGAGGTCGAAATTCGCAAAGCGAATTTCGGGTGAGGGAGCCTATCCGCGAGTCAGAACTCGATGCAGGAGCCCCTCTCCCCGCAAGAGCGGGGCGAGGGAGAAGAGCTGCCATTGTGGTGGTCTAGCCTCATCTCATCCCGCTCCAGCGGCGCGCTAAGTCGAAAACGCTGTTCGCCTACATTCCATAGAGGATGTATACCAGGGGGAGCCAGACCCTGCTGTCACCTTATGCGCAGATCGGGACAGCTTTTAGCCGATATGATGCCGCTGTACCGGGACGGCACCATTTGGTAAAATCAGCGGCAGGCGCGACTAGCGCCTCGCCGGGGCCGGGGTCCATTTTTGAAGGCTTCGAAATGGGAGCGGTAATGCAGTGGAGATCCAGTTCGCGGTCGATCGCGATCGGTGGTGCCTGCGTGATGTTTGCATTGGCGACAGGCGGGTCGATCAAGCCTGCGAATGCGCAGGCGATGCAGCAGGTCAGTGCTCCCCAGGGCTTGGGTTCTCAAGGCGCGGCTTCCCAGGCCGGTAATTCCCCGACCAGTGGTTTCAACGCGCTGGATCCGCAATGGGCGTTCGCCAATCCGTTTATGGCTTCCCGCTTCGGCCTCGGTCCGATGGCGACCAGCGTGAGCCAGCAGGCCTACGCCACCAAGTTCGGCTCCGGAACGGTGGGCCTGTTCGTCGAATCCAACGCGCCAAGCTCCAGCAACTATTTCGGCGGTCTGGCGGTTGGCCAGCAGGATTGGTTCTCGAGTATGGGCGATCCGGCGTGGCGCACGTCGATGTTCGGCAGCTACAAGTCGGACCCCAGGGCCGGGATGTTCGACGGCCTTTATACGACCGCGAGTTTCGGCGTCACGAATTTCAAGACCAACCCGTCATTGCCGGGGCTGAATTTCGCCGGCAACAATGATCTGACCGCGGTGACGGCAAGCGTGGGCGCAGGCCTGCAATTGACGCCGAACATCACCATCGAGGGCAGCATTGGTTTCACGCAAATGCAGAACTCGAATTTCAGGTAATCGCGGTTCGTGACCTGGAAGGCCGTATCTCAGGCCTTCATAGCGTGAGGAGATCGGCCGAACGCCGCCTTAAAGGCGAGGCTGAGGTGGGACACATCGCTACATTTGCCACTCGTCATGCACCTGCTTTCCAGTGCAGTTCGCCCCGCTCGTTCACGGTCTCATAAAGCGGGCCGCGGGCGAATGCTTCGCCAAAGCGATCCTCGCGTCCAACGTAGATGAACGCCTTGGTCGGCAGGCGCTCACCAGTGGCGAGCTGTAAGGTAACGGCGATCAGCTTGCGGTCGTAGGAGCGGCCCTCGCGCTCTAGTTGGTCGAGCCGCGCCAGCGTTGCATCATCGACGGTAAAGATTTCACCGGCCAGGGGTTTGCCCTCCGGATCAGGCATGACCACCGGGAAGCCGTTCTCGATCATCTTGCAAGTCGGCACGGTAGCGGCGGCGCCGAAGAACTCGCAGTCCTCCAGGTAATAGTGGTTCCGGAAGCCCCGCTTGAGCGTGCCGTAAACGAATACGCTATGCGTCACGCTCCGCACTCCCTTTCACTTCGTAGGTCGCGCCGGCAATCGGCCCCCGCGCTACGATATGACCGAGCAGCGATATCGCCGCCATTCGATGATGCGATCAATATTGGATCATTCGATCGAGGTGGCAGCCCGAGAGACAGCTCAGTATCGCGTCGGCCCCGGAAACCTTGCTCCGGCAATCCCTGATGCAAACACGCACGTCATCGGGCCACGCGCGTCCTTTGGTTTGGGATTGCGAGATACATCGATTGTTGCAGGCCTTGTCGCCGTCGGGGCATTTTGCCAGACACACCCCAAGCCCAGCTCGCTCCGCGTCCGTGAACGTCGCTTGTTGAGCCGAAGCCAGCGTCATGCTCGTCGCCGCGCTAATGCAAAGCACCGACAAAACCAGCGCTATCTTGTGAACGTCTCGCATCGCGGCTCTTCCTCGCAGTCGGCAAAATGACTGAAGCGAAATTACTGAAGAAGGCATAGAACAACCCGTCTCGCTTTGCCAATGGTTGCTTTGTTTCCGGCCGTGGCCTGCGTTGTATGCATCACGTCACGCATATTCCATAAATTGGCATGCGATGTTCGGGAACCGGACGCCGGCGATGTCGATTGTCGTGTTGCGCGCTCAATAATCGATTGAGGACAGGAACATGACAGGACGCCCTGATTTGATCCAACATGCCAATGAGCTCAAGCGGCAAGCCGAGTCCGAGAGCGACCAGGACATCCGCGATCGATTGGTGCGGATGGCCGAACATTACATTGATCTTGCGGAAAGCAAGGACTGGTCGGAGGCGCATCCCCCAACCGTGGCATCGCTGAGCGAATTGTTCACCAGGCGCGAGTGACGGGACGGATTGCTTGATGCTGCTCATGGCGTTTGCTCGGCCATGAAGATGCGAAAAACTCTACCGTAATCCACAAGTAAGCACTTGACAGCATTTTACTGATTTGCCCGTCGTGCCAATGTGTCGCAGCGGTCGCGCTTGATCGCGAAGGCAAATCACCTTCACTTCTTGCGCATCCCGTCCCGAGAGAGGGGGCGTTGGCCATCGTCACTGACGTTGGGGCGGGGAGCGGTGGACGCGAAAGCTGCGACTGACGAGCGTGGCTGAAGCGTACGGCAAAGTCGTGTGGTCCTGACGCCCCAATGGCCGGTGTCAAGTTCGCGAGGATATTCGTATCACGCGGGCGACGGTGACAAACAAGCCCTGGTCTCGCCGGGGAGAGCACGGAATAAGCCGTAAAGCCATTGCGCAGGGAAGGCCGGAGTGTTTCCGCTGAACCTGTATGCTCATGTGCGTTTTTTTATCTACACTTGCACATGAGACCGCGGGTGCAGCGCGCACCCGGTCTTCCCTGCGTCCCTCTCTCTTTTGGGGCGAACGAATTTGCAAAACTCGGGCGAATGATGTCGCGAGAATGCGGAGGTGTGGTCGTAGCGACATCCGGGACTTCATGCCCGCATGTCGCTGCGCTCATGCGGGCGACAGGCTCTCAACCGTCATCGTCCGCGAAGGCGGACGATCCAGTATTCCGAGGCGTCAGCGATGGAATCGAGAACTCACGGCGTACTGGATACTTCGCCTTCGCGGAGTATGACGGCGGTGGGCGGCGCAAACAAAAACGCCGCCCGGAATTGGGCGGCGTTTGGATTCGAAGTGCAGAGGTCGTTGAAGGCGAACCTACACCGGAATGATGAAAGTTTCAATTCTTGTAGCTGGGGTCGAGGCGTTCGACCTTGCGCAGCAGAGCCGGCCAGACCAGCATCGTCGAGCGCAGTTCCTGGCGGTCGGGGTTGTTGAGCACGGCGGTGTTCTTGTCGATCACGGCCTGTTCGACCGGGTAGGCGGTCGGCCCCAGCATGCGGGTGCGCACCTGCATGGTGCAGGCGCGCTCCAGATGGAACATGCGCTCGAAGGCGGAGGCGACCGAGCGGCCGACCGTCAGCGTGCCATGGTTGCGCAACAGCATGTGGTTCTTGGCTGCCGAGATCCTTTTGCAGCCGCGGGCGTTCTTCGTGATCGAGCGCGATGCCTTCATAGTCGTGATAGGCGAGGTCGTAGGTGACGAGCTGCGCGGTCTGGTTCATCGGCAGCAGGCCCTCCTGGCAGCTCGCGACCGCGGTGCCGTCGGGCGTATGCAGATGCAGCACGCAGCCGGCGTCTTCGCGTACTTCGTGGATCGCCGAATGGATGGTGAAGCCGGCGGGGTTGATGCTGTACTGGCTCTCGGTGAGCTGGTTGCCGTCGAGGTCGACCTTGACCAGGCTGGAGGCGGTGATCTCGTCGAACATCAGGCCGTAGGGGTTGATCAGGAAGTGATGGTCCGGTCCCGGCACCCGCGCGGAGATGTGGGTGTCGACCAGATCGTCCCAGCCGTAATGCGCGATCAGCCGATAGCAGGCGGCGAGGTTGACCCGCTGCGACCATTCGGCCGGGGTCATTTCCGACGGCACTTCTTTCAGGCGTGCTTCCGCGGGCGACATGGCGCTGCTCCGTATGGGCTGTTGATTTTCGCCTCCGAGCCTAGTCCCGCGGCCGGTTCGCAGCAAGTCTCGGCCGCCGCGTGGCAGTCATGTTTTGCAGGATTAAGGACGATCGGGAGGCCCTTTAAACTCAGGGCGCCGGAATAGCGAGCAGGCTGGAAATGCTGCTTGCCGCGAATGTCGTAGACGCGCGCGAACACCACATCGTCGCGCTTGATCTCCACCATCACCGGCGCGGGCAGGCCCTTGCAGTAGAATTCGCCGAGCGTCATCGCGAAGTCGGCGGCATGGCTGTCCCAGCCGATCGTGAAGTCGGGTCCGAGCGCGACCTGGGCAGGACGTTGCGGCCCGCACACCGCGACCTTCCATTTGCGTCCCTGCGGCGGCGACTTCCTGCCGCTCGATGAGTTCATCGCGCAGGCCATCGGAGGCCTGTTTCAGCGCCAGGCCCCAATAGTCCAGCATATAGAGGTCGTCGGCGGCGCGAACGGTTCCGGCGATATGGTTGAAGTGGGTGTATTGATAGGGGTGCAGCCGGATCATTTCGGTGAGCGGCAGCATCAGGCCGAACGCGAAGATGGCCACGCGCCGCGGGCTGCCAGTTGCGGCTGTTTTCGCTTGAGCCAGTTCATGCCCCATGCGAACGCGACGCCGCCGAGCACCGCCATCGGCGGAATCACGAAGATGAAATGGCGAATGCCGTTGTACAGCGCCGGGCGCTTCACGATCGCGATCAGCACCGGCAGGGTTGCCGCCGTCGTCAGCATCAGCAGGATGGTCTTGCGCCGCGCCGTGACATCGCCGCGCGACAGCGATATCAGGGCGCCGACGACGCCGGCGATGAAGAGCGCGAGCAGCACTTCGGGCATTTGCAGCGCGAACAAGGTCGGCAGATAGGACCAGGGCATGTCCGGCACCGACACCAGCGCGCCGTCGAACATTTCCTTCCACGGCTTCTCGAAGAAGCTGGAGAAATAGGTCAGGGCCCGGAAAGGATTGGCCGAGCTCGATCACCGACCACGGCCAGATCAGGCCCATGATGAGATAGCCGAACAGCAGGCTCGGCAGCAGCAAATACAGCACATGCGCGAACCGCCGGATCGAGCTCGCGCACGCCCTGCGATGCGCATCTCGGCCGCAAACAGCGGCACGAAGCCGATCAGCGCATACACCAGCCCCAGTCCGCCGAGCACGCGCGAGCCGAGCGACAGCCCGGCGCCGATGCCGACGATCAGGATCGTGGAGGGCGAGGGCGCGGGATATTCCTCGGCGAGACGCACGAGGCCCAGCATCAGGATCACCATCGCAACGGCGAACGGCGAATCCTTCGGGTTCATGAACATGTGCCCGTAATAGGTCGGGCAAAGCGCCAGCAGCAGCAGCGCGGCGAGGCCCGCGAGCGGACCGCCGACACGCCGGCCAAGCCGCCAGGTCACCGCAAGTCCGATCAGGCCGACGACCGCGCCGAGCAGACGGCGGGTTTCGAACAGTTCGAGCGGGATGACCCTGTGCAGCAGGGCAGCTGCCATGTCGAAGCCGCCGCCATACATATAGAGATTGGCGAACGACAGCGCGCCGGTATCCTTAAAACCGGAACCGTACATCCGCAGCAGCAGGTCGGCATATTCGGCGTGGGTATAATCGTCCCAGCCCAATCCGTAGTCGCGAAACGTCAGGCTGGCGATCAAGCCGACCGCGCCCAGCACGACGATCGCAAGGTCATCGCAGGTTCGCTCCACCGAGCGCCGCTGGGGCGTATCGATGATTGACGTCGTGATTGATGACATGGCTATCGGTAACCCGGTGTCCCCAGTGGCCCAGCGTTGGCGCTTTTGGGCCTCAATTCCCCGGCATCCATATAGCGCAGTTCCCTTTCCGGGTAATTGAGAATTGTGGCGTAAATGCCCTGATGCATCGCAGCATTTCAAGGCGCTAACGCTTGGTCGGGACCGCACGTTGGACGAAAATTAGGGTCTGAATAGTATTTCTTAGGTCGGATAGGCCGGTTTTGGGGAGGAACTTCGCTCTCGATTGCCGGTTGGCGGTGCACACAATATGACGGTATCGTGGCGTTGGCGGCTGCGCGGCATTCTGGCGCAGTAGGGGTGAGTTCGATGTTAATTGCGCTGTTGATTGCCGGGATCGGCTTTTTGCTGGCCGGATTGCTGGGAGTAGCCTTCGGGATTCCGGTCAAGGAATTCAGCTTCGGCAACACCGAGATTCTCGCCGGGGTGATCACCGCCTGCACCGGCGCGATCATGCTCGGCCTTTGGATGGTCATCCGCGAGCTCAGGGAGATCGCGCACGAGTTTGCATTTGGCGCAGCGGCGATGCCGCGGGGGGCATTGCCGCAATCTGACGCGGGCCCCGCGCCGCACCACCAGGAGGCCGAAAATGACGGCTTCCTGTTCAACCAGCCGGGCGCGGCCCACCCGGCCGAAGCGGAACCGGCGGCGCCCCCGTCCGCGCCGCCCCCTTGGCACGAGGAGACCGCGGCACGGGACCGCGTCCGAGGCGATCGGCCACCGGCACCGCCGGCACCGGCCGCGGAGGCCGCGCCCGCCGCCAAGCAGAGGCGCAATCTGCTGTTTTCCTCGACGTCGCGACGGGAACGCGAGCGCGCCGAGGCGCCAGCCCCACGCCAAAGCCGGCGAGCCGCCGGCGACATTCGAAGAGGCCTGGCCGCAGCCGGAACGCGCGCGGCCACCCGAGGCGCCGATTCGGCGCAGCGGCCGCCCGCCATCGACGGTTGCGGAAGCAAATGCCGGCCCCGCCGCCGATCGTGCGCCGCCGGCGGTGCGAAACGAGGACCCGCCGGCGGTGACGATGCTCAAATCGGGCGTCGTCGATGGCATGGCTTATTCGTTGTATTCCGACGGCTCGATCGAGGCGCAAATGCCCGAGGGCATGATGCGGTTTGCCTCGATCGACGAGCTGCGCGCGCTATCTCGATCAGCGCGGCTGAGCCGGCAGCTCTACTTCGGACGGAACAGCCCGGCAAAAATAAAACATCGTTGTTCTTGTCAGCTCGGCAGCAATTCGCTCATATTCGGCAAGTAGTCGACGATTCCGCGAGCGTATTGGACAAGCGGGATACTGCTCGATATCCGGGTTTCTTCACATGCAATGAGATCGTCGAAAGGTTCAGGCCATGAACGACGCCGCCGGCAAAAGCTTCATCGACCTGACCGCCAATATCGTCTCGGCCTATCTCAGCAACAATCCGACACCGGCCTCCGAAATCCCGGCCCTGATCAGCCAGATCCACGCGGCATTGCAGCGGGTCTCGACGGGCCGGGTCGAAACGCCGATGGAGCCGGCCAAGCCCGCGGTGTCCGTCAAGAAGTCGATGACGCCGGACTATCTGGTGTGCCTCGAGGACGGCAAGCGTTTCAAATCGCTGAAGCGCCATCTGCGCACGCAGCTACAACATGACGCCGGAGCAATACCGGGACAAATGGAGTCTGCCGGCCGACTATCCGATGGTCGCGCCGAACTACGCGGTGGCGCGTTCGCAACTGGCGAAGAAAATGGGATTGGGCCAGCAGCGCCGGCGGCGGAAGTAACGCGAAGCTCTTTGGGACAGGGGCGGCTTCGCCGCGATGCGCCTCAGGAAGCGCTGGCAAGCGCCTCGCGCGCGTCGGAGCGGATGCGCTCGACCATGGCGCGCAGGCCATTGGAGCGCTGCGGCGTCAGGTGTTCGCGAAATCCGAATTCGTCGAACACCGCGATCGCGTCGGTGGCCAGAATCTGCTGCGGCGTATGGCCGGAATAAAGCGTCAGCAGGATCGCGATCAGCCCGCGCACGATATGGGCGTCGCTGTCGCCGAGATATTTCAGCGTCGGCTTGCCGGCGCTCGCTGCGGTCGATCTGCTTGGAGAGCCAGACCTGGCTGGCGCAGCCCTGCACCTTGTTGGCGGCGGAATGCTCGGCGTCCGGCATCGGATCGAGCGTGCGGCCGAGCTCGATGACGTACCGGTAGCGGTCGTCCCAGTCGTCCAGCAGCGCAAAATTGTCCCTGATTTCGTCGATCGTCATCGTGTCCCGCGCTCAATGCCAGCGCTCTATATAGGATTACAGGCGATCGAAAGCGATATTCAGCGTGGCGAAAAAGCAGTTGTTTCGGCGGCCGCTCACGGCGTCGGCGGCGTCTGCCACTCCGCGGTCGAGATCGTCCGGCGTCAAGGTGTCGCGCGGGGCCTTATCCGCGAGCGCGGGATCGGTATTCTCGACAGTCGCCGATCGAGCCGGTGTGATCGGGCGCACTTCTTGTCGGTGATGATCTGGTACAGCTTGCGTGCGCCGTCGTCGGCGCGCTGTCCGATCACGGTCGCGGCCTGGCCGCCGACTTCGCACGCGGCCGGCTGGCGCTTGCAAAACTGACTCATGTCCGACACCGCCGCGGTCGCGGCCGACACGGCTTCCGACGCGCCGATCTGCGGCAGCTTTTCCGATTCAGGTGTCTTCTCTCTTGGCAGCAGCACGAGCACAAGCCCGAGCCAGAACGCCATGCGGAGCAGAAAAAACATCTCGCGACCCTAGCCGACTCTTTTGATCCCGTTGCGATACCGCCCGTTGCGCTTGATCTCGCGCAATCGATCCCCTGACTTAACAGCGCGTCGATAAATCGCAAGTGTTTGCATTGAGATTAATTCGGCGAAAAATTCGCGAAAAATCCGACTGATTTGATTCGGCGTAAATTTTCGATTGATGCGGGCTTCGCCAGTCGCAGCGAGGCGCCCGGCGCATCCACCATTTCGAAACCATAAGCCCGCCGGGGCGGAAACCCGTCGTTCACCATCCGGATCGAATGAGCCATCCGGTGAAAGGCGAAAACCCCTGCGAAAGCCGCGGTCTTTGGCGTTTCGCAGGCGTCAGGCCGCAGCGCCTTAGCGTTCGCTTAATGTCGCTCTGACACGGTGGCGCAACGATAAAGGGGGCGTTCCGGAGCGTCTGTTCGACGAACAACCGAAGCGCGAGAGCCGTGACAGTTTTGAATATCATCCGCGATTGTCTCGATGCGCTGCTGCACCCGTCGGCGCGTTATGACGTGCTGACGCGCGCGCGCCATCGCGCCTTCATCGCGCCGCGGCTGCTCGGAAGCCTGGCGGCGTTGGCGGCATTCCCGGTCTATCTTGCGACCCGCGGCGCGCCCACCGCCTCGAGGTCGTGGCGTTCGCGTGGCTGATCGCTCCGATCCTGCTGTCCTGGTTCCTGTCGCGCACCGGCCGTTACGAAGGCGCCTATGCGCTGTCGTCGCTTGCGCTGGCGGGTCTGGTGATGACGGTTGCCATGAACACCGGCGGCATCGAATCCTTTGCTGCGATCTGGCTTGTCGTTATTCCGCTCGAGGCGGCATTGTCGGCATCGCGCCGCGTGGTGACGTTTGCATCGGTGCTGGCGCTGGCGTGCGCCGGCCTGTTGATCGCTGCTCGGCCAGTTCGACATGTTGCCGACGCCGGATTCGAGCACGCTGTTGCGCGGTATATGCATGGCGTTCGGCGTCGCATCGGGAACGCTTTATGCCGCGGGCCTGGCATTCAGCGCGGAATCGCTGGCGCGCACCAGCGTGTCGCTGCTGTCGGTCGAAGAGGATCGCTACCGGCTGCTGGCGCGAAACATGAGCGACGTGATTTCGCGTCACAGCCGCAATGGCGCGGTACAGTTCATTTCGCCCGCGGCGGAGACGATGCTGGGCGCTCCGGTGCCGCGGCTTGTCGGGCACGGCCTGTTCGACCGCGTCCACGTCGCCGATCGGCCGGCCTATCTCACCGCGTTGTCGGACGCGGCGCGCGGCGACGAGGAGCGCAGCGTCGAATTTCGGGTCAGGCGCGATGCGCCGCGTGGCGGCGAACGGCTCGCGACTAACTCGGTCGATTTCATCTGGGTCGAAATGCGCTGCCGTCCGCTCGGTCAGGGGTCGGTAACCACCGCTTCGTCTGAAGCCGAGGTCGTGGCCGTGATGCGCGACGTCACCGATCGCAAGGTGCAGGAACAGGCACTCGATCTGGCGCGCACCGCCGCCGAGCAGGCCGATGCGTCCAAGAGCCGGTTCCTCGCCACCATGAGCCACGAACTGCGCACGCCGCTCAATGCCATCATCGGCTTCTCAGAAATGATCGTTCAGGAAGACGCGCTGATGCTCGATGCGGCGCGCCGCAAGGAATATGCCCAGCTGATCAACGATTCAGGCCAGCATCTGCTTGTCGGTGGTCAACGGCATCCTCGACATGTCCAAGATGGAATCCGGCAGTTTCGAGATTTCGCCGGAGCCGTTTGCGCCGCGCGCGGCGCTGCTCAATTGCTGCAATTTGCTGGCGCTGAAGGCGCGGGAAAACGGCATCGAACTGGTGACCCGTGCGCCGCAGGATTTGCCCGACATGACCGGCGATCCGCGCGCGTTCAAGCAGATCGTTCTGAACCTGGTGTCCAACGCCATCAAGTTCACCGAGCGCGGCGGTACGGTGACGGTTTCCGCCGCCGTCGAGGGATCGCGGTTGGTGCTGCGCGTCAGCGATACCGGCGTCGGCATCGCCGCCGACGATCTCAAGCGGGTCGGCGATCCGTTCTTCCAGGCCGGCAAGACCTATCAGCGTCGCCATGAAGGCACCGGTCTGGGGTTGTCGATCGTGAAAAGCCTGGTCGGACTGCATGCCGGTGAGATGACCGTGCAGAGCAAGATCGGCGAAGGAACGACTGTAACGGTCGCGCTGCCGCTGGCGTTCACGCCGCCCGCGCAACCGTCGAGCAATATCGCAACGCTCACGCCGGGCTTGCGATCGGGACAGCCGGATCAACCCTCCCAGGTGAAGAAAAGTGCCTAAGCGAATTGCCGATGATGACGAAACACCGCGCCGCCGCCGTGGCGCGCAAAGCGATGGTGGTTGAAGCCGACACCGAGCGCGGGCTCGTGATGCGAATTCTGCTTCACAGTCCGAAAGACCTGGTTGCGGGCGCACTGGCGCTTGCCGCGATCGGTGCGATCGTCGCCAACGCACTTGTTCCTGCAGTCGGGGCCTCATCCGTCGCCGATGTTTGGTTCGGTTGTGACGCTGCCGGCGCCGGCACCATCGCCTGTCAGCCCATTGCCGCGCCCGCGTCCGGTGGAGGCGACAAAGGCAGAGGCGGCTCCAGCAGAACCGCGGGCCGTTGAATCCAAGACCGCGGATATCAAGACCGCGGATACCAAGCCCGTTGAGCCGAGAGCCTCGGATACCAAGGCCGCCGATCCCTTGACCAATCTGGTCAAGGCAACGAGTGCCGCGCCTGTCGCGACGTCATCGATACCTCGGCCGCCGGCTCCGATCCCGTTTCCGTCGCACAACGATAATCTTGCGCCGGGCGGCTCGCGCCGCGTGGCGGCGGTGCAGCGCGCGCTCACCGAATACGGCTACGGCCAGTTGAAGCCGACCGGCACCATCGGTTCGGACACCCAGGCGGCGATCGCGAGGTTCGAGCGCGAGCGTAAAATTCCGGCGACTGGACAGATGTCGGATCGCATGGTGCACGAACTCTCCGCGATGATCGGTCACTCGATCGACTAAAGCGCTCCCGTCCGACGCGCGCGTCACGTGGTAACCTGCGGCATTTTGCAGCGGGTTCCGCAATTTTACGGCTGTGGCGGCCCAAGCACATCTTTCAGAAATCAATCACGATTTCGCTGGCGGAGGTAGTATTCGCCTAAAAATTCGCCAATTGCCTGTTTATGACTCGGTTGGATGCCTATGTTGTGCATTGCACCAAAGAGTCCCGAGGGTGTCCAATCGTGGATGTGCTGATGCCGATTCGTAAATCGTAGTTAGCGCCCGGTCGGCGAAGGATTCTGCGAAACGCGCGGTAGTGCAGCGAACCATATGTGGAGAGGGATCATGTACAACGATTCTCTGTTCAACGCGTTTCGCTCGGTCGTTCGAAGCGCGAAGCCAGACCGACATGTCGATGGCGGAATATCTGGAGTCGTGTCGAAGCGATCCGATGCGATATGCCAATGCGGCGGAACGTTTGCTGGCTGCGATCGGCGAACCCAAGATGATCGACACGGCCAAGGATCCACGCCTTGGCCGTATTTTTTTGAACCGCACCATGCGCAGCCTATCCGGCCTTCGCCGGCTTCCACGGCATGGAAGAAACCATCGAGCGCATCGTCGGCTTCTTCCGGCATGCCGCGCAGGGCCTCGAAGAGCGCAAGCAGATCCTCTATCTGCTCGGACCGGTCGGCGGCGGCAAATCCTCGCTCGCCGAGCGGCTCAAATCGCTGATGGAAGTCCATCCGATCTATGTGCTGAAGGCCGGCGACGAACTCAGCCCGGTGTTCGAGAGTCCCGCTCAGCCTGTTCGATCCGGAATCGCTGGGGCCGATGATCGAGGAGAAGTACGGCATTCCGCGCCGCCGCCTCAACGGCCTGATGAGCCCGTGGTGCTACAAGCGGCTCGAAGCGTTCGGCGGCGACATCTCGCAATTCCGCGTCGCGCAAGATCCAGCCGTCGCGGCTGCGGCAGATCGCGATCGCGAAGACCGAGCCCGGCGACGAGAACAACCAGGACATCTCCTCGCTGGTCGGCAAGGTCGATATCCGCAAGCTGGAGACCTTCGCGCAGAACGATCCCGATGCCTACAGCTATTCCGGCGGCCTCAATCGCGCCAACCAGGGCGTGCTCGAATTCGTCGAGATGTTCAAGGCGCCGATCAAGATGCTGCATCCGCTGCTGACGGCGACGCAGGAAGGCAACTATATCGGCACCGAAAATATCGGCGCGATCCCGTTCACCGGCGTCATTCTCGCCCATTCCAACGAATCCGAATGGCAGAGCTTCAAGACCAACAAGAACAACGAAGCCTTCATCGACCGCATCTGCGTCATCAAGGTGCCGTACTGCCTGCGGGTCACCGAAGAGCAGAAGATCTACGAGAAGCTGATCTCAGGGATCCGAGCTGGCGACCGCGCCCTGCGCGCCGGCGACGCTCGAGACGCTGGCGCGCTTCTCGGTGATGTCGCGCCTGCGCAAGCACGAGAACTCGACGCTGTTTGCCAAGATGCGGGTCTATGACGGCGAAAGCCTGAAGGAATCCGATCCGAAGGCGCGCAGCGTTCAGGAATACAAGGATGCCGCCGGCGTCGACGAAGGCATGGACGGCGTCTCGACCCGCTTTGCCTTCAAGGTGCTGGCCGCGACCTTCAACCACGACACCTCGGAGCTCGGCGCCGATCCCGTGCATCTGATGTATGCGCTGGAGCAGGCGATCCGCCGCGAGCAACTGCCCGAGGAAGTCGAGAAGCGCTATCTCGAATTCATCAAGGCCGAGCTTGCGCCGCGCTATGCCGAGTTCATCGGCCACGAGATCCAGAAGGCCTATCTCGAATCCTATTCGGATTACGGCCAGAACCTGTTCGACCGCTACGTCGATTATGCCGACGCCTGGATCGAGGATCAGGACTTCAAGGATCCCGACACCGGCCAATTGCTCGATCGCGAACTGCTCAACCAGGAACTGACCAAGATCGAGAAGCCGGCCGGCATCGCCAACCCGAAGGATTTCCGCAACGAGGTCGTCAAGTTCTCGCTGCGCTCGCGGGCCCAGAATGGCGGCAAGAATCCGGCCTGGACGAGCTACGAAAAAATCCGCGAAGTGATCGAAAAGCGGATATTCTCGCAGGTCGAGGACCTGCTGCCGGTGATCTCGTTCGGCTCGAAGAAGGACGGCGAGACCGAAAAGAAGCACGGCGAGTTCGTCGAGCGCATGGTGGAGCGCGGCTACACCGAGCGTCAGGTTCGCCGGCTGGTCGAATGGTACATGCGGGTGAAACAAGCCGGTTGAGGCGGGAAACGCAAAACAGCCATGCACATCGTCGATCGGCGCCTGAATCCGGGCAGCAAGAGTCTGGAGAACCGCCAGCGTTTCTTGCGCCGCGCCAAGGCGCTGGTGCAAGGCGCCGTCAAGAAGTCCTCCGCAGGACCGCGACATCAAGGATGTCCTGGAAGGCGGCGAGGTCAGCATCCCGCTCGACGGCATGAACGAGCCGCGCTTTCGCCGCGAGGGCGGCACCCGCGACATGGTGCTTCCCGGCAACAAGAAGTTCATCGAAGGCGACATGCTGCCGCGGTCGGGGGAAGGCCGCGGCAAGAGCCTCCGATCCCGGCGAGGGCGACAGCGAGGACGCGTTCCGGTTCGTGCTGAGCCGCGACGAATTCGTCGATCTGTTCCTCGACGATCTGGAATTGCCCGATCTCGCCAAGCGGAAGCTGGCCGAAGCGGAAGGCGAGGGGATTCGCCGCGCCGGCTATGCGACCTCCGGCTCGCCAGCCAATATTTCGGTCGGCCGCACGGTGCGCCTGGCGCTGGCGCGGCGGGTCGCGCTGCGCCGGCCGCGGCCGGAACAGATCGCCGAGCTCGAGGCGGAAGCTTGCCGACTGCCGACGAGGGCGCGCCGCGCCGAGTTGATGGCCGAGATCGACGCGCTGAAGGCAAAGCTTCGCCGGATCCCGTTCATCGATCCGATCGATATCCGCTACCGGCGCTTCGAGACCACGCCGAAACCGGTCGCGCAGGCGGTGATGTTCTGCCTGATGGACGTGTCGGGCTCGATGACCGAGCACATGAAGGATCTCGCCAAGCGATTCTACATGCTGCTCTACGTGTTTCTGAAGCGGCGCTATCGCCACGTCGAGATCGTCTTCATCCGCCATACCGACCGCGCCGAGGAGGTCGACGAAGAGACCTTCTTTCACGGGCCGGCATCGGGCGGCACGCTGGTATCGAGCGCGCTGCAGGCGATGCACGATATCGTCAGGTCGCGGTTTCGTCCGGCCGACTGGAACATCTACGCGGCGCAGGCCTCCGACGGCGACAATTCCAGTTCCGATGGCGAGGTCGCGGGCCGGCTGCTGACGGAGATGATCCTGCCGGTCAGTCAGTTTTTTGCCTATCTCGAAGTCGGCGAAAGCGGTGGCCAGCACCTTCGATCTGTCCGATTCGTCGCTGTGGTCGCTGTATCAGCGGTTGCGCGCCGAGGGCGCGCCGCTGTCGATGCGCAAGGTCAGCGACCGCAGCGAAATCTTCCCGGTGTTCCACGACCTGTTTCACCGCCGCGGAAAACAGGAGAAGGCCGCGCCATGACCCAGACAACCGAGCGGCTGTTCGAGGGAGCGGATTGGGACTTTCCGGACATTGCAGCGCATCCACGACGCCTGCGAGGAGATTGCGCGATCTGAACTTGGGCTCGATGTCTATCCCAACCAGATCGAGGTCATCACCGCCGAGCAGATGCTGGACGCCTATTCGTCGGTCGGCATGCCGCTTGTTCTACAAGCACTGGTCGTTCGGCAAGCATTTCGCGCACCAGGAGGCATTCTACCGCAAGGGGTTCATGGGGCTCGCCTATGAGATCGTGATCAACAGTTCGCCGTGCATTTCCTATCTGATGGAGGAAAATACCGCGACGATGCAGACGCTGGTGATCGCCCACGCCGCGTTCGGCCACAATCATTTCTTCAAGAACAACTATCTGTTCAAGCAATGGACGGATGCCGACGGCATTCTGGATTATCTGGATTTCGCCAAGGGCTATGTGGCGCAATGCGAGGAACGGCATGGCAGGCTCGCGGTCGAGCAGACACTCGATGCGGCGCATGCCTTGATGTCGCATGGCATCGATCGCTATCCCGGCAAGAAGAAGCTCGACCTGCGCGCCGAGGAGAAAGCGCGCCGGCGAGCGCCGCCAGCACGAACAGAGCGCGTTCAACGATCTGTGGCGAACGGTTCCGACCGGACCGGTCAAGAGCCAGGCCTCGTTGAACACGGAGATGCGCCGCAAATTGCTCGGGCTGCCGCAGGAAAATCTGCTGTATTTCCTGGAGAAGGCCGCGCCGCGCCTGAAACCCTGGCAGCGCGAATTGCTGCGGATCGTGCGCCACATCGCGCAGTATTTTTATCCGCAGAGCCAGACCAAGGTGATGAACGAGGGCACCGCGACCTACGTGCATTATCGCATCATGAACCGCCTGCATGAGCAGGGCCGGATCACCGACGGCAATTTTCTGGAATTCCTGCAGTCGCATACCAATGTGGTGTTCCAGCCCGATTTCGACGATCGGCGCTTTTCGGGGTTCAACCCCTATGCGCTCGGCTTCGCGATGATGCAGGACATCGAGCGCATCGTCACCGATCCGGACGACGAGGACCGCGAGTGGTTTCCGGAGATTGCGGGAAAAGGCGACGCGATGGCCGTGCTGCGGGATATCTGGGCCAACTACCGCGACGAGAGCTTCATCAGCCAGTTCCTCAGCCCGCGGCTGATGCGGCACATGCGGATGTTCCATCTGCATGACAATCCCGAGATCACCGAAGGCATCAAGGTCGACGCCATCCACGACGGGCGCGGCTTCCGCCGCATCCGCCGCGAGCTGGCCAAGCAATATGACGTCGGCTTCATCGATCCGAACATCGAGGTGGTCGATGTCGATCTGGCCGGCGATCGCCGCCTGATGTTGCGCCACACGGTGGTGAAGGGGCAACGGCTGAACGAACCCGATGCGAGGCGGGTGCTGCAGCATCTTGCCGATCTCTGGAGCTATGACGTCTCGCTGGTCGAGGTCGATGCCAGCGACAATGTCATCAAGGAGTACATCTTGAATCCCCGCAGCATGGCGGCCGCGGCGGCGTAACCGGCCGCCGGCGAGTTCGACGCAGGCGTTCGGCATTCCGCGCTGGCTTCGACTTTGCCACTGGCTTCGACTTGCGCGCTGGCCTATCGTTCGTGCCATGCGATTGAAATCCAGTATATGGGTGGCGGCCTATCTGCGCCGTTGCCAGACCGAGGGGATATTCGGCGCCGTGCGCAAGCGTGGCGCGGAAGAAGCCGGCGCGGTGTTCGTCAAGGTCGCAACCCTCGACGGCAACGCGACCCTGTACGGGCCGGCGCCGCAGACGGTCTACGATGAGAGCCGGCCGGTCGAGCGCATCTTCCTGCCGGCATCGCCGCAACCGCAGCCCGAGGCGTCGGTCGAGGAGCGGCTGGTCAAGGAACTGCGGTTCGACCCGGACGCCTGGATCGTCGAGACCGAGGACCGCGCCGGGCGGCATTTTCTCGATCTGGCCAAAGCGTGACGTCGTGACGGGCGAGTTTTAGCCACCCGAATTCTTCGAACCGGTTCGTGGCGCGAGGCTTGAGCCGGGTTGCACGGCGGGACGGGTTTGTGCGGCCGCAGAGCGGGCGCGGTAGCGTTCGTCATCGTACAGCGCGGGCCGGTATTTGGCCCGGGTCACCGCCATGGTCGAGCCGCGCCATGCCGCCAGTATGATAAGAGCGGATCGTTCGCTCAACCTGTCGTACAGCCGCGACACCCGGTAGACATTGTTCACGGAAGATCCGAATTCGGGATTGAGGAACATCAGGACGCGCTGGAATACCGCGCTCGGCATGTCGAGCGCGCGCATGGCGCACGCCAGCGCTTCGCCGCCGGGATCGCCGACCACTTGGGTTGCAACCCGCGACGGCAATATCAGGGCTTCGCCGAGCTCGAGCGCGAAATTCTCGGTATCGGCCGCGAATGCCGCCATCTCCAGCGTCTCGATCGCGCGCTTGGCGCGTGCGCCGGGAATCCGCGCCGAAGCCCGCAGCGGCGTTTCCGGAAGGTTGTGCAGGATCAGCGCGCGTTCGCTGGCGCTGGCGCGGAAGAACATCTCGCTGATCTCCGCGGCGTCTTGCGGCTGCATCGACAGGTTCGACGCCACCCGCAATTCGGCGTCGGTCGGCGCCTTGATCGGCGGAGCGGGAGCCGGCGGCGGCGCTGCAATCGCGGCGGCGATCGGTACGGGCAGATCGGGATTGGAAGGTTTCAATCCGAGCTTATTCAGGATTTCGCGCGGCGTGGCCGGATAGATCGCAAGCCGCGCCCGAACCGCCGCGCGCGTCGCGTCATCGACCTGGTCGATCAGGCGGGAAGTCAGCTCGACGAACTGCCGCGCCTCCTCCTCGCTATGCGCGCGGGCCTGAACGTAGAGATCGGTCAACACCCTCAGCAAGGTAGGGCGAATGTCGACGCCTTCCCGGCGGGACAGCGTCATCAACCCGTCGAAGCCCGGGAAAATCGGAGGTGCGGTCATGTCTTGTGTACGCGACTGAGTGATGCTCGCACCAGCCTATGCCGGTTGCTTTAATGGTGCGTTAAGGAAAACAATCCGTGAAACATTGCCGCTGTTTTCCGCAGGTTTTCCCGCAACAGCCCGTGCGGTGATGCTCGCGGGCCACAGCAAATTAACAAGCCATTAACCACGTCCTGTTCTTAATGACCGCCAATCGCCGGCCAAATCACGTCGGCGCGGCGACCAGAGAGAGCTTGATAATGGGCACCATCATTGAATTTCCGGCGGACGCGGCGTTGCGCCGCCCGGGCTCAACCATCGATGGCGGTCCTCGCAAGGATAAGGGCACCGTCGTGATCCTCCCCGTCATCCGCATCGAACGCGAATCCGATGCGACCAGCGGCGGTCGCGGACCGGAAGAGGGAACGGCCCCCCGTCGTCGCCGCCGTCGCCGCTGATATCAGGACATCCAAAAATGCCGGAGACGCGTTTTCCGATCCGGACAGGACGGCAGGTTTCGATTTCATCATCGGGGCTGGCGCTCGTTCTTTTGAACCTCGTGCTCGGCGGTTGCAGCGGCGGCGATTTCGGCCGCACCCGCGAGGATTTTCGTAACGACGACATGCATCGCTGGATGGGAGGCGAGGTGACCGGAAGCGTTGGCCTGCATCCGTCGCAATTCCAGTTGACCGACGAGGAACGGCAGCTTCGCGATCTCGCTTATCCCTTGGTCGAACCGCCGCATTCGCGCCCGGCGTGGAAGAGCGTGTTCGGCGATTACAAGCCGCTTGCCTCGCCATGGCGCCAGGGCGCGCCGGCCTTCGATCGCTCCGCCTATGGGCGCATGCTGATCGACGAGCCGCACCGTTCGGATGCATCGCGTTACGCGCAGCTGATCGACGATGTCCGCGACGACATCACGCGGTTCGAGCCGTTCTTCTCCACCGCGACCCACGTGTTCGATCTCGACCGCAAACGCAACGCCAGCCTTGCGCATGTTTCGGAATTGTCGCCGCGCGAGCGCGCCGACGCCGTCGCCCGCATGCAGGAGAACTCCCTGATCGTGCAATGGGTGCAGCAAGGCTTGGAACGACGCATCTCGTCCTATCACTGGGCGCTGGAGCGGCTGGTGATCCAGGCGCCGGACAACATGGCGGCGGACGCCGACCGGCTGATCGGCGAACTTGCCAGGCAAACCGCCAATCCACCGGTCTCGGCGCGGCCGGTGGCCGGCGTTGCGCTGAGTACGCGCGGCTAGCGCTCGCAAGCACCGGTCCCGCTCGCATCGATCTTCTGATTCAAATTTCAAACAGCCCATCATACAAAACCGTCGCAATGACGACGGCGACGGTTGAGAGTATGGCACCAACGTCCAACATCGTCATTGCGAGGAGCGCAGCGACGAAGCAATCCATCTTGCCTCGCAGTTCTGGATTGCTTCGCGGAGCCTGTCATCGGGCGGGCATTCGCCCGACCCGGTAGCTCGCAATGACGTCAAGAGGTCGGGACATGACGCCATGTTCTCGCGACGCGTTGCGCCCGAGTTTTGCTAAATTCGTTCGCCCAAAAAGAAAGAGGGCGTACGCGACCCTCAAGAGAGGGCGCAGGGAAGACCGGGTGCGCGCTGCACCCGCGGTCCCGTGTGCAAAGGTAGATAAAAAAACCGCACACGAGCATACAGGTTCAGCGGAAGCAGTCCGGCCTTCCCTGCGCAATGGTTTTACGACTTATATCGTGCTCTCCCCCGCGAGACCTGGCTTGTTTGTCACCGTCGCTCCCAAGAAGCGTGAGCCTCTCAAGAACTTGACACCAGCCATTGGGGCGTCAGGACCACACGACTTTGCCGTCCGCACTAGCCGCGCTCGTCAGTCGCAGCTATCGCGTCCATCGCACCCCAACCCGCGTTTCGTGACGAATGCGCATACGCCCCTTGTGTGGGACGGGATGGCGCAAGAAGTGAAACTGATTTGGGTCAAAAACAAAGAAGAATATTTTTCGTCAGGGGGCTGGACATGATTTGCCGCAAGCGAGTGATTTGCCCGTCGGGCAAAATCAGACCCGAGGATTGCTCTCCGCCGAACTTTATCGATGGCTGAACGAACGCGGTGGCGATTGCGGCGCTCTCGTTTGCGCTTCGAGCCTGTCAAGCTGGTTCGCCAGAGCCGTCAGGCTTCGCGCAATGTTCTTCAGCATGGCGGCGCGGTCGGGGTAAGCGTCGGGACGGCGCGCGAGAGATTTATATTCCTGTGCGAGCAATTGGCATTGTGCAGCGGTCAGCATAGGGCTCTCCTGCAACCAAAGGCCTTGGGGCAATCCTAATACAACTAAGTGGTCCCCGCAGCGCACAGACGAGGGTCCCTTCATAAAAGGGCCGTGAACGGGGGTGGAAAAGCGGCCAGTACCCAATTGAGGCGGCTCACCCAAAAAAAAGCACCGCCGCAGCGGAGTATGATCGCCAGGCGGTGCTGGAATTTCCACGGTCGGGTCTTTAAATCCCGGCGAGCGAAAGGCTATGCCGCAAAGCTGACAAGGGCCTTACAGAATTGTGTCGTTTCATTCAGTTTCATTTCCAAATATTTCGGAGCTCGCAGCGTTCACGGCCCTTCCCGGCCGGACGGATTTGGGCGCAGCCAACCAAAGGCACCCGTCGCTTAGGCTGGGGATGCAAAGGGGCTAACTAGCGCCAGGCGACCGGTTCGAAGCGCCATTGTTCCAAATGCTCAATGAGCCGCGTCGCTCGGCGCTACGGTCAGCGGCGCGCCGCCGGTCGAAATCGGGCCCAAAGGCTTCGGAGCGCGGGCCGGCGGCTTTTTCGGCTTCGGCGCGGCCTGCGCGATCGGTGCGGCGGCGACTGGCGGCGGGACAGGGGCCGGGGCCGGAGCGGCGCGTTGCAGCGCCTCTACCTTCGACGTCAGGGCCGCCATCTGGTCGACGATGGTCTTTAGTTGCTCCTGCTGGTCCGCGACCGCGCGGCCAAGGGCGGCGAGGTCTTCCTCGCCCTTTTGTTGGGTCGCGAGCAGATCCGGCAGGGTCTCCTTGTCGCCAGCGGTCATTGCTCCACCGGACGCTTCGTGACCCAGAGCGGGCATCAACGTCGCGATTTCGGGCCAGACGTAGACGCCGGCTGCGCCTGCCAAAGCGAGGATGACGAACAAAAGGAGCCATGGCCAGCGCCGGCGGCTGACGGGCAGGGGATTTAACGGCGAATGGCGTTGCAAGGTCAGATCGGAATCACTGCTCATGAAGCTTCCTAGAGCCTTTTCCGTTCCGATGGAATCGGAACGGGGCTCTGGATTCTGATTTTGACGCGTTTCTTGACACGAACCGGCTTCCATCCCGGATCAAGTCCGGGACAGGCTTTCGCTCGAAAACGCTATCGTCGGCATCGTCAGCCGTTGCAATCGAGGCCAAGCTTGGCCACGCTGGCCGGCCTGTCCCCTTCGTCCGGAGTTCCATTGGCGCCGCATACCTCTGAACTCCTCGACGAACTCGTCGCGAAAGCACCGGACGGCCCCGTCGACCTGGAATGGCTGCTAGGCCGTCTCGACAAACGCTCGTTCGGACTTCTCCTGCTATTGCTGGGGTTACTGGTCATCATCCCCGGCATCGCGACGGTCGCGACGTTGGCGCTGCTGTTTCCCGCGGTCGAGATGATGCTGGGCCGGAGCGCTCCATCGTTTCCGCGTTTGCTGTCGAAGCGGCAGTTCGACTTCAAGCGCTTCAAGGCGTTCGCGGTCCGGGCCCGTCCGCTGCTGCGAGCGATCGAGGGCGTCAGCCGGCCGCGGTGGAACGCGCGTCACGACGTGACGGACCGCCTCGTCGGGTTGGTGGTCTTTCTGCTGGCCTTGTCCGCCGGTTGGCCGCTGCCTCTGGTGAACGTCATTCCGGGGATGGCGGTCGTCCTGATCGCGATCGCCTATCTTCAGGAGGACGGTCTGCTGCTGGCCGTCGGGATGGCTATTGCCCTGATTTGCCTGCTCGGCCTCGGTTGGACGCTCTGGACGTCGGCCGAAGCCTTGATCGGCTGGATAGGGCGCTGACGCTCAACGACGGCTTCGCACCTGCCGCAAAGAAGTACCAATCTCTGACGTCTAACGCCGCAATCAAAAGCAACACTCGATCCCATGAGAACGATAACAACTATTTTCGTACTGGCGCTGATCGCGGTAGCTGGCGAGGTGTATTCGGACCACGTGCTGATGAGCGGAAGCGTTACCGCGCCCGTCGATGTGATCTCCCGCGCGGTCGCAAACTCCGCGCATTAGGGCCGGCAAGCCGTACCGGAAGGGCTCAACCCGGCGGCTGCTTTTTCGCGAACCGCACTCCAGTCACGGCTTCTCACAACATATTCGGTGGGTATCTCGCGATTTTTCGGCGTGGGCCCACCGCTATCTCAATTGGGACATCTGATTTGACAAATTAGGACACGATTCTCCAGCCTACTTGAGTGGGGGTGCCAGACTTTCCTTGACTCCCAGTCTCTGTCAGGCGCTTTCCGGGGCGGCCCTGGAGTCAAATCTGGGGCTGCCCTGATTGCGCGATTGCCGGTCGGGTTTACTCGTCACGTTTCGGCTGTCGTTTCCCCCTTGGCGGCCGATATCGCACCAATGGTCCAGACCAGCCGCTAGTGGCGCTAGCCCTCCTTGTCGAACTGGGTCGTAAAGCCGGATGGCATCCGCGGAGCTTCGCCGTCGTTGGCGGCATTGCAGGCCGGGCAGGGCTCGCCTGGCGCCCCGCAGCGGCAAGCGTTGTCGCCGTCCCAGGATCGCTCCGGATGGCGTTTGCAGACCCAGCCGCTATCGCTACAGGTGGTGCAGGGTGGCATCAGCGCTCCGGCCTGAAGAGGTTTCGGACAAGGTTCGAGGGGCCGCCGGGGGTACAAAAAACCGGCGGCCCGCGCCGACCACTTCCAATGCCACCCCGCGAGGGGCGGCGATGATCAGCCGGGCCTTGATCGGACAAGTCCCGGTTTTATTCCCGCGCCGGGTCGAATTTTCTGCGGGGACGGCCCCGCTCTCTGGGTTCAAAACGGACAACTGCAAAAAATCAAAAGGGGACCAATCGCTTAGGCTGGGGATGGTTAGCCGGTGAACTTCAACAGTCGTGTCGCGGTGCGGCCGAGGGATGGCACTTCGCGCTGCCGAGCACGAGAAATTCGGCGGTGGAACATCCTGCATTGCCCTTAGAAAAAGCCGACAATGTCCAAACCCAAGATGGCGAGAAACAGGGAAGCCAACAGACCGATCCCGCAGAAGGCACCAATCGTTTTTAGAATGTCGACATCGGACGCCGCGATATCCTCGGTGCGGCGATGTTGGGCAGCACGCCAAACTTCAGCGAAGTCCAGGCCGGCTCGACTGCTATTGTATCGCATTGAGCAGCTCCCAATGTTCAAGCCGTCATTGGTATCCGGTGCCCGTTTCGAGACGATTTCGTGCTTAACAAATTTGGTCGCAGCTTTATTTCAGAACTGTTTCGTCGCCTTCTGGCAAAACGTGCCGCAGCCGACGCCGCGCCAGCCTCGCCATGGTTTGTATTGTCGTGATGCCCGTTGCAGTAGCGCCGGTCGTGACGGGTGCGCCAGCGGTGCGGTTCGCTCGGCGTTCAATTTCCGAAGCAATGGTTGTTCCGGCCCGTTTCCATCGCCGCCGCCTCTTGCCTGCGTGTCAAAGACGGATTTGACAAGATCGCCGAGACCGCGTCGCATTTCGTCGGCGCTTGCAGGCGGTCGCCAGCGCACCCGGTCAATATAAAAGCAAATAGAAGGACCATGATCCTCATTCGGGCAATCCATCTCGATCAGCCGTCCGTGGGAGAGCTTCTTCGCGCATCCCGCGGACCAGTTCCAGCACGAGTGCCTGAAAGAGCTCTTGGCGGCTCAAGTCCTCGCCGCCGCCGAAAAGTGCTCGGCACGCTTACGGCTGGCCGGAACCACCCGCTGAACCGTACACTTGTCCCGTCGCATAGCTTGCATCGGCTGCGGCCAGTTGAACGTAGATCGAGCCCAGTTCAGCCGGCTGACCGGCTCGGCCGAGCGGTGTCTGTGCGCCGAACTTCTCCAGCTTTTCCATCGAGGCGCCGCCTGACACCTGAAGCGGTGTCCAGATCGGTCCCGGCGCCACGGCATTGACCCGGATACCCTTCGGCGCGAGTTGCTTTGCCAGCGACTTGACGTAGTTCATCGTCGCGGCTTTGGTCTGCGCATAATCGTACAGTTCCGGAGACGGATCGTAGGCTTGTTCGGATGCCGTTCCGATGATGACCGATCCGGGCTTCAGGTGCGGCAACGCGGCCTTGATGATCCAGAACGGCGCGTAGATATTGGTTTTCATCGTCGCGTCGAATTCTTCGCTGGTCAATTCCAGGATCGATTCGCGGGCTTGCTGCCGGCCGGCATTGTTGACGACGATGTCGAGCCCGCCTAATCCCTTGACGGCTTCGTCGACTAGCCGGCGACAGAATACCTCGTCACGCAAATCGCCCGGTACGGCGAGCCCAATGCGGCCCTCGGCCTTGATCAGGTCGATCACCTCTTTCGCATCGGGTTCTTCGCTTGGAAAATAATTGATCGCGACATCGGCGCCTTCGCGCGCATAGGCAATTGCGGCGGCGCGGCCCATTCCAGAGTCGCCACCGGTGATCAGCGCCTTGCGGCCGGCCAGCCGGCCGGAACCGCGATAGCTGGTCTCGCCATGATCCGGTCTCGGCTCCATCTCGCTGGCGAGGCCGGGCCACGGCTGGGTCTGCCGCTTGTAGGGTGGCGTCGGGTATCTATGCCGTGGATTTTGCAACAATCGGTCGTTCATCGGTTGGTCTCCTCCCGATGGATATGTCGATTTTCATCGGGTTGTTTGATGGGTTGTTTGGTCGGCGCGATCGGCGGCCGCAACCCGTAATCGGGCGCAGCATTCGTTCGACGATGGCTCCGAGGCACAGGCCGACGACGACATCACTGGTCCAATGCGCCAGCAGAACTATGCGCGTCAGCACGAGGATGGCGCCGACGCCGCAGACCACGGCCCTTGGCTTACCCGGCAACACGCTCGCCGCCGACGCCAGGGCGCCGACATGAACGGCGTGGCCGGACGGAAAAGCATCCAATCGCTTGCCCGAAAAAGGCACGCCTCGCCAATGACCGCGAACGGTCAGCCGATCCGGGTGCTCCTGATCGAACACTGTTTTCAGAAGATGAGGCAATACCGACGAAACGATCGTCGTCAGCAGCACATGGTCGCTGATGCGCCGCTGCTTTGCACTTTTGTTTCTTGCGTAGATCCACCAGCCGATCGCAAGCGCGGACAGGATATGCTCGTCCGCGCCCCAGGTTGCTGCTTCCGCAATTTTCTCGGCGCGCGGTCCGGTATGCGACGCAATCGCGTTAGCGATCGCGACATCCGCGTTAGTAGGATGGACCGTCACTAAAGCCATTAGTGATGCATGAACAGCGCGATCAGCAGAATGATAGGCAGCGGGATGCCGATCAACCAAAGCAGTGCACCTCGACCGAAGCCCATAGCAACCTCCATATGTTGTTAGCTTGATGTGTTGTTAGCTTGATGTGTTGCTTACCGATGTAACTGGCGATCTAACTCGCCGCGGTCTCCCGAGTTCCTGCCTCAGGGTTCGCGTTCCCCATTAGGAACTAAAGCCGGAGGACGCCATTGAGGTGAGGTCTCGGCGACAGCTGGCTGGCCGCTGCTGCGTCGCGCGGGGACTGGGTTTCATGAGATGGCGCAGCACAGTTCGGAATTAGATAAGCGAAGGCCTAGAGGAACAACGACATGGCAAAATCCGAGGAAGAAAAGATCACGCGCAAGGTTCTCATCGAAGAACTCAACGAAGACTTGTCGCGCGAATATCAGGCGATCATTTCCTATGTAAACTATTCGCAGGTGCTGAAGGGCGCGCCCTACATGAACATCGCGGACGAGTTAGCAGTTCATGCCAGGGAAGAACTCGACCACGCGCTCCAGGTCGCAAATCATATCGATTATCTGGGAGGCATGCCGTCGGTCACGCCGAAGCCCGTCAAGACGTCCGAAAAAGCCGAAGAGATGCTTCGTTTCGACCTTGAGAATGAAAAGGAAACTATTCGTCATTACCGGCGCCGCGTCAGGCAAGCGGATCTTTTGAACGAGTTCGCGATCGCCGAAAGCCTTCGCGGCATCCTGGTGCAGGAGCAGGATCACCTCATCGCATTGGCGACCGCGCTTGGGATCGATCCTCCGGACGCCGGCATTGCGGACTGAGCGGTTCAACCGCGCCGGTTATCGTCGGGTGCCCGCGGTGGCGCGCTTGCCGCGGCGTGCGGCAGGGTGCTGCTTTTCGAGTTTCGCGATGAAACCCTGCAACACATCCGAAGTGAGCCGGGCGGTACTGTAGGCGAGCCCGACCTGTCGTTTCACATCGACGCCGATCTCGCACCACGACATCGGGATTGGCGCGCGCAGCGGCTTCGGGGAGGATCGCAATGCCAACGCCAGACGCGACCAGCGCCATCGCCGTAACGATTTTCAACAGCCACGATCCGGTCGATTACGAAAATTGCCGTTGCGGCCAACATTGAACTCGTCCGGGGGGCGGCGGCGACGGGGGGCGCCGCCGTCCACCTCGATCGATCAAGCCTTCACCTTCACCTCTTTGCCGAGCGACTTGTAGGTCGCCTCGCCGCCGGTCCGAACGCTGGAGGTGGTGATCAGCGTATCTTCCAGGAACAACACGTAAGCGATCTTCTCATTGACGACCTTCACGTGGATGCCGAAAGGCGAGGTGACGGTCTTGCCGACTTCCTTCGAGCGGTACGAGAACTCGCCGAACACGGCGACGTCCTCGCCTTGGCCGAACGCGGCCTTCACCTCCAAACCGACGGGCTCCCACATGGTGTAGATGCCCTGGAAAGTCTTGACGATTTCGTCGGGGCCGTGGTGATCGCCGGCCCACGGCAAGATGCGGGTCAGGTCGGGGTGGCTCTTGTTCAACGAGACGTAGTTCACATTGGGCGTGGTGAGGCTGCGGACATTGTCGATGTCCAGCGGGTTCGACAGCAGTCTGTTGACGACTTCGACGGGGGTCATGGGAGTCTCTCCTTCGGGGTTTGGGCTGCCCCGCCGTCAGGCGGCTTGGGGTGCCCGGTTGCGACGTCCATGAACCTATGGGTAGGACGTTTCCCGCAATTGCTATTGAATTTGAGACTGATTGTTCTATTTTTGGAACAAAGAACACCTAAACTCCGGGGATCGACGTGCGGGATCTGAACGACCTGCGTTTCTTCGCGGCGGTCGTCAGCAGCGGCGGCTTCTCAAGCGCCGCGCGGGAGCTCCGACTGCCGAAGTCGCGCCTCAGCCGGCGCATCGCCCAGCTCGAGGCCGATCTTGGCGTTCGCCTGCTGGAGCGCTCAACGCGTCGGCTCAAGATCACCGAGGTCGGACAGGAGGTCTATGCGCAAGCGGTGACGGCAACGGCGGCGGCGGAAGCCGCAACCGAGGCGGCCATGCGGGTGCGTGCCGAGCCGCATGGAACTCGTGCGCCTCAGCAGCCCGTTGAGCCTGCAGGACCCACTCACCCGTCGCCTCCCTGCGTTCCTGATGGAGCATCCGCGGCTGCGCGTGCAGATCCTCTCGACCAATCGCCGGGTTGACTTGATCGAAGAGCGGGTCGACGTCGCCGTGCGGGTGCGCGAGCGGCTGGACACGGACGGCGATCTACAAATGCGCCGGATCGACGTTCGCCGGCGCATCATCGTCGCCAGCCCCGACTTCGTCCGACATCATGGCGAGCCGCGCACATTGGAGCAGCTCGCGGGCCTTCCATTGATGGACGGCAATGAGGCGCCCGGTCCATCGATTTGGCGGCTTTCCGCCGGCGAAGCGGAACATAGCGCGGTCGAATTCGATGCGCGGCTTGCGGCGGGCGACCTCAGGACTCTTCTCGCCGCCGCGCTCGCCGGCGTCGGGGCCGCCCTGATGCCGGAGATCGAATGCCGTGCGGCGCTTGCGTCAGGGCAGTTGATCCACCTGCTTCCGAAGTGGGGAGCCGCCGACGGCATCCTCCATCTCGTATTCACATCGCGTCGAAGCATGCTGCCAAGCGTCCGCGCCGTGATCGATTTCGCGGCTGGAGCACTGGCGGACGCTGGCTCCTGACGCAACGAGGCGGCGGAATCTTTTCGCGCCTCCAATTCCAGAGCCTTTCCGTTCTGATGGAATCGGAACGAGGCTTTAGGTTTTTGTTTTGACGCGTTTTCTTCACGCGAACCGGTGCCACTTCGCTCAAAAACGCGCTAGCGCTTCGCGGCAGGGCCGGCTTGTTTGGCCGGTGCCACCGGCGCGTCGGTCTGCACCTTGCAGCTTGCGGCGGCAAGCGCGGCTTGGGCCTGCGGCATCAGGCCGGGCTCCGCCGCCAGCGCCTTCAACACGATCAGGCCGGTGGTGGCCGGCGAGTCGATGATCAGCCGGTCGGCCGCGGTGACGTCTTCGTCTTCCGGCAGATCGGCATGCTGGTCCTCGGTCATCAGATCGAGCTCGATCACCTTCTTGCCCGCCGACCGGTCATTGATCGCGTAATAGGCGACGTCGCTGCGGGTGTAGAACGACACCGAGGTGTAGGACTGGGTGACGGGGACCGCGAGCTTGATCGGGCCGCCCGACAAATCGTAACGGCAAATCGCGGTCGCGAACGCTGGGTCCATGAACGGCATCAGCGTATTGCCGGGTTCGGCGAGCGGCAGCGGCGTCACCGCGTTGAGCTTGGTGATCGGGGTCAGGCGCGAATAGGCATCCTGGCTCGCAATGCGCGGCAACGCCAGCACGCTGACGAGATGCACCACGCCGCCCAGCAGCACGCCCGCGATGATCGTGAACAGCAGGCGGATCATGGGCACCCCACCGTCGCAATCGTGGGCATCGGCGCATCGCGCGGCGTTCGCGTCGCCACGCCCACCGGCGTGTCGTACAGCCGCATCATCAGCGTGTAGCGCTCGATTCCGCCGGTCGGCAGCCAGTTGCCCGCCCGTGAGCGCGCGGCGATCCGGACCTCGAACGCGCCGTCGGCGCCACGGATGATCTCCTCGCTAGTGAAGCCATAGCGTTGCAGCGCATTCGCAACCAGATGTCCCTTCAGGTCGTAGAGCGTCAGGGTCCAGAACCGCGCGGCCGGCGTCACGCCGCTGACAACCACGTCGCAGCGGCCGTCGAGCGGCTTCTTGCGGTCATCGGTGTTGGCGAGGAATGACACGCCGTCGCCCTGGCCGATCGGCAAATCGCCGCTGCGGGCGATCGAGGCCCGCGAATAGGGATCGACATCGGCGGTGCCGGTCTTGGGGCGGGCGGTCCAGGCGCCGATCTTGAGCGTGCCGAAATTGGTGCCGCGAGTTGCCGTCATCCATGTCGCGCTGAGGCCGACGACGGAGGCCAGAACAAGCGCCAGCAACGCGGTGAAGATCAGCCGCACGGTCAGTCCTTGCGCGCTGCAGACGTCGCGGCGACTGACGTCGCGGGATCATCGGGCGTCGCCGCCGCAAAGCTTTCCGGGAACGCGAGCGACGTCGACGATAACGGCTTGGCGGGCTTGGTCGGATCGCTCGGTTGGCCATTTCCCGCGGTCTTGGCGACCTCGTCGAGCATCTTCTCGACCTGCACCAGGACGTCCGCGCCCCGTTTGGTGAGGACGGGCGGCGGTCCGGGCTTGATCTCGAGAACCTTCGGCGCGCTATTGGCCGCGACCGTCGCCGCGCTGGGAGGCGGTGTCGGCAGCTTGGTGCCCATCCCGACGCCCGGCAGTTCCTTGATCTCGATGCCTTGATGCGCCGCGACCATGATGTCGTGCCAGGTCTGCGCCGGCAGCGCGCCGCCGGTCATGCGGTTGGTCGGCGAATAATCGTCATTGCCGTACCAGACCGCGCAGGTGAAGTTGCCGGTATAGCCGACGAACCAGGCGTCGCGATAATTGTTGGTGGTGCCGGTCTTGCCGGCGGTCGGAATGCCGTCGAGCGCCGCGCGCCGCGCGGTGCCTTCGCTGACCACGTGGGTCATCATGCCCGCCATGTCGGCGGCGACGGAGGCCGGAATCGCCTGCCGTGGCTTCGGGCCGTCACGGTCGAAGCGCCAGACCAGATCGCCGGCGCCGGTGCGGACTTCCAGCACCGAATGCGGCGTCACGGCTTTGCCCCGGTTGGGGAACGTCACATAGGCCACGGCATGTTCGATCACCGTGACTTCGTCGGCGCCGATCGGCAGTGACGGCGTATCCGGCAGCGGCGCCGTGATGCCGAAGCGGCGCGCCACCGCGACGATCATGGCGCGGCCGGCCTTCGGGCCGGCCTTGCCGCCGAGTGCGATCGACAATTTTACCGGAACCACATTGATGGAATGGGTGATCGCCTGCGTCAGCGTCACCGCGCCGGAATAAGAGTGGCCGTAATTCTGCGGACACCAGTTGCCGATGCAGACCGGGCCGTCGACCACGATCGAGGTCGGCTTGAAGCCGTTGAGCAATGCCGTGGTGTAGACATAGGGCTTGAACGACGAACCGGGCTGGCGATAGGCATCGACGGCGCGATTGAACTGGCTGGCGCCATAGTCGCGTCCGCCGACCATGGCGCGGATGCCGCCATCGAGATCGGAGACCACGGTCGCGGCCTGGGTCGCGTGATAATCGCGTCCGAACTGGCGCAACTGGTTTTCGATGGCGTCTTCGGCGGCGTGCTGCACGTTCATGTCGATCGCGGTGCGGACCACGAAGACGCGCTCGTTGTAGGATTTCGGAAAGGTGTCGACCAGCTTGCGCATCTCGTCGAACGCGTAGTCGAGATAGTAGTTCGGCGAATTCTCGTCGCGGCGATCGACCGCGGTGGCGGGATTGCGCCGCGCGCCGAACACCTGGCCCTCGGTCATGAACCCGGCATCGACCAGATTGTCCAGCACCTGGTTGGCGCGGGCGCGGGCGGCGGGCAGGTTGATGTGCGGCGCGTATTTGGTCGGCGCCTTGAACAGCCCGGCCAGCATCGCGGCTTCCGCGAGAGTGACGTCGCGCGCCGACTTGTTGAAATAGAAATGCGCGGCGCCGTCGACGCCGAAGGTGCCCCCGCCCATATAGGCGCGGTCGAGATAGAGCTTCAAAATCTCGTTCTTGGTGAGCCGGGTCTCCAGCCAGATCGCGAGGAACGCCTCGTTCACCTTGCGCTCGATGGTGCGCTCGTTGCTGAGAAACAGGTTCTTGGCCAATTGCTGCGTGATCGACGAGCCGCCCTGGCGCACGCCGCCCGCCTGCGCGTTGGTGACCAACGCACGGGCCAATCCGGGGAAGTCGATGCCGAAATGCTCATAGAAGCGGCGGTCTTCGGTCGCCAGCGTCGCCTTGATCAGATTGTCCGGAAAATCCTCCAGCGGAATCGAATCGTTGTGCTTGATGCCGCGGCTGCCGATCGGGGTGCCGTAACGGTCGAGAAACGTCACCGCAAGATCGGATTTCTTCAGCCAGTCTTCGTCGGCAGTTTCGCGAAACGCCGGTACCGCCAGCGCCAGCATCAGGATCAGTCCGCCGAGCCCGATGGTGGCCATCTCCGACAGCGGTTCGATGAATACCCAGCGCTTCCAGCGGCCGACATAAAAGCGGTCCATGAACGTCGAATACCGCTCATAGAGCTCGCGCGCGCCCTTGCCCGACGAGAACAAGGTCGAAGTCGATGCGCGCGTCCAGATCCAGAAAGAAGTGCTGGATCTTTGTCTTCCATGTCGGTGGTACGATCTGAGGCACCGGGGGCCTTGGTCGGTTCGAAAGCGCTCGCGTGCCCCGCAGGGCACCGTCGAGACGTTTTGCGGGAGTGTTACGGCAAACCCAAGGCGCATTTACGAGGCGCATCGGCGCTATTGGGGACTCGGTGGTTTTGTAGCTGAGCGGGGGCGATAAACCAATGGTGCTGCTGTGATATTGATCGGCAAGGCTAACGCGGGGCACGCCTGTCGTGGGATGTTCACAACGGCCCTTGCCCCTCGGCCATTGCAGCCCCTAGTAAGGGCTCCAAGCCGTACCAGCCCGGAACTTTTGACAGCATGACCGCCGCTTCCAAGCCGCCCTCGGGCCAAGATAGATTTTTCTGGAAAACCAAGACGTTGGAAGAAATGTCTAACGCCGAATGGGAAAGCCTGTGCGACGGCTGCGCGCGCTGCTGCCTGGAGAAATTGGAAGACGAGGATACCGGCAAGATCTATTTCACCCACGTTTCCTGCAAATTGCTCGATGCGGGCACCTGCGGCTGCAAGGACTACCAAAACCGCTCCGACCAGGTTCCGGACTGCGTCCGGCTGACCCCGGAAAACGTCCGCAGCCTGAACTGGCTGCCGCCGAGCTGCGGCTACAAGCTCGTCGCGGAGGGACGCGACCTCTATTGGTGGCATCCGCTGGTTTCGGGCGACCCCAATACCGTGCATGAAGCCGGGGTTTCGGTGCGCGGGCGGGTGCAGGGTACGGAAAACGAGATCGCCGACGCCGATCTCGAGGACCACATCGTGCAGTGGCCGGCGCTGTTGCCGAAGCGGGCGCGACTCAAAAAGCGGCCGAAATCCTTAAAGGATTCGGACTGATTCGATCACGCGATTGCCATTGTGTTCGGCGGGACGCACCCATGCGCCTGACCCGCTGCCGCGAGAGCAATTTTTCGCATAACTAGCGCCCAATAGAACGATTCCCCGCGCTTTTCAGCGCATACAGCAAATTATTCACCTGAGATGAACAAATTCGAACGGCAGAGCAGCCAACCTGCTGGCCACCAGATATTGTCCGACGAACTCGCCAGCGAGCTCTCCCACATCACGACCGAGGTGCTCGATCTCAGCGATGCGCCGCCGCTTGCGCCGCGCGCGCCGCTGACCCAGAGCGAGGTCCGCACCATCCTGATGAGCCTGATGCTGACGATGTTCCTGGCCGCTCTGGACCAGACCATCGTCGCGACCGCGCTGCCCACCATCGGGCGCCAGTTCCACGACGTCTCCAGCCTGTCCTGGGTGATCACGGCCTACCTCCTGGCATCGACCGCGGTCGCACCGGTGTTCGGCACGCTGAGCGATATTTACGGCCGCCGCGCCATGATCATCGCCGCGTTGAGCCTGTTCATCGCGGGATCGGTGCTGTGCGGGATCGCGCCCAACATGCCGGTCTTGATCCTGGCGCGCGGCCTGCAGGGCCTGGGCGGCGGCGGCATCATGCCGATCGTGCAAACCGTGATTTCCGACGTCGTGACGCCGCGCGAGCGCGGCCAGTACCAGGCCTATTTCAGCGGCGTGTGGACCGCGGCCGGCATCGGCGGGCCGGTGCTCGGCGGTGTGTTCGCCGAACATCTGCACTGGTCGATGGTGTTCTGGATCAACGTGCCGCTCGGATTGGGCGCGCTGGCGATGCTGCTGCCGAAGATGGGCAAGATCCCGGTGTTCCACCGCATGCGCAAGGTCGACTGGGTCGGCGGCGTGTTGCTGATGGCGTCCGCGGTGGTGTTCATGCTGGTGCTGACCTGGGGCGGCAGCCGCTTCCTCTGGCTGTCGCCGACGATCATGGCGATGCTGGGATCGTCGATCGCGCTGGCGTTGGCGTTTGTCTGGCACGCCCGAAATGCCGACGAGCCGTTCCTGCCGCTGTCGCTGCTGCGTGGTACGGTGGCGCCCTATGCGATGACCGCGGGCGGTTGCGCGATGGGCGCCATGATCGGACTGACCGTGCATCTGCCGCTTTATTACGAGGTGGTCTATCACCTCAGCGCCAGCGAGGCGGGACTTGCCTTGATTCCGCTGGCGGCGATCTCGACCGGCGGTGCCGCGATCGCGGGCCAGACCATGGCGCGCGCGACCCACTACAAGCGGGTTGCGATCATCGGATTGACCGGCGCGGCGCTGGTTGGAGGTATCTTCACCTTCGCGACACTGCCGCTGTGGGCGCTGCTGGTATTGCTCGCGCTGTTTGCGCTCGGGCTCGGCACGACCTTTCCGATCAGCGTGGTCGCGCTGCAGAACGCGGTGGTGCGTTCGCAGGTCGGCACTATCACCGGCGCGATGAATTTCTTCCGGGCGCTGATGGCGTCTTTTACCGTGGCGGCGTTCAGTGGCATCCTGTTGATGGCGCTCGGCGCCGATATTTCGCTGGGCGGCGACCATCACGGCGCGGTGGGGTCGATTTCGGCCACCGACATGATCATGGCATTCCGCTACGTGTTCGCCGCCGCTTCGGTGCTTTTGATCGCCGGCGCGTTGAGCATGGTGCTGATGGAAGAAAGGCCTCTGGCGGGCCCGGCCAAGAAGGCCGTGCCGATCACGGAATAGGACGCCACGTAATAGGCTTGATAGGCTTGCTCAGGTCCCCGGCCGTGAAACCTCGGTTTCCTTCGAGGTGATGAACTCCAGCAGCACCGGGATGCCTTCTTGCGTCTTCTGGATGCCGCGCTTGATGGCGGGAATGATGTCTTCCGGCCTTGTCACCCGCTCGCCATAGCCGCCGAAGGCGCGCGCCATCGCGGCATAGTCGCCGGAAATATCGGTCGAGCGATATTTCTCGGTCGAAACCGGCATCACCTTCAGTTCGATCGCCATGCTGAAATTGTTCAGCAGGATCGACATGATCGGAATCCGCTCGCGCACCGCGGTCTCGAAATCCATGCCGGTGAAGCCGATCGCGGCATCGCCCCAGACGTTGATGCAGAGCTTGTCGGGCTTTGCCAGTTTGGCGCCCATCGCGAGGCCGAGGCCATAGCCGAGCTGGGTGGTCTTGCCCCAGCCGATATAGGACAACGGCTCGACCGCTTTCCAGAACGGCGAGAGCTGGTCGCGCGGGCTGCCGGCATCATGGGTGATGATGGTGTTCTGGATATCGACGGTGTGCTGCAGATCCCAGAGCACGCGATAGGGATTGAGCGGCGCGTCGTTGTGGGTCAGCTTCGGCATCCACTTCGCCAGCCATTCCTTATGCGATGCCGCGATCTCGGCGGCGACCGCGGTCGCATCGCGATCCGATGTGACGCGTCTTGCCGATCTCTTCCAGCAGCGCGTCGAGCACCAGCGCCGGCATCGCCGACCAGGCCGATCTTGGCCTCGACATCCTTGTTGAGATGCGCGGGATCGAGCGTCGAATGGATGATGGTCTTGCCCTTCGGCATCGCGATGCCGAACGAGGTTTCGGTAAAGGAGCAGCCGATGCCGAAGATCACGTCGGCCTCGCCAAGGAATTTCGGCACCGCGCGCGGCACGCGCGAGGCCGCCCGAACCCAGCGAAAGCGGATGGGTCTCCGGAAATGACGATTTGCCGCCGAGGCTCGTGGTAACCGGGATCGCGAGCCGTTCGGCCAGCCGCTTCAGTTGCGGCCAGGCCTGCGCATAATGCACGCCCTGGCCGGCATAGATCACCGGCCGCTTGGCGCTGATCAGCAAGCGCCGCGGCTTCTTTCACATGAACGGGGTCGGCGCCGTAGCGGGTGCGCAGCACCGGCGTATAGTTCAGCGGCTCCGGCACCTCCTCGTTCCACATGTCGGAGGGGATTTCGACGATGACCGGGCCGCCGCGGCCGTTTTTCAGCTTGGTGAAGGCGCGGCGGAAGATGTTGCCGACTTCAGCGGCGAGTGTGATCGGCTCGGACGATTTCGAGAAGGCCTTCATCGCCTGGCTGGAATTGAAATTCGGGTCGATATTGGCGATCCGCCGCGCATAGCCCATCGGCAGGACCAATACCGGCACGGATTCGCCGTAACACTGCGCCACGCCGCCCATGGCGTTTTCCGCGCCAGGTCCGTGCTGCATGCAGAAGGCGCCGATGCTGCGCCCGGACGTCACCCGCGAGATCGCGTCCGCCATGTGCACGCCGACCCGCTCCTGCCGCACCATCACCGGCCGGATGTCGGCGGCGGCGGCGTGCTCGATGAGGTGATTGACCGGATAGCCGCAAAGGATCTCGATGCCTTCGCGCTTCATGATTTCCGCGATCGCGGTGCCGAGCTTCATGCCAGTTCCTCCCACATCGGCCGATGTTGGGCTCGGCCTGATGCGGTAGTTGGAACAGGAATCCGCCGGTCGGTAAAGCGCGGGCGCGGCTCAGCTTTGAAGCTCTGCTATCCGGTTTTCGCATCGCGGCCCGCGGTCGGGTTCACGGCAAAGCAGGTCAGACGTGTGGTAAATCGTTGCATGATGGCCAGAAAAGCCGGCCTTCGCCTTAACCGCGCGTTCAGCCTCTTCATCAATGTGCCGGCAACCTATCCGACTTAAATTCCCTCCAGCGCGCGGACGTGGCAGATTGCCACGTAGAATAATTGGCGCGGCAGAATTCGCGTAGAAGAAATTGTTGTGAACGAGTTTGGGCGCGCGGGAGAGTTGATCGAGCGTCAACGGGAGATTTCAATGCGTCGGATCTTTTCAAGATTCCTGAGCGATCAATCCGGCGCCACCGCGATTGAATACGCCCTGATCGCGGCGGGTATCGCGCTGGCGATCGTCACCACTGTTCAAAGCCTCGGTACCTCGCTCAACACCAAATATTCGTCGTTCAGCACCGCCCTGAAATAAGCGCGGGCCTGACTGGCGAAGGGAGATCGAGCGCGCCGCTACCGGCGTTTGCCGTCGATCGCTCGTCCGATCATCCTGCTTTCTTCGAGCGGGCCGCAGGCGCCCGCATTGGCTTCTCGGCCTTCTTCGGCTCTTGTTTTGAAGCCGGCTTCGAAACTTCCTTTGCAACTTCCTTCGAAGTTTCCTTGGCGCCGCGCTTGCCGCCGCCGGTGATCGGCAGCAGCATTTCGCGCTGGCCTTCGATGGGCTTCTTCGGCTTCTTGGCCTTGGCGGGCGCGGGGGACGGGTTCTCGCTGGCCAGGCTGCGCTTTAACGCGTCCATCAGATTGATGACGTTGCCGCTGGATTTCGACGCGGCCTTTGCCGCCGCGGGCAGGCCGTTGCGTTTTTGATTGATTAGATCGATCAGCGCGGTTTCGTAGCGATCCTCGAACTTGTCGGGCTCGAACGATCCGGATTTTTTCTCGACGATGTGCTTGGCGAGATCCAGCATATCCTTGGTGACTTTGACATCCTGGATGTCGTCGAAATATTCCGTTTCGCTGCGCACTTCGTATGGATAGCGCAGCAGCGTGCCCATCAGGCCCTTGTCGAGCGGCTCGAGCGCGATGATGTGCTCGCGGTTGGTCAGCACCACGCGGCCAATCGCGACCTTGTCCATGCTGCGGATGGTTTCGCGGATGACGGCGAAAGCGTCATGGCCGACCTTGCCGTCGGGCACCAGATAATAAGGGCGGATCACATAGCGGCTGTCGATGTCCGACCTCGGAACAAACTCGTCGATCTCGATGGTGCGGGTCGATTCCAGCGCGAGGTCGTCGAGCTCGTCCTTCGACACCTCGATGTAGGTATCGGTGTCGACCTTGTAGCCCTTCATGATGTCGGAGGCTTCGACTTCCTCGCCGGTGTCGGCATCGACCTTGGCATATTTGATGCGATGGCCGGTCTTGCGATTGATCTGGTTGAAGCTGACCTTCTCGGTATCCGACGTGGCCGGATACAGGGCAACCGGGCAGGTTACGAGTGAAAGGCGCAGGAAGCCTTTCCAGTTGGCGCGGGGGGCCATGGGATACTCCGAAACTGGGATACTCCGAGACGCAACGGGCGACCGCCCAGCTTAGCACCGGCAGATGCGGATTTAAACCGACCGAGCCGGGAATCTCTCAACTGCGTTAACCGTGGACAGCTATGGTTCGGAAGCGGAGGGCTGCGACCTTCTGGACCGCCTGGTTGCTAGGTGGCTGGTTCTTAGGTGGCCTGGCTTTCAAAGGGGTCGGCCTTCAAACGGCTCGGCTTTCAAGCCGTTTGGGGCTGCCTTCGCCGGGCCCAAAATCAGGAACATCATTCCCGATCATGCGTTGCTTTCGATAGGTGTAGCCGGCGTTACGGACACTCATGGCAGACACTTATGGAATGAGGTCCCATGGCAATCAGAGAACACGATCAGATCGTCGAAACTCCGACCGAAGCACGCCAGGCCGAGCCTGGTCCGTCGGTGCTTTCCCTGCTTGCGGTCTCCACCGGCCTCGCGGTGCTGATCCTGGGCATCCTCTGGTTTGTGTTCTTTCGGCCATAGCCGGTCGCGCACGACCGTTGCAATGCGATGGCCAAGCGCGAACAACAACGAGACTGCCCGGTTGGCGACGCGTCAACATTTCCAGATCACGATGGCCAGCCGAACGGGTGTAAAATCAGGTCCTTTGCAGGCCCGCGGGTAGCCCTGCGTACGGCCATCTATTGGGGCTTTCGATTCGCTGTGTTAGGCGTTTTCGGCCGGGTGTTGGATCCCTCGGGAGTTCCGCGCCACGGCCGGCCGAACGCGTTTGGCGGGGCTGGCGAGCCGGCTTTAAGTCGGTGGTGAAGAAATCGCGCTTGTGAAGAAAAAGTAACATTGCGGTATGTGCTCCGTTCATTGCTCATTCACGCGCGTGAGGCTCTTCTGGAGTCCAGTTATCGTGCGGCTTACATTTGGAGATCAGCTTGCGCCTGCTCGTCGTTGAAGATGATCCCGATCTAAATCGCCAGCTCACCACGGCTCTGACCGACGCCGGTTACGTGGTCGATCGCGCCTTCGACGGGGAGGAAGGACATTTCCTCGGCGACAGCGAACCCTATGACGCGGTGGTGCTCGATATCGGCCTGCCGAAGATGGACGGCATTTCGGTACTGGAGGCATGGCGCCGCAACGGGCGCGTGATGCCGGTTTTGATTCTCACCGCGCGCGACCGCTGGAGCGACAAGGTGCAGGGCTTCGATGCCGGCGCCGACGATTATGTCGCCAAGCCGTTTCATCTCGAGGAAATCCTGGCTCGAATTCGCGCGCTGCTGCGCCGCTCGACGGGCCACGCCCAGTCCGAACTGACCTGCGGCCCGGTTTCGCTCGATACCCGCACCGGCCGGGTCAGCGTGGCCGGCAATCCGATCAAGATGACCTCGCACGAGTATCGGCTGCTGGCCTATCTGATGCACCACACCGGGCGCGTGGTGTCGCGCACCGAACTGGTCGAACATCTTTACGACCAGGACTTCGATCGCGACTCCAACACCATCGAAGTTTTCGTTGGCCGCATCCGCAAGAAACTGGACGTCGACATCATCCAGACCGTGCGCGGGCTTGGCTATCTGCTGACGCCGCCTGCGCCCAATGCGTGATCCCAATGTTTGATCTCGGGGCATTTGACGATCGGCTATTGATCAGGTCCCGGACTTGCCCTCTTGTTCGGGCATGATCCCGTCATGAAAACCGGCCGCCATCGATCCGGCCAGCGCGCGCGCACTCGATTTTCCGGGTGGCGGGCTGATGCGCGCCAGCTCGCTCGCCACCCGGCTGTTCCTGTCCGCGACCGCTTGGGTGGTGGTCATCCTGATCATCACCGGCTTCGTGCTGTCGTCGGTCTATCGCGATGCGACCGAGCGGGCCTTCGACCGCCGCCTCAACCTTTATCTGCGGACATTGATCGCGGAAGTCGCGACACCGGACGAGCCGCCGGACCGCCAGTTCCAGTCGCTCGGCGAACCGCTGTTCGAACTGCCGCTGTCCGGCTGGTATTGGCAGATCACCCGTACCGATACCGAAAAGGCCGAGACCCGGGCCTCGCGCTCGCTGTGGGACAAGAAGCTGCCGAAGCTCGAAGAGAGCGCCGAGTTGACCGCCGCCGGCGTCCGCCTCGGCTATGTCGATGGTCCCGAAGGCCAGGACCTGCGGATGGTGGAGCGGCCGGTCGATCTCGGCGCCGACGGCAAGTTTCTGGTCAGCGTGGCCGGCGATGCCACCGAGATTTTCGATGAAACGCGCAGTTTCGATTATTACCTCGGGGGCACGTTCGCCGCGCTCGGCATCGTGCTGCTGCTGACCACGATCTTCCAGGTCCGCTTCGGTCTGGCGCCGCTGAAACGAATCTCGGACTCGATCGCCGATATTCGCTCCGGCCGCGCCGAACGGCTCGAGGGGCAGTTTCCCGTCGAAATCGCGCCGCTGGCGCGCGAGACCAACGCATTGATCGACGCCAATCGCGAGATCGTCGAGCGCGCGCGGACCCATGTCGGCAACCTTGCCCATGCCATCAAGACGCCGCTATCGGTGATCGTCAACGAGGCATCCGCGCACGGCGCCGATCCGTTCGCGCGCAAGGTGCTGGAGCAGGCCGATGTGATGCGCGACCAGGTGGCGCACCATCTGGAGCGGGCGCGGATCGCGGCCCGTCCCACCGTCGTCGGCACCGTCACCGAGGTCGCGCCTGCGATCGAGGCGTTGCGCCGGACCATGGAGAAGATCCATCGCGATCGCGGCATCGTCATCGAGGTCGAGGCCGATCCCCAGGCGAAGTTTCGCGGCGAACGGCAAGATCTCGAGGAGATGGCCGGCAATCTGGTCGACAACGCCTGCAAATGGGCGGCTTCCCGCGTGTTCATCGAGGTGACGGTGGAACGGCCGGTCGAGCCGGGTGCCGGCCCGATATTGCGGATCATCGTCGACGACGACGGACGTGGGCTTTCGGCGGCCGAGCGCGCGCAGGTCGCGCGCCGCGGCCAGCGGCTTGATGAGTTGAAGCCGGGTTCCGGGCTCGGGCTTTCGATCGTGGTCGACCTCGCCGCGCTGTATGGCGGCAGCCTTGCGCTCGGCAACGCGCCGATCGGAGGGCTGCGGGCGGAATTGGTGCTGCCTGGAGTTTGAATGATCTCGGCTACCAACGCCGCCAAAGTCACTTGATCTTGTTGATGCGGCGCAGGTCCTCATCGATCCGCGATTGCCAGCCCGGCCCCTTGGCCTTGTATGCCTCAAGTACCTGTCCAGAAAGCCGGAGAGAAACCAGCTTTTTTGTCGGCGCCTTGTTCGGGCCGCGTCCTTTGCGGATCGACACCGCGAGATCGGGCAGGGCTTCTGCAAACGGTTTTGCCTTGGCAAAGTCTTTCTTGGTCCACTCTGGACTATCGCTGACTTCACGCAAATCGCGAGCGCTGTAACCCTTCTTTTTAGCGTTCGGCATAGAGCTTCCTTTCGTTCTTGCTAGCCGGGCGCATGCTGATCAAGCTGACTGCTTCTTTGCCCAACGTGACGAATACCACGACGATTACGCCTCGGATATTTTTGCCGATGCCAACCCAACGTTTGTTGTAGGTGGGCAAAACCAGAGCGTTGTCGAAGAAGGTTTCATTGAGATCGGCGAAGTCCAAGCCGTGTTTGTCGAGGTTGGCTAGGCGCTTCGGTTCATCCCACAGGATATTCATCTATTATATTGTAACTACAATTTAATAGATGTCAACATGAAGCTGGCTGGAACTCAGAGCCGTCGGATGCTCACACAGGCCGCAACTGTCAGATCGGGCTGGGCGATGTGGCATTGTTCCTAAACGACTTCTTAACGCCGCGGCTTTTATGATGATCAGTGGACACATCGGCCGTCCGCCGATACAGACGTGCACCCGGGCACATGAGCCAGACATCGAATGAGCGGCTGAGAGAGTATCTCGCGCAGCTTCCGCCGCAGTCGCAGGCGTTGCTGATGCGGGAGTTCGAGCGCGCCATCGAGCGTGGTGAAGACGCTGTCGTCGCGACCTTCGTGCTGGAACAATTACGCCAGATCGTGCGCGGGACCGACGAGCCGGCACGGCCGCGCACCGACGATCCGGCCCGGCTGCTGTTCCGCCCGCTGGAACCTTTTCTGATCGAAGGCAATTTTCCAAGGCGGCCGGGTCAGATCCGCCGCGCCTCGCTGCTGCCGATGTGGCAATGGCTGATCCGCGATGGCGCGCCCGACCAGGCCCACGAATTCGAAGCGGCGCTGGATCGGGCGCGCGATACCGAAACCTCGGCGGCTGTCGAAGCTGCGGTCCGCACGTTCCAGCGCGCGGCGGCGGAGGCGATCGCCAAGCTGATTGCCGACGGCGATCGACGGGCGATGGCGCGTCTCGGCGGGCCCGACGTGCTCGAGGATCTGGTGCCGATCGGCTCGATCCTGCAGGCGTGTGACGCGATCGACATGCTGAACGGACGGCTGCCTGCGCAATTCAGGCTTTTCGCGGAATCGCAGATCGCATCGGTCTCAGCCGCGCTCAATGTCGCCACGCTGCAGACGCCACAATTATTGCCGTTCGCGTTGTCGCTGGTGATGCAGCGGCTGTCGGCGCCCTGGCAAATCATCCGCTTGGCCATCAAGATGGCCGGGTCCGACGATGAAATCCGCGTTGCCGCCACGCCTTACGGCATGGCCGTCTCGATCGCGCTGCACGAGCTGTCCTATCTGGCCGCGGTGTTGCGCACCGATATCAGGCGAGGCCAGTTCGACAACGTCTCCGAATTGCTCAAGACGCTGCATGACGGCGTCCGCGGCTTGCGAACCGAACTCGACCTGCGCAATGATTCGACCTGGGGCAAGCAACTGACGTCGATCCGGGCGGAAATCTCCAACGCGCTGCAATCGGAAATCGACAGCGTGCCCGGCCGCGTCCGGCGCATTCTGCGCCAGCGCGCCGACAAGGATATTTCGGTAGGCTCCAGGGTCGATTCCACCGAGGTCGATGAAGCTGTGGCACTGATCGATTTCGTCGCGGCGTGCCGCACTTATGCCAGCGAGCTTGCGATCAACGAGGTTACGTTGCGGACCTATTCCGATTTGCAGCAATACGTCGAACAATCCACCGAGGCGCTGGTGCAATCGCTGCGCAGCGGCGATCACAAGACGCGTCCCTACCGCCAGATGCAGGTCCAGGCCGCGATTCGTTTTTGCGAATTGCTGTTCGGCCACGATTACGCCTCGTTGATGAGCCGGGCGGCCGAGAACGCGGTGACCGGCGAACGCAAATCTTCCCGCGCCGGATAAAAAGATAGCATAAATATCGAAATACTATTTCTGGTTGACGGCACGAGGCGACGAACGTACCGTCGTGGCCATGAACTCGATCATCAATTTCATTGAACTGGAAAACCGCGTCATCTCGGCCACCTACCGCAACCTGATGATCAAGGCAAAGGTCGTGCTGGTCGACAAGGCCAGCGGCGAGCAGTTGCCTGATCCCGTCACCACGATCGCCTCGCCGGCGCCCAACGGATGGTTGAGGATCCGGCTGCCGGATTCGATCAAGTCGGGGGCCTATTATTTGAAGGCCCTGAACGGGCATGGCGAACCCGCGGCGCAAAGCATTGAGTTCTACATAGACTAGGTCATAGACTAGATCATGGGCCAGGTCGGGATTTTGCCGGCTTCGCCGGATGTCCGCGATGGCAAATTCAGCGCAATAATTGTCAATTGCCGGGCTTGCCGCCCGTGGTGTAAAGCGGCGCATCGGCGCATGTTTTGGGCGCCACCGGAACCCGCTTGATGACGCTATGGTTTGTGTTCGCGCTGATGACGGCAGCGGCGATTTTCGCCGTGCTCTGGCCGTTGGGCCGTGGCGGCCAGCCGCGAAACGATGCCAGCGAGGCAACGGTCTACAAGGATCAACTTGTCGAGATCGACCGTGACCTCGCCGCGGGGCTGGTCGGCGCCTCCGAAGCCGAGGCTGCGCGCGTCGAAATCAGCCGCCGTCTGTTGGCCGCGGACGACCACCGGCGCGAGCCTCCGACCGCATCGAGCCTCAGGCCGCGTCGCTTGGCTGCGCTGATCGCCCTGGCGGGGCTGCCAATCCTGTCGGTGGCTCTTTACCTCCCGCTCGGTTCGCCGCGATTGGCTGATTTCCCGCTGGCAGCACGCACCCATGCGCCTGACGCCACCCAGCCCCTCGACAATCTGGTCGCGCAGGTCGAGGCGCATCTGGAGAAAAACCCGACCGACGGTCGGGGCTGGAACGTGCTCGCGCCGGTGCTGGCGCGGCTCGGCCGTTACGACGAGGCGGTGCGCGCCTATCACAATTCGATTGCTTACAACGGCGACAGTGCCGACCGCCGGGCGGATCTCGGCGAAGCCTTGGCCGGCGCCGCGGGCGGCGTGGTCACATCGGAGGCCAAGGCCGAATTCGAACGCGCCGTGGCGCTCGATGCCGATGAGGTCAAGGCGCGTTATTTCTTGGGGTTGGCGGCCGAACAGGACGGCCGCGGTGCCGACGCCGCCTCGATCTGGAACGCGATGCTGGCAAAAGCGCCGCCGGATGCGCCGTGGCGTCCGCTGATTCAGGCAGCCCTGGTCCGGGTTGGCGGTGTTGCCGCGCCGGCGCTGCCGGATGGCGCGATGGCCGCGGCCAAGGACATGAGCGAGGCCGACCGTGGTGCGATGATCCACAGCATGGTGGATCGTCTCGCCAGCCGATTGAAGCAAAACGGCGATGACGTCGAGGGATGGCTGCGACTGGTGCGGGCCTATATGGTGATGGGCGATCACGACAAGGCGAAAAGCGCGCAGGCGGATGCCCGTCAGGCCGTCGCCAATGACGCCGAACGGCTGCGGCAACTCAATGAAGGCCTGAAAAATCTCGGGCTGGATGGATAGATATGATGCCGGAACGCAGAGAGTACGCATGACGCGCAAGCAGCGGCGGTTGACGATGATCGGCGGTTCGCTCGCGGTGCTCGCGGTCGCGGCAGCGCTGGTGCTGAACGCGATGCGCGATTCAATCGTGTTTTTCTCGACGCCGGAGATGGTGGCGGAGAAACATATTCCGGCGGGCCGGCGGTTCCGGCTGGGCGGCCTGGTCGAGAAGGGTTCGCTGGTGCACGGCGCCGATCTCGCCGTCACCTTCAAGGTCGGCGACGGCGGCGCCACGCTGCCGGTTTCCTTCAAGGGGATATTGCCCGATCTGTTTCGCGAGGGGCAGGGCGTGGTCGCCGAAGGCGCGCTCGACGGATCCGGCGTATTTCGGGCCGACACCGTGCTTGCCAAGCATGACGAGACTTACATGCCCAAGGATGTCGCGGACGCGCTGAAGAAGCAGGGCCACTGGAAGGACGATTACGGCGAGAAATCGCAGGCCGCGCAGGCCGATCAAAGCGCGCCAAACGCTCAAGACGCTTCACGCGCGGCGCAGGGAGTGCCGCAATGATCGCGGAAGCCGGACATTACGCGCTGGTACTGGCGCTCGCATTGGCACTGATTCAGTCGACGGTGCCCATAGTCGGGGCGCGATTGCACGATCCGGCTTTGATGAATGTCGCGCGCTCGACGGCGCTGGCGCAGCTGTTGTTTGTCGGCGGATCGTTCGCGGCGCTGGTCACGCTGCATGTCACGTCGGATTTTTCAGTCGTCAACGTGTTCGAGAATTCGCATTCGCTGAAGCCGCTGATCTACAAGATCACCGGCGTTTGGGGCAATCATGAAGGCTCGATGCTGCTGTGGGTGTCGATCCTGGCCTTGTTCGGCGGCCTGGTCGCGGCCTTCGGCAACAATCTGCCGCTGTCGCTGCGCGCCCATGTGCTGGCGGTGCAAGCCTGGATCGCCAGCGCATTCTATCTGTTCATCCTGATCACATCGAACCCGTTCCTGCGGATCGCCAATCCGCCGATCGAGGGCCGCGATCTCAATCCGGTGCTGCAGGACATCGGCCTCGCCGTGCATCCGCCGATGCTCTATCTCGGTTATGTCGGATTTTCGATCTCGTTTTCGTTCGCGGTCGCCGCCTTGCTCGAGGGACGGATCGATGCGGCGTGGGCGCGTTGGGTGCGGCCGTGGACGCTGCTGGCGTGGATATTCCTGACGCTCGGCATCGCGATGGGCTCATATTGGGCCTATTACGAACTGGGCTGGGGCGGCTGGTGGTTCTGGGATCCGGTCGAAAATGCCTCGCTGATGCCATGGCTTGCAGGCACCGCGTTGCTGCACTCGGCGGTGGTGATGGAGAAGCGCAATGCGTTGAAGGTCTGGACCATCCTGCTGTCGATCCTGACCTTCTCGTTGTCGCTGCTCGGAACCTTCCTGGTGCGCTCGGGCGTCCTGACCTCGGTGCATGCGTTCGCGACCGATCCCGAGCGCGGCGTCTTCATCCTCTTGATCCTCTGCATCTTCATCGGCGGCAGTCTTTCGCTTTATGCATGGCGCGCTTCCGCGTTGAAACAAGGCGGGCTGTTCGCACCGATCTCGCGCGAGGGCGCGCTGGTGCTCAACAATCTGTTTCTCACCACCGCCTGCGCCACGGTGTTCATCGGAACGCTGTATCCGCTGGCGCTGGAGGTGATCACCGGCGACAAGATCTCGGTCGGCGCGCCGTTTTTCAATCTGACCTTTGCGCCGCTGTTCGTCCCCCTGATGATCGCGGTGCCGTTTGGTCCGCTGTTGGCGTGGAAGCGCGGCGATCTGCTCGGCGCCGCGCAGCGCCTGGTTGCCGCCGGTGTCGTTGCGCTGATCGCGGTCGCGTTGCTGTGGGCATGGACGCTGGGCGGAAGCACGCTCGCGCCACTCGCGATCGGGCTCGCGGTCTTTGTCATCGCCGGCGCATTGAGTGACGTCGCCGAGCGCACCGGTTTGTTCCGGCTGCCCTTCGGAACCGCGTTGCGGCGCGCGCGGGGATTGCCGCGTTCGTCCTGGGGCACCGTGTTTGCGCATGCCGGCGTCGGCGTAGCGCTGATCGGGATTGTCTGCGAGACCACCTGGAACACTGAATATATCGGCTCGATGAAGCCCCACGACACAGCTCGTGTGGCCGGCTACGCACTGACGCTCGACGGCGTGAGGCAGCAGCAGGGACCGAATTTCCGCGAGATGATAGCGCAGTTCACGGTCAGCCTCGGTGGCGAGCGGCTGAGCGTGATGACACCCTCGAAGCGCAGCTTTACCACGCGCGGATCGACCACCACCGAAGCGGCGCTGCTGACGCGCGGCGCCAGCCAGCTTTATATTTCGCTCGGCGAGACCGCGGCCGATGGCGAGATCGCCGTGCGCATCTACCACAAGCCGATGGTGCTGTTGATCTGGTTCGGTCCGGTGCTGATGGCGTTCGGCGGCATGCTGTCGCTGTCGGACCGGCGGCTGCGGGTCGGCGCGCCGAAGCCGGCGCGAGCGCCGCGCCAATTGCAGCCGGCGGAATAATCCATTGAAGAAAATCCCCGCTCAGTTGTTGGCCTGGTTGTTCGCGGTGTCGGTGATGCTCGGATGCTCCGCCGCCTACGCGGTGCAGCCCGACGAGATCATGTCGGACCCGGCCAGGGAGTTGCGGGCACGGGATTTGTCGCGTGAACTGCGCTGTATGGTCTGCCAGAACCAGTCGATCGATGATTCGGAGGCGCCGCTGGCGCGCGACTTGCGGCTGTTGGTGCGCGAGCGGATCGCGGCGGGCGACAGCGATGCGCAGGTGCTGGATTTCCTGGTAGCGCGGTATGGCGAGTTCGTGCTGCTGAAACCCCGCGTCGAGCCTCACACCTTGGTGTTGTGGTTGTTACCGCCGTTGGCGCTGGCTGGAGGAGGGTTGGCGCTGTGGATCAACGGCCGGCGCCGCTCGAAATCGGCGGCCGCCGGTGATGGTTCCACTGTCAAACTGACGGCGGACGAAGAAGCGCGACTGCAACAGCTGATCGCGGAAGAGCCGTTGCCGGACCGTCCAGTCTAGAGCCTTTCCCGTTCCGATGGAATCGGAACGGGGCTCTAGGTTTTTGTTTTGACGCGTTTTCTTCACGCGAACCGGTGTCCACTTCGCTCGAAAGCGTCGCGAAAGCCCGCTTTATCAGCGTTCCGCAAGGCCGCCTTTACCCTGCGCTAAACTGCCGCATTGGTTTTGGCCTTTATTACCAAAGTTTAACCCCGCCGCCAGCGCGCTGTAAGGCGGAAATACCCATGTTCAAATCCACAGGGGTGCTTGCCCCGGCACCCGTCTTTTCAGGCTCCGGAGACTTTTTAAATGACCGACCGTCCCACCGATCTTTCCTCGCTTCCGTCCTATCAGTCGCCACGACGTTCGCTGTTTTCGGCGCGTAGACTTGCGTTGATGGCCTCGGTCGTCGCCGGCCTTGGCGTTGCAGCCTACGGCCTCTCCCCGCAGGGCCCGGTCGATATCTTCACCAGCCCGGCGCATGCGCAGGTCAACAACGAGGTCCGTAAGGTCGCGCAGCCGATCGGCTTTGCCGACATCGTCGAGCATGTGAAGCCGTCGGTGATCTCGGTGAAGGTCAACATCACCGAGAAGGCTTCCGCCAAGGACGACAACAACAACGACAACTCGCCGTTCCAGCCGGGCTCGCCGATGGAGCGCTTCTTCCGCCGCTTCGGCGGACCGGATGGCTTGCCCCCGGGCATGCGTGGCAATCCGCGGGGTGGACACGGCGCGGTGACCGGCCAGGGTTCCGGCTTCTTCATTTCAGCTGACGGTTTCGCCGTCACCAACAACCACGTGGTCGACGGCGCCGACAAGGTCGAAGTGACGACCGATGACGGCAAGGTCTACAAGGCGAAGGTGATCGGCACCGACGCGCGTACCGATCTGGCGCTGATCAAGGTCGAGGGCGGTTCGGACTTCCCGTTCACCAAGCTGTCCGACGGCAAGCCGCGGATCGGCGATTGGGTGCTGGCGGTCGGCAATCCCTTCGGCCTCGGTGGCACCGTCACCGCCGGCATCGTCTCGGCCAATGGCCGCGACATCGGCAATGGCCCGTACGACGATTTCATCCAGATCGACGCGCCCGTGAACAAGGGCAACTCCGGTGGCCCGGCCTTCAATACCGAGGGTGAGGTAATCGGCGTCAACACCGCGATTTACTCGCCATCAGGCGGCAGCGTCGGCATCGCGTTCTCGATCCCGGCCTCGACCGTGAAGAGCGTGATCGCGCAGCTCAAGGACAAGGGCTCGGTCAGCCGCGGTTGGATCGGTGTCCAGATTCAGCCGGTTACGGCCGACATCGCCGACAGCCTCGGCCTCAAAAAGGCGGAGGGCGCGCTGGTCGCGGAGCCGCAGGCCAGCGGCCCGGCGGCGAAGGCCGGTATCGAATCCGGCGATGTGATCACGGCGGTCAATGGCGAGACGGTCAAGGATGCCCGCGAGCTCGCCCGCACCATCGGCGGTCTGGCCCCCGGTGTATCCGTCAAGCTCAACGTCCTGCACAAGGGCACGGACAAGGTCGTGAACCTGACACTCGGCCAGTTGCCGAATACGCTGGAAGCCAAGGCCGACAACGACAACAGCGATGACGACAAGGGCAGCGCGACCAAGGGCACCGACGTGCCGAAGCTCGGTATGACGGTGGCGCCCGCCAACAGCGTTGCCGGCGCCGGCAAGGAAGGCGTCGTCGTCACCGAAGTCGATCCGAAGAGCGCCGCGGCAGAGCGTGGCTTCAAGGAAGGCGACGTGATTCTCGAAGTCGCGGGAAAGACCGTTGCCAATGCCGGTGAAGTCCGCGAGGCGATCAACGCCGCGCGCGCCGACAACAAGAATAGCGTTTTGATGCGGATCAAGAGCGGCGGGTCGTCGCGCTTCGTCGCGGTGCCGCTGGCGAAAGGCTGAGATATCGACGTTCTCTCGAGATGGAAGGCGTCGCCGGCATAGTCGCCCCCGCCGACGGCTCTTTCCTGGGGGCGGGTCAAAAGCTCGCTCCCTCAAGTTCCTTCCGGTGGAATCCGCCCCCCTCCGTCGGAAGGTCAAAGGGCGGTGAGGTCCCCCCAGCTTCACCGCCCGCTTTTTCAGCTTGAACATGGTCCGGAAAGGCCGTCACCGGCTTTCCGGATCATGTTCAAACAAGAGGTTAGAGGCGCCGGGTCGCCTTGCATGATGATGCCGTCCGCGCCATGGTGACAGAAGGCTGGCCCACTTGACCGCAACCGATCCCCATATGCGCCTCTTGATCATTGAAGACGACCGCGAGTCCGCCGACTATCTGGTCAAGGCGTTCCGCGAAGTCGGCTATGTCGCCGATCTCGCCAGCGATGGCGAGGAGGGGCTGACGCTGGCCGAGAGCGGCGATTACGACGTGCTGGTGATCGACCGCATGCTGCCAAAGCGCGACGGCCTGTCCTTGATCGGCACCTTGCGCGAAAAGGGCGATCGCACGCCCGCCCTGATCCTCTCGGCGCTCGGCCAGGTCGATGACCGCATCAAGGGATTGCGCGCCGGCGGCGACGATTATCTGCCCAAGCCCTATTCATTCGCCGAGCTCCTGGCACGGGTCGAGGTATTGTCGCGCCGCCATGGCGGCCCGGCCGAGGAAACCACCTATCGCGTCGGCGATCTCGAGCTCGATCGGCTGTCGCATCGGGTGGCCCGCGGCAAGGATGAGCTGACCTTGCAACCCCGCGAATTCAGGCTGCTGGAATATTTGATGAAGCACGCCGGGCAGGTGGTGACGCGAACTATGCTGCTGGAGAACGTCTGGGACTATCATTTCGATCCGCAGACCAATGTCATCGATGTGCACATTTCCCGGCTGCGCTCCAAGATCGACAAGGGCTTTGAGCGGCCCTTGCTGCATACAGCAATACAGATGAATGAGTAGGTTATACATA
>CAVWMD010000004.1:0-187500 GCA_963755895.1 uncultured Alphaproteobacteria bacterium
TAGCACACCAAATTTTGTTCACGTGGCCGTCGAGGATACTGGCACGGGTATCGACCCGTCCAACCACAATCATATTTTCGACCCGATGTTCACGACCAAAGAGCGTGGTATGGGACTTGGCCTTTCCATCTGCCATTCTATTATCGAAAGCCATAGCGGCCGTATTTGGGTGACACAGGGAATCGATAAAGGCTCGATTTTCCAGTTTGGGTTGCCGACGAACGTGGCAAGGTGATCAAGTTCGCCAACGTCATGCCTGAATAGCGACGCGCGTTGCATAACGTGCCGATCGCGAAATCTAGCCATGTCACTGAGGGGTCAAACGCGTCGTTTCGACCGCCGCTGCTCATTTCCGATCTAACCCCGGAAACGGACATTAGGCCCACCGAATACGCCACTGGCCATGCCCAATCCTAAAACCATCATGCTCTAGACTAAGACTAGTCTTCGTCCGGCTCGCGCACGACCGGCGGTTCGTCGGCGCGCTCCTCTTCCTCGTCATCCTCGTCCTCTTCATCTTCATCAGGATCTCGGGGCGGCATCGAGTTGGCCCTGATCATGGGACTCCACTCGATCAACCTAGTGGAAAATTCCTCGGGGATGTGTAGGGTCATGTTGTTGCTCCTCGGGTGTGGACCTTACGGGTGAACGATTTCGTTCCATCGGTGCTGGATGAAGTCTCGGATCACCGCCATGGCACGGGCATTGCCGGCAATTAGCAAAGCGTTCGAGCTGAACGAGGTGCGGAGGAACTGCCGGTGATCCCGTTAACCCGTATTCCTGACCGCTTTAGCTAGCATGGCGTAAAGCTGGCGTTTGGTGAATTCCCTAGGCTGCAGCATTGCTGTCTTCTGCGGGACAATCTTAGCCACCGGGCGGGAGCAGGCAGCCGACAACGCTGGTCTTCGTTTCGGCTCCGGCCTTATCTTGGGTTTTGCTGTTGGCGGCTTATGGCCACGCTTCAGATGCAAACGAGTTAGCTTGGCGCAGACCGCGTTACGACTATACCCGAGACGACGTGCGATCTGCGCGGCGCTTCGTCCTGCGGTCCAGAAGTTTTTGAGCAGTGCTACGTCTTCCGCATCCCAACCCATAGGAGATGTTATACACCGACTGCCAACTACAGGCTAGTCGACACCCGGATTGCTAGGAACATCAATCCCATGCGGCACTCACCGGGGGCAGCCAACCGCTAATCTCGTCGGCGGGACACCAGACGTCAACCGAGATACCTAAGCGAACTGTCCAACGATAGCCATGAACGCCGGCGAGTTTGGGCCGGCAAACCAATCGGACCACCATGTCCTCTAGCTCCAGGACCAGTATCGCCAAGAAAGCTCGCACGAAAGCCGAGGCGGATTTTGCTACTTGGCTCATGATGGCCAAGCTTGGTGGTTTCGATGACCTTCCGTCAAACGCACAAGGCTTTCTGACTAGCTATCGAACTCAACTCGAGACGACGAGCGAGGCCGAGTCCACGGCCGTGGCCGTTCGCGAGATCTACAGTGCTTATTACAGCGAGATGGGAGGCGTGGGCGCGGCGCCGGAACCAAAGGCTCGCACGCCAACGACAGAAGGCAAAGTCAGGCGGCTCCAGAAAGGGCCTGAACCTCAGCCTAGTCTATCGGCTGCGCCCCATTCGACGATGCCAATGGTCCGAAAATCCCTCCCGGCACTGCTAATTTTCGCGAGTATGGTGGCTCTGATTGTCGCATATATATTTCTGACGCAGTAACGCCACCCCTGGATTGCGCGCGTGTCATCAGGGCGCGACAAAAAGCACGTGAAATAATTATGGAAGAGTCCGTTTCACCCCGATGAACGGACATTGTCAGACCGGGTCGACTGGTCCGTTTCGTGCCACATAACCGGAAGTTGCCGAGTGCCGGGCGTTCATAGACGCGGATCAGCCAAGGTCGATACCGGAATCGCTGCTTTACGCGCGGAATGGACCGACGGGCCGATGCGGCCCGCGTCGGTCAGCGGCGTGCTACGCTCGATCCGGCGATCTGATGGCTGTCGTTGCGCAGCCTGCCGGCGAGTTCTGTAAGTGAGCTTTCCGCTGGTTGCGCGTGGAGCGCCGGGTCGAGATTATCGATGCCGGTCGCCACTACCGAGACGCGGACGATACCCTCCAGGCTTTCATCGAACGATGCGCCAATGATGATGTTGGCGTCCTGGTCGGCCTCGTCGCGAATGCGGGTAGCAGCTTCGTCGACCTCGAATAAACTAAGGTCCTTGCCGCCAGTGATGGAGATTATGAGGCCGCTGGCACGCTTGATCGAGGGGTCCTCGATCAATGGATTGGAAATCGCGGCCACGGCGGCGGTGAGCACGCGGTTTGCGCCAGAAGCCTCGCCCCTGCCCATCATGGCTTTGCCCTTCTCGCGCATTACGGCGAGAACGTCGGCAAAATCGAGGTTGATCAGACCTTCCTTGACTATGAGGTCGCTGATGCAGGCCACACCCGAATAAAGCACCTGATCGGCTAACGCGAAGGCATTGGAGAACGTGGTCTTCTCGTTGGCCACCCGGAATAGGTTCTGGTTTGGGATGATCAGCAGAGTGTCCACCACCTTCAGCAGTTCCGCGACGCCGGCCTCCGCAAGGCGCATGCGGCGCTGGCCCTCGAAGTGGAATGGTTTAGTGACTACACCGATGGTGAGAATGCCAAGCTCGCGCGCGGTCTTGGCGATAATGGGCGCTGCGCCGGTGCCGGTACCGCCGCCCATGCCGGCAGTAACGAACACCATGTGTGCGCCGGTCAAAGAATCGCGGATCACGTCGATCGTCTCTTCGGCTGCGGCGCGCCCCACTTCAGGATGCGAGCCAGCGCCGAGACCTTCCGTCACCCGCGTGCCCATCTGGATGAGACGCTTGGCCTTCGACATGGTAAGCGCCTGTGCATCGGTATTGGCGACGATGAAGTCGACGCCTTGCAGTCCGGCCGCGATCATGTTGTTGACCGCATTGCCACCGGCACCGCCGACCCCAAACACGATAATGCGCGCCTTCATCTCGCGAATATCGGTAATTTTGGTCATTTTTGCCTCACAATTGCTCCACTGAGCTGGGGAATGAGAGGACACGGATTGCTATACACCAGGACTTTGCTCCGAAAGTGAGCGGCCGCTGGCGAGATTTTCAGGCACGCACCTAGCGCGGCATATGTCAGCGTCTTGGCGGACACCGGCTGTTCTCCTAGAACGAACCGAGCGGCAATCGGCTGATGATGACCGGGCTATGACGGCAGGCTAGGCTGCGATGGTTAACGAACTCCTAACGGGCGAGCGGCGGTCTCCCACATGAGCGTGACCGGCGGGGGTCGGGGTCCTAAGAAGTGGCGATGCGTTCGCCGAAACCCGCATAACGAACGACATCGTCCGTGCAAAAATCCGGCGTGCCGTCGAAAAACAAAACTGCCACTGTGCAAATCTGCGTTACGCGCAATATCCTAAAGGCTGACGTTCCACCGAGCGAATGAAAGACGCCGCGATTAGTCAGTGGGTTCGCCATCCAGTTCGACAAGGTAGATCAACATCAGTCCGTCACATGGCTCACCACTATTTTTGGCCTCGGCAAACATGGCACTCTCGTCGTGCGATGCCATCCGTGCTCGCAGTTTGGCTTTCCTATCCCACAACGGAACGCCATTTGACTTGGCCTCTGCAAGGTCGCTCTTCAGCCATTGCTCGTGGCATAGCTCATGCGCCTCGCGAAGATTTGGGGCCTCGTATGCGAGCGTCGGCATGTCACCGATTTCTATGGTGAAGATTGAAGGCAAAACGTTCGTGACCATTTCCGCTTCGCCTTCAGCCCGCCAGCACCGCAGCAACATAACGCGCTGTCAAAACAACTAGGGCACCGACAAGACCGATGCCAACTCCCAAGAGTAGGTTTTGCATCACTTTCCCTTTCACCTTGAGTCCCAGCTCGACCAGGTGCCGGATGGCTTCGGAGCGCGCAGGCTGATCGTCCTGCTTGGCCGCCGACGCGCCCAGCTGCCTCGGTTTCGGGAGGGTTACTTTGGCCCATCCGGTTTGCCGGGCCAGTATTTCGATTTGGTCAAAATCCAGCTCTTGGCTGCTGCTTCGGTCTCGAAGTCTCCGATATGAGAGGCCGGACCATTTCCCGTCTTTACGGCAACGAACCAACGGCCGCTTTTTATCATTTCGGGTTCAAAATAGGGGACCGTCTTAGCGATGCCCGCAATATGCGACGTTGACGGTCAACATTCCAGCCCTTCACTTCGCCTTCAGCTTAGCTTCGCGCGGTAGCCTGTCGGCCTTGAGGCGTTTGTGGTTTTCCTGAAATTCGGGTTCGGCTTGGCTGTCCGATATTGTCTGCCGCGACCCCGTCGGATTGAGGGCCCTTCGAGCAGCCTCGTCCTCGACCTGTTCCGCGGCAGTTCGCTTCGGCTTGATCATTTGGATTTTTGCCTTCGGCCGGTCGACACGAGCCTCGCGAAATTCCTCCGGGCCTTTGAGGAGGCGGCGCCGCCGCTGGACCGGCAGCGGATCGCTGCTCACTCAAGGCGGCTGGGGCGGTAACAACCGCTGGACGCGGGGCTTCGGTCCCGCGCTCACACCGCCGATAAAGGTCTGCCCGCCGCTTCAACTCGGTGGGTTTTTCTTTTGCTCTTATCGGGCTCGGGCCCGGCGATCTGCTGGCCCTCCCTTTCCGGGCGCCGAGGTGCGACCGATTCCGTCGGCCGGGAAAATCGAGCGGCCCACCTGCGTTCGCACCGTCTTTGAACGTCCATGGGGATGATGCTCATAACAACTCCGGGTTTTCGGTGATTGACGCCCTCAATCGCCAAACAGTTTCCCAATGTTGCGCGAACGGCGGTGGGCACAACTGTGTTCCGAATAAGAATAGAGCTGATTTTCCGCCGGTGTTGGAATCTGGTCACACCATCGCGGTCGTGCGGGGCGTCGCGGGCTCAAGTCCGCGCCACGTCACGGGGTCTCGCAACTGTATTCCGCTGGGACGACGCCGGCGGCGTCGGGCATAAAGTCGGAGGGATACCGATCATTTCAGTGCGGCCCGCTGACAACCCTCAAGCGAGCAAAATCCGCCTCCCAGGCTAAACGAGGCACCGGCTTGTCCCTCCGCGTGCCAGCAATCGCCGGCCCTGCACACTTTTGCTCTCGGGCCGTCGCTTTGAGGTGAATGGAACAATTCACGCGAACGCGGTTTGTGAGTTTAGCGTGGAGTTTTTGAAATGAACGTTTTCTTTGGATTGGCTGTTGCGCTGATGCTCATGGGCGGCGGCGTTTGGGCAAACGTCAGCGACGGCGGCCCTCTCTTGCATAGCCGAGGCGCGTGGGTCTCCCGATAGTTTTGGGCTGTTCATCACCCACGGCAGCCTTCTGGGCGTGATGGCGCGCTCGCAGTTCAAGAGCAAGCTGGGCGGTGCGACAGCGTGGACCAAGCGCAAAAAAGGGCGGTGAGTTCATGGTGGTTAAAGAGCCGGGCAGGAAGAAAAAGGCAGCCAGGAAGTTCGAGGGTGGTGCGACGCGAGAAGTCCAAATCTGACCCAAATCTGACCAGGATCAGTTGATGCCCGGACCGATACTAACCATTGTCGACCTTCTGCGCGGCGCCGCGGACGCGCTCGAAGAGGCCTACAGGGGTCGTGAAGATGTTCCGCCGGCGTCATTAGCGTTGATTGTGGCCCTGCGGGAGCGGGTCGAGCACATCACATCCGGAAAGGCCGCCCTGGACGAAGCCGAACCGACTGGTGCAACTGTCACTCAGGACGAACCGTAGCACGCTTCATTTCCACACCGCGCGCGACGGCCTTCAACACGTCGTCGGACACGATCTTCAGAGACTGCTCCTCGGCCTTGCGGTTTTTCTTGCGGTGGATCACGCTAGCGCTCATGGTCATTTCCGTTGTTTCAAAAGGAGTGCGGTCATGGCGACGGGTACAGTGAAGTGGTTCAATTCGACAAAGGGCTTCGGATTTATACAGCCGGACAGTGGCGGCAAGGATGTGTTTGTACACATCTCCGCCGTGGAAAAGGCAGGCCTGAGCAGCCTCAACGAGGGTGCCAAGGTGAGCTATGAAGAGATGGAGAACCGGGGCAAGACATCTGCGGAAAATCTGCGCGTTGGCTGAGAGCGGTGATTTTTGGCAGGCCCGCCAGTCCGCCGGCAGGCTTTTGCGGGCCCATTCTACTGAGTTTCACTGACTTAGGTGGGATCGTCCGGGTCCTTTTTCGGGAATAAGATATTGAGCATCGTGCAGAACGCCTTTGCTCTTTGCTCCGGAAGAGACAGCAGATATCTCGTTCCGACCTCTGCGAAGTATTGCTCTTTTGTATCCCAAACCACCCAATTATTCATTGGGTCAATAAAGGCTTCAAACCGCATATGCGCTGTCGTTTCTTCTTGTCGTTAAGCGGGCAACCCTTCTTTACCCACCGCCGCGAAATGTCGAGGGCGCGACTTCGACGGTCAGGTCGACGGCGCGGTCGTGTCACAGGATCGTCACCGCGGACGCTTATCTTTCGTGATCGGGCAGGCACACAAAACGGAGAAGGTCATGAGCGTGACGTTATTTCCAAACGTCTTGGAGCCTGCAACTGCTTTGAAGGCCTACGCGCCGGTAGGCGTCAAGTTCTGGGAGAACCAAGAAACCGCGCTCGAAGGCTTGAAGGAATTTGCCGACGGTTGGTTTGCCCGGCGTCAAAAGAGCACGCAAGCGGCGCTTGAAGCGGCTAAACATATTGGTGATGCCGCGACGCCCTCCGATGTATTCCGGGAATATCAGAACTGGCTTGCGCAAGCGATGGAACTGCTTGTCGAGGATGGCAAGGCTTATCAGCAACAAGTGCTGAGGGCCGCGGCTCATGTGAGTGCGCTACCGGAAGCGCGGCAGGCAGGCGAGCAGCGTACCGGCTAACGTCCCGCCATACCTGCTTACTTTCGTAATTCCGAGCCTGCGGCGTCCCATCGCGATGGATCAAACATCCGCTCGACGTTACGGTTCAACGCTTTAATGACGCCGATGCGCGCGAACATCGTCGGCCCGCCGCGGTCCGCGACCAGGATCAGGGCCTCAATAGCCGCCTGCCCCTGTGCGGCGGTGTGGACCTTCTTCGGAAGTCCGATGATGTACTTGCCGGCATCTAGGAGGACGCAGCACGCGGCCGCCGGGCAGGACGATCGGGCGTCGAACTCCGTGGACCAATCGCTAACGATGGACGACCTACCTGCGGAATAGTCCGCCGATCGTACCACCGATCGCGCCGCCGATCGCAGCAATTGGACCGCCGACGCGCCCAGCGTGATGGACGTGTCCACGACCCCGATGGTGGGCCGCACTGGCCGTCGGCGCCGATACTTCTGGGGGGGTGGCGCTCATACCAGCCTCGCAAACGCGCGAACCGAAAACAATTGCTATCAGCGACAAGACGATCAAGACGCGCATGGCCGATTTTTCCTGGGTGGCGGTCAAAGATCATTCCGACACGTTAGGCCCAACCGTCGTGGGGGCCACTTGTTCCGGGTTTTCGTCAGTGTCGGCCGTTTCATTCGTCCCGCTTCAGCTTTCGCTTGCCCCAATGCGTGTCTTTGCGCGACGGATTGAATTCGCGCTCACGTGTTGATTGAGCGCCTGCATGACGCCAATCCGCGCAAACATCGTCGGACCGCCTTTCTCCGCCACCAGCAATAGCGCTTCGAGGGCATTGTGCCATTCGGGAGCCTTCTTTTCTTTCGGGCTTAGCGCCGAGATGTAGTTGCCGGCGTCGAGAAGTGTCCGACAGCACGTGGCCTTCAGGCAGAATGATCGGATCTTCGAACTCGCGGGACCATTTCGGAGCGCTAATGGCGCCAGCCGTCCTTATCGAACTCGACCCGCGCGCCGGCTGGCGGGCGGGGCGGGTCTTCCGGGTCGCTCGGGTTGCACTTCGGGCAGGGCATCCCGGCGCCGTCGCACTTACAGGCATGCTCCCCGTCCCAAGGCGTGAAAACATGGTTTCAGCCGATCACTTCGCGCAAGAATTGCGGGCGCAAATGAGCCGAGCCGCCAAGCATGGCTCGATAGACATCGTCATCAACTCTGGGGAATTGTATCGATCTGTTGGCGGCTATCCCGGCTCAACGCACGGGATGCCTGCCTGCTGCGATGCCATGCGCAGCGAAATGAAGCCGGGCGATATCCTGCTAGTCGAACAGACCGGCGGCCCCCGGATGACCGTTCGCTATCGGTTGCCGCGCCCAAAGTGAAACCCTTCGACCGAGCATAATCCCAGGATCTGCGATTTAATGAATCGTGCCGTTCAGCCCCTTCGGCACATCCCAAGGACGGCTCCAGTTGCATCCCCCCGCGCTGGGGCCGTTCCTATTTGTTTCTGTTGGGAGCAAGGCCGTTGAAAAAAGCCGCAGGCATTAGCGCACTGCAGCTTCCGGGTTCGAAAATTGATTGTTTATGAAAGTGCCCCCAGCCCCGGTACGCAAAGCTAAGAGCACGCCCGGGTTGATGTAAATAAAATAAGCGGTTTCGGTGCAGAAACAAAAATGTTGTTGCTGCGCTGCCACAGGCGCGGCGATTTCAGCGACGCCAAAGTGATCAGGAAATTCGGCGACGTGCCGGGATGATTTGAGCGCGTTGTAGGATGGTCGATATCAATTGTTTCTCGAATATGCCCGGTCATTGCGGATCAGGTTTTCTCTTCGCTCCTAGATGCTCAACATGTGTCGATGAGGTCTGAGCAGCCGGGTTTGGACCGGCTTGGATCATGCCATCGTCTCTTACAAAAAGTTCGGACTGTGGGTCGATGGCAAGCCGGTCGAATAACGCCTGCAACTCTGGACGAAGGCCGTCACCGCAAAGAGCGGCGATAGAGTGAAATATGCGCATCGTTTGCTCCTACCTGTTCGATGCACAGTAAGACTCTTAATTGGTTTACCCACCCGATTGCCGGCCCAGAGAAAATCGCCGCCGCAAACAATTCGGAAACCGGGTGGCTCTGATTATCGTGCCCTGCTTACTGTCAGCATGCAGCTAACAGGAGCGATTTCAATGGTCCAAGAAAACAAGGCGATTGTTGCAAGATGGTTCAAGGAGTTTTGGGGGAACCCTTGGAATCCAAGGATCGTAAATGAGTTGGCAACAGCCGACATATTCCTTCACTACCCAATGCACGAACCGAAGAAAGGCCGTTCAGCCATAACAAGATTTATGACGGATTTCCGCGAAGCTTTTCCTGACCTCAATTTTCAAGGAGTTGGCGATCTCATCGCCGAAGGCAATTACGTTGTAGGAAGATGGGAGGGTGGTGGCATCCACACAGGGCCAGCCTTTAGTGATTTCCGCATGGGATCGATTCCGGCGGCATCAGGCCGAAAGATAAAGTTCGCAGGCACGTCGGTTCTCCGCCTTGAGCAGGGGCGTATCGCAGAGGAGTTGGGGCAAGAAGATGCGCTGACGGCCATGTTTCAGCTCGGCCTAATCCGTCCACCCGAACCAGCGGCAAAGTCCGGTAGTTCACTGCCACCGGGATGGAACAATATGTCAGGCTTTCCGAACGCTGTCCGCTGATGCGGGTCGCGCGCAAACCGAGCTGCCTTCGTCGCCTAAATATTACGTCTTGCAAAAAGCTGCCGCACTTTTTGACGGGGCGGCGGCAAAATTCCATTTGTGAAGTTTCAGATCAGGCCGCAAGCAGCCCGACCATGTTCTCAACCGGAACATCCCCAACGATGCGCCGCAACTCGACGGCCCATGCGTCAAGCACCGCTTTCGCTCGACACGGCCGACGACAGAGAGATTATAAACTTTGTTGGTTATCGCTGGGAGCGGTTGGCCGTCCTCTCCCTTGGTGGCCTGATGGTCGAGGCACTGCGAGATGGCCGATTCCGATAACCCGAGATTGCCGCACATCGTCGCCGCCGTCCGCCGCAAGTCATGCGGTGTAAACGGTGCGAGGCCGAGCAATGTGCAAATGTCCGGCGTCTTGATCCTGCCGTTCCTGTGCTTGGTGCCCTTCAACGCGCGGGACATGGCTTGGCGGGCCAGCGGGGCGTCGCGCCTGAGATTTTCCTGGATTGATCGCAGCTTAAAGGGCAGCTGCTGGGCTACGTGCGGCCTGCCAATCCTCAACCCTCTTTGAGCAGGGCCTTGACCCGCTCCTTTGGCCACCGTTCGCCTGGAGGGCGGACGCGGACGACGGATCCGTCATCGCAGTTGATGAGCCCGTGCGAGGCCACGTGATCGTTGATTTCGAAAAGCTGAAGCTCGGTGGTCGGTAACCAGGCCAGGGTCAGGTCAATGTCGCCGGGGAAAATCTGCCAAAGCGAGCCGTCGCTCAGTTTGACCATATGGCTTTCAGAATGGGCCAGAATTTTCATTTTTTGCTCTGCGGCAGGGACGTGGATTAAAGCCCCGCCGCATGCCGATTGTTCCTCTACTCCGTCGTTTCACTTCCGATTTGGCAGCGTCATCTCGTCGGTGGGGCGAGGGTTCCTTTGCCTTCCAGCGCCGACAGACACCCTTCGACCGCCCGGATGACGTCCACCAGCTCTTGCAGCGCGTCTACCGTTTCCGGCGGAAGCTCGCCCTGATCGCGGATCGACTGGATCGAGCGCTCGGCGCGCTTTAACTGACTGCTCGGCCTCGGCATTCCTCTGATGTCTCAATCAAGGGAAAGGCAGGGATTTTGTTCCGGTGATCCGATTCCGATCGCGGGACCGGCCGTCATGGCGACACAGAGGCCGCCAGCAGGTCAGCCCTGGAGCTGGGCCACGCCGCCCTCATCATCGTCAAACCAACGGACTTGAAGCGTGCTGGCATGGCTTGCACAGACCTCCCGGCCTTTGCCGAGCACCAGTCGCGGACGTGGTGCAGCGGTAGGGCGGGATTTCGCTGATCGTCAGCGCTTCACAGCGATGCTCGGTAGTGGTGTTGGTCTGAGGGATGTTCATGGCCCACGGGTGGGCGTGTTGGCGGGGATGGTCAAGGGGGCGGTGATGGCGTTGAAGCAAATGGCACACGGGTAAGCAGCGCACGTTCGATGTCCTCTTAAAGCTCCTTGCCAGCGCTTCTGCGCGAACTCGGCACTCGGCTTCGGCGCGAGGCTCACACTGACGAATCCTTGACAAGGTGTCCCGTCGCCCGGCGTCGAGGAGCCCGGAGCACAACACGCTCCAAGCAGAGGCCGGATAGCCTCGCCAAGGACCGGAGTCCGCCCCATAGCCGCTGTTCCATTCGAGCGCGAAAATGAATTCACCGTCCCAAACGTAAGCTCCCGGCGGGCCGGCGGCTGACCGCCATCGACGCAGACCGGAAGTTTCCTCACTCCGCCTGTCGTTCCAGAGCCCGCGGCGACCCGAAGGACGCTCGGGTTGCGCCGCGTTCGATTAAGCGGCACAATAGTCTGTAGGGCCGAGGCGCGGAGTCCGGCGATTGAGCCTTTCCCTGAAATTCGATGCGGATGGGGTGAGGGACCTGCAGATCCTGTGGGAGGACTCCGAGCGCGCGCTCTGCCGCGGGCGGCGCCGCGACGCGGGCGTCGGCCTCGTCTCGGTTCTGATCGAGCTTCCCGTGGCGGAGCATCCGGCGCCGCAAGCGCTCGATCGCCTTGCGCACGAATACGGGTTGAAAGATGAGCTTGACGCGGCCTGGGCGGCACGAGCGCTTGACCTCGTGCGCGAAGGCGGCCGAACCGCCCTGCTGCTGGAGGATCATGGCGGCGAGCCGCTCGAGCGCCTCCTCGGCGAGCCGATGGAAACAGGGCAATTCCTGCGCCTGTCCATCAACATTGCCGCCTCTCTCGGAGGAGCGCACCGCCGGGGTCTAGTCCATAAGGATGTCAAGCCCGCCAACATTCTGGTGAACTGCGCCGACGGAAGAGCGCGCCTCATTGGATTTGGCGTCGCCTCGCGATTGCCGCGCCAACGCCAAGCGCCGGAGCCGCCCGAGATCATCGCCGGCACGCTCGCCTATATGGCACCGGAACAGACGGGCCGGATAAATCGCTCGATCGATTCCCGCAGCGATCTCTATGCCCTCGGCGTCACGTTCTATCGGATGCTGACCGGCCGCCTGCCGTTCACCGCCGCCGATCCAATGGAGTGGGTCCACTGCCACATCGCGCGCAAGCCGACGCCGCCGGGGGAGCGGTCGCCTGCGATTCCGGCGCCGATCTCCGACATCGTGTTGAAGCTCCTCGCCAAGCCCAGCGAGGAACGCTACCAGACAGCCGCGGGCCTCGAGCATGACCTGCGCATTTGCCGCGAGCAGTGGGAAGCGCATGGCCGCGTCGAGGCGTTTTCGCTGGGCGAATGCGACATGCCCGATCGGCTCGTGATCCCCGAGAAGCTTTATGGGCGCGAGCGCGAGGTCGAGGCTCTGCTCGCCGCCTTCGATCGCGTAGTCGGCGGAGGCCAGCCGGAGCTTCTCCTGGTCTCAGGCTACTCCGGGATCGGCAAGTCGTCGGTGGTGAACGAACTGCACAAGGCGCTCGTGCCGCCGCGCGGCCTCTTCGCATCTGGCAAGTTTGATCAATATAAGCGTGACATTCCGTACTCGACTCTGGTTCAGGCGTTTCAAAAGCTCATGCGGCCTCTTCTCGGAAACAGCGACGCGGAGCTCGCGCGCTGGCGCGACGCGTTTTTAGAGGCTCTCGAGCCGTTTGCTCGAACTCATGACCGACCTCGTCCCCGAATTAAAGCTCATCATCGGTGATCAGCCGCCGATCCCGGAGCTTGAGCCCCGGCAGGCGCAAAGCCGTTTTCAGTTCGTGTTCGGCCGATTCGTTGGCGTGTTTGCCCGGCGCGAACATCCGCTGGCGCTCTTCCTCGACGATCTTCAATGGCTGGACGGAGCGACGCTCGACTTCTTAGAGTACCTGCTGACCCGGTCGGACCTGCACCATCTCATGGTGGTCGGCGCTTTTCGCGACAACGAGGTCGATGCCTCTCATCCGTTGACCCGTAAGCTCGATGCACTCCGTCAAGTCGGAGCGCGGGTGCAGGAGATACGCCTTGCACCGCTCGCCCGTGATGGTCTCGGGCAGTTGATAGCCGACGCGCTTCGCTGCGATACAAGCCACGCAAAGATTTTGACGCACCTCGTACATAAGAAGACCGCCGGCAATCCGTTCTTCGCGATTCAGTTTCTCCACGCGCTCGCCGAAGAGAATCTCCTTCGCTTCGATCACGACGCGGCATGCTGGTCCTGGGATATCGAGGGAATACACACCAAGGGTTATACCGATAACGTGGCTGACCTCATGGTTAGCAGGCTGGCTCGCCTGCCACCTGACACGCAGCAGGCGCTACAGCAACTCGCGTGCCTCGGCAACATCGCCTCAATCGGGACGCTTTCGATCGTTCTCGGTGGCCCGGAGGAGCAGGTGCACGCGTCGCTGTGGCCGGCGATCCATCAGGAGTTGGTCGAGCGATTGGAGGGTTCCTACAAGTTCACCCACGATCGGGTGCAGGAAGCCGCCAATTCGCTGATCCCGGAAGCCTCGCGCGCCATAGCGCATTTGCATATCGGCCGCCTGCTGCAGGCGCACACGCTGCCGGACCAGCGGGAAGAGGCGATATTCGACATCGTCAATCAACTCAACCGCGGCGCCGCGTTGATTGCTCGACAAGAGGAACGGGACGAACTCGCTGGCCTCAACTTGATCGCGGGCAAGCGCGCCAAGGGATCTGCCGCCTACGCATCGGCACTTGCTTATCTCGATGCCGGCGCGGCGCTGCTGGCGGAGGACCGCTGGGAGCGGCGGCGCGAGCTCGCGTTCGCACTGGAGCTCAACCGTGCCGAATGCGAATTCTTGACCGCCCGGGCATTGGTCGCTGACGAGCGATTGGTAGCCCTGGCAAATTGGGCAGCGACAACGATCGAAAAAGCCATGGTCGCGTCTTTGCACATGGATGTTTGCACGGCCCTCGATCAGAGCGGCCGCGGTGTCGCAGTTTGCCTCGATTACCTGCGACATGTCGATATCGAGTGGTCACCCAATCCGAAAGACGACGTGGTGCGACGCGAATACAAACGCATCTGGTCATTGCTTGGGAACCGCACAATCGAGGATCTAATCGATTTGCCGCTGATGGAGGATCCAGTATCCCTCGCGACCATCGACGTTCTGCACAAGCTCGTCACGCCAGCGTGGTTCACGGACGCGAACTTGCTCTGCCTGACGGTTTGCAAGGCGGTCGGTCTAAGCCTTGAGCGCGGCAACTGCGATGCCTCATGTGCCGTCTATGTTCTGTTCGGCACGATCGCGGGATCTCATTTCGGCGACCACAAGGCAGGATTTCGCTTCGGCCAACTCGGCTACGACCTTGTCGAACGGCGCGGCCTAAAGCGTTTTGAGGCACGCACCTATCTCAATTTCGCGGCTTTCATAGTGCGGTGGGCGAAACACGGGCGGGCTTCCCGTGATCTTCTGCGCCGCGCCTTCGAAACGGCAAATCGGAGCGGAGATCCGCTTCGCGGATCGACCATTTGCCACAACCTGAACGGGGATCTTCTCTTCGCCGGCGATCCGCTACCTGAGGCACAGGCCGAAGCGGAACACGGGCTTGCATTCGCCACGAAGGCGCAGTTCGGACTTGTCACTAATACCATTACGACCCAGCTCATGTTCATTCGCACGCTTCGCGGGCTGACCCTGACATTCGGTTGCTTTGACGATGATCAGTTTGATGAACGCGAATTTAAGCGCCATTTGACCAAAAACACCGGGCTCGCCTTGCCGGAGTGTTGCTATTGGATCCGGAAAATGCAGGCACGCTATATGTGCGGCGACTATACAATGGCGGTGGACGCCGCTTCGAAGGCGCAGCCGCTGGCTTGGACCACATGGCGGCTTTTGGAGGAAGCGGAATATCACTTTTTTGGTGCGCTGTCGCGAACCGCCTGTTTCGATACGATATCAGCCGACGAACGATGGCGGCATGTAGACGCCATCGCCGCCCATCACCGGAAGCTCAAGGAGTGGGCAGAGTATTGTCCAGAGAACTTCGAGAACCGCGCCGCGCTGGTCGGCGCGGAGATAGCTCGCATCGAAGGCCGCGTACTCGATGCCGAGCACCTGTACGAACTGGCCATCCGCTCGGCGCGCGCAAACGGATTTGTCCACAACGAGGCGCTCGCCAACGAAGTCGCCGCGCGTTTTTTCGCCGCGCGCGGGTTCGAGAAGATCGCGCTTACCTATTTGCGGGATGCACGGTACTGCTATCTGCGTTGGGGCGCCGATGGCAAGGTGCGGCAACTTGATGAGTTGTATCCGCATCTCCGGGACGAAGAGCGAGCGCCGGCTCCGACGAGCACGATGGGAGCGCCAGTGGAACACCTGGACCTCGCCACCGTAATCAAAGTGTCGCAAGCCGTGTCCGGTGAGATCGTCGTTGAGAAGCTGCTCGACACGCTCATGCATACCGCGATTGAACACGCCGGCGCGCAACGGGGGCTGCTGATCGTCCCGCGCGGAGCGGAGCAACATATCGCGGCGGAAGCCACGATCAGCGGTAAATCCGTCGTCGTGCGACTGCGCGACGAGCCCGTGACCGCCGACACGCTGCCTGAAGTCGATCCTCCACTACGTCGTACGCACGCGCGAGCCCGTGCTTCTCGATGACGCCTGGGCCGAAAACCAATTTACCGCGGCCACGTACTTCCTGCAGCACGAGCAGCGTTCGATTCTCTGCCTGCCGTTGCTCAACCAGAGCAAGCTCATCGGCGTGCTTTACCTGGAAAACAACTTGGCCCCGCACGTCTTCACGCCGGCCCGAATCTCGGTGCTGAAGCTGCTTGCCTCGCAGGCCGCAATCGCGCTGGAGAACACGCGGCTGTACCGCGACCTCGCCGAACGCGAAGCCAGGATCCGGCGCCTGGTCGACGCCAATATCATCGGGATCTTCATTTGGGAGCTCGAAGGCCAGATTATCGAGGCCAATGACACGTTTCTAAGTATGGTCGGATACGATCGTGAGGATCTCGATTGCGGTCGCGTACGCTGGACGGACCTGACGCCGCCGGAATGGCGCGAACCCAGCGCACGCGCCGTCCTAGAGGTGACGACGACCGGGACCTTGCGACCATATGAGAGGGAGTACTTCCGGAAAGACGGCAGCCGAGTGCCAGTGTTGATCGGCGCGGCCGCGTTGGATGAACAACGCGACCAGGGTGTCGCCTTTGTGCTCGATCTGACCGAGCGCAAGAGGGCCGAACAGGCCTTGCGCGAGGTGCAGACGGAGCTGGCGCACGCCAATCGCGTCGCTACCATGGGGCAGCTGTCGGCGTCCATCGCCCATGAAGTGAAGCAGCCCATTGCCGCGACGGTCACCAATGCCGAGGCCGGCCAGCGTTGGCTTGACCGCCAACCGCCCGACCTGGAGAAGGTGCGGCAATCCCTCGATTATATCGTCAGGGATGGCAAACGCGCGAGCGATGTGATCGATCGAATCCGTGCCCTCGTCAAAAAGGCGCCGTCCCGGAACGATCGCTTGGACATCAACGAAGCAATCCGCGAGGTGATCGCGCTAAGCGAAGGCGAAGCAACGAAGACCGGTGTTGCGGTGCGGACGGACCTCGCGGCCGGCTTGCCGCTGATCGAAGGCGATCGGGTCCAACTACAACAGGTCGTCCTCAACCTGATCATCAATGCCATTCAGGCCATGAGCGCCGTCAGCGAGGGGGGGCGGGAGTTGCTGATCGGCACCGGAGCAGATGTCTCGGGCAGCATACTCGTCGCGGTCCAGGATACCGGTCCGGGCCTGGACCCTTCGAGTGCGGATCGTCTCTTCAATGCCTTCTACACTACCAAGCCCGGCGGCATGGGCATGGGCCTGGCGATCTGCCGTTCGATCATCGAGGCGCACGGGGGACGGCTGTGGGCGAGCGCGAATGAACCGCGGGGCGCCGTCTTTCAGTTCACCTTGCGTGCAGAACGGGATGAGACTGTTCCCACCGATGACGCCGGCCAAATGTCTGACGTCACTGGCACAGGCAGCGAGCCAGGTCCGTCCTCGGCGACCGCATCAGGCTCTGGTGCTCCTGCCTACCCTGTCGATGGGCGTTGAAACGGGCCCCGGCGAAATTTGCCTCGATATGGGATCAACCTTGACCACTCGCAGTCGAAGACGTCGGGTCTCGCTGACATGGTGGCTGAGTTCAAGCTGGCAGTCGCTCCGTAACTATTCGAATTCAAGCCGCCAACTGTTTCCCTGAGTGTCCTGAAGCGCCGCCAGCGAGCGCATAGAGCTCGCCACTCGGCTAGGCGATCGCTTTGTTCGGCGGGGTCGCGCGCAAATCACGCTAGAGCGTTTTCGAGCGAAGTGGATACCGGTTCGCGTGAAGAAAACGCGTCAAAACAAAAACGTAGAGCCCCGTTCCAATTCCATCGGAACGGAAAAGGCTCTAGTACCTGAAATCGTAGATTTGTGAGACACAAACGTCATTGCGAGCGAAGCGAAGCAATCCATCTGCCTGCCTATGAGAACGATGGATTGCTTCGTCGCTGACGCTCTTCGCAATGACGGCCGAATACAACTCACACTTCAGCGATACTCGGTACTAGTCGACTGCGCAACGCTGCTGCACGAAATGGCGGCGGGCAGCTCGACCCTGGCGACAACGAGCTGAGCTACCTCGCGCAAGCGCACTGGCACGGCTTCCGATTCTGCTTCGGCGAGTCGTTGAACATGTAGAGCGGCAGCCGCCCCGGCCGCCAATCGAAATCACCCGCAAGCAGGCTCTTGAGCTCCGCCAGACCTCTGCGCTGGGACGGACGGCATCCGTGAACCTCTCATTTCGCGTGTCTCCTTGGAAGCATCAGGCATTGGGCAAGCGCCAGATCATCGATAGGATCTGCTCACGCAGCGCAACGAATTCCGGGCTCGACTTGATCGCGCGTATGTCCCTCTCGCCCTGCTGACGAGAAAAAGGGCACGGTATGCGCTCGATGATCCGCCCTGGACGCGGTGACATGACGACAACCAGCGTGCCGAGATAGACAGCCTCCTCGACGCTATGGGTGATGAAAACCACGGTGGTCTCGCCGCGCCGCCAGACCGCGTGCAGTTCCTCCTGCATCTTCTCACGCGTCAGTGCGTCGAGCGCGCCAAACGGCTCATCCATGAGCAGCAGTTGGGGATCATTGCAGAGCGCGCGCACGATGGCGAGGCGCTGTTGCATGCCACCGGACAGCTCGTACGGATAGCGATTGCGGAAATCCCAGAGGCCGACGAGCCTCAGCCATTGCTCGACGGTCTTTTCCCGCTGAACACGGCCGATGCCGCGCACCATCGGGCCGAAACCAGCATTGGCCTCGACCTTCATCCAGGGAAACAGGGCAGGATTCTGAAAGACGACACCGCGGTCAGACGATGGGCCGGTCACCGGTCTCCCGGCGACCGACACCGTTCCTGAGCTCGGCTTCAGGAAGCCAGCCAGGGTCTGCATGAGCGTGGTCTTGCCGCAGCCTGACGGTCCAACGATGCAGACGAAATCGCCTTGCTCGAATTTGAGCGACGCGTCGTCTAGTGCCTGAACCGAGTCCTCGCCATTGCCGTAGCGGACCGAGACCTTGTCGAGGACCACAAAATGGGAAGTGCTCATCCGATTGCTTTGGCAAGCATGCTCGTATTGATGGCTTTCTCGAAGGTCGCAAGTTCGGGAGAGGAGCGGATACTCTTCTGGCCCACGAGGAAATCCGAAGTATCCTTCATGACCTTGGCGAATTTTCCTGGTTTTCCGGGCTCGCCGAGCCAGGTCGCGGTCAACTGGTCCTTCAGGTTGATGAACTCGTATTCGGCCATATCGGCTTTCGCGACCTCGGTGCTGACGCCGGCATATCTGCCGACCAGCGCCGAAATCTCGTCGACCTTCGCTTTGTACATGTTAAGCGATCGCCCGTAAGCTACTAGCATGGCCGTGACAGCTTCGGGCGCCGAGGTATTGAGTGACGTTCGCGAGATGATGACGTCGGCGATGACATAGCCCGCAGCCTCTAGCTTGTCATATGTCCTAAAAACCTCGCCACCATTTTCGAGGAGCTTCGACTTCGCCGGGCTCCAGATATACCCCCCATCGATGTCGCCGCGTATCCAGGCCGCCACCATCGCGTCCCCGCGCAGATCGAGCACGGTGACGTCTCGCTCGCTAAGATTGTTGGTCTTGAGGAAGCCGAGCAGCCTGAAATGCGATGTCGAGCCGAAGGGTGTCCCGACCTTCCTGCCTTTGAAATCGGCGGGTGTCTTGATATTGGCCGATTTGCGGACCGTCATTTCCTCGGCCGGGCCGATATTGTCCATCATGGCGATGACTTCGTAGGGGATGCCTTGCGCGATTCCCGCCGTGGTTGGCGACGAGCCGATGCCAAAGCCGATATCGATGCTTCCGGCCGCAACGCCAGTATTGATCTCGGCACCGCTCGAGACCTCAATCCAGTTGATCTTTGTTTTGGCGAGATCCTGGACCCAGCCTTCGCCCTTGGCGACCATGAATGGGTGGGTGCTCAGGAAGAAGGCTGCGTTGATCTGCGGCGGCAAGGCGGCGTTGGCGAAACGGGGCGAAGCGAGGACGACCGCAAGGTTAGCCGCCACCGTCTTCATGAAGCCTCGGCGTCCGATCATCGGGACGCGATGTTTGATCTCAGTCACGACGCAGCTCCTCCTATTTGCCGGCCCAGTGAACGGCGCGACGCTCGATCGCCAGCAGCAGGCGGTCGAGCGCTATCCCCATCAGGCCGATGATGAAGATGCCGACGAAGACGTAATCCGAGCGCAGGAACCGCCCGGCATCCACAATCATCCAACCGATCCCGGAGCTTCCAGCGATGATCTCGGCAGCGATCAAGGTCCCATAGACAAAGCCGATGGCCAGCCGCGCCCCAGTAAAGATTTCGGATAGTGCCGAAGGGAACACCACATGACGAAAGATCTGCCAACGGCTTGCGCCTAGGGATTGCGCAGCCTGAATACGGGTCGCCGACACGTTGCGCACGCCGTCGCGCGCGGCGACCGCCGAGACCGGCAATGCCGCCAGGAACAGCAGGGTGATCTTCGACGTTTCCCCGATGCCGAGCCAGATGATCAGCAGGACGAGATAGGCAAGCTGCGGCAAGGGTCGCAGGAACTCGATGAAAGGCGCGCTCACCGCATCAATCACCGGCACATAGCCCATGGCGAGGCCGAGCAACGTCCCGACGATTGCGCCGAGCCCGAAGCCGAAGAGCACCCGCATCAAGCTGTCTTCGATATGCTCCAGAAGCGTGCGGCTCTTATAGCCGTCCTTGAGGAGATCGATCAGCGCGTCCCAGAGCTCGCCGGGACTTGGCATGAACAAGTCATTGACCGCCCCCGTCTGCGTCAATGCGAGCCAGGCGGCGAGTATGAGCACGACGCTGGCGGCCGTCACCAACCATGGCGCAAGGGCACGGGTCATTCACGACCTCGCCAATGGATCAGCCTCAGATCGAGCTCGAGCAATGCGCGGCTTAGCAGCCATGCCGAACAGGCCAAGCAGGATGATGCCGAGTAAAATGACGTCGTTGCGCAGGAAACGGCTGGCCGAAAACACCATCCAGCCGAGTCCGTCGCTCGCGGCCATCAGCTCCGCAGCGACGACGCTCGAGAAGGCGCCAGCGAGCGCGATGCGCAAGCCCGTAAAGATCATCGAAAGCGCAGATGGGAAGATAACGAAGCGAAAGATCTGCCGGGACGACGCGCCCATGGCGCGTGCCACCTGGATGCGCTGCTGGTTGACCTTCCGCACCCCGGACATGGCAGCGCTGGTGATGGTCGGAAAGGCGCTCATGAAAAGCAGCATGATTTTGGAGAGATCGCCAGCGCCGAACCACAGGATCAGCAGCACCAGATAAGAGAGGGGTGGCAGAGGCCGTAGGAACTGAATGATATAGTCAATTGATGCCGCGGTCAGCCTGCTCATGCCCATCCACAGACCGAGGGGAACGCCAAGCACGACAGCGGCCCCGAAGCCGATGAGGCAGCGCCCGAGGGTAGCCGCGATGTTCTCGAGGAGCGTTGTCTCGCGATAGCCGTTCTTGAGGATGTCGAAGAAGGCCGCGACGACTTCCTGCGGGCTCGCAAGCAGGTCGGGCGAGACCAGATTGAGGGCGCGCAGAGCATACCAGATGCTCAGGCCAGCGAGTACCGACGCTGCCCCGATTGCAAACCTCCGGCGACGCCCTATTTCCACGCCTCGCCTCCGAGGTGATGCGCTGCGAGTGCCTTCATTGGCAATTCCGATGCCCAGCAGGGGACAGCTTGGCGACCGGCGCAAGCAACAGGCCGGGGATGAAACCACGTTGCAGATGCGTGGAGCGGCGGCTCCTGCTCGGCGTAGCTTCTAGAGTCGTCGAGATTCTTCACCGCGGTCAAGGCTTTTCCTGCATCGCGGAGAGCGTCGCTAAAAGGCCGGTATTGGCGCACCCTGAAGGATCGCTTTCTCGCGCTTACCGCCCCTTCACAGGGTCCATTTTGAAGGTCCGCAACGGGTGTGCGCCGTGGAAAGGCGGCGCTTTCCAGTGGGTGCGAGGCCCACCCGGCGACCGCTCCAGCCGGAAGCAGTCGGAGCAGTCATGGAGGTAACGAAGTGGCTGAAGCCTTCGATTAGCGTGTCACGAATTGGTGACAGCGCGAGTGTGCAGGCCGTAACGCGAGTGAACGCCGAGCAAGCCTTGTATGGGGCTTTTGAAGTCAAGCATATGTTTTACGCCACTCTCTACTTCCTTCATTCCAGTTTCTTTGTTCAACTCGGAATCCCGTTTCTTCGCCCCGACCCACACGTGTTGAGGCCGACGCGCACAGGGCCTGTCAATGTCGGCCGTCGCTCTGCCCTGGCCGCACGTTCCGTTGTTTCCAGGCCGCGCCTTGACAGGTACGAGCACCGCGGCACTACGCTGGTTGTGGTCGGGACGATGATCAGAGGGGAGCTTGCCATCGGGCGCGATCATCGCGCCACAACCTTGTATTCGGTAGGTCCGTAGTGACCTGACCATGATGCAGTCATGCGCATCGGCGGCGAAGCTCCTCGGCGGCGGACCCATTCTCGAAACCGGTTTCAAAACCATGGCTTGCTTCGGGTGACCGCCACCTCGGATCGTCATCGAACACTGACGATGTTCTGCTCGTCAGCCTCCGAGAGCTCGTCTTTTCTAAGTCTTCTCTCCCTCACGCCGCTCGCAATACGACGCCAGCCGGAACCTCGCCCGTGGTTACCAGACGCCACAAGGCAATTAGCAATTTGCGCGCCAAAGCCACAATTATTGTTTTGCGGTTTTTGCCACCCTCAGTTCGAGTCCGATACCATTGGGCCAATGCACTGTCCTTCTGAAAGAGCAAAAAGCGCCAAGCCAACTGAATCATTCCGCCGCGTACTCGTGCGTTGCCCGCCTTGGCCAGCCCTTTCTCCCGCCGTTTGCTGCCGCTCTCGTCGGGTGCGCCGGTGAGACCAGCATAGCGCGCAACGGCTCGTCGATCCCGCAATTTCCGCGAGAGGACCTCGTGCACCAGCATGTCCGCCGTTTCTATGCCAACACCGATCCAGCGCGTCCGCGGCCTGCGGGTCGAGCAACGGCAGAAACTCGCGGCCGAGCGGCCTCTTCAGGAAACGGTCTTCGACAAGCCGCCACGCTTTCCACATCGCGCCGATGGTCAGCCTAACGAAGACTTGCGTCTGGGCGCCTTCGAGCCGCTGCTTCACCGGATCGCTCTCGTCGCCGTTGGTGAGGATGATCACTAGCTTCCAGAGCGCGTTGACCTAGTTCGACGCGTGACCGAGCGCGAGAAAAAGCGAACGCTCCTCCTCCTCCGCCGTTTTGCGCAGCAGGTCCTTGGTGATGTCCATTCTGAGGATGTCAAGCATCACGCCACGCCGACCTTGGGGTCCGCCGCGCGGACGGCGCCCGTCACCGAGCCGTCGATCGTCTCATTGATGCGCGAGGCGTGGCTTCCGTGCCCTTGTCCGGCGCCAGGCCGACGGGCCGATAGAACGGCCGCGATACGAAGCGGTAGAGGCCCCAAGCGAATTCGCGATAGGAATCCGTGACGGGCGGCGCGACTTGCGAGACGTCGATCGAGACCTGGTCGCGGAAGACGAGCCCCAAGCCAGCCGCCTTGTCCATCAGCCACAGGGGCCGCTGCGCCAGCGGGTCGCTCGCGTAGCTCAGGAATCGACGTCTCCGCGGCTACCCGTCCGTCCTAATCGGGATTCCGGATTGGACGGGCCGGCAAATATTCTGGTCAACCATGATCGACGTTATTCCCGAAATAGTGGAATTCCCGATCCATTGAGGAGATCGAGCCAGCATCAAGTACAAGCTTGGGGCTGGTAAGTTTACGCTTGTTCTTCTGTGCCTGGACCCATTCGTCGGCGCTCTGCAGCGTCGAAAGAGTGACCGACACGCCTTCGGCCAAGTAGTGGGTCGGAATCACAATCTTCGGCTTCAACCGCTCCACAATCGCGTTACCTTGTTCATAGCTCAGAATGTGTTGAGAGCCGTCGACAGGCAGCGTAAGGACATCAATCTTGCCCCATTGCTTCCAGACCTCGTCGGACGGATTGTGCCGGTTGTCACCCCATACCAGGATCCGCATCCCTCCCGTCTCGACCACGAAGGTGACCATGTCCAGGTGACCTGGATTGTTCGGGGGGTACGGGTCTTGGCCGAATTCCTTTACCACATTGATCCACTTGTACCACCCAGGGCAGTCCGTGGCATGCTTATCGGGTATTGCTGTGATCTTCACGTCTGCAAAGCTCCAGCCTCCGATCATTCTGTCTAGCACCGACGTCGCATCCACTCGGTCAATCGCGTCGTGATCAAAATGGGTGTGCGTCGACAGGCAAATGTCGACCACTGTGCGGGGAAACTCCTTCGGAAACCACAACCCCCAAGCCCCTGTAGGTTCGTTGCGCCAGGGATCGAACATCATGGTCAAACCGGCTGGCGAAGTGATCTTGAGTGCACAATGACCGAAATAGTCGATGGTCACTGCTCCTTTGCTGGCTGAATTGCTCTTGGTCAGCTCGAGCATGTGATGGTTGTTGCCCGGCTGCTTCCATGCCACGCTACCGGAGACCGAGGCACAGTTGATTGTTTGCGCCTCTGCGTTACCGGCGACGGTTGTCGATCCGATAGCCGCCGCGGCAAGCGACCCCGCAGCAGCAGTAAGAAATCCTCGCCGTTCAACCTGCGGCTCGGAACCGTCGATCTCTTTGTCGGCCGACATCTGGTGCTCCATGGCAAGAACCTAATGAAAGCCCGGTTCAGACATGCCCGCCACCAAATTTATCTTGCGACCACTGGTGCCAGCACGCCGAAAGATGAAGCCCCCTGACCTGGACGTGACGCCCGCCTTCAGGCGTTGGCGGCTGCGGCTATGTCCTGCGCAGCCCCTTTCAACCGCTCAATACGCAAGCCTGGAGCTTCAATTTCAAGCGTATTTTGCAATCGAAAATCAGCAAGATTATGGCCTTCCTTAGGGAGCAGGAACTCGAAAGCCTGCCATCGACCAAAGCGTATTCCATATCGTTGGCCCGGGAGAGGAGCACTTTCAGCTATTGCCGGCCTTCGATGCCGGTCGACATGCGGCTTCTTTCTGGGCCGCGTTCGATCAGTCAACAGCGGAAACCGGTACAAATTTCTGGAAGACGCCCCTGTGCGGGCGCAACTCGCGCGGATCCCCGCCAGACCGCTCCGGAGACTTGATTAGTGTGCAATCTCTACTATGCCGACCTCTGGATTATGCCGACCATTGGCTCAGAACGGGCTCTGACGGTGGCGATCGCTGCTTTGGAGTCGGCATAATCACAGTGCCTCTAGAAATGCGAGAAGCTTGTCATTCGGTCGAAAACGACCGGGAGTAGCTATCGCTGGAGCTGTAGCGGCCAGTGCGCGTTCCTTGATTCCCATATCAGCGTGTAGGTAGATGTGGGTGGTTTCGACCTGCTCATGGCCGAGCCAAAGTGCTATCACTCCCGCCCGCAGCAGTCGCATCGCGGCGCTGTGACGCAACACATGCATGCTGATGGTTTTCTGTCCCAACGACGGACAGGCTCGGGTGGCTATTTGAATGTATTTCGCAAGCCGATGTTCAACGGCGTCACGGCTCAGTGACGTCCCCGATCGGGTGACGAAAAGTGGCTCCGCCGGATGACCCGCGCGCTCGGCGAGCCAAACACGCAGGAGGGCGACCATGCCCGCGGTAATCGGTGTGATCCGCAACTTCCGTCCTTTCCCCATGCAACTGACATGCGCGCCAGTGCCGAGATGAACATCGCTGAGGCGAAGGCCAATCAATTCTGACGCACGCAGGCCCGTTTGGGCCGCGAGCGTAAGCAGGGTATGGTCGCGCCGCCCGGTCCAGGTCGAGCGGTCGGGTGCGCGGAACAGCGCATCGAGTTCCGGTTCGATCAGGAAAGTGACGAGCCTCCGGTCGAAACGCTTGCGTGGAATGGCAAGCACGCGCTCGATTACGGCGGCATGCTCGGGATGTCGAAGCGCTGCGTACCGGAACAGCGAACGAACGGCGGCGAGTCGAGCGTTGCGGGTGCGCGCACTATTCTCCCGCTGCTTCTCAAGATGGTCGAGGAAGGCGCCGATGAGCGGCGCATCAAGATCATCGATGTCCAGCTTCGATGGCTCGACGTCTTTCCTCGCGGACGCGAAGACCAGCAGCAGCCGCAGCGTGTCCCGGTAGGCCGCAAGTGTATGGGGACTAGCCTGGCGCTGGCGGATGAGGCGTTCCGTGAAGAACGCTTGCAGGGTTGGGGCAAGTGCAGTCATGCGGCACCTCCGAGATGCCGCTCCAAACGATCACCAACCAGCGTCAGCAACTCCGGCGCAGCCGAGAGATACCAGTATGTGCTGACAGGATCGACGTGGCCGAGGTACGTCGACAGCAACGCGATCCGGTTCCCCGGCTCCCTGCCATCTCGATACCCGTCAAGGATGGTATTGACGGCAAATCCATGCCGCAGATCATGCAGCCTCGGCCGGCATGACGCCGACCGCGGTTTGAGGCCGGCGCGGTCGACAATTTGACGAAAGACAGGCTGGACACTCATGTAGTGGGGCCTGGTGCCAACCGTAGTGACCAGCAATGCTGGCGTATTCGATGAGTTTGTCGGACGGTCGCCTCGACGCAGATAATCAACTAGCGCGGCCACGGTACTTGGATGTAGCGGCAATTGGCGAGACTTGCCGAACTTTGCGTTCCGAATGGTGAGTAGTCCAATGACAGGATCGAAATCGTCGCGGTCGAGTCCGATCGCTTCCCCAACCCGCATTCCGGTCACCGCAAGCAAAGCGATCAATGTCCGAAATGTCGCCACGCGGTGCGGTGTCCGCAGCGTCCCGGCTGCGGCGATGAGGGCGGCGATATCCGCGACTCCGAATATAGGTAAGGCGTGGCTCGGCCCTTTTGCTGCACCAGCAAGTGTGTCGGGGGCACCTCGGTCGCGGGGTCGATCCCGCGCAGGTGCTTAGCGAAGCGGCGAACAACGGAAAGCCGGGCGAACGCCCAGGTTCGACCGCGCTTAGGGAGTGTCGCCCAAGCGAGCGCCGCCTCGGTTGTCAGATGATCTTCGCCGCGATCCTCGACGAAGGTGAGAAACTGACTGAGGAGCTTCTCGGCTCGATAGAGCTTAAAGCCGAGGGCGCGGCGAACCACAAAGTAGTCTGCGAGAGCCTTGCGGAGAGCGTTCATGCGACGACACCCGGCCAGGGGCGAGCGATCGACCGCAGAGCATCGCGATCGACCTTGGCATAGATCGATGTCGTAATGGCGTTGCGGTGACGCAGGAGTTGTCCGATCTCGGGCAGCGATGCACCGCCGCGTAGCATCAGCGTCGCTGCGGTGTGACGCAGCCGGTGAGCATGGATCGGTTCAAAGCCGCACCGTTCGCCAGCGTGGCGAACAATCTGCGTTACCGCGCCAGTGGTGAGAGCATGATGCGGGGCTGTGATCCGTGCAAACACTGTGCGGCCTTGCGTGCTTGCGGGACGGCCGTGACGCAAGTAAGCCGCGATTGCTTCGCCGACGTCTGCAGGCAATGGCAGTCGTTCGGAGCGATTGCCCTTGCTGTGGGCAATCACGATCTCGCCGCCTCGCCAATCGATATGCTCAAGCTGCAGTTTGGCGACTTCGCCTGCCCGCAAGCCCAGGCGAACAAGCATGGTCAGGACCGCGAAGTCACGACAGCCACTTCGGGTGCTGGTGTCGCAGGACGCCAGAAGGCGTTGCACTTGGTCAGCGGCCAATCCCTTCGGCAATCCGGTTAATCGCCGACCGGGAACGGTCGGTACCGCAGACACCAGCGACCGATCGATAGCGCCGTCGACGTAAAGAAAACCGAGTAGTGATCGAAGGGCCGTCACCGTCAGCCCGGCCGTCCCAGGGCTGAGGCGTGAGCACTTTGTCACCACAAAGGAAATGACATCAGCCGCTGTCAGGCTTCGAAGGTCCAGAGCAAGGCCGTCCGGCAAGACCTTGGTTTGAAGGAAGGGACGCATCAGTTCGATATACCGGGACGCTGACGCATCCTTGATGCCACGTTCAAGTATCAAGTAACCTCGGTATCGCGCCAGGGCCGCTTCAAGCACTCCGCTGGCCGGCGGCAACAAAGCCGCAGGTGCGGTCCCAAGACCGCGCAGGTAACCGAGGATCGGCTGCATCGCTCTGATAGAGCGAAGAAAACTGTAACCTGCTTCATGACGGCTGCGCTGAAACCGCTCTACTTCCTTTGCGCATAGTTCCCCTACATCGAGCCCCTCGCTCGCGAGCCAATTGCTCAGGTGGTTTAGCAGCAACAAATGAAAGCGGGCCTGCTGTGGGCTATAGCCTTGTCGTGTCATGTGGTCGGCAAACCCAGTCGCGAATGCCGAAAGCGGACCCGAAACCCTAACTCGTGACAGATCAATCAACATGAAAGCCTCCCTTCGATTGGCAAGAGGGAGGCTATACGCAGTAGCCATCAATCGGATTATGCCGACTCCATCGCAGCGATCGCCGCCGCCCGAGCCCGTTCTGAGCTAATGGTCGGCATAATCCAGAGGTCGGCATAGTATAGATTATGCCGACGTCGGCATAACCTCTATTCGATGACGAAAAACGTCGACGCGATCCGTCGCCTGTTCGGCGCGCTCAACAGCAATGTCGACAACCTGCCGAGCATGCCGGGCATCTTTCCCGACTATCCGGCGCCGATCGCCCGCAACGCATCCGACGGGCGCGAGATCGCGATGGCGCGGTGGGGTATGTCGCTGATCGTCAGTGCCTCGCAGCGGTGCTCGGTAGTGACGGTTTCTAGGATGCTCATGGGCGCCGGGTTGGGCTGATGTCGGCCGGCCGTCAAGGGCGATCCCACCCAAAGGCGACGTCGCCCGTGGTGGCAATGCCGGGCACCAGCGACCGGCGCTGAGGATGGTGCCCTCACTACCCAAACGGTTTTGGGTAGTGAGGGCGGGGCGGTCGCGAAACCGGCGCGGCAGCGCGCCGACCGCCCAAGCTGGCCTTTCCCATGATTTGCCGCCCGGGCTTCCGTCGACACTACCCGAATGGATTTCCCGGGGAGTGCCACAATTTCGCCGTCCAGTATCAATCCGCTTCATGGTTCTGTTGTTCAACCCACTAACGGCCCGCTGTTGGCGGCGAAGCGGCCGTTCATTGAATCGAACCAAGGCCGTCCCGTCACCGGCTGTGCTGGCACGGCGATTAGAAATCAGCCGCCGATGTCGGCCTTCATTTGACGGTCGACATCGGCACATTTGATTGGTACAAAGCGCCCATCTGAGGTAGCTATAAGTGGTTGATTTTGCTTCTGTTAAGTGAGCCGAGGGACAACCCGCCCCTGGGCACCATTCAGCCTTCTAAATCATTGCTTTGGAACCCAATAAGTTAAATCAGCGGCGCGTCGTTGCTAGAGAGTTTTCGAGCCAACGGGTCGCGCGAATGCGCGCCCGATGACAGGCTCCGTGGATACCGGTTCGCGTGAAGAAAACGCGTCAAAGCAAAAACCTAGTACCGAGTATCGCTGAAGTGTAAGTCGTATTCGGCCGTCATTGCGAGGAGCGTCAGCGACGAAGCAATCCATCTTTCTCATAGGCAGGCAGATGGATTGCTTCGCTTCGCTCGCAATGACGTTTGTGTCTCACAAATCTACAATTCCAGGTACTAGAGCCCCGTTCCGATTCCATCTGAACGGGAAAGGCTCTAGCGTGACGTGCCTGACGGGCTGCCTGACCCAATGGTGGCGGAAGGCGCGGTGCTTGTGTTGACGTCCGTGCCGCCGGTATTGGTTCGGCTACTGGGGCTCATGCCGGTATTCGTTCGCGTGTCCGAACCAATTCCGCTGGTGGACATTCCAGCGCCATTTCCGTCGTAACCGGTAGCACTGTTGCCCATGCCGCCGGAGTCCACGGAACCGCTCGTGTTTGAGCTGGCCGAGTCTCCCGCACTGCCGCCGCTTTGCGCAAATGCGAAAGAACTGGAAACAGCGAGCGCAGTAACCAGAGCGATTGCTGAGAGTTTCATGGCTTTCCCATTGGCCAGTTGGATTCTACCAATGGCAAGCCGTTCAGTTCGTTCCGGATCATCTCGTTGCAAAAACTTCCGGGCGCGCAAATTCCCGGCATTACTTCGGCACCGCCCTAAACACCGCCTTGCGGATGCCGGCGTCGGCATCCTTGGCGGGCTTTTCCGATTTTGCCGTAGCACCCGCCGCCGTCATGGTCCGTAAGATATAGATGCCGCCTGCCTTGCGTGGCACCGCGAGGGTGTAGATCGTGGCTGAGCTTCTTTCTCCTGGCAGGTGGTGAACACGCGGATCAGTTGTTCCTTGCCGTCGTCGGGGATCGAGCCCGAGAAGAACATTCCCTTGCATCCCCTGGCTTCGCTGCCGATCACCATCGACCTGATATTGTCGAGGTCCTTGGGCGCCGCCCCCGCCATGATGTTGATGGTGCCCATCACGTCGGGCGCAGTCCAGACGGCGTCGGCTTTCAACTCCGGAAACTCGTCTGGCGTTGCGATCCGGAAACCGCCGATGCCGGCTTGTGACAACAGATTGGCGGCGATCACGGTCGCCTCCGCCTTCAGCTCGGGGCTGTGTGGGGCCGGCGCCGGGGCCGCGGTTGGCGCGGAAGCCGTCACCGCGGTTGGATTGATCTGCTGCGTGACGCAGTTGAGCAGCGCGGGCAGCAGTTTTGCGGTGTCGGTCAGGTCGAAGGCAAAGACCTGGTTGGCGGCGGCAACGCGAAGCTGATAGCCGCGGCTGAATTCCTTGAAGCGCGCGCCGTCGTCGCCGAATCCGATCAGGGCCTGGTTGGCGGATACGGCTTTGGCGGTCGTCGCCCGCGCCTCGCCGCCGTCGACGACATAGGCCAGATCGATGTTGGCGCCGGGCGTCAGCTTCCAGGCCGGATTGGCAAACGCGACGCCCCATTTATATTGCCTGTTGATGGTCACCGTGACGACGACGCCGCTTTTGTAACTAGCCGAACCGGCGCAGTGGCTGAACTTGTCGCGCAGGCTATCGTCGGAATAGGCACCGCTGTCCCACGAGCCGACCTTGAAATGCTTCAACTGCGCGGCTTGCCCGGGCGTTAAGACGATCAAGGCCGCGAGTGCAAATAGAAGTGCAAATACCTTGTACATGCTGGTCCCCCATTCCCCGGACATGATTCCGCAAATCAACCAAAGCGGCAAGGCCTGAAGTGATGCACTTTCAGCGGGCTCGCCGGTTAGCCGAGCCGTGACCCCGGATGCCGTCAAACAATTCCACCCAGGGTCATGAATCCGAGTGGTAAGCGGGCTTACTAAAAAGCCCTAAGGCTTCGATAACGAAATTCTCCTAACGTGTTCATGGGGCTGAGTGCTCGATGCGTCGGGCAAAGACGGGGGTGCCGGGGTCGTGGATATCCTTTTGCTGCTATGTGCTCTGCAAGCCGTGCTTGTCTATTCGGCGTTTTCCGGCGCGAAATCGTACTTCGAAAGAGGCCGTGTTCGCGGCATGGAAGAGGCGATCAGCGAACTCGGCCGTGGCGTTGTTTCGCATTATCAACGCGAGGGACAGAGCGAGCCCGAACGGGTTGCGCTCGCCGTGAAGGCGATCAAGGGCGTCAGGCCAAACGCGAAAAGGCGCGGCAGCGGTGCTACCGATCCCTATCACGCCGCGCTCTGGGTATTGGGCGACGCGATCGGCGAAGCCTGCTGGCTGCAAGGCCACACCGCGGGGATGCGGCGAAAGGCGCCGGCGGAAGGCAAAATCCGCATCGACCTGTCGCCGACCGAATTGTTGCAACTGAGCTGGCTGGCGCAACTGGGCTTTCGTCATATGATGCCGAACTATCGCGGTTTTGAAATTCACCGCTTTAGCGGCGAGGCCGACGCACGCGAAGGTGCCCTGGCGATCAGCAGGATCGAAAGTGCCGTCCCGGCGAAAGACCGGCCGTTTGCCGATCTCGTCGTCCAGCTCAGGGACCGGCAGAAGATGATCAGCGATTGGTGGCAGGCGACTCCAGGCCGGCTCATCGCCTGACGAGCGGCCTAATCGGCGCCTATCAAATCAGCCGTCGGGAGCGATACCTCTTCGCCCGACGGCACGATCGAAGGCGCCAACTCCACTGGCAACAGATCGCGCTGTTCCAGCGCGGCAAGCCTCCCAATCAGGTCGAGCAGCCGAGGTGGAACATCCGATGTGGCCGGCTTCAGGACCGACCGAAGCCGCTCGCCGATCTCATCGCAAATGGCGCGGCAATGTGTGGAGTCGAGAACCAGATTAGCAGCATTCAGCTTGCGCATGGCATTTCTCGGTGGTTGAAAGTGCCATTCAAGATCGCAGACGTCTCCGAAGGGTAAATTCGCCGCTTAAGCCGTTTCGATTGGTGAATCGACGGTGAAGCCGTCCGCGCAAGCCGGTCTTGCCGCGGAATATTTGCGGTCAACATCTGCAAAAGAAGCATCGCCGCGCCGGCGTCGACGAGGCCGAGCGCCGGATCGGCGAACTAATTAGATCGGGATACCTCTGCCGAACCGAGACGTGGACGCGAAGTCGATGACCGCAAATCCAGCTCACGCGCTTCGAAGAAATCTCGTCACGCGCCCGTTCGCGCCCGCCGTCCCTCGATCGGATAGGCCGGATCGTTGAAGCCCGGCGTCGAGGGATGGCCGCTCGCGACCAGCCGATCGATCAGCGCTTCGTCCTCGGCGGTGAAGCGATAGTCGAGCGCGCGGAGATAATCGTCCCATTGCTCTTCGGTGCGGGGGCCGGCGATCACGGCGTTGACGAACGAGGAGTTCAGCACCCACGACACCGCGAACTGTCCGGCGGTGATGCCTTTGGCTTCGGCGTGCTGCTTGATCTCCTGCGCCAGTTGCAGCGATTCCGGCCGCCATTCGGTCTGCATCATGCGCGTGTCGTTGCGTCCGGCGCGGGTCTCCTTGTCGGGCGCGGCATCGGGGCGGTATTTGCCGGTCAGCACGCCGCGCGCCAGCGGGCTATAGGGCACGATGCCGAGGCCGTAATAGCCGCAGGCCGGAAAATGCTCGACTTCGGGCATCCGGTTCATCGCGTTGTAATAGGGCTGGCTGACGACCGGGCGGTCGATGCCGAGCCGGTCGCAGATGTTGCAGATTTCGGCGACCCGCCAGGCCCGATAATTCGAGACGCCGAAATAGCGCACCTTGCCCTGGCGGATCAGTTCGCCCATCGCGCGCACGGTCTCTTCCAGCGGCGTCGAATGGTCTTCCTTGTGCAGGTAATAGATGTCGATGTAGTCGGTGCCGAGCCGCTTCAGGCTTTCCTCGGCGGCCTGCAGCACCCAGCGCCGCGACAGCCCGCCGCGGTTGGGATCGTCGCCCATCGGGTTGGCGAGCTTGGTCGCGAGCACCCAGTTCTGCCGGCTGTTGGAAATGGCGCGGCCGACCACCTGTTCGGAATTGCCGCCATTATAGGCGTCCGCGGTATCGATGAAGTTGATGCCGGCCTCGCGCGCCTTGGCGACGATCCGCGCCGAGGTCGCCTCGTCGGCCGGGCCGCCGAACATCATGGTGCCCAGGCAGATCGGCGAGATTTTCAGGCCGCTGCGGCCGAGGTGACGATATTGCATCGGGTTAGGTCCTTTGCGGTCATGGTCATTCCGGGATGGTGCGAAGCGTCAGCCCGGAATCTCGAGACTCCGATGTGCATGCACATCGGTTCGATGCTTCGCATCGCCGCGAATGACGGAGTGACGAGTCAGCGTCAGCTGCCGTCCTTCAATATCTTGAACACGCCGTTGGCGGTGACGATACGTGCGGTCGTTCGCCGTCACCTCGGTGGTCACGAAAATCAGGCTGCGGGTGGTGCGGACCACGCGCGGCTTCGAGCATCAGGATCTCGCCGATCTTGCCGGCGTCGACGAAATGGACGTCGAGCTGAACCGTCGCCATGCGTCGGCCGGCCCGAGACAAATCGCGCGGTCATGCCGCAGGCGCGGTCGGCAAACGTCATCAACAGCCCGCCCTGCACCAGGCCGCGGCGGTTATGGTGCTTGTCCTGCGTGACCAGCGCATATTCATGCTCGCCGTCCACCATCCGCTGCCACAGCGGCCCGACCAGATTGAGGAACCCGTGGTTTCGACGATGGTCCAGCCGTCGGATTTGAGTTTCTCCGCGGCCTCGTCGGTCATGTCAGGTCTTTCCGGTCTAGGTGATAGACGTGTGTTGCAGGTCATTTCATCAATCGCCGGCGTGTTGTAGTCAAGCGGCATGATCCGGCCATTCGATGATACCACCCGGCGGAATATCGCAGAGCTGTGCGCGGCGTTCGCGCGGCTGCCGCGCGAGCCGAGCCGGCGGCCGGCGCTGAAGCGGGCCGCGGTCGCGATCGCGCTGGTCGAAGCCGACGATGCCGGACGACGGCACGGCGCTGCTGCTGACCCGGCGCGCGGCCGGCCTGCGCAGCCATCGCGGTCAATGGGCGCTGCCGGGCGGACGCTGCGACGAAGGCGAGACGCCGGTCGTAGCCGCGTTGCGCGAGCTGCACGAAGAGCTCGGCCTTGAGCTTGGGCCCGACGATGTGCTGGGCCTGCTCGACGATTATCCGACCCGTTCCGGCTATCTGATCACGCCGGTCGTGGTGTGGGCGGCGAAAGGCGCGGTCATCACGCCCAATCCGGACGAGGTCGCCTCGGTGCATCGGATCGCGCTTGCACGATATCGAGCGCGCCGATGCGTTCGACTTCACCGCGATTCCGGAAAGCACGCGGCGCGTGATCCGGTTTCGTCATCGCCGGTCAGTTGATCCACGCGCCGACGGCGGCGATGATCTACCAGTTCCGCGAAGTGCTCGCCGGCCGCGACACCCGCGTCGCCGAACTGGAGCAGCCGGTGTTTGCGTGGAAGTAGCCGAAAGCGTTTTCCAGCCAACGGGTCGCGCGAATGCGCGCCCGATGAAAAGCTCCGTGGGTAGCGGTTCGCGTGAAGAAAACGCGTCAAAACAAAAGAAACTAGAGCCGTTTCGGGGCTGACTTGGCGCGGCTGCTTGCTACAACGAGACCATGCGCCCGCAATTGATTCGCGTCGGTTCCTTCTGTCTCGCGCTCGCGCTGCTGCTCGGCCGCGCCGCGGGCGGCAGCGATGAATGCTGCCGCGCTGCCGGCTTCGACCGCCAATGCGATGGCGCAGGCGGCCTCGCCGCAGGCGATCGCGGAATATCGCCGCAAGCTTGCCGAATACCAGGAGATCGCGCGGTGCGTTCGAAGAGCAAGCGGGCGCCTATTGGGATGCGATCGCCGACAAGCGGCGCGGCCGCAACGCCAAGCGGCGCGATCACCAGCCGATCGATGCTCGACGACTATGTGCTGACCCAGCCGCCGGTCTATACCGGGCCGAAGCGGCCGGTCAATCCGGCGCCCGAGCCCGAACCCGAGCGCCCGCCGCGCGAGCACAAGGCTATTCCCGTCGTCGCCGATCTGTTGCAGGCCGCCGCCGCAGCAGTTCCAGTTCACGCCGCAACGGCCGGCGAGCGAGATCGAATTCAAGCGCGCCTATGCCCGCGTCGCAGCGGCGGCCGGGCTGACGCGCGAGCAGGCGGTGCGGGTCTATTCGTTCGAGACCGGCGGCACCGGCAATTACGACGTGCAGTCGGGCATCGAGCATGGCGGCACCCGCGCGATTTCCACCGCGATCGGTTACAACCAGCTGCTCACCACCAACAGCGTCGAACTGGTCGCCGAGCAGGGCCCCGAACTCGTCCGGGCGCTGACCGCCAAGGCCGCGCAATTGTCCGGCGCCGCCGCGCAAGGCGATGGACTACAAGATCGCGGTGCTGAAGCGGATGGTGGCGTTGGCGCGCTCGGTGCCGGACGACTGGTCGGCGCACGGCAAGATCGCCGATACCCAAGCAGGGCTGGGCGATCCATGCGATGGTGCTGGATATCGACGTCGGCCCGCTGCTGCAGACCCACAAGCTCCTGACCTCGGTGATCTTCGCGCGCGCCAAGGGCTATAACCGCCCGCTCACCGCCGCCGAACTCGAGATGATGAACCTGACCGGCGACGGCACTGGTCTCGACATGGTGACGATGCCGCAGGCGATGCGCGAGCAGGTGCCGACCTCGAATTTCTTCCAGCGCAACGGCTACGAGCGCAATCCGGTCGCGATCCGCCACAACACGGTGGCCAAGCTGCTGGCGGTCACCGACTGCCGGATGGACAGCAACAGCAATTTGCCGGGCGCCAGGGATCTGGCGGCGGCGTTTTAATCGGTACAGCTCTTTTCCCTCTCCCCTTGTGGGAGAGGGTGGATCGAACGCGCATAGCGCGTTCGAGACGCGTGAGGGGTCTCGGCCTCTCGTTATGTTGCGACCCCTCATCCGGCACGGACTGCGTCCGCGCCACCTTCTCCCACAAGGGGAGAAGGGAAGACGAGACCCTCAATTCGGCCCGAACATGAACTTGCCGTCGCCTTCGAGATACGGCCCGGTCCGCATGTAGAGCTGGCCGTTCTGGCCGATGAAGAACAGCGTGCCCTTTGGCACCTTCTTGGCGCCCTTCAGCAGCATGCCGGCATTGTTGGTGCCCATCTTGTAGGAGAACGTCTTGCCGTCCTTGTCGTAGCCATAGCCCATGTCCGGGCTCAGCACCCAGGGCGTCGGTGCCGCGGCTTGCGCGCATGCGGCCGTCGTCGAGCGCGCTCAATGCAGCAGCCATCAAAAGGGTCTTCGTTGATCGTCTCGTCATCCGTCTTCTCCCGGTAATCGCTTTGAAATCTGAATTGGCGTCCCCATCGCGCCTTTGAACAAATCACGAACGACATTCGCCCGTCAATATGACGCCGGTGTCGCAGGCCCCAGAGTTTTCATGGGGCCTTCATGTGTTTTCATCAGTTTTTCCTGCGACTTTGTGATTTCCCGGCTCACACTTCGCGACTATCTTCGCGGTTTCAGTCTAGAACCTTACTCTGCAAAACAGGTCATAGGGATGATTCGGATGAACCTCGTCATGAAGATTTGCAACAAGACTTTGCAACAAGGCCTGGGCTTTCGCCGCGCTGTCGCTGCTGACGCTGGTCCCTGTCGCCCATGCCGATGATTTCGAGCTCAGCCACAACCAGCGGATCGCCTGCAGCCGGGGCCTGAGCGCGGGAAAGCTCAACACCGCGACCTGCAAATCCTACGCTTATGTCTTCAACACCAAGACGTCGGAATATTTCCGCTGCCAGGTCAGCCTGGCGCTGACGCGGGACAACAAGGAAGTGATCAACGTCCAGACCGACGGCGGCTGCGCCAAGAAGCCGCGCATCTTCGAGACCGACTCGCATTATTCGTTCGACGCCACCGAGACCGAGGCGCCGAACACCAATTCGTTCTTCGGCCCCGGCGGCTATGCGATCTGGGCCAGCGACACCACCGCGCAGAAGGTCCGCGGCTGCATCACCATCAGCTCCGGCCTCGGCTCCGACATCTCGAAATGCCTGGACATGACGTTCCAGTGAGCCCGCTGAACAGAATCAGCGCTTAACGCTGTTGATTGGTCGTCGCCAGCAAGGGGCGCGACCGCGCAAATTTCTTGATCCCCATCGGCTTGCCGAACAGATAGCCCTGCACCAGATCGAAACCGAGGCCATGGGCGGTGACGAAATCGGCGCGGGTTTCGATGCCCTGGGCCAGCGCCCGCGCGCCATGGTCCTGGGCGAGTTCGACGATGCGGCGGCACACCGTCTGCTTCAGCCGGTCATCCGCGCAGCCGGTGACAAATTGATGATCGACCTTCAGCTCGACGAACGGGAAGCTGCGAAGCCCCATCAGCGAGGGCCACTCCGCGCCGACATTGTCGATCGAGATCGCGATATTATGCAGCCGCAACTGTCTCGCGACATCGATCACGAGATCCAGATTGTCGATCACCTCGGCGCTGTTGATCTCGATCAGCAATCCGGCAAACGCCGGATGGTCGGGCATCGCGAGACACAGATCGCGCACCGCCTGGCGGTCGCCGAGAAACGAAACCGGCAGATTGATCGAGAGATCGACCGGCCCCTGCTGCTCCAGCAGATAACGCCAATCCTCGATGGCGCGGCCGACCACGAATTTGGACAAAGCGCGAAAATACGGATCTTTGTCGTCGCGGATGAAGTAGGCTGGCGGCACCACGCCCCAGGCCGGATGGCGCATCCGCACCAGCGCCTCCGCGCCGGAGGGCACCAGGGTGCGGACATTGATCTTCTGCTGATACCATAGTTCGAGCCAGCCGGCCTTCAGCGCCTCGGCGACGTCCACCGCCGGGCTAGGAGCAGGTTCAGCAGGCAGCAGCGTGGCGAGGCTGGCGCGCAGCGTCCCGGCGCTGAACGGCGTCGGCAGCGAGGGCAGCATCGCGATGCCGTATTCCTCGCCAATTTGCCGCACCGCCTTTACCATAATCGACTCCGGCTGGCCGATCACGAGCACCTTGCCGCCGAAGTCTTTTCGCACCAGTGCCTCGAGGATTTCGCCGACTTCGATCCCATTGACGGACACCCCGAGCACGACGAGGTCCGGCTGGTGGGTGTCCAGCACGCCGGCCAACTCTCTGGCATGGCCGCATTCGCTGGTGATGAAACCAAGCTCCTCGAGCGCCTCGGCAAGGAAGGTTCGAAGGTGTTTCTTGCCGTCGGCGACGCAGGCCCGCGGCATCATTTTTCGATGCCCGAAACAAGCCGGCCGCATCACGTCGTTCGGGATTGATGTTTTTCATGCTGCCGCCTCCCCAGATTGGTTGCGTAGCAGTGGTATATCCACGCGGTGGGACAATCATGGAGTTTCGTCGACCCGGCGATGATTGCTTCGGTAAGGTTAAAGGCGCCAATGAGAATAAAATTGGAGTACAAAAAAGAGAGTGCGCATGACGGTGACATGACAATAGCGAAGGGCATTCAATCGACTGCCACCGGTCCCTTGTTGTTCGCTGACAGGCCGAACCCGCGGCAACATATCAACGGTTGCAGCCACGCGATGCGCCAGGGGCGTCGCGCGTTAAGGCCTGTGGTCGCTTGTCGACCAATCCACAGATCACATTTTCGAGCGTATCGTCCGGACCGAAAACTGGAGGCTGAGAAGCTGGGGCTGACTATGAGAGATTCATGAGTCGCCTGTTGCCCATGCTTCGAGACGCTCGCTCAGCATGAGGTTGTTGTGCTTCACCCGTTACACCTCATCCTGAGGAGGCCGCAGAGCGGCCGTCTCGAAGGATGGGCCGCAATACCGATTTGTGATTCCAGGCACCGGAGCCTGACTTGGCAATCAGACTCCGGCCTTGTGGCCTCTGGCGCGTGATGACTTATCTCATGCGCGCCGACGCCGGATGTCCCGGCACCTTGAAGCGCTTGCCGGTATCGGTGACCTTCGTGCCGTCGACTTTCAGGATCGAGAAATCCTGATCCAGATAGTTTCCAACCAGGATGTATTTGCCGTCGGGTGTGAACTGGGCGGCTTCGGGCAGGCCGCCGACCTCGACGTCGCCGATCTTGGTCACCTTCTTGCCGTCGATCTTCAGCACCGAGACGCTGCCGTTCTTCTGGTAGAAGAACGCATTCTTCGTGTTGGAGCCGCGCAGGATGACGGAGACCGCGAGATCGCCCTTCGGTGACATCGCAAGTCCCTCGGGGCCGTCGCCGACGACCACCCGATCGATGATGCGCGGCGGATTGGCTTCGAGGTCGATCACGCTCGAGGTATCGACGCTGCCGTCGGATGATCCGGCGGCGCCATTGTCGGAGGTCAGCGCGATCTTGCCGTTCGGCGTCACCACGACGTTGTATGGCCATTGCCCGGTGGGAAGGTCGATCTTGTTGTAAGCCACCTTGTCGCCGGCGGTATCGAGTATCGATACCTTGTGCGCCGGAAATCTCACGGCCAGCGCCCGCTTGCCGTCCGGGGTGAACATCACATGGGCGACGCTGTCGGGCATCGCGATAGTGTCGGTGATCTTGACGTCGGTGCCGTTGATCGACAGCACGCTGATCGAATTATCGCCGCGGTTGGCGACCAGCGCCATTTTGCCGGACGGGCTGATGTTCAATCCCGAGGGCTGTTTGCCGCCGGTGATCGTCGACGCCAGTTTCGGCGGATTGGCCTTGAGGTCGATCACGTAAATCTTGTTGTCGGGCACCTGCTTCAGCGTGTCGCCATCCTTGATGACGTCGACCGAATCCGCCACCAGCGCGATCGAACCGGTCGGGTCGATGTCGACATTGACGGGTGGACCGACCACCGAATTCTTCAGCGGCAGGCTGGCTGCGATCTTGGGGCTTTCGGGATTGGCGAGATCGACGATCAGAACGGCATCCTTGCCGTCGGGGGCGAGGATCACCTTTCCATCGGCGTCCCATAACGCCTTCTCGTCGAGGCCGACGATCATGAACGGCTTGGCGTAAGCGAGATTGAGGTTGGAACTGGCGAGCAGGATCGCTGCTCCCACGGTTACCAGGTTTGGTCGAAAGGCACGGCTGGCAGGCATTTGGTGTTCTCCCGGATAGCACCGGCTCTGATGGGCCGGTTTCGCGGGCCGCACCGTACGCGTTCATCCGCCATGCTGCCAGTGCTGGCCGAGCGATTTGATGCGGCTTGACCTCGCGACGTCGTGCGGTCACCTTCGCGACATTGCCAGGGGACTAATATTCATGGGTTCGAAGTTGATTGCCGCCGCCATCGTCATGGCGGCGGTGTGGCCGGCGCCGTCGGCGCGGGCCGAGCAATTCATCAACGTGCTGACCGGCGGCACCTCCGGCGTATATTATCCGCTCGGCGTCGCCATCGGAAAAATCTACAGCGACAAGCTTCCGAATGTGAAGACCCAGGTGCAGGCCACCAAGGCGTCGGTGGAGAACCTGATCCTGCTGCAGCAGGGCCGCGGCGAGATTGCGTTTGCGCTGGGCGATTCGCTGAAGGCCGCCTGGGACGGCGACGAGGAGGCCGGCTTCAAGGCCAGGCTGGACAGGCTGCGCACCATCGGCGCGATCTATCCGAACTATATCCAGATCGTCGCCACCGCCGACAGCGGCATCAAGACGCTGGCCGACCTCAAGGGCAAGAGCCTTTCGGTCGGCGCGCCGAAATCCGGCACCGAACTCAACTCGCGCGCCATCCTCGCCGCGGCCGGGCTGAGCTACAAGGATATCGGCAAGGTCGAATATCTGCCGTTCGCCGAATCGGTCGATCTGATGAAAAACCGCCAGCTCGACGCGACACTGCAATCGGCCGGCCTCGGGGTGGCCTCGCTGAAGGATCTCAGCACCTCGACCGACATCGCCGTGGTGTCGGTGCCCAAGGAGGTGGTCGACAAGATCGGCCCGCCATTCGTGTCGGTGAAGATCCCCGCCAATACCTATACCGGCCAGGACAAGGACGTGCCGACCGCGGCCGTGGTCGAATTATCTGGTGACCAGTTCAGCGGTGTCCGACGATCTCGCCTATCAGATGACCAAATTGATCTTCGAGATCGCTGCCGGAACTGGCGAACGCGCATGCCGCCGGCAAGGAGATCAAGCTCGAGACTGCGGCGACCGGCAGCCCGGTGCCGCTGCACCCCGGCGCGATCCGCTATTACAAGGAAAAAGGTTTGATCAAGTAGCGCATTCCGCGCGCGCATTTGAAACGTCGACGGGCCGGCCACGTAGCTCGGCTTGGATCGTTGTGCGGCCAAGTCCGCATCATCTGTGCAAGGCAAGATCTGAAGGCAAGATCTGTGTAAGACAGACGCAATCTCCGGTGGTGCCGTCGGCACCGGTGATTATAAGCGTCGCGGGGACGGGACGCGGGGACGGGTGGATGGTTGCAGGCTGAGGGCGCAGCAGCGCCCGTCAAGGTCGAATTCGATAATTTCGAGCACGGATTTCCGGAAGGCTTCGGTCCGGGCGGCTGGGGGCATCTGGCCTATGCCGTCGGCATCGCGTTCGCGGCCTTTCAGCTGGTGATCGCGGCGTGGAACGTGCTGCCGAGCCAGGTGGTGCGCGGCGTTCACGTCGGCTTCCTGATCCTGATGACGTTTGGCCTGGTCGGCAATTTCACCGCCAAAGGCAACGCCGGCCGCGCCGTCGGCTGGCTGATCGGCAGTCGCCGGATTCCTGTGCGGGCTGTATCAGTGGATCTTCTATGCCGACCTGATCGCGCGCGACGGCGATCCGACCCGGCTCGATCTGGCGGTCGGCACGCTGCTGGCGGTCTTGATCTTCGAGGGCACGCGGCGGCTGATGGGCCTGGCGCTGCCGCTGATGTGCGGCGCCTGCATGCTCTATTGGTTCTTCGGCCAGTATCTGCCGGCGCCGTTCAACCATCGCGGCTATGATTTCGACCAGATCATCACGCCATCTCGTCCTACGGCACCGAAGGTTTTTACGGCGTGCCGATCTACGTCTCGGCGACCTACATCTTCCTGTTCATCCTGTTCGGCTCGTTCCTCGAGCGCGCCGGCATGATCCGGCTGTTCACCGACGTGTCGCTCGGCCTGTTCGGCGGCACCCGCGGCGGCCCGGCCAAGGTCGCGGTGTTCGCCTCGGGCATGATGGGAACGATCTCCGGCTCCGGCGTCGCCAATGTCGTCACCGTCGGCCAGTTCACGATCCCGCTGATGATCAGGTTCGGCTATCGCCGCGCCTTCGCCGCCGGCGTCGAGGCCACCGCCTCGATGGGCGGACAGATCATGCCGCCGGTGATGGGCGCGGTCGCCTTCATCATGGCGGAGACGCTGGGCGTCGATTATTCCGTCATCGTCAAGGCCGCGGTGATCCCCGCGATGCTGTATTTCGCCTCCGCGTTCTGGATGGTGCATCTCGAAGCCGGCAAGCACGGCCTGGTCGGCATGACGCGCGCGGAAATTCCGAGCGCCTGGCAAGGCGCTGGTGGCGCGCTGGTACCTGGTGTTGCCGCTGGCGGCACTGGTCTACATGCTGTTCGAGGGCTTCACGCCGCTCTATGCCGGCAGCATCGGTCTGGCGCTGACGGTGGCGCTGATCCTCGGCGCCAGCATCACGCTCGGCTTCTCCAGCAACGTGCTGCGCTACGTGTTCTGGATCGGGCTCGCGCTGGTGGTCGCGCGCGGTCTCGCGCAACGGCCTCGAGATCGTGCCGGTGGCCGGTCGTCGTCGGCGTGCTGGTGCTGATCGCGGCGATCACGCGCGGCGGCCGGGCGACGCTGGCGGCCTGCCGCGATTCGCTGGCCGACAGCGCCAAGTCGGCGCTCACCGTCGGCATGGCCTGCGCCATCGTCGGCAGCATCATCGGCATGATGACGCAGACCGGCGTCGGCACCATCTTCGGCGGCTGGATCATCGGGCTCGGCGACAAGAGCCTGTTCCTGGCGCTGGTCATGACCATGCTGCTGTCGATCCTGCTCGGCACCGGCATCCCGACCATTCCGACCTACATCATCACCGCCGCGCTGGCCGCGCCCGCGCTGGCCAAGCTCGGCGTGCCGCTGATCGCCAGCCACATGTTCGCGTTCTACTACGGCATCATGGCCGATCTCTCGCCGCCGGTGGCGCTGGCGGCATTGGCGGCGGCGCCGATCGCGAAGGAAAACCCCGACAAGATCGGCTGGGAGGCGATGCGCATCGCGCTCGCCGGCTATGTCATTCCGTTCATCTTCGTCTATTCGCCGGCGCTGATGCTGCAGGCCGGCGACCCGATGGCGGCCGAGCTCGGATTCTATGGCGCGGTGGCGTTCGCGACCTTCAAGGCGCTGGTCGCGATCGGCCTGTTCGGCATGGTCGCGATCGGCTTCCTGTTCACGCGGCTGACGCTGCTCGAGCGCGTCGTCGGCTTGCCTCGCGGCACTGTGCCTGCTCGGCGATTTTCGCTTCAGCGACAGCGCGGGCTTTATCCTCGCGATGGTCTGCCGTGTTGTGGCAATGGCGGCAGCGACCGCGCGGCGTGGCGGCGGCGGCTTGAGCCTGTGCCTCACTTCGGCCGGCGTCGTGAAGACGCTGTCGCTCGCGGCTTTCACGCTGGCATGGACCCATTCGATCGAGAAGTCGACTGGCAGGAGGACTGGCGCGTCACGCCGCAGGGCTCGAACTGGTGCAGGCGCGCGTCAAGGGCACCGGCGCCGGCATGGAGCCGCCGCCGGAGGCGCGGCTGGTCGATGGCTGGTTTCAATGGCAGCCGAGAGCGCGCGCCGATGCACGGCAGTGCGTGCTGCGGCAATTCCGGCGCCGCCGGCGAATGGCAGCTGTAGCCCGGATGAGCTCTTGCGATATCCGGGAACGCCGACCCGGATGTCGCAAGACGCTCATCCGGGCTACAAGTCATCTGGCTACAACGACTACAACAACAAGGAGAACAATCGATGGAACGGCTCAAGGGCAAGACGGCGATGGTGGTCGGCGCGGGCTCGATCGGGCCGGGCTGGGGCAATGGCAAGGCGACCGCGGTGACCTTTGCGCGCCAGGGCGCGCAGGTGTTCTGCGTCGATCGCAACGCCGCCGCGGCCAGGAAACCGTTGAGATCATCCAATCCGAAGGCGGCACGGCCGCGGCCTTCACCGCCGATGTTTCCCGCGCCGCCGACGTCGAGGCGATGGTGGCGGCCTGCCTCAAGACCTATGGCCGGATCGACGTGCTCGACAACAATGTCGGCATCGCCGTCGATGGGCAGCGTGGTCGAAGTCGAGGAAGAGGAGTGGGATCGCGTGTTCGCGATCAACCTCAAGAGCGCGTATCTCTCGATGAAGCACGTCATTCCGGTGATGGTGAAACAGGGCGGCGGCTCGATCATCAACATCTCGTCGATCGCCTCGATCCGCCATCTCGGCATTTCCTATGTCACCTACGCCACCACCAAGGCGGCGATGAACCAGATGACGCGCACCACGGCGGTCAAATATGCGCCGCAGCACATCAGGGTAAACGCGATCCTGCCCGGCCTGATGAAGACGCCGATGGTCGAGCACTCCGCCGGGCTCGCGGCGAGCTATGCCGCGGGCGATGTCGAGGCGATGTGGCGGGCGCGCGACGCGCAGGTGCCGATGGGCCATATGGGCGATGCCTGGGACGTCGCCAACGCTGCGTTGTTCCTCGCCTCCGACGAATCGAAATACGTCACCGGGCTCGAGCTCGTGGTCGATGGCGGCATCACGCTCAAGGTGGGGTAGTTAGTAGGGTGGGCAAAGGCGCCCTTGCGCCGTGCCCACCGTTCCATCGACGCGTCACGCGTGATTGGTGGGCACGCTTGCGCCTTCGCGCGTTGAGCCACAGCGGGTGAGGACGCTTTGCCCACCCTACAAGCCGACGCGCCGCTAAGCCGCATCGAGCCACGAATTAGACCTTGACAGCATTTTGCTGAGTTGCCCGTCGTGCCAATGTGTCGCAGCGGTCGAGCTTGATCGCGAAGGCAAATCAGCTTCATTTCTATTGCCATCCCACCCGATGAGAGGGGCGTTGCGCACGTCACGAAACGCGCGGTGGGATGCGGTGGACGCAAAGGCTGCGACTGACGAGCGTAGTTGAAGCGTACGGCAAAGTCGTGTGGTCCTGACGCCCCGATGGCAGGTGTCAAATTCGCAAGAAGCTCGCGCTTCTTGGGGGCGACGGTGACAAGCAAGCCAGGTCTCGCCGGGGAGAGCACGATATAAGCCGTAAAGCCATTGCGCAGGGAAGGCCGGACTGCTTCCGCTGAACCTGTATGCTCATGTGCGACTTTCTATCTACCTTTGCACGCGAGACCGCGGGTGCAGCGCGCACCCGGTCTTCCCCGCGCCCTCTCTTGAGGGTCGCGCTGCGTCCTCTATCTTTTTGGGGCGAACGAATTTGCAAAACTCGGGCGGATGCCGTCGCGAGAATGCGGAGGTGTGTATTGCGACAACCTATCCACGTCGTCGCGGCCTCCGAGCCGGGACCCCAGCGTGAGCGCAATTGCGCTCATCGCGGCGGCGCGGACTCTCGTTTTGGCGGTGTGGCGGATGCCTTCAGTAAAAACGAATGCAAGGGGTGATGGGTCGCCGCCTTCGCGGGGACGACGGCGGTGGGCGGAGCCTCGTCATCAACTTCATCGCGACGGATCACGCCTGCGCGCTCAATTCCGCGCGGTCGAGTTCTTCCTCGAGCGTATGAAACGCGTCGTCGCCGATCGCCTCGGATCGGCGCAGCGCGAGGATCGACCGCCGCGCCGCGTCGATGGCGCGGCGGCGCAGCGGATCGGCCGGCAGTTCGCCGCTGGAAACGCCGCCATCGGGATCGTCGTCGGCGCGCAGCAGCAGCGCGCGGTATTCCAGCCTCAGCATTTCGGCTTCGTCGGACGGGTCGCCGTCGATTTCCTCCAGTGCGGCCCGATAGGCGACCGCACGGCCGCGACCGACCTCGATCGCCACCGGGTTGTCGTCCTTCAGCCGCAGCGCCAGGATCAGCGGCCGCAATGTCAGCCCGTGGATCACCAGCGATCCCAGCACCACGATGAACGCGGTCAGCAGGATGAAATCGCGATAGGCAAAGCCTTCCGGCAGCGCAAACGCCGCCGCCAGGGTAACGATGCCGCGCATGCCGCACCAGGAAATCACGAGGCCGCCCTTGAGGGTCGGATAGGCGATCGAGTTTCCGGGTTGAAGCAGCCGTTGCGCGATCAACAAGCGCACCGCGGCGCCGTAAAGCAACATCCAGCCGACGCGTGCCAGGATCACCACGGCCAAAACCCAGGCGGCGACCGCCAGATATTGCAGTTGCACGACCTGGTCGAGCTGCGTCCAGATCGGCCGCAATTGCATGCCGATCAGCATGAACGCCAGCACGTTGAGGACGAAGACCATGGTTTCCCATACCGCGTAGGACGGCACCCGCAGCCGAGCCGGTGTCCGCGCCGGAGCGATGCGCGCGATGGTGATACCGTAGGCCACGATGGTCAGGATGCTGGAAAGACCGACGCGCTCGGCCACGATCCAGATCACGAAGGTGCTGGCGAACTGCACAATGATCGCACTCGGCGCGTCGCTGATCCTGCGGGTCAACGGCATCGAGATCCTGGCAATGAGATAGCCGGCGACCAGGCTGCCCGCCAATGCCAGCGCGATCGAGGGCGCGAATTCGCGCCATCTGAAGTGCTGGACTGCCGCGGCGCCGACCGCGACACGATAGATCAACAGCGCGCTGGCGTCGTTGAGCAGGCTTTCGCCCTCCAGGATCTTGAGCATCCGGTAGGGCAGCTTGACCTGACGCAGGATCGCGGTCGCGGCGGCGGCGTCCGGCGGCGCCACGATGGCGCCAAGCGCGATCGCCGCGCTCCATGGCATGTCCGGCAGCAACCAGTGCGCCAACGTCGCGACTGCCGCGGTGGTGACGCCGACCGCGGCGAATACCAGCCTCGAGATCGGCAGCCAGTTGTTGCGCAAGTCGCGCAGCGAGGTGTCGTAGGCTGCATCCACCAATACCGGGGCCACGAACAGCGCCAGCGCCAGGTCCGGCTCCAGCGTCCAGGATGGCCCTGACGGCACGAAGGCCAATAGCGCGCCGCCGAGTGCGAGAAAGATCGGGTAAGGCACCTTGATCCGCCGAGCCAGCGCCGATAGCACCACCGCGCCGAGCATCAAGCCAATGATCCATTCAAACGTGAGCAAGCTTCACATCCCCAAGCTTCACATCCCCGAGCGTCGGGATCACGCCATTTAGCACCAAAAATCGGATGGCAGCACCGCGCGAATTCCACCTTTCTCCTGATCTGGGCTAAAGAGATTCGATTAAAGGGATTCAAGGATAGGCCGATGCTGCGTTGTGGGGCGCGAATGGTCCGTATCGCCGCTTTCACCGCGGCGCTGTGCGCGGCGCTGCCGGATGGCGTCGGTGCGACCGGCACCGGGGGGCCGGAGGATGCGCAGATCGATCCGGCGCCCTGCATGGCGGCGGCCGGGGCCGGCGATGACGAGCGGATCGTCGCGGTGTGCGGCGGCTTGATCGACAGCGAAAAGGCGCTCAAGGCCGACCGCGTCAAGGCGCTGATCGCGCGGGCCGGGGCTTACATCCGCAAGGACATGATCGACCGCGCCATCGACGATTATGGCACGGTGCTGCGGCTCGATCCGGCGCTCGCCGAGATCTACAATGCGCGCGGCGAGCTCTGGCGCAGGAAGGGCGACCGGCCCAGGGCGTTGCAGGATTTCGGCGCCGCGCTCAGGCTGAACCCGGATCAACCGGCGGCCAGGAGCCAATTACAAATCGCTGGCGCTGGAGCTCGAGCGGCTCGGCGCGCTGCTTGCGGTCAACAACAAGCCGAGCTTCAATTGCGCGACCGCCAGACGCGCGGTGGAGAAGGCGATCTGCGCCAATCCCGAATGGGCCAATCTCGATCGCCAGATCAACGCGGTGAATACCAGGGTGGTTCACGATGCGAGCCGCACCGATCCGCGCGCCGGCCGCGCCTTGCAGCGGGAGCAGGACGATTTCATCGCCGGCCGCAATGCCGCGTTCGGCCGGCCGGACTATGACCTGCAGAAGGTGATGCGCGAGCGGCTCGATCATCTGCTCGCGATCGGGCGGAACTGACGGGATTCTGCAACGGTTCGAACCTTTGGCGTCGGCTGCCGCGACAGAAGCGGAGCAGCGCGACTCGCTGCCGACTATCCCCTGCTTCGAGAGCCTGCGATGCGAATATCTGCTTCGATCTTTGCCACAACGGCGGTACTCGCGATCACGGTCTTGAGTTCCGTGGGCGCCGGTGCCCAGACGACCGCCGAGCCCCGGTCGCCTGCGCGGCCCTCACCGTGGCTCCCCCGGCGAAGTTGATCGAAAGCTGCACGGCGGCGATCGAAAATCCGGCGACGCCGGAGGCCGATCGTCTCGATGCCATGATTACCCGTGCCGTCGCGCTTCACGCCAGCGGCCAGAGCGACAAGGCGCTGGCCGAGATCGATACCGTCATTGCCAGGGATCCCCGTCGTGCCCGCGCCTTCCGCGCCCGCGGCGAAATCCTGCGTCAGACCGGCAAGATCGAGGCGGCGTTCGAAGCGCTCAACGAGGCGATCAGGCTGGAGCCCGACAATGCCAACGGTTATGAAAGCCGCGGCAACACCTTCAACAACGCCGCCAAATACGACCGCGCCATCGAGGATTATGACGAGGCGCTGCGGCTGAAGCCCGATTTCGCGCAGGCCTTTTCCGACCGCGGCGCCGCCTGGTATTTCAAGGGCGAGTACCAGAAGGCGATCGCCGACTACGATCAGGCGATCCGGCTGGAGCCCGACAACGCGCAAAGCCTACACCAACCGCGGCTCGGCCTATCGCAAGATCGGCCGCACCGATCGGGCGCTTGACGATGATACGTCGGCGATCAGGATCGATCCGACCCGCCGGAATTCTTCGACAATCGCGGCCTGCACCTCGCCGCCAATGGCGACTATGCAAGCGCCATCGCGGATTACGACGAGGCGATCAAAATCCGCCCCGAGGCGAAATTTCTGACCAATCGCGGCGATGCCTATCAGGCCGGCAAGGATTACGACCGGGCGATTGCGGATTACGATGCGGCGTTGAAACTCGATCCGAAATTCCAGCGCGCCTACAACAACCGCGGCGCGGCCTGGCGGGGCAAGGGCGATCGCGACACGGGCGTTGCAGGATTATGCCGAAGCCATCCGCCTCGATCCCTCCGACAAGACCGCCGCCGCCAATCACCAGGAGATCGCGCCAGGAGATCGAGCGGCTGGGCACGGTGGAGGTACCAGAAGAACCTGCCGAGCTTCAATTGCGCGACCGCGACGCGGCAGGTGGAAAAGGCGATCTGCGCCGATCCCGGCCTCGCCCAGCTCGACCGCGACATCAACGACGTGTTCCTGCGGGTGATCGCGAGCGCGGAAGCCGACAGCCATCGCGCGGCGCTGGCGCTGACCCGGCAACAGCGCGACTTCATCGACAAGCGCAACGCGTCCTTCGGCCGCCGCGGCTACGATCTGCGCCAGGCGATGGCGGAGCGGCTGGACCAGCTCAACACCATCGCACTGCGGTAGGCTTAGGCTTGGGCTTGGCCGAACGGCCGAGCTGTTCCGGCTTGATCTGGCTCGGCTTCCCGTGACAATAGTTTGCAACAAAGCCGACGGCCGTCTGTGTTCGTCATGCCCGGCCTTGGGCCGGGCATCCACGTCTTCCTTCCTCGATGGTTGAAGACGTGGATGGCCGGGACAAGCCCGGCCATGACGAAAGAGGGAGACCGTTCAGGCTGCCGGGAGAGGCGCCATGAACATCCAGGACAACAGCCGCTATCACGAGGTCCACGCCCGCTCGCTGGGCGATCCCGAAGGCTTTTGGGGCGAGGCGGCGCGCGAGATCGACTGGATCGAGCCGGCGAAAAAGATCTTCGATCCCTCGCTGGGGCTTTACGGCCGCTGGTTCGCCGGCGCCGTGGTCAACACCTGCTACAACGCGCTCGACCGTCATGTCGCGGGCGGCCGCGCCGATCAGGTGGCGCTGATCCACGATTCGCCGCTCGACCAGCAGCGTCACCAAATTCACCTACGCGCAGCTGCTGCACGAGGTGCAGACGCTCGCCGCCGTGATGCCGGATTTCGGCGTCGCCAAGGGCGACCGCGTCATCCTCTATATGCCGATGGTGCCGGAAGCCGTGGTCGCGATGCTGGCCTGCGCGCGGATCGGCGCGGTGCATTCGGTGGTGTTCGGCGGCTTCGCCGCCAAGGAACTCGCGACCCGGATCGAGGACGCCAAGCCGAAGCTGATCTTCTCGGCAAGCTGCGGGCTCGAGCCCGGCCGCATCGTGCACGTACAAGCCGCTGCTCGACGAGGCGATCCGGCTTTCCAGCGTCAAGCCGCAGGCCTGCATCATCCTGCAGCGGCCGCAGCAGGGTTGCGAACTCGATCGCCGGCCGCGATCACGATTGGGCCGAACTGCGCGCCGCGGCCATCGCCGCGAAGAAATCCGCCGCTTGCGTGCCGGTGCTGGCGACCGATCCGCTCTACATCCTCTACACCTCGGGCACCACCGGCATACCCAAGGGCGTGGTGCGCGACAATGGCGGGCATCTGGTCGCGCTGAAATGGTCGATGTTCAATCTCTACGGCGTCAAGCCCGGCGAGGTCTGGTGGTGCGGCTCCGACATCGGCTGGGTGGTCGGCCACAGCTACATCGTCTACGGGCCGCTGTTTCATGGCGCGACCTCGATCATGTATGAGGGCAAGCCGGTCGGCACGCCGGACGCCGGCGCGTTCTGGCGGGTGATCTCCGAACACAAGGCGGTGGCGTTGTTCACCGCGCCGACCGCGTTCCGCGCCATCAAGAAGGAAGACCCGGACGGCAAATTGATCCGGCAATACGATCTGTCGAAATTCCGCACGCTGTTTCTGGCCGGCGAGCGCGCCGATCCGCCGACGGTGGAATGGGCGGAAGCAGCAATTGAAGGTGCCGGTGATCGATCACTGGTGGCAGACCGAAACCGGCTGGTGCATCGCCGGCAATCCGGTCGGCCTCGGCATGCTGCCGGTCAAGCACGGCTCGCCGACGGTGCCGATGCCGGGCTATCAGGTCGACGTGGTCGATGAAGCCGCCAAGCCGGTCGCCGGCGGGCACCATGGGCTCGATCGTGATCAAGCTGCCGATGCCGCCGGCCTGCCTGCCGACGCTGTGGGAGCAGGACGAGCGCTGCAAGGAAGCCTATTTCAACGAATTTCCCGGCTACTACAAAACCTCCGACGCCGGCTACAAGGACGAGGACGGCTATGTCTTTGTGATGGGCCGCACCGACGACATCATCAATGTCGCCGGCCACCGGCTTTCGACCGGCGGCATGGAGGAAATCCTGGCCTCGCATCCCGACGTCGCCGAATGCGCCGTGCTCGGCATCAAGGATGCGATCAAGGGCGAGGTGCCCTGCGGCTTCCTGGTGCTGAAGGCCGGCGTGACGCGCCATCAGGCCGAGGTCGAAAAGGACATGGTGGCGCTGGTGCGCGACAAGCTCGGCCCGGTCGCGGCGTTCAAGCTCGCGATCACGGTGGGCCGGCTGCCGAAAACCCGCTCGGGCAAGATCCTGCGCGGCACCATCAAGAAGATCGCCGACGGCGACCCCTGGACCATGCCCGCGACCATCGAGGACCCCAAGGTGCTGGACGAAATCGGCGATGCGCTGAAGGGAAGGGTGTGAGGGGGGCGTGGTTCGTCATTCCGGGTCTGCGCAAGAGCGCATCCCGGAATGATGGCGATGACTTACAAACTCCTCAATTCGGGCTAAACACGGAAGCCGACGAAACGGGATTTGAGTATGCGACTAAACCTTCCAGCCCATCTCATCGCGCTGTCGCTGATTTCGCCAATGCTGGGCGGCTGCTTCCTGGAGCAGGGACAGCCGACGTTGGTCAACGCCGATGGCGACGACGACGACGCGTTCTGCCGCGCCAACAACGTCAAGCCAGGCTCGCCGGAATACATCGCCTGCCGCAAGGACCGCGACGTCCAGGCGCAACAACGCCAACGCGCGCGCCGACCGCCGCCAGCGCGATCTCGGCGAATACATGGTGAACCACCCGAACATCCCCAACAACAACTCGCGGTGATCTCGGCGCAAGCGCTTCGCGTTTGTCGCCCGGGAGGTTCCGATCGCGAACCTCCGGCCGCTTGGTGAAAACAGGAATGCCGCTCCCCCAAGCAGCAGCGCCAGTAGCCAGAGATTCCTGCGGTAGATGCGCCCTCTTCTGAAAGAGGGCACATGCCATTTTTCCCTGCGGAAAAACAATCCGTATCGCTACGGGCCGCGCGGCAATTCCGTCCTCGCAAACAAAAACGCGGCGGTTTGATCCGCCGCGTTCGTGGATCCCGGCGTTGGCTCCGGCGCTTACTCGTCGTCCGGCTTCTTGCCGCCGATGGTCTTCAGCTTGGCGAACACGGCGTCGACGTTGAGGTCGTCGCGCTGCTTTTCGGTCGGCTCGAATTCCGGCTCCTTGCGGGTGGTCTCGGAGGCCGGCAGCAGGGTGGCGCCGCCATAGGCGGTACTCGATCGGCTTTTCCTTGGCGGCGCGCTGCACCTCGAAATCGAGCTCGATCTGCGAGCACAGGCCGAGCGTCACCGGGTCCATCGGGGTCAGGGTCGAGGCATTCCAGTGGGTGCGGTCGCGCACGCTGGCGATGGTGGTCTTGGTGGTGCCGACCAGCCGCATGATCTGGGCGTCCTTCAACTCGGGGTGGTTGCGCACCAGCCACAGGATCGCGCTCGGCCGCTCGTGGCGGCGCGACACCGGGGTGTAGCGCGGGCCCTTCTTCTTGGCGGCCGGCGGCAGCGTCACCTTGCTCTCCTCGAGCTTGAGGCGGTAGTTCGGGTCCTTTTCGCCCTTTTCGATCTCCTGGCGGGTGAGCTGGCCGTTCGAAATCGGGTCCATGCCCTTGATGCCCTGGGCGGCGTCGCCGTCGGCGATGGCGCGGACCTCGAGCGGGTGCATTTTGGTGAAATCCGCCACCTGGTCGAAGGTCAGCGCGGTATTGTCGACCAGCCACACGGCCGTCGCCTTTGGCATCAGCGGTGCATTGCTCATGGCAAATCTCCTTTGCGCTTCGCCCACCTCTTTCGGAGGCGAAGCCGGTAGTCATCAGCGATGACGGGAATTACGCCCTATATAAGCCGTCCGGGGCTAACCGCGCAATGGCCTGCTAAACGGCCTTGACAGCGCCCGAAAGCAGTCCCAAGTCCTTAGCTTTGCAATTGACCGTTCCCTGCCCGGCGGCGAGGGGTGATTCGGTCCGAGATCGCACCCATGCAGGCCAAACCAGCCCTCAAAATCGTGCTTTGTTCGCCCCGGGGCTTCTGCGCCGGCGTGGTGCGGGCGATCGACACCGTGGAACGGGCGCTGACCATCTATGGCGCCCCGGTCTATGTCCGCCACGAGATCGTCCATAACCGCTATGTGGTCGACAGCCTGAGGACCAAGGGCGCGATTTTCGTCGAGGAACTGGCCGAAATCCCCGACAATACCAACGCGCCGGTGGTGTTTTCGGCCCACGGGGTTCCCAAATCGGTGCCCGGCCGACGCCAAGGCCCGCAATTTCTTTTCGCTGGATGCCACCTGTCCGCTGGTCACCAAGGTGCACCGCGAGGCGGCGATCCATTTCAAGCGCGGCCGCGAAATCCTGCTGATCGGGCATTCCCATCATCCGGAAGTGGTCGGCACGCTCGGCCAGTTGCCGCAGGGCGCGGTGACGCTGATCGAGACCGCCGAAGATGCCGCGACCTTCACGCCGAAGGATCCCGACAACCTCGCCTTCGTGACCCAGACCACGCTGTCGATCGACGACACCGCCGAGATCGTCGCGATGCTGAAGGGCCGGTTCCCGAACATCTCCGGGCCGCACAAGGAAGACATCTGCTACGCCACCACCAACCGCCAGCTCGCGGTCAAGAAGGTGGCGCCGGTGGTCGACGCGCTGATCGTGGTCGGCGCGCCGAACTCGTCGAACTCGCAGCGCCTGCGCGAAGTCGCCGAACGCGAGGGCTGCCCGGTCTCGGTGCTGGCGCAGCGCGCCAGCGATCTCGACTGGTCGCGGTTCGAAGGCATCAAGAGCCTCGGCATCACCGCGGGCGCCTCGGCGCCGGAAGTGATCGTCGAGGAGATCATGGGCGCGTTCGCCGAACGCTACGAATTGCATGTGGAGACGGTCTCGGCCGCGGAAGAGAACGAATTCTTTCCGTTGCCGCGTTCGCTGCGGCCCGACGCCGCCGAGTAATCTCCATGGCGGTCTATACCGACGTCGCCGCCGACGAGCTCGCGGAATTTCTTGGCCATTACGACATCGGCGAATTGCTGTCCTACAAGGGCATCGCCGAGGGCGTCGAGAATTCCAACTTCCTGCTGCACACGTCAGCCGGCTCCTTCATCCTGACGCTGTATGAGAAGCGCGTCGCCAGGAGCGATCTGCCGTTCTTCCTCGGCCTGATGACGCATCTGGCCACGCACGGCATCAATTGCCCGCAGCCGCTGCAGAACAAATCGGCGAAGCGCTGAGCACGCTGGCCGGCCGGCCCGCGGCGATCATCAATTTTCTCGAAGGCGTCTGGCCGCGCAAGCCGAACGCGGCGCATTGCGCCGGCGTCGGCCAGGCGCTGGCGAAAATGCATCTGGCCGGGCGCGATTTCGCGATGTCGCGCGCCAACGCGCTGTCGGTGTCGGGCTGGCGTCCGCTGTTCGAACAGGCGGCCCCCCGCGCCGACGAAGTGCAGCACGGCCTCGCGCGCCTTCATCGGCGCCGAACTGGATTATCTCGAAGGCGATGTCTGGCCGAAGGATTTGCCGTCCGGCGTGATCCACGCCGATTTGTTTCCCGACAATGTGTTCTTTCTCGGCGACAAGCTGTCGGGCATCATCGATTTCACCTTCGCCTGCGACGACATGCTGGCCTATGACGTCGCGATCTGCCTCAACGCCTGGTGTTTCGAGAGCGATTGTTCGTTCAACGTCACCAAGGCGCGCGCTTTCCTCAACGCCTATGGCCGCGAGCGCCGTTGTCGGAGGCCGAGCAGAACGCGCTGCCGCTGTTGGCGCGCGGTGCGGCGCTGCGCTTCCTGCTGACGCGGCTGGTGGATTTCCTCAACGTTCCGCCGGGCGCGCTGGTGCGGCCAAAGGATCCGCTCGAATATGTCCGCAAGCTGCGCTTCCACCAGAGCGTCGCGAGCGTGCGCGATTACGGCATCGCCGCTTCAGGGCTGGTGGCGTGAGCGAACGTCCCACGGTCATCGTTCACACCGACGGCGCCTGCTCGGGCAATCCGGGGCCGGGCGGCTGGGGCGCGATCCTCAAATTCGGCGATGTCGAAAAGGAATTGAAGGGCGGCGAGGCGCACACCACCAACAACCGCATGGAGCTGATGGCGGCGATCTCGGCGCTGGAGGCGCTGAAAAAGCCGTGCGCGGTCGATCTCTTCACCGACAGCCAGTATGTCCGCCAGGGCATCACCGGCTGGATCCATGGCTGGAAGAAGAACGGCTGGCGCACCGCCGACAAGAAGCCGGTCAAGAACGTCGATCTCTGGCAGCGGCTCGACGCCGCGCTCAAGCCGCATGAGGTGCGCTGGCACTGGGTCAAGGGCCATGCCGGCCACGACGAAAACGAGCGCGCCGATCAACTGGCGCGCGACGGCGTGGCGATGGCGCGGCTGAAGTGAGGTAGAGCGAAGTTCGTCATTGCGACGGATCGAGAGCGACGAAGCAATCCAGTTTGTACTCGCGTCTCTGGATTGCTATCGCGGAGCCCGGCTCATCGGGCGGCGTCGTTCGCGCCGACCCGTTGGCTCGCAATGACGAGCTTAGCTCAGAGCTGCCCGAGCAGCGTGTCGCCGCCGGAAACCTCGACCTTGCCGGGGGCCGGCTCGAGGTTGAGCTTCTTGACCACGCCGTCCTCGACCAGCATCGAGTAGCGCTTGGAGCGGATGCCGAGGCCGTTGCCGGAAGCGTCGAGCTCCATGCCGATCGCCTTGGTGAATTCGGCGTTGCCGTCGGCGAGGAAGGTGGCTTCGTCGCGCTGGTCGGTGTCGCGCTTCCAGGCGTTCATGACAAAGGCGTCATTGACCGAAACGATCGCGATGGTGTTCACGCCCTTGTCCTTGATGGCATAGGCGTTGAGGAAGATGCTCGGCAGATGCATCTTGTGGCAGGTGCCGGTATAGGCGCCGGGCACCGCGAACAGCGCGACCTTCTTGCCCTTGAAGATGTCGTCGGTGGTCTTGACCTGCGGACCTTCCGCCGTCATCACGCGAAATTTGGCTTCGGGCAGCTTGTCGCCAACTTTGATGGTCATCGTCAATTCTCCTTGCAATGTGAGGGGGTGTCTTAGAGCATTTTCCGGCCGGGAGGAAAGCTGCTTCACCGCCGTTTGATGGGCGGCGCAATGCTGGAATTATTTGAATGTCATTGCGAGGAGCGAAGCGACGAAGCAATCCAGAGCGACCGGCGACACCCGCGGCATGGATCGCTTCGCTTCGCTCGCAATGACGATGATGTAACTGCCGTAGCTCAGGCGGCAGCCTTCTTCTCGTCGCGCAGTTCGCGGCGCAGGATTTTGCCGACATTGGTCTTCGGCAGGTCGGTCCGGAACTCGATCTGCTTCGGCACCTTGTAGTTGGTGAGCTGCGTGCCGCAGAACTTGATGATGTCCTCGGCCGTGACGTTCGGGTCCTTCTTGACGACGAACGCCTTGACCGCCTCGCCGGAGCTTGGCGTCCGGCACGCCGATCACGGCGCATTCCAGCACGCCGGGGTGGCTGGCGATCACTTCCTCGATCTCGTTCGGATAGACGTTGAAGCCGGAGACCAGGATCATGTCCTTCTTGCGGTCGACGATCTTGGTGTAGCCGTCCGCGTTCATCACGCCGATGTCGCCGGTGCGGAAATAGCCGTCCGACGGTCATCACCTTCGCGGTCTCGTCCGGCCTGTTCCAGTAGCCGGCCATCACCTGCGGGCCCTTGGCGCAGATTTCGCCGGCCTCGCCGAGCGGCACTTCGTTGCCGTCATCGTCGCGGATCGAAAGCTAGGTCGAGGGCACGGGAATGCCGATCGAGCCGGAGAACTCGGTCGATGTCGGCGCGGATTGCAGGTCAGCGTCGGCGAGGTTTCCGACAGGCCATAGCCTTCCGACAATGCTGCAGCCGGTCAGTCTTCAGCCACTGCTCCGCGACCGGCCTTCTGCGTCGCCATGCCGCCGCCGATCGAGATCTTCAGCTTGGAGAAATCGAGCTTGTCGAACTCCGGGTGTATGCAGCAGGCCGTTGTAGAGCGTGTTGACCGCCGGGAAGCTGTTGACCTGGTATTTCATCAGCTCCTTGATGAAGCCGCGCCATGTCGCGCGGGTTGGGGATCAGCAGGTTGACGCCGCCGGCGCGCATCGCCAGCAGGTAGCAGGCCGTCAGCGCGAAGATGTGATAGAGCGGCAGCGCGCAGACGATGAACAACTGCTCGACATGCGGCGGCTTCTTCAGCGCCGGCTGCAGCCAGGCATCGTTCTGCAGCACGTTGGCGAGAATGTTGCGATGAAGCAGCGTCGCGCCCTTGGAGACGCCGGTGGTGCCGCCGGTATATTGCAGGAAGGCGACGTCGTCGGGCGCGAGCTTCGGCTTGTTGAACTTCATGCCGCGGCCGGCCGCGACCGCGTCGTTGAACAGCGACGGCGCCGGGCAGCGAATAGGCCGGCACCATCTTCTTGACCCGGCGCACCACCAGATTGACGATCATGCCCTTGAGGCCGAGCAGGTCGCCCATGCTGCCGACGATGACGTGCTTGACCGCGGTGTTGGCGATCACCTTCTGCACGGTGGTGGCGAAATTCTCCAGCACGATGATCGCTTCGGCGCCGGAATCCTTGAGCTGGTGTTCGAGTTCGCGCGGCGTATAGAGCGGGTTGACGTTGACGACCGCGTAGCCCGCGCGCAGCACCGCGGCGGTCGCGATCGGATATTGCAGCACGTTCGGCATCATCAGCGCGACGCGGGCGCCCTTTTGCAGGCCCTTGCTTTGCAGATAGGCGCCGAGCGCCAGCGACATCTCGTCGAGATCGCGGTAGCTGATCGACTTGTCCATGCAGATGAAGGCCTTGCGATCCGCGAACTTCGCAAAGCTTTCTTCCAGCAACTCGACGAGCGATGCGTATTGGGTCACGTCGATATCGGCGGGCACGCCGGCCGGATATTGCTTGAGCCAGATCCGCTCCATGGTATTTCCCCTCTGGTTTCGTTGTCAGCTTGTTTCCCGCTTCTTGCCAATGTCTTGAGACGGGACGCCTTGTTCCGGTCAGTATTGAGCAAGGAGGCCGCCGATGGCAAGCGGCGCGGGCATGCGGGCGCATTGCCGGCCTGTCTTGGCGGGTCCCGGTCGGCCTTGGCTAGTCTTGGCTAGTCTTGGCGGGTTTCGCCAACCAACACCCGGCGTTGAGCGATTTGCTTAGCCGGCAGGCTTGGCGTCGCCGTTGCTGCTCTTTGGGGCGGGCTTGGCCGGCGGCTTTGCCGCCGCCTTCGGCTTGGCGGGCTTCTTCGCCGGCGGGCTGGTCGGCGGATTTGGCCGCGGCATCCGGCTTGGCATTGGCATGCTTGGCGCCGGCCGGCTTGGCTTGCAGCGTCTGATTTGGCGTTCGTCGCCGGCATCGGCTGGCCTCAGCGTCGGCCTTTTTCGGTGCCATGGCGCGCTTTCTTGCCTTTCGGCCGCACCGTTCTGCTTGTCGGTGTCCGCTGCGACCGCGGCGATCAATGCCGCGCCGGTCCGGGTCGGACCGGTATAAACCGTGATCGGTTCGGCCGCGGCGGGAGCGGCCAGCAATCAGGTCCGAAGGCTTGACCATCGGCGGCTGCAGCCCGGCGGCAAAGAACGTCAGGCCGGCTGGCCGACGCCGACGGCCGGCATTGCCGGCGAGGCTTCCTCATCCTCATCGGTGGCCGGATGCTTGTGCTTGCCGCCGCACATCTCGTCGCGCAGGTTCGGCGGCGACGCGTCGATCGGCGCCAGATTGATCGACCGTGCCGAGCGAGGGGCGCAGCCACGACAGATTATTGTTGGCAAAGCCGCGATCGAGCAGTTGCGCGGCCCTGACCGCGCGCATCGTGCCGGACGACGCGCCGAGCACCACCGCGATCAGCCGCTTGCCGTCGCGGGTGGCCGATCCCACCAGATTGTAGCCGGACGCACAGATGAAGCCGGTCTTGAAGCCGTCGGCGCCGGGATAGCGTCCGATCAGCTTGTTGAAATTCTGCGTGACCCTGCGGCCGAAGCGGATCGAGGGAATGTGGACGAAATATTCGTATTCCGGCAGGTCGCGAATGATCGCGCGGGCGAGGATCGCCAGATCGCGCGCCGAGGTGATCTGGCCGTCGGCGGGCAGGCCGTTTGGATTGACGTAGCTCGTCTGCGTCATGCCGAGACGCTGCGCGGCCTGGTTCATCTGCGCCGAGAAGCCGTCGATCGAGCCGCCGACGCCTTCGGCGAGCACCACGGCCATGTCGTTGGCCGACTTCACCAGCATCATCTTCAGCGCGTTGTCGACCGTGAGCTGGGTGCCGGGCTTGAAACCCATCTTCGAGGGCGACTGCGAGGCCGCGACCGGCGAGACCGTCAACAGCGTATCGAGCGTGATGCGTCCGTCCTTGACCGCCTTGAGCGTGACATAGGCCGTCATCATCTTGCTCAACGAGGCCGGATACCACGGCATGGTCGCGTTGTCGGCCTGCAACACCTTGCCGGTATCGGCCTCGATCAGCAGCAGCGCCTCCGCTTGCGCCGCGCGTGGCGTAACGACGGCAAGCGCCGCGTAGACGACGGCGAATGCCGCGACCACAACGATCCAGTTCAGCGATGATTTGCGAAGCAACGGGCGAAGAAAATGCACTATCCGATTCCGGTCCTTTGAGATCCGCCCCATCAAGGGGTGGTCCTGGCTATGACTTTCAGGTTTCAAGCGTGCGCAGGTTTCAAGCGTGCGGTCGTTTAAGCATGTCCTGTACCGTCGCTCACGGCGGCCGCAAACCTATACCGGCTTGCCGGTCCGGAACAGAGCTTACGGGATTAAATCGTGGACGAAATAGGCCAAATTTCGGCGATGCCTAAATCTTGACGCCGCGCGTCGTCGGCGTTCTGCGGAACGCTGTGCTGGATATTCTGCTGGGCGTTTTCCTGCACCATGAACTGGGCGCGTGCGAGTTCCGCAAAACGGCCGCCTTTTGCCACCAGTTCATCGAAAGTTCCGCTTTCGATCACGCGCCCGCTATCGAACAGCAGGATGCGCGTGGCGTTGCGGATGGTCGAAAGCCGGTGCGCGATCACGAAGGTGGTGCGCCCCTTCATCACTTCGTCGAGAGCGGCGTTGACCCTGGCCTCGGTCACGGCATCGAGCGCGCTGGTGGCTTCGTCGAGGATCAGGATCGGCGGATCCTTCAACAGCGCGCGTGCGATCGATAGCCGCTGCCGCTCGCCGCCGGACAGCATCCGGCCGCGCTCGCCGACATTGGTGTCGAATTTCCGTTCGCTGCGCTCGATGAATTCCAGCGCCTGGGCGCGGCTCGCGGCGAGCCGCATTTCCTCTTCGGTGGCGTCGGGTTTGCCGACGCGCAGATTATCCGCGATCGAACGGTTGAACAGCAGCGCCTCCTGAAACACCACGCCGATATTTCGTCGCAGCGCCGTCAAGGTCAGGCCGCGCACATCCATGCCGTCGATCTTGATGAAGCCGGACTGCGGATCGAAGGCGCGGTGCAACAGCGCGATCGCGGTCGATTTGCCGGCGCCGGTCGGGCCGACCAGCGCGATGGTCTGGCCGGGCAGCGCGGTGAAGGAAAGGTCTTCGACCGCGGGCCGCTTGCCGTCGTAGGAAAACGAGACGTCGTTGAATTCGACCAGCCCCGAGAGCCGTCCGGTATCGATCGCATCAGGCCGGTCGCGGACCGCCGGGCACGGCGTCGAGCACGTTGAAGAATTCCTGCAGCCGCGGCGCCTCCATGAACACGCTGTTGATGAAGCCGACCACCTGCTCGAGCTTCTGGATCAGCATGGTGGCGAAGCTCACGAACATCACGATCTCGCCGACCGAGGTGAGGCCCTGCTCGTGCAGCACGATGCCGACGGTGAAGATCGCAAGCACCGTGATGGTGGTCGAGGCACGGGTGATCACCGTGACCAGCGCCCACCACGACAGCACCGGCATCTGCACCGCCAGCAGCTTGTCGGCGACAAAGCGCAGCCCCTGCACCTCGGCATCGATCCGCACGAAGCTCTGCACCAGCGCCACATTGCCGAGCGCGTCGGAGGCGCGCGCCGAGAGGTCGCTGTAATGCGCCTCGACTTCGCTTTGCATGCCGTAGGTCTTGCGCACCACCAGCGTGGTCAGCACCGTGAACACGACGCACAGCACGAACAGCAGGATCGCGAGCCGCCAGTTGATGTAGAACGCCAGCGGCAGCAACACCACCAGCGACATGATGGCGGCGAAATGCTCGCGGAAGAACCCGAGCCACAGCCGCCACAATGAATCGGTGCCGTTCAGCATCACCTTCATCAGGCGGCCGGAATGGGTGCCGGTGTGGAAGGTCAGCGGCAACTGCATGATGTGCTCGAAATAATTCGTCAGCACCGCCTGGCGCTGGCGGTGCGCGAGCCGGTCGGCGTGCAGCGCCACCGCGGCGCTGCAGCCGGATGGTGAACAGGCCGAACGCCGCCCAGGCCGCCAACAGCGGCCACGCCGGCGATGTCCCGAGCGCGCCGGTGGCCGGCTTGCCGGAGAGCACATCGACGATGCGGCCGAACAGCACCGGTTCGGCGAATTGCGCGCCGGCCAGCAGCAGATTGGCGCCGGCCAGGATCCATCCCAGCCGCGCCTCTTTGCCGAGCAATTCGAGGACGCGCGCATAAAGGCGAAGCAGGGACATGAAACGGACGCTCGAGGTCACGCTGGAAACAATAGGGTGAGCATGATCCGGAAAAGTTAATGCCACAAGTCCGGGAGGTTCGACGCTGGCAGCCTATCCTCGCGGAGCGCGGCGCCGGGGATGAACGGGATATCGATCAGGTATCCGGTATTTCCGCCGTCATCCCAACTCCGGCCGATGGTTTCCAAATCCTGAATCGATCATTCGCCGGCGCTCTGATCCGGGCGACGAAGCTTTTATGACAATTAGGGTTTGCCGCTGCTCGTTAACACGCTGGCCATCGGTTTCGATTACCATCAAAAAATGAGTGATTTGCTCGAGCGGCTTTACCAGGCGGTCGTCGCGGCCAAGGATCTCGATCCGGCGGTTTCGCGAACCGCACGGCTGTTTCGGCGTGGCCCGGAAAAGATGGCCAAGAAGTTGGCCGAAGAAGCCGTCGAGGTAGTGATCGACGCCGTCAACGGCAAGTCGGACGCGGTGGTTCGCGAAAGCGCCGATCTGCTTTACAACCTGACCGTCTTGTGGGTGTCGGCCGGCATTCAGCCGGAAGACGTGTGGCGCGAGATGGAGCGGCGCGAACATCTGCTCGGAATTGCCGAGAAGCTGCCGAAATCCGCGCTCAAGCTGCCGAAGGTCTCCCCGCCCCAAGTCTCCGCGTCCCAAGTTTCCCCGCCCAAGGTCTCCGCGCCCAAGGTCGCACGTCAGGCCGCGCGGCGGCCAATTGTCGCGCTCGAGAGCCGGTCGCTGCGTAAGCGGCACTAGATTCGACCGTGATCTCCCCGCAAACGCTTCGCGTTTGTCGCGAGGGAAGGGCAACCCGAATTTCACAAAATCCCGGCATGGACAAATCCGTCTTATGGTGGTTCATCGCGCCATGCTGAGACGAATTTATGATTGGTGTATCGACGCCGCCCACAAGCCATATGCGGTGTGGATTATTGCAGCGGTAGCGTTCGCGGAAAGCTCGTTTTTCCCGGTGCCGCCGGATGTGATGCTGATTCCGATGGCACTGGCCCGGCCGCAGCGGGCGTGGTTTTACGCCACGATCTGCACCGTGGCCTCCGTGCTGGGCGGCATTCTCGGTTATGCCATTGGCGCGCTGCTTTACGATTCCGTCGGGCATTGGCTGATCAATCTCTACGGCCTCGCCGGCAAGGTTGATGGCTTCCGGGCTTCCTACGCGGCGTGGGGCGCCTGGATCATCATCGGCAAGGGCCTGACGCCGATTCCCTTCAAGCTCGTGACCATCGCCTCCGGCTTTGCCGGTTACAATATCTGGCTGTTCGTGCTGTGCTCGATCATCGCGCGCGGCGGGCGGTTTTTTGTGGTCGCGATATTGCTCAATCGCTACGGCGAGTGGATTCGCGTCAGGATCGAACGGCATCTGACGCTGTGGGTGGCGGTGTTGGCGATCGTCCTCGTGCTCGGTTTTATCGTCGCGCTTCGGCTGCTCTGAGGCGCGGTGTTTGAAGGTCACGGCGACCGGCTTTGGGGTTGGCCGGCCAGACATGGATGCCCGGGCCAGGCCCGGGCCTGACGAATTCTTTGCTCCGGGATCACGGGTTGCCTTGTTGGTATGATGTCTGCATCTTTCGATCAACCGCGCGGGCGTAGCCCCGGCAACACAAAAGGATGCCTTCGAATGTCCATGCCTGCTCTGTTCAAGGGCCGTCTGTCGATTCCCGTGATCGGGGCGCCGCTGTTCATCATTTCCGTGCCGGATCTGGTGATCGCGCAATGCAAGGCGGGAGTGGTCGGATCGTTTCCGGCGCTCAACGCCCGGCCGGCGGCGCTGCTCGACGAATGGCTGGTGCGGATCAAGGAAGAGCTTGCCGCCTACGACAAGGCGCATCCGGAGCGGCCGTCGGCGCCGTTCGCGGTCAACCAGATCGTGCACAAGTCCAACAACCGGCTCGAGCAGGATCTGGCGGTGTGCGAGAAGCACAAGGTGCCGATGATGATCACGTCGCTCGGCGCGCGCGAAGAACTCAACCAGGCTGCGCATGGCTGGGGCTGCATCGTGATGCACGACGTGATCAACCAGAAATTCGCGCACAAGGCGGTCGAGAAGGGCGCCGACGGCCTGATCCTGGTATCGGCCGGGGCCGGCGGTCATGCCGGCGAAATATCGCCCTTTGCCTTCGTAGCGGAAACCCGTCAGTGGTTCGACGGGCCGATCGCGCTATCGGGTGCGATCGCCAATGGCCGCGCGATCCGCGCCGCAAGGCTGCTCGGCGCCGATTTCGCCTATATCGGCTCGGCCTTCATCGCCACCGCGGAAGCCAACGCGGTGGAAGGCTACAAGCAGATGATCACGAACTCGGGCGCCGAGGATATCGTTTATTCCAACCTCTTCACCGGCGTGCACGGCAATTATTTGAAGCCGTCGATCGTCGCGGCCGGCATGGACCCTGATAATCTTCCGCAATCCGATGCCTCGAAAATGAGTTTTGGCACCGATGCCTCTGGCGAGCGCGCCAAGCCGAAGGCCTGGAAGGAAATCTGGGGCTCGGGCCAGGGCGTCGGCAGCATCGGCAAGGTGGAGCCGGCCGCCGAATTGATCGCGCGGTTCAAGAGGGAATATGACGAAGCCGTCGATCCGGCGCTGTGATCGCTCACTCGCGCAGATCGTAACGGTAGGATTTCGAGACGATCTGCCAGCCGTCACCAAGCTTCATCGCCACCAGATAGTCGGTGAAGTAGCGTGGCGGCAATTGGCAGCGCAGCTTGATGAAGGCGGTGGATTCGTCCGAGCGGTCGATGGTGACGACAAAATCCTCGCGCGCCTTGCCCTCGGCCTTGGCTGACGGCCGCCGTCGAACCCGTTCCAGCAAATCGGGCACGCTGAGCACTTGCAGTTCGCCCTTTTCGAGCCAGCGCAAATCGGCCGTGGGATGGAAGACCGCGGAGAGCTTGTCGGCATCGCCTTCGTAGAGACCGTCGAAATAATCGGCGATCACGGCTTCGACGGTGGATCGGTCATGGCTCATGGCAGTTGCTCCGGTTGATTTAAGCGTTGGGTGTCATGTCGGTGGACAGCGAAACGCTGTTCCACGCCTCGAAGTCGGCTTGCAGCGATTTCATCTTTTCGCCGACCAGCCGCACCGCATCGCTGCCGAGCAAAAGATGCGCGGGCGGGTTGTCCGAGTGCGCGACCTTCAGCATCGCCTGCGCCGCCTTGGCGGGATCGCCGATCTGCCATCCGCTTGCCTCGAGGCGGCGCTTGCGGATCGGCTCGATCAACGCGTCGTAATCTGCGATCGATCGCGCCGCGCGCACCATCGAGCGGCCCGCCCAATCGGTGCGGAAGCCGCCCGGCTCGATCGCGGTGACATGGATGCCGAAATCCTTCACTTCCTTGCCGAGCGTCTCAGAGATGCCCTCCAGTGCGAACTTGCTGCCGTGGTAGTAGCTGAGGCCGGGCAGGGTGATGATGCCGCCCATCGAGGTGATATTGAGGATGTGCCCGGCGCGGCGTTGTCGCATCGCAGGCAGCACCGCCTGGATCATGGCGACGGCGCCGAACACGTTGACCTCGAATTGCCGCCGCAGATCGTCGATCGAGGATTCCTCCAAAATGCCTTCGTGGCCATAGCCGGCGTTATTCACCAGCACGTCGATCGCGCCGATATTTTTCTCGATCGCCGCAATGGCCGGCGCGATCTGCGCGGTGTGGGTGACATCAAGGATCACCGCGTGGGCGCCCTGACCGAGTTTCTCGAAATCCGCCTTGTCGCTTTCCTTGCGGACGGTGCCGACGACGATTTCGCCGTCGCGCAGCGCCGCTTGGGCCAGCGCCCGGCCGAATCCGGAGGAAACGCCGGTGATGAGAAATGTCTTTGCATTTGTCTGCGCCATGGCCGCTGCCTTTCCGGATTGAACTCGTCGGATTGGAAATAAGCGGCCTTGATTGATGCAACAATCAGTATAAATTGAGATGACCTGATGCAGGATATCGCACAATGCTGGAGACAGGCCTGTTCGAGCTGAACGCGGTGGCGGCGATTTCGGCGCATCGGAGTTTTCGCGCGGCGGCGACCGAATTGGGCATTTCACCATCGGCGCTCAGTCACGCGATCGCGGGGCTGGAAAAGCGGCTCGGCGTCCGCCTGATCAATCGCACCACGCGCAGCGTTTCGCTGTCGCAGGCCGGCGAGCGCTTCCTGGCCCGGGTCAGTCCGGCGCTGCGCGAAATCGCCGGCGCGATGGAAGACGTCAACGCGTTTCGCGCGACGCCGACCGGCAGCTTGCGGATCAACGCCAAGGAGCGCGCCGCGCATCAGATCCTGCGTCCGGTGGTCGCCGAATATCTCCGGCGTTATCCCGACATGCAGGTCGAACTCGCAATGGAAGGCCGCCCGATCGACATCGTCGCGGAAGGCTTTGACGCCGGCATTCGGCTGGCCGAATCCGTGCCGCAGGACATGGTTGCTGTTCCCTGCGGGCCGGATTCACGCTTTATCGTGGTCGGCGCGCCGGGCTATTTCGAACGCAAATCGGTGCCGCGATCACCGGCGGATTTGCTGGCGCATGAATGCATTCGCCGGCGCATGCCGGGCGGCAAACTATACCGATGGGAATTCGAAAAGCGCGGCGAGGAGATGGCGCTGGATGTGCCGGGCCGACTGACGCTCGACAATGACAGCCTGATGGTGGAGGCCGCGGTCGAGGGCCTCGGCCTTGCGTTTGTCAGCGATTTCTGGGCAACGGATCAGCTTGCCGCCGGAAGCTTGCGGGCGGTGCTGGAAGACTGGACGCCGCCCTTCCCGGGGCTGTGCCTGTATTATCCCGGTCATCGGCACATGACCGCCGGACTTCGCGCGTTCGTCGATCTGATACGGGAAGAACGAAAATCGGCCATCGCCGTGAAGACAAGCGCGAAATCCGGCAGAGAACGCGTAGCTCCTGCCGCGACCGGCCGTTGAATTATTTGCATTCCAACAAAGGCATTCCACTGACATGGCGGCTGAACTTGAACTCGGGCTCGATACATTCGGCGACGTGACAATCAGCGCCGACGGCATGCCGCTGTCTCACGCGCAGGTCATCCGCAACGTGATCGACGAGGCCGTGCTGGCGGATTCGCTTGGGATCGATTTCATCGGTCTCGGGGAGCATCACCGCGCCGACTTCGCGGTGTCGTCTCCGGAGGTTGTGCTCGCGGCGATCGCGGCGCGCACCAACCGCATCCGGCTGGGGTCCGCCGTGACGGTCTTGAGTTCGGACGACCCGATCCGGGTGTTTCAGCGATTCGCCACCCTGGACGCCGTTTCGAACGGACGTGCCGAAGTGATCCTCGGGCGCGGCTCGTTCACTGAATCCTTCCCGTTGTTCGGGTTTGAGCTCGACCAATACGAGAAACTGTTCGAGGAGAAGCTTGATCTTTTCGCCGCGTTGATCGGCCAGCAAGCCGTCACCTGGCGCGGCACGCTTCGTTCGCCACTGCACAACCAGCGGGTTTTTCCGCCGATCGAAACCGGGACGCTGAAGACCTGGATCGGGGTCGGCGGCAGCCCGGAATCCGTGGCGCGGGCCGCCCGCTACGGCCTGCCGCTGATGCTCGCCATCATCGGCGGCGAGCCGGACCGCTTTGCGCCTTATGTCGATCTCTATCACCGCGCGCTCGATCAACTGGGCAAGCCGATGCTGCCGATCGGCGTTCATTCGCCGGGATATGTCGCCGACAGCGACGAACAGGCGCGCGAGGAGCTGTGGCCGGACTATAAAAAGATGCGCGACCGGATCGGCGCGGAGCGCGGCTGGCCGCCGATGCAACGGGCCGAATTCGACCGCGAAGCCGCCACCGGTTCGCTCTATGTCGGCTCGCCTGAGACGGTGGCGCGCAAGATCGCATCGACCTCGCGGGCGCTCGGTCTGGCCCGGTTCGACCTGAAATACAGCGCCGGCGAGCTATCCCACGAGAAACTGATGCGCAGCATCGATCTCTACGGCAGCAAGGTGATCCCGCTGGTACGAAAGTTGCTCGCCGAAGATACGCACGATAGCAACCCTGTGCCAGAGAGCCTTCCATGAGCGCCGCGCCCGTCAATCTCGTCAGCCATCCCCTGGTGCAGCACAAGCTCACGCTGATGCGCGAGCGCGACCGGTCGACCAAGGGCTTTCGCGAGCTGATGAACGAGATCGGAATGCTGCTCTGCTACGAAGTCACCCACGATCTGCCGCTCGAACTGGTGGATATCGAGACGCCGCTGGCGCCGATGAAGGCGCCGATGATCGCCGGCAAGAAGCTGACATTCGCGCCGATCCTGCGTGCCGGCGTCGGATTTCTGGACGGAATGCTCGCACTGGTGCCGTCGGCGCGCGTCGCGCATATCGGGCTCTATCGCGATCCCAGGACGTTGCAGGCGGTCGAATACTTCTTCAAGGCGCCGAACGATCTGTCCGACCGCCTGGTGATCCTGATGGACCCGATGCTGGCGACCGGCAATTCCGCCTGTGCCGCCGTCGCGCTGTTGAAGGCGCGCGGCGCCCGCGATATCAGGTTCGTCTGCCTGCTTGCCGCGCCGGAAGGCATCGCGCAGTTCCAGGCCGAGCATCCCGACGTCCCGATCTGGACCGCGGCCATCGACGAAAGACTGAACGATCACGCCTACATCGTGCCCGGCCTTGGCGATGCCGGCGACCGCATGTTCGGCACCAAATAATATCCCGCCCAAAAATCGCTTCAAGAAAACCGCAGCAGGAAGACCGCTGAATGGACGCCATCTATCGCGTTGAGGGCCATCGCGTCATCACGAGCCCGAACGCCGCCGGTCCCTGGGACCCCAGTATGCAGCATGGCTCCGCGCCGGCCGCTTTGGCTGTCTGGGCCGCCGAGGCGATCCCGACGGCGGTGCCGATGCGCATCGCGCGCGTCACCATCGATCTGATGCGGCCGGTGCCGGTGGCGCCGTTGACGCTGGAGAGCGAGGTGCTGCGCGAGGGACGCAAGATCCAGTTGTGCGCCATTCGGCTGCGCGCCGGCAATGCCGTCGTGGTCAGCGCCAATGTGCTCAAGATCAAGACCCAGGCGCTGCAATTGCCACCCGAAGCCGCTGACATCGCGGTCGAGCTTCCCGGGCCCGATCAGGCGCGCGAGGAACAGCCGAGCTTTTCCTCCAGCGCTTTCGTTAGCGGCATATCGATGCGCGCGGCGCGCGGCCGCTTCGGCGTGCCCGGTCCCGGTGCGATCTGGTACCGGGCGGATCGGCCTTTGGTCGAGGGTTCGCCGGTTTCGCAAGCCATGCGCGCGGTCGTCGCGGCGGATTTCTGCAACGGTACGTCGGCGGTGCTCGATTTCGAACAATGGACCTTTCTCAATGCCGATCTCACGGTGAGCTTTGCCCGCGAGCCGGTGGGAGACTGGATTTTGCTCGATGCGGAATCCTGGATCGGTCCTGACGGCGCCGGGCTTGCGATGGCGCGGCTGGCGGACGTGAAGGGTTATTTCGGCCGCGCCGTGCAGAGCCTGGTGATCGAGAAGCGATAGATCGCCAACGGGTTCTGGCAAAGGATCATCGCCGCGCGATCATTTTGCGGTAGACTCCGATCACGTCTCCGGCCGGAGGTGATCATGAGTGTGAGACGACCCACGCTTCCCTTGACCGGCGGTTGCTCGTGCAGCGCGATCCGCTACGAGGTCATGTCGTTTCCGTTGTTGCTCTACACCTGCAATTGCACGGAGTGCCAGACCGCGTCCGGCAGCGCGTTCGCGCTCAACATGCCGGTAGCGACAAAGGATTTTAGGATTCGGCAGGGCAAGCCCAGGGGATGGCGTCGTCCGTCTCCAAGCGGCGCCGATGTCACGTCCTGGTTCTGTGGCGATTGTGGCGGCCGGATCTACGGCGAACGGGCAGGGCGCCCGGAATCGGTGAACCTTCGCGCGGGCACGCTCGACGACACGAGCTGGCTCACGCCGGCCGCGCATATGTTCATGAGGAGCGCGCAGCCCTGGGTCGTTCCTTGGGTAGTTCCGGGAGTATCGCCGGCCGCCGACGCCGAATGCCACGAAATAGGACCCGATGATTTCCGTCCGCTCGCCAAAAAATGGCGGGCGATGTGGCCGGAATTCTTCCCGCAAGATTAGTTCCGCATCCCGATGATTTTTTGAGGGAACCCGATGGTCCCTCAAGGGTTTTCATACCGGCATGAGGGCAGGGCCGTGATGAATTCTCTTGAAAAGTTCGAGCGTGTGGCGAAAACCGGCATTTGGGGCCTGGACGATATCTTGTCGGGCGGGCTGTCGCGCGGCCATCTGTTTCTGGTGGAAGGCGCGCCCGGTACCGGCAAGACCACGGTTGCGCTGCAATTCTTGATGGAAGGCGCACGCGCCGGCGAGAAGTGTCTGTACATCACGCTCTCCGAGACGGAGCGTGAGCTGCGCGACGGTGCTGCCTCGCACGGCTGGACGTTGGGCGAGGAGATCGAAGTCTTCGAATTATTGCCCCCGGAAAGCCTGCTCGATTCCGAACAGCAGCAGAGCTTGCTGTACTCATCGGATCTGGAGCTTGGCGAGACCACCAAGCAGATTTTTGAGGCCGTCGAGCGTACCAAGCCGAACCGGGTCGTGCTCGACAGCCTTTCCGAAATCAGGTTGCTGGCCCAGAGTTCGCTGCGTTACCGGCGGCAAATTCTCGCGATCAAGCATTATTTCGCAAAGTTCAATACGACTGTGATGATGCTTGACGATCTGACGGCCGAGCTTGCCGACAAGACGGTGCACAGCGTCGCGCACGGTGTTTTTCGCCTGGAAGAACTCGCGCCGGCGTATGGCGCGGAGCGCCGCCGCGCCCGCATCATCAAATATCGCGGGGTGAAATTTCGCGGCGGCTACCACGACGTCACCATTACGACCGGTGGCTTGAATGTCTTTCCTAGGCTGGTGGCATCGGAACACCGCACATCGTTTACGCGGGGCACGCTATCAAGCGGGATAGCCGAATTGGACCAGCTATTGGGCGGCGGCATCGACAAAGGTTCGAGCACACTGGTGCTCGGGCCGGCAGGTACCGGAAAATCCCTGTTGGTAATCGTTTATGCGCTCGCGGCGATCGCACGCGGCGAGAAAGCGGCGCTGTTCGTGTTTGACGAGGAACTGGGCCTGCTTTTCTCTCGCATGAAGGGTCTCGGGATCGATCTCGAGAACCTGCAACGTTCAGGCAAATTGTTCGTGGAACAGGTCGATGCGGCCGAACTATCGCCAGGCGAGTTCGCGCACCGTGTCCGCAGCCGCGTCGATGACGATGCCATCAAGACCGTCGTGATCGATAGTCTCAACGGCTATCAGGCCGCGATGCCGGAAGAGAACTCTCTCATCCTGCACGTGCATGAGTTGCTGCAATATTTGAATCGCCAGGGCGCGGCGACGTTCATGACGGTGGCGCAGCACGGCCTCGTCGGCGACATGAAAGCGCCCGTCGACGTGACCTATCTGGCCGACACCGTGATCCTGCTGCGATATTTCGAGGCGATCGGCTCGGTGCGGCGCGCGATGTCGATCATCAAAAAACGTACCGGCTCTCATGAATTGACGATACGCGAGTATCGCATCGACAACCGCGGCCTTACCATCGGTGCTCCGCTGGCGGAATTCCAGGGGGTGCTGCGCGGCGTTCCGGTTTACGTCGGCGAGAATAATCCGTTGCTTGAAGAGCTGCCGGAGTGAGGCCCGGTGCCTCCTCGGAACGTGCCGTCATCCTCGCGCCCAAGGGGCGCGACGCTACGGTTGCGGCAGCGCTGATCAGGGAAGCCGGGTTCTACGCCAATATCTGCGGTGATTTACCGGCGCTAATCCACGAGATCGAGGGCGGCGCGGGGCTTGCGGTGATTGCCGACGAAGCGATCAAGACCGCCGACCTGCGCGGGCTGGTCAATTGGTTGAACGGTCAGCCGTCATGGTCAGATTTCCCGATCGTGTTGTTCACGCATCAGGGCGGCGGCCCCGAGCGCAATCCGGACGCCGCGAGGCTTGCACATGCGCTGGGCAACGTCACCTTCATCGAGCGTCCGTTTCATCCGACCACGCTCGTCAGCATCGTCGGGTCGGCCGTCAGGGCGCGCCGCCGGCAATATCAGACCCGCGCGATCCTCGAGGACCTTACCGAAAGCGAAGGCCTGCTGCAGACGGCGTTGAACGCCGGACATCTCGGCGCGCTGGAACTGCATCTGCCGGAGTTCGAACTCGAAGCGTCGGATACCTGCAAGACGTTCTTCGGACGCCGGCCGAAAGACCCGTTTTCGTATCAGGATCTGCTGGCATCGATCCATCCCGATGACCGCGCCCGCCGACAGGAGGTGCTTGACCGCGCGATCAGGTCCGGCAACGACTATAATTTCGAATATCGCAATATCTGGCCCGACGGCTCGGTGCATTGGGTGGAGGTCCGGGCACGGGCGGTGCGCCGGCCCGATGGCAGCATCCGATCGATGGTCGGCGTTTCATCCGACATCACGGCGCGCAAGACCGCCGAGATCGAACGCGAGACGCTGCTGGCGCAGTTGGCCGCCGAGCGCACGGCACTGGCGGAAATGACCGCTACGCTGGAGCAGCGCGTCGAGCAGCGCACCGAGGACCTGATGAAGGAAGTCGCCGCGCGTGAAAAAGCCCAGGAGCAATTGCGCCAGGCGCAGAAGATGGAGACCATCGGCCAGCTCACCGGCGGCGTCGCGCATGATTTCAACAATCTCCTGATGGCCGTGATGGGCAATCTCGATCTGCTGCGCAAGCGGCTGCCGAACGACCCGAGGCTGCTCCGGCTGGTCAACGGCGCCATGCAGGGCGCCGAGCGCGGTGCGTCGCTGACGCAGCGTCTGCTGGCGTTCGCGCGGCAGCAGGATCTGCGGGCGGTACCGGTCGATCTACGTACGCTGATTCAGGGCATGATCGAGCTGCTGCAGCGGTCATTGGGGCCGCGCGTTACCTTGCGACTGGATATTCCTGCGGAATTACCGCCGGCGAGCATCGACCCCAACCAGCTTGAACTCGCGATCCTCAATCTCGCGATCAATGCGCGCGACGCCATGCCGGACGGCGGCTCGATCACGATCGCCGTGTCCCAATACCAGGCGACCAACGATCCGGTGCTGCAATCCGGCAGTTATCTCAAGGTGTCGGTGATCGATACCGGCACCGGCATGACGCCGGAGATATTGAAGCGGGCGGTCGAGCCGTTCTTCTCGTCAAAGCCACTCGGCAAGGGGACTGGCCTCGGCCTGTCGATGGTGCACGGGCTTGCGGTGCAACTCGGCGGCGCACTGCAATTGTCGAGTACCGTGGGCGAGGGCACTGTTGCGACCTTGGTGCTTCCGGTTGCGACCGCTCAGCCTGAAGCCGAAAGCCAGTCGCCGACGACGCACAAGATCAATCGCTCCGCGGTCATCCTGTTCGTCGACGACGATCCCTTGATCGCGATGTCGACGATGGAAATGCTGGAGGATCTCGGCCACCAGGTGATCGGTGCCAATTCCGCGCGGCATGCGCTGGATATTCTCAAGAGCGAGCAGCAGATCGATCTGATGATGACGGATCACGTCATGCCGGGCATGACCGGGATCGAACTCGCCGCGGCGTCGCGTGAGGTGCGGCCGACACTGCCGATCCTGCTCGCGACCGGTTACGCTGAACTGCCCGAAGGCGCGCAACTCGATCTGCCAAGGCTCGCAAAACCGTACCATCAGGACCAATTGCGCGACCGGCTCGATCAGTTGCTGGGTTGAAGCGCCGCGAGGGCGTGGTGGCTCTTGCCCCGGATTCAGCGTGCCGCGTTGCCTGCGCCACAACCCTGCCAAGCCACGCTTTTTTGCCCTTAACGGGGCATTAACCACTGCCGCCCCAAAAATCATGTCGAGGCCGCTCCTCGTCCCGCCGTGGCGGCCTCCAGGCAAGGGGTGCGACATGGATCTCGAGACGAGCTTTGCAAAGACCTCGGCGACGCTGGACGAAATCCGGTGGCGTGTCGCCCGTGCGCTCGATCGGCACCCGCTGTGCCGCAATGTCGAATTCGACATCGTCAGCATGCCCCGCTCCAGCAAGGCCAACTGGACCATCAGCCTGCAGTCGGTGGCGCCCGACGCGCTGTGGGAGGCCTCCGATATCGTCTCCGACATCCAGGAAGCCTACGAACTGGCGGTGGCGGCCTGATTTTGCACTTTTCGTCCCGAAACCGGCGCCGCCGGGAGTCTCCCGCGCCGTGACGGTGGCATGGTTAAGCCTTAATTAGCCCCCAGTTCTGCGGAAGATAAAGCATGATCCGGAAGACTGGGGACCGATTTTCCGAAACGATCATGCGCGAAGAGTTCGAAGAAAACAGCGGGAGCGCAGCGCGTTCCGGTTTGGTTCACAGGCGGAAACGGAGAACTGCTTGACCCGGGCCGTTACCATCATCGCCCTGACGTGCTTTCTGATCGTCGGAGCCGCGGCGACCAGCATTCTTGGCCGCAACAGCCTGCCGGCCGCGAGGTCTGAGATGGCTGCGCTGGTCACGCAAAATCCGGTGTCGAACAAAGAAGCCAAGAAGGACAAGCTCGCGGTCGCCGCCTTGGCGCTGGCCTCGCTTGAGCCGGCGCAGCAGCCCGCAGCGCCAAACGAGTCGCTGCGGCAGGCATTCGCTGCCCAGACTCCCGCCGAAGCCGTGCCGCCGCAGATCGCGGCGCCCCAGTCCGTGACGCCTGCCGCGATGCCGCTGGCGCCAAAACTGGCGGCGAAGCCAGCGCCGCAGAAATCCTATGCGCTGCTCAGCGACGCCCAGATCGCCGGTATCAAGCAGCGCCTCGCGCTCTCCCCGGATCAGGAATATTATTGGCCGGCGGTGGAAAGCGCCTTGCGCGCCGTGGCCCAGAAGATCCATGCGACCCGCCAGGCCGATCCGCACGCGAGCAGCATACCGATCGATCCCGACTCTGCCGAAGTACAGCAGCTCAAATCGGCGGCGATGCCGCTATTGTTTCAGTTGCGCGAAGACCAGAAGCGCGAAGTGCGCTCGCTCGCCCGCCTGATCGGGCTGGACAAGGTCGCCGCGCAGATTTGATGGCACCGCTGACCGGCCGAACCCTATCGTCCCGAGCGTCGCGCGGCGGCACCTTGCTGGTGGAGACCCTCATCGCGTAATTCTTCATGCACAGGCCGCTCCGACGGCGTAAGCTGTGTACCAGCCAATATCGATGAGACTGTCGATGCCGGAAACACAGCAGCCCCCCTCCGGCGCCGATCGCCTTGCGGTCACATTGGCCGACATCCAGGCGGCGGCGGCTACCATCCACGGGTCGGTTCTGTTTACCGAATGCAACCAGAGCCGGACGCTTGGTGCGGTTCTCGGCTGCAGGGTCTGGCTCAAATTCGAAAATCTCCAGTTCACCTCTACCTTCAAGGAGCGCGGCGCCCTCAATCGCCTGGCGGCGCTGTCGCCGGAGGAGCGGCGGCGCGGCGTCATCGCGATGTCCGCCGGCAATCATGCGCAGGGCGTTGCCTACCACGCCAGGCGGCTCGGCATTCCCGCCGTTATCGTGATGCCGGTCGGGACGCCGATGGTGAAGGTCGAGAATACCCGCCGGCTCGGCGCCGAGATCATCATTTCCGGGGCGACCCTGGAGGAATCCGGCGAGTTCACCCGCGAGTATGGCAAGGCGCACGGCCTGATCATGGTTCATCCCTACGACGATCCCCTTGTGATCGCTGGGCAGGGCACCATCGCGCTCGAAATACTCGAAGCGGTGCCGTATCTGGACACGCTGGTGGTCCCGATCGGCGGCGGCGGCTTGATCTCCGGGATCGCGGTCGCCGCCAAGGCGTTGAATCCGGCGTTGCGGATCATCGGTGTTGAGGCCCGGCTCTATCCCTCGATGTACAACGTCATCAAGGGCGAGCAGCTGCCGATGCGCGGCGATACGCTGGCGGAGGGCATCGCCGTCAAGGCGCCGGGCCGGATCACCACCGAGATCATTCGTGCCTTGGTCGATGACATCGTGCTGGTGAGCGAAGATCAGCTCGAAGGTGCGGTCGCGATGTTGATGTCGATCGAAAAGACCGTGGTCGAAGGCGCGGGCGCGGCGGGCCTTGCGGCGTTGATGGCGGCGCCGGAGCGCTTTGCCGGTCGCGATGTCGGCCTGATCCTGACCGGGGGAAATATCGACACGCGGCTGATCGCCTCGGTCTTGACCCGCGAACTCGCGCGCGAAGGACGGCTGACCCAGATTGCGCTCGACATCGTCGATCGACCCGGCCAGCTCGCCGCGGTCGCAGCATTACTTGCGGAAGCCGGCGCCAACATTGTCGAGGTGTCGCATCAGCGCACGTTCTCCGACCTGCCGGCCAAGGGGACGTTGCTTGAGGTGGTGATCGAAACCCGCGATCGCGCACATCTCGACGACGTCATGGCCAAACTCGGCGCGTCGGGATTCCGGGCCTGGCTGCCGGGGCGGCGCTGACGACAGCGACTGGCGCGGACGATCGCAGTCAGTTCCAACTGCCGGTTTTCCAGACAAAAACCAGGTAGGCGGCGATCATCGCGACCACGATCAGCATCCAGTTCTGGCCCTGGAAACCCAGAACAGTAAAGGGTTCTACTAGGAATCGCACGACGCCCCGCCTCATTACCAGGCGGAGCATATAGCCTTCACGGATAAAAATATATTATTTCTATATTGCTTACAGGCGCAGGTGGTCAGCTTGCGGGATTTCTCGTCGAGGCCAGTTTGTCGAACTCGGCCGGGTAATAGCGGGTGCCGCTCGGGTCGGTGATGAAGACCTGCCAGCCGTCGTCGATCAGCGCACGCCCTTTCGCGACGGCGACAACGACGCTCAGTCGAACGGTCGTCATCTCAACTCCACCCCGTGAGGCGTAGACAATAAAGGTCACCGCGAGATCTTTTCCGCAATCAATTCCGGCTGTCGCGTTCAAGCAAATTCCATTCCAGCCTCCATGGAGACCGCCGATCGCCGGTCCCCGCGCCGCGATCGGCCGGGGACAGCCGTTATTGGGAACCGGCCAGGACGGATAATCCGTTGAGGAAGTCTTCCAGGGCTCGCTTGCCCGCCAGTTGCGCGTCCTGGGAAGTCCGGAAGCCGCCTTCCCACAATTTCACGCCCATGGCGCTTCGCTTGCGACGTATCTCCCAGCGCCATGAGTCGCGCTGCTCGGTTCGCGAGATCGCAACGTAATAGGATCTGCGTATTGCGTGACGAGGCGCCATCGTTTTAGTCCGTCGGGCTGCTTTCCAGCCGGGACTGCAGCCGATAGCCAACGCCCAACTCGGTAATGAGAAGGCGCGGATCATTGGGGTCGGTTTCGATTTTTTGCCGCAGTTTGCGCACCAGGATCCGCAGATATTGAATGTTGTCGCGCTGGTTTCCGCTCCAGATTTCCTTGAGCAACTGGTCGTGCGTGACCACGAGACCGACATGGGTCGCCAGAATATGGACGAGGCGATACTCCTTGCGGGTCAGCCTGATCTGCTGGCCGTTGAGCAGCACCGATCGGGTGACCAGATCGACCGACAGCGGACCGGCCGAAACCACCGAGCTCTCCGTGGTGCTCTTGAAATATCGCCGCAGCGCCAATTCGCTGCGCGCCAGCAATTCGGCGATGCCGAACGGCTTCACCACATAATCGTCCGCGCCCAATTTGAGCAGACGGACTTTTTGCTCTTCGCTGGATTCCACCGAAAGGATGATGATCGGAACATTCGACCATGAGCGGATTCGCTCGAGGATCTCGCCGCCGTGAAGATCCGGCAAATCGAGATCGAGCACGATGAGGTCCGGCGCATTGAACGTCGCGGCCTTCAGCCCTTCCGCCGCATTCTCCGCTTCCTGGACCAGGAAGCCGTTGAGCTCAAAGCCGGCGCGAAGAAAGCGTCTTATCTTCGGCTCGTCATCGATCACGAGCACGACGTTTGCCGATTTACTCATGTCAAGGCCGTCAAGCTGGAATCGTCCACCCAGCACGCGGGCAGTACGATGGAGGCCATCGTACCTTTTCCTTCGCTGTTACTGGAGACCTCGATGCTTCCACCATTGGCCTTGATGAAGGTCGTTGCGATCCAGAAGCCGAGGCCTGAACCGGGAATTGTTTCGCGGTGGCGCGCGCTGCGAAACGACCGCAGTCCCATCTTGCCCTGCTCATCGCGGGCGATGCCGACGCCACGATCGGAAACCGACAAGGTGACCTGCGTCTCGCCGGCCCGCACGCCCACCGAAATCGCCGAGCCGGACGGAGAATATTTGGCGGCATTATCCAGCAGTTGGCCGAACAACTCCTCGACCAGCGTTAAATCCACATTGACCAGTGGCAGGTCATCGTCAAATTGCATCTGAATACGGTGCTTCGCCAATCTCCGGGACCTCGAACTCACGGCAGCCGAGACGATGTCTCTGGGATCCGCCCATTGAAGTCGGGGCTGCACGCTGTTGGTCGTGACGCGGGCGGTGTTGACGAGGTTCTGGATGAATCCGTCGAGCCGCTGCACTTCGTCCGTGATCGCCTCGGTCAATGCGTGCAGGCGGCCGTCCGCGCGAACGGGAGAGGCCGATCCGAGAACGCTGGCCGAGCCTTGAATGGCCGCCAACGGCGAACGCAATTCATGCGAAAGCATGCCGTGAAGCGCATCCTTCAGCAGTTGCGCCTGCAATTGCAGCTTGGCGTCATCCATCGCCTTGCCGATGTCGAGACGCTGGAGAGTCAAGGACGCTTCTTCGAGGATGATCTCGACACGGCTGGTCTTGGCCGCGATGGCGGCGCGCGATCCGCTGCCGATATTGACGGCGATGACGCCATGAACAGTCGCTTCGGAGTGAACCGCCCTCAGCAGCCAGACGCTATGGGTCGCCTCATCGAAGATCGTATGGGCCGGAAGGCCGGTCTTCGCGATCATCGATCCAACTCTGGCTTCCACTTCCCTGGGCACGAAATCGCTTTGCGGCGTTTCGAGGTTTGCTTCGGTTTTGGCGAGGAAGAAGACGGCCTGCTGTCCCAGCGCCTGGGCGAGATAGTTCTGAACGGCGGAAATCAGGTCCGGTATCGTGAAGCAGGCCGCCAGCCGCCGCGAGAATTCGTAGAGATATTGCAGTTCGGTTTCTCGCTTTCGCAATGCCTCCTTTTCGCTTCGCAAACGCGACGCGAGATGGCCGCTGACCAGCGCGACAAACAGGAACAGCAGGAGATCGACGACTTCCTGCGGATCGTCGATCCGGAAGCTGTAGAACGGCGTGAAAAAGAAAAAATCGGACGCCGCGCCGCCGCCGAGCGCGGCCACGATGGCCGGTCCGGTGCCCCACCTCGTCGCCGCAACGACCACTGGAATTAAGTAGACGACCGGAAACAGGCTGATCGGGAGCAAACGGTCGAGCAACAACAGGCCAGCCGTCGCCAGACCGACGCAGATCAAGGCGTTCAACAGTTGCAATAGATAGATCGACAAGAAGTGGCGTGCAGGCATTTCGTCGTCGAATCGCGCGGGTGCTTCGGGTTTGCGTTGAGCAAATTTGTCTTGAGCAAATTTACCCTGAGCAAATTCCGTGCCCGTATTCGCGAGTCGACCCGATATCGTCAGATGGGAATGCAAGGAGCCGGCTTTCGCAGCAAAACATCAACTGACCGTCGCCGTCGCCCGATTACAGGCCGCGGAAACGATCAGGCCACGCACCGCCCGATGAAGACGCAAAGCCGGCCTTTCGCGAACTCGGCGATCTGACGCCGCAACGTCGGGAACGAGCCGCTCGTCGGCTTCCTCTCAGGCATCGTCTTGATGTCGTTAACTACCCAGCGCCGGCAGAATGTCCAAATTGACGTAGGAAAGCTATGCCGCTCGCAGGCCGAATATATAAAGAAATTATAGTATTTATGGCCGCCGGGCTCTCGTGGCGGTGAGCCAACGCTGCCGTTACGCCCAGCTCGATGCGGGTAACGCGAAAACGTGTTCGCCCTTGGCCTCGTCGCGCATGGCATTTGCGTAATTGAGGGCACGCTTCTGGCTGGCCAGCTCCGGGCCTGAGGTCGCTGCATGCCATCCAGGCTCGGCGGGCTGCAGATATTGCGGAGGCGCCAGGGCGGCGAGGACGGCCGGATTGATGTGCTTTGGCGGATAAAGATAATGTTCCATCAGAAACATTCGCGCGCTGCGCATCCGAAGCAGCGCGTTGGCCATCGATTTGGCCCCGGGAAACATGGTGCTCCAGCTTGCAAAGTCGCTCGCCAATATCTCGAGCGACAATATCGCGGTTGCGATCTCGACAAAGCCCTTGTTGGCGTTCTTCGCGCTTCTTGTGGTCGAGGCTTTCCTGAGGATTTGACGAAGGCACGGATGCTTCTTGATGAATCCTTCCAGCTCGGCGCGCCAAAGCATGTTCGGCAGGCAACCGTAGCCGTGAATCTCATGATAGCTTTCGATCAGGCCCCGGCATTGCGCCGCGAGTGAGGGCGGCAATGCGCTGAGGTCGAACGTTTCCGTCCTGGCGCGTGATGCGCCCTTGTCATTGCCGGAAGTTCTCGCTGAGAATTCCATCGTCATGTCTCGCACCGAGCGAACAAACGCGCCCGACACAAGCATAACTGCGTGCGGCATATATCTTCGATACGCAATCGCCGCCATTTACATAGAAAAATAATAGCGTGTCGCGCGCGGCTGCGTCTTTTCTACAACAGGTTTGTGAAAAACTTACAGCGCCGTAAGCTTTCGCGGCGATGCAATAGAGTTTTTGCACGTATTTTCGCCTGCGGCGCGAGCAATGCGTGAAGCAGTTGGCAATTACGTGTGCAGATCGCGGTGACAGCGTAGCTCAAGCTATTTTTTATTTATTAAACGCCGGAGATAACCGCATCGATTTTATTTGCCTCGCAATCGAAACATACGGGCAATGGTTTCTGAAACCAAAAGAGCGTGAAGACGCCTGTATCAACAGCTTGGGGCAACATTATGAAAAAACTTCTCTTGGCGGGCGTGTCGCTGGTCGCGATCGGCTCTATCGACGGCGCATTCGCCGCGGATGCCACGCTACCCACCAAGGCGCCGGCGAACTGCGCCGGCGGCGTCGTCGATCCCTACAAGAACTATTCGTGCCTTGATGCCTATCTCGGCGACGATTTCTTCAGCCGCTTCATCAATTACTATAAGCTGGAGTGGGGGCATGAGGCCGCGCCGTCCGATCCGAAGGCGCCTCCGGGCCGCCGCGATTACTGGCCGGCGACCCCGGAAAGCATTCCGCCGATGCCGTTCTCCGAATGGCCTTACGGCGGCACCAGCAGCCTCGGAGTGACGCGACCGGCCTCCGTCGACAGCCCGTTGATGGCCGCGCTCGGCAATACGCCCGCCGGTAACTGGATGAGCGACGCCCACATCCAGGTCTATGGCTGGGTCGACGTCGGCGGCAACCTCAGCAGCAACACCGTGCGCGGCGGCAATGCGCCTGCCGCCTATGACTACAACCCGAATACGGTGCAGCTCGATCAGGCCGTTCTCTACATCGAGCGCCTGCCGGACACCGTGCAGAAGGATCACGTCGATTGGGGTTTCCGGATCGCGCCGATCTTCGGCGAGAACTATCGCTACACGACGGCGTTTGGGCTGGGGAGCAACCAGCTTCTCAATAACAACGCCAACAACGGCTGGGACATCCCGATGGCCTATGGCGAGGTGTTCATCCCGCAGGTGGCCGAAGGGTTGATGATTCGCTTCGGGCGATACATTTCAATTCCGGACATCGAGGCCCAGTTGGCGCCGAACAACTACATGTACACGCACTCGCTGACCTACACCTTCGACAACTATACCAACACCGGTGTGAACGCGTCGCTGGCGGCGACCAAGAACTGGATACTCCAGCTGGGCGTCACCGTCGGCACCGAAGCGATGCCCTGGCATGTCGGCGCGTCGATGCCGAATCCGATGCCGAATCCGCTCTATCAGGGTAGCACGATGCCGGTCGATCCCGGCGCGACCCCCAGCGTCACCGGCGGCGTTCGCTACGTGACCGACAGCGGCAACGACAGCGTTCAGTTCGTGGCCAACGGCATCAATGGCGGGCAGTGGGGTTACAACAATTTGCAATGGTATGGCGTCACCGCCTATCACAAGTTCAACGATCAGTGGCACATCTCGTTCGAAAGCTATAACGAGCACCAGAACAACGTCGTCAACCTCAACAATCCCACCGCGGTTGCGATCCTGCAGGGCGGCGGTACGCCGTTCTCGCCTCAATATATGCCTTTCAACGCACCGGGCGGCGCGTTTTGCAGCAACGCAATCGCGCTCTCCTGTACCGCGTCGGTTCAGACCTACCTGGCCTACCTGAACTACAGCCCGACCAAGCTCGACAACATCTCGTATCGCATCGAATATTTCGACGACCAGCAGGGGCAGCGCACCGGCGTCAAAACGGCTTACGTCGAGACCGGCATTGGCTGGCAGCACTGGTTCTCGCCGCAGATCGAAATGCGACCTGAGGTTTCGTTCTACAAGTCGCTGAATGCCAACGCATTCAACGGCAACTCGAACCTCGGCATCGCACCGACCAAAAACACGGCTCTGATCGGTTCAGCGGACATCATCATTCACTTCTGATGCGGGATCACGCGCGACGGCTTCGTCGTCGCGCGTTCCATCCGGAAAAAATTCGACAGGGGTTAACAATGAAAAGAATTCTTCTGGCTACGGTTTCACTTTCCGTCCTGGGCCTTGCGCCGGCGCTCGCGGCCGATCTACCGACGGCCTACACCAAGGCGCCGGTGACGCCGGCCTATGACTGGTCGGGCTACTATGTCGGTGCGTTCGGCGGATACGGCTACGGCAACCACAATCTCAACAATGCGACCGGACCCGCAGGCTTCGCCAACTTTACCACCAACTACTCTTCGCAAGGCGGGATCGGCGGCGTCGAAGCGGGATACAATTTTCAGACCGGCAACATCGTGCTCGGCGTCGAGGGCGATTACTCCTGGTCCAGCATCAACGGCAACGATAATTTCGGGTCGACTGATGCGCTTGGCAATGCGTCGAGCGACGCGACCAGCCTGCGTTGGTCCGGCACCCTTCGGGCGCGCGGCGGCATCGCGGTCGATCGCCTGCTGCTGTTCTTCACCGGCGGCTGGGCCTATGGCGATCTGCGTCACACCAACACCGACTCGGTCGGCGGCGTCGATCAGTTCGACAGCAATCGGAGCGGTCTGACCGCGGGCGGTGGTATCGCTTACGCGATCACCAACAACGTGATCGGCAAGATCGAATATCGCTACTACAATTTCGGCACCTATGCGCGCGCCGGTGGCGCCACCGGCCTGACGCCGAACGGTCAGCTTCCTTTCAACGTCGCCAATACCTATTCGGACGTGCTGCTGGGCGTCGACTTCAAGTTCGGCGGCCGGTAGTCGCGAAACCGACGTGAGGCGAAAGCCCGCGACGGCCTCGAACATGGAGGTGAGCGGCTTCGCTGCGAGAGAGAGGACGTTGTGTCGAAATCAGCCTGGATGAGATCCACCGGAATCCTGCTCGCGGCTGCCGCGCTCTGCGTCGCGGTCGCGGGATGTGTCAGCGACACCGGAACTTCAATGTCCGGCGCGTCGCAGTGGCCCGGCGATAGTCCGACCCTGCGTTATTACGGCGGCCCGAAGTCGCCGATGTGGGCGAGCCAGTAGACGGGAAAGCTCGTCCGGCAAAGAAAGTTTGAGATGATGACGATAACGTTGCGAATCCTGACTACCGCGTTGCTTGCGGCGACAGCCATTGCGGCTGTCTCGGGCGATGCCCTCGCCAGGCGCGGTGTTCACCGCGCTCACTTCAGCAAGCGGCGCCCGCCTCACCATTTCGTGGGAGACGATCCGCCTCAAACGACCGTCAATCTGCCCCCCATGCGCTACTACGGCGGACCAAAATCTCCGATGTGGCGCGGGTAAGACAGCCGCGCTTCCCCAATACCGGTCAAACGTGGCGAAGTGGGCATCGCTGAGAGAACTCGACGCCGATCTTCTCACCATATGCGGACCGCGCGGTCAAACGTCCACTGAAGCCGAACGACATCGCCGGACCCAGACGGCTTCTATTCATTGTCGAGGTTGATGCGGTGGGGGCTGAACGATTTTACTGCCGCGCTCGGCGCCGCGAATGAGTGCGCTCGTTGGTTGCGGAAGGATCGATATTCCAGTGCTGAACTTCGATACGCCGGACACGCTGCCAGAGGTCTGCCATGATCGGGTCCGGGACGCCTGGCGCGGCATTGGCACGCACTCCTCGGAGGAGTAGAAGATCGGTCCGCCATGCGACAGCGCGGCCGGCCATGCCGGATGCGCGCCGAAAGTCGAGAAGGGAAAAATCCCGCGGCGAAGGCTCAATAGCGCAAAATCGCAAGTATAGCAGAATTGGGGGAACCACCTGTAAGGCGAGCGTAAGCTTGGGGGCCTAAAGGTCTGTGGAATTATCGGCCGATCAACTGTAGATCGTTCGGGAGTGGTCAAGTGAATATCTTCGGAAACCTTTCGAGACGCTATCGAGCCGCGGTTTACGCCCTCGTTGTGGTCGGCGGAGTCGCGCTGGCTTGGAGCACGGGTTTGATCGGTTTTGCCGATCGCCTTGCGGGGCGCAGCGAGGCGCGTGCGACCGCCGCGGACAAACCCGGCGACGGCAAAACGCCGGACGACACGGTCGAGCTGTCGGAAAGGCAGGCCAATGCCCTCAAGATCGGCGCCGTCGGATCGCGCGATTTCACGCTGTTCAAGACCGCGGTCGGCACCATCGACTTCAACGAGGATTTGCTGGTCCAGGTATTTTCGCAATATGCGGGCAAGATCCTGAAGGCGAATTTCAACATCGGGGATGACGTCAAGGCCGGCGAAACCCTTTTTACGATCGATAGTACGGATCTTCTGCAGGCAGAATCGACGCTGCTCGCGACAGCCGGCGTCCTTGAATTGCAAAAGCGGACGCTGGCGCGCCTGACGATGCTTTTGAAGGCCGGCGGCAGTGCACAAAAGGACGTCGATCAGTCGACGTCGGATCAGCAGACCGCGGAAGGCAATTACAAGGCGGCCAGGGATGCGGTTCGGATCTTCGGCAAGACCGATGCTGAAATCGACCAGGTCGTCAATATGCGCAAGGTCAATTCCACGCTGCTGGTTCCGAGCCCGATCTCGGGGCGGATCGTGGCCCGCAGCGCCGCGCCCGGTTTCCTGACCCAGCCCGGCAATGCGCCGGCGCCCTATTCGGTAGCCGATCTGTCGACGATGTGGATGGTCGCGAATGTCATCGAGACCGACGCACCCGCCTACAAGCTCGGACAGGAAGTCGCGGTAACGGTAGCGGCCTATCCCGACAAGACATTCAAGGGCCGCATTACGACGCTGGGGTCGATCATCGATCCAAACAGCCGTCGGCAACTGGTGCGCTCGCAGATCGACGATCCGGAACATCTGTTGCGGTCGGGCATGTTTGCCAGTTTTGTGACTCGTGTCGGAGATCCCGTGCGCTCGGTTGCAGTGCCGGTCAATGGCGTTACCCGCGAAGGTGACGGTACGATGACAGTCTGGGTCACCAGCGATCGCCGCCATTTCGTCAAGCGGACGGTCAAGCTTGGCCTGCAACAGGATGGCTGGAACCAGGTGCTGGAGGGCTTGCAGCCCGGCGAGACGGTCGTCACCGACGGCGCCGTTTTCGTCAGCAACGTTCTGCTTATGGGCGCAGCCGGCTAAGCGAGCGCTGCGACCGGTCATCGAAATGCGTTTTGTGGGGTCTTCGTGATCAAGTCCATTCTTGTGTTCGGGTTGACGCGCAGCGCAATCATCGTGCTGGGCCTGGTGGTGTTTTGCGCCGCCGGCCTCGTTGCCTTTTCGCGGCTGAACATCGAAGCCTATCCCAATCCGGCGCCGGTCATTCTGGAGATCACCGCGCAGGCGGCCGGCCTTTCCGCCGAAGAGATGGAGAAATATTATACGATACCGATGGAGGTCGGGCTGTATCCGACGCCTGGCGTCATCAGTATTCGCTCGACCTCGTTCTATGGGCTGTCGTTTGTCCGCGTCACTTTCAAATACGGGACCGATTATTATTTCGCCCTGACCCAGGCCGCGACCAGCCTGCAGCAAAACGTCAATCTGCCCGGCAATCAGGTTGCCCAGATCCAGCAATCCAGCCTGGTCGGAGAAATCTACCGCTACCAGATCGTCGGTCCGCCGCATTTCGGGCTGACCAATCTGCGGACCTTGCAGGATTACGTCGTCACCCGGCGCCTGCTCACGATTCCCGGCGTGGTGCAGATCAATAGTTGGGGCGGCACCACCAAGCAGTTCAACGTCGACGCCGACCTCGGAAAGCTCGAAGCCTACAACGTCACGATTCCACAACTGATCACGGCGCTCGGCAACGCCAATATCAATGTCGGCGGCCGCGAAATCAGCATCGGACAGCAGTCGGTCAACATCCGCGGCATCGGATTGATCGACAGTGGCGGCGCCGACGACGTCACCAAGGGATACAAGGTCCAGGACATCGAGAATATCGTCCTCACCCAGTCGAATGGTCTTCCAATCCAGGTCAAGAACGTCGCGACCGTCTCCGTGGGGTATGTGCCGCGCCTTGGCATCGCGGGCCGGGATCACCAAGATGACGTCGCCGCCGCGATCGTGGTGATGGGGCGAACGCAGCATACCAACGATATCATCCCGCGCGTTCAGGCCGAGGTGGAAAAACTCAACCACGACGGAAGTCTGCCGCCCGGGGTCAAGATCGTTTCCTATTACGATCGCAGCTCGCTGGTCGGGGTGACCACGCATACCGTTCTGCACAATCTGATTTTCGGCTGTCTGTTGGTGTTCTTCATTCAATGGATCTTCCTGGGCGATCTCCGGAGCGCCATCATCGTCAGCGCGAATATTCCTTTCGCATTGTTCTTCGCCATCATCATCCTTGTATTGCAGGGAGAAGACGCAAACCTGCTGTCGCTTGGCGCGGTCGATTTCGGCATCATCGTCAACTCCGCCGTGATCATGATGGAAAACATCTATCGCAACTTCCAGTCCAATACCGAACACCGCCAAACCCTGCTTCAGCATCTAGGCGAAGGCTATTGGGGCCCGGATCCGACGTCGGCGCACGGCCCGACCACCACGGCCCAGCGCTGGACGGAGCGCCTGCGCGTCATCTTCGTCAGCGCGCTGCAGGTCGACAAGGCGGTGTTCTTTACCGCGGCGATCACGGTCACGGCGTTCGTGCCGCTGTTCACGATGCAGGGGGTCGAAGGTCAGATCTTTGGACCGATGGCCCGAACCTATGGTTATGCGCTCGCCGGTGCCTTGCTTGCCACTTTCACGGTGACGCCCGTGCTGGCTTCGCTGCTGCTTCCCAAGCACATCGAGGAAACCGAGACCATCATCGTGCGCGCGCTGCGCAAGAGCTATACGCCGGTGCTGCGCTGGGCGCTTGGAAACCTCAAGGTCGCCGTTCTGGTCGGCTGCATCTTCCTCGCTCTGAGCGTGGCGGCGGCATCCCGGCTCGGCAGCGAATTCCTGCCGGCGCTGGAGGAGGGTAATTTCTGGATCAGGGCGGCGATGCCGTCGACGATGTCGCTGGAAGCGGGAACCGCCGCGACCCGCAAGATGCGCGAAATTCTGCTGAAGCATCCGGAAGTCATCACGGTGGTGTCGCAGCACGGGCGCCCCGACAACGGCAGCGACGCCTCGCCGTTCTCCAACGTCGAGCTGTTCGCGCCGCTAAAGCCGTTCGACGAGTGGCCCGCCGACCTCACCAAGGAAAAGCTGACCGACGAATTGCAAAAGGAATTCAGCGAGGAGATGCCCGGAATAGGCTTCAACTTCTCGCAATATATCCAGGACAATGTCGAGGAAGCGCTGTCCGGCGTGAAGGGCGCCAATTCGGTCAAGATCGTCGGGCCAAACCTCGAGACGCTGGAATCGCTCGCGACCCAGGTGATGGCCGAGATGACGAAGGTCCAGGGCGTCGCGGACCTCGGGATTTTTCACCTGCTGGGACAACCCAACCTCAACATCAAGGTCAATCGCGAAAAAGCCGCCCGCTACGGTCTCAATACCGGCGATGTCAACACCGTGGTGCAGGCAGCCCTCGGCGGCACCAATGCCACGACGGTTCTGGAGGGCGACAGGCAGTTCAACCTGGCAGTCAGGCTCGATCCCAAATATCGCAGCAGCATCGACGCCATCCGCGACGTCAAGGTTTCCTATCAAACGCCGACCGGCACCAGTGGCTACGTTCCGCTCAGCGAGCTTGCCGATATCTCGCTCGATACCGGCGCGTCGTTCATCTATCGCGAGCGCAGCCAGCGCTTCATCCCGATCAAGTTCAGCGTTCGCGGTCGCGATCTCGGCAGCACGGTCGAGGAAGCGCAGCGCAGGGTCACGGACGCCATCAAGGTTCCGAATGGCTATCGGATCATCTGGGCCGGAGAGTTCGAAGATCTCCAGAATGCCAAGCAACGGCTGCTGATCGTGGTGCCGATCACCCTGCTTTTGATTCTGGTGCTGTTGTATGGCCTGTTCAATTCGTTGCGCGACAGTCTGTTGGCGGTGGCCGGGATCCCGTTCGCGATCGGCGGCGGGTTGATCGCGCTTTATTTCGCGGGGCTCGATTTCAGCGTGTCGGCGGCGATCGGTTTCATCTCGCTGTTCGGCGTCGCCGTGATGGACGGAATTCTCAACATCACGTATTTTCGCGAGCTCAGGGCCCAGGGGATGGACATCGCCGAAGCCGTGTTCCACGGCGCCGAACAGCGGATGCGACCAATGCTGATGACCGCGCTCTCCGCGGGTGTGGGATTGTTTCCCGCCGCGATTTCGCACGGCATCGGTAGTCAGGTGCAGCGGCCGCTGGCAACCGTCGTGGTGGGCGGCATGTTTATCGGGCCCTTGCTGCTGCTGGTTGTGGCGCCGGCGCTGCGCAAGATATTTCTCTCGAGGGACGGGGAAGTCGTGCACGACAGTGAAAGCGCCGACGCAGCCGAGAGCAGCCCCGACAGCAGGCTGGAAACTTGATTGGAATGGCGATGTGCGGATCCCAGAGCGATACGATCCATATGTTGCGTTCGGAACGGGTTGCTCCGGAGATGGACGCCGCGCCGGGCCGGGGCCGATTTGGCCGCGGCCGCCGCGCGCTGATCTGCGCGGCCGGGGCCTCGATCCTGTCGGTGGCACTTTCGGGCTGCGCGGTGGGGCCGAATTTTCAGCCGGCGCCGGCGCCCCCCGTCAACGGTTACCTCCCGGGAAAGCTCGCCTCGCCGGCCGCGGATCGCAGCGGGCCTCGCGTGGCTGGTCAGCATTTCGTCAACGGCGCCGATGTTTCGGCGCGATGGTGGGCCGCGTTCAAATCCCAGCCGCTCAACGATCTCATCAAGCAGTCGGTCGATCACAATCCAAATCTGCAGGCAGCCGAGGCTGCGATCAAGAACGCCCAATACACCGCGCTGGCCCAGCGCGGGTTCTTCTTTCCGCAACTGACCGGCGATTCGACGTCGCAGAAATTCCTGATCGCCAATCCCGGCCAGATACCGCCGATTCCGACGATCGGACCGCAATCGGTATATACCCTCTTTACCAATCAGCTCACTGTGAGCTTCACGCCGGATATCTGGGGCGGCAATCTGCGCGCGGTCGAGAATCTGGACGCGGTGGCCGAGCAGCAATTGTTTCAGCTCGACGCCGCCTATCTCGCGCTCACCAGCAATGTGGTGACCGCCGCTATCCAGGAGGCCTCGCTGCGAGGCCAGATCGCGGCCACCAAACGCATTATCGGGATCGAACGGAACCTGCTGGATATTCTCAAGCGCCAGTTCAGCTTCGGCCAGGCGGCGCAAGCCGACGTGCTGGCGCAGGATGCGGCGCTGGCGCAGGCGGAACAATTGTTGCCGCCGCTCGAGAAACAGCTCGGCCAGCAACGCGATCTCTTGACGTCGCTCGCCGGGCAATTGTCGGCCGACGAGATCCTCCAGAAATTCGACCTTGCGCACCTCAAGCTGCCGACCAACCTGCCGGTCAGTCTGCCGAGCAGACTGGTCGACCAGCGGCCCGACGTCAGGGCGGCGGAAGCCAACATGCATTCGGCGAGCGCTCAGGTCGGGGTTGCCATCGCCGCCCGGCTGCCGAATATCGTTCTCTCGGCCAATGGCGGATCGGCGGCCTACAATCTTCCGCAGAGCTTTGTGCCGGGCACCGGATTTTATACGATCGGCGCGGCCGCAACCGCGCCGATCTTCGACGGCTTCACCCTCTTTAACAAGCAGAAGGCGGCGGAAGCCGCACTCGACCAGGCCGAAGCGCAGTATCGCGCCACCGTCATCACCGCATTCCAGAATGTCGCCGATGCGTTACGCGCGCTGCAGACCGATACCCGCGCGGTGCAGGCCGCGGTGCGCGCGGAAACCGCCGCCAAGGCCAGCCTCGACATCGTTCAGACGCAGTTGAACGCCGGTCAGGTCAACCAGCTCGCCGTGCTCAATGCGCAGCAGACCTACCTGACGGCCGCGATTGTCCGGGTGCAAACCGATGCCAACCGCCTGGCGGATACCGCGGCACTGTTCATGGCGCTTGGCGGCGGATGGCCGGCCGGCTGCACGTCGTCAGACTGGCGGCAATGCGCGATGGGGGAAGCGCCGGTTCAGCCCAACATCTGAAGGCCAAATCTGACCGTGGAGCGGATTTACCAGACCACGCGCATCTACCAGACGACAACGGTGCAAAGTACCGATAGCGGCAAAAGCGCGGGCCCGAGATACATCCAGGTCCGATACGCCTCGGCGTCGCGAGGCGGAATAAAAAGATTGACGATGAAGAAGGTGCAAACCCCGAAACCGAGCACCACACGAATCACATCGCCCGGCGTCTCGAGCATGGAGCGGAAGGTTTCAACCTGAGGGCTGGCGACCCGCGCGGTCAGCACTGTCAGGATGATCAGGAAGAGCGCGCGAACCACGGTGCCGCCCACCCGGACGCCAACCGGCACTTTCGGGCCGGACTTATTTGCCGCATTCGCAGGCAGATTCATGTTGGCGTGCATGGCACATTCCATCATCAACTGCTGAAATAGATATCTTCTGTCGCGCCGCAACCGCAAGAGCTTATTTTTTTTATATTACTGATTCAGCTTTATCTCCCAGGTTTTATATACCGAACTAAAAACGACAGTGATGCTTACCTTTACGGGAAGCCCTGATATCGGGGCTTCCTCAGCTGGTTTGCTATTTGGGCTGCCGCGAGCCCTTCGCGACACAAGCGCCCGCGGCGCACTTCAGGTGCTTGGGCGATACGGTTGCGACCGTGACAGGCTTGTTCACGGGCCGGACCGGCGGATTTATTTTCGCAGTCGGGATGGAAGCCGTCTTGTTGACGGGCAGTACGGGTGAATTTTGCCTGGCGGCGCCGCCTACCGGCGTTTGCTTTTTGGGTCCGCCGATCGAGGTCTGGGCGGAAGCCGGGAGCCCATTGCCGAATACGATAAAGGCCGTAACGATCGCTATCGCTGCATACTTCATGCGCGCATCTCCTTCGCCGCTGACGAGTTGACGCCAGTATACATGGTCTTTGATGCAAAGGGTTTTTGTAAAAGATTAATCACTGCCTTTGCGCGGCGACCTTGTCGCCCGCTGTGGATACCGGGTCCGGAGCAGCTCCAGGTTAACGGTTTCGTAACCGACATTACTAACGCCGCCTCCATCCCTTGGATTGTATTGATCTGCAACGGGGGAACGAGGTGATGTTGGGCATGGGCTTTGTCAGCCGCGGCGAAGCGCCGGCGGAAACAAAAGACTTATTCGACAGCGAGCCGCCGAGCCGGCGAGATCCAATTCGCTGGCTCGTTGCCTGCGGCATTTTTCTGATTGCGGCAATCACGGTCGGAACCGCGGTGGCGATCAGCGATTTTCGTGAGCGCGCGCTCGAGAGCGGCGAACGCGAGTTGCAAAACGCCGTGCTGTTGCTGGCCCGCCATTTCGATCAGCAACTCGATGATCTGCAAGTTCCGCTGGACGACCTCATCACGTACATGCGCGTGGCCGGCATCGCGTCGCCCGATGATTTCAAGCGCGAGATGTCCACCAACGGAATTCACCTGTTGATGAAGGCCAAGGTCAGCGGGGCCTCCGAAATCGCCGGCATCAACGTCTATGACGCGGACGGAACCCTGATCAATTCATCGGTCGTGCCGGCGGTTCCCTACGTCAACATCGCCGACCGCAGCTACTTCAAGGCCCTGAAGTCAAGTCCGGATGTGACCCAACCGCAAATCGAGCTGGTGCGCAGTCGCTTCTCCGGGGGATGGCGAACGGTTATCGCGCGCAAGGTGATTGGACCGAACGGGCAATTCATCGGAGTTGTTTCGCGAGCGATTGCGCCGGCAAAATTCGAGGATTTCTTTTCCACCGTGGCGCTGGGCAAAGACGCGGCTATTTCCATGCACCACCGCAATGGCGCATTGTTGGGACGTTATCCCCACGTCGAAACCATGATCGGGCGGAATTTCAAGATAGGCCCCGGGCGTGAGGCGGAGTTGTTGAATCTGGACCACGGCGCCGTGCGGTTGATCAGTCCGATCGATGGTCAGGAGCGCTTGGCCTCTATTCAGGGTTTGCGTCACTTTCCCCTGGCGGTCGTTGCGACGACGACGGTTGCCGCGGCGCTTGCCGATTGGCGAGCGCAAACCAAATTCCTGATTATTGCCGCCGGTTCGTCGGCGATCGTGATTGCCGTCATCCTGGCCCTGATCGTGCGGCGGCTGGCGTGGCAGCATCGATCGTCGCAGCGGCGGCTGGCGCTGGAAAAGCAGCGCCTCGAACGGATCAATATGCATTTCGATGCCGCCCTGAGCAACATGACGCAAGGGCTTTGCATGTTCGACGGCCAGAAGCGGCTGGTGGTCTGGAATGAACGATATGCGCAACTCTACCGATTGCCGCCGGAATTGCTCAGAGTCGGGACACCGCACGATGCGATCATCGCCGATCGCATTGTGCGCGGCATTCTCAAGGGAGACAGCAGCGATTTCGCGGCCAAGGCCAAGATCTCCGCGCTAGATCAGCTTTCGAAAGACACCACCTCGAGCAGGGTCGACGAATTCGCCGACGGGCACTTCATGCTGGTCACCCGGCAAGCCGATGGCGGACGGCGGCTGGCTTGCGACGCACGAAGACATCACCGAGCGGCGGCGCGCGGAGGCCGAGATCGTTCATCTGGCGCGGCATGACGGGCTGACCGGACTTGCCAACCGCGCCGAGTTCAATGCCAGGCTGGAAGAAGCAAGCTCGCGGCTCAAGCGAAGCGGCGGCGCGGTCACCGTGATGATGCTCGACCTCGATAAATTCAAGGCCGTCAACGATACGCGCGGACATCTCGCCGGCGACCAATTGCTGGTCGAAGTCGGCAGGCGCCTGCAATCCGAAATCCGCGAAACCGACGTGCTGGCGCGGCTTGGCGGCGACGAGTTCGCGATCATCCAGGAAGGCGTGCCCGACCAGCGCGACGGTGCGACCGCGCTCGCGCTGAGGATCATCAGCGCGATCACGCGACCGTTCGATTTGAGCGGCCATGAAGCCCGGGTCGGAATCAGCATCGGCATCGCGCTGGCGCCGGTGCACGGCAGCGAATCCGCGCAGCTGCTGAAGCGCGCCGACCTTGCGCTCTACGACGCCAAGGCCAACGGACGCAACGATTTCCGGGTTTTCCAGGCATGAAATGCTCAAGGTCGCCGATACGCAGAAACTGGCGGAGAGCGAACTGCGGGACGCCATCGCGCGGGAGGAATTCGAGCTGCATTATCAGCCGGTGATCTCGGTCGAGACCCGGACGCTTTGTGGCGTCGAGGCGCTGGTGCGCTGGCGGCATCCGACGCGGGGGCTCGATTGCGCCCGATCAGTTCATCCCGCTCGCCGAATCGACCGGGCTGATCGTACCGCTCGGCGAATGGGTGCTGCGGCACGCCTGCAAGGATGCGTCCGCGTGGCCCGCGCATGTCAAGCTCGCGGTCAATATCTCGGCGGTGCAGTTCAGGCGGGGCAACCTGTTCGACACGATATTGCGTATTTTACTGGAGACCGGCCTTCCGCCCGATCGGCTGGAGCTTGAGATCACCGAAACCGCCTTGCTGGACAATCAGGAAGCGCATCTGGCGACGATACGGCGGCTGAAGAACCTCGGAATCTCGATGGCGCTCGATGATTTCGGCACCGGATATTCCGCCGTTGAACTATCTGACGATTTTCCCGTTCGACAAGATCAAGATCGACAAGTCCTTTACGCAAGGCGTGCTCAGTCGCCGTGATTGCAAGGCGGTGATCGCCTCGACGCTTGCGCTGGCCCAGGGCCTCGGCACCGTGACGACGGCCGAGGGCATCGAGACCGAAGAACAGTTCGAATATATGCGCAAGGCGGGCGTGAATATCGCGCAAGGCTATCTGTTCGGCCGACCCGTTCCGCTCTCTCAACTCGATCTGCGCGATGCGGCCCTGCCGAACGGGCTCAAGAGCATGGTGGCATAGCCGGCATCAGAGATACACCAGTTCGGCGTCCACCGAGGACTCGACGCCGAGCTTGGCAAAATTTTCCGCAAGCCAGTTGTCCGCGCATTTTCGGCCCTGGTCGCGCAGGAAAATCAGAAAGTCCCAGTCGGCGTTGTACTTGCTGGTGGGGGTGAGTGCGCCCATGAAGGCGTCGTCCGAGATGCTGTGGATCAGCACGTGCTTCAGTCCGCCATCGACGCGCTTTTGCGTCACCAGCCTGGTGACAAAACTGACCGCGCGCATCTCGCGCATCAGCGACGAGTTGAAGCTGATTTCGTTGATGCGGTTCAGGATATCGTCGGCGGAGTGGGGCACTTCCGCGCGGAACAGCGGATTGATATGGACAATGACGATGTCGGCGCTCTCGCAGCCATAGATCAGCGGGAAGATCGCGGGATTTCCCATATATCCGCCGTCCCAATAGGCTTCGCCGTCGATCTCCACCGCGTGAAACATGGTGGGCAGGCAGGCCGAAGCCATCACGGCATCGACTGAAATTTCCTTTCCCGCAAATATCTTCACCTTACCGGTGCGCACATTGGTCGCCGACAGGAACAGTTTGACCGGACAGTCCGGCCGCTGCAGCACGTCGAAATCGATCGATTGCTCGACCACATCGCGCAACGGATTATAGTTCGTGGGGTTGAACTGATAGGGCGACAGCATGCGCGTCACGAAGCCGATCATGGAGAAAACCGGCGTCCACGACAGTTTGTGATCGCCCAGCATCCGGTCGATCAGGGTCGGCTGCAGCGGCCCGAGCCTGGCGGCTTCGCTGACACGCCTCCAATAGTCGGTGAGCGCCTTGCGCGCCCCTGCGCGGCCGCCAACCGCCAACCCATAGGCAAAGGCCGCGGCATTCATCGCTCCGGCGCTGGTCGCGCTCAGCCCCTCGACGGCGAGTTCCTTTTCGTCCAGCAGCCGGTCGAGCACGCCCCAGGTAAAAGCGCCATGCGCGCCGCCGCCCTGGAGGGCGAGGTTGATCGTCCTGACCTGGTTGGAAGATGGCTCCGTCCTGTCCGTCGCGTCCCGTTCCGAACTCGAATCCATCGCTGAATCCCAAAAAGTCGTTTCCCAAGCATTATACATGCGCGGGGCCGATATGACGATGTCGGTTCATTGTCGCAAATCGGGGCGTCATGGCGCGGCTGCGCCCGGAAGATGGCGTTTGAACCGGCCGCCGCGGTGTCCTATGGCTGTTTCAGTCATCTTTCCGCCGGCTGTGGTCTTTCCGCGATGTTGCAAGCCCTCCGACAAGCGACCTGGCGCGATGGGGTGTTTTCGCTGAAGACATTCATCGCCGCGATGCTGGCGTTGTTCATCGCATTTCGTCTCGATCTGTCGCAACCGAGCTGGTCGGTCACCACGGTGTATGTTGTCTCGCAGCCGTTTTCCGGAATGGTGCTGGCAAAGTCGCTGTACCGGATGCTCGGGACCACGATCGGCGCGGTGATGTCGCTGGTGTTCGCGGCGCTGTTTTCCAACACGCCCGAGCTGTTCTGCCTGGCGCTCGCACTCTGGATCGGGCTCGGCACCTTTGTCACGATCTACCTGCGCGATGCGCCGCAGGCCTATGTCGGTATGCTGTCGGGCTACTCCGCCGCGATCATCGGCCTGCCCGCGGCGCTGGCGCCCGATCAGGCGTTTGATATCGCGGTGGCACGCTGCCTCGAGATCATGCTCGGCATTGCCTGCGGTGCGCTGATGCATCATGTCGTGTGGCCGCGGCGGGCCGGCGATGCCTTGCGCAAGGCGCTGCAGGCCATGCTGCCGAACATGGCGGTCTGGATCGGCGATGCGCTTCGCGGCCAGCAGGGCGAAGCCAGGGGTCTCGCCGATCGCCGCCAGATCCTGTCGGCCGTCGTGGCACTGGATTCGTTGCGGGTATTCGCCTCGTTCGATACGCCCTCGCTGAGGCCGATCGACATCGTCATCCGTCAGTTTCAAGGCAAGCTGCTGTCGCTGCTGGCGACGCTGATGTCGGTCTATGATCGTTTGGCGTTGTTGCGGCGCGATCGGCCGGAGGCCGCGGAGGCCTTGCGGCCGCTGCTGGAGCGCGCAACCAGTCACATCTCCGGCTCGGCCAGCGCGGCGACAGTGGAGGAGTCGCTACGGGAAACGGCGGACGAAATCGCGCTCAAGGCCGATCTTTTGGCGCATCTGCCCTCGCTACAGGCGCTGCGGAGCGATGCCGACGCGTTTCTGGTGCGCAGCATCTTGCTACGCCTGAGCGATGTTCTCGATCTGTGGCGCGAGGCCGTCAGCATCCGGACCCATATGGTGCTCGGTCTGCGGCCCGCCGAGGGTGATCCCGCGCCCGCGTTCTGGCCTTATCGCGACGTCACGCTGGGAGTTGTCGGTGCGCTGGTTTCGGTGGTGACGGTGCTGGCGGCAAGCGCCTTCTGGATTTTCTCGGCATGGCCGAATGGGCCCGTCGCCGTCACGTTCGCCGGCATCATGTGCGCGCTCATGGGAGGCCAGGACAATCCTGCGTCGGCCTCGGCGATGTTCCTCAAAATGAGCGTGGTCGGGGTCGTCGTCGCCGCGTTCTATCTTTTTATCGTGCTGCCGCCGCTCGACACCTTTGCCGCCCTCGTCGTCGCCGTGGCGCCGTTTTATCTCGCGTGCGGTCTGCTGCTGTCGTTACCGGGAAGGGCGGCCAGGGCGATGCCGATGATCTTCGTCGGCGGCGCACTGATCGGCCTCTCCAACAAGATGGACTACGACTTCACGACCTTCATGAACGGGGCCTTCAGTTATGTGGTCGGGATCGGGATCGGCGCCGCGGGCCTCGGGCTGCTGCGGCCGCTCGGAACCGATTGGGCGGTGCAGCGCCTGATCCGGGGCATGTTGCGCGAACTAGCGGATGTCGCCGGTGCGCCGGCGATCGAGCCGCGCGCGGTGTTCGAGAGCAGGATGTTCGACCGCGTCAACGCGCTATTCCTCCGCCTGGACTCGCGGATCGCCGAGCAGCGCGCCACGCTTCAGGCCGGCCTCGCCGGTCTTCGGATCGGCCTCAACGTGCTCTTGCTGCGTGGTTTTCTCCCTGATCTTCCGGCCGAGGCCGCATCGGCCGTGGGTGAGGCTGTAGCTGTGATGGCCGGCCAATTTCGCCGCGCGGCACGACGCCGCAACACGCCGATGCCGCTGTCGGAACTCGCGGTCGCGCGCCGGCGGATTCTGGCGATCGGCGACGATTCACTGCTGATCCGCACAGCCGAAGCCCTTTATAGTATCGAGATGACGTTGCGGCAGCACGGCGAGGTTTTCGGCGCACCCGCGCCCGAAGGGCCGCCGACGGCTCCTGAACCGGTGGCGGCATGATCAAGGAAATCAGTCTCGGTGGCGTGTATTTGCCCCCGATGCTCGGCTATCTGCTTGGCACGGCGCTGGCGTGGTGGCTGCTGCGCTATGCCATCGGCCAGCTCGGTCTCTATCGTTTCGTCTGGCATCCGCCTTTGTTCAACGCCGCGCTCTACGTCATCCTGCTCAGTGCCTTTGTCACCGCCACGCTCTAAGAATCCCGCCGAGAATCCTGACCATGCCAAATGTCGCATCGATCGTTCGCGTTCTCGTCACGGTGGGTGCCGTCGCCATCGCGGCGGTGTTCTTTTGGTATCTGTGGGTGACCTATCAGGAGAGCCCGTGGACCCGCGACGGCAGGGTGCGGGCAAACGTGGTGAACGTCGCGCCTGACATCGCGGGCCCCGTGGTCGATGTCGCGGTCAAGGACAACCAGACCGTCAGAATCGGCGATGTTCTCTTCACCGTCGATCGCGCCCGTTACCAGCTCGCGCTGGCGCAGGCCGAGGCGTCGCTGGCGCAGGCCAAGAGCACCGCCGACGAGCGGCAGGACGAACTCGAGCGGCGCCAGAAGCTGACGTCGGCATCGATCTCGGACGAGGCGCTCTCGCAGGCGCGCAACGCAGCGCTCGGGGCGCAGGCCGCCTACGATCAGGCGGTCGCGGCCGTTGGCGTGGCCAAGCTCAATCTGGCGCGCACCGAGGTGCGCTCCCCGGTCAATGGCTATATCACCAATCTTCTGCTCGACCGCGGCGACTATGCCACCGTGGGACATCCGATGGTGGCGATCGTCGACAGCGATTCCTATTATATTGCCGCTTATTTCGAGGAAACCAAGTTGCGCCACATCAGGCTCGGCGACCCGGTTTCGATCCGCCTGATGGGGTTCGACGCGGCCCTGCAAGGGCATGTCCAGAGTGTGGCCCGTGCGATCACCGACCGCGACAACGCGCTTGCCGGCGACCTGATCGCCAACGTCAATCCAACCTTCAGCTGGGTCAGGCTGGCGCAGCGCATTCCGGTTCGCATTGCCATCGACAAGGTGCCGGAGGGCATCACGCTCAGCGCCGGCATGACCGCGACCGTCGTCGTGACCGACCCCGGCGATCCCCGTCGCGTCAAGGCGCCGGCGCGATAATTTCGGCGGCGGAACGGTCGCACTGGCGTAGAATTGGTGCGGGCTTTGACGTGACGGAGCGGGGAGAGGCCTTCAAATGAGTTCACGCAGACCAGAGCGGCGCGCAAACCCGATGCGTGGGCGTCAGGCCCCGTTCGAGTTGCTCAAGCGCGGCGTGGCCCGGTTCGACCTGCGCGATCGCTACCATTTGTTGGCAGCGGCGCCGTGGCCCGCCTTTGCGCTGGTGGCCTTCGCCTTCGTCATGGTTCTGAACGTCATCTTCGCGTTGCTCTATGCTTTGCGGCCGGGCGCCGTTCAGAACCTCGCCACCGGCGATGTGGTACACGCCTTCTTCTTCAGCCTGGAGACGCTCTCCACGGTCGGCTACGGCGAAATGGCACCGGCCAGCCTCTACGGGCACGTCGTCGCGTCGATCGAAATCCTCATCGGCATGACCTTCATGGCGATCTTCACCGGCCTCCTGTTCGTGCGCTTCTCACGGCCCAAGGCCAAGATCCTGTTTCCCGACAACATCGTGGTCACCCCGCATAATGGTCAGCCGACACTGATGGTGCGGATTGCCAACGGCCGATTCACCATGCTGACCCACGCCTCGGCCAGCCTGACAGTCATGGTGGAGGAGACCAACCAGGAGGGCCAATTCTACAGGCGCGTGTACGACCTGGACCTGGTGCGTGAGGACCTGCCGATCTTTCCGCTGACCTGGACCCTGATGCACGTCATCGACGCGACGAGCCCGCTATATGGGCTGGGGCCAGAGGAACTGGAGGCGCGGCAGGCGCGCGTCTTTCTGATTATCGAGGCCCGCGACGCGGCAATCGGCGCCCAGGTTCACGACGTACACGGGTTCGCGCCGCGGCAGATCAGGTTCGGCATGCGTTACACCGACGCGGTCGTGGCCAGCGAGGCCGGCAGCCTCGTCGCCGACATCTCCAAGCTGAGCCTGGTGGAATAGCGCGGCCGGAGATCGGGGATCAATAATGCGGGCTGAGGGTGCTGAGATAGTCTGACAGCGTGGTGGGATCGCCGCGCGTGCTTTGCCGCAGCGGCTGGCCGCTCAACAGCACGCCGGCCTGGGTCTTGTAATCAGGCGACATATTGTCGGCCGGCTTCAGCGGCTGGCGGAGGATCTCGCGGTAATTGTCATAGGCTTGCTGGGTGCCGACAAAGATACAGACGCAATGCTGTGGTTCGGCATAAAAATAACGTAAGTCCTCGCCGACCCCTTTTTCCACGAACTGGTGCGCCGGCAGCGCACGCAGCGCTTTTTGCCCAGCCGGATCGTTGGCAAACTGGGCATGAAAACCGGCGGACGACAGATAAAAACTGTTCTTTTCCAGTGACGGCTGGGGCGGGGTTTGCGCCGCGGCCAGACCGGAGGCGCCAAACGACAGAACAACGGTCGCAAACAGCCGCAAGGCCCTGATGCCGTGGACCTGAAATAGCTGCCGATGACGGGCAGCGATCGGCCGGATGATCGATGCTGACATTGAATTACGCTGCCTGAGCCTTGCTGGCCTGTTGCTTGTCATGCCTCAAGATTGTGTTGAATCTCAATCGGCATCCGGTCGGCATGTTACACGTTTAGTTGAAAAAACAGGCCTCACCTCTCAGCGAGGTGGCACGGTTCCGGAATTAACCTGAAGCGCGGACATTCAGCTTAACGAGCGAGTTAAGTTGTAGCGCCTTATCAATCGTATAGCCTCTTGCCACCGAACATTTCAGCCCGTTCGGGTCCACCGTGGCGATGCCGTCAGGCGATTATACTCCGCCTGGCGGTTTCGTTTTCGAAGCCGGTCTACCGGCACTTGCTGTTTTTTCCGCCCGACTAGATTGGACACTTGGACAGCTTTCTTTGAACGTGAAAGGTCGTTTCAAATGACGAAAGCCGAATTGATCTACACTTCCCATGCCTTCAGGAAGATGATTGAAGCCATTCCAAAAACGCGAGTTCGCGAGCACATGCCGGCGATCAATCAAATCTCGATATTGCTGGAACAGTTAAAGCGTGAAACGTATGAAACGCCGCGCATGTCGGACGTATGGCGAGGCGTGACCAGCGGCAAAGACTGATTGCCCGTCGGCTTGAAGCGCTACCAATTTGCCGGGGGATTGAACAACTGGTCACTCGGCGGGGGTGAGTTCGTCACGACGCGATACTGGCGCCATAGCCTCGAATACGCCGTCTCGTCGGACCAGGGCATGGAACAGCGCCGCGGCGAGATGCATCAGGATCAGGGCAAAGAAGAGGAAAGCCAAGTAAAAATGCGCGTTCCAGAGCAGCGTATGCAGGCTGTCGCTCTGCGGCAGGATCGGCGGAAGGCGCACGCCCCCATACAATACGACCGGATAGGCGGCGGCCGACAGCATCGACCAGCCAAGCAGCGGCATGCCGATCATGAGGATATATAGAGCGTAATGCGACAGGTGCGCCGCGAGCCGCATCGGCTCGGGCAGGTCAGCCGGCAGCAACGGCGCGCCGTAGCGCAACCGCACCGCCAGACGGATCAGTGCGAGCACCAGAATAGCGATGCCGAGCGACTTGTGAATCGACACCAGCGGCAGGTACTTCGGCGTAACGGTGGACACCATGCCAACGCCGATGAAAAGCATTGCCAAGATGCAGAAAGCCATCAGCCAGTGCAGCAGGCGCTGGAGCGGGGTGAAGCGTTGGCCGATGCCGGTCATGGCTTGGTGCTCTCTGCCGTTCGGGGATAGTCCTCGCTCTCCGCGGTCCGAAGGTCATACGACTTGGCATAGACGGACGATCGTGCGGCCGGAAACGGGTCGTCCGATATCCGTATGCCGGCCGGCAGGACGGTCGGATCGAAGTTGATATCGCGGCACGGGCCATCCGCCTCGGCTTCGATCTGCTGGACGGTGAGCGTGCCTGCCTCGACGGTACGACGGTCGTCCGGCCAGGCCTTGGTCGGATCCGCGGTGGGATCGCCCGGATTGGCGACGGTGACCACCATGGTCCAATGCAACGGCCCGCGGCGGACCCGATCGACGATCTCCTGCTCAAGGAAGTCGGGGCCGCGTTTGGCGAGATCATCTGACGATATCGGGACAACTTGCGCCGCAGGCAGCAGCGACCATCGCACGGCGTGCTCGGCGCCGGAATTGTCGACGAAGATGAACGCGTTGAGGCTGTTGAATCGGTCTTCCGCATAGCTCCCCGTCCAGGGAGCGCTCTTTTGCCATGCGCCGAACGCCGCGATCTCCGGATGCGCGCCGGCATATGCCTCCATCGCCTTCGGATCCTTGCTCCCCGCGGCGAGCAGCAGTTCGTGAAACGCCTGTGGGGTCGACGCTGGAAAGACCGGTGCATTGATCATGGCGGCACGCCACGCCTGCCCGTCGGGGGTCGATATCTGCAGTCCCATGCCCCTCACCCTGACCGTCGAATCCGGCGCGTCTGGATTAGGGGTGCCGAGATTGAAGCGCCCGAGCGCCGGATATTGGCCGCGGACGAAAACCTGCGCCTGCGAGAGCGCCGATCCGTTCCCGTTTGATTCGAACACGCCCGTAAAGCAGATGCCCTTGGCATGGTTGCGGCGATGGCCAGGCGCCGCGCCGGTGGGTGGTGCTAGCGCCTCCAGCATCTTTTCGGGCGTGAGGCGTCGGGGCGAGAACCACCCAGCTGTGTAAGCGAAGACAGCGGCGCTGCCGGCGATGACGGCGAAGATTATCACCAGCGATCCAAACGCGGAACGCGCGGGTTGGCGCGGCTCTGGCACTATGCTTCTCCGTTCGGCTATCTGGGCAAGTTCCTTGTCAAAACACGCTTCTGATGCCGTGGGACGCGGAAACCACCCACACTGGTAGCGTCGCTATCGCGGGAAAGGCTTTCCGAAATTTACCGAGTTTTGCGCAATAGCACGACGATGACACGACCGACGGACGGTTGTGTTTTTCGCGGGATCAATTCCAGTCTGGAAAGCATATCAGCGATATCTCATCGACACGGCCGAGATCGATACCCATGAGATCGGTCAAAAACGGCAAGAATGTGCTTGAGCGAGCAGCGTCGACGAGAATGGTTTGCAGATGAGTGCTGAATGGTGCCCCTGGCCGGAATCGAACCAGCACTCCTTGCGGAACTCGATTTTGAGTCGAGCGCGTCTACCAATTCCGCCACAGGGGCATCCGCAAGGTCGGGCAGGCCCGAGGTCGCGAAGCGGGCGGGAATATAGCGGCCGCGCCCGGTGGGTCAACCCAAGCCTGCTAATCCAAAGCCTATCGGGTTGCTTTCCCTGCCTTTTCGCCCAGGGGCATCCCGAGGACACCCCGGAGTGCGACCGGCGCCCGGCGCCCCGGTCGTTGCCGCGGGCTTTTGCCGGTCCAAAACACTCCAGTGTGATCGCGGGCTGCCTCGACAGCGCCGGATACGCGGGATAGGAGGCATGGAAGCCTCGAAAATCTGAAAGCGTTAGTTTGAAAGCCTTAGTTTGAAAACCTTGGTAATCTAAAAGCCTTTGAACTTCCCTGGAGGCCCATGTGACATCGGACGCCATTGCCCATCCATCGCATACCTCCAGGGACGGCAACCCCGCGCTGATGCCGGCGCTGGCCGTCACCGCGATCGCGGCGGCGACCCTGGCGGGCGCCTGGTTCTTTCAGTTGGTGCTGGGCCTCGTGCCCTGTCCGCTCTGCCTCGAGCAGCGCTACGCCTATTATCTGGCGGTCCCGCTCGGCGCGCTGGTGGCGCTGGCCGCGGCCAGGGAGGCGCCGCGCGGCGTCGTGCTGGCGGGGCTCGCGCTGCTGACGCTGGCCGCGCTCGGCAACGCGGTGCTCGGCACCTATCATGCCGGCGTCGAATGGAAGTTCTGGCAGGGGCCGACCGACTGCACCGGTCCGATCGGCAATCTCGGCAGCGCCGGTGGCCTCCTGGAGCGCCTCGACACGGTCAAGGTCGTGCGCTGCGACGAAATCCAGTGGACTTTTCTCGGCCTGTCGCTGGCCGGCTACAACGTGCTGATCTCGCTGTTGATGGCCGCGATCGGCGCGTGGGGAATCCGCGGTCTGGTCAAAAAATGACATGAACTCGCGCGCTTGCGCGCGAGTTCATTGTCGATCGACCTCAATCGTTGACTTTCGGTCCGCCGTGATAGCGGTGCGCATCGGGCTGCGCCGTCGCCGGCACCGCATCGTACGCGCGCATCGCCGTCGGGTTCGATGCATGGGCGCGATGCCACGCATCCGCCGTGGCGGTACCCGCCGATGCCTGTCCCGAGATCGCAACCAGCACCATCATCGATGCGGCCAAAGTAATCGTCTTCGTCATGGCTCGTTTTCCTTAGTGTTTCATGGCCCCCGACGCCGATGAAAATGCGCATCGGGGGATAGGAATGCGAGCGTGATTCGAGCGGTGATTTATAAAGACGGCATAGGACTGGGAACGTCGCGGGTACTGGCGGCACTGATGCGGCTGTGCTGATTTTTGCCCGACGGGCAAATCACCTTCGCGCGCCGAATCCTGTCCAGCCCCTTCGCGAAAAATATTCCGCTCTGTTTTTGACCCAAATCAGTTGCGTATTGCGTGCGTCCCGCCCGGCAAGAGGGGCGTTGCGCACGTCACGAAACGCGCGGTGGGATGCGATGGACGCGGAGTTTGCGAACGACGATCGCAAGCACTCGCGTACGGCGAAGTCGTGTGGTCCTGACGCCCCGATGGCAGGTGTCAAGTTCCTAAGAAGCTCACGCTTCTGAGGGGCAACGGTGACAAGCAAGCTATGGTCTCACCGGGGAGAGCACGGAATAAGCTGTAAAACCATTGCGCAGGGAAGGCCGGAGTGTTTCCGCTGAACCTGTATGCTCATGTGCGTTCTTTTGTTTGCCTTTGCACATGAGACCGCGGGTGCAGCGCGCACCCGGTCTTCCCCGCGCCCTCTTTTGAGGGCCGCGCTGCGCCCTCTTTCTTTTGAGGGCGAACGAATTTGCAAAACTCGGGCGCAGTGTGTCGCGAGAAGGCGAAGGTGTATCGCGGCATTTTGAAACTTGAATCGCGATCACCGATCTACGTCGTCCCGGCCTTGCGCCGGGACCCATACGCCGTGTCCTGTCGTTTTAGCAATGAAGCAGACGCCTTCTGTACTAACACCAACGCCAGGGGTGATGGGTCCCTGCGTTCGCAGTGACGACGATAGGGAGTGCCCGCCTAATCATCGACATCGTCCTGCGGGCGTCCGAACAGATGGACGATGCCCGGGGTCGAGATGGTGACGAACACGAAGCGCGACAGATGATGGGCGCCGACGAAGATCGGGTCGATATGCAGGGTCAGCGCCAGCGCCAGCATGGCGTCCATCGCGCCGGGCGCGAAGGCGACGACGATGTCGGCGAAATGGACGTGGGTGGTCAGCGCAATGAAGGCGACGAAAATTCCGGAAATCGCGATCGCAATCGCGAACGATCCGAGCGACGCATTGAGGTGGCCGAGCAGGGTCTTGATCCGCATCCGCGCGAACCGCGCCCCGATCACCGCACCGATGCCGACCAGCGCGATGCCGCGCGCCCATGGCGGCAGGCCGCCCTCGACTACTCCCGCGCCATGCAGCAGGCTCGATCCGATCATCGCGCCGAACATCCAGCTCGCCGGGAATTTGATTTGGCGCAGCAGCAGCGAGACCGCGACCGAGGCTGCGATCAGCTCGGCGAGCTCGAGCGGCGAGGCGGTGGAAAACAGCACGGTCGGCGCCGATGCCGGGGCAAGGCCGGTCAATGTCAGCAGCAACGGCAGCGCCGCGGTCAGGATGATCACCCGCACCGTCTGCACCACGGCGATCGCGGGCACGTCGGCGCCCCTCTCCGCCGCAAGAATGATAATCTGCGAAAGGGCGCCCGGACTTCCCGCCAGGAATGCCGAGGTCCGGTCCCAGCCATGGACACGTTGCAGATACACGCTGCTGCCGAAGGTCGAGCAGAACGTCGCCAGCGCCAGCAGGGCGATGGTCAGAGGATAGGCGCTGACATGCTGCAAGAGCTGCCGCGAGACCAGCGAACCCAGCGAAATTCCGAGCAGCACCAGCATCGACTGGGTCACGACCGGCGGCACCGTCAACGGCCGCCCGGCGATCGCCGCGATGCCCACCGCGATCATGGCGCCGGTGATCAGCCCGCCCGGCAATTGGGCCCACAAGAACAATCCACCACCGGCGGCGGCGATTGCCAGCGTTTCAAGGGCGTTCAGGGTCTTGGTGCGGGTCGGAATGGCGAATGCCATCGATGCGGGGATTCGGCTCACGCCGTTTTATGTCAAATCCCGGTGCCCTGCACAATTGCGCCAACGCGACTGCAGCAATGCAGGTCTTCCTTGGCCCTCTCCCGGGGTCGCGGGAGAGGGAAAGTATTTGGTGGGACTGGTCGCTTCGGAGCGAGCTTGGCTCGTCTCCCGGAGCGAGCTTGTCTTGTCTCTAACCCCGCAAAAGCCAGGGTTGGACGAGGATCACTTGGTCGCGGCTGGGGCAGCAGCCGGGGCGCCGCTGGCGGCGTTCTTCTTGCATTCGGAACGGAATTTCTTGCGTTCCTTGCCGTGCAGTCCCTTGGCGTCGGCTTCCTTGGAGCATTCCAGCGAAGCCGCGGTGTGAACCTTGGGCGTTTTCGCGGCGGGAGCGGCCGCGGGGGTCGTCTGCGCGAACGCGGAGCCCATCAGGAACAGGGAGGCAATGGCGGTCGCGGCGACGCGGGAGGACAGGGTCATCATGGCAAGTACCTCAGGTTGAAGATGCGCGCAAGGTCGGCTCGCGATGCTGAACCGCGGATGAACGGGCGGCCACGGCGCGGAATTTCCGTAAGCCGATATTTTAGTTGCCCGCGATCGACGCCGGCTTTGTTGTGCGCCGTCGCTAGGTTAGGATAGGGATCTTCAGATTGTCGTGTGCCCAATGCGTTATGAGTCCTAATACTTCCTGACCTGGATGCTTCCTGATCCGGGATGCTTCCTCCCCCCAAAATGTTTTCTGACCTCAATGCTTCTGACCCAAGGAGACCAAGGATGACCGTTCAAGCAAAATTCCTAGCGTGTGCCGTTGCGATGGCGGGTTTTGTCGCGTTCGCGGCGGTATCGCCCGCCAACGCGCTGTCGATGTCGGAATGCAGTGCAAAATATAAGGAAGCCAAGACCGCGGGCACCCTCAACGGCCAGAAGTGGAACGATTTCCGCAAGGCCGAATGCGGTGCCGACGCCACCGCAACGCCCGCCGCGGCGCCTGCCGCCCCGCCGCCGGCCGCTGCGGCCAAGCCCGCTCCCGCTCCCGCTCCCGCGCCGAAGCCGACAGCAGCTGCCCCGGCCGCGCCGGAGGCGGTGGGCAACGCGGTGTTCCCGAATGCGGTGGATCCGAAATACGCTCAGGAGTCCGCCGGCAAGGCCCGCATGCACACCTGTGTCGATCAGTACCACGCCAACAAGGCCAATGGCGGCAATGGCGGCCTGAAGTGGATCATGAAGGGCGGCGGCTATTACAGCGAATGCAACAAGAAGCTGAAGGGCGCGTAAGGCGCATTTTGACACGGGCGTAACATCGTTGTTATGCCCGTGTTACCATTTTTTGCTGATCGCGCGGAATCGCGTCGGTCCAAAGCGTTTTCGAGTGAAGTGGGCACCGGTTCGCGTGAAGAAAACGCGTCAAAACAGAAAACTAGAGCCCCGTTCCGATTCCATCGGAACGGAAAAGGCTCTGGACGAGACTTCCGGCGTGATCATTTCCGTAACGCAGGCTGTGCTGGGACTGGTGTCGGGATCGCTGGTCGGCTTTTCGCTCGGCCTGGTCGGCGGCGGCGGATCGATCCTGGCGGTGCCGCTGATGGTCTATGTGGTCGGCGTCACCGATGCCCATCTGGCGATCGGCACCAGCGCGATCGCGGTCGCCGCCAACGCCGCCTTCAATCTGTCGAATCACGCCCGCGGCGGCACCGTACGCTGGTCCTGCGCGCTGCCGTTCGCGGCAGCGGGGATCATCGGCGCCTTCATCGGGTCGATCTTCGGCAAGATGGTCGACGGCCAGCGGCTGCTGGCGCTGTTCGCGCTGGTGATGCTGGTGATCGCCGCGCTGATGCTGAAGTCGCGGTCGAAGACCGGCCTGCCGGATGTTCGAATCAGTTGGGCCAACATGCCCGCGATCGTCGGCCTCGGGCTGGCGACCGGGACGATGTCGGGTTTTTTCGGCATCGGCGGCGGCTTCCTGATCGTCCCGGCGCTGATGCTCGCGACCGGCATGGCGATCATGAATGCGGTCTCCTCGTCGCTGGTCGCGGTCACCGCGTTCGGCCTCACCACCGCGGCGAGCTACGCCTGGTCCGGCCTGGTCTCATGGCAGCTGGCGGGGTTGTTCATCGTCGGCGGCATCGTCGGCGGCTTGATCGGTACCCGCTCGGCGCGGCATCTGGCGACGCGGCGCGGCGCGCTCAATATCGTGTTCGCGGGCGTTATTATCGCGGTGGCGATCTATATGCTGGTGCGTAACTTATCCCTATCTTGAACGTAGATAGCTTGCCCGCTTTGGGCTTGCCGGAGACTTCGAAAATGTCCAACCCGATCGACGCGGCCCGGCGGTATCCGGCAAGATCCCGCCGCGAAGCGCTGGCGCTCCTCGGCACGGGTTCGGCAGCGCTTGGGCTCGTGTCGCGACCGGCGTGGGCGGACGGCGATCCGGAAGAGGCGCTGACGGAAGCGCAGGTGTTGCACGATCCGGATATTCCGGTGGTCGGCAATCCCAACGGCGACGTCACCATCGTCGAATGGTTCGACTATAATTGTCCGTATTGCCGCAAGCTCGAGCCCGAACTGCGGCAGGTGGTGCACGACGATGGCAAGGTCCGCCTGATCTGGAAGGACTGGCCGATCCTGGGGCCGACTTCCGTGGTCGCGACGCGGATGGCGCTCGCCAGCAGATATCAGGATAAATTCGTTGGGGCTCACGAGGCCATGATGGGCGTCAGCTCGAAATTGACCGAGCCGCGGATCAAGGAATTGCTGTCAGGCGCCGGCGTCGATATGGACCGGCTCACCAGCGACCTTGCCAGCAACGCCAAGGCGATCGATGCCGTCATCAAGCGCAACAAAGCGCAAGCCGAGGCGTTCGGCTTCGACGGCACGCCGTCCTTTATCGTCGGCAAGTTTCGCGTGCCCGGCATTTTGACCATGGAAGAATTCGGTCAAGTGATCGCCGATGCGCGCAAGGCCGCCGCGCAGAAGAAGTAAATTTGGAAGAAGTAATTCTGCAAGAAATGATACGCACAAAAAATCAACGCCCCCGCCGGCGGCGAGGGCGTCGATATCAGATCTGAATCGGATTTCGGACGATTATTTCGCCGACAGCCTGACCCAATCCTCATGGGCCCGGGTCTTCACGATGGCCCAATCGCTCGATGCAACATCCCAGTTGACGAGGGTGCGGCTGGACTGTGCCACCTCACCGTTGGCAACGGTCGAAGTCGCCATCGAATCGTGGATATACACGCCCGCGACCAGCAGCAACGCGCCCAAAATCATTCCCAGAAACGTCCGCATGACCAATCCTCCAGTGACGGCAGACAACGCGCTCAAGCAAGGCAGGTTCCCCATAGCGTTTTCGAGCGAAGTGGATGCCGGTTCGCGTGAAGAAAACGCGTCAAAACAAAAGGCTAGAGCCCCGTTCCGATTCCATCGGAACGGAAAAGGCTCTAGCCGCGGCCGAACAGCCGCATCGCCCAATCGAGGAAAACCCGAACCCGCGGCGATAATTGACGGTTGCGCGGATAGAGCAGCGACACCGGTACCGGACGCGGCGGCCACGCCGACAGCACCTGCACCAGCGTTCCCTGCCCGAGGGCTTGCTCGGCGTGGAAATGCGGTATCTGGACCAGGCCCAACCCCAGCAGCGCGGTGGCGAGAAAACTTTCCGTTCCGGTCACCGATATCGTGGTCGGCAACATGATTTCCTGCACCCCGTCGCCGACCATGAACTCCATCGGGCGCACCCTTCCCGTGGTCAGCGAACGCAGTCCGATCATGCGGTGGCCGTCGAGCGCGTCGGGTGTGACGGGTGTGCCATGGCGCTCGAAATAATTCGGCGCCGCGCAGGTCAAGCGCCGCAGCACCACGACTTCGCGCGCGATCATGTCGCTGTCGGGGATCTGGCCGAAGCGCAAGACGACATCGACGCCTTCGCGGATAAGGTCGACCCATCGCTCGGTTTCGCTCATGCTGATTTCGATATCCGGATATTCAGCGAAGAAGTCCGGCAGCCGCGGCACCACGAAGTGACGCGCCAGCGTGCCCTGCACCTCGAGCCGCAACAATCCTTTCGGCTTGGCGCCGCCGAAGGCGCCTTCCGCATCTTCGAGGTCGTCGATCAACGCGACACAACGCCGGTAATGCGCCTCGCCGTCGAGGGTCGGGCGGACGGTTCGCGTGGTGCGCTCCAGAAGCCGCACGCCGAGCCGCGCCTCCAGGGTCTTCACCGCGTCCGTGACCGTCGACCGCGGCACGCCCAGATCGTTGGCCGCGATCGTAAAGCTGCGCCGCTCCACCACCCGGGTGAACACCCGCATCGCCTCGAATCGGTCCATCGGATTGTTCGCCGTTTCCGGATTGTATTGCCAGATATCGCATAATTATCCGGCGATCGGAAGCATTTAGGTTCTCCTCATCGGACGCGGGCACCCCGCGGAAACCACGGGAGACTTAAAATGACGAACGAATTCAATAGAGTAGCAATCGTTACGGGCGCTTCGCGGGGAATCGGTGCCGCGGTTGCCGAGCGCCTGGCCGCCGACGGCTTTACCGTCGTCATCAACTACTCCGGCGACGTCAAATCCGCCGAAGCGCTGGCGAAGAAAATCGAAGCCAGAGGTGGTCGCGCCCTGACGGCGAGGGCCGATGTCAGCGACCCCGGCGCGGTGCGCGGCATGTTCGACGCGGCGGAAGCGGCATTCGGCGGGGTCGATGTGCTGGTCAACAATGCCGGCATCATGAAACTCGCCAGCATCGCCGACAGCGACGATGCGCTGTTCGACCAGCAGATCGCGATCAATCTGAAGGGCAGCTTCAACGCGATGCGCGAAGCCGCGAAACGTTTGCGCGATGGCGGCCGCATCGTCAATTTCTCGACCAGCGTGGTCGGCGTCAAGCTGGAGACGTACGGCGTCTATGCCGCGACCAAGGCCGCGATCGAAACCATGACGGCGATCCTGTCGAAGGAAATGCGCGGCCGTAGCATCACGGTCAATGCGGTGGCGCCGGGTCCGGTGGGGACGGAGCTGTTCCTCAACGGAAAATCGCAGGAATTGATCGACCACATGGCGAAGATGAATCCGCTGCAACGGCTCGGCACGCCGCAGGACATCGCCGCGACGGTGTCCTTCCTGGCCGGCCCGGACGGCGGATGGATCAACGGCCAGGTGCTGCGCGCCAATGGCGGCATGGTCTGAACGGAAATCCCTCATCAACAACCTCCATTTGATCCATCGCAAAAGGATACGCGTCATGAAACAGGTTATCGTCATCACCGGTACTTCCAGCGGCTTTGGCCGGTTGTCCGCCAACGCGCTCGCCAGAGCAGGTCACACGGTCTACGCCTCGATGCGCGACACCAGGGGGCGCAACGCGGTCCAGGTCGCGGACGTCGAGAAATTCGCACGCGACAACCAGGTCGACCTGCATGCCATCGAACTCGACGTCGGTTCGCAAGTTTCCGCCGACGCCGCGATCGCGCAGATCGTGGCCGAGCAGCGACGTCTCGATGTGGTGATGCATAACGCCGGCCACATGTCGTTCGGCCCGGCGGAGGCGTTCACGCCGGAGCAACTCGCCGAGCTCTACGACGTCAACGTGCTCTCGACCCAGCGCGTCAATCGTGCGGCGCTGCCGCAACTGCGCAAGCAGCGCAGGGGACTATTGGTCTGGGTATCCTCAAGCAGCGTGGCGGGCGGCACGCCTCCGTATCTCTCGCCGTATTTCGCCGCGAAGGCCGGCATGGACGCGCTGGCCGTGGTGTACACCCGCGAACTCGTCCGCTGGGGCATCGAAACCTCGATCATCGTGCCCGGTGCCTTCACCGGGGGGACCAATCATTTCGCGCATGCGGGTTCGCCGGCCGATCTGGCGCGCGTCGCGGAATATGAAGCGGGTCCCTATGCCGGGTTTGGCGAGCAGATCCAGAAGGCGTTCGCGGCCATCGTACCGCCGGAAGCCGACGCGGCCTCCGTGGCCGATGCGATCGTCAAAGTCGTCGATACGCCGTTCGGCAAGCGTCCGTTCCGCGTTCATGTCGATCCAACGCATGATGGCGCGGAAGTCGCGTTTGGCGTCATCGATCGCGTTCGCGACGAGATGCTGCACCGGGTCGGGCTTTCCGAGCTGCTTCACCCGACCGTGCATGGCTGAAGCCGGGAATATAGCGAAAGCCGGCGGTGCATCGCGTGCCGCCGGCTTTATGTGCCGTTGAGCCACCTCAGGATCGCCGGGTTGATCTCGCGCGGGTAACAATGGCTGAGATCCTCGATTTCGCGATAGGTGACATTGGCGCCGGCCGCGGCCAGCAATTCTTGGGTCTGCCGCGCCACCTGTACCGGAAACATCCAGTCGAGCCCGCCATGCACGATGTGAACGGGCAATCCACGCAGCCGTTCGGCGTCCGCCATTTCCGCCATCAGGGGATGGAAGGTCGCCGAAACCGGCGCGAGATGGGTAAAGGGCGAGCTGCCCTCAAGCCCGGTGACGTAACTGAACGTCCCGCCGTCGCTCATACCGGTCAGCAGCAGCCGTTTCGGATCGATATTCCAGCGTGCGCGCGCGATGTTGAGGATGCGGGCGAGATTAGGCGTGTCGACGTCCTCGCCCATCAGCGCCCAGGTACTTCCGATCGCGGTCGGGGCGACCAAGATGGCGCCAAAACTGCGGGCGTCGCGCAGCCAACTCCACAGGAAGCCGCGGCCATTGCCGCTGCCGCCATGTAGCGCCATCACCAGCGGCCAGGCGCGATCGGCCGTATAATATTCCGGCACATAGAGCGAAAAGCCGCCACGGCTGCCGGCCTCGTTGTGATCGTGCATGATGCCGGTATCCTGGCCCGCTTGTGCCGCGAGCCGCGCCAACAGATCGGCATCGTCGCGCCGGGCGGGATCGACAAAGAAGCTGCTCACCGGCGGAAATTGTTCGGCCAGCGGATACAAGGCTTCCTGCGCGCGCGGCGCGTAACGCAGCGCGCGAAACACCGCGACCAGATCGCCGTTGCCGTTTTGCACCGCGCGCAAGCCTTCGAACGCCTTGAGCGCGGCGTCGCTTGCCGCTTGCAGCGCGGTCTGCACGTCGGCGAATTCTTCCGGCCAATCGGCCAGCCGCGCCTGCACGGCTTGCAAGGATTCGTCGGGTGTACCGACGGCCTGCATGACGCGGGCGAAATCCGGCGGATTGAGATGGCGGGCGACGAAGCCCAGCGCTTCGAGTGATTGCAGCAAGGGCGGAAGCACGGCCACGATGTCGTCCACCACGGCCTCGCTCATCGCGCGCTTCCTTGCCGTCTCTTCAGTGCAGCCTTGGAGCCTTGAGCATTTTCGCGCGATCGGTCGAGGCCAGCACCACGTTGAAGGTGACGCCTTCGTGGTAGACGGTCAGCGGCACGTCGACGCCGGCGGGTCCGAGCGACCAGAGCTTGCGGTAAAATTGCGTTTGACTGGAGACCTTCTCGCCGTTCACGGCCAGAATGACGTCGCCGGCCTTCAGTTCGGCGCGCGCTGCCGGACCTTTCGCGGAGATCCCGACCACGACGATCTTGTTCTCGATCTCGGCCGAGTACATTCCGAGCCACGGACGCGCCGGCCGGTTGACGCGGCCGAATTTTCGCAGATCGTCGAGCACCGGCTTGAGCAGATCGATCGGCACCACCATGTTGACATGTTCGCTCTTGCCCTCGCGCTCACGTTCGAGTTGCAGCGAGCCGATGCCGATTAATTCGCCACGGCTCGAGATCAGTCCGGCGCCGCCCCAATTGGGATGCGCGGGATGGGTGAACATCGCCTCGTCCAGCAAATATTCCCAATAGCCGGCAAACTCCTGCTTGGCGGCGATGTGGCTCGCGACCGATCGGGTACGGCCGCCGGCGCCGCCCAGCACCACGCGGTCGCCGATTTCGGCGGATGCCGAAGAGCCCAGCGGCACCGGATCGAGATCGATGTGGCCGAGCGCCTGCACTAGGCCAAAGCCGCTTTCGGGATCGACGCCGAGCGCATGCCCCTGCACCACGCGGCCGTCGCCAAGATGCAGCCAGACGGCTTCGGCCTCGGTGATCAGATAGCCGATGGTCAACACCAGCCCGTGGTCGATCAGGACGCCATTGCCGGCGCGTTCGGTGCCCAGATTGTCGGCGCTGAAGGCGTCGTTCGGAATGATCGAATGCAGGCCGATCACCGACGCCAACGCCCGATCGAGGTCGAAAGCATAGTCGCTGGCGCGAGGCTGATTCGCCGGAGGCACTTTCCATTCCGTCAAAGAGGGCATTGGGGCGCTCCTGTTGCTTCAGCGCAAGCGTGGCCGGGAATATATCACCAATATCGGTCTACGCACGTCCCCGATCCGCGCGCGCATCCCCAGCACCGGCCACGATCAGCCGCCGGCGCCCGTCCTATTTTGGCATTCGCAATCGGGATTTCAACGGCTTGACGGGGTGTTGACCCCGCAACAAACGCGGATGACCGCCATGGATTGGGCCGAGCTAACTCGCGGGCGGCGGCTTGCACAACAGCCCGCAACCCCGCACTACGGATCGAGTTCGGTGTCCCAATACAAATAATCGAGCCAGCTATCGTGCAGATAGTTCGGCGGGAACAGCCGGCCGTTGCGATGCAACTGATGCACCGTCGGCGCGAACGGGTGTTGCTTCGGAAACATCCGGGCCTGCTGCGGCGTCAGGTTGCCCTTGCGCAGATTGCATGGCGAACATGCTGCGACCACGTTTTCCCAGGTGGTCTGGCCGCCTTTGCTGCGCGGGATGATGTGATCGAAGGTGAGATCGTCGGCCGCCGAGCAGTATTGGCAGACGAAGCGGTCGCGCAGGAACACGTTGAACCGGGTGAAGGCGGGATGCGTGGTCGGCTTGACGAAGGATTTCAGCGACACCACGCTCGGCAGCTGAATTTCGAACGTCGGGCTGCGCACCGCGCGGTCGTAATGTTCGACGATATTGACGCGGTCAAGGAACACCGCCTTGATCGCGTCCTGCCACGACCACAGCGACAATGGGTAATAGCTCAGCGGCCGGAAGTCCGCGTTCAGTACCAGTACCGGCCAACCACCTTGCGAGACATGTGCGTTCAAGTAACGCTCCTGGCCCCCGATTTGGCTGCGAAGCAGCTTGTGTTGACATACTACAGGCAGCGTGACGGGATTGTGAAGAGCGTTGGAGGCCTTATCCGCCGGGCCCCGGCGAAGCTTCAAACAGGCCTCCGGATTGCGTTATCGGCGCAAACACCGCTAAACCGGGGAGCGGACGGCTGTTTTTGGCCGCCAACGGATCGGGCAAAATGGCCACCAGCTCGCGTTATTTTGAGGCGCCACGGCGGTTGCGGGCGTTTGTTCGTGCGCATGAAACCAGCCTGGTGGTGCTGGCGGCGCTGGTTGGAACCATCGGTGGGCTGGTGGTGGCCGCGATGAGCATGGCGGTCGAAGGCATGCACGTCGTGCTGTTCGAGCTCGACTGGGGCGACCGGCTGTCCAGCCAGTTCCGTATCGAGCCGTGGCGCGCCTTGCTGGTCCCGAGCCTCGGTGGCCTGTTGCTTGGCGTCGCTTTCATGCTGTTGTTGCGGTGGCGGCCGGCGCGCGAAATCGATCCGATCGAGGCCAATGCGCTGCATGGCGGACTGATGTCGTTTCGCGGCAGTGTGATCGTGGCGTTGCAGACCATCTGGTCGAGCGGCGTCGGCGCTTCGGTCGGGCTTGAAGCAGGATACACCCAGCTTGCCAGTGGGCTCGCAGCTTCGCTGGGGCGCGGCTTCCATCTGCGGCGCGCCGACCAGCGCCTCATGGTCGGCTGTGGCGCCGCCGCGGCCATTGCCGGCGCCTTCGGGGCACCGCTCGGCGGCGCGTTTTACGCTTTCGAGCTGGTGATCGGAGGCTATACGCCGGCGAGCCTGACGCCGGTCGGCATCGCGGCGGTGGCGGGCTATTTTGTCACCCATGCGTTTTCGCCGTTGTCGCTCGGCATCGGCGTCGGTCCGGTCGGCGACGTCATGGGACGTGACCTTGTCATCGCCGTCGTGCTCGGGATACTCGCGGCCCTGGTCGGCATCGCCATCATGCGCGGCGTCGCGCTCGGCGAAACCTTGCTGGCGAAGACGCGGCTCTGGCCGCCGTTGCGCCCGGCGCTGGGTGGGCTTGCCGTCGGCCTGCTCGCGCTGGCGACGCCGCAAGTGATGTCGTCGGGGCATGGCGCGCTGCATTTCGCCGGCTTCGTTTCGATCCCGTTGACGGTGATCGCCAGCATGTTCGCGCTGAAGGTGCTGGCGTCCATCATCTCGCTCGGCAGCGGCTTTCGCGGCGGCTTGTTCTTTGCCACGCTGTTTCTGGGCGCGCTGGGCGGCCATTTGTTCGCCGGCGGCATCGACGCGGTCTGGCCCGCGCTCAAGCTCGATCCGAACGTCTATGCGATCGTCGGCATGAGCGCGCTATCGGCGTCCGTGATCGGCGGGCCGCTGACCATGTCGTTCATCGCGCTGGAATCCACCGGCAATCTCTGGCTCACCACCGCGGTGCTGGTCGCGGTGATGATCTCGACCCAGATCACCCGCGAATTGTTCGGCTATTCGTTCGCGACCTGGCGATTGCATCTGCGCGGCGAAACCATCCGAAGTGCGGCGGATGTCGGCTGGATCCGGGATCTCACGGTGCGGCGCCTGATGCGGCCCGACATCACCATGGTCAGCGCCAGCATGCCGATCGAGGAATTTCGCGGCAAGTTTCCACTGGGCTCCAAGACCCGCGTGCTGGGGGTCGACGCCGACGGCCGTTATGTCGGACTGGCGCTGGTGGCCGAGGCGCACGCGCCAGATCTCGAAGCGCCCAACGGCCTGATCGACATTCTGCATTATCGGGAGGTGGTGCTGCACCCCCCGATGAATATCCAGGAAGCCATCGCGGTGTTCGACGCGGCGGAAGCCGAGCAGCTTGCTGTGGTCGAGGATGACGGCGCGCATCGGCCGATCGGCGTTTTGAGCGAAGCCTACGCCATGAAGCGCTACGCCGAGGCATCCGAACAACGGCGGCGCGAGGCGGTCGGCGACATCTGATTCCCGCAGCCTTTGACGACCGCGTGGAGACGTAAATCAACGCCCGACGGCAAGCGGGTGGATCACGACGGTTGCCGACATCCCGGCCACGAGATTTACATCGGCCGGCACCTTGTCCAAGGCAATGCGCACGGGAATGCGCTGAGCGAGACGGATCCATTCGAAATTCGGATCGACCGAGGCGAGCAGTCCGCCACGAACGTCGGTCGGGTTGGCGATGGCGCGGCTCAGTCCCTGCACGGTGCCACGCAGCACGGTTCCACCGGCCATCAGTCGCACCTCGGCTTCGCCCCCGATTTTGATGGCGGGAAGCTTCGTTTCCATAAAGTAAGCGTAGACATAGAAAGAATCATTATCGACCAGCGCCAGCACGCCCGTCCCCCTGGTCGCGTAGTCGCCGACCGTGGCCGTAAGGTTGGTGATGAAGCCGTTCACCGGCGAACGCACGGTGCTCCGCTCCAGATTGAGCTGGGCCGTGGCGAGCCGGGACTGGGCCAGTTGCAATGCCGCCGCGGCCTCGCTGGCCTTCGTGCGCGATGTCTCGGCAGTCTCCGCCGATATGGCGTTCGGATCGCTGCTCATGACCCGGGCGTCGCGATTCGCATTATCCTCGGCAAGCTTCAGCGTCGATTGGCTCTGCGCGACGTTCGCCTGCGCCTCCCCAACGGCGATGGCAAAACGCTGTCGATCGATGACGAACAACACATCGCCCTTCGCGACCTTCTGATTATCGACGACGTTGATCGACGTGATGAGGCCGGAAACGTCCGGGGCAACCTCGACGATGTTTCCCTGTACGCGCGCATCCCGTGTCCAGGGAGACAGCGTGTAGAAGTCCCACAGCCACCAACCGACGAGCACCGCCGCGATCACGGCGAAAAGGGTGACGAACACGCGCGATATCGCCATCACAGCCATGCGAGATTCCCGAAAAATACCAGACCGCCCATCAGCAACACATAGACCGCAAGGTTGAACAGCGGGCGATGCCAGACGAAGCGGTAGAGCCCGAAACGTTCGAGTAGCCAGCGAAGAATGACGAACGGAATAATGGCGCCGCCGGCCCAAAGCATCAGCGGGGGCAGATAGAAGCCGACGACCTCCACGGTATGAAACGCTGCGAGGCTCGGTACGTCCATGTTCAATTCTCGGCGAAGTGGCGTTCGAGGTATGCGCGGTCGATGGTGAAGCGGTCGGCAATGAAGCGGAGTGAGGCGGCGGCGCGCAGCACGGAACGGGCGGCCCTGCCGGGCTCAAGCGCCTGCGCGGAAAGCTCGGCGCGCATTTCGGTGACGATCGCCTCCGCTTTAGCGACACGGATCCGATGATCGGCGTGGTTCCCCGCGAGGTCCGCCAACGCGTCGGCGAATCGCGCGAGGAAATGCTCGATGGCGCCGGCGGTATTCCGCGGCATGTCAGGGGCGGCCTTGAGCTCCCTCAGCCGGCCAAGTTCGATCGCCGTGGAAGCTATACTGAGCGTCCCGCGAAAAAAGCCCTCGTCGCGCGGCCGATCGAGGGCGAGGCGTGGCAACAGAGCAGCCAACATGGCAACAATCTCGTTCGCGCAGCGGCGGGCGGCGACGTCGCCGCGCGCAGCCGCTGGAACGATTGTACCGATGGCACGCTGCCAGCTCTGCCATCGCCTTCCGTGCGAGGTCACCGGCATCGCGGCGATGACGGCGAGGCAGCCGATCATGCCGAGAACAAGCGCTACAGCGTTGTTGACGAAGGCAAGCTCATTCGGTTTGAAAACGTTTCCGAATCCGATCTCGGCGACCGTCCAGCCGCCCAGCGCGATGCCCGCCCAGGTTCGAGCCGGCGTACCCGTCATCAGCCCGGCCGGCAACAGCAGCAACAGCAGCACAACCGCCAGGCCCGCAAAATCCTGCAAATGAGGGAGCACGAGGGCGATCATCGCATAAGCGACCAGCATGCCGACGCCGCTCCAGACCAAATAGGTGCGTCCGCCGGCCTGAGGATTGTCCTGATTCACGCCAAAGAACAGCATGATGGCTCCGCCCGAGACAGCCGTAAATCCTCTACTCCAACCGGTCGCCATCCAGAAGCCGCTGAGCAACAGCATTGCGAGGGCGGCACGGACGGCGACCAGCAATGCCTCCTGCCGGCCGTCCTGGCGGTGTTGGGTGTGGCGTTGCTCGCGGCGGCTTCGCGGTGGCACGTTGCGATGGCGACGGCTTGCCGCCCCGGTGACGACCACCATGGCAAGCCCGTGAAGCAGGTCGCTGACGCGGCTCAAAATCAACAGACCTTCGGCAAGCGCGTCGAACGGCGCCCTTCCGGCCATGCCTTCGAGCTCTGTGATCGTGCTCCTCAGCATGACCCGCGCGGCCAGGATCTCGCGGCGCAGGCGGTGCGTGTCGCTCCATGCGGCCGGGTCGGCGGCGATGCGCTCGATTCGCGTCGCGATAGCTTCCAGCGTCGGATGCAATCGGTCGCGCACCTCCCGCGCATCGTCATCGCCGAATTCGTCGAGACGGACGAACAGGCCGCGCGCCGCGGAGAGCACGATCAAAAATTCGCGCACTGTGCGACGGAGATAATGTTCGTCGGTCCGCAGTTCCGGCGCCTCGAACAGCGCGGAGGAGCACAGCGCGTCGAAAGAAACCACTTCCGCCACCATTTGCCGGCGCAGCTGCGCAAAAACGGCGGCCGGAGTAGACAGGCGCAGGGCTGTCGCTACATAGCGTGCGAGGTTGGCGAAGGTGTCGGCCTGTGCCTCGCGCAGGACGTCGCCCGCATAGCGCGGCAGGATCGTCGCACTTGCGAGCGTGCCGCAGGCAATACCGATGAGGATCTCGGTGGTGCGGTCGGCCGCGACCGACCAGGCGCCAAGGGGGTGAGCGGAGCCCTCGTAGGCAACCAGCAACATCGTGTAGCCCCCGAGGAGCGCGCCGTAGGAGGTGTAGTTACTTAACCGGGCGCCGGCATAGAAACTCGCCCCGACCAGCAGAGCGGTCGCCGCCACCAGCAATTCGGGCGCCTGGGAAAACAGCGCGACCAACACCAGCCCGACCAACCCGCCGATGACGGTGCCGACGGCGCGCCATGCTCCTTTCGCCAGCGCGGCGCCGACCGTCGGTTGCGCGAGGATATAGACCGTCAACGTCGCCCATTGCGGGTCGCTCAGTTCAAGCCAGTAGGCGAGTGCCAGCGCCAGGATGGCGGCGGCCGCCGTCTTCAGCGAAAAGATGATATTTTGCCAGCCGACATCGATCAAAAAAAAGCTGCGGGCAGGACCTCTTGCCGCCTCAACGACGCTCATTGCTTGGCTTCCACCGGCTTCCAGGTGCAATCTTCGAGCTTTTCAACAGTATGAGGCAATAGGCGATGCAAGTCTGTATCTGGCCGCCGCGGCGGCCCAGGAAATTCGACCTCCCGCCTGCACAACCTCAAGACGGAATGAGAACAGCCAATTTGCGGCGCTACACTGCCGCGCGCGCGTTGCCGGCTGCGCGGAGTTCTCGGCCATGAAGGTTCACGCCATTCAAACTGGACAAGTCCGGATCAAGACGGCGCAGGTCGAGGGCCGCGGCCACGGGCTGTCGCGGCGGCTTGCGATTTTCACCGATGCTATTTGGACCGAATGGTTGCCGACCTACGCCTGGGCGATCGAGACGGCTGACGGCGTCATGGTGGTCGACACCGGCCAGGGCGCGCATCTGCTGGAAAGCGGCAAATCGCTGCATCCCTACATGCGCTGGGAGGTGGCGTTTCGCATCGAGCCCGAACAGGAGATCGGTCCGCAGCTACGTTCGCTCGGCATCGGCGCGCGCGACGTCAAGCGGGTCGTGCTCACCCATTTGCATATGGATCATGACGGCGGCCTGGCGCATTTTCCGAACAGCGAGATACTGGTCGCGCCCGGCGAGCTGCGACTGGCCAGCGGAACACTCGGCCGCATCCGCGGCTATCTTCCGCAGCGTTGGCCGTCTTGGTTCGATCCGCGGCCGCTGCATCTGGCCACCGAGCCGTTTGGTCCGTTCGCGTCGAGCCGGCGGCTGACGGAGAAGGGAGATGTCATCGCGGTGGCAACGCCCGGTCACACCGCGGATCATATCTCGGTCGTGGTTCAGGACGGCGATAGCAGTGTCTTCCTCGCCGGCGACACCTCTTACAATGAAGAACTGATGCTCGCGGGTAAGCTCGACGGCGTCAGCGAAGATGAGCGCGTCGCTGGCGCAACGCTGGATGCCATCAGGCGCTTCGCGGCATCCGGCCCGGTGGTATATCTGCCGACCCATGATCCGCAAGCTGCCGACCGCCTGGCGGGTCGCCGGCCGGTCGCCGCCTGATCGCCGGCATCGCTAGATTTTTTCCAGTTTCTGCAGGCAGCGGGCGACCTTCAGCTCCGGCGGCATCGGCGTCTCGGCAAAGCTGGTCTTCCAGTCGGTGACGCCGACCTCGCCGACATAGATGTCGCCTTTCGAGTCGAGCGCGAGGCCGTGCGGGGCGAGGAATTTGCCGGCCTCGAGACCCGGACCATCCTCGCCGCCGAGCCGGGCGATGCGCTTGCCCTTGGCGTCGACGATGGAGAGGCGCGGGCCGAGATTGGGCACCTTGCGATTGACCGCGAGGCCAGGGCCGAGCTCGCCGATGATGAACGTCGGATGCTTGCCGCCACAGCAATGCAATGCGCAGGGCCGGTGCAGATTATTCCACTGCGTCTCGTATTTGCCATTGCCGTCGAACACCTGGACGCGATGGTTCTCGCGGTCGGCGACATAGACAAAACCGTCGGCGTCGGTGGCGATGTTGTGGACGATGTTGAACTGGCCGGGATCGGTGCCCGGCTCGCCCCAGCTTTTGATCAGTGTGCCGTCGGGCGTGTATTTGTGGACGCAGGCATTGCCGTAGCCGTCCGACACATAGATCTCGCCCTTGGGGGACAGCGCCGTGTGGGTGCAACGGTGGAACGGTTCGCCGCTCATGAAGGGCGCGGGCTGTTTCGGGATGCCGATGGTCAGCAGCACCTTGCCGTCACCTGTGCATTTGCGCACCGTGTGGTCGCCGTCGTCGGTGCAATAGAGATTGTCGTCGGCGTCGATGTGCAGGCCATGCGCGCGGCTGAACAGGCCTTCGCCCCAACTGCGGAGGAAATTGCCGTCGCGATCCAGCACCACCATCGGGTGGTCGCCGCGATTGAAAACGTAAATCCGGTCCTTGCTGTCGACCGCGACCGAGGCGACGTCGGTGAGATGCCATCCGTCCGGCAGCTTCGCCCAGTTTTCAACGACGCGGTAACGATGCTCGCCGGAGCCGAGGATGGTTGGCATGTGGTTGTCTCCCACGATGTTGTTGTTAGCCTTCGATGTCCGCGGCGATGATCTGCTGGCGAAGCGCGAGACGGACGAGTTCGATGTCGGAGGCGACGCCGAGCTTGGCGCGGATGTGATAGCGGGTGTTGGCGGCGGTCTTGACGCTGATATGCAGTGTCTCAGCGATGTCATCCACGGATTTTTCGGCCAGCAGCATGCGCAGGATTTCAAATTCCCGCGGGCTGAGTGTGTCGATCGCGGAAGGTTCACCGGCGAGACGATTGATGGCGAGTTCATGGTCGATGTCGGGGCTGAGTGCGATCCGCCCGGCCATGACATCGCCGATCGCGCGGAGCAAAATATCCGGCGGGCTGCTTTTCGTGACAAAGCCGCGTGCGCCCGCCTTGATGGCCTGGATCGCATAGGCCGCGCTCTGGTGCATGGTGAATACCAGGACGCGCGCGGAACTGTCCCATTGCCGGATGCGTCGGATCGCCTCCACTCCGCCAATGCCCGGCATCGATAGGTCCATGATGACGAGATCCGGCTTGGCTTCCTTGTAAATGCGATAGGCGTCGGCGCCGTCGCCCGCCTCGGCGACGACTTGAAGATGGTCCTGCTTCTGCAAGAGCGAGCGATAGCCTTCGCGCACGATCGCATGGTCGTCCACCAGCATCACCCGCGCGCGGGACTTGGCTATGGCCATGCTCAAGGCTCCGCCGCCATATTGGGAATGGTCGCGACGAGCCTGGCACCGCCCGAGGCTCGCCGCTCGAAACGCAGCGTGCCGCCGAGCGAGGCGACCCGCTCCTGCATACCGAGAAGGCCCATGCGGGGTCTTGGCACGACGGGGTTGCTGCCCGTTGCTTCGCCGTCGTCCTCGACGCTCAAGACGATGTCGGCCGGCCCCGCCTCGATCCGCAGTTGCACGCAGCTCGCATGGGCATGCTTCGCGGCGTTAGTGATCGCTTCCTGCGCGATACGATAAAGATTGGCGCAGACGCTTTGCGGCAAATCGTCGACCCGGCCGGCAACGGTAATATCAAATCGCGTATGGCCCTTCTCGATGCCGTTCCAGCTTGCAACGAGGCTGTCGAGACTCTGGGTGAGGCCGAGTTCCTCGATGTCAGGTGGGCGTAGCCGAACCAGCGCCCCGCGCAGCGTCGCCATCATGCCTGCGGTGATGCGCGAGATGCCACGGCATTCTTCGTACAGCGGCGGATATTCGCGCTCCGCGGTATGCGCCGCTGCCGCGGCCTGTGCCGCGATAGCGGTGAGCGACTGACCGAATTCGTCGTGCAATTCCCGCGCAAGATGGCGCCGCTCCTCGTCCTGGACGGCGATCAGCTTTCGCGTCAGCGCGTTGCGTTCGGCGAGGGTCGCCTCCAGCCTCTGGGCCAGCGTATTGAAGACGTCGGAAATAGCCGAGAGTTCAGCCAGATCGAAACTGGGCAGTCGTGCGGAAAGATCATTGGCGGCGAGCTGCGTCAGTCCGGTGCGAATGATTCGCGTCGGCCGCAATACCCGCGCCAGCGCGGCATACACCGCCAGGCAAAGCCCCACCAGCGCGAAAGCCATGACGGAAAGCAGGCGGCTGGCCTCGCGCCAGCTCCGGCCGATCTGCGTGGCGGGGTCGAAGGTCGCGACCGCCACGCCCCGCGTCTCGCCCTCGATGAAGAGCGGCTTGGTGATCGGTTCGCCGGGATGGAAAATCGCGCGATAGAGCGCCGCGTAACTTTCCGGGGCGGTATTTTCGCTGGCGAGCGCGCCGCTGCAGATGCCTTGGCGGAAGGCGCCGGTCTTGTCCTGATAGGCGATGCAGAGACCCGGCTCCATCAACGGCGACGCGATCCGTTGCAAATCCGGCGCTCGCTCCGGGGGTTGCGAGTACCATTGAGCTTGTGAAAGCTGCAGCGAAATGTCCTTGGCGACCATTTCTGCGATGCGGTTCCCCTTGTCACGGGCGGCGCGATCGCTGTCAAACAGGGCATAGGCCGCAACCGCGAGGAAGCAAACCGCCGCCAGCGCCGCGACGCGTAACGCCAGACGCAGCTTCAGATCGATGGCGCGTGGGCGCCCCACCGTGAAATGAAGCGCCGGTTGATTGAGGGCTTGCGGCAAGCTCTGTTCCATCGCCCTTGCATTGTAGGTGCAAATTTCGTCGGGAAGAAAGCGCGGTAGGTGCAGATCGGGCATTTCACCCGGTCAATTCGGGGAAAATCACGGTTTCGCCTGGCCGTCGGATCGGACGATATCGGGCGGTTCGATTTCTCCAGGAGACATCCATGCGCGTCATGCCTCTGATTCTGGCTTCGGTCATGATGACCGCAGGGTTCCAGCTCGCTGCGGCGGAGGAAACCGCCGCGCCGGGCCCGATCCGGCTCGCAGTCTTCCCGTTTGAACTGGAAGATTTCAGCGCCGCCGCGGCCTACATCCCCCCGGATGACATCGACCGCGAGCAATTGCGGCTTTCGACCGACGAAGCGCGCCGGCTGATCGCGCAATCAGGGCGGTATAAACTGGTCGATGTCGGCGCGGCCGGGGAAGAAGCGGCGAAAGCCGGCAAATTGCACGAATGCGACGGGTGCGAGGCCAGGATCGCCGCCGGTCTTGACGCCGACCAGTCAATGATCGGTATCGTCACGCGCATCAGCCGCACGGACTATGCGGTGACCTACAAGATTCGCGACGTCCGATCCGGGGCGCTGGTCGACGTCGAGCAGACCGACCTGCGCGCGGGCGCCAATTCGGCCTGGAGCCGCGGAGCCCGCTGGCTGATCCAGCGCCGCTTGCTGGAAAGCGCGCAGTAGCCATGAAAAAGCCGGTCAACCCGCGATCACTCGGCCTTGTTCTGATTGCCGCCGCGGCTTGTTGCGGCGGTCCAGGCCGGCATGTTCTGGCGCAAAGCGAGCCGCCGGTCATCGCGGTCGCCGAAATCCAGTACATCGACACCTCGGGCGAGGTCATCGATCAAGGCGCCGATCATTTCCGGCGCCTGCGCGAATTCGAAGCCTCGTTGCGCACCGATTTGGCGGCGAGCGGAAAAGTGCGGAACGTCGCGTTGGATTGTCCGCCGAGCGCCTGTTCGGTTGGCGAGATCGAAGCCGGTCAGTTGCTCGACAAGGCGCAAGCGGCCGGCGCCAGCTATCTGCTGATCAGCAGCTTCCATAAGCTCAGCACGCTGGTGCAATGGGCAAAATTCGACATTGTCGATGTCAAAATGCGGAATGTTGTTTTCAATCGTCTCGTTACCTTTCGCGGCGACAACGACAAGGCTTGGGGCCACGCGGAATCGTTCATTGTCCGGGAGATCCTGGATCACGAGGATCGGTGAGGACCGACGTCGCGCGGCAGCAAGCCTTGCTCGATCGCCTTGATCTGCAAGGCCAGATATTTCGAATTGATGCGGCATTGCGCCAGGCTGCCGGCGATGAACCACAGGCCGGGCTGGCCGGTGCGGGTGTACATGTTGCGCAGTTCCTGCTCCTCGCCGAAACCCCAGATCGGGCCGACCCGCGCGGTGACTTCCTCGCCGAACAATTGGCGGACTAGATGTTCCTGCGGCTTGTAGCCGGTCGCCAGCACGATCAGATCGGCCGCGATCGTCTCGCCGTTCTTCATTCGCGCGCCGCCCGCGGCGAACGTTTCGATATCCGCGAACTGCCGCAGTGCGATCTTGCCGGCGGCCACCAGATCGGAACAGCCGACATTGAAGTAATAGCCGCCGCCGCGGGTCAGATATTTGAACTGCCAGCCGGTGCCCCCGTCGCCGAAATCGAGCTTGAATCCGACCCGCGCCAGCCCATCCAGCAATTCCTTGTCGAGGTTCTTCGATTGTTCGGTCAGCAGGACGTGGCTTTTTCTGGCCAGCGTCAGCGGCATCGAGCTTGCGATCAGATCGTTATCCTCCAGCGTGCCGTCGTTATAGGTCGCGTAAGCCAGCTGCGCCGACGGTTCGATGTTGGTGATCAGGGTGGAGCTGCGCTGGACCAGCGTCACCTGGGCGCCGCTCGAATGCAGATCCTGCGCAATGTCGTGGCCGCTATTGCCGGTGCCGATGACGACGGCCTTCTTGCCATTCCACGCTTCGCCATCCCCATATTGGCTGGAATGCAGCACGGTGCCGGTAAAGTTTTTCAGGCCGGCAATCTCTGGCCGGTTCGGAATGCCGCTGACGCCGGTGGCCATCACGATATGCCGCGGATGCATCGTGCGCTCGGTGCCGTCGGCCCGGCGCAACACCACCGACCAGCGGCCTTCGGCGTCATCATAGACACCGCGCTCGAATCCGGTGCCAGTCCAGAAGTTCAGCTCCATGCTCTCGACATAGGCTTCGAACCAGTTGGCGAGCTTGTCCTTGGGGATATAAACCGGCCAGTTCGGCGGGAACGGCATGTAGGGCAGATGGTTGACCTGGACTTGATTATGCAAGGTCAGCGCGTGGTAGCGCCTGCGCCAGTTGTCGCCGATGCGCTTCTCGCGATCCACGATCAGCGCATCGACATTCAATTGCTTCAGCCGTGCGGCGATCGTCAGTCCGGCCTGGCCGCCGCCAACCACCAGCACATCGGGATCGCGGTCGGTGTACTCGGCCGATGCCTTGCGCAGATCGAGCCAGTTGGGGCCGCGAAAATCGCGCGAATAGACGCTGCCGCGCGGGCGAGCCCTGCCGAGCTGTTCCTCGAAACCTTTGAGTTCGCCGAGCTCGGTCAGCAGCGTCCAGGCCTTGAGCCGGTCGCCCTCGGCGGCGTCCGGGATCAGCCGGACGATGCCGCTGCCGCGCCCCACAAATGTCTCGAACTTGAAGATCGCCTCGATCGCGTTGGTGCCGGCGCGCATCACCTGGCGTGGCGCCCGGCGGTCCGGATCGATGGCAAATCCGGTCGGAACGGCACGCGGCGCGCGGGCTTTCAACTCGCTCAGGATCGCCTCGGCGCCGTTGAGGGTCTGGATGTTCCAGCTCAGCGCCAGCACGTCGCGCCAATAAGAGTCGGAATGAAACAGCGTTTCGAGCAAGCCGTGATCCGCCCTGGCGAGGGCGTCTTCGAACTGCGCAAGCCAGTTGTCGGCGGCTACCGAGATATCATCGGTCTTGTCGAGCATGGCGCGTCTCTCTCACCAGCCGTATGCGCGGCGTTTTTCCGTTGCGTGAGCCTATACCCATTCGGAAGGACGCAGAAAGGGCGTGGGGAGATATCGGATATTCGCTAAAGCGACAGGATAACTCCCTGATCCGGCGGCACGCGGCCGTTGAGGGTGTCGAGATAGGCCTCGCGCACCGCCGCCGGCCCGTTACCTTCGGTTACGGTCAGCCATTGATCCAGCATCGGCGCAAAGCCCGACCACGCCGCGCTGAAGCGCTTGTCGATGCCGCCCGGGCCCCACTCCTTCGCACGCTTTCGAATCTGGTCGGGCGCAAAGAACCATGTCGGCTTGGCGCCCGGCAATGGCGGCTCATCGGGCGACGAACTGCGATGGGTCAACCCGATGCGGCCGGAATATTTTATTCCGTCGCCAAAATGCCGGTGCAGTTTTTCGCGCAACTCGCTGTTGCCGGCCATGTCGACAAACGCGACGGGGATATCCGTCGGCAGCGACGTCACGCGATCATAGGTGACCACTTCATCGTAGCAGCCGAGCGATTTGACGAAATTCGTATTCGACGCCGAGGTCAATCCAATCACCTTGATTCCGGCACGGCGATGCAGCAGATGCGCCAGCCCGAACGCCGTCTTGCTGGAAGCGCTCGAGAGCATCACGCAGCGCGCGCCAAAGAATTCTTGCTCGGCAAGGTAATCATCGACCAGGAACGACAGCATGAACAGCGGCCGTAGCAGCGCCTGATAGTCGCCCTGCCGCCCGGCAAAGGCGGGATCGCCGCCGATGCGCGCATAGGCGTTATAGACCGGGGCGACGTTCCGGCGGTGCGCGGCGGCGTCGCGCAGGCCGCGCTTGCTCACATCAGCTGCCTCGATCACCAGATGCGTCGCCATCGGAAAATAGCCGAACAGCCGCTCGCCGATCGCGATGCCCTGATGGCGCGAGGCGATAACCTCGCCAAAGCCCCACACCGGAATGTTGCCAAAACCTTCCGGCGCCGGAAACAGCTCCCAGTATTTCAGTTCGTCGCCCAGCACGGCGTAAGTGATGTTGTTGGCGGTGAAGGCGAAGCGATCGACCTTGATCAGCAGCGCCTCGTCAGGCAGCTCAGTGGCGTCGGGAATCGTGGTCTCGATGAATTTGCAGTGCTGAAAATCGTGGTGCGCGACGATGAAGTCAGTGGAGTTCATGGCTCGATCTCCGGTGTGTTTGGCTGGCGAAGAATTGCTGCCGCGATCTTTGCTTGCTCCAATGAATGTTTTGCAACAACAGCTTCGTTTAAAACGTTGTTCGTTTGAAACGCTGTTTGCTTTTGCAGGCGGTCCGCGCATCGAGGTGCTGTTTCGGGCGTGGGCTCAGGAATGTTGCAAGCCGCGTCCGCTTTCAGGGTAAAGCGAATCATTTGTGCTCAGCCCGAGCTTTTCCGCTTTTGACTCATTTCGGATTTCGGCCGCAATTTTCCGAACCTTGTGACCTGACGGCATGGGGCAAGCGGTCACAGCGGCAATAAGCCCCAAGTCCAAAAAGACCGGCCCGGAACGAACCGGAGCCGCCTGTTGGTGGTCGGTTACCGTGTTATCTGAGCAAAAAGAGAGCGACTTCGGGCGCTCTTTATTTTTTTGGGGTCTGTGAGATGGTTCATATAAGAGGCGCGCGGGCGTTGCTAGCCATGCCTCACCGGACATTTCCTCTCGGGGACTGCCCTGGCAAAGTTGTCTGGCGAATATGTTCACTTGGCGGCTTTGGCTTTTTAGCTGGACCAATTGAACCTTTTGCCCTGCGCCGCGACGCACGTCCGTCCGGAAATAGAATGCCCGGTCCCTGACCTAACCGCCGCGAAATGGCGTTGGCGGTTCTTTGTAACCGGCGTCCGACTATGAGCGCTCAGATGATCAAGGCTTCGATCTCCCTTGTAACAGTCGCTGCGTCGGCTGGATCGCTTTTTGCGATTAGTTGGATTGGTCTGGCGCTGCTCGGGTTTTAGGTCGGCTCGACTTCGATCTTTCACGGCCGTGCGCCTCTGTTGGCCGAAAAAGAAGCGTCGAAGGGAAAGTGGACTGCGTCGCCGTTGAAGCGGGCGCAACGAAGAACTGGCAGCATGGCTGTCTGAGTTTGGCACGCTTGAGACATGCCGACGGCTGCTGCGCATGCGAAACGTAACGAACAGGCGAGTATCAAATGATCATCAAACGCAGCGTCCCATGGTATGCCCGCTCGACCCTCAGCAGGTCGGCCCACGTCATCGCACGGATCGGACTCGCTTTGACCGGGGCCGCCTGTGGGATGTTCGTTGCCGAGGTAAGCGCCCGCATCGACCTGGTTGGTTCGGTTGAAGCCGTGCTCGCCATGATGCTTTACGGGGCTGCCGGCTTCTATCTCGGGATAGATCTGCCCCAAGCTCCTCCCGATCACATGCACCTGCCGCCACGGCACGCGCTGGGCACCAGTGCGGATATGTTGGAGCTGCTAACTGCGGCCGGTATTTTCCTCACCGCGGTGGCGGCGGTGGTGTCGATCTCCAGTATCGTTCTGGGTGAAACCGTGGAAGCCCGCGCGGCTGGCATCATATGTTTGAGTTGGGCAATCGGCACGACCATGCAGATCGCCGCCGGTGTCATCGCGCGAATAAAGTTAGCCCGTGCCGTGAAAACGGCGAAGCTCGCACTCTTCTTCCGGTGAAAGGTCAGTATAATCTCTGCTAAGGGAGTTCGAACATGCCGCTCTATATGTATCAGGCAGCCTACACAGCAGAATCATGGGCAGCGCAAATGAAAAATCCGCAAAACCGCGTTGAATCCGTTGGACGGCAGGTGACTGAGGCCGTCGGAGGCAAAATGATCGGTGGGTGGTACTGCTTCGGCGATTATGACGCTATCCTGATCGCGGACGTACCGAACATCGAGAGCATGGCTGCCATCGCCGTAGCGATTGCGTCGGGCGGTGCAATCAAGTCCAGCCATACCACTGCATTGATGACCGGGACGGAACTTGTGGCGGCCCTGAAGAAGTCGGACTCCGTCGTCGAAGGTTATAAGCCCGCCCGATAGGAATCGTCGCGCTTCGATCATCCGCATCCGTGTCGTTTCGGCGCTGTCATACTGGGGGTGATGTCAGGCTGATCCGGAGTCAGCTTTTGACTTTAGCCCGCCTGTGCCGCGAGGGCGTAGAGCCAACCCATCAGCGTCGCGACCGACAACAGCGTTGTGATAGAGACCGTCGCCGCGACCAGAGGTTCTTCCACCTTGTACTCGCCTGCCAGGATATACACCGTCTTGGCGGTTGGCACGGCGGCACAGATGACAGCGGCGATCGTGTAGAGCGGATTGAGGCCAGACGTTACACAAAGCCCGTAGACGATCAACGGCATGATCACGAGCTTTACGACTGCCAGCACAATGGACGCCTTCAGGTTCGAGCGTATTCCATCAACCGACAGGCTTAGTCCAATAGCGAATAGCGCGCACGGCGTCAGCGCAGCCGCGAAGATGTTCATATAGGCCGCAAGCGAGGCCGGCATCGGCAGGCCGGTGATTGTCCACGCCAGACCGATCAGGGTCGATAGCACCATCGGGTTGAGCACGATCTGCTTCGCCAGCATCACTGAACCAGCCTTCCCCGGGTGCGCGCCGCACCTCGCGTGCGCGCGGCGTCCCCCGCTCTCCAGGAGAATGACAGTCGCGGGGAACATCACACCCGCCACGAATACGGTTGCGATGGCGGCGGGCAGAACGGCAGGCTGTCCGTAGATGGAGTGCAGGATTGGCAGCGCTACGAATCCGGTATTGGTCATTGCCGCTGCCATTCCATAGATCGTGCTGCTGGCGAGGTCGCGTCCCCATCCGGCGCGCACGGTCAGAAAGACCAGCGCGAAGCACAGGATGGAGCCGCCGCCGAATGCCAGCAGAAAGCGCCATTCCAGCAGGTTACGTGCCGGCTCCTGCGCTATAGTGACGAACAGCAGCGCCGGCATCGCGACGTTGTAGGCGAAATGCACAAGCCCGTCGGCCAATGACCGCGATATGTAGCCGAGCCAACCGGCCAGCCAGCCGGTGACGATAATCGCAAACACGGGAAGGACCAGGTCGGCGACTGCCATCTTACTTTCCCCTTGCAATGCCCTGATCGGACGTTGGGCGGCATATTCCAGGCTCAGCTCGCTTTGCCGATCACGCCCTCGCGCTTCTTCAGCACGCGATAATAGCTCCACCACAGATGCGCCGCGGCGCCGCGCAGCGGCCGCCACGGCTCGGCGAGCGGCGCCATTTCCTTCGGCGTCGGGCGCGTCTTCAGTCCGAGACCGATCTTGACCGCCTCCTGCACCGCGAGATCGCCGGCGGGCCAGGCGTCGCCATGTCGAAGACAAAACAGCAAATAGACGTCGGCGGTCCACGGGCCGATGCCATGCAGCGCGGTCAGCGTGTTGTGCGCGGCATCGGCATCTTCGTTGGCAAGCACGTCGAGGTTCAATCGTTCGGCGGCGAGTTCGCGCGCGATATTCTTCAGGGTCTTGATCTTGGCGGCGGACAGTCCGAGCCGGCCGAGGCGATCGGCGCGCGCCTTGCGCAGGCTTTCATGGTCGAACGGATCGAACGCCGCGCTGACCCGGCCCCAGATCGCCGAGGCGCTCGCGGTGGAGAGCTGTTGGCCGGTGACGATCGCCGCAAGTCCGGCGAATCCCGACTCACGCTGTCGCAGCGCCGGCATACCGGTGAGCTTGAACACCGGTTGCAGCCGCGGGTCTTGCTTGACCAGCGCATGAATGGCGTCTTCGAGATCGTCCTGGGTATTGAGGTGAACGGTCATGGCGGGAGGCCTGAGGCTTTCTTTCGTCATGGGCGGGCTTGACCCGCGCATCCATCGTAACAGAGTTTTACAAGATGGATTGCCGGATCAAGTCCGGCAATGACAAGTGTTGAGAAGTCAATGCCACCCGTTTTCCGTTTTGCGCCGAGTCCGAACGGCTATCTGCATCTTGGCCACGCTTATTCGGCGCTGCTGAACTTTGATCTGGCGCGGCAGGCCGGTGGCAGGTTCCTGCTCCGGATCGAGGATATCGACGCCTTTAGATGCAGGCCGGAATTCGAGACCGCTATCTACCAGGACCTTGCATGGCTCGGCATCGCATGGGAACATCCAGTGCGGCGGCAGTCGGAGCATTTTGCCTTCTATCGCGACGCGATCGAAAAACTGTTTGCCGAAGGGCTGGTCTATCCAAGCTTTGAAAGCCGTGCAGATATCGCCGGCTTGGTGAAGCAGCAAGAGGCCGAAAGTGCTCGGAACGGCCGCTGGCCGCGCGATCCCGACGGCGCGCCGCTCTATCCGGGGGCAGCGAAATCGCATCCGCCGGACATCCGCGCGGCGTTGCTCGAATTGGGGGCGCCGTACGCGTCGCGGCTCGACATGGAAGCTGCCATCGCGCGGGTCGGCGATCTCGCCTGGAACGAGCGCGGTGCAGGTCCGGCGGGCGAGAGCGGCGCGGTCGCCGCCCGACCGCAAGCCTGGGGCGATGTCATCCTGGCGCGCAAGGAGACGCCGACCAGCTATCATCTTTCGGTGGTGATCGACGATGCCCTGCAGGGCGTTACCGAAGTGGTGCGGGGCGAGGACCTGTTCTGGTCGACCAGCGTTCATCGGACGCTGCAGGCGCTGCTCGGGCTGCCCCAGCCGATCTACCGGCATCACCGGCTGATCCTCGATGCCGCCGGGCAGAAGCTGTCAAAATCGACCCAAGCCACCGGTTTGCGCGAACTGCGCGCCGAGGGCGCGGCGCCGGCCGATATCCGCCGGCTTGTCGGCCTTTAAAGCTTCGCTTTATAGCGTTTTCGAGCCAACGGGTCGCGCGAACGCGCGCCCGATGACAGCCTCCGTGGACGCCGGTTCGCGTCAGGAAAACGCGTCAAAATTAAAATCTGGCGCCACGAATTCAGCCGCAAGTCGGTCCCGGTGTGGAAATAGCCTGTCCCGCGTGACTCCCGGTGGCACGCCATGGCATGCTGGGTCCGCCGGGTCGGGGGAATCATGGCGTCCAGATCGCGCTCACAGCGCACCGCGCCGCCGCCGAAAAGGCGAGCGACGAAAAAACGCGCTTCGCGTGCCGCCGCGGGCACGGTGCGCAAGCGCGCGGCCAAGACTGTCGCAGCCAAGACTGTCACCGCCAAGACCGCCAACGCGGCCTCTCCCGGGATCGTCGAAGCCGCGCTTGCGGCGTTCGCGCACGAGGTCCGTACCCCGCTGACCGGAATTCTGGCGATCAGCGACCTCCTGGCCACCTCGGACCTCGGCGAGCGCGAGCGGCGCTGGGTCGATACCATCAAGGCCGGCGCGGAACACCTCGCGAGCCTGGCGACGCTGTTCGTCGACGCCGCGAAGACGGCAACCACCGGCGGCGAAGTCCGGCAGGACCTGTTCGATCTGCGGGCGCTGGCCCGCAATATCGGCGATGCGCTGGCCGGCAGGGCGGCGGCCAAGGGCTTGCGCTGGGCGGTCGACATTTCGGGAAAGCTCCCGGAGCTGGTGATCGGCGATCCGGTTCGGCTGCGCGCGGCGCTGGAAAATCTGATCGACAACGCGGTGAAATTCACCGAGCAGGGCGGCGTCGCGCTTGCGGTGTCGATGTCGCGTGGCGCCAAGGGCAGGATCGCCGTCGCGTTCGCGGTTTCCGATAGCGGAATTGGCCTGACGCTGGCCGAGATCAAGCGGCTGTTTCGTCCGTTCTCGCAGGCCAATGTCAGCATCGCCTCGCGCTTCGGGGGCGCCGGGCTCGGCCTATCGTCGGTAAAACAGCTCGCCCGCGCGATGGACGGTGATATCGCCATCACGCCCCGGCGTGGCGGCGGCACCACCTTCACGCTGAAGGTGACCCTGGCCCGCGCCAGGCCGGCGAAAACTGGCGCGGGCGGCGATGCCGCGCTGTCCTCGGCTGCCACGCCGGCGTTGCGGGTGCTCAGCGTCGAGGACAATCCGTTCGGCCGCGTCGTGCTCAACACCATCCTGACCGAGCTCGGCCATCATGCGGAATTCATCGGCCGCGGCGAAGTGGCGGTCGAGCGGATCGCGCAGGGCGACTTCGACGCGGTGCTGATGGACATGGTGTTGCCGGGCATCGACGGTATCGAGGCGATCAAGCGCATCCGCGGCCTGAACCCGCCGCTCGGCCGTATCGCGATCATCGGCGTATCGGGCCGCGGCGATGACGAAGCGGCGTCGCGCGCGGCCGGCGCCGATGCCTTTCTGGTCAAACCGGTGTCTCCGCGTGCCTTGGCGACTGCGCTGCTTGAAGCGACACGCCATTCGGCAGCCGCGATTTGATGATCGCCGCGTTCAGTTCGCCGCCAAGCACGAAGATCGCGGCGGTGAAATACAGGAACACCAGCGCAATGACCACCGATGCGAGCCCGGCATACATCGTGACGTAATTGTTGGCGAAGCGTGAGAGATACTGGCCGAACACGATGCCGGAAATCAGCGAGGCCACCATGGTGAAGATGATGCCGGGCAGGATCTGCAGGAAGCCGCGGCGGCCGGCCGGCAGCCAGGCGTGCAGGACGATCAGGGCGACCACCAGCGCGGTGACGGTGATACCGTAGCGCGCGAGCCTGAGCAGCGACTCATTGGTCTCGACGATCAGCGGAACGTGGCGCCGCAACGCCTCGATGATCAACGGGCCGAGCACGATCAGGAACGCCATCGCCAGCGAGGTGAAGGCGGCGATCAGCGTGTAACCGATCGATTCCAGCCGCAGCCAGTACCAGCGCCGCGGCTCGATCACCGCATAGGCGCGGTTGAGCGCGACCCGCAGCGCCTCGACGCCGTTGGAGGCGAAGTACACCGCCAGAACCGCGCCGATGGTCAGGATGTCGCCGCGACTGGTGGTCAGCACGTCGTGGATCTGGCCCGACAGCGAATCGGCGACCTGTTTCGGCCAGGTTTGCAGCAGCAATTGCACGGCCTGGTCGGCGAGTTCCTTGGAGCCGAAAAAGCCGGCCAGCGAGGCCAGCACGATCAGGAACGGGAACAGCGCCATCAAGGTCGACAGCGCGATGTGGCTCGCGATCGCCCAGCCGTCATCGGCGAGAAACGTGTAGAACGCATCCATGGCGACGAGATAGACGTAGCGGATTTGCCTCACATTGCACCTGAGCTTACGCGACCGGTTCGATGGTTACCTTGTGATATTACGTGCTTGAAAGCCAGATGGTTGCGGCGCGCATGGGCCCAGGCGTTGGCGGATGGCGCCATGCGGTGTTATGTAGGCCTCATGAGTGGAATCCTGAGTAAGTTAATCCTTCCCATCGCCGTCGGCGCCGTCGCGTTCGTGCTGCTGCTTGGCCTGATCAACATGATGCGGGGCGGTTCGCCGAACCGGTCGCAGAAGCTGATGCAATGGCGCGTGCTGCTGCAATTCATCGCCATCGTCCTCACCATGCTGACGGTCTGGGCGATGGGGCACTAGGCGTAATTCGAGGTAGGGAAACATCGGAGCCCGAGATGGTCGTCCTCAATCGTATCTACACACGGACCGGCGATGACGGCACCACCGCGCTTGGCAATGGCGAACGGCGCGCGAAATACGATCTGCGCATCGGCGCCTATGGAACAGTTGACGAGACCAACGCCGCCATCGGCATCGTACGGCTGCATCTCATCGAGGCGCGCGATCTCGATGTGATGCTGGGCCTGATCCAGAACGATCTGTTCGATCTCGGCGCCGATCTGGCGGTGCCCGAGCGTGAGGGCAAAGCGGAGCGGTTGCGGATGCTGTCGAGCCAGGTCGAACGGCTCGAGCGCGACATCGACGCGCTGAATGAGCCGCTTTCGCCGTTGACCTCGTTCGTGCTGCCTGGCGGCACGCCCGCGGCGGCCTATCTGCATCTGGCGCGCACCATATGCCGCCGCGCGGAACGGATGATGGTGGAACTCGCAGCAGAGCCCAACGAACCGGTCAGCGACGCCGCGATCCAGTATGTGAACCGGCTGTCGGATTTCCTGTTCGTCGCCAGCCGCCGTGTGAACAACAATGGGGCCGGGGACGTGCTCTGGGTGCCGGGCCAGAACCGCTAGGCCCGGTGGAATCCGGCCCTGGTTGATCGGGTTTGGCGGTATCTTGCGGTTTGAAGCATGATCTCGGGACAAACAAGGCCGTTTGTCCCTCATAAAAGTGGTTCCAGCTTCGCGCCGGCCGGGCCCTTCAGGTCTGGTTCATGGCAGGATGGATAGGCTCCAAGGGGTGATTTTTGGTCCGCGCGCGTTGACCGGGCTTGGCCGGACCTTTAGGTTCCGCGGCCAGTAATCGAACAGGTCATAGACAAACGATAAAACCTGAAAACCAAGCGAAAGAGGATCGATGAAGGTTTTAGTGCCGGTAAAGCGGGTGGTCGACTACAACGTCAAAGTCCGCGTCAAGAGCGACGGAACGGGCGTTGAACTGTCCAACGTCAAGATGTCGATGAATCCGTTCGATGAAATCGCCGTCGAGGAAGCGCTGCGGCTGAGGGAAGCCGGCAAGGCAACCGAAGTCGTGGTGGTGTCGATCGGTCCGGCGCAGGCGTCGGAAACCATCCGGACCGGTCTTGCGATGGGCGCCGATCGCGGCATCCTGGTCAAGGCGGAAGGCAATGTCGAGCCGCTGGCGGTCGCCAAGATTCTCAAAGCCATTGCCGATGAAGAGAAGCCCGGCCTTGTAATTCTCGGCAAGCAGGCGATCGACGACGATTTCAACCAGACCGGCCAGATGCTGGCCGCGCTGCTCGGATGGTCGCAGGCGACGTTTGCCTCCAAGCTCGAAGTCGATGGTTCCGATTTCAAGGTGACGCGCGAAGTCGACGGCGGCTTGCAGACCGTGAAACTGAAGGGGCCGGCGATCGTAACTACCGATCTACGACTCAATGAGCCGCGCTATGCAAGCTTGCCCAACATCATGAAGGCCAAGAAGAAGCCGATCGCCGACAAGAGCGCGGCAGACTACGGCGTCGACCTCACCCCGCATCTTGAAATCCTCAAGACCTCCGAGCCGCCGGGCCGCAAGGGAGGCGTCAAGGTCAAGGACGTCGCCGAGTTGGTATCGAAGCTCAAGACCGAAGCCGGGGTTCTCTAGATGACGACGCTGTTGATTGCCGAACACGAACACGCAACCTTGAAGGACTCCACCAACAAGGCGCTGACCGCGGCCACCCAATTGGGCGGCGAGGTCCATGTGCTGGTTGCCGGCGGCGGCGAGGGCACCAAGGCCGCAGCCGAGACCGCCGCCAAGCTTGCCGGCGTCAAGAAGGTGCTGCTGGCCGAGGGCGATGCCTACGCCCATGATCTTGCCGAGCCGCTGGCGGCGCTGATCGTGGCGCTGGCTCCAGGCTATGACGCCTTCGTGGCGCCCGCGACCTCGCGTTTCAAGAACGTGATGCCGCGCGTCGCGGCTTTGCTCGACGTGATGCAGGTGTCGGAAATCATCAAGGTGGTTTCACCCGACACCTTCGAGCGGCCGATCTATGCCGGCAACGCGATCCAGACCGTGAAGTCCAAGGACGCCAAGAAGGTCATCACGGTGCGGACCTCGACCTTCGCCGCGGCCGGCGATGGCGGCAGTGCGGCAATCGAAAATGCCGCGTCCGCGGCCGATCCCGGTCTCTCCAGCTTCGTCGGCGAAGAGGTCGCCAAAAGCGATCGTCCCGAACTGACCTCGGCCAAGATCATCGTCTCCGGTGGCCGCGCGATGCAGAGCCGGGAGAATTTCGCCAAATATATCGAGCCGTTGGCCGACAAGCTCGGCGCCGGCGTCGGCGCCTCGCGCGCCGCGGTGGATGCCGGATATGCGCCGAACGATTGGCAGGTCGGCCAGACCGGCAAGGTGGTGGCGCCGGAGCTCTATATCGCGATCGGCATTTCCGGCGCGATCCAGCATCTCGCCGGCATGAAGGATTCCAAGGTGATCGTCGCGATCAACAAGGATGAGGACGCGCCGATTTTCCAGGTCGCCGATTACGGCCTGGTCGCGGATTTGTATCAGGCGGTTCCTGAACTGACCGAGGCGCTCGGCAAGTAACGCGATCGAACCGCCGCCCGGCGCAATGGTTTCCGGGCGGTGTTAGACAGGGGATGGGGCAGGCGCGCTGGAATCGCGCGTTGCCCGGGTGGATGGCAAGATGGCGGTAGTGATCAACAAGGTCGGCGTGATCGGCTCGGGCCAGATGGGCAACGGCATCGCCCATGTCGCGGCGCTGGCCGGGCTCGATGTCGTGCTCAACGATGTATCCGAGGACCGGCTGAAGTCGGCGATGGCGACCATCAACGGCAATCTGTCGCGCCAGGTCGTCAAGAAGATGATCACCGACGATGCCCGCAAGCAGGCGCTGAACCGGATCGCTACCAGCGATACGATGGAGGGCCTTGCCGACTGCGACCTGGTGATCGAGACCGCGGTCGAGAAGGAAGACGTCAAGCGCAAGATCTTCCAGGACGTCTGCGCGGTGCTGAAGCCCGAGGCGATCGTCGCTTCCAACACCTCGTCGATCTCGATCACGCGGCTTGCGGCATCGACCGACCGTCCGGAACGCTTCATCGGCATTCATTTCATGAATCCGGTGCCGCTGATGGAACTGGTCGAACTGATCCGCGGCATCGCCACCGACGACACCACCTTCGAGGCGGCCAAGGAATTCGTCACCAAGCTCGGCAAGCAGATCGCGGTATCGGAGGATTTCCCGGCCTTCATCGTCAACCGCATCCTGCTGCCGATGATCAACGAGGCGATCTACACGCTGTACGAAGGCGTCGGCAATGTCGAGGCGATCGATGCGGCGATGAAGCTCGGCGCGCACCATCCGATGGGGCCGCTCGAACTGGCGGATTTCATCGGGCTGGACACCTGTCTCTCGATCATGCAGGTGCTGCACGAGGGGCTGGCTGATTCAAAATACCGGCCCTGTCCGCTGCTGGTGAAATATGTCGAGGCCGGCTGGCTCGGCCGCAAGACCCAGCGGGGCTTCTACGACTATCGCGGCGAAAAGCCGCTCCCGACGCGCTGAATCCGAAACGCCCATAGCGTTTTCGAGCCAATGGGTCGCGCGAATGCGCGCCCGATGACAGACTCCGTTTTCCGGATCATGCATGCTCGTGGGTCCGGTTCTGATTTGATCAGAACCGGACAGGCTGCAAGGTCAGTTGAACGGATAGTACCGAAGCGAGACGAAGGCGATATTGTTGTTGGGAGTAAGCCCCGCATTGGGCGTGCCCGGCCCGCTGGTGACGCCCGGAAATGCGGTCAGTTTCACGTATTCGTACTGAAGGCCGGTTCTGACCCGCCCGTAATCACCCTTGTAAAGGTCTTGCCAGAAGCCGATCGTGAACTCCTGTGCCTTCTGGACGTCAAAGGTACAGGTGAAACCCGCGATCGGCGTGTTGTAGGTGCCGAGCGTGCCGCCAGTCAGGTTCTGATTGGCGCAACCGTTGTTGACGAAATTCGCATTTCCCCAGCCGCCCTGTGTCCCACCAACGGTCCACGCATTGGCGTAGGTCCTGTCCTCGCCGTAATACGTATAGATGTCGGTGGTTGGGGTTGCATGGCCAATGGCCCCCACGAGGAACGACAGGGCGGTGACCGGCGACAGCGAACCGGTCGGCCCGATGACGGCGTCAGGCAACTGGCTCGACGTGTAGCGGCCGATGCCCTGGCCGTACAGGACGCTGCCTTGCAGGTCGAGGTACTGCGGAAGCACCGGCAACAAGACGCTGCCACCGACCCCCCATCCGAACGTCACCTTCTGTGACCAGCTGTTCGGAACGGTCGTCTGCGCGACCTCGTCGCTGAACCAGCGCTCGATGCCGAGCAGTTCGTAGTGGCCGAAGCCCGGATCAAGCGCGAACTTCTCGATGATGTCAGGCGCGACGTCATTCGAGCAGGTCGTTGTCGCGTTGAGATGTGACGACCCGGTACAGGTGTTGTTGATGCTGGTGACGATTGGCCCGGGTGGCGACACCGTCGCAGCACTCGGCGCACCCGGGAACACGGCGCCCGGCTCCTCGATCGAAAGACCGAACCAGGCGATCTTGTCCCAGTCGTAGACAAATCGAGCCTGCGGGTTGCGCAGCCAATCGAAGCCGACGACGTATTGCGCGTCGATGGTCGTTGGTATGTTTTCGGTGCCCGGGAGCATACCGACACGATTTTGCGTCGCGAGGCTCCAGGCCTGCCCCGCGACAGCATGAAGGTGGTAAGTGTCGTTGTCGTACTCGCCGTATATTTGGCGTATGCGAGGGGTGAAGCTGTTGCTCTCCCGGTTGTTCGCATCCGTCGAAGCACCGAGGAAGTCCATTTCGTAGTAAGCCTTCAGGTGCTGATTGGGGTCGATGTCGCCCGATATCTTTAAGGCGATGCGGCTCTGCTGCACGCTGAACCGAATTCTCGTTCTCGTTCCAGAGCGCCGAATTCTGCAATGGAATTCCCGGGCTGCCGAACGGCGGATCGCTCGCGCCGTCCGCCACTTCGTTATGTTGGCGCCATGCGCCTTCGAGCGCGACGAACGAACCGGCCATCGAAACGTGAATGCCATCGAACCAGGAAGGAAAGGCCTTGGTCGGCAATGGCGCGCCGGCAGCGGGCGCCGGCGGCGGGATGATGAGTTCGTTGCCGTTGCGCGCCGTAACCACCTGCGGCGGCGTGCCTCCCTGCTGGGGCGTTGCGACGACTCGCTGAGCCGATTGCTTCTTCGCCTGTACCAGCTCCCGCTGCATCGCGTCCAATTGCCGCTTCATGGCGTCGATCTGGCGTTGCAATTGTTCTTCGTCGGCACGGGCCGGGATGACCGCAAGTTGAGATGCGCCGAGTACCGCACCAAAAAGTAATCCGCCGATCCCTCGCGTGAGATTAGCCCGTCTCGCTTGCTGCGGAGGGCGTGAGAGTGCGGAGGGACGAGTTGAGAGCCAGGCGCCTGAAATGGCCGTGGACGCCATCGGACCGCGATTCATAACAACCCCCTGCGCAAGAAAAATTCGGCAAGGCTGAAAGAAATTACAGTGCAAGCTTTCATAAAGTCCATGAACGCAGCATGACATTCGCGTGGCCGCAGGCGAGATGATCGGTCCATGTTGCGCAAAAGTCGCAAAATCTTAGCTAAATTCCCGCATCGCAATGAGAAGCGCAGCCCCTACAACCGTGGGCGGCAAGTCATCCCGACGCGCTGAGTTTTTTCAGCGCAGCGCCTCGCATGCACGCTTCAATCGCCGGCCCGATTCCTCGATCAGGTCAGGCGGATTGGCAAAGCTGACCCGAATCGCCGGCGACATCCCGCAATCCTCGCCGGGGAACACGGCAAGGTCGGCGCTCTGCAAGCAAATAGCCGGCAAAGTCGCGGTCACTGCTGATTCTCGTGCCGTCAGGCGCGCGCTTGCCGATCACGCCGGCACAGGACACCAACAGATAAAACGTTCCCTCGGGCGCGGCGCAGCTAAGACCAGCACAATCATTGATCAGCGCCACAAAGCGATCGCGCCTGTCGCGCAGGATCGCGATCCGTTCCCGCAGCAGATGCTGCGGGCCGTCGAGTGCTGCGATCGCGGCGGCCTGGCTGATCGACGAGGCGCAGGACGTGGTCTGCGACTGGATTTTTATCATTTCGCGGATCAGCGCGGCCGGGCCGGCGGCGTAGCCGATGCGCCATCCCATCATCGCATAGGCCTTGGCGAGGCCGCTGACGGTCAGCGTCCGCGGCTTCAGGCGCGGCTCGATCGCGACCAGCGTCGGCGCGCGGTCACCCTCGAACACGATCTGTTCGTACAGCCCGTCGGCCATGATCCAGACATCGGGATGACGGTCCAGCACGGCGGCGATCTCGGCCAGTTCGTCACGGCGATAGACCGCGCCGGAGGGGTTGACCGGGTTATTGATGATCAGCCAGCGGGTTTTTGCGGTGATCGCGGCCTCCAGATCCTCCGCGCGCGGCTTGAAGCCGTTGTTCTGCGCACAGGGCACGACGACAGGTTCGCCGCCGACGAGCCGCACCTGGTCGAGATAAGCCGCCCAACAGGGCGCCGGCACGATCACCTCGTCGCCGGGCGCAAGCGTCGCCAGCAGGGCATTGAACAGCGCCTGCGTCGAGCCGTTGGTGATGACGATCTCGTCGGTGGCATAGTCGAGGCCGTGGTCGCGCCGCAATGCCGCGCGCACCGCCTGCTTCAGTTCCGGCGTGCCGTCGACATCGGTGTAGCGGGTGTCTCCGCGCAACGCCGCGGCATGCGCCGCCGCGATGACATGGTCGGGCGTGGCGAAATCGAGATTGCCCGAGGACAGCTCGATGATATCGCGCCCGGCGCCGCGCAACTCGCGGGCGCGGCGGCGCAGCACCGAGGCGGGCGACGGCTGGATGGCGCTGACGCGCGGTGACAATGCGGGCATCGCGGTCATTGCACGTACTGCGCCACGCCATGGCCGAACGACCAGTTTTCCGGAAGCACCTCGACCAGATTGATGAAGATGTCTTCGGGGCGCAGGCCGGGGTTGGCGGTCAACTTCTCGACGATGCGCCGGTAAAGCTCCTGCTTCTGGGCCCTCGGGCGGGTGTTGCTGACGGTGAGTTGAATGATGACGAGGTCATCGCTGCGCTTAATGCCGAGATAGTTTGGGTCGTAGGCGAAATTATCCTCGTCGTGCTCGGTCAGGATCATGAAGCGATCGCCCTCGGGAACATTGAAGGTCTCGTGCATCGCCTGATAGAGGCCTTCAAGAATGGCCTTGCGGTAGGCAGCGGGCTTGCCCCGTCGCATGGAAACCCGGGTCAGCGGCATGGTGCGCTCCTGTTGGTGGCCGGTGGCTACCAACTGGTTATAGGCCAGGCTTGATCATTAAAAAACGATATGAAATACTATTTCATTGATTTCATATTGAAATGAATAACCATGCGAGCGCTCGATATCGAAGCGGTGCAGGCCTTCGTGCTGGTAGCCGATCTGAACAGCTTTACCCGGGCCGCGGAGGCGCTGGACACCACGCAATCCGCGATCAGCCTGAAGATCAAGCGGCTGGAAGACGGTCTCGGCCGGCGCCTTTTGGAGCGAACCCCGCGGCTCGTCAGGATGTCGGCCGAGGGCAGCGCATTTCTCGGCGCCGCGCGCCATCTGGTCGCCGCGCATCAATCCGCGGTCGGGGCCTTCACGGTCGAGCATCGCCGCCTGGCCGTCGGCATCAGCCACCACATCGCCGGCACCGAACTGGCCGCGATGCTGAAGCGCATCAACGCGACCGATCCTGGCCTCGTGATCGGGCTGCATATCGATGCCTCGCGTTCGGTGCTGAAGGCCTTCGATGCCGGTGAACTCGATGCGGCGATCGCGCTCCGGCACGACGCCAAGCGGCGCGACGGCGAGGTCTTGTTCGAGGAACAATTCAGCTGGATGGGGGCGCCGGATTTCAATCGCCCGACCGGCGAGCCGCTGCGTCTGGCGACCCAGGCCGAGCCTTGCAGCGTCCGCGCCATGGCGGTCGGGGCGCTGGACGCGGCCGGCGTACCCTGGACCGAGGTCTTTGTCGGCGGCGGGATCGCGGCCATTGGCGCTGCGATATCCGCTGGCCTTGCGGTCGCCGCGCTTGGACGCCGGGTCGCGCCATCCGATACGGCCGATCTCGGGCCGCGGCTCGGCCTGCCGCCGCTGCCGTCGCGCGAGGTCATGCTTTATTCGAAGCCAGCGGACGCGCGGACTCGACGCGCGCTACGCACTTTGGGGGCTGCGTTCGCGGCGACCACCTGACGTCTTAATTCGTCTTTTACCGTTGGCTCGCTACGGTCGCCGGCATTGGGGAGTAAGTGCGTATGGATATGATGGCAGTGGTCGGCGCCATGATGGCGATGCAGGCGGCAAAAACCCAGACCGAGGTCACCACCTCCATCATGAAGTCGAATGCCGATGCGGCGAAATCCGAGGTCCAGACCCTTTTAGGCACGCCGTCGACGGCAAATCTCGGCGCCGGCATCGGCGGCAACGTGAATATTTCGGCCTGATAGCTTCAATTCGTAGGGTGGGCAAAGGCGCTCTTGCGCCGTGCCCACTACCTCACGCACAGCCGAAAATGGTGGGCACGGCCAAGAGGCCTTTGCCCACCCTACATTCCCGGAATCCCGCCTAAAATCCCGCCGTGGCCGGCTTCAGGGCCGCCGAGATCAGTTTGACGGCGTCGTCGCTGGCCCAATCGGCCGGACCGGCAATGGTGGCGATCTCGCAGCCGTGGCCATCGACGAGAACCGACGTCGGCATCCCAAGCGCCCGGCCTATGCTCTTAAGATCTTGGAAAACCTTGGCTTTCGGATCGGCGAAAAAGCCGAGCCGGGTCAGGTTTTCCTCTTTCAGGAAATTCCGGGGCTTGTCGGGGTCGCGGGTATCGATGTTGACGGCGACCACCTCGAAATCGGGTCCGCCGAGTTTTGTCTGCAGGCTGTCGAGCGCCGGCATTTCCTTGCGGCAGGGCACGCACCAGGTGGCCCAGAGATTGACCAGTATGGTGCGGCCGCGCCAGTCCGAGAGTTTTTTGGGCTTGCCGTCGGCGTCCTCGAAGGCGAGGTCCGGCAATTTCAGGGGGGTCGTTGCCATGGTCAGCGCGGCCACCTCGCCCTGCGCCAGCGGCGCCAGTTTATTCGACAGCGCGATCGCCGGGCGGCAGGCCGGATCGCCGGCGGAATGACGCCCAAATCCGCCAATCCCGTATACCCCGGCATATCCGATCGCCGCCCCGATCAACACGGCCCCGATTGCTATGGGAATCCGGCGCGTGGCGGCCGGGCGGGGCAAGGGGTCTTCAGGCATATCGTTTGTCATCCTGTATCAGATACGGCTATGCAGAGCCGGCATGAGGATCGGGTGCGGCGGTGACGCATCGCTGGCGGGCATGGCGGCAAGCGGCAGGATATGAGCAACAAATCATGAGCAACAAGATGTGGGGCGGCCGGTTCACCGAACGTCCGGATGCGATCATGGAGGAAATCAACGTCTCCATCGACGTCGATCGTCATTTGTATGCCCAGGACATTGCCGCGTCCAAGGCCCACGCCGCGATGCTGTCAGCGCAAGGCATTATTACCGCAAACGATGCGAAAAATATCGGCAAGGGTCTAGACACGATTTTGTCAGAGATTGCCAAGGGTTCGTTCGATTTCAAACGCGCCCTCGAGGACATTCACATGAATGTCGAGAGCAGGCTTGGCGAACTGATCGGACCCGCCTCGGGCCGACTGCACACCGCGCGCTCGCGCAACGACCAGGTCGCGACCGATTTCCGGCTCTATGTTCGCGACGTCATCGACGAGACCGACGCCGCTTTGGCCGCGTTCCAATACGCGCTGGTCGAGCGGGCGTTGGAACACGCCGGCACGGTGATGCCGGGCTTTACCCATTTGCAGACCGCCCAACCCGTGACCTTCGGGCATCATCTTTTGGCCTATGTCGAGATGGCCGGGCGCGACCGCGGCCGTTTTGCCGATGCCCGCAAGCGCCTCAACGAATCGCCGCTCGGCGCCGCCGCGTTGGCCGGAACTTCATTCCCGATCGATCGCCACGCCACCGCCAGGGCTCTGGGTTTTGACCGTCCGATGGCCAATTCGCTCGACGCAGTCTCCGATCGCGATTTCGTGCTGGAAACACTGTCGGCGGCGGCGATCGCCTCGGTGCATCTGTCGCGCTTCGCCGAGGAGATCGTGATCTGGACCTCGCCGCTGGTGGGGCTGGTGCGGCTCAGCGACAAATTCACGTCCGGCTCCTCGATCATGCCGCAGAAGCGCAACCCAGACGCCGCCGAACTGGTTCGCGCCAAGACCGGCCGGGTGATCGGCGCGCTGACCGCGCTGTTGATCGTGATGAAGGGCCTGCCGCTGGCCTATCAAAAGGACATGCAGGAGGACAAGCAGGGCGCGATGGAAGCGTTTTCCGCGTTGTCGCTGGCGGTCCGGGCGATGACCGGAATGGTGCTCGACCTGGTACCGGACCACGCGCGGATGAAGCTCGCCGCCGGCGAGGGCTACGCCACCGCCACCGATCTCGCGGATTGGCTGGTGCGGACCCTCAAAATGCCGTTCCGCGACGCCCATCACGTCACCGGACGTATTGTCGCGGAGGCGTCCAAAGCCGGAATCGCCCTGCATGAACTGTCCTTGCAGGCGATGCAGGCGGTCGAGCCGCGCATCACCAGGGACGCCCTGGCAGTGCTGTCGGTCGAGTCCTCGGTCAAGAGCCGGACGAGCTTTGGCGGCACCGCGCCGAAGAACGTGCTGGCGCAAGCCAAGGCGTGGCTCAAGCGACTGGAAAAAGAGCGAAAATTGGGCTGAGTCGGGTTTTGCGCCGTAATTTCATCACCATCCGGGTCTCGCCAGAGCGGGGCAATCTTTGTATGGTGCCGCCGCTTTGGGGATATCGCCGTGAAATCGTAATTTTATCTCGCCGAGATGGGCCGTCGTCCTGCTCGCCGCCTCCGCGCTGGCGCTGACCGGCTGCGGCCGCAAAGGCCCGCTCGATTTGCCGCCGACCGGATCGCAGTCGCAGCCCTCGCAATCGCAGTCGCAGTCCTCTGGATCGCAGTCATCACCGTCGTCCGGATATCAGCCGTCCACGACGCAGTCGTCCGCCACCGAGCCGACCGATACCGACGCGCAGCGCGCCGCGACGCCGAGCGTGTTCAATTCGACCTACGGCGCCAACTCCGCGCCGGTCGCCGGCAGGGGCCCCAAGCGACCGTTCTTTCTCGACCCGCTGCTGAACAGCAACTGAGCCAATCATGAACCATTTCGACTATCGCAACGGCGTGCTGCACGCCGAGGCGGTGAGCCTGATCGAACTGGCGGAGACGGTCGGCACGCCGTTTTATTGCTATTCGACCGCGACCCTGGAGCGCCATTACCGGGTTTTCGCCGAAGCCTTCGCCGGCGAAAAGGCCGTGGTGTGCTACGCCATGAAGGCCAATTCCAACCAGTCGGTGCTGCGCACCCTGGCAAAACTCGGCGCCGGCGCCGACGTGGTGTCGGGCGGCGAATTGAAGCGCGCGCTCGCTGCCGGCATTCCGCCGCAAAAGATTTTGTTTTCCGGCGTCGGCAAGACCGAAGCCGAGCTGCGCGCGGCGCTGGCGGCTGATATCCTGTGCATCAATGTCGAGTCCGAGCCCGAACTCGAATTGCTGTCGCGGCTCGCGGTCGAGAGCGGCAAGACCGCGCGCATCTCGGTCCGGGTCAACCCCGATGTCGATGCCGGCACCCACGCCAAGATCGCGACCGGCAAATCGGAAAACAAGTTCGGCATTCCGCTCGCGCGGGCTCGCGCGGTGTATGCCCGCGCGGCCAAACTGCCGGGGGTCGAGGTGACCGGCACCGACATGCATATCGGCAGCCAGATCACCGATTTGAGCAAGATGGAAACCGCGTTCCGGATCCTGGCCGAGTTCGTCCAGACGCTGCGCGCCGACGGCCACACCATCTCGCACATCGATTTCGGCGGCGGCCTCGGCATTCCCTATTACATGGACCGCGAAGCGCCGCCGGCGCCGGACGCCTATGCCGCGATGGTCAAGCGGGTGACGCATAATCTCGGCTGCACGCTGATGTTCGAGCCGGGCCGCATGATCGTCGGCAATGCCGGCATCCTGGTCGCCCGCGTGATCTACGTGAAGCCCGGCGATGCCAGGAATTTCGTCATCATCGACGCCGCGATGAACGATCTGATCCGCCCCACTCTGTATGAGGCGCATCACGACATCCTGCCGGTGCGCGAGGCGGGCCCAGGCGCGCGCATGATCACCGCCGACGTGGTCGGGCCTGTTTGCGAGACCGGCGACTATCTCGCGCTCGACCGCAACATGCCGGAACCTGCGGCCGGCGATCTCCTGGCGGTCATGACCGCCGGCGCCTATGGCGCGGTGCAGGCCGGCACCTACAACACCCGCGCGCTGATCCCGGAAGTGCTGGTCAAGGATGATCAATATGCCGTGGTGCGGCCCCGCATCGAGGTCGAAGACCTGATCGCGATGGACAGACCGGCGCCGTGGCTGTGAGGCAAAGCCCGGGCTCGTTTCCGCGCCCGGGCTTCCGGTTAACCTCTCAGGCCGCCACCGCTTCTTTGTAAACGGGATAGTCGGTGTAGCCACGCTCGTTGCCGCCATAGAACGTGTCGCGATCGTGCGCGTTGAGCGGCAAATCACGTCGCAGCCGCTCGACCAGATCGGGGTTCGCCGCGAAATGCCGGCCGAAAGCGACGAGGTCTGCATCGCCATTGTCGACGATGTTCTCGGCACTGTGGCGTTCAAAACCGCCGGCGACGATGATCGGGCCGTCGAACACATTCCGCAACTGGTGTGCGGCGACCGGTGGCAATCCGTCCGCGCGCAGTTTCGATCCGACAATCCGCGGCTCGATCAAATGTAGATAGGCCAGACCGAAGCGGTTGAGTTGCGTAACGGCGTAGCGGAACAACGCGTCCGGATCGCTATCCGACATCGAGCCGAACGTGCCGCTCGGTCCGAGACGAACGCCGACGCGATTGGCGCCCCACACCGACGTGACCGCGTCAGTGACTTCAAGCAGGAGCCGCGTTCTGTTTTCGATCGATCCGCCGTAGATGTCGGTGCGCGTGTTGGAGCCGTCCTGGAGGAATTGGTCGATCAGATAGCCGTTGGCGCCATGGATCTCGGCGCCGTCGAAACCAGCCGCCTTGGCTCTGATAGCGCCTTGCCGGAACTGCTCGACGATCTGCTTGATCTCATTCACCTCGAGCGCGCGGGCGGGCGAGGCCTTGATCCAGCCGTCCTTGGTGAAGACGAGATCCTCGACCGCAATGGCTGACGGCGCCAGCGGCGCTGTGCCGCCGGTCATCGAGACATGGCTTTGGCGGCCGACGTGCCAGAGTTGAAGAAAGATCGCGCCGCCTTTGGCGTGAACGGCGTCGACGACCTTGCGCCAGCCTGCGACCTGCGCGTCACTGTAGATGCCGGGCGCGCCGAGATAGCCGCGACCTTGCACCGAGACCGTGGTGGCCTCGGCGATTTGCAGGCCGCCCTTCGACGCGCGCTCGCCGTAATATTCGACCATCATGGCACTGGGTACATCGCCCGGCTGGTCGGAACGCAGCCGGGTTAATGGCGCCTGAACGATACGATGGTCCAGACGAACGGCCCCGATCTGGACCGGGGTATAAAGCTTGGACATGGTCAACTCCTGTTGTTTGATCTGTGCGGGTGAGCACGGTCTTGCTGGACCGCTTGCCCGGTCGTTACGCGCAGCGTCTGCTGCGAAAGGGTTTCGGAACTTCACATGCCGGCGGCAGCTGCGGCCTGTTCGATGACTTCCGCCACCGCGCGGGGCTGCGAGATGTAAACCGCGTGGCTGGCGACGATCTCTTTGGTCACCGCGTGCGAGCGCGCATACATCGAGCGTTCGAGGTCCGGGTTGATCGAGCGGTCCTGGGTCGCGACGATCGCAAAGCTCGGCTTGGTCTTCCACGCCGGCGCGGTAGCGGGGGTAGAAAGCGCTTTGCCTGATGTCGCCACTTGCGAGGCCGCCATGAATTCCGCTTCGGCCTTGGGAAGGTCGGCGGCGAACGCATCATGGAAGTGCTCGGGCTGGATGGCCAGAAAGCCATCCTTGGACGGCACGATGAAGTTGGTGGCGGCCGGCTTGCTCGACAGCAACTGACCGGCGCTCTCGCCGACGTCGGGCTGCAACGCTGCGACATACACCAGGTTCTTCACATGCGGGTTGTTGCCGGCTTCGCTGATGATCATGCCGCCATAGCTGTGGCCGACCAGAACGGCCGGGCCGTCCAACTGGTCGAGCACGCGGTTGGTGGCGGCGACGTCTTCCTCCAGCGAGGTTTCCGGCGGCTGCACGATGCTGACGTGGTAGCCGCGCTTGGTCAGGATCTCCGCGATCGGCTTCCAGCCGGAGCCGTCGGCGAACGCGCCGTGCACCAGCACGATGTTCTTGACGGCGTTGGCAGGCGCTGCCTGAACCGGGTTGATACCGAAAGCGGCGGTGAGGGCGGTGGTAGCGGCGAGCAGGTTACGGATCGTCTTGGTCATGGCACAGTTCCTTTGGGTTGAGTTGGTTGTGAGCTGACGGGGGCAGATTGGGTGGACGGCGCGGCTTAGCTGAAGGAGAGCTCGCCGAAATCGAGCGAGACCAGCAGCGGATCGGGCACCTTCTGCATCGCATCGTCGTAGGCGTAGATGCGGCGCCTGGTCGGCATCGCGATGCCCTGGAAGGTGCGGTAGTCGGTGGGATAGTTGGCGCCGGTGGCGCCGCCGAGAATGTCGACGGTGTAGTCATGGCGCCGCATCAAGCCGTCGGGACCGAAATGGGTGATCTGGGTCTTGCTGTGGCTCTTGATATGATCGGGGAAGGTCACCTTCAGGCGACGCCAGGTTTCGTCGTTTTCATGCCAGGGCTCGATCTCTTCGCTCTCGAAGCCCGGATAAGTGTAGAGGAAGGGCGAGGTCAGGTAGGTCCACAGCGCTTCGCTGGCGAAGTAGGCGACATGGAATTTGTCCCAGGGCGTTTCCCGGACATGGCCCTCAAAAGAAGTCTCGGGATCGCTGCGCATCTCGACCACGGTTCCGTCGAGCGTTTCCAGCTTCAACTGGTCCGGCAGGAACACACTGCGATGTTTTGCGGTTGCAAACGGCGTAATCGAAAGCCGCTCGGCGTGGGTATCGATCTCGAACAACTTGTTAGTGAGCAGGCCGGGCTGCTGCTTGAGGTGCCAGATCGCGCCATCGACCGAAAGTTCGGCGCGCAGTTTGGTGAAGGCATTCCAGCGGCGCAGGCCACCATGGGCTTCGACAGCGAGAGCAAGAAGGTCGTTCATGTCCGTTCTCCATTCGGTGGACCGAGGCTTCGGTGAAGCCCGCCGTCCGTGGAGAAAGGGGTACGCCGCCCCGCATGGCCCCTGTAGCCATCGGTTTCCGCTAAGATTTATGTGCAGGATGCATAAGCGGGTTCTCGCTAGAGCGTTTTCGAGCGATACCGGTTCGCGTGAAGAAAACGCGTCAAAACAAAAACCTAGAGCCCCGTTCCGATTCCATCGGAACGGGAACGGCTCTGGCCCGCCGGCGGGGAGAGCAGCCGTCAGCCTTTGGCGGTCGCTGCTTCGGCGTCGCGGCGAATTTCACCCGCCAGGAAATCGACCAGGCTGCGGGCGGCGGCGCGGGTGGTGCGGCCGGCCGGAAAGTAGGCGTGGACCGGAATATCCCTGGTTTTCCAGGCTGGTAGCAGCATTACCAGCGAGCCGTCCTGTAGTTCGCGGCGGCAGGCCCATTTTTGGGTCGAGGTGATACCGATGCCGGCAGTGGCCGCACCCACCGTGGCTTCATTGTCGTTGGTCGAGAAATGCGGCAGCAGCTCCACGGTCTCGGATTTGCCGTCGCGTTCGAACATCCATGCAGCCGGCACCAAGGTCGCCGGGCCACCGATGATCCGATGAGCGGATAGTTCGGCCGGCGAGGTCGGCGTGCCCGCACGTTGCAGATAGGCCGGTGACGCCACGATCACGCGCGGGATGGTGGCGATCAGCTTGGCGGTGGCGCTGGAATCCGTGAGCCGGCCGACACGAATTGATACATCGACCGCGTCCCGCACCAGATCCTGCCGCTTGTCGTCGAGCAGGATCTGGATGTGAAGCTTCGGATGGCGCTCGGCAAAGGCAGGCAACCGCGGAATCACTTCGCGCAGCGCGATCGAGCTGGGCAGACCCAATCGCAAAATGCCCCTGAGTTCGCCGCCTTCGCGGACGCTCTGTTCAGCTTCCTCCAACGCATCGAGGATCGGCTCCATGCGCGCCAGGAATTCGCATCCGGCTTCGGTCGGCACCACCGCGCGGGTGGTCCGGGACAACAGCCGCGCGCCCAGCGATTCCTCCAATTCTGCAATGATTCGCGAGACCTGCGACTGTGACAGGTTGCATTCACGCGCCACCGCCGAGAAGCTGCCGAGGCGGGCGACGCGGGTATAGAGCTTGAGCGCAAAAATGTCCTTCATCTGCCGATAATGCCCCGAGCTTTCCGGCGAAAAGGGACCACTTGGCCCCATCGTCCTGTCCCGCCGCATTGATGTGGCAGATACATAGAAGACTAGCGGGAAAACCCGGCCAGTGGCCAGAGCATCGGCGCGGCGGGAGCGGCGTTTCCAATCGCTGGTTTCATCTCTACAAGGGAACAGTCTTCCCGTGAGGAACGCAGTCCAATGCCGGAATTTATCGTCCACGCCACGCCCGGAAGCCCCTATTCGCGCTCGGTGATGGCGGCCCTTGAGGAAAAAGGCGCGCGCTGGCGTCTGGCCGCGCTGAAACCTGGCACGTCGAAGCAAGAGCCGCACCTTTCGCGCCATCCGTTCGGCCGCATGCCGGTGCTCGAGCACAACGACTTCTCGCTCTACGAGACCCAGGCCATCCTGCGCTATCTCGATCGCGTGCTGTCCAAGCCGGCGCTGACGCCTGCCGATCCACAAGCCGCGGGCCGGATGGATCAGGTGATGAACATCACCGATTGGTACCTGTTTCAGGGTTGCGGCAACGTCATCACCTTCCAGCGCATCATTCGGCCCACCTTGTTCGGCCAACCCACCGACGAAGCGGCTGTGCGCGAGGCGATGCCACGCGGGCATGTGGTGTTCAGCGAACTGTCCCGCTTGCTGGGTACGCGAACCTGGTTCGGCGGCGACACCATCAGCCTTGCCGATCTGATGATCGGTCCGCATTTTGACTTCTTTGCCAAGACGCCCGAATGGCAGGAGCTCACTGCCGAGAATGCCAATCTGGTCGATTGGTTCGCGCGCGTCGAGGATCGGCCCGCCATGAAGGCGACGACCTGGGCCAAGGTGAAAGAGATGGCGGCGGCCGGTTGATCGCCGATCGCGGACGCACCGAAAAACCTGTCCGGTCACGCCGATGATTTCGACGTGACCGGACAACGCGGCGAAGTGAGGAAGATCAGTTCGCCGCGAACCGCGGTTCCGTGCAGCCGCCGCAGACCCAGGGCCACGACCAATCGGCGACCTTGCCCTTGTTGGCTTCGACGTACGGGCTCCAGGCTTTCGGCGGCAGCGCCTTGCTCTTGTAGACGATGTCGAACTGACCGTTGGCCTGGATCTCGCCGATCATCACGGGCTTTGCCATGTGGTGGTTGCTTCCCATCACCACCTCGAAGCCGGACGGCGATTTGACCTTCTGTCCGATCATGGCCTGTCGAACCGCTTCCACGTCGGTGGTACCGGCCTGTTGCACCGCCTGCACCCACATGTGGAACAGGATGTAGGCCAACTCCATCGGATCGTTGGTCACGCGCTTCGGGTTCTTGGTGTAGTCGCGCCATTTGGCGATGAAGGCCTTGTTTTCCGGGGTATCGACCGATTGGAAATAGCTCCACGCCGCGAGATGTCCGACCAGTGGCTTGGTGTCGACGCCGGCCAGTTCTTCCTCGCCGACCGAGAACGCGATCACGGGGATATCGGTGGCCTTCACGCCCTGATTGCCGAGTTCCTTGTAGAACGGCACGTTGGCGTCGCCATTGACGGTGGAGACAACAGCGGTCTTTTTTCCCGACGAGCCGAATTTCTTGATCGCGGCGACTTCGGTCTGCCAATCCGAGAACCCGAATGGTGTGTAGTTCTCCAAGATGTCCTCATCCTTGACACCCCTGGTTTTCAGGAAGGCGCGGATGATCTTGTTGCTGGTGCGCGGATAGACGTAGTCGGTCCCTTCCAGCACGAAGCGTTTTACGTCACCGCCCTGCTTGCTCATCAAATAATCGACAGCGGGGACAGCCTTGTTGTCGGGGACGGAGCTTCCGTAGAAGATGTTGTAGGACGCTTCCTCGCCCTCATATTCGAGCGGATAGAACAATAACCCGTTCAGTTCCTCGAACACCGGCAGTACGGATTTGCGGGATACCGACGTCCAGCATCCGAACACGGCGGCGACCTTGTCCTTGGTCAGCAACTCGCGCGCCTTCTCGGCGAACAACGGCCAGTTGGACGCGGGATCAACTACCACGGGTTCGATCTTCTTGCCGAGCAGGCCGCCCTTGGCATTGATGTCGGCAACTTCCATCAGCATCAGATCTTTCAGGATGGTTTCGCTGATGGCCATGGTGCCCGACAGCGAATGAAGGATTCCGATCTTGATCGTGTCGTCGGCTTTCGCCGGTTTGGCACCCAGCCCGATGGCAAGAAAAACGGCTGCGGCTGCCAGCAGTCCGCGATGTCCTGAGGTTTTCATGTCGGCTCCTGCGGTTTGAACTTCGACGGCGGAGGCCTTCAAACGGGATCGCTTGCGCCACCGCCTGTACCGGGAGGCTCGCATGGGGGCCGAAACCGGCGGAGAGCCGCCGCCGCCAAAAGCGATGATGCCAGCAGCCACGGCCGCGGTAGATGAAGTTTGTCGCTGCTTGCTCAGGGCTTGGACGGACGTGCGACGTTTCGGGCAGGTTGTGCATCCGCCGTAGGCAGCCGGCGCCGCCGCGCCTTGGCGATGGGTCCAGTTGCTGGGGATCACAGGGAGCCAGTCCGGTTATCCCGACAAACTGGCTGACATTGGCAAAAAACCGATCAAAATCGCAATCAAATCACTCTGGGAACCAAACTGGCCTAGCTCTTGCCAAGCTGTTTCCTTACCTATCCGTTCCTGACGTGAGCCGTTTTGCGGGGACGTCCCAACGCGCGGTGAATATGCATCTTTCAGTTCTCCTGGATCGATCGCGGCCTCAGTCGTTGACCACTCAAATGGCCGACCAAATCCGCGAGGCGATCCGCTGCGCCCGGATCGCCCCGGGCACGCGGTTGCCTTCATCCCGCCGGCTGTCGGATCAATTGCAGATCGCGCGCAATACCGTGGTGCGCGCCTATGACGAACTGCTGATGGAGGGCATCGTCGAGGCGCGCCCCGCGTCAGGAATTTACGTCGTCGAGCAGCCGGCTTCCAATCCGGTGCTCGCGCCCACGGCCCAAATTGCTGGTGTTCAGGCGCCGCCGACCCGCATGCCGATGCCGCTGCGCAAGGTGCGCGCCGAGAGCTCGCCGCAGCCGTTACGCGCGCCGGCTGTTGTTCGATTTTTTTCCCGGGCCGGCCGAGCGCGGATCTGTTTCCGCTGAAAACGTGGCGCCGGTTGCTGCAGGCCAATCTGACCCATGGCGGCGCGGCGGGCTTCACTCAATATGGCGATCCGGCCGGCCTTCCAGCGCTGCGCACCGCGATCGCCAATCATCTCGCGGCGTCGCGAGGGATCGTCGCAGACCCGAGCCGCATCATCGTGGTTTCCGGCACCCAGGAAGGGCTGAACATCTCCGCGCGGCTGTTCCTGGCGCGGGGCTCGCTGAGCATCGTCGAAGATCCCTGCTATGGCGGCGCCGCCTCGGCTTTCGCGGCTGCCGGCGCCGAAGTTGCGAGTGTCCTGGTCGATCGCGACGGGCTGGTCGCCAGCGAGTTGCCGCGGCTGACGGCTTCGCTGTTGTACCTGACCCCATCGCATCAATATCCGACCGGTGCTACGCTTTCACAGGAACGCAGGGTCGACATCATTGCCTGGGCGCGGCGTTACGGCTGCTACGTCATTGAAGACGACTATGATTGCGATATTCGCTACGAGGGCTCGCATCTGCAGCCGATCGCGGCGCAGGCGCCGGATTGCACGATCTACCTCGGGACCTTCTCGAAATCCCTGGGCAGCGGATTGCGACTGGCTTTCATGGTGGTGCCGGAGCAGATCGCGGACGCCGTGCGCGCGGAAAAATCACTGCTGAACAGCGGCAATCCCTGGCTCGAGCAGGCAACGCTGGCCGACTTCATGCGAACCGGCAGTTACGCGACCCACATGCTGCGTGCGCGTGCGCAGTACAAGGAGAGCCGGGACTGCCTGATCGAGGCGCTGCGCGGCAATTTCGGCGATGTGCTGGTGGATGGCGACAAAGGCGGACTTCATGTGCTGTGGCATCTTCCCGCCGGGCGTTCCCGATGCCGTAACCGTCGAAACGCTTGGCACGGCGCGCCCGGGTCGGCGTCTATTCCCTGGCGTCGGCCCGCGTCCATTTTCAGCGGCGAACGCATCTGACCAGCCGCGCGATCGTTCTCGGCTATGCCGCGCTGTCGCGCAAACAGATCGAGAAAGGTATCGCGCGTCTGTCCGATGTGATCGATGACGCGATCGACGATCCCACGACCGACATGACCGCGTTGTTTGCCGATCAGTTCGCCAGGCCGCCAGCGCTGCCCGCGTCGGTTGCGGCTTCCGACGTCAAAATCGCTGGCACCCAGATTTCGACAGCAACCGGCTCTACGTGCGTTGCCGCCTCGTCGTGCAATTTCGGCTCGACCGATCTCGCGACAAGGTGGCGCCCCGATGCCCGTGCTGAAGAATATCTACCGCTATCCGATCAAGGGATTGAGCGCACAGCCTCTGACCCGCATCGATCTCGAGGCGAGGAAGCCGATGCCGTTCGATCGGATATTCGCGTTGGTGCGGCCGGGGGCGCCGTTCGACACCAGCGATCCGAAATGGGGCAAGAAGGGCCTCTTTGTGATGCTGATGCTGGAGGAGGCGTTGGCGCGGGTCAGCACCACGCTCGATGTCGAAACGCTGCAACTGACCATCAGGCAGGACAATCACCAGCGCCTGGTCGCAGATCTCGGAGACGAGGAAGCGTGCGCGCCGGGTCGAAGAGTTCTTCTGGCAACTCGTTCCGTCGCTTCGCAACGCGCCCAAGCTGGTTCGGTCGCGCGACGGGCATTTCATGGACAAGCCGGACAATGTGATGTCGTTGATCAATCTGGCGACTGTGCGAAGGCTTGAAGAACAATGGGGTTACAAGATCAATCCGTTGCGGTTTCGCGCCAATTTCTACATCGACGGCGCGGAGCCGTGGGAGGAGTTCGACTGGGTCGGCAGCGATATCAAGATCGGCGACACGCTGTTCCGCGTCGATCGGCGCAACGGCCGCTGCGGCGCCACCAACGTCAACCCGGAGACCGGACGCCGCGATCTCGATTTGCCGAGTTCGCTCCGCGCGGCCTTTGGCCACAAGGATCTCGGAATTTATCTGGTGGCCAGGGAAGGCGGGCGCGTGACCGCTGGAGACCAGGTGATCTCTCCGCGATCCCAAAGCGCGGATAACATCGCGCGCCCGCCGGCGGCGGCGCAGGCCGGCCGTCAGGTTTTCATGTGCGGCGGTTGTTATTTCATTTACGAGCAGGCAGCGGGGCTTCCCGATCAGTCGATTCCGCCGGGCACCGCGTTTGCAGCCATCCCGCCGGACTGGCGGTGCCCCGACTGCGGCACGGAAAAGACCACGTTCCGTCCGCATGTCGAGACGCCGCGTCACAAGACGACAGTGTAGGCACGGCACTATTTGCCCGAGTGGCCGCCCTTGGCGCCGCCGACCACCACGCCCGCCGCCTTTTCGATCGGCTTGATCGCAGACGTAAAGTCGGACTCCGGGCCCATCTCGCGGATCACGACTTCCCAGAGCCGGCCGACCGCTTCGGCCACTTCCATCGACAGCCCCAGGGATTTCATCTCGTCGAGCGCGAGCCTGACGTCCTTGACCATCAGGCCCGTCGCAAAACCGAAATCGAAGCTGCGCGGCAGCACGGCGCGCGGAAATTTGTCGCGGCTCGCTGTGTTCATGCCAGAACCGGCGTTGATCACGTCGATCATGATCGCGGGATCGAGTCCGGACTTGACGCCCATCACCACCGCTTCCGAGGTCGCGACCATCGCGGTGGCCGACAGGAAATTGTTGGCGAGCTTCATGGTCTGCCCGGAGCCGGGCTTTTCGCCGATGAAGAACACCTTGCCGATCACGTCGAGCGCCGGCTTGACGATTTCGAAATCGGCTGATGGCCCCGATACCATCACCGCCAGCGTGCCCTTTTCGGCGCCGCCGACGCCGCCGCTCACCGGACTGTCGATCTGGACGATGTGCTTGTGCGCCAGCAGTCCGTGAATCTTCACCGCCATCTGGGAGCCGACCGTGGACAGATCGACGAAGCGCTTGACGCGCTTGCCTTCGATCACGCCGCCGGCGCCGGTCGCAACCTCGAGCGAGGCTTGCAGCGACGGCAGGCTTGCCATTACCGTTTCGACGCGGTCGGCGATGTCCTTTGGCGACGAAGCCGCCTGCGCGCCAAGCGCAATCAGTTGGTCGACCACTTCCTTGCGGGTGTCGAACACGACGAGCTGATGCCCCGCTTCGACCAGGCGACGCGCCATCGGGAAGCCCATCTTCCCGAGGCCGATAAATCCGATATCCATATTTTTTATTTTCCTTTGACTTTCGTCATTGCGAGCGAAGCGAAGCAATCCATCTTGCTCCAGAAAAAGCTGGATTGCTTCGTCGCTTCGCTCGCAATGACGGTTTAGACGGTTCCGATCTTTCGCGGGGTCCACCGACGTTACGAGGTCGCGGGCCCGCAGTCACGCCTTCGTGTTATGCGTGCATTGGGGTGTGGGATACCGTAACGGACCGGGTGCCTCATTGCCGCCGCCGTGCTAGGATGTTGTTCAGGCGCGAGATTTGCATGAGCAGGGTCCGAGCAAGCTTGGCATGGGCACTTGCAAGGAGATTTGATTGAGCGGTGCGACCCCCGATCTGCCGGAACCGGCGCGCGATCCTGACGCCACCGCGCGGCTGCGGCTGGCGCAGGCCGTGCAGCGGGCGCAATACGCCATCGCGTGGGAGCAAAGCTGGCCGCATCTGGCGCGGCTTCTGACGGTTATCGGGCTGTTTTTGGTGGTGTCGTGGGCTGGCCTGTGGCTGGTGCTGCCGTTTATCGCCCGCGCCGTCGGGCTTGGCCTGTTCGTGCTGCTGGCTTTGGCCGCGCTGTTTCCGTTTCTGCGGTTTCGCTGGCCAAGCCGCGAACAGGCGCTGAGCCGGCTCGACCGCGGCACCGGCCTGCGCCATCGCCCGGCGACCGCGCTGACCGATACGCTGGTGTCGCAGGATCCGGTCGCGCGTGCGCTGTGGCAGGCGCAGCGTGAGCGCACCCTGGCCTCGATCAAACGCATCCGTGCCGGCCTGCCGTCACCGCGGCTTCCGATCCACGATCCCTGGGCGCTGCGCGCGCTGGTCGCCGTGCTGATGGTGGCGACCTATATCGCGGCGGGCGACGAGCGCATGATGCGCACCGAAGCAGCGTTCGACTGGAACGGCGTGTTGGCGCCGGCCAATGTCAGGGTCGATGCCTGGGTGACGCCGCCGAACTACACCGGCAAGCCTCCGGTCATCCTGTCGGCGGCGAACAAGGACGCCACGGGCAGCGCCGCCGCTGCCGGACCGTTGCCGGTTCCGGCGGGTTCCACGCTGATCGTACGCTCCAGCGGCGGCGCGCTCGATGTCGCGGTTTCCGGCAATTTGACCGAAGCCGTGCCGGCCGAACAGGCGCCCCAGGGCACCAACGAAAAGCATTTTACGATTGCGGGTGACGGCACCGCGCATGTCCGCGCACCCTCCGGCCAGCCGCAATGGAAATTCAGCGCGATCCCCGACCATGCGCCGACGATTGCGCTGGCCAAGGATCCCGAGCGTCAGGCCCGCGGCTCGCTGCAACTGTCCTACAAGATCGAGGACGATTACGGCGTGACCGAAGCGCAGGCGCATATCGTCGCGCGCCCCGGCGAGCGGCCGCAAGGCGCCGCCGAGCCGCGACCACTGTACGATACCCCGAAGTTTTCGCTGGTGCTGCCGAACGCGCGGACCCGCAACGGCGTCGGTCAGACCGTGAAAGACCTCAGCGAGGATCCCTATGCCGGGGCCGAGGTCACGCTGACCCTGACGGCAAAGGACGAGGCCGGCAATGAGGGCCACAGCGAACCGTTCAACATGCGGTTGCCCGAGCGCCTGTTCACCAAGCCGCTGGCGCGGGCGCTGATCGAGCAGCGCCGCATCCTGGCGCTCGATGCCAATCAAAACGACCAGGTCTTTGTCGCGCTCGATGCGCTGATGATCGAGCCGGACGTGTTCACACCCGAGGCCGGCCAGTATCTCGGCCTCCACGACGTGGCGCGGCAGCTCGAGGCCGCCCGTACCGACGATGCGCTGCGCGAGGTGGTCGCGAGCCTGTGGGCGCTCGCCGTCACCATCGAGGATGGCAACATCACCGATGTCGACAAGGCCTTGCGTGCCGCGCAGGACGCGCTCAAGCAGGCGCTGGATCGCGGCGCCACCGACGAGGAGATCAAGAAACTCACGCAGGATCTGCGCGCGGCGCTGGATAATTACATGCGCCAGCTGGCCGACCAGATGCGCAACAATCCGCAAGCCCTGGCGCGGCCGCTCGATCCCAATACCAAGGTGATGCGCCAGCAGGACCTCAACAACATGATCGAGCGCATGGAGCGGCTGTCGCGCTCCGGCGACAAGGATGCCGCCAAGCAGTTGCTGGAGCAGTTGCAGCAGATGCTTGAAAATCTGCAACTGGCGCAGCCCGGCCAGTCCGGCGACAACGACATGGAGCAGGCGCTCAACGAGCTCGGCGACGTGATCCGCAAGCAGCAGCAATTGCGCGACAAGACTTTCAAGCAGGGTCAGGATTCGCGGCGCGATCGCTCGCGCGGCAAACCGGGCGACCAGAGCATGGGCGATCTGCAACAGGATCAGCAGGGCCTGCGCGACCGGCTCAAGAAGCTGCAGCAGGAACTCGCCAAGCGCGGCATGGGCCAGCAGGGTCAGAAAGGCCAGAAGGGTCAACAAGGCGAGCAGGGCCAGCAGGGTCAGCAGGGTCAGCAAGGCGACGACGACGGCGATCAGCAGGCCGACAATGGCGACAGCGGCGATGCGCTCGGCGATGCCGACAACGCCATGGGCGATGCCGACGGCAAGCTTGGTGAGGGCAATGCCGACGGTGCGGTGGATTCGCAAGGCAAGGCGCTGGATGCGATGCGCAAGGGCGCCCAGAGCCTGGCGCAGGCGATGCAGCAGGGCGATGGCGACGGGCAGGGCGACGGCCCGGGCAATCGCGCCGGACGGCAGCAGAGCAGCGGCAATTCCACCGATCCGCTCGGCCGCCCGCTGCACGGGCGCGAATTCGGCGACGACATGACGGTGAAGATTCCCGGCGAGATCGATGTGCAGCGCGCCCGCCGCATTCTCGAAGAACTGCGCCGCCGCCTCGGCGACACCGCGCGGCCGCAGCTCGAACTCGACTACCTCGAGCGGCTGCTGAAGGATTATTGAGGACAGCGGTCCAGGACACACCAACCGTCATCACCGGGCTTGTCCCGGTGATCCACGTCTTGCTTTCTTTTCGGGCCAAAGACGTGGATGGCCGGGACAAGCCCGGCCATGACGAGTTGAAAGGTCGGCGATCCTGACTGCGTATGATGTCGCCGACTACCCCTTCCTTCGCGAGGCCAGCGCGTCGGCCACCGCGGTGCGGATGTCGGCCACCGAAAACGGTTTTGTCACCACGTCATGCACGATGGCGTTGAGGCCCGAGGCGCGTTCGCGCTGGTCGGCAAAGCCGGTCATCAACAGGATCGTGAGGTCGGGAAAATCTCGCGCCGCCGTCAATGCCAGCGCGATGCCGTCCATCACCGGCATCTGGATATCGGTGAGCAGCAGATCGAAGGCGCCGGCGTCGCTGGTCAGGATCTCCAGCGCTTCGGCGCCATCCTCCGCGGTCACGGTGGTATGGCCGTCCATCGCGATGGCGCGCGCCACCAGGGTTCGCATCGAGTCTTCGTCGTCGGCGATCAGCACGCGCGGCATCAAGGCACCGTATTATCTCTCAGGAATTTCTTCGGCATTGTTCCAAAGCGGGCTCGGCTTTATGCGCTGCCGCCGGCGATGTCCCTCTTGTTGAAGAAGCGTACATCGATATTGCGCCCTTCCGGGGGCGGCGACGCCAGCCGCGACTTGAACCAGGCGGTTTCGCCCGGCTTCAGGATCGGCTGCTCCAGTACCGCGTTCCAGGCGTAGATTTCGGCGCCCTGCGCGTCACGGACGCTGAAGCGCAGCCGCGGCAGTTCGACGGCCTTGCGGGTCTCGGCGGTGATCACGCCCTCGATCACCAGCACAGGCTTGCCGTCCACGGTTTCATGGCTGATCTTGACGTCCTTGAACATCAGCCCGCGCAAATTCACATCGAGCCCGACCATCCGGTAGAACGAAGCGGTCTGCGGCAGCAGGCGCACCATTTCGCCGCGCCAGATCACCAGCGCCAGCACCAGCGCGCCCATCGCGGCGCAAGCGGTCGGCAGGACGGCGAATGGCACGTTGAGCCGGGATCGGCCGGGGGCGCGAAGGCTAACTCGCGGCTTGAAAAGAGTCCCCAGCCGCGACAGCAGGCTTGGCCGCCGTGCGTCGGGTTCCGCGATGTCGTGCTGCGACCAGTCGGCCTCGGATGCGCCGCCGGTGGGCCAATCGGCCGATATCGAGGGGCTGTCGACCACCGGGATGCGTTCCGTGCCAACATCCTCGTTCGCCATCCGCTCCCATTCGGCGGCCGCGTCGTCGCCATCGCCGGCCGTCGCGGCCACCGGAGCGGCCATGGCAATCGCCTCCTCCGGCCGCGCCAGCCAGACCTCCTTGCAGCGGGAACAGCGGACGGTACGGCCGGACGCGCCCAAGGTTGCCAGATCGATGGCATAGGACGTCGTACAATGCGGGCAAACGATATGCATGGAGTCACTCTCCACAAGGGCGTTGCGCGGATGCTACAAGGCGACCGTTAACGAATCGGAAACCATAACCGAAGCACAACCGTATTGTTCGGCTCATCACCGCAACGGAGTGCTGGTCTCTGGCTCCCGGTCTTTCCCGGGGCCATATCGAACGGAGCTGAGCTTGGTTCGGTTCGAAAATGTCGGATTGCGCTACGGGCTCGGCCCGGAGATTTTGCGCGACCTCAGTTTCCTGATTCCCGCGCACTCCTTTCAATTCCTCACCGGGCCGTCCGGCGCCGGCAAGACCTCGCTGCTGCGGCTGTTGTTCCTGTCGCTGCGGCCGACCCGCGGCCTCGTCAATTTGTTCGGCCACGACGTTTCGCTGCTCAGCAAGGACGAGGTTTCCGACCTGAGGAAGCGGATCGGCATCGTGTTGCAGGATTTTCGCCTGCTCGACCACATGACGACCTATGAAAACGTGGCGCTGCCGTTCCGGGTGATGGGTCGCGAGGAATCGACCTATCGGCGCGAAGTCATCGACCTCCTGAAATGGGTCGGTCTCGGCGAGCGGATGGATGCGCTGCCGCCGATCCTGTCCGGCGGCGAGAAGCAGCGCGCGGCGATCGCGCGCGCCGTGATCTCGCGGCCGCATCTGTTGCTGGCGGATGAGCCGACCGGCAACGTCGATCCGACCCTGGGGCGGCGGCTGTTGCGGCTGTTCATCGAACTGAACAAGTCCGGCACCGCGGTGGTGATCGCGACCCACGACATCAACCTGATGGACCAGTATGAAGCGCGGCGGCTGGTGCTGCATCAGGGACGGCTGCATATCTATGAGTAGAACCGGAGACGAACACGGCCCGCTGATGGACCTGGGGCAGGAACGCCCGCAGGTGCCGGCAAGGGCGCGCAACCTGTCGCCGATCGTGCCGCGCGCCTCGATCTCCGGCAGGGCGCTGGTCGCCGTGGTCGCGATCATGACCTTCCTTGCCTCGATCACCACCGGCACGGTGCTGCTGGTGAGCGCGTCGGCGGCGGAGTGGCAGTCCGATGTCGCTAGCGAAATCACCATCCAGGTGCGCCCCGCGACCGGCCGCGATCTCGATCGCGACAGCGCCGCGGTGGTGGAGGCGATGCGCAGCCAGCCCGGCATCGTCGAGGTCAGGCCGTTCACCAAGGAGGAATCGTCGAAATTGCTGGAGCCGTGGCTCGGCAGCGGCCTGTCGTTCGACGATCTGCCGATCCCGCGCGTCATCGTCGCCCGGGTTCAGCCCGGCACAACGCTCGATCTCGCCGCCTTGCGCAGCCGGGTGACGCAGGTCGCACCCTCCACCAGCGTCGACGATCACCGCGCCTGGATCGAGCGGATGCGGACCATGACCGGCGCCACGGTATTTGCCGGCATCGGCATCCTGGCGCTGGTGATTGTCGCCACCGTCATTTCGGTATCGTTTGCGACGCGCGGCGCGATGGCGGCCAATCGGCCGATCGTCGAAGTGCTGCATTTCGTCGGCGCCGGCGACCGCTATATAGCCAACCGGTTCCAGCGGCACTTCCTGCGGCTTGGCCTGGAGGGCGGCCTGATCGGCGGCGGCGCCGCCATGCTGGGTTTCGGTTTTTCCGAATCGATCGCCGGCTGGTTCTCCGGCACCCCGGTCGGCGACCAATTCGCGGCGTTGCTGGGAACGTTTTCGCTGCGTCCGTCGGGTTATCTGGCGCTGGCGGCGCAGGCGGTCCTGATCGCGGCGATCACTGCCTGGGCCTCGCGGCGAACGCTGTTTGCCACGCTCGACGATATCGATTGAAGCGGGCCTGCGCGTCGATACCGCATCAGGCGGGGACTGCATTTCGCCTGAAAACGTTCTAGTGTAACGCCTTAAGCGTGGTTTGAAGTCAAGGAAGCAAAGCAAGCAAAGGAAAATCGCCAGACATCCCATGAGTTCACAGTCCGACCATGTCCCGGCCAAACCGACTGCCGAGCCAGCTAAAAAGGCGACCAATGCCGCGCCTGCCTGGCTGCGCGGTACATTGGTGGCCGTGCTGGCTGCGGCGTTCGTCGGCGCCGCGGTCGGATTCGTCGGATTTCTGTCGCAGTTGCGCGGGGCCGAGAGCGGGCCGGCGCAAACCGCCGATGGCATCGTGGTGCTCACCGGCGGCTCGTCGCGGGTTTCCGACGCGATGGAATTGCTGGCCGGCGGTTATGGCAAGCGGCTGTTGATCTCCGGCGTGCATCCGACCAACGATGTCAGCGACATCTCCCGTTCGCTGCCGGACAACAATCAATCGCTGCTCAGCTGTTGCGTCGATCTCGACCGCTCCGCGGTCAACACCCGCAGCAACGCGGCCGAGACCCGGCGCTGGGCCCATGAGCGCGGCTTCAAATCGCTGATCGTGGTGACCTCGAATTACCATATGCCGCGCGCCATCGCCGAAATGTCGCACGCGATGCCCGACATCGCGCTGATCCCGTTCGCCGTGGTCGGCGACAAATGGCGCGACGAACCGTGGTGGACCAGTGGCGCGACCTTGCGACTGTTGCTATCGGAATACGTCAAATACGTCGCCGTGGAGATGCGGGTGCGGCTGGCCGATGCCGGTCTTGATCTGGTGTCGGAGGGCGCGGATCTGCCGACTGGTTCGCTGCCTCCGCGCCGGCCCGCGACCGCACAGGCAAATTGATCGGGATTTCGATGGTTTCGATATTCTTGCGTTCGCTGGCCTACAATTTGCTGTTCTATGCGCTTCTGGTGTTCTGGATCCTGCTTGCGATCCCGACCTTCCTGATGCCGCGTTGGGCCATCCTGAACATCGCCAGATATTGGGCGCGCAGCAGCATCTGGCTGATGCGGGTGATCTGTAACACCAGGGTGGAATATCGCGGACTGGAAAAAATCCCGCAGGGGCCGCTGATCGCCGCATCGAAGCACCAGTCGATGTGGGAAACCTTCGCGCTATTGCAATTCTTCGAGCAACCACTGTTCATCCTCAAGCGCGAGCTGATGTGGATTCCGTTCTTCGGCTGGTATCTGAAGAAGTCGAACATGATCGGGATCGATCGCAGCGCCGGCGGCCGTGCGCTGTTGGCGATGACGCGGCGCGCCGGTGAGGCGGTTCGGCGCGGACGCCAGCTCATAATCTTTCCCGAGGGCACCAGGCGTCCGGTCGGTGCGCCGCCCGACTACAAGAGCGGGATCGCCCAGATTTACGTCGATTGCGGCGTGGCCTGCATTCCGGTCGCGCTCAATTCCGGTCTGTTCTGGCCGCGCCGCACCTTCATGCGCTATCCCGGCACGCTGGTGGTCGAATTTCTCGATCCGTTGCCGCCCGGCCTGCCGCGCCGCGAATTTATCGCGCGCGTCTCGGCCGTGATCGAGGAGGCCACCAACCGGCTGGTCGAGACCGCGCGGCAGGAACAGGCCGAATTGTTCGGCCAGGTGCCGAGTTCACCGGCGCGCTCGAAAGCTTAACTTCTCGCTGTTGCGGTCGTTATTTGCACCAATCTACCCGCGCGTCGTCCCTGCGCACGCAGGGGCCCATAACCCCCGGCGTTAGAAACAGAGAAAGGCCTTCGCTCCAGCACCAAAACGACGATCCTCGCCGCCGCGACGAGGGCCGATTGCGCTCGCGCCGGTGTCCATGCGTTCGCAGGGACGACCATCGCTCTTAACTCACCGGTGCCGGGGCGTGTCGTCGTGCAGCATCAGCGCCAGTCGATGCAATTGCTCGTCGCGAAAACCTTGCGCCTCGATCGCCTTGACGGTTTCGAGCACATAATCGCGATTGTTCCCGGAACGGCCATAGCCATGCTGCACGTAACGTAGCTGCTCGGCGAGCGATAGCCGTCCGGCATATTGCACATGGCCGCGATCGGCCACATAGGTCAGCGCGCTGACCCGTTCTCGCGCGGCGTTGTCGAGCCAGACCGAACGCGTCACTTCCCGATAGACGTTGGTGGTCTGCTCGCGGGCGCGCAAGTACTGCACGGTTGCGTCGTGCAGGCTGCCCGCGACGCGGAACGCAATGCCGCGGCAGGCGCCGCCGCGGTCGAGCCCGAGCACCAGGCCGGGCTTTTCCGGGGTGCCGCGATGGTCGAACGAATAGACGCAGAGCGCGCGATGCTCGCCGATCAGCCGCGCCGGAACCTGCTCGACGAACTCGAACCCCGGGCGCCACATCAGCGAGCCGTAGCCGAACACCCAAAGGTCGCCCCTGCTGTCGGATTGGGGGTCAGCGTTGGACAATTCCGTTTCGGATACGATTTTGGTTGCCATTTACGGCGACGCCTAGCAGAAACCGGCGTCCGGTCAAAACAGGTTGATCCAGAAATTAACGCATAATTTGCCGGGAACGCGGGTTAACTTGATTGCGGGGCGCCAGCATCGCTTAATTGACAAAATTGCTCGCCAAAGGACACTCCATGTCCGATCTCAACCCTGTGCCGCGCCGGCGCCCGCTGTGGCGCCTTTTCATCATGCCCGTCCTGCTTTTGGTCGCCGCCGCGGCATGGAGCGCGTTCTGGTTCTATTCCGCCTCCAAGGTCGATGAGACGGCCGACGCCTGGCGGGCACGCGAGGCGCGGTCCGGCCGGGTCTATGATTGCGCCCGGCGCTCGGTCGGGGGCTATCCGTTCCGGCTCGAAGTGCGCTGCGATGGCGTCAACGTGTCGCTGACGGCGCAGACCGCGGGCCAGAACCCGGCGCAGCCGCCGATCATCGCCAGGCTTGCCGAGATCCTGGTGGTGGCGCAGGCCTACGATCCGAAATTGCTGATCGCGGAGTTCACCGCGCCGGCCACCATCACCAGCCCCGGCACCACCTCCTCGATGATTGCGAAGTGGAGTTCGGCGCGCAGCAGCATCGTCGGGCTCCCGGGTGTGCCGCAGCGGGTGGCGCTGGTGTTCGACGATCCCGCGATCGACCGGGTCTCCAGTTCGACGCAGAAGCCACTGGCGCGCGCCAAGCACATCGAGCTGCATGGCCGGCTGGTCGAAGGCTCGCCATCGGATCATCCGGTGATCGAGACCGCGTTGTCGATATCCGGCGGCAGCATCCAGGAAGTGCATCCGCTGTTGATGCAGCCGTTCGACGCCGACATCCGGGCCACGCTCAGCGGCCTGAAGGACGTCTCGCCAAAGCCGTGGCCGCAGCGGCTTCGCGAAATCCAGGCCGCCGGCGGCAATGTCGAGATCGTGCAGTCGCGGATCCAGCAGGGCGAGCTGGTCGCGGTCGCCGCCGGCAAGCTCAGCCTCGATCCGCAGGGCCTGCTCGACGGCGAGTTGCAGATGACGGTGGCGGGCCTCGAAAAGGTGATCCCGGCGCTTGGCCTCGACAAGATGCTCGATGACGGCGTGCCGCAGGCGACCCTCGATCGAGTGGCGCCGGGCGTCAAGGCGCAGGATGTCAGCAATTTGTTCGGCGCGCTCGACCGGGCGATCCCCGGTCTCGGCAAGGCGGTCAAGCAGAACGTCAATGTCGGCGTCGTCGCCGGCATCAACGCGCTCGGCAAGGAAGCCGAACTGGAAGGCAAGAAGGCGCGCGAATTCCCACTGCGCTTTGTCGCCGGCGCGGCGTATCTCGGACCAGTCAAGGTCGCGCAGATTCCACCGCTGTTTTAACCTATCTCACGCGCGGATCGCCGAAGCGTGATCGTCACGGCGCTGCGCGCCGGGAATGTCGGGCCCAGATAACGATCTCGTTGTCATGCGGCCGCATATTCCGGCGGCCGATGGCAAGGAGACGATCGATGACCCGATTCAAATCATTCGGCGTGGCGCTGATTTTGTCGGCGACCATGGCAAGTCAGGCGTTTGCCCAGGAGGCGATCCAGGAGCCCGGCAATTACGCTTTCTTCCATCCGAATGGTGACCTGCTGCACGTAAACTCGCCATCACCGGCGCCCGATGCGATGGCGATGATGCCGGCCGGCAGCGCCAAAAATGGTTCGGCATCCTGTGGAGCACCATGTCGCCGCGAAACGTGCTGATCGGTACAGCGCGCAGTGATGCTCGACAACGCTGATGCGATGCTTTCCACCCTCTCCCGTTGTGGGAAAGGGTGGATCGACGCAGCGTCGGCGAGACGGGTGAGGGCTCTCTGACTCTCGTTATGTTGCTACCCTCATCCGGCGCGGAGCCTGTCGTCGGGTGGGCATTCGCGCGACCCGTTGGCGCCACCTTCTCCCACAGGGGAGAAGGAAGTTGCTCCACTCACGCCGTCGCGCGCTCGGTCGCCGGACGCCGACGCAGTGCGGCGTTGAGGATCGCCGGCGGATGGTAGGCGGCCCCATTCGGCGCGACGTCGATACCGGGCGGGACGATCTGGTCGATCTTGTCGAGGATATCGTCAGTGAGACGAACCTCCGCGCCCGCGAGCAGATCGTCGAACTGCTGCATCGTGCGTGGCCCGAGGATCGCCGAAGTCACGCCGGGATGCGCCATCACGAAGCCCATCGCCATATGCGTCAGCGACAGCCCGGCCTGTTCCGCGACGGGAAGCAGCCGCTCGACCGCGTCCAGATTGCGCTCGTCCGACATCTGCTTGGGCATGTACCTGACACGCAGGCTGTCGGGCAGCGGCTGGCCCTTGCGGTAGCGGCCGGTGAGCAGGCCCTTTGACAGCGGACTCCACACCATCACGCCCATCCCGTAACGCTCGCAGGCGGGAAGCACCTCACGCTCGATGCCGCGATCCAGAATGGAGTAGGGCGGTTGTTCGGTGCGGAAGCGTGCGAGCCCGCGCCGTTCCGCCACCCACTGCGCTTCCACGATCTCCGAAACAGGAAAGGTCGATGAGCCGATCGCGCGCAGCTTTCCCGCGCGCATCAGATCGGTGAGCACCGACAGCGTCTCCTCGATGTCGGTGTCGGGCGCGGGCCGGTGAATCTGGTAGAGATCGATATGGTCGGTCTGCAGGCGGCGCAGCGAGGCCTCGATCGCCTGCGTGATCCAGCGCCGCGAATTGCCCTGCTGGTTCGGATCCTCGCCCATCGGCCCGTGCACCTTGGTGGCCAGCACGACGGTATCGCGCCGGCCTTTCAGCGCCTTGCCGACGATCTCCTCCGACTCGCCGTTGCTGTATCTGTCGGCGGTGTCGATAAAATTGATGCCGAAATCCAGCGCCTTGTGGATGATGCGGATGCAATCGTCATGGTCGGGGTTGGCCAGTTTTCCGAACATCATCGCCCCGAGGCAATAGGGACTGACCCTGATGCCGGTTTTTCCCAGCGTGCGGTACTGCATGGTGTTTTCCTTGTCCGTTGAATGGTTGCCGGCCCTGATGTCACGCGCGCTCGATCACCAGGGGATGGTTTCGCTTTCCCAGCGCGTGAACGTGCCGGTCGGGCCATCCGCGCCCAGCAGCGCCAGGCGTACCGGCTCGCGGGCGCCTTCCTCGACAGTTCCGGTGCCCTCGTAGGCATTGAGGTTGGTCTTGATGAAGGGGACACGGCGTTGACCTTGATCCCCTCCGGCTCCAGTTCGATCGCCATCGCGATCGTCAACGCGTTGAGAGCCGCCTTGGACGCGGGATAGCAGGGACCGAAGATCGCACGGCCAGCGGAGCCCGGATCCGCGCTCCTTGCCAGCGAGCCGGCGCCGCTCGATACGTTGACGATGCGGGCGCCCGGCGCCGCGCGCAGCAGCGGCAGCATCGCCTGGTAGACGGCGAGCACGCCGAACACGTTGGTCTCCCACACCGCCCGCATTTCATCGAGCGACACGTTGCTCGCGCGGGTCGTCCCGGCGTAGTCCTCGACGGACTGGTCCGGCCGCTTGCTCGTATTCGAGATCGCCGCGTTCTGGACCAGCACGTCGAGACGGCCAAACTCGTCTTCGATCCGCTTCGCCGCGGCGCTGATCGAAGCCTGATCAGTGACGTCGAGTTGCAGCGCGCGGGCGTCGCCGTCGATCGTGTCGGCCGCGGCCTCACCACGCGCGAGGTTGCGCGACCCGACCAATACCGCGAAGCCGTGTGCTGCGAGATCCCGGGCGATCTGAAGCCCGATCCCCTGGTTGGCCCCGGTAATCAGGGCGACGGGCTTGTCCGGCATCGTGCTCTCCTTTTTGTCGGTTGATGAGTTGCTGGCCGGCCCCGGCTGGGTTAGCGTGGCCGAAGCGGAACATCGTTCCGTATCTCCAAACCCCTAATACGGAACGATGTTCCGTTTTTCAAGCGAAAAATGTCGTGAGCCGCAAATCGATTGACCATGACGTCCTGGGGCCCCGGGATGGCCCGGACCGCCGCATACGTATCGACGTCCAGCGCAACCTCGACGCCTTGCTGCAATCGGCGAAGACGGTGTTTGCCACATCGGGGGTCGACGCGCCGGTGCGGGAAATCGCCGAAAAGGCCGGCGTCGGCGTCGGCACGCTCTACCGGCACTTCCCGGAGCGCTCCGACCTGATCGCGGCTGTGTTCCGTCGCGAGATCGACGCCTGCGCGGACGCGGCGCCGATGCTTGCCGCCGAACACACGCCGTTCGAAGCGCTGGCGAAATGGCTGCAGCGCTACGCGGCCTTCATTACCGCGAAACGTGGACTGGCCCCGGCGCTGCATTCGGGAAACCCGGCCTATGAGCCGCTGCGCGGCTATTTCGAGCAACGCGTGCAACCAGCCCTTCGCCCGCTGCTGGAGTCCGCGGTGGCCGCCGGCGAGGTCCGCGGCGATGTCGATGCCAACGATATTCTGGGCGCGGTCGCAAGCCTGTGCACGTCCGCCTACAATGACGGCGCCGGCCGCGCCGAGCGCATGATCGCCCTGTTCGTCGACGGGCTGCGCTACGGCACGAAGCCGGCGACGAAATGAGCAGGTAGCGGCATCACGTGGCGACCGGGATATTGATCGGCCTTCGCGAGAGTTCTCGTACGAGATGGATTGCCGGGTCGAGCCCGGCAATGACGATCAATGCGGCAAAGGTACGGTCATCCACTCAACGGAGCGCTCCACCGCGAGTGTAGCGTTCACCCGCAAGGCTGGCGGATCAAAGGTCGATCAAACCGCCGTCGACGAACAGTTCGGCGCCGGTGGAGTAGGTGGCATCGGCGGCCAGATAGAGCGCGGCCGCGGCGACTTCGGCCGCGGTACCGGTGCGGCCTAGCGGAATGCGGGTCTTGGCGCCCTCGATGAAGTTGTCCTTCTGGGCCGGTGTGAGGCCGCCTTTGTCGAGAATGGGCGTGATGATCGGACCGGGGCTGATGGTGTTGACGCGGATGCCGCGCGGCGTCAGCTCCCTGGCGATGGTGCGGCCGAACGAACGCAGCGCCGCCTTGGTCGAGCCATAGATCGTGCTGCCGCCGAGGCCGCCGGCCGCGCCGGCCACCGAAGCGGTCAGGATGATCGCGCCGCCGTCCGGAATCACCGGGATGGCATGCTTGACCAGGAAGAAGGCGCCCTTGACGTTGATATTGAACTGGCTGTCGTAAAACGCCTCGTCGACCTGCGCGATCGGCGCGAATTTAGCGATGCCGGCGTTGACGAACAGCACGTCGATGCGGCCGTGCTTGGCTTGGACCTGATCGACCAGCGCCTTGGTCGCGGCAATGTTGCCGGCATCCGAGAGCAGGACCTCGATCCCGGGCAACGCCGCCTTGGCGGCTTCCACCGAGCGCTCGCTGGAGCCGGTCACGACCACGGTCGCCCCTTCGGCTTGAAAGAGTTTGGCGGTCTCCGCACCGATACCGCTGGTGCCGCCGCTGATAAGAGCGATCTTGTTAGCGAGCTTGGCCATGAAAGGCCTCCTGATGAGCGTGAGTTGACGTGATCGAAAGATGGGGCACCCTGCGGCGCGGGCAAGGGCGTTTGCGTCGTGCTCACCCCTGTCGATGAAAATTGATCTCCCCAGATACGCAACAACGGCACCGTCATCCTGAGGTGCGCGCCGCCTTCGGCGCGCCTCGAAGGATGCTGTTCAGCGCTGTGCGTGCAGCCATCCTTCGAGGCGCGCAAGAAAGTGCGCGCACCTCAGGATGAGGTCGGCACCAGTTGATTTTCCCAGCGGGGCAAATCACACGATGTTGTGCCCATACCTTTCACACCTCAGCGCCCATTTCCGATTTTCCGAAATTATCCTTGACTCTCGACCCAAATCAGTCGCTTATTTCTTGCCATCCCGTCCCGAGAGAGGGGCGTTGGCCAACGTCACTGACGTGGGACGGGGAGCGGTGGACGCGGATGCGCTTTTGACGAACGGCGCGTGACGCGGACGGCAAAGTCGTGTGGTCCTGACGCCCCGATGGCTGGTGTCAAGTTCCTAAGAAGCTCACGCTTCCTAGGGGCGACGGTGACAAACAAGCTCTGGTCTCGCCGGGGAGAGTACGAAATAAGCTGTTAAAACCATTGCGCAGGGAAGGCCGGACTGCTTCCGCTGAACCTGTATGCTCGTGTGCGTTTTGCTATTTCCATTTGCACATGAGACCGCGGGTGCAGCGCGCACCCGGTCTTCCCTGCGCCCTCTCTTTTTTGGGGCGAATGAATTTGCGAAACTCGGGCAAATGCTGTCGCGAGAATGCGGAGTTATGTCTCGAACCATCAACGTCATTGCGAGGAGCACTTGCGACGACCTGTCCGCCGTAGCCGTTTGGCGAAGGCGGAAGCAATCCAGCTCTTTGCTTGCGGCCCCTGGATTGCTTCGCTGGCGCTCGCAATGACGGTGTTGGAGCGGCTGCCTTCGCGACGCGGCCGCGGTTTTCTCAATCCGCCTTCTTCGCCAAATTCGCATGCGGGCGGCCGAAGTCGGGCGCGGCGGAATCCTGGCCGATCTCGACGATGCCGCGGCGGATGGCGCGGGTCCGGGTAAAATGCTCGAACAGCGCCTCGCCGTCGCCACGGCGGATCGCGCGGGTGAGTTTTGCGAGATCCTCATTGAAGGTGCCGAGCATTTCCAGCACGGCCTCCTTGTTGGCGAGAAACACGTCGCGCCACATGATCGGGTCGGAGGCCGCGATCCGGGTGAAATCGCGAAAGCCGCCGGCCGAGAATTTTATCACTTCGGAGGATGTGACCTGGGCGAGTTCATCGGCGGTGCCGACGATGGTGTAGGCGATCAGATGCGGCAGATGGCTGGTGATCGCGAGCACGAGGTCGTGATGGTCGGGCGTCATGATCTCGACCCGGGCGCCGAGCCCGGCCCAGAAATTTCGCAATCTTTCAACCGCGCCGGGATCGGTGCCCTCAGGTGGCGTCAGGATGCACCAGCGGTTGATGAACAGTTCGGCAAAACCGGAATCGGGGCCCGAATGCTCGGTGCCGGCCACCGGATGCGCCGGTACGAAATGCACGCCTGTGGGCAGGAAAGGCGCCATGTCCCGCACCACCGCGCCCTTGACCGAGCCGACATCGGAAATGATCGCGCCCGGCTTGAGATGGCCGGCGATTTCCTGCGCCACCGGGCCGCAGGCGCCGACCGGAATGCAGAGGATGACGAGATCGGCATTGGCTACGGCCTCGGCATTGGTCTCCAGCACGCGATCGACGATACCGAGTTCTTGCACCCGCGCGCGGGTCTTCGGCGAGCGCGCGCTGGTGACGATTTCTCCCGCCAGCCCCTGCGCCCGCGCGGCGCGCGCGATCGAGCCGCCGATCAGCCCGAAGCCGATCAGCGCGATCTTGTCGAAGATCGGCGCAGCCGCGCTCACTTGTTGGCCACGGGGTCTTGCATGAAGTCGCGCAAGCCGTCCAGCACCAGGACGTTGGCTTCGTCGGTGCCGATGGTCAGGCGCAGCGCATGCGGCAGGCCGTAATTATTGAGCGCGCGCAGCACCAGGCCGCGCTTGGTCAGGAAGGCGTCGGCCTCGGCCGAGGTCTTGCCCTTGTCCTGCGGGAAATGGATCAGCACGAAATTCGCGACGCTCGGCGTCACCTTCAGTCCAAGCTTTGTGATCTCTTCGGTGAGCAGATTGCGCCACTTCTCGGTGTGCGTCCTGGACATCTGCTGATGCGCGGTGTCCTCGATCGCCGCGACCGCCGCCAGCATCGCCGGCGTGGACACGTTGAAGGGCCCGCGGATCCGGTTCACCGCGTCGACGATATTGGCCGGGCCGAACATCCAGCCGATCCGAAGTGCTGCCAGCCCGTGAATCTTCGAGAAGGTGTGGGTCATCACCGTGTTCTCGGTGGTCGCCACCAGTTCGACGCCGATCTCGTAGTCGTTGCGCGACACGTAATCGGAATAGGCGGCGTCGAGCACCAGCAGCACATGGCCCGGCAGGCCGGCGCGCAGCCGCTTGACTTCGTCGAACGGCAAATAGGTCCCGGTCGGGTTGTTCGGATTGGCGAGCCACACCAGCTTGGTGCGCGGCGACACCAGTTTCAGGATCGCATCGACATCGGCGGTGAAATTCTTTTCCGGCGCGACCACGTTGATGGCGCCGTTCGCCATTGTGGCGATCGGGTACACCAGGAAGCCGTGGGTGGTGGAGATCGCTTCGTCGCCGTGGCTCAGATAGGTGTGCGCCAGCAAATTGAGTATTTCGTCCGAGCCGGCGCCGCAAATGATGCGGTCGGGATCGAGCCCGAAGGCGCGGCCGATCGCCTCGCGCAGCACCCGCGAGGTGCCTTCCGGGTAATCCTCCAGATGCGCCGCCGCCTGCCTGTAGGCTTCCATCGCCTTCGGCGAAGGCCCAGACGGGGTTTCGTTGGCCGACAGCTTGAATACCTTGCGCCCCGGTTCCGGCACCGGGCTCTTGCCCGGGGTATAGGGCGCAATATCGAGAATGCCGGGATTCGGCACGGGGCGGGACATCTTCAACTCCGGATTATCAGGCAGCCTGGGTTATCGTTAACCGTTGGCCGAACCGTTCGGGGGCACCGTATAGCGCGTTGCGTGACTGCCGACGAGGGCCGACGAGCGCACCGAGGCCCCGGCCTCGATCAAGGCGCCTGTGATCTTTTCGAGACCCGATCCCGAGATCGACACCAGCAAAGCCGCGCCGTCAAAGGCGGTATCGGGGACCGCGACGATGTCGGCCAGCGGCGCCAGCGCCCGGGCGGTGTCGGCATTCCAGCCGGAGACGCGGATGCTCCACATCTCGACTTCGGTCACCATCGCGTCGTCGGCGACGCGTGAGATCACGAACACCGGCAAAGCCGCTGGATGATCGGCGCGTTCGAGGAACGGAAGCCGGGCGATGATTTTCGGCGCGCCACTGGCTTCCAGCGCGTTCCACCAGGGCGACCGGCTCGAGATCGCGGAGAGCAGCGCCAGATCGCCCTTCGATTTCGCTACCGCCTCGACGGCGGCCTGCGCGCTGAAATGCGGCACATAGGGCACCACGAAGCCGAAATGAAACCGCGCCGAATCCCGCATCGCGGATTCGCCGACCGAAACATCGGCATGCACCGAGAACGGCGCCTGGACGTAAGTGAACGTCGAGATGATGACGCGCCAGATGCTCTCGATGGTGTCGAGCGGCAGGATGCCGCGATGACGCCGTACCAGTTCACGCATCATGCTGGCTTCACGCGCCGGGCGGAACGCCGAGCCGACTTCCTGGGTTTGCTTCACCCGGATCAAACGATCGATGATGTCGCCACGCGCCATCAGCAGGCGGTGGACCTGCTCGTCAATGGCGTCGATCTCTTTGCGCAGCTCCTGCAAGGAGGGCGGAGCGGGGGGTGGTTGCGACATGCGGGAAACCTGATGGAGATTGATCTGGACGAGTTGCGAAAAGAAGATTGCCTCATCCTGAGGAGCGGCGTCTTCGCCGCGTCTCGAAGGATGGATGTGTTCTCTCTCATGGTTCGAGACGGCGCAACAGCCAAGTCTACGCAGGCTGCATACACCACCCATGCGCGCCTCCTCACCATGAGGCCTGCAATGGGGGAGGGCGGGCCGCACGCCCCCCGCTACCCCCGTTAACCCAAGGCATCCCTTGACGAAAACCCCGCGCGCGCCTATCTTTTGGGCGTTCCGTGGTCATTTGAGCCGGCCGGCTTGCAGCCACGTTAAACAACTCGCTAAACAGGCCGGGGACAATTTTGATCCCGGTCGAACCTATGTTCAGGCCGGGTTTTTTATGGCCTGCTTTTTGGGAGGTGCGAAACCTCCGGAAGAGTGTGGTGCTGTGATGGCAGACGTGCAGTCGATAGCAAGTCCCGCGATCCATCCCGAGGATCGCGCGCATGAGGCGGATCATCCGAGCTCGCTGCTGGCGAAATTCGGCATGGACCAGCCGCTGAAGCTCGATTGCGGCATCGATCTCGCGCCGTTCCAGATCGCCTATCAGACCTACGGGGAGCTCAATGCCGATCGCTCCAATGCCATCCTGGTCTGTCATGCGCTGACCGGCGATCAGCACGTCGCCAACGTTCATCCGGTGACCGGCAAGCCCGGCTGGTGGGAGACCCTGGTCGGGCCTGGCCGTCCGCTCGATACCGACCGTTACTTCGTGATCTGCTCGAACGTGATCGGCGGTTGCCTGGGCTCGACCGGGCCGGCCTCGACCAATCCGGTGACCGGCAAATTGTGGGGGCTGGATTTTCCGATCATCACCATTCCCGACATGGTGCGCGCGCAAACCATGCTGATCGACCGGCTCGGCATCGCGACCTTGTTCTGCGTGGTCGGTGGCTCGATGGGCGGCATGCAGGCGCTACAATGGACCGCGGCGTTTCCCGAACGGGTGTTCTCGGCGCTGGCGGTAGCGTGCAGCACGCGGCATTCGGCGCAGAACATCGCGTTCCACGAACTCGGCCGGCAGGCGGTGATGGCCGATCCCGACTGGCACCATGGGCGCTATTTCGAGCAGGGCACGCATCCGCATCGCGGCCTCGGCGTGGCGCGGATGGCGGCGCACATCACCTATCTGTCGGACGCGGCACTGCATCGCAAATTCGGCCGGCGGATGCAGGACCGCGAGCTGCCGACGTTTTCGTTCGATGCGGATTTTCAGGTCGAGAGCTATCTGCGCCACCAGGGCTCGTCGTTCGTCGAGCGCTTCGACGCCAACAGCTATCTCTATCTGACGCGGGCGATGGACTATTTCGACATCGCCGCCGACCATGACGGCGTGCTGGCGCGGGCGTTTGGCGGCATCCAGACCCGGTTCTGCGTGGTGTCGTTCACCTCTGACTGGCTGTTTCCCACCTCCGAGTCACGCGCTTTGGTGCACGCGCTCAATGCCTCGAGCGCGCGGGTGTCGTTCGCCGAGATCGAGACCGATCGCGGTCATGACGCATTCCTGCTGGATGTGCCCGAATTTTTCGACATCGCGCGGGCGTTCCTGCAATCCGGCGGCGCCGCGCGCGGCCTCCCCAGGGCCGGAGGCTGAGATGGCCGTGCAGCAACAAACCCTGCCGCTGAACGGGGTCGCGCCGGAGCCCGCGGTCAGCTACCGCGGCGACCATCTGCTGGTCGCCGAAATGATCGAGCGCGGCTCGAAAGTGCTCGATGTCGGTTGCGGCGAAGGCGATCTGTTGCGGCTGCTGGAGACCCGGGGCATCGACGGGCGCGGTATCGAGCTATCGCGCGAGGGCGTCAATCGCTGCGTCGCCAAAGGGCTTGCCGTGGTGCAGGGCGACGCCGACACCGACCTCGCTAATTATCCCGACGACGCCTTCGACTATGTGATCCTGTCGCAGACGCTGCAGGCGACGCGGCAGCCGCGGGTGGTGCTGGAGCATCTGTTGCGGATCGGGCGGCGCGCCATCGTCTCGTTCCCGAATTTCGGGTTCTGGAGAATGCGGCTGCAGCTATTGGTCGGCGGCCATATGCCGCGCACCGAAAACCTGCCGTCGACCTGGTACGACACGCCGAACATCCACTTTTGCACCATCAAGGATTTCGTCCAGCTCTGCGACGAGATCAACGTCAAGATGGAGCGCGCGGTGGCGCTCGACCTCTACGGCCGCCCGCTGCGGCTCAATCTTCCGTGGTGGTTCTGGAACATGTTCGGCGAGCAGGGCGTGTTCCTGCTGAGCCGGGCGGAGAAGGGGAAGTGAGCAGAATGTTATCGTCATGCCGGGCCTTGTGCCGGGCATCCACGTCTTCGCAGCGCTAAAATAAGTACGACGTGGATGGCTGGGACGAGCCCGGCCATGACGAGATGTTATTCGTTGGCGAGAGCTATCACCCCATCGAGCGCGGGTCGCGCACACCCCAACGGCCGGCTTCGACCAGCGCGATGAAGCGCTCGATCATCTCGTTGAACAATGCGGGCTCTTCGAGATTGAGCACATGGCCTGACTTCGGAAACAGCGTCAGCCCGGCCGCGGGGAGGTGTTTCTTCAGAAACAGGCTTGGCTCGACGCAAGCGTCGTCCTCGTCACCGCAGATGATCAAAGCGGGCGTCGGCACTTTCCGGATCGCCTCGGTCAATGTGTAGATCGAAGGCCGGCCGCCCTGAAAGCCGCGCATGGTGTTGGCCGAGCCCTTGGAATCGTGCCGCGCCAGCGCGGCATAGAAATCCGCGTGTCCGCGTGGATCCTTGACCAAAAACGGAATCCGGCCCGGCGCCTCGCGCGTCACCTTGGCGACGTCCGCTGATCCGAGGGTCTCGAATTGCTCGCCGTTGATCTGGCACTGCCTGCGGAAGGCTTCGAGGTTGTTGAGGTCCGATCCCGAGCCGACGCCGGCCAGCGTCATTGAGCGCGCGCGCTCCGGGGCATGCAGGCCGACCTGCAGCGACGAATATGACCCCATCGACAGGCCGACGAAATGCGCTTTGTCGATCCCCAGATGATCGAGCACCGCGAGCGCGTCGGTGTAGAAATGCCGGTAGGTATAGGCCTCAGTTGTAGATGGCACGTCCGACGGCGTATAGCCGCGCGCGGAGTAGGCAATACAACGGTGGCCGCGCGAAAAATATCGCATCTGCGGCTCCCAATTGGTGTGGTCGGCGGCGAATTCGTGCAGGAAGATGATCGGCGTTCCGCTCCCGGCCTCCTCGAAATAGAGGCGGACATCGTCATTTGCGACGGCGTAGGGCATTGGCGTTTCCTCTTGTTATTTGACGCGGGGCTCGCCTTGCAAAATCGCAGCTAATGTTCGCGGCGGCAATAAGGCGCGCTCGCTTTTTTTCGTCATGAAATCTTCGCGGAAACGCCCCGAAGCCGATTCCGCGGCGCCGCACCGAATCACGCTGTCGCCATAACCGGACGTGCAAACGGACCCACGAATATCGGCGCTCCAGCGCATCGTCACGCGATGCGCAGCGAACGCCGATCGGAGTGGGGGTGTGTGTCATCGAGGATAGAGTATGAGTATGGTTCAGTTGTATGCGTTGCGTCGGTTACTTCGTGTCACTTCTCTCTTGATCGTTACCCTCGCGGTAGGTTCGACCGCGATGATCGCGTCATCGAGCCCGGCTTCGGCAAGATCCCACCACCACATCATGCGGCACGCTCACGCGCACCATGCCGGGCGGTATTTGGCGTATCGTCATTATCGCCACTTCGCGCGACGATCACGCTGGGACGCTGGCGTGGCACACATGCGAGCCGGCGGCTTCGCCGATGCGAACGCCAGTCTTGGCAACGCTAGTCCTGGATCGAATGAGTCTTCCAGCGGCATGGCCGCATCCATGAGCTACGGCTCATCCGGCATCGTTTCCGAAGCGCGCCGCTATCTCGGCGGCAATCCCACCGGGCGCGGCAGCCTGTGGTGCGCGCGGTTCATGAACCTCGTGCTGCAGCATTCCGGCTACAGGGGCACCGGATCGGACATGGCAAGTTCCTTCGCCCATTACGGCCAGCGCGTCTCCGGGCCCCAGGTCGGCGCCATCGCGGTGATGGGCCGGCGCGGCGGCGGCCATGTCGGCATCATCACCGGCATCGATGCAAGAGGAAATCCCATCATGATCTCGGGCAATAACGGCAACCGGGTCCGTGAAGCGCCAATCTCGCGCGGCCGGATCTATGCCTATGTCCTGCCGGCAGGCTGAATCGGCGGTTCCTCTCCCCTCGGCCGGGGGGAGAGGCCGCCCGCCTTGGGCCGAGCGCACGAATTTGTGAAGTCGCCTCTTCCGCTTTCGGGGGCCTGTGCCCACATTGGGCTCAAGCCGGCGTGAGCGTCGGTGACGACCGCTGGCTGGTTGAGGAACGTCAGCGCGGCCTGCGGAAACCCAATGAAGATGCCGTGGCAGTGCCTTCGGGGCTGAGCGGCAGGCTGAGGGAATTACCGATGAATATTGAAAAATACACCGAGCGTGCGCGCGGTTTTGTCCAGTCTGCGCAATCGCTGGCGATGCGTGACGGCCACCAGCAGTTCTCGCCGTTGCATATGCTCAAAGTGCTACTGGACGACAGCGAGGGCCTCGCGGGCGGTCTGATCGACCGTGCCGGCGGCAATTCGCGTGCGATCCTCAAGGCGACCGAGGACGCGCTCAACAAACTGCCAAAAGTATCGGGAAGCGGCGCGGGGCAGGTCTATCTTGCGCCTGAACTGGCGCGCGCGTTCGACGCCGCGGAAAAGGCGGCCGACAAGGCCGGCGACAGCTTTGTCACGGTCGAACGGCTGCTGCTGGGGCTGGCGCTCGAGAAGGACGGCGAAGCTGGCAGCATCCTGAAAAAAGGCGGTGTCACGCCGCAAAACCTCAATGCCGCGATCGAGGCGCTGCGCAAAGGCCGCACCGCGGATTCCGCGACGGCTGAAAATGCCTATGACGCGCTGAAGAAATATTCCCGCGACCTGACGCAGGCCGCGCGCGACGGCAAGCTCGACCCAGTGATCGGGCGCGACGAGGAAATCCGCCGCACCATCCAGGTCCTGTCCCGCCGCACCAAGAACAATCCCGTGCTGATCGGCGAGCCCGGCGTCGGCAAGACCGCGATCGTCGAGGGGCTGGCGTTGCGCATCCTCAACGGCGACGTACCGGAGAGCCTGAAAGACAAGAAACTGCTGTCGCTCGATCTCGGCGCGCTGATCGCGGGTGCGAAATATCGCGGCGAGTTCGAGGAGCGGCTGAAAGCCGTGCTGCAGGAAGTGACCTCGGCGGAAGGCAGCATCATCCTGTTCATCGACGAGATGCACACGCTGATCGGCGCCGGCAAGGCCGACGGCGCGATGGACGCGTCCAATCTGTTGAAACCCGCGCTGGCGCGGGGCGAATTGCATTGTATTGGCGCCACCACGCTGGATGAATACCGCAAGCACGTCGAAAAGGACGCTGCGCTGGCACGCCGGTTCCAGCCGATCTTTGTCAACGAGCCGACGGTCGAAGACACCATTTCGATCCTGCGCGGCCTGAAAGACAAATACGAGCAGCATCACGGCGTCCGTATCACCAACTCCGCGCTGGTGGCAGCAACCACCCTGTCGAATCGCTACATCACGGACCGCTTCCTGCCTGACAAGGCCATCGACCTGATGGACGAGGCAGCGGCGCGGCTGAAAATGCAGGTCGATTCCAAGCCGGAAGAGCTCAATTCGATGGATCGGGAAATCATCCGGCTGAAGATCGAGCAGGAGGCGCTGAAGAAGGAGAGCGATGCGGGTTCGAAAAGCCGGCTGCGGACGCTGGAGAAGGAACTCGCCGAACTCGAGGAGAACTCGGCGGCGTTGACGTCGCGCTGGAGCGCGGAGAAGAACAAGCTCTCCAACGCCCAGAAGCTCAAGAGTGAGCTCGACGGCTTGCGTATCGAACTCGCCGACGCGCAGCGCCGCGGCGAATATCAGCGCGCAGGCGAACTGGCCTATGGCCGGATTCCCGAGCTCGAGCGAAAGCTCGCCGACATCGAAGCCAAGGAAAATGCCGGCGAGATGATGGAGGAGGCCGTGACGGCCAACCACATCGCGCAGGTGGTGTCGCGCTGGACCGGCGTGCCCGTCGACAAGATGCTGGAAGGCGAAAAGGACAAGCTGCTTCGGATGGAAGACAGCCTCGGCAACCGGGTGGTCGGCCAGGCCGAAGCCGTGCGGGCGGTCGCGACCGCGGTCCGGCGTTCACGCGCGGGTCTGCAGGATCCCAACCGGCCGATGGGCTCGTTCATGTTCCTGGGGCCCACCGGTGTCGGCAAGACCGAACTGACAAAAGCCTTGGCGGAGTATCTGTTCAACGACGAGACCGCGATGGTCCGCCTCGATATGTCCGAATACATGGAGAAACACTCGGTGTCGCGGCTGATCGGCGCGCCGCCGGGCTATGTCGGATATGACGAGGGCGGGGCGCTCACCGAAGCCGTGCGGCGGCGGCCCTACCAGGTCGTGCTGTTCGACGAGATCGAGAAGGCGCATCCTGATGTCTTCAACGTGCTGTTGCAGGTGCTCGACGATGGCCGCCTGACCGACGGTCAGGGCCGCACCGTCGATTTCCGCAATACGCTGATCATCATGACCTCGAACCTCGGTTCGGAATTTTTGGTCAACCAGCCGGAGGGCGAGGACACCTCGGAGGTGCGCGAACAGGTGATGGGCACGGTGCGGGCGCATTTCCGTCCCGAGTTCCTCAACCGCGTCGATGAGATCATCCTGTTCCACCGTCTGCAGAAGAGCGAGATGGGCCGGATCGTGGAAATCCAGTTCGCTCGCCTCACGCGGCTATTGGAGGAGCGCAAGATCGTGCTCACGCTCGATGCCGCGGCGCGAGACTGGCTGGCGGCCAAGGGCTGGGATCCCGCCTATGGGGCAAGGCCGCTGAAGCGGGTGATCCAGCGCAATGTGCAGGATCCGCTGGCCGAGATGATCCTCGCCGGTGAGATCAAGGATGGCGATCACGTCGCCATCTCGGCGAAATGCAACGTGTTGACGTTCAACGGCAGCGCAGCGCAAACCGCCGAGATTTCCCAGTTCGAAGCGCCGGTATCGAAGCGCAAGCTGAACTGACGAAGACACTGCGGCCCTCTCCGCGATGCGGGGAGGGTCAGCGGTCTATCCCACGACAGAAATCATGTTTTTGCGATCTGCGGCCAAGCTCCGCGTGCATCGCTGTACGGCGAGCTGTCGCAAGGCGAGTGGTGCGCTATAGAGACACGCTCGACGTTTGTCACCTTGGATTGTAAAATGTTCTTGAACAATTCGACATATGGCGCCACAATCCTAAACGGAAGTTAAGCTGTTGGAGGCACGAATGTTTCGTGGCGTAGCGACGTGGTATCAGCGCGCGCGAGTTGGATCGCCAAGCCTGGATGGACAGACGTTTGCCTCTAGCGCCTCGAGCCAAAGTCGTTGCCGGCGGGGGTGGCCGCTGTTGTTTTTGCCGCTGTGTTCGATCGTCGTGGCCGGCTGCAGCAATTCTATCGATGCCTTGATTGCGACGCCGACGCCTACGCAGGTTTCCGGCTTTGCAGGCGAGACGGGCGTGCTGACCGTTACCGATGCAACCGGCACGCGGCCGATGTATTCATCCGAATATCTGCTCGCGAGCATCAATTATACCAATCAAAAATGTGATGAGTTCTTCGATCGGCTGGCGCGATTTCAGCAGGACTCGTCGTTCGTGGACAAGGTTCTGGCATCGTCGATCACTGCCGCAACGCCTTTAATGGCCGCCTATGGCGTGGCCGCTGGTCCGGTAGCAGTGACAGCGGCCACGGTGGCTTATGCGCAGAATATAAACAAGTTCACGTCGGAGATTTAAGCCTTTGCACCATATGCTTCGCAATTGAAGCGGCACGTCAAAGATCAGATGACCGATTACCTGAAGGGGATCTCCTCGGATTGGAAAATGGGTCGGCTACAGAGTGCGGCCTGCAGTTCGACGGGAGGCTGCTACAATGAAGTGGAGCGCCTTGTGGTCGTCCGAGGCCGCGCGCAGCAATATGCCAATATCTGCTCGATCGCGAATTTAAGGGCTATCGTCAACTCGTCTTTGTCCAACACGAAATCTGTCTGTGATCCTACGACAACGACCCTAACCCGTCTTCGCGCTAACCGCAACTGCGGTAACCAACTGCAAGTCAGCAGCGATAACGCCGGCGAAATAGATCGAGATGACTTGAGCCCCGGCAAATAGCGAAATGTCTGGTCGGCGGCAATGCTTGGCTCACGCTCAGCGGTTGCTGACCTGCTGGACCCGCACGGGTCCGCCGGTGGCATCCGACATCCGCGCTGTGCCATTGCGGTTGCTCATCATGGTATCGAGGCGATCGCGCTCTTTCTCGAAGTTCGTCATCAGCGGCCCTTCCAGCGAGCGGCCGCGCGGCAGCTTGATGCGCATCGGATCGACGAAACGGCCGTTCACCAGAATTTCGTAATGGACGTGGGGGCCGGTGGATTGTCCGGTCGAACCGACAAAGCCGATCACCTGGCCTTGCCGAACCTGCTTGCCGACTTCGAGGCCCTTGGCGAACGCCGACATGTGCCCGTAGGCCGTCTCGTAGCCGTTGTTGTGCTTCAGCTTGACGTATTTTCCGTAGCCGCCTTCCAGGCCGGCGACTTCGACGGTGCCGTTGCCGGAGGCAAAAATCGGTGTTCCATAGGCCGTGGCCCAGTCGACACCGGTGTGCATCTTGACGTAGCCGAGGATCGGATGGCGCCGGCTGCCGAAGCCCGATCGCATGATCGCGTTGTTGACCGGCTTGCGCACCAGGAACTTCTTCGCGCTCTTGCCGGTCTCGTCATAATAGTCGACGACCGAATCGTCGGGGGTCTGGAAGCGATAGTATTTCTTGGTCTCGCCGGCGACGGTGAGCGAGGCGAACAGCACCTCGTTCTTTTCGGTGATGGTGGAACCTTCGTCTTCGCCGGCATAAAACACGTCGAAGGAATCGCCCGGCTGAACCTTGCGCTGGAAGTCGACGTCGTAGGAGTAGATGCGCACCATGTCGTCGATGACGCTCGGTGGCACCTTGTTGCGTAGCGCGGTCTCATAGATGCTTTGATAGAGCCGCACCCCGGATCCATCGTCATCGTCGTCGTCGTCGCTGCTATTTTCGGCGGTATCGGTCGCGGTGTTCATGCTCTGGACGTCGACCGCGACATATTTGCCGAGATCGGACAATGCGGTGACGGCCTCGACCGCGGAATCATTGGCGATGATCACCCGGTACGGCTGCAGCCGCTGGCCTGGTCCGGCGGGCGCCATCAGGATGCGCACCTTCTCGCCTTCCTTGAGGCCACCGTCGCGGCCGCGGGCGCCGAGGGTGGTGGCGATCGACTTGGTCTCGTCCGGCGTGGCGGCCTGATCGCGCAGGATTGATGCGATGGTATCGCCCTTCTTGACCACATGGACACGTTCGCTGGCGGCATTGGCGCCGCTGGCCTGTTCCTTGGTCTTCGGCAGCAACGTGACGTTTTCCGGAACCACCCGGGTTTCGAAGCCCATATAGGGGTCGGCGGCGCTGCCCTCGGCGGCATAGGCCATCTTGGCGTCCGATTGCGCGCCGGTGACGTCGGCGGCAGCGCTGGCGAGCGCCGCGTAGCGCACGCCGCCGCTGTTGCCGTGCCAGTTGGAGGCGTCGCGGACCCGCATCAGGATATCGTCGAGCGCGACCACGGCGGCGATTTTCGCCTTGGGCAGCACCGGCCCGAGGTCCTTGGTCACGAACGAGACCTCGGCATCGGGTTCGGCTGCATCGGCGGCGTTCGGATCGTCGGTGGCGGCCGGCGTGGGATCGCCGACATCGGTCAGCAGGCGCTGGGCGTTAAAAGGCGGGATCTTGGCGCTGAGATCGCTGGTGGTCAGCGACAGATTGCCGGATATCCGGATGAACGGCCGCACCCGCATCACATCGCGGTTGCCGACTCGGGTGACCGTCGAAACGCGTAATACGTTCCGCGCCGCGGTCAATTCGCCTGGCGGCGGCAGACGGTCGCTTTTGCGCAGGCTGGCGGTTCGGTCATTGGCGCCGAAGGCGCCCCGCAACGCGCCCTCGACGCGTTCCGGCACCCGGGCGAAGGTCATCTCGCCGTCCAGCGACGCAAAAACGGCGCCGCCGATCAGAGCCGCGCCGCACAGACCGGTCAGGATAGTGCCGCTAAACCATTGTACGGAGACACGGCGGCGATCAATTACCGCAGCTTCGGAGCCATCAACGGAAAGCGGCGGTTCGTGACCGAGATCAATGATCCCGGTCTCGCGTCCGTAGCTGCCCCCGCGTGACGTCCTGTGGTTCAAGCTACCGCCCCCCGAATTTCCATCAACATTCGCTGCGACCCTCGCTCAGCCCGAACCCAAGATCGCCCTTTGTGGAGCGGATTCGGGAGCGCGGCATGCTGTATCGCTGTCCAGGATTCAAAGGCCAAGGGATTAGTAAGGCAGAGGCTATGGCCGGAATCTCAGACAACTTTGTTGTGAAGGTCTCTCGATGTTTCCAGGCCGTAAGGGAAGGCGACGTTTTCTTGAGAGATCGCCGCTTCCCTGTGGATAATCGCCGGCGGCCCCCACGGCATCCAACGATTCAACGCTTACTTAATAGTCAGAACGTCGCAGGATTGTGGCTCAAGTACGGCGTAAAGTCCTTAAAAATCGAGGGTTCTGCGGCTCGCAAGATTCTCTGGGGCGATGCGACGATTTGTTGACAATGGGCGTTGACAACCCCGATCGGGCGGGCCTATAACCCGGCCACTGAGCGCGGCGGTGCTTTGGCCCCGGCCACGGCAACCTCTCGCGCCTCAGAAGCTCCTCATTGCGATGAGTAAATCAACAGCCGATAGTAA
>CAVWMD010000005.1:0-82508 GCA_963755895.1 uncultured Alphaproteobacteria bacterium
ACTAATGGGAAATGCCCATTACCTGCCGCAATCGGCACTGTCGGAAGTGTCAGGGGAGAGCCCGAGCCGCGTGGCTCGCCGTGCGTCAAGCCGACCTGCTTCCGGTTCCCTATTTCCAAGTCGTCTTTACACTTCCCGCAATGCATCATCCCCTCGTCCGTTGCGTCGTTCCGGGTGGCAGCCTCACTTTCCGCGCATGATCGAGAAGGGGGCGGCAAAGAGGGAGCTTGGCGGCGCGATGGCGGTTGGCCATGAAGCCAAAATGGCGGATACGATGGAAGCCGTCGGGCAGCGTGTGAAGCAGGAAGCGGCAGATGAACTCGTCTGGCTTAGGCGGTTTCTGATTCACCATGCTGGCTGGGCGGGAGGCCTTATTCCTTGGATTTTAAAATTAGGAAGCGCCGTGTTGCTGCGATTGTGAGCGGCGGGCTGTCGTGCAATGAGGCTGGCAAGCAGTTCGGAGTCGGCGTCAGCACGGCGATTGGATGGGTACGAAGGCAGCCAGAGACTGGCAGCATCGCCCCCGGCAAAATGGGCCGGCATTCGCTTGCGCCCCTTGGCGGGCTAATCCTTAAGTCCTCGAATGTAGCGCCCATGCGCGCCTACGCTAAGGGGTCTTTCGCGCTGGAAGATATTCGTTCCGCAGGAAAGGCTGTCGGCGGGAAGTGAGTAGGCGGAATTTCGGCGACGCCCCCCGTTACATCCCCACTTTTGTAACGACTTTCCGGAGAAATGTAACGACTTATTCAGACTGCTACAAATCCTTCCGAAGGACGAATTCGAGTTCCCGAATAAGTCGTTACATTTCTCGATACCAACGTTACATTCTGAATCTAGAACTATGGTCGATCAGAACAGCTGACCGCCAAGGATCACTCGCGTATCGCGCGGCCCTGAAATCCTTCGAGTCTCGAAATAACAAAGAAGTCTCGGGAACGCCCGGTCATCTACCCGAGACCAGTCGGATCTAGACCGGGCGCCACGAGACGGGGCAAAAGTTCCGAGTCTGGAAGCACTGCCCGCCCCAAAGACCCTGCGGAAGGGGCGCCGAAGAGCGCACGCGCCCGGAATGGGATGGAAATCGACCCACCCTTAGGGAAAAACCAGCAAATACAGGAAAATCGAGATCGCGGTCATTCCGGGTCTAGAAATGACATCGACGGCGCCAGCCGACGCCTTCGATGAGCACGATAGCGGCCTGGGGGATCAAAAACGGGAAACGGCGACCCCCCCCTGGTCTTGCGGGAGGGTGTAACGAAATTATTCGAGCCTCGGAATGTCTTGGAAGCGTCGGAAAGCCCTGTAAAATATGGATTTTCTCGGAAATCTGTAACGACTTATTCGAAATCAGTAACGACTTTCCGGAGAAAAGTAACGATTTATTCAGAGAAATGTAACGTTGGCGCGGGGAAATGTAACGAATAATCCGACTTTTGTAACAAGATATTCGAGAGTTGTAACGACATAATATGAGAGTATCGCAGGATGCCGGAGGGGTGCCTGAGGTGCAAGGCGGCCTGAGATCGGCCCTGTCGCCGGCGCAAACGACTTGGCCGGCACTCGAAAGCCACGTGGTGGAAATTCTTGGCGAGGGGCGGAAAAATCGAAAGGAAAGAGCTTTGCAGCGTTTTAGTTTCGCGGAAGGCGCTCGGGCCGGGTCGAGGTTCGACTTATCGGGGCTCCTTTAACGCGCTTTAGGTCACACGACGTTCCGTTGGCCATGCTCGATCTCGCCATGCACACCGTCGAGCAGAAGTCCGGCTCGTTCGAGCCCGACAAGTTCGAGGATCAATACGAAACCACTAACGCCGCTGGTCAACATCAATTGCCGTGGCGAGAAATCCGGCTTCGTCGGTGGATGGTGGATAATGTTGCAGAGTGACCCTAAAAGGCCTACCGATTTCGCCAATCGTTGCGACGCCGGAAACCACGATGTCGATCAGATTGTCATCGATGGTTGTGTGAACGTCGCCACCGTCGCCGCAAGCCGCAAAGCTAACTTGCATCGGCTCGAGGCGGTGCCTGACCGCGTTTTCGGCGAAGACACAGGCCGTTATTCGAATCAACTGCTTCACCCGTACCATCTCGTCAGCCGTAAACCCAGCTATTGCCCCGCGATAATCCATTGGTGTCTGCGTATTGAAGCGAGACCAGTCTCTGGCAGGAAGCCTCGTAGCAACCAAACCTGGCACAGCGACAATGGCAAGCACGGTAACGATCGCGAGCCTGACGGCTTGCTGCGACGCTTCAGACTCATTGCCCGTGATCTTTTTTATGGCTATACTGCGAACCGTCGGTAAGTGGAAAACAAGGGTCAAAAGATAAAACGGGAAGGCCAAAGCCCGCTTGATACTGCCCATTTGGTTGCCCCAAAACCGCGCTATCCCTACCAGAACATCACCTAGAAATTACAATAATGTAATGTACGGCCGATGACAACGCTCTGATAAGCCAAAAGGATATTGAGGCGGCTAGTGCGGTCAAGGATCGACAACAATCTCGATCACTTCAAATCCCCATGCTCCGTATGATTGGGGATTGTGATTGATGCGCACCAGGAAGCGCTTGGGCGCTGAGCCATCGCGGGCGGACAAGACGGTGGCGTAACCTTTTACCTTATAGTCGCGATCGTTAGCGGCGAGATCAATATCGAACTTGTTGGAAGCACAACTTTCGAAACTGACCGGGCCCTGCTCTTTCAGGCGCGCACGCACCGCATTTTCCGCTGTAACGCAGGCCATAATTCTCATATCGTTCAGATACGACAGCGAACGGTCGTCCGCGCGAGCGAAACCGAGCTGGGAAGCAGTAGCCAATGCCAGCGTCACACAAGCCATGGCTTCAGTCTTGTCTTTTAGAATTGCCAACATGGCCCGATGACTACTGGTCTGCCTGCATTCACTCAAGGTCCATACCCTCACGCCTCCCCGAAAAGTATCCACTTCCAAAGAGGAGGGCGAAGATAGCAACCGCGAAGACTAGCAACAAGGCTGCCGCGAATTAGCGCTCCATTCCAAGGCCCATAGCATGGATATTCTCAGAATATTCGAGGCTATAAACGCCTGTTCATGACATCCTTGGCCGTCTATTAAAGGCGACCTGAGTGATGGTTTGGGACTATTCCCAGGGGCCCATTAATTGATGTGAGTTGGATGACTTCCGCACCCCCCCTCCCCCGACTACTCTACGTCGTTACCGAAGACTTCGCGTTCTTGCTCAATCGGCTGCCGATGGCCCGGGCGGCGCGTGAAGCAGGCTTTGAAGTGCATGTCGCGACACGGGTCGATAAGGGCGCCGACGCTATCGAGGCGGAAGGCTTCATCCTGCACCGGATCCCTTTTCGACGCGGCGGGTTGTCGCCCTTTGCCGCAATCCCGACGATCGTGGCACTTCGGCGCCTCAAAAACAAAATTAAGCCGCAGATTATTCACCACTCCGGCTTGCAGTGTTGCGTCTATGGTTCGATCGCAGCTCTTGGGAAAAAGATTCCGATCGTCAATGCGATAACCGGACTGGGCTATATCTTTACATCGGTAACCTGGCGAACGCGGCTGCTAAAGCGCAGCATGGTAATGCTGCTGCCATGGCTTCTGAATAGCGAGCAAAGCCTCGTGCTCGTTCAAAACCCCGATGATCAGTCCGCTCTGGAAACCCTCGGAATAGAGCAGAAGCGGATCGTTTTGATTCCCGGATCGGGCGTCGATACCGATTTTTTGCAGCCGCTGCCGGAGCCGGACGGCCCGATCACGATGGGTTTTGCAGGCCGCTTGTTGACCGACAAGGGCATTCGGGCGCTCGTGGCCGCCCACGGTATTTTGCGGGCGCAGGGACACGACATAAACCTGATCATCGCTGGAAACCCCGATCCGGCCAATCCCGCTTCCGTTCTGCTGGAGGAAGCACAGGCATGGAGCCGTCAGCCCGGGATCACATGGCTCGGCCACATCGATAATATTGTCTCGCTATGGCGACAGCTGTCATTTCGCGGTACTGCCGTCCCACCGGGAAGGCTTGCCCATGAGTCTCCTGGAAGCGGCCGCCTGCGGCAGGGCAATGGTTGCGACAGATGCGCCAGGCTGCCGTGAAATCGTTATCGACGAACAGACCGGACTTTTGGTGCCGATTGAAAATCCGTCGGCGTTGGCGGGCGCCATTTTGCGCCTTGCGACCTCGACACCGCTACGAGAACGTTTCGCGCAGGCTGCGAGACAGCTCGTCGTCACAAACTATCGGCAAAAATCATCGGCAAGGCGGTTGTCGAGCTCTACGAGAGGTTGTTGCTGGACCAGTCAGACGTCAGCCTATCGGCCGACCGGAACGCTCGATAGCTTCGTCCAACGGATTGCAGCGAACCGGCAGAGTTCTGCTTGTCACCCAACATTACGCACCCTTCCCCAGTACCACCTCCGGCTATATGACCGACATTGCCAAAGAGCTGGCGCTGGAAAGCGAAATGATCGTTCTGTCGGGCACCCCGAGTTCCGGCTCGAAATCGCCGCACAAACCAGGCGAACCCACCGTCATCGAGATACGCAGCTGGTGGCCGGGAAAATCTGCGCTTGGTCTCGCGATCGCTTGCCGCGGTATTGTTCGCCGTCCAGGTCTTTCTTTCCGCATTGAAGCACAGCCGCCGCGGGGACGCCGTTCTTTGCGTCACGACTCCATTCACATTGCCCTATGCCGTGGCGCTGGCGGCGCGACTGCGCAGGGCTTCCGCGGCGCTTATTATCTATGATTTCTATCCGGATTCACTGGTCATGGCGGGCTTTCTGCAGCCCACATCGATGCTGACCAAAATCATGCGATGGGCGAACAAGGTGATGTTCGAAGGGCTCGACGCCGTCGTTACCATCGGACGCGACATGAACACGATGCTGATGGCCTACCCCAAAATGACCGCTGAAAAGATTACCTTCATTCCGAATTGGGCGACGCTTCCCGTGCGCTATCGGCAGATCGCAGCGGACAATCCTTTCGCCGCGGCTGCGGAGGCAAATTCCTGGTGGCGATGTCGGGAAATGCCGGATTTACGCACGATCCCGAATCCGTCTTCGAAGCCGCGCGAATGTTGAAAGACAATCCCAACATTCATTTCCTGTTTTCCGGCGAAGGCGTGGGCTGGACCAAATTAAAGGAGCGGCAGGCCGCCTCGCCGCTCGCCAACGTCTCGCTGGTCGAGCGCGTACCTGAAGCAGAATTGGAAAGCTTCCTTTCCGCCGCCGACATCTGGGTCATTCCGTACCGCAAAAATAACACCGGGGTGTCGGTGCCGAGCCGGATCTACAATTTGCTGGCGGTGGGTCGCCCCGTCATCATTTGCTCGGAACCGGACGCAGAAGCGGCCATCCTCGTCCGCGAGCATGATTTGGGCTGGGTGGTGCAGCCCGAGAACCCTGCTGCGATTGCCCGAGCGATCAGGGTCGCAGCCTGGACAGCCGGCAAGACGTCGGAAAAGGGCCAGCGCGCCGCGGAGATCGCCCCGCGCTACACAAAGGAAACCGCTCTGAAATCATACCGCGAACTGATGCGCAATTTGCTAGATCGACAGACCGCCAAATCAGTGGCCCGCTAGGAATGGAGGAGATGCTACCGAAAGCCAAAACGTCAGCGCGCGTGTCCACCAAATCAACTTGCTGCCGTCGATAATTTTCCCGGCCGATTTAGAAAACGGATCGTTTTTACCAGCAACCCAGCCGTGAGTGGCGCCAGCAATAGTCCACCCGATAGGAACGCGGTATTGAGCGCACTTACCAGAAGGGCAAACACGCCAGCAAAAGCCGCAGCCATAATTGCGATGCTGAGCGCATTTTTGCCATTTACCAGATAAACAGCGTCAATCAGGCGGCAGGTGGCGCCAACAAGCATACTAAAAACGATGACGCCAGCGTATGAGAAATCGACCCAAGCGTCGGCGATAAACAACGCGTTGCTTGTGGCGTCTTTGGTATTGTGCCAGAGCTGCGAAATTACAGTAAAGGCAGGCGTGTAATCGAGCCCCATGATCATTGCCAACGGGCGAATATTGGCACCCCAGGTGTGCGGATACCGGAAGGGGAATGCGCTGAATGTTTCCAGAACGGACTCGCTTGGTATCTCAAAGACCCGGTAATACATAAATCCCAGTGTACCGAAATCGCCATACGTCGACACCGTGAGCGCGATGATCAAATAGAGTACCAGAATGATCGCAAGCACAAGACCGATCCCACTCCGCCAACTCAGTTTGTTGCGAAAGATCAGCAAACCAGCCACAATCAATTGAATGAGAAAGAATGCCGGAGGCGCCTTGCTCAGAGTCTCGGACTTTCCAACCATAACCGCGAAAAACAAAACACTTGATGCCGCCACGAGTGCCCAGGAGCGGTTGATCCAACCCGAAAGCAATCCCCACACGACAAACATTGGCGCGATCGCTCCCAATATCAGCCGATAAAGATAGTTCGGACTACCCCCATGATTTAAGCGATAAGCTATCCTGCCTGCCTCATCGCCGCTGATCGATAAAAACGCCTTGATGATGCCGAGGTGGTTCTCTCTTACCGATACCCAGACGAGAAATAGCGTCAGGCCGACAATGGTCGTCAAAAGGATACGGGCTCCCGCCAACGTTTTCCTCTAACGGCTGTGAATTCCATCCGGCCAAGGCGACCGGCATCGCCGCGATCCGTCTTGGCATCAAGTAGTTGACAATCTCTATCCCCGCTATGATCCCAACGAACATCAGAGCCATTGAAAAATTCATCGCGATAATGATTGCGTCAAAATCCGGTGCGGCTGCCTCGAATGATGCTGAAGATGACGGACCTGCCGCCATCGAACCCGACAGTCTCTCGATGAGCATCGCCTTCTCGCCCGAAGAAAGATGAAGCTGAGATAAGCCGGTCCGTAGATCAGCAATAGCGACGTCAAGAAGCATCGTGGTCGCGGTCAGGAACAATCGCAATCTCGCGATGAGGTAAACCGCCGCTCCGCATATTGCAGCGGCTGTCGTCAGGTAACTTGCTATAAGCATGATTCCCTTCCGCTGAAAAAAACAGGTCCGCATGTACTTTTGCAAACGTGATTGCAAAACATCGCTAACTCTCACGATTGAGACTTGAGTTCGTTTTCCGGGTCAATTGCCAATCGACGGTGGGACAGACAAGCCAGTATCCGCTTCCTATGAAGAGACTAATTCGGGCCTCGCCGATTCCCAGTTCCATAAATTTTTTTAGCTAAATGCAAAGACCGCCTTCTTCGAGCGCAGGCTCATTGAACGTTCCCCGCTATTCCAAACAATGCAACGCTCAGACTCGAATGACAAACAGCGAAACCCGCGGATCGCGCCCGATGCCGACGCGAAATGCTGCGCATTCGAACTCGAGTTCGTCAGCCCCCCGGGACCGCCTATCCTATCACGTCTCGCTCTGACGGCGCGAGCAACACGCTAACCGAAAGCACGAATGAGATCGATCACGGTGTTCTGCTGCTGCGCCGTGATTTCTGCGAACATCGGCAGCGACAGGATGCGGCCCTGATGGCGGTGCGCGTTCGGAAACTGCTCGGGACGATGGCCGAAACGCCGATAGGCCTCGAGAAACGGCAGCGCGACGGGATAGTTGATCGCGGTCTGCACGCCGTTGGCGCTCAGATGCGCGGCCAGCGCATCGCGTCGCGGATGCTGGATGGTGTAGAGATGATAGACGTGGGTGCGATCGGGCGCGACCTGCGGCACCACGACATCTTCGATCTGGTTGAGGCCGGCATCGTAGACCGCGGCCGCGGCCTGCCGCGCCTTGGTCCAGCGCGGCAGATGCGGCAGCTTGGCCGACAGGATCGCGGCCTGCAGCCCGTCGAGCCGGCTGTTGATGCCTTCGATCTGATGCTGGTGCTTCACCAGGCCGCCGTGGCGCGCCAGCATGGCCATGCGCTCGGCGAGATCGGAACGACCGGTGACGATGGCGCCGGCATCGCCCATCGCCCCGAGATTTTTGCCGGGATAAAACGAATAGGTCGCGGCATCGCCGAAGGTGCCGACCTGCTGGTCCCTGAAGCGCGCCAGATGCGCCTGGGCGCAATCCTCGATCACCCACAGTTTGTGCCTGCGCGCGATCGCCATGATCGCGTCCATGTCGGCCGGCTGGCCGTAAAGATGCACCGGAATGATGCCGACGGTGCGCGGCGTGATGGCGCTTCGATCGCCGCGGGATCGATGGTGAAGGTCTCGTCGTCGGTATCGCAGAACACCGCCGTGGCGCCGGCATGGGTGATCATCGCCGAGGTGCTGATCCACGAATGCGCCGTCGTGATGACCTCGTCGCCGGGCTTAACTTTCAGCGCGGCCATGGCGAGATAGAGCGCGTCGGTGCCGTTGGCGCAGGAGACGCAGTGGCTGGCATCGACGGCGGCGGCGAATTCCCGCTCGAACGCATCGACATAGGGCCCGCGGATGAAGGCGTTGTCACGGATGACGGCGGCAATCGCGGCATCGATCTCGCACTTGATGCTCTGATATTGCAGCTGCAGATCCGCGTAAGGTACCGGCATCGGTCAACGCCCTTGTTCAGAAATCGGCAAGCCACATGCCCACTATGCGGGCGTGTGCATGCGCGCCGGATTGCCCATGTAGGATCCGGACACGGTGATGTCCCTGGTAACCACCGCGCCCGCCCCGATCACGACGTCGTCGGCGATACGAACCGGCATGATGGTGGCGTTGGAGCCGATCGAGACCCGATTGCCGATGGTCGTGGCGCGCCACAGCTCCTTGCGCCCGCGGGCCGGGCCGCCGGTCGCAAACGTATCGTTGATGAACATCACGCCATGGCCGACGAAACAGTCCTCGCCGATGGTCACCAGTTCGCAGACGAAGGCATGGGACTGCACCCGGGTGCGGGCGCCGATCCGCACCCTTCTGGATCTCGGTGAAAGGGCCGATGAAGCAATCATCGCCGATTTCGCAGCCATAGAGATTGCAGGGCTCGACGATCTTGACCCGCGCGCCGAATTCGACGTCGCGCACGCCGACATGCGTGACCTCGGGCTGGTTCATGGCAACTCACCGAGCCGGCTCAGCTGCGGCGCGAAACTCAGCGAGACTTCCTTGCCGGTCTCGATCAATTCGTACAGCGCGGAAATCAGTTCGAGGCTCTTGCGTCCCTCAAGACCGTCGACCAGCGCGGCGCGCTGGTGGATCAGGCAATCGATCACATGCTGGTAATAGGCCTGATGACCGAAGCCGTAGACGTTCGGCGGATTGACCGAGAATTTTTCCATCACGTCCTTGTCCGACGGAAGTTCGTCGACAAACCGCCAGTGCCGGATCTGGTTGACGGCAAAGCCCGCGATTTCCACCGTGCCCTTTTCGCCCAGGATCGATAGCGAGCCTTCGAGATCCTTGGGCCTGACGGCGGTGGTCGCTTCGATGATTCCGAGCGCGCCGTTGCGGAATTTCAGCGTCGCCACCGCGGTGTCTTCGGTTTCGATCTTCGCCAGCGCCGTGGTCGCGCGGGCATGCACGCTGACGACGTCGCCAAAAAACCATTCCAGCATATCGACATGATGGCTGGCCTGGTTGGTCAGCACGCCGCCGTCATAGGCCCAGGTTCCGCGCCAGTCATCCTGATCGTAATAGGCCTGATCGCGGCACCAGCGCACCCGCACGGTTCCCAGAATGAGCCGGCCGAACCGGCCGGCGTCCAGCGCCTCGCGCGCCTTGACCACGGGAACGTTGAAGCGGTTCTGCTTGACGATGAACAGCTTGACGCCCGCTTCGTCGCAGGCGCGGATCATGGTGTCGGCGTCCTGAAGCCGCAGCGCCATCGGTTTTTCGACGACGACATGCTTGCCCGCTTTGGCAGCGGCAATGACATGCTCCGGATGCATTCCGCTGGGCGTCAGCACCGCTACGGCGTCGAGATCTTTCTGCCCGAGAAAATCGATCGATATCATAGAAGGCCGGAACCCCAAAGCGGGCGGCGACGGCGTCGGCGCGCTCGCGAACTTCGTCGCACACGGCAACCAGTCTGGCTCCGGCGATATGGCCGCCCCCGAGAAGATCGGAGTGGCGCTTCGCGATGCGTCCACACCCCAGCAAGCCAAATTTGATCACGCATCACCCTTTGTCGGTTCGCCCCGGCAGGTCGCACGATGGGTATCCGCACGACCTATCCGATATCGCGCGATAACCCAACAACTTCGTGGGAAAGGCACCTTTGGCGGGCCGTCTCCGGCCAGTCCGGAGGCGCTTCGGAGCCCTTCGATTAGCCGAACTTTTCATTAAATTCAATATCTTGCGTGGTCGGGCCCGCGAATTGCCTCAGCTCGCAGCCCTGATCGCCTCGCCAGACTATGTTTCCGCCGTCTGGAATTCGGGAACAGCGTCCTTCAGGATCGACCTGATGGTGGCTCGGTCATCGCTGGCGATCGCCTGCTCAAGTGCGGCGATCCATCTGCGCAGGGACTGCATCGGCGGCTCGTTGGGCTTGGCGGCCATGATGCCGGCGACGCCGATCTCGACCGGCGGCTCCTCGCTGGCAAACAGGATTTCGTTCAGGCGCTCGCCCGGCCGCATTCCGGTGAACACGATCTCGATATCGTGGCCGGGCTCCAGACCGGACAGCCGGATCATGCGCTCGGCGAGATCGACGATCTTGACCGGCTGTCCCATGTTCAGCACGTAGACCGACGACGTCCGCCCGCGCCGGCGTCAACGCGTGGGTCGCCGCCGTCAGCACCAGATCGCAGGCCTCCCGAATGGTCATGAAATACCTGACCATGTCGGGATGCGTCACGGTCACCGGGCCGCCCGCCTCGATTTGCGCCTTGAACTTCGGCACCACCGAACCGTTCGACGCCAGCACATTGCCGAATCTCACGGAAATGATGCGCATCCGCGCGGCGCCGCCCGACTGGGTCGCGAGATCATGATCGAGCGCCTGGCAATACATCTCGGCAAATCGCTTGGTCAGGCCCAGCATCGAGACCGGCTCGATCGCCTTGTCGGTCGAGATCATCACCATCGCCTTGGCGCCCGCGGCCAGCGCCGCATCGGCGACGTTGACCGATCCGAAAATGTTGGTCTTGACGCCTTCGCTCCAGTCGCGTTCCAGGATCGGCACATGCTTGAGCGCGGCGGCATGAAACACGATATCGGGCTTGAACTCAGCCATCAGCCGCATGATGCGCTCGCGGTCGCGAATATCGGCGATCCGGCCTTCGATCACGGCGCTGGTTTCGCGCGCCGCCAGCGCTTCCGTCACCGCATAGAGCGCCGGCTCGGAATGTCTCGATCACCAGCAACCGCGCGGCGCCGAAGGTCGCGACACGGTTGCAGATTTCAGAGCCGATCGAACCGCCGCCGCCGGTGACGATGACGGCCTTGCCCTTCACCAGCGCCTCGAGGCGCGCATAATCGATATCGACGCTGGAACGCAGCAGCAGGTCCTCGACATCGACCGTCGTCAGCCGCGGCGCATCGCCGCCCTCCAGCGACGGCAGCCGGCTGACGATCAGCCCGAGCCGGCGCGCCCGCATCAGCACGCTTTCGGGATGCGCCTCCGGATCGAACGCCGACGGCGTCATCACCACGCGCGCAATCGGCTTCTCGCGCCTGGCGAAATCGCGGATCACGTCCTCGATATCGTCGATCCCGCCAAGCACCGGGATATTCCGTATCGACTGGCCGCGATCGGCCATCGAGGGCGACAACACGCCGACCGGCCACAGCCGGGTTGACCGCGCCGTTTTCGATGCCGCGCAACAGCACTTCGGCATCGGCGGCCCGGCCGATCAGCAGCGCCGGCGATGCCCCATCGGTTCGGGCATGACGGCGGACCCGCGTATAGCGAAAATAACGGTAGGCAAAGCGCAGCGCGCTCAGAAAGGATATTTCGAGGAACCAGTAAAGGACGATGGTGATCTTGCCCGCGAAGAACGTGCCGTGAACATTGGGCGCGACGAAAATATAATCCATCACCAGCAAGCGCCACCGTCAGCACGGTGGCCGCGCGCAGGATATTCAGCGCGTCGGGCAGCGAAATGAAGCGCCATTTCGTGGTGGTCAGGTTGAAGACGTAACACACCACCACGCTGAACACGATGAAATAGGGCAGGATGTGCAACAGCAGCGGCACACGCGCATAGAAATATTCGCTGCCCTCGAACCGCACATAGAAGCTCGCGAACAGCGCCAGCGCCGTCGCCAGCGCGTCATGCGCCGCAATCAGAGCGTTGCGCGAGGTCAGACTTGAAAGACGCGTCATGTCGCTGGCCGGTGGCAAATAATATTTGTGTTGAATGGCTGATAGCTCATCTGTCGCGGGCATGCCAGCCGTCATGATTGGGGCATGTTTTCCGGCCCGTTCCGCCGCAGCGAACCCGGCAGGGCAAAGGGAGGCTCGTACACGTTCGATGCTCCCTCCACGGGCACCGGTTCCCTGGCCTGAGCCGCGCCGAGGAAACGATCGGCTCGGTCTTCATCGCCGACACCATGCCGCCGGCGATCCCCACGCCCAAAACATATATCCACCCCTCATTGAAATCGAACAGATGCGAATTGAACAACGACGTCGCGAAATTCTGCACGACCACCAGAAATCCGATCCACGCGACCTGACTGTCGCCGCCAAACAGCAACAGATGGAACAGCCACATGGCGTACAGCACCGCGATGCCGAGGATGCCCCATTGGATCGCCACATTCAGGGTTTGATTGTGCGGATTGCCAATGATTTCAGCCGAAGCGGTCAGTTTGGAGCCGGTAGCGGCCTGTTCGAACAGGCCGCGTATCGATCCGGTTCCGTGACCGATCACCGGAGCTTCGCTGAGAAAACACAGCGACTTCTTCCAGAACTCCAGCCTTAGTCCGATCGATGTCGGGATATTGCGCTCTTTGTAGAGTTGATAGTCCCGCATGAACGTCGATGTGGTTTGCTGCAAATGAGGTGACGCGGTCCAGACCAGCGCTCCCAACAGCGCCGTCAAACACAGGCCGACAACGACGTGTCGCCATTTCAGATGCAGCAGCGCGAATACCAGCAGCGTGACGGGAGCGGTGACCAGCGCGGTGCGCGAAATCGTGACGAAAACCATGTTCAGCACGAAGCTCAGCGCGACCAGCGTCAGCAGCGCCGCCAGCAAAAATCTCTTCGTTCGCAGCAGGCTTATGATCGGATAGGCGAGCGCCACCGCGCACAGCGCGAATTCCTGGCTCTGGTCGATATAGTTTTTGACCGGCACGCCATATTCGGCGTCCGGTTTCAGCGCAAACTGCGGGTGAAAAGCGACGATCCAGGAGAACGCCATCAGCACGCCACAGGAGATCAGGAACGACGTGAACACCCAGGTGCCACGCAACGAGCGTTCGTAATGATAAAACAGCGCCGGCAGCACCAGCAGTTTGGCAACCGGCCCAATGGCATAAAGCCGCGCGCCCCATGGCGCCTCGGACCACAACGTGCCGATCACCGCCAACGCAAAGAACGCGATCGGCAACGCGGAGATCGGACGCCGCAACGACTGCGCGTACGCCCGCGGCTCGACGGTCGGCGTCATCATGACCAGAAACGCCACAATGAAGATGCCGACCAGCGAGGTCGACCATGGCAGCGCGGCGGCGACCAGAACCGCGCAAATGTCCGCCGCTTTCATCCAGTTCGCGGGGTCACGCCACGCCGGCAGCGCGGCGTTCGCCCGGGAAATTGCCACAGCCGGCGCTCACGTCCGGCCTCCCCGGGCGCGCTCGACCAGCGAGGTCGTGCTAAAACCCTGCAGGATCTCGACCAGCCGCACTTCGCCGCCATGGGCTTCGACGATCTCGTGGCCGACCACCTGCTCGCGGGTATAGTCGGCGCCCTTGACCAGCACGCCAGGCTTGATCTGCGTGATCAGATTGAGCGGCGTATCCTCGTCAAACAGCACGACGAGATCGACCGCCTCCAGCGCGGCCAGCACTTCCGAGCGGGCGCGCTCGTTCTGAACCGGGCGGTCCGCACCCTTGAGCCGCTTCACCGAAGCGTCGCTGTTGAGGCCGACGATCAGCCGGTCGCAGGTCGCGCGCGCCGCCGTCAGCAGTTTGACGTGGCCGGGATGCAGGATGTCGAAACAGCCGTTGGTGAAGCCAATCCGCAAATCCTGCTTGCGCCACGCCAACAGCTGCGCCTCGAGTTCGCCGGCCGAGCCCACGATTTTTTCTTCGGCCGCGAGGAACGCATGCGGCAGGATCTTGCGGCGCAACTCCGCCGAACTTACCACGGCCGCGCCCTGCTTGCTGACGGCGACCGCGGCGGCCGCATTGGCCATCCGCAATGCGGCTTCCCAATCGGCTCCGGCCGCCAGCGTCACCGCAACGACCGCGGCGACCGTATCGCCGGCGCCCGAGACGTCGCGCACCCTGACCGGCAGGCCCGGCACATGAATGACGTCGCCATTGCGCGGCACCAGCGTCATGCCGTGCTCGCTTTGCGTCACCAGAACGGCCTCGCAATCAGCAAGCTGCATGATCTCCTGGGCGCCATCGGCGATGCTCTGGTCGGTATCGAGGCGGCTGCGGGTGGCTTCGGCAAATTCCTTGCGATTGGGCTTGAGCAAGGTCGCGCCGCGATAAATCGCCAGATTGGGGCTTTTGGGATCGACGATCACGCGCTTGCCGAGTTTTCGCGCGGCGTCGATCACGTTGCGGAGTACGCGCGCGGTCAGCACGCCCTTGGCGTAGTCCGACAACAACACGATGTCGGCGCGCGGCAATAGCGGCAGGATGGCGTCGATCAGTTTCTGTTCGGTCGCCACCGAGGCCGGTGCTGTCAATTCCCAATCCGCGCGCAGCATATGGGTGGAGAAATGTTCGGACACAAAACGCACCTTGCGCGTCGTCGGCCGGGTCGGGTCGCACACCAGCACGCTCTCGATCAGGCTATCGCGGCCGAGCTCGGCCCTGAGCCTCGCGCCGGCCTCGTCCTCGCCGACCAGTCCGACAAAGATGCAGCGCGCCCCGAGCGAAACGATATTGCGCGCGACGTTGCCGGCGCCGCCGATATCGGTCTCGCTGCGCTGGACCGCAATGACCGGCGCGGGAGCCTCCGGTGAAATCCGCGACACCTCGCCATAGACGAATTCGTCGAGCATGAGATCGCCGACGCACAGCACGGTCTGGCGGGTCATCGCATGCGACAGGGCGTCGAAATCGAACATCGGAACTCGTTATCTGTTGCAGGGCTTATCTTTTGCAGGGCTTATTTGTGGCAATATCTGTGCAAAATCAGCGGAAACGATCGGGCCGGTCGAGGAAATCTTTGACATACGCGCCGACCGCGTCTTCCAGCGCCGTGAAGCCGGCATTATAGCCGGCGCGCCGCAGCCGATCGACATCGCTTTGGGTGAAATACTGGTAACTATCGCGGATCGCCAAGGGCATGTCGATATAATCGATATTGGGCCGCGTCCCGAGCGCGGCATAGGCCGCCAGCATCAAATCCCTGAAGCTGCGGGCGTGGCCGGTTCCGACATTGAAGAGGCCGCTGACCGACGGCGTCGCCAGCAGCCACATCATCACCCGCACCACATCGTCGACATAGATGAAATCGCGCCGCTGATCGCCGTCGGCGATGCCCTCGCGGTGCGACTTGAACAGCTGCACCTTGGCGCCCGATCTGACCTCGTCGAAGCGCCGCGCCAGCACGCTCATCATCGGGCCCTTGTGATATTCGTTGGGGCCGAACACGTTGAAGAACTTCAGCCCGACGCATTGCGGCGGCAGCGGCGCGCCGCGCGCCGCGCGCTCGGCCACCGCCATGTCGAACAGATGCTTGCTCCAGCCGTACAGATTCATCGGCCGCAGCGTCTTCAGCGCCGGCAGCGACGGATCGTCGACGAAACCTTGCGCGCCGTCGCCATAAGTCGCCGCCGAGGAGGCATAGATCAACGGCGTCGGATGGGCCGTGCACCAGTCGAGCAGCCGCATCGAGAGCCGGAAATTGGTCTCGATCACGAGATCGCCGTCGGTCGCGGTGGTTTCCGAAATGGCGCCGAGATGGATGACGGCGTCGAGCCGGCGGCCATTCAGCCAGGCCGGCAGTTCCGCCGGCGGCACGATGTCCGCGAGCTGGCGCTTGGCCAGATTGCGCCATTTGCCGTCATGGCCGAGCAGATCGCACACCACGACATCGGCGCGGCCGGCGTCGTTCAGCGCGGCCACGACGTTCGATCCGATAAAACCGGCGCCCCCGGTTACCAGTAACATGAGAGACCCTGCCCTGATTGCACAGCGCCAGCTTTGCCCCACTCCGGCGCCGCAGGCAAATTGGGCTGTGAGGCGTGGTGAAGGCCGCAGGGCCGGCCGTGTTTGACTTTACCCGCCGCGGCGGAGCGGTTACCGACAGGGCCTACTCCAGCCGACCGACTTTATAAAGATATGAACCAAGATTCGTACTATCAGCCGACGGCGGCCGACCGGGACGACACCCGGCCGATCCTGATCGTGCCCTATATGTGGATCGGCGATTTTGTCCGCGGCCACACCGTGGTGCGGGTGCTGAAGCAGCGCTGGCCGAACCGGCCGGTGGATCTGCTGGTGACGTCGCAGCGGGCCCCGCTGGTCGATTATATGCCCGGCGTCCGCGCCGGGGTGGTCTGGGACCTGCCGAGGAGCCGGCTGGCGGTCGCCAAGCAATGGGGGCTGGCCAGCCGGCTGCGGGCCAATCAATACGGTACCGCGCTGGTGTTGCCCCGCACCTGGAAATCGGCGATCGCGCCGGCGCTGGCCGGGATTCCGGAACGGGTGGGGTTTGTCGGCGAAGCCCGATTCGGCCTGCTCAACCGGTCGCGCTGGGGCGAACGGCGGCTGCCCCGCTTCATCGACAAGAACGCCGCGCTGGCGCTGCCCGACGGCGCGCCGCTGCCGCCGGAATGGCCGGTGCCGCAATTGCAGGTTCCCGCCGAGGAGACCAGCCGCTGGCGGCAGACCCACGGGCTCGGCGCCGGTCCCGCGGTGGCGCTGGCGCCGGGCTCGGTCGGCGCCTCCAAGCGCTGGACCTATTACGCCGAGGCCGCCCGCCTGCTGGCGCAACAGGGGCTCGACGTCTGGGTGGTCGGCGGCCCCGACGAAAAGGCGCTGGCGGCCGAGATCGTGGCATCCGGCGGCCCGCAAGATGCGCGACCTCACCGGCACCGACCTGCGCAACGGCATTCTGGCGATGGCCGCGGCCAGCGTCGCGATCTCCAACAATTCCGGCCTGATGCATATCGCGGCCGCGATCGGCACGCCGACCATGGGCATCTTCGGCCCCACCAGCCCCTATCACTGGGCGCCGCTGAACGGTCTCGCGGCGACGATCCAGACCACGACCGTGGTGCCATGCCAGCCCTGCCACCGCCCGGTCTGCACCCATGAACGACCATCGCTGCATGCGCGACATTCCCGCCACCGACGTGGTCGCCGTTGCCCGGCGCGTGCTCGCCGAGGCGACGTCGCATTAGCACTCCCGATCACAGGACCGCTGCACCAAGATGAATGCCATTTCACCTATCCGCGCGACGCAAAAGCCCGCCGCCTTCCTCGACCGCGACGGCGTCGTCAATTACGACGACGGCCATATCGGCAGCCACGACCGGATCCGCTGGATGCCGAATGCCGCAAAAGCCATCCGCCGGCTCAACGACGCCGGCTATCTGGTGTTCTTTTTCACCAATCAGTCCGGCGTGGCGCACGGTCATTTTACGGAAGATGAACTGCAACACGCTGCTCGACTGGATGCGCGCAGAATTGGCAGCGCAAGGCGCACGGATCGACGACATCAGGTATTGCCCGCATCTTCCCGGCGGCTCGGTCGCCGGCTATCTCGAGGATCACCCCTGGCGCAAGCCGAGCCCCGGCATGATCCATGACCTGATGCAACATTGGCCGGTGCGGCACGCCGGCAGTTTTGTCATCGGCGATCGTGCGACCGATATCGAGGCCGCGGAAGCCGCCGGCTTGCCGGGCTTTCTGTTTGCCGGCGGCGATCTCGATGCATTCGTCGCGGATGTGATCCGATCAGAACCAGCGTCGCGCGATAAATCGATCTCCGCGATCCGGTTGGCTTCGGCATCAAGACTGAATTGCGCCACCACCCGCTGCGCGTCCGCGCGCGCCCATCGCGCGCGCATGCCGCGGGATCGCGCATCAACGGCTCAAGCGCTGCGACCAGCGCATCGACATCGCCGGGCGGCGTCAGCACGCCGGTGACGCCGTCCTCGACCACGAGCTCGGCCGCGCCCGCGCGCGAGGCCACCAACGCGGCGCCGACCGCCATCGCCTCGATCAAGGTCAGCCCAAAACCTTCGTTGCGCGAGGTGAACGCATAGATCGTCAGCCGCTGATACCAGCGCTGCACCTCTTCGATCGGCAACTCGCCGGTGATGACGATGCGCGAGTGCAAGTCCGGCCGCCTCGATGCGTTTTTTCAGATCGTTGGCAAACGACGTCTGCTCCACCGCTACCGCGCCGACGATGACGGCGGTGAAATCGGGATAGCGCGGCAGCAGCCGGCACATCGCCTCGACGAACACATCGGTGCCTTTTTGCGCGCGCACCCGGCCGAAGCAGCCGATCGCGTAACGGCCCGGCAATCCGGCTTCCGCGAAAGCCGCCGCGCGATCGGCCGGCGGCGCGTAGCGATCGGTATCGACGCCATGCGGAATCACGGTCGCCGTCGCGCTTGAGAAACGACGCGGAGATATCCGAGGTCGCGATGATCGCGTCCATCCGCCGGATCAGCCAGCGCGTGATCCAGCTATGGTGACGCTGCGCCGCCGAAGTGAACACCAGTTTCAACGGCCAGCCGAGCGCTCGCAGCAGCACGCCGACGATCATCTCGTTGTTGCGCCGCGCGTGCCAGATCAGCGGCGTGCGGCGGCGCCACACTTTAAGAAGATCCGCCATCCCGATCCGCGCGATGCCGTCGGGCGCATCGGAACCGAACCATGCCGCGCGCAGCAATCTTGGCCAGTTTCGGCGCCACCATGCGGTTGGTCGCGGTAACGCCGGAATAGCGCCGGTGCAGATTCGGCACGATCAGCTGCAGATCACCGGCAAAATCGTTCTCGATCGGCACATCAGGCTCCGTTTCGCCGCATGTCCTATACGCAACATTAAGCATAGTGGCCAGTTCACTTGCGCCGAAACCCACTCTTCACCGCAAGCCGGATAGCATCGCCACCCGAGAATAAGAAGAAGGGTGAGCTCATGACCGTGCTTGTCACCGGCGGTGCCGGCTATATCGGAAGTCACATGGTTCAGGCGCTGGTGGAGGCCGGCGAAAGCGTCGTCGTGATCGACAATCTCTCCACCGGCTTTTCCGCCTTCCTGCCCGAAGGCGTTCCGCTTGTTCATCGGCGATGCCGCGGACGAGAACCTGGTCGAAGGCGTGATCGCGGCGCACGCCATCGAAAGCATCATCCATTTCGCCGGCTCGGTGGTGGTGCCGGACTCGATGCGCGATCCGCTCGCCTATTACCGCAACAACACCATGACGACGCGCAGCCTGCTGAACGTCGCGGTGAAATGCGGCGTCAATCGCTTTATCTTCTCCTCGACCGCGGCGGTCTACGGCAATCCGGATCAGGTGCCGGTTCCGGAGCACGCGCCGACCCGGCCGATGTCGCCTTACGGCTCCTCGAAGCTGATGACCGAAATCATGCTGCACGACGTCGGCGTCCGCGCACGGCATGAACTATGTCGTGCTGCGCTACTTCAACGTCGCCGGCGCCGATCCGCTGGCGCGCATCGGGCTGGCGACCGTCGGCGCGACCCATCTGTTGAAGATCGCGGTCGAGGCCGCCACCGGACAGCGCGCCAAGATCGACGTGTTCGGCACCGATTATCCGACGCCGGACGGAAGCTGCATCCGCGACTTCATCCATGTCAGCGATCTCGCGCAGGCGCATCGCGCGGCGCTTGTCCTATCTGCGTGACGGCGGTCCCTCGACGACGCTGAACTGCGGCTATGGCCGCGGCTATTCGGTGCTGGAGACCATCGAGGCGGTGCGCCGGGTCTCCGGGCGCAATTTCGCGGTTCAATATGCCGCGCGCCGGCCCGGCGACATCATGACCATGGTCGCCGATACCAGCCGCATCCGCTCGACGCTGGACTGGACGCCGCAATACGACGATCTCGAGACCATCGCGGCCCACGCGCTGGCCTGGGAGGAGAAGCTGTTCCGCGAGCGCCACGGCGAGCTGCGGCAGGCGGCATCCGCCTAGAATTTCGGCTGGAATCAAGTCCTGAAGTCAAGGCCTGTGCCGGCCCTGATTCGGCTTGAAAAACGCCGACATAGCGGGCAAGGAGTCATCCTGGAGCCGTTTCCGTTCCGATGGAATCGGAACGGGGCTCTAGGTTTTTGTTTTGACGCGTTTTCTTCACGCGAACCGGTGCCCACTTCGCTCGAAAACGCTATAGCAGGCCCTGACGAGCGGGCCGGTATCCGGCGATATCCGGCTGCTTGGCGCCGTCGATTTGGCGCCGTCAATGGAAAGCGGATGACCGAACTTCCAAAGAAGATCACGGACGACCCCTATGGCGCGGCGATCCTGATTCGCCGCCTGATCACCGAACAGGGCGCCGCCTATTGGCGGCGCTATCTGATGGCGTTCGCGCTGATGGCGGTTTCGGCCGCGACCACCGCCGGATCGGCCTATCTGCTCGGCGAGGTGATCAACCGCGCCTATATCGACAAGGACGTCCGCGGCATCATGATCCTGTCCGGGGTCATCGTCGTGATCTTCATCATCAAGGGGGCGGTGACCTACGGACACACCGTGATCCTGTCGCAGATCTCCAACGCGATCCTGGCCAACAACCAGCGGCAATTGTTCGCCAAGCTGATGAACGAAAGCATCGCGTTCTTTTCGCTGCGGCATTCGTCGGAATTTCTGGCGCGACTGACCCAGGGCGCCAATTCGGTGACGCAGGTGCTGAGCCTGTTGATCAACGCGGTCGGGCGCGATCTGTTGTCGCTGATCGGGCTCGTGATCGTGATGGTGACCCAGGACCCGCTGATGTCGCTGCTCGGGTTCCTGGTGGCGCCGCCGGCCATGATCGTGCTGCGCAAGCTGGTCAAGCGGATCAAGGGTCTCGCGCATAACCAGTTCAGCGGCACCGCCGACATCATGGAGACCATGCAGGAATCGCTGCAGGGCATCCGCACCGTGAAAGCCTTCACGCTCGAACAGACCATGCGCGAGCGCATCGACGTCTCGATCAGCGCGGTCGAGCGCAACGCCAACAAGATGGCGCATGTCACCAACCGTTCCAGCCCGCTGATGGAAACGCTCGGCGGCTTCGCGATCGCAGGCGCGTTGATGTATGGCGGCTATCGCGTGGTCGCGACCGGAGCGACGCCCGGCCAGTTCTTTTCATTCCTGACCGCGTTCCTGCTGGCCTATGAACCGGCCAAGCGGCTCGCCCGGCTGAACATCGAACTCAACAGCAATTTGATCGGCGCCCGCAAGCTTCTCGAAATCGTCGACAGTCCGGCCACCGAACCCGCCGACGACGACCGCCCGCAGTTGAAGCTGACCGAGGCGCGGATCGAGTTGCGCGACGTCAGTTTTGCCTATCGGCCAAACGAGCCGGTGCTCAACCGCATGAGCTTTATCGCCGAGCCCGGCAAGGTCACCGCCCTGGTCGGCCCCTCCGGCGGCGGCAAGTCGACGGTGCTGGCGCTGTTGCTGCGGTTCTATGAGGTCACCGGGGGCGACATCCTGATCGACGGCCAGGCCATTTCAGGCGTGTCGCGCAACTCGTTGCGGCACCAGACCGCCTATGTCGGGCAGGACGTCTATCTGTTCCGCGACACCATCCGCGAGAACATCGCCTTCGGCAAGGTCGGCGCCAGCGAAGCCGAGATCATCGCCGCGGCCAAGGCCGCCTGCGCCCACGAATTCATCATGGGCTTTCCGCTCGGCTACGACACCCCGGTCGGCGAGCATGGCACGCAACTTTCCGGCGGCCAGCGGCAGCGCATCGCGGTCGCCCGCGCGCTGGTCAAGAATGCGCCGGTCATCCTGCTCGATGAAGCCACCGCGGCGCTGGATTCGGAATCCGAAAAGCAGGTGCAGGAGGCGATCGAGCATCTATGCCAGGGCCGCACCACCATCGTCATCGCCCACCGCCTGCACACCATCATGCATGCCGACGCCATCCTGGTGGTCGAGGGCGGCGAGATCGTCGAGCGCGGACGGCATGACGACCTGCTGCGGCGCGGCGGCCGCTACGCCTCGTTCTTCCGCTTACAACATCGTGACGCCGGCCCCCTCACACTGGCGCCGATCAGCGCAACCGCGTAGAGCTAATTTCGATTTTTGCCCGTAACCCGCCGAGACCCCTTTCATGAACGCCACATCGTTTGTCATTCCCGCCCTGCCGCAAGCCTCGATCCCGGTCGTCGGCGAATCGAAGTCGTTTCCCGTTCGCCGCATCTGGTGCGTCGGGCGCAATTATCTCGAGCACATCCGCGAGATGGGCAATGACGAGCGCGCGCCGCCGTTCTTCTTCGCCAAGCACGCCGACATGATCGAGCCTGATGGCGCCACCATCCCCTACCCGCCGCTGACCAAGGACCTGCATCACGAGGTCGAATTGATCGTGGCGATGAAGAGCGGCGGCCTCAACATTCCCGCCGACAAGGCGCTCGACCATGTCTACGGCTACGCGGTCGGCATCGACCTCACCCGCCGCGACCTGCAGATCGCCTCGCGCAAAAAGGAACGGCCCTGGGAGATCGGCAAGTCGTTCGACCATTCCGCGCCGTCTTCGGCGATCCAGCCCGCTTCGAAGATCGGCCATCCCTCGAAGGGCAGGATCTGGCTTTCGGTCAACGGCACCGAGCAGCAGAAGGGCGACCTCACCGAACTGATCTGGAGCGTGCCGGAGATCATCTGGCAGCTCTCGCAGCAGGTCGCGCTCGCCGCCGGCGATATCATCCTGACCGGCACCCCGGCCGGTGTTTCGCAGCTTAAGCCCGGCGACAAGATCGAATGCGGCGTCGATGGCGTCGGCACCCTGAAAGTATCGATCGGCGAGCCGGAATAGGGCTTTCCGGCGCAGGACTTGCTGGCGGGTTGGAGCTTGTCACCGGGCGCGCATTTCGCGCGACCCGGTGATTGATCCGTTATGGGCTTCAAACCGCGCTCGCGTAGAATACCCGTTCGGCGTCGGGATCGTCGGCTGAGGTCACTTCATCGATGCTTTCGCGAGTGCTTTCATCTCTATGCCGGTCGCTGTGACGGCCATTAGGCGCTCTTCGTGTACTTTGAGGATGTGCTCCGCAATGGTCATGCGCGCGTCTCCTGCTATCCGCTGCCGCAGTCTACATCTCAAATGTAACGCGCTGTAATACCCATCAAGTCATGAGCGGCCAACTGCGCCAGTCAGTGCGGCGACTTTCTTGATATGGGCGACAGCTGTCCGGCCACCAGCAGTCTTGGTTATGAGATCGAGCTTCTCATCATCATCGTTACCCACCGGCATGAGCGCCAGATCCTTGTACGATCGCGCATTGGGGTTGCGCGCAATCGCGAACACCCACATCAATAGCCAAGCTGTCGTGCCGGCAAGAATGGCCTGCTTTTTGATGGTACCACCTAAGAAGCGCGGCCAGAAAATCCATGCACTCTCTTGCGGTAGACCAAGCCGACGCTCCGATGGATGCTTTAGGCGTAGAATTCCGCCCTGGAGCGGATGCACCTGTTCGAGCCGATCGGTGGTCGAAAACGTCAGTAGGTATTTTGCTAGATTGAGAAGCGGCACACCATTCGCGGCCGCTCTCCGCAGCAGCGTCTTCATGTGCGCCGGCGTGTAATATAGCGACCATGCCTCGTGGTAGATATCGCGCCATTCTTTCGAACTCATGACGGAATGAGCAGAACAGACGTGTTCGGTATCATAGATATTAAGATCACGGCTCATGGCGACCCCATTTTTCCATAGGGTCTGGTGATCTTCCGATCCAGGCAACGGGGTCAAAATAAAGAACTCGAGCAGATCGACCGGCAGTTCCTGCTGAATAATTGTTATGTCGCGCCTGATTGTCGCGGGCGTATCCGCCGGAAAACCCAAAATATAGCCTGCAAATGTTACAATGCCCTGCGCCTTCCAGGCGAGTAGCATTTTTCGATATTCTGTGATTTTGTTTTGACGCTTTTTTGCTGCGGCCAGATTGTCCGGATTTATATTTTCGAGACCGATAAAGACCTTCGTAACGCCAGCTCGCTTCGCCTTCTCTATGAAGTTTGGGATTTTGTGACAGAGCGTATCGACCTGGATGAGTAAGCGGATCGGAATTCGATCTCTTTCGCGCAGATCAATCAGACGATCAAAAATCGACTCCCATTCCTTGTTGCGCGCAAAATTGTCGTCGGTAATAAAGAAACTGCTGACGCCCTGTGCAAAGTTTAGCCTTACGAGCAGCTCAATATCGTCCGGCGATCGGTAACGCGATTTGCGGCCTTGAACATTGATGATCGTGCAAAAAGAACATTGATAGGGGCAGCCACGTCCCGCGTCGAAACTCGCGCTCTGACCGAGAGTGCGCATAACGTGTCGCTTCGGCAAGAAGGGGCTCGGCGTACCCTCAATCGACGGCAGATCGTTCATAAAATTGTAAAGGGGCTTGATCTGGCCCGCGGCTGCATCCCTTAACATGATTTCGAGGCGGCCCTCGGCTTCACCCGCGAATATGGCGATACCCATGTTTCGGCAAGCGTCGAGATCAACAGCATGTCCGTCGAGCATGGATAGACATCCTGAGACGTGGAATCCTCCAATGGAGACGGCAATTCCGGCGGCCCGGAATGGCCGCGCAATGTCGAGCGCGCGGGGATACTGGTTGGATTGCACCCCTACGAGGGCGACACAGCCAAAATTTCCGTGACGTCGAAACCTCTCGATAAGCGCCGGCACACCGATCCGGGTGTTGATCTCGTCCATGACCACGATGTCGATGGCAATGTCCGGACCCAGGACCTGTCGCTCGGCGCAATCGGCTGCAATGCTGTAAATCGAGGCGAGTGAATTTGACGGACTCATTGCTCGCCACCAGCGGATCAAATATCCGTCGTCATCATAGTGCGACGGTTTGATCAGGATTAACTGGAAGCGCGATCGACTATCGTTAGCCATTGTTCGGACCTTTCTCAGCAGAGCCCCGCTCAGCGGTGAAGGTGCCGAACTTGATGAACTCACTCTTTATTCATGTCGCTCATATGAAGGTGACACGTTCAGTAACCAAACCTAGCACTTTGCGACGAACAGCAAGTGCTTGGCTTGCCGGAAACGCCCCCTGCCTACTATTTCGGGCAAATCGTCGACACCGATGGAACGGTCCTGCTCTGTCGACACGCATGAGGTGCTCACGAGCATCCCTCGTTGACAAGTCCCCACGAGGCCCGGCAGCGGCAACGGACTGCTGCTGTTCTTCCGGGTTGACGACTGCCTTGCCAAGGGCCGCGCGCTCGTCGGCCTTCTGGAAGAAGAGCCGCGTCTTAATCCCAGCACTGGAACCAACGAGTTTTCGCTGCGCGATCCCGACGGATACTACGTCACGATCAGCGCGCTCGACCCGGTCTGATCCAACAGCGCCGCAGGCTGATCAGCCGCAATTCCAGACCGGCCCGATCGGGGTCTGCGTCCAGCACGGCCCGAAGCTGCCGCCATTGTAGCGGCCGCCGTAGAAGCCGGGCCGGCCGAAATAGTACTGGTTGCCATCATACCCGTAATAACGGGGGGTCGGGTCGATATACCAGGGGCGCCGTTCGCGGCGCGCCGTACGGAGCACCTTGGGGTCCTGGTCGAACAGTGGAAGGCTGTTGCTCAGCGGCTGATGATAGCCCGGCAGGAAACCGTAGCCGCGCCAGCCCGACGCCGGCCGTTTATGAACCGGCGCAGCGGGTGCTGCGACCGACAGCAGCGACAGAACGATAGCAATCAATAGACACACAGAGCGCGACATAAGCACATCATAGACAGTCGGCTGCGCGAAGGCCATTCAAATTCGAGTGCAAAATTCTCGACGTGCGGCGTGTCGCGAGAGCGCTGAGTTGCGCGCGCACGATGCCGGCTGGCGAGTGATCTTACTTACCCTCGCCCGGAGGGTCGGCTCGCATCGCGCGAAGCAAGATGCGAGACGGGGTGAAGTTCGGGGCGAAGTCTCGCCGCCACCCCACCCGCCGCTACCGGACGACGCTGCGCGTCGCCGGGGCGCGTCGACCCAGAGAGCGAGATTCGCTCGTCTCGACCCCTCCAGGGGAGGGTGAGGTAAACCTTCGATGAATGGGCCGTTTGAAAATTGCATCCGAATTCGAAAGCCGCGAGCGCGCGGCGCCGCTAGGCCCGCGACATCGCTTGCAGGCCCTTGAAGGTCAGGCGCTTGGGGTCCTTGACGCCGGCCAGATACATCCTGCGGATGAAGGCTGCGACCGTGTCCCGATCGCAATCGGTCAAGGCCACGACGGCATCGACGGCAATTCGCTGGGCGTCCATGGGCTTCCTCTTAACGACAGCAGCCTCAAGCCGCACAGCGTAGGCCTCACCGGTTAATCCGGCGTTAACCGTGCGGCCAGGATCGCCAATTCGGCGCCATCGCGTATACGCAAAACAAAGCGTAGGGGGTCGGACGCGGATACCGCGGCTCAGGCGAAGTTCCGCGCGGACGCCGAGACGACGCCCGTGCCGTCGGTCACGAATACTGCATCACCCCGTCATCGACCTTGCCGAACCGCAAGGTGACGATATCGAGCGCATAGTTCTGGTACAGCCGCCACGGCCGCTTCGACCCCTGCTTCGGCATCTGCGCGATCGAACGCTGCACATAGCCCGACGTGAAATTCAGCGAGGGCAATTCGGTGACGGTGGGATCGACATTGTGCGGCATGCATTGCTTGTAGCCGTGGCGGTCCATGTAATTGATCAGGCGGCAGACATATTCGCAGGTCAGGTCGCATTTCAGCGTCCACGACGCGTTGGTATAGCCGAACGCCGACGCCATGTTGGGCACGTCCGAATACATCATGCCCTTGTAGTTAAGGGTGCGCGCGAAATCGACCGTGCGGCCGTCGACGCTGACCTCGAGGCCGCCCAGGACCTGCAGGTTCAAGCCGGTCGCGGTGACGATGATGTCGGCTTCGAGTTCACTGCCGTCCTTCAGCCGGATGCCTTTTTCGGTGAAGGTCTCGATCTGGTTGGTCACCACGGAAGCGCGCTTGTCCCGGATCGCCCGGAACAGATCGCCGTCGGGCACCAGGCACAGCCGCTGATCCCATGGATTGTAGCGCGGGGTAAAATGCGTGCCGATATCGTAATCCGGCCCCAGCGCCATCTTGACGCCGCCGAGGATCAACTGCTTGACCCGCTCGGGCTTGCGCCGCGAGAGCTGGAAGAAATACATCCCGAACAGCACATTGCGCCAGCGGATCAGATGATAGGCGAGCTTCGCGGGCAGCTTGGCGCGCAATTTGTTGGCGACCGGGTCCTGCGCCGGCCGCGCCACCACATAGGTCGGCGAGCGCTGCAGCATGGTGACATGCGCGGCCTGTTTCGCCATCTCCGGCACCAGCGTCACCGCTGTGGCGCCAGAGCCGATCACCACCACGCGTTTTCCCGCGTAGTCGACGTCGTCGGTCCATTTCTGCGGATGCACGATGCGGCCAGAAAAATCCGCCGCCCCCGGAAAGGCCGGCGAATAACCGTTCTCGTAATTGTAGTAGCCCGAGCACATGAACAGGAAATTGCAGGTGAAGCGCACGCTCTGCGTTGCGCCCTCGCCCGCGCTGCGTTCGGCTTCCACCGTCCAGCGCGCCTCCGGCGTCGACCACGACGCGCGCTTGACCCGATGATGATAGCGGACGTTGTTGTCGATGCCGTTCTCGACGGCGGTCTCGCGGACATAATTGAGGATCCGTGGGCCGTCCGCGATCGCCTTGGGTTCGGTCCACGGCTTGAACGAATAACCGAGCGTGAACATGTCGGAGTCCGAGCGGATGCCGGGATAGCGGAACAGGTCCCAGGTGCCGCCGATGCAATCGCGGCCCTCAAGAATGACGTAGCTCTTGGCCGGACATTTTTGCTGCAAGTGAAAGCCCGCGCCGATGCCGGACAACCCGGCACCGACGATGACGACGTCGAAATGTTCAGATGGCATGGCGTTCTCCCGGCAGCCACTGTCCGACCGCCGACAGCGCCAGTCAATCGCCAAAACCGGGAGATAAACGAAATTCGGAAGATCAGGTCACGAAACCGGCGCCGACCGGCTATTGGCTTTTTTTGGATGAACACCATCAGCACGGTCTTGAACGCGTTCGGGCTCACGCTGTGCAGCCACGAAAACAGCCGGAACACAAACGGGCTATTGAAGTGATAGGACGGCGAGGCATCCCAGTAGTAGGAAGCTTGCTTGAACCGCCGCTCCGGAAACAGCCGCCTGATGTCACGCAGCGTGTTCAGCCGGTAGAACGCCGGAAACACGTCTTCCTCCTTGCGCTCGAACTGGGCGCCGCGCAGGACGCGAGATCGCACCGCCGAGGTGTTCGAAGGTGAAATCCGACAGGATCAAATCGATCGAGCGAAAGCTCGGGACTGGAAATCACGATGGCGCGGTCGATCGCGGGGTTGGTCGTCACGGCGCTGTCGACATCGACGCCGATAACCTCCTTTACCGTTGCCCTTGAGGTTCGTCAAACTGCGGCGGTAGCCGATCAGATCATCGATGTGGATCCTGCCGCGGCCGGCGCCGAAATCCGCAACCACGAAATCAGGTCGCAACAGCGCATTGACGCGCTGGTAGAACTGGATCGTTCCGTCGTACCGGTCGAACCCGCCCGCGAAAATTTCGGGCAGCGAGGCGGTCATTGGAAATATCTCCCGAAATACCTCCAGGCACGGTCATCGTCTGTTGAAGGCGCGATCAGTAACCCGGCTCGGGCAAGGCGTACAGGCCAACCCATCGGCACGCGAGACACGATCGCTGTTAGTATTATCCGACACGTTTACGTGCGGAAAAAGCTACCACCGGCAATGACCAGGGTTAGCTCAGGAGGCCGCTCGAAGCAGATAAACTTCGGCGCGGTGCTCGGCCGCCATGCGCAACAGCAGCGCGAACACCGGAACGATGAACAAGGGTCCGAAAGCCAGTCCCGTCGCTTTGCCAAGCGCACCGCACATGAACGGCGCCAGCAAGATCATCGCCATCGCGGCCTGCATCCACGATGCCCGGAATCCGCGAGCGCCCTTCGCCCATTCGCAGCCAGACAACGACGAACGCACCCATCACCAGATCGTAATCCTGCAGATACGGCGTCGCGAGGCAGGTACCGACAACGACCATCGCATTCCGCAGATAGGCCGGGTCATCGCGAAACCACGATCGCGCGACAAAGAACGCCGCCGTGAGCGCCGCCGCCGCTTGCAACGCATAGGCCAGGTCGAGGCCAGCGCCGAGCCGCCGCACGAATACGAAAACCGACGGCATGCGATGCCAAATGCCGGTTCCGTCCTCCAAAATCATCGTTCGCATCATCGTGAGGGTGTTGGCGAAGTCGGCCCAGCGATCGGCGCCGAGCAGCAAGACGCTCGCCGTCACCAGCAACAGCACCGTTGCCGCCGCGGCGCCCATCGCCAACCACCGGCGGCCCGCGATCACCGCGAACGGCAGCATCAAGGCGAGGTGCGGCTTATAGGCCAACAGGCCGAGCAGCACCCCGGCAACGACCGGCCGGCGATCCAGCAAGGTCAGGCCACCGCCGAGCAACGCTGCCGTCATGGCGCCGTTCTGTCCGCCGACTGCGCTGACGAACAGCGCCGGTGTCGCGACCGAAAGCAGCAATACGCCCTCGCTCCCGGTGAGCTTGAGCGCGCGATAGAATCCATACCAGGTCGCAATGAGCCAGACGCCAAGCCCGGGCACATAGGGCACGAGCGCCAGCGGCAACGACAGCACCAGAAGGACCGGCGGATAGGAGTACGTATAGTAATGGATATGCGGGCCGAGGATCGACTGCTCGAATACGTGGAAGGCCTGGATGTCATAGACTTCGGCGGCGCGGCCATGAAACGCGAGATAGGCGCCGGACCAATAATTGATGAAATCGTCGCCAAAGGCCCGGCGAATGCCGTCGGTCAGGCCGTCCTGGGTCTGGCGCAAGAGATCGATGAGATAGGCTATGGGCGCGACGACCAGCCAACATCGTACGATCACCCGAAGCCGCTCGGGGCTCAGCAGCCCGACAGCAGAAGTCTCCGACGGCGGCGCCGAAACCTGCGCGGATTGATCCAGCGACGTCATGCCTGTCTCACCTGACTGCGTGCCGCCGAACATGCAATGAGAGCGTTAGCGTGGCGTTAACACTGCGCCGCGACGGGCCTCACACGAAAAAGCCCCGGATCGCTCCGGGGCTTTCGCAGGTCTCGATAGCAATTCTCAATAGCGGTAGTGATCCGCCTTGAACGGGCCTTCCGGCTTGACGCCGATATAGTCGGCCTGGTCGGGTCGCAGCTTTGTCAGCTTCACGCCGATCTTGGCGAGATGCAGCCGGGCGACCTTTTCGTCGAGCGATTTCGGCAGCACATAGACCTTCTTGCCGAATTTGCCGTCTTTGTTGTTGGCGAACAACTCGATCTGCGCCAGCGTCTGGTTGGTGAACGATGCCGACATCACGAAACTCGGATGACCCATCGCGTTGCCGAGATTCACCAGACGGCCTTCCGACAAAAGGATGATGCGATGCTTGTCGGGGAATTCGATCTCGTCGACCTGCGGCTTGACGTTGGTCCATTTCAGGTTCTTCAGACCCGCGATCTGGATCTCGTTGTCGAAATGGCCGATGTTGCAGACGATGGCGCGATCCTTCATCGCGCGCATATGCTCGATGGTGATGATGTCCTTGTTGCCGGTCGCGGTGACGAAAATGTCGGCGCGAGGTGCAGCCTCTTCCATCGTGACGACTTCATAGCCTTCCATCGCCGCCTGCAGCGCGCAGATCGGATCGACTTCGGACACCATGACGCGGCAGCCGGCCTGACGCAGCGAGGCGGCCGAGCCCTTGCCGACGTCACCGAAGCCCGCGACCATCGCCACCTTGCCCGACATCATCACGTCGGTGCCACGGCGGATGCCGTCGACCAGCAATTCACGGCAACCATAGAGGTTGTCGAACTTCGACTTGGTGACGCTATCGTTGACGTTGATTGCCGGGAACAGCAGCTTGCCGCTCTTTTCCATTTCGTAGAGGCGATGCACGCCCGTGGTGGTCTCTTCCGAGACGCCCTTGATGTTCTTGGCGATCTCGGCGAAATAACCCTTGGGCTTCTCCTTGAGAAGCTTCTTGATCAGGGCGAAAAACACTTCCTCCTCTTCCGACCCGGGCTTGTCGAGGAACGCGACATCACCGTTCTCGGCGCGCAGGCCGTGATGCACCAGCATGGTGGCGTCGCCTCCGTCGTCGAGGATCATGTTGGGCGTGCCGCCGCCATGCCAGTCGAACAGTTTTGCGGTATAGTCCCAATACTCGGTCAGGGTCTCGCCCTTGACCGCGAACACCGGAATGCCGGCCGCGGCGATCGCCGCCGCCGCATGGTCCTGCGTCGAATAGATGTTGCAGGAAACCCAGCGGATGTCGGCGCCGAGTGCGGCCAGCGTCTCGATCAAGACCGCGGTCTGGATCGTCATGTGCAGCGAGCCCGCGATCCGCGCGCCCTTCAGCGGCTTGGTCGGGCCGTATTCTTCGCGGGTGGCCATCAGGCCGGGCATTTCGGTCTCGGCCAGCGAGATTTCCTTGCGGCCGAAATCGGCGAGCGAGATGTCCTTGACGATGTAATCGGCGAAACCGGGCTTCTTGGCAGTGGCGGTCATGTGATTTTTCCTTTGTCTTTGCCCGAACGACGTTTCTTGCGAAACCGGACTACAGTTCATTTCTCGTCATGCCCGGGCTTGTCCCGGGCATCCACGTCTTGGCCACAACAAAGAAAGACGTGGATGGCCGGGAGATCTGCGCGAAGACGCGCTTCGCGCTCTAGCCCGGCCATGACGGCCTTAAATATGTGGCAGTAACTCCACCTAGATTGCGCCCTTGAGCTGGCTGACGAGGTCGGTCTTCTCCCAGGAGAAGCCGCCGTCCTTTTCCGGCGCGCGGCCGAAGTGACCATAGGCCGCGGTGCGCTGGTAGATCGGGCGGTTCAGCTTGAGCGAACGGCGAATGTTGGTCGGCGTCAGCCGGAAGATCTGCGGCAGGATCTTCTCGAGCTTCTTCTCGTCGACCTTGCCGGTGCCGTGGGTATCGACCAGCACCGACATCGGATCGGCGACGCCGATCGCGTAGGCGACCTGGATGGTGCAGCGATCGGCCAGACCGGCCGCGACCACGTTCTTGGCGAGATAACGCGCGGCATAAGCGGCCGAGCGATCGACCTTGGTCGGATCCTTGCCGGAGAACGCGCCACCGCCATGCGGGGCATAGCCGCCATAGGTGTCGACGATGATCTTGCGCCCGGTCAGGCCGCAATCGCCGTCGGGTCCGCCGACCACGAAATTGCCGGTGGGATTGACCAGGAAGTCGGAACCCTTCTGCGGCATCCAGCCCTTCGGCAGCGCCAATTCCACCGCGGTCGAGATCATGTCCTTGATCAGGCCCGGCGAATATTTCTTGCCGTTGCGGCTCTTCTCATTGTGCTGGGTCGAGACCACGACCTTGGTGCAGCCGATCGGCTTGCCGTCGATATATTTCACCGTGACCTGGCTCTTGGCGTCGGGCTGCAGATCGGCGAGCTGGCCGTTGCGGCGCTTCTCGGACAGCGTTTTCAGGATCTTGTGCGCGAAGTAGATCGGCGCGGGCATGTAAGAGCCCTTCTGATAGACCTCGCTCTCGGTGCAGGCGTAGCCGAACATCATGCCCTGGTCGCCGGCGCCCTCTTCTTCGCCGCTCTTCTTTTTCTTGGCATCGACGCCCATGGCGATGTCGGGCGACTGGCCGTGCAGCAGCACTTCGACGTCGGCGCCATGATAGGAAAAGCCGTTCTGGTCGTAGCCGATGTCCTTGACCACATCGCGCGCGATCTGGGTGATCAACTCGCGGTCGACCACCGACTTGCCGTGGATGGTGCGGAACAACTGGCCGCGGCCCTCGCCGGCGATCACGATCTTGTTGGTCGTGCACAGCGTCTCGCAGCCGAGCCGGGTGTTGACCGCGCTGTTGTCGGCAATGCCGAGTTCGACGTCCTTGGCGAGGAAAGCGTCGAGGATTGCATCCGAGATTTGATCCGAGACCTTGTCCGGATGGCCTTCTGAAACCAACTCGCTGGTGAACAAATAAGACTCGCGCATCAACCAAACCCCTTTTTTTCCGCCGGACCTCGGCGGTCCTTTTCGTGTGTCCATGTGTCCGAAATGTCAGTCGCGACGGCGCGAGATGACGTAGGATTCGTCGTAGAACCAGAGCCCGTTATACTTGCGCAGAACTTCTCTGGCGGCGTCGAGAGTGCGGCTGCTTTGAGCCACTTCCGTCAACCGGTCGTCTTCAATCTGGGCGACATACACCGCCGCATTCCATGCTGCAAAGGCCGTCGAGGTTCCGATCGAACCCGTGACCTCGTTGGGCAGCGCTTCCATATCATAACGGAAGATCGAGCGGTTATCCGCATAGGTATTAATATTAAGGTCCCGCCCGGCCGACCCCAGCTCGTATTTCACGGCGCGCAATAGCTCATGACGGGTTACCGCGAAAGGATTTTCTCCCGGCCATACGGCCTGGATTATCTCCAGACCGGGATCCTGCCCGTGGGAGTGAATTCCAATCAAACGACCGCCTGCACGCAATGCCCGCGCCAATGGTGCGATAATACGCTTGGCGCGGAAGTTCACCGATGATTTTGCCCGGTACGGCTGTGAGGCGATAATCAGGTCAAAATTGGCTTCAGTGCGGCCGGCGCGCGGAATGATCAAATCGAGCAGAAATCGGTGGTCTTCCCGATACAGCACCAACGCCACCGGTCGCTCATAGATCGGCATGCCCGAACGCGGGCTGACCATGGCCCGCCAGTTCTGCTCAAGGAATGGACCGAGCTCGGCGATCTGAGCCTCGAATTCGCCCGAGGAGGCGCCGCGAAGCGCTACTTCATGCCAGATCATTCCGGAAGCAGCTTGAGGCGAGGATGGCGTCAGCCAGGGCGCCTCGGCGTAGTACATGTTGGTGAGCACGAAGACGGTCGCGGGGTGCTCGAACAGCCGGTCCGGCACCTTGTCCAGTGTCAACCGGACATCCTCAAGGCTGAGCTCCTTGCCAGCGATGTAGAACGGCATGTGCGGAAAGCGGCCGTGCATCGACCGCATCACCCGCGCCAGCACGGTGCCGTCGCCGCAGCCGGCATCGAACACCCGCAACGCCGGCGGACGCGGATGGATGCTGGACAATTCCAACGCCACCCGTTCCGCGATCACCCGCTTTTCGCTGCAGGTATGGACGAACAACAGGTATTTCTGCCGGTTCTCGAAGAAGCGGAAATTGCCGCGCGGATCGCGCTTCTCGGGCGGCACCTCGAGTCCCCGCGGCGGCGGCACCCCGCCCGGGGTGGACGCCGCGACAAAGGCCTGGATGCGATCCAGCGTATCGATGGTGATGCGCTTGCCCTCCCGCAACCGATGCACCAGCTTGCCGTCATTGACGGCCCGGCGCCCAAAGGTCAATTCCGCCATATCGGCCTGGCGGCAGAATTCGGTGATCTGGCTGAGAATCCGGTCGTTTTTCATCAGGACAGATTTGAAGCCAGGATTGGGGCCAGAAGTGGGAAGGGCGGTTGGGCAGACGGCGGTGACCTAAACGTCCTATCATCATCTGCCCACCTTGGAAACCCACTTTGGAGAGGTGGTGAACCCGCAGCCAGGAATTGCCGAAGTCGGGCTGATCGACAGGCGATTGCCCCAGCGCTAAAGTTCATGCCCCTTTCGAGGGCAACATCGATGCAAACCCGTGTCTCATGGCCCTGCGTTCGAGCTTCATCATGGTCGCTCGGCGCAGCGTTGTTTTGCAGTATCGCGATCGCCGCATTCGCCAGCCGCGCCGAGACGGCTCCCCCGATCAAGATCGCCGTGTTTGATTTCGAGTTGGAGGATTACAGCGCCGGCGGCGGGATCATTGGCGAAACGCCTGAAGACATTGCCCAATTGAAGCGGGCCACCGACGATGCGCGCCAGTTGCTGGCACAATCCGGCCGCTACAGTCTGGTCGATGTCAGCCATGCCGACGCCGAACCGGCAAGAGCGCAATCGCTGCGGATGTGCGGTGGCTGCGAGGCCGATATCGCGCGCAAGCTCGGCGCCGACCAATCCTTTGTCGGGGTAGTCGCAAGATCGAGCAGGACCGAATATGCCGTGGGCTTTCAAATCCGCGACACCAGGGACGGCAGCATGGTCTTCAAGCAACAGACCGAGCTACGCATGGGAACCAATGATTCCTGGAATCGCGGCGTCATCCGGTTGATGAAAAATACCCTGCTGGATAACTGACGTCGGCTGCACCGCCGTTTCCAAGATGGCCCCCTGTCAGCCGAAACATCGCCAGCCCTGCACTGAACTTGCGACCAAAGCCGATCATGAAGCAAGATGACGCAGCAACGTAATGCGTATCGCGGAGTCTATGCATTCGCGCGGCCCGTGGGCTCAATTCATCTCCTAAACTCAGTGAATGCCGCGAGCTTCCTGCTGCGTCGCCGTCCGATCGTCGTCAGAACTGTCGTCCGAACCGCCGAGATCGCGGACATCGCAATCCGCTTCCACGACAGCGGAACCCGGGATCAGATGAAGCTGTTTGCGCATTTCGGCGAGCCGCGCACGGCAGTATTCACGGTAGATTAAATCGCAGATGGTACGCATGATCGACCTCCGTCGTTTGCTCGCCACCACACTGACATTTCTTTCCAGATGCACTACGTGATCTAAATCACAGCTCCGCCCGCGACATTGCGTCGCCGAAAGCAGAACGAAGCCAAACGAAATCGGCGAAAGAGTTCCATCGCGCGGGCTTGACCCGCGTCGGCGGGGTTCATCAGGAGAAAATAGCGACGCGGCGCGCGCCAGATACCGCTCCGCGCTGCGCGCTATCCGCTCCGTCCCTATGCCGATCTCCCGCAATTGCCCGGTCGGCGACGTAATCCGTCCGCAGAAATAAACAACGCCGCTTGACGATCAGTGCCGCGCATCGGCTTTCAAACCGACACCCGGACCGATGTCGTCGAGTGCCCGATAGACGAGATCTTTTATATTCACGCGAAGGTTATCGCGATCCGCGACGGTCTGCGCCATGAAGACGACGATCATGTCTCGTTTCGGATCGATCCAGAAGGTCGTGCCGCCGGCGCCCGACCAGTTCATCTCGCCGACCGAACCCTCGCCTGCAGTATGGCCGGGTTCCGTGCGGACGGAGAATCCCAAGACCGAACCCGCAGCCCGAGCCGGGCAAGTAGTAGGGGCCGGGTGCCACGCCGGATCCCGGCCCGATATGGTCTGAGCCCATGCTTAGGACGGTCTGCTCGCTGAGATATCGCTTGCCATCCAGCGTGCCGCCGTTGAGCAGCATCTGCGCAAAACGGATATAGTCGAGCCACCGTCGAGACCATGCCGTGGCCGCCGGCCTCCCATTTCGGTTCGACCCGTGGATCGTTCATCACGAAGATGTCGGCGATGACCCGGTCGTCCGGGAAAGGTTCGGCGATCAGCGATCTTTTGGCGGGATCGGCCACATAGAACGCCGTGTCTTTCATGCCGAGCGGGTCCAGCAGTCGCTGCTTCTCGAACTGATAGAGCGATTGCCCCGAGACCACTTCGATCACCCGGCCGAGGATATCGGTCGAATGGCCATAGTCCCAGGTCGTGCCGGGTTGATAGTCCAGCGGCAGCCTGGCGATCTTTTCGGCAAAGCCGGCGTTGTCGACATCACCGTCGAACAGGCGAGCGTCCCCGTAGGCCTTCTTGACCAGCCCCTCGCCGATGAAGCTGTAGGTGATGCCGGAGGTGTGCCGCATCAGGTCCCGGATGGTGATCGGGTGCTCGGCGGGGACCAGGTCCAGCGTAACCGCGCCGTTGGCGGCCTTCCGCTCGACGCCGACTTTGACGTTGGCGAACGACGGAATGTATTTGGATAAGGGGTCGTCGAGCCTCAGCTTGCCGTCTTCGACCAGCATCATCGCGGCAACGGTCGTAATCGGCTTCGACATCGAGTAGATGCGGAAGATGCTATTGGCGGTCATCGGCTGCTTGGTACCGGGATCCCGCACGCCAAAGCTCTTTAGATAAGCCGTCTCACCGTTGCGCTGGATCAGCACGACCGCGCCCGGGATCTTGTTTGCAGCGATCTCGGCCTCGAGATAGCCGTCGATGCGAGCCAGCCCGTCGCCCGAAAACCCAGCTTCGATGGCGGGGGCACCGAGCGAACTCTCCGCGAGAGCGATCGTCGCGGCGAACGCAAGCGCTGCCGCCACAGTAAGGGTGCCAAGCTTCGGCGGCGAGAATATCTGCATTTCTCCTCCGGTGTTCGGGTACTACGCTTTGACGATTTTAGCGATCGCTCGAAAACCCCAGATATCGATAACAGGAAGCGTCACGGCCAGGACCACATCCCCGAAAGGCCATGACGCCGTTGCTCATCCGGCCTACTTTCCCCAGACGTCGTTGGCGACTTCGACCGCCAGCCGCAGTTTCGCCCACTGCTCTTCCTCGGTGAGGATGTTGCCCTCTTCGGTGGACGCAAAACCGCATTGCGGCGAGAGCGCGAGCTGATCGAGCGGCACAAATCTCGCGGCCTCCTCCAGCCGGCGCTTGATGTCGTCCTTTTTCTCGAGCGCGCCGGTCTTGGAGGTGATGACGCCCACCACCACGATCTTGTTGCCTTTCGGCAGATAGCGCAAGGGTTCGAAGCCGCCGGCACGGTCGGAATCATATTCCAGGAAATAGCCGTCGTAATTGGTGCCGGCCAGCATGGTCTCGGCCACCGGCTCATAGCCGCCGGACGAAATCCAGGTCGAGCGGAAATTGCCACGGCAGACATGGGTCGTAATCACCATGTCGGCCGGCCGCTCGGCGATCGCGTAATTGATGATGCGCGCATAGATTTCCTGCAAGCCATCGGGATTGTCGCCGCGGGCGCGCGATTTTTGCAGTTCTTCCTGCGAGCAGAGATAGGCCCATACGGTGTCGTCGAACTGCAGATAGCGGCAGCCGGCGTCGTAGAACGCCTGCACGGCCTTGCGATAGGTCTTGCCGAGGTCGAGATAAAACTCCTCGAGGTCGGGATAGACCGCTTGCGAGATCAGCTTGCGTCCGCCACGGAAATGCAACACCGCGGGCGACGGGATCGTCATCTTCGCCGTGACATGGGCGGTGTCGCACTGTTTTTTCAGGAATTTGAAATGCTCGAGCATCGGGTGATCGGCCGGGAAATCCAGTTTGCCGACCACGCGGATGGCCTCGTGCCGGGTCTGCACGCCGGCGAATTGAATGCCTTCATCGGGGTGGAACAATTCGCAGCCGATCAGGTGGCTGAGAAAATCGAAATGCCACCACGAGCGGCGGAACTCGCCGTCGGTGGCAAGCTTCAGGCCGGCGGAGGCCTGCTTGTGCACGACCTTTTCGATCTCTATATCCTCAGCCTTGCGCAGATCGTCGGCCGAAATCTCACCCTTCGCCAGCCGGGCGCGCGCTTCCTTGATGCGCGGCGGCCGCAGCAGGCTGCCGACCTCGTCGGCGCGGAAGGGGGCTTTTGTTCTTTGCATGGTCGCAACTCCTGAAGGTCGGTCAGCATTTCAATTCGTCATTGCGAGCTACCGGATCGCGCGAACGCGCGCCCGATTGCAGGCTCCGCGAAGCAATCCACGGCAGCAAAGGAAGACTGGATTGCTTCGTCGCTAACGCTCCTCGCAATGACGGCAAACTTTGTTACCACGTCAAGACTTTCCGGCAATGCCGAGATGGCGCTCAAGTGCCGCGGGATCGGCTTTCAGGGCGGCGCTCGCGGCGTCGTGGACGATCGCACCGCGTTCCAATATCACGGCGCGATCGGCCAGATTGAGAATCTTTTGGGCATTCTGCTCGACAATAATCGAGCAGATGCCGCCGGACCGGGTGATGGTGCCGAGTGCCTTCAACAGCTCGTCAACGATGATCGGCGCCAGCCCCTCGGTCGGCTCATCCAGCAGCAGCACCTTCGGATTGAGCGTTAGCGCACGCCCGATTGCGAGCATCTGCTGCTCGCCGCCGGACAATTGGTTGCCGAAATTGCCGCGGCGCTCTTCCAGCCGGGGAAACATCTCGTAGACTTTTGCCACCGTCCAATGTCCCGGCTGTGCCACCGCGGTCATGTTTTCTTCCACCGTCAACGAACGAAAGATGTTGCGCTCCTGCGGCACCCAGCCGATGCCGGCCCGCGCCCGCTGGTCCGGCCGCAGCTGCGTGATATCGCGGCCACCGACTGCGATGGTCCCACCGAACCGGCGGGTGACGCCCACGATCGAATTGATCAGCGTGGTCTTGCCGGTGCCGTTGCGGCCCAAGAGCGCCAGCACCTGTCCCTCCGCCAGTCGCAGCGACAGGCCGGGCAACACCACGGCCTCGCCATATCCGGCGCGCAGTCCCTCGATGGCGAGAAAATCAGACATCGGCGGCCTCGCCGAGATAGACCGCCTTGACCCTCGGATCGCGCGCGACCTCGCCGGGCGCTCCCTCGACCAGCAGCGCGCCGCCGACCAGCACGGAAATGCGGTCGGCGAACGAAAACACCAGGTCCATGTCGTGCTCGATCAGGAGCACCGTGACGTCGCGCGGCAGCGCCGCGACCGCGGCCAGGATGTCGTGGCGCTCGCCTTCGGGAACGCCGGCGGCGGGCTCGTCGAGCAACAGCACGCGCGGCTTGGTGGCAATCGCAACCGCGATCTCCAGCAGGCGCTGCTTGCCGTAAGGCAGCGTCGCGGTCGGCTCGTTCATCACGTCGAGCAGATGAAAGCGCGACAGATTTTCCGCGATCTCCCCGTTGACGTCCTCGCGCGTGCCCATCCGGCGCCACCAGTCGCCGCCGCGGCCGAGCCGCTCCGACACCACAAGGCCGATGGTCTCGAGCGGCGTCAGGTCGGCATAGAGCTGGTTGATCTGGAACGTGCGCGACAGGCCGCGCAGCACCCGCGAATGCACTGGCAAATCCGTGATGTCGTTACCCTCCAGCAGGATGCGCCCCGCATTGGGCTTGAGCACGCCGGTCAACAGGTTGATGACGGTAGTCTTGCCGGCGCCGTTCGGGCCGATCACGGCGTGCCGGGCGCCCTGCTCGATCGCCAGCGATAAATCGCGCGTCACCTTCAGGCCGCCGAAATGCTTTTGCAGTCCTTTTGTTTCCAGCGCGAAGCTCATGGCGCGTCACTTTCGGGGCCGGCAATGACGGCCTTGCGGCCGCTGAACTGCGCCATCACAAGGTTCGGCGCCCACAACACCCAGCGATGCAGGCGCTGCCGGCCGACCAATACGATCACGACCAGCACCAGGCCGATCCAGAACTGCCAGTATTGCGGGGTGATCGACGAAAACACCTCCTGCAACATCCGAAACACCACGGCGCCGATCAGTCCGCCATAGAGATAGCCGGTACCGCCGATCACCAGCACCAGCATCAAATCGGCGGAGCGCTCGAATGAAAACACGTCTAGCGAGGCCAGCGCCGTGGTCTGGGTGAATAGCGCGCCGGCGACCCCGGCATAGAACGCCGCGATCGTATAGATCGCGATCAGGCGCCGGTTGACCGGAATGCCGATCGCGGACGCCCGCAGCGGATTGTTGCGGATCGCGCGCAGCGACAGGCCGAACGGCGAATACACGATCCGGCGCGCCAGCAGGAACAGCACGAACAGCACGGCGAGGGAGTAGAACAAGCCGGTCTTGCCGAACATGTCGAACGCGAACAGCCCCAGGATCGGCTGCATCTCGATGCCCTGCAGCCCATCGGTGCCACCGGTGATATTGGAAAACCGCTCCGCCAGCGCTTCCAGCAGCAACGCAATCCCGAGCGTCACCATCAGCCGGGTCAGGTCGGCGCCGCGGATCACCAGAAAGCTGGTGAGAAAGCCGAGCACGGCGGCGACAAGGCCGGCGGCGAGCAGCGCCACGATGGGCTCGGTCAGGATGCCGTGCACGGCCAGCAGCCCGGCGCAATAGGCGCCGACGCCGAAGAACGCGGCGTGTCCCAGCGACACAATGCCGGCGTAGCCGAGAATGAGATCGAGCGACAGCGCAAACAACGCCAGCCGAACGATGTCGGTCATGATCAGATAGCGCGAGGGAAATACCAGGGCGCAACCGAGCGCCAAGAGCCAGAACGCGATCTCGCTCCAGCGCCATCGCGCTTGTTGTCTGGCATGATATCCGACGTCGGTTGGCGCGATCATCGGAAAGCTCAACGCGTAGCGGAGCGGCCGAACAGGCCATTGGGGCGCCAGATCAGGATCACGATCATGATCGTATAGATCACGAACGGCCCCATCTTGGGCACATAATATTTGCCGGCGACGTCGCTGATGCCGAGCAGAAGTGCTGCGAGGAACGGCCCGGTGATGCTGGAGGAGCCGCCCACCGTCACCACGATCAGGAAGTAGATCATGAATTTCAGCGGGAAATACGGATCGAGCCCGAGTATCTCCGCGCTGAGCGCGCCGCCCAAACCGGCGAGGCCGCAGCCGAACGCAAAGGTGAAGGCGAACACCTGCGGCACGTTGATGCCGAGCCCTGAGGCAGCGCGCGGATCGTCCACCGCGGCGCGAAGCCTCGAGCCAAATCTGGTGCGCGCCAGCACCAGTTGCAATCCGGCCGTCAGCAGGCCGCAGATCACGATGATCATCAGCCGGTAGCGGCCGATGCCGACGCCGAAGAAATCGATCTGCCCCTCCAGCACGGCCGGAAGCTTGATGAAGATCCGCGACGATCCCATGATGTAGTCCACCGCCGCCACCGACATGAAGACGAGGCCGATCGAGAACAATACCTGGTCGAGATGGCTGCGGTTGTAGAGGTGGCGGTACAGCGCGCGTTCGAACACGACACCGATCAGCGCGCTCGCGACAAAGGCCAGCGGCAGCGCGGCAAAGAACGGCCAGCCGGACTGGTTGACGAGAACGGCGCAGACATATCCGCCCGCCATCGCAAACGCGCCGTGGGCGAGATTGACAAAATTCATCAGCCCGAGCGTTACGGCCAGCCCGCACGCCAGCACGAACAACAACATGCCGTAGGCGACGCCGTCGAACAGGATGGTGAAGAATGCGGTCATGGGGTGGAAGAACCCTAAAGTTCGTCATTCCGGGGCAGCGCGAAAGCGCTGAGCCCGGAATCTCTTGCAACGATACATGTCGAGATTCCGGGTTCGCGAGCAAGCTCGCGCCCCGGAATGACGACTGTATTTCGTATTGTCACTTCTTCGTCTTGCCCGAATCCTTCACGGCCTCGAAGGTCTGGAACTCGACATTATAGAGTTCGCCGTCAACCTTCTCGACCTTGCGGATGTAGACGTTCTGAACGATGTCGCGGGTTTCCGGATCGATCGAGATCGGGCCGCGCGGGCTTTCCCATTTCATGCCCTTCATGGCTTCGATCAGCGCTTCGCCGTCGGTCTTGCCGCCGGTCTTCTTCAGCGCCTCATAGATCAAACGCATGCCGTCATAGCCGCTGACCGCCATGAAGCCGGGGCGTGAACCGTACGCCTTCTTGTAGGCGGCGACGAAATCCTTGTTGATCTGGGACGGATGCGCGGCGGAGTAGATATGCGCGGTGACGGCGCCGAGCGCGGCATCGCCCATGCCGTTGAGCAGGTCGTCGTCCATGACGTCGCCCGGCCCGATCACCTTGATGCCCGACTTGTCGAGGCCGCGCTCGGCATATTGCTTCATGAAATTGCCGCCCTGGCCCGCCGGCACGAACACGAACATGGCGTCGGGCTTGGCGTCCTTCATCCGCTGCAGGAACGGCGCGAAGTCGGGATTGGCCAGGGGAACCTTGACCTCTTCGACGATCTCGCCGCCACCGGCAGTAAAATGCTCCTTGAATGAGGCCAGTGCATCATTTCCGGGCGCGTAATCGGCCGTCAGCGTGGCGACTTTCTTGATGCCGTTCTTGACGGCCCAGTCGCCGATGATGGTGGACGACTGCGCGAGCGTAAATGAAGTGCGCACGATATAGGGCGAACGCTCGGTGATGATCGAGGTGCCGGCGGCCATGACGATTTCCGGAATCTTGCCCTGGGTGGCCAGCGGTGCGGCGGCCAGTGCTGCCGGCGTGACGCCGAAGCCGGCGATGAAACTGACCTTGTCGTTGACGATCAATTCCTGCGCGAGGCGCTTGGTGTTGTCGGGCAGTGCCGCATCATCCTTCAGGATGACTTCGATCTTCTTGCCGGCGACGGTGTCGCCGTTCTGCTGCATGTAGAGCTTGATCGCATTGTCGATCTGCTTGCCGGTCGAAGCCTGCCCGCCGGTCATCGGCAGGATCAGGCCGATCTTCACGCTCTCCTGTGCCCGCACCGGCGCGGTTGCGAGCAAACTCACGACCGCAACGCCGATTGCAGCCGGCGACAACATTTTTCCAATGGACATCAACACCCTCCCCCTTGATCGGTTTTGTGCTTCGAACCGAGCCCCCGGCCTTGCCTCACAATAGCCAGTTTATTCGGCCGCGTATGGCGCGGCATGGCGTCCCAGCCGCGCGGCGTTGTCAATCACGACGATGGGCGCAATTCGCTCCGCCGAGACGTTTTACCCGGTCATGTTTGTTTCGTGTTGTTTCCATCCTGTCCAACCAGGAAAAGTCTAAGTATTATTATACCTTTTCCGATCGATGCTTTGGTGGAACATGCAATTTTACCGCATTGTTGGTGGACCTAGCCACAGCCTTGCCGCGCCGCATCAAAACGGGTCGGGAAGGCAAATGATCGCGACCACGTCCTACGAGGCCAACCGTTTCGCAAGATGCCTATCGACCGACGCCAACTCGCCGTTTTGCTTGCTGTCATGCTCGCCGCATGCAGCCTGAGCGGCTGCGGAGCCATGAACGAAAAGCTCGCCGATGGCATGAGCGATTACGTGCCGCAGTGGCTCGGCGGCCTGCCGGCGGATGCGCCGCCACGGCCGGGCACCGCGAAATATGATGAGTACATGCAGGAACGGGAGCGTAAGCGCCTCGAGCCGGCGCCACCGAAAGACGAAGTGACCAAATCAAACGCTCTAACGGACCTCATACACTAACTGCGTCGGCAAGCATGTTCCCTCAGGCGGCAAGATCGATCCAGAGGTACATCAAACGATTGCGTGTTTCCTCGCTGATCATTTATGAGGAAATGGCTTTCTGCGTGAAGGCGATCGGAAATCTTGCGCTAGGCAGGTGAGCTAAATGAACGCAAAAACAGACACCGAAGCAAAGAGCCTGGTGATCGGCGCCACCGGGCTTGTTGGCGGTTATATTCTGAAGCATCTCGTTCGTGACGGCCGACCACTAGCCATGTCGAGGTCGCCACAGAGCAACGGTGATGTCGATTGGTTTCAGGGAGACCTAGAGAAACCCGAGACATTAAGGCTCCCTCCATTTTCAACTCTTTACTGCACGGCGAATGCAGCATTAATGTCGGCGGCCCTTCCGCGGCTATTCAACCCCGCGCTGAAGCGGGTCGTTGTCTTCAGTTCGACGAGCGTTCTAACGAAGCGTGACAGTGAAATCGCCGCAGAGCGGAGGATGCTGAAGAGTTTTGCCGACGCTGAGCAAGAGATTGCTACTGTTTGCGATCACAACAATATCGGCTGGACCATCCTTCGTCCTACTCTCATTTATGCCGAAGGCCGCGATCGCAACATCACGCCCTTGTCCAAGCTCATCCGAAGATTCGGCTTTATGCCCCGCGTCGGCGGAGGACAAGGGTTACGCCAACCCGTGCACGCCGAGGATCTCGCGATCGGAGCTATTTCGGCAGCGTCAAGCGATTTTGCGATCAACAAATTCTATGCGCTGCCCGGTGGCGAGACACTTGCTTACCACGAGATGATCGGACGAATCTTTGATGGGTTGCAGATGCCGCGGCGTACCATTTCGGTACATCCTCTTCTTTGGAGAACTGCCTTTGTAATAGCGAAGCCGCTTTTCCCGGGCGCCAATGCAGCGATGGGTTTGAGAATGATGAAAGATATGACTTTCGACGCAACACCTGCAAAGCAAGACTTTGGTTGGAAGGCCAGAATGTTTAATCCAGCTTTTAACTAGCTGACAGAGTACTCGCGCTCCACATGTTTTGCGAATGACTTGATCGATCCGAATAGTGAGACCGCACAAGCGTACAAGTGGATAAAAATAAAACAAATGCGTCCGATATTGCGTGCCTGTCCAAGAAGCGAATCAGGCGCATTGATCTATTGACCTCAGCCAGTCCAGCGCTTCGAGCACACTTAAGTTCCGCCGCGCCTCAATAATATCCGGCCTGAGACGGCAAGCACCACTATTAGCTAACTATCCGACAGCACATTCAAGCAGTAGAGCAGTTCGTCAATCTTGAAGCAACTTTGCCGAGCAGCGCCCGGTGGCGCGTTTTGCCGAATATATGATCGGTAATTTGCAACAGATAAGCCGTCGCTGGCGAGCTCGGATTATGAAAGTAATGGCAACCAAAGATAAACGGTACAATCGGTCAAAAGGGTAATTAGAAAACAAAGCGGACGCACAAAATCAAACGCTCGCCTCAGATTCCGAACTCCGATAACAGCCGTTCTATTTCAATGGTAGACTTTCGGCGCTCGAGCTTAATGCAGCAGCATCGGAAATCCGATAAAGTCGACCACTCCGCGGGCGTCGTAGCAGTGGTGCGTGGAGAGCGCGTATTGGGTCAGATCGACGGTTATTAGCCGCCAAACACCACGGTCTTACGGCCGTTAAGGATCACGCGATCCTCCAGATGGTGGCGCACCGCGCGCGCCAGCACGCGGCGTTCGATATCGCGTCCCTTGCGGACGAGATCGTCGGGCGTGTCGCGATGGCTGATACGCTCGACATCCTGGTCGATGATTGGGCCTTCATCGAGTGCGCTGGTGACGTAGTGCGCGGTGGCGCCGATCAGCTTGACGCCGCGTTCATGCGCCTGGTGATACGGCCGCGCGCCCTTGAAGCCCGGCAGGAACGAGTGGTGGATGTTGATGCAGCGCCCGGACAGCCGCGCCGACATTTCGTCCGACAGGATTTGCATGTAGCGCGCCAGCACCACGAGATCGGTGTTGGTCTCGCCGACCAGCTCCCAGATCGCGTTTTCCTGCTCGCGCTTGGTCTCCTTGGTGACGGGAAGGAAGTGAAACGGGATCTCGCCGAAATCGAGACCACCGTAGCTCTCGCGCGGATGGTTGGAGACGATGGCGGTCGGGATCATCTCGAGTTCGCCGGTCCGCCAGCGATAGAGGATATCGGCGAGACAGTGATCGGATTTCGAGACCAGGAGCATGACGCGGCGGCGCGTGGCGCGATCGCGCATCTGCCATTGCATGCCGAAACGTTCGGCGATCGCGGTGAAGCCGGTTTGCAAGGAGGCGAGATTGACCGCGAGATCGGCGGCGTTGAACACCACCCGCATGAAGAAATGGCCGGTCTCGACATCGTTGAACTGCTGCGCGTCGAGGATGTTCTGGCCGTTATGGGCCAGGAAGGTCGACACCGCGGAAACGATGCCGGGACGATCGGGGCAGGACAGGGTCAGGACGAATTGATGATCGGGCATGGGTCGCTTGGGTTGTTTGACTGAAATTCGGGCACACGACAGCGCGCCGATTTTGAGCCCTGCTCTAGCACCCGTGCTGCCCTTGCGCCAATCCCGCTTGCGGGATCATGATGAACAAACCTCGGGCGATCGGCGTCAAACAAAACACGGCTGCGAAATCATGAGCGACAGACTGAACGGCTATCGCATTCTGATCCTGGAAACGCGCGAGGAGGCGCAATTCTCCCGCCTGCTCGCCGAGCAGGGCGCGGATGTGCTGCAATGCCCGATGTTCACCATCCACGACGCGCCGGATGCGGCGCCGGTCGAGGCCTGGATCCGCCGTTTCATCGAACAACCTTGCGACGATCTGGTGCTGATGACCGGCGAAGGGCTGCGCCGGCTGATGAAGGTCGTGCGGCGGATGGATGTGGAAAAGGATTTCGTCACCGCACTCGGCAAAGCGCGAAAATTCGCCCGCGGACCAAAGCCCGGCCGGGCGCTGCGCGAGCTCGGACTGGAGCCGCAGGTGACGACGGAAAAGCCGACTTCCGAGGGCATCGCCGAGATGCTGTCGCGGCTCGATCTGGCCGGACATCGTCTCGGCCTGCAGCTTTATCCGGACAAGGATCACAGCCTGCTGATCGGCGCGATCACGGCGCAAGGCGCCGAGGTCGATACCGTGCTTGCCTTACGTCTATGACGCGCAGGCCGCCGACACGAACATCGTCACCGCGATCGATGAAATGGCGCAAGGCCGCATCGACGCCATCGCGTTGACAAGCTCCGGCCAGGTGCGCCGCCTGATCGAGGTCGCCCAGACCCACGATTGCGAGGCGCGGCTGCGCGAGGGACTGGCGCGCACGCCGATCGCCTCGGTCGGTCCGGTGGTGTCGGACGAACTGAGGTCGCACGGCCTGCGCACCGATATCTCGCCGGCGGAGGGCGCTTATTTCATGAAGCCGCTGATCTCGGCGATGGCGGTGGCGCTGGGCAAAACGCCTCCGCGTTCGGCGGCCGCACGCTGATCAACGCCTATGACGCGGTAACGCTTTCCCTTTGCCGGGCGCAACATTCCCGCCAGATCGCCCGATAAGCGGCTTCCGCCGCCCTCGTATAGTTCCTAGTATTGCCCGATGCGCTTGCCATGATTCGCGCGGGAAGTTCAGTCCGCAACGCGCTGAGATATTCCGGCTGCGAGGCATATTTCAACGCCAAGCAGGTGCAGCGCGTCGAAATGATCGGGCAGGTTTTCCAGCACCTGCAGGCAAAGCGCCTGCGCCTGCTGAGCAATTCCGGCATCGTGCAACTGGAGTGCCTTGTCCAGCAGCGGACCGGCCTGTTTCCGGTGCTGCTTTCTGGCGCGCTCCCTTTGAAAGGCGCTCAACCCTGCGGTTTTGTTCATCGACGACCGGACGGTGATGTGAGGACGTAAAGCAAGTGAGCCGGATCACCCACCGGGACCCGTTCCTGCACCGACCCTGTATGATTCGGCAAATCTGCGGTTAGCCGCCCATATGTCTTGCAATGCCCGCTGATGGCATCCTCGAGCGAGGTGCGCGCGCCAGCCGAGTTTGGCGAGACGGCTGACACGTCGATTGACAACTTCCGCCCCCTTTCAAGGCAGACCTTTTCGGGTCGGTCGGCATCGCTCGAAGGTGCCTAAGCACAGACATGCCATCACGAAAGATCGCTTGGCCCTGATGGTTTGGTTCTACCCGACGACGTAATATCATATTCAGCGCGCGGGGAATCCTGCTGCTCGCCCCGCCCGGGTGTGACGAATGATCGCCGCAATCGCGATCCTGGGCAGCCTTGCCGTTGAAGGAGGGTTCCATGTACGCCGCCATTCGTCAGGCTAAAGTCAAGACTGGTATGGCTGAAGAACTCACGCGCAGAATTAAAGAGGGCGCCATTCCGATCATCAGTGATGTCGAAGGCTTCATGGCTTATTATGTGGTTTATGCACCCGACGACACTGTGATCGCGATCAGTGTCTTCAACGGTTACGCGGGAGCGGAGGAGGCAAACAGGCGTGCGCTTGCCTGGATCGAGCAAAATCTTGAGCCCCTGCTCGTTGGCCCAGCCACCGCGGTGGCCGGGCCGGTGATCGTCCATACGTTGGCATAGCGAGCCAGCCCTGGAAACCTGCCGGCCATCTTGACAGATGAGCTACCGATACTCACGTTTTAGGTCTGCCCTGATGAAGGGCGGCAGGCCAACGTGCGCATTGGGTTGGCCGTGAACTTCGGAGGTTCTTGAATGACACCACCGGGTAGAATTGCCGCATTAACCGCTGCTGCATCTGTTCGGGCTTCAGCGTAGCGGCTCTTTGCGAACAACATGCTGGGAGCGGCCTATGGGCCTCATCAGTAGGGCATGGACCAACTTGGCCCCTCCCGGCGTGATTTCATCATCGGTTGACCTGAGGCGCCCCGGCGTGTCGCGTCACGACGCGATAAACGTGCGGCCAACGGGTCCGGCATGGATCGATCCGCATTAGCTGCGTGTTAACATCGCGCCCTAACCATGCTCTTTCAAGTATGCCTGATACGCCAGCCTGATCCCGTCCGCGAGCGAGGTGCGCGCGCGCCAGCCGAGTTTGGCGAGACGGCTGACATCGAGCAATTTGCGCGGCGTGCCGTCGGGCCGCGACGGATCGAAGCCGATGGTGCCGGTATAGCCCACGGTCGCGGCCACCACGCGCGCGAACTCGGCGATGGTGATGTCTTCGCCGGTGCCGATATTGACCAGTTCGTCGCTGGAATAGGTTTTCATCAGATGAATGCAGGCGTCGGCGAGATCGTCGACATAGAGGAATTCCCGCCGCGGCGTGCCGGTGCCCCACACCACGACTTCGCCGGCGCCGGACACCTTGGCCTCGTGAAACCGGCGGATCAGCGCGGCGACCACGTGGCTGTATTCGGGATGATAATTGTCGCCGGAACCATACAGATTGGTCGGCATCACATTGATGAAGTCGGCGCCGTATTGGCTGCGATAGGCTTCGACCATCTTGATCCCGGCGATCTTGGCGATCGCATAGGGCTCGTTGGTCGCCTCCAGCGGGCCCGTCAGCATGGAATCCTCCCGCAGCGGCTGCGGCGCCAGCCTCGGATAAATGCAGGACGAGCCGAGAAACATCAGCTTCTCGGTGCCGCTGACGTGCGCGGCCTGGATCACATTGGCGGCGATGATGAGGTTGTCGTAGAGAAACTCGCCGCGCAGCGTGTTGTTGGCGACGATGCCGCCGACTTTCGCCGCCGCCAGGAACACCGCCTGCGGGCGCTTGGCGGCAAACCAGCCGGACACGGCGGCCTGGTCGCGCAAATCCATTTCGCTGCGCCCAACCGTCAGCAGTTCGACATCTTCCTTTGCAAGCCGGCGCACCAGCGCGGCCCCGACCATGCCGCGGTGCCCGGCAACGAACACCGTCTTGCCTTTCAGCTCAAACGTTCCTGCCATTGGCGATCTCCCGCCGGGCGATATCGAGATCGCCCGCGACCATTTCCCTGACGAGCTGCGCAAACGTCGTTTTCGGTTTCCAGCCGAGCTTGTCGCGCGCCTTGGAGGCGTCGCCGATCAAGAGATCGACTTCGGTCGGACGGAAATACACCGGATCGACCCGAACCAGCGTCTTGCCGGACGCCTTGTCGACGCCGGTCTCATCGACGCCCTCGCCGCGCCACTCGATGCCGCGGCCGACTTCGGCGAACGCCAGTTCGACGAATTCGCGCACCGAGCGGGTTTCGCCGGTCGCCAGCACGAAATCGTCGGGCGCATCCGCCTGCAATATCCTGTGCATGCCCTCGACATAGTCCCTGGCATGGCCCCAGTCGCGCTTCGCCGAGAGGTTTCCGAGATAAAGCACGTCTTCAAGCCCGGTCTCGATGCGGGCGACGCTGCGCGTGATCTTGCGCGTGACAAAGGTCTCGCCGCGGATCGGGCTCTCGTGGTTGAACAGGATGCCGTTGGAGGCATACATGCCGTAGGCTTCGCGGTAGTTCACCGTGATCCAGTAGCCATAGAGCTTGGCGACGCCATAGGGCGAGCGCGGATAAAACGGCGTGGTTTCCTTCTGCGGCACTTCCTGGACCAGGCCGTAAAGTTCCGAGGTCGAGGCCTGGTAGAAGCGCGTCTCCTTTTCCATGCCGAGGATCCGGATCGCTTCCAGCAGCCGGAGCACGCCGAGCGCGTCGGCATTGGCGGTATATTCCGGGCTCTCGAAACTGACGCCGACGTGGCTTTGGGCGGCGAGGTTGTAGATCTCGGTCGGGCGGATCTGCTGCACCAGCCGGATCAGGTTGGTCGAATCCGTCATGTCGCCGTAGTGCAGCAGGAACGGCACATTGCCGGCATGCGGATCTTCATAGAGATGATCGATGCGCGCGGTATTGAAGGACGACGACCGCCGCTTGATGCCGTGCACAGTGTAGCCGAGGCCCAGCAGATATTCGGCGAGATAGGCGCCGTCCTGCCCGGTGACGCCGGTGATCAGCGCGACGCGCCGCTTCGAATCCTGAACCGCCATAGCCTTCTCCGATAACGCACCCAAGGACCAGCCTAGGCACAACAACCGTCCTAGCAAACCGCCGCCCGATAGACCGCAAGCAAATAGCGGTCTCGAAGAGCAAATGAAAAGCGATGCCCCGATTCGAGCAAATCGGCCCGGCAGGAATCGTCCGCAGCGTCGGCCATAGCATTCGACCATGGCGAATTCTGGCCTCAAAGTCGATTCCAATCAGGCACTTAGCGCGCCTGGTGATACAGCGCCACAGTTAACGTGGCGGCGAATAACCACCGGCCTTTCGGTCACTCACCATAGCTGCGCAACCGTTCGAGATCGAGGATCGTCACCCCGCCATACTCGAGCCGCAGCAGCCCTTCCTTCTCCAGCGTCTTGAGGCATGGTTGGCGTTTTGCCGGGAGATGCCGGACAGCGCGCCGATTTCCTCCTGCGTGATCTCCAGATGGCGGGTCAGGTCCGGATACAGGATCGGGTTGAACAGCGACGCGATCGAGCGCGCCAGGCGCGCGGTGGCATCCAGCGTCCGGCCATATTCGAGCAGGGCGATGAACTGGCCGAGACGCTCGTTGAGCTGACCGCACCAGGAAGCGGTTGAACGCGACGCTGTTTTCGTAACAGCCAGAAGAAGGTGCTCGGTCCATCAGCGCAAGGCGGGTGTCGCGCAGCGCCACCACATCGTAGCGCCGGGCTTCGTTCTTGAGCACGGTGCCCTCGCCGAACCACGCGCCGGCGGTCAGGCCGGTAAAGCTCATGGCCTTGCCGCCGCGCGACACCGAACCCATCCGCACCAGGCCGGTGACCACGCCGGTCCAGTATTCGAAATGATCGCCGCGCATGACAGATGAATTCGTCTGGCCTGGTACGATCTTCTCGACGATCCCGGCGCGCGCGAGTCTCGATCTCGCGCTCATCAATTCGCGCGACCAGACCGCGATCCGCTTCAAATAATCAGCCGTCACCATGATGTCTTTGACCGCCTGCCGCCGACACGTGACGACCGACCTAACGCCTCTCATCGGGGCGCGACGAGGCGCCTTTTTGGCGAATTGCGCGACGAATTGTCAGGCAAAAGACATTTCAAACTATCGCCTTTACCCTAATGAAGTCGACCTTGCCCGGTGCAGCGCCGGGCGGTCACGAGCGACCTTGCGGCAAAAAGCGATCTGCGCTGCAAAACGCCATTAGTCGAATGGCTTACCGGGCCCGATCGATATAGGATCGTAGCCCGTTGGCATTGAAACCAAGGGATAAGAGCGCGCCAAAGCGCCGTTTCCGGGGAGGACTTGAGTGGCGGACGCGTTGGAGGTGCGCGGGGTATCACTGCGTTTTGGCGGCGTGCGCGCGCTCACCGACGTCAGTTTCGGCGTCAGGTCGGCGAACTGTTCTCGATCATCGGCCCCAACGGCGCCGGCAAGACCTCGATCGTCAACTGCATCTCGGGCCGCTACCGGCCGACCGAAGGCCAGCTGTTCTATCGCGGCCAGCGATATCACCGCGCTCAATCCCAACGCGCGGCCCCGGCTCGGCATCGGCCGCACCTTCCAGAACCTCGCGCTGTTTCACCATATGAGCGTGCTCGACAACATCATGGTCGGGCGGCATCACTTGCTGAAGAACAATTTCATCACGGGATCGCTGTACTGGCTGACCGGCGCGCGGCGCGAAGAACTCGAACATCGCCGCAAGGTCGAGGAGATCATCGACTTCCTCGATCTGCAGTCGGTGCGCAAGGCCACCGCCGGCACGCTGCCTTACGGCCTGCGCAAGCGCGTCGAACTGGCGCGCGCGATGGCGCTGGAGCCGCAACTGATCCTGCTCGACGAGCCGATGGCCGGCATGAACTTCGAGGAAAAGGAGGACATGGCGCGCTACATCGTCGATCTCAACGAAGAGTTCGGCATGACCGTGATGATGATCGAGCACGACATGGGCGTGGTGATGGATATCTCCCACCGCGTCATGGTGCTGGATTTCGGCCGCAAGATCGCGGAAGGCGATCCGGCCGCGGTGCTGGCCGATCCCCATGTCAAGCGCGCTTATCTCGGCGAAGAGGACGAGGTTCTGGTCGATCCCGACGATGTGCCGCAGCCGGCGGAGAGCGCGGCATGATGGATTACGCCGGCCGCGTCGCGCAGGCCGACACCTATCCAAAACTGCTGCGCCTCAACGCCTCGGAACATGGCGGCGAGATCGCGCTGCGCGAAAAGGATTTCGGGCTCTGGCGGCTCTTCACCTGGAACGACTATCAGACGCGGGTGCACGATTTCGCGCTCGGCATGGTCGAACTCGGTCTCGGCCGCGGCGACGTCATCGGCATCATCGGCGACAACCGGCCGGACTGGGTCTCGGCCGAAATCGCCACCCACGCGATCGGCGCCATGAGCCTCGGGCTCTATCGCGACGTGCTCGACGAGGAAGCCGCCTATCTTCTCAACTACGGCGAAGCCAAACTGGTGTTCGCCGAGGACGAGGAGCAGGTCGACAAGCTGCTGGCGCTGGCCGAGCGCGTGCCGCATCTCAAGCACATCGTCTATTCCGATCCGCGCGGGAATGCGGAAATATGACGATCCGCGCCTGATGTCGGCCGACAAGCTTGCCGACAATGGGACGCGACCGCGCCGCGCGCGAGCCCGGCCTCTACGACAGGCTGGTGGATGCCACCAAGGGCGAGGATGTCGCGATCCTCTGCACCACCTCGGGCACCACCGCCAATCCGAAACTGGCGATGCTGGCGGCCGGCCGGGTGCTGCGGCATTGCGCGACCTATCTCGCCTTCGATCCCGAAGGGACCGGACGACGAATACGTCTCGGTGCTGCCGCTGCCCTGGATCATGGAACAGGTCTACGTGCTCGGCAAAGGCCTGCTGTGCCGGATGAAGGTCAACTTCGTCGAGCAGCCCGACACCATGATGAACGATTTCCGCGAGATCGCGCCGACCTTCGTGCTGTTCGCGCCGCGGGTCTGGGAATCGATCGCCGCCGACGTCCGCGCCGGCGTGATGGATTCCTCTCCGCTCAAGCAAAGCCTCTACGCACTCGGCATGAAGACCGGGCTTGTCGGCGCTGGCGCAGGGCAAGCATTCGGTGATCGCCGACACGCTGCTGTTTCGCGCGCTGCGCGACCGGCTCGGCTTTACCCGGCTGCGCTCGGCGGCGACCGGCGGTGCGGCGCTCGGCCCGGACACGTTCAAGTTCTTCCAGGCCATGGGCGTGCCGCTGCGCACGCTCTACGGCCAGACCGAATTGCTCGGCGCCTACACCCTGCATCCGAGCGGCGAGGTCGATCCCGATACCACGGGCGTCGCCGATGGCCGACAGCATCGAGATCCGCATCGACAATCCGGACATCCACGGCGTCGGCGAAATCGTGGTGCGCCACCCCAACATGTTCCTCGGCTACTACAAGAACCCGGAAGCCTCCGCCGCCGACATGAAGGACGGCTGGATGCAATCCGGCGACGCCGGCTATTTCAACGACAACAAGCAGCTCGTGGTGATCGACCGCATCAAGGATCTGGCGGAGACCTCGCGCGGCGAACGGTTCTCGCCGCAATATATCGAGAACAAGCTGAAATTCTCGCCCTATATCGCCGAGACCGTGGTGCTCGGCGCCGGCCGCGACGCGCTCGCGGCGATGATCTGCATCCGCTTCTCGATCATCTCGAAATGGGCGGAGAAGAACCGGATCTCGTTCACGACCTATACCGATCTCGCCTCGCGGCCCGAAGTCTATGCGCTGCTGCGCAAGGAAGTCGAAACCGTCAACGCCACGCTGCCGCCGGCGCAGCGCATCTCCCGCTTCCTGCTGCTCTACAAGGAACTCGACGCCGACGACGGCGAACTGACCCGCACCCGAAAAGTCCGCCGCAGCGTCATCAACGAGAAATACGCCGACATCATCGACGCGATCTATGGCGGCAAGCGCGACATTCCCATCGACACCGTGATCCGCTTCCAGGACGGCACCACCCAGCGCATCCGCACCACGCTTGGCGGTGGTCGATCTGGCGCGCGCGATGCGCAATCGGCGGAGGCCGCGGAATGACATTCACAAGGCATATCGCGACTGCCGATGGCTACGCCCTCTCCCCTTGTGGGAGAGGGCATCTCCGCTCAGTCAGACCCGAACATCGATTGGGTGAGGGGTACCGTCACCACATGTCGATGCTCGAAACAACCCCTCACCCGCCTCCGCTTCGCGACGCCACCCTCTCCCACAAGGCGAGAGGGGAAGAATCCCGTCAACTGCACGCCGTCAACCACACATGAACCTCCAGTTCCTGATCCAGCTTCTGGTCAACGGCCTCGTGGTCGGCACGCTCTATGGCGTGGTCGCGATGTCGTTCGTGCTGATCTACAAGGCCACGCAGGTCGTGAACTTCGCGCAAGGCGAATTGCTGCTGATCGGCGCCTGGGTGTGCTGGGCGCTGCTGACCAAATACCAGGTGCCGTTCTGGGTCGGCATGCCGCTGACGCTGGTCTTCATGTTCGTCTTCGGCATCGCGATCCAGATCGTGATCCTGCGTCCGATGATCGGCGAGCCGATCATCTCGGTGATCATGGTCACGATCGGACTGTCGACGGTGTTCCAGGCCGCGCTGAAATGGATTTTCGGCGTCAACCCGCAGCCGTTTCCGCGAGTGTTCACCAGCCAATCCGTCAGCTTCCTCGGCCTGCAGATCCAGACCGTCTATGTCATGAGCCTCGTGGTATCGGTGGCGATGATGATCGGCATGGCCTGGTTCTTCCGCGCCTCGAAATACGGCCTTGCGATGCGCGCCACCGCCTTCAACCAGCAGGTGGCGCAGTCGCTCGGCATTTCCGTCAAGAACGTGTTCGCGATGGCGTGGGCGATCTCGGCCACCGTCTCGGCGGTCGCGGGCGTCGTGGTCGCCGTCGTCAACGGCGTGTCGTCGGGCCTGTCGGCCTACGGCATCAAGGTATTTCCGGCGGCGATCCTCGGCGGGCTCGACTTCGATCGGCGGCGCGGTGCTCGGCGGCATCATCATCGGGCTACTGGAAAACATCGCGCAATATATCGACAGCGAATATCTGCACTGGGGCAATCTCTACGAGATCGCGCCGTTCTACGTGCTGATCATCATCCTGATGATCAAGCCCTACGGCCTGTTCGGCACCAAAGACATCGAGCGGGTGTAATCACATGGCAGGCCCCTCCCTCATTCCCTCCGGCGACTTCCGCACCACTTACGCGGCGGACACCACGATCTTTCCGACCACGACCAGCCGCAACGCGGCGATTGTCGGCATCGTGCTGATTTGCTTTGCGCCGCAACTGCTCAGCGCCTACTGGCTGAGCATCCTGATCCAGATCGGCATCTTTGCCATCGCCGCCCTCGGCCTCAACATCCTGGTCGGCTTCACCGGACAGATTTCGATCGGCCACGCCGCGTTCTTTCTGTTCGGCGCCTTCACCTCGGCCTATATCTCCAACACACTTGCCGATCCCGGTGTTCTTCGCCATTCCGCTGGCGGGCGTGGTCACCGCGCTGGTCGGCCTGATCTTCGGCGTGCCGGCGGCGCGGCTGAAGGGGCTTTATCTCGTCATCGCGACGCTGGCCGCGCAATATATCCTGCTCGATTTCTTCTCGCGCGCCGACTGGTTCTCCGGCGGCTCGGTGCCGGCCAGCGCCAATCCGTTCTCGATCTTCGGCTACACGTTTCGCGGCGACCGGCAATATTTCTACGTCGTGCTGGCCTATCTCCTGGTCAGCTATCTGCTGGTGACCAACCTGATGCGCACCCGCGACGGCCGCGCGCTGGTCGCGATCCGCGACCATTATCTCTCCGCGGAGATCATGGGCATCAACCTGACGAAATACCGCACGCTGTCGTTCGGGCTGGCGGCATTCTTCGCCGGCATCGCCGGCGCGCTCTATGCGCATTATCAGCTCGTGGTCTCGCAACGAAGGCTTCGGCATCGAACGCTCGATCCTGTTTCTCGCGATGGTCATCATCGGCGGCACCGGCTCGATCATGGGCACGCTGATGGGCACCGCCTTCGTGGTGCTGCTGCCGGAATTGATGGAGTGGATCAGCGCCGGCCTGAAAGGCAGCGCGATCGACAAGGCGCTGTCGCTCAACAACAACATCACGTTTCTGCGCGAGATCGCGATCGGGCTGATCATCATCGCGTTCCTGATGTTCGAGCCCGACGGGCTCGCGCATCGCTGGCGGCAGATCAAGACCTACTGGAAACTCTACCCGTTTTCGCATTGAGGTTGGAACGGGACCGACTACAATAGACGTCAACAAAATAAACCGGAGGAAACACCATGACCATGAAATCCCTACTCGGCACCGTTTCGCTCGCGCTGCTGCTCGGCGGCGCGGCGACGACGGCGCAGGCCCAGATCGCGATCGGCCATCTCGAAGACCTCTCGGGCGGCACGTCCGACGTCGGCACGCCCTACGGACAGGGCGTCGCGGACACCTTCGCCTGGGTCAACAAGAACGGCGGCGTCGGCGGCAAGCAGCTCAACGTCGACAGCAACGATTACGGCTATCAGGTGCCGCGCGCGATCGCGCTCTACAAGAAATGGTCCGGCGGCGACAAGGTCGCGGCGATCATGGGCTGGGGCACCGCCGATACCGAGGCGCTGACCGGCTTCCTGGCGCAGGACAAGATCCCGGATATCTCCGGCTCCTATGCCGCGGCGCTGACCGATCCGGAAGGCACCAGCGGCAAGGCAAAGCCCGCGCCGTATAATTTCTTCTACGGCCCGAGCTATTCGGATGCGCTGCGCGCCGAACTGACCTGGGCGGCCGAAGACTGGAAGGCCAAGGGCAAGCCCGGCAAGCCGAAATTCGTCCATATGGGCGCCAACCATCCCTATCCGAACGCGCCGAAGGCGGCCGGCGAAGCGCTCGCCACCGAACTCGGCTTCGAAGTGCTGCCGCCGCTGGTGTTCGCGCTGGCGCCCGGCGACTACAGCGCGCAATGCCTGAGCCTGAAGAGCGCCGGCGCCAACTACGCTTATCTCGGCAACACCGCCGCCTCCAACATCTCGGTCATGAAGGCCTGCAAGACCGCCGGCGTCGACGTCCAGTTCCTCAGCAACGTCTGGGGCATGGACGAGAACGCCGCCAAGACCGCGGGCGATGCCGCCGATGGCGTGATCTTCCCGCTGCGCACCGCGGTCGGCTGGGGCGGCAACGCGCCGGGCATGAAGACCGTGATGGAAATCTCCAAGATGTCCGACCCGACCGGCAAGGTCTATCGCCCGGTGCATTACATCGCCGGCGTCTGCACGCGCGCTGTACATGAAGGAAGCGCTCGACTGGGCCGCCAAGAACGGCGGCGCCACCGGCGAGAACGTCGCCAAGGGCTTTTACCAGAAAGCCAACTGGGTGCCGGCGGGCATGGAAGGCGTCTGCAATCCCTCGACCTGGACCGAGAAGGATCACCGCCCCACCACGACGGTCGATCTCTATCGCTCGAAGATCTCCGGCCCGACCGACGGCGATATCAACGATCTCATGGCCAAGGGCACCATCAAGCTCGAGAAGGTCAAGACCGTCGAACTGCCGCGCAAGGCGGAATGGTTTGGGTGGTGAGGTCACGCTACCGGACGTCATGGCCGGGCAACAGCGCGAAGCGCGTCTTCGCGGCTGATGTCCCGGCCATCCACGTCTTGCTTGCGTTACGCGACGAAAGACGTGGATGCCCGGGACAAGCCCGGGCATGACGAGTCCGTGAGACGGCAATGCTCACATGACCGAAACGATCGAAATCATTCCACGCCCGCCCACGGCGCACGCCCCCGCGCCGCTGCTCAGCGTGCGCAACATCGAGGTGGTCTATGACGACGTCATCCTGGTGCTGCGCGGCCTGAGCCTCGAGGTGCCGCAAGGGCGCGATCGTGGCGCTGCTCGGCGCCAACGGCGCCGGCAAGTCGACCACGCTGAAGGCGATCTCCGGCCTGCTCAAGACCGAGGACGGCGAAGTCACCCGCGGCGAAATCGTCTTCAACGGCGAGCGCATCAACGGCATCGATCCCGACAAGATCGTCCGCCGCGGCATCTTCCAGGTGATGGAGGGCCGCCGCATCATCTCCGACATGACGTCGCTGGAAAATTTGCGGCTCGGCGCCTTCACCCGCAGCGACAACGAGGTCGACGCCGACATCGACATGGTCTTCAACTATTTCCCGCGGCTGAAGGAGCGCACCGGGCTTGGCCGGCTATCTCTCCGGCGGCGAGCAGCAGATGCTGGCGATCGGCCGCGCGCTGATGGCGCGCCCGAAGATGATCCTGATGGACGAGCCCTCGATGGGGTTGTCGCCGCTGCTGGTCAAGGAAGTGTTCGCGATCATCAAGGAGATCAACCGCGACCTCGGCGTCACCATCCTGCTGGTGGAGCAGAACGCGCGCGCCGCGCTCTCGGTCGCGAGCCACGGCTACATCATGGAACAAGGCAAGGTCGTGCTCGACGGCAGCGCCGACGAATTGCGCGACAACGAGGACGTCAAGGAATTCTACCTCGGCGGCGCCGGCGACCAGCGCAAGAGTTTCAAGAATCTGAAGAGCTTCAAGCGACGGAAGCGATGGCTATAAAAGACAAATCTTGGCCCGCCGCTGCACGTAGCGTGCTAACTCTAACGTACCGCTGACGTCGTTTGTCAGGTCGACTTCACAACTTTATTTGGGGCGAGGCTCGGTTAACTTAGCGGTCGCTACGGCGCCATTAGCCTCAAGCGCGGCTCCGGCGCAATTGGACCAGCTTTAAGTCAGACTGGCTCCGCATTTCACGACAGTAACCGCGCGGCCCGCTTACTATTTTGCCACCTTCGCCCGATCATTTGCCGGGCCAACCGCAGGCTGATCCCGCTCAACGGGAAGCGGCGCTCCGGCACCAAGTAACGCAACGAAACGTGTCGAATACGAACCGATCGCCGTTAACCATAGTTCTGCGCGACAGCTGGCGTTTTACCAGGATCCAGCTCATATATCTGTCAGCCGTCGCGGTTCACGCGAGGCGGCTGCCGACTGGTGCGTCAACACCAGACGACAGCCTAACCACAACGACTTTACAGGAGTCAGTCATGGCTAAGAGCCATTATAGCGCCAATTCGGCGCCATTGCCCCTACCCCGTTTGCTATACTTGGTCCGGTCCGAAGTGATCGGAACCAGCCGCACGCTCATGGGCGATTGCGGGACCGCTAAGGCCGCCAGGGCCTTCCCCGCCACCCCTTCTTCCATCGGCTAAGCGCGATCGCGAAGCTCGACGTCATGTGGCGCAAAAGCGTCGCATGGATCGGTCCGCGTCGTGCCCGTCTTCAGGCCACTGGTCCCGCGCGATCGCGCGTAAGGCTACCTCGTGGTCGGAAGATAGGTGAAACGCGAAGCTCACGCCCGCTAATGCTTGCCAGCGATAATCCGCGAGCATTGTTGGCTGCGCCCAGTTTAGGTCCCATGATGTCGGCGTTGCGATCTCTCCAAGCAAGAGAAAGAGAGATCATGCCCTTTTTACCCACGAATGGCTCCGTGCAGCCGGCCTGCACCAACACAATCTACCGCCCGATCGGCGACATCGCCGGCCTGCGCGAAGTTCACGACAATGTCAGCCGCCTCACTGTCTCCGGCTTTCCTTTTGCGATGGTGAATGACCCTGCGCTGGCGCACCTCGCTGTGCCCGGCTGTTACGTCCTTGCCGATCATGAGGCGGCCTATCTCGGAGAGACCCGCGACGTTCGTCGCAGGCTGTACCAGCATGCCGCCGATCCCTCCAAGAGCTTTACCCGCGAGGTCTACGTCATCTCGGGCCACGAGAAGCCCTGGTTCGACAAGACGGCGGCGATTTATCTGCAGTTTCGCCTGACAGAGATGGCGGAACAGGCCGGTCTGGTCGAGGTCATCAAGGGGGCCAATCCCCAGATGTTGGAGTTATCCGACTGCGAGCGCGCGCCGCTTGACCAATATGTCGAATTTGGCGAGCGCCTCTTGTTCGATGCCGGCTGCCGGGTGTTCCACTCCAATTTCGCCGGCCAGCGCAGCAAGACGATGGAGACCGCGATTACGATCGGTCCGGACGAGGCTGGACCGATCCGAATCGGAGTGATCGCAACGCCCCCGCTCGGCAGTGAGCTCGAACTCGACTACTGCGACCTCTGGGCGCGCGGCTATCCCGCCCAGGGCGGCTTCGTGGTGATGGCGGGCTCCGAGCTGCGCACGCAGGTTAACTCGAGCGTCAACCCGATCCTGCACACGCGCCGCGCCGAACTTGTGGAAGCCGGAGCCTTAGGCGCCATCCCCGGCGTTTTGAACCGGCAACGCCTTCTCGTCGCGGTTTGGCTCCCCTCGGCCGCTATCGCGGCGAAGGTTCTGACGGGAGCGCACGTGAACAGCAGCAAGTGGATCCAGCCGCGCCACCCGCGCGCGGTCCTGATTACGGCCTAGGAGGCACCCCCATGTCAAAACCAACAAAAGTGCTGGAGCACAAGCGCCGGCAGCGGGCAAACACTCTTTTCGCAAGGTCGGATGAGGCCGTCCTCCGCCGCGAACCCCACGGTGCCCACTCTGATCCCGATCTGCGCCTGATGGATTGCCCGTTGATGCCCGGGCTGGCGTCCCTGCTGCGCCTGGCGACGGCGGCGGCGCCCACGGGGGACCTCACGTGAAGATCCAGATCTTCTCCGACCTCCATGTCGACGTGGCGCCGATCAAGCCAATTCCAATCATGCCCAGCGTCGATCTTGTGATTGTCGCCGGCGACACCTGCGAAGGGGTTTTGCATGCGTTCGATCATCTCCGCCAGATTGTGGCGGCGCAGATCCCGATCGTGATGGTGTTCGGCAATCACGAATACTATCGCCGCTTTATCCCACACGAGCTGGCGCTGGCACGGTCTCACGCGACCGAGTTCAATATTCACCTGCTGGAGAACGACGCGATCGTGTTTCGGGGCGTTCGCTTTGTCGGCGCCACGCTGTGGACGGACTATCGGATTTTTGGTGAAGTCCAAACAGGCGGCCGTGATGAACGCCTGCGCAACCGGCATGAACGATCATCGCCGGATCGGCTGGCAGAAGCGGCCGTGGCTGAGGTTCCGACCGCAGGAAGCGGCGCTGCTGCATCATCAGTCGAAAACCTATCTCGCGGAAGTCCTGGCGACACCCTTCCATGGACACACGACCGTCGTCAGCCACCATGCTTGCCATCCGCGATCGATCCACCCGGAGTTCATGAGCGATAGCCTCACCGGCGCTTTCGCTTCCGATTTATCGACGCTGATCGAGGCGCACCAGCCGACGCTGTGGGTGCACGGCCATGTACATCAGTCCTTCGACTACCGCGTCGGAGAGACCCGGATCCTATGCAATCCGCACGGGTACGGGACTGAGAACCCGAACTTCGATGGTGCGCTGGTGGTGGAAGTCGGTGAATGACGGGATCCTCGTTTCCTGCCTTCCGCTTCCTCACCCGTTTTGTCGACCTTTCAAAAACTAGGATCTTTCCATGCTGACGAAAATGTTTCCATTTCTCGATCCTGCGCACATCACACCTGATCTGACCCGCCAATTGCGCACGCTCGCCGACGATTGCGCGCGCCTTGGACTAGAATATCCGGTCTCGCCGACCATGCTCCAGTCGGCCCCGCTCCTGGAAGAATGGACGCCGGCAATGACGCCGCGGGGTGTGGTGCTGGTCGGCCTTGCCGGCGGACATCCTGTTCACGGCGATCGATTGGTGACCAGCTCTCCCGTGTGGTTCGCCGATCGGGATGGCAACTGGGTTCGTACGCTTTCGCGCTTTTACCGGCTGGGGCTGCCCGCCGGCCCCGGCGACGTCCACCGTGTCCGGATCTCCCTTGCCGGGTCGCGCGCTGGTTCCACTGATAATGCTTCGGAGGGCGAGGCATGAGTACCGATCCCGACGATATCGACTTCAACGATCCGGCGTGGCCCGCTGTCGCGGATATCACCTCGACAGGCGCCGCTGCGGATTCCTCCGAGAGCGACGAGCGGCTGAAGGTGCTGCCGCGTGTCCTGCGCTACGCGGTGCTGTCCGGCGAGCATCGCGGCTTGATCAGGCAGCGGCTGGTGGCGGAGATCGACGAGCTTTGTCCCGGGCTGCCACTCAACGCCGAATGGGCCAGGCATCACGACGTCGGCATCGGCGTCGCACTTGCACACGAGCTCGATCACCGCGCTGTCGAGGAGGATACACCACACCTGCGCAGCCTGGCCGACTGCGTGCGATTGCTATCTCTGCCGATCCCGCGCGACAACACCTACGCCGAGGATCATCGGCGGGTGGCGAAGGCATTACTGCAGGCACTGGAAAGGCCCCCCGCTGGCGTCGACGCCGCGCTTCTCGCCGACCTTGAGGCCTTTTGCTTTGGCTGGGCGGCTTTGCCGGCCTGCACGGACCTGCTGCATCGGTGGGATTCATTGGCTGCGAGCAGTGTGATGCAGATCGGGCGCAAGATGGCCAAGCACCGTGTCGCTGCGGCCGAAGACGCCGCCTTGCAGGAGATTGACGAAGCCGAAAAACGCCAACGGTCCGCCGACGAGGCAAAGGCCAGTCAACCGAAAGACGATCCGGCATCGGACGCCACCGTCCCTGACAACCATGTCATGGTCGTCCGTATCAACGAAGCTCTGTTGAAGAACGGTAAGCTCAAGGACGTGATCGGACCGATGAAGCACGTCATCAACACCGCGCTGCCGTTGGTGTTGGTGCGGCCGCTGCATCAGGTGCGCGAATTATTGATGTTCGAGTTTCCTTATGCGATCGAAGTGATCGACTTCGCGCTCGCCGATGTCGTCGGCCGCACTACCGTCAAACTTCGGCCGCTGCTACTGGTAGGCGATCCTGGTGGTGGCAAGTCCCGTTTTGCCAGACGTCTCGGCGAGACACTGGGACTGACCGTGTGGCGCACGGACGCAAGCCGAAGCGACGGTGCGGTGTTCGCCGGCACCGACAAACGTTGGCATTCCGCCGAGCCGTGCCACCCCTTCCTGGCTGTCGCACAAGCGAAACAGGCTAACCCATTGATGTTGCTAGATGAAATTGAGAAGGCCGGCACCCGCTCGGACTACGGAAGGTTCTGGGATTGCCTGCTTGGATTCCTGGAACCTGAGACCAACAGCAGGTACCCGGACCCCGCGTTGCAGGCGACACTCGATCTGTCTCATATTTCTTATGTCGCTACCGCCAACAGCCTCGACCCGTTGCCCTCGCCGATCCGCGATCGCTTCCGCATCGTTTCCTTTCCGAAGCCAAACGCACATGATCTCGATGCGCTTTTGCCGGCGGTGATTGCCGACCTCGCCAGGGAACGCGGTCTACACCAAGACTGGGTGCCGCCGCTGGACGGCGTCGAACGCGCGGCTGTCGCTCAGCACTGGCGTGGCGGCTCCCTGCGCCGGCTTCGCCGTATCGTCGAGACCGTCCTGCGCACCCGCGATATCAGCGCATCGAGAAATTGATTCACCGATCACGACGTGGACGGGATGCCGAACTCCATGCGGTTGCGCCGATCGGCATGATCGCGCGCCACGTCTGGCCGCCGCAACGCCCGTCAAGAGGACAATAACGGAGAGACTACCGTTTGATCCTCTTGACGTGATCGACCAAAGGCCAAACAGAACGATGCGGCCGTCGGTCATCATGGCGACGGAGAGCGGAACGCTGATATCCTAACAACGAGCGCTGAGCCGGGAGGGGTAAGCGCCGACCTTTCAGCTGAGCACTTGCTCGGCTTCCACGACCGCACAGAGAACGTGGTAAAACGAAGACGCCGGGATGGTCGCGACCAGCGACCGGCCGTCACGATCGAATTGATCGTACCAGCCGCCCGCGACGGGATGGTTGAGATAGTGTCGTTCGAGCCCTGACAAGGCCGCGCGCGCTTCGTCAGCGGCGCCCGCCTCGCCCGCTTCGGCCTGCGCAATCCAGGCCTTGGCCATTTCGGTCTGCGGCCAAAGACGCCGACTATGTCGTTTGATATTGCCGATCGCGTCGCCCTCGTCGATGAGGCAGCCCGTCGCCCCGTCGCGATAGCGTAGCGTGGAAGCAAGCAGCTCGGCCGCGGTAGCGACCGGTTGGGCAGCCGGTGATGCGTTCAAAGCCTTTCAGCAGCCACACCCATTCAGCCTGATGTCCGGGTTCGACGCTGACCGGCTCGATCCGCGACCAGTCGTCCTCGAAATATTCTCCCAGCACCTGCTTCTGCTTGTCGTAGAGGTTGGCGAGGAACAGCGCGAAGAAGTCGCCGGCGCGATTCTGGAACACGGTGTCATGGGTGGCATCGAACGCCGCGACCATCGCCTCAAACAAATGCATATGCGGATTTTGCCGCCGCGGCATCGACGCCGGCAATCCCTCCAGAAAGCCGCCATGCGGCGAACGCAGCTGGCTCTCGAGATAACCACACAGCGCGTCGATTTCGGCGCGAACCTGCGCATCGCGACCGAGCGCATAGACGCTCGACAACGCCAGCAGCACGAACGCGTGGTCGTAGGTGTCGCGCCGCGGATCGAGAACCGAGCCGTCATGCGAAAGCCTGTGCACAAAGCCCGGCCGGCCGTCGGGGCTTTTGGCTTTGCTCAGGAGATGCTCAAGTCCCTTCAGGGCGATCTCGCGGCCTTGCGGGTACCAGCCGATCTCTGCGGCCTTGGCGAAGCAGTAGATCTGCCGGGCCTGCACGAACACCCGGCGCGGCGCCAGGCGGTCGGCGCGGCCGTCCTGGTGCAGCCGGTCGATAAAGCCGCCAGTCGCAGCGTCCCAGCCTTCCGTCGACCACAGGGGCAACGAATGGTCGATGATGCGGGCCTTCAATTTCGCGACGATATCGCCGGTATCGGACCGATTTGCCGGCGGGGCAGCGTCTATTTCGGCCATCACGTTCCCCAGCAGAGATCTCCAATACCGATGAGATCCGTCTGATATCATGTAAGGGGCCGAGCGCAATCGGCCCAAGCCCGCAGAAATGCCGAGGAAACCCCATGACCGAGCACTATGATGCCCTCGAAACGCGACAGGCCGCCGAACGCGAGGCGGAGCTGTTAGCGCGGCTGCCGGACGTGTTGCGCAAGGCCATGGCTGCGCCGGCCTATGCCGAGCGCCTGGCGGGCATCGATCCCGCAGAAATCACCAGCCGGGCCGCGCTGGCCCGCCTGCCGCTACTGCGCAAATCCGACCTCCCTGCCCTTCACAAGGCCGCGCTGCCCTTTGGCGGGCTGGTCGCGGGGGCTCCCGGATCGTTCGGCCGGCTGTATACCTCGCCCGGCCCGATCTTCGAGCCCGAAGCCATCCATGCCGATCCCTGGCGCGGCGCGCGGGCCCTGTTCGCCGCCGGCTTCCGCCCCGGCGACGTGGTGCTGAACACCTTCAGCTATCATCTGACGCCGGGCGGCTTCATCTTCGATGCTTCTGCCCGCGCGCTGGGCTGCGCGGTGATTCCGGCCGGTCCGGGCAATACCGAGGCGCAATTCGAGCTGATCGAGGCCTATCGCCCGGTCGGCTACAGCGGCACGCCGGATTTCCTCAAAATCCTGCTCGACGCCGCCGATAAAGCCGGGCGCGATGTCTCCTCGATCAAGCGCGCGCTGGTATCGGGCGCGGCGTTCCCGAAGTCGTTGCAGGACGAGATGCGCGCGCGCGGCATCGAGGCCTATCAGGCGTTCGGGACCGCCGATCTCGGCCTGATCGCCTTCGAGACCTCCGCCCGCGACGGCATGGTCGTCAACGAAGACCTGATCATGGAAATCGTGCAACCCGGTACCGGCGATCCCGTGGCTGAGGGCGAAATCGGCGAGATCGTCGTCACCTCGCTCGATCTCGAGCATCCCTGGATCCGGCTGGCGATCGGCGATCTGACCGCGGCCTTGCCGGGCCCAAGCCCCTGCGGACGCAGCAACATGCGCATCAAGGGATGGATGGGCCGCGCCGACCAGACCACCAAGGTCAAGGGCATGTTCGTGCGGCCGGAGCAGATCGCGCGAAATCGGCAAGCGCCATCCGCAACTCGAACGGTTGCGCCTCGTCGTCAGCCGCGATGGCGAGACCGATGCGATGACGCTTCGCGCCGAATGCGGCGCGCCAAGCGAGACGCTGCGGAGCGAGATCGCCGCAACGCTGCGCGCGGTGACCAAACTTCAGGGCGGCGTCGAACTCGTAGCGCCGGCAAGCCTGCCGAAAGACGGCAAGGTCATATCGGACGAGCGCAACGTTGATAGGGCATGATATTTTTCAATGTGCTTTTGTCCAATCCTCAACGGACTTCCATTCGCTCAAGTCGCTCTCCTGGAAGGTATTTGAGGATGTCTTTTGGGCCGGGATGCCTCGTGAGTTCGGTACCATCGAGAACATAGACATCGTCGGTTTGCTTGCAGCGCCACTCGCCGCGACCAGCCATTGGTAATTCAATCTTCTCTCCGAAAGCACTCACCCAACCGACCTGCCGGGCCGGCGTACCGACCATCATTGACCAATCTTTCGAACTCTTGGTAAGGGTCGCGCCTGCGGCCAGAAACGTCCCAACGCCGCAGGTAACGTTTGGAACAACGGTCGAGTTTGCGCCAAGTGTTGTGCCTGTTTTTACAAGCGTTCTTTGGAATACCGCATGCCGGTTGATCGCCGCGCGAGGAAAGGAAATATGGGTAAAAACCATGTACGGCGCGCAGAATACGAAATCTTCGAGTTCCACATGGGAATAGATCGACACCGAATTCCCAAGTCGGCACGCATTACCCACAATAGCGTTCCGCTCGACGTAAGTGTTTTGGCCGAGACTGCAGTTTTCACCGATTAAGGCGCCAGGCGCGACGTGGGAAAAAAACCATATACTGCTATATTTTCCCACTCTCGCACCGTCTTCTACGACCGCGGTTGGATGTACAAACGGCATCGAAGCGTCTTGCTTGATTTCAGTCAAAGCCTTTTCCTCTCCTGGCGCGCTGCCAAGCGGACCAGCAGTTCTGCAAGTCGCCCGCTCGCGGAGCTTGGCCCCTCTATCGCATGCATGGCCAGCGCGGTTTGTTCTATATTAAAAAAAGCTGTCACAGATCAAGTGAGGTTGCGCGCGTTCGTCCAAGTCGATCCTACTAGATCAGCCTTTTAAATCGAGGCCACAAGCGCCTCGAAGCGCGTCCACTGAACTTCCCTGGAATACCGGGTCGACACCATTTTATGGCGGGCGCGAGCGATGCTCGATAGCTGCTCGGGTTTATTCAGCAATATCTTGATCTGTCTTACCGCATCCTCGGGCAAATCGTACGTGACCATCGTGCGGCCGTGCTGATCCCCTCTGGATAATTTCCCTCGCCGTAAGCAGAAGCGAGCCGCGCGCACGCCACCGACGCGTTGTCAACAACAATGCCGGATCGCGGTGGTGATGTGCGTCTGGCCGTTTTCCGGAACATTCAATGAACACCCTTCCGCCCCGGGCGGTATTTGACCCGCCTGCCCGTTTGTTCTGGCATTCGGGTCTGCTCTGGCATCCGGTCCGCTTCTCGTGCAGGTCTTTCTCAATGTGCCGCCAACGACAACGTTATTGACGAGTGGAGACGGCCATCGTTTGCTGCTCCGGATCGAACAGTGGTGCGAGAAGGTGAGTTACCGACGATTGTTGCCAAAGCACAAAAGATGAGGAGCCGGTCGGATTGCTTTCAGGTTCAGCCGAGCGGTCGCGCTAAATGGATCACCTGAGAAGCCTTTAAAACGCTTGGGAAGCTTCGACATAATGCATACGATTGATGTCGCCGGGACAACACTGAGGCCCGCCGCATTCCTAGATCGCGACGGCGTCATCAATTATGACGACGGCTACATCGGCACACAGAACCGAGTACGATGGATGCCGAACGCTTCCAACGCGATTCGACGTCTCAAGAAAGCCGGATATCTGGTATTCTTGTTCACCAATCAGTCCGGCGTGGCCCGAGGTTTTTTTACTGAGTATGAATTGCAAGCCTTACATGAGTGGATGTGCGCAGAACTTGCGGCGCAAGGTGCTGTCATCGACGATATCAGATACTGCCCGCATCACCCCGCCGGATCGGTTGTCGGCTATCTCGAGGACCATCATTGGCGAAAGCCAAGCCCGGGCATGATCCACGATCTTATGAAGCATTGGCCCGTGCAACGTGATGGCAGCTTTGTAATCGGTGACCGCGCAACCGATATCCAAGCTGCGGGGGCCGCGGGATTGCCAGGTTTTCTATTCCCCGGCGGCGACCTCGACGCGTTCGTTGCAGATGTGCTGCTTCAAACCAAAGTGTGGTAATTTCGGGTACGACTACCTTCTTATCCACATACCGAAATTTGAAGGAATGACATCCAGGCCATTATTGCGGCGTCCGAGCCGCGGATTGCGTTGCGATAAAGGTGGTCCGAAAGCCATTTTCGGTCGGCATCTGCTCACGGCGCGGTCGGTCGCCAATGGACTCCTCACAGCAGGCTCACCGATCAAGTGACGACCCGATTCCCGAATCATTATTACCGACAGAGGCTGGCGATATTCCTTCGGGACTTCGACGGGTGTTTCACGGATCGAACTTATTGCACGCTCGTACCTCTCGCCAGAGTGGCTGCACACCAGCTAGTCTGCGCGTCCCCATCAACCGCGCGCGAGACCGATGCGCTGCGCGCCGAATGCACGCACGGATCGAGGCGATGCGGAGCGGTAAATCCAGTTAGAGCTAACTCTCATAGTTCCGATTAGTCATCGTCCCATCACATCACTGCTTGTCAATGAACGATCAAGCGGATCATCAACTCGTCGAGATCTTTTCCATTAGCTATCGGGCGAACCAGATCCAGAAGGCGCTCAAGTTTACAGCAAAAAGTGCCCCCTGATGAGATTGAACTTCCGATAGGCGAAAATCGCATTGCAATTCAACAAGGACAAGGTATTGGCACGGTATCAGATCTTGGTTGAGACGCTTCTCCAAAAATCTGAGCAGCAGGCTATAGGTATGAAAAACGGTCAGCGCGTTGTTTTGTTAACTGGTGCGAACGGCTTCGTCGGCCGAAATCTCGCGCCAACGTTAGCCGCTAACGGTATGATTGTCAGACGGGTTCTGCGAAACCCGTCACCTGATCCAAATGCGTTCATAATAAAGGCCATCGACCTTCAAACTGATTGGAGGGATGCGTTCCTTGAAGTCGACACGGTTGTGCATTTGGCAGCCCGCGTTCATCATCCCCACGACGGTAGTGCGACGGAGGTCTATCGTTCCATCAATACCGATGGAACACTGCATCTTGCGCGGTGCGCCAGCGAGGCCGGAGTTCGCCAGTTTATTTTCTTAAGCACTATACTCGTTAATGGAAGCAGCACTGATGGTCGGCCTCCGTTTCGTGAGATTGACCGTCCGATGCCGCGCGGAGCATACGGAATGTCGAAGGCTGCTGCCGAGGAAGGCCTTCGAACGATCGCAACAAAAACGAAAATGAACATCACCGTAATCAGAACACCCCTTATTTATGGCTCGGGGGCATCCGGAAATTTTAGACTTTTGGTCAGAGCGGTCGAGCGCGGGATCCCATTACCCTTCGGCTCAATCGACAACCAGCGCGCGTTCTTGGGCGTAGAAAACCTTGCTTCCTTTGTCGTGCACCGAATGACTCAATCGCGCGGCAGCTTTGATGTGTTCCTAGTTGCCGACAATGAACACGTGTCAACGCCCGATTTTGTCAGACGGATTGCGAGTGCCTTGGGCAAGAAGTCGTGTATCGTGCCTTTTCCACTATTGTCCTTGAGAACCATTTTCAGACTAAGCGGCCGCTCTGAAGCGAATGACAGCGTTGTTGGATCCATGCAAATTGACACGTCCAAGGCTCTGAAGACCGGCTGGCGGCCGCCGCTCAGCCTTGATGAAGGCCTACGGATGGCCTTACAAAAATAATGCAATGAATCGATCGCTGCACAAGACAGGATCGGCTAGGTTGGCCGAGTAGCGATTGTCTGTAGCACCGCCGTTGCAGCCAATACACCTCATCTCGTGCCGATTGCAAGTTGCGTAGCGTCCGGCTAGTGGGTGATCAATCTGACGCTGGGCACCTTTATGATGGGCAAAAAAAATATAGCGGCGACCACCTTTTCCGAAGCAAAAAAGCCTGATGGATTAGGCTACCTAGTTTGTTTTCACATTTTCCTCTGCTGCATATCGCTGGTGTTTATCGCAAGGTACACTATTCCAATTGCGTTCAGCCCTGAGACGTTTCATATTTTTTTTGATCCGACGCGATGGCAGATCGCGTTTGCCGCGGTCGCGGCTTTTGCGCTTATTTCGCCTTTCTTTATATTTGCTCGTTTCAGCTTCGGCTATTTTTCCGGCTTCTACTTTTACACAATGATCTTAGGCTATCTCTGGTTAAATTGTTTCACGGATCTGAACTACGATCACCGATCAGCCGGGCTTTCCGCGGCAGCCTCAGCTGTGACATTTCTTTTGCCCGCCCTATTCATTTCGTCGCCGGTCCGCCAGATCTATACGCCAACGGCAAAATCGTTTGATCAATTCCTGACGTGCCTTCTGATACTTGGCGTCGCGACCGTCGCCATCGGTGCAATCTACAACTTCCGACTGGTCTCTCCTGCTGACATGTATGAGTACCGGGCAAAGCTCGTGGCTCCGGCGAGCGTGAATTATCTGGTCACGATCGTTTCCAACGCCGTGCTGCCGTTCGCATTCGCCGGACTTGTAGCAACCAAGGCGCGTGGGCGCGCGGTCGCGGTTATGCTCCTTTTGCCGTTGTTTTATCCGATCACGCTGAACAAGATGGCGCTCTTTACGCCGCCTTGGCTTGTCGGCATGCTGTTGATCGCAAAGTTTTTCGAGGCCCGAATTGCCGTCATCCTGTCGCTTGTCGGACCGATGCTCGCAGGGCTGGTGCTGTTTGCCATGTTCGGAGCGCACGCAGCACTCTTTTTCTCTACAGTAAATTTTCGCATGATCGCGATTCCCTCGGTCGCCATGGATGTCTACAACGACTTTTTCTCCCGGCATGAGCTTACATACTTTTGTCAAATATCGTTCCTTAAAACGAGCATGCATTGCCCGTACCAGGAGCAGCTATCTATCATCATGGAACGGACTTATAAGCTCGGCAATTTCAATGCTTCGCTGTTTGCAACGGAAGGCATCGCGTCGGTAGGGGTATGGTTCGCGCCCGCCGCAACGTTCGTATGCGGGCTCGTGATCGCGCTCGGCAATCGCTTGTCGGCTGGATTACCGGGAGGTTTTATCCTAGTCTCTGGCGCGATCCTGCCACAAGCTCTCCTCAACGTACCGCTAACGACAGCCCTGCTTACGCACGGCGCGGCCCCCCTATTCTTGCTATGGTACATAACCCCTCGCGCAATTTTCCAGCAACCGGGATCGTGACCGTCGGATAAGTACACAACCCTTGTGCGCAAGTTGGATCCCCAAGCGGCCAAACCGGCGGGTGCCGTCGCAGGGTTGGTAGGAATTAGGGTTGGCGTAGTCTCCGGGGTGATCAACCTCGAATCGTCCGGCGTTGAAGCGTCGGACTGGAGACTACGCCATGACCAAGCTTACCACGAAGCCTGATTCCATGCAGCCTGCGACTGAGATGGCTGTTGATCTTTTCGACAACTGGTTCGATCCGATCGAGACCGAGGTGCGGGCTCGGGCGCGTCAGTTCATCGAAGAGCTGATCCGCGGCGAACTCGATACCGCGCTGGCACGGCCGCGTTACGAACGAAGCAAGATGGCCGGCAATGAAGCAGGAGCCTGCGTCACGGGCCACCGTCATGGCAGCCGGACGCGCTCGCTGACGGGCACGTTCGGGCCGATCGAGATCGCGGTGCCGCGGGCCCGGCTGACCACGCCGGAGGGCGGGACGGCGGAATGGAAGAGCCAGGCGCTGCGGGCCTATCAGCGACGCACACTTGCCGCCGACGCGCTGATCGCAAGCAGCTATTTAGCCGGCACCAATACCAGGCGGGTGCGTCGGGCGCTGGCGGCCTTGTTTGGCGGGACGGTCGGCAAGGACACGGTGAGCCGGACCTGGCGCAAGGTGAAGGGCGACTGGGACGCCTGGAACAGCCGCTCGCTGGCCGCGGAACCGATCGTGCGCCTGATCCTCGACGGCACCATTGTTCGGGTGCGCCTCGACCGCAAGGTAAAAGGACCCCGATACGGTTGCGCTGGAGAACGCGTCAGCGACGCGCTTGGGCTGGCCATCAGCGTCGATCACCGCGTACCCGGCGGCACCGTACGTATCCGCTACCGCGATCTTGAGCGATTCGACGAGATTTTGCGAAGGCCGGAGCCCAAGACGTAACGACGGCCAGCCATCAGGCCGCCGTCAATCGACGGTCCTTCTCGCTGGTGGCCTGCTCGAGCCAGCCCGATACCTCGTGGTTGGCGAGGATCTGCCGCCCGATTTCAAAGTTGGCAAACAGGTCGCCGTTCTGGTTATGCTTTCCGGTTCGCTGAACGATCGCAGTGAAATGATCCGCAAAGCGCGCCGCATGATTGCGATAATTGAATTCGGCATCGGCCTTGACCGGATCCGACATCGCCACCCGATAGAACAATTTGAGCGGGTCATGCGTGTCGGCTTCGACGAAGAACAAGCGCTTGCCGTCGATCAGCGTGCTTTCCAAAATTCCGGCGCCGCTCGCGGCGTCTTCGGCATTGGCGAAAAACACGTGAGCGTCATAGGTCATCAGCGGCTCGACGCGCGCCGCCTTGAGGCGGAGAAAAGCGATCAGGTTGGCATGATTGTTCGGCCGGTACAGGATCCAGGGCGGCTCCTCGATGGTGCAGGTCTGGCTGAGCGCGTTCATGAGCGCGACGCGGCCATTGCCCACAATACCCCTGCAGCGTGCCAGGATCTTGCCGAGGATCTCGTCGGTCGCCATAGCTGCGAACGCGATCTGCGGGCAGTCGCTGCCGTCGCCAGCCTTCCAGTAATGATGCTGGACGTGCGCCAGCATGTTAATGAAAATAATCGCCGCGTCCGGCCGCTCCCGTTCTACGGCCCAGATAAACGCCATCGCGGACAGATATTCGAAGAAAACAATGAAGACGGCATTGGTCATGCCGAACTGGCGGACGCCGCGCCAAAAGATGCGCAGGCCATCGATGAAATCAGACCCCTTTGTCAACCCAATAAGGGTTCTGACAAGATCGTATCCCTTGCGCGCCACGGTCCACTTCGAAAAATCCAGATAGTTCTTGGCGAGATAACGCGGCAGCGCGATCAGACTCTGATACTTGTCGGGATAGGCATCTTCGGAGAAGGTCCATGGATCGGGAACAAACACCTTGCAGTTCTCGGCATGGCGGCGGTTGCCATTCATCACCCCCCAAACGACGGAGCTCAGTCCGCGCTTGCTCAAGCGTTCCCAGATTTGGTCTTCGGCGAGGTTGGGCACATCGCCCAAGTTCTTGACACCATGCTGGCTTGAAGGAACGCCCGTGTGAACCGAGACCCATTGGACCCAAGGCTCGAGAAAGCCGGTCTCATACTCATCCGACGTCCAGGTCCCGGCGCGATTCCAGCTTAGAGTTTCCTGCAGGTGGCGCAGATGATGAGCCATGGCAATGTTGCGCAGCAGATCGCCGTTGAATTCGTTGAGTTCGATGAGCAGCATTGTGTCCTGAAACCCTTTCTCAACGCGCGCTTTAGCTATACAGATGATCATAAAACGCTCTAGCCCGATTCACAACCGCTGGGCGAAACCGTCCGCCGGAGTGAATATTTGACCGTCGTTCATACCACGCAGCCGGATTCTGTCAGAATGCCATCCAGGACATCGAACGATCAGCCCGCGGTTCCACCGTCAGAAAAGCGCCCAACCGTGGCTTCGCCGGTCGTTTTCCTGATTCCGTCGTACCAGCCGACGGGCACGCTTTGCGATTTGCTCGGAAACCTGCGGCTTGGGGATCCGTCGCCCATCGTCATTGTCGACGACGGCAGTGGTCCGGCCTACGCGACGATCTTTGCACGCGCAAAGCAGGTTGTCGACACGACGCTGCTGACCAACGCTGTTAATTTGGGAAAGGGCGCTGCCCTCAGGCATGGGATGAACCACATCCTCGTCGACCATCCCGACTGCGCCGGAGTAGTAACCGCGGATGCAGATGGCCAGCACGCGGTAGCCGACATTTTAAAGGTGGCGGACACGCTAAGAGAAAACCCCGACAGCGTCGTATTCGGTACACGTCGCTTTGGCTCCGACGTTCCGTTGCGAAGCCGCTTCGGCAACACGGTGTCGCGGTACATCTATCGATTTTTAATAGGGCTGAACCTGTCGGACACCCAGACCGGGCTAAGGGGCCTGCCGAGGCGGCTGCTTGAGCTTTGTCTTTCCATCCGTGCCAACCGCTATGAATTCGAGACCGAGCAACTCGTCATCATCAAGGCGCGCCGGATGCGCGTTCAGGAAATTCCGATCGAAACGATTTATATCGAGGATAACAAAGGTTCGCACTTTCGTCCGTTGATGGATTCAGCCCAGATCTATTTTGTATTGCTCCGCTACAGCGCAGCCAGCCTTCTGACCGAAGCCGCCGACATCATCGTATTCTTTACGGCAATGGCGTGGTTCGGCGACCTCGTGGTCTCTAACGTCATAGGAAGGTTAGTTGCAATATGGGTGCAGTTTACGCTCTTGCAGCGCTTCGTGTTCCGGTTGCGCGGAGGTGTCAGAATCCTGCTGATGTATTTAGGGCTGGTCCTGGTGTCGGGCGTCGTCTCGACGGCGCTGCAAGTGCAACTTGCGAACCTCATTCCGTTTCCGGTCGCCGCCAAGATCGTGGCTGAGGTTTTTGTGTTCGTGTTCAACTTTCTGTTCCTGCGTGACTTTGTCTTCGGGGAAGCTGACGATGCCGCTCGCGACTGATTGGGACAGGTACTATGACCGGCCGCTCGCGACCGCCAAACTGACCCGGCGGTATTCGGGCCACTGGTTGCGGACCGTGATCCGTCAGTACGTAGCCCGGCCGTCGGAGATCTCTGTCATCGAGTTCGGCGGGGGAAACAGCTGCTTCTTCAGGTCATTGGTCGATTCTTTGCCGATCTCGCGCTACGAGGTCGCAGACCTTAACGAAAAAAGCCTTCAACTGTTCGAGCAGCAGGGGCGCCAGGTCCCATCCGTCAGCACGGCCTCGCATCGAGTTAACCTGCTGACCGATACCCCGTCGCTTGCCCTGGCGGACGTCGTATTCTCCGTCGGCCTGATCGAACACTTCACGCCGGAAGGAACGAGGGACGTCGCCCGGCGTCACTTTGCGTCCGTGAAGGACGGCGGCGTCGTGATCATTACCGCTCCAACCCCGACGTGGCTTTACCGCATGACACGTGCCGCGGCGGAGCAAATCGGCGTGTGGCAATTTCCCGACGAGCGACCGTTGCGCCCGGAAGAGATATTACGGGCTGGAGAGGGACTCGGAACCCCCCTGTGTTCCCAAACGCTGTGGCCGCTTGTGCTGACCCAGCAAGCCGTAGTCTGGCGAGCGCATAAAAGCTAGGGATGAGGTGTCAACAGCACCCAGCCAACGGATTCACCTGCCGTTACATACTGGCGCTCGTCGGACTTGGCTTTCACATATTCCACGACCGACGCTCGGCTGAGACTTGGAGGATACAAAATCCCCGTGCAGCCGGGCCGCTCGTCGAATTGTTTCTTAACCGGCTCGGGCAGCGGAAGGCTGGCGTGGAAAGACGCCAGCTGCGGCAGGTACTTTGAAAACGTCGAGATGGTGTAAAGGTAATCCGCGCCCGTCAGCAAGAAGCAGCCGCGCCCAAGAAACTCGTCGACCTTCTTGTTGAAGTCGGCGCCGGCGCCGATACGGAGTTGTTCGCTGTTGAAGCGCGCCCTGAGGTGGGCGTCATCCAGCGCAAGCGTGAACGTCGAGCCGAGCGCAAAGGCCGCCAGGACCACGGCCACCGCCACATCCGGCACCTTCCATCGCGACGCCGGATTTTCGGCAGGCCTGGCGTCCATCTTTCGCGATGCGGCGAACAGTGGAATGAAGGCGCCAATCAACAACACGCCAAACAAGTTGCGCATATCGTAGCTGGCCGTGGCTGCCCACAGACATGTTCCGAGCAGAAGCGGCAATGCCAGCCAGCGAATACGCGGCAAAAACGCACTAAGCGCGATGCCGACGCACACAAGGATGCGAAACGGCAGCGAGAAAGTGTTGTTGAACAGCCTCACGCTGCGCCTGAGCTTTTCACTAAGGTCCGTGAGGGGATCGCCGGGCAAGGAGCTCACGGTCAAGTGCAGATACAAGATCAGATAAGCAGAGGCAAATGCCGCGAACAGTGCGATGGCTGCGGCGAGAAATCGTATACGCGCTGTGCCATTGAGAAGCATGGCTGCGTCCAAACAGAGCCTGAGCAAAACAGCGAGAGCGAACAGCCCGTAAATAGGCTTTGTCGCGGCGGCCAGCAGGATCAAGCACAGACTAACCAACGCGGTGGTTATTTTTTCCCTGTCGAACTGCCGCCCGGGATCATTGTTGATGAACAACACCGCGCCGCAAAATCCGCATACAGCGGCCGTCCAGTCCGGGAAGCCTGCGGCCAGCGTGGCGCGAAGCCACGGGTCCTGAATCTCGGCGACGAACCAAACGAAGGTCACGACCGGCAGAAGCGCCGGCAACCGGCCCGCGCGACCTAAATAGGCCGAAGTCAAAACCAGGGGAACGATGATCAAGACGATGTAAATGTAATAGGCGAAATATTGCTCGACCGAGCCGGTGAAAATATAGGTCACCGCCCAAAGGGTCGGAATCAGCTGCGGATATCCATAGGAGCCGGTGGGGATTAGGCCATGAGACCAGATTAGCGCCCAAGTGTTCCAGCTGATCGAAACGTCGCCTTCGCCGAAGATATTCGGCACGCCTCGTTTCCAGATATTGAAATAGGCGAGACAAATGATGGCCAAGCTCGCGACGAGCCATGTGACGTCGGATTTCTGGACAACGGCGCCCCAATGGTGCATTCCGAGCGGCGCCTTTCGGCTGGAAATGTCCATAATAGTGAGGCACACTAGCGCGGACACCACTGCCAGCCCGACACACCGATAGGTCTCCAAGGGATCGATGTGAAAAGCGGCGATAAGGACAACGACGAGATAATTGGCGACAAGGCTGGCGAGAATGATGATCAGCAATCGCTGAGGAAAATTCGGGATGCTGAAGGCACGAACGAACAGCATCCCCGGCAGCACGAATACGCAGAACAGCGCCAGCAACCCGTTAAGGTACACCGGAGCGAAGTCCAACATACCGACGGTCATTTCAGCCCAGCCCTGGCGCACGGTACAAATATCCCGGCCGCCTCAATGGACGCCCGCAACCCATTATTTGATACATCCCTGCCCTTTGCCATTTCACGGCTACAAAACTACACGCGCTGACCTAGCTTGGTGCTGGCGCAACGGTTCGATCGCGGCGGCTTGTTTTATGGCGTGACGACAATTTGCCGACCATGAAGGGCTCATGGCGCATTAAATACCATCGGCCAGGCGCAAGCGTTGTATTTTCGCAACAAGAAGGGAAATAAAACGATTTTTACTGGGACGCCGCTCTGACGGAACGCAGATCGACATAGGCGAGCGACTGTCCTTGGCTCTATTGAACGCCGTTTTGCCTGGCGTCGTAAACCTGCAGGCTGGCTTCATATTCAGCGCCGCGATCATCCATGGTCGATCGATCGCCCACATGCAAGCGCTGCCGGGCAATCCCTATGACAGGCATACGGCTGGCTGAGGTCAGCGTGGCGCACTATCGTCCCAAGAACCACAGAACGTGGTGCGGCTGGTTGATAAGAAGACGCAAAAGGAAAGCTGGATTCCGCTGATCGACGATGCTGGCGCGCTGCTCTACCCCGAGCCCGAATTCCTCATCGTCGACGGCGCGCCGGGGCTCGACAAGGCTATCGCCGCCGTCTGGGATGGCGTGCCGGTGCAACGCTGCACCGTTCACAAGCACAGAACCTGTTCGCGCACGCGCCCGAGCGCCTGCATGAGGAGATCACCGCAGATTACAACGACATAAATCTACGCGGCGACACCCGAGGAGATAGCGATCCGTCGCAACGCCTTCCGCAAATGGAAGCTAGAAGCATCGTGCCGTGGCCGATAGCCGCGCGGCTAATGCGTGCGCTCCATGCGGTCTGCGGCGCTCTGGGGCGCGGGCACTAAGGTCGCGTCGCCGTGCGGCTGATCCTTCTCAATGATGGTGTAGCCGCAGTAATCAAGCCAAGCGATCATCCGGTCGGCCAAAGCCTTGTCCCATCCTGGGTACGAGCGCGCGATTGCATCTCGGGCACTGAGCTTCCGAGTATTGGTCCGCATTGTTTGAGCCCTCTTTTTGTTGAAGAGTAACAGCGCCGGACTAGCATCCCGTTACTGCATGAGATTAACATTCCCTTACTTAATGACGAGGATCTCAAGCTAATAATATGCCGGGCTCACATGGTGACCTAATGAAGGTTAAGTAATCTGAACACGGTGGCGTGAGCGCGGAGCCGAAGTCCCACGCCCGCAGGCGATTCGCTGCCGGTTGTTTTCTTGGCAGATCGGCGCCAGCCGAAGGGCCAGCCCCGCTGTTGATCTCTTGGGAGCAGTTTATTGTTGGCGCCAAATCGCCTTAGATGGACCATTTCGGCAGCGGCATATTCGCGGCATGAAAAATCGACGGGCCATCCATATCCGAAACATTGTTGCCGCGTTATGGGTCGGATTTGGCGTGCCCCTGGCCGGCATCTGGGTTCTCATCGGGGACCGCATAACTGGCTTAGTCAGCGCTGGGGCCTGATGGCTATGGTGCTCGTGACCACTTTGCGCCGGCCGCGTTCCTGACGATACTGGAAGTAAATCGGCGCAAGTCCAAAGCGAGACGAAGCCGCCCGTCCCAGTCCGCAACTCATTCGACGGACTAGCGTTAAGCGGATTCGGCCTCATATTACCCAGATAGTAATTCTCTCTCCCGTTCCCAAGCCAAGGGATGCGGCGCAGAATACGGCGTGATTTTTCGAGCCTCGCCGCCAGGCACCATACTAAAAGGTTGCGTGCGGTAATCCTTTTCCTGCAACAACTGACGGGCTTTGGCCCCAGTATCAACCGGCGATGCCAATGCTCTTAGCTCCCAGACGCGTCGGTATCACGAATTGGCAGATGACGAAAAAACCGCCGCTGGGATAAGGGTTCGGTGGGCTTGCCGGATAATGTCGCGGAGTCTGCGTCCGCCCGGGCGATTTCATCGACGGGCGCGGTAAAGCTCCGATCATCAGCCACATGGTCCGAATACACCTCGCCAGCTACCGCGATCAGCGCCAGTACGAAAATTTCTTATCTTTCTTCAGTGGGGTCGAGTTTTGACATTTGATTGCGGCCTCAAAAGTCAGAGAATTCGTACTTACTTTGAGGCAGCCCCAACAACGGGGATCTAGCCGAGCTGTCGTCGCTTCAGCGCCCTATCCAACAGATCCAGTCCGTAGGCAGCGCGACGCTTGAGCATGGCGCGAGACGACACAGCGCATTGAGCATTTCGAAGCCGCGAAACACGATGATCCGTTCTTGCGAACCGACCGACCGCAGTGAATAATTCATCCTTTCGGCCATTCCCGGCTGTATGCTGAGGTTCTCTGCGCTCACCAACGAGGCGGCATGACCTTCACTTCCTGGCAGTTCGGGCTGTTTGTTGTGCTTGTCTTCACAACCTACTATCTACCGCTGGTTCGCCCCTTTCAGGTTCACCTCCTGGTGTTGTCGAGCCTGTTCTTCTACGGCTACGGACAGGCGGAATTGCTGCCGATGCTGGCGGTCGCCGTGCTCGGCACCTACCTGTTTCTGGTCCTGGCAATGCAGGCGCGCGCGATCTGGCTTCCAGTTGGGATCGCCTTTAACCTCGGTCTGCTCGCGTTCTTCAAATATAAATTCCTCTTTTTCGATCCGGCGGCGATTTCGGCCGGGTTTTCGGCTGCGGATTTCCTGTTGCGGCTACCACTCCCGATCGGGATTTCGTTCTTCGTCTTCCACAATATCAGCCTGCTGGTCGACCTGACGAAGGATCACAAAACGCGCCGCCCCGACCTGACCGAAGCCTTTCTCTACATCATCTTCTTCCCGCAACTGATCTCAGGCCCGATCACGCGGGCACAGATGTTCCTGCCGCAGATCAAGGAAAAACATCTTGCCGACGTCGACTTCGTCGAGACCGCGAAGTGGATTTTGACCGGCTATTTCTTCAAGCTGTATGTCGCCAACAATCTGAACGAGATGACAGCCTATATGGACTTTCCGCTGTATGAGACGGTCCGGCTCGAAGACAAGTGGATCCTGGTTTTCCTCTACAGCTATCAGATCTACGCTGACTTCTTCGGCTACACCGCAATTGCGATCGGGCTCGGCCTCTTGTTCGGTTATCGGCTGCCGACCAATTTCAACCTGCCCTACATCTCCGCGTCCTTCTCCGAATTCTGGACGCGCTGGCATATTTCGCTATCGACCTGGCTGCGGACCTATCTCTACATCCCGCTCGGCGGCAACCGGCACGGGACGGGGCGGACTTATCTGAACATCATGATCGTGATGGGGCTCGGCGGCCTCTGGCATGGCGCCGCGCTGAGTTACCTTGCTTGGGGCACCATGCACGGCGCACTGCTTGTGCTGGAGCGCGTGCTACTAGGGAACGATCGGAGGCAACCCGCGCTGGGAAGCCGTCGCCCGGCCGGTGCGGATAGGCCTTGTGTTCTTTTGCGTGTCGATGCTGTGGATTTTCTTCAAGCTTCCGAACTTCGATCATGCGCTCGCTTATTTGTCGGGAATGTTCACGGCCAACACGGTTCCCGTCCAGGCTAAGCTGTTTAACACTCTGGCGCTGTTCTACTCGTTGCCGGTGATCATCCAGCACCTCGCGCCCCGTTGGCTGCTGCAGGATGCGCGCCTCAGGGCAGAGCCTTATCTCTATGGCCTGATGACCGCGTTGATGTGCGTGGAAGCGGGCCCCAGCACCTCCTTCATCTATTTTCAGTTCTGACGGAATGAACCCGGTCTCCCCGCAAATCTGGTTTCTCAAATGCGGCATCGCGGCTGGGCTGTCCTTGCTCGTCTACGCGGCGATTGCAATTGCGGGACCGAAGGCACCCCCGTTGCCGACGAGCCGCGACGGCGCATTGACGGTCCTGGACCGTTATATGCAGGAGCCGGTGCCCGGCGTCCTGTTAGTCGGGAGTTCTCTGACAACGCGCTTGAATGAAGCGTATTTCGATACGCCGGA
>CAVWMD010000006.1:0-372548 GCA_963755895.1 uncultured Alphaproteobacteria bacterium
GCGACCATAGTATTCCAAGGTCGGTATCGGGACCCCATGGCACGGAACGGAACGTACCGACCCCGTTGACGAATCTCGGCTATCGGGGCTTGAGCGGAAATGCTGCGAACATGTAGGCGAGGATCCAGAATTGGCGTTTAGCTAACCAGTCACTCTAATATTATATAGTAATATCAATAACATAAGAGTTCGCAGTTTTGTTCTGAATGGCGCGCCAAAATGCCACCATTCAGAATAAAACTGCGAACCCAGTTACTATGCGGCCCTGAGATCTTTCAACAATGAAGCGGCTAGAGCTTCTTCGGCTATGGAGAGTTCATGTTGCTGCATGGCCGTCATCAACCCTTCGTCCCAAAATGCGCGCGCAGCCTTCCCCGTGAGAGCCTGTCCAAGACTTGAGGCCCCTTCGACGGCGGCCTCGTAGTCGCTCGCCCCAAAGCGCCAGGGTTGGGCGCCGTGCTCGCGCATGACGTGGTTGCCGATCCGCACTCCCGGCCAATCGAAATCGCCATGATAGAAAAGCTGCGCCCGCGCTTTAGCCAGCTGCGACAGCAGGCATCGCTGTGCTGCGGCGGGCATGCCGTCAGTGCAGACTAGCGGCGCGCAATCGGAGCCCCAGTGATCTGCGGCGATCGCGACCAGGTTGGGATTCTCACAGACATAGACCCTGCGATCCGCCACGTCCCACGACGGTGGAGACCGCAACAGCGACCGCAGCGAAGTGTAAACAGGCTCTCCCGGCGACTGACTGTAATTTCCCGCATCGCGCATGGGCAGGTTCAGGAACAGCACCGGGCGCGCCAATTCATTGACCAGTACGCCGGCCTTGGCCCAGACGTCGCGGTCGCGCTCCGCACCACCGCCCGGCTCCAGTTCGCCGTCTCCCGTTGGCTCGCTATCGACGTCATCATTATTGTAATCGGTCCGAGCGATTACCTGACGCCAGACCGTCAGTACCAGGGTTGCCGTGGGCTGTCCGCTGTCGAGCGCGTGGGCGTCGCCCAGCACGTCGGCGGCCAATTGCGAACGTGTGATGCCGCTCGCGGGCAGGCGTTGCAATACCGCTTCGACACGGCGACAGAGTTGGAGAGCCGCCGGTGGGCTCTGTCGTGCAAGGCGCTTGAGAAGCCCGATGCCCGCCGCAGCCTGAAGCAGTCCGATCAGTTCGCGGTGAGTGCAGCCGCCCAGCACATCCGACCACATCGTTTGCAGCGCAAGGCGCGTCGTGGCGAGATTCGTAATCGGGCCATCGAGTTGTTCAAGTGCGTCGCGCAGCGAAGCGGCGATGCCGGCATTCTGGAAGGCGGTATCGACGAGGCGAACGTCGACCTGTAAGGAATTGGTGTAACGGAGCGGACGACCGAGCAGCGAAGCCAATGCGGCATGTTCCTCCGCGGTGAGCTTGCCGATGCGAAAGTTTTCAATCGTGGCGTCGAGGGGTGCCCGTTCGAAACGCTGACGCAGGCGCTTGCGCAGCAAGGCGTAACGGTCGCCGCCAAGCAGGCGTTGCAGGCGTGGGTCGGTCGAGGAAATCATGTCGGCGCAAACCTGCGATCTGGATCGTCTTCGCGTGTCTTGGCGCGACCGTCCCAGCTCCAACGCGACACGAACACCGCGTCGATGCCTTCACGCCGCTGCAACTGGCAAATGGCGACGCCGGGAAGTTCGGCATAGCAGGCCCATTCACGCTCGCTGGTGATGACGAAGTCGAGATCGAACTCGCGGATCAGCCCCATGCAATGGGCGCGCGCGGTATCATCGATGCCCGCGAACGCTTCATCGAGCAGCATCAGGCGCGGCGCCAGCGCGTAGCTGCCCTGACTGTAGAAACTGGCGACCGCGGCGAACAGCGGCACGGTGAGGCCGAGCGCCCGCTCTCCGCTGGAGGCCGGACCGGAGAGTTTGCGCCAGTGTCCGTCCTGCCAGCGCTCGACGCGAAAGCGGTGCCAGCGGCGATAGTCCAGCGCGCGGGCGAGTTGCTCGATCAGGCTGCCGCCCACATCCTTTCCGGCGCCCAAATCGGCCCGCTCGCGCTCGGCGGCGATGCGCTGCTGCAACATCGCGCCGACCACTCTCCGGTCGTCAGCGGACCAAAGGTCTGCGCTGGTGTTGAGCAGGCGTTTGCGCGCTGCTTCGAGGCCGACCGGAGCGCCTTCTTCTTCCGCCAGCGGCTGCCACAGCAGACGATAGCGTACCCCGGTGGAGGTCGGGCGATGGTGCAATTCTCTGTTGATCGCATCGCGCTGAGTTTCGGCCGCCTGCAGCAGCCGCTGCACTTCGGAGGCGATTTCGGCCTGCAGATGGTTCTCCAGCACAGCGCGCTCGTTCGCCGTCAGCAGTTCACTGCGCTGGGCGATCTCTTCGGCGAGGCGCGCGGCAAGGCGATCCGGCGGTTCGGGTCGGTTCTGGTAGACGACGCGGACGATAAGCCCCCAATCGCTCTGTTCTGCGTGCGCCTGGTGGCCGAGTGCGCTGAGGGCGCGTTGCAGCTCCGTCAGGTCTTCGCCGATCTGCCGTTGCAGGCGTGTCCAGGCGTCGTCGTCGTCCTTGAGTTCGGATAAGGCCTGTTCCGCGCGGCGAGCCAGAGTAAGCGCGGGGTCGATCGTCCAGGGGCCGCCCATGTCAGGCAGGTCGGCTTGCGGTAGCGCAGCCGCGAGCAGGCCGGTGGCCGCGAAGTGCTGGAACTTCGCGATTGCTTCGGCGCGCGCGTCGCTGCGTTGTCCGAACACAGTGCTCGCAGTCACTGCCTGTTCGTGCGCGACCGCGCGCGCCTCGCCGGATTTGCTCAGGACGTCGCGAGCGAGCGTTAGTGCGGAATTGCTGGCCTCGACGGCGGTCCCGGCATCGGCCAGCCGCCGTTGCAGCTCCTCGACCCTGGCGCCGACGGATCCGCGCAACACCTCGAACCGGACGGCGGCTTCTCCCGCCTCAATGCGGGCAGCCGCAAATTGTTCATCCTGCTTCTTCAGATCGTCGCGGGTTTCGTTCTCGCGGTTGCGTTGCCGCTGCAGCTCGGGCAGCGCCAGACGCACCTCGTGAACAGCCTGAGCGAGGCGGAGTTGGGCATCGTGATAGTGGTTCAACGCCATCTCGACCGCCGGCAATTCGGCTGATAATGCGGGAAGGCGCAGATCGGCGGCGTCAGCGGCGAGTCGTTGCCGCACCGTCTGCAGGGCTTGTGCGGCCTCCAGGTATTGAAGGTCGGCCTCGCTCAATTGCTGGCGGGCGGTCTGGGCCTCGCGCGCACTGGCGACCGCCGCAAGATGGGCGTTGCGCAACGCCCCTTCGGAGGGAGCCAGACGCCATTCATCGGCGGCTTGGTCCTGATCGCGCGTGAGTTGCGCGTCCATCGCCTGGACTGCAATGAGCTCATCGGCGATTTGTGATAAACGGCCGGCCACGTCGGCCAGTCGCCGCTTGCGGGCCGCGGCGCGGGCCGCATGGCCGATATAGACCGCCGCCGGTTTGGCCCAGGCGCCGACCAGCGCGGCGAGCCGAAAGCGACCGTCGGGGGCGACCCAGGCTTCGCTGTCCGCGGGATCGTCGTCGGTGCAGGCGATGCCGGATAACAGGCGTTCGACGAGTGCGGCCGGTACCGCGCTATCGGCGGGCGTGTCAGCGTGCAGCCAACCAGCGAGTGAGAGCGCTTGCGGCTGTCGTTGCAGCACCTGGGTGTCGTGCAACAGCTCCACTCCGTCGCCGGCCTGCAGGTGGCCGTCGGGCGAGACCCATGCGTCGAGCAGGCCGGCGGCTTCAAGCGCGGCCTCGAGGCCGGCGCGCTGAGCGGTCATGACCTCTTCGCGAAAATCCACCAATTGCCAGAGCGGCGCACCCTCGCGCGCACCTCTGGCATCGGCGCCGCGCGTATGCGGGTGGGGCGGCGTCGCATCGACGCCGGCTTCGAGACGGCTGCGTTCGTCTTCGAGGGTGTTGAGCTCCGTCTCCAGCGTCTGGCGTTGGCCGTCGAGCGACACGTGACGCTGCGCCAGACGCTGGCTGGCGTGCTGCTGCGCCGTTTGCAGGCAATGTCGCGCCGGATTGTCGCCATCCAGTCCAACAACCCAGTCGGCGAGGGCCGTGAGCGCTGCGCGGCTGTCGTCGGGGCTGACCTGCAGTTGCTTCAGGCTGGCGAAGTAGCGCTCCCAGGCCTGAATCAGGTTGCGGCCCTCGTGATCGACCTCCGTATCGGCTTGCTCGCGTCGTTTTGCCGTGGCCTCTACCGTGCCCTGTCTTTCGTCGCGCGTGTTCTGGCGTTGTGTATGCAGGGCTTCGGCCTCCGTCACCTCGGCCTGGCGCCGCCGCAACAATGCGATCTGTTCGCGTCGATCAACGATCAAGGTGCGAAGGTCGGCGCATGCGTTGTCGAAGGCTTGTGGCGTCAATGCGACCAGATCGGCGGCGGCGAGCGTTGCGAGCGGGCTACCGGCGTGCAGGCCGGCGATACCTGCGGCCTCGGCATGCGTCGCGCTGTTCTGACGTAGCTTCGTCATCACACGTTCGGCTTGCGTCATGCGCTGGACGGCGTGCCCGGTCTCCTCAGTGCTGCGCTTTAATCGCCGTCGCACCTCATCGACCGCCGCGGTGGCGACTTGCAGCGCACGCTGCCGCGCCAATGCGTCCCGCTCGGCGGATTCGAGACGGTTCGCGTCCTGCATGGTCGGGTCGGCACGCAGGATATCAAGCCGGGCCTGCTCGCGCTTGAGCGCAAGTTCCGCGTCGTCGTGAGTTATCCGGGCGAGCGCTTCCGCGGTCTCGGCCGTCTCGAGCCGCGCCTGCGCGTCGGCGCGCGCCCGGCTTGCGCTGTCGAACTCGGTCTGGGCCTGGCGCAGCGCGCGGGCCTGCCGCCGGCTCTGGGTGCCGGCGTAGATCCGGTAGCGCTGGTCGAAGCGCTCGACGGCTCTTGCCAGCGCCTGGTATTCCTCGAGTTGGCGGCGATCTTCCTCCAGCTGGCCCAGAGCCTCGGCGACGTCCCCAAGCAGCTCGGGTGCGAGCGGCGGCAAGGCCTCGGTGAGTGCGTCCGAGAGCGCGGTTTCGTCGGGCTTTTTCGACAATTGCGGCTGACGCAACTGAATCAGCGTATCCATCAAGGCGTCGTAGCGCCTGGTGCCGAGGTGAAACAATCGCTCATCGACCGCGCGCCGGTAGCTGACGGCGGTATCGAACACCTGGCCGCGGCCGTGCAGCGCGTCGCGCAGGCGTTCCCGGGTCAGGACCACGCGCTGATCGCTCATCAGCCAGATATCCTGATTGATGCGCGGAGCGCCAATGGAATCCTCCAGCACGAAGAACCAGCTGTCCACCTGGGGACGCGCAGCGACCGCGGCAAGCCCGGCGCCGAGTGTGAGGTAATGCGGCGTCCCGTCGTCGGCGAGGCGGCCGAATTCGATCCAGGCGTAGCCGATGCGCCGGTCATAGCTGCCCATCAACAGGTTCCAGGACATCTTCTTGCCGCTGTCGCCGTCGGGCTCGATGCGCGAGGACTTGAGCTGTGCATCGAGCAAGAAGGGCAGCGTCAGCGACAGCACCTTGGATTTGCCGGTGCCGTTGTTGCCCCGCAGCAGCAGATGACCGTCGCGGAACCAGAACTCCTCGCTGTCGTAGTGAAACAGCTCCACCAGTCCAAGCCGCAAAGGCTGCCAGCGTTGCCGCGTCGGGATCGGCAGCGCGGGTCTCTCGGAGAGCGCAGCAAATGAAGCCGGCCGGTCGTTCATGTCGGACCGACCAGGGCATCGGCAGCCGCGGTCGGTACGCCGCGTGTTTCACGAAAGTCGCGGACTTCCGCCTCGCCGAGCGCGAAACGGGCGAGCGCCGGGCGCAGGTAGACCGTCTCGGCATCTCGCACAATCAGTTGAAGCTTTTCCAGTCGATCAAGGGCGATCTCCGCAAGCTCGCGTTCGGCGCCGGGTTCACGCGCAGATTTGCGCCAGTATTTGCCATAGCGGGGCTTGCTCTCGCGCAGGTAATCGACGACGTCTTGTTCCCTGATCATACCAGAGAATGGTTGGGTCGCGCCGGCGGCATCCGCCTGCCGCTGCCTGTAAACGGTGGCCAGGAACTCCGCGACCAGCAGCGTGACATGGGCGTCGGTGCCTTCGGCGGGCATCGCCACATCTGTCAGCGAGCCAGCCTCATCGACCAGCGCCAGACCTTCGGCGCGTTGCTCCGCGACCAGCCCGGTTGCGTCACACAGGCGGGCCGCCATGGCGCCACGCTGGTTGACAAAATAGGCCCGGGACTCCGCGTCCAGTGTGTCGGTATAGACTACCGGATCGTCGAGCAGCCGGCGTGCCAGTTGGCGGCGCAGCACGGTGCGTCGGCCCTCATCGCTGTCAGCTACATGCTCGTCGGCCAGGGCATGCAGTCGCTGGTCGAGCGTGACCGGCGCATCCTCCGGCCGGAAAGTCGACGGCCCGCGCACGGCGGCCAGCATGCCGGCGAGCGCGCGGCGCTGCACGTCGTAGAGCGCATCGGCCTGATCGCCCCCGGCATGCACGAAGGCGTCTTCGTCGCCGGCGACACGCTGCAGCACGCCCAAGTCGAGCAAGGTGCGGCACACCGCCACCAGTTCACGCCGCTCGTGGGGAGCGCCGAGCGTGAAGCTGAAGCCGGAAGCCGCCAGCGTTGGCTCGGCGGCGAATTGCAGCAGCCGCTCACCCAGCAGTCGCAATGTAATCTGCGGGTCGGCGCGTTCGAGCACCGCGCAAGCCAGGCACAGCAGCACGTAACGGCGGCGATCATAAAACGGCAAGCCGCGCATCGTGCTGGCGAGATCCGCCGGCTGCTTATAAAGTCGAGCACCCTCTTGTTCGACGTGCAGCGCCCAGCCGGTTTCGCGCCCAAACCAGTCGCGCAGTGCGTCGGCCTGACGGCGGATCGCTGGAAAATCGTCGTGGTCCGGACTCATCAGCGGCGTCATCAGCAGGGCGCGCAGGGCGCTGCGAAATTCCTCGTTCTGGAACCGACGCTGTTGCTGGCCGATGCTACGGCTGTCCCTACCAACGCTGGCGGCCATCGGCTGTCTCATGTCGGCGTGATAGTGATCAAATGGTCGCGCCCGGCAAATACGCCCCGCGGCGTATTGATCACAGCGCGGCTATCGACTGCGAGGGGCGTGAGGTTGATATGCAATAATCCATCGCCGGTTCGCCGTTCCGCGCTGGTGTTCGGACCGGCCTGTTCGGTCAGCACCTCACCGAGCAATCCCAGGAACAGACCGAAGGCATGGATGTCCAGCTCGTCGAGATCTGAAAGGCGTGTGGGCTGACCGGTGGCGAGGTGCTTGCGCGCTGCCTCGACCTGCAGCAACTCCTCGGCGAGTTCGCGCGCCAGATGTGCGCGGGCCTCACCGCGATCACGCACCCGGGGCATCGCGCCGCGGGGCGCGGCCTCACCGTATTCGCGTAGCCGCGGGTAAATCGTCAGCGGTGGCGCGTCGGCCCAGCGTGTCGAGGCCGGCAGATCGGCGTCGGCGTCAGGATTCAGCGAGAAATGCCGTGCCGGGTTGAGCGCGAAGGCTGCGCGCGCCAACCGGTGCGCCTCGCCGTCGTTGCCGCAGGCAGCGAACCAGCCGGCGAGCATGCGGAAATCCGCGGAACGGTCGCTGCGCCCGCTGCGGCGCTCGTTGAGCGCGGCGATCGCTCCTAGCAATTGCGGAATTGCCGACCGTGCCCTCGCCCGCAACAGCTCGGCTTGCGAGGGTTCGTGGCCGGTACGGAAGAACCAGCCGCGCAGACCTCTCCAGCGTTCGCGCCAGGCATTCAAGTGAAGGGTCCGCGCGTCGGCCCGATCGTCCGCATCGCCGGGGGCTGCATCGCGTGCATCGCGCGCGGCGACCTGCTGCAGCAATGCGTCAATGCTCGGTTCCAGGGCGAGGATATGTCTGGCGATGGTGTCGGAGCGGCGCACCAGATCGCCCATGAACCGCTCCAAATAGTCGATCAGCTGGCGCTTGTAATTCGCCACCGCAATCGCCTCGGCCTGCTGCAACTCGATGCTGCGCGCGACGCCGGCCATGAAAGCCTGCGCATTTTCAGCAAGGCCCTCGAAAACGCGTACCAAATCCCGCAGTGTTTCGTGGATCTTCGCGACGTCGGCTTCGGTCTCGTCAGCCAGCGTTTGAAGCGCCTGCAACCGGTTCGCGATGTCTTCAAGCGCCACCGTTTGCAGTTCGGCGCGCCGTTGCAGTGTTTGCACGAACAGCGCCAGCGCCGCTTCGACAGCCTCCCCGCCCTGCGAGAGACGGTACAAGAAGCGTGCACGGTAGAAATCGCTGAGGCTGGAAACCCGCGCCGTGTCAGGATGCGATTCAAGATTGCCCCAGGCGGCAAGCTGGGCGAGCGCGGTGTTGACGTCCTCAATTCGCGGTGGTGCATCTAACCACCGGGCTTCGCTTAGTACTTCGTCAGGTCTTAATTGCAGACGGTATTGCCGTTTGGCTGCTGCAAAGACGTCCATGATGCAGCGGTAAAATTCAGATTTCTCGGCACTCACGTGCCTGAAGAGCTCGGCTGAATCGCTGACGGCTCGCATCGGGCTTCTTCCCAAAGGTCTTCCACTGGAGTTGCCGGTTCGCGCGAACACGTTAATGCATTTGTCTGTTCGCTGCAGCCAAATTGGGTTCCATCCACGGTTCGTGGATCGGGCGCGGCCTTGGTTCCCTACATACGGCTGAAACCGCGCTTATTGTTGGGTAGATGGTCAGCCTTTCACCCAACGCTCCGTCAATTATATAGCAATTTCAATCACATAAGAGTTCGTAATGTAATAGGAGCAAAACCCGTGGCGTCAGCCGGACGCGCAGCGGTGGCGGACGAGGTCCGGAAGTTGCGGGACGTTGGGCAAGTTCGAGACAGTGAGCCTTGAGCCGAGATAGTGCCAGAAGGCGATGCCGAGCTTGGCGCAGGTCTTGCTGAGGCCGAGGAAGGCGTCGCGGCAATCGCGTCCGGCATCGCTTCGTGTGCCGGCGCTGACCTTACGCTTGGTGACCTGGCAGCGGATGTCGTTCTCCGAGCCGTTGGTGTTCAAGGGGATCTCGGGCCGGTCGAGCACCATGAGCAGCTCGCTCTTGTTGGCATGGAGCCTTTTGAGCAGCCGGTCGAGAGTGATGAAGCCAGTGTTTCGGGTGAAGATGCGGTCAAAGCGGGCGCGCAGGGCAGCCTTGCGCTGCTTGCTGGGGTTCTGGCGATAGGCCTTGAGATCGCGATAGAACCGCCAGACCAGATCACGAGTTTTGCGCTGGGCTTCGCGTTGCTCATCGGTGAAGGTGTCAAGCTTGTGGATCAGGCGCTCGGCATGGACCCAGCACAGGGCGTGCTGTCCGACATTGAACTGGCCGGCGTCATCGCTGACGATGACGGTATTGGGCAGAAAGTCATGCGCCTTGATGCTGCCCCACAACGCGCCCTCGGTGGCGGTCGTCACTGGATCGGGGTTGACCTTCAGGGCCGAGATGCCGAGCTGGTCGAGGTGCACGTTCCAGGCGGCTTGATCGGGGAAGCACCGGTTGGGGTGTTCGGCCAAGCGGGCAACGACTGGCCCGGAGAGTGCGCGCTGGCGCATGTAGGCCAGCGCCTCGTCGCTGATCACGTAGTCGCTGTGGCCGGCGCGCATCAACTCGAGAAAGTTGCTGCGGCTCTTCAAGTCGGTGGAGCCGAACCAGGTAAAATGCGCGTTGCCGATCTGGGTGCAGAAGCCGTTCGCAGCCTTGTGACGAGCGCCGGTGTCATCGACCGTAATCCAGGTCGCATGCGCCAGCCCGGCGCGCAGTACATCACGGGCCTCGTCGAGGAAGCAGTCCTGATCGGCGATCAGCAGGCGCATGAGCTGGCGTTTGGAGATGACGATGCCAAGCGCCTGCAACAGCGCTAGAAGTCGCGGCACCGTCACCTGGCCCTGGTGATACTGGGCCAGCACGAAGCGGCGCAGCTCCGGCCCGAAATGCCCGCTAACGCCGGACGGCAGCGGGGCTGTGATAACCTTGTCATCCGGGCTCTGCCAACGCTCGCAGCGGAAATGCGTCACGTAGGGGCGGATCACCAGATCCTGCACCACATAGCTCGTGTAGCCTTTGAAGCGAGAGCCCTGTGGCGCCACCACCACCTTAACGGTCTCCTCCGCGTCGATCACAAGCTTCGATCTCGTCTCGCCCCGCCCACGGCGCTGCTCGCCCGAGCCTCCGGCTGGCTTCGGTTCGGTCGCCTTCTCCATGCCGCTTGGCTTGATGTTCGGCCGGCCTGACCCACCCTTGAGCCGCGCAATCTCATCGCGTTGTGCCGCAACCGTTCGCCGAAGCTCCGCCATCTCTTCCAATAACTTCAGCACCAAGCCCTTCAGCTCGGCGTGTGGCAGGCAGTCAAGATCATCGGGCGGTGACATGCCCAGAATGAATCTGACTCGCCCCTTCCCGTAAATCGTATAATCATACCGATGCCACGCCTTCTGCTCCTATTACTTCGTAATTTTATTCTGACTGGCGCGCCAAATTGCCACCATTCAGAATAAAACCCCGAACTCGGGGCCTTGGATCGGCCCCCCAACTCGGGGCCTTGGATCGGCCCCCTTTTTGCGCGGCTATCGGGCGAAGCAAAATTGCGTCAAGCTGATATTGGATAGTATTGGCGCAAACCAATCTTCACGATGACGCAAATGGACGCCAGAACTACCGAACTCGTGGCCCGGCTCACGGCGCTGGAACGCGAACGCGCGGAGATCTTGGCCGAGATCAACACCCTGCGATCGGTGCGGAGTGAAGAGGCCGCGGCTATAAAAGCGGTCCCTTCGGCAAAACCCGGCGATCCCATCGACCGGAATTCGACAATCGAAAAGAAGATTGCTCTGTTTCGCCGGCTTTTCCGCGGCCGCTCAGATGTCTTCCCCATGCGTTGGGAGAATCACACGACGGGACGGAGCGGCTACGCACCTGCCTGTGCGAATGAATGGCAGCGTGGGATTTGCGAAAAACCAAAAGTCAAATGTTCGGCATGTCCAAATCAAGCATTCCAGGCCGTAGATGAGGTGTCGATCGAACGCCATCTACGTGGGACCAACGCGAACGGAACCCCGTTCGTTATGGGTGTCTATCCGATGCTTGCGGATAATACGTGTTCGTTTCTGGCCGCGGATTTTGACGAAGGGGAATGGCGAAGAGATGTCTTCGCTTTTGGGGATTCTTGCGAGCGTCATGGAATACCTGTTGCCATTGAGCGGTCCCGATCCGGAAACGGTGCTCACGCCTGGATTTTTTTCGATGAGCCGATTCCAGCGGCATTGGCGCGCCGTCTCGGAGCCTTCCTAATTACCGACACGATGGAACGCGTCCCCGATATCGGATTCGGATCCTACGATCGGTTTTTTCCGAGTCAGGATTCAATGCCAGCAGGTGGCTTCGGCAACCTGATTGCCTTGCCTCTTCAGGGGCTTGCGCGAAGTTCTGGCAACAGCGAGTTCATCGACGAATCTTGTTCGCCGTATCCGGATCAGTGGGCCTTCCTGTCCGCGATTGGACCTATGCCGCGAGCGAAGGTGGAACATCTGGTCGAGGATGCAAGTGCATCTGGAAAAATTCTCGGCGTGCGTATTCCTGTCGTCGACGAAGACGAAGAACCGTGGCTTGCTCCGCCGTCGCGGCGACAGTCGCAGCCAGCAATCCGCGAGCCATTGCCAGGAGCGATCACCGTCGTACAGGCGGACCAGATCTACCTCCCGCGTCACGCGCTGCCACCGTCGTTGATCGCGCGCCTCCTTCGCCTTGCTGCATTTCAGAATCCTGAATTTTACGCCGCACAAGCCATGCGCCGATCGACCCATGACAAGCCTCGGATTATCTCTTGCGCAGAGTTGACCAGCCATCACGTTGCGCTACCTCGCGGGTGCTTCGACGCCGTACTAAATCTGCTTGCGTCGCTTGGAATTAAGGTAACAATCGAAGATCGCCGCTTTTTTGGTGCGGCGATCCCACTTGCCTTCACTGGCGCGTTACGCTCCGATCAGGAAACCGCGATCACAGCCCTGTTGCCGCATGATACCGGCGTGCTCGCGGCAACGACGGCGTTCGGCAAGACGATCCTGGCCATCCGGATGATGGCCGAGCGTGGACGGAATACATTGATCCTCGTTCACCGCCGTCAGCTGATGGATCAATGGATCGAGAGGCTCACAGCGTTCTCGACTATGCCGCGTGACGCGATCGGCATGATCGGCGGCGGTCGTCGCAAGCCGAAAGGTCAGGTTGACGTCGCCCTGATCCAGAGCCTGGTTCGCAAGGGAGAGGTCGATGATATCGTCGGCAATTATGGGCATCTCGTAGTTGATGAATGCCACCATTTGTCGGCGGTTAGCTTTGAACTGGTCGCGCGCCGCAGCAAGGCTCGCTACATCCTCGGTCTGTCAGCAACGGTTACGCGAAAAGACGGACATCACCCGATCATCGTTATGCAATGCGGTCCCGTTCGCCATCGCGTGGATGCACGAACCGAGGCGGCCAAGCGCCCATTCGATCACGTGGTGCGGATCAGGGATACCAGCTTCCAACTCCAAACCACATTGGGCACTCCTGCTCCTTCCATTCAGGATGTTCTCAAGGAGTTGGTTGATGATGAAGCGCGCAACGATCTGATATTCGATGATGTCTTGTGTGCTTTGGAGGAGGGCCGTTCACCCGTCGTGATAACTGAGCGCACCGCCCATTTGGAGACTATCGCAAAGCGCCTTGAGCATTTCGCTAGGCATGTGGTCGTATTGCGCGGTGGGCAAAGCGAGAAGCAGCGCCGCGACATCGCCGCGCGGCTCGCAGCAATTCCCCAAGCCGAGGAACGTGTCATAGTCGCGACCGGACGCTACCTCGGCGAAGGTTTCGATGATTCGCGCCTCGATACCCTTTTTCTCACTATGCCGATTGCTTGGAAAGGCACGCTTGCCCAGTATGCCGGCCGGTTGCATCGGCTCAACGACGCCAAGCGCGAGGTGATTATATATGATTATGTCGACATGAGAGTGCCGGTTCTGGCCCGCATGGCTGCGAAACGCCGTATTGGTTATCAGGCAATAGGCTATAAGGTATTGGGTGCGCGCGATTTGTTTTCCGGTCAGGTGGTCACGTTGAACGTACCTGCGGCAGCTACGCGATAGTTAAGCGACCAAATAGCTAGAGGAGCGCGAGCGGAATAAAAAGAGGCGACCAAGCCGGATAGTTCCTTTCAGCCTGTCCGTCGACAAGGGCGGATTTTGTGAGTGGATATCGCCGGCTCTCAAAGGAACGAGACCAACTCCCGGCTATCATTGCAAATGATTCGCGGAGGCACCTCGATGAGCCGAGCCCAGACAAAATCCTCGCCGACTGATGAGCATGCGAGACGGATCGCGCAGGCGATCGCCAAAGGTCGACCGCCCCCGTTCAACGATGCCTTCGATCGGTATTGCGAAAGCTCCCCACGCGAAATCTTTGCCGCTTTCACGGGCGCGGCTCGCCACATGCCTCCGGTCGGCAAGGATGAGCCGCTTGCGATCGGTTATCTGTTCCTGCTTCAGCGGCTGCTTGAGCATCTACGTTATCGCACCGATCGCGGCTACGCGGACGCAAGCCAACTGATCGCGGATTTTCAGGCCGATGTCGTCGCACAGGTCGAGGCCGGAAACGTCGACGGCCGCATGCTTGCCTTTGTGGGAGGAGCCCTACACCAATCGAAAATCCCGGCATCGCCTGAGCTTGCCGCGGCGTCGGCAAGGCAGCCCGTCGACCCGGACGAGGACGGACCGCTTCCGACCGACGTCCACGCGGCTCTCGCCGGCATCCTCGAAGCCTGCAACGGCGATCCGTTTCTGGCCGTGGGGTCGCTGATCGAAAGCGGTCATGCCATGCCGGCGGAAACCCGCAGCGCCTTGGCCGTGGGCCTGGCGCTTGCTGGCATCCCCGAAGCGCGTGGCGCCGCGGTTCTGTTCCTGCTCGACCCAAATTCGACTGTGCGCCGGGCGGTTGCCGGCGCGCTTGCGCAGGTCGCCGCCTCGCTGACGCCGACAGAGGTCCGGCGGCTGATCGCAATGCGCAATTGGCGACCAGAGAACGAGCGAGCCGAAGTCGACGCGGTCATACGCAAGGCGCGGGCGGCTGGGATCGATTGCGCGCCATGGGGCGCTGGCAGCATCGAGGCAATCGTCGCGACCGCCGTCGATGGTGCCACAGCGCAGGGATTCCTGCTGATATCCCCGGCCGGACGGAAAAGGCGGATATCTTCGGTCCTGACCAAAGGCGGGATTGCGGATGCCTGGAGCGGCGAGCCGGAATCGCGCCGCCAGATCGAGATGAGTCTCGCCGCCGCCGGGATGGATACCCCTACACTTGCCGTATCCCGATCATATCTCGATCGCATCGTGGCGCACGAACTGGCGCTCACTATCGAGAAACGGGAAGCGCCGCCGTTCGGCCTGCTCCAAGTCGCCGAAACTATCGGCGGTGCCGATTGGCAGCCCGCGCGTATGGCCTTTGGTGAAACGCTCGCCGGGCTGTTCGCCGAGGTCCCCAAGGCGATGTGTGAGCCCGCCACGCTCGCATCGGTGCTGCGGAAGAGCAACGAACTTGCCGAGCTGGAGTCCGTCGCACAATCCTGGTTCGAGGACGACCCGCAGGTCGCTCAAGCGGTGGAGCGCGCCCGCGGCCGTGATCGCGCCAAACTAGCTACCTATCTATTGCAGAGCGTCATTGCGCGACATCGTGACAGATGGGCTGACATTGTTTTGCGCACGGCCCTATGGATGCGGGAGGCTCCACCGTACGCCGACCTATGCTGGCGCGAGCTCGCGATCGTTGCAAAAGCGCTCGTCGACGGACAGGATGTGACGGAGATCGGATTGATGCGCGATATCGCATTGCGGACGATCGCGGTCCTCAGGGACGCTGGGCGGATGTGAGAGAGCCGGGGGGCACGTTTTGCGCCGCCTATTCGTCGAAGTGGGGGCGCAGCAGATGAGATGGCGCTCCCAATAGAATTGATTGCAATAAATTATATAGCAATTTCAATTACATATGAGTTCGCAGTTTTATTCTGAATGGCGCGCCAATTTGTCCCATTTGGAATAAACTGCGAATTCAGAGGTTGCGGACAAAATGAGAAGCTGCGCCACGCGGATCGGAGCAATTCTCCCTGCGGAAGGAGTGTTTCACGCGTCGGTCATTCCTGGACGCGCTGGAGAAATTCGAACGTCCAGTTCACGCCCGCCGGAGCAAAATCCAGTGTCCCGCTGCCATTGAGCGCGCGAGGTACGATTTGCTCGATCACGACGTGGCCGAAGCCGCGCCGTTGCGGCGGCACAACGAGCGGTCCGCCCTTTTCACACCAATGGATTCGAACCCTGTCTTCCGCCTCGTCGACCTGCCAGCGGATCAACACTTCGCCCTGTGCGCCCGACAGCGCGCCATGCTTTGATGCGTTGGTCGCCAACTCGTGCAAGGCCAACCCCAGATGTTGCACGGCATCGGGTTTCATGATGATCGGGGGGCCGGCTGCGTCGATCCTGCCTGTGTTGGTTTCGCCGAAGGGCCGCATCTGTGCGGCCACGAGATCGTGAAGCGAAGCGCCGTGCCAGCTATCTTTGACCAGCAGATCATGACAGTGCGCGAGCGCCTGCAGGCGCTCCGCAAAGCGCATCTGATACTGACCCACGTCGCATGCGTATTGCGCGGTCTGGTTGGCGACCGCCATGACGACCGCAAGCAGGTTCTTGCTGCGATGTGAGAGCTCGTCGATGATGAATCGGATGTGCTCTTCGCGGCGCTTCTGCTCGCTGATGTCGATGTGAGTTCCAATCCATCGGTAGATGCCGCGCGTTGCGTCGCGTAGCGGTATCACCCGAGTCAGGAATGGACGGTATTGCCCGTTCCTTCCGAGCAGGAACAGCTCCATCTCCAATGCCGCTCCGGCTTGAAGGGACTGCGCCCAGCGGCGGCGCGCATCCGGAAGCGAAGCAGGAGAGAGAAATGCCTGCCAGTCGTGGGCGTTGCCGTCTCCGGTCGGTACGCCTGTATAGTCGTACCAATGGCTGTTGACCCAGAATATCGTACCGTTGGGCTCCGCCATCCAAACCAGTTGCGGGATGGAATCGGCCAACGTGTGAAATTGCCGCTCGCTCGCCCGAAGTGCTGCTTCGGCGCGCTTACGTTCGGTTATCTCCTCGGCTGCGACATTGACACCTACAATCTCGCCACCCGGACCCCGGACCGGGTGCCAGTAGGTGATCCACGCGCGGTCCCCGATCGGATCGGCTCGCTGCCCGGCGACCTCGATCCCGGTCACCGGTTCGCCGGTCGTCATGATGGAGCGGACGATTGCTTCGACAGCTTCGGCTAGCGCCGGTACGCATTCTCGCACCGTTCGTCCCAGATGCCCCTCAATGGAAATGCCGCATATTTCAGTAAGGCGCTGGTTGATATGGAGATAGCGGCAGTCGGGAGACAGGAATGCGAGCCCGATTGGCGCAGTATCGTAGATAAGCTGCAACGCGGGCTGCTCGGTAAACGGCAGGCCGGGCAGTGAGGGTGGCTGGTTTAGCGTCGCGCTACGGTTTGCCAACAGATGCCTCCCAATCCGCTGCAACATCGATTAGCTTACACCTTTTTTCCGGTCTCGATAGCAACGGCTTTGAAAATCGCCCCTCCCGACGTAATGCAATCGACGTACTGGATTGTGCGCGAAGAAAGTCCGCGCGCACCGACGATGCCGTTACGGTCGACGAAGACGGGACGCAGGGGCTGAGCTTCGTGGCACAACGCGACCGCAAGCATACCCGCACCTTGACGTTTGGAGTGTCACCGTGGGCAACTAAAGGTAAGCGGCAGGCAGGCAAATTTGAGACAGAACGGCCACGCGAGTGTTTCCCGCGCATGCTGGTCTAGAGCGTTTTCGAGCGAAGTGGATACCGGTCCGCGTGAAGAAAACGCGTCAAAACAAAAACCTAGAGCCCCGTTCCAATTCCATCGGAACGGGAAAGGCTCTAGTCGCCGCGCAAGGCGATCACGGGTTGCAGCGTCGCGGCCTGTTTGGCGGGATAGTAGCCAAAGAAAACGCCGATACAGCCGGCAAACATCACGGCAAATACCGCGGTCTGGGGCTCCAGCAGGATTCGCCAACCTACGAAGGTCGCCACGGTGAACGCGAGCAAAGCGCCAAGCATGACGCCAAACACGCCACCCGCCGTGCAAATGATCGCCGCCTCCAGAATAAACTGCTTTCGGACATCGCCCGGACGGGCCCCTATCGCCAATCGCAATCCGATTTCGCGGGTTCGCTCAGTCACGGACACCAGCATGATATTCATGATGCTGATGCCGCCAACCAACAGAGAGACCGCCGCAATCGCACCCAGCAGGAACGAGACCGTTCGGGTCGATGCTTTCTGCGCGGCGAGTATCGAGGCAGCGGTCGTGACGATGAAGTCCTTGTCGTCATCATCCGTGATATTGTGGCGTTGATACAAGAGCGCTTCGATCTCCTCGATGGCGGCGGTCATCGAGCTTTCTGATTTTGCGCTTGCAAGGATGTAAGCCACAGCATTCCGATTGACCGTATTGGCGCTTCCGATCAACCGCATCATCGCGGTCAGCAACGGAACGAACACGACATCGTCCTGGTTCTGCCCATCCCCCGCCGTTCCCTTCTCTTTCATCACACCGATGACCTGGAAGGGCGCATTGAGAATACGAATAATCTGACCCACCGGCGGGTCATCGCCAAACAGCTTATGCGCCACCGTTGAGCCGATGATCGCCACCTTCCCGGCGTCCCGTTCGTCCTCCGGCGAGAAGAAGCGTCCCGCGGCCAGCGTCCAGTCCCGGATCGTAAAATGGGCTCGCGTGGTGCCATTGACGGTGGTGGCCCAGTTCAGTCCGCCATGGACCACTTGGGCGGCACCCGCGACTGACGGCGCGGCGGCCCGCACCGAGCCGAGTTCGGCGATGGATTGTGCATCGCCCGCGGTCAGCGGGCGACGAAAATTGCCAACCTCCCGGACGCCGTTCCGGCTGCGGGCGTTTGGATTGATCATCAGGACGTTGGCGCCGAAGGAGCGAATCTGCTCCTGAACCTGCGCTTGCGCACCGGCGCCGATCGCGGCCATGCTGATCATCGACCCGACGCCAATAATAATGCCGAGCATGGTCAGGAATGTCCGAAAGGGGTTGGCCCGCATGGCGCCGCCCGCGGCGGTCAGATAATCAAGCGGCCTCATGGTGCTTTGTCCCCCGGATGACGTCCTCCGCGCTTTGCGGCGTGACAGCCTGGTCCGATGTGATCTTCCCATCGCGGAGGGAAATAATCCGGCGGGCCTGCCGCGCGATGTTGACGTCATGCGTCACCATCACGATGGTGCGGCCCGCCCGATTGAGCTTCATTAATAATTGCAAGATCTCCGAACCCGTTACGGTATCCAGCGCACCGGTCGGCTCGTCTGCCAGGATCAACGGCGGATCGGTGACGATTGCTCGCGCAATCGCCGCGCGCTGCTGCTCGCCGCCGGAAAGCTGTGACGGCAAATGATCTATGCGGTGGGACAATTTGACCGAGGCCAGCGCAGCCATGGCCCGGCCCTCGCGTTCCTTGCACGCAACATCCGCATAGAGCAGCGGGAGTTCGACATTCCTGAAAACAGTTTGGCGCGGCAGGAGATGGTAAGCCTGAAAAACAAAGCCGACAAACCGGTTGCGCATTTGCGCGGCCTGATCGCAACTGAGCCCCGCGCAATTGGCGCCATTCAGCCAGAACTGGCCGACGGAGGGGCGATCCAACAGCCCGATGATGTTCATCAGGGTCGATTTCCCCGATCCGGAAGGCCCAAGGATCGCGAGAAATTCTCCGCGGGAGATTGAAAACGACGACGGATGGAGCGCGGTGACGGTCGCCGTGCCCAACGCATATAATTTACTGATCTCGCGCGCCTCGACAATCTTCTTCATATCCATCGCCTATCGCACGAGGTCTTTGCCGGGGGCTTGTGCGTTTTCTCCGATGACGATCCGATCTTCCTTCTGAATCTCGTCCGATTTGACGGCGACGTTGGTGCCATCGTCATCGCCTTTGATCACCTCGATGCGCTTGGGTTGGTGGCCGGGCCGCAGCACCCAGAGCGACGTTTGATGGTCGATCTTGCCGGACATCGAAGCCTCGCCGTGCGGGCGGAATCTAAGTGCGGCCAGCGGCACGGTCATGGATGCCGGAGTGCGCTCGGTCATGATCTTCGCCAGCACCGTCATTCCCGGCAACAGGGCATAGTCGGGATTTTCGGTGGTCAGCACGACCGTATAGGTAACGACGTTCTGGACCACCTGCGGGGCCAGCCGGATTTGCTTTACGGTCGCGTCGAATGTCCTGCCGGGAAAGGAGTCGACGGTGAATGCCGCGGTTTGCCCGACCTTGATTTTGGCGATGTCGCTCTCATCGACGCGCGCATGGATTTCCATATGGCTGAGATCGCCGGCGATCGTGAACAGGGTCTTGGCCTCAAGACCGGTCGCCAGCGTCTGCCCTTCGGTGATGGTGCGGCCGACAATGACACCGTCCACCGGTGATCTGATCCTGGTTCTGTCGAGTTCGGTAAGCGCGGTCTGAAGCTGGGCATTCGCCTTCTCGACGTTCGCCTGGGTACTGACAAGATCGACCCTTGCCCGCTTGACGTCGACATTGGTGGCATCGATCGCATTCGCCTGATTTTCGAAGATAGCCTGGCTCTCACGCAAGGCGGCGGCCGCGGTATCGAGCCTCGACTGCGAATCCTGCACCTCGGTGACGGGCGCTGCGTTGCGTTCCTGCAGCCAGATCTTGCGCTTGAACTCGCGGTCGGCGACGTCAAACGCGACCTTGGCCCGGTCGACCCGGGTGGCGAGCACCGCACGTTCCAGCGTTGCCTGCCTGGCATCGACCATCGATCGCTCGAGGCGGACGCTCGCGGCTTTCACCTCCGCCCTGGCGCTGTCCAGCGCGGCCTGGCTCGTGGCGACGGCCAGCTCAAATGTCCTGGGATCGAGTTCCGCCAGAACCTGTCCATTGACGATCTTGTCGTTGAAATCGACCTTCAGTTTCAGAATCCGACCGGACAGCACGGAGCCGAGCTCCACGTTAAGCGAAGGGATCAACGATCCGGTAGCCATAATGGTCTTTACCACGTCCTCTACCTTCACCGGAGCGGTCACGTAGTCCGAGGAAGCAGATGTCGTCCCCTCGAGGCTTGCCAACACGCGACGCGCAGTTGGTTCCGCATGCCACCAGGATGTCGCCGGCCAGGCGAGTATCGAGGAAAAGATGAGCGAACTGACGGTTAAAATCTTCATGTTGCACTCCAGGCTTTCGTCGTTATCGGCGGGCCGTTGACGGTGGCACAATCATCGTGGCCAGCAGATGCAACAGGACGGATTGCGTGGCTACTTGCGGTTCATGCGCTTCTGGTTGTCGTTACCGTTGTTGTTGCCGGTGCGATTATTTCCGTTGCGGTCCGTCGCGTTTCTGTTGCCGTTGTTGTCGCCGCGATTGCCGTTGCCGTTGAGGCTGCCGCTATTGCCGTTGCCATTGCCGTTGCCGACGTTGCCGTTGCCGTTACCGTTGCCGGCCGCGATAACCAGAACGGTGACAGCCATGGCGCCAATAACGGCAAGCGCACGCCTGCTGAAATGATCGGATCCCGGTCTCCTGCTGACGATGCTCACCAATTGAAACTCCCGTTGAGGTTTCCGTTGAGCGCGCCGATATTGCCGTTGCCGTTGAAGCTGCCGTTGCCAAGGCCGACATTGCCGATACCGTTGAGGTTTCCGTTGAGCGAACCGATATTGCCGTTGCCGCTGAACGTGCCGCCGTTGCCGTTACCGTTGAGCGCGCCGACATTGTTGTTGCCGCTGGTCGGGCTTGAATTTCCCAGCCCGTTGAAGGCCCCAATGTTTCCGGTTCCGCCGTTCATGTAGCCGAGGTTCCCGTTGGTCTGCGGCGCACCGTTGCCGTTTCCGTTGCCATTGCCGTTGCCGCTGCCGGTATTCAGGTTGCCGTTTCCGTTTCCGTTGCCGATTCCAACGTTGCCATTGCCGTTTCCGTTGCCGCATCCGACGCAAAGCGCCCAGTGCTCCTGGCTGTGTCCGTGTGCATCGGAACCGAAGCCGGCAAGGATTTCGGGATTCAACGGGGCGGCCGCGGCGATACCCAGCTCCACGCAGGTGAGAATAGCGAAAGTCATCCGTGTTTGTTTCATGTCCGACTCCTGAAAGCTGGATACCCGCGACCTGATCCGGTCTTGTCCTGGTCTGCTCTAGGTCTGTTCTCAAGTCCGTGTCGTGTTAGCTCGTCGCTCGAATTTCGATGTTGCTCTCGTCGCGCGATCCCCGGCGAGAAATGAGAGCGGTTGATCGGGAGCAACATCGATAATCAACCTAATCAAACATACGATCCGCGTTTATTCGATCCGTCGAACGTCACGCAGATCAATGGTTGGCGTTGCCGTTGCCGTTGCCATTGAGGAAGCCGTAGTTTCCGATGCCGTTCAGGTTGCCGTTGCCGATCCCGTAGTTCAGGTTACCGTTGGCGTTGCCGTTCGCGACGCCCGTGTTCAGGTTGCCGTTGGCGTTGCCGTTCAGGATGCCAACGTTTCCGTTGCCGTTGAGGTTGCCGTTGAGCGCCCCGGCGTTGCCGTTGCCGTTGGCGTTGCCGTTGCCGATCCCGAAGTTGAAGTTGCCGTTTCCGTTGCCGTTGAAAAATCCGGTATTGCCGTTTCCGTTGCCGTTTCCGTTGCCGGCACCGACGTTTCCGTTGCCGTTGCCATTACCGCTGCCGACCGAAAAGGCGGAAGCCTGCGAGCTCACGAGGGCGGTAATGAGAGCTGCGAAGATGATGGTTTTGGACTTAAGCATTGCGCGTCTCCTTCGTGTGACGATTGCCTCTGGGGGGTTGCCTCACGCCGACATCGACGTGATATGCCGATATTCCCGGTGAAATCGACGATCCACAAGCTGACCATGCAGACATACGACTATTGTTCACGGCCACACCGAAGCGGTGAAATTTCTACTTCTAACGAAGTAGGATCGGATCGCGACTGGTACTTTTGTCGCCAGATATTCGGCGATAACTACCGCGTAGTACGATTGATCCACGTCGCACGTCGCGCTTGAGCGATGAGGGATAACGAGTCCGCGACATGCGCTTGATGTGTCGAGAAGGGGCGACCGCGGTGAGGAGCGATGACTGACGACCGACGGTCAGGCAAGGCGCGGGCCTTCCTCATTGGCCGACAGGCTCCCGCGCTGTGACATTTTAATAAAATGAGAGATCTGTGCTTGATCGCACGGGGCAGGGTAGTCTTCGCGACGGCTACCTGATCAACTCTATGATTCCAGACGCGTCGAGGAGGGCGCCTTGGTCTTGGTGTCGACAGCCGGGAACAGTTCGGCGACCTTTCCTGAAATGGCGACGGGCTCGAGCTTGTAAATCGTCGCCTTTTGCGGCGCAGCGGACGACCCGCTTGCCAGCATGTACGCGACCTGTGTCCTGTTGCTGGCGTGCAGCTTGGACATGATGTTGCGCAGATGAACCTTGACCGTGCTTTCGGCGATGCCGAGTTCGTATGCGATGGTCTTGTTCTGCATGCCCTGGCGCAGGCGCGTCAGAAGCGCAATCTCGCGCCTCGTAAAGTTTCCAATCGAAGAAAAATCCATGCCGTCAGAAACATCGGTCGCGTCAATGATGTCATTATGTCGTGGGGACGCCGGTTGGTCGGGTTGAAGACTGATTTTTGTCGTCATCAAGGAGCCGCCGACCATGACGAGATGGATGGCGGCTAGCGCAATCTTCACGGAAAGAAATCCCTGAACGATCGCAACCAGGCCAACATCCGCCATCTCGTACGGCAGTTCGTCGCCGGAATGCTCGATCAGCGCCATGGCGGGAACGCCGGGCAGACAGTCTCGTGCTTCATGCGCCCGTTGGCGCACGGCCGCGAGACCGTCCGGATCGTTAAGGCTCATGGAAATGACGATCAGATCGACGCCCTCGACGGGAACCCGGAGCGGATCGGTCAGGGAGTGCAGAACGGTTTCGTAGCCGCATTCGTTGAGGGCGCTGTGCAGGCAGTCACTGACCAGTCCCGGGCGGCTGATCAGCATGAGCCGCTGGTCCGGTGACTGTGCAGATTTGCCCTGCGGGTGCAGTGAGACGTTCGCTGATTCTTTCGATGGGTCTCTTGAGCCAAGGACAGCATGAGTCCCGGTGAGTTCGCTCATGGGCGGATGCTTTGTCGCGCGTACAAAACGCGGATCTGACTTTTGCATGACGCCCCTCCTGAATTGACTGATATCGACGCGATTTGCTTTATCGCCGACCAATATTTTGACTCTCCTTCCAGGAGAGCCGCGGTGAAAATCAACCAGAAAAGCAGCAGGGGCGATTTCTGCGCGCCACCCTCACGTAAATCGTCTGCCTTCTTTTCCCGCTCTGAAAACGTGAAACCAATATTCAATATTATTGTCTGGGCCGCGGTCTTTCGGTTCAAGCATGTCGACCGTAACGCGATTTTCGGCCGCAAGCATAATCCATCGACAGACCATCGCGTGTGCTGATCTTCACATTCGTTGTTTTTATTTTTTGAATCAATTTTACAAATTCGTTTCGATCCTGGTTGCGGCAATCGAACTCGGTTCCACAGAATCTCTCGCGGCGCCAACGTGGCTGAAGCGGTACGACGTAAGCAGCAAGACGAAAATGCCGCGATTAACAGGGCTAATGCACACTTCAGTCAGCGGTGCTGCCGTAGCAACATCGAATCGAATGCGACAAAAACATACATCGGGAAAAGTGTTCTCCGCTCAGCCTCGTCGGAAAAGTTGCAGGACCTAGGTTGCGCAATTCGCTGCGGTAAATCGTCGCAAATTTATGACTTCAATTTATTGGTGTCGACGAGCGGAGCTACAACTTATTTCGCGCCGTGTCCCCCCATTCCATCCGCGGAGAGACTGGCGAAGGCGCTTCGACATCATTGACCTATTTTGTTGGCCTTTAGATCAGCTACAGGATAGTCTCCGATCATTATTTATTATCGCCCCGGCATCAAGCGTGCGTCGGCGGCAGAGTCCCATTGTGTGCCTGGTCCAGGCGGAAAAACGTTGAGTCGTTGTCCTTCAGTCCGGCAAATTGATCTGGATTGGACGGAGGCCCAAGCTTCACGTAACGCACGTAACGCAGGAGGTGACCGTGATTGCAGAGCGCTTTGATTTCCGAACGGCAGGCGGCGCAACCTTCACCAACACGCAGCATCATTATTTTGATTTCGTCGTGACGTTCAATCCCGAAGCGGTCTTCGGGATTGTCGACAATATCGGTGACGCGAGCGCATTTCTCAGTCTGAACGGGATAGGCAATGTGATCGCTGGCGACACTGCCGCCGTTGCCGCTGTTTCGATTCACGGAGGCAATGGGCTATCAACTGTCGTGCTCGGAAATGGCGATGATCATGTCGACCTGCAGGGGGCGTTCAATACGATCGTTCTCGGCGATGGAAATGATGTCGTGAATGCCGGACGCGCCACGGGATCGGCGGTCTTTCACGGCGGCGAAGTGCACGTGACCTACCAGGATTATCTGTCGGCGACATTTGCCGCGCCGCTGGGCGTCAGCGGCTTCCATTCGGGATTGGGAAACCAGCTTGATATCGGCGTGTTCAATTCGGGCACGGGAAATATCGGAGCCTTCAACGGTTGGGGCAACAGCGATCCTAGCGACGGAAACAACAACATCGGCGTGTTCAACGGCAATACCAATGGCGGCACTGAAAACGGCAATGACAACATTGGTGCGTTCAACGGCAATTTCAACGGACTCGGGAATGCCTCCACGTCGGACGGCCACAACAACGGCAATGGCAATGTCGGCGTTCTGAATGGCAACTATAATGGCAATCTGAACGCGGGAGACGATTCGGGTAACGACAATGGCAACGACAATGTCGGAGTTGACAACGGCAACCTGAGCGGCAACGGCACCGCGACACCCGCGTTGCACGGCGGTGCCCGTTCGACCGAGCATCTCGTTGGTGGGTTCGACACAATTGTCGTCGGCAACGGTTCGGATTCGATCACGGCCCTGGCGGGCATTTCCACCATCGTCGCCGGCGATGGCAACGACCACGTTCGGATCGGCGGGTCTTACAATACGGTCGTCGCCGGCAATGGGCGCGATCACGTCGTCGGCGTGGATGTCGACCACACGTCCATCGCACTTGGCAACGGAGGCTGCACGGTAAATTTGACCGGCGAGGGGTTTAATACCGTGAAGACCGGAAGCGGCGACGACGTCATTTCGCTGTCTGGCATCGGCAATTGGGTCGACGCCGGCGCAGCGGACACGTTCAATACGATTTTCGGTGGAGCGGGCAAGGACACATTCGTGCTGGCGCCGACTGGATCTGGGTTCGACAAGATCTACAATTTCGACCTGCATAACGGCGACCGGCTCGATTTGCAAAATGACCTGTCGGGCACGCACTGGGACGGTCGCATTGGCGACCTCAGCCACTTTGTTACGACCGAGACAGTGGGCGGCAACACGTTGCTGGAATGCGCCACCGCCTCCGGCGGAACGGAGACGGTAGCCGAATTAATGGGGACGCACTATTCGCTTGCGATGCTCGAGGCGCACCACAGTCTGCTTGTTTGAAGTATCGAACGGCTCAAGGCGGGCTCTGCCGCGCGACGGTTCGCCAGCGTTCTCCGCGACATGCCTATAGCGTTTTCGAGCGAAGTGGATGCCGGTTCGCGTGAAGAAAACGCGCCAAAACAAAAGACTAGAGCCCCGTTCCGATTCCATCGGAACGGAAAAGGCTCTAGGCGGCCCGGCTGCATCCCTCGTCGCCGATCAGATGGACCGTGTTGCGGCCGGCGGCCTTCGCATCATAGAGCGCGATGTCGGCTTCCGCGAACAATTCGGTGATCCGCCGGCGATGCGGGCGGCCGACCAGAGCAACGCCGATCGAGGCCCCCACCTCGAGGCGAAGACCATTCCAGAACAGCGGTCGGCTCAACATCGCGACGGTCTGCCGCAGTACATGCGCGATCCGGGCCGGGTCTGTCGGCGCGTGCAGGATGATGGCGAATTCGTCGCCGCCGAGCCGGGCAACCAGGCCGGCCCTGTGGAAGGCTTGCCCCAGACGCCGCGCGACCTCGCACAGGCACGCATCTCCGGCCGCATGGCCGAGCGTGTCGTTGAGGTCCTTGAAACGGTCGAGGTCGATCAGCGCCAGTGCGGATGCGAATCCATGATTCAGGCTGTCGCCGACCACCTCGCGATAACGGGCCTGGAAAACCGAGCGGTTGGCGAGCCCGGTGAGTGGATCCGTTTCGGCTTGTCGCCGCAGGCTCTCCATGGCTTGCCGGTCGGACGTGATGTCCTGTTTGGCGCCGAAGATCCGCCTCGGCCGCCCGTTGTTTCCCACCGTGTTGATCGAGAGCCGCATCCAGCGCCTTTCACCGCGCCAGGTCCTGATCTCGGTGTCGAGCGTCACCGCGCGGCCACTCCGGATCACCTCGGCACGCGCGAGTTCCATGTTGCGCCGCGACTCGTCGATATAGAGATCGACGATATTCGCGCGCCGCAGCGGGTTGCCGATTGGATAGCCGAAGATGTCGTGGACGCCCGGAGTCCAGGTCAGGCGCTCGGTCTCGAGTTCACATTCCCAGGCGCCGATGCCAGCGTGATTTAAGGCCTGATCGTAGAGGCGCACGCGAACCGCGTCCGACGGAGCCGAGGCAGCATGGTCGGCTTCATCTCGCATCGATGTTCCGGCAGCATTCCAGGATTTTGCCCATGCGTCTAAGGAGTAGGGCTAGCGTGTTAACGAACTCTATACCTCCACCTGCAGCCGGCCGGTGCGGGCCGCAGATATTGAGGACGGACGACTTGGCGCGCCAATCAACCTATGCCGTTGCAGATCGCCGCCTCGCAGGCATTGCAGTCTCCAGCCGAAATCACCGCACGATGACGCTGACATCCCCGATTTGATCCAGCGAAAATCCGTAAGTCGCGTCTGCGGTGGGGAAGATGGTCTTCATCACGCTTCCCGTCATCACGATCTGCCCGGCCGCGAGGCTTTCGCCCCTGACGGCGAGGTGCGCGGCAAGCCACGCCACCGAATTGAAGGGATGGCCGAGGATATCGCGGCCATGGCCTTCGCCGATCGCGGCGCCGTCTTGCGTCGCCTTGCCGGGAACGCTCTCCAGATTCGGCCAGCTCGTGACCAGCTCCGAAAGCACGACGCCGCCGTTCCAGGAATTATCCGCCAGCAGCGCGAGCACGTCGAGGCCCGTGTAATCCGCGCCGCGATCGTCGACCAGTTCGATCGCGGCGCAGACGCCACCAATATAGGGCGCGATCGTCTCGGCCGTCATCGGCGTGGCATTCGCCGGCACATCCGATTTGATGCGCACGGCGATTTCGAATTCAAGGCCGAGCCGCCCGAATTCGGCACGGCGGATGGTCGCTCCCGACCGGTGCTCGCGTTTGGCCAGAACCACGCCGGCGATTGGATGATCGATGCCGCAGAATTTCTGCATCGGCTCAGAGGTCAGCCCGACCTTGTAGCCGATGGGATCACCGTGCTCGGCGCGGAGCAGCCGGACAAATTGCTGCTGGATGTCGTAGGCATCCACGATGGTGGCGGGCCCCTGCGCCCGGTCGAATGGACCAAATTGCGTGTTCGCCTTGTGCCCGGCGAGCAGCATTTCGGCAGCGTGCCGCGCCGCGGTTTCTTGCATTGTTCTCTCCCTTTTTTTGAAACCTTATCCGTTTGGCGGCGGCGATAACAGTCTTGCCTCAAGCCTGTTCCGCCAGCGGCTGGCCTGGTGGGCCGGTTTGCAGCCCGCTGAAATTCAACTAGAAGGGCCGGCACCGAAACGCGGGACGCCCTTCGCCGCCTCCCGGCAGGACAAACTCCGATGCGCATTGCCCTTGTCCACGCCTTGAAACATTCGATCGTGCCGATCGAGGCGGCGTTCGCGAGCCTTTGGCCCGAAGCCCGTCTGATGAACCTGCTCGACGACAGCCTGTCGGCCGATGTGGCGCGCGACGGCAAGATCACCGATGCCATGACAGAGCGCTTTTTGCGGCTGGGACGTTACGCGAAAGGCGCCGGCGCCGATGCGATCCTGTTCACCTGTTCGGCGTTCGGCGCCTGCATCGAGGCCGTCGCCCGCGAGCAGGCGCCGATGCCGGTGCTCAAGCCCAATGAGGCGATGATCGAGCAGGCGGTCGGCCAGCTTGTCGGGCAAGGCCGCAGGATCGGCCTGCTCTCGACCTTCGCGCCGACGCTGCTGTCGATGCCGCCGGAGTTTCCCGGCTCGGTCGAGATCGTGCCGAAACTGGCCGAAGGCGCCCTGGCCGCGCTCGACCGCGGCGACCGCGCCGAGCATGATCGTCTGGTGGCGGAGGCCGCAAAGGATCTGCGCGATTGCGACCTGATCGCGCTCGCGCAATACAGCATGGCGCCCGCGGCGTCGCTGGTCGCTGAGGCGTCGGGACGTCCGGTGGTTACGACGCCGGACAGCGCCGTGCTGAAGCTGAAGCGGGCGCTGGGTTAAAACACCGTCCAAGCGTCTGCATGCTGGCTCTCTCGAATCATGCGACATGAATCACTTTCGTCATGGCCGGGCTTCGCCCCGGCCACCCACGTCTTTTCTTGCTTAAGTTCAGCAACGACGTGGATACCCGGGACATAGGCGAGCGGAAGCGACGCCGTCCTTCGGACGGCTACGCCCGGGCATGACGAAGTCTTGAGTCAGACGTTAGAGCGTTTTCGAGCGAAGTGGATACCGGTTCGCGTGAAGAAAACGCGTCAAAACAAAAACCTAGAGCCCCGTTCCAATTCCATCGGAACGGGAAAGGCTCTAGGGCGCGCCGAAGCCACGCTTCAATGCGGCGCCGTGCTCGCCGAACTCCGCTCGGGTTGATAGCCGTCGGTCAGCGTGTTCAGGAACGCGATGATGTCGGCGATTTCGGCTTCATTCAGCGCCGGCGGATCGCCCGGCTTGCCGTCGAACGGGGCATCGACGACATCGATGTTGCCGCGATATTCCGCTGGCAGATCATTGTAGCGATCGAGCGTACCGTCGGCGCGCTGCGGATACCATTTTGCCGGGTCGGTTTCGCGCTCGACATAGAAGTGCATCACTTGCTCGAGCGAATGAAACGCGCCGTTGTGGAAGAACACCTTGCGGGTCGCGGTATTGCGCAAGGTCGGCGTCTTGAACAGGCCGCAATAGGCGGTGGACGTGGCGTAGTCGGTGCGCTGCGGGCCGCACAGCCCGAGATCATAATGGCCGGAATCGCTATTGGCCGGAATATCGCGGTTGCGCGGCGCGCCGAGCGCCTCGAACTGGAAGTCGGTGAAGACCGGCCGGAACACGCCGTCCCGGGTCGCCCGGTCGATATGGCAGGATGAGCAATTGCCCTTCTTCGGGTCGTCGAACAATTTCAGGCCGCGCGCTTCGGCTTCGCCGAGCGTGGCTTTGCCGGCGAGAACGGCGTCGTATTTGCTGTCATAGGGATGGAAGCTCGGATCTTCGGCCTGGAACCGGGCCAGCGCGAACAGCGCCTCGTCCAGCGCCAGCTCGCGTTGCGCAAAGATGTTGGCGCCGAATAATTTCTTCAGGTCGTCGGCATAGGCGGCATGTTCGAGCTTCTCCAGCACGTCGGCGGTGCTGTGATTGTCCATTTCGTTCGGATCGAGCAGCGGCCCCAGCACCTGAAGCTGGAAGGTGTTGGCCCGGCCATCCCAGTCGAGCCCGCCGCGCGGTACGTTGGCCTCGGCGGCGGCGCGTGCCACTTTGTTGGCGTCGGCCTTGGCGACCGATGCGACCTTGGTCTGGGCCGCCGGTGTCGCGGCCGGCTGGGCGGTGTCGTCCGGGGGCGGCGGATCGTTGTCCGCCGTCTCCGGGCTTGGGCCGATCGAAAAATTCGGCGCGTGCTCCAGATAGCGCAATGACGGCACCGCGCGGACGCCCGGCCGTTTCAGGTCCGGCCCGCCGAGCTGCACCACGAGATCGTTCGGGGGACCGTAGGCATGCGCGGGACTGTGGCACGACGAACAGGACAATTGGCCGGAGCCGGACAGCGACGGGTCAAAGAACATCTTGCGCCCGAGCTGCGCGACCGCCGAGAGTTCGGCCACGGGTTCCCCGTTGCCGTTGGCGAGGCTCGATTGGCCTTTTGCAGGCGAGGCGGTCTCCGCGATGGCCAACGGCATCGCCAGCATCGCGCAGGACAACATCGCCAGCCGAATCGACCAGCCACGGAATGCGGTTGGCTCACCTTGCAAAACACGCTTCAGCAAAACACGCTTCATCGGAAAACCCGGTCGGATCAGGAGGGGATAAAATGACGAAATCGGGACGGATGGATTTCTCCACCCGTCCCGGTCCCGAAGTCTTGAAGAGTTCGGCGGTTACTTGTTGCCGGTGCTCGCGTTCAGCACCAGTTTCGGATTCGGCGCCTGGGTGAAGTTGAACATGTTGTTGATCGGGTTCGCGATCGTATCGTACGAGCCCTGGCCGATGCGCTGGCTGTTCAGCCAGTTGTCTTCGATGAAACGGGTGATCGAGGACTGATCCGTCAGCGTGTGATCGACGAAGTTCGGCTTCGCGAACGGCGAAATCACCAGCAGCGGCTGACGCGTGCCGTAGCCGCAGCGTCCGTTGGCCGGCTGGCCGCTCAGGCCGGGCAGCGGCGCGGACAATGCGCCGGTGGTGCCGGGCAGCGGGTTGCACAGCCCAGCGCCGTTGAAGGCGTCCTGCACGCTGGCCGACGGATTGATGACGTTGCTCGCATGGTCGTACCAGCCATCCGAATCGTCATAGGCGAGGATCACCGCGGTGCTGCTCCATTCCGGGCTCTGCTGCAGCAGATTGATGATGTTGACCACGAAGGTCTGTTCATCGAGCGGGTCGGAGTTACCGGGATGCGCGTCCTGGATCGCCGGAGCCTTCAGGAAGCTGACCGACGGGAAGTTGCCAGCCTGAACCGCGGCGACAAAGTCGCTGCTGTCATACTGGTGGTTGGCGCCGCCGTCGGCCGAGGTGCCGATCGAGGCGATCGAGAGCGGCCTTGTGTGGCTGAGGTTGCGCGTCGAGGCATAATACTGGAACGGCTGATGATGCGGAACATAGTCGTTCTCATTGGCGCCGACGGTCACCGAGGTCGAGCTGCGCGCGCAGCCCGTGGTGCCGTTCGGATTGACGGTCTGGAGATTGAAGCCGCCCTGGAACCAGCCCCAGCTGATGTTCTTGGCGTTCAAGAGGTCGCCGATATTCTTGCCGGTCAACTCGGTCGTGGCGGCAGTCGTCGAGGAGCAGAGGTCGCCGTGCGGGTCGCTGTCGCCGTACATCGTCAGAGCGCCCGCGCCATCGGCGACGAGGTTGTTGGTGGTGGTGCCGGGATTGGTGCCGTTGCTGGCCGCAAAACCCAACGCGCCGTTGGTCTGTCCCGAGATCAGGTTGACCGCGCCGGGCGAGGAGGGGCCGAACTGCGAGCTGTAGGAATTGTCGCTCATCGCGAAGTGCTGGGCGTAATTCCACAGCGCGGTGACGGTGTTGCCGTCAAAGTAACCCATCACCAGGCCCTTGGTGTTGAAGACGCCGGTGCCGCCGGTGCCGGCAGCACCCGTGTTCTTGGGAAACAGGTCGTTCTTGCCGGCGTCGAAGGCGGCCTGCTCGGGGCCGTAGGCGTGATTCTGGCTCGAGGTGTGAGCCTGCGAGCGATCGAGACGGAACGGGTTGGTAGCGCCGGCGCCGTTCGCGGAGTTCAGGTTCGGATTGCTGTTCAGCAACGCAGACGTAAACCCGTTGACCGCGGGCGTATTCGGAGCAGCGGTGAAGGCCGGTTCGCCGGTCGGGTTGGTCGCGGCCGGATAGGTGCCGAAATAATGGTCGAACGATTCGTTCTCGCCGAAGATCACCACGACGTGCTTGATCGGGGTGGAGGTTGTAAGCGCATCTTGCGGCGATCCGGCAAACGCCGGGCTTTCGCCCTGGGCGAATAACGCCATCGACAGGCAAAGGGCAGACGCGGCCCTGCTAACGTTCCGTTGCATGGAGCTCTCTTGTTCTGATGAAATAGAAATGAAAACACCTCTGGTTTGAAAGACAGAAGCGACCTTTGCAGGTTGCGGCGTTATAGGTTCACCGCGTGACACCGAAATGAAGCGGATACGACAACGTTTTGCGCGCGACAAAATCGGCGGGGGCTTGCTTGCTTTCGAGTGTTTGTCAATCGGCGAATAAGCGCGTGCTGATAGGGGGTATCCTGCAATATAATGGGATAACGGGGGCCTGCCCGGAGCGCGCGTTGGCAATCCTTGCTCTTTCAGAATGACTACTGGATTGGGCGATTTCATTCAGATCGTCGTACTATCTATCAGCGTCAGTCTGGCGGCGACGGCTGCCGCGACGGCAATCAGCTTGCCCATCGGGACCGCGCTTGCGGTCGTCGCATTTCGCGGGCGACGACCGATCGTCGTTTTGATCAACGCCTTTTTCGGCTTGCCGCCGGTCGTCGTCGGCCTCGTTCTCTATCTCGCGCTCTCGCGTTCCGGCCCTTTGGGTTCCCTTACCCTGCTGTTTACGCCGTCCGCCATGGTGATCGCGCAAAGCATCCTTGCAATCCCGATCATCATGGCGCTTGTCCACCGCGCCAGCGAGAAAGCTTGGGCGCGCTACGGTGACGAACTGATTACCGATGGCGCAACACGGTTACAGGCTATCCCGCAAATTCTGATGATCATTCGTGCCGACCTTGTGACCGCCGTCCTTGCGGGCTTTGGTCGCACCGTCTCGGAAGTCGGCGCGGTTATCCTGGTCGGCGGAAACATTCGCGGCTTGACCAGAACAATGACCACGACCATTGCACTTCAAACAAGCCAAGGGGACCTGTCGTTGGCTTTGGCCCTGGGCGCGGTGTTGGTCGGGATCAGCATTTCGATCAGTGCGACGGTCTTCGCGCTGGCAGGATGGGCGCGAACGGCAGGGAGTGACGAGGCATGATCAGGTTTCGAAACGTTCTGGCGCTGGTCGCGACCCTGGCGACTATAAATGCGGGTTCCGCCGCCGATCAATCCATCGTGTTGGCCTCGACGACTTCGGTCGAAGCATCCGGGTTATTGGCGAATATTCTTCCGCAGTTCACGGCCCAAACCGGCATCACGGTCAACGTCGTCGCGCAAGGCACGGGCAAGGCTTTGGACACGGCGCGGCGCGGCGATGCCGATCTCCTGCTGGTTCACGATCCGGAAGCCGAACAACAGTTCATGGATGAGGGGCACGGATCAACGCGGCGGCAAATCGCATGGAATGATTTTATCATTGTCGGCCCGCCCGCCGACCCGGCTCATGTCAAGGGCGGCAGCGATAGCGTCGCGGCGCTGAAGGCGATCGCATCGGCGCAAGCGCCGTTCGTTTCGCGCGGCGACAAGAGCGGCACGAACGCGGCGGAGCTAAGGCTTTGGAAAATGGCCGGTCAGACGCCGGATGCGCTTGGGGATAAATGGTATCGCGACATCGGCGGCGGCATGGGCCAAGCCCTCAACGCCGCGAGCGCGATAGACGCGTATACCTTATCCGACCGTGGTACGTGGCTCAGCTTCAAAAATCGGGGATCGTTGATCGTCGCGATCGAGGGCGACCCGCGCCTGCTCAATCGATACGACGTGATCGAATTAGATCCCCAGAAGCATGCAGGCGCGAAGCTGGCCGCAGCAAAGGTGTTCGCGGATTGGCTGGTTTCGTCCGAGGGACAGCAGGCAATCGGCGCCTTTGAAGTGAACGGACAAAAATTGTTCAACCCGTCCGCCGGTTCGCCGAAGTAACCCGCTTCCAATTCCGGGCCGAAGTACCGGTTCGTCTCAGATTGCCGGGCGTGACGGTCCCTGTGCAAGCGTCAGCAGAACCGCAGCCAATGCCACGGCGGCCTTGTCGGGCCGCGCCTTCTCGTAGATCGCGAACTCGAGGTCGGGAAGCCGCGGCAGCCCCTCGTCCACACCAAGGATGCGCAAGCCCGCGGTCAGCGCGCTGGCGGGAAGCGGGGTGACGGCCAGGCCCGCGAGCGCCGCCGCGCGCACGCCTGTCAAACTGGGGCTGGTATAGATGATCTCCCAAGTCAGTTCGTTGTCGTTGAGCGCGGCGAGTGCAGCCTCGCGAGTAACCGATCGCTCGCGATACAGGGCCAGTGGCAGCGCCGCACCCGGCACCAGATCGAACGTGTCGGCCGCGGCCCAGACCAGCGGCTCACGCCACACCAGACGCCCTTTCGAGGTTCCGAGCGGGCGCTTTGCGAACACGACGTCAAGCCGCCCCGCGTTGAGTTGTTCGATCAATTCCGCGCTGACGCCGATTTGCACCTCGAGCTTTACGCCTGGATGGAGCTTGGCGAAGCGGCCGAGTGCCGGGGGCAGCGAGCCGCTGGCGACCTCCTCGACTACGCCGAAACGCACCATGCCAGACAGCCGCGGCCCCGCCAGGCGATGACGGGCGGCTTCCTCCAATTGCAACAGGCGACGCGCGTCGCCGAGCAGCATCTCGCCATCGTCGGTCAGTGCGACACTGCGCGTTGTCCGTCGGAACAAGGTCCGTTTGGTCTCGAGCTCGAGCCGCTTGATCTGCTGGCTTATCGTCGACTGCGTCACGTTGAGCCGCTCCGCGGCGCGGTGGAAACCGCCGCAATCGGCCACCGCAACAAAGGCACGCAATAACTCGAATTCCATCATCGCGATTAATCCAATTCAGCGATCAATCATATCATGAAATATCGCTTCTATCATCAATACCGGTGCGTATCCTCGAATCACGAGAGGTCCAACGATGGAGAACAAATATGTTCATGCTCGACCGCCGGATGCTTCTGCGCGCCGGCTCTGCTGCCGTCGCCGGCGGAGCGGCGGCCCTCACTCACGCCATGCCCGCCTGCGCACACACGCCCGAAACGGGCAAGCCGGCCCAGCGTGGCTTCTACCGCTTCAAGCTCGGCACCATCGAGATCACCGTCATCAGCGACGGCATGCTGGCGTTCCCGGCCGAAACGCTGTGGGGCGAACGGGCCGATGACGCAAGAGGCCTGCTGACATCCGCGTTCCAGCCGTCGAGCCCGGTGGGGCTGCAACTCAACACCATCCTCGTCAACACCGGCGGCAAGCTGGTGTTGATCGATGCGGGCGGCGGCATCGACGGCAAGTTCCAGAAAACCGCCGGCGCCTTGCCTGCGAACCTCGCCGCCGCGGGCTACGCACCGGGTGATATCGATCTGATCCTTCTCACCCACGGTCACTCGGATCATCTGTGGGGTATCAGCGATCGTGAGAATGCGTCGCTGCTATTCCCCTCGGCCGAATTCGTCGCAAGCGAGACCGAGGTCAAATTCTGGAACTCCCCTGAACTGACCGCCAAAGTATCTCCTGCGCTGAAGCCGCAGGTTACCCGGGCGAATTTGAAATTGGCCAGTCCCCGGCTGCGCTTGATCAAAGCCGGAGCTGAGGTGGCGCCGGGCGTGACCACCATCGACACTGCCGGTCACACACCAGGCCACATGTCGGTGCATCTGAGTTCCGGCAGCGAAGAATTGCTCCTTACCGCCGATGTGGTGGTCAACTCCACGGTCAGCTTTCAGCAGCCGGAGTGGCCGTTCGGATTCGATCAGGACGTGCCGGTGGCAGCAAAGGCGCGCATCGCCTTTCTCGACCGCGCAGCCACCGACAAGACGCTGGTCGGCGGTTACCATTTCCCCTTCCCCGGCTTTGGGCATGTGGTGCGCGAGGGGAGCGGCTACCGCTGGCTGCCGGCAGACTGGCAGTGGACCACCTGACGGCCCATCAAACAAGGATGACAACATGCATGTCCTGAACATAGTGACCTCACCGCGGAAGGAGCGATCTGCTTCGCGCGCGCTCGTCGACGCTTTTCTTCGCGAATATATGACGCGAGCAGAGAAGGTTACCGTCGACATATTGGATGTGTGGCAGGAACGGCTTCCGGAGTTCGACGCGGAGACGATAAACGCGAAATACAAAGGTGTTTCCGGCGAGCCGATGACACCGGCCGAGGTCACCGCTTGGGAGAAAATCGGCGAGCTCGCGTCACGCTTCCAGCGCGCGGATCGCATCGTCATGGGAGTGCCGATGTGGAATTTCTCTTTCCCTTACAAACTGAAGCAACTGATCGATCTGAGTTGTCAGCGCAACATGTTGTTTACCTTCGACGGTAAGCGCTACGGCCCCTCGCTCGACATCGAGAAGGCGTTTGTTGCATTCGTTCGAGGGCAAAGCGACGAGGCTGGATTTGAAACGGTTCCGCAGCCGGGGTTCCAGCATCTGAGCGTGTATGTCGAATTCTGGCTCCGCTTCATCGGCGTCAGGGAAGTCGTGACGCTTACTCTCGAACATACGTGGGATGGCCGCGCGGTCGACATGATTGATGGCGGCAAAAAGAAGGCCGCCGAACTGGCAAAGCAATTCTGACGAAAAGGCTCAGGGCCGATGCCGGCTTGTGGCAGGCCCATTGCCGTCGCCGGTCGATTCGACCAATTGTCCCGGCCGGAACTTACGAAGCGGCCAGCGTCGTTCGCAGCCGCGCGATCGCGCCCGGCAGGCCGCGCACGTTCATGATCCGGCCGGTGGTGTCGTAGTCTTCGGAGAGCACGCGGGTGTTCTCGAAGATATCGCTGAGCAAGGCCTGCTTCGCATAGGGCAGCACCAGGCGTTCCTCCACCATCGCGGCTTCGAAGAACGCGATGATGGTGTGGCGTAGCGCTGCGACGTCTTCGGACGATTGCGCCGAGAGCAGGATCGCGTCGGGATGCTTTTCGCGCAACGCGGCGCGATCGGTCTCGCTGACGCGATCGATCTTGTTGAGCAGCAGGCGCGACGGAACCGTGTCCGCGCCGATCTCGCGCAGCACGTTGCGGCTGACCTCGAGCTGCTGTTCGTAGGTCGGATCCGAAGCGTCGACCACAAACAGCAGCAGCGAGGCCTCGAGCGCCTCGGCGAGCGTGGAGCGGAACGACGCAACGAGGTCGTGCGGCAGCTTCTTGATGAAGCCTACCGTGTCCGAGACCAGCACGCGCGGCCTGGCCTCCGGATGCAGCGCGCGCACGGTGGTGTCCAGCGTCGCGAACAGCTTGTCGGCGACCAGCACCTCGCTGCCGGTGAGGGCGCGCATCAGCGACGACTTGCCCGCGTTGGTGTAGCCGACCAGGGCAACCCGGAGCTGATCGCCCCGCGTGGCCCGGCGCTGATCGCTGTCACGCTGGATATCCTCGAGTTGCAGTTTCAACTCGGCGAGACGATCGCGAATTTTGCGGCGATCGAGTTCCAGGTCGGACTCGCCCGAACCGGGGCCCTGGCGCCGCCCGCCGCCGCCTGAGGATTCCCGTAGCCGCGGCGCGACGTACTTCAAGCGGGCAAGCTCGACCTGCAGCCTGGCTTCGCGGCTGTGCGCATGACGGTGGAAGATCTCCACGATCACGCCGGTGCGATCCAGCACCTGCGCGCCGGTGGCGCGCTCGATGTTGCGGGCCTGCCCTGGCGAGATATCGTGATCGATGATGACGAATTCGGGCTTCGGCGACGCATCCGAATCGGATTCCGCTCGCGCTGCGTCGAGTTTACTCTCGTCCGGTTTGCTCTCGTCCGCATGCTCGAAGCGTTCGCGCGCCTTCGACTTACGCACCGGCGCCATCGATCCGACAATTCCGGTTCCGCCGGTGAGCGCCGCCAGTTCCTCCAGCCGGCCTTTGCCGAGCACGGTCCCGCCGTCGATCCCGTCGCGCTTCTGCGAGACGGTGCCGACGACCTCGTAGCCAAGCGTCTTCACCAGACGGCCCAACTCCTCGAGGCTCGCGGCATGCGCGACGTCGTCGACATCGGGGGTCTGGACGCCGACCAGGATCGCGCGTGGAATGGGCGGTCTGGTTTCCATGAGATGAGCATTTTCCTATACGTGCGTGGTGCTACGCGGCTTTGCGGAGCGGATGCACGTCGCGCCGCCGCGCCGAAACGGCGCAGCCGCATTCATGGACTGTTCCGGCCTCAATAGCAAAGCCGCGCGCTTCCAGCGAGAGGCGAAGGTTTTGGGTGGCGGCAGGCTTTTGCGGGTCAACCCAGACCACCAGCATGCCGGCAGGGCTCAACAGCTCCACCAGCCAGTCGAGCGCGGTCTCGAGGGTTTTGGACGTACGGCGGCGCCAATCGACCAACACGACGTCGTATTGGCCGGCTGGATGGCCGCAATTCGCCGTCGACGCCGCGCGCGCAAAGCCGCGGCGATGCAGCTCCAGCATTAGCTCGACACCCCTGGAACCGGCGACGACAATTCGATGCTGCTTGGAGCAGCCCGCGAGCGCGATCATCGGCTCGATGATCCGATCGCCCGTTGCAGTGACACGTGTGGAAGTCATGACATCACCATTCAGGTCCGGTTATCGCCTGCGGCTGACGCGGGGCTGGACGGCTGACCGTCGCCCGGGCGTCTCGCGCTGGCCGAGGGGTTGAACGCGCGGCGCGCGGGGTTGCTGTCGCGACGCCGGTCCTCTCGATGTTGGGTTCTAAAAATACCGGGCAACGATCACGGTCTAACGTGACCGTCTCTCCACGCAGAACCTGCCCCTCGCGGCGGTCGAAGGGCGATCGCACTCAGGATGCAACACATCACAACATCTCGCTCGAACAGACGTGCGCGACAGCACCTGCTAGATAGATAAAACGGCATAAAGAAACGAGACGAACCGATGGCCTGCGATATAGAGAGCGCATCAATGGCCGCGCGTCAGCCCCCGATCACTTCTTGCGTTCCGCCGAGCAGCTTGATGTTGAGCTTGCCACTGGCGAACAGCATGTCATCCAGCGCTTCGCCGAGATCGCCGGATTGCACCGTCGTGCCGCCATCGCGGCCGATGCTGGCTTGCGCGACACGCCGCATCAGCTCCTTGATGAAGGCCGCGCTGACCCCCTTGGTGCGCCGCGCGGCTTCGTCGACGACGATGTCGCCGAGCGGCAAGCCCTTGCCGTAGAGTTCGACCAGCTTCTTGCGGTTGAAATCGTCGGGCAGCGGAATCTCGATCGCCTGGTCGATCCGGCCGGGGCGGTTAGCCAAGGCGGCCTCGAGTTGTTCCGGCCGGTTGGTCGTCAGGATGAACAGGATATCGGCATCCTCCTTTAATCCGTCCATCTCGTTGAGCAGCTTGTTGAGCATCAATTCCTCGCAAGGTCCCATGGCCTCGCGATTGCGCGCAATCAGATCGACATCCTCGATCACGACCATCGCGGGCTGCAACAGGCGGGCCAGGCTCATATACTGGCCGAGCAGCCCGACCTGCGCCGCCGTGATGATCAGCGTGGTGTGGCCGGGCAGGTTGCTGGCCAGATAGCGGATGGTGTGGGTTTTGCCGGTCCCCGGCGGTCCGTATAGCAATATGCCCTTGCGGGTCGATTGCCCCAGCCGGCGCAACTGCGCGCGGCCATCCACGAAATGGAGGACATTGCGGTCGAGCAGCTTCAGTGCGGCCTCCGGCAGGATCACGTTGTCGCGGTGCACCGGCGGTAATTTGTGGACCATCAATCCGCTCGATCTTCCGCGATAATTGGCATCGGCATCGAACGACAGGATCTTGCCACGATAGGCCTGCGCGGCGCCGACCGCATTTTCCAGCTCCGAGAAGCAGCGTTTGACGAATTCCGCGCCGGCCATGCCGCCGGGCACCGCGATCTCGATGCGAATCCCGGTTTCCTCGCCGTGTTCGCGATGGGCGGACAGCAAAACCGCATAGCGCAGGTCGTCCGCGGCGCAGAGCCACAGACCGTTATGAAGGCATTTCACCGGTTCGCTCTCGCCGATATCGACGTCGTGATATTGCGCCGGTGCAATGCCGTTTGCACGGTCGCCGTAAAGCGACAGGCGCGATCGTCAGTGTCTCGTAGCGATGACGCTCGTGAATACCGAAGAACCGGATAGGTGAGGCCGAGAACAGTCTGTCGACCGCCGTCTGCACATCGGCGCGCATATGACCGGGGAATTGACGTGAGGTCGCGATCAACTGGTCCTGGGGAATGCCGGCGAAATGCCATTCCAGAGCGTAGCTGGCAGATTTGAACTGCTTTTCTTCGAGGACGTCGCCGATATTTTGCGCAACCGTCAGCATGCAGACGTCGCAGATCGGCATATTCTTGCCGGCAATGTGAATTTCATTTTCACCGGCAAAGTCGCTGCACAATCTGCAAAGCCTGATTGCGACGTAGTGGCCGGCCTCCGCCGTCATCAACACGGAATGCCCGGACGCCCGGATGAGCTGTCGCGCGCTTTCAAGCAGCGCCTCGGCAACGGCACGTGGATAGGTGCCGCAGACCGCCTTGCCTTGCGCTTCGATCGTCGCGGTGACCGCCCTCGCATCGCTCAGCCGCCGGTTGAACACCAAGCCGACAAGAGTAACGATGAAATCAAGCGGTGTATCGTCGTCATTGTAGAGGACAAGCTGCAGGTAGTCGGTTTCGGCGGAAATATCGTGCATTGAAAAACACTCCTGAAATGTGCTGGTCGGTCGAGACTGACAGAATGGAACAAAAAGGGAACAATGTCCAGACTTATCCCGCTGTGGTTGATCTGGCTCAAGTTCGCAAGGCCGGCGTGATCAACGTCAAGCGCTTGGCGCTGGCGCAGTTGGCCGGGTCGGATCTGGCTCAAGCACGGTTGACGCTTCCGCGAACCGGCCGATACCGTCGGCCTGCTTTTTGTGCGCGCGCGTTAAATGATTTCAGGAGCAAAACATGAAGCCTCAAGTATTGATCATCGGTGCCGGGCCGGTTGGATTGACGATGGCCGCGGAACTTGCTCGCTACGGTGTTTCATTGCGGATCGTCGACAAGGCGGCGCAGCGAACCGACAAGTCCAAGGCGCTGGTGCTCTGGAGCCGTACGCTGGAACTACTCGAGCGCGCCGGTTGTACCGAGGGTTTCGTCGCCGCCGGACACAAGGTCGATGCCGCCAATATCGTTGCGGACAAAACGGTCGTTGCCCGTATCAAGATTTCGGATGTCGATAGTGCATATCCTTATGCGCTGATGCTGCCGCAGTCGGACACCGAGCGGCTGCTGGAGGCGCATCTGGGCCGTCTGGGCGTCAACATCGAACGCCAGGTCGAGATGTTGAGTTTTGAACAGAACGGGCGCGGCGTCACCGGGGTTCTGCGCCACGCCGATGGCAAGGAAGAAGCCGTCGAAGCGGATTGGCTGATCGGCTGCGACGGCGCGCATAGCGCCGTGCGTCATGGCCTTGGCCTGTCATTCCTCGGCGACACCTTGCAAAGCGACTGGATCCTGGCCGACCTGCATCTCAGCGGCTATCCGCTGCCCGCCACGGAAATCGTGACGTATTGGCACGAGGATGGCGTGTTGGTGATCTTTCCGATGTCGGCGACCCGCTTCCGTGTCATCGCCGATATCGGCCTTTCGAAAGCCGGCCCCCCGGTCGATCCAACCCTCGATGAAGTCCAGGCGATCGTCGATCGCCGCGGCCCGGGCGGAATAGTGGGATCGGATCCGATCTGGCTTTCGGCATTCCGGATCAACGAGCGCAAGGTCGCGGATTACCGATCCGGCCGCGTGTTCGTGGCCGGCGATGCCGCGCATGTCCATAGTCCGGCCGGCGGACAGGGCATGAATACCGGCATGCAGGATGCGATCAATCTGGCGTGGAAGCTGGCGCTGGTTTGCCGCGGAACAGCCTCGGAGAAGTTGCTCGACAGCTTCAGCGTTGAACGCAGCGCGGTTGGCGCCGAGGTGCTCAAGGCCGCCGGAAGATTGACCATGGTCGCCACCATGAAGAACCACACCGCGCAAGCGGTCCGGAATCTGTTCGGCCGCCTGCTGCTCGGGCTGGCTCCGGTCCGCAAGGCCATGGTCGACACCATGACCGAGGTATCGATCGGCTACGATCACAGTCCGCTCAACGGACCGGGCGCGCATGGCGTTGACGGACCCGCGCCGGGCCGGCGCTTGCCGCCGGTTGCTGGACAAATTCCGGTCGGCTCCGGAAATGCGCCGCGCTTCGCGTTGTTCGCCGCCAGCAACGGTGACGTCAGCGCGCTGATCGACAAATTCCCTGATCTGATCGAGAGAACTACTCGACCGCCGCTCGATCCCTCGGCGATTTTGCTGGTCCGGCCGGACGGCTACGTCGCATGCACGGCGAAAGCTGGTGATGTCGGGGTTGTCGGCGATTATCTGAAGGCGATCGCTGCCGGTTGACCTCGAGCGTCAAATAAACCTTGACACGGATTTCCTGATTTGCCCGTCGTGCCAATGTGTCGCAGCGATTGAGCTTGATCGTAAAGGCAAATCACCTTCACTTCTTGCGCATCCCGTCCCGAGAGAGGGGGCGTTGGCCATCGTCACTGACGTTGGGGCGGGGAGCGATGGACGCGAAAGCTGCGACTGACGAGCGCGGCTGACGCGGACGGCAAAGTCGTGTGGTCCTGACGCCCCAGTGGCTGGTGTCAAGTTCTAGGGAAGCTCACGCTTCCTGGGGATGACGGTGACAAGCAAGCCAGGTCTCGCCGGGGAGAGCACGATATAAGTCGTAAAACCATTGCGCAGGGAAGGCCGGACTGCTTCCGCTGAACCTGTATGCTCGTGTGCGTTTTTTTATCTACCCTTTGCACGCGAGACCGCGGGTGCAGCGCGCACCCGGTCTTCCCCGCGCCCTCTCTTGAGGGGCGCGCTGCGTCCCTCTCGGGATCGCACTGCGCCCTCTTTCTTTTGGGGCGAAACGAATCTGCAAAACTCGGGCGAATGCCGTCGCGAGAATGCGGAGTTGTGGTCGTAGCCCGGATGAGCGAAGCGACATCCGGGACTTCATGCCCCGCATGTCGCTGCGCTCATGCGGGCTACAGGCTTCAGTGGCGCATCGTCATCACCGTTATCGCCGGCAGCTTAGCTCAATTCGTCCGGGTCGCGGCGTGCACGAATGCGGCCAACTCGGCGTTGAAGCGCGGTGCATCTTCGTAGAACGGCGAATGTCCGACCCCGTCATAGATCGAGAGCTTGGCGCCCGGAATGACCGAGGCGGTGTATTCGCCGGCACCGACCTTGGCGTTGCGGTCCTCTCGGCCGTGAGTCACCAGTACCGGGATTTTCAGCTTGGACATCAACTCGCTGGCGTCGAGCGGACGGCCAGCGAGGGCGGCTCGCACCTTTGGTGGCACCATCATGTTGAACGCCAGCATGGTCTCGAAATCATCGGTATCAGGTTGTTTGGAAAAGCAGCCATGAACGAATGTTCGCGTCGCCGAGATGTTGGTGGCGAGATCTTCCGATGCCATCAAGGGCTGGTTCTTGAGGTTGTCGCCGATCAAAGCCGGATCGGCCTTGATCGGAGCATCGACGAAATTGATGCCGGCCAGCTGGCCCGCGCCATGGGTCGCGACATAGTCGGAAATCACCCGGCCCGCATAGGACCAGCCGACCAGCACAGGGTGCTTCAGGCCGGCGGCGTCCATCACCGCCTGCACCTCGTCGCCCCAGGCCTTGGAATCCCGGTAACGGGCGGGATCCAGCGGTTTGTCGGAATTGCCGTGACCGCGCAGATCGTAAGTGACGATGTGAAAATCCTTGGCAAGGTCGCTGTCGACCTGGCGCATCCACGACAAGTAGCTCTGCGAGTAGCCGTGGATGAAAAGAATTTCGGGACCGTTGGGGTTGCCCCATTCCTGGGCCGCGATGGTCAGCCCGTCGGGCGTCTTCACGACGATCGGTTTGTATTTCAAGTTCTCAGCCAGGCCCGGTTGCGCCATTGCGACAAACAAAGTGGCGGCGAGCGCCGCCATTTTGATAAGGCCATGTTTGACAAGGCCACGGTTGAGAAGGTTATGCCCCTGCACGGAAGCCGTCATCGGAATCCTCCATAGTTTTATTTTGCCGCTATTTTTATGCGCGGCGCTACCATAATAGCATACGCAGCGTCCGGCGTTGCCCTTTCTTCACGGCGCTTCAGCGACAAGTGCTCCCACTCTCTGACCCCGTGGCCATCATGCCCCTCCTTACCGTAACTCCTTTCGACATCCGCGGCGCACTGCTGTTGCGCGACGAGATCGCGTTGCTCGATGTCCGGCACGAGGCGATGTTCGCCACCGGCCATCCGCTGTTCGCCGCCAATATGGCGGCCGACCGCATCGCGCTGGAAGCCGAGACGCGGCTGCCGCGCAAGGATGTGCCGATCGTCTTCTATGATGCCGGCGAAGGTCTCGTCGCGCAGGCGGCCGATCGTCTCACGGCGCTGGGCTATCGCCATGTTCGCGAGCTCGATGGCGGGCTTCAGGCCTGGCGGGCGGCGGGCTATGAACTGTTTCAGGATGTGAATTCCTACGCCAAGGCGTTCGGTGAACTGGTCGAGCATCGCCGGCACACGCCGTCACTGTCCGCGGACGAAGTCGCCGCGCTGATGGCGAGCAAGGCCAATATCCAGATCCTCGACGTCCGGCGGTTCGACGAATATGCCACCATGAACATCCCGGGCTCGATCAGCGTGCCCGGCGCCGAACTGGTGCTGCGCGCCGGCCGCGCCGCGCCCGATCCCGACACCACCATCATCGTCAATTGCGCCGGCCGCACCCGCTCGATCATCGGCACCCAGTCGCTGATCAATGCCGGCGTCGCCAACAAGGTGCGGGCGCTGCGCAACGGCACGATCGGCTGGACGCTCGCGAAGCAAAACCTCGAACATGGCGCCGACCGGCGCGGCGAGATCGGCGCCTTCGAGGGCGCCGAAGCCAATGCCCGCGACGTCGCCTATCGCGCCGGCGTCCGGCATCTCGACGATGGCCGAGATGACCGGCGCTGCAGGCGCAGACCGATCGCACGCTCTATCGTTTCGACGTTCGCGACGGCTGAAGAATATGCCGCCGGTCATATCCCCGGCTTTCGCCATTATCCCGGCGGCCAATTGGTGCAGGAGATCGACATGGCCGCGCCGGTGCGCGGCGCGCGCATCGTGCTGACGGACAACATGAGCGTCCGCGCCGACATGACCGCGTCATGGCTCGCGCAGATGGGCTGGGAAGACCTACGTGCTCGACGGCGGCTACGACCGCGCGCTCGAGATCAAGCCGCCGCTGGTGTGGCCAAAGCCCGATCCCGCGCATCGCTACCGGCGTCCCTATGAGGGCACCGATATCGACGCCGGCGCGATGCAGGCCTATCTCGACTGGGAATATGGCCTCGTCGAACAACTCCGGCGCGACGCCAGCCACGGTTTCTTCGTGATTTGAAATGGCTTGCTGGTGGCGTGAATGCCGGTCGTCCGGGCGGACAAGACCGCACCCTAATCCTGGTGGCGCGATCTTGCTGCTTCGTCCCACGCCGCGGCTTGAGCCGAATCTCTTGAGTTCCGGCTACGATATCAGCGCCAGGCGCCGCTTACATCGGCGGGGTCAGGCCGTCCTTGCCGAACAATACCGCGCCGCCCTGCAGCGAGCCGTCTTCCTGCTTTTGCGTCGGCACGAACACGATAACGCCGGGCTTGATGTCCGCCTTGTCGGCCCCGGGTACCAGCGTCACGACAGGCACATCGGCAGGGACTTCGATCTTCTTCTCGCCGCCCTTGTAGCTCACCGTGATGCTTTGGCCGTCGACGCCCTTCACCGCATTGGAGACGGTCGCGTTGGTCATCATGCTCTTCGAGCCGAGGTCCCAGGGGTAATGGCCTTCGCCGGTGCCGCGCATTTTGTCGGGAAACACCACGACCTCGAGCGATTTCAGGCTGGAATCGGGCTGCGTTACCGTCGCGGTGCCGATGAAGGTGCCTTCCTTGATGTCCGCCATCGACGCCTTCACCACGGCGATCGCGCCGTAATTGTCGTTCAGCGTCACGGTAATGTCATTGCCGGTCTTGGGGTGGACGACCAGCTTGCTGCCGTCGAGGCTCACCACGGTGCCGCGGACCCGCACCGGCGTGGTCTCGGCGTAAGCCGTGCCGACCGTCATAAAGAGCGCGCCCAAAATCAGCGCCTTGCGTCCAAATCCTTGCGCAACTCCAATCATCGATTTCTCCCGTGTTTGGCGGCCGCCGCGATGCGGCATTGTCCCCGTCAGGTCGATACCCCGATGGCTACCAACTATTCCATCGGCGGACCGCCGGCGACCATGATTTCGTGCCGCTTGGCGGCGGCTCGATTGGGAATATGGTTCTGTCGAACAGCTTCGGCGCGATGGCAGCCACGGGTTTTTCGTGATTTGAATCATCTGCGAAACCAATCGAGGACCGACCGCATGAAAATTCCCGCACTGCCTTTCACCGTGACCGATTGGGAAGCCGTTGCGCCGACTATTCACCCGGGCGACACCGGGCAGGCGATCTGGCGCACCTTCAACATCGGCGATCTCAGGGTACGGCATGTCGAATATTCGGCCGGCTATCTGGCGGATCATTGGTGCGACCGCGGACACGTACTCTATGTACTGGAGGGCGAACTCGATACCGAATTGCGCGACGGCCGCACCTTCAGGCTGAAGCCCGGCATGAGCTATCAGGTGTCTGACCACGGCGACGCCGCGCACCGGTCGTCGACCGCGACCGGCGCCAAATTATTCATCGTAGATTGAGCACGCGCTCAATGCGCGCCGGCGCCGCCGGCTCCCTTCACCTTGCGGGTCAGGGTGACCGCAAGGGCGGCGAGCACCAGTACCACGCCGAGCACGGCGAAGGTGTCGCTAAAACCCATCACCAGCGCCTGATGCCTGACCAGGTTGCCGATCGCGACGATGGCTTTCTGATGCGCTGTTCCGGGATCGGACACGCCGTGCGCGAGGAAATAATCGGTGATCTGTGCGATCCGGTCGCGTACTTCCTCGCGGCCGGGCGTGACCGACTGGCCGATGATGTTGGAGTGGAATTGCTCGCGCTTGGTGATCACGGTGGCAAGCACCGCGGTGCCGATCGCGCCGCCGAGGTTGCGCAGCATGTTGCTGATGCCGGAGGCGGCGGCAGCGTCCTGCGGCGCGATGCCGCCGGTCGTCACCGAGGTCAGCGGCGTCAGCACCATGGCCTGGCCGATGGCGCGGACAATGTTCGGAATCCAGAGCTGATCGCCGGCATAATCCGGCGACATCTCGGTGTTCATGAAGCAGCTATAGGCGAAGATCAGCAAGCCCGTGATCGCGATATAGCGCGTATCGAAGCGTTGCATCAGTTTCGGTACCAGCGGAATCAGGAGCAGTTGCGGCAGTCCGGTCCATGCCAGCACCGCGCCGATCTGTTCGGAATTGTAGCCCTGCGCCTGGCCGAGATACGCCGGGAGGATATAGACCGATCCGAACAAGGCAAAACCCAGCATGGTGGTCGCGATGGTGCCGAAGCCGAAATTGCGTCCTTTCAGCAGCCGCAGCCGGATCAACGGCTTTTCGACGGTGAGTTCGATCCAGATGAACAGCGACAGGCTGATCAGCGCAATGACGGCGAGGCGCTGGATGAAGGGCGAGGAGAACCAGTCGTCCTTGTTGCCTTCCTCGAGCACGGTCTGCAACGCAGACAATCCGATCGACATGGTCGCGATGCCGGCCCAATCGCCTTCCTTCAGAAGCTTGAGCTGCATCGGCGTCCGCTCGAGCGTGAAGTACAGCGCGGTGACCATTACGATGGTCGGGATCACATTGACGTAGAAGATCGTCCGCCAGCCATAGTTTTCGGTCAGGTAGCCGCCGATGGTCGGGCCGATCGCCGGCGCGAAGGTCACCGACAGCGCGAAGATCGCCAGCCCGATCGGCTGCTGCGGCTTCGGCAGCTTGGTCAGCACCAGCGTGAACGCCATCGGGATCAGCACGCCGCCGGCAAACCCCTGAAAGCCGCGCATCGCGATCATCGAGGGCAGGTCGTGGGTAAAGGAACAGGCGACCGAGAACATCGCGAACAGCGCCGCGCTCACCAGCATATAGCGTCGGAACGAGAATACGCGGCTGAGATAATCGGTCAGCGGGATCACGATGATCTCGCCGATCAGGTAGGAGGTCGAAATCCACGATCCGTTGTCGACGCCGGTGCCGATGCCGCCCTCGATGTTGAGCAGTGAGGCGTTGGTGATCTGGATGTTCAGGATCGCCATGAACGACCCGATCATGGCCGCGAGCACCGCGATCCATACGGTGGCGCTGGCGCGATCGGGATCGACCGCCTCAGATCCGGTCGAAGAGGTCGGAAGCGCTGCGATCGAGGCTGACGGGGTGCGATTGGACATGGCACGCTCCATTGAAGGACGTATTGGCGGAAACATCGTTCGAGATTTTCGATGCGCCGGCGGCGTTAGATGCGCCGCTGGCCTGGCGGGTCGGCGCCGGGTCGCGCGTTTCGATGGTCGGAATCACCGACATGCCCGGCCGCAGCGCGATCGGCGCGTTGCTGCCGTCGTCGAGAGCGATCTTGACCGGGATGCGCTGCACCACCTTGGTGAAGTTGCCGGTGGCGTTGTCCGGCGGCAGCAATGCGAATTCCTGGCCGCTGGCGGGCGCGATGCTGTCGATATGGCCGCGCACGAGCTGGCCCGGGAACATGTCGACGGCGATCTCGACGGCCTGGCCTTCGTGGACATCGGTGAGCTGGGTCTCCTTGTAATTGGCGATCACATAGGCGCCGCGCGCCGGCACCACCGACATCAATTGCGTGCCGGCCTGCACGTACTGGCCGGTGCGCAGCGTACGGTTGCCGACCACGCCGTCGATCGGGGCGGTGATGGTGGTGTAGCTGAGATTGAGCTCGGCCTGGCTCTGCAAGGCTTGCGCGCGAGCCTGCGTCGCCTCGGCCTGAACGATCTCGGCCTTCAGCAGGTCGACCTGCTTGGTGGCGGAGGTGAGATTGGCGATGTCGCGCACGCGGGTGGCCTCGGCGCTGGCGATCTTGGATTGCGACAGTTGCGCGTTCTGCACGCTGCCGTAACCGGAGGTGGCCAGAGCGGAATAGCGCTTGTTGTCCTGTGCGGCGAAGGTGACATTGGCGTCGTCGACGTCGATGGTCGCTTGCGCGGCGTTGATCACCGCCTGCTGCACTTCAAGCTGCGCCTGCTTGCTGGAGATCGCCGCCTTGGCCGCGGCGACATCGGCCTTGGCCTGGTCGAGCGCGACCTTGAAGTCGCGGTCATCGATCCGCGCCAGGGTTTGCCCGGCTCGGACCCCCTCATTGTCGCCGACCAGCACCTGGTGCAGGTATCCCGAGACCTTGGGGGCGATGGTGGTGTTGTCAGCCTTTACATAGGCGTCGTCAGTCGACACCTGGTACTGGCCGACGGTCCAGTAATCCCAGCCATACCAGGTGGCGCCGAGCAGCGCGACCAGCGCGACGCCGGTGAACAAGGCTTTGCGAAGATTGAATTTTTTCGCCTGGACCTGGGCAGCGGGCCGACCTTGCAGCAGGTCCCCGACCGCCGCGCCAGCGGGCACCGGGCGTTCGATTTCGAAGGTGGTGGAATGCTGGGTCATAACGATGAGCTCCTGTCCGTAATCGGGAAGCCAATTAGGAAACTTGATATTTTCCAAAATAACGCCCATACTGGGACTGTCAATAGAATGACAGGCATCATTTAAAAGCATGGCTGCGAGCGACACCCAGCATCGGAAGAAGGAGCGGGCCCAGGACCGCGCCGAGGATAGCGTCGAAGACCGGCGTTGCCGCGGGCGGCCGCAACTGCGGCCGGACGCCGAGACGCGCCAGATCATCTATGAGGCGTCGCGGCACGAATTCGCCGGCAACGGCTATGCCGCGACCAGTATGGAGGCGGTGGCGCGGCTTGCCGGCGTCTCGACCAAGACGTTGTATCGCCTGATCCCCAACAAGGCGGCGTTGTTCGAGGGCATGGTTTCGGACCGGCTCGATCGCTTTCTGTCCGACTTCAATCTGCGCGCCGTCGATCACACCGACATCGCCGAAGCGCTGCATGCGGCGCTGATGAGCTGCGCCGACCTGATGCTGGATGAGGATGTCATCGCACTACAGCGGATGATCCTGCAGGAGACCGGAAAATTCTCCGACCTGGCCGGCACGTTCTACAAGAACGGCATCCGGCGAACGGCTATGGCGCTGGCCGACTGGCTGCGCGCGCAGCAGGCGCGCGGGCTGATCGTGCTCGACGATGCCGATGAGGCGGCCGGCATGCTGATCGGCATGCTTTCCTCGGCGCCGCAGCGCGCTGCGATCTTCGGCGGCGTCCCGATGCTGTCGCGCCCGCAGATCGAGGCGCGGGTCCGCAGCTGCGTAAAGCTGTTTCTGCGGGGATGTCAGCCGGCGTGAGTTTACTACGCACCATCAACGAAACCGCCGGTCAACCGCATGCCATGGCAAGCGGTTGACGCCTATCCGGCGTTTATAACAACCGCCGTCCAGCCATATCGATTTCCTATGCCGCAATCCGCATTTTCAGTCCCGGCTGTCCTGGATCGTCAGGGAACGGCGGAGGTCGAACATGCATCATACGACAGAGTTGCAGGCACGTGAGCCGATCCGGAAGACGATGCACCACGCGGTGGAACGGCTGCTGATGTTTTTGTGGGGCGGATCGTCGAAGCAATATTTCCCGGAAGCGCATTACATGCGCGGCCCGGGGCCGAAATGGCGGGAAAAACACGGCGGGCTGCAGGAAGATTCCAGCCTCGTCAAGATACTCAATTCGACGAATGAAAAGTGGAATGCCTGAGCGCGCAACGCGCGCGAACGGCGGTATCTCAACTCAGACAATACGGAAGATGTGCTAAAAATATAGTAATCTAAGTATATTATGTATTATTGTATGCAAAATATGAAAACTTATTTCTGCTTCTTTCCAAATGCCCCAGACTAGGTGTCGCCGGCAATTCGAGAGAGCCATGAGCGATACCCTCTCAGCCTTCGCAGCGACCGACACCGCCAAGCCGACCAGTGTGCGTTGGAAGATTTTTTCTTCTGATGCTGTTCCTGGTCTCGATCAACTATATCGACCGCGCCTCGCTATCGATCGCGACGCCGCTGCAAGCTGAAATAAGAGGCCAGGAATTCCAGGAGACCAACATGCCCCACGCGACAACGGATGACGGAATACGCCTCTATTTCGAGGAAACCGGATCGGGCCATCCCGTGATCCTGGTCCACGAATTCGCCGGCGATCTGCGCAGCTGGGAGCAGCAGATGCGCTATTTGGGCAAGCGCTACCGCACCATCGCCTTCAACGCGCGGGGCTTTCCGCCGTCTGAAGTGCCTGAGCACGTTTCGTCGTATTCGCAAGGCCACGCCGCCGATGATATTCTCGCCGTGCTCAATCATGTCGGCGAACGTCAGGCGCATATCATCGGCCTCTCGATGGGCGGATTCGCGACCCTGCATTTCGGCTTGCGGCACCCGGAGCGGGCACGCTCGCTGTGCATCGGCGGCTGCGGCTATGGCGCCGAGTTCGACAAGCGCGAGATCTTCCGGGCCGAGGCTGACGCGATCGCAGGCACGATCCGGACCGAGGGCATGCCGGCCTTCGCCGAACGCTACGCCTACGGGCCGACCCGCGTTCAGTATGAAAACAAGGACCCGCGCGGCCACGCCGAGTTCAAGAGGATGCTGGCCGAACATTCCGCGGTGGGGTCGGCCAACACCCAGGAGGGGGTCCAGAAGGAGCGGCCGTCGCTCTATACGCTGGTCGAGGAAATGCAGCGCATCACCGTGCCGACGCTGGTAATCACCGGCGATGAAGACTGGCCGTGCCTGATGCCGGGCATCCTGATGAAGCAAAGCATTCCCTCGTCGGCGTTGGTGGTGATGCCGAACGCGGGTCACGCGATCAACATTGAGGAGCCGGAGGAATACAACCGGCTGGTCGGCGATTTTCTCTCCCAGGTCGAGAGCGGACGCTGGCCGACCCGCGATCCCCGCGCCGTCAGCTCTTCGATTACCGGGATGAAGTAGGGATAGCACCGGATCGGCATTGCGGCGGCGGTATGGCGTCCCGGCGAGGCCGGCTCCAAAAGACAGACTTTGCCTGCTTTGCATATCCCGGATAGCCTCGTCATACTCCCGAACCGCGAACGCGATTCTCGCCGCCGATCCGAGATGCGGAGCAGGCAGCACCCTTGGGAAGCGTATTCGCGAACGAACAAGAGCTCTTTACGGGAGGTTCGAATGATGAATCGGCGTCAGTTGATCACGCGATCCGGTGCTGCGCTTGGCGCGCTCGGCTCCGGTACGGCTTTTGGGGCATTGCGGGCGCTGGCCGCCGATACGGTGACGCTGCCTTTTGGGAATGGCGAGCGGCCGCTGGTCAAATATCCGCAGAAGCGGCCGATGATCGGCCTCACCAGCCGGCCGCCGCAGCTCGAAACGCCGTTTTCGGTATTCGACAAAAACGTCATCACGCCGAACGATGCGTTCTTCGTGCGCTATCATCTGGCCGGCATCCCCTACGACATCGATCCCGATGTCTTCTCGGTCGAGATCAAGGGCAAGGTTGACAAGCCGATCAAGTTGTCGCTTGCCGACATCAAGAAGATGCCGGCGGTCGGACTGGTGGCGGTCAATCAGTGCTCGGGCAACAGCCGCGGATTCTCCGAGCCGCGCGTCGGCGGCGGCCAACTCGCCAATGGCGCGATGGGCAATGCGCGATGGAAGGGCGTGCCGCTCAAGGCGGTCCTCGACCTGGCGGGCGTGCAGGCCGGCGCCCGGCAGGTCGTGTTCGGCGGCATGGATGGTCCGGTGTTCGACAAGACCCCCGATTTCGCCAAGGCACTCGATATCGATCATGCCCGCGATGGCGAAGTCATGCTGGCCTATTCGATGAACGGCGCCGATTTGCCGCTGCTCAACGGCTTTCCGCTGCGGCTGATCGTGCCCGGCTATTATGGCACCTATTGGGTGAAACACCTCAACGAGATCACCGTGCTGGACAGCGTGTTCGACGGCTTCTGGATGAAGTCCGCCTACCGCATCCCGGATACCGATTGCGCCTGCGTCGAGCCGGGCGCCTCGCCGAAGGCAACCATTCCGATCAACAAGTTCAACGTCCGCTCGTTCATCACCAATCTGAGCAGCGGCGCGAAGGTCAAGACTGGACCTGTGCTGCTCAAAGGCATCGCCTTCGATGGCGGCAAGGGAATCAAGGACGTCAGCGTATCCACCGATGGCGGCGCGACCTGGCTTGCCGGCCAGCTCGGCAAGGATCTCGGCAATTACTCCTTCCGCGAATGGCATTTGTTGGTGTCCCTGAAGGCGGGTCCGCATGACATCAAGGTTCGCGCCACCAATCGGGCCGGGCAGACCCAGCCGGACAAGCCGCTGTGGAATCCACCGGGCTATATGCGCAACGTGATCGAGACCACATCCGTCACAGCGGCCTGAGGGAGAATGCGCATGTCACATATCAAAATCGCGTTCTGCCTCGCCGCTTCGATCGTCGCGATCGGCATCATGCCGATGATTTCGGTAGCAAAACCTATCTCCTATCAACTGCCCGAGGAAACCGCGGCGTTCGGGCCAGGCCCGAACCAGGATGCCGTGCTCGCCAATTGCACCGCGTGTCATTCGGCCGATTACATCAAGACCCAACCGCAGGGCGCCGCATTCAAGAAGGATTTCTGGCAGGCCGAAGTGACCAAGATGATCAAGGTCTACGGTGCACCAATCGACGAAGCGGATGTCGGCAAGATCGTCGATTATCTGGTGGCGACCCATTAGAGCGTTTTCGAGCGAAGTGGATACCGGTTCGCGTGAAGAAACGCGTCAAAACAAAAACCTAGAGCCCCGTTCCGATTCCATCGGAACGGGGCTCTAGACGTGCGGGACGTCTGAAATGCTCTCGGCCATGACGAAGCCTTGGTTGGTCTGACTTTATTGGCTACTACGAGTCAGACCAAAGGAAAAGCCATGGCTGCCTTCCCTTCCTCGACTACCGTTTTCGACTCCATCCTGTTTCGTGACGCCTTCGGCACGCCGCGCATGCGCGAGGTGTTTTCGGATTTCAGCCTGATCTCGCGCTATGCCGAGGTCGAGATCGCACTGGCAAAGGCCGAGGCGCGCTGCGGCGTGATCCCGCAAGGGGCCGCCGACGACATCGCCAGGCTGACCGATGTGTCGAAATTCGATTTCGAGCTGTTACGCGGTGAGACCGATGTCGTCGGCTATCCGATCCTGCCGTTGGTGCACCAGATGGCGAAGCAGTGCGGCGAGGCCGGCCGCTACGTGCATTGGGGCGCGACCACGCAGGACATCATGGACACCGCGGTGATCCTGCAGGTGCGCGACGGGCTTGCCATCATCGAAGCCGACATCGCGGCGCTGCGCGGCATCCTCGCCGATCTGTCGAGAAAATATCGCGACACGCCGATGGCGGGCCGCACCCATCTGCAGCAGGCGCTGCCGGTGACCTTCGGCTACAAGACCGCGATCTGGCTCGCGATGTTCGATCGTCACGCCGAACGGCTGGCGCAATTGAAGCCGCGCGTGCTGGTCGGCCAGTTCGCGGGCGCCGCCGGCACGCTGGCCTCGCTCGGCGACAAGGGATTCGAGGTTCAGCAAGCGCTGTGCGAGGAGCTTGGGCTCGGCGTTCCCGTCTCCACCTGGCACGTCGCGCGCGACGGTCTCGCCGAGGTGGTGAATTTCTTCGGCCTCGTCACCGGCTCGCTCGGCAAGATCGCGCTCGACATCATGATCATGGCCTCGACCGAATTCGCCGAACTCTATGAGCCCTTTGTCAAGGGACGCGGCGCGTCCTCGACGATGCCGCAGAAGCGCAATCCGATTTCGTCGGAATTGATGCTGGCGGCGTGCAAGGGCGTGCGCCAGCATGCCGGCCTGATGCTGGATGCGATGGTGCAGGATTTCGAACGCGCCACCGGGCCGTGGCATGCCGAGTGGATGGCGCTTCCGGAAAGCTTTGTGCTGACCGCCGGCGCGTTGCATCAGGCGAAATTCGCGCTGGGTGGTCTCATCGTCGACGAAAAGAAGATGGCCGAGAATCTCGATATCAGCCGTGGGCTGATCGTCGCCGAAGCCGTCATGATGGGGTTGGCCCCCGACATCGGCCGGCAGCAGGCGCATGACGTGGTCTATGACGCCTGCCGGCTCGCCAACGAGAAGGGCATCGACTCTTGCGGACGCGTTGTCGGCGGACAAGCGGGTTTCCGAACGCATCGACCGCGCCACCATCGAGCGACTGACGTCACCGAAAAATTATCTCGGTCTGGCGCCTGAAATGGTCGACCGGGTTTTGGCGGCGGCGAAGCGTTGAACGGCGCCGTCAGTTCGCCTATCTCTTGAGGTAGCTTGGGGGCTACCGATCTCGCACAAGGACCTGTCATGACCGCGCATCAACGCAATTTTTCAACGCCGATCGATCCCGTCAAGCTCGACCGGCTGGCCGAAGTGGCCGTGAAGGTCGGGCTGCAGTTGCAGGCCGGACAGGATCTGCTGCTGACGGCGCCGACGGTGGCGCTGCCGCTGGTGCGCAGGATCGCCGAACATGCCTACAAGGCCGGCGCCGGCCTCGTGACGCCGATTCTTTCCGACGAAGCGATCACGCTGTCGCGTTATCGATTCGGCCATGACGACGAGCTTCGACCGCGCTGCGGGCTGGCTCTATGAGGGGATGTCGAAGGCCTTTGCCGCCAACACCGCGCGGCTCGCCATCGTCGGCGACGATCCGATGCTGCTCTCGGGCCAGGATCCGGCCAAGGTCGCGCGCGCCAGCAAGGCCAATTCCATCGCCTACAAGCCGGCGCTGGAGCGGATCGTCAACTTCGACATCAACTGGAACATCATCGCCTATCCGAGCCCGTCATGGGCCAAGCAGGTGTTCCCGGACGACGAGGAGGATGTCGCGGTCGCCAAGCTTGCCGACGCGATCTTCGCGGCCTCGCGCGTCGACAAGGATGATGCCGTCGCCGCCTGGGACAAGCACAACGCCGCGCTGCGCGCAGCGGACCGAATGGCTGAACGGCGCAGCGCTTCAGCGCGCTGCATTATTCCGGGCCCGGCACCGATCTGACGATCGGGCTGGCCGACGGCCACGAATGGGAAGGCGGCGCCTCGACCGCCAAGAACGGCATCACCTGCAACGCCAACATCCCGACCGAGGAGGTCTTCACCACGCCGCATGCCCGGCGGGTCGACGGGCATGTCGTCAGCTCCAAGCCGCTGTCCTATCAGGGCTCGCTGATCGACAATATCGCGGTGAGGTTCGAGGCTGGGCGCATCGTCGAGGCCAAGGCGTCGCGCGGCGAGGAAGTGCTGAACAAGGTGCTCGACACCGACGAGGGCGCGCGCCGGCTCGGCGAAGTGGCGCTGGTGCCGCATTCCTCGCCGATCTCGAAAAGCGGGCTGTTGTTCTTCAACACGCTGTTCGACGAGAACGCCGCCTGCCACATCGCGCTCGGCCAGTGCTATTCGAAATGTTTTGTCGATGGCACCAACCTGTCGCCCGAGCAGATCGCGGCGCAGGGCGGCAACAAGAGCCTGATCCATATCGACTGGATGATCGGCTCGGACAAGATCGACATCGACGGCATCCACGCCGACGGCCGGCGCGTGCCGGTGTTCCGCAAGGGCGAGTGGGCCTGACGTGTTGCCGGAACGCCGTCTATCGGCGGCTACCCCACCATGTCGCGAAGCAGTGGGTTGTCATCGATCGTAAAGTCGTTGAACAATGTCGCGCAGCGCTCGCCGTCGGGTGCGCGTACGGTGATTCCGGAAGCCGATACCGCGCGATGCAGGGCACCGACCGGATCGGGCGGTCGGGTCAGTTCGAGTTTGGACATCAGGTAGTCGCGGGCCTCGTTGATATCGTCGTCGTCGTCGAATGCGCTGTGTAGCGCGGTCGCTGCGCGCCGCATCTCGGCGAGGCTGCCACCGGCGGAATATTTCAGCAGGTCCTGCCAGTAGGGGCAGGCCACGATCAACTCGATGAATTCGTCGAAGTTGGCGGCGATGATGCCGGCCTGCCCCTCGGACGACACATAGAGCATGTGCTGCGAGGGCGGCAGCAGCGCAAATACGCCGCCCGCGCCATCGCGCCCAATCGGCCGGAAGGCCTTCGCCCCGTCCACGGTGAACCACCCCGTTTGATCAAGATCGGTTTCAAGCCGAAAGTCGAACGACCAGCACAGCCGCTCCACGGCTTCCGCATTCGCGGCCAATGCATCTGGGCTGAGGGGCATTTCGTTTCGCCGGCAGTTTATTGTCGATACCCGTTGGTCGCAGCGAGCCGACGCAAAGTTCAGTTGAAAACCCTCGCATCTAGCTGGGGCCGTCGTCGTGGGCGTTGAGGTCCACCCCCTTCGGATCCTTGATGGTGGAGACGGCCACCAGCGATATCACCGCGAGCACGGCGATGTAGACGCCGACCCGCCAGGACTCGCCGTAGGTTCCGATGATCCACTGCGCGATCGCCGGCGCAAAGGCGCCGCCAAGAATGGCGCCGAGCGCATAACTGACGGAGACGCCCGAATAGCGGATTTCGGCCGGGAACAACTCGGCGTAGAGCGCTGCCTGCGGGCCATAGGAAAGGCCGAGCCCGATCGTCAGGCCCAGCGCGCCAATGAAAAACAGCGTTACGTTCCTGGAATCGATCAGGAACCACATCGGCACCGCCCACACCGCCATGATGGCGTAGCCGATCTGGAAGCTGCGCACCCGTCCGATCCAGTCGCCCATCAGGCCGCCCAACAGCGTGAACGCAAACCAGCCGATCGCCGCCAGCGTGGAGACCAGCAGCAATTGGTCCGACGGCATCTTCAGCACGTTGAGGCCATAGCTGATGATGAACGCGATCAGAATGTATCCGGCGGCGTTGTTGGCCATGAAGGTCAGGGCGGTGCGAAAGATCCTGCCGCTGTGATGCCGGAACAGCTCGCGCAACGGCGCAGCGGATTCCTTGCGGCGCTGCTGCATCGCCTTGAACACCGGCGATTCCTCGACCGAACGGCGGATCGCCGCACCGATCACGATCAGCACGATCGAAAACAGGAATGGCAGCCGCCAGCCCCATTCCGCCATGGCTTGCTTGCCGAGCGCCGCCGTCATCGCCCACAGCACACCGGTCGCCAGGATCATGCCGAGCGGCGTACCGATCTGGGGGAACGAGCCGAAGAAGCTGCGCCGGTTGACCGGCGCATATTCCACCGACATCAGCGCCGCGCCGCCCCATTCGCCGCCGGCCGAAAAGCCCTGCAGGATGCGCAGCAACATCAGCAGCGCGGGCGCCCATGCGCCGATCTGCGCGTAGGTCGGCAACAGGCCGATCAGCGCCGTTGCGCTGCCCATCAGGATCAGCGTCATCACCAGCACCCCGCGGCGGCCGAACCGGTCGCCCATATGGCCGCTGACGATTGCGCCGAGCGGCCGGAACAGGAACGACAGCCCGATGGTCGCGAACGAGATGATCTGCGCCAGCAGCGGATTGTTCTGGGTCATCGGCGAGAAGAACAACGGCACAAACGCCAATCCGGCGGCCTGGGCGTAGACGAAGAAATCGTACCACTCGATGGTGGTGCCGACCAACGTCGCGGTCAGGACCTTCTTTTCCTCCCAGGTGATTCTCGCAGGGACGTCTGGACGGATGTTGGCGGATGCGCTGCGCGCAGCGACGGAGCTTTGCAAGGACATTTGAGCTTTTCGGGTGAGGAGGAGAGGATTCGAACGGAGCGTCGCCGATCAGCAGGCCACGATGATCGTCAGATCGTCATGCTGACGGTTTGACCGGCCACTCAAACAGACGACTGAACGGATGTAGCATTGAACGACGCCCCCCTTCGGCCGGCGTGTTCTGATGACCCGCCATGCACCGCGCGAATATTACGTGGAAGGCGGGGCCTACGCCACTGAATTTGATGGAGTTATGAGGGGTCGACGCCTTTCCAACAGGTGCTGCCGCGGCGCCGGGGCCCGTGGATGGCAGGCGTTGGCGAGGCTTTGCCCGGCGGTCATTGCCGCGGATTGCAACTGCTGCCGTAAGGAACGCTTAAAGGATTACCACTAGTTTTGCTCGCAAACCTACGCCGCTGCTCCCCGTTAAATCGCAAGCCTTTTTATTTACGCGTTTGAGGTTCTTGATGTCCCGCGCCCTCATTGAAACGACCAACCTCGCCGTCAACCTCACGCCGCGGCCGATCGAGCCGTCCTGGATCATCGAGGGCAAGCCGGATGCGCAATGGTGCGTGCTGTCGCAAAGCGCGGACGGGCTGGCCTCGACCATGGTGTGGGAGTGCAGCGAGGGCAAGTTCAACTGGTATTATGATTTCGACGAGACGGTCTTGATCCTCGAAGGCTCGATCGTCCTCGAAAGCGATACCATGCCGTCGAAGCGCTACGCAGCCGGCGACGTCATCTTCTTCAAGGACGGCGCGCATGCCAGATGGCATATTGAGGATCGCGTCCGCAAGCTCGCATTCTGTCGCAAAACCTCGCCGGTCTGGCTCGGCTTTGCGTTGCGGGTATTCCTGAAACTCAGGAAGATATTCCTGCCCGCCAGCGAACGCCATCCTGCGAGCCTGATGGGCTCTTCCTGACCAAATCCCGGGACATCAAATCGTCATTGCGAGGAGCGAAGCGACGAAGCAATCCAGTCTTTACTTGTTGCCCTGGATTGCTTCGCGGAGCCTGTCATCGGGCGGGCGTTCGCCCGACCCGTTGGCTCGCAATGACGAGCAAGGTCAGTCCAGCTTCAGCCTGTAAAAATCCGTCGCCGTCTTCGAGAACAGCGCGGTCTTCTCGGCCTCGCTGTATTGCGCGGCGATGCGTTTGAAGGCGTTGAAGATCACCTGATAGCTGCACTGGCCTTTGTCCGGCGGAAAATTGCTTTCGAACATGCAGCGCGCGGGGCCGAAGGCCTCGATGCAGGTCTCGATATAGGGACGCCATGCCGCGGCGGCCTCTTCCGAGGATGGCGGCATCGGCGCGCTCGTGAAAATCATAGCCGAGCAGCCGCATCGCCAGGCCGCCGAGCTTGACGACGACATTGGGGCATTTGGCGATTTCCAGGATCGAGGCCTTCCACACCGCGAAAGTCTCCTCGCGCCGGCCGGCAAAGCGGCCGAGCCCGACCGGGCCGCCGCAATGATCGAGCACGATCCGGGTGTCCGGAAAGGCGCGCGCCAGATCGACGAATTCGCCGAATGCTGCGGATGAAACAGCCAGGCATCGAAGCTCAGGCCGAGCGGCGCGAGGCAGGCAAAGCCCTTGCGGAAAGTGGAATCGAGCAACAGGCCCTTCGGCCGCGTCGCATACATGTGGGCGACGTCGGGGTCGGCATCCCAGGCCGACGAATGCCGGATGCCGCGAAAGCGGCCCTGGCCGGCGGCGATCTCGGCCTCCAGAACCTGCCTGGCGCCGTCGCCGAGCAGCAGATTGACGTGGCTGACGATGCCGGCGCAGATCAGCGCCGGGCCGTAGCCGCCGCTGGCGCTCATCGCCGCGACGCCGTTGGCGAATTCAACTTCGCCGACCGGGCGGAACGCTTCCGGGCCGCTTGCGCGATACATCGAACGGCAATCGACATAGACGGTCGCGACGATGTTGTGGCCGGAGGCGATGTCGTCGGACATTTCCTCGATCAGGTAGCGCAGGCCGCCGCGATCCCAGAGATGATGGTGGGGATCGACGATCGGACGCTCGGGATCGATGATTTCTTCGCTGTATTGCGCAAGCCAGTCTTCGCGCGGATCGGCATAAAGCCCGCTCTTCGATGCGGCGGCATTGCCGGAGACCATGGATCGTCACTCCCTTTTCTTGCCCTGCTTTTTGCTTTGTCGGGATTATGGTTTCCCGCGGGGGGCGTTCAGACCCCCTCAAGGATGATGACCGTTGGCGTGCCCGGCAGCAAATCCCGCGAAATCTTCAAGCGTACGCTCGGTGCGGACGTCGATCGCGAATTGCTGGCCGATCCGGCGCATGAATTCCTCGAGCGGCGTGGCGAAGCGATGCATCGGCAGCACCACCGAGGCGCGCAAGCGCCTGGTGATGTCGGATATTCCGTCGAGCGACATGGTGTAGGTGCCGTCGATCGGCACCATCACGATGTCGAGCCGGCCGATCGCCGCCAAATGGCTGTCGTCGAGCGGGACGTGGAGATGCCCGAGATGGCCGATGCAGAGGCCGGCGACCTCGAAGATGAAGATCGAATTGCCGTCCTTGATCATCTCGCCGCCGGAATCCTCGCCCCAATAGCGGCGGATGTCGGTCGTCACATTGCGGATATAGACATCGCCGATGCGCTCGTCGATATGCGCGGGCTGTCCGTCGTCGCCCCAGCCATGCAGCACATGGGGAATGCGCGGATCGGGAAACAGCGTGTAATGCGTGGCGTGCGCGCGGTTCATGGTGACGACGTCGGGCAGGCGGCCGATCTGATAGGCGCCGCTATAATCGGTCGCGATCCGCACGCCGCCGGGCGTGTCGATGAAATAGGTCGAATGGCCGGCATAGGTGATCGTGACTTCGTCCGATGCCGCTGCCGCCTGCCGCAGAGCGACCGGCGTGGCGCGCGGCGCCGCATTCGCCATCGCCAGGCATTCGCTGCGCGGCGGTTCCTGGGCTGTAGCCGGCGAGATCGATAACGTCGTGATGGTTGCCGACATGATCGGTAACCCAGCAAGGCAAGGCTGGCGAGAAGCGATCGCAGCATGAAGGATCCGTCTTTCGTTGATGCCGGCGATGCACTGTATCGCCGAACGCCGGAGAGGGCTATTTTGCCGGGATCAACAGATCGTCAGGAGGCGCGGCCATGGAATTGACGTTGGGGACATCATCGGGCGCGCGTGCGCCGTCTTCGCGCCGGCTGGAACCGCTGCGTCACGTCGATGCCGGCGTGCTCAACATCGCCTATTACGAGGCGGGCCCGGCCGACGGTCCGGTCGTGATGCTGATGCACGGCTTTCCCTATGACATTCACTCTTATGTCGACGTCGCGCCGCAGCTCGCCGCGCAAGGCTGCCGCGTCATCGTTCCCTATCTGCGCGGCTACGGGCCGACGCGCTTTCGCGACACGGCGACGCCGCGCTCGGGCGAGCAGGCCGCGGTCGGCGCCGACCTGATCGCGCTGATGGATGCGCTGGAGATCAAGCGCGCGGTGGTCGCGGGCTATGATTGGGGCGGCCGCGCCGCCTGCGTGGTCGCGGCGTTGTGGCCGGAGCGCTGCATCGGGCTCGTCTGCGTCAACAGCTATCTGATCCAGAACATCGCCAAAGCCATGGTCCCGGCGAAGCCGCAACACGAGGTGGCGTACTGGTACCAGTATTATTTTCAGATCGAGCGCGGCCGCGCCGGGCTCGCCGCCAACCGGCGCGAAATCGCAGAAATATTATGGCAGCAATGGTCGCCGAACTGGCATTTCGACGAGGCGTGCTTCGAGCGCACGGCGGTCGCGCACGACAATCCTGATTATGTCGATGTCGTGATCCACAGCTATCGCCATCGCTACGGCCTCGCCGAGGGCGATCCGCAATATGCCGAGCTGCAACGCCGGCTGGCGGCCCTGCCTGCGATCACCGTGCCTGCCATCACGCTGGACGGCGCCGCCGACGGCGTTGCCCCCGCGACCGATGGCAGCGCGACCGCGGCGAAATTCACCGGCCGCCGCAGCCATCATGTGATCCCGCATGCCGGCCACAATCTGCCGCAGGAAGAGCCCGAAGCGTTCGCGGCGGCGGTGATGGAGCTGGCGAGGGGGTAGCTATTGATAAGTCGTCCGGTTCTATGTCAGGAGACGCGCCGGGCCGCCGTGTGTTTCGATCAGCTTCACGGCCTTTTTGTCGAAAGAGACGAAGGTATCCGCGCCGAGCCATTTTCCTTCGTAAGCAATCGCGCCATCCGCAAAATCGCCACCGGCCTCCAGCAGCGCCAATCCGGCCTCCGCCGCCGGTCTGTTCACCACTACATTGACGCCGTTAAGCAGACGTCGGATTGCTCCTGCAATGTCACTTGGTCCGATCTTGTAGCCTCGCAATACCCAGACCAACTCACAAAGCGTAGGTATCGCCAGCGCGACAATTTCGGCCTTACTCAGAGCCAACTGTGCGATCTTGCTTTGCTCGGCGTGATCTTCCGTCAGCGCCCGTACCAGCACGTTGGTATCGGCGGTGATTTTCACCGTCTCCCGGCCCATCCGCGAGCCACGATGTCATTCATGTCTTCGATCGACAGGACTCGGCCTTTTCGCTTCGATTTCAAGAAACCGAAAGCGTCTGAAATTTTACCCATTGGTCGAGCCGCCTTCACTTCGATCCGACCATCCGGAAGCTTGTCCACGGTAATTTTCTCGCCGGGGTGCACGCCCAGATGTTCGAGCAGGTCCTTGCGCAGCGTGACTTGGCCTTTGGCGGTAACTGTAAGCGTAGTCATGGTGGGCCCCAGTCCTTGGATCCTTCATATGTAAGGTAAAAAAGCCTTACAATCAAGCGTGCGGAACTGTGCGGATCATCCCCGCCGCGGGCTGATCTTCCAGGTGGCCGCGACGATCGCAGCCGTCATCAGGCCGGTGATCACGGCAGCGGCCGGGATGGCCAGCACCAGCGCCGCGGTCGCGGCCCAGCCGATCGACGAAAAGGCTTCCGCGAAGGTCGCAATCCGCGACGAGGTCTGGCGGCGGCGGAATTGGCTGCGCCGGGCCTGGACCCGGAACCAGAGCTGGATCGCGGTGGCGCAGATCGTCGCGATCGCCACGCCCACGGCGGTCACAGCAGCCTGCAGCGGCGAGGCGAATGCCAGTGCCGCGATCAGCGGCGCGAACACCATGCCGATGGCGATCAAGCACCACCTCGATCTTGGCGCGGGTCACGCGCGAGGCCGATAGCGGCGCGGTCGCCACCAGGTCGGCGGCGTCTTCGCCCGAGATCGTCAACCAGGCAAGGCCGCCGGAGAGCTGGCCCGCCGCCATCACGACGACCGGCGTGATCAGCACGATGGCCGTCGAGCTGTCGGCAAAGCTTCGCCATAGCATCAGCGCCGGCGGCACCAGGTACAGCAGCTGCATCAGCGACTGCGACACCAGCCAGGGATCGCGGCGCAGCAACGCGAACTCCTTCCAGCGCAGCGCTTGTTGCCGCGAACCGGTGCGAAATATTGTCGCGCGCGAGCCTTGCCGGGCCGGCGTGGCATTCGCCGAGACGCGTATCGCGGTCTCGGCAAACCGGCGCGAGAAGATCGCCATCACGACGCCGAGCAGCATCAGGCCAAAGGCCAGCAGGAGCAGCAGAGCTTCGCTATCGCCAAGCGTTGCGCGCGCCGGCCACCAGACGATGCTGTCGGCGTCGGGCGCCCAGGCCGCCGCGGCATCCGAGGTCAGGACCGCGAAGCGCGACAGCGTGCCATAGGACATGATCGCGGCGATCTGCAGCGCGATGACAAAGCCGGCGCCGATGATCGCCGCGAGGATTTGCGCGACCAGCCGGGTCCGGCTCGGGCCGATCAGCCGGAACAGCACCAGCGTGAACGCGATCGCAACGGCGGCGGCGGACAGGCCGATCGCGATGACGACGCCGTAAGCCGAAAGCCATCGGCTTCCGCCGCCGATCACCAGAACGTCGACGAAGGGCGTCGAGAGCAGCAGCGCCATGGCGGTGACCGACAGCGCGATCGCGGCAATGCGAACCGAGAACACGTTGGTCAGCGAGACCGGGGACGACATGATCAGATCGAGATCGGCGCGCGCATAGAAAACCCGCGTCACCGATTCGATCGCCTGCGACAGCATCAATGCCCACGCCAGGAAGATGGTCGCGGTCATGACGATCAAGGATGATTTATCGAGCGGCATCCGCAAATCGGCAAAGCGGCCGATCACGGCATAGGCCGGCAGGTGCAGCACGGCGGCGAAGATGATCAAGCCGATGACGGCGCGTTTACGCTTGCGCCTGCCGCCGGTCATCATCGCGAGCCATTCGCGCCATGCCAGCCGGATTTCGTGCCGGGCAAACCAGGTCAGGGCTTCGGCGGAGCTCATGCGGCGGCGGCCTCGACATCGACCAGCGCGATGAACATGTCTTCCAGACTGGTGTCGTTCTGGCCATTCTGCTGGCGCAATTCGGCCAGCGTGCCCTCGGCGACGAGCCGGCCCGCCGCGATGACGCCGATGCGGTCGGCCATGCGCTCGGCCACTTCCAGGATATGCGTGGTCATGATCACGGTGCAGCCGGCGCGCACGCGCTCGCCCAGCAGGCCCTTGACGTGACGCGCGGACAAGGCATCGAGGCCGGTCAGCGGTTCGTCCAGGATGATCAGCCGCGGATCGTGCACCAGCGCGCCGGCGAGCGCGACCTTCTGGCGCATGCCCTTGGAAAAGCCCTCGCAGCGTTCATGCAGATGCGATTCGAGCCCGAGCGAAACCAGAAGCTCACGCGCCGACGGCTCCGATCGTTTGGGATCGATACCCCAGAGACCGGCGACGAAGGCGAGGTATTCCAGCGGGGTCAGCTTGTCGTAGATCATCGGCTCGTCGGATACCCATGCCGTGATCTGCTTGGCGGCGATGGGGTCGGCGAGCGCGTCGATCCCGAGCACCGAAACCGAACCGGCGTCGGGCCGCAGCAGGCCGGCCACCATGCGCAGCGTCGTGGTCTTGCCGGCGCCGTTGGGCCCGAGCAGCGCGTAGAATTCGCCCGAACGGACGGTGAGATCGAGCGCGTCGACAGCGAGGCGGTCAAAACGCTTTGTTAACCCTCGCACCTGCAGTGCGGATGGTTGCTCGGCGGGGTCCATGATGTCGGGACGATCCAGTTCAGATTTGCCGGTTTCAGACTTGGCTGGTTCCGAAGCGGACCATGAACCCAAGAGATTTCGGCGCGGTGAACGGCCGATGCAAATCCCGTCAATGCCGGCGAATTGTCCCGGTCGGAACCGAAACGGCTTCATGGACCTCGGCCGATCGAAATGCCCGTCGCGATCGGCTGCAGCGCCGCGGAGCTGCATCGCCAGCCGCCGCTATCGGCTTTCTGAAATTCGAACGACTTTTCAATCCGCAATCGATGCGCCACCGGAAAGCTGTCCCGGTTGCGGGGCTGCGACGGCTTGGCCTGTCCCGATTTCAAATCCCAGCAGGTGCCGGTGCAACCCGACGCGATCGGGCTGCACACCGCAAACGGAGAGAGAACAACCATTTCGACCTGGGCCAGCACGCTGGCGCCCTGCGGCTGGATATCGCCGCCAATCTGGATGACGCGGTTCACCGACAGGAAATCCCCGCAGGCATTGGCGGCGTGAATTTGCGCGACGCATAGATCGACGGCGTCGGCATCGGGCGCCACCGGCAGCGGATGGCGGCCGAAAACCCGCTTGGGATCGCCCTTGGCTGCGATCAGTTCGGCGGTCTTTCCATTCATGAAGTCGGCGAGGCAATCCTCGGAAGACGACACGTCCTCGAGCGGCACGTTCTCCTTGCCGACCAGACCGCATTTTCGGTCCCGGTTCCTGATCCACCGGGCGTATTCGTCATACGCGCTTCTCGCCTCGTCCTCTTTCAGCTTGGCGATCAGCGCGAGCGCATGGTCGTTGAGATCGGCCTCCGCGATCGCCAGTGAAGGGTCGCTGCATATCAGCGATCCGGCCGCGGTATTCGCCGCCAGGCAATCGAAGTTCGGATCGCTCAGGATCGCGATCCTCTCTTCGGTTTCCTTGAACAGGCATTCCTTGACGGTGCTGACGTTCTGGCTCGGAATATTCTGATTGCGAAAAATGCCGCAGCTTGAGTTGCGGTTCGTGATCCATTCCGCATTCTCCGCGATCGCAAGGCGGCGATCTGAAAGCCGGTCCAGCCTGCCCCGGATAGCGCCGTTCAGCTTGGTGGCGAGATCGTTGAGCTGCGGATCTCCGCAAAACAGCTGATCGGCCGGATCCTTGATGCTGACGCAGTGATTTTTCTCAAAAAGCGGCAGCGTTGCGCTGATCGGCGGATCGGAAGCCGCGGGCTCTTCGGCATGGCCAGGATAGCCCAGCCCAAGCTGGATGATCATGACAGCCAGCACGATCGCCCGCATTTGCTACCCCCGCCCGCGAAATCGCGTAAAAATTCTCGTTCGAGCGATGCTAGCGTCTTGGATGCGATGAAGAAACGAAATTGTGCCAAGGGGAACGGGTGGCTCGATCGACGCGCGGACCACCGGGCCTATGGCTCCAGGCTGGCGTATCTTAGTTGGAAGAGGAGATTGAGGCAGGCTGGCCCGTCAGATTGAGCGCCAGCAGCGGACCCTGATCCGGCAGGTTGGCCAGCCATGGCGTGCCGACATATCGCATGACGTCGTGTTGATCGATCACGAACAGCGGCCGGTAATTGCGCGCATTGGCGTCCTCGACCATCGCCATCCGGCGATTGTCGAGCGTCAGCCAGTGCCCATCGAGCCGTGCCGCGGCGACGGCATGATCCTCGCCGCTGACGGTATCGTGCACGACCACGATCCGCAGATCGTCGGGCGAGATGCCGGCCAGGCCCAAGGCGACGAACTTGGCAATCGCGTAGTCTTCGCAGTCTCCGGCGCCATGGGCGAAGGTAACGAGCGGCGAACTCCATACGTCGGCGCGCCCATACTGAGCCAGATCGCTCATCGGGCGGATCGCAAGGTTGATCGCGCGGTTGATCTCGCCGATGCGGGCGCGGCCTTCGCGCGCCCGTGCATTGTCGACAATGGCGAGAAGCTGGATCGCGGCCGGAGAGGCGCAGCGTTCGCGGTCGCCGTCGCAAAGCGCCAGTTGCACCCGTTCATCGTCCAGTTTGCGTTCGACGCCGAGCCATTTGTCCCGCAAACCGCCATAGGTCAGAACGGCCGCGAGCGCCCCGAAGGGCTCGCTGGAATTCCTGGCCGGAGCCACCGAGCCCGGCGTCAGCAGTGTCGCAGCCTCGAGATCGGCGGCTGGCCCGAACCAGGCCAGGCCGCAAGCGAGCACAAGGCCGCAGCCTGCCTGCAAGCGACTGAAAGTCCACATCTGACACCCCCGTCCGGGCATCGGCGAGGCTTTAGCCTGCTCGTGACCGGATCTTTCCTGGTTGGAGGATGAGGGGCGGGGCTTTGATTCGGCTTAACGGCGGCGGTTTGAACCTGGGAAGCGTGGAACAGACTAAAATCCGGGTCACTAGTTTGCTGAAAATTTTACGGAATTCGCGTTTCCCCGGGGGGTGGGATGTTGGTGCGGGCCGAATGACGTATTTCCGTGACTGTTGCAGCAATTCCACGGGGTATGGCTAATTCGCGGGAATAGCTGTTTTTGTCATCTAGATCACAGTCTTACGCCGGAAATTAGTGCACCGTCGTGCCACGAAATGTCCCCTGAAGATAACGCAAGTATTGGTGGTTGATTCTATACATCAACTTACATCGAAGGACTTGACTTGGCCGGAAGCTGTACTGATTTTCGCGCTATAAATGCTTCATCTTTTCGTCAAGGAGAGCAAGCTCGTCCGCTTCGACAGCGCGACCAGCGACTTACTCGGCATTTGCACAGGCGGGGAACCGGTTTCGCGAAGCACTGCCTGATGATATGCAAAGTGTAGACTAGAAAAATTATACAATTATTAACCTTTTTTGGTGGCCCATTGAATTTCGTTGGTAATTTCGACGCCAAGCTGCCTGTTGATGGCCCGGTTGCGCACTCCGCTATGCATGCACATGTCGATGGCACGTCGGCGCACGCTCCGTCGGATGCCATTATCGTCCCGGACGCCCAATTGCTGTTCGGCGGAGAGTTCAAGCGATCCGGCGTCGACCTGGTCCTGTCCGACGACCACCACGAACTGGTCCTGCACGATTATTTCAAGGGCGAGAAGCGCGTCGCGCTGGCGTCGCCCGATGGCGCCCACCTCACCGGCGACCTCGTCAACGCGCTCGCGGGCCATGTCGAATATGCCCAGGCCGACGGCGCTGCCGCGGCCGCCGCCGTCGTCGGCCATGTCACCAAGCTGACGGGCACCGCGACCGCGATCCGCAACGGCGTCTCGATCATCCTGAACCAGGGTGACAACATCGACAAAGGCGACGTGCTGCAGTCCGGTGCGGATTCGACACTCGGCGTCACCTTCATCGACGGCACCGTGTTCGGCCTGTCGTCGAATGCGCGGATGGTGGTCAACGAGATGATCTACGACCCCAACGGGTCGAACAATTCCTCGTTGCTCAGCCTGGTTGCGGGCACCATCTCCTTTGTCGCCGGCGAGACCGCAAAGCACGGCGACATGAAGGTCGATACTCCGGTCGCGACCATGGGTATCCGCGGCACCGCGGTGCTGGTCGAGATCGATTTCGACGTTCCGGGCCAGAACGGCGCGCCCGCGGCTAACTTCCAGGTTTTGGTCGAGCCGGACGGCACTACGGGATCCTACATCCTGTTCGACAAGAACACGCTGGCGCCGCTGGCAACGGTCAATACCGCCGGAACGCTGACCAAAATCAGCCAGGGCATCGTCAGCTTCGAGGCCGGCTCGCCGCTGACGTCGGATCAGCAAAAGCTCATCACCGATTTGTTCACGACGAAATTCGGCGACAGCAACACCAAATCGCTGTTCGATCACTTTACGGATTCGATTGTTCCGCAATCGTTGCAGCCGGTCTACCTGCCCGGCGGGGTCACCGTGACGCCGATCGTTTTGCTCGCGACGAACTCCCTTGGTCCGTCGCCTTCCGCCCCGAGCGGCTTGACGTTTAGCGAGGCGCACATTCCCGGTGCGCCGCATGTGACCATCTTCAACCAGTCCTTCGGCGAAATTGCTGGCGATACCGGCAGCCACACTCCCCATACCCTGTCCGCCCCGATCACCTTTACCGATCCCAATAGCGGCGATCGTCCGACGGTGACGGTCGAGTTCAAGTCGTTCACCTACCTGGACAGCACCCCCCAGCACAATGACATCACTGCGTCGCTGAGCCCGCAGGAAAAGGCGGCGATCGCGGCGGTCGAAGGCATCAGTCTACAGACGGTTCCCGGCAACAATAACAACGGCTCGGCGGTCTGGACCTACAGTTTTCCCGACAGCGCGTTCGATTTCCTCGGCGCCGGCGAGACGCTGACGCTGACCTATACGGCGTCGGTCAACAACAACTACGCATCCGACCAGCAGACCGGCACCGCGACGTTCACCATCACGATTACCGGCACCAACGACGTTCCGGTCATCACTTCCAACATCCCGCAAACGATCGCGTTTGTTGCCGGCATCGACACCAAGGGCGGTGATTTGACCGCCCACGTGCCGACCTCGGGAACGATCTCATTCGACGATCCCGATCTCACCGACACCCATACGGTTTCGGTGCAGTTGTTGACGACCGGGCTGCCACCGACCCCGCAGCAGATATTCGAAAAGGCGCTAAGCGTGTCGATCGCGACCGACAGCACCGGAACGGGATTCGGGACGATCAACTGGAAGCTTGCGGATCTTCCGGTGTACCTCGCCGATTTCATCCCCAACGGCGAAACCGTCACGCTCACTTATGCGGTGACCGTGACGGATTCGCAGGGCGCGACCGCGACCCAGGACATCACGGTCACGATCACCGGCAACAATACCCCGGCGGTAGTCTGGATCGCCACGACGACGACGGGCCAGCCGACCGGCGGGCTGTGGAGCGACGGGTTAAACTGGGAAACCGGAACCGTTCCGATTGCCACCGATGACGTCATCATCATCACCAACCAACTGATCGGCCTGACGCCGTCTTTTCCGGTGACGATCGACGCCAAGACCGATGCCGTGGCCAAGAGCGTCACGATGAACAATTTCGGGACCTCGCCCCCGGAATTGATCAATTTGGGCTCGCTTGCCGTCGGCGGCGCGTTCAACATGAGCGCCGACTCGATCCTGCATAATTCGGGGACCATCAGCGTCGGCGGCCTGATGGAGGTGCTGGATACCAGCGTGCTGCTGAATTCCGGCACGCTGACCCTCAAAGGGGGCGGCGATTTCGCGGACACGAGCACGATTACCAATACCGGCACGATCGAAATATCCGGCGGCACGCTGACGGTTGAGGCCGATATCGCCAATACCGGCGGTACCATTGATGTCGATGGCGCCGGTTCGTTGACACTGAATGGCGGCGCCATCGACGGCGGCACCATCAATAACTCCGGCAACATCGATGTCTCCGGCTCCAGCGCGATCGGCAACGCGCACCTCAACGACGGCCATGTGACGATCGGAAGCAACGCCAAGCTGACGCTCGACAACGACACGGTGACCGGCACCAGCTTCACCGACATGGCCGGTGGCAGCGTCATCCAGATCGACGACGGCACCACGCTGACGCTGTCCGGCGTGACGATCGATGGCGGCACCATCAATGATGGCACGGCCGCCGGCACCGGCACTCCTGCGGTGTTCGGCGCCATCGACATCACCGGCGACAGCACGATCGGCGACGCCAGCCTGAACCATGGCACCGTGACGCTGAGCGGCACAAAGCTGACGCTCGATAATGACACGGTGACCGGCACCAGCTTCACCGACACCGCCAGCGGCAGCGTCATCCAGATCGACGACGGCACCACGCTGACGCTGTCGGGTGTTCATATCACCGGCGGCACCATCAACGACGGCACGGCCGCCGGCACCGGCACTCCCGCGCTGATCGGCGCCATCGACGTCACCGGCGACAGCATGATCAGCGATGCCAACCTGAATCAATGGCACGGTGACGCTGAGGGCGCGAAGTTGACGCTCGACAATGACACCGTCACGGGCACCAGTTTCAGCGAGTCCGGCAGCGGCAGCGTGATCTCGGTCGACGCCGGCGACTTGCTGACCCTGGCGGGGATCGACACCATCACCGGGGTGTCCGGCAGCTCGATCGCGAATGCCGGTCAGATCGAGATCACCGGCACCGCCACGCTGACCATCGCCACGCTGACCGATACCAGCGCCGGCATCTTGAAGGTGGATGCGACGTCGCACGCTGAATCTGAGCGGCGTGACTCGTCACGGCGGCACCATCACCGACAACGGCACCATCCATGTCACCGGCGCCAGCAAGATCGACGGCAAAGCGGCGCTCGACAACGGCACCGTGACGGTCGACGCCGGGCTGACGCTGGACAATGTCACGGTGTCGGGGACGACGATCAACGACAATGCCGGCGTCGAATTCGACGGCACGGTGACGCTAAAGGGCGGCGCCAGCATCCAGGGCGCGTCGAGTGTGGCTCTGCGGGACGCATCACCAACAACGGCACGCTGGAAGTGGCGGGGCTTGTCACGCTGCTCAACGACTTGCTGACCAATACCAGCGCGAGCGGCAGCATCATCCAGATCGACAGCGACGATACGCTGACGCTGTCCGGCACCACGATCAGCGGCGGCACCATCACCGACAACGGCACCATCCATGTCACCGGCGCCAGCAAGATCGACGGCAACGCGGCGCTCGACAACGGCACCGTGACGGTCGACGCCGTGCTGACGCTGGACAATGTCACGGTATCGGGGACGACGATCAACGACCATTCCGGCATCGAACTCGACGACACCGTCAAGCTGAGCGGCGGCGCCAGCATCCAGGGTGCGTCGAGTACGGCTGTTGGGGACGATCACCAACAACGGCACGCTGGAAGTGGCGGGGCTGGTCACGCTGCTCAACGACACGCTGACCAATACCAGCGCCAGCATCATCCAGGTCGACGACGGCACCACGCTGACGCTGTCGGGCGTTCAGATCACCGGCGGCACCATCAACGACGGCACGGCCGGCGGCACCGGCATCCTGCGAACGGCGCATCCACATCACCGGCGACAGCACGATCAGCGACGCCAGCCTGAACAATGGCAGCGTCAAGATTGCGCAAGGCGTCTCGCTGACGCTCGACGATGTCACGGTGACCGGTACCAGCATCGAGGTGGACGGCACCCTTGGCAGTCTGGCCGGCAAGCTGATTCTTCAGGACGGCGCGAACTTGAACAACGGCCAGCTGACGATTGATGCTGGCGACCAGGCAACGCTGAACGGGGCGACCATCACCGGCGGTACCATCACCAACAATGGTACGATCGACGTCACCGGCGCGGCCACGTTTGCCGGGGTCACCCTCAACGGCGCCGCTAGCGGAACCGGTATAATCGACAACACCGGCACTCTGACGATCGGAAGCGGCGGCTTAACGCTGGCGGGCTCCAATTATACCCTGGAGCTCAACGGATCCGGAACGATTGCGCTGAACGGCGAGACGATCAAAAGCACCTTCTCGGACGACACCCTGGTGAATAACGGCAACAGCATCTACGGGACCGGCCAGATCGGCACCGGTAAGGATGGAACGCAGCCGCTCAACGTGAACAACGTCTCAGGCACGATCGAGGCGATCGGGGGGACGCTCTTTATAAGCAACGGTACATTCCTTACCAATTCCGGTCTGCTGGAGGCCGCCAATACCGGCATCCTGGATTTCACGATCGGCGCCATCCACAACGACGGCACCAATCCGCTGTCGAGCAGCAATGCCGGCGGCATTCTGGTCGATGGCACGCTGGAAATCGACAATCCGCTATCAAGCAGCGCGGCAGGTTCGTTGTCGTTCGGTGGCAACGGTCAAGGCGTCGTCGCGCTCGCCGGCGGTACCATCGAGGGCAATAGCACCAACGCCGAAACGCTCTTCAACATCAATAATCTGATTTTGGGAAATGGCCACATTGGCTTGGGTACCGATTTATTGACGCTGCAGAACGAGGCGCATGGCGTTATCAATGCCAACGTCAGCGGTCAGGTTATTTCCATCGACACGGTCGCCACCATCAACATCGGTACGATCGAGGCGACCGGTGGCGGCGCGGTCGATTTTGCCGGTGCCATTACCAATTCCGGTTCACTGACGGCGAGCTACGGCAGCAAGCTGGCGTTTAGCAACGAGACGATCGCCAACACAGGCTCGATCAACGCCGATGGCTTGGTCGCTGCAAGTCAGATCATCATCCACGGCATGGTGACGCTTGATGGTGGCGATGGCAGTAGCACCGGCCCGGGCCACGTCGTCCTGACAGGAGGGCTCCAAGACGGCATCATTAGCGATTTGCACGCAGCGACGCTGATCAATGTCGACAACACGATTTCCGGATCCGGATCGGTCGGCGATGCCTATCTGACCGCAGAGAACGACCAGTACGGCGTGATCGATGCCACCGGCATTCTCGCGCTGAATGCCATCAGCACAGTCAATGCCGGCCTGCTCGAAGCGACCAGCGGCGGCACGCTGAAGATTGAAGGCAGTGTCAGCAATTCAGGGCTGATCGAGGCAAATGGCGGCAAGGTTTTCGTGGACAGCACGGCCACGATCACCGGCACGGCATCCGCCACCATCACCAATGGTGGCGTGGCCGAGTTTGTCGGTTCGTCGACCCAGACGCTTGTCCTGAACGCGACATTCACCGGGTCCGGTACGCTCGAACTCGACAATTCGCAGCACTATGGCGGGAAGGTCAGCGGATTTGGCGCGGGTGACAAGATCGACCTGACCGATCTCACCTATTCGTCCAGCGAGACCGACGTCTGGAACAGCCAAACCCACACATTGACGATCACCGAAGGGACCCAAAGCTCGAGCATCAGCTTCGCGGGGTCGTACGACCAGAACAGCTTCGCGTTGACCAGTGATGCCAACGGTCACACCGAGGTGGTGTTGAGTCCGGCGCAAGCATCGCTAAGTGGTCTCGATCACGCCGGCAATGGCGTCGAGGGTTTTGCGCTCGGCGCGACGCTGACCGACCTGAACGCAAGCGGTATCACCTATCAGTGGCTCGACAACGGCGCCGCGATCGCGGGGGCGACCGGCTCGACCTATCTGCCAACCGCGGCCGATCTGGGCAAGACGCTCGATGTCGTCGTGGGATTCACCGACGGCAGCGCCGAGCACGTTACGGCACTCGCCGGTGCTGTTGCGGCGCCGCCCGCCGTCGCGATCAATGCGGACGGCATCACACTCAACGAGAACGCGTCGCTGACGCTGCATACGCTTGATGTGTCGTTTGGCGATGCCGGCAACGACAGCATTAGCGTCAAGCTCGACGTCATCCACGGCACGCTGGCGCTCGACAACATGGCAGGCCTGAGCGAGAGCGGTTCCGGCACGATCTTGTCCCCGTTCATCCTGACCGGCACTCTCTCCGCGATCGACACCGCGCTCTCCCACGGTCTCGTCTACACGCCGACGACAGGATATTACGGCAGCGACACGCTCACCTTCGAGGCTCACGACGGAGCATTCACCTCGAATACCGCGACGGCCACGATCGACGTCGCGCCGCCGCCGGTGATCGTGGCTGAATCCAATCCCGCGCCAGAGACGATCATCCTGCCCACGTCGCCGACCGTTCTGAGCGCTGGTACAAGCACGAACTCGCTCGGAATGAATACCGAGACGTTTGACGGTCTGACGGCGGGCTCCGCGTCGAACAATGGACTGGGTCACGGCAATTTCACCAGCAACGCTCTCGGCGCGACGTTCACCGCGTCGGGCGACGCAGGCATCGTGCATGGCTCGTCCTCGGTCAGCGCGGCTCCGTTCATCGGACCTTCGCCGGGGCAGGCGGATGCGACCAATTATTTGAGCATCGGCGCGCACGGGTCGGAGACCATCACGTTTGGGTCCGAACAGAACGAATTCGGGCTGTATTGGGGATCGGCCGACTCCTTCAATACGATCAGTTTTTACGACGGCAACAATCTGGTCGCTTCCTATTCGGGCACCGACGTCGCCCCGCTTCTCGCCAATGGCAACCAGGGAAGTTTTGCGTCGAACGGTTACGTGGAGTTCCCGGATCTGGCCCCGTTCGACAAGGTGGTGCTGGCAAGCGGCAGCTCGAATGCTTTCGAGATCGACAACATCTCGTCAGGGTATCACGTTCATCTCGCGGCCCCGATCAGCGGCACGCTCACGGTCAGTGACGCCGATATCGGCGACACGCTGACGGCGTCGGTGAAGGGAAACGGCGTCGCTGAATATAACGGCTCGACGACCCTGCCGTCGGATGCGAACGTTTCGGCGCTGATCGCTTCCAGCGCGATCACGTTCGACACGGTGCAAACGACCGGCGGAAAGGATGTGCTGGACTGGACTTATAATCCCGGCAACGCCGATCTCGATTTCCTGAAATCGGGGGACACGCTGACCCTTGACGTTCAATGCCATCGTCAGCGACGGGCATGCCACCACCGCGGTTCAGCCGCTGACTGTCACGCTGGTCGGAAACGGTGCGGCGGCCGTTAACGGAACCGGCTCAAAACCAAACGTTTGCCGAATGTCGGCGGCGGGGTTACGATTTTCGGCAACGGCGGCCAGGATAACTTCGTCTTCAACAAGAATTTCGGCAGTGCAACGATCGGCGACTTCAACGTCAATACCGACACAATCGATATCGACCACTCACTGTTTGCGAGCGTGACGGCGCTTCTACAGCGCGCGTCCGCCAATTCGGGTCACGATACCATCATCACCGATGCGGCTCACGACAAGATCACCCTGTCCGGCGTGACCCTCGCGCAGCTTCAAGCGCATCCGAACGATTTCCATCTGATTTAGAGTCCCTTTTCTGGGATCCGTAAACCCCTCGCCTTTAGGCGACGGGATGCATTAGCATCCGGCGATGCAAACGGCGAAGTCTGGCAGTCATACGGTATGGGATTGCAAATATCACCTGGTATGGGTGACCAAGTATCGATATCCAGTTTTGGCCGGAGATATCGGTCTGCGGGCACGGGAGTTGTTGCGGGGAATAGCTTTGAGTCATGAAATGATGATTTATGCGGGGGCGATAAACCGAGATCACGTACATCTGCTGCTGTCGATACCACCGCATCTGTCAGTGTCTCGTGCGGTGCAATATCTTAAGGGCAAGAGTTCGCATAAGCTTCTGACGGAGTATCAATCTCTCAGAAAGCGATACTGGGGACAGCATTTGTGGAGTAGGGGATACTGGGTTGCGTCGAGCGGAAACGTCACGGACGAAGTGTGGAAGAAATACATAGAAGACCAAAAGCCAGAAGAGCCGGATGACAACTTCAAAGTAGTTTGACAAATCGACCCGTAGGGTCGATCAATCCGGCTTCCAGCCGTAATCTGAAGCCACCGGCTTTAGAAAGCCGGGCAGGCTCGGCGCAGGCTTTTAGGGCAAACTCGGAATCCCGAGCCGGTCGACTTCCCTCAGCACGGACTCGATATCCTGATGGCCGCCGCCGAAATGACTATCCGGAACCGGCAACGGACGCGTGTTGACGCCGTCCAGCCGGTATTATTTGTCGTGAACCGGGCAGTGGACGCCGGATCAGCGGCCACAGCATCAGGCCGAGCATGCGCTGGTCACGCCCCGGCATCGCGTCGCCGCCGTAAAAAACACCTTCGCGGGCGTGATCAACTCGCCAAAACCTGATATCCGGACAGCATGAAACGATTGAGGGTATTGCGACGCTGGTTCGGGCGAAAGTTCGGCTATGCGAGGCTGATCTGCCTGGCGATCCTGATCGGGGTGGCGGCGCTTCGCATCGCCGATTTCGCCCCGATCCAGGAATTGCGCGTGCGAACCTTCGATACCTACCAGCGGATCGAGCCGCGGGTGAAGACCGCAAGGCCGGTCACCATTGTCGATATCGACGAAAAGAGCCTGACCAAATTCGGTCAATGGCCGTGGCCGCGGACGCGGATCGCGGACATGATCAACAATCTGACCAGGCTTGGCGCCGTCGCCATCGGCTTCGACATGGTGTTCGCGGAGCCCGACCGCCTCAATCCCGACGCCGTGGCCGACACGATGAGAGACCTCGACGAGGCGACCAAAAGCAGGCTGCGGGCATTGCCGAGCAACGACCAGATCTTCGCCGACGCGATCAAGCGCTCGCGGGTGGTTTTGGGCGAAACCGGTCTTGCCGGGGTCAATCCGCTGTTCGACAAGACGCTTCCAGTCACCGGGGTGGCCACGCTCGGCGAGGATCCCCAGCCTTTCCTGTTCGATTTTGCGGGCCTGCTGCGCAACGTCGATACGCTGGAAGCGACGGCCGCGGGGCGCGGCCTGTTTACGATCAAGAACGAGCGCGACGGCATTGTCCGTCGGGTGCCCATGGTGCTGCTCGCCCAGGGCATGATGATGCCGTCGCTCAGCTTTGAGATATTGCGGGTGGTGACCGGCACCCCCACGATCATCATCAAATCCGAAAAGACCGGAATCAAGAGCGTCGCTCTCCACGGCCTGGAAGTCCCCACCGATCGCAATGGCCAGCTTTGGGTGCATTTCGCCAAACAGGATCGCTCGATTTATGTCTCGGCCGCCGACGTGCTCGACGGAAACATCGCGCCCGAAATGATCGATCATAAACTGCTGCTGATCGGGACATCGGCGGTCGGACTCAACGATATCAAGACGACCCCGGTGTCGTCGGCCATGCCGGGGGTCGAAATCCACGCGCAGGTGCTTGAGGCCGCGCTGACCAAGGCGCTGCTGTCGGAACCGCCTTACGGGATCGTTCTCGAATTCGCCGCGGCGCTGGTCCTCGGACTTCTGGTGATCACTTTCGCGCCGATGTTCGGGCCGGTGGTCCTTGTCGCTATCGGAGCCTTGTTCGCCTCGTTGCTGATCGGGGCTTCCTGGTATTTTTACGCGCAGCAGCGTTTGCTGATCGACTTTACCTATCCCTTGCTGTCGACCACGGCGATCTATCTCACGCTGATCTTCTCCAGCTTTGTCCGGGAGCAGGCGCAGCGGCGGCAGATCCGCTCGGCGTTCGGTCAATACCTATCGCCCGCGCTGGTCGAACAGCTCGCGCTTTCGCCGGAAAAGCTCGTGCTCGGTGGCGAGGAGCGCGAGATGACCATCATGTTCTCCGATGTCCGCGGCTTCACCGCCATCTCGGAGTCCTACAAACGCGATCCGCAAGGTCTGACCGCGCTGATGAACCGGTTTCTGACGCCGTTGACCAACGCGATCCTCGCGCGCAACGGAACCATCGACAAATACATGGGCGACGCGATCATGGCGTTCTGGAATGCGCCGCTCGACGACTGCGCAACATCAGCTCAATGCATGCGAGGCCGCGGTCGACATGCTGGAGCGGATCGACGAACTCAACAAAGAGCGCGAGATGGAGGCGCAGAACGGCGGCCACGGCTACATTCCGCTCAATGTCGGCGTCGGCCTCAATACCGGCACCTGCGTCGTCGGCAATATGGGGTCCGACCTGCGGTTCGATTATTCGGTGCTGGGCGATAGCGTCAATCTGGCGTCGCGTCTCGAAGGGCAGTCCAAGGAATATGGCTTCCCGATCATCGTCGGCTCAACGACCGCGCTCGCGGTCAAGGAAAAGTTCGCCATCCTCGAACTCGATTTTATCATGGTCAAGGGCAAGAAGGAGCCCGAGGTCATCTATGCCATCGCGGGCCGCGAGGACATCGCGCAGTCCGGCCGTTTTCAGCGCTTACGCAACCTGACCATCGAGATGCTGGCGTGTTATCGCGGCCGTGACTGGGAAGGCGCGCTGGCGGCAATCGAGCGCGGCCGCGGCAGCGACGAAGCGTATTCGCTCGAACGGCTCTACGATCTCTACGAGGCGCGGATCCGCGATCATCTGAAGAGCCCGCCGCCGGAAGATTGGAACGGCGCGTTCGCGCTGCTGACGAAGTAGCGGGACGTCGCGGTATTGCCACCGTCATTGCGAGCGGGCGAAGCAATCCAGGGCTCCAGGCAAGGCTGGATTGCTTCGTCGCGGAGCCTGTCATCGGGCGGGCATTCGCCCGACCCGGTGGCTCCTCGCAATGACGGATGGCGAGATCGTCCTCGTTCTCACTCCACCCCGATCGTGGTCAGGTCCTGGAACCAGTGCTGGGCCTGCACGAACTTCTTGATTTTCGGCGAGAGCGCGTGCGGGTTGGTGTCGTGCACCACCCACACCAGCGCGGCATCATCCACGATCAGCGCATGCGCTTGCGCGATCAGATCGTCCTGTTTGGCGGGATCGAAGGTCTGTTTGGCCTCGTTGATCAGCGCATCCACTTTCGGATTCTTGTAGCCGCCCCAGTTGACGCCGACCGGCGCGATCTGATCGGAGGCGAAGAACCGGACGATCGCGTAGAGCGGATCCGACGTCACATAGGCGATGTTGTTGGCGGTGATGCCGGCGTTGCCTGGATCGGCGGCGCCTTTTCGCCACGCGGTGTACAGCGTCTCGAGTTCGACGACCTTGAACTCGATGTCGATGCCGATCTCCTTGAAGCTTTGCTGCAGGAATTCGTTCATCGGCAGCGACAGCATCTGCCCGGTGCCGCCTTGCGCGATGATGAAGGTCGCCTTGAGCGGCTTTTCCCTGGAATAGCCGGCTTCCTCGACCAGTTTTTTGGCCTCCGCCGGATCGTATTTGAGGTCGAAGGTTGGCTTGCCGAACCAGGGGCTCGACGGATCGACCTGGCCCTTGGCCGGCTTGGCGAGGCCGTTCATCAAGGCCACGACGCCGTCGCGGTCGATCGCGAGGTTGAGCGCCTTGCGCAACCGGATGTCGGTCCAGGGCGAGCCCGGCAAGACACTGAGGTGATAATTCCACACATGCGGCGTGATGTTGTCGACGATCTTCATGCCGGCCGACTTCAACTGCGGCACCGCATCGGGCGCCGGTGTCTCGATCAGGTCGACCTGTCCCGCCAACAGCGCGTTGGTTCGCGTCAACGCTTCCGGCATCGGAATCAGGACGAGCTTGTCGACCTTCGGAATCCGCTTCTTGTCCCAGTAATCGACATTCTTCGAGAGCTCGGCCAGTTCATGCGGCACCAGTTTTGTCAGTTTGAACGGCCCGGTGCCGGAGGGATCGTTGGCGAACTTGTCCCAATCCTTGCCTACTTTTTCATATTGCGCGGGGCTCGAGACCAGGAACCACAGCATCTGATACGGGAAGAACGAATCGATGGTCCTGGTGGTGATCTCGACGGTGAAGTCGTCGATCCTGGCGTAGCTTGCGATCGAGGGCAGGCGGGTCTTCACCTGCGCGCTCTGCCGCTTGTCGAATTGCGGGGCCTTGTCGTTCAGGACCTTGTCGAGATTCCAGATCACGGCATCGGCGTTGAAGTCACTGCCGTCATGGAATTTGACGCCTTTGCGCAGTGTGAATCGCCATTTGGTCTTGTCGGCGTCGTCGACCTTCCATGCGGTGGCAAGCCCCGGCACCAGTTTGCCGGGCCGGTCCGACACGTCCATTTCCCAGGACACCAGCGGATCGTAGATCGTGTACCCGGTGAACTGATAGGCGCCCGCGCCACGATCCGGCTGACCGGTCGTCAGCGGGATATCCGCCATCGAAATGCCATAGCGGACCACGGATTCGGCATGCGAGGAAATGACTGACAGGGCCAGCGCCAGACCGGCGAGAAACATCGAAATTCGAACGCGCATGCATTAAGCTCCGTGAACAGAAATTGGGCGTATCCGGTATGCCACTTGCTGCAAGTGCAAACTTGATGCCAGATTAGGCATCTGTGTCCAATCACCGCGTGCGCTGCGGCAAGGAGTTGGCGCGACAGTCACAACCGGGCGAATGACCGCCGCCATTGGCACGCCCGTTGCATACGTTTGCATAAGAATTAGTCACCGGGAACGATAAGGAAATTCGATCGATGCGTGCTGTAAAATTTGGAAAAAGCCGGGCCGCTGCGCTCGCCATGCTGGCGGTTACCGCCATGGCAGCGCTGTCACGGAACGCCGGCGCCGAAACCATTCTGCGCATCGGTATGACCGCGGCCGATATTCCGCGCACCCTGGGCCAGCCCGACCAGGGCTTTGAGGGCAACCGCTTCAGCGGCCTCACCATGTATGACGCGCTGACGATGTGGGATCTGTCATCCGCCGACAAGGCGAGCGTCATGATTCCCGGCCTCGCGACCGAATGGGCGGTCGATGCCGCCGATACCAGGAAATGGACGTTCAAGCTTCGTCCCGGTGTCACATTTCATGATGGTTCGCCGTTCAATGCCGACGCCGTGGTCTGGAATGTCGAAAAGGTGCTCAAGCAGGATGCGCCGCAGTTCGATCCAAGCCAGGTCGGCGTGACCGCGTCGCGGATGCCGACCCTGGCGTCGGCCCGCAAGATCGACGACATGACGGTGGAATTGACCACCACGGAGCCGGACAGCTTCCTGCCCATCAACCTCACCAATCTGTTCATGGCGAGCCCGGCAAAATGGCAGAAATTGTATGACGCCGCCCAGGGCGCCGACGCCAAGGCGAAAGCGCAGGCCGCGTGGGCCGCTTTCGCGCGTGACGCGTCGGGCACGGGCCCGTGGAAAATGTCGGCCTTCACCCCGCGCGAGCGGCTCGAATTGGTCAGGAACGAGAACTACTGGGACAAAGCGCGCATTCCCAAGGTCGACAAGATGCTGCTGCTGCCGATGCCGGAGGCAAATGCCCGAACCGCGGCATTGCTCTCCGGTCAGATCGACTGGGCCGAGGCGCCGGCGCCGGATGCGGTCGCTGAAATCAAGCAGCGCGGCTTCATCATCTATGCCAATGAGGAGCCGCACGTCTGGCCGTGGCAGTTCTCGCGGATCGAAGGTTCGCCGTGGAACGACATCCGCGTTCGCAAGGCCGCCAATCTCTGCGTCGATCGCGATGGCCTGAAGGACGGCTTGCTGGCTGGCCTGATGGTGCCGGCGACCGGCACCTTCGAGCCGGGTCATCCGTGGCGCGGCAAGCCGACGTTCGAGATCAAATATGACAAGGCGGCGGCGCAGAAGCTGATGCAGGAAGCAGGCTTTGGCCCCAACAAGAAATTGACGGTCAAGGTGCAGACCTCGGCGTCGGGGTCCGGTCAGATGCTGCCGCTGCCGATGAACGAGTATCTGCAGCAGGCGCTCGCCGAATGCTATTTCGACGTTCAGCTCGACGTCATCGAATGGAATACGCTTTTCACCAACTGGCGCAAAGGCGCCAAGGATCAGTCGGCCAACGGCGCCAACGCCACCAACGTGACCTATGCGGCGATGGATCCGTTCTTCGCGATGGTGCGCTTCCTGCAATCGGGGATGGCGCCGCCGGTGTCGAATAATTGGGGCTTCATCAACAACCCGAAATTCGACGAACTGGTCAAGAAGGCGCGCCAGACCTTCGATCCGGCCGAGCGCGACAAGGCGCTGGCCGAATTGCATGCGGCATCCGTCGACGACGCGGCGTTCCTCTATGTCGCGCACGACGTCGGCCCGCGCGCGCTGAGCCCCAAGATCAAAGGCTTTGTGCAGGCGAAGAGCTGGTTCGTCGATTTCTCGCCGGTATCGATGACGCCTTGAGAGCCGGAGTGGCCTTCCTTTTCCCTCCCCCCTTGCGGGGGAGGGTCAGGGAGGGGGGTAGCCACAAGCTCCGTGCTCGGAGGCCCCCACCCCCGACCCCTCCCCGCAAGGGGGAGGGGAGGTCTTGCGCATCGTCGAAGTTACTAACCGAAGGTGATCCGTGCTCGTCTATGTTGCCAGGCGCATTGTCTATGTGATTCCGATCGTGCTCAGCGTGGCGCTGGTGTGCTTCATGCTGGTGCACATCACGCCCGGCGATCCGCTGGTTGCGATCCTGCCGGCGGACGCCTCGCAGGAACTCGCAAACCAGTTGCGCGCCGCCTACGGCTTCGATCGTCCGCTGCCGGTGCAGTTCGGACTGTGGCTCTGGAAGGCGCTGAATGGCGATCTCGGCCATTCCATTGCCACCGGGCGTCCGGTGCTGTCCGAGGTGATGCATGCGGTCGGCAATACCGTGACGCTGGCGATCGCCGCGGCGATGATCGGGTTTTCGCTTGGATTGTTCTTCGGCCTGATCGCCGGCTATTTCCGCGATACCTGGATCGACAAGGTGGCGACCTCGATCGCGATCGCCGGCGTTTCGGTGCCGCATTACTGGCTCGGCATGGTGCTCGTGATCATCTTCTCGGTGGAGCTCAACTGGCTGCCGGCGGTGGGCGCCGGCCCCGGCGGCTCCAGCGCCTGGGGCTGGGATTGGGAGCACATCCGCTATCTGATCCTGCCGGCGATCACCACGTCGGTGATCCCGATGGGAATCATCACGCGTACCGTCCGCGCGCTGACCGGCGATATATTGAGCCAGGATTTCGTCGAGGCCTTGCGCGCCAAGGGCCTGCGCGAGACGCATGTTTTCCGCCACGTCATCAAGAATGCCGCGCCGACCGCGCTCGCGGTGATGGGCCTGCAACTGGGCTATATGCTGGGCGGCTCGATCCTGATCGAAACCGTGTTCTCCTGGCCGGGCTCGGGGTTGTTGCTCAATTCGGCGATCTTCCAGCGCGATCTGCCGCTGCTGCAAGGCACGATCCTGGTGCTGGCGCTGTTTTTCGTCCTCCTCAATCTCATCGTCGACATCGTGCAGGCCTCGATCGATCCACGGATCAAGCGGAGCTAGCGCCGGTGAGGATCAATCCATGAGTACGATCACAGACGCGGCATTACAGGCCGCCCCCGCCGACAAGGCGCGTGGCTATTGGGCGACCGTCGGCCGCCGAATCAGGCGCGACAAGGTCAGCATGGCTTGCGCCTGCATCCTGGTCGCGATTTTCGCCGCCGCCGTGCTGGCTCCGTGGCTGGGACTGGCGGACCCCTATCAGGGCTCGATGATCCGCAGGCTTCGCCACATCGGCACGCCGGGCTATCCGCTCGGCACCGACGAACTCGGCCGCGACATGCTGGCCCGCCTGATCTATGGCGGACGGCTGTCGCTGGTGATCGGAATTCTTCCGGTGATCCTGGGCTTCCTGATCGGGACCTCGCTCGGCCTGGTCGCAGGTTACGTCGGCGGCAAGGTCAACACCGCGATCATGCGCACGGTGGACGTGTTCTACGCCTTTCCGTCCGTGCTGCTGGCGATCGCGATTTCGGGCGCGCTCGGCGCCGGCATCGTCAATTCCATCGTGTCGCTGACCATCGTGTTTGTGCCGCAGATCACCCGCGTCGCCGAAAGCGTCACCACCGGCGTGCGCAACATGGATTTCGTCGAAGCGGCCCGCGCCTCCGGCGCCGGACCCTTCACCATCATGCGCGTGCACATGCTCGGCAATGTGCTGGGGTCGATCTTCGTCTACGCCACCGGACTGATCTCGGTGTCGATGATCCTGGCGGCGGGCCTGTCGTTCCTCGGCCTCGGCACCAAGCCGCCGGAGCCGGAATGGGGCCTGATGCTCAATACGCTGCGCACCGCGATCTACGTCAATCCATGGGTCGCAGCATTGCCCGGCGTCATGATCTTCGCGGTATCGATCTGCTTCAACCTGCTCAGCGACGGCATGCGCAGCGCCATGGATATCCGGAACTGATGCGATGAACGAACCCGACGCGCCGACCGATATGCTACAACCGATCGCGGACGTCGGCGGCGCCGCGCAGCCGCTGTTGCAGGTCAACGGGCTGACCAAGCACTTTCCGGTACGCGGCGATCTGTTCAGCGCGCGCAAGACGGTACGCGCGGTCGACGACGTGTCGTTCTCGATCGCCAAGGGCGAAACCGTCGGCATCGTCGGCAAATCCGGCTGCGGCAAGTCGACCACCGCGCGGTTGTTGATGCACCTGATGAAGCGCGATTCCGGCGACATCATCTATGACGGCATGACGGTCGGGCGCGCCCTGTCGCTCCGTGAACTGCGCCGCGGTATGCAGATGGTGTTCCAGGACAGCTACGCCTCGCTCAATCCGCGCCTGACCATCGAGCAGTCGATAGCCTTCGGCCCCAAGGTCCACGGCATGGCGGATGCCGCGGCCCGCGCGCTGGCGCGCGAACTGCTCGGCAAGGTCGGCCTGCGGCCGGAAGTGTTTGCCAATCGTTATCCGCACGAGGTCTCGGGCGGCCAGCGGCAACGCGTCAACATCGCACGCGCCCTGGCATTGTCGCCGCGCCTGGTGATCCTCGACGAGGCGGTCTCGGCGCTCGACAAGTCGGTCGAGGCACAGGTGCTCAACTTGCTGGTCGATCTCAAGCGCGAGTTCGGGCTGACTTATCTATTCATCAGCCATGATCTGAACGTCGTGCGCTACATCTCGGACCGGGTGCTGGTGATGTATCTCGGCGAAGTGGTCGAACTCGGACCGGTCGATCGGGTGTGGGATGCGCCGGCGCATCCCTATACGCGGGCGCTGCTGGCGGCGATGCCGTCGTCCGATCCCGACCGTCGCACCGAAACGCCGCCGATCTCGGGCGATCCGCCTAATCCGATCGATCCGCCTTCGGGTTGCAGGTTTCACACCCGTTGTCCATTTGCGGAGCCGCTCTGCGCAAATGCCACACCAAAACTGACAGCACTCGATACAATGGGCCATCAGGCGGCGTGCTACATGGCGATTCCCGGTTCGGGCCACAGCCGCGCGCCGGCACAAGGAGCAAACGCTGTATGACAAGACCCAGTGCAAAAGAGATCAAGGTGATCGCAGACGTCGCGGGCCTGCCCGTGACCGCCGAGACCGCCGAACGTATCGGCCATTCGATCGGTCCGTCCTTTGACGGCTTTGCGGCCATATCCGGCACACTGCCGTTCGATCTGGAGCCCGCGAGCTTTGTTCTGGCGCAGACCGCGAAGGTTTCGAAATGAGCACCGAACCGGCTTTGATGTCGCTGACCGCGGTCGCCAGGGCGATCGCCGACAAGCAAATATCTTCGCACGAAGTCACGCGATCCTGCCTGCACCGGATCGCGCAATGGCAGCCGCGTCTCAATGCGTTCATGGCGCTCGAAGCCGAGCAGGCGTTGAAGGCGGCTGAGGAGGCCGATGCGGCGCTGGCGAAAGGCAATGCCAAAGGCGTGCTGCATGGCGTGCCCCTGGCGCATAAGGACATGTATTACGAAGCCGGCAAGGTCGTGACCTGCGGTTCGAAGATCCGGCGCGATTTCGTCGCGACGACGACCTCGACCGCGCTACAGCGCATCAAGGATGCCGGCACGATCAGGCTGGGCACATTGCAGATGGCCGAGTTCGCGTATGGGCCGACCGGGCACAACGCGCATTATGGTCCCGTGCATAATCCGTGGAATGTCGATCATATTACCGGCGGCTCCTCGTCGGGGTCTGGTTCGGCGGTTGCAGCCAGGCTGACATTCGCGGCGCTGGGCTCGGACACCGGCGGTTCGGTGCGGATGCCCGCGCATTTCTGCGGCGTCACCGGCTTGAAAACCACGGTCGGCCGGGTCAGCCGCGCCGGCGCGATGCCGCTGTCGCAGTCGCTCGACACCGTGGGGCCGCTGGCGCAATCAGCGGAAGATTGCGCATTGCTGATGGGGCTGATGGCCGGCGCCGATCCGGAAGATCCCACGGCCGCTAATCTGCCGGTGCCGGATTACATCGCGGCCACCAAGGAATCGCTCAAGGGGGTGCGCATTGGCGTTCCCACCGCGTTCTATGTCGACGATCTCGATTCCGAAGTGGCGCGGGTGCTGGACGAGACGGTCGCAACGCTCCAGCGCGAGGGCGCCGAGATCGTCAAGGTCGAATTGCCCGACCAGCGCCAGTTGTCGTCGGCAAGCCAGCTCGTGCTCGCGGTCGAAGCCGCCGCGTTTCACAAGCGCTGGATGATCGAGCGGCTGGAGGATTACGGCGCGCAGGTGCGGATGCGGCTGGAGAACGGGCTTGCGGTGCCCGCGGTCACCTATCTCGAAGCGATGCGTTGGCGCGGCCCGGCTCTGTCGGCGCACAACGCCGCCGTGGCCGGTGTCGACGCGGTGATCGCGCCGGTGTCGCCGATCCCGGCTCCCACCATTGCCGAGAGCGATGTCGGCGGCGGCCCCGGCGCCGAAGCGGTGATCCAGCGGCTGACCCGCTTCACCCGGCCGGTGAATTATCTCGGCGTTCCCTCGCTCTCGATCCCTTCCGGGTTCAGCCGCAGCGGTCTCCCCGTCGGGATGCAGCTGATCGGCCGCTCCTTCGATGAAGCGACGCTGTTGCGAATCGGCGCGGCATTCCAGCGCGCGACCGATTTCCATGCCAGGGTGCCCAAACTCCCATGAACAAGCCCGAATGACCCAGCTCGTCGACATCCGTAACCTCAGCATTCGCTTCACCGGCGATCGCACGGTTCATGCCGTCAACGATCTCAGCCTGTCGCTGGGTGAGGGCGAGGTGCTGGGGCTGCTCGGCGAGTCCGGGTCGGGCAAGAGCGTGACCTTGCGGGCGCTGATGCGGCTGTTGCCGAAGAAGCGGACGCAGATCTCGGGGAAGGTCGAGGTGCTCGGTCGCGACGTGCTGGCGCTCGATGACGAGGAGCTCTCGGCATTTCGCGGCCAGACCGTCTCGATGATCTTCCAGGAGCCGGCGCTGGCGCTCGATCCGGTCTACACCATCGGCCAGCAGATCGCGGAAAGCGTGATGCGTCACGAAGGCAAGAGCCAGCGCGATGCGATGGCGCGCGCGCTGGAAATGCTGGAAGTGGTGCGTATCCCGTCGGCCAAACGCCGGCTCGATGCCTATCCGCATGAGATGTCCGGCGGCATGCGGCAGCGCGCGATGATCGCGCTGGCGCTGGCCTGCAAGCCGAAGATCCTGCTGGCGGACGAGCCGACCACGGCGCTGGATGCCACGGTGCAAATCCAGATATTGCTGCTGCTGCGCGAACTGCAACGCGAATTCGGGATGTCGGTCATCTTCGTCACCCACGATATCGGCGTGGCGATCGAAATCTGCGACCGGGTCGCGGTGATGTATGCCGGTCAGATCGTCGAGCAGGGTACGCTGAGCCAGATCGTGCGTTCGGCGATCCATCCCTACCCACGCGGCTTGCTGGCCTCGACCGTCCACGGCGCGAAAAAAGGCCAGCGGCTGGAAACCATTCCGGGTACGCCGCCGTCGCTCGACAAGGCGCCGGTCAACTGCGCGTTCGCGCCGCGCTGCGGTTTCGCGGAAGCCCGCTGCACCGAGCAGTTGCCGCCCGATGTGAAATTGGGGCCGGACCGCAGCGCCAGATGCATCCTGGCCGAAGCCGCTGAGACGGTCGCAAGCTGACCCTCAATGACCACGGCGCCGTATTTCGCGGGACGGCGGTCGTCATGTCATGCCATTAGGGTTAGGTTTTCTGCAACATGCGGCTTGTTCGATGAGGAACGGGGCCATCCGCGCGGATGGCCCCGTTTCATTTCAAGACATGTTGTTGTTCGAGGATGCGGTCGCCTTATTCGACGACCTCGACGATCCGATGGGTGCGCGGTTCGACCAGAACCGTGCGGCCGTTCACGACCGTATAGCGATAATCATGGACGCCATACTCCGGCGGCACGTCGTAATAAGTGACGCCCTCCTCGGGCAGGACCGCGCCGACCCGGACATCCTCGCGGTATTGATAGGACGGGCGGTGCTGCTCGACCACATAGCTGTGGAAACGCGGACGCTGGTCGATGCCGAGCACCCCGTTGACGCCGCCGACCACCCCGCCGACAACGCCACCGACGACTGCGCCGAGCGGTCCGGCGGCGCGGTCGCCCTCTCGGGAGCCCTGCTCAACGCCGCCGGGGACGCCCTGGGCCTGCGCCATGGCGGGAAATGCCAATGTGGCGACCACGGCGGTAATTCCGATTAAATGGCGGATCATGCGAACTCCCAAGAATGTCTGTTAAGGTGATAATACAAGCACTTTGGCGGCCATTAGGTTCCGCCATACACGGTACCCATGGCGCACGGGGGTTTAAGGCTGGCGGCGATTTTATTTTAACGCGATTTAAATGGATGATTGCTAGAAATGACAACAAAATCAGGACTTTAGGTTGTTCATGAAGAGATCAGGCCAATGCCAGCCGCTCCCGTAGCCCGGCGTTCCGAGCTCGGTGATGCGCTGCGTACCTGCCGCAACGCATTCATCGGTCTCGGCGTCATCAGCTGCATGATCAACGTGCTCTATTTGACGGGCTCGTTGTTCATGCTGGAAGTCTACGACCGCGTGCTTCCGAGCCGGAGCGTCCCGACGCTGATCGGCTTGGCGATCCTGGCTGCCGGCATGTACTTCTTTCAGGGCATCCTCGATTTGATTCGCGGACGAATCCTGGGGCGTATCGGCACCGCGCTCGACGAAGCCCTCAACCGCCGAGTGTTCGAGACCATGGTGCGGCTGCCGCTGCTCGTCGGCAACCGCAACGAGGGCCTGCAGCCGCTGCGCGATCTCGATAACATACGCTCGTTCCTGTCGGGGGCCGGGCCTGGGGCTTTCTTCGATCTGCCCTGGCTGCCGTTCTATCTGGCCATCTGCTTTGCCTTTCACGTGCTGATCGGGCTGACCGCGCTGATCGGCGCCGTCATCTTGGTCAGCCTCACCATCGTCACTGAATACATGTCGCGCCAGCCCGCACGCGAAGCCACCGGGCTTGCCGCGCGACGCAACGATCTTGCCACCAGCAGCCGGCGCAATGCCGAGGTGGTGGTGGCGATGGGAATGTCCCGGCGCCTCGCCAGCCGCTGGATCGACGCCAACCAGAACTATTTGGCCGGCAATCAGCGCGCCAGCGACATTACCGGAGGTCTCGGCGCGATTGCCAAGGTGCTGCGCATGACCTTGCAGTCGGCGGTGCTTGCGGTCGGTGCCTATCTGGTAATCAATCAGCAGGCCACCGCCGGGGTCATCATCGCCGGCTCGATCCTGAGCGCGCGGGCGCTCGCTCCGGTCGACCTCGCGATCGCGCACTGGAAAAGTTTTGTTGCCGCGCGCCAGAGCTGGCATCGCCTCAACCGGTTGCTGGAGCAATTGCCGGCACTGGCCGAGCAGATGCTGCTGCAGCAGCCGTCGAGCCGGCTCGCCGTCGAGGCGGTCAGCATCGTGCCGCCGGGCGATCAGAAGGTCATCGTCCAGGACATCAGCTTTGCGCTCGAGGCCGGACATGGCCTCGGGATTATCGGGCCCAGCGGCTCGGGCAAGTCGTCGCTGGCGCGTGCGCTGGTCGGGGTCTGGCAGCCGTTCCGCGGCAAAGTAAGATTGGACGGTGCGGCGCTCGACCAATGGGCGGGCGATGTGCTCGGACGTCACATCGGTTATCTGCCGCAGGATGTCGAACTGTTTGCCGGCACCGTGGCGCAGAACATTAGCCGTTTCGATCCCGATGCCAATTCGGGCGCCATCATTGCCGCGGCCAAGGAAGCGGGCGTGCATCAGCTCATCATCAAGATGCGCGACGGCTACGATACCCAGATCGGCGAGCAGGGCACCGCGCTGTCGGCCGGCCAGGCGCAGCGCGTGGCGCTGGCGCGGGCGCTGTACGGCGATCCGTTTCTCATCGTGCTCGACGAGCCGAATTCCAATCTCGATACCGAGGGCGACGAGGCGCTGACCCGGGCCGTCCGCGGCGCGCGGGAGCGCGGCGCCATCGTGGTGGTCGTCGCGCACCGGCCGGTCGGGATCGAGGCGGTCGACCAATTGCTGGTTTTGAAGGACGGCCGCATGCAGGCGTTCGGTCCCAAGGAGACGGTGCTGGGGCAGGTGTTGCAGCGGGTCGCGCCGCCAAGCCCGATCAAGATCGTATCCGAAGGTGGAGTTGCCAAATCATGAGCGGCGACAAACCCGCCAGCGCGCAAGCCTCGATCCGGCGGCATTTGATCGTCGGATTGACGGTGGTGGTTCTGCTGGCCGGTGGCCTTGGCGGCTGGGCATCGACGGCTGAAATCTCCGGTGCGCTGATCGCGCCGGGATCGATCGTGGTCGAATCCAGCGTCAAGAAAGTCCAGCATCCGACCGGTGGCGTCGTCGGCGAAGTGCGCGCGCATGACGGCGACCTGGTCAAGGCCGGCGATGTCGTGGTGCGGCTCGACGATACCGTGACCAAGGCCAATCTTGCGATCGTCACCAAGAATCTCGATGGCATGCTGGCGCGGGCCGCGCGGCTTCAGGCCGAGCAGCAGGGCCTCGACAAAATCGTGTTTCCGGCCTCGCTGCTCGATCGCGCCAATGATCCCGATGTAAAGGAAGTCATGGCGAGCGAGGCCAAATTATTCGAAGTCCGCACCACCGGGAGGGTCGGGCAGAAGCAGCAGTTGCGCGAGCGGATCTCGCAGTTGAAAGAGGAAATCGCCGGTCTCGAGGCGCAGGCAAAGGCCAAGGACCAGGAAATCGCGCTGGTGGACAAGGAATTGGTCGGCGTTCGCACGCTCTTTGATCAGCACCTCGTGCAATTGACGCGGCTGACGACGCTGGAGCGTGACTCGGCCCGGCTGGTCGGCGAGCGGGCGCAATATGTCGCCTCAATGGCGCAGGCCAAGGGCAAGATCACCGAAACCGAATTGCAGATCATCCAGGTCGACAAGGACATGGTCAGCGACGTCTCCAAGGATCTGCGCGAGGCCAACGACAAGATCGGCGAATATGTCGAGCGCAAGGTGACGGCCGAGGATCAACTGCGGCGGGTCGATATCCGCGCCCCGCAGGATGGCATGGTCGAGCAATCGACGGTCCACACCGTCGGCGGGGTGATCACGGCCGGCGACGCCGTCATGATGATCGTTCCGCAGGCCGACGACCTCCAGGTCGAGGCCAAGGTCAATCCGCAGGATATCGACAAATTGCAGATCGGCGAAAAGACCTTGCTGCGGCTATCAGCGTTCAACCAGCGCACCACGCCGGAATTGAATGGCGTCGTGATCCGCGTTTCGCCCGACGTCACCACCGACCAGCGCACCGGGCAATCCTATTACACCATCCGCGTCTCGATGCCGCCGGCAGAGGTCGCGCGTCTCGGCGAGGTCAAGCTGATCCCGGGGATGCCGGTGGAAGCCTTCGTGCAGACCGGCGATCGCACCATGCTGGCCTATCTGATCAAGCCGCTGCACGACCAGCTGATGCGCGCGTTCCGCGAGCGGTGAGGCTTCAGTCTCGCCCGTCGTCCCGGCCTGCGCCGGGACGACGAGAGGTTGGTGATCTTACGCGCGCCAATCGTGCCCGACGCGCTAGATATGGTGTAGTCGGGTCTGTCGAGTCCCATAGCGAAAAATTTTTCTGTTTTCTTCGAAGGCAAATCACCTTCACATCTCACGCCATCCCGCCCGATGAGAGGGGCGTTGCGCACGTCACGAAACGCGCGGCGGGGAGCGGTGGACGCGAGAGCAGCGACTGACGAGCGCGGCTCAAGCGGACGGCAAAATCGTGTGGTCCTGACGCCCCATTGCAGGTGTCAAATTCCCGGAAAGCTCACGCTGCCTGGGGGTGACGGTGACAAACAAGCCTGGTCTCGCCGGGGAGAGCACGAGATAAGCCGTAAAACCATTGCGCAGGGAAGGCCGGACTGCCTCCGCTGAACCTGTATGCTCGTGTGCGTTTTTTTATGTGCCTATTTGCACACGAGACCGCGGGTGCAGCGTGCACCCGGTCTTCCCTGCGCCCTCTATTTTTTGAGGGCGAACGTTATGCAAACCTCGGACAAATGATGTCGCGAGAACGTGGAAGTGTGTCTCACCGTCATGCCCGCGCAGGCGGGCATCCAGTATTCCGAGGCGTTAGTGATGGAACTGAGAACTCGCGGTGTACTGGATACCCCGCCTTCGCGGGGTATGACGGCGGAGGGTGGAGCGTCGCCATCTATGTCAGCCTGGCCGACTGTGGACGGTAGGACGGTAGATATTATAGTCCAGCTCAGTCTGCAAGGAGCGTGTCGATATCTCCCGTGCGCAAGAGCCCGACGGTCAATCTCACAAGCGACAATTGCGTGTGCGGCTTGACCGGGTTCCGACGCGGATCAGGCGGACGAACGAACGATGCATACGTGGAGATGTACGAACGGTCTTAGCCGGTGTGGCTACGAGCCTCACCTGGGTCACCAGCCGATTGGCCGCAGCGCCGACGTCACCCATGACGCCAATGGCCACATCAAGCATGGCGCGCAAGACGGACATGACCGGTAACGTCCGTTGGCGCCGGCCTTGCGACGCGCAAGCAATCCGCCGGAGCAGACACGCTGTCCGGATCTGGCGCGCCAACATGGTCGCGTACATCATCCGACACCATGAGCGAACGTACCGGATAATTGAGATGATCGCGCGCAATCCCAGCAGTTGGCGGCTTGCGCATCGCCGGCATTGATCAAGGCGACGCCGAAGCATTTATATGCGCTGCACGAGGGCGACTGACGGATTCGCTTTCTGCTGAAGCTTCATCTGCGACAGTGGGATGGTCTGGATGCACCGAACGATCCGTCGAATCTGGAGGTTGAGGCGCGGAATCGCGCGACATGGACAAGGAGGTCAAGGACGGCACGGCCCCGTTTTGCGACTTGATCGGACTGCTGTGCACGATACCGGGGGTGAGCACTTTGTCGGCGAGGACGATCTTGTCGGAAATCGGTCGCGACATGAGCCGGTTCCCGACCGCCGGGCACCTCGTCTCTTGGGCCGGCCTCTGTCCCGGTCAGAACGAAAGCGCCGGCAAGCGGAAACCGGCGCGGCTGCGCAAGGGGGCGCCATGGCTGAAGACAATGCTGGTCCAATGCGCATGGGCAGCCAAGCGGAAGAAGGACAGCTATTACAAAGTCCAATTCTTCCGACTGCAAAGCAGGCGCGGACCGCAGAAAGCCATCTGTGCCGTCGCCGCCTCGATCCTCACGGCGATCTACCACATTCTCAGAGACGGAACCGAACACCGCGACCTCGGCGCGGACCACTTCAATCGACGCTCCACCGAAGGCCAAACCAGGCGCCTTGTTCATCAACTCGCCAAACTTGAATTCGAGGTTCATCTTCATCGTACTGCCGAAGCCGCTTGACCTGGCAGCTTGCCACATCGCAGTTTCTTCCTAGGAGCGCTTGCGACGACCTGTCCGCCGTAGCCGTTTGGCGTAGGCGGAAGCAATCCAGACATCCTTTGTTGCAAGATGGATTGCTTCGCTTCGCTCGCAATGACGGACGACGCTTGCGGTCGAGCTACCGCGACAAATTCTGCAGCAGAAAATTCAACGCCGTACTCGCGAACACATGCATGTTGTCGAACCGATCGCTCTTGCCGGTCTCCAGCGTCATCGCCGATGCCTCCGCGCCTGCGATGCCGATGCAGCCATGGCCGGCGGCGTCGCCATAGCGGTTGCCGGTCGGTCCGGTCGCGCCGGTCTCCGACAATCCCCAATCGGTGGAAAAGCGCTGGCGGATCTGGCTCGCCAGCAATTTGGCGTAAGGCTCCGACGCCGAGCGGATCCCTTTCATCGCCTCGTCGGGAATGTCCATCAGGATCCGCCGCGCATCGCGGGTATAGACCACCGCGCCGCCGAGGAAATACGCCGACGCGCCGGGCACCGCGAGCAGGGAAGCGGAAATCAGGCCGCCGGTCGAGGATTCCGCGACCGCGATGGTCTGGCGACGCTCGATCAATTTCGCGGCTATTTTCTCGGCGATCGCGACGAGTTCCTTCATGGGTTTTCCTTCCCTCACGCTTGCTGGGCCCTGGTCCATGTTGTCCTAACACACGAGAACACCGATTACGCAAGTTGCGAGGGGCGCGCCGGCCTGCTTGAATGCCTTCAACAATCGAGGGAGCGGCCCGCGATACGTGCCGCCTGTGAGGAAACAACATGACGTCACCAATCGCGGGAGGCGTGGATTGCGATCTGCATCCGGCCGTTCCCCATCTGACCAGCCTGTTGCCCTATCTCAACGACTACTGGCGCGACCAGGTCACGACCCGGGGTATGGTTGATCTGGTGTCGCAATCCTATCCGACGAATTCGCCCATCACCTCGCGGCCGGACTGGCGGCCATCCAAAGGCAAGCCGGGGTCGAACCTCCTCGACATGCAGGCGCAGGCGCTCGATCCGTTCGGCGTGAATTACGCGATCTGCAATCCCTTGTACGGCGTGCAGATGGTGTTCAGCGAGGACATGGCGGACGCGTTCTGCCGCGCCTTGAACGACTGGCTGGTCAAGGAATGGCTCGACAAGGATGCACGGCTGCGCGGCTCGATCGTGATCCCGGTGCAAAGCATCGAGAAGTCGGTGGCCGAGATCGAACGTTGCGCCCAGGACAAGCGCTTCGTCCAGGTGTTGATGCTGGTAATGGGCGACATGCCGCTCGGCAAGCGTGCCTATTGGCCGATCTATGCGGCGGCCGAGCGGCTGGGATTGCCGATCGGAGTCCACGCCGGCAGCAATTATCACAACCCACCGACCTCGGTGGGCTGGGGCTCCTATCACATCGAGGATTACGTCGCCCAGGCGCAGGCGTTCCAGACCCAGATGACGAGCCTGATCGTCGAAGGCGTGTTCGCCCGGCATCCCGCCCTGAAAATGGTGATGCTGGAATCCGGCTTCACCTGGCTGCCGTCCTATCTGTGGCGGCTGCACAAGTTCTGGCGCGGCACCCGCATGGAAACGCCGTGGCTCGATCGCGCGCCGCTGGAAATTGTGCGGAGCAACATCCGCTTTTCGTTGCAGCCGGTCGATGCGCCGCCGGACCCCGCCACGTTAAATCGGCTGTTTGACCATATGCAGTCGGACGAATTGCTATTATTTTCGACGGACTATCCGCATTGGCAATTCGACGGCGATCAAGCGCTGCCAGAAGGAATCTCATCCGATCTCGTGCGCAAGATCATGATCGACAATCCGCACGCGACCTATCCGCGCCTGAAACAGGCTGCGATGGCATGATTCCGAAAAGTGGGCCCCGGTTTTCGGACAAGATCATGCCTTTAGAAGAGGAGACCACGCGATGAACGTCCAGTTTCGTCCCGGCTCTGCACCAAGCACCTCCACGGGCGTCAAGACCGCGATTGCCGATTGCGACATCCATCCCGCGCGCAAAAGCCTGAAGGATCTCTATCCTTACATGGCAAAGCGCTGGCACGAGCATCTCGAGACCTACGGCAAGCATCCCTATCAGGGCATGATGGAGGGCCCGCCCTATCCGAAGGCGCAGCCCAATGCGTCGCGCCGCGATGCCTATCCGCCGGAAGGTGGCCAGCAGGGCTCGTCGCTGTCGTTCATGCAGCAGCAGCACCTCGATCCGAACAATGTGGCGCTGGGCGTGCTGTGCCCGTTGCAGACCGGGCAGGGCATTCGCAACCAGGATTTGAGCGCGGCGCTGGCGACGGCCGTCAACGACTGGCAGATCGCGGAATGGACCAGCAAGGACAGCCGTCTCAAGGGTTCGGTGGTGGTGGCGAATGAGGATGGTCCGGCTGCGGCGGCCGAAATCCGCAAGCGCGCCGGCGACAGGAATTTCGTGCAGGTGCTGTTGCTGAGCCGTAACGTCGAGCCGCTGGGGCAGCGCCGCTACTGGCCGATCTATGAGGCCGCGGCGGAAGCGGGGCTTCCGATCGGTGTCCATGCGTTCGGCTTCGGCGGCAATCCGATCACCGCATCGGGCTGGCCGAGCTACTACATCGAGGAAATGGTCGGTCATTCGCAGTGCCAGCAGACCGCGCTCGCGAGCCTGGTGCTGGAGGGCGTGTTCGAGCGGCACCCGACGCTCAAGATGGTGATGATCGAAGCCGGTTTCGGCTGGGCGCCGTCGCTGTCGTGGCGGCTCGACAAGAACTGGCAGCGGATGCGCAGCGAGGTGCCGCACGTCAAGCGGCCGCCGTCGGAATATATCCGCGACCACATCTATTGGACCACGCAGCCAATGGAAGACCCGGAGCGGCGCGATCATTTGTTCGACGTGATCGGTTGGGTCGGCTGGGATAAATTGTTATTCGCCACCGACTACCCGCATTGGGATTATGACGAGCCGTCGCGGGTGCTGCCGCCCGGTGTGTCGCGACGCCAACCGCGAGGCGTTCTATCTGGGCAATGCGCAAGAAGCTGTACGGGGTGGCGTGAACTAAATGGCCCGTCACGTCATCGCGCCGGTGGCTGAACTGCCGCCGGGCACCCGCAAGTTTCTCACCATCGATGAGCGGCCGATCGCGGTCTTCAACATCAAGGGCGAATTCTTCGGCCTGATGAACCGCTGTCCGCATCAAGGCGCTGCGTTGTGCGAGGGGCCGCTGATCGGACTCGCGCAATCCTCCGATCCCGGCGAGATCGAATACACCAGGCTCGGCGAGATCATCCGCTGCCCCTGGCACGGCTGGGAATTCGACATCCGGACCGGCCAGTCCTACTGCGACCCCAAGCGGTTTCGCGTCAAAGCCTACCCCGCGCATGTCGAGCCCGGCTCAAGCGTGGTGAAGGGACCGTATGTCGCGGAGACGCTCTCGGTGTCGGTGGAAAGCGATTACGTGGTGGTGGATTTGTGAAACTCCCCACCGTCATTGCGAGGAGCGAAGCGACGAAGCAATCCGGACTTCCTTTGTTGCAAGATGGATTGCTTCGCGGAGCCTGTCATCGGGCCGGCCAGAGGCCGGCCCCGTTGGCTCGCAATGACAGTCGTAGGGTGGGCAAAGGCGCGTTTGCGCCGTGCCCACCACTCACGATCGCTGGTCTGAGTGGTGGGCACGCTTCGCTTTGCCCACGCTACAGGCGCTACTCCGTCGCCGCCCCATGCCCCATCATCCGCCGTTCCCGCGCATAGCGTACCAGCGCGACGTAGCGGTAGATGCCGTGGACGAATTTGCCGTAGGGCATGGTGATGAACAGCGCAAACACCACGCCGAGATGCAGCGCCAGCAATGGCCCCATCGCGGCGGTGTCGCGCAGCACCAGCAACGCGATGCCAGTCAAGGCGGTCAGAAACAGCATCGCGATGAAGGCGACATCCATGCCCATGCGGGCCTGATCGACCAATACGGGATCGCGCTTCCATTTCTCCGTCAACAGCCCGACCGGTCCGATCAACAGCCCGATGCCGCCCAGCGTGCCCAGCACCACCGGCAAATCCCACCAGGCGTAAGACGCCTCGCGGGCCAGCAGATAATGATACAGCGTGCCGACCACGGTCGCGGCGAAGCACAGCGCGAAACCGTAGAAGGTCAAATGATGATAGATCTTGCGCCGGTCGGTCGGGTGGTCGTCTTCGTTGAAGCAGCCGACGCCGCCGCCGTCGAGATAGCGCAACTCGCCGGCATCGCGCATCGCCTGGAACAACGAGCCTGCATCGACACGTCCGCCGACCGGTTCGCCGATATCGCGCCAAAAGGAGCGGACGCCCATGATGAGCGCGATGATCGCGTAGAGCAGCGCCGCGCCGAACAGCAGCGCCATCGCATTGTGCGGCATCAATCGATAGAACGCGCCCGGCCCGGTGTGGATGCCGTAGAGCACCTGATGGTCATTGAACGCGGCAAAGCCAAAAATAAAGGCCGCCACGCTCAGCGCCGCAATCACGCTGATGGCAAGTCCATTGCGCGCGAACAGCCCGGAGAAGGCGCGCGGCCAGGCATAGGCGGCGTAGGATTCGGCGCGCGCGATCGCCAGATTCTGCGGGACGTTGACGTTGTATTCGTGCGGCGGCGAGAACTGGCAGTCGGTGTAGCAGGCGCCGCAGGAATGGCAGAGATTGGCGAGGTAATTGAGGTCGCCGTCGGAAAACGAGCGGCGCATTTCCATCGCCGGAAATACCGCGCACAGACCTTCGCAATAGCGGCAGGAATTGCAGACCGTCATCAGCCGGTCGGCTTCCTCGAGAATCCTAGTTCCGTGCATTTTGCGCCGCTTCCCGTCCCGCGATCCGTCCGAATACGCTGCCGATGGTCATTCCAATGCCGGCCGCATAGCCTTTGCCGAGCACATTGCCGGCCATGATCTCGCCGGCCGCGAACATGTTCGCCGAAGGCTTGCCGTCCTTCATCACCATGCGGGCCTGCTTGTTCACGCGGGTGCCGAGATAGGTGAAGGTGATGCCAGGCCGCACCGGATAGGCGTAATAAGGCGGGGTTTCCAGTCGGCGCGCCCAATGGGTCTTCGGCGGCGTCAACCCTTCGGTGCGGCAGTCGTCGAGAATGGTATGGTCGAAGGTGCCAGGAAGCACCGCGGCGTTGAATTCCGCGACGGTCTTTTCCAAAACGGCTGCATCGAGTTCGAACTTGCCGGCGAGTTCGGCGATCGAACCGGCCTTGATCGGCGGAAACAGCGTCGGCATGAAGCTGTTCAGCACGGTGGAATCGAAAATGATGTAGGCGATCTGGTCGGGCTGGGCCGCGACCAGGCGGCCCCAGATTGCATAGCGCTTGGGCCAGATGTCCTCGCCCTCATCATAGAAGCGTTGCGCGTGCTTGTTGACGACGATGCCGAACACCACGGAGTCGTGGCGCGTGATGATGCCGCCGTCGAATTTCGGCGCGCGCGCGTCGATCGCGACCGCGTGACATTGCGTGGGATCGCCGACTTCCTGCACGCCCTTGGCGAGCAGCATCTTCAGGATCGAGCCCCGGTTATAGGGCGTGCCGCGGATCAGGAAATTGTCGGCGGCCTCGCCCCAATATTGCTTCAGCCATTCGATGTTGGCTTCGAACCCGCCGGCCGCGGCGACCAGGGTCGCGGCGCGGATTTCCTTAGGCTCGCCGCTCGGCTGCTTCAGGGTCGCCGACAGGAACATGCCGTCTTCGATTTTGAGGTCGGTCACTTCGGCATCATAGGCGATTTCGATGCCGATCTGCTCGGCGGTGAGATAGAGCGCGTTCAGCATCGCCCGGCCGCCGCCGAGGAAGAACGAATTGGTGCGCCCGAGACTGAGCGTGCCACCGAGCGACGGCTGCCAGCGCACGCCCTGTTCGACGACCCAGCCCAGGATGTCCTTGGACTCCCGGATCATGTGCCTTGCCAGTTCCTCGTCGGTCTGGCCGCCGGTCACGCGCAACAGATCGTCCCAGAACTCCTGCTCGGTGTAGGGCCCGGTGAGGATTTCGGTCGCGGCGTCATGGGCGCAGCGCATGTTGCGGGTATGGCGGGTGTTGCCGCCGCGATAGAATTTCGGCGCGCCTTCCAGCACCAGCACCGATGCCCCGGATCGCCGCGCGCTGATCGCGGCGCATAACGCGGCATTGCCGCCGCCGATCACCAGCACATCGAATTTTCGGGTTAGGTCGACCATGCGCCGTTGTCTCTTGTTTGCATGGAAGAAGCAATCGGCCGCAGCCGATTGCTCTACGCGTGACGCACAGAGGCCTATGCGGCGACGGCCTCGCGCGCTTCGACCGCGCTGCCGCGATAAATCGCAAGTGCTGCGATAAAGCCACTGGCCGCGGCACACATCAGCCAGAAGCCGGGTGATGCCTTGTCGCCGGTCCGGTCGATCAACATCGTCGAGGCGAACGGCGTGAAGGTGCCGAACAGGGCCGCCGCCAGCGCGAAGGCCAGCGAGAAGCAGGTGGTGCGGACATGCGCCGGCACGACTTCCACCAGCGCGCCCAGCATGGTGCCGCTGTAAACGCCGAAATAGAGCGAAAACATCATCTCGACGGCCAGCAACTTGCCGAAGGTCGGCGCGGCGGTGAGCCAGAGCAGTGCCGGATAGGCCGTCACGAAAGACAGGCCTGCGATCGCCAGCAGCACCGGCTTGCGTCCGATCCGGTCGGACAGCGCGCCGCCGACGGGATTCCAGATGAAGTTGGTGATGCCAACCAGCAAGGTCACGAGAAGGGCGTCCTGGCTGGAGAGCTTCAACACATTCTTGCCGAAGGTCGGGGTGTAGACGGTGACGAAATAGAACGTCACGGTGGTCATCGCCGCCAGCATCATGCCGAGAACGATGATGCGCCAGTTTACCGCCGCCGAGGAGAATACTTCCGACGTGGTCGGGTGTGTCTTCATCGCCAGGAACGCCGGCGTTTCCTCCAGCGTTCGGCGCAGCACGAAGATGACGGGAATGATCAGGCAACCGATAAAGAACGGAATGCGCCAGCCCCATGCCGCGACCGTATCCGCCGGCATCAATTCGCTGAGCCCGAAGCCGATAATGGCGGCGACGACGATCGCGACCTGCTGGCTGGCGGACTGGAACGAAGTATAGAAGCCCCGATTGCCGGGGGTCGCGATTTCGGACAGGTAGACCGACACGCCGCCGAGTTCGACGCCCGCGGAAAATCCCTGCAGCAGCCGGCCCGCCAGCACAATGATCGGCGCGGCGATGCCGATGGTGGCGTAGGTCGGGCAAAGCGTGATGACGACGGTGCCCGCCGCCATGATCGCAAGCGTGACGATCAGTCCCTTGCGGCGGCCGATCCGGTCGATATAGGCGCCGAGCACGATCGCACCGACCGGGCGCATCAACGCGCCGAGCCAGAATACGCCGAAGGTGTTCAGCAGCGCCGCCGTTTCATTCTGGGCCGGGAAGAACGCCTTGGCGATCGCGCTGGCATAAAATCCAAACAGGAAGAAATCGAACTGCTCGAGGAAATTGCCGCTGGTAGCGCGCAGAATGGCGCCAATGCGCGACTTGATCGCCGGCGGCTGGGACGTAGATGGTTGCAAGGCGAATTCTCCCCCATGTTCAAAATGGCCGGTGCGGATGAGGCTTCTCGCCGGCCGCCGGCTGCTTTTTGGAGGGGCAATCTGCCACGTCCGCGCGGCGCGACCAACCGGAAAACACTAGATAAATCGGATACTACGCGATCCGGTCCGCTGGACGGGAAGCCGGGCTCGGTGCTCGCCTCAGGCCTCCGCATCAGCCGATCTGGCTCAACACGATCAGCACCACGGTCACGGTGAGCGCGCCGCCGATGCGCGTTGCGATTTGCGCGAACGGCATCAGCTGCATTCGGTTGGCCGCGGTGAGGATGGCGACGTCGCCGGTGCCGCCCTGTCCACTGTGGCAGGCCGTAACGATCGCGGTATCGATCGGATACATCTTCAGCCAGCCCCCGACGAAAAAGCCCGTGGTCATGATCGTCACCACGACCGAGACGATCGTGATGATGTAAGTCAACGTGAAAGCCGCCACCAGCTTGTCCCACGGCGTCATCGCAACGCCGATTGCAAACAGCAGCGGATAGGTCACCGCGGTCGAAAAGAACTTGTAGACGTGAAAGGCCCCGACCTGGAGCGACGGCGACACCGCCCGCGTCAGTTTCAGCGCTACCGCGATCATGAGCATCACCACCGGTGCGGGAAAGTCGAACAGCCGCTGCGCCAGCGCGCCGATCAGATACAGCGTGACCGCGGTAACGACGGCTGCGCCTATGGTCGCCACATCGACGCGCGCCTCCGCTTCTTCCTCCTCACCTTCCAGCTCTTCGTTCTCGCCTGGTTGCAGGCGCCCTTCGCCGGTGAGATGCGGATATTTCTTGCCGACATAATTGAGCGTACCCGCCAGCAGGATGGCGGTCAGGCTGCCGAGCATCACCGGCGGCAATACCTGCGCGAACAGATCGCCTTGCGGCTGGTGAAGGATTTGCGAATAGCCGATCGAGAGCGGGATCGCTCCCTCGCCGATGCCGCCAGCCATGATCGGGACCACGACAAAGAAGAACGTGTGATGGGCGCCGAGACCGAGCAGTACGCCGACCAGCGTCCCGACGATGGCGCCGGCGACCGAGCCCGCGGCAAGTGGGACGAATATCTTGAGGAAGCCCTTGATCAGGACGGCTCGATCCATCCCCAGGATGCTGCCGACGATGATGCAGGCAATGAACAAGTACAGAAAGTTCGAATCCCTGGTGAATTCCCTTACCGAATCCAGAATGGAGGCCGGCAGAAGGTGATGGAATGCGAGAAAAGACGGGATGAAGGTGGCGAATATCGCGGCCGCTCCGATGTTGCGGATGATCGGAATGCGCTTGCCCAATTCGGCGCAGCTAAAGCCGCCCATCGAGAGCAGCACGATGGACATCAGGATGTCGGACGGCACCTTTCCGGTGAGCGCGAATCCGGCAATCACCGCGAACAGGATCAGGAAAATCGGCAGCGGGATGATGCCGATCTTGTAGTCGACGATCGACCACCAGACCTTGGGCCAGAATGCCCCCGAGCTTTCTTGCAAAGACGTGTCGTCTTGCGAAGACTGGCCACGCCGAGCCCTGTCCTGCAAAGTCTCATCCTGCGGACTCTCGCCCGGCAAAACGGGCGCGATGCCCTTGGCGTTAGGCAATTTCAATCCTCCCAGGACGTGGCCGGTACGGAAGGTCTCTCGCCAGCCGACTGTGTTTTTCTTCAATCTGCCACGCCGGCGCGGCGCGACCAACCGGAAAACACCGGTCAGATCGGCTACCGCACTGCGAGGTCTCTCAGGGCTTGTTCTGCACGGATGCGGCGAGCCATTGCCGGAAGGCCGCAAGCTTTGGCGGATCCGCGCGCGCCTCCGGCGAGACCAGGTAGAAGCCTGCGTCCGCCGGCAGGGTGATTTTGAAGGGAACCACAAGACGTCCCTTGGCGATGTCGGCCTCGACATAAGAGGTCCGGCCCATCGCCACCCCGATGCCGTCGATCGCGGCCTGCACCGTCATCAGGATCAGGTCGAAGGTCAGTCCGGGGTGCTCAGAGATGTTGGTGGGCAGCCCGGCGGCGGTGAGCCACAACCGCCAATCGTCGTCATAGCCGCCGCTTGAGTGCAGCAGCGTGTAATGGGCCAGATCTTCCGGGCACTTTAACGGCCGGTTCCCGCCGAGCAGCGCCGGGCTGCACACCGGAAACAGTTCATCGGCGGTCAGCCAGTCGGCGCGCAGCCCCGGCCATCGCCCGCGGCCATAGCGGATCGCGGCATCGACGTCGCCGCCCTTGAAATCGACCAAAGCGCTCGAGGTAGTGATGCGGACATCGATCCCGGGATTGGCTTCCTGAAAGGCGGAAAGCCGCGGCAGCAGCCATTTTGCCGCCAGCGACGCCAGCGTCGAGACCGTCAGCACATGGTCGTTGTCCTTGCGCAGCAGGCGGTCGGTAGCGAGCCGCAAATCGTTGAACGCGGCACGGACACCCGGCAGGTAATCCCTGGCTTCCGGCGTCAGCACCAGCGAACGGTTCTGCCGGACGAACAGCCGGATCCCCAATTCCTGCTCGAGCCGCCGGATCTGGTGGCTGATCGCGGTTTGCGTGACGTTGAGCTCGGTCGCCGCGTTGGTGAAGCTGAGGTGCCGGGCGGCCGCCTCAAATGCCCGCAATCCATTGAGCGAAGGCAGCCTGGCGGTCATCTCAGGGCCGATCCATTCATGAATTTATCTCATCTGAAACGGAACAAAGTGTCGTTTGTGGATGGGCCCCAATTGGGCACATATTCGCTGCAACAGTTTAGGTTTAGGAGATGAAAATGTCCATTTATTCGCATCAACCGATGATAAATCATCATGGTTCTGGGTTTTGGGCCCAGGTCGAAGAGACCATCCACGTCTGGGGCGAGCGGCTGCGTCAACGCCGCGAATTGGCCCAGTGGACCGACCGCGACCTGCACGATGTCGGCGTTTCTCGTAGCGACGTCATTCACGAGACTGAAAAGCCGTTCTGGCGGGCATGAAATGCCGCCTGGCCGGCGCCGCCTCTGAAGAGGGGCGCCGGCCAATTCTTTCGAGGCTCCGATTCTTCTAAGGCTCAGAGGGGCGTGTCATGATTGCTCTGCGGCTCGATGACCTGAAGCAATATTCGGACGTTCTGCGTGCGCGCGACGGAAGCGCGGTGACGGTGCGTTTCGTCGAGCCGGGCGACGCCGAGCAACTGCAAAACTATTTCCGCTCGCTCTCGACCCGCTCTCGCTACAACCGTTTTCTCGGCGCGATGAGCGAGTTGCCGCATAATGTGCTCGATCATTTCATCCATGTCGGCGAGCGCGATGAGTTCAGCGTCGTCGCAACGATGAAGGCCGAAGGTTTTGAAACCGTGGTCGGCGAGGCCCGCTACGCGTTTCATGCTGATACCGAAAGCCTCGAGTTCGGCCTGTCGATCGACGACCGCTGGCAGGGCCAGGGCATCGGCGCGGCGCTGCTGCGGAATCTCGAATGCCGTGCCGCGGCGTTCGGCGCCGAGCGCCTGTTCGGCGATACCTTGCGCTCCAACGATGCGATGCAGGGGCTGGCCCGCAAGTCGGGGTTTTCTTTTGCGGCCAACACCGACGACTGGAAATTGGTGCGCGTGGAAAAGCTCATCAACACCGCACCGCGCGACATCCCTTGCGCAAGTTGGCGGATCGTGGCGGCCAACGCCGCTCTGAGCAGTGCGCCGGCGCACTGAGGCCTTGAGCGTTCTACCTCAATGCCGCCCCCATCGGCGCTACTTCCCCGTGAATTGCGGCTTCCGTTTGTCGATAAAGGCCTGCACCGCCTCACGGTGATCGGCGGTTGTGGTCAGGCGGATCAGGCGTTCGGCCTCGTGATCCCTGGCGGTTGCGAAATCGAACAACATCGCTTCGTCGAGGTTGTCCTTCATGTAGCGCAGCGCGAGGGTCGGGCCTTCGGCCATTGACCTGGCCAGTGCAAAGGCCTCTGCCTGAAGCTTGTCGTCCGGCACCACGCGGTTGACGAGGCCGATGGCCTCGCATCTCGCCGCATCGACCTTGTCGGCGGTGAACATCAATTCGCGCGCCCGCGACGTCCCGACCAGCCGCGTCAACAGCCACGCGATGCCGTAGTCGCCGCTGAGGCCGACCCGCAGATAGCCGGTTGAAACGAAGGCCGATTGCGCCGCGATGCGGATATCGCAGGCCATCGCCATCGCCAGGCCCGCCCCGACCGCGGCGCCCGGAAGTGCTGCAATGGTCGGCTTGCGCACCGAAATCAGCGCGCCGGTCAGAAGCCGCTGCCGCTCCTGCAAATCGGCGACCTTCTCGTCATAGGACATTTCGAGTTTCTTCTTGTCGCGATGGGCGCCCATGCCCTTGACGTTGCCGCCCGCGCAGAACGCGGTGCCGGCGCCGGTAATCAGGAGCACGCCGACATCAGGGCTTTCACCGCAGGTCTTGATCATGCCGCGCAACGCCGGCGTAAGATTGTCCGACATCGCGTTGCGGACTTCCGGCCGGTTCAGCGTGATGATGGCGACGCGGTCGCGGATGACGCACAAGAGTTCATCGGTGCCGGTGTCGATCTTGGTTTCGGTGGTCATTGTATGTTTCCCCAAAATGTCCCCGATTTCGTCATTGCGAGCGTAGCGAAGCAATCCAGGGCAACAGGAAGAACTGGATTGCTTCGTCGCTTCGCTCCTCGCAATGACGATTAGCTCGTAGGGTGGGCAAAGCGAAGCGTGCCCACCAGAACAAAGAAGGTGGGCACAGCGCAGGAGCGCCTTTGCCCACCCTACGCTCCTGTTGTCAAAACTTCTCCACCCACGGCCGCAATTCCAGTTCCCAGGTCCAGGCGCTGCGCGGCTGTTGCAGCACGTTCCAGTAGCTCAAGGCGATCGCGTCGGGATCGAGCATCGAATCCGGCTTGTCGGCGGGCTCGGTCCGCGCCGCGCTGCGGATGCCGCCGTCGATAACGAAATGCGCGACGTGAATGCCCTGCGGCGATAATTCGCGCGCCATGCTCTGCGCCAGGCCGCGCAGCGCGAACTTGCCCATCGCGAACGGCGCCGATTGCGGATAGCCCTTGACGCTGGCGGAGGCGCCGGTGAACAGGATCGCGCCGTGTTTGTTGGGCAGCATCCGCTTTACGGCCTGCTGCGCCACCAGGAAGCCGCCGAAGCGCTGAGACCGCGATGGCGTTAGCGACCTCCGCCGGCACCAGATCGACGAATGCGCCGCGCGCCCGCCCGCTGGCATTATAGACCACCACGTCCGGCGTTCCGATCTCGCGCTCGACCAGGCCGAACAGCCGCTCGACCTCATCGGCGTCGGTGGCGTTGCAGGCAAAGGCGCGGGCGCCGGTCTCGGTGCAGAGCGCGCCGAGCTTCTCGATCTGGCGCGCGGCCAGCGCGACCTTGATGCCTTCGCGGGCCAACAGCCGCGCCAGCGAGGCGCTCAGGCCTTCGCCGGCGCCGACGATCAGGGCGGTCTTGTATTTGGGTGTTTCCATGGGATGTCATCCTCGATCGGCCGAAGGCGGATTTAGCTCCGCTGGGACTCGGGTTGCAGCGAAAATAGCAATCGTGCCCTGCGTGGGCAGGGCGACACCCCGGCACCTGATATGCGATAGTCAGGCAACGAGGAAACGAACAAGAGCTAGTCATGCAGCCACTCAAGCACAATCGCGCCACCGATACTGTCAATCGGCCTGGGCTGCTGGCGCCCGATACGTCCGGCATGAATTTCTATCGCGCCGATCCGGCGCTGACGGATCTGCTGCGCTTGTATCTGCCGGACGCGCTGTTTCGCCATATCGAGCCGCATCTCGATCGGCTCGGCGGCCTTGCCGGCGGCCATCTCGACGAATGCGCGCGGCTTGCCGACCGTCACCCGCCGGTGCTGCATCAGCGCGACCGTTTCGGCCGCGATTCCCAGACGATCGAATATCACCCGGCCTATCGCGAACTGGAGAAGGCCGCGTTCGGCGAATTCGGCATTCACGCGATGTCGGTGCGCAAGGGCATCCTGGGCTGGCCGGACAAATATCCCGTCGTCGCCAAGCACGCCTTTACGTTTCTGTTCAACCAGGCCGAGTTCGGCCTGGGTTGTCCGATCAACGTCACCGATGGCTGCGCCAAGCTGCTCAGCAATTTCGGCAGCGATGAACTGAAGGCGCGATATCTCGACGGCCTGACCCAGACCGACATGAGCAAGCTGACCCAGGGCGGCCAGTTCATGACCGAGAAGGAAGGCGGCTCCGACGTCGGCACGCTGACGACAACCGCGGTGCAGGAAGGCGATCACTGGCGGCTCACCGGCGAGAAATGGTTCTGTTCCAATGCCGACGCCGAAGTGGTGATGCTGCTGGCGCGGCCGGAGGGCGCGGGGCCGGGCACGCGCGGCGTCGGCCTGTTCCTGATGCCGCGCCGGCTCGATGACGGTTCGCAAAATCATTATCGGATCGTGCGGCTGAAGGACAAGCTCGGCACCCGCTCGATGGCGTCGGGCGAGATCAAGCTGGAAGGCGCGATTGCGTACGCCGTCGGCAAGCTCGATCGCGGCTTCGTGCAGATGGCCGAGATGGTCAATTCGTCGCGGCTCTCCAACGGCGTCAAATCCACCGCGCTGATGCGCCGCGCGCATCACGACGCGATGACGGTGGCGAAAAATCGCGTGGTGTTCGGTCAACGCATCATCGATCTGCCGCTGGCGCGGCGGCAATTGATGAAGATCGCGCTCGCGACCGAACAGGCGCTGTCGATGAGTTTCATGACCGCGGACGCGCTCGACCGTGCCGAGGCCGGCAGCCAGGATGCCGCGGCGTTGTTGCGCATCCTGACGCCGACATTGAAATTCCGCGCTACCCGCGATGCCCGCAAGGTCTGCGGCGATGCCCTGGAGATGCGCGGCGGCATCGGCTATATCGAGGAATTCGCTACCGCGCGGCTGTTGCGCGACGCCCATCTCGGCTCGATCTGGGAAGGCACCGGCAATATCGTGGCGATCGATGCGCTGCAACGCGCGGTCGGCCGGCACGGAGCCGATGCGGCGCTCGCCGCCGACCTGCATGCCCGCCTCGACGACAGCGCCAATGTGCCGCAGGCCTGGCGCGACCGGCTGCGTGGTCTGTCCGACCGCGCCATCGGCTTTGCCCGCGAGGTGGCAAGCCGCACCGACAACGAAGCCGAGGCGCGGCGCGCTACCAGCCTGCTGTATCATGTCGCCAGTGCCGTCGCAGCTTTGCCTGGGAAGGCGGGCGCATCCACCAGATGCGCGGCGACGCCCGGCGGCTGTTGTTGTCGCGCATGGTGATCGATCATCGCGTGACGACAGGCGATCCATTCCGGCTCGCGGAAAATAATACCCAGCGCGCGATCACGGCCCATCTGCTTGGCGAGCGCGACGTCGGCATGGCCGAGGTTGGCGAATTGCTTTCGGCGGCGTAGGCTGCGGCCCACGTAAAACAAAGAAGCAGACATTTAGGGAGACCCCGATGAAGGCCGCCGTCCTGCATGAAGTCAACAAGCCGCTGGTGATAGAGGATGTCAGCGTGCCGAATCCCGGTCCGCGCGAAGTGCTGATTCGCACCCGCGTCGCCGGGCTCTGCCATTCCGATTTGCACTTCATGGAAGGGCTTTATCCGCATCCGCTGCCCGCGGTGCTCGGTCACGAATCCGCCGGCGTCGTCGAAAAGGTCGGCTCCGACGTGCATTATGTGAAGCCCGGCGATCACGTCGTGACCTGCCTGTCGGTGTTTTGCGGCACCTGCGACAACTGCACCACCGGCCGCACCGTGCTGTGCACCGATACGACCGTGAAGATGCTGCCCGGCCAATCCAACCGGCTATCGTGGGCGCGCTCCGAGAAACTCAACCAGTTTCTCAATCTGTCGTCGTTCGCCGAGCAGATGCTGGTGCACGAAAATGCCATCGTCAAAATCCGCAAGGACATGCCGCTGGAACTGGCGGCCTTGATCGGCTGCGGCGTCATCACCGGCTATGGCGCGGTGGTGAACACGGCGGGCGTCAGGGCCGGTGAAACGGTGGCGGTGATCGGCTGTGGCGGCGTCGGCATGGCCGCGATCAACGGCGCCGAGATCGCGGGCGCGGCCCGCATCATCGCGATCGATACCAATCCGGCCAAGCTGCAACTGGCGACCAAACTCGGCGCCACCGATGTGGTCGATCCGCGCAATGGCGACGTGGTGCAGCAGGTGCGCGAACTCACCGATGGCGGCGTGCATCATTCATTCGAGGTGCTCGGCCGCAAGGAAACCGCGGAGCAGGCCTTCGCGATGTTGGCGGCCGGTGGTACCGCGACCATTGTCGGCATGATCCCGTTCGGCCAGAAGATCGAGCTGCACGGCTTTGACTTTTTGCGCGAACGCAAGATCCAGGGCTCATCGATGGGATCGAACCATTTCCGCGTCGACATGCCCCGCCTGGTCGAGTTCTACATGCGCGGCAAGCTGCATCTGGAGGACTGGATTTCGGCAAAATTGAAGCTGTCCGAAATCAATGAAGGTTTTGCCAACATGAAGGCCGGCAAGACCGTGCGCAGCGTCATTATGTTCGATGCGTGAGGCCACCATTCGTCATGCCCGGGACGAGCCCGGGCACGACGGCTCTCTGGTGAGAGTCCTTCGCTACCTCGCCACATGCGCGGACACCGCCAGCCACTTACCGTTCTGTTTCGCCCAGCAATCGGTGTAGCGGCCATAGGCCTGCTGGCCGTCGCCCGTGATGTAGCTGGTTCGCGCGTGAATGATGGCGAAGTCGCCGAGAATACGAATCTTCACGTCTTCCGCGATCAGGTTCCGGATCGTTACCGGTAGGGCGGTCTGCTTGAGGAACCCGGCGCGATCGACCAGGGATTTGTCGGGATTGCTGCAGTAGAAATCCTGCGCCAGGATCTCGTCAAAGCGCCTGACGTCGCCATTCTGCACCGAGGCGACGTAATCGCGGTTGAGCGCGGTGAGCTCGTCGATGTCCTTGCTCATGTAATGTTCCCTCTCGTTCGTCATTGCGAGCGAAGCGAAGCAATCCATCATAGCAAAAAGGATGGATTGCTTCGTCGCTTCGCTCCTCGCAATGACGGTTTCAATTAATCATCAAACATCGGCGGCGGCACGAACCCGCCGAATTCGCGCTCGATCAGTTCGGCGAGTTTTAGTGGTGTGCGATCTTCCAGCCAGGGGCCGACGATCTGCACGCCGATCGGCAATCCCTCCGGCGACAGGCCGATCGGGATCGCGGTGGCCGGCAGTCCGGGCAACGTCGCGATGCCGGGCCATGCCAACTGGTCCGGATAGACGTGGTCGTTGCCGTCGATATTGATGCGGCGGGCTTCCTGTTCCGCCGAATGATCGTGCGGATAGGCCGGCGTCGGCATCACCGGGCAGATCACCGCATCGAAGCTCCCAAACAGCTCACGCCACTGCGCCCGCAGCCGCGCTCGACCACCATCGGCGATCACCCAGTCGCGATGGCTTAGCGTGATGCCGCGCAGGCGTTCGGCTGCAAGGCTGGTGTCGTCGGCCGTGAGCTTGGCCGCCGCGACCTGAGCGCCGGCATAGGTCTCCGGCTGGAACGAGGCGGCCAGGAACGACATCAACAGCCGCATATAGAGCCGGCTCGATGCCGCGAAGTCGGGCAATAGCGGGCTTTCGCGGGTGACGCTGACGCCGGCCTTGCCGAGATTGGCGGCAAGCTTTTCGATCGCGGTGCGCACGACTTTGGAGGTCGGCATCACCGGATCGGTGTCGATCAGCAGCACACGAAAGCCTTTGAGGTCGGCGTGACGCGACGCCGGCAGCGCGAGCCGATAGGCCGTGCCGGCTTCCAGCGGGTCGGGTCCTGCGATCACGTCGAGCAGCAGCGAAAGATCCGCGGCCGATCGCGCCATCGGCCCGATCACCGCCAGATCGCGGTCGAACGGCAGCGGCGGAAATGGCGGCGGGGTATGGCCGCGCGAAGGGACCAGCGCGAAGGTTGGCTTGTGGGCATAGACGCCGCAATGAAACGCCGGTACCCGCAGCGAGCCGCCGATATCGGAGCCGAGCGACAGCGGTCCATAACCCGCGGCGAGCGCGGCCGACGATCCGCCGGAAGAGCCGCCGGGCGTCCGGCCGAGATCGAACGGATTGTTGGTGATGCCGTAGATATCGTTATAGCTCTGCCAGTCGCCGAGCCCGAGCGGCACATTGGTCTTGCCGAGAATGACGCCGCCGGCCTCTTTCACGCGCGAGATCGACAATGCGTCTTCCGGCGGAACGAAATCCTTCTGCGCCGGAATGCCCCAGGTCGTGGGCAGCCCGCCGACATTGTAGGATTCCTTCACCGTCAGGGGGATGCCGAGCAGTGGCTTGCTCTCGCCACGCGCCAACGCGGCATCGGCGGCGCGGGCGGCATCGAGGCCGCGCGCAAAATCGCGCACGCAGATCGCGTTGATCTTGCCGTCATGGCGCTCGATGCGGTCGATCGCGTGCTGCGCCAGTTCGATGGCGGAGACTTTCTTTGCCGCGAGCGCCGCCGACAGTTCGGTCGCGCTCCCAAAACTCCATTGCGATTTTGCCAAGGCCTATCTCCCGCTTGTCGTTGTTATGCCTTTGAGGCGATGATGCTCAGTTTGATCGCTGCCCGCAAGGCCATGCGATATCGCCCGCAAGGATGCGCTTTGCGCGCTTCTGCCGCTTGACAGCAATTGCTGCGAAGGCGGCCTAATCTATTCCGGCAGCATCCGCTGCATGACGCGGTTGCGGTAGAACAACAGATTCACCGCGGCCGCCAGCACGTGCAGGCCGATCAGGATCAGCAGCGTCCATTCGAATTTCTGGTGCCAGTGATTGATCGTCCGCAAGGCGTCGGGGTTTTCCGATGACAGCATCGGCAGCGGCGTCAGGAAGAAGAACGAGATCGACCAGCCGCGAAACGATGCGAATAGCCAGCCGGAAATCGTCGTAAGCAGGACCAGTCCATACAACAGCCAGTGCACCGCTTCCGCAGCCGAGCGCTGCCATGGCTCCAGCGAGCTTTCCGGCGCCACCCGGTGCGTCAGTCGCCACAGCAGCCGCCATACGATCAGCGCGAGGATCACGATGCCGACCGAGATATGCCAGGTCATGGCGTCACCGGGCTTCATGCCGCGGTGGATATCCGGCATCAGCCAGCCGATCAGATATTGCGCCAGCAGCAGCGCGACGGCGAGCCAGTGCAACACCTTCGCGGTGGTGTCATATTGCGTGCGATCGGTCATGATTTCTCTTGGGGGTGACGCTCTCTGAAGGATCCGAGCGGGATAGTTCTTATTCCAGAAGTGCAACGGTTTCAGTACCGCATGGGCCGCCCGTTGCTAGAAAGGCTCTAATCATTACCCTGGAGCAATGTGCCTGATATGACGGCGGCTACGCCGCGCCGATCAGAATGCCGACGGCGAGCACGATGACGCCGCCGAGCACGATCTGGAAAGCCGCCTGCAGGAACGGCGTGTCCATATATCGCGAACGGATAAAGGCGATCGCCCACAATTCGAAGAACACGACGACACCGGCAATCGCGGTCGCGATCCAGAATGCGTTCGGCCATGAATCCGGAACGAGATAGGGCATCGAGTGGCCGAGGCCACCCAGCGCGGTCATGATGCCGCTGGCGGCGCCGCGCAGCCAGGGCGAGCCGCGGCCGGTGAGCGATCCATCATCGGAGAGCGCTTCGGCAAAGCCCATGCTGATGCCGGCGCCGAGCGAGGCCGCCAGTCCCACCAGGAAGGTTTGCCAGTTCTGATGCGTCGCAAAGGCGGCGGCAAACAGCGGCGCCAGTGTCGACACCGAGCCGTCCATCAATCCGGCGAGGCCGGGCTGCACATATTGCAGCACGAAAATGCGTCGGCGCGTCTTGTCTTCTTCGGCGCGCACGTCCGGGCTGAGAATTCGGTCGGTCAATTTTACCGCGAGCTTCTCGTGGTTCTGCTCTTCCTCGGCGAGGTCGCCGAGCAGCCGGCGTACGCCGACATCTTCGGCCTGCTCGCTTGCCCTGGCGTAAAAACGTTCGGCCTCGAACTCCATGGTCTCGACTTCCTTGCGGATGGTGTCGAGCGGCAGGTTTTTGGTCAGCCAGATCGGACGCCGTTTCAGAAATCCCCTGACGTCCTCCCGGCGGATCGGCGGCAGATGCGAGCCGAAGCGCTGCTGGTAGATTTCCAGCAGCCGGTGGCGGTGGCCGCGTTCCTCCTCGGCCATCTCCTCGAACAACTTGGCGGAATCCGGGTAACGTTCGGCGAGATCCTCCGCAAACGTCATATAGATGCGGCTGTCTTCCTCTTCCGAGGAGATCGCCACCGCCAGCACCTCGCGCTCGCTCAAATCGGCAAAATTCTTCACGACAGGCCTCTTTAATCAAATTTAGAATGGTTCTAAACTGGGTTATAGAGCCCTGTTTCGGACAGGTCAAATGGCGGCGCTACCGTGGCGCATCCTTTAAAAACTGGAGCAGCAGCCGGCTCACTTCGGCAGGCTTCTCCTGCTGCACCCAATGCCCGGCGCCGTCGACCAGATGCCAGCCGATCATGTTGGTGCAGGCCCTGGTTTGCATGATCTCGAACACGCCGGGGCGCTGATAGGTGCCCCAGTCCTGCTTGCCCGCGATGAAGCAGGAGGGCACGTCGATGGTGCGGCCCGACCAGGTCTGCAACTCGGGTACGAAGTCGCCCGAGGTGCCGCAGCGATACCATTGCAGCCCGCCCTGGAAACCGGTGCGGGCATATTCGCCGCTGTAGAAGGCGAGCTCGCGGTCGGGCAGCCATCGGTTCGCGGCGATCGCCGCCGCGGACGGCATTTCCTCGGCGACGGTCTCCGCCATGTTCTTCGCAGCGTCCATCACATAGTAGGTCGGCAGTTTTGCCAGTTCGTCCGCGGACCATGACGTTAGTGGATACGGCTTGTTGTCTTTCCAGTCCGCGCTCTTGTGATGGTAATAGGCGCGCAGGAAATCGTGCACGCCCTGCGGCGCGCGGTGCATGTCGGCGTTGGCCTCGCGCGTCGAGTAGTACCATTGATAGTGTTTTCGAGGGCGCGGCAGGCTGGCCAGTTCGCGATGCACGGGATCTTCCGGCTTCGGTTTCAGCGCTCCGATCCGCGGTGTTGAACGGCAGCGCCGGCGGACCCGCGAACGGCGCGCTCATCAGCGCGACCGAGCGGAACACGTCAGGCCGCACCAGCGCGCACCAGGCCGCGACCGAGCTGCCGAAATCATGTCCGATCACGGCATCGACGCTGGTGTAGCCGAACGCCGACACCAGGCCGAGCGCATCGCGCACCAGATTGAGCAACCGGAACGAATTCAGGTCGCCGTCATAATCGCGCGTCCCAGCCGGTGGTGCGGCCGTAGCCGCGCTGGTCCGGCGCGATCACGTGATAGCCGGCTTCCGCCAGCGCCGGCATCACCTTGCGCCAGCTGAAGGCCAGCTCGGGAAAGCCGTGCAGCAGCAGCACGCAAGGCCTGCCGCGCGTCTCGAAGCCGGCTTCCAGCACATGCATGCGCAGGCCGTTGATGCCGTCGACGAAGCGGGAGCGGATCGAGGAGGGAAGCGGAATGTCGGGGAGCGTACTGTTTGCGTCCATCGAGCCGGTCCTCCTCGTCATGGCCGGGCAGAAGCGCGAAGCGCGTCTTCGCGCTAGGTGTCCCGGCCATCCACGTCTTTCCTGTTGTGACGTTGTAAAGACGTGGATGCCCGGCACAAGGCCGGGCATGACGGAATCGGAGCAACGGGTTCTGTTTTAGATAAACCGGAACTGCGCGCGCTCGCGTTTTGCAAGCTTCGGGATCGCCTGTCCGACGATGATGTCCTTGAAGTGCCGGGTTTGCTGGTGGTCGGCGAACGCCGCTTCGCCGGCGAACACTTCGTAGAAGAAGAATTCATCCGGCTTGGTGGTGTTCTGGTGGATATGGAACTCGTTAACGCCGGGCTCCTGCCGGGCCTGCGGCAGGAATTCCTTCAACAGGCCGGCAATGGCGTCTTCCTCGCCGGGATTGACCTGCCAAAACGCCGTGACGACGAGGCTCTGGTTTGCGCTGTTGGCCATCTTGTTCGCTCCTGTGTTGGCCGATCGCTGTCGATCGGCGATGGAGCGAGTATGCCGGCTGGATAGGCGACGATGCTTCGGTTAGCATCGAATGATGATGTCGAAAAACTCGCCGTCATGCCCGGGCTTGTCCCGGGCATCCACGTCTTTGCTGAACCTAAGCAAGAGACGACGTGGATGGCCGGGACACCTGGCGCGAAGACGCGCTTCGCGCTTTTGCCGGGCCATGACGGAGCTGGAGGCCGTGCCCTACACCTTCGCCGCCGCCTTCGGCCAATAGCGGTCGCGCAGATGCCGCTTCACCAGTTTGCCGGTCGGGGTGCGCGGCAGTTCGGCTTCGAAATCGACGCTGCGCGGGCATTTGATCGGCGACAGATGCTGGCGGCAAAACACGATCAATTCGGCTTCGAGTTCCTTGCCGGCGCGCGCCATGTCGTGCGGCTGCACCACCGCCTTGACCTCTTCGCCCATCTCCTCGTTGGGCACGCCGAATACCGCGACATCGGCAATTTCGGGATGCGTGATCAGCACGTCCTCGGTCTCCTGCGGATAGATGTTCACGCCGCCGGAGATGATCATGTAGGACTTGCGGTCGGTGAGATAGAGAAAGCCCTCGTCGTCGAGATAGCCGACATCGCCGAGCGTCGACCAGCCTTTGGCGTTGTAGGCGCGCTTCGTCTTCTCGGGATCGTTGTGATAGGAAAACACCGGCGCGTCGGCGAAATACACCGTGCCGATCTCTCCCACCGGCAATTCCTCGATCGTTCTCGCCGAAGATCCTGACCTTGCCGACCACGGCGCGGCCGACGGTGCCGCGATGATCGAGCCATTGCTGCGAGGTCGACACCGTGACGCCGTTGCCTTCGGAGCCCGCGTAATATTCGATCAGGATCGGCCCCCACCATTCGATCATTTTTGCCTTGACGTCGACCGGGCAGGGCGCCGCGGCATGGATCGCGCCTTTCAGCGAGGAGACGTCGTAGCGCATGCGCACTTCCTCCGGCAGCTTCAGCATGCGCACGAACATGGTCGGCACCAGTTGCGACTGGGTGATCTTGTGCCGCTCGACCAGTTGCAGGAACTGCTCGGCGTCGAATGATTCCATGATCACCGAGGTGCCGCCGAGCGTGATCGCCATCATGTTGAAGCGCAAGGGCGCCGCGTGATAGAGCGGCGCCGGCGACAGATAGATGCTGTCGCGATTCATGCCGCACATGTCGGCGCAAAGCAGCCGCAGGAACGGATTCGGCACGTCGATCGGATTGTTTTCCGATTGCCGCTTGATGCCCTTGGGGCGCCCCGTGGTGCCCGACGAATACAGCATGTCGTAGCCGGCGACCTCGTCCGCGATCGGCGTGATCGGCTGGGCGATCGCTTCCTGGTCCCACGAGCGGAAGCCGGGCAGCGGCTCGTCGAGCATGAAGAACAGCGGCTCGCCGGGCTCGCCCTTGATCAGTCCCTTGATCTGTTCGGCGCATTTCGGCGAGGTGATGACGAGTTTGGCGCCGCAATCTCTCACGATGTAGGCGATCTCGTCCTGGGTCAGGTAGCGGCTGATCGCGGTGTAATACAGGCCCGCGCGCTGCGCCGCCCAGCAGATCTCCATGAATGCCAGCCGGTTCTCCATCAGGAACGCGATGTGGTCGCCGGCCTTCAGCCCGAGCGCGCGAAACAGATGCGCGCCCTGGTTCGAGAGCTCATCGAGCTCGCGATAGCTGATCGCCTTGCCGCTCGCCGCCATCTGATAGGCGATCTTGTCGGGCTGGGTCCGGGCGTGGATGGACGGGTGGGTCATGGGAGTTCCTCAGAGACGCGAATGGCGAGTAGCGAATGGCGAATAGCGAAGAAGGACGACGGTCGCCCTTCCCCTACCCACCATTCGCTACTCGCCACTCGCTATTGGTCCTCTTACAGCCGCTCGACGATCGTCACGTTCGCCATGCCGCCGCCTTCGCACATGGTCTGCAGGCCGTAGCGCTTGTTGCGCTGCTTGAGCGCGTTGACCAGCGTCGTCATCAGCTTGGTGCCGGAGCCGCCGAGCGGATGGCCGAGCGCGATGGCGCCGCCATTGACGTTGAGTTTGGCGGGGTCGGCGCCGGTGGTCTTCAGCCACGCGGTCGGCACCGAGGCAAAGGCCTCGTTGACTTCGAACAGGTCGATGTCGTCGATCGACATGCCGGCCTTCTTCAGCGCGCGCTCGGTGGCGTGCAGCGGCGCTTCCAGCATGATCACGGGATCGCCGCCCATCATGGTCATGTGATGGATCCGCGCCATCGGCTTGACGCCGAGCGACTTCAGGCCCTTTTCGTTGACGACCATCACGCCCGAGGCGCCGTCGCAGATCTGGCTGGCGCTGGCGGCGGTGAGCTTGCCGTTCTCCGCGATCAGCTTGACGCGCCTTGATGCCGTCGAGGCTGGCATCGAAGCGGATGCCTTCGTCGATGGAGTGGGTATCGGTCGAACCGTCGGCGCGGGTGATCTGCAGCGGAATGATCTCGTCCTTGAACTTGCCGGCCTGGGTCGCCGCGATCGCGCGCTGGTGGCTGTTATAGGCATACTCGTCGAGTTCGTCTTTGGAGAGGCCGTATTTCTCCGCCATCATTTCAGCGCCGGTGAACTGGCTGAACTGGATGTGCGGATAGCGCTTCTCGATGTTCGGGCTCTTGTAGTGGCCAAAGCCGTTCTTGGCCGGCAGCGACGAGGCAAGACCCATCGGCACCCGGGTCATCGCTTCGACGCCGGCGGCGATCACGACGTCCATGGTGCCGGACATCACCGCTTGCGCCGCGAAATGCAGCGCCTGCTGCGACGATCCGCATTGCCGGTCGACCGACGTGCCGGGCACGCTTTCCGGCAGCTTCGAGGCCATGATGGCGTTGCGCGCGATGTTGTTGGACTGCTCGCCGGCCTGCATCACGCAGCCCATGATGACGTCTTCGATCTGCGCGGGGTCGGCGCCGGTGCGCTCGACCAGCGCGTTCAGCACGGAAGCCGCGAGATCGGCCGGATGCCAGCCGGCGAGGCGTCCTCCTTTGCGGCCGCCCGCGGTGCGTGCGGCGGCGACGATATAAGCCTCGGCCATCTCTGTTCTCCCTGACTTGTTCTTGAATGGGGTTGCTTGGATTGGGCGGGATTTAAATCGGGCCTGAGGATTTAGTCAATCAATCAATTAACTCTTGAGTGCGGACCAAGCTTCGGCTTATCTGCGCGCCGACTGCGGCGAAAGGCGAGTGATGGCGATCACAGTTGAATACCAGCGTACCGGCAAGACTTGAGGGCGGACGAGCCGCGGGCGGAAAAACCCCACCGCGGAGAAGCTGCTGGTCGCCGCCAGCGAACTGATGATCGAGCGCTCCTCGATCGAGATCTCGCTCTCCGACATCGCGCAGAAGTCCGGCGTCAATGCCGCGCTGGTGAAATACCATTTCGGCAACAAGGACGGCCTGCTGCTGGCGCTGTTGGCGCGCGATGCCGCCACCGAAGTGTCGCATCTCGAATATCTGCTGGCGCAGCCGATCACGCCGACCGCAAAACTCAAGCTGCATATCGCCGGCATCATCCGGGCCTATCACCGCTTCCCCTATATGAACCGGCTGATCCATTATTTGCTGCATGAAACCAGCGCCGAGGCCGCCGACGAAGTCTCGAAATTCTTTGTCGCGCCGTTGCTCGGATTTTCATCGCCGCCTGCTTGCCGAGGGCATCAAGGCCGGCGAGTTCCGCAAGATCGATCCGGTGCTGTTCTACACCAGCCTGATCGGCGCCTGCGATCATCTGTTTTTCGGCCGCCACGCGATGTCGCGCGCCACCGGCGTCGGTCCGGTCACCGACGAGGTCTGCCGCCAATATATCCGCCATATGGAAGCGCTGATCTGCGGCGGCATGCTGACTGCCAATCAAGAAGAGGGTGCCGCGGCGGCCGGATAACGGTTGCCCGTTCGGACACCTAACTAGAAGTCTAGAGAAGAAACGCCCAAGGAAAGGTCTTACCCATGCAGTTGAAAGATGTTGCCGTTGTCATCACCGGCGGTGGTTCCGGCCTCGGCGCCGCCACCGCGCGCGCCATGGCCGCCAAGGGCGCGAAGATCGGCGTGCTCGACCAGAGCAAGGAGAACGCCGAAAAGGTCGCGGCCGAAGTAAAGGGCGTGGCGCTGCACGCCGACGTCACCGACGAGGACCAGGTCAAGGCGGCGCTCGCCAAGGCGGAAGGCGCCCACGGCATCGCCCGCGTGCTGATGAATTGCGCCGGCATCGGCGGTTCGCAGCGCATCGTCGGCAAGGACGGCGTCTATCCGCTGGCCAAGTTCGTCCGCATCATCAATGTCAACCTGATCGGCACCTTCAACGTGCTGCGGCTGTTCGCGGAACGGCTGGCGACCGAGGCGCCGATCGGCGAAGAGCGCGGCGTCGTCATCAACACCGCGAGCGTCGCGGCCTATGAAGGCCAGATCGGCCAGATCGCCTATTCGGCGTCGAAGGGCGGCGTGGTCGGCATGACCCTGCCGGCGGCGCGCGATTTCGCCAGCCTCAAGATCCGCGTCAACACCATCGCGCCGGGCCTGTTCCTGACGCCGCTGCTGATGGGCTTGAACGAGGAAGCCCGCAAGAGCCTCGGCGCGCAGGTGCCGCATCCGGCGCGGCTCGGCGATGCCTCCGAATACGGCAGTCTCGCGGTTCACATCGTCGAGAACCCGATGCTCAACGGCGAAACCATCCGCCTCGACGGCGCCATCCGCATGGCGCCAAGGTAGTTGCCGCCGTCGTCCCCGCGGAAGCGGGGACCCATCACCCCTGGCGTTCATGTTTCGGAGGACTTGGCCACCATGCCCCAACGAGACGACACGGCGTATGGGTCCCGGCGCAAGGCCGGGACGACGATGTGCAGGAGCAACGCGTGACTCAACCGCTGCTGATCGAACATGATGACGGCGTCGACCGGGTGACGCTCAATCGCCCGGAGAGCCTTAACGCGCTCGATCCCGCGATGATCGACGCGCTGAACGCCTACTTCGAAAGTCTGCAGCGCAACCGTGCGACCCGCGTCGTGGTGCTGAAGGGCGCCGGTGCGAATTTTTGCGCCGGGCTCGATCTGAAACAGGCGATGCAACGCCGGGCCGGTCAGCAGGAGCCGCCCGGCGTGACCGAGTCGCTGGATTCGCAACGCCGGATCGCCGATATCGTGATGCTGATGCGGCGGTGTCCGCAGCCGATCATCGCGCTGGTGCAGGGTGCGGCGGCCGGTGGCGGTTTTGCGCTGGCGCTCGCCGCCGATATCAGGATCGCGACCAGATCCGCGCGCATGAATTGTGCGTTCCTCAGGCTTGGCCTCGGCGGCTGCGATATCGGCACCAGCTATTTCCTGCCGCGATTGGTCGGCGTGTCGGTTGCCTCCGAACTGATCCTGACCGGGCGTTTTATCCATGCCGATCGCGCACTCGCGGTTGGGTTGGTGTCTGAAGTGGTCGAAGAAACCGGGCTCGACGCCGCGGCCGAGCCATACGTCGATGCCATGATGACGGCGTCGCCGGTCGGCCTCCGACTGTCGAAGGAGTGCCTCAATATGAGCGTCGATGCCGGCTCGATCGAGGCCGTGATCGCGATGGAAGATCGCAATCAGGTGCTGTGCAGCCGATCGGAAGAATTCAACGAAGGCATCAGGGCCTTCCTCGAAAAACGAAAGCCTGTCTATATCAGGCGATAAGAATAGGATCGAACCGACGACTAAGGATCCGCAAAGGACCAAGAATTCCGGGAGACGCAATATGAGTGGGAATGCGGCCGCGGTGATGACAAAACCGGCCTTTCGCAAGATCGAATGGCTGGAGCGCGATATCGCGGTCGAGCGGCGCCCCGACGGCGTCATCGTCCTGAAGTCGCGGATTCCGCTGCAGGCCTATGAGACGCATATCCCGGCATCGCTGGCGAAATGGGCCAGCCAGGCGTCCGACCGCATCTGGCTGGCGCAACGAACGGGCGCGGAGCGGCAATGGCGCAAGCTCTCGTACGGCGAGGCCAAGCGCACCGTCGACGCGCTGACGCAAGGCCTGCTCAATCTGAAGCTTGGGCCCGGCCGCGCCGTTGCGATCCTGTCAGGCAATTCGATCGAGCATGCGCTTGCTGACGATGGCTTCGATGCAGGCGCGCGCTCCGGCGGCGCCGGTATCGCCGGCCTATTCGCTGATGAGCCATGATCACGTCAAACTGAAATATCTGTTCGACCTGATCAAGCCGGCGCTGGTGATGGTGCAGGACGGCCCGACCTTCGAGAAGGCGCTGAAAGCGCTCGATCTCACCGGCGTCACCGTCGTCCATGTCGCGCGTCCCTGCGAGGGCATCAAGAGCATCGCTTTTGCCGATCTCGCGGCGACGCCCGTCACGGGCGACGTCGAAGCCTCGATCGCGCAGATCACGCCGGATACCGTCGGCAAACTGCTGTTCACCTCAGGCTCGACCGGGATGCCCAAGGCCGTCATCAACACGCAACAGATGATGTGCGCCAATGCCGCGATGATGATGCAGGTGCGGCCGCGCGATCCGAACGGGCCATTGCCGACGGTGCTGGACTGGATGCCGTGGAATCACACCATGGGCGGCAATGCGGCGTTCCATCCGGTGCTGGTCGACGGCGGCACGCTTTACATCGACGATGGCCGTCCGATGCCGGGCATGATCGAGGAGACCTTGCGGAATCTGCGCGAGATATCGCCGACCTATTACGCCAACGTGCCCGCGGGCTATGCCGCGCTGGCATCCGCGATGGAGAAGGACGACGCGCTGTGCCGGAGTTTCTTTAAAAATCTCAGCCTGATGGCCTATGGCGGCGCGCGGCTTCCTGACGATCTCTATGAGCGGATGCAGACGCTGGCGGTGCGCGCCACCGGCGAGCGCATCGTGTTCTATACCGGCTGGGGTTCGACCGAGACCGCGCCGACCTCGACCGGGACCTATTGGGATACCGAGCGCGTCGGCCTGATCGGGCTGCCGTTTCCCGGCGTTGAATTGAAGATGGTCCCGGTCGGATCGAAATATGAATTGCGGCTGCGCGGGGTCAATGTCACGCCGGGCTATTTCGGCCGGCCCGATCTCACCGCTGCGGCGTTCGACGAGGAAGGATTTTACTGCATCGGCGACGCCGGCGTGTTCGTCGATCCCCATGATCCCGTGCAAGGCATCATCTTCGCCGGCCGCGTGGTGGAGGATTTCAAGCTCACCACCGGCACCTTCGTTCATGTCGGCTCGCTGCGCACCGATGCCATCGCCGCGGCAACGCCCGTGGTGCAGGACGCGCTGGTGGCCGGACAGGACCGGCCTTATGTGGGCCTTCTGGCATGGCCCAATCTGCACGCCTGCCGGCAGATCGTCGGCAATCCCGAGGCAAGTTACGAAGATGTCGTGAGGCATCCCGAGGTGCTCGCGTGCCTGAAGCAGGGTTTGCAGGCGCACAATAAATCGACCGAAGGCGCCAGCAGCATGCGCGTTGCGCGCGCGATGTTGATGACCGAGCCGGCCTCGATCGACGGCAATGAACTCACCGACAAGGGCTATATCAACCAGCGCGCCGGCCTCGAGCGCCGCGCCGCCTTGGTCGAGCAACTATACGCCGATCACCCCGGCGAAGACGTCATCATTTTGAACTGATCTGCGAAGCAAAAGGTAGTAGGCCGCCATGAATTTCGATTTCTCCGACGACCAAAAGCAACTGCGCGACGAAGCCCGCAAGTTTCTCACCGAGAAATGCCCGCCGAAGGCCGTGCGCACCGTGCTCGACGGCAAGGAGCCGTATGACCGTGCGCTGTGGAAGGGGCTCGCCGAAATGGGCTTCCTCGGCGTCGCGATCCCGGAAGATTATGGCGGCGCGGGCGCCGGCCATCTCGAACTCTGCGTGATCGCCGAGGAGATGGGCCGCGCGTTGGCGCCGGTGCCGTTTTCGTCGACGGTGTATCTGGCGGCGGAGGCGATCCTGCTCGCGGGCAGCGAGGCGCAAAAGCGGAAATGGTTGCCGAAGATCGCCGTCGGCGAAGCGATCGGCACGCTGGCGCTGTTCGAGGGCAAGGGTAATCCATCGCCGCAAGGCATCAAACTTTCGGCGGTCGGCGGCAGCCTCAACGGCGTCAAGAAGCCGGTGCCGGACGGTGCCATCGCCGATTTCGCGATCGTCGCGGCGCGCACCGGACCTGGCGAACGCGAGACCGATATTGCGCTGTTCCTGGTCGACATGAAGGCCGGCGGCGTCGAGGCAAAGACGCTGACCAATCTCGATCCGTCGCGTGGTCAGGCCGAACTGACGTTCAGGAATTGCAAGGCCGAGCCGCTCGGCGCCGCCAGGCAGGACTGGGCTATCCTCTCGCAGGTGCTTGATCGTGCCGCGGTGCTGATGGCGTTCGAACAGGTCGGCGGCGCCGACCGCGCGCTGGAAATGGGCCGCGACTACGCGCTCGATCGTATCGCGTTCGGCCGTCCGATCGGCTCGTTCCAGGCGGTCAAGCACATGCTCGCCGATATGTATGTCTCGGCGACGCTGGCGCGCTCCAATTGCTATTACGGCGCCTGGGCGCTCTCGACCAATGCTGCGGAACTGCCGGAAGCCGCGGCTGCCGCGCGCATCAGCGCAACGCAGGCGTTCCAGCATTGCGCCAAGAACAACATCCAGGTCCATGGCGGCATGGGTTTTACCTGGGAGTTCGACTGCCACATGTATTACCGCCGCGCCAACGCGACCGCGCTGGGGCTCGGCAGCCTGTCCTATTGGGAAGATGCAGTTGATCGACCGCATGCGCAAGAAGAACGCGGCGTAAGTCAAATCCCGGGCGTCGTCCCTGCGAACGCAGGGCCCATACGCCGAGGAGTCGCAAGAGAGTCACGGAGCGAAAGCCCGAAATAAATATGTAGGCCGGTGGTTATGGGTCCCTGCGTTCGCAGGGACGACGAGGCTTAAAGGACTTTAACATGAACTTCGATGACACCCCGCAAGAAGCCGCGTTCCGCGCCGAGGCGAAAGCCTGGATCGCGGCGAATGCGCCGAAGCAATATGAGGAGGAACTGCGAAAGTCCTCGCTCGGCCGCACCGGGCTCAAGGGCGCCAACATCCTCGAGGTGGCAAAAGCCTGGCAAAAGAAAAAGGCCGATGCCGGCTGGGCCTGCCTGCACTGGCCCAGGGAATATGGCGGACGCGGCTCATCCCCGATCGAGCGGGTGATCTGGCAACAGGAAGAGGGCGCCTTCGGCAAGCTCAGCGGCCTGTTCATCATCGGCCACGGCATGTGCGGCCCGACCATGATGGCTTACGCCGGCGAAGACCAGAAGCGCCATTACCTGCCGCCGCTGGCCTCGGGCGAAAAGATCTGGTGCCAGTTATTCTCGGAGCCGGCCGGCGGATCCGACGTCGCGGGCCTGCGCACGCGGGCGGAGAAGCACGGCGACGACTGGATCATCAACGGCCAGAAGATCTGGACCTCGGGCGCGCATTATTCCGACTACGGCATCCTGTTGACGCGAACCGATCCCAACGTGCCCAAGCACAAGGGCCTTACCATGTTCTTCCTCGACATGAAGAGTAGCGGCGTCGAGGTACGGCCGATCAAGCAGGCCAGCGGACAGTCCGACTTCAATGAGGTCTACTTTACCGATGTGAAGATTCCGGATTCGCAGCGGCTCGGCGAGGTCAATGACGGCTGGAACGTGTCGCTGACCACGCTGATGAACGAGCGGATGTCGATCGGCGCCGGCGTCTCCACCGGTGTTCCGGAACTGTTCGAGTTTTGCAGCCAACTGATGCTCGAGGATGGCCTCGCGATCGAGGATCGCGGCGTGCGCGCCAAACTGGCGCATTGGGCGGTGAAGGCGAGCGGGTTGAAATACACCAGCATGCGGGCGATCTCGGCGCTGTCCAAAGGCGAGCGTCCGGGACCGGAGAATTCCATCGGCAAACTGGTCGCGGGATCGATGGTCCAGGACGTCGCGATGTACGCGCTCGATTTGCAGGGCGCTGCCGGCGTGCTGAGCGGGCCGGAGGACGCCGAGGTCGCGGGAAAATTCCAGGCGATGCTGCTGCGCGCGCCCGGGCACCCGGGTCGAGGGCGGAACCGATGAGATCATGCGCAACATCATCGCCGAGCGCGTGCTCGGCCTGCCCGGCGATATCCGGGTCGACAAGGACGTGCCGTTCAACAAGATCCCGACCAGGGGAAGAGGGTAGGATTCACTCCGTCATTGCGAGCCAGCGGGTCGGGCGAATGCCCGCCCGAAGACAGGCTCCGCGAAGCAATCCAGAGCAACAAGCAAGACTGGATTGCTTCGTCGCAAGAGTTCCTCGCAATGACGAACGTTGATATCCGAACGACAAGCAAGAGGAAGCCGCCATGAATTTCGATGATACCCCGCAGGAAGCCGAGTTTCGCGCCACCGCGCGCCAATGGGTCGACGCCAACGCGCCGAAGGAGTTGGAGGCGGAGCTTTCAAAATCCTCGCTCGGCCGCATCCGGCTGCAGAACCACGACATCGTCGAGGTCGGCAAGGCCTGGCAGAAGAAGAAGGCCGCCGCCGGCTGGGCCTGCCTGCATTGGCCAAAGGAATATGGCGGCCGCGGCGCCACCCCGATCGAGCGGGTGATCTGGCAGCAGGAAGAAGGCGTCTACGGCAAGCTGACCCAGCCGTTCCAGATCGGCGAGGGCATGTGCGGGCCGACCGTGATGGCCTATGGCAGCGAGGAGCACAAACGCCATTATCTGCCGAAGCTTGCTGCCGGCGAACAGATCTGGTGCCAGTTGTTCTCGGAGCCGGCCGGCGGATCCGATGTCGCGGGCTTGCGCACCCGGGCGGAAAAGAAGGGCGACAACTGGGTCATCAACGGCCAGAAGATCTGGACCTCGGGCGCGCATTATTCCGACTACGGCCTTCTGATCACCCGCACCGATCCCAACGTGCCCAAGCACAAGGGCCTCACGATGTTCTTCCTCGACATGAAGAGCAAAGGTGTCGAGGTGCGGCCGATCAAGCAGGCCAACGGCATGCAGGAATTCAACGAGGTCTATTTCACTGACGTGGTGATTCCCGATCATCAGCGCCTCGGCGCGGTCGGTGACGGCTGGAACGTATCGCTGACCACGCTGATGAACGAGCGGATGTCGATCGGCGCGCGGCTCGCGACCGGTTTTCCGGAAATGTTCGAGTTCTGCTCCAACCTGATGACTGGAGGATGGGCTCGCGATCGACGACCGCGCCACGCGCTCGAAACTTGCAAGCTGGGCGGTGAAGGCGAGCGGGCTGAAATACACCAGCTACCGCGCGATCTCGGCGTTGTCGAAGGGCGATCGTCCGGGTCCGGAGAATTCGATCGGCAAGCTGGTCGCGGGATCGATGCTGCAGGACATCGCGACCTATGCGATGGATCTGGAGGGCGCCGCCGGCGTCTTTACCGGAGATGCTGAAGAAGAAGCGCACGGCCAGTTCCAGCGATGCTGCTGGGTTCGCCGTCGATGCGGATCGCCGGCGGCACCGATGAAATCCTGCGCAACATCATCGCCGAGCGCGTGCTCGGCCTGCCCGGCGATATCCGCGTCGACAAGAACGTGCCATTCAACAAGATCCCGACCAAGGGACGAGGTTAACCGTCAGTCCGGGGCGCCGCGAAGCGGCGAACTACGATGTGCAATTGCACATCGGAGAATCCAGAGCATTTGAATCGAGATTCCGAGTTCGCGTTGCGCGCGCCCACGGTATGACAGAAAGAGGAAGCGCCATGGATGCGAAAACGAAAGCACAATATGCGAGGGAAGATCGCATCGGCGTGCTCGAGGAGCTGTTGGGCGAGCGCTATTCGGTTCGCGCCTTCCAGCCGCAACCGGTGCCGCGCGAGACCATCGAGCATGTGCTCAAAGTGGCGCAGCGCACCGCGTCATGGTGCAACAGCCAGCCCTGGCAGGTCGTGATCGCGAGCGGCGAGGCCAAGGAGCGTTTCCGCAAGCTGATCTATGCCGAGGCGGCCTCGGGCGCCAAGGACGATTCCGATTTTACCCCGCCGCGCGAATATCTCGGAGTCTATCTCGATCGCCGCCGCGAAAGCGGCTTCCAGCTCTACAATACGCTCGGCATCGCGCGCGGCGACAAGGCGGCTTACGGCAAGCAGGCGCTGGAGAATTACAATTTCTTCGGCGCGCCACATGTCGCGATCATCCATACCGACGAGCCGCTCGGGATCTATGGCGCGATCGATTGCGGGGCGTATGTCTGCAATTTCATGCTGGCGGCCCAGGCGCTCGGTCTCGGCACCATCCCGCAGGCGGCCTTGGCGCGCCACTCCGGCCTGATCCGGCGGCACTTCAATCTCGCCGACGATCGCCGCGTGGTGTGCGGAATTTCGTTCGGCTTTGCCGACAACGCCCACAAGGTCAACAGCTACCGCACCTCGCGCGCCAGCGTGGCCGATACCGTGACGTTCGTGGAGGAGTGAGGGGCTACGTCGTCCCGGCGAAGTACCAAAGTTCGTCATGGCCGGGCTTGACCCGGCCATCCACGTCTTACTTGCTCCAGCGACCACAAGACGTGGATGCCCGGGACAAGCCCAGGCATGACGAATCATCGAACGACGAAATCCTCAAAACCTCGGCGGCCGCTTCTCCGCGAACGCCTTGATGCCTTCCTTGATCTCGACGCCGCGCATGCTGTCGCGGGCGCGGCGGTCGGCGGCTTCGCCGTCGAGTTGGCCGCGGGCGAATTCGTTGATGGCGCGCTTCATGCCGCGCATCGCGATCGGGGCATTGCCCGCGAGAATAGTCGCGAGCTTGTCGACCGCCTCATCGAGCGCTTCCTCGTGCATCACCATCGCGGTGAGATAGCCGATCCGCAGCATTTCCGGCGCGTCGATTTTCTGCGCGGTCAGAAACAACTTCTTGGCGTTGTCGACTCCGAGCCGCGAGGTGTAACGCATGATGCCGCTCTTGTAATAATGCAGGCCCAGCCGCGCCGCCGGCATGAACATCTCGCCGGAGTCGAGGCCGATGCGGAAATCGCAGGCCAGTGCCAGATCGGTCGAGCCGCCATAGACGCCGCCATTGAGCCGGCAGATCGTGGGAACGCCGAGATCCTCGAGCCGGTTGACGACAACCTCGAACGCCGATCCGGCGCTGTTCTGTTCAACGGCGCTGGTGGCGCGCTCGGCGACCGAATTGAGGTCGTATCCCGCGCTGAAGACGCGGCCGGTGCCGGTGAGGACCAGCACCCGGATCGCGGGATCGGCCTCGATGCGGTCGAACAGTTTTAGCAGCGCGTCGAGGTCGTCGGGCTGCAGCCGGTTCAGATGCCGCGGACGGTTGAGGCGGATGGTGGCGCGCGCGCCGTTGAGTTCGAGGACCGGCGTAGAGGCCGTCTCGGCGGCGTCGGACATGGTTGTCTCCATTATTGATTTTCAAGCTCGCGCCGCTTAGCTTCGGCGTCGATGGTTTCAGCAAGGTCGGGATGGCGTGCCATCAGCACCCGGAAGTCGACGAGGTCAAGCACCAGCAGCTTGGATACCCGCGTCGTCGTGATATTGGCCGAGCGCAGATTGTTGCCCAGCAATGCCATCTCGCCAAAGAATGCGCCGTCGCCGAGCGCAACCTTCTTGTCCGGCAGGTCGACCTCGACCTCGCCGTCGGCGATGAAATACATGCAGTCGCCGGCCTGGCCCTTGCGGATAATGGTGGTGCGCGGCGGCAGGTCCATGGTGCGCAGCATCTGGGTGACATCGGCGATCGCCGCCGGACCAAGCGCTGCGAAGAACGGCACCTTGCTGACGGAATCCCAGGTCTTGAGAAAATTGTCGCGGCGGGTCTCCGCGGCAAAGCCGGTGGCAAGAATACCGGTCCAGAGACCGAACACGCCGAGGCCGCAAATCATCACGAACGCCGCGGCAATCCGGCCGAGCGGCGTGACCGGCACCACGTCGCCATATCCGGTCGTGGTCAGGGTCGCCACCGCCCACCACAAGGCCGAGGGAATGTTGCCGAAGGTGTTGGGCTGGACGTCGCGCTCGAAGTAATAGACCGTCACCGAGGCCAGAAACAGCACCATAAGGAAGATCACCAGCACGCTCAAAAGCGGCCCGGATTCCTGCACCAGCACCCGGCGCAATTGCCGCAGTCCCGGAATTCCCGGAATGACCTTCAACGGCCAGAGCACGCCGAGCAGCCACGCGGTCCGGGGCTCGGCTCCCAGCATCATCGCCAGCGGCACCGCGACGGCGCCGGCGCCATCGACCACGCCACGGATCGACAGCATGTAGGGCACGATCCGCTGCGCCATGACCGCCTGGCGAAGCCGGACCACCCATTCGAAGATGAAGAAAATCAGGCAGGCGAACAGCAGCGCATCAACCCAGCGATGCAGCACCGTGTAGGCGGGATCGATGGTGAGAAGAACCATCAGCACCACGCCGGCGGTCACCGCGACGTAGGCCGCTTTGGTCATGTTGCGGCCGGCCGTGGCGGCCAGATAATGCGCCACAAGTGGGGATTCGAGCAGCTTTGACATTGGAAGGCGGCGTCTGACGGTGAAATGAAAGTTTATCCGGCCAAGCCGGGCATGAACAGCTCGATAAGGTGCCCGGGCGGGGGAGGCCCGTCAACGACGGGTGCACGGGACCTCGGAATAAGGCACCTTGAAACAGCGAGCCTGGAATAAATCACGAAATATAACGATCCGGAAAACAGGGTCTGAAGTGCCGTTTTGGCCGGCATGGCCGGTTATACCACGTCAAAACGTCGCTTTTCCCCTTCTATCAAAAACCGGCGTGATCCCTATGATCATGGGTCGCGCCGGGGCAGACGACCCCTCGCGAAACTGTCTTGAAATGGGCTGGCCCCGATGGATACTTCACATCTCGCAGAGCATGCCGGTACGGCAGGTGCCTTGTTCGCTTCGGTCTTTGTCGTGGCGACGACCACCATGCGGACCATGATTCCGTTACGGGTGTTCGGCATCCTCACCAACATCGTCCTGATCATCTCTTCTATACCGACCCACAACTACCCGACCGGCCTGTTGCACTGCGTCCTGCTGGTGATGAATTCCTATCGCCTGCACCAGATGCTGCAACTGGTGCGTGACGTGAAGCGATCCGTCAGCAGCGACCTGTCGATGGACTGGCTGAAGCCGTTCATGACCGAGCGCAGTTGCACGGCGGGCGAGATCTTGTTTTACAAGGACGAGAAGGCCGAGGACATGCTCTACATCGTCAGCGGCCGCTTCAAGCTGATCGAATCCGGCATCGAATTGCCGGTGGGCGCCATCGTCGGCGAGCTCGGCATGCTGTCGCCGTCGAATGTGCGGACCCAGTCGCTGGAATGTATCGAGGCGGGTCTCATTCTCAGCGTCAGCTACAGCAAGGTCGAGGAACTCTACGTGCAGAATCCGGCGTTCGGCTTTTACTTTCTCAAACTCGCCAGCGCCCGGTTGTTCCAGAATCTCGCAACGCTGGAGCAGCGGCTGGCGCAGCAAGCCGCGGCGGTCTCCGCCGCGCCGAAGCCCGCGTAAAGGCCGGGATCGCCGGCGTGGCAAGCGTTGTTTCCTCGCTTCGCTATTTGCTCGCCGACCTGATCGGCGAGGACGACGACACGATTCCGCCGCCGCCCAGGGATTTGCCCGACGGCATAGCCCCCGTGGTCGACAATTGCATCCGCCTTCTGGTCGACTATCAGGGCACGAGCTATGCCGAGCTTTATGTGCACCGCCTCGGACGGTTTGTCGGCCGTGCCGGGATCGATGCCGCGATGCTCGGTGAAATCGCGCAACTGATGGCGATGCGCATGAGCTATCAGGATCCGATCCGGATTGCGCAGTTGAAACTCGTCGAGCACGAGACGCATGGCGAGCCAACCGGCGATCGCCGGAAATTTCGCATCGACGAACTGGTCGGCGCGCTGCCCGCGGTGGTCGCCGAACCGGTGCTCGACGTTCTCGAATGGGTGGAGCTGGACGCACGCGCCGGTTTCGATCCGCTTCAGCGCGGCGAGCCGATGGGGGATTCGCCGGCTGAAAATCGAGGCGTCGCTGAAACGATGGCGGCTGTTCTCGGTGCGCTATGCCAAGGAGCGGGTCTGGGTCGAACGCTGGCTGCATATGATCGACCGCAGCCGAACCAGGCAGCCAGCAGGCCACCGCCGCGATTATTCAGACGGCGACCATGATCGAGGGGTATGGCAGTCTCTATCGCCACGGTCTGGCCGACTGGCATGCGATCATCGATGGCCTCGTCAAACCGACCTTCGACGGCGTGCTGCCCTTGTCCGATCTTGCCGGCGCCATCGCCGAGGCGCGCGCCGCCGTAATGCCGGATGCCCGGCAGATCGCGCTCAAGCGCAAGATCGCCGAAATCCGGGCGCGGGCGTTGGATACGAATTCCAGTGCCGTGGTGCGGTGAGCTGACGCAGTGCCTCGTCACAAACGCGAGTGTAAATATCTACAAAGGAAGGATAATTTCTGTTTCTGGATGATGTCCGGCGGGGAATGGGATTGCTGCCCGGCGCTGGCCGGTAACGCTGCTGGGGGAAAGCGTGTCGGACACGCCAACCATCTATCGCCGTTCGGCCACACTGGCTTTTTTTCCAAATCCGCACAGGTGCAATCGGGCTCTGGAGATGTCATAAATGATCCGTACCGGTTGAGTTGTCCGGATTCGCGCTGACGCCTTTAGGTCTATCGTTCTCGTCTTGCCGTTCTTGCCGTTTCCAATCAGTGCCAGCAAAGGGCGTCAGCTTTGTTGTTTCCCTCCATGTCGTCGTCAGTTCCGGTAGGCGCGCTTATCGGATGGATGCTCGTTCTCACCTTCAAGCACGTCATCGCCGATTTCGTCCTGCAGACTTCATGGATGGCGCTCGGCAAGGACCAGAAGACCGGATGGGCGCTGCCATTGCTGGCGCATTGTCTGGTCCATCTCGTGGTCGGGATGGCACTGATCCTGATCATCGCGCCGCGATTCTGGTTTCTCGCTCTGATCGATTTCGTCATTCACATCATCATCGATCGCGCCAAGGGGCTGTGTGCTTCTACCTTCAATGTGCATCTGGAGCATCCGTGGTTCTGGACGCTGATCGGTGTCGACCAGGCGCTGCATCACCTGACCGGTTTTGGCCTCTCGATTTTCATGGCGGCGAACGGCTAATCGCGCCGGTTCTGACTTGCAGTTCGGGCGATGACTAGCCACGTCTAGCCCCCGGACCATCGCAGGGACGATCCAATGACCGAACAGCCGCTTTCCAAAAAGACCGTGGATGTGCTCGATGCCCGCATGGCCTATCATGAACGCGGCGAGGGCGCGCCGATATTGCTGCTGCACGGCAATCCGACCTCGTCCTATCTCTGGCGCAACGTCATTCCGGAACTCGAGGGGCATGGCCGGCTGATCGTGCCGGACCTGATCGGGATGGGTGATTCCGCCAAATTGCCCAATCCCGATAACGATACCTATCGCTTCACCACCCACCGCAAATATCTCGGTGCCTTCATCGACGCGGTGGTGGGGCCCGCGCAATCCGTCGTGCTGGTGGTGCATGATTGGGGTTCGGCGCTCGGCTTCGACTGGGCCAACCATCACCGCGATCGTGTCCGCGGCATCGCCTATATGGAAGGGATCGTACGTCCGGTTGCCGGATGGGAGGAATGGAGTGCGGCGGCCACGCCGATCTTTCAGGGATTTCGTTCCGACAAGGGCGAACAGATGATCCTCGACCGCAACATGTTCGTCGAGCGGGTGTTGCCGGGCTCGGTGTTGCGAAAGCTGACCGAGGCCGAGATGGCGGAATACCGCAGGCCCTTTTCCGAACGCGAGCACCGCTGGCCGACGCTGACCTGGCCGCGGCAGATTCCGATCGCGGGCGAACCCGCCGACGTGGCGCAGATCGCCGGCGACTATTCGAGGTGGATGGCCGAGAATGACCTGCCGAAACTGTTCGTCAACGCCGAGCCCGGCGCGATCCTGATCGGTGCGGTCCGGGAGTTCTGCCGGGGCTGGAAAAACCAGTCCGAGGTGACCGTGCCCGGCTCCCATTTCATCCAGGAGGATTCCGGACCCGCGATCGGCCGGGCGGTGGCGGATTGGATCAAGGCGAACCGGCTCTAAAGCGTTTTCGAGCGAAGTGGGTACCGGTTCGCGTGAAGAAAACGCGTCAAAACAAAAGACTAGAGCGTTTTCGAGCGAAGTGGATACCGGTTCGCGTGAAGAAAACGCGTCAAAAAAAACCTCTAGCCGCCCCGTTCCGATCCCATCGGAACGGAAAAGGCTCGAGGCCCGGGTCGGCGGTTGCGCGGTTCCGATTCGCGCGCCGTGATCAAGCGCCGCGTGGGTACCCCGTACGACTACCGGGCCCGTTGGTTAACTTTTCGTTAGAGAATTGCACTGCATCCTCCCCTTCCAGGGGGAACTGTCATGTTTTCAAGCCGCGAAGCCTTCGAGAACGATTTCTGCCCGGTCCGGGATGAATTGCTCGGTGAAATGTATCGCGCCAATGGCAACGGCCTGACCCAACTGGTGGGGAGCGTTTCGTCCGAGGTTCGGGCCATGCTGGCGCTGTTCTGCTATCGCAGAAGCCATCTGCATTCGCTGGCGCTGTCGATCGCCGCAAGCTGCAGCGAACGCGAACTGATCCAGTTGGGCGGACGTGTCGGCTCGACCCTGTATGCGCTGTCCCGTGAGCCCGCGGCGCGCTCCGCACCGTCGTCGTCCTACGGCCACCGTAAGCCGATCACGCTGTCGACCAAGCCGCTCAGTACGTTCTCGCCGATCGAGGACGAACTGGATGACGAACTCGAGGCCGTGACGGCCTGAGTGGATCGCGGCGTTTTGCCGGGACCACCAGCGCAAATAATTCACTCCAACACCGGCAGGCCGTGCCGCCGCCGCGCCATGTCGCATTCGGGATCGCCGGGCATGCAGGTGCGGCAGACTTCGGGCCGAACGGCATAGATCCCGCACGCCGTGGCCACGCCGATCTTGCCTGACAACGCCGAACAGCGGTCGCCGTCGCAGCGCATGCCCGACAGTCGCTCGTTGACGAATTTCTCCGGGATCAGATCGAGCGCCGACATCGTCCTCGGTGGTGAAGCGCGGCCAGTTCGACGAATAGGCGCAGCAGGCCCCGCAGGCCTGGCAGGGACTTTCCGCGGCCACTGCTGGATCGTTGTTCTGCATAGCTTGATCTGACATGGCTCGCTTTAGCCCAATATGGCGTCGCGGGCCAGTTGGCCGTGAGGCTCTAAGTATCCGCCGGGTGTTCCCAGACCAGGCTGCGGCGCCATTTCGCCCGCAGCGCGGCGCGCCGTTCCGGATAGGGATCGTCGAGATAATCCGCGTCGATCACGCGGTCGGTGCGAAAGCTGCGGAAATCCTTCCGCAGTTCGCACCACGCCGCCAGGATCCGCACCGCCTCGTGATAGCCGATCGCGATCGGCCAGATCGTGCGCTCGCTGTCGCGGCCGTGTTCGTCGCGATAGCGCAGGGTGATTTTCTTGCCTTCGTGAATCTGCGCGCGCGTCCGCGCCATGTCGATGCGGTCGGGCTCGCGGCTGCCAGCTCGGCCGGGCGCGGCTGGCGGGCTCCAGCACGAAGGGCCGCAAACGCTCGGGCACGGTGTCGGCGATTTTCGCGATCAGATCCTGCGCGGCGCGCGACAACACCGGATCGGCGTGGCCCGCCACCCATTGCGCGCCGAGCACGGCGGCTTCGATTTCATCGGGCGTCAGCATCAACGGCGGCAGGTCAAATCCCTTCTCCAGGATGTAGCCCATGCCGGCCTCGCCGCGGATCGGCACCCGCTGGCCGATCAGGGTGGCGATGTCGCGATAGATCGTTCGCTTCGAGGTTTCCAGTTCCTCGGCGATGGCGTCCGCCGTCAGCGGTTTGCCGGTGCGCCGGAGCACCTGGATGATCTGAAACAGCCGGTCGGCGCGTCTCATGGCGGATCTCTTTTCTTAAATCAGCGACGGCCGTTTCGATGCTGACAGCATGTTGGCAGCAGGTGGCGGCTATACCGTGGACAACACTTCAACCGAGAAGGAATTTGTCCATGACGATTCTGCAAGCATTTGACGCCCGGGAAAGTTTTGGCCCGCTTTGGCGCGCCCATACCCGGGTACACATCCACGTCCTTACCTTTGTATTGGCGCGTTTGACGGCATTCAACTCCGGTGACCTCCGCTGGGCAATCATTGCGATGGCCCTGCGCCTGCTCGGCGCTGTCTGGGCTTTCGCCGAGCGGCAGTTAAGCCTGTGGGCTCGCGGCGTGCTGCGCCGGGCCTGGCAGGGGGCCCGTTTTGCCGCCGAGAGGCGTGCTGCTGACAGCATGGTGGCAGCAGCGGGCCGCTAGGCTCGGGCATGTTTCGAGCGATCGCAAGCAACCTGGAGAACCCACATGATTACGCTCTACGGCTTTGGCGCAGGCTTCGGCCTGCCGGAAATCAGTCCGTTTGTGACCAAGACCGAGGTCCAGTTGAAGATGGCGGGCCTCGCCTATCGCAAGGAGCGGGCGATGCCGCCGGCCTCGCCGAAGGGGCAATTGCCCTATATCGACGATGACGCCCGAGAGCATCGCCAATTCCACCTTCATCCGCGCCCATATCGAACGCAAATATGGCTTCGATTTCGACGCCGGCCTCGACCGGCAGCAGCGCGCGCAGGCCTGGGCGTTCGAGCGCATGATCGAGCACCACGTCTATTGGGCGCTGGTCGGCGCGCGCTGGGTCGATCCGGACAATTTCGCCAAGGGGCCGACGCATTTCTTCGACGGCGCGCCCGAGCATGTGCGGGATAAACTGCGCGAAGACGCGCAATTCCGCGTCGCCGAGAACTATCTGCTGAGCGGTCTCGGCCGCCACGCGCCCGGACGACGACGTCGATCTCGCGCTGCGTTCGCTGTTTGCGCTGTCGGTGCAGCTTGGCGACAAGCCGTATCTGATGGGCGAGCAAGCCCTGCGGCACCGACGCCACCGCATTCGGCGCGATTGCCGGGATCCTGACGCCGTTCTTCGAGTCGAAATTGCGCGAGCAGACCGAGCGGTTCGAGAATCTGACCGCCTATGTCGACCGCATGATGCGGCAATATTATCCGGGCTTCGCCTGGACGCCGCTGCGGCAGGCGGCTTGAGCGACAAACTACCGGTTCTGAAAGTCGGAGCCGGCGTCTCGATTTTTGTTCTGACGTCTTAATGCGCCGCCACCGGTTCGCCCTTCAATGCGGCAAGCTCGGCTTCCAGCTCGGCGATCCGTCCGTCACGGACTGCTAGCGCCTGCGCCACGTCGGCCGCGTCGAATTTTTGCGGGATGTGTTGCGGGCAGTTGGTGTCCCACGCCGCGATCTTGAACAGGATCACCTGCTCGGGCCGGGCCCGGTAGCCCTGCGGCATCAGCGACCTTGTCAGAGCCGGATCGTCGTCGACCACGCGGGCTTCGCCCCAGATCTTGATCCGGCGGCGATGGGCATAGTCCATCAGGAAAATATGCGCCTTGGGATTTTCCGACAGATTGCCCTGCGTGATGTATTGCCGGTTGCCGACGTAATCGGCGAACGCCAGCGTATTCTTGTCCAGGATTTTGACAAAACCCTTCGGCCCGCCGCGATGCTGGATGTAGGGCTGGCCGTCGGCGTTCGCGGTCGCGAAATAGAAGCTGTTGGTCTCGGCGAGGGACGCCGCGAGCCGGTCGTCGACCTCGGTGCGCCAGCCGCCGTTTTGTTCGACCTCGGCGTAGGCCTCGCGCGAACCCTTGCGGGTCTGGATCGCCTTCACCGCCGGGGTAAACGCGACATCACTGGAATAGATGTGGGTGTCCGACATCAGAGCCTCCTTCGAAGCTTCGGGGGCAACGAGCCCCCTTCACCATCCAAAATGGGTCTTTTCAAAATTTCCACAATTATCGAGATTGACACTTCATTATTGCAATATATGAAATAATGCTATGGATCGTCTCGACGCCATGCAAGCTTTTGTCGCGGTCGCCGATCTCCGAGGGCTTTGCCCCGGCCGCCCGCAAGCTCGGCCTGTCGCCTTCGGGCGTGACCCGGCTGATCGCGGCGCTGGAAGATCGCCTCGGCGCGCGGTTGTTGCAGCGGACCACCCGGAAGGTGGCGCTGACCGATGTCGGCACCCGCTATCTGGAGCGGGTCAGGCGCATCCTCGCCGACGTCGAGGAAGCCGAAAGCTCGGCCGAGGGCGAGCGCACGCGGCCGACCGGGCGGCTGGTGGTTTCGGCGCCGATCGGATTCGGCCGGCTCCATGTCAGCCCGCTGATGTCGCAATATCTGGCGCGCTATCCCGAGGTGACGGCCGAATTGCGGCTGACGGATCGCATGGTCAACCTGGTCGAGGACGGCGTCGATCTCGCGGTCAGGATCGGTCATCTTCGCCGATTCCACGCTGGTGGCGCGCCATGTCGGCGAGATGCGGCGGATCGTGGTCGCCTCCGATGGCTATCTTAAGCAGCGCGGCGAGCCTGATACGCCCGAGGCGATCGCGTCCCATGACACGATTCAATTCGGCACCGCGACTGCCGCGCCGGAGTGGCGTTTTGTCGAGGACGGCCGCGAAGTCCGCGTGGTGTGCACGCCGCGCTTCACCACCAACAGCGCCGACGCCGCGATCCAGTATGCCGGGCAGGGCGGCGGTCTGACGCGGGTGCTGGCCTATCAGGCCGCGGAGGCGATCAAGGCCGGGCGCTTGAGGATCGTGCTGGCGAAATTCGAACCGCCGGCCTTGCCGATCCACGTCGTCTATCCGACCTCGCGGCTGCTGTCGGCCAAGGTCCGCGCCTTTATCGATCTCGTCATCGAAATCGACGCCTGGCATTTTGGCTAGGCGGAAACTGGTTCCTGCTTCGGCACCACCCGGAACGTGCCGTTGGCGCGCGCGATCACGACGTCATCGGCTTTGACGAGGCATTGCGCGAAGCAGATCGTGCTGCCGGTCTTGATCACGTCGGTCTCGACCGTAAGCCACTGTCCGACCTGGGCGCTGCTGATGAAATCGATCGCCATGCTGACCGTCACCAGCGAATGCACGCCGCCCATCTTGTGACCGCAGCTATGCCCCATGGCCTTGTCGGTCATCGCTGCGATCAGCCCGCCATGGACGAAGCCGCGTGCGTTGGTATGCGGCGTGGCCAGCCGTAACTCCCAGGATAATCGCTTGTCGGGCGTTTGCTTGGTATAGATCGGCTCCCACGGATCGGTGAGCGGACTGTGCCGGGACTGGCGTTCGAAGCCTTCGGGAATGGCGATTGATGTCATACGTTGGGCTCCCATGTTGGCGACGGATTGCGCCATTGAACGCGAACCGAACGACGATTGCACCGCCTACAAAGTTTTAAACGGAATTTCGGCGGGTTGTTTGAAAACGGAGGGACTTGTGTGCTCGTCATTGCGAGCGAAGCGAAGCAATCCAGGGCCACAAGCAAGACCGGATTGCTTCGTCGCGGAGCCTGTCATCGGGCGCGCATTCGCGCGACCCGGTGCGCTCCTCGCAATGACGGCGGTATTGTCAGCTCGCGTTCCATTCTAAAACGGCAGCCCGACATAATTCTCCGACAGCGACGTCGTCGCCGCTTGCGAGCTGACGAGATAATCCAGTTCGGCAATCTGGATCCGCGCGCCGAACTCGCCCTGATCGGGGAATTTGTGCAGCATCGAGGTCATCCACCAGGAGAAGCGCACCGCCTTCCAGACCCGCGCCAGCGCGGTCGCGGAATAGGCGTCGATGCCGGCGGACGATTTCTCGTCGTAATATTCGCGCAACGCGCGCGACAGATAATGCACGTCGCTGGCGGCGAGGTTGAGCCCCTTGGCGCCGGTCGGCGGCACGATATGGGCGGCGTCGCCGGCGAGGAACATCCGCCCGAACCGCATCGGTTCGGCGACGAAACTGCGCAACGGCGCGATGCTCTTCTCGATCGACGGCCCGGTGACGAGTTCATCGACCGCCTTCTGGTCCAGCCGTCGCTTCAGTTCATCCCAGAACCGCTCATCCGGCCATTGGTCGATGTGATCGTCGAGCGGGCACTGCACGTAATAGCGGCTGCGATGGGTCGAGCGCATGGTGCACAGCGCAAATCCCCGCGCATGGTTGTTGTAGATCAGCTCATGGCTGACCGGCGGGGTCTCCGAGAGGATGCCGAGCCAGCCGAACGGATAGATCCGCTCATAGGTCTGGATCGCCGAAGGCTTCACGCTGGCGCGGCTGATGCCGTGGAAGCCGTCACAGCCGGCGACGAAGTCGCAATCGATCTCGTAGGTGACGCTGTCCTTGACATAGGTGACGCGGGGATGATCGGTGTCGAAATCATGCGGCTTGACGTCGGCGGCCTGATAGATCGTGGTGAGGCCGGCCGCCTTGCGCGCGTTCATCAAATCGAGCGTCACTTCGGTCTGGCCGTAGATCATCATGGTCTTGCCGGTGGTGGCGTGCATGTCGATGCGATGGCGCGCGCCGCCGAAGGCGAGTTCGACGCCATGATGGACCAGGCCTTCGCGATGCGCGCGCTGGCCGGCGCCGACGGCATCGAGCAGCGAAACCGTGCCTTCTTCAAGCAGTCCGGCGCGGATGCGGCCGAGCACGTAGTCCGGCGTCTGCCGCTCCAGGATAACGTTGTCGATACCGTAAGTGTGAAGCAACTGCCCGAGCAGCAATCCCGCCGGTCCCGCGCCGATGATGGCCACTTTTGTCCGCAATGCTGGTTCCTCCCGGCGCGCCGTGTCTCGATATTTCCGCCTGCGGATCCGCAGGCTTGCAATGGTAGTTATATCATATAACAGTTCCGGAAAAGCAGGTCGCTGTAACGCGCTGTTTCCGCCACGTCGCCGCACCGCAAGATGCGCTGCGACCAAGATATAGGGATCGCGAGGACCCGGCGGCAAGCATCCGGTCGCAGGTCCATCTTGAAAATGCCGGCAAACTAGATAACATGTTAACTAACAAGACGGGGCGCGCTGAAGCCCGCATCCATGCCAAGGGGAGACGTTGCCGATGAGACGAGCATTTTTGGCGTTGCTGCTGGCCGCCAGTGTGACGCCGGCCATGACACCTGCTTGGGCGCAGGACAAGGTCGTCAATCTGAAAGTGTCGCTGTGGGTGCCGCCGGCGCATCCGCTGGTGCCGGCGACCCAGGCCTGGGCCGCCGATATCGAGAAGGCCTCGGGCGGCACCATCAAGGTCACGGTGTTCCCATCCGAGCAGCTCGGCAAGGCGTTCGACCATTACGACATGGCGCGCGACGGCATCGCCGACGTCACCTACATCAATCCGGGCTACCAGCCCGGCCGCTTCCCGATCGCGGCGGCCGGCCAGTTGCCGTTCGTGTTCTCCGACGGCAAGAAGGGCACGCTGGCGCTGAACGAGTGGTACCACAAATACGCCCCCACCGAGATGAAGGACACCAAGCTCTGCTTCGCCTTCATCCACGATCCCGGCGCGCTGCACGGCAAGAAGAAGATCCTGGTTCCCGACGATCTCAAGGGCGTGAAGGTGCGCCCCGCCCAAAGCACCATCGGCGAAATGGTGAAGATGTTCGGCGGCACCAACGTGCAGGCTTCGGCGCCGGAATCGCGCGATGCGATCGAGCGCGGCGTCGCCGACGAGATCACCTTCCCCTGGGGGTCGATATTCCTGTTCGGCATCGACAAGGTCGTGAAGTATCACATGGACGTGCCGCTCTACACGACCGTGTTCACCTACAACATGAACCTCGCCAAGTATAATTCGATGTCGGACGCGCAGAAGAAGGTGATCGACGATCACTGCACGCCGGAATGGGCCTCCAAGGTCACCGATCCCTGGACCGAGTTCGAAGCCAATGGCCGCGTCAAGATGAAGGCGTTGCCCGACCACGAGGTCTACCCGCTGACCGCGGATCAACTCACGTTGTGGGAGAACGCCGTCAAGCCGCTGCACGACAGTTGGGCCGCGGCGGTGACCAAGGCCGGCGGCGACGCCGCCGCGATCGACGCGGATTTGCAGGCGACGCTGAAGAAATATGGAGCGGGGCTGTAAAGGCTCCGTCATTCCGGGGCGCGTGAAGCGCGAACCCGGAATCTAGAGCAGTTCATCTCTGGATTCCGGGTTCGCGCAAGAGCGCGCCCCGGAATGACAATCCTTTTCTCCGATGCGGCAACACCAACCCAATGAACTCATGACCACCACTCCCGAAATCACCCGCGAAGGCGTCCCCACCGGCCCGCCTGCGCCGGTGCGCAAGAACGTGATGGACCGCTTCATCAATTCGATCGAATGGATCGCGGCGTTCTTTGTCGGCATCGTCGCGCTCAACACCTTTATCGCGGTAGTGATGCGAAAGTTCTTCGCGGTGACGATTCCCGACTACTACAATTTCGGTCAGTTCCTGCTTGGCATTCTGATCTTCTGGGGCATCGCCGCCACCAGCTATCGCGGCACCCACATCACCGTGGACCTGGTCTGGGCCAATGCGACGCCAAAATACCAGCGCTGGATCGATGTGTTCGCGACCTTGGTGCTGCTGTTCGTGGTGACGGTGCAGACCTATACGCTGTTCGACAAGGTGGCGAGCACGCGCGCCGAGCACATCGTCACCATGGATCTGCAAGTGCCGATCTGGCCGTTCTTCCTGGTGTCGTGGATCGGCGACGTCTCGGCCGTGCTGCTGATCGCAGTCCGGACCTACAGGCTGATCTTCCATCCCGAAGATATCCATGACGCCAAAATCAAGACCGCGGAGTAGGCCGATATGAGCAATGAGGCCGTGGCCCTGATCGGCTTCGTCAGCCTGTTCGCGCTGATGCTGCTGCGCGTGCCGGTCGGCATGGCGATGGGCCTCGTCGGCATTACCGGCTTCGGCTACCTCACCGGCTTTGCGCCGGCCTTGAAACTGGTCGGCCAGACCACGATGCGCACGGTGACGGATTATTCGTTCGGCGTGATTCCGATGTTCCTGTTGATGGGCGCGTTCGTGTCGGTCTCCGGCATCAGCCGCGAATTGTTTCGTGCCGCCAACACCTTTGTCGGGCACTGGAAGGGCGGCCTCGGCATTGCCACCATCGCCGCCTGCGGTGGTTTCGCCGCGATTTCCGGCTCGTCGGTCGCGACCGCCGCGACATTCTCGGCGGTGGCCTATCCGGAAATGCGGCGTTTCGGCTATCCGCAATCCTTTGCCACCGGCGTGATCGCGGTCGGCGGCACCCTTGGCGCGATGCTGCCGCCGTCCACGGTGCTCGCGGTCTACGGCATCATCACCCAGCAGGACATCGGCAAGCTGTTCATCGCCGGCATCGTGCCGGGGCTGCTCGCGATCGTGATGCACATGATCACCATCGGCATCATCGGTGTCGCGCGGCCGGGATTCCTGCCCGCGGGGCCGCCGGCGTCGTGGCGTGAGCGGCTGCTCGCGCTGCGCGACGTGTGGTCGCCGCTGCTGTTGTTCGTGTTCGTGATCGGCGGGCTCTATGGCGGCTTCTTCATTCCGACCGAGGCCGGCGCGGTCGGCGCGGTCGGCGCCTTCATCATCGGTATTCTCCGCGGCAAGCTGACGAAAGACGGCATCCTGCAATCGCTGTTGCAGGCGACGCGCACGGCTGCCGCGGTGTTTACCGTGCTGATCGGCGCGCTGTGTTTCGGCTATTTCCTGACCATCACCCAGACGCCGCAGAACGTCACATCATTCCTGACCGGCCTTGGCATCGGCCCCTATGGCGTGCTGGCGCTGATCCTGCTGATGTACCTGGTGCTGGGCTGCCTGATGGACGCCATGGCGATGGTGATCCTCACCGTGCCGATCGTGTTTCCGGTGGTGACGGCGCTCGGTTTCGATCCGATCTGGTTCGGCATCGTCATCGTGATGACGGTCGAACTCGGCCTCATTCATCCGCCGGTCGGCATGAACGTGTTCGTGATCAAGAGCGTGATCAAGGACGTCAATATGTCCACGATCTTCGTCGGCGTGCTGCCGTTCGTGGTGACGGATCTGATCCGGCTGGTGATCCTGATTCTGTTTCCGCTGCTGGCAACCTGGCTGCCGCAAAGGATGTTAGGATAATTCATGACGCCGCAGCTTCAGACCAGATATGTCTTCACCATCACTGCCAATATTGGCGAGGTGACCTCGGCCGGCGATATCGGGACCGGCGTCCGCCGCATCATCCCGATCACCGGCGGCGAGGTGAAGGGCGAGGGCATCAGCGGCAAGGTCTGTGCTTTCGGCGCCGACTTCCAGATCATCCGGCCCAACGAATTGATCGAACTCGAAGCCAAATATGCCTTCGAGACCGACGACGGCGCGGTGGTCTATGTCGAGAACAAGGGGCTTCGGTTCGGGCCGGTCGACCTGCTGCAAAAACTCAAGCGCGGCGAGCCGGTCGATCCCAGCCTGATCTACTTCCGCACCGTGCCGAAATTCGAAACCGGCCACCCGAAATACCGCTGGCTGATGGAGCATCTGTTCATCGGCTCCGCCGCCCGCCACGCCGACCGCGTCGTGATCGACGTGCATCAGGTGCTGTGAAGATAACCGGATCGCGCCGTCACCTTGAGAGCCGTGAAGCTATTTCCGACGTCATCCTGAGGTGCGCGCGATTTCTTGCGCGCCTCGAAGGATAGCCGCAGGCACGACGCTGAACACCATCCTTCGAGGCACGCCGAAGTGGGCGCGCACCTCAGGATGGCGTCTGTTGCGCTTAGAGCGTTTTCGAGCGAAGTGGATACCGGTTCGCGTGAAGAAAACGCGTCAAAGCAAAAACCTAGAGCCCCGTTCCGATTCCATCGGAACGGGAAAGGCTCTAGCGCACAGGTCTCAGCATCGTAGCGCTCGCTTGACTCTCTCGCCAATAGTTATAAAACATAACTATTCTGGACGGGAACCAATAAGCCCATGGGAAACGCTGCTGCTGCGACCGCCGAACAGGCGGCGCTGCTCACCATCGAGGTCAAGGATGCGGTGCTGACCGTGGGCCTCAACCGCCCCGCCAAGCGCAACGCGCTCAATGACGGCATCATCCTGGCGCTGCAGGATTGTTTTGCAAATCTCCCGGATAGCATCGGCGCCGTGGTGATCCACGGCATTGGCGATCATTTCTCTTCCGGCCTCGATCTGTCGGAATTGACCGAGCATGATGCCACCGAGGGCCTGCGGCATTCGCAGATGTGGCACCGGGTGTTCGACCGCATTCAATATAGCCGCGTGCCGGTGATCGCCGCGCTGAAGGGCGCGGTGATCGGCGGCGGGCTGGAACTGGCCTGCGCGGCGCATATCCGTGTCGCCGAACCGTCGGCCTATTTCGCGCTGCCCGAGGGTCAGCGCGGCATTTTCGTCGGTGGCGGCGGATCGGTGCGGCTGCCCCGGCTGATCGGCGTCGCGCGGATGACCGACATGATGCTGACGGGCAGGGTCTATTCCGCTACCGAAGGCGCCTCCTACGGTTTTGCGCAATATCTCACTGAGGAAGGCCACGCGCTTGCCAAGGCGATGGAACTGGCAGCCAAAGTGGCGAACAATGCGCCGCTGACCAATTTCGCGGTGCTGCAGGCGCTGCCGATGATCGCGGAAGCCAATCCACAAACCGGCTTGCTGATGGAATCCCTGATGGCGACCGTGGCACAGAGCGACAAAGAGGCAAAACTGCGGATCCGGGCGTTCCTCGATCGCAAGACCGCCAAAGTGAAGCCGACCTGACATGAGCGCGAAACCCGAGACGGCGATAGCGGCGGGAAACAGCGGCGCCCCTGATCGCGGCGGCAAGGCCTTGCCGCTGCGCGCGATCTCGTTCGGCGATCCCGACGTGTCGGTCGACCGCCGCGGTGATGGCACGATTTATCTGCGGCCAAAACGGCCGCTCGGCGACTATCCGGTTCGCTTGACCGATCGCCTGCATCATTGGGCGAGGCTGGAGCCGAACCGCGTCTTCATGGCCGAGCGCAGCCCGGGCGGCGGCTGGCGGCAGATCACCTACGCCCAATTGCTGACCTCGAGCCGGCGCATTGCTTCAGCGTTGCTGGCGCGGGGCCTGTCGGCAGAAGCACCGATCGTGATCCTCTCCGGCAATTCGATCGATCACGCGCTGGTGGCGTTCGGCGCGCTCTATGCCGGCATTCCGTTCTGTCCGGTGTCGCCGGCCTATTCGCTGGTCTCCAGGGATTACGGCAAGCTCGGCTTCCTGATGAAACTGCTGACGCCCGGCCTGGTGTTCGCCGACGATGCCGGCAAATTCGCCGATGCGCTCAAAGCCAACGTCCCGGCCTCCGCCGAGATCGTAGTATCGCATGGCGCGGTGCCTGGACGTGATGTCACGCGCCTGTCCGATTTGCTGGCGACGCCGGAACATCCGAGCCTCGATGCGATCCACGATGCGATCGGCCCCGACACCATCGCAAAATTCCTGCTCACGTCGGGCTCGACCGGCAATCCGAAGGCGGTCATCAACACCCAGCGCATGCTCTGCGCCAATCAGGTGATGTTGCGCGAAACGCTGGCGTTCCTGAAGGACGAGCCGCCGGTCATCGTCGACTGGTTGCCGTGGAATCATACCTTTGGCGGCAACCACAATTTCGGGCTGACGCTGTTCAACGGCGGCTCGATGTATCTCGACGAGGGCAAGCCGATGCCGGGCGGCATCGAGGAGACCGTGCGCAATCTCCGCGAGATATCGCCGACGGTCTATTTCAATGTTCCGAAAGGCTACGAATCGTTGCTGCCCTATCTGCGCGACGACCAGGCGTTGCGGACAAAGTTCTTTCATCGCCTGCATGCGATGTTCTTCTCCGGCGCGGCGCTGTCGCCCTATGTCTGGAACAGCCTCGACGCGCTCGCGGTACAGGAGAAGGGTTATCGCGTGCCTGTGCTGACCGGCCTCGGCGCCACCGAGACCGCGCCGTTCTTCATGTCGGTGCGGCCGGACACCAGCCGCTCCGGCCATGTCGGGCTTCCGGTCTTGGGCAATGACGCCAAGCTGGTGCCGAACAACGGCAAGCTCGAAGTCCGCGCCAAAGGGCCGAATGTCACGCCCGGCTATTGGCGTCAGCCGGAGTTGACCGCGAAAGCGTTCGACGAGGAAGGCTTCTATAAATTCGGCGACGCGCTGAAGCTCGCGGTTGCCGATGATTTCGATGCCGGGTTTGATTTCGACGGCCGTATCGCCGAGGACTTCAAATTGGCCAGCGGCACCTGGGTCAGCGTCGGTCCGCTACGGGCGCGGTTCATCGCCGCCTGCGCGCCGCTGGTACGGGATGTGGTGATTGCCGGCATCAATCGCGATGAAATCTCGGCGCTGGTGGTGCTCGATCTCGACGGCTGCCGGCTGCTCAATCCCGAGCTGCCACCGGGCGACATCGCGGCGGCGGCGGCGAACCCGATAATCCGTGAGGCATTTTTCGAGCGGTTCAGGAAGTTTCTGGCGACATCGACCGGATCGTCGACGAGGGTTACCCGCGCTGCCCTGCTCGATACGCCATTGTCGATCGATCGCGGCGAAGTCACCGACAAGGGCTCGATCAATCAGCGCGCGGTGCTGGACCATCGCCACGCGCTGGTCGACGAGCTTTATACGCCGACGCCGCCGGTCTATGTGATGACGCTCTAATTTATTGTTTGAGCATGATCTTTTCGGAAAACCGGTTTCCACTTTTCCGGATCATGCTCTAATCGGTTTCGAGAAACTCAATTCCTCAAGGGAGAGAACCATGCAGCTCAGAGATCAAGCGGCCATCGTCACCGGCGGCGCATCGGGATTGGGGGCTGCGACCGCGCGCCGGCTCGCCGCCCAGGGCGCCAGGGTCGCGGTATTCGACCTCAACGCCAAGCTCGCCGAAACCGTCGCCGCCGAGATCGGTGGCGTTGCCTTGATCGCCGATGTTTCCGATGCGGCTTCCGCGGAAGCCGCCGTGGTCGCGGCCGCGAAGGCGCACGGCCCGGCGCGGGTGCTGGTGAATTGCGCCGGAATCGGCGTCGCCAAGCGGGTGATCGGCAAGGATGGCCCGATGCCGCTCGCCGATTTCGAGAAGGTGATCAAGGTCAATCTGATCGGCTCCTTCAACATGCTGCGGCTCGCCACCGCGGCGATGTCCAAGTTGGAGCCGCTGTCGACCGGCGAGCGCGGCATCGCAATCTGCACCGCGTCGGTCGCGGCCTATGACGGTCAGATCGGCCAATCGGCTTACTCCGCGTCGAAAGGCGGCATCGTCGGCATGACCTTGCCGATCGCGCGCGAACTGGCGCAGTTCGGCATTCGCGTGCTGACCATCGCGCCGGGCCTGTTCCTGACGCCGCTGCTGGCCGGCCTGCCGCAGGAAGCGCAGGACAGCCTCGCCGCCGCGATCCCATTCCCGCGCCGGCTCGGCCACGCCGACGAGTTCGCCTCGCTGGCGCTGCACATGATCGATAATCCCTATCTGAACGGCGAAGTAGTGCGCCTCGACGCCTCGCTGCGCATGGCGCCGCGGTAAGAGATTGAGTAGCCCGCAAAACGCGGCAGGTTCGTTCCCTCGCCCCTTGTGGGGGAGGGTTAGGGAGGGGGGTGGCCACAAGCGCCGGACTCGCGGCTACCCCTCTCCCCAACCCTCCCCCACAAGGGGGGAGGGAGCGCGCTGCCGCTGTTGCACGGGTCGAGCTAATATAGAGGTTGAGGAAACCATGTTCACCCACCGCCGTGACGTGCAGATCCAGTGGGGCGATTGCGACCCCGCCAACATCGTCTATTACCCGCGCTATTTTGCGATGTTCGACGATTCGACCTCGATCCTGTTCGAGGCTGCGGGGTTTTCCAAGCAGGACATCGTCAGGAAATACGGCCTGGTTGGGATTCCCATGGTGGACACCCGGGCGAAATTCCATATCGCCTCTACCCACGGCGACTGGATCACGATCGAAAGCCGGGTCGAGAGCTTCAAGCGCTCGAGCTTCGAGGTCACCCACAAGGTGTTCAAGGGCGAGGCGCTGGCGATCGAGGCGTTCGAGACGAGGGTGCTGGTCGGCCGTCACCCGGACGACCCGGCCCGGCTGAAATCGGCGGCGGTGCCGCCGGAGATCATCGAGCGGTTCATGCGCGGCTGACGTCTGTTGGGGGTTGCCTGGTCTATCTCATGACCTAAAGAAGGGGCTGAATTGGCCGCAAGACTTTGCTTTAGACTTTAAAAAGATACTTCATGGAGGAAACAATGAATAAGGCTCTTCTGTCCGTTGCGATGACCGCGGCGGCGCTGGCGCTGCCGGCGTACGCGCAAACCAGTGAAATCACCATCGGCATCTCGATCTCGACCACGGGACCTGCCGCGGCGCTCGGCATTCCCGAACGCAACGCGCTGGAATTCGTGCCCAAGGAGATCGGCGGCGTGCCGCTCAAGATCATCGTGCTCGATGACGGCGGCGATCCGACCAATGCCACCACCAATGCGCGGCGCTTTGTCACGGAGTCGAAGGCCGACGTCATCATGGGGTCGGCGACGACCCCGCCGACCATCGCGATATCCAACGTGGCCAATGAGGCCGGAATTCCCCATCTCGGCCTCGCGCCGTTTCCGATCACGCCGGAGCGCGCCAAATGGTCGGTCGATATGCCGCAACCGGTGCCGATCATGGGCAAGGTGCTGTACGAGCACATGAAGGCGCACAACATCAAGACCGTCGGCTATATCGGCTATTCCGATTCCTACGGCGATCTCTGGTTCAATGATCTGAAGAAGCAGGGCGAGGCGATGGGCCTGCAGATCGTCGACGACGAGCGTTTCGCGCGGCCGGATACGTCGGTGGCGGGACAGGTGTTGAAACTGGTCGCCGCCAATCCGGATGCCATCCTGGTCGGCGCGTCCGGCACCGCGGCAGGATTGCCGCAGACCGCGTTGCGCGAGCGCGGCTACAAGGGACTGATCTACCAGACCCACGGCGCCGCCAGCATGGACTTCATCCGCATCTCGGGCCCCGCGGCCGAAGGCGTCATCATGGCGTCAGGTCCGGTGATGGATCCGGAAGACCAGGCTGACAGCGCGTTGACCAAGAAGCCGGGCCTCGCGCTCGACACCGCCTATGAGGCCAAATACGGCGCCAACAGCCGCAGCCAGTTCGCCGGCCACGCCTACGACGCCTTCCAGGTGCTGCTGCGCGTGATCCCGGTGGCGTTGAAAACCGCAAAACCCGGCACGCCGGAATTTCGCGAAGCCATTCGCCAGGCCTTCCTGAGCGAACACGAAATCGCGGCAAGCCAGGGCGTCTACAACTTCACCGAAAAAGACCGCTACGGCCTCGACGACCGCTCGCGCATTTTGCTGACCGTAAAGGACGGGAAGTACGTCCCGGCGAAGTAGGGGCACGTTTCGTCAAGACGCACGATCGGAATGAATCAAAGCCGGCCTTACGAGGCCGGCTTTTTCTTCTCCCCACCCCCTTACGGGGAGGGCTATCGCCTATGGAGTCTTCTGCGCGGTCCGCGGGCGACTTTTTCCGGTTTTTGAGTGGTGTCTCCACGAGTTCGTCCATGCTAACGCAGGGACCCATACGGCGCGGACTTCGATTTCTGCACTGGGGCAGAGGCCTTTTTCACTTTTAAGGCCAGGGGTGATGGGTCCCTGCGTGCGCAGGGACGACCCGGAGATAGCTTGTGCAAGGCCACGACCGCACGCTCCTGCCCGAATTAGGCAGCCTACCTCACTGAAGCGTTGAGCAGCAGCGGCTTGGCCGGCGGTTGCGACAGCGAGCGGCCGAGATGCCTCAGCATCGCGCTGGCCTGCTCGACGGTGTAATTGAGCAGCCATCGCTCGAACGCCTCGGGCGGCATCGCGGCTGCGAAGACAAATCCCTGCAGCACGTCGCAGCCAAGTTCTCGCAGGATGCCGCGCTCGGCGTCGGTTTCGACGCCCTCGGCGACGACGGTCATCTTCAGGATCTGGCCGACGCGGATCACCGCGGTGGCGACCGCGAGCGCGCTCTCGTCATGCTCGATATCGCGCATGAAACTGCGGTCGATCTTCAATTCGCGGATCGGCAGGTGCACCAGGCGGCTGAGGCTTGAATAGCCGGTCCCGAAATCGTCCAGCGACAGGCCAACGCCGAGTTCGCGGATCGCGTTCATGGTTTCGATCGCCAGCAGGCGTTCGTTCAGCAGCACGCCCTCGGTCACCTCCAGCATCAGCGCTTGCGGCGGCAGGCCGCAGGCCTCGATGATCTCGGCGACCGTCGCGGCCAAATTCGCGTTCTGAAAATTGAGCGGTGACAGATTGACCGAGACGCAGGGCACATCCAGCCCGGCCTGGCGCCACGCGGCCATTTGCCGGCAGGCCTCCCGCATCGACCACAGGCCGATTTGTTCGATCAGGCCGGATTCCTCGGCGAGCGGGATGAATTTCCCCGGCGACACCTCGCCCAGCACCGGGTCATGCCAGCGCGCCAGCGCCTCGACACCATAGAGGGTACCGTCCACCGTTCTGATCTGGGGCTGATAATGCAGTTTCAGCGCATCGTTGGCGATCGCCTGACGCAGTGCTGCGCTGTAGATCAGCCGCTGTTCGGCAACGATGTTCATGTCGGCGCTGAAGAACCGGTGGGTCGAACGGCCCGCCTGCTTGGCCTTGTACATCGCGGCGTCCGCCTGCTGCATCAGCGTGTCGATGTCGGTCGCGTTATCCGGATAGATGCTGATGCCCATGCTGGCGGAAATCGGCACCTGCCGCTCTCCGAGCCGCAGCGGCGACGCCAGGGCTTCGGTGATGCTGGAAGCGATCCGCGACGCGCCATCCGCGTCGCAGTCCGTCAGCACGATCACGAACTCGTCGCCGCCCAGACGTCCGAGGATGTCCCACGGATGGATTTTCCCGCGCAGACGCTGCGTCAGCTCGATCAGCAGTTCGTCGCCGGCGCCATGTCCGAGCGTATCGTTGATGTCCTTGAAATGATCCAGATCGACAAACAGCAGCGCGGCGCGTTTCCCCGCCGGGCATCCCTCGATCGCCTGGTTGATCAGTTGGCGCAGCCTGGCGCGGTTCGGGAGGCCGGTCAGCATATCGTGGTAGGCCAGCCGGGCGATCTGGTCCCGCGCCTCCTGACGCTCGATCGCCAGCGCGCTGAGATGGACGCAGGCATCGACGATACGCCGATGCCAGCGGCTCGGTGCGCGGCGCTCCCTGAAATAGAAGGCGAAGGTTCCGATCACGCGGCCATCCTTGGCCTTGATCGGCGTGGACCAGCAAGCGCGCAGGCCGACTTCGAGCGGTCCTGTCTTAAAAGGTCCCGCCTTGAACGGCTGCCAGCGTGGATCTGTGTCGATGTCCTCGGCCAACACCGTCTCTCCGAGATAGGCCGCGGTGCCGCACGAGCCGACGTTCGGCCCGATGGCGACGCCATCGAGCGCGCGGGAATAGTCCTCAGGCAGGCTGGGGGCGCCGAGCGGATGGATCAGTCCATCGGCATCGACGTGCAACAGCGAGGAGACGACGTCGGGCGCGATGGCCTCGACACGCCGGCAAAGCTGGTCGGCAATTTGCGTGATCGGAACTTCATCGGCCAGCGCGGCCATGATCAGTTGCTGCAGCGACCGTAGTTGCTTGGTCTCGCTGATATCGGTCAGCAGCGCGAAGATATATTTGATGCCGCCGCGGCTGTTGCGGAACGCCTTGACGGTCGCCGAGACCCAGCTTTCATCGCCGTTCTTGTCGTAGAGCAGGATTTCCTCTTCGCCGTCATCTCCCTCGCGGATTCGGCGTAACAACCTCACCAGGGTCTTGCGGTCGGTATAGCGACCGGCCAGCAACCGTTCGGCGTGCTGTCCCATCGCTTGCTCGCCGGAATAGCCGAGCATCCCCGCAAACGCGGCATTGGTATAAACGATCTTCAAATCGGGGTCGGTGACGACGACCGCGCGGTTGGTCTTGTCGGCCACCAGGGTCAGCAGCGCGATCTGCTCCCGTCGCCTGAACTCGGCGGTGACGTCCCGGGCAAACACCATATAGTTGCTTCGGTCACGGACTTCGACGCGCGACACCGACAGTGCCGCGCGGACACGGCTGCCGTCGCGGCGTCGCACCGTGATCTCGCAGGCCGGCTGTTGCAAATCATGGAGCCCGAGCGTGCCTGCGTCACGATCGAGAAATTCGGCGCGCGGGATTCCCCAGATCAGTTCGGCCGCGGCGTTGCAATGGCTGACGCGGAGATCGCCGTCGAGAATGAGTACCGCATCGGCGGCCTGCTCAAGCGCAGCCAGCAGGAATTCGGGACTTTGGACCGCGGTGCAATCGGTGGTGCGCATCGTTGATCCCTGAGTGCCGCTGATAACCGGTGCTGCCGAGAGCGCCGCCGTTTTGACGTCGTAGGCAAAGCCATTGCCTGCGCCGCCAACATATGGTCCCGGCGGTGTTGAGAGTGCTTCCTCAACTCACACCCCTTCGGCGGAATTGATAATATGCTTAAGATTTCATTAGGAATGTCGTTGCCGGAGCGACGTGCATCACCGCGCGACGCGCGATGAACCCTAGATCCCGCTCGCGCCTTCGTGCTGAAACCCCAGATAGCTGGCGGCGACGCGCGCGTTGGCCGCGATCTCGCGGGCGGAGCCGCTCAGGATGAATTCGCCGAGCTCCATGACATAGGCGCGGTCAGCGATCTCCAATGCGGCCCGCGCGTTCTGCTCGACCAGCAGCACCGAGACGCCGTTGGCGCGCAACTCGCCGATAATACGGAAAATATCCGCGACGATGATCGGCGCCAACCCAAGGCTCGGCTCGTCCAGCATCAACAGTTTTGGCGCCCCCATCAAGGCGCGGCCCATCGCCAGCATCTGCTGCTCACCGCCCGACAGGGTGCCGGCCAATTGCTTGCGGCGCTCCTTCAGCCGCGGAAACAAATGGTAGATCCGCTCGAACGCGACAGCGGTCTTGCTCTTCGCGATCCGGAACGCGCCGAGCTGCAGATTGTCCTCGACATTCATGGAGGCGAACAGTTCGCGATGCTCCGGCACCAGGCTGAGCCCGGCGGCGACGCGATCCTCGATATCGAGCAGGGCGATGTCCTGCCCGGCGAAAGCGGCCGCGCCGCGCAGCGGCAGGATGCCCATGATCGCATTCAGCAGCGTGCTCTTGCCGGCCCCGTTGGCGCCGACGATGGTGACGATCTCGTTGTCGGCGACGTCGAGCGACACCGCGCGAACGGCCTCGACCTTGCCATAGGCAACATGCACGTCGGAAACCCTGAGCAGTGCGGCGGTGCCGGTGGTCATGCGACCGCTCCGAGATAGGCCTTGATCACATCGGGGTTGGTCTTGATCGCGCCAGGCGTGCCCTCGGCGATCTTGGTGCCGAAGTCGAGCACCACGATGCGGTCGGCGAGATCCATCACGAATCCCATGTCGTGCTCGACCAAGAGCACCGACATGCCGCCGTCGCGCAACTGGCGCAGCAGGCTTGCGAGCTGTTGCTTCTCCATGTGCCGCAATCCCGCGGCGGGCTCATCGAGCAGCAGCAGGATCGGATCGACGCACAGCGCGCGCGCGATCTCGACGATGCGCTGCTGGCCGAGCGAGAGCGAACCCGCGAGCTGGTTGATCTGCTCGCTTAATCCGACGCGCTCGATCTGGCGCGCGGCTTCCGCCAGCAATCGCGCTTCGTCGGCGCGGTCGAGCCGGAACATGCTGGAGATCGCGCCGGAATGGCCGCGCAGATGCGCGCCGATCGCGACGTTCTCCAGCACGGTCATGTCCGGCACCAGTTTGACATGCTGGAAGGTCCGGCTGATGCCGAGTTTGACGATTTCTTGCGGCGGGGCGTTGTTGATGGCCTTGCCGAGCACGGAAATCCTGCCGCTGGATGCGGTCAGCACGCCGGTGATGAGATTGAAGGTCGTGCTTTTGCCGGCGCCGTTGGGGCCGATCAGCGCGACGATCTCGCGGGCCTGCACATCGAAGGAGACGTCGTTGACCGCGATCACGCCGCCGAACTGCTTGCGCGCATGGTCGATCTGCAGCAATACCGAAGGCGTCGTCGCCGCGCGCGGCCGCGCCGGCAAGGTCAGCGACATATCCGGCCGCTTGCGGACAGGCGTGAACGGCAATCGTGCGATCAGCCAGGGCCAGACGCCGGTCGGTGCGAGCTGCAACAGCGTCACCAGCAGGATGCCGAACACGATGGTTTCGAGCTGGCCCGAGCCGCCGAATATCAGCGGCAGATAGCTCTGCAGCACTTCCTTCAGGATCACGACAATGGCGGCGCCGAGCACGCCGCCCCAGACATAGCCGGCGCCACCGACGACCGCGACGAACAGATATTCGATGCCGGCCTGCGCCCCGAACGGCGTCGGATTGGCGGCGCGGACGAAATGCGCATAGAGCCAGCCGGACAGGCCGGCCAGCACCGCGGCATAGATGAACACCAAAAGCTTGGCGTGCGGCGCATGCACCCCGAACGCCTCGGCGGCGATGTGGCCGCGGCGCAGCGCGCGGATCGCGCGGCCGGTGCGGGAGTCCAGCAGGTTCATCGTCAGTAGCGCCGCGATCAACACCGCGATCCAGATCGCGAAATAGATGGTTCCGGGATCGATCATCTTGAAGGAGCCGATCGACAGCGGCGGGATCGCGGAAATGCCGTCATTGCGGCCGAGGAATTCCAGCTTGCTGAACAGATAAAACAGCCCGATGCCCCAGGCGATGGTGCCGAGCGGCAGATAATGGCCGGACAGCCGCACCGTGACCAGCCCGAGCACCACCGCGGCGATGCCGCTGACGAGCAGCGACAGCGGCAATGTCAGCCATGGCGACAGGCCGTAGGTCGTGGTCAGCACCGCCGTGGTGTAGGCGCCGAAGCCGCAGAACGCCGCCTGGCCGAACGAGGTAAGGCCGCCGACGCCGGTCAGCAGCACGAGGCCCATCGCCACCAGCGCCGACAGGCCGATATTGTCCAACAGCACGATCCAGAATGGCGGGATGCCCGGGACGAACGGAATCGCCGCCATCACCAGCGCGAACAGAAGGATCGGCAACCGTTGCGGCATCGCCATCAATCCTTCTCCTCCTCGACCGCGGGCTGTGCCAGCGACCGCAGCACCAGCACCGGAAGGATCAGCGTGAACACGATGACCTCCTTGAAATCGCTGGCATAGAACGAGGAGAAGGCCTCCACGGTGCCGACCACGAGGGCGGCGACCGCGGTCAAGGGATAGCTTACGAGGCCGCCGATGATCGCGGCGACAAAGCCCTTCAGGCCGATCAGGAATCCGGTGTCGTAATACAGGGTCGTGATCGGCACGATCAGGATTCCCGAGACAGCGCCGATCAATGCGGCCATCAGGAAGGCGAGTTGCCCCGCCAGGGTGGTGCGGATCCCGACCAGGCGCGCGCCGAGGCGATTGACGGCGGTGGCGCGCAGCGCCTTGCCGGTCAGCGTAAAGCCGAAAAACAGCCACAGGCCGACGATGAAGGCTGCGGTGATGACATAGACCGCGATGCTCTGGCCGGTAAAACGCAATGGACCAAGCGAGAAGGCCGCGTTCGACAGTGCAGGACCCCGCTGGCCTTCGGCGCCGAAGAACACCAGCCCGAAGCCCTGCATCGCCAGGTGGCAGCCGACCGAGGCGATCAAAAGTACCAGCACCGAAGTGTGCGCGATCGGCTGAAACGCGATGCGATACAGAAACAGCCCGATCAGGGCGACGATCACCAGCGACAGCGCGATGTTGACCGCGATGCCGGCTTGGTGGCCGGCAAGCGCGTAAGTCAGCGCGAACACGATAGTCGGCAGGCCGATATTGACGATGACGGCGCGGCCGACCAAACGCCGGTGCAGCGACTTTCGGGCAACATAAATGTCAAAACCGAACGCCACGATCCCCATCGCCAGCGCCAGCCGCGCGGTGCCAGGAAACTGGCCCGCCGACAGCGAGGCATAGGTCAGCGCGCCATAGGTGACGAATTCGCCCTGCGGAATCAGGATCACGCGCGTGACCGCGAACACCAGCACCAGCGCGAGGCCGAGCAACGCGTAGATCGCGCCATTGGTGATGCCGTCCTGCAGCAGGAACAGCATGATCGTCGTGTTCAAGACTGGACGCTCCCCCTACAGGCGATCCCCCGAAAGACGCCCGCCGGCCGCGCCCTGCCGAGGCCGCCCGAACGTGCTTTCGATAACAGCAGTTGAAAAAGCCTGCCGATATTTGATATAGTGGATAACAATTATCAAATATAATCTCAAGCCCGGGCCGTTTCGAAAAACCGGCGCTTCAGGTCCATTCCTTCTAGCGAGATTGGGAACCGCGAGCGATGACTGTTTCCAAGAGCGCCATCTTGAAGCCTGCCGGGGGCCCCGAACGGGCCCCGCGCCCCGCCCGCAAGGACCGCGCCGAGGGTATTGCCGAGGCCGGCGAATTGCAGTTGGGCGAATTGTCGGAATTGCTCGGCTATGCGCTGAAGCGGGCGCAGTTGAAAGTGTTCGAGGACTTCCTGCGCTGCGTGGCGACCTTGCAACTGACCCCGGCGCAATTCTCGGTCCTGCTGCTGCTCGACAAGAATCCGGGGCGCAACCAGACCGAAATCGCCAACACGCTCGGCATCCTCCGGCCGAACTTCGTGACCATGCTCGATGGGCTGGAGAGCCGCGATTTGTGCGCGCGGATGCGCTCCACCAACGACCGCCGCTCCCACATCCTGGTGCTCACCGACAAGGGCCGGGCGGTGCTGGCCCGCGCCAAGAAGCTTGTCGCCACCAAGCACGAGGCGCGCCTCAACGAATTGCTCGGCCCCGTCAACCGCGCCGCGCTGCTCGATATGCTGGCGACGATCGCTCGGGAGTTTTAAGGGAGAGCAGCGGACCAATCCCGTCATTGCGAGGAGCGAAGCGACGAAGCAATCCAGCTCTTGGCTCTGGATTGCTTCGCTTCGCTCGCAATGACGTCGCGTGTTCTGCCTTCAATCCACCAGGATCACCCGGACGTCGTTGACATTGGTCAGCGTCGGCCCTGTCAGCAACAGATCGCCGGTGGCCTCAAAGAAGGCCGAGGCGTCGTTGTTGGCGAGATAGGCGGCGGGATCGAGGCCGAGCGATTTCATCCTGGCAAAGGTCGCCTGATCGATCATCGCGCCGGTGGGATCGGTGGCGCTGCCGGCGCCGCCATCGGCGCCATCGGTATCGGCCGCCAGCGCCGAAATGCCGGGCGTGTCCTTGAGCAGGCCGGCCAGCGCCAGCGCATATTCCTGGTTGGGGCCGCCGCGACCGTTGCCGCGCACCGTCACGGTCAACTCGCCGCCGGACAGGATCGCGACGCGCTTGCCGTCGCGGCGCGCCTGCAACGCCAGCCTGGCATGATCGGCGGCGACATCGCGGGCTTCGCCCTCGAGATCGGCGCCGAGATCGATGATCTCGTAGCCGGCGTCTTTTGTCAGTTCGGTCGCGGCGTCGAGCGAGGCCCGCGGCTGCGCGATCAGCTCGAACCGCGCCCGCGCGAATGCCGCATCGCCGGGTTTGCAGCTCTCATTATTGGGGTCGTCGAGCGCGCGGCGGACGGCGTCGTCGACCGTCAAATCGTATTTCGCGATGATGGCGCGGGCATCCGCCAAAGTGGTCGGGTCGGGCACCGTCGGCCCAGACGCAATCGCCGAAGGATCGTCGTGCGGAACGTCCGAGATCGCCAGCGTCACGATCTCGGCCAGCCTGCCTGCGCGCGCGAGCCGGCCGCCCTTGATCCGCGACAGATGCTTGCGCACCGTGTTGATCTCGCCGATCGGCGCCCCCGAGCGCAACAGCGCCCGCGTCACCTGTTGCTTCTGCGCGAACGACACGCCCTCGACCGGCGCGATCCAGTTCGCCGAGCCGCCGCCGGTCAGCAGCACCAGCAGCAGGTCGCCGGCTTGCGCGGTCGCGGCCAGCTCCAGGCTGTCCGCCGCGCCTTTCAGTCCGGCTTCGTCGGGCACCGGATGGCCGGCTTCGACTACTCTGATCCGCCGCGTCGGCAGGCCGTGGCCGTGGCGTGTGGTGGCGATACCGACAAGGCGCGATGGCTCAAGCCCAAGCGCATCGAGATAATGCCGCTCCGCCGCCACCGCCATGGCGGCCGCGCCCTTGCCGGCGGCAAGACAGATCACCCGGCCCGCGGGCGCCTTGGGCAGATGCGCCGACAGCACGACGTCGGGATGGGCTGCGGCAACGGCGGCATCGAAGATGGCGCGCAGGAGGGGGCGTCGGTCGGTCATAACTGCACTGGCTCGGGGATCGAAACTCGGGACAGCGGTTATCCATCCGATTTCGGTAAAAGAAAACCCCCGCAAACCGGTTGCGAGGGCTTCCGTTGGCATGCGAAGGCGCGGCAGCGTCAGCCGCCGACATCCGCGTTGATGACGTCACCGAACAGTTCCCAGCGCTCGCCCTTGAACCTCATCAGCTGAAGCGAGGAGATCGGGGCGAAATCGGTCGGGCTGGTGTCGATCTTGATGCCGGGCAACAGAACGTCGGTCCGGAAATTGCGCAAGTTCGCCGCCTGTTTCATGACGTTCTCGCGCGTGAGGTCGTCGCCGCATTGCTTCAGCACCTGAACCAGGGCCTGGGAGACACCGTAGCCGACAACGGTGCCACCATCGAGCTTGTCGCCCTCCGGGAAATCCTTGGCCATGAAAGCATAGAACGCCTTCATGCCGGGATCGTTGTTCCACTGCGGATCGGAAGCGTCTTTCAGATAGTTGGCGGAAATAATGTCCTGCGCGTTGTTGTACCCGGCCGGCTTGATCACGCTGCCGACCGAGGCCGAGACGTTGTTGAGGAAATGCAGCGGTTTCCAGTCGATCTCGGCGACCTTCTTGATCGCCTGCGCGGCGAATTTCGGCGTCGTGATGTTGATGAAGATATCGGCGCCGCTGGATTTGAGCTTGACGACATGGTTATCGATCGTGGGTTCCGTGGTTTCGTAACTCTCCTCGGCGACGATCATCGAGGCCGCCTTGGAGCCGAGGCCGTCCTTGAGGCCTTTCAGATAATCCTTGCCGTAGTCGTCATTCTGGAAGAGCACCGCGATCTTGGCATTCGGCTTTTCCTTCAGAATATACTTGGCGTAGATCTGCGTTTCGCTCTGGTAGCTGGGCTGGTATCCCATGGTCCACGGGAAATTCTTGGGGTCGTTCCATTTGGTGGCGCCAGTGGCGACGAACAGTTGCGGCACCTTCTTGGAGTTCATGTATTTCTGGATCGCCGAGTTCGATGGCGTCCCCAGCGCATTGAACACCAGCAACACCTCGTCGCTCTCCACCAGCTTGCGCGCCTGCTCGACGGCTTTCGGCGGGCTATAGGCGTCGTCATAGCTGATGAAATTGATCTTGCGGCCGTTGATACCGCCGGCATCGTTGATCTTCTTGAAGAAGGCCGCCTCGGTCCTGCCGATGACGCCATAGGCGGACGCAGGTCCGCTGTAAGGCATGATGTTGCCGATCTTGATCTCGGTATCGGTGGCGCCGGAATCGTAGTGTTTCTGGGCAAGGCATGCGCTGCTGGAGGCAGCAAGCATCACGAAGGCAGCCGACACGGCTCCCAGTCGCAACTGGAGTGCGGACATTTTTGATCTCCTTGGGATCGCGGTGATGTGTCGATTTTTTTAATGGGGATCGCTTGTCGCGCCCCTCCAGCCATTCAATACCCTTGCGCCAACTCCATCAACAAAAAGCCCCCTGCGACGAGGTCGCAGGGGGCGGTTATTTAGTAGAGGTTTAGGTCGTGGTTGCTGACCTAAATCTGGTTGGCTGGATAGCGGCAGCGGCGGCTCTTTTCTCTCTCCCCCCTGCGGGGGAGGGGAGTTCTTCGCCTAGCCACCCACTTCGCCGCTGATGACGTCGCCAAACAGATGCCAGGTGTTGCCCTGGAGTTTCTGCAGCTGGAGTTGTTCGATAGGCGCAAAGTCGGTCGCGCTTGTTCGGATCGCGATCCCCGGCAGCAAACCATCCAGCTTCAGGCCGTTGATGCTGGCCGCCTGCTTCATGACGTTTGCACGCGTCAAATCATCGCCGCACCGCTTCAGAACATCCACCATGGTCTGCGCGACCGTGTAGCCATAGACCACGAACGCATCGCTGCGGTTTGCCTCGGGATAATATTTGTCGAGGAAGGCGTTGAACGTCTTCATTCCCGCATCGTCCTTCCACTGCGGATCGGTCGGATCCTTGAGATAGGCCGACGAGATAATGCCCTGCGAGGCGTCGAATCCGGCAGGCTTGATCGTGGCGCCGATCGAACTCGACACACTGTTCAAAAAGTGCAGCGGTTTCCATTCGATCTCGGCATTCTTCTTGATCGCCTGGGCCGCGAATTTCGGCGTCGAGATGTTGACGAACACATCGGCGCCGCTCGCTTTGAGATTGACGATGTGCGAGTCGATGGTGGGCTCCGTGGTCTCGTAGCTATCCGCGGCGACGATCATCGAGGCTGCCTTGGCGCCCAGACCGTCCTTCAGGCCCTTCAGATAGTCCTTGCCGTAATCGTCGTTCTGGTAGAGCACCGCGATCTTGGCGTTGGGCAGGTTCTTGAGAATGTACTTCGCATAGATCTGGGTTTCGCTCTGGTAGTTCGGCTGCCAGCCCATGGTCCACGGGAATTCCTTGGGGTCATTCCACTTGGTCGCGCCGGTCGCGACGAACAATTGCGGCACCTTTTTCATGTTCATGTACTTCTGGATCGCCGAGTTCGGCGGGGTACCGAGCGCATTGAAGATCAGCAGGACTTCGTCGCTTTCGACCAGCTTGCGGGCCTGTTCGACGGTCTTCGGCGGGCTGTAGGCGTCGTCATAGCTGATGAAATTGATCTTGCGGCCGTTGATGCCGCCTTCGGCGTTGATCTTGTTGAAATAGGCGGCCTCGGTCTTGCCGATCACGCCGTAGGCAGAGACGGGACCGCTGTAAGGCATGATGTTGCCGATCTTGATTTCGGTGTCGGTGGCGCCGACGTCGTATTTCTTTTGCGCAAGTGCTGCGTTGCTGCTTGCGGAGAGAATCACCAGGGCAGCCGACACGGCTGCCAGTCGCAACTGGAGTGCGGGCATTTTGATCTCCTTGGATCGCGGTGATGTGTCGATTTTTGATGGGACCTTTGTTGCGCCCCTCTGGCCATTCAATACCCTTGCGGGAACCCCATCAACAGAAAGCCCCCTGCGACGAGGTCGCAGGGGGCGGATATTCAGTCGAGCTTTAGGTCGTGGCTGCTGACCTAAATTGCCAAGTTCGTCATTGCGAGCGAAGCGAAGCAATCCAGGCTGCACGAGCGACTGGATTGCTTCGTCGCTTCGCTCCTCGCAATGACGGGTCTCCTGCGCCTAGAGCCTTTCCCGTTCCGATGGAATCGGAACGCGGCTCTAGGTTTTTGTTTTGACGCGTTTTCTCCACGCGAACCGGTATCCACTTCGCTCGAAAACGCTCTAACCGCCGACTTCGCCGCTGATGACGGGGCCGAACAGTTCCCACTTCTGGTCCTTGAACCGCATCATCTGAAGCTGTTCGATCGGATAGAAATCGGTCGGGCTGGTATTGATCTTGACACCGGGAAGCAAGGTGTCGGGCGCGAAGTCCTTGAGGCTCGCGGCCTGCTTCATGACGTTCTCGCGGGTCAGGTCATCGCCGGCCTGCTTCAGCACCTGAACCATGGTCTGGGCCTGGCCATAGCCGAACACCACGGAGCCGTCGGCCTTGTTGGCCTCCGGCGCATATTTGGCGAGGAAGGCGTAGAATTTCTTCATGCCCTCGTCGTTGTCCCATTGCGCGTCGGCGCCGTCCTTGGCGTAAGCCGCCGACAGAATGCCTTGTGCGTTCTCGAAGCCGGCCGGCTGCAGCACGGAGCCGACGGAGGCGCCGACATTGCTCTGGAAGTACATCGGCTTCCAGCCGATCTCGGCGACTTTCTTGATGCTCTGGGCGGAGAATTTCGGCGTGGTCATGCTGAAATAGACGTCGGCGCCGGAGGATTTCAGCTTGACGATGTGGGAGTCGATGGTCGGCTCGGAAACCTCGTAGCTTTCCTCGGCCACGATCATCGACGCCGCCTTGTCGCCGAGACCGTCCTTGAGGCCCTTCAGCAGGTCCTTACCGAAATCGTCGTTCTGGTACATGATCGCGACCTTGGCGTCTGGCTTCTCCTTCAGGAGATATTTCGCGTAGATGCGGCCTTCGCTCTGGTAGGGCGGCTGCCAGCCCATGGTCCAGGGAAAATCCTTGTGGTCGCCGAACTTGGTGGCGCCGGTCGCAACGAATAGCTGCGGGATCTTCTTGGAGTTGGTGTATTTCTGGATCGCCGAGTTCGAGGGCGTGCCGAGCGGCCCGAACAGCAGCAGAACTTCGTCGCTCTCCACCAGCTTGCGCGCCTGCTCGACCGCCTTCGGCGGACTGTAGCTGTCGTCGTAGCTGATGAAATTGATCTTGCGGCCGTTGATGCCGCCCTGCTCGTTGATCATCTTGAAGTAGGCGTCTTCGATCTTGCCGATCACGCCGTAGGCCGACGCCGGCCCGCTATAGGGCATGATGTTGCCGAGCTTGATCTCGGTGTCGGTCGCGCCGGTGTCGTATTTCTTTTGGGCGAGTGCACTGCCGCCGGTGGCAGCGAAAGCGATGACCGCCGTTGAGAACGCGGCGATACGTAATTTTTGTCGAGAGAGCATCATGTTTCCTCAAGTAACGGACGGAAGTTCTCTTCGTTGTTGTCTGTCGCTGGTCCGTGAAGAGAACTTCTGAGCCGAACCCGCGCCGAAACTGTCGCCGTCATGGCAACGAGCCGTCGGGCGCGTTCGCGCGGCCGTCGGCTCGCCATGACGGCAAACGCCGTCTCTAGCTCTTCCTGAGCTTGCCGATCAATTGCTGGGCAACCACCGAAACCTGCCGTGCCCCGTGCGGCACCAGGAAGATGACGAGGAACAAGAGGATGCCGAATACCGCGCCGGACAGCCCCTTGGAGATTCCCTCGGCGATGTTGGGGACGAAAATGATGAACGCCGAACCCACGATCGATCCGGGCAGCCATCCGACGCCGCCGACCACCATGCCGAGAAACAGCGAGATCGCCAACGTGATGGTGTAGCTGTCGGGTGCGACGAACTGCACGGCGATGGCGCCGAGCGCGCCGGCGACGCCGGTGATGCCGGCTGAGACGCCGAACGCCAGCGTCTTGTACAGCGCGACGTCTACGCCCATCGCCGACGCTGCGATCTCGTTGTCGCGGATCGCCATGAAAGCTCGGCCCGAGCGCGACCGCAACAGATTGACCGAAGCGACGTAGATCGCCATCGACACTGCGAGCGTGAAATAATACAGCCACATGTCCTGCGACATCGGCAGGCCGAACGGGGCGTCGGGCTTGGTCACGACCAGGCCCTGCACGCCGCCGGTCCAGGGCTCGAATACCCCGAGCTTGAGCAACTGCGGCATCGCGGTGGCGAGCGCAAATGTCGCCAGCGCCAGATAGACGCCGGACAGCCGCAGCGCCGGCTTGCCGAACAGATATCCGAAGCCGAAGCAGACGATGCCGGAGATCGGCAAGGTCAGCGCGTAGTTGATATTGCCGTGTTCCATCAGGATCGCGGAAGTGTAGGCGCCGACCGCGTAGAACGCGCTTTGCCCCAGCGAGAATTGCCCGCTGCCGCCGGTCAGGATGTTCAGCGCCATCACTGCCAGCGCGTAGATTAGCAACATCGTCAACTGGAAGATGATGAAGTTCTTCACGAACAGCGGCACTATGATCAGCAGCGCCAGCACCGCCAACGAGGTTCCGTAGCCGAGCGTCATGGCCTTCTTGGGAACGGCCTCGATCGCCGGCGCTTCGGTGACGACTTCCTGGACTGTGCTCATATCAAACTCGCTTCACGATGGGCCGGCCGAACAGGCCCGCCGGTTTGACGACCAATACGACGATGATCAGCGCCAGCGCGATCGGCAGTTTCAATTCATTGCCGATCCCGGGAATGTAGGTCCCGGCGAGATTTTCGAAGATGCCCACCAGGAATCCGCCGATCACCGCGCCGAACGGGCTGGTCAGGCCGCCGAGCACGGCGGCGGCAAATCCATAGATCAGGACACCCAGCATCATGTTCGGCTCGAGGAATACCACCGGGGCAATCATCATGCCGGCGATCGAGCCGATCGCAGCCGCCATGCCCCAGCCGAGCGCGATCATCCAGGAGGTATTGATACCGACCAACCGGGCCGATTCAGGCAGCGAGGCCGCGGCGCGCATCGCAAGCCCGATCCGGGTGAAGCGGAAGAAGAAGAACAACAGGAGGAGCAATATCATCGTCACGCCGATCATGCCGGCCTGATGGGTCGAGATCAGCTGGCTGCCGAGAAACGGCGAGGAGCCGAACGGGGTGGGAAATTGCTTGATCGTGAAGTCCCAGATCAGGCCGGCGAAGCTGTTGATGATGGCGTATAACGCGATGAAGCCGGCGACGTTGGTCAGGATCGGCGCCTTCGCCAGCGGCTTGAACAACAGCCGCTCGATCGCGATGCCGCCGGCGAAGGAAAATGCCAGCGTAATCACGAACGCGCCCCAGTAGGGCACGCCCCATTGCATCAACTGCCAGGCGATGAAGGTCGAGAACATCGCCATTTCGCCTTGCGCGAAATTGAGATGATCGATCGCCTGGTAAATCATGACCACGGCGAGCGCCATGCAGGCATAGATCGCGCCGGTGGCGATGCCGGCCAGGACTTGGTTGGTAAAGAGCTCCATGACCGCGTTCTCTCAATAGCCCAGATAGGATTTACGGACGTCTTCGTTGTTCGCTATTTCGTTGGCGCTGCCCGACATCACGATGCGGCCGGTCTCGATGACATAGGCCTTGTCGGCAAGCTCCAGCGCCAGTTGCGCATTCTGTTCCACCACCAGGATGCTAACCTTGTCCTCGCGGTTGATCTTGCCGAGGATGCGGAACAAGTCGCGCACGATCAGTGGCGCGAGGCCGAATGACGGCTCGTCCAGCAACATCAGCCGGGGGCGCAGCATCAGCGCGCGGGCGACCGCGAGCATTTGCTGTTCGCCGCCCGAGAGCGTGCCGGCCTGCTGGGTGTGGCGCTGCTTCAGCACCGGAAAATGATCGTACATGCGTTCGATGTCGGACACGATCGCGGCGGAGTCTTTCCGCGTGATGGCGCCGAGCTGCAGGTTTTCCTCGACCGTCATGGTGGTGAAGGTGCCACGGCCCTGCGGCACATGGGCGATCCCCAGCCGCACGATATTCTCGGTCGAACGGCCTGACAGCGGCTTGCCCTCGAATTCGATCGAGCCGGTGGAGCGCACCATGTTGCAGATCGCGCGCAGGGTGGTGGTCTTGCCGGCGCCGTTGGCGCCGAGCAGCGTGGTCAGGCTGCCCTCGTTGAGGTCGAATTCCAGACCGTGAAGCGCCTGGACCTGGCCGTAATAGGCGCGCAAATCCCTGACGTTGAGCATTGCCGTCATTGGTCCTTGCTCCCCAGATAGGCCTTGATGACGGCGGGGTCGGATTGCACTGCCGCCGGCGTTCCCTCGGCGAGCTTCTTGCCGAAGTTCAACGCGACCACGTGGTCGGCGATCGACATCACGAGGCCCATGTGATGTTCGACCAGCAGCACCGTCATCTTGCGCTCGTCGCGAATTTTGCGAATGAGGTCGCCGAGCACATAGACTTCCTCATGGTTGAGGCCGCCGGCGGGTTCGTCGAGCAGCAGGATCTTGGGATCCGCCGCCAGCGCCCGCGCCAGTTCGACGCGCTTCTGGGTGCCGAACGGCAGGCCCGAAACCGTGACATGGGCGACGTCCTCGAGGTCGAGATAGCCGAGGATCTCGTGCACGTGCTTGTTGAGGCTGGCCTCGCCGCGACGAACCCAGGGCAGTCGCAGCAAATCGCTGACGATGTCGCTGTTGGTGCGGGCGTGGGTACCGACCCGGACGTTGTCGAGCACCGACAGATTGGCGAACAGGGCGACGTTCTGGAAGGTGCGGCCGATGCCGATTTCGGCGATCCGGTGCGGCGGCCGTTTCAGGATGCTTTCACCCTCCATCAGGATATCGCCGGCGCTCGGCTGGTAGAGCCTTGAGAGGCAGTTGAAGAGGGTGGTCTTGCCGGCGCCGTTCGGCCCGATCAGGCCGAGGATCTGGCCTTGCTGCATGTCAAAGGACACGCCATTCAACGCGACGATGCCGCCGAACACGACGCTGACGTCGCGAACCGCGAGCAGGGGAGTGGCCGAACCGGCCGGTACCTGCGCGAGCTGTGCCTGCATCATTGCGTGCCGCCCAACCGTCGCGTTGGGCGGCAATGGCCTCGCCAACCCGTCCGCGGGTCATCACGATGCTGGTTATCTGATCCCCTCGACCACACGTGCAACCTTCCCTCCTGCTTTAATCTTTTTGTTTTCTGTTTTTTTTGATTGTGCCGGCACGCTGCCCAGCGCCGCCTCGATGTTCCTTACCATCGCCACGAGGCGAGGTCCAATATCGCCGCGCAATCGATCTTCCGTAAAACGGAATGCCGGTGCGCCACAATTGAAGGCATAGGGTCCCGTTCCGTCGGTAAGCTTCAGGGCGACGCCGACGGCAGCCACGTCATCCTGCCACTCGCCGGCCGAGATCGCAAAGCCGTGTTTCGCCACGGTCTCGCCCGACCGCTCGATGCCGTCGCGCATCCGCGGCCAGCGGCTGCCATAGTGCTCACGCAGTTCGCGCAATAATGAGGCACGCTCCTCGTTCGGCAATGCCCAAATATACGCCCGGCCCATCGCGGTGGTTGCAATCGGTATTCGCGAACCGACGTCCAGTTGAACGCCCAACGTCAGTTCGCTGCGGCTTTGGCCGAAATAGATCATGCTGAGGCGGTCGCGGCCGCCGACTGCGACAGCGCCGCCGGTCGCCTGCATGACTTGATTCCGGTAGGACTCGGACAAATGCCGAACGCCGAGGTTTGCAAGCGCGGCATACCCCAGCGACATCGCTGATGGCGCCAGTTGATACTTCTCGAACCGCGGAACCGGTGTAAGATAGCCGAGCTTGGTCAAAGTATAGGTCAGCCGGGAAACGGTCGGCTTTGGCAAGTTGGTGCGGGCCGCGATCTCTTGATTGCCAAGAAGCCCGTCATTGGGATGAAATGCGCGCAACACATCAAGGCCGCGGGACAGCGCGACGACGAAGCTGCGATCGGTCGCCACTCTCTTGCCTGGACGCTTCATTTCCTGCCATGCGGACTTCGTTGACAAGCGACGTGCTTCAAAATAACCCTCCATGTCAAGATGTGGAATTAAATTCCGCAGTGCGAAATAGATCGAAATAGACCAAGAACAAGATAATCCAAGGAGAGTATCGTGAGCGAAGTGGTCAAGCTTGAACGTCATGACGCGATTGCCATCGTCACGGTCGACAGCCCTCCGGTGAACGCGCTGAGCGCCGCAGTGCGGGGCGGTATCCTGGAATGCATGAAGGCCGCGATCGCCGATCACGAAGTCAAGGCGATCGTTTTGACCTGTGCCGGCCGCACCTTCATCGCCGGCGCCGACATCACTGAATTCGGCAAGCCGCCAAAGCCTCCGGGTCTTCACGAAGTGCTGACAGAGATGGAGAACTCCCCGAAGCCGATCGTTGCCGCGATCCACGGCACCGCGCTTGGCGGCGGCCTTGAAGTGGCGCTGGCCTGTCATTTCCGCGTTGCGACCAAAGAGGCAAAGCTGGGCCTGCCCGAGGTAAAGCTCGGCCTGTTGCCGGGCGCCGGCGGCACCCAGCGTTTGCCGCGCGCGGTCGGGCCTGAGCTGGCGGTCAAGATGATCGTCGGCGGCGATCCGATCGGCGCCGCGGAGGCGCTCAAGAACGGCCTGATCGAGGAAATCGTCGAAGGTCCGGCCTCGGGCGGCGAAGCTTTTGCCCGCAAGGTGCTGGCCGAGAAGCGCCCGTTGCGCAAACTGCGCGACGACAACTCCAAGCTCGCCGCGGCCAAGGCCGACCGTTCGATCTTCACCAATGCGGTGGCCGCCATGACCAAGCGCGCGCGCGGGCTGGAAGCGCCCTTTGCCGCGGCCGACGCGGTCGGCGCCGCGATCGACCTGCCGTTCGATGAAGGGCTGAAGAAGGAGCGCGAAGGCTTCCTCAAGCTGGTCGCGAGCGATCAGTCGAAGGCGCAGCGTTACGCCTTCTTCTCGGAGCGCGAAGCCGCCAAGATCGCGGGCGTTCCCGAGGGGACAAAGCCGCGCAACGTCGCGCGGGTCGCCATCATCGGTGCCGGCACCATGGGCGGCGGTATCGCGATGTCGTTCGCCAATGCCGGTATTCCGGTGACGTTGATCGAGACCGGCGAGGAGCAGCTCAAGCGCGGCCTGGGCGTGATGCAGAAGAATTACGAAGCCACCGCGGCCCGCGGCGGCATCCCGGCGGATGCGCCCGCCAAGCGCATGGGCCTGATCACCGGCGTGGTCGAACTCGAGAACGTCAAGGACGCTGACCTGGTGATCGAAGCCGTGTTCGAGACCATGGCGATCAAGAAGGAAGTGTTCACCGCGTTGGACAAATACGCCAAGCCCGGCGCCGTGCTGGCCTCCAACACCTCCTATCTGAATATCGACGAGATCGCCAAGGTGACGAGCCGTCCGCAGGACGTGCTCGGCATGCACTTCTTTTCGCCGGCCAATGTGATGAAGCTGTGCGAGATCGTGCGCGCCGACAAGACCGCGCCGGATGCCTTGACCACCGCGGTCGCGGTCGCCCGCAAGATCGCCAAGGTGCCGGCGGTGGTCGGCGTCTGCGATGGTTTCGTCGGCAACCGGATGCTGGCGCAGCGCGGCAAGCAGGCCGAGAAGCTGTTGTTCGAAGGGGCGCTGCCGCAGCAGGTCGATGCCGTCGTGACCAAATTCGGCATGCCGATGGGCCCGTTCGCGATGGGCGATCTCGCCGGCCTTGATATCGGCTGGCGCTCGCGCAAGGATCGCGGCATCAAGTCGGAAATCGCCGACGCGTTGTGCGAAGCCGGCCGCTTCGGCCAGAAGACCGCCAAGGGCTACTACAAATATGAAGCGGGCTCGCGCTCGCCGCTGCCCGATCCGGAGGTCGAGAAGTTGATCGACGAGACCTTGCTGCGGTTGGGCCGCAAGAAGCGCGTCGTCTCCGACGACGAGATCCTCGAGCGCATGATGTATCCGATGATCAACGAGGGCGCGCGGATCCTCGAGGAAAAGATCGCGGCGCGGCCGAGCGATATCGACGTGATCTGGCTCTATGGTTACGGCTGGCCGATCTACCGTGGCGGCCCGATGTTCTACGCCGACCAGGTCGGCCTCAAGCACATCGCCGACCGGCTGTCGTTCTATGCGAAGGAAACCAACGACCCGAGCCTCGAGCCCGCGCCGCTGCTCAAGCGCCTCGCCGCCGAAGGCAAGACGTTCGCGTCGCTGGCGCAGTCGAAGGCGGCTTGATGGGCGTCAAAACTCTGGGTTCGGCGTCTCTGCTCCCTCCCCCCTTGCGGGGGAGGGTCGGGGTGGGGGGTGCCACAAGCTCAGTGCTTGGAGACCCCCACCCCCGACCCCTCCCCGCAAGGGGGAGGGGAGGATCGGATGCCTTGCCCATTTCACAGCAAAGCCAAGCAGAAGTTTGATGACCCATACCGGCGAACAGTTCTATCCGGAAGGCGTCCGTTGGGACGATGCGATCGCGCGCGGGACGCTGCCGGACCTGTTGTCGGTGGCGGCCGCGAAATACGCCTCGCGGCCGGCGATCGAATTTCGCGACCGCGCGATCAGCTACGGCGAACTGGCGTCGTTGGTCGAGACCGCGGCGGCGGCCTTCCTTCGCGCGGGCTACGGCCGAGACAAGTCGGTCGCGCTGTTCCTCGGCAATACGCCGGATCATCCGGTCAATTTCTTCGGCGCATTGAAAGCCGGTGCGCGCGTGGTGCATCTGTCGCCGCTCGACGGCGAGATCGCGCTGTCGCACAAGCTGTCGGATTCGGGGGCGCGGGTGCTGGTCACCTCAAATCTCTCCGCGCTGCTGCCGACCGCGTTAAAGTTCCTCGACAAGGGCCTGCTCGACCGGCTGATCGTGTGCGAGGACGACCATTGGGGCAAGGTCGGGACCCCACAGACGGCGCTGCCGGATAATCCCGCGATCATCACCTTCAGCCAATTCGCGGCAGGCGCGGCCAAGCCGAAGCAATGGCCGGCGATCGATGTCGATGACGTCGCGCTGCTGCAATATACCGGCGGCACCACCGGACTGCCCAAAGGCGCGATGCTCAGCCATGGCAACCTCACGGCGGCGGTGTCGATCTACGACGTCTGGGGCAAGAACGGCCGCGCCGAGCGCAATACCATCGAGCGCGTGATCTGCGTACTGCCGCTGTTTCATATCTATGCGCTGACCGTGATCCTGCTGCGGAGTCTCGAGGCCGGCGATCTGATCTCGCTGCATCAGCGCTTCGACGTCGAGGCCGTGATGCGCGACATCGAGGTCAAGCGCGCGACCGCATTCCCCGGCGTGCCCACGATGTGGATCGCGATCGCAGCCCTGCCCGATCTCGAAAGCCGCGATCTTTCCTCGCTCGCTATGGCCGGATCGGGCGGCGCGCCGCTGCCGGTGGAAGTGGCGCGGATCTTCGAGCGCAAGACCAGGATGAAGCTCAAGAGCGGCTGGGGCATGACCGAGACCTGCTCGCCCGGCACCGGTCATCCACCGGAAGGCCCGGATAAACCAGGCTCGATCGGGCTGATGCTGCCCGGTATCGAACTCGACGTGGTCTCGCTGGACGACCCCAAGCAGGTGATGCCGGTGGGCGAGGTCGGCGAAATCCGCATCCGCGGTCCGAACGTGACCAAAGGCTACTGGAACCGGGCGAAGGAAACCGCGGAGGCCTTTGTCGGCGACCGCTTCCTGACCGGCGATATCGGCTACATGGATGCTGACGGCTATTTCTTCCTGGTCGATCGCAAGAAGGACATGATCATCTCCGGCGGTTTCAATGTTTATCCGCAGATGATCGAGCAGGCGATCTACACCCACCCGGCGGTGCAGGAGGTGATCGTGATCGGCATTCCCGACGATTACCGCGGTGAGGCGGCCAAGGCCTTCGTCAAATTGCGCGACGGCGCAACACCGTTCGCGCTTGAAGAGCTCAAGGCCTTCCTTGCCGGCAAGCTCGGCAAGCACGAAATTCCGGCGGCGCTCGATTTCGTCGACGAATTGCCGCGCACCCCGGTCGGCAAGCTGTCGCGCCACGAACTGCGCAGCCAGCAGAAACCAACACCGCCATCCGTCCAACCCCAACAACAACCCGCAACAGGAGGTCGCTCATGACCGACGCCGTTATCGTTTCCACCGCCCGCACCCCGATTGGCAAGGCCTATCGCGGCGCGCTCAATGCCACCGAGGGCGCCACTTTGTTGGGCCATGCCATCGGCGAGGCGGTCGCCCGCGCCAAGGTGGACCCTGCGGAGGTCGAGGACGTGGTGATGGGCGCTGCGCTGCAACAGGGATCGACCGGCGGCAACATCGCCCGCAAGGCATTGCTGCGCGCGGGCCTTCCCGTCACCGTCGGCGGCACCACCATCGACCGGCAATGCGCTTCGGGCCTGCAGGCGATCGCGCTGGCGGCGCGTTCGGTGATCTTCGATGGCGTCGAGATCGCGGTCGGCGGCGGCGGTGAATCGATCAGCCTGGTGCAGAACGATCACGCCAACAAGTTCCACACCCAGGATCCGGCGCTGCTCAAGATCAAGGGCGAGGTCTACATGCCGATGATCGACACCGCCGAGGTGGTGGCAAAACGCTACGGCATTTCGCGCGAGCGCCAGGACGAATATTCGCTGGAGAGCCAGCGCCGCACCGCGGCAGCCCAGCAGGGCGGCAAGTTCAACGACGAGTTGGCGCCGATCACCACCAGGATGGGCGTTACCGACAAGGCTACCGGCGAGATTTCCTTCAAGGACATCACGCTGTCCAAGGATGAGGGCCCGCGTCCCGAGACCTCAGCCGAAGGCCTCGCCGGCCTGAAGCCGGTGCGCGGCGACGGGTTTACCATCACCGCCGGCAATGCCAGCCAGTTGTCGGACGGCGCCAGCGCCTCGGTGATCATGAGCGACAAGGAAGCCTCGAAGCGCGGCTTGAAGCCGCTCGGCATCTTCCGCGGTTTTGTCGCCGCCGGTTGCGAGCCCGACGAAATGGGCATCGGCCCGGTGTTCGCGGTGCCGCGCCTGCTCAAGCGTCATGGACTCAAGATCGACGACATCGATCTGTGGGAGCTGAACGAAGCCTTCGCGGTGCAGGTGCTGTATTGCCGCGACAAGCTCGGCATCGATCCTGAAAAGATCAACGTCGACGGCGGCGCCATTTCGGTGGGCCACCCCTACGGCATGTCGGGCGCGCGGCTGACTGGTCACGCGCTGATCGAAGGCCGTCGCCGCAAGGCGAAATACGCGGTCGTCACCATGTGCGTCGGCGGCGGCATGGGTGCTGCCGGTCTGTTCGAGGTGTTGCAGTAAAGCCCTGGTCGTCCCGGCCTCGCGCCGGGACCCCAGCGCGAGCGCAATTGCGCTCGTCGCGACGGCGCGGAGTCTGCGTTTAGGCAGTGTGTCAGAGGCCTTTTGTTATCCGCGAACGCCAGGGGTTATGGGTCCCCGCGTTCGCGGGGACGACGTAAGCAAAAACACCACGTAGCCAAAAACAATTCACTTTAGGAGGATCCGATGGATCTCGCTTTCAGCAAGGACGAAGTCGCGTTTCGCGAGGAGGTGCGGGCCTTCTTCAAAGACAACGTGCCGCCGGCGACACGGCAGAAATTGCAGGAGGGGCGTCATCTCTCCAAGGACGAGATGGTCACCTGGTGGCGCATCCTCAATAAGAAGGGCTGGGGCGTCTCGCACTGGCCCAAGGAATATGGCGGCACCGGCTGGACCTCGGTGCAGCACTACATCTTCAATGAGGAATTGCAGATGCACCCGGCGCCGGCGCCGCTGGCCTTTGGCGTCAGCATGGTCGGCCCTGTCATCTACACCTTCGGCAACGAGACCCAGAAAAAGCAGTATCTGCCGCGCATCGCCAGCGTCGACGACTGGTGGTGCCAGGGCTTCTCCGAGCCGGGTTCGGGATCCGATCTGGCCTCGCTGAAAACCAAGGCCGAGCGCAAGGGCGACAAATACATCATCAACGGCCAGAAGACCTGGACCACGCTGGCGCAATACGCCGACATGATCTTCTGCCTGTGCCGCACCGACACCAGCGCCAAGAAGCAGATGGGCATTTCCTTCATCGTGTTCGACATGAAGTCGAAAGGCGTCACGGTGCGGCCGATCCAGACCATCGACGGTGGCCACGAGGTCAACGAAGTGTTCTTCGACGACGTCGAGGTGCCGGTCGAGAACCTGATCGGCGAGGAAAACAAGGGCTGGGACTACGCCAAATTCCTGCTAGGCAATGAGCGTACCGGCATCGCCCGGGTCGGCGTCTCCAAGGAGCGGATCCGCCGCATCAAGGACCTCGCGTCCAAGGTCGAATCCGGCGGCAAGCCGGTGATGCAGGACCAGGGTTTCCGCGAAAAACTCGCCGCGGTCGAGATCGAGCTGAAGGCGCTCGAACTGACCCAGTTGCGGGTCGTCGCCGACGAGGGCAAGCACGGCAAGGGCAAGCCCAATCCGGCCTCCTCGGTGCTCAAGATCAAGGGCTCGGAAATCCAGCAGGCCACCACCGAGCTGCTGATGGAAGTGATCGGCCCGTTCGCAGCCCCGTTCGACGAGCATGGCGACGAGGGCTCCAACGAATCGATGGACTGGACCGCGCAGATCGCGCCGAGCTATTTCAACAACCGCAAGGTTTCGATCTACGGCGGCTCCAACGAGATCCAGCGCAACATCATCACCAAGGCGGTGTTGGGGCTTTAGTTCGAGGCGCGTGCAACATCATAAACCGTCGTCCCCGCCTTGTGCGCAATTGCGCACTGGAGCGGGGACCCAGTACGCCGCGAGGTTCGTGCTCATGCGAAACGGCGCTGATTACTGGATCCCCGCTTTCGCGGGGATGACGGGCGGGGATGACGACAGAGGGTTGGGCAACGGCAGGCAACAGCATTGCTCCGTTGATTTAGGAGAAGTGACAACATGGATTTTGATTTGTCCGAGGAGCAGCGGCTTCTCAAGGAGAGCGTCGACGGGCTGTTGACCGATTCCTACGATTTCGATCAACGCAAGAAATACATGGCGGAGAAGGGCGGCTGGAGCAAAACGCTCTGGGGCAAGCTCGCCGAACAGGGCCTGCTGGGCTTGCCGTTCTCCGAGGACGATGGCGGCTTCGGCGCCGGCGGCGTCGAGACCATGATCGTGATGGAAGCGCTCGGCAAGGCGCTGGTGCTGGAGCCGTATCTGGCGACCGTCATCCTCGGCGGCGGCTTCCTGCGCCATGCCGGCTCGGCCGAGCAGAAGGCAGCTTACATTCCCGGCATCATCGACGGCAGCAAGACGTTTGCCTTTGCGCAGCTCGAGAAGAATTCGCGCTACGACCTCGGCGATGTCTCGACCACCGCCAAGAAAAAGGGCGCCGGCTGGGTGATCGACGGCGAGAAATTCGTCGTGCTCAACGGCGAGACCGCCGACGTGCTGGTGGTGACCGCGCGCACCAAGGGCGGCCAGCGCGATTCCAGCGGCATCGGCGTATTTCTGGTGCCCGGCAATGCCAAGGGCATCTCCCGGAAAGGCTACCCCACCCAGGACGGCCTGCATGCCGCCGACATCACGTTGACCGGTGTCGAGGTCGGTGCCGAGGCAGCACTCGGCGATCCCGAGAACGGCCTGCCGCTGATCGAGCGCGTGGTCGATGAGGCCCGCACCGCGCTCTGCGCCGAAGCGGTCGGCGCGATGGACGAGTCGCTGAAATCCACCGTCGAATATCTCAAAACGCGGAAACAGTTCGGCGTCGCGATCGGCAGCTTCCAGACCCTGCAGCATCGCGCCGCCGACATGTTCGTCGCGGTCGAGCAGGCCCGCAGCATGTCGATGTTTGCGACCATGGCGTCCGAGTTCGACAACGCCAGCGAGCGCGCCACCGCGGTGGCGGCGGCGAAAGTGCAGATCGGCAAGTCGTTGAAGTTCGTCGGCCAGCAGTCGATCCAGCTCCATGGCGGCATCGGCATGACCCAGGAAGCCAAGATCGGCCACTACTTCAAGCGGCTGACCATGATCGAGAACACTTTTGGGGACACGGATTATCATTTGCGCCGCGTCACCGACGCGGGCGGGCTGGTGTAGCTCCGTCATTGTCGTCGGGATGCACCGCATAAATGTCGTCATGGCCGGGCTTGACCCGGCCATCCACGTCTTTGGCGCCAAAGAGAAACGTGGATGCCCGGCACAAGGCCGGGCATGACGAAACGAGAGACCGAAACCAAAAGACTAAAAACAAAAACGGAGCACCCGTCGTGAAAAACACCCCGTTCGATCTCACCGGAAAAGTCGCCGTCGTCACCGGCTCGAGTCGCGGCATCGGCCGCTCCTCGGCGGAATTGCTCGCCAGGCTTGGCGCCAGGGTGGTGATCTCCAGCCGCAAGGCCGATGCCTGCGAGGTCGTCGCCGACGGCATCAAGAAAGCCGGCGGCGACGCCCACGTGATCCCCTGCAACATCTCGCGGCAGGCCGAAGTGCAGGCGCTGATCTCCGGCGCGACCAAGCATTACGGCAAGGTCGACATCCTGGTCTGCAACGCCGCGGTCAATCCCTATTACGGCCCGCTGCTCGATATATCAGATGAAGCTTTCGACAAGATCATGGGCAGCAACGTCAAGAGCAACATCTGGCTGTGCGCGCAGGCGATGCCGCAAATGGCCGAACGCGGCAACGGCTCGGTGGTGATCGTCTCCTCGATCGGCGGCTTGCGCGGCTCGACCGTGATCGGCGCCTACGGGATTTCCAAGGCCGCGGATTTCTCGCTGTGCCGCAGCCTCGCCGGCGAATGGGGCCCCAAGGGCGTGCGCGTCAATTGCGTGGCACCTGGCCTGGTCAAGACCGATTTCGCCCGTGCGCTGTGGGAAGACGAAGAGCGATTGAAACGCCGCTGCGCCACCACACCGCTGCGCCGGATCGGCGAACCCGACGAAATCGCCGGCGCGGTCGCGTATCTGTCTTCCGACGCCTCGAGCTTCATGACCGGCCAGACCATCGTCGTCGACGGCGGGGTTACGACGGCGTCGGTGTAACTTTCTTCACCCTCCCCCGGAGGGGCAGGGTCGCCGCGACCCGGCGACGCGAAGCGGCGTCCGGAAGAGCGGCGGGGTGGGGTGGCGTAGAGACTTTGCCCTGAACTCCTCCACCCCACCCCGTCTCGCATCTTGCTTCGCGCGATGCGAGCCGACCCTCCTCCTCCAAAGGAGGGTGAAGAGTGCCTGCCCGATATTGACGAACCTTCCCCAATCCGCTTGCCTTGCCGCAACACAACCTTTCGGGAAGCAACGCCAATGTCCTTTGTGCTGGCCATCGATCAGGGCACCACATCCTCGCGCGCCATCGTGTTTCGCTCCGACATCTCGATCGCGGCCACCGCGCAAGCCGAATTCCCGCAGCATTTTCCGGCCTCGGGTTGGGTCGAGCATGAGCCGGAGGACATCTGGACCTCGACGGTCGCGGTCTGCCGCGAGGCGCTGAAGAAAGCCGGCGTCACCGCGAAAGACATCGCCGCGATCGGCATCACCAACCAGCGCGAAACCACCGTGGTGTGGGACCGCGCCACCGGCCAGGCTGTGCATCGCGCCATCGTCTGGCAGGACCGCCGCACCGCGGATATCTGCGCCAGGCTGAAAGCCGAAGGCCACGAGCCGGCGATCTCCGCAAAAACCGGCCTGATCATCGATCCCTATTTCTCCGGCACCAAGGTCGCCTGGATCCTCGATCACGTGCCCGGCGCGCGGGCGCGGGCCGAGCGCGGCGAACTGATGTTCGGCACCGTCGATTGCTATCTCTTGTGGCGGCTCTCCGGCGGCAAGGTGCACGCCACCGACGCCACCAACGCCTCGCGCACGCTGCTGTTCAACATCCACACCGGCCAATGGGACGACGAGCTCCTGAAAATCCTGCGGGTGCCGCGCTCGATGCTGCCGGAGGTGAAGGACTCCTCCGCGAAATTCGGCGAGAGCGTGCCCGAATTGTTCGGCGGCACGATTGCGATCTCCGGCATCGCCGGCGACCAGCAGGCCGCGACCATCGGGCAAGCCTGTTTTTCGCCCGGCATGATCAAGTCGACCTACGGCACCGGCTGCTTCGCGCTGCTCAACACCGGCACCACGCCGGTGGCCTCGAAGAACAAGCTGCTGACCACCATCGCCTACCAGCTCGGGGGAAAACGCACCTACGCATTGGAAGGCTCGATCTTCGTCGCGGGCTCGTCGGTGCAATGGCTGCGCGACGGGCTCGGCATCATCAAGCAGGCCAGCGAGACCGGCCCGCTTGCCGACCAGTCCGATTCTACGCAAAGCGTCTATCTGGTGCCGGCCTTCGTCGGCCTCGGCGCGCCCTACTGGAATCCCCGTGTGCGCGGAGCGCTGTTCGGGCTGACCCGCAACACCGGCCCGGCCGAACTCGCGCACGCGGCGCTGGAGAGCGTCTGCTATCAGACCTTCGATCTCAGGGAGGCGATGCGCGCCGACTGGCCCGGGGAGAAGGCCGCCAACGTGCTGCGCGTCGACGGCGGCATGACCGCATCGGACTGGACCATGCAGCGCCTCGCCGACCTGCTCGACGCGCCGGTCGATCGCCCGATGATCCAGGAAACCACCGCACTCGGCGCCGCCTACCTCGCCGGCCTTGCGGGCGGCGTCTATCCCGAGCCGTCAAAATTCGCCGACAACTGGCGACTGGAGCATCGCTTCAAGCCCAACATGAGCCAGGCCACGCGCGAGCGGAAGCTGAAGGGCTGGGCAAGGGCGGTGAAGGGGGTGCTGGCGAGCGATGAGGGGGAGGGTTAGCCCGTCATTCCGGGATGCGCCTCTTGGCGCAGGCTATGATGCGCAATTGCGCATCTGAGAATCCATAACCCCCGCGGTCAACTTGAGATGCTGGGGTATAAATCAACCCACCCCGGATTCTGTTCTTCAATCAGACGGATTTTCCAATCGCGCCGCCACTTCTTCAGTTCTTTCTCGCGAGCGATTGCAGTCGCGGCGTCATCGTAGCTCTCGAACCAGACAAGCTTATCGACACCATAGCGCGAGGTGAAGCCGTCGACCGCCTTGGTTCGATGCTCGTACCTCGGCGTACGATATCCCTGGTCACGCCGAGATAAAGCGTGCCGTGCTTTTTGCTCGCAAGGAGATAGACGTAGTAAGGCATCGCGGGCGCAGGGGTTATGGATTCCGGGCTCGCGCAAGTGCGCGCCCCGGAATGACGAATGATAGTTTGTTGTATTGAGGTTAGCTACCCTTACGCTGGCGCTGATTTGCCCGACGGGCAAATCACCTTCGCGCGCCGAATCCTGTCCAGCCCCTCCGCGAAAAATATTCCGCTTTGTTTTTTACCCAAATCAGCTGCGTATTACGTGCGTCCCACCCGACGAGAGGGGCGTTGCGCACGTCACGAAACGCGCGGTGGGATGCGATGGACGCGGAGTTTGCGAACGACGAACGCAAGCACTCGCGGACGGCGAAGTCGTGTGGTCCTGACGCCCCAATGGCTGGCGTCAAGTCGGCGATGATACTTCGTATCACGCTGGCGACGGTGACAAACAAGCCTGGTCTCACCGGGGAGAGCACGGAATAAGCTGTAAAACCATTGCGCAGGGAAGGCCGGAGTGTTTCCGCTGAACCTGTATGCTACGTGTGCGGTTTTCTATCTACCTTTGCACACGAGACCGCGGGTGCAGCGCGCACCCGGTCTTCCCTGCGCCCTCTATCTTTTGAGGGCCGATGAATTTGCAAAACTCGGGCGCATGCGTCGCGAGAACGCGGTGAAGTATATCCACCCGTCATGCCCGCGCAGGCGGGCATCCAGTATTCCGAGACGCCAGCGATGGAACCGAGAACTCGCGGCGTACTGGATACCCGCCTTCGCGGGTATGACGGGTCCAGGGGAGGGTGAAGGAAAGACTACGCCCGCGCCGCCTTCTTCCGGTAGGCCAGATGCACCGCGCAATTGCAGCCCGGCGGATGCGAGGCGATTTCTTCTGGCGCTGCGTCGTTGGCGGGCGCGGCTTTCGGCGCGACGGTCGGCATCGCTGCTTGCACGGCGCGATCCTGCGGCTGACGGTCCTGCGCGGGAATGTAGTTCAGCACCGGCGCCAGCCAGCGTTCGGTCTCGGCGACGCTCATGCCCTTGCGCGCGGCGTAGTCCTCGACCTGGTCGCGTTCGATCTTGCCGACGCCGAAATAATAGCTTTCGGGATGGCTGAAATAGAGCCCCGACACCGACGAGCCCGGCCACATCGCAAAACTCTCGGTCAGCTTGACGCCGGCGGTGGCCTCGGCGTCGAGCAGGGCGAACAGCGTTGCCTTTTCGGTGTGGTCGGGCTGCGCGGGATAGCCGGGCGCCGGGCGGATGCCGGCATATTGTTCGAGGATCAGTTCATCCGGCGCGCAGCGTCTCGTCCGGCGCGTAGCCCCAGAATTCGCGGCGCACGCGGGCGTGCATGCGCTCCGCAAAGGCTTCGGCCAGACGATCGGCCAGCGCCTTGCACAGGATCGAGGAGTAATCGTCATTGGCGTGCTTGAAGCGGTCGGCGATCACGTCTTCGCCGATCCCGGCGGTGACCACGAAGGCGCCGATATAATCCGGCACGCCGCGATGCCACCGGCGCGATGAAATCCGACAGCGCCGCGTTGAAACGGCCTTCGCGCTTCTCGAGCTGCTGGCGCAAGCGTGTGGAAGGTCGCGATCTGGCTTTGGCGCGTGTCGTCGGCATAGACCGCGATGTCGTCGCCCTCGGCGTTGGCCGGCCAGAAGCCGATGGTGGCCTGCGCCTTGAACCAGTTCTCCTTCACGATCAGCGTCGAGCATCTTGCGGGCGTCGTCATAGAGCGAGCGCGCGGCTTCGCCGACCTTGGGATCGTCGAGGATCGCCGGAAACCGCCCGGTCAGTTCCCAGGTCTGGAAGAACGGCGTCCAGTCGATGTAGTCGGCCAGCTCGGCGAGGTCGTAATCGCGAAAGCTCTTGATGCCGAAGAAGCTCGGCTTCTTCGGCGGCAGTTTTGGCAAAATCGATCTTCATCGCGTTGGCGCGGGCAGCCGCCAAGCTTCAGCCGCTTCTTGTCGGCCTGGGCGCGGAAATGCGCCGCGGAGATTTTGGCGTAGTCGGCGCGCACTTCGGCGGCATAGGCCTCGCGCCGCTCCGGCGACAGCAGCGACGAGGCGACGCCGACGGCGCGGCTGGCGTCGTTGACATGCACCACCGGCCCGCCGCGATAATTCGGGTCGATCTTGACGGCGGTATGCACGCGGCTCGTGGTGGCGCCGCCGATCAACAGCGGCACCTTCATGCCCTGGCGTTCCAGTTCGCCGGCGAGGAAACTCATCTCGTCGAGCGAGGGCGTGATCAGGCCGGACAGGCCGATGATGTCGGCGCCCTCGGCCTTGGCGGTCTCGATGATTTTGGCGGCCGGCACCATGACGCCGAGGTCGATCACCTCGAAATTGTTACATTGCAGCACGATGCCGACGATGTTCTTGCCGATGTCGTGGACGTCGCCCTTGACGGTCGCGAGCACGATCTTGCCGGCGTTCTTGCGGCCGTCGCCGGCAATGCCGGCGGCCAGGTTGCGCGCCTTTTCCTCTTCCATGAACGGCATCAGATAGGCCACCGCCTGCTTCATCACCCGCGCGGATTTGACCACCTGCGGCAGGAACATCTTGCCGTCGCCGAAGAGGTCGCCGACGATGTTCATGCCGGCCATCAACGGGCCTTCGATGACGTTGAGCGGACGCTCGACGGTCAGCCGCGCGGCTTCGGTATCGGCCTCGATGAATTCGGTGATGCCGTGCACCAGCGCGTGGCGAGAGCCGCTTCTCGACCGGCCATTCGCGCCAGGCGAGATCCTGCTCCTTGGTCTGCTTCTCCTTGCCGCGGAATTTTTCCGCCAGCGCCAGCAGCCGCTCGGAGGCGCCGGGATCGCGGTTGAGGATGACGTCTTCGCAGGTCTGGCGCAGCTCGGGATCGATGTCGTCATAGACGATCATCTGCCCGGCATTGACGATGCCCATGTCCATGCCGGCCTTGATGGCATGATACAGGAACACCGAATGCATCGCCTCGCGCACCGGCTCGTTGCCGCGGAACGAGAACGACAGATTGGAGACGCCGCCGGAAATATGCGCATGCGGCAGGTTCTGGCGGATCCAGCGCGTCGCCTCGATGAAGTCGACGCCGTAATTGTTGTGCTCTTCGAGCCCGGTCGCGATCGCGAAGATATTCGGATCGAAGATGATGTCCTCGGGCGGGAAGTCGAGTTGCCCGACCAGGATGTCGTAGGCGCGCTTGCAGATTTCGGTCTTGCGCGCGAAGGTATCGGCCTGGCCGGCTTCGTCGAACGCCATCACCACCACGGCCGCGCCATGGCGCCGCGCGATCTGCGCCTCGTGGATGAATTTCTCCTCGCCTTCCTTCATCGAGATCGAATTCACCACCGGCTTGCCCTGAACGCATTTCAGGCCGGCTTCGATCACGGCGAATTTCGAGGAGTCGACCATGACAGGGACGCGGGCGATGTCGGGCTCGGCGGCGACGAGGTTGAGGAAGGTCACCATCGCGGCTTCGGAATCGAGCAAGCCCTCGTCCATGTTGACGTCGATGATCTGGGCGCCGTTCTCGACCTGGTCGCGCGCGACCTGAAGCGCCGCGGTGTAGTCGCCGGCGGTGACCAGCTTGCGGAATCGCGCCGAGCCCGTGACGTTGGTGCGCTCGCCGACATTGACGAAGGGGATCGCGGGCGTCAGCTCGAACGGCTCCAGGCCGGACAGCCGCAGCCGCGGTTCGATCTCCGGGATCGACGCGCGGCTTGTGCGGCGCGACCGCGGCGGCGATCGCCGCGATATGATCCGGCGTGGTGCCGCAGCAGCCGCCGACGATGTTGACGAGGCCGGCGCTGGCGAATTCGCCGATCAGCCGCGCCATGTATTCCGGGCTCTCGTCGTACTGGCCGAATTCGTTGGGCAGGCCGGCATTCGGATAGGCGCACACCAGCGTATCGGCGACGCGGCCGATATCGGCGATATGGGCGCGCAGATCTTCGGCGCCGAGCGCGCAGTTGAAGCCGATGGTCGACAGGCCTGGCGTGGCGCACCGAATTCCAGAACGCTTCCGGCAATTGTCCCGACAGCAGGCGGCCGGATTTGTCGGTGATGGTGCCGGAGATCATCACCGGCACGTCGATGCCGCGCGCTTCGGTGATCTCGGCGATCGCGTAGAGCGCCGCCTTGGCGTTCAGCGTGTCGAAGATGGTTTCGACCAGCAGCAGATCGGCGCCGCCGTCGAGCAGGCCGTTGATCTGCTCGCCATAGGCCTTGCGCAGATCGTCAAAGGTGACGGCGCGATAGCCGGGGTTGGATACGTCGGGCGAGATCGAGGCGGTGCGGTTGGTCGGGCCCAGCGCGCCGGCGACAAAACGCGGCTTGCCGTCCTCGGCGCTGACGCGCTCGGCGGCGGCGCGCGCCAGCTTGGCGCCTTCGAGGTTGAGTTCATAGGCGAGGTCCGACATCTCGTAATCGGCCTGCGCGATCGAGGTCGAGGAGAAGGTGTTGGTGGCGACGATGTCGGCGCCGGCGCGCAGATATTGCGGCGTGGATGTCCTCGATCGCCTTCGGCTGGGTCAGGATCAACAGGTCGTTATTGCCGCGGACGTCGCGATGGAAATCCTTGAAGCGTTCGCCGCGGAAGGCGGCCTCGTCGATATTGCAGGCCCTGGATCATGGTGCCCATGGCGCCGTCGAGCACCAGGATGCGTTCGCGGGCGGCTGCGAGCAAAGCGGTTCGCTTGGGGGAAACAGGAATGCTCATCGATCAAGCGGCTTTCTGTGCGCCCTGCGGGCGAATGCCGAGCAGATGGCTGATGGCGAACACGAGATCGGCGCGGTTCATGGTGTAGAAATGGAAGGTATCGACGCCGTGCTTGGCCAGTTTCTGCACCTGGCCGGCGGCGACGGTGGCCGCCACCAGCTTGCGGGTCTCGGCATCGTCGTCGAGGCCGTCGAATTTTTCCGCGAGCCAGGACGGCACCGTGGTGCCGGCGCGGGTGACGAAGTTGCGCGCCTGCTTGAAATTGTGCATCGGCATGATGCCGGGCACGACCGGAATATCGATGCCGCGGGCCCGCACCCGATCGAGGTAACGGAAGTAGAGATCGTTATCGAAGAACACCTGCGTAATGGCGCGCGTCGCGCCGGCATCGACCTTGGCCTTGAGCACGTCGATGTCGGCATCGAAGTCGGCGCTTTCAGGATGCTTTTCCGGATAGGCCGAGACCGAGACCTCGATATCGGGATAGCGCTTCTTGATGCTGGCGACGAGTTCGGCCGAAGTCTTGTAGCCGTCGGGATGCGCGACATAGGCGGTGCCGATCCCGGTGGTGGGATCGCCGCGCAGGGCCACGATATGGCGAACGCCGACGTCGTGATACTGCGCGACCACGTCATCGATCTCGCCGCGCGGGGCGTTGACGCAGGTCAGATGCGCGGCCGGGACCAGGTTGGTCTCGGCCAGGATGCGCGCGATGGTCGAATGGGTGCGTTCGCGGGTCGAGCCGCCGGCGCCATAGGTCACCGAGACGAAATTGGGCGACAGCGGCGCCAGCCGGTTGATGGTGTCCCACAGGCTGCGCTCCATCTCCTCGGTCTTCGGCGGGAAAAACTCAAAGGAGATCGCGGGCGATTTCAGCGCAGGGCGTCCATCGGGCGCTGGCGGTGTAATATCGGTCATGGCGCTTGCGAACTCCCGCTCAGGCCCGCAACGATGCCGGGCTTTGCTCCTCGACCCGAAAATAAGCGAAATCGGGCCTTTCAAATAGCCCATCGACGATGGGAAATTGCCCAATTACTCCATGAAGTATTTAATATGAGGTCGATTAATCACGATATGTGGGCAAAGATAATTTTTAAAAATAGGATGGAAATTGACGTTATTACAGTAATTTGAGATAATTTTTGCTCTGAAGGTGCATTTCTTGAAATGGTGGGCAATTCGAAATTTATGACGTTTATCTTTTATATAGCCCACTTGGGTGGCCACGGCGTGCTATTCGCGGACCCATGCGATGCGCGCCTGATCTGCGCGACAGGGCCCTTTGTGGCCCGGACGTGGCGCATTAGTTTATCGCGATGATTCCGCTTTCAGTCCTCGACCTCTCGGTCGTCACCACCGGCACAAAGCCCGCCGCGGCGCTGCGCAACAGCATCGATCTGGCGCGCCACGTCGACCGGCTCGGCTATCTCCGATATTGGCTAGCCGAGCATCACAACCTTGCGTCGGTCGCGAGCCCCGCGCCCGACATCATGATCGGGCAGATCGCGGCGGTGACCAGCCATATCCGAGTCGGCTCCGGCGGCGTGATGCTGCCCAACCACGCGCCGCTGATGGTGGCGGAGCGCTTCAAGATGCTGGAGGCGCTGTTTCCGGGCCGGATCGATCTCGGGCTCGGCCGCGCGCCAGGCACCGACGGCGCCACCGCCTACGCGTTACGCAGCCGGCTCGATCGCCGCGAGGGCGATGATTTTCTCGAGCGGCTGCATGAATTGACCTTGTGGGAGACCCGCGATTTTCCGCCCGACCATCCCTACAACAAAGTGGTGGCGATGCCCGACGACGTGCCGCTGCCGCCGATCTGGCTGCTCGGCTCCAGCGACTACAGTTCGGAACTGGCGGCCCAGGTCGGAATGGGGTTTGCCTTTGCGCATCATTTCGCGTCTCACGACGCGGTCGATGCGCTGATCCATTATCATACGCGTTTCAAGCCGTCGGGCTGGCGGGCTGATGCCGCACGGCATCCTGGCGGTCGCGGTCGTCGCCGCTGAAACCGATGCGGAGGCCGAGCGGCTCGCGGCCTCGATGGAGCTCAACCGCCTGCGCCGTGATCGCGGCCAGTATACGCCGCTGCCGAGCGTGGAGGAGGCGCTGGCCTATCCCTACACCGACGCCGAACGGGCCTCGATCGCGCGCAATCGCTCGCGGCTGTTCGTCGGCAACCCGGCCACCGTGATGACGAAACTGCAGCCGATGATCACGGCCAGCAAGGCCGATGAGCTGATGATCATCACCGCCGTGTACGATCACGACGCCCGCAAGAAATCCTACAGCCTGCTGGCGGACGCGTTCGGGCTGGGAAAGAAGGAGGCGGCGTGAACAAACTATCGTCGTCCCTGCGAACGCAGGGGACCCATCACCCCTAGCGCCGGCGATTCAAAAAAGGCCTCTGCCACACGGCCAAAACGAGCACACACGGCTGATGGCCCGGCCTGCGCCGGGACGACGATGAGAAAGCGAAACCCTACTCCTTCGTCTCGCTGAACGTCGCCCGGAACGGATGACCGGGATAGACGCCGACGATACGCAGTTCGCGGGAGAAGAATTTCAGCTCCTCCAGCGCGAAAGCAAGGTTCCTGTCGTCGGGATGGCCATCGACGTCGGCGTAGAATTCGGTGGCGAAGAAATTGCCGTCGACCATGTAGCTTTCGAGCTTGGTCATGTTGACGCCGTTGGTCGCAAAGCCGCCCATCGCCTTGTAGAGCGCGGCGGGCAAATTGCGCACGCGGAACACAAAGGTGCTGACCAGCGGCCCCGAGCCCTGCGCGGCCCATTTCGGTTCGCGCGCCAGCACCACGAAACGGGTGGTGTTGTGGGTCTCGTCCTCGACGTCCCCGGCCAGGATGTCGAGGCCGTAGATCTCGGCCGCGAGCCTGGAGGCGATCGAGGCGCAGCTCTTGTCGCCGCGCTCGGCGACGATGCGGGCACTGCCGGCGGTGTCGCCGGAGACGATCGGCCGGATGCCGAGCTTGCGGATGATGCGGCGGCATTGCCCGAGCGCGTGGACGTGGCTCTCGACGGTCTTGATGTCGGCGAGCCTGGCGCCGCGCGGCGCCATCAACTGGTGATGGATCGGCTCGAACCATTCGCCGACGATGAACAGGCCGGACTGCGGCAGCAGATGATGGATATCGGCGACCCGGCCGGCGACCGAGTTTTCGATCGGGATCATGCCGAGATCCGCTTCCCCCGAGGAGATCGCGGCCAGCGCGTCCTCGAAGGTCGCGCAGGGCAGCGCTTCCGCGTCGGGGTAGGCGGCGGCGATGGCGATATGGGAATTGGCGCCCGGCTCGCCCTGGAATGCAATTTTCATGGTCTTGGTCATGTTCGTCGTCATCTTCGTCGTCATGGCGCCTTGTAGCAGCCGCTCATCGTTTGGCCAGTATGCCGCGGGCGGTTTCCAGATCGGGCGGGGTATCGACGCCGCGCGGCACCGTTTCCACGATGGCGACATCGATCCGCATTCCGGCCTCGATCGCCCGCAATTGTTCGAGCTTCTCGCGCAGCTCCAGCTCCGAGGGCGGCAGCCCGACAAAACGCTGCAGCGCCGGGCGGCGATAGGCGTAAAGGCCGATGTGATGGTAGCGCGGCCCGTCGCCCCAGGGCGCTGTGGCGCGGGTGAAGTACAGCGCGCGCATCCGCCCCGCACTGACCGTCGAGCCGATCACCTTGACCACGTTCGGATTGGTACTTTCCTCCTCGGTATGGATTTCGGCGGCCAAGGTCGCGATATCGACCGCGGGGTCGGCCAGCGGGTCCAGCACGCTCCTGATATTATCGGGGCGGATGGTCGGGAAATCGCCCTGCAGGTTGACCACGATCTCGATCTTGCTTTCGGGGTCGAGCTTGCACAGCGCCTCATAGCTGCGGTCCGACCCGGACGGGTGGTCGCCCCGGGTCATGACGGCCTCGCCGCCATGGGATGTCACCACGTCGGCAATCTCGGTGGTGTCGGTGGCGACCGCGACCCGGCCGATTTGCGCGGCTTCGGCGCTGCGCAGCACGTGGACGATCATCGGCAGGCCGGCAATGTCCAGCAACGGCTTGCCAGGCAGCCGGGTGGCGGCCATGCGGGCGGGGATGAGCACCAAGTTACGGGTTTCGGTCATCGGGATGAGATCTGGACCCGGTTGATATCAGGCGGGAATTGATGGGGATTGGTCAAAAGCCAGCCTATTTATACGGGTTGCCAGAGCGCGGGCAAACCGATATCTCAAAGCCACTCGGGTGCGGTGCGAAAGCCTGATTCCTGAGGCCCATCCGCGGCCGCTTCTCGCCGGCCTGAAGTCGACCTTTGAGGCTTACTCCAGGTAAGCCTTAGCTTTAAGGCTTGGAGCCTGATCCGAAATGGACTCCTTCGAAACCAATAAAATCCTCGGTGCCGTTCTGGCCACCTGCCTTGTTATGTTGTCGACGAGTTTCGCCGCCGGGGCGCTGTTCTCCCCGCCGAAGCTGGCCAAGCCGGGCTTCGAAATCGCGGTCAAGGAAGAGGCCCCGGCCGGCGGCAAGGAAGCAGCACCCGCGCCTTCCGAACCGATCGAGAAGCTGCTGCAGACCGCCTCGGTCGAGAAGGGCGCGGCCGCTGCCAAGAAATGCGGCGCCTGCCATACCTTCGAAAAGGACGGCCCGAACCGCGTCGGCCCCAATCTCTACGGGATCGTCGGCGACAAGAAAGGTGAAGGCCGCGGCTTCAATTTCTCCGCCGCCATGAAGGCCAAGGGCGGCACCTGGACCTATGAAGACCTCAACCAGTTCATCAATAGCCCGAAAGGCTTTGTCCCGGGCACCGCGATGGGCTTTGCCGGAATCCAGAAGGACAGCGAGCGGGCCGACGTGATCGATTATCTGCACACGCTTTCGGATAATCCGGTTCCGCTGCCCACGGCGGCCAAGTGATGCACCAGGCGATGGTGGCCAGCTAACGCCTCGTCATCGTGACATGGAATTTCACGCGATAACCGGCCGGGCATTGCCCGGCCGTTTTCATGAGGAGGGCTCGCGGGTTTGTTATCGGGACGTTTGGCCGCAGCGGATCGCTTCGCCAGGCGCTTTCATGAGGAAAAAGCAACGTATTTTGTCGAAACGTTGCCGTATATTACCGTCTCACTGGCGGCTCTAGTTCAGCAGGAATTACGCATTTGGCAATTTCCCGGCGACATCTTCTGCAAAGCGGCGCCTTCGCCGCACTCGCTCCGAGCATTGGGATGGCGACTGGCGCTTCCCTGATCGGTGAGGCCCGCGCCCAGACGGCGACAGCCGAGCCGGTCTGGCGGCACGCGTTGTCGCTGTTCGGCGACATCAAATATCCCGCCGATTTCAAGCGTTTCGATTACGTCAATCCTGATGCACCGAAGGGCGGCGCGACGCGTCAAATATCGATCGGTACGTTCGACAATTTCAACATCGCCGTTGCCGGCATCAAGGGCTCGCTCGCTCCCGCCGCCGCGATGATCAATGAAACCCTGATGAGCCGTTCGCTGGACGAAGTCACTACGGAATACGGCCTGCTGGCGGAAGCGGCCTCCCATCCCGACGATTTCGCCTGGGTCACCTACCGTCTTCGCAAGGAAGCCCGCTGGCATGATGGCAAGCCGGTCACGCCTGAGGACGTGATTTTCTCGCTCGAGGCACTCAAGAAAAACAGTCCGTTCTACGCGTCGTATTATCGTCATGTCGTCAAAACCGAACAGATCGGCGATCGCGATATAAAGTTCACCTTCGAGAGCCCCGGCAATCGCGAATTGCCGACCATCATCGGTGAATTGATCGTGTTGCCGAAGCATTGGTGGGAAGGCACCGACAGCAACGGCAAAAAGCGCGACATCTCGGCAACGACGCTGGAGCCGCCGCTCGGTTCCGGCCCATACCGCATCAAGGAATTCGTCGCCGCCAGATCGATCAGGCTGGAACGGGTCAAGGACTATTGGGGCGCAAGCCTGCCGAGCCAGATCGGGCAGAACAATTTCGACGAACTGCGCTTCGAGTTTTTCCGCGACAATCAGGTTGCGCTCGAAGCCTTCAAGGCCGACCAGGCCGACTGGATCGTCGAGAATTCGGCCAAGCAATGGGCGACGGCCTATGACTTTCCGGCGATCGCCGACAAGCGCGTCGTCAAGCAGGAGTTTCCGATTAACGATTCCGGGCGGATGCAGGCCTTCACGCTCAATCTGCGCCGCGAGCAATTCAAGGATGCCCGGCTGCGCCGCGCCTTCAACTTTGCGTTCGACTTCGAGGAAATGAACAAGCAGCTGTTTTATGGGCAATACAAGCGCATCAACAGCTACTTCGATGGAACGGAACTGGCCTCGTCGGGACTGCCGCAGGGCGAAGAGCTCCAGATTCTGGAGACCGTGCGCGACAAGGTGCCGGCGGAGCTCTTCACGATGCCATACACCAATCCGGTTGGCGGCAACCCGGAGGCGGTGCGCGCGAATTTGCGCGAGGCGATGAGGCTCCTGAAGGAGGCGAACTACACGATCAAGGATGGCAAGCTGGTCGATCCGGCGGAAAAGCCGGTGACCGTCGAGATTCTGGTCCAGGATCCGTCGAGTGAGCGGATATCGCTGTTTTACAAGCCGTCGCTCGAGCGTATCGGCGTTACGACGTCGATCCGCGTCGTGGACGATGCGCAATACGAGAACCGGCTGCGTAACTTCGACTTCGACATCATCACCGACGTATGGGGACAGTCGCTGTCGCCCGGCAACGAGCAGCGGGAATTCTGGAGCTCGCAGAGCGCGGACCAGCCCGGCTCGAAAAACACCATCGGCATCAAGAATCCGGCCGTGGATGAACTGATCGACAAAATCATCTTCGCCAAGGATCGTGCCGGCCTGGTCGCTGCGACGAGAGCGCTCGATCGCGTTCTGTTGTGGAATTTCTACGTCGTCCCGCAATTCACCTACGGGTTCGCGCGCTACGCGATTTGGGATCGCTTCAGCCATGCCGACCCTCTGCCAAAATACGGCCGCGGCGGGTTGCCGTCGCTGTGGTGGTTCGATGCCGACAAGGCCGCCAAGATCGGCAAGCGATCTTGAGGGATCCCGCAGGCATCATGCAGCTCTCGCGCCGGCACCTGCTCGGTGTCGCGGCCGGTGCGATCAGCGCGGTGCGTTTTCGGCCGGCGGCGGCCGAACCCGGCCCTGATATCCACGGCATCTCAGCATTCGGCGACCTGAAATATCCGGCCGACTTTGCGCATTTCGACTACGTGAATGTAGACGCGCCGAAAGGCGGGCTGTTTTCGCTGATACCTTCCAACCGCGGCTACAACCAGTCGTTCTTCACGTTCAATTCGCTCAACGCCTACATCCTCAAGGGCGAGGGCGCGCAGGGCATGGATATGACCTTCGTGGCGCTGATGGCGCGGGCGAATGATGAGCCGGATGCGATGTATGGTCTGGCGGCGAAGTCGGTGCGGATATCGCCGGACAAGCTGGTGTACCGTTTCACCATCCGCTCCGAGGCCCGGTTTCACGACGGCTCGAAGCTGACCGCGCAGGATGTCGCGTTCTCGCTGACTGCGCTGAAGGAAAAAGGTCATCCTTTGATCATCGCTCAGTTGCGCGACATGCTGAAGGCCGAAGCGCCTGATGACGCGACGGTTGTCGTCAGCTTTGCGGAAAAGCGCGCCCGCGACGTGCCGCTCTATGTCGCCGGATTGCCGATCTTCTCCAAAGCCTATTATGCGACGCGGCCATTCGATAAATCGACGCTCGACACGCCGCTCGGATCTGGGCCGTACAAGGTCGGAAAATTCGAGGCCAACCGCTACATCGAATATGAGCGGGTCAAGGACTGGTGGGCCGCCGATCTTCCGGTGAACCGCGGCAGCTATAATTTCGATACCGTGCGCTACGAATTTTATCGCGACCGCGATGTCGCGTTCGAGGGTTTCAGCGGAAAGAGCTATCTGTACCGCGAGGAGTTCACCGCGCGCATCTGGGCGACACGCTATGATTTCCCGGCGGTCAAGGACGGCCGGGTCAAGCGCGAGACGTTGCCGGACCAAACGCCGTCAGGCGGACAAGGCTGGTTCTTCAATACCCGCCGCGACAAATTCAAGGATCCAAGGGTGCGCGAAGCCATCGGCAACGCCTTTGACTTCGAATGGACCAACAAGACCGTGATGTATGGCGCCTATGCGCGCACCTGCTCGCCGTTCCAGAATTCGGACATGGTCGCCGTGGGGCCGCCGTCACCGGACGAGCTCAAGCTGCTCGAGCCGTTTCGCGGGCAGGTCCCCGACGAGGTATTCGGTGAACCCTATGTACCGCCGGTATCGGATGGATCGGGTCAGGACCGCGCTTTGTTGCGCAAAGCCGTACAACTGCTCAACGACGCCGGATGCGTCATCAAGGACGGCAAACGGTTATTGCCGAACGGCGAGGCCTTCACGGTCGAATTCCTGCTCGATGAGCCGTCATTTCAGCCGCATCATGCCACCTTCATCAAGAACCTCGGCCAGCTCGGAATCGACGCCAGCATACGATTGATCGACGCCGTGCAGTTCCGCGCGCGCGTGGAAGATTTTGATTTCGACGTGACGGTCGAGCGCTTGAGCATGTCAGCGACGCCGGGCGACAGCCTGCGGCCGTACTTTACATCGCAGGCGGCGGCCACCAAGGGTTCGTACAATCTGGCCGGCGTTGCCAACCCGGCGATCGACGCGCTGGTTGAAAAGGCCATGAGTGCTGAAACGCGGGCGGACCTCACCAATGCTTGTCGTGCGCTGGACCGGGTGTTCCGGGCCGGCCGCTATTGGGTGCCGCAATGGTTCCGCGCGACGCACCCGATCGCCTATTGGGACCTGTTCAATCACCCCGACAAGCCGCCGAAATATTCGGGCGGCGTCGGTGCGCCGGAAAACTGGTGGTACGACGCCGCCAAGGCCGCCAAATCCGAACAGGCGAAATAGCTCATGAGCGCTTATATCGCCCGCCGCATTTTGCTGATGATCCCGACGCTGCTCGGAATATTGTTCGTGTCGTTCGTGGTGGTGCAGTTCGCCCCCGGCGGTCCGGTGGAGCGCGTGATCGCGCAACTCAACGGCGCCGACACCGGCGGTACCTCGCGGGTTTCCGGCGGCGGTGGCGATTTCAGCCCGCGCGGCCAGCCTGGTAATTTGTCCGGCGGCGGCGCCAGTTCGAAGTATCGCGGCGCGCAGGGGCTCGATCCCGATTTTATCAAGAGCCTCGAAAAGCAGTTCGGCTTCGACAAGCCGGCGCCGGAACGCTTCGCCCTGATGGTGTGGAACTTCTCGCGCTTCGATTTCGGCAAAAGCTATTTTCGCGACACCACCGTATTGCAGCTGATCAAGGAGAAATTGCCGGTCTCGATGTCGCTCGGGATCTGGATGACGCTCTTGACCTATCTGATCTCGATTCCGCTCGGAATCCGCAAGGCGGTACAGGATGGCTCCAAATTCGACACCTGGACGTCGGCCGTCATCATCGTCGGATTTGCGATTCCGGGCTTCCTGTTTGCGATCCTCTTGATCATCCTGTTCGCCGGCGGCTCGTTCTTCAATATATTCCCGCTGCGTGGCCTGACCTCGGACGGTTGGTCGCAATTCCCCTGGTACTGGAAGATCCTGGATTATTTCTGGCACATCACGCTGCCGCTGATCGCGATGGCGCTGGGCGCCTTCGCCACCATGACGCTGTTGACCAAGAACTCGTTTCTCGATGAAATCCGCAAGCAATATGTGATGACCGCGCGCGCCAAGGGCTGCAGCGAACGCCAGGTGCTCTACAATCACGTGTTCCGCAACGCCATGCTGATCGTGATCGCCGGTTTCCCCGGTGCCTTCATCCACGCCTTCTTTTCCGGCTCGCTGCTGATCGAGACCATTTTCTCGCTGGATGGGCTTGGCCTGCTCGGTTTCGAAAGCGTGCTGAACCGCGACTATCCAGTGGTGTTCGGAACGCTGTTCATCTTTTCGCTGGTGGGTCTGGTGGTCAATCTGATCTCGGATCTGGCCTATATGTGGATCGATCCGCGGATCGATTTCGAGGCGCGGGAGGTCTGATGACCCTGATCGCCCCACCGCCGGTCGAGACCTCGACGCAAACGCCGCTCGGCGAGGCGGTGCCGATGACGCGTCATCGCTTCAGCCCGTCGCCGCTCAACCGTCGGCGCTGGCAGAATTTCAAATCGAACCGCCGGGGTTACTGGTCGTTCTGGATCTTTCTGACCCTGTTTTTTGTTTCGCTATTCGCCGAACTGATCGCCAATGATCGTCCGTTCCTGATCAAATACGATGGCCATTTGTATTTTCCGGCCTTTGTCACCTATCCCGAGACCACGTTCGGTGGCGATTTCCAGACGGCGGCGGATTATCGCGATCCCTATCTGCAGAAGCTGATCGCGGAAAAGGGCGGCAGCATCGTCTGGCCGCTGATCCGCTATTCCTACGACACGCACAATCTCGATCTGCCGACCCCGGCGCCCTCGCCACCGACCTGGATGCTGACGGAAGCGCAGTGCAAGGACGTGGTGCAGAAGAAGGGCCTCAAGAGCTGCCGCGACCTGGAGTATAATTGGCTCGGCACCGACGACCAGGGCCGCGACGTCGTCGCACGGCTGATCTACGGCTTTCGCATTTCGGTGTTGTTCGGCCTCGCGCTCACCATCATCTCCTCGATCATCGGCATCGCCGCCGGCGGCGTGCAGGGCTATTTCGGCGGCTGGATCGACTTGACCTTCCAGCGTCTGATCGAGGTATGGACCGCCATACCTTCGCTGTATCTGCTGCTGATCCTGTCGTCGGTGCTGGTGCCGGGCTTCTTTGTGCTGCTCGGCATCCTGCTGCTGTTCTCGTGGGTCTCGCTGGTCGGGCTGGTGCGGGCGGAGTTTCTGCGCGGACGCAACTTTGAATACATCCAGGCCGCGCGGGCGCTCGGCGTCTCCAATGCCGTGATCATGTTCCGGCATTTGCTGCCGAACGCGATGGTGGCGACCATGACGTTCCTGCCGTTCATCGTCTCCTCGTCGGTGATGACGCTGACCGCGCTGGATTTCCTCGGCTTCGGCCTGCCCCCGGGCTCGCCCTCGCTCGGCGAGTTGCTGTCGCAGGCCAAGGCCAATGTGCAGGCGCCCTGGCTCGGCTTCACCGGCTTTTTCGCGGTCGCCATCATGCTGTCGCTGTTGATTTTCATCGGCGAAGCCGCGCGCGACGCCTTCGATCCGCGCAAGACGTTCCGGTAGGGACCCGCCGCATGGACGCCATCAATCAGCCTCTGCTTCACGTCCGCGATTTGTCGGTGGCGTTTCACCAGCCGAGCGGCACTTCAATTGCGGTCGACCGGATTTCCTTTGAGATCAAGCGCGGCGAGTGCGTGGCGCTGGTCGGCGAATCCGGTTCCGGAAAATCGGTCAGCGCGCTGTCGATCCTGAAGCTGTTGCCGTACCCGACCGCGTCGCATCCCACCGGCAGCATCCGCTTCAAGGGACACGAACTGCTCACGATGTCGGAGCGCGAGATTCGCGGGATTCGCGGCAACGACATTTCGATCATCTTCCAGGAGCCGATGACCTCGCTCAACCCGCTGCATACGATCGAGTCCCAGATCGGCGAGATATTGCAGCTGCACAGCGGGGTTCGCGGCGCGATGGCGCGGGCGCGAACGCTCGAACTGTTGACTCAGGTCGGTATTCCCGATCCGGAAACCCGGCTCGCGAGCTATCCGCATCAATTGTCCGGCGGCCAGCGGCAGCGGGTCATGATCGCGATGGCGCTCGCCAATGAGCCAGATCTCTTGATCGCCGACGAACCCACCACCGCGCTCGACGTCACCGTCCAGGCGCAGATTCTGACGCTGCTGGCGGAAATTCGCGCGCGGCTCGGCATGAGCCTGCTATTCATTACCCATGATCTCGGCATCGTGCGCCGCATCGCCGATGTCGTCTGCGTCATGAATGGCGGCAAGATCGTCGAGCAGGGGCCGGTCGAAGAGGTCTTCACCGCGCCGAAACATCCCTATACCCGCAATCTGCTCGCGGCCGAGCCGAAGCCCGATCCGGCGCCGCCTCGCCCGGAATCTCCGGTCGTGATCTCGACCGACGGTTTGAAGGTCTGGTTTCCGATTAAGCGCGGTCTGCTGCGCAATACGGTCGGGCACATCAAGGCGGTCGATGGCGTCAGCCTCTCGGTACGGCAAGGCGAGACACTCGGCGTCGTCGGTAAATCCGGCTCCGGCAAGACCACGCTGGGCCTGGCGTTGCTGCGGCTGATCTCGTCCGACGGGCCGATCGTGTTTCTGGGCAAGGACATCCAGGGCCTGCGCTTCAAGGCGATGCGGCCGTTCCGGCGCGACATGCAGATCGTGTTTCAGGACCCGTTCGGCGCGCTGAGCCCGCGAATGTCTGTCGGCGACATCATCGCGGAGGGGCTGACCGTGCATCAGGGCTCGCTGTCGGAAGCCGAACGCGAGGCGCGCGTGATCAAGGCGCTGCAAGACGTCGGCCTCGATCCGGCGACACGGTTTCGCTATCCGCATGAATTCTCCGGCGGCCAGCGTCAGCGCATCTCAATCGCGCGCGCGGTGGTGCTGGAGCCTAATTTTGTCGTGCTGGACGAGCCGACCAGCGCGCTGGATATGCTGCTGCAGGCGCAAATGGTCGATCTGTTGCGCGAATTGCAGCGCAAGCGCGATCTGACCTACCTGTTCATTTCACACGATTTGCGTGTGGTCGCCTCATTGGCAAGCCATCTGATCGTGATGCGTCACGGCAAGGTGGTGGAGGAGGGCGCGGCGGCGGAACTGTTCAAAAACCCGAAGAGCGACTACACCCGCGCACTGTTTGCCGCCGCGTTCCGGCTGGAAGCCGCGGCCGGCGGCGTGGTGGCGGACTGAGCGGGTCTGCCATTCGTCATGGCCGGGCTTGACCCGGACATCCACGTCTTCCTGACCGCAGCACTGCAAAGACGTGGATGCCCGGGACAAGCCCGGGCATGACGAACTTGAACGGACGGTGCCTAACTACAACCGCTTGATCGACATGATCTCGCTGCCGGCGGCCTTGATGCGGGCGATCGCGTCGCTTGTATTTTCGATCGCGGTGGCCATGTGATGCGCGTTGGCGTGGACGATGCTGGTGGCATCGCGCACGATCGCGACATGGCCCTTCCAGAAGATCAAATCGCCGCGCTGCAATTTTTTCGATTCCGCCGGATCGAGCGCCCGGCCGAGGCCGTCCTGCTGCATGTCGCTGTCGCGCGGGCAGCCGGTGCCCACGGCGTTCAATGCGATCTGGACCAGGCCCGAACAATCGATCCCGAGGCTGCTCTTGCCGCCCCACAGATAGGGCGTGCCGACGAAGCGTTCGGCCACTTCGACAAAGTCCTGCTCGAAGCGATCGAGGTGAGCCAGATGCTGCCGCGGCAGATACCAGCCTTCACGCGTGACGGCGAAAGCGCCGTCCTCGCGCGTCACGGTCAGAAACGACTCCATCACCAGCGTGTCGAGCGGCGGCAGTTTGATCGAGGGGCCGGGAAACGCAAAGGTCCGGATCGCGGTGACCTTGTGCGTCGGCGCGGCGTCGGGTTTCGCCAGCGACGAATCGGGAAGCCAGCCGACATAGCCGTCGCGGTCGAGTTGGCCCCAGGACCAGCCCTCGCCGTTGCGGTCGTAGATTGCCACCCGCTCGCCTCTCAGCGCCTGGGTCAGGAGCCAGGCGTCAGCGGATGCCCTTTCCCTCAGCGGCGCAATCGCATCGACGATTTCGAACGTCTCGCCGCTGACAAAACGCGCCGCCTCGACCTTGCCTTCGAGATATTTCGCGGCAAGGTCGGGCCGCGCCGGTGTCAGGCGCGGGTCATCCATAGCGTTCACTCAACAACTTGTAGATCGCGCGGGCGGCCTGGCATTCGCCGCCCTCGGGCCGCGCCGGCTTCGCAGACGGTGTCCAGCCGTAGATGTCGACATGCAGCCAGCTCTTCGCGGCCTCGACGAAGCGTTGCAGGAACAGCGCGCAGGTGATGGAGCCGGCGAACCCGCCCGACGGCGCGTTGTTGAGGTTGGCGACCTTGGAATCGAGCCAGGAATCGTAAGGAGGCCACAGCGGCAAGCGCCACAACGGATCGTTCTCCTGTATCGCGTGGGCCGCGACCTCCAGTGCCAGCGTCTCATCGTTGGTGTAAAAGGGCGGTAAATCGGGCCCGAGCGCCACCCGCGCAGCGCCCGTCAGCGTGCCGAGGTCGATCAGCAGATCGGGATTTTCTTCATCGGCGAGCGCCAGCGCGTCGGCCAGCACCAGACGGCCCTCGGCGTCGGTATTGCCGATCTCGACCGTCAGCCCCTTGCGCGAGGTGAAGATATCGAGCGGACGAAACGCGTTGCCGGCCACCGCATTCTCGACCGCGGGAATCAGCACCCTGAGCCGCACCTTCAGCTTGGCGTCCATCACCATCAGCGCCAGCGCGAGCACATTGGCGGCGCCGCCCATGTCCTTCTTCATGATCAGCATGCCGCTGGAAGGTTTCAGGTCGAGCCCGCCGGTGTCGAAGCAGACGCCCTTGCCGACCAGCGTCACCTTGGGATGCGCGGGATCGCCCCAGCTGAAATCGATCAGGCGCGGCGCCCGTGTCGAGGCCATGCCGACCGCATGGATCAGCGGAAAGTTCTGCCGCGCGAGATCGTCGCCGGTGATGCAATTGAAGCCGGCGCCAAAGCGTTGGGCCAGATGTTGCGCCGCCTGCGCCAGTTCTTCCGGTCCCATATCGTTCGACGGCGTGTTGATGAGGTCGCGGGCGAGGCAAGCCGCTTCCGCCATCCGCGCGATATCGGCGATGTCGACGCCATCGGGCGGCACCAGCCTGACATCGTATGCCTCCGCCTTGCGGTAGCGGCCGAACCGGTAACTGCCGAGCGCAAAAGCAAGTGTTGCAAGCCGCGTGTCGTGCGGCGCATTGGCAAAGCGATAGGTCCCCGGCGGCAGCAGGCTCGGCAACGATCCGGGCCGGAACAGGTCGCGGGATTTGCTGGCCTCGTCCTCAAGGCCAAAAATGACCTGGGCGATCTGCCCGTCGGCGGCCGGCAAGGTCAGGCATTTTCCGGGCTTCGCCGCAAAATCATTGGCAAGCGCAAACTGCCGGGCAGGCGCCGGAAGATCGTCGCGGATCGCCTCCCAGGTGGTTTTGGTCGCGAAGGTAATCGGGATGGCTGGAGCCGCCGGCGCGGTCTCGAATGCTGAATGCATGTTTTTCTCGGTCTTCACTCGAACGGGGCCGGATCAGTCAAAGCAGCCAACGCGGCCAGACGGAAGAGATTTCGTAAGCTGGGGCCATCCTGTTCGATCGATCTGAAGGGTTCCATAGGGCGCCTTTTTAACCAGACGTTAGGGTTAACACTTTATTGCTGGGCGCGTTCGGCTCGATCAAATCCCGCCTCATATCGTGAGTTAAAGTGCCATGCGTCAGCAGTCCAGCCTTGCCCGGCATCTTGCTTCCGCGGCCGTCGCCGCGATGTTCGCCGTTGGGCTTTGCGGCTGCCAGACCATGTCCGATGTCACGGGTTCGCTGACGCCGAAGGCAGAAAGCAGCCCCGACGCCGATCCGCGGCGCTCCGTGGAGGTTTCCGGCGAGCGCTATCGCGCCAATCCCAAGGATGCCGACGCCGCTTTGGCCTATGGCCAGGCGCTACGCGCCAGCGGGCAGCGATCGCAGGCTGCCGCGGTGCTCGAACAGGCCTCGATCGCCCATCCCGGCAACAAGGCGCTGCTCGCGGCGTTCGGCCGGGCGCTGGCCGATAACGGTAACTTCCAGGCGGCGTTCGACGTGCTGACCCGCGCGCATACGCCCGACAATCCCGACTGGCGAATCCTCTCGGTGCAGGGAACCGTGCTCGATCAGCTCGGCCGTCATGACGAAGCCCGCGATTATTACGCCAGCGCCTTGAGGATCGCACCCGACGAACCGTCGGTGCTGTCCAATCTCGGCCTCTCCTATGTTTTGTCCCGGGACTTGCCGAAGGCGGAAGAGACGCTTCGCAAAGCCTATGCCAGCGGCCGCGCCGATGCACGGGTGCGGCAGAATCTGGGACTGGTGGTTGGCCTGCAGGGCCGTTTCGCCGAAGCCGAAAGCATCGTGAAGGCCGATCTGCCGCCCGAACAGGCGGCGGCGGATGTCGCCTATCTGAAGCAGATGCTGAGCCGCAAGGACAATCCGCGCTCAGCTTCCGGCAAAGTCCCGATGGCGTCGCTCAACGCTCCGGACTGACCGCTTCCAAATTGCCAAAAGCCATCATCGCACGGCCTTGAACCGCGTCATCCGGTGAGCGCGGTCGCTGGCGGGTCTAAATCTTGTGCGCTGGCCGATCGCGGTCCTTACCCTGCGCCGTCCGGCTCATGGCATTGCCGCGATCTTGATGCCGGTCGGCCCGAGGATGACGACGAACAGCACCGGCAGGAAGAACAGGATCATCGGCACCGTCAGCTTCGGCGGCAGCGCCGCGGCCTTCTTCTCAGCTTCGTTCATACGCATGTCGCGGTTTTCCTGCGCCATGACGCGCAGGCTGTGACCGAGCGGCGTTCCGTAGCGTTCGGCCTGCTGCAAGGCCAGACAGACGGATTTCACGCCTTCGAGCCCGGTGCGCTTGGCCAGGTTTTCGTACGCGACCTTGCGGTCCTGGAGATAAGAGAGTTCAGCGGTGGTCAGCGTGAATTCCTCCGACAGCGCGACCGATTGAGTCACGATCTCGACGCTGACCTTGCGGAAGGCGGTTTCGACCGACATGCCGGATTCGATGCAAATCAGCAGCAGGTCGAGCGCGTCGGGAAAAGCGCGCCGGATCGAGAGCTGGCGCTTGCCGATCGCGTTCCTCAGGAACAGCATCGGCGCCTGCAAGCCCAAATAGGCCGCGAGGATGCACATGCCGGCCTTGATCGGCCATGAATAGGCCGCGTGCGAGATCAGGAACATATACAGGATTGTCGCAATGAAGAGCAGGATCGGCGTCACCAGCCGGAAGAACAGGAAGGTGATATAGGGCGCCTGGCCGCGATAGCCCGCCTGCGTTAGTTTCTCGCGTGCGACTTCCTGGGCCAGCCATTTTCCGAGATTGAAGTCTTCCACCACCCTGGAGACGAGCTGCTTCGGCGCCTGGCGCAATGACACCTTTTCGCTCTTGTTCATGCGCTCGCGCTCACGCTGCCGGATCCGCTCGCGCTCGCTCGCGACCGCCTTCATGCGCTTGGCGAGCCCTTCGCCCGCGAACATCGGCATCACCAGCGTGTACGCCGTCGCGCTGGCGGCGATAGCGGCGAGCAGCATCGTCATGAAGTGCGCGTCGTGGATCTTGTCGACCAGAAAATCAAGCATACTGCACCGTCAGAAGTCGAAATTGATCATTTTCTTCATCACGAAGATGCCCATGGACATCCAGATGACGCTACCGACCAGCATCAATTGACCGGTCGGATGCGTCCACAACGTCGAAATATATTGCGGCGTCGTGATATAGACGAGAAGCATGACGATCGGCGGCAGCGAGCCGATGATGCCCGCGGAGGCCTTGGCTTCCATCGACATCGCCTGGATCTTCTCCGCCATCTTCTTGCGATCGCGCAGCACCTTGGACAGATTGCCCAATGCTTCGGCCAGGTTACCGCCGGACTTCTGCTGGATCGCGACCACGATACCGAAGAAATTCGCTTCCGGCAGCGGCATCCGTTCGTACAATCGCGTGCAGGCCTCGCCGAGCGGCATGCCGATCGCCTGGGTTTCGATAATCATGAGGAACTCGCTCCTCAGCGGCTCGGGCGAATCCGCTGCGACGACCTTGATCGAATTCGAACAGCGGCAGGCCCGCCTTGATGCCGCGAACGATCACGTCGACGGCATCCGGCAGCGCTTTCAGGAACTTCTTTTCCCGGCGTTTCTTCAGGTAACCCAACGCCCAGCGCGGCAGGCCAAATCCCCCGGCGAAGCCCAGGCCGGCAGCTGCGAGCAGTCCGCCCCCGAACATCATCGCCCCGGCAAAGAACACCGCTCCGGTTACCGCGGAAACGATCATGAATTTCTGAGGCGTCCAGTCCAGGCCGGCCTGGGTCAGCCGGGTGCCAAGCGGGACCTTCTTTTCCTTCTGGCGGCGCGCCTCGAGATCCCTCAGCGATCCTTCGACCTGTTCGCGACGCGAGCGCTGGTTCTTGTCGGCTTGGCGCGCGGCGGGCGCCGATTTGGCGATCGATGCCCGGCGAGACTCGGCCTTGTTCTGTCCCGATAGAATGGGATACAGAAAAACCCATGCCAGGCCGCCGATGGCGGTGGCGGCCAGGAAAGCCAGTGCGAGTGCTTGGACGTGCATGGCCTGCTCCCTTTAGTTCGGCGGCGCGACTTCGGCGGCGTCGAGCGCCGCAGCAAGCCGTTTCTCTTCGCCGTAGTACCGCGCGCGATCCCAGAAGCGGGGTCGTCCGATCCCGGTCGAGCGATGCCGCCCCAGAATGTTGCCGTTGGTGTCCTCGCCGACCAGGTCGTAGATGAACAGGTCCTGGGTGATGATGGTATCGCCTTCCATGCCCATCACCTCGGTGATGTGGGTGATGCGGCGAGAGCCGTCGCGCAGGCGGGCGGCCTGGATGATGACGTCGATCGAGGCGCAGATCATCTCACGGATGGTTCGCGACGGCAGCGAAAATCCGCCCATCGTGATCATGGATTCGCAGCGCGACAGGGCTTCACGCGGATTATTGGCGTGCAGTGTCCCCATCGAGCCGTCGTGACCGGTGTTCATGGCCTGCAACAGGTCGAACGCTTCCGGTCCGCGGACTTCGCCGACGATGATGCGTTCCGGGCGCATACGCAGGCAGTTGCGCACCAGCTCGCGCATGGTGATTTGGCCTTCGCCTTCGATATTGGGCGGGCGGGTTTCAAGGCGCACCACATGCGGCTGCTGTAGTTGAAGCTCGGCCGCGTCCTCGCAGGTGATGATGCGCTCATCATCGTCGATATAGTTGGTCATGCAGTTCAGCAGGGTGGTCTTGCCGGAGCCGGTACCGCCGGAAATCAGGACATTGGCGCGGCAGCGTCCGATGATCTGCAGAATTTCCGAGCCCTCCGGCGTGATCGCGCCGAACTTGACCAGTTGAGGCAGCGTCAGCTTGTCTTTCTTGAACTTACGAATGGTGAGCGCGGGGCCGTCGATCGCCAGCGGCGGAACGATGGCGTTGACGCGGGAGCCGTCGGCGAGACGGGCGTCGCAGATCGGCGAGGATTCGTCGACGCGCCGGCCGACCTGGCTGACGATGCGCTGACAGATATTCAATAATTGCTGGTTGTCGCGGAAACGGATTCCGGTGCGCTGAATTCGGCCAGCGACTTCGATAAATACCGTACCGGCGCCGTTGACCATGATGTCCGAGATGTCGTCGCGCGACAACAGCGGCTCCAGCGGTCCGTATCCGAGAACGTCGTTGCAGATGTCGTCGAGCAGTTCCTCCTGCTCGGCAATCGACATCACGATATTCTTGATCGCGATGATCTCGTTGACGATATCGCGGATTTCCTCGCGCGCCGATTCGCCGTCGAGCTTGGCGAGCTGGGCGAGATCGATGGCTTCGATCAAGGCGCCGAAGATCGTCGCCTTGACCTGGTAATAACTATCCGAACGCCGCGCGTCCATCGACGGCGCGGGCGGCGCCGCTCTGGCCGGCGCCAGCGGTGGCGAGGAAACCGCCGGCGGCGGCGCTTCGCGCACGGCAACGGCGGGCGCGCTGGAAGATTGCTCCAGCACGCCGCCGGCGGGCTTAGTCGCCCGGAAATCGTTTTCTGTTCCGCTACGCTTACCAAACACGACGGTACTCCATGCGGGTGACTTACTTTGCCCGCAGCTTCTCGATCAAAGGCGACAGGAACGAGCCGCGCGGCTTTTTGGTCTCGCCGCGGCCGGTCAGCCGCTGCGCGATTTGAAGAAACATCTCGGTGGTGCGATGGTTGGCGGAGATTTCCGCGATCATCTGGCCGTTATTGGCCGCCGAACCGAACAGTTGCGGATCGAACGGGAGCATGGCGATCGGCTGGCTCTCGATCGCCTTGGCGAATTCGCTGGCATTGATTTCCGGCCGCTTCGGCACGCCGACCTGGTTGAGACAATACAGCGGCATCCGGTCGTTGGGCCGCGACGCCCGCAACAGGTCGAACATGTTCTTGGTGTTGCGGAGGTTGGCGAGGTCGGGCGCCGCGACGATCAGGATATCGTCCGCGGCGACCAAAGCGCGCCTGGTCCATCCCGACCATTGATGGGGAACGTCGAGCACGATGCAGGGCATCGTGGCACGCAGCGTGTCGAAAATCGAATCGAAGGCGTCGGCGCCGAAGTCGTAGACCCGTTCCAGCGTGGCGGGCGCGGCCAGCAGGCTGAGATGGTCGGTGCATTTCGACAGCAGGCGGTCGATAAACGCGGTGTCGACGCGATCGGGCGAGAACACGGCATCGGCGATGCCTTGCGGCGGATCCTGATTGTAGTCGAGGCCGGCGGTGCCGAACGCGAGGTCGAGGTCGGCGACGACGGAATCGAGCGCGAGATCGCGCGCGATCGCCCAGGCCACGTTGTGGGCGACGGTGGAAGCGCCGACGCCGCCCTTGGCTCCGACGATGGCGATGATGCGGCCCACCGCCTTGGCCTCCGGCGCCGAGAACAGCCCGCAAACCGAACGCACCACGTCGATGGCACCGACCGGCGCGATCACGTAGTCGCTGACGCCGCGACGCACCAGCTCGCGATAGAGCGTGACATCGTTGAGCCGGCCGATGACGATAACGCGGGTGCCGGAATCGCACACGGTGGCGAGTTGGTCGAGGCCGGTCAGGATATCGTTGCGGCCTTCGGTCTCCAGGATGATCACGTTGGGCGTCGGCGCGGTACGATAGGCCTCGATGGCGGCCGCCATGCCGCCCATCTGGATCTTGAGATGTGCCTTGCCGAGCCTGCGATCGTCGCCGGCCGATTGCACGGCGGCCGCGGTTTCCACGGTCTCGCAAAAGGCCTGCACGGATACCCGTGGCGCAGGCGCAATGTGATCGTCCATGGGGGGCGCCGTGACGTCCGACTGGTCTTCGGGATTTTGGCGGGCGTAGCTGATCATTTGCCTGTATCGCTGAGTTTGGCCTTGTCGGATTCCGGATAGGTAGTCGTGGTCACGTTGCCCTTGCGATACTTCTCGAAGGCCTCGGTGCGCCGTGCTTCGTAGGCAGGCGTTTCAGGCCGCGGCTGCACGAGATCCGCCGGATTGTCAGCCATCACTGCCATGTTGTGTTGGTTGGCACAGCCGAGATTGTACCAGGACTTGTTTTCGCGGTAGCTCTTGTCATGGATCGAGGAGCCGAGATCCTCGGGCCACAGGCCACAGGGTCCGGCGGTCGCGGAGATTTTCGGATAGTTGAGCCGGATCGCCGCCATCTGGCGCGGGTCGCTCGGATGATAGCGGTGCAGCGTGATGCCGCGCGGCGGCACACCGGCCGCCCCGAGCAGCGCCTGAACCTCGCGGATCGCGTCGGCCGCCGCGGCAGCGTTCGGCGTGTCGATCGGCACGTCCGCGGTGATCGGACCGGTTGCTTCATGAAGCCAGGTTTGCGCCAGGCCCATCACGTCGGCCCGTTGATCCGCGGAAAGACCTCCGCGGGCACGGCCGATGAAGATCACCACCGACTGGTTGGCTTCCTGGATTGCGATCGGATGGCGCTGGCGGTAATCCTCGGGAATGCTTGCCGTCGTCACTTCGTCGCTGGTATGGGTGCACGCTCCCAGCACGACGGCAAGGCCGATAAGCGTTCCGGCCATGCGGAAGACGCGTTTGCGATCGACGGGTACTCTCATTGTCATCGTCTTCGTCCCTGTCCCGTCTCAGTCCGTGATAAAGCCGTAGGTGCCGCGATAATTCTGTGCCGGATCGGTGCGGCCCGGGGCGCCATAGATGCGGTTGATGCTGCCGAGAAGGTCCGCCTGCGGATCGGACGCCGGGGCAAATCCGTCATCCGGACGCGACAGGTCCTTCGGTGCGACGGACCGGACGATCAGCGGCGTCACGATCACCATCAAATCGGTCTGGTTGTTGGCGAAGTCGGTGCTGCGGAACAGGGCTCCGAGCACCGGCAATGTCGACAGGCCGGGCAGTCCATTGATCGCCTGCTTGGTCTGTTGCTGGATCAAGCCGGCCATCGCCATCGCGCCGCCCGACGGAATCTCCAGCGTCGTTTCGGCGCGGCGGGTCTTGATCGAAGGAACCGAAATGCCGCTGATATTGATCGAATTGTCAGTGGAAACTTCGGATACTTCCGACATCACGTGCAGGCTGATGCGGCCCTCGGTGAGCACGACCGGCGTGAAATTGAGCGAGACGCCGAATTTCTTGAACGCGATCGACGGGGCGCATTGTCCGACCGAGCCCGCGGCCGTCGTTTGACAGGTTACGCCGGTCGGAATCGGGAATTCGCCGCCGGCGATGAAGGTCGCGGACTCGCCCGAGATCGCGGTCAGGTTCGGCTCGGCCAAGGTGCGGACCACGCCTGCGCTTTCCATCGCGCGCAAGGTCGCCGTCACCGACGGAGTGGAGCCGCCGAACGATGTCGCCAGGGAGTTGCCGGAGACCAGCGGTCCATTGTTTGTCGTGAACGGGTTCGAGTTGTTGAAGGTCACCGCCGAGGTGCCGTAGCTCAGGTTGGCGGTGAGGTCGATGCCCAACTGCTTGATGATCGAGCGCGCCACTTCGGCGACCGTCACCCTCAGCATGACCTGATCCTTGCCGCGAACCGCGATCGAATTGACGACCTTGTCGGCGCCGCCGACCAGCCGCGTCGCGAGATCGCCCGCCTGTTGCGCCTCGATCGGAGTGGCCACCGAGCCGGACAGCACCACGCCCTCGCCGAGGCCTTCGATCCGGATGTCGGCGTTCGGCAGAATCTGCTTCAAGGCGGCGCGGATGCCGTTGAGATCGCGCGTGACGGCGATGTCATAGGCGGCAATTTGCTGGCCGGCGGAATCGAAGAACACGATATTGGTCTGACCCACGGTCGCGCCGATGATATAGGCCCGCTGCGCGGAACGGACGACGGCGTTCGCGATCTTGGGATCGGCGACCAGCACATCCTTGATGTCGCGCGGCAGATCGATGACGATCGACTTGCCGATGCCGAGCGGCAGGAAGCGTGCATTCATCCCATCGACCGGAGCCGGCGCGACCGGCGCCCCGGCGCGATAGTCGGCCGCCACAACCGGAGTCAAGACCGGATTGAGGGTCAGCGCCGCGGCGGCCGAGAACGACAGGGCGCGGACCATCAAGGTCCGTATCAGCTGCCGATTTCCCCTGCATTTCATATCGAGCGTCCTTTGATCACTTCTGGGTCGTCGTCGGGGTTGATACGCCGTAGCGAATAACGTTGACGCTATCGCTGCGCTTGCGGGTCTGGTCCTCGGCCCTGCTTTCGACGATGTTGACGTCGGCGATGCTCCGCAACGCCAGCGACAGCGTGCCGCTCTGGCGCGCGCGGGCCAGCGTCTCGGTCTGCTCGGGCTTCAATTCAAGCGTCACCGTCCTGCCGACCACGGCGTTCTGGCCGTCCTTCTCCTTGGGAGCCTGATCGATCGCAAGAACGCGAATGTTGGTCAGGATGATTTCCGAGTTGACGATGTCGGTCATGCCGGCGCGATTGTCCGGATTCTTCTCATGCTTCGAAAGAATGACGTCGACGCGGTCGTTGGGCAGGATAAAGCCGCCGGCCGCGGTTTCCGGTGAGATTTCGGTGGAGACGGCGCGCATGCCGGTCGGCAGGATTGCCGCCATGAAGCCCGACCCGTCGGCCTTCACCAGCTTCTGCTCGCGGATCGGCTCGCCGGTGATGAACGGGGCGCGCGCGATCGAGCCGGTGATCTGGGTCGTTGCCTCGGGCCGTTCGTTGCGGCGGATGAAGCTGTTGCTGGCGGTCGCCGCCGGCCAGGTCTGCCACTGCAGGTTCTCCGGCTTGACCGATTGGCCGAGGCCGATATCGGATTTCGCAACGAGAACGTCCACGGTCGGCAGTTGCACGACCGGTTCGGACGGCGGCGGCTTGCTATTGTCGGAACCACTCGCAAGGTACGCGGCAATGCCGCCGGCACCGACGGCGATGGTCAGGACGACAATACGTGCCGTATTCATACGCTTCACTTTCCACATTACGCCGCGACGCTTCCGTCGCGGTGATGGGAGTTGACCAGCTATTCGTCAAAGCATGGTTAATGAGGCGTATCTAAATCGCCTTAACGCCGAGTTTACTCGAGGTTATCCGATATTTACCTCGCGTTTACCTAAGGCGCGATCAGCGCATGGCGAGGTGAGCGAGATCGACCGCCTTGATCCAATCCGTCTGCGGATAAATCATCAAGGCACCGATCGCGAGTGCGATGCCGTAAGGAATTCCACTGTCCTTGGCATGCAGCCTGAGCAGCCAGGTTTGGCCACAGAAAGCATAGGGCAACGGCCATTCCCGGAACTGGAGCAACAGCAGCGTCAGGGCGCCGCCGAACAGCGAGGCATAAACCAGATAGTTCATCAGGTGGCCGAAGCCGAACCACAGCGCGGCAGCGGCGGCGAGCTTGGCGTCTCCCCCGCCGATCCAACCCATCGCAAAACACGCGAAAGCCACCGTCAGCACGCCGATGCCGGCCCCCAGATGCGAGAGGATGTCATAAAACCCCATGCCGCTGAGCAAAGCGAGAACCAGGAAGCCCGCGGCCAGCGCCAGCGACACCCGGTTGGAAATCGTCATGGTGAGAAGGTCGCTCGCGGCCGCGAACGCCATCAGGGCCGGAAACAGCAGTAACCGCGCGATGTCGAGGATCATGGGATTATATCGCCCGTGCTGCCAACAGGAGGTCGGAGCATCGCCCGATTATAGTTAGCAGAAATGAACAATCGGGAAACGTAACGATGAACAATCGGGAATGGATCGTTGGGCAGATCACCAGATCGTGGCAATCCGCAATGCGAGTGCCACGAGCGCCAGCATCAGCGCTAGGCAGACCAGTTGCGCGGGCGCATCGCCGCGACAACCGGCGAGCGCCGTCTTGCTGGCCGCGACGGAGACGGCATCGGGTTTACGCATGATACGCCATTGCTATCGGAAAGAACAAAGGCCCCGGAACATCCGGGGCCTTTGCCGGGTTTGGGTAAGCGTCGATTATTTCAGCGAGCTGCTGATCGAGGTGAACTTGCCGTTCAGGGCGGTGCCGACGCCGTTGACGGCCGTGATGATCGCGATCGCAATGCCGGCTGCAATCAGGCCGTATTCGATGGCGGTGGCGCCGGACTGGTCTTTCACGAAACGCGCAATCAGGTTCTTCATAACTAACTCCATGTGTACACGTGGCTGGTCGAACTAACGTTTGGTCTCGCGGCGTTCTCAGCACCGTGACCATGGCGTTACCGTAGGGTGCGACAATTGCGACGCAGTTAATTCCGTCGCGTAAACATGGGTGGAACCGGCTGTTCTTCGGCACAGTAAATTTGGAATTAAGACCTTTGTTACAATGCGATAACAGCCTGCTCGCGTTGTTGTGTTGGGCTCGCGCACGCGCTTACAAAGTGCCGTTCATGGCTCCTTAAACAACGGCGGGTAACCGTTGAGACCGCAATCAAATGAGGCGGTCATGTCGAATTTACCCTTGGAAGTCGTCGAAATGTTGGGCCAGACGATTATCAAGGTGATTCCGATCACCATCGTGCTGGCCGTGGTGTTCGCGGTGTTCACGAACTTCTGGGCCTGCAACCCGGGAGCGCCATGGTGGCGCAAGCGCGAACTCGTCACCGATGCCTGCTACTGGCTTTTCGTCCCGGTATTCGCACGCGTATTCCGCATCGGGCTTATGGTACTCGGCGCCGGATACATCTTCGGAATTCACGGTGCCGACGATCTGATCGCCTTTTACGATCATGGCCATGGCCCTCTCTCGAAGTTGCCGCTGTGGTTCCAGGCTATCCTTTTCCTGGTGGCGTCCGATTTCATGCTGTACTGGCTGCATCGGATGTTTCATGGCGGCGCGTTCTGGAAGTATCACGCGATCCATCATTCGTCTGAAGATCTGGAGTGGATCTCGGCGGCGCGCTTCCACCCGGTAAATCTCTTGATCGGGACCATCGCGGTCGACGTAATATTGCTGATGGCCGGAATCTCGCCCGACATCATGCTCTGGGTCGGGCCGATCACGACGTTCCATTCGGCCTTCGTCCACGCCAATCTGAACTGGTCGCTCGGCCCGTTCAAATATGTGCTGGCAACGCCGGTGTTCCATCGTTGGCATCACACGTCGCTTAAGAAGGGCGGCAATACCAACTTTGCCGGAACCTTTCCGCTCTGGGATATCCTGTTCGGAACCTTCCGGATGCCGGAAAACGAACTTCCGAAGGCCTATGGCGTCGATGGCGAACAGGCCATCCCGTCCGAGATCGGTGGCCAATTGGCTTACCCGTTCCGGCACATTTCTACCGCGGCGAAGCCCGCGCAATCTGCGTAACCTTGATTGCTATGCGGACCGGTGCCCACTTCGCTCCGGGACGCGCGAGGAGCCGCAGCGTCCTGGCCCAGTTTTCGGTCCGCCGTTTGCAGTTCGTTCACTAATTAACGGCAGATTTGCCGCGTCGGGCGCCGGTTCCGCTGCGTATCGCTTTAGCCGGCTAGTCAACGCCCCGGGGTATAGTATGTCGTTCAAGTGTCTGCGTACGCGCACCGGCGCGGTTTCCGGTTTCCGCGCCCTTTCCCGCTCCTTGGCGTTGGGAATTCTTGTATGGCCGGCGATCGCCTTCGCCGAACCCGCCGCTGACGCCATCGACGTCAGTGTCGACCAGGCAAAGCTCGTCAAGCTTCCCGCCCGCGTTTCGACCATCGTGGTCGGAAACCCGCTGATCGCCGACGTAACGCTGCAAACCGGCGGGATGATCGTCGTCACCGGCAAGGGTTACGGCGCGACCAATTTCATCGCCATGGACCGCGCCGGCGAGGTGCTGGTGGACCGCGTCATTCAGGTAGAAGGACCGACCGACAAGGTCGTCACGATCTACCGCGGCATCGACCGCGAATCCTATAGCTGCATGCCGATTTGCCAGAGGCGGGTTACGCTGGGCGACGGCGAGGGCTATTTCAAGTCGGCGATGGATCAGGCCGGCTCGCTCTCGAGCCAGGCAAGCGGTGCAGGCGCTGGCAAGTCGAACTAAGGTTGCGACCAAGGTTCGCCGAACGGCGTGCCGATCGATCGGGATTGCAGAACCCAGAGCCCGGTCCTGATTGAATCAGAACCGGGCTCCGGGTTTTTGTTTGGACGCGTTTTCTTCACGCGAACCGGCTGCCACGGAGCCTGTCATCGGGCGCGCATTCGCGCGAGCCGTTGGCTCGCAAACCGCTATAGCCCTGAAAATGGTTAAGGCGCCGTTTATTTCGCGGGTCACGCTTCTTCGGTGTGGCGAAACACTTCAACAATCAGTTTGAGGTAATCGTTGCGGGCAGATCATTACCGCTGCTGCAAGGAATCCTCGATGTCGTCCGCCTTTGCCCCCGCTGGAAATATACTGCGTCGGTTCCGCCGCAGCCGCCGGGCCTCGGCCGCGGTTGAGTTCGCGTTGGTGGCGCCGATATTTTTCGCGCTGCTGTTCGCGATCATCGAAACCGCCATCATCTTCTTTGCCAGCCAGGTGCTGGAAACCATCACCCAGGATTCTGCGCGCCTGATTGAGACCGGTCAGGCGCAGAGCGGTCAGGTGATGATCAATGGGGTGGTGGCCTGCGCTGCCGCGCCCTGCACCCAGGGCGAGTTCCAGGCCTATGTCTGCAGCCAGGTTCCGGCGCTGCTGTTCACCTGCCCCGGCGGCACCAAGGGCATATTTGTCGACGTCGAGAACTTTCCGGCGTTCTCCAGCCTGACCATCAACAACCAGATCGTCGCCGGCGCTTTCACCAACAACATGCAATACAACACCGGCGGCCCCGGCGATATTGTCGTTGTGAGATTGTTCTATGAATGGCCGCTGTTCGTTACCGGACTTGGCTACAACATCACGAATTTGACGGGCAGCCAGCGGCTGCTGGTCGCGACCTCCGTGTTCAAGAACGAACCTTACTAGGGCGGTGCCATGAAACCGATGTCGAAGATGTGGCGCCGGGCACGGCGCTCCGCATTCAAGGTGCTCAGGGATCGCCGCGGCGTCGCCGCGATCGAATTCGCGATGATCGTTCCGATCATGCTGGTACTGTTCTTCGGAACGGTCGAGTTTTCGTCGGCTGTGGCGGTGGACCGCAAGGTCACGCTGATCGCGCGGACGCTGTCCGATGTGACGGCGCAATCGCAGTCGGTGGCGACTACCGATCTGAACAATTTCTTCACGGCCGGCTGTGCGATCATGTATCCGTACGCAGGCCCCCCGCCATGCACCACGACCAACAATCCGATGACGGCGGTGATCTCCGAATTGTACGTCGATCCGGTCACGCTCAAGGCGCGGGTGGAATGGAGCGTGCCATATCAGGGAGGCGTGGCGCAGACGGTTGGAGTGGCGCCGGTGGGGGTGACGGTACCGTCCGCCCTTTTGGTCAGCGGAACCTATTTGATCCTCAGCCAGGTCAGCTTTACCTACACTCCGGCGGTAGCCTACGGGATGTTGCCAAACGCGGGCATCACCCTGAGCGATGTTGCCTACACGCGGCCGCGCCAGTCGCAATGCGTGTACTATCCGACGCCGACCTCGGGCCCGATACCCCCATGTCCAGGGTGATGTTCAAAAATCAGACCAAACAAAAAAAACGAAAGGCCGCGCTGTGAGCACGGCCTTTCTTATTTGATGTCGGTCTATGGTGCGAAGTGAACGTCGCGGCGGCTCGCATGCGCGAACCAGACCAGACGAAATTCGCTTAGCCGGCGGCGCGCAGATTGTCGGCCGACGACTTGCCAGAGCGGCGATCTGCCACGATCTCGTAGGAAATCTTCTGGCCTTCACGCAGCGTTCCAAGGCCGGCACGCTCCACCGCGCTGATGTGCACGAACACGTCGTTGCCACCATCATCCGGTTGAATGAAGCCGAAGCCCTTGGTCGCGTTAAACCACTTCACGGTTCCCATGCTCACGGGGGTAGTCCCTTCTCAAGATAGATATATTAGTAGCCCACTTGCGATGGGCTGGTGAGATCGAATTTTTGGAAGGGTCGTCAGCGTCTAAACCGGCTGTACCGGTGGATAGCTAATGTCGTCCGGCCGAAAATCGATGGGGTATCCTATGCGAAGCGGGCCTTCAAAACAATCCTGAGGTGCGCGATTTTTTGATCGGGCCGGTTCCGCAGCTGCGATAGCCCGCCGGCCCGCGCCGACATGAGGGTGTCATCCGCGGTGCCGGGGGGCTTGCGCGACAGGTTTAGCGGCGGCGGAACTGACCGCGCGGCGGTGCACCTCGCGGGGCTCCGCCACCCGGCCGCTCGTCCTTGTGGCGGAATATCAGGCGGCCCTTCTCCAGGTCATAGGGCGACATCTCGATCGTCACCCGGTCGCCGGCCAACGTCTTGATGCGGTTCTTCTTCATCTTGCCGGCGGTGTAGGCCACGATCTCGTGGCCGGCATCGAGTTGCACGCGATAACGCGCGTCGGGCAGGATTTCGGTGACCAGTCCTTCGAACTGGATCAGCTCTTCTTTAGCCATGGTTATCTCCAGATCGATTAGCGGTTAGCGTGGCCGTTGGGTACGGTTGGGACGGGTATTCGGACGGCTTTCGCGATGCAGGAAAGCGACGCCCTGCATGCTCTCAGCCCTTTGGCCTTCAGTTTTGGCGCCGCCATGCGACGGACGCATCGGTTCCTGCCGGTTGGCCTCGTGCCGGTTGGTTTGCGGAGCACCATTGTTACCACCGGGACGCGGCCGGCGGCGAGGACCTTTTGATCCCGGAGCCGCTTCATTTGCCCTGCCCGAATGGACGCGCGGGGCGGACCTTGCGCCACGGTGTTGCGTCGGCGCGGGCGCCGCTTCGCGATGGCCCGGCGTGCGGCGGTCTTCCTTCGGTAGCGTGATGCGGATCAGTTTTTCGATGTCGCGCAGGTACGCCAGTTCCTCGCCGCCGGCGACCAGCGAGATCGCAACGCCCTCGGCGCCGGCGCGCGCGGTGCGGCCGATGCGATGGACATAGGTCTCGGGTATGTTCGGCAGATCGAAATTCACCACATGGCTGATGCCGTCGACATCGATGCCACGGGCCGCGATGTCGGTGGCGACCAGGGTGCGGATCTGGCCGGAGCGGAACGCCGCCAGCACGCGCTCGCGATGGTTCTGCGACTTGTTGCCGTGAATGGCGTCGGCGGTGATACCGGCCTTGGCGAGGCCTTTCACCACCTTGTCGGCGCCATGCTTGGTGCGGGTGAAGATGAGCGCGCGGTCGACCGGTTCCTGCTTGAGCAACTGCGCCAGCAAAGTGGGCTTGGCGGAGTGGTCGACCTGGATGATGCGCTGGGTGATACGCTCCACCGTCGAGGCGACCGGGGTCACGGCGACGCGGGCCGGATCGCGCAACATCGCTTCGGCGAGTTCGGCGATGTCTTTCGGCATTGTTGCCGAGAAGAACAGCGTCTGCCGCTTGATCGGCAACTTGCCGACGATCTTCCGGATGTCGTTGATGAAGCCCATGTCCAGCATGCGGTCGGCTTCGTCGAGCACGAGGAACTCGACCTGTCCGAGTTTCAGGCCGTTGCTTTGCACGAGATCGAGCAGGCGGCCGGGCGTGGCCACCAGGACTTCGACGCCCTGCATCACCGAACGGACCTGGCGGCCCATCGGCACGCCGCCGATCGCCAGTGCCGAGGTGAGGCGGATGTGACGGCCATAGGCGTTGAAGCTGTCGAGGATCTGTCCCGACAATTCACGGGTGGGCGAGAGCACCAGCACGCGGCAGGCTTTCGGCTGCGGCTTGATGCGGTTCTCCAGGATGCGATGCAGGATCGGCAGCGCGAAGGACGCGGTCTTGCCGGTACCCGTCTGGGCGATGCCGATGACGTCACGGCCGGTCAGTGCGATGGGGATCGTTTGGGCCTGGATTGGCGTGGGCGTGGTGTAATTCTCTTCTTTGAGCGCACGCGAAATGGGTTCGGCGAGGCCGAAATCCTGAAAGGAGGTCAAAAGGATGGTTCTTTCCATTATAAAAGGCAGGCGCCCGGCCATGTCAGCCAGGAGCGCGCGAGGGTGTCAGAGACACCCGCGTGTTTGGGGCGTCGGTTTTGGTTAGCTGAAGGGGCAAGCCAGAAACCGTTGGACGGGCTCAGAACACGCGGCTCGCGGTGACCCGGTGATTCCCAGGGTCGTCGTGCTGATATGGAACAGGAACGCGGCGCTTTCAAGGTGAATCATGCAACGACGCGTTGGCGCAGTTAAGGGCCGCACAAATTCGCCAGCAGATTCAGGGTTGAGCGATGGAGACGCGCGCGCAGAATAGCATTGCTGAAAATTTAGACAGTTTTCCATATTTGCCTGATAATGAACAGGCTGCCAATAAAGCATACAATTTTCTAGTTTAAAAATTAGGCAGGGAAGTTGGTCATTTCACGGTTTAGACCTGAATTTGCTAGCCTTGCCATACACTTAGATGCTCCCTGAAGCATGGCACGGTTCTTGCGATTCCGTTAACCGCAGGCGGCCGCAGGCCGTTTCGCAGCGTTTAAACGACTGCGTCAGGGAGATGACACCTCATGCTTACTCAATCGACCCACGATATAGCGAAGTCCCACAGCCGTCGTCGCTGGCTGGCGGCCGCCGCCGGGCTGGTTTTGGGCTTGTCCGGATTTACGTCAGCCAGGGCCGACGACGACACCATCAAGGTCGGCGTGCTGCACTCGCTTTCGGGCACCATGGCGATCAGCGAAACCACGCTGAAGGACACCGTCCTGTTCATGATCGATGAGCAGAACAAGAAGGGCGGCGTTCTCGGCAAGAAGCTCGAAGCCGTGGTGGTCGATCCCGCATCGAACTGGCCGCTGTTCGCCGAGAAAGCCCGCGAGTTGATCACCAAGGACAAGGTTTCCGTGGTGTTCGGCTGCTGGACCTCGGTGTCGCGCAAATCCGTGTTGCCGGTGTTCAAGGAACTGAATTCGATCCTGTTCTACCCCGTGCAGTACGAAGGCGAAGAGAGCGAGCGCAACGTGTTCTACACGGGTGCTGCGCCGAACCAGCAGGCGATCCCTGCGGTCGACTATCTGATGAAGGACGAAAAGGTGAAGCGCTGGGTGCTGGCCGGCACCGACTACGTCTATCCGCGCACCACCAACAAGATCCTGGAAGCCTATCTGAAGTCCAAGGGTGTCGCCCAGGAAGACATCATGATCAACTACACGCCGTTCGGTCATTCCGACTGGCAGACCATCGTCGCCGACATCAAGAAGTTCGGCTCGGCCGGCAAGAAGACCGCCGTGGTTTCGACCATCAACGGCGACGCCAACGTTCCCTTCTACAAGGAACTCGGCAACCAGGGCATCAAGGCGACCGATATTCCGGTTGTCGCGTTCTCGGTGGGAGAGGAAGAACTGGCCGGCATCGATACCAAGCCGCTGCTCGGCCATCTCGCTGCCTGGAACTATTTCGAGTCGATCAAGACGCCGGCGAACGAGAAGTTCATCAAGGAGTGGCAGGCCTACACCAAGAACCCGAAGCGCACCACCAACGACCCGATGGAGGCCACCTATATCGGCTTCAACATGTGGGTGAAGGCAGTCGAAAAGGCCAAGTCGGTTGACGCCGACAAGGTGATCGACGCGTTGCCGGGCACCGAGACGCCGAACCTGACCGGCGGCATCGCCAAGGTGCTTCCGAACCATCACATCACCAAGCCGGTGTTCATTGGCGAAATCAAAGCCAACGGCCAGTTCGACGTGGTGTGGAAGACGCCTGGCCTCGTCGCCGGCGACGCCTGGTCGAAGGAACTGCCGGACTCCAAGGACCTGGTCGGCGACTGGGTCGGCAAGAAGTGCGGCAACTACAACACCAAGACCAACAAGTGCGGCGGTCAGGGGTCCTGACAAGGTCCTGAACATCGACCAACAACGGAAGGCGGCGATACCCGCCGCCTTCCTTTTGCCTTTGCCGGGGTCGTCCAGTGCTTACCAATGTTCTTAAAAAATTTCGCGCGGTGCCCTTTGCGTTATTGATGCTGTTTTCGATGCTGCTCCCGGTGATGGCGGGACCGTTCGAGGACGCGGTCGGCAAATTCGCCAACGACGATTATTCCGATACCGAGGATGCCGTGGGCGCGATCGCGACCTCGGGCAATCCGCTGGCGTTTTCGATCATCAGCGCGCTGCAGGACGGCCGCTTGATGGCCGATCCCGACAGCAAGAAAATCTATCTGACACAGCCCGACGGCAAGTCGATCGATGCCTTGACCGGGGGCCCCGTCGCCAGCGTTCCCGACAGCGCCGCCGCGGTTCGGCTCAACAACCATTTGCGTCGCGCCGTCGAGGCCGCCCTTGGCGGCTTGACGCTGTCGTCCCCCGACCCCGAAAAGCGCATCCAGGCCGCGCAATCGGTCTACAAGGGCCACGACGAGGCGATGCTGCCATTGATCGATGGCGCGCTTCAGAAAGAAGCCAATAAGTCAGTCAAGCAGGCCTTCACCGAAGCGCGCGCCGCGATCCTGTTGTTCAAGGACGACGCCACCGAGCAGCAGAAGCTGGAGGCGATCGCGACCATCAAGGCGCGTGGCGACCAGGAAGCTCTGGCGATGCTGACCGACGTGCCGACGGACGCACCGCCCGCGGTCCTGCATGCTGCGACGGCCGCGGTATCGGCGATCCAGCAACAGCTCGCGCTGTGGTCGGTGGTGCAGAACGCCTGGTACGGCCTGTCGCTCGGTTCAGTGCTGCTGCTGGCCGCGATCGGTCTTGCCATTACCTTCGGCGTGATGGGCGTCATCAACATGGCGCATGGCGAGATGGTGATGATCGGCGCCTACGTCACCTTCGTGGTGCAGCAGACCATCCGCAGCAATTTTCCCGGATTGCTCGATTATTCGCTCGTGTTCGCGGTGCCGCTGGCCTTCATCGTCGCCGGCGCCATCGGTGTATTAATCGAGCGAACCATCATCCGCTTTCTCTACGGCCGGCCGCTGGAAACCCTGCTGGCAACCTGGGGCCTGTCGCTGGTATTGCAGCAGGCCGTGCGCACGATGTTCGGTCCCACCAACCAGGAGGTCGGCAACCCCTCCTGGATGAGCGGCGCATTCCAGCTCGGACAGATCTCGATCACCTACAATCGGCTGTGGATCCTGTGCTTCACCATGGCGGTGTTTGCCATCCTGCTGGCGATGCTGCGCTATACTGCGCTGGGGCTCGAGATGCGCGCGGTCACGCAGAACCGCCGGATGGCGGCCTCGATGGGGATTGCGACCTCGCGCGTCGATGCGCTGACGTTCGGCCTCGGCTCCGGCATTGCCGGCATTGCCGGCGTCGCATTGTCGCAGATCGACAACGTCAGCCCCAATCTCGGCCAGAGCTACATCATCGATAGCTTCATGGTGGTGGTGTTCGGCGGCGTCGGTAATTTGTGGGGCACGCTCGTCGGCGCGTTCACGCTCGGTATTGCCAACAAGTTCCTGGAGCCGGTGGCCGGTGCGGTGCTGGGCAAAATCGCCATTCTGGTGCTGATCATCCTGTTCATCCAGAAGCGCCCCCGCGGTCTGTTCGCGCTCAAGGGGCGGGCGGTGGAAGCATGATGGCGCACGTGCTCACGCGCTCGCTGGACCGCAGCGCGACCGTATTCCTGCTCGTGGTCGCGGCGGCCGGCGTGCTGATCCCGCTGTCGAACCTGCTGTTGCCGGCCGGCTCGGTATTTCAGGTGCCGACCTATCTGGTGGCGCTGTTCGGCAAATATGTCTGCTACGCGATCCTGGCGCTCTCGATCGACCTGATCTGGGGTTATTGCGGCATTCTCTCGCTCGGCCATGGCGCGTTCTTCGCGCTCGGCGGCTACGCCATGGGCATGTATCTGATGCGCCAGATCGGCAGCCGCGGCGTCTACGGCAATCCGATATTGCCAGATTTCATGGTGTTCCTGAACTATCCGAAGCTGCCGTGGTACTGGTACGGGTTCGATATGTTCTGGTTCGCCGCCGCGATGGTCATCCTGGCGCCGGGGCTGCTCGCCTTCTGCTTCGGCTGGCTGGCGTTCCGCTCGCGCGTCACCGGCGTCTATCTCTCGATCATTACCCAGGCGATGACCTATGCGTTGCTGCTCGCCTTCTTCCGCAACGATTTCGGGTTTGGCGGCAACAATGGCCTGACCGATTTCAAGGATATCCTCGGATTCAACATCCAGGCCGGCGGCACTCGCGCAGCGTTGTTCGCGCTGAGTTGCCTCGGGCTGATGATCGGCTTCCTGATCTGCCGTGCGATCGTTACGTCGAAGCTCGGCAAGGTCCTGATCGCGGTGCGCGACGCCGAATCCCGCACCCGATTTCTCGGCTACCGCGTCGAATCCTACAAACTGTTCGTATTCACGCTCTCGGCCTGCATGGCGGGGGTTGCCGGCGCGCTATATGTGCCGCAGGTCGGCATCATCAATCCCGGTGAATTCGCGCCGGGCAATTCCATCGAGGCCGTGATCTGGGTCGCCGTCGGCGGCCGCGGCACGCTGATCGGCGCGGCACTCGGCGCCATCGTGGTCAACTATGCGAAGACCGTGTTCACCTCGGGGCCGCTGGCGCCGTATTGGCTGTTCATGCTCGGCGCGCTGTTCATCCTGGTGACGCTGCTGCTGCCGAAGGGCATCATCGGCACCTTCAATGCATGGTGGGAGCCGCGCAAGACAAAGCGGCCGTCAGTACTCGCCGAGAGCGCGGCGCGCGAAGACGGCGTCAGCGAACCGAAGATGGCGGAGTGAGTGCATGAACGTGATGGATTCACGGGCCACGTCGGCGCTGCTCTATCTCGACGGCGTGCATGTCTCGTTCGACGGCTTCCACGCCATCAACAACCTGTCGCTGGCGCTCGCGCCCGGCGAAATGCGCGCCATCATCGGCCCCAACGGCGCCGGCAAGACCACGATGATGGACATCATCACCGGCAAGACCAAGCCGGACGAAGGCACCGTGCTGTTCGACGGCGTCACCGACCTGACGCGGCTCGATGAGACACGCATCGCCGAACTCGGGATCGGCCGCAAGTTCCAGAAGCCGACCGTATTCGAAAGCCAGACCATCGAGGACAACCTGCTGCTGGCGCTCAATGTCGACCATCGCGTCAAGGGCACGCTGTTCTGGCGCGAAACCAAAGCCGAATCCGAACGCATCGAACGCGTTCTCGAAACCATCCGCCTGAATGACGCCCGCAGCCGGCTCGCAGGAAGCCTGTCGCACGGCCAGAAGCAATGGCTGGAGATCGGCATGCTGCTGGCGCAGGATCCGAAGCTGTTGCTGGTCGACGAACCCGTCGCCGGAATGACCGACGTCGAAACCCATCAGACCGCCGAGCTGTTGAAGGAAATCAACAAGGAAAAGACCATCATGGTGGTCGAGCACGACATGACCTTCGTGCGCGAACTCGGCGTCAAGGTGACGTGTCTGCACGAGGGCACGGTGCTGGCGGAGGGGACCATCGATCAGGTATCAACCAACGACCGTGTCGTCGAAGTGTATTTGGGGAGATAGGGGGCGAGTAGCGAATGGCGAATGGCGAATGGAAAGACGGTTCTTGTTACTATTCGCTATTCGCTACTCGCCATTCGCCCATTGAGGGCGTCACATGCTGAAAGTCGACAACATCAGCCTCTACTACGGCGCGGCGCAGGCCTTGCGCGGCGTTTCGATCGCGGTTGAGACCGGCAAGGTGGTCTGCGTGCTCGGCCGCAACGGCGTCGGCAAGACCTCGCTGCTGCGCGCCATGGTCGGCCAGTACCCGATCGCCAGCGGCTCGATCACCCTCGATGGCAAGGACATCACGGGGATGAAGCCCTACGAACGGGCGCGCAACGGCATCGGCTTCGTGCCGCAGGGCCGCGAGATATTTCCGCTGCTGACGGTTGAAGAAAATTTGAAGACCGGCTTCGGCCCGCTGAAGCGCGAGAACCGCAATATTCCCGATGACGTGTTCTCGCTGTTTCCGGTGCTGAACTCGATGCTGGGACGGCGCGGCGGCGACCTCTCCGGCGGCCAGCAGCAGCAACTGGCGATCGGGCGGGCGCTGGTGATGCGGCCGAAACTATTGCTGCTCGACGAGCCGACCGAGGGCATTCAGCCGTCGATCATCAAGGATATCGGGCGGGCGATCTCCTATCTGCGCAGCCTCGGCAATATGGCGATCGTGCTGGTCGAACAATATCTCGACTTTGCCTGCGAGCTCGGCGACAGTTTCGCGGTGATGGACCGGGGCGCGGTCAAATATTCCTGCGACCGCAGTAACCTCGATCCCGCCGAAATCAGTCGCCAGATGGCGCTTTGATCATTTTTGATGGCGCTGGGGAGCGTTTGGGGCCGGATGCAGAGCGATACCAGCCGTGCTGCCTTGGCGATTTTCGCCGCCAACCGGGCCCAGGGCTCGGTGGCGTTCGATGTGCGCCTCGTCGAAGGCGTCACGCGCCGCCACCATCTGCATGAATCCGGCTCGCTGCGGGTGCGTTTTCCCTCGCCCGAAGCCGACGGGCTCTCGGCCGTGTTCGTCAATACCGCCGGTGGTGTCGCCGGCGGCGATCGTTTCGATATCGATATCGCGGCTGGCGAGGGTTCGCGCCTGACCTTGACCACGGCTGCGGCGGAAAAAATCTACCGGGCCGAGAGTGCGCCCGCGCAACTCAACATTTCCCTGAAGGCGGCGGCGGGCTCGCATCTTGGCTGGTTGCCGCAGGAGACCATCCTGTTCGATCGCGCGCGGGTGTCGCGCCGCATTGACATTGACCTGGCCGAGAGCGCCTCGCTTCTGCTCTGCGAAATCGTGGTGTTTGGCCGGGCCGCGATGGGCGAGCGGATGCTGCGGGGCGAGTTCGTCGATCGCTGGCGGATCCGGCGCGGCGGTCGGCTGGTGTTCGCCGAAACCGTCCGGCTTGACGGCGACATCGGCGCAAAGCTTGCGAATTCTGCGATTGCCAAAGGCGGCGTTGCGATTGGCACCGCGTTGATCATGCCGGGCGACGAAGCGCTGGTCGAACGCATCCGGACGCTGTCCGAGACGTTCGGCGGTGAGGTCGGCATCTCCGCCTGGAATGGGTTTGCAATGGCCCGCTTCTGTGCCCAAGATGCGGCGCGGTTGCGCGCCGACATGATGGCGGTGCTCGGCCGTGCCAGTGGTTCTGCGCTGCCAAGACTTTGGCTTAACTAGGTCCTCTGGCTTAACCAGGCGGCTCAATCAAGTCGATCCAATCATTAGAGTGCTCGCATGAATCTCTCCCCCCGCGAAAAGGATAAGCTGCTGATTTCGATGGCGGCGATGGTGGCGCGCCGGCGGCTGGAACGCGGCGTCAAGCTCAACCATCCGGAAGCCATCGCGATCATTTCCGATTTCATCGTCGAGGGCGCGCGCGACGGCCGCACCGTGGCGGAACTGATGCAGGCCGGCGCCCAGGTCATCACTCGCGCTCAGTGCATGCCCGGCATTTCCGAGATGATCCACGACATCCAGGTGGAAGCGACGTTTCCGGACGGCACCAAGCTTGTCACCGTGCACGAGCCGATCAGATGACGATGCAGCCGTCATTCCGGGATGCGCCGCAGGCGCAGACCCGGAATCCAGAGATGAACATTCCGAGATTCCGGGTTCGCGTCTTCGACGCGCCTCGGAATGACGCAGGAGAGTAGGCCATGATCCCCGGCGAACTATTCATCCAGGACGGCGAGATCGAGCTCAATGCCGGCCGCAAGACGGTAACGCTCACGGTCGCCAATTCGGGTGATCGGCCGATCCAGGTCGGCTCGCACTACCATTTCTTCGAGACCAATCCGGCGCTCAAGTTTGACCGCAAAAAAGCCCGCGGTATGCGGCTCGACATCGCGGCCGGCACCGCGGTGCGGTTCGAGCCGGGACAAACCCGCGACGTGCAATTGGTGGCGCTGGCCGGCAAGCGCGTCGTTTACGGCTTCCGCGGCGACGTGCAAGGCAAGCTGTGAGCGCTATGACCTTTCAACGAGTCGTCCCTGCGAACGGAGGGTCCCCAGCGCAATCGGCGCTCGTCGCGGCGCTGCGGATTCTCGTTTCAGTGCTGCGGCAGAGGCCTTATTTCACCTTTGACGTCAGGGGTTATGGGTCCCTGCGTTCGCAGGGACGACCTGCTGAGAGTGTGTGCCAGGCCTTAACCACACCACCATATGCAATTCCGCTCCCCCGCAAGGGGGGAGGGAACATGCCTGCCGATGGAGCGAAGTGATGTCCGTCAAGATAAAGCGTTCCGTCTATGCCGACATGTTTGGGCCCACCACCGGCGACCGGGTGCGGTTGGCCGATACTGACCTGATCATCGAGGTCGAGAAGGATTTTACGATCTATGGCGAGGAGGTGAAGTTTGGCGGCGGCAAGGTGATCCGCGACGGCATGGGCCAGTCGCAGGTCACCAACAGACAGGGCGCGGCCGATACCGTCATCACCAACGCGCTGATCGTCGATCATTGGGGCATCGTCAAAGCCGATGTCGCGATCAAGGAAGGCATGATCAGCGCAATCGGCAAGGCCGGCAATCCGGATATCCAGCCGGGCGTGACCATCGTGATCGGTCCCGGCACCGACGTGATCGCGGGCGAAGGCAAGATCCTTACCGCCGGCGGTTTCGACAGCCACATCCATTTCATCTGCCCGCAGCAGATCGAGCATGCGCTGATGTCGGGCGTAACCTCGATGCTCGGTGGCGGCACCGGGCCGTCGCACGGCACCTTTGCGACGACGTGTACGCCTGGCCCCTGGCACATGGCGCGGATGATCCAGTCGTTCGATGCGTTTCCGGTCAATCTCGGCATTTCAGGCAAGGGCAACGCCTCGCGTCCGGCCTCGCTGGTGGAGATGATCAAGGCCGGCGCCTGCGCGCTCAAACTGCACGAGGATTGGGGCACCACGCCGGCCGCGATCGACAACTGCCTGTCGGTCGCCGACGATCACGACATCCAGGTGATGATCCATTCCGACACGTTGAATGAGTTGGGGTTTGTCGAGGACACCGTCAAGGCATTCAAGGGCCGCACCATCCATGCCTTTCACACGGAAGGCGCCGGCGGCGGCCACGCGCCTGATATCATCAAGATCGCCGGCCTGAAGAACGTGCTGCCGTCCTCGACCAATCCGACGCGCCCCTTCACGCGCAACACCATCGACGAGCATCTGGATATGCTGATGGTGTGCCACCATCTCGATCCCTCGATCGCCGAAGACCTCGCGTTTGCCGAGAGCCGCATCCGCAAGGAGACGATCGCGGCGGAAGATATCCTGCACGACCTCGGCGCGCTTTCGATGATGTCGTCGGATTCCCAGGCCATGGGCCGGCTCGGCGAAGTCATCATCCGCACCTGGCAGACCGCCGACAAGATGAAGAAGCAGCGTGGCTCGTTGCCGGAAGACAAGGGCAACAACGACAATTTCCGGGTCAAGCGCTATATCGCCAAATACACCATCAACCCGGCGATTGCGCACGGCGTCTCCAAGCTGATCGGCTCGGTGGAAAAGGGCAAGATGGCCGATCTCGTGCTGTGGTCGCCGGCCTTCTTCGGCGTCAAGCCCGACTGCATCATCAAGGGCGGCTCGATCGTGGCAGCGCCAATGGGCGATCCCAATGCGTCGATCCCCACCCCGCAGCCGGTGCACTACCAGCCAATGTTCGCCGCCTACGGCAAAGCGCTGACCGCGTCCTCGGTGGTGTTCACGTCCAAGGCCGCGATTACCGGCGGGCTGGCGCGAAAGCTCGGCATCGGAAAAAAGCTCTATGCGGTGCAGAACACCCGTGACGGCATCTCCAAAAAGAGCATGATTCACAACGGCGCCACGCCCAAAATCGAGGTCGACCCCGAAACCTACGAGGTGCGCGCCGACGGCGAACTCTTGACCTGCGCGCCGGCCGAGGTGCTGCCCATGGCGCAGCGCTATTTCATGTTCTAAACTCCTTCCCGGCGATCAAAGCCAGAACAAACGCCGGGAGGATTTTCCGTGATCTATGTCGTTGCTACCCTGACCATCAAGCCCGAATCCCACGCCGAATTCATCGCCGCGGCCACCGCCTGCATCAAGGAAACCCGCAAGGAGCCGGGCAATATCGCCTACGATCTGCATGAAAGCGTCACCGATCATTCCAAGATGGTGTTCGTCGAGCAGTGGGAAAACGCCGAGGCGCTGGTGCCGCACCGGACCGCCGAGCACATGAAGACGTTCGGCCGCGTGGTCGTGAAATGCATCACGGCGCCGCCGCGGATCGAAGTCATTACGCCCGAAAAGGTCGATGTCCGCTAATCAAGAACAAAACGGGAGAGCCATCATGATCTATGTCATCGCCACCACGCCGATGAAACCGGAAAACAAGGACGATTTCATCAGGGGGCATAAGGCCTGCATCACAGAGACGCTCAATGAGAAGGGCTGCCTTTCCTATGAGGGCCACGTCAGCGTCAATGATCCCAATCTGTATGTGGTGGTCGAACGCTGGGAGACCCGCGACGATCTCAACGCCCATGGCAAGGCGCCGCACATGAAAGTGTGGCGTGAATACTCCGCGCAGATGAAGACGGCGCCGACGGTGATCGAGATCATCAGCGACGGCAACGTCCAGAAACTCTAACGCGTCAACACGAAGGTTTCGATGATCCGCGCAACCAAAGTTCTCGGACAGCACCGCTGGACCCAATCGCCGGCCGATACGATCGTTCTCGATTTCGACGACCGGCACCGGCGGCGAATGGCGATGACGGGCACAAGAGGCCTTGAATTCCTGCTCGACCTCGAAAACGCGGTGGCGCTGCGCGGCGGCGATGCGCTGGTGCTCGACGATAACAGGCTGATCGAGGTGATCGCGGCGCCGGAGCCGCTGGTGGAGATCCGCGGCGTCGACCCGCACCATCTGGTCCGGGTCGCCTGGCATCTCGGCAATCGCCATCTGCCGACGCAGATCACGGCTAAGGGCCTGCGGATCCGGCGCGATCATGTCATCGAAGCCATGGTGAAGGGATTGGGCGCGCGCATCATCGAGGTCGAGGCGCCGTTCGATCCCGAGGGCGGCGCCTATGCCGACGCCGGCCATGCTTCTGAGCACGGCCATGCTGACGAACATCATGCGCATGACCATCACGGCGCGCATGATCATGCGGGGCATGATCATTCATCGCACGATCATGGCGGCCATCATCATCATGATGAGCATTGCGAGCATGAGCATCACCACGGTCATCCCCATGCTCATGATCACAAATAAGCCTGCGCCCAAAGCCCGGCGGCGCACGATCGCGGCAACCGATACGGCTGGGGTATCGCCTGCCAGCCCCACAACTGATCCGACAGGCATCAACGGTACCGAGGCCGCGGCGCTGTACCGGCTGATGACCTGGCTGTCGCCGTCGTTTCCGGTCGGATCGTTCTCCTATTCGAGCGGCATCGAATGGGCGGTGGAGGCCGGCGATATTGTCGACGCGGCGTCCTTGCGCGATTGGCTCGCGGCGATGCTGGCGGATGGGCCCGGATTTTGCGACGGCGTATTCCTGGCGCAGGCGCATCGGGCCGCGGCGTCCGGCGACCAACTGGCGTTGCGCGAACTCGCGGAACTGGCCGCCGCCTTCGTGACGTCTCGGGAGCGCCAGCTGGAGAGCTCGGCGCAGGGGCGCGCGTTCATCGACATCGCGCGCTCGGCGTGGAATTGCGATGGCCTCGATCGGATGATTGGCGGGTGCGACGGCGCGATCGTTTATCCGGTCGCGGTCGGCATCGTCAGCGCCGCGCACGGGATCGCACTGGCGCCGACGATGCATGCGTTCCTTCATGCGTTGACGTCGAACTGGATATCCGCCGGTGCGCGGCTGGTCCCCCTGGGCCAGACCGACAGCCAGCGTGTGCTCGCCGCACTGGAGCCGGTCGTCGCTGCCACCTGCGCCCGCGCGCTCGCGGCAACGCTGGACAACCTCGGCAGCGCGACCTTTCGCGCCGACCTCGCCAGCATGCGGCACGAGACGCAATACACCCGGCTGTTCAGGTCATGATTGTGGGGCTGCACTCCCTTGGCGTTGAAAGAACATAAAACATGGCAAAATCTCACGGCCCGCTTCGGATCGGCATCGGCGGCCCCGTCGGATCGGGCAAGACCGCGTTGATGGACCTGCTCTGCAAGTCGATGCGGGAGCGCTATGATATCGCCGCGATCACCAACGACATCTACACCAAATGGGACGCGGAATTCCTGGTGCGCTCGGGGTCGTTGACGCCCGATCGCATCGCCGGCGTCGAGACCGGTGGCTGCCCGCATACCGCGATCCGCGAGGACGCCTCGATGAATCTCGCCGCGGTCGCCGACATGCGCGCGAAATTTCCGGATCTCGATCTGGTGCTGATTGAATCCGGCGGCGACAATCTGGCCGCGACGTTCTCACCCGAACTCGCCGATCTCACGATCTATGTCATCGACGTCGCCGCCGGCGACAAGATCCCCTCCAAGGGCGGCCCCGGCATCACCCGCTCCGATCTCCTGGTGATCAACAAGATCGACCTCGCGCCGCATGTCGGCGCCTCGCTGGAGAAGATGGACACCGATGCGCGGCGGATGCGCGGTACGCGACCGTTCGTCATGACCAATTTGAAGAAAAGCGATGGTCTTGATCGCATCATTGGCTTCATCGAAGCCAAGGGCGGGCTGAGCCCGGCGGCACCGACCAAGGTCGGCTAACAAAGCGGCTAACCAAACAAGTTAACCAATAAAACCCGGCGAAAGCCAACCAATCGAATTTATTAACGTTTGCCTTGCAGCGTGGGAGGCGCGCGGGCGCCGAAGAATTTTCGGCTTTAAGGTGGAACCAAATCGGTGCGAGGCGATTGGTGAACTCTGGCGCCGCCCATCCAGCGTCTCAAAGGCGGCGCAGCACTGTTGTCGTCCCCTCCGCAGTTGCGTAGCAATGATCGCTCCTTCAATATGTCTCACGGTTGGCCCGCGTTCTGTTTCAATCTGTTGCCGCCGCGGCGAATATCACATGCTTAATCCATTTTCGCGCCAACCTCTCATTTTAGAGTAAGCGGGTGGTTCGGCTGGGCTTCATCATCGGCTTTATTGCGCTTATCGGGGTCCTGCTCTCCGGTCTTGCGGCCTATCGCGTTCACGATCAGGAGCTCACGCTCGACGGCATCGCCATGGCGCGCGCGATCGACGTTCATGCCAGCCTGGTGCAGGACCGGCTGACCGAGCGTGAACTGCTGGCTCGCGTCGCCTCGGGCCTGTTTCATGCGCCATCGGTAATCAAGGCCGATATGCTGCAACCGTTGCGGGCTTCGATCTATGCCTTCAAGACCGATTTCGTGGTCGCCAGCTGGATCGCCCGGCTCAAGCCGAACGAACTGGATGCGGCGCGCGCCGAATTGATCAAGGCCGGATTCCCCGACTCCACGATCCGCAGCTACAACGACGCGCCGCGGGATACGCGGTCGCTGACCCAGCCGATCGACGTGGTGATGGACGTCGAACCCCGTAACGACAAGACGATGGCAATCCCCGGCCGTTCGCTCGATCAGAATCCGATACTGGGATCGATGTTCGCGCAGGCCATGGCGGGCGGAAAGCCTGTCGCGTCGGACCCGATCTCGCTGATGCGTCCGGATGGGCCGGTCGGCCTGGTTCTCGCCGCACCGGTTCAGCAGGACGACGGCAATTCGCCGGCGGGATTCGTTACATTTGCCTACGAGTTGGCGCCGCTGATGCTGACGAATGACGATCTGTCGTTATTCTCGGTGGTGTTGAAGGATCCGCGCACCGCCAATAGCGAGCTGATCGCCAACGATCAGGGCATCGTGGCGTCGCGGATCGCCAACCCGGAGGGACCCGCGCCGTCGGCGACCAGAACGGTGACGTTCGGCGGCCGCGACTGGTCGCTCAGCTATTATGCCAAGACCAACGCGGTGAAGCGCGCCGCGCAGACCGCCGCGATCGTCGCCGCGATCGGCCTCGCGCTGACCGGCATCGTCTGCGGGCTTTTCGGATATGTCGCCTACAACAATTTGAGGCTGAGCCGCGAAATCCAGGTCAGAATCGGATTCGAGCGCCGGCTGACGGCGGTGATCGACGAGCTCAATCACCGGGTCAAGAACATCCTCGCAGTGATCCAGTCGATCGTGACGCGCACGCTGCGCCATGGCTCCAATATCGATGTTGCCCGCGAACTGCTGATCGGCCGCATCCATGCGATGTCGAACGTGGTCTCGCTGCTCAGCGAAAGCCAGTGGCAGGGCGTCAAACTAAAGGGCCTGTTCGAGGCGCGCGCGATACCTCACGCCGAACGCATCGCGGTCAGCGGTCCCGATATTTCGGTCAGCGCCCGGGCCGCGCAGAGCCTGTCGCTGTTGTTCTTCGAGCTGGCATCGCATTCGGATGAGGGGCTGTCGCTGGTCGGCAAGCATCCGCACATCGTGGCGCATTGGGAGGTCACCGGTGAAGAGCCTGAAGCGACCTTCCATTTTCGATGGGAGGAATTCAACACCAGCGCCGCGACCCGCCGCGAGGATACCGATTTCGGTGTTATCCTGCTCGACCGGGTGGCGCCGGAGGCGCTCGGTGGCACGTCGCAGCGCTATTTTACCGACGTGAGTTACGTCTATGAACTCACCGCGCCGATGGAGACCGTCATCGACATGACGGAAAGAGACCGCACCGAGCAATTCAAGGCGCCGGTCAAGCGGGCCCGGTAGAGCGGGATGATTTTAAGCTGAACTGGCAAGGGCCCAAGCAAGCGTCTAAGTTCGCTCCCTCTTTCCGCAAGAGCGGAGCGAGGGAGAAACCAGGTCGCGACTAACCGCCGCTGCCGCCGATCACGGCGCGCACCGTGTCGTCGGGGCCGAAATCCTCGGCGCCGTCGACATAGAGCAGGGCGCTGAGTTTCGACCGAGCCCGGTTCACGCGGCTCTTGATGGTGCCGACCGCGCAGCCGCAGATCGCCGCCGCATCTTCGTAGGAAAAGCCGGAAGCTCCGACCAGGATCAGCGCTTCACGCTGGTCCTGCGGCAGTTTTTCCAGCGCCAGGCGGAATTCCTCGAATTCCAGATGGGCGCCTTGTGCCGGCTGGGTCTTCAGCGTTTTGGCGTAGCTGCCATCGGCATCCTCGACCTCCCGCCGCCGCTTGCGGTAGTCGGAGCGGAACAGGTTGCGCAGGATCGTGAACAGCCATGCCGGCAAATTGGAGCCGGGCTGGAACGAGTCGATGTTAGCCAGCGCGCGAAGCAGTGTTTCCTGCACCAGATCGTCGGCGCGATCGCCATTGCCGCTCAGCGAGATCGCGAAAGCGCGCAGGCTGGGGACCGACGCCAGGATGTCGTCGCGAAGTGAATCTGTGAGAGGCATTACTCCCTCCCGTCATTTTTGTCGCCCGCGCTTCCCAATTGGGCATTGGCCTCGGACGCATCAAGTTTTCGGATCAGCTCCGCGAAGCGGTCCGGCACCCCCTGCCGCACGACATCGTCGTACATGGCGCGGAGCTGATGGCCGATCCTGGACTGGATTTCGGCATTGAGCCCGCCCTGCTTGCCGGGTGCGGCATTCCTAGACTTTACATCTTTCATGACCTGATCCACGTTTCCCCGAGAGTTAAGTCCCTGAACAGTCAAGAATTATCCTTGGGATTTGGAGCCGTTTCCGGCTCTGTGTAGGGAGGCTAATTCAAAGTCTGCCGGAAAGTTCCGGCGCCAGGGAACTATTCTCGGAACTTTTCGCGTCGTGGGGCGTAAACAGATGTAACAGGGGAGCCCGGGTCACCCCGTCAGGTATGTTGACCCAAAGACATGAGATGGAGTGGGGATGTCCCGATCACAGCTTGTTGCAGAACATCTCCCGTTGTTGCGGCGCTATGCCCGTGCACTGACGGGAAACCAGGCGTCGGGTGACGCCTATGTCGGAGCCATGCTCGAAGCGCTGCTGCAAGACCCATCGCTGCTCGACGAGCAGCATGGCCCACGCGCCGGCCTGTTCCAGCTCTTCACCCGAATCTGGAATTCGGTCTCGCTGAACGACGATGCCGATGTGGCGACGCTGCCGATGCCTTCGGAACGCCGGCTTTCCAACATCACGCCATTGCCGCGGCAGGCCTTCCTGCTGTTGTCGCTGGAAGGTTTTTCCGAGGAAGAAGTGGCGTTCATCCTGGGCGTCGATGTTGCCGAGACCCGCAAGCTCGCCGACGCGGCAGGACGGGAAATGGCGGCCGAGATCGCGACCGACGTGCTGATCATCGAGGATGAGACCTTCATTGCGATGGACATCGAAAGCCTGGTGAAGAACCTCGGCCACAACGTGATCGGCGTCGCCCGCACCCATTCCGATGCCGTGGCGCTGGCCAAGAACAAGAAGCCCGGCCTGATCCTGGCCGATATTCAGCTCGCCGACGGCAGCTCGGGTCTCGACGCCGTCAACGAGCTCTTGAAAGTGTTCGAGGTGCCGGTGGTCTTCATCACGGCCTATCCGGAACGCTTCTTGACCGGCGAGCGCCCCGAACCGGCGTTCCTGATCTCGAAACCGTTCCAGCCCGCGATGGTCTCGGCGGTTGCGAGCCAGGCGCTGTTCTTCCAGCGCAACTCGCGCAACCGCGCGCCCCGAGCGGCGGCTTCTTGATCTTAACATCTTGCCGAACGCAGCATGACGGCCCCGCGTCTTCGTGGGGCCGTCGGCTTGTCAGCTGGTTCTCGACCGACAGCACCATGACCGGATCCCTGATTTTCTCCGGTGCGATCTCCTGATCGAGCGGCGGCACGGCGGTGCCAAAGCAGGTCGTTCCGGGCGCCCATGTCCGCGGGTGTTCTGACGGAAGGACTCAGAATTTGAGTTGCGAGATTTCGGTCCGACGTCGCCTGCGGCGATTCGACACGTGCTCGAATATCCAAGCTTGCTGATGGACGTTGCCGGCGATCTTGGACGGCATCGGGCGCGCGAGTTGCCGCACAAAAAGCTGGGCGCGGCTGGCATCACCACAGCCGCGCCCAACGTCGCCAGTCAATGGGGCAGGGGGGATGACCGGCTGTCGAGGCAATGCCGAGCGTCCGGAATCGTTCCCGCCGCGGTGAATTTTTTTTAAACACGGTTAAGTGATCGCCGTTTCCCCGAACCTCCGAGCTTCTGCGCGCGTTAACTAATTGCTCGCCATGGGGCGAGGGGATTCGCGAACATGGCACAGCTTTCAAGTGGAATATCGAAGGGTGTCTTTGGTGCAATCGCTCTTTCGCTGACCTTTGGCGCCGTGGCGTCGGGCCGCGATCTCGGTCAACGCGATGCTTCGAGCCAGATCAATGCGACCGAGATCAATTCGACGGAGGCGCCCGCGGCCGTCAACCGTACTGCCAAGGCCGATCGTGCCCCGCGCGTCGCGCGGCCTGCTACTCAGACCCAGACCGTCTCGCTGCGGCTGAACAGTCTTGCCGATACCTCGGTTCTGATCCGGATGCCGGTCGCCCGCGTGGCCCGCGGTGGCGCTCCCGCTTCGCTTCTGACCAAGTCCGGCAGCGGCAAAACGACGCTGGCCTGCGAGCCCGTCGTCAGCGTCTTGACCGAAATCGCCAAGCGCTTGCAGCCCGGCAGCTGCGTGACGTAGCTAGCGCAGTAACTTCCAGTAGCGGCGGCAGGCCGGCGTATTCTCCTAACCCTCCCCTGGAGCGGCAGGGGCGGTTCGCATTGAGCGCAGCGAAATGTGAGACGGGGCGGGTGGCGCGGTGTGGTGTTACGGCACAACGCATCGACACCCACCCCGCCGCTCATTGCATTCGCATAGACCCTCGAGCGGGCTTCGCTCGTCTCAGACCCCTCCAGGGGAGGGTGAAGAGTTCACGCCTTCGGCGGGGCGTCATCACCGGCGCGTGCGGTGCCGCGGGTTGCCAAAAACCCCAACGCCAGGCCGCCAACCGCCAAGATCGGAATCAGCCGTTTGACGCCGATCGCGCGGACCAGCTGGAGTGCGGTTGCGACCAGCATCGGGTCGGCGAGCGCGCTTTGCAGCGGCGACGTCCTGCGTTCGGCGGCGCGCGCCTTGATCCGCTTGGCGCGCGCCACGTAACAGATCGCTGCGATCACCGTCACTGCGAAGAACACGCCGGCACCCGCCAGGCAGGCCTGGATCAGGCCATAGGTCTGCAACATATAAACAAAGGCTGCGGCACACAGGAACGCCAGCGCGATGAACAAGGTCAGCGCGATGGCGGCGGCCAGCGAGGCCAGCCATGCCGAATTTGCCACCGCCTCCTTGAAATCATCGATCATGCGCTGAAGCATCTGGTGGCCTCGGTTTAAAAAGGGCTGATAAAATAAATCGGCGGCATCCGCGCGCCGCCGCGCCATTTAAACAATCGATGGACTGAGGTCAGACATCGGTAAGCCGTGCAGCCGTCGCTAGCGCCGCCACACAGCCCCGATCAGGAAGCCGAGGCCGAGCGCGAGGGCCACAGTTGCGAGCGGGCGCTGCGTAATCGCATCCTCCAGCGTTTCCTCGATCGAATAGGCCGTATCCTGAGCGGCACCCATCGCCGCGGCGCCGCGCTCAGACATGTCGTCGACGGCCTGGTCCACATTGGCGCGGGCTTGCTTGTAACCGCGGCGCGCCTGCTTGCTGGCGGTGCCGGCGAAGCTGTTGAGCACATCGGTGATCTGATCGGCGAGGGCTGCGATATCGTTTTTCACGGCTGTTACATCCTTCTCGAGGCGTTCATAGGTTGCTTTATCCGTCAGATTTTTAATCGCGGCTTCGCTATCCGTACTCGACATCAAAAGCTCCTGAGGTTCCCGGGACAAACGCCCCGGATTTCCTTAAGTTCCCTCTCAAGTTCCTGCGTCAAAATGCCGGTCAGTCCGGTGGCAATTGCGGCGAAGTCTCCGGCATCAGATGCTCCTTGACGACGAGCGCAACGATCAGGAGCGGCGAAGACAAAAAGCCGCCCATCGGTCCCCACAGCCACGTCCAGAATGCCAGCGCCATGAACACGGCGAGCGCGTTGAGCTCGAGCCTGCGGCCGATGATGGTCGGTGTGACAAAATGACCTTCGAGAAAGGTGATCCCGACAAACAGCAACGCTGCGATCAGGCCCATTCCGATCGTGGAGGCCGTGACGACGCCCACCACCGCGAGGACTACGAACATCGCTACGGGGCCGATAATCGGAAAAAAATTAAGGGTCGCGGCCAGGGCGCCGAGCCCGGCCGCATTAGGCATCCCGGTGATCGCGCAGGTGATTCCGGTGGCGACGCCGACGCCGAAATTGATCATGGTCACCGTGAGCAGATAGCCGCCGAGATGCGCCTCGATTTCATTGAGGATCCTCAGCATTCGAAGCCGGCCGGAGTGCTCGCCGAACGTCATGACCAAGGCGCGGCGCAGATCGCGCCAACTGGCAATGAACAGGATCAGGGTCGCGACGAACAACAGGAATTCGGTGAAGGTCGGCGATAGAAATCCGACGGTGGGTTCGACCCAGTCGAATTTAGGCAATACAAACGCCCCGTTCGAACCCGCGTCCGGCACGCCGACCATGGCCTGAAGGTCATGCCAGAGCGCCAGCGGCCGGTCGAACACGTGCAGCTTGTCCTTCAGCCGCGATCCCAGTTCGGGGAGCCGTGTGCTCCACTCCATCAGCGGGGAAGAAATCAAGCCAACCATGAAGGCGACGCCGGCACCCACCGAGGCCACGATCAGCACCGCCGAGACCGGGCGTGGAATTTGCCTGCGCTCCAGAAAGCCGGCAGCCGGCGATAGCATGGTGCCGACCACGAAGGCCGATACGATCGGCAGGAAGAAGGCTTTGGCGACGTAGAGAACCGCGACGACGCAAATGGCCAGGAGTCCGACCAGCGCGAATGCCACCACCTCGGCGCGGCGGATCACCGGCGGAAGTTCGGCGTTGCTGTCGGGCAGCGGCGTGCTGGCCGGGTTTGTTTCAGGACTCTTTGCAGCGTTCTTCGCAGGGTTCTTGGAAGGCGCAGGCTGATTGGGAAGGACACGCAACTGGCTCTCCCCGGGGCAAAAAAATCGGCGCCAGTTCGCGGTGCGAACTGGGCTCTATCGAAATGCAACGGACTTGAGTAGCAAAAGTTCCATCGCGGAAACGTGAAGGTGGGCGGGTTGACAGGGTGACCTTTGATTCGCGTCGCGCGGGAACCCGGACGCCCCGGTCGCGTTTGTTGTGCAGGGCATCGCAACGATGCGCATCACCCCACGGGGCAGCACATGTCACATCTCGCAGGCTTTCGCTGGCAGCAACGACGCACGACCCACACACTGATGCTTGCCGGGACTTTGGCGCTATCGGCGCTTCTGCCAGGGGCGGCCAACGCCCAGCTTCTCGGCTACGCCTCCACGCCGCGATCTTCGTTTCCTTCCGACAACATCATGGTCACTCCTGGTCGCCCCGCGCCGAGCGACGACGGCAGCCCGGCGAACAATGTGTTGCCCGAGCGGCTGCGGCGCGCGGTGGTCAATCTCGACACCCGCGAAGCGCCCGGCACCGTGATCATCGATACCGGCAACACCGCGCTCTATTATGTGCTTGGCCACGGTCAGGCGGTCCGTTACGGCGTCGGCGTCGGTCGCGAGGGCTTTACCTGGGCCGGCACCCAGACCATCAGCCGCAAAGCCCAGTGGCCCGACTGGCATCCCCCGGCCGAAATGATCGCGCGTCAGCCCTATCTGCCGCGCTTCATGGCCGGCGGCCCCGGCAATCCCCTGGGTGCGCGTGCGATGTATCTCGGATCCAGCGAATACCGCATCCACGGCACCAACGATCCCACCACGATCGGCAAGTTCGTTTCCTCCGGCTGCATTCGCCTGACCAATGAAGACGTCGCTGACCTGTTCAGTCGCGTCGATGTCGGGACCAAGGTCGTGGTGCTGCCGAAGAATGCGGCGCATCTCGAAGCAAGGGCGGCACTACCGGCCGGGGTTTCGTCGGCCCGCGCGGCGACTGTTCCTGTTCGCCCGGCCGCGGCGGTGCGATCGTCGGGCCGCGAGGCGATGAACGTTTCAGCGTCGTCGATTTACTAAGTTTTCGCACTACCAAGTTTAGCAACCCGATCCGGGAGGCGAACATGATCCGGATATCCGTCAGGCTGTTGGCGTTGGGGACCGTAGCGCTGGCATGCACCCCGATGCTGGCTCCGTCCGCCCAGGCGGAGGATTTTCTCTCCGCGCTGTTCGGCGCCTTCGGTGCCCGGCCGCGCCTGCCCTTTGCTAATGAAGGCGATGCCATGTCCGTTCCGCAGTCCGCGGCGCGTCCCCGGAATGCCGGCGGCCAAGCCTATTGCGTGCGCACCTGCGATGGGCGTTACTTCCCGCTTGCCGCGTCGGACAATCAAAGCCGCGCGGCTTCGTGCAACAGTTTCTGTCCGGCGAGCGAAACCAGGGTGGTCTACGGCGGCGATATCGACGGCGCCGCGACCGAAACCGGAACGCCTTACTCCGAACTCCCGAACGCGTTTCGCTATCGCAACGAAATGGTGGCGGGCTGCACCTGCAACGGCAAGGATCAGGTTGGCCTCGCTCCGGTCAACATCGAAAACGATCCGACGCTTCGCAAGGGTGACATCGTTGCCGGCACCGATCGGCTGATGAGTGCGGGCCGCGGCGCCGATAGACGCGGCGCCCTGAATTTCTCGCCAGCCCCGCAACGCATCAGCGCGCGCTATCAGCGCGTCCCGGTGGTGGCGTCGGAGTAGTATGTCGTGGCGCCGTAGGGTGTCGTCATGGCCGGGCTTGACCCGGCAATCCGTCTCCTTCGCAAAAAATCCTTCGTATGGGTGGATGCCCGGGTCGAACCCGGGCATGGCGAACTAAATCGCGGTTGCCATCGCGTCCCGAGAGAGTGGCGTTGCCATCGTCACTGACGTTGGGGCAGGGAGCGAAGCAACTGGTAAATCTTTACGTTCAGGCGGCCTCTACGCGCGGCTCACAAATACGGTGTTTTTGTAAAGGCTCGACCTATTCGCTGATCTTAGGTTCCGTGTATGGAACCCAGCGGTACTGCAAGCGTTAATGCGGCACCTAACAATTGATCGCTATTGATGGTTCGGGGGGCTACTGATGATTGTGAGCGCACTGGTCACGTTTCTGGTCGTTATTCTGATCCTTTATCTGATCAATTTGCTGCCGCTCGACGGCCGCGCCAAGCAGATCGCGCGCGTCGTCGTCATCATTCTCGGCGTGATCTCGCTGTTGAAATACATCGCGGTGTTCTAGAGCCTTTCCCGTGCCGATGGAATCGGAACGGGGCTCTAGGTTTTTGTTTTGACGCGTTTTCTTCACGCGATCCGGTATCCACTTCGCTCGAAAACGCTCTAGCTAGCCGGGCGGAGGGGGTACAACGACGGGATTTGTTGTGACGGCGCTTCTGTAACGAGCCGCCCAAACAAAAGCCCCGGCAAGAGACCGGGGCTTTTTCTCGTCCAAAGTCGGCAGCCTCAGCCCGCCGCCTTGGCTTCGCGGCGCCGCGCGGTCAGGATGTATTCGGTATAGCCATTCGGCTGCTCGCGGCCCTTGAAGATCAGGTCGCAGGCGGCCTCGAACGCTGTGCCGTCAAAACCCGGCGCCATCGGCTTGTAGAGCGCGTCGCCCTTGTTCTGGCCATCGACCACGACGGCCATCCGCTTCAGCGACTCCATCACCTGCTCCTTGGTGATGACGCCCTGATGCAGCCAGTTGGCGAGATGCTGCGCCGAGATGCGCAGCGTGGCGCGGTCTTCCATCAGGCCGACGCCGTGGATGTCGGGCACCTTGGAGCAGCCGACGCCCTGGTCGATCCAGCGCACGACATAACCGAGGATGCCCTGGCAGTTGTTGTCGATCTCCTGCTTCACATCGTCGGGCGCCCAGTTCGATTGCGACACCGGGATGGTGAGGATGTCGCTCAGTTTGGCTCGCGGGCCGCCTTTGCTCAGTTCCTGCTGGCGCGCCTGCACATTGACCTGATGATAATGCAGCGCGTGCAGGGTGGCCGCGGTCGGCGACGGCACCCAGGCGGTGGTGGCGCCGGCCTGCGGATGGCCGATCTTCTGCGTCAGCATGTCGGCCATCTTGTCGGGGGCGGCCCACATGCCCTTGCCGATCTGGGCATGGCCGGGCAGGCCGTCGATCAGGCCCATATCGACGTTCCAGTCTTCATAGGCCTTGATCCAGGGCTGCGCCTTCATGTCGTTCTTGCGGATCATCGGGCCCGCTTCCATCGAGGTATGAATCTCGTCGCCGGTGCGGTCGAGGAAGCCGGTGTTGATGAAGCAGATACGCTCCAGCGCCTGCTGGATGCAGGCCTTGAGGTTGACCGTGGTGCGGCGTTCCTCGTCCATGATGCCGACCTTCATGGTGTTCTCCGGCAAGCCCAGCATCTTCTCGACCCGGCCGAACAATTCACAGGTCAGCGCGACCTCGTCGGGGCCATGCATCTTCGGCTTGACGATGTAGACCGAGCCGGCGCGGCTGTTGCGGGTCTTGCCGTTGCCCTTCAGATCGTGAATCGCGAGCAGGCCGGCAATCGCGGCGTCGAGAATGCCTTCCGGAATTTCCTCACCCTTGCTGTCGAGCACGGCGTCGGTGAACATATGATGGCCGACATTGCGCATCAGCAGCAGGCTGCGGCCATGCAGCTTGAACTCCTTGCCGTCGGGCGTCTTGTAGACGCGGTCGGGGTTGAGCGCGCGCTTGAGCGTCTTGCCGCCCTTGTCGAAATCGGCCGACAGCGTGCCGTCCATCAGGCCCAGCGTGTTGCGATAGACCAGCACCTTGTCTTCGGCGTCGACGGTGGCGACGCTGTCTTCCATGTCGAGGATGGTCGAGACGGCGGATTCCAGGATCATGTCGGCCACGCCGGCCGGATCGTCCGTGCCGATGATGTGGCTGCGATCGATCACGATCTCGATATGCATGCCGTTGTTGACCAGCAGGATCGCGGTGGGATGGGCTGCGTCGCCCTGATAGCCCGCGAACTGCGCGCTGGTCTTCAGCGCGGTGGCGTTGCCGCTCTTCAGTTTGACAGCGAGCTGGCCGGCGATGACGCTGTAGGAAGTCACGTCGGTGTGGCTTCCGGTAGCCAGCGGCGCGGCGTGATCGAGAAACGCCTTGGCTTTCGCGATCACCTTGGCGCCGCGGGCCTTGTTGAAGCCCTTGCCGCCCTCGCTCGGATCATGCGGGATCGCGTCGGTGCCATAGAAGGCGTCATACAGGCTGCCCCAGCGCGCGTTGGCGGCGTTCAGGGCGTAGCGCGCGTTGGTGAGGGGAACGACTAACTGCGGTCCGCAGATCTTTCCGATCTCGTCATCAACATTGGCGGTCCTGACGGTTTGGGTCGCGGGCTCCGGCAGCAGGTAGCCGATCTCCTTGAGGAACGCCGTGTAGGCGTTCATGTCGAACGGCTTGCCCTTGTGGGTGCGATGCCAGCCGTCGATCTTGGCCTGCAGCGCATCGCGCACCGCGAGCAGGTCACGGTTTTTCGGCGCCAGATCGTGGATGACCGCGGCCAGCCCGGCCCAGAACGCGTCGGGAGAAATCCCGGTCTTGGGGGTGGCCTCCTTGGCGATAAAATTGAACAGAACGGGAGCGATCTTCAGTCCGTGGGCGTCGATGCGATTCATTATCAAACTCTCGCGAGCAGCGGCAGTTACACGCTGTTTTCAGGGCAAAAAAGATCACGCCGCGAGGGCGGCGTTCAACCTCTTTTAGCGCCAAAGCCCCGGCCCTGAGAAGGCCCCTGGAGGCCCCGATTGCGCAAACATTGACCGTTGCCGGCCTTGGCGGCCTAGATGTTGGCAGCCAGATCGACCGGTTCGCCGAAGACAATGCCGGTTTTTATCAGCATTTGCTCGATTTCCTCGATTGCCGAGGGCACCGATCGCGCCGAGGTGTCGATCGAAAGTTCGCTGGCGGTAGGCGGCTGGTAGTCGTTGCCGATGCCGGTGAAGCCGTGCAGGGAACCGGCGCGCGCCTTGGCGTAATGGCCCTTGGGATCGCGGCTTTCGCAGACTTCCGCCGAGGTCGCGACATAGACTTCGCGGAATGCGGTATCGGCGATACGGCGCGCCGCGGCGCGATCTTCCGCCGACGGTGAGACCGCGGCGACGATGGCGATGTGGCCGTTGCGCGCCAGATGGGTGGCGATTTCGGCCAGCCTTCGGATGTTCTCGGCGCGGTCCTGCGCGGAGAAACCGAGATCGCTATTGAGGCCGGCCCGCAAGGTGTCGCCGTCCAGCAGAATGGGCGAACCGCCTTGGCTGAACAGCCGGCGTTCCAGCGCGCGCGCCAGGGTCGATTTCCCGGAAGCCGGCAGCCCCGTCAGCCACACCACCGCGCCGTTGTGACGGTAACGCGCCGAGCGTTCGTCGTCGCGCAGGCCTGACTCCACTGGCACGATATCGACCGGGACGGCGCGCTGACCGGCATCGACCGACAGCACCAGGCCGCCGCCGGCGATCCGGCCATTGACCTCGATCACCAGCCGTCCGGTGCGCGGATTATCGGTATAGGCATCGGCCGCCAGGGGCCGGCCCAGGGAAATGTCGATCTCGCCAACGTGATTGCGCGCAATCGATTTGGTCTCGACGCTCGAGAGTTCGCCGGGATCGACGGCCTTTTCGATCGCGACCACGGTCGCACGGGTTTCCCGTGTGCCGAGACGGATCAAAATCGAGGCGCCCGTCACCAGCGGGGTGTCGTGCAGCCAGAAGATCCGCGCGCGAAGCCGGCGGGTGTCGCGCGGCGTGCTTCCGATATGGGCGATCACATCGCCGCGTTCGACAAACAGCTCGCGATCGAGCGTAATGCCGACCGAGCGTCCCGCGCTCTGTGGGCCCGCGACCGGGGTAACCGGCCAGCTCTCGACGCTTCTGATTTTCGCGATCTTGCCGGCCGGCATGATCACGATCTCGTCCCCGTTGGACAGGCTGCCGGACTCAATACGGCCGGCGACAATGCGGCGGTCATCGAATTTGTAGATCGCCTGCACCGGCAGCCGTAGCGCCAGCGTTTGCAGTGGCCGGGCGGGCTCCAGCGCATCCAGTGCCTCGACCACGGTCGGGCCGTCGTACCATTGGATGTTCGCCGTGTGCGCGGCAACGCCGTCGCCGTCGCGCGCCGAGATCGGAATGATCGCCTTGGGCGTGACGCCAAGACCGGTCAGATGCGCGGAAATCTCGTCGCTGATCTCCTTGAAGCGCGCGGCGCTGAACTCGACCCGGTCCATCTTGTTGACGACCACGGCGACCTGTTTGACGCCGAGCAGGTGCAGCAGATAGCCGTGGCGCCTGGTCTGGTCGCGCACGCCTTCCAGCGCATCGATGATCAGGACCGCGCCGTCCGCCTGTGAGGCGCCGGTGATCATGTTGCGCAGGAATTCGGCGTGGCCCGGCGCATCGATCAGCACCACGTCGCGGGAGCGTGTGCGAAAGCTGATCTGCGTGGTGTCGATGGTGATGCCCTGGTCGCGCTCGGTCTGCAGCGCATCGAGCAGGAACGACCATTCGAACGGCATGCCGCGACGCGCGCTGACCTCTTTGAGCATTTCAAGCTTGCCCTCGGGCAGGCTGCCGGTTTCGAACAGCAGGCGCCCGACCAGCGTGGATTTGCCGTGATCGACATGGCCGACGATGACGATGCGAACCTGCGGACGGGTGGTGCCGTTGGGTGTGGTCGGGATTGCGGTGGGAACGAGCATGTTCATCTGACGCCTCACTAGATGCTGGTCAGAGATAGCCGGCGACGCGCAGCCGCTCGAAGGCATCTTCGGTTTCATGATCGAGCGCCCGGCCGGCGCGTTCCGGCACCTTGGTGCGGTTGAGCTCGATCAGGATTTCCTCGATGTTGGAGGCGGTCGACGCCACCGGATTGGTGATGTCCTGGTCGCCCAGCGAACGATAGCGCTTGCCGTCCTTGGCGAGATAAAGCGGGATGATCGGAATGTTCTCGCGCTGCGTGTAGGCCCAGATGTCGGCTTCGGTCCAATGCAGGATCGGGTGAACGCGCAGATGCGCGCCCGGCGGCGGCGAGGCGTTGAACTGGTCCCAGAATTCCGGCGGCTGGTCACGCACGTCCCATCCGCCTTCGGTACCGCGCGGCGAGAACACGCGTTCCTTGGCGCGGGTGGCTTCTTCATCGCGCCGGATGCCGGCGATCAGACCGTCGAAGCCATATTTGGTCAGCGCCAGTTTCAGTCCCTCGGTCTTGCGCGCAGCGGAGCGCGCGGCTGGCGGCAAGGTCGGATCGACCGCGTCGATCGGCGGGCAGGGCTCGACCTTGAGATCGAGATCCCATTCCTTGCCGTAGCGATCGCGGAACGCGTACATCTCCGGAAATTTCTTGCCGGTGTCGACGTGCAGCGCCGGAAACGGCACGCGACCGAAGAAGGCCTTGCGCGCCAGCCAGATCATCACGTTGGAGTCCTTGCCCAGCGACCACAGCAGCGCCAGCTTCTTCAGCCGGGCAAAGGCTTCCCTGAAAATGTAAATGCTCTGCGCTTCGAGCGCATCGAGATGATCGTTGATCGGGGCGGTGGTCGATGTCAGGAGGCGCGCGTCGGCCGAAAGCGGCAGCGCCCCCGATCGATCAAGAGTGCCCGCGCCACGCAACCGGTCTTTCGCGGAATCGTTCTTGAGAAGATGCATCTCTTGACCTTGGACTTTGGAGGCAGAAATTCTATAGTTGCACTGCAATAGAGAAGAAATAATTTTCTCTTTGCGGCGGCATAAAGACACATATATAGAAAATAATTCCAGTCAACCCCGAAAGTCGGGGACGAGAGTTTCGCATGCGATTCCTTCCGGTCTTCCTCGATCTGCAAACCGGACCCGTCCTGTTGGTCGGCGGCGGCGAACTGGCGCGGGCGAAACTGCGCGTGCTTTCGGCGGCCGGCGCGCGCATCCGGTGGTTTGCTACCGACGGCAATCATGATGTCAACGGATTTAATGCCGGTGAGGTGGCGCGGATCGAATTTGCCGGAGGCGATCCGCTCGCTGCCGATCTCAACGGGGTGATTGCGATCCTTTGCGCGGGCGCTGGCGATGTCGGGGTAGCAATGTCGGCACGGGCGAGAGCCGCCGGCCTGCCCGTGAACGTCATGGACGACCTCAAGCATTCGAGTTTCATTTTTCCTGCCATCGTCGATCGTGGTGACGTGGTCGTCGCCATCGGAACCGGCGGCACATCGCCGGTGGTGGCGCGCCGGGTGCGCGAACGCATCGAGGCGATGCTGCCGGCCCGGATCGGCGATCTCGCAACCTTCATCGGGCGCTTCCGCAAATCGATCAACGGACGCATCGCGCAGATGCCGCTGCGCCGCCGTTTCTGGGAGCGCGTGATCGATGGCCCGATCGGCGCGCTGGTTCTTGCCGGACGTAACCTCGAAGCCGAGCAGGCGCTCGCCGACATCACCGACCCCGCGACGTTCGCCGGCGGGTCAGCATCGGGCGAGGCCGAAGGCCGGGTAACGCTGGTCGGCGCGGGTCCCGGCGATCCGGATCTTTTGACCGTCAAGGCGTTGCGGGTGCTGCAAGATGCCGATGTGGTGTTTTACGATGAATTGGTCTCGCCCGAGATTCTCGATCGCGCGCGCCGCGATGCCTCGCGCATTCCCGTCGGCCGCCGCGTAGGAAAGCCCGGCATTGGTCAGGATGCGATTAACAAATTGTTGATCGAGGCGGCAAAATCAGGCCAGCGCGCGGTGCGGTTGAAGGGCGGTGACGCCTTCGTGTTCGGCCGCGGCGGCGAGGAAGTCGGGGCATTGCGCCAGGCCGGAATCGCCTATTCGGTGGTGCCGGGAATTACCGCGGCCCTTGGCGCCGCGGCGCAATTCGAGGTGCCGCTGACCTTGCGCAATGAGGCGCTGCGCATCACTTTCCTCACTGCGCACAAGGCTGGCGACGCCGAGGCGGTCGACTGGTCGGTGCTGACCGACGAGAAGATGACCGTGGTGGTCTACATGGGAATGACCGCCGCGGCCACGGTTCGCGCCGGCCTGCTGGCCGCGGGACGCTCGCCGCAAACGCCGGTCGGCGTGTTCGCGCGGGTGACGCTGCCGGATGCGCAAGCCGAGGTCGGAATCCTCGCTGAATTGCCTGATCTGGTCGCACGGATCGATCACGGTCCTGCAATTCTCGTGATCGGCGACGTGGTTGCGCATTCCGCGCCATGGCGCGATCAGAATTTTACCCAGACGATCTCGAAACTATTGGAAGCTGCCGAATGACCTCTCCGCTGCAACAGAAAATCAAAATCACCGGGCCCTCCATGGTGACCGCCAACCGCACCTGGGATGGGGTCGTGATCTACCGCACGGCCGCCAAGGGCTGGTCGACCGATCTGTCCGACGCGGCGATCGTTCGCACCGCCGATGAAGCGCGGGTGCTGCTCGCCGAATCCGTAGCCGACGATGTCGGTGCGATCGGCGCCTATATCGCGCCGGTCGAAATCAAGGATTCGGGCAAGATCGCGCCCGGTAATTTACGTGAACAGATCCGGTCGGCAGGCCTCACCATCGAGCTTCCGGTTCCGGCATAAGGCACTCAATCATGTACGCATATGATGAACTCGATCGCACGCTGATCAACGAGCGTGTTTCGGAATTTCGCGACCAGGTGAAGCGGCGCCTCTCCGGCGAACTCACCGAGGACGAATTCAAGATGCTGCGGCTGCAGAACGGCGTCTACCTGCAACTGCATGCCTATATGTTCCGGGTAGCGATCCCGTACGGCACGCTGTCGTCGAAGCAATTGCGGCGGCTGGCGCATGTCGCGCGTCGCTACGACCGCGGCTACGGACATTTCACCACGCGGCAGAACATCCAGTATAACTGGATCAAGCTCTCCGACCTGCCGGACGCACTGGCCGATTTGGCCGATGTCGGCATCCACGCCATGCAGACCTCGGGTAACAACACCCGCAACGTCACGTCGGACCAGTGGGCCGGCGTCGCGCCGGGCGAGATCGAGGACCCCCGCATCTGGTCGGAATTGCTCAGACAGTACACCACGCTGCATCCGGAATTCTCGTTCCTGCCGCGCAAGTTCAAATTCGCGATCACCGCATCCGAGCATGACCGTGCCGCGATCAAGGTCCACGATATCGGCCTGCGACTGCTCAAGAACGCCGACGGCGAGACCGGCTTCGAGGTCCTGGTCGGCGGTGGCCTCGGGCGTACGCCGTTTATTGGCAAAACGATAAAACCGTTCGTCCGTGGCCGCGATCTGCTGAGCTATGTCGAGGCGATCCTGCGCGTCTACAACCAGTATGGCCGCCGCGACAACATCTACAAGGCGCGCATTAAAATCCTGGTGCACGAACTCGGCATCGAGAAATTCGCCAGGGAAGTCGACGAGGAGTGGAAGTTGATGGGCGACAGCGCATTGACGCTGGATCACGCAGTCATCGAGGAAGTCCGTTCGCGTTTCTCATATCCTGCCTACGAAAAGCTGCCGCATATGCCGGACGAGCTGAAGCAGGCGGCACACGACCCATTGTTCGAGCGCTGGCGCAAGAATTCGGTCGCTCCGCACAAGGTGCAAGGTTATTCGATCGTGACGCTGTCGCTGAAGCCGGTCGGTGGCCCGCCCGGCGACGCTACCGCCGATCAGATGGATGCGATCGCCGATCTCGCCGATAAATATTCATTCGGCGAAATCCGGGTCGGCCACGAGCAGAATCTGGCGTTGCCGCACGTCGCCAAACGCGATCTGCCGGCGCTGTGGAAGGCGCTCGACAAGATCGGCGTTGCGACCCCGAACGTCAATCTGGTCACCGACATCATCGCCTGTCCGGGGCTGGATTACTGCTCGCTGGCGAACGCGCGCTCGATCCCGATCGCGCAGGAGCTGACGCGGCGGTTTTCCAACCACGACACCGCCAGTCTGATCGGCCGGCTGCACATCAATATCTCCGGCTGCATCAATGCCTGCGGTCATCATCACGTCGGGCATATCGGTATTCTCGGCGTCGAGAAGAATGGCGAGGAATTTTATCAGATCACGATTGGCGGTCGCGCCGACGAGAACGCCGAGGTCGGCACCTTGATCGGGCCCGCGGTGCCTTACGCCGAAGTCGCCGACGTGATCGAAGACATTGTCGAGGCCTATCTGGCGCTGCGCGACCGTCCCGAAGAACTCTTCGTCGATACGGTGAAGCGCCTCGGCGTCGAACCATTCAGGGAGCGCGTCTATGCCACTCGTTAAGCAGGGCAGAATTGCCACCGATATCTTCCTCCACGTGGCCGATGGCGCCGAAATGCTCGAGGATGGCGCGATCCTGATCCCGGCGGTGCGGTTTCTCGAAAATGCCGAAACGCTGTCGCGGCGCGCCGGCAAAATCGGGGTGATCTGGCCGAACAACCGCGATCTCGATGATCTCGTGCCGTATCTCGATCGGCTCGCAATGGTCGCACTGGTGTTTCCGTCGTTCCGCGACGGCCGCGCCTATAGCCAGGCGCGGCTGCTGCGCGAACGCTATGGCTTCAAAGGTGAACTGCGTGCCACCGGCCAGGTGCTGCGTGATCAGTTCGTGTTCATGCTGCGCGCCGGCTTCGACGCCTTCGAGGTGAAAAAGGACGCCGACGCGGACGCCTTCGCCGAGACGGTGAAGCGCTACTCGGTGTTCTATCAGCCCACCGGCGACGGCCGCGTTACCGCGCTCAATCGACGGATGCAGTTGCGCCATTCCGAGAGCGCCAGCCAGTGAGCACGGTTGCGCATCGCTTGTCGGCGGAACGGACGCCACCGGATTTGCCGTCGGCTGACGAGCTCGACCGCGCGTTGCGTGATGCATCGCCCGCCGAGATCATTGCGGCGGCCTTGCAGGCGGTCGGTCGCGAACGTCTCGCAGTGGTCTCGTCGTTCGGCACTGAATCGGCGGCATTGCTCAAGGTGATGGCCGATGTCGATCCGGCCATTCCGGTGATCTTTCTCGATACCGGATGGCTGTTCGAGGAAACGCTGGCCTATCGCGACACGCTAATCGCGAAACTTGATTTGCGCGATGTGCGTTCGATCAAGCCGCTCGAACAGGACTTGTCGCGCGAGGATCCCGATCGGGAGTTATGGTTTTCCGATCCCGACGCCTGTTGCCGGATCCGCAAGGTCGAACCCTTGGCGAGGGCGTTGGCGCCGTTGAGCGGCTGGATCAATGGCCGCAAGCGTTTTCAGGGCGGTGCCCGCGCGACGATTGCCGTAGTCGAAGCCGATGGCATCAGGCTGAAGTTCAATCCGTTCGCCAATGTCTCGCCGCAAGAGATCGCCGATATCTATGCGTCGGCCGGCCTGCCGCCGCATCCACTTGTCGCATCGGGTTATCTCTCGGTTGGGTGTATGCCATGCAGCAGCCGCACTTCACCCGATGAAGACGCGCGTGCCGGACGCTGGCGCGGTCGCGCCAAGACAGAATGCGGCATCCATACAGTGAAGGCATCCTAAGCGATCCACGGCGTTCCGGGGATGCTGTGGTCGTGCAGACGGTGCATCATCCTCGATGTTCCTGTTCGCGCCGACGCGAGGACCTGGAACGATCGTCGAAAAGTCACTCGCGTTCACCATTCAGCCACGGTTGGTATGCAACAACTGCGGCCTGTTTGGGGGAATTCCATGACGCGGGCGATCATCGCCATATTCGGATTGTTGGCGTTGGGCGGCTGCGCCGCGGATAACACCGTCACCGAGCAGCCGGCCATGTACGTCAACATCGCCGATCAAGGCGCGCGGCTCGATCCGCAGGCCGCGGCCTCGATGATTTCGCAATACCGGCAAAATAATGGCCTCGGCGCCGTGGCGGTGGACCCGGATCTGATGCGGCTCGCCGAATCGCAGTCGCAGGCGATGGCCGCCAAAAACAAGCTCGACCACGACGTCAAGGCGCCGCTGGCCAAGCGCCTCAATGAGGGCGGATATCCCGCGACAACGGCGGTCGAAAATGTGTCGGCCGGCTACCACACCCTGGCTGAAGCCTTTTCGGGCTGGCGGGACTCGCCCCCACACCGGGAAAATATGCTCAAAAATGGTGTCACAAAAATGGGCATCGCGGCCAGTTATGCTGCAAATACCAAATACAAGGTGTTCTGGACGCTCATTCTTGCATCAACCGACGCGCGGTGACCCGGGCTTGAGTGCGATTGGTCGCTTCACCGATTGACGCCACCGCGAACTGTCGCCACGGTACATTGTTTTCCATTATCTAATCGGGTGGCATGACGGACAATTCCGACCCAACCCCGGCCACGACGCCCGCCAAGGCGATGCCCGTGCTTGTTCTGCAAGGCGGCGGTGCGCTCGGCTCGTATCAGGCCGGCGCTTACCAGGCGCTGTGCGGCCATGATTTCGAGCCTGAATGGGTTGCCGGCATCTCGATCGGCGCCATCAACGCGGCGATCATTGCCGGCAACGATCCGCAAAAGCGCGTCGCGCGCCTCAAGGAATTCTGGGAGATGGTGTCCTCGCCAGTGCCCTGGAATCCGATCGTCAAAAACGATCGCGCGCGCACTATGTTCAATGAGGCCAGCGCGGCCTTGATCGCTACTTTCGGCGTCCCCGGCTTCTTCAGCCCGCGCATTCCGCCGGCGCCGCTCTGGCCGCCGGGCAGCCCGCAATCGCTGAGCTATTACGACACTGCGCCGCTTAAAAAGACGCTGGAGCACCTGGTCGATTTCGACCGGATCAATGATCTCAAGACCCGCATGAGCGTCGGCGCGGTGGGCGTGACGTCAGGCAATTTCAGGTATTTCGATAATTTCGAGTTCAAGAAGCTCGGCAAGAAAATCGGCCCGGAACACATCATGGCTTCCGGCGCGCTGCCGCCGGGCTTTCCGTCGATCGAAATCGAGGGCGAGCATTATTGGGACGGCGGCATCGCCTCCAACACGCCGCTCGATTATGTGCTGGATGAAGAGGTCAAAAAGGACCTGCTGATCTTCCAGGTCGACCTGTTCAGCGCACGCGGCCTGTTGCCGACCTCGCTGCTCGAGGCATCCGAGCGTGAAAAGGATATCCGCTTTTCCAGCCGCACCCGGATGAATACCGACAAGAACAAACAAATTCACGACGCCCGCAAGGCGGTGCGCGACCTGATCAGCAGATTGCCCGAGGATCTGAAAAACGATCCGGCGGCGGCGTATTTGAGCGCAGTCGCCAAGGAAAATACCGTCACGGTGGTGCACCTGATCTACCGCAGCAAGAACTACGAATCGTCTTCCAAGGACTACGATTTTTCCCATGTCGGAATGGTCGAGCATTGGGGCGCGGGGGTCCGCGACGTGCATTTGTCAATGCGTCATGAAGATTGGCTAGAACGGCCGCAATCCGGTGAGACCATGGTGACTTACGACCTTACGGGGGGAGGCACCGACACCCAAGATGGCAAAAAACGCGGAAAACAGGAGTGAAGAAATGGGTACTTTGACAGGCAAGACGGCGGTGGTGACCGGTTCGACCAGCGGCATCGGTTTGGCGTATGCCCGGGCCTTCGCAAGCGCTGGCGCCAACGTCGTCATCAACGGCATGGGGGCGCCCGCCGACATCGAGAAGGAACGCTCCGCGATCGAGACCGACTTCAAGGTCAAGGCGGTGCATTCGCCGGCCGACATGACCAAGCCCGCCGAGATCGCCGAAATGGTGGCCCTTGGCGAAAAGACCTTCGGTTCGGTCGACATCCTCGTCAACAATGCCGGCATCCAGTTCGTTTCGCCGATCGAGGACTTCCCGATCGAGAAGTGGGATGCCATCATCGCGATCAACCTGTCGTCGGCGTTTCACGCCATGCATGCCGCGATCCCCGGCATGAAGAAGCGCGGCTGGGGCCGCATCATCAACACCGCCTCGGCGCATTCGCTGGTGGCCTCGCCGTTCAAGTCGGCCTATGTTTCGGCCAAGCACGGCATCGCCGGCCTGACCAAGACCGCAGCACTTGAGCTCGCGACCTTCAAGATCACCGTCAACTGCATCAGCCCCGGTTATGTCTGGACGCCGCTGGTCGAGCACCAGATCCCGGAGACCATGAAGGCGCGCAACATGACCAAGGAGCAGGTCATCAAGGACGTGCTGCTGGATGCGCAGCCGACCAAGGAATTCGTCACCTCCGAGCAGGTCGCAGCATTGGCGCTGTTCCTGTGCGGCGACGACGCGGCGCAAATCACCGGCGCCAACCTTTCGATCGACGGCGGCTGGACTGCGGAGTAAGTAGACTCCATCCAAACGTAGCGTGTATTTCGTCATGGCCGGGCTTCGTCCCGGCCATCTACGTCTTGCTTCTTTGAATTCAGCAAAGACGTGGATACCCGGGACAAGCCCGGGCATGACGAACATCAACGCGGCCTCGAACACGATCAATACGGTCGCCGCTGCCGCTACCCCAGCACCACCATGCCGCTCCAGAGCTGCATCGCATCGCCGGTGTCGACCTCGTATATGCGCGAAGACGAGCTTGCCGTCGGGGCCGACGTGGTAAGATGCCAAATTAGCCGGCACGCTTTTGATGCCGTCGCCCTCGCGCACCAGCGCGGTCTGGGGGATGGTAATTCCGTTGCAAAGCAACGGGAAGAGGCAGCTTCGCGGAACCGCCGTTGCACCGCGGCAGACGGTTGCTGCCTCATGTGAGGAGGCGCGCTTGCGAAGTCTCGAACCATGGGATCACAGCGCGGATGAGGGAGTCTTAGGACATGTTAAGAATTAACTTAGTCACTTTTTTGATGGTTTGTTTTTCGGTGCGATGGTGTAGTTCCATTCACCGTGAAAGTCATGAGGAAAAATGTTGACGGCGGCGAGTTGTGCATCGGATATTTTGACGCCCTTAGGGTATTTCTTTTCGTCGAGTTCAGCACGCACAGTCAGACCCGTCTCGGTAGTGGTAGCGGCGATGAGTTCGACGATGGTGCGAAAATTCCGCAATGGTTTGCCGCGCCAGTTGATGCTGATGAAAGAGAAAAGCCGGTGCTCGATTTTATTCCATTTACTGGTTCCTGGCGGCAGGTGGCACACCGTGACCGGGAACTTGAGTTCGTCGGCCAGTTTCTGTAGTTCGATTTTCCACAGACGGACGCGATAGCCGTTCGATCCACCGCCGTCAGCGGTCACCAACAGGCCCTTGGGTTTCGGATAACGTTTCTTCCCCATGGTCTTCCACCAGCGGCGGATGGCGTTGACCGCAAAAGCAGCGGTGTCGTGATCCGTTCCGACGCTGACCCAGCCGATGTTGTTGTTGATGTCATAAACGCCGTACGGCACCGCGCGCTTCAGCTTGGGATCAATGAAGTCATGTACATTGACCTCTTGGGGTTTGCCTTTTGGTCTCCATTCGCGGCCCGCATTCTTGAAATTGCCTACCAATTCCTTCTTTTTCGTATCGACCGAGATGACCGGCTGGTGGTCCGCCAGGAAGCTCCCAGCCTTTTTGCTGATGTATTCAAACTGAGCATTCCGGTCCATATGCTCGCTTCCTTCGTTGGATTTCCGGTTGGCCTGTAGGCTATAGTGTAGCTTGTGCAGGCAGTCCCTAACGACGGGATAGCTGATGTCGTGCCCCTTGCGGTTCAGCTCCGCGCATAGCTTCCGCAGGCTCAGCGACGTCCACAATTGCCGCCGCATCGGATCACCTCGAGTCGCCGGTTCAAGCAGCGACTTAAGGTCGGCAAGGAGGGTCGGGTCCTCGGCTATCTTCGATTTACGCCCGCCACCCTGCCGGCGTATCCGCTCATCCCCAAATGGAGCGCGATCTTCCAGATCACCGAGCCCTCGATATATTGTCCGTCGAGCCAGACCTGTCGCCTTGGCGACCGCGCTCACGCCACCGTGTCCAATCATATGTGCTTCCGACGCCGCCCAGCGTCGCCGGCTCCGCTCATCAAGCAACGGAGCCATCGCCTTCCAATGTTTTCGAAGAGCTTTGATGACAGAAGCGTTTATCACGCCACGAATTTAGCGCGCCCGATTCTCTTCAGGGAATCCCCAAGCCATAATTCTTGCAGAGCGTGATAAAAATGACTCAGTTATTTCTTAACGAGCCCTTAGCGGCGGCGCCCGAACGCCAGCACATGAAGCCCGAGCCGCTGCCGCACGATCCAGAACAGCAGCACTGTTTCGAACACCAGCGAGATCGAGGTCGCGGCCGCCGCACCATGACCGCCGAACCGCGGCACCAGTGCTATGCAGAGCACCACGTTCATGACAAAGGCCAGGGCATAGGCCAGCGCGCAGATGTGCTGGTGTCCCAGCATGTTGAGCAGCCGCTCCACCGGACCGATGGCCGAGCGCACCACAAGTCCGATCGCGGCGATGAACATGATGTCGTATCCGCCGACGAATTGCGAGCCGAACAGCCACAACAGCGGCTTGCCCAATGCGAGCAGCAGCACGGTCGCTGCCAGCGAGGGCCAGAACGTCCATTTGATCGCGTGCGCGACATAGGCCGACAAGCGTTGCTTGTCGCCGAGCGCATGATACTCGGCGAAACGGTGCGCCGTGGTCGCCGACATCGCATAGTGGATGAACGATACCAGCGCCAGTGTCTTCACCACCGCGAAGTAGACGCCGACTTCTTCCGAGGAACGGAATTGCTGCAATACCAGCACGTCCGTGTAGGACAGCAGCAGATAAAAACTTTCGACCAGCAGGATCGGCAGCGAGATCGCAAGCCAGCCCCGGAAATCATAGGCCTTGGGCCCGGGTTCGATGTGGCCGGCGAGCCTTTGGTTCAGCACGATCATCTGCCCGATCATCGCGATCCATACCGCGCCGGCGCTGGCCAGCATCGCGACGGTGGCGCCGAGGTGAAGGCCGAGCGCGAAAGCGCCGGCGGTTAGCCCGATGATCAGCGCCTGGCGGACGACGAATTGCGGCATCAATCCGAGCCGCATCCAGTCATGCGAGCGCGCGATGCCGTCCTGGGTGTTGGCGACCACGAAGGCCGGCAACGTCGCACAGCCGATATAGAGAGGCACGATTTCGCTCGAGCCGAGCCAGGGCGATAACAGCTTGACCAAACCTGCGAGCAGCAGCGAGACGGCCGCGGACACCGACAACGTCATCCAGCGGCTGCCGGAAAGGAAACCGCGCAGCAACGCCTGTTCGCCACGGGTGCGGTATTCCGGAATGATCTTTTGCGCCGACGCCGAGATGCCGAAATCCATCATGCTGCCGAGCAGCAGCACCCAGGTCCAGACATAGACGTAGATGCCGTAATCCGAGCCGCCCATCCAGCGCGCCAGCAGGACCTGCGAGAGGTAAGCGAGGCCGGCACTGAAGACACGGATGATGAAGACGGTGCCGGCGAGCCGCTTGGTTACCGATGCTTCGCTCGAGCCGCCAAGGGCGCCATCCGCCATTGCTCTCAATCGCGCCAGGACGCTGATTGGCGAAGCGTTTGCGGATTGGGTGTCCATCACGGCCACAGAAAATCATCCTCGGAAGCGCGGCAAGGCGGCGATGCTCCGATCTATCAACGATTCGTTAAGATTCGGTTGGATGCGGGGGACGCTAATACGTCGTCCCGGCGTAGGCCGGGATAACCCCTGACACCGCCGGTTGGGCGCAGGACATCCAACGGCATCCTTAAACGCGACGACACGGCGTATGGGTCCCGGCGTGCGCCGGGACGACGACATCAATTCAAATTGGTATTGAACTCGTAGGAGTGCTCACCGCCGACCAGCGTCAGTTTGAGCGCGGCGCCTTCGGGGTTGGTGCCCGGAGGCACGCCGTCGAGTTCGAAGGAAAACCGCTTCACCCCGGGCGGGCCATGCTCCAGCAGCTTTGGCACCGGCAGCGACCAGTCCGGCGTCGGTCCTTCGACGAACAGGTTGATTTCCCCGGTTCCGAGCGGGGCGGCCACGTCGACCAGCACGGTCGATTTGCCTTCGCGCTCGACGTCTCGGATGGTCAGCGGATTGGGATCGCCGATAGTGGCGGGTTTGGGCACGGTGTCGAGTGCTGCGAACAGCGCGCTGTCCTCGGTGCTCGCCACGCTGGTGAAAGGCAGCTCCGCATCGGCCTCCACGGGAATGCAGAGTTTCTCGCAGACCGCATAATTGACGGCGGCGCGAAGCGTCACCGGCTTGTCGGCATTCTTCGCGACGATGCGCAGCGGCAGCACGACCTGGTTGTGATAGCCCAGCGAATGGCCGCCCGCACCGTCGTCGAACTTGGTCGGCGCCGGCCATAGAATGGTCACGGCTTCGACGTTTTCCGATTTGGAGAAGTCGAAACGCGGCGGCACACCGGAATCGCCGGGCGTCCGCCAATAGGTTTTCCATCCCGGCTGCAGTTGAATGGCAATGCCGCCGAGCAGCACCGCGCCGCTGCGCGAACCCGCGAGCAACCGCACCGCGGAATGCCTATCCCGTTGCCACGGCGACGCATCCTGGGCCCGCGCCTCGGCGCACAGGGATGACATAATCAGGGTGGCGGCGAAGCCAAGCGCGGCGCGCGGGGGAACTGTGATGATCATGCGACGTTGTTTACAGCCAAGCGAGACTGCAAACCATTGAATTGCTTGTGATGTGTGCCTAAGGGCGGTTTCGAGATTGATTGACAGAACGCGCACCCGATATCAGGATGTCAGCGAACGAGAGAGTCCGTCGCACATGGACCCTGAAGGCAAAAGACCAAGGACCATTCGCCGCCGAGCCGGCCTTGGCGGTGACGATGCGGCAAGTCGCGGCTATCTCGACGGGCAGCTCTTGATTGCCATGCCCGTGATGGACGATCCGCGCTTCGAACGTTCGGTGATTTATCTTTGCGCACACTCGTCCGAGGGGGCGATGGGCATCATCGTCAATCGCCCGGCGGGCAGTATCGATTTTCCCGGCTTGCTGGTGCAACTCGACATCATCAAGAAGTCCGACCAGATCAAGCTGCCGGAAAACGCCGAATCCATGAAGGTGTTGAAAGGCGGTCCGGTCGAGACCGGCCGCGGCTTCGTACTGCATTCCAGCGATTTCTTCATCGAGGACGCGACGCTGCGGATCGACGACGGCATTTGCCTGACCGCGACCGTCGACATCCTCAAGGCCATCGCCAAAGGCGCCGGCCCCAAGCATGCGATCCTGGCGTTGGGTTATGCCGGCTGGGCGGCGGGACAGCTTGAAACCGAAATCCAGCACAATGGCTGGCTGCATTGCGATGCCGATCAGGACCTGATCTTTGGCGGCGATGTCGAGGAGAAATATTTGCGCGCGCTCGCCAAGATCGGGATCAATCCGGGCATGCTGTCCACCGATGCGGGGCATGCGTAGCGAAGTTTGCGCTGACAGGTGACGCCATTTCAGCGTCGTCCCGGCCTCCGCGCCGGGACCCATAACAACCGCCGTCGATGTTCATGTGCGGCTTGTCCAACGGCGTATCTTAAAACGAAGGGACACGGCGTATGTGTCCCGGCGCGGAGGCCGGGACGACGATAGACTGATGTCCATTACTCCGCCGCCTGCTGCGCCACCGTCGGCACCGTGCCCGCCACGGTCGCCCGGCGCATGTCGCGTGGCTGCGACTGGTCGTAGCGGCGGACGCGGTGCATGGTCTGGCGGTTGTCCCACATCACGAGATCATGCACCGTCCACTTGTGGACGTGGACGAACTCCCGCTGGGTCGCGTGCTCGGTGAGATCGCGCAGCAGCACCCGCGCCTCCGGCAACGGCATGCCGACAATGCCGCCGGCATGCGACGAAAGATACAGCGACTTGCGGCCATGCACCGGGTGGGTGCGCACCAGGCGCTGCAGCACCGGCTTGAACATCTGCTTTTCTTCCTCGGTGTAATCGAGGAAGCCCAGCGATCCCCGCGAATACATCAGCGAGTGCTCGCAGATCATATCTTCGATCTCGGCCTTAGTGTCGCCGTCGAGCGCATCATAGGCTGCGCGCATGTCGGCGAATTCAGTGTTGCCGCCCTTGGGGTTGACCACCCGCGCCGACAGCAGCGAGAACTTGGCCGGGATCGGCCGGAACGAACTGTCGGAGTGCCAGAGACAATTGCCGAGATTGAACAGATGGGTGCGGTGATCTTTCGGCAGCGGCTTGCCGTCCTTGCCGAGGTTGGAGACGTCGTTCAGCCCTGACGTCAGCCGGTAATCCTCTTTCTTCGTCACGGTGCCGCCGCGCGCGTTCTCGCGCTCGCCGAAATTGCGCGCGAACGTCAGTTGCTGGTCATCGGTGATGTCCTGATCGCCGAACAGCAGCACGGCGTATTGGTCCATGCCGGCTTCGATTTCGGCGGCCTCTTGCGGCGTCAGCGGCTGGCGCAGATCGACACCGGAAACCTCGCCGAAAAAGTGCGGGTGAAGCTTTCGGATCGAAAGGGCCATGGCGTTTCTCCTGATCGAGGCGGGCGGTTTTTCCGCGCCGTTTGTGAAAAAAACTACTCCCCGATGGTGCGATGTCAACGTTTCCGCGCGCATGCGGCAGCGCCGCACGGGCATGCCGGTCAAGCGTCGCTCTCACGCATTCCGCGCCATCAACCCGCCGTCGACCGGGATCACGGCGCCGGTCAGGAACGATGCGGCGGGCAGGCACAGGCTCAGCGTCATGTGCGCGACTTCCTCGGGATCGCCGTAACGGCCGAGCGCGGTGCGTCGCTTGGCGTAAATCGTCTTGTGTTCCTCGGAAATCCGATCCGTTATCGCGGTCCTGATCGGGCCCGGGCAGATGCAATTGACGGTGATGCCGTCGCGACCCAGTTCCACCGCGAGCGAACGCGTCAGGCCGGTGACGCCGGCCTTGGCCGCGGAATAGGGGCTGTGCAATGCGGTAGCGCCGAGCGCCTCGGTGGAAGCGATGTTGACGATGCGCGGCGATTCCGATCGGCGCAGGTAGGGCAGTGCCGCGCGGATGATGCGCTGATGGGCGGTCAGCATCACGGTCAGGCCCTTGGTCCACGCCTCGTCATAGCCGTCATCGTCGATTGCGACGCGCACGGATATGCCGGCATTATTGATCACGATATCGAGCCCGCCGAAATGCGCCGCGACGTCATTGACGACGGTGGTGGTGGCGTCGCGATCGGCGACATCAAGCGTCCAGGCCTTTGCCGTTCCGCCGCTCGCCGCAATCTGCTTTGCGACCGTTTGCGTGCCCTCATTCGTGAGATCCGTGACCGCGACATTGGCGCCCTCCGCGCCGAACACAAGCGCGGTGGCACGGCCCATGCCGCTGGCGGCGCCGGTGACGAGAACGGTCAGTCCCTTCACCGACCGGCTAAGCTGTTTGAAATCCGACATCAGGTGGCTCTTTGCAAATGATGCGCTGCAAGACCGGCAACGCTTGATTGACAGGGCTTGATCGACAAGGCTTGCCGGATCAGGCTTGCACCGATCGGCAGAGAGGTCAAACTTGATGCGAGAAAACCTGATGTAGACAAGGATGGTATGGCGATGAACGAACTGGATTTCAGCGGCAGGCGGGTGCTCGTGATTGGCGGCTCCAGCGGTATCGGCAACGGCATCGCACAAGCGTTCCGGGCCAAGGGCGCGCGCGTTGATGTCTGCGGCACCCGCGCCAGCGCCGCCGATTATTCGCACGCCGAAGGATCGCATCTCGAGGGTCTCGATTACGCTCAGCTTGACGTCAGCGATCCCCCGGCGATCGAAAGGTTTCAGGCGCCCTTCGAACGGCTCGATGTGCTGGTGCTGGCGCAAGGCACGGTGATCTACCGGCGCGGCGAATTCGAAATGGACGGCTTCCGCAAAGTGCTCGAAGTCAATCTGATGAGCTTGATGGCCTGCGCGACCAAATTCCATCCGATGCTGCGTGCGGCCAAAGGCTCGTTGATCATCGTCAGTTCGACCGCCGCTTATCATTCCACCAAGGGCAATCCGGCCTACAACGCCTCCAAGACCGGCGCGGTCGGATTGACCCGCACGCTTGGGCAGGCGTGGGCCGAAGACGGCATTCGCGTCAACGGCATCGCGCCCGGTCTGGTCGACACCAAGATGACGAAAGTGACGACCGCAAATCCGAAGCGGCTCGAAGGTGCGATCGAGCGGATACCGTTGAAGCGGTTGGGGACAGCTGAGGACATGGCCGGTGCGGCATTGTTCCTGGCCTCACCGTTGGCGTCCTACATTCTCGGCCAGACCCTTGTGGTCGATGGCGGTCTAATATTGTAGCCGCAGGAACCGGAGCCCTCTTCATCGGTTACATCCTTGCACAACAAGGAGTGACCGCGATGGATAAGGATCGAATTGTCGGCTCGGCGAAAGACTTTGCCGGAAAGGTCGAGGGCGCGGTTGGCGATGCGACCGGCGACGCGAAGACCGAGGCCAGCGGCCGGGCGCGCGAGGCGGCCGGCACCGTGCAGAATCTCTACGGTCAGGCCAAGGATGCCGCGCGCAACGCCAGCGATGCCGCGACGAGTTATGCCAGGGATGCCTACGAAAACAGCGGCGAGACAATGCGGGGCGGCTCGGAAGCCATCGCGCAGAAAGTGCAGGACAATCCGCTCGGCTCGCTGTTGATCGCCGGTGGTATCGGTTTTGCGCTGGCGCTCTTGATGACGCGCTCGCCACGCCGCCCGCCGCCACGCTGGCGCTATTACAACTAGACATCGCCGCCGTCTCCCCCCGCTGCGCAATTGCGCTGCGGGGGATGCGCATGTTTGCGCAGAGCCGGAATCCAGAAGTTATGGATGACAGAGATTCGAGGTTCTCGCTTGCGCGCGCCCCGGAATACCGAACTTCAGCAGGACATCATCGCGTGAAGAATCCCGGCACCTCTGCCGAGCGTCCGACGTTCGCCGGCGGGCGCGGTACGCGCGGGCCTTGCGGTCGCGCCGGCTGGGCTTGAGTGGGGAAAGGCGGCCGTAGCGGATTTCCGAAGAAATCCGTCAGCGCTGGCGCCGGTGCTGACGGCACAGGCCTGAATACCTTCTTCGGCTTCGGCGGCGCAATGACGGCTGGTTGAGCCGTCGCGATCGTTCCGTCGGGCGTCGCAGAGGCGACCGGCGTATCGCCCTTGGCCTGCTCGCGTCCGATCTCGCGGCGCGGCCAGGAGAAATCGTCGGCGCGGCCGGCGGGCGGCGCCAGCGGCTCGCCCTTGACCAGTGTCCGCGCCGCCAACGCGTCGACCGCGGCCGGTCGCGATCCCGGACCGCCGAGCAATTGATCGGTGCCGACGGAAGAGGCCACCAGCGGCAGGATCGGCCCGGCGAGCGGACGCGGCGCCGGTTGTCCGGGCTGCGCATTGGCGTCCGGGGTCGCGGGCTCCGTCGGCAGCGTGATCGGTGCCGAGCGCCCCGCCAGCAGCCGTGTGATCTCGCGCTCGACATAATGCGCCAGCTTGCGGGCGCCGGCCTGGGTGAAATAGACGCCGTCATAGGAGCGCAGGCGCCGCTTCTGACCTTCGAAATCCGGGCCCTGATCCAGATAGCGGCCGCCTTCGTCGACAAAGCCGTCCCAGACATCGACATAGGTGATGCCGGCCTTGGCAGCGGCATCGCGATAGAGCGCATCAAGGAACAGCATGTCCGACGTCGCCTTGGGGCCGCGCACCGCGGGAAGTCCGACCCACACCACGGGCACGCCCTTGGATTTCAGGATGCCGATCATTTCCTCGATCTTCCGGGTGTAGAGTTCGACCCAGCGCTCCTCGCGAAATTCATAGAGGCCGTTCGGCGAGCGCGTGCTCTTCCCCGGCGTAATCGCCGGCGGCGCGTCGCCGTTGTCGGCGGCATCCTCCGGCGGCAGCTCGCTATCGACCGCCTTGTCGTCGGGTTTTGCGCTGGGGCCCGCAGTTCCGTCGGCGGGCTTGCCGTCCGGTTTGGCTTTGGCATCCTTCTTGTCGGCCTTTTTGTCCGACGATTTGGCATCGGAAGCCTTGGTGTCGGAAGACTTGGTGTCGGAAGACTTGCCGTCGGATTTTTCGGCGGCCGGCTCGCGGATGGCGACGCGGTCGTTGAGCCCGAGCATCACGACGATGGCTTCCGGTTTCTCGGCGGCGAGGATGGTCTTGGCGGCAGCCGCCCAGTCGGCTGGATCGCCTTTGGGCTGATAACGGATCAGGCCGGAAACCGTCTTTTGCCGACGGATCACGCCCATATCCGGCTGATCGGCATAGGTCTCCTCGAGGCCATAGCCGAGCCAGTCGGCCATGCCGTCGCCGAGCACCAGGATATTGCGCTCAGGAGGCGTCGCTGCGGGATCATGCTTCTCCGGCGGCGGCGCCCTGGAAAAATCCTCGCGAATGACCCGCTGCTGCCTTGGTGCTTGTTGCTGCTGAAACGGCGCGAACAGGTCGCCGCCGAACCAGCCGCCAGGACCGCCGCCAAATCCCCCGCCGCGCTGCTGCGGCTGTTGCCGCTGCGGCGGTCCGCCGAAATTGAAAAAACCCTGTCCCAACGCTGGCCCCGCGATCCCGAGCAGTAGCGCAACCGCAGTGGCCACCGCGATCAGCGGGCCGCTTTCGGTGAAAACCCGGAAGAAAGATTTTGGTTGGGCCATGTTATCGCAAGCGTTGGGTATCGGTCAGAATTTAAAATCCGGCAACCACCATACTAGCGGAATCCGGCCGCAAGCGGGCAAATTCTGCTGCCATAAGCGGGCATCGGCTGCCGTCGTCAAGGGTGCGGCGCAAATGTTGGATCCAGGGTTACCGGGAGTTCGGAACCCGGTTAACGAAGGCCCGGAACCTGATGTTCAGTTCCCCCGGGCCGTTAGTGCTCGGGCCGCTAGTGCCTCCGGAGCTTTTCCAGCACGTCGGAGGAGGCAAATCCGTCCGCCGGCGCCCCGATCGAGGCCTGGAAACCGCGCAGGGCATTGCGGGTATCGCCCCCGAACTGGCCGTCCGGAGTGCCGCGATAGAAGCCGCGCTGGGCCAAAAGTTGCTGCAATTCAAGCCGCTCGGCCTTTGACAGTTCCCGTTCCTGTCGTGGCCAGGGTTGGACGAACGGCGCGCCGCCCCACAGGCGGTCGGCGAAGTGGCCGATCGCCAGCGCGTAGGCTTCGGCCGGGTTGTATTTCATGATCACCCGGAAATTCTGCAGCATCAGGAAACCGGGGCCCTCGGCGCCCGCCGGTGCGAGCAAATAGGCCTTGTCGGCCGGATGCGGGAACGATTTGCCGTCGGCGTGTTTGAGGCCGAGATGTTCCCATTGCGCGAGCGTCATGACCTTCGCCCGGTCCGCCAGCATGTAATTGAAACCGGCGGGCACCACGACCTCATAGCCCCAGGCCTGGCCGGCCTGCCAGCCGTCCTTCTTGAGGTTGTTGGCGGTGGAGGCGATCAGGTCGGCCGGATCGTCGACCACGTCGCGGCGGCCGTCGCCATCGGCATCGACCGCGTATCGCTTGAACGCGGTCGGCATGAACTGGGTAGGGCCGAACGCGCCGGCCCAGGAGCCGCGCATCTGTTCCGGGCGCAGGTCGCCATGGTGCAGGATTTCCAGCGCGGTGAGGAATTCATCCTTGAAATAAGCCTGCCGGCGGCCGACGCAGGCCAGCGTCGCGGTCGATTGCAGCACGCTGCGATCGCCCATCTGGGTGGAGTAATTGGATTCGATGCCCCAGATCGCCGCGATCACATAGCGGTCGACGCCGTAGGCTTTTTCGGTCGCGTCGAACTGCGGCTTGTATTTGACCAGGATGTCGCGGCCCTTGGCGAGGCGGTTATCGTTCACCAGAATATCGAGATAATCCCAGACCGATTTGGTGAATTCCGGCTGCGAATCCATCAGGTCCATCAGACGCAGGTCGGGCGAAAGCCCCGCCGTGAAGCGCTGAAAGCTCTCCTGCGAGATGTTGCGGCGTGCGGCATCGGGCCACATCGAGGCGACGCAATTGCCGAAATTCGCCGCTGCCTCGCGGATCGCGCTCGCCGTCATCAATGGATGGCCGGAGGCGCCGTCCTCGCCGCTCCAGGGCTGGGGTCCGCCGCTGCCGCCGCCGGTGGCCGCGGCCGGCGGGCCTGAAGCGCCGGACTTTGGCCCTGAAAAGATATTGCTGAAAAAATTCGAGACGCCATTGCCGTCCGACGATTGCGCATCGGCCTGGCCGCAAACCAATAGCGTCGCCGCGATCACGATCGCTCCGGTTCGCAGCTGCGCCACTAATCCCGTCCGTTGCGTCATGTCCTACCCGTATTGTCGGAAAGCCCCGCTTTCAGGAGGCCTCTTCACGGTTTCCAATAGCTTAACAAGGTTGCGATTTTGTGGGCAGGATGCCCGCCAACGGTATTTCTCGCTAACGAACCCGGCCGCGCTGGGCTGCCTTCCGCCTGCGGCAACGGGAGCCCGACATCCGCCTTTGTTCGCGGCGATAAACCGGCTACCAACATGGTATCGAACCAATCCCCGCTTGTTCCCTCAAGGTCCGACAACAGCCCATGAAAATCCGCAAAGCCGTCTTTCCGGTCGCCGGCCTCGGCACCCGGGTCCTGCCCGCCACCAAGGCGATGCCGAAGGAAATGCTGACCATCGTCGACAAACCGCTGATCCAGTATGTGGTGGATGAGGCGAGGGAAGCCGGCATCGAGCATTTCATCTTCGTCACCGGCCGCAACAAGGGGGTGATCGAGGATCATTTCGACCGGATGTATGAGCTCGACGCCACGCTTGCGGCGCGCGGCAAGAAGGCCGAGCAGGAGATCCTGGCGCGCGACCAGCCCGACGCCGGCGCCATGAGTTTCACGCGGCAGCAGGCGCCGCTCGGGCCTCGGCCACGCCGTGTGGTGCGCCCGCGACATCGTCGGCCATGAACCGTTCGCGGTCGTGCTGCCGGACGAACTGGTGCTCCATACGCCGGGCTGCCTCAAGCAGATGATCGACGCCGCGGGCCAGCTCGGCGACAAATCCAACCTGATCGCGGTCGAGGAAGTGCCTGAACATCTGACGCATCAATATGGCATTTGCGGCGTCGGCAAGCGTCACGCCAGCGGCAACATGTTCGAGGTCGACGGCATGGTCGAGAAGCCGCCAAAGGGCACCGCGCCGTCGAACCTTTCGATCACCGGGCGCTATATCCTGCAGCCGGAAATCTTCAAGATCCTGGCCACCCAGGAGCCGCGGCGCCGGCGGCGAGATCCAGCTCACCGATGCGATGATCGGCCTTGCCAAAACCCAAAGCTTCTATGGCGTGGAGTTCGCGGGCGAGCGGCACGATTGCGGCTCGAAATCAGGCTTCCTGCGCGCCAACATCGCGTTCGGCATGGCGCGCCCCGATCTGCGCGATGGCCTGCGGGCCGAGATGAAGAACTATCTGGAGAAGTGAGGGCCGTCGGAGCGCAGGGCATGCGTATCCGTCATCATCCGCGAAGGCGGATGATCCAGTATTCCGCGACGTCAGTGATCGAACTCGAACGGCACGGCATACTGGATGCCCTGAGTTCGCGGGCATGAAGTGCGGGAACGCCGGCCTCAAGCCACCAGCGTCAGTTTGGGAATGCTGGCCACCGCGGACCGGTTACGGCCCTGGGCCTTGGCGGCGTAGAGCGCCTTGTCGGCGGCACTCAAGAGCTCCGACCAATCGGTCGTCGCGGCAGGCCTCAGGCTCGCGACGCCGATACTGACGGTGGTGCCCTGCGGCTCGTCGGACCATAGCTCGACCTTCAGGCGGATCGTTTCGGCGACCGCCAGCGCTTCGGTGGGTGATAGCCCCGGCAACAGCACCGCAAATTCTTCGCCGCCGTAGCGCGCGGCGCAGTCGCCGGCCCGGCGCACCGAATCCGAGATGCAGATCGCGACCCCGACCAGCACCTGGTCGCCGGCCTGATGTCCGAATGTGTCGTTATAGGCCTTGAAGTGATCGGCATCGATCATCAACAGCGCGAGCGGCACTTTCTGGCGGATCGCACGCCGCCACTCGATATCGATCATGCTGTCGAATTTGCGCCGGTTCTTCAGGCCGGTGAGGGCGTCGGTTGTCGCCATCTCCTCGAGCCGGTCTTCGGCTTTGGCGCGGCGGCCGATTTCGCGGGCGAGAAACAGCGTCGCCGCGAGCACGAACGCGACCAGCGCCATCATGGTCGCGCCGATCCGGGTCGCCTCGGTGCGCCACAGGCTGAGGATGTTGTCCCATGGTTTGCCGACCAGGACGACCAGCGGGCGGGTACCGTTGCGCCAGACGTAAAGCCGCTTCTTGCCATCGATGACGCTGGTTCCGGTATACCATCCGCTCGGTTTCGGACAGCGCGCGCTTTACGCCGGGCACGTCGCCGATGTTCTTGCCGATCAAGTCGAGGTCAAACGGCGTGCGCATGATGATCGTGCCGTCACGGCGCAGAACGGTGATGGTGTCGGCGGGGCCGAGACTGAGGCGGCCGAACAGGTCGTGGAAATAGCTGAAGCGGATCGAACCGGCGACCACGCCCAGAAAGCGTCCGTCCGCGCCGGTGATGCGCCGGCTCAGCACGATAGCATAGGCGCCGCGATGCAGCATCGGCCGGCTGATGTAGAGGCCGGTGTCCGGTTGGTCGCGGTGAACCTTGAAATAATCCTCGTCGCTGCGGTTTTCCGGCGCCGGATCCAGCGTCGAGGCGTCGATGGTCAATCGCCCTTCGGCGTCGAACACCTGGATCGCGCCAAAATGCCTGGCGGTCGCCGCATGGTCGAACAGGATCAATTGCCGGATCGGCTTGCTGACCTCCTGGATCTCCGGCATCACCATGCTGCTCGCGACTGCACGCAGCGACAGGTCGTAAAGCTCGACGTTGCGGCTGATGTCGGAGTCGATCGTCGGAGCAAGGTTTTCGAGGGTCTGGTGGGCCAGCGCTTCCTCGCCGCGCCGCATGTCGAGCAGCACGCCGGCGCAGATCGTGGAGAAGCCGATCACGGTGACCACGGACGAGATGATCAGCAGCTTGGCGGATAGCCGCCAAGGCTGACTGGCTTCGCCGCTGCGCCGCCCGAACGCCATCGATCGCTCCGTGTCAGGGCAAATATGTACCCCGCAATCGTTGCGGCTGGCTTAAATGACGACAACGATGCGTTAATCAGTTAACGATGCGTTGCCGGAGCCGGGTGGATGCCGCGCAACGGTCTTCGTTGAATTTATTAACCGAGGAATGCACGTGAACGACTACGACGCGTTGCGCGATTATCTGAAGCAGCAGAAACTTCCCGAGTTCACCCTGAGCTTCGAGCAGATCGAGGAGATCATCGACGCGGCATTGCCGCGCGCGGCGCAGCGCGCGTCGTGGTGGGAAACGCTGCGCAGCCCGCAGGAAAAGATGCCGCAACGCGAGGCCTGCCTCGCCGGCGGCTACATCGCGACGAGGCTGGCGGACGGCAAGAGCGTGCGGTTCAAGAGGATGAAGTGAGAAGAGGCCCGAACAAAAGGCGGGTCGTCCCGGCGAACTCCGGGACGACAAAGTGCTAACTCGCCGCCTCCAGCCGCTCTTCCGTGAGCAGCCGCATCGCGGCATCCGCGTCCATCGGCTCGCCGAAGGCAAAGCCCTGGGCGTATTCGCAGCCCAGTTGATACAGCTCGACCGCGTCGGAGTCGGTCTCGGCGCCTTCGGCCACCACGTCCATGCCGAGGTCGTGCGCCATCGCGATGATCGATTTCAGGATCACCGGCCGGGTGCCGCGGCTGGTGGTGCGCACGAACGACTGGTCGATCTTGATGGTGTCGAACGGGAAGCGCTGCAGATAGGCCAGCGACGAATGGCCGGTGCCGAAATCGTCCAGCGACAGGCCGGTGCCGAGCTCGCGGATCCGGGTCAGCATCTGGGCCGCGTGTTCCGGATTCTCCATCACCAGCGATTCCGTCAATTCGAGCTTCAGCGTGCCGCGCGCCACCGAGGAGCGCGACAGCACGGTGCGGATGTCGTGGATCAGGTCGTGCCGCAGCAATTGCCGCGAGGAAACATTGACGCTGGCGAAGATCGGCTCGCGCGAGCGCATCGCGCGCTGCCAGATCGCGAGCTGCTTGGCGGTCTGGTCCATCACGAACATGCCGAGATCGACGATCAGGCCGATCTCCTCGGCGATCGAGATGAATTCGGACGGCGACATCCGCCCGAGTTTGGGATGATCCCAGCGCGCCAGCGCCTCGAAGCCGGCGATCGAGCGGTCTTCCAGCCGCACGATCGGCTGATACAAAATGGTGATTTCCTCGCGCTCGATGGCACGGCGCAGTTCGGATTCCAGGGTCAGCCGGTCGGTCTTGCGCGCGCGCATTGCCGGCTTGTAGACGTCGATGCGGTCGCCGCCGATGCGCTTGGAATGATACATCGCAAGCTCGGCGTCCTTGATGATCTCGTCGGACAATTGAGTCTGCGGATCGGATAGCGCCAGCCCAATCGAGGCGGTCAGGAAAATCTCGCGGTCGTTGAAGGCGATCGGCGCGCGGATGGTCTTGCGGATGGTTTCGGCGAAGGCGGTGATGCGGGCCGGATCCTGTTCCGACATCAGGATCAGGCCGAACTGGTCGCCGGCCAGCCGCGCCAGCGTGTCCTGCGGCTTCAGGATGCGGGTCAGCCGGCGCGCCAGCGTCAGCAGGATCGAATCGCCGACCGCGATGCCGACGGAATCGTTGACCTGCTTGAAGCGGTCGAGATCGATCACCATCAAGGTCGGCCGCAGGTTCGGCATCGCCTTGGCGAGATTGGCCACCGCGCCGAGCCGGTCGATGAACAATTTGCGGTTCGGCAGGCCGGTGAGATTGTCATGCACCGAAGTCATGCAGCATGCGCTCTTCGGCGTTCTTGGCCTCGGTGACGTCGGTGAGGGTGCCGACCACGCGCGAAACTTCGCCGTCGGAGCCGACCACCGGGCGCGCCTTCAGCGCGAACCACATGAAATGGCCGTCCGGCGTGCGCAGCCGAAAATCCTGCACCAGCCGGCCGCGGCGCTGGTCGAGCACGCTGTCGAGGGCGGCGCGGAAAGCGGTCCTGGTCGAGCGGGTGCAGCACCTCGAGCCATTTCGCGGCGGGGCCTTCCAGCGTGCCGCGTTTCAGGCCGAGCAGGCTTTCGGTCTCGGGGCTGGTGAAGACCTTGTCGGCGGAGACGTCCCAGTCCCAGATCAGGTCGCCGGAGCCGGTCAGCGCCAGCGCGCGGCGCTCGACGTCGGAGACCACGCCGGTAGAGGCGCCGCCGCCGGCAAAAGCATGCTGCATCACCGTGAACCCGATCAGCATCACGATCAGCACCAGGCCGCCGAGCAGCGCGGGTCCGACGATGTCGTTGGTCACGGAACCTGCGACCGTCATGCCGGCCGCGATCACCCAGACCACGAGTAGGAACCAGGTCGGGATCAGCAGCACCGCGCGGTCGAAACCATGGGTCGAGAGATAGACGATGAGGGCAAAACCCGCGAAGGCGATCAGCACCAGCGAGATGCGCGCGATGCCCGAGGCGACGGCGGGATCGAACAGCGCCAGCGCCACCAGCGAGCCCAGGAAGGCGAGCCAGCCGACGGTGATGTGCGAGTAGCGCACATGCCAGCGGCTGAGATTGAGATAGGCGAACAAGAATACCAGTAGCGTCGCCGCCAGGATCGCTTCGCCCGCCGCGCGCCACACCCGCTCGGCGTTGTTCGACATGTCGAGCACTTTGCCCCAGAAGCCGAAATCGACGCCGATATAGACCAGCACCGCCCATGCCAGCGCCGCCGCGGCCGGGAACATGATGCTGCCCTTGACCACGAACAGGATCGTCAGCACCAGCGCCAGCAAGCCGGAAATGCCGATCACGATGCCCTGGTAGAGCGTGAACGAGTTGACCTTGTCCTTGTAGGCGTCGGGCTCCCACAGATAGAGCTGCGGCAGTTTATCGGTGCGCAATTCCGCGACAAAGGTGACGACGGCGCCGGGATCGAGCGTGATGCGGAAGATGTCGGCGGTCGCGCTCTCCTGGCGTTCGGGCCGGTCGCCGGTCGATGGCGTGATGGTCGCGATCCGCGATAGTCCGAGGTCGGGCCATAGCAATCCTGACGACACGATGCGGTAATGCGGCGCCACGATCAAACGGTCGAGCTGATCGTCGGTGTTGTTGGCAAGCGCGAACACCACCCAGTTCTGGCCGCCTTCGCGGGCGCGCACTTCGATGCGGCGGACAATGCCGTCGGTGCCGGGCGCGGTCGAGACCTGGATGCGGTCGCTATCGCTGCGCTGATGATCGAGCACCGCGGTGAGGTCGATCGCAGCCGCGTCACTGCGGACGCTGACTGCGTCGATGGCGCGCGCCGGGGTCGCGGCGGCAAAAATCATGAGGCCCAGCGCGAGGGGCGCAAGGCACCTGATCAGACGCAAAGTCGGTTCTCCGCTTTCAACAGCCGCAGGCAAGCAAGGTTGCCGAATGTCGCGGCGATAAATGACATGAAAGCGAAGGGAATCAAAGGGTTTCCGGCGGCCCTTCGGTCAGGAGCGCTCGGCCACCAACACAATTTTGCCAATATGTTCGGAGGTTTCCATGCGCCGATGCGCGTCGGCGGCCTTTTCCAGCGGAAAAGAACTGTCCATCAGCGGCTTGATACGCCCGTCGCGTATCAGCGGCATCACCTTGGCTTCGATGGCCGCGACCATCGCCGCTTTATCCGCATTACTACGGGGGCGCAGCGTCGAGCCGGTATGGTGCAATCGCTTCACCATCAGCTTGCCGGCGTTGATGGTGGCCTTGCCGCCGCCGAGCAGCGCGATCTGGACGATGCGTCCGTCGACCGCCGCGGCGTCGTAGTTGCGGTCGACATACTCGCCGCCGACCATATCGAGAATGAGCTCGACGCCCTTGCCGCCGGTGATGGTCTTTACCTCGGCGACAAAATCCTGGGTCTTGTAATTGATGGCGTGGTCGGCCCCGAGTTTCAGGCAAGCATCGGCCTTTTGCTGCGAACCGACGGTGACGATCGCCTTGGCGCCAAACGCCTTGGCGAGCTGGATCGCCATGGTGCCGATGCCGGAGGAGCCGCCATGGATCAGAAGCGTTTCACCGGCCTTGAGCCCGCCGCGTTCGAACACGTTGTGCCAGACCGTCATCAGCGTTTCCGCCAGCGCGCCGGCCTCGATCATCGGCAATGCCGGCGGCACCGTCATCGCCTGGGCATCTTGCGCGATGCAATACTGCGCGTAACCACCACCGGCGACCAGCGACATCACCTTGTCGCCGATCTTGTGCTTTTTAGCATCGCTGCCGACCGCGACCACTTCGCCTGCGATTTCCAGGCCCGGCAGATCGCTGGCGCCGGGCGGCGGCGGATAGCTGCCCGATCGCTGCGCCACATCGGGACGGTTGACGCCGGCGGCTGTGACCTTGACCAGGATTTCTGCAGGTCCCGGCACCGGTACGCTGCGGGTTTCAGGCAAAAGCACTTCCGGACCGCCGGGCTTGCTGATGCCGATGACGGTCATTTGCGAAGGGACTTTTTCCATGATTTGTCCTTGCGAAACGCAGTAAAATTAACGAGGCATCTGCTTAGCCAGCCGGGTCGCCACTGGCAACCGCCTCACGTATCCCTGGGCTTAAGGAGGGAAGTATGGCCAGCGAAGACGACGACAAGCCGCGAAAGAAAGTCAGCCACGAGATCGGGCAGGATGTGTCGCTGCTGTCGGTCGAGGAACTGACCGAACGCATCGCGTTGATGCATTCGGAAATCGAGCGGCTGCAAGCCGCGGCCACGAAGAAGCGTGCATCAAAGGATGCCGCGAACAGTTTTTTCAAATCGTAAACGGGCGCTTGATCCAATTAGTCGTCCCTGCGTTCGCAGGGACGACCCGCTGGGAGCCTCGCGGTCCCACAATCCGATCTGCTGCAACCCGCACCAGCCTAGTCCATATCTCGAAAAGATTATTGACTGATTAGTCACTCTTTGTTAGGGCGTGGTCTCATGGCCAGGCCCAAAAGCGAGGACAAGCGGGATGCGATCATGGCGGCGGCGATCCGGGTGATCGCAGCCCAAGGGCTGAGCGCGCCAACGGCTGTGATCGCCAGGGAGGCGGGGGTCTCCAATGGATCGCTGTTCACTTACTTCGAGACCAAGGCCGAGCTGTTGAACCAGCTTTACGGAGAGCTCAAGGCGGAGATGGCCGCGGCCGCGCTGGACGGCCTCCCGGCCGAGCGCGAGATCCGCGAGCAGGCACTCCATATGTGGTCGCATTGGCTGCGGTGGGCGACGTCCTATCCCGATAAGCGCCGGACGCTCGCGCATCTCGGCGTATCGGACGATATCACGCCGGAAAGCCGTGAGGCCGGGCACCGGACGATGGCCGGCATCGCCAGGATCCTGGCGATGAGCCGTGAAAATGGTCCGATGCGCGATGTGCCGATGGGGTTCGTGGTTGCCCTGATGAATTCGCTGGCAGACGCGACGATCGACTTCATGATCCATGATCCGGCCAACGCCGACCAGCATTGCATGGCCTCGTTCAACGCGGTGTGGCGAATGCTGGCCTGATTTTTTGCCCCATTAATGACTGACTAGGCAGGCTCTTAAGTAAAGGAAAGAAAATATGTCGAATGCTTTGGAAAATCCCCGAGATCGCAAGGCCTACGTTATCACCGGCCCGACCTCCGGCATCGGTCGCGCCACAGCACTCGAATTGGCCAAATATGGCACGGTCGTCCTGGTGGGCCGCGACGGCGGCAAGCTGAAGGAGATGCGAGAGTTGATCGCGCAGAACGGCCAACACGCGGTGTCGGTGGTGTGCGATCTGTCGGATCTGGCGAGCGTGCGACGCGCGGCCGCCGAGATCATCGCGCTGCATCTTCGGATCGCCGGCCTGCTCAACAACGCAGGCGTCATGCAGACGCGCGCCACCAAGAACGCGCTGGGCTGGGACATGACGTTCGCGACCAATCACCTCGGTCCGTTCGCGCTGACCGAAGCGCTGGTGCCGCACCTCGCCGATGGTGCGAACGTCGTCTTCGTCGGCTCTGGCACCGAAGATCCCGGGCGCAGGCCTGCCACGGCAGTGGGTTTCCGCGGCGGTCGCCACATCTCCGCGGTGGCGAGCGCGCGCGGCGAGTGGGTGCCGGGCGGCTCCGCGATCCCGGGCGGGGATGCCTACGCCACGTCCAAGCAGTGCAATATCCTCGCGGCCATGGCGTTCGCCCGCGAGACCCCGCGGTTGCACTTCAACGCGGTCGAGCCGGGCTTCAATCCGACCACCGGCCTCGGGCAGCGCGATGCCAATGTCTTCCTGCGCTTTCTGGTGAAATACATCATTCCGCTGCTGGTGCCGCTGTTCATGCCCTTCATGAAGTTTTTGAGCACGTCGAAGCGGGCCGCGCGCGTGATCAGCAAAATCCTGACCGATACGTCGGGTCGGTCCGGCATCTATTACGACGAGGGCGGCGAGCCGATGCCCGGTTCCACGTTCGTGCGCGACCTGAAATTCCAGGATCGCATCGTCGCCGAGACGCGGGCCTTGCTGGCGACAGTTCCCACGTAAGCAGTGGCGCGTAAGGCGCGGCGACGACAAAGCGTTCGCATCAAGGCGCATTACTCGGCCAATGGCCGACATGGCAAACGAAGCCTGAAGAAAATGCTTCGTTTACGAGTCGTTAGGCTTTCTCGATTATAACTTTGATTGTCCTCGTTTGGACACCGAGTGGCTCCTGTCCACTCTGTTTGACGCCTCCCTGTTATCAAACTTCAAAAGCCGCCGGAAACGGCGGCTCTTTTTTGGGCGTCTTTGTCACCTCGCTGTCACCATGCTGGAAACCATAAAAAGTCTTGTGGCTGGACTCTCGGCCGCCGGCGCGCAATGATTTGTTCATCATAAGCCGGCGCGTGTTGAAGCCGGTCGGGTAACAAGTGGCGTGAGGCGTTAACCATGTCGGACCGTGCGCAAGGCGAAACCGCTCTGGTGCAATTCAGCGAGCGGCTGACCAATTCCGCGGCGTTCGGCACATTGTTTCGGGAAGGCATGGATCTGGTCGAGGAGACCGCCGCCTATCTCGACGGGGCCGGTCGGGCCGAAGCCAAGGCGCTCGAGCGCTCCGTGAGCCTGACTTATGCAACCGAGAGCATGCGGCTGACCACGCGCCTGATGCAATTGGCGTCATGGCTTCTGCTGCACCGTGCGGTGAAGGAAGGCGAGATGACGCTGACCCAGGCCAATCGCGAAAAGACCAAGGTCAAGCTCAGCGCCGCCGATCCGGGTGCTGCCGACATGATCGAAAAACTGCCGCAGCAATTGCAGGACCTGATTGTGCGCTCGATGGCGCTGCAAGCCAAGGTCCGCCGCCTCGACGTCACCATCCACACGCCATCGAGCGAACGCGCCTCGATCGGCAATCCGCTGGTGCCGCAGCTCAATCGGCTGAAGGCGGCCTTCGAACGCTAGGCTCGGCGTTTCTAAGAATATCTAACTAACTGGTCATTCCGGGGCGATGCGAAGCATCGAACCCGGAATCTCGAGATTCCGGGTCTGGTGCTTCGCACTATCCCGGAATGACGAAAAACAAAAACGCCCCGGCAAAAACCGGGGCGTTTTGTATGTTGGCGAACGAGAGAGGCCGAACGAGAGGACGGAAGCCGTCTCAATCCTTCTTGAGGAAGCCCGAAAACTTCTTCTGGAACCGGGACACGCGGCCGCCGCGGTCGAGCATCTGCTGGGCGCCGCCGGTCCACGCCGGATGCGACTTGGAGTCGATATCGAGGTTCAGCTTGTCGCCGGCCTTGCCCCAGGTGGAGCGGGTCTGGTACTCGGTCCCGTCGGTCATTACGACCGTAATCGTATGATAATCCGGGTGAATTTCGGCTTTCATGGCAGATCCTTCGGCGCGCCTGCGCCTGCTTTTCGACAACGAAGGGTGGATTTGGCCGCTCTATAACGCAGCGGGCTCCGCAAAACAAGCCAAGGATGCAAGCCGGGGATGTCGATGCAGTGCTGCTTTCCGGGCCGCATCCTGCGGGATTTGCCAGCGGTCGCCGCGACGCCTATCTGGGGACGGTAAGACGATAGGTCGGATGTCATGAGTGCTGTGGAACGGCTGGACGATTTGAATGGCGGAACCCCGCCATTGCCCGATTCCGGGCCCGCAGACGCGATCGACACCGCGCTGACGGAGTCGCCCGCCAAGCGCAGCGCGCGGCTGCGGCCGCTGCTGGCGCTGGCCCCCTACATCGCGCGGTACCGCTGGCGCGCCATTCTGGCGCTGGTCTCGCTGACGGTCGCCGCGCTCGCCACGCTGGTGGTGCCGGTCGCGGTGCGGCGGATGATCGATTTCGGGTTCACCCCGAAGGGCGTCGTTATGATCAACAGCTATTTCAGCGTGATGATCGCGGTGGTGGCCGTGCTCGCGCTCGCCAGCGCGTCGCGCTATTATCTGGTGATGACGCTCGGCGAGCGTATCGTCGCCGATCTCAGGCGCGATGTGTTCGCGCACCTGATGTCGCTGTCGCCGGCGTTCTTCGATTCCGCGCGCAGCGGCGAACTGGTTTCGCGGCTGACCGCCGACACCACCCAGATCAAATCCGCGGCCGGCGCCTCGGCCTCGATCGCGTTGCGCAATATCCTGATGTTTCTCGGCGCCGCCGCGATGATGGTGATCACGAGTCCGCGGCTGTCGGGCCTGGTGCTGCTGGCGATCCCGGTGATCGTGGTGCCGCTGGTGGCGTTCGGCCGCTGGGTCAGGCGGCTGTCGCGTAACGCCCAGGATACGCTGGCGAACGCGACCTCCTATGCCTCCGAATTATTAGGCGCGATCCGGACCGTGCAGGCCTTCACCAGCGAGCAGATGGCCGGCGCGCGCTTCGGCGGCGAGGTCGAGCAGGCCTATAACGCCGCGCGCAGCTCGACCAAGGCCCGCGCGGTGCTGACCGCGATCGTCATCTTCATCATCTTCAGCAGCGTCGTGTTCGTGCTGTGGATCGGCTCGCACGATGTGCTGACCGGCACCATCACGCCGGGCCGGCTCGGTCAATTTATCTTGTACGCGGCGTTTGCTGCGGCCGCCCTCGGCCAGCTCAGCGAGGTCTGGGGCGAGGTTTCGGCGGCTTCGGGGGCTGCCGAGCGATTATTCGAAATTCTCCGGGTCAAATCGAAGATCACGGCTCCCGCATTGCCGCGCCCGCTGCCGGTGCCGGCGCGCGGCGACGTCAGCTTCGAAAATGTCCGCTTTGCCTACCCGACGCGGCCGGATGTCTCGGCGGTCGATGGCGTTTCGTTCAAGGTCAGCGCGGGCGAGAAGGTGGCGATCGTCGGCCCTTCGGGCGCCGGCAAGAGCACGCTGTTTCATTTGCTGCTGCGGTTCTACGATCCGGTATCCGGCGCCATTTCGGTCGATGGTGTTCCGATCAAGGCTGCCGATCCGCGGGAAGTTCGCTCCCGCATCGCGCTGGTGCCGCAGGAGTCGGTGGCGTTTGCCGCCAGCGCGCGCGAAAACATCCGCTTCGGCCGGCCCGCGGCCAGCGATGCCGAGGTCGAGCGCGCCTCGGATCTCGCGCATGCCAGCGAATTCATCCGCCGCCTGCCGGGCGGATTCGAGGCGCAATTGGGCGAGCGCGGTGTCACGCTGTCGGGCGGCCAGCGCCAGCGCATCGCGATCGCGCGCGCGATCCTGCGCGACGCGCCGCTGCTGCTGCTCGACGAAGCCACATCGGCGCTCGATGCGGAAAGCGAGACCCTGGTGCAGACGGCGCTGGAAGAACTGATGCGCCACCGCACCACGCTGGTGATCGCGCATCGTCTCGCCACCGTATTGTCCTGCGACCGGATCCTGGTGATGGATCAGGGCCGCATCGTGGAACAGGGCACCCATGCCTCGCTGGTCGCCGCGGGCGGACTTTATGCGCGCCTGGCGCGATTGCAGTTCGAGGGGATTTGAAGGCGCAAGACCCAGAGTTTGTCGTCCCTGCGTGCGCAGGGACGACAACAGCTTTCAATGCCCGCCCTCGACCCGGATCGGCGCCTCGTCTGATATCCCGACGCGGTACCAGACAAAGATCGCCAGCAACGCGACCGGGACGCCGATCAGCGAGGTCCAGATGAAGAACCAGACGAAGCCGGTATGCTCGATCACAAAGCCGGAGAACCCAGCCATGATACTGCCTGGAAAGGCGCAGAGCGAGGTCAGCAGGCCGAATTGGCTCGCCGCGTGTTCTACGGATGCAAGCGTCGACATGTAGGTGATGAGCACGATCGACGCAAAGGCGTAGGCAAAACCCTCGACACTGACCGCCAGCGCAAAGATCCCGAAGGCCTTGCCGCCATCCCCGCCATGGACTGCGAGGAGCGCGAGCGCCAGATGCGAGGTCGAACCCGCGACCGTGCCGAGGAGGAGGCTCGGCATCATGCCGATGCGCGGGATCAGCCACCCGGCCATGAAGGTGCCACCAAGCGCGATCCAGAAGCCGAACACCTTGGTGACGGTCGCAATGTCGGTGTTGGTGAAACCCTGGTGCTTGAACAGCGGCACCGCCATCGCGCTCGAGATGTAGCCCGGCATGCGGAAGCCCGCGACCAGCAACAGGATTGCGACCGCCATCGGGCCGAGGCGCGTGAGAAGTTCGTGGATCGGCGCCCAGATCGTCTCGGCGAAACCGACCCCCGGCTTGCGGGCCAGCATGTCGGAGGGCGGCTCGGGTGCGAACAGCGTCGCCACGATACCGACCAGCATGAGGGCCGCCATGCACAGATAGGCTCCTCGCCAACCTATCCGATCGGCCAAATAGAGCGCGCCCGCGCCGGCTGCAAGATTGCCGATGCGATAGCCGATCTCGGTCCACGAGGACAGCACCGCCTGTTTCTCCGGCGGGCGCACACTCGTAATGCGCCAGCCGTCGAGCACGAGATCGAGCGTTGCGCCCGCGATCCCGAGCGCGAAGGAGAATCCCACCGTCCACCAGATCCAGTGGCCCGGATTGCCCAAGGCGATGCCGCCCAGCATGGCCATGACGGCGAGAATCGCCACCAGCAGCCAGCCGCGCCGCCGTCCGAGCACACGTCCAACCAGCGGCGGATCGTATTGATCGAGAAACGGCGCCCAGACGAACTTAAATTTGTAGGCGAGCGTCAATTCGCTGAGCAGGCCGATCGTCACCAACGACACCCCCGCGTCGGTCAACCACGCAGACTGCGTCGAATAGGTCAGCAGAAACGGCATACCGGATGTGAAACCCAGGCCGAGGGCCGGCGGGAGGCGTCTGTCCGTGAAGAAGGCCGACCAGAACGGGGTGCGTTCGGCCTCGGTACCCGCGACTGTCGCCTGCATCGTCAGCGTTCCGTCAGCTTCAATTCGATGCGGCGGTTGCGCTTGTAGGCGTCCTCGGTTTGCGCGGTATCGAGCGGCTGGAATTCCGCAAAGCCCGCCGCGACCAGCCGTTGCGCCGGCACGCCGAGCGATATCAAATACTGCACCACCGAGATCGCCCGCGCCGACGACAATTCCCAGTTCGACTTGAACAGCGGGCTGTTGAGGATCGGCCGTGCGTCGGTGTGGCCGTCGACCCGCAATACCCAGGCGATCTCGCTCGGGATCTGCTTGTCGAGATCGGTCAAGGCGCTTGCGACCTTGTCGAGTTCGGCGCGGCCTTCGGGCAACAGCAAAGCCTGCCCGGTGTCGAAAAATACTTCCGACTGGAAGACAAAACGGTCGCCGACGATCCTGATGTCCGGCCGGTTGCCGAGGATCGTGCGAAGCCGGCCGAAGAATTCCGAACGGTAGCGCGACAATTCCTGCACCCGCTGCGCCAGCGCCACGTTGAGCCGCTGGCCGAGATCGGCGATCCGCCCCTGCGATTCCTTGTCGCGTTTCTCGGACGCATCCAGCGCTTCCTCGAGCGCGGCCAACTGGCGCCGCAGCGCGCTGATCTGCAGGTTCAGGACCTCGATCTGCGCCAGCGCGCGCGCGGAGACCGACTTTTCGGAATCCAGCGCCTTGTTGAGCTCGTTGGCGCGGCCGGCGGCGTCGTTGCCGGCACCCGCAAGGCCCTCATAGAGCCCCTTGACGCGATCGCGCTCGGCCTCCGCCGACGAGAGTCCCGCCTTCAGTTGCGAGAGCTGATCGTTAAGATTGAGGTCGGCAAGCTTCTCCAGCGACAGCAGGTCGTTCAGTTGCGCGATCTTGGCGTTGAGCTGCTCCAGCGCCTTGTCCTTGCCGGTGACTTCCTGCGACAGATAGAACTGCACCACCAGGAATACCGACAGCAGGAATACGATCGAGAGCACCAGCGTCGACAGCGCGTCGACGAAGCCCGGCCAGTAGTTGAATCCCGTTTCGCTGCGGCGTGCGCGTGCAAGGGCCATCTCGAAATTCCTCTAATGCTCTGGTGTCCCGGACGCCGCGCTACTAATTCTTCTCGGGTTGGCGCGCGATCCGCTCGAGCAATTTCTTGATCTCCCGATTCTGCTCGCCCTGGCCGTCGGCCCATTCGCGGATCATCTGCTGTTCGGTGCGCATATGCGCGACCAGTCCCTGGATGGCTTCGGCGAGATTGGCCATCGCCGCCGTGGTGCCGCGGCTGCCGCCGCCTTCCTCCATGCTGGAGCGCAATTTCTCCATCGCGTTGTGCAAGTCGCCGCCGGCGCCTGAGGCGCTGTCGCCGGAATATTCGCGCACCGTGGAGGCGAGCCAGTCTTCGAGGTCGGTATAGAACCGGTTCTGCGCCTGGCTGGATTGCAGGTCGAGAAAACCCAGGATCAGCGAACCGGCGAGGCCGAACAGCGACGACGAAAACGAAATGCCCATGCCGCCGAGCGGTGCCGCCAGCCCCCCTTTGAGCGTATCGAACAGCGCGCCGGCGTCGCCGCCGACCTTCAGTCCATCGATCACCTTGCCGACCGAGCCGACGGTCTCGATCAGGCCCCAGAAGGTGCCGAGCAGGCCGAGGAACACCAACAAGCCCGTCATGTAGCGGGAAATGTCGCGGGCCTCGTCGAGCCGGGTCGCGATCGAATCGAGCAGATGCCGCATGGTCTGCTGCGAGATCGTCATCCGCCCGGTGCGCTCGCCGCCGAGGATCGCCGCCATCGGCGCCAGCAAGGTCGGGCGCCGCTCGATCGCAAGGCCCGGATCGGCGATACGGAAGTTATTGACCCAGGCGACTTCCGGATAGAGCCGGATCACCTGTCGGAACGACAGGATGGTGCCGATCAAAAGCACAAGCCCGATCAGCGCGTTGAGGCCGGGATTGGCGAAGAACGCGACGACGATCTGTTTGTACAGCACAACCATGACGAGCGCGCACAGCACCAGGAAGACCAGCATCCGGACCAGGAAAATCCGTGGCGAAGACAGCTTGGTCAGTTCGATTTCCATCGCGGAAGCGGGAGTGAGGCCTGAAGGCATTGCCGGTGATTACCTTTTGCAAGCGAAGCGCGTTCGGGCGCCAATATGGCACAGCGGTGCCGGGAAAAAAGGCCGGTTGCGCCTCGTTCGTGGCGGCAACAGGGAACTTCGGCGTGAAACCCGGCTTGGTCCGCAGCGTATTTCATAAACCTTCAATGTCACCCGCTTTTAACCGGCCATTGCATGATCATTTCGTATTTAGGGGCTCTCGCCGCGATCGCGGTGGCGCTGTCGGTTCTGATGGCCGGCGCCTGGCTGGTGCAGCAGCGCACCGGCAATTCCGGCTGGGTCGATACCATCTGGACGTTCTCGCTGGGCTTGACCGGCGCCGCCGGCGCGCTGTGGCCGATCGCCGGCTTAAGCCCCAACCTTCGGCAATGGCTGGTCGCAACATTGGTGGCGGTCTGGTCGATCCGGCTTGGCTCCCATATCGCGGTGCGCACCGCCGGGATCACGGACGATCCCCGCTATGCCGCGTTCGCGAAGGAATGGGGCGTCGATTCGTCCGCGAAAGATGTTCTGGTTCCTGCAGAACCAGGGTTTTGGGTCGATCCCGCTGGTATTTTCGATTTTCGTTGCGGCGCGATTTCCGCACGATGCGCTGCGGCTCCAGGATTATCTCGGCGTGCTGGTTTTGCTGATCGGCATCGCCGGCGAGGCGCTGGCCGACGCGCAGCTCATGACCTTCCGCAGCGACCCCGCCAACCAGGGCCGGGTCTGCGACGTCGGGCTGTGGCGCTGGTCGCGCCATCCCAATTATTTCTTCGAATGGTTCGGCTGGCTGGCCTATCCGGTGATCGCGATCTCGCCTGAATACGGCTGGGGCTGGGTGACGCTGCTGGCGCCGGCCTTCATGTACTGGATCCTGGTGCATGTCACCGGCATTCCGCCGCTGGAAGCGCAGATGCTGCGGTCGCGCGGCGAGCGCTACCGGGACTATCAGTCGCGCACCAGCGCTTTCTTTCCGCTGCCGCCGCATGCACGCATGATCCCGAAAAGTGGAGGCCGGTTTTCGGAAAAAGATCATGCGTAAAATGAAGGGAGCCGCCGCATGAGCTTCGTCTCCAACATCATCGTGGCCGCCGAACGGGTGCCGCTGCCGGACCTCGTCGTTCGCGCCGCGATCCAGCGATTATGCTCGCGAACCGCGGCGCGGCTGGCTTACGGCAATGCCGAAAGCGACGCGGCGTTCGCCGATGACATGGCGGCGCGCGCGATCGCCGAACACGCGGATGCGGCCAACGCGCAGCATTATGAAGTCCCGGCGGCGTTCTTTGCGCATGTGCTCGGCCCCAACCGCAAATACTCCTCGTGCTTCTACAAGGAGCCGGCCTCGACCTTGCAGGAGGCCGAAGAGGAGGCGCTACGCCAGACCGTCGAGCACGCCGACCTCGCCGACGGCCAATCGATCCTCGAACTCGGTTGCGGCTGGGGTTCGCTGTCGCTGTGGATGGCGCGGCAATTCCCGAATTCGCCCGTCGTCGCGGTGTCCAATTCGAATTCGCAACGCGAATTCATCGAACGCGAAGCGGCGAAGCGCGGCTTGACCAACCTCCGGGTCGTCACCGCCGACATGAACGGCTTCGATCCGGACCGGCAATTCGACCGCATCGTCTCGGTCGAGATGTTCGAACACATGATGAACTGGCGCGCGCTGATGATGAGGGTGCGCGGCTGGCTGGCGCCCGAGGGGCGGTTCTTCATGCACATCTTCAGCCATCGCACCGGCTCCTATCTGTTCGACCGCGCCGACCGCGAGGACTGGATCGCGCAGCATTTCTTCACCGGCGGCGTGATGCCGAGCCACCATTTGATCCGGCGATACGCTGATCTGTTTACGGTCGAGAAGGAATGGCGCTGGAGCGGCACGCATTATCAGCGCACCGCGCTCGACTGGCTCGACCGTTTCGACGCTGAGCGCTGCGAGATCGAGGCCATTCTGCGCGACGTCTACGGCAACGATACCGGCCTGTGGATGCGGCGCTGGCGCTGGTTCTTCCTCGCCACATCAGGCCTGTTCGGCTACGCCGACGGCAGCGAATGGGGCGTCAGCCATTATCGGATGCGGGCGGCGAGCTAGATGTGAACTCAGGTCGTCCCTGCGCACGCAGGGACCCACAACCCCTGGCCTTAAAATTGATGAGGGCTTCCAACCCAGCGCCGAGACGAGAGTCCGCGCCGTATGGGTCCCTGCGTGCGCAGGGACGACTCGCTAATCTTGATTCGATCTTCGCGATCGCCTCACAATCTTGCGCATCGTTGCGCGCTGCGGAACTTAAAGAGGCCCGGGCTCGCGCAAACTGCGACGCTTCAGCGCGGCAAAAACAGCCGCGACAATATGGCCGGCCGCCAAAAGCTGTTGTTCGGTCAGGGCGATAGCGGCGTCTGTGACATTGCGCCGCCCGGGCGATGCGTTGCATCGCAGCACGAGTGTTCTTATCCTGCCCTCGTCAAGAGCGCGGGTCTCTCGCGCCGGCGAATGCTGCTCATTCGCCATCATCCGCACAACCTTGGGGCATCGTTTTGATATCAGGATTTCGCGCGCAATCGGCAGCCCGGTCTGCCGCACTTGCATTGACGATCGCTGCGATGGCGCCGCTGCTGGCGGGATGCGACGAACCGAACATCGCCGCCGCTTCCGCCACGCCCGCGGCGACCGATGTCAGCATCGTCACCGTCAAGCCGCAGGCACGTGCGATGGTGCGCGAACTGCCTGGTCGCGTCGCGCCGACCCGTGTCGCCGACGTGCGTCCGCGCGTCTCCGGCATCGTAACCCAGCGTACCTTTCGTCAGGGCAGCGAGGTCAAGGCCGGCGATCCGCTCTACCAGATCGATCCGCGTCCGTTTGAAGTCGAGGTGCAATCCAACGAAGCCGCGCTCGCCAAGGCACAGGCGGTGCTCGAACAGGCTACGCTGCACGCGCGGCGCATCGCCACGCTGACCAGCCAGAAGACCGCGCCCGAGGCCGAGAACGAAAAAGCCATAGCTGCCGAGCGCCAGGCGGCGGCCGATGTCGAGGGGCGCAAGGCCGACGTCGCGCGCGCCAAACTCAATCTCGATTACGCGACGATCCGCGCGCCGATCGACGGCGTCGTCGGCGCCGCGCTGGTCAGCGAAGGCGCGCTGGTGGTGCAGAACGACACCGACGAGTCTGGCGACCATTCAGCAGCTCGATCCGATCTATGCCGATTTCACCCAGTCGGTCACCGAGCTCAACCAGCTGCGCCGCGCGTTCGAAACCGGCGATCTCGATCGCATCGCGCCCGACGCCTTGAAGGTGCGGTTGGTGCTCGACGACGGCTCGGTCTATCCGCGTCGCCGGCAAGCTGTTGTTCTCCGAAGCCAAGGTCGACGCCCATACCGGGCAGGTCACGCTGCGCGGCGAATTTCCCAATCCGAAGCGCGAGTTGCTGCCGGGCATGTATGTCCGCGTGCTGATCGAGCAGGGCATCGATACCGACGCCATCGCGGTGCCGCAGCAGGCGATCCAGCGCAATGGCGGCGGCGGCAGCGAGGTGTTCGTGGTCAGGGACGACAATCATGTCGCGACGCCAGCCGGTGCGCACCGGATCGTTGCAGGATGGCCAATGGTTGGTCACCGAAGGCCTGAAGGCCGGCGACAAGGTCGTGGTCGAAGGTTTTCAGAAATTCGTCGCCGGCGACGAGGTCAAGCCGCAAGCCTGGAGCGAAGCCGAGGCATCCGCCGAAATGCCGCTCGCCAAGCCGACACCAGGCCGACCACGCAGGCGCACCGGTAACGATCCAGGTCATATTTCATGCCGAATTTCTTCATCGACAGGCCGATTTTCGCCTGGGTGGTCGCGCTGTTCATCTGTTTGATCGGCGCGATCTCGATTCCGCTGCTGGCGGTCGCGCAATATCCGATCATCGCGCCGCCCTCGATCTCGATCTCGACCAGCTATCCCGGCGCGTCGCCGGAAAACCTCTACAACAGCGTCACCCGGCTGATCGAGGAGGAGCTCAACGGCGCCTCGGGCATCCTGAACTTCGAATCCACCAGCGATTCGCTCGGCCAGGTCGAAATCACCGCCAATTTCGTGCCGGGTACCGACACCGGCGCCGCCTCGGTCGAAGTGCAGAACCGCATCAAGCGCGTCGAGGCGCGGCTGCCGCGCGCGGTGATCCAGCAGGGCATTCTGGTCGAGGAAGCCTCCAGCGCGGTGCTGCAGATCATCACGCTGCGCTCGACCGACGGCAGCCTCGACGAGGTCGGGCTCGGCGATTTCATGATCCGCAACGTGCTCGGCGAAATCAGGCGCATTCCCGGCGTCGGCCGCGCCACGCTTTATTCCACCGAGCGATCGCTTCGAATCTGGGTCGATCCCGCAGAAGCTCGTCGGCTACGGCCTGACCGCCGACGACGTCACCAAGGCGATCAACGCCCAGAACGCGCAGGTCGCCTCCGGCAGCATCGGCGCCGAGCCGAGCACGCCGGAGCAGAAGATCTCCGCGCTGGTGCTGGTCAAGGGCCAGCTCGCGTCGCCGGATGAGTTCGGCATCGATCATCCTGCGCGCCAATCCGGATGGTTCGACGGTGCGGCTGCGCGATGTCGCGCGCATCGAAATCGGCGGCCTGAGCTATCAGTTCAACACGCGGCTGAACGGCAAGCCGACCGCCGGTCTTTCGGTGCTGCTGTCGCCGAGCGGCAACGCGCTGGCTACCGCCAGCGCGGTCGAAGCCAAGATGAAGGAGCTGTCGCGGTTCTTTCCGGCCAATATCACCTACGATATTCCCTACAACATCACGCCGGTGGTCAAGGCGTCGATCGAAAAGGTGCTGTCGACGCTGGTCGAAGCCGTGGTGCTGGTGTTCATCGTGATGTTCCTGTTCCTGCAGAACATCCGCTACACCATCATTCCGACCATCGTGGTGCCGGTGGCGCTGCTCGGCACCTCCGCGGTGCTGCTGCTGGTGGGCTATTCGATCAACATGCTGACGATGTTCGGCATGGTGCTGGCGGTCGGCATCCTGGTCGACGATGCCATCGTCGTGGTCGAGAACGTCGAGCGCATCATGGCGGAGGAGGGCCTGCCGCCGAAGGAAGCGACCCGCAAGGCGATGTCGCAGATATCAGGCGCCATCATCGGCATCACGCTGGTGCTGATCGCGGTGTTCGTGCCGATGGCGTTCTTCCCGGGCTCGGTCGGCATCATCTACCGGCAATTCTCGGTGACGATGGTTGCCGCCATCGCTTCTCCGCGCTGCTGGCGATGTCGCTGACGCCTGCGCTGTGCGCGACGCTGCTCAAGCCGGTGACGTCGGGTCACGGTCACGCGCGCCAAGCCGGCTGGTTCAACGGCCTGTTCGGCTGGTTCAACCGCGGCCTCGATGCCGTCAAGGGCCGCTATGCCGCAACGGTCGGCTGGTCGCTGAAGCGCACCGGACGGCTGATGCTGATCTATGCGGCGCTGCTGGTCGGGCTGAGCTGGGCCTTCATCCGCCTGCCCGGCGGCTTCCTGCCGGTCGACGACCAGGGTTTTATCACCACCGACGTGCAGACGCCGTCGGATTCCTCGTACGCCGCGCACCGAGGCCGCGGTCGAAAGGGTGGAAAAATATCTGGCGCAGCGCGCCGGCGTCGAGAACGTCACGTTCCTGACCGGCTTCAGCTTTGCCGGCCAGGGCATGAACACCGCGCAGGCCTTCATTTCGCTGAAGGACTGGTCGGAGCGCGCCGCCGAAGGATTCCGCTGCCGCGATCGTCGCCGACATCAACCGCGAACTATCCTCGATCCGCGACGCCAAAATCTCCGCGTTGCAGCCGCCGCCGATCGACAATCTCGGCAATTCCGCGGGCTTCAGCTTCCGCCTGCAGGATCGTGGCCAGAAGGGCTACGCCGGCGCTGACCGAAGCCGCCGACCGGCTGATCGCGGAAGCCAACGCCGGTGACATCCTGCAAAAGGTCTATGTCGAGGGCCTGCCGCCGGCGCCGCAGGTCAACCTGGCGATCGACCGCGAAAAGGCCGGCGCGTTCGGCGTCACCTTCGAGGACATCAACAATACGATCTCGACCAATCTCGGCTCGAACTATGTCAACGATTTTCCGAACCGTGGCCGGATGCAGCGCGTGATCGTGCAGGCCGATCGCGGTCACCGCATGAATGCCGAGGACATCCTGAATTACAACGTGAAGAACAGCCGGGGCCAGTTGGTGCCGTTTTCGGCCTTTGCCACGGTCGAGTGGTCGAAGGGGCCGACGCAGATTGCAGGCTTCAACTATTATCCGGCGGTGCGCATCAGCGGCGAAGCGAAACCCGGATATACCTCGGGCGATGCGATCGCCGAGATGGAACGGCTTGCCGGCAAGCTGCCGCGCGGCTTCGGCTATGAATGGACCGGGCAATCGCTGCAGGAAAAACTGTCGGGATCGCAGGCGCCGTTCCTGCTCGCGCTTTCCGCGCTGGTGGTGTTCCTCTGCCTCGCCGCGCTCTATGAAAGCTGGACCATCCCGCTGGCGGTGTTGCTGACGGTGCCGCTCGGAATTTTTGGCGCGGTGGTGGCGGCGACGCTGCGCGGGTTGCCCAACGACGTCTATTTCACCGTGGGCCTGATCACCATCATCGGGCTCGCGGCCAAGGACGCCATCCTGATCATCGAATTCGCCAGGGATCTGCGCGCCCAGGGCAAGCCCCTGGTCGAGGCAACGGTGGAAGCCTGTCGCCTTGCGTTTCCGCCCGATCCTGATGACGGGTGTGGCCTTTGTTTGCGGCGTGCTGCCGATGGTGATCGCGCACGGCGCCGGCGGCGCCAGCCAGCAGGCGCTCGGTACCGGCGTCATGGGCGGCATGATCGCGGTCGTGATCCTGGCGCTGTTGATGGTGCCGGTGTTTTTCGTGAGCGTGCAGCGGGTGCTGGCGCGGGATCGGGAGACGGCCGAAGCGCCGCTACCCAATAGCTACGCCTCGCCGCAACCGCCATAAGCGGCGGACGATGACGAACATTGGCGCTATGGTCTGCCGAGCGTAGCCCGGACGGGCGACGCGACATCCGGGTTTATCCCGCATATCGCAAGTGCTCATGCGGGCTACCGGCTTTCACGGTGGCTAATCTCCCGCACGCCCTAATGCTGAACGATCAGTTCGGCGATCGCGGCGGTCGATTCGATGAAGGCGCGGGGGCAGTCGCGCGCTGCGAGCTTAAGCAGCGGCAGCGCTTCCTGTTTCTTTTTCTTGGTGAGCGCAAACTCCCCGCCATAGAAATTGGCTTCGCAGGTCTGCCCCAGTTTTGTCTTCGGATCGCTGTCGTTGGCGGCGGCAACGGTCTGTGCGGCGTTCATCTCCCCGAGGAACTGACGCACCACCGGAGCGGGCCACGCGGTCATGTCAAACTGCTTTGCCGCCTCGGCCAAACGGCTCGGCGCGTTGGTCCGGGCCGCCGCGAGGTCCAACCAAATCGCGGCGTAGGCGTCCTTTGGATTGAGCTCGGCAGCTTTGCGAAAATCGGCTTCCGCGTCCGGGAGATGGCCGCCGACGACAAAATAAGCGACGCCGCGGTTGAAATAAAACTCGGCATTATCGGCGTCGAGCTTGATCGCATCGCTAAAATCCGCCAGCGCGGCGGGACCGATGCCCATGGTGTAGGACACGCACCCTCGCGTGAAATAGGCCATGGCATAGTTCGGATCGAGCCGGATCGCATCGTTCAAGTCGGGCAACGCATGGTCGAGGTCGCCCATGCGCTTGTACAACTCACCCCGGAAGTAATGGGCCAAGGCATAATTTGGATCGAGCCGGATCAACTCGGTGAAGTCAGCCATGGCGTGGTCGAAGTCGCCTTTGTTCTTGTAGATATCGCCGCGCGCCGTGTAGGCCCAGCCGCTTTTTGGATCGAGCCGGATCGCCTCATTGAAGTCGTTGAAGGCGTGGTCGACGTCGGCCTTGTTCAGATAGACGTTGCCGCGGTTAGCGTGGGCCGCGGCAAGATTGGGATCGAGCTTGATGGCTTCGTCGCAGTCCGGCAGCGCGCGGTCTGGATCTTTTTTGCCCCACCACCATCCGCAGCGGTTGCTGAGCGCGACCGCGCGGTTTGGTCCGGTCAGCTTGGGATCGCTGAGCGCGCGGTCGCACGCGGCGACGTGCTCGTCGGCTTTGCTGATTTCCCCGGCAAACTTGCATTGCTCGAGATCGCTCTGGCTGTCGGCCAGGGCCGGGCTCGAGATCGCGATCAACACGGCCAATCCAGCAAGCGGCACCGAAAAATACATATTCCCTCCCGTTCATCCATCGCTGCGGATGAAATCAATTTGCAAGTCTACCTGTTTGCAAGGCTACCCTTGTCAGAGGCTACCTTTGTCAGAGGCTACCTATGTCAGCATGGCGGCTTCGCGCAACACCCGCGAATGGGGCAGTATCCAAGCCGTCGATGACCTATCAGTGGCGGGCCGGTGATTTCCGCACGATGGCAGGCCGCCTGCCGCCGGCCTTCGAACCGGCGAACGATGCCGATGCTTCGTCGTAATGGACGCGACCGTTGGGACCAGGAATTGCGCCGCGTAAAAGGCGTGTCTGCGCTGCCTCTGAGGGCCGCGCAATTCGCGGCCCGCGGCTAATCCTGTTGCCACTTCGATCCCGGTAACCGGTCGTAAACCGCCACTCGCTGGGGATTTTCGCAGGGGATTTCCAGATTTCGCAGCGAATTTTCCTTCTGCCAGAACGTGTTGCGACGAATATGTGTGCTTATTGCAACAGGTTTTGGAAAGATCGCCTCTGAGGGGCAATTATGACAATTTTGGAATTGCTCTTGTTTCAGGGGAAGGTACCTTTGTAGCTACAAAAATGAGTGCTTTGATTACTTCCCGTTCAGGGGCGGCTGGTCGAGGTTCTTGGGCGGATAGATCGAGGGATGGGCAAGCAAGGCCCGTTTCATTTCCAGGCAAAAAGGGTGGGCACATGAAGTTAAATTGCAAGGCTCTATTGGCAGCGGCAGGCGTGATCGCGCTGTCATGGTCGCCAGCACATGCGTTGGAGCCGGGTGCTGCGGCACAGTCCAAGGCGGGCGTGTTTATCGGCTCGAGCGCCGGCGTTCCCCCGCCGGGCATCTACATGATCAACCAGGTGTTCACCTATCAGGCGAACCTTGCGGGTCCCGGCACTGCCGCGATTGGCACCAAGACCGGTGTCCATGCCAACGTAGACGTGCAGGCGTTTCTGTTCGTTCCCGGTTGGACCTTCCTCGGCGCAACTTACGACGCGGTTATCATCCCCGGCATTTTCGTGGATACGAGCGTCGGCACCCCGATCAACGCACAATTCTCAGGCATGCATAACTCCTACTTCGTGCCGGTCGAGTTGAGCTGGAAGCTTGGAACCAGCGGGTTCCAGTTCAAAACCGGTCTTGGCATCTACACGCCGGACGGTGCGCAGACTGGGCCAACCAAGCTCGGCAACCAGGGTGCTCCGTACTGGACCTTCCAGCCTGAAGCGATCCTTTCGTATCTGGCTAACGGCTGGAACCTGAGCGCCGCGATCTACGCGGAGTTCAATACCCAGAACACCACCACCAACTATACCTCGGGTGATATTCTGCACGCCGACTTCACCGTCACCAAGACCATTGGCAAGTGGACCATTGGTCCGGTCGCTTACTACGTCGGACAAATTTCGAACGACAATTGTTCGTCGATTACCTGCCAGACGACCTACGGCGTGGGCCCGGCTAGCGTCGCCGCTCTGACCAACAACCGGTACAATGTCTGGGCGGTTGGTGGTCTCGTGGCCTACGACTTCGGACCCGCCGCGCTGTCGGTTTGGGCAACGCAGGAAGTTTCCGCAAAGGCTTCGAACGCGGCTGCTCTCGCTTTGAACGGTGTGGATGGCTCCACGGTTGCACAGGGCATGACGGTCTTCGCGACCCTGAGCTATCGCCTCTGGGGACCTGAAGAGCCGCAGCCGGTCAAGACCTCGATGTACCACAAGTAATAACGTCTCTTTCCTACCGAATGTCCCCTCCCATCATCGATGTGGAGGGGACATTTTTTTGTGCGCAGTCATTTCATGACTGGCCGGTCCGCTGAGTCCCCATTTTGTTCAGCCGACGAGCCACGCGCGACCGTCATTGCCGCGCGTGAGCCGGCAATCAAAAAAATCACGTGAATACGGATGGATAAGCCGGTCCCGGCTACGCCAAGGCTCCGCGGCGCACCCCGGAATTAAACCCGCGAAGCCTCAGCGAGGGCGGCGACGGCACGTCAAAGTGTCGTCACTTCCCCAGCGGCCGCAGGATCTTCACCAGTTCGGCGTGGATGTATTCGTTGCCGCAAATCAGATTGCCGGTCTTGAGCGGGTCGCTCTGGCCATCGACGCAACTGACGACGCCGCCGGCTTCCTTGATCAGGATCGCGCCGGCCGCCATGTCCCAGGCCTGCAGGTTGCGCTCCCAATAGCCGTCGAGACGGCCTGCGGCGACAAATGCCATGTCGAGCGAGGCGGCGCCGAACCGGCGCAGGCCGGCGACCCGGTTCTGGATTTCGGTCATCTCGCGGCGCGACAAATTGAGATCGCCGCGCCCGATATGCGGCAGGCCGCAGGCGACCACGCAGTCGTCGAGCCTGCGCCGTCCCGCGACGCGCAGCCGCTGATCGTTGAGGAAGGCGCCCTTGCCCCGCTCGGCGATGTAGAGTTCGTCATTGGCCGGATTGTAGATCAGGCCCGCGATGACCGTGTCCTCGCGCCGCAGCCCGATCGAGATCGCAAATTGCGGGATGCCGTGCAGGAAATTCGTGGTGCCGTCGAGCGGATCGACGATCCAGGTGTGGGTCTTGTCGGCGCCTTCGCGCATCCCGCCTTCCTCGCCGATGAACCCGTAGCCGGGCCGCGCCTTGGTGAGGTCCTCGTAGAGCATTTCCTCGGCGCGCTTGTCGGCCAGGCTGACGAAATTGGCGGGGCCCTTCAGGGACACCTGAAGATTTTCGATCTCGCCGAGGTCGCGCTTGAGGCTGCGGCCGGCGCGCCGCGCGGCTTTGACCATGACGTTCATAAGGGCTGATTGCAGCATGATGTCGGTCTTGTACTCGATCCCCGGGATTGACGCTTCAAACGGAAAGCCACGCTCCCTCTCGGATCGCAGAGGGCCGGGCTATGGTCACAAGCTTCGGACTGGGTGCCCTGCGGTGGTGCGGGCGTCAAGGCGGATCATTTGGTCCCCAGCCATCGACGGGCGCCCGCTTCGGCCTTGGCGCGATCCGCCGGACCGAGATTGGCGAAGGCGTCGTCGAGCATCGGGTCGCCTTTACCGGCGGTTTTCGCCACAATGTGCCACTTGAGGCCCTCGATCCTGTCCTCCAGCGAACCCTGAGGGGTCGACAGCACCCAGGCCAGGCGATTTTGGGCGATAGGGTTGTTTTGCTTGGCAGCCTTGCGCAGCAGCGCCACCGCGGCGGGCTGGTTCTTCGGCGCGCCGGTGCCGTTATAGAGCGCGATCGCATATTCGACCTCGGCCTCGGCATTGTCGGCAAGCGATGCGGCCTGCAGCAGCCGCACCGACTTTTCGACGTCTTTCGGAACGCCGGTGCCTTCCTTGTAAAACGTCGCCAGCGCGTATTGCGCTTCCGGATTGCCGGCGTCGGCGGCAACCCGAAGCAATTCCGCCGCGCGCGTGAGATCGCGCGGCAGGACCTCGCCGGCGATGTACAGCAGTGCCAGATTATACGCCGCCTTGGAGCTGCCGAGCTTGGCCGAGGAGGCCAGCAGTTTCGCGGCGTCCTCGCCGCCGTTCGGGCCGCCGCGTCCCGACAGCCGAAGCATCGCGAGCGCGAACATGCCCTCGCGGTCGCCGGCGTCGGAGGCGCGCCGGTACCAGTCGATGGCCTTGTCGTAGTCGCGCTTGACGCCGAGCGCGTTGGCGTAGAGTTCGCCGAGCATCGCCATCGCCTTGGGGTCGCCCTTTTCCGCGACGCGTTTGGTCGCGAGATCGAACGCGGTCTTGTACATTCCGCGCTGATAGGCGGCGTAGACATAATCGGCATTGGGATCGTCGGGCGTGGGCGCCGGGGTCACGGTCGCGGCGGGCGCCGGCGTTGCCTGCGGTTTTGCCACTGCTGCCGGCTTTGGCTTTGGTTTCGCGGCCGGCTTGCTGGCCGCCGGCGGCGCAGCCGCGCCAGGCGGCGTCAGCGGGACTTGCGCGGCAGCATCATTGGCCAGCAGCCACAGGCTGCTTGCCACCATCAGGAGGCCCGATATGGGACGCGGGATTTTCATGTCCGGCGTTATTCCTGCCCAGCCGCGACTTTTCCGGACGACTGCGCGAAGGCCTGTTGCATCGTCTGCTCGACCTCCGACAGCGCCGCCGCCGCACCGCGCGGATCGGTCCAGATGAAATCGCCGACCAGAACGAAATCCGCGCCGGCGGCGACGAATTCGCGCGCCTCTTCCAGCGCTTCCGCAAAGCCGATGCAAGGCGGCTCGAACAGTTCGGCCCACCATTGCAGGCGTTCGGCGATGGCATCGATCGAGGGCCTCTGCCCCTTTGCGTCACGTTCGCCGAACAGCACGTAATCCGCGCCGGCTTCGCCCGCGGCCATCAAATCATGCCGGGTCGCAAGGCCGCCGACGCCAATGATGCGGTCGGGCTTGAGGCTCGGCAGCGCATCTTCCATGGCGGCGATGCCGGTCACATGCGCGCCATCGGCGCCCGATCGCGCGACCAGCTCGATATTGCCGTCGAGCAAGGCGGCGGCGCCGCCGGCCTGGATCACAGGCGCCAGTGCCTTGGCGCGGGTGATCATGGTGCGCTGATCGACAGGCCGCAACCGCAGCAGCACGGCGGCGACATCGGCCGCCGCGAGCGTGCTGGCAAGGCTTGCCGCAAGCTCGGCCGGATCATCCACCATGGGGGTTGCGAGATAGAGCCGCGGCGCCGGGCGCGACGGAACTGGTTTGTTGTTGGCCATGATCGGCTAGTGCCCCCGGACTGCGGCCAAAAAAGGGGCGAGGCCCGGCCCGCCCCTCGCAAAATTCATGCGACTTTCGGATCGAGCTCGCCCTTGCTGTAGCGCCTCGCCATTTCGGCCGTGGTCAGCACGCGTCTGATCTTGCCGGCTTGCCCTGCGGTATTGAACTCCTGCAACCGCTGCTTGCACAATTTGGTCATCGCCTCCATCGCCGGCTTGAGATATTTGCGCGGGTCGAACTCTTCCGGATTGTCTTTCAGCACCTTGCGGATCTGTCCGGTCATCGCCATCCGGTTATCGGTGTCGATGTTGATCTTGCGGACGCCGTGCTTGATGCCGCGCTGGATTTCGGAGACCGGCACGCCCCAGGTCGGCTTCATCTTGCCGCCATTGGCGTTGATGATCTCCTGCAGATCCTGCGGCACCGAGGACGAGCCGTGCATCACCAGATGGGTGTTCGGCAGCTTGCGGTGGATTTCCTCGATCACCTTCATGGCGAGGATGTCGCCGTCCGGCTTGCGGGTGAATTTATAGGCGCCGTGCGAGGTGCCCATCGCAATCGCCAGCGCATCGACCTTGGTCTCCTTGACGAACTTCACCGCTTCGTCCGGATTGGTCAGGAGCTGGTCGTGCGACAGCTTTCCCTCGGCGCCGTGGCCGTCTTCCTTGTCGCCCATGCCGGTCTCGAGCGAGCCCAGCACGCCGAGTTCGCCTTCCACCGAAATGCCGCCGAGATGGGCCATGTCGGTGACGGTCCTGGTGACGCCGACATTGTAGTTCCAGTCGGCCGGGCTCTTGCCGTCGGCCTTCAGCGAACCGTCCATCATGACCGAGGTGAAGCCGGCCTGGATCGCGGTCATGCAGGTGTCGGGGCCATTGCCGTGATCGAGATGCACGCAGACCGGAATCTGCGGATAGATTTCGGTGACCGCATCCATCATGTGCTTGAGCATGATGTCATTGGCATAGGAGCGCGCGCCGCGCGAGGCCTGGATGATGACCGGCGCATCGAGGCTGGAAGCGGCCTCCATGATCGCGAGCGCCTGCTCCATATTGTTGATGTTGAAGGCGGGCACGCCATAGTCGTGTTCCGCCGCGTGGTCGAGCAATTGACGCAACGTGATACGAGCCATGGATATCTTTCTCCGCGTTAGGGGGGCGTTGCCCGCGAGACGATCGTGCTTGCTAAAGAGACTATTTTACCTTCAAAACCGCGACACCGGGCAACGGCTTGCCTTCCATCCATTCGAGGAACGCCCCGCCGGCGGTTGAAACATAGCTGAAATCACCGGCGACGCCGGCCTGGTTGAGCGCCGCCACGGTGTCGCCGCCACCGGCCACCGAAATCAGCTTCTTCGCCTTGGTTCGTTCGGCAGCGTGCCGTGCCGCCGACACCGTACCACGGTCGAACGGCGTCATCTCGAACGCGCCGAGCGGACCGTTCCAGACCAGTGTCGCGGCATCGTCGATTGCGGCATGAATCCGCGCGATCGAGCGCGGGCCGACGTCGAGGATCATGCCCTCGGCCGGGATTGCATCGAGCCCGTAGGCATGCGACGGCGAGTTGGCCGCGAAGTGAAACGCCACCACGGCGTCGACGGGGAGGATGATCGCGCAATTGGCGGCTTCGGCCTTATCGATGATTCGCAGCGCGGTCGCCGCGAGGTCCTTTTCCGCCAGCGACTTGCCGATCCCGATACCCTGGGCGTGCAGGAAAGTATTGGCCATGCCGCCGCCGATCACCAGCGCGTCGACTTTGCTGACCAGGTTTTCCAGGAGATCGATCTTGGTGGAGACCTTGGCGCCGCCGATGATCGCGATCACCGGTTTCGCGGGGGCTTCCAGCGCCTTGTTCAGCGCATCGAGTTCGGCCTGCATGGTGCGCCCGGCATGGGCCGGCAATTTGTGGCCGAGACCTTCGGTCGAGGCGTGGGCGCGATGCGCGGCCGAGAACGCGTCATTGACCCAGATGTCGCCGAGCCTGGCCAGGTCAGCGACGAAGGCCGGATCGTTGTTTTCTTCCGCTTTGTGGAAGCGGGTATTTTCCAGGCACAGGATGTCGCCATCCTTCATCGCCGCGACCGCCTTTTCCGCGGCCTCGCCGATGCAATCGTCGGCGAAGCCGACCGGCTTGTTCAGGATGCGCGCAAGCTCGGCCGCGATCGGCCTGAGCGAGTCCTTGGCGTCGCGTCCCTTGGGCCGGCCGAAATGCGCGAGCAAGATCGCCTTGCCGCCCTTGTCGGAAATCTCCGTGATCGTCGGCGCGACGCGTTCGAGCCTTGTGCCATCGGTGACCCGGTCGTTCTCCATGGGAACGTTGAGGTCGACGCGAAGCAGCACGCGTTTGCCCTTTACGTCGACGTCATCGAGGGTGCGGAATTTGTTCATGAGAAGCCTTCCCACGTCATGGCCGGGCTTGTCCCGGCCATCCACGTCTTACTCGCCGAGAGACAGGAAGACGTGGATGCCCGGCACAGCCCGGGCATGACGAAAGTTATTTACAGCAGCTTTCCCATCGCCACGGCGGTGTCGCCCATGCGGTTGGAAAAACCCCATTCATTGTCGTACCAGGCCAGCACCCGCACCAGCGTGCCGTTCTGGACCTTGGTCTGGTCCATATGGAAGGTGGCGGAATGCGGATCGTGGTTGAAGTCGATCGAGACGTTGGGCGCGGTGGTGAAGCCGAGCACGCCCTTGAGCTGCTGCTCAGAGGCTCGCTTCATCGCCTCGTTGATTTCCGTGGCGTCGGTCGCACGCTTGGCGACGATCTTGAGGTCGATCACCGACACGTTCGGGGTCGGCACCCGGATCGAGACGCCGTCGAGCTTGCCCTTCAGTTCCGGCAGCACCAGGCCGATCGCCTTGGCCGCACCGGTGGAGGTCGGGATCATCGACATCGCCGCGGCCCGGCCGCGATAGAGATCCTTGTGCAGGGTATCGAGGGTCGGCTGATCGCCGGTATAGGCATGGATCGTGGTCATGAAACCGGTCTCGATGCCGACGGTCTCGTTCAGGACCTTGGCGACCGGCGCCAGGCAATTGGTGGTGCAGGAGCCGTTGGAAACCACCAGATGATCTCTGGTCAGCGTGTCGTGGTTGACCCCGAACACGATGGTCGCATCGGCGCCGTCGGCAGGCGCCGAGATCAGCACGCGCTTGGCGCCGGCGGTCAGATGGGCGGCGGCCTTGTCCCTTGCGGTGAAGATGCCGGTGCATTCCAGCGCGATATCGACGCCGAGTTCCTTCCAGGGCAGCTTGGTCGGATCGCGCTCGGCCGAAACCTTGATCTTGCCGTTGCCGAGGCTGATCGTATCGCCGTCCACCGTGACGGTGCCGGGGAAGCGGCCATGCACGGAATCGAAGCGCAGCAGATGGGCGTTGGTCTCAACCGGGCCGAGGTCGTTGATGCCGACCACCTCGATGTCCTTGCGGCCGGATTCGGCGATGGCCCGAAGGACGTTGCGGCCGATACGGCCAAACCCGTTGATTGCGACCCGGACTGCCATCTTTCGTTTCTCCCTCAATGACCTCTGTCATCCCCGCGGAGGGCGACGAGCCGTCCACGAAGGCTTTTGCGGCGAACGCCCGGTTCTGCCGGGCGTAAACGGATAATATGACACCTAGGTAACCTCTTTTGGAGGCAACCTCAACCGTCAGCAGAGCGCCGCCGATCTGAAGTTCCTGCATTGGTCGACGCAAGCACGACCAGGAGCTTCAGATCGATAAGCGGCGCTCCAAAGCTATTTATCGTCTAGTGCCCATTCATTTCCGAAGTTCGCGCAGAGTGGCTGCAAATGCTGGCGAACTTCGGAAACGGGCACTAGAGCATTTCCGGTTCTGATAGAATCAGAACCGGGCTCTAAAGTCTTGTTTTGACGCGTTTTCTTGACGCGAACCGGTACCCACTTCGCTCGAAAACGCTCTAGACGCGCTTCAGGGCAGCGTTAACCGCGGCCTCGGCGGTAATGCCGAAATGCTTGAAGAGGTCCTTGGCGGGTGCGCTGGCGCCAAAACCGTGCATGCCGATAAATTCACCATCCGGGCCGATCACGGCGTCCCAGCCCCAGCGTACCGCGGCCTCGATTGCGATCTTGACCGGGGCGTTGCCGATCAGCGCCTTGAGCTTCTCTGCGGGCTGCGCCAGCATCAGTTCCAGCGAGGGCACCGAGACGACCCGCGCCAGGATACCCTTTGCGGCCAACTGCTTCTGGGCATCAACCGCGATTTGGACCTCGGAGCCGGTGGCGAACAGCGAGACCTTGGCCTCGCCGGCGGCCGCGACCAGCTCGTAGCCGCCATGGCTGCACGGCATGTCCGCGGGCGTCGAGGTGCGCAATTGCGGCAAGTTCTGGCGCGTCAGCACCAATGTGGTCGGACCGTTGGTGCGGTTGAGCGCCAGCTCCCAGCACTCCGCCACTTCGATGGCATCGCAGGGCCGGAACACGCGCATGTTGGGCATGGCGCGCAAGGCGGCCAGGTGTTCGACCGGCTGGTGGGTCGGTCCGTCCTCACCGAGGCCGATCGAATCATGGGTCATGATATAGACCACGCCGGTCCCCATCAGCGCGGCCAGACGCATCGCGGGGCGGGCATAATCGGTAAAACAGAAGAAGGTCGCTCCGCTCGGCGCGTAACCGCCATGCAGGAAGATGCCGTTCATCGCCGCCGCCATGCCGTGTTCGCGGATACCGTAATGGATGAAACGGCCCTTCGGGGTCTTGGCCGAGAAATTGGTGGCCGATTTCGCCATGTTGTTGGTCGAGCCGGTGAGATCGGCCGAGCCGGACAGGAATTCCATCGGCATCGCCAGCGCCATCGCGTCGATCGCCAGTTCGGAGGATTTGCGGCTAGCGATGTTCTGCGGCGTTTCCAGCAGCGACTTCTTGTGCGCCTTGAGCGCCTTCGCAAGCGCAGCCGGCCGCTCGTGCCGCAGCCGGCGCTCGAAATCGGCGCGCTTGCGGTCGGACAGCGTCGTCATCCGCTCTTGCCATTCCTTGCGCGCGGCGGCACCGCGGCTGCCGACTTCGCGCCAGGCCTTGAGCACGTCGTCGGGCACCGAGAATGGCTCCAGCGAAATGCCGAGCTTTTCCTTGGCGCCCTTGAGTTCTTCGGCGCCGAGCATCTCGCCATGCACCTTGTTGGTGCCGGCCTTGGTCGGCGCGCCGTATCCGATCGTGGTCTTGCAGGCGATCAATGTCGGCTTGTTGGATTTCTGCGCCTTGGCGATTGCGGTCGCGATCGCCTTCTGGTCCTGGCCGTCGATCAATTCGGCGGCCCAGCCCGCGGACTTGAAGCGCTTCACCTGGTCCACCGAGTCCGACAGCGAGGTCGGGCCGTCGATCGAAATGCCATTGTCGTCATAGAGCACGATCAGCTTGTTGAGCTTCCAGTGCCCGGCCAGCGCGATCGCTTCCTGCGAGACGCCTTCCATTAGGTCGCCGTCGGAGCACAGCACATAGGTGTGGTGGTCGACGATCTTCTTGCCGTATTCGGCGGCCAACATTCTTTCGGCGAGCGCAAAGCCGACCGAGGTTGCGATGCCCTGGCCGAGCGGACCGGTCGTGGTCTCGATGCCCTTGGTGTGGAAGTTTTCCGGATGTCCGGGGGTCAACGATCCCAACTGGCGGAAATGCTTGAGCTGGTCGAGCGTCATCTCGGTATTGCCGGTGAGATAAAGCAGCGCATACAGCAGCATCGAGCCGTGGCCGGCCGACAGGATGAAGCGGTCGCGGTCCGGCCAGTTCGGCTCGGCCGCGTCGAACTTCAAAAATTGCGTAAACAGCACGGTGGCCATGTCGGCGGCGCCCATCGGCAGGCCGGGATGGCCGGATTTGGCCTTCTCGACCGCGTCCATGGCGAGGCCACGGATCGCGTTGGCCATACGGGTGTGGTCGACCTGCGTCATGTTGAAAATCCGTCTGAAATGGGATGTTTGGTTGCGGTGCGGCAGTAGAGCCACGGAAAGTCAGCGCTGGGATAGCATCTGTGTTCCCGGAGTCCAAGTTCCTGGAGTCAAGGCGACGAAACGCGCGGGCGGGCCGAAAAAGTTGCTTTGCGGTGCATAGTTTGGCGGCGGCGTTGCGCTGGCCTCGCTTGCCACGTAAATTTCACCGCCTAAACGCTTGCCGAACCGCGAACTTTCTTGTTCCGCGGGCGGCGCCACCGAGGACCGCGCGCAACCAGCATGAGCGATCGTCCCGCCAACGGATTGGGCCAGCCCGAGCCCTCATCGGCCGATATCGACGCCGCGACGCGGCGGCTGATGGCGGCGCTTGACGCGCTGGAAAGCGCGGTCGAGCGGCGCCGCGAGGCCGACCGCGACGAGAACGAACTGGCGAGCCGGATTCAGGCGCTCGGCGCGGATCGCTCGCGGCTGGCCGACGAGCTCGATGGTTCGCTGGTGAAATCGCGCCGGCTGGAGCGCAGCAATCGCGAGATCGCCGACCGGCTGGATGCCGCGATCGGCAGCATCCGTGCCGTACTCGATGCGGGAGAAAACTCATGAGCCACATCAACGTCACCATCAACGGCCGGCAATACCGCATGGCCTGCGAAGAAGGGCAGGAGGCGCGGCTGTTGAATCTGGCGGAGAGTTTCGAAGCCAGGATTACCAGCCTGCGCGGCAAGTTCGGCGAAATCGGCGACGCCCGCCTCACGGTGATGGCGGCGCTGACGGTGTGCGACGAACTGATCGACGCCAATCAGCGCGCCCGCGCCCTCGAGGAAGAACTCCACGCGCTGCGCGATATCCGCGTGGTGGCGACGGATCGTGCCAGGGCGACGCAGACCGCGGTGGCCAAGGCGCTCAACGCCGCGGCCGACCGCATCGAGAAAACCACGCACGTGCTGAACCGCACCATCGGCGGCGGCGTCGCGATCGGCTGATCGGGGACGAGTAGGTCACGCTCAGAGGGCGCTATTTCAGCGGCAAGAACAGTTCTGCGACCGTTTCGTGCTCCGCTACCTCCGGGAAGAAATTCAGCCGCTGACAATAGATCGGGAAGTCGCGGGCTTCCTCGCCGCTGGCCGGAAGCCAGTCGCGGTAAAGGTAGAGTGCCGCAGGCTCCAAATTGTCAGTGTAGCCGACGACGCGCAAAACCGCGCAGCGTCCGCCAGGAATCTCGCCGAGCTTGATCTGCTCGCCGTTCGCCTCGATCGCTTGGTCGGTCCCGACACAGAGATCCACGCTGTAATCGGCAGGCAACGCTGGACGGCGCTCGGATCGCCAGACATTGAAGGTCGGGTTTGTTTTGGGATGCAGGTCGGCGGCCTTGCGCCACGCGATAAACCGCTGGATGGTGACGCCGAGCGCCGCCGGGTCACCCCGATGCTCCATGATCGCCACCCGCGTGGGGGGCACTTCGCGAATCGTGACGTCGTCGCTGGTGAAAGTCTTCTGCATGAGCTTGCTCCTTGCGTTGTCGAGTGGCCCGAAGGCCGCAAGCCACGGCTCCCAGTCGGGAGACTTCCGGAACGACGAAGGCGATTGTCCGAACCGCTGCCGAAAGGCACGGGCAAAGGCGTCCGGCGCATCGTAACCTGCATCCATCGCCATGTCGGTGACGCTTTGGGCGTCCCCGTAGGCCAGCCAATATGAAGCGCGCTTCATGCGGGCGAGTTGGACATAGCGATGCACTGACAGCCCGAAGGTCGCCGTGAACTCCCGGTGGAAATGATATTTCGAGTAGGCTGCGATGCTGCCCAGCACGTCCAGGTCCAGATTGTCATCCAAGTGCCGGTCGATATGATCCAGCACCCGCTGCATCCGGGCATGGTACTTTTGAACCGCCGCCTTCATCGTTCAGGCCTCCGTGGCAGCACCAGCTAAGCGCACGCAGACATGATCCGCTCGACCGATCTTGCGATTTTGCCACGCGCCACAGAAGGTGGCCAAGAGTGATGTCGGCTTAAGGAAATGACGATCGGCGGCAGTTGCGGGTCCCCGAGATTGTCCGGGCTGCTTCCGCCTTCAGCCTTACTCGGGATCGAGGCCAGGAGCGGGCTGAGATCGATCCTGAGCGTAAACAGAAGCCAAGTGTGAGCAAATGCCGGGCGAAGCCGGTTAGCGCTGGCGGTTTGGCCCAAGCGTGGCTACATTGGGCCGGCGAGGCTGCATCGCGCGTCAGAAGCCATAATATCCCCGGGGCCTTATCGATCCTTCAGGGAACTGTCCCTGGCCGGGTCCGTGGATCCGGTCATATGGTGCCCACCTACTTTCGTAGGTGCTCCGGGATCGAGTGCTTCAACGGCCATTGCGGCTTCGCACTTTTGAGTTCGAATATTGTCGTCATGGCCGGGCTTGTCCCGGCCATCCACGCATTTGGCGCGTGCAGGAAAGCAAGACGTGGATGCCCGGAACAAGTCCGGGCATGACGGATGGTTGATGTCGCACCCATCTCGATCCAAAGCTGAACTTCGTACCGCGGCGCTCGCGGCGCGCGACGCGTTGAGCGCCGAGCAGCGCGCCGCGGCCGCCGAAATGGTCGCCGCGCGCGGCCTGCCGTTCGAGATCGCGCCCGGCACGGTCGTCTCCGGTTATGCGCCGATCCGCAGTGAGATCGATCCGACGCCGCTGATGCGAAAGATCGCAGCACTAGGCGCGCGGCTGGCGCTGCCGACGGTGACGGCGCGCGGCCAGGCGCTGACATTCCGGGCGTGGTCGCCCAACGACAAGATGGTGCTCGGACCGCTCGGCATCCTCGAACCATCGCCAGCGGCGCTTGAAGTCGTTCCCGACATCATGCTGGTGCCGCTCGCGGCGTTCGACCGCCTGGGCCACCGCATCGGCTATGGCGCCGGGCATTACGACTACACGTTCGCGCATTTGCGCAAAACCAAGGCGGTCAGGGGCGCAGGCGTTGCCTTTGCCGTGCAGCAAATCAAGGCGATCCCGGCCTTGGCGCACGACGTGGCCCTGGATTATGTGCTAACGGAAACCAGGACATTCGATTTCCGGAGCCTGTGAATTGCGTATTCTGTTCGTCGGCGACGTGGTTGGCAGGGCCGGGCGCGCCGCCATCTCGGAGTATCTGCCCGGCATGATCCGGGACTGGACGCTGGATCTCGTGGTCGTCAATGGCGAGAACGCCGCCGGCGGCTTCGGCATTACCGAGGCGATCTATCAGGAATTCCTCGATGCTGGCGCGGACGCGGTGACGCTCGGCAACCATTCATGGGACCAGCGCGAGGCGCTGGTGTTCATCGAGCGCGCGCCGCGGCTGGTCCGCCCGGCGAATTATCCGAAGGGAACGCCGGGCCGCGGCGCTGTGCTGATCGATACCAGGCGCGGCCAGCGCGCGCTGGTCGTCAATGCGATCGGCCGCGTCTTCATGACGCCGTTCGACGATCCGTTCGCCGCCATCGGCCGTGAACTGGAGTCGTGCCCGTTGCGCGAGGCCGCCGACGCGATCGTGGTCGATTTCCACGGCGAAGCCTCCAGCGAAAAACAGGGCATCGGATTCTTCTGCGACGGCCGCGCCAGTCTCGTTGTCGGCACGCATACCCACGTGCCGACCGCCGATCATCAGATACTTCCCGGCGGCACGGCTTACATGACCGACGCCGGCATGACCGGCGATTATGATTCGATCATCGGCATGCAGAAGGAAGAGCCGCTGCGGCGCTTCACCTCAGGCATTCCATCGGGGCGGTTCGAGCCCGCCAATGGTGCGGCCACGCTCAGCGGCGTTGCGGTCGAGACCGACGATGCGACCGGGCTCGCGCTGCGGGTCGCACCGGTGCGCGCCGGCGGCCGGCTGGAGCCGACGTTGCCGGCATTCTGGGCGAGTTAGAGCGTCCACGATCGACAATCATCGGCGACTTTGCCGCCAACGCCGTCAAATCCGACCGCCAGCCGAACAACGATTTCGTTCGCTATGTCGGTTTCGGCGATTGAGATTTGACAGGATGCGGGTGCTTGGGGCGCGCGTACCTATCAATACAGGTTAGTGAGTCGCGACTGATCCTGTCCGCTTCAGACGTCAGTCGATGCGTTCCGTAAGTCCACTATGTGCTGCGTGCTGCCAACAACGGAAGTTCGTATTGGTTTGGGCATTTCGAGATGGCCGACACCACGGCGCAGGCGTCGCGATCGAAGCGACAGGCCGCAAAAGCCGCGATGAGAACTACCTCGAGCTGCGGGGATACACGGTGTGCGTGTACCCCGCATCGACGCTCGACGGCATGGCGCTTCTTCCGCATACCGGATCTAGTTTGAAAGATAGCTTTCGCAGCCCGCGCTCGGCAGGTCGCAGTAGTCCGGCGGCGGGTAAGACGCGGAGGTCGGTACTGGCCGAACCGGTGCGTAATTGACGTTGCGATGCATCGGCATCTGCTCACGCTCTGCCCGGTCGGGGTGCACGGCTATACCGACGTGAGCCGCCGCCGGCACGCTCTGACCGGCAACAAGGCCGACCGCTATTGTGGCAATCGCCAGAAAACTCCGGAAATGGGTCAAATGCTGCTTTTTGCACATTGTATTTCTCCTTTTGCTAGGTGGCGGGTGCCACTTGCAGTAACTTGAGCTTCTGCCAGTGAACTTTCCAATATCGAATTGTGGTCTATATTATCTCCGAAGCAGATCGATCAGGACTTGAGCGGCAAAGCGCTCAACTTACGAAAGAAAGATCGGCAGTGACTCTGGATCAGCTTCGTGTCTTCGTTGCTGTCGCGGAGCGACAGCATGTCACGGAGGCGGCACGGGCTTTAAACCTGGCGCAATCTGCGGCGAGCAATGCAATCGCCGCTCTTGAAGCTCGACATGGTACGAAGCTGTTCAACCGAATCCGACGTAACGTCGAACTGACGGAAGCAGGGCGGGCTTTCTTGCAGAAGGCGCGCGAGGTTCTTGCGACGGCGCAATCCGCAGAGCTGGCACTCATCGAGTTCAGCGACTTGAAGCGGGGCGTGCTTTCAGTTCAGGCAAGCCAGACGATCGCGAGCTATTGGCTACCCCGGCATTTGGTAGCGTTTCGTCGAGCCTATCCGCTGATCGACATACACCTCGAGATCGGGAATACGGCGCAAGTCGTTGCGGCCGTCGAGAACGGCAGCGCGGAACTGGGCTTCGTGGAAGGAGCCTTTCATAACGAGCAACTCGCCCGCTCGCCCGTCGCGCAGGATCAGCTTATTGTGGTTGTCGCCCCGGAACATGAACTCGCCACCCGAAAACGGTTGACTCCGGACGATCTCTCGAAAGTCGATTGGGTACTGCGCGAGCGCGGATCCGGTACCCGGTCGGCTTTCGAGGACGCGCTGGTCCGGCGTGGTCTCGAAGCGCATGCGCTGCGCGTATCGTTGGAGTTGCCTTCAAATGAAGCGGTGCGCGCCGCCGTCGAGGCGGGCCTGGGTGCGACTGCCATTTCCGCCTCGGTGGCCGTCGCCAGCCTCGAAGCCGGACTGCTGCAACAGATTGATTTTCGTCTGCCCGAACGTACGTTCCACGTGCTGACGCATCGCGAGCGCTATGCCAGCCACGCGGCGCAGGCTTTCTTGAAGATGCTGAATACCGCGCCGGGAGCCAAGCGCCGCAATGAAAAGAAGAGCTGATTTTCTCCAAGAGCCGTGACGCTCAGCCCGTTGCGCCGTCAAATCCGACCGCCAGCCGAACGGCGATTTCGTTCGCTATATTGGTTTCAGCGATTGGGATTTGGCGGATGCGGTCGCTTGGGGCGCGCGAGCAGCGATCCATCATGTCCGCTTGACCTCCGAAAGCAGACGTCAATACTCGTGTCCGCAAGTCCACTTTGTGGCAAAAGGCGGACGTGGGGCGCCATCCATGCAGGGTCAGTTTTCCGATCAACCGAACTGAGAAAGTCTGCCTCCTGCAAATCAGACAGGCGGTTTAAGGTGCAGTCATGATCCGCGCCACGGTACTCCGTGCACTTGTGCTGATGGCGGCTTTTGCCGCCGGGTTGACGCCGGTCACGTGCTTTGGCGAAAGCAGCAATCCGTTGCCGGCCAAGGCAACGAGGGAGCTGCCGCCCGGGTTGCTCTCGCTGCTCCGGCAAAAGAAGATGCCGAAATATTCACCTATCGTGGTGCGCGTTTTCAAGGAAGAGGCGGAGCTCGAAGTCTGGAAACAGGACAGCAGCGGCCTTTTCCAGCTCCTCAAGACCTATCCGGTCTGCCGGTGGTCAGGCGATCTTGGGCCGAAGCTGCACGAGGGCGACCGTCAGACTGCGGAGGGGTTCTATACCATTACCCCCGAGTTGATGAATCCCAACTCCAACTACTATCTTGCGATCAACACCGGCTATCCCAACAGCTTTGACAAGGCGAACAAGCGCGACGGCAGCCTGCTCATGATCCACGGCGACTGCTCGTCGAGCGGTTGCTATGCCATGACTGACGAACAGATCAGCGAGATCTACGCGCTGGCGCGCGACTCCCTCAGCGGCCGGCCATCATTTCAGGTCCAGGCCTATCCGTTCCGCCTGACGCCGGCGAATCTGGCGCGGCATCGAACCAATCCGAGCCTGGCGTTCTGGAAAATGCTCAAGATCGGCAACGATCACTTCGAGACGACGCATCTCGAACCGAAAGTAGACGTGTGCAATCGCCTCTATGTATTCGATGCGCAACCTCCGCCAAATTCGCATGCCCCTCTCGTGTTCAACCCCACCGATAAATGCCCGGCCTTCGTCGTAAATCCGCAAATCGCGCGGCGGGCGCTGGAGAAACAACGCGCCGACGAGCTCGAATACGCGAAATTGCTTCAAGACAATGTCCCAGCCGCGCCGATCTACAGCGGACTGGACGGCGGAATGAATCAGGCTTTTCTCGCACGGTATCCGGGCAGGGTGATGCTTTCAAAAGTGCTGCCATATGCATCCTATCTGCCGCAACTGCCACCGATCCCCTGGACCGACAGCGATGGTTCGTTGACGGGTAAATGGTTTGGCGCCTCGTTCTCCAAACCGATGGTGTGCGATCTGGCGCGTGCCAGCTTCTTGTCTAGCGTCCTGGCAGCGCACCGGTGCTAAGCCGCTTGCGTTTGCTTCCCTTGCGCCACAGCTTTGTTTTCGTCCGCGGTGCCCTGCGTCCGTTCGTTCACGGCATGCCTTGCTCGGTCAGAGCGCATCACGGTGATGATGTAGCGGCCCGTGCTATCAAAGAATGCGATGCCGTTCGGATTATAACCTCTTGTTTAATGGCAACGACGCAGCTGCTGACGTACTTGGTTCGCCAACGGTATTGCAATGTTGCACCGGTATTGCGTTGCAATCCATGACGCTCGATCTTCGTCGATCGTTCGCACGAGCAGTTTACTACGAAGCCACGGCAACACTAACCAGCCGGAGCCGTCACGTAAGGAGGAATTCATGTGGTTATCATCATTGTCGCGTCGTCATTTTTTCGGCGGTGTTGCGAGCATCGTTGCCGCCGTAACGGCGCCTCGTAGCGTATTCGCTCAGGCGCCCGCAGCCGCACCGGGGCCTGCGCCGGGCGGTCCATTTACGCTTCCGCCGCTCGCCTATCCGACCAATGCATTTGAGCCGCACATCGATGCCAGAACCATGGAAATCCACCACGACAAACACCATGGAGCCTATGTTGCCGCCCTCAATAGCTTTGCCAAAGACCATCCGCAGATCGCAGAAAAGCCGATCCTGGAAGTGCTGGGCGACCTTGAGGCGGTGCCGGAGTCCATCCGCACCGGCGTGCGCAACAATCTTGGCGGCCACGCTAATCACACCATGTTCTGGGAAATCATGGGACCAAACGGGGGCAAGCCCGAAGGCGAAGTATTGGCCGCGATTGATCGCAATCTCGGCGGTCTGGAGAAGTTCCAGGCCGATTTCAATGCTGCCGGCGGACGCCAGTTCGGTTCGGGCTGGGTGTTCGTAACCGTCACAAATGATGGCAACCTCAAGATCGAGACCCGCCCGAACCAGGACACTCCGCTGATGGACGGAAAGCGGGTGTTGTTTGGCAACGATGTCTGGGAGCACGCTTATTATCTCAGCTACCAGAACCGCCGTATCGATTACCTCAAAGCCTGGTGGAAGAATGTGCACTGGGGCAAGATCGCGGAGCGCTATGCCGCCGCGAAGGCGGGCACGCTCGGCGTCTAGATTGAACCGCGAAACGGTTCATTTCCCACGCTCGTTGGGGTGCGAAGAAACCAGGGCAACACGCGGCGAACCGTTATCAAGGGCATGCGCCAAACCGGACGTGCCTCCGAGCAGTTGCCGACAAACCCGAGAAACTCCCACCGCCTCATGCCCGCCCCTATGCTACCGGAGACAGCATTTGGGAAGTTCAATTGAGTTTCACGGAGGTGCGGAGGGATTTACCCACGCAGTTTCTCGCGCAAAGTGGCGAGCGTCCGCTCTGAGTCATGAACGGACTCATGCGCCGCGGTAATTTCACCTCCTTTCGCAGGCACGTGATGCGCCGACGAGCGCTAGAGCCTTTTGTTTTGATGCGTTTTCTTCACGCGAACCGGCATCCACTTCGCTCGAAAACGCTATAGCTCACGATTCGCTCTCGGTCCCCACCGGCAAAGTAAACTGAAAAATGGCGCCGTGAGGCAGGTTTGCCGTGACCCACAGCCGGCCACCGTGGGCTTCCATGATCGAGCGGCAGATCGACAACCCCATACCCATGCCGTCGGATTTGGTAGTGAAGAAGGGGTCGAACAGCCGATGGACATTCTCAGCGGCGATCCCGACGCCGCAATCCGCAACGCTAATGAGCGCCTGGCCAGACTCGTCCTGGCCTGAACTGACGACGAGTTCGCGCGGCCGATCCGTGACCGATTGCATCGCTTCAATGCCATTCATCACCAGGTTGAAGATCACCTGTTGCAGTTGGACCCGATCACCAAGACTCATGGGTAGAGCCGCGGCTAAATCCATTCGCAACGATACCCGATGGCTGATCAACTCGCGCCGCACCAACGCGATGGTCTCCCTCACCACGTCATTGACGTCGAGCGGCACCTTCTCAAGGGTGTTCTTCTTCGCGAGCGTCCGGACGCGCCGGATCACGTTACCTGCCCGATTGACGTCGTCGGTAATCCATTCCACCGAACGGCACGCTGCGTCCACGTCGGGAGTTCCGCCGCGCAGCCAGCCTAGACAGGCCTCGGCGTTGGCGAGCACTGCTGCGAGCGGCTGGTTCACTTCGTGAGCGATCGAGGCCGTCAGTTCGCCCAGCATGGTCACGCGCGTGACGTGAGCGAGTTCCGCCTGTGCGTTGCGCAGGGCCTGCTCGGCCTGATCGGCGCGGATCGACGCGGTGATATCGGTCGCCGTGCCGCGATAACCGAGAAAACCACCCTCGACGTCGAATACTGGTCTGCCGTTGGTTCGGATATAAACTTGCGACCCGCTTTCGTTGATGGTCCCATAGACGAAATCGCGAAATGGCCAATGGGCATCAAGCGTTTGCCGATGCTGCCGCCATTTTTCCGGTTCGGTCTCAAGATCGGTTGCGACCTCCCAACGCGCTACCCCGTCGAGGCGGAGGCGGGGAAAACCCGCGACGTTGACATTTTCCGATACGGTGGTGATCCGGTGATCCGGCCCGGTCTCCCAGAGCCAATCGGAGGCCGTTTCGGCGTAATCGCGAAAGCGCTGTTCGCTTTCCCGGAGCGCGAGCTCGGCCAGCTTGCGGTCTTCGATATCACTCGCCGACCCGTACCATTCTACGATATTACCCGAGGTGTCGCGGAGCGGTTCTGCCTCAAACTGGAACCACCGATAACGGCCGTCGAAGCGAAGGAGCCTGGCCTCGAGGCTGCCCCGCTTGCCGGACTCCCGAATGGCAGCCCACTTCACGAACACGTCTTTCTTGTCATCGGGATGAAAGGCGCGACGCCAATCCAGCTCGACCTCGCCCGGCGTAAGGCCCGTATAGTCGAGGGCTTGTTTATTGAGGAAATCGGGAACACCGTCGGCGGCGGCGCGCCAAACCAGGGTTGGGATCGTATCGATGACCAGTTGAAGATGATCCTGGGATCTCTTGAGCTCGTCAAAAGTCTTTTGCTGCTCTTCCTCCGCCACGTGCCGCCTGGTGATGTCGACGTTTGTCCCGAGCGGCTGGACCGGTTCTGCTTCGCCGCTCAGCGCACGGGTTCGATTAACGATGTCCCCGGTGCGCATGCCGTCCTTGACGATACAATCGAGCAACCGCCGGACTGCTTGCATATCCGTCGGCTCGGCGCGGAGCAGCCACAGAGCGGCTTCGGCGTTCATGACGACGGCGCTGATCGGCTGGTTGATCTCAGCGATCGACGCCGATAGCTGCTCTGGCAGCGCGACCCGGTTCGCCAACGCCAACTCCTTCTGGGTTTCGTGAAATCGCCGCTTGCAGTCGTTTGCGGGCTGCTCCCGGGCGGCCCACGCTCGCTCGGACCCCTCGGCGATGATGTCGGGCGGAGGCGTCGGGTGGAACCCGTTGGCAAACACGGTTGCGGTAAGGGCACTCGTCGCGTGTACGGCCTTGGGCATGGCACACCTCCGAACTTCGGTGGTGTAGCCGCTCCCGAAGGGCAGTTCCTTGGGGCCAACCTTAAGAATTCTTAAATCACGGCTGTGCGCGTGAGGCCCTCTGGCTGTCTTTCAAAGACGACGCTGTCGACCGTCGCCGCGCACGACGCGATGGCGGCCGATCGCGAGGGCTCGGACGGGCGCGGGTGGTTGCCCCTGAATTGCTTCGCATCAAAGGCGAAGTTCTGCTCCGGCAAGCCGCATATCAGTCCACACGGGCGGCCGAGGAATGCTTCAACCAGGCGGCCGAAATCGCCCGCGAGCAGGGCGCTCTATTTTGGGAGCTGCGGGGTGCCCTCAGCGTTGCCCGCTTGAGGGTGAGCCAAGGTCGCCGCCGCGAAGCGAGAGCGCCGCTTGCATCGGTTTATCGCCGGTTCACCGAAGGCTTTACGACCGCCGATCTGCAGGCGGCCCGCACCATGCTTGAGGGGTTGCCGCCGTAACGCATGACGTTGGGATGGCGCGCGGCATTACCCAACCACCCATATGCCCAACGCGGAATTGTGCAACTGATAAGCTTTTCAGCCCTTCGCTTTTGGCCGCGTTCCCGCAACAGGATTTATTTCGATATTGACGACGAAGGGCCGGTGTGACCCGCGATCCGAACGCTGCGAGAGTGAAACCACCGGAGACGTGATCCGGCACGATTTGGCTGAACTCGTAGGAACTCCGTTCTTTAGTCATTCACTTTCAATGAAAATGCTTCTCGCTCGAAAGCAGCGCACTGAAGCGCCTTTCTTGACACAAAATTTAATGGCGTTGGCCGCACGAAAAACTACCACTTGATCAGTCACCGGCTTCCATTGCTCCGAAAACGTCAATTAGCGCGAGACGCGTGAAAGAGAGAGCTATGACCCAAACAAGACCCCAAAAATTGAATCGCCGGACGCTTTTGAACGCGTCTGCGACCACCGCATTCGCGATTGCAGCCAACAGTTCGCTGAGTGAGCGGGCTATCGGAAAGCCCGCTGACGAGCCGCCGGCATTCCGGCGTCCCAAGACAATTATCCCCGTGTCCTTCGGCCGAATTTCAGCACGTGGCGGCCGGGGTTCCAGACACCAAAATGACCCGTGAGGCCACCGGGCTACTGCGAGAATTCAGCAAGCCGGTGTTGATCAACCATTCGCATCGCTGTTTCTTCTGGGCCAACGAGATGGGGCGCCAAACCGGGCAAAATTTCGATGTCGAGCTTTTGTTCGTCTGCGCCGCCTTCCACGATTTTGGTTTGCTCAAGACGTTCAGCAGTTCCGACGATCGTTTCGAAGTCGATGGCGCGAACGCCGTGCGCCAGTTTCTCGAACATCACGATGTCCCCAACGCCCGCATCCAGACCGCCTGGGATGCAATATCGCTTCACACCACGCCCGGCATCGCCGCATACAAGCCGTTGGAAGTAGAGCTCCTGTACAATGGCGTCGCGCTCGATTCCCTCGGCGTCGGGTACGAAACATTTCCCGAAGACGTTCGCAACAAGGTGCTCGGCCAGTTTCCGCGAACCAACTTCAAAACGGAAATCGCGCAGGCCTTCTTTGACGGATTCGGATACAAGCCCCAGACGACGGAATACACCTGTAACGAAGACGTCTGCTCGCATTTCATCCGCGACTACCGGCGGAAAAACTTCTACGATCAGGTCATGAATTCCGCGTTCCCAAACTCTTGAGGTAACAGAGCTGGTCTCGTTTACGGCGTTGAGCATCCACCCGAACTAGGTGGTATCGCCGCTGTAGCCGCTCTCGAAAGCCGATTCCTTAGGGCCCATCTTCAGAGTTATTAAATCGCGGCAATCCCGCTGAAATTGCAGCGGCCGGGGACCGCGACTAGCGCGGATGATCGCCGTGCATTTTTACGGTAAAAGGCCGATTTTATCGTTAGACAGAGGCGGCCGAGCATTGCGCGCATCCCTATGAAGGGCAAAACTTCAGCCGATCTAGTCCGCGAGGGCGAGGTGTCTGAAGCAAGCGCCAATCTGGTCTATGCGTGCGAGCAATGGGAGATCGACCTCGGCAGGCGCGAGCTGCGGTCGCGTGGGGTTCCGGTGCCGCTTGGCGGCCGAGCCTTCGAGGTCGTCACGGTCCTGGTGCAATCGGCCACCGAACTCGTCACCAAGGACCATATGATGGATCGGGTGTGGCCGGGCGCCACCGTCGGCGAAGGTACGCTCCACGTTCACATCTCGGCGGTCCGAAAGGCGCTTGGGTCGGATCGCGGCCTGCTGAAAACAGCTTCCGGTCGGGGCTATCGCCTGCTCGGGAACTGGATGCCTCAGCAGCGGGAGGGGACCGCCGCGCCGGTCTATTCGTCGCTGACCCGCACATCGGGAGCGTCGCCGCCGAACAATTTTCCCCCGGTCATTAATCGCCTGATCGGACGGGCCGCAGCTTGCCAGTTTGTACGAGATCTCGTCTCTGCCTACCGGGTGGTGACCTTGACCGGCCCTGGTGGCATCGGCAAGACCGCCTTGGCCATCAAAGCCGTCCGTTATCTGCTCCCCGACTTTGAAGACGGGGGATGGCTCGTCGAACTGGCCTCGCTGTCCGATCCCGGCCTCGTGCCATCAATGGTAGCCGCCACGCTCGGACTGAAGCTCGCCGGCGAGATTTCGGCGGAGTCTGTCGCTCGCGCCGTTGGTGGAAGACATCTTCTGCTGGTGCTCGATAACTGCGAGCACGTCATCGATGTGGTGGCGAACCTGGCCGAAACCCTGACACGCTTGTGTCCGCGCACCACGATCGTGGCAACCAGCCGCGAAGTCCTGCGGATCGACGGCGAGGCCGTCTATCGCGTTCCGCCGCTCGAGGTGCCCGCTCCCGGGCAGGCGGCGCCGAACTACATCATGGAATACAGCGCGGTGGAAACCGTTCGTCGCCAGGACAAAAGCGCTGAACGCAGGCTTCTCACCGACCGCCGAAGACCTCGCGTCGGTTGCCGCGATCTGCCGGCACCTCGACGGCATACCGCTCGCGATCGAACTGGCGGCGGCCAGTGCGGCCGCGCTCGGAATTGCGCAGGTGTCCGCAGGCCTGCGCGATCGCTTCGCGCTGTTGACACGCGGACGCCGCACGGCGCTCCCGCGGCAGAGGACACTGCGCGCGACGCTCGACTGGAGCTATGAGCTGCTGCCGGACGCGGAGCGGAGGTTGCTGCGACGTCTGAGCGTCTTCGCCGGCGGCTTCACGGTCGATTCCGCCGCCGCTGTTATGGTGGATACCGGGCTCGATCCGGCGATGGTGACAGATTGCATCGCCGATCTTGTCTCGAAATCGCTGATCGTACTGGATCCGACGCCAGGCGCCACGCGCTGGACTTTGCTGGAAACGATCCGCGCCTACGCGCTCGATAAGCTTGTCGAAAGTGGCGAAAGCGACGACGCTCAGAGACGGCACGCGGCGTTTTTCCGCAATCTCTTCACGCCGCAGGCGCGAGGCGCCAGATCGTCTTTATCGCATGAGGACCTGGCGCGCCGTGTCCGGGAGATCGATAACGTTCGCGCCGCGCTCGACTGGTCGTTCTCTTCGACCGGAGATCAGGAGATCGGCGTCAACCTTACGGCCGCCTATGCGCCGGTCTGGCAACACCTGTCGCTGATGAGGGAATGCCGCGAGCGCTGCGAACGCGCGCTGCTCAGTCTTGAACCGCATGTGACTGGAAACACGTCGCTGCGAATGGAACTGCAAATGGCCCTCGCGGGTGCGATCTTCATCACGATGGGCCCCGCAGAGCAGGCAGGAATTCTTCTGACCAAGGCCCTCGAAACCGCCGATGCGCTGAATGATCTCAAGGCGCAGGCGCGGGCTCTGTCGACGCTGATATTCATTTGCACCTCTCGCGGGGAATACGCCAGGGCGCTGATCGCGGCGGAACGGATCGAGCAAATCGCTCATCGTATCGGCGACCCCATACAGCTCCGTTTGGCCTATGAGCAAATGGGCGCCGCGCTTCACTTCACAGGCAAACATCGCGAAGCCCGGCAATATCTGGAGCGCGTTATTCGATCTCGCGCCGCGCCGGGCGATCGCCGAGACGCTATTTACTACAATTCGAATGACCATGCGGCGGCCCGGGCGCTGTTGGCGCGGGTGCTTTGGATGCAGGGTTTTGCGGACCAGGCGCTCGAGCAAGCTCGCCTCAGCATGGAACTGCAAGGCAAAGATCACCAACTCCTGCGTTGCCGGAACCTGTATCACGGCATCTGCCGCATTGCGACGATGACAGGTGATTTCGCAACCGCCGATCGAGAGATTGCGCGTTTGGTCGAGGTAGCCACAGGTTTGAACGCGCTCTTCTGGGAGGTTGCGGGCCACTTCCTGAAGGGGAAGTTGTTGGTCGAACGCGGCGAGTTCGCGCAAGGCCTGCCGGTATTGCGCGATGCCTTCGAGACCTGCGACCGTTCCAGGTGGCACATATCGTATGCGGAGTTCAAGAGCGCTCTCGCGTTGGGGCTTGCCGGGACAGGGCGGCTCGACGAGGCTCTCGTTGCCCTGGACGACGCGATAGCCGCCGACCGCGAGGGCGCCGACGGGCACGGGTGGTATGCTCCCGAGTTGCTCCGCATCAAAGGCGAAGTGCTGCTCCAGCAAGCCGCGGATCAGTCCGCCAGGGCGGCCGAAGATTGTTTTACTGAGGCGGTCGAAATGGCCCGCGAGCAGGGCGCTCTATTTTGGGAGCTGCGGATTGCTCTGAGCCTTGCCCGATTAAGGATGAATCAAGGTCGCCACCACGAGGCGAGAGCACCGCTTGCGTCGGTGTATGACCGGTTCGCCGAAGGCTTCGCGACCGCCGATCTGCAGGCGGCCCGCACCATGCTTGAGGGGTTGCCGCCGTAGACGCATGACGTTGGGAGAAGCGCCATGAAGCGAGGAGCCTTTCGGAGATCGGCGGCCCGCGCCCTGTCCGGGCGCAGGCGGCAGGAGTATTTCGCGCATCCCTATGACGGGAAAAACTTCAGCCGGTCCAGTCCGCGAGGGCGAGGTGTCTGAAGCAAGCGCCAATCTGGTCTATGCGTGCGATCAATGGGAGATCGACCTCGGCCGGCGGGAACTCCGGTCGCGTGGGGTCCCCGTGCCGCTTGGTGGCCGGGCCTTCGAGATCGTCACGGTCCTGGTGCAGTCCGCCAGCGAACTCGTCACCAAGGACCATATGATGGAACGGGTGTGGCCGGGCGCCATCGTCGGCGAAGGTACGCTCCACGTTCACATCTCCGCGGTCCGCAAAGCGCTTGGTGCTGATCGGGCCATGCTGAAGACGGTCTCCGGTCGCGGCTATCGCCTGCTCGGGAGCTGGAAGCCGCAGCAGCGAGAGGTGAGCGCTGCACCGGTCTATTCACCCTCGATCCGCACGCCCGGAGCATCACCGCCGAACAATTTTCCGCCAGTCATCAAGCGCCTGGTCGGTCGGACCGCAGCTTGCCAGTCTGTGCGAGATCTCGTCTCCGCCTATCGGGTGGTGACCTTGACGGGCCCCGGCGGCATCGGAAAGACCTCGCTCGCCGTTAAAGCGGTTCGTTACCTGCTCCCCGAATTTGAAGATGGGGGGTGGCTCGTCGAACTGGCTTCGCTGTCCGATCCCGGCCTCGTGCCGTCTACGGTAGCCAGTACGCTCGGGCTGAAGCTCAGCGGCGAGATTTCGGCGGAGTTGGTCGCGCGCGCCGTCGGGGGGAGACATCTCCTGCTGGTGCTCGATAATTGCGAACACGTCATCGACGCGGTGGCAAAACTGGCCGAGACTATCACGCGCCTGTGCCCGCGCAGCACGATTGTGGCGACCAGCCGCGAAATCCTCCGGATCGACGGCGAGTCCGCTTATCGCGTTCCGGCGCTCGAGGTACCCGCTCCCGGGCAGGCAGCGCCGGACTACATCATGCAATACAGCGCGGTGGAGCTGTTCGTGGCCAGGACAAAAGCGCTGAACGCAGGCTTCGCGCCAACCGCCGAAGACCTCGCATCGATTGCCACGATCTGCCGGCACCTCGACGGAATACCGCTCGCTATCGAATTCGCGGCGGCTCGCGCCGCGGTTCTCAGCGTTCAAGGGGTCGCCGCCGGCTTGCACGATCGCTTCGCGCTGCTGACGGCTGGCCGCCGCACGGCGCTTCCGCGGCACCGGACACTGCGCGCGACGCTCGATTGGAGCAATGACCTGCTGCCGGAAACAGAGCGGCGATTGCTGCGACGCCTGAGCGTCTTCGCCGGCGGATTCACCATCAATGCCGCCGCCGCCGTCATGATAGATACCGAATTCGACACATTGGCGGTGCTGGACGGCATCGGCAATCTCGTCGCGAAATCATGGGTGGCGCTGGACAAAGCGGGCGCCGCCGCCCGCTGGACCCGGCTGGAAACGATCCGTGCCTACGCGCTCGAGAAGCTTGCCGAGCACGCCGAGGCCGACATCGCCGCGCAGCACCAAGCGGTGTATTTTCGCGATCTCTTCGCATCGCAGGTACGAGGTACCAGATCGTCTTTATCGGATGAGAACCTGGCGCGCCATGTCCGAGAGATCGACAATGTTCGCGCGGCGCTGGACTGGTCCTTCTCGGTCGGAGACAAGGCGATTGGCGTCGATCTTACAGCCGCCTATGCGCCGGTCTGGCGACACCTGTCGCTGATGAGTGAATGCCGCGAGCGATGCGAACGCGCGATGCTCAGTCTTGAACCGCATGTGACCGAGAACATGTCGCTGCGAATGAAGCTGCAGATGAACCTCGCGGGTGCGATCTTGATCACTATGGGCCCCGCAGAACAGGCAAAAACCCTCCTGACCGAGGCTCTCGAAAGCGCCGATGCGCTGAATGATCTCGATGCGCAGGCTGAGGGTCTGTTGACGCTAATAGCGATTTACGCCTTTCGCGGGGAACACTCCAAGGCGCAGATCGCGGCGGAACGGATCGAGCAAATCGGTCATCGTATTGGCGACCCGATCTACCTCCACTTCGCCCATCAGCAAATCGGCGCAGCGCTTTTCCCAAGGGGCCGACCTCGCGAGGCCCAGCAATATCTGGAACGCGTTCTTCGATTTCCCGCCGTGGCGGGGGATCGCCGTGGCGTAATTTATTACAATTCCGATGACCGTGCGGTAACCCGGGCAATGTTGGCTCGGGCGCTTTGAATTCAGGGCTTTACGGAGCAGGCCCTCAAGGAAGCTCGCCTCAGCCTGGAAGAGCTGCAAGGCACAGATCACCCACTGCTGCCTTGCCGGGCCCTGTATTTCGGCATCTGCCGCATCGCGACGATGACCGGTGACTTCGCAACTGCCGATCGCGAGATCACGCGCTTGATCGAGGCGGCCCAAGCTTTGAACGTGCACCTCTGGGAGACCGCGGGTCGCTTCCTGGAAGGAAAGTTGTTGGTCGAACGCGGCGAGTTCGGGCAAGGCCTGCTGGTATTGTACGACGCCTTCGAGACGTGCGACCGAACCGGGTGGCGCCTGTCGTATCCGGAGTTCAAGGGTGCTCTCGCGTTGGGGCTTGCAGGGACTGGGCGGCTCGACGAGGCTCTCATTGCCCTCGACGACGCGATGGCAGTCGACCGCGAGGGCGCCGACGGGCACGGGTGGTATGCCCCCGAGTTGCTCCGCATCAGAGGCGAAGTTTTGCTCCAGCAAGCCGCGGATCAGTCCACCCTGGCGGCCGAAGATTGTTTTAATCAGGCGGCACAAATGGCCCGCGAGCAGGGCGCTCTATTTTGGGAGCTGCGGATTGCTCTGAGCGTTGCCCGTTTGAGGGTGAGCCAGGGTCGCCACCACGAGGCGAGAGCACCGCTTGCGTCGGTGTATGACCGGTTCACCGAAGGCTTTGCGACCGCGGATATGCAGGCTGCCCGCACCTTGCTTGAGGGGTTGCCGCCGTAACGCATGACCTTGGGAAAAGTGCCGGGAGGCACGTCAGAAAAGCCGCGTAAACTATCGCTGGTATTCGCGGGTGCCATCTCACATCTCGGATGTAGCAGCTCGATGTCGGCGTTGCCCTCGATAGCCGACGTTCGGCGCCTGCCCGCGCGCGTTTGGCCCTCATTTACGGGTTGGCACCTAACCCGAAGTTTTCATTGAAGAACTCTGCAAGGGCCTGATCCAACTCATTGTTTTTGTGGTCGGCTTTTTCGGTTACTGGACACAGCTACGGGCCGAAGCCCAAGAGCTTGAATGCCGCCTCCTGAAGCGGCGTGGATTTGGACAGCAGCGTGAAGCGATGCCTGTCGAGGCGATCGGCGACCTGCGCTCGGTCCGGGCAGCTTCGAGATCGGTGTCGTGGAACAAGAGCGGCGCCAGCGTTTGGCGCAGATGCCACTCGACGTGATAGGCAAGCATACACAGGAAGACATGGGCGCGCACGCGATCAGCAGTCCAGTGGCGAATGGGCCGGATTTCCAGATCGACGGTCTTCATCGAACGGAAGGCGCGTTCCACGCGCGCGAGATCCTTGTAAGCCTGGACCGCGTGCGCGGGGTTGAGGTCCTCGGCTGGCACACTGGTACGGATGACATAGATGCCGTCGAGCTTGGCTTCGGCTGCGATCTGATCGACCTTGCGGGCCCAAGAGAAGTGGCCGTCACGGATGTCGAGCGCGAAGTGCTTGGCCATCTTCTTCGCATTCACGACTTCGCCAACTGCCAGGCCGATCTCGACGGCCGCGCGCAAGGGTGAACCCTTGCGCCGGACGTGCGCCTGGATACGCGCGAGTTCCCGTTCGGTCGCACTGAGAAGCGCCTCGCGCTTGCGGGCACGCTCCGTTGCCAGATCGCGATTGCGGCACACGATCAGCCGCTCTCCCGGGAAGTCCGGCGAGCTGATCTCCGCCAAGTCCCGCTCGTCAAACAGCGAGAGCTGCAGCGGGCCGTTCTCTTGTGCCAAGGCCTGGATCTGCGGCGCGCGCAGAGAGGTGATCCAGTCCAGGCCTGAGGATTTGAGATCGTCCCGGATCCTGGCGGCGGTGATCATTCCGCGATCTCCGACCAGCACCACGCGCTTGATGCCGAAGCGGGACTTGAGCTTCTCGATCTGGGATTTCAGCGTCATCGGATCCGCGGTGTTGCCCTCGAACACCTCGATCGCGACCGGCAAACCATCGCGCGTACACAGAAGCCCATAGACGATCTGCGGCCGGTCGCCGCGATGATCCCGGCTGTGGCCGTATTGCGCCAGCGGACAGTGACGCCCCTCGAAGTAGGACGAGCTCACGTCGTAGAGCACCAGCACGCCGTCCTCGAGATGCCGCCGTGCCAGGCCGTTCTCGATCCTGACCTGGCGCTCCAGGAGCCAATCCAACGCCTCGTAAGCCTCGCGTTCCTTGACCCGCCCGAGGTCCAAAACCGCGCCAAGGCTCGTGGTTGCTGTCTCCTCGTCCACTGCGCGCACGAAGCCGAGCTTGGAGCGTGGCGTGATCAGGCGATCGACGATCATCGCCACCGCGAGATCGCAATTGCGCCGCGCCTCGGCATCCTTCGCCGTGCTCAGGATCAACCGATCCAAGGCGATCTTGCGGATCATCCCCAGCGCCGCCGCAACATGGCCATGCGGCAGCGAGCGCTCGATCTGCAATTGATCTACGCCCGGGCCAACCAGCGTGCCGCCCTTGAGGATCGCCTTGAGCGCCGCCACTACCTCACCTGGCAGCTTGCTCAGGTTCGCCAGCGTTCGCTTCTGGGTCCGGCCCTCCGCGTCGCGATAGCTCTCCCGCAGCAAAACCGCCGGCGGACTATCCCGATTCGGAACCGTCTCGATGAACATCCCCGAATCGAATCACAACAGAGCTGATTTGGGAAGCCCGTTACATGGACGCAAATCGAGAGAAAATCTCCCCCAAAGCCCTGCCGCAACTCAGCTTTCAAGTCATGCGTAGTAAAAACTTCAGCCTAACTCCGATGCGCCATCTCGAGCGTGACCAGTCGCGCGAGCAGGGTCGCGGGATAGAGCTGGCCGATGACGGCTTCCAGATTGCACAGGCTGCGCGCGATCGGATGCAGCGGAAACACGTCGCCATAGCCGGTCGTCGTCAGCGTCACGAAGCTGAAATAGATCAGGCCGCTGGCGAGCGCCGGGTTGTCCTGCATCGAGATTCCCGAAAACGCGTTGGGGATCAGCGATCCGACAAAGGCCAGCAACGGCACGAAGCTGACGGCGATGACGAGGTACAGCAAAATAGCGCCCATCACATGGTGAAAGGTGACCCGCCCCGGACTAAACACCACGCGCGCCACCGCCCAGCCGAGCGTGAGGCTCATGATCAGCCAGGAGCCCGCGAACAGATTGATGTCGAACGGGGACGGCGCCGTGATCCGGTGAATGCCGCCGATCGTGGCCATCACCAGCGAGGCCAGCATGGCAAACACCGCGATCCGGCTTCCCGACATCACGAAGACACCGGCGACCAGCACAATCGCGAAAGCCAGTTCGAAAGCCTGAAACAGAAACAGCCCGGAAGCCTGCAGCGGCGCGATCACGAACAGCATCACCATGACCAGCACGGTCAGCGCGGTCAGCAGCGGGTCGCTATAGTGTTCCCGCAACCAGGCGATGCGATTGTTCATGAACCAAAGCCCGTTTCACGATGCCCGTGCCACGCTTTAGGACTGGCTGAAGCCGATCCGGAATGCGCCCCAATGGCGGCCGCGCACGTAGATCGGCGACGAGAGGGATTTCATCAGCACGAACTTGCCGCCGCCCATGTCGCGCCGGTAGGTCTGCAACAGAAATGGCTTGGTACTTCGAGCGATCTTGCTGACGGTGCGGTCATCGAAGATCCGCCGGTTGCGGCAATGGGCGTTGTTCCAGACCGGGTCGGGGCCCTGGGGCAGGCTGTAGTTCGGCATTATGCGTCGGAAGATAGCCGCTTCTCGCCCACGCCACGCAAAAGGCGATCCTGGAATCGGACTTTTGAATCGGATCCTGGATCGGCGGCAGGATACGGTCGGTGAGCGCGACATAGTTCGTCAGATATTGCTTCGGATTGGTGCCGGGAATCTCGCGGTAATTCTCGTCCATCATCTGCTCGAGGCTGATCTCGCCGCGCTCGATCGCGCGCTCGAAAGCCGTGGAAATCTGCTTTGCGGTTTCCACGGTCATGCGGATCATCGGCGCATCCGATGTCTCCACGCCGCTGTCGGCGATCAGCGCGATCAGGCCTTCCGAAACCTCCAGCAGCGAGGCGACGCGGTCGTCGGCCTGCTTGAGGTCGGTCGATGACAGATCGACGCCCTTGGCGAGGTCGCCGAGTTCGGAGATCACCGTATCGCAGTGGGAAAGGTTGGACGTGGCCGCCCTGGCGACGCTGTCGATCTCCTGGCCGACCGATGTGAAGCCGCTCTGCACCCGAACGATAATGTCCTGGATTTGGGCGGCGCCTTCGCCGGCGCTTTTGGCACGGACCGAGGCGTCGCCGCTCTCGCCGATCAAATTGCGCACCTGGCCGTCGAGATCGCGAACGGTGTCGCCGATCAGATGGGTCGCCTGCCGGGTCGCCTCCGCGAGGCTTTTCACTTCGTTGGCGACGACCGCAAAGCCTCTTCCCGCGGCGCCAGCGCGGGCGGCCTCGATGGTCGCGTTCAGCGCGAGCAAATTGGTTTGCTTGGCGATCGCTTCGATCGTGCCGGACACCTTGGCGACCTGGGCCAGCGCGGTTCCGACCGCACCCAGGCGGCGCTCGATCCGGCTGACGGCCTCGATCAATTCGGCGATATGCCCGACCGCGGTTTCGACCGCGCCGCGCGACTGCGTGATCTCGCCGACCGCGGCCGAGCTTGCCGATTGCACCGCCCGCGACGCGGTGGCGATGCCGTGATTGGCGGCAACCATCGTCTCCGCGGTCTGTTGCAGATGCCCGAACCGGTCGGACTGGTTGGCGACGCGGCCGGTGACCTCTTTCAGGTTTCCCGCGACATCCGCCAGTTCGACGCCAAGCCCGCCGATCCGGCTCGCAAGCTGATCGACCAGACGCTCGCTCTCCGACGGGAGAGCGGCGGCACTTTCCCGCTTGATGGGCTGCACAACCGGCATGACGGCATCCCTTTTGGTGTTCGCTAGGCAGGTGGTATCTTCGCCGCTCGGCATGAAATCATGGTTAACAATTGCCTCATTGGCAGGCAGAAACCACTACCATAGTACCAAAATCGCCGGTAAACCTTTGATTTTAGCACTGTCGCGGCCTATAACGCCGCGCTTCCCACCCAGCTTCCCAGACGAATCCAAGAGATCCCGCATGGCCGGACATTCCCAATTCAAGAACATCATGCACCGCAAGGGGCGGCAGGATGCCCAGAAGTCGAAGCTGTTCGGCAAGCTGGCGCGGGAAATCACCGTGGCGGCCAAGCTCGGTCAGCCGGACCCTGCGATGAACGCGCGGCTGCGCGCCGCGATCATTTCCGCCCGCCAGGAAAACATGTCGAAGGATTCGATCGAACGTGCGATCAAGAAGGCCAGCGGCGGCGATGGCGAGAACTACGACGAGATTCGCTATGAGGGCTATGGTCCGGGCGGCGTCGCGGTGATCGTCGAGGCGCTCACCGACAACCGCAACCGCGCGGCCTCCGACATCCGCTCCTACTTCACCAAATCCGGCGGCAATCTCGGCGAAACCGGCTCGGTGGCCTTCATGTTCGACCGCACCGGCATCATCGAATACGACGCCAAGGTCGCCTCGGACGACGCGATGCTGGACGCTGCGATCGAGGCCGGCGCCGACGACGTCGTCTCCAGCGAAGGCGGCCATGAGGTCTACGCCTCGCAGGAGACTTTTCGCGAGGTCGCCAAGGCGCTCGAAGCGAAATTCGGCGAAGCCCGCAAGGCGGCGTTGACCTGGAAGCCACAGAACACGGTGCCGGTCGACGACGAGGCCGGTGAAAAGCTGTTGAAGCTGATCGACCTGCTCAACGAGCATGACGACGTGCAGAACGTCTACGCCAATTTTGAAATTTCCGACGCGCTGATGAGCAAGCTGGGCGGGTAGATTCCGTCGTCCCTGCGCACTCAGGCGGTGTCGATCCACTCGCGCTTTCGCGGGGATGACACTCTGTTTGTGTTTCGTTCCCGCCGCTCCGACGTTATCACTATCCCATGACCGCTCAACCGATTCGCTCTCCCGTCCGCATCCTGGGCATCGATCCGGGCCTGCGCCGCACCGGCTGGGGGGTGATCGATATCGACGGCAACCGGTTGACGTTCGTGGGCTGTGGCTCGGTGGAACCGCCGGACACGCTGCCGCTGGCGAGCCGCTTGCTGGGCATCCATGAGGGGTTGGCCGCCGTGCTCGGCAATTTTCAGCCGGCCGAAGCCGCGGTCGAACAGACGTTTGTCAATAAAGACGGCGTCGCCACGCTGAAGCTCGGACAGGCGCGCGGCGTCGCGATGCTGGCGCCGGCGATGTTCGGCATCGCGGTGGCGGAATACGCCCCGAACCAGGTCAAGAAAACCGTGGTCGGCGCCGGCCATGCCGACAAGAACCAGATCCTGGTGATGCTGAAGATCCTGCTGCCGAAGGCCGAGCCCAAATCACCCGACGCCGCCGACGCGCTGGCGATCGCCATCACCCACGCCCATCATCGCGCCAGCACCGCGCTGCGGCTCAAGGTGGTGGGGTTATGATCGGCAAACTCAAGGGCCTGATCGACAGCTATGGCGAGGATTACGTGATCCTCGATGTCGGCGGCGTCGGCTATCAGGTGCATTGTTCGTCGCGGACCTTGCAGGCACTGCCGTCGCCGGGCGAGGCCGCGGTGCTGTCGATCGAAACCTATGTGCGCGAGGACCAGATCAAACTGTTCGGCTTTCGAGGCGATCTCGAACGCGAATGGTTTCGCTTGCTGCAGACGGTGCAGGGCGTCGGCGCCAAGGTGGCGCTGGCGGTGCTCTCGACCTTGCCGCCGGCGGAACTCGCCAATGCGATCGCGCTGCGCGACAAGGCCGCGGTGGCGCGCACGCCGGGCGTCGGCCCCAAGGTCGCCGAGCGCATCGTCACCGAACTCAAGGACAAGGCGCCGGCCTTCGCCAATGTCGATCCGGCCTTGGTGCATCTGTCCGGCGCGATCGACGACCAGCGCGCGCCGCGTCCGGTCAGCGATGCGATCTCCGCCTTGGTCAATCTCGGCTACGGCCAGCCGCAGGCCGCCGCTGCGATCGCTGCGGCCTCGCGCAACGCCGGCGAGAATGCGGAGACCGCGCAACTGATCCGGCTGGGCCTGAAGGAACTGGCGAAGTGAACGGCTCAGACCGTAGGGTGGGCAAAGCGAAGCGTGCCCACCATTCCGCACCGCGATCGAGATGGTGGGCACGGCGCCAAGCGCGCCTTTGCCCACCCTACGACCAATAAGGAGCCGGCGAAGTGAACACGCCCTCCCGCATCGTCACCCCCGAGCGCCGTTCCGACGATGTCGGCGACACCGCGCTGCGCCCGCAAGTGCTGTCGGAATTCGTCGGCCAGGCGCAGGCGCGCGCCAATTTGTCGATCTTCATCGAGGCCGCGCGCAAGCGTAACGAGGCGCTCGACCACGTGCTGTTCGTGGGCCCGCCCGGCCTCGGCAAAACCACGCTGGCGCAGATCGTGGCGCGCGAGCTCGGCGTCGGCTTTCGCGCCACATCCGGTCCCGTCATCGCCAAGGCCGGCGACCTCGCGGCGCTGTTGACCAATCTCGAAGAGCGCGACGTGCTGTTCATCGATGAAATCCACCGGCTCAGTCCGGCGGTCGAGGAAGTGCTGTATCCGGCGATGGAGGATTTCCAGCTCGATCTCATCATCGGCGAGGGGCCGGCGGCGCGTTCGGTTAAGATCGAACTGGCGAAGTTCACTTTGGTCGGCGCCACCACGCGGGCAGGGCTCTTGACCAATCCGTTGCGCGATCGTTTCGGGATTCCGGTGCGGCTGAATTTCTATACCGTGGAGGAACTCGAAAGGATCGTCAGCCGCGGCGCCCGCGTGCTCAACATCGGCATGACAGCGGACGGCGCCAACGAGATCGCCCGCCGCGCCCGTGGCACGCCGCGTATCGCAGGACGGCTGTTGCGGCGGGTGCGGGACTTTGCGTCCGCCGCGGACGCCGCCTCGATCGACCGCGCCATCGCCGACCATGCGCTGAGCGCGCTCGAGGTCGATGCCGCCGGCCTCGACGCGATGGACCGGCGTTATCTCACTACCATCGCAATGAATTACGGCGGCGGCCCGGTCGGGGTGGAAACCATGGCCGCGGCGTTGTCCGAGCCGCGCGACGCCATCGAAGACATCATCGAGCCGTTCCTGATTCAATGCGGCTATCTGCAGCGAACGCCGCGCGGGCGTCTATTGACCTCGCATGCCTTCCGGCATCTCGGCGTCGCTGAACCCGCGCGCGACCCGGCGCAATTCGGGTTGTTTGGTAACCAAGATAGCGAAGACTGACGCCGGCCCGGCTGGTAGTCTGCACAGAGGCATCCCAATTCCGCTTCAATCCGCAGGCAATAGCGCGCGGGCAGCATCACGATTAACCATACATGTTCTCACGTCGTCAGTTCTTGCGGTTTCTTGGCGGGTTGGGCGTCTTCGGCGCCTCGACCACGGCCTATGGATTCGCCGAGCCGGTAACGCGGCTTGGCGTCACGCGGTATGACATCCAGCCGCCGCAATGGCCGGCCGGTTTCCAGCTCAAGATCGCCGCCGTCGCCGACATCCATGCCTGCGATCCCTGGATGTCGCTGCCTCATATCGAGGCCATCGTCGAACGCACCAATGCGCTCAACGCCGATATCATTGTGCTGCTCGGCGACTATGTCGCCGGCCATCGTCACGTCACCCGCTTCATTCCCGCCGACGAATGGGCGGCCGTGCTTGCGGGCCTGAAAGCGCCGCTCGGCGTCCATGCGATCCTGGGCAACCACGATTGGTGGGAAGACAAGAAGGTGCAGCAGGAAGGGCAGGGCCCGACCAATGCGCGGCGGGGGTTAGAAGCCGCCGGCATTCCTGTCTACGAGAACGACGCCCGGCGCCTCTCCAAGGACGGCCGCCCGTTCTGGCTGGCCGGCCTCGGTGATCAACTGGCTTATGAGCCGGCGCGGCGCTTCAGGCCGGTCCGGCGCGTCGGCGTCGATGATCTCAACGCGACGCTTTCAAAGATAAACGACGACGCGCCGGTGATCCTGATGGCGCACGAGCCGGATGTTGCGAGGCGCGTGCCGGCGCGGGTGTCGCTGCAGCTTTCCGGACATACCCATGGCGGCCAGATACGCCTGTTCGGCTGGTCGCCGGTCGCGCCGACGCGCTACAAAAAGTTCGTCTATGGCCACTCGCGCACCAATTGCGACGTCATCGTCTCCGGCGGCCTCGGCTGCAGCATCATGCCGTTCCGCCTCGGCGTGCCTCCGGAAATCGTGCTGGTGACCCTGGGTGGGCAGGGTCCGGCGACGTCGTAGCGCGTTCGCCGGACGGACGCGCTTGCGCATCAGGCGAATTTTGCGCAAAACGGTCGTGTTCCGAAAGTCGAGGGCCGCAAGTGACTTACCCCCATCTCGACGGCGCGATGCGCGACGGCCGCCATCACATGCAAATCCGGGTCTATTACGAGGACACCGATTTTTCCGGCATCGTCTATCACGCCAATTATTTGCGCTTCATGGAGCGCGGACGCACCAACCATCTGCGGCTGATGGGCGCCGAGCAGCACGCGCTGTTCGCGGAAGCCGAGCAGGAAACCCCGGGCTTTGCCTTTGTGGTGCGTTCGATGCAGCTTGATTTTCTCAAGCCGGCGCGGATGGACGATCTGCTCGACGTGGTGACCTGGCCGGTCGCGGTGAAGGGCGCCTCGATCATGCTGGGGCAGGAAATCCGGCGGGCTGAGCATGTGCTGGTCAAGGCCCAGGTGCGCGTCGCCTTCATCAGCGAGGGCCGGGCGCAGCCGATCCCGAAAACGTTGCGCGTGTTGCTGAAGGCTGACGTGATCTGATCCCGCTATCGGCCGATAGGCGAAGCCCTATCGACTCCGCGGAATGCGGCATTACATTCGGCTCGGATCAAAACCCACGAGGTTCCGATGGCACGTCCCCCGCTTCCGCCGTTCACCCGAGAGACCGCCGCCCAGAAAGCCCGCATGGCCGAGGACGCCTGGAATTCGCGCGATCCCGAGCGCGTGTCGCTGGCCTATACCGAGGACAGCCGCTGGCGTAACCGCTCGGAATTTTTCGAAGGCCGTGCCGCGATCGTCGCCTTCCTCACCCGCAAATGGGAGAAGGAACATGAATACCGCCTGATCAAGGATCTCTGGGCGTTCGACGGCAACCACATCGCGGTGCGGTTTCAGTACGAATGGCACGACGATGCAGGCCAGTGGCATCGCTCCTACGGCAACGAGCAATGGGAATTCGACGAGCACGGCCTGATGCGCCGCCGCGAAGCCAGCATCAACGATGTCGCGATCGCCGAAAAAGACCGCCGCTTCCATTGGCCCGCACCGGGCCCACGGCCCGCAGACGTGCCGGGATTGAGCGAGAGCCCGTTTTGAAGGCGGTCAAAACTCCGGCGTCGTCCTGGCGAAGGAGCCTGTAAAGCTATCTCGGACGTCATCCTGAGGTGCGAGCTCTTGCGAGCCTCGAAGGATGGCCGCGAACACGGCTGAACAGCCTCCTTCGAGGCGCGCCTAAGTGGGCGCGCTCCTCAGGATCACGGCTTCTACACCTGTACAATGCTTGGTTGCCAGAACAACAGGCAGCGTCATCCTGAGGTGCGAGCCCTTGCGAGCCTCGAAGGATGATGAAAACGGGAATTTACGTCTATATGCTACGATGCGCTGACGGGTCCTATTACGTCGGCAGCGCCACGGGCTACGACCTCGCCCCGCGCATCGATCAACACAATGCTGGATCGTATCCGGGGTATACCGTTACGAGACGGCCAGTCGTTCTTGTCTGGTCAGAATACTTCGATCGGATCACGGACGGAATTGCGGCCGAACGCCAAATTAAGGGCTGGAGCCGTGCCAAAAAGGAAGCGCTGATGCGCTCCGATTGGGCAAGTTTGAGCCGGCTCTCAAGCCGGCGTACGGGGAAAACACCGTAGCGGAACAGCATCCTTCGAGGCTCGCAAGTGCTCGCACCTCAGGATGACGGCGTCGATTGTTTCGCAGCCTCTCAGGATGACGGTTCCGGTGTGTCCCGGCGCCTGACGCGCAATTGCGCCCGAGGCGTGGACGACCTCTTGGGTAGCGCGACGTATAACTTACGCCGCCGCTTTGTGGCGGGCGAGTTCGGCCTTGTACAATTCGAACTCTTCCGCGATCGCTTTCGCAATGCTCGGGCGGGTGCGCAGCCGCTCGTAATAGGCTTTTACGGCAGGCCATTTCGCCAGTTCGATCGGGGGCGTCGCCATGGTCCAGTTGATCACCGTCACCAGATAGGCGTCGGCGACACTGAAATGGTCGAGCAGGAATTCGCGGTCCTTCAAATAGTTTTCCAGGAAATCGAGCCGCGACAGGCCCTTGCCGAGAATGTAGCTCTTCACTTCGGCCGGCGCCTTCTTGTCGAGCACCGGCACGAACAATCCCTTGTGCAGTTCGGTGCCGATGAAACACAGCCATTGATGCAGCCGGCTGCGTTCCATGCCGGGGCCGGTGGCGATGCCGGCGTGTGGAAACCGGTCGGCGACATATTGCAGGATCGCGGCGTTTTCGGTCAGCACCAGTCCGTCGTCGGTGCGCAGTGTCGGCACCAGCCCGAGCGGATTGACGGTGCGAAAATCCGAACCGTCGTTCTGCACGATCTTGGTCTTGGGATCGACCTCGAGATATCCGGCCTGCGCGCCGGCCTCGTACAGCGCAATCCGGGTCGCGAGCGAGCAGGCGAGCGGCGAGAAATAAAGATCCATCGACAGTCTCCTTGGCAATGGCTCGGTCTTGCCGAACCGGTGTTGATTTTTATACCGTCTCGCATAATATAGATTGCGTCAAGGAATTTATTGCGAGATGGTACAAAAAAAGAAAAGCGCGCCGCATGCGACGGAAACGGCGAAGCCCGCGGCAAAACGCCGAGGACGTCCGCGCGCCTATCAGCCCGACGTGGCACTCGGTAAAGCCCTCGATCTGTTTCGCAAGGATGGCTTTGCCGCGACCTCGCTCGACGATCTCAGCGCCGCCACCGGCATGAACCGGCCGAGCCTCTACGGCGCGTTCGGCGACAAGCGTGAGCTCTACATCAAGAGCTATGCGCGCTACCGCGACGATGCGCGCGGGGCGATGATCGACATTTTCAAAGACGAATTGCCGATCCGCCAACGGCTGAAGCGGATCTACGGCGTGGCGCTCGACATCTATCTGTCCGGCGAAGCCGGCCCGCGCGGTTGCTTCACCGTGATGACGGCAGCCTCGGAAGCGGTGTTCGATCCGGACATCCGCGGCCTCGTATTGCAGGGATTTAGCGAAGTCGACAAGGCGTTTGCGACTTGCTTCCGCCGCGCCAGGGATAGCGGCGAACTCCCGGCCTCGGCCGATGCCACAATACTGGGACACATGGCCTCGGCGACACTCCACACCATCGCGATCCGCGCCCGCGCGCAGGTGCCGCGCAAGGAACTGGAGGCGATCGTGGAGGGCGCGATCGACGTGATGGTGGGAACGAGGACGAAATAGACTGTAGACGAGCTGTTTCCCTTCTCCCACGAGGGGAGAAGGGAAGAGAGCGTCACTCTTCTTAAATAAGAACTTGACAGGGATTTTTGATTTGCCCGTCGTGCCAATGTGTCGCAGCGGATCATGGTTGATCTCGAAGGCAAATCACCTTCACTTCTATCGCCATCCCGTGCCCACCAAGAGGGGCGTTTCGCGATCGTCACGAACGTTGGACGCGGGGAGCGATGGACGCGAAAGCTGCGACTGACGAGCGTGGCTGAAGCGGACGGCAAAGCCGTGTGGTCCTGACGCCCCAATGGCAGGTGTCAAGTTCGCAAGGAGCTCACGCTTCCTGGGAACGACGGTGACAAACAAGCTCTGGTCTCGCCGGGGTGAGCACGGAATAAGCCGTACAACCCTTGCGCAGGGAAGGCCGGAGTGTTTCCGCTGAACCTGTATGCTCATGTGCGTTTTTGCTTTGTGTTTTTGCACATGAGACCGCGGGTGCAGCGCGCACCCGGTCTTCCCCGCTGGCGCTCGCAATGACGATGTCGGGACTCTCAGTCCATCATCCCAATTCCACCAACATGCCTCCACGCCTAATATCCCCGCTTGCGATCCACCACATTCTCCAGCGCGCCGCCGGCCTCGAAGCGCTCGATCTGGCGCGCCACGTATTTCGAGATTTCGTCGGGATCGGTGTCGGCCGCGTTATGCGGGGTCAGCACAACCTTCGGGTGGCTCCAGAATGGACTGTTTGCCGGCTGCGGCTCCGTTTCGTAGACGTCGAGCGAGGCGGCGCCGAGGGTGCCGTCATCGAGGCAGGCAAGAATATCGGCCTCGTTTTGCAGGCCGCCGCGCCCCGCATTGATCACGACCGGCGCGCCGATCGGGCTCGAGGCATCGAGTTTTGCGAACAGGCCGCGATTGAGGATGTGGTGTGTATCCGACGTGAGTGGCAGCAGGCAGACCAGGATATTGGTCGCTTTCAGAAACGCATCGAGTTGGCCCTGGCCGTGAAAGCATTGGATGCCGTCGAGCGATCTTTCGCTTCGGCTCCAGCCCGAGACGCGAAAACCGAGCCGCGCCAGCACCTGCGCTGCGTCCGCGCCCAAGGTGCCGAGCCCCATGATCCCGACCGAGACCGCGCCGGCCGGCCATTGCATCTTCGGCGCCCAGCGCTTCTCGCGCTGGCTGGCGCGCAGATAAAGCTCCTGCCGATGGTGCATCAGCACATGGAGCACGACATATTCGGTCATTCGCGCGGTGAGATCGGCCACGGCGACGCGCACCAGCGGCACGTGGGGCAGGCTGGAATCGGCCATCAGCGCATCGACGCCGGCGCCGAGGTTGAAAATGGCGCGCAGATTGGGGAAAGCCGCGAGATCGCCGGGGACCGGCTTCCACACCGCGGCGTAGTGGACCTCGGCGGGATCGAGCGCAGCATCCGGCATCAGCACGACGCGGCGGTCGCGGCAGACATCGTCAAATCGGCCCTTCCAGCGCCGCGGCGACCAATTTTCGGCGCCGCCGTGGATCAGAAGCGCAAGTGCAGGTTTATGCATGGATTTTTGCCTGAGAGGTTTGGGAGTTGCGGCACCATACCGGGCTGGGTCCCCGAGGCAAAACGCGATCTTCTCCCTTCCCGCAAGGGGGAGGGGAGCAAACCCAATTATATTTCCATTATGCTGTCGGAAACCGCTCGCCTCTCTCGTCTTCCAGCCGAACAGGGACCCCTTCCCATGCTCTACGCCATCCTTTGCTACCATGATGAAGACGCCGTCGGGTCCTGGACCAAGGAACAGGACGCCGCGGTGATGAAAAAGCTTGCCGTGGTGCAGGACAAGTTGACCCAACAGGGCCGGCTTGGGCCGGTCGCCCGGCTGCTGCCGACCACCGCGGCGACCACGCTGCGCAAGGAAAATCCGCCGGTGGTGCTCGACGGTCCTTTTGCCGAGACCAAGGAGCAACTGCTCGGCTTCTACGTCGTGGATTGCAAGAACCTCGACGAGGCGCTCGATGTCGCGCGCGATCTCGGCGAGGCCAACCCGGGCGGCGCCTATGAAATTCGTCCCGTCGGCGTGCTCAACCCCGGGAGCATCGCGAGATGAGCGACACCGCCTGGATCGACGCTGCGCTGACCTCGGCGCGTCCCCAGGCGGTCGGCGCGCTGTTACGCTATTTCCGCAATCTCGATACCGCCGAGGAGGCCTTCCAGAACGCCTGCCTGCGGGCGCTGAAAATCTGGCCGCAGAACGGGCCGCCGCGCGATCCCGCGGCGTGGCTGATCATGGTCGGGCGCAATGTCGCGATCGACGACATCAGGCGCGGTCGCAAGCAGGAGCCGCTGCCCGAGGACAACGAGATCTCCGATCTCGACGATGCCGAGGAGGCGCTGGCCGAACGGCTCGACGGCTCGCATTATCGCGACGACATCTTGCGGCTGCTGTTCATCTGCTGCCATCCTGATCTGCCGCCGACGCAGCAGATCGCGCTGGCGCTGCGCATCGTCTCGGGGCTCACGGTGAAGCAGATCGCCCGCGCGTTCCTGGTCAGCGAAGCCGCGATGGAACAGCGCATCACTCGCGCCAAGGCCCGCGTCGCCGGCGCCAATGTGCCGTTCGAGACGCCGGGCGCGGTGGAACGCAGCGAGCGGATGATCGCGGTGGCGGCGATGATCTATCTGATCTTCAACGAGGGTTATTCGGCCAGCGGCGATAGCGCGGAAATCCGCAAGCCGCTGTGCGAGGAGGCGATCAGGCTGGCGCGGCTGCTGCTGCGGCTGTTCCAGAGTGAGCCCGAGATCATGGGACTGACGGCGCTGTTGCTGCTGCAGCATGCCCGCGCGGCGGCGCGGTTCGATGCTGCCGGCGCATTCGTGCTGCTCGACGATCAAGACCGCTCGCTGTGGAACCAGAAGCTGATCGCGGAGGGCCTTGCACTGATCGACAAGGCAATGCGCCATCGCCGCAGCGGGCCCTATCAGATCCAGGCCGCGATCGCGGCGCTGCATGCCCGCGCCGCCAGGCCCGAAGACACCGACTGGACCCAGATCGATCTGCTCTATGGCGCGCTCGAGATCATGCAGCCGTCGCCGGTGGTGACCTTGAATCGCGCGGTCGCGGTGTCCAAGGTGCGGGGGCCGCAGGCGGCGCTCGAGATGATCGAGCCGCTGGCTGAGCGGCTGTCGAATTATTTTCATTTCTTCGGCGTGCGCGGCGCGTTCCTGATGCAGCTCGGCCGCAATGACGAGGCGCGCGAGGCCTTCGACCGAGCCATCGCGCTGGCCAACACCTCGGCCGAAGCCGCCCACATCCGCATGCATCTCGACCGCCTGATGCGCGACAGTCAGCCGCAGACGACCAAAATTTCAAAAAAATAATCGCCGCTCTGTCGGATTTCGCCTGCTCCATTCGTCTAGCGATTGAGCATCGCCAATGGAGCAAGTTATGTCTTCGCAAGTCATGCCGACCCTCTTCGATACCGCACCGGTTTCAAAGCCCGCGCTTTGGTCGGGTCGCGTTCTCAGCGGTCTCGTTATCGTGTTTCTGCTGTTCGATGGCGCCATCAAGCTGGTGCCGTGGCCGGTCGTCACCGAAACGATGGACCGGATGGGGTACGGCTCGAGCGAGACGCTGGCGCGCAGCCTCGGGCTGATCACCCTGGTGTGCACCGTGCTTTACGCGGTGCCCCCGACTTCCATCCTCGGCGCTATTCTGCTGACCGGCTACCTGGGTGGCGCGATCGCATCGCATGTGCGGATCGGCAGCCCATTGTTCAGCCACGTCCTGTTCGGACTTTATCTCGGCCTGATACTCTGGGGCGGGCTGTGGTTGCGCGATCGAAGCCTGCGCGCCTTGATGCCCTTTTCGTAACGACAGGCCTCGCCAAACATCTCGCAGAAAAGGAGTTGCTGTGTTCGAAATCATCGCCATCATTGCCGTCGTGCTTGCGATCGCCATCGCGGTCGTCCTGATCCTGGCGGCGGGCAAACCGGCGACATTCCGCGTCGAGCGCGCGATCAACGTCAAGGCGCCGCCCGAAAAGATATTTCCGCTGATCAACGATTTTCATCAATGGGTTTCGTGGTCGCCTTACGAGAACAAGGACCCCGCAATGAAGCGCAGTTATAGCGGGGCCGAGAGCGGCAAGGGCGCGGTCTATGGCTGGGAGGGCAACAGCAATGTCGGTTCCGGGCGGATGGAAATCCTCGACGCCTCCGTTCCCTCGAAAATCCTGATCAAGCTCGATTTCTTCAAGCCGTTCGAAGGCCATAACACCGCCGAATTCACGATGCTGCCGCAGGGCGATGATACCAAGCTGAGCTGGGTGATGCGTGGTCCCGCGCCCTTCATCTCCAAGCTGATGCAGGTGTTCATGAATCTGGATCACATGGTCGGCAAGGATTTCGAGGTCGGCCTCGCCAATCTGAAACGGCTCACCGAGAAGTAAGCCTACGTCCTAGTTCAACCGATCCAACCAAGGAGCAAGCGATGCTTAATCCCTATCTGTTCTACGACAGCAATTGCGAAGCAGCGTTCAAGTTCTACGAGAAGGTGCTCGGCGGCAAGATCGAGATGCTGCTGCGAAACGAGGAGGCGCCGCCCGATATGCCGTCGGCGCCGGAGCGCAAGAAGCAGATCATGCATGCCAGGATGTCGATCGACGGCCAGCTCCTGATGGCGTCGGATGCCCCGCCGGATCACTTCCACAAGCCGCAGGGATTTGCGGTGTCGCTCACCGTCAAGGATCCCGCCGAGGCCGAGCGCAAATTCAAGGCGCTGTGCGAAGGCGGCACCATCAACATGCCGTTCGGCAAGACCTTCTTTTCAAAAGGCTTCGGCATGTGTCTCGATCAGTTCGGCATCCCCTGGATGGTCAACTGCCCGCTGGAAGGCCATTAGAGCGTTTTCGAGCGAAGTGGGCACCGGTTCGCGTGAAGAAAACGCGTCAAAACAAAAGACTAGTACCCACTTTTCTTGGAACGTGAGTCATGATTCAAGGTCGGGATGATACCCGAAGCAAGAGAAGTCCACCTTTCGAGGAAAGATCGCAAGGTGCTTGAGGCGTGTTGTCGCTCACCGATGACATTGCAGCGCGATTTGAAGCGAGCACGGATAGTTCTGTTGGCGGCGGACGGGCGCAGCACCCGGTCGATCGCCAAGGAAGTTGGGGTCCAGCCGCGGATTGTCAGCCTTTGGCGGCATCGCTATGCCGACCAAGGCCTTGAAGGGCTGCAAGACAAGCCGCGGCCCGGCAAACAGCCGATCTATACGAAGACGACCGACAAGCGGATTCTGAAGCTGCTGGATAAGCCGCCCCGGCAAGGGTTCGCGCGCTGGACCGGCCCTCTGCTGGCCGAGGCGCTGGGCGATGTTGACGTCCAATATGTCTGGCGGTTCCTGCGCAGCCACAAGATTGACCTCGCGGCTCGCAAGTCCTGGTGTGAGAGCAACGACCCGAACTTTACGGCCAAAGCCGCCGATGTCGTTGGCCTTTACGTCGCCCCGCCGGCGAAGGCCATTGTGCTATGCGTGGACGAGAAGCCCTCAATCCAGGCTTTGGAGCGAGCGCAGGGTTATCTGAAGTTACCCAATGGCCGCGCCTTGACCGGCCAGAGCCACGATTACAAGCGGCATGGCACCACAACATTGTTTGCGGCGCTCGAAGTCGCCACCGGAAAGATCATCGCTACGCATTCAAAACGCCGTCGCCGTGTCGAGTTTCTCGATTTCATGAACGGTGTCACCGCAGCCTTTCCGGGCCGCAAGCTCCACGTCATCCTCGACAACCTCAATACCCACAAGAAAAACGAACATTGGCTCAAGGCCCACCCCAACGTTCAATTTCATTTCACGCCGACAAGTGCGTCCTGGCTCAACCAGGTCGAGGTTTGGTTTTCGATCTTGCAGGGGCAGTCGCTCAGCGGTACCTCCTTCACAAGTCTCAAGCAGCTCCAGGAACATATCGATGCCTACGTCAACGCGTACAACGACAAAGCCGAGCCCTTCGTCTGGACCAAGAAAAAGGTCCGTCAACGCCGTTTCAAAGGCCGCCGTATCACTCAGCTCTAATTCCGGGTACTAGAACCCCGTTCCGATGAAATCGGAACGGAAAAGGCTCTAGACCGCAGCCAACCTTGAGCTACCGGCACGACGGGTAAATCGCCGCGAGTTCGTGGCCACGCAGCAGCAACAGCCGCGACGACAATCCGCCGCGGCGCCTGATCCAGCCGCGCACCGCGGCGGGATAGGTCTCCAGCACCAGCTCGGAGGCTTCCGGTTCGGCATATAGCCGGCCACGCCGGTCCATCGATCGGGCGGCATGAAATCCGAGCACCGCGCGCCGGGTGACGCAGATGCGATCGTTTGGAACCACGCTGAGGACCAGTGTGCAGGCCGACATGCAGGGTCCATCGATCACGACGCGGTCGCCGGAGTCGCGGATCTCGTCGAACAGGTCGAGGAACGGGCCAACCTTTCCACCCACGCTGCCGAGGATGCGCACCTCGGCGCGTGCCGGCATTGCGGCCAGTGCACATAGCAGCGCTGCGATAAAAAGCTTCAGGCCGACCTTTGGCATGGTGCGCAGCTCCCTGACGCCCGATGACCGCAAACAACTAGTCAGGCGCGGGCCTCGCGACAAGAAGCCAGCATCACCGGAAGCTCTAGCCGTTCCGCCGTTGGCCGCGCAGCGTCGGCAATCCGATGCCGGCGGCATCAAAGCCGCCATCGACCGCGAGGATCTGCCCGGTGATGTAGCTCGCGCGTTCGCTGCACAGAAAAAACACCGCTTCGGCCAGTTCCTCTTCGAGGCCATAGCGATTGAGCGGGATCGCGTCGTGATAGTCGGCGCGGATCTCGGGGGTGTGAACCGCTTTCGCCATCGCGGTCTCGACCGGACCGGGCGCTACGCCGTTGACGCGAATGCCGAGCGACGCCAGTTCGACCGCGAGTTGCTTGGTGAGGTGCGCGAGCCCGGCCTTGCTGGTGCCGTAAGCCGAGCGCAGCGTCGAGGCGCGTACCGCCGAGATCGAGGTGATGTTGACGATGGCGCCGCCGCCATGTTCGCGCATCAGCGGTGCCGCCGCCTTGGTGCACAGGAAGGGCCCGGTCAGGTTGACGGCCAGCACCCGGTTCCAGTCCTGATCGGAGGTTTCCAGGAGCGGCGCGAACACCGCGATCCCGGCATTATTGACCAGCGCATCGAGCCTGCCGAAGCGCCGGCGCACCGCTTCCATCGCGGCTGCGACCGCGCCGGCGTCGGAGACGTCGCAATGCAGCGCCAGCGTGTCGTCCGGATTGGCAAGTGCTGCGACCGCGCGCTCCAGCAATTCGCCTTCGATGTCGAGCAGCGCGACACGCCAGCCGTCGGCCAGAAACCGCTTCGCCACCGCAAGTCCGATGCCGCGCGCGGCGCCGGTGACCAGCGCAATTTCTGCAAGGAGGGAGGCATAGGCGCAAGTCCATCGGCGGTTGATTTTGCGTTGCTATAGCCGATGTCCTGCGCGATGTCTCGAACCCAGGAGAGCTCTAGGACAGGCTCAACACCATCGCGGAGATGCGGAGCATCGCCGCTTGATGTTATCAGGCGGAGCCGAAGCCCATGCCCAGGATGGACCCGGATCAGGGAAGCGGGTGTCGCTCAGGCCGCCGATCTTATTCTTGATCGCGCCGACGATCGCTGTGAGAACGGCTCCCGCGACGCCGCCACCGGCCACCTGGCCGACGATGCTGCCGATATCCGGCGTCGAGGCCGGTATTGGCCAGCAGCGGAAGCAGCATGCCGAGGATCTGTCCCCCGGCGCCGCCGCCGATGGCGCCCGCAATGGTGTTTCCGAGCGTACCGAGATCGATATTCTTGGCGGCGCCGGCGGCGACATTTCCGCCAACGGCGCCGCTGATGACCTGTATGATCAGATTGACGAGCAATCCCGACATGACGTGATCCTCCCCGGATCCGGTGTTCAGTTTCAGCGTGCACGACGCCGGACCGTCGCCGTCAGGTCGAGCTTAGGCGCGTTGGAACCGAAAAGTCATGCTGCGTTCGCGAAGGATTTGGATGAAAAATGCGCGACAACGCACAACAACGCACGCATGCGGCACGGCCGGCGCCGCAATGCCTCATCGACAATGCGACGCCGGTTTCGCTAGTTCTTCGGAGCCACGGCCGAAGATCTCGCGTCACTTCGCGGGCGGTTTGCGCCGCGATCAGGCCAGTTCGGCGGCGGCACGCTGCATGTTGGACGACATGTCGCTGGTGACGGTGCTCTGCTCTTCGACGGCGGCGGCGGTGGAGGTAATGAACTCGTTGACGCTGCCGATCGCCGTTTTGATCGCGATCAGCGAACTCACCACATCGCCCGCGACGTTGTTCAGCGCCTCGATTTCCCCCGATATGGTGTCGGTCGCCTGCTTGGCCTGATTGGCGAGGTTCTTGACCTCGGAGGCGACCACGGCAAAGCCTCGGCCGGCCTCGCCGGCGCGCGCGGATTCGATGGTGGCGTTGAGCGCCAGAAGGTTGATCTGGCCGGTGATGTCGCCGATCAGCTGCACGATGCCGCTCATCGCCTGCGCGGCGCTATTGAGTTTCATGCGCCTGCTGGTCCGCGGCTTCGACGCGGCCCGTCGCCATCGCGGCGGTCTGCCTTGGATTTGGTCATGGTCTGGGAGATTTCCCGGATCGAGGCGCTCATTTCCTCGCTGCCCGCCGCGACCGATTCGATCAGGCCGCGTGCCCGTTCCGCCTTCTTGCGCGCCACCGCCTGCGCGGTGATGTCGGTTGCGTATTTCACTACCTTGAACGGCTTGCCGTTGAGGTCGAGGATCGGGTTGTAGGAGGCCTGAATCCAGATTTCGCGGCCGCCCTTGGCGATGCGCTTGTATTCCGCGGCCTGGTACTGGCCGCGATTGAGGGTCTCCCAGAACTCCGCGGTAGGCGCGCGAATTGCGCTCCTCGGGCTCGACGAACATGCTGTGGTGCTTGCCCTGGATTTCCGCCAGCACATAACCCATCGCGTCGAGGAAGTTCTGGTTGGCGGAGCGGATCGTGCCGTCCATGTTGAATTCGATCACCGCCTGCGACTTGCCGATCGCGGAAATCTGCCCGTCGCTGTCGGCGGCCTTCAGTTTCTGCTCGGTGACGTCGGTGGCGAATTTGACGACCTTGAACGGCTTGCCGGCCTCGTTGAAGATCGGATTGTAGGTCGCGAGAATCCAGACTTCCTTGCCGCCCTTGCCGACCCGCTTGTATTCGGCGGCCTGATAGTCGCCACGGTTGAGCGCTGCCCAGAATTCCCGATAGGCCGCGCTGTCGCGGTCGGCGGGCGTCACGAACATGCTGTGATGCTTGCCTTGGACTTCGGCCAGCGAATAGCCCATCGCGCCGAGGAAATTCTCGTTCGCCGTGACGATGGTGCCGTCCATGTTGAACTCGATGACGGCCTGGGCGCGGCTCATCGCCGCGATCTTGCCGGCGTCTTCCATGTTCTGGATCTTTTGCGCGGTGATGTCGGTGGCGAACTTGATCACCTTGATCGGCTTGCCCTTGGCATCGAGGATCGGGTTGTAGGACGCCTGGATCCAGATCTCCTTGCCGCCCTTGCCGATCCGCTTGTATTGCGCGGCCTGAAACTCGCCGCGGTTGAGCCTGGCCCAGAATTCGCGGTAGTCGTTGCTGTCGCGCACGGCCGGCTCGACGAACATGCTGTGATGCTTGCCCTTGATTTCGTCGAGCGAGTAACCGAGCGTGGACAGGAAATTCTGGTTCGCCGTGATGATCGTTCCATCGAGGTTGAACTCGATCACGGCCTGCGATTTGCTGATGGCGGCCGCCTGTGCAAGTGCGTTCTGCACTCTTGCCTTGCCTTGCAAGTTGAACACGTCGGGCTCCGTGGCTGGTTCCGGAAACGAAACCTCGGGGGGGTGCTTCGAATGAGCGTCAAAATTGCAAATGTGCGTTTAGCAACGGTAAAGTTTTTCCGGCGCGCAACTTATCGCCCGATAGAAAAAACACGATCGATGAAAGCAGCGGAGGTAGATATCGCCCAGTGTTTCCCGGAGTTTTTAGCATGCGCGCGCGATCGCTCACGACGAATGCAGCATCAATTACGGGATCGCCATCCGTAGTGATACGGGTGCAGCGATACGAGCGGCCGCGCAGATTTTGTCCGTAGTAATACGGAGACGCGACCTGAAATTATTTTTTCGCGATGACACGCTCGTACGCCGCCTGCAATCGCTCGCCCACCGACGGTCCGGCTTTCTTGCGCCGCTTCACGCCCAAATGGGTTTCGCGCAACTCGTCCATGAACTCGGCCCACATCTCCGGGCCGCCTTCCTTCAATAATCTGGCGCGGATGCCGAGCTCTTCGCTGACCGGAAGATATTTGTATCCCCAGCCCGCCATCTGGGCGAGGATCGGCAACAGTTCGACGCCCTGTTCGGTGAGCGAATAGATTCCTTTCTGCTTGTGGCTGGGGTCATCTTCGCGGGTGATGATGCCGGCTTCGAGCAGCGTCTTCAGCCGGTCGGCGAGGATGTTGGAGGAAATGCCTTCGTCGGACCTGGTGAGCAATTCGCGGAAATGCCGCCGGTTGCCGAACATCATGTCGCGGATGACCAGCAGGCTCCATTTGTCGCCGACCACTTCCAGCGTGAGATTGATCGGGCAGCCGGAGCGCTCGGTGTCGGCCATGTTGTTCTCCCGCGCCATGCCCAGACGGCCACGGCGAAAGACTGCTTGCAATATCATAGCAGTTATATCAATCTACAACCAGTTGCAAAACGCAATCGGTTAAAAAAGGGGCCGGCGCCGGTCATTCAGGGAGGTCAGATGTCGCTCACGCTGCATTTTCATCCGCTATCGTCGTTCTGCTGGAAGGCGCTGGTCGCGCTGTACGAGAACGACACCCCGTTCACGCCGAACATGGTCAATCTCGGCGACGAGGCCGAGCGTGCGGCGCTGCTGAAACTGTGGCCGATCGGCAAGTTTCCGGTGTTGCGCGACGAGGCCAGGGGCCAGACCGTCCCGGAATTGAGCATCATCATCGAATATCTCGACCGGTATTATCCCGGCCGTACACGCTTCATCCCAGGCGAGCCCGACCTCGCCTGGCAGACCCGCTTGTCCGAGCAATTTTACGATCTCTATGTTCATCTGCCGATGCAAAAGATGGTCGATGACCGGCTGCGGCCGGAAGCCCAAAAAGATCCACGCGGCGTGGGGGAGGCGAGAGCACGAATTGAGCAGAGTTACGGCATGATCGAACAGGAGATCGGCAACAGGACCTGTAGTGACAAGATCTGGGCGATGGGGGAAGCCTTCAGCATGGCCGATTGTGCCGCATCGCCGGCGCTGTTCTACGCCGACAAGGTGGTGCCGATCGGCGATGCGCGCCCGAAACTTGCGGCCTATCTCGGTCGCCTCAAGGCGCGGCCCGCTTTCGCGCGCGTGCTGAAGGAGGCCGAGCCGTATTTCAAGCTGTTTCCGCAATGAGGCGCGGCGATGTCGCTGGCAAACTCCGATACCATTCGCGCCATCTTCGTGGCCTGCCGCGTTACCGGCCGGAACGCAGTCGAGGCCGGCATCAACGACGATTTCCGCTTCATCGCGTGATGGATTCGCCGCGGCCGCAGCCGCCGCCGGTGCCGGCGGACTTCTCGACGTCGCTCGATCGGGCGATCGACGATTGAGAGCCGGCTGCGGCTATCGGACGCTGGCGCAATTACCCCTCAAATAATTCCACTCGGATTGTCTGTGCGGCAAAACCCCAATCGTCCTGTTGATGGACGCCGGTGCATGGCCCGGCGGAGATTGGGATCAAACGGAGAGCGGTGATGCGATTTATGGTGATTGTGAAGGCCAGCAAGGATTCGGAAGCCGGCGTGATGCCGAGCACGGAATTGATCGCGGCGATGGGCAAGTTCAACGCTGAAATGGTCAAGGCCGGCGTCATGCAGGCCGGCGAAGGCCTGCATCCTTCCTCGAAGGGCGCAAGGGTGAAATATTCCGGCGGTCGGGCCGCGGTGCGCCGAGGGCCGTTTGACCTGACCGACGATCTCGTCTCCGGCTTCTGGCTGATCGAGACCAAATCGCTCGACGAGGCCGTGGACTGGATGAAGCGCGCGCCGTTCGACGGCGGCGCCGAGATCGAAATCCGGCAGGTCTTCTCGGCGGAAGATTTCGGCGATGCGCTGACGCCCGAGCTGCGCGATCAGGAAGCCCGTTTGCGGGCGCAGACCGAGACGAAATAGCCAGATCCACCGTCGTCATTTCCGGATTCACGCGAAGACACATGTCCCGGAATGACGACAAATTCCGGATTAAAGGAAACCGACCATGCGATTCATGATGCTGATGATACCGGCGGGCTATGCGACGGCCGCGGCGGGCACCATGCCTTCGGCCGAGGCCGTTGCCGCGATGATGAAATACAATGAGGCGCTCAAGGAGGCCGGCGTGCTGATCACGCTCGACGGCCTGCATCCACCGTCGATGGGCGCTCGGGTTTCGTTCCCCGGCGGCAAGCCGGTCGTGACCGACGGTCCCTTTACCGAGGCCAAGGAGGTGCTCGGCGGCTACTGGATGATCGACGTCACCTGCCGCGAGGAGGCCATCGCCTGGGCCAAGCGATGCCCGGCTTCCGAGAACGAGGTCATCGAAATCCGCCAGATTCAGGAGATGTCGGATTTTCCCGCCGATGTTCAGGAGGCGGCCGCCGGATTTACCGAATTGCAGGGCAGGCCGGAAGCAGGCAGCGGTTTGTAGTGACCTTTGCGGCCGGCTCATGTAAAAGCCCTTCACATGAGCTGGCGCAAGGAAGACAGCCGCGCCGAGCGCGGCTACCACCACGGTAATTTGAAAGAGGCGTTGCAGCGGGCAGCGCTCGAGCTGATCGCAAAGAAGGGCCCGGCCGGGTTCACCTTTGCCGACGCCGCACGGTTGGCGGGCGTCAGCCCTGCGGCACCCTACCGGCATTTTCGCGACCGCGACGAACTGCTTTCCAGTATCGCCGAACGCGGTTTCGAGCAGTTCGAGCAGGCGTTGGCGGCGGCGTGGGACGACGGACGTCCGGATACCGTCAGCGCGTTCGAGCGGGTCGGCAAAGCCTATCTTGCTTTTGCGCGCGGCGAGCCGGCGTTCTATTCGGCGATGTTCGAATCGGGGCTCCCGGTCGACGTTAATCCTGCGCTGCTTGCAGCGAGCGAGCGCGCCTTCGCTGTCATCCGCGCCGCTGCCGAGCGCCTCGCGGCACTGGCGCCGGCAGGTACGCCGCGCCCGCCGGCTTTGATGATGGCGCTGCATATCTGGTCGATGTCGCACGGCGTGGCGTCGCTGTTCGCGCGGGGCGATGCGGCACGCCGCAAGCTGCCGATGTCGGCGGAAGATCTGCTGGAAGCCGAGGTCTTGATTTATCTGCGCGGCCTCGGTTTCCCGGCCGTGCGCAACGCGGCGCCAAACGACCCGGCCGGTCAGAAGCCCGCCACGCCGCCCCCCGTCCCCCCTTCGGGCCCCTGGGGCACCCCAAAATAAATTTCAAAGCGGGGCTGGCGCCCGGCTTGACAAAAACCAGCCGTGGTTTACGTATGTAAATGTTATTTACATTCACAACGGCGTGTTGCCGTCACGGAGAGGGAAATGGCCTACACCGCAGATGTCAATCAATGGCGCGGGCCCACTGAAGAGCCTTACCGCCCACGTATGCATATTCACCCCGGCATGGTGATCGCGACCATTCTTGGCTTCGTGTTCTGGTGGCCAGTCGGTCTTGCCTTCCTGTTTTTCACACTGAGGAGAACGAGCATGGGTTGCTGGAGTCATCAGGATCGTTGGCAGAACAAAATGGAGCGAATGCAGTACAAGATGGAGCGGATGCGCAACCATATGGAGCGCCGCGGCTTCGGCTTCGGCGGGTTCGGCCCGCCCTCGAGCGGCAACCGTGCGTTCGACGAATACCGTGTCGAGACGCTGAAGCGCCTCGAGGAGGAGCAGACCGAATTCAAGGATTTCCTCGACCGGCTGCGTCACGCCAAGGACAAGGAAGAGTTCGACCAGTTCATGGCACAGCATCGCCCCCGGCCGGCCGCCCCGTCGGATGGCCAGGCGCAGGGCTAAGCCGGAAGCCTGCCTCTAGAGCGTTTTCGAGCGAAGTGGATACCGGTTCGCGTGAAGAAAACGCGTCAAAACAAAAACCTAGAGCCCCGTTCCGATTCCATCGGAACGGGGCTCTAGCGTCGAATTTGAAGGGTCCAAGCCTCAGGCTAATGCCCCCATCGGTCTGACGGCCCCATCGCCGCCCGTTTGCGAAAGCAGACGGGCGGCTTTGTTTTGGGCGTCTGGAACATCCATCCGGGAAATGCCTGTTATCGGGCTTTGCCGTCGTTTTGCCACAGGGCAAAATCCCCCGTGGTAACTCCGCCTTAACCATGATTAGCGTCTGGTTAGGGAGTTACGGACGCGCTGACAGCCCTCGTTTTGACATGTTGGCAGGGGATGCAGGCCTCGGCTTTGGACGGGCCTCCCATGCGACACAATGAGGGCTTTCGCGCTGGCGCTTGGCCAGTGCGCCTGATGCGCGGCCGTGGAACCGGCGGGCGCTGGCTCCCGGGGATTTTGGGACGTTGAGAGGATACCGATCATGAATCCGGCCGACGTAGCTCAGTCAGCCTTGCCGATCGCGTCGAGCGACGTGTCGTTGATTGCCCTGTTTCTGCAGGCCGCCTGGATCGTCAAGGTGGTGATGCTGGGGCTGCTCGCCTGCTCCGTTTGGGTGTGGGCGATCGCGATCGACAAGCTTTTTCTCTATTCGCGCACCAAGCGCGCCATGGATCGCTTCGAGCAGGCGTTCTGGTCCGGCCAGTCGATCGAGGAACTCTACCGCGCGCTGTCGGCCAAGCCGACGCAGTCGATGGCGGCCTGCTTCGTCGCGGCGATGCGCGAATGGAAGCGGTCGTTCGAAAGTCAGGCGCGGTCCTTTGCCGGCCTTCAGATGCGGATCGACAAGGTGATGAACGTCTCCATCGCCCGCGAGATCGAGCGGCTGGAACGCCGGCTCCTGGTGCTGGCCACGGTCGGCTCGGCCGGGCCCTTTGTCGGCCTGTTCGGCACGGTCTGGGGCATCATGTCGAGCTTCCAGTCGATCGCCGCCTCGAAGAATACCTCGCTGGCGGTGGTGGCCCCGGGCATCGCGGAGGCGCTGTTTGCCACCGCAATCGGCCTTATCGCCGCCATTCCGGCGACTATTTTCTACAATAAGTTCACATCCGAGGTGAACCGGCAGGCCCAGCGGCTGGAGGGTTTCGCCGACGAATTTTCAGCGATCCTGTCGCGCCAGATCGACGAGCGGGCGTGAAGAGCGATATATTGTGAGCGCATGGTGAGCACCAGATCATGGCGATGAACATGCCAGGTTCGGCCGGCGGCGGTCGCCGCGGTCGCCGTCGTGCCAATGTGATGGCGGAAATCAACGTCACCCCGATGGTGGACGTCATGCTGGTGCTGCTGATCATCTTCATGGTGTCGGCGCCGCTGTTGACGGTGGGCGTGCCGCTCGATCTGCCGCAGACCCAGGCCAAGAGCCTCGAACAGGACAAGACGCCGCTGCAGCTTTCGGTCGACGTCAAGGGTCGGGTATTCATCAACGACACCGAAGTCGCGATGGCCGACCTGATCCCGAAGCTGAAGGCGATCACCGATGCCCGCGGCGGCATGGACGAACGCATCTTCATGCGGGCCGACAAAAAGGCCGATTACGGCACGGTGGCGAAGGTGATGGGCCAATTGTCGGGCGCAGGCTTCAAGCGGCTGGCGCTGGTCACCGAAGTGGATCAGGGGACCTGACGGGTGAATGTGAAGGTCGACAAGACACTGGTTGCGTCTGTGGCCCTGCACGTCCTCGTGATCGGCTGGGGACTGGTGTCGTTCTCGTCCAAAGCCTTCGAATCCATGCCGGAAGAATCCTTGCCGGTTGATGTCATTTCCGCCGATCAACTCGCCCATGTCACCGCCGGCATGAAAACCGGCAAAAAGGAAAATCCGAAGCCGCTGGCCGAAAAGGTCGCCGAAGCCAAGCCGGTCGATGACGCGGTAGGCAAGATCAGCGAGAAGCCGCCGGTCGTGACCGACACCTCGCCGCCGCCGCCCCCCAAGGTCGAGGAAAAGCCGGTCGAGAAAAAGCCGGATCCGCCAAAGCCGGTCGCGGAGACCAAGCCAAAGGAAGAGCCGAAGCCGCAGGAAAAACCCGCCGAGAAGAAGCCCGATCCGCCCAAGGTCGATCCGATCGCGGAAGCCCTGAAGAAGGAAGAGAAAAAACCGCCGCCGAAGCCGGTTGCGCAGGCAGCACCCCCGCAACCGCCAAAGCCGAAGGCGGAACGGTCTTTCGATCAAACGAAGATCGCAGCGCTTTTGGACAAGCGCGACCCGACCCGGCAGGCGATCACCGGCGACACGCTGAATTCCAACGCTGCGCTCGGGCTTTCCCATGGCAAGGCCGCGGATAACTCCGCGACCTGGGGCACGATGTTCCAGTCCCAGGTCGAGCGCTGCTGGAAGAAGCCCTATGGCGGCATCGAGAGCCAAAATCCCGAGATCGTTTTCGATATCCGGCTGAAGCGCGACGGCACGCTGGAAGGCGCGCCGATTCCGGAGGGAACGCCGGCCACGCCGTATCTGCGGGTCTATCAGGAGAGCGCGCTGCGCGCGATCATCGAATGCCAGCCGTATAATCTGCCGGCGGCCTATTTCGACGAATGGAAATATTTTGCTCCGGTTTTTACCGAGCGAAAGACTTGAGCAAAAGATTTGACCAAGAGACTTGATCAATAGATTTGTAAATCTCCGCCGACGGCGGCCGGAACCGTGAGACGAAACGCGTAGCAACATGACCGACAAAAATAGCAACGATAGATTGCGTGAGATGGCGTTGCGTCCCAGTCGCCGGCAGATCATTTCCGGAATGGCTTCGCTCGGCGTGCTGGCGGGCGCTACGGGTTATGCCTTCGGCCAGGCTCCGAAGCGGATCATCGTTCCCGAGGGCGACTTCACCCCGCTGCCGATCGCGATCCCGAATTTCGTGGCGGGAACGCCCGCGGATGGCGATGTCGGCGCCGGCGTGACGCAGGTCATCACCAACAATCTCAAGCGCAGCGGCCTGTTCAACCCGATCGATCAGGCCGCCTATATCGAACACATCGCCAACATCGACACCGCGCCGCAATTCGCCAACTGGAAGACCATCAACGCGCAGGCGCTGGTAACCGGCCGCATGACCCGCCAGCCCGATGGCCGGCTGAAAGCCGAATTCCGGCTATGGGACGTCGCCACCGGCCAGCAATTGACCGGTCAGCAATATTTCACGTCGCCGGAATATTGGCGGCGGATCGCCCACATCATTTCCGATCAGATCTATGAGCGGCTGACCGGCGAAAAGGGCTATTTCGACAGCCGTGTGGTGTTCGTCGACGAAAGCGGGCCCGCGCAGCGGCGGGTCAAGCGGCTCGCTTTGATGGATCAGGATGGCGCCAATGTCCGCTATTTGACCAAAGGCTCCGATCTCGTGCTGACGCCGCGGTTCTCGCCGTCGACCCAGGAGATCACCTACATGGAATTCGGCCAGGGCGACCCGCGGGTCTATCTGCTCAACATCGAGACCGGGCAGCGCGAGATCGTCGGCAATTTCCCTGGCATGTCGTTCTCGCCGCGGTTCTCGCCCGACGGCCAGCGCATCGTCATGAGCCTGCAGCAGGGCAGCAATTCGAATCTGTTCGTGATGGATTTGCGTTCGAAGTCGACCACGCGGCTGACCGACACGCCGGCGATCGATACCTCGCCATCCTATTCGCCGGATGGATCGCGCCTGTGCTTCGAGTCCGATCGCGGCGGCAAGCCGCAGATCTACGTGATGCCGGCAGCCGGCGGACCGGCGCAGCGTATCACGTTCGGCGACGGCACCTATTCGACCCCGGTGTGGTCGCCGCGTGGCGACTACATCGCCTTTACCAAACAGGGCGCCGGCCAGTTTTCGATCGGCATCATCAAGCCGGACGGCTCGGGCGAACGGATTCTGACCTCCAGTTTCCACAACGAAGGTCCGACCTTTGCGCCGAACGGCCGAGTCCTGATGTTCTTCCGCGATCCCGGCGGCAATGACGGCGCATCGCTGTTCACGGTGGATATTTCCGGACGCTTCGAGCAGCGCGTCCCGACGCCGGGATTCGCGTCCGATCCGGCTTGGTCGCCGCTATTGTCCTGACCCGAAAGGCGCACAAGCCAGGCCGGTATCGGGCCACACCCCGGCAAAGCTTGCCTAGCTTGCTGATTTGGTGGGCATATTTTCGCTTGTCGGGATCAAAAGCAATATCTCGCTAACGATGTTCCCTCAGAAAGACTTCATCTGCCGCAGGTAAAACTGTGCGCTGGGAAGGACGCGCGTCTGAACATGCAGCTTGCCAGTCAAAGGGAAGTACCGGTCGAGGAGATATCGCCGCTCATTCGCGCGGCGTTGGTCGATTTGCTGTTCGAAACTGCCGCTACGCTGCTTGCGGGCATAGTGTTTGCCGTCTTCGCAGCGACCATGACCGCGCTGAAGACCGGAGAATATCCCATCTGGGTGTGTGTCGGGCTTCTCGTCGCGACCGGCGCTGTCCGGATGGCCGACTTGCACCGATACCACGCGCGCAAGTCGACCCTAACCGGCGATGAAGCAGCGCATTGGAAGAAGCGTTTTCAGATCCGCGCGATGATACAACCCGCTGCGATCGGCATATGGTGCGCGACCACTCTTTTGAGCACTGATGACGCCGTGGCCCATATGATTAGCTTGTCCGTCACCACCGGGCTCGCGGCGGGGGGGCGGGCAGGGCCTACGGCAAGCAGTGGATATTTCAGCTACAGGTGGTGCTCTGCTTCGGTCCAACCGTCGTCGCGCTCGCGTTACATGGCACACCCTATTACGCGGGAATGGCAATCGTGTGCACCGCGTTCGTTTTGGCGCTCACGCATATCTCGGCCAATCTACACAAGATATTCATGCAGGCGCTGGTGGCGCGTGAGCGCGAGGCGGCCCTGGCCGGCCAGTTTGACACCGCGTTGAACAATATGCCGCACGGGCTGTGCATGTTCGCTGCCGACGGACGCCTCGCGGTGATGAACCATCGCTTCGCCGAAATGATGGATCTGTCCGATGATCTCGTGCAGTGCGGAGCGAATGCGTCTGCCATCATCGCGGCTTGCGTCGGCGCCGGGGCGGTTTCGGCGGTGAGCGGCAAGATGATTCTCGCCGAGATCGAGGATACCCAGACCAAGGATATGATCACGACCGATCCCGATGTCATTCGCGCCCGGTCGCTGTCATGGGCGTTCCAGCCGATGGCCGACGGCGGCGCGGTCGTGCTGGTGGAAGACATCACCGAGCGGCGCAACGCGGAAGAGCGGATCAGCCATCTGGCGCGTTACGACGAACTGACGGCGCTTCCTAACCGGGTCAATTTCCGCGACGAGATCGGGCGTCTGCTGGCGCTGCAGGATGGCGCCGAATGTGCTCTGCGCTGCTGTTTGTCGACCTCGATCAGTTCAAGCAGGTCAACGACACGTTGGGTCATCCCTGCGGCGACCAATTGCTGTGCGCGGTGGCCGATCGCTTGCGCGAAATGCTGCGTCCGGAGGATTTCGTCGCGCGGTTCGGTGGCGACGAATTCGTGGTGTTTCAGCAGAACATCAAATCGAATGACGACGCCGCCGGTCTTGCCCGGCGCATCGTCGATCATTTGAGCGAGCGCTACAAGATCGACAATCATCTGGTCGAGATCGGCGCCAGCGTCGGCATCGCGATGACGTCGCCGGGTGTCAGCGCGGACACGTTATTGAAGAACGCCGATATGGCGCTCTACCGCGCCAAGGCGGATGGCCGTGGCACCTTCTGCTTCTTCCGCGAGGAAATGGCGCTGACCGTCGAGTCGCGCCGCATTCTGGAACTGGACCTGCGCAAGGCGCTGGCCAACGAGGAATTCGAGCTGTTCTATCAGCCGCTGGTCAATCTGAAATCCGGCCGGATTTCGACCTGCGAAGCGCTGCTGCGCTGGAATCATCCGCTGCGCGGCACGGTTTCCCCGATCGATATCATCCCGGTCGCCGAGGACATGGGCCTGATCGTCGATCTCGGCCGCTGGATTCTGCGCAAAGCCTGCATGGAATGCATGAAATGGCCGGAAGGCGTCAGCGTCGCGGTCAATTTCTCGCCGCATCAGTTTCATCAGCGGGACGTGCTGAGCGAGGTTCGCTACGCACTTGAAGTCTCCGGCCTGCCCGCGAACCGTCTCGAAATCGAGATCACCGAATCCTCGCTGCTGCGCAATACGCAGTTGACCCATGACGTGCTGTCGCAATTGCGGGCGATCGGCGTGCGGATATCGCTGGACGATTTCGGCACCGGCTATTCGAGCCTGAGCTATCTGCACAATTTCCCGTTGCAGAAGGTGAAGATCGATCGCTCCTTCCTGGAGGGCATCGACACCGACCGCCCCTTGACGCTGTTGCGCGGCGTGGCGCGGCTCTCCGCCGATCTCGGGATGTCGGTCGTGGTCGAAGGCATCGAGACCAACGAGCAACTCGAATTGATCAGCGCCGACGGCACGGTGAGCGAGGGGCAGGGTTACCTGTTCAGCCGGCCGGTCCCGGCGACACGGCTGCGCCAATTGCTCAATGTTTCGCACGGCCGCCGCTCCCCCGACGAGCCGACGCTCGTAGTTCCCTCGCGCTCCATCGCCTGAAAATTCTCCTTCACCGCACGTCCGTGGAACATTGCTTTCGTTCGCGGCAGTTAAATTGCGCGCTATCCGGTTAACCCTACTACCGCAATTCCTTTGCCTCTACGTTAAGAAGCTGTTAAGATTTTTACTGCGCGTGAGAGTTGTATCGGCGCCGTAAGGAGTATTAAATGGGTTCCGTGGCCGAAGCGCGCACTTCGCTCTTTGTGCGAGAGTTAGGGCTCTCTGATCGCGTCAATTACCGACCCATCGAGACGCGCGAGGAAAAAGATCAGCTTTATTTGATGCGTTACAGGGCCTACCGGCGCGGCGGACTAATCCCGGCGTCAGAGGCCGAGCGCTACGGCGATCGTTATGACGATGCGCCGAACGCCTTGACGTTCGGGGTCCATATTGATGGAGAACTCTGTAGCTCCATCCGCCTCCACCTTTTGACGTCAGAACAACGGATGTCCTACACATCCGAATTGTTCAGCGATGTTCTGTACCCTCGCCTCGACAAGGGCGAGGTTTTCATCGATCCAGCTCGCTTTGTCGCAGACCCCGAAAAAGCCCGACGGTTTCCCGAGCTTCCCTACCTGACGCTGCGGCTGGCCTATATGGCATGCGAGCATTTCAACGTGGATACCGGGCTTGCGCTCGTTCGCGCCGGGCACCAGAAGTTTTATCGTCAGGTCTTTCTGTACGAGACCATCGCCGAACCGCGCCAGTTTCCGAATGCTCTGGTAGAGGTGGGATTGATGGCGTCCGATTTCCGCGCCCGGCACGAACAGGTCTTGGCCCGCTTTCCCATTATGCGCTCGAGCGCTTTTGAGCGACGGAAGCTGTTCCTGCGCCGGGGCGAGCGCCAATCATCGCCGCGCGGGGTGGTCGCCTCGTTCGATCGCGCCTCGACCGTTCCGAACACCTGACCAGGCCGGATTTCGAGCCGAATTGACGCCTTCTCGGGCTGTTGCCGCCATTTGTGGCTTGCTGCCGACGGACGCTGCCATGCGCGCGACGCCTCCGGGCCGGACATGGGTGTCCAAATAGGGTGATTCCGGCCGGTTCCCGCTTGCCTTCACCCTCGCGCCACATTTACAACTGATTAACTATCACGGTCGCTTTTCGCCGTTTGGGGGCATTTGATCGGCTCTGGCAATACCCCGTCAAGGTTGACGGAACGTTCGCTTAACCATCGCCCTGTAGACCGGATGACAGTTGGAAACGTGAGCGTTGGAGGCTCCCGAATGAGACATCAGATGCGTATCCTCCAGGGATTGAAACTGGCTGCGGTGCTCGCGGTGGCGCTGTCGATGGGCGCCTGCGCCAACAAGAACCCGCTCGGCATGGATGCGAATGCGAGTGCGGCCACGCCGGGTAGCCAGCAGGACTTCGTGGTCAATGTCGGCGACCGCGTGTTCTTCGAGAGCGACCAGACCGATCTGTCGCCGCAGGCGATTGCGACCCTGGAAAAGCAGGTGCAGTGGCTGCAGACCTATAACCGCTATGCCTTCACCATCGAAGGTCATGCGGACGAGCGCGGCACCCGTGAATATAACATCGCACTCGGTGCGCGGCGCGCGCAGTCGGTTCGCTCCTTCTTCGCATCGCGCGGCATCGATGCGAGCCGGATGCGTACGATCTCCTACGGCAAGGAACGTCCGGTCGCGGTCTGCAACGACATCTCGTGCTGGTCGCAAAATCGCCGCGCCGTCACCGTCCTGAACGCCAGCTCTTAAGCGTTCGCCGCTCTACGAAATTACCTCGCCGGCGCCCATCGTGGCGCCGGTTTTGTTTGTGGCGAGCGGCTTTCGGAAGCCGTTTGTATCAGTCACATTTTTGGCGTACTCCGTGCCTCAATGTGGTTTGGTTTCCAGTACTTGTCGATGTCACGCCGCTTTCGCAGCCGGGCCAGAATGTCATCCAGATTTCACAGAATTATCCACGCCGCGGTGCTCGCCGCGATGCTCGCGCTTGGGTCGCCGATGCTGTTTTCGCAAGCAGCGTTTGCGCAATCCGATGATGGCGACCCGGAGATGCGAATCCAGCAGCTCGAGAACCAGCTGCGGCAACTCACCGGCCAGAATGAGGAGCTGCAACACCAGAACCAGGTGCTGCAGGACCGCTTGAGGACGCTTCAGGGCGGCGCGCAGCCCGCCCCCGGCGCTCCGCCTCCGCTCGCGCAGCCTGGTATGGCCGCACTTCCCCCGCCGCAACCGAACCCGGGCTATCGGCCGCCGCAGCCGGGCTACGAGCAGCCGCAGGCCGCCGCTCCGGCGCCGATCTATCAGGAAGAAGCGCCCGCATCCGGGCGGCGTCGCGGCGACGCATTCGATCCCAGCCAGAATCCCAACGCGCCCGGCGCGCCGCGCGCGCTCGGTGGCGGCCAGCAACCGCTGGCAAACGATGGGCCGGTCGGCGCTCCCGGCGGGCGAGCCGCGGGCGAACCGCTCAATCTCGGCTATCCCGGCGCCGGCGGCACCGGCGGCGGGCTGGCGACGCTGCCGCCATCGGCGAGCCCGCGGGACGAGTTCGATCTCGGCATCGGCTACATGGAGCGCAAGGACTACGCGCTGGCGGAGCAGACCATGCGCAACTTCGCGCAGAAATATCCGAGCGATCCCTTGGTCGCGGATTCGCAATATTGGCTGGGCGAGAGTTTCTTCCAGCGTCAGCAATACCGCGACGCCGCGGAAGCCTTTCTCGCGGTGACCACCAAATTCGACAAATCGGCCAAGGCGCCCGATGCCTTGCTGCGGCTCGGCCAATCGCTGGCGGCCCTGAAAGAGAAGGAAGCCGCTTGCGCCGCCTTCGGCGAGGTGACGCGGAAATATCCGCGCGCCTCGGGCGGCGTCAAATCGGCCGTCGATCGCGAGCAAAAGCGGGTCAAGTGCTAGGAGCATGCTCCGGAAAAGTGGAAGCCGGTTTTTCCTCGGGACAACCGCGAAGCGTTTGCCCGGAGATCATGCTCAAACAATAGAGCCCGTCGCCTGCGCCGCGGTGGCGTACGGCATGCCTGACAACGCCGGTCACAGAGTACTGGGCCTGGATCGCATCTCGGCCTAAAAAGGCTGGCGCCCCGATAGCGCTTTGACCGGCGATGCCATGCCCGACGACGACAACTCCGCGATCTCGGCTGCCGATGCGAAACAGCTTTTCGCGGAATGGAAGGCCGCGCCCGCGCTCGTGCTTGCGGTTTCCGGAGGCCCCGATTCGGTCGCGCTGCTGTGGCTCGCGGCACGCTGGCGCCGGTCGCTGGCGCGCGGTCCGCGCCTCGTCGCTGTCACCGTCGATCATGGCCTGCGAGCGGAATCCGCGCGCGAAGCCAATGACGTCAAGCGACTGGCGCGCAGCCTCGATCTCGCGCATCACACCCTGCGCTGGACCGGCGCCAAGCCGAAAACCGGACTGCCAGCGGCGGCGCGGAACGCGCGATACCGCCTGCTGGCAAAGGCCGCGCGCGACCACGGCGCGACCCATATCCTGACCGCGCATACCCGTGACGATCAGGCCGAAACGCTGTTGATGCGGATGCTGCGCGGCAGCGGCATCGCCGGCCTCGCGGCGATGGCCCGGCAGACCCCGCGCGAGGGCGTGTTGCTGGCGCGGCCGTTGCTGAATATTTCAAAGTCGCAGCTCGTCGCGACGCTGAGGAAAGCAAAGATCGGCTTTGCCGACGATCCGACCAATCGCGACATCCATTTCACCCGGCCAAGACTGCGTGCGCTGATGCCGGCGCTTGCCGCCGAAGGCGGCGACGCCCGAAATCTGGCGCGGCTGGCGTCGCGGCTGGCGCGCGCCAATGCGGCCGTCGAAGTGCTGGCCGACGGCGCCGAGCGCTATCTTGCCTTGAGGGATCGCGACGCCTCACGCGCCGGGCAGGATCGCGGTATCTCCAATTTGAAGTTTTCCAACGCCAGGGTGAACGGCAAGGTGTTCGACTTCGAGGCCTTTGCCGCCACGCCTGAGGAGATCCAGGTCCGGCTATTGCAGCGCGCGATCGATCGTTTCGGCCATGAGGGGCCGGCGGAACTCGGCAAGGTCGAAGCGCTGGTGTCTGCACTGGCGCAAGCGGGCGCGAAAAACAGCGGGGCAGCGCGGCCAAAACTGAAACAGACCCTTGCCGGCGCCCTGATCAGCCTGGTTGACGGCCGGATCCGGGTCGAGCCGGCACCGCCGCGCCGTCAGCGGAACAAAGCTCCGGAAGGCTGAGCGAGACCGGGCGGCAACCGGGGCCTGCGCCGGATTTGGCTTTGAATTTGTAACCTTGGGTGGCATTCCATCGTCCCGGACGGCCCGAGAGCTTAACCACCCTCGAAAACACCGATTTATGCGCCATTATTTGAACGGGAATCGGGCTAGGATGCGTTAAATAGTCCTGTGTGGTTCCCTTGGCAGCGACCGGGGCGGCACCTAGATTGTAAGCAGTCGCGCGGGGGTTTCCGTTGTGGCTCCCAGAGATGCTGCCGAGGATATCGGCAAGGCTAAAAGGCCGCGATCCGCGCGACCACGAAGGAAGATCGATGAACGCCAATCTGCGCAATTTCGCCCTCTGGGTTATTATTGTTCTGCTGCTGTTGGCGTTGTTCACGCTGTTCCAGAATCCTGGTCAGCGCACCTCCTCGCAGGACATCTCGTTCTCGCAGCTCTTGACGGAAGTCGACGCCAGCCACGTTCGCGACGTCGTGATCCAGGGGCCGGACATCCACGGTACCTTCACCAACGGCTCGAGCTTCCAGACCTACGCGCCGAACGATCCGACCCTGGTGAAACGCCTCTATGACGGCAAGGTCTCGATCACCGCGAAGCCGCCGGGCGACAACGTGCCGTGGTTCGTCTCGCTGCTGGTGTCCTGGTTGCCGTTCATCGCGCTGATCGGCGTGTGGATTTTCCTGTCGCGGCAGATGCAGGGCGGCGCCGGCAAGGCGATGGGCTTCGGCAAGTCGCGCGCCAAGATGCTGACCGAGGCGCATGGCCGCGTGACCTTCGAGGATGTCGCCGGCGTCGACGAGGCCAAGCAGGATTTGCAGGAAATCGTCGAATTCCTGCGCGATCCCGGAAAATTCCAGCGCCTCGGCGGACGCATTCCGCGCGGCGTGCTGCTGGTCGGACCTCCCGGCACCGGCAAGACGCTGATCGCGCGTGCGGTGGCGGGCGAAGCCAATGTGCCGTTCTTCACGATCTCGGGCTCTGACTTCGTCGAAATGTTCGTCGGCGTCGGCGCTTCCCGGGTCCGCGACATGTTCGAGCAGGCCAAGAAGAACGCGCCGTGCATCATCTTCATCGACGAAATCGACGCGGTCGGCCGTCATCGCGGCGCCGGCCTCGGCGGCGGCAATGACGAGCGCGAACAGACGCTGAACCAGTTGCTGGTCGAGATGGACGGCTTCGAAGCCAATGAGGGCGTGATCCTGATCGCGGCCACCAACCGGCCTGACGTGCTGGATCCGGCGCTGCTGCGTCCGGGCCGGTTCGACCGCCAGGTGGTGGTGCCGAATCCGGATGTCGTCGGCCGCGAACAGATCCTCAAGGTTCACGTCCGCAAGGTGCCGCTGGCGCCGGATATCAACCTCAAGACCATCGCGCGCGGCACCCCCGGTTTCTCGGGCGCCGACCTGATGAACCTCGTCAACGAGGCGGCGCTGACCGCCGCCCGCCGCAACAAGCGCATGGTGACCCAGTCCGAGTTTGAAGAGGCCAAGGACAAGGTGATGATGGGCGCCGAGCGCAAATCGCTGGTCATGACCGAAGAAGAGAAGATGCTGACCGCCTATCACGAGGGCGGCCACGCCATCGTCGGCCTCAACGTGATTGCGACCGATCCGATCCACAAGGCGACCATCATTCCGCGCGGACGCGCGCTCGGCATGGTGATGCAGCTGCCGGAGCGCGACAAGCTGTCGATGTCGCTGGAGCAGATGACCTCGCGTCTGGCGATCATGATGGGCGGCCGGGTTGCGGAAGAGCTGATCTTCGGCCGCGAAAAGGTCACCTCCGGTGCCTCGTCCGACATCGAACAGGCGACCCGGCTGGCTCGCATGATGGTGACGCGCTGGGGCCTTTCCGAGGCGCTCGGCACCGTGTCCTATGGTGAGAACCAGGATGAGGTTTTCCTCGGCATGTCGGTGTCGCGCACCCAGAATGCATCGGAAGCCACGGTTCAGAAGATCGACACCGAGATCCGGCGCTTTGTCGAAGAGGGCTACAACGAAGCCACGCGCATCCTGACCGAGAAGCGCGCCGATCTGGAAACGCTGGCGAAGGGCCTGCTCGAGTTCGAGACGTTATCCGGCGATGAGATTGCCGATCTGCTCAAGGGCAAGAAGCCGAACCGCGAATCCGTGCTCGAGCCCTCGACCCCGCGCACTTCGGCGGTGCCTCCGGCCGGCAAGCCGCGCCCGCGACCGGATTCGGATCCCGGCCTGGAGCCGCAGCCGCAGGCGTAACGCTATTCGAGTATGGCCGGCGCTTCCGGCAAGCCTTTTGTAGACAAGCCTTTTGTAAACAAGCCTGTTGTGGAAAAGCTCGGCATCAAGCCGGGCTTTTGCATTTTTACGGCAGGCGCGCCCGGAGCCTATCAGGACATCGTCGGCCAATTGCCCGCCGGTGTCACGATAGCGTCCGCGCTGAAGGCGCCGCTGGATATGGTGCATGTGTTCGCGATGCAGGCGACGGGGCTTGCGCCGCGCCTGCGATCAGCCCGCGACGCGATCGCGCCGGACGGCATGGTCTGGGTGTCGTGGCCCAAGAAGTCGTCCGGCATTGCCACCGACCTGAGCGATGTCGTGGTTCGGCAGATAGCGCTTCGGCTTGGCCTGGTCGATATCAAGGTCTGCGCCATCGACGATATCTGGTCCGGATTGAAATTCGTGATCCCGACCGGACTGCGGACGAAAGCCAAACGCACAAAATGAACGCGGTCGGCTGCCCCGCTATCCGGTGATCGCCTGTGGATTCCGGTTGGCGTCGCTGTTGGCGTCATGGCATGGTTTCGACGTACCGGGAGCGTGGACATAACCGTGCCCCGAAATCACAGGGGAGGGCGTGTCGATGCGTTTCGTCACGGGCATTGGCGTCGTGGACATTGGCGTCATCGGCGCGCTCGCTTGTCTGGCGTGGCCGGTTGCATCGAGCGCCGCCGAGATGCGCGGCGTTACCCTAACCGAAATCAGAATAGGCCAGACCATGCCCTATAGCGGTCCGGTGTCGGCGTTCGGCGCGCTCGGCAAGGGCGAGGTCGGCTATTTCAAGATGCTCAACGAGCGCGGCGGCATCAACGGCCGCAAGATTAATCTGATCTCGCTGGACGACGGCTACGCACCGCCCAAAACCGTGGAGCAGACGCGGCGGCTGGTGGAGAGCGACGAGGTCGCGCTGATCTTTTCCTCGATCGGCACCGCCCACAACACCGCGATCGCAAAATATCTGCAAGCCAACAACATCCCGCAATTGTTCCTGGCTTCCGGCGCCTCGAAATTCGCCGACATCGCGCAATTCCCGCAGGCCACCGTCGGCGTGCAGGCGCCGTTCCGCTACGAGGCCCGGCTCTACGCGCGCTATGCGCTGATGAAAAATCCGAATGCCAAATTCGCCGTGATCTCGCAGAACGACGATTTCGGCCGCGACTATCTCGCAGGCCTGAAGGACGTGCTCGGCGAAAAATATGATTCCATCGTCACCGCATCGACCTATGAAGTCACCGATCCCACCATCAACTCGCAGATCGTCAAGCTGAAGGCGTCCGGCGCCGATGTGTTCGTGATTGCCGCCACGCCGAAATTCGCGGCGCAGGCGATCCGAAAGGCCTTCGAGGTCGGCTGGCGGCCGATGACGTTCCTGTCGAACACGGCGGTATGGATTTCGACCGTGATGATCCCGGCGGGCGTCGAGGCCGGTACCGGCATCATCTCGACCGCCTATGTCAAGGACCCCGATGAGCCCGCCTGGAAGGACGATGCCGGCGTCAAGGCGTGGCGGGAATTCATGAGCAAATATGTGCCCGAGGCCGACCAGCACGACACCAATTACGTCAACGCCTACAACAGCGCGATGGCGCTGGAAGCGGTGTTGAAGGCCTGCGGCGACGATCTGTCGACCAACAACATCCTCAAGCAGGCCTACGCGATCCACGATCTGGAACTGCCGATGCTGTTGCCGGGGATCAAGATCAACACCAGCCCGACCGATCACATCCCGGTGGATCAGATGCAGTTCATGCGCTTCAACGGCCAGAACTGGCAGCGGTTCGGCGAGTTGCAGACCGGGAACTAAGTTTTGTCATTCGGGGGCGCCGTGCTGTACACCGCGCTGATGCGCCGCGAAGCGCCGGCGCTGTCGCCGCCCGGCAGGGTCGTGGCCTGATTTGTCGTCCCTACGAGCCTGTTCTAGCCCAGTCTGCCGACCTCGGCTTCCACCAGCGACCAGCATTTGGTGCCGAGCTTTTCCTTCCAGGCGGCATAGACTTTCGGAAGCCGGGCGCGGAAAGCGGCCTGATCGACCTCGTTGAACACCAGCCCGCGTTTGGCAAAATCGTCGCGCAGGCTGGCGTTGAAGGCGCCCTGCTGCAGGCGTTGCAGGCGGACATATTTGGCGTAATTGCGCTCGATCACATCCTTGATGTCAGGGGGCAGCGACGTCCAGAGCGCGAGGTTGGCCATCGCATTGAAGCCGGACCACATGTGGTTGGTCAGGCTGACATACCTCACCAGTTCGTAAAGCTTGAAGCCCTCGAGGATCGACAGCGGATTTTCCTGTGAATTGACCTTGCCGGTTTTCAGCGCGTCGTAAATCTGGTTGGCCGGCGTCGTCACCGGCTCGGCGCCAAATGCTGCGAACGTATCGATCATCATCTGTCCCGGCGGCACCCTGATTTTCATGCCGGCGAAATCGTCGGGTGTTGCGATCGCGCGCGGGATCGAGGCGACCTGCCGCATGCCGTTGTCGAAGCCGCCGACCGGAAACAGGTACATGCCCTTGGCCGCCATCTCCTCGCCGATATATTTTCCGAGCGGGCCGTCGATCGCCTGATGGGCCTGCGCCGCCGATTTGAAGGCGAACGGCAATTGCTGGGCTTCGGCTACCGGCACCACGGTGCCGATGATGCCGCCCATCAACGTGAAGAACTGAATCTCGCCTGCGATCAGCATTTTCAGCGCGACGGGATCGCCGCCCGGCAGTTTGTTGTTTTCGGCATAGACATTGGTCTCGACCCGGCCATTGGTCTCGGCGCGCACGGCCTCCCACATCGCGGTCAGGTTCTTGTGCAGCGGACCGGTGGCGGCCTGGTTGTGATATTGCGAGAATTGATATTCGGCGGCGCGCGTCGGCCTGACGAAGAGGGCCGATCCCGCCGCGGCGGCTGCGCCGGCCATGAGCGCGCGTCTTGTCACCAGGCGGCCTGTCGCCGACAGATTTTTGGCCATTATTTTCTCCTGGTCGCGCTTTGTGTGGGCGGCGTTATTGTTGCCGGCGCGGACTGTCGTGGAAATCGACAGCGTTTTCAAGCGAGGTGGACGACAGGTCCGATCAAGAAAGCGCGTGTGTTACGGCTTGACGTACAGGCTCTCATACGCTCCCGCGTACTGCTCCTTCCAGCCTCTCTTGTCGACGAGAAACCGCCTCAGCTGTTCATGGGCCTTCACCCAGAGCACGGCATCGATGTTGTATTTCGCAAGCACGGTGTCCCAGGCGGCCTCGTCGATCTCCATATGGACCAGCGTGAAATAGTCACGCAGCAAACTATCCGGATAGGCGGTCGCTGCTCGACCATCCACGAACACGGGTACCGCGCCCCGGGTGCGGAAAATCAACAGACCGCCGACGTTCCAGTGGTTCAGGATCCGCGCATGCGAAAAGTGCGTTTGAAGATAGACAGCGTCCTGCTCTGAAAGCATCTCCGGAAGCCCGAGAGCCGGTTCTACGTGCATAAAGGTCAGCGGCAGCGCGCACGCGCCAATGATGCCGCCGGCCCATAATGCTTTTCGGACTTCAAAATCATTCAGCTTTTTAGGCAGCAGCCGATCGATGTGAAGCGCCAACGGCACCGTCGAGAATATGAAAAAGAACGCGATGTATCTGAATTGATAAAGCCCCAAAAACAAAAAGAGCCAGGAAAGCAGCCGCAACTCCAGGGGAACGGCAGAAGAGCGTCCGGTGCGCAGTTCGAGCGCGACAAACGCCAAAATATAGATCATGCCGGGAATGCTCCCCGGCATGGTCATGTTGCGATAATAAGACCACCACTCGGTGATGTAGTCTTGCACGAAGTGGCCCAGCGTCGCCGTTACGCCGGTGTAGATGTGCCAGCCGAGAGGATTGATGAAGATCGCAACGAAGCAGCCGGCGCCGGCGAGAGCGTAGATCCTAAAATTTTTCCAATCCCGTCTCAGCAACGCGGTACCGCAAAAAACACCGAGAATGAGAAAGCCGAGCACGAAGCCGCCATGCAAATTGGTCCAAAGCACCATCATCGCGGGCAGCCAGAAGCATCGCGTTCTGTTCAGGCATTCCCGGTAGAAAATGACGCAGAACAGCATCGTGCAGGTGTTCGGCGAAGCGGCGAGGTAGATATTCGGGGCCGTCGCAAACGACGGATACAGCAAACACGCGGATAAAACCGAGATACAGACGGCGATCGCCGAGGCTCCGCTGCGCAAGCAGGCGGACGTAAGATATCCGACGATGACGGCGCCGCATGCGACGGTAGATAACGTGAGACCGCCAAGTTTCGTATATTGAAATACGACGCTGGCCATCACGTCCCATAGCCACGAAAGATTGTACCATCGGCTGTTTCCGAGGGTGAACGACCACGGATCCTGGAACGGAATCTCGCCTCGGTCCCTGATCAGGTCTCCGGCGGCCAGGTGCCATCCCAAATCGTAATGGAAGAGCAGCACCAGCGCGTTAGCGAGGTAATACACACACGCGAATGAAATCAGGAAGATATAAATTCCATACCTTTGCAAGTACGGCTGCAAGGACGGCCTGATCGTCTTTGGCTCTTTGTCGGGCTTGTTATCAGCCTCAGACTTGGAGTCGCCCCAAACCGCCAGCGCGTCCATCGATGAAGTCCCCTCGCGAGCGAAGCGAGCCTGCCGCAGGCTCCGCATGCTTTTCGGTTCTGCATGGCCTACTGCAAACCATCGCCGCTCAGGGTGACCTATCTAACGTTGATTAATCGTTCAGTTGTGCAATTCGACCGGTGCCGCCCAAGAATCTTCATGGTTAACCAATGCTTGCTTGGGCCAATCCGGGCGCACGTCCGGGCGAGCCCCGTGGCCAGGCCGGCCTGCGATCAACGGTGCCTTGCGTTCAAGGCTTCGAAAGAACCTTGTCATCCCCTCTGAATAGTTGTTCAGTTCTTCAAAGCGGTTTGCACCGAACCGCCAAAAACAGCATGACGCGGGCAGCCCGGCCGGGCCAATACGGCCTGGATCCGCGCCAGGGAAGAGAAACGCGAGCATGGTCTATCGGCGAACCCATCAGGTGGTAAAACGGCTTGCGGCGCGGCGTAGCGCCATTTTGGCGGCGGCGCGCAGTGCCGCGGCGGATGGCGGCATGGCCGCGGTGCAGATCGCGCCGGTCGCGATCCGGGCCAATGTCGCCGCCGGAACCGTCTATCGCTACTTCCCCTCCAAGGCGGATCTGATTTCCGAGTTGATCGCGGACGTCTCGCGCGACGAACTGGCGGCCATCCGCCGCGCCGCGGATGCCGCACCCGGGCCGTCCTCGGCGCTGGCCGGGGCCGTTACCACGGTGGCCGTGCATGTGCTGTCGCAGCGCAAGCTGGCCTGGGGCATCCTGGCCGAACCGGTCGATGTCGACGTCACAGCGTCGCGGATCGCCAGCCGCCGCGAGATCGCCGGCGAGATCGGCGCCCGGATCGAAGCCGCGGTGCGCGCCGGGCATCTGCCGGCGCAGGATACCGCGCTGGCCGCCACCGCGCTGCTTGGCGCGCTGCATGAAGCCCTCGTCGGGCCATTGGCGCCGGACAATATGGAAGACCCGGCCAAGCTGCGTGACGCCGTTCAAACCGTCACGCTGCTGGCGTTGCGCGCCGTCGGCGTGATGGACGCCCGTGCCCGCGGCCTCGTGGTGCAGGCGGTGCTGCCGGCGAAGGCACTGGTCGGCGCGTAAAGGCTCTGGCGCAGACCATAGCGGGACAGCGCCGCGACATCACTTTGACGCATCGATACCGCTAAGGTGGAGCGGTCCGCCGTGCAAGCGGCGACCCAGGCCATGCAGCCAATGAAAGGAGCGACATATGCCAACGACATCAGGTTCCGCCAAATGGCAGGGTGGTATCAAGGACGGCAAGGGCGCGATCTCGACCAAGAGCGGCGCGCTGAGCGATTATCCCTATGGCTTCGCCAGCCGCTTCGAAGGCAAGCCGGGCTCCAATCCCGAAGAGCTGATCGGCGCCGCCCACGCCGCCTGCTTCACCATGGCGCTGTCGCTGATCCTCGGCGAGGCCAAGCTCACCGCCGAACACATGGAGACCAAGGCCGACGTCACGCTTGAGAAGGTGGCCGACGGTTTTGCCATCACCTCGGTGCATCTGACCTTGCAGGCCAAGATCCCCGGCGCCGATCAAGCAAAATTCGCCGAACTAACCGGCATGGCGAAAGCCGGCTGCCCGGTGTCGAAGGTGCTGAATACCAAGATCACTTTGGACGCGACGTTGCTCTGATACGAGCTAGTTACGCCGCAGCCTGCGAAGCGAGGACTCCGATGCGCAAATTGCGCATCGGAGTTCGCCCGCGCAAGCGCGCGTGCGCCCCGGAATGACGGTGCTCTTCGCTCGCTTGTAGCTCGGCCAAAGTCGTGTTCGACTATGGCAAGCGCAAACTGAAAAGCGTGGCGAGGGCCAGCCCGCCGATCGTCAGCAGTAGTCGGTCTCCCGCTACGTGCCAGCCGATTTCGTGAGATCGTTGACCGAGATCAAGGGCAATGACGGTCAGGCAGAATGTCCACAAAGCGTAATGCCGCGCGCCAATCAGCTGCATCACCGTCAGCATTACCCCGAGGATTCCTGCATATAGCAGCGGCGGAAGCTGCCAGCCGAGCAGGCCGGCGGAAACGATGGCACCTCCGGCCGTACCAATGAACCGATGCTTGAGCCGATGGAGTGTTTCCGCTTGCGACGGCTTCATGACCCGCAAGGCGGCGGTCAATAGCCACGCCGCGTGTGGCAGCGGGAGCGATGCCGCGATCATGCCGCCGGCCACACCGAGTATCGCCATCGTAGCGACGAACCAGCGAGCCGTGGTCACGCTGGACATCAGTGCCTTGATATCACCTGCGACGTTTGCGGAGGGCTTCTCGCTCGGGTGAGCCGCGACATACTGAATGAGCCCCTGCCAGACGGCTCCGCCGGTGAATGCTGCACCATAAGTCGCCACGGAGAGGTCTGGTGAGACGTTCCCGGTCGACAGCAGCAGCGCCAGAACGGCGATGGCCGCGGGGAATCTAAGGGCCGTATTGGCAATCTCGGTCCAGGCCTGCCATGAGGCGCCAAGCGCGGCTACCGGAAGCAATACCCATACACGCTGACCGGCTGAGGCGCCCGCTATCGCCCCCACGCAGAGCATGAGGACAGTCGTTGCGAGGCGCTGAACCCGACCCTCTATCGGCAGGTCCGCGTGCGCGATGGTGACAAAATAGGCGCCGGAGGAAGCAACGAAGCCGAGAGCTTCGCGACCAAGACAGACGCCCAATGCGGCGGGCAGCGTTGCTCCGCAAGCCAACAGTGCAGCGGTGGGGAGCAAGCTGAGGAAGGACCCGGAACTTCGCCCAAAAATCAAATGTAAGTTCAGGCGCGGGATACTCACACGACGGCATCCCATTGCGGTGCAAAGGGCGGCCGGACGAAGCGCTGGTCTTTCGGCAGCGCCGCGATCGCAGCGCGATCTTCGTCGTCGAGGGCAATGCCGAGCGCGTCGAGATTGGCCTTCTGGCTTTCCGGCCGGCCGGCCTTCGGGATCGCGATGACGCCCTCTTGGTCCAACAGCCAGGCGATGGCGACCTGGGCTGCGGTCGCGCCATGCTTGCTGCCGATGGCGGCGAGCGTGGCATCGTTCGCCGCCCGGCCTTGCGCGAGCGGCGCGTAGGCGGTCAATGGAATGGCCTTGCTGCGCAGATAGGCCAGCATCGGCGCCTGTGACAGGAACGGATGGTACTCGACCTGATGGCTGGCAATCGGCGCGCCGATCTCTTCGACGGCGCGGCGGATCATCGGCAGGTTGAAGTTGCACACGCCGATCGCCCGCGTCAGGCCGCGTTGGCGCAACTCCATCAGGGCTTCCAGCGTTGCCGCCATGTCCATGTCCCGGTTCGGCCAGTGGATCATGTAGAGGTCGACGTAATCGAGCTTCAGCTTGCCGCGGCTGATGTCGAATGCCCGCTGCAGGGCATCGGGCGAGAGTTGGTCGTGCCAGACCTTGGTCGTAACGAACAGCGCCTCGCGCTTGACGCCGGAAGCCGCGAGTCGCCGCGCCGACGGCGGCTTCGTTCTCGTACATCGCGGCCGTATCGATATGGCGGAAGCCGAGTGCGATGGCGCTTTCCACCACGGGCTGCAACTCGCCTCCCGGCATCCGGAATGTACCGAAGCCGAGATGGGGGATGTCTATTCCCTGGGTCCTGATCATCTTCATGAAACCATTCCTTTCGAAGGTTCTGTGCAAATCGGCACGCGCTCAGGTCGCTGCGCTGCCGGCCACCAGCGCGGTGATGACCTCAAGCAGAGGCGTGTCGCCCTTCACCGCCGAGCGGCCCTGGTCGGAAAATTCGATCCAGCCTTCGTTGAAGCCGTCGAGCATGCGGATGCGGGCTTGCGGATTCTTCATGCCCTGGGCGCGGAACAGCCCCTCCCAGCTCTCGCGGGATACGATTTCGACGCGCACAGGCCGCCCAAGGACCACGGCAAAGGCCTGGGCCAGATCGTTCGCCGATACGCGGACCGGGCCTTCGAGTTCGACGATCCGCGTTCCGGTCCAGCGCCGCCGGAGCAGGTCGGCGGCAAGGCGGCCCACATCCCTGGTTGCGACCATCGGGAACGCCTTGTCGGCGGGTTGCAGGAAGCTCCGCACCACGCCTTCGTCCCGTGCCGACGCGACGTCCCACAGCGCATTCTCCATGAACCAGCCGGGCCGCAGAAAGGTGACCGGGAGGTCGATCGCGTTCAGCGACCGCTCCATCAGCGTGCGCTGGGTCAGCAAATTGTCGTGGGGCGCGTCTGCGCCGATGGTCGATAGGCACAGGATCCTTTGGGGCCGGGCCGTCAGTCAGCGCGCGGGTCACCTGACTCGATCACCCGCTTCGCCTCGGGATAACCAGGCTCGGGGTCGAAGTCCGAGGGCGGCAGGATGAAGACGCCTTCGGTGCCCGCGAAGGCAGCCGCGAGCTGTTCTGCGTTCGCCATGTCCGCGATTGCGATGTCGCAGCCCTTCGCCGCCCAGTCGGCGGCCTTGGCCTGGTCGCGCAGCACGGCGCGAACCGACTGGCCATTGGCGAGAAGATGACGGGCGACCTCGCCGCCCACTTTGCCGGTAATGCCGGTGATTGCGTACATGAGGTTTCTCCGAATGATCGTTGTGAAAAAGCTGGTTCAGGCCAGCCCGGGCTCCCGTCGGAAGCGCTGCGAACGTTTGTAGTCCCCGCGATAAGGTGATTCACGAGCATTAAGATCAGTATTATAGTGACTTCAAATCACTGTCCGAGCTCGGGCGGATGGCGCTCCGACGAGCGCCGATGTCCACGTCGATTGATGGGAGATCACCATGAGCTTCGATACGCGGCTGTTGACCGGCGCGGGTGTGCTGGCCGCGGTGACCGAGACCGGCAACTTCGCCAGAGCCGCGGAAATGCTGGGCTTGACGCCTTCGGGCGTCAGCCGGGCCGTGGCACGCCTCGAAACCCGCGTCGGTGTGCGGCTCTTCAATCGCAATCCGAGAGAGGTGACCCTGACCGAGGAGGGACGCCGCTTTCACACCCAGGTGATTCCGCTGCTGGCCGGTCTCGAAGAGGCTGCCGCCGATGCCGCCGGGACGGCCACGGTGGTCAGCGGCCGGCTGCGCGTGTCCGTCGATCCCTGGTTCGCGCGGACGGTGCTCGCGCCGAAATTGCAGCAATTCATGGCGCGATATCCGCTGCTGTCGGTCGACCTCATGACCAGCAACTATCGGGAAGAGATGATGACCGGGGTGGACGTCGCGGTCCGCTTTGGGCCGCCGGACAACTCATCCCTGATCGCGCGGAAGCTGCTCGAAACCTCGATATTGACCTGCGCCGCGCCAGGCTATCTCGAGAAGCACGGCGAGCCGAAGACGCCTCACGATCTGGTCCACCACGAACTCCTGCTGTTTCGCGATCCGCAGACCGGTCGTGCCTTTCCGTGGGAATTTCATCGGGGTGGCAAAATCATTCAGATCAACGCCGCGGGTCGGCTGATGATGGACGACCCCTCGGCGGCGGTTGCGGCATGTGTTGCCGGCCAGGGTGTGTTTCAAAAACTGGCGATCGGCCTTGAACCGTTGCTGTCGACGGGAGCGCTCGTGCAGATCTTGTCCCAATGGTCCGACGAACGCTATCCGCTCTATGCCTATCATCCTTCCCGGCATCTGCCGCCGGCAAAGGTCCGGGCTTTCCTCGATTTCGTGCAGGAAATAGCCGTTCAGGACGAGAGCCGCTGAGCGGGCTGAGACTAGATTGAGCCGCTTCCCTTCACCTCTCCCCGGCGGGGAGAGGTCGATTTGCGAAGCAAATCGGGTGAGGGCTCTTGATACTAGACGAGAGGTTTTAACCCCTCACCCGGCGCTGCGCGCCGACCTCTCCCAACGGGAGAGGTGAAGAAATCACATATCCGCGTCGCTGTTCGGGCCGACATAGGCGATGCGCACCATGTTGGTGGTGCCGGGGGTGCCGAGCGGCACGCCCGCGACGATGATCACGCGTTGGCCGGCCTTCGCAAAGCCATCCCGGAAGGCGATCGAGCCGGCGCGGTCGACCATGTCGTCCTGGTCTTGGGCGTCTTCGGCGACCACGCAATGCACGCCCCACACCACCGACAATTTACGCCCGGTGATGAGGTTGGGGGTGATCGCGACCACCGGCGGCTTCGGCCGTTCGCGCGCGACCCGCAACGCGGTCGATCCTGAATCGGTCCAGCAAATGATCGCAGACAAATCGAGCGTCTCGGCGATCTGCCGCGCGGCGTCGGCGATCGCGTCGCCGACGGTCGGCTCCGGTTCGGCGCGCTGCGCCGTGAGCACGCCGCGATAGGTCGGGTCGCGCTCCACTTCCTCGCCGATGCGGTTCATGGTCGAGACCGCCTCGACCGGAAACTTGCCGGCGGCCGATTCCGCCGACAGCATGATCGCGTCGGCGCCTTCATAGACCGCGGTGGCGACGTCGGAGACTTCGGCGCGGGTCGGCACCGGGCTCTGGATCATCAATTCCAGCATCTGGGTCGCGACCACCACCGGCTTGCCGGCGCGCCGCGCCAGCCGCGTCATTTGCTTCTGAAGGCTGGGCACGCGCTCCAGCGGCAGTTCGACGCCGAGATCGCCGCGCGCCACCATCAAGGCGTCGGATGCTTCCAGGATTTCCGGCAGCCGGTCGATCGCCTGCGGCTTTTCGATTTTCGACATCACGGCGGCGCGGCCGCGAATCAGTTTCTTGGCCTCGATCACATCCTCGGCGCGCTGCACGAAAGAAAGCGCGATCCAGTCGACGCCGGTGACCAACGCGGCCTCGAGGTCGGCGCGGTCCTTTGGCGTCATCGCCGATACCGGCAGATCGGTATCGGGCAGGCTGACGCCCTTGCGGTCGGACATCCTGCCGCCGATCACGACGCGGGTGACGGCACGATCCGGCGAGGCTTCCTCGACGATCAGGCGCACCTTGCCGTCGTCGAGCAGCAGCGCGTGACCCGGCTTGAGCGCGGCGAGGATTTCGGGATGCGGAAGCTGAACGCGGGCGCCGTCGCCCGGTGCCTTGTCGGAATCCAGCGTGAAGCTCTGGCCGTTCTGCAACTGCACCGCGCCATCCGCGAACGAGCCCAGCCGCAGCTTCGGCCCTTGCAGATCGACCAGAATCCCGATCGGTCGGCCATAGCTCGAACTCGACATTGCGAATGGTCTTGACCAGCTCGCGCATCTTGTCGTGCGACGTGTGGCTCATATTGATGCGAAACACATCGGCGCCGGCCTCGAACAGCCGTCGGATCATGGTGCTGTCGGAAGAAGCGGGGCCAAGCGTTGCAAGGATCTTGATGCGGCGAAGACGTCTCATGGTTTGCTTCCGGGCGCCGTAGCCGGAGGCGGACCAGACGTGCCCGGTGGCGGACCAGACTTCCCCGGAGGCGCGGATGGGGCGGGCAGGCCGGGTGTCGCTCCGCCCGGCGCCATGCCCGGGATTCCGCCCGGCTTGTTCGGGTCAACCGTTCCCGGCAGACCCGGCACCTTCTGGGCCGGCTGCTGTTCGCCGGTTTCGGTTAGCTGCACGGTCCAGGCGCGCTGTTCGCCGGTGTCGACCTCGAAGAAGCCGGTGCGGTCGAAGCCGCGCGCCAGGCAATTCTCGGTGCCTTTGATGGTGAATTCCTTGTCGCGCGAGCACATGAAAGCCTGTCCCGACCACTCGCCGCCGCGGTCATAATCGAGCGCATAGATGTAATAATATCGTGCGACCAGCGTGCCCTTCAGCAGGGTTTCGCAACTGCGCGAGGACACGTTCCACCAGCCCTCGGTGGTCCAGCCCTCGGCGTCCTTGTAGCCGAGCGCAATGCCGACCCGGCTTGCCGTGTTGTTGCAGAGGCGAAAGTCCGCCGCGGCGGGGTTGTTCCACAGGCACGCCACCACAAGCGCCAGCGCCGGCAGCAAACCGGCGATCAGGCGAGCGGAGCGGGGATGGCGGCGATGGGGAGTTTCAGCGATCATTTAGCCAGGCTATATCAGTATTCCTTGACGATTTCGCGTGAGCCGGGCGGTGGTGTCAACGGTCGAGGCGGTCCGATCACGCAATCGGCAGTCGAATCCTTTACCAAGGGTACTCTGGTTTTGCGCCGCGATATGGCAAAATCTGTGACAGCGCCCACTTAATATGCATGATCCTGCCCCGGGCAAACGGCCGAGAGTGCGACATGGCAATCGATGACAAAACCAGAACAGAATTGGAAGCCGCGGTGTTCCGGCGGCTGGTCGAGCATCTGCGTTCGCGTACCGACGTGCAGAACATCGATCTGATGAATCTGGCGGGCTTCTGCCGCAACTGCCTGTCGAACTGGATGAAAGAGGAAGCCGACGCCAAGAGCGTCGCGATCAGCAAGGACGAGAGCCGCGAGGCCATCTACGGCATGCCCTACGAGACCTGGAAGGCGACCTATCAGGGCGGGGCCAGCCCCGAGCAACTCGCGGCGATGAAAAAGGCTCAAGCGGAGCATTGATTTTCCGTCATTGCGCGCCGACCCGTTGGCTCGCAATGACTGCTGTTTCCAGCTTTCTCCTGTGGGCGCGCTGTGGATGAGTGCGATGGCGCCTTGACGCCAGCCTCCGCGATCTTGAGGGTCATTTGCAGAAAAGCGCCGCGCGGCAAAGCCTGCGGCGCTTGATCTTTCAGCCTCAACCGCCAGTTCCCTTCAGGAGTACCCGATGGCCACCTCTGCTGCTCTCCAGGAAGAGCCCGCGACAAAATTCGCCAAGGACCAGCTCAAGGCCATCATCGAGCGCATCGAGCGGCTGGAAGAAGAAAAGAAGACGATCTCCGACGACATCCGCGACGTCTATGCCGAGGCCAAAGGCAACGGTTACGACGTCAAGGCGCTGCGCACCATCGTTCGCCTGCGCAAGCAGGACGCCAACGAGCGTGCCGAGCAGGAAACCATCCTGGAGACCTATATGCAGGCGCTGGGAATGTACGACTAATTTGGAAACTGTTGCGCAGAGAGGCCGCTTTCAGGTACCTAGATACCCGGTTTTTTTGGTATAGCGGGCATGGCCCCCGAGGAGGTGGGCGCGCGTCGATCTCAGGATGAATCTTTGAGACTGACGGAAGCTGTTAGTTAGGCCGCTCGCAAAGCGCGCTTCCCATAGCGCCGTAGCGAGCGAGCGGGCGCGTGCGTTCGTTACAATGGATGTGAGGGGGGCGGCCTACTCCAACCAGCAATAGCTGCGCGGGGGCTGCCGCTGGGCGCCTGATGGTCCGGAATTCGAGTTACTGTCGGTGTGGAGAAAGCCAATCCCATATCCCACCACCTGTGTGTACCGAAAATCAGATTCTGCAATATTGATGGTGAAGGCCGCCAAGGACAGGTCGTGAGACGACGGCGCCGAGACGCTCAATCGCGCGATGGAGAGGGGCGTCCTTGTTCAGAGATCGATGGGTCCTCGACACATTATAATAGGCGGCATACCCGCGCAGGATTCGGCGCAGGTGCGCTTCGCCAAACACGATCATATGGTCGAGACACTCGCGGCGGATCGAGCCGATGAGTCTCTCAACGTAAGCATTTTGCCAAGGCGATCGGGGTGCGATCGGGTGGTCCCGAATGCCCATTGCTCGGATCCGCCGCAAGAAGACCGGACCATACGAGGTGTCTCGATCCCGAATGAGATATCGCGGCGCGTGGTCCCACGGGAACGCCTCGGTGACCTGGCGCGCGATCCACTCCGTGGTTGGATTTGCCGTCACGCCAAACGACACCCAAACTCGTCGTCCGTGGCGCACAATGACAAGACAATACAGAATTTGGAATGCGATCGTCGGCAGGACAAAGAGGTCGATCGCCGCGATGCCGTCGGCGTGATTGCTGAGAAACGTCCGCCAGCCCTGAGACGGTGGCCGCGAGTGGCGGCACATGTACCGAGCGACCGTCGACTGGGCGACCTCGAAGCCGAGCTTGAGCAACTCACCATGAATACGCGGCGCGCCCCAAAGTGCGTTCGCACGGCTCATCTCGCCAATGAGCGTGCGCAGCTCAGCCGAGACCTTCGGTCTGCCAACCCGGTTGCGGGATCGCCAGCGCCAATACGCCCGAAACCCAGCACGGTGCCAGCGAATGATGGTCTCCGGCCTGACAATCGCAACCGCCTCAAGGACGGACGGAAACCAGCGATAGAGCCAAACAAATAGAAAACGATCCGTATTGTTGAGGTGCGGTCGCTTCGGCGTTCGCCGGCGAAGCACATTGACCTGTTGCCGCAGGACCAGGTTTTCCGCTTCCAGCGTTGCTCTCGCCTTGAAGCGTGAAACCAGGATACCGAGAATCAGCCTGAACAGATCGGTCATCAGGATGCGAGCTTACGCCGTCCGCTTGCTGCGTCTACGCCGAATCGAATTTTCGGTACACACAGGGCCCTGGACCAAATGTATGCTCCGGCCGTGCGTTGCAACAAGATTTCGTCGAATTTGGCCGCGTTTAGAATTTGCGTTTTTCGGCACGGTCGCGGCGTCGCCATGGCCGAGGATGGCGGTCGGGCCGGAGCAGATCGATCGCGATGAAATTGCCATAAGTCGGGACAATCGGCCGCGGCTTCCGCCCTTCCTCGATTTTTGTCGATCGTAGTCGCAGGGTTCACGCCTCGTCCTCAGATCGGCGTCGTCCGTTTTGCTGGTCTTCGGCGTCTTCTCATCGATCTGCCATTCGACCGGCGGTTCGAGCGCGCCTCGCGATCGATCATTGCATGGCCTTCCCGGCTTCGTCTGCTGCCCAGATTGCGACCTTTGCGATAAGCGCCCACACCGATGTTCTGCGATCGTGCTGAAAGACATGCCCCCGCTGCGACCACGGCGGAATGTTGGTAATGGGATTGTGCCCCTCGGAGACGCCCACCGCGTAATCACTCACGTCTGCGAGATCGCTGATATTGGCGATGTTTGCGATCGCGAGCGAACGGGCGCGTGTCTTGTCTCCGCCTGGCCAAATTTCAACAGTGACGCGTAGCATTCTTTATCTCCTGCGAAAAATATCTACGATGAGGAGCAAATCTTTTGATCGGAATGAGATCGTCTCCCCTCAGATCTCGATGACGAAGTTCGGATCGAACCCGGGGTTGGTCCAGGGTTGGCCGCAAAGCGGGCCGTATCCCTTCGCGTTGCTCACGATGCGGGTCTTACCCACCATGGTGTCTACTCGTTCGTGGGTGTGGCCGAAGACCCAAAGGTCAGGCGGCTGCAGCGCCCCGCCCCCGCCATCTGGAACGGGGACCATCAGGGACGTCAGGTCGCTGCGGTAGGCGGCGTCCAGAAACTCTTCGTCCGACATCCTGTTCGCGGCGGTCGTCGCGCGGGGGCCCCGAAACGGAGCGTGATGGGAGATCGCGACCAGGGCACCGCTTCGTGGCTTACGAAACTCGGCTTCGAAGAACGCGCGCGATCGCAGGTGGCGGGCGAGCGCGTGCGGCGGCCGGAAGCGCACCGCGTACCGTGCGGTCCTGATCTTGCGGAAGTCGTTCATCCGCTCGCCGGCGACAACCATCGCGCGCCGCTGATCGCCGAAAAGATTGAAGTCGGTCCATAAGGTCGCACCGGCAAACGTCACGTCGCCGATCTGGACGGCCTCATTCTCCAGCACCAACACCTTCGAGCCCTCGGCCGCATGCTTCGCTTTTTCGACGGTCCTGTCGACGTCGCACCCGTAGCCCTCATGATTGCCCGGCACGTAGATGACAGGACGGTCTGGAACGCGCTGGCGCAACCAGGCGACGCCGCGCTCCATGCGTGGAATCAGGTCGCCGGCGATCACGAGGACGTCGAAGCGCGGGCGCGCGACCCCGGACGGCAGGTCCCAGCCTCGCGTCAGTTCTAGATGCAGATCGGACAATATCCAGAGCAGCACGTCAGTCCTCGTTTCTATCTTCCTCGACCGATGCCTCGTCGTCTCGACAAGCGGGGTCTTCGCCCAGCAATCCCTGGTGCTGATGGCGAACTGGATTTCGATCGAGTGGCACCGCAGCATTTGCGGCCGGCGTGGCAGACAAACGTGCCTTCCTCGCCGCAGACGTGGCACCGAAATCTAGCCATCACTATTGCTCCGGTCCGATCGAATTTGGGGACACCGCGGTCAAGGTGTCGGCCTCCCGGTCCGTAGCGCACGTAGTACATGCCCGGCTCGCCGGCGACCCGACGGAGTTTGCGGATATTCTCGAAGCCCGGCCCTACAAGTTCGGGATAGCCCACCGCGTGCTCGGCGCAGGCCGTCGCCAGCCAACCGCGATTGTCGTAACGGCGACCTTCCGCTCCGCAGATTTCGCAGGTGCAGGCCCGAGCGGGCGACCGCGAGATCGATCGCCTCGAAAATCTTGGCCCTGGTGTCGTTCAAAACCTCGCCGTCTCCGTCGGGCCCAAGCACGCCGAATTTCTGCTTGGTGCGAACGAATTCAAACGCGTCGTTCTCCTGCAACGCGGTTTCGATTTGATACAGAGCCGCTCCAGGATGCCCCGCCAGCCGGCGTCGCAAAGCGGGTAGCCGAACGAGCGCTGAGGTTCATCGGCTATCAAATCGAAAAGGCGTTCATGCGCCTGCATGAAGACAACCCGCCAGTCCTTGACGATGGGCGCCATGTCACTGCTCCTCGATACCGAGCGAGCCGGGGTCGACGTCGACAAAAGCGTCCGTCGCGCGGTCGTAACGGCGGCAAGACACCGTCTGGAGTCCGCCGGCGCAGAGCCTGCGAACGACCTGAATGTTTTCGAATCCCGGCCTGACTGGCGCAGGTTCGCCCCGGGCGTGCCCGCTGCAGGCTGTCGCAAACCAACCGCCGCGGTTGTACAGACGACCTTCCGCCCCGCAGATTTCGCAGGTGCAGGCGGAGCGGGCTTCCGCTAGGCTGACAACCTCGCGGACCTTCGCTTCGGACTCGCTCGGGAGGCGGCCGCTCCAGTAGAAGCGCAGGGTGCCGTACTTTTCCTTGATCTGCACAATTTTGACGGGATCGCCATTGTCGAGAGCATTTTCGATCCTGACGCAGGCGCGATCAATCAGATCGCGCCACCCTTCGTTGCATTCTGGATAGCCTTCGAGCTCCCTCCAAATGCCCTTTCGGAGGGCGAAATAGGCGCGTGTGTGCCCTGATCAATTCGATTTTCCAGTCCTTCGCCAACCGTCAAACCTCAAGAGATTTGTGCGGGACGTCGAAGAAACCGTCGTCTTCGGGATCGAATTGTCGGCAAGACAGGACGCGATCCTGTCCGTCTACCGTTCCGTGCACGATGCGTAGAAACCTTTGCCTTCTCTTCCACGATACCGGCTTTCCCCTACCGTGGCCTGTGCAGGCTGTCAGGAGCCAACCATTGCTGCTGTAGAGACGGGCATTATGAGAACCACAGATTTCGCACTCATCGGCGGAACGCATATTCGCCCGTTCTGTGGCTTGTTCGACTTCGACTCTCGCGCGTGCAGACAGCGTACCTTCCCAGAAGATGTTGTAGGTAGGCCGCCGTTTTCCATGATGTTCACCAAGTTGATGATGTCGCCTTCTTCCGGTCTAAGCGCATCCCCGATTTCTTTGCAGGCATCTTCAATGATGTACCGCCACCCCTCGCGACACTC
>CAVWMD010000007.1:0-487332 GCA_963755895.1 uncultured Alphaproteobacteria bacterium
AACGTGGCCCGGCCGGAACCTGGCCACCTCTTTGAACTCACCCGCCATCCCCGTCATGGCCGGGCAGAAGTGCGAAGCACGTCTTCGCACTAGATGACCCGGCCATCCACGTCTTTGCGACGGCGATCCCCGGATCGCACTCGGCTGACGCCTCGCTTGTCCGGGGAAACCGATCCCGGGTCGAGCTTCCGCTCGCCCGGGATTTCGCTCCAGTAACCTGCGGTTACTTGAGCTCAACCTTGGCGCCAGCCTTTTCGAGCTGGGCCTTGATCTTCTCGGCTTCGTCCTTGTTGACGCCTTCCTTGACGGGCTTCGGCGCGCCTTCGACGAGGTCCTTGGCTTCCTTGAGGCCGAGGCCGGTGATGGCGCGGACTTCCTTGATGACTTCGATCTTCTTCTCGCCGGCGGCGGCGAGAACGACCGTGAACTCGGTCTTTTCTTCAGCGGGAGCAGCGGCGGCACCGCCGCCGGCCGGGACCGGCAACCGCGACGGCGGCCGCGGCGGACACGCCCCACTTTTCTTCGAGCAGCTTTGCGAGTTCGGCCGCTTCGAGCACGGTGAGGCTCGAGAGGTCGTCAACGATCTTCTGTAAGTCAGCCATTGATCTGTTTCCTTAAGCGTATTGGTTCGAACCAGGTTTGAGTTGTGCGAAGGGCGTCAGGCCGCTTCGCTCTTTGAGGCATAGGCCTGAACGACGCGCGCGAGCTTGGCCGCGGGCGCAGTCGAGAGCTGAGCGATCTTGGTCGCCGGCGCCACCAGGAGGCCGACGATCTTTGCGCGCAACTCATCGAGCGACGGCAGCGAGGCAAGCGCCTTGACGCCGTTCGACATCCAGGACGGTTTTACCCATCGATCCGCCGAGAATGACGAACTGCTCGTTCGTCTTGGCGAATTCGACGGCAACCTTCGGCGCCGCTACCGGATCGTTTGAAGTCGCGATCACGGTCGGCCCCTTCAGCAGGGAACCGATGGCAACGACGTCCGTGCCTTCAAGAGCAATTTTGGCGAGACGGTTCTTCGAGACCTTCACCGACGCGCCCGCCTGCTTCATCTGCATGCGCAGCTTCTGCATCTGGGCCACGGTGAGGCCGGAATAATGGGCGACGACCGCAACGCTGGTGGTCTTGAAAAGACCGTTCAGCGCTTCAACCGCGTCCTTTTTTGCCGCTCTTTCCACAGCAAGCTCTCTCCGGTTGGCGGTCTCTGCCTCAAGGCAGGACCGCCGGGTTACACCCATCGTCCCGCCTCGAACCTGACCTCGAGACACTTTCAGTCTCAAGGACACGCCGGGCAGCACGACATATGAAAAGCCTGCCCTCCCGAGCCTCACGGCGCGGGGTGTCGAGGTTCGAACCAAATCTGGCTTCCGCGCCGCGGCAAGCGGCGCAAAGCGAAAATCCGGTCTTCACCCGTCTATGCAGGCCATGCGATTAAGCCGTTGAAGAAACTTGCAGTTTCTCCGCGGGCGCCTGCAGTCTTGGACAGGATCGAGGCCATCCGGCAAGCCGGAAGACCCCTGCCCGCATTCCTCCAAAGCGACGGGTTCCCTTTCCTTTCGAGCAATCCATGCGGATGTCCTGAAAGGAATGGTCTCCTATCGTATCGGGTTTTCGGAATGCGAGCACAGACGTGCCAGCAACGGCCAGCACGTCCGGAAGCGGTTGTTTAACGAGTCTTTTCCGGCTTGCCAAGGGCTAAATCAGCCCTAATTTCGACCAGGCATTCGGCCTCAGCCGAAATCGTCAGTTCAGCTCCCGGACCGCATATGGCAGCGGCCTTTCCCGCGAAAAACGCCTCCAGATTGGCGATCACGCAGTCCTGCATCGCGGTGTGCGATTCGAGCGTATGGCCGCCGATATGCGGGGTCAGCACGACATTCGGAAACGCGGTCAGCGCATCCGGCGGATGCGGCTCCGTCGCATAGACGTCGAGACCGGCGCCGGCGATGGTCTTGTCTGTCGAGCGCCGCGACCAGCGCCGCCTGATCGATCACCGAGCCGCGCGCGATGTTGACGACATAGCCGTCGGCGCCGAGTTTTTGCAGGATCTTGGCATCGACGGCGTGATGGGTGTCGGCGCCGGCGCGAACCGCGATCATCAGCACGCTGCACCATTCCGCCAGCGCTTCCAGGCTCGGGCAAATAGTGATAGGGCACGTCGTGCTTGCTGCGGCTGAAATAGCCGACTTCGGTCTCGAAGGCCGCGACCCGCGCGGCGATCTTGCGGCCGATTTCGCCCATGCCGTAGACGCCGACCTTGCGGCCGCGCATGCCCGGCTGCGGCCGCATCATCGGCGACGGTTTTGTCGCCGCCCAGTCGCCGCTGCGCACATAATCGTCAGCGACCAGCAGCCGCCGCGTCGCCGCCAGCATCAGGGTCACCGCGATATCGGCGACCGACGACGCATTGGCGCCCGGACTGTGGCCGACCGCGATTTTGCGCTTGGCCGCGGCCGCCAGATCGATGCCGTCATAGCCGGTGCCGTAACAGACGATCGCGCCGAGCTCCGGCATCATGTCCATCATCGCGCCCGGAAGCGGCGTGCCGCCCGCCGTGATCATCGCCCGGACGCCGGCGAGCTGATCCGCCGCGAACACCTCGCGCGGCGGCTTGCCGCCGGCGTCCATCAACTCAAAGCGCTCGCCGATGCGCAGCATCAAGCGCCTTGGGGAAGCGCGAATAGATCAGGACTTTTTCCGGCATCTTGTTTTTCTTTCCCGTCATGCGCGCGGCAGATCAAGGTTCGGATTCAACAAAAAGGGCGGAATCGGTTGCCCAATTCCGCCCGTGTTTTCTAGTTCGCTCAGAGAACCCTAACCGAGCAGCGTGCCCGGCTCAACCTTGACGCCCGGGCCCATGGTGGAGGAAACCGCCACGCGCTGGATGTAGGTGCCCTTGGAGCCCGCCGGCTTCGCCTTGGCGACCGCATCCGCGAGCGCCTTGACGTTCTGCACCAGCTTCTCTTCGGAGAACGAGGCCTTGCCGATGCCGGCCTGCACGATGCCGGCCTTCTCGACACGGAATTCGACCGAACCGCCCTTGGCGCCCTTGACCGCGCTGGTGACGTCCATCGTCACGGTGCCGATCTTCGGGTTCGGCATCATGCCGCGCGGGCCGAGCACCTTACCGAGGCGACCGACCAGCGGCATCATGTCCGGGGTGGCGATACAACGATCGAAATCGATCGTGCCGCCCTGCACCTTCTCGACCAGGTCTTCGGCGCCGACGACGTCTGCACCCGCCGCCTTGGCTTCTTCCGCCTTGGCGCCGCGCGCGAACACGCCGACCCGCAAGGTGCGGCCGGTGCCGTTCGGCAGGTTGACCACGCCACGGACCATCTGGTCGGCGTGACGGGGATCGACGCCGAGATTGATCGCGATCTCGATGGTCTCGTCGAACTTCGACTTGGCGCGCTCCTTGACCATCTTGATGGCATCCGCGAGCGGATAGAGCTTCTCGCGATCGACACCCTCGCGGGCCTTGCTCAAACGTTTTCCGATTGCCATGACCGTTACCCCGCTACTTCAAGACCCATCGAACGGGCTGAGCCCTCGACCATCTTCATGGCCGACTCGATGGTAGTCGCAATTCAAGATCCTTCATCTTCTTCTCGGCGATCTCGCGCACCTGCGCTTTGGTCACCGCGCCGGCCTTGTCGCGGCCCGGCAGCTTCGAGCCGGACTGGATCTTGGCGGCCTGCTTGAGGAAGAAGGACATCGGGGGGGTCTTCATCTCGAAGGTGAACGAGCGATCGGCGTAGATCGTGATCACCACCGGAATCGGGGTGTTCTTTTCTTCCTTCTGCGTCTGGGCGTTGAACGCCTTGCAGAATTCCATGATGTTGAGGCCGCGCTGACCAAGCGCGGGACCGATCGGGGGCGAAGGGTTCGCCGCACCGGCCGGCACCTGCAATTTCAGGTATCCGGTCACTTTCTTTGCCATACGTCACTCCTCATGTTGCTCCGGAGGATTCCGGAAGCTTCACAGGACCGTGGTGCGGTTCGCATGACGGCTGGCAACCGTCCGTCCCCTCCCACGGTATTCCGGAAGCGTCACCGCCTCCGCTCTTGTCATGCCCGAACTTGATCCGGGCATCCATCGATCTTCGCAAAACGCTTTCACGAAGCAGATGGATTGCCGGGTCAAGCCCGGCAATGACGATGACGATCAGACCTTCTCGACCTGACCGAATTCCAGTTCGACCGGCGTCGCGCGGCCGAAGATCGACACCGCGACCTTGACGCGCGAACGCGCCTCGTCGATTTCCTCGACCACGCCGGAGAACGACGCGAACGGGCCATCGGCCACCCGCACATTCTCGCCGATCTCGAACGAGACCGACGCCTTCGGGCGTTCGACGCCTTCCTGCACCTGGTGCAGGATCCGCATGGCTTCGGCTTCCGAGATCGGCATCGGCTTGTTTTCCGCGCCGAGGAAGCCCGTCACCTTCGGGGTGTTCTTGATCAGATGAAACGCCTCGTCGGTCAGCTGCATCTTGACCAGGACGTAGCCCGGGAAAAACTTGCGCTCGGCGTCGATCTTGCGGCCGCGGCGCACTTCGGTGACCTTCTCGGTCGGCACCAGCACCTGCTCGAACAGTTCCTCAAGCCCACGCTGCTTGGCCTGTTCGCGGATCGACTCCGAGACCTTCTTTTCGAAGTTCGAATAGGCGTGAACGATATACCAGCGCTTGTCCATTAGTGGATGCCGAGCAAAAAGGTGACGAGATAGCGGATAATCTGATCCGCGGCGAAAAAGAAAATCGATGCCAAAGCGACCATGACGAACACCATGATCGTGGTGATCGTCGTCTCGCGGCGGGTCGGCCAGGTGACCTTGTTGGTCTCCGAGCGCACTTCCTGCAGGAATTTGAACGGGCTGAAAGCCATCGCTTATGATCCGCGTCCGTCGTGAGACGATACTTCAAGAGTTCAAGGGAATCCGAACAGCCCTCTAGCGCCCAGCCCTCTTTTGAAGGATGAGCCGCCAAGCGGGCTCGATTGTTCGGGGGAATTCAAAGCCGCGCCGGATATCCGTCGAAGCGGGCCGGCAGCAGGTGGCGGGTATTTACTGCGGACAAGGCAAAAGGTCAAGGTATCGGCGTGCCGAAGCCGCGATCGGATTTCCGTCAAACCGGAGCCGGTTCGATCCGAATACCGCCGACGCCTGCCGCGCCGGCAAGGTCACTCTGGGCGCCTACTTATTGACGCATATCTATCCCCTGATCGGCCATCGGTGATTTGGCAACGGAGCAGGAAATCGTGATGGCGTCGCATCGGATCCGTTACGGGGGTGCGGCGGCCGCATTCTTTATTCTGCTCCAGACATCCGCCTTCGCTCAGGGAACCGAGCAGCAGCGCGACGCCTGCACCCCGGACGCGTTTCGGCTGTGCGGGGCCTATATGCCGGACGCCGGTCGCGTGGAGGCCTGCCTTCGCGCCAGCGGGCCGAACCTCAGCCGACCTTGCTACGATGTGTTCTTTCCGCCGCAACAAGCCCCGGTCCTGGCTCCGCAGCCCGCGGCCCGGCAGCGACGTCCCAACAATCCGCCGATCCAGCTGCAACCGAGGCCGCCCGCGGAGGACGACGATTAAGCGCGATCAAATCAATGGGTTAATTGGCAGGGGCGGCAGGGCTCGAACCTGCGACAACCGGTTTTGGAGACCGGTACTCTACCAACTGAGCTACACCCCTACAGGGAACCTGCGTCGCGGCGGGTTCGCGCCGTTTCAACCATAAACACCGCCCCAAATGCAAGGGCGAAGCGGCTTGCGCTGCGCGATCCGGGCAACTCCGCCGGGGCTGGGTGACCGATGGGACCCTTGCGGCAAACGCCCTGTTCAATCCACGGGTTCTGCGCCAAACTTCAGCCCACGTCCATGACCAACGACAAGAACACCACGGGAGAGACCATGACCGCCCAGACCGCAGCCAAGCCCGCCGCCGCCCCGCAGACCCCCTCTTTGCCCCAGGCCAAGCCGGAATCGCTTGGACTGTCATCCGTCAGGCTGCAGCGCATGTCGGATGCCTTCAGGCGCGAGATCGACAAGGGCACCCTGCCGGGCGCAACGGTCATGGTGGCGCGGCGCGGCCAGATCGGCTGGTTCGACGCGCTCGGCAAGCAGAGCCCGGCGCAGGCCGCGCCGATGGCGCGCGACACCCTGTTCCGCATCTTCTCCATGACCAAACCGATCGTCTCGGTCGGCGTCATGATGCTGGTCGAGGACGGCCATTTTATCCTAGGCGATCCCGTCGCCAAGTTCATTCCGGAGTTCGCCGACCAGAAGGTTGGTGTCGAACACAACGGCAAGCTCGACCTGGTCGCGCTGACGCGGCCGATGACGGTGCAAGACCTTTTGCGCCACACCTCGGGCATCACCTACGACCACACCGGCAACAGCCTGGTGCAGCAACAATATCAGCAGTCACGGCTGCGCAGCCGCAAGATCAGCAATGCCGAGCATGCAGCGCTGGTCGCGAGCCTGCCATTGATGAGCCAGCCCGGCGCGGAATGGAACTACAGCCGCTCCACCGACATCCTCGGCCGCATCATCGAAGTCGTCTCCGGCAAGAGCCTGAGCGCGTTCCTGACCGAACGCATCCTGGCGCCGTTGCAGATGGCCGAGACCGCGTTCCACACCGCAGCAGAAAACGCCGGCCGGCTCGCCGAGCCGTTCCCGACCGATCCCTGGACCGGCGAGAAGGTTCAGTTATTCAACATGCTGGAGAAGCCGGTGATGGAATCCGGCGGCGGCGGCCTGGTTTCGAGCACGATGGACTACGCGCGGTTCTGCCAGATGCTGCTTGGCGGCGGCACGCTCGACGGCACCAGGATCATCGGCCGCAAGACGCTGGAATTGATGGCGTCCAATCATCTCGAACCCCACGTCAAGGTCTGCTCGCCCTTGATGCCGGCCGGTCACGGCTTCGGGCTCGGCTTCGCGGTCCGCACCGATCCAGGCATGGCGCCGTTCCCGGGCTCGCTTGGTCAATTCTTCTGGAGCGGGATGGCGGGCACGTTCTTCTTCATCGACCCGGCTGAGGACCTGTTCACGGTGTTCATGATGCAGGGTCCCGGCCAGCGCGAATATATCCGCTCGGTGCTGCGCGATCTGGTGTACGCCGCGGTGGAGTGATTGGCGTCATTCCGGGGCGCGCGTTAGCGCGAACCTCAGATGTGCAATTGCACATCGGGGAATCTCGACATGCGCATCTCTCTCATCTCTGGATTCCGGGTTCAGCCCTGCGGGCTGCCCCGGAATGACACTCAATATCTCAACTGATCGTCGCGCCGCCATCGATGACGATGGTCTGCCCTGTCATGAAGTTGCCGGCCGCCGATCCCATGAATACGGCTGCGCCGGCGATTTCGTCGGGGATGCCGATGCGCAGCAGCGGCGAGCGCGCGGTGGAGGCCTTCAAGGTCTCCGGATTGTCCCACAGCGCCTTGGCAAAGTCGGTCTTGATCAGGCCCGGCGCGATGCAGTTGACGCGGATATTGTGCTGGCCGTATTCGCAGGCCAGATTGCGCGCGAGCTGCATGTCGGCCGCCTTCGAAATCGCATAGGCGCCGAGCACGGTCGAGCCCTTCAAGCCGCCGATCGACGACACGATGATCACCGAGCCATCCTTGCGCTCGATCATCTGCGGCACCACCATGCTGGTCAGCCAGTTGTTGGCGACGATGTTGTTGTCGAGGATTTTTCGGAATTGCTCGTCCGAAATGCCACCAAGCGGCCCGTAGTAAGGGTTCGATGCGGCGTTGCAGACGAGAACGTCGATCTTGCCGAAGGCGCGGTTGGATTCGTCGACCAGATGCTGGAGATTTTCCTTGCTGGAAATGTTGGCGGCGATCGCGACCGCCGTTGCCTTGCCGAATTTGTCGTTGATCTCCCTGGTCACGGCATCGCAGACATCCTGCTTGCGCGAGGAGACCACCACCTTGGCGCCGTGCTCGGCCATCCGCTCGGCGATGGCGCGGCCGATGCCGCGGGTCGAGCCGGTGATGACGGCAACTTTTCCCGACATGTCGAACAGGGTCATGTGTCTCTCCCAGATGTGATCCAGCGATGAATGCGCAGATCTTGTTTTTCGAGTTGAGCTTTGTTTTTCGAGTTGAGCTAAGCAGTCTTTATAATCTTCGACAACCTGATAGCGCGGTCACGCCAGCTTCGTCTCCTTGACTTCCGGCCCCGCCGGCTGATGCATCGCGGCGTGCGCGGCATCCGCGATCCACGGCTGCTGGTTGACCATTGGAAGCCGCCAGCTCGCTTGGCCTGCGCTTGCGAAATGATCGAGCCGCGTCACCGAGCAATTGTCGATGTCAAAGGCGAGGCCCTTGTCGGGCAGACCACCCAGCGCGAGACCGATCGCCGCCTTGATCGTGCCGCCATGCGCCACCGCGATAATATCGCGGCCGGCTTGTTCGCCACCGATGCGCTCGATCGCGCCACGCACGCGGTTGTACAGATCCATGAAACTTTCGCCGCCCGGCGCGGGCTCGTCGATCGCGGCAAACCAGTGGCTGCCCACCGGCCGGCTGGCCAGGAATGCCGCGCGATTCATGCCCTGCCATTCGCCAAGGTGCTGCTCGGCGAAGGCCTCTTCCTGCGGCATCGTTGCGGGCTTGGGAAATCCCGCGGCCCAGATCGCATCCGCGGTCTGGTGCGTGCGCTTCAGATTGCTGGAAAACCAGACCGCGTTGCGCGGCAGGATTTTTCCGACCGCCTCGAACACCGGGCGATCGCTGGTGTCGCAGCCGAGATCCTTTTGCCCATAGATGCGGCCGCCGTCCTCGCGCACCGGCGCGTGGCGCACCCACCACCACCGCGTCGCAACCACGCCGTTCTGGGCGGCAACCGATTTGTCGGTATTGGACATCGCGAGAGCCTTTCAATAATCCTTGCAATAGTGTTTGCAAAAGCCTTTGACGTCGCTGTACGTCAGAGCAGAGATCGCCTCAAGTCACTTGAGCGTTTGAAATCTTGTTTGAAATTCCGCGCAGCGGCAAACACGGCATCGCATCAATCACATCACAAGGGAGAAACTCATGGGCCGCCTCGAAGGCAAATCCGTCATCATCACCGGCGCGGGAAGCGGCATCGGGCGCGCGGCCTCGCTGCTGTTCACCAGAGAAGGCGCGAGGCTCATCGCGGTCGATCGCACCGAAGGCGTCAAGGAGACGGTCGAGCAGGTGCGCCAGGCCGGCGGCACCGCGGAAGCCGTGATCGCCGACGCCGGTTCGGAGCAGGACGTCGTGGCCTTCATCGCCAAGGCGGTGTCGAGCTACGGCAAGCTCGATGCGATCTGGGCCAATGCCGGTGTCAGCGGCGGGCTGGTGCCGCTCGCCGAGCAGACCGTGGAACATTGGCAGGAAATCCTGCGCATCAATTTGATCGGCCCGTTCCTGGCGATCAAATATTCGATGCCGCACATGATCAAACAAGGATACGGCTCCATCGTCTGCACCGCCTCGGTGGCGGGCTTGAAGTCCGGCGCCAGCGGTCATCCCTACGCCTCGAGCAAGGCCGGCGTCATCAGCCTGGTGCAGACCACAGCCTATTCGCTGTCCGGCACCGGCGTGCGCATCAACGCGGTGTGCCCCGGTCTGATCGAGACCGGCATGACCAAGCCGGTGTTCGATCGCGCCAAGGAACGCGGCACCGCAGACAAGATCGGCCAGCTCAATCCCTTGAAGCGCGCCGGCCAGCCGCACGAGCTCGCCGCGATGGGACTTTTTCTGGCCAGCGACGATGCCTCCTATGTCAACGGCCAGGCGATCCCGGTCGATGGTGGCCTCACCGCATCGATGCCGTATGCGGGCAAGCCGATTTAGGTCCTGAGCCGAGCGCCGAAAATGCGCGCGGCCTCTCTCGATAGTGAGCCGTCATACTCCGCGAAGGCGGAGTATCCAGTACGCCGCGACATCGCGATTTTATCGCAGGCGCTCTGGAATACTGGATCCCCGCCTACGCGGGGATGACGGTGCGTGAACGCTGGGCTCTACTTCGCTCCCGCCTTCTGCGCATATTCCCACGACGCCTGCGACAGCGGCACGGTACGCTTGGCGGATTCCATCGCCTTCGCATTGGCCGCGGTGCCGTCGCGAATGCGGCCGGCGATACCTTGGGTGATGCCGGCGAGCCGGAACAGGTTGTAGGAGAAATACCAGTTCAGGTCGGGAACGGCGGTTCCGGTGACGTTGCAATAGATCTGCGCCGCCTCTTCCAGGCTCGGAATGTTGAGCGCTTTGAGATCGGCGCCGGCAAGACCCGGCATGGTCCATTGCATCAACAGATAGGTAAAGTCGGCCATCGGATCGCCAAGCGTCGACAATTCCCAGTCCAGCACCGCCTGCACGCGGGGTTCGGTGGCATGGAAGATCATGTTGTCGAGGCGATAGTCGCCATGCACGATCGACACGCGCGCCTGCGCCGGCACGGTTTTCGGCAGCCACTCGGCTACCTTTTCGAATTCTGGTATGTGCTGGGTCTCGGACGCCCGATATTGCTTGGTCCAGCGATCGACCTGGCGCGCGAAATAATTTCCCGGCTTGCCGAAATCGGCAAGCCCGATCGCGTTGGGGTCGTAGGTATGCAATTTCGCCAGCGTCTCGATCTTGCTGGTGAAGATCGCGCGCCGTGCCTCCGGCGTCTGGCTCGGCAGCGTCGGATCCCAGAACACGCGGCCCTCTTCCATTGACATGATGTAGAAGGCCGAGCCGATCACCGCATCATCAGTGCATAACGCATAGGCTCTCGCGACCGGGAATCCCTGCTTGCTGAGCGCGGCGATGACCTTGAACTCGCGATCCACCGCATGCGCCGACGGCAGCAATTTGCCGAACGGCTTGCGCCGCATCACATAGGATCGCCCGGGCGTGTCGAGCCGGTAGGTCGGGTTCGACTGGCCGCCCTTGAATTGCAGGACGACCAGCGGCCCCTGATAGCCCTCGACATGCTCGCGCATCCAGCCGTCGAGCCGCAGCTCGTCGATCCGATGCCGCTCCTCGACCGGCTTGGTACCCGAGAACTCTTCGTCTTTTCTCACGCCGTCAGCCACGATGACGCTCCCTCGTTTTTTATTCTTCCGTCATCCCGGGATGGTCCGAAGGACCAGACCCGGAATCCCGAGATTCCGGGTTCGATGCTTCGCATCGCCCCGGAATGACGTTGCGGAGAGTAACGTGAATCCGCTTAGTGGTTCGTCGGAGAATTTGCATACTTCCGAAGTTCAAGTCTGGCAATGGCGCGATTATGCACCTCGTCCGGACCGTCCGCCAGCCGCATGGTGCGCATGCCCGCGTAGTCCTTGGCCAGACCGGCATCGTCGGAAACGCCGGCGGCGCCGAACGCCTGGATCGCATGGTCGATGATCTTCAGCGCCATGTTGGGCGCGGCGACCTTGATCATGGCGATCTCGAGCTGCGCGCTCTTGTTGCCGACCTTGTCCATCATGTCGGCGGCCTTGAGGCACAGCAGGCGGTTCATCTCGATATCGGTGCGGGCCTCGGCGATGCGCTGTTCCCAGATCGAATATTCGATGATCTTTTTGCCGAACGCGGTGCGCGACGACAGCCGCTTGACCATTTTCTCCAGCGCCTCCTCGGCCTTGCCGATGGTGCGCATGCAGTGATGGATGCGGCCCGGGCCGAGACGGCCCTGCGCGATCTCAAAACCCCTGCCCTCGCCGAGCAGAATATTTTCGGCCGGCACGCGCACGTTCTCCAGCAGCACCTGGGCGTGGCCGTGCGGCGCATCGTCGAAGCCGAACACCGGCAGCATCTTCTCGACCGTGATGCCCTTGGTGTCGAGCGGCACCAGGATCTGCGATTGCTGCTGATGCCGCGCCAACGAGGGATCGGTCTTGCCCATCAGGATCGCGATCTTGCAGCGCGGGTCGCCGACGCCGGACGACCACCATTTGCGGCCGTTGATCACATAATGATCGCCGTCGCGCTTGATGCTGGTCTCGATGTTGGTCGCGTCCGATGACGCCACCGCCGGCTCCGTCATCAGGAACGCCGAGCGGATTTCGCCGTCCATCAGCGGACGCAGCCATTTGCGCTTCTGCTCCTTGGAGCCGTAGCGCATGAACACTTCCATGTTGCCGGTATCGGGCGCCGAGCAGTTGAACACTTCGGAGGCCCAGCTGATGTGGCCCATCTCCTCGGCGAGCGGCGCGTATTCCAGATTGCTCAATCCCGCGCCGCGGAATTCGTCATCCTCATGCGCGTTCGGCGGCATGAACATGTTCCAGAGGCCCTCGGCCTTCGCCTTCGCCTTCAGGTCCTCGAGGACCGGGATCACCTTCCAGCGCGCGCCCTCGGCGTCCTGCTGCTTGTAGACCGGCACCGCGGGACGGACATGCTTGTGCATGAACGACTGCACGCGGTTGAGCCAATCCTTCTGGCGGTCTGACATATTGAAGTCCATGGCACGCTCCTCACCTTGGTTTCTCGAAATTGTTGGCGGCACTGTCTGCCCGCCACCGCTTCACCGCAAGCCTATTCATCAAGCCTATCGATCAAGACCCTTTGTCGCGCCAGCCGGCGCGGCAACGGAACCGGCGTGGTATCGGCGAACGCCGACGGGCCCGATCGGTGGATTGACATTCTCGCCTTCAAACCATAGTTTCATACATGCGTTTGAAATGCAACGCCCCCGCTGCATAGGGCCATGAGCCGCATAGGGTGATGACATGCCGACGGACCACACCAGGAGCGCGATCCTGAGCGCTGCGGAGCGGCTCTATGCCGATCGCGGTTTTGCCGACGTCACGCTGCGCGACATCGTGGCGGCGGCCGACGTCAATCTCGCGGCGGTGAATTATCATTTCGGCTCCAAGGACGAACTGATCGCGGAATTGTTCGTCACCCGCAGCCTCGCCACCAACCGCGAGCGGCTCAACGAACTGAAAGCAGCAGAGGCTGCCGGCGGCGGCCGCGCCGATGTCGATGCCATCCTGCGCGCGCTGGTCGGCCCAACCGTGCGCGGCTGCCTCGGCCCCAACAATGAACGCTCGACCGCCGCGCGCTTCATGATCCGCGCCTCGATCGAATCGGTGCCGCCGATCCGCCGGATCAAGAACCGCGAAATCGATCATTTGCGAAAATTCTCCGCCGCGATGCGGCGCTCGCTGCCCGATCGCAGCGAGGTCGATCTGTATTGGGGCCTGCACTTCGCGCTGGCGATGGCGCACCAGACCATCCGCGACAGCGAGCGGCTGTCGAAATGGTCGGAAGGCGCGTGCGACCTCAACGACGTCGAGGGCATCATTGACCGCGTGGTCGCGGTGTCGGCGATGGCATTGGTCGGAAGTGAGCCGGCAAAGCCATCGGCGAAACTGGTCGCGCGCGAGGCGCGGTGATCGCGTGACGCTGCCCCGCCAAAATCGTCATACTTCGCGTAGGCGGAGTATCCAGTACGCCGCGAGTTTTCAATTCTATCACTGACGTCTCGGAATACTGGGTCCCCGCCTGCGCGGGGACGACGTAGATGCATGCCTCCGCATTCTCGCGACACGATGCGCCCGAGGTTTGCAAATTCATTTGCCCTCCAAAACAAGAGGGCGCAGTGCGATCCCAAGAGGGACGCAGGGAAGACCGGGTGCGCGCTGCACCCGCGGTCTCGTGTGCAAAGGTAGCAAACAAAAAACGCACACGAGCATACAGGTTCAGCGGAACACTCCGGCCTTCCCTGCGCAATGGCTTTACGGCTTATATCGTGCTCTCCCCGGCGAGACCTGGCTTGCTTGTCACCGTCGTCCGCGTGAACCGAAGTATCATCGCGAACTTGACACCTGCCATCGGGGCGTCAGGACCACACGACTTTGCCGTACGCCTCACGCGCTGTTCGTCAGAAGCGCATCGGCGTCCACCGCTCCCCGCCCCAACGTCAGTGACGATGGCCAACGCCCCCTCTCTCGGGACGGGATGCGAAGATTAAGCAGGTGAGTTGGGTCAACAGTCAAGGATAATTTCTGAAAATCAGAAATGATGCAGAGATGTGAAAAGGCCGCAATACAACATCGTGTGATTTGCCCCAGCGGTGTCCACGTCATCCTGAGGAGCGCGTCTTCGCGCGTCTCGAAGGATGGTGTTCAACGCCGTGCTTGCGGCCATCCTTCGAGGCTCGCCCAAGCGGGCTCGCACCTCAGAGAGCGAGAATGTATTGCTCGCGCGCGAAGAAATTTGGATTTGATGGGCCTAATGCCACTGGCTGCAGGTTTTTTGACTGAGCCAACGTTCGAATGACAGCGGTCTGGCCAAATCTCGGCAAATTGCGGGAACCAAGCTACCCCGATGCTGGCGGCGGTGTGTTTGTTCTGGTTGGCGTAAGTGGCCTTTATGCCACTGCCTGCGCCCTGGCCTTCAAGGCAAAGAAACGCATCATGTTATGAGCGACCGCGAACCACAGCAGATGGATGCGGGCCTTGATCTTGCCGCGCAAGGATAGCTGGCGCAGGCCCATGCGGCGGGCATGGGCATTGATGCATTCGTGCTCGGCGCGCAGTCGGTAGAATGTTTTGCCGCCCTCGCTCTGCATACGTTCGCGCCAATCCGCGACGCCGACACCGTCATCTTTCTTCGGCGCATAAGGGGCAGTGCCGTGCCTGGTTTGCCCCGCCGGGCACCACAGCTTTATATCTTTGGCATGGGCCCATTCGATGTCGTCGTTTTTGGTGAAGCCGCCATCGACCAGATAGTCGGAGGGCTGATAGCCCTCGGCGTGCACGGTCTCGATCCCCGGCTGTGCCAGGCCGCGATCCGAACCGCTGGTGTCGATGTCGACCGCAACGATCATCTGGTGTTCCGGCGTCGATATGATCTGCATGTTGTAAGCGGGGCGCCATCCGCCATCCGCCATCTTCATCACCCGCGCGTCGGCATCGGTGGTCGAAGCGCGCGGCTCCTGCTGCTTGGCGACCTGTTTCTTGTTGGTCTTCTCCCGCCGTTCGCGCTCCGCCTCCAGTTCCTTCATGCGCTCCTGCGCCGCCGCGATCCGCGCCTCGCGCTCGCGGGCGCCGCGCTCCTTTGCCGCGCGCCGGACACGATCGCCGGCCGTCGGATCAGTCTCGACTTCGTAGCGCAGACGCTCCACCCGCGCCTGCGATGCCGCTCGCAGTTCATCAAGCCGCGGGCGCCGGCGGAACGAACTCGCCCCCGCGCCGGCGCGTACCCGCAAGCCATCCTGCGCCAACGTGTCGAGCGATACCAACCCAGCCTCCACCATCGAGGCGACGCCTTGGGCCAGAAGCCGTTCCAGAACCGCCATATGAGCGATCCGGAAGTTCGACAGGCTGTGATAGTTCATCGACACCCCGCCGCATAACCACCGGTAGACCAGATGATCGCGGCACAGCCGGTCAAGTTGGCGGGCGCTGCCGACCCCATCGACCGTGGCCCATAGCCAAAGCGCCAACATCAGCTTCGGCGCTGCCGGTGGATGTCCGGGCTGGCCTTCACGCGCCTTGACGACGTCGTGCAACGCCGACAGATCCAGCCCTTCGACGAACGCCCAAACCGCGCGCACCGGATGATCGTCCGAAACCAGATCGTCCAATGCCGCAACCTGCATACCGATCTGATTGCGTTCCGGCACCCGTAACCGCACTGCGCCGCGCCCCTCAGCCTGTGGCCTGTCCTGCTCGGGCAAATCCTCGAACAATTGCTCGTCAGCCATCGTCAGCTCCTGCTTCGCGCTCAATACCAGCGAATCACAGCACAACGGCCATGGCAAATGCTCATCGCCAAATCATTCCCACGCTCTCAGGATGACGGCCGAGATAGCCTCACAGGCTCTCAGGATGACGGTGCCCTCGCCTCGAGCGGCAATTCCGCGAGCAGCGGTCCCAGCATGGATTGGTAGGCGCGCCGCCGTCCGACCGAGTTGGCATAGATCGGCCTTCGCACCTGCGCGGCGCTCGCGGTGCGAACTATTCTCTCGGTGCTGTGGAAGTCGAGACAACGCGCGTCCCACGGCAGGCCGCAATGCGCCACAATGCGACGCGCCGCGCCTTCGAGGTCGGCGACAATATCCTCATAGACCACGTCGAGGATGCGCCCGGGCGGCAGAACCTGGTGCCAATGCGCCATCAGGGTGTGGTAGTGCCGGTAATAACGGCCGAGTTCGGCAAGATCATAGCTGTGGAAATTGCCTTCCGTGAACAGCTTGGAAAAACAGGAGATGCAGGTATCCACCGGATCACGCACGGTGTGAATGATGGTGGCATCGGGTAGCGCCAGGTGGATCAGGCCGGCGAAGACAAAATTGGTCGGCATCTTGTCGGTGATGTGCGAGGCGGTCGGTGCCAACCGTTCGATCGCGGCGAGATAACCACCGCCAAGGTTTTGAAATTCGTCGTCCGACATCTGCAAGGCTATTTCGGGATAGCGAGAGACGCCGCCATGAGAGACTTCGCCAATGCCGGATCGGACGTCGCCGATCGCGCGTTCGAAGCATGTCAGTTCTCCGGCGCCGAACACCTGGGGGTGGCTGGCCAGTATCTGTTCGATCAGCGAGGTGCCCGAGCGCGGCATTCCCACGATGAAAATCGGCTTGGCCGACGGCTCGCCGCGGCCTCGCTCCTTGCGCATGAATTCGGGTGAGAACACCCGCCGCGCACCATCGAGTTCGCTCAACACCAAAGTTTCTTCATAATGGACGATCGAACGCTTGAGCTTGTTGCCTGCCAATAATCTTTCGAATTCGTCTTGCGGTCGGCCGAGGTCCGCGTAGGCCTTGGCCAACGCAAAGTGCAGGTCGATCCGCTTTCCGACCGCAAGCGAGGCCTCATCCTTCGACAGCGCTTCCAACACCGCCAGATACGGATCGCCGGCGACGTATTTTCTGATATCGCCCAACTGGCGAAAATGCAGGGGATCGCGCGGCGCCAGCGCGATGGCGCGTTCGGCGGCCTCCCGGGCCTCGTTCAGGCGGCCAGCTTGCATCAACGCCAGGCTGAGATTGTGCTGGGCTCCCGCCAATTGCGGATTGAGCGCGAGGACGCGCCGGATCACGGGCTCGGCTTCGTCTGATCTGTCCAGGTTGATGAGGGCGGTGCCAAGATTATGCAGCGCCGTTACAAAATCCGGATTGAGTGCGACGGCACGCCGAAGTACGGCCTCGGCCTGATCGGATTTGCCGATATCGATCAGCAGACAGCCGAGATTGCAATGCGCTTCGGCACCGTTTGGCTTGAGCAGGATGGCGCGGCGAAACATCTGCTCGGCTTCCGGGATTCGATCGAGCCTTCGCATGATATTGCCACGGCCGTTGCAGGCATCGGCCTCGCCGGGATTGAGTGCCAACGCTTTGTCGTAACCGGCAAGCGCCTCGGCGACGCGGCCCAACTCATTGGCCACATTGGCCCGATTTGTCAGCACCGTCGCCAATTCGGGATTCAATGCCAGCGCCCTGTCGTAGCTCGATAGCGCTTCTTCGAGCCTGTTCATCGCCTTCAGGATCACGCCGCGATTATTCCAGGCCGGCAGGTAGCTGAAATCCAGAGCCAGCGCGCTGTCGTAGCTCGCCAGCGCCTCCTCGAAACGGCCTAGCGATTTGAGGCTATTGCCGCGATCGTTGAAAGCTTCGACGGCGGCATGATCGACCGGTTGATGGGCTGGCTTGGCAGTGGCGCGACGTTGACGACGATTTATGGATATTTGCTGCGATATTTGAGCGCGCCATATCCGTCGTGCCACTCCGTCATCGAGTGCCGCTCGATGAAGAGCTCACGCTCCGAGACGGTGCAAGGGGAAGCGGCTGGTCGCTGTTCGGGAATCACGCGGGTACGAACAGAAAATTGCAGGCGCGCGCGTCGGATGACGAGTTAAATTCTAGTTAGATGTGTCGCATGAAAGACAGCGAGCGCCCTGGAAACAAAAAGATACTTTTGAAAATCGACAGACATAAACACCGACGAGCCTGGTGAAAAATTAGCTCGATCACCAGTGTCGTCCCTGCGAACCCTCGCAGAGCCGTAGGGTGAACAAAGGCGCGCTGGCGTCGCGCCTACCCTGCGTTTTGCTTTTTTCTGCGATCCTCAGACCATCGCGATGCAGTCGATCTCGATATCGAACGGGCCGGTCCATTCCGGAATGCAGACGAAGATGCGGGCCGGCGGGTTTTCGGGAAAATATCGCGTGTAGATCGCGTTGACGGTCGCAAAGTGTTTCGCCGAGGTGCAGAAAATGTTGCACTTCATCACGTTGTCGAGCGAGGCTCCCGCCGCCTCGAGACAGCGTTCAAGCTGCGCCATCACTAGTTCGGTCTGCCGCTCGATCGGTACGGCGACGATCTCTCCGGTGTCCGGATCGAACGGCGGCAATCCGGATACGAAGACCATATTGCCGGCGCGCGTCACCGCGGAGGCCGGCGCCTTCCATCGCTCGAGCCAGGAGGAAATCGGTTCGACGCGGATCACTTCTCGTTTCATGGCGCTGCCTCCGCTTCGGGTTGACCTAACGTCAACCTAACATCGGAAAGCGCAGGAATGATACGAGAATGGTCGAAGTGTCGACGTAAACGGCCGTGAAAGCGGACCATGCCGGGAACCCGGTTCCGGCCGTTTCGGTTCGGAAGGCCAAGCTTCCGCCGTTATTGACGGCCGTATTGCCGGGGGGACTGTGGTGCACGCTGATGGGGAGCTGCATGAGCGTATCGAAGTCAAACGGACCGACCACCAGGAAGCCTGTTCTCTGGATGGTGCCGGCGCGAATGGGACGGAAGGGCTCTTCCGCCGTTTGCGGCGTGCTGAAATCGGCATCCACCCTCACCTTGCGGGCGCATATCTCCTCCGCTGCGCGCAAGAGAGTTCAGGGCGTGAAGATATAAACGACGTGCAATAGTGACGACGCCGTCATAATCTTCCATAGACAATGCGCTGCGGATATTGGCCGTCGCCGCGGGCGGCCGATCGCCCCAGATATCGATTGAAGTCTGTCGTTTAAGGTCATTTCGTTTAAGGTCATTTCGTTTAAGGTCTTGGCGCGAAAGGATCGATTGCGGACCGGTCACGGCTTCCAAGCGGCAGGCAAACGGCCTAACCTCCTGCCATCGGCGAGTTGCGGCCCCGCAAGGTGCCGCAGCCTACCTCCTTTATTGGATTGGAATTTCACATGAGCGAGATCTGGCAGCTTTCGGCGACTGAACTGGCGCAACGCATTGCACATCGGCAGTTGAGTTCAAAGGAGGTGGTCGAGGCCCATTTGTCCCGCATCGAGGCGGTAAATCCGGCGCTGAATGCTGTGGTGCTGGTGCTGGCGGACGACGCCCGCGCCGCAGCCCTCGAGGCCGACAAGCAATTGGCTGCGGGCGCCACCGTCGGCCCGCTGCATGGCGTTCCCTTCACGGTGAAGGAGAACATCGACATGGCCGGCCTTCCAACCACCTGGGGCGTGACAGCGCTGGCCAAGGCGGTGGTGCCCGCCGATGCCCCGGTTGTCGAGCGCATGCGCGCCGCGGGCGCTATTCCGATCGGCCGCACCAACCTGCCCGACATGGCGCTACGCATTCACACCACGAGTTCGCTGCATGGCCTGACGCGCAATCCCTGGCATCCCGGCCGCACCGCGGGCGGCTCCAGCGGCGGCGAAGCCGCGGCGCTGGCCAGCGGCATGAGTCCGATTGGCCTTGGCAACGACATCGGCGGTTCGCTGCGCAATCCGGCTAACGCCTGCGGCATCGCGTCGATCCGCCCGTCGGCAGGCCGCGTGCCTGACGCAGGCTATGTGCCGGCCGAAGACCGCTTGCTCGCCGTGCAACTGATGAACGTGCAGGGCCCGATGGCCCGGCGCGTTGCCGACGTGCGCCTTGGCTTGCGCGTATTGATGGGCGCGCACCCGCGCGATCCCTGGTCGATCGATGCGCCGTTCGATGGTCCGCCGATCGGCCGGCCGATCCGCGTCGCCGTGCTGCCCGAGCCGCCCGGCGGAAGCACTCATCCGGCGGTCGCGGCAACGGTACGGCGCGCGGCGCAGGCATTGGCCGACGCCGGTTATGTCGTGGAAGAAGTCTGCCCGCCGCGTTACGAGGACGCGATCAATTGCTGGCTGCGCCTGATCCTGGGGGACTTCGGATCGGTGCTGGAATTGCTGACGCCGATGATGGGCACCGACGCGACGGCCTTCCTGAACAACTTCAACCAGCTCGCGCCGCCCTTGGCCGGCGCGGCGGCATGGTCGCAGCTGATGGTCGAGCGCGACGGCATTGCTCGCGCGTGGTCGACCTTCATGGCGGACCGGCCGCTGCTGCTGTCGCCGACCTGGACGCAATTGCCGTTCGAGCATGGCTTCGATTCGGCGAGCATGGCCGGCACGGCCGCGACCGGGGAGCTAATGCGACCGGTGGTCCCGGCCAACGTGCTGGGCTTGCCATCGGCCTGCGTCCCCGCCGGCCGCGATGAGGCGACGGGATTGCCTATTGGCGTGCTCGTCACCGGTCGCAGGCTGCGCGACGACCTGTGCCTGGAAGCCGCCGAGGCGATCGAGTCCCGTCTTGGCCTGGCGACGCCGATCGATCCGGTGCGCTGAAACGCGGCCGGCCGATCTTTCCTCAGTGTGACCGCGGCATCACAAGATCGTCGATGCCGATCGGAAACCGGCGCACCCGGACGCCGGTGGCGTGCCACACCGCGTTGGCGATCGCGCCGGCCGAACCGGTGATGCCGATTTCACCGACGCCCTTGATGCCGAGCGCGTTGACGTGAGGATCGTGCTCTTCGATCATCAGCGCCTCCATCGGCGGCACGTCGGCATTCACCGGGACCTGATACTCGGCGAAATTGGCGTTCAGCGTACGGCCGGAACGCTTGTCCATGATGGCTTGCTCGTGCAGCGCAAACGAGATGCCCCAGATCATGCCGCCAAAAATCTGGCTGCGCACCATGCGGGGATTGATCACCCGTCCCGCGGCGAACGCGCCGACCAGGCGGGTGACGCGGATCTGGCCGAGATCAGGATCGACCTTGACCTCGGCGAACACCGCGCCATGCGCATGCATCGCGTAGCTGGATTGCGCGGCGGGATCGGCCGCACCCTTGCCGCGGGCTTCGACCTGCGCGAGGCCGGCGCGTCCCAGGATATCGGCATAGCTGTCGCTGCGGCGTCTCGTCGTCGCGACGGAACAGACGGCCGTCGCGCGCGATGACGCCGGCATTGCCGGCGCCGAACAATGGCGAGCGCTGATCGTTGGTGGCGAGATCGGCGAGTTTGGCGATCACTGCCGCACCCGCATTGTGGATCGCCATGCCGGCGGTCGCGGTATGGGCCGAGCCGCCGGCGATGCCGGCGTCCGGCAAATCGGAGGTGCCGGCCTTGAACTCCATCCGATCGAGGTCGAGGCCGAGCGCATCGGCCGCGATCTGCGCGAACGCGGTCCAGGCGCCCTGCCCCATGTCGTGCGCGCCGGTCTCCATCAGGCCGCTGCCGTCGCCGCGCATCACCGCGCGCGCTTCGGCTGCGAACATCAGCGCCGGAAAGGTCGCAGTGCCCATGCCCCAGCCGACCAGCAGGCCGTTCTCGTCGCGCCATTGCCGCGGCGCCAGCGGGCGCTTCGACCAGCCGAAATGCTCGGCGCCGCGCGCATAACATTCGCGCAACGCCTTCGAGGAAAACGGCTTGCCGGAAATCGGCTCGACTTCGGCGTAGTTCTTGAGGCGGAACGCCAGCGGATCCATGCCGCAGGCATCCGCCATCTCGTCGATCGCGCTCTCCAGCGCGATCGATCCGGTCGCCTCGCCGGGCGCCCGCATGAACAGCGGCGTGCCGGTATCGAGCCTGACCGCCTCGTGCGAGGTGGCAATGGCGGGGCTGGCGTACAGCGTATGCGAGGCGTCGGCGGCCGGCTCGAAGAAATCATCGAACGTGCTCGACGCCACCCTGGCGCGGTGATCGATCGCGGTCAGCCGGCCCTCGCCGTCGGCGCCGATGCGCAGCCGCTGGCGGCTCGCCGAACGATGACCGACCGGCCCGTACAAATGCTCACGGCGCAGCACCAGCTTGACGGGCTTGCCGACCAGCCGCGCCGCCAGGATGCCGAGCAGTTGCGGGCCGGAGATCAGGCCCTTTGAACCAAAACCGCCGCCGAGAAACGGGCTGCGGATGTGGATGTTCTCCGGCGCGATGCCGAACAATCCGGCGATCCGCCCCTGCGCCATCACGAGGCCCTGGCTCGGCGTATCGATCGACAGCCTATCGCCGTCCCACGCCGCCACGATCGCATGCGGCTCCATCGGGTTATGATACTGGATCGGTGTTTCGTAGGTCGCATCGATTTGCGTTGCCGCGGCCTCTAGTCCCGCCTCGACGTCGCCACGGTGCATCGCGGACGGATTGCCGACGCCGACGGCGGCCGGGACAAAACTCTCGTTGCCATCGAGCCCGACCCGGGCCGGCTGCATTTCATATCTGCGGCGCCAGCAGCGCCGCGCCTTCGGTCGCGGCTTCCAGCGTCTCGGCAATCACCACAGCGATCGCCTGGTTGGCATACCGCACCTCGTCGTTCTGCAGCAGTTCGAGCCGGAACATGAACGGGTGCAGCTTGGCGTCGGGATCCTCGGCCAGCGCGCGGACGGTTGGCCGGCGTCATCACATCGACGACGCCGGGATGCGCCTTGGCGGCCGCGACGTCGAGGAAGCTGACGCGGCCGCGCGCGATACTGCTGACCGCGAGAACCGCATGCAGCATGCCGGGCGGGTGATTATCCGCGGCGTAACGGGCCGCGCCCGTGACTTTCAGCACACCGTCGCGGCGGGTCAGCGGCTGGCCGATATTCGAACCGTGGCGGGCATGCGCGGGGGCTAGCGTCAGGCTGATCTCAGGAGGCATGGAGGGCTCCGGCAACAGAGGCGAAGGGAGAGCCAGGCAGCGCTGCGACGCGCTCAGGCGTTTCGGCTGATCGCGAGCGTCAAGGCGCGCACGATGATGCGTTTCGCCAATTCGATCTTGAAGGCATTGTCGCCGCAGGGCTTGGCGTCGGCGAGAGCTGCCTCGGCGGCGCGGCGGAAGGTCGAGGCATCGGGAACGCATCCTTCGACAATCTTCTCGGCGCGCATGCGCCCGCCACGGTTTCGGCGCGACGCCGCCGAGCGCCAGCCGCGCATCCCAGATCGTGCCCTGTTCGATCCGCAAGCCGGCGGCGGCGGACACCACCGCGAAAGCAAACGACGTGCGCTCGCGGACCTTCAGATAACGCGCATGCGCGAGCGAACGTCCGCGCTTCCTTCGGCAGCCGCACGCGCGACGATGAGATCGCCGGGCGCAGCACGTTGTCCCGCTCGGGCGTATCGCCCGGCAGACAATGCAGCGCCTCGACCGTGACCTCGCGCCGGCCGGTCCGGCCCTCGATCTCCACCACCGCATCGAGGGCGGCCAGCGGCACGCAAAAATCCGACGGATGGGTGGCGATGCAGGCCTCGCTCCAGCCGAGCACGGCGTGCAAGCGGTTCTCGCCGCCACGGGCATCGCAGCCGGTCCCCGGCTCGCGCTTGTTGCAGGCGGAGGCCGGATCGTAAAAATATCCGCACCGCGTTCGCTGCAGCAGATTGCCGCCGACGGTCGCGGCATTGCGAAGCTGCCCCGATGCGCCCGATAGCAGCGCCTCGGCGATCCCAGGATAGGCTTTGGCGAAATCAGGATCGTGCGCGAGATCGGCGTTGCGCACCAGCGCGCCGATCCGTGTGCCGCCATCGGGCAGGCGTTCGATGCGGTCAAGCCCCGGCAGATGCGAGATATCGACCACGCGATTTGGGCGCGCGATGCCGCCCTTCATCAGGTCGAGCAGATTGGTACCGCCCGCAAGATAGGCCGCGCCCGGCTCGGCCGCGGCTGCGACGGCATCAGCAATCGTCGCCGGCCTGACATACTCAAAATTCTTCATGCCGCGCGCTCCTTGGCAACATCGGGTTTTGCGGAATCAGCATTGGCCATGTTCCTCCGGGCTTCGAGCACCGCCTCGGTGATCCCGGCATAGGCGCCGCAGCGGCAGAGGTTTCCGCTCATGCCTTCGCGCACGCGCTCGGGATCATCGCCGGCCTGGCCTTCCATCATCAGGCCGATCGCGCTCATGATCTGGCCCGGCGTGCAAAATCCACATTGCAAACCATCATGCGCGATGAAGGCGGCCTGCACCGGATGCAGTTCGTTGCCGCTGGCGAGACCTTCGATGGTGAGGACGTCGGCTCCGTCATGGCTCACAGCCAAAGCGAGACACGAATTGATCCGCCGGCCGTCGAGAAGCACCGTGCAGGCGCCGCATTGGCCGCGGTCGCAGCCCTTCTTGGTGCCGGTGAGATGGAGGCGCTCGCGCAACAGATCGAGCAGCGTGACCCTGGGATCGTCGAGTTCGACGCTGTGCGGCACGCCGTTAACGGTCAGGGTGATAGGGAAGTTCATGCAGTGCTCCGATCAATGCTATGGTCGACATTGAACCCCGGCCGCCGCTGATGGTTCGGCGGGCCTGTCCAGGTTCGGCGCTAGACCGGCAAGATATGGAGGCACCCTCCGTTTACAAGGGGGCACGATATCAAAAAAAGATACCTAAATTAGTCAGATGTCACATTCCGTAGAAACCGTCCGAAAGCCCCGCGCCGATGCGGTCCGCAATCGCGAGCGCGTGCTGGAGGCCGCCAAGGCCGTGTTCAGCGCCGGCGGTCCGGAGGCGAGCCTGGAGGCCGTGGCAAAACGCGCCGGGGTCGGCATCGGCACGCTGTATCGCCACTTCCCGACCCGCGAGGACCTGTTCGAGGCGGTCTATCGGCGCGAGGTGCAGCAGCTCACGGAACTCGCGGAACAATTAAAAAGTGAAGCCGACCCGGTCGAGGCGCTGCGCCGCTGGCTGCAATCCTGTGTCGCGTTCATAGCCACCAAAAAAGGCATGCTGGCGGCGCTGGCGCTCACGGTCGACCGCTCGTCGGAAATCTATGCAGGTACGTTCGAACGCCTGATCAACGCCGTCGGCGCCTTGCTGGCGCGCGCCACAGAAGCCGGCGAGATCCGTTCCGATATCGGCGCCGAGGATGTGCTGCGCGCCCTGATCGGCATGTGCTATCTGCATGACCAGCCGGGTTGGCAGAACAGCGTGCTGCGGCTGGTCGACGTCTTTGTCGATGGTCTTCGCGTGCGAACGGGTCAGCGATCGAAATAACGCTGCCTCTCGACTTTGCCTTCGGCGATCAGGCGACCTCTGCGGATCACCCAGCGCCGCGGCGTTCGGGTCGTGAACGCCTCGCGCGCGTCACGGGCGTCGAGCACGACCAGATCCGCGACACCACCGACCGCGACGCCAAAATCCGCTAGCCCCAGGGCCTTGGCGCCGTTGCCGGTGACCATATCCATCACGGTGAGAACTTCCGCGGGCTGGCTCATGTGCGAGGCGTGGCAGAGCAGGAACGCGATCTCCAGCGGGTCGTTCTGGCCGAACGGATAAAACGTGTCATGCACGCAATCCTGGCCACAGGCGACATTGACGCCGGCGGCGAGCAATTCCTTGACCTGGGTGACGCCGCGCCGCTTCGGATAATCGTCGAGCCGGCCCTGCAGCATCAGATTGGTCGCGGGGTTCGCGATCATGTTGACGTTGGCTTCGGAAAGCCGGGCAATGACATGATCGGCATAGTCGCGCGGGTAGCCGGCGAGCGCGCAGGTATGGCCGGCGGTCACCCGCCCCTGCCAGCCATGACTGACGGTCAATTCCGCCAGCACTTCCAGCGTGCGCGCCGCCGGATCATCGGTCTCGTCGACATGCATGTCGATATCGGCGTCGAATTCGCGGGCGATGTCGAACACGATTTCGATGTGGCGGCGGCTATCCTGCGGCGAGGCTTCGTTGAACGGCATGCCGCCGACTACGTCGACGCCGAGCCGCATCACCTGCCGCATCAGCGCTTCGGTTCCCGGCGATTTGACGATGCCTTCCTGCGGAAACGCAACGATCTGGATATCGATCAGATCGCGAAAGCGATCGCGGGCGCGGATCACGCCTTCGGCCGGCCGGGTGCCTCCGATCGGATCGACGTCGACATGGCTGCGCAATCGCGACACGCCATTGTCGATGGCGCGCGCCAGCACGCGCGACGCCCGGTCGGCGATTTCCTCCACGGTGTAATTGCGCTTGATCTCCCAGAGGATCTCGATCGCCTCGGTGAGCGTCCCTGAAACATTGACCGGCGCGCGCTCCGAGATCAGCGCCTTGTCGAGATGAATATGCGGCTCGACGAAGCCCGGCACCGCCATCCGCCCCTCGGCATCGAGCACCAGCGCGGCAGGCTGCGACAGGCTTCTTTCGATGCCAACGAAGCGCCCTTTGGCGATGCCGAGATCGCGCAAGCCTTCGAACTGACCGAGGGCTACATTCTTGATCAGGATATCGAGGGACATGGCAGTGCTCGCGGCGCTTAAGGATCAGCCGTATCGAGCAAGCCCCGTGCCAATCCAGCAAACCGCCAAGCCGGCGGCCTACTCGCCTTTTGGCTGCGCAAAATACTGTCCGAGCAGCCGATAGCCCCAGAAGGCCTCGTCGTCTCGCGCACTCTGGCGCAATTGCTCGGGCGTGAAGCCGGTGTGCCGGCGCATTTGCCGGATCATATGCGCCTGGTCGGCAAATCCCGACGCCGCGGCAAGCCCGGCCCAGTCGACATCGCCGTCTTCGATCGCCTCGTGCAATCTGGCATAGAGTTGCTCGGTATGGCCAAGGCCGTGCAGGTCGCGCAGGTTGGCGCCGGTCCATGATTTGACCCGCCGGGCAATTTGCCGTGTGCTGCGTCCAAAATCGGTGAGCGCAGCCCTGCGCACGAGGCTTGTGCTCCATTCCTCGATCGATCGTATTGGCGTGGTCCTCGCAGGGCACGTGCCGGCCCACAGGGTCTCGATCGTGTCTTCAAGAACCGGGAACGCGCGTTCGGCGCCTTCACGATTGATCGCATCGAACAGGTCACGGCAGGGTTGCAGCAGCGGTTGCGGCAACACCTCTTCTGCCGGCACCATGCGTCCCGCGAACGGGCTCAGATCGAGCCCGGTCATCGCCGACAACGCGTCGGGATAGAACGCGATCGTCATCGCATAGGTCTCGCCCGGATTCCAACTGGCGAGCGGCCCGAGCTGCGGGCCAAAGAAGGCAAGCCTGGGCAGCCTTGCGCCGGTCCAGGGACGCTCCATCCGGTCCGGCCCGTCGATCAGGTGACACTCACCCGCGAACAGCCAGGCCAGGCTGCACACCGGCGACGCCGGGAAGAAATTGAATCGTTGGGCGTGATCGAGCGTGACGCCCCTGGTGTCCCGAACGATCCGGCAGAACACGCAGCCCGCGATCCCCGGACGCGGCCAGGTGATCTCCGAGATGGTCGTCAAAGCCATTGTCACGCCTCCCGCATCGGCGGATCATGTCCGAACCGTTCAATACACCGACCGTCGAGTTCCGGCACATTGAAAACACTCCGGAATGATGATCGCGCGAGATCGCATGCTCGACACCCTTTCACCTGTGATTCCACCTGCCCCGGCCGTCCATGCCAGGGACCTGCCTCCGCTCAGGCTTCTGCTCGGCAGCATCCGCAACAGCCTTGCGATCTGGTCCGACGATGCATTCGATACACCTTTCAGCCGGAACACGCTGTTCGGTGTCGAGAGCGTCCTGATCAATGATCCCGCCGGCGTTCGCCACATGATGACGACCAACGCGGCGAACTATGCCCGCCCGGCCGTGATGCCCCGCATCATGCGCCCAATGGTCGGCCGGGGCGTGTTCCTCGCGGAAGGTAGCGAGTGGCGCAGGCAGCGCCGTACGTTGTCGCCCCCGTTCACGCCGAACCATGTGAACATGCTGCTGCTGCACTTCATCGCGGCCGCCAACGATCTGGCCGGCGAGCTCGAAGGGCAGTCGAGCGCCGATCTGTCCGATGCCTACCAGATGGCGGCCCTGAACGCGGTGCTTCGCGCGCTGTTCTCGATGCCCGATCGGGCCGAGCGCGATCGGGTCGGCGACCTCGTCCGTCGATATGTCACGGGGCCTGGACGTCCGCAGATCTTCGACGCCTTTGCCAAATCCGAGACCTCCTTTGCGTTCACGCTGGGAAAACGCCGCGCCTTCCAGCAACGCTGGTTCGCCGTTGTCGATGCGATCGTGACCGCCCGCCGGAGCGCAACGCATGCTACGGGCCAACAAGATTTGCTCGATCTCTTGCTCGCGGTGCGTGATCCCGAAACCGGCGCCTCGCTCGCGGCCGACGAGGTGCGCGATCAATGCGCGACGATGATCTTCGCCGGCTACGAGACCACGGCACGCCTGCTGTTCTGGGCTTCCTATCTCTTGACGCTTGATCAAGCTGAGCAAGCGCGGCTGCGCGCCGAAGTGGCTGCCTTTCCGCCCGAGCGCGTCACGACCCTCGACGATCTCGGCCGTTGGCCATGCTTGCGCCGCGTGCTGCTGGAGACGCTGCGGCTTTACCCACCGGTTCCCATTCTGGTGCGCGAGCCGATCGAAGATGATGTGATCATGGGCGAACCGGTGCGACGCGGCACCCAGGTTTATGTCGCGCCCTGGGTCCTGCATCGCCACCGCAAGCATTGGCAGCATCCGACGGCTTTCATGCCCGACAGATTTGCCGGACAGTCGTCACCGTGGACGTCGGGCGGCGCCTATTTGCCGTTCGGCGCCGGTCCGCGCATTTGTATCGGCGCGGTTTTTGCCCTTGCCGAGGCCCAGATCATGCTGGCGACGATGCTGCAGCGATACACCCTCGCCATTGAGAGCCAGCCTCCGGTGATGCCGGTCGCGCGCCTGACCATCCAGCCAAGCTATGCTCCGATGTTCACGCTCGAGAGGACGCCGGCGTTGTAGCGCAATCGATGAGCGCTACGACAATTTGAGCATCGCGCGGGCTTCGGCGGCCGAAGCGATCTCGGCGCCGAGGTTGCGCAAGATATCGACCGCGCGCAACACCAGTTCGGCGTTGCTCTTGGCCAGCACGCCCTTCGACAGATAAAGATTATCCTCCATCCCGACCCGGACATGGCCGCCGAGCAACCAGGCTTGCGCCACCATCGGAAACTCGGCACGGCCGATGCCGAAGCCGGACCAGATCGCGCCCGGCGGCAACAGGCTGCGCGCGTAAAACATGGTTTCGGATGAGGCGTTGAAGCCGTATTTGACGCCGAGCACCAGCGAGAACAATCCCGGCCCCTGCAAGACGCCCTCGGCGAACAGGTCGCGCGCCAGATGGCAATCGCCAGAGTCGAACAATTCGATTTCCGGCAGCACGCCGACCGCCTTCATGCGCTCGGCCATCTTGCGGACGTTGCGCGGCGTATTGATCACGACCTCGCCGCCGGAATTCATGGTGTTGAGGTCGAGCGTGCAGATATCCGGCCGCAGCAATTCGATATGTTCGACCCGGCGCTCCGGCGCGATCAAGGTGGTGCCGGGCCCGGCGACTTTGGGATCGGCTTCGGACGGCACGAAGCGGCCGCCTGGACCGGTGGTCAGGTTGATGACGAGTTCTTTGTTGCGGGCGCGGATCCGATCCATCACGTCGCGGTACAGATCGATCGACATCGAGGGCCGGCCGGTTTCGGGATCGCGCACGTGAATATGCGCGATCGCAGCCCCCGCCTCCGCCGCCTCCAGCGCGCTGTCGGCGATCTGCTGCGGCGTGATCGGCAGATGCGGCGATTGCTCCGGCCGCGTCAAATTGCCGGTGATCGCGCAGGTGATGAAGGTTTTTTGCGCCGATGCCGCCATTGTATATCTCCTGAAGGACTTAGTTCGTCATTGCGAGGAGCGCAGCGACGAAGCAATCCAGTTTTTCTTTGCAGTCCTGGATTGCTTCGCTGCGCTCGCAATGACGAACGCACAAGGGCCCGCGTAATTGGTTAGATAATCCCCTGCTTCTTCAGCCCGTCGAGCCTGGCGTCGTCATAACCGATCGTCGACAGCACGTCCCTGGTGTCGGCGCCCAGCAGCGGCGGCGCGCGATAATCCTTCAGGGGCGTTCCGGAGAACGTCAGCGGATTGCGGATCAGCGACAGTTCCGGCTCGAACGGATGCTTGACCTTGATCTGCATGCCGCGCGAGCGGACGTGCTCGTCGGCAAACACCTGCTCGAAATTGTTGATGGGACCGGAGGGCACGCCGGCCTTCTCCAGCTCGTCCAACCAATGCGCCACCGGCTGCTTGAGGAACAGAGCGGCGAAGATCGCCATGATCTCCTTGCCGTGCACGACGCGGTCGTTGTTCTTCAGGAACCGCGGATCGGTCGCGAGCTCGGGCGCGCCCAGTACGGCGCAGGTGCGCGCGAACTGCGCGTCATTACCGACCACCAGCATCAGTTCGCCGTCGGTGCAGCGGAAGACACCGGCCGGCATGCCGCCATTGCCCCAGGTGCCGCGCCGCGGCGGTGTCTTGCCGTTGACGAGATAGATCTGGGCCCAATGCGACAGCGAGGCGATCACGGTGTCGAACAGGCAGACGTCGACATGCTGGCCCTCGCCGCCATTGACCTTGCGATGGTACAGCGCCGACAGAATCCCGATCGAGCTGTTCATGCCGGTCATATAGTCGACGATCGAGGGACCGACCTTCATCGGGCCCTCGCCCGGCTCGCCGTCGATATGGCCGGTGACGCTCATCAAGCCGCCCATCGCCTGCAGAATCGCATCGTAGCCCGCGCGCGGCGCATAAGGTCCGGTCTGGCCGAAACCGGTCACCGAGCAATAGATGATGCCGGGGTTGATCGCCTTGATCGATTCGTAATCGAGCCCGTAGCGCTTGAGATCGCCGACCTTGTAATTTTCCATCATCACGTCGGCGGTTTTCGCCAGATCGCGGACGATCGCCTGGCCCTCGGGCTTGGCGATATTGATGGTGACCGATTTCTTGCCGCGGTTGGCGCACAGATAGAACGAGTTGTTGTTGTTCTCCTTGCCGTCGGGGTCGACCAGATAGGGCGGCCCGAACGCGCGGGCGTCGTCACCGCTGCCCGGACGTTCGATCTTGATCACCTCGGCGCCGAGATCGGCCAGCATCTGCGCCGAGATCGGTCCTGCCAGTACGCGCGTCAGATCAACAATTTTGATGCCCGAGAGCGGCAAACCCGACATGGATATTCCTCCGAAACTGTAGTTGTGGGCGGCAACCAACCCGCCGGCCGTCATTGCGACCAGCCGATACACTATTTTTCGCCGCCGAGCATTGCGTTCACGGCACAGAGGTCTGTCTGCCGCCGCGGGCATGCCTCGCGCTCGGCGTATTGCGATTGGCGGGACAGAAAAACCAGCAGGGCCAACCCGCCGATCACGAGCTCTGGCGCCGCGCGATCGATTCGACCTGTCTATTCGGCCCGGAGAACGCGGCTGCTTTGCCGTTCCCAAAACGAAAAAACCTCCAGCAGGGCATTGCTGGAGGTTTTCGGAGGTCTCATAAAGTAGATAGTGTCTCCTTGAGAAGAGAGCCCGACGGATTAAAGTCGGTGCGACTCCGTAAATACATGAATAAATTACCTGAGTAAATAATGTTTTCTCCGATGACGCTTATGTTACCGCAGAGGCCGCTAACCGCAGCTGAGGTCACTGACGCGACTGAGGTCACTGACGCGACCGAGGTCACTGACCGCGACCGAGGTCGCTGACCGCGACCGAGGTCGCTGACCGGGACTGTCCTCCTGAGAAACGCGCGGCGGCGAGCGCGCGAAAACCGACATCGCGCCGCCGGCTCGCGCAACGTCTATCCAAGAAAAACCCCGGCAGTTTCCTGCCGGGGATCTGTTCTCAAACCGTTCTCGTCCTTGTGGGACGAACCCGATCAGAAGTTGCGCTGAGCGCGGAAGTTGACCGAAACCGTACCCCTGTCGCCAAAGATATAGGGCGAAGCTGCGGTTCCCGACTGAATTGGGAACGCGGAGCTCGCAGTACCGATCGCGCCACCGGACATGTCGGTGTGGAGATAGGCGTACAGCACTTCCGAGCTGAACGTCAGGTTCTTGACCGGGGTCCAACGGGTGGTGAGACCGATTTCGGACATCGTGAAGCCGGGATTGCAGGTCGAGCCAGCGGTCAAGGTCGTACCGGAGGCAACGTAGCTTGCGCACCAGATCGCCTTGGAGGTGTTGTTGTAGCTCAACTGCGACGCACCACCAAACAAGCTGGACGACCACTCGGGGCTCCAGTTGTGGTTGAACGCACCACGGATGCCCAGACCCTGGGTCAACTGCACCTGGGTGCCGCCAACGCCGCTGTTACCCGGACCACCCGAGTAGACACCGTCGGTGATCGCACCGATGGCAAGCTTGCCCGCGGTTCCAGTCGGTCCATCACCAAACATGTAGAAGGAGCCGCCCAGCGGGGCCGAGGTTCCCAGCACATACTTCGATGCGCCGAGCGACCAGCTGCCTTCGATCTTGAAGTCGTCGCCGACACCGGTCGGCAGGTTCTTGATCTGCAAGGCAACGTTCACCGCGCCGCCAACCTTCGAGTCCGGATGGCCGAGGTTCTGGGCGTTGGTCTGGGCCTGGCCACCAAGGAAGTTACCGTTGGTGAGCGTATTGGCCGTGCTCCAGTAGCCGGGATCGACGTCGTGCAGAGCGCCCGACACCTGGAAGACACCCCAAGCCTGATCGACCCGGACGTTACCGACGAGGTCAGGCAACTGCGCGCCGCCGTAAGCGGTGCCGAGGTTGGTACAGTTCGAGCTGGCCGCGCCGTACATCGCAAGGGCGCAGGAAGCGGTATTTGCCGTGCTCGGGACCAGCGTGTTGGCCGGCGCACTCGCCGCACCAGTGACCGCCGCGTTGACGATCTGGGTACGGTTGTAGTCGCTGGCGCTGCTGTCGTCGATGCCGATCGAGGCCGACACACCGTTGCCGAACTGGGCGGTGTACTGGACGTTGTTGATGCCGGTGATGGTGTCGTAGCCACCAACCAGGTACGACGTGTTGTTGCCCGGGAAGCCCTGCCACGGCGTGACGAATGCCGAAGCCGATTTACCGAAGGTGAAGCCCGCGAACTGAACGAACGCGTATTCGACACCGAGAACGCCGTTGCCGGCGTAGTTGTTCTGGGTGTTGCCGGTCAGCACGTTGCCGGTGACCACGTTCGAGCTGCCGATACCGCCGCCGTAGCCCTGGGTACCGAACGAGAAGTCGGCCTGTCCGAAGGTACGGACCACGCCGTATTCAGTCGCCGTGCGGGTATCGACCGTCAGCGCCATACGGGCGAGGTCGCTATATTCGTTCTCGTAACGGGTGTTGATGCCGCCGTCACCGCTCCAATAGGGCGCGTTGCTGTTACCGCCGTGAATGTTCACTTCGGCGCGCAGATAGCCGCCGATCTTGATGCAGGTGTCGGTGCCCGGAATGTAGTAGAAACCGGCACCATACAGCGAGCAGATCCTCACATACTCGACCGCTTTGGCCTTGACGGGAAGATCAGCCGCCTGTGCCCCGCTCATGGCGACGAGAGCCGCCGCTGAGCCGAGGACAAGGCTCTTAATCATCTTCATGGTTCAACCTCCAAGTTGCTCTGAGGGCGGGATGCGGACCCTTGTTCCCCAAGGTCCCTCTCCCCGCCGCTGAAAACCGCTCAGTCGCTTCGCGCTTTCGGACACCCCGCCTGCGCGAGAGACTTGAGCCAACGACCTTCAACGGGACGGCGAAAATCCCCCCTCCGTCGCCACAAGTATGGCGAATGCCATTTACGTAATCAAATTCGTTTATTAACTCACGTATTTATTACTAAAACCTGTGTCTTTTCGGCAACGGCCCAGAATGGGCCGGATTAATGCCGTGTCTGGTCAACAACAGGGCTGCCGGGATATCGTAACGGCGCGATTTCGAACATAAGTGATTTACTTATGTTGTTTTCTGCCTGAGGCTGGGGCTGCAAATCATCCGGGCACAAGGATGAGCGCAATCATCGTGACGGGAAAACAGGAGGTTGGGGGTACTGGATGGGGGAAACCGCCAAGAAGAATCAGGACGTCATACGGCGGTTCTCGTGGGAGATCGCGTCGATCGGGGTTTACCTCGAGGAGCTGCGGCAGTTCTGGGCGAAGACGCTGGGGATCAGCGGGCCGCAATGGATGATCATTGTCGCCCTCGCAGACCATGACCAGGGCGACGGTGTCGCCGTCAACGTGGCTTCGAAGCTGCTGCACGTCGACCCTTCCTTCGTGACGACCCAATCGAAGCTTCTCGAAAAAAAGGGCTTCGTCCGCCGCAAGACCGCGGTCGAGGATGCCAGGATCGTCAAGATGTCGCTGACCGACAAGACGACGAAGCACCTGGCCAACCTCGCTTCGCAACAGGAAGCCTTGAACCAGTTTATCTTCGCGGAGTTCGAGGATCGCGACATCGCCGATTTGACCGACAAGCTCGCCACCATCAAGCGACGGCTGGAAAAGGCCCGCCTGAAAGTCGTTGCCGATTTCTGAAACTGCCCGTCTGTTCGGCCGAACTTGCCGACGAACTGAAGCAGCGGTTGGCTATCTCAGGCGGGCGGCCATCCAATCGAAGATAAACTCGTTGGCCAGCGTCGGGTTGTCGATGTGGCCCTGCGTTGCCGCCGTCTCCGCGCTCTCAAATATCTTCAGCGTGACGTCCTCGCGGCCTGCCTTGAGCCGGTCGACCAGTTCGGCGATCCGCTCCGGCTGCAGCCAGCCGCGCTCGCCGGCGGTAATCAGCAGCGGACAGGCAATACTTCGCATGATGCGGCTGGTTCCCATGCACGGAAGGATCTCGCCACGCGCCGCGGCGCGCCGCACCAGGAAAGATCGCTCATGCAACTCCCAGAGGCCGCCATCGCAAACCGCCGCCGCGAACCGCAAATCGGCAGCGACGCCTCGCGCGACAAACGAAGAGCTCCAGCCGTCGGCCAGGATCGCGATACGGCTTTCATCGACATCGTCCCTGCCGGACAGGTAATCCATGAAACAACCGATCGCCGATTCGAGCTTGTGGCTTCCCATGATCGTTTCGAACGACGCATCCGGCCGATCGCCGAGAACGTCGACCGCGAGCAGCGACATGCCGCGTTCGAAGGCATGCCGCGCCATCTTGAAGAGGTATTCCTCCTTGTGGTGGCCGGGCTCGCCGATGCAGATCACGGCCGGGGCAGGGTTTGTCGTCGCGCGCGCCGGCAAATAACAGCCCTGCAGGGTGACCTCGCTGGTCCAGGGAATCGCGACGATTTCACCTGGCGGTTCACGGTGCCGCAGGTAGTTCGCGGCACATTGGCGCATCGCGGCGATCGAGGCTTGCCGATTTTCCTCCGACAGATCGAACGGATGCACGGCCGCCTGATAATAGGTGATGGCGCGAAGCCAGTTGTTCCGCGCCGTCGGCAAATTGCCCTCGGCGAGCGCGGCGGCGCCCCGCTCGCGGTTGACGTCGGCCGTCCTGACCCACTCCCGATACCAGGAATTGTCGTCCGCGACATCGATGCGGCTTGCGGCCAGCCAGCATTCGGAGACCGTCGATCCGCCGTCCTGGGCGGCCGCCAACAGCCGCATGAATTCGAGTGAAAGGTCCTCCCGTTCGGGCCAATGGACCCACCCCTCGCGGTTGAACTCAAATTTCATCGTGGAGGCTGCCGGCGCCCTCAATATCTGGTCCTGACCGGAGCGATAGCGACCATCGAGGATCGCTTGCAAGGAATGCCGGGAACGATCGATCGAGTCCGCGCCACTCTCTAAAACGACCTTCCGCACGACGCGAACACTCCCCCAAAACGTCGCGGCGGGAGCCCGCTATAGAAAGCTCGCCCAACAACACTGGGCTTGCCGATACCACTATTTTCGAAAGCCGAGCTCTGCGCTGGCGGCATGCGAGCCTGCCGATTTGTGTTTTTCGCGCCTTTCATGGGTATTCGCGCGCAGAACTCGCGATGTTGTGATCGATCTGGTCATGTTCACGGATATATCGCGACGTCGTGATCAGCCCGATCCAACGGGGCGCGCCCCGCGACGTGGTGTTCTCACGCCGTGGCCTTTTGTTGAGATAGCGCTCTTCGAAACGTCACGGAGCCGCGCCGGCGCTGTGCTCCCCCTACCGTTCGCCATTCGAACGACGTCGGCTCCGGGTCCTGCGGCGAGCAGCCCGCGACCCGGCCGGAGAAGATCGCGTTAACGCCGCTCATCGATCGCCCAGTCCGTTACCCGTTGGGCGATCCTCACGCGCACGAAGCGATGCACCAATGGCAAGCCGCCGCGCCGGCTAGTTGGCGGCTTATCTAAACCCGAATTTAATGGCCGCAGCGAACGGCAAAACCATATGGGTATTCTGTCGGGCTCCCCCGCTCCGACATACCTCCCTCAGACTTCGGCCTCAGCTTCCCCAAGCTGAGGTCGTTTTTGTTTGCCGTTATCGGCCTTACTTCGGCGGCTGCGATCCCGGTGAATTGACCCAGTCATCCAAGTGCATCCCTTTGCGCCATAATCCCGCAAGCCCGTCGCGCCAGGCTTGCCGCAACGCCTAGCTTGCGAGATCGCCGCGAATAGCCGCAAGCGTGAGTTTCTCGAACTCCGCCTCGCTGAGTTGCCGCGGATTGGAGCCGGCCGTCGGATCCTTCACGGCATCGGCGGCAATGAGCGCGGCGTCGGCCTCCTTGACGCCGAGCTCGGCCAAAGTGTGCGGTACGCCAAGCTTTTTGCGGAACGCGAGGATCCATTCGAGTACCGCGTCGAAATCGCGGCCCGGCAGGTCGAGCGCCCGGGCGATGTGCGGAAATTTGTCGGCGATCGCCGCCCTGTTGCAGACCAGGACATAGGGAAAGATCACGCCGTTGGTGAGACCGTGATGGGTGTCGTAACGCGCGCCCACCGGATGCGACACCGAATGGATCGCGCCGAGGCCCTTCTGAAAGGCGGTCGCCCCCATCGACGCCGCCGCGAACATGTAGGCGCGCGCTGAGAGATCGCAGCCATTCTCCACCGCGCGCGGCAGATAGGTATCGACGATCCTGATCCCCTCAAGCGCGATGCCGTCGGCGAGCGGATGGAAGGCGTTGACGCAGTAGGCCTCGAAGCAGTGCGCCAACGCGTCCATGCCGGTGGCCATGGTCAGGAACGGCGGCAGCCCGACGGCGAGTTCGGGATCCTCGATCGCGATCTTCGGCAGCATCAGCGGGTGAAAGATGATCTTCTTTTCGTGGGTTTGCTCGCGCGTGATCACGCCGGCGCGGCCGACCTCGGAACCGGTTCCCGCCGTGGTCGGCACCGCGATGATCGGCGCGATCCCGGTGGTGTTGGCCCGCGTCCACCAATCGCCGACGTCCTCGAAATCCCACACCGGGCGGGATTGCGCCACCATGAACGCCACGCACTTGCCGATGTCGAGCGCCGATCCGCCGCCGACCGCGACGACGCCGTCATGGCCGCCGGCCTTGAAGGCGTCGACGCCGGCCTGAAGGTTTGCTTCGGTCGGATTGGACTTCACGTCGGAGAAAACGCCGATCGGAATTCCGGCATCGCGAACACGTCCGACGATGCCCGCGATGAGATCGCTCGCCGCAAGGCCCTTGTCGGTCACCAGCAACGGCCTGGTGATGCCGTGGGTCCGGCAGGCCTCGGGAAGTTCGGCGATGCGACCGGCGCCGGTAATGACGCGTGTCGGAAAATTCCAGGCGCCGGTAATCTGAACGGTCATGTCTTGCTCTCAGTGTTCGATGCGAAGGTGAAATGATTTGGCACCGGTCAGCGCTTCGAAGCCGAGCCGTGACATGCTGGCGCCACGGCCGGTGTCCTTGACGCCGGTCCAGGCCAGCGCCGGATCGACATAGTCGCAACAATTCATGAACACCGTGCCGGTCGCGATGCCATCGCCGATCCGCTCCGCCGCCTCCGGGTCCTTGGTCCACACCGACGCGGTCAGCCCGTAGGGACTATCGTTCATGAGCTCAATCGCGGCGTCGTCCGAACCCACTTTCATGATGCCGACGACCGGCCCAAAACTCTCTTCCATCATCACCCGCATGCCGTGATCGACACCGACGAGCACCTGCGGCATCAGATAGGCCGTTCCGGCCTGGTCGGCGGGAAAGCCCTTGGCGTCAATCAGCGGCTGCGCCCCTTTTGTCAAGGCTTCGCCGACATGGGCGCGCACCGTATCGGCAAACCGCACGGCCGCCATCGGACCGAGCGTCGTGTCCTGCACCAGCGGGCTTCCGAGCTGATAGCGGGAGGTGAGATCGGCGAACGCATCGACAAAGCGATCGTAGATTGTCTCGTGCACATAGATGCGTTCGATGCCACAGCAGCATTGGCCGGAATTGTAGAAGGCGCCGTCGACAAGTTGCTCGACTGCGAAATCAAAGTCCGCGTCGGGCCGCACATAGGCCGGGTCCTTGCCGCCCAGTTCAAGGCCGACCGAAATGAAGGTGCCGGCCGCGGCCCGTTCGATGGCGCGGCCGCCGGCGACCGAACCGGTGAAGCTGACGTGATCGACACCGCGCGAGGCGATTAGTTTCTCGGCCGAGCCATGATCGAGGTTCAGCGTGGTGAACAGATGCTTCGGCAAGCCAATCCGGTCCATCGCCGATTGAAAACGTTCGCCGACCAAAAGGGTCTGGGCGGCATGCTTCAGAATCACGGCGTTGCCGGCCAGCAGCGCCGGAACGATGGCGTTGACAGCCGTGAGATAAGGGTAGTTCCACGGCGCAATCACCAGCACGACGCCCACCGGCACGCGCTTGATCATGCGGCGGAAGCCAGGCCGCTCGGTGGGCACCGTCGGCGCCAGCGCCTCGTCGCAAAGGTCGACCAGCCCGCGGAGGCGTTCCTCGAAACTGCGCAACTCGCCGCCGTAACGCACCGGCCGTCCCATCTGCATCGCGAGCTCGGGAACGACCTCGTCATTCTGCGCCTGCAGCACCGCAAGGAAGGCCAGCATCTTCGCCTTGCGCTCGGAAAGCGGCACCCTCGCCCATTGCTGTTGCGCCTGTCTGGCGCCGAGCAGGGTTTCGGCAATTTCACGCTCCGTTGCTATACGCCGGCGGGCGACTTCACTGCCGTCGACCGGCGAGATGCAGACAATATCGTTCACGATGCTTCCACTCATGTCAGGCGCTGGCGCCGGCTTCAGATGATTTCGAAATAGCGGGCGAGTTCCCAGTCGGTGATCGCCTTGCGGAACTCGCGCTCTTCCCAGTGGCGGGTCATTGCATAATGATCGACAAAGACATCGCCAAATAGATTACGGGCCGCCGTTGAGGCAACAAGCCGGTCCGCAGCCTGCGACAAATTTCTCGGCAGCGCGCGCTCGGCCGGATGCGCGACATCATAGGCACTGCCGGCAATAGGCGCGTCAGGCTCGATTTTGTGTTCGATGCCCCAGAGGCCCGAGCCGAGGGCTGCGCCAATCGCGAGATACGGATTGATATCGGCGGCCGCAATCCGGTATTCGACGCGCTGGCTCGACGGCGAGCCTGGAATGACCCGCAGCGCGCAGGTCCGGTTTTCGATACCCCAGGTCGCGTCGGTGGGCGCCCAGAAGCCGGGGATCAGGCGGGAATAGCTGTTCACCGTGGGCGCCACCATCGCCAACAGTTCGGGCAACAGCGCCTGCTGACCCCCGACAAACCAGCGCATGGTGTCGGACATGTTGCCGGGACGTCGGCTTTCGTGGAAGACGGATTTGCCGGCGAGATCGCGCAGCGAAAGATGCAAATGTCCCGACTGGCCCGGATAGGCGTTCGACCATTTGGCCATGAACGTCGCCATCTTGCCCTGCCGCTCGGCCAGCACCTTGGTAAAGGTCTTGAAGATCACCGCGCGGTCGGATGCCGCGAGCACATCGGTATACTGGATGGCGGCTTCCAGCACGCCGGGCCCGGTCTCGGTGTGCAGACCCTCGAGCGGCATATCCATGTCTTCGCAGAGCTTGAGCAGATCATGATAGAAATCCAACTCGACCGATGATCGCAGCACCGAGTAGCCGAACCAGCCCGGCGTCAGGGTCTTGAGGTCGCGGTAGCCTTTTTCCCGCACGCTGTGCGGCGTCTCGTCGAAAACAAAAAACTCGAACTCGGCCGCGGCCGTCGCCGCCAGACCCATCCCCTCCGCGCGATCGACGATGCGGCGCAACAGCCGGCGCGGACAGATCTCTGCTGCCGCGTCGTCGAATTCGCCGAGGAAGAACAGCATGTCGCCTTCCATGGGGACGTCGCGGCAAGACGCGGGGTCGATGCGCGCGGTCGCGTCCGGAAACGCGGTGTGCCATCCGGTAAAGCTCGATTTGTCGTAGATCTGGTCATGCGAGTCCCAGCCGAAGATCACGTCGCAGAACTTGAAGCCGTGCTCGAGCGCGCTGAAAAACTTGTCGCGCGACATATATTTTCCGCGGATCACGCCGTCGAGATCGACCACGCCGAGCTTGACGTGAGACAGGCCCCGCGCCTCGACCAGCGCCCGGGCGTCGGCAGCGGTTTTTACGTTTCTCGAATCCATGGATATCGGTTCTCACATCGGACGTCAGCAGGCATTCTGACCAGTCTATGGGAGACGACCATCACAAATAAGAACAATTTCAGGTAGCATTTTTAACGCGCTCGCGCGTTTCGGCGGAAGATGACCGTAACGAGTTCAACTTTCCGGCCAAGTAATTGAAATTGCTATCGGAACGGCACCCCCTTCGGGCGCGATGTAGCGCGGCCTTACTTCGCCAAATCGTTCTTCGCCAGGTCGCTGCCGCACGAAGAGCGGCTGAGCACCCGCTGTGTCGGGAACAGCCTGATTCCCCAGCGCCGCTCGATTTCGCCCCACACCCCTTTCGGCATGAACAGCATGATGAGAATGGCGATGGTGCCGAGCACGACCAGATACAGGCTGCCGTATTGCGCCAGATAGGAGATCAAGCCCCACAAAGTCAGCACGCCGATCATCGGTCCTTCGATGGTGCGGACGCCGCCGATCACCACGATGAAGATGACATAGGCGGTCCAGTCGGTGACGCTGAACGCGGCATCCGGCGAAATCCGCGCCTTCTGCAAATAAACCACGGCGCCGACCATGCCGGTCGCGAAGGCGACAACGATCCACAGCAGGTACCGGATGCGGTCGGTGCGCACGCCGACGCTGCGCGCGGCCGCGGCGTTGTCGCGGCTGGCGGCAAGCGCGAGGCCCATCCGCGAACGGACGAACGCGGTGATGCCGAGCGTCACGGCAACCGCGAGCAATAGCGCAATCCAGTAGATCAACACGTCGCGCGCGGCCGCGGGACGCAAGCCGAACAATTGCTGCGCTGATTTCAGCCCCATCATCTGCGACAGGTCCGGTGGCGAGATCGACATGCCGGTGCCGCCGCCGAGCGTCTTGAATTGCGCGCAGATCAGCCGCAGCGCTTCGGCCGCCACCCAGCTACCGATGGCAAAATATGGCCCTTCCAGCCGAAACAGCAGCGGCCCCAGCACGGCGGCCACCACCGCCGCGAACAGGCCGGCCAGCGGAATCGCGAAAACCGGATTGATCCCCAGCGTGACCACCCCGGCAAACAGCGCATAGGCGCCGAGCCCGACAAAGGCCTGCTGCCCGACCGAGACCAGACCGCCCCACCCCGCCAGCACGTTCCACAATTGCGCCAGCGCCAGCATGGTGAACACGAAAATCAGATCCTGGATCAGGTTGCGCGACGCGACCGCCGGCAGCAATACCAGCGCAATCACGACGGCACCCGCTGCGATCGCCGCGGCGCGCGACAGCGGCGTGCCGACGCGCACTTGCCACAGCGGCGCTGCGCCTGCGTCACGCCCGATCTCGACCTTGTCGCGCACCGCCGCCGTCACGCTCATGGCCGCCTCGACGGGAATAAGCCACGGGGGCGAACCATCAGGACCGCCAGGAAGGCGAGATGGCCGGTGAGGATCTGCCACTCCGGATTGATCCGGGCGCCGATGGTCTGCGCCAATCCAAGCACGATGCCGCCGACCAGCGTGCCCCACAGGCTGCCCAAGCCGCCGATGATCACGGCTTCGAACGCATAGAGCAGCCGTGCCGGTCCGATGGAAGGATCGAAATTGGCCCGGATGCCGAAGGTGATCGCAGCGATCACCGACACCGCGAGCGAGATGCCGACCGCGATGGCGTAAACGCTGCGCTCGTTGATACCCATGAGTTGCGCGATCTGCGGATTGTCGGAGGTAGCGCGAAACGCCCGTCCAAGCGAGGTACGGTAGAAAATCAGTTGCAGCAGCGCAACCGCCACGATCGCGGTGAGCAATGCCGTCAGCGGCGCGAGACCGATGCTCAATCCGCCGCCCAGCGTCACCGATGAGGATTCGAACGCACCGGCCTGAAGCCTGCGGCTGTCGGCGCCATACACCAGCAGCAAACCGTTCTGGATCACGATCGAGAGCCCGAACGTCACCAGCAGCGGCGGCAGGATGTCGTCGCCGAGCACCCGCTCGAGCACCAGCCGCTGCAGGGCAAAACCGGCCACGAACATCACCACCACGACCAGCAGCGTGGCCACGATCAAGGGTATGGCGAGCACCGTGGTGACGCTAAGCACCAGATAGGCCGCGAGCAGGATCAGGTCGCCATGCGCGAGATTGACCAGCCGCATGATGCCGAAGATTAGCGACAGCCCCAACGCGAACAGCGCATAAACGCCGCCAAGCAGCACGCCCTCGATCACGGTGTCCAGTCCGATCATCGTGGCCTCATGTTCCGAAATAAGCCGAGTGAATGGCATCCTGGCTGGCATCGGCCGGCCGGCCCGTGAGCGTGACCCGGCCCTCCTGCAGACAGTAGAAACGGTCGGTACTGCGCAGCGCGCGGGCGATATCCTGTTCGACGACAACGATACCGGTGCCGTGGTCGCGAATCCGCGGCAGCATCCGGTAGATATCCTCGACGATGATGGGCGCGAGGCCGAGGCTGATCTCGTCGCACAACAACACCGATGGATTCGACATCAGCGCGCGGCCGATCGCCACCATCTGCTGTTGCCCCCCCGACAGCACCGTGACGCTGCTGCGCCGGCGCTCCCGCAGCACCGGGAACATCCGGTAGACCGACGCCAGGTCCCACGGCGCGGTGCGCTCGCCGCCGAACGCGCCGATCAAGAGATTCTCTTCGACGGTGAGCGAGGGAAACAACTGCCGGCCTTCCGGCACCAGCGCGAGTCCCAGCCGCACGATGCTCGCAGCCCGACTATCGCCGATCGGCTTGCCCGCAAGACGGACCGCATCGGGCCGGTTGCGCACCAGCCCCGCCAGCGATTTCAGCAGCGTGGACTTGCCGGCGCCGTTGGCGCCGATCACCGCCACCGCTTCGCCTTCACGGAGCTCAAAATCGATGCCGAACAGCGCCTGGAAGTCACCATAGAATGCATCGAGCGCGGTGACGTCGAGCAGCGCGGTCATGCCGGCACTCCCATGTAGATGGTCTGCACTTCGCTAGAGCGCATCACCTCCGCCGGCACCCCCTGCGCCACCACCCGGCCAAAATCCAGCACCACCAACCGCTGCACCACCGCCAGCAGCGCGTGAACCACATGCTCGATCCAGATGATGCCGACGCCTCCGGCGTGAATGGTACGGATGGTCTCGACCAGTTCCTGACATTCGGCCTCGGTGAGGCCGCCGGCGATCTCGTCGAGCAACAGCGTGCGTGGCCGGGTGGCGAGCGCGCGCGCCAGTTCCAGCCGCTTGCGATCGAGCAGCGGCAGGCTTCCGGCCGGACGGTTGGCCTTGGCCTCCAGCCCGGTCAGTTCCAGCGTGCGGCCGCAGTGCTGAACGGCCTCGGCCTGCCCCATGCCGCCGCCGAACAGCGCTGCGACCGACAAATTTTCGAACACCGATAGATGATCGAACGGCAGCGGCATCTGAAACGAGCGGCCGATGCCGGCGCGACAGCGGTCTTCCGGCGCCAGATCGGTGATGTCGCGGCCATCGAGAATGACGCGGCCGGAATCCGGCCGCAGCATCCCGGTGATGAGGTTGAACAGCGTCGATTTACCGGCGCCGTTCGGGCCAATCACGCCGAGCGCTTCGCCGGACGACAAAGCAAGGTCGATGCGCTCGGCCACGACGATGGCGCCGAACGCCTTGGAGACACCTTTGAGTTCAAGCATCGTTGCGACCTGGCGTTATCGTCATGCCAAATAATGCGCCTCGCCATCAAAAACCGTCGCTGCCGGTTCAACCGGCAACGACGCAAATGTTGGCAAAACGCTACCGATTTAGCTTAGCGCCTGCATATCGCCGCCGAGCGGGATCTGCGGCGCCTGCTTGTTCTCGGTGACGACCATGTCGTATTTTTCGCCTTTGAGGCGCCACTGCCCGCCGACCAGCGGCGTCTTGGCGATATTCTTCGCGGCGAACGGCGGCACCTTGTCGGAGCCGAAGGCGACCGGGCCGACGATGGTGTCAAGTTTGGTGGCACCGATGGCCTTCGCCAACGCGGCGCCATCGGTCGGATCGCCGGCGCGCTTCATGGCATCGACCGCGACTTCGAACAGCGAATGAACGAAACCGATCGGCTGGGTCCATTGCTTGCCGGAAGCCTGCTCGTAACCCTTGGCGAGTTCGGCGGCGCTGACACCGCTCAGGCTCGATTTGTAGGGATGGCTCGGCGTCCACCACACCTCGGTCGAGATGTTGTTGCCGCTCTTGCCCAGTGCCAGAACCGAGGTCGGGAACAATAGCGCCTTGGCGACCGACACCACCTTGGGCTTGAAACCCTTCTGCCGCGACTGGTTCCAGAACGTCGTGAAGTCCGGCGGGATGATCACGCCGGTGACGATCTCGGCATCGGCGCCGCGGAACGCGGAGATCTGCGAGGAGAAGTCGTCGGTCAGATTCTGGAAGCGGCCCGGATCGGTCAACTTGAAACCTTGCTTGTCGAGCACCGGCGGAAACCCGATGACCTTGTCGCCCCAGGCATTGCCGTCGGCGTCGTTGGGAAACAGCGCACCCACCGACTTGTTGGTCGCGACCTGCTGCCACATGCCGGTGAAGACGCCGATGACGTCCTCAAGGCCCCAGAAATAATGGTACGTATAGTCGAACGGCTTCCAGCTCTTGGGATCCGCGGGATTGGCCTGGCGGCCGATGAAATTGGTCTGCCACGGCGCCACGGTGGAGATGCAGGGAATCTGCTCGAGCTCGCACTGCGTCGCCACGGGGTTGTTGGTCTCGGGCGTGGCGCCGACCAGGATGATCGAGACGTTGTCGCGGGTGATCAGTTCCTTGGCCACTTCCGCGGCACGGTTCGGATTCGACTGGCTGTCCTTGGTCACGACCTCGACCGCGTAGCTCTGCGAGCCGATCTTGATGCCGTCCTTGACGTGTTTGCGGAATTCGCCGAGCACGAAATCGTCGGCCTCGGCGAAGGCGGCGAGCGGGCCGCTCTTCGGCGAGACGTAGCCGATCTTGATCGGCTTGGCGGCACGAACCGCGGGGCCGAACAGCGTCATCGCGCCGGTCGCGGCGACGCCGCCGGCGAGGCCTTGCAGCACGCGGCGACGATCCACGCCTGACGCCGGATAGCGGAAAATCTTGCTGGTCATATGGTCTTTCCTCCCTCGTTGCCAGCCGGTGCATTGCCGGCTGTGATTGATTGGCTTGAAGCGATGTCAGGCCGCGGCGACCGAAGCCTTCGAACGCCCGGTTTCAGCGCTGCGGCCGAGCAATTGCCCGAACACGCCGACCAGGACATCGGAGGCGTTCGCCACAGCCTGCCTGGACCGCCAGGCGACGTACATATCGGGCCGCACCACGACGCAGCCGTCTTCGTCGACTTCGCTCTGCCGATACCAGTCGGCATAGATGTCCTGCGCGTCACAGCCGGCGGGACCGATGCTGACGACGTCGACAGCCAGGCCGTACGCGGCTGCGACCGCGGCCGCAGCCGCCGTCCAGCACTCGCCGCCGATGCCGGTGAGCAACGTGAAACGGCCCTTGCCGACAAGATCGAGCGTCGACTTGCGAACACCGTGCTGCTCGACCCAGACATGCGGCAGATGCGCGCCCGGCCAGGTGGTGGCGTGATAATAAAGTTCGTGGTCGCGGGGAAACGCCGGCTCCGGCGTGCCGTCGGACACTACCGCGCTCGATGCATAGCGCTGGTTCATCTCCACGCCGTGGCAGTTGAACTCGTAGCTCTTGTGGGCGATCGCCTCATAGAGCTTCTTGCGTCGCGCCTTGCCCTCTTCGGTTGGGGCCTTGCGCGCCTCGATATTCTTCCTGGCCTCGGCTGGGTCGGTGGACGACAACAACCCGACGGCTTCGAAGATCGGCGGGAAGTCGCCGATGCTCTTGTTGGCGCGGGTCACGATCTGCTTGCCGACCGGCTGACGTTCCGCCGAATAGCTGTCGAGCAACGATGGTTGCGCCTTGTTCTCCAGAACCAGCTTCAGCTTCCAGCACAGATTGTAGGCGTCCTGGATCGAAGTGTTGGAGCCGAGCCCGTTGGTCGGCGGATGCCGGTGCACTGCATCGCCCATGCAGAACACCCGACCCGACGAATAATGGCCGGCATACATTTCGTTGACGGTCCAGGTCGAGGTCGAGGTGACTTTGACCTCGAGCGTCTCGTCGCCGACCAGATTGCGCACGATCGAAATCGCCTCGTCGTCGGTGAGTTGCCGCTCGCCCTGCTCGATGTCGTAACCCCAGATGAACAGCCATTCGTTCCACGGCCGTACCATGCGCACCAGGCCGGCACCGATGCCGCCGATCTGCGCGCCGGGTTGTAACACCCAGTACAGAACGCTCGGTCGATGCGCGACGTATTTGGAGAGGTCGGCCTGCACGATGATGTTCATGCTGCCGGCGCGGCCCATCTGTCCCAGCATCGGCAGGCCGATGACCTCGGCGACGCGGCTGCGGCCGCCATCCGCGCCGATCAGATATTTGGCGCGGATTTCGTAGGTCTCGCCGGACAGCCGGTCCTTGACGGTGGCGCTGACGCCATCGGCGTCCTGAACCAGATCGACAAACTCGGTGTTGAAGCGGATCGAGCTGCCGCGCTGACCCGCGGCCTCGAGCAGGATCGGCTCCAGGAAGTTCTGCGGCAGATCGCAGATAGCGACCGGGCTCGCCAGTTCATAATCGCCGCGCCGCGCCGGATGATTGCCCCAGGAATACAGCCGGCCGAGTTCCTCACCGGCCAGGCTTTCACAGAACACGTTGTTGGCCATCAGATGTTGCGGGGTCGCTTGCGCGATCGCCTTGGCTTCAAGGCCGAGATCGCGCAGCACTTCCATCGCCCTCTGGTTGGTGATGTGCGCGCGTGGCGTATCGGCCAGCCAGCCGTATTTGGTCACCAGAATATGCTTCACGCCGTACATGCCAAGCAGTGCGGCGGAAGCCCCGCCCGCCGGCCCGCTTCCCACCACCAGTACGTCCGTCTCGATCGTGGTCCTTGGTGTGTTGGCCATTTCTCTCTCCCAATTTTGTTAAATCGCGCTTTGCGCTGCATCCTTCGCGTTATTCGGCAGCCGCCATCATCGGCCGCGGCGCGATTCCGGTGCCGGGCTTCATCTGGAATTCGTAGGTCATGAGGTGCCACGGCCCCGACGCGGGCGTGCCATCGGGCATCACCGCTTCGTCGCGACGTTCGACTTTTGCGATCAGTTCCTCCTTGACGCCGAACACCACATCGGAACGGAGATATTCGTCGCCATCGATGAAGACGTGCGTGACCAGCGGCTCGAAGCCCTGCGCCTTGACCAGAAAGTGGACGTGGGCCGGCCGCATCGGATGACGTTTGGCCGCCGCGATCAATTCGCCGACCGGACCATCGGTCGGCATCGGATAGCTGCACGGCAGAATGGTGCGAAACGAGAACCGTCCGTCGGCATCGGTCTTGAACCTTGCCCGCAGCGAGGGCCCCTGCGTCTCGTAAGACTGCTTTTGCGAATTGTAGAAGCCGTCATCGTCGGCGTGCCAGACGTCGATCTCGGCGCCCGCGAGCGGCTGGCCGGACAAATCTGTGACACGGCTGCGCACGAACATCGGCTCGCCGGCGATGCCTTGCGAGATATCGGCGCCGTGCGGCGTCAGCCGGTGTTCACCGACATAGAACGGGCCGAGCACGGTGGTCTCGGTGGCGCCTTCGCGCTCGCGATGGTTGACGGCATCGACCAGCATCGACACGCCGAGCACGTCGGACAGCAGGATGAACTCCTGCCGCAGCGGCGTGCAGGTCTGTCCAGTCCGGGTCAGGAAATCGATCGCCCGCTCCCATTCTTCAAAGGTGAGATTGGTACGGCGCACCAGATCGTGCAACGAGGTCACGACCTCTCCGAGAATGAATTTGAGCCTGGGATCCGGCGTCGCCTGGAAACTGCGGATCACTTCCGCGGTGAGTTCACGATCGTCAAACTGGGTCATCGGTTAAGTCCTTCGGTCAGGTCGCGCGATGGCGCTAACGGATCAGTGCAAGGAAGGCGGCTCGCCGCGATAGGCCGCGAGAATCAGTTCGCGTATCGAGGCGCGCTCGACCGGCCGCGGATTGGCATAGGCGTTCTGCACCGCGATATCGGCTGCGCGGTCGATGCCAGATTCCGGCATGCCTATCTCGGCGAGGGTTTTCGGCAGCCCGAGGCGTTGCGCCAGTTCGTGCAGGCCGCGCGCGGCATCGGATGCGCCCAGCGCCCGCGCAATCCGTACCATCGCCTCCGGCGCTGCGACGGCGTTGTAGGCCGTCGCGTGCGGCAGCATGATCGCGTGGGTCTCGGCGTGCGGCAGATCGAACGAGCCGCCGAGCACATGACACAGCTTGTGATGCAGCGACATTGCCACCGCGCCGAGGCAGGTACCGCACAGCCACGCGCCATACAGCGCATCGTGTCGCGCAGCGCCGTCGGACGGCGCAACGACGATGCGCGGCAGCGCGCGGCCGAGCGCGGCGATGCCCTCTTCCGCCATCAGCGAGGTCAGCGGGTTGGCGTCTTCGGCATAGAGCGCCTCGACCGCGTGCGCGATGGCGTTCATGCCGCTGGCCGCCGAGATCCTGGACGGCAGTCCGAGCGTCAAGTCGACGTCGTAGATCACCGTATCGGGGATCAGGTCCTGCGATCGCCGCGTGGTCTTGATGCCGTGCTGGGTCTCGCCGAGGATCGGCGTCATTTCCGATCCGGCGTAGGTGGTGGGCATGGCGATGTGGGCAAGCCCGGTGCGCGACGACAGCGCCTTGCCGAGCCCGACCGTCGAACCGCCGCCGATCGCAACGAAGCCGTCGATATCCTGCGCCTGGACCATCGCCATCGCGGTCTCGGTGACTTCGACCGGCGTATGCATGCGGGCGTCGGAAAACACCCCCGCCAGCCGGCTGCCGAGCTGCGCGCCGAGGCGCGCGCCCTGGTCGCGCTGCTCGGGAGTGGTCAGGACCAGCACCCGCCTGATCCCGAGGCGCTCGACTTCTTCGTTCAGCCGCGCGGCCGTGCCGGCGCCGAACACCACGCGGTATTGCTGCGAATTGTAGGCGAAGCCTCGCGGAGCCGCGCTTTGCGCTGCGGCTGCATCCGTTACCTGGACATGACTCGCGCTTTTGGCATCGGTACTGCTGATGCTCATGGCGTCCTCCGGCGCCGGATTTCCGGCGGAAAAGATTTCTTGCTGTTGGGGCAGACGCTAGGCGCAACGGCCGGCGCGGGCCTGCACGAAACCGGAGGAATTCTGCACAAAACCGGGAAAATGTTGTCCCGGCGTCCCCAAGGCACGGAACGCCGGCTTACGGCGCGAGCCTAATGACTGGCCCGGTAGCGGCCCGGGGTCACGCCGGTAAAACGGCGGAACATGCGCGTTAAATGTTCCTGGTGCGAGAAGCCGCATTGCAGCGCGACGTCGGCGATGTTTGCGCCTTCGACGCCAAGCAACGCCTTGGCGCGCTCGATCCGCAGGTTGAGCACATATTGATAGGGCGAGACGCCCGCGGTCGCCTTGAAGACGCGCACGAAATATTCGGTGCTGCGGCCGCAGATGCCCGCCATCATTTCCAGCCGGATGTCAGTCTCGATATTGGCCTCGACGAACTCGCGGATACGCTGCATCTGCCGATGGGTCAGCCGCTGCGTCTGCTTGCCAGGCTCGGCTGCCGGCGTGTGATAATTGATCGCGATGAACCGATTGGCGATGGCGCTGACGATCGGATCGACGAACAGCGACGAGGCCGGCAGGCCGGCGATGATGGTGTCGCCGACCGCCGCCGCGAGATGCGCGAGCACCGCATCGTTCTCACCGTACATCGGCGCGAGCCCGCCGAGGACGTTGTGCGCGCCGGGCTCTGCCTCCGCGAACAGGTCGGAGCGAAGATAGATGTGGGTCGAATCCAGCGCGGCATGCAGCGCGACATCGCATTCGTGGCCAGCCGGCAGAAAGAACACGCCGCCTTTGGGGATATGCCGGCCGACGGATTTTCCTCCGACCGTATAGGTGATGTCGACCGGCCCACCGCGATGCAGGACCATGAGACTGTCGGAGAGCGCGTGGAGCTTGCCCTCGTAGGCGCGCTCGCGCTGAACCGAGGCAAAGGCCTGTGACCAGCCAAGGCCCTCGCTCGAGGCGCGAATGTCGGCTTGAAACTGATGCAGGATACGGTGGGTATCCTCTATCCCAAAGACCGGTTTCGATTGCATCGGGCGGGCCAACACAGGTTCCAAGGACCGTCAAGGTATGAGTTGCCGCGCAAGTGAAGCGCAACGGTTTTGGAATTTCAACATACAGCAGGAGCCTTCTGGCCCTGGAGGCCTATTTTGCCGTTCGCGAATTTAGCCCAGCCGTCAGCCACGAACAGTCGATATGCCGTCACGGTTTGAGCCAATCCGCCTTATAACGCATTGAAATATCTCGAAAATATAGATGAAACCTCACGACCAAGGACATCCCCTTGCGCCTTGGGCTTCGCCAGGACAACCGGCCGTGACGCGACGCCGCGGCCGGACGGATCAAACGGATTTCACATACCTCGCCACTTCCGCACGGGTCGCGAACCAGACATCGCCCTTGGCCTGGATCAGCTAGGTGGCGATGAAAGGTGCGAAGCCGGTTTCACCGGGCAGCCGTTTAGCTAGCCATCCGTTACCGGCGACGTAATCACCAGAAACACCAGATCGACCAGACCCGAATTCGAGATCGCGTGCTCCACGCCCGGCGGCAAAAAGATAACATCGTGTTTGCGCACGACATGGTTCTTGCCGGCAATTTCCATCAGGCCTTCGCCTTCCAGCACGTGGTAGATCTGTTCCTGGACCTGATGCTTGTGTCGCGCCACATGCGCCATCGGCTGGTACATCGAGATTCGATAATCGAGGTGACGCGAGCCGGCCGTCTCGGGCATCACCAGGGGTTTTGACAGCGCGCCGCCGAAGTGATTGGGAAATTCGCGCCAGGGCACTTCTGCGATATTGCGAATGAAGGCGCCGCCTTGTTCTGAAGCCATTTTATCTCTCTTCTGCTACTTGCTTAGGTTCGCCCGCCAAGGAACTCGATCGCCTGACGTCCGGCGATCTTTCCGAACACAAGGGCCCGCAGCACCGAAACAGCGTTTGGCGCGGTGCCGTGAAAGTGCCCGGTGATTTCTCCTGCCGCGTAGAGACCCGAAATCGGCCCCTGTTCGCCGAGGACTTCCGCCTTCTCGTTGGTCGCAAGGCCGCCAAATGTATAAGCGAGACCGCCGACCAATGGATAAGCCAGATATGGCGGTTGATCGATCGCGCGCGCCCAGTTCGATTTCGGCGGATCGAGTTCGCTACTCGCCGCCAGTCCGTCGCAACGCGTGGCGTCGAAGCGCGCGGCGTCCCCGGTTGCCGCCCGATTGAACACCTCGACCGTCTCGCGCAGTTGACGAGCGGGAGTGCCGATCAGCGCTGCGAGGTCCTCGATCGTATCGGCCTGATACGGCGGCACCTCCGATCTGATCGCGCGCTCGAAGCCCTTGATATCGAACAGCCGGTTATCGAGGATCGCATAGGCGATATGGTCCGGTCGCGTGAAATGGATGTCGCGGGCGAAAGCCTCCCAGGTCTCGTGCACGAGACCGCCACCTTCATCAAGAAAACGGCGCCCATCCTGGTCGACGACGATTCCATAGGGGTATACCAAAAAGACCGGCGCGGATTGCCGGCTGCGCGGGTCGATCGGCTCGATGTGCATGCCATTCCAATCGCCGGAGACCGATGCACCGAGATCAACCGCCATGACAATACCATCGCCGGTATCGAAGCGGGTTCCTGGCGATATCAACCTGATGGTCTCGGCGGCCGGCCCGAAACGAGCCCGCATCATCGCGAGATTGCCCTGAAATCCGCCGCTGGCGAGAACAACGGCGTCGGCATCGACCGCCGTGACCTGATCGCCGGACCGAACACGGACAGCGCCGACGCGATGCCCCTGCCCCACCACCAGGCCGGTCGCGCAGGATTCGTAGCGAAACCTCACGCCCGCTCTTCTGGCGGCGACTGCAAGCGTCTCAACGATGGCGCGGCCGCCACCGACGGGCTGGATCCGCGGCGGACCGGCGCTGAGATAATAGACCGGAATGTCGAATGCGACGCCGTGACTCTGGAGCCATCCAATGGTCGCAGCGGCGCTCTGCGCCAGCGTTCGAAAGTAGCCGCGGTCGGCTAATCCGCCGGATGCCTGCTGCATATCGTCTTCAAAGCCGGGCGCGAGACGATCGGGCGCCGCGAGCCGCATGTAGGACGGGCTGCAGCGGGTGTTTCCGCCGGCTTCATCTTCGCCCGACTTTTCAACCAGGGTGATCTCAATGCGCAAGCCTCGTCTGCCGGCCTCCTCAGCCGCCGAGACCGCCGCTGCAAGCCCGGCGGCGCCGTGTCCGATGATGACCAGCTTTTGAGGATTTGGATTCATCGAGGAAATCGCAGGTCTTGAGTTTCAAGTCTTGAGATTTAGGTCTTGAGTTTCAAATATTGAGGTTCAGGTCACGAGCGCCCCGCCATCGTCTAAGCCCCGGCCCCAACCCGTCTCCCACATTCTCGCGCAGGCAGTCTACCGAAAGAAAATCCCGTGGCTATGACCGCCCCGGCAGGCTAGACGGAAATCTGTTCTACTTATCGTTGGGGCATGCCTATATGCGTCTGTCGGCCATCCAGTTGGACTAGGACGACCAATATCCGTTTTGTCAGCCTTGAAAATGGGGGAAATGCTCATGCGATTGAAGCAAGTTATACGGGCCGTTGTGACGGCAGCCTTTGCTGCCGCCGTCGGCACTCTGTCATCGGGTGCGGCCTTCAGTGCGGCGCCTCAGATCAAAACCCAGGCGCCCGCTTACTATCGCCTCATGCTTGGGGACGACGAGATCACCGCGATATCGGACGGCACGGTCGCATTGCCAGTCGATAAATTGCTCTTCAACGTTGACCCGCAAGTTCTCCAGCGTACCCTTGCTGAGGCCTATCTCACGGTCCCGGTCGAAACCTCGGTGAACGGCTTCTTGATCAACACCGGCAGCAAGCTGGTCCTGATCGATACCGGCGCCGGCGCGCTGTTCGGGCCGACGCTCGGCAAACTGCTGACCAACCTCAGAGCGGCCGGATATCAACCCGAGCAGGTCGACGAGATATATCTCACCCATATGCATCCTGACCATCTCGGCGGGCTGATGGCGGGCGACAAGATCGCGTTCCCGAACGCCATCGTACGCGCCGACAAGCGCGAAGCTGAGTTTTGGCTAAGCCAGGCCAACCTCGACAAGGCGCCTGACGATTCGAAGGACTTTTTCAAGGGCGCGATGGCTTCGCTCAATCCTTACGTCAAGGCCGGCAAGTTCAAACCGTTCGATGGCGACACCGACCTGGGCGGAGGCATCAAGGCTGTGGCCAGCTACGGGCATACCGCCGGGCATACCGTCTATGTCGTCGAGAGCAAGGGCCAGAAGCTGGTCGTCTGGGGTGACCTGATCCATGTCGGCTCGGTGCAGTTTCCCGATCCATCGGTCGTCATCCATTTCGATACCGACTCCAAGGACGCGCTGGCGCAACGCTTGAAGGTCTTCGCCGACGTGGCCAAGCAGGGTGACATGGTGGCGGCAGCCCACCTCTCCTTCCCCGGCATCGGGCACGTACGCTCGGCCGGTTCCGGCTTCACGTGGATTCCGATCAACTATTCGTCGATGCCTTGACCGGCGTCGCAGATCCCGCACTTGCCGCGCAGGTATGAACTGGGACGGCTCCCGACGCCGGCCTGCGCGATCATTTTGAAGGATTTTATCCGCAAGATGGTAACGCGAGAGCGCTGCCATCTCTCCGTGATCAAACCGTACGGCTGCTTCAGCGGGTGGTCGTCGTAGCGGGCTGTTTCGTGGCGGAAATCGAACGGCTTGCTCCACCACGTTTGCGCCGCTCGATCGCCGGATGTTGCGCTGCGCCCGCCCAACCCGGCCCGAGCACGAACCTTCCACCGGGTGGAACTCCGGCAAACTCGGGCAAGATGCGAGTTCCCGCGAGGTAATCGCCTTGGAGCTCACACTGGCTCCCTGGCCGTACCGTGATGCGCAAAAGGCTCCGGAGCAGCGGACTCCTCCTTTGCGCGAAGTAGCCGACGAGTATAGGCTGTGTTCAGCGGCCGCTAAAGAACCGCACGGGACGTCTGGGAAGTAAACGCTGGATGGGGTGCTTGATTGGATGGCGCGTCCATCCTCACGACACGCGTAACTGTTGTTCGGCCCTATACAGGCCGCCGCCTGGAAGGGTTTTGACGTTACGCTCTGCGTGATGAAAACGGCTATTGCGACAAGCAGCCCGCAATCAGGTGATGGATGGCGAGGCCCGTCGATGAGCGGGCCTTGCGCCGTCTCGCCTCGGAGGAGCCGGTATGGACCAACGAGAAGTGCTGGCCGCGTGGGAAAAGTTCATCGAGCACGGAACCCTATCGTCCGATTTGAGATCATCGGTCGCAGCGTCGTGGCAGAGATCCAAAAGCCATCAGGTCACGATCGACCGTGCGAGGGCGCCGCTTGTCGCAGACGCCGAACTGTTTCGTCGCCGCTCCAAACACGCTTCGCTCCGTCATGCCGCCCGCTGCGCTCTCGATAATTCGAAAACATTCCTGAGCGACGCCAATTCAATCATGATCCTGACTGATCCCACAGGATTGATCATCGATACGCAGGGTGACGACAGGGTCATTGACGCCGGTCGCACGGTTCACTTGGAACATGGCGGACGCTGGAGCGAGGCCGACATTGGCACCAACGCGATCGGCGCGGCGCTGGCGGAATCGAAACCCGTTCAAATCCGCGGCGCAGAGCATTTCTGCTCGAAGGTGCAGCGCTGGACCTGTGCCGCGGTTCCGGTCCATGATCCTACCGATGGCGAACTGCTTGGCGTGGTGGACATCTCCGGCCCCGCCAGCACCTTCAATCCGCAAAGCCTCGCTTTGGCCGTCTCCGTCGGTCATCATGTCGAGAGCGTGCTCGCGCAATCGGTCCGACACGAACACGAGCAGTTGCTCTGCCGCTTTCTCGCCAAGAGATCGCTGTGGTCGAACGACGAGTATATCGTGCTCGACCGCCGAGGCCTGATTCTCCATGCCACCGAGCGCGCGCTGAGCACTCTCGAGAACGACCGCCACGGCGCTCGCGGCGATGCAGCAACCCGGTTCTTAAAGATGCTTCCCTTCGATGAATGGCCCGGCAAATTAAGAGAGCTGCTTCCGAACGCAAGTTTTAACCTGATTGAGAACGAAGGCTCCGGGATCGGCGCCATCGTGGTGCTGCATGCACGGCGACGCCAGCCGATAGCCGATCGCGACATGCCGAGCCTGAGGCCCGAAGTTGAACGCCGCGAGGCGGCGGACTCGACACTTCCCCGCAAGATTACCGCGCCGGGACCTCAGCCTCTTGAGCGCAACATTGCGAGCGCGGCCTGCGGATTCGTCGCCCGCGATCCGACGGTGCGGAGCATTGTCCGTCAGGTCGAGACCGCGGCAGCGCGCAAGATGCCGGTTCTGATCCGCGGCGAGACAGGTACCGGCAAGGAACAACTCGCCCGGCACGCCCACGACGTCAGCGGACGAACCGGCGCCTTCGTTCCGGTCAATTGCGCCGCGCTGCCCGAAAGCTTGATCGAGGCGGAACTGTTCGGCTATGCCGAGGGTGCATTTACCGGAGCGCGGCGCGGCGGTGCAACCGGACTCGTCAAGGAGGCGGACGGAGGCACACTGTTTCTTGACGAAATCGGCGACATGCCGGTCGCACTGCAGGCCGTGCTGCTGCGCCTGCTTGACGACTGGACCGTGCGCCCCGTTGGCGGCGTCCGATCGAAGGTGGATGTCTTTCTGATCTCCGCCACCAACGCCAGCCTTGACAAGGCCATCGCAGAAGGGCGCTTCCGATCCGACCTGCTCTATCGCCTCAATACCCTCGAGGTGACGCTGCCAAAACTCCGGGATCGCAACGACTTCAACGCCATCGTTCGCCATCTGCTCGGCGCGATCGATCCGCAGTGCGAAATCACGCCGGGGACCATCGCCCATCTCGCCGCCCGTGCCTGGCCCGGCAACATCCGCGAACTGCGCAATATGCTGGCACGCTTTACACTGGCCGCCGACGGCCTGATCGACGAGGCCAGCGTAGAGGCCATGATCGATCGGTCCGCCCAAACCGAACCAGGATCGCTGCACGATATCCAGCGGGCCCGGATCCTTGTGGTATATGCCGAGACGGCCGGAAACATCAGCGAAACCGCGCGACGTCTCGGCGTCTCAAGAAACACCATCTATCGCGCACTCGGGCAAAAGAAGCCGGGATGACCGGCGGCTGCCTCGACTATCAAAGCAGTTCGGCGCCGCCGCCCAGAGCCGGCCCGGCGGTTGGGTCATAGTCGTCCGGTTTCTTGGCGATCAGCGTCTGCGTGGTCAGGATCAGGCCGGCGACAGACGCCGCATTGCGAACCGCGCTGTAGCAGACCTTGACCGGATCGATGATACCCGCCTCGACGAGATCGACGGATGCACCATTGCGCGCATCGAGACCGTAGCCGTTGCTGGCTTTGGCGACCTTGGTCACTTCCGCCTCGGCATTCAGGCCGGCGTTGGCGGCGATATAGAAGAACGGACGGCTCAGCGCGCGTTGCAACAGCTCGGCTCCTTGCCTGGCGCCGCCTTTCAATCCATCGATCATGCCGTCGAGCTGCGGCGCTACCCTGAGCAGGGCGACGCCGCCGCCCGGTACGATGCCCTCCTCGATCGCCGCGCGGGTGGCGTTGATCGCATCCTCAATCAGCTGGGTCCGTCGCTTTTGCTCGACCGGCGTCGCGCCGCCGGCCAGGATCATGGCTGTGCCGCCCGACAGTTTCGCGATGCGTTCCTGGAACTTGTCGCGCTCGATATTTTCGGGAGCGGCATCATATTGCCGCATGACCTGCTCGCGGCGCGCCGCGATCTTCTTCTGATCGCCGCCTCCCGCCGTGATTAATGTCTTCGACGCCGAAATTCGCACCTGGCGCGCGGAACCGAGATCGTGCAGTTCCACCTTTTCGAGCCGTCCGCCAAGATCAAGCGAGATCACCCGGCCGCCGGTGGTAATCGCAATATCCTCCAGCATCGCCTTGCGCCAATGGCCAAATTCCGGCGGATGGATCGCCGCTACCTTGAAATTGGTTTTCTCCCGGCGCGCCAACAATTGCATGATCACCGGCGGAGCTACCTCCTCGGCGATGATCAATAACGGCCGTCCGCTCTTTTCAATGAGCGAGATCACGCCAGCGAGCTGTTCGCCGGTTTGAATTTTGTGATCCGTCATCAGGATGAACGGATTGTCGAGGACGACCTGCATCTTCTCGACATCCGTCACCATATGATGCGAGAGATAGCCGCGCTCGAAGGCCATGCCTTCGATCACCTCCAGCGTCGTATCGACCGTGTTGCCGAATTCCACCGCGACAATCCCGTGATTGCCGGCCCGCTCAAAGGCTTCCGCGACCATATTGCCAAGTGCTGCGTCATTCGCGGCGATGCTGGCGACCGCACGCAAACCGGATCGCCCCTGCACCGCTTTGGCCGAACGTTTCAACGCCGCGATGGTCTCGGTAACCGCGAGTTCAAGCCCCTCGACCAATTCAACCGGATTGGCCCCCGCAGCCAGGCACTTCAAACCGTCCTGCACCAGCACGTCGGCCAGCACCGTCGCGGTCGTGGTGCCGTCACCCGCCACGTCATTGGTCTGTTTTGAAACCTCGCGCAGCACCTGCGCGCCCATGTTTTCGAATGGGCACTCGAGCTCGATCTCGCTGGCGATGCTGACGCCGTCGCGTGACACGATGGGTGTACCGATCGGCCGGTCCATGATCGCATTCATGCCCTTCGGGCCCAGCGTGCCGCGAACCGCCTTGGCGAGCTTGGCGACACCCCTGCCCAGCGCCGCCCGCGCGGCTTCATCGTGCAGCATGATCTTCGGCATTGGATGTCCTCACCTTTTCAAGAACGGGTCGCCTCAATTGAAGTCGCTCACGGTCAAGAACTCCCGTGTCGGGGCACGTGCTGAGAGCCTGAATTTGTTGATGGCATCTTTGATTTTGGGACAAAGGGCGTTTCGAGATCAAAGCGCACAGAAAGCAGACCGCGGCACAGTGCGCTATTGAACTCCGCATTGATGCCGACGCGCCGCAAGCCGGAGACATAAGTCGATAGACTATCCGCCTTCAGCGGTGTGCCTTCGGCATCTATAAACGCCGGAGCATCGCCACAAAGGGACCCGACGACGCCGCGCCGTTCGAGATAGCGCTGTATCAATTTCGCGCCTTCATCGTCGACCGGCAGATCGCCAAGCTCGGCCAGCGTCAGGCTGACGATCGTCGCCGGAGCGAGCCCTGCCCCGGCCAGATGGTTGAGCAGCACAGCCTGCCGACGCTGGAATGCCTTGATCAGAAAATTCCGGCGCAAGTCGTCCAAGTCGCCGTCGGCCTCGACCCCGAAAGTATCCTGAAAGGATAACCCGTTGGCGAGCCCGGCGTTGATCTTGTCGGCATACATATGCTCGCCGAGCACGACGCTGACGCCTTCGACCCAGTCCAGCGCCATCACGGCGCGGCGCATGTCGTCCGCCATCAGGAACGAAAAATTGGCGGCGCACCAATAGGTCGGAAGCCGGAATTCGATGTGGACCCGGTTTTCCGAATCCACCTCGACCCTGCTGATGAAGTTCAACTCGACAACCAACTCGTCGAGTTCCGGATCCGTCACGCCTTGCAGGCATTGCCAGACTTCGGCCGGGCGGCCCTGGAGCCGCCCGCCTCGCATCTGTTCGTGTGGTTCACCGCGTTCGTTCATGGTGATCACGGCGCGGCGTGAACGGCTTCGGGAAGGTGGGCATAGCCACCACCAGCCCTGATTTTCTTCTTTTGCGCCTCGACGTCGATGCCATAGAGCCGCGCGGCATTGAGTCCGAGAATCTTGACCTTGGTCTCCATCGACAACACCGAGCCGGTCTCCTTGGTGACATCGGCCGGAATCTCAAAGGCCATGAACTTGTCGATCAGCCATTTCGGCGTCCAGATGCCATAGTCGCTGCCATACAGGATCTTGTCGGGTCCGACCCAGAACAGCAACTCCGAGATGACATGGGCGAAATAACCCGGGCGCGTATGGATGAAGGGCAGCGCCACGGCCAACCCCGCATAAACATTGGTCTCCTGGGTTGCGATCCAGCAGAAATCGTCAAGGCGCGGCAGGCCGCAATGTTCGACGATGAAGTTCAGGTCCTGAAACGAAGTCGCGACGTCGTCGATATCGGCCACATCGAACGCATCGCGGTTGAGCGGGATGATGGTCGGCCCCTTGTGGACGTGAATGTTCTTGATACCGAGCTTCTGCGCAGCCTCCAGATATTGATAAGAGGCCTTGTCCGTCAGCTTGTAGCCCTTGGATTCGCCGCGCCATTCAGCGGTGTAAAGCTTGACGCCCTTGAGCTTGTGCTTCGCGGACAGCGCATGCAGATCCTCCAGGCCCTTGCTGCCATCGCGCGGATCGAATGCGCCGTTCAGAATGAACCGGTCGGGGTGGCTCTTTTTCATCGCCGCGTTGCGCTCGGTGGTGTTGAAGCCATTTTTGTAGAAATCCGTCAGGTAGGTTGGCTGCAGGATCGCCATATCGTCGTAACCGGTGACGAACAAATCATCGAACATGGTCTTGGCGTCGTACTTCTCGAACTTTTCCAATTCCCACTTCTCGGACGGCGGACTGAGGTTCGAGTGATAGGCATAAAAGCACTCGATGAACTGCTTGCCATGGATATTTTTCTGGTTCGCGGGGCTTCCATCCCAAAAATGCGTATGACCGTCGATGACGAATATGTCTTCACCCTTGGCTGTCCTGTACATGGCGTTCCTCCTGCTCCCGCGAGCGGTTTGATTGTGATGAGGCTCGCCATTTGGCGTAGCCGGGATCGCTGTAGCCGGCCTCCCGGCCGGCCACACCATCATTTACGTGACCGTCAGACGATGTATTTCATCATTTCGTTCATGTCGCCGAACAGCATCACCGTGTTGTCGTCGGTCATCACCATGCGGCCGTAATGCGTGGAGGTTGAAATCTCGAACAGATGCGGGGTCATGACGCGGCCGAGTTCCTCCGAAATTTCATCCATCTTGAATTCCATCGTGCCGGTGCCGTCGATGCGGATCATCGCCGGCATATAGGTCACCCTGATATGTTCGTGACGGCCCATGACATCGGCGATCGCGCGCGCCTCGACACTGTCGTTCATCGTGATCCCGCATTGATGCGACACGGTATCCTCGAACGTGATGTCTTTCATCGATTTGAAGATGTTGTCGTTCTCTTGCAACATGTCTGTCTCCTGAAGGATTCGGTTAAATGACGTAGGTCGGGTTAAGATGCGAGATTGGCCGGAATCTTCAGGCCAAGCTCGCTGGTGATACCCTTGATGCGGTTCTTGGCATGCGCGAGGGCGTCGGCGAACGTTGCGACCTTGACGCGCGGCTGCGACCAGATCGGCTGCAGATGATTGGAGGCCTCAAGGGCGAGGTCGGCATGTTTCGCCAGCCACTTGTTGAACAGCGCGATATTGTGGGCGCCGTGCGTGGGATCCTCGCCGAGGATGTGGAACAGTTCGACGGTGTTGGCGAGATTTCGCTCATAGTCGGCCTCAGCGGCCGAGACGACGGCAGGAGTGATGAAGTCGTTTTGTGCCGAGGCGGCCTGCATCAGGAACCCGGAACGGAATAATTCGCCGACCAGGGGTTCGAACACAACATTGGTTGCGAAATATTGCTCGAGATAATCGTTCGAACCCATGATCGATTCGATCGACTTGCGGACGCCCTGCCAGATCGGATCCTCGAGCCAGTGCTGCTTGCCGGCGGCAATATCGAAACCCGGAAGGTCAAGGCCGATCTCGCTCAGATAGAGCGTGATATCCTGCGCGAAACGCAGCTTGTACGAAGAATTGGTCAGGATCGCATTGTTGACCATCTGGGTATAACCATAGCGCTGCGCCTGCATGGTCGACGTGCCCAAGCCAAATTCGGCGTGCTTGTAGGCGCCGAGATGGTTCTGCAATATCTTGACCCAGGCAGCATCGAAGCGCGCGGGCGCGCCGGACTTGCGACCGTTCTCGATGGTGTTTTGCACCATGCCGCAAATGGTCGATTGACGCTGGTAGTGCGTCCGCTCCCATTCCTGGTCGACGGCGCGGAACTTGTGCCAGTTCGAGCTCTTAGCCGCCGTCCAATCCTTGGAATAAGTCGGCGTTCCATCCGGAAACGAAATGATCCAGTCCTGCAGAAGATAGCGCTCGGGATCGGGTTGGACATCGACCGTCATGTCCTCGTAATGCGTCGCCTTGCGGCCCTTGGGTTCGAAATAGTTGTATTTGCGACTGTCGGACCCCGGAAAGATCGCGGATCCGGCGGCTCCGGATTTGGCGATTGCGGGCTTTGTTGCAGCTCTGCTCGCTTGTGCGCTCATAGATGGCTCCCTTTGATGTCCTGTGTTGCGACGAACTTCCAAACGCCGTCATCGCACCGCCGGCGTAAACTTGTCGAAATAGATGTGCTCTGGCTCGACGCCATTCATTTGCAGGATCGGCAGCACGGCATCGATCATCGGCGTTGGGCCGCAGGCGTAGGCATCGATCGCCCCGGCCAGCTTTTCCTCGCGCAAATGGCGCAACACGACCTCGTGGACGAAGCCGGTCTCGCCCTCCCACTTGTCGCCTGGCTCGGCGTGCGATAGCGCGGGTATGAATTTGAAATCCTCAAGCTTCGCCGCGATCGCCGCCAGTTCCTCGAGGTAGAACAGGTCAGCACGCGTGCGGGCGCCATAGAAGAACCGCACCGATCTTTGCTCTTTGCTCTCGATATGGTCCGCCAGGATCGACCAGAGCGGCGACATTCCCGACCCCCCACCGATCAGCAGCATCGCACCGGGTCGCGCTTCCCGCCGAAAGCAGGTGCCATAGGGTCCCTTGGCGACGACCGCGTCGCCTACACCCAATTCACCGTCGAGCTGCGACGAGAACGCTCCGTTCGGGTATTTCTTGATGATGAAGCGCAGGCTGGTTCCCTCGCCGGGCGGGTTGGCCATGGAAAACGCCCGGGTGATGGCGCCACGTTGCAGCGTCAGGTCGACATATTGACCGGCCCAGAATTTGAGCGGCTTTTCGATTTCGATCTCCAGCAGCCTGATATCGGACGTCAACGCGCTGATTCCAGTGACGCGCCCGGCAAAGGACTTCACCGCGATCGAGCGGCTGAGCAGGTCTTCGTCGTAATTGAGCAATTCGAAGCTGACATCGCTGAAGGCGTGGGTACGGCACAACAGGACATGGCCGGTTTCGCTCTCGTAATCGGGCAGCGCGAAGGTCGAGTACTTCAACAGCTCGATGTCGCCATCGACCAGCTTCGATTTGCAACTGCCGCATTGGCCTTCCTTGCAGCCATGCATCAACGAGATGCCTTGACGAAACGCGGCGTTGAGCACGGTCTCCCCTTCCTCGACTTCCATCTCGATGCCCACAGGCTCGAACCGGACCCTGTGAACCTGCGCTTCTGACATGGGGTGACCCTTGTTGTCGTCGTGATTGAGAGAGGTTTTCGGAGTGACTTGCTCGCGCCGAGCAATGGGGGCCGCGAGGGCGGCCCCCACCGATTGTGCTCAATGGCAAGGATTGATCTTGAAGCCCTTGCGATAGTCGGCGATCGCGACCTCACGCTCGATCGGCGAGAGCGCCCGGAATCCGCGGAGCGGACTGCCAAGCTGGTGTCCGCGCACGTGGTCGAGCGTCCACATGTCCTTCTCGTCGAAGCGCAGATGCGGCTGGGCGATCAGGGTCTTGCCGTCGGGTCGAACGAACCCGAGATCCTTGATTGCGTCCGCGACATCCCAGCCGTGATAGCAGTCCTCCCATTCGCGGCGACCACTGAAGCGGCCCATTGCCGGCGTGGCGCGGCCTTCGTACTCGGCGGCAAACGCCACCTTGTGGGTCCAGCGGCATCCTTCCGAGCAATAGGTGTACATCTTGCCGTCGACTTCATCGCAAACGAAGTCTTCGCGGATCAGGCAGGGAACCATGCAGCTCCAGCAACGATGCGGGTACACATAGCCCACCTCGCTGTTGAATAGGATGTTGGTTTCGCCGGGAACGCTGAGCTTCGCATGCCACTTCCAGAAGTCGCCGAACTCGGCGTACCAGCCTGGATATTTATGCTCGAACCACTCGAAGTCCTTCTCGGTCTGGGCCTCGATCCGCCAGAAGTTCACCGACCAGCCGACCGTAAAGAATTGCGCGGTCTTGTGGACGTAGTTCTTCTTGACGATCCGGTCCCAGGCGGCGGCGACGTCGTCGTGGTGGATCTTGATGCCGTATTTCTCGAGCGGCAGCATGTAGGTGCGATAGTAATCCTCGTAGATCCAGCGATGCCAGAGCTCGGCATAGGATTCCTTGTTCTTGTCGCGATTGGTCGTGCCGTATTCGATGAAGGTACCGATGGCGGCATCGACAATGGCGTGGTTTTGCCAGAAGGCGTATTTCAGATCGCGCTCGAGCAACTGATGGTTCGACGGGTCGTTGATCATCGCCATCAGCATCGAATGGCCGTTGCCGATATGGCGGGATTCGTCCGACTGTACGGACAGGAACACCGTCGGCAGGGCATAATCGCCGTTGCGCGCCGCTTCCGACGGCATGGCCACAAACAGCGTATTGGTGAACGCGGTTTCGGCAACGACCGTCAGATAGACGTTGGCGGCGGTGACGGCATCCCCGGTCAGGAAGCCTTCGGCGAACTGACGACCGATGGTGGTGGCGTAGCACTTGCCGAACGCGGCCTCGGTAATATCGAACCCCGCGGGATCGATATAGTTTTCCATGTACCATTTCTTCAGATTCATCTGGATCGTCGAGTGGCGGAACTCGTCGACCATCTGCATGGTGAACCCGGTACGCAGTTCCTCGCCCGGCGCCAGCCGGCCGACCATCGCCATCGATCGCGCCGCCGAGATCTCCGGGAACGGGATGATGGCCAGGAACAGCTTCATCCATTCGACCCAGCGCGGCTCGACGTTGCGGAACATGTCGCCGCGCAACGCCGCATCGAGCGCGCCGTAAACGCGGTTGTCTTTTTCTTCCTGCATCGGGAAATACGACCGCAGCACCTGCTTCATCGGATCGCGCGGCGTCTTCGATATCTTGTAGTCCGTCGGGAACGTCATCGCTTCCTGCACATAGCTCGGCGTCCAGCCGAGATCGGCAACGCGGTTTGCCGCTTCGGCAATGCTTATGCCTTTCTGGGCAGTAATCTTATTCAGCGTCAAACTTGCAGACATTTCTCTCTCCTTTGAACGTTGCTTTAGCTTCTACGTTTTCGCTTCAATGACGGAACCAAAAGACAGCCCAATGGCCGGCCTTCTGATCGCTTTCTCCAAATTCGCGCCTGCACGATGAACTTTGACTCCCGAAAATTGACTTTAATTCCGAAATCCGAATTGGCTTTCAAACTGGCTTGACGGCGCTGTCGTTGTCATCGCCGCCGTTGGTACGAATGCCGAACGGCTTTCCCTCCGCGATGAACTTCGCGGAAAGAAGCAGCGTCCCCATCGCGAAATCCTTGCCATGCCTGGCAATCATCGCTTCCGCGATTTCAGCCACCCGAACGAAGAACGCATCCTTCGATTGATCTTCCTCACTCAATTCCGCTTGCTTGGACGACGCGCGCGGTGGCGCGGCTGTTCGGGCAGATTTGATCTCGACCTTGGTCATCATGCATGTCCCGAGCGTTGGTGTTCATTGGCCGATGGCCCGCTTTCAAATTCCAGCAGCGCCGTATTGAGCCACTCGCGCTCGCTGACGAGACGCTGATGGTCTTCCTGGAGCGTCCGCAAACGCGCGGTCGCCCGTTCCAGTTCGGCCTGCGCTGCGGCGCCTGCGCCGATTTGCGCGACATCGCGCTTGGCACATTCGAGTTCGATTTCGGCGCCGCCGCGGGCACTTTCGTTTTTCAGCTGCATCTCGTTGTTCCGAATCATTCCTTCGATCAGCTTGTGGCGCGCCAGCATCCGTTCCCGCGCCCGCTCGAGTTCGGCGGCTTCTTCTTCGGTGATTTGCGGGCCGTGCTTGCTGGCATTCACGGTCGTTACTTTCGTTCGACGTGCGTGCCGCCGACGCATAGTGGTCGGCGGCATTGCCTAGGGGATCAGGACCGCGCGACCATGGATCTCTCCATGATGCAGGTCGTGCAGCGCATCGTTGGCCTGGTTCAGCCGGTATTCCCTGGTGTAGAGATTGACGAGGCCGCGATCGGCGAGCGCCATCAGTTCGACCAGTTCGGCGTAGGTGCCGACCAGATTTCCGACGATGGTCTTTTCCGTCGTGATCATGTCGAGGGTCGGCAACTCAATCTTGCCGCCGTAACCGACGATGTAGTAGTAGCCGCCATTCGCGGTCATCGCCAAGCCTTTGGCGATGGCATCGCCCTCGCCGACGAAATCAATGACCGCTTCGGCGCCGCGCCCGCCGGTCAGCGCGAGCACCGCCTCGACCTCGTTGTTGTCGGCTTTTACCAGATGATGGGCGCCGCACTTCTTGGCGAGTTCGAGCGATTTCGCGGCGCGATCGACCACAATGATCTCGGCCGCGCACAGCGCCGCCAGTACCTGGATTCCAATGTGCCCCAACCCGCCGGCACCGATCACCACGACATATTCGCCCGGCAGCAAGTGGCGGGAGGCCTTTTTCGCGGCGCGATAGGCCGTCAACCCAGCATCGGTATAGGGAGCGACATCTTTCGGCGCGAGCGACTTCGGCAACTTGATGAGCGAGCGTTGACCGGTGAGCAGGTATTGCGCGTAACCACCGTTGGCGTTGATGCCGGGGAACGAACTGTCCAGAGCGTGCATATCGTTGCCGCGCCGGCACGCAAGGCAGTGGCCGCTGGTGACCAGCGGATGGCAGATGACGCTGTCGCCGACCTTTACTCCTTCAACGCCGGGCCCGATCGCTTCGACCCAGCCCGCATTCTCATGGCCCATGATGTAGGGAAGTTTGACGTCGACCTTGCTGCGCCAAATGCCTTCGACGATATGCAGATCCGTGCGACAGACACCCGCGCCGCCGATGCGAACGATCACATCCATCGGTCGGGAAATCTTCGGGTCAGTCACATCCTCGTATTTGACAAATTCCTTTGCCGTCAGCTTTTCGTCAAAAGCGTGGAGCACCGCGGCTTTCATCGATCTACGTCTCCCCCTGAAAATTTTTATTTGCTGCGCGTGGCGTCGCCGCCATCTTGCCAACTATGTGAGCAAGGGCTGTGCCAAGCCGATAACCGACTGATATTTTTGGTATTCTCTGTCTTCCGGCGATGTCGCTCCGGTCCGCATCGGAGCAGACTTGACGAAAATATTGTTCCGAGACGGAACACTTCGACGACGACAATCACCGACGAAGAAAATTTGGATTTTTGCGTGCTTGTTCTATGCTGGGCAAAATCGCAAATCGCGCAAAGAAGGCCCGAACAGGGCTCGTGAAGAAATTGCCGAACGGCAGTTCACGGAGGAACGACCATGCTGCCCGCAACCCGGCGTGTCGAGACTGCGTGGAAGACGCTTGAGCAGCGCGGCGCGCCGCCGGCCGAACTTCTGTCGGCCGACATCTATGATAGCTGGATGCGCTGCATTTCATTCGGCCTCGACACGCTGCGGCCTCCTACGCCGGAATTCGTCAGCCCTGCTGTCCTACGTCAGGAGCAACAGCGGTGTTCGCTGGTCCGCGGCCTCGCGCTCGCCGAGATGCACACGCTGCATCAGCAGATCGCCGGCTCCAATTTCATGATCGCCTTCGCGAATGCCGATGGCTTGCTGCTCGACATCATATCCGACCCCAGCTTCAGCGATGCTTCACACGCAGCGAGCATCCGGCCGGGCACGATCTGGAAAGAAAGCATTTGCGGCACCAACGGCCTTGGTACCGCGGCGCACCTGAAACGGGCCATCGTCGTGCACGGGCGCGACCACTTCTTTTCGCGGTACAACAATCTCACCTGCGTCGCGGCGCCAATCTTTGGACCCGACGGCGAACTGACCGGAATCCTGGACGCTTCGTCGGATTGCATGTCCAGGCAGGCGCATACCCAGGCCCTGGTCGGAATGGCCGCGACACAGATCGAGAATGGTCTGTTCCGGGAACATCACCGCGGACATATCCTGATCGCATTTCATAATCGCGGCGAATACCTGCACACGCTGAGTGCGGGCTTGCTGGCCGTCGACAATGAGGGAATGATCCTGGCCGCCAACAGGGCCGCGGGCGTCTTGTTGCACGGGCTGCCGGCCTCACCGGGCCGGCGCTTCTCCGACGTCTTTCGTACAAAATTCGGTACGTTTGTTGATGAGGGTCGGCGCAAGGAACGCCAGCGCCTCGAGGATGACGTCGGCAGCCAGTTCGTCTCGACGATCGAGAACACACGCCAGTTCCCGATGGTTCAGGGTGCCTCCAGGCCCCGACCACCGTCGCCGAAGGAGGTCAAGCCGCAATTCATATCCGTCGATCCCAAGATGGCTGGATTGGTTCGACGGGTCGAGACCGCGGCGGCCCGCAAGATGCCGATCCTGATCCGCGGCGAGACCGGCACCGGCAAGGAACAACTCGCCCGCCATGCCCACGCCGCAAGCGGGCGGAACGGCGCCTTCGTCCCGGTCAATTGCGCCGCGCTGCCCGACAGCCTGATCGAAGCGGAGCTGTTCGGCTACGCGGAGGGCGCTTTCACAGGCGCCAAGAAGGGCGGCGCGGAAGGACTGCTCAAGGAAGCCGACGGGGGAACCCTGTTCCTCGATGAAATCGGCGACATGCCGGTAACGCTGCAAGCTGTGCTTTTGCGCTTCCTTGACGACTGGACCGTCCGCCCCGTCGGCGGGATCAAGCGTCAGGTCGACGTTCTCCTGGTGTCGGCGACCAACGCCGATCTCGATGCGTCAATCGCAAAGGGCCGATTCCGGTCGGATCTGCTGTTTCGTCTCAACACGCTCGAGGTGACATTGTTACCTTTACGCGAACGGTCGGATTTCGCCGAGATTGCACGCCATCTGATCGAGAAGATCGACCCGTCGGTGGACCTGACGGAGAGCGCGATCGATCGGCTGGCCGAACTCAATTGGGACGGCAATATTCGTGAATTGCGAAACGTGCTTTCGAGACTGACGCTGGCCGAGCGAGGAAACCTGATCGATGAGGCGCTGGTCGATTCCGTCGTCGGACATTCGTCCGACGAGCGGCCGTTTGGAACGGTTTCAGGCAACAACAAGCTCAAGCCCGGACTGCATGAGATTCAACGCGCGCATGTTCTGACCGCCTATGCAGAATCCGGCAACAACATCAGCAAAGCCGCGCGTCGGCTCGGCGTGTCGCGCAATACCATCTATCGCGCCCTTCGTGATACGCAGGACTGACATCTGGGAGGATTGCCATGTTCGAACCGGAAAACGGCCTTGAAGCCCTGATGCAGGCCGCAGGAAAGGATCCGGACATCGCTCCCGCGTTCTACCGAGCATTGCTTGAAGCAGAAATTTACATTCTGACTCCGGAAGCGCCGATCAAACCCGGCCGCCGCCGTTCGCTCAAGGCCCAGGAAGAGATCAACGTTGCGACGGTCGAGTTCCAGGGCATGAGATGGCATCCCGCCTTTACGTCCAAGAAGCGTATTTCCGACTATGTAAAGGAGCCCGAAACCTGTCTTGGCGCGGCCGCGCGCAACCTGTTCGAAATATTGCCCAACTCTAATTTCTGGCTCAATCCATTGTCCGAATGCCAAAAGCCTCTGCCCGCCAGTGAGATCGCCCTTCTGATGAATGGCAAGATTTTCGAGACGTTAAAGAAGGTGAGGTAGGTGCGAGGAGCCTAGCGCGGCACTCGATATAGGGCCGTTGTGGACACACTCCGGAGGGCTACCAGCCCGATGACGGCGGACGATATCTGCAAATGGCGGCTGGCTACCAACTAAACGCGAATTTAATGGGATCGGCGGATAACGAACCTACATCATTGACAGTGTCGGTATAGTCTCTCCCGGCACTTCCAGCAGTCGGCCCCAGCCTGCCCCCGCGCTGGGGCCGATTCTTTTAGGCAAAGAAAAACCCGCCGGTTAGGGCGGGTTATATGTCTCAATTTAGTTTCCAGGGCTTGGTGTCGGCGATCAGCGGACCAAGCCGCCCGCGCCCCCATGACACGTCCCCACATGGGAACGGCTGGGCGCTAGGCTTGCGGCGTTGGCCGCGCAATTACGAAGAAGCGTCGCGGATCATCGTTTTTTGCAGTGCGCGAGAGCTACCGCCCTGCCCCAAATGAGCTCTTCAATGGTCCGCCCAGTGCCGCATCGCGAATGCACGTCGCGGCGCCGACAATCGCACAGGTGGCCGGAGCAAACGACAACATTGCTGTCTCAATCCGCAAAACGCGGCGCGCTCGACACCTCTGCGAAAATTCAGCCTGGGTTGTTGCACTGCGAGATTGATCGCGTCGCAGCATGCAAAATGAGACTGCCTGTCAAACCGCGAGGCCGAGAAGCCGCGCGTGCGACGGCCTTCATCAGCTAGCTTTCACGGCGGCGATCCGGGGCTTCGGCTCCCGACCGCATGGAGGCAACTCGCGACGGAACGATTGGCGATAAAAAAGGGAGGAGGAGTCCAATGTTGAAAAGTTGTGCGGGACTGGTCGCGCTGAGTAGCCTGTTGCTTTCAGGCGTCGCAGTCGCTCAAGAAAAGATCAAGGTCGGCGTTACCGCCACGCTCGAAGGCACTTATACGGTGCTCGGCGAGGATGGCATACGCGGTTTCCAGACGGCGCTTAATAATTACGGGAAGAAGATCGGCGACAAGGAGCTGGAATTTGTCATTGCTTCGACGGATGCGACGCCTGACTCGGCGGTTCGCGCCGTGCGCAAGCTGATCGAGCAGGACAAGGTCCAGATCCTGCTCTCGCCGCTGTCGGGCGATGAAGGCATTGCGGTCAAGAACTTTGCCAAGACGCATCCGGAGCTGACATTCGTCAACGCGGCCTCCGGCGCCCAGGAAACGACGTATGTCGACCCGGCGCCCAATTTCTTCCGCTACAACATGGATGGGGCCCAGTGGCAGGTCGGCCTCGGCAAATATGCCTATGACACCAAGGGTTATCGAAAGATCGCAACGGTCGGCGAAGACTATTCGTTCATTTACACGCAGGTCTTCGGGCTGGTGCTGGAGTTCTGCGGAGCTGGCGGACAGGTGACCAATAGGCAATGGGTGCCGCTCGGTACCAAGGATTTTGCATCCGTCATCGCCGCGCTGCCGGACGATGTCGATGCGATCTATCTCGGGCTCGGCGGCGCGGACGCGGTCAATTTCCTGAACCAGTATCAACAAGCGGGCGGCAAGGCCCATCTGATGGGCGGCTCGATCATGGTCGACCAGACCATTCTCTCGGCCAAAGGCAACGCCAAGAACGCGATGATCGGCACGATTGCGGCGAGTGGCCAAGGCGACACCTGGGACAATCCGGCCTGGCAAAAGTTCGTCAAGGACTATCAGGACGCGTTCCCGCCGAACAAGCGGTTCCCCAGCCCGTCCTTGCTCGCGACCAACTATTACGGTTCGACGATGGCGCTGATCCTGGCGCTGCGTCAGGTCAATGGCGACCTCAGCAACAACCAGGCGAAGCTCAAGGACGCTCTCGCCAAGATCGAGATCGACGCCCCGAACGGCAAGATCAAACTTGACAGCAACCGCCAGGCTATCGGCACCAACTTCGTCACCGAAGTGGTGGACGATGGCAAGGGCGCGTTGTTCAGCAAGGTCGTCAAGGTCATTCCCAACGTCACCCAGACCCTCGGCTATGACCCGGCGGTGTTCGCCAAGATCGGGCTGCCGAGCCGAACGGTTCCGGAGTGCAAGAAGTACTGACGTCTTCGCAACTGCGAGGGGCGCCCTCCCGAGCGCGGCGCCCCTCGTAGGACATTGTTCACTCTTGCATTCTCGCCCCAGATGTTGAACCCTAAAAGAAAAAACCAGAACATCCCGCGGGAGGGAGGCCATGAGCAGAGCGCTCGCCGTCTTCCACGGCCGGTTCGGTCGCGCGACGGTCTATCAGCTAAATCGTCCCTTCAACATGCATACGCACCGCGAAGGGCATCTGATTTTCCATGTCGGCGGAACGCCAGCTCTCATCGACGTCTGCGACGAAAGGCGGCTCCTGAAGGAAGATTCCATCGTCGCGATCAATCCGTGGGAACCGCACAATTTCGTCCCCACGGATCTCGACAATGGCGCAGTCTTCTTCGTGCTCTATGTCAACGCCGAGTGGTTCGCTCCCGACGCCGCGCGTTCTCCCAGTCTGCGGTTCGGCCGGACCTACTTCAAGCGCACGGTTACCCTCGACAAACAGGTGCGGCGGACCGCGGCGCTGGTCTGCGGTGCCCCCTCGCTCAGCAGTCTCGATTGCGAACTCAGGCAATTGATCGACATTTGCCACGAGGAAAGCTGGCAGCAGAGTTCCGAGCCCGCACCCGAGGCGCGCTCGGCCGCCGTCACCGACTTCCGCGTACGCAAATCCATCAAGCTGATGTCCGAAAGCCCCGGCGCCGAGATCGAACTGGATTCGATTGCCCGGGCGTCCGGTCTCTCGCGTCCGCATTTTTACAGGTTGTTTCGTACCCAGACCGGCGTCACCCCGAACCTGTATCTCAACACCCTCATCATGGAACAGGCGCTGGACGCGCTGGTCGCAACCGAATCGCCGATCGCCGACATCGGCTTCGATCTCGGCTTCTCGTCACAGAGCGGCTTTACACGCTTCTTCGCAGCCAATGTCGGGATGGCGCCCACCGAATACCGCCGCGCGGCCAAGATCCTGCGTCCCTGAAGGGATTGCGCGAAAAGATACTGGCAATCAAGCGCCCGCCTTGCGGCGGCATTAGGATGCGCGAAACGCGATCCAAAACGGCCGCGACCCCTGGGAGGACGGAATGGCAACGGCGCGAACTGCCGTAGGTTTTGCAGCGTGCGAGCTCCGCCCGGGCGCTCGCCGAAGCGCCGCCTTGTCGGCCGGGCAACGGGCGTGACACGGATCATCGAACGCCACCCCGCGTGGGCGCTGGCCATCCTGATCGCGATCGCGCTGCTGCTGTGGCTGGTCTTCGCCGCTTGGCCGCCCGGCCTCGAGGACGCGATCGGCAAAAAGAAGGTCTTTCTCAACGCCGTCTTCAATGGGATCACGCTCGGTGGCCTTTATTTCCTGGTGGCGAGCGGCTTCACCCTGATTTTTGGCCTAATGCGCAACGTCAATCTGGCGCACGGCTCGCTCTATTTGTTCGGCGGCTATGTCGGTTACGCCGTTAGCGTCTGGACCGGCTCCTGGATTCTCAGCTTCATCATCGCCTTTCTCGTGGTGGCGCTGGTCGGCGTCGTGCTGCAACTCGTGGTCTTCCGCCGCATGGAGGGGCAGGACCTGCGCCAGACCATGGTGACGATCGGTCTCTCGATCGTGTTTGCGGACCTCATGCTCTGGGTATTCGGTGGCGATTTCTATCAGATCCAGACCCCGGCGTGGCTGGTCGGTCCGATCGAACTGCCGCTAGTGACCGCGGTCAAATCGTCCGGCGAAGCGGTTTATTTGCTGTATCCGCGGGTGAGGCTGGTGATCTTCGCCGCCTCCGTTGTGATCGGCGTCGCGATGTGGCTGGCGCTCAATCGCACGCGCGTCGGAATGATGGTGCGCGCCGGCGTGGACGATCGCGACATCCTGGCCGCCACCGGCGTACACATCCAACTCGTGTTCGTCGTCGTGTTCGCGCTCGGCGCCGGGCTTGCGGGCATCGCGGGCGTGGTCGGCGGGACGTTCCAGTCGATTTCGCCGGGCGAGGACATCCGCTTTCTGCTCGCCTCGCTGGTGGTCGTCATCGTCGGCGGCATGGGATCGATTCCGGGCGCAGCATTGGGCGCGCTGATCATCGGCCTCGCCGAGCAACTCGGCTCCGTCTACATCCCGACCTACGCGATCGTGGTGACGTTCCTCATCATGGTGTTGGTGCTGGCGCTGCGCCCGCAGGGCCTGCTGGCGAGGCGGTGACATGTCGTTGATTCAGGGCGCACATCTTCAGGGCAAGCCGCCGGCAGCAACCAAGCCGCCGGCGGCAGCCGCGCAACGCCCGAGGGCTGTTACGTGGTCCGAATTCGACCAGCCCGCCACCTGGATCGTCGCCGCGATCCTGCTGATCATGCCGCTGATCGCGAACGGCTTCTTCCTGATCGAGATTTTCGGCACAACGCTGATCCTCGGCATCATCGCGCTCAGCCTGATGTTCCTGGCGGGCTATGGCGGCATGGTCAGCCTGATGCAACTGACCATCGCCGGCTTCGCCGGCTACATGTTCGCGGTGTTTGGCATGAGCGGCAGCGCCAATATCAGTCTCGGCTGGCCGTGGTGGCTGGCGACGCCGATGGCGCTTGTGCTGGCAACGGCGTTCGGCACGTTGGGCGGGGCGCTCGCGGTTCGCACCGAGGGCATCTACACCATCATGATCACGCTGGCCATCGCGGCGGCGTTTTTCTATTTCACCAACCAGAACTGGGCCATCTTCAACGGCCACACCGGCATCAACACCATCGTGACCCCGCACTTCTGGGGTGTCGACTGGCGATCCGACATTCCGTTCTATTATCTGACGCTGGTGGTCGCGGCACTCTGCTATTTCGCCGTGCTGTATCTGTCTCGCGCGCCGTTCGGCCTCGCCTTGCAGGGCGTCCGGGACAATCCGCGCCGCATGGCGGCGCTCGGGTTCAATGTCAATGCGCATCGGATCGCGGCCTATACGTTCGCGTCTTTCGTCGCGGCGCTGGGCGGGATTCTCCAGGTCTGGAACTATCGGCAAATCTCTCCCGGGTCGGTCGCCGTCGAGCGCGCCCTTGATATCCTGATCATCGCCGTCGTCGGCGGCATCACGCGTCCGGTCGGGCCGTTCATCGGGGCGTTCATTTTCGTCATGTTGCGCACCTTCGCGCTCGACTTCCTGGTCAATATCGGTCTCGACGGCAACCGCTTCCGGTTGCTGATCGGCCTCGGCTTTCTCGTCATCGTGTTCTGGTCGTCGGATGGCGTGATCGGCCTCTGGGAGCAATGGCGCCGCCGTTCGTCAGACAGCGAGACCCGCCCAGGCGGAGGCCAACGCCATGTCTAACGCCGAACAACGCTTCTCGACGGTTGGCTCTGGCGCGGCGCTGGAGCTGCGCGGCGTGACGCGGCTGTTCGGCGCGCTCGCAGCTCTCACGGATGTGACCATCACGGTCCGGCCGGGCGAACGTCGCGCCGTGCTCGGCTCTAACGGCGCCGGCAAGACCACGCTGTTCAACTGCGTCACCGGCGACTTTCCGCCGTCGTCCGGCACCATTCGTTTCTTTGGCGAGGACATCACTCACTTCCCGGCTTACGAACGGATACGCCGCGGCTTGCGCCGCACCTACCAGATTTCCGCGTTGTTCCCCGGCCTCACCGTGCGGGACAACGTCTATCTGGCCTGCCGCGGCGTTTCGCGCGGACGCTTTTCGCTGCTGCGTCCGCGTCAAAACGATGCCCTGATGCATTCGGCCGAAGCGCTGATCCAGGCAGTGCATCTGACCCCGGTCAGGGAGCAGCGCGTCGCCGAACTGGCGCACGGTCAGCAACGACAGCTCGAGATCGCGCTCGCGCTCGCCGGCGCCCCGCGCTTCATCCTGTTTGACGAACCGGCCGCAGGTCTTTCGCCGGCCGAGCGGCGCGAACTTATCGAGATACTGACATCGCTGCCCGCCCATATCGGTTACATCATCATCGAGCACGACATGGACGTCGCGCTGCGGGTCGTCGAAAGCGTCACGATGATGCACAACGGCCGCGTCTTCAAGGAAGGCCCACCGCAGGAAATCGAATCCGACCCCGAGGTCCAGGAACTTTATCTCGGAGGTGGGCATGGCTGAGGTCCGCCGTTCCGCGCCAGCGCTCGAAGTCAGAGGCCTCGACGTCTATTATGGGCATTCGCATGCGTTGCAGGGCGTCGACCTCACGGTGGATTCAGGCGTGTTCTCTGTGGTTGGCCGCAACGGCATGGGCAAGACCACCCTGTGCAAGACCATTATGGGATTATTGCGCGCGAGCGGCGGCTCGGTGCGCGTTCGCGGCGAGGAAATCACCCGCCTCAGCCCGGCCCGGATCGCGCGCCTCGGCGTCGGTTATGTTCCGCAGGGCCGGCGATTATGGCGCTCGCTCACCGTTGCCGAGCATCTGCGGCTGGCCGCAGGGATGCGACGCGGCCCATGGACCGTAGAGCGTATCTACGACACCTTCCCTCGCCTTGCGGAGCGCAAGGACAATGGCGGTGGTCAGCTGTCCGGCGGCGAGCAGCAAATGCTGGCGATCTCCCGCGCGCTTCTGACCAATCCGCATCTTCTGATCATGGACGAGCCGACCGAGGGCCTCGCCCCCGTTATCGTCACCCAGGTGGAAGAGATGCTGGTCCGCCTCGCCGAAGACGGCGACATGTCGGTGCTGGTGATCGAGCAAAATATCGGCGTGGCGACCGCGATCTCGAACAACGTCGCCATCATGGTCAATGGCCGCGTCAATCGCATCATCGAATCCACGCGTCTGGCGGCCGACCGCGACCTGCAACAGCGCCTGCTGGGTGTCGGGGTCCACGCTGAAATCGAAACCGACGTCGCCGCCGCCGACGCGGACACCAGGGGAAGTCCCGAGCCGGTGCGCGCGCGGAACGGAGCGCCGATCCGGATCTATATCTCCAATCCCACGCTGCCGACACGCTGGTCGCAGCCGGCGCCCGTTGAGCGTATCGAGACCGCGGCGCGTACGGTGTCGACCAGCGTGGTTCGCATCGAAGGCGCCACACGGCAACGACGCGAAGCGGGCACGCAGCCGGCGTCCGGACCGCCGGTCGTGCTAGTCGTCGGTACGCTCGACACCAAGGGCGAGGAGTTGCGCTTCATTCGCGAGATCATCGCCCGGCACGACCTGCGCACCCGCCTGGTCGATGTTTCCACCGGCGGCAAACCCTCCACATGTGACGTCTCCGCACAGGAGATCGCACTGAACCACGGACGCGGTGGCTCGGGGGTATTCGGCTCCGATCGCGGCGCGTCGGTGACGGCGATGGCGGACGCGTTCGCCGCCTGGCTGCGCCGCCAGGGCAATGTGGCCGGAATCATCACGGCAGGAGGATCGGGCGGCGCATCGCTGGTTGCGCCCGGTATGCGCGCCCTCCCCATCGGCGTGCCGAAGCTCATCATCTCGTCGGTCGCTTCGGGCGATGTCGGGCCTTATGTCGGGCCTGCCGACATCACTATGATGTACTCGGTCACCGACGTGCAGGGCCTCAATTCGATCTCCCGCGAGGTGCTGGCCAACGGCGCCAATGCCATGGCCGGCATGGTGAAGGCGCGTCTCGATGAACGTGCGCGCAAGACACCCGCGACGCAGGCCGCGCTTCCCGCCGTCGGCATCACCATGTTCGGCGTGACCACTCCCGCCGTGCAGAAAGTCGCAGCCGAGCTGCGTAACGAGTTCGAGTGCCTCGTCTTCCATGCCACCGGCGTCGGCGGGCGCTCGATGGAAAAGCTGGTCGATTCCGGGAAGCTGGCCGGGGTCATCGACCTCACGACCACGGAAGTATGCGATCTCCTGATGGGCGGCGTGTTTCCCGCCACCGAAGACCGTTTTGGCGCGGTGATCCGCAGCCGCGTTCCCTTCATCGGCTCGGTCGGCGCGCTCGACATGGTCAATTTCGGCGCGCCCGACACGATCCCCGAGCGTTATCGTCAGCGCAAGGTCCATGTTCACAATCCGCAGGTGACCTTGATGCGCACCACGGCCGAAGAGAACGAGCGCATCGGGCACTGGATCGCCGAGCGGCTCAACCGGATGGACGGACCGGTGCGCTTCTTTTTGCCGGAGGGCGGGGTCTCCGCGCTCGATGCGCCGGGTCAGCCGTTTTGGGATCCGGATGCCGACGCCGCCTTGTTCAAGGCATTGGAACACAGTGTACGCCAAACCGGCAACCGCCAGATCATCCGGATCCGGCACAACATCAACGACCCCGAATTTGCATCCGCGATTGTGGGCGCATTCCGGCCGCTGGTTGGACGCGCCGGGACCCTTCGGAAAGTGACGAGGTGACGCATGGCGAGATTTGAGCGTTCCGCGATCCTGAAGAAGTTTCATTCGATGGTGGCGAAGGGCGAGCCGATCGTCGGTGGCGGTGCCGGCACCGGCCTGTCCGCCAAATGCGAAGAAGCCGGTGGCGTCGATCTGATCGTGATCTACAATTCCGGCCGCTACCGGATGGCGGGGCGTGGCTCCCTCGCCGGCCTGATGGCCTACGGCGACGCCAACGCGATCGTGGTGGAAATGGCCGGCGAAGTGCTCCCCGTCGTCACCAGGACGCCGGTGCTGGCCGGCGTCAACGGCACCGATCCGTTCCGTGACATGGATAGCTTCCTGGAACAATTGAAGGCGTTGGGCTTTTCCGGCGTCCAGAATTTCCCGACCGTCGGCCTGATCGACGGCGTGTTCCGCGCCAATCTCGAAGAAACCGGGATGTCCTATGCGCTCGAGATCGACATGATCGCCAAGGCGCGCGACAAGGATATGCTGACGACGCCCTACGTGTTCAGCGAAGCACAGGCAACCGCGATGGCGATTGCGGGCGCCGACATCGTCGTCTGTCACCTCGGCCTCACCACCGGCGGCGCGATCGGCGCCCACACCGCACCAAAGCTGGAAGACTGTCCCGAACAAATCGACGCCTGGGCCACCGCTGCGCTCAGCGTCAATCCGGACATCCTGGTGCTGGCCCATGGCGGCCCGATCGCGGAGCCGGCCGACGCCGATTTCATCATGAAACACACAAGCAAATGCCACGGCTTCTACGGCGCGTCATCGATGGAGCGCTTGCCGGTGGAGCGGGCGCTCACGGAACAGGTTCGTAAATTCAAGGCGATCGGCGCGCGATAAACGCCGAGACCAAGGGAGGAAGAAGATGTCGGGGATTCTGGTAGGTGAATTGATCCTCTGGCTGATCGTTGCGATCATCGCGATCGTCATCGTCGTCTACATCGTGAACTGGCTCTACCATCGCTCGTCGAAGGAAGTGTCGTTCGTGCGAACCGGTCTGCTCGGCGAACGGGTCGTGATCAATGGTGGCGCCTTCGTACTGCCCTTCATTCATGACTTCACGCCCGTCAACATGAACGTTCTACCGATGGGAATCGTGCGGGCCAAACATGACGCCGTAATTACGCGAGACCGGATGCGGATCGACATCGAGGCCGACTTCTACGTTCGTGTTCAGGCGACGCGGGAGGCCGTCTCGATCGCAGCCTCAACGCTCGGACGGCGCACGCTCGAACCGGAGCAGCTTCATGCGCTACTTTCGGGCAAGTTCGTCTCCGCGATACGCTCGGTGGCCGCCGAAATGACCATGGAACAGATGCATGAACAGCGCGGCGAATATGTCGCGCGGGTCAAGGCCGCCGCCGCCGAGGCGCTGGCCCAGAACGGGCTCGAACTCGAATCGGTCGCGATCACCGACCTCGACCAGACCGACCTGGAATATTTCAATCCATCGAACCGGTTCGACGCCGAAGGCCTGACCCGGCTGATGGAAGACATCGAGGCCAAGCGCAAGCTGCGCAACGATATCGAACAGGACTCGATGATCAAGATCCGCTCCCGTAACCTCGATGCCGAGCGCCAGGCGCTCGATATCGAGCGCGAGAGCGAAACCGCGCGCCTCGAACAGGAACGCGACATCGAGATGCGGCGCGCGCTGCAGCGGACCGAAGTGGCGCGCGAGCGCGCGTTGCGCGAAACCGAGGCCGAACAGGCGCAGATCTCCGCCCGCGAGACCATCGAGAAGGCCCGCATCGCCAACGAGCAGACCATCGCCGAAGCCCGCATCGCCTCCGAACGCGAAACCCGGCACCGGGAAATCGAGCGCACCCGCGCGGTCGAGGAAAAGGAACTGGTTGCCCGCGAGGAAATCGAAAAGGCCCGGATCGCCAATCAACGCTCGGTCGACACCGCACGCATCGCCTCCGAGCGCGAAGTGCGCCAGCGCGAGATCGAGCGCACGCGCACGGTCGAGGAAGCCGAAATCGCGGCACGTGAAGCGGTCGAGAAGGCCCGCATCCAGCAGGATCGCTCGGTAACCGACGCGCGCATCGCCAACGAGGAGGAGACCCGGCGCAGGGAGATCGAACGCACCCGTGCCGTCGAGGAAGCCGAAATCGCGGCGCGCGAGGCCACCGAAAAGGCCCGCATCGCCCAGACCATGATCGTGAACGTCGAACGCATCGCCTCCGACGAGCGCACCCGCGCGCTCGAGATCCAGCAGGTTCGCACGATCCAGGAGGCGGAGATCGAGGCGCACAAGGCGGTTGAAGGCGCCAAGATCGCACGCGAGCGGACCCTCGCAGCCGAGCGCATCGGCGCCGAGCAAGCCACGCGCAAGCTCGAGATCGAACGCAACCAGGCGCTGGAAGTCGCCGGCATCGCCGCGCGCGAGGCGACGGAGGGCTCGCGCATCGGCCAGGAAGAACGCGTCCGCGCGCTTGAAATCGCGCGCAACCGTACCATCGAAGAGGCCGACATCGCCTCGCGAGAAGCGATCGAAGGGGCACGCATCTCCCAGGAGAAGGCGATTGCCGCGGAGCGTATCCGCGCCGAACGGGAAACCAAGGGTCTCGAGATCGCCCGCACCGAGGCGATCGAGGCCGCCGAACTCAAGCGTCGCGACGCGATCGAGCGGCGCCGGATCGATGTCGAACTGGCACTCGAGACCGAACGCATCGCGTCGGCGAAGACCCGCGAGGTACTCAACATCGACCAGAAGAAATCGGTCGAACTCGCCGACGAGGAGCGCGTGATAGCGCTCTCGGCCAAGCGGTCCGAGCGCATCGATGCCGACCGCCAGGTCAAGCAGGCCGAGATCAATGCGCGCAAGGAAGTCGAGGCGAGCGATATTTCGCGGGAGCAGGCGCTGGAGGCCGCAAGGCTCGAACGCCGGCGCGCGATCGAGCAACTCGAGGTGGCACGCGTCCAGTCGCTGCAGGAAGCCGAGATCGCTTCCCGCGAGGAGGTCGAGCGGGCGCGCATCGCGTCCGACCGAGGCCTCGACGAGGCGCGGGTCGGCCGCGAACGCGATCTGCGCAAGCTGGAAGTCAATCGCGAAAAGGACGTCGAAACGGCGCTGATGGAGAAGGCCATCGCGCTTTATCAGAAGTCGCTGGAGGAATCGGCGGCCAAGGCGGCGGCGGAAGACGCCGGGCTGCTCGCGATCGAGGCAGCGGAACGCGCGGTGACCGCGCGCGAAAGCGAGATCGCCAAGCGGCGCAAGACCATTGACGTGTTGATCGCGGAGAAAAAGGCCGAGGAGACCCGTATTGGCGCCGAGGTCGAACGCGTGCGCGCCGCGGTCGAAGCCGAAGCGCAAAAGCTGCTGAACGAAGCCGAGAACGTACTGACCGATCAGGCGCGCTATTCGCTGTTCCGCCGCAAGCTGCTCGATCGCATCGAGGGCATTGTCCGCGAGAGCGTCAAGCCGATGGAGAAGATCGAGGGCATCCGCATCCTTCAGGTGGACGGCCTCAACGGCCATGGCGGCGGCGGCAATGGCGGCCGCAGCGCTACCGACGAGGTGATCGACTCGGCGCTGCGCTACCGCGTGCAGGCCCCGCTGATCGATTCCCTTCTCGCCGATATCGGTGTCGAGGGCGGCAGCCTCGCGAAAATGCCTGGCCTGATCCGCGAGGCCCGCGACATGCAGGGCATCAAGGAATCGGCGCGAAAGAGTGGCAGCGATGCCAGGCCGGCGGCGCCGGAGGGCTCCGGCGAACCGCGCCCCGAGCGCGCGCCGCGCAAGAAGGATTGAGTTGGCGCCATGGCAAGGGTCTACGTCTCCACCGTCGTCAATGGCCGCAACGACCGCGTCTGGGCACGCGTGCGCGACTTCAACGGTCTGCCCAACTGGCATCCCGCGATCGCGGAAAGCCGCATCGAGGGCGGCGAGCCCGCCGACAAGATCGGGTGCGTGCGGGATTTTCGGCTGCGCAACGGGGATCGCATTCGCGAGAAACTGCTCGGGCTCTCCGACTATGACATGTTCTGCACCTACTCCATCCTCGAATCCCCGATGGGGGTCGAGAACTACGTCGCTACCCTGCGGTTGACGCCGGTGACCGACGGCGACCAGACGTTCCTGGAATGGACCGCGGAATTCGACTGTGCTCCCGAGCGGGAAAGCGAACTCATCAGCAATATCGGCGGCGGCGTGTTTCAGGGCGGCTTCGACGCCCTCAAGCGCGCTTTCGGAGGCTAGCGTGCCGCATATCGTCAAAAGCACGGTCCTGAACGCACCGACCGACATGGTCTGGAACCTGTTGCGCGACTTCAACGGCCACGACCGCTGGCATCCCGAGGTCGCGACCAGCGCCATCGAGCGGGCGCAGGCGCCGGACAAGATCGGCTGCGTCCGCCGCTTCAAGCTGAAGGACGGCTCGGAACTGCGCGAGCAGTTGCTGGCGCTGTCCGATCTCGAGCAATCGTTCAGCTATTGCCTGCTCGATACGCCGATTCCAATGTTCAACTATGTCGCCCATGTCCGGCTGCTTCCGGTCACCGACGGTGACCGTACCTTCTGGCAATGGGAATCCAGGTTCACGACGCACCCCGCAGATGCCGACGGCCTCACCCGAATGGTTGCGGAACAGATCTACCAGGCCGGGTTCGAGGCCATCCGACAGCATTTGAAGGCCGCCGCATGACAACGGAGCCGAGATCATGACCGTCACCGTCAAGACATTCGCGACTTCAGGAGAAGCTGCGGCGGCCCTGTCGTCCGACCGGACCGCGCGTTATCTCGGCGGCGGCACCCTTGTGATGCGCGCGCTCAACGAAGGCGATATCTCGGTCTCGACCGTTGTGCGCGCGACCGATCAGGCGCTGGCGCGAATCGAGGTGACGAACCTGCGCGTCACGATCGGCGCGGGTGTTACCTTCGCCCGCATTCTGGCGGAACGCGACCTCGGCTTTCTCCACGCCCCCGCCCGCTCGATCGGCGGCCCCGCGGTGCGCAATATGGGAACCGTGGGCGGCAATCTGTTCGCGCCCAGTCCCTATGGTGACTTCACCGTCGCGCTGCTGGCGCTCGATGCCACCATCTCCATGCAAGGCGGCCTCGGCACCCGCGACGTACCGATCGAGGAATTCCTGCAATCGCGCGACCGGCAGAACGGCGCGATCGTGCTTGCGATCTCCTGCCAGCGGCCGGCAAGCGCCGAGGCGTTCCGCTATCGAAAGGTCGCGCGCATCAAGCCCAAGGGCGGCTCGGTGATCACGCTGGCGGCGCATTTGCCGGTCAGCAGCGGACGCATTTCGGGGGCGCGCATTGCGCTGGGCTCGATGGCGGCGACGCAAATCCGCGCACGCGCCGCCGAGCGCGCGCTGGAGGGGCGCGCGCTCGATAGCTCGGCGATCGGCGCCGCCGCGGCTGCGATCGCCGAGGGCGCCTCGCCCACCGATAATGCGCTTGCGAGCGCCTGGTATCGCCGGGAGATCGCCGGCGTTCATCTGCGTCGCCTGCTGTCCGGTCAGGAATAGGCAAGAACAGGTAGCAACAGGATCATTATGCCCAAGACCGCCCTGCAATTTCATCATAATGGCCGTGAGGTCGCCGTGTTCGTGGACGGCGGCGTCAACCTGTTGGTCGCGCTGCGTGAAATAATCGGCGACATGACGCCCAAATTCGGCTGCGGCCAGGGTGGTTGCGGCGCCTGCTCGGTGCTGATCGACGGCGAACTGCATCTGTCCTGCCTGACGCTCGCCGAGACGGTGGCCGGACGCGCCGTCGAGACGCTCGACGGATTGAAGGACGGCCCCGAACTGCATCCGTTGCAACGCGCCTTCATGGAGAACTTTGCAGCCCAGTGCGGCTATTGCACGCCGGGCATGCTGATGGCGGCGAAAGCGCTGCTGGATCGCAATCCGACGCCGAGCCGGGCCGAAGTGATCGAAGCGATCTCCGGCAATATCTGCCGCTGCACCGGCTATGAGCCGATCATCAATGCCGTGCTCGCCGCCGCTGCCGGCGGGCGGGCGCGCGCCTGAAGGAGACCGTCATGCTGGAACTACGCAAGGACATCTTCGCCGACGAGCGCGACGACAACCTCAAGGAAGTCGGCAAGGGAACGCAACGCCAGGACATGCTGGGCCATGTCACGGGAACCTCCACCTATTTCGACGACCACAAGCTGCAGGGCATGCTGCATCTCAAGGTGCTGCGCAGCGCCCATGCCCACGCCCGCCTGCGCCGCATCGACACGACGGAAGCGGAACGTTCACCCGGCGTGCGGCGCATCATCCGCGGCACCGACGTTCCGCGCAATCTCAACACCCTGCTCAGCCTGATCAACTTCGGCAAGGACGACGAGCCGACGCTGGCGGTCGACAAGGTGCGCTACAAGGGCGAGCCGATCGTCGCGGTGGTCGCCGACAGTCCGCGCGAAGCCCATGAAGCCATCGCCAAAATAAGGGTCGACTACGAACCGCTACCTACCGTGTTCGACGTCGAGGAAGCGCTGAAACCCGGCGCCCCCGTGGTCAACGAGACCTACCCCAAGAACACATTTACCTATCACGACATCTACGATCATCAGAAGCTGCGCTTCGGGGACGCCGATCGCGCGCTCGCCGAGGCGGATCACGTGCTCGATCAACGCTATCAGATGTCGCCGATCGAGCATGCGCCGACCGAAACCAACGGTTCGATCGCAGCCCCCGATACCAACGGACGCTATGTCGTCTATACCTCGACGCAAGCGCTGTTCTTCTCGCTCGACACCTGCGCCAAGATCCTCGACGTTCCCTCCAACACCTTCCACTTCATCGGCGGAACCGTCGGCGGCGGATTTGGCGGCAAGGTCGATACACTCACCGAACCCCTCTCCATCCTCGGCGCGATGTTGACCGGCCGGCCGGTGCGCTATGTGTTCGGCCGTGAGGAGGAAATGCAATATGGTCCGCCGCGCGGTGCCGAACGCATCTATATCAAGGACGGGGTCACGCGCGACGGCCGCATCGTCGCGCGAAAGGTTCGCGCTTATTTCGACAGCGGCGCCTATACGCGGCTTTCCAGTTATGCCGTGGTCAAATGCGCCGCGCACCTGCCCGGGCCCTATGCGATCCCCAACGTCTATGGCGACATCTATTGCGTGTTCACCAACCGCACGCCGGCGACCGCGATGCGCGGTTTCGGGGTCACGGCGATGGACTTTGCAATCGAATGCCAGATGGACAAGCTCGCGCATATCGTCGGCATGGACCCGATGGAGTTTCGCATCCTCAACGCCTATCGCGACGGCGACATGAAGGCGCACCGGCGCGAGGCCAAGAACACCGCCCTGATCGAATGCGTGCAGGTCGCGGCCGAGAAGGCCAAGTGGCCATTGCGCGAGGAATTCAAACGAATGTCGTCGCGCGAAGGTGGCGGCGGCATCCGGGCGGCGATACCGCTGACCCCGCGCGAGCCAGGCACCCAGCGCGCGGCGGCTTCACAGCAGCGCACGAGTTACGATCGGGCGCCGGCTGCATCGACCCACGAGCCGCCTGCCCTGCCGCCGGCGCCGCCCCCTCCTCCGCGGCCGGCCGCGCCGTCGCATGGCGCCACACGCTTTTCTTCCGTCTTCGGCAACAGGAGGCGCTGATCATGACCAGACATCGCGGACGCGGCATGGCTTCGATCAATTATCCCATCGGCATGAACCTCGGTGGCGACCCCAGCCAGGCGCTGGTTCACTCCAATCCCAGCGGCAAATTCACCGTATCGCTTTCCTCGATCGATCTCGGCCAGGGCATGAAGTCGGTGACGCGGCAGATCTGCGCGGAGACGCTCGGCGTGCCGGTCGAAGATGTCTATGTCGACACCGCGGATTCCGATACCGGGCCGCACTGCATGGGCTCGTTCGCCTCGCGCGGCACGCATCGCGTCGGCAATGCTGTGATGGCTGCGGCGAAAGAGGCACGCGGCGTCATGATGGAGGCCGCGGCCGAGGAACTCGAAGTCAATGCCGCCGACCTTGAAACCGACGGCCGCGGCAACATTCACGTCAAGGGCGCGCCGCACCGGTCAATCTCGACCAAGGACGTCGCCATCGCCGCGCAGTTCAAGCAGGGCAAGACGATCTCGGGACGCGGCATATTTCTGGTGCCGCTTTCCGCGGTCGATCCGGAGACCGGCGAAATGTCGCCAGCGACCTGCTACGCGCATGCCTGCATGGTCGCAGAGGTCGACGTCGACGACGAGACCGGCGAAGTCGCGATGGTGCGGATGGACAGCGCCTATGAGTTGGGGCGCGCGCTAAATCCGCGGCTGGTCGAACAACAACTGGTCGGCGGCGCCTGGATGGGGATCAGCCACGCGCTTTACGAGACGCCCGAGCCCTATTATCCGGATCCGGTCCATGGGCCGCGTGACTTCGTCGAATATGTGATGCCCGGCCCCGGAGACATCTGCCCGCACGATATCGCGGTGCTGGAACGTCCGGCGGCGGACGGACCGTTCGGCGCCAAGGGGCCTGGGGAAATGTGCGCCAATCCGGTGCTGCCGGCGGTGGCCAATGCGATCTTCAACGCCGTCGGGGTGCGGATGGACGAACTACCGATCACGCCGGAAAAGGTGCTGCGGGCGATCAAGGCTCAGGGCGGCGCGCGGCCGCAGACCCGGCGCTGAGGTCGAGGGCATGCCGGTCCGCAGCAGCATCGTTGAAATCGACAGTCCGGAGGCGCTGGAGAAAGCGCTGCGAGCGGCCTATTACCTTGCGGACGAAGGCGTCGCAACCGCGGCCTATCTCGGGCTTGCGCTGGGCAAGCCGCTGCTTCTGGAAGGCGCGCCGGGAGTCGGCAAGACCGAAGCCGCCAAGGCGATCGCCGCCGTGCTCGGCCGCCGCTTGATCCGCCTGCAATGCTATGAAGGCATCGACGCGGCTGCCGCGCTCTACGAGTGGAATTATCCGCGCCAGATGCTGGCGATCCGGCAGGCGGGCGAAGACAGCATCGATATTTACGGCGAGGCCTATTTGATCGAACGTCCCATGCTCGCAACCTTGCGCGCACCGGATTCCACCGTGCTGCTGATCGATGAAATCGATCGCGCCGACCAGGAGTTCGAGGCGTTTTTGCTCGAATTCCTGTCCGACTTCCAGATATCCATCCCCGAGCGCGGCACAGTGCGCGCGGCGGAACGCCCCGTCGTCGTGCTGACGTCGAACCGCACCCGCGACCTGCACGAAGCGCTGCGCCGCCGCTGCGTCTATCACTGGATCGATTATCCGACCGCCGAGCGCGAGGCGCGCATCGTGATGATGCGGGCATCGAGCGTCGCCGAAAAGACCGCGCGTGCTGTCGTCGCCGCCGTCGGCAAGCTAAGACGGGAACCGCTGAGCAAGGCGCCCGGCATCGCCGAAGCGGTGGACTGGGCGGAAGCCGCCACGCTGCTGCACAGGGTCGGCGCCCGCTGGCCCGATGCGTTCAAGCGGTCGATCGGGGTGGCCCTCAAGGACGAGGAAGATCTCACCTTCATCTCCGGCCGGCTGGATGCCCTGCTTGCGGAGGCTACCGCGTGAACGACGAATTGCAATTGCCGCGCGCGGCCCGCGTTTTCGTCTCCTTTGCCGCTCTGTTACGGGCCAACGATTTCGCAGTCGCGCCGGAACAAACAACCGCGTTTCTAGCGGCGATCGAACTATTGGGACCGCGCGGCCTGGAAGAAATCCGCCGCGCGGGGTTGGCAACCCTTGCCCCGCCGCCCGAGCGGCGCGCGACCTACAACCGGCTGTTCGACATCCATTTCGTCGGCAGCGAAGAGATCGACCAGCCGGGAGCCGAGGACGACGAGGTCGTTCGGCTGCAGGAGGAAGGACGCGGCGAAGACGAAGCCCTGTTGGCCGACGAGGCCAACGAGTCGGGTCTTGCCGCCGCGCGCGCGGAAGCGCTGGTCGAACGCCGGTTCGCGCCGAACACAACCAGCGACGCATTGCGTCGCCTCTCCCGCGAGGCGCCCGCGCGCCTGCCGCGACGGCGAGGCCATCGACGCATGCGCGCCCGGCGCGGCCCATGGGCCGATCTTCGCCGTACCTTGCGCGACAGTGTGCGCAACGACGGCGAGGTGCTGCGATTGGGACGCCTGAAGCGACGAGCCCGGCCCCGCAAAGTCCTGCTTCTGGTCGACGTTTCCGGTTCGATGAAAGGGCGCACCGAAGATAATATGAGGCTCGCGCATGCCCTGTCACAGGCGGCTCCCAATGTCGAGGTGTTCACCTTCGGCACACGACTGACCCGCGTGACGCGCGCGCTGCGGCTGAAGCGTCGCGAGCAGGCGCTGTTCGCTGCCGCGCATCTGGTCAGCGATTGGGATGGCGGCACCCGCATCGGCGACGCGCTGCAGGCTTTCCTGGCGGTGCCGCGGTTCGGCAGCTACGCGCGCGGCGCCGCCGTGATCGTGGTGTCCGACGGGCTGGAGCGCGGCGACCCTTCCGCCTTGCGCGATGCCGTCGCGAAATTGTCGCGCCGGGCCTGGCGCCTTAGCTGGCTGACACCGCTGGCAACCGGCGTCGGCTTCAAACCGCAGACCGAAGCGCTGATCGCGATCCGGCGTTTCGTCGATGATCTGGTCGACGGCGGATCGAGCATTGCGATCGTTTCTCATCTTTTAAATCTCGGAAGCAGGACAGCGGCATGACGTCTATCGTCGACGGGCATCATCATATCTGGCGCCGCGATGACCTGCCCTGGCTGAGCGGGCCGATGCAGCCGCGCATCTTCGGCCCGTATGAGCCGATCCGGCGCGACTATCCGATCGGCGAATATCGCGACGATCTCGCAGGTTCAGACGTGGCCCGCTCGGTCTACGTGCAGACCAACTGGGCCAACAGCGGCTTCGAGGACGAAGCGGCCTGGGTACAGCAGACCGCGAACGAGAACGGCTGGCCGCATGCCATCGTCGCCTATGCCGACTTCAGCGTCGACGACGTGCGCCCGCGGTTCGATCGTCTGGCGCGTTACCCGCTGGTGCGCGGCGCGCGCATGCAACTGCACTGGCACGAAAACCCACTGTACCGCTTCGCGGCGCGTCCCGACCTCTGCAGCGATCCCGTCATCCGCCGCAACATCGGACGGCTCGCCGACTATGGCTGGAGCTTCGATCTGCAAGTGTTCGCGCCACAGATGACGGATGCCGCGGGCCTCGCCGAAGCCTGCCCGGACGTGACCTTTATCCTGCAGCACGCCGGCATGCTGGAGGACCTTTCGCCCGAGGGCCGGTCCGCCTGGCGCGCCGGAATGGTGCGGCTCGCAGCTTGCCCGAATGTCGTGTCGAAGCTTTCCGGCCTCGGCACCTTCATTCACCGCAACGATCCCGCGCATATCGCCGAAATCGTAACCGACACGGTTGCGATCTTCGGCGCCGGGCGCTGCCTGTTCGGATCGAACTTTCCGATCGAGAAACTCTGGACCAGCTATCGCGACCTGGTCGGAGCCTTCCGCGCTGCCGCGGAACGGCTTCAGCCCGGCCAGCGCGAGGCGATTTTCAACACGACCGCGACACGGGTCTATCGGCTGGAGCCGTAGACGAGCGGCCGGCGCAGACACAAGCAACAACAATTGGGAGGGACCAGATGCCGTTGGAGATCAAGATCCTGGACTATGGCGATATCGAGCTGGAATCGAGCTTCCTGGTGCTCGGGCACAATTGCGGCCGCACCCGCCGCGTGCTGACGCTTGGTTTCCTTATTCTCGGCGGCCCTTATCCGGTGTTGGTCGATACCGGCTACCGCTCCAATCAGATCATGGAGACGCTGGGCATGCGCGGCCTGCAATTCCACGAGAACATGATCGAGAACCAGCTCGCGCGCCACGGCGTGCGGATGGGCGATGTACGTTTCGTCTGCCACACCCATCTGCATATCGACCACGCCGGCAAGGACGATCTGTTCCCGATGAACACGACGGTCGTGGTCAATCGCAAGGAACTGGAATACTCGGTGTCCGGGCTGATGCACCCGCAATATCCGGCGCCCGACATCAAGCACCTGATCGATCGCCTGCACACCAAGAGCGCACTGCGTTTCCTTGACCTCGAGATCACTGGTCCGGTCGAATTGATGCCCGGTGTCTATTGCGACGCTGCCAACGCCCATACCGAGGGTTCGATGAACATCCACGTTCATACCGCCGACGGCATCGCCACGATCTGCGGCGACGTGATCTACGACTTCAACGACCAGATTGTCACTCCGTTCAATGAGATCCACGACGCCGAACCGCGCACCACCGGCAACCACGGAACCAGCAAGCGCGCGGAAAAGGCGTCCATCAAAAAGCTGCTAAGCGGCTCGCGTTATCTGCTGCCGGTCCACGACCGGCCGGCCAAGATCGAGGGCGGCGCGGTGGTGGGCCGGCTGCACGACCAGGTGCCCGGCCCCGTCGTTCAATCCCTGCCGCAACGCAACTGGTTTCCGGCCTGAGCCTGAAAGGACAGACCGATGACGCATGCAACATTGCGCCCGGAATTCGAAGCCCTGATCGATCCCTATGCGCCGGTCGGCCAGGTCGGCACGGGCTTCGAATTCACCGAGGGACCGATCTGGCATCCGGTCGATCACTATCTTCTGTTCTCGGATATGCCCGGCGATGTGCGCCGGCGGTGGGATGCACGGCGCGGCGTCGTCGACGTCAAGCGACCCTCGAACAAATGCAACGGCATGACGTATGACGCGGAGCTGAACCTCATCGTCTGCGAGCACGCGACCTCGTCATTGATCCGCGAGCGCCCTGATGGACGGCGCGAAATCATCGCTTCGCATTACGAGGGACAGGAACTCAACAGTCCGAATGACGTCTGCGTGCATTCGAGCGGCGCCATCTATTTTTCCGACCCGTGGTACGGTCGAATGCCGGTCTATGGCGTCGAGCGTCCACGCCAGCTCGGCTTCCAGGGCGTCTATCGCATTCCGGCCGGCGGCGGCATGCCGAAACTGGTGGTCGATCGGGATCTGTTCGACCAGCCGAACGGCCTGTGCTTTTCGCCCGACGAACGCAGGCTTTACGTCAACGATACCGTGCAGGCCGTAATCCGCGCTTTCGACGTCGAAGCCGATGGCTCCCTTTCCAATCAGCGCACGCTCGTCAGCGGCGTTCGGTCCGAACTCGAGGCGGGCCTGCCCGACGGTATGAAGTGCGACCAGCGTGGTAATATCTGGGTGACGGCGCCCGGCGGCGTCTGGGTCTATTCACCGGCGGGCGAACTGCTCGGCAAGGTCCGTGTCCCGGAAATGGTCGCCAATCTCGCATGGGGCGGCCCCGATTTCCGTACGCTCTATTTGACCGCGACGCATTCGGTCTACGCCATCCCGACCAAGGTCGGACCGCGCAACGAACCCTATATGAGCGGCCGGCGTTCGACTGGTCCCGCGGTTTCGCCCTCGCCTGCGCCGACGTCGCCGGTGCTGGCCGCAGGCGACATGCAGATTGATCCGCAGCGCTGCGCGATGATCATCCAGGATTTGCAGAACGACGTGGTGATGGACGGAGGAGCGTTCGCGGATTCCGGCGCTCCCGCCCATGCGCGCCAGCAGCGCGTGATCGACAACGTCCGTCGGCTGGCAGAGGTCGCGCGGGCGCGCGGCGTTGTCGTCATCCATGTCTGGTTCATCGTCGAGCCAGGCGCGCCCGGCGTTACGCTCAACGCCCCCCTGTTCGAGGGGTTGGTCGACAGCAAGGCGATGGTGCGCGGGACCTGGGGGGCAGCCCCGGTTGCAGGACTCGAGCCGCGCGCCGGCGACTTTGTCGTCGAGAAGATGCGCATGAGCGCCTGGGAAGGCACCCGGCTGGAGACCATACTCAAGGCAACGGGCCGCGACATGATCATCAACACCGGTGCCTGGACCAATATGTCGGTCGAACACACCGCCCGCACCGGCGCGGACAAGGGCTTCTTCATGATCACCCCGGAGGACTGCTGTTCGACGGTGAACGCGGACTGGCACAACGCCTCCGTCAATTTCGCGATGCAGAACGTCTGCGTCGTGACCAACGCCGATGCAGTGCTCAAGGCGCTCGGATGAAAAGAGTTCGGCCGTGCCCAAGCTGTTTCACCTGAACTGCTCGCCGCGGGCGGACGCCGAGTCGTCGGCTGGCGCGCGGGTTTTTCTGGACGGATTCCGCAAGGCGCGGCCGGACTGGGACATCGACGTGATGGACCTGTGGCGGGATCATCTGCCGGAATTCGAAGGCTCCTTACTGGAGGCCAAATACGCCCGCACCGGCGGACAGCCCTTCACCGACGCGCAGCGCGATGCCTTCGCGGCTGCCGAGCGCATCGCGATACGGTTCGCGCTCGGCGATCGTGTGCTGATTTCAACACCAATGTGGAATTTCAGCATTCCCTACCGACTGAAACAATGGATCGACCTGATCGTCCAGCCCGGGCTTACGTTCCGGTTCGATTCTACGCAGGGATACTTGCCGTTGCTCAAGGACAGGCCGACGATCGTCATCCTGGCCAGCGGCAGCGACTTTGTGACCGGTATGAACCGCGGCCGCATCGACATGGCGACGCCCTATCTGCGTGAGGTGCTGCGCTTCGTTGGAGTAAGCAACGTGCGTTTCGTGCCGATCGGACCGACAACCGGGCCAGCGGAGCCGATCCGGGCGGCACGGGAAAGCGCCCATCGCCGTCTCGCCGAGGCGGCCGCCAGGTTCTAACGCCGCCCAGGAATTGCTGCGAAAGGGATGCGGACGCTGCTTAGCCCTTTACCTTTTTATTTTCACCCGTGGGTTTGCGCAGAGCCCGATTAGTGCGCTTCGGCCTGATCGCTGCGTCGTGCGCGAACTGTCCACCAAATCGCTTGCGATTGAAGGGTACCGCACCCGAGCCCGGAATGACTTCGATGTCTTCCAGCTCCAAAGGCCTGCCATGGGAATTATTAAGGGGCGGGTATTCAATTTGCCGCCCGCTGGCGCGATCCCTGAAGACGATCTGAGGGCCTTCCGGCTCGGCCAGCCAGTCGTCGCCCCATTTCTTGAGCATCAGATAGGTCGGGAAAAAATCGCGGCCCTTTTTGGTCAAAACATATTCATAGCGACCACCATGCTCCGGCAACGGCGCCCTTGTCATGATGCCGAGGTCGACGAATTTCTTCAGCCGCGCGCTGAGAATGTTCGACGCGACGCCAAGATAGTATTGAAATTCGTCGAACCGCCTGGTGCCATAATAGGCTTCCCGGAGCAGCAGGATCGACCAGCGATCCCCGACCACGTCCATGGCGCGGGCGATGGAGCATTCCTTGTTGAAAGAACGCGAACGCTTCACGTACCGTCTCGCAATCCGTTTGCCATCGAGCAATTCCCGATGCTCGATAGCAGCAGGCCCAATGCCCGCTGTCTACCTTCTCGATCAGACGACCGCCTCGCCGTCAAGAGCAACGCGATCAGGCCGCCTGACCACCGTCAGGCCGCCTGCCCCGAAGCGCCGGCCGGTTTGACCGCCGCCTCAGGCTCCAGCGCGCGTCGATGTGCGACCAGCGCACCCGCCTCAAAGAGCTGCTGCAATTGCTGCTCGCTGACACCGAGTTCGCGAAACACCTCCCTGTTGTGCTCGCCCTGAAACGCCGGCGTACCGATCGGCGTCAGTTCGTCCCTGGAGAAATGCCAGGGGCGCCCCGGCAGTTTGTATTCACCGCCGCTGCGATCCGGAACCAGCTGAACCGCGCCCCAGTAATCGCTCCACTCCGACTTGGTCAGTTGCTTGATCGAGCGGATTTCGCCCATTGCGATCTTGGCCTCGTCGAACTGGGCATCCAGCGTCGCCATGTCGGGAAAGGTCAGCATCCAGGACTGGATGATCTGGTGCAACACCCCAAAATTCAGCCGCCGCGCCGCGGCGCTCGAAAACCGCGGATCATCCATCAGATCGACCCGGCGCATCGCCCGCAGCCAGGATGGAAACGTCCGGCTGCCGACAATGCTGGTGGCGACGGTGAAATGCTCGCCCTGTGGCCCCGTGAAGAACGAGCAATCGGTGGCGCCGAGCACCGCGGGCTCGGCCCCGATATCGTCATCCGACAGATCGACATGGGCGCGTTCGTTGACCGCGAGCAAGGTCGCCGCCATGGCGACGTCGACATACTGACCCTGGCCGGTGTTCTGGCGGCTGTTCAGCGCCGCGAGGATCGCGATCACGGCCTGCAATCCGGCATAGACATCGGCATGCGACAGGCTGTCCGTGCGTGGCTCCTTCAAGGCCTCACCGTAGTGGCGAACGCTGTTTTCGGTAAAACCGGCCTCGGCCTGCACCGTCGGCGCATATGCCATCCGGCTGCGCCACGGGCCACCCTGGCCGTAGCCCGTGATCGAGGCGTAGATCAGCCGCGGATTGCGCTTCGACAACGTCGCGTAGTCGAGGCCGAAGAAACCGAGCGTCCCGGCACGAAAATTCTCGACGACGACATCGGCGGTGTCGCACAGCTTCAGCGCCAGATCGTACGCCCCCGGAACGTTCAGATTTATGCTGACGTTGCGCTTGCCGGCGTTCTGCTGCGCATAATAACCTGACATGCCATCGGTCGACGGAAACGCAAAGCGCGACACGTCGGGGCTTGGCGGTTCGACCTTGATGACCTCGGCACCCAAATCCTGCAATGTCCGCGCGCACAGCGGACCCGCGAGCACGCGTGAGAAATCGACGACACGAATTCCGGCAAGAGGTCCGCTCATGATCAGCGCCCCGCGAATTTGGCAAGGCCGGGTCCGTTCTTCCGGAACGAAGCAAGGCCTGCTTTCAAATCTTCCGACGCCCATATCGGCGCCTGAACCCTGGCCATCGCCTCGTCGGCGGCTGCCACACCGTCGTTGACGGCGATATGGGCGAGCTCCTTGGTCGCCGCGTGGGCGAGCGTCGGCCCCTGCGCGAATTCCTCGGCAATCGCCATGGTCGCCTTTTCCAGCGCCTCTTCGGGAACGGTAAGATTGATCAGGCCCCACTTCTCCAACGTCGGCGCGTCATAGCGGCGCGCCAGCATTGACATTTCCTTGGCGCGCAAGGCGCCAATGCGCTGGACTTGGCGCTGGATGCCGCCCAACAGCGGATGCAGCCCGAGCGTCGCCTCGACCGAACCGATCTTGGCCGACGACGCCGCGATGATGTAGTCGCACGACAGCGCCAGTTCGAGGCCGCCGCCGAGGCAAACGCCGTGGACGCTGGCGATCAGTGGGATGGGCAGCAATTCCATGAAGCGGAGAAACTCGACGCCGTTCAGCCGGCGGCTTTCATTACTGGTGTCGCCGCTGCCCTGCTCCACGCGCTTGTCGAAAATATCGAGATCGGCGCCGGCCGAAAAGTGCCGCAAGCCGCTGCGCAGGACGATGGCGCGGCTCCCGCCCTTCTGCGCCTGTTCGATAGCCTCGACGATGGCGTTGATGAGCTTGGGCCCAAGCAGGTTGTAGGGCCGATAGACCATGGTGAGTACGGAAATATTGCCGCGCTGTTCGCGGCTGATCAATGCATCCTCGGACACGACTTGCCTCCATGGTTTGACGCCACGACGCTGGTGGTCGTTTCAATTTCCTCTAACGCTACATCATAACTTGCAATTTGCAAGTCAATATCGCGAAATTGAATTATCACCGTCATTTCAAACAGCTACTTCCACCCGAAGCGCGAACCCGGCCCGACGCCCCTCTCCTTCGGTTTCCGTATTTGTTGTTCTCCGATCCGGAAGATAATCCCGCGATAACGCTTCGACGACTTCGCAGGCATTCCAGTGTTCGGCCAAACCTGCTTATCTGGACATTACAAAACTGGCGAAGGAGCAATTCGGATGGGCAGTATCTTGCGCGTTCTCGTCGTGGCGGCAGCCCTTGCGGCAAGCGCCGGAGCGACGAGTGGAGCCACCGACACGCCGCCTTCGGAATCGTTGGCCGTTACCGCATCGAGCCTCGGACAGAAGGCGCTTGGCGATCCCGCAGCCTTCGATTTCGTGGCATCGCTGACGACCGAGATCGGGCAGCGTCTGGCCGGCACCGAAGCCCATCGGCGGGCGGTCGCATGGGCCGAGGCGAGGCTGAAAGCAGCGGGCTTCGAGAACGTACATTCCGAGCCATTTACCTTGCCCGCGTGGATCCGTGGCGCCGAAAGCGCGGAGATCATCAGTCCGGTGCCGCAGCATTTGGCCGTTACCGCACTGGGCGGCTCCGTCGCTACGGATGCCAACGGCATCGAGGCCGAGATCGCGCTATTCAGGACGTACGACGATCTGCTGGCGGCTGCTCCGGGTTCGCTCAACGGCAAAATCGCGGTCGTGACCCAGCGCATGGTACGGGCGCAGGACGGCAGCGGCTATGGCGCCGCTAACCGGATCCGGCGTCGCGGTCCCTCCGAGGCAGCAAAACGCGGCGCCGTCGCTTATCTTCTGCGCTCGCTTGGCACCGACAGCCACCGCCTGCCCCACACCGGTGCCCTCAATTACGAGGAAGGCGCGCCGCGGATTCCGGCGGCCGCGCTGGCCATTCCTGACGCTGAGCAGCTCGAGCGGTTGGCCGCACTTGGTCCGGTAAGGATCCGGCTTCTGCTCACACCGACGGTTCAAGAGAACGCGCCGTCCTGGAATGTCGTCGGCGACGTCAAGGGTACAGGGCGTTCGGACGAGATCGTTCTGATCGGTGGACATCTCGATTCCTGGGACCTCGGCACGGGCGCCACCGACGACGGCGCCGGAATTGCGATCGCCTTCGACGCCGCCCGGCTGATCGCCGGCCTGCCGCAGCACCCCAGTCGCACCATCCGTGTCGTCCTGTTCGGCGCCGAGGAGATGGATTTCAGCGGCGCCGCCTATGCCCAAGCCCACGAAGGAGAAGCCGGCAAGATTGTGGTGGCCGCCGAGGCGGATTTCGGGGCCCGGAATGTCTATTCCGTGCAGCTTCCGCCCGGCGCCGCCGGCAGTGATTTCGGCCGCACACTCGAGCATGTCATTGCGCCGCTCGGTGCTAACATCGATCGCAGGCCGGCGCTCTTTGGTGGCGACGATATCAATGGATTGCAGAAAGCCGGCGTACCGGTGGCATCACTACGCCAGGACGGCCTCGATTATTTCGACACCCATCACACCGCCGACGACACGCTCGACAAGATCGATCAGAAGCAGCTCGACCAGGCCGTCGCAGTGTGGTCGGCCTTCACGTATCTCGCCGCGGCATCGGACGTGGATTTCAGGAGCCTCACAGCAACGACAAAATAGTCCACGCTGTGAGCGAGTGTCAGAATAGCGATAGCTACCTGGTGTTTGCACCCGGTTCGCTGCCCGCTTTACCTGCATCATACCGCCGCGAGTACAGTCGATCGTATGGCCTGTCGGCATTGCGGGACGTGAGCAGCACGCGAGAATGATGAAAGCAGAATAAGCAAAAAAGGATGAGCCTCAATTGAACCGCGCCAGCCAATGAATCCGACTGAAGTCAATTCGGGGACGCGCAGGCTGCGAGCGAATACCAAGCCATATTCCGCTCGCGAATTGCTCGCCAGGGATGCTTCCCCGAATTCCAGAAAGTCCCCCGGCTGCTAATTCACGGTTGCCAGGTACAAACTAGAATCGAAATAGTCCCTGGCCGGCGTCGCCGTGGTCACGCCGGCTTCGGTCATGAAGAAGTCGCTGACCTGCTGGAGCCATTTGACGACCGTCCCGTCGGAATAGAGCCTCCTCCATTCGCGTGAAGAAAACATCTTTTGCGCCTTCAGCGCCTCGTCGACGTCGGCGATCGTTGCCCGCTGGTAGTGCTGCTGCAGCGCCTCGGCCGCGGCCTTGGGATTGCGCACCATGTAGTCATTGGCCTCCGCCCAGCCGCGGATAATGCGCTGCAATACCTCCCGATTGGCGGCAGAATACTCCCGCCGCGCCGCCCAGCCGCCGACCACAGCCGACTGAGGATAGAAAGCGGACGCGTCCACCAGCTTGATCGCATCCGGCAGCTTGTCGCGAACGCTGAGGTTAAACGGCACCCACAATGCGACGGCAGGCACCTCCCCGGCAATGAAAGCGTCCACAGCTTGCGGCATGCTGCTGTCGACCACCTGAACGTCGGCAAGGCCTAGCACTACAGTTGCCTTTTATGGAGATTTCTGAATCCATGGGCAACCATGATTCGAAGATCGTGGGCGCAGACAGCGTCGATTGAAGAGACGCTTGCGTTGTGGGCGGCGTCGCTTCGGGAGATCAAGCAGCGGATACGTCCGTTGTTCAATCAAGATCGTGTTGCGAGGAATGCAGGCTTGTTTCTGGAAAGCCTGCTCGGAGATGAGCAACGCAAGACCGGTTGGATGCGTGCGGAGGCAGCTGGCGATCCTGGTCCTTGGCGGCAACAGGCGATCCTGGGTCGCAGGGATTGGGATGCTGATGGTTTGCGCGATATCGTCCGCGATTATGTCGTCGAGCATTTGGCGGATGACGATGCGGTGCTGGTGATCGACGAGACCGGCTTTCTCAAGCAGGGCAAGGCGTCGTGCGGGGTGGCGCGGCAATACACTGGTTCCGCCGGCAAGATCACGAACTGCCAGATCGGCGTCTTCGCCGCCTACGTGTCGCGCCACGGTCATGCGTTCATCGATCGCGCGCTGTATCTTCCGAAGGAATGGACCGACGATCCAGATCGTCTGGAAGCCGCTTATGTGCCTCCCGGTGTCGGCTTTGCGACCAAGCCAAAGCTTGCGACGAGCATGATCGCACGCGCCATAGCCGCGTCTGTCCCATTCAAGTGGGTTGCCGGTGATACTGTCTACGGTGTTGGCGATATCGAACAGCAATTACGCCGGGCAGGCAAAGGCTACGTGCTCGGGGTCAGCAGCGCTCATGTATTCCGATCCTGGGGAAAGCGGCGATCGGTCGCCGGCACGGCCGCGGACATCGCTCGGACGCGGCGCGCGTCCGATTGGAAACGCCAGTCGGCAGGGGCCGGAACCAAAGGACCGCGGCTGCACGATTGGTGCTATCTCGAATTGGCCGATCTCGAGGTCGAAGAATTTTACAGCGCAAATCATGGTCTTTGGACACGAGGTCTGCTGATCCGTCGTCATATCGCCGATGGCGATCTCGCCTTCTTCACCACCTGGTGTCCAGCGGGAACATCCATCGAAACGCTGGTGGCGGTCGAAGGCCATCGGTGGGCGATCGAGGACAGCTTTGAGACCGCGAAAAACGAATTCGGGCTCGATCACAACGAGAGCAGATCCTGGCATGGCTGGCATCGCCACGTTTCCCTGGTGATGCTCGCCTTCGCCATGATGGCGGTGATCCGCCATCGCGCCAATTCGCCGCCACCCAAAAAAACGAAACGCCGAACCACGGCAAAACTCAAAATATCGCCAATCCGTCGTTGATCCGTTGGTCAATCCAGGAAGTCCGCCGCATCGCCATCAGGCTCGCCCGAAAGCGGATCCGACCCGCACACATCATCGCATGGTCACTCTGGCGCAGAGCTCACCAGGCCGCCGCCCAACGTGCCCACTTCAAAAAACGACAACTGTAATGCTAGGCCATTGGCGCGCAAGGCGCGGTCGAGAAAGATATGCGCCGTGGTCCGGCTCGTCGTCGCGACGCGCTTGCCGCGGAGGTCGGCGAAGGATTTGACCCCGCGGTCCGGACGCACCCAAAGTTGCGCAGTCGCGATCTCGATATCGTTGATCAAGAACGCGCGGCCGGCGCCAAGCGCAAGATAGTTCGAGAGCACCCCGCCGGCCGACAGCACGTCCACCTCCCCGCCCGCCATGGCCTCGAACACCTCGGGCCCGGTATTGCGCTCGACCAGGTCGAAATCGATGCCCTGCTTGTCGAAGGAGCCGCGGTCGAGGCCGGTAAATATCTGGCCGTCGACAGCGATGACATGGAGATACCCTAGCCGGACTCGCGTCCGCGCCTGCGCGATCGCCGGCGCGGCAAAGCCGATGCCTACAGCGATCCCGCCGGCCAGCACCTGACGCCGGTCCAGAGGGCGGAGCACGCGCGTCATTGCATCACTCCGGCAGACACAAGACGTGGCTCCTGCAACTCCGCGCGAAGTCGATCGGCATGGTATTGCGCGACGCCGTCGCCGGGGTACTGCGCCAGAAAATCCATGATCCAAACCAGCGCCGCGGCCGGCGAGTCCTGCCGGATCGCGGCGTAGACGACTTCCCAGCGCTGGCAGAAAACAAGCTCGGAAGCTCCTTGCTGCTCGCCACGCAATTCAAAAATCCGCACCGCTTCCGCGAATCCCTTGGGCTTGATGTCGTCGACGCTGCGGCAGGCGAAACGCCCTCCGACGCGCTCCTGCACGGCGGCGCTGACCAGCACCTGCGTGCCGTAATTCTTGTTCAGTCCCTCGAGACGGGCAGCGAGATTGATCGTGGCGCCGAGCGCGGTGTAGTTCATGCGGTCGGCGGAGCCAATATTGCCGACCACCGCGTCGCCGACGTGAACACCGAACCTCGTCGCATATGGCGGCCAGTTCTCCCGCTCAAACAGCCGGTTCAGTTCCTCATTCTTTCGCAGGCATTCGAGCACTGCCTGGCAGGCATGAATGACGTGATCCGGGTCTTCGGCCGGCGCATTCCAGAGCGCCATCACAGCGTCGCCAATAAACTTGTCGACCGTACCGTGATGTTTCATGATCGCCTCCGACAGCGCCGCGAAATAGCGAGAGGTGAAGATCATCACCTCCGAGGGATCGGCCTTCTCGGTCTTGGCAGTGAAGTTCGCGACATCGGTGAAGAGCACGGTGATCTCGCGGCGCGTGCCGCCGAGCTTCAGCGCCGTGCCGGATTCGATCAATTGCCGGACGATCGGCCTTGGAATGAAGCTGGCAAAATTGCGGACGACAGTTCGCGTCGTGAACACCGAACGTCCCAATTCGTCGATCTCGCTGATCGTCGACCTCAGCCGTGGCTGATCGGCGAGCTCGAAATGCTGAATCGCGTCGGTTTGTCGGGCCAGTTCGCGCAGTGACCCCGCGAGAATCGACCCGAGCCCGAACGCGAGCGGTAGCATCGCGAGGACAAAGACGATCGCGGTTGCGAACAGCTTCCGTCGTTCGGCAATGATGCTCGAGAAGAATTCGTCGAGCGGCGCAATCACCGCAACGCGGATGTCGGCGCTGCCGGCGGTCTCGATGCGGTGGAAGGCCGCAACATAGGTCCGGCCGGCGTCTTCGAAAAACTGCTGGGCGCCGCCGCCTTGTCGCCAGGACCGGATGGCCGACGAGAGCCCCTGCAGCTTGATCGTGCCGATCTTCGGCAGATCGTCGCCGCGCTCAGGCATTTCGTCCATCAGCCGGCCCATCTCGGGATGGCCGACGATGCGATCGGCATCGTCGAACAGAAAGGTCTGGCCGCTCTTTCCAAGCCGCTGCCGGGCGAGCACGTCCTCGAGCCGGTTGAGCAGGAGGTCGCCGGCGACGACGCCGCGGCGCCCCTCCTTCAGCGGCATGCGCAGGGTGTAGCCGGGCTCGGCGCTGGCGTAGAAGATGTAGGGGCCGGTGAGCAGCGTTTTGTTGTCCTTGAAGGCGTCGATATACCATTGCCGCCGGCGCGGATCGTAAGCGGTGGGGCCCGAGACCTCTGCCACCTCGATCAGATGCTCCGACAAATAGCGCGTGACCGGCGCTGCATTTCCGGTGTGGGAGATCACGACCAGCCGGAACGCCGCATCTTCACCGACATGCAGGCTCGCGCGAAAGCCCGGCTTGGCGCGATCGATCACGTCCATTTCCAGGAAGGAGCCGTCCTCATATCCGACATAGAGATTGAAGAGCTGTGGATTATTGCGCAGCATCGAGGCCATCACGCCGTAGAGCCTGGAGTTGTCCTCGATCTCGGCTTCCTGGATCGATGGGATGCCCGCGAGGATCTCGAGCGAGTTCGCGCACATTCCTGAACTGCGCGTCGATATGGTCGGCGCTGAGCTGCACCACCTTCTCGATGAAGCTGGAGGCCGCGGTACGCGTGATCTGCGACACCCGCTCGAAGCTGAGATAGACCAGCGTCAGGCCGACCAGCAGCACGACGGCGATGAACACCGTGATGATCGACGTTCGAAAGCCGATCCGGAATGAACGCCGTCTCGTGGGCGAGGCTTGCTCCATCAAGCACCCGATATCGCTGCCTTTCTCAATATTTGCGTGGCATCGGCGTCGCCGATGGCTGACACCGTTGTGCGGCTGCCTTCGTCTTGTCCCCGGCCGGCCTATCGCCGGCCTGTTTCAGTTCCCGCTTCACGCCTTGCTCACCTTCGACCCGCCGCTTCGCGTCTATTCTAGTCCATTTTTTCGGTCGCCCTGCTCCCTCAAAACGGATTCACATAATTAATGATCGCTATCTGGCGCAGGATCACGCGCCGGACTACATGCGTCGGCTTCAGATGCCCGGTGTAGATTGCCGCAGTTCCGGTGGCACCGGCCGGCAGATTGCGCGCCACCTCCGCGTCATCGAGCCGCACCCGTACCACGAAAGGCACGGCCTCGATCGCCCTGGGCGTGACCGCCGTACCCGAGGTCTGCGTCTGTCCGGTGGCGATCGCCTGCAACACGCTCTCGACTTTGCCGCTATAGACATGCCCCGGCATGAACTTGAAGGTGACCTCGACTTCCTGGCCAGGCGCGATGTAGCGCGCGTCGATCTGGTTGATCTCGACGCCGATGATGGTGCTCGGACGTGTCGATGAAGGCCATCACCGGCGACAGCGGCAGGTTGGCGACCCGCGCGCCCTTGCGCAGCGCGAGGTTGGTGACATAGCCGTCGGCCGGCGCGCGCACGATGGTCTTGTCGAGATTCCACTGCGCGCCCTCGAGCTGGCCGGAGAGCTGGTCGACCTCGGACTGCCGCTGCTCGACATCGAAGCCGCGGCCGGAATCGCGCTCGAACAATTGCGTCATCTGCGCGAGGCGGGTGCTGGACAGCTTGAGCTGCGCCTCGATCGCCTTGACCTGCGCGGCATAGGGCGTCGGGTCGATCTTGAACAGCACGTCGCCAGCCTTCAGCGGCACGTTGGCGGCGACGGGTACCTCGGTCACTTCGCCGGCGACATCAGGCACGATCGACACGGCATTGCGCACGACCAGCGCCGTGCCCTGCGGCGCGCCCCACCCCATCGGGATCAAGAGGCCGAACAGCGTCAGCAGCAACACGAGGAATGGCGAGACCTTCCAGAACAGGTTGAAGCGCACGACCCTGAAATGCACCAGCAGGAACAGCAGCACCAGATAGGTGTTGATGATCGCGACGGCCATCACGCGTCTCCCGACTTGCGCGGAGAGGGCACGTCGACATAGGCCCAGATGAAGGCGAGCGGCCACAATGCAAAACCGAACAACAGCGTGATCCAGCCGGCGACCGTCACCGCCTGCGCCCATGGATGATTGCGGCGATTTCGCGATGTGCCCGGGCAGCCAGCCGGCGATGCAGAACACGCCGATGGCGCTCGCGATCAGGATGATCAGAACGATCCAGGCGAAGATGTCGTAGCCGGACATGATACCTCTCCTAACCGACACGTTGCACCGCCGGCGGCGTCCAGGAGCCGTCCATGACCGACGCTTTCGGCCAGTACGCACGGACGTAGAGCGAGAAATCGCCTTTCGGGGCTGGCAGCCAGTTGGCGCGCTGCACGGCGTCCGTAGGCGCCTCGGTCTGCACATAGATCGTGAGCGAGCCATCGGCGGCGGGTTTGAGATCCTTGTTCTTGGTGCCGACCGAGAAGCGGTTGATCGGGTTGGCGACAAAGAAATGGTGCTCGTTGTAGATCGAGAGCGACCAGAAGCCATTCACGGGCGGCGTACCGTCCTTCGCGAACGTCACGGTGTAACGGTTGGCGTTGTTGAGCCGTGCCCCCGAGGCATCGAGGTCCTGATAGAAATATTTCGTCTCGTTTGGCGAATTGACCAGGATGTTCGACTTGGCCACCGCCGTCCGCGTGAAATAATCGGTGCCGAACGCGGACTCGTTCGAGATCGTGCTCCAGTTGTGGGGCAAGTTGCTGGCCGTAGTTGCGGAACTGGAACAGCGGCTTCACCAGCTTTTCATCGGCCTCCCTGGCGCCTTCGATCATCGCCTGCTTCATCGCCGGATTGTCTTTTGGCCGCGGCCAGCACCGCGATCACCTGCGCGTAGCGCGCTTCTTCGCCGGGCAGCGGCGGCGCGTCGGCGAAAACCAGCGGTAAGCTCGTCGACGAACTTCTCCGGCACCACCCATTGCGTTTCCTCCTCGGTGGCCGGGGGCGGCAGGCACTTTCGGCAGGTTGGCCCAGTCCGTTGTTTTCATCGTGCCGTCGTATTCGGCGAGCGGATACATCATGATGCCGGGCAAGACGGACTGGATCGCGCGCTTGTCTTCCGGCGTGTCGTCCTGGGCGACACGCGGCGCGACGAAGCCGGTGTTGGTCGAGGAGCGGAAGACCCGGGTGATGCCCTTCGGCACCTCGCCGTTCCAGTCCGGGCCGACCAGCAGATAAAAGCCCGGCGTCGTGCCGTACATCTTGCCGAGCTGAACAAAGCTGTCGGTGCGCAGATCGACGACCTGGTAGACCCAGAAGCGATCGCCGAAATCGGGCACCTGGATCACGACCGGCGAAATGTCGAGCGCGAGCGCGCCGATGCCATAGACGACGTCCTGATTGGGGCATGCGACCGCACGCTCCTCCGGATCGACGTAGTCGGTGAGCATCGACAAGGCGATTGGCAGGCGCCTCCATCAGCGGCCCCTGTCGCACGGTCTCCTTCACTTGCATGAAATGCAAGCCGGCGATTGTACATGTTCACCATCGGCCACGCCCAGAAATAGGCGTCGCGCGCGACATGCCTCGCGTATTCCTCGGTGATCTTCACGCGTGCGTCCGGGCCTGACGGCAGCGCGCGAGCCCAATCCGGCGACGGCGGCAAGGGCTGCGGATTGAGCGACGACGTTTCGGCGGTCGCGGCCGACGGCGTGGCGCCGGCCAGCACCGAAGCCATCGCAAGCGTCGTTCCCGCGAGCAGGATATTTCTGCGGTCAGGATTTGTCATCGGTGGTCATGCTGCGCTCCCGATTGACAGGTTCGGTTTACTGCGCCCGAGACTTTTTCTACGTCCGGCAGCTTCCAGACCTTGTCGAAGAACTCCTTCTTCGGTCCGTAGAGACGGAACATCAGCTCGAACTTGCGGGCGGGATCGGTCGGTATCCAGTTCGACTCCTGACCGGCAGGCGCTTTCGAGCCGAGATAGAGGTCGACCGAGCCGTCGGCATTGTTCTTCACTTCGGGACTGTTCGAGGCCCGGCTGGCACGATCGACGTTCTTGATCAGAGCATGGGTGTCCCGGTCGTACGCGGTCAACGACCAGTACTGCTCGATCGGCACGCCGGCAGGAACATGGAGACGATAGGTCTTTGCGCCGTCGTAATCGGCGCCGTCCTTGTCCTTGATGTTGATGAGGTAGAACTGGCCGGCGCCCAGCCGCTTGATGCCGATATAAGCATAGTGATAGGTGATCCCGCGCCAATCCACCGGATAGTCGTTTGCTCCCTCAAAATTCTCGCTTGCTCCCTTGAGCATTTCCGGGTGCGTGGGAAACGTCCAATGGGTGCCTTCGAAGAACTCAGGCGGGGCGGCGTCGTATTTGGCCGCCATCCACGCATGCGCTTCGCGCGACGCTGTCAGCTCAGAGTCTGTTTCATCGCGGCATCAGGAGCGAACGGCTTGCCCTTCTCGATCCCGATCGTACGCAACTGATCGATCATGGCGCGGTCACGACCCAGCCACGGCTCGCTCTGCACCATGCGGTCGAGGTTCACGAAAAAACTCTCGTCGTAACGAATGGTCGAGTCGAACAGGACGTCCTTGACGTCGGTAAACACCGTTGCGGGCGGGTTCGACGTCTGCGACAGTGGATAGATCTTGATCTGCTTGGCGTAGGCAATCGATTTCACAATGTCCGCGTCAGCGTGGCTCTTCAGGTTCGACCTGATCAGCGCGTAGCTGCCCCACGTATTCGGCTGCAGCGCCTCATAGCCCGCCGGCACCTGGTCTTTATAGCCGGGCGGCAGCATCAGCAATTTGACACCCGCGCCCTTGTCGACGCCGAGCAATCCACCATCCTCCAGCGGTTGCTGCCAGACATTGACGATGTTGGCGTTGAGCGAGCCGTTCGCATCCGCCGGCGGAATCTCGATCACGATCGGCCCAACGTCTTTGGTATTGAGGAAGGTCATGAAATACAGCGTGTCGGGATTGGGCGTCAGCGTCTGGTTCTTCCAGTCCAGCGGCTTGCCCCAATAGATCACCTGGTTCACCTTGCCCGGCGTCTTGGTCAGCATTTCCTGCAGCATCAGGTCGTAGTTGACGGCGGGCATGCCCCAGATCACCGCCTCGACGGCGCGGCTGCGCACGAGACGGTCTTGCGGGCGTTTGCGCGACTGCAATTCCGGAAAAACAGGAAACGGCAAGTGCAACAAACAGCGATTTTCTCATCGTCCTACTCCTCGCAACCGGCTCAGACATCCCGCGGATCGAACGCGAAAACCTTCTTCCAATCCTGCTTCATGTCCACGACGGTCCAGCCTTTTGCCTTTGCGTCGTCCAACGCCTTGTCGAGTTGTCCGATCCTTGATGGCCGGCCGTGGGCAGATTAAAGTCACGCCGGCTCGCCACAGACGAACCGGCGCGCGCAAATTAAAATCAACGTTGCTGAAGTTGCTGTTCGATCATCCTGTTCAGCCCGCCACGGATCCGGTCCATATCCAAACCATCCTTCAGTGACTTCTTGGTCTTGATGTCGTCCATCATGCCTTCCAGGATGTTCGCCGGATTGAAACTCGGCGGGAATGAGCGTGGCGGGAACTCCTTGAAGGTCGCAACGAACTGGAACACCTCATCCATCGTACCGTAGACCGAGCCGACATGGTTCAGTTGCCAGTCCCAGAAAGTGTTCGAGGTGATGTCGGCGCGCTCGAACGGATCCTGCATCAGGTTGAATATCTTCTGGAGCCGGAGTGTCGTGAAGGGTTCAGCCCACACCTGCATCGTCCCCGGCGCGCGCTGTTCGGAGAACACGTACTTGTAGTCACCCTTGCGAAAGCCGACGAGCAGGCCGTCGTCGTCGGAATAGAAGAAACTGCTGCGGGCGCTCTTGGTGCCGTTGTTGTTGGCCGCGGTGCCGCTCACATTGCGCAGGAATTGTGACTGGTCGTAACCGTCCAGATGGACCTTGTAGTTGATGCCATTGGCGGTGTAGCCCGCCATGAGCTTGTTGACGATATCGGGCTCGCCCGCGATGGCGCACAACGTCGGGATCCAGTCGTTGTGACTCATCAGTTCGTTGCTGACCGTGCCGGGTTTGATGGCGGCCGGCCAGCGGACCAGACAGGGCACGCGGAAGGCGCCTTCCCAGTTGGTATTCTTCTCGCTGCGGAACCAGGTCATGGCGCCGTCCGGCCAGGTATTCATGTGGGGGCCGTTGTCGCTGGAGTAGACGACGATAGTGTCGTTTGCGATGCCCATGTCGTCGAGCGCCTTCAGCAGTGTGCCGACCGTATCGTCGTGCTCCATCATGCCGTCGATATATTCGCTGTCGCCGTGCGTATAGCGGCCGCGATGATCGGCCCGAACGTGAGTTCGCAGATGCATGCGCGTGCCGTTAAACCAGCAGAAGAATGGCTTACCCGCCGATTGCTGCCGCCTCATGAAGTCGATCGCCGCGGCCGAAGTTTCGTCGTCGATCGTTTCCATGCGCTTCTTGGTTAGCGCGCCGGTGTCTTCGATGGTCTGCTTGCCGATCTTGCCGAAGCGAGGATCAACCGTCGGATCGTCCCGATCCGTAGCCTTGCATTTCAGAACTCCGCGCGGACCGAACTTGGCCTTGTAGGCCGGATCCTTGGGATAGTCCGGCAGTTCCGGTTCCTCCTCCGCGTTGAGGTGGTAGAGATTGCCGAAGAACTCATCGAAGCCATTCACGGTCGGCAACGACTCGTTACGGTCGCCGACGTGGTTCTTGCCGAACTGTCCCGTGGCGTAGCCGAGATTCTTGAGCAGACCACCGACCGATGGGTCCAACTGGCTCATCCCCATCGGCGCGCCGGGGAATCCGACTTTGGTGAGGCCGGTGCGAATTCCGTGCTGTCCGGTAAGGAACGCGGCGCGGCCCGCCGTGCAGGACTGCTCACCGTAGTAATGCTGCATCTTGAGGCCCTCGCGGGCGATGCGATCGATGCTCGGGGTCTCGTAGCCCATCAGGCCATTTGAGTAGGCGCTGATATTGGCGATGCCAATATCGTCGCCCCAGATCACGAGGATATTCGGCTTGCGGCCGGAGGGAGCCGCGGAGCGCTGCTGTGCTTGCGCCACCTGCGTTCTGTCAACGGTGTTGATGGCGGTCGCAGCCGCGAGCGATGTCCCGGCGAGGAGGATGTTGCGGCGGCTGAACGCGCTGTTATCTGGCGACCCTGTGTTCGTTTTATCGGATCCCTTGGCTTTAGTGTCGTCGGGCATTTTCGGCTCCTTCTGCACTATGAGGACTGACAATTATTCCGCGGCCGGCGTCCTCATCACGCAGCGGAACTCGAAGTCGGTCGTCGAGGCCAAATCGCTCGGCGGGCTGGCTTCCGCGGCGCGCTGCCATTCTATTGCGTGACCTCAAAACTCCTCTGCATCTTTTCGACCATCTGATCGATGCTGAAGCTGGACGGTCGCTGGCTTGGTGGAAATTCCGTGAAGGTGGCAAGGAACTCGCCCACAACTCGTGGCGCCGCAATGAACACACCTGCTCCGTCCGACATGAGCCAGTCGTAGTAGGTGTTCGACGTAATGTCTGCGCGCTCGTAGGGGTCCGACCGCAGATCGAAGATTTTCGGTACGCGCAGTTTGGTGAACGGCTCGGCCCAGATTCGTAGTGTACCTTGCACGCGCTGCTCTTCGAACACGACCTTCCAATTCTCGTAGCGCAGAGCCACAACGTCGCCATCGTCGTTGAAGTAGACGAACTCCTTGCGTGCGCCGTGCTCCTGCTGGCCCGTGAGGTATGGAAGCTGGTTATAGCCGTCGAGATGAACTTTGAACGTCTTGCTTCCGGCCTGGTGGCCTGTGAGCAGTTTATTCTTGATATCCGGCTCGCCGGCGGCCGCCAGCAGGGTCGGCATCCAGTCGAGTCCGCTGATTGTCTCATTCGAGATCGCGCCGGGTTGAATACGTCCCGGCCAGCGGATCATGCAGGGCACGCGGAACGCGCCCTCCCAGTTGGTGTTCTTTTCGCTGCGGAACGGCGTCGTCCCGGCATCCGGCCAGGAGTTCTGATGAGGACCATTGTCCGTGGTGTAGATCACGATTGTATCATTGCCGATGCCGAGATCGTCGATGGCCTTGAGAACCGTTCCGATCGTCGCGTCGTTCTCGATCATCCCGTCGGCGTATTCGGTCCGGGCCGTCAGCCCCGGCGGGCCGCGATGGGATTCCCGCACATGGGTACGGAAGTGCATCCGGGTGGTATTGAACCAGCAGAAGAACGGCGTGTTGGCCCGGGCCTGACGTTGCATGAAATCGATCGCGGCGGCCGAGGTTTCGTCGTCGATCGTTTCCATCCGCTTCTTGGTGAGGGCGCCGGTGTCCTCGATGGTCTGCTTGCCGACCTTGCCCCAGCGCGGATGGTCGGTCGGATCGTCGCGATCCGACGCCTTGCACCGCAGCACGCCCCGCGGGCCGATCGCCTGCCGGACCGCCGGATCGTTCGGATAAAAGCGGTTCTCCGGATCCTCCTCGGCATTGAGATGGTAGAGATTGCCGAAGAATTCGTCGAAGCCATGGACCGTCGGCAGATATTCGTTGCGATCGCCGAGGTGGTTTTTGCCGAACTGGCCGGTTGCATAGCCGAGCGGCTTCAGAACCTCGGCGATCGTCGCGTCTCTCGCCTGCAGACCGACGGTCGCGCCGGGAATGCCCACTTTCGATAGACCGGTGCGCAAGGTGCATTGGCCGGTAATGAACGACGACCGCCCAGCCGTACAGCTCTGCTCCGCGTAGTAGTCGGTGAACATCATGCCTTCTTTGGCAATGCGATCGATGTTCGGAGTGCGGTACCCCATCAGGCCGAACGAATAGGCGCTGACGTTGGTCTGACCGATGTCGTCGCCGAAAATGACGAGGATGTTTGGCTTGCGGCCCGACGTTACCGGTGCCGCGCCCGGCGCCGGCGCCGCCTTCTGCGTCTGTGCGACTGCCTCGGTTGCGACTGTGGTTGCGACGAGCGCGGTTCCACCCAAAAGGATGTTGCGGCGGTTAAGAAACGGCTCAGATTCTTCTCGCTCATCGTTTACTCCCTTTCTAAGGACACACCTGAAGCCGACATGACTTGTCGAGGTGTCCACCGGTTCGGCATGCCGCGCAGCCGGGCGGTAACGGCGGCAATAGTTCGGTGCACACAGATGTGAGCCGCCCTTGAGCACCTTGCGCGTAATCCTTATCGCGGGCTGGCAAGGATCGTAGCTGGCACCCTCGCGACCGCCGCGCGGGTTTTGTGGAATACAGCACGCCTTCGCGGCATCGGCTTCGTGCTTCTGCGACCACCAGTCGGAGGTCCATTCCCAGACATTGCCGATCATGTCGTGCAGGCCGTAGCCGTTCGGCGGAAATGCCGTGACCGGCGAAGTGCGCTCATAACCATCGGCACAGATATTTTCGATCGGGAAATTGCCCTGCCAAATGTTGGCCATATGCTTGCCGGCGGGCGTCAACGCACTGCCCCAGGCGAACTCAGCGTCGTCGAGTCCCCCGCGCGCGGCGAATTCCCATTCCGCCTCGGTCGGCAGATCCTTGCCGGCCCATTTGGCATAGGCGAGCGCATCCGCAAAGGACACGTGCACAACGGGATGGTTGTCGAGCACGTTGATGTTGCTCGTCGGCCCGTAGGGATGACGCCAGTCAGCGCCCTTCATGAAGGTCCACCACTGGCTCCAATCCCTGAGGTCCGCGACGCGCCGCGGCGGTGCGAACACCAACGAGCCGGCGTAGATCATGTGCGGGAGCGCACCCGGGTAATCCATCGGGTCGGGCAACATTTGCGCGGTAGTGACGTGACCGGTGGCCTTTACGAACGTCTTGAACTGCCGGTTCGTCACCGGCGTGCGGTCGATCCAAAATCCGTCGACGGATACGCGATGGGCTGGCGCTTCTTCCGGATAGTGATCGTCCGATCCCATGCGAAACGTGCCGCTGCCGATCCAGGCCATCTCAGCGGCCTGGCCTTCATCGGCCCGCCGTTCGCCCTGCCCGATCACCGTCGGTTTCATGACTGTGCTCCCGCACGCATTTCAACGCCTAATGGCAGTAGTCGGCGGGAACCGATGTTGCGCCTATCCCGAGCGTTACGGCGCGAACCAAAATGCAAGGTAATTTCGATAGTTCACGCTCTTGACGATCGACCGTCGTCTTTGACGAACGCATGCTGAGCCCTTTCACTTTCAACTCCGCCGGACTGCCCGGCGAAGGAAACAAGTCAGCCCTCCTTCCCTATTTCGACCTGTGCACATCCTTTTCTCGCTCGTCCGCCTGATGATGCTTGCACGAGCGGTTGTCTGGCTCCTGGATTTTTCCACGATAGATCAGCGTCAAGCCGGTGTGATGTGCAGTTCGTGCCAAATATTGGTCGGGCCGCGACACACTTAATAGAACGTCTCCGGCACCGATCGATCAATTGGTCTTGGAGGCGTCATCTTTTACGAAAATTTGCAGAATGCTCAGGTCTCCACGCAGGTGCAGCACGCCGTATGCGCGGCACGCTGCACTGCGGCAATCTGTCGTCGTCGTAAACAACTCATTTTCGTCAACTAGTTGTATCCTTATTATGTTCGCGGAGGTGTCGGAGCACATTTGCATGGGCAGACGGCTTTCAGTCAGTAGCCTCGACCTGAACGGCTTCGAGGGACTGCATCAGGCGGTACAGGGCTCGCATGTCGATGTCATGCAGCTGCGGCGTGGCACGCTGCGCGGCACGCTGTCGCATGTCGGCATCGGCGATTTTTCCCTCAGCGTCGGCTCGTTCAACCTCGGCGTTCGCACCCAACGCACCTCAAGCGAAGAGAAGCTGATCGTCGGGATGCTGCTGTCGGCGGAAGACCGTGTCACTCATTTTGAGTTCGACATGCGCCCGGCAGATGTGCTGGTGATTCCGCCGGCGGTCGAACACGACGGCATCTTCCATGGCCCCTCGTCCTACGCAGCGCTGCGCTTCGATCTCGCCGATGTCGCTGCCATCTTCGCCGGCGAAGCGCGGCTGAGCGATCCCGCGACCTGGCGCGAAAAGAACCGCTATCGCGCCGACCCGGCCATCGCGGCGGTGACCGCACGCCGCCTGCCGCGGATCGTCTCCCGCCTCGCGCAGTATCAGCACGCACTGACGGAGGCATCCGCCGATTTCTGGAAGCGCACGATCGTCGATTGCATCACCGCGACGATCTTCCATTCGTTACCATCGGACGAGCCTGGTACGCTGCCGGCGGCGCTGCGGCTTGCGCACAATGTCGAGGCTTATCTTGCCGCCGCTGAAACGCAGCCCGTACATGTGTCAGAGCTTTGCGCTGCCTTTCGCGTGTCGCGGCGCGGGCTGCACCGCGCCTTTCACGACGCATTCGGTATCGGTCCAGTCACATTTCTCCGCCACAAGCGACTTTGCGCGATTCACTCCGCCCTGAAGGATAGTTCGCCCGGCGAGACCACGGTCACCGAAATCGCCCTGCAACACGGCTTTGTCGAACTCGGGCGGTTCTCACAGTACTACCGTGCACTGTTCGGCGAATACCCCTCGGAGACACTGGGGCTGCGGGATCGTGGTGCGACAAAACAGAGGGCAACGCGCCGCGCATCGAACAGCCAAGCGATAACGCAAATCACCCGAGAACATAATATGTCGTGAGGAAAGTTGCGCGTGGCGGGATACTAACGATCAGGTGTATCCCGTCATTCCAGCTTCTCGCCCCCTGTCGCGGCGAACGCAAGCTCATACGTCACCTGTGCCAGAACTGACGCACCGGCGGCGACGCCGGCCGGCCCGGCCAATTCATGCTCCACATCACTCGCGCCGTCCCGCGTCCGCGCCGACTATCAGGGCTCGAAACTGCGCGATCAGCACCGCGCCGGCACTGGCCGCCATCATTGCCGGCTCGCCACTGGTGTTCACGCAGTTCGTGGTCTACGAGCCGCGCACTACCGCGATCATCGCCAAGGACGATTTCGGCATCAACAAGATCGAGGATCTCGTTGGAAAATCAGTCGCGGTGAACGGCTCAGGCCTCGGCGAGTTCCTGCCGGCCATCTCGGACGCGACCAGCACAAGCATCGCGGCGGCTGCTTTAAGCCCGCTCACGCTCCATCGCAGCGAGGTGGGATCGCTTGATCCTCTTCGGTGATGCCCCTGCGATCGGGAAGCGATATGGCGAGCGCCGCAAGCGCGGTCCGGTTATCAATTTCAAGTTTCTGATAGATGTGATGGAGGTGCTGCTTGATGGTGCCATCTGCAATATTGAGCCGGCGCCCAATTGCCTTGTTCGATAACCCTTCGGAGACCAGACGCATGATCTGCCGTTCGCGGTCTGTGAGCACAGTCAGCGCGTTCCCGCCGATAGCACTTTTCGTTTGCAGCCGAGGCACGTCATCGAAGGAGAGCTGCGGCAGCAACCTCTGCCCATCCGCGACTTGCCGCAAGGACTGCACCAGAGCGTCGGGCGCCGCATCCTTCAGGATGACGGCGAAGGCCCCGCCTACGGCCGCCATAGCCAGTTCATCGCCTTCTATGGATGCGGTGAAGAACACCAGTCGCGTAGAAAGATTCTCCGAGCCGGCGACAGCCAGAACTTCCAACCCGTTCAGACCCGGCATTGATAGATCGAGGATAGCGATGTCGGGCGCCAGTCTTCGCATGGCTTCGATGCAGCTTGTACCGTCGGCGCAACATGCAACAACGGCAAAGTCAGCTTGCGCCTCGAGCACCTTAATTAAGCCCTGCAAAACCACGGGATGGCGATCGGCGATCACCACGCTGGCGCGACGCATTGGCTGACAATAATGCATGCCGTTAGCTATTTGCCGACCCGAGCCGTGCCGTGCCACCCAGCTTTCCGTTTATGCCCTTGCGGGCCAGGTGATCAATCTGCGGCACCTCAACCTGATCTTTTACGTGTTTGGCCACGCCCGAAGGTACCTGCGGCTCAATTTGCCTGACCTCGGAGATCCTTGCGACGGGATTTGAGAGCGGCTTGTTCGCATCGGCAACTGACAGCAGGAGACTGTTGTTCGTCGTCGGTGTCAGCGACCCGTTCTTCATCCCCCAAACCGCTGCCTGCGTCCGGTTCTGGACCCGGATCTTGCGAAGGATCGCCTTCACGTGGACCTTTACGGTGGCTTCAGCGATATCGATCTTTCGCGCGATGCATTTGTTCGAGTCGCCCTCGACCAGACATCGTAGGATTGATTTTTCCCGTGGCGAAAGCTGCGGTGCGATCGTGCTCTCTGTCGCGATGAACGCGTTTTCTGTCGCGATAGGAGGCGCCTTTTCTCGCTCGTCGCGCGGCGCCGTCTCATCGAAGCTGTTGGTACCGGAATCGAGAACAAATGACAGAAATGCCGGCGGGTAGATCGTTTCGCCCATCATCACCAGTTCTATGGACTTGACGAATACATCGCACGTCATGACGTCGACGAAGTAACCGTTGGCGCCTGCCCGCAAAGCTGAAACCAATTCGGCAACCCGATAGCGATCGGCTACGATCGCGATGCGCGCCGCCGGGTCGCGGTTCTTAATGGTTTCGATTTGTTCGATCGCAGCTTCAAAATCATCACCGGTATGGGCGATGAGAAACAGAGGGCGTTCCGGTTGCGATTGGCTCGGCAGCAAATCGTCGACGCATGACACCGAGGCCACGATACGAAAATTTGGCGAGTGCAAAATCCGGGCAAGCCCTTCTCTGAGTAAAATACTTTTTCCAACCAGTATGGTCGCAAATGATTGTTGCTTCGGCACGGTAAGCCTCCAGCCTCTACGCGAATGAACCCTTGCGTGAACGAACACTTGACGGAAAACCAAATTCCAGTTCTTCACGAAACAATATTTAGAACAGCCATCCTCGATGGGGATTGTTCAGATTGAAATGTTTGTAACAGCTACCCTCCGCGACACCTCCGCTCCTAAGATTTTCATAAACTTTCTTACGTTTGGCAGGTCTCATAAGTTTCATGCACATAATGCCGCCTCAGAACCGCTCTAATGCATTCTCCGAATTGCTCCAAAATCGCCACATTTTCCAAATTCCTTAGTCAAAGTTTTCCAACGCTTCGTTCTTGTTACCCCTTGACAGTTCCATAAAGGCTAGATTTAAATTTTTACTATTCCTATATATCTTTCGTTACACATGGCCGGTTGCATGTCAGCCATAATCGCAAGCCTTCGGTGAAGAACCCAAGGCCAAAACCGCGAGATATTGTCGCATTCTGCGTGAACACCGAGCCGATACCTACCAGAAATAGCGCAACCTCCTCTTTTCAATTTGAAAAACCTCAGTGCATGAAATGCCTTCAATAATAGGCAAATGCGTACTTTGCTAAGAAAGGCGATGAGGATGGCCTACTTTTGGTTGGCTAGCCTCCGATGCTCGCCCAGAAAGTTTGTCGATCAGGGAACCGGGCGCATAAAGCCGGGTTCCAGCTTCCAAATGATGCAGATTGGATTTTTCCGCTGTGCGGCATGTTGCCGCAAAATAGCCATGAGCCGGTACCCCGTGGAATTACCGGAACCAGTTACCACCTCGGCCTACGACGTTGCGTTCATCAAACACGCATTTCCACGGTGTCTTCAGTCTCGATTTTGTCGGCCCCAATTACGCAGTTCGGCAAGGAACCGCTGAAGACCTCGCAAAATGACCTAGAGACGACGGGCCAAAGGTGACCGGTATCCGTACGTATTTGTCGCTAACCCGTTTTGAGATAGCTTGCGCCACAGACCTTGGCTAGGACATGTATCCATGTTTCAACTTCTTTGGCGACCTCGTACGCAAAAGCGGACCAGCGAAGGCGATCGGAACTTCAGGGCACGCTCAAGCGACCGCGACGCCAACACCGACCGGTCGCGTATCAACTCCATTCTGGAAGCGATCGAAAATGCTTTGCGCGCGACAGAGCAGGAACGATCCGGCCTTGATCGACGGGTCGAGGATGCTCTAGCGCGCGCCGCCGTTACCATAGGCAACGGAACCGACGAATACCTGGAACGCGACGCCCTCGATACTCATCATCAAGACTTGTTCGGCACCGAGATTTCCAACGGCCAACGTCGCCTCAAAGAACTCGCTACCACGATCACACATTTCAAATTTTTGAAGGCGGCGGTGTTGAGTAGATTTCCTGACTCTAATCCGCCCTCGTCAAAGAACTAGAGCCTTTTCGGCTCCGCCGCGCGGCTCGACGTCAGCTTCATGATGGTGAAGCGATTTGGAAGGCGCGTCGACTGAAACTGAATTCCTGTTACCGCTCCCGCAGGGCCTCCTGGCTGTATCTTGCCAGCGGCGAGAGCAGGTAGCTGATGATTCTGCGCGAACCTGTTTTGATCTCGACCGTCACCGCCATTCCGGGGCCAAGCTTGACGAGCTTCTCGTCCACCTGCATTTCCGTGCGGTCGAGCGAGATGCGCGCGGCATATTCCAGCTCTTGACCCTTCGGCTCGCTGGTACTCGTCGCTGCGCCCGCGGTCCGGTCATTCTGCTCGTTCGGTTGCCTGTCGCGGGTGATGGCGTCGGACGACACGTTTAGCACTTCGCCATGAAGCAGCCCGTAGCGGGTGAAGTTGAATGTGTCGACCTTGATTTCCGCGGCCTGCCCGGAATGAATGAACCCGATATCGCGATTGGACACCATGGCCTCGATCTCGAGACGGGTATCGGTCGGAACCACCACCGCGAGCGTCTGAGCTGGCGTCACCACACCTCCGACCGTGTGAACAGCGAGTTGCTGAACGATGCCGTCAACCGGCGCGGTCAAACGCTGGAGCTTGGTTCGCTGCTCGGCTTTGATCACGTCCTGCGTAAGACTGGCGGCCTTCTGCTCCGCCTTTGATAAGGCGTCGTAGACGGTACGCTGATACTCCACGACGATCTTTTCTCGCGTACCCTTCAGCAAGGCAATTGCCGCATCGGCCTCGTGAAGCCGGCTTTGTTGCACCAGGATATCCTGCTGCAGACCGACCAAATCCTGCAATTCCGAGAGATAGACGACTTTCGAAGCCAATCCTTTGTCGAGCAGCGTTTTATGAAGGTCGACGCGCTCCTGCAGTACCGGAATGGTTGCCTGGATCTTCGCGACGTTGGCGGAGGTCGTTTCCCGCTCGGCCTCCTTCTGGCTTTGCTGGCGCCCGATCTCGGAAAGTTTGGCGTCCTGTTCACCGCGTTCGCTGACCAGAAATTGACGATGCATTTCGATCTGTGCGGGGCTTGCGCCCTGCGGCGGACGGAAGGCGGCCAGCGGATCCTCCGCGAGTGCCGCACGCAGGCGCGCGACGTCGAGCTGGGCGCCAGCGAGATCGCTTTTCTGGCGCTCCTCGTCGGCGCCGGTCATTGTGGGGTCGAGCTCGATCAAAACGTCGCCGGCCTTGACGGTCTGGCCGTCCCGAACGTGGATGGCGCGAACCACGCCTGTCTCGAATGGCTGGATCAGCTTGGTTCGCCCGCCAGGCACGATCTTGCCTGTCGACGTTGCCACAATATCAACGCTGCCGAGCGACGCCCACGCGAATGCAACGCAGAAGACGGCGACGATGCTGGCTCCGATCGCGCGCCCGACGGGCGACGCAGGCGTCTCGGTGATCTCGAGTGCGGCCGGCAGGAACGCGATTTCCGCCTCGCGGCGGCGAATCTCGGCCCTCGGAAATGCGACGATGTTCTTGCTAACGGACGTCATGAATACCCGCCTGCAGGTAATGGAGCTTTGCATATCGCCCGTTCGAGCGGATCAGATCCTCGTGGTTGCCGTCCTCGACGATTCGGCCTCGCTCGATCGTGATGATCCGGTCGGCCTGGCGCACCGTCGAGAGCCGATGGGCCACCACAAAAACCGTCCGGCCAGCGGCAATGCGCCTCATGTTCTGCTGAATGGCTCGCTCGCTTTCATAGTCGAGGGCGCTCGTGGCCTCATCGAGGATCAAGATACGCGGATCCGAAAGCAGCGCGCGGGCGATTGCCACGCGCTGGCGCTGCCCGCCTGAGAGGCTGCTGCCCCGCTCGCCGACGATGGTATCGTAGCCCTCGGGCAGCTCCAGAATGAAGTCATGAGCGCCGGCGAGCTCCGCTGCGGCAATAACGCGCTCCATCGGCGTCGCCGGATCGGCGAGCGCGATATTCTCGCGGACCGTGGTGTTGAAAAGCACGTTCTCCTGCAGCACGACGCCAGTCTGGCGGCGGAGCCAGGCGAGATCCACCATGGCGAGATCGACACCGTCGACCAGCACGCGCCCGCTCTCCGGCACGTAGAGGCGCTGGATGAGCTTGGCGACGGTGCTCTTTCCCGAGCCCGAGGAACCGACGACGCCAACGACCTGACCGGGCTGGACGCTGAAGGACACGTCATGCAACACCTCGGGACCGTCGACGCGGTAGCGGAATGTCACGTGCTCGAATGTGACCTGCCCACGGATCGCCGGCAGTGCGGCGCGCCCGGGATTGAAGCCAGGTTCGGGCATCGTGTTGAGAATGTCGCCGAGTCGGTCCACCGACAGGCGGGCCTGATGGAAGTCCTGCCAGAGTTGGGCGAGCCGCAGCACCGGCGCGCTTACGCGACCGGCCAGCATGTTGAACGCGACGAGTTCGCCGACGCTCATCTCGCCGCCGATCACGAGCTTGGCGCCGAAGTAGAGCGTCGCGGCGACGACCAGCTTGTTGACCGTCTGGACCGCCTGGCTCGCCGTATTGTTCAGGCTGAGGACGCGGAAGCTTGCGGCCACATAGCCGGCAAGCTGCTCCTCCCAGCGGCGCTGCATCTGTGGTTCGACCGCCATTGCCTTCAGCGTTTCGATACCGGTCACGCTCTCGACGAGGAAGGCCTGATTCTCGGCGCCGCGATTGAACTTCTCGTCGAGGCGCCGACGGAACAGCGGCGCCGCGCCCGCGGAGATGCCGATGTAGACCGGGAACGACGCCAGGACGACGAACGTCAGCGATACCGAGTAGTAAAACATCACCGCCAGGAAGACGAACGTGAACAGGAGGTCCATGCCGAGCGTGAGCGCCGAGCTGGTCAGGAACTGGCGGATGTTCTCAAGTTCGCGCACGCGCGCCACCAAATCGCCGACGCGTCTCGCCTGGAAATAGGCAATCGGCAACGCCATCAGGTGGTGGAACAGCCGGGCGCCAAGTTCCACGTCGATGCGGTTCGTGGTGTGCGCGAACACATAGGTGCGCAGCGTACCGAGCACGGCCTCGAACAGGGTCAGCGAGACAAGGCCGGCGACCAGAACGTCGAGCGTGCTCATGCTTCGATGCACGAGCACCTTGTCGATGACCACCTGAAAGAACAGGGGTGAGATGACGCCAAAAACCTGAAGGAAGAACGATGCGATCAGCACCTCGCCCAGAAGGCGACGGTACTTATGCACCGCGCCGAGAAACCAGGAGATGTCGAATCGCCGCGAGAGATCCGTCAGCGCCCCTCGCCGCGTCATCAAGACGAGGTCGCCGCCCCAAATGGCCTCGAGTTCGGCCCGCGTCATCGTCAGCGGTTGCGCTATCGTCGGGCGCTGGACCAGCAGCTTATCGTCGACAAGCTTGCCGAGAATCAGGAACCCGCCGTCCCGCAGCACTGCGATCCCCGGCAGCGGGGTGACGGCGAGCCGCGTCCAATCGGTCTTCTGCACCCGGGCCTTGAGCCCGAAACTCTTGGCACAGCGCAGCATGTCGGCAACGCCAATTCGCGCGGTGCCCATCTGATGCCGGATCTGAACCGGCTCGGCGGCGATGCCGTGGCAGCGCAACAATGTTACCAAGGCCGGAAGCCCAGTGTCGTCCGCGTTCGCAGATCCCGCCGGCGCCGCCTGGCCTGCCGTTTCGTTGCGATCGGCGTCGGAGGTCTCGCGCGCGGATCCGCGCGCACGGACAGACGCGTCGGCCAGGGCTCGACGAACACGCTCGACCAAGCCGCGCCCGGGGGTAAGCAGGCCGCGGCCGCAGAGAATGGCGAACTCCGCCAAGCTGCGCGCGCGGATAGACGCGTCAGCAAGGCTTGGACGAACGCGCTCGACCAAGCTGCACCCACGGACATACGTGTCGGCGAGCGCATGATGAACGCGCTGCCAAAGGCCAGGCGAACCGGGGGAGACCACTCGGCCATCCCAGATCTCCTCGAATTCCGCACGCGTGATCAGTTGGGGACGCTGTGCGGATGGATACAGGACAAGCGCCCCGTTGTCGTCGGCCCGTCCAAGAAGCAGAAATCCACCGTCGCGCAACGACGCTATGCCGGGCAGCCGCATGCTGACCAGCCGTTTCCAGTGTGTCGTTCGCGAACGCGCCCCGACCCCTAGCTGCCCCGCGCAGCGGAGCATCCCTCGAATACCGACCGCCGCGGTCCCACAGCGTTCGCGGATCTGATCTAATGCGGCATCCACGCCCTGAAGGCGCAGGAACAGCCACAGGGCAAGAAGCCCGGCGTCCTCCGTCTGGACGTTCTCATTCTGCATTGCCATTCTGGCTCAGCCCCTCGCGCGCGACAACGCGCCTGATGTGACGTTTATTCTCCATGCATGCTGCAAAAGCCGACGCGCCCGGGGCGCCAACACAGTCAACTACTGTCCCACGCCGGCGACCGGCCGGCGTGGGAACCCGGGCGCGAAGGTTGGTTAGTGCTGAGGCCGGCTCAGTAACGCGTCGTTCAGCCAGCTGGAGGCGTGAGAGGCGGCCGTAGCGATTTGACCGAGATCGGAATTGCCCTGGAATCCGCCTGCCAGAGACTGGCTAAGTAGTGCGAAGCTATGGTGGTGGTCATGGTGCCCGCCGGAAGACGAAGACCCGCTAGCCGTGGTCGGAGGCGTCGTCACAGGCGGCGTTGTTACCGGCGGCGTTGTTACCGGCGGTGTTGTCGTCTGCGGATCAATCGCAAGACCGGTGAACGTCGTCGCTGCGCCGGCAAGGTTCGCCGAAACGCCACTCGCGTCCTTGATGCTTGCGCCGCTCGGAACATTGACCCCCGTGATGGCAAGCGCCGCGGTGTTGGTGTCGGTCGCCGCGACGGTGCTGCTGAATACCAGTTGGTCGGTTCCCGAACCGCTGACATAGGTGGCGATGTCGCCGTCATTTAGCGTCAGCGTCGGCTTGCCCGCCACTGTCACGGCTTCGTTGAATGCGAGAGTCAGCGCAACCTTGTCTCCGACCTGTTCGGTGCCCGTTCCCGGCGAAGCCGTGGCCTGCGTCACTGCAGGATCGACCGCCGGAGGCGTCGTCACAGGCGGCGTCGTCACGGGCGGCGTTGTCGGCGGCGGATCAATCGCAAGACCGGTGAACGTCGTCGCAGCGCCGGCAAGGTTCGCCGAAACGCCACTCGCGTCCTTGATGCTTGCGCCGCTCGGAACATTGACCCCCGTGATGGCAAGCGCCGCGGTGCTGGTGTCGGTCGCCGCGACGGTGGTGCTGAATACCAGTTGCCCGGTTCCGGAACCGCTGACATAGGTGGCAATGTCGCCATCGTTGAGCGTCAGCGTGGGCTTTCCAGTTACTGTCACGGCTTCGTTGAATGCGAGCGTCAACGTGACCTTGTCACCAACGTTCGCGACGCCACTTCCCGGCGATGCCGTCGCCTGCGTCACCGCGGGCTGAACTGCCGGTGGCGTCGTCACCGGTGGCGTCGTCACAGGAGGAGTCGTAGACGACGAGGAGGAGGTGGACATGCCGGGCGGAGGATCGGCCGCCAGTTCCGCAGGACTGAGCGAGCTGAAATAAAGCGTCTGGTAACTGGTCGTCAGTTTGACCCAATCGCTCATTCCGGGTGACGGATTGTTGGCAAACCCGTTGACGTATTGAGCACTAGAGCTCAGCCACCAATCAGCACCTACATTCGCAACGAGATTCGCATTCGCATCGTTGGTCTTCATTTGCGCTTCAACGAAAACACCATCGACCGTCCCGGCCGCGTAAGTTCCGCGTGCCCCCGGCCAAAAATGGTCATTGTATCCACTTTGCGGCGCATCCACGCTTGCGCTACCGTCCGATCCCGTTGTTTCGTTCCATGGAACGTTCGAGCCCGCAGAAAAATCAGCGAGAAAATGCGCCCCGGCGATCTGGTCCGACGACTGATTTTGCACCTGGACCCAGGTACCATTCGTAAGGTGCACGAACGTCTCGAAATCGGCTATCTGAACGGTTGCATTGGGGTCGACCGCGGCGCCCACCTCGGGATAAACCTGCCCCCAGCCGGTGACGGCCGTGAAATTGGACGGAGGCGTATTCCCGTAAACGGTGTTGCTGCCGCTGTACCAATCATAGCTTGTGGGGACGCCTAGCGGGAAACCCTGGCTGTTCCCCGGGGTATTTTGATTGATTACATCAGTTAACGAACTTGTGGCCATTCTTGGCTCCCCTTTACAGATTTAAGTTGAAGATATGAAACTCCACACGCCCTTCTCGCAGATGCGAAATTCCACTGGCTGCGCGTCGTGAAGGCGCGCAACACATTGCATGCTCACAGCCTTCCGGGCCGTGACCAGAATCAAAGCAGCGGGAATTTAGAATCGCCCCCCCAACTGCTGGGTTGGTTGCTAATTAGGGAGTATGGCGAAAAAATTTTCAAACTAAGATTTGTAGACGTGCATCTAGCGGCAGCCCTGCCGCGTATATGGCGCCGATTATTCACCGTGGAGGTGAAACAGCTATCATTTTCTATCTTAGTAGTTGAGGGCTTGGTGCGCTGACGGGCCTCTCCGCAACGATTTGCGAGTTCGCTAGGATCGAGTGTTTTTGTTGGCTGCTCGATCCGCCGAAAGGTTCAAGCTAATTGGCACCAGCTCGGAAGGACGCCTCGTCGCCATATTCTTAACCCACGCGCGAACGGCGTCGGTATGCCTCTCGAACAGTAAGTAAAAGATGAACGCAAGCATCAAGCACGGCACGATGAATGCTACGTCGAGTCCAAGCGAACCCATGGTGAAATCATGTGGGTTGTCGCTGATGACATTGAAAAAAACGAGGATCGGATAATGTATCGCGTAGAGCGAGAAGCTCCACTTGGCAGTCTCCTTGCCGAAACGTAAAAACGACGGCAGTCGGATCCTGGCAAATTCTATCCATACGATCGCTGCTGCGGTGACCAGGCCGACTATAAAGTCGCCCGCCGCCCATGGCGCGAGCAAACCAGCGTGCGAAACGACGAGGGTACCGGCCAAACCGAGAAGAAAGAAAACCGACCACAGCAGGATCGGTGCCGAAACGGCGTAAACAACAGTACCGAACGACCATATCACAAAATAGAAAACGAATTTCAGTCCGGTGTGATATCCGAGTCTGTCCGAGTGCTCCGCGAATACAAACAGAAAGAAAATCGCGACCACGAGAAGAGCCCACAGGGACGTTTTGCGGACGGAAAGAAATGCGAAAATGAGCAGGTAGTACCAGAACTCGTTGGACAAGCTCCATAACGCCATATTGCCGGCAAAGGTCGAGCAACTGATCGTCTGGAGGAACAGCGCGTTGCACAAGGCTGTTGCCGGGCCGTAGCTGGCCGTGACGAGTGTAGCACCGTCGTGAAGGTTTTGGTGAGTGTCGACAAACATCTGCCATCCACTTAGGTGCCTGGCGGACGCATAGAAAACAAAAGAAAGAACGAGGGCAGGTATTAACACCACGTATAGCCGCGATGCTCGCGCAGAAAGGTAGTCTACTGCGCTGAGTTTTCCAATTTTAGCCCGCACCAGCGCCGGGCCGCCGACCAGATAGCCGCTGAGGACGAAGAACACGATGACGGCGGAAGGTCCATGCGCGCTGATGGCCCACAAAGTCGAATACACGTAAACGATCGCCGAATCGTAGCCTGCGCCGGGTAACTGCTCCTGAAAAAGCAGCTGATAAGAATGAAACAGCAAGACTTCAATGGCAGCCAATCCGCGCGCTAAATCCAGCCAATCGGAAAGAGCGGAAGGCACACCTGTCTTCAGCCGAAAATTGATCATGGTTCTTCCCGCCATCGACCTCGGTAGGATGGCGTGATGAACTTTCAAATCGCCCCTACGGCACGGCGACAAATAGATACGAGCCGTATCGGCAGAACTTGACGATTGTCAAAAACCGTTTCCGGATTTTACCTCTAAGTATTCCGATGGAGGCGGGCATGCACTCGAGCCGTCTACGCGCTCGAAAAATCATCGAAGAACGAGAGTGTTTGTAATCCCGCCAAGACGTCAGCAATTGACGACGCAGCGGCGATGGCGGTCGGTCGGCGAGAAAAACGGATGTCTTCGGACACGGCAAAGGACGTTCGTGATTGAAAATTTTGAACTGCGAATGATTTTTCATATTGCCCGTTAAGTAACTAGAGCGATTTCCGTCAAAGCAAGTCACGAGGTAGTTAGCAAATGGCCCTTCGCGCTGGAGATTGGGTACAAATACGCAGCAAGCAGGAGATCCTTGCGACGCTCGACAAGAGTGGTCGTCTCGAGGGCCTACCCTTCATGCCGCAAATGCTCAAATATTGTGGCCGGTCCTTCAAGGTCTTCAAGGTCGCGCACAAGACATGTGATACCGTCAACGGCACCGGCGGACGCTGGCTTGCCGGCGGGATTCATCTCGATCTTCGCTGTGACGGTCAGGCTTACGGAGGCTGCCAGGCAGCGTGCCTGATCTTCTGGAAGGACGCTTGGTTGCAACCGGTCTCCGAAGTTTCGGCCGCAGCCGATCCAGCGCCGCAGTCTCGTGGAGCAACTCCGGTACGCGGCTGCCTGGAAAGCGACGTTCGACGCGCAACCTCGATTACGACTGACGGTGAAGAAGCGTATCAGTGCCAAGCAGTCCGCCTGCCTTATTACACGCGTCTGCTTCCCTGGTGGCGACCGGACCAATATGTCGCCGACTATCTCTCGGGTAATGTGAACCTTCGCAAGATGTTCAATGGCCTGGTTTATACGGTGTATACCAAGGGAACCCGGGCCTACCATCCGTCCCTCGGACGCCCTGGCCGCTGGTTATACAATCGGTTCCAAGCTCTCCGCGGCGGAACGCCCTACCCTCGGCAACGCGGTCGTCTCCCGGCTGGCGAAGTTGCGCCAATCGTCGATCTCAACTTGCAACCTGGCGAGCTTGTACGCGTAAAATCTTATGAAGAGATACTTTCGACCGTGAATTTTCAGATGATAAATCGAGGCCTCTTTTTTGACGGGGAAATGGTCCCCTATTGCGGCGGCACCTACCGCGTCAAAGCGAGAGTCTCGAAATTCATCGATGAAAAAACCGGCAAAATGAAATACATGAAGACACCGGGCGTAATGCTCGAGGATGTCTGGTGCGGGTCTTGCTATAGCACGAAGCGGATGTTTTGCCCGCGCGCGATATATTCGTGGTGGCGTGAGGCATGGTTGGAGCGCGTTGAAGCAGCACCCAAAATCCCTCAGAAAGCGCCCGTCATGGCGAAAAGTACCGCGGATGCATGACTCTGCGTTGGCTCAGCGCTCCCGCGGTCCTTGGATAAATTCGTCGAGCGGTGCCATCATCTTGCGGATTCGTGCCGCCACGGCTCGGGCAGCAACCTCGCCTTCGGTCATTTCGTAGGAATGTCCTGCGAATAGTTCGGCAGCCTGAACCTGGTCGAGATCGAAGAATGCCTTCACTGCGCTCCAGCCTTCGAGGTCGCGGAACAACGGAGTGAGTTCCATACTGATCGCATCAACCTTATACGACAAGCCCTCTTCTGCGAAAATGCCTGAGCTGCACGCAAGACCCACGGCGCACGCTGCCGTGTTACACGAGCGTTGGTCCAGCCAGAGAAACCCCGCTCGCCGGCCCTCGAATTTACCCCAGTTTTGAAGGTCAAATCGGGTAACATCGCCGTCCCGACAACCCTCCAACAGTACCGCCAGTCGTTTCAGAAATTCGCGGTTCATCCTGGTCTGCCTGTTTGCTTGCGAGATATGATCCGACCCATGCGGACGTCATGGCTTAGATAATCCTGACGTTTCCGTCAGGGAGCGTGCGGACGGAGCTAATCTTCAAAGCTGTAATTGAGTTCCGTCGGAGTAATTTAGCCAGTATCCGAGCCAGGCAGGAGCCGAGCTCGTCGACTGGTTTACCCAGGCCAATACCAGAAATCAGCAAAGCAAATCAATAAAACTTGCCGCTGAATATTGCGTTACTGGGTCCATCGGCTTTTGGCTAACCCACCAAAATCCGTTAAATCGCTAATGCCAGTAGGATCTTGATAGCTGCCACGATCCACATGCTCAGATCGGAGGCCGATCTTTTTCGACCCCGGCCGCCTCGTACCTCACAGCCAGAAACCAATCCGGAGCGACATCAAGGTCGTGGGTTCTACGGCCGCGATAAGCAGGGAGCTGGGGTGTCTGCGCGGCGCCGGATGATGGTCGGAGTTGTTTCGGGCGTGGAACCGGCGAGTTGTGGAGGCGGATACGCCTGAAACTGTGAGCTGCTGCCGGAATAGAAGCGGAGGGTCGACCACTCCGTCGAGAGTTCGATCCAGTTGCTCATGCCGGCGCCCGGATTATTGGCGAAACCGGGCACATATCCCGCGGTTGAGTTCCGCCACCAGTCGGCGCCAACATTGGCAACAAGTTTCACGTTCGGATCATCCGTCCTCATCTCCATCTGCACGTACACGCCATCAATGCTTCCGGCCACATACGTGCCTCGTTTCATCAGCCAGAAATGAGCATTGAACCCGGCGGTGGGGACGCTGAGGGCCACGCTGCTGTCCCGCAGCGTCCTGATCCTCATCTCCTCGGTTGTCTCCTTAGCGAAGTCGGCGACAAAGTGAGCTCCGGCGATGTTGTCCGTGGCCTGGTCTTGTACCAATATCCATTCTCGGGTAGCGCGGAGCTGGACGTAGGTCTTTGCATTGCGGACCAGTATGTTCCCGTCCGGATTCGAATACGCCGGCGAGCCCACTTTTGGATAGACCTGTCCCCATCCCGTGACCGCTGTGAAATCGGAAGGCGGAGCGCCGTTCCCGGAAGGTTTGTACGAGCCGCTGCACCAACCGAAGTTCCTGGGAACTCCGACAGCATATCCCTCGCTTTGACCGCGAGTATTCTGGTTGATTGCATCCGCAATCGGTGAAGTTATCGTCTCATGGTCCGGCAATGCCCCTGATTGGCTTGCCATCGCTGGATCATCCGGCGCGGCATAGACGGTCAGAGCCGCGCCGGTCAGTACGGCCAGTACGGCGGATTTTCCGGCGAAGAAAAACAGACTGATTACTCCGCTGCCTGGATTTCCCTTAGATGGTTGCGCACCGACCGCTTGACGACTTCCTCGATCGCGGGCCCCACTTCGTCCTCATCTTCCTCCGGTCGGCGTGCCCGCATGAATTCCAGCATCACTGCAACCCCCGAACCCAATACTAGACCGCCCACCAATGCGAGCAGGACCAAGTGTACCGCTTGCGGGAACATCGGCAGAGTTGATTTTTCCGCGCGCTGAACCACTCGAACGCTCGATAGTTGGGTTTTCTTGGCAATATCCTGGTTAATCTGTTCCTCGATCACCCGACTTCCATAGTGGTCAGCCGCGGTTGACGCTCTCGTGAGCACGCGTTTCAACCTGTCATATTCGGCCTGTTTTGACGACAGAGACGCCAGCTCCTCATTGACCTTATCAAGTTCGACCGTGAGTGCCTTCTCGACATTGAGTGAGCCGTTTAGATCAGTGTTGACCTTAAGCAGATTCGCCATGGCATCCTGGTACACCTTTATAAGAAGCAATGGCGGTGCGTCGTCGCTTTGGACTGTCCCGACCGTGTTATCGGTTGGTTTGTAATCGCGCCCGCGAAGGTCACTTACGATCGCGGAAACGGTCCTCGATTGGTGTACGGGTCGCAAGGTCACGAGTTGGTCCAGAATTGCCTGTTTTTGGCCTCTTCGTTCTTCGATCGAGCTGCGCGTCGAGGCAAGCAACGTACCAAGGGCATCGGCTCGCTGGAGAAGCAGCCTGCGTTGATCCTCGACGGAATAAATCGTGGCCGCGACTGAAAAATTCCGGAGATCCGTGCCCGCTTTCTCTGCTTCCTGCTCCAGTCGTTTCGTCTGCTGCTGAAAGAAAACCTCGGCGCCGGGAATTTGGACCAGATCGGCCTGCGTAGCGATCAATGCGTTCGCGAGTTCGTTGAGGAATTGTGCCGCGATGGTCCGATCAGGATGGCGGAATGACACCCGCAGGATATCGGTCCGCCCTTCTGCCCTGGCGGAGATAAGATCGCGCAGCTTGGCGATTTGCTGCTGGTAACTATCCTTCGTTTCATTGGCGCTATCTTTAGCGGCATTATCCTTAGCCCCGTTCACCTCGGTTCGCGGCTTGAGAAAGTCGAACTGCGCAGGTAGTGCCTGAAGGCCGGTTGCCAGCCATGCGCGCACCGCGAGAGTGAAGCTCGACTCGTCCTTCTTGAACAGACGGCTGAAGCCAACTTCCGAGGCAGCCAAACGAATGACCTGGTCGGTTGTTGCAATCCGCGCCAGCAACTCGATGCGGCTTGTCAGGTCGGGACCTTCTCCAAGGATACTACCTGTCGATCGATCCTTGATCCCCTGCCCAACCCGCAGCAACGTGTACGAACTCGTAACGTTCGCCAACGGCACTATAGAAGAGAACTGCCGCGGCTGATGTAATGACAAGGGCGACATATATCGCCCGCTGCCGTCGCCATAGAATTGGCAGGATATCAGTCAGCCAGTGAGTGTAATTGCTAGCGCCATCTTGCACGGCCAAAGACTCCGGATTTAAGGCAAACTGCACGTTGGTTTCTATGAAGGAATGATGCCCCCTGACGTCGTACCTGAGTTGACGTTTATCAAGTCACGGATGCGCCGATTGGGCCGGCGAACCGCTTTCCAAGGCTTGCGCGGAATCGGCTATGCCGTCCCTGCCGACCGTGGCCCCGACGCCCCTCTTCGGCCTCCGAGATCACCAACTTGACACCGGGCCGCCGGCGGCAACGGAGCGCGAGCGGCGCAAGCTCGTCGGCCAGAGCAGCAAGGGTTCAGGGGCTACCATGCCGCGCGGGCCGGTATCCGAATTGACGGTGATCAATTCAGACTTGGCAGCTTCGCTTAAGCTTAAGTTGAACGTAGCGAGCCGCAATCCTGGTCACGGTCCAAGCAACAGCAACAAAAGAAGATAACCGGATGAAAGTGCTCATTCTCGCCGACGGCTACGGAATGCAGCTCCGCGAACGCGATCCCGCCGTTCCGACGCCGCTGGTTAAAATCGGCGGCCGACCGATGCTCTGGCACATCATGCGACTCTATTCTCACCATGGCCTGAACGATTTTGTCATTTGCTGCGGCCGCAATGCGCCGGCCATCAAGGACTACTTTCTGAGCTGTATGCCGCGGCATTTTACGCTTGACCTCCAAAGCCACGCCATCGAATTTCATCAAGGCGCAAGTGAGCCTTGGAAGGTTACGTTGGTTGAGACCGACCAAAAGACAATGACCAGCGAGCGGCTCAAAGACTATACTGGCGGCACGACGTTCTGCCTCACCTACGGTGGAAGTCTCAGCGATGTAAACATTCGCGAGCTGGTTCGTTTCCATCGTCAACAAGGCGCGCTGGCGACCGTCACCGCCGTTCCGGAATCCAGGAATTTTGGCGCAGTCGACCCATCTTCCGCGCGGTCGCGGGCTGCTCACTTCCCGAAACGGGAGGTCCGTTGCGAACTGGTGATCAACGGGGGGTTTTTCGTTCTGGAAGCGGACTCCCTCGATGTGGTCGAGCGCGACAGCGCGAGTTGGGAGAACGACTTGTTTGCGCGTTTGATCCAACTGGATCAACTCGCGGTGTATCGACATCATGGCTACTTGCAGAAAATGGATACACCTCTGGACCGCGACGTCCTGCAGAGACAGTGGGACAGCGGCAAACCGCCTTGGTGCGTATGGAATAACGAACACGACAAATCGCCGAAGGATGTTTCCAGTGGCTTCCAAACCATCACAACCACCGAGGCCTAGATCTGAAAACGACTACCAAAATGGTCGCCCAGCTAGCCTGACCGCAGTTAACCCTACCGCATGCGGGAAGGACTAATCCAAACGGCTATCGGTACCCCCAAAGAGTGCGCCGGCTTTATTGACCGTTCGTGTATCAAACCGTCCAGAGAGCGTAACGGAGGGTTGGGTAAATGGGTATTCCGCAAATCGGCACTCGCGGAGCTGAGCCTGTGGCTTACAGGTCGTCCCGCCACGAGGTCGTCGAGACACGTCACCAACCGGCACCATCGCTTGTACCGCGCGGACGCGCTCTGTTTTGGGAAGGCGAACATCAGGCTCAGAAAATTAAAATCGTAAAGGGTGTGGTTCGGGCCGTTCAACTGCTCGAAAATGGGAACCGGCAAGTCTTGACGTTCTTTTGGCCAGGCTACGTCGTCATGCCTACCCGTTCATCCTGTCAGCGAATTACGGCCGAAGCCGTGACCAATTGCTGGGTGCAGCGTTCCGCGGCTTCGGGCATCTGCCATGAGGACGAGCCCTGCGGCGCCCATCAGGTCCTGGTCGACACCCTGGCGCTGGTCGTATCGAGGAACCAGAAGAGCAGCGTCGCCCGAATCGCGGAGTTTCTTCTGCGCATCCGGACTCATCTGCCTGAAGACCCGAAACGCCCCCTTGCGCTATCGCTGTTGCTTCCGCGGGCGGATATCGCGGATCATTTGGGCACATCGATCGAAACGGTCTGCCGTACCCTCGCGGAGTTCAAGATCAAGGGGCTCATTGACTTACCAAACCGCAAGACAATTCGGTATCTCAATTTGCCGGGCCTCCTGCAAATGGCCGGCGACTAGCTCATAACAGCAATATTTCCATTCTCGCGATCAAGAGGTGTTGAATGTCTCTAGTCCGTGAGACCAGCCTCATAGCTGACCTGGCCCATTCGAATTCCCGCAGCCAGCCCGCCGCTCCGATTTCGCTCAACGTCATGTCGCCACTGGTGGCGATATTCGACCTCATCTGGATCGTCGCATTAGGCGTCGTTACGGGTCTTCTATACGATCACATGGCCCTTGGCGGGAACGGCGAAGCACAAAACTATCTCGGTCCAGGGATCGCCGTGGCCACGCTCTATTCGGCGTTTGGTCATGCGGCCCACCTCTATCGGGGGCCGAATCTGCTTCGACTCAAATGGCAGGTCGAGCGCTCCGCGCTTGTCTGGCTGATGGCATTTGTATTTCTTGCATCGATTGCGTTCTTGCTGAAAACGGGAGCGGCATTTTCACGCGGCGAGATGCTCTTGTTCCTGACCAGCGGGATCTTTGCCGTCGCGGTGACGCGGTTCGTCGTTGCGCGTGTTTGTCGCCTTGTCATTTCGTCCGGCGCTCTGAAGTCTACCCGGGTAATTCTGGTCGGATTGGCAGACGAGCTCGCCGCCAATGACGCGTTATCTGCATTGGAAAGATACGGCTATGCCGTGGTAGGCGTTTTCTCGCTGCCAACAGACGGTAATTCGGCCTCCGACCAAGACGCATTGACGGCGCGCTTGCGGGAAGTGACCCGCTACGTGAGAGACAGGGATATTGACGAAATAATCGTAGCGATTCCATGGCGTTTAACGGACCTTCTCCGCAAAGTCGAAAACGAGCTGCGGGTCCTCCCGGTGCCAGTCACGCTTGTCCCGGACACAATGACAGGCCGAGTACTGGACCACCCATTGTCCGAACTGGGCCCGACGAAGGCGGTGCAGCTCCAGCGCGCACCGCTCAATGCGATGCAGCGGAATTTGAAGCAAGCCATAGATCGAATATTGGCCGTTACGTCTCTGGCTCTCCTGGCACCGTTCCTGGCTGTCATCACCGCGGCGATACGTCTGGAGTTGCCGGGACCGGCGTTTTTTCTCCAAACTCGGGTCGGCTTTAACGGACGAAAGTTTAAGATCTACAAATTCAGAACCATGTCCACACTCGACGACGGTCCGGTCGTCGTTCAGGCCACCAAAAACGACCGCCGCATAACTCATCTCGGTGCACTGTTGCGCAAGCTCAGTATCGATGAGTTACCGCAACTGCTAAATGTGCTGCGCGGCGACATGTCGCTGGTCGGTCCACGCCCGCACGCGCTTGCGCACGACAACGAATATGATCGGCTGATTGCCACTTACGCCATTCGGCATAAAATGAAACCTGGCATCACCGGCTGGGCCCAGGTCAACGGCTTCCGCGGGGAAACCCCGGAACTTGGAATGATGAAACGACGGGTGGAGAGCGACCTCTGGTACATTGAGTCCTGGTCGCCGTGGCTCGACATCCGCATCATGCTGCTAACTGTGATCCGGGTCTTGCGATCGGACAACGCCCGTTGATCCAGACGACTGCCCGTTTGGCGTGCGCATTTGCACAAATCTCTCGCGCCCGAGCACTTAGTACGCTGCTCGGTCGGTTGTGATTTAATTGAGGTCATCGGTCCGATTTTTTTCCGAGTTTCGTGCCGTTATTGCGAATCCTCAGATTGACGCACCCCACGGCAGGTATGCTGCACTCTCCTCCGACAAGGAATGAGCACATGCCGCAAACAGATGAGCCGGGCTCCGCGCACCAGCATCGTGTTGACACCGTTGTTCCGACGGAGCTCCGTAGGAGACGCCTTGATTGGGCAGTTGTCGTGGTGATGTTCGCCCTCGGCTGCACATTGGGGTGGATTTCCCTCTTGTTATGGGGCGCCGTGCGCGCGTTCCAGATCGCCCTCCTCTGAACGCGAGGGTCCGACGCCACGCTTGTTTACCGAAAACGCGTCGGCGATATTTGAAACCGACCGCGTGCTTATTGACGAATAGCAACTCGGCTTCAAATCCCCGGTCTAGAGATTGGCTCACGCTCATACGCAAGGATAGCTGAGATGAAAACAGTTCTGTTCTGCGGCGGTCTTGGCACGCGCATCCGGGACGTAGCCGAAAACATCCCGAAGCCGATGGTTCCGGTCGGCGACAAGCCGATCCTTTGGCACCTGATGCACTACTACAGCCAGTTCGGCCACAAGGACTTCGTCCTCTGCCTTGGCTACAAGGCGAACGTCATCAAAGAATACTTCCTGAATTACAAACCGCAGACCTACGCCGACTGCGTCGTCTCAGGTTTCGGCAACGAGGTCGAGATCCTCGGCGATCCGCAGCAGGATTGGCGCATTGCGATGATCGATACCGGCATCTGGCGCAATATCGGCCAGCGGCTGTGGGCCGTGCGTGAACATGTCGCGGGTGAGGAGATGTTTCTCGCCAACTACAGCGACGGCCTTTCCAACGTCAATCTGGATGAAATGATTGAAACCTTCCGCGCGAGCGGAAAGATCGCCTGCTTCACGGCGGTGCGGCCGTCGTTCAGTCTGCATCTGGTCGATATGCAGCCCAGTGGGAAAGTAAAGCAGATTCGCGCCAGCCAGGACGCCGATCTCTGGATCAATGGCGGGTTCTTCATCTTCCGAAAGGAGATATTCGACTACATGCGCGATGGCGATGAACTCGTCGAGGAGCCATTCAAACGACTGATCGAAGCCGACGAGCTCATGGCATTCCGGCACGAAGGCTTCTGGCGCCCGATGGATACGCTTAAGGACAAGCAGACACTGGACGACCTCGTCGAGAAAGGCACGATGCCCTGGCTTCTCAACAGGACTTCCGGGACCGTCTCGGCCGGCGCCGAAAGGAAGATTGGATGAGGCCCGTCAGGCTTGCGGGTTCGGACGAGCGCCTCTCCGTTCTTTGTATCGGTGCTCATTCGGACGACATCGAAATCGGCGCCGGCGCAACCATCCTTGGCTGGATTGATCGTGGCGTGCGTCTGGACGTGCATTGGGTCGTACTCAGCGCCTACGGTCCACGTGGCGACGAGGCGCGTGCGTCGGCCAAGGCATTTCTCGCCGGTTCGGAACGCTCGGTCATCGAATTGGCTGAGTTCAAGGACGGCTTCTTCCCGTACCATGGAGCCGACATCAAGACCTGGTTCGAGGGGCTGAAGAGACGTGCGTCGCCCGACGTGATCCTGTGCCACGCGCGCAACGATGCGCATCAGGATCATCGCGAGGTGTCCATGCTGACGTGGAACACATTTCGCGACCACACGATCCTTGAATACGAGATCCCGAAATGGGACGGCGACCTTGGCCAGCCGAATGTCTTCATTCCCGCCAGCAGGACGCTGATGGAGCGCAAGTCGAAGTTGCTACACGACCATTTCAGTACACAACGCTCAAAGGATTGGTTCGACGCACAAACCTTTATGGGTCTGGCGCGGCTACGGGGCGCGGAATGCCGCGCGCCGGACGGCTTTGCGGAAGCCTTCCACGGACGGAAGATCGCGGTTCAGTAAACAGGGGGAACGACCATGCGTGTAATGGTAACGGGACATTTGGGCTACATCGGAACCGTGATGGTGCCGATGCTGCTGAGGTCTGGCCACGAGGTGGTCGGGCTCGACAGCAATCTCTATGAGCGCTGCACCTTTGAGGCGGGAGGCCGCATCGCGCCTGTGCCGTACATCCACAAGGACATCCGCGATGTCGCGCGCGAAGACCTCAAGGGGCTCGACGCCGTCATCCATCTGTGCGCTCTATCGAACGACCCGCTCGGAAATTTCAACCCCCAACTTACCTACGACATCAATCACGGCGGTAGCGTGCGCCTGGCCACGCTTGCCAAAGAGGCAGGTGTCAAGCGGTTCCTGCTGGCCTCCTCGTGCAGCAACTACGGACAGGCCGGCGAGGCTATGCTCGACGAAACCGGTGCGCTCAACCCGGTCACAGCCTATGGCGAATCCAAGGTCAGATCAGAGCGCGATATCTCTCCGCTCGCCGGTGACGGCTTCTGCCCGACTTATATGCGTCCGGCAACCGCCTATGGCGTCTCGCCACGCATCCGCTTCGATATCGTGCTCAACAATCTGGTAGCCTGGGCGGTTACCAACGGTCTTATCTATTTGAAGTCCGATGGATCGCCCTGGCGGCCAATCGTGCACATTGAAGACATTTCGCGCGCTTTCATCGCCGCGCTCGAAGCACCGATGGACCTGGTCTTCAATCAGGCATTCAATGTTGGCCAGACCGCGCACAATTACCGCATCAGCGATATCGCTGCGATCGTCGCCGATGTGGTTCCGGGCTGCCGGCTCGAGTATGCTGCTGATGCGAGCCCCGACACGCGCTCCTACCGTGTCAACTTCGACAAGATCGCACGCGTGCTGCCCGCCTTCAGGCCGCAATGGGATGCGCGGCGCGGCGCCGAGCAGCTCTACAGCGCCTATCTCCAATCGAAGCTGACGCTCGAGGAATTCGAGGGACCGCGCTACCAGCGCATCGGCCACATCCGGAAACTGATTGCCGACGGCATCCTGGCTGACGATTTGAAACATCGGCGGACCGCCGAGTTCCGGCCCCGATCGCAAGCTTGCTGTCGCGAAGGCCTAGACCGGACGCAAGCCATGATGTTCACCGAAACAAAACTGAAAGGCGCGTTCATCATCGATCTCGACCGCAAGACGGACGAGCGAGGCTTCTTCGCGCGCGCCTTCTGCCAGCAAGAGTTCCGCGAGCATGGGCTCAAGTCTGTGATCGCCCAGGCCAACGTCGCCCTGAGTTCAAAGAAAGGTACGCTACGGGGCATGCATTTCCAGTATCCACCGGCCGCCGAAAGCAAGCTGGTGCGCTGCTCGCGCGGGGCCTTACTCGACATCATCGTCGATCTCAGGCCCGAGAGCCCAACCTACCTCGAGCACATCTCCGTTGAACTCAGCGAGGACAATATGACCGCGCTGTACGTGCCGGAGCGCTTCGCGCACGGATTTCAGGCGCTCCGCGACGACACCGTGACGAGCTACCAGATGGGAGAGTTCTACAAACCGAACGCCGAAAGCGGGCTCCGCTACGACGATCCGCGGCTGGGGCTCAATTGGCCGCTGCCGGTTTCGGTGATGTCACCGAGAGATCAAGCGTTCCGCGCGTTGCGTGAGATCGAGGACGAAGTGAAGCGCAGGATGTTGCCCGCAACAGTTGCTGCATGACGATCGCAGCACACAAAGCGCCTTGCCCGGCGCCGCAAGCAGCCAAAATTGATCAGGGAGCAGTTATGAGCCTAAATTCGTTGCCAGTCCTCGCGGCCGCATCCAACTGCCGCCATTGCGGGTCGGAACTTACGCTAACGCTGGTCGACCTCGGCCTCTCCCCGGTCGCCAATGATTATGTCGATCCGGAAGATAGCGCGAAGGCCGAACCGTTCTATCCGCTGAAGGCATTGGTCTGCCGCGACTGCCGCCTGGTCCAGACCAGCGATATGTTGGCAGCAGGCGATATCTTTCGCGCGGACTACGCCTACTTCTCCTCGCATTCGAGTTCGTGGTTGAACCATGCCCGAATCTATGTTGAGGACATGACAACGCGCTTTGGCCTTAGCCCAGCCTCCCGCCATGTCGAGATCGCTTCGAACGACGGCTATCTGCTGCAATACTCGATGGCAAAGGGCATCAAGTGCCTGGGCATCGAACCATGCGAAAGCGTTGCGCTGGCCGGCAGGGCAAAAGGTATCGACACGCGCATGGAGTTTTTCGGTGTGCGATACGCGCACAAATTAGTCAGTGAAGGTTGGACTGCCGATTTGATCACCGCGAATAATGTGCTGGCGCACGTGCCCGACATCAACGACTTTGTGTCCGGCGTAAAAATACTGCTCGCGCCAGAGGGTGTCGCGACCTTCGAGGTGCAGCATCTCCTCAAGCTAATGCAGCTGCATCAATTCGATACGATCTATCATGAGCATTTTTCCTATTTGTCGTTGATTGCCGGACAGCGCATCTTCGCCAAGGCAGGCTTGCGCGTCTTCGACGTGGAATTGCCCAAGACGCATGGTGGATCTATTCGGTTTTTTGTCTGCCATGCACAGTCCAAGCATCCGCAATCTCCTCGTCTGGCGCAACCCCTAGCGGATGAGCGGGCGTACGGCCTTGACGGCGATGCCGCCTACATCGCCTGGAACGATTCGGTCAAAGAAACCAAGCGCGATCTTCTCAACCTTCTCATCGACCTGAAGCGTCAGGGCAAGAAAGTCGTGGGGTATGGCGCCCCCGCCAAAGCTGCGACACTGCTCAATTATTGCGGAATCGGGAGCGACTTCCTTGATTTCACGGTGGATCGTGCGCCGTCAAAACAGGGGCGCTATGTGCCCGGGGTTCGCATTCCAATCTTTCCTCCCGAAGCTATCCTTGAGGCAAAACCGGATTTCGTGCTGATTTTACCCTGGAACCTGAAAGACGAGATCAAGGCTCAGATGAGCGAAATCAAGTCATGGGGCGGTCGATTTATCGTGCCGGTGCCGAAGGCGACTATTGAGGATTAGCTATCGCAGATGGAAATTCAGCCATCCGGGCCTCGGGAAATGCACTGGAACGCCGCGCTTTTGGACCAGATGCTTTGGAAATCCGGCGATTGACGATTTTGATGCCTAGAACCCTGGAGAACGTAACGGCCCTGGTCACGGGCGCAAGTTCCGGCATCGGCCGCGCGACCGCCTCAATTCTCGCTCGTTCCAAAGCGAGGGTCGCCCTGGTCGGGCGGCGCCAGTCGGCTCTTGAAGAGCTTGCGACGGAGTGTGGATCGCTCGCATCGGTATATCCCTGCGATATGACGGATGATGCGCAGCTCACGAGCCTCGCCACCAGGATACAAGCAGATTTCTCCGGGATCGATATTTTGGTTCATTCTTCGGGAATAATAAAACTGGGAAAGACAGAAACGTCGCCCGTGAGTAGCTTGGACACGCAATATGCGGCCAACGTTCGGGGGCCTTACGTCCTGACGCAACTATTGCTGCCCCTGCTGCGCGCAGCATCTGGACAAATCATTTTTGTAAACTCATCGATTACTCGCGCACATAATACCGCCGGCCGCGGTTCTTACGCAGCCACCCAGCAAGCCGTGCATTCGATCGCGAACGCTCTGCGGGATGAGGTCAATGAGGCCGGAGTGAGGGTGACGACGATCTTTCCCGGCACCACAGCAACTCAACGGCAAATCAACCTTCACGAAATCTCCGGCAAGCGATATGATCCAGATCGAATGTTGCAACCAGAGGACGTCGCTGAAGCGGTGTTATTCGCGCTCACCATTGGCAGGACGGCGGAAATTACCGATCTGTACCTGCGGCCCATGCTCAAGCCTCGGGCCTAGGAGACGGCGCGCTGCCCTGCGATTGATAGGCTGGACTAACCGGCAGGAGTTCTCATGAAGGACGCTGGCTCGCCCTTGCCGACCGATCGGAGTTTCTCTCCAGCGAAGCGAGGCATCTAGTGTCGAGCAGGAAACGCCTTTCCAGCTCAGAGGAGGTTCCTTCGATCGATCTCCATGGGTTGGTTCGGGAGCTTTTTCCGATCAACCGGAGCCTTACCGGTGCCGGCGTTCGCGAAACGCTGGCGATCCTGGCTCGACATATCCCATTGGAGGTGAGAGAGGTTCCAAGTGGCACCGCGGTGCTCGATTGGCACGTCCCGCTGGAATGGAACATTCGCAGCGCTACGGTCCGGGCACTCGACGGTCGTTGTCTGGTTGATTTCGCAGAAAACAATCTGCACGTCGTTGGCTATAGCAAGCCAATTTACCAAGAGGTGAGCCGCGCCGAACTTGCGCGGCATGTCCACACCCTTCCCGATCAACCCGAACTCATCCCCTATCGTACGGGTTACTTCGCTGACGATTGGGGATTCTGCATGACGGACAATCTTTGGCGAACGATGCAAGACGACTCGTATGTCGTCGACATCGACAGCGATCTTTCGCCGGGGTCACTTGCCTACGGGGAGCTTTTTCTGCCGGGCGAATCATCGGACGAGGTCCTGATTACCGCTCACATCTGCCATCCGAGCCTGGCGAACGATAATCTTTCCGGAATTGCCGTGGCACTCGCGCTGGCCATGCGGCAGGCGCAGCGCCAGAGACGATTGGGTTTCCGCGTCCTGTTCATTCCAGCAACGATCGGTGCAATCACCTGGCTTGCACACAACGAAAGCCATCTCGATAGAATTCGACATGGGCTGGTACTGACGTGTATCGGCGACGGAGGTCGCTTCCACTACAAACAGAGCCGGAGCGGTGCATCCATAGACGCTGCCGTCGCACATGTCCTGCGCCAGAGCGGTCATCCGTACGAAATCATCGCATTCAATCCATATGGCTATGACGAGCGGCAATTTTGTTCACCCGCCTTTGACCTTCCGGTCGGCTGTTTGATGCGCAGCGTTCACGGGACTTTTCCCGAGTACCACACGTCAGCAGACAACCCTTATTTGGTGAAGCCCGAGGCGCTCGATCAATCCTACGCGGTGGTGGCTACCTTGCTTGACCTGCTGGACGCCAACCGCACCTATGCACGAACCGACGGCAGAGGTGAGCCCCAGCTGGGGCGGCGTGGACTATATCGGGCGATCGCAGGGCAGAAGGAGGCCGGCGGGGCCAGTCAAATGGACCTCTTGTGGCTCCTGAACCTGGCCGACGGCAAGCATAGCCTGCTGGAGATGGCAGATCGCGCCGACATACCCTTTTCCCGTATCCAGAAAGCTGCGCACCTCGCGCTTGATGCGGAACTCATCAGAGAGGTAATTCGCGATTAACCAGCCGGTTCCGAGCGAGCCCGCCCTTGATCAGGACCAATTCGGGAGTCGGCCCTACCCCCTGCTGCTCGCCATAGGTGTGCTCGTTATCACTGTCAGCTTGGAGTGGAGGCGCGCGCTTCGCCACCTTGTGGGCGTTATCACCCGCAGTCCGCACCCCCTTCCCGAGCGTATAAGCCAAGAACAGAAATACCACCCCCTCACTCACGATAACTCCAAACGCGGCGGCATTCGGACGCATCATGAAATAAGCGGCGGCGACGGTCAGCAAATTTCCGAACGCAGCAAGGGAGGACAATCTGAGCGCAAACCCGTCGTGATGGCGGTGATGCAGATAGGCATTCCCTAGCGTGAAGTTGGTAGCCAGGATCGGAAATCCGAGCAGCATCCATCGCAACGGCTCAGTCGCTCCGACATAGCTTGCCGAAAACACCAGCTTCAAAAAGAACGGTGCCGTGAGCGAAAAGACAATCGAGACGACCGAGAATATTGCAAAGCAACTGGCTCCTAGAACGTACCACCGCACCCGTTGGAAATGGCCGGCGGTTGCCAATCGCACCAGTTCCTGAGACAAAAAAGCAAACGATCCCACGCCTGCATAGAAGAGCTTGTCAGCTTGCAGGTACATGCCGACTTCCGCTTGCGTGAACAATACAACAACGAAGAGCCCATTGGACCAGTGCGAGCCCAGCATGACCAGTCTAATGCCCAACGAATCGAGAGACTCACGGAAAATATCCCGGTCAAGACGAAACACAACCGAAGGCGATATATATTGAAATAGACGTTCGCTTACGAGCAGAACCGAGCCGAGCCTCGAGGCCACGAGGATACTCAAAATAGCAACGAGCGTAGGTTGATATCCCAAAAAGATAATCGCAGCGTAAATTGCTACAGCCAAGAATGAGAAAACTATCTCTGATATCGAATACAAGCGGAAAAGGCTCGCATTGGCAGCGACCAGCCACGGAGACCGCAACGAGAAGCCGACAACGAGAAGTATCCCGAGGATCGCCGGCAACGTCTGTCCGGCTGTCGGCATGTAAAGATACGCAACAGGCAGGCAGAGCAGCATGATCAGGAAACGCTGAAAATTTACCTTGAAATAGTATCCTGCCTGTTCCGCAAGTTCCGGTCTTTGCGCCAGGTTACGGTATGCCGGTCGAGAGTACCCAAGATCTGCGACTTGTGAGGCAAACATGGTCACCGAATGGATGCTCAGCAGAAGCACATTCTGACTTGGACTCAGCGTTAACGCAGCGGCCTTGAAAGCGACAAATAGTGACGCAGTGTTCGCCACATAAAGCACCAGCATCAGCGACAATCGAACTCGTAACGTTTCGCATCCTACGAATTCCTCCGCCGATACCCGCCTTCAGGCCAACGCGTGGCGTTCTGCGGTGCAGTCTTACGGTCCTGCACAAGGTCAACTGCCCAGGCTCCCATTATCGAACGCCCGCTTCACATTTCGGCGCCCGGAGACGGATAAGGTTGCGTGGGACATCGTGCTGGGTGGCGAGAGCCAGGAGGCTTTCGCCCGCAATGAACTCCTGGGCGACCTGACGTTCGAGTTGGACGCGGCGGGAACGGTGTTTGGTCACGGCCTTCAACGCCCGGCAGCCTCGGTCATTCCCAACCTCTAACCTGTTCAGCGTCACGGCCACTCCAAACCAGCAATGAACTTTAACGCCGATTGGCGAATTCCCAATTGACGAGCGTCAAGTTCGGGAAGCGGCTCCGGGCAACGCGGGCAACTTGACGCTCGTCAACATACCGCGGCCCTCCGGCATTACCTTCCGGCCAACCTCCCTGTGCCTGCCGCGAAACGTGCCAATTTCGACGGCTACGCGGACATTGCGGAGCGACTAACTGAGCGATACTGCCAACGAGATGCCCCCAAGGAGATAGCCCATGCGGCTTTGGTTTTATGCTCTGTCGCCATTCATGAAGCGGTTTCGGATCTCGCGCGCCCGGAAGATCAAACGCATTTTCCCGGATATCGACAACCGTTCAGTCGTCGACATCGGAGGCTCCCTTCATTATTGGCGGCATGTCAAACCGGAGATAGAGCCTAAGCAGATTACGATCTATAACATTGCGCTGGACAATCAATTTGATGCCGCGAATGCCGGGGGGGCGCCAGGCAACATCCAGGCAAGCGTCTACGACGGCAAACACATTCCCGCGAGTGACAAGCAGATCGACGTGTTAATCTGCAACTCGGTGATAGAGCATGTCCCGCTGAGTGAGCGGCTCGGGCTGGCCCGCGAAATCGTGCGCGTCGCCCGAAACTACGTGATCCAAACGCCGGCAAAGGTGTTTCCCCTCGAGCCGCACTTCGTCATGCCGTTCTTGCATTGGCTGCCCCGGCGTATCGGACGTGCCGTGGTAAAGTTCTCGCCGTTTGGACTGATTCACCGGGACCCGGCCCTCACGCAAAGTTTCTTCGACGAAGTCAATATCCTGACCGCGAATGAATTCAGGAAGCTGTTTCCCGAAGGCGAGTTCGTCGTGGAGCGCTTCTTGTTCATCCCCAAGTCATACCTGATTATCAATAGGGCTTGAGTCGGCTTGGTCAATGAGCCGGCCTGCCCCTCGTGGTCTCTCTAACGGTAAACGGTAGTAACAGGAACCGATGTCATCTTTGACGCTTGATACGACGCGACAGTCCGGAAACGCAGTCGCGTCCCGGAGCCGCGGGCGCTTCTTCCCGGTCTTGTGCGGGGCGCTGGTTGTACAGAGCCTTTTTACCTTCGCTTATCATCTGTCGGGCTCGCCAGCATTCTATGCAATAAGCAACGCCGTTGCGATTTCGCTCATCGGATATGCTTTGGTGACCGTTCTCCGATCGGGACGTGATGGCTCGGCGAGCACGACGTTTCTGGTGGTATCCGTGACGGCAACTCTGCTGAGCGTGGTTGCCAACGCCGCGCAAACATCGATAACGGATGTGCTGAAATACCTGTCCCTCTACATCTTCTATGCTGCCGGTTGTCGCATCAAAACCCCGATGCGATCGGTCGAGTTGTACTGCCTCTACGTCCTGGCAGCTCTGCCGATTGCATTCATGGCGGTTGGTACAAGCAGGATCTGGGAATGGCAGGACGATCCTTTCGGGTACCTTCCCAACGCGAACATCGCAGTCCTACATTTCTGTGCGTTGCTTTTCGCCGCAGCACCGATTTTTGGAAATCGCGTCATCTTCCTGCAGCTTTTGAACGCCGCATTCATGAACAAAATCGGCGCCATCGTGGCGACGGTGATCTCGATCTGTATGTGGGTTACCGTTCCGCTGCGAAGGGAGTCGCTTTTATCGGCCATTGCTATCATCACACCCGTCATCGCCATCGCGGTGGCCGCTTATGAATTCGGGGCGTTCGATCGAGCCATCGTCGCTTTCGACGGGTTGGTATTCGCATTCAAGATCGATCCGCGCTCCGTTGTTTCAATGTCTTACCAGGATCTGGTGCTGCTCACGGGTTCGACCGACCTCTCGGGGTTCTTCCGCCTGATCCATTGGACGAACATTTGGGATCTTTACGCCAGCGGCGGCTTAGGGACGTGGATTTTTGGATATGGAGCAGGCGAAACTCCGGCGCTGACATACGCCGCGATGGTGCCGCACAATGACTACCTTCGGATTTTTGTCGAGTACGGACCGGTCAATTTTGTGATATTCGCGTGCTTTCTCGCCCATGTACGCGCTGCACTAACGATCGCGGCCGCAAAAGTTCTATTCGTCGTACTTTGCATATACTTTTTCTCGGAAAACCTTCTCGATAGCTTTACCTCCATGACGCTCTTTTTTGCCTACGCAGGCCGAATGACCGCGGAAGGCCCCGTGGCGACATCCGCGCGCACCTTGAACCGCAACTTGTAGCAATAACGGGCGGCGTCCTCTGGCGGCAGATCCCATGGGGACTTGACGACGGTCAACATCATCAGGCGGACCCAAGATAGGTTTGCGGCACTTGTTCGTCGTTTTCACCGAACTCCGAGGGAACGCAGTGCCGACGCCACTCAAAGTGGCAGCTGGCGGCTCGGCCTTTTCGCGGGTTCGGAAGTGAGGAGAACCGCGGGTCTATGACGGGATCAGGAAAATGAGCGTGCCCTCTGTTGATCAAGGCGGCGACGTGTTAGCTGGATCGTCCGGCCGAAAATCAAGAGTGCGGAAAGAACGCGGGTTCACGCTGATCGACACCGCGTGGAAGGTCAAGTCGCCAAAACAGGCGCCCCTGAAAGTCCTGTTTGCCAACAAGTTCTTCTATCTGAAGGGCGGCGCCGAGGCCGTCATGTTCGATGAAATCGACTTGATGACGAAGCATGACGTCGATGTTGTCGAATTCTCGATGTGCGATCCGCGCAATCGTCCATCGAAGTATGGATCGTATTTCGTCTCATCGAAGGATTACCGGTCGCCTTCGCGGATTAGCAGGCTCCGATCGGCACTTTCATTCATTCATTCACGGGAAGCGGTCGACAAGATTTCCAGTCTGATCCGCAATGAAAAGCCCGACATACTGCATTGCCATAACATTTACCACCAGCTGACGCCCTCCATCATCAACGCGGCTTCGCGGGTCAAAATTCCGATCATTCTGACGTTGCACGACTACAAGATCGTATGCCCGGTATATACCCGGCTCTCAAACGGCGAAGTGTGCACGAAGTGTTCCGACGGCCGCTACGAGGCGCTGCTCGCGCAACGCTGCGCTGCCGGTTCGATCGGCCAGAGCGGGCTATTGTGGGCAGAGGCCCGCTTTCATGCAGTGGCCGGCAGCTATCGGCGGGTCGACAGATTTATCGCCCCTAGCCGCTTTATGCGCGACGCTGTCGTGCCCCGATTGGGCGAAAACAAGGTGGTTTACATCCCGAATGGGGTCGACACGTCCCGCATCGAGCCGTCCAGGCAGGACGGCGGCTTCGTTCTCTATCTTGGACGTCTTTCACCTGAAAAAGGGGTTGAGACCCTGCTGCGGGCACATGCAGCGGATAATGCCGCATGGCGGCTTGTCGTCGCCGGATCGGGTCCTTTGCAGGGAAACCTGCAATCTCGTTTCCCGTTGGCGGAGTTTACCGGCCACCTGACGGGCGATGCTCTCGAGACAAGAATCGGGGGGCATCCGTGATCGTCGTTCCGTCCGAGTGGCAGGAGAACAATCCGCTGTCGATCCTGGAGGCCATGGCACATGCGAAACCGATCGTCGCATCGGATATCGGCGGAATACCGGAACTCGTAAAGCACGGCCGGACTGGCTTTCTCTTCGAACCGAAGAATACACAGCAGCTGTCGAGCCATATCAAGATCCTGTTGAGCAATCCCGATCTGCGAATAAAATTCGGGATGGAGGCTCGAAGGACTGCCGAGACCGAGTATTCACTCGAGAGGCATGGAGCGGCACTGCTCTCACTCTATCAGAGCCTGGCCGCACCGGCAGGCGCTCTTCCCGGCCGAAGCGAAACGTTATTTCCAACAGCCGTCTGAAGTAGGAGTGGTGATGGCACCTTCAGGAACTGTAATCAAATCGGCAGGCGGTCCGCTCGTCACGATTGCCATTCCAACGTTCAATCGGGCTGCCTTGCTCAGAGGGTGCATTCCGGCGGTCTTGGCGCAAACCTACGACAACATTGAGGTGCTCGTCTCGGACAATGCGTCACTGGATGATACGGCGAACGTATTGCGGGAGTTCAGCGACAAGCGAATCCGGGTATTGAGGCAAGAAACAAACATCGGCCTGCTTCCGAACTGGAACGCCTGTTTGGCAGCGGCCAGAGGCGAATACGTGGTCTTCGTTTCCGATGACGACAGGATATCTCCCAGGTTCATCGAACGGTGCGTCGGGGTTATTGGTAGGCAATCGAGCGTTCCAGTCGTCGTCACATTGACTAATTGCCATTTGATCTCGTTCGGACAGACCAAACCCGCCCGCGCGAGTCGACATATTGCATCAGGGCTCCGGAACGGCCCTGATGTCCTTTTGGAATTCCTGGCGGATGAGATCAGTGTCGCGATGTGCAGTGTAATGGTGCGCACAGAAGCCCTGCGTTCACGAAACGGATTTCCAGTCGACTTGCCGCATACGGCAGACGTCGCGGCGTGGGCGCCTCTACTCCTTGAAGGTGAAGTCGGTTTCGTCAATGAAGCATGCGCGACCTTCAATCTTCACGACGATTCGGAGACAGGCAGATTGGGCGTCGCGCAGATCCTGGCGGACGGTTGGAAGGTTGCCAGTCTCATATCGCGTACGGCGGACGAGCGCATCAAGGACGTATCGCTGCGTCAAAACCTCAAGCTACAGGCGCAACGCTGCTTTTCTCGCCGCGCCTTGCGATTCCTGGCGTATCATCGCAACAGCGGTGCCAGCTTGCTTGAGGTGTTAGCGTTCGTGCGGCGTTTTCGAAGCGATTTGATGATTGTGGATAAATTATCACTCCTGAGGTTCGCAGCGATTATTCTCTGTCCACCGCCAATAGCAGCGCGGCTTCGGCAACACAGACAGGTTTTCTCGCTGGGTTGGCGGGGCCGCCAAGCGGCCGTCAAACCCGGGTAAATCGCTCTCGGCCAGGACGGCGCATCGCCTCGCGTCCGCGAGCCGAGCCGGTTCACGGAGGAGCAGATCGTCCGGATTGTGTGGGAGTCGGGATGCCGGGGGAAACGCATTGGATCTGAGCCGCCGGCACGGGATCCGCAACGCGCTCCATTCTGAAAATGGCAAGGCCTCGAAGTGCCCCGTGCCGGGCGGCCGACGGCTTTCGGGAGCTCATCCCTTATCTTGTTCGGTTTAATGTCTTGTATCGCGGGCTCGAATTCAGGCTCGGGAGTGGGACGCCCGACTTGGAATTGACGAGTTCCTCGTATGCCGCGGACGTTTTCTGCGCGATTTCTGTCCAGTTGTAGCGACGGGCACAATTCAGCCTGACTGCTTCGCGATCCGCCGCGCTCAAACTCAAATCGCTCAAAACACGGATTTTCGCGCTCAATTCCGCGATGTTTCCCATTGGAAAAACGCGATCCGCATCGCCAACGACTTCGAGGTTGGACGGTATGTCACTGACCAGCACGGGCAATCCGTAACTGAGCGCCTCCAGCAGTGCGATGGGCAATCCCTCGTGCGACGAAGGCAAAACAAATAGTCCTGCGTGAGCGTAAAGTTGGCGCAGAGATTCGCCGGTCTGGAAGCCGGCCATCACGACATCTTCCGCGAGAGCCGCCTCGGAAGCGAGAAGATCCGCATATTTGTTCTTATGATCGATGCGACCGACGATCGCCAGCTTCCAACCAGTTAGTCCCGCGCCTTGAAAGGCGTGCAGAAGGTCCAGTTGCCGCTTCTCGGGAACAAGCCGTCCCACTGTCACTACGTACCGGCCTGGCTCCAAACCCAACTCGGTAACCTTGTCGTTCTCGAGCGGCGGATCTGTAAAGACAACGCCGTTAGGAATAATCTCGCAAGACTTGCCATACTTGCTGGTTATGAGCTTCTCGATACTCCGACTGATGGCGATACGTTGGTTCGCGAAACGCATTCCCAGTGCCTCGCCGAGGCGCAGGAGAGTGCGTGCCGCCCAGCCCCATTTTTCACGGTTGTAGTCCTCGCCATGGTGGGTGACGATAACCCGCAAACCGAGCATGCGAAGCAGTGGGGCCACGAGGGCGGGCCCGATACCGTGGATGTGCACGACCTGAGGCCTGCGAATTCCGGCCACCAGCGCGCAGATCAGTGAATGCAGAAGCGTCTCGAAATAGGCATTGCGCACAGTCCACAGCCGAAGCAGCCGTACGCCCTTCCACTCCTTGCATTGCTTGTCGACATAGGGTGAACGCACGCAGGCGGTCACGCGATGCCCCAGTTTGACGAGTTGCGGGGCGAGATTTTCCACATGGGTCTCGATACCGCCTTGGACATCCGGAAAGCCGCGAAAGCCAAAGATATAGATTTCGCTCTTTCTCATTCTGCGTACTCCGCCGAACGGCTAGCGCGATAATCGCGCGTGGCAGCCAAATGTGTTTGGCAGCTTTGGAGGTTGCGAGAGCTCCTTTTGTCGTCCCGCCGTCATCCAGCGCTGCAATATGCAGCGACTTTTAACACGGCTCCTCGGGGCGACTTGACGACAGTCAATATCGTCGGGCCACTGTCTTTATCGTCGAGCCAGGGGGCGAAGTTGCCAGCCTTGTTGGCGCGGGCCTCGCAGCACGATCGGCAGGTACAGACGGCCCACGCACATCCGCGAGACCTGCCCGATCGCACCGATTCTACTCCGTTGTGACTACCTCAGGTTCGAGATCGACAACGACCGGTGACGGCTGTGACATGAGACGTCAAACGACACCCCGAGACTTGGCGCGAAGCGTCGGAACGGCGATCGACACGCAGAAAACCAACTTATCGAAAGGAATTGCCCGGTGACGATACTCATCACGGGAGGCGCCGGGTACATCGGCGGCCACACGGTTCTCGCTTTTCTTGATCGTGGCGAAATTCCGATTGTGTTGGATGATCTGTCGACCGGTAGCAGGGCGGCAGTTCCGCCGGGCGTCCCTTTCTTCGCTGGCGACGTCGCAGATACCGAACTGGTATCGCGAATTGTCAAAAACCATAGGATTGACGCGATCCTGCATTTCGCAGCCAAGATAATCGTTCCGGAATCGGTGGTCGATCCGCTTAGTTACTATCTCAGCAACACGGTCAAAACACATGCCCTGCTGCAAGCAGCAGCAAACGGCAACGTAAAGCATTTTGTTTTCTCCTCATCCGCCGCGGTTTATGGCAATCCAAGTGTTACGCCAGTAACCGAGACAGCCAATCCGGCACCGCTTTCGCCCTATGGAAGGTCAAAGCTGATGTCCGAGCATATGCTGGTCGACGCATGCGCTGCGTCTGACATGCGGCATGTAGCGCTGCGTTACTTCAACGTCGCGGGAGCCGATCCGGCGGGACGCCATGGTCAATCGACACCCGGTGCAACGCATCTAATCAAAGTGGCGCTTGAGACCGCGGTCGGCCGACGCTCCTACATGAATATTTATGGCAACGACTACCCAACGCCCGACGGCACCTGCGTGCGGGACTATATACACGTTTCTGATTTGGCCGGCGCGCATGTTGCGGCGCTTAATCATCTCCGGAACGGTGGTGAGTCCCGAACGCTCAATTGCGGCTATGGCCGGGGGTATTCGGTCAGCGAAGTGGTTGAAGCCGTAAAGATGGTCGCGGGCGTCGACTTCGAAACTCGCCAAGCGCCCCGTCGCGCAGGAGATCCCGCCTCGATTGTGGCAAATAGCGATCAACTGATGAAACTCGGATGGAAGCCGGAATTAAATGATCTGCACAAGATGATTGAGCATGCCCACAACTGGGAAAAACAGTTGGCGGTAGCTGCCACGACTACGCGCGGACGAACTGTCCGGCGCGCTTAGGCTCCCAGGCAACTCCGGCTCTGCTTCTGACCATCAGGGTTTTGCGTCCGGTCCGCGAAGTCACCGACGGCAGCGAGCGTGATCGCGACATGATCCAGTGCCGCTTATCCGCGGGGTCGTCGCGGCAGCGATCGACGCCGGTCTTGCTTACGTCACCGAGGACCGCAAGCAACTGGGCCTATTCCTGGCCAGCGATGTTCGCAAGAATATCACGCTGGCGAGCCTTGATCGGTGTCGCGGTGGCGCATGATCGACGACATGCGCGAATTGGGGGTCGCGAGCGACACCGTCGACCCAGTCGTTCACGGGGTCCGACGCGACTTCCTCAGCAAGCCGTCCGAAATCGGCGGACAGAGGTAGATGCAGCGATAATGGGTGTCCTTACGAGGCCTATCCGTTCAGCAGATATTGCTCGACTGCCTTGGCGAAGCCTTCATTGTTGTAGCTGTCGGTGATGACGCTGGCTTGCGCTTTAACCCCGTCACTGGCATTGCCCATTGCGATGCTCAACCCGGAGCGCCGGAACATCAGCACGTCATTCGGCATATCGCCGATCGTCGCGATCTCAGCGGCGGGAATGCCGAGACGCTTCGTGAGCGCGTCGACGACTGCACCCTTGTTCGCTTCGGGATGGGTCACATCGAGATAGTAAGGCTGAGAGCGCTTCGCGCTCGCGTTGTTGCCGAGCGCCTCCGCTACGTCGGCCTCGCATTTGGCAACCAGCGCATGGTCATCGCTCACGCCGACGATCTTCACAGCCCGATCGAGATCGGCATCGGCATAGCGCTCGACGACGACCGGCTCAAACTTCACGGTCGAGGCCTCTCGTGCGACGTGCGGCGCATCCTTCTTGAGGAGCTGCCAATCCGTGCCGGTATAGAGCCAGGCATCCATGCCATGGCGGCGGATGATGTCGATCGCCAGCCGCGCCACCTGCGGCGCCAGCGACCGCGTTTCGATCACGGAGAGATCGGGGTTGGTGAACACGCCGCCATTGAACCCGGCGATCGGCGTCGAGAGCGCGAGCGGCTCGATCAGCATCGTCATCCCGCGCGGCGGCCGACCGCTGGTGATGGCGAAGCGGATGCCGCGATCGTGCAGCTTCATGACAGCGGCCCGAGCGCGCTCGGTGAGAACTTTCTGCTCGGTGACCAATGTGCCGTCGACATCGGCGAGCAATAGTGAAAGACGTGGCATGCGACGCCTCCTCAAATAGGATTGCCGATCGGGCGCCAACTGCGCTCGCCGTCCTTGGCGAGCAACTCGTCAGCGGCTTTGGGGCCGCTGCTGCCGGCAGCGTAGTTGGGGAAATCCGCCGGCTTCACCGCGGCCCAGCCGTCGAGTACCGGCTGCACGATGCGCCAGCCGGCTTCGACCATGTCGGCCCTCTGGAATAGCGTCGCATCGCCGATCATGCAGTCGTAGATCAACGTCTCGTAGCCAACATTAGCCGAGGGTGGAAACCAGTCCTTGTAGGCGAAGCTGCTCTTGACCGGTGCCAGGGCAACCGTCTGGCCGGGGCGCTTGACCTGGAACTGAAAAGAGATGCCCTCGTCCGGCTGGATCTGCAGCACCAGCCAATTCGGGGCCATGTGCGACACATCCGTGCCCTGGAAGATCGACAGCGGTGCCCGGCGGAACTGGATGGCGATCTCGGTCCACCGCTTGCTCATCGACTTGCCGGTGCGCAGGTAGAACGGGACACCGGCCCAGCGCCAGCTGTCGATCTCGAGCTTGAGCGCGACATAGGTCTCGGCCGACGATGTCGGGGAGACATCCGGCTCCTGCCGATAATCCGCCACCGGATGCCCCTCGATTTCACCTCTGCCGTACTGGCCGCGCACGGCGCAATCGAGCGGCGTCGGCGGGATCGCCTTCATAACATCAGCCTTGCGGTCGCGCACGGCGTCGGGATCGAAGCTGGTCGGCGGCTCCATGGCGATCATCGTCAGGAGCTGGAACAGGTGGTTCGGGACCATGTCGCGGAGCGCGCCCGTCTGCTCGTAAAACTTGCCGCGGCGCTCCACTCCGACCGTCTCGGCGACGGTGATCTGCACATGGTCGATGTGGTCACGGTTCCAGATCGGCTCAAAAAACCCGTTGGCGAAACGAATTGCCATGATGCTCTGGACCGTCTCCTTGCCGAGGAAATGGTCGATCCGGTAGATCTGGTCCTCGCGCAGGACCTTGAGTAGCCGCTGGTTCAGCGCCTTCGCAGACTCCAGGCTATGCCCGAACGGCTTCTCGACGATGACGCGCCGCCAGCGCTTACCGTCCTGCTCATTGGCAAGCCCCGCCCCCGCGATCTTGTCCACCACCGGTCCGAAGAACCGATCGGCGACGGCAAGGTAGAACAAGACGTTGCCATCTGTGTGGCGTTCGTCCTCCGTCTTCTGCAGCAGGTCACCCAGCTTCTTGAAGGTTGCATCATCGGCGAAGTCGCCGCGCAAATAGCTCATGTTGCCGAGCAGCCATTCCCATGCACTGCGGTCGATCAATTCCGGCGTGAACTCGCCGCCGCCCGCGAGGAAGCTCTGCATCATCTTGCTGAGGTTCTCGCGCCATTGATCGGTGGTGAGATCAGCGACATCAACGCCGATCAAGGCGAAATTCTTCGGTAACAACTTGCTGGTGGCAAGGTTGTAAAGCGCAGGCACCACCAGTCGCTTGGTCAGGTCGCCGCCGGCGCCGAAAATGACCATGGCACTGGGGCCGGCCGGCTTCGCTTCGGGCGCCGGCTCCATGACGCGACCTTTGACGCTTTCCTGGTTGGACATCGTATGGCTCCTTCAGCGAGTATATTTGGCAATTTGTTGGTGGGCGACTTCGACGACGTGTTCCGGCGTGAAGCCGAACTTCGTGAGCAATGCCTTGATGGGTGCGGAGGCGCCGAAGGTGTGCATTCCGACCACCGCACCGCGGCGCCCCACATAGCGTTCCCAGCCGACCACCGACGCTTGCTCGACCGCCACGCGCGCGTCGATCGCGTCCGGCAGCACCGACTCGCGATAGGCCTCGTCCTGCCGCTCGAAGAGATCCCACGACGGCATGCTAACGACGCGGGTCGGCGTCCCCTCGGCGGCGAGCCGCTCGGCCGCGCTGATGCAAAGCGAGACCTCGCTCCCGGTCCCGATCAGGATGATGCGGGGAGGAGCACCACCGAGATCAGCCAACACGTAGGCGCCGCGTGCGAGACCCGACGCCGGCGCGAAACGGCTGCGATCGAGCGTCGGCAAGTTTTGGCGGGTCAGGATCAGGCAGTGAGGCTGATGCTTGGCCTTGAGCACCACGCGCCAGGCTTCCGCGACCTCGTTGGCATCGCAAGGACGCAGCGTCACGAGCCCCGGAATCGCGCGCAGACCCACAAGCTGCTCCACCGGTTGATGGGTCGGCCCGTCTTCGCCGAGGCCGATCGAATCGTGCGTGAAGATATAAAGCGACGGCAGCTCCATCAGCGCCGACAGCCGGATCGGGTTACGCATATAGTCCGAGAAGATCAGGAAGCCGGAGCCGAACGGCCGCAGCTTCGCCAGCGCCATCCCGTTGACCGCAGCTCCCATCGCATGTTCGCGGACACCGAAATGCAGGTTGCGGCCGCCGGGACTCCTTGGCTGAAAATCGCCGGCGCCCTCGAACGTCATCCATGTCCTGGTGGAGGGTGCAAGATCCGCCGCGCCACCGATCATCCATGGGATTTTTTGCGCGATCGCGTTCTCCACCTGGGCGGAAGCAACGCGGCTGGCAACGCCCTTGGGATCGGCGGGAAAGCTCGGGATCGCCTCCTCCCAACCGGCGGGCAGCTCGCGCCGCTGCATCGCCTCGAATGACGCCGCGAGATCAGGATGGGCAGAGTGGTAGCGCTGGAACAGATTACGCCATTCAGCATGCTTGGCCGCGCTACGCGCGCCGATACCGTCGGCGAAATGCTGGTACACGCCGTCGGGGATCAGGAACTGTGCATCTTCGGGCCAGCCATAGAATTGTTTGGTGGCTTTGACCTCCTCCTCGCCCAGCGGGTCGCCGTGGGACTTCTCCGAGTCCTGCTTATGCGGCGCGCCGTAACCGATATGACTTTCGATCACGATCAGGGTCGGCCGGCTGGTCTCGTCTTTGACGAGATCGAAGGCGTGCAGCACTTCCTGCTCGTCATTGGCGTCACGCACATGGAGCACGTTCCAGCCGAGGCCGAGAAAACGGGTCGCGACGTCTTCAGTGAACGCAACCTCCGTGCGGGCTTCGAGCGAGACACGATTAGAATCGTAGATCCAGCACAGCTTGTTGAGCCTGAGATGCCCGGCAAGGGATGCTGCCTCGTTCGAAATCCCCTCCATCATGCAGCCATCGCCGCAAATCACCCAGGTGCGCCAGTCCACGACAGGGTGATCGGGCCGATTGAAGTACGTGCCCAGCCATCGCTCGGCAATCGCAAGGCCGACGCTCATCGCGACACCTTGACCGAGCGGCCCGGTGGTCGCCTCGACCCCCGAGGTCAGATGGTATTCCGGATGACCGGGGCAAGCGCTGCCGAGCTGCCGAAACGTCTTGAGGTCGTCAAGCGTGACCGACGGGCGGTGATGCGGCTCGTAATCCGCGCCCACCGCCTGCGTCTTCGTCAGATGCAGCAGCGGGTAGAGCAGCATCGAGGCATGGCCGGCCGACAGGATGAAGCGATCGCGATTCGGCCACAGCGGATCGGCGGGGTCGAAATTAAGTTGCTTCTGCCACAGCCCGTAGGCTACGGGCGCCATTCCCATCGGGGTGCCCGGATGACCGGAATTCGCCTTCTGGATCGAATCAATCGCCAATGTGCGGATCGTGTTGATGCAGAGGCGGTCAATCTCGCTGGTGCTCATGGGCCCTCCGAATGTCGCGTGGAAAATGTCGATACGCCGTTAATCGCCAACCCGATTCGATGCGGGTGGAGCAGTAGTGCGATCAGGCCGCTCCAGCCGGTCTGGTGCGACGCGCCGAGTCCGGCGCCAGTCTCGCCATGGTAGTATTCATTAAAGAGCAGATGGTCGCGAAAATGAGGGTTATGCTGCAGCAAGTCGCTGGGCCCCAACGAGGGCCGGCGGCCATCCTCCCCCCTCAGATAAAGCGAAGCCAGCCTGTTGCGCAGATCATCGGCAATTTCCATCAGCGTTGCCAAGCGACCGGAGCCTACCGGGAACTCCACTTTGAAGTCGTCGCCGTAATAGCGGTGAAATTCATAAAGTGAATCGATCAGCAGGAAGTTGACCGGCATCCATACCGGACCGCGCCAGTTGGAGTTTCCACCGAACAGATCCGAGGTCGACTCGCCGGGCTCGTAATCGACGCGATATTCCATTCCGTCGAAGGAAAACACGAACGGTTTTTCCGCATGATACTTCGAAACCGACCGCACCCCATAGGCCGATAGAAACTCGGCCTCGTCCAGCGCGCGGCGGAGCAGTTTTTTCAGGCGATGGCCGCGCAGCAGCGACAACAGGTACTGGTCACCCTGGCTGGGCTCCTGCCAATGCGAGATCAAATGGGCCAGGTCCGGGCGGTGCTCGACGAACCAACGCGCGCTGCGCGCAAACGCGGGCAGTCGTGCCTGGAAGTGGTCCCCGAGCACCTCTACCGCAAACAAGGGAATGAGGCCCACCATCGAGCGCACCTTCAGGGGAAGGCGCTCCCCGTCGGGCATGTTCAGAACGTCGTAGTAGAATTCGTCCGCTTCGTCCCAGAGGCCGGCCCCGTCGCCGCTGCCGTGCTCCATGGCGTTGGCGATGAACAGGAAATGCTCGAAGAACTTCAGCGCAATGTCTTCGTAGACGTGATCACCCTCCGCGAGCTCGAGCGCGATCCGCAGCAGGTTGAGCGTATACATCGCCATCCACGCGGTACCGTCCGACTGGCTGATGAAGCCGCCGGTCGGCAGCGGCTTCGAACGGTCGAACACGCCGATATTGTCCAGTCCGAGAAAACCACCCTGGAAGATGTTGCGGCCGCCGGAATCCTGACGGTTCACCCACCAGGTGAAGTTCAGCATCAGCTTGTGGAATACCCGTTCCAGAAAGGCCAGGTCGCCCTTGGCCTTCAGCGCCCTGTCGATCTGATAGACTCGCCAGGCGGCGCGAGCCTGCACCGGCGGATTGACATCGCCGAACGCCCATTCGTAGGCGGGCAATTGGCCGTTCGGATGCATATACCATTCGCGCATCAGCAGAAGCAGTTGCGCCTTGGCGAATTCCGGATCGATCAGTGCGAATGTGATGCAATGAAAACCGAGATCCCACGATGCATACCAGGGAAACTCCCAGGTATCCGGCATCGAGATCACGTCGTAATTGTTCAGGTGCTGCCAATCGGAGTCACGTCCCTGCAGCCGCTCGGCCGGAGGCGCGGGTTGAGTCGGATCGCCCTTGAGCCAGGTCGGTATGTCGAAATAGTAGAACTGCTTCGACCACAGCATGCCGGCAAAGGCGGCGCGCTGCACAGCACGCCGGTCCGGTTCGGCCATATCTTGCTGGAGCACCGCATAGAACTCATCGGCTTCCGTCACCCGGTCGGCGAAAATGCGGTCGAATTCGGCAAACGGCTCGCCGTGCATATCGGCGGGTCGAAGACGAAGCCGGACGCTGGCACTGCCTCCGGCCGCAACAGTCAACTGGTAACGGAAAGCGCACTTGCTGCCTTCCGCGCCCGGGCTGACAGCCGCCTTGTCGCCGTGAACGACGTAGTCGTTGATGCCGTCCTTGAAGCAGCCGCTGACAGCCAGGCCGCTCAATCGGCGGTGGTTGGTCTCATTCTCGCAGAACAACAGCTCGGGAGCGCCGTCCGCGACCAGTCTGAGCCGCGGAAACATCGGATGCTCGGTCTCGACGGAACGGTCCGAGTGAAGACGGATGCGGGCACGCGCAATCTCGGTGGTCCAGCTCCACATGTTCCGCGCCCAAAGCTGCGGCAGCAGATGCAGCGTCGCCTGATCGGGCCCGCGGTTGACGACGGTGACCCGCATCAGGGTATCTTCGGGGCCAGCCTTTGCGTATTCGACGGTCACATCGAAGTAGCGGCCCTCATCGAACACGCCGGTATCGTAGATCTCGAATTCCGGGTCGTGCTTGGTGCGTGCGCGATTTTCAGCCACCAGCCGTGCATATGGAAACTCCGCCTGAGGATATTTGTAGAGCATCCGCATGTAAGAGTGGGTCGGCGTGCCGTCCTGGAAATACCACAGCTCCTTGACGTCTTCGCTGTGATTGCCTTCGCTGTTGGTGAGGCCGAACATGCGCTCCTTGAGGATCGGGTCGCGGCCGTTCCACAGGGCGATGCCGAGGCACCACCTCAAATGATCGTCACCCCAGCCGGCAATACCGTCCTCGCCCCAGCGATAGGCGCGGCTGCGGGCGTGATCATGCGGGAAATGCTCCCATGCGGTCCCGTGCGGGCTGTAGTCCTCGCGGACGGTGCCCCACTGGCGCTCGCTCACATACGGCCCCCAGCGCCGCCAGGCTTCACCGGTTTCGGTCGCCGCAAGCCGGCGGCCTTCAGCAGTCTCGAACAGGCCACGTCGCGGGGGGGTCCCATCCAGCATCGCAGCTCACTCCCGCATTTGAGATTGGTCGGCGTCCAGCATGCGCTGAACCCGGATTAACTCACCGAGCGACCAGGCCTGGAATGGACAGCCACCCGGTGTGTGCGGCGGATCGCCGTCAGCAACCTCGGAGACGTGGCCTAGTCCCGCGGTTTCGAGGTGGGCGAGCAGCGGCGGCATGAAGCGAGCGCGTGCCTCGGCCTTGGTTGTCTCGCTTAGCCCGTGCACACGCAGCCACGCCTCGACAAACGGGCCGATCAGCCAAGGCCACACGGTGCCCTGATGATAGGCGGCATCCCGCTCGGCGGGACCTCCGCGATAACGCGGGACGTAGTCCGCATCGTCAGGCGCCAGAGAGCGCAGGCCGAGCGGCGTCAGCAGCTTCCGCTCGACGAGATCGACGACACTGCGGGCCAAATCACCCTCCAGCACCGGATAGGGCAGCCCGCCGATGGCGAAGATCTGGTTGGGGCGGATACGCGGGTCGTTCTCTCCGGCCTGATGACCGACGTCGACGACATCGAACAGCCCGCCATTTTCCGGATTGGGAAAGCGCGCTTGAAAGGCAGCGCGCGCCATGCGTTCCGTCGCCGCCCAACTTTCCGACCAGCGACCGGCAATGCGCAGGGCATTGATCCACAGCGCCTGGATCTCAACCGGCTTGCCGATGCGCGGCGTGACCACGCGATCGCCGATTTTTGCATCCATCCAGGTCAGCTGGACTCCAGTCTCGCCGGCACGAATGAGGCCGTCCGCGTCGAGGGCGATCCGGTGCCGCGTGCCTGCCGCAAAGCCGCCGAGGATGGCCTGCACGGCTTGCGCCAATCTCGCCTCGTCCCGTGGCTGGTAGTCGGCCGCGGAAGCTGTCCTCAGAAACTCCTCGACGGCGACCACGAACCAGAGCGGCGCATCGACAGCGTTGTATTCGGCCGCTCCGTCGCTCTCGCTAAACCGGTTGGGCAGCATTCCCTGGTCGACCTGGCCGGACCAGGTCAACAGAATGGCGTCCGCCTCTGCCAGCCGGCCCGTTGCCAGTAACAGGCCGCGCATCGCGATGAATGTGTCACGGCCCCAGTCCGTAAACCATGGAAAGCCGGCCACGACCGTCGTCCCTCGGCCGCCGTCGACGACATAGCACGAAGCGGCAGCAAAGAACGGGTTCGCTGCACCATCGCGCCGGCCGCGCTCCATCTCGGCAAGCTTTTCGGTATGGCGTTCGGCATCGGTGTCAACGACGCCGCGCGAACTGAAGCTAAGGACCGCGCGGTTCTGCTCGAGGTCGAACGCAAAGCGGCCAGGGGAAGCCAGGTCCTCAATGCAATCGAGGCCACGATCCCTTTCGGCGGTATATAAAAAATTGCGATACCAGTCAGGTTCGGCGTGATAGTTGCCGTTGCTGCCTGCCGCGATCTGGGGCAGCGACGCATAAGGACGCCAGGTGACGCTTGCGCCCTTCACGGCGCTGTCGAGATTGCAGCTTGGGTTCTGGCGATGCAGCGCATGGTAATCGCGCCCGGAAATCAACGGGCGCACATCTAGCCGGCATGGGCCTGACGCGCCCTCGCGGCGCCAGCGCAGCACAGTTTCGGAGGTCTCGCGTGATACGAACAGCTCCTGTACGATCTCCGTGCCGCCTGGCAGGACGAACCTCCAGTTGGGCCATGGGTCACGCGAAAAGCGGGTCAGATGCAGCGATCCATCCGGATAGACGACATCCGGCGTGTAGCGTTGGGATGTGATCGGATGATTTCCGTTCGGCGTCGTAACCCAAGCCTCTATGCCGTTCACCAGGACGACCCGGCCGCCCGGCGGATGTGTGGCGGCGAGCAGCAGCGCGTGATAGCGGCGGGTTCGCTCGCCTCCCACTGTGCCGGAGGCGAAGCCACCTTGCGCGTCCGCCTCAAGCCATTCCGCCGTGAGGTCCATCGGGTCACCCTGCGCGCGCGGCCTTGAACGTCTGAATCCACTCGGCGTAACGATCGGCGATCCGGGCGACCGCCGCATCGCGCGAGAAAGTACCATCGCGCAGACCGACCAGTGGATCCTGAAACGAGGTCCGGCCGACCGCGAAGCCGATGAAGCCCGGCACCGACGCCGCCGTGCGAAGCCACGCAAGCACCCCTGCCTCATCAGCGCCGCGGCCGAGAACGATGCAACCGACCTTGCTGCGTCCGTCCCGCCGCGCGACGGCAACAAGCGCCTCGCAGTCGGCACGACGGTCGAGGCCCTCGACCTTCCAGACATCAGGCTCGACGCCCGCCTGCTGCAATTCCTTGATTGCCTCGATCATCAGCGAGGGACGCAGATGCTGGTCGTACAGCCGCTGGCTTCCCTCCAGCCGGTCCGACTGTTCCGGGTTCATCGGGACCAGCAGCTCGAACAGAAAATGACGCTCGGTCTTCCGGCAGTAATCCGACACTTCCTTGAGCCGCGCCGCTTGCCTGCGGTTCATCGCCTCGTCGTTTTCCGGGTTGTAGCGCACCAGCACCTTGGCAAAGGTTGGCGCAAAGGCCTCGATATGATCGCGCCACCGATCGCCATATTCAAAGAAGAACTCCTCCTGCCCGCTCTTTTCGGTCGGCACGCAGGTGACGACGCCCTCCGCGCGGGCATCGCGCAGGATCGCGGCGCCGAACTCTTCGTCGACCAGAATCGCCGCGGTGTCGCGCGGCGCGCCCTTGCTCAGCGCGAGCTTGAAGCCGTCATAGACCACTTGCTTGCTGGCGATGACGGTGGCGGTCTGCTCTTGCGTCAGCGGCGGCTTGAAGCCGAAGATGCTTTTCGCAAAGCTCGATCGCTGATCGAACGGGAGTATGAAGAGTGGGCGGTCGTAACCGAGTTCCATCGTCCATCTCCATCTCAGGCCTTGCTGGCATCGCGATAGCGCCGGATCAACGCGTTGGTGGAAGCGTCGTGCGTGAGTTCGCCCGCATGACCAGAATCTAGCTCCGGGGCAATGCGCGACGCCAGCACCTTGCCTAGCTCGACGCCCCACTGGTCGAAGCTATCGATGTTCCAGATGACGCCTTGCGTGAACACGCTGTGCTCGTATAGCGCGACGAGCGCGCCCAGTGTCCGCGGGTCGAGGCGGTCGGCCAGGATCACGTTGCTCGGCCGGTTGCCTTCGAAAGCGCGGAACGGCGCTTGCCATTCCGGCACACCCTCGGCCAGGACATCCTCACGCGTCTTGCCGAACGCCAGTGCCTCCGACTGGGCGAGCAGGTTCGCCATCAGAAGATCATGCTGGTGCGTGATCGGGCTCAAGGGCTTCAGGAACCCGATGAGATCGCAGGGGATCAGCTTCGTGCCCTGATGGATGAGTTGGTAGAAGGAATGCTGACCGTCGGTTCCGGGTTCGCCCCAGATGATGGGTCCGGTCTGATACGAAACCCGAGTGCCATCCAGGTTTACGCTCTTGCCGTTGCTCTCCATCTGTAGCTGTTGCAGATAGGCTGGCAAGCGGCCGAGATGCGACGAATAAGGCATGATACCGATCGTCTGCGCACCGAAGAAATTGTTGTACCAAACGGTCAGTAACCCAAGCAGCAATGGCAGGTTTTGCTCGGCCGGCGCGCTTTGGAAATGCTCGTCCATCGCGTGGAAGCCGGCAAGCAGGTCAGCGAAGCCGGAGGGGCCGATGGCGATCATGGTCGACAGGCCGATCGCGCTGTCCATCGAGTAGCGTCCGCCGACCCAGTCCCAGAAGCCAAACATGTTGTCGCGATCGATGCCGAACTTGGCAACGGCATCGCCATTGGTCGACACCGCGACGAAATGCTTGGCCACCGCCGCTTCCGAACCAAGCTTGCTCACGATCCATTGCCGCGCGGTCGCAGCGTTGGTCATCGTCTCGAGGGTCGTGAAGGTCTTCGACGAGACGATGAACAGGGTCTCGGCCGCATCCAGATCGTGCGTCGCCTCGGTGAAGTCGGCCCCGTCTACATTGGCGACGAAGCGGAACGTCATCGACCGGTCGCTGAACGGGCGAAGCGCCCGATACGCCATCTCGGGGCCGAGATAGGAGCCGCCAATGCCGATATTGACCACGTTGCGGATACGCTTGCCGGTGTGACCCTTCCACGCGCCCGATCGGATCCGGTCAGCGAAGGCCGCCATCCGATCGAGAACCGCATGGACCTCGGGGACGACGTCCTTGCCGTCGACCTCGATCCGCGTCCCGCGCGGCGCGCGCAGCGCCGTGTGAAGTACCGCCCGCTTCTCGGTGTTGTTGATCTTCTCGCCCCGGAACATGGCGTCGCGCCGTGTCGCGACTTCGCTTGCCTCTGCAAGGCGAAGAAGCAGGTTCAGCGTCTCAGCCGTGATGCGGTTCTTCGAGTAATCGAGGAACAGTCCGCCACCTTCCGCCGAAAACCGCTCGGCTCTCGTCGGGTCCTGGGCGAACAGCTGTCGCAGGTGCAGAGGTTCGATCTGGGCGTGGTGCATTTCCAGCGCCTGCCACGCAGCGAGAACGTCCGGGTTCGGATTCAGGTTCATGCGATTCCTCTTCGCGGTGGCGTCCGTATTGCGGCGGAGCGTGGCGCTCTTGGCGTCGATCGCCTGCAGAAGCTCGCGCCAGGACTGGACAAAGGTCTCGGCGCCCTCGACCTGCAGCTTTTCGGCAAGCGCGCTGATGCCGATTCCGGCCTTCTCGAATGCACCAAGAACCGCGACGGCGTCTCCGCCATCGCGTCGCGGCAGCATCCGCCGCCGTCGCATGGTCGGCGGTCGCCTTCAGCGTCCCCTCCGGCATCGTGTTCACGGTGTTGGGCGCGGCGAGCCCGTCGACGTAGAGGGTGTCCGGCGCGGTCGGATCCTTGGTCCCCGTGCTCGCGAACAGCAGCCGTTGCGCTCGCGCGCCGAGATTGGCAAGCCGTTGCCACCGGTCACTATCCAGTTGATCGCGATAGGCCTTGTAAGCAACCTTACCGATAGCAAGGCCAAGACGGTTCTTGAGGGGGGCTGGGACCTTGTCGGCCACCGCGCGGTCCCAGCGCGAGATGAAGAGCGATGCGACGGACCGAATGTCGGGCGACAGTCCGGCATCGACCCGCCGCTCGAGCCCTTTCATATAGGCATCCGCCGCCGCCACATATTGCTCCGGCGGAGAACAGCAAGGTGACATTTACCGGGATGCCGGCGAAGATTGCCTGCTCGATCGCCGGCAGCCCCTCGCGGGTTCCGGGGATCTTGATGAACAGATTGGGCTTGCCGGCCGTGGCGTGCAGCTTCTGGGCGGAAGCGACGGTGCCTGCCGTGTCATGGGCCAGCAACGGCGAGACTTCGAGCGACACCCATCCGTCGACCGTCGCCGTGCGCTGGTGGATGGGCAGGAACAGATCGGCGGCGCGCGACAGATCCTGGATCGCAAGCGAGAAGAACAAATCTTCGCCGGAAAGTCCCGCAGACAGAAGACGCGCGATCTCGCCGTCGTAGGATGCGCTGTGCGTGATGGCATGATCGAAGATGGTGGGGTTGGACGTCAGGCCGGTCACCGACCACTCGGCGATGTAGCGTTCCAGCGTTCCACTATCGAGCAAGTCGCGGGTGATGTCGTCAAGCCAGAGGCTCTGGCCGAGGCGGTTCAGTCGTTCGGTGGGCAGCATGGGCGTTACTCCGTGGCAGGTCGTTCGGCATGGCCGCCAAATTCCATACGTAGCGCGGACAGCAGCTTGTCCGAATATTCAGCCTCGCCCCGGGAGCCGAGGCGGGAAAAAAGCGCAGTCGCGATCACCGGCGCTGGCACACCCTCGTCGATTGCCGCCTGAAGGGTCCAGCGACCTTCGCCGGAATCCGACACGCGGCCTGAGAATTCGCTGAGTTCGGGGCTCTTGCGTAGCGCGCTCGCGGCGAGATCGAGCAGCCACGAACTAACGACACTGCCCCGCCGCCATACCTCGGCGATCTGCGCGACGTCAAAGTCGTATTTGTAGAGTTCGGGGTTGCGCAGCGGTGTCGTTTCCGCATCGACCACACCGGCCGCCCGTCCGGCATTGGCTTTTTTAAGGATGCCGAAGCCCTCGGCCATCGCCGCCATCAGGCCGTATTCGATCCCGTTGTGAACCATTTTGACGAAGTGACCAGCGCCGTTGGGCCCGCAGTGAAGATAGCCTTGCTCGGCGCGACTAGGTGTACCCGAGGAACCGGGCGTGCGCGAAGCCGCCTCAACCCCTGGCGCGAGCGAGCGGAAGATCGGGTCCAGCCGCTCAACCACCGCGGGCTCTCCGCCGATCATATGGCAATAGCCTCGCTCCAGCCCCCACACACCGCCGCTCACGCCGACATCGACGTAATGCAGGCCCTTCTTCTGCAGCGCGCCGGCACGGCGCAAATCGTCATGGTAGTAGGAATTGCCGCCATCGATGATGATGTCCCCGGGTTCCAACAGGGGTGTCAGCTCGGCGAGGATCGGATCGACCGCCGCGGCCGGCAGCATCAGCCAGATTGCGCGCGGTGCCGCAAGAGCGCGGACGAAGGCGTCGATGGTGGTTGAACCCTTGGCGCCCTGTGCCTCCATCGCCTGTACCTCCGGCGGACGGATACTGTAGACGTGGATTTGATGGCCGCTTCGCAGTAGCCGCAGGGCCATGTTGCCGCCCATACGACCTAGCCCAATCATGCCAAGCTGCATAAGGATTCTCCCGGTTCGAGGAATGCCTCTTCTGTCACGCGTGGTAACGTTGGCCGAACAACAAGACCCGCAATGCCACCCTAGCTGAACCGCGGCGCGCAGTTCACTTATACACTGATATGAGCGAGATCGTCCGGACGCCGAGCGGTGCACGAGAAAGTGAGCGAAGCGCATTTGTACAACCGTCGCATCGTTTTGCGGAAACCGCTGCGACGATCGGCGCGTATCCCAGGAAGCTGGCGCGTCCTTGCCACGTTCCGCACGGGTCCCATCCTTCCGATTCAATAAAGCTCGATGGCCTGGATGGATCAGAGTAGCAACAATGAGCGTCACTTTTCAATCGGCATTTACGTCAATCACTGCCGATGTCACAATCCCTGAATATTTCGTCGATCCTAACCCGATGGCAGTAACGACGTTTTATTACTGAAACTATCAAGCCGACTTCCGAGCCGATAATTGTTGCAAGGCGTCTCGACCCACATCTCTTAACAGGTCCAAGGTTACATTTCCTTTTTTCGCACTTTGTATGAGCTTCTTGGCCACATACTTTCGGCTTTCGTGGTCTCCGCCGTGGCGTACGCCTTCGAAAACTTCTTCAAGCACGACGTCCATAATCAAGATCGTGCGTTCGTCGATTTTCACCATCAGACGTTCCCCTGGCCAACTACTCATGATGCCGCTGCACCGGTAGAAGGCTGATTCCGCCCCACTTCCACCATCCGGGAGAATCCCCACCCTCGGCTCTTATAAAATACACGCGCCAAATTGCGCTTCTCCATTCGACGCAGGTTTCGCCTAGCCCATACGTTGGTGTTAGGCGGTTACTCACAAGTGGGAGCTTCCGTGCCACGCCTGATGCGGTGTTGCTTATTGTCGATGTCCGCTTCCATGCCGTATAAAGGCCAGATGCCGCGACGTGGCTTGGACGGTGCAGCAATGATCGACAGCAATCATTCCTAGGCTTGCAGGCGAGGGACGCTGGATTATGACGACATCCGCTCCTTCGCCGAGCCTCAAGTGGCCGATCATTCTAAATTATGCCATTGCGGTTGTTTCCGCGGCAGCATCGGTACTGGTGGCCCTCGCGGCAGATGCCTCGTGGGGTGCTGATGCTGCACTCTTGTTGTTTCTCTTCGTGGTCATATTTGTGGCCTTGGCAGCAGGCCCAGGTCCGGCCGCGCTCGCTTCCGTGCTGACCCTTCTTGCTCTCCAATATCCCCTGCTCTCGCCAGGCTATCCCTTCGTTCTCCAGTCAAGCGAACTTCTCCGACTTGGACTGTTTATCCTGGCCTCGGTGTTTGTGGTCGCGACATCCGCCGCCCAGAAGCGAACCTCAACCTCGCTTCGGCTGCTGCGCAACAGCCAACAGATGATGATCCGGGATTTGCAGGAGCAAAACGACAGGCTGCGCGTCGAAAACGCCGAGCACAACGAGGCCGCCACAAGAGCGCAAAGGGCCGAACAGGAAATCCGACTGACCGTTGACACGGTTCCGGCGTTGATCGCCCGGTATCGTCCCGACGGATTCATGGATTTCCGCAACCAGCACTGGCGGGAATATACCGGCCTTTCGCAGGACAATCTCGAAGGCCGCCGCTGGGGAAGCGCGCTGCATCCGGATGATGAAGAGATGGTCGAACGCCAGTGGCGAGAACATATCACGACAGGAGAGCCATTCGAGCTGGAACAACGGCTGCGAAGAGCGGATGGAGAGTACAGGTGGCACCGGGTTCGCCGCGTGCCGCTGCGTGACGAGGCGGGTAAGGTGATCAAATGGTATGCCATCGCGTTCGATGTCGATGACAGAAAGCGAACGGACGATGCGCTGCGAGAAAGTGAATCCGACCTCGCCAAAGCCAGACACGAGCTTCAATTGATGATCGACACAGTACCCGTGTTGGTACTTCGCCATCGGGCCGACGGTATTATCGACTTTGTCAATGAGGTCGGACGCGTTTACAGCGGACTGACGGCAACGAAGTGGACGACCCGCACCAGCGTCATAACTCATCCCGATGACGTTCCACGACTTGAGGCAGCCTGGGATATCGCCCTTCGTACAGGCGAACCGTTCGAGTCGGAACTTCGCTTGCGAAGAGCCGATGGCGAATACCGCTGGTTCGTTACACGACGCGTGCCGTTACGCAGGGACGGAGAGGTCATCGCCTGGTACGCAGCAACGTACGACATCGAGGATCGAAAACGGGCCGAAGGCGAGTTGATTGAGAGCGAGCGGCGATTCCGCGAGGCTCAGATAGAGCTGGCGCACGCGGGCCGCGTGGTCACCATGGGGCAGCTCACGGCCTCGATCGCCCACGAGGTTAACCAACCTCTCGCCGCCCTGCTTACGAATGCCGGAACCGCTCTGCGCTGGCTCGCCCGTCAACCGCCGAATTTGGAGAAGGCTGAGCCGCTGATCGAGCGTGTTATCAACGACGGAAAACGCGCCGCTGACATCCTAAGTCGAATTCGGGATTTCTCCAGGAAGGCACCGGTGCAGACGGAAAGCCTGGAAGTCAATGAGGCAATTCTGGAGATCATCGGACTAACCCGCTTTGCGATATTGGAGCATAGCGTCTTGACGAAGATGCAACTGTCGGAGGGCCTGCCACGGGTTTTGGGCGACCGAGTCCAATTGCAGCAGGTGATGCTGAACTTGATCATGAACGCCGTTGAAGCGATGAGCGAAGTCGGTGAGGGATCGCGGGAGTTGCTGATCAGCACCAGCAAGGTCGAGCCGGGCAGCGTGCTTGTCGCTGTCAGCGATACGGGTCCGGGGCTGCCTCCGGCCGGTGCCGCGGGCGTTTTCGAGGCTTTCTATACGACCAAACCCGGTGGCTTGGGCATAGGGCTCTCGATTTGCCGCTCGATCGTCGAAGCGCATGGCGGCCGGTTATGGGCAGCGCCGAACGAACCTCGGGGCGCCGTTTTTCGCGTGATGCTGCCGATCGGAGAAAAATCGCTCACGGAGCCGGAATTAGCTGAGGCCTAGTCTTGCTAAAGAAACGAATCCGACCGGCTCCGCCTTGCGCCCCCCGAATGGGGCCGCCGAAATTGCCAAAGATCGAAATTCGCGAGATGAGCCGCACTTTTGTCCGGTTAAATCCGGGTGCCTTCCGCCAACGGCCCCTTCAACGTGATCTCCTTCGGAATCGGCACATACGCCGCATCAAGTGCCAGCTTGCCGTATTTAAGCTTCCGCCAGGTTGGCGCGTGGACCACCTCCCCTTCACACGCATGGCAGGATCTGGCATCGACGCCCCAGCGCCCGGCGGCTGCGGCAATCAGCATCACTCGCGCCGTCGCACTGGCCTTGCGAAGCAACGTCAACTTACCCCGAATGGCGTTCGAATTGCCGGTCGGCAGCGCCTGCAATATCGTGTTGGCACTAAGACCTTCCTTCGGCGGCGCGTATTCGAGGTCAATCTGATTCGGCGCGACTTCCAGTTCCTCGGCGATCAACCTTCGGACCGAGGCGCCTTGCGCCATTTCCAGTCGAGGCATTACGAGAACAACCCTCCCCGCGTTATCGATCCGGATGAAGACGTTTGGCGCGGAGTTTTCGTGGCCGCCAGCGTTGCCCTCTTCCAACGGCAAGTTCACGCTTAGCATCATGCTGCTCCCGACAGCGCTGCTACTGATCAAGTAATTGCGCCGAAAAACGCTGTTATCAAACGCCTGGGGGCGGTGGTGGATCATGATCACCCTCCAAGTTAAGCGACGACGCAACCGGCCTCAAATAGACAATGTCTCGCCGATCCTTTCTGAGCCATCCAACGTTGGGAAGGTGTCGCTCATATCAATGTATGAGTGAGTCCTACGGCGTCGCCCGCTAATGACAACCTTGCTCGTTTCCGCGATTTTCGGAAGCCCACCCGACGACAAACTGCCAGGAAACGAGATCGCCGAAGCATCTCTATCGTGCCGCCAGGCAGCGCTTCATCCGGCAGATCAAGGAGGATTCGATATGAGAACAGCAAATCCGGAGAACGGGATAAAACCGGACGTTTCGGTGTCGGCTCGCTTGGGTGTCGGCTCGTGGAGCATCCTCATTGTGCTCCTCCTGCTCCTGGCTGCCACCTTCGTCATTATCTATCTGGGCTGGACGCTGGCCAACGGCACGGACGTGCCAGCCTCAGGCTATGTCGCCATGGCGCTCGGCGTACTCGTTTCGCTGGCGGTCGGATTTGGCCTCATGGCTCTGATTTTTTACAGCAGCCGGAAAGGATATGACGAGCCGCCGGTACTTATTTCGTCCGATGACGCCGGCGATAAATCCGACGCCGTTTCCGAGGGCAAAAAATGAACCAATACGACATCGGATCTGAATTATAGCAGGCGATCAATACGGTGGCGGCCTGCGCTGTCGCTGCGTCTTTGCCGCTTCTACCCACCATATCAGATCATCGGCAAAGCGCGGAAACGCCCGTTCGAGAGATTCGCCGCTCTTGCCCGTCGGCGTGCCATCCGCTGCGAGGGCCTGCGCAATGGGACCAACTGCAATGGTGCTTGAAACCACCACCATTCCCATCTCGGAAAGCGTGCCGTGCCAAGCGGTCGAGGCCCGAGCGCCGGACAAACGCCCCCCGGAATAGCTGACAATCGCAGCCGGTCGCCAGAACCATTCCTCCAGAAAATGATCCGTCAGGTTTTTCAGTCCGGGCTGAATACCCCAATTATACTCGCCGGTAACGAATACGAAGCCATCCGCATCGCGAATTTTTCCGGCCAGCCGATGAAGCTGCTCGGGGGCTTCTCCCGGTGGATATTCCTTGTACATCCGGTCGAGCATCGGAAGGTTGACCACCTTGGCGTCGATCAGTTCCACACCCTCGCCACGGCACCGCAGCCGCTCAACGATAAATTCAGCGAGACGGATGCCCATCCGGTCGGAACGATACGAGCCATAAAAAACCAGGATTCGATTGCTCATTGCAGTCCCACACCGGCCAAATTCACTGCTTGCGGTTTGTTCGCTCCCGACAAACCACCGCAGATGACGAAGGATGCCGCTGCGGGCTCAAGATGGCAATGGCTCGCCGGCGCGCTCGCGAAGGATATATTCGGCGTACCAGTCCGGCCAGTTTACATCGGGCTTGCCTGTTCGCTTTTCATGCTCGCCATGTGCAGTTGCGGCGCGCCGCAACGCGGCCGCGAGCTCCGCTGCGGAGTTGAAGGGCGTGTTGGCCTCGACACGGCCGGGCAGCCGCGCGGTAACTTCCTGGAGCAACCAGCCATTACCATCGGGATCGCTGAACGAGGCGAGAGATAAATAGCTGCGGCGCCCTGGATCCAGACCGCCGACCCGGACACTGCCGAACAAATAGGGCTCGTCGGCGCCGGTGTGCACGTCGCCGCCGCCGTGGAATGGCTCGCTGACCTCTACACCGCGGCTGAGCAGTTCCTTGCGCGCCGCATCGATGTCGGAGACGATCAAATACAATCCCTTGGCAGAGCCGGGTGCCGCTGCGGTGACGTTCGTACCGAAGATGACCGAAGCTCCGGACCCGGGCGGCGTGAACTGAATCACGCGGAAACCATCATTGAAGGCTAAATCGGCGTCGAGCCTCCAGCCCAGGCCTGCGTAGAACTCCTTGGCCCGATCGACGTTGGCAACAGGGATGACAATGACCTCGAGCTTCATGTCGAGCGTCCGCACGTGAGAAGGCTTGATTGCGATCATCGTCGTCATCTCCCGGATCCTCGCCTGCGGAACGCCAAGGCCCACATAAACGTAGACTGGTTGGCTGGCCACTCATACGTTGATATGACCCGCTACTTCCAAAGGTCGAATGGAAAAGTGCACCCGAACATCATCACTATGGTTCCCGTTATTCGAGTGACTCGATGGGCATGAGGCCCGAACAGCGGCTCATGAAGACGGAAGGCGCCGGCTGCGCCAGAGCGGGCGGCCGGTGGAGCCTTCCTAAGTTTGGTGATCGTCATTGGGAAACCTGATGGGACGCTTGCTTTCCGTGAATGTGGGTCTGCCGCGCGACATCGCTTGGCACGGCCAGACGGTTCATACCGGCATTTGGAAGGCGCCGGTCAAGGGTCCGCGCATGGTGCGCCGGCTCAATATAGACGGCGACGGACAGGGTGATCTGGCCGGCCACGGCGGCGAACGCCGGGCCGTGTTGGTGTATCAGGTGGACTCCTATCGGCATTGGCAGAACCATCTGGGGCGAAACGACCTCACCTACGGACAGTTCGGGGAGAATTTCACCGTCGACGGGCTGTCGGATATGGAGGTGTGTATCGGAGACCGCTACAGGATCGGTTCCGCTTTGTTCGAGGTCACGCAGCCGCGCGTGACCTGTTACCGGCTGGGCATCCGCATGAACCAGCCGGAAATGGCGGCGCTGCTGGTCAGGCACGGAAGACCTGGCTTCTACCTCCGTGTGCTTGAGGAAGGAGAAGTGGCGGCCGGCGATGAGATCACCCAGGTCGCCACCGGGCCCGAGCGCGTCAGCGTCTCTGAGATCGATGCGCTGCTTTACATGCCCGGCCACTCCCGCGACCAGCTCGAGCGCGCGCTGCGAATCCCGTCGCTGAGCGCCGGCTGGCGTCATTCGCTCGAGGCTCTGCTTACCCAGCAGCGTGAAGGCGGCGCCACGACAGGCAACGCCGGACTCGGTGCAGGGTCCAGCCAACCCCTGGCGTGGCGCGGATTCCGTCCGCTTCGCGTATCGCGCAAGCTGCGCGAGAGCGGCAACGTGACCTCGCTGGTGCTTGAGCCCACGGGCGGGCCTCCCCTCGCCGCCACTCTCCCCGGACAGTTCGTTGTATTGCGGCTGGAGCCAGCATCTGCGCCTGCACTGATGCGCAGCTATTCACTGTCGGGGGAACCTGGTGCCACGTCCTATCGCATCAGCATCAAGCGGGAGAGCCATGGCGCGGCCAGCGCCTACGTCGACGATGTGGTGAAGGTTGGCGATATCGTGCAGGCAAGCGCGGCACGCGGCAGCTTCACACTGCGACCGGGCGACACGCCGGTTGTTTTGTTGAGCGCCGGGATCGGAGTGACGCCGGTACTCGCGATGCTTCACACGCTAGCGGCCGAAGCATCGTCGAGGGAAGTCTGGTGGCTATACGGAACCCGTAACGGCCGCGAACATCCGTTTGCCACGGAGGTGCGTGGACTGCTCAAGGCGCTCCCCCGCCATCACGGCCACATTTGCTACAGCTCGCCCGATCCCGGGGATCGGCCCAACGTCGATTTCCACGCTCCCGGGCGGCTAAATATGAAAGTGCTTCAGCAACTCAACCTGCCACCCAATGCTGATTTCTACATTTGCGGGCCATCGACCTTCATGAGCGATCTGACTGCCGGCCTTGCGACGTCAGGCGTCGCGCGAGATCGCATCCACACCGAGATGTTTGGCGCCGGTCCGTCCAACACTCCGGGTATTGCCGCTACGCCGCGCCGGTCGCCGCATTTGCCGGCAGATCCTGCCGGCTCAGGACCACTGATTTCGTTCGCTCGCAGCGGCCTCGATGTCCGCTGGGGATCCTCGTTCCAGAGCTTGCTCGAGCTGGCCGAAGCTTGCGACGTGCCTGTACGATGGGCGTGTCGCACCGGGGTCTGCCACACTTGCGAGACTGGCCTTGTGGCAGGCAAGATCAATTACCGGCCGGACCCGGTCGATACACCGGCCGACGGCAATGTCCTGATCTGCTGCTCGCGACCCGCGAGCGACGTCGTAATCGATTTGTGATTGCAACAGGCTGATCAGTTGCGCGCTCAAACGTGGAGGACTTCACATGCGATCCGACATGGTGCCGGGAGCTATTTTCCCGAACTACGAGCTTAGCGACCATACAGCGAAGCATCGAAAACTCTCCGAACTGCAGGGACAGGATCCCATGGTACTCGTGCTTAGCCGCGGCGCCTTCTGCCCAAAGGATCGCCGTCAAGCCGAAGGCCTGCTGCAACTCTATCGTGAGATGGAGGTTGGCTATTGCCAGCTGGTCACGATCAGCACCGATAACATCACCCAGACGAACGAAAATCGTAACGGAATAGGAGCCCACTGGCCGTTTCTCTCCGATCCGCGACGCATTGTTCAAAAGGATCTCGATATCGCCGAATACACCGATCCGGTCAACAATCCCATGATTCCACACGTGATCGTGCTGGAGCCCGGCCTTGTCATTCACAAGATCTACGAAGGCTACTGGTTCTTCGGACGACCCACCATCGAGGAACTCCGACAGGACCTGCGTAGTGTCAGCAGGAAATGCCGGCCGGATTGGGACATCACAACGGCCGAACTCAAGGCTGCGTGGCAACAGGGCCGTAAGGAATCGTTCTATCCGTACGGCAAAACCTATCTGCAAACTGTCGCCGAACAGAATTAGGCGCGACGCTGGAGCCGCTCAGGTAAGGCAACCTTGCCTCCGACCTCTTTACCCTTCTGCTTGGGAGCAGAAAGCAGAGGTCGCCGTGTCCTCGACGCGGTGCATTAACTGGCCGGCTGCGGCTTCCTGAGAAACAGCACAAGCGGGCTCACGATCAGCATGGCGAACATCAGGATCTTGAACTGGTCGATGACGGCGACGACCGCCGCCTGCTGGGTAATCATGTCGTTGAGCACCGCAAGGCTGGGCTTGGCTATGGTGCCGGCGACATGGGCGGCGGCGCGGTAAGGCGCGAGGTCCTTGGCGAGCGCCAGGTGCATCGCCTGGGTGTTGTTGTAGAAGGAGAGCTGGACGACCGCGATGCCGATAGCGCTGCCATGGACGCGCGACACATTGAACAGGGCGGTGCCTTCCGGTCGGAACTTCGGATCGAGCGTGCTGAACGCCACCTTGGAGAGCGATGGAAGCAGCATGCCGAGGCCAGCCCCCTGCAGCAGGGTCGCCACAACCACCAGCCGCCAATCCATCAACGGTGAATAGCCAAGCATCAGCGAATTGGCGTAGATCACCGCCGCCATGCCGCCGATCACGAACAGCCGGTTGTCGATTTGCGCTGGGGCGAAGCCCATCAGCGCCACTCCCGCCACCAGCGTGGCGCCGCGTGCAAGGGTCATGTAACCAGTGGTATCGACCGGATAATTGAGCAAGTCTTCCAAAATCGCCGCGGTCAACGCCAGGGTCGGCAGCAGCACGAACCCGACGGAGAAGAACATGATCGCCGACAGAACGAAATTACGGTCCCTGAACAGCGCCTTGTTGAGATAATGGACGTCCCTCGTCATGACGTGCACGATGAAAAGATAAAATCCCAGGACCGAGGCGATCGCTTCGATCCAGATTTCCGGCGAGGCAAACCATTCCAGGCGCTCGCCGCGGTCAAGCAGCATCTGCAGGCCGATCATGCCGAGCGAGAACATTGCCAGGCCGAAGAAGTCGAACGGTGGACTCTGCTCCGCTCTCTTCTCGGGCAGCAACAGCGCCATTGTCACGAAGATGAAGCCCGTTATCGGCAGGCTGAGATAGAAAATCGATTGCCAGCCGTGATATTCACTGAGCCAGCCGCCGATGCTGGCGCCGGTGCTGATGCCGAGCACAAGGCACACCGACCACACCAGACTGATCCGGGCATGGCGCGCCGGCGGCAGCACGTCAAGCAGGATCGCCAGCGACAGAACGGCGAGCGGGCCGCTCGCGGCGCCCTGGATGATCCGGGCGAGCACCAATTGGATGGGAGTCGTCGCAAGCGTGTTAAGTACGAGGCCGAGCGCGAACACGGCGAGCGAAGACTGATAGATGACCTTCCGGCCGTAACGCCCCGCGAGCCAGCGCGCCATCGGCATGACCGCGGCGCCCGCCGCGAGATAGCCGGTAAACACCCAGCCGGCCTCGTCGTCGGCCATCGATAGGGCACCCTGGATATGCGGCAGCGCTGCATTCGGGAGCGAGATGTTTACTGCCTCCATGTAGGTCGCCATCAAGGCCGCCACCGTGACGGCGCGATGGCCGTCGACTGCCATGCTCGATGCGAGGGCCGCGCTCATTTGACCTCCGCTGTGCGCGTGGGCTGCAGCGGATGCCGCCAACTACGACGATAGCCGGTATCGACCCGCGCAGTGACACTGATGCCCGAGAACAGCGGCCAGTTCGGATCGATCTCATCGAGCTCGAGACGTACCGGCAGACGCTGCACGACCTTGACCCAATTTCCGGTTGCATTCTCAGGCGGCAGAACCGCAAAATCCGATCCAGTCCCCGGACTCATGCTGACCACATGCGCACCGAACCTTCGGTCCGGGTAAGCGTCGACGTCGATCGTCGCGTCCTGACCTGGTCGCATGTGGGTCAGGCCGGTTTCGCGGAAATTCGCCTCGATCCAGATGCGCCGGCTCGACAGCAGCGAAAACACGGCGGCGCCGGCATTGACGAAGTTGCCGACCTGGAGGTCGTCGACTCTGGCCACGGTGCCGTCGTCGGGCGCGGTGACCGTCGCATAGGAGAGATCAAGGTGTGCACGGTCGAGCTGAGCCTTGGCTGCGCGAACTGTCGGATGGCGGTCGACCTCGATGTCTGGATCGCCGTTCAGCGCAACAACGGTGTTGGCGATCTGCTGTTCGATCGATGCGACGTGCTGCCGGGACACCTTGAGATCCGTCTCGGTCCGGTCGTAGACCTCACGCGGAGTGAAATCGTTCGCAACCAGGGCTTTCTTGCGGTCATACTCGCGCTCATCGTAAGCGGTCGAAGCCTTGGCCAACTCGAGTTCCGCCTGTTGTTGCCGGTAGGTCGCTTTGAGCCCGTCGATCTGGAGGCGCGCGCTGGCGAGCCGGGCCTCAGCCATGTCGACGGCAATCTGGTAGGGCTCCGGATCGATTTGAACCAGCACTTGGCCCTGCCTGACGCGCTGATTGTCCCGGACCGCGATTTCGACCACCTGGCCGGCAACCCGGGCATTCAACGTTACCTTCGCCGCGCGAACGAACGCATCATTGGTCGAGACATAAGGCTCCTCAACGAAGTAATAGGCCGCGCCGAACGCAGCCAATACGATCGGCACTGCCAGCATCAGGGGCCGGCGCAACCGCTCCTTGAGGCTCCTGCGGGGCGTCGCGACCACGCGGTTGGATGCGGGATGATAGACAACTTTATCGAATTGCGTTTCTACCGTAGCCTGTGCCTGTCCGCTGGAAGTTACATCACTCCCGAATTCTGGTTTCTGCTCGGAAGCTTGACGTCGAATTGGGTAGGCAATGTCCGCCAACCCGCCAGTGGCCTCGGCGCCGAGCGCGCGGATGCCAACCGAAGCATCACCGGCAACCGCTTCCGTTGCCTTGGCGCTCACCAGTGGCGCCGCCGCCTCGCCCCCGCGATCGCCCATCCAGCCGGCGAATGGCGAAAAAATAGACCTCATCGAAAGCCCTCACCTCTGTTACATTTTGTAATGATTCCCACGAATGAGTGACGAGGAACGCCTGAACACCTTTATTCTTCCTCCGTGGACGCCCGATTCAACTGTGGGCCCCGCTGATGTCCGCGACCATCCAACGCTAGGCGGAAGCCGATCATATCAAGGTATGAATGGGCGGTGCGCCGGCACTTATTCCTGACCGATATGGGCGCCTTTCTCAGCCACTGAACGCTTCATCAGCAGCACCGTAAGTACCGGCGCCAGCGTCGCCACGGCCAACACGAAAAACACATCGAAATAAGCAAGCGACGATGCCTGCTGCTGCCGCAAATTCTCGAGCCCCTGCCAGGCCATTTGCTGCGCTGCTGACGGATCCCCGCCCTGCTGCAGGAACAATGCCTGGGCCTGATCGAGGAAGGAAACGACATTGGCGTTGAAGGAATCGAGCAGCTCGCCTATCCGCAGGATGTGAAATTGGTCACGGCGCTCTTGAATCGTCTGCGCCATCGAAGTGCCCACACTGCCTCCTTCGTTGCGCAGCAAACTCAGCAAGCCAACGGCTGCTCCACGCAGCGACGGTGTGATATAGAGGTAGGCCGCTACATTCGCAGGCGCAAAGCACATCGAGAGTCCAAGAACCAGCATCACCCGAGGCCAGACGACCTGGCCCGGGCTGATCTCCAGGTTCATTTGCGACATCCAATAGTTTCCGAACGCCATAACCAGCAGGCCACCGGCGATGAACCAGCGGGCATCAACCCCTCGGCCAAGTGCCCGGCCAACCAATGGCATTGCTAAAAGCGCGGCGAACCCAGCCGGCGACATGACCAAGCCTGCGCTGAGAGCATTATAACCGAACAGCGATTGAAGCAGCGCCGGCAACGATGTGCTGGCAGCGTAGAGGATTGCAAAAGCGCAAAACACGATAAAACAGCAGGCAGCGAAGTTTCGTTCCCGCAGGGGACGGAAATTGACCACGGGGCTGGGGTGGCGTAACTCCCAAAAGATCAGCGCTATCAGCCCCAAGGCGAAAAAGACCGCCAGCGTCTGCACACGCCAGAATGGATCGCTCAGCCAGTCCCACTCCTGTCCCTTGCTGAGCATCACTTCCCAGGAAACCATGACGATCACCAGCAGCAACAGGCCGAGCGAGTCAAAACGCAACGGTTGCTTCCTCAACTCCCTGCGCTGCTTCATGAGATAGTCGGGATCCCGCAGCAACGCATAACACGCGGCAAGCGCCAGCAGACCAACCGGCACGTTGATGTAGAACACCCATCGCCACGAATAGTTGTCCGTGATCCAACCGCCGAGGGTCGGACCGACGACCGGCGCCAGAAGCGCAGCCAGCCCGAACAGCGTCATCGCAGTGCCTTGCTTCTCCACTGGGAAGGCGTCCAGCAGCACGCCTTGACTGGAAGGTTGCAGGCCGCCACCGGCCAGACCTTGCAAGACGCGAAACACAATCAGCTGACCGAGACTTGTGGCCATGCCGCAAAGTCCGGACGCCAGGGTAAAGACGGCTATCGAGAGCAGGAAGTAATTGCGGCGGCCAAGACGCGCCGAAAGCCAGCCACTGATCGGCAGGATAACGGCGTTGGCGGCGAGGTAGCTGGTGATCACCCATTCACCGTCGTCGACCGTAGCCGAAAGGCCGCCAGCAATGTATCGCAGCGCGACCACGGCAATTGTCGTGTCGAGTACCTCCATGAAGGTCGGTATGATGACGACGGCAGCCACAAGCCACGGGTTCACGTCCGCCCGGGACCCGGAGGGTGAAAGTGCCAACTCGGTCATTTGCCGGCCTCCCCCGGGCTCACAGCCGAGACGGTGCCTGATGATCGCTGCTCGACGCCTTGAAGAAACGTCCCGGCGTTGGGTCCGCTTAGCGGCTTGTCGAGATAGATGTAAGGAACGACCGATGTGCCGATGAACAGCGGTTTCTTCTCGGGATCGTAGTCCTCAAGCTCGATCCGGACCGGCAGCCGCTGGACGATCTTGATGAAGTTGCCCGTCGCATTCTGTGGCGGCAGCAATGCGAGCGTCGATCCGGTCCCCATCGTGAACCCGGTGATCCGCCCACGGAATAGCTGCTTGTCGCCGTACATGTCGACGTAGAGATCGGCCGCCTGACCGATGCGCAAGTCGCGCAGTTGCGTCTCCTTGAAATTGGCATCGATCCAGATCTCGCTGAGCGACCGGATTGCCATCAAGCTCTGTCCGACCTGAACATCATTGCCCGGATTGACATTCCGGCGCGTGACGACGCCGTCAATCTCCGCGACGACATCACAATAGCGAAGGTCGAGTTCGGCCAGAGCAAGATCGCGCCTGGCGGCTTCGAGCTTGGCCTCAGCCTGCTTGACGGCCGGCGCCTCTGCCGCCATCCGATCGAACGTGCCGTTGACGCCGCCTTCGGGATCAAGCCTTTCGAATTCCTCGAGCATCTGCTTCGGAGTCTGGTTGTACGAATGAACCACGCCCAGCTCAGCCGCGCTCTGGATCAGCTCGGCCTGTGCCTGCAGCACCGAAGAAAACGTTTGACCAAGGTCGGGCGGTACCTGCTCGAGATCCGCACCGTCATCCCGTGCCTGAAGGCCCAAATAGACGCGGATTTGGTTCGCATCAGCCAACGCTTGAACGACACCCGCCTTGGCAATCAACAACGCTGCCTGACGTTGATCATAAAGCTCGCGGCTCGCCGTCTCCGATACGACCAGCATCGAAGTCCGGTCGAACTCCTGCTGCGCGAGTATCAGTGTGGCCTTCGCTTTCTTCAGCGCAGCAACCCGGTCATGCAACAGCGCTATCTGGTTTTCGACATTCTCCTCGGCTTGTTGCAATTGCCAGCGGCGGCTCCAGGCCTGTGCTTCGATGCCGCGCACGGAGGCCTTGGCAACCTGGAGATCCGCCCGTGCGGTATCCACGGCCGCCTTCTTCACCGCGACCGCGTCCCGAAATGGCTCCTTGTCCAACTCAACAAGGAGATCGCCCTTGTGCACGCGATTGTTGTCATCGACCAGAACCCGGGACACCTGACCGCGGACACGGGGCGCGACGAACGTCACATGGCCGTTTACGTAGGCATCGTCGGTCGAAACCGTGCTGAGCACGGACCGAATCCAGGGAATGCCGAACACCGCCGCCGCGACGACTGCGGCGCCGAGCACACCGATCAGTAATTTTCGTTGCCGCGTGATCCGTTGCTTCGGCGCTGGCTTTGACTCCCGATCCGTGCGCGCCCCCGTGACGTCGCGATCAACCGTTGCGTCCGGACTGGCCGCCCTGCCCGCTTTGATCAAGGCCCCCGCGTTCTCATCCTCGATGATATCGGTAGGCATCGGAAATTCCCTCCCAACGAAGCTCGACCCTCAACGCAATCATTCGTGTTTGTCGACCACGGTCACTTCCGGCGGTGCTGGAGGCGTCAACTCCGCCCCAACAGCGCCCCGCGGACCGGCCTCTTCGTTGCGGACGTCCCTCGACATTTCCAGACAGATCTGCAGTTCAACGTAGCTGGCAAAGCCGCCAATCGTTGCCTCGGTGAAGCAGGTGTTCCGGTCGGCGCTCACAAACTGCGGCCACTCCTTTTCGATCCGCTGAAGCGCATCAGCTTCGTCGCGCGTGCACCGCGCCACAACTTCCGAAGATTCGCTTTCAAAACGGCACTCTTTCGCAATATCGAACTTGGGTACCATGTCGGAGACGGCGATAGGTGAAAGCGTCGCCAGCATTACGATTGGTAGATGAAGCAGCATTTCAACCTCCATGAGAGGCGTGCCCTGAGCCGCTACATCAGCGTCTCCCCGAGCAGACCTTTGCACAGATACTGCAAGCGACTGCTGTGCTGAGCCATACAACCCTCAGCGGAAGCCGATCATATCAAGGTATGAGCAGGTACTAACGCGCGAAGACCGGCGCGATCGGCATCGGTGCCCCACGTGCGATCATCGAGGCAATGAATGACGGAGACCGGACACGGGAGCTCACCCTAGAGTCGCAGCGAGCGGAAGATAAACAGATCAAGGTGTCCGTGAACGACACCGGCGCTGGACTACCGCCGCAGCCGGTGAATCAGATATTCGATGCGTTCTTCACCACGAAACCTCATAGTATTGGCATCGGTCTGTCGATAAGCTGTTCCATCATTGAAGAGCATGGAGGGCTCTTGGGCCACCAATAATTCGTCGCGCGGCGCAAACTCCTACCTTACTCTCCCGATCGAAGGCGAGCCGCACCATTGACCGCACCTCATGGGCTGTGACGGCACTGGCGCGTGAGCGAGGGACGATCGCGAGCCAAGCCGGCGCCAGCTCGACCACTCCAGACGGAAGCTGGTCATATCAATGTATGAGCGGGTATTACGAGACGACGACTGGCGCGATCGTCAACGGCGCCCTACCTCTCACGGTGGCTGTGGGCATGACGAATTCAGCGGTCCCGAAGTGATGACCGGAGGCCTGACTGGGAGGGAAAGATGAACGATCGAAACGTACGGATCGCGCTGCAGCGACATTGGGATGCTTCGGACGCGAGCGATTTCGACGTCGAGCATGAAATCTACCATGCGGACGCAGTGCTTGAGTATCCGCAATCCGGCGAGCGGATTCGGGGCCGGCACAATATCCAGGAGAGCCGATCTGTCCAGCCGAACAAGAAGCGCTTTACGGTGCGGCGCATGATCGGCGGCGGCGATCTCTGGGTCACTGAATTCGTACTCACCTATGACGGCGTACCTTCCTACACTGTGAGCATCATGGAATTCCGCGAAGGAAAGGTCGCCAAGGAAACGCAGTATTTCGCCGATCGGTTTGATCCCGGACCCTCGCGTGCGCATCTTGTTGAGCGAATAGAAGTTTCGCCGCAGTGACTCGCGCCGTGAACGGTCGCCTCCCGCGATTGAGCCGTACCATCGGGCCAACCCGACGTTCCGGCCTTACACGGCTTCTTCGATGCACTTGATCAAGTCGTTTATCTCAAATGGCTTCCTGAGCAGGCAGGCCGCACGCGCGGCTGCAGCCTTGGCTTCGAGGTTCGTGTCTAAACGCGCCGTGATCAAAATGACGGGGGTTGTGGAACGCCGAGCAGTGAGGCTTTCCATCAAGTCCAGCCCGCTCATACCGGGCATGTGAATGTCGGTGACAATGCAATTGAACGACTTATCCTCGATCACGCCAATATACTCCTCCGCCGAGGCGTATCCGTCAACTCCATATCCGAGCGAAGACAGCAATTCCACGATCGCTACCCGGAATAACTCGTCATCGTCGATGACTGCGATTTCGAGATGTCTTGCACACACTATCCATGTCCGAATTGAATGAAGAAGCCGCGAGACGCCACTTTTGCCTGCACTCGCCCTGCTCAGGAATTATACAAGAGTGTTAGGCCCAACCACCTCACAGAGCTCGAACTTGGAAGCGCCAGCAACGCCGCAAGGATTTATTTTATCCGTACTGCAAAACCGTGGGTTCACACCCAAAGTAACCAAATCGAGAGCGTGCGCGGAGGCCGCCACGCCACCGCGCCGCTAGTTCAGGTCAGGAAGCTAAGCTCGGGGAATAAATCCGGGTACGCCCGTCTCCACCACGGCGTTGAACCTGATGTTCGTGCTGATGCGCTCCCGAATCGCCTGCATGGCATCTTCCGGCAGGGCCGAAATATCAAAACTCTCCTGAATGCGCCGAGGTTTTGTCGAGGTAGTCAGGAAAGCAGTGCCGCGCTGCACGGCCCATGCCAGCGCAACCTGAGCAGGCGTCTTGTGCACGCGTTGTGCGATCCCCGTAATCACAGGATCACCCAACAGATTTGGCTCCATGGCATGTCCCAACGCCGCGAACGCCTGCAGCACAATCCCATGCTCCCGGCAGAACTCCAGCAGGTCCCATTCGGGGAGATAGGGATGTGATTCGACTTGCACCATGGCAGGCCTGATCCGCGCAACTGCAACGATCTCCCGCAGTTTGTCCAACGTAATGTCCGACAAGCCGATCGACTTGCAGTGACCCTCGTCCACCAGGCGCTCCAGCGCCCCCCAGGTCTCCGCTAACGTGACGCCTTTATCATAGATCACCCGACCGTGCTCGTCTCTCGGGTCCTGCTCGTCACCGGGTTGAAAGGCAAAGGGAGTATGGATGAGATAGCAATCGACATAATCGAGTTGCAGTCGCCGGCGACTGCCATCGAAGGCAGCCTTGACGCGCTCCGGACGATGATTGCTGTTCCATAGCTTCGTGCTAACGAACAGTTCTTCCCGCCGGAGCGTCCCCGCCTTGAATGATTCCTGAATCGCTTCGCCTACCGCTGCTTCATTGCGATAGCGTTCGGCACAATCGAGATGCCGGAATCCCGCCTCCAATGCAGCCTTGGCAGCCTGCTTGGTCGCGAGAGGATCCGGAATCAGCGTGCCAAACCCCACAGCGGGTATCGCGCCAGATCCGTGTGTTGGAATCCTCGTGTCGCGAAGCGTATCGGATGTTGTCATGTCTATACTCCTTTGTTTAACCTCAAGCGCTGCACAACCGGCAGGCTGTTTCATCGACGTGTCTTCAACGCCCAGGTGCCACGGGCATTAATTTGGTCGCCTGTGGCTTACGGAGAAAAAGCACAAGCGGGCTCACGATCAGCATAGCGAACATCAATATCTTGAACTGGTCGATGACGGCGACCACGGCCGCCTGCTGGGTGATCATGTCGTTGAGCACGGCAAGGCTGGGCTTGGCCATGGTGCCCGCGACATGAGCGGCGGCGCGGTAGGGCACGAGGTCCTTGGCGAGCGCCAGGTGCATGGCCTGGGTGTTGTTGTAAAAGAATATCTGCACGACCGCGATGCCGATCGTGCTTCCATAGACGCGCGACAGGTTGAAGAAGGCGGTGCCATCCCGGCGGAATTTCGGATCGAGCGTGCCGAACGCTACCTTGGAGAGCGCCGGAAGCAACGTCCCGAGACCCGCCCCCTGCAGCAGGGTCGCGGCGACCACCAGCCGCCAATCCATCAACGGTGAATAGTCAAGCATCAGCGAGTTGGCGTAGACCACCGCCGCGATGCCGCCGATCACGAACAACCGGTTGTCGATCTGCGCCGGCGCGAAGCCCATCAGTGCCACGGCTCCCACCAGCGTGACACCGCGTGCGAGGGTCATATAGCCGGCGGTATCAACCGGATAATTGAGCAAGTCCTCCAGCATCGGCGAGGTCAGAGCCAGGGTCGGCAGCAGAACGAAGCCGACGGCGAACAACATGATCGCCGAAAGAATGAAATTGCGGTCCTTGAACAGCGCCTTGTCGAGAAAATGCAAATCCGTCGTCATGACATGCACGATGAAAAGATAGAATCCCAGGACCGAGGCGATGGCTTCGACCCAGATTTCCGCCGAGGCGAACCATTCCAGGCGCTCGCCGCGGTCGAGCAGCATCTGCAGGCCGATCATGCCGAGCGAGAACATTGCCAGGCCGAAGAAGTCGAAGGACGGATTCTGTTCCGCTTTCTTCTCAGGGAGTGACAATGCCGCTGTCAGGAAAATGAAACCCGCCATCGGCAGGCTGAGATAGAAAATCGAGTGCCAGCCGTGATATTCACTGAGCCAGCCGCCGATGCTGGCGCCGCTGCTGATGCCAAGCACAAGGCACACCGACCATGCGAGACTGATCCGGGCATGGCGCGCCGGCGGCAACATATCAAGCAGGATCGCCAGCGACAGAGGGGCAAGCGTGCCGCTTGCGGCCCCCTGAACGATCCGGGCGAACACGAACTGGATGGGACTATTCGCAAGCGTATTGAGTATCAGGCCGAGCGAGAACACGGACAGGGACGCCTGATAGACGACCTTCCGGCCGTAACGCCCCGCGAGCCAGCGCGCCATCGGCATCACGGCGGCGCCCGCCGCGATATAGGCGGTAAACACCCAACCGACCTCGTCGTCGGCCATCGATAGCGTGCCCTGGATATGCGGCAGCGCCGCATTGGGCAGCGAGATATTCACCGCCTCCATGTAGGTCGCCATCAGTGCCGCCACGGTGATTGCGCGATGCCCGCCGGTTGCAACGGTCGATCGGAGAGCGGCACTCATTTGACCTCCGTCGCGAGCGCAAGCTGGAGCGGATGGAACAAGGTGCGGCGATAGCCGGTATCGACCCGCGCAGTGACACTGATGCCTGAGAACAGCGGCGCGTTCGGATCGATCTCATCGAGCTCGAGGCGTACCGGCAGGCGCTGCACGACCTTGACCCAATTCCCAGTCGCATTCTCGGGCGGCAGAACCGCGAAATCCGATCCGGTGCCTGGACTCATGCTGACGATGTGCGCCCTGAACATGCGATCCGGATAGGCGTCCACGCCGATCGTCGCCTCTTGACCTGGACGCATGTGGGTCAGGCCGGTTTCGCGGAAATTCGCCTCGATCCAGATGCGCCGGCTCGACAGCAGCGAAAACACGGGTGCACCGGGATTAACGAAGCTTCCAATCTGCAGGTCGTCGACTCTGGCCACGGTGCCGTCGTCGGGCGCGGTGACCGTCGCATAGGAGAGATCAAGGCGTGCACGGTCGAGCTGAGCCTTGGCCGCGCGAACGGTCGGATGGCGATCGACCTCGATGTCTGGATCGCCGTTCAGCGCAACAACGGTGTTGGCGATCTGCTGCTCGATCGATGCGACGTGCTGCCGGGCGACCTTGAGATCCGTCTCGGTCCGGTCAAAAACCTCACGCGGGGTGAAATCGTTGGCGACCAGGGCTTTCTTGCGATTATACTCGCGCTCATCGTAAGCGGTCGAAGCCTTGGCCGACTCGAGTTCTGCCTGTTGTTGCCGGTAGGTTGCTTTAAGCGAATCGACCTGGAGACGCGCGCTGTCGAGCCGTGCCTCCGCCTGATCGACCACAATCTGGTAGGGCTCCGGGTCGATTCGGAACAGAATCTGGCCCTGCCGGACGCGCTGATTGTCCCGGACCGCGATTTCGACAGCCTGGCCGGCAACCCGGGCGTTGACGGTTATCTTGGCCGCTCGAACGAACGCATCGTCGGTCGAGACATAAGGTTCCTCAGCGAAGTAATAGGCGGTGCCGAACGCGGCCACCAGCAGCGGCACCGCGAGCATCAGCGGCCGGCGCAGCCTCTCCCTCAGCGACGTTGCGGGCTTCGCGGCCACGCGGTCAGGTGCGGCACTGTCGACGACCCTATCGAATTGCGTCTCCACCACCGTATGCGTCATTCCCGTAGCGGCAACATCAATCCCCGCGACCTCGCGGAACTCGTTGCGATCGCCCATCCCGCCGGCGACTGGCGAAAAATTAAGCCCCATCGAAGCCCTCACCTATTTTATAACGCTTACTACAAATATCGCACTACGATGCGGCAAACAAGCTCCTTGTCTAATTATTTTTGTAACGTTACATACAAATATGATACGAACACGCCGCGGCCAGGGAGTTTTGCGACATGGCAGGAAAAACGAACGAAACGGCACCAGCCCGTCGGGGGCGGCCCCGGGCCTATGACACGGAGACCGCGCTCAGGCAGGCAACGGAGGCCTTCTGGAAGACCGGTTATTCCGGCACTTCGCTCGACAGCATCGCTGCCGCGACCGGCATGAATCCGCCGAGCCTCTATGCGGCATTCGGTAACAAGCAAGCAATCTATCTCGAAGCGCTCGCGCATTATTGGGAGACCAGCTTGGCCGCGACCCGTGCGGCGCTCGCGGAGGACCGTCCCTTGGCCGAAGCGCTGATGGATGCTTACGAGGCGGCGCTGTCCATCTATTTTTCGGGCAAAGGAAACGCGCGCGGCTGCTTCGTGATCGGGACCGCGGTAGCGGAAGCCGTCGAGGACACGGCGATCCGTAACAGTGTCGCAAAGGGACTTCACATGATTGACGCCGATTTCGAAGCCAGATTCCGCGCGGCACGTGAGAAAGGCGAACTGAAGCCCGACGCCGATCCCGCGACGCTTGCGGTCCTCGCGTCCTCCATAATGCATAGCATCGCGATCCGCGCCCGCGCGGGCGCTCGCCGCGCCGAGCTGAGAGAGGTCGCCCGCAAGGCGGTGAGCGTAATTTGTGGATGCGAGGTAAAGCCAAGCTGAACCGCGACACGTCGAGCTCGCACATTTCCGCTCTTCCTCCCTCGACCGTAGCGGTATCCTGCAAGCCACTGGCCTGCTCGACCATCCAACCGTAGGCGGAAGCCGATCATATCAAGGTATGAGCCGTACCCTGCCGCGATTATTGATCCGCGCGGCAGCGCCTTGGTAGAAATTGAACGGAGTTGATGGTCATTCTTCTTCGCGAGGTTGCTGCAAAGTCTCAAATTTGCACCGTGGATGCATGTTAGAAATCGGTCGTTGGAACGCTATCGGGAGAGATTGTCATGGAAGCCAGAATCGACGAGATCGGCGCGGGCGTGTATCGCCTCTCTGTCTTTGTGCCCGATGCCGCTCCTCCCGCGGGATTTACCTACAATCATTTCCTCTTCACGGGTGATGAGCCGCTGCTGTTTCACTGCGGGAAGCGCAAGATGTTCCCTTTGATTTCTGCCGCGGTCGCCCGGATCATGCCGGTCGAGCGGCTGCGCTGGCTCGGCTTCGGCCATTTCGAAGCGGACGAATGCGGATCAATGAACGAGTGGCTGGCAGCCGCGCCGGCGGCCCAGCTTGCTCACGGGATGGTGGGCTGCCGCGTTTCCGTCAGCGATATGGCCGATCGCGAGCCGCGCGTGCTTTCTGACGGCGAGGTTATCGATATCGGCGGCAAGCGCTTTCGCTATATCGATACACCGCACGTACCGCACGGCTGGGATGCCGGCGTCATGTTCGAGGAAACGACAGGCACCCCGTTGTGCGGCGACCTTTTACGCGCGTTGGAAACGGTCCAGCGATCACCGAGAGCGATATTATTGAACACTCGATGATCTCCGAGAGCTTGTTCCATTACACCAGTCTTGGCCCGACCACCGGCCCGACGGTCCGCAAGCTGGCCGCGCTGAAGCCCAAGGTACTGGCCACCATGCACGGGTCGTCATTTTCTGGCGATGGCGCAACAGCGCTAACCGCTTTAGGTGATCACTATGATGTGCTGCTGCACAGAGCGCTTGCGGACAGAAAGTTGAGTTAGCGTCGGTTGCCGCCGGGTTTGGTGGCGCTGATTGCCACCGTCGCCGGTTCGGCAACCGACGCGGGTATGCCCGACGTCGCCGCGACAATAATCGCCACGAGAAATGGAGTGATCACGATCAACGCCGTGATGCCTATTCCTGCGAGCGCAACAGCTACCCGCGAGGAAGAAACCGAATTCCGGATGGGAACATCTCATGCAACTCCCTAGGCCGTGGCGACTTCAAGGACGGCTTCGGCAAAGGCCTGCGGGGCCTCCTGAGGCAGATTGTGACCGATGCCGCCCGTGATAAGCCGGTGCGCGTATTTGCCTGAGAATTTTTTGGCATAGGCCCATCGGCATCCGGATGCGGCGCGCCGTTGGCATCGCCTTCGAGCGTGATGGTCGGCACCGTGATATCGGGAGCCTTGGCAAGCCGCTGTTCCAACTCGTCATATCTCGGCTCGCCTTCAGCCAGGCCCAGCCGCCAGCGGTAATTGTGGATTACGATCGCGACATGATCCGGATTGTCGAAAGCCGCCGCGCTGCGATCGAAAGTAGCGTCGTCGAAGTTCCATTTGGGCGATGCGAGCTGCCAGATCAGCTTGGAAAAGTCGTGGCGATACCGGTCGTAGCCGGCTCGGCCACGCTCGGTGGCGAAATAATACTGATACCACCATTGCAGCTCAGCCTTCGGCGGTAATGGCTGCTTACCTGACTCCTGGCTACCGATCAGATAGCCGCTGACCGACACCATCGCCTTGCACCGTTCCGGCCAAAGCGCCGCGACGATGTTGGCGGTGCGCGCCCCCCAATCGAAACCCGCGATGGTGGCCTGCCGGACTTTGAGCGCGTCCATCAGGTCGATGATATCGACCGCGAGCGCTGCCGGTTCGCCATTCAGCACCGTCTTGTCGGAGAGAAAGCGCGTCGTACCATAGCCGCGCAGGTAGGGAACGATAACGCGATAGCCAGCCCGCGCCAACAAAGGCGCGACATCGACGAAGCTGTGAATATCGTAGGGCCAGCCATGCAGCAGGAGAACGGCCGGTCCATCGGGCGGCCCCGCCTCAGCGTATCCGACATTGAGAACGCCGGCTTCGATCTGCTTGATTGAAGCGAACGACGTGTTCGTCGCTGGCGCGACCGCGGATCCGCTTCCCGCTCTTCCCTGCTGGGTTGCGCCTCGGCAGAACCGCTCACCCCGATCTGGGCGAGCGCAAGGGTCATGGCCGCGGTGCCAACGAAGCGGCGGCGATCCCGGTCGATTAAGCCCGGACTTTTGAGTGTGGTCATCAGCATGTCTCCTGGCCGTACACTGAGGTGCGCTCCCGTTGATTCAAGGGCGGCGCGCGTGATGTACGCACGGATCTCACGTCGATCGGCGCAATGATCGGAACGCGGCCCGCAGCTCGTTGCGTGAAGAGGACTGGCTGTTCCCAGGCCGCGAAGTGACCGCCCTTGTCGAGCCTGTTGTAATAGATGAGCTTGGGATACGCCCGCTCCGCCCAACTCCGCGGTGCGGCATAGATCTCATCGGGAAAGACGCTCACGGCGGCCGGGATCGGAACGCCTTTCGGAGCGAAAAAGGCAAGCTTGCTTTCCCAATAGAGACGAGCGGACGAGACCGCCGTATTCGTCAGCCAGTAGAGCGTGATGTTTTCGAGGATGTCGTCGCGCGTGAGGCCTTCGGTCTGGCCGTCGAAGACGCGCGCGATCAGCGCCTGACTGCCGCGTCGTGGTCGAGCATCCAGGCGGCGAGGCCGACCGGCGAATCCTCGATCCCGTACAGCGTCTGCGGGCGGTTCGCCATCTCCTGGGCGTAGCCAAGCCCGTGCTTGTAGAAGAAGTCGAGCTGATCCCACGCGTGCTTCTCGTCGGCCGAGAGGCCGGAAGGAGGCGGCTCGCCGGACTGCAGCGCCTTCGCGATGTCGGCGTGGAACCGTGGCCGGCATGTTGGTGTGGATGCCGATCAATTCCGGCGGCGCCTGCAGCGCCATCTGCTCGGTGACGGCATTGCCCCAATCGCCGCCTTGCGCCACATATCGCGTGTATCCGAGGCGCTTCATCAGCACGATCCAGGCGCGCGCGATGCGGATCGGATCCCAACCGGTCGCGGTCGGCTTGCCCGAAAACCCGTGTCCAGGCAGCGACGGGATCACGACGTCGAAGGCGTCCGATGCGCTGCCGCCATGGGCCGTCGGGTTCGTCAGCGGATCGATGATCTTCAACTGCTCGATGATCGATCCGGGCCACCCGTGCGTGACGATGACGGCAAGCGCATTTTCGTGTTTCGAACGAACGTGGATGAAATGAATGTCCACCCCATCGATCTCGGTCATGAACTGCGGCAAGGCGTTCAGCCTCGCCTCGACCTTGCGCCAGTCGTAATCCGTCTGCCAGTAGCGCGCGAGTTCGCGCATCGTCGCCAGCCGCACGCCCTGCGTTGCGTCCGTTACCGTTTCCCGCTCAGGCCACCGTGTCGCCGCTATGCGGCGACGGAGATCAGTGAGATGCGCTTGGGGAAAGTCGATGTGGAACGGCCGGATCACATTGTCCGGCGAAGCCTCGGCCGGCCGTGTCTCCCCGGACGTCCCCGCAGATACCGAGCGGACAAGACCGAAAGCCGCGACCGCAGCCGTCGCTGCAAGCAGGCCTCGTCGGGTGGGCGATGAGGACAATGTGGACATTTTCATCTCCTCCGCGGAAAGCTGGTGCCATTGTGCAAGCCGCGGGCGCGCCCGGCCATACAACGCTCGGAGGGATTCGATCATATCAAGGTATGAACGGCCGGCGGCTCCAAGCGAAGCAAGCAGACATTCAGCAGGCCTCAAAAGCATGCTTGAGCCGCGGTAGACAGAAATTGAGGTGGCCGCGCGCGAGCCGGCCAGCTCACAATCCGTCGATCAGGGCTTTACCGCGCCTTCGATACACTTGACCAAGTCGTTTATATCAAACGGCTTTCTGAGCAGGCACGCGGCACCCGTGGCGACCGCCTTGGCCTCCAGATTGGTGTCTGAGCGTGCGGTGATCAAGATGACGGGGGTGGTTGCGCCGTGGGCGGCAAGGCGTTTCATCAGGTCGATGCCGCTCATGCCGGGCATATGGATGTCGGTCACGACGCACTTAAACGATTTGCCGCCTGTCCTATGAATATATTCCTCTGCGGAAGCATACCCATCGACGCCATAGCCAAGAGAAGAGAGCGATTCCACGAGCGCAATCCGAAATAACTCGTCATCGTCGATGACTGCGATTGCGAGATCTCTTGGCACTCAGCATCCTGAAGAAACGGGGAAACGCAACCTTCGCATGCATCGGCACTGCTCAGGAATTATACAAGAGTGTTATAGTCAGCCCGTCACCGAGGCAGGCTCCGTCAGCTGCTGGGGAGATTGGCTACCGTTTTCGGGCCAAAGACAGGCGTTTTTCTGTTCCGGCTCGTCCAGGCGGGTTCGATCCCATACCTAATGGCCGGACCGCTAATCCGCTGAGGCGCAATCCGGATCGAGAGCCACGATCATACGTTCGGCTTATCGCTACACCGAAACGTAGGATGGCAAGACGGTACTGGCGGTATTGTTATGCGCGTCGACAGCCAACTCCTGACAGGCGAGCGCAAGATGAGAACGATTGAAGGCTTCGTTGCAACATCACCGATGCAGGATCAGACACCGGGAGCTTTCGCCGCGGAACGCTTTCAAACAGCTCTGATCGGGATGATGGGGCATGATCTTAGACAATCCCTGCAGATCATAAGCGGCACCTATGCCCTGTTGCGCGCTCGACCAAATGTCATGCCACAACCGACATGGCTCGATCGTGGCGAACGGGCGGTCGAAAGACTTACCGAGCAACTCAATCGTCTGGTCGACGCATTTTACCTGGCGGAACGCGCCAGTGGCTTGCAGGTAATTTCGGTCGCGCTTGCACCGCTGTTTTGGCGTCTGCGAAGTGAAAACGAAGGCACCGCCCTCCAAAGAGGTATCGACCTTCGAACGCATGCGACGAAAGCCGAAGTTTTGAGCAATCCGCTGCTGCTGGAGTGCGTCCTTCGGAACCTGCTGACCAATGCGATAAAGTATACGGAACCCGGAGGCCGCGTCCTGGTCGGTTGCCGGCGCAAGGGCCCGGAGATCAGGATCGATGTATACGACACCGGCATCGGCATTCCGGAAGATCGATTGCCACGGATCTTCGACACCTTTACACGCCTCGCCCCCGAATACTGCGATGGTCTGGGCATCGGCCTTTCTATCGTGCGTCGCGCGCTTGAGGTGCTCGGTCACCGGATCGAGGTGCGATCGATTATGGGGGAAGGATCTCTTTTCTCGATCTACTTGCCCCCCGCCATGGCAACAAGTGCAAGCTAAGCCATCACAATAGCTGGGATTTCCTGCGGCGCGAGAGCCGGCAGGCCGAGGCTATACCTAGGTGTGATCCCCGGAGCGGTTCCGTTCATGCTAGACATCCCAGCGAAAGTACGATGTGTGGAGATCATGCGGTCCGCCCCCAGCGAGAAGCCCCTTGTGCACGTCGTTGACGACGATGCTTCCATGCGCAGCGCGCTGGAGGGTCTCTTCGACTCGGTTGGACTTCAGACCCAAACCTATGCCACCGCGGAGGATTTTCTTTCGGTAAATCTCTCGGACAGGCCTGGCTGCATTGTGCTCGACGTCAGGCTGCCGGACATGAACGGCCTCGACTTTCAGGGCCGATTGTCACAAATCGGAGTCGGAATTCCGATCGTGATGATGACCGGGTTCGGCGACATTCCAATGTCTGTTCACGCCATGAAGCATGGCGCCGTGGACTTCCTTTCCAAGCCGTTTCGCGATCAGGACATGCTTGACGCCGTCATGGCTGCTATCGAGCGCGACCGGCGACGCCGGGTCGTCGAGAATGACGTTTCGCAATTGAGGCAGCGGTTCGAAACGCTTTCCCGGCGTGAACAGGAAGTGATGTTGCTCGTCTCCGCCGGCAAAATGAACAAGCAAGTTGCCGGCGATCTTGGGATCAGCGAAATCACCGTCAAAATTCATCGCGGCGCCGCGATGCACAAGATGAACGCCCGAACCTATGCGGATTTGGTTCGTATGGCTGAGGCTCTCAAACCAAACCGACTAAAACCCGGCAAGTAGCTATCTGCGTTCCGATGCCGCTCGTACGCGTTGCCGGGTGCCCTTGGTGCCGCTTGATAGGCAGGGCTAATATACCCGTTCCTTCGGCGGGATCATGGCGACGTCGTTGGATAGCGGTTGCAAATGCACCGGCCGATAGTCCAGCCGGACACTTCCGTCGGACAGCAGCCAGGACAGCGTGTGCTTGAGCCAGTTCTCATCGTCCCGCTTTGGGAAATCTTCGCGCGCATGCGCACCGCGGCTTTCGGTACGGCCGATCGCCGAGCGCAGGCTGACATTGGCCTGTGCAAGCATGTTGTCCAGTTCGAGCGCCTCGGTGAGGTCGCTGTTGAACACCATCGAACGGTCGGCGACGACAAGGTCGTCGCGCATCGTGGCCATGACGTCGCCGAGTTTACCCGCGCCTTCGTCCAGCAACGCGCCGGTGCGGAACACCGCGCAGTGGCGCTGCATGGTCCGTTGCATCGCAAGCCTGATTTCGCCGGCGCCTGTCTTGCCCTTGGACCAGCGGACGCGGTCAAGCCGCTCGATCGCCCGCTCCGTCGCTTGTTGTGGCGCCGGTGGATGGCCTTCGCCCGGAACCAGCATTTCGGTGGCCCGCTGCGCCGCCGAGCGGCCGAATACGACGATGTCCAGCAGCGAGTTGGATCCCAGCCGATTGGCGCCGTGAACTGAAACGCAGGCGGCTTCGCCAATCGCCATCAGGCCGGGAACGAGGGCATCCGGATTGCCGTCGCGCTTGGTGATGACCTCGCCATGCAGGTTGGTCGGCACGCCGCCCATATTGTAGTGCACCGTCGGCAGCACCGGGATCGGCTGGCGCGTCACATCGACGCCGGCAAAGATCTTTGCCGTCTCGCTGATGCCGGGCAGGCGTTCATGCAGGATGTCGGCGCCGAGATGCTCCAGATGCAGCTCGATGTAGTCTTTCCGCGGACCGCAACCTCGGCCTTCATTGATCTCGATCGTCATGGCGCGGCAAACCACGTCGCGGCCGGCAAGATCCTTTGCACTGGGCGCATAGCGCTCCATGAAACGCTCGCCCTCCGAATTGGTGAAATAACCGCCCTCACCGCGCGCGCCTTCGGTGATCAGGCAGCCCGAACCATAGATGCCGCTCGGATGAAACTGGGTGAATTCCATGTCCTCCAACGGCAGCCCCGCACGAAGCACCATGGCATTTCCATCGCCGGTACAGGTGTGTGCCGCGGTGCAGGAGAAATACACCCGGCCATAGCCGCCGGTCGCCAGCACCGTACGGTGTGCCCGGAAGCGGTGCAGCGTCCCGTCCTCCAGGTTCCAGGCGAGCAGGCCGCGGCAAGTGCCGTCGTCGTCCATCAAAAGATCCAGCGCGAAATATTCGACGAAGAACTCGGTGTTGTGCTTCAGACATTGCTGGTACAGCGTGTGCAGGATGGCATGGCCGGTGCGATCGGCCGCCGCACAAGTGCGTTGCGCCATCTGCTTGCCGAAGCCGATGGTCTGCCCGCCGAACGGCCGCTGATAGATCGTACCGTCCCCGGTGCGCGAGAACGGTACGCCGTAATGCTCGAGCTCCAGCACGGCAGGCGCGGCTTCGCGGCACATGTATTCGATGGCGTCCTGGTCGCCGAGCCAGTCGGAGCCCTTCACCGTGTCGTACATGTGAAAGCGCCAATTGTCGCCGTCGCCCATGTTGCCAAGCGACGCGGCCATGCCGCCCTGCGCCGCGACCGTATGGCTGCGGGTCGGAAACACTTTTGTGACGCAGGCGGTTTTCAGTCCTGACGCCGCCATGCCAAGCGCGGCCCGCATCCCGGCACCACCGGCCCCGACGATCACGACATCGTAGCTGTGCTCGACGACTTCGTAGGCTTCGGTCATGGCCTATTTCCAGCGATAATTCCTGATTACATCAGGATCAGGATCCAGTCCAAGACCTGGCCCCTGCGGAACCGAAATCCGGCCGCGCTTCGGCTTGAGCGCGCTGCCATAAATGGTCGCCTCGAGATCGAACCAGCGCCATTCGATCATGGAATCGGTTGTGCCGAGTGCTGCGGTCACATGGATTGCCGCCAGAAAGCCCGGCCCGTCATAGAACGAGTGCGGCATGACCGGTATGTTGTAGACGGCTGCGAGAGGAAAGACTTTACGCAATTCGGTGATCCCGCCCATCTTGGCCGGGCTTGGCTGCACAAAGTCCACCGCCCTCGCTGCCAGCAAGCGGTCGAAATCCATCGCCGTATAGACGTTTTCGCCGGCAGCGATCGGGATGCCGGTCGTCTTTCTCAGCTCGGCGAGGCCGCCAAAATTTTCCGGCGGCCAAAGCGGCTCCTCCAGCCATTTCAAGTCGACCGACTTCAGTTCTTCGGCTCTTCGGCGTGCCTCATTCAACGTCCAGGGGCAATTGACGTCGAGCATCAGCTCGATGTCAGGACCGGCTTCCTGGCGGGCGGCGCGGATCGCCGAAGGCTCGATCTCATGAAGCTTGAGCCCGCCGAAGCCTGCCTCAATCGCCTGCCGCACGCTGGCTTTTACAAGCGACGGGTTGGAATATCGGACCAGGCTCGCATAGCAGGCCAGATCCGCGGCGCCACCACCCAAAAGCCGGCACAGCGGCATGTTGGCCGCCTTGCCCGCAATGTCCCACAAGGCGATATCAACCGCCGAGATGGCGAAGGCCAAAGCGCCGCCCCGCCCAAAGACGTGCAGTTTCTTTTGGACCTCCAGCATCAGTGGCTCGATCCGCGTCGCGTCCTGGCCGATACAAAACGGCGCAATCAGCTGGTCGACGGCGAGCTTGGCGGAAGCGACCGCGCGAAAGCCGAAGGCTTCGCCCCACCCCACCAATCCCTGATCGGTCGTGACTTTCACGAGCAACGCGTCCGCGACGGGCAGATTGCTATCGCCCCAGGCGGATGCGTCGGACTTGATTCCGGCCTTGAATGGAATACGCAACGGAATCGGCTCAACGCCGGTGATGATCATTTCCAAGCATCTCCCACACGCAACCCACCAGACGGCCGGCCGGATCAAAGCGGCTAGGGATGGCGCGGATCGTCATGTGCGTCGTGATATTCCAGGCCAAGCGGACCGATCGCCATGATCTGCGTGACATATTCGCCGGACTTCGCCCAGTGGAAATGCCAGGTTTCGCCGGGCAGTACGATAACACTGCCCGGCGGATAGGCCTTCACCTTGTCACCGTCGAACGTCTCGCCGAGCCCAATGTAGAACACCCCCGACATGACCGTATAGATCCGGTCTTCCGGGTGCTTGTGCGGCATCAGTTTCATGCCGCCCGGCGCCTTGACTCTGGTCACGTAAGGACCGGATTCGGCGGGGTCGCCGACCAGGACCGCCAGGCGAGCCTCGGGCGGAAACGCCGGGAATGGCTTCCAGTCGATATCTTCAGGCAGGATCACTCTGAAACTGGCCTGACCAGGCTGATGATGGCGGGTCACGGGCGCGGTCCCTTTCCTCACGGTACTTCAGCACATGCTATCGACGCACCATCTGCTTCACGCAGATAGCCTACGATCCTCGTCAGTCCCCAAGCTGACCAACGTGGAAACCCAGACGATTTTCAACGTCACCCGCGCGATGGAAGCCACGAGCCATCAGCGTCTTGATCCGCTTCTGGCTGGCGGGACGGCCGAGGGCCGCGATGAAGGCGTCCCACTCCGGTGCAATCTCCGCATCGGGCGGCAGGCTCGCGACATCGACAAGATGTTTGGTATCTGCGATCGCCTGTTTGTCGAACGACGCGATACGCATCGCGAGCGCATCGACGAAGCCGTCGAGCTCGGCGTCCGGAAGGGACCGATTGACATACCCGTAACGCTCCGCGAGATCGCCGCCAATGTCGTCGGCGCTGAGCAGAACTTCCAGCGCCCGACCTCTGCCCATCAGGCGCGGCAACCGCGCCATCGGTCCGCCGCCTGGCACGAGGCCCGCGCCGACCTCCCATTGTGACAGAATGGCCTTCTCGCGGCTCGCGAAACGCATGTCGCTGGCCAACGCGAGCTCGCTTCCAACTCCGGTCGCACGCCCCCTGATCGACGCTATCGACACAACCGGTGCACGACTGAGGCGTACCAGCATATCGGGCAACGCCTGCAAGCCGGTCGGTCCAGGCGGTATCTTTGCCGACTCTTCAAGCGGCGCCAGAAAGTTATAATGCGTCAGGAAGAATCCCTCGACGGCGCTGTCGAACACGACAACTTTCACTTGTTCATCGGCTTCGAGCGCATTGATGATCTCGTTAAATTGCGGGATCGTCTTCGGGCCAAAGATGTTGAGCGGTGGATGATCGAAAGTGACGCGCCAATAGGTCGGCAGACGTCGTTCGAGCCTGATCTGGCGGATCGACGATACTTTTTCAGGACGATTCACGGCAAACTCCCTGAGTTTGTTCTGGAAGCGATCACGAGACGACTGCTCAGCGACTATTACCTGCCCGCCTCCTGCTGAAACATTCAACGTTCGGAACATGTCGCTCATATCAACGTATGAGTGGTTGACGCTCAATGTATGAGTGAGCTGCGTGCTGCCGGTTAGCTGACAACAGCGTCACTCGCTTTCGCGATTTTTGCGAGTCGTCTTGGCAACAAATCGCGAGGCGACGAGATCGCGCTGGAGCATCTCTGTCGTGGTGCGAAGTGGCGCTTCATTCAATGGCCGCAGCGTCGCTGCCATCGCGCCGGGGATTTGCGCTGACGACGTTGCAAGCAGCTCTGTCAGGACTGTTGCTGGCGGAGCGCGCGGGGCAATTTTGAAATGCCGCGCCTCTGGGCGGTGTTCGAGACGACAACTCGCTCTCCGTCGCGCGGCTACAGCCGCGGGAGTCAAGGCACCCACCGGCACCCATTGCCGCGGCGCTGTCATGCCCCACTGCGGCACCAGGCACCGCGATGGCTCAAACCGATCAACCATATGAAAGTTATGTGACGCCAAGGGCTTGAGGCGCTACACGAAATCTTCATCCGGTTTGGCGACGCGGTGGGCGCTATATCTGAGAAAGTCACCTGATGGCCACACCTTACCGTGATCAGGTGAGCTAAATCCCGACCAGTTGTTTGGGGGTTTGACCGCCAAACACTACCGGACTGGGTGGTCCGGGTGAGTGTCGGCAAGTGTGGGGTCCGCGGGGCGCCACGAAGAAACGAGAGGACAAACTGTGAAGAACTTCGGAAAACTGCTTTTGGCGTCCACGGCAGCGATAGCGCTGTCTGGCGCGGCGCAAGCAGCGGATCTGCCTGCCTACTACAAGGCCCCGCCAGCACCGGACGCTTCGGCCGCGCCGGCGTCATGCACCAACGTGCCGGATTTCATCACCACCAATTGCGCACTGGCCTATTACGGCATTACCGTGTACGGCGCGATCGATATGGGCGGTGGCTATGACACCCACGGCACGCCGTTCAATCCAAACTTTTTCATCGGCTCGGAAGAGCTCATCCAGAAGAACAGCAATAGGGCCCAGTGGGTTCTCGCACCGGGTGGCCTCAGCCAATCGAACATTGGCATCAAGGGAAATGAAGTCATCACGCCCGGTTTGAATTTCATCTTCGATCTGAATTTCGGGTTTGACCCTTATTCCATGACCGCGGCCACCGGCCCGCAGTCCCTTCTTAGCAACAACGGTGTGCCGATCGGTGTCCAATCGTCGAACGCGGATTCGAGCCGCGCAGGTCAATTTTACAATGGGGTAGGTTACGCGGGCCTCAGCTCGCCGACCTACGGCACGCTGACCGTCGGTCGGCAAAACTCGCTCGAGCTGGACGGTGTAAACGCTTACGATCCAATGGGCGGTTCTTATGCCTTCTCCGTGATCGGCTGGCAGGGAACGGCCGTCGGCGGCGGCGACACCGAAGACGCCAGGGTTTCGACGGCGATAAAATATCGCCTCAATGTCGGAGATAATCTGTTCCGGGTGAGCGGCATGGCTCAGGTCGGCGGCTACGAGGAGAACAACGCTACCCAGGGCGAGTATGGGGCCGGGATCGGAAAGGATTTCAATTTCGGCGCGGCCGGTTCACTCGCCCTCGACGGCATCTGGACTTACGACAAGGGTGCTGTGAAATCGACGGCGTTGGCCGCGGGGTCGGCGGCGTTCCTGGCAGCTCCAACCACCTTGGGAGCCACCATTTCCGACGACACGAGCGGCATGATCCTGGCCAAGTACACCTATCAGAAGCTCAAAGTGTACGGCGGCTATGAGTACATCTCGTTCGCAAATCCAAGCTCTCCATTGACGACGGGCTTTACCGACATCGCGGGGATCCAGGTCCTTTTGAGCAATGTCTCCCAGAGCGGTTTCGTCAATGACGAGCATTTGCAGATCATGTGGACTGGCGCGAGATACGCCTTCACCGACACCCTCGATGCCGGCATCGCCTACTACCATTACGATCAGAACAGCTTCGGCAAGACGTTCTGCAACAACAACTCGGCGTCGACATGCTCCGGCACGCTGGACGCAGTTTCGTTGAACGTCGATTGGCAGTTCGCGAAGAAATTCGATGCCTACGCCGGCTTCATGTACTCTCAGGTCCACAACGGACTGGCGAGCGGCTACCTCTTCACGAACAACTTCGCTCCGACGGTTGGTCTTCGCTTCCGGTTCTGAGTGCCCGCGGGCTAGCCCGCGCAGGCAAGGCCTGTGAACGACCTTGCCGCACTGTTCTTCATGTGCCGATAATTCCTGCGGAAGGTAAACTCCGGTTCACCTTCCGCAGGACAAACTCTTCCTGAAGGTCGTCCGGTTAGCTACCGGGGCGAACCGTGATCGCCTGGCCGGTCCCAATGATCAGGGTTCGATACCCTGATCATGCCCGACAATGTTTGCAGCCGATGGCCGCCACGTGGCTTCTCGCCTACGGGGCGCCGCCACCAAACTCAGACGCGCTGCGCCCGTTCCACATCTCACCGCCTGCGGACACGCTTCCCGGATCGTTCGGGCCACTGGCGTATGAATTATAGAAATGCGATCTGGCCATCGGGACGCCCCGATACATGCTGTAGGCCCGATAATGTGCGCGATGGCTGGTTTTGTAGTGTCGCGTATGAGCCGTCGCCTGGGTCGCGAAAGCTGATGCGAGCAATAGCGTCGCCAGAAGAGATGTGATCTTCATTATTCGCTTCCTTTGTTCGGCCTCCGGCAGCGGAGGCGTTCAGTCTCAGAAAGGAAGACTAAGATCGGCGCCTGGATATTCCCCGAATTGCTCGCAGCACGCGTCAACCTGCCGTGAGCTAATACCGATTTTGCAGCGGTGCCGGCTGCAGGTACCTGGAAGCTGCAATCAGCGCGGGCTGCAGCGGCCGCAGCGGCGGAATAACCGCGTCCGGCGGCCAGCCGCCGCCAAGCGCCTTGTAAAGCGCGACGAGATCGTCGGCCGCGGCCTGACGCGCAATGACGTGCCGTTCTTCGAGGTCATAGAGCGCGCGCTCGGCGTCGAGAACATTCAGAAAATCGGTCAGGCCGCGATCGTAGCGTTCGCTGGCGATTTGCGTCGCCTGAACCGCCGCCTGCAGCGCGCGATCGAGGCTGCTGAGGCGGGTCAGTTCCGCATTGTAGGACGCACCGCGTCGTCGACCTGCTGCACCGCCGTCAGTATCGTCTGCTTTGTACGCGGCCAGCAAGTCCGCGCGTTTGCAGGTCGGCGATCTCGATTTGCGCGTCGAGCCCGCCAAAATCCAGCACCGGCATGGTGACCGATGGGCCGATCGAGCCGATCCAGGTGATCGGCACGGCGGCAGCTGACGAAGCCACGCCGCCTTGCGCGCCGCCGCCCCGCATCAGGATCACGGTCGGAAAGAGTTCGGCGATGGCCGACGCCGATAAGGGCATTTGCCGCCGCCAGCCGACGCTCCGCTTCGCGAATATCAGGACGTCGCCGCAAGCAGGTCGACCGGCAGCCCGAGCGGAATCCTCGGTGGCAACGCCGGGAGCGAGCCGGATCTGGCGAGTTCGGTCGCCAACTCCTCAGGAAAGCGTCCCATCAGCACAGCGATCGCATGACGGCTGACGTCGATCTGCGCGGCCAGCGGCGCGGTATCGGCTTGCAGCGTCGCCAATTGCCGTTGCGCCAGACTGACATCCAGTTCGTTGGTGAGGCCCGCGGTTCAAACGCGTCTGCGCGAGATCCAGGTTGCTGCGAGCCGCGGCGATGTTCTTGCCCAGGACGACCAATTGGCGCTGCTGCGCCCGCATGTCGAGGTAAGCGCGGGCAACATCGGCGGCGACAGTCGCAAACACCCAGTCGCGCGCGTCCTTGAGCGCTTCGGCGTCGGCGGTCTGCGCGCTTCGACCGCGCGCTGGATCTTGCCGAAAAGATCGAGTTCCCAGCCGGCGTCGAGGCCGCCGACCTCGATTGATGCTCTGGAGGTTCTTCGCAGTTGTCCGCCGGCCCGGAGCGCCTGCGGCGCCACGGCCTTGACATTCGTCCGGTTCCGGTGCCGGCCGCCGCCGCCGTCGCCCGCGTCGACCTCGGAAGCGCCTGGTTGGCTTCGACCACGACCAGCGCGCGCGCCGCCTGTACGCGGGTCCAGCGCGATTTCAAGATCGAGATTGGATTCCAGAGCGCGGGCGACCAGGGAATCGAGTTCCCGGTCATGCAGCATACGCCACCATTGCGTGAGGTCCGCGCTTCCGGAATTAGCCGAGGCTTCGTGGCCACGCTGCGTCAGAAAGCTCGCCGGCATCGCCGCGTCCGGCGGCATGATAGTCGGGACCGACGGCGCACCCGGCGACGGCGACAGAAACCCCAAGCAGCGCTGAAGATGATCCGCTTTTTCACGCCACACTTCCAACGCTAGCTGATCGGGCAAGGCTACGCGGCGGCATGAGGCGCCGCATCGGTATTTCTCTATTGGACCGATGCGCTTTTTATATCGCTTGCGCTGGTTCACTTGACCTTTTCGCCGGCTGCGATCTGGCTGCTGAGATTAAGGGCGACTTTGTCGCCAATCGCAAGGCCGGAGTCGATCGGCGACCACGTTGCCATCGTCGCTGGCGATCGTGACGTCCTTGAACGCAACCGCGCCGTCGTCACTCGATAACCGCGACTTGCGGGCCGCCGGATCGAAACAACAGCGCCGCGGCCGGAACCTCAATCTGCGCATCGCCCTTGATGCTGAAAGTGACCTGCACATACATGCCCGGAACCAGCACGTGATCGGCATTCGGAATGTCGATCTCGACGCGCAGCGTGCGCGACTGCGGGTTGATCGCTTTCGCGGTGCGCGCGACCTTGCCTTCGAAGCGCTTGCCCGGACTGGTCGTTGCAGGTGATCACCGCGTTCACGTCGGGCTCCATCAGTTGCGCCGCGGCGCTCTGCGGCGCATGGACGAAAATGCGCATCGGATCGTCTTGTGAAAGCTGATAAAGCGGCGACGTATTCGCGGTGCTGCCGGCGGTCACCAGATTGCCGATGTCGATCTGGCGCTGGACGATCGTGCCGTCGAACGGCGCCTTGACTTCCTTGAACTGGGTGAGCGCGGTCAGACGATCGACATCGGCCTGTTCGAGCATGCCACTTGCGCGCGCGCCGCATTGAGTTCGGCGATTGCCTCGGCGCTGCCGGCCTTCTTGGATTCGCGCTCCTGATCCGACACGACGCCCTTCGGGGATTCTCGCCAGCGCTCGTCGGTGGTCTCGGCGAAATCGGCCTGGGCCTGCTTGACCGCGACCTGGGCGACGCTGGCGTTCAGTTTCGCCTTTGCCGCCAGCAGTTCGGCGTCGAGTTCCGGCGTATCGATCGTCGCGAGCGTCTGGCCTGCCTGTCACATGTCGCCAATATCGACAAACCATTTGGCGACATAGCCATTCACCCGCGCATAGATCGTGGTCTCGTCCCACGCGGCGGTCTCGCCGGGAAGCGTGAGCGACTGCGCGCCGGCGGCGAGGCGCGACCGTGACCACATCGACGCGCCGGCGCCTCGGCAGCGTCTTTGCGCGTCGCCTCGGCCAGTCGCGCCTCGGCCTCGCATCTTCTGGCGATGTACAAAGAAGAAGCCAACGGCCAGCCCGATCGCGATCACCACGGCGATGCGCAGCATCCGTCGCCCCGTTCCGGGCGTCGCGCTGCTGCGCCATCTGCACGTCGTCCGGAATTGGCGCTTCCGGGTCGAGGTGTTCGATCCAAGGCTTTCATCGCGGTCCCTGCAAAAATGCGGTTCATGCCGGCGAGACGACAGCCGCGCCGCAACGAGATAGCGGGCGCCCGACGCAGCTCGGCCGCAGCATTCGGTAAACCACCGGAACGAAAATCATGGTCGCCGCCGTGGCGAACAACAGCCCGCCGATGACCGCGCGCGCCAGCGGCGCATTCTGCTCGCCGCCCTCGCCCACGCCCAACGCCATCGGGATCATGCCGAGGATCATCGCGCCCGCCGTCATCAACACCGGCCGCAGCCGGGTATAGCCCGCGACGATCGCGGCGGTCGCCTTGTCGTCGCCGGCTTCCATTCGCTGATTGGCGAAGGTCACGACAAGAATGCTGTTGGCCGACGTCAGGCCGATGCACATCAGCGAGCCCATCAAGGCGGGCACGCTGAGGTGGGTTTGGGTGAGAAACAGCATCCACATGACGCCGCCCAGCGTGAACGGCACGGCCGCCAGCACGATCAGCGGATCGATCCAGCTTTGGAAATTGATGACGAGAATGAGATAGACCAGCACGACCGCCAACGCCATGCCGGAAAACAGTCCGTCAAAGCTTTCGCGCATGGTTTCGACCTGCCCGCTCAGCGTCATCGTGACCGGCGAGGTCGACGCGGCCCGTTCTGTCGCCAAGCACCTTGTCGATGGCGTCCGCGGCGGAAGCGAGGTCGCGGCCCTGAACGTCGGCATTGACGTCGAAGACCGGCCGGATGTTGAGCTGCGAAGCGACAAGGGGCACATTCTTGCGTCCGAATGCGGCAAAATTCGATCAGCATCTGGCTCGATTTGCCGCCGGCGGCGGTCACCGGCATGATTGCCAAGGTCCTGCGGTCGAATTCACCCGATAGGTCGGCATCTGGACGACCAGCGGATAGCTCACGCTGTTTCGCGGATCGACCCAGAAATTGGGAACGGTCTGCGCGCTTGAATTGGTCGTCACCAGCACGTTCTTGCGCGACCTCGTCCTCGCTCACGCCGAGCTGCTTGGCGAGCGTGCGATCGACGTCGATGGTCAGGGCCGGCGCGTCGGGAACCTGGAACACATGCGAATCGACAACGCCGGGAATGGCGTTCAGGTCACGCGCGATCTTCTGCGCGAGCGCGTAAGCCGTCGTCGCTCGTCCGGTCCGGAGATCCGGACATCGATCGGCGCGGGCTGGCCGAAATTCAGCACCTGATTGACGATATCCGCGGGCTGGAAGAAGAACTGCAGATCGGGAAACCGCTTCGGCAATTCGCGCCGCAACGCCGCGACATGAGCCGCCGTCGGGCGTGTGCTTCTTCTTCAGCGAAATCAGAATTTCGCCGTCCATCGGACCGACGGTGGCCGAATCGCTCAGCGCGATATTGATGCCGCTATAGGGCAGGCCGATATTGTCGAGGATGACGTCGATCTGGTCGCTGCCGACGATCTGGCGGATCGCGGTCTCGACTTCGGCGAAATAGCGCTGGGTCTCCTCGATGCGGCTGGCCGGCGGCGCGCGAACGTGAAGCCGCATCTGGCCGGCGTCCACTTGCGGGAAAAAGTCCCGGCCGAGCTGCGGGAACAGCAGCAGCGAGCACGCGATCAACAGCAATGAAGAACACGCTGGTGACGCCCGCGCGCGCCACGCAAAAGGCGACGCTGTTGCGATAGCCGTCGCGCAGGCGGTTGAAACCCGCCTCGAAACCGTGATGGATCGCGCCGAAAATATTGAACCGCGAGCGTCGCGCGCGGCGGTGCGCTGGGCCGGCTCTGCATGGCCCTCGACCGAAGAGCGCATCAGAGAGGCGAACAGCACCGGCACCAGCGTGAAGGACAGCGCCAGGCTGGCGATCAGCGAGACGCAGACCGACAGCGACAACGGCGAGAACAGATATTTGGCCGTGCCCTGCAGCAGGAACACCGGCACGAAGACGATGCAGATGCAGATCGTCGAAAGCACGGTGGGAACGGCGACCTCTCCGCGAGCCGACGATGATCGCCTGGGTGAGCGGATCGCCTTCATGGACGTGGCGCTCGATATTCTCGATGACGACGGTGCTGTTGTCGACGAGGATGCCGACGGCCAGCGCAAATCCGCCGAGCGTCATGGTGTTCAGGGTCTGGCCGTCGACAAACATGACGAGAATGGCGGTGATGATCGCGAGCGGAATGGTCGCCAGAATGATCAGCGTCAAACGCCAGTTGCCAAGAAACAGCAGGATCATCATCGCGGTCAGTCCGGCCGCCATCAAACCGCCCATCATCACGCTGTCGAGCGAGGCCTTGACGAAAACCGACTGATCGAAGATCGCCTTGATGTTGACGCCCGTGCGGCAGCAACCTTCTGATGTCGGGCAACGCCTCCTTGACGCCGTCGATCACCGCCAGGGTCGAAACGCCGCCGGTCTTGCGCACCGTCATCAGGGCGCCGGGCCGGCCGTCGACCGCTCACCGAATTGGTCTGAACCTGGAAGCCGTCATGAACATGCGCGACGTCGCGCACGAACACGGTTTGGCCGTCGACCTGCTTGACCGGAAACTGGTTGATGGCCGCGATCGCGTCGGGGCTGTTGTTCATCGCCAGCGTATAGTCCTTGGCGCCGATCTTGACGTCGCCGGAGGGCAGAATGACGTTCTGCTGCTGGATCGCCGCCGCGACGTCCGAGGGCGACAGTCCGCGCGCGCTGCAGCGCCTGCTGGTCGAGATCGACCATGATGACGCGCGGCTTGCCGCCATAGGGATAGGGAACTTCGGCGCCGTGAACGACCGCAAGATCGGGACGGATGATGTTCTGGCCAAGATCGTTCAGCTTGGTGTCCGGCAGCGAGCTGCTCGACAGGCTGAGCTGGATGATCGGCACGTCCGTCGCGCCGTAGCGCAGCACCAGCGGCGGCGTGATGTTCGGCGGCATGTATTTCAGGACGACCAGCGCGCTGCTCGCCAGTTGCGAAATGGCGCGCGTGACGTCGGCGCCTTCGTGCAGATAGACCTTCTCGACGCCGACGCCGTCGTAGCTCGTCGCCTCGATCCGGCTGATGTCGTCGACCAGCGAGGCGAGCTGCCGCTCATGCAAGCGTCAGAATGCGGTCGCGGATGTCCTGCGCGCTCATCCCGTTGTAGGTCCAGACCACGCTGACGACCGGGATGTCGATTTCCGGAAAGATATCGATCGGCATGCGCAATGCAGCGCCGATGCCCATCAGGCAGATGAGAATCAGAGACGCGACGATCGTATACGGTCGCTTCAGCGCGAACGCGGCAAACCACATTAAGAATTCTCAGTGTTGACGCTTGCAGCGCGGATCGCATCCGGCGACGCCCAAAAGCATGTAAATGCCATCGCCGACTGCCTCCGCCTGATACCCGTTGCGCATAAACGCATCTGGTAACCAAACTCGGCGTGCCGTCACGATATTCCCGCACCCGCGAATTCGAGATGGTCGAGCGGCGAAGTCGCAAGCCAAACGACGACCATTGGCGCCGATCAGGACGCCTAAACGATTGGTGCCTGGTCGGTTGAGCGCAGCCTGTTCTCTACCAGACCTGGAATATCGTTAATCTTTATGAATAGACGGCTTTAATGCGTAAGCATCAGCCAGCCCCAAGTAGGCTTCGGTAGTTTGGATCGAACGCGAATCGCGCCGTTAAAATGCCGCAGGACGTTCTTCAATTCGTCTTCGGCAGTCCGGTTCCAGAGATACCGGCCCTCGAGATAACTCCCATAAGCCCCGCCGGCTTCCTGAGAGCGTCTTCTTCCTGCCGATCCAGGATGTTCCGGAGTTCGTCGGCGATCGACCGTGCTATCTCACTTTGGGTCTGCAGCGGGTGCTGGATATCTCTTTCATAGCTTTGGGCCCATACGTCCCGCTCGCTCGGCATCTTGACCAGGCGTGCCGTGATCCGCAGGTGGTTGTTGGAAAACAACACGCTGCCCGTGACCACAGCATCGACGTTCAAGTCTCGGGCGATCTCGCGCAGGGATCGATCGGAACGCCCGTTAGCGATCGCCGATGGAGGGGCTATTACCCGTAACCGGCGGATTTGCGCCAGGTCCGTGATCAACTCATCGGTCATGCCATCGGTGAAGTAATCCTGCGACATATCGGTGGAGAGGTTTTGCAGCGGCAGTACCGCTATGGAACGGATTTGAGGCGATGGCGGCTTCGACAGATGGATCACCGTCAACAGCAAAACGACAAGTACAAGCAACCCGCCGAAAAACCACTGGGCGGGAAAACGGTTCGACTGCCCAGGTGATGTGGCGGCAGACGGCGTGCCGACCGGCGATGCGGTGGCGGGTCGGAGATCCAGAGGCCCAACATTCTGTTGCGGGGCGAGATCAACGGTTTCGGGAACAGGTTGCTCCTCCCCGATCACCGTAACATCGGCGAGAAACTTGTAGCCGCGGCGAGCCACCGTCTCGATGAACCGGGGATTCTCGGCTGAATCTCCCAACGCTTCACGAATCTTGCTGACGGCCTTGTTGAGACCGTGATCGAAATCCACGGTCGTTTCCGGCCAGAGCTTCAGATGCAGCTCTTCGCGGGTTACCAGCACTCCCGGTTTTGCCAGCAGCATTACCAGCAATTGGAACGGCTGCTCTTGCAATCTGACGCGCTTGCCCAGCCTCGTCAGTTCGCCGGCGCGAAGATCGACTTCGAAGACTCCAAATTTCACGATCGGTACAGGTATTTCGGTTTGCTGCATGGTGAGTCGGCAGGTCTGTCGAATGCGGGAAGACCCGAACACAAGCAAGATGCTTCAGGAGTTTCTACTCAGCAGAACTTGCTCGAAATCGCAATCAAACTATACGCGAGTTCGGATCGGCCTCTGGCGAATGATTCCTTTTCTTTATGTTGTAAGCCACCCAGAAATCCTGTTACCCGCGCGCCACAGAATATCAGGAAGCCTCCATTAACGAATGTCCACTTCTCAGGCGTCGCCGACGATCCGGCATCACGCGTTCTCGAGCGATCCTTAAAACGAGAACTGACGCTCGCATTCAACTCAGCGCAGTTACGGCAAGCCGTTCCAGCACGGTATGTATTCATCAACTCGCGTGGCAATCCTTCACGTAAACGCGAGAGACGTTCACGTAAACGCGAGATCAGCTTTGTCGCGGCTGTTCTTTTCCCCAACAGTGAGAAACCGACTGCGCGCCCGCGCGAGGCGCGACATTACGGTGCCGATCGGCACATTCGTTCGCTCGGCAATCTCGCGATAGGACAGCCCATGAAGATTTCGTAATATTACCGTCTCCCGGAATGGATCAGGCAAAGCGGCAATGCTCGTCTCCATGTCGGATTTGGCGATCAGCATCGTTTCGGGGCCGGGATCGCCGGGGTCCGTCTGCGCGACTTCGACTTGTTCGAGATCGTCAACGGCGAATACCGCCGCAGGACGGTTCTTGCGTATCCACGTAAAGGCGGTATTGCGCATGATCGTCATCACCCAGGCCCGCGCGCTACTATCCACGACGTCGCCGACCGCGCGGAATGCACGCAGGCAGGCATCCTGCAAAACGTCCTCCGCATCGGCGTGGCTGCCTGTGATCCGGTAAGCCAGCGCGTAGGCGTCGGTAAGATGCGGCACCACCAGCTTGGAAAACCTTTCGCGATTGTCATCCTGCGGACCAGGTTTGCTAACGATTGTGTTCTTTTGTCGCGAGCCGGGCAGACACCCAACCCGAGCGGAATAACAGGACATTGCGGCCTCCGAAATGTGATTGACCAATCCAAACCACGCGTTGTTTGGTTCGGACGGACCGTCACCTCAATGGACCGGCTCTCCCGTTATTCGGGACCGTGTATACCCTGAAAAATCCCTATAATTCAGATACTTACTTGCATGTCCTCCCCTGCGCGGCAGTGCGTTTCTGGCGCCTCTGAACAGTGATCCCCTGCCTCGAAACAGCTTTCATTTCGCTCTCTAACTTGGAAGCCGCATCGGACCGTTTTCGACCGACAAGAACGACGTCCGAGCGTGAAGTCGCGCGCGCAGCGTCGCCGCCGACGCAACGGCCAAGTGTCCCCGCAGGATCTGCCGATCCTGGCTGAACGAATTGTAATCCGTAACAGGGCGTCGGCCGCCGCCAAGCGCCGCTACACCCTACTCGGCCGCACTCCCGGCTCGCCGAACCGGGCAACCGCCAAAAGTCTACTTTCGCGGCCTGCCGCGTTTGGCGACGACCAACCCGCGTCCATCGGCAGCGCACCGAAGCAGGCTTGCCAATTTAAGCGCCTCGTTACGTTCCGGACCAGGCGGCATCAGCCGAGCAAGTTCCAGGGCGTCAACAGCGAGGGTACCCCAATCATACCTCCCCGTTGCGCGCTGTGTTTCGTTGTCCATAGCTCCCCAGAGCTCCTGCTAGTCATTCTAGGACTTTTGTTTAATGAGACTCCAACCAGGGTGGTGCTTATTCCCGGATCATCAAAATCACTCTCCTCGGTCGAAGCCCTAACGACGCCATCTGCGCGAGCGACGCGAATGGCATGTGGGCACCATCGCTTACAGACACCTCACGCTGGTGTGATTTAAAATAGTGTCTCAGCCGGGCATGACTGAGACACTTCTTGGAGGTCGAGCCAGCCGAAGGTCGCCGGCGCATTCAAATTCGTGAATTGATTGCTATAGAGCGCCCCCCTTTCCTTCTGGCAGAAGGACTCGCGCACGCTCGCGGATATTCCCGACGGACGATCAATTTTATTGCGGCAATACCGATCCGGCATTTGTCGCGACCGGCGTGCAAATAGGTCACACCGAAAGAAACAACGACCAGACGCAGGCGTGAACTATCCCCGCATTTTCCACACGGCGATCTGAAACGAGCGTATGGCCGTTCCGGTCGATGGGGTCGATCCGATGTCTCGGCTTAACAAAAAGTAATCCGCCGCCGGGATAAGACGGACGCATGGCGAAAGCCAATTGCGCGGGCACAAGGCAAAGCCCCGTCCTTATGAAGGACGGGGCTTTTTCCGGATTGCGCACAAGACCGCGGCAACAGTGCCGGGCACAATCAACAAGTTCGGCGCGGCGTCTGGATCGCCGCGCCGAGGCACTCAGAACGAGTAGCGAGCGCCGATCGTCGGATCGAGGTTCGTCGCGGTCGACTTGCCGTTATTCCCGAGCACTGCACCGGTCGCGCTGAGGGTCGAGGTCTGGACGGAGCCATTCGCCAGGCCATTGTTCTCCTGCGAGTACATGATGCCGGCATACACGTCGAAGTGCTTGTTGAAGACGTAGTCGGCCACGAACGACACGGCATCCAGCGCTCCGCTGCACATGGACGAAAGCGCCGTGTTGCATCCGGCAACCGAGCCAATGCCGAACGCATTCTGCGTTTCATGATAGTAAGACGCGATCAAGGTCAATTGATCGGTCGCCTTCCACTTGCCGCCGACCCACATCATCTGCAGGATCTTGTCGTTCGGGAAAGCGGTGTTGCTCACGGTGGTGAACTGGTAGCCGTAGTTGTTGACGAAATCCACCGGAACGGGATTGGACGGATTTGCAAAGTCGATGTGCTCGTAGCCGCCCATCACCTCGAACCGGTCCCATTTGTACTTCGCGGTGACCATCCACTCGACGTTGTCGGAGATCGTTCCGGAAAGTCCCGTCAGGCCGATATTCGCCGGCGAGGGTGCCAGCGGCGACGCCGACACCATGCCGCGGATCTTGGAGGCGGTGCCATCGATGCTGAAGCCGCCATAGATCAAGCCGAGATTGCCCTGAAGGTCGTCGTGCACCCAACTCGTGTTGCTGCTGTTGCCGTAGTTGCCGATCTGGTAAAGCGCGCCGCCATGGATAAGGCCGGAGTTCCAGTTGTACTTGATCGACTGGTCGAGCCGCCCGTCTTCGGTCGAACCACCGCCCGCCCACGTGCCGGAGAATCCGATCGGCGAGAACGCATAAGATCCGCCCATCGCGTCGTAGGCGAGGATCTGATCGAGCGGCAGCCCGTTGTTGCGGCCGATGGTCAAGGTGCCCCAGGTCGGAGATTGCAGACCGACATAGGCCTGGCCGTTGAAGGCCTGCCCGTTACGGCTCGAATCGCCGTTCGCCGAGCGCAAATTGAGCGGAATGCCGTTGTTCTGCACCATTGAGCCCTCGCCGTTGGCGAGTTGGCCGGCCTCCGGATTGAAGCCGGTTTCAATCTTGAAGATCGCATCCAGATCAGGGAGTATTGCGACCGCCCCCTTCAAACCGATGGTCGACTGTGACAATCCGTTGGGTGCGGCGGTCCACAGCGCGCGGTTGCTGCCAGGGCTCACCAGATACTGCGCGCCTGTCGGGAAGGCACCGTTGAACGGCTGACCATGCGTCTGGTAGCCAAAGCCGGCATCCACGATACCGTAGAGGCAGACGCGATTCCAGCACAACGCATCATCGACCGGCCCGGCCGGAGAGGCCTTGTAGGGCATCGGCATATCGGCTGCATGCGCATTCATGATCCGCTGCGTGGCGGTGGTGTCGGTCTCAATGACCTTCTGACGCTTTTCGATCGCCGCGAGGCGCTTGGCCAACGCATCATTCTGCTTTTGGAGCGCCTTGGCCTCGGCCTTGAGGTCGGAGACCTCGTCCGCGTGTGCCACACCGATCGGCAACGCCAGGAAGCCCGCAGCGACCATAGCTGCGGACAAAAACTTCTTGCGCATGAGAAAACCCCCTAGAAAGTGATGTCGGTCGTCCGACAATTCTTCGTGTAGTCCGAGGGGCCATCGAAATCCTGTGATGCTTCTGCAACGCCCGGCAGAATTACAACAGGATCACTGTCTCTGGTCACACACACTCGTGCGCTGGCAGCGCCCTGGCGGGCGATGCTAGGAAATCGATTTCATCAAACGTTTTTAACGTGATGTCGCCGACTATCGGCTCAGGCCAAAGAGTTTGAGATTGTCTTTGCACGCTCTCACACCCGCAACTTGAACGTTGCCGATTTTCCTCACGTGAGCTGCGCTTGCGACACCACGATGAGCGAAGGAGTTCAGAAGAATCGGAACACGCGGATGATTCTTGGCTTGCGTGGCTCAGGTTTGAATCGTTTCTTGGCCGCAAAATGCAGCCATGGCGTCACGAGCGCGGCCGTCGTCCCGATCATGGAGCCTGATTAAAAGAGCCCATTGGATACGGACTCACACTCGACTTCGAAAAATTCCCGGCCCGTTGATTTTTTTCAATTCTCTCAAGAAGGCGATGCGTGCCGTTTTCCGGCACGATCGGACACTTCATCCAGTCATCCGCGCTGTTGAAAGCTTTCTTGCCTCGAATCACCTGTGACTGTGTGGGACGGCGCAGATCTATCTTCAGAAACATTTCAGGTTTGTCCTTGTGTCCTGCGCGTAACACGATTTCCCGTCCATGCGTGTTAGGGGACCGCAGCCATCCGGTGAGGATCGCCTTTACACAAAACGACACGGGGAAAAGCAGATGAAGTTAAACAGCAACGCTCTATTGGCGGCAGCAGGCGTGATCGCGCTGTCATGGTCGCCAGCACATGCGTTGGAGCCGGGGGCGGCGGCGCAGACCAAAGCGGGCATATTGATCGGCGCCAGCGCCGGCGTTCCACCGCCGGGCATTTACATGATCGACCAGGAGTTCACCTATCAGGCCAACCTTGCTGGTCCGGGCACTGCTGGCGCCACCGGCAAGACCGGTGTGCATGCAGAAGTCGACGTTCAGGCCTTCCTCTTCGTTCCCGGCTGGACGTTCCTCGGCGGTACCTATGATGCGGTTATCGCCCAGCCGTTCGTGGACACGAGCGTCGGCGCCCCGGTCAACGCTCAATTTTCCGGCGTGCATAACACCTTCATCGTTCCGGTTGAGTTGAGCTGGAAGCTTGGGACCAGCGGCCTGCAGTTCAAGACAGGTCTGGGCATCTACACGCCGGACGGTACGGTCACCGGTTTGACCGGCACTGGCAACCAAGGAAACGCGTACTGGACCTTCCAGCCCGAAGCGATCCTCTCGTATCTGGCTAATGGCTGGAACTTGACCGCCGCGGTCTACGCCGAGTTCAACACCTCAAGCTCGGTCACCGGGTATACCGGGGGTGATATTCTGCACGCCGACTTCACCGCGACCAAGACAATTGGCAAGTGGACCATTGGTCCGGTGGCTTATTACGAAGGACAGGTCTCCAACGACTCCTGTTCGTCGGCTGGCTGTCAGGCTGCTTACGGCGTAACCCCCGGGACCGTTGCTGCTCTTACCAACAACCGGTACAATGTCTGGGCAGTTGGTGGTCTCGTGGCCTACGACTTTGGACCCGCCGCGCTGTCGGTCTGGGCGACCCAGGAAGTTTCCGCAAAGGCTTCGAATGCCGCAGCTCTCGCGGCAACCGGTGCGGATCCCTCCACGGTTTCGCAGGGCATGACGGTCTTCGCGACGCTGAGCTATCGTCTCTGGGGACCTGACGAGGCGCAGCCGGCCAAGACCTCAATGTACCACAAATAACTAAAGTCTCATGCTACCGGATGTCCCCTCCCATCGACGCCAGATCGTCGATGCGGAGGGGACATTTTTTTCGGCGCCAATATTTCAAATGCGCGTCAGTAACTGCCGGCACCAAAACATTTACCAGGAAGGCCGCGGAGCGAATTCCGTCGGATTATGAGGCACCTGCGCAGCGGCTCGCTTTGCCACCCGCGCGCGGCTTGAAAACGTCGAAGCCTTATCCGGGGCGCCGGGAATATCGCAAGCCAGATTCGAGTTTACCCAGCACAAGGCCAACGGACGTACGCGCCGAGGGTCGACGACCTGGAGAAGATCAGAATCTTCAGATCACATTATCCAGGGCTTCGCGGAGAAGACGGTCATGACCAAATTCAATATCCTCGGTGCAGCAGCCGTTCTGTCGCTCATGTCCGCAACGCCGGTGTTCGCGCAGGCGGCTATCCAGGAGCCGGGTGCGTTCGCGTTCGCCTATCCAAACAATGACGTCCTGAACGGCGGCCGCCCGACACCTGCGGCGACGCGGGACGGAGGTCCGTACGCATCCATCGATCCGCAGCAGGCGGCGCGCGCCGACGTCAAGATGCCAGTGGTATTCGGCAGCAATCCGTATGCCGATATGGCCGAAGCAGGTAGTGCGTCCTGTGCCCAGCGGTACCGTTCCTATGATGCAGCTTCCGGGACGTTCGTTGGACGCGACGGTCGCCGGCACGCGTGCAGGTAATCGGCACAATGAAGCCGTGAAGGCTGCCGAAACTGGGGCGCCAGATAGAGACGGCCGCATCGGCAACGATGCGGCCCTTAGCACGAGCGGACGAATGCCGAACAGGCCCACCCAAAAACAAGAAGATTGACATGGAACATGAAACCGAAATTCGCGCGCTATCGGCCGAAACGCTGGCGACGAGCATCGTTTTGGCCAACCTGCTCAGCGGGTTCGCGAGAATTCCCGCGCTACGACTTGCTATTGTCTCATGCTTCGATCAATCCGTGGACATGGCCGATGACATCACGGCTGTGTTGGGCAAGTCTGCCGCTCCAGACCACACGGTTAAGGTGCTCCGCATCGTCGAGGAGATGCGATCGATGGTGCTCGGCGACGGCGAAAAACCGAAGAGTCTCGTTTAGCTCGCCGCCATTGCGATGGATAACCGACCGGGCTCAAGTGCGGCTCGAGAACACCCGGCCAGCAAGAATGTCCGGGGCTCCAGCGACATGATGTCATCGGCGGTCAGCGTTTGGTCGAGATCGGCGACAGGACGGTTGGCCTGGCGCAATCGCATGCGGTCGAGCGCGTTGCGGATCGATCGGGCATTCGAAAACAACGGCTGGGCCTTGCGCAACGTGATGTAGCGGACGAACGCGTCCTGTGCATCGACGCTGAGCTTGTAGTTGCAGGCGGCGATTTTCCGGCCTCGGAATCGCGTTCATTTCCGCGCATACGGTCGCCACCGAACACGTCAGCCGTGCATGGTCAACCCGCCCGATACGCTGATCGTTTGTCCCGTGATGTAGGCCGCATCGTCGCTGAGCAGGAATGCGATCATGCCTGGATAGTCATCCGGCTGTCCGAGACGCCGTAGCGGAATAGCCCTCGCAAGGCCTTCGGCGATCTTGCCGCCGGACGGCGAACTGTTGGTGAAGGCTTCGAACAGTGGCGTATCCGTTGGACCGGGACACACCACATTGAGGATGATATTCTTTCGCGCCAGCTCACGGGCCACCGTTTTTGTAAACGCGATCAGGCCGCCCTTGCATGCCGAATAGACCGCCTCTCCGGAGGAGCCGACCCTGCCCGCATCGGATGCTACATTCACGACCCGTCCAAAGCTGCGTTCGACCATGCGCTTGACCACGACATGATGCAGATTGAGCGGGCCGTAAAGATTGATGCCGATGACCTTGTCCCAGAAGGCGCGATCGGTTTCCAGAAAGGCGATCGGGATATCCCAGCCGGCAACATTGGCAAGCAGCTCAACCGGCCCGGCGGCAGCTTCAAACTTGTCCGCCGCGCTGGCGACAGCATCGCGATCGGTGATATCGACCTGAAAGGCCAGCACTTGGCCAGGCTTGCCGGCGCACAGACGCGCCGTCTCCTCCGCGCCCGCCAAATTCTGGTCGAAGACACCGACGACGCAGCCCTCATCGGCCAGCCTGAGCGTGGTCGCCCGTCCGATCCCGCTGGCCCCGCCGGTCAAAATCGTCCGCCGTCCATGGAGTCCGCGCATATCAACCTCCCCGCCTGTTTATTATTGTACTTGAACGCCATCGTTGGCCGATTGTTTCGCCGGATCGAGACGGCGTCAACTTCGGCCTTCGCGGTCACGATCTCGCCTGCTTCACGCGATCGCTCGCGCGGCGGTTGACGAAGTCTTTTAGCTGCGCCAATAATCGCGCGGAGAAGGCATTTGAACATGAATCCGACACGGCGGGCTTTGTTGGTTTCCAGCCCCGAGAAGCGTCTCTCCAGGCCGAAGCGCAGTGCAAATCCTCGTCCCACGAAGACACTGAAGAGGGCCACTTCGCCGAGGAAAGCGGCCATTCCTGCCGCGCAGGCTTCGAAATCGGAAAAGTCACGCGATACGATTTTGGAGGCCGCGGCCAAGCTGTTCCGCCGCCAGGGCTACTCCGCCACCACGCTGCGCCAGATCGCGGCGTTGGCCGAAATCAAGGCCGGTAGCATCTATTACTATTTCGATTCCAAGGAGCAGATCCTCGACGAGGTTCTGCATCTCGGGCTGCTGCGCGTATTCGAAGCCGTCAAGAAAGCCCTCAAGAATGCAGGCAAGGTCTCGCACCGCCGCCGTATCGGGCTTGCCATCGAGGCGCATCTGGTGGCGCTGCTCGAAGCCAGTGATTTCACATCGGCCAATATCCGTATCTACGGCCAGTTGCCCGAGCCGCTCAAGAAGCCGCATCGTCCGCTGCGCAGGGCTTACGCAAAATACTGGGACCGGCTCTTTCTCGACGCGCGCCGCGCCGGAGAAATTCGCGCCGATATCGAGATCGTCCCGTTGCGGATTTTCGTGCTCGGCGCGCTGAACTGGACGATCGAATGGTTCAGCCTCGACAGCAAGGACGCGGTGTTGAAACTGGCCCGACGAACCGAACTGCTGATCTTCGACGGGGTCAAGAAAGCCTGATCTCGGGAAGATAAGCGCTGGTCTCAGCGCATCCGCTTGGCGACCTCCTCCAGCATCACCTCCGTCGCGCCGCCGCCGATCGACTGTACGCGGGCATCGCGCGCCATTCGCTCGATGGCGCTCTCGCGCATGTAGCCCATGCCGCCGTGAAACTGCAGGCAATCGTACATCACCTCGTTGACGAGTTCGCCGCAATAGGCCTTGACCATCGACACCTCCTTGGTCGCGTCGATGCCCTTGGTGACCAGCCACGCCGAATGATAGACCAGTTGCCGGCCGGCCTCGACCTTGGCCGCCAGCATCGCCAAACGTTGGCGGATCGCCTGTTTCGACCATAGCGGCGCGCCGAAGGCCTGCCGCTGCTTCACATAATCCAGCGTAATCTCGATCGCGGCCTGGGCCTCGCCCATCGCCATCGCGCCGATCACGATCCGCTCGTTCTGAAAATTGCGCATGATCGCGTAAAAACCATGCCCTTCCTCGCCGAGCAGGTTCTCGGCTGGCACGCGGCAATCCTCGAACAGCAGCTCCGCGGTGTCGGACGAGCGCCAGCCATGCTTGTCGAGCGCGCGGCCGACCCGAAATCCCGGCGTTGCCCTTCTCGACCAGCAACATCGACAGCCGCTGCGACTGGCCGCGCCTCCGGATTGGTACTGGCCGCGACGCAGTACAGATCGGCATGGACGCCATTGGTGATGAACATCTTGGCGCCGTTGAGCACATAGCTGTCGCCATCGCGGCGGGCGGTGGTGCGGATGCCCTTCACATCCGAGCCCGCGTCGGGCTCGGTGACGCCGACCGCGACGATCTTCCTGCCGGCGACGACGTCCGGCATGCAACGGTCCTTCAGCGTCGGCGACCCGCCGTTGAACAGATGCACCGACGCCATGTCGGTATGAACCAGCACGGTGATGGCCACGCCCGAGAATGTCGATCGGCCCAGTTCTTCCGCGAGCACCACCGTTGCCAGCGTGTCCAAATCCGAACCGCCATATTCCGCGGGATAGCGGATACCGAGAAAGCCGAGTTGCGCCCATGCGCCGCAGCACCTCGCGCGGCACCATGCCGTCCTGTTCCCATTGCAGCGCGTGCGGCTTGATCTCCTCATCGACGAAACGCCGAATCTGGGCCCGCAGCAGCTCATGCTCTTCTTCCAGATAGATCGAGGGGGCGTCGTTGCCGGAAACTTGCATGCTCATATCAATTCGCCTCGCGCCGGGTCTCTCTTCCGAAGATTTCTAACATCTGTTAGAATACTGCCGAACCGCTCGAATACAACCGGTATTCAACCATCGGGACCCCTATGCAGCCCATGCCCAATATACGTTTCGCATCCGACCTTCTGAACGGCCAGGTCGCACTAGTAACCGGGGGCGGAACCGGGATGGGCCGCGCCACCGCCATCGAAATGGCGCGTTGCGGCGCCGACGTCGTGGTGCTGGGCCGTCGTGCGGAGCCGATCGAGGACTGCGCCAAAATCATCCGAGAACTCGGCCGCAAGGCGGTGGCGATCCCGACCGACATTCGCCTGCCCGACCAGATCGACGCCGCCATGCACCGCATCAAGCACGAATTTGGCCGGCTCGACATCCTCGTCAACAATGCCGGCGGTCAGTTCGTGACGCCGGCGCGCGAACTCAACAACAAGGGTTTCGAGACCGTGATTCGCAATAATCTGATCGGCTCTTGGCAGATGACCAAGGCCGTCGCCGATCATTTCATGCTGGAACATGGCGGCTCGATCGTCTTCGTGACGGCCTGTGTGCGCTCCGGGTTGAGCGGTTTCGTGCATACCGCGGCGGCGCGCGGCGGCGTTCTCGCCATGATGAAAACGCTGGCGTTCGAGTGGGCCGAATTCGGCATCCGGCTCAATTGCGTCGCCCCCGGCACGATCAAAACCGAAGGCATGGATCACTACCCGATCGATCCCGAGCAATGGCTGAAACTGAACCGCAATGTGATGGGTCACATGGGCGACGTCGGGGATATTTCGGCCGCAATCATTTTCCTGAGTTCGTCGCTCGGAAAGTTCGTCACTGGCGAGGAATGGTACATCGACGGCGGCGAAACGCTGCATCTGGCCCACGACGCGCGCCAGATGATCGATGCTGTCAAGTTCTCCAGGCGCGAGCCCGGCGCCGTCAAGGCGAAGTAGCGAGTCCACCGGCGGTCTCCCCGGTCCGACCCGCCGCCCATCAGGAACGGAAAATCGCCATGGACTACGCGCTCAGCGAGCAACAGCAGGCGTTTCGTGAGACCGCACAGCGATTTGCCCGCGAGAAGCTCTCGCCTCATTACCAGCAGCGCGCCAGGCAGGACCGCATCGACCGCGCGATGCTCAAGGAGATGGGCGAACTCGGACTGATCGGCGTCGATCTGCCGGAGCAATATGGCGGCCTCGGCGAGAGCAGCACCACCGCTGGGATCGTCATCGAGCAGATCGCCTATGGCGACTTCAATGCCAGTTATGTCCCGTTACTGGCCTCCCTGATGGGCGGCATGATCGCGCAATACGCCTCGCCCGATATCGCGCAGCAATGGCTGCCGCGCGTTACCCGCGGTGAAGCCATCATCGGCCTTGGCCTGACCGAGCCGCGCGGCGGTTCGGACGCCGCCAACCTGATTTTGCGCGCCGAAAAATCCGGCAACGGCTACCGGCTCAACGGCGAAAAAACCTCGATGAGTTTCTCGGACCAATGCGACGCCGCCGTGATCTTCGCGCGCACCGGCCGCGTCGAGGACGGCGCCCGCGGCATCAGCGCCTTCTTGGTCGATCTCAACCAGCGCGGCATCACCCGCACCCATTTCGACGACGTCGGCACCCGGCCGGTCGGCCGGGGTTCGGTGTTCTTCGACGACGTCTTGATACCCGCCGAATGCCTGATGGCCGAGGAAAACAAGGGCTTTTCCAGGATCATGTCGGGCTTCGACTATAGCCGCGCCTTGATCGGCCTCGAATGCATCGGGCCGGCCCAGGCCTCGGTCGACGAAGCCTGGCAGTACAGCGCCGACCGCGTCGCCTTCGACCGGCCGATTGCGCAGTATCAGGGTGTCAGCTTCCCGCTCGCTGAAGCCGAAACCCAGTTGACCATGATGCGGCAGCTCTGCTTCTACACGCTATCGCTGCGCGACCGGCAACTGGCCCACACCGCGGAGGCCGCGATGTGCAAATGGTACGTGCCGAAGGTGGCCTGCGAGATCATTCACCAGTGCCTGCTCACCCACGGCCACTACGGTTACACCACCGACCTGCCGTTCCATCAGCGCTACGTCGACGTCATGGGCCTTCAGATCGGCGACGGCACCGCGCAGATCCAGAAACTGGTGATTGCCCGCGAGAAGGTCGGACGGGTCGCGGTCCAGTATGCCAAGCCGCAGACGACGACTAAATAGCCGCCTACGATCCTATTGCCCGCCGAACGCATCGTCGCGCACCATGACCCGGTCGGCGCTCGATTGCCACAGCTTTGGGTACATGGCGTGGAACTCGCGCAGCAATTGTTCGATCGGCGGATCGGCAAACCAGCCGCGATCATGGACGTATTCCATGTGACGCTGGCTGTTGGCATCGAACTCGTGAAACAACGCGTCGCTTTTGCCGTCGAAGATCAATTGCCGGACGCCAAACCGTTCGCACATCTCGGTGTTGAACGCCGGCGTGACCTTGAATTGCCTGCCGTCGAGCCAAAGCGCGACGTAACCATGGTAGATGAACAGGTCGGTTCCCATCAATTCGGCGAGCTTCGGCGAGTTGAGGTGATTGCGGACATCGGCAAATCCGACCGCCGCGGCAATGCCGGCGTTGCGCAACGCAGCGGTCAGCAGGATCGCCTTCGGCACGCAATAGTTCGACGGCTTTGCGGCGATCCGGCTGGCGCGGTAGTCGTCAGCGCTGGTACCGATATCGAACGGATTGTATCGGATGCCGTCTCGCACCGCATCGAACAGACGGATCGCCTTGCCGGTCTCGGAAAGGTCGCACGCGCCATCCAGGCTGCGTGAAACGAATTCGCCAATCTCCGGCGAGTTGCAATCGACAAAGTGGGTCGGCGCGAGAAAGGCGGCAGTGGCCGAATTCATGTGCTGCTCCTCGCCTTTTTGCGATTTCCGCGCATTTCTAACAAACGTTAGAATCAAAGGAAAGCGGCCATTGACGCCGTATGCGTCGCAGCGTTAGCTTTCGCGACCGCCGGACAAGGCACAAGATCGTTCATGAACGACGACACCACGCCATATCTCTGGACGCCGCCATCCGAATTGGTCGCGGCAAGCAATCTGACGGCTTTTCTGCGCCGCACCGGTCACACGGACTATGACGATCTCGCCGCGCAAGCCGAGGCCGATCCGGCCTGGCTGATGCGGCAAGTCTTCCAGTTCTGCGATATCAGGTTTTATCGCAACTACGACCGGATGCTGGACGTTTCGGACGGTCAGGCGTGGGCGCGCTGGTGCGTCGGCGGCACCACCAACATCGTGCTCAATTGCCTCGACAAACATCGCGACACGCCGCGCTGGGACCAGACGTTCCTGGTCTGGGAAGGCGAAGACAAAAGCCAGCGCCGCGAGCTGAGCTACCGCGAATTCGACCATGACGTCAGGCATCTGGCGCAGGGACTCCACGATCACGGGATCGGCCGTGGAGATGTGGTCGCGATCTATATGCCGAACCTGCCGGAGACATTCGTCGCGTTCTTCGCCATCCTGAAACTCGGCGCGATCGTCATGCCGCTATTCTCGGGGTTTGGTCCGGCGCCGATACAGACCCGCCTCAACCATGCCGAAGCAAAAGCCGTCATCACCGCCGACTGGACCTGGCGGCGCGGTGCGCGGGCGCCGCTCAAATCCGTGCTCGACGTGGCCTTGGCGGCCGCGCCGACCGTGAAACACGTGATCGTCACCCGCCGCGACGGCCATGCGATCGACACTCCCATGCGGGAGGGCCGCGACCTCTGGTGGGACGACGTCGCCGCCGCCGGAACCCCAGACATCGCGACTACCGAGATGCAGGCCGAAGACCCCGCCATCCTGCTCTACACATCGGGCACCACCGGTGAGCCGAAGGGATGCGTCTGGACCCACATCGGCTTCATCGGCTCGATGGTGACCCGCGATATGATCATCTGCGGCGACTTCAAATCGTCCGATCGCTTCTTCTTTTTCAGCGACATGGGCTGGATGGTCGGCGCCATGTGCGCCTGCATCCCGAGTTTCGCTGGCGGCAGCCTGCTGATAGCGGAAGGCACGCCTGATTATCCGGATACGGGCCGGTTCTGGCGCCTGATCGCCGAGCATCGGGTGACTTATCTGGGGGTGTCGCCGACGATCGTGCGCGGCCTCATGCGATACGGGCGTGACGTCGAAGCTTACGATCTTTCCAGCCTGCGGATCACCGCCTCCGGCGGCGAAGCCTGGACGGCGGCGCCCTGGCTTTGGTTCTTCGAGCACGCCTGCAAGAAGAAAATCCCGATCATCAACATTTCGGGCGGCACCGAAGTCGGCGGCTGCATCTTTACCGGGACGCCCAATCACCCGATAAATCCGGGCTCTTTCTCGCGGCCCGCGCTCGGTGTCGGCGCCGATATCGTCGATATGAGCGGGCAGCGCGTGCCCGATGGGACGGTCGGCGAACTCGTGCTGCGGCATTGCTCGATCGGACTGACCAAAAGCCTGTGGAAGGCCGATGCACGCTATATCGAGAGCTACTGGAGCACGCTGCCGGGGTTGTGGGTGCATGGCGATTTCGCGATGCGCGGCGATGACGGGCTGTTCTACATTCTTGGCCGCTCCGACGACACCATCAAGATTTCCGGCAAGCGCACCGGGCCATCGGAACTCGAAGGTATTCTGGTCGCGACCGGCAAGCTGGCGGAAGCCGCCGTGATAGGCATCCCGCATTCGGTCAAGGGTTCGGCGATCGTCTGCGCCTGCGTGCCGATGCCGGGCGTCGCGGGTGATCGCAGCCTCGCGGCCGAGCTATCGTCCGCGATCGTTGCTGGAATGGGCACGTCGTATCGCCCCGAAACGATCCTGTTTGTCGACGATCTGCCGCGCACCCGCAATCTGAAGATCATGCGCCGGGTGTTGCGCGCCGTGATCGCGAACAAGGATCCCGGCGACCTCTCGGCGCTGGCCAATCCCGAAGCGATCGATCGACTGCGGGAAAAACTGGCTGCGATGTGAAGCGACAGCGTGACGCGGGAATCGACACCCGGCCGCGTCAGATCGGGCAATCCTCTGGAAATACCGGCTTGCGCTTCTCGAGATGCGACGCCAGTCCCTCCCGCGCCTCGGCGCCGGTGAAGCCGAGCATCTCGAGTGCGGTCGACGTATCGAACAGCGGACCGTTGACCCGCAACCAGTTGTTCAGGGCGTATTTGGTCCAGCGGATCGCGCTTTGCGCACCGGATGCCAGATCTTCGGCGGTCTCCAGTGCGACCTTCTGCAATTCGTCGTCCTCGACGCAGAGCGACACCAGCCCGATCCGCTCGGCCTCGGTTCCCGACAGCGGCTTGCAGGTCAAGAGATAGTATTTTGCCTTGGCGAGTCCGCACAATAGCGGCCAGATGATGCAAGCGACGTCGCCCGCCGCGACGCCAAGCCGGGTGTGACCATCGACGATACGCGCGGATTTTCCGCAGATCGAAATGTCGGCGAGGATACCGACCACGAGGCCGGCGCCAACCGCGACGCCGTTGATCGCGGAGATGATCGGCTTGTTGCAGTTGATGACATTGTAGACCAGGTCCTTGGCCTCCTTCCAGGTCGCCATGCGGGCGCTCGGATTGTCGAGAATGCTCTTGATCAGCTCGAAATCGCCGCCGGCCGAAAAGGCCTTGCCCGCACCAGTGACGATCACGGCGCTGATATCGGGATCGTCATTGATGTCGCGCCAGATATTCGTGAGCTGGGTGTGGGTCTGCGCATCGACCGAATTGTAGGTCTCGGGCCTGTCGAATGTCAGCCGCAGGATTCGCTTGGACGGGTAATCGATCTTCAGCCTGGTGTAGGCGGCATACCGGTCGGACATGGGCTCTTCCCCTTTTGCTGGTGGGCCGCTCTTGCGGCTCCCGATCGCTTGCGCGCGACCGATCGTGATTTTCAAACAGGCGTTAGAATTTAGATTTGATCGGATAATGCCGCAAGCGTATAGTTTCGGGCGATAGCGACCGGCGCAAGAATGACAAGAAAACGCTTCGGGAGTGGACGCTAGATGACTGGTGAATTCATGAGCGGCGGGTTCAGTGGCGCCGCGGCGGCCGGTGCCGGTCTCACCGTCGGTGAATTGTTCCGTGTTCGCGCGCAGATTCAGCCGGCCGACACCGCGATCGAATACCAGGGGCGGCAGATCAGCTACGGCGCGCTGCAAAACCGCGTCGCGCGCGCCACTGCGATGTTGTCGACCTTTGGTTTGAGCCGCGGCGACCGTGTCGCTTTGCTGTCGCGCAACCGGCCCGAATATATCGAGATCGAACTGGCGGCCGCCAATCTGGGCGTCATCACCGCCTGCCTGAACTGGCGCTTGTCGCCGCGCGAGCTGGCTTATTGCATCGAACTGGTAGCGCCGAAGCTCGTGATTGTTGAACCGGATCTGGCCGGCAATCTCACGGTTCGCGCCGGCGACGCCTGGCAAAGCCTCGAAATCGGACAGCCCTATGAGCGCCTGCTGCAACAGCAGGCAGATCATGCTGTGCCAGTGGTCGCGGAGCCGGAAGATGGCCTCGTGATCCTCTATACCAGCGGCACCACCGGCCTGCCGAAGGGCGCGGTGATCTCGCACCGCGCGATGATCGCCCGCGCGCTGGTGTTCAGCTCCGAATTGAGCATCTCGCCGCGCGACAGTTTTGTCGCGTGGGCGCCGATGTTTCATATGGCCTCGACCGATCACAGCCTTTCAACCTTGCTTCGCGGCGGCGCGGTCGTGATGATCGACGGTTTTCAGGTCGAGCCGCTGCTGGCGGCCGTCGAACGTCACCAGATGGGCTGGCTGGTCCTGATCCCCGGGATGGTGGAGGCGTTTGCCGCGGCGCTGAAGGCGCAGGCAACCAAGGTGAAAGGCGTCCGGGTATGCGGCGCGATGGCCGATCTGGTGCCGCCGCACGCGATCGCCGAGGTGACCGAGTTGCTGAAAGCGCCCTATCTCAACAGCTTTGGTTCGACCGAGACCGGCCTGCCTCCCGCGACCCGGGCGCTGATCGCGCCGGGTGAGATACCCGAGCGGCTGTCGAAACAGCAAAGCGCGTTTTGCGAGATCAAGCTCGTCGACCCCTCCGATCAGGAAGTCGCTCCGGGCCAGCCCGGGGAACTCGCGATCCGCGGCGCGACGTTGTTTTCCGGCTATTGGCAGGCGCACGAAACCAACGCGCATGATTTCCGCGGCGGCTGGTTTCACATGGGCGATGTGTTCCGGCGCAACCCGGACGGCTCGCTGGATTTCGTCGATCGCGTCAAATATCTGATCAAGTCCGGTGGCGAGAACGTCTATCCGGCCGAGATCGAGCGGGTTCTGTTGAGCGACAGCCGCATCACCGAGGCCGCGGTGGTCCGGGCACCAGACCAAAAATGGGGCGAAGTACCCGTCGCGTTTATTTCCTGCCGCGATGACAGCATTACCGAAGCCTATCTGCTCGAACTGTGCCGGCGTGATCTCGCCTCGTACAAGCGGCCCCGGCAGTTCAACTTCATCGCTTTTTCGGACTTTCCCCGCTCGACCAGCGGCAAGGTGCAGCGCCACGAACTGGAAGCGAGACTTGCCAAGGCCCAGCCCCCGCACTGACGGTGCCGCGAGCCATTTTCTAACGTTTGTTCGATTTTCTAACAATTGTTAGATTGAAATCCGGCAAGCTTTCTGCCTAAACAAGATGGCCTGCCGTCAACCGGAGCCGATCCATGGACTTTGATCTTACGCACGAACAGCGGCAGATCCTCGGCTATGGAGACACCGTCGCCAAGAAATTCGATCGCAAATACTGGATGGCATGCGCCGACCAGCACGTGTTTCCGGACGCTCTGTATCAGCAGATCGCCGACGATGGTTTTGTCGGGACCATGGTGCCCGAGGAATATGGCGGCGCCGGCCAGGGCATGGTCGAGATGCATCTCTTCCTGGAAGGATTGTCGAATAACGGCATTCCGCTGCTGAACCTCGTGGTCGGCGCGGCGATGAGCCTCGGCTTCATCGCCAAATACGGGTCCGAAGCGCAGAAGAGGCGTTATTTACCCGATGCGTGCGCCGGCAAGACCCGTTTCTGCTTTGCGATCACCGAGCCCGATGCCGGCAGCAACACCATCCGCACCGCCACGATGGCGACGAAGCGCGGCAACCGCTTCGCGCTGAACGGGCAAAAAACCTTCATCACCGACGCCGATGGCGCCGACCACGCACTGGTGGTGGCGCGTACCACGCCGCACGGCGAAACCGCGAAAAAGACCGATGGCTTCACCTTGTTCATCGTCGATCTCAAGGCCAGGGGGATCGCGAAACAATACATCCCGGTCAGCATCCCGGCACCGGAAACCCAATGGCAGTTGTTCTTCGACGATGTCGACCTCGGACCGGAGGATATTGTCGGAGAGATCGACAAGGGATTTGGCATCCTGTTCAAGAGCCTCAATCCGGAGCGGATCCTGGTGGGATCGATCTGCTGTGGTCTCGGCCGCTATGCGCTGAACCGCGCCGTCGATTACGTGAGGGAGCGCAAGGTCTTCAACAACGTCCCGATCGGTGCCTATCAAGGCTTGCAGCATCCGCTGGCGAGCGCGCGCACCGATGTGGAGATGGCCTCCCTGATGACATTGAAGGCGGCCTGGATCTTCGATCAGGGCCGTGAGGCCGGCGAGTTCGCCAACATGGCCAAGCTTGCCGCCGCCGACGCCGGCATCAAGGCGGTCGACACCGCCGTGCAGTGCCACGGCGGCAACGGCTTCACCAGGGAGTATGGCATCTTCGACATCTACCCGCTGGTTCGCCTGTTGAAGACCGCCCCGCTCAATCGCGAAATGATTCTCAACTATATCGGCGAGCACGTGATGGGCTTGCCACGCAGCTATTAGGTTATTGGCGATGGCCGTAATGAAGTCGGAGGCTGCGACGACGAGCGAGGAGTACCGGCGCAACCGTGAGGCCTATCAGGCGCGGATCGTCGATCTTCATGCCCGTCGCGCGGCGGCGGCCGTCGGAGGTCCGGAACGGGCGCGGCGATTGCACAAGGAGCGCAAGCAGTTATTGCCGCGGGAGCGGATTGCTGCCCTGCTCGACCCCGGCTCGCCCTTCCTGGAGTTTTGCCAGCTTGCCGGCGAAGGCATGTATGAGGGCGTGCCGCCCGGCGGCAGCATCATTACCGGCGTCGGCATGGTGTCCGGTCGCGCCTGCATGATCATCGCCAACGACGCCACGGTGAAGGGCGGCACCTATTACGGCATCACCTGCAAGAAGCACGTCCGTGCCCAACGGTTCGCCTGGCAGCACCGGCTGCCCTGCGTCACCCTGGTGCAGTCCGGCGGCGCCAATCTGCCGGACCAGCCGAATATTTTTCCCGACGAAGGCCAGTTCGGTTCGATCTTCTATAACCAGGTCCGGATGTCCAGCGAAGGCATCCCGCAGATCGCCGTCGTTCACGGGCCGTCGACGGCGGGCGGCGCCTACATGCCGGCGCTGTGCGACGAAACCGTCATCGTGCGCAACCAGGGCGCGATGTTTCTCGGCGGGCCGCAGCTCGTCTATGCCGCTACCCGGGAAGAAGTCGGCATGGAAGCGCTCGGCGGCGGCGAGATGCACAGCCGCGTCAGCGGCGTGACCGACCATCTGGCCGAAAGCGACGGCCACGCCATCGCGATCACCCGCGACATCGTTGCCCATCTCGGCGAAATCGCGCCGCAACGGTGGAAAGTAACCCCGCCTCGCCCGCCGCGCGCCGACCCCGACGAGATCTACGGGCTGGTCAGCGCCGACCCGCGCGTGCCGACCAACAACCGCGATATCGTCGCCCGCCTGATCGACGACAGCGAATTCCACGAATTCAAGCCGCTGTATGGCGACACGCTGATCACCGGCTTTGCACGCATCATGGGATTTGAAATCGGAATCCTGTGCAACAACGGCGTGCTGTTTTCCGAAAGCGCGTTGAAGGCGACCCACTTCATCGATCTCTGCTGCAAACGCAACATTCCCCTGCTGTTCATGGCCGACGTCACCGGCTTCATGGTTGGCCGCGAGGCCGAGGAAGGCGGCATTTCCAAGCACGGCGCCAAGATGATCACGGCGATGGCCAGCGCCAATGTGCCGAAATACACATTGATCATCGGCAATGCCTATGGTGCCGGCTATCTCTCGATGTGCGGCCGCGCCTTCCGGCCGAACGCGATGATGATGTGGCCGAACGGGCGTTCCGCGATCATGGGCCCCGACCAGGCCGCGAATACGTTGGCGATGGTCAAGGACGAAGGACACAAACGCGAAGGCACGAGCTGGACCGACGAGGAGCGCGAGGCCTATCGGGCGCCGGTGCGCAAGACGTTCGAGGATTTCGCAAACGCCTACAATTTTGCCCGCAACACCTGGTGCGACATGGTGATCGACCCGCTCGAAACCCGCGATGTCATGGCGCTGCTGCTCGATCTGGCCGGCCGGCTGCCCCAACAAGCCACCGATTTCGGCGTATTGCGAATGTGACGACAGGGGATATCGGTGTTCAAGAAAATCCTGATAGCCAATCGCGGGGAAATCGCCTGCCGCACTGCCCGAACCTGTCGCAGGCTGGGCATCGAGGTCGCGGGCGTGCACTCCTCCGCCGACGCCGATGCTTTGCATGTCAAAACGATCGGCGAATCCTATGAGATCGGCCGCGCCGCCGCATCGGACAGTTATTTGCGGATCGACGCGGTGATCGACGCCGCAAAGGCCGCGGGCGCAGAAGCCATTCATCCCGGTTTCGGCTTTCTGGCGGAGAATGCCGCGTTCGCCCGCGCGATCGAAGCCGCGGGCCTCGTCTTCATCGGCCCCACGCCTGATGTCATCGAACGGCTCGGCGACAAGGCCTCCGCCAAGCGAGAGGCCGAAGCCGCTGACGTGCCGACCGTGCCCGGGAGCCAGATGCCGAGCGAGGACCCAGAAGCCATTGCCCGGGCCGTGCGTGAACTCGGCCTGCCCGCGATGTTGAAGGCGGCGGCGGGCGGTGGCGGCAAGGGCATGCGCGCCGTCGCAGATCTCGACGGTCTGGCCGGTGAAATCGAAGCCGCGATGCGCGAGGCAAAAAGCTCGTTCGGTTATGCCGGCCTGATCGTCGAAAGACTGATCGAGCATGGACGTCATATCGAGGTGCAGATCGCCGGCGACGGCAAAGGCAATGTCATTCACCTGTTCGAACGCGAATGCTCGCTGCAGCGGCGCCACCAGAAGCTGATCGAGGAAGCTCCAGCCGCGAACCTTGCCGGAAAGCTGCGCGAGCGAATGCTGACCGACGCAATTCGGCTCGGTCAGCGCCTGAGATATCGTGGCGTCGGTACCGTCGAATTCATCGTCAGCGGCGACAACTATTATTTCCTGGAGGTCAATCCCCGCCTCCAGGTCGAGCATCCCGTCACCGAAATGGTGACCCGCGTCGATATCGTTGAGCTCATGCTGCGGATTGCCGCGGGGAATGGCTTGCCCGTGGCGCAAGCCGACATCAAGTGCAATGGCCATGCGGTCGAGGCGCGGATCTGCGCCGAAGACCCTGCCAATAATTTCCTGCCCTGTACCGGCGATCTGGCTTATGTCCGCTTCCCCGACGCCGGCGTTCGGGTCGAGACCGGCGTCGAAACCGGATCGACCGTTACACCCTATTACAATTCCATGCTGGCCAAGCTGATCGCGCACGCCGAGACCCGTGATGAGGCCCTCGACAAATTAGGCCGTGCGCTGGACCAGACCTCGATCTTCGGCATTACCACCAATCAGAGCTTTCTCGCTCTCCTGCTCGCGCTGCCCGAGACCCGCAACGCCACGTTCCATACCCGGTTGATCGACGAACAGATCGGTCAACTCGTGGACAGAGCGAAGGGCTCCGACACCGAAGCGCTGGCGCTCGGGGCCTGTTTCTGGATGACACGGCAGCGCCCGCCGGCGGCGAACGATCCCTCGCACAATCCATGGCTGTCGCGCGAGGCGACCTGCTGGCAGATGGCGGCCGGTGACGATGGACTGTCGCCGATCCCGATCCTGCATCTCGAGGCGGCCGGCGCCAGCGCGGAGATCAGGTTTGCGCCACGGCAGGCCGATGGCACCATGCTCGTCGGCGTCAACGACGACAGATTGTCGGTCAGGCTGGTTCCGGATGACGATGACGGCTTCACCGCCGTCGTCGGAAGCCGCCGCGAAACGGTGCGCCTCCACCAGCACGATCAGACATTGTTCGTCCACGACCGGCGCGGTGTGCATACGCTGACCGCTATTCCCTATCTGACCTACATCAGCGCGGCAGCGGAGACGAACGGCGAATTGCGGGCGCCGATGACGGGCATGATCCTCAAGGTCAACGTCTCGGTCGGCGACCGGATCAAGGTCGGCAACGTCGCCGCGATTCTCGAATCGATGAAGATGGAACTGCGTATCAGCAGCGAAACCGACGGCGTGGTCACGGCCGTGAACTGCCGGGCGGGCGAAACGGTCGAGCGCAATGCGGTCGTCGTGGTCGTGGAGCCGGACGGGCTAGCGTAAGTCACCGACAAGAATGCATCCCGCTTGCAAGCAAATCCAACGTTCGTTAGCCTCGCAAGGCGATCGCTAATAATAATGGCCAGCCTTCAAGCGCCAAGCCAAAATGAACGACGCGAGGAGGAGGAAAATTGGCCTTTGCGGGTGAAAGCGCCGGTCCGGTACTGCAATGCCAGTCCGTCGAGCGACGCTTTGGCGGCATCGTGGCGCTCAATGGCATCGACATGCAGATCGAGCGCGGCGAGATCTTCGGCCTGGTCGGCCCGAACGGATGTGGCAAAACCACCCTTACCAATGCGATCACCGGCTTCTATCCGCCGCAGCGCGGGCGCATCCTGCTGGGCGGACGCGACATCACCGGCCTGGCACCGCACACCGTCGCGACCCTGGGCGTAGCACGCACCTTCCAGAACCTGGCGCTGTTCAACGGCATGAGCGTGCTCGACAACATCCTGCTCGGCCGCCACATCCACATGAAGCCGAGCGTGGCACGCACCGCGCTGTATTGGTGGCTCGCCCGCCAAGACGAATCGGTGAACCGGGCCGCGGTCGAGGATGTCATCGACTTCCTGCAACTCGAAGGCGTGCGCGACGAGCTCGTCGATGGGCTTCCGATCGGTCTCAAGAAACGGGTCGAACTGGCGCGCGCGCTGGCCGCCGAGCCAAGCTTCCTGGTGCTCGATGAGCCGATGGCGGGGATGAACCAGGAAGAAAAGGAATACATGGCGCGGTTCATTCTGGATGCCCGCGACGAGCGCGGCGTCACCGTGCTGTTGATCGAACATCATATGGACGTCATCACCGGGATTTGCGATCGCATGCTGGCGTTGAATTACGGCGCCATGATCGGCAGCGGCATTCCAGCCGACGTGGTCGCCGACCCGCGGGTCATCGAGGCCTACATCGGGGGCGCGCATGCCGCGCGCTGACCAGACCGCAGCCTGGAAGTTCGAAACCGACACCACGCTGATCCGCGTGCTGGCTCGCAACGCCGAATCCTTCCCCGACCGCGTCGCCATGCGCGAGAAGAGCAAGGGTATCTGGCAGGAAACGACGTGGCGGCAGTTGCTGGAAATCGTGCTGCGCTGTGCCGCGGGTCTTGAGACGCTGGGTTTCAAGGCGGGCGAAGTCATGCTGGTGCTTGGTGACAACCGGCCGCGGCTTTATGCCGGGATGCTGGCCGCCGGCGCGCTCGGCGGTTATGCGATGCCGGCTTACCCCGATGCAACGCTCGACGAAATCCGGCATTTCGTGCACGAGGCGGGCGCACGATTTGCGCTCGCGGAAGATCAGGAACAGGTCGACAAGATGCTCGAGTTGCGCGACCAGGGCGCAGCGATCGAGTACATCATCTATGACGATCCGCGCGGCTTGACCGCCTACGCCACTCCGGGCCTGTTGTCGTGGGACGCCATCCAGGCCAGGGGTGCGGAATGCCTGTCGGCCAACGGCGACGCACGCGCTGAACTGATTGCCCGGGCGCGCCCCGATGATCCCGCCGTGTTCGTGCATTCGTCCGGCAGCACCGGCAAGCCGAAGGGCGTGGTGCTCTCGCATCGCAACCTTTTGGCTGGCGTCCGCAACGCCTATCAGGGCAAGGCGTTCGATTTCGGCGAAAGCATTCTGGCCTATCTGCCGATGGCCTGGGTCGGCGACTTCGCGGTGACAATGGGCGCCGGCGTCGCGCTGCATTTCACCATCAACATTCCCGAACGCCAGGAAACCGTGCTGCAGAACCTGCGCGAGATTGCGCCGACATTCTATCTCGCCGCGCCGCGTAGTTGGGACAACATGCTGACCGCGATTTAGGTGCGCGTCGAGGATTCCTCCTGGCTGAAGAAGCGCACTTACGAATTCTTCATGGCGTCGGCCATTGCCGCCGAAAAGCGCAAGCTCGACGGCAAGGACCCGACCCCCAAGCAACGGCTGCTGGGCCCGCTCGGCGAATGGCTGGTCTCCGGGCCGATCAAGGACCAGTTCGGCCTCATCCGGTTACGTGGCGCCTTCACCGGCGGCGAGGCCATGGGCGAAGACACTTTCGTGTTCTACCGCGCGCTCGGCATCAAGCTGCGTCAGCTTTACGGCCAGACCGAAAGCAGCGCCTACAATGCCATCCAGAGTATCAACGAAGTGCGGCTGCACACGGTCGGACGCCCGCTGCCGGGTGTCGAACTCAGGATCAGCGACGCCGGCGAAATCCTGGTCCGGTCAGGAAGCGTATTCGCTGGATATTTCAAGCAGGAAGAGGCCACGCGCGAAAGTCTCGAAGACGGCTGGCTGCGCACCGGCGATGCCGGCTATGTCGAGCCGGACGGCCATCTTGTGGTGCTCGGACGCCTGTCAGATGTCGTCCATACCGCCAAGGGCGAGCGCTATATTCCCAATTACATCGAGAACCGCCTGAAGTTCAGCCCCTATATCAAGGACGCCGCGGTGGTCGGACGCGGCCGGGATAGGCTGGCAGCCCTGATCTGCATCGACAAGGAGGCGGTCGGTCTCTGGGCCGAACTGCGCGGCATCTCCTATATTTCCTATGCTGATCTGTCGCAGAAGCCGCAGGTGATCGAACTCGTCGCCTCCGCGGTCAAGCACGTCAACAGCACGCTGCTGGAGGCATTGCAGCTCAGGCAGTTCGTCTGCCTGCACAAGGAGTTCGACGCCGACGACGGGGAAATCACCCGAACACGCAAGATCCGCCGCAATGTCGTCGAGGAACGTTACCAGCCGATCATCGACGCGATCTATGATCGAAAGCGCACGGTCCTGATGCAGGCGCGAGTCAGTTACGAGTTCGGCGAAGTCAGTGTCATCGAGCGGACGCTTTCGGTACAGGAGGCGTGACGATGGATTGGGCACTGCTGGCTGAATTGGCCATCAATGGCGGCCTCGTTGGCCTGATGTATTCCTTGGTCGCGATGGGCATCGTGCTGATCTACAAATCGTCCTCGGTGCCCAATCTGGCGCAGGGTTCGATGACGATGCTGGGCGCCTATGTGGTGCTTGCCTTCGCCAATAATGCCAAAGCACCGATCTGGCTGGCCATCGTGCTGGCGATCGTGACGATGTTCGGCGTCGGCATGGCCATCGAGCGGGTCGCGCTGCGCCGGTTGGCCGGCCGGCCCATCATCATGATCCTGATGATGACGCTTGGGCTGGAAATCCTGTTGCGGGCGGGCGCGATGACGATCTGGGGCGGCACCGGGCGCCCGATGCCGCTCGGCATCAGCGACGATCCGTTGTTCCTAGGCCCGATGCTGATCAACCGCACCTATGCGGTCGGCGCCACCGTCGCCATCGTGATGTTCGGCCTGTTCATGCTGTTCTTCCGCACCAGGATGGGGGTCGTGCTGCGCGCCATTTCCGACGACTACACCGCGGCATGGTCGGTGGGAATCTCGGTCGAGCGCGGAGTGGCGCTGTCATGGGCGATGTCGGCGGTGGTGGCGACGATCGCGGGGGTGCTTTGGGCGTCGGTGCAAGGCGTCGATCAGTCGCTCGCGCAATTGCTGCTCAAGGGGGTGACGGTCGCCGTCCTCGGCGGGCTCGATAGCCTCGGCGGCGCGCTGCTCGCGGGCATTCTGCTCGGCGTCGTGGAAGGCGTGTCCGCCAGTTTTCTCGATCCCGTGCTCGGCGGCGCCAGTCGCGACCTCGTCGATGCGGCGATGCTGATCCTGACCATCATGCTTCGACCGCACGGCCTGTACGGTCGTCACGACATCGAGAGGATTTGAGCCTATGCTGTTCCGGCAAGCCGGCATTTTTCATACGGACTATGCCGCCGACCGGGCGCTGTTTCCGATCGCCGCCGACCGCTGGATGATCGGCATCTTGCTGACGTTCGGGCTTGTCGCGCCGCTGCTGGTCAATTCGCTTTATCTCAGCAGCTATCTGTTGCCGTGGTTGATCTGGACCGCCGGCGCGCTTGGCCTCAATCTCATTCTCGGATGGGCCGGCCAATTTCACCTCGGCTATGCCGCGGTGATGGGGATCGGCGCCTATGCGACGGTTCATGCCACCAGGGCTGGCATCCCCTGGGAAATAGCCATCGTGCTCGGCGGAACGACCGCCGCGATCATCGGCGTGGGCTTTGCTTTCGCCGCGTTGCGCGTCAAGGGCCTGTATCTGGCGCTGAGCACGCTTGCGTTGCAATTCGTGATGGACTGGGTGATCTCGCATGTTCCGGCGATCAGCGGCGGCACCCAGGCAACGCTGCAGGCGCCGGATATCAGGTTGTTGGGACTGCCCGTGACGTCTGACGCAGGATTGTACTACGTGGCGCTGGTATGGTGCATCCTGGTGACGTCCTTCATGCTCAATTTGCGACGCACGGCGCTCGGCCGCGCCCTGATCGCGGTGCGGGAAAAGGACTTCGCGGCAGCGGTCATTGGCGTCAACAGTTTCTATTTCAAGCTGGTAGCTTTTTCGACCTCCTCATTCATCGGCGGCGTCACCGGGGCCATCCTGATCGGCACGTTCTATCACGCGGTCACACCCGAACAGTTTTCCGTCGATGTTTCGATCCAGGCTCTGGCGATGGTGATCGTCGGCGGATTAGGCAGCATCATCGGCAGCTATCTGGGCGCAGGGTTCATTCTGTTGATGCCCGGCGCCATGAACAGCCTGATCTCATGGGCCGCGATCCGCTTCGGGTTTTCGCTCAGCATCGAGACGCTGGCCCATCTTCCGCAGGCGCTGTACGGCGCGTTGATCATCGGCTTCCTGCTGATCGAGCCGTTGGGGCTCGGAAAGATCTACAACAACATCCGCGACTATCTGCTGGTCTGGCCGTTCGGCTATGTGAAGAAGTAGCGCATGCCCAATTCGAGCACATCCGCCGCCGCAAAAATCCTCTCGCTGAACAACATCGAGGTGGTTTACGACCACGTTTCGCTTGCCATCAAGGGCGTATCGATCGACGTGCCCGAGGGTGGCATGGTGGCGTTGCTGGGCGCCAATGGCGCCGGCAAGAGCACCACGCTGAAGTCGATCAGCGGATTATTGGTCGCCGAACGCGGTGAGGTCCGTCGCGGCGAATTGCAGTTTCTGGGCAGCAGCATCAGCGCGCTGTCGCCGCAGCAGCGGGTCAAGCTCGGAATAGCCCACGTGCTCGAGGGGCGACGGGTGTTCGAGCATCTGACCCCCGACGAAAACCTGCTGGCGGCGTCAGCCGTGCGCAGCCGCCACGACATGAGCCGCAACAAGGAGCGGGTCTATAGCTATTTTCCGCGCCTGCACGAGCGGCGTGGCGTGGCATCGGGCTATCTCTCGGGCGGCGAACAGCAGATGCTTGCGATCGGACGCGCCTTGATGACGCAACCGAAGCTGCTTATGCTCGACGAGCCGAGCCTGGGATTGGCGCCTTTTCTGGTCGCGGAAATCTTCCAGATCATCAGCCGCATCAACCGGGAGGAAGGATTATCGGTGCTGCTCGTCGAGCAAAACGCGGTGGCGGCGCTCGAGATCGTGTCGCACGGTTATCTGATCGAGAGCGGCCGCATCGTGATGCACGATACGGCCGAGGCCTTGAAGAGGAACCCGGACATCCAGGAGTTTTATCTTGGCGGCGCGAAAGCCAAAAGCTTCCACGACATCAAGCACTACAGCCGGAGGAAACGCTGGCTGACCTGACTATACGCACGACGAAGATCACAAAAGCCGACCGGACCAACCGGCGGCAAACCAATTCGATCACGGGAGGATTGAAATGAAGTATCTATCCATCATGGCTGGTCTCGCATGGACCGCCCTCGCCGTCATGCCGGCGACCGCGGCCGATCCGATGCGCTTCGGGCTCTGCTACGATCTCACCAAGGTTTACACCTTCGTGACGCCGCAAGCGGCCCAGGCCGCCAAGGACTATGCCGATCTGCTCAACCTGAAGGGTGGTATCGAAGGTCATCCGGTCGAGATGATCGTGCAGGATCATGGCAACGAGCCGCAACGCGGCATCGAATGCTACGAGAAATTGAAGCGCGACGGCGTCATGGTATTCGACATGCTGTCGACTCCGGTGTCGCGCGCGGTCCTTCCTCGTATCATGAAGGACGGCAATGTCATGATCCAGTCGCTGGCCGGGCGTGGCGACGCCGTCGACGGCGACGTGTTCAAATGGGTGTTTCCGATCGGCCCGACCTATTGGGGACAGGCCTCCAACGACATCGAATACATCAAGCAGAAGTCAGGCGGCCAGTTGAAGGGCGTCAAGGTCGCGTTTCTTTACGTCGATTACCCGTTCGGGCAGGAGCCGATCGGCATTCTGAAGACGCTGGCCGCCAAGGAAGGTTTTGATCTTCAACTTTTCCCATATCCGCTTCCGGGCAACGACCAGGCCTCGGCCTGGACCCAGATCCGTCGCTTCGCGCCGGACTGGATCATCAGTTGGAGCCTGTCGAACATGCACGTGATCGCCTCGCGCGAGATGAAACGTAACGGCATCGCCCTCGACAAATACATCGCCGTCAACTGGATGAACGAGGTCGATATCGGCAATATCGGTGCTGAGGCCGCCAAGGGCATCAAGCGCGGCACCAACGTAGCCGGCGGATCGAACCATCCCTTGATCCAGGAGATCATTAGGGAACTGTACGACAAGGGCAAAGGAAACGGCGACCGCAAGAATCTCGACGACGTCTACTACAACACCGGTCTTGCGATCTGGTCGATCGCCGTCGAAGGTGCCCGCCTTGCGATCAAGAAAGACGGCTGGCCCTTGACGCCGGAGAAGATCAAGAACGGCCTGGAAAGCATCAAGGACTTTAACGCCAACGACATGATCGCGCCGGTCACCGTGACCGCACAGGATCATGGCGGCGGCGGCAAGACCCGAATCGAGATGTGGGACGGAGCCAAGTGGGTGCCGCAAACCGATTGGATCGCCGCCTACACGGATGATGTGTGGGCCGTGGTGAAGGCCCAATCGGCCGAATATGCCAAGTCCGAGAGCCAGAAATAAGCCTCGATAGGTGCCGGCGCGTGGCGATGAGCCTGTCTCATTGCCACGCCCGGCCATTCGACCAAGCGATCATGCTTCGGCCTTCGGTTCGATCAGAACAAGGCGCTTGCCCGCCATCACGGTTTCGCCGGGCTGGCACGACACCTCAGTGACGACCCCGGCGATCTCCGCCTTGAGCGAACTGAACAGCTTCATGGATTCCAGAACGACCACGATCTGGCCGGCATCGACGGCCTCGCCTGCCGATACCCTCACCTCTGCCACGACGCCCGGCATCGTGGCCAGAACGGCGCCGGACCCGCCTGCTCCGGCTGCCGCCCCGGCGGACAGCGCGACCTCAGCCTCCAGACCGACATCACAGGTCTCTCCGGCCAACGTCAGGCGGACCCGCTTGTTGGTTCTCTCGAAGACGCCGCGCAGCAGGCGCTCCTCGGCCTCGACTTCGACGCTGCTGCCCTTCGATCGGACCTTGAGCGCGATCTCGCCCTCATCATCAAGAACGCATCGCTCGCCGTCCGGTCGCGCCTTGACGGTCAACGCGACTTTTTTTCCTTCCTCGATCGCCAGCAATCTGGTCTCGGACAGACCGCCGGCGGGTCCGAGGACGCGGAAACCTGAAAGCCTGGTCCAGGCAGATGGCGCCTGCGCGTTGAGCGGCGACGCATCCAGCATCAGCAGCGCCGCCGCGGCGCGTGCAAGGCGTGCCTGCGGCCGGGCAACCTTCCAGCCATCCGGAAAAGCCTCCGCAATAAAGCCCGTCGTGGCCTTGCCCGCCGCAAAGATCGGATGTTCAACCGCATCGATCAGAAACGGAATCGTGGTCGCCGGACCCAACACCGAATATTCGCGCAAGCCCGCTGCCAGCTTTGCGCGGGCGATTTCCCTTGTTTCTCCGCTCGCAATGACTTTTGCCAACAGCGAGTCGTAAAACAGCGTGACCTCGGATCCCGCCGCGACGCCACTGTCGATCCGCAGATGTCGCGGCTCGCGATATCCGACAATGCGGCCCGCATCCGGCCTGAAATCCTGATCGGCGCGTTCCGCGGTGATCCGCGCTTCGATCGCGTGGCCGCTTTCGTGGATATCGTCCTGCAACACCGGCAGGCGCTCGCCCGGCTGCGATCCGATCTGCCATTCGACCAGATCGAAGCCGGTGATCGCCTCGGTGACGGGATGCTCGACCTGAAGCCGGGTGTTCATCTCCAGGAACTAGGGATCGCTCGCTGTCCCTGCATCGAGGATGAACTCGACCGTGCCGAGATTGTCGTAGCCGATGGCGCGCGCCAGCGCGACAGCGCGCATCGTAGCAGCTTCGCGCGAACGCTCCGGATCAGGTTCGGCGCCGGCGCTTCCTCCAGCACTTTCTGATTGTTGCGCTGGACCGAGCAATCGCGTTCGAACAGATGGACGAGATTGCCGTGCTTGTCGCCGGCGACCTGCACTTCGAGATGGCGCGGACGCAGCGATCAGTTTTTCGATCAGCAGCGACGGATCGCCGAACGCGGCCTCCGCCTCCGGCGCGCGCCAGGTCGAGCGCCGCGATCGAGGTCGGCGGCGCGAACGACCGCGCCGCATGCCCTTGCCGCCGCCGCCCGCCGAGGCCTTGATCATCACGGGAAAGCCGATGCGTCGCGCCTCGCCGACAAGACGCTCGATCGCCTGGTCGTCGCCGTGATAGCCGGGCACGCTCGGCACGCCGGCGCGACCCGCGATCCGCTTCGAGCTCGATCTTCGACCCCATCGCCTCGATGCGATCGGCCGACGGCCCGACGAAGATCAGCTCCGCCGTCGGCGCAGAGCGCGCGCCAGATCCGGCTTCTCCGACAGGAAGCCGTAGCCGGGATGGATCGCCTCGGCGCCGCGTGCGGGCGGCCGCCTGCATGATGGCGCTCGGCGCCGAGATAGCTGTCGCGCGGCGGCGGCGGGCCCGATGCGGACCGCCTCGTCGGCGACGGCGACGTGCAGCGCGTCGCGATCGGCGTCGGAATAGACCGCGATGGTGCGGATGCCGAGCCGCGCGGCAGGTGCGCATGATGCGGACGGCGATCTCGCCGCGGTTGGCGATCAGACAGGGAGCCGGAACTGCATGCGCACTCACATCCGGTAGACGGGTCGGGTTCGGGACAGGTCGATCTCGCGCGCGGCCAGCGCGAGGCAAAGCCCAAGCACGTCGCGCGTCTGGCCGGGCTCGATGATGCCGTCGTCCCACAGCCGCGCGGTCGCGTAATAGGGGTCGCTCTGCTCCTCGAACTGCGCGCCGCGTCTGCCGTCGAGCTCCGCGATCTCGGCTTCGTCGCCGCGCTCGCGCGTGAAGCTCGGAGCGGCGCAGATCGGTGACCACGGTCGCGGCGACGTCGGCGCTCATCGTGGCGATGCGGGCGTTCGGCCACGCGAACAGAAAGCGCGGGCGGAAACCGCGTCCGCACATGCCGTAATTGCCGGCGCCATAGGAGCCGCCGATGATCACGGTGTATCGCGGCACGCGCGCGTTCGACACCGCATAGACCAGCTTGGCCGAATGTTTGGCGATGCCGCCGCGCTCGGCGTCGGTGCCGACCATGAAGCCGGTGATGTTCTGCAGGAACAGGATCGGCGATGTGGCGCTGATCGCACAGTTCGATGAAATGCGCGCCTTTCACGCGCGGATTCGGAAAACAGCACGCCGTTATTGGCGAGGATGCCGACCGGCTAGCCGTGGATCCGGGCGAAGCCGCAGACCAGCGTCGAGCCATAGGCCGGCTTGAATTCCTGGAACTCGCTGCCGTCGACAATGCGCGCGATCACTTCGCGCACGTCGAACGGGCTGCTTCAGGTCGGTCGCCGACGATGCCGTCGAGTTCCGCCGGGTCGAAGAGCGGCGTCACGCGGCTCGGCCGTGTCGTCGTGCGACGGGCCTGCACGCCAGTTCAGCGCGGCCGACGATGTCGCGCAGCTTGCCGATCGCCTCCAGTCTCGGTGTCGGCGAGATAGTCGGAGACGCCCGACACGGTCGTATGCATTTCGGCGCCGCCGAGCGTCTCGCCGTCGACGATCTCGTTGATCGCGGCCTTGACGATCGGCGGTCCGCCGAGATGGATGCGGCCGGTGCCGCGCACCATCACGACTTCGTCGGACAGCGCCGGGATATAGGCGCCGCCGGCGGTGCAGCCGCCGAACACCGCCGAGATCTGCGGAATGCCCGCCGCCGACATCCGGCATTGCTGATAGAACGCGCCGCCGAAATGATCGCGATCCGGGAAAGACCCGATCCTGCTCGGGCAGATAGGCGCCGCCGCAATCGACGAGATAAAGCACGGCAGCCGGTTCTCGAACGCGATCTCCTGCGCGCGCAGGTGCTTCTTGACCGTCTCCTGGAAGAACGAGCCGCCCTTCACGGTCGCGTCGTTGGCGATGATCATGCAGGGTACGCCTGCGACCATGCCGATGCCGGTGACAACGCCGGCGCAGGGCACCTCGTTGCCGTATAGCTCCCAGGCGGCCAGCGGCGACAGTCTCGAGAAACGGCGACAGCGGGTCGATCAAATGATCGATGCGCTCGCGCACCGGAATCTTGCCGCGGTCGCGGTGACGCTGTTGGAGCTTCTCGCCGCCGCCCGGCGAGCACATTGCGATGCCGCTCGCGCAGCACCTCGATCAGGCTGCCATAGGCGGCGCGGTTGCCGTCGAACTCCGCACCAGGGCGGACCCTGCTTTCCAGCACAGCCATATCGATGGGTCTCCTGTCCCTATCGTTGGCCTGCCCAGCGTACTTGCGGCCACCCCGTCTATCCCCTAACCTAACAAGCGCTAGGGAGTGCGACAAGGAAATTCGAAAAATGCCGTTGTCCGGGACGACCTATCAAGAGGTTTGCGCGGGGTTCCGCTGGCAGATCTCGCGCCACTTCAACATTGCAGAGGCGACCTGCGATCGTCATGTCGGTTCGAACAAGCCGGCGCTCATCGTCGAGGGCGGCGCGGGCTCGGTCGAATTGACGTTCGAGCATCTGCAGGATCAATCGAGCCGCCTTGCCAATGCGCTGTCGGCCCATGGCATCGCGCGCGGCGACCGGATCGGCATCCTGCTGCCGCAATGCGCGGAAGCCATCATCGCACATCTCGCGGCCTACCGGCTCGGCGCCATCGCTCTGCCACTGTTCACGCTGTTCGGACCCGAAGCGATCGAATACCGGCTGAACGACAGCGGCGCCAAGGCCGTGATTTCGAACGCGGCGGGCATCGAAAAACTGCTGGCGCTTTCAGACCGACTTGGCTCCGCGCCGATCCTGATTGCCACCGAAGCCCGCGCCGCGGATCACGTGCTGGACTGGGCTTCGCTGATCGCGCGATCGTCCGCCGATCATAGCCGTGTCGACACCGAAGCCGAGGATCCCGCGATCATCGTCTATACGTCGGGGACCACGGGAAACCCGAAGGGCGTGCTCTATGCTCACAGGGTTCTGCTCGGGCATCTGCCCGGCGTGGAATTTCCGCATGAGTTTTTCCCGCAGCCGGGCGACAAGATATGGACGCCCGCCGATTGGGCCTGGGCCGGAGGCCTGATGGATGTGTTGCTGCCATCGCTGTTCCACGGCATCCCCGTCGTCGCCAAGCGCTTGCCGAAATTCGATCCCGAAGAGGCGTTCTCGTTGCTCGCCCGCCACGCAATCCGCAATGCCTTCATGCCGCCGACGGCCCTGAAGATGATGCGTCAGGTCGCCCGTCCGCAGCAGCGATTTGGCTATTGGATGCGCAGCGTGGCGAGCGGCGGCGAGCGGCTTGGCGACGAGATGTTGGACTGGGGCCGCGAGACCTTCGGCCTGACCATGAACGAGTTTTACGGTCAGACCGAAGCCAACCTGACGATCGGCAACTGCGCCTCGGTGATGGAGTTGAAACAGGGATCGATGGGACGTGCGATGCCCGGCCATGTCGTCGAGATCGTCGACGACGAAGGCAATCCGCTGTCGCCCGGTTCGACCGGCACTATCGCGGTGAAAGCGCCTGATCCGGTTTTCTTCCTGCGCTACTGGAACAAACCGGAAGCCACCGCCGAAAAATTCAGGAACGGCTGGCTGCTCACCGGCGATACCGGCAACCGCGACGAGCATGGCTATTTCTGGTTCCACGGCCGCAATGATGACGTCATCATCTCCGGCGGCTATCGCATCGGCCCGACCGAAATTGAAGAGTGCCTGATGGCCCATCCGGTGGTTGCCATGGTCGCGGTGGTCGGCGTGCCCGATCCGCTGCGAGGCGAAGTGGTCAAGGCCTTCATCGTGCCGCGCGAGGGCGCCATTGTCGACGACAGCGTTCATGCGGATGTGCAGGCGTTCGTCAAGGCGCGGCTGTCCGCGCATGAATATCCGCGGCAGATCGAATTCCGCGATCACCTGCCAATGACCATCACTGGAAAGATTCGCCGGAAAGACCTGCGCGAGGAAGCAAGCTAGATGGGTCGCGTGTTTGACGAATTCGAGGTGGGCCAGCGTTTCGTCACGCCGGGCCGGACCATCACCGAAGCCGACATCAGCGCCTTCGCCGGACTGACCGGTGACTACAATCCGGTTCATACCGATGAGGTGTTCGCCGCGGCCAGCGATTTCGGCAGCCGGATCGCGCACGGGCCGATGGGAATCGGCATCGCGTTCGGACTAGCCTCTCGATTGGATCTGATTGACGGCACCGTCGTGGCGTTGCTCGGCGTGACCTGGGATTTCAAGGCGCCGATGCGGCCGGGTGACACAATACGCGCCTTGATCGCGGTCAGCGCCAAACGCCCGGTCAAGAATCCATCGCTCGGCCTGATCGAACTGGCGATCGAACTTACCAGCCAAACTGACGAGATCCTGCAAAGTGGGTCTGCCCGCCTGTTGCTGCGCAAGGAACGCCCGCCCACCGCGATATGGGGTCAGGTCGACCCAGGCAAGACGGCGTAACCCATGAAACGCAATGTCGCCCGCGCGCCAACTTCCGCCTCGCCGGCACCACCTGCGGTGCCGGCGGAATCCGGTGCCCGGCGACAAATCCTCAACGCCGCGGCGTATCTCCTCAAAAATCGCGGTTACGAAGCGGCGACCACGCGGGCCATCGCTACCGCCGTCGGCATCAAGGGCGGCAGCATCTACCATCACTTCCCGTCAAAAGACGCCATCGTCGGCGAAGTCGTCAACGAGGGTGTGCGCGTGGTTTACGACGCGGTCGAAAAAGCGCTTGGCGCGCTGCCGGCCCGCGCAAAGCCGCGCCGGCGGCTCGAAGCCGCCATCAAGGCTCATCTGCTCTCGTCGCTCGAGCACAGCAATTATACCTCCGCCAGCATTCGTGCTTTCGCGTTCCTGCCCGATGCCGTCCGGCAGGGCTGTCGTGTCGAACGGCGGCGCTACGAGGCGCTCTGGGCGCAATTGGTCAGCGAATTCTACCAGGCTGGCCTGATCGATCGGAACATCTCGCCGGAGTCGATCCAATTGCTGTTGCTTGGCGCGCTGAACTGGGCGGGAGAATGGTATCGACCGGATCGCATGGATATCGACGACATCTCACGCGATTTCGCAGCCAGTATCCTCCACGCCAAGTGAACCGCGGAGCTATACGGCGCCGCCCAGCAGGGCTTCGAACGCTTCGACCTCAAGGTCGGCGTACCGCGGTGGATCGGCGCCGGCGCGCCCGCATGTAATGGCCGCGCAGATCGATGCAAAGGACAAGGCACGGTGGAGTTCTCCCGCGCTTGCCGCTTTCAGAGCATCCCTTTCGATTCGTCCGAGCGCATGCAGCGCGTACAACAGCGCGGCGTGAAAGCTGTCGCCAGCCCCGATGGTGTCCACGACGTTGACCTTAGGGGCTTGCGCTTCCACAGCCCCCGCTTGGCGATGCCAGGCCTGCACGCCTCTTGCCCCGCGCGTCACGACGACCAGGCTCGCGCCCGCCGCGATCATCGACTTCGCGTGCCCGGCATAGTCATTATCGCCATACAGATAGTCAAAGTCGACGTCCGACATGCGGATGATGTCCGCGGCAGCGGCAAACTCGGCCATGCGCGCGACATATCCGGCCTTGTCGCCGACCAGACCGGGACGACAATTCGGATCGAAGGAGGTGGTGGTCGATCGCCGGGCCTCCCTCACCATCGCCAACGCCTGGCCGGCGCCGGCCTCGTCGATCAGCGTGGTCGATCCGACATGGACCGCGGCCATTTCACCGAAGGGAATCGAGCCGGCGCGATAGGTCCAGTTTCGCGAGGCGGTTCCCTGGTCATAGAAAGCGTATTGCGGCTCGCCTGCGACCGAGCGCACGAACGCCAGCGTGTTCTGGTGCGCGCTGCGGGTCGTGTATCGAAGCTCGACCCCGGAGGCCCGTGCGTGGTCGGCAATCATGCCTCCGAACATATCGCTCGAAATGCCGCCGACGAATCCCGCGGCGACCCCGAGGCGAGCCATTCCGACCGCGATGTTGAGGCAGGAACCACCGACCGCGGGTACGATCGCATCGCGTCCGTCCGCGGATTTCACCGGCAGAAAATCGATCAGGGCATCGCCGCAGCTCAGCAGCATCGTCAGGGTCCCTCGCGCTCTATCGGCCTATGGCGTCGCCGCGCATGGCAACGCGACCTTCCCGCCGCCGCACCCGCCTGCTCCAATTCCGCAGGCGATCGAGATAAAGATAGACGACCGGGGTGGTATAGAGGGTCAGTATCTGGCTCAGCGCCAGTCCCCCGATGATGGTGATGCCGAGCGGCCGGCGAAATTCGCTGCCCTCGCCCATCCCGACGATCAGCGGCACCGCGCCGAGCAGCGACGCCATCGTGGTCATCATGATCGGCCGGAAGCGCAGCACGCAGGCTTCATAAATCGCGTCCTCAGGCGACAGATCGCGCGCCCGCTCGGCGTCGACCGCGAAATCGATCATCATGATGGCGTTCTTCTTGACGATGCCGATCAAGAGGATCACCCCGATCATCCCGATGATGTCGAACTGGGTGCGAAACAGCATCAGCGCCAGAACCGCGCCGACGCCGGCCGAGGGCAAGGTGGACAGGATCGTCAGCGGATGAACGTAGCTTTCATAGAGCATGCCGAGCGAAATATAGATCGTCGCGAACGCGGCGATGATCAGAAACGGTTCGCTGGCGATCGATTCCTGGAAAATCTTGGCGGCGCCCTGGAACGAGCCTTTGACCGTCGCCGGAACCCCGATCCGGCTCATGGTGGTTTCGATCGCGGTAACCGCCGTGTGACAGCGAGACGCCGGGCGGCAGATTGAACGAGATCGTGTTCGCGACCAGGCCGTCCTGATGGTTGACGACCAGCGACGTCCGGTCCTGTCCGAACTGGGCAACGGTTGCCAGCGGAATCATGGTCTCCTGACTGGTGCTGACCGCGGTCCCGGTCGACGATGTCGTCTTGCCGGTGGCGCCGATCGAGTTGGTGGCGAGATTACGCACCGCGCTGGCCGCGACCGAATTGACCGACGCGGCCTGCGCCGTCGACACCACCGTGCCGGCCACGGCATTGGTGGTTTGCGAACCGCTGGCCGGTCCGCCCGAGGTGCTAGACATAGACGTCCTTCAGCGTCTGCGGGTCCTGCCAATATTCGGGCGCCACTTCCATGATCACGTGGTACTGGTTGCGCGCGACATAGACGGTCGAGACCTGCCGTTGACCGAAGGCATCGTACAGCGTGTTGTCGATCTGGCTGACCGTGATTCCAAGACGCGAGGCGGTATCGCGGTCGATCGCCACGTTGGCCTGCAGGCCCTTGTCCTGCTGATCGCTGCTGACGTCGGCAAGCGTCGTCACGGGCTGCAGCGCGGCCACGATCTTCGGCGTCCATTCATCGAGCTCCTGGAACGACGATCCCTGCAGCGTGTACTGATACTGCGCGTTGCTCGAACGTCCGCCGCCACCGAGATCGCCCACCGCCTGCAGGAACAGCGTGGCGCCTGGCACGGCGGCGAGCTCATTGCGCAAGCTCGCCGATCACCTCGTCGGCGGAAAGCTTGCGCTCGCTGAGCGGCTTCAGGGAAACGAAGATCGTGCCTGAGTTGGTCGAGGCTCCGCCGGGGCCGAGACCGCCGCCGGTGAAGCCGGCCGCGGTATCGACCGCCGGATTCCGCCTGACGATGTCGACGAGCTGCGTCAGTTTCTTCTGCATCAGCTGAAACGAGATGCTTTGATCGGCCTGGATCGATCCGACCAAGAGCCCGGTGTCCTGCTGCGGCACAAAGCCCTTGGGAACAGCCGCATAGAGATAGAAATTCAGGCCGAGGGTGGCGAGCCAAAACGAGCATCACGGAGCGCGGATGACCCAGCGCCACGGTGAGCGTGCGCCGATAGAAGTTCAACACCCCCTCGAACACGCGCTCGCTCGCTTGGTAGATCCGTCCGTGCGGCCGTCCGCTTTCCCTGCGCAGCAGCACGGCGCACATCATCGGCGTCGTCGTCAGCGAAACCACCAGCGAGATCACGATCGCAATCGTGATGGTCATGGAGAATTCGCGGAACAGCTTGCCGACCAGGCCGCCCATCAGCAGGATCGGGACAAACACCGCGATCAGCGACACGCTCATCGACAGCACCGTGAAGCCGACCTCCCGGGATCCGACGAGAGCGGCCTCCAGCGGCGGCTTTCCCATATCCAGATGACGGGTAATGTTCTCCAGCACGACAATGGCGTCGTCGACCACGAACCCGGTCGCCACCGTCAGCGCCATCAGCGAGAAGATGTTGAGGCTGTACCCGAGCAGATACATCACCGCGAAGGTTGCGACGAGCGACACCGATACCGCCACCACCGGGATCAGCGTCGCCCTGCCGCTGCGCAGGAACGCGAACACGACCAGGATCACCAGGATCACGGCAATGATCAGCGTGATTTCGACGTCGAACAATGAGGTCCGGATCGTGATCGAGCGGTCGACCGCGAGATTGATATCCATCGCGGGTGAGACCGACGCGCGCAAAATCGGCATCAGCGCCTTCACCCGGTCGACCATTCCGATGATGTTGGCGCCCGGCTGCCGGTACACGATCATCATGACCGCGAGCTTGCCGTTGGCGAGGCCGAGATTGCGCAAATTCTCCACCGAATTGAGGACGTCGCCGACGTCCGTCAGGCGCACCGCCGCGCCATTGCGATAGGCAACCACAAGCGGTTTGTAGTCCTCGGCCTGGATGGCCTGATCGTTGGAATAGAGCTGGTAGCGCTGCTCGCCGACGTCGATGCCTCCCTTCGGACTGTGGGCATTGGCGCTGCCGAGCGCGGCGCGAACATCTTCCAGCCCGATGCCGAATTTGTAGAGCGCCGGCGGCCTGAGCTCGACGCGAACGGCGGGCAGCGATCCGCCGCTGACGCTGACCTCGCCGACGCCTTCGACCTGCGACAGCTTCTGCGCCAGCACGGTGGAAGCGGCGTCATACAGTTCGGCGGGGGTCAGCGTCTCCGACGTCAGCGTATAGATCAGGATCGGCGCCGAGGCGGGGTTGAACTTGCGATAGCTGGGATTGCTGCGCAAGCGCGGTCGGCAGGTCGGCGCGCGCGGCGTTGATCGCGGCCTGGACGTCGCGCGCGGCGCCATTGATGTTGCGACTGACGCTGAACTGCAGGTTGATGCGGGCGGAGCCGAGCGAACTCGATGAGGTCATCTCGCTGACATCGGCGATCTGGCCGAGATGACGCTCCAGCGGACTGGCGACCGTGGTGGCCACGTCCGCCGGGCTCGCGCCCGGCAGGGTCGCCTGCACCGAAATCGTCGGGATATCGACATCCGGCAGCGGCGAGACCGGCAGCTTGAAAAAGGCGATGGTACCGGCGACGACCAGCCCGAACGTCAGCAAGGTGGTGGCGACGGGCCGACGGATAGACGGGCTGGAAAGACTCATGCGTGAACTTGATCCCCAGCGGTCTTATATGTCGTAAAATGGCCCGTTCAACGGCCGTAATTTAATTTAACAAGTGTGCCCTTGCGCCGGCAGATTGCAGGGCTCGAAAATGCCCGGATTTATCCAGGTCGCGGATCGCGCGTTCTATTATCGAACGCAGCAGGCATCGCTGCCGATACGGGTGTCGCATCGGGTCATTCACTCCAATTTGGGCTTATTTGCAGCAGGCGCGAAGGGGCGCATTTCTCACTGGATCAGGGGCGTTCCCACACCCTCCGTCGTCCCCGCGAACGCGAAGACCCATAACCCCTGGAGTCAGCAAGATGACAGGGAGCCGGCTCCACGCTTACCGCTTTTACGCTGGTGGTTATAGGTCCCGGCGCAAGGCCGGGACGACGAGAGGTTTTTTCTTACGGCCTTCACGCCAATGCACGCAAAGGGCTAGACCCGCGTCTTTCCGAACGCGCCTGCCGCGGCAAGGCCGATGATCGCCTCCGCGGACATACCGAGGGTCTTCACAAGCACCTCATCCCGATGGGCGCCGACACCGGGTATTTCGCGTTTCATGGCGGTATCTGCGCCTGACATCTTCCACGGTGCGTTGACGCCGGCGAATTCGCCTGCGCCATCTGCGATCGTCGCGAAGGCCCCGCGTTGCAGCAGATGCGGGTCGGTCAGCGCCGCGCCGGGATCGCGGTATTCGGCGCAGGGCACCCCCGCCTTCTCGAGCGTGTCGATGCATTCGCGCACCGTGTGGCACTGCGTCCATTGTTCGACGACCTGCATCATCGCGGTCCAGTTTGCGCCCCGGGCCGGCACAGTATTGAAGCGCGGGTCGGTACCAAGTTCAGCCTGTCCCGTCACCTCACACAGCGCCGTAAAATTTCGGACCGTCACCGGCGCGATCAGGATGTCGCCATCCAGCGTCCGCACCGGGCCGTAGGTCGGGCGCGAGGCGCGGATCGGAAACTGAGCCTCCTGCATTTCGTAGACCAGCAGGTTCAACATGCAATCCATCAACGCAACGTCAATCCGCTGGCCCTGTCCGGTGCGTCCACGCTGCACCAGCGCGGTCTGGATCGCGGAGTAGCCGAAGATTCCGCCCAGCACGTCGGCCACGAAGATAGCTCCGGTCGCCGGCCGATCCCGGTCGCCGGCATACCGCATCAGCGACCGATCGAAGCCGCTCTCGGCGTGAACGATCATCGCATAGGCCGCCCGCTCCGAATCGGGCCCGGTCTGCCCATAGCCCGAGATCGAACAATAGATCAGGCGCGGATTGATCGCGCGCAACGCGTCGTAGCCGAGGCCAAGCCGGTCCATCACGCCGGGGCGGAAGTTCTCGACCAGGATGTCGGTTTCCGCGACCAGCCGGTGCACCAGCTTGATCGCATCGGCGCTTTTCAGGTCGAGCGCGAGGCTGCGCTTGCCGGCGTTGAGCTGACCGAAATAGGCGCTGTGGCCGTCACGAACAGGCGTGCGCAACCGCATGTCGTCGCCCTCAGGCGGCTCGATCTTGATCACGTCGGCGCCGACATCGGCCAACAGCCGCGCGCAATACGGGCCGGCCAGCATGATCGAGAAATCGAGCACGCGGATGCCGTCGAGCGGCGGTGGCGTGTTTTGCTCCGGCATCCATCAACTCCTATCTGGGTAGCCCGAGGCCGCGTTGCGCGATCAGGCTGCGTTGAATTTCGTTGGTTCCGATACTGATGACCCACATCAGGGAATGACGAAGGTTCTGCTCGAAGCGGCCGTTGTCGAGCGCACCCGGCATCTGCTCGGAAAGGGTCGCGCGCGAGCCGAGAATATCGAGCGCGGCTTCGCCGAAACGCTCCATCAGTTCGCCGGAGAACACCTTGCTGATCGCGCCGTATTCCGGTGGCGTGACGCCGTCGGCGGCGAGTTCCGCGCAATGCACCATCAACTGACGACCGACCTCGATTTCGCACGCCAGCGTTGCCATTCTGTCGCGGACGATCGGATCATCGGCGAGCGGCCGCGCGCCGCCGCCTTGCGCCATGACGCGTTTGCGCAACTGCTCGAAGGCGTGGACCACCTTCAACACGATGCCGCCGCCGACCAGGCCGCGCTCATAGGCGAGTGCCCCTGTCAGCACCTTCCAGCCGCCGTTGACCTCGCCGACGATGTTTTCCAGCGGAATCCGCACATTGTCATAGAAGATATTGGCAAAGCTGCCGTCATACATCGTGGTCGCGGGCCGGATGGTGATGCCGGCAGCATTCATCGGAACGATGAACATGCTGATTCCCGCGTGCGGCGGCTTTGCTTCCGGATCGGTTCGCGCCGCGAGGAACATGTATTTTCCCCACCAGGTCGTGGTCCATATCTTCTGCCCATTGATGACCCAGCCATCGCCATCCCGCACGGCGCGCGTGCGCAAGGCAGCCAGATCCGACCCCGCCTCCGGTTCGCTGTAACCCATCCCGTGCATGGCCTCGCCCCGCAAAATCTCCGGCAGGTACTTCTCCTGCTGCGCGGGGCTACCGAACATCATCAGCGCGTTGGCCTGGATCGCGGCGCCAATCCGCGGCGCTTCACCCCGCTCCATGGTTTCGATGAAGGCGATCTGCTCCAGCGGCGTGCGCGCCTGACCGCCGAATTGCTTCGGCCATCCCAAGCCGATCCAGCCGGTCTCGCCGATATCGCGGGCGAATTCCGCATCGAACTCGCGCTTGGCAAATGGCTTGGCTTCGAAAGCAGCCTTGCGCGCGCCGGACCAGTGATCATCCAGCCAGGCCTGCGCCTGCTCACGCAACGCGTTTGCCGCGGGACCCAGATCATATTGCGGCAGATCGTGGCCACCGCGGTCGAACAGGAACGCGGCGACGCGCCGCCGCGCTTCGCTCGCGCCGCCGAGCGCAATCGTGTCGAGATGCACGCGCTTGAAATGGCGCGGCGCCTGATGTTCCTCGGCATAGCCGATCGCGCCCAGCGTATGCTGGGTTTCGAGGGACACTCGCCGCAACGCATCGCAGCCGAACGTAATCGCGCTATTGGCGAAATAGCGCCAATTGCTGTCGCCGCGATCATGCAGATGCGCGGCATGATCGAGCGTCAGCCGCACGCCTTCGAGCGCGATCAGGCCATTCGCAAGCTTGTGCTGGATCGCCTGAAACTTTCCAATCGGCTGCCCGAACTGCTTGCGCTCCCGGGCATAGTCGACCGCCAAATCGAATGCCGCCCGCGCCGCGCCTTGCGCTCGCGCCATGAGAGCGAGCTTGCCCGCCAGCAGCCGGTCATCGAGAACGGCGGATGCCAGATCGATAGGCTGCGCCGGCGCTTGCGTCAGGCGGACCTCATACAGGCCCCAGGCGCCCATGGCCCGGGTGGCCTCCAGCTCCACGCCAGGCCCCTGCAATGCGATGATCGCAAGGCTCGCCGGCGCAATCGCCACGACGAGATGCGTGCAACTGCCGGCCACTTCGACAAAGCGCAGCAGCCCGCTCGCACGTCCATCGGCAAGCTGGATCGTGCCCGTGTTATCGTCGGGATCGAGCACCCCGAACGAGAAGGCGACGCGCGCCGTTCCGTCATGCAGTCTTTCGAGCAGATCGACCGCTTCTTGCGCGTGACAGCCCGACAGCGCCAGATTGGCAAGCGCGGCCGACCACATCGGGGCCGGGCACGCGGCCCGGCCGAGTTCCGTCATGACCACGACAATCTCGCGAAGCCCGCCTTCGCCGGCATCGCAGCCCAGCCCCGCGACGCCCTGCCCGACCAGCCGAGTCCAGATGGCAGCAACTTCCTCCGCCGATTCCGACGACGTCGCTGCCGCTTGCACATTCCATTGCGCGCCAAGAAAGCCCCGCAAAGAATCGCGGAGCATCGTCCTGACGTCGTCGCTCGGCAGCTCAATCGGAGGCATCGACGGAATTACGCCTGCCCGAATTTCGGCTTGCGTTTCTCCTTGAACGACATCGTCGCCTCCTTGTGATCGGCGGTCGCAAACGTCACCTGCTCAAGCGCCATCGATGCTTCGAGCATCAGGTTCACCCGCTCTTTCAGGATCTGGTTGATCGACAGCTTGGTCCAGCGGATCGCCCAGGTCGGCCCGTTGGCGAGTTCCAGCGCAATCGCCCGCGCCTTCGCCAGCACCTCGGCACGAGGTGCTACATGGTTGACGAGGCCGATCCGCTCGGCCTCCTTGCCGCTCAGCAGCGTGCCGCGCATCAAAAATTCCTTGGCCTTGTTAATGCCAATCAGCAACGGCCAGATCACCGTACCGCCGTCGCCGGCGACCAGCCCCACGCGCGAAACATGGGTATCGCCAATGCGGGCGTCTTCCGCCATCACCGTAATATCGCACAACAACGCGTGGGTGGCCGCAAGGCCGATGGCGTCGCCGTTGATCGCCGCGATGATCGGCTTGTCGAGTTCGAGCTGACGGGTGACGCCGCGGCGGCTGATCATGGGATCGTGCACCTCACCCTCTTCGAGAACATCGCCCCCGGGGCGCTCCGACATCGCCTTGACGTCGCCGCCGACGCTGAAAAAATCACCCGAACCCGTCAGCAGGACGACGTTGACCGCGTGGTCGTCGGCGAGGTCGTCCCAGATCGTCCGTAGCTCGCGGATCAGCATCTGATTGATCGCGTTGCGCGCCTGCGGACGGTTGAGGATGACGGTGGCGACCTTCGCTTCGATCTCGACCTTGAGGCATTCGTATTTGGCGTATCTCGTCATGTTTCACTCCGTACCGTTTGTTCTGGGTAAGTCTTTCTTTCGGAACCGCGCTTAGGCATTCAGCGGTGCAGCCCCGGCTGCTGCACTTCCGCCAGCGCGACGTGAAGCGACATCGAGCCCGGATCCAGCTCGAGCATCCGCTGCACCAATTCGACGTGAACTCGCATCAATCGGGTCGCCGCGTTCACGTCCCGGGCACGCAATGCCGCAAGAAACTGCCTCCTTTTGTCGGTCAGACGCGGCGTCGCCGCGCCGCTCGAGGCGACCTTGGCATAGACGAAACGCATGTGAATCTCGGTGACCGAGTTCACCATCATGGCGATCACCTTGTTGCCGGTCAATTCCGCCAACAGCCTGTAGAACTCGCGAGAGCATTCGACCCGGTCAAGCAATCGTCCTTCACGGGTAGCTGTGTCGGTCCGTTCGATGTTGGCTTCCAGCGCCTCGAAATCGCGCTGCCGCGCCGCGACGCAGGCCAGCCGGACCACCAAATCGATGACGTTGATCCGCGCCTCCGACAGTTCGCGCACCGAGATGGTGCCGAGGCTGAGCATATCCCGCATCACTTCATTCATGCGGCCGGTATCGCCTTCCCGAATGAAGGCGCCGCCCTTGACGCCCTTCCGCAGCCGCAGGATGCCCGCCATCTCCAGGCTGCGCAGCGCCTCGCGCAGCACATTGCGGCTGACCCCGAGCTGCTGCGCGAGGTCGCGCTCGGGCGGCAATTTGTCTCCCGGCTTGAGAACGCCGAGCGCGAGCTGCTCGCGAATCCGCTCGCAGATTTCCTCGAAGGCTCGCCGCGTATGGATTGGCCGAAACGTCACCGGAGCTGTCGCCCCCGCGGTGCGATGATCCGGAATACGCTCGCGCCGGGTCTGCGCAACCATTCGAGGGCCGACGGGCGGGCTGGGCCTTGACTTATTCATCATGCGACGACTATTAAATGGTTCACCCATTCAATGGAAGTCCTTTTTTTGGCTTCCGCGATGGGAAAGGGAGACGGGAAAGAGGAGACGTCATGAGCTTCACCGAGGAGCAGAATGCTTTCCGCGACAGCATTCAGAAGATGGTGGCCAGGCACGTGGCGCCGATCGCCGCTGAGATCGACGCGACCGACCGGTTCCCGACCGAGCTGGTCAAGCTGTTCGGCGAAATGGGGCTGATGCAGCTGTGGGTGCCCGAGCAATATGGCGGCCCGAACGGCAATCTGACGATGGTGTGCATCGCGCGCGAGGAGATCGCCAAAGTCTCGCCCGCCTGCGCCTCGATCGCCGGCCTCAATTCGATGTTCATCATGCCGCTGCTTCACTTCGGCTCGGAGGAGCAGCGCAAGAAATACCTGCCCATGATCGCCGCCGGCGGCGTCGTCACCGCGATCGCGATTTCCGAACCGCAGGCCGGCTCCGACGTTACCGCGATCAACACCCGCGCCAAAAAAGACGGCGATTGCTATGTCCTCAACGGCCGCAAGCAGTGGTGCAGCTACGGCGTCGAAGCCGAATGCATCATCGTGATGGCGCGAACCAGCGACAGCCCCGGCGCCGACGGCATCAGCGCCTTCATCGTCGAGCCGAAGAAAATGGCCGGCATCACCTTCGGGCGTCACGAGCGAAAAATGGGATTTCGCGGCGCGCCGAATACGCCGATCTTCTTCGACAATGTCCGGGTGCCGGCGGAGAACCTGGTCGGCGAAGAGGGCAAGGGCTTTCGGGCCTCGATGCGCGCGCTCGACCTCAACCGTCCGACCATCGGCGCTCAATCGGTCGGGCTGGCGCAGGGCGCGCTCAACGTCTGCATCGCCTACGCCAAAGAACGCAAGCAGTTCAAGAAGGCTATTTCGGAGTTCCAGGGCATCCAGTTCATGCTGGCGGACATGGCGATCCAGATCGAGGCGGCCCGCGCGCTGGTCTATGAATGCGCCCGCGCCGGCGATGCCGGCGACTGGAAGCGCCTCAACCTGCTGGCCAGCATGGCCAAATGCTTCGGCAGCGACATGGCAATGAAGGTCACGACCGACGCCGTCCAGATCTTCGGCGGCTATGGTTATACGATGGATTACCCGGTCGAACGAATGATGCGCGACGCCAAGCTCACGCAGATATTCGAGGGAACCAATCAGATCCAGCGCGTGGTGATTGCCCGCGAGCTGCTGCGATAAAAACAAACATAAAAATAATCGGGAGGAACTGGAGTGAGCCGCATCATCAATTCGATCCGGGGCGCGTTGGCGATATCGGCGCTGGTTGCGACAGCGCCGGCCTGGGCGCAGAAGGCGTATGGCCCCGGCGTCAGCGACACCGAGATCAATCTCGGACAGTCGACGCCGCTCAGCGGTCCGGCATCGTCATTCGGTGCCGGCGCCGGGCGCGCCGTGGTCGGCTATTTCGACATGCTCAATCAGCAAGGCGGGATCAACGGCCGCAAGATCAAGTTCACCCAACTGGATAACGCCTACAGCGCCCCCAAGGCCGTCGAGCAGTCGCGCAAGCTGGTCGAAGACATCGGCGTGCTTGCGGAGATCGGCACCATCGGAACCGCACCGAATGTCGCGATCCAGAAATATCTGAACGGCAAGCAAGTCCCTCAGCTGTTCATCACGGCGGGAGGGCGGCGTTTCAACGATCCGAAGACTTTCCCCTGGACCATCCCGCTTTATCCGGACTTCGAAACCGAAGGCCGCGTTGTCGCAAAGTACATCCTGAAGACCAAGCCGGGCGCCAGGATCGGCGTGCTTTACCAGAACGATGACTTCGGCAAGGATTATCTGAGAGGTTTGCGCGCCGGGCTCGGAACCAGGGCATCGCAGATCATGGCCGAGGCGTCCTATGAAATCGCCGATCCGACCATCAACTCCCAGATCGTTCAGCTCAAATCGGCCGGGGTCGACACCTTGATCGAGCAATCTTCCGCCAAGGCCGCGGCGCAATCGATCCGCAAGGTCCACGAGCTGAACTGGAGCCCGCTTCACGTCATCGGCGGCTCAGCGGCATCGCTCGAAACCGTGCTGAAGCCCGCCGGCCTCGATGCGTCGAAAGGATTGGTCACGACCCAATTCCTCAAGCAGCCGGGTGACCCGGCCTGGAGCGATGACGCGGAAGTCAGGGCCTACAAGGACTTTCTCGCCAAGTACGCCCCCGCCGCCAATCCGGACGACTATTCCGTCCTGGTCGCCTATATGAACGTCCAGGCCGCGGCCCTCGTGCTGACCCGTTGTGGCGACCAGCTCACGGGAGCGTCCCTTATCCACCAGGCAACCTCGCTCCACGGCGAACGTCTGCCGATGATGCTTCCGGGCGTGTCGATCAGCATAAAACCCGACGATTACACCCCGTTCAAGACGCTGCGGATCGCGACATTCGACGGCGCCAGCTGGCGATTGTCGGATGATGTCTTGTCGGCTGAATGATTTTTTGCTGCGGAGAACACCCGTTTTGCGGTTGCGCTGATCGTCCATAAAACACTTCAGGGAGAAATGGCATGCAGGATTCCCTCGTCGATGAAGCGATCGCCAGCCACAAGACCTATGGCAGCCTCGAACAGCAACACGCGCTGTTCTCGATGCTGCGCCGCGACGACCCGGTGCATTGGACCGCGCCGGCAGGCTACCGTCCCTTCTGGACCATCTCGAAGCACCGGGATGTGATGGAGATCGAGAAGCAGAACGACAAATTCATCAACGCGCCGCGCACCAAGCTGCTCTCGATCGATTTCGAATCGAAGGTCAGGGAAGCGATGGGCGGACGGCCGATGCTGGTCCGCGCCATCAACCAGATGGATAATCCTGACCACGCCAAGTACAAGAAGCTTACCCACGCCTGGTTTCAACCCAAGCAAGTACGCCAGCTCGAGGAGAGCATCGGTAGGCTAGCCCGCGAAAGCATCGACCGCATGCTCGCCCATGACGGCGCCTGCGATTTCTACAATGACGTCGTGGTGCGGTTTCCGTTGAAGGTCATCATGCTGATCCTCGGTATTCCCGACGAGCATGGCCAGCATCTTCTCGACATTACGCGGGCCTATTTCGGCGGTGGCGATCCGGAGATGCAGCGCGGCAGCGATTTGATCGGGGCCACCATGGCCTACATGGATTTCTTTCGCGGCATCGCGCGGGAGCGCCGCAGCCATCCCACCAATGACGTCGCGACACTGATTGCGACCGCCGAGGTCGACGGGAGCCTGATCGGCGAGTTCGAGGCCTCATCCTACTTTGTCGCACTGGCAAGCGCGGGCCACGACACCACCAGCGCTACGCTCGCGGGCGGCCTGCTCGCTTTGATCCAGAACCCGGAGGAAATGCGCAAGCTGAGGGCAAACCCGGATTTGATTCCGGCCGCGGTCGACGAGATGGTGCGCTGGGTTTCGCCCGTCAAGCATTTCTTCAGGACGGCGACCGAAACCTCTACGCTGCGCGGCAAGACCATCCGCCCGGGCGATCATCTGATGATGGCATATCCGTCGGCGAACCGGGACGACGAGGCGTTCGAGCGGCCCTTCTCCTTCATTGCCGATCGCAATCCAAACCGTCATGTCGGCTTCGGCTTTGGCATCCACGCCTGCATCGGAATGTACCTCGCCAAGATCGAGATGGTGATCTTCTTTCGCGAGCTGCTGGCGCGGGTCGACGAGATTGCCCTCACCGGCGAGCCTGCATGGATCGAAACCTCGTTTTTGGGAGGCCTGAAGCGATTGCCGATCAGCTTCAAGGCGTCGGAGGCGGCGATGGCGTAAGCGCTCTGCACTCGCTCGCCATGCGCCGACATCCAGGTCCGCCGACATAATTCAACCGACGACGCGTTCGCGCCGCAGATCGTCGATACGCTCGCGCGACCATCCCAGTTCGCCCAGCACATCATCGGTGTGCTGTCCGGCGACCGGAGGCGGCAAGCCTGCCCGACGCGGTTCGCCATTGACCAGCACCGGGTGGCCCACGGCCTTGAGCCGTCCTGCGCGCGCATGGTCGTATTCAACGATCATCCCGCTCGCCGCGGTATGCGGGTGATCCAGCAATTGGGCAAGCGTGTTGATCGGCGAGCATGGCACGCCGACTGCGGTGAGCGCATCGTTCCAGTGTTTTACCGAATTGGCCGCCAACGCGGCCTTGACATGGCGAAGAACTTCATCGCGGTGAGCGACGCGATCCGCGTTGGTCCTGAATTTGGGGTCATCGGCGAGCGCGCTCAGTCCGGTCACACCGCAAAACTTTCGCCATAGATTGTCATTGGCGACGCCGATCATGATGGGGCCGTCCGCCGCCTCGAAAGCCTGATAGGGACAGAGCAATTCATGGCTCGATCCGCATTTCGGCGGTTGCACACCGCGCTCCCAATAGGTTTGCAGATTATAACCGAGCAGACCCAGCGCGGTTTCGAACAGGGAAACCTGAATGGTGCCGCCCTGCCCGGTCTTCTCGCGCGCATAAAGCAGCGACAGGATGCCGCTGAACGCATGCACGCCGGTCATCTGGTCGATCGGAGAGATCGGACTGCGAATATACCCGCCGTCCCCGTCGCCGGTCATCGACATGATCCCGCAGAAGGCCTGCAGGATGACGTCGTAGCCCGGTGAATTCTTCAGCGGTCCCGAACGGCCAAATCCGGAGATGCTGCAATGGATCAAGCGACTGTTGAGCGGCCGAAGTGTCGCGGCATCGATCCCCAGCCGCTCGGCAACGCCGGTGCCAAAACTCTCGATGGCGATATCGGCGGATTTTGCCAGCGCATGAACGATCTCGCGCCCCTTCTCGGTTTTCAAATCGACGGCAATACTGCGCTTGTTGCGGTTGGCGGAAAGAAAAACCGTTCCGAGGCCGGGAGCCGGGAAAGGCGGCCATCCCCGTGTCTCGTCGCCGCTGCCGACAGTCTCCACCTTGATGATGTCGGCGCCGAGGTCACCGAGATATTGCGCGCATAACGGGCCGGCGAGGACCTTGGAAAGATCCAGCACGCGAATTCCAGCGAGAGGTTTTGTCACGATCTTGTCCCCGAACGGATTTGCTTGTTACACCGACATGCGACTTGAAAAGGCAGCGGCCGACGGCCTCACAGGAGGTCGGCGGCAAACACGCCGCCTAGATAGGCGGGGAAGCCGAACTCCTTCACCAGCAGATAGTCCGCCGCGCGGCGCTCCTCCTCCGAAAGTTTTGGGCGCCATTGGGCCGCCGCTGCAGTGACGTCGGCAAGACGCCGCCGCAACGCCTGCCTGGCATCGGTTGCGGGGTCTGCCTCGAACCAGAACGCCTGGTCCGAGACGGCGCCATCGAAGGCGGGCCTCGGCAAAGCGGGCCCGCGAAAACCGGCCCGGGCCAACGCTGTCGCAAGGACTGCGTTTTCATCGTTGCCGACACCGAGTTTGGCCGAGATCTCCGCCACCGCACGTTCGACCTGCGAACCAACGCCTCCAGCCTTTCGCAGGCGGTCGTGATCGAGCCTGCCGAGAAACATCGTCCGGATCATGTTGCGCGGTTCGCGCCGCTGGATAAGCCGCGCGAAGATCTGCATCTCGGCCCGGATCGCATCGTCGAATGGCCGCGGCAACCCGGTGCCGACGCAATCGAGAATAGAAAGCGGCGCCGGATAGTGCCCCAAAGTATCCGCCAACACGTCCGCGCGCTTCCTGTCGATGATGGCGGCCACACGGTCGGCATCCGCCGGCCGCCAACCCGCGCGGTCCCAAGGCTGCGAAGCCCCTGGATTGGCCAGTACCCATCGCTCTGCCGCGGCGACTTCCTGACCTGCCGGAACCAGTTCATCGATCACCCCCGCCGTCACCGCGGCCTGCCCCGTCAATCGGGCCCCTTCGAGCAAGATGGGTAACGCGGCCTCGACCCCGGCAAGCCGGGGAAGCCGCTGGGTTCCACCGGCTCCCGGCAACAGGCCGACCAGCAATTCGGGCAACCCGAATGCCGCCCGTGGGTCGTCGATCATGACACGGTGATGCGCCGCGAGAGCGAGCTCCCCGCCGCCACCGAGCGCCAGTCCGGCGATCGCCGCCGCGACCGGTTTGCCGGCGGTTTCGAGTTTCCGGAGCGCCCAACTCAGGCGAAAGAAATGGTCATAGGCCATCCGGCTGCGCCGTTCGGCAGGCGCGGCCATGATCATGTCGTAGGCGACGCCGAGTTCGGTGAGATCCGCGCCCGCACAGAACGCCGATGGCTTTCCCGAGCGCACCACCACGCCTCTCGCATCGCTTCCGCCGAGCCATTGGGCGAAAATTCCCAATTCCTCGATGGCCGCGTTGGAGAATACGTTCATCGCGCGACCGGGCGCATCGAAAACGAGGTGAAGAACATCGTTGTTCGAACGCTCGAGGCGGAACTCCTTCAAATCAGCCAACACCACTATCGCATTCTCCGGCCAGATCAGGATTGGCTTACTAGCATATTGTGTGCTGGTGTACTAGTTATGCAGGGCCGATTTGCATCGATGCAGACCTTCTCTGCTGAGGCTCTGACGACCGAAAATCGGCGATAATACCGCCTCCCGCGTTGCATTTCCTTCAGGACCGATATACGGTACACTAGTTCACTATTTTTACGTGGGACTGCCCTGCTATGATCGAGCGAAGCCTTTTCCGAGAAGAGCATCAGATATTTCGGGAGTCGGTTCGGCGGTTTGTCGAGCGGGAAATCGTGCCATTTCACGCCAAATGGGAAGAAGACGGCATCGTCCCGCGCGATCTCTGGCTCAAGGCCGGCGCGGAGGGCCTGCTGTGCTGCACCGTTCCCGAGCAATTTGGCGGCATGGGCCTCGACTATCTGTTCGACGTGATCGTATTCGAGGAGCTGTGGCGGTCCGGCGCCAGCGGGCCCGGGTTCCTGATCCACACCGATCTGGTTGCGACCTACCTTCTGTCGTTCGGCACCGACGAGCAGAAACGGAAATGGCTTCCGAAAATGGTGTCCGGCGAGGCGATCGGCTCGCTCGGGATGACCGAACCGCATGCCGGCAGCGATCTCAAGGCGATCCGGACTCGCGCCGTTCGCGACGGCGACGATTTCGTCATCGACGGCCAGAAGGTTTTCATTTCCAACGGTCAGCTCTGCGATTTCGTCGTGCTCGCGACCAAGACCGACGGCAATGCCGGCGCCAACGGCGTCACGCTGTTCATCGTCGAGAGCGACCGCCCCGGCTTCAAGCGTGGCCGCAATCTCGAAAAGCTCGGCATGAAGGCGCAAGACACGTCCGAGCTCTTCTTCGACAACATTCGTGTCCCCGCCGGCAATATGCTGGGCCAGGAAGGCCGCGGCTTCCCGCTGATGATGACCAAGCTCGCGCAAGAACGCCTCGCGCAGGCGATCCGCTCGGCGATGGTCACCGAAACGGTGATCGAGTGGACGGTCGAATACACCTCGCAACGCAGTGCATTCGGTCAAAAGATCGCCGATTTCCAGAACACCCAGTTCAAGCTGGCCGACCTGAAGACCAAGGCCACCGTCGCCCGGGTCTATACCGACAAATGCATATCGCTGTTCATGGAAGGAAAACTCGATCCGGTCGATGCGGCGATTGCGAAGATGTTTACCTCGGAGCTGCATTGCGAGGTGGTCGATGAATGCCTGCAGCTGTTCGGCGGCTGGGGTTACATGTGGGAATATCCCATCGCGCGGGCCTACGCCGATGCCCGGGTGGTCAAGATCGCGGGCGGATCGATCGAGATCATGAAGACGATCATCGCCCGGCAAATGTTCGCGCAGCATGGACACACGCTGGCCAAAAGCGGCTGACCCTTCGCTGGTCGGATGCGGCAACAAGAAAAGCAGCAAGAAAAACAGGAGGACATCATGAAAGGCTTATCCGGCAAGGTGGCGATCGTCACCGGCGGCGGCCAGGGTATCGGGCGCGCCATCTCCCTCCGTCTGGTGGAAGAAGGCTGCAAGGTCGCCATCTTCGATATCAAGCCCGAGGCCGGACAGGAGACCGCGAAGCTGGCACCGCCGTCCAGCATCAACGTTTATGCCGTCGATGTCGGCGATCGTGCCTCCGTCGATCACGCGGTCGCCAAGGTCGAGGTCGAGATCGGACCGATCTGGGCGCTGGTCAACAATGCGGGCTGGGACCGGCCGATGCCCTTCCTGAAGACCGACAAGGATCTGTGGGACAAGATCATCCGCATCAACCTCTACGGTCCGCTCAACACCCACCATGCGATTGCGCCGTTGATGGTGGAGCGCGGCGGCGGGCGCATCATCAATATCGCCTCCGATGCCGCCCGCGTCGGCACCAGCGACGAGGCGGTTTATTCGGCCTGCAAGGGCGGTCTGATCTCGTTCACGAAATCGATCGCCCGGGAACTGGCCCGCAAGAACGTCCTGCTCAACGCGGTTTGTCCGGGCCCCACCAATACGCCGATGATGGCGGCGGTGCTGGGCGAAGGTGAACAGGCGGTCAAGTGGAAGGACGCGATGCTTCGCGGTATTCCCTTGAAGCGAATGGGTGAACCGGACGACTACGGCGGGATCGTCGCCCTCCTGGCGTCCGACGACGGCAAGTTCATCACCGGCCAGACCATATCGGTCTCCGGCGGCATGAACATGATCTAGTACTGACTATGAGAGATTCATGAGGCGCCTGTTGCCCATGCTTCGAGACGCTCGCGATGCTCGCTCTTCAGCATGAGGTCGTTGTGCTTCAACTCGTTACTCCTCATCTGAGGAGGCCGCACAGCGGCCGTCTCGAAGGATGGGCCGCAATACCGATTTGTGATTCCAGATACTAGCAATGTGAGGTCGAGGCATGTCAGACGCAACCAAGTTTACCGACATTATCTACGAAGTACGTGACCGGGCTGCGTGGATCATCATCAACCGGCCCAAGGTCTACAACGCCTTCCGCGGCCAGACCCTGGAAGAAATGATCCAGGCGTTCCAGCTTGCCGCGAACGATCGAAACATCTCGAGCATCGTGCTGACGGGCGCCGGCGACAAGGCGTTCTGCACCGGCGGGGATCAATCCGCGCATGAGGGGCAATATGACGGCCGCGGCGTCGTCGGACTGCCGATCGACGAACTACAGGGCCTGATCCGCGACGTCCCCAAACCGGTGATTGCCCGGGTCAACGGCTTTGCCATCGGCGGCGGCAACGTGCTGGCCACGCTCTGTGATCTGACGATTGCGGCCGATACCGCGCAATTTGGGCAGGTTGGACCGAAGGTCGGTTCGGTCGATGCCGGTTGGGGTACCGCTTTCCTGGCGCGCCACGTCGGCGACAAGAAGGCGCGGGAAATCTGGTTCATCAACGATCGCTACAGCGCCGAACAGGCGCGTGAGATGGGCCTCGTCAACAAGGTGGTACCGGCCGCGGAGCTCGATACGGCGGTCAAGGACTGGACCGACAAGCTCGCGCAGCGGTCACCGACCGCGATTGCGCTGGCGAAGCGGTCGTTCAACGCCAACTCCGACAATATCCGTGGCATCAGCAATTTTGCCCTCCACGCCGTCAAGATGTTCTACGACACGGCTGAATCAAAAGAAGGCGTCGCTGCCTTCAATGAAAAACGCATGCCGGACTTCCATAAATTCACCGGCTGAAGGCGCTGTTCGCGAGGGTATGACATGCTGCCACACCGGGCCGTCTACGACGAAGAACACCAGCAATTCCGCGAGAGCGTGCGACGCTTCGCCGCTCTGAGGATCGCGCCGGAATTTCAGCGATGGGAGGATGCCGGCATCATCGACCGTTCGCTGTGGACGGCCGGCGGCGAGGCCGGACTGCTGTGCCCGCAGGTTCCGGAACAATTCGGCGGCGCGGGTGGAGACTTCAGGCACAACGCCGTCGTGATCGAGGAGCTCAGCTATTCCGGCTTTGCCGGTCCCGCGACCGACTTCTCGGTCCACAATGACGTGTGCTGCGGCTATCTGCTCAGCTACGGCACCGCCGAACAGAAGGCAAAATGGCTGCCGCGCATGGTCTCCGGGGAAATCGTCTGCGCCATTGCGATGACCGAACCGGGCACCGGGAGCGATCTTCAGGGTATTCGCACCCGCGCGGTTCGCGATGGCGGCGATTATGTGATCTCGGGCCAGAAGACCTTCATTTCGAACGGCCAGATGTGCGATCTGGTCATTGTCGTCGCGCGCACCACGCCGGAGGGCGGCTCGCGGGGCATGAGCCTGATCGTGGTCGAAGCCGATCGGCCCGGATTCCGCCGCGGCAAGAATCTCGAAAAACTCGGGCACCTCTCGTCCGATACCTCCGAATTGTTCTTCGACGACATACGGGTCCCCTCCAGCAATCTGCTGGGCGCCGAAGGCGGCGCGATGGGCCAATTGATGAGCGAGCTTCCGCAGGAGCGGTTGACCATCGCGCTTCATTCGATCGCCGCCGCCCAGAAAGCGTTCGATCTCACCAAAGACTACGTCCAGCAACGCAAGGCCTTCGGCGCGCCGATCGGCAGTTTCCAGAACACCCGCTTCAAGCTCGCCGACCTGAAATCCGAGCTCTCGGTTGGCTGGGCCTATGTCGATCAGTGCCTTCGCGAACATCTCAACCACGAACTGACCACCTACGCGGCATCGACCGCCAAGCTGTGGATCACCGAGATGCATGGCCGCCTCGTCGATCAATGCCTGCAGTTTTTCGGCGGCTACGGCTTCATGCGCGAATATGAGATCTGTCGCCTCTATGCCGACGCACGCGTGCTGCGGATTTATGGCGGCACCTCGGAAATCATGCGGGAATTGATTTCGAGGAGCCTCTGACGCGAAATCCGCGACGTCCCTATACCTCAATAGCTTTTCGGCAGATCGAGCACCTTCTCGGCAATAAAACTTAAAATAAGCTGCTCGGTGATCGGCGCCAGCCGCGTGATCGAAACTTCGCGAAACAGCCGTTCGACGTGGTACTCCTTGGCATAGCCAAAGCCGCCATGCGTCGCGATGGCCTGCCATGCCGCGTCGTGTCCGGCACGGGCGCCGAGAAATTTCGCACTGTTGGCTTCGGCCCCGCAGGGTTTGCCGTGGTCGTAGAGCCAGGCGGCCCGCATCGCCATCTGCCAGGCCGATTCGAGATACATCCAGTTCTCGGCGAGAGGATGCTGGATCCCCTGATTCTGTCCGATAGGCCGATCGAACACGACGCGTTCGCGCGCGTAGTTCGCCGCGCGGCGAAGCGCATCCTGGCCTATTCCGATCGCCTCGACCGCGATCAAAATCCGCTCCGGATTGAGGCTGTGCAGGATATAGGAAAAACCCTTGCCTTCCTCGCCGATGCGATCGGATTCCGGAATAAACAACCCGTCGATAAAAATGGAGTTTGAATTGACGGCCTTGCGGCCCATTTTCGGGATGCGATGAACGTCGATCTTGGAACGATCGAGATCGGTGTAGAAGATCGTGATTCCGTCGGTTGGCCGCGCGCAATCCTCGTAGCGCGTGGTCCGCGTCAGCAGCATGATCTTGTTGGCGACCTGCGCCGTCGACGTCCAGACCTTCTGGCCATGCACGATATAGCCGCCGGGGACTTTCTGGGCGAAGGTCTTGATGCGCGTTGTATTCAAACCGGCATCCGGCTCGGTGAAACCGAAGCAGCATTGGTCCTCGCCCGCGACCAGCCGCGGAACCCAGCGCGCCTTTTGATCGGCTGTTCCCTTGACGACGATAGGATGGGGTCCGAACAGATTGATATGGACGGCGGAAGCCGAGGACATGCCGCCGCCATGGCTCGCCACTTCATGCATCATGATCGCGGCCTCGGTCACGCCGAGGCCGGCGCCGCCATATTCCTCGGGCATGGTAATGCCGAGCCACCCGGCATCGGCCATCGCGCGGTGAAACTCGAACGGGAAAACGCCGTCATCGTCACGCGCCAGCCAATAATCGTCACCGAAACGGGTGACGACCGATCGAACGCCGTCCCGGATCGCGGCATGGTCGTCCGGCACGTCGAATTCATTGGCGAGCGCCGAACTCATGCTCAGACAGCCTCCCCGATCGAAACCAGCGTACGTTTCGCGGCGATCAGATGCGGCATGTCATACATCTTGCCGTCGATTTCGATCGTTCCCACATCCGGGTCGGCGGCGAAGGCGGCAACCACGCGACGCGCATGCGCGATATCGGCTTCGGACGGCGTGAAGCATGAATTGATCGTCGCGATCTGATCGGGGTGTATGGCGATGCGACCGACGAACCCATCCCGGCGCGCAATCCGGCAGCTTTCCGCAAGCCCTTCCTGATCCCTGAAGTCGCCATACAAGGTATCAAGGGCGGCTACTCCCGCGGCACCGGCGGCAAACAGGCATTGCGCGCGCGCGACCTGATACGGGAAGGTCCACTCGCCGTTCGGCTCCTTGTTCGACAGCGCGCCCAACGCCGCGCCAAGATCTTCGGCACCCCAGGTCATGGCGACCAGACGCCGGCTGGGCGTTGCGTAACTGGCAAACCCGATCATCGCGGCGGGCGTCTCGGTCGCGACCACCAGCAGCTTGACGTGCCCGGTCGTAACGCCCGCCGCAATTTCCAGCGCATCGACATAATTCGAAATCAGCTCGATGTCGGCAACGCCGCTGACCTTCGGGATCAGAATGCCGTCGAGGCCGGGACGAACCACCGCTGCGAGATCCTCGATCGTAAGCCCGCTGCCGAGCGGGTTGACCCGCACCAGGAAAGCCCAGTCGCGCGCGATCTCCGCGCCCAGCAGTTCCTTCACCATGCCGCGCGCCAGTGTCTTGCGCGGCGGCGCGACCGAATCTTCGAGATCGACAATCAGCGCGTCGGCGCCGATACCGGAAGCCTTGGCGAATTTGCGCTCGCTGTCGGCGGGAACGAATAACAGGGATCGTAGCTTCATGCCGGCCGCCGCATCATCAGGCCGGTCCGGCGGCAGTATGCGATCTCCTCGTTGCGCTGGTTGAAGCCACGATGCTCGAACGTGACGATGCCCTGGGTCGGGCGCGACTTGCTTTCCCGAACCGCCAGGATCTTGGTTTCCGCCCGCAGCGTATCGCCGGCAAATACCGGGCGCGGAAACTTGGTGTCTTCCATGCCGAGGTTTCCGACCGTCGTACCAAGCGTGGTATCCTGAACCGACAGGCCGATGATCAGACCGAGGGTGAAGATCGAATTCATCAGCGGTTTGCCGAATTCGGTCGATTTTGCGTATTCGTGGTCGATATGCACGGCGGCCGGATTATAGGTCAGCGCCGAAAACAGGATGTTGTCCATATCGGTGACCGTGCGTCTGATCTCATGGACAAAGGTCTGTCCGACCGAAAACTGTTCGAAATAAAGTCCTGCCATTTGGAGTTTCCCCGTTCGTGTTTTTTTGGCATCTGTTCGATAGCGCCAGCGTATCTCAGATAGCCTCAAGTCACATACCCTCAAGTCACATAACCTCAAGACTCGGGATATGCTACTCCTTCTTCAACGCGTCAGGCTGCTTGGAACGGTGAAAGCCTTCAAAGGGAACGCTGCGCGCATGCGGTTGAAGCTTCCAGGTATTGCGCGCGTTCGGCGTTCCGCCGTCGACCCGGATGCATGATCCCGTGATGTAGGCGGCCGCCGGCGACAACAGGAACAGGATGGCCGCGGAAATTTCGGCCTCGGTCCCGAAGCGCTGCAGCGGCACACCGGCGGTGAAATCGTGCAGCTTCCGCTGCATCTCCGGCGTGTAGGTGTCGAACCCGCTGGAGACGATGCCGCCGGGGGCCACCGTGTTGACGCGGACGCCCGAGGCGGACCATTCGCACGCCGCGGTCTCGGTCAGGGTCAGCATGCCGCCGCGGGCTGCCGCCGAATGCGCAAACTCGGGCCAGCCGTGCCAGATGTCCGCGATGATATTCACGATCGCGCCGCCGTTGGCTTCCATCCAGCGATTATAGACCTCGCGCATGAAGATGAAGCCGCCGGTGAGGTTGCTGCGCACCACAGCCTCAAATCCCCTGGTCGAGATGGTTTTCATCGGCGTCCGGTATTGCCCGCCGGCGTTGTTTACCAGGCCGTCAATGCGGCCATATCGGGTCAGCACCGCGTCGATCGCGGCGATCACCATCGCTTCGTCTCGGATATCGCATGCCTGGCTCATGACCTCGCCGCCGTCTTGTTCAATTTCCGACCAGACATCGGCGAGTTTCTCAGGCGTTCTTCCGACGATGGCGACATTGGCGCCGAGCGCCGCGAGCTCGTGGGCGGCGCAGCGGCCGATGCCACTGCCGCCGCCGGTCACGATGATGGTCTGCCCCTTGAAAAGCCCGGGTCTGAAAACCGATTGATATGGCATCGCGGATCTCCGCCCCCCGGTGTTTTTATCTGACAGCCCCCGCGGCCACGTTTCCGGGGCACATCGCCAGTGGACTGCGGCGTTTACGATACTGTACACTAGATTACGATATCTTCAACCGGAGAACAAAGCCATGGACGCGTTCACGACAATCACGGTCGAAGCCCGGGATAGCACCGAAATTCTGTCATTGAACCGCCCCGATGCGCTCAATTCGGTGACGCCGGAAATGATCGACGAACTCACGGCCTATTTTTCCGCGCTTCACGATCGCCTCGCGACACGAATTGTCATTCTGCGCGGCAATGGCCGGGCATTCTGCGCCGGAGCCGAACTCGGCTCCGACGTCTTTTCCGCACCCGGCAGCGGCCGGGCGCAGCGCCAGCTCAAGATGCAGCAGCGTTACTCGCAGCTGATCCGCCTGATGCGAAGCTGCCCGCAGCCGATCATCGGGCTGGTTCACGGGCCGGCCTGCGGGGCCGGCTTTTCATTGCTGCTGGCCTGCGATGTGCGGTTCGCCACGCCCGAAGCGCGGATGAATGCGGCCTATATCCGCGTCGGTATCGGCGGCTGCGACATGGGATCCGGATATCTCTTGCCGCGGCTGATCGGACTTTCGGTGGCCTCCGAATTGTTGCTGACCGGGCGCTTTCTCGGAGCCGAGCGTGCCAAGGCGGTGGGACTCGTCAGCGAAATTGTTCCGGCCGACCGTTTGCTCGAGACCGGTCTCGAATTTGCCGCCGAGATGGCGCGTGCGTCCCCGATGGGGCTGCGACTGACCAAGCAATCGCTCAACGCCCTGATCGACGCGCCAGGTCTCGATGCCGCCCTGATGATCGAAGACCGGCAGCAGGTCATTCTGCTCGAGACCCACGACCATCAGGAAGCCGTCGCGGCGTTTCGGCAGCGGCGCGACCCGTTCTATTCGGATCAATAGAGGGTGACCGAATGATCCATCCAACGCAGCGAACCGCACAAGGTCGTCATCAAACGGTATTGTCTGGGACGACCGGGATCACCGCAGGTGCTGATTTAGAAATTCGCTTGTCCGCCTGTTGGCGAGCGCGGCAGCCGCGGCATTGTAGTGCAACCCATTGTGCCGGGAGAAGGCGTGACGCTGACCCGGATAGCTGTAAACGGTCGCGTTGGATTTTTTCGCGAGCGCTGCCTTGATCTCAGCTTGCGCCGCCTTCGAGATGAATTCGTCCTCCTCGCCGAGGTGCATCAGCAAGGGGGCGTCCAACCCGCCAACCTCGCCGAGGTATTTTTCCGTGTCGCCGCCGTGATAGGCAACGGCGGCATCGACCTCATAGCGGGCGGCAGCAATAAAGGCCATCAATGCGCCAAGGCAATACCCCTGAAGGCCAACCCTTCCGGTCGACTCCGGCAACTCAACAGCGGTGCGAACCGTTTCCATAATGTCTTTCACGCCCGCATCGCGGTCATAGGCCGCGTAAAGTCGCAGACCGTGTTGCCAGTCTGCTTCAGAGGTCACGCTGAGATCGACTCCAGGCTCTTGCCGCCAGAATAGATCCGGCGCAATCGCGATGAAGCCCTGTGCTGCCAACTCATCGCAGGTCGCTCGAACGTCGGCGTTAACGCCGAACAATTCCTGAACAACGATCACTACCGGTGCGGGTGACTTGGCTGGCCGCGCGATGTATGCGTCGAACGTTCCACTGGGAGATTCGATGACAAGTTTATTTTCCATGATGCTCTCCTGATGAGTTGAAAAACGAGAAATTCCCGATCTGGAGCCCCTTGCGGCTGGGGATGCACAAGGGGCCGGCCGTGACGCGGGGAGAACGCCGGACAACCGGTAAACCCGTCGACTTGACGCCTGTGTCGGGATTCGTCACGGCCGCAGACCGCTCATTTCAAGCCGCTTTGCCCTGCCCTGCGGCAACTGAGGCGGCGGCTTTGCGGATCACGTCGATGACGAGCTCGGGCTGGGAGAGCATGATGACATGGCTGCTGTCCGCCTCGACGGTGGTCGCCCCCATGCGCTTCGCTACAAAACGCTGAAGGTCGGGATGCACGGTACGGTCGTGTTTGGCCACGATGAACCAGCTCGGTTTCCACTTCCAGGCGATATCATCGGGCTTGAGCTTTTGTTGCTCAAACAAATCAGCAGCGGGCGCGTAGTGGGTCGCCCAAACAACCTTCTGCTCCTGCTCGGGAAGATCTCCCGCGAAACATTTGGTGCCTTCTGGCGGAAGCACCCAGACGCGCCCGTCCGCGACTTCAATGTGCTTGAAGATTTCCGTAGGGTACTTGTTGAGCTGGCCTTGCACGGTCTCGCCGGCATCCGGGGCGACGGCTGCGATATAAACCAATCCCTTTACGCGGTCATCCATTCCCGCGCCCGTGATCGTCGCTCCGCCGTAGGAGTGACCCACGAGGATGGCAGGGCTACTGACCCGCCCCAGCGTGCGTTTCACTGCGGCCAAGTCCTCCGCGTATGTGTCGAGACCGTATTGAACGGCGATCACCTCGTGCCCATCGGCTTGCAGCGCCGGAATCACCTTGCTGAAGCACGAGCCGTCGGCCCAGATACCGTGACAGAAAACGATGCTTGGTTTGGTCATAGGGTTCTCCCTGCTCTTTGGTTGACGGCTCACTGTCCTCTTCCCCTGCGCGGCTTGCCAGTGAAGGGATGTGAATGCTTGTTATCGGAGCTCCGACCCGCGAAGTGCCTTTTTTGGAAAAGACTTATTTTCGAAATGAGAAATCCGTATATACTTTCCGCATTGCAGCATTGGCCGGGGCGCAATGTCACTCGAGCTCGATAGCGCGGTCGGAGAGCGACTTAAGTTTGGCGAGTTCGAACTCGCTCCGGACGCCCGACTTCTTTGGCGTCGCGGAGAACCGATAACACTGGGCAGTCGGGCGCTCGACATCCTGATCGCGCTCGCTTCAAGACCGGGCGAGATTCTCTCAAAGGACGATCTGACAAAGTCGGTTTGGCGCGGGGCCTTCGTTGATGAGACCTCGCTGCGGGTTGGTATCTCGGCGCTTCGCAAGGCCCTGGGTCCCGGCGGGGACCGTTACATCGCCACCGTCCCCGGCCGCGGCTATTGTTTTATTCTCGACGTGGAGACCACGGCGCCAAAGCCCGCTCACGCCAAACGACGGAATCCGCAGCGTCTCCCCGCTCAGATCACCCGGGTCGTCGGCCGCGACGATGTCATCGCCGCGCTGGCGGCGGAAGTGACCCGGCGCCGCCTGTTGTCGTTGGTCGGTCCAGGTGGCATCGGCAAGACGACGGTTGCCGTCGCGGTTGCGGATCGCCTGCACGCGAGCTTCGACACGATTGCCTTCGTGGAGCTTGCTCCCATCGAAAACGGGACACAGCTGGCCGCGGCAGCCGCAGCCGCCCTCGGTTTCAATCTTCGCTTGCAGGAGGATCCGGTCGACGAGATCGCCGTGACAGTCGAGAATCGTCGCACTCTCATCGTGCTCGACAATTGCGAACATCTGGTGGATGTCGCGGCGGCTTTCGTCGAGGCGCTGCTCGGCAGGGCACCGGCGGTAACAATCCTCGCCACCTCTCGCGAGCGGCTCCGCGCCGCGGGTGAATGGGTCCATCAGATTTCTGCTCTGGACGCGCCACCGAAACCTTTCACCCAGCCGGCGGAAGAGATGCGGCGCTATCCGGCTGTTGAGATGTTCGAGGAACGGGCGGATTTTGCCCTTGGGGGCTATCAAATCAGCGACACCGATGCACCTTGCGTCGGCCAGATCTGCCGGCGACTGGATGGTATCGCTCTGGCAATCGAGCTGGCCGCCGGACAGCTACCCGGGCTCGGCGTGCAAGGGCTCGCCAACTCACTCAAGGATAGTTTCTCGATCCTCGCGCGCGGACGGCGCACGGCTCTCCCCCGCCATCAAACGCTGCGGGCCACGCTCGACTGGAGCTACCAGCTTCTATCGCCGGAAGATCAAGCCGCGCTCAGGTGCCTGTCGGTGTTCAGCGGCAGTTTCACGCCGGAGGATGCAGCCTTTGTGCTGGGCCCCTTGATCCGCTTCGGCGAGGCTGACGAGCGACTGAGGAGTCTTCATGAGAAGTCATTGGTCGTCGCGACATCCGAAGAGCGGACATACCGCTACCGTCTGCTCGACAGTACCCGCGCATATGGCCAAGACAAGCTCCGGGAAAGCGGCGAGGCTAATCCTCGATGCCGACGACACGCTGAGCACGTGAGGGCCGTCTTCGATCGCGCCAACGCGGAATGGGACCAGCGCCCCACGGCGGATTGGCTGCGAACCTATGAAAGTGAGCTCGGCAACTTGCGCGCCGCCCTGGATTGGGCCTTCTCGAACGAAGGCGACGGCGCCGTCGGCGCCGCTCTAACTGCCGCTGCGGCGCCGATTTGGGTTCATCTCTCGCTGCTCGACGAAGGCCTGTCGCGTGTCGAGTTTGCGATCACCTGGCTCAAGAGCCAGCCGACGCCGGATCGCCGCCTCATGATGCAGCTTTATGCAATTTCAGGTTGGCCCCAGATGCGCGCGATCAAGGGCGTTTCCAGTGGGGCCGCGGCGTGGCGTGAGGTGCTTGCGCTGGCCGTCGGACTCGACGATGTCGACTATCAGCTCCGGGCAATCTGGGCGCTTTGGCTCGACCGCGTCAACAATGGCGAGGCGGCGGAATCTCTCGTTCTTGCCGACCGCTTCGCTATCCTCGCGGAGCGTGCCGGAAATCCGGAGGATTGGCTGATTGCGCAACGGATGCGCGGAAAGTCATTGCACTTCCTGGGTGACTTCGTCGGCTCACACCGACAGATCGAGCAAATGCTGGAGCGCTACGCGTCACAGCCGCAATGGTCGCACATCGTTCGTTTCCAATACGACCAACGGCTGATAGCCCAGGTTACCTTCGTTCGCGGGCTCTGGCTTCGAGGCCATGCCGATCAAGCGCTGGTTTTGGTCGAGCAATTGGTCGCCGAAGGTCTCGCCCTCGATCACACCCTGACACTGGCGCACATTCTGTCGGATGCCGCGTGCTTCATAGCGATGTGGGCGGGTGACCTTCCGCTCGCTACCCGGTACACGAAGATGTTGCGCGATCACACGACGTTGCACGCGCTCGACGTTTGGCGTACGTACGCCGATGCTTTCGAGGGAGAAATTCTTATCAGACGAGGGAACATGCACGGCGGCATAGCCGCAATGCACCGGGCGATCCGATCGCTGGAGATGACCGGCTTCGTGCTTTACAACGCGGCTTTCGAAGGTGTTCTGGCAGAGGGCCTGCAAGCGTGCAAACGTCACGACGAAGCGGACAGGACTGTGTCAAGCGCCCTCGCACGCTGTCAAGATTCAGGTACGGCATGGTGTGTACCAGAACTCATGCGGGTGCGGGCGTTGAGCCTGGCTGCGCGTGAAAGAGTTTCAGAAGCGAGCGGCCTCCTGACCGACGCCCTGGAGATCGCTCGCTCCCAAGGCGCGGTTGCCTGGGAACTGAAGCTCGCTTCAACTCTCGCCGGAATTGATGATAGTGACCGTGCCAGGGATAGGCTGCGCGAGATCGTGCATCGTACTTCCGAAGGCTTCGGCACGCGCGACTATCGTGAAGCAGTCGCCATGCTCGGGCAGTGATCGGAAAGGATCGAATGGCACCACGAGCGGCAAATCACCCTAATATTGGCCGTTGCGTGAAACGCGTCTGCGCCTTCTTTCGGTCGGCCACGCACAAGGTCGCCCGCGATAATCCGGTGACTATTTCCCGGCATCGGCAAAAGCTGCGGCCATTTCCTTCAGCTTGAACTTCTGGATCTTGCCGCTCGCGGTGCGCGGCAGATCCCGCACCAGCTCGACGCGCTCCGGCCAGAATTGCTTGGCCATCCTGCATTCGGCGAGATAGGCCTGCATCGAAGGCAGGTCGAATGTGCAATCCGGCCGCGATACGATGAAGGCGCAACCTCGTTCGCCGAGCCGCGCGTCCGGATAGCCGACGACCGCCACCGCGGCCACGGACGGATGCTTGTAGAGCAGGTTTTCGATCTCGACCACCGGGACATTTTCGCCGCCGCGGATCAGCACGTCCTTTACCCGTCCCGAGATGCGGATATAGCCTTCGTCGTCCATGTAGGCGAGGTCGCCGGAGTCGAACCAACCGTCGGCGTCGAACGTCGCCAATTCCGGCCTTTTGAAGTACTCCTTGAACATCTGGCAGCCGCGAACCAAGAGACGCCCCGCCTGACCCGCCGGCAGCGGTTGGCCATCCAAATCGACAATGCGGACCTCCATGCCTTCGAGCGAGCGTCCGTCGGTGGTCGGCGATTTGTCGGCCGCCCGCGATGGTTCGGTGAGGGTCGCCGACAACGCCTCCGTCATCCCCCACAGCGAACAGACCTTGATGCCAAGGTCGCTAGCGGCGCGATCGATCAGCACGGATGGGATAGGCGCACCGCCGCACAGGAACGAGCGCAGGCTGGCCGGGCGCGGCGCACCGGCCTTCACCACGTCGCAGATGTCGTTGAGGAAAGGCGTCGAGGCGGCGGTGTAGGTGACGCCTTCGCGGGCCATCAGCGACACCCCGTGTTTGGGTTCCCAGACGTCCTGGAGCACCATGGTGCCGCCCAGATAGACCGATAACAGCACGATGGCGGCGAATCCGGTCATATGCCCGACCGGCGATGCCACCAGCAAGACGTCGCTCGCATCGAGGCCGAACCTTCCCGCCAGCGCCTTGTTGCATCCGACCAGGGAATTCGAGGTGTGAACGACGCCCTTTGGCTCACCGGTGGTGCCGGAAGTGAACATCAGCACCGCCATGTCATCGGGATTGAGGCCCGGAGATCTTGGCACCGGTTCGTTCAGTTCCGTGGCGGGCTCCGCGAGAAGCGCGCGTTCAAAACCGGCTTCGCCGACACCATCGACGACAATCACATGCTTGAGATGCGGCAGATCACCACGCATGCCCTCGGCCATCGCGGCATAGTCGAATCCGCGATACAGCTTTGGAACGATGAAGACCTTGGCCTGGCAGAAATTCAGGATGTAGAGCAGCTCCCGTTCCCGCAGGATCGGCATCACGGGATTCAGCACAGCGCCGATCTTGCTGCAGGCGAACGTCGTGACGACAAACTCCCACCAATTGGGCAGTTGAACCGTCACCACATCGCGTGGGCCAACCCCCAGCCTGCGCAACGCGCTGGCGGCCCGGTCGACCAGCGCTTCCAGCTCGCGGTAAGTGAAACGGCGGGCCCGGTCACGGTCGGCCCGGTCCGCCACGATGGCGACCTTCTCCGGGCTCGTTGCCGCGGCCTCGGTCAGAAGCTGGTCAATCGTCTTGTCCAGCCAGTATCCGGCGCGCCGGTAGCCTTCGTGAGACAATTCCCGACGCGCGGTTGCCATAGCCATCCAACCCTCCCCGGCTTCGTACCTTCGGTATTGCCTCCGAACAATCGTACGCTCGTGTACTGTATATCACCTCACGATTTCTGCCAACCGGCAAAATGCAGCGCTTCGGCGCGACAGCGCCGCGCCACCGGCCGTTTTGCGGGCTTTGCTACGCTACGGTTCCTATTTCCCCACAAATCGTGGTTTGCGCTTTTCCCTGAACGCGGCCACGCCTTCTTTTGCATCGGCCGTGCGCGAGATCGCGGCCAAAGTTTGCGCCTCGTCTTCCAACTGGCTTTCCAGCGAACGATGCGGGGATTGCAGGAATAGCCGCTTGATCGCGCCCAACGCCTCGGTCGGCCCCGACGCCCATTCCCGCGCGATCCGCTCCGCTTCCGGCAGCACCGCATCGTCGTTGACGACGAGGTCGACCAGACCGGACGACAGCGCCGCATCCGCATCCAGGGTCTCGGCCAGCAGGAAAAAGCGCCGCGCGCGGGCCGGTCCGATGCGCCGCGTCACGGTCGTCGTCGAGCCGCTGTCGGGACTGAATCCGATTTTGGCGAACGCTGAAGCAATCCGCGCCGATTTTCCGATCACCACGAGATCGGCGGCAGCCATCAACGAGACGCTTCCGCCGGCGACATTGCCTTGAACCGCGACCACGACGGGGGCGCGCATCCGGATCATTCGGGTTATTCCAGCGTGCAGATCCGCCGTCCATGACTTGATGGTTGCGGGAAGTGCGGCGCCTTGCTCCGCCAGCGCATTAAGGTCGCCGCCGACACTGAACAATTTGCCACGCGCGGAAATCAGCAGGGACCGGACATCGTCACGCTCGCTCAGTTCGGCCATGGCAAGGTTGAACTCGCGGCAAAACGCGCCATCGATCGGGTTGCCTCGGCTCGGTTGATCGAGCACGAGATGAGCGACGCCGTCGGCGATCGCGCATTCGAAGCTTGTCGTCGGGTTCGCGAGGCTCATTCAGGCAGACCTTCCCTGTTTTTCCTTGCGCGTCGAGGCCTGGATGGCTTCGCGGGCGCGCTGCCAGTCCTCCGCCGAAAGTCTTGAAAGTCCGGCAAAAGTGCTGGGCGCCGCCAGATGATGTCCGCCATCGATGCTGATAGTGTCGCCGGTAATGTAACTGCATCCGTCCGACATCAGAAAGATCACGAGGTTTCGCAGCTCATCCATCTTGCCGAACCGGCGCAGCGGCACCTCGTCGGCCTGGGTCGCCCCCACGCCGGTTTCCGCCAGCGGATTGAGCTTGTCCCAGGCGTTTTCCGTCGGGAATGGACCTGGCGCGATCGCATTGACGCGAATTCCTTTCGGCCCCCATTCCACCGCCAGTGACATCGTCATGGCATGAACGGCGGCCTTGGCCATCGCGGCGGGGACGACATAGGCCGATCCGGTCCAGACCCAGGTCACGAGATTGCTGATGATCACGCCGGGCTGGTTCGCGGCGATCCAGCGCTTGCCGCAGGCCTGGGCTGCGTAAAACGACCCGTCCATGATGGTCGAGCGGATCGCCTCATAACCGCGCGGCGACAGCGTCTCGGTCGGCGCCAGGAAATTCGCACCCGCATTGTTGATCAGGCCGGTCAGCGGACCCGAACGCCAGATCTCCGCGACCGCCTTTTCGATGCTGTCGGGATCGCGGACATTGGCGACCAATGCGTCGGCCTGTCCGCCGGACCGCGCCCGGATCTCGCTCGCGGTCTGATCCAGGACTTCCTGCCGGCGGCCACAGATAAAAACATGGGCGCCGTGCGCCGCGAACCCGACGGACATTTCCTTGCCGAGGCCGGTTCCGCCGCCGGTGATAAGAATTCGCTTTCCGCTGAGGACGTCGCTGGCGAACATGGTTCTGCACGTCCTTTTGAGCAGAAGGCACTTGGGCGAGAGGTCACGGTGAAGCTACGGCGAAATTAATACACTAATGTACTTCATATGTAAATCCGGTCCCGGCATTTTCCGACCGGGGTCGCCGGATCGTCGCATTGCGCACAATCGGCTGCGATTGCGCTGTCTTCGGTCGGACCGGGCCGATGCAAGCGCGGCTTCGAGGCGATATAATTCGGTCCGTTTGCGAACAAGTTCGCTGGTGTATGGTATCGTCTGTCAATTCTGTCGCTGTCGCGCCGACGCGTGGCGTCGCGGCTCGCAAAGGAACCCCGCTATGGACCGGCCGGAATGGGATCTTCGCCTCGGATATCTGATCCACGACGTCTCGCGGCTGCGGCGAATGATGTTCGACCGGGAGCTGGCGCCACTGGGAATCACGCGATCGCAGTGGTGGGTGCTGGCGTTCATCTCGCGAAAGGACGGGCTGCCTCAAACTCAACTCGCCAACGAACTCGACGTCGGCAAGGTCGCGGTCGGCGCGCTGATCAACCGCCTCGAGCAGTCGGGATTCGTGCTTCGGCAGGCCGATCCGGTCGACGGCCGGATCAAGCGGGTCTATGTGACCAAGCAGGCGCGGAGTTTTCTCGCCAAGCTTCGCAAGGAGACCGACAAGTTCAATGCCAGGATTGTTGACGGCATTAATCGAACCGACCTCGAAGCAACCTCGGACGCCCTGCTGGCGATGAAGCGCAACCTGCTTGCGATGTCCGAGGGTGAAGCGCCGCCGCAGATGGCCGACGAGGACAACCCGGCGACGAAACCAACGGCACGCAAACGAAGGAAGGCGGCCTAAAACATTTTCCGTGGCTCAGACGGCGGTGATGCCACCGTCAACCGCCAGTATCTGGCCGGTAATGTGCTTGCCGGCATCGCTGGCGAACAGCACCACGGCGCCCTTCAGATCGTCCTCGTCGCCGATCCGGCGCAGCGGCACATTGGCGGTCATCTTCTCAAGTCCAACCGTCTTGATGGTTGCCGCGGTCATTTTCGACGGAAAGAAACCGGGTGCCAGGGCATTGACCGTAATCCCGTGCTGCCCCCATCCGCCGGCCAGCGCCCGGGTGAAGTTCACCACCGCGCCCTTGCTGGTGTTGTAGGCGATGGTCTGGGTTTCGCCGACCTGGCCGCGCAAGCCTGCGATCGACGCCATATTGATGATACGTCCATACTTGCGGGGGATCATCGATCGTTTTGCAATTTGCTGGCTCAACAGGAACAGCGAACGAATGTTGAGGTTCATCACCTTGTCCCACGCATCCACCGGATGATCCTCCGTCGGAGCCCCCCAGTTGGCGCCGGCGTTGTTGATCAGAATGTCGATATGCCCGAATTGGGCCAGCGTTGCGTCGACCAGGCGCGAGATATCCGCGTCCCTCGAATTATCGGCCGCGACGGTTTCGGCTTCGTAACCGAGCTTCGAAAGATGCGCCCGCGCCTGCTCAAGATCGGCGGCCTTTCGTGACGAAAGCATCAGCCGGGCGCCCTGCTCGCCCAGCGCCTCGGCGATCTGCAGACCCAATCCGCGCGAGCCGCCGGTCACCAGCGCAACCTTGCCCGTGAGATCGAACGCCTGCTTTACGCTACCCATCCGCATTCCCTCCGCTTGCAAATCCGAATCAACGACTCCGCCGTTCAGCGCCCCGTAAAGTTCGCAGCCCGGCGCTCGACGAAGGACTGGATGCCCTCGATCATGTCCTGGCTGCTGAACACCCGATCCCTGATTTTCGGGATGTAATCGATCGCGATGCGCTCGGCGGCTTCGATGTATTTGAGCGCCGCCTCCTTGGTCACCTGGATTCCGATTGGCGCATTCTTCGCGATGGTGTGTGCGATCTCCATCGCCCGCGCAACCTGCTTGCCGGGTTCGACGACTTCCTGCACGAAGCCGATCTTGTGGGCGCGTGCGGCATCGAATTCGTCACACAGCAACAGATGATACATCGCGTCGCCCCATCCGGCGCGCGTGAGATAGCGGAAATGGGCGCCGCCCAGCGGGGCAATGCCGCGTTTGGCTTCCATCTGGCAGAAGCGGCTGTCCGAAGCGGCAACCACGATATCGCCGGCCAGCATCATCTCGATGCCGATCGTGTAGACGATGCCCTGCACCGCGGTCACGATCGGTTTTCGGCAACGTCCCTTGAGGGCGAATGCGTCGATATTGTCAGGCGGGCTCTCGACTTTCTCCGCCTTCGGACCGAAGAACCTGGGCATGTCGAGACCGGCGGTGAAATCGGTCCCCTCGGCGCATACCACGCCCACCCAATAGTTCTCGTTGCGGTCGAGTTCGGTGACGGCATCGGAGATCTGCGCCATCATCTGCGGCGTGAAGGAGTTCTTCTTGGCGGGATTGTCGATAATGATCTTGAATATGCGCCCGTGGACTTCGGTTCTGATCTGTCCTGGTTGAGCCTTCTGGTCGCTCATCGCTATCCTCCATTCGGCGCGCCGGTCGGGACGAAGCCCGCCGCCGATGCGGCTAGATGACAGCCGCCGCGCGCAGGCGGCCACAACATTCTTGTACTGCGGCTATTCAGATATGAATTTTGCCACGGCGCCGTATCAGGCTACGCTGCCGGTGGGCACGCGTTCTCAGGGGTGAATATACATGGGGCATTCTCAGGCTGAGAAGGCAAAAAGCTATCAACGGATCCTGGACGCCGCGGCGTTGCAGCTCAGGCAGGCCGGGCTGGCGGGAGTTAGCATCGCCGACCTGATGAAATCCGTCAAACTGACCCATGGCGGCTTCTACGGACATTTCGCCTCGCGCGACGATTTGATCGCCGGGGCGCTCGACAAGGCGCTGGTCGACGGCGAAGCCTCTTCGCTCCGCGCCGGCAGCGCAAAGGGCGCCCGTACCCTGAAATCATTCCTGAACAGCTACCTGAGCAAGGCGCACCGGGACAATCCCGGCTCGGGTTGCGCCGTTTCGGCGCTGGCGGGGGACGTCGCGCGCGCCGACCAGCGCAGCCGCGAGATCATGACCAGACACGTCGCCCACTACTTCGACAATATCGGCGATCTCTTGGGTGATGAGGACACGACCGGGTTCGCGATATCGGTGATGTGCACGATCGTCGGCGCGCTGACGCTATCGCGCGTGATGAGCGACCAGGAGATGTCCAACAAGGTTCTGCTGGCCGCGCGAAGGGCCATTCTGGAACACGCGGAAATGCGCGCGTCGTCTTGAGAGGCTAGAACATAATGAGACGAGATTGGATCGCGTTGTATCGACAGCGGAAGCGCGCTCCCTCTCCCCTCGTGGGAGAGGGCTGGGGAGAGTGGGCCGCAGGCACTGAGCTTGTAGCTACCCCTCTCCCTGACCCTCTCCCACAAGGGGAACACGCTGCGGCAGGGGGCGATGCAAGAATTAGCTCGATCCGATCCAATCCGATCTCATCCCGCTGTGCCCACCTTCACAGCATCACGCGATGCGCCGCAGCGGCTTTGCAAGTTGCTGCCCCGCGAGCCATGCCCGGGAGTCCGTCAGTTCATTTTCCAGAAAGCGGCGCACCTGCCGCGTCAACGGTCTCAGATCGCTCTCGCGCCGGCGCAACAACCAGACATCCATCGACGCGGACTGCTGCGGCAGGACACGAACCAATCCCTCGGCCAGCGCGAACGGCACCGCCAGGAACGCCAGGCCGAGCCCTGCGGCCGCGGCAGCGAAGTGATTGGCAATCGGCATCACCCGCAAGGCGCCTTTGGCCTCACCCGCCGCCTTGAACCGGGTGAGCAATTCCATCTGGCCTGCCCGTTCACCGTGAAGTCCGGCAAAGTCGGCCGAGTTTCCGATGATGTCGTGGCCGGCCAGCTCCGCCAGCGACCGTGGTGCCGGGTGCTCGTTGAGGTAGGCTTCGGACGCGAATAGGCCGAAAGCGAGCATGGCTATCCTTTTTCCGATCAACTCGTCGTCGCCCGGATGTCCCAACCGAATGACGAAATCGAGATCGCTCGACGCAAGGTTCTGCTGTCGGACGGTGGAATTTATCTCAAGCCGGAGCTGGCTGTTGAGCCCGCGCAATTTCCTGACGCGCGGCAGCAGCCAATGCTTTGTAAAACCTTCGGTCGCCGATATCTTGACTTCGAACGATCGATCGCCGACGCGGCGCGAAAGCTCGCGATGGAACGTTTCGAACGACCGCACCATGCCTTCGGCGGATCCGCGCAGCGCCTCGCCTTCCTGCGTCAACTTGACACCCGAGGATATCCGGAAAAACAGCGGAGCGCCGATGTATCGTTCCAGCTCCTTCAGTCGCCGGCTGAGGGTCGGCTGGCTCATGCCAAGCTCGCGGGCCGCGCGGTTCACGCTGCCGGTTCCGGCTACCGCAAAGAACAATCTGAACAGGTCCCAACTGGCCTCGGTCGTGCGACCCGCGCGGGATAACACCGCCGCGCCGGGTTGATCGGCGCAAGGCGCGGACGGGTTGGCCTGAAACAACAGGTCGGCACTGCCCGTGCCCGGCTTCGCGGTCCAAAGCTCGGCCATTTTCCACCCTCAAGCCGCCATCTGTATGACGATCATCATTCTATCATCAGAATGACGCCTATCATCCAGAACGTCAAGCCGGGTTTGACGGCGGAACCGGATTTTTGCCCATCCTCGAGCATGATGATTATTAGTTAAATCGGCCGCGATCCCCCTTCACTTCTCCCGTTGGGAGAGATCGGCGCCAACGGGTCGCGCGAATGCGCGCCCGCTGACAGGCTCCGCGCCGGGCTAAGGGGTTAGGGCCTCGCGCTTGGAATAAGAGGCCTCACCCGATTTGCATCGGACGATGCTTCGCATCGCCGGGGGCCAATCGACCTCTCCCCGCCGGGGAGAGGTGAAGCGAAGCGCGCCGCCCCCGCCCGCTATGTTCTCAGCGCGGGTGAAACACCAGCGTGCGCAGTTCGATGCTTTCGCGCGGCGCCGCGTTCGCAGGCGTCGTCGGATCGACGAAGGCCGTGTGCGGCGCAAAGCGGGCGCGGCCGTCCGTCTCAGAGTTCGAAGCATTTCAACAGCAGGATTTCGTCGGCCGTCATTTCCGGCACGTAGAACCACCGATGTTCGGGGTTGTACTTCACCGAATAGGTTTCCCCGACACGGTCGGGATAAACCAGGTCGGAACCGACCAGCTCGTCGAACTTGACGGTTCGGGCGTCGCAGACCGCCAGCGGCGCATCCTGTAGCGGTCCGCGGATCGGACGCCAGAGGTTGATGATCTGCACCCGGCCCTTCAGCAACTCGTCAGCTTCGGCAGGGATGAGATCGCGAACGCGCTGCGGCCCGGATTTCGCGGTGTGATCGACGTGCACCCGCCCGACCGGCTGACGCAGGCCGCCGCTTCGATCGGCCGCGCCGACGACCCGCTTGCGCACGGTATGGTCGAAGATGAAGACACGATCGGCGCCGGTCGCCTCCTTGATCAGTCGTTCCGCCTCGGGATAGTAGGTGCTTTTCACCTCGTCGTCGTTGTAAAAATCCCTGACCGCGCTGCGCTTCCGGACCAGCGCGAAGCCCTCGCGGTCGAGCGATATCGAATCGGCGATGGCACGCGCATCGTAGACTGGAACCGCGTGCGGCTCCGGCACGATGCTGGACTGGGGCTCGCCGGGCGGCGGCTCAAAGGTGAAGGTCCGCGGCCTGTATTTGGTCGGCGCGAGATAGTTGAGCTCGGCGGTCACGAACGACAATGCCTCTATCTTCTGGTTTTGCAGTCCCATGTTGCTCTTCTCCTGATTTTCTTTTGGTTCAGCTCTCGATTCTAGAACGGCTCCTTGAACGGCCGGAGGTCGAGTTCGTGCGTCCATGCGGACGGATGCTGCCGATGCAGATGCCAATAGGCGTCCGCGATGGCATCGATGTTGAGTAGCCCGTCGGCGCCGCGCTCAATTCTGCGCTGTGGCACCGCCGTATTGAGCTTGTCGCCGTCGATCCCGCCATCGATCACGACGTGAGCGACATGAACTCCCAGCCGTCCGAATTCCCGCGCCATCGATTGCGCGAGGGAGCGCAGACCTGCCTTGGCGGACGCGAAAGCGGTGAACGGCGGCCGGCCTCGCAGGCTGGCGGTCGCACCGGTGAAAATGATCGTGCCCTTGCCTCGTGGCGCCAACCGGCGGGCGGCTTCCCGCCCAACCAGGAACCCGCCGAGCGTCGCGACGCGCCAGGTCCGTTCGAAGAAATCCGCCGGCATGGTCCGAAAATCATGCGGAGCATTGTTGCCGGCATTGAACACCACAAGGTTGAGGCGCTCAGGCCCGCCGGCTTCGGCGCGATCGAACAACGCAGCGACGTCGGATTCGCTCGTGACGTCGGCCTTGAACGGCTCCGCCGTGCCGCCTTGGGAGATGATGGTACGAACGGTCTGCGCGAGCTTGGCTTCGGTGCGCCCGGAAACCAGCACATGATGGCCCTCACGGGCAAACCGGCGTGCCAGCGCGGCGCCAAGCCCCTGTTCGGAGCCGACACCCGCGACGATAGCGGTATCTCGAAGTGCTGCCATGGCGGACACCCTGCCCGCCCGCATTCATTCGCCGGCAAGCTTGATCTCTCAAGTTGGATGGCCTCGCCGCCGCGGCCAATGGGTCGCCGAAAATAAGATCACTTGTGTGGGAAACGCCGTCGGTTAAGGAAAATCCTTCCAATCTGCTTGCCAACGGCATGAATTTATCATCGCGTCAGTTGGATCATCCGGAGGTGAGCTGCGGGCCTAACGACATCGTGTTCGCACTGGACGCGACGTCGAGGGATGTCGCGTGGGTTACGCGATGGAGGTTTCGACTTTCGCACCCACGCGACGTTAGATCAGTTCCGGGACGCCGGCTGGCGTGCTGGTTCGCCGGCCGACCAACCCAGAACTTGTCCTCCCCCCGGAGGAAGTTCAGCGACCAGAGCTTCCGTGGTTGCGAAGGCGCGATGAGCGACCGACGCGACCCGTTCACGAATGGTCACGACAAAAAAACTAAGACGCAGAACTTTTGGTGTCCATATCAAATTGCGCGGTGCCGATAGACGATTGCTGTCGAACGACGCCATCTCTCGAGAGACTTCAACCTTTGAAATAAGGACTTGACACACTTTTGCTGATTTGCCCGTCGTGCCAATGTGTCGCAGCGGATCATGCTTGATCACGAAGGCAAATCAGCTTCACTTCTACCGCCATCCCGTCCCACCAGAGGGGCGTATGCGCATTCGTCACGAAACGCGGGTCGGGGAGCGATGGACGCGAAAGCTGCGACTGACGAGCGCGGCTGATGCGGACGGCAAAGTCGTGTGGTCCTGACGCCCCAATGGCCGGTGTCAAGTTCGCAAGGAGTTCACGCTTCTTGGGAGCGACGGTGACAAACAAGCCCTGGTCTCACCGGGGAGAGCACGGAATAAGCCGTAAACCATTGCGCAGGGAAGGCCGGAGTGTTTCCGCTGAACCTGTATGCTCATGTGCGTTTTGCTATTTCCATTTGCACATGAGACCGCGGGTGCAGCGCGCACCCGGTCTTCCCCGCGCCCTCTCTATTTGGGGCGAACGAATTTGCAAAACTCGGGCGCAGCGTGCCGCGAGAATGCGGAGTTATGGTCGTAGCCCGGATGAGCGAAGCGACATCCGGGACCTCAGGTCCCGCATATCGCTGCGCTCATACGGGCTACAGGCTGTTTGAAAATTGAATGGGAATATCGATGCGAGCAAGACGGGCGGTTGCGAGTGCTGAACTAGACCACGATGCTCAGCTCGGCGCCGTGCAGGCGTTTCGGTTCGAATGCCCTCGGCGTCGAACCGCGCAGCTCGAGCGACAACACACCCTCACCGCGCGCCGCGAGATGGCGGCGGGCGACGTCGTTATCGGGTCCGATAAGTTCGAACATCGTCCCTTCAAGGCTTATCCGGGGAATTCCATGGTCGGGGCTGACGGCCTCCTGGCCTGCCAATGCCTCGAAACGCGCGATGCTCACGGCGAGGTCCGCGACCAAAATCCGCACGGTTGCAATTCCCGTGACCCCGTTGGCGTGCCGGCGAATGGCTCCCTCGGGGACCCGCAGTTCGCGCGGCGTGACATCGCCGCACCAGAACGGCAGGTCGGTTGTCGCGGGGCGCACGATTTGCCAATCGAGCCGCACGCCATCCAGCCGCAGCCGGCCGCCCGGCGTGGGTCCCTCGATGTCGAGGCCACGGGCCTGGGCGTCCCTAAAATCACGTTCGGTATTTTCCGGCAGCACCGCGAAATCCACGATGCCCTCGCCGGCGGTGGTCAGAACTCGCCACCATCGATTGTCCGGCGCGGCTTGCCGATAGGCGATGATCTCGAAATAGGCGCCATCCGCAAAAACCACGAGCGCATTGTGCGACACCCCGCCGTGATGCACACCGCCGGGATAGACCGTGAATCCGAGCGATTGATAATCCGCGACGGCGCGGTCGAGATCGCCAACCGCGATAACGACATGATCGAGAGCGAAGGCCATGCTTTACATTCCCGATTGCGAGGAGCGTTCGATAGACCGGCCGCGCCCGTGCGTCTACTCCACCCTCAGGCGACTTTGCTGTCATCCCTGATCGAGGATTTGTAACGCTGCAAGGCAACCGCCTCGTCCCCGGAAACGATCAAATTCTCCAGCACCCTCGACAGGAACTGAAAGTCGTCCTTGCTCAGCGAACCAAATTCGACGTCGTTGATCTCGCGCTGGTACGGCGCCAGTTTGCGCAGCAGCGATTTTCCCTTTTCCGTCGTCGACAGGGAAATCCGCCGCCGGTCGACACTGTCCTGGGTCTTTTCGACCAGGCCGAGCGCCTGCAATTTGCTGGTGACGGTGGTGATAAATGCGCCGCTCATATGCAGATGGTCGGCGACCGTCTTCACGTTCACGTCACCGTCAAGGGCAAGATGACCGATCGAAATCAGCGTCGTGTACTCGATTCCCGCCAGCCCGATCTGGCGGGCGTGGCCATCGCGGATCGCTTCGTGCCTCGCCATGAAGGCGAAGATATTATGCACGAGCTGGCGAAAATCGCGATCGGTGCCGTCGTTGAGCAGTTCGGGCCGGGTCACGGTCGGCGGCAACGCCCCCTTCGACTTCGCGGTATCGCCGCGGCGGGGGAGCTGGTTACGCCCCGATCTTGGTTTTTCGCGCGCCAAAATGCATCTCCAGGATTGAGGTGGTCCGTCGAGAGATCAACTGATGACGGGCAACATTTCGATATCATAAGCGTGTCGCAACACGCGCCCCAGCACAGGATCTTCAAGCTCGAGTTCAAAGCATGTCGCGGGCCGGATACCACCGATCGCGGCGAGCGTTCCGCAATACATCACGCTATCGGGCTTCAGGCGGGAGCCATAACGTTCGATCAGGTCGGCGGGCGGGCGCATCCCGGATAGCGTGCCATCCTGATAGGCCACGCGCTGGCCATCGATCGTTGCGAACGATCTGAGTTGGAGACGATCCCAATGGCCGGCGACATCCTCCAGCGCCCAGAGATCGCGGCCAATCGGCTTGGCGCAAAGCTGTTTCGAAAGCGCGATCCCCTGTGTCTCGGCCTTGCGGTCGGTGTGGTCCGAACCGACGGCCAGGCACAAGCGATCGCCGAGCGCCACAATGACCGGTTCGACCTCACCCGACGTATCCGGGCCCAGCACTTCCACCACCGGCGCCTGGGTGAGATTGAGAAGGCTGTTGCGATAGAAAACCGGAACGGACGAAGGGCGCGGCACCCCGATCGCCGCCAGTTCCTCGATATGATGGCGCAGCGCCGCCTCATCGCGGCCAGTCCAGCCGGCGACGACCAGTGCCGACGGCTGCAATGAGACCGGCTGTGTGCCCTGCCGGGCATGAAGATCGAAATTCAGCATAAGACCTGTCGTCCCCTTCGCAAAAAAGACTTTGAAAACTAGCTAAGTTATACGGTATATTCCATTGCCGCAGCGGAGACCAGTATGAATTCCCGTGAATTTCGTCATGCTCTCGGGCAATTTCCCACCGGCGTCGTCGTCGCGACCGCGCGCAGCGCGGGCCGGCTGATGGGGATGACCCTGAGTTCGTTCAATTCGGTGTCGCTCGAGCCTCCTTTGGTCCTGTTCAGCGTGCTCCGTCAAGCACGTGGCTTTGCCGAGTGGCAGGCGGTCGACCGCTACGCCATCAATGTGCTTGGCGAAGACCAGGAGAAACTTTCCAACCAGTTCGCCGGCGCCGGCGGCGACAAATGGGACGGCATTGCCCCGCTGAACGGCGATAGCGGTGTACCCACGCTGCCGAACGCCGCCGTCGTGTTCGAATGCCAGGCGCATGCGCAGTTCGACGGTGGCGACCACGTCATCTTTGTCGGGCGCGTGACTGCGATGCACGAACATGCCTTCAATCGCGGCCGGCCGCTGGTATTTTTCGCCGGGCGCTATCGCCAACTCGCCGACCCCGCCGGCGCGCATTCGCCGCCACACGAATCCATGCTTCTGCACGGTTGGTGATCTTGCCCAACATGCGCGATCAGGATACGCAACTGAACCGCACGACCAAATAGCGAAAGGACAGCAAGCAGATGGGCGTCAACAAGGAACATAAGGAATTCCACGCGGTCGATTTGTCGTCCGGTTGGGAAACTCCGGCCGGATACCCTGCCGGCATCCAGCAAAAGATCCTTTCCGGCGCGCTCGATGAAACCGGCAGACGCGGCTCGCGATCACGGCTGCTTCGTTTCGCGCCGGGCGTCTACACCACCAAGCCGTTCGTGCATGAATACTGGGAAGAAGTTTATCTGATCGAGGGAGACCTTACGGTCGGCAACGACAAGAACGGCGAAGGTGGCACGGCATTTGCGCCGAATACCTATGCCTCGCGTCCCCCGGGGGCCTATCACGGGCCCTTCAAGTCCAATAAGGGCTGCCTGCTGTTCGAGATCCACTATTTCGATCCGGTCTGACACAAGCGTCTTGTGTCAGGCTCGTCCTGGTCAGGCCAGTCTTCGTCAGGCTCAATGCGATGCGGCGGCGAAGTCCTGCATCACATTCGACCTGGCGACCCTTGCCTTGCGGGTGGTGGCCGGGGTGTTGCGGCTGCGGCCGACGAAGCGCGGGATGCCCGCGCTCACGACCGCACCGATCGCGGCGATGTCGCCATGCTTGATGGCCGCCAGCGCGGTTGCCTGCGTCCCGCCGTCCGGCGCGTCGAGCAGCACGATATCGGCGGCACATCCCGGCTTCAGCAAACCGCTATCGAGCCGGTATACTCTGGCGTTGTTGCCTGAGGCCGCGCAAATCGCCTGCTCGGCGCTCATCTCGGTCAGGCTGGCCAGGTGCGCCATCGTGTAAAGTATTCCGAGCGGCATGATACCGCTGCCGGTCGGCGTATCCGTCGCGATGATGAAACGGTCGAAGGCATCGTGCTGCATGGCGAGCCGGCCGCAGAGCAGAGTGGTGCGCAGATTGCCGGCGGTACACACCTGCAGCGCCATCGTGCTCTCCTTGATGACACGCTCAAAATCCCGGTCCGGCATCGCGGTCGGGCCGCCATTGATGTGGAACGACACGTCCGGATGCATCTTGAGCAGATGATCGCCGGTAATGGCACCGGAGCCGGGAATTGAGGAGCCGCCGGTGTGGCAGGTGGTGATAAGACCAGCCGCCTTCGCATCGGCGACCATCGGCACATAATCGTAGGCGGTCTGCACCGCGCCGAAGCCGGCCTTCGCCAGGCCGACGCCCAGGCCGGCAAGCTCGACGAAATCCTCTTTCTTCAAGCCGGGCTCCAGAATCACCGAGCCTGCGATCACCCGCATTCCGCCGGGACGGTAATCCGCAAAGCATCGCTGCGCCGCCACGGCGAGCGCCTTGACGCCCTCGACGTCGCGCGGACGGCCCGGAACGTGAACTTCGGACGCCGATATCGAGGTCGTTACGCCGCCATGCAGGTAGCTCTCGAGATAGCCGACCGTGCGTTGGCGCGGCGTATAATCGCCGAAGGTGACGTGAACGTGCGAATTGATCAACCCGGGAATAGCCGTCATCCCGCCGGCGTCGATCACGACATCCATGCTCTCGACGGCGGCTGGCGATGCGGTCCCGACGCTTACGATCTTGCCGTCATCCGCAACGACCGTATCGCCGGCGACGAATGGCGCGCGCCAGTCGCCGGAAACGATTTCGCCGAGATTGACGATTGCCACTCTCATGCCCGTCCCCTCAATGTTCCCCCTCGCCCATTTCGGCCGCCAGCGAATAGGACGACAACATATTTTCCACCATATCGGTAGCCGAGTTCCAGTCGTAGGTCCTGAAACTATGGCCGGCGGTGACGAAACGCGCCCCCGCATAGAACATCTCGTATTGCTGATGCCGCGATCCGAATTCGGAGCCGATCGCATCCCAGCATGCCTTGAGGAATTTTACCTTGTCCTCCGGTCCCATCGCCGCGGCGCGCTGGGTCGTGTGAATGATCTTCTTCAACATCGGATCCTTGAAGTCTTCGATGGAAGACGGCAGCATGATGAGCGCGCCGCCCGAAAGTTCACGGATCGAATTGACCAACAGCGGATAGAGATCCTGGGTCAGGACCTGAGCGGAATACATGAAATGCTTGTTCGGCACCCAGAACTCGCCGAATTTCGAACCGCTGGCCTCCATGCCCGACAGCATCGCATCCACCATGCAGGCTTGGGCAGCCATGTAGCCCAACTTCTCGCTGACGGATGGTATCTTCGTGGTGCCGATCGTTTCCGTGAGACGCCGCGCCAGGCCGATCAGGAACTTGATCTTCACCGACAGGCGAATTTGCGCCTGGTAATTCTGATAGGAATGACCGGGAGTGTCGTGGAACTGCTGACGGCAGACGTCGGTATCGCGATAGACGAACAGCCGATCCCAAGGCACCTTCACATCGTCGAAGTAGACCAGCGCGTCATTTTCGTCGAACCGCGAAGACAGCGGATTGTCGAATATCGACACCGCGGACTGCTCATAGGATTTGCGCGAGAGGATGCGAATGCCTTTGGCATTGATCGGCAGCGCGCAGGAAAACGCCAAGTCTTCCTCGCCCGGTTTCAACGGCTGGAGATTGGCGACCAGAACCTCGTTGGCCATGATCGCACTGGTTCCCAGCATCTTGGCGCCGCGGATGGTGATGCCGCTACTGTCTTCATCGACAATGCGGGCGACCAGATCGTCGGTCTGCTGGCCCCAGTCCTTGGCTCGCTCGGCCTGGGGATTGATGATGACATAAGTGAGGAAAATATCGTTCCTGGTGGCGTAGTCGAGATAATCCATCAACGCCTTCGCGCGGTCGGGGCTGTGTTTCCTGAACACATCTATTCCCATGCGCTGACCAACGAGTGCCGAGGCGACGTGATCCGGCGAGCGGCCCATGAAGCCGTAATGGACGCCGGCCCAGGCCTGGAGCGCCTTGCGGCGCTGCACCATCTCGTCGTAGCTGCGCGGCATTTGCCAGGCGCGACTGACCCGGCGGCTCGAACCTTCGGGCTGGAAGGTCATCAGCTCGATATTTTCCGGCCGCGCCTGAAAATCGTAAAGCGCGCCCGCGGACCGCACCGCGTTCCTGAAAGCCGGATGCGTCGTGACGTCAGCAACAAGCTTGCCGTCGATATAAACCGTACGCCCGTCTCTCAGCGACGCAATGTGCTCTGCGCCAGTCTTGGCAACCGTCATGTTTCTACTCCGCTCCGAAAACTTCCCGCCCGATCTGTCTCGGTGCGCCCGTCACACCAGACCATCTTCGCCCTTGATGTCGGCTGCCGCCAATCCGCCGACGCGATGATTGGGACGGCCGCGCGTTGCAAACACCGCGATGATTGCGATTTCATCGGGCAACGGCGCGTCCGGCAGCATGATTGTCATTCCATCATAATGCGACCTGACATAAAGCGCATCCTTGTGGGCGAGCGGAACGTCGATCGCGCCGCCGGGCGACCCGCGCTTTGTCATCGAGGAAATCCAGGCTTTGCCGCCGCCGATCGCCTCCCGCATCACATTGCCGAACACCGTCGTCAACATTGCGTTGCCGTGCTCCTGTTCGCCATTGATCCCGACGACAGCAGCCTTGCCGTAACTGATTGCCTTGTCCGGAGCCAGCAACTGCACAGCGATCGCGCAGATTTCGCGCCCGACGGCCTCGCTTGCCTTGGTCAGCGGCGAGAGGTCGCGTTCAAAACGGCCTGCGAACGGATTGTCGAGGATGGCGACAGCCGCCGCTTTCCTCAACCGTGGGGAAACATCACGTCCGGCGTCGCTGCGAACCTCGTCAAGAAACGTGAGAACCCGTTTGATCTTCATCGTCGTCGCGTCCGTGCTGTCGGGTCGGGGGCCAAACTCTATTCATAAATTACATAGTATACGAAGCTTTTCAAGCTGGCTAATTGATGGTATATCATCTGTACCGGGTATGACGTCGGCAGACTCGCCGATGCGAATTTCGACAGGACTGGCACGGGGCATGCATTGCGGCTCGACGAGCAGCGCCGAAAGCAGGCCGACCGCGGGCGTGGCATCAATGGGGTGATGGCAGTGAGGAGACCTCGCATGACGTCGAACTTAAGCAGAGCATTTTGCGTCGTCGGACTATGCGCGGCGTTGGCCGCCGCCACCGCGGGCCCAGCTTTTGCCCAAGGGGCCGAACGCCAGATCCTGTTGGGCGCCGTCGTCCCCAGCAGCGGACCATTCGCGGAATGGGGCCGCGCCAATACCGTGACGCTTCAAATGCTGGAGCAGCAGGTCAACGACGCCGGCGGGATCAATGGCGCGAAGCTGCACATCTCGATCCTCGACGACGCCACCAAGCCCGCACAAGCAACCAACGACCTGCGCAAGCTCGGGGGCGATGACAAAGTGCTCGCGGTTGCGGGACCCCTGACCAGCAGCGCGGCGGAGGTCGCGTTTCCCGTCGCCAACGAGATGAAGCTCGTCTCGACATCACAGGCGTCCTCGAAACCGGGGGTCGCCAAACTCAACCGGCCCTGGGCTTTCCGCAATACGATCGACGAGGGCGTGCTCGGCCGCACGACCATCCCCTACTACAAGAAGGCCTTCAACATCAAATCTGTCGCGGTCATCTTTGATGCCAAGGATGCGACCGCAGCAACCGTCGGCGGCAAGATCATGCCGGCGCTGATGAAGGAGAACGATATTGCGGTGTTGAACGCCGACAATCCGCTATCGTTCAACACGGGCGACCTCGACGTCAGCGCACAGGTCACCAAGATGAAGGCGCTAAACCCGGACGGCGTGGTGGTCAGCGCGGACTACAGCCAGGCGGTCACCGTGATCCGCGAAATGAAACGGCAGGGCATGATGAAGCCGGTGGTCGGATCGACCCAGTTGATCTCGTCGGCGATCCTCAAAGCCGCTCCGGAAATCCCGATCGTCGCGCCCGCCACTTTCTATGCGACGATGACAGGCGAGAAACCGGAAAAATTCGTGAAAGACCTTCAGCCGCTGTTGCGCAAGACCAGCGGCCTGCCGCCGGAAATCGAGCCCAGCATGTATGATGCCAACATCTATGAAATCGTCAGCATCTATATCGACGCGATCAAGGCGACTGGCGTCACCGGCAAACCGGAAGATCTGGAGGCCGATCGGACCAAGATTCGGGATCACATGGCCAAACTCGCGGGCTTCCCCGGGCTCGGTGGACCGATCGGATTCAACGACGACGGTGATGCCATCAAGGCGTTCTACGTTCTGCAAGGCGAAAATGGCGCCTGGCAGTCGAAGGTTCGCGGCTGCAGCGCCGCGCCCGGCCATCCCGGCTGTTGATCGCAACTTAAGGCACGCCACGTTCGCTATCAGCCAGAAGGCAAACCAGACCTTTGCTCCTCCAGCAGCTTGTCAACGGCATTACACTCGGAGCGATCTATACGCTGATTGCTTTGTCGTTTTCGCTCGTGATGGGAATTTTAGGGGTTCTCAATTTGGCGATTGCCGAGCTTTTCATGCTCGGCGGCTATTTCGGCTTTGTCGCCATCACGGCGGGGTTTCCGCTGCCGATCGCGCTGCTGTTCGGAATGGCTGGCGCCGCTGTGCTCGCAGGAGCGATCGAGAAGATCGGCTACCAGCCGTTCCGCAATGCGCCGGTGGTGACGCCGATGCTGAGCACGCTTGGTTTCTCGATCATTCTGCAGAACGTTGCCACCAATGTATGGGGCTCTGATCCGTTGCAACTGTCTGACGAGGTCCTTGGCGGGCGATACTCGATCGGCCCTATCGGCATCAGCGCGATGCAACTCGCCTTGCTTGGCGCCACCGTCATTCTGGTCGCGCTGCTGGCTTTCGTCGTGCAGCGCACCCCAATCGGACGCGCTTTGCGCGCCGTGGCCGAAAATCGTGATGTCGCACGGCTACTCGGTGTCTCAGCGGATCGCGTTACGCTATTGGCGTTCATGCTGTCGGGCGCACTGGCCGGCGCTGCCGGCGTGTTGATCAGCCTGCATTACGGCGCGATCACCCCTTACATCGGCGTAGAGATCGGCCTCAAGGCCATTGCCGTCATGGTGGTGGGAGGCACCACGCGTATTTGGGGCGCATTGATCGCTGGGCCGCTGATCGGCGTGGTGGAGGTGATAACGATCGCCTATGGCGGATCGCAGATCCGCGACTTCGTCGTCTACGGTTTTATGATTCTCGTCCTGCTCCTGAGGCCACAGGGCATATTGGGCGGCGCCGCTGCCGACCGGGGGCAACGGATATGATGTCGACCTATTACGCCGGCCTGCTGGCCGATGTCGGCATTCTGCTGCTTGGCGCGTTGAGCGTTTATATCGTTCTGGCCACTGGCCAATTGTCGCTCGGCAATGCCGGCTTCATGGGCATCGGCGCCTATCTGAGCTCGTATCTGACCGTGACCGTCGGTATCCCCCTGACCTTGGCGCTGGTGATTGCCGCCGTCACCGCCGGCGCGATCGGCGTGATTGTCGGCTTCCCGGCATTGCGGCTGAACGGAATATATCTGGCGATGGCCACGCTCGGTTTCGGCGAAATGGTGCGCAGCTTCTTCCTGAACCTCGGCCCGATGGGAGGCTCCGAAGGCTTTCACGGCATGCAGCACATCTCGAACGGCTACATCTGGTCATGGGCAAGCGCCGTTCTCCTGCTCGTCATGGTTCTGGAACATTCGCAGGTCTGGCTTGAAATGCGTGCGGTCCGTGACGATGAAACCGCGGCGGGACTGGTCGGCCTCAACACCACCACCATCAAGGTTGGCGCGTTCGGCTTCGCCGCCGCGGTGGCCGCGGTTTCCGGCGGCCTGTTTGCGCATCATCATCTCTATATCGAACCCGGCAATTTCAGCTTCGAACGCTCGATCGACTTCGTGCTCGCGGTCATCCTCGGTGGCTCGACCGTCAGCCCGGGCGCCCTGGTCGGCGCACTGCTGCTGGTTATGCTGCCCGAATATCTCCGCTTCCTGGCCGAATGGAGATTTGCGGCGTTCGGCGCATTGCTGATCGCGATGTTGCTGGTGCGCCGCCAAGGTATCCTCGACCGCTCCTTGTTCCGGGCATTCATCACGCGGAGGCCCGCATGACCGCCGGACAACGGCCGCTTCTGGCGTTGTCGGCGGTCACCAAGGCGTTCGGCGGCGTCCACGCGCTCGACAACGTTTCGCTCAATGTCCTGCCGAAACAAATTGCCGGCATCATCGGCCCCAACGGCGCCGGAAAGACGACGACATTCAATATTATAACGGGCGCTTACCGCCCAAGCCGGGGTACGGTGCTACTTGGCGGCACCGACATCAGCAGCGAGCCATCGTACCGGATCGCGCGCGCGGGAATTTCGCGGACGTTCCAGAATATCCACCTGTTCGCGGATTTGACCGTATGGGAGCATCTACTGGTAGCCCAGCCGCATGGTGAATTTGCGCTGCGTCGCCTTTTGCCGACGCGCTGGGCCAATCCGCAGGCACTGCGGCGGGCCCAGGAAACACTCGAGTTCTTCGAACTCGAAGATGTCAAGGAACGGATCGCGGGCTCGCTGCCGTATGGCGTCCAGCGCCGGGTCGAGATGGCTCGCGCGATCACCGCCCGACCCAGATTGCTGCTGCTCGACGAGCCGGTGGCCGGAATAAATCATGACGAGGCCGACCATATCCGGCGGCTGATACTGAAGTTGCGCGACGGCGGAGTTAGCATTCTGCTGATCGAACACGATATGGCGTTCGTGATGAACCTCTGCGACTATCTCTATGTGCTGGATTTCGGAGTAATGATCGCGCAGGGACCGCCGGATGAGATTCGCACCAATCCGGTGGTTCTGGACGCCTATCTCGGACACGCCGCCTGATGCTTCAGGTCCGCAATCTCCAAGTCAGCTACGGCAGCATCGCGGCCGTTCGAGGCATCGACCTCGACATCGCCGCTGGTGAAATCGTTGCGCTGATCGGCGCTAACGGTGCCGGCAAGACAACGATTGCCCGCGCCATCGCCGGACTGCTGCCCTACCGAGGAGAAATCACCTATGCCGACCGGCTGCTAAAACCGAACGGCGCCGAACGCAATTTACGCCTAGGCATAGCGCTGGTGCCGGAAGGCCGCGGTATTCTCGGCAGCATGACCGTCCATGAAAACCTGTTGATGGGTGTTTACACCCGCTCCGACCGAGCGCAGGCCGCCGGCGATCTGGCCGAAGTCAAGGCCCGCTTTCCGATCCTTGCGACCAGAAGCAACACGATGGCAAACCTGCTAAGCGGTGGCGAGCAGCAGATGCTCGCCATCGCACGCGCGTTGTTGTCGAGACCAAAACTGCTGTTGCTTGACGAACCATCACTGGGCCTTGCGCCAAAAATGACGGATACGGTCTTTGAAATGATTGCGCGGCTGCGCGATGAGGGGCTGACGGTTCTGCTGGTAGAGCAGAAGGCGCGGCAAGCTCTGAGGATCGCCGGCCGGGCCTATCTGATGGAGACGGGGCGAATTTTGACCTCGGGCCTCGCAAGCGATCTGGTCGGGGACCAGCTTCTGTCGAAGGCATTTCTGGGCGGAGGGCCGCCGCCCGCCTGATACGAGGCGAACGGGCTACAAATGCCGCAGCACGTTGCGCCTGAACGAATCGATGTGGAGGCGCATCGCTTTCTCGGCCGCCTCGACGTCGCGCCGGCTGATGGCCTGGAAAATCTTGTGATGCTGATCATTGACACTGCCCTGGTGATGAGGTGCAGCAAGCGAAATGAACCACAGCCGCAACGAGCGCTCGTGAAGCTTCAACAGAACGTCTGCCAGCACGGTGTTATGCGCGGCGCGCGCGATCAACCGATGAAAATCCCGGTCTAACAACATCATGACCTCGACCTTGCCAGTAGCGTCCTTTGCACGAGCCAGCACGTCACGTATCGCCATGATCTCGGCGGAGCTCGCCCTCTCGGCGGCGAGACGAACCGCGAATGTCTCGTTGAGGAGTCGGACCTCGATGATTTCGATAACTTCATCGAGATTGACCGGACGTACCACCACGCCCTTTCGTGGCTGCACGTCGACCAGACCTTCAACGCCCAACCGATCGAAAGCCTGATGAACCGGCGTCCTGCCGATCTTCAGCAGCACAGCAACGGCATTTTCGCTGAGCTCCTGGCCCGGCTTGAACGCGCAGGTGATGATGCGGTGCTTGATCGCCTCATAAGCCTGGTCCTTTAAGGACTCTGTCAGAACGGGCCGGGCCGCACGATGTCTGCGCAACCCCGCGATCTCGCTCATTTTTTGCTCCCAAACTTCAACCGGCAGCGACGCCCGCGATCTTTTCGAGCTTTGAAGAATTCAGCCAAGTTCCTCGGCCCGACGCAGACTGGCGATCATCGAAACGCGTTCGAGGTAGCGTTTACGTGCGTCGGGATCGGCAGCTATGCCCCTCAAGCGATCGCGAAACTCTGCCTGGCTTGCCTCGTCCTTTGCCTCGAGATCGCGCTTGTTCTAAATCGTCTGGGTCTGTACGCTTTCAAGCGTGACCGAGCGGCGCTGGACGTCGTAGCGATCGAGTTCGTGGTCCGCCGCCCGCCCTTCATAGATGGCAACCAGCCGCGACGTCAGGTTCACGGCATCGTGGATACCGCCGTTCATTCCCATGCCGCCAAGCGGATTGTTGATATGCGCGGCGTCGCCGGCCAGGAAGGCGCGGCCGACCCGGAACTGCCTGGCGACGCGCTGGTGCACCCGATAAAGGGTCGTATGCGCGATCTCGAAGCTCGTTATGCCGGGCACGACACGCGTCAACAACGATTGCCCAAAGTCGGGGGTCAGCGCCGCGGCATCGCTGACATCCTGCGGAATTGGGAACATCACCCGCCACATACCGGGAATGCGCAGCAAGAACTGCCAGCACTCGGGATCAGCGACGTAATTGACCGAAACGAGGTCGGGCATAACCGCGTCGAAATCGAACGGCGTGCTCAGCACAAGAAAACGCTCCGGCCAGGTGAACCCTTCGAACTCGACGCCGAGCGCGCGGCGGACCTCGCTTCGCGCACCATCGGCCCCGATCAACCACCGGCCCGCGCGGATCTGCTCGCGGTCGTCGATCCGCAACGATACCTGCACGCCGTCAGCGTCCTGCGTCACATTCTCGAGCCGCGCGCCAAACTCGATCCGGAAATGGCTATCGTTGCGCAGTTGCGCGAGCAATAGTCGTGTCAGCTTGAATTGCTCGCTCTGCACCCGGTAGGGATGCCTGGTCCGATCCGCGATTTCGCCAAAATCGAATTGCGCGATCACGCCGTCCTTCTTCGAGCGGTATTGAAGTTTTGGCGCCGTCAGCCCCTCCCCGATGAGCTGGCGCGCCACCCCAATATCTTCAAGCATATCCAGCGTCGGAGGATGAAATGTCGACGCCCTCGATTCGACGCTAAGCTCGTTGCCGGCCTCGAACACCGTGACCGGAATTCCCTTGCGCACGAGTTGAGCTGCCGCGACCAGGCCCACCGGCCCGGCACCGGCAATCAGTACACGATCCTCGATCATATCTTGTCTCTTGTTACTGAAATCGAGATTGCCATCAGTTGCGCCGCGCTCCCGCGACCAGGAGGGCGCGAACCTCATCCTTGATTCGATCGGATACCGCCCGATCCTCCCACGCCCGTGTCGGCACGGCGATTTCCGTCATCAGACGGGCCGGGGCGCCGAATACCAGAATGCGGTTGGCCAGGAAGATCGCTTCGTCGATGCTGTGGGTGACGATCAGGAAGGTGGTTTGCTGCGACTGCGCCAGGGTTTTGAAATCCTGCCGCAACCGCGAGGCCGTGACGTCGTCGAGGGCGCTGAACGCTTCATCCAGCAACACAAGCTCCGGATTCGGAGCGAAAGCGCGGGCGATGTTCACGCGCTGCCGCATGCCACCTGACAGCTCTCGCGGCAGGGCATCCTTGAAATCCGACAACCCGACGGCATGCAGCCAGCGTGCGGCCTGAGCACGGCGCTCCGTCCGCCCGACGCCCTGGATCTTCAGCCCGAAAGCCGCATTGTCGATGGCCGATAGCCAAGGCAGCAATCGGTCCTCCTGGAATATCCGGGTGATATGACCCTTGTTTTCCCGAACGAAATTCTCGACCGGAAGCCCGTCGACGCGAATTTGGCCGGCGTCCAGATATTTCAGTCCCAGCAGGCAATCGAGCAAAACCGATTTGCCGGCGCCGGTCGGACCGAGGATTGCGACGTATTCACCGCTTGCCACTGAAAAACTGAGATCGGCGATCGCTGAAATCGCGGTGCCATTTTCCTGGCGAAAACTCTTTTGTGCCCGCTCGACCGACAGCTTCGGTAAATCTTGCGATCTGATCGCCGCCGCTGGCTGCGTAGCTTCGGTCATTTCAGATTCTTCCATGGCTTTCACCGCGCCAGCCCAGCATTTTGCGCTCCGCGTATTCGATGCCCTGGGTCATGACGAGCGCCATCCCGACGAGGAAAATCGTCCATGCCAGCACCGTCGGCATGTCGAACACGTTCTTTGCAAGATCGAGCTCCTTGCCAATACCAAGCGGAGCACCGACCAGCTCGGCAACGATGACCGTTCGCACTGCGTTGGCGACATTGAGTTTCGCCGCGGTGAAAGCCGAAGCCTGCACATAGGGCCACATCAGAAGACGGACGTGCTGCAACGGATTGGCTCCAAACGCCAGCACCATATCGGTGAGCTTCCGATCGATCGAGCGCACGCCGTCATAGATGCAAAATATGGTGACGGGGGTGCACAGCACGATCAGCACGAATCCGATTCGAAGCTCGGTCGTCGAAAACCAGATAACGACGATGATCACCCAGTTCAGCGCCGGCACGCCCATGATGAACTTGACGACCGGACGGAGAAACTCGTCGCAGGTCGGCGAGAGACCCATCGCGAGGCCGATCGGAATTCCGATCACGAGCGAGGCTGCCACGGCGACCAGCAAGCGCAGCCAGGTGACGAGGCCTTGCGACAGCAAGTCCCAGGTCGTCAGGATGGTCCAGAGGCTCTTTGCAATGCTGCCGAGTCCCGGAAACAGGAAGGGCTTGGTGAACATCGAGGCCACCTGCCATAGCACAGCGATGATCAGAAACGGCAACACTGCCCTGAACGTTCGCGACAGCAGGCTGCGCCCGCGCCGCGGCACGAACGCATGCGACGTCGGGTCCGCTTCCGTCCCCTCGCTCGCGGAGAATTGGCTCAAGATTTGTTGGCCCAGGGATAGTAGATGTTAACGTCGGGCACGTCGGCCAGGAAGCCGACATCCTTGAAGCCACCGAACAGCGCATCCAGATTGCCGCGTTCGGTGATAGCCGGCGCAACCTTGAACTGCGTAAGGTTCAGTTTTCGGCTGAGGCCCAGCGCCTCGACAGGAACCTTGGTGAATTCCGATACCAGTTTGTCGGCTTCGGTCGCATTCTCATTGTAGAATGCGGCCGCCTCCTGCCACATTTTCAGCGTCGCGTCAGCACGTCCAGGATTGCTGTCGATCCACTCCTTGTGACCGTAACAGCCGAGGTACCAGACATTCGCGTCGGGCTGCATCTTGAGCGCCTGACGGATGCCGCCATTCATATCGCCCACGAGATGATAGCCCTGCGACAGAATACTCGACAACGAGGGATCGAACAGCAGCGCGGCATCGACCTTCTCGGCCAGCAACTGGGTCTGCACCGAGGAAGGTGGCGAGTTGATGACGTTCAGGTTCTTGCGCGGATCGAGCCCGTTCCGCTTGAAGAACAGCACTGCCATTCCGTAGAAGCCCGAACTGGTCGTCGCAGCGATCGTCTTGCCCTTGAGATCGCTGGCGGTCCTGATCTCGGGGTCCTTCGAGACAAACGCGTGATTGGCGGTCGAGATCGTGAACAATAGCTGCAGCGGCACGCCACGAACGAAGAAGTTGGCGCAGTTGTAGATCGCACCGAAAACGTGGCTTGTCCTGCCCGCCGCGAGATCCGAATAGAGCGTGCCGGGGTCGCTATAGAGATTGATATCGAAATCGAGGCCGTGCTTTCGGTCGAGTTCGAGCTTGCGGATGATCGGCACGAGAAACGAGCCGTTCGACGGCGGAGCAAGCCCGCCCGCGCCCGACTTGTTCACCGCTGCCAAGGCCTGTCCCGATCTCAGCAACGCCGGTGACAGGACCGCGCCCATTCCAAAGGCCTGGACGATCGTGCGTCGGGACCATTTCCGGGAACCCATCTGACCTCTCTTTTGCACTCTGATATTTCAGATACACGGACTGGGCGATATCGCGCAAGCGTGTTTTATCGACATGGTTTGCATGCAAACTGGGCATTTCCGATTTTGCCGCGATCTGATATTTCAGCGCGTCTCAGCCCGTCCGCCGGCCCTGTTGTCCGAGCCAGTCACAGAACATTGTGATGAGCGGATCGGCGCAATGCGCTTCGGGAACCCAGGCGAAGTAGCTGCGCGCCGCTAAACTTACCGCAGGCAGGCGAGGACCCGACAACCCGCTCTTCCCGCGCCTAACCTGCGCGGGAAGCCTGGCTTGCATCAACCGCCGTCACCGGCTCGCTGTTCTTGCGCCGGAACTTGCGCACCACCGTGTAGAAGGCCGGCGTGAACAACAGGCCGAACCCGGTCACGCCCAGCATGCCGGAGAACACCGCGGTGCCCAGCGATTGCCGCATCTCGGAGCCCGCGCCGGTCGCGACCACCAGCGGGGCGACGCCGAAGATGAAGGCCAGCGACGTCATCAGGATCGGCCGCAGCCGCGTGCGCGCCGCGCTGACGGCGGCTTCGCCGGGGCTGAGCGCCGGTTTCTTCGGCCTGTCGCGCGAACTCCACGATCAGGATCGCGTTCTTGGCCGCCAGACCGACCAGCACCACGAAACCGATCTGCGCCAGCACGTCGATCGGCATGCCGCGCGTCAACAGCCCGGTCACCGAGGCCAGCAGGCACATCGGCACGATCATCACCACCGCAAGCGGCAGATTCCAGCTCTCATATTGCGCCGCAAGCACCAGGAACACGAACAGCGCCGCCGCGCCGAACACCAGCAACGACGACGTTCCCGGCTGTTGCTGCTGGTAGGCCAGTTCGGTCCACTCGAAGCCGATGCCGGGCGGCAGCACCTCGTGGGCGAGTTCCTCCATCCGGTGCAGCGCGCTGCCGGTCGCAACGCCGGGCGCGGCGACGCCCATCACTTCGGCGGCGGGAAACAGATCGTAGCGCGGCACGCGGTACGGCGCATTTTCGGATTTCAGCCGCGCCACCGTGCCGATCGGCACCATCTCGCCGGAGGTGTTGCGCGCCTTCAGCCGCGCGATGTCCTGCGGATCGCTGCCGGATAGCTGCCGTCGGCCTGCGCGATCACCTGGTAGGTGCGGCCGAGATAGTTGAAGTCGTTGACATATTGCGAGCCGAGATAGACCTGCAAGCGTCGAGAACACGTCGGTCGGCGTCAGCCCGACCTTCTCGGCCTTCTCGCGATCGATGTCGGCATAGACCGACGGCGAGCGGGTGCCGAACAGCGTGAAGACGCCGGCGAAGCTCGGATCCTTGTTGGCGGCGGCGACCAGCGTCTGCGCGGCTTTCGCCAGCGCGTCGGAGCCGAGCCCGGCGCGATCCTGCAGCATCATCTTGAAGCCGCCGGCACTGCCGAGGCCCTGCACCGGCGGCGGCGGGATGGTCAGCACATAGGCGTCCTGGATCACCGACAGCCGCTTGCGCAGGTCGGCGAGCACGCTGGCCGCGGTCACGCCCTTGATCTGATGGCTGTACAGCGACGGCAGGCCGGAAAAGATCGTCCCCGCGTTGGAGGCGACGGTGAAGGTGGTGGCATCGAGCCCTGCGAAGGGCGCGACGTGCTCGACGCCCTTGCGTCGTCATGATGATCTCGATCGCCTTCTTGACCACGGCTTCGGTCCGGTCGAGCGTCGCGCCCGGCGGCAACTGCACCACCGTGATGAGATAGCCCTGGTCCTGCTCCGGAATGAAGCCGGTGGGCGCACGGGCAAACTGGAAGCCGGCGACGCCGATCAACACCGCATAGACCAGCAGCATCGACGCCGGTGATCTGCACCAGCCGCCGCGTCAGCCGGCCGTAGCTGGTCGACAGCCATTCGAAGCCGAAATTGAAGCGGCTCGAACGCCGCTCGGACCAGCCGCGCGATCCGAGAAGACTGCGGCCTTGTGGCCCGGCTCGTGCGCCTTGAACAGCACCGCGCAAAGCGCGGGGCTCAGGGTCAGCGAGACGAAGCAGGAGATCAAGGTCGAGGCGGCGATCGTGACCGCGAATTGGCGGAAGAAAAGCCCGGTGATGCCGGAGAGGAAGGCCGACGGCACGAACACCGCGCACAGCGTCAGCGCGATCGAAATCAGCGCGCCGCCGACCTCGTCCATGGTGACATGCGCGGCCTCTGCCGGCGTCATGCCGCGCTCGAGATTGCGCTCGACATTCTCCACCACGACGATGGCGTCGTCGACCACGATGCCGACCGCCAGCACCAGTCCGAACAGCGACAGGTTGTTCAGCGAAATGCCGAGCGCATAGAGGAAGGTGAAGGTGCCGACCAGCGATACCGGTATCGCGATCACCGGAATGATCGCGGCGCGCCAGCTCTGCAGGAACAGGAACACGACGCCGACCACCAGCAGGATCGCGACGAAGATCGTCTTGATGACCTCGTCGACCGATTTGCCGACGAAGATGGTCGGATCGTAGATGATCTTGTAGGCGACGCCGGGCGGGAAATCCTTGGCCAGCGTCTCCATCGCTCGACAGCACTTCGTGCTCGACCGCGAGCGAATTGGCGCCGGGCTGGGCGAAGATCAGCAGCGGCATGCCCGGCCCGCGGTCCATGAAGGCGGTCGAGCCGTAATCGGCGGCGCCGATCTCGACGCGGCCGACATCGCGCAGGCGCGTCACGCGCCCTTGCTGATCCGACTTCAGCACGATGTCGGCGAACTGTTCGGGCGTCGCCAGCCGGCCGAGCGTCTGCACGTTGATCTGATAGGCCTGGGCCGAGGCGACCGGCGGCTGATTCAGGATGCCCGCCGAAACCTGCACGTTCTGCGCGCGCAGCGCGGCCAGCACCTCGGCGGCGTTCAGATCGTGGGCCGCGACCTTGTCCGGGTCGAGCCAGATCCGCATGGCATATTCGCGCGCGCCCTGGAACTGGACGTCGCCGACGCCGGGCAGCCGCGCCAGCACGTCCTTGACGTGCAACGTCGCGTAGTTCGAGAGATACAGCGTGTCGCGCGAGCTATCCGGCGAATAGAGATGAACCGCCAACAGAATATTGGGCGTCGACTTCCTGCACCTGCACGCCGAGCCGCTGCACGTCGTCGGGCAGCCGCGGCAGCGCGTCCTGCACGCGGTTCTGCGTCAGCATCTGCGCGACATTGAGGTCGGTGCCGATCCGGAACGTCACGGTGATGGTGAGCTTGCCGTCGCCGGTGGACTGGCTGCTCATGATAGAGCATGTTCTCGACGCCGTTGATCTGCTGCTCGAGCGGCGTCGCGACGGTGCGCGAGACCGTCTCCGCGGACGCGCCCGGATAGGTCGTGGTGATCTGGACCGTCGGCGGCACGATCTCCGGATATTGCGCGACGGGCAGGATCGCGAGCGCGCCGAGCCCGATCAGCGTCACGAAGACGCTGAGCACGGTGGCGAAGATCGGCCGATCGATGAAGCGTATGGGTCACGGGGCGCTCCTGCCTCGGTCAGAACGTCTCTGGCTCAGCCTTGGCCGTCGACGGCCGCGTCGTAGTGGATGGCGCCGTCCTGCGGCGCGACCTTGGCGCCGGGAACGGCGCGCACCAGGCCGTCGATGACGACGCGGTCGGTCGGCTCCAGACCGGACCGGATCACCCGCAATCCGCCGCGCAGATCGCCGGTCTCGACGATCTTCGGCTCCACGGTCCCATCGGCGGCAACCGTCATGACCAGATGCTGCGACTGGTCGAGCACGACCGCGGAGTCCGGCAGCAGACAGACCGGCCGCGGGCGGCGCGATCGCGACGCGAAGGCGGGCGAACTGGCCCGGCGCCAGGAACAGGTCCGGGTTGGGCACCGTGGCGCGCGCATGAATGGTTCCGCTCGAGCGGTCGAGCGCATTGTCGACGAAGTCGAGCGTGCCCTCGCGGGTGAAGTTGTTCTCGTCGCTGAGGCCGATCACGACCTTGTCGGCGAGCGGACCGCCGACGCGGGCGCGTTCGCGCGAAAAGGTCAGGAAGTCGGATTCGCTCATGTCGAAGTCGAGATAGAGCGGATCGAGCGAGACCAGCGTTGCCAGCAGGGTCGTCGGGCTGGTCGCGGCCCGGCTGCCCGCGACCAGGCTTCCGATCGATACCTGGCGCGCGCCGATGCGTCCGGTGAAGGGCGCGCGTGACGCGGCAATATTCGAGGTCGAGTTCGGCGTCCCGGATCCGCGCCTTGGCGTCCTCGACCGCGGCCTGCGAAGAATCCTGGTCGGAGGTGCGCTGGTCGACCGTCTCCTGGGTCGCGAATTCGTTGCGCCGGAGCGACTGCGCGCGCGAGAGCTGGTTGTTGGCGAGCGCGACGCGTGCGGTCGCGGTCTGCAGCGCCGCCTTGGCCTGCGCGAGCTTGATTTCGTAGGGACGCGGATCGATCACGAACAGCAGGTCGCCCTTGTGCACGATCTGACCGTCCTTGAAGTGAATCTCGGTCAGGGTGCCGCCGACCTGGGCGCGCAGTTCGACCCGGTCGATCGCCGAGAACTGGCCGAGAAAACCAAGCCGTGTGTCGACCTCCCGCTGCAACGGCTTGCTGACCGTCACCGGCGGAGGCGCCGCTTGCGGCGGAGCGACCTGACCGCCGCCCCTGTAGTGCGAAAGGCCGAAATAGCCCGCCCCGAGAACGAGAACTACCGCCGCGACGACGCTCGCCGCCGTTCGGACCGGTCGGGCGGCAGAAGGAGCCGCTGTTCTTTGTATTTTCGAGCGATCGGTGATTTGATCCATGAAACTGTCCGTGCGTTCTTGGGATTTTCTTGGGAGTCTTTTTGGGAATTGGCTGTTTGCCCGGAGACGGGCATCGTCGTTGTCTGCGCGGACGAGGACCGTCGAAATCGACGGCCCTCGGAGCAAGCGGCTCGTCGTCAGCGAAGGCCGCCGGTCACGTGGAGGGTCTCGCCGGTGACGTAGGACGCGTCGTCCGACGCGAAGAAGGCCACCGCGGCAGCGATTTCCTGCACCGTGCCGATGCGGCCGAGCGGGGTCGCCGATTCGATCCACTTGCGCATGTCGCCCTCGTGCAGGCCAGCGGAGATGACGCCTTCGGTGGCGATCATGCCCGGATTGACCGCGTTGACGCGGATCTTGCGCGGCGCCAGTTCCTTGGCCAGCACGGCCGAGATCGCATCCACCGAAGCTTTCGTTGCGGTGTAGACGGCGGTGTTCGCCGGCGCGATCGTCGATACGCCGGAGCTGATGTTGATGATGCTTCCGCCATAGGCATTGAAGTGCCGCACCGCTTCCGCCGAGACCAGCAGCAGGCCGAGCACATTGAGATCGAAATGCTTGTGAAAGTGTTCGGCGGTGATGGCCTCCAGCGGCGCGAATTCGTAAATGCCCGCATTGTTGACGAGGATGTCGATCGCACCGAACGCCTTGACGGTTTCGGCAACCACGCCCTTCACCTCCTTAGCATCAGCCAGGTTACCGCGAACGGCGACGGCTTTGCCACCTTTGGCAGCGATGGCGGCGACGACGCGGTCGGCGGCCTCCTTGCTGGCGCTGTAGTTCACGGCGACCGCCGCACCCTCAGCCGCGAGCCGGGCGGCAATTTCGGCGCCGATACCCTTGGATGCGCCGGTCACAAGTGCCACTTTTCCTTCGAGTCGCTTGGTCATGGTAGATTCCCCTCATCCGGCAGAACGCCGATATTCAATAGTTCAGAACTAGTGAACCATTGAACGAGTTCAAGAGGGATGTTATATTTTACGCATGGTGCAGTTCGTCCACCCACCGCGAGACGAGATCACACTGGCCGGGGTGCTTGCAGCCCTCGCGGATCCGATGCGGCTGCGCATTGTCAAGAGCCTGTTCGCGAAGGACGAGTGCATGTCGTGCACCGAGGCGATGCCTTGCCCTGACATGGCCAAGTCGACCTTGTCCAATCACTTTCGGATACTGCGGGAGGCCGGCCTGGTCCGGACCTCAAAGCAGGGTGTCGAGCATCGTAACGTCCTGCGCGAGGAGGACATCAATGCACGGTTTCCGAAATTGCTCAAAACGATCCTGAGTCTTCCTGATTGACCGCGTTTACTCCCATCGGGCCGAGATAGGTTCAGGTCTTCCAGACATCGTGTTATCAGGCGATGTTTCCTCTCTCCGTTCAGAGAATCCGATGAAGACCTCGCCAAAATCAGACCCACGTTCCGCTGCGGAAGAGAGGTCACCCGCGGACGTCGCGCGTACGTTACAACTCGATAAGGGCCTCGGCTTCCTGGTGCGGCTGCTGGATACCCGCGCGACCACCCTTTATGAACAACTGACCGAACAAAACGACATCACCCCGCGGCAGTTCGGCGTGCTGCTGACGCTGCACCAGCAGGGCACCTTGACCCTGACCGAGCTTTCCAACCACATTCGCGTCGATCGCAGCACGCTCGGCGAAATGATCAACCGGATGGCGAAGCGCGCGCTGATCACCAAGCGCAATAACGGCAGCGATGGCCGTTCCGCCGAGGTCCTGCTGGCGCCGGCCGGCAAGGCTGTGCTGTTGAGAATCGTCGCCGGCGCCGCGCGGCTGCAGACCGCATTGCTCGCGCCCTTGCCGCCGGAGGATCGGGCGCACTTCATGCGGTGCGTCAAGCTGGTGGCGGAACCCGATCGCGAACGCAACGGTACCGGCAAGCCCACCCTGAAATAAGCGGCACGCCACCCCTCGCCTGCCGACATCAGGTATTCTCATGACGCGTTGGATCGGGCTTGTTCATAGGCAGACGGAATGTTATTACGTATACGTAACATGATGGCGGAAACCTGATCCGCCGTGAAGGCTCGGTCATGAGCGGAAATCCGATGCGGCTCAGGGATTACCTGGCCGTGCCCTACAGGCTGGAAGCCGAGACCGTCGAGACCACCTCGGGCGCGTGGTTTACCCGCGTGTGCTACCTCGACCTGCCCGGTTGCCGTGCCGAAGCGCCGGCCGTGGAAGAGGCCCTGCAACGCCTCGAGCGGCTGCGGATCGAGACGATCGTTGCGATGGTCCGCGCCGGCAAAACTCCGCCGGTGCCGCGTCCGCCGCTGAGGGATTGCGACCCCGTGTGGGTCGCCCAAGAGGCCGGCCTTCCGGATGACATCATCGCGCTGATCGCGCACGACGCGGCTGCGGCCATCGACGCCCCAGAACAAAGAGAACGCTAGCCTATGCGCGATGCCTCCGGAAGGAAACCACCATGCTTTCACATCAAGACAACGAGACGCTGGTCCGGGTTGGGTCCGACACGCCGATGGGGTCGCTGTTCCGTCTGTACTGGATACCGTTCTTCTTCTCACGGGATCTGGTCGCAGACGGCCAGCCAAAGCGCGTCATGCTGCTGGGAGAGGACCTGGTCGCCTATCGCGATTCACAAGGACGTGTCGGCCTGATGGCGAACGCCTGCGCGCATCGCGGCGCGCCGATGATGTTCGGCCGCAACGAGGATTGCGGCTTGCGCTGCGTCTATCATGGCTGGAAATACGACGTGACCGGCGCGGTGACCGACATGCCGGCCGAACCGGCGAAGAGCCGGCGCAAGGACAAGGTCAAGATCACGGCATACCCCTGCCGGGAACGTAACGGCATGGTCTGGACCTATATGGGGCCGCAAACGACGGAGTTACCGCCGCTGCCGAACGTCGAATGGAATCTCGTTCCCGCCGAGAGCGTCGTGGTCTCGATGCGGGTGCAGGAATGCAACTGGCTGCAAGCCCTCGAAGGCGAAATCGACTCGGCTCATGCGCCGATCCTGCACGGCCGCATCGACTCCAAGGGCCTGATCAACGAATGGCTTGCCAAGCGCGACCTGCGGCCGACGTTCGAGTGCATCCGGCAGGATTTCGGCATGAGCATCGCGGCAAAGCGACAGCTCGGCGACCAAAAGCTCTATTGGCGCGTCAACCAGTTCATGATGCCGTTTTATTCGCTGGTGCCGCCGCAATCAAAATTCCCCGATCTGAGCGGCCACGCCTGGGTGCCGATCGATGACAACCACACGCTCTGCATCTTCTTCTCCTATCATCCCTCCGAACCGCTGCCGGCCAAGACGCGCGAGATATTCGAGGAAGGCCACAATGGCCGCGAGACCGGCCATCCCAGCAAGCTCGCCTTCGTCAAGCGCGACGCGACCGTGCCTTACGCGGACTACTGGACCAAATTCACCCGCGAAAACGGCTACCGGTTCGACTATCAAAGCCAGGTCGACACCTGGTTCTCCGGATTGCCCGGGCTTTGGGTGCAGGACGGCGCGTGCCAATCGGGTATCCGTCCGATTTTCGACCGCACCAGGGAGCATCTGGGTTCAAGCGACACCGGCATCGTCATGACGCGGCGGCTGCTGCTCGAAGCGGTCAGCGCCTATCGCGATCGCGGTATCCAACCAAGCGGCGTCACCGATCCCGATACTTTCATGGTCCGCGCGGTCTCGCTCACCTTGCCGGAAACGACGTCATGGGCCGATTTCGGTCGCCCACATATGACGGCGAAGCTCGGCGCCGATTTCGGCTACGCCCTCTAGAATTCAGGCGCCATCGTAGACCGATTCAAATTTCAAACAGCTCAGCCGTCTCGCTGCGCGCAAGCGCCCGAGTTGCTGCATCATCGCTGTCCCTCGAAAACAAGAGGGCGCAGTGCGATCCCAAGAGGGAGGCAGCGCGACCCTCAAGAGAGGGCGCGGGGAAGACCGGGTGCGCGCTGCACCCGCGGTCTCATGTGCAAAGGCAGTTAGAAAAAACGCACATGAGCATACAGGTTCAGCGGAAACACTCCGGCCTTCCCTGCGCAATGGCTTTACAGCTTATTTCGTGCTCTCCCCGGTGAGACCATAGCTTGTTTGTCACCGTCGCCCACAGGAAGCGCGAGCTTCCTGCGAACTTGACACCTGCCATCGGGGCGTCAGGACCACACGACTTTGCCGTACGCTTCAGCCGCGCTCGTCAGTCGCAGCTTACACGTCCATCGCTCCCCGACCCGCGTTTCGTGACGAATGCGCATACGCCCCTCAGGTGGGACGGGATGGCGATAGAAGTGAAGCTGATTTGCCTTCGCGATCAAGCGCAACATCTGCGACACATTGGCACGACGGGCAAATCACCTAAATGCTGTCAAGGCCTATTTTGCTCCGTCGTCCGGAGAATTTATCCCCGACGTCATCCTGAGGTGCGAAGCCGACGACGCCTTGCGTCGTTGGCGAGCCTCGAAGGATGGCCGCACGCACTACGCAGAACAGCATCCTTCGAGGCTCGCAAGTGCTCGCACCTCAGAGAGCGAGAATGTATTGCTCGCGCGCGAAGAAATTTGGATTTGATGGGCCTAATGCCACTGGCTGCAGGTTTTTTGACTGAGCCAACGTTCGAATGACAGCGGTCTGGCCAAATCTCGGCAAATTGCGGGAACCAAGCTACCCCGATGCTGGCGGCGGTGTGTTTGTTCTGGTTGGCGTAAGTGGCCTTTATGCCACTGCCTGCGCCCTGGCCTTCAAGGCAAAGAAACGCATCATGTTATGAGCGACCGCGAACCACAGCAGATGGATGCGGGCCTTGATCTTGCCGCGCAAGGATAGCTGGCGCAGGCCCATGCGGCGGGCATGGGCATTGATGCATTCGTGCTCGGCGCGCAGTCGGTAGAATGTTTTGCCGCCCTCGCTCTGCATACGTTCGCGCCAATCCGCGACGCCGACACCGTCATCTTTCTTCGGCGCATAAGGGGCAGTGCCGTGCCTGGTTTGCCCCGCCGGGCACCACAGCTTTATATCTTTGGCATGGGCCCATTCGATGTCGTCGTTTTTGGTGAAGCCGCCATCGACCAGATAGTCGGAGGGCTGATAGCCCTCGGCGTGCACGGTCTCGATCCCCGGCTGTGCCAGGCCGCGATCCGAACCGCTGGTGTCGATGTCGACCGCAACGATCATCTGGTGTTCCGGCGTCGATATGATCTGCATGTTGTAAGCGGGGCGCCATCCGCCATCCGCCATCTTCATCACCCGCGCGTCGGCATCGGTGGTCGAAGCGCGCGGCTCCTGCTGCTTGGCGACCTGTTTCTTGTTGGTCTTCTCCCGCCGTTCGCGCTCCGCCTCCAGTTCCTTCATGCGCTCCTGCGCCGCCGCGATCCGCGCCTCGCGCTCGCGGGCGCCGCGCTCCTTTGCCGCGCGCCGGACACGATCGCCGGCCGTCGGATCAGTCTCGACTTCGTAGCGCAGACGCTCCACCCGCGCCTGCGATGCCGCTCGCAGTTCATCAAGCCGCGGGCGCCGGCGGAACGAACTCGCCCCCGCGCCGGCGCGTACCCGCAAGCCATCCTGCGCCAACGTGTCGAGCGATACCAACCCAGCCTCCACCATCGAGGCGACGCCTTGGGCCAGAAGCCGTTCCAGAACCGCCATATGAGCGATCCGGAAGTTCGACAGGCTGTGATAGTTCATCGACACCCCGCCGCATAACCACCGGTAGACCAGATGATCGCGGCACAGCCGGTCAAGTTGGCGGGCGCTGCCGACCCCATCGACCGTGGCCCATAGCCAAAGCGCCAGCATCAGCTTCGGCGCTGCCGGTGGATGTCCGGGCTGGCCTTCACGCGCCTTGACGACGTCGTGCAACGCCGACAGATCCAGCCCTTCGACGAACGCCCAAACCGCGCGCACCGGATGATCGTCCGAAACCAGATCGTCCAATGCCGCAACCTGCATACCGATCTGATTGCGTTCCGGCACCCGTAACCGCACTGCGCCGCGCCCCTCAGCCTGTGGCCTGTCCTGCTCGGGCAAATCCTCGAACAATTGCTCGTCAGCCATCGTCAGCTCCTGCTTCGCGCTCAATACCAGCGAATCACAGCACAACGGCCATGGCAAATGCTCATCGCCAAATCATTCCCACGCTCTCAGGATGACGTCCGCAATTGCTTCACACGCTCTGAGGACGACGGTAGGACCCGCCCATTATCGGCACACGATCAATACATCCGCGGCGATAGCGCCGTCAGCGGATGCAATCACGGGGTTGACGTCGATCTGATCGATGACATCGCGCAGATCATGCGCCAGCTCCGACAGCCGGCAGATGATATCGACCAGCCCGTCGATATCGATGCCGGGCTTGCCGCGGAATCCGGTCAGCAACGCGTGCCCCCTCAACGAGGCGAGCATCGTACGCGCCGCCTGGTCGTCGACGGGAGCAAGCCGCACCTTGGTATCGCCGAGCAGTTCAACCATGATCCCGCCAATTCCTGCCGCGACCAGCGGGCCGAACTGGCGATCGTTCTTGACGCCGAGCACGATTTCGATCCCCGGTGGGACCATCTGCTGCACACTGACACCATCGATCCGGGCCTCCGGCGCGTATCGCTTGGCCGACGCCAGAATATCCGCCACGGCCGCGCTGACGTCCTGCGGCGTTGACAGTCCCAATTTGACGCCGCCGGCCTCGGTCTTGTGGAGAATGTCGGGTGATACGATCTTGAGCGCCACCGGGCCGCCGATCTCGCGCGAGGCACGTGCGGCTTGTTCGGGGTCGCTTGCAAGGATTTCCCGCGGGATCGCGATGCCATAGCAGTCGAGCACCCGCTTGGAGTCGGTTTCCGATAGCGCCGCGCCGCGGGCCTTCGCACTGGAAAGGATAGCGCCCGCGGCCGGTTCGGCCGACAGGGATGACCGTCGTGGCGCCGGTGTCCTGTGGCTGGCGCGATGTTCGTGCCAATCGAACCAGGCCCTCAGCGCCGCGAAGCAGCGGTCCGCCGAACGAAACATGCAGACCTTGGGATCGGCATCAAGAAGCTCGCTGCCCGGTCCCTGGTACCACTCGTTCATCCAGACCACGGCGAGCGGCCGGTCGGTGCGAGCCGCCGCCCCGACGATGGTCGGCGCCCGCGCACCGCTCGACGAGGCGTGGGCGAAGATCATCGGCATCACCAGCGCGCTGAAGCCGGAATCGTTGAGGAAGGCGTCGAGGCAAAATCCGAATGTCTCCGACGTCTTCAACACTTCGGCGGTGAGATCGGACGGGTTGGCAACCGAGCCGAAGTCCGGCACGACTTCGTGCAATGCGCTGGCTGTTCTAGTCTCAAGTGGTGGCAACGGTACGCCATGCGCTTCGGCCTTATCGGCGCAGATCACCGCGGCTCCTCCCGACGTCGAGAGAATCCCAACGCCCCTTCCGTGGGTCGGCGGCCCGGCCTTGGCGAAGAACGAGGCCGTCTCCAGTACCGCCTCGAGATTGTCGAGCGCGATGGCGCCGACATCGGCCAACGCGGCCTGATAGGCGACGACCGAGCCGACCATCGTTCCGGTGTGCGACATCGCGGCCTTGCTGGAGGTCTCGCTGTTGCCGGTCTTGTAGACGATCAGCGCCTTGCCCGAGTCGCGCGCCTTGCGCGCTGCGCCCAGGAAGCGGTCGCCATCCTTGACGCCCTCCAGCAGGCAGATGATGGAACGGGTGTCGTCATCTTCGGCGAGATACGAGATGAAATCGCAGACGTCGACATCGCAGGAATTGCCTGCCGCGAGATAATGCGAAAACCCGATCCCGCGCTCCATGCCTTGCAGCACGGTGTAGCCCAGGGCCCCACTCTGCGACACGATTCCGATAGGGCCGCGCTGGTGCCCCATGCCAGCATAGTCGGGCATGAAGTTCAGTCCGGCACCCGAACGCGTATTGGCCAGCCCAACGCAATTCGGGCCGACCACGCGCACGCCGGTGCGATGGGCGACTTCGATCAGGCGCCCTTGCGCCTCGATGCGATCGGGCTTGGCGGTTTCCGCAAAGCCCGAGGCGTAGACGACGACTCCGCCTGCCCCGGCCGCAGCCGCGGCCTCGATCATGCTCTCGACCATTTGCCGCGCGACGCACAGCACCACGCAATCCGGACGCTCCGGCATATCCGCCAAAGACGGCACGCAGGGCCGGCCCAGCAGGGCCTGGTATTTCGGATTGACCGCGAAAACCTTGCCCGAAAAGGCCGACATGTTGGACAGCGTGCGCTCGCCGAAGGAACCGCGCGTTTCCGACGCGCCAACCACCGCAACGACTTGGGGGTCGATGAGACGCTTGAGATCGGCCGCGTTGTACAGCGGCCGCATGGAACTTGTCATAATCCCTCGCCTGAACCGATCAATCCAGCGTATTGCTGCAAGAAGCCACTGTCACTCAAGTTGCAGGATCGTCAAGATCGGTCAGTGCACCGTTGACATTCGACCGATGTGCGGCACGGCGTCAATCAATTCGCGCGTGTAGCCGGTTTTTATCGGCCCGTTGGATCGGCCCCACCTGTGCGGCGGCAATATTGATGACACGCGTGCTTGGCTTTCCGACCTTCGTTTCCATCTTCGATATCGCAAGTTAAAGTTCTGCCTGAGCTGAAGTCAACTTGGCAAGCGACCATCGAAAACAGCTGTGCCGACGATTTGATCGAATGCCGGGTGACCGCCGGCTATTTCATCTGCTAACGCTTCCGGACGCTGGATGAGATCGCTAGCATGCTGGAGGAGGAGCGGTGCGACCATTACATCTGCTGACGAGTGCGCTGCTGCTGCTCGATCCCGCGGCAGCCTGCGCGCAAGCAGCCTGGAATATGTCGACGGAATATCCGCGAAGCGCGATGCCGGGAGTTGGCATCACTACTTTCGCCGGGCGCCTCGCCGAAACCAGCGCAGGCCGGCTCCAGATAAAGCCTAGTTTCGATACTTCGGGGGGCATTCGGTCGGCCGACATGATCGCGGCGATCATGGAAGGCCGAGTGCAGGCAGGCGATGCCTTTGCCGGCACACTCAGCGACGTCGATCCGATCTTCGCGCTCGCCTCGCTGCCCTTTCTGGTCGGCTCGATCGCCGATGCAAGGCGGCTCGCGGACCTGGCCCGTCCGTTCTTCGCGGCCGCGTTACAGACGAAAGGCCAGCGGCTGCTTTATCTGACGCCGTGGCCGCCTTCCGGTATCTGGTCGAAAACGCCGTTGAAAACATCCGCCGACCTCGCCAATCTTTCGATTCGTACCTACGACACGATATCGAGCGAGGTCTTTGCCGGCGCGGGCGCCAAGGCAACTTCGATCAGCTTCGCGGATACGATGCCGAAACTGGCCGATGGCAGCATCAATGCGGTGTTGTCCTCCGGAGATGGCGGCGCCGGCCGCGAACTCTGGAAATTCCTGCCCTATTTCAGCGAAATTACCTATTCTCTTCCGCTCTCGGTGGCCATCGTCAGCCAAGCGGTCTATGACCGGTTGTCTCCGGAGCTGCGAGAAGCCGTCGATATCGCGAGCCGCCAAACCGAGAATGAACTGTGGTTGGCCATGAGTGCGCGGCAGCAGGAGAACTACCGACGGATGCGCGAGAACGGCGTTACGATTGAATCCGGCCTTGCGCCTGATGTCATCGCGCAGCTTCAATCGGGAGCAGCGGCGGCGCAGCTGGCCTGGTGCGCAAGGTCCGGGCCGGCCTGCCAGCAAGTTCTCAAAGCCTTCAAGGCGGGCAAGCCGTAAAACGGCGCGGGCGACGCGACGACCGCCCGATTTCCGGACCCGAACAACCGTCGTCGCGGCGTCGCGGTGTGGCGGCTAAAGCGCCAGGTAACGCTGGCGGATAGCGTCGTTTGCCTTCAGATCTTCAATCGTCGCGCTGTAAACGATTTGTCCCTTGTCGATCACGGTGGCATGGCTGGCAACGCCGAGACAGAAATGCATGTTCTGCTCCGCGATCAGCACGGTCGCGCCGGTGGCGCGCAGCTGACGCAGCAGGTCGCCGATCCGTTGCACGATGATCGGGGCGAGCCCTTCGCTCGGCTCGTCGAGCAGCAGCAGCGCCGGATTTCCCATCAGCGTGCGCGCGATCGCCAGCATCTGTTGCTCGCCGCCCGATAGCCGGCCGGCGATCCGGTTGCGCAACGGTTCCAGCAAGGGAAATACGTCATAGACGCGCTTGATCGACCATTCATCCTCGCCGCCGGCGCCCTTCTTTCGGCCGATCACGAGATTGTCCTCGACCGTGTGGTCGGGAAAGATCTGGCGATCCTCGGGCACAAAGCCGAGACCGGCGCGGGCGATGTGATGCGGCGCCAATCCGGAGACGACGCGCCCGTGCAGCATGACCTTGCCACGCCGCGCCGGAGCAAGGCCCATGATCGCCTTCATCGTGGTCGATTTGCCGGCGCCGTTGCGGCCGAGCAGCGCCATGGTCTCACCTGGTCGCACCGAAAGCCCGACGCCGAACAGGATCTGGCTGGTGCCGTAATAGACGTCGAGATCCTCGACCTGAACGATCGGCTGCGGGCTCATGTGGCCTCGCCGGAATGCTCGGCGCCAAGGTAAGCCTCGATCACCGCGGGGTTGGTGCGGATCTCGGCAGGCGTGCCCTCGGCCAGGACGCGGCCGTAACACAGAACGCGAATGGTACTGGCGATCTGGAAGACGATGTCCATATCGTGCTCGATGAAGACCAGCGTGAGTTTACCCCGCTCCCACAGGCCGCGCACGCGTTCGATCATGCGCCACCGTTCATCAGGGCCCATGCCGGCCGTCGGTTCGTCGAGCAACAGCACCTTGGGTTCGAGCGCAAGTGCGATGGCGATATCGAGCAGTTTCTGGTCACCATGGGAGAGGATCGCGGCCTCGACGTTCGAAACCTTGTTCAAGCCCACCAGTTCCAGCACTTCGTCGGCGCGCTCGCGTACCCCGGGTGGTGGAAAACGGCGGGAGATATTACCCCACTGGCCGATATGGGCGGTGACGGCGGCCATCAGGTTCTCCGTCACCGTCATGGTCGGAAAGCAGCTCGCCACCTGAAAGGCGCGCCCGATGCCGCGGCGCATCCGTTCGGCCTTGGAAAGACGCAGGACATCCTGGCCTTCGAGCAGCACCTCGCCGGAGTCGGCCGGGAACGCGCCACTGATCAGGTTGAAGAAGGTGCTTTTGCCGGCGCCGTTCGGACCGATCACCGCCGAAAGTGAGCCCGACGGAAAGGTCAGCGACACGTCGTCGATCGCCTTGATACCACCAAACGCCTTGGTGAGGTTTCTGATCTCGAGTTTCATCGCGCACGTCCGGGCCACGCCAGTCTGAGGAAATCGAGCACGCCGCGGCGCAGCCCGAGGGCGAAGGCCAGGATCACGATCCCGAGCACCAGCCCGTAATATTCCGTGAAACGCGTCACCACATCGTTCAGCGCGAGCAGGATCATCGCGCCCAGGACGGGTCCGAGGAAACTGTTGATCCCGCCCAGCATCACGGCGAAGATCGCCTGCCCGGAATTCGGCCAGTCGGCGAGTTCAGGATAGGCGCCGGAAACGAAAAGCGCGGCCAACACGCCACCAAGGCCTGCGAAGGCGCCGGCGATCGTGAAGGCGCGAAGCCGGGCTTGCCACAGCACGACGCCGAGGAAGCTCACGCGATTCTCGTTGTCGCGGATCATGCGCAGGGTCTGGCCAAACGGGCTGGTCGTGATGTGGCGCAACGCCAGCAAGCCGAGCACCGCGACGACCGTGCAGAACTGGTAGAGATGAAGCTGTGAGGCCAGCTCGAAGCCGAAGATCTCGCGGCGCGGAATGCCGCCGCGCAGGCCCTGGTCACCGCCGGTGAGGCTCTGCCATGAGATGATGATGCTGAAGAACAGCATCTGCACCGCGAGCGTGATGAAGGCGAAGTAGTCCGTGCTGAGGCGCACGCAGATGGCGCCGACGCAGAGCGCGGCAAAGGTCGTGAACAGCACCGCGAGCACGGCCGCGACCGGTAGTGAGAGGTCGGTCATCTGCATCGTCAGCGCGAAGGCGTAGGCGCCGAGGCCATAGAACATGCCGTGACCGAACGAGACCATGCCCGTATTGCCGACCAATAAATTGAGCGAGGTCGCAAACAGCGCCATCGCGCTCAGGCGGATGACGAAGTCCTCGAAGGCCGGACTGCGATGAAGCTGCGGGATCGCCAGCACGACGATCATGGCAATCGCAGCAATCGCCGCGTCGCGCCATGCGGGGTGCGCGTTCATGCCCGGCGTCCGAACAAGCCCTGCGGACGCAGCAGCAGGATGACGATCATCATGATGTAGATCAGTCCATCAGTGAATTGCGGGAAGCCGATCGTGCCGAAGCCACGAACGAGACCGATCAAGAGCGCCGCGACCAGCGCTCCCGCAATCGAGCCCATGCCGCCAATCACGGTAACGATGAAACTCTCGATCAGGACCGAGAAGCCCATGCCGGGCGAAAGCGAACGCACGGGAGCCGCGAGCGCGCCCGCCAGCCCGGCGAGCCCGCCGCCCACGGCAAAGACGATCGCAAAAAGCAGCGTGGTGTTGACGCCCAGCGCCGAAACCATCTGGGGATTGATCGCGGCGGCGCGCACCGTCTTGCCGATCCGCGTCATCGAAAGGCCGAGACTGAGCACGATCGCGATCAGCGCAGCGATACCGATCAACGCGGCGTAAAACGGCGGTACCACACCGCCCGCGATGAAGAGCGGCGGCACCTGGAAGGCCGGCGGCATTCCCATGGCATGGAATTCCGGCCCCCAGACGATCTTCACGACGTCGTCAAAGATCAGCACCACGGCGTAGCAGACCAGAAGCTGCATCAGCACGTTAGAGCCGTAGACGCGGCTAATCAGGAAGCGTTCGAACAGCACGCCAAACAACGCCATCGCGAGCGTTCCCGACAGCACCGCGATGCCATAGCTGTCGGTTACATTGAGTGTCGTATAGGCGACGTACCCGCCCAGCATGTAGAAGGTGCCGTGGGCGAAGTTCACGATCTTCAGCACGCCGAAGATCAGGGTCACGCCTGCGGCCACGAGGAACAACAGCATGCCTACGATCAGCCCGCTGGTGGCCTGGGTGACCACGCAGGCAGCGGTCGTGAGGCAGGCGCCGAGCGCATCGAGGTCCATCTGAGGCTCAGATGTACTTCTGCTGCTTCTTCCACTCCGTCTCAAGTTCGACGATCTTGCCCCAATCCGCGGGCTTGATATCCACCATGAACGGCTCCTTCGGCGTGGTCTGGCCCCAGCCGATGGCGTAGTTGATCGTCGTATGATCGTCGCGCATGGTGATGGTGCCATCGGCGCCGAACGGCGAGTTGATCTTCATACCCGTAAGCGCTGCGGACAGAGCCTTGGCTTCGAGCGTATTGGCCTTCTTGATGGCCGCCTCGTAGAACTGCATCGCAACCGCGCACTGCCACGACCAGGTGGTTGGCCGCTCGTTCCACCGCTTGTGATAGGCTTGGCCCCATTCCTTGTTGGCGGGCGTATCCGGGAATGTCTCGAGATAGCGCGTCGCCGACTGAATGCCGGCAGGTAGGTTCTTGATGGCGGCCATGACGGGGTAGTCCACGTTGGGCGTCGCCACCGTCATCTGCGAGAACAGTGCATAGACGTTGGCCTGGTTCACGAACGCCGAGAGATCGCCGGCATAGAGCAACGTGAACAGGGCTTGCGGCTTGGCTTGAATCAGTTTGGTGATGACTTCGGTGAAGTCGGGTTGGCCGAGTTTCGGCCAGGCGTCGGTGACGACCTCGATGTCCGGATTGAACTGCTTGAGGAATTGCAGGTATTGCGCGGTGGTGTCGCGGCCATAGGCGTAGTCCGGCGAGCAGGTCGCCCACTTGTTGAGTTTCCTGGCCTTGGCGAAATCCGCCAGATAGATGCTGCCGGCGACGGCGTCGTGCACGCCCTGGCGCGCCACACGGAACGCGGTCGGTGCCCGGATCTTGGGATCGGCGGTCAGCGCCGAAGTCTCGCTGTTGGTGTGGATGCAGACGACGTTGCCCAGGTCGCGGATGACTTCCTGGACTGCAAAGGCGCCCGACGAGGCCTCGGAATCGACCAGCAATTCGCAACCCGAACTGTTCACTAGCTCGCGCGTTATGCGTGCGGCCTCCTGGGGCTGGCCTTTTGAATCGCGGAAGATGATTTCGATCGGCCGGCCGAGAAAGCCGCCGGCGGTGTTGATGCGATCCTGCTCCATCATCAGCGCATTACGCGAGGAGGTGCCGAGCAGCGCGATCGGCCCCGACAGGATGCTTTGCATTCCGATGCGTAAAGTATTGGCGTCGGCGCGCGCCACCCATGGCGCGGCGAATGTCGCCGCGCCGGCGCCCATCAGCGCCAATGTCGATCGGCGGCTGAGGCCCGGTTTGCGGGTTCTCATCATCTTCCCCTCCCTATCGGATTCGCGTTTCCAAAATCCCTGTCGGAGATCGTTGCGTCTCCGTGACGATGAGAGTTCCAGAAGAAACGGGATGACGTCAAGGCATATATGAATTACGAGTCAGAATTCATATTGCCTCTTTTTTGAAGACTTTCCCAAGGCCTAAAGGATCGCAGCGACATCAAAAGCAGGCGACCGTGGAAGTGAAAAAGCTCTCATGAGAGCCCGGATGGGAACGACAAGGAGCTGCGATGCAAAAGCCGCGCGTACGCGTCTATACCGACTACAAGAGCCCGTATGCCTTCGTCGCCAACAAGCGGCTTTTCGAACTGGAAGAAAACCACGGCGTCGAACTCGAATGGCTGCCCTACACGCTGCGCATCGCCGAATTCATGGGCACGGTGGAAGATCGCACGCCGCATTTCTGGCGCAAGGTACGTTACGCCTATATGGACGCACGGCGCTATGCCAATGCGCAAGGGCTCATCATGAAGGGGCCACGGCGCATCTACGATGCGTTCTATTCCAGCGCCGGCATGCTGTTCGCACAGCGGCACGGGCTGTTCCGGCCCTACCATGACACGGTGTTCAGACGCTTCTGGAGCCACGACCTGGAAATCGACGAACTATCGGATATTTCAGGCGTGATTGCCGCCATCGGCGGATCCGCCGGCGATTTCGACGCCTATGTGCAGGGACCGGCGCGCCGGGAGCATGATCGCATCATCGACGAAGCCGAGGCGCTCGGTGTGTTCGGCGTGCCGACCATGGTGTTGAACGGCGAGTTGTTCTGGGGCAATGACCGCATCGACCTGTTGATCGAGCGCATCAAGAACCCCGAGAGCATTACGACCGCGCTGGGAAGCCGGCACGATCACAGGTCGCGATAACTGCGATATCACGCGACAAATTTGCCAATGCCCTCGACGATCGCGCTGGCGAAGAGAGCGCCACGGCGCTCCTCGACGTTAGTGGACATCAAGACACAGACAGCAGTTCGAACCCCAGCAGCGGTCTCACCAGAATTTCCACCATGGCGCAGCGCCGCACAACCGCTGAGCGCAGCGTAAGCACCACGCGGAGCGTGTGCCATTATAAGCGTTCACCCATTCATTCTCGATTATTGCCAATTCTGGGTCGCCTATTCGTGTGCCATCAGCTACCCAGCAAATGAGCCGATCTTCCGGCTGCATCCTGTTACAGTTGGCACAGCGCCACCAGGGGGCGCCCCAACGCTTTTCCACCCTGACTCCGCTGTGGAGACCAAGAGCCTTGGCGGACGGTTGCCCCGGCGCTTCTTTAGGCGGTGGTATTTTCTGAAATTGGTTCATCCCGGCTTCCCGGACGATTTCGAACCGTTAACACAGCCCGGCTACGGCTAACCCTAGCGCTATAAGGCCACCCGCAACTGTAATGTCCAATGCGCAACTGGTACCCCCCAAAGAGCACGAAAGCACAGTCTAAGATGGCGCAGGATAGAGTATCAACGGGGGGAGCCGGGAGAGACTAAGGAGTACTCAATTCGATGGCCCCGACAACATCAGCGGCCTGTCGCCGCCGTTCCCAATAGTGCACCGCAGCACGCCAGTTTCGGCCGGCGCGCAGGGCATTCAACTTGATGCGATGAAAGTCGCTGTCGTCTTTGAAGCCGAATTGCCGGATTGGCTCGGCGGTGTAGGAGTCGCGACCGGATCGGCCGCTACTCCGTTTTCCGGTCTGCACGACGCTAGGTGCGAACCCGCCAAAGACCCTACCGCTTTGATAATCCGATGCACGTCGTGGTTCCGTCCGTCTCATGCGCGGCAAGTCCACAGGGACGCGGGGCAACGATCCGGGTAGAAAAGCCATCCGCAGCCGGTACCGCCAAGCCAAACTCGGATGGCGGCGGTCCTTCAGCGATCCCCTCAACTGATTTCGGTGCCACAGCGGGCTGCGATTGCCCAGTCGCAGGGGGCGATGTGCTATCGACGCTGCCGGGAGGTAGGCCGCCGGCAGAGATATCGGAGGGAGCCGCAGGAACTCCCGTGTAAGCACCTGGCACGGCGCCTAGTGCAGGGCTCACGGCACCCGCGCCGGAGATGGAGGTCGGGTTTGTGTTTGTCGGGGCAAGCCCGCCTCCGATCAAGCCTGCCGGCGGTCCCCCGCCGACTGCTCCGGCTGGCGCCCCGCCACCGACCGCTGCGCCGTAACCGCTGGCCCCGCTAAGTGATGAGCTGACTCCGCCTTGCGGACCGCCACCCCTGCCTCCCGCGACCGCAACACTGATTGGCAATAGTGCAACGAACAGTGCAATGGTTAGCTTCAAAGGTTGACGTGTAGCCATGTTAGCTCCTCCGGCCACGGCGGAATGAAGTCATCTTCCCTCTAGATTACTTTGGTGGCCGCTGAGTTCCGATCCAGGTCGTCTCATTAGAGGCGACCATTGGTATTCCGAATGGCCCATCGGGGCAATCCCTCCCTGGGCCGTGGAGAACGATCAATTATGGTTCGATAGCTTCAAGAGCAGAAACGGCCGGTGTTGTTCCGCTGCCGGCGGCACCGCGGTAGTCGACGCCGATTGGAAAAGCCATGATGGCCATTACCGCGTGCGCATCGACGGCAAATCGTACGACGTGCCGGATGGGCGGTCATCAACGGGCCCAATCGAGATGGGCGCACGATCGTATGCCCGATGCCTGTGCGGGAGGGCGATAGATTAGAGTTCGCCATTCGCCGCTCAAGCGTCACGTTGAACGACGTGCAAGGCACCCGCCCAACCGACACCTCAGCGCCGCCGCCAATCTGCCGCCTCGCCACCGCCGCGCTGATGTCCAATTCGTTGCAGATAGTTCGGCGGCTTATGACGGACTTGACGGCGACGGCCTTAGCTCGGTTCCCGGTGGGGCCATTGCGGTGGTGGGGGTTACTTCTTCGAATGGATTATACCGAACTCCCGCCTCACGTCGTCTCTTTGCTTAACCGAATTGCCCGCGCCGAACGCTTTGCGGCGGCGATGTTCAGTCAGGAAGGGCGGGACAGGTTTTTAGCGCTTGCCGCCGAGCTTCAACGCGAACTGGATTTGATCCAAGACCAACCGGCAGCGTTGCGGAGCGCTTGATGCTGAAACAAGCCACACGCGAAGCGATCCGCAAGCTCATCAAGGAGAGGCCACAAATTTCAATCGATCGAACCGTGCCTGCATCCGATGCTCTCAAAACTCGCACGCGAGCTTCGTCTCGGAACTGGTCGGCTGGGCATCGTGTGGCTCGCGGCGGTCGATCAACGCCATTCGCGTACAAGGCCGGCTTTGAATTGCACGCGCCGTTCAACCTTCGCCCAGGTTGGCGCTGCCTGCACCATGGCCCTGCCCACCAAGGACGACATGATCAATCCCGATCTTCCCATTCGATATGACGCTCCCTCCGCATTGAGAAAATGGCCTTCAATGATGGGCGAACGGATTCGTCCCGCTGATGGTGCGGCCCACGAGATTTTTTCAGGTACCCTTTACGAATGTATCCGTGAGTTTTCGGCAAAACCGATCAGCCAACATCACCTGTACGATGTTGCTACCGGCGATCAACCGGCGTTCGAGCAAAACATCCTGTCGGCGCCCGACGTGACCAAGATCATCGCGCGCGCGGATTTTCCAAAACTTCTCCGACGCATCGGCGACGCGGCAGTGAAATGAAGTCTGGCTGCTGGTCCGCCGGCGGGAGCCCTTCGGCCTACGAGAGCCTCCTGATCCGCCACCGGATCATGCTACCTTGAACGTGCGGTTCTTGGGTACTTTGGGTTAGAGCTAAACCACATTCTCCGCAGACAAACAGCGCGTGCGCCGGCCTGAAAAATCTGAACGTTACCGCAGCGATCTGGAGCGGCCGCACGCAGTACGGGCAGTGCTCCGCCGCACTCGGTTTAATGGCGTCCTCGGTCGACAAAATGCCCCACCCCAAAAAGTGCGCTTCTCGGCGACGCGCTACAACCGTAGCCGTCCGCAACAGCTCACGCATCATTCGGCGTGAAGAAGTAAAGCATCCGTTCATGGCTTTCAGATGTCGCATTCCGCGCTAGATGGGTCTTTGGCAGCTGGGCAGCAATGCAATAAACGCAAGCCACAGGTTTCTCGCTTGCGAACTTATCGACACTTACGCAGCAATTTGCACCGTTATCCCCACTCCCGCGCCGGCCTCGTCGAGCACGATGTCGCCGCGCTTCAATTCAGCCCGCTTCGCCGCTCCCGCGCAGCGTCCAACCAAGCGATGCGAGCCATTGTTCGCAGTTCTTGCCTGAAATGTTCAAATCTCAGGGGGAGCGCCCATACCGAGACGTTTGATACGATGGCATCAACCAGATCGGCAGCGCGGCGCTTGCGCGAGCCAGCGCGACGGAATCGCCAACGCCGCGAAAATAAAGCCCGGCCTACGGCTTAACGCCGGAGGTTAGTACCTTGATGAAATAACCGGGCGCGTCGCAATTGCCGGGCAAACGACGATCGGACCATATTTGTAGACATGACGACTGAAGAACGGCTCCCAGTTTGGGACGAGGTAGTTGACATCGTATCTGTAATACCATCGCGGCCACGGAGCAGGAGGAGCAACGCAAACGGGTGCGGTTAAGATGTAATCCTGTGCTCCAGCCAAGTTCGTCGTTGCGACAATGCCCACACCAACGACCCCGACCGCAGCTAACACCCGCTTCAAATTTTGCATCTCACTCCTCCGAGATCGATACTTGCCAGCTATTCTGCACAATTTGCTCACGGTTAGGAAGTGCCTTTGATTCCGATCGCTGAAGAAGATATCTTCCTCCGATCAGGAAAGCCCGCTGGTCAGCGTTGCCCTTGGTAGCGGCGCCGGGAGTTCGGATAATCGCGCGAAAGCCGCAGCCCTGCCCCGTTCTCGCCTTCCTTCCGGTTAGGGTTGATACTGGGGGGCTAACCCTCCCAATTGCAAAACCTGACTGGCTGAGTTTATGGCTAGGCCATGTGAATACGATATCCCCGGTTGCCTGAAACGATTTGCGAGTCTGTTCTGCGCCCTCTTCGAGATTGATGAATTGCTGCCATGGACATTCTGATCTTTTTGCCAGTCTTTATCGCCGGCATGGGCTGCGGATACTACGCTTGCGATTGGGTCCGTCGACGCGATCGATATCGCAGCTCCAATCACGACCGAGAAGCAACAAAGCCTCCTCTCCTGACCTTCGAGACCATCCGCATGGGTGAGGTCTGGCGTGCCTTGCGAAATCTGCCCCGTCTTGGTGGGGCGTCAGACGGCGGGACGGATCATGGACCCGCTTGAAAATGATCTTGAAGGAATCTCCCGGTTCGAAAACCCTCTGCTCGCTCAGTTGAGGTTTCGTCCTGACAAATTTTCGTCAGCACTAGTTCCTTTAATCTCGAAGTTTGTTCGCAACGCGCCAGTGCCCGGCGTGGGCGATCGCTCGTAATAGTCCAGGCTTCCAACCGTCGCAGCGTTCGATATCGCCGGCCGCGACATAAACCACCTGTCAAATCCGCGCGAAGCGCGCAAGGCGTGTGACCGAACTCCTCCCAATGTTCGTGAGTCTGCTCTCGCGCCACCGGGCGCAATTTGCGTCCCCGCGTCCCATTTGCAGTTAGCTGCTTGGACTGGGCGCGCACGTTGCCAAGCACGCTTCCTATTGAATTTGCTGTTGCTTTTTGGCTTCGTTCTGCCAAAAAACGCGATGCGCGCGAATTCGGTGACATCATGCTTTCCGCTGGCACGGGCAATGATCCGCGCAAGTGCACTGATGTCGTCACTGAGGGCGGATCAGCGGAGGCCGGAATTGCCAGCCCATGACGCAAGGCGTTACGGCGTTCAGAAGCGCTAGAACGACCTGCTTCTGCACCAGTTGATCTCGAAGCGCGGCCGATGGCCTGTGGCGAGCACGGGTTTCGGCTGCCGCGGCTTGCGGACCGATCCGCCTGGATGCCTTTGTTTGTTTGACCCTTTGAAGCAGGAACAAGACGGCACAGCTGCGCACGAAGGACGTGATCAACGCAACGATCGCTCGGAAGATCACCACCATACTGCACCGGTTTCGATATGTCGCCGCAATATCCCCGTAAGGTGCAGATATGTTGACGACAACGTTTATCATCGGAAAGGCACCCCGTTTGATCGTGGAGCGCTCGCTTGCTGTAAGCTAGCCTTCGGGTGCTTCGGTCAGCCGATGTAAACGATCGCCAATCGTCGAGGCCGCCATGTCTTGCAGAGTCGCGCTTTGTTTTATCTTGCTCATCGGCGCTTTTGCCGCTGATCACTCGGCCATCGAAGCGGTATGGGCAACGGGCAATCCTTCGAAACCTGATGCGGCAGCACCGATACTGGTTGCGGATGCAGCTGCGCGCCCTAATGGCGTGCGACTTACCTCCACATGGCCGACCCCAATCCTGAATCAGGGCGACACCATCGTCAATGTGCTCGATGTATACAATGCTGTAGCCGGACAAAGGATCCGGATTCAAAACAGCAATCACGGCGCGAGCTACTTCACGACAAACTTCAGCGCCGCAGTGAAGGCGGCGGTGGCCACTGTCCCCGACATCACCTATACGGAAGTCAACGCTCAGCAAATGGAAATTACTTTAGCGACGGGCACTTATACGATCCCGATCACCCAGACCGTCACGCAGCAAGCTATTCCCGGCAATGTTGACGATGCACCGTGGGCACCAGGCACTCAGCTCCAAACCGATTGGCTGCTGTCAACTGCGCCATCCAATGCGGCACCAGTCGAGAACGGTCATACGATAAACTCCAAGTGGATTACCTACCCGCGTCTCGCTGGCTCGCCCGAAGCAGCACGTCAGACTTCATCTGATGCACGCTGGTCACTGCTGCGCTCCATTCCCAGCATCGGCACGGGTGGCACGGTTATATTTGAAATCGACAAGACCAATTACGTTCTGACTTCACCCGCCACGCTCAAAATCAGCATCGATAGCGCGAGCACGGCCGGTGATGCGGACTTCACAAAGGGACTCAATGCATCCATCGCCGCTGCTCTGAATGCCGATGTTACCTACGACGCGCAAACCGGCGTTTTGACTTTTGGCCCGAAGACCGTTTTTCCGTTTACTTTCGCAATGAAGGCCGGAGCCGTCGGCTCCAACAAGGACTACATCCTTGATATCAGCAATAATCAGATTGGTCAGATTGACGTGGCGCGGGCCGGCGTCCGACTTGGCTCCCTTCCAATGTCGCCCATGAAACCCTTGCTCGGGGTTAACGAGGCTTCCGGCGAGTTTGGGGTCGGCAATTATAATTTCAAGTATGCCTACCCCGGCAGGGACCGCGTCGCCTGGGTCGCGGCACAGGGCTTCGGCATCATCCGCGTTCCGTTCGTCTTTCAAAATATTCAAGCCGCGTCGGGAGTCATGCTAAACGAGGCAGCCATCCGGCAACTCGATCCGGTCTTAAGCGAATGTGCCGTCCGTCGCATCATTTGCCTCTTGGACATGCACAATTATGGCAGCTACTACCTCGATGATTCCGCCGCTGGCCAGGGCCTGGCGGGTGCCATTAACGTTTCCAACGCACGCGTTGCCAATCTTTGGGCCCAGATCGCCAATCGCTATAAAGGCAATTCCCACGTCTGGTTTGATCTGATGAACGAACCGAACAAGCAGACCGCGCTGGAATGGGTCAAGACCAGCAACGCCATCGCTGCAGCAATCCGTGCAACTGGTGCAACCAACAAAGTCATCTTCCAGGGAACCGCTTGGGAAGGCGCCTGGACGTGGGCGACAAGCGGCAACGCGAAAGAGATGCCCAAAGCCTACGACCCCGGCGGCAATTTTGCTTTCGAAGCACATCAATATCTCGACCGCGATGGTTCCGGTACGTCACCGACCTGTATGACCGGGTCTGGCGCGACGCGGCTCAAACCGTTTACGGACTGGCTAAAGACCTACCATTTCCAAGGCATCCTCGGAGAAGTTGGCTGGGCCGCCAATGCCGACTGCACGACAGAAGCAACGGCTCTTCTTGATCACTGGATGTCCGCGGCCGCCTCAAACAACTCCGGCGGCTACATCGGGCTGACTTATTGGGCTAACGGACCGTGGTGGCCAGACAACTATATGTATCTTGCTGAGCCACGGCCATTCCCGACCGGAGTGGATCCCGCACAACTCAAGACCCTGAAAAATTATTTGCCTCGCTAGCTGACAATATCGCTTAAAGCTGCTTACCGCCGTGCGAAGGCTTTTCTTGTAGCTGTTCATCGATTATTCAGCACACGATGCTCCTTCGTAGGTCGCAAACTCCCTACTAACCTAGGCTTAAACACATCAGTGCCAGAAGTGGTTGTCGCGGCTTTCCATTAATGGATGATTCATTGCAATCTCCAAGGGATGACCATGCCTCAGATATGGATGACGTACGAAGAACTGGCAGGGATGCTTGATTGCACTGTCACGGAGGTACGGGAGATCGCTCGTCTTGAACGCTTGGACCGGAAGATCAGCCGCGATGGAAAAAAGAGAGCCAAGCTGAGCATAGCAATGGTCGGCATGTTCATCGAGCGATTGAAGGCCGGCGAATTTGTGATGAATTACGCCGTCGACGATCTCCGAAGGGTACACGATCTGATGCGCGAACCAGACGACCAAAAGAGCGTCTCCCCACGGTCGCTCGCATCGCGATCGGCGAATTTGCTTTCGATCAGTTCCGCTGCCCGCCATCACCGTTCGAACCGGTATTTCGCATTTGGTGCCCTCCCTCGATGACGACGACCCTCACCTTCATCATAGAAGCTATCGACGATGATCTGGCTTCGACGAAGCTAGCTAGCCGCCACCTCCCCTTAATTTCGGCTGACGCGGCGGCTGCCGACGGCATGGCGGCCATTCAAACGGCTATTTCCATGCTTATCCGTTGCAAAGTGGATACCTTGAATTAGCGGCGCCAGCTTCGCCGCCACAGGGGCATGCGATTTCAGTGGCGCGACACGATGCGGATGCACCATCAAGTACTAGCCGATTCACTGAGTAGACGAAATTTCGTCAGCGGATCGGATGCCCGCACGATTATGAGCGACGACGAGGCCGCCCTGCTCCGCCTATGGCGCGAAAAGCGCGGCGAAGTCGAGGTGGATGCGCGGATCAAAACGCCAGGTGGATTCCGACTATATGTTGCAGCGTCTCGCGCTTGTATTGATCGTAACCGGCATGAGGCCCCCACCTCGCGGTGGGGAGCTTGGTCTGCGATACAGCTTGGCATGAGCTGATCGTTGGGAGTGAATCGATGGCAGATGCCATGCATGATGCCAGGCAGGAAAGCGGTTCGTATCGTCGTATCGAGTTGATCACCGGAGAGCGCCGACGGCGGCAGTGGACGGCGGAAGAGAAGGCACGGATCGTAGCGGAGAGCTTCGAGGAAGGCGCCAATATTTCCGAGGTCGCTCGGCGCAATGGCGTTGTCCGCGGGCTGCTCACGGTGTGGCGGCACAAGTTCGCGGCGGCAGCAGGCGTTCAGGCGCCAGGCTTCGTGCCGGTTCGGATCGCCTGCGAGGGCGGTCCGGCGACGGCGGGCGAGCCGGCTTGCCTGGCGCCGGCGCATACGGCGCCGCCGCAGACGGCATCGCCCCCAGGCAAGCTTGGCGGAATGATCGAGATCGAGGTGAGTGGGGCGCGCATCCGGGTCGAGCCGGGAGTGGAGCTGGCGACGCTTTCGACGGTGCTGTCGGCGCTTCGGGGCATCCGGTGATTGCACTACGGTCTGACCTCAAGGTGGTGCTGGCGGCACAGCCGGTCGACTTCCGCAAATCGTTGCACACGCTGTCGGCGCTGGTGAGCGAAGCGTTGCGTGCGAACCCGTATTGCGGCGACGTCTTCGTGTTCCGCAGCAAGCGCATGGACAGAGTGAAGCTTCTGGCGTGGGATGGCAGCGGCATGGTGCTGGTGACGAAGTGGCTGCACCAGGGACGCTTCACCTGGCCGCCGATCCACGACGGAGTGGTGCATCTAACTGCGACGCAGCTCGCGATGCTGCTCGACGGGCTGGAGTGGACGCGTGTTTCACCCAAGCCTGTGAAGCTGCCGGCCGTTGTCGGCTGAAGGATTTCGCTGGAGCCTGTAGCGCACGGATGTATCTTTTTGATCATGGCGATTCGTCCCGACGCTCTCCCGACCGATGCAGCGGCTCTGACCGAGATGGTGCTCGCGCTTGACGCCGAGAACGAGAAGTTGCGCGTGGCGATGCAGACGCTCAAGGAGATGATCTTCGGGAAGCGCTCTGAGCGGCTTGCGGTAATTGTCGCCGAGCAGCTCGCGCTCGAGCTGGACGATCTGGAGACCGGCGTCACACCACCTGCGCCGGCCAACGACGATGCGGCTGCGATCAAGCCGGCTGGTAAACCGCGCAAGAAGGCGAGGCGCAACATCGGCGCGCTGCCCAAGCACTTGCCGCGCTGCGAGCAGGTGCTGGAGCCGGACGCGACAGCGTGCCCGTGTTGCGACGGCCGCCTGCACAAGATCGGCGAGGACGTCAGCGAGGTGCTGGACGTGATCCCGGCTATCCTGCGGGTGCTGCGCACGATCCGTCCCAAGTATGCCTGCCGCGGCTGCACCGACGGCGTGGTGCAGGCGAAGGTGCTGCCGCGACTAATCGAGAGCGGCATGGCCTCGACGGCGCTGGTGACCCACGTGGTGGTGTCGAAGTTTGCCTGGTATCTGCCGCTGTATCGGCAGGTGCAAATTCTGGCCGGTCAGGGTCTTCATCTCGACCGCGCGACACTGGCCGGCTGGGTGAAGCGTGCCGCCTGGTGGCTCAAGAGCCTCTATGAGCTGCAACTGCGGACGATACAGGCCTCACCGCGGCTGTTCTGCGATGAGACGCCGATGCCGGTGCTCGATCCCGGGCGACATCGCACCCGTATCTGCCAGTTCTGGGCGCATGCGATGGATGATCGCCCATGGGGCGGCCCGTCGCCGCCGGCGGTGGCCTACGTGTTTGCCAACGGCCGCGGCACTGAGGAGATCGCCGGACAATTGACCGGCTTTTCCGGCATTCTACAGGTGGATGGTTATGCCGCTTACAAGGCGCTCGCCCGCGATCAAGGCGGCGCGATCCAGCTCGCTTTTTGTCTCGCCCATGCCCGACGCAAATTCGTCGAGGTGTACAAGACGATGCGGTCGCCATTCGCTCGCGAGGTGATCGAACGCCTGCAGGCGGTCTACGCCATCGAGGCTGAGATCCGCGGCAGCAGCGCCGAACAGCGGCTTGCCGCCCGTCGCACCAGGACCGCGCCGTTGATGGAGACGCTCAGGACGCGGCTGACGGCAATGGTCGGCCAGCTATTCTCCCAGTCGAAGCTGACGGAGGCCATCAACTATGCGCTCAATCACTGGGATGGACTGACGCTGTTCCTCAGCGACGGGCGGATCGAGGTCGACTCCAATACGGTGGAGCGTTCAATGCGCCCGATTGCAATGGGCCGCCGGAACTCATTGTTCAGCGGCAGCGAAGGCGGCGCCGAGAGCTGGGCGATCCTGGCATCGCTCGTTAACACCGCAAAGCGCCATGATCTCGATCCGCAGACCTACCTCGCCGACGTGCTCGAGCGCATCGTCTCCGGACGAACCAGGAGCCATCAGTTGCACGAACTGCTGGCCTGGAACTGGAAGGCGGCCCACGCGCGCATCGCGCAGGTGGCCGCATGAGCCGGCGTCGCGATCAAGCATCGTCGTCGATGGCGGTCGCCGCCATGTCGCTCGTGCAACTCGAGCGATGGCTGCAGGACCGAACCGAGCGGCGTCCCGTCGCCACCAGCATGCCGGTGCTGGACGGCTACATTGCCGCGATCGTGGCCGGGCCGGTATCGATCAGCCCGCTCGATTGGATCTGTCCGCTGCTCGCCATCGACGCCGACGCCTTCAACCACGGCCGCACGGCCGAGTTCGCGGCGATCTCCGCCGTCGTGCAGCACCACAACGCCATCAGCAAAACCCTCTCCACCAACCCGGATCGGTTCGAACCGATCCATCAGCGCAAGCCGAACGGCGACGTCGATGTACGTCCCTGGTGCCTGGGATTCCACGCCGCGATGCGACCGAGAATATCGGCTTGGGCGCCTCTGCTCGACACCCGCAACGTCAATCACGGACTGCTTCTGCCCATCCTGATGCATTGTGAGGACGATCAGGGCCGTCCGCTGCTCGGACCGACAAGCAAGGCCCGCCAGACCGAGCAATTCCTGCGCAACCCCCACAACGATATACCGGCGGCCGTAGAGGCCATGCGTCAGTACTGGATGCCGATCCGCTATCCCCGCGCCGGCTGACTACTGCCTACGTGGATGCTCATGCCGGTTACTATTGATCGAACTTCCCTGCCGCGAAAAGCCCGCGCTGCGGTACAGCACTTTGTGCAGCTCATTGACCACCGGAATAGCCGGCCACAAGCACAAACTCTGGCGTACCTTGCGTTACGACACGATCAACGCTCGCGAGCAGGAAGTCGATCTCGCGCTCTCGCCCGTAGAGTTCTTCCGCGATTAGCAATCGGTCCGTGGCGTCGTGCGCGCCCACTGGGAATGGATCGATGCGACCCTGCGACTGCCACTCGTCCAGACAACGACGGAGGTCAGCCTCAACAGCAGCGGCAGTTCGATAACGCTCCTCTGCGGTCTTTGCGAGCAGCTTCATTACGATAGACGAAAGAACCTCAGGAATTCCGATCACCCGCTCGCCAGGTGCGTCGGCCATGTGGCAGTCGACCCATTCCATTGGCTCCGAGCCCGCGGCGAGACCGCACGCCCAGTTTCGGCGAAGACCTCACCTAGCAAACCTCACACCAAAAACGTTTGCGTGCCGCCAAATCACTTCGCAGGTTCGGGGCTGGTCCCCTTGAAAAAAGGAAAGCTGAAAACAATTGGGAACAACTGAAGACGTGGCTGCAACGATTTTCGCTCCGTTCTTTGACATGTCCATCACTTGGCACTCGGCGATTATACGATCCTGCTCCTTTATCCACGCCGATAGATGGCGCGTCCGCCGAATTTCTCGCACGACGTGTTTTATCGGTTTTGGCATTTGCAAATATGCCCCACAGGTGAAAACACTGCTTAAAGGCATCTTGAGAAGAAGCCGGCGGGCGTTACACCGTCGGCTTCTTCTTGCGACTGCCGGCTCTATTCTCCGGTGCCATCGCATTTGCCTGAGACTGCAACGACTTGGTTAACGAAAGGTTAACCGCGACACTTCCGAGCGCATGAGCCGCAATCAGCTGCCGGAGCTTCATTGGCCGGCTTGAATAGAGCCATTCGCGCGCTCGAATCGTCGCCAACCTGCTGGGCCGACAGTTCGAAGCCGAGCGGGCGAACCAGAAGTGGATCGCCGGACTCACCTGCATATCGACGACCGAGGGTTGGCTCTGTGTTGGCCGCTGTGGTCGACCTGTTCACGCGCCGGGTGGTTCGCTGGTCGACGAGTGCCGGCATGACCGCTCAACTGGTTGCGGACGCCCGGTTGATGAGTCTGGCGGCGCGGCGAGCCGGATGCTCTCTTGCATCACTCGGACCAGGGCGCCAGGGCACCACCGAGCGGTGGCCGATAGCAGCATTGTTCGCAGCATGAGCCGATCCGGCAACGTCTGGGACAACGCGGCAATGGAGAGCTTCTTCTCGTTGCTCAACCGAGCGCACCTCCGGTAAAACCTATCGCACGGAACGAAGCCAAGGCAGATGTGTTAAACTACATCGAGTGGTCCTACAACCGCGCATCAGAACACCCATCTGTCTATGTTGTTGAAGAAAAGAGACTTTGCTGATCGGGATGCGATCCCGCGGGGGATCTCGGGTTCTGTCGCGCTCGTTCGGCGATAGATCGAGCAGCAGGTGTTATCAGCGAGGCGCGGGCGAAGATCCACGGACCGTCCGATAGCGGATGGAAGGCTTCGATCTCGCCGGCTTCAGCGGCCAGGCGGAGCGTCTTGGGCGCGATCTTGAGGAGCTTTGCGGCGTTGCCAAGGTTGAGCCAGGGTTCGATCCCGTCATCGGTGGGCTTGAATACCGGGATCTGGTGATAGGAGCGTAGCGATGTGACGCGCTCGCGGGTCCAGCGATTGCCGTTGCCTGTCTTGAGACCGCTGCGGTTGAGGAGGCTGGCAATCAGATCGTCGCTGGCGATCAGCACCAGTTGACGCACGGCTTGGATAATATCGGCGGACGTTCTGTTGCGCTGTCCGCGCCGGCGCTTGGGTAAGCGCAGCTCGCAGTGAGCGCCACCCACCCAGTGGACGATGAGAACGATCTCGGAGGCCGCGTCGTCGATATCGGCCACGACCTCATGGACGAGGGTACGTACAATGCGCTTCTTGAGGCGAGCATCCGTCGTCGGCGCATCCCAGACCGTTTTGAGGTTCGAGGCGAGAACGCCGAGCGAAGCTGGATCAGCAATGGCTGTGGGCGTTGCCGCGTCATGCGTGGCGATCTTGCTCTCGACCTCCGCCGCGTGAGCGAGCGCCCGGTTCCAGCGCGCTTCAAGTTCACTCGCCACCAACCGGTTCGCGGGGTCGGCGGCATCGTATTGCCGGAAGGCCCGGTCGGCGGCATAGCGTGCCGCTTCCAGATCGCGACTGAGAGCATCGCGCACCTGATCCTGCCGTTCTTCGGCCTCCTTGGCAGCAGCGGTTGCAGCGGCAATAGCGCCTGGGCCGACAACGCCAAGCAGTGCTTCCTCGATTGCATCATCGACGCGTAATCCTCCGAAGGCGATGCAGAGAGGGCCGCCATCGTCCATCCAGGCGCGGCTGCAGCTGTAGCGCGGGATATGGTGCTTCATGCCGGTGTACCGGACTGTGAGCTTGCGACCACAGCGCTTGCACCGGATCAGACCGGCCAGCAGCGTGTCTCCATGCTTGGGCGCGCCGTGATGTCGACCGGTGGCAACGTTGCTGCTGACCATGGCGCGAATCGCCTCGAACCTCTCCCAGCTCACATACCCGTCGTGGGTATTGGGCTTCAACGTCAACCATTCGTTCCGCTTCTTGCGGCGGATCTTCACGCTCACGCCCTCGGCGGTGTATCCCGCCGCCGCAACCGTCTTACCATAGGCATAGGCGCCGCCGTAGACCGGGTTCTCAATGATCCGGTGGATGGTGGAGTAACTCGGTCGCCGCCAGGCGGTGTCGCCGTTGGACTGCTTCACCGGCACATCGAGGTTGTACTCGTGGAGCCAGCAGAGCGCCTGTCGGGCGCTGCCCAGTTCCTCGACCTTGTCGAACACCAGCTTGATCGCTTCCTGGACACGCCGATCCGGATCTTTCTCATAACGGTCGCCGGCCTTCACGAAGCCGACCGGCGCTGTCACAACCAACTCACCCCGGCGCGCCTTCTCGTAGCGCGCCGAAAGCGAGCGCTGGCGCAACAGATCCAGCTCGTACTCGTTGAGGCTGCCCTTGAGCCCGAGCAGCAGGCGGTCGTTGCCGTGCCTTGGCGCATAGATGGTCTCCTGATCGACCAGAACGGTGTCGACCACGCGGCACATCTCGATGAGTTGCTGCCAATCCCGGCTGTTGCGAGCGAAGCGCGAGACCTCGCGGGCGCAAACCGCGCCAACCTTACCGAGGCAAACCTCCGCTACCATCCGCTCAAAGCCAGCGCGTTGTACCCCGCCGGCGGCCGAACGACCGAGATCATCATCGATCACTTCGATCTCTGACCAGCCGAGCGCCGTCAGCCGGTCCCGCATGCCGTATTGCAGCGCGCTGCTCTCGCGATTGTGCAATACTTGATGGGCTGAGGATTGGCGCACGTAAAGAATCGCTTGCGCTCCAGATGATGAGGCCTGACCTTGTCAGAGATCATGATCAACCTCCTTCGCGCGCGGCGTCGCTGTCGTCGCAGCATGGTCGAGGATCAACCGCGTCATCAGGCTCGTCAGAGCTGCCCGCGCTTCCGCCGGCAGCTCCGCCCATGCCGGCGCGCCGATAGCGCTGTTCGACAGCCCGTCGCCGAACAGATCCATCTGCTGCGGCCGCGGTCGTCGATTGGGTCGGTATCCGCTCCTTGGCATTGCCGTCTGGCTTGACATGAGACGCTCCCCGATTCTGGTCGTGAGAGCCTCCGCATGCGCCAGAAAGCGGGGCAGCTGATGGCGTTCGATCCTTCAAGGCCAGATCGAGAAGCACAGAAAGCGCCGCAAGTGCCTCGATGCTGACAAACGGCTGAGCTGTCAGTAGCCCGGCGTCATGGCATGCCGTCCGGTCGAACATCCACGCTGGAACTTCCAGCCAACGGTCTGCTTGCGACTCTTCCAGCGCGCAGCGGAAGACGACTTGGTCAGCCTTGTCGACGGCGCCGTGAATGCAAACTCGGCGACCAAACCAGGCATGATGCCGATAAAGAACCTCGCGAAGAACGGTCCTGTGGGCGTTCTCAAACCTCGTTGTACAACCAGCGCGCCGTCATTCGACGATCGGATGCTCAGGGCTGTTGAGTTCGAGCGCAAGGGGGATTAGCTTAACTAACCGTGCAATTAACTGGCAGTGGCTCAAATCAAACAGAGATCGTGCTAACAACTCTATCGGCAACAACATTCACATCATTAACGATTGCCTGTTCAGCGCAAAGCGGCTTCCAACATGCAGCGGACAACTTACATAATAAGTGTCACACTAACATTACTGACTGCCACCGTTGTCACCGCCGCTAACGTTCAAATGTCTTCCAGCAGCGGCGTGCCATCAGCTTCTGGTGGTATAGCCGCCATGAAGCATGAATCAACCGTCACCGGATACGCAAGTCACAGCCTGGCTATTTCGGAACTTCGTGAAATCAAGGCTGCCGGTGGAAGTTTCGTCCGCACCGATTTTAGCATGAGCACTGTGCAGCCCACTTCTTCACAGTCGTTTAATTGGGGCGACCTGGATACAAGGGTTGCCGCTGCATCGGCGCAAGGATTACAAGTGCTCGGTATCCTCGATTACTCTCCGCAATGGAACGCCCATCCCGGGTGCATCGTTGGATCGCCCAATCAGTGTGCCCCGGCCGACCCCACTGCATTTGCAAACTATGCCGCCGCTGCGGCCGCTCACTTTCCTCAAGTGACATATTGGGAGATTTGGAACGAGCCTAATTTGAACCAATTTTGGAGTCCGTCCCCGAGCCCCACCGATTATGTCATCATGCTCAATCGTGCCTACGCTGCCATAAAGGCGGTTGCTCCAAATGATGTCGTTATCGCCGGAGCGCTTTCCCGAGCGAGTGACATTACCGGTGTCCAAATTGCGCCAACGACCTTCGTCACGTCGATGTACGCCAATGGCGCAAGATTCGATATTCTATCGTTGCATCCTTATACCTATCCTTTCTCGCCTGACACTGCGAATAGCGGCAACGGTTGGCCCGATGTCGCGACGATACGCGCGACAATGGTCGCCAACGGGGATTCGGCAAAGAAGATTTGGATAACCGAGCTGGGAGTGCCCACCTGCGGTCCCGGAAATGCGAGTGCTGTGGACGCGCAACCTTTCACTCGCAATGACTACATGACCGAAGCAGCGCAGCAAACCATTCTCTTGAAAGTAATTAGGGACATAAAGTCCGTTTCCTATATCGGAGCATTCTTCGTGTACGAGATTAGAGACGATAACTCAAACGACCCTTCGACCAGGGAAAATTGCTTCGGTATTTTTCGTTCGGACGACAGTCCAAAGTCCGCGTTCAGCACGATTAAAAGGTAACCATGCGCGGTAGGCCGCAGGCGCGCTGATCTGTCCAGTTAATGGTTAGATCTGGTCGGACTCTTCGGTTTTCGGCTTCATCATCGCAGCGAGCGTTTGGCGGCGTTTTTGAATGATGCTGGGGTCGGCTTTGTGGATTGCGATCAGATTTTTGAGGGTGTCGATTCCATCATCGGTGAACGCCATCACCCCGTCTTCACCGACGCCGACGACCCATAGCTGGCCATCCTCGGTGTCCATTTCTTCGGCGACCTCGAACAGCCATTCCTCGTCTTCACCGAGCATCTCAGCGACATGGCCGAGAGTGAACACGTGGCTGACTTTGTTGACGTGCCCCATCAAGCCGCCTGTGCCGCAAGGCCTTGCTGTTGCGCAGTCTTCCAATTCCAGGGCAGCAGCTCATCAAGCCTATGAGCGGGGTGTGCGGCAATGCGAGCGAGTACATCGGCGAGCCAGGCCTGAGGGTCGACGTCGTTCATCTTGGCAGAGACGATGAGACTATACATGGCGGCGGCGCGATGCCCTCCGCGGTCGGAGCCGCAGAATAACCACGACTTTCTGCCCAATGCGATGCCGCGCAGCGCTCGTTCGGCAGCGTTGTTCGAGAGGCAGACGCGGCCATCGTCGAGGAAGCGTGTGAAGGAGCTCCAGCGCTTGAACATGTAGTTCATGGCTTTTGCCAGATCGTGACCGCGGGAGAGCTTGGCGCACTGCTGGCGCATATAGGCTTCCAGATCGGCAACCAACGGCGCGCTCTGCGCTTGGCGGACAGCCTTTCGGTGGTCGGCGCTTTGGCCATTGATCGTGCGCTCGGTTGCGAAGAGCGCGTCGATGCGGCGCACGATCTCGATCGCAATCGGCGAGAGGGCGATCTCCTTCTTGCCAGCAGCCTTACGTCGCGCGTTTTCCTCATGATCCGCCATGGCGAAGAATGGACGCCGGGCATGGACCCAACAGGCCGCTTCCCTGATGGGCCCAGGACTTCGCTGGGGCTCGTAGAGCTTGGTGTATCCGCCGAAGGCATCGGCCTGGAGGATACCGCTATAGTTGGCCAGATGCGCCTGCGGATGCTCGCCCCTTCGATCGCGCGAGTAATAGAACATTGCCGCCGGCGGATCTGAGCCGCCAAAGGGGCGGTCGTCCTTCACATAGACCCAGCATCGAGCGACATCGCACTTGCCCAAGGCCAGCACGGGCACGGTGGTATCGTCGCCATGGAGGCGTTCGGCTGCCATGACATGCGATTCCAACAAGGCGAAGGAGCGGATCGAGCAACGCGCAGACCGACCCCACGGCGTCGGCCATCGTCGACAGCGCGATCGGCACGCCTTCCAACGCATAGCGTTCAGCCTGACGGTTCAGCGGCTGATGCTGGCCGAACTTCTCGAACATGATCATCGCCAAAAGGCTTGGACCCGCCCAGCCTCTTGCAACGGCATGGAACGGTGCCGGTGCCTGGCTAATCTTCTCACAGTCGCGGCAGCTGAACTTCTCCCGCACCGTCTCGACCACTTTCCACAGGCGCGGTACCGATTCCAGCGTCCGGGTCACGTCTTCGCCGAGCTTGCGCAAGCGATTGCCGCCGCAGCATTCACACGCCGTTGGCGGATCGATCACCACACGCTCGCGGGGTAGATGATCGGGGAACGTATTGCGTTCAGGGCGAGTGCGCGTAAATCCGCGCACAGTCGTCGTCCTCGCGACAGCTCTCTCGGCCGCAAGCTCGTCTTCGGTGGCGCTCGGCTTCCAGCTCTTCGAACGTAAGCGCTAACTGGTCGATCAGGCGAGACGAGCGTTCCGACCTTTGCCCGTAGACCTGGCGCTCAAGCTTGGCGATCTGCAGCTTCTGCTGGGCAATCAGCGCACTGTCTTCCGAGGCCTTTGCACGGGCGACCGCAAGTTCTGCTGCGATATCCAGAGCCTTGGCGCGTTCGCTCGCCAACGCCTCTTTCAGAGCGGTTATGTCGTCAGCAAGACCGTCGCGAGGCGTGTCCATGCAAACCAGAGAATCACAAATTCAGTGATTTGTGGCGACCCAAAATGCGCATGATCCCATATTTTATTTCGCTCAGCCGGCGCTCTGCGGTCGCCATGTCAATTGCGGATTTCTCCAGTCGATCCCTTCCAGCATATAAGCCATCTGGGCCGCTGAGATCGACACCGCGCCATCCGACGCCGAGGGCCAGATGAACTTTCCGCGGTCCAGGCGCTTGTACCTCAACTGAGAATGCAGACATTTCGGATGCAGCGCAGCAGTTTGTGCGGGTCACGCATCCATTCCACCCATTGTTCGGGCGGCAGCTCCCCTGCGTCGGCAAACGATATAACCGGTATGGCAAGCGCCTGTTATTGCAGGGCGACGGCGCAACCGTATGGTCGGTTCCTCCGCAATGGACCGATCTTTGGGACCCGGATCCAGAGGTAATCATGGGCGATGGACGGGCACTCTTGCGTGCGGTCGACCTGATGGAGCTGGCCAGCCTGGTGAAGCGCCTTTCTGACAGATTATTCTCGCGGTCGTGCCGAAAAAATGTGTAATGACAATCATGCCGCAAATGTAAGGCGATTAATGCCGCAAGAGGTCTCTCGCGGTGCACGCTCAATATTGCGCTATGAATGCACCGATTATTATCGCCCATTACGATTGCTGTCCGCAACCTTGACAACGGCACTATTTCGCGGCGTAAATATATTTACGTTAATGCCTCTTCGCACGCTCGGAGCCGACGGTGCCGGCAAAGCACGACAGCAAGCGCTCAAAGACCGGAGGCCCTCCTCGAAGAGGGCACGCTCAATCCGACGCCCGAGAAGGTGCACGATCCAAAGTTTCGGGGAAGCGAGTTCTTCGATCCGCACGACACCGTGCAGGTCAAGTACGAGATGCTGCGCCGCGTCTCCGTCGACAACGCGTCGGTGACCGAGGCTTCCGACGAGTATGGCGTTTCCAGGCCGACCTACTACCAGGCCAAGGCGAACTTCGATGCGGCGGGATTGCCGGACTGGTCCCAAAGAAGCCGGGCCCGCGCGGCCCCCACAAGGTCCAGGGCGAGGTCCTCGCCTTCCTCCAGGCGCGGCTGGTCCCGGGCGAGCCGGTCCGCGCTCGGGAGCTGGCGAGGTTGATCCGCGACGAGCTCGACATCGAGGTCCATCCCAGGACGATCGAGCGAGCATTAAAAAAAACTGCCGGATGAACACGCCGCGACGCCGGCGTGTTCGATCCTATCGTCCGCCATTGTGGCCCAGTATGAGGTGCTGCGGATGGCCGCTCTCGGCGAGGCGCTGCCGCCTAAGGCCCGCAGTGGCCTCATGCTTTTTCTGCGCCGGGGCATGTGGGGATGGGCGCAGGCGCTGGCCGCCGCAAGGCCCCGTTCAACAGCCAGTTCACGCATCGTCGCTCACTCCACCAGTGCCGCGTAACGAGCACACAGCTGTCGTTCACATCCTCGCGGCAATGGCGATGAGCACACCACGAGCGGAGAACACCATGAATGAGTCCCTCAAAGTCCAGCCTCACCACCTCGAACGCGGTGCCTACCTGTACATTCGCCAGTCCTCGATGCGGCAGGTCATCGAGAACGTCGAGAGCACGAAGCGGCAATATGCGCTTCGTGGGCGCGCCATCGCCCTCGGCTGGCGCGACGAGCAGATTATCGTCATTGACAACGATCAGGGCGAGTCCGGCGCGTCGGCAGCCTGGCGCGAAGGCTTTCAGCGCCTGGTCAGCGACGTCGGCATGGGCCATGCCGGCATCGTCATGGGCCTGGAGGTCTCCCGCCTGGCGAGGAACAACGCCGACTGGCATCGTTTGCTGGAGATCTGCGCGCTCGCCGACACTCTGATCCTCGACGAGGATGGCGTCTACGATCCGGCAAGCTTCAACGACCGGCTCCTGCTCGGCCTCAAGGGCACAATGAGCGAGGCCGAGTTGCACGTGCTCAAAGCCAGGCTGCGCGGCGGGATCCTCAACAAGGTGACGACGCGGCGAGTATCGCTGCGCCCTTGCCACCGGCCTCATCTATGACCAGGCCGGCAACGTGACGCTCGATCCCGACGCGCAGATCCGGGAAACGATCGTCCACTTCTTCGACACGTTCTCTCGCGTGGGCTCCGCATGCCAGACCGTCAAGGCCTTTCGCAAGGAAGGCCTTCTGTTTCCCTCGCGTCTACGCAACAGCGAGACAACGGTCTTTCGGCCGCTGACCGCATCGACGGCAATACGTGTCCTGAACAATCCACGCTACGCCGGCGCCTACGTGTACGGCCGGCGGCGCTATCGGCGAGCCATCGACGGCAAGAAGACCCTGCAGCGAAGCGCGACCCCGATGACTGGCTGGCCTGCATCCCGAATGCCCATCCGGGCTACATCAGCTGGGAGCAATTTCAGGAGAATCTCAAAATCCTCAAGACCAACGGTCGAGGATACGAAGTGGCGCGCGCATCGCCTCCGCGGGAAGGGCGGCGCTGCTGCAAGGACGGGCAATATGCGGGCGATGCGGAAAGCATTTCCGTATCCGCTACGCCGCCCGACGCGGACGGCTGGAGCCTGGTATGTCTGTGATCGCGCCAACGGCTATCGCGGCGAGCCGAACTGCCAGTCGATCGCCGGGCCGCCAATCGATAAAGCCATCGGCATGCTGATTGCCGAGCAGATGACGCCGGCCGCTGTCGAGTTGGCCCTCGAGATCCGCAGGGAGATCGAAGCCCGGTACGAAGAAGCAGACCGGCTGCGCTGTCGCGCGATCGAACGCGCCCAGATCGAAGCGGATCTCGCCCAGCGCCGCTTCATGCTGGTCGACCCCAATAATCGTCTCGTCGCCGACACGCTCGAAGGCGAATGGAACGACAAGCTCCGCGTGTTGGCCAAAGCTCGCGAGGAACGAGAGCGCGCACGAGAGCAGGATCAGATCGTCCTCGATGAAGCGGTCCGCGAGCGGCTGGTCGCGATGACGGCAGACTTCCGTAAGCTTTGGGCTGATCCGGACACGCCGGACCGTGAACGCAAACGGCTGCTCGCCCACATCATCGAGGATGTAACCCTCATCAAGATCCCGGCGGAAGGCACCACCAAGATTCACGTCCGATTCAAGGGCGGCAAAATCGAAACGCTCACCACCATGAGCCCAAAATCTTCCGCGCAGCAGATCAAGACGCAGCCCGGTATCGTCGAATTGGTTGACAAGCTACTCGACAAACACATCTATTCAGAGATCGCCGAAATCCTCAACCAGCAAGGATTTTGCCCGGGAGGATCAGCGCGGCGCGGCCGCCACGATGCTCGCTTCACCGCCTTGCGGGTCGCGTATCTCGCCCATCGCTACGGTCTGCGCTCGCGCTATGATCGACTGCGAGATCGCGGAATGCTGACAAAACGGGAAGCGGCGACGCGCCTCAACATCCACGAAACGACTCTCGCCAGGTGGGCCGAACATGGGCTCGTCATCACGCACGCCTACAATGCGCACTATTGCCTATACGAGATTCCCGCGTCGAACCCGCCGCGCAAGCAATGCAGTCGATGGAATCGTCTTGTCGATCGAGCCGTCGCCCTCAAGACGCCGATGGTGCTAAAACCCTCAACTGGAGCTGAAGGAGGTGTAGTATGAATGCACGTAGTTGGCGTACAGTGACAAACCGATGCCATCATGCCAAAGAATCTTGGCAAGATCGCCTCGACGCCCGCGGAAGATATAGAGATCGCCGGCATGGGGATCGCGCTTAAGGCTCTCCTGAACCGTCAAAGCCAGGCCTTGCATGCCGCGGCGCATGTCGGTGTGGCCGGTGGCGATCCAGACCCTGACGCCGCTCGGTATCGGGATCATCGTCGGCTCAGAACATCGAGGACCCGGCCCAACGCCTCGGCGTCGACATTCTCGTCAACGCTGACGCGCTTGCCGTCACCGAGATCGATCTCGATCAGGCCGCGTCGCTTCCGAGCTGGCATCGTCGCTGCGGCTTCAATCGATCGGACGCTTTCGCCCGAGGCCGCCGTGACCTGAACTGGGACAAGCCGCGGTCCCGCCGAAGCAACAGTCGCCAGGCGGGCCCGCCGCCGCCATGTGAACACCAAACTCGTCGCAATGCCGTGCCGCCGCGCGATCTCCGTCACCACCGCGCCAGGCGCCAGCGTCTCCTCAATGATCCGCATCTTATCGTCGCGAGACCAGCGACGGCGACGCTCAACCCCGCCCAGAACTTCTACCCGCATCTACCGACCTTAAGGCTAGCCTTAAAGCCACATGCTGCGTCGAAAGCCCGTCATTCAACAAGGCGGCCTACCGCGGGGGGATACATTAAAAGCAACTGATTGCCTTTTTGTCGTAAGCGCTGTTCTGGGATCACCTTCCGGCTGATGTCCTGATCCGCGAGTTTGCGGCTTGTGCTTTGACCGTTAGGCTTAGAATGGACACAGTGGATAATGCTATCACCGAGCCGGCTCGCCGGCGGGAGGTTTTCACCGGTGCGGGACGCCGGCGGACTTGGAGCGACGAGGACAAGGCGCGGGTGGTCGCCGAGATCGAGACCAGCGGCGGCTCGGTTTCCGGCGTTGCCCGGCGCCACGGATTGTCGCCGCAGCAATTGTTTGGCTGACGGCGGCAGGTCACGGAAGCTCAGGCGGTCAGTCTTTTTGGCCTCGGCCCAATCGATTTGAGGTCATGCTCGCGATGATATGAGTGGACCTCGTTTATCAATTGGCCCGGTTTTCGTCGGTTTGGAGAAATGCCGCAAGCTGTTGCGGTTCCCAATCTCCAACGGCCAATCGCGGGAGGGCAAACAAATCAAACTTTCTGCAATCGACGAAGTCCGATCGGGTAGTGCAGGCCCAGGCAAAACCGCTAGCGCGGACCTCGCCGTAAACGCGATCGTCGAGGTCGCCATAAGGGTAAGCGAAGCCGACTGGTTCAGACGGGCTCATGCCGCGGCATACGGCCAGGCTGTCGGCGAGCTCTTTCCGAAGTGTATCGTCAGCTAAAGCAGGTAAAGCTGAGTGGCTCATCGTGTGCCCTCCCAGCGTAAAAGCGGCTCCGGTGGTAAGTTCATGTAACTCGCAAATGCTCATGGCGCGGTGCCGATCCATGTCGACCGGCGGCAGTAGCATTCGTAACCCACGCATCCCCTCAAGACGCGCCTCACTTGAGGCGTTCCGTAGTGCCTGCCACGCCGCCACATACGCCGCCTCACGCGCCCGGGACGGCGTCTGCCACGCCCGCCACGACGGATCCGGCCCAGGACAATCCGCTCTAGCCGGCCAATTGAGCGATATCGTGTGATTACCTATTGTTACGGAGGCGTCAAGTTTCGACCTGCTCTCCAGAATAAGCCCCGCAAGTTCATCCCACCAGAAGCCATCGCTTCGGCCGATTGCCCCCCCTACCACAAAAACGGTAGCGCACAATCCATGACGCCAAATCGCCGGTAACGCGTTCTTGAAGTTATCGACATAACCATCGTCAAAAGTGATCGCGGCGCTATTGTCCGGAAGATTGCCGGCACGAAGCCGATCAACGAAATCGTGCAGTGGCAGGACAAGTCGCTCGGACGCCAGCCAATGCATTTGGGTATCAAATCGTTCTGGGTCAACCGCAAGTCCCCACGGATCGTATTGCAGACAAGCGACGCGGTGATACATGAGAATAACCGGCAGTTTCCGCGTGCGTCGCCCTAATGGATTTAACAACGCACGATAAATCCGCCTCATGTCAGGTGCTCTTCCGCGCGCGCAAGGTCAATATGACTGGGTATGCTTCATCAAAAACGTCAAGTTTGGATCGGTCAACTTCGGCCAACGCCAGTCCATGAAGGAAGGCGACTGCCGCAAAAACATTACCATTTGCCGCGACTTCCAATTCGTCCGAGTTAAACTGCGTACTGAAAAGCTTAACAAGCGAAGAGCGCGTAAAGCTCCAGCACCACGTTTCCCGCGCGCCACCGCGATCGGTCTGAGAGATTCCGGGCACGGTAAGCAAAAGAGTGCCGCCGGGACGAAGCGCGGTGCGCAGATTCATGATGGCGGGTTGGAGGTCAAACAAGAGCTGGAGCACTTGCGTTAAAATAATGCAGTCGTACGCGTTAGGAGGGAGCACACCCGCTTTCGTGAGGTCACCAATAATTGTTGCTCCGACGTTCGCCGGATTTATGTCAAGCACGTGCTGCTGAGTGACTCGGGATGAACCGAAGCGCCTGCTGTATTGATCATCATCAACTTCGAGCACGCTTCCTCCAATATCGAGAGCATGCCGCTCCAAGAAACCTTCAATGTAATAGCGATCAATCGGAAGGCCGCGATCGAAACCGAAGTCCAGGCTCACAGGCATCGTCAATTCCAAATCGCCCAGTCGAACATGCCCCACCGGTGGCGGCCAGCGCCTCGCAGGGATTCCGCTGAGCCGGTGCCAAATCTCCAAGAATGATGCGCGTCGGATCATGCTTTGCGAGCGCCGGTGACGGTGATCAGACAGTCCCACATACGCCTAATTCGACTTGGCTTGATCATTTCCGCCGCTGACGCTTCCTCTCCTTGATAATAATCGATCCAGTTCTGACGCCCAACGAGCCACGCTTCGCGATCCGCACCGTTGAGGTTATTGTAGCGGTCATGCACACGGAGCGCGATCTGCAGCATGCTTTTCGAGTCGCGGGACATATTTCTGCCGTGCCAGCGATATTCGGCGACGGTCTCGGCATGCCAAATTATCGGATGGCATCTCGCGAGGCGAAGGTAGACGTCATAGTCTTCACAGCTGCGCAGGTCTGTATCAAAGCCGCCGATCTTGCATAGAGCGTTGCGCCGGTACATTACCGCCCCGTGCATGGCGATGATGTTACCAGTCAGCAAATCGCGAAAGGCGTTTGTCCCGACGGCGGCGATGCGGTCCGGCCCCAGCGCCTTAAGTTTTGCGTCGACACGTCGGTGTGCTCCGTAAACCAAGGCTGCATTCGGATTTGTGGCAAAAACGCTAAGCCCGGCAGTGACCGCTTTAGGAGTGAGGCGGTCGTCGGCGTCAAGGAATATAATAAATTCCGACTGAGCCGCGTGCAATCCCGTGTTGCGCGCAGCCGACAAACCCTTGTTGGACTGACGGATTAGGCGCGCCTCCGGATACCGCTTCAGACGACGGAGGGGACTTCGCCGCGATCCGTCGTCGACCACGATGATCTCTTCGGGTGTTCGTGTCTGAGAGACTATACTGTCCAACGCGGCCCGAAGGAACGACGCATCGTTATACGTCGTAACGACGACGGCAACAGAGTTTGGCAGTGCTTGCATGCAACTGTTAGGTGCCATACTGCCGACTCAAGCCGCACACGGTGAAAAACGTCGCCAGTCATTTATAGCTCGTCAGCGTTGCCCGTTGAAGCGGAAATGTCATGGGTCGTGGGACTCCGCCAAGGGAAGCCGAGTCCGCGTCTCCAGCACATCGGCCGCGTATTCAAGTCTTGATGCCATTTGCCAAGTCATGGCCCTAATATATCTGTTCAGGATTTCATGCGATCAGGATTATCGTATTAAAACTCCCCTTCCCGCCGCGTCGGGTAAGCTACTGCCACGTTACGAAGGGAGTGAATCTTCGAAGAACAACGTGCTATGATGTTGGATATGGCGGCAGCGGAAATCAATCATGTCGATCTAGCAGGCCCGTCCCTTTCGCCCGGGACGAGCTACTCATGAGCCGGGTGAGCGGTCAAGAGGGCGTCTCAACGATTACAGGCGCCGACGCCGGCTCACCCATCAAGGATTTGATGGCCGTTCTGCGACTTGTTCCCCACAACGGTTGGGCCACATCGAGTTTGGTCGTGCTAGGTCTTACTGCATCGTTAGCGGAGACTTTCGGAATCACGCTGGTCATTTTCTTTCTTTATTCGGCATTGGGACGACCGGCCGAAGCGGCGGTGCTTGGAGGTGCGTTTGAGCGGATTCTTGCGAAAACTCCTCTTGGGGGAGCGCCCGGTTCGCTTGCGACACTAATTCTTCTCTTGATAGTTGCTCGGGGCTTGGTCGCGTTTGCTTACACCATGATCAGTGCTTCGATCAGCGGCAAGGTCAGCGAGCAGGTGCGCAACGATATGCATGCGCAGTATTTGTACGTCGCATACGACTATATCCGACAGCGCGATCAGGGCCAGCTTCTCGAACTTCTGGCGACGGAAACTTCGAGCGTTGCATCAGCATACACCAGCTTCACGCGAATAATCATAAATGTCTGCGCAATCCTGGTCTTTGTAGGTTTCCTACTCTCGCTTTCCTGGCGCATTTCGGTGGCGGCGACGATTGGCTCTTTGCTGGTCTCCCTTGCGTTGCGCGCGTTGGCGGCACCGGTTCGCTCGCTGGGATCGACTGCCAAGAAAGTTAATCAGGCAATGGCTGTTCGATTATTGATTACCCTGCAGGGCATGCGCACGGTTCGCGCATATGGTCAAGAAGGCCCGCATCACGCTGCGTTCGTCGCCTCATCGCAAGAAGCAAGGCAGACCTCGCTCGGGCTTGAGCGGTTTTACGCGATGCTCAATCCGGCAACCGAGATCGGAAACCTTCTTGTCCTGTGCTTCATTGTCGGTTTCCCAAGTCTCATGCATGCTACTCTCGGAACCACGCTCACCGCGGTCGCGCTGCTCTACCGTCTTCAGCCACATATCCGCGAGCTCGAAGGCAACCTGCTGACTCTCAATCAACTTGGACCGTCGCTACGCGCCGTGCTCGCGATGCTCGATCATTCGGATAAGAGCTACGCGCCCGCCGGCCACCATCCCTTTGGAGGGATCGGCGAGGGCATCGCCTTTGAGCGAGTAAGTCTCACCTATGCTAGCGCCGGAACCGCGGCAATTGATGATGTGTGCTTTTGGATCCCGTCGGGACAGACGACCGCAATCGTCGGACCGAGTGGCGCAGGGAAGACAACAATAGTCAACTTGCTGCTGCGCCTTTACCAGCCCGATTTTGGCCGAATAACAATCGACGACATTCCGCTCGACGAAATCAGTCGGTCCGAATGGCTACGCGCCATCGGAGTGGCTGGGCAGGACATTGAACTGATCGAGGGCACAGTTTTGCAGAACATCGCCCTCGCCGATTCCGAGGCAACTCCCACAGAAATCGAAGAAGCGGCGCGGATCGCCGGGCTTTCTGCTCTTATCGAAAATCTGTCAGAGGGCTACGAAACCTGGATCGGTCAACAGGGCTTAAATTTGTCAGGCGGCCAGCGACAGCGAATTGGCATCGCTCGAGCTATCCTGCGAGATCCGCAGTTACTCATCTTGGACGAAGCGACGAACGCAATCGATATGGCACTCGAGGACAGTATACGCTCCGCCCTTAAGGAGCGCTTCGCGCAGCGAACGGTGCTAGTCATCACCCATAGGTTGGAGTCGGTCCGCGACGCGGATCACATTATATGCATCGGTGAGGGCCGCGTGCTCGAGCAGGGCTCGTTCCAAGAACTCATCGCCAGCCCACAGAGCCTACTCGCCCGAATGATGTGGCGAGACAAGATAGGCCCTGATGATGCGATACGCTAGCGGTGCGACCGCTGCCACGCGACCGCGGTCTCCACGATTCGGTCGATTGAAAGCGTCGGAATCCACCCAAGCTCGCGCTTCGCCTTTTCGGCCGAAGCGACGAGAATTGGTGGATCGCCGCGTCTTGCAGGCCCCATATGCACCCTTAGCCGTCCGCCCGAAGCTCGACGAACAGCCTCTACCACTTCGAGCACTGTGGTTCCAACTCCGGTACCAAGGTTAAACACATGCGTTCCGCCTCGTTGTGCGAGCATCTCTGCTGCGAGAACGTGCGCGCGCGCGAGATCAGTGACGTGGACGTAGTCGCGAACCGCTGAGCCGTCGCGGGTATCGAATTCTGTACCGTTGACGGTGAATATCTCTTCGTCGTTCAGGGCCGCGGCGATCGCCCGTGGAATTGCGCGTGGTTCAGGACCAAGCCGCTCGCCGACCTCACCGTCTGGGTCGGCACCCGCTGCATTGAAGTAGCGAAGCGCGACCGCATTGAAGCCATATGCATTCGCGTAGTCCTCAAGCATTCGCTCAATGATCATCTTCGACCAGCCGTAGGGATTGATCGGCAATTGCGGGTGAGTTTCATCAATGGGCAATCGTACTGGGACGCCATACGACGCGCAGGTGCTTGAAAAAATAATGTCCTTGATACCCACTCCGCGCATCGCTTCTAGAAGTACGAGCGATCCGGTGGTGTTATTGCGATAGTAGAGATCAGGCTGCTCAATCGATTCCCCTACATAAGTGTAGGCGGCAAAGTGCGCGACAAGGTCCGGACGAAACGCCGCAAGCGCGGTTGTGACCGCGTTCGCGTCACTGATGTCGCCCTCGACGAACGGCCCCCATTTTACCGCATCCCGCCAACCACGCGACAGGTTGTCGTAGGTGACGACCTTCCAGCCCGCCGCGTCAAAGGCTTTGCAGCAGTGAGAGCCCACATAGCCTGCACCGCCCGTGACAAACACCGTTTTCATTTTATCTCCCGTCGACATCTCGCGGCCTAATCGTTTTCCGGTTCGCACAGCAATCAGCGTTACCCACGTACCCCGTGTAGATCCTGTAAAATGCAGACTAGTCCAAAGCCCAAGACAGGAAAAGAATTCCATTAACGATGGGTTCGCCTTCAATAAGAAGCCTCTATCGGGAATTTCCGACCAAACAGGGCATTAGGTCGTAGGGGGTGACCTTCTCTGGCCAGCACTGCAAAACGACGACATCACAATCGATGGCGACGGTCTGCAGACACGGTCGTTCTGCTACGTCGACGATCTTATTGACGGTTTAGTTCGCCTGATGGGTTCGTCAGAGGATGTGACCGGTCCCCTAAATCTTAGAAATCCCGCCGACTGCACCATGCTTGAACTTGCCCAATTGATTATCGATCTTACGGGAAGTCGGTCTGCGATCTGCTTTCGCTCTTTGCCCATTGATGATCCCAACAACGTCAACCCGACATTACAAGGGCAAAGACGGTCTTGAACTGGGAACCACGCACGCCCCTCCGCGAAGGACTAGCAAAAACGGTAGCGCATTTTAACGAGCTCCCATCAAGTGACGGCGGCCTGAAGAAACGACCCGCACTAAGACGCGCCGAGAGAATGTCGCGGCTTTAATTGACTATTTAAGTCAACCTCAAATTTGCTTCAATAACACTGTTTTCAGATCTGCCATGTGTTGAATTATGATTCAATTTTTCAAAGACAAGAGCAACCGCGCGCCGCTCGGCGAGGTTGCGCGTCGACTACCGCGAACTAATGACGACGAATTGGTCTCCGTTATTATCCCCGCTTATAATGCTCAGGCAACACTCGACGACACGCTGAACAGCGTGCGATCCCAGACGCATCGAAACCTCGAGATAGTCGTGGTGGACGATGGATCCACAGACGATACCGCCATCGTTGCGCAACGCCATTCCGCGGTTGACGCTCGCGTTCGCATCATTCGGCAGGATAACGCCGGCGTCGCTGCCGCACGAAATACCGGAATAGCCGCGACGTCCGGCCGCTATGTTGCACCAATAGACGCAGATGATCTCTGGGCGCCCTCCAAGATCGAGCGCCAATTAGTAGCGGCGGCGAAGGACCAGGGTAAAGTCGGTTTGGTCTACTCTTGGTTCGCGGTCATCGACCAGAACAACAGCGTGTTGAGGCACGAAGACGGGGCCGACGCCGAAGGAGTAGTGTTACGACAGCTTCTGCTCGGCAATTTTGTCGGGAATGGAAGCTCTGCACTCATACTTAGATCGGCAATTGAGTTCGCCGGCTTTTATGACGTTGGGCTGCGGGCCAGTGGTTGCCAGGGCGCTGAGGACTATAAGATGTATTTGGAGATAGCTGAACAATATGAGTTTGCGATTGTGCCTGATTATTTGACTGGATATCGGGAGCATTCTGGCAACATGTCGAGCGACGCCGCCCGAATGGTGCGCTCCCGAGATGTTTGCGTTGACGAATTTTCGATCAGGCATCCCGAACTAAGGGATGCGATCGAAAATGGCCGGACTCGGTATCTTCGAGTTATGATCGTCCGTTCGGCGCGCGAAAAACAGTTCATCGTAGCAGCACAACTATTCGCAACCATGTTGCGCCAGAATCCCCTTGGTGCAGTGCGCGCTGTCATCGAGACCATCAAAAACGGAGTTACGCGGCGACGCAAACACCACTCTCGCGGATCAGGAAGTCGCGCCGTGGGGAACTTCGAGGTCGGCGTTCCTGCGACGCGCTCGTCGGAACAGAAATAAGTACGATCTCAACCTGTCCGGCGGGACATCCGTCCAAATCGTGAAATTTAGTGCTTGTCTTCGGCAAATGCCGTCTCAAAACCCCAGACGAGCGATTTCATCATATCCGTACTCCATCCGTTGCGACAGAGCAGGACGCTTCACACCTTAACGTTTGGTCCTATTTCCGGGGTCCACTTCACTCCGGTCGCCCCCCACGTGCGAAAATCCGCCGACTCGACCAAGAATCCACTCTCTAGTAGCTCGTCTACCGTGGTCAGCTTCTTCGCAAATTCAAGCTTCAAATGAAGCTGCGGCAACTTCTGAAGTCCACTCAAGTAAGATGTATATTCGTCGGTCGTGAGATAGCCATATCTTCCGCTTTCGGCTGCCTCAACGACCTTCGCGTAAAACGAGCTTACAAAAGGGAAATGCAGGAGGACACAGGAAATGTCAGCCAATCGGGCATTGAGGGCATGGTGCCAAAGTACGAACGGCTTGAGTTTTGTGTCCATCAGGAAAAGCGACACTTTCGTCAACCCATTGTTGGTTCCAAAAATGGTCTTCCTGATACCACCATGGTGCATCATGATCGCGGGATTGGAAAGTTGTCCGAACGTATAGCGACTGGCAGCGATGTTAGAAAGATCGTAAAAAGGGTATTGCGTTCGAAGGTCCTTCCCGGGATCGTTCCTGACTTCCGAAATGGGCCCGTCACTGAACATGTCCAGCATCTGCGTTATAACCGCGTTAAAGCCTCTATGGTTGAGATAACCGATCAGGGCCGACAGCGGCATCATGGCGGATCGGGGGAAGTCGAAAAGCTCGTCCACATCCAAACACAGGCACCACCGATCACGGCAATATCGTCGGGCCAGGTATCGCTTCATCGTGTTCTCATAAGCGTGATAGGGTGCGTATGTCCTCAGCAATGTTACGTCTGGTTGCTTGGACAAGATCTCGATAGAGCGATCCGACGATCCATTGTCTAGAATCACGAAGTTCCTTATACCAATACGCCGATGGTGCGCCAAAAACAACTCAAGCCAGACCTCACCGTTTCGCATAACGCTGATGACAATGACGTCGTCGGGGCCGCTTGCGACCTGGCGGGGGCCGCAGAGATGTTCAACACGCAAAGGAAGAAGCAGCCCTCGAAGCCCGAATTGGACGATGTTGAGCTTGTTTAATCGACCAACGAGCGACCGAAAACGTCCGCTTTTTTTGGGCATGAGCTATTCCACTCTCAAACAGGCGCATGGCGAGCACTTGGACTGTCGGCGAGCGCTGAATGGAACGGAAGATACGGCGGCCCGCTCAACGACATTGATGATCTACCACTCAATATCCGCGCCGCAATGCGGATCGCGCATTTAGCCGTGCGTCGCGCGGAAGGAAGGCGACTGTCTTCCTCCAACACCAGCTCACGCACTAACTTAAAGCATGTGGACCAGTTACCATCCTCAAGCTCGCGTCGAAACATCCAGTTTATGTACGCGTGCCTGCCCGACTTGGTCTGCAACAAATATTCTGGATGACGGGCAAGCGTCTCCGAGCGCACCAGGGCATCCGATCTTAGCATTTGTTCGATATCCCGAGACATGGCCCTTCTCGCTTGGCGATAGCCGGTCAGATAATCGGGAACGACCGCAAAGTGGAAGTCCTCCGCAATTTGAAGAAATAGACTCCAGTCCTCGCAGCCTTGCGCCTGACGAGCCCTCAGGGAGGCGTCGTATCCACCAAGCTGCTTCAAAACGGACTTTTGCATTAGCGCGGTACTTCCATTGCCCACAAAGTTTCCGTAACTTAATGCATACAGAACATCTCCTGCAAAAATGGGATCCTTGCCCCAATCGATGACTTTGCTGTCCTCATCGATAAGGGCACTCCAAGTGTAAACGAGTTTGACCTCCGAGCCTGCGGCTCGCAACGCGCGGAGCTGCCTCGCGATTTTGGTTGGTCGCCAAAGATCGTCTGCATCAATTGGTGCGATAAGGTCCGCCCTTGCTTCCTCTATGCCACGGTTTCGTGCGACCGCGACCCCGGCGTTCGGCTGCCTGACTACCCTAATTCGGCTATCCGTGCGCGAATGCTCGGAAGAATATTGGTAGGTTCGATCGGTGGATCCGTCGTCGACAACGATGATCTCCAGATTCTGATGAGTCTGGTTTCTGACGCTCAGCAGCGTCTCGTTGATCGTTCGCTCGGCATTGAAGGCCGGCACGACGACGGAAACGAGATCGCCTTCATTACTCATTACTCTTCCGTTCTCCGGCTTACGTGTTTGACAGCGGGCGACGAGTGACCACCTTTCAACACCCGAAGAAGCTGAGGTTGTGAAGCATCAGGATCCGAAGCAGAGGTGAACGTTGCGGTTCGGCAATCATACCGTGCCGAGCTCCCCGTCTCAAATGGTTTTGCGTCAAGGGACGAGCTAAAATTGAACGTTTTGGGCGCCCTGGCGCAGTTCGGCTGAGTCTATCTGGATGTCCGCTGGCTCATACGTCCACTGCCTCCGTAACAGCGACTGCCGATACACCCTCGCCACGCTGAACGCTTTGATCCGCGGCTTCGGAGGTTGGCAGTTGAACAGAGCCGGGCTTGCGTCGATCTACCGCAAGCCAAAAGCCTTTCGGCTGAATAACAATGGTCTGGTGGATTAGATCGGCTTCGACCTCCTTCGAGACAAGCCCGTCGGCACGCTCGTTGCTTCGCTCGACGCCACACCCGGCAGCCGCTTATTGCATTCTTGCGAACTTCAGGAGCTAACGCTTCGAAACTCGCGACATCGTCCATTAGTCACTAAGCAGCCTCTGAGCTTCGTTTCGGCCAGGATACACTTGATTGAGGGTATTTTTAATTATGCCTTGGCCCATCACGTTTTTGCCTAAGGCGATCAAGATGGCCCCGAAATGAAAACGCAATTGGGGGTTCGACGATTGGTCGGCATTCGCCAGGTCCAACAGGTCTTTGGCCATTTCAAAGTCGCCGAGACGGTAGTCCGACCAAGCGAGCGTATCGAGGATCGCTTGATTTTTGACGACCGCACTTTTCAGTAGTAAATCGCGAGCCCCCCGCAGAGCGATCTTGTCGAGGGGTTTCTGGTCTGCGAGCATAGCCGCAAGCTCGTTAGCCGCGATAACTGACTTGGGGTTGCTACTCAGAATGCTGCGATAGGTATCGATCACACGATCTGTCTGTCCATCAGATTTCAGGATTTCCGCTCGTGCGAGCAAGAGCATTTCTTTGGGTGCGCCCGCCGCGATCCCGCGGTCGAGAACGGCCAGAGCCTTGGCGAAATCTTGCTTGCGTGCCAGTTGTCCGGCCTGCTGAAGATACGGCGCCGGGCCTGCCGGCGCTATTTGAATAACGGATTCAACAAGGACCTGGGCTTTGTCTAGATTTCCAAGACTGTCATATAAAGCGGCAAGGGCCAAATCATAGGCTGCAAGATCGGCCGGCACGACGTTCTTTGCAAACTGCGAAAGCGTCTCTAGTCCCTGGGAACTTTGTCCCGCTGCGATCGAAGTTCGGATAAAGGATCGAGCAGCCGAAATATCGAACTGACTGTTGTCGTTCCAGACGATGAGCCGTCTATAAAGCCCGGCAGCGTCTGAATTCTGGCCCCGCGCCTCCTTGATCTCGGCATCGAGAGCGACCGCCTTTTGCTCGGACCCCGGCATCTGACGGAGGTTGGCCAGCGCGACATCAGCAGCAGGAAAATCCTTGTTTTGAATGGCGAGCCTTATCTGCATAATCCGCCCGTCCATTGACGCGGGGTTACGGACTAAAAACTCCGAGACGGCCCGGCTTGCGTCGGAGGATTCTTCAAAGCTGTTTTGAATATCGACAATCTGACGAAGAATAACCAGATCGGACGGCATCACACTCAAAGCACGTTTTAGCGCGGCAACAGCTTCCTTGCGCTGGTCATTTTGCAAGTACGCTTCGGCTAGCAACCTAAAGGCTGCAGCATTTGCGGGTTGGCGGGCGATGATAGACAAAAAATCCTGTATGGCTGCTGCCGGATTGCGTTCTTTCAACATCAGTTGGCCGCGAACGGCAAGCACCTCATCATCCGTCGGGTTCACTCTGCGCATGATCTCAAGAATGGACCGGGCGCCGGTGATATCGTCGTGCGCGAGCAGGAGGCGGGCGAGCGCCAGTTGCGCGGCATCGTGCGCCTGTTCTGAGCGCGTGCGCGCAATCGCATCGTTCAAGACCTTTGCAGCGGCGTCGATGCCGCCGGAGCGTGCATAAACTTCAGCCAGGGCGATGTCATAGGCGGTGGACCCTGGCGCGCCTGAGATAGCGGAAAGGAGCTCACTCACCACTGCTTTCTCATCCCGATGACGGGCAAGAAAAGATACGAGTTGCAAATGCATGTCGACACTATCGCGCGCCGCAGCAACTCCCTCGCGCAGAACTTGCTCGCCTTGCGCTACCCCCAGACTTTTCACGAGGAGCTCGGCAAGAGCCACGCGATAGGTGGATGACGTTGGATCGGTTGCGACCATTGTCCTGTAAATTTCGATTACTTTTTCCGTCTGCCCGCGTTCCGAAAATACCTGAGCCTTCAACTGTAGAAGGGCTGCATCAGACGGATCTGCCGACAAACCGGCTTCGATCATTTTCACGGCATAGTCGAAATCATTTCGGGCCAGCGCCTCTTCGGCGAGGACGGCATTGGCAATGACATTTCCTTTGTCTTCTGCTAAAATGGCTTCAGCATCGGACCGCGCCTTTCGCTTGTCGCCGACGCGCTCCGCCAAAAGGACCCGATAAGCCCTCATGGTTTTGTCATTGGGAAGGCTGGCAAGGCATTTAGCGATCCACTCTTCGGCCTGGCTGTATGCGTGAGCCCGAATTAACAGGGCAGCTGCCGCAACTCGCCCTTGTGCGGAGCCGGCACCTATGTACTCGTCCAGCGCCGTTTTCGGGTCACCCAGCTTTTCGGCGATCTGTCCGGCGAGTAAATGTGCTTCGCCCAGTTTTGGCTCGGCCTTGATCGAGGCCTCGATCTCGGCGCGGGCCGATTGAAACTGCCCCGAGTTCGTAGAGCTTTCGCGCGTTTATCAAAGAAGCTGAGGCGATTTTCGCATCATCCCGCTGTTGCTTTCCACACGCTGGCAGCAGCAAAAGGACGGCACAAATAAAAACGCCAAAATTGAATCTCATCGAAAGTCGCATTCCTCTCAGCGGACGCAGACGCGCTTGCTCTCGAATGATCACTGGAATTTTGACCTTTCATGGACAATCGTAGTTGAGATCGAGGTGTGCCTCGCGCTCGGACCGACGATGAATTAGGATTTATTCCGATCAATTCCTTGGGGTTTCCGTGGAAGCTGTTAATCGTCGTCGTGCCGATTGGCAAAATTTAGGTGGCGTATTTGCGCTTGTAGTCTGCGCCGGCGTAATCGCAGCTGTGTGGCGGTCACTTGATCCTCTTTTTGGCGCATGGAGCCAACCAGAATACAGCCATGCATGGTTTATTCCGCCCTTGGCTGCGCTGATTTTCATTCACCGGTTCAATTTGGCTCGCCTAGGGGGATCGAAAGGACCGGGGGTCCTGGCGGCATTGTTATCTGTTGCACTCATGCTGTTGGCTTGGGCGACGGGTAGTTATACCGCCTCTATTTATGCGGCCATATTGGGCATCATCGGATTTGTCTGGTCATCGCTCGGCAGCAGGCCCATGAAAACCTTGGCTGCCCCCCTGATTTATGTCTTCTTTATGGTTCCGCTCCCGGTTGCTATTTACATTTCCACGTCCGCGGAAATGCAGCTTTGGTCGTCAAAGCTCGGCATGGTCTTGATTTCGCTTTTTCACGTGCCTGCGTCGCTTGACGGTAACATCATAATCCTCGCCTCCGCGCGACTTGAAGTCGCGGAAGCCTGCAACGGTCTGCGCTACCTGTTCCCCTTGGTCAGTTTCGCCTTCCTGATCTCAATGCTGGTGGAGGACCGGTTTTGGAAAAAAGCTCTCATTGTGCTCTCGAGTTTTCCAATCGCCATCATCATGAATGCGGGTCGTATCGCGATGATCGCCGTGCTGCTTGACCGTTTTGATATCGATACGTCGACCGGCTCGGCCCACGCTTTCGAGGGTTTTGCAGTCTTCTTGCTCTGTATTGTGGTCTTGTTTCTGGAGGTTTGGTGCCTGATTAGCATCGGTAAGACGCGCGGCCGCTTCGTGATGTCCGACTTGCTGATGTTCGATCGCGGTACTCTCCAGCGGCTAACTTCGTGGCCGATGTCACGGACGTCGCTGATGGCAGGTGCCATCCTGTTTGTTGGAGGCGGCGCAGTCGCAAGTCTTCCAGCGCGGACGGAAATTATCCCGCAACGCCAGCCATTTGCGCTGTTTCCAATGGAGTTCAATGGCTGGCGGGGAACCCCGCAGACGCTTGACAGGGACTCCCTCAATGCTCTGCGGCTCAGCGACTACCTGCTTGCGGATTTCACTGGTAGTGACGCAGGTGCCGATGGTCCCTTGAGCCTTTACGTTGCCTATTATGCTTCGCAACGGGCCGGGATACACGCGCACAGCCCTCAGCTTTGCATACCCGGCGGCGGATGGAACATTATTAGACAGTCGTTCATCGGCATGCCGTGGGTCACGGGATCAATATACGCAAACCGCGTCGTTATTGAAAAACGCGGCGTGAGACAGATTGTTTACTATTGGTTCGAGGAGCGAGGTCGTCACATCGCGAAAGAGGACGAGCTCAAATATTACGCGCTTAAGGACGCGCTATTTGACAACAGATCGGACGGCGCTCTTGTACGCATAGTAGCCCCGATCAATGACGGCAATGAAGCCGCCGCAGATTCAGTGGCGAGGAAATTCGTGGGCGAGGCCGCTCGTTTGTTGCAATCTTTCGTCCCTGGTCGGATTTCGAAATAATGTTACCGGTCGAAATAGGGAAGAAAAATCAGGGCATTGTCCGAGTTCGTGGTTGCTAACAAATGGTGAATGAAAGCGTCTTGCATTTCTCCGTTTGCGGGTTACGCTTAACATGGGATGCCTTCGGTGAAAGTTCACGCGTAAAATCTAATAGTTTTAGGGGTGAAAAAATGTACAAATGTCTCAAGGTATTGGGTGTTCTGACGGCGGTAATTTCGTCAGTTGGTCAGGCATCCGCTTTTTCCTCGAGCATTTTTCCGGTGACACTTTCGGGGACTCCCGAAGAGGTCCTGCTTTCGTACACCAGCACGAATACGTTTAATCTGAATAGTTTGTCGCTTGAGTTGGGATCGTCGGCTCCATTTGGACCGAATGTACTAGCCGGTGTGGTTGGCGGCTCGTTGACGCCATTCACATCGAGCACTGGAGCGAACATCAACGGCTCTGGCAGTCTGAGCGAGATTATTACAGCACCGGCAGGCAACTATACTTTTTCGTTCAACACGGGTTCTGATTCTCTTCGTCTGACGGTCTCCGCCGTTCCTTTGCCAGCGTCATTCCCCTTGTTTGCGTTGGCCTTGATTGGCTTGGGTATGTTTGGATACCACACGGCGCGGAAGGGCGGTCAGACAAGTAACGTGCCAGCTTAAACACGGACCTGTCTTCAACCTTACGGGTCCGCTCATAACCGCAAAAATGCCGTGGCCTGAGGTTCTGCGACTGCGAAGCCTCAGCTCGGCTGTAGACGTTCCATCGATCTGGCGATGTCGCAAATATAGCGCGCGTAGGCGCTCTTACCGAGCGCTACGCCCAGCCGCTCGAGCTGATCACGGTCGATATATCCCTTACTAAATGCGACCTCTTCCGGGCACGAGATCCGGAACCCCTGCCGCCGTTCCAGTGTTGCGACGAAATCGGCAGCCGCCAGGAGGCTATCGGGCGTCCCGGTATCCAACCATGCAAATCCCCTTCCCATCAGTTCCACGGACAGCTGAGCACGTTCCAGATACACCCGGTTCACGTCGGTGATCTCGAGTTCGCCGCGCGCAGAGGGCCGGATGCTTGAAGCAATGTCGGCAACGTGTTGGTCGTAGAAATACAGGCCCGTGACGGCGAAGTTCGACTTCGGCTCCGGCGGCTTTTCCTCGATCGAGGTCGCCTTGCCATTCCTGTCGAAGCCGACCACGCCATAACGCTCTGGATCGGAAACATGATAGGCGAAGATCGTCGCGCCGACGGTGCGCTTAACTGCATTGGCGAGCAAGTCCGGCAGACCGTGTCCATAGAAAATATTGTCGCCTAGAATAAGCGCCGACGGGCCGCCTTGCACGAATTGCGCGCCGATAACGAATGCCTGCGCCAGACCTTCAGGCTTTGGTTGAACGGCATATGACAGCGATATGCCCCAGCGATTGCCATCGCCCAGCAAAGCCTGAAACAGCGGCAAATCCTGCGGCGTTGAGATGATCAGAATCTCCCGGATGCCTGCGAGCATCAGCGTGGTCAGAGGATAATAGATCATCGGCTTGTCATATACCGGCAGCAATTGCTTGGACGTCACCAACGTCATCGGATAAAGGCGCGTACCGCTACCGCCGGCCAGAATGATGCCCTTCAAGATGATTCTCCTTCAGACCTTTAGAAGACGATCGAGACAATCCGCCAGCGAATGTTCCAGTGATGGAAGGCGGACATCAAATACAGACGCCAGTCTTGCGGCCGAAAGCCGCGAATTGGCCGGCCTGGCTGCAGGCGTCGGATAATCGGCTGTGGCTATCGGGTTGACCGGGACGGCGCGGCCACCGCGCAACGCAGCGCCACGGACGATAGTGTTCGCAAAGGCATACCATGTCAGCGCGTCGGCACCGGCAAGATGTGTCACGCCAGCGAATTTCGGGTTCCACCGCTCCCCGACTACCTTCTTCGCGATGGCGATGGTCGCCGCGGCGATATCGGGCGCATAGGTCGGGCATCCGGTTTGATCATCGACCACCCGAAGCTGGTCCCGCTCTGAGGCCAAGCGGAGCATCGTACGCACGAAATTTGTCCCGAATGGCGCATAGACCCACGACGTCCTCAGGACGATATGACGGGCGTTGGCTGCGGCGACGGCGCGTTCGCCCTCAAGCTTGGATCGTCCATAAACACTTCGTGGATTGACGGGGTCGCTTTCGACATAGGGAGCATCTTTTGCGCCGTCGAAAACATAATCCGTGGAAAAGTGGATGACGGGCACCCCCTGATTTGCTGCAGCCCCCGCGACAGCGCGGGCGCCGTCCCGGTTGAGGGCAAATGCCTGGTCCGGCTCGGATTCAGCTTTGTCGACGGCGGTATAGGCGGCGGGGTTGACGACGATATCGGGCCGAAAGTCCGCTAGCGCCTGCGCAATCGAAGCCGGGCGGAGCAGATCGACTTCTGGGCGCTGCGCACAACCGAAAACGATGTCGTTGTCCCCTGCTGTGGCTTCCCGCAGCGATCGGGCAACCTGCCCCTGCCCGCCGATGACATACAATCGCATCCGCGCCTCAGGCTTTCACGAGGCCAAGGCGCTCGCCGCTGTAAACCTTGTCCCGCAAGGGCTTCCACCAGTCGCTGCGATCCAGATACCATCTGACGGTCTTCTCAATCCCCGTCTCAAATGTTTCACGCGCGCGCCATCCGAGATCGGTTTCCAACTTGGTCGCATCGATCGCGTAGCGCTGGTCGTGCCCCGGACGATCGGTCACGAATGAAATAAGCTCATGGCAAGGCGTATCCGCCTGGTGAAGGCGATCCATCCACTGACAGATCTGCCGCACCACGTCGATATTGGCCCGTTCATTGCGCCCGCCGACGTTGTAGGTATGACCGGGATAACCCTTGGCCAGGATCACCCCCAGCGCGCGAGCATGATCCTCGACAAAGAGCCAATCGCGGACATTGGAACCGTCGCCATACACCGGCAGCGGCTTGCGATCCAGCGCGTTCAGAATCGTCAGCGGAATCAGCTTTTCGGGGAAGTGATAGGGTCCATAATTATTGGAGCAGTTCGAGACGATGACCGGCAGCCCGTAAGTCCTTTGCCACGCTTTCGCTAGATGGTCAGACGCCGCTTTCGTCGCCGAATAGGGCGAACTTGGATCGTAGGGCGTCGTCTCCGTAAAAAGGCCGTCGTCGCCGAGCGAGCCATAGACTTCGTCAGTCGACACATGAAGAAAACGGAAATCGGCCAGCCCCCCGTAACTGGAGGCCAGATATTTCCGCGCGGCCTCGAGCAGCGTGAAAGTGCCGAGAACGTTGGTTTTCACAAAAACGTCCGAACCGGAAATCGAACGGTCCACATGGCTTTCAGCCGCTAGATGAACGACGGCATCCGGCCGGTATTTCGCGAAAATCGCATTTATCGCGTCAACATCACAAATATCATGTTTCTCGAAGGCATAACGCGGATCCGCGGCAACCGGCGCGAGCGAGGCCAGATTTCCCGCATAGGTCAACTTGTCGATGACGACGACGTCATGACCAAGATCCCGGATGAAATGACGACACACCGCCGAACCGATGAAGCCCGCACCGCCTGTGACTAGGACCCGCATCCCACAACTCCCTAGCGAACGAACTGAAAGGCCGGCGCAGCATCCGCAAGCCTCGGATGCTTTTTGTCCTTGTCCGACAAAATCACGCCATCGGCCGGAATACGCCAGTCGATTTCCAGAGCTGGATCGTCCCAGGCGATGCCGCGGTCGCACTCCGGCGCGTAGTAATCCGTAACCTTGTAGACGACCTCGCAATCATCCTGCAGCGTCACATAGCCATGCGCGAAACCCGGTGGCACCCAGAGCTGATGCCAATTTGCTGCCGACAGTTCGACGGCAACATGACGGCCATATGTCGGCGAACCGGCCCGGATATCCACGCCGACGTCGAGGATCGCGCCCCGCGTGCATCTCACAAGCTTGCCCTGGGCGTGCGGAGCGATCTGGAAGTGCAGGCCGCGCAGCACGCCCTTCTGCGCCGAAAACGCATGATTGTCCTGCACGAAGGTCGCGTCCACGCCATGCGCAGCGAAGGTATCACCGCGAAAGGTTTCGGAAAAGAAACCCCGCGAGTCGCCATGCTTGGCCGGCGTCAACAGCAGGATGTCCGCAATTTCCAGGCGTTCAATTTTCATGGTCGCATTCTGATCGACTTTTCGGTCTTTTATGAGACAATCGGAATATTCGCCTCTAGGGCTACCGCCGGCAACGGTACGCGACCGCAGACGACATCACTGTCATGGAACAGCGACTGCCTAAGGAGTGATCTTTGACGAACAGAAAATAGCCGTGTTCCTCCAAACGTCGATCAAAGGACTTCATGAAACGCTGCATGTACAAAATACCTTCGATTATCAACATGGTCGGTATTATTTTTCCTCCCGCCATCACACTAACGGGCCCCATTTTGCGCGCCACTGTGCCCAGACGATCATTGGTTCAATACTGAAGACTGATGACACAGATCGTTTCGATCCAGTATTTGCGAGCAATCGCCGCGCTAGCGGTTGTGTATCATCACGCATTTGAAAATCACCTAGGTTCGGCCCTTCGACCATATGCGTTCGGAATCTGGGGTGTCGACATATTTTTTGTGATCAGCGGGTTCATCATGTGGGTGACGACCGCAAATTCTCCCACGACTGCGACACTATTCTGGCGCAAGCGAGCGATACGTATCTATCCGATCTACTGGGTGGCGCTAAGCCTCTGGATTATTTGCAGACTTATCACACCCGACAGGCTGGCGAATGTAGACGTCACAGCAAAAACGACGATCCTTTCTTATCTCCTCATCCCACAATATCATTTAGCTTTCACGAAGCACGTCTGGCCCATTCTCATCCCGGGTTGGACGCTGCAATACGAGCTTTTCTTTTACCTGATATTCGGGCTCGCTCTTTCAATAGAATCTCGGCCATTGCGAGCAGCCTGTATATCGGCCTGTCTTTCTTTTTTGGCCGTCGCGGGCTGCATTGTCGCACCGGCAAACGCGCTACTGACCACCTATACTGACCCCCTGTTGCTCGAGTTCGGCGGCGGCGTCATTCTCGGAATCATCTGCCTCCGCGGCAGGCACCTGCCTCTGTGGCTTGCACTCGCAACAATATTTATCGCGATTCCAGGTCTGTTGATTGATGAATATCTATTTTCCGAAAGCTGGCGTTTTCTATTTCTCGGGATACCAGCGGTTTTGGTTGTATTCGGAGCCGTCTCACTCGAGACGGCGCTCGCCAAGCGGCCGAACGCTCCGATGGTCTTACTCGGCGACGCCTCGTATGCACTTTATCTCTTTCATCCAATCGCAATGGGCGTCGTCGCCGCTGTCTGGAGCCGGCTATTGCACAACTCACATCCCGCAAGTTTCGCCTGCGTCGCGATCGTAGCGTCCATCCTTAGTTCCATCTTCGTCCACCTTTACGTCGAAAGGCCCCTGACTCGCTGGCTTTCGGAGGCCAGCGTGAAAGTTCCCGCACAGATCTCTGCCTGATTTCCAGGTAATGTGACTGCCACAAATGCACTTCGCCTGACAGTCGCTGGGCGCTTTCATTGATCGCCGGACAGTTGTTCCACACGTGCCAGCTTTCTCTTTTCAACCCCTAAGATGGCTAGGAACGCTTTGCGGTGAATTGGCCATGTCGTCATCCTCGCGGTATGCGGCTAACCATTGATCAGAATTGCCATCATCGGCGGCTGCGGCGCTTTTTCTATTACGACCATGCTATTATAGAAGGAGACGCTAAGAATTGTGTGATGTGCATTGGCTACGGACTGTTTCTTGCCGTGGAACTCCACGTATAGATCGTCAACTAAGCGCTTCGCTTTTTCTATGAAATTTAACGGCCGCCGATATCCGCCCTCAAAGTGCCCCCGCCAATAGGCGGTGTGAGTGTCTTCGCAAATATAAATTCCGTGATCGTCGACGAGCGGAAAAATTGTGTCGAAGCTAGCACGTTGGTGGCTCGCTACGTGGCTACCATCGTCTATTACCACATCAACACCACCCATTTCCTCAAGCACGTTTTTCAAGAAATACGGATCGGCCTGGGATCCAATCCTTACTTGTCCGCCTTTCCCATTGAACCTCAAGCAAGAGGGGTCGATGTCGACACCAAATATCACGGCTTTCTCGCCAAAATATCGACGCCACATCGCAAGTGAGCCACCCCGAAAAACTCCTATTTCCAGGATGCGCGCGTTCGTCTCCCTAAATCTGCTCAGGTGACGATCATACACGCCGAGATAATTTCTCCATTTGTGGACGGCAAAGTCGGTGTTTTCGTAGAATGAGCGATGCATGCCGGTACTGCATCGCTCCAATTCCGGGACATCTTCTACTTTGCCAGCGAACGGTTCGATCGACGGCTGAGGGAAAGGAGCGCCAAACGCTCGCGAACATCGCCTAGCGTGCTCAATGAGCTTATCGGTCAACGACATCAGACACCTCTTTATCGCGGCAGTATCATTATTATGGGGGAGGTCTGGGAATGTTCAAGCGAGGCGTACTTTAAACGATTGATCGCGGCGTCGTGCCTCAAAGAGGCCGCATGACCTATTCATTCTGCTAAACTCGGACAGAATGTATTATTGATCACCAGCGTAACGATGCGAGGAAGTAATGCTTCGAAGGCTTGTACAAAACTCCTTGGCAGCATGTGGTTACGAAATACACAAAGTGTTCCCGCACACTTATTTTGACGACGGATTACGAACTACCCACAACTCCAGCTTCAAAACAGACCCCAAGTTCCTTGCTGCCTATCAGCATGGGAAAGACCTAACGCCGACGCAGAAGGTGCATCAAGGTCCATGGCGCGCCCATGTTGCGACGTGGTCCGCATCTACTGCCCTTCGGAGAGAAGGCGATTTTGTCGAGTGCGGCGTCTGGATGGGTTTTGTGTCCAGTGTCGCAATGACCTATGTGAACTGGAATAAGACCGCGGGCGATCGGAAATTTTATTTGGTTGATTCCTTTGAGGGATTGTCAGAGGCGCTGATAACGGACGAAGAACGAAAAACAGGTACTCATAAAACATATGGCGATAGTTATGCTGGCGCGCTCGAAAGGGCCAAAGAGACAACCAAGGAGTTCAAAAATGTCGAGATTGTCAAAGGCTTCGTTCCCGATATTTTGAATTCGATTAAAGCAGATAAGGTCGCCTATCTTCATCTCGATATGAATGCCGCCATCCCAGAAACGGAAGCGCTAAAGTTCTTTTGGCCAAAGATGTCAAATGGCGGTGTAGTGCTCTTTGATGACTACGCTTATGCCGGTTACAAGCCGCAGAAAGATGCGCTGGACGACGTTGCGCAAGAGCTCGGGTTTTCAATTCTCTCGCTCCCAACAGGTCAAGGCATCATCATAAAGTGAGCCGCAAAGTCGATAGTTTCGCAAAATGAGCGATGGATAGCCGTACTGCATCGTTCTGCCTCCGGCACGACTTCTGCTTTCTCAGCGAACGGTTCGATCGACCGCTCAGCGCGCGTAAAACCAAAAGCCCGCGAAATCTTATTTTCGGACGAAGTGCCTGGCGGACTCCTTGACGGAGCAGCTTCGACTATTTCTGCAGCAGAAACAACAAGTGATGGGGTGGCTGCCAGTCAGTCTTCAAAACCGACAAGCCTGCGTGCTCGAATAATGAAACCGCAGATCCTGAAGTGAAAGTATGATGGTGCAAGCATCTGTTTTCAAAATTCTTCAATGATCGCGCTTCCAGGAACGCAACGTCTGGGATTTCTGGAGACATGGACAAGTCGTGAAGCTTTATAGTTTCCTCACGGTGCGTCAAATCAGTTTCATCTTTTCCGGTCTCAAAGTCGTCTATCATATGCCCCAGCGTCGTAACGGGACGTCTGTGATCGAAGCACTTTTCTTTGTCCGGTAGAGCAACGAGCAAATGTCCGCCATTTTTCACTACGCGCATCCACTCCTTTAGGGCCAGAATTGGATTTGCCGTGTGCTCTAAAGTGTGAGACGACAAAAGAAAGTCGTACGACGATGACGGGATGATCGAGAGGTCCGTAGCCTCGCAAATAAATTGCTTTCCAGGCTCCTTTCTCTTGTCGAACCTGAACGTGTTACCCGCAACGATCGAGTTTTCCCATGTCGTCTGCGACGCAAAGTTTATATTGTCGATTCGATTTGCGACCGTGTAGACACTAACGAATCCTGTCGGCCTGAAGTTGTCGCTGGGTCCGCCAATCTCCAATCCATGTCCGGAAAATAGCGTCGCATACCGCTGCAGCTTTGATCGACGCGGCAAGATATGAGCTCTGATCCTGCGCACAGTTCCGCCCACGCCATGCCCCCGGACTTTCTCTAGCGCGTTGACAATCAAATCAGTCATGTTGAACACCCCGATGAGTAGAACCTTACCGTTCAGATTATCCCGCCAACGATGACGGGACAAATCGAGAAAAATATTGGCCTCAAGCAACACTCCTCTTGAGCTTTTGCAGGCTGCGTTCAGTTGATTTGCTGGATCCGAAAGGTCAGGTTAGGCTTCAAATAGGGATCGAGCCTTTGTCCTATCAGAGTGTGGTAATATGACGTCGATGGCCTGTACACTTCGAACGGATAATGTAATTTCGTGACGGAACCGAAGTAAAATCTGCTTAAGCATTCGATCATTGACGACTAGAAACCAGCAGCTCATTGCCGCTAGGCGAAGCGCTGCGCACCGCACGGATTCATGAAAAGCCGCACGCTCAAGACCAATTTTGGCATCAATGTGTTTGGCGCCATTGTTCCGCTCGCGGTCGCGTTGGTGACCGTGCCCATTTATGTCCGGCACATCGGGGACGCACGCTACGGCGTGCTCTCGATCGTCTGGGTGTTGCTTGGCTATTTCGGATTTCTAGACCTCGGACTCTCCCGCGCGGCGGTGAACGCCCTGGCGCGGCTGCGCGATGCGCCGCAGGGGGATCGCGCCCGCGTCCTCGTGACAACGCTGGTCCTGAACCTCAGCCTCGGCCTGTTCGGCAGCCTCTGTCTCGCGGTTTTCGGCGGCTATCTGCTGCAGCATGTGCTCGCGGTGCCCGGTGACTTGAAGCCGGAGATCGCACAGGCCTTTCCCTGGATCGTCGGCCTATTCCCGCTAGCGTTGGTGTCCGGGGTGGGCATCGGCGCGCTGGAATCGCGCGAGCGCTTTCTCCTCGCGAATGTGCTGCAGGTGTCCGGCACGAGCCTCGGGCAGATCGTCCCGGTGATGCTCGCGATCATAGTCAGCCCATCGCTGGCTGTTGTGATCCCCGCCGCCGTGGTAGCGCGAGCCTTGACCGTGGCGGCGATCCTGATCGCGGTCTATCGCGACGAAGGTCCATTGTCGCTCGCCGCTTTCGACCGACATCAGGCCAGAAGGTTGCTGAGCTATGGCGGATGGATCAGCGTATCCGGCATCGTCGGCCCGCTCATGAGTTCGCTTGACCAGTTCGTGATCGGGTCGGTACTGAATGTCGCCGCCGTCGCGCATTATGCGGTGCCGATGAACCTCGTCATTCGCAGCCAGGTTTTCGCCGGCGCCCTCACGCGCACCCTGTTTCCGCGGATGTCGAGCGTTGGGCGGGACGAGGCGCACAGCCTCGCCGGCCGCGCGCTGATTTCTCTGGCCTACGGCTATAGCGCGATCTGCGCGCCAGCGATCATCCTCACACCGGTGTTTTTCAAATACTGGATCAGCGCCGATTTCGCGGCAGTCGCGGCGCCGGTGGCCGAAATCCTGTTTTTCGGCGCCTGGATCAACGGCCTCGCCTTCGTGCCGTTCGGGCTGCTGCAGAGCCAGGGGCGTCCCGATGTCACCGGCAAGTTCCACGCCGCCGAAGTGTTGCCTTTCATTGCCGTCCTGTGGGGCTTGACGTCGGCCTATGGAATCACCGGCGCCGCATTGGCCTGGAGCCTGCGTTGCGCCGCGGATGCGGCGTGTCTGTTCTGGGCAGCCGGCATGCCGAGACGCATTCTACAGCGAGCGATCATTCTTCCCCTTCTGCTTTTGTCAGCTGCAATGGCTCTCACAAAATTCACCGCATTGAGTCCCTTAGAGGGACTTGGGGCCGCGGCTATCACGGGCCTGATATCCTTCAGCGTGTCGGTGGTTATGGCTCCTGATCTGATGATTTTGCTCAAGTCGGCGGCTTGGCGCGTACTGCGACCGTTGACGCAGATCGCCGGCGCTGTGAAATAATCTGTCGGCCACGCTCTCGATCTGTCGAAATTTACACCGAACCGAACACTTACCCAAAAGCCAAGTTCCAGCATCCTCGGTCGCTATAGCGTTTTCGAGCGAAGTGGGCACCGGTTCGCGCGAAGAAAACGCGTCAAAACAAAAGACTAGAGCCCCGTTCCAATTCTATCGGAACGGAAAAGGCTCTAGCAGGCTGTTGAAGAACTCAGCCTCGTTCGCAAACGAAGGCTGAATCGTCTCCATTGTGGATGTAGAAGTGGCCGACGAGCCTGCCCGCAGTGCCAATCATAGCCCATCCGCGACCGCAGGACGGATCATTCTCGTCGTGCCCTTCCCATGAGAACTCGGCGCAGGCTGATCCGCCGCGGGTGCCGTAGCGCACGTCTAGGAAGCCCTTCAGCGCACCGAAGGCAATCTCACCGTCGGACTTGGCCTTGAAGATGAGATGCGCCTGTTCGACAAGATCGAGGAAGTCGCCGTCCCAGGTGTCCATTTCGACGATGCGCCAGCGGCCGGCAAAGGCCTTCGCGAAGCCGGGGACCTTGGCCATCAGCCGGCCTCCGCGATCAACTTGGGCAGCCGCACCAGATTGTAGGCGGCGGCAGCGAAGGTAAAGGCCCATCCGACGCGTTCACGGCCACGGAAGCTGGTCTTCTCTTGCCCGCCGATCGTCTTGATCCAGCCGAATGCCTCCTCGATGCGCTTGCGGATGCGCTGGCTGACGGCATAGCCGCCGTGGCGGGTCGTTCGCCCGTCGATCGCAGAGCTGCGGCCGCTGGTGTTCTGCGCAACATGCGGCGTCACGTTCATCGAGCGCAGTTCGTTGACGAAGTCTTCTGCATCGTAGGCTTTGTCGGCGCCAAGCGTGATCGCTGTCGGCCAGTCGGCACGAGGCTCGATCATGTGCAGCGCGGCCACCCGCTCGGCATGCCCGTCGGCTTGCGTGAGGCAGGCGTCGACCAGCAGGCCGTGGCGGTTCTCCATCAGCCCATGCCCGATGAAGCATAGCCTCGTCTCCTTGCCTTTGCCCTTGCGATACAGCCTGGCATCGGGATCGGTGGTCGAAGCATGGGTCGTTCGAGCGTTTCTGGCCATGGAAGTCCGCTTCGGCATTTCGGCCGCCGCCTTGCGTCGGCGGCTCGCCCGAGCCGTCCTTGGGCTTGACGCTCTTCATTGAGGCCCAGGCCTCGATCAGCGTGCCATCGACCGAGAAGTGATCGCTAGACAGAAGCCTCTTCACCTTGGGCTGCGCCAGCACCGCAGCCAGGAACTTGGCCGCGATGTCGCCCTCCAGCAGCCGGTCGCGGTTCTTCGAGAACACCGAATGGTCCCAGGCTGCGTTGTCAACGCCGATTCCGACGAACCAGCGGAACAGCAGGTCGTATTCCAGCCGCTCCATAAGAAGCCGCTCGGAGCGGATCGAATAAAACGCCTGCAGCAGCATCGCCCGCAGCAGCTTCTCCGGCGGGATCGACGGCCGCCCAATCGGCGAATAGAGCGCGGCAAACTCCCGCTCCAGCGCCGTCAGCGCCTCGTTCACGATCGTCCGGATCGCTCGCAGCGGATGATCACGCCGCACCCGCGCCTCCAGGTCAACGTAGCTGAACAGCTCGCCCGTTCGATTGTCGCTGCCGCGCACGCACCTTCCCCGAATCTCATCGGAGCCAATGAATCATGGTTGCCGGTCGGCGGCGAGCGCCTTTTTCAACAGCCTGCTAGAAAGCGTCGCGAACGCCAAGTTTTCCGCTCCACCCCTCTCGGATCGCCCGACCAAGCAAACTCAATCGTGCTCCGAGAGAGCGGATCGAATGTCCCGCCGTGAGAGACCAAAAGAATAGAAATGTCAGAGCAATCGTCATATTGGCGACGTAGATCACGCGCGAGGAACATAGACGTTTTTCCAAGAACGTCTGATTGCGTACGCTGTAATAAACGCGCAACGGCGGTGCGCTTGGACTAAATATGGACCTAGCTCCCGGGTCCTTCGTGCTCCAGGATTGATCCAGGTCCTCTAGCTCGCTCGTTGCGCAAAGATAAATTCGTCCCCGTGCATTTGTGATGCGATAGGTAAATTCATAATCATCCAGGTAAACAAAAAAATCCGGGTTTGGTAAGCCAACTTGTTCAACCCAGTGCCGCGATAGCAGCAGTCCACCGTATGGGGCACACTCAATCTCGACACACGGAAATCGTATGCGAGTGTTTTTGGAAGGCGAGCGGAACTGATTCAATAGCTTACCCGGTATATTCCCGATATGAATCCCTTGGAATGAGTTTGGGATAATTCCGACGAACCGCCCCTGGGTCGCGGCGACAACATACTGGTAGCGGTCGCCGCGATAAGATTGAAGAAGGACGCTGGGGTCCTCTCCCATCATTGAATAGGCAGACAGCAATCGATCTAGGGCGCCTGGTCGGGGTCGGTTGTCATCATCAAGCAACCAGAGCAAGCGAGCGCCTGACTGCATCCCCGCCTGAAGACCCGCTCCAAATCCACCCGCGGACCCAGCATTGTGGCCCAAGCTCACTACGCTTACCTTCGGAGCCCAGCCGCTTTCATCAACAAGTTTAGAGATTGGCTCCGCCGAACCGTTATCAACGACGATTATCTTACTAATTTTCTCGTGGTGATTGAATAATTCGTGAAGCACCCGTTGCAGCAGATACCACCGTCGACCATAAGTTACCGTGACTACGCAAACATCTGGTTCAGTCAATTGCTGTCCGTCCTTGACTCATGCTTGATCGAAATCCAGACGAACCGTCTCCGACTCTGAGGATTGCGTTGATAAGAATGGCTTCACTCGTCAGCCGCCCCGGCGGCAGGTTGAATCGCCGCCTGTAGGCCTAAGTCCGTAAGCCGCCGTGAGAGGTCCTAAAAGCACTCCTAGGGTCAGGTCTTTTATCATTCCCTTTCGCGTAAAAGTATAATGCCCCGATCTGTCGTAGGCATTGCTGTCTAGCAATCCCTTGAATCGTTTTAGTCGATCCCTTATCTTCGGCTGCTTATAAACATCTACGCGAAGACGGTATAAATCCGCCAACGATTTATAAAGCTTTTCTGCTGCGCCTGCACGATCTTTGTAGCAGCCTTCCAGTTGTAGCGCGGCTTCATGCAAGATTGAAACGCGTCGATCGGCTGCCATACTGCACCGGCTATAAACATCGCAGCGATTCTCGATCCATAACTTCATTCTGTTGAGAATATTGTATTCCTTGTTCCACCCGGCGGAGTTCTGACCGTGCTGCCTGTAATCAGCCAGCGGAATATCTATGTGCCGGACTATTCCGAGTGTTGCTGCTAGGAAAAAGTACCACTGGTCATGAGCCATCTGACTATTAGGGCGGTCGGGATCAACTGAGTTTACCCAAAGATCAGAGAATTCCGTGAGACTTCGTCGAAACATCTGTGTGAAGCCATGTGAGATGACCCAGGGATCACTTGAATTAGGAGTCATGGTTGGCGTGAATTGGCCTTCTTGATGGAGCTTTCCTATTTTTAGGCCTTGGGCATTTACAACGTTTGCGTTGTGATGAACAAAGATCACATCCGGATCATCGAAAAATTCGACCGCGGCAAGAATTTTACCCGGGTGCCAAACGTCATCCTGATCACAGAAAGCAATCAGATCCGATTTACAAAGATTAGCTGCCTTCATGAAGTTGGCCCGAAATCCGAGGCGCTCATCATTCCTTTCGATTCGAATTCGAAACGGTGCGACTGCGGCAAAGTCAGAAATAATGTTTAGAGTTTCATCGGTGGACCCATCATCGGTCACAACCAACTCAGAGATGGGATAAGTTTGGCGTGCAAGGCTTGTTAGAAGCCCCAACAAGAAGGCTTCGCCATTGTAGGTTGCAAGTGCAATGGAAACGCTGTGCATTTTATTCGTCAAAATGAACGGCGACCGTGAAGCAGCTTTTTCTCATGCCTTCTTCCCATTAGCCGCAAGTGATCCCGAAAGCCTTCTTAACGCGAGATTGTGGTTCATTCTTGAACAGTCTAGGCGAGTACCGCTGCACCACGCTCAGTCCTCGAACCCATAGCGTTCATAATAGCTTGTCTTGTAGTTCTCTTGCGCGTTGCGCGAATAGTTCCGCATCACTTCCAGATTCGCCTTGTTCAAAATAACCCCCATGAGATTGTCATACACCAGGGGGGCCGACGACAACGCGCGCTCCACGGATTCGATACTGGTCTGTCCCCATTCAATGACGAAGAGATAGGAATCGACAATCTGATTGGTGGATCGGACGTCGACCACGGGCGTCAGAGGCGGAAGATCAATCAGAACATAATCGTAGACCTCGCGCAGTGCATCGATCAGCTTTTTCATCCCGCCGGACGCCAATATCTCATTTGTGTGTGACAGACGCGTTTTCGCAACCATCGGCAAGAACGCCAGCGACGTCGAGGGATCGGTCCAGATGACGTCCGTCAGCAGTCTTTTTCCCGAGATGACATCCAGCAAACCAAGTTCCGCACCCGGCGCAAGCGCCCGGGTGAGAGATGGATTCCGAAGATCGCAATCCAGCAATATCGCCTTTCCGCCGGCATGCGCTATCAGCCGGGCCAGGTTCGCGGATATCGTGGATTTTCCCTCATTAGGGTGGGTTGAGGTAATACCAATGGATTTGGTCGGCTTGGAAAGAGAGAACAGATCGATGCTAACCTTGATCGTTCGAAACGCCTCTGCAAATCGCGAGAAGGGCGCGCCAAGCACGCTAAACAACACACCACCTTGTTCAATTTGCCGCGAAAAACCCTGATTTGCCTTCCCGGCGTCGCCAAGCGTCGCGGGGCCGGTCTTAATTTGGGGAACAACCGCCAAGCAGCTTGCTCGCAGTTCCTCTTCAACCTGGTCGCTGGTCCGAAATCCGCTTTCCGCGAAGTCGATCAGAAGAGAGACGCCGAAGGCAAGCATTAATCCGGTCGCCGAGGCCAACGTCATCACAAACAAGGAATTGGGCTGACTCTTCGCTCGTGGTGGCACGGCGTGGCTGATCACGCGCGCTTCCGTATAGGGGAAGGATTGCTGCTGAAGCAATTCCATGTACTTCTGCACGAATGTATCATGAATAGCCCGAAACGTCTGGGCCTTGCTGTCCAGATCCCTCAGCGAAATCTGCGCCTGATTGGTGTTCTGGCTCTGCGCGACCGTTTCCGCGAGGCTTTTCTGGACACTCTGCTCACGCGCCAGCGCGATTTGATAGTCGCTCTTGAACGTCTCCTCGATCCGTTTCAGCTCGTCGAAAATCGACTTGCGATATTCGAACATTTGATTGCGGAGATTGACGACGACGAGGTGGCTCGGACCGAGACGCGCTGAAAAAATCGCCTCCTGGTTCGCAGCATCGAGGTATGCGCTCCGCAGCTTGCTGATAACGTCACTGCGAAGAGAGTCTGCGACCGCGGGATCCGGCGACTTTATGACGTTGTCGAGATTAGAAAGGCCATTCTTGGTGATCTCGCTGATGCGATCGAGGCGCGCCTTGGCTTCGGCCGTTGCCGTCCGCGCGATAACGATCTGGCTGTTCAGCTCGGCGAGCTGCTGTTCACCAATCAGGCGACCGCCGGTATCGACGATGTTGTTCGCCTTCTTGAAATCCAGCACGGCTTTTTCCGCGGTCGACGCCTGCTGTTGCAGCTCCTGGATTCGTTCCTGCAGCCAGACACCCGCCCTTCGCGTGACCTGGTACTTGGCCTCAAGCTGATCGTCGACATAGGCGTCCGCAGTTGCATTCGCTATTTGCGCGGCGCGCTGCGGATCGAGCGAAGTAAATCCGATATCGACGACATAGGTTCCCGGTACGCGCTTCGGCAAAATTCCGGCGCGGAACACGCCTTGCGCCCTTTGCTCCATATCGGCTTCTGACGGGGGGGTAGCGTTCCTCAGATAGCTCAAAATCGACCCAAGTAGCCCGGGTTTTGATCCCACAAACTCCGGATCCTCGGTGAGGTGAAGCTGCTTGACGACGGCAGCGGCAACAGCCTCCGACTTCAGCACTTCGATCTGGCTGTCAACAGCGGACGAGTCGATCGTGGAATCGCCAACCACCGACTGCTGCTGGAAAAGCTGGGTCTTTCGGGTATCGATGAGAATCGACGCCTGGGCGAGGAACTTCGGTGCTGCGACATACAGATAAACGGCGCCACACATCACACAGACGGAGAATATCAGGACGATAATTCCGAAGCGCCTTCGGGCCAGGCTCGAGAGCGACGCCAGAAGGTCGCGCGGCGAAATCGCCGTCGCGGCCGCAGTATTGAATCTCGCCAGCGGCTCGGGGCTACGAATTTGTAGCATGATGAGCTTTTTGACCTGTCGATCCGGTTATATCGAAACCGGGTAATACCTGTGCCATCGAGTTCCCTTTGAATCTTCGTCTAAAACGTTTCGTTCTCTCCCGCTTCGTGCCGCTCAAGTCGGGCCAGTATATGTAACAAACAACGCGCGCAAAAGACATGCCACGCCGAAATAATCATTTTGGATTCAATAACTTGCCCTGACCCTGATGCCCGCAATCACCAAAACAATATCCAATCCAGCAAATCCTGGTAAAAATGGCATTCGGGACACCCAGCGCCCCCTTTTACCCTTCGCCGGATCTACATCCGGATCAAGATCGCGCCAAGAAAGTGCAGAACCAACGAAATCCTAAAACTGCTCCTTCACTGCGTAACGGAACGTCTGCATTGCAGGAAAGACACCGATGACCTGTTCCTTACGTGAGTTGCCCGGCACTTCAACATCCGTACATTCGTCTGTTCCGTAATAGCAAACCTTTGCTTTAATCCGGCCAACGCAGTGATTATCGAGGACCACGGAGTGATTCAGGATTCTCGGGTTTGAAGCCAGCGGACGCGACATTCCGCTCGTCTGCAGGCATACCTTTCCGCCGAAATCTCGATGCTTTGGGTCAATGCTGTCGCTGTCAGTAAACCCCTGCGCGAACAGACTTTTGAAACACAACGCCGCTAAGAGCATCACCACAGACGTGGTCCAACGCATTTTATTTATCCTCAAGACTGTGTTTTGCGGTCAGATAACCGACAAGTGTCCCGGTAGCCCACACCAGTCGTGAAAGCCCGTAGACGGGTCGCAATCGAGCTGTCGCCCAAGTCGCACTGATGATGGAGCGTCCGACGCGATAGCAGCAGTACATAAAACCATATTCTTGTTTTTTTAAGACGTAACCAAAGCCCAGCGAGTACATCCAGGCTCGCTTCAACTCTCTGCCAGCTCCCGCGTTGCCGACCTGATCGTGACCAATCTTCAAGTGATTGATATAGACCGGACGCGCTTTGTTTTTCATCAGTCTCAGTATGAAATCGGTTTCCTCTCCGGATTGGTAGCGGCTTGGTGCCCCCACGCCGATTTTTTCGTCAAATGCGCCACTTGATGGAATGGCATCTTTGCTAACGAACAAAGTATTCGAATTGCCTGAAATCCAGACATTGCTACGGTCTACGCTTCCGCTTTCCTTCCTCAACGGGCTAAGCGATGGCTGTCCGAATTCATCCACGGTCCTGCCCAGCAAAATATCAATCGACGGGTTTTGGCCGAAGAACGACGCCACTTGCATCAACGTCTCGGGAAAGTACCAACAATCATCGTCAGGAAACCCTACAATATCGCCTGTCGCAGCGAGAAGCCCGGCGTTACGAGCAATGGACAGACCCGGATCTGATCTGACGTGCTTGAGTATCAATCCACCGCACTCCGTTTCCAAAACCTCGTCCAGATAACCAGGAGGATTTTGGTCAACGAGAACTATCTCGAACGCCCTGAATCTTTGCTCCGAAAGCGACCTGATAAGTCTCGTAAGCTGCCTTTGTCTGTCGCCAAAAGTGCATATCACCAGTGAAATAGTGATAACGGGAGCATTTGCGGTTGAAGGCTCGTTACCCAGGTCCGCGCCCATTACTTCACTCCACTCTGGAAGACAACAATCGGGATACTGGTTGCGAAACTGGTCATCCAGAAACCTGTTCTTCCGCCGCTTGTGAAAGACGTAATGAGGCCTCAGCAACAGTTCAACAAACTCGTTCTGTGACTGAAAAGGGTGAATGGCGGTGAACCAGAGATAACACAGTACGCCATTTACCAACTCCGGTCGGTTTGACCGTTGCAAAAGGAAATTTCTCAAATCGCCCTTCAGCAAGCTGAGAAAGCTAAACCTCACCGATATAAATGTTACCGCATGTCCCATTCTGGCCATAGCGGATGCCAGCGATTGAATGCTGCCGCGCTTCAGCATACGGAAATCATGCACCGCGGAGACAAAAACAACACTTTTCATCGACTGTACCAAAGTGGCGGGTGCCGACTGTCGCGCAACTGTCATGACCACATCTGCATTCAAGCTGTCGAACGTCCTCTCGTCACGATCCATGGCATCGACCAGCCTTGCCGCCAGACCTGAACCTGCTTAGTTCTCGCGTCGGAAACATCGCGCATACGATCAAGTAAACGGACAAATCCTCAGCAATGCGCTTGGGCTCTAGGAACCGATTTTGTGCTGCCATTGAGCGGTCTCGGCAGTAGCCAATCGGTATCAGTTTCAGATTAAGCACGGAAGTCGGCCTTCTTAAGGACGGTTCGTCGTCGGCGCGGACTCAGGATGCCATTTTCCGCTGGAACGCGAAGTTCGCGCTCAGAAAGCGGCGGTGCCTCTATCGAAAAATCTTTCAAAAAGAGATAGCCGAAGCAGAACCACATCAAGGACGCCACCTTTATCGAAAAGAACGAATAGCTCACCATAAGGTTCAGCGGGATGAAGATGGCGATCCCGTGGACGTACAGCCTCGTACAATATTCACGACCCGCAGGAAGCAGACAAATCGCCAGCCAGATAATAGCCACACCAAAAAACGATTGTGTTACAAGGAAGTAGGTTATGCCGCTGTCGCCGGCCTGATCGGACGACTGGGCATCCAGTCCAAGAAGGCCGGAAAAATCCACCTGGGCAAGGGTGCCGATGCTGCCCGCGAGTCTGCCCGAGAAATTATCCTGCGTAGGATCGACGTTGGAGCTTAAAACGAACAGCACCGACAAAAGCAGGAACATCGGCAGATAGAAGACCGACCACCGGCTCGACAGCTGGCGAACAAAAAAGATGCCGATCGAGATGATTAGAATCGAAGCAGCCGCGAGCCTGCCGTCGCATCCAATCAGAAGCGCGAGCGTTGAGACCGCCAGATAGAGCCTCACGCCGACGCCAAGCCGGCGCCAACAGGCGATCAGAAAAACGGCTACGATGACGCAATAATTGCCGAGCGAAACAGGTTCCAAAAATATCGACGACAGACGATGCAAATCCACAAATCCGAAGAACCTGTCGCCAGGACGCGTTGCGCTGACAAATAGGGTGGACTCGCTGTTCCAAAATGACTTTTCGGCAAAATCACGCGTATTGACGTAATACTTCAAGATTTGGAAAATCTCCGAAAAGGCGTCGGGGCGCGCTGCCTCCAGTAGGGCGACGGCGAATACGATGGTTTGGAGAATAACGATAGGTCTCGTCAGAGTCTGGGAATTGTAGGTCATTCCCAGCATGATGAAGATTGGGATGACGAGTACGTCTCTCATATACTTCGGATTGAAGGCCCCATTGCCAAGCGAAAGAAGCAGGCCGTTCAGAACGATAAAAAATGCCAGTATAAACCACGGAAACATCCTCCGGTCGGCATTGAAAACCAATATCGCCAGTGCAGCGACGTAGATTGCTATTTCGGCGAAAGCGACATGACCGCGCTGGAGTGTCACGCCGTGACCGTTGAGGATGGCAAGAATGGCATTAAAGCAAACCGCCAGGATCAGAACACATTCCGTGACTGCAGGACTCATCTTTGGCGCTCGACTATTGAAAATCTCGTGCTTCCGCTCGGGCGACGCTGCTTGCCGGAATTGCTAAGCCACCAAGTTCGGCACGCACGCACTTGGCTCGCTCACGGCTAAACCCGCGCGCCAGACAGCCATTGATTAAGGACCCGCAAAAGGAATATTGGATTGCCAAGCACGTATCGACGCCAGAGCCGTCCCGGCTCACGCAAAAGGCGATAGATCCATTCCATCCGTACGGAGCGCACCCAAGATGGAGCGCGCGGAACCTCTCCCGACAGGAAATCGAAGAGAGCGCCCACCGCAAAACCGAGCCGGCATCCAGTCGCCTCGAGGTTGTCGGCAAGCCACATTTCTTGCGCCGGATTGCCCATCGCCACCAGCACGACGTCGGCCTCTGAAGCCAGGATCTTGGCGACAATGCCCATGTTATCGCCAACGCGGGAATAACCATTCTGACAACCCGCAACTTTATGGCGACCGCATATTGCGAGCAACCGGCTCGCCGCCCGTTCCGCGACCCCGGATGAACTTCCCAGGAAGAAAATCCGGTGGTTATACTTGGTATACTTGAAGTAATTCGGAGTAAAATCGGTCCCGTTGAGGTTCTGCGGAAACCGCGAGCCAAACAGGATCCGGCTCGCCGCGTCGACCCCGATGCCATCGTTCATCACGAGGCATCTCTTGAGGACGTTCCGAAATTTGTCGTCAATCGACGCTACATTGAGCGCGTTCGCATTCGCAAAAGCGACAATGGTTGGTTTCTTGGTCGCGTATTCGGCGTCGATCTTTTCAACCGCCTCGGCCTGCGTCCCGACAAACACCGGAACGTCGAGAATGGTGCGGCATTTGGCGCCCAAGGCATCGTCGTAGAGCGATTGGTAGAGCCGGGATACATTCTCCCAGGTGTAACGATTGGCAGCATCGATCGACCGCTCTTGCACCGACGTGTAGTCACCCGAGATTTCCTGCCATTCTTTTTGAAAGGCAATCGCAGCGGCATGAGGGGAACTCAAAGTTCACGTTCAATCCGACGCCACTATTCGCAACCAGCCGCTTAAACGGTGCAATGTCGCTGAGCAGCGGAAATAGTCCGGCTGACATTCCCTCGATCGCGGCGATTCCAAATCCTTCGTATTCCGACGAACTCGCGATCACGGAACAGTCGCCTATCAACCGCCTGATCTCGGAATCATTGGGCAATTCGACGACTGCGAGCGAGTTTTGAACGCCCGCTGCGTCAGCAAGATCGACCAATTGTGTCAGGCCGATATCCCACGGCTGCCCGGCAATCGTCAGTTTCCATTCCGGATCGATCTGCTTGAGCGCCCCGAAGAACGAAATCAGCCGATCGAGCCGCTTATTTTGCGAAAACCGCCCGATCCAGATCATCGACTTGGCAGGTCGCGGCGAGGACGCGCCGGCAAACTTCGAGGTGTTGACGCCATTTTCGATGCAGACGAGCCCACGCGGCCGGATACGGCTGAATTGGTTGTGGTCAGTCAGGCTCACCGCGGCAACCCCGTCGTACCAGACCATCGAGGCGCGAGTTACCGTCGAAAAATAGATCCGCTTCAGCCGTGCAGCGAAAGCAGTGTGGAAAAAACCGCCATGCGTGGAAACCACCAGCCTCTTGCGGTGCAACGGCTTGGTCCAAGCCAGAAAATCGTAGAAAAAGTCAATCGCGTGCACATGGACGACGTCGGCGTCCTGGATATGCTTCAGGACCGAAGGCGCAATTGGATAGCGCGTTGATCCCACATAAGGAATTCTGACAATCTCAATTCCCGAGACCGCGTCGCGGGCCGAAAGCTTCTCCGGCGTCTCGGCTTTGAACAACCGGTCGAGCGTGACGACCCTCACCGAGTTGCCACCGGCAACTTGCATCGCAGCAAGTTCGTAAACGACACTTTCAAAGCCACCAATCGCTGGAAGAAACTGGCGAACGACGTGGACGATACGCATTTCAACCTGCCGTCTTCCGACCACCCCGAAGGCGAGCGCTGCTCTCGCAACCCGCCCTGTCATGCAGTCTTGTTGTTTTGTTTGTTTTGCCTGCGATAGAACGTTTCGGATCTGCTTTTCTAAGTCAGTCCTGCGACTTCAGTAGGCGTTTCTAGGACGCACTACTTCGAGGAAAGTTCGGACCAAAACTACAAGATCAAGTCCCAGGCTCCAGTGGTTGATGTACCATAGGTCAAAATCGACGCGCCTTTTCATTTGCCAGACTTCGGCGGTTCCGCCTCGACAGCCCTGGATTTGCGCCCACCCGGTGATCCCGGGTTTGACGTGATGACGAAATGCATATTCCGACAGCAGCTTGCCGTAGTGGTCGTCATGGGCGACGGCATGTGGGCGTGGACCTACGAGCGACATGTCGCCGCGAAGAACATTGAAAAGCTGCGGCAGTTCGTCAATGCTGGTAGCACGTAGCACGGCGCCTAATCTCGTGACACGCGGATCATGGCGGACGGCTTGGCTGACACTGTCACCCTCCTCCATCACAGACATCGTGCGAAACTTGAAAATCAAGAACCGTTTCGCGTTAAATCCGCTGCGGTGTTGCCGAAATAACACCGGCCCCCGAGAATCGAGTTTGATCGCCAAAGCTGTCAACAGCATCAGGGGGGATAACAGCAGCAGCGCAAAACAGGCGCCTGCAATATCCAGTGCGCGCTTGGCAAGTTGTTCAAGTTTTGAAAGCGGCGTCCGTTGAATTTCGATCGCAAGTGATCGACCGACCGAGAGAGCGAGATTCTCAGTTAGATAGCGAACCTTCCGGTCGGGCAGAAGCTGCACCGGAAGCGGAGAGTCGCGCAGCCTTTCGCGGACCAACTCGACGCCCCGCAGATCGTTCCAGCGCAGCGCCAAAACAATCTCCTCGGCACCACGATCTCGCGCGACAGCCAAGGCCTTATCCAGCGAGGCAAGGATACCCTTGGTCGCCGCAAGCGACCAGTCTCCATGGCTCGGGAACGCAACGCGCCCGACTTCCGTCAATCCGAACCGCCGCAGCAGGTCGCCACCGCCGACTGCCGCCAACTCATCGCGTAGTCCGGCCACGACCACGCGGCGGCCCTGCACCCGTCCCTGTCTGGCTGCCCAATTTAGAGCCACCTTCATCAGAAAACGCGAAGCGAACAACGACGCCAGCGCAAGCACCGCAAAGCAAATAATCGAGCCGCGTGAAAATTCGACGCCGATCCGGAACAAAAATGCCAGTAGCGCCAGTGACAAGCTCGTCAGAAGCCACTGCCAAACAATGCGTGGCCCGCTCCTGCGCAACGAGAAGATGTCGGACGCCTGATAAAATCCGGATGACCTTCCGATCAGGATATAGATCAACGCCGCCGTAACACCCGCGCCGATGTGGAAGTTGGAATTCCACGCCACGCCTGAGGTGAGTAGCTGATAGCCTTGCGCACCAACCACGCTCGCCAAAATAACCGTGCCGGCGTCTGCGGCCGCGGACACCGCTCCGATCGCTGCACAAGGTATTTGCAGAGTGAGAGTTTTCGCGCCAGGAACTGCCTCACTTCGGACTTCCGGATCCGAAACCTGCAAAGCCGAAGAGTTTTGCGGCTGTGTCGTTTGGAGTTGTATTGTCCCCAACGCTCCGCCTACGGCAGATTTGAGCCGATGGACCGAAGCCTCACGCGCGCTTTCTGATTCCGAGTTAGCGAGAAGCGACATTTTCGCCTCCCTCAGTCCGATCTATTTCAATCCGGCGGCGCCAGCACCAGACCGAAACTCGCAAATAAGTCTCTTGGAGCGTCGGTTGAACTCTCATGCGGGTACCCTCTTAAACTCGATTGGAAGTTATCCAATGGAACCGTGAGACTAGAGAGAGAACTGCTTAGCGTCAGTTGTTGGCGAAAGTTTGCTGCAATGCAATTCAAAGAATTGTGCAGAGCGAAATGTTTTTTGTGCAACGACAGTTGGAACCTCGAAACCACTTCAACACTTAGTAGCGGCGGATGCTGGCAGCCGCTCTCGGTTGGGTGACGCGCACAGACATTCGGGCTGCCCGAAGAAAATCCGAGCTGTTTGTCGGGGCATTCAAAAATGATCGTTTGAAAGCAACGAATTTCTTATGCATAAGTCGTTAGCGCGAATGGACATTCTGCTGTTCGCTGCTCTGCCCAGCGCGCTATCGGCGCATTTTTTTTGGCAGTGACATGATGATACTGTGACATCGAGTGACTCAATCACGCAACTTTGCCGTCAGTTTTGCGCTACTCATCGTGCTGGTTGCGCTGGCGCCGGTTTTCGCCCTCAGCGCGGGGCGGATCAGCCCGCAATTGATCAACATCGTCGTCGCCGTGTTGCTGCTGCTTTTACCGAGCGCGCCCGAGGCCGATATTCGAAGTAGTCTCGCAATCTTCAAACCGTTGGCCATCGCGGCGCTGCTGCCGGCGGCGTGGATGCTGCTACAGATCCTGCCGCTTCCACTGGGATCGATCGAACACCCGGTCTGGCGCAGCGCCGCGACAGCCCTTTCAGAACCGCTGTCTGGCCATATCAGCATCGATCTTGGATTTACCCTGCGCAGTCTATTTGGCTATGTCAGCCTGATCTCACTCGCGTTTATAACTTCGATTATTACGCGCAATCGCGAACGCGCCGAAATAACTCTTGCCACGGTTTGCACCATAACGACGTTTATCGCCCTTGAACTGCTCCTGTTTCGCGATTTGGCCGTCCTTAAACCGGCGAATTCGACGGACGACCTAACCTCTTCACTGGTCGCCTTGGCGGCATTTGGCGTGATACTGAACTTGGCATTCGTCGTGCACGCGGCAGAGCGCTACGAAACGCGATCCGAGCGGCCGGATCGGTCTTTGCGGGGTTTCGTCGGCTTGATGCTGTTGGGCACCGCGGGTGCCATAATTTGTCTGGTCGCCCTGATTTCCCATGCCACTTACGATGTGCTGATTTGCGCTGCATTCGGGCTGTTGGTCGTCGGTCTCGTCATCTTGATCCGACGATTGAATCTTGCGCGTTGGACTACGGCAACTCTGTGCGCCGCTATCCTGGTGGCTTGCGGGGGCGTGATCGCGTTGCGGTTCGCAGCCAATTCCTCCCTCAGTCCGCTCTTTAGCTTTGCGAAAGTCGAATCGGCCGACGCCGTTACCGCTGCCCTGCGCATGATGGGCGACGCAAATTGGACCGGCGACGGCGTCGGAACCTATCAGGCGCTCGCCGCGATTTATCGCGACGCGGACGGTGCGCCAGGCCCGGCGGCAATCAATACCATTACCTCCATCATGCTTGAATGGGGCCGCGCCGGAACGATGATAGTGATCCTATTGGTGGTCCAACTGCTGGTGATGCTGTTTCGCGGTGCATTGGCGCGGGGCAGAGATTCCTTCTACGCAGCTGCCGCGGCCGCTTGCCTCGTCATTGCCTTCTGTGAGGCCTATTGCGATGCCAGTTTCACCACGGTAACCGTCCAGATGATGGCTGCAATTATCGTTGGGCTTGGGCTTGCCCAGACCACCGGGCGCAAAGCCGGCTAAACGCGCACGCAATCTGGATGACGGGTGCTGCGCCGAGCCTCGATCGCCCGGTGAGGACCACCGAAAGCGTGGACTTGTTTTCACTCCTGGTTGAACACCTAAATCCGCTTAAGCTAAAGCTGCCGATCTGCTAACGGTGTTGCCATTCGTTCGTGACCGGGTCAGACAACTTGGAACTTCAGGACCAAAGCGTCGATATGATAGGATTTCGCGATCCAAAACCTAAACCGAGCTTGCCCGACGGGATGCGGATCTATGCAATCAGCGACATTCACGGACGCGCAGACCTGCTTGAGAATGTGTTCGCCGCAATCGACCTTCACTTAGCCCGTGCCGGGCCGGCCCGATCGCTGCATGTCTTTCTCGGCGATTATATCGATCGCGGACCGGCGTCTCGGCAAACCATCGATTTGCTCGTCGACCGCAGCCTTCGCCACGAGAGCATCTTTCTCAAGGGCAATCATGAAGCGTTCCTGTTCGAGGTTTTGCAGGACGCTACCCGGCTTGAGGCGTGGAGGGAATATGGGGGATTGCAAACCCTGATGTCTTACGGGATCGTACCCTCGATCAAACCTGATCGAGACGAACAAAACGAACTTGTCCATGCGTTGAGGAAAGGAATGCCGGAACACCATCGGCGATTTTTTCGCAAGTTGAGATCAAGCTTTGTTTGCGGGGATTTCTTTTTTGTTCATGCAGGAGTGAGGCCAGGCGTGCCGCTGCGACAACAGCGAGAAGAGGATTTGCTGTGGATCCGCGATGAGTTCCTTCAAAGTGAAGAAAATTTCGGCAAGTTCGTTGTGCACGGTCATACCCCGGTGGCTAAACCCGATATTCGATCGAACCGCATCAACATCGACACAGGGGCCTATGCCACTGGTTTTCTCACATTGCTGACTATCCAGGGCGATCGCATGTTCGCGATCTAGAGACGGCATCTACTTGAGATATATGGAACGTCAATGACGAATGCCCCGGTGGGATTTAAAATCGCAGCCCTCCTGATTGGTATCGTGCTGGGCTGGTTCGCGGTCGCCACAATTCTTGCTGAAAAGCTGAGCCCCAAAACGGAACAGTTTTCCCAAGACCTCACCCTGTCCGATTCCGGCCCCTCTGGGTCGATAGTGGAATGGGCGGCGGCAGCCGCGCCATGGAGGGGAGATTTGCTCGCCGACGTCGCTATGGCACGAGCGGCTCCGGCGCTCGGCGCGAACAAATCGCCGCCTTCACCCCAAATCACCGGCGCGCGCGAACGGGCCCTTGCCCTGGCCAAGCGATCACTCTCGTTGGCACCGCATTCATCCCGGACCTGGCTTCTACTGGCAATGCTTCAGAACCAGGGACAAGACCGGCGGTCGGTCGCCGAAGCGCTGAGGATGTCCTATCTCACCTCTGCCACTGACGTAGCCCTGATCCCAGCGCGCCTCAGTTTGATGACCGCTTCGGTTTCTATCGCCGATGCCGACCTCAAAGAGCTGGCACGTGGAGATATTCGTCTGATCTTGACACGACGTCCCGAGCTCAAGCCCGCCATCGCGAATGCATATCTTCGCGGCCCGCCCGACGGCAGGGCTTATATAGGCCAGGCCGTGCGCTCGCTTGATCCCGACTTTGCCGCGTCCCTGCAATAATGGCTCTCTGGAAGGCAATACCGTCAAGCAACCCCGAAGCCGTCCTCGGGGCGCGAGAGCGAGGTGACGTTCGTCAGGTTCACGGACGGCGCAACTGTCGGGACTGTGGGCGTCGTTGAAAGCCCGCTATGCCGTTCTCTTGCAATACCCTTCGCCTACTCAAAATTTACATTTGCGGGATTAGCGACTATTGCCTAGCAATATCGCGGCGCCTTTTGGGAAATTCTTCTAAATGTCAAATATTCTTGTCGCTGGTGGAGCGGGATATATCGGATCGCATACGTGCCTCGATTTGTTCAACAAGGGTTTCACACCTGTCGTATATGACAACCTGTCGAATGGTCATGCCGAATTCGTAAAGTGGGGTCCACTGGAGGTGGGTGACATTCGAGATCGTCACAAACTCGATGATGTCTTCAGGAAATACGATCCCCAAGCTGTCATACATTTTGCCGCAGCGATCGAAGTGGGCGAGTTGGTTCGAGATCCAGGCGGATATTACGACAACAACGTCTCAGGCACGATTACGTTGCTGCGGGCGGCGCAGGCCGCAGGGATCAACAAGATCGTTTTTTCGTCGACATGCGCTACATACGGCATTCCTTTGTCCATCCCAATGGATGAGACTCACACCCAGACGCCGATCAACCCCTACGGCCGAAGTAAACTTATCGTCGAACAGATATTGAAGGATTTGGACCTCTACCAAGGCTTTCGATCTTTCACCTTGCGCTATTTTAATGCTGCGGGAGCAGATCCGGAAGGACGGATCGGTGAATGGCATACGCCGGAAACGCACGCCATACCCATCGCATTCGAGACCGCGCTGGGACGCCGACCACATTTTCAGGTCCTCGGCACAGACTACGACACGCGTGATGGATCCTGCGTGCGCGACTTCGTCCACGTCCTCGATCTTGCCGACGCGCATTCCCGCGCGGTCGAGCACCTCCTGGGGAACGGCCCGAGCCAGGCGCTGAATCTCGGAACCGGCCACGGGACAAGCGTAAAGGAATTGCTCGAGGCCATCCAAAATGTGGTTGGTCGAAGCTTTAGCATCCAGTACGGGCCACGCCGCGAAGGCGATTTGCCGGCCCTGGTCGCGGACAACTCTTTGGCGAAGCGAACGATTGGCTGGTCACCCCAGCATGACCTGCAATCTATTATTGGTACCGCCTGGAATTGGCACTCGAACTACCTGCCAACATGATATGCAAGGACCTCCCGGAGAGCGCCAATTGCCAGAGTTTCGGCGTCGTCCAAACTACGACCCAGAATAGCTCAACCGACCCAAAGAAAAATGGCGCCAGAGCCAGTAGGACGATTGTCGTCCAGAACTCGATGTAGCTGAACCTCGCAAAATCTCGACTTCCACCGATTTTATCCGCAATTAGTAACGTTCAGTTCGCGCCTCTGACTGATATGCGAGCCGCGTTCACACTAGTTACGGCACCTGCTGTGGTTGAGACCGTCGCGGTCGTATTGTTAATCAGCGTGAGCAGCTTGTAGTAGTCCACGACCTTGGCGTTAGCGACATACAAGACGTCCTTCGATCGCATCTGAAAACCAGACGCAAGCAATAGCCCGGACGGGTCGCGCAGGTTGACGCGATAGATGGTCGGCACCCTTTCAAAAATAAATCTCTTCGTATCGACGCCAAGCTTCTCCAGGAAGGAACGATCCTCATACCTGTAGACGTAAACCTCAGCGGGGTCGGATTGCTGGTCAGCTAGCCCGCCCGCCTTGCCAAGCGCCTGGGAAAGCGTCAGCGCTTCGACGTCGAACGGAATCTCCGAGTTAAAGCCGAAGACGTTTTGATTGAGAGCTCCGAGCGCGGTGAATGACGGCGCCTCATGTGTCAGGAAAATCACGTCATTCGGTCGAATGAAAATATTCTCTTGGGGGTCGTGCACGACTCGGCTCAGCAGGACCCTGACATCCCTACCATCCCGCTGCAGCGTCACATAGCTTTCGATTGCCTCGAACTTCGGGCCACCGGCGCGCGCGATCAACGCCAGCAGACGCTCGCCCACGCTGTTGAGAGCCAAAACACCCGGCGTATTAACATCCCCCAGGACGCTCACGACGCTTGAGTGCTGCTGATTGAGGCTGATAACCACTTGCGGCTCGATAGCGCGGTTCCGAAGCCTGGCAACGACCGCTTGTTGAATGGCCGGTATGGTCCGCGCGGCAGCCGGAATCTCGCCAGCATAGGGGACGTAGATGCTACCCCTTTGATCAACTGCCTGCGCCGGCAAATCGACAAAGTTTCCGGGCCGTGCGCCCGCGGATTGTCCAGGCGTGAACAGGCCACCGGGCGCAGCTTCAAAGATCGAGATATTGAGTATGTCGCCGACACCGACAACCTGCGTTGGCTTTGGGCGCTTATCGGGGAACACTCCCTTAAACGAAATCAGATTGGGCTGTGAAAGAAAACCGATGGTATCCGCGGTTACGTCAACCAGTGCGTAAGGCAACGGCGTGGTGGATCGCACGCCCGCTGTCGCGTTTCCGTTCACATCGTCGCTATAAGGCCCCGTTTCTGGAAGCAACGCGCACGCTGACAGCAAAGCCGCAGCAACAACAGCAAGCACTGGAAAACCGAGACGTTTCAGCATCGCGAGGCCCGAACACCACAATCGGCGCCCTTCGCTTGCGAATCCGTGCGCAAATCTTGCGCATCGTCGACCCAGAGACACGATGTAGTGATTAGATCCAACGCAACACCATCCACTTTTTACTCGAACTTTCACTAAGTTGACGGTAGTTGGCTCGGGGCGGCCCTCCCCAGCGATCCCAGAACGAGAGGTGGGTCCATCTAATAGGCCATTCTAGGCGGAAAATAGGCCAATCCGGGCGGAAGTATGTTTTACCCGGACCGTGTCATTCGTGCCGCACCATGGCCTGCGCCCCTTTGCAGACCCCGTTTTAGTCAGCTGCGCGCGGAATAGCGGAATAAGAGGATCCCTTGATTTCAAATCGGTACGCACCCCTTACGTACGCGCGTGAGAGATTTTGGTCAGCAGGGATAAGTCCTCCTTGGCCCAAGGCCATAGAAACCTAAGCTTAGGATATTAGGCGTAAATTTGCATTTCTCGATGACAAAGTGCCTAAACAACGAAGCTCTGATCTTCCTCTTTCGTCAATATTTTCTGCGCACCGACGGTGACCGATAAGAACGACAGGGACCTTGGATGGAATACGCTGCCATCGCGTTAGCTACGCTCGGCTTTTCGGTTGGCGCAATCTTCCGGCTGAAAATGCTATTGTCGGTTGTTGCAGTGTTGCTGGTCGGTTCCATCGGATTTTCACTAGTCAACAATTTTAGCGTTCTGAAAACGACACTGACGATCGTGATCACCCAAAGCAGCTTCCAGGGCGGGTACTTCTTGGCAATAGTGGCACGTGCTGTCTTCGCCTCAACCCAGTAAAGCGCTCTACCCTCTTGGGTCACGCCAGCCGGTCCGCTCACCGCACCTCCAAGCAGACAAGCACATATGTCAAAGATCTGCCTAGACGGCATTGCCTGCATGGGACACCAAGCGCGAAGACTTGCGATAGAATGATCATGAATTTTTCGATCGCGCACGCGGCGATAGCGAGGCCTGTCCGCCGACCCGCGGTTTTTTCATCATCCTCGAAATAGATTTGGCATTCAGGAGGCTAACGACCTGAAGCGAGTTTTGCCGCGTCCGCCCAGGTACCGACTTTTCCCCGCCGGCTGCAAGACGTCGCAGCGGCATATTCCTTGGCTAACCAGCGTCCTACAGTTTATATTGCTGTCGTGCCCAAGCTCAATGCCCACGATGATCTGAAGAGGTTCGATATGTCGCACGTGACTAAGATCGCTATCGTTGCCGCATTCTTCGCCACGTTGAGCGGCATACCTAACGAGGCATCAGCCCGCGGGCGCCCTTATCCGTTGACGCGTTGCGGGCCAGCCCTCGCCTATCTTTGTCCAATCCACGGATATTTCGATCAGGCACCTTTCCACTACAACCTTGCAATCTACCCCGGCTGCATCAAGTTTGCCTCTGTTGAAACGCCGCATGGCATCGAGCGCCGGCCCATTCTGGTTTGCGGCTAAAAGCCGAAAAGAAAGGCACCCACCAGCGGAAAGCTCGGATGTGGTCAATCCATATCGAATCTTCGTCGAGTTGTTGTTGCGCAGCTTTGCGTAAGCCGCTCCGGATTACTCGCGTGCACCCTTGTTTGACCGCGGATTAGTCGGTGGCGCCGCGACTGGCACGTTCATGGTTGGCCCGTTGGCCTTGTTGCCAGGCACTTGGCCCCGCGAAGCAGTCGTACCGGTATTTCGCACGAGGTTGCCGTTGGCGTCCCTGACGTTGGAGACGCCGTTCTGAGCCTTCACGGATGCACCACAAAAAAAGATACAAAAAATCGCCAGTGCGAGTCTCATTCCCTTGCCTCGTCTTCGTTCAGGGTCCGTATCATAGATCAGGATGGTCATAACTGCCGGATGGTGTGGGAGACATGCTCGAACATTCCCGTGCCAATCTACGATACACCGCCATAACTCCTCCGAAAGGAAGGCGAGTGATTGTTGGGGCCGAGCATGCGACGGCGAGGCAGCGCCTAAGTCCAAACACAATGAAACTTGCTCAATCGCAACCGCAGGAACTCGCTCGTCTCGTGCAGCCCCATCAACAATTGCTGGCCCGAATGGATCAACCAACATACCTGGTTAGGACAAGGATAAATTCCCCTTTCGGTTGGCGCGGGTCTCGGCCATCCACTTGCTCCAAGCCTCGTCGTGTTTGGTGTAGAGTTCAAGCCAACGCTCTTCCTGTTCGGCGGCCGGAAACCCGTTTTTTTCCCACAATACATGCCCAGCGCATCTGTCACGGGCCACCAGATTATCCAGTTTCTCGAATTCAGCGGTCTCCTTAATCGTGAGCCCGACGAGCACACGCCGCCCATGGTTGTCGACAAAATACCGGCGCGGAGAATCATTGCTTAGATCAGTCATGTTGCCCCAACTCGTTTGCGATCCACGGCCCCCGTCAAAACATCGATACCCGGTAAACGGGAGCGCATGCAGCTTCTACGCCAGTTCTGCAGCCCTCTACGCCAATTCTAGTGTCTTGTGCTCCAATTTGTGCAGGTCCTTGGCGATTTTGTCTTTAACCGCAGTAACTGTGAAGCTTGGCTAAAATCAGGACTATTGCGCCTAACAAAACGGTCGTGAGCAAAACTATTCAAGGTTACCTCACAAGTTAGTTTCGACACCTGACGGCACCTGGATCAGCTGCCGTTCTCCACCTCGATGGCGGCGATGACCATGATGACGAAGCGACCGCTTCCCGAGCAGCTTGTTCGGGAGGCGATCGCCAAGCATCGCGCGTCCTTGACTGTTTCGCGCTCGGTGACTGGAGTTCCGTTGGCTAACCTTCAGGAACAAAACCCAGCGTCTTTTGTCAGATCGGAGCGAGATTTTTTGTTGCCACCGTCTCCCTCACATACACACACCGGCATCCCGCCATTTTCGTCCAGCCACCGATCTAAAATGCCCGGCGGGCATGGCCGAACGTTGTGCCCGGCGGTTTGGATCGGTAGGGCGAGTACATCAGGTAGTTCGCGCCGCGCTTATGCGCCCGCCGCGCGTGCGCGGCGTAGCCAAGGAAGAATCCCGCGAAAAACATCGTCGACAAGATCAGAGTAGCAAGCATGGCAATTGTCCCGTTTCGAACCGCGTACATTTTGAGTCCCAAGTTGTGACGACATCATGATTCTCAACGCCGAAAGATTGGTCATCTGCTGAAATTTCTGTGCCGATGTACTGATCATCATCGAGCTCCTCTAAGAAACCTGTGCGGTCGCCGACGTTCATTGCCCTTCTCGGTAATGGACCGAATGGGACTACACGCCCTTTCGAAGGCAGCTACCGATACCGCGTTGCTGTTGAAGAAACGTTCGCGGCGCTACCGATCAATCTGCAATAATATGCCGCCCCGTCCGCTTTCGCTCATCAACGAACAGATGACCGTGGACAGTCTCGGCACCGGCGATGCCAAGGAGGTTTTCACGAATTTCTTCAGGAAGAACTGGCGGAACAACGACGAGAGCCGGAGTGGTCGGGGTGCGGAACTGAAGCGAACGGAGTCCGTCAGGGTCAACCTTGCCGATTTCGCCCGCCGCCGCGCCCTCGGCTCGCTGGTCGACGCACCGTGTGACGACTGTAACTGGACGCAGCACGTGGGTTACCGGCGGATTTCAGATAGGTCGGCCCGGACATCGTCCACGACCTCTTCACGAGAACCGCGATAATTATCCCGGTATCGAGCTCTCGGAACTCGACGTGCTGAAGTATCCCCTCCCACGCGTCGATGCATGGCTTGCGCGCGATTGGCCAGGTCCGGCACAAGAGCTTTCCAGAGCCCCGTTCCGATGAAATCGGAACGGGCTCCAGTCTTTTGCTTTGACGCGTTTTCTTCACGGGAACCGGTACCCACCGAGCCTGTCGTCGGGCGGCGCATTCGCGCGACCCGTTGGCTCGAAAACGCTCTAATCCTTCGAATCCTTTTGCCCGGCAACCCATACGTCGCTCTGCTTGATCCGCTCGATCAAGGCCTGGGGATCGAACTTCCGGAAGCCGGATGCAATCTCGAACAGTTGCGCGGGCTGCGGCTCGTCTCGAATGTTCTCGGCAGTGATCACCGCGCCATCCTGCGTTTTGATTCGCAGCGGAAATTTCAGCGCGGCGTCTATCCAGCCGACGAGTTCGCGGCCCGTGGTCGAGGCCGCATCGAAAGTGATGGTGCTTCGGCCACCGATCGTCTCCTCGCCCGCGCGTTCGCAGCGCCAATCGCCGTGGTCCGTCGAGCCGGCCAGCTTTGCCATGGCCTGCCACCGCCGGCATGGATCGTCGGGATCAACCGGCACGAACATCCGGGTAAGCGGGCTCGATTGCCGGGCGTCCATGAAAACCCGCGCTGCGGGCCGTACGAAATAGGCCGCTGGCGTTGCGCTATCGACCAGGAAGAAGCCATCGGCAAGCTCCGGCGTTTCCAATCGCACTTTGCCGCCGAGGACATGCAGCCTTCCCGCGGGCTCGGCCGCCGCGCCCTCGTGCCGCACGATGACGAGATCGGCGGAAAATTGCTGCGCGCGCGCCGCCGCGAAGCCGCAGAGCAACGAGCCGGCAACAGTCAGCAGGCTCAGCCATTTCAGGCTGGATGGCAAGGCAGTGATCAGGGCTTTGGTCATCATCGAGATCCGCTACAGAAAGCTCACCGCGTCGGGCGGTGCAAAAAAAGCGGCGCCGACCAGGCCATCAGGCCGGATCGGCGCCGCCTCAACGAAGTCAGATCACGATCATTTCGCGATCCACCGAGAGATCACCAGGAGATCACTCGGTGTAGGGCTGGGTTACCGCTTTGCTGAAGTCGAACGCGTCGAACAGATCGGCGAGCGCCGGGCTGTTGGTCGGCACGTACGGATTGTTCTTCGTGGCGACCGGGTTGGGCAGATTATCGCGGCTGCGGTTCGTGAGCGGCTGCAAGTCCCAGTTACGCTCGATGAACTTCACCAGCGAAACGTGATCGCCGTAGTTATGATAGACTTTTCCGCCCGTCGAATACGGCGAGAGGATCAGCAGCGGGATACGCGGTCCGTCGCCGAAGAAGTCGATCGACTGGATGAAACCCGAGTCCCAATAACCACCGGCCTCGTCCCAGGTGACGAACACAGCGGTCTCCGCCTTCAACTTCGGATTGGCATCGAGCGCAGTGAGGACGTTGAGCACGTAGGCTTCGTACAAGTCGACCTTCGAGCTCGAAGGATGGCCGTCGAGCAGACCGTCGGGCTTGCCGAACGACACCGCAGGCAGGGTGTTGTCCTGGATCGCCGTGATCAGATCAGCAGTGTCCTTGACGTGCGCCGTCCGGATCGCCGGGTCGGCCATGATCGAGGTCGCATACTGGAACGGATTGCAGATCTGGCAATAGGCCACGCCGAGCGCGTGCGCCGGATCGCCAACCGCCGCGGCCGACAGGTTCGGGCTGGTCGGATTCGCGGCAACCGCTTCATTCGAGAGCGCCACGGCGTCGTTAAACGAACCGCCGTAGTAGGCCCACGAAATCTGCTTCGCCATCAGGGCGTCGCCGATGGTCTTGACCGGTGACGGCGGAAGATTGCCGGCACCCGACAGCGCACCGTTCGGCAGATAGCCGGGGTTGGTGTTGTCGAGCATATAGTAGTGGTTGGGCTGGCAGTTCGGCTCCGCCGCGTAGGGCAGATTCTCCAGATAGTTCACGATCGGCTTGACGCCGGGCTGGGAAATATCCGCGCACGCGCTGAAGTTGTTGTCGGCGGTGTACTGGTTGACGGTGCCCGAGACCGGATTCGGGTTCGCAATCTGGTTCGCCGGCGGCGTGATCGGATTGCCGTGGCCGTCGCTCCAGAAACCGGCGTCGCCGGTGCCGAGCATGAAGTGGTTGGCGCCGGTGCCACCGTGGAACGACTGATGGAAATTGTCGCTCAGGGTGAAGCGGTCAGCCAATTGCTTCAGGATCGGGGCCTGCTCCTGCTCGGTATTGTAGAACCCCATCGAATTGCCGAGGCTCTTGCCGTTCGAGTAGGTCGCCATCACGAACGGGAACAAATCGGCCTTGCAGCCCGAGGTGTTGGTCTTGGTCGCGCTGGCGACGCTGCAATCCTCTTGCTGCCAATCCTGGTAGAAGCGGTGCGTCGTATCGCCGGTGTAGTCGTCGTCGGAGAGTTGAGGTCCCTGCAGCGGGAACGGCCCCGCCAGGGTTCCGGCGCCGGGAACGCGGGTGTCGAGCGTGCCCGCCGTGAGATTGGTGAAGCCGGTGGTCAGGATGTCGAGGCTGGACGGATCAATGTCCTTCTCGACGCTCGCTTCCGCGATCGACTTGAACGGAGCGCCGGTGTCGCTCTGCGCGACCGGGGCGCCGTTGGTGTTCGGCTGCGGCATGAGGTTGGTCGGGGTATAGGCAAACTTCGACGCCGCGGGAGCGCCGATGTAGTACGACGTCTGCGCTGCGACCGAGAACTGCTGCGCCTGCGCGAAGTTCGGACCGGGCGTGCCGTCCTCGTTGACGATGCCCTTCGAGAGCAGGTTGGAGATGGTCTGGCCCTGGCCCTTGGGCTTGTACACACCGAAGGTGTGATCGAGGCCGCGATTTTCACCGATCAGGATGATCACGTGCTTGATCGGGGTAGCGGTCTTCACCGCCTCGGCCGAATTGCTGCCGCCGTCGGGCTTCTGGGCGTCCGCGAGCAGATTGGTGTAACGATTGGGATGCGAACGCAAATCCCAGCTGCTTACGCCGATATTACCGCCTGCCAAGGCCACGGTCGCAACCGCCATCGTCGAGACGATGCACAGCGCGGTCGTGGTCCGCCATCTTCTAAATTCAATTTTGGTTTCATATGTCGACCCCAAGGTTAAGTTAACGTCAGATCACTTAGTGGGGCAACGTGACGCACGCATATCGATGCTGTGAATGCGTCAAAGAATTTCAGAATGATTCCAGATTTTGCTGTTGAGTGTTTTTACACGCAAATTTTTCGATGTATTTTCCGAATCTATTTTCGAATTTCATTCGCGCGTCACGTGTGCCGCGAATAAGCCCGCATCGGTCGTCGCGAAATCAATTCACGCAAACTCTGCCGCACGCTTAAATCAATTATTTTCGGTGAACGATTCCAGCCGCGCGCAAACCTCGCGCTATCGCGGCAGGTGCTTTGACTGCAAGACTTGGCGCAGGGCCGCGTAGTGCAAATCATGCACCGTCGGATTGAATAGCGACCATGGCTCGGCCCCCGCCAGCAGCGAAGGCACCGCGGCGGCCATCAGATAGCGATAGTTCCTGTAGTCGGTAGCCGCCTCGGTGGTCCGGCCGTCAGCGACGGCCATGTCGATCCGCCGCAAGGTAAGCACGAGCTCCTTGAGCGCATTGCGTGCGAGAACGCGCTGCTGCTCGCCACCCGTCACGCTGGTATTCTTGCGGTCGGGATATTGCTCGGTCAATTCGCGCAATTCGCTGCCGATGGTGTCGACCGCCAGCGAAACAATATCCTTGTCGCCGGCCGGAATCGCGGTCCCGAGCACGGTCGTGAAATCATTGATCTCTTTCAACGATGCGCCGGCGCCATCATGCTCGTAAGGCTGCGTGCCATCTCCCACCGCGGTGAGATAGGCCACGAGATCCCGCCGATCCTGCGCCGACAGGCCGAGATCGAACACCCGATCGAAGTGCGCCACCACCTGGTCGTAGCTGTCGAAGCGGCCGTCGTGGAAATACGGCGCGTTGAAATCCGCGTTGCGCAGGGTCGGCGTCTTGAAGAGGCCACCCGAGCCGACGTCATGTTGCTGGTGATCGCTGAAGACGCCGGACGGCGTGTGGCAGCCGGCACAGCTCAGGCCCGGATCGTGCGGGAACGGTTTGGCGAACAGCGCTTCGCCGCGGCGCTCCGAGTTCGCTGACCTTGCCGACCAGCCGGCCGCCCGGGCCAAGACTGGGATTGGGCAGGAAGTCGATGTCCTCAATATAGGCGACGATAGCATCGAGGATAACCGGCGACGGTTCCGGCCCGGCAAACTCGTTGACGATGACGTTATGAACGAAATCGCGCAACGATGGCATCCGGCCGTCGAAACCATAGGGCGCAAGATAGCGGGCGCCGCGCAGGCTGGGGATCCTGACCGGATCGAGCACGAGATCGTCCGCCTTCGGGTTGAACAACGGACCGGTGGTGTCGAAATTGCCCGGGCGCGTCGACATCTTCGGCATGAAGAACTTGGCGTTGCCGGCGCCGTTGACGTGACAGGTGCCGCAACTGATGGCGGCCTGCCGTGCCACGCCGCCGAGAATCCCGGGCGAACTGAAGGCCAGATTGCCGAGATTGATCATATACGACTTGCCGCCGTCGAGTTCCGAGTGGAACACTTCGCGCGGCTTGTCGAGCGCGTCCTCGTTGAGCTCCGTCTTCGGCGGCAGGGTCGTTTGATCGCCATCGACCGGAAAGGCCACAACGCGCCTGTGCGGGCCCGCGAGCAGAATTCCGAACGCCAGCAGAGCAATCCAGAAGCGACGGGCCATCATTGCGACTTCGCCTCCAGCGTGGCGCGCTGCAGCCCCAACTTGACCGATGCGCCCTGCAGCATGATCACCAGTTCCTCGCTGGTGCGCCGCAGTCCGGGAATATCGACGCTGGGCAGGTCTCGCGCCGCGACGATCGCCTTGAGCCGCTCGATCCGTGCAGCTATGCCATCGGCCAGCTTGGCGTCGGCGGCTCCGAGCGCGGTGGCGAAAATCGTACGATAGGCGAAATCGATCCCGGCGACGTTGTTGCGCATGTCATCGAGCGAGGTGCCGCTGATGCGGGATTCGCCGCCGTCGGCCTTGCTCTCGCCGACCTCATAGGCCAGCCGCACGATGCCGTCGAGCAAGCCTTGCGGCGCGAGCGCCATGTTGCGAAGCTTGCCGTGAAGACTGTCGAGGTGCTGGACCAGCGCGTCCGTGTCATCCGCGACATCGGTGCGACCGGCGCCGAATAGCTTGGCTTCGATGGCATGGAATCCGCTGCTGGCATTGGGCCAGGCATCGATCTCGGCGTCGAGTTCGGGAACGAAGCCCGTCGTGAAAACCTCGGAACGTTCCCAGCCGGCGCGGGCCGAAATCCAGGCCTTCTTTGCACCCGCGAGATCGCTGGCCGCGACCCGTTCACGCAGATTGCGCGCGCCCAGCCAGCGCCTGGCCGATACCCTCAATCATATAAGGCCGATAATTCTCCGCCGCGTCGTCGAGCGGCGCCGCAGCCGCCGCGCGCATGCCCGCCCCCAACACCAGCAATCCGAGACACAGCGTTACTTTCGCATCGATCATTTTCTCAAAGCCACCGTGTCTCAAAGCCACCGTCACAACATTTCCGATTGCGGCAAGCCGCACATCGAAACGATATATTGTCGACTTCCAATGCCGATTTGTGACGGGCGCATTTCACACAGCGATATTCTGCTGAACAAAAAATATTTGCGGAGAAAATAACTCGCAACCGACTGCAAATGTACGAGCGCACACGCTCTCGTTGCCGTAAAAAATATTTTGTTCGCATAGCCGTCATATGATCAATGCGACAACGAGGTTTCAAACTTCTCATAACGAAGGTTCCGGACTTTTCGATACTGTTCGGATTTCACAAGGCCTCATGCTCGCCGACTCTGATTTCTGGATTTTTTTCGGTTGCTTTGCGCCGCTCTGCCTGCTTTGCGGCGCGATGACGCTGATCGATATCCATCGCGGCATCATTCCGAACGGACTGAACCTGTCGATCGCCGGCCTCGGGTTGTTGAAAGCGGCCGTCAGCGGCGGAGTATTCGCCGCGCTGGAGGCTGGATGCGAGGGCGTGGTCATCGGACTGGTCTTCTGGCTGTTGCGGCGGCTCTATTTCGTGTTGCGAAAAACCCAGGGTCTTGGTCTCGGCGACGTCAAATTCCTCGCCGCGGCGGGGCCGTGGATCGGCATCGCTGGATTGCCGTCCTTGTTGCTGGTCGCCACGTTGACGGCGCTCGTCGCCGCCGGCGGCCTGCAACTGGCCGGGCGCAACATGACACGCCGGACATCCTTGCCGTTCGGCCCCTTTCTGGCGGTCGGCCTGTTGGCAACGGTGATGGCGCAAAATCTCGGCGCGCCCTAGAGCATTTCCGGTTCTGATGGAATCAGAACGGGCGCTAATCGTTGACGCGTTTTCGACGCGAACCGGTACCCACTTCGCTCGAAAACGCTCTAAGCGCGGACGCAGTCAATCATGTCGCTGCGTCGTCGCGCTCACCGGCAGCAGGCGAACCTCGCTCGACTGGCCGCCGGGTTGCGGCAACGTCAGCACCGCCGACCGCTCGTCCTTCTCCATGGTCACTTCGCGGCCCCGGATCTGCCGCAGCTTCCAGCCCTGATGATCTTCGACCGACTTTCAGCCGGATTGCTGCCTTGGTCGACTGGTCGATAAAGATCCCAAAACCCTCGTCGATCGCTGGCGATGGTACCGACCAGAGAGAGCTGGGGCGGCTCGATCTCCTTCTTTCGTGGCGGGGGCTTGACCGACGCCGTTTCGGCAACGGCCGCGACCGGCGGCGGGCGGCGCGACGGTGAAAAGATCGGACGCTCACGCGTCCCCGACAATTGAGCGAGCGGAATGCCCCATAGCGGATTGGCGCTCGGCGCTCGCACCGGCGGAGCCGGCGGCGCGACGACGCGCACCGTCGTGACGGGCTCGGCCGGCGCGGGAGCGACCTTCGATGGTGCTGCCAACCGCACGTCGTCGGTGAGATCGTTATCCAGCGCGTCGTTGGACGCCGGCGTCGACCGGGCCGCGCCATGGGCCGACAACGCGAGCAAGATGAGGCCGATCGCCAGTCTGCGCGTCATTTGCTGCCTCGCCATTGCCCGGATACCTCGATCAAGATGCGCAACCTGCCGTTTCCCGAACCGGCCTCTGTGAGCGGGGTTTGCACGACAAGCTGATCGACGAACAAAAACGGCATGCCCGCCTCTAGATCGTAGAGCAGTTGCTGCAATTTTGGCTGGTCGATTTCGAAGCTGGCGATCATGCTGAGAAATCCGGGCCTGGTTTGCGATCCCTGCAGGTCGAGCTGGGTCGACAGCACGTTGCCGCCGAATTTCGCCACCGCGCCGGCCACCCGCTGCAACATCGCAGCACCCGCCACCGTGACGGTCGCGCCCTCCAGATAGGCCGAGCCCGTCGGCATCGTGACATCGCCGGCCGCACCGCCGAGCGCGGCCGGCCTGCGGCCCTCAAGCTGTTCGAGCATCGCCGACGCTGCGGCTACCTCGCCGCGCTGCCCGACGACATCGACGATCGACGTCACGATAACGAACAGCAGGACGGCCACAAGGCCGACATAGATGGCCGCCGCCAGCATCGGCGAAGCGGTGATGACTTTTCTCGATGACGCGAATGTACTCAACGTGCCGGATCCAAAATACGCGCTGATATGGGCTTCGATATGAAAGCGTTCGCCCGGCTCGTTCGCCGCGCGCGTCGTCGGCGCGAAAAATGTGGCGCGGGTGAACTGCGGCGACTGCTCCATCAGCCGGATCAGGGACGGCGCATCCTGCGTCATACCCACGACCTGGACCTTGTCGCCCTCGATCCGCAGCTCCGTCACATAGGTGGTGTCGGGCAATGCGCGCGAGATCGCCTCCAGCACCATGACGCTCGACGGCGTGGTCTGCTTGCGTTTGGCGAGCAGCCCCATCGCCGATCCTGTCGCATTCGGATCAAGGCGCAGCGCGGCGCGGCGTTGCGAAATCTGCCGCTGCAACCCGCTCTGCTCCGACTGCATCGAATTCTCGAGATAGGCCGCAACCAACAGCGAGGCCGCGGCGGCGGCGCCGGTCGGCGAGCAGAATGCCACGCAGCAGGCGTGGCAGGCTGATGGTCGACCCGATCGCGCTTTGCAGCGACTTGTCGAATAGCTTGATCCGGGCGGCAGGGCTCGCCCCGGTCGAAGCCGAGTTGTAGATCGCGACGGAACCGGCAGCCAGCGACTGAACGAACTGCAGCAGAGGCTCGACCTTCGACTTCGATGTCGCGGCGAATGTCACCTCGATCCGTTCGTTCGCCCCCGTCACCGGCGGGCTCCAGCCGAACACCGCGTCATGTGCCGTCCACGGCGTCAAGCGATCGATCTGCGCCCGGATCATGCCGTCGAGGAAACCGCCCGCCTGAGCGGGAAAGTCGAGCGGACACACCATGACGTGGCCGGATGGCAGTTGCGCCTCGATGCGGCTGCCGCGAAACGCCGCCACCCAATCCGCCGGCAATGGCGGAACGGGCTTGCCGCGATCGAGCCGAAACGAAATGTCTGACTATCGCCGGAGCGTTTTTCGACGCCATGGCCTTGGCCGTGAGTGTGCCGTCCTCGCTTTCGTCCAGCACGATCCGGCGCGAGCGCACCAGGCGGCCGGCGACGGCATCCGACGGCGCTGGTCACCGAGCGCGATCCACTCGCCGAAAAGTTCCTTGAGCTCGGAGATCATCGTCATCGGAGGCCCCCTGCGTCGCGGCACGATGCTGTGGGGCGCCACATCATCCTGCCAGGACAGCACGCGGTAAGGCTCGACCTTGTCGCCGAGCGCGATCACGATTTCCGAAGCGCTGCGGCGGCCATCGCTGAAGTTGACCGTCGCCTCGATCCGGTAGCACGGACTTTTCGCCGCCGTCGCATCCGCCGCCGCGGGCGGATGCATCCGTCGCCGCTGACATATCCATCGACAGCCCGGCTTTCGGTTGGTCCGCCCCTTTGTCGGGCAATGCGGCGAGGACCTCGGGAGCCGCGATCTCCGGATCGACGCCGGACGATCCGTTGAACACCGTCACGAATGGCAGCGCGCGGTCGACCAGCGCCGGCGGCAGGCCGACCACCAGCGCAAGCTCGCTGACATGCGTAAACAGCGACTGTCGCGGCGAATAGCTCAGTCCCGCCGCATGGTAGAGCGCTTCCTCGTCGTTGGTGGCGCCGGGCGTCAGGACGGGTCCGCCAGCCGATGATCGCGGTCGGCGTACTCACTTGCGGCCTCTTTCTTGGCGCCAAAGCCCGGCAAACAGCGCCGCGAGCATTTCCTTGGGCGCGAAATTCAGATCGATACGGGCGGCTTCGGACGTGAAGGTGACGACAACGTCCGCATCGTTCATCCGGAAATGAAACGATCCGCGCGGCGGCCGCGCCTTGTCACCCGCGAGCGCCAGTTGGTAGGCGGCGAGTTCGACACTGGCGGATACCAGCGCCTCGGTCTTCAGCGCGGTGTCGTTGACCGCCAGCGCTTGCGCCGAGGCGGACAGATACAGCGAGAAAATCACCGCCAACGCCGACAGGGCCATCAAAATCCAGAGCACGGCGACGATCACGACGCCCTGCTCCGAGGAAGATGCGTCGGCGCGATCCCGCGTCATGGCGTTGTCCCCTGCCCGGTCGCCACGGCCTGCGGGCCTCCCGACCCATTGGGCGGAACGCCGGATTTGTCGTCGCCCGTGCCGTCTTTCTTGTCGTCACATTTGCCGTCCGGCCTTGGTGCAATCGCTTGGCACCTGGACATGGACCGGCGCGATCGTCGAGACCGAGAGAACGCGTTCGGTCCCGGCGTCGCGAACCGTCAGCCTGATCATGGCCGGCAGTTTGTCGGCCCCTCGCCATGTGGTTTTCCAGATCCGATCCGGCCCGGCATAGGCGAACGACAGCCGGAACGGCTTGCGCAGCAGCACCACCGGATCGCCGAAATGCATTTGTTCCGACAGCGACGACGCGGACGGCAGCGGTGCAAAACGCGCTCGCGAACGCACCATCACGAACTCCTTGCGTTCGGTGGTCTCGCCGAGCCGCACCACATCCAGTCCAGGTCCGGCGTTCGGTCCGAGCGCCGTGCGCACGAACGTCACCGACAGTTCCGATCCGTCGAACAGCGGATGGCGCGTATCGCGATTGGCCGGAACATATTCCGCCGCGGCGAGATCGGCCGCGATCCGTTGCAGCGCGATGCCGATCACCTCGCTGCGCTGGATACGGTCGACGCCGTGATTCCAGTTCGGCAACCATTGCTGCCGTGATGCTGGCGAGCGCCGACAGCACCAGCCCCATCAGCGCCAGCGCGACAATGGTTTCGATCAGCGTGAAGCCGCCTTCGCCGGCACGACGCTGGGTGGTCGCGGCGCTCATTCGGAAGGCCTCGGCATCAGGCGAACGGTGCGAATATCGGACACCGCGCCGGTCGGGGATCTGACGCGGACCCTGACCAGTTCGGGAACCCAGGGCACGTCGGCATCCGGCACGGTCCAGCCGCCGCCGAGCGGCGTGACATCGACGGTCCAGCGGTAATCGTCGGTCTGTCCCGACACCGCGCCCGGACGAAGCTCGGCCCGCGCCGGAATAGCCTGCCGTCATCACCGTCCGCGTCGCCTGCGTCAACGCGACGTGCTGCTCCAGCGACCGCACCCCGCGCGCGTTGGTCGCCATCAGCGAGCCGATCGCAACGACCGAAACAGCCACCAGCGCCAGCGCGATCAGCACCTCGATGAGGGTGAATCCGGCCTCGCCGCTATCAATTGGCTGGTGGTGTCACGGGGAGCAACCTCGATCCTTCCGGTCAGCCAGTTGACGCGAATTTCATAGCCCACATCGAAGCGCGTCAGCGTGATGGCGCCGCCACATGAGGTGCCATTGGCGAAAAAACTGATGGTCGACAGCGCCGCCCGCTGCCCGCAGGTCTGCGGCAGCAGCGCATCGAAACGCACGTCGTCGGGAATCCGGATCGCGGCCCGCGATGCGCCGGAACGGATCGCGCGCGCTTCCGCATCGACCAGCGTGGCGACGCTGGTCTGGCGCCGGATCGCGGCGTTGCGATCGGTCTTCAGCAGCGCCGCGGTCTGCAGCGCGTAGGCCTGCAGCCGCGACCGCGACGTCTCATGCGGAATGAACGGCAACAGCACGGCCGCCAGCAGCGCGATGATGGCCAGCACGCACACCATCTCGAGCAAGGTAAAGCCGCGCTGCCCGACAATCACTCATTTTTCGCGGTCGTGTTGTCGAGCGAGATGTCGGCGGCGACGCCGCTGCCGCCTTCCTGGCCATCGGATCCATAGGACATGATGTCATACGGACCATGCTCGCCGGGCGAGCGGTAGACATAGCCATGGTTCCAGGGATCGTTGGGGACGTTGCCGCCCCTCAAATAGGGCCCGTTCCAGGCGCTGACACCCGGCGTCTGCTTGACCAGCGCCGCCAGTCCTTCGGCGGTGGAGGGAAACCGGCCGGCGTCGAGATAGAACAGGTCGAGCGCGCTGGCAAAGCTCTGCAACTGGATCTTCGCCGCCTTGACCTTGGATTCGCTGAGATAGTTGAGCACGCGCGGCCCGATCAGGCCCATGATCAGGCCGATGATGGTGATCACCACCAGCATCTCGACCAGCGTGAATCCCTGCTCGCCGTCATCCCTGCCACGCGCATCCAGCCCTGCCGCGTCTTCGCGCGCAACGAACAATCCGCTGATGGTTTTGAGCGATATCATGATGAACCAGCCTTTGACCTAGTTGACGAGTTGCGTGACCGACAGCAGCGCGGTCATGACCGACACGATCAGTCCGCCGACGACCGTGCTGATGGTGACGATGGCGAGCGGCCCGACGATGCCGACGACACGGTCGAGGCTGCGCTGCAATTTCGCTTCGTAGAATTCGGCGACCCGGCCGGCCAGCGGCGGCAGTTGCCCGGTCTCCTCGCCGAGACGCAGCATGCGGACCGCCATCGGCGGCAGGCTGCTCGCGACCGACAGCGCGTCGGAAAGCTTGCCGCCATGACGGACGCGATCGGCGGCCGCGGTCCAGCTGTCTTCGCTTCCGGTCACCGCCATGATGTCGACCAGGATGCGCAAGCGTCGCCGTGAGATTGACGCCGCTGCCGAGCAGCACGCCGAGATTGCGGCAAAACAGGCTGGTGCGGTAATATTGAAAGATGCCGCGGATGCCGGGCGTGCGCGACAGCACGTTCATGATCGCGGCATGCGCGCCGGGCCGGCGCAGCAGCCACCAGACCCCGGCGATCGACCGCGGCCGAGCCAAGCAATGCGGCGGTGGCGTTGGCCCGCAGAAAGTCCGACAGCTTGATGAAGGCGCCGAGCGCGGTATCCGACTTCGAGCCGAAATCCTGCAACACCGCCGAAAATTGCGGCAGCACGAACAGAATGAAGAACAGCATGACGCCGGCGGCGGCGACCAGCACGAAGGCCGGGTATTGCATCGCGTCGGTGAGCTTGCGGCGCATCAGTTCGGATCGCGCCCGCTCCGCGCCCAGCATCTCGAGCACCTGATCGAGCGTGCCCGAGACTTCGCCGACGCGCACCAGCGCGCCATACATCGGCGGAAACAAGCGTCGGATGGTCCGCAACCGCATCCGCCAGGCTCTCGCCGCTGAGCAGCGCGGCGCGGAGTTTTCCGACCACCGGACGCAATCGTCCGACATCGGAATCGCTCGAAAGCAATTCAAGCGCGGCGTCGAGACGGGCGCCCGCCTTCAGCAGCAGCGCCAGATCCCGCGTGAAGGTCGTGATCTCCGCGGCGCTCGGCCGGCCGAACCAGCCGTAGCCGCCGGAGGCCGCCCGGGCGCCCTTGTCTTCGACGGTCTCGATCGGCAGCAGCCGCAGATATTCGATCCGGCGCGCGACTTCCGCCGAAGTCGGCGCCGAGAGCGTGCCGTTCACGATCTCGCCGTTCTGCGTCAGGGCCCGGTAGCGATAATTCGGCACGCGTTCACCTCACCGTCGTGACGCGGAGGATTTCAGCGGGCGAGGTCAGGCCGGCGCGGCATTTGGCGATGCCGTCGTCCAGCATCGTCGTCATCCCGGCGCGGATCGCCATCTCGTCGATCTTCAGCCCGTCGGTCTTCTCGCCGATCAGCTCGCGAAGATCGTTGGTCAGTTCCAGAACTTCGAACACGCCGAGCCGGCCGCGATAGCCGGTGCCGCCGCAGCGTTCGCAGCCGCAGGGCTGCTGCAGGACTTCGCCGGCGCGAAAGCCGAACGTCACCAGCCGCGGATCCTCGGCGAGATCGGCCTCGGCCAGAACCCGCGGCGATTTGCAGCGCTCGCATAATTGGCGAACCAGCCGCTGCGCGATCACCGCGCGCAGCACCGACCGCAACAAATAGCCTTCGACACCGAGATCGAGCAGACGGGGCACCGCCGCGGCCGCGGTTTCGGTATGCAATGTCGTCAGCACCAGATGCCCGGTGAGCGCCGCATGGACCGCGACATGCGCGGTCTCGGAATCGCGGACTTCGCCGACCATGATCACGTCGGGATCCTGGCGCACGAACGAGCGCAGCGCCGCCGCGAAGGTCAGTCCGATCGCCGGCTTGATCTGCGATTGATTGACGCCAGGGATTTCATATTCGACGGGGTCCTCGATGGTCAGGATCTTTCGTGCCGGTTCGTTGAGGACCGACAGGATGGTCGCCAGCGTCGTGGTCTTGCCGCTGCCGGTCGGGCCGGTGATCACGATCATGCCGTGCGGCAATTTCAGCAGCCGCCGCAGCGTGACGTCGTCGGCCGCGGAAAATCCGAGCTTCTCGGCGACCAGCAGCCCGCGGTCCTTTGGCAGGATGCGGATGACGGCGGATTCGCCGTGCTGCGTCGGCATGATCGCGACACGAATGTCGACGTCGGTGCGCCCTGCCCGCAGCCGCGCGGCGCCATCCTGCGGCAGGCGGCGTTCGGCGATATTGAGGTTGGCGACGATCTTGATGCGGGAAATCACCGCCTGCGGCAACACGCCGGACGGCGCCGCCACCGGCCGCAGCAGGCCGTCGATGCGCATGCGGACCACGAGCCCTGACGAAAACGGCTCGATGTGAATGTCGCTGGCGCGCAGTTCCACCGCTTTTTCAAGCAGATCGTTGACGGCCCGCACCACCGGCGCGCCGCTGGCAAGGTCGCGCAGGATCTCGATGTCGTCTTCGCGCGGTTGCGACGGCGCGCCACCCGCCGCATCGACATCGTGCTGATCCAGCCGCTGATTGAGAACCAGCGCGATATCGTCGAACGTCGCGACCTTGACGACGACACCCGCGCCAAGCACGATTTGTGCCGCGCGCTGCGCCGCCATATCGGTCGGGTCCGCGACCGCGAGCGTGGCACCGCCGTCGGACGATTGATAGGGAAACACCACCATCTCGCGCAGGAACCGCTGCGAGAACGACGCGACCAGCGGCGACGCCGCGATCATGTCCTGCAGCGACACGCGCTCGAGCCCGTGGAAACGCGCGGCCTCATCGGCAAACTCGCTGGCCGAAAGATCGGCGAGCTCCCACAACTTGACTTGACGGCGATCGGCCCCGTCCTGGCCGGCGGCGTCGCCACGGCCATCAGGCGTCGTCAAATGGTTGCTCTGACGCAGATATTCCACGAACCGCGAGGACAGATCGCTGGCCATTTGTCTTTCCGGTCGCGCCGCTTTTGAGGATCGGTCGATGGATCGCGGGACATCGACCGCGATTGCCTTCAACCGGGATGGTTATTGATCCGAAGTATGACAGCCGTGCGAAGCGACTCGCGTTCAAGCCGCTCAAAAAAAATTGTCACCGACTTTCGCCAATGATCGCAACACAGTGTGTCGCGCAATCAACGCGATGATGAATTGATTGACCGACCAACGATGCCGACAATTATTTCTGTCATGATCCGGCGCTAGGTATGCCGACGGGCTTCGGCATCGTCGCAAACCATCTGGGGTGAACGATCTGCATGGCCAAACACACAGTCGGAATGGCAGGAAATTATGGTACGCGTCGGCATGCTGGGCCGGTACCGGTTAATCGGTCGCAGCGCTCGCGCTGTCTTCATATTATTGTCTATGGGCCTGTTGGCTTCGTGCAATTCCGCGACCACGGGCACGACGTCGACCAAGGATGGCTCCCAGCTCGACGTGCTCGACAAGCGTGCGCTCGCTGGATCTGCTGCCGCGTCAGTCGCAGCCGGTGGACGCCGTGACGAAAATGTCCGGCCAGGGCGGCGGCAGCCGTGCGGTGATGTACGAGGGCACGGAGGTGACCGCCGTCTCCGACGCGCGGCCGCAACCCACGAGCAGCGGCAACGGTTTCGACCTTAATTTTGAAAATACCCCGGTCGCCACCGTCGCCAAGGTGGTGCTCGGCGATATCCTCGGCGTCGGCTATACGATCGATCCGCGGGTGCAAGGCACCGTCAGCCTGGTTTCGGTGCGGCCGGTTCCCAAATCCGATATCGTCTTCGTGCTGGAAAATGCCTTGCGGCTCAGCGGCGTCGTGCTGCTGCACGACACCGCGGGCTATCGGCTGACGCCGCTCGGCGATGCCGTCGGCGCAGGACGGGTCGACCGGCCGGCGCCAGCCCGGAACCTGGCTTCGGCGTCTCGGTCGTGCCGTTGCAATATGTGTCGGCGCAGACGCTGCTGAAACTGATGGACAGTTTTGCCACCAAGGCCGGCACGGTACGCGCCGATACGACGCGAAATCTTCTGCTGATTCAAGGCACCGGCGCCGAACGCCGTACCGCCGTCGATACCGCGCTGAGCTTCGACGTCGACTGGATGCGCGGTCAATCGGTCGGCATTTTTCCGGTTTCGAGCGGCACGCCGGCGCCGATCATCGCCGAACTGGAAAAGATCGTCGATTCCGGCGAGAACGGCCTCAGCCAGAACGTCATCAAATTCCAGCCGATCGCCCGCCTCAACGCCATCATGGTGGTCAGCAAGCGGCCGGACATGCTGCGTACGGCGGCGACCTGGATCAAGCGGCTCGATCGCGAGGATACCGCGCGAACCACCGTCCACGTCTATCAGGTGAAGTATGGCGAAGCCCGCCAGATCGCGCGGCGTGTTGACCGACATGTTCATCGGCGGCTCCTCCTCCAGCCTGCTCGATAGCGCCGATAACCAGATCGCGCCGGGATCGGGCAGCTCGGCGACATCCAGCGCCGATCGTCTCTCGCTCAACCCCAACTCATCATCGTCATCATCGACCGTCGTCGTTGTCGTCATCGTCATCATCGGTCAAATAATGGTTTCGGCTCCCACAGCGCATCCGGAAACGGAACTGGCGGGCTAGGCGCAGGTGCGGGCGGCAACGGCGCGCTCGACAGCGGCCACGGCGCGAGCTCCGGCAACAACCAGCCGCTGTTGCAGGACGTGCGGATCACGCCCGACGTCGTCAACAACACGCTGTTGATCTACGCGGATCAGGCGAACTACCACATCATCGAAACCACGCTGATGCAGGTCGATCAACCGCAGCTACAGGTCGCGATCGACGCAACCATCGCCGAGGTGACGCTCAACAATGATCTGAGCTATGGCGTTCAGACCTATCTGACCAGCCAGAATCTCGGATTGAAGCCGAACACCGGCTCGATCCTCGGCACCCAGGCGGCGACAGCGCCGGCCACCACCACCGATCCCACGACGGGGCTGGCCAGCGTCGCCGGATCGGTCTCCAACGCTTTCATCAATCGTGCATTTCCCGGATTCAACTTCCTGGTCGGCTCCGAAACGCAACCGAGCTTCATTCTCGACGCGCTGCACACCGTCACCAGCGTCAAGGTGCTGTCCAATCCGTCGCTCGTCGTCATCAACAACCAGGCCGCCACGCTGCAGGTCGGCGATGTCAGTGCCGGTGTCCACCGGCAGCGCCACCGTGCTGACGACCGAGCAACACCGTCGTCAACACCATCGACTATCGCAACACCGGCATCATCCTGCGGGTGTCAGCCGCGCGTCAGCGCCAACGGCAATGTCCGGCTCGACATCGAGCAGGAAATCAGCAACGTGTCGACCGCAACCGCGGCCAGCCTGACGCCGACGGTGTCGGAGCGAAAGGTCAAGAGTTCGATCTCGGTGGCGAACGGCCAGACCGTGCTGCTGGCCGGACTGATCAGCGAACAGCAGAACGGCACCCGCTCCGGCACTTCCGGTACTCGATCAGATTCCCGGTCTCGGCGATGCCTTCGGACATCAGGACAATTCCACCGCACGTACCGAGCTGATCATTTTCATCCGGCCGCAGATCATTCGCAACGGCTCGGACGCGCATAACGTGGCCGAAGAGCTCCGCTCGAAAATGCGCGGCGATATCGCGACCACATCGAGCAACAAGGCGATCACCACCAGTGTCGTGCATTGATAGCGAAGTAGCGGTCGCAGCAGCTTGGATGCGGCGACGCCTGTCGGCGATATCGCTCGTCGTGTTGACGTGCATCGGAACAACATCGATCGCGCATGCCGACGCGCTGGCGCGCGGCACCGCGGCCTATGCTCGCGGCGACTATAATCGGGCGGCGCGGGAGCTCGAGCCTTTGGTCGAGCGCGGAAACACCAGGGCGCTCGCCCTGCTCGGCTTCCTGTACGAACACGGCTTCGGTGAGCCAAAAGACTATCCTGTCGCGGCCAGCCTTTACGCCCAGGGCGCCGTGCGAGGAGATCCGTTCGCCCAGGCCATGCTCGGATTGCTGTACGACAAGGGCTACGGCGTTCCCGAGGATTTCGTGCTCGCCTACAAATGGCTCAACCTTGCCGCGGCCCACGCGAGCGGGCATCAGCGGGATGTCTATGCGAGGTTCCGCGACGCGGTCGGATCGAAAATGTCGACCGAATGAGATCGCCGAGGGCCAGCGGCTTGCCGCTGACTGGACACCGGTAGCATGGGTGCCGCCCGGCTGGGCGGATTCCCGGCCTCATCGTCAATAGTAGGCCGGACGCGGCTCAGCGCTCCGCGAACGCCTTCTCGACCACGAACTGGGCCGGCTCGCCGTGGTTGCCCTCGACAAAACCCTTGTCCGACAGCAGCACCCTTGTGTCATGAACCAGGGCCGGGCTGCCGCAGATCATGATGCGATCATGCTCGGGTTCGAGCGATGCCAGCCCGATATCGCTGAACAGTTTGCCTGAATTGATCAGGTCGGTGATGCGGCCGCGATTGCGGAAGGGATCGCGGGTCACGGTCGGATAATAGATCAGCTGGTTGCGCACCAGTTCGCCGATCAATTCGTCGTTCGGCAATTCCTTGGTGATCATTTCGCCATAAGCGAGTTCGGCGACGCGGCGGCAGCCGTGCAGCAGCACGACTTTTTCAAAGCGCTCATAGGTCTCCGGATCCTTGATCACGCTGAGGAAGGGTGCCAGGCCCGTACCGGTGCCGATCAAATACAGGTTGCGGCCGTCTTCCAGATTGTCGATCACCAGCGTGCCGGTCGCCTTGCGGCTGACGATGATCTCGTCGCCCTGCTTCAGATGCTGAAGCCGCGAGGTCAGCGGGCCATCGGGAACCTTGATCGAGAAGAATTCGAGCCGGTCTTCGTAGTTGGCGCTGGCGACGCTATAGGCGCGCAGCAGCGGCTTCTCGCCGACCTTCAGGCCGATCATGGTGAACTCGCCGTTGCGGAAACGGAACGACGGATCGCGGGTGGTGGTGAAGCTGAACAGCGTATCGGTCCAGTGATGGACGCTCAAAACGCTTTCCTGGTTGAAATTGCTCATGCTGCCGATCCCGCTGCCGCAAGCCCGATTTGCGCCGCTTAATTCATTCGTATACAATCATTTGTATACAAACGAATAATCCAACTTGATCCCGCCGTCAAGGCGCGGGCAGAATGCGTCTCCACGGCCTGCGAAGGCATTGAACAAAAAGGACAAAACCCATGGCCCATGACGCCCCCCAGGCCAGCGGCCCGAGCAGACTGGTGATCCGCAATATCGGCCTGCTGCTGTCGGGCGCGCTGGAGAAGCCGATCCTCGATGCCGACACCATCGTGGCCGAGAACGGCAAGATCACCGCCATCGGCCGCGCCAAGGATGTCGACACCGAGGGCGCTACCACCATCATCGATGCCGCCGGCACCACCGTCGCGCCCGGCCTGATCGACAGCCACGTCCACCCGGTCGCCGGCGACTGGACGCCACGGCAAAATCAAAGCGGCTGGATCGACAGCTATCTGCACGGCGGCGTCACCACCATGATCTCGGCCGGCGAAGTGCATATGCCCGGCCGCCCTCGCGACGTCGTCGGCCTCAAGGCGATGGCGATTTTCGCGCAGCGCGCGTTCTGGACGCTGCGGCCCGGCGGCGTGAAGGTGCATGCCGGCGCGCCCGTCATCGAGTGCGAAATGGTCGAGGACGATTTCAAGGAGCTGGCCGCGGCCGGCGTCAAGCTGCTCGGCGAAGTCGGCCTCGGCGGCGTCAAGGATGGCCCGACCGCGCGCAAGATGGTGGGGTGGGCGCGCAAATACGGCATCCAGAGCACCATCCACACCGGCGGTCCCTCGATCCCGGGTTCCGGCCTGATCGACAAGGACGTGGTGCTGGAAGCGGACACCGACGTGGTTGGCCATATCAATGGCGGCCACACGGCGTTACCCGACGACCAGATCCGCTGCATCTGCGAGGGCTGCAAGCGCGGCCTCGAACTGGTTCACAACGGCAATGAACGCTCGGCGCTGTTCACGCTGCGCACCGCGCGCGAGATGGGCGACCTCAACCGCATCATCCTCGGCACCGATGCGCCGGCAGGCTCGGGCGTGCAGCCGCTCGGCATCCTGCGCATGGTGTCGATGCTGTCATCGCTCGGCGAAGTCCCGGCCGAACTCGCCTTCTGCTTCGCCACCGGCAACACCGCGCGGATGCGCGCGCTGGATTGCGGCCTGATCGAGATCGGCCGCTCCGCCGATTTCGTCATCATGGACAAGGCCCAGCACTCGCCGGGCAAGAACATCCTCGAAAGCGTGCAGCTCGGCGACCTCCCCGGCATCGGCATGACCATCATCGACGGCATCATCCGCACCCAGCGCAGCCGCAACACGCCGCCGGCCGGCAAGGTACCCGAGATCGTGAGCGGGCATTGAGGGGGAGTTCGTCATTGCGAGGAGCCACCGGGTCGGGCGAATGCCCGCCCGATGACGGGCTCCGCGACGAAGCAATCCAGTCTTGCTTGTAGCCTGGATTGCTTCGCTTCGCTCGCAATGACGAGACGGCGGCGCGGCCCTTCAGACCCTCGCGGCGATCAGCACGGCGCCGCAGCCGATCATGGCGATGCCAAGCCATCCGGTCGGTGAAGGCCGTTCGCCGAGCAGCAGCGCGCCAAAGATCGCAACCAGCACCACGCTGAGCTTGTCGACCGGTGCGACCAGCGAGGCCGGACCAAGCTTCAAGGCGCGGAAGTAGCACAGCCAGGATGCGCCGGTTCCCAGGCCCGACAACACCAGGAAGGTCCAGGTCCGGCCTGAAATCTGCTGCGGCGGCACGAACTGGCCGGTGGCAAGCAGCAGCAGCAGGAAGCTGACCAGCACGACAATGGTGCGAATGAAGGTCGCGAGATCGGAGTTGATGTTCTCGACGCCGATCTTGGCAAAGATCGCCGTCAGCGCCGCGAACACCGCCGACAGCAGCGCCCATATCTGCCAGGATTGGAAACTCATGCAGTGTCCTTTCTCTTCTGTGCGGCGCGCATCTCATCGCCCTCAAAATGTGAACAAGCACGGAGGCGTACCAGGAATATTGATCGGTCTCGTTGATGTTCTCGATGCCGCGGCTGACATAACCCAGCAGGTGATAGTTATCGTTCAAATCATAGCGCCATCCGATGCCGACGCTGGTGGTCGCCGGCGTGCCGCTTGAATCGGCGGTCTGGTGAAACAGCTCCGCGCCGACCTGAAGTTTGGGCAGAAGCTGATAGGTCAGCACCGCGCCCGCCTGGCAGAAATCCACCGCGCGACGTTCGCTGACGGTGCATCCGCCGCCGCCGAACGCCGACCAGCCGCCGCTCCAGTCCTTCTGCACCCATACCGGCAGCAGCAACGACGCATGATTATCGCCGAAGCTGTTTGAACCGCTGGGGAGGAAAATGCGCGGGAAAACGCTGACATCCAGCCCGAATAAATCCTGGTGCAGAAAGCGGTATTTGGCGGCGAGCTCGACATTGCTCAAGCCGACGCTGGCGCCGCCGCCGGGCTGCTCGAAGCCGGCCGGCACGGTTGCGGTCAACTGAAGGTCCGGCGCGGCGCCGTAGTTGAAATCGATTCCGCTCTGGCTGGTCGTGCCGTCGCGCGTCGTGGTCCCGAGTGCTGAAAGTGTAGATCTCGAAATGCTGGTAGTCGGTCGGTTCGGGGTCGTCGGAAATATACGGCGGTCCGGCGAGCGCAGATTGCGCCAGCAGCACCAGCACAAAACCGGCGCAGGTTCCTGAACGCATCAGATGTCTGCAGCCATTGGCCATCGGCAACGCAATCCGCTTGAACCCGCCGCCATGTAGTATATGCTACATCATGTGACGTCGAGTTCCATTTACTACCCAAGCGCCGGAGAGCCGCCTTTGGCCATCGCAACCGCCGTCGATTCCGGAACTGACCTCGATCGCGTGCTGCGGCGGGCCAATCAGCAGCTCGGCGCCGCCGGCTTGCGCGTGGCGAAATTCATCGATGAAAATCGGCAGATCGTGCTGGCGAGTTCCGCCGCCGCGCTCGGCGCCCGCATCGGCACCTCCGACGCCACCGTGTTGCGCACCGTTCAAACCCTGGGCTTCGCCAGCCTGGCCGACGCTCAAGCGCGCCATCTTGAACTCGGCAACGGTCTCGACGCCGGCCGACGACATGCGGCGCACCCTGGTCGATCTCAAGAAAGCGAGCGGTCAAGCGCTCGACGGCATCCTGCAGGCACACGCCGAGGGCCTTGCCGTGCTGCAATCCGGACAAATGCCGCGCCCAGATCGCGGCCGGCGTTCGCGTATCCTCGACGGCGCCGATCGCGATCGCGGTGTTCGGGATCGGTCCGTCCGCGGCGCTCGCCAGCTATGTTTCGATTCTACTGGCGCGAAGCGGCCGCCGCAGCCGAACGATCAGCGCCACCGGATCGATGCTGGCCGATCAGCTTCTCGATCTCGGCGCCGGAGATGCGCTGTTGATCCTCGCCTATGGCCGTCTCTACCGCGAAGTGAAGGCGGTATTTGCCGAGGCCAGGGCGTTGCGCCTGCCGACCGTTCTGGTCACCGAAGCCGACGATACGCCGCTGGCGAAACTGGCCGATGTCTGCGTGGTCATTCCGCGCGGACGTCCGGGCCAGATGGCGCTTCACGGCGCAACCCTCGTCGGCCTCGAAGCCCTGGTGCTATCGCTCGCCGCCGCGAAGCCGAAGGCGGCGCTGGCCTCGCTCGAAAATCTCAATCGGCTGCGGCGGGCGACCGAAGCGCAGGGCAAAAGCGCAAGGTAGCACCGGCCCGTCAAGACGAGCGAAAGGGACATCCGCATGGATCAGGATATCGAACGCAGCAAGGTTCCCGAGGTCACGCTGGTCTTCTGGATCATCAAGGTACTGGCGACGACGCTCGGCGAAACCGGCGGCGACGCGGTTTCGATGTCGATGGATCTCGGCTACGCCGTCAGCAGTTTTATCTTCATCGGCATCTTCGTGATCGCGGTCGTCGCGCAGATCGCCGTCGAAGAAATTTCATCCGTTCGCTCTATTGGCTGGTCGTGGTCGCGACCACGACCGCGGGCACCACCATGGCCGACTTCGCCGATCGCTCGCTCGGCATCGGTTATCCCGGCGGCGCCTCGTTGCTGTTCGTGCTGCTGATGGCCTCGCTGGCGATCTGGTATTGGTCGGCGGGATCGATTTCGGTCAACACGGTCTCGACGCCGAAGATCGAGACGTTTTATTGGGTTGCGATCCTGTTCTCGCAGACGCTCGGCACCGCGCTCGGCGACTGGATGGCCGATACCAATGGCCTCGGATATGAAGGCGGCGCGCTGGTGTTCGCCGCCGGTCTGGTGCTGATCGCGGCAGCCTATTTCCTGACCGGCATCTCGCGAACCCTGCTGTTCTGGGCCGCCTTCATCCTGACCCGGCCGCTGGGCGCGACGCTCGGCGATCTGCTCGACAAGCCACTGGATAATGGCGGCCTTTCCTTCAGCAGGTTCTACGCCTCGGCGATCCTGGCAGCCGTCATCATCGCCTGCGTCGCGTTGCTTCCGCAACGCGCCGGCACGCATCCCGGTAAACCCCGCGCGACCCAGGCATAATCAATCGACGTACAGGACGATATCGATGCAACCAAATCATCTGCCCACGCTGGGGCCGCGCTATTGGAGCGCGTTGTGCCTTGCGAGCATCTTCGGCGCCAACATGGGCGACTTGTTCGCGCGAAACCTCGGCCTCGGCCATGTCGCCGGCCTGCCGTTTCTCGCAGCCGCGCTGGCTATCGTGATGGTCGCCGAACGCTTCGACCGGATGCAACACCAAAGCTATTACTGGCTCGCGATCATCATCGTGAGGACGGCTGCCACGAACTTCGCGGATTTTGCCGCCGGCGATATGAAGCTGCCGAGGATCTGGGTGATGGCCGCCCTGACGATACTTCTCGTCGCCGCGTTGTGGCTGAGCTGGCAATTCGCATGGCGGCGGCTCGCCAATAAGACCGACAATCTGCTTCGCGCCGATCTCGGCTACTGGATCTGCATGTTCATCGCCGGGACCCTGGGGACCGTGATCGGGGACTTCTGCTCGCACAATTTGCGGCTCGATGATGCCGGAGCCATGGCGCTGCTCTCGCCGATCGTGGCCGTGCTGTTTCTGATCGGATGGCGAGGACCGCTTCGTTGGCTGCCGTTCTACTGGCTGACGGTCGTCGCGATCAGGGCGGCCGGGACCGCGGTCGGCGACTTTGTTTCCAGCCGGCACATGCTTGGTTTGCCGCTGAGCACCGCCGTGACGGGCATCCTGTTCGTCGCGCTTCTCCTCATCTGGAGGGAGGCCGGCGGATCGCAACGAGCGGTGCCAGTGACCCCTTAAGGGACGCTCAGCGTATTTTTTCCAGTAACGCCATCAGGGTCTCGCGCTCTCTGGCATCGAGCGGTGCCAGTGTTTCGCGCGTGATCGCCAGCGCATTCGGTGCGGCCTTTTCGACCGCCTGCTGGCCGGCGCGGGTGAGACTGACCAGCAAGCGCCGGCCGTCTTCGGGATCGGGGCTGGTTTCGGTCAAGCCGCGCGCGGTGAGCCGGTCGATCACGCCCTTGATGGTGGCGACATCCATCGCCGTGAGCCGGCCCAGTTGATTCTGCGAACAAGGCCCGGTCTCGGTGAGTTTTGACAGCGCGGCCCATTGCGCCGAGGTCAGGTTGATGCCGATCTCGCGGGCGAAGATCGTGGCATGACGCTGCCAGACCTGACGCAGGATAAAGCCGATCTGCTCGTCGAGAATGTAGGACGGCTTTGCCGGTTTGATGCTTCGTTTCGCTGCAACGCCCCTGCCCATCTAAATGCCTCCGTTGCCGGCCGTCACAGCGACAAATGCGCGTCGCGGATATCCGGACGGGCGTCGAGTTCGCTCATGGTGCCGCCAAAGCAAATCCGGCCGCGTTCGATGATATAGGCGCGGTCGGAAATCAGCCGCGCGAAATGCAGGTTTTGCTCCGACACCACGATGCTGACGCCCTCCTTCTTCATGGCCAGGATGGCATCGACCATTTGCTCGACGATCTTCGGCGACAGGCCCTCCGACGGCTCGTCAAGCAACACCAGCGACGGATTGCCCATCAAGGTGCGTGCGATCGTCAGCATTTGCTGCTCGCCGCCGCTCATGCGTCCGCCCGGACGGTTGCGCATCTCGCCAAGGTTCGGAAACAGCGTGAACAGCTTTTCGCGATTCCAGAACGGTGCATTCGGCCGCTTTGGCTGACGGCCGACTTCGAGATTTTCCTCCACGGTCAAATCGGTGAAGATACGCCGTTCTTCCGGTACATAACCGAGCCCGCCGCGCACGATCGCATGGGTCGGCTCCTTCGATACGTCCTTGCCCTCGAACACGATGCGGCCGGAGCGCTGCTCGACCAGACCGACGATCGAACGAAAGGTGGTCGACTTGCCGGCGCCATTGCGCCCCAGCAATGCGACGACCTCACCATCGCCAACCTCGAGCGCGATATCGAACAGGATATGCGCCGGGCCATAATGGCTGTTGAGGTCTTGAACGGACAGCTTCATGACGCCGCGCCTTCGTGGTGCCGTGCATCGTACGTCAGGCCGCCGCCGAGATAGACGGCGCGGACCTGCGGGTCGTTGCGGACCTGTTCGGGCAACCCTTCCGCAATCAGCAGGCCGCGATTGAGCACGATGATGCGGTCGGCATGCTCGAACACCACGTCCATGTCGTGCTCGGTGAAGAGCACGCCGATCGATTGCTCCTTGGCGATCCGCGCGGTGAGCCGCATCAACTCGATACGCTCGCGCGGCGCCATGCCAGCGGTCGGCTCGTCCATCAGCAGCAGCTTTGGCTGATTGGCGAGCGCGACCGCCAGTTCCAGCCGCTTGAGATCGCCATAGGCGAGTTCGCCGCAGGGACGTTCGGCGTAAGCGCCCATCCCGACCAGGTCCAGCAGACGGCCGGCCTCGGCCTTTGCAAAACCCGGTGTCGAGCGCCAGAGATTGAAGAGTTGCCGGCCGTAGGACACCAGCGCGACCTGGATGTTCTCGCGCACCGTCATGGTTGGAAAGGTCGCGGTGATCTGGAAGGTGCGCCCGACACCCAGCCGCCAGATCGCGCGTGGCTTCTTGCCGGCGGTATCCTCGCCGAGCAGATTGATGCGGCCGCTATCCGGGACGTTCTGGCCGTTGAGCATGTCGAAGCAGGTGCTTTTTCCGGCGCCGTTGGGGCCGATCAGCGCCAGGATTTCGCCGGCCCGCAATTCGAACGACACCCCACGCACGGCATGCACCCCGCCGTAGGATTTGGTCAGGCCTTCGACCGACAGTAGGATGGGCACGACACTCATTCGGCGGTCTCGATGCGGGAGGTGAGCAGCGCGGATTTCGACGACGCCGACCGGCGGCGATTGCGGATGGTCTCCAGCACCCCGACGATGCCCTTCGGGAAGACCACCACGATCAGGACGATAAAGCCGCCCAGCACCAGTTTCGAAAGATCGGTCTGGCTCACCAGCCAGATGTTGAGCGCCTTGTAGACGATGGCGCCGACCACAGCACCGGACACCGTCTCGACGCCACCGAGCAGCACCATCACCAGCGCATCGACCGAAAGCGAGATGCCGAGATTGTCGGGAAATACGCTGCCCTTGAGATAGGCAAACAGCGCCCCCGCGATCCCGGCAACTGTTCCCGCGATCACGAATGCCGTCCACTGGATGCGCTTGCCGTTGATGCCGATGGCCTCGCTGCGCAGCGGCAAATCCCGCGTGGCCCTGAGGGCAAAGCCGAACGGAGAAAATACCATGACCCGGAGTGCTGCGACCACGAGGGCTGCGATGCCGAGCGACAGCCAGTAAAAATGCGACGCGCTCGACGCCCATTTTTCCGGCCAGACGCCGAGGATGCCGTTATCGCCACCGGTCACCGCGACCCACTGGAAGGCGATCGACCACACGATCTGCGCAAAGGCCAGGGTCAGCATCGCGAAATAGACGCCGGACAATTGCACGGCAAAAAATCCAAACACGGCCGCACCGAGACAACCCAGCAGCGGGCCGAGCAACAGGCACACGATCATCGGCAGACCGGCCATCTTGGCCAGCAGCGCCACGCCATAGGCGCCGAGCCCGAAATAAGCAGCATGGCCGAATGAGGCGAGCCCGCCGACCGACATCAGGAAATGCAAGCTCGCGGCAAAGATCACGAAGATCGCGACCTCCGAGCCCACCGTCAGCGCGTAATTGCCACCGACCAGCGGCAACGCGGCCGCCCCGATCAGGGCGACCATCGCCGCCAGCCGTTCACCCGAGGTGAGCGGACGCCAGGGATTGACGGTCAGGCCCGGCGTACGCCGCGCCGCGGCTTCCTGTTTTCCGAACAGGCCCCAGGGGCGCACGATCAGCACGGCGGCCATCACCAGGAACACCAGGATGATGGAGATCTTCGGAAAAATCAGGATGCCGAATGCGTTGAGTTCGGAGACCAGCACCGCCGCGACAAAGGCGCCGATGATGCTGCCGAGCCCTCCGATCACGACCACGACGAACACATCGACGATGATCCGCAGATCCATCGCGTGATTGACCGCGTCGCGCGGAATTTGCAGCGCGCCGCCGAGGGCGGCCAGAAACACGCCGACCGCGAACACGCTGGTGAACAGCCATTTCTGATTGACGCCGAGGGCTGCCACCATGTCGCGATCCTGGGTCGCCGCGCGAACCAGGATGCCCCAGCGCGTGCGCTGGAACAGCAGCCAGAGAATGCCGAGCACGACGGGACCGAGCACGATCAGAAACAGGTCATAGCTCGGGATGTTCTGGCCGAAGAAATCGACCGCGCCCTTGAGGCCCGGTGCGCGGCGGCCCAACAGATCGTTCGGTCCCCAGATCAGGACCACCAGATCCTCGACCATCAAGGTCAAACCAAAGGTCGCCAACAGTTGAAACAACTCCGGCGAATGATAAATCCGCCGCAGCAGCACCATCTCGACCAGCACGCCAACCGCGGCCACGACCAGCGCCGCGGCGACCATGCCGCCCCAAAATCCGAGCGTGCCGGAGAACCGCTCGGTCAGCGTAAACGCCACATAGGCGCCGAGCATGTAGAACGCACCATGGGCAAAGTTGACGATCCGCGTCACACCGAAAATGATCGACAGGCCCGACGCGACCAGAAACAGCGACGCGGCGCTGGCCAAACCTGTCAGGAACTGGACGACATAAAAGGCCATTGGCGGTCCGGGTTAGTGGCTTGGATGCTTGGCTCCATCCTTCGAGACGCGGCGAAGACGCCGCTCCTCAGGATGAGGTTTTTGTTCGTCATTGCGAGGAGCGCAGCGACGAAGCAATCCATTCTTCGCTTGTAGCGCTGGATTGCTTCGCTTCGCTCGCAATGACAATTCGGTTTCCAGTTCGTAGCCCGGATGAGCGGAGCGACATCCGGGGTCGGCGGTTCCCGCATGTCGCTTCGCTCATGCGGGCTACAAATCGTAGGGTGGCTTCTCTCACTCCTTCGGGCGAAGCTTTTCGACTTCGGCGTCGCTCGGCAAATAGTCGGAGCCCTTGCGATACGAGGTATCGACCATGATGCCCTTGCCGTCCTTCAGCGCGGTCTTGCCGACGAAGGCTCCGAGCGTCGACTGGTGATCGATCTTGCGGAAGGTGATCTCGCCGAACGGCGACGGCACTGCGATCCCTTCGGCGGCCGCGATCAGCTTTTCCGGATCGGTCGAACCGGCCTTGGTGAGGATCGCCGCTGCCGATTTCATGGTCTCGTAGCCGACGATCGAGCCGAGCCGCGGATAGTCGTTGTACTTGGCCTGGTAGGCCTTGAGGAACGCTTCGTGTTCCGCCGTCTTGATCGAGTACCAGGGATAGCCGGTGACGATCCAGCCTTCGGGCGTCTCGTCCTTCAGCGGATCGAGATACTCGGGCTCGCCGGTCAGGAAGCTCACCACGGCGCGATCCTTGAATAGGCCGCGGGTATTGCCTTCACGCACCAGCTTGACCAGATCGGCGCCGAAGGTAACGTTGAGGATCGCTTCCGGATTGGCGGCGGCGACGGCCTGCACCACCGGGCCGGCGTCGATCTTGCCCTGCGGCGGCCACTGCTCGTCGACCCATTGGATATCCGGCCGCTTCTCCGACATCAGCTTCTTGAACACGGCGACCGCCGACTGGCCGTATTCATAGTTCGGCGCAATGGTCGCCCAGCGCTTGGCCGGCAATTTCGCGGCCTCTTCCACCAGCATCGCCGCCTGCATGTAGTTGGATGGCCGCAACCGGAAGGTATAGCGATTGCCCTTGGCCCAGGTGATGGCGTCGGTCAGCGGTTCGGCGGCCAGAAAGAAAACTTTCTTTTCCTTGGCGAAGTCACTGACGGCAAGGCCGATGTTGGACAGGAAGGTGCCGGTCAGCATCACGACGTTTTCGCTCGAGACCAACTCATTGGCGGCGGTCTGCGCGTCGGCGGGCTTGCCGCCATCGTCCTTGGAGATCACGACGAGCTTCTTGCCGCCGATGCCACCGGCGGCATTGATCTCTTCAACGGCGAGCTGCCAGCCCTTGCGGTAGGGGTCGGTGAACGCCGGCAACAGCGAGTAGCTGTTGATTTCGCCGATCTTGATTTCACTTTGCGCCATGGCGGAATTTGCCATGCCGGAAAGTGCGATCGCCAATCCAGCCCCCAAGAAGTAATACCTGCCTGCCCGCATCCTCACGCCTCCAATGTCTGAGAAATTATCGTAAGCCGTCCTCGCCCTTGACTTCCTTGACGGTCAAGCCGCCGACCCGCGGCAGCGGCCGGCCGCTATCGGTGACGGCCACCGCGACCATGATCTCGTTGGCACGCGGCGCGTCGTTGATCTGCACCTCCATGCCGTCGAAATGGCTGCGCACGAACGCCGCGTCCTTGTGGCCGAGCGGAATGTCCAGCGTCGTTCCCGGCCCGCTGCGTTTTTTCGACGACGGGATCAATGCCGCGCCCTTGCTCAGCACCTTGCGCACCGGCGCGCCCATTTTCGGATGCAAGATCGCGGCCGCATGCTCGAGTTCACCGTTTTCGCCGACCGCGGCCGCCTTGCCGTAGCTTTGCGCCGTGGCGCCGTCGATCCCAAGTGCGGCGACCGCCCTCTTCGAGAGCAGTTCGCCGAGTTCCTCGCCAATCGCGATCAGCGGCGAGAGATCTTCGACATATCGGCCGGCGAACGGATTTTCGATCACGGCGATCGCCGCCGCGCGCCGGGTCGGCGGCGAAACCGTCTGCCCCATCTCCAGATGCGTCTCTTCAACCACCGTGACAATCTTGCGAATGATTGCGCTCATCGCGTTCCGCCTTCTATTGCAAACTCAAACATGCATCATCTCTGGCGCGCGCTGACGCAGTTTGTCCGCGCTACGCGCCTCGTTTCGGCTCGCGCCGGCCATCGCCGTCCTGCCCATCAAGCGCAACGTAGCGCCCTCGATCAACCCCGACAAAAGTAATTGGCGCGCGCAGCTCGCACCTGCTTCCAGCGCAGCTTCAATCTCATGATCAGACAATTCACCGACGTCCCGTGTGACAAGACGTGCCCCGAGATCGCTGTCGGGTTGCAGCTCATTGGCCGGGCAACGGACAATCGCGGGGTGACCCGGCAGATCGACGGCGTTGGCGATGATGGTGGCGGCCGCATCGGCCTGCGAGGCGGTACCAGCCAGCACCGTTACCGCATCGGCAATGCCGAGCGAAAAACTGCGCCCATGGCGTCCGCTGGTTGCAATGCCGCGCGCGGCGTCACCGGCGTCGATATCAAGTGTTCGCAGCACGCCATGCTGGTCGGGCCGATCCATCAGGCCGATCGAAAACCGCTTGCCGTCCACGAGATGCAGCGCGATATCGCCGCCATTGTTGACGTAAGCACGTTGCAGCCGCGCTGCGCCCAGCATCGCGCCGAGAATCTCTTCCGCCACGCTGCCGGCGACCGCGGCCATCGGCGTGATGAAATGGTCGGCGGCGAATGGCGCCACCGCTCGATGCATCCGGCGCGCGACGACGCCTTTGAGCGCGCATTGTCGCGGATGTGCCGCCGCGCGCAACTCTGTCAGTTCCGCGCAGAGTTCATCGAGCAGACCGGTAAAACGCCGCGCCGCGGCCTGATAGGCTGCGCGAATATCGTTCTCGCCGCCCTCGGCTTCCACGATCAGGTCGATCGGGCCATCATGCAAATGCAGCCGCCTGCCATCGGCCAGCAATGCGATTTGCGGAAGCCGCGTCATGCGCGCCGTCCCGGCATCAACGGCACCTGGCGGATTTCCGTGTTGTCCTTCAACGACGCCAGCGGGCGGACATAATCCATATGGCCGCCGAGCGCGGCATAATCCGACAACCGAAGCGTAAACTCGATCGGCGCGACCAGCGCCGGGGTCGGCACATAGCCGAACGCACCTGCCGGCATCTGCGTGACATCAACCATGAAGGTGATGCCGCCGCCCGGCCAGACATACACCGGCGCGCCGCCGCTGGTGACTCGCGTCAGCGAATCCTTCACCGAACGGGTCAGCCGCACCGGATTGTCGGTCACGCCCGCCCGCAGCGATCCGCCAGCCCCGCCCATGAACAGCACGGTGCACAAAGCGGGTTCGCAATTCTCCTGGATGCGCTCGACCGAGAGCTTGAGATCGAGCGGCATCTCCTTCTCGACCGGCTTCAGCGCCTGGTCGAGTTCGTAATAGGCCGCGTGCTCGCCGGTGGTCGAGACCATCAGCATGGTGGTGCCGGGACGCGCGGTCTTGGGATCGAACGGGCCCAGCACCGTCAGCGGATCGGAAATCTTGGTGCCGCCCCAGCCGGTGCCCGGCTCGGCCACCTGGAAGTAACGTCCGGGCGTCGAGCGCCGTCCCTTCATCTTGATTCCGGTATCGGGAATGCCGAGCAACTTGCCGGCCTGGTGCTCGCTCAGCACGCCGGTGATGTGGTCGTCCACCACCACGACCTCGTCGACCTTGCCCTGCCATTGCTTGGCGAACATGCCGATCGTGGCCGAGCCGCAGCCGACCCGCATCCGTTCCTCGGTGACGCCGTTGACGACAGGGGGATAGCCCGCCTGCACCACCACCGTGGCGCCGCCATCGATGGTCAGCTCCACCGGCTTGCAATTGCTGAGGCCCATCAGCGCATCGCAGGTGACGCGACCCTCTTTCTTGGAACCGCCGGTCAGATGATGGACGCCACCGAGCGACAGCATCTGCGAACCGTATTCGCTGGTGGTGACGTGACCGACGGCCTCGCCCTGCACCCGCACAACAGCGGTTTCCGGACCGAGATAACGGTCGGTATCGATCTTCACCTTGACGCCGCAATAGCTGAAGATGCCTTCGGTCACCACGGTGACCATGTCGATGCCATCGATTTCCGACGATACGATGAAGGGCGCCGGTTTGTAGTCGGGATAGGTGGTGCCGGCACCGATCGCGGTGACGAACATGCTGGGCTCGCGCACCAGTGTGCCGTCCCAGTCGCCACCGGCCTGAAACGGCACCAGCCGCCCGCCATGGGAGACGGTGCGTTCCAGCACGATATGCGGATCGACGCGAACCAGTTCGCCGTCGTGATTGGCATAGCGATCGCAGGCGCCCGCCGCGCCCGGCTTGATGTAGCACATCACCGGGCAGGCATCGCAGCGGATCTTGTCGCCGGCAGTGGCGGTCGTCGTTTCGGTCACCATGAACAGGCCTGTCGCCGGCGTCAGCGCCGGATCAGTCAAATCGGTAACGGCGTATCTCAGCTAGATCCCGCGGCATCGATCATAGCGGATGTTCGATCGTCGGGCAGTTCATTTGTATACGAACGATGTTGCGCGTGGCGCCGGGACCTGTCAAGCTTCGTTTCGATCCAGCGCCGCGTCTGCCGAATAAAAACTCAATTGCCTCCCGCCATTGTTCATAAACCGGGCAACGGATTGCACCGCGACGGCCCGCCGGTTGCACGTTTGTATGCAAACGGTATCTTCGCAAGCGGTTCAGCGCCGCTTTTTTGCAGCGCAACCAAACACGCCGGGACGAGGAGCATGACGCAGACCACCACCCGCCTGACCGTCAATGGCGGCATCCACGATGTCGATGCCGCTCCCGATACGGCGCTGCTTTATGTATTGCGCAATGATCTAAGATTGAACGGACCTAAATATGGCTGCGGCCTCGGCGAATGCGGCGCCTGCGCGGTGCTGATCGATGGCATCGCGGCGCGCTCCTGCGTCATCCCGATCGAAGGCTGCGTCGGCCATGAGGTGCTGACGCTCGAAGGCCTCGGCAGCCGTGAGCATCCCGATCCCGTGCAGGATGCATTCATCAAGGAGCAAGCGGCGCAATGCGGCTACTGCCTCAACGGCATGATCATGAGCACCAAGGCGCTGCTCAATCGTGTCCCTCAGCCTTCCGAAGCCGAGGTGCTGGAAGCGTTGCGACATAATCTATGCCGGTGCGGCGCGCATATTGAAATCATGCGCGCGGCGATGCGGGCCGCGGGCCGCGCCGTTGAGGCGCAAGACTGATGGCGGCACCCGACATATCCCGATATCCCGAACAGCCGCAGCGTTCGCCACCCTCGGGATCATTATCGGTCGTACGTCCCTCCGCGTCCGCGAGCGGAGGCTTTGAGACGTTCGTCAAGATCACGGCCGACGGCGCGGTCACCGCCTACAACGGCCATGTCGATCTCGGAACCGGGATCAGGACCGCGCTTGGCCAGATCGTCGCCGAGGAACTCGACGTGTCCTTTGCGCGCGTCGTCGTCGTGCTCGGCGACACCACCCGCGTTCCCGATCAGGGCGCGACCATCGCCAGCGAGACCATCCAGATCACGGCGGTGCCGTTGCGCAAGGCCGCGGCCCAGGCGCGGCTGTTCCTGCTGTCACGCGCGGCCGAACGACTTGAATTGCCTGAGCGCGATCTGGCGATCGAGGATGGCCTGATCCGTGGCCACAATCGAAGCATCAGCTACGGCGAGCTGATTGCCGGCGAGACCGTCCGTCTCGAACTATCAAACGATGTCGTCGTGAAAGACGTCGGCGCCTACACCATCGTCGGACAATCGGTGCCGCGCGTCGATCTTCCCGCCAAGGCCACCGGCGAACTGGTCTATGTCCATGATGTGCGCGTGCCCGGCATGCTGCACGGCCGCGTCGTCCGTCCGCCCTATGCCGGCGTCGATGCCGGCCCGTTTGTCGGCACCAGTCTTGTTGCGATCGACGAGGCTTCGGTACGGGATATTCCCGGGCTGATCGCCGTTGTGCGGATCGGCGACTTCGTCGGACTGGTTGCCGAACGCGAGGAGAACGCGATCAAGGCGGCCGCTCGGCTAAAGGTCGATTGGAAGCCGACGCCGACGCTGCCCGACCTGAAGGACGTCGAAACCGCACTGCGCGCCAACCCGTCGACGCCGCGCACACTGATCGACAAAGGCGATGTCGACACAGCCCTCGCAGACGCCGCCACAGCAATCAATCGCACCTACGTCTGGCCCTACCAGATGCACGGCTCGATCGGTCCGTCCTGCGCGGTGGCGGATGTTCAGGACGGCCACATCCGGGTGTGGTCGGGCACGCAAAACCCTCATCTGCTGCGCGCCGACCTTGCCTCGCTGGCGGACCTGCCGGAAGCCGAGATCGACGTGATCCGAATGGAAGCGGCCGGCTGCTACGGCCGCAATTGCGCCGATGACGTCACCGCTGATGCGCTGTTGCTGTCGCGCGCGGTCGGCCGTCCGGTCCGGGTGCAATTGACCCGCGAACAGGAGCACGCCTGGGAGCCGAAAGGCACCGCGCAATTGATGGACGTCAAAGGAGGCCTGACCGCCGACGGCAGCGTTGCCGGCTATGATTTTGCCACCCGCTATCCGTCGAACGGCGCGCCGACCTTGGCGCTGCTGCTGACCGGAAAGATCGCCCCCGTTGCGGCGGTGCTCGAGATGGGCGACCGCACCGCGATCCCGCCTTACGATTACGAACACCTGCGCGTAGTGGCGCACGACATGCCGCCGATCGTACGCGCGTCCTGGCTGCGTGGCGTATCGGCGCTGCCGAACACCTTTGCCCATGAGTCCTACATCGACGAACTCGCCACCGAAGCCGGCGTCGACCCGATCGAATATCGCCTGCGTTATCTCAGGGATCCGCGCGCGGTCGATCTCGTCAAGGCGGTCGCCGAGCGGGCGGAGTGGACACCACGTCCGATATGGCAGGAGCCGGTCGCAGAAGGCGATATCGTGCGCGGGCGCGGTTTTGCCTATGCGCTTTACGTGCACAGCAAGTTCCCCGGCTTCGGTGCCGCATGGTCGGCCTGGATCGCCGACGTCGCGGTCAACAAGGCGACCGGCGACGTCAGCGTGACGCGCGTGGTGGCCGGACAGGATTCCGGCCTGATGATCAATCCGGACGGCGTCCGCCATCAGATCCACGGCAACATCGTGCAGTCGACCAGCCGCGCGCTGATGGAAGAAGTCACGTTCGATCGCAACGCAGTGACGAGCCGCGAATGGGGCGCCTACCCCATCATCAAATTTCCGGACCTGCCCAAAATCGACGTGTTGATGTTGCAGCGTCAGGACCAGCCGCCGCTTGGGGTCGGTGAGTCCGCGTCGGTCCCAAGCGCCGCGGCGATCGCCAATGCCATCTTCGACGCGACCGGCGTGCGCTTTCGCGAACCGCCGTTCACGCCGGAGCGTATCCTGAAGGGATTGCGCGGCGAGCAACCGCCGATCGCGGCGGCGCTTCCCGCACCGGCGCCCTCGCCTGTGCCGTCCAGTAAATGGCGAGCGCCGTTTGCCGGCCGGCGCGGCATGCTCGCCGGTCTCGTGGCGTTATGCACGGCAGTGGTCGGGATCGGCGCGGCGGTACTGCCGTGGCGCGCGATGGCGCCGATCGCCCGGCCGGATCCGTCGGTCTATTCAGCCGAGACCATTGCGCGCGGCCGGCAAATGGCCGCGCTCGGCGACTGCGCGGTGTGCCACACCAACAGCAATGGCATCGTCAATGCCGGCGGCCTTGCGCTCGATACGCCCTTCGGCATCATCTACAGCACCAACATCACGCCCGACGTCGAGACCGGGATCGGTGCGTGGTCCTACCCCGCCTTCGAACGCGCGATGCGGCAGGGCATCCATCGCGACGGCCGGCATCTCTATCCCGCGTTCCCTTATCCGCATTTCGCCAAGACCAGGGAAGTAGACCTGCAAGCGCTCTATGCCTATCTGATGGCGCAGGCGCCGGTGCGTGCCGAACCGCCCAGGACCACGCTGGCGTTTCCGTTCAACCTGCGTCCGCTGCTGGCCGGATGGAACGCGCTGTTTCACCAGCCGGAGGCGTTCCAGGCCGACCCGGCCAAATCAGAGACCTGGAATCGCGGCGCCTATCTGGTCGAAGGCCTCGGCCATTGCAGCGCATGTCATTCGCCGCGTAACGCGCTCGGCGCGGAAAAGGCCGGCGCTTATCTTGCCGGTGGTTTTGCGGAGGGCTGGGAGGCACCGCCGCTGACGTCGCTGTCGCACGCCCCGATCCCCTGGAACGAAGATGAGCTGTTCGCGTATCTGCGTTCCGGCGAATCCCGTTTTCATGGCGTCGCCGCCGGGCCGATGGCGCCGGTCGTGAGAGAACTCGCCGCGCTGCCCGATCAAGATATTCGCGCCATGGCGGTCTATCTCGGATCGTTCAACGAGGCGCCGATCGATCGACCGGCGCAGCAAGCTCTCGCTGCCGGGCTCGAGGCCTCGACCGGCACCCGGTCTCTGGCGGCGGCCTCCGTCGGCGCCCGGATCTACCAGGGCGCCTGCGCGGTTTGCCACGAGGTCGGCGGCGCGCCGCTGTTTGGCAGCCGGCCGTCGCTCGCGCTCAACAGCAACCTGCATAGCGCGGTGCCCGACAATTTGATTCAGGTCATCCTGCATGGGATTTCCTCGCCGGTTTCCAGCGATCTCGGCTATATGCCCGCCTTCAAGGACAGTATGACCGACGATCAGGTCGCAGGCCTGGTGTCCTACCTGCGTCAGCAATTCGCCCCCGGCAAACCGCCCTGGACCGGCGTGGCGGCGGCGGTCGGCCGGGCCAGATCGGGCCCCGCGCACTGATCTTTCTGATATTTTGCTCATATTTTCTCATGGCGCCCGGCCCAAATGTCCCTAGCTGCAAGCTTTTTGGCAGGTTACGCTTGGCCCATGACAGTCACCGATATTGCGACGCGAACCTATAATCATGGCTGGCGGCTCGATCCCATCGTGCGCAGCCTGCTCGATACCGATTTCTACAAGCTCCTGATGCTGCAAATGATCCGGGAATTCTATCCCGAAACGCGCACCACCTTTTCGGTGATCAACCGCAGCAGGCATGTCCGGCTCGCCGAGGTGATCGACGAAGGCGAACTCCGCGCCCAGCTCGACCACGCCCGCTCCATCCGCTTCAGCAAGAAGGAGCTGATCTGGCTGGCCGGCAATACGTTCTACGGCAAGACCCAGATGTTCTCGCCTGAGTTCATCAACTGGCTCTCGACCTTCCGGCTTCCCGAATACGAACTGCACAAGGTCGACGGCCAGTACGAGTTGCATTTTCACGGGCCCTGGACCCATACCACGATGTGGGAGATCCCCGCGCTCGCCATCCTCAACGAACTTCGCTCGCGCCGGGTCACCAAGGGCCAGGGCCGCTTCGAGCTCGACGTGCTCTATGCCCGCGCCAAGGCAAAACTCTGGACCAAGGTCGAGCGCTTGCGCAAACTCGACGGCTTGCGGCTGTCCGATTTCGGCACCCGGCGACGTCATGGATTCCTGTGGCAGCGCTGGTGCGTCGAAGCGGTGAAGGAAGGCCTCGGATCATGCTTTACCGGCACCTCCAACGTCCTGCTGGCGATGGACAACGACCTGGAAGCGATCGGGACCAATGCGCATGAATTGCCGATGGTGGCCGCAGCACTCGCCAACGACGATGAAGAATTGCGCCACGCGCCGTATCGTATCCTGGACCAATGGCGCCACACCTATGGCGGCAATCTCCTGATCGCGCTGCCCGACGCGTTCGGCACCAAATCGTTCCTGCGCGACGCGCCGGAATGGGTGGCGGACTGGACCGGCTTTCGCCCCGACAGTGCGCCGCCGATCGCCGCGGGCGAAGAGATCATCAAATGGTGGAAGCAGAAGGGCAAGGACCCGAAGGAAAAGCTTTTGGTATTTTCCGACGGGATGGATGCCGACTCGATCGAGGAAACCTATCATCATTTCGCCGGCCGGGTCCGCATCAGCTTCGGCTGGGGCACTAATCTCACCAATGATTTCGTCGGCTGCGCGCCGGACGGCTCCCCCGACCTCGATCCGATCTCGATCGTGTGCAAGGTGACGTCGGTCGACGGCCGGCCCGCCGTAAAGCTCTCGGACAACCCGGAAAAAGCCACCGGCAGTCCGGCCGAGGTCGAGCGTTATCTGCGCATCTTCGGAAACGCCGGCCGCGTTCGCAGCCCGGTGCACGTTTAGTCCTCTGAGTGGCTGAAAAAGCAGCTAATGAAATGGGGCTTTATACTCAAACTCGTCATGCCCGGGCTTGTCCCGGGCATCCACGTCGTTTGAAAGACGTGGATGGCCGGGACAAGCCCGGCCATGGCAAAAATGAATCATTTAAAAACGGTCAGAAACAGCCTGAAAACACTGCCTGCATTTTCGGTCAGACTCTCAGGAGTCGCTCTAGTGCGGCGACAGCGGGCCCTTTGGCGACGGGCCGATCAGCGAGACCACCGCGAGCGCGGCAATCGCGAACCAGACGGTGAGCCAGAAGCCATCGATATAGGCCAGCGTATTGGCCTCGCGCTGCACCAGCGTGGACAAAAGATCGAGCGCCCGCTCCGGCGCCACCCCACCGTCGGCGCCGGCAAAATGCTGAGACATTTTCGCCAACACATGGTTGACGTCGGCGCTGCCGTTGACGACGTGCTGGCCGAGAAAATTTGAATGAATCTGCTCGCGTACCCGCAGCCAGGTCGCCATCAGCGAGATGCCGATTTCGGCGCCGCCGAGCCGCATCACCTGGATGTAGGCCGCGAACGCCGTTGCACGCGCAGGGTCGGCATTGGACAGCGCCAGCACCACGATCGGAGTCAGCGTGAATGTCTGCCCCACCGATTGCAACAACACCATCGGGATGAAGTCCCCGAGCGACCATTCATGCGTAAGCTGCGTGCCCAGCAGACTCGCCACCCCGAACGCGGTCAAACCGATCACCATCACCACCCGCGCGTCGAGGTGGCGCATCAGCAATATCGAGAGCGGCAGCAGGACCAGCATCGGCAGGATCGCATACTCGAGGAACAGCGGGCCGGTTTGCTCCGGCCGCAACTCGGCGACCGCGATCAGGAAGTTCGGCGCCAGCGAGGAATTGGAGAGGCTGCTCAGCGAGTAGAGCACGATCACCACCATTGCGAGGCCGGCATTGCGCGAGAACAGCACGTTGGCATTCGCCCACGGCTGGCGCACGATGGTCTCGTTGACGAAGAAACCCAGCGTCAATAAGCCGCCCGCGGAAAGCAGCGCCACGATGGTGCCGGACTCGAACCAGTTAAGCCGGTTGGCCTGATCGAGGCCTGAATAGATCATCGCCATTCCGAGGCCGAGCAGCAGCATTCCGCCCCAGTCGGCGTCCCCGACCAGTTCATGGTTCACCTTCTCATGCGGCGTACCCAGATAGACGAACAGGCCCAGCAACGGGGCGATGATGATGTCCTGCCAGAACAGCCACTGCCATGCCCCATGGTCGACATAGAAGCCGACAACCGAAATCCCGACATTCAGCGAAACACCCACCCGGACCGAATACAGCGCGACCGCCGGCAGCCACCAGCGCGTCGGCAGATTGCGCAAGATGATCATCAACGTCGCCGGAACGAAGGTGCCGAGCAGCAGGCCGTGAATGACGGTGAGGACCACCAGCACGTTGACATCGCGGACCAGTGGGATAACCAGCGAGATCAGGGCATAGATCAGGCTGGGAATGCCGAGCACGCGGCGCAACCCGAACGCGGTCGCAAGCCAGGCCACCGCTGGCGCGATCATAATCTGCGAGGCGGTCGCGGCGGTGCTGAGCCAGGCGCCCTCATCGAAGCTCAGGCCGAACGCACCCTTGAGATCCGGCAGCCCGATCGTGAACAGGCGGCTATCGAAATTCGCCAGGAACGCGCCGAGCAACACCGCGCCGACCGCAAAGATCGGCCGGTGCGATACTGTGCCGGTCGATACCGGTCCGGCCTGGATGTGCTTGGCTTCCGGCATTTTGGTAGGCTATCCCGCTCTATTGCGCGCCATCCTCGACATGGATACGGGTCACCGCCGACATGCCCGGCAGCAGCCGGTCGATCAAGGGCTGCCCCTTGTCGAGCGAGATCCGGATCGGAATGCGCTGGACGACCTTGGTGAAATTACCGGTGGCGTTGTCGGGCGGCAGCAACGCGAATTGCGATCCGCTGGCCGGCGAGATGCGCTCGACCCGGCCGTGCAGCGTTTCATCGGGAAAACTGTCGATCGTGATCTCGACTGGCTGGCCGGGCTTGACCCGGGTGAGCTGGGTCTCCTTGTAATTGGCGATCAAATAGACGTTCGGCAGCGGCACGACGTTGACGAGGTTGCTGCCGATATTGACGTAATCGCCCGGCTGCACCTGGCGCTCACCGACCACGCCGTCGAACGGCGCCACGATTTTGGTGTAGCCGAGCCGCAACCTGGCGGCGGCGAGCGTCGCCTGCGCGGCCAACACATCCGCGCTGCGCTGCTTCTTGTTTCCGGCAAGCACGTCCAATTGGTGGCGCTGGGCTGCGATCAGCGCCAGGTTAGCGTGAACATCAGCCTCGGCCTTGGCAAGCTCGGCGACGGCCTGTTCCAGTTTCTGCCGGGTGCCGGCGTCCGTCTGCGTCAAGGTTTTCTGGCGCACCTGCTCCTCTTGCGCCTCGACCTGAATAGCTTCCGCGGACGACTGCTGCGCCTCGGCCTGGGCAATCGTGGCGTATTGCAGCTCAACCTGATTGTTGAGATTATCGAGTGCGGCCTTCGCGCCTTCCACGCCGGCTTCCGCCTGCGCGACCTGCGCTTCGTAATCGGCCGGATCGATCTGAATCAAGAGATCGCCGGTCTTGACCCGCTGGAAGTCCTTGAACGCGACCACGAGAACCTCGCCGGAAACGCGGCTGCTGAGCTGGGTCGTCTCGGCACGAACGTAGGCATCGTTGGTGGTCTGCACCGAAGCGCGGCCGACCCAGGCGTCCCAACGCAACGTGGCCAGCGCGACAAAGGCCAAAGCGGCGACCGCCGCGATCAGTGGGATCGCCAGGCGGCGCAACGTGCCATGCGAAGTCGAAGGGGGAATGCTCGCTGCGGGTGAATCAGTCTGCGACGTCATTGCGACAAACAACTCCAGAGGCACCGATAACCCGAACCACACCTTTCAACGCGAAACGTCAACCGAAAATTTCCACCGGCGGCGCGCTGATCGCGCCGGCCGCTTGGCTCAAGAGGCACAAGTCTCCGATGTTCCCTTTCTTTAATCGATTCCAGGTTCCGGGCCCGTTGATGACAGACACTGGACAGACGCTCGGTCGCGACACGCATGTGTCGGGATAATTGATCCATAAAATCGATTGATTTTAGATTTACAATCTGTTGGATTGATTGAATACGGCGCCCGATACTGGGTTGGACAGTTTGAAAGGAGCCAACCTATGACCGTGATATCGAATGCCGACATCAGCCAAACACCACGCCAGCGCGGCGTTCGCGCGCTTCCCGCCCGGGCGACGAACTGGTCGAGCCTGCGCGCCAACGGCATCTGGCCGGGCCTGCTTCTCTCGTCCATGGTAGCCACCGCCGCCTATGCCTTCAGGCACTTGCCGGGGATGACGACGTTCAGCCCGATGATCCTCGCCATCGTGATCGGGATTGCGTTTCATAACCTGGTGGGCACGCCGGCCTGGGCGAAACAGGGCGTGACCTTCAGCCTGCGCCGGCTGCTGCGCATCGCCATCATCCTGCTCGGCCTGCAATTGACGATCGTTCAGGTGATCGAGGTCGGCGGCCGCGGCATCGGGATCATCGCAGCGACCCTGGTGGCGACGTTTGCCTTCACGGTGTGGATGGGAAGACTGTTGGGCGTCGATCGCAAGCTGGCGCAACTGATCGCGGCCGGCACCTCGATCTGCGGCGCCTCGGCGGTGATTGCCACCAACACCGTGACCAACGCGCAGGACGAGGACGTCGCCTATGCGGTGGCCTGCGTCACCGTGTTCGGTTCGGTCGCGATGTTCGCCTATCCGCTGCTCCCGGGATTGCTGCATCTTGATCCGCATGCCTTTGGGTTGTGGAGCGGCGCGTCGATCCACGAAATCGCTCAGGTCGTCGCGGCCTCGTTCCAGAACGGCCAAAGGGCCGGCGAGTTCGGCACCATCGCCAAATTGTCCCGCGTCATGCTGCTGGCCCCGGTGGTGATCGCGCTCGGATTGATGGCGGACCGCAGCGCGAGCAAGACCACCCCCGGCGCCGAGACAACGTCGGCTCGCCCGCCGATGCCGTGGTTTGTGCTGGGCTTCGTCGCCCTGGTCGGCGTCAACAGCGTGGTCTCGATCCCCGCCGGAGCGAGGGTCTGGATCGTTGCAGTCACCACGTTTCTGCTGTCGGTGGCGCTGGCGGCGATGGGCCTGGAGACTGATATCCGCAAACTCATGGCCAAGGGCTTTCGCCCCGCTTTGCTTGGCGCGCTTGCCTTCCTGTTCATCGCCAGCTTCAGTCTCGGCCTGATAAAACTGATCGGAGTGCCGGCATGACCCTGGAACAGCTTCGCATCTTTATCGCGGTCGCTGAAAAGCAGCACGTCACCAAGGCCGCGAGCGAACTGAACCTGACGCAATCCGCAACGAGCGCCGCCATCGCGGCGCTCGAAGCGCGTTATGGCATAAAACTGTTCGACCGCGTGGGACGCGGCATCGTGCTGACGCAGACCGGGCGTGATTTCCTCAACGAGGCCCGCGCCATCGTCGCCCGCGCCAAGGCCGCCGCCGAGGTGCTCAACGATCTCGCCGGGCTGAAGCGCGGCTCGCTGATGCTGGCTGCGAGCCAGACCGTCGGGAATTACTGGTTGCCGCCGCGCATCCAGGCCTTTCAGGGCGCTCACCCCGGTATCGATCTGCAGGTGACGATCGCCAACACCGAACAGGTGGCGCAGGCGGTTCACCAAGGGCATGCCGACGTCGGATTCGTCGAGGGCGAAATCGATGATCCCGTTCTTTCGGCCCGCAAGATCGACGGCGATCAACTCGTGGTCGTGGTCGGGATGCGCCATCCCTGGGTCGGCCAAAGCAGGATCGCGCCGAAGAGTCTGGCGGCGACCGGATGGGTGCTGCGTGAAAAAGGCTCCGGCACCCGTTCCATGTTCGAGGCCGCGGTCAGGAAACTCGGCGTCAAACCCGCCGACCTGAGGGTCGCGCTCGAACTGCCGTCGAACGAAGCTGTCCGCGCCGCCGTCGAAGCCGGCGACTGCGCCACCGCGATATCGAACCTGGTGGTGGACCATTCCCTCGCCGCCGGCAGGCTGCATCGCGTCAGGATCGAAATGCCTCGGCGCCAGTTCCTTTTCCTGCGGCACAAGGAGCGATACCAGAGCCACGCCGAGCAGGCCCTGCTGAAGGCGTTCAAAATCTAGAGCGTTTTCGAGCGAAGTGGATACCGGTTCGCGTGAAGAAAACGCGTCAAAACAAAAACCTAGAGCCCCGTTCCGATTCCATCGGAACGGGAAAGGCTCTAGGCGCGCGGCATCATCAGGCAGCGCGGATATTGGCGAGGAAGCGATCGACGTCGGCGCGCAGGGTTGCGGCCTGGCCGCTGAGTTGTTCGGCCGAGGACAACACCTTGCTGGCCGCCGATCCGGTCTTGTCGGCCGCCTGATTGACGCCCGAGATGTTGCTCGATACCTGGCCGGTGCCTTGGGCGGCTTCCTGCACGTTACGGGCGATCTCGCGGGTCGCGGCGCCCTGCTGATCGACCGCGATTGAAATCACCGATGCGATCTCGTTGATCGACCCGATGGTGCGGCCGATACCCTCGATGGCCTGTACCGCGTCCGCGGTCGCGCCCTGCATCGCAGCCACCTGCGCCGATATTTCCTCGGTCGCCTTGGCGGTCTGGTTGGCAAGCGATTTGACTTCGCTGGCAACCACTGCAAATCCCCTGCCGGCGTCGCCGGCGCGCGCGGCCTCGATCGTCGCGTTCAAGGCCAGAAGATTGGTCTGGCTGGCGATATCGCTGATCAGTTTGACGACATCGCCGATCTTCTGCGCCGCGGCCGACAGGCCTTGCACCGTGACGTTGGTGCGGTTCGCCTCGGACACCGCCTGACCCGCGATCTCGGTCGATTGCGTGACCTGGCGTCCGATTTCCGAAACCGACGACGACAATTCTTCAGTCGCGGCCGCCACCGTCTGCACGTTGGCCGAGGCCTGCTCGGCCGCAACCGCAACGCTGGTCGCCTGATGGCTGGCATCCCCGGCCGTCGCAGACATGCTCTTCGATGTCGCCTGCATCTCCGTGGCGGCACCCGTCAGGGTGTCGAGCGATGCGCGGACGCCGTGCTCGAAATCGTCGGCCATCCGGCTGACAAGCTGTTTGCGCTCGGCATCCGACCGGATCTTCAAGACGTCCTGCTCGGCGCGCAGCCGGGACGCCTCGATCATGTTGTCCTTGAAGACCTGCACCGACTGCGCCATGGCGCCGACTTCATCGCGGCGTTCCTGCGCCGGGATGGCCGTCGATGTCTCGCCATCGGCGATCTTGCGCATCGCTATTGTCATTGCCTTGATCGGATGGACGATGCTGCGGCCGAGCAGCACGAACATGCCGACCACCAGCACCAGCGCGACGCCGACCAACAGGCCGATCTGGCGCACCTGCGCCCAGAAGATCGCATCGATGTCATCAAGATAGATTCCGCCGCCGATGGTCCAGTTGTAGGGCTTGAATTCGGTGGCATAGGAGATTTTCGGGAGCGGCTCCTCGCCGCCCGCACGCGCAAAGCGGTAGCCGACAAAGCCGCCGCCTTGCGCCGCCAGCTCGATTTGCTGGCGCGTAAAGAACACGCCGGCGGAATCAGGCACATCGTACAAATTCTGGCTTTCAACTTTCGGGTTGGGATGCGACTGCACCAGCCCCTGCGGGCTGAAGGCATAGAAATAGTCGTCCTTGCCGAACCGCAGCGTCCGCAGCAGTGCCTTGCCGCGCTCCAAGGCTTCGGCATCGGAAAGCCCCGCCTGGTGCGAGGCCTGATAATTCAGATCGACCGCCTGACGCGCCAACAGAACGACATCGTGGAGCTTGGCCTTGCGGTCCTCCAGCAAATTGCTTCGCAGCGCGGACAGCCCGACGGCTGCGACCGCGGCGATGCCGAGCACCGAAAGGCAAACCATCATCAACAGCTTGGAGGATATTTTGAGATTGCCAAGCATGAAGCACCTTGCCGCTGGGATGGAGGTCGCCGGGATGGCGCCAGACCCCGGTGACTAACTTGAATTGATGAAATAGCTGCTAATGCGAGACGAATTATCCAGACGGGCAGGCAGGTATTATCGTGCGGGCGAGCTTGCGGCGCACGACCACGCGGGGCTCGTCGAGCGGCGTGCCTGGCGGTCGCGCCTGCCCCTCCGCGCGCCTGCTCCGGCGAGCGCCAAATCACCCTAAGATTGCAGTTCCATTTCATACCTGAAACGAGAGGCGCCATCCGGTCCATCGCGCGTTCCGGCCGAGTCGTCATTGTGCGCCCGTCGCCGAGCGCCGCGCGCTTCCTTACATCAGCCTTACACGCGTCGCTTTTTTCTAGGATTCCGCTCTTGTTTGACGATCTGACTCGGTTCATGGCTAACCGTAGTTTTCGGTCAATCGATGAGGCGCTGCGCATGCGGTTGTTGATTGTGGAAGACAATGAGGAGCTCGCCGCGCTGTTGGCAAAGGGCTTGCAGAGCGCTGGCTACGAGACCGACGTGCTCTCGACGGTTGAAGAAGCGACCAGCGTTCTGCTCACGACGTTCTACGCAGCCCTGATCCTCGACCTTGGATTGCCTGACGGGGACGGCCTGGCGCTGCTGCGCGAGCTGCGACACCGGAACAATCCGATTCCCGTTCTGGTTCTGACCGCGCGGGGCGGCTTGCACGACCGCGTCCACGGCCTGCGCAGCGGCGCGGACGATTATCTCGTCAAGCCGTTCGCACTGGAAGAACTGATCGCGCGGCTGGAAGCTCAATTGCGGCGGCCGGGCCATCTGCTCGGCAGCACGCTGCGGATCGCCAATCTCGAATTCGATACCAGAAACCGGCAAGCCTCGATCGACGACAAGCCGCAACTGCTGTCGGCGCGCGAAACCGAGGTGCTGGAGCTGTTGATGCGCAGCAAGGGCCGCGTGGTTTCCAAGAAGCAGGCAGAAGATCACATCTTCGGACATTCGGGAGAGGTCGCCTCGAACGCCATCGAGGTCTACGTTCACCGCCTGCGCAAACAGCTTTCGGAGCGCGGCGCCAAGGTCCAGGTGCATACGATCAGGGGAGTAGGATACCTGATCGCCGAGGAGAACTAGCGTGTTCCGCTTCAAGTCCATCCTTTCACGCATCGTTGTTCTCCATGTCGTCGCCGTCGTCATCACCTCCGTCTTCATGTCGCTGGCGCTGTCGTGGCTGTTGAACTATGCCACCAACAGCATTCACAACGAATCGATGCAGGAACAGGCTGTCTCGGTCGGCGAACATCTGACCGCGCAACCCGACGGCCATCTCGAACTGGATCTTCCGCAGGACCTGCTCGGGCTCTATTCGCAGGCCTATGGCCGTTACTCCTATGCGGTGATCGACGATCGCGGGCGCGTTCTATTCTCCTCGCTGAGGGATAACGCGGCGCTGTTTCCGGCCGATGCCCGATCGAGCGACGTTGAGTTTCTGCAACAACGGTTTGGCGAGGCCACGGTGTCCGGCGCCAGCGTCAGGAAGACCGTCGGCGGCCAGTCGGTCTGGATCCAGGCCGGCGAGGATCTGGCCAACCGCGACGTGCTGATCGACGACATCGTCGCCGATTTCTACCGGGATGTCGGATGGATCACGCTGCCGATCCTTTTGGTGTTGCTGATCGCGGACATCGCTATCTTCCGCCGCGCGCTGCGGCCGCTGCGGGAGGCCTCGGAGATCGCCAGCGATATCGGACCGACACGTACCGACTTGCGGCTGCCCACCGGCGAGATCCCGCGCGAGGTGCGCCCGCTGGTGTCCGCGATCAATCTGGCGCTGGACCGGCTTGAACAGGGTTTCCGGATTCAGCGGGATTTTACCGCCGATGCCGCGCACGAACTGCGCACGCCGCTGAGCATCCTGCGAACGCGGCTCGACCTTTTGGAGGACAAGAAAATTCGCCAGGCCTTGCAGCGCGACGTCGAAGGCATGGCGCATATCATCAGCCAGTTGCTCGACATCGCGGAGCTCGATGCCTTCGTCGTGGACCCGCTCGAAAAAGCCGATCTTCGATCCGTGACCGCCGAGGTCGCGGAGTTCGTCGCCCCGCTGGCGCTGGCGCAAGGAAAGGACGTTGCCCTGCTGGGCACCGCCGAGCCGGTTTGGGTCACGGGCAATCCGGAAATGCTGGGCCGCGCGATCCGCAACCTTTCGGAAAATGCGATCAACCACACCGCTCCCGGGACGACCGTGGAATTCATCGTCGACCAGAACGGCACGGTAAGTGTGCTGGATCAGGGACCGGGCATCGCCGCGGAGGAACGCAACCTGATCTTCCAGCGCTTCTGGCGCCGCGATCGCCGCAAGGCCGGCAGCACCGGCCTCGGCCTTTCCATCGTTCAGCGCATCGCGGAGTTACATTCCGCCGTGGTCACGGTCGAAAACCGCGATCCTTCCGGAGCGCGCTTCTCGCTCAAGTTCAAGCCACTGGCGCTTTAGATGATTCAGGCACTTTAGATGATTGGACAATACCAGGTCCGGGTTGTCGTCGGCGCGGTTACGCGCCGACATCCGGCAGGCTGGCCGCCGCGATGGCGACGAGGTCGGCGAGACGGCGCCGGATCTGCGACGGCGCCTTCCAAAACAATGTTACAACCTGCTGCATATCGCAATTCCCGAAAAGCGCTCGCGAAACAACCGTTCCGCTAAAAGCGCCTGCCGGAAATGTGGTCCGAGCCCGCTTTGGTGTCGAGGGCACGGCAAAAATAGCAACACTGCCATCGTCTCGCTGGACGATGGCAGTGGTTTTATTGCCGTGCCGAGGCCGCCAAAGGGAGAAATTTCTCCCCCGAAAATCCTGCCAAACGACCCGGGCTCTCAGGCCGGGGCGAATCCGAAGGCGCGTTCGAAACGCTTGACGTAGGCAGGCCACACCTCGGGATTGATGATGCGCGGCGGCCGCTTGCCGTCGAGCGCATCGAGCACCTGCTGGGCCGCGATCCTGCCCATGTTCTCCCGCGCCTCCTTGGTCACGCCCGCGGTATGCGGGCTTGCCAGTACATTGTCGAACTGCAACAGCGGATGATCCGGCGGCGGCGGTTCCTTGGCCCAGACGTCGAGGCCGGCGCCGGCGATCTGCTTGTTGCGCAGCGCATCGGCCAGCGCCGCCTCGTCGTGAATGAACCCCCGCGCGGTCGTGATGAAATAGGCATGCTTTTGCATCAGCGCGTACTGGCGTGCGCCGATCATGCCGCGATTGTCCTTGGTCAGCGGGCACGAGATCGACACGTAATCGGAACGGCGCAGCAGATCATCCAGCTCGACCTTCTCGCCGCCACGCGCCGCCATCTCGGTTGCCGAGAGAAAGGGATCGTAGGCCAGCACGTTCATGTGCAGCAGGCCGCGGCAGAGTTCGGCGATGCGGCGGCCGACATTGCCCAGACCAACGATGCCGATGGTCTTGCCCTGCGCCTCGGTGCCCATCAGCGCGTTGCGCTCCACATTGGCCTCGCGCCGCAGCGCGCGATCCGCCTCGATGATGCGCTTCGACAGCGTCAGCAGCATGCCGACGGCGTGCTCGGCCACCGAATTGGCATTGCCGCCGGATTGATTGACGACGACGACACCGGCCGCCGTGCAGGCATCGACGTCAACTGGATCGAAGCCGGCGCCGTTGCTGGAGACCAACAGGAGATTCGGCGCGCGTCGCAGCAAATCGGCATCGACATGAAAGTGGCGGGCAAGTTCGTCGCGCGCGGCGCCAATCTGGTAGACATGCGCCGCCGTCAGGATCGGCGCCGAGACGTCGTCCGGGCTTTCGTTCTCCAGCCGGTCGAGCCGCACATCGGCCCGCGCTTTGAGGATCTCGGCATAGATCGGATGGGCGAGATATTTGACGTAGAACACGCGCTTGTTATTGACGGACATTGTTGGCGGAACCCTCGGTTTGGAAATCCATGAAGCTTTTGCCGGACCGGCGGCGGGAACGCGATGCCGTAAGACTGCATCGGCGCAAGACTCCGAAACAGTTACCACCGATCGCCCCGCGATGTTCAGAACGCCTATCCTCCCCAGCAAATTTTCTTTTGCAGCGATGCAAGGCTTAAGCATCCCGCTGGCGCCTCCCTTAGGCGATCTGTCGTTCACCGAACCGGTGGTGTTCGGCCCGTGACGGCGAGCATGTCGCAGCCCCTCCGTCATCCCGATCATTCGGCCTTGATGCCGGCGGCCTTGATGATTGGCCCCCATTTGTCATAGTCGGCATGGATCTTGGCATCGAACGTTTCGGGCGAACTACCGATCGGCGAGGCACCGAGCTTGCCGAGGCGCTCCTTCACGGCGTCCGTATTCAGCGCGGCCACGAAGTCGTGCGAGAGCCTGGTCACGAGATCGGCGGGCATGTTGGCCGGCCCGAGCAATCCCCACCACACTTCGGTGTCGTAGCCAGGGACCGCCTCGGACAGGCTTGGCACATCGGGCAGCAACGACGCCCGCGAAGCGGTGGTGACCGCCAGCGCGCGGACGGTGCCGGCCTGGATCTGTCCGACCAATTCCGGTCCGTTGTTGAATGACAGCGGAATCTGTCCGCCCAGGAGATCGTTGATCGCGGGCAAGCCGCCCTTGTAGGAAATGCCGGCAATCTCGATCCTGGCGAGATTCTTGAAGAGCTCACCGGCAAGATGCGTCGAGGTGCCGTTTCCGGCGTGACCAAAGGACAGGCTTCCCGGTTTCGCCCTGGCCGCAGCGATGACATCGCCGACCGTCTTGAACGGGGAATCGGCACGCACCAGCAGGATGTTCGGCGACGACGCCAACAGCGAGATCGGCGTGAAATCCTTGAAGGTGTCGTAGGGCAGCTTTGGATAGAGAAACGGATTGGTCGGATGGCCGCTCGCGACAACGATCAGCGCGTAGCCATCCGGCGGCGAAGTCACCAGCGCCTGCGACGCGATCACGCCGCCGGCGCCGGGCCGGTTTTCGATGACGACGGACTGGCCCCATTTTTGCGAGACCGCATCGCCAAGCGTGCGGGCCAGAATGTCGACCGCGCCGCCGGCGGCATACGGCACGAAAATGTGCACGGGTTTCGAAGGAAACGGCGATTGCGCCGACGCGCTGCCGATCGCTGCCAGCATCGCCCACGCAGTCACCAACATCCGCAACCGCCCGGCCATGGCTTCCCTCCCGATCTTGTTGCCGGTGTTATCGCACACCGGCATGTCCGAGGCACCCCAAGAAGCCCTTAAGCCATCGCCACGCAGCGCAGATCACGGGTACGCTCGGACATGTTGACAATCTTGGAGATCGCGTCAAGTTTCGGCGCCTCGACAAGACCGTTTTTGGTCATGTTGCGGCAAGAACATCGGCGCAAGGCATGAGGGAGAATTCGATGGCGGCTGCCGAGGCACAAACAACGCCACAAGCCCCGGACAAGAGCTGGCATGGCGTGGTGCTGGAAACGCTCAAGCGCAACGACATCCGGCTGGTGCCCTACGTTCCCGACCGGGTGCTGACCAGCCTCATCAAGAACATCCATGCCGATCCGTTCTTCACGACGTTCCCGACCGCGCGGGAAGAAGAAGCGGTGGGCATCGTTTCCGGCGCCTGGATGGCCGGCATGCGCGGCGCGGTATTGATGCAGACCAGCGGCTTCGCGACGCTGGCCAACGTGCTGGCCTCGCTCGCGGTGCCCTATCAGATTCCGCTGATCATGCTGGTGTCGGAGCGCGGGACCCTCGGAGAATTCAATTACGGACAGTCGCTGGTCTGCCGCACCATGCGGCCGGTGCTGGACTCGCTGGCGATGGAGCATCACACCGTGACCCGGCTCGACGAGTTGGAGTTCATCGTCGACCGCTCGATCAAGCAGGCCATCACCACCCAGGCGCCTGTGGCGCTGATCCTCTCGCCGCTGTTGACCGGCGGCAAAGTGCTGTGAGCGCCCCCATGAGCAAGCAAGCAAACACATCCGCCCGCAACACCAAGATCATGAACCGGTTCGACCTCACCTCGCGGCTGGTCGCGAAGCTGAAGCATGAGGAAGCCGTGGTCGGCGGCATCGGCAACACCAATTTCGACCTTTGGGCCACCGGCCATCGCCCGCAGAATTTCTACATGCTGGGCAGCATGGGTCTCGCCTTCCCGATCGCGCTCGGCGTCGCGCTGGCGCAGCCGAAGCGCCGCGTCTTCGCGCTCGAGGGCGACGGTTCGCTCCTGATGCAACTGGGGTGCCTGTCGACGATCGCGACACTGGCGCCGAAAAACCTCTGCATGGTGGTGATGGACAACGGCGTGTACCAGATCACCGGCGCGCAGCCGATCCCGGGCTCCGTGACCGCCGATATCGTTGCCATCGCCGTCGGCAGCGGCCTCACCAACAGCAGCTGGGCCGCCGACGAACAGGATTTCGAGCGCCTCGTCGAACAATCGCTGTCGGCTTCCGGACCGACCTTGATCGGCGTGCGCATCGACGACAAGCCGGGAACCGGGCAAACCCGTCGCGACCCGGTGCAGCTCCGGGAAAGTTTCATGCGCGGCATGGGTATTCGCCAAGAACTTTGATTGTCGAGAGCTTTGATTATCGAGCGCTTTGATTATCGCGCTGTGATGATCGAGCGCTGTGACAATCGAACACCTTGACCGTAGGCGCTGCGATCAGGCACAAGCCGGCCGCCATTAACCACACGGCGTCGGAAAATCGCGGGAACCCGAACGCTGCCCGCAAATCGTGATAGTTCGGCGCAATGACATTCGCTTTGAGGATATTCGCCTGGCTTCTGGCCGCCGCGGTCACCTTCGCGACCTTGGGGCCTGCCAGCTATCGGCCGCACTCGCATCTCGGCCAGGACGGCGAACATGCCCTCGCCTTCATCCTGATCGGGCTGGCGTTCGGCCTCGCCTATCCATGGAACCGGCCGCGCACCGCGATGATTGCCGTGGTCATGATCGGTGTCATCGAACTGTTGCAGCTCTGGGCGCCGGGGCGGCACGCACGGCTTGAGGATTTTATCGTCGACGCACTGACGGCTTGCGTGGGCCTCGCCGTTGCCGCCGGACTGGATTGGGCCATGCAGCGAATGCGCGCGGCCACCAGCGCCTCCTGAATTCCCCACGCTCGCGCCGACCGACATGCCGTCGGAAATCCGGCCGGCATTTCCATTCGCCGATAAGAGTACGATGCGCGAGATGCTTACACCGCGATGGTGGGCCTGACCACGTCCATCGCGGATTTCGGGCCTGATGCTTCGCCTCTTGACGGTACAGGGGCTGTGGCGTGTCGAACGGGTGGCGTGGGCTGGCGCTGACATCGGGATTGATCCCGGCTTGTGGGCAGCTTTTAGCATTTATCGCCATCGTCACCTCAGAGCGGGTGCGGTACACCGCGATCTATGCAGGAATGTCCCGCACGATTTCGGTCAACTTCCCGGAATTGATCTCGTAGAAGAAACCGTAGAGCTTGACATGTTTCGGCACTGCCCGGCTCGATCGAAGCAACTCGACGTCATACTTGATCGACTTCTCGAAGTCCGTAATGGCGAGGCTATCGTGATCAAACAACGTCGAGATATCGGCGTGGTGATGATTAAAAAACTTGTCGAACACAATCTCGGGCGTGTAGCTCGTTGTGCCGCAAAACGAGTGGTGAACTACAACGACGTTCTGGACGTGGAACAGGAAGTCCATTTCCGCGACCGACATCAGCGCGGGCCCGGCACGGCCGCCGGCGTTGGTCGCGGTAAACAGGGTCCGCGTGGAACCAACCCGGTTGCCAGCTTCATCGAGAATGAGTTCGCCGGGGTAGACTTCATCCCCGAAATACGCGGCGACCGCCTGCGGGATATCGACTGCGCGCGGGTCAAGGCAGTAAATCACCAGGGTCTTCATCGGAATCGCAAAGTTGAATCCATCGAATTTGGATTGATCGAACCAGGGCTGCGTCCGGTTTTCGTATTCGCTGTATTTTCCCATTCTCTTGCTTCATCGGCGACTAACCGCAACACATCAATTCGAGACTATCGTGATCGATGCGTTGTTTTACGCCAATCCAGCACAGGTCTTACCGTCGCACACCTTGGTATGATCCCCTCCCTGCGCCTGCGATGCCTTCGCTTGGTGATAGTGCAAATTCGGCCGTGCTCACGAAGACAATTCACGCGCTCATAAAAAATGCCGCCCGGCGAGCGGGCGGCATTTTCGTCCGTGAGATAGTCCGGGCTTTTTACAGCAGCCCCGCGCCCCTCGCCCATTTGTATTTGGCGCCGAGCACTTCGACCGGCAGTTCGGTCGAGTAGGCATAGGACGGGATGCCGTTCTGGTAGAGATATTCGGCGGCCTCCTCGACCTCGACGTCGCCGGCGAGCGAGGCGACGATCGGCTTCACAAAGCCCTTGGCTTCCATTTCTTTCTTCACCTCGACCATGTTGCGGGCGAACACCATCGGCGGCGTGACGATGGTGTGCCAGTAGCCGAGGATCAGCGCATGGATGCGCTCGTCCGACAGTCCGAGCTTGACGGTGTTGACATAGGTGATCGGCGGTTCGCCGCCGGTGATGTCGACCGGGTTGCCGGCCGCGCCGAACGGCGGGATGAACTTGCGGAACGCCGCATCGAGGTCGGGCGGCATCGCCATCAACGACAGGCCGTTGTCGACCACCGAATCCGACAGCAGCACGCCCGATCCGCCGGCGCCGGTGATGATCAGGATGTTTTCCCCTTTTGGCGTCGGCAGCACCGGCACGCCACGGGCAAACTCCAGCAATTGCCTTAAGGACCGAGCACGGATCACGCCGGACTGCTTCAGCACGTCTTCATAGATCTTGTCGTTGCCGGCGAGCGCGCCGGTATGCGACGACGCGGCCTTCGCTCCCGCGGACGTGCGGCCCGCCTTGAGAACCACCACCGGCTTTTTCCTGGAGACGCGCTTGGCGGCTTCAGCGAAAGCGCGGCCGTCCTTCAAATCCTCGCAATGCTGCGCGATGATCGTGGTGTTCGGGTCCTGCTCGAAGAACGCCAGCAGATCGTCCTCGTCGATATCCGACTTGTTGCCGAGGCCGACGATGGCGGAAACGCCCATCTTGGCGGAACGCGAAAAGCCGATGATCGCCATGCCGATGCCGCCGGATTGCGACGACAGCGCCGCCGAGCCCTTGACGTCGTAGGCGGTGCAGAACGTGGCGCAGAGATTGGCCGGCGTATAATAGAAGCCGTAGATGTTCGGCCCCATCAGGCGGACATTGTACTTCTTGCCGATCTCCACGATTTCAGCCTGCAATTCCGGCGCACCGGCCTCGGCAAAGCCCGACGGAATCAGCACCGCACCCGGGATTTTCTTTTCGCCGCATTCGATCAGGGCACCCGCGACGAATTTCGCGGGGATCGCGAACACCGCGGTATCGATCACGCCCGGCACGTCCTTGACGCTTCTGTAGGCCTTGTAGCCGAGTATCTCGCCGGCTTTGGGATGGATCGGGTAGATGTCGCCCTTGTAGCCGCCGTTGATCAGGTTCTTCATCACCGAATTGCCGATCTTGCCGTCCTCGGCGGAGGCGCCGATCACAGCGACCGCCTTCGGCATCATGATGCGGTTCATCGCGGTGACGATTTCCTCGGTCGGCCGCGGCGCCGGGCGGGGCTTGTAGTCGAAGTCGACGACAATGCGCACGTCGGCGGCGATCGCGTCAGACTTGGTGGCGAATACCGGGTTGAGATCGAGCTCGACGATCTCCTGGAAATCAGTAACGAGCTGCGAGACCTTGACGATAATGTCGGCCAGCGAGTCGCGGTTGGCGGGGTCGCCGCCGCGCACGCCCTTGAGCATGTCATGGGCCTGGATGCCGTCGAGCATCGACAGCGCATCTTCCCTGGTGGCGGGCGCGAGGCGGAAGGTGATGTCCTTCAACACTTCGACCAGCACGCCACCGAGGCCGAAAGCCACGAGCTTGCCGAACGAACCGTCGGTGATCGAGCCGATGATGACCTCGGTGCCGCCCAGCAGCATCTGCTGGATCTGGATGCCTTCGATCCTGGCGTCGGCCTTGTACTTGCTGGCGTTCGCCAGAATCGTCGCGTAATTCTTTTCGACGTCGGCGGCGGTTTTCACGCCGACCATCACGCCACCCGCCTCGGTCTTGTGCAGGATATCCGGCGAGACGATCTTCATCACCACCGGAAAGCCCATCGCGGCTGCGATCTTGGCGGCTTCGTCGGCGGATTTAGCCACGCCCTCTTTCGGAACCGGGATACCGTAGGCATCGCATACCAACTTGCCTTCCGGCGCCGTCAGGCTGGTCCGCTTATCCGCCTTGACCAGATCGAGTATCTTGCGGACCGCATCTTTCGAATTCGACATTGGCTTCCTCCTTGAAGTCGTTTCTTGGTTCCCGGACCCGCCTGCCCGCCGTTTTCCCGCCTCGGGATAAAGACTCGGCGCGCACGCAATCCGTCTCCGGCGGCCGCAACCCGCCACCTGCCCTGGATGGCGTCGAGTTTGCGGCAAATTCGCCCTTATGGCATTTGGTATGCCAGAAATGAAGTTGTCAAGGCAAGCCATCCGCTGGAAATGCTGAAAATAACGTCGCCTTGACATCCTGGCATCTGGTATGCCAAAAATCTTCGAACGATTATTCTGGTAAAGGATGCTTCCCGCAAAGGAGAATCATCGTGCCCGAACGGAAACAAACGAAGGCGCCGCCCACCATGGCCGAGGCAGAAATCGCAATTGTCCGGATCGCGCCGGAGACCAGCTTCAAGAACAAGGCTTATGAAGCGTTGAAGGAAGCCATCCTCAAGATGGATATCTATGCGACGCCCGAGCCCGTGATGCTCGACGAGCGCGCGCTGTCGGAACGCCTCGGCGTCAGCCGGACGCCCATTCGCGAAGCGATCGCGATGCTGGAGCAGGACGGCTTCGTCAAGACGGTGCCGCGCCGCGGCATCGTGGTGGTACGCCGCACCAAGACCGAAATCGTCGACATGATCCGGGCCTGGGCCGCGCTCGAGAGCATGGCCGCGCGCCTGATCACGACCACCGCGCGCAAGAAGGACATTTCCGCGCTGCGCGATTTCTTCAAGGATTTCGGCAAGGATCGCCTGCCGCAGGACCACGTTGACGAGTATTCCAAGGCCAACATCGCCTTTCACCAGGCGCTGATCTCGCTCAGCGAGTCGCCGGTGCTGGTCGACATGACCAACGACATCCTGCTGCACGTTCGCGGCTACCGGCAATTGACCATCGGAAGGGTCGACCGCACCGCGACCTCGCTGCCCGAGCATCTCGCCATCATCGAAGCGCTCGAAGAGCGCAATACCGAGCTTGCGGAAAAGCGCGCGCGCGACCACACGCTCGGCCTTGCCGCCTATGTCGAGGCGCATGGCCAGGAGCTGTTCTAACGAGAGCTGTTTTTACGAGAGCTGTTCCGAGGAGAACGCTTTTAGCGAGGGCTGTTTAGCCGAACGCAGGTTTTCACACTGGACGGCCCACCCGTCCACACCAAGAAACGATCAGGGAGAAGCGGAATGTCCGCGGCAGTACAGAGCATCGATACCAAGACGACCGAACCCGAGCGGGAACTGACCGACGGCTTCCATCTCATCATCGATGCGCTCAAGCTCAACGACGTCAACACGATCTACGGCGTGCCGGGCATTCCGATCACCGATTTCGGCCGCATGGCGCAGGCCGCGGGCATCCGGGTGCTCTCGTTCCGCCATGAGCAGAACGCCGGCTACGCCGCCTCGATCGCGGGCTTCCTGACCAAGAAGCCGGGCGTGTGCCTCACGGTATCGGCGCCCGGCTTCCTCAACGGCCTCACCGCATTGGCCCACGCCACCACCAATTGCTTCCCGATGATCCTGATCTCGGGCTCGTCGGAGCGCGAGATCGTCGATCTGCAGCAGGGCGACTACGAGGAGATGGACCAGCTTGCGATCGCGAAACCGCTCTGCAAGGCTGCGTTCCGCGTGCTGCACGCCGCCGACATCGGCATTGGTCTGGCGCGTGCGATCCGTGCCGCGGTGTCGGGCCGCCCGGGTGGCGTCTATCTCGATTTGCCGGCCAAGCTATTCGGCCAGGTGATGGACGCCGAGGCCGGCAGGAAGTCGCTGGTCAAGGTGATCGATGCGGCGCCGGCGCAGATCCCCGCGCCGGATTCCGTCAAGCGCGCGCTCGATGTGCTCAAATCCGCCAGGAAACCGCTGATCATTCTCGGCAAGGGCGCCGCCTACGCGCAGGCCGACGATGCGATCAAGGCGTTCATCGAAAACAGCGGCGTGCCGTTCCTGCCGATGAGCATGGGCAAGGGCCTGTTGCCTGACACGCATCCGCAATGCGCCGGTGCTGCGCGCTCGACGGTGCTGAAGGATTCCGACGTCGTGATGCTGATCGGCGCCCGTCTCAACTGGCTGTTGTCGCACGGCAAGGGCAAGACCTGGGGCGATGCGCCGAAGCGCTTCATCCAGATCGACATCGAGCCGAAGGAAATGGACTCCAACGTCGAGATCGTGGCGCCGGTGGTCGGCGACATCGGCAGTTGCGTGTCGGCGATGCTCACCGCGATGGGCAACGACTGGCAAGCAGCGCCCGCCGACTGGATGAGCGCGGTCGCCAAGAAGCGCGAAGAGAACGTCGCCAAGATGGCGCCGCGCCTGATGAACAACAATTCGCCGATGGACTACCACGGCGCGCTCGGCGTGTTGCGTACTATCGTCAAGGAGCGGCCGGACGCGATGCTGGTCAACGAGGGCGCCAACACGCTCGACCTCGCACGCGGCATCATCGACATCTACCAGCCGCGCAAGCGCATCGACGTCGGCACCTGGGGCATCATGGGCATCGGCATGGGCTACGCCATCGCCGCCGCGATCGAGACCGGCAAGCCGGTGTTTGTGCGTCGAAGGCGACTCGGCGTTCGGCTTCTCCGGCATGGAGGTGGAGACGATCTGCCGCTACCAGCTGCCGGTCTGCATCGTGATCTTCAACAATGACGGCATTTATCGCGGCACCGACGTCAACAGCGTCGGCAGCGATCCCGCGCCGACCGTGTTCGTCAAGGGCGCGCGCTACGACAAGATGATCGAGGCTTTTGGCGGCGCAGGCGTCAATGCGACGTCGCCTGACGAGCTGAAGCGCGCCGTCAACGCGGCGATGGATTCAGGCAAGCCGACGCTGATCAACGCCGTGCTCGATCCCGCCGCCGGCAGCGAGTCGGGCCGCATCGGCAACCTCAATCCGCAGAGCGTGCTGAGCAAGAAGAAATAGTTTCAACCCTCGGCGTCATTCCCCGCGAAGGCGGGGAATCCAGTAATCGCCAAAGTATCGTGAGATGAAGGCCGTGCCCAATTGAATCGACGGTGACTACTGGATGCCCGCCTTCGCGGGCATGACGACATCATTTGTATTTCTAAGGAGAGAAAAGATGACAAAGGCGCTGAAGGGCGTTCGAATTCTCGATTTCACCCACGTCCAGTCCGGACCGACCTGCACGCAATTGCTGGCGTGGTTCGGCGCCGACGTGATCAAGGTCGAGCGCCCCGGCGTCGGCGACATCACGCGCGGCCAGTTGCAGGACGTGCCGAATGCCGACAGCCTGTATTTCACCATGCTCAACCACAACAAGCGCTCGATCACGCTCGACACCAAGAACCCCAAGGGCAAGGAAGTGCTGACCGCGCTGATCAAGAGCTGCGACGTGCTGGTGGAGAATTTCGGCCCCGGCGTGCTCGATCGCATGGGATTTCCCTGGGAGAAGATCCACGCCATCAACCCGAAGATGATCGTGGCCTCGATCAAGGGTTTTGGCCCCGGCCCCTACGAAGACTGCAAGGTCTATGAGAACGTCGCGCAATGCACCGGCGGCGCGGCATCGACCACCGGCTTCCGCGATGGTCTGCCGCTGGTCACCGGCGCGCAGATCGGCGACAGCGGCACCGGCTTGCATCTGGCGCTCGGCATCGTCACCGCGCTCTATCAGCGCACCATGACCGGCGAAGGCCAGAAGGTCACCGCCGCGATGCAGGACGGCGTGCTCAACCTGGCGCGCGTAAAATTGCGCGACCAGCAGCGCCTCGCGCATGGGCCGCTGAAGGAATACAGCCAGTTCGGCGAAGGCATTCCGTTCGGCGAAGCGGTGCCGCGCGCCGGCAACGATTCCGGCGGCGGCCAGCCCGGCCGCATCCTCAAGTGCAAGGGCTGGGAGACCGATCCCAACGCCTACATCTATTTCATCACCCAGGCGCCGGTCTGGGAGAAGATCTGCGACGTGATCGGCGAGCCCGGCTGGAAGACCCATCCGGATTACGCCAAGCCGCCGGCCCGGCTGTCGCGCCTCAACGAGATCTTCGCGCGCATCGAGCAGTGGACCATGACCAAGACCAAGTTCGAGGCGATGGATATCCTCAACAAGGATGACATCCCCTGCGGTCCGATCCTGTCGATGAAGGAAATGGCGGAAGACCAGTCGCTGCGCGCGACCGGCACCGTGGTCGAGGTCGATCACCCGACCCGCGGCAAATACATTTCGGTCGGCAACCCGATCAAGCTGTCGGACTAGCCCGACCGAGGTGACGCGCTCGCCGCTGCTCGGCGAACACACCGACGAGATCCTGCGCCAGGTGCTCGGCTTCAGCGACCATCAGGTCGCCGAGATCCACGATTCCGGCGCGCTCGATCCGCCGCGCAAACAGGCCGCGGAGTAAACGCTTAATCCAAAGGGCAATGCTTTTTTGGCATGGCCGGGCTTGTCCCGGCCATCCACGTCTTCTCCTGTTGAGGTCCAGCAAAGACGTGGATGCCCGGGACATAGGCGAGCGGAAGCGACGCCGTCCTTCGGACGGCTACGCCCGGCACGACGAACTCCTTGGTCAACGACCTTTTGCCATGCTTCAAGGCCGCCGGGTTTCCGGCGACCTTTTTCGTCATCGGAATCCCCGATCACCCCGTTTGCTGCACTGCAAACATCGTCATGCTGCTATGCAAACAAAGCGGTTGAATTGGTATCTGGTATACATAATTTGTTGTCAGAACGCAGCGAGCCGCTGCACCCGCTTTAAGCCAGGGGACAACATGTCCGATACCACCGCTCTTCGCCTGACGCCGGCCAATACCCTGTTCGGCCGCCTGATGGCCTCGCTCGACCGCCTCTTGATGGCGCACGCCCGGATGGCCATCCGCAACGGCGATCTGCCCCATTTCGGGCTGTGATATCGGGCTGCGCGCAGTATGCCGCGATCCCGTCGATCAAGCCTGTAACCGTTTCCTCCCTGACTGAGACCCCGGTTTTTCCGGGGTCTTTTTTTGCGTTCAAGCCCGGACAATCCCAAGTCCGCAACCGAAACCGCTGTGCCACCGAGTTTCATCCCTGCGACATAATGAGTAGGTTGGAGGGCTTGCGTGCTGGCATAATACATACCAATATTCGGCGACCCTAACGCTTGCCATAAAAATAAAAGCGTATCCCGGGAGGAACCATGAGCATCACGACACCACCTGCGGCATCAGCTGCGCCTGAAGGCCCATACTTCCGCTGGCTGCAACTGGCGATGGGCATCGTCTGCATGGCGATGATCGCCAACCTGCAATATGGCTGGACACTGTTCGTCGATCCGATCGACGCCAAGTATCACTGGGGCCGCGCCGCGATCCAGTTGGCCTTCACGCTGTTCGTGGTGACCGAAACCTGGCTGGTTCCGGTCGAAGCTTGGTTCGTCGATAAATACGGTCCGCGCGCCGTGATCATGTTCGGCGGAGTGATGATCGCCCTCGCCTGGGTGCTGAATTCCTACGCCAATACGCTGGTGCTGCTTTACATCGCCGCGATCGTCGGCGGCATCGGCGCGGGCTCGGTGTACGGCACCTGCGTCGGCAACGCGCTGAAATGGTTTCCCGACCGCCGCGGCCTCGCGGCCGGCGCCACCGCCGCCGGTTTCGGCGCGGGTGCGGCGATCACCGTGGTGCCGATCGCCAACATGGTGGCTACCAGCGGCTATCAGCACGCCTTCCTCACCTTCGGCATCGGCCAGGGCGTCATCGTCTTCATCCTTGCGATCTTCCTGCGCAAGCCGTCGCGGGCGATGCCGGCGAAAAAGAAGCAGCTGCATCTGCCGCAGACCAGGGTCGACTTCACCCCGCCGCAGGTGCTGCGCAGCCCGATCTTCTGGGTGATGTATCTGGTGTTCGTGATGGTCGCGGCCGGCGGCCTGATGGCGGCCGCACAGATCGCACCGATCGCGCATGACTTCAAGATCGCCGACGAGCCGGTCGGGCTATTGGGCTTCCAGATGGCCGCATTGACCTTTGCGATTTCGCTCGACCGTATCTTCGACGGTTTCGGCCGGCCGTTCTTTGGCTGGGTTTCCGACACCATCGGCCGCGAACACACCATGTTCATCGCGTTCGGGACCGGGGCGCTGATGCTGCTGACGTTGTCGGTGTACGGCCACATCCCGATCGTGTTCGTGCTGGCGACCGCGGTTTATTTCGGCGTGTTCGGCGAGATCTACAGCCTGTTCCCGGCGACCAGCGGCGACACCTTTGGCGTCAAGTACGCCACCACCAACAACGGCATGCTCTACACCGCCAAGGGCACGGCTTCGTTGCTGGTGCCGCTCGCAAGTATCATCGCAAGCCATTTCGGCTGGCAGGCGGTGTTCGTCGTTGCGGTCGCGCTCAACGCCACCGCGGCGCTGATGGCGGTCTTGGTCATCAAGCCGATGCGGCGCACGTTCATCCTGGGCCACGAGGCGACGGCGGACGCCCAGGCAACCGACGCCAAAGCCGCCTGACCATCACCTTTGGATTCAACCAAGAGGCGCATTCCGGTGCGCCTCTTTTTTTGTCCGCCAGATATTGGAATACAAAATACCAATTAACTTTCTAGTCGCGCTTTCTAGATGGGGAAGCCGGCACCTCCAGGTGAGGTATCGTCCAATAAGTCAATAATACTGCCGCTTTATTCAATGCTGCGAGCGGTGGACGACGTCAAGATCGAATTGACAATTGGAATAATGTATACCAATATCGTGATCACAAGAGATACCCTGAGGCAAACCCCAAAGGAGGTTGCGATGAAAGTCGGAGACATCCTGCGCAAGAAGACGGCCCGCGTGGCGACGGTTCGCATGAACGAAACCGTGGGCATTGCCGCCCAATTGATGCGCGCCAGCAATATCAGCGCGCTCGTGGTCAAGGACGTGGTGCGGACCGAAGGCAATACCGCGGTCGGCATGTTCACCGAGCGCGACGTGGTGCGCGCGATCGCCGAACACGGCGCGGCCGGCGTCAACCTGAAGGTCTCGCAGTTGATCTCGGTGCAGCAACTGGTGTCCTGCAGTTCGGCCGATACGCTCGAACATGCGCGCCACCTGATGAACAGGAACCACATCCGGCATCTGCCTGTGATCGACAATTACAGCCTGATCGGCGTGGTCAGCATCCGCGATATCTCGACCGCATTCGATGAAGCCTCGAGCGTCGCCAAACCCGCCGTCGACGCCGCCTGAGCAAGGCGCGCCAGAGACAATTCCGCCCCCCTCATCCGTGGACGAAAGAGCATGGCGCGCAACGTTCTGATCCTTGGGGCCTCCTATGGCTCCTTGCTGGCGACAAAGCTGCTGATGGCCGGCCACAACGTGACCCTGGTTTGCCGGCAGCAGACCGCTGAGCTGATCAATCGCCACGGCACCGAAGTGCGCATCAAGCTGCGGGACGAGACGCAGCACCGGGCGATCTTTTCAGGCGATCTGCCCGGCATATTGGACGCGGTGCCGCCGGCCGAGGTCGATATTTCCCGTTATGACCTGGTCGGTCTTGCGATGCAGGAGCCGCAATACACCAACCATACGATCCGGGTCCTGATGATCAAGATCGCCGAAGCCAAGCTGCCTTGTCTGTCGATCATGAACATGCCGCCGCTGCCCTATCTCAAGCGGATCCCGGCGCTGGCGGCGATGGATCTGGAGCAGGCCTATACCAATGCCAACGTCTGGCAGCGCTTTCAGAGCGGACTGGTGTCGCTGTGCTCGCCCGATCCGCAGGCCTTTCGTCCACCGGAAGAGAAGGCCAATGTGCTCCATGTCGGCCTGCCGACGAATTTCAAGGCCGCAGCCTTTGCCGACGAGAAACACAACCGGCTGCTGCGCGAGCTGGAAGCCGATATCGACGCGGTGAGGCTCGACGGCCAGGACGTTCCGGTAAAACTTCGGGTATTCGAGTCGCTGTTCGTCCCGCTGGCAAAATGGTCGATGCTGTTGACCGGAAATTACCGCTGCATCACCCCGCATGAGCCGCGCTCGATCCGCGACGCGGTGCACGCCGATCTCGAACTCTCGCAATCGGTCTATGACCATGTCGACGCGATCGCGCGGCGGCTGGGAGCCGAGCCCGCGGACCACGTGCCCTTCGAGAAATATGCCAAGGCGGCGGAAAGCCTGCTCAAGCCGTCGTCGGCGGCGCGGGCGGTCGCCGGTGGCGCGCGTTTCATCGAACGGGTCGACCTCCTGGTAAAGTTGATCTCGCATCAGCTTGGCCTGCCCCATGCCGAGATCGACCGCACGGTCCAGGTGGTGGATCAAAAACTGAATGATGTGGTCGTGGCCGGCGCCGCGTGACCTGCCCGGACCGCGATAAATCGGACGGCCTGTCGCAACAAATTATCCGCCCCGCGGAAACAACAACCACCGCTTTTGCATGATCCCTGCCCGGTGGACTTTTGCCGGCCATGACGTCATCCTGCCTCCTGAAAAACCATCATGGCCCGCGCGCAGCAGCGGCCGCGGGTGACAGGAAACATTCAGGGACCCATCATGATCAAGACACGATTTACCGAGCTTGTCGGCGTCGAACACCCGATCGTACAGGGCGGCATGCAATGGGTCGGGCGCGCGGAGCTGGTGGCGGCCGTGGCCAACGCCGGCGCGCTCGGCTTCATCACCGCGCTGACGCAGCCGACGCCCGAGGATCTGACCAGGGAAATCGCGCGCTGCCGCGACCTCACGGACAAGCCGTTCGGCGTCAACCTCACCATCCTGCCCTCGATCAAGCCGCCGCCCTATGCCGAATACCGCCAGGCCATCATCGAGAGCGGCATCAAGGTGGTGGAGACCGCCGGCAACAAGCCGCAGGAACACGTCACCGAATTTAAAAAGCACGGCATCAAGGTCGTGCACAAATGCACCAGCGTACGCCACGCATTGTCGGCGGAGCGCATGGGGGTCGATGCGATCTCGATCGACGGTTTTGAATGCGCCGGCCATCCCGGCGAGGACGACACCCCGGGTCTGATCCTGATTCCCGCCGCCGCCGACAAGGTGAAAATTCCCATGATCGCCTCCGGCGGTTTCGGCGACGGCCGCGGCCTGGTCGCAGCACTCGCGCTCGGCGCCGAGGGCATCAACATGGGCACGCGTTTCATGTGCACCAAGGAAAGCCCGATCCATCAGCAGGTGAAGGAAAAGATCGTCGCCAATGACGAGCGCGAGACCGAATTGATCTTCCGCACCATGCGCAACACCTCGCGCGTCGCCAAAAACGCGATCTCGACAAAAGTCGTCGCGATGGAAAAGGAAGGCGCCAAGTTCGAGGATGTGCGCGAACTCGTCGCGGGCGCGCGCGGCAAGATGGTGTACGCCAACGGAGATCACGATGAAGGCATCTGGTCGGCCGGACAGGTGCAGGGATTGATCCACGATATCCCGACCTGCGCCGAGCTGGTGTCGCGCATCATCCGCGAGGCCGAGGCGATCATGCGCGAGCGCTTCGAGGCCATGATGTCCGGCACCCGGCAACAGGCCGCGGAATAATTCGCTGCTCACCTCTCCCGCTTGCGGGGGAGGTCATATCGCATCGATAGATGCGATATGGGTGGGGGAACTTTCTCCACACGAAAAGTCTGACTTCGCGGCGCTACCCCCACCCCGGCCCTCCCCCGCAAGCGGGAGAGGGAGCAGCAAAAGAGAAGAGCCCATGAAAGCCTATGTCTACGGCGCCAACGGCGCCGAAATCACCGACGTTGCAAAACCCGCACCGAAGGGCACGCAGGTGCTGGTTCGGGTGCGCGCCTGCGGCCTCAACCGCGCCGATCTCGGCATGACCAAGGGCCACGCCCATGGCAGCGCCGGCGGCGTCGGCGCGGTGCTCGGCATGGAATGGGCGGGCGAGATCGCCGAACTCGGTCCCGACGCCAGCGGCGTCAAGGTCGGTGAACGCGTGATGGGCTCCGGCGGCGCGGCGTTTGCCGAATATACGCTGGCCGATCACGGCCGGCTGTTCCGGATTCCCGGCAATGCCAACATGAATTTCGAGGAAGCCGCCACTCTGCCGGTCGCGCTCGCCACCATGCACAACGCGGTGGTGACATCAGGCGCGCTACAGCCCGGGCAGTCGGTGCTGATCCAGGGCGCCAGCTCCGGCGTCGGCCTGATGGCGATGCAGATCGCAAAACTTAAAGGGGCCAAAATCGTGATCGGCTCATCGACCGATGCCGTGCGCCGCGGGCGTTTGAAGGAATTCGGCGCCGACCTCGCGGTGGATTCCTCCGATCCCGGCTGGGTCGATCAGGTGCTCAAGGCCACCGACGGCGAAGGCGTCGACCTGATCGTCGATCAGGTCTCGGGCAAGGTCGCCAACCAGAACCTGAAGGCCACCAAAATCAAGGGCCGCATCGTCAATGTCGGCCGGCTCGGCGGCACGCACGCCGATTTCAATTTCGACCTGCACGCCGCGCGCCGCATCAACTACATCGGCGTCACCTTCCGCACCCGCTCGATCGAGGAAATCCGCGAGATCTTTGGCGAGGTGCAGAAAGACATCTGGCCGGCGGTGGAAAGCCGAAAACTGCAACTGCCGATCGACAGGGTGTTTTCGTTCGACGATATCGGCAAGGCCTTCGAGCGCATGGAAGCCAACCAGCATCTGGGCAAGATCGTGGTGAGATTTTAGGGCTGCGCGCGGCCTTCATCCTGACCGGCTGCGAAGCTATTTCGACGGCATCCTGAGGTGCGAGCTCTTGCGAGCCTCGAAGGATGGCCGCACGCACTGCGCGGAACATCATCCTTCGAGGCGCGGCCAAGCGGCCGCTCCTCAGGATGACGGCTGAGCTGGCTTCGCCGCCTCACGAAAGACCGCGCGGGGCACTCTTGCAGCACGTAGCGCGTACGCTATCTTCAGGCCCGTCATGACCGAGATCGCGCGCACAGAAACCAGCGACAAGGGGACCGTTCGGACGACGGCGCTGTGGCTCTTGATCGCCTTCTATCTTCTCGCCGTGATCTGCTTCACCTGGAATCCGACACCGATCGCACAAGCGCTGGCGGCGATGGGAATCGTCGGTGCGTGCCTGCATGCCTCCATGGCCTATGGCTTTCGGCACATGCTGGCGCTGTTCGCGATCTGCGTCGGTACGACGTTTGCCATCGAAAACCTCGGCGTCGCCACCGGCTTTCCATTCGGACATTACCATTTCGAAGTCGGCGCCGACCTGCCCCACATCGGCACCATTCCCGCGATCGTCGGACCTCTCTGGTTCGGGATGGGTTACTTCTCGTGGCGGCTCGCTTCGATCCTGCTCGACGGCGCCGATCGTCGTCTGGATCGGAATTTCAATCTGATCGCCCTTCCCATCGTCGCGGCGTTTGTCGCGACGCAATGGGACATGGTGATGGAGCCAGCCGCGGCAACGATCGGCAAGGCGTGGATATGGCACGATGGCGGAGCCAGTTTCGGCGTCCCATTGTCGAATTATTTCGGCTGGCTATTGACCGCGTGGCTGTTCTTTCAAATGTTCGCGCTCTATCTCCGCCGCCAGCGCGGACCTTGGATGCAGGATAACCAAACTGCCCTGAACGCGATTGCGATCCTGTTCTATGTTTGCGGCGGCCTGACGCACGTCGTGCCCTGGATGATGGGACAATCCGGCGAAGTCACCGACGCCGCCGGTCATGTCTGGAAAATAGCCGAACTGCGCGAAGCCACCGTCGCCACCCTGATGTTCACGATGCTTTTCACGGCATTGCTGTCGGCGGTGCGGCTGGCGAAAGGTGCCACGCCACCTCTTCGAGAAAGTCCGTGATATTGAGGGACACATGGCGCGCAGGCCAACGACAAAACCCGGAAAGCGCGCCTCTCAAATTACCTCGGAACCAGGCCTAATATCTTTGGAACGATACAGCGCATCCGCATTTATCTCCTCAGATTTCCCAAACCGTGGCTGATCCAATGCAAGTTCCTGTTGACTGCTCGCTGCCCGTTGACCGCGCGTTAAGAATATATGGCGTGCTCGCCAATCGCGCCGAGACCAAAGGCGCCCGTGAAATGCTGTCGAAGCACCTGATGAAGATGTTCATCGAAGGCGAAAGGGACCAACATCGCCTGACGGTGAACGGCTTATCGTACCTTCAGAAGCTCGACCAGGAACGCGACTCCCGAAATTGAGCCGGTTATTTTTGCTGCGCGATGGGATTGGGCCCTTTGCGAAACCCATCAGCGTCGCAAGCTGCGATCGATGGGTATCGCTTCGCTCCACCCATCCTTGCTACGCACTGCGATAGTCCGTTCGTGCGTCGATGACGACGAGGTGCGGTGCAGATCGAATTCGGACGAGGAATGCTGCTATTTGGGCTTCGACGGTTGCGATTGCTTGAGCAGCGCTTCTTGCCGCTCCAGTTCTTCGGCCTTTGCAAGATTCTCCGCGGCAAGGTCGTTCAAGGCCTTGCGTGCGCGCTCGTCCGTTGTCTCCCGCGCCATCCGGCGCAGGCTCCCAGCACGATCTCTGTATTCGTATGGCCGGTGGGCTGACATCCGCTAAAAATGAGCCGAATTAATTAAAGCGGCGCTAATATCCGTCGGGCAGCCAAAAGTGCGGCGATCCGCCGCTTGCTATTCTGGATGCAGCACGAACTAATTAGTTGCAGGAACGTCGAATGCGCGCATCAGAAAACGGCGGATTTACTCTTCGAAAGAGCGATAGCTGCGTCTCGCAATTTTAGCTTACTAAAACCCTCGACTACAATGAACAACTCTGACAACCACTGCACGAAAAACGTCGAATGGGTCCAGCCCCTTGCGAAACCCATCAGATTCGCAAAGTGTAATTGATGGGTATCGCTTCGCTCCAGCCATCCTGCGAGCTATTCGTAATATCTCTCCTTCAAATCGATACCCTTAAGTCGCTTGTTAAATCTAAATCGCCAGTACCGCGTCAGCTTCAGCAGGAATCGACCGGTTTTCCTGGCGCGCTTTGGAAATACCGGTTTTCCCAGTCTTATGCCGCGAAGATGGCTTATGGCTCTGTGATAGCGAATAGGAGCGTGATCGTCGAACGTGACATAAATGGTTCCGCCGATCTTCGCCCAGATCACCGCTATGTTTTTTGACGGCGAATACTTCGCATGCCTGATGCCGTTGCCGTTGTGTTTCAGCATTTGGCCCCGACTCTGGAACGATGTCGAATTCCAGGGCGGCGACGCGTTGATTGATTCCAGGATCGCGGCGGAAGATATCGGCTTTGCTAATGTCGCCGCCGTCCTTGTCTTCGATTTCCGCTATGATCGCCTGCAGAATTTCGAAATGGGAAGAGTTCTGCCGTTCTAAATTCTTGAACCACCGTTTGGAATAAGCGCGATTGCAAAACGTAATTTCGTGTTTAGCCATGGGAGTAGCCCAACAGTTTCCGATGTGGGGACATGCTCGTAAAGCTGCTGGGCATCTTACCGAAATCCCGACGCGTTTTCACGCTGCCTACGTTCGGCGAGGCGCATCGGAGCGCTCGGCGCCGCATTGGCCGCGCAAAATTCGTTGCGCCAAAAATCTAATTTGTTGTGGCAATTCAATCTGATTTGCCCTGTCCATCCCCTTCATATTTCCACGCCATTTCTGATTTTCAGAAATTAACTTAACTCCTGACCCAAATCACCTGCTTATTCCTCGCCATCCCGTTCCGAGAGAGGGGCGTTGGCCATCGTCACTGACGTTGGGATGGGATGCGGTGGACGCGATGGCTGCGACTGACGAGCGCGGCCGAAGCGGACGGCAAAGTCGTGTGGTCCTGACGCCCCAATGGCTGGTGTCAAGTTCGCAGGAAGCTCACGCTTCTTGGGGGCGACGGTGACAAACAAGCTCTGGTCTCGCCGGGGAGAGCACGAAATAAGCCGTAAACCATTGCGCAGGGAAGGCCGGACTGCCTCCGCTGAACCTGTATGCTCGTGTGCGTTTTTTGCTTTGTGCATTTGCACATGAGACCGCGGGTGCAGCGCGCACCCGGTCTTCCCTGCGCCTCTATCTTTTGGGGGCGGATCTATCATCATCAACTCGGGCGCATTGCGTTGTGAGAATGCGGAGTTGTGTCCAGCGGTCAGTTTTTCAACGAGTCGTCCCGCGCCTTACGCGCAATTGCGCGCTAGGCGGGGACGACCTGAGAGGCGGCATCTTAAAATCGGAACAATTCGCAACAATTTCGCTTCTGCAAATGAGTAGCGATTGCGTCGTGCATGCGAGCTTTGACGTACCACGATCGGCTGCTAAAGCATCGCCATGAGCCAATCCGTTCACTCCGAAAAATCCCGCGTCGCCGCGATCTCGATGGCCGCCAGCGCCAGCATGGCCGCGGCCAAATTCGTCGTCGGCGTCGCGATCGGCAGTATCGCGCTGGTCTCCGAGGCGCTGCATTCCTCGGTCGACCTCGCGGCGACCGTCGTCACCTGGATGGTGGTGCAGGTGTCCGACAAGCCGGCGGACGAGGAACATCATTACGGCCACGGCAAGCTGGAGAGCCTGTCGGCGCTCGGCGTGATCGCGATGCTGTATGTGCTGGCGGGCGGCATCCTCGTCGCCTCCTATGGGCGGTTGCGCGACGGCGCGCCGCCGCCCACTCTGTCGGCGATCCCGTTCGTGGTTCTCCTGATCGACATCGCGGTCAATCTGTGGCGCGCCCTGGCGCTACGGCGCACCGCGCGCGCGACCAAAAGCCAGGCGCTCGCCGCCGACGCCCTGCATTTTGCGTCCGACGTGCTCGGCTCGATCGCCGTCATCATCGGGCTGGCGCTGTCCGGGCTTGGATATCGCTGGGGCGACGCGGCGGCTGCGATCGGCGTCGCGCTGGTGATTTCGGCGCTGGGCCTGCGGCTGGCGCGTTCCACCGTGGAAACCCTGCTCGACCGCGCGCCGGACGGCGTCGCGGAGAAGGCCACCGCCGCGCTCAAGGCGCTGCCTGGCATCGTCGATGTCGAGCGGCTGCGCGCCCGCATGGTCGGCCCGACCCATTTCATCGACGCCATCGTCCAGGTGCCGCGCACCTTCCCGATCGATCGCGTCGAAGCGATCAAGCGACAGGCGCAGGACGCGGTCACCGCAGCCCTCGGCGATGCCGATCTGACCTTTACCGCGGTCCCGGTCGCGCGCAACAATGAGAGCATCCGCGAACGTATCATGGTGATCGCGCGCAATTCCGGTCTCGCCATCCATCACGTCACGGTACACGATCTCGGCGGCAAGCTGACCGTCAGCATCGACCTCGAAGTCGATGGCGAGATGGCGCTCAATGCGGCCCATGACATCGCCCATGAGTTCGAGCGCAACATCCGCGAGGAGTTCGGCGACGTCGAGGTCGACACCCATATCGAACCGCTGGAACCGGAATTGCCTGTTGGCGCCGATGCCGCGCCCGATCGCGTCGAAACCATCAAGACCGCGCTGTCGGGTTTTGCCGCCGACGGCGCCATCCACGACATCCACAATGTGCGCGTGCGCGACACCGACGCCGGTGAAATCGTCAACTTCCATTGCCGCGCCGCGCCCTCGATGAGCGTGATCAAGGTTCACGAGAACGTCGATGAGATCGAGCGCGCCCTGCGCCGCGCGTTCCCGACCGTCAAGCGCGTCATCAGCCACGCCGAGCCGCCGAAGGCGTGAGGTGAAGGCGAACATGAGGAGAAAGCTACCGACCTCATCCTGGCGAGGAGCGAAGCGAAGCTGTCTCGGCCGTCATCCTGAGGTGCGAACTCTTGCGAGCCTCGAGCTGAACACCATCCTTCGAGGCTCGCCGAAGACGGCGAGCACCTCAGGATGACGTCGGAGGTGGCTTCACAACCGCGAAGCTGCGCGCGTTCCCGTTTCGGACTCGCTTTGTGACATCGTCGGCGCCCCAATTCTCCGTTGGACAAGATTTATTTGAAATTAACGAATTGTTGACTCTCGACAGCCCGGCAAAACTGGATTCAAATCGCTGTGATTCGGAAGCGAGCGGGGTGCTTCCGGACGTGTTCATTTTGATTTTTATTTGGGGGTGTAAGGCATGGCGCGCGCACACGCGGCGAGCGCGTGCGTCCAATCCGATTCGATCAAGGGATTGGCGCAATCGATCGCGAAACCGGCCTACCATAGACTGCTGATAGCTGAGCCTGCGCTTCGCCGCGCGGTGCCCACCCTGATCATCGCGTTCCTGATCACCATCTGCCTTGGCGCCTTCGTCCAGGTGGTCGATCAGAACCGGCAAAAGCGCGCGGCGATGAAGCGCGACCTCGCCGCTGTGGCCGATATTCTCGCCGAGCGTATCGACCGCCTCGCTGCCGAGCCGCAGGAGCGTCCGCCTTCGTTCGAGCGCCTGCAACTGCTGCTCGCCGATCTCATTCCGTCCTGGGGCCGCGCCAACGGCCGGCATGTGTTCGTCACCGGCGCGGGCCAGCACGTCCTCGCCCGCGTGCCGGTCGACGACGACATCGGCGATACCGCCAATGTGCTTGATATCGTCGGCGCCGCGCTGCCTTTGGCTGGCCCCGATCAGCCGCCGGCTGCGACCGACGTCACCCTGCCCAACGGCAATGGCGCATTGGCCATTTCACGCGTGATCAAATCGCTGGCCGGCCAGGTCATCGTGGTCCAGGAAAAGGTCGATCCGTTATGGGGATCGGACGCGGCGCTGTCGGTGACGCTTTCCGCCACCACCGGATTTGTCGTGCTGATCCTCGGCTTTGCCTTTCACTGGCAATCGACCCGCGCCCGCGAAGGCGATCTCATCAATGACGCGGTGCGCGGCCGGATCGATACCGCGCTCAATCGCGGACGCTGCGGCCTGTGGGATTGGGACCTGTCGCGCGGCCGTATCTTCTGGTCGCAGTCGATGTTCACCATGCTCGGTCTCGACAGCCGCAGCGACCTGTTGACCTTCGGCGAGGTCAACGCGCTGGTGAAGTCGGACGATATCGATCTGTTCGAGATCGCCAACCAGTTGATCTCCGGGAAGCTCGACCACATCGACCAGACCTTCCGCATGCAGCACACCGGCGGCCACTGGATCTGGCTGCGGGTGCGCTGCGAACTCAGCCACGGCGCCAGCGATGCCGGCCTGCATTTGATCGGCATCGCGGTCGACATCACCGAGCAGAAGAGTCTCGCCGAGAAAACCGTCGAGGCCGATCTGCGGCTGCGCGATGCGATCGAGACCATTCCGGAAGCTTTCGTGCTGTGGGACGCCGAAGACCGGCTGGTGTTGTGCAATTCGCACTTCCAGCGCCTGCACAAGCTGCCGGATTCCGCAGTCGCACCAGGCACCTCCTATGAGACCGTAATCGAGGTCGGCAGCATGCCGGAGGTCCGCACCCGGTTGCAGGAGACCTCGGCGCAGGCGCCGGGCGCGCGTACCTTCGAGGCCCAGATCGAGGACGGCAGCTGGCTACACATCAGTGAACGGCGCACCAAGGACGGCGGCTATGTCTCGGTCGGCACCGACATCACCCGCATCAAGGAACACGAACAGAAGCTAGTCGAGAACGACCTTCGGCTGCGCGCCTCCGTGATCGACCTGAAGCGTTCGCAAACCGCGCTGGAACGCCAGGCCATCGAGCTTGCCGACCTCGCGGAAAAATATTCCGACGAAAAGACCCGCGCCGAGGAAGCCAACCAGACCAAATCCAAATTCCTGGCCAATATGAGCCACGAACTGCGCACGCCACTCAACGCCATCATCGGCTTCTCCGAGATCATGGGAAGCGGCATGTTCGGCACGCTCGGCTCGGAAAAATACCAGGAATATTGCCACGACATCCTGACCAGCGGCCGCTATCTGCTCGACGTCATCAACGACATCCTGGACATGTCGAAGATCGAAGCCGGCCGGATGCAACTCGACATGGAGCCGCTCGATCTGTCGAAGACGCTGCAGGAATCCATGCGCGTGGTTTCCGGGCGCGCCGAGCACAAGAACCTTGCCCTCGACGCCGACATCGAAGGCACCCTTGCGATGGTGGCGGATCGCCGCGCGATCAAGCAAATCATGGTCAATTTGCTGTCGAACGCGGTCAAATTCACGCCGGACGGCGGCAAGGTCGTGGTGCGCAGCCGGATGCGCAAGGATTCGATTCACCTGATGATCGCCGACACCGGCATCGGCATCGCCCCGCAATCGCTGACGCGGTTGGGCCGGCCGTTCGAGCAGGTCGAGAGCCAGCTCACCAAGACCTATCACGGCTCGGGGCTGGGCCTTGCGATCGCCAAGTCGCTGACCAATCTGCACGGCGGATCGATGCGGCTGCGCTCGCGGCTCGGCGCCGGCACGGTGGTATGCGTGTCATTGCCGCGCGACGCGCGGAAAGTGAAGGCGGATATCTCCGCGGCGGCGTAAATTCTTGTTTTGACGCGTTTTCTTCACGCGAACCGGCTGCCACTTCGCTCGAAAACGCTATGGCACGCCGTCATCGCTTCAAGGCTCCAGCGTCGGCGCGACCTCGCGGGCGATCTGCGCCAAAGCTGCGATCAACGGCGTCAGCGGATCGCGCTGCGGCACCACCAGGCCAATGCTGTAGGTCACCGTGGGATCGACGATGGGGATGGTCCGCACCGTGTCCGACAGGCCGAGCGTCTGCGCAAGCCTGGCCGGCATCACGCTGGCCCAGCGCCCGGTCTTGACGTGGGTGTAGAGCACGATGATCGAATTCGACGTCAGCGTCGGCGTCGCCTCGGCGCCGGCGGCTTTCAGCGCACGGTCGATGATGCGGCGGTTTTGCATGTCGGGCGTCAACAGGCACAGCGGCACCTGGCCCACTTCGTGCCAGGTGACCTGGTCGCGATCGCCGAACATGCCATCCGGAGAGGTCAGCAAACGGTAGCTCTCATTGTAAAGCGGGATCGAGCGCACTTTGCCGAGCGGTTCGTTCTCCAAATAGGTCAGGCCGGCATCGACCTCGAGGTTTTCCAGCAATCCGAGCACCTCGATCGAGGTGCAGGACACGATGCGGAAGCGTACGTCCGGATGTCGGGCGCGGAACGGCGTGGTCAGCGAAGCGACCATGCCGAGCGCGGTCGGGATCGCGGCAAGGGCGATTTCGCCGGAAAGACCCTCCTTGAGCGCGTTGATCTCCTGCCGCATCGCGCGGGCGTCGCCGACGATCCGCCGCGCCCAGTCGAGCGCCCGCTCGCCTTCGGGCGTAAAGCCCTGGAACCGGGAACCGCGCTGCACCAACATGACGCCGAGGATTTCCTCGAGCTGCTTGAGGCTCGTCGACATCGTCGGCTGGGTCACGCCACAGGCCTCCGCGGCGCGTCCGAAGTGGCGCTCCTTGGCCAGGGCCAGCAGCAATTCAAGCTTGTCGATCAAGAAGCGCCCTCACCTCGCGAGTCCCCGTGTTGAGCGTACCACGCCCACGCACTGGCCAGTACGCCTAAAGGCCGCATCCGATACACCCGCCTGAATGGGCCATTATTCAGATTCTCTATCAAATGATTTCATATACAGATCGATCCGGTTTCCGTATCGCAGCATGAGACAGCTTTATTGATGTTTGGATCGATTCCAGCTTTCTTGGGTTTACAAACAAGCCTCTGAAAGACAAGGCAAATGGCGCCAGTTTACGAACCATGGAATGCAGACCGGGGCGCTGACATCATCGCCGAGCATGCGCGCCTGGAAGGCGCGACATTGGTGATCCTGCACGCGCTGCAAGAAGCCTTTGGCTATGTGCCGGAGCCCGCGATACCGATGATCGCGCAGGCCCTCAATCTGTCGCGCGCCGAGATCCATGGCGTGTTCACGTTCTATCATGATTTCCGTCATGCGCCCGCCGGCCGGCATGTCGTGAAATTATGTCGCGCCGAAGCCTGCCAGGCCGCCGGCGGCGATGCGCTGGCCGCGCGCGCCGAGGCGAAACTCGGCATCGCGCTCGGCAACACCACCGCTGATGATCGCGTGACCCTGGAGCCGATCTATTGCCTCGGCCTGTGCGCCACCGCGCCATCGGCGATGCTCGATGGCCGCGTGGTCGGTCGACTCGACGAGGCGCGCATCGACGCGCTGGTGGCGGAGGCGCAGCGATGAAAATGCGGATTTTCGTTCCCCGCGATGCCGGCGCGATTGCCGTCGGTGCAGACGATGTCGTCGCCGCACTCGAGCAGGCAGCCGAAAAGCGCGGCCTGCCGATCACCATCGTGCGAACCGGATCGCGCGGGCTTTACTGGCTGGAGCCGATGGTCGAGGTGGCGACCGTGAAAGGCCGCGTGGCCTACGGCCCGGTGAGCCCGGCGGATGTCTCTTCTCTGTTCGATGCGATCGCAAGTAACGGCCCGCACCCGCTGCGGCTTGGCATCACCGACGAGATTCCCTGGCTGAAGCGCCAGACCCGCCTGACGTTTGCGCGTTGCGGCGTGGTGGATCCGCGTTCGGTCGAGGATTATCGCGCCCATGACGGCTACAAGGGCCTGCAGCGTGCGCTGACGCTGACCAGCGATGCGATACTGGCCGACGTCACGACGTCGGGATTGCGCGGCCGCGGCGGCGCCGGATTCCCGACCGGCATCAAATGGAAGACCGTGGCGCAAGCCGGCGCCGACCGGAAATATATCGTCTGCAACGCCGACGAAGGCGACAGCGGCACGTTCGCCGACCGCATGATCATGGAAGGCGATCCCTTTGTCGTGATTGAGGGCATGACCATCGCCGGCATCACGGTGGGCGCCGCCAAGGGCTACATCTACATCCGCTCGGAATATCCGCATGCCGTCGAAGCCATGAACGCGGCGATCGCGGCTGCCAGGCGCGCGAACTTCCTCGGCGAACGTATCTGCGGCTCGGCGCATAATTTCGATCTCGAGGTCCGGGTCGGGGCCGGCGCCTACGTCTGTGGCGAAGAGACTTCGCTATTGGAAAGCCTCGAAGGCCGCCGCGGCATCGTCCGCGCCAAGCCGCCGCTGCCCGCACATAAGGGCCTGTTCGGCAAGCCCACCGTAATCAACAACGTGCTGTCGTTTGCCGCGATCCCGTTCATCCTCGCCGGCGGCGCCAAGGCCTACGCGGATTTCGGCATGGGCCGCTCCCGCGGTACGATGCCGATCCAGCTCGCGGGCAATATCAAGCACGGCGGCCTGTTCGAGATCGCCTTCGGCATCACGCTCGGCGAACTGATCGACGACGTCGGCGGCGGCACTTTTACCGGACGCCCGGTTCGCGCGGTGCAGGTCGGCGGTCCGCTCGGCGCGTACTTTCCGCGCGCGTTGTTCGACACCCCGTTCGACTATGAATCATTTGCCGCGCGCGATGGCCTGATCGGCCATGGCGGCATCGTAGTGTTCGACGACAGCGTCGACATGTCGAAGCAGGCGCGCTTCGCCATGGAATTCTGCGCCGTGGAATCCTGCGGCAAATGCACGCCGTGCCGGATCGGTTCGACCCGCGGCGTCGAGACCATCGACAGGATCCGCGCCGGCGAACGCGTCGAGGAAAATATCGCGGTGATCGAAGACCTCTGCAACACCATGAAGTTCGGCTCGCTGTGCGCGCTGGGCGGCTTTACCCCCTACCCCGTATCAAGTGCGTTGAAACATTTCCGGGAAGATTTCGCACCCGTCCCCACGCGCTTGCAGGCCGCGGAATAAAGGAGACTGTCATGTCGCTGATTTAGGAAACCGATTTCGGCACACCGCGCTCCAAATCCGAGGCCATGGTCACGCTGATCATCGACGGTCAGAGCGTTACGGTGCCGGAGGGCACCTCGATCATGCGCGCGGCGATGGAAGCCGGCACGCAGATCCCAAAACTCTGCGCCACCGACATGGTCGACGCGTTCGGCTCCTGCCGGCTATGCCTGGTCGAGATCGAAGGCCGCGCCAGCACGCCGGCCTCCTGCACCACCCCGGCGATGAACGGCCTCGTGGTTCACACCCAGAACGATCGGCTCAAGAAGCTGCGCAGGGGCGTGATGGAGCTTTATATCTCCGATCACCCGCTGGACTGCCTGACCTGTGCGGCGAACGGCGACTGCGAATTGCAGGACATGGCGGGCGCGGTCGGCCTGCGCGACGTCCGCTACGGCTATCAGGGCGAAAATCACGTGTTCGCCAAATCGAACGGCACGCCCAATGCGGCCTGGATGCCGAGGGACGAGTCCAACCCTTATTTCACCTACGACCCCTCGAAGTGCATCGTCTGCTCGCGCTGCGTCCGCGCCTGCGAGGAAGTGCAAGGCACGTTCGCACTGACGATCTCCGGCCGCGGTTTCGACAGCCGGGTGTCGCCGGGCATGAGCGAGAGCTTTCTCGGCTCCGAATGCGTGTCCTGCGGCGCCTGCGTGCAGGCCTGCCCGACCGCGACCCTGACCGAAAAATCCGTGATCGAGATCGGACAGCCCGAGCACTCGGCGGTGACGACCTGCGCCTATTGCGGCGTCGGCTGCACCTTCAAGGCGGAAATGCGCGGCGAGGAGGTGGTGCGCATGGTGCCGTACAAGGACGGCAAAGCCAATCGCGGCCATTCCTGCGTCAAGGGACGCTTCGCCTGGGGCTACACCAACCACAAGGAACGTATCCTCAACCCGATGATCCGCAACAAAATCACCGATCCCTGGCGTGAAGTGTCGTGGGATGAGGCGTTCGACTACGCGGCTTCCGAGTTCAAGCGGATCCAGGCCAAATATGGCCGCGACTCCGTCGGCGGCATCACCTCGTCCCGTTGCACCAACGAGGAAACCTATCTGGTCCAGAAGCTGATCCGCGCCGGCTTCGGCAACAACAACGTCGATACCTGCGCCCGGGTCTGCCATTCGCCGACCGGCTACGGCCTGTCGGCCACATTCGGCACCTCGGCCGGCACCCAGGATTTCAACTCGGTGGAAGAAACCGATGTCGTCATGATCATCGGCGCCAACCCGGCAGCGGCGCATCCGGTGTTCGCCTCGCGTCTCAAAAAGCGCCTGCGCCAGGGCGCCAAGCTGATCGTGGTCGATCCGCGACGCACCGAGATGGTGGAATCGCCGCACGTCAAGGCGCTGCATTTGCCGCTGATGCCGGGCACAAATGTCGCGGTGCTGACCGCGTTGGGGCATGTCATCGTGACCGAAGGCCTCGTCGACGAGGCCTTTGTGCGCGAACGCTGCGACTGGAGCGAGTTCGAGGAATGGGCGAGCTTCGTCGCCGATCCGAAAAACAGCCCGGAAGCAACGGCGATCATGACCGGTGTTGATCCGAATGCCTTGCGCGAAGCCGCGCGGCAGTTCGCCACCGGCGGCAACGGCGCGATCTATTATGGGCTCGGCGTCACCGAGCACAGCCAGGGCACCACCACCGTGATCGCGATCGCCAATCTGGCGATGGCGACCGGCAATATTGGGCGGCCCGGCGTCGGCGTGAATCCGCTGCGCGGACAGAACAACGTGCAGGGCTCCTGCGACATGGGCTCGTTCCCGCATGAGCTGCCGGGCTATCGCCATATCTCCGGCGATGCGGTGCGCGACCAGTTCGAGGCGATGTGGAACGTCAAACTCAACCCCGAGCCGGGCCTGCGCATTCCCAACATGTTCGATGCGGCGATCGATGGCACCTTCATGGGGCTCTATGTGCAGGGCGAGGACATCCTGCAGTCCGACCCGAACACCAAACACGTCGTCGCCGCGCTATCGTCGATGGAATGCGTCGTTGTCCACGATCTCTTCCTCAACGAGACCGCGAACTACGCCCACGTCTTCCTGCCCGGCTCAACCTTCCTCGAAAAGGACGGCACCTTCACCAACGCGGAACGCCGCATCCAGCGCGTGCGCAAGATGGTGTCCCCGCGCAACGGCTTGGCCGATTGGGAGGTCACCATCCGCCTCGCCAAGGCGATGGGCCTCGACATGCACTATAATCACCCCTCCGAGATCATGGACGAGATCGCTGCGCTAACGCCGACTTTCGCCGGTGTTTCCTTTGCCAAGCTCGACGAACTCGGCTCGGTGCAATGGCCCTGCAACGAAAAGGCCCCTGAGGGCACGCCGGTCATGCACATCGGCGGCTTCGTGCGCGGCAAGGGCAAGTTCATCATCACCGAATACATTCCGACCGATGAGCGAACCGGTCCGCGCTATCCCCTGCTGCTGACCACGGGACGCATCCTGAGCCAGTACAATGTCGGCGCCCAGACCCGCCGCACCGAGAATGTCATCTGGCACAGCGAAGACCTGTTGGAAATCCACCCGCACGATGCCGAGCAACGCGGCGTGCGCGATGGCGACTGGGTACGGCTTGCCAGCCGCGCCGGCGAGACCACGCTGCGCGCCTTGATTACCGACCGGGTCGCGCCGGGCGTGGTCTATACCACCTTCCATCACCCCGACACGCAAGCGAACGTCATCACCACGGAGTATTCGGACTGGGCGACCAATTGCCCGGAATACAAGGTCACGGCGGTGCAGATATCGCCGTCGAACGGTCCGTCCGACTGGCAAAAGGCCTATGACGAGCAGGCCCGCCATTCGCGCCGCATCGCGCCCGTCGTCGAAGCCGCGGAGTAGCCGTGCGGGAACCGGTTCGCCCAGTCGATCGCAAGGTCTGGCGCGATGGCAGCCTTGTTCAGGGCAGCGTCGGCGAAGGCACGCGCATCATTCCGGAAGAGACCGCGCTGGCGCTGACCTATAATGGCGGCACCTATGCCGTGATGATGGCCACGCCACGCAACCTCGAGGATTTCGCGATCGGCTTCAGTCTCAGCGAAGGCATCATCCAGTCGCCGGCCGATATCGACTCGCTCGACATCGTCGATCTCGACGACGGCGTCGAATTGCGGATGTGGCTGGCGCAATCTAGGGCCGACCGGCTGAGCGAGCGGCGACGGCACATCGCGGGCCCCACCGGCTGCGGCCTTTGCGGCATCGATTCGGTCGCGGAAGCCGTTCGCCCTGCGGCGACCGTCGCGCAAGGCCAATCCTTTTCGGCACGAGACATCATGGCGGCGATGCAGAGCATCCCGCCGCTGCAACCGATCAATATCGAGACGCGTGCGGTACACGCCGCGGCATTCTGGACGCCGGCGAGCGGCATCGTCGCCCTGCGCGAGGACGTCGGCCGCCACAATGCGCTGGACAAGCTCGCCGGCGCGCTGGCGCATCAACAGTTCCCGGCCAGCGAGGGCATGGTGCTGCTGACCAGCCGGGTGTCGGTCGAGATGGTACAAAAGACGGCCGCGATGGGCGCCCCGCTGATGGTCGCGGTCTCGGCGCCGACCGCGCTGGCGGTACGGATGGCGGAGGCCGCCGGCATCACGCTTGGCGCCATCGCGCGTGCCGACGGATTTGAGATTTTTACCCACCCTGAACGCATTGATTTCGGCGCTGCCGCCGATGGAGCGATCCATGTCGTCGCATGACCGGTTGATCTATATGGCCAATCAGATCGGCTGGTTCTTCCGGAGCCAGGGCCACGACCACGCGGTTTCGGGCATCGCCGACCATATCCATAAATTCTGGGACCCCCGGATGCGCAAGGCGATCTTCGCCCATCTCGATGCCGGTGGCGCCGGCCTCGATCCAAACGTGCGCGAGGCGCTGGAGACCCTGAAGAACCACACCTAGAGCCTTTCCCGTTCCGATCGAATCGGAACGGGGCTCTAGGTTTTTGTTTTGACGCGTTTTCTTCACGCGAACCGGTATCTACTTCGCTCGAAAACGCTCTAAAGTTACCCGACAATCTCCGAGAACACCCGCCTCACCTCACTCTGCATCTCCCGCACCCGCGCTTCCAGCGACGAGAAGTCCGGGGCGTCGCCGGCGCGCGCCATCACCCGCAGCAGGTCGTCTCCGGCGACGTCCGGCTTGAATTTGCCGGTGACACAGAGCCGCAGGATTTGCGTCAGGTCGTGATAAAGGCGGCCCGCGGAACGCAGGATTTCCATCGAAGCCTGCGGCAGCACGCCGAGCCGCGCGGCGTTATCCAGCACCTGCAGCGTGCTGACGTCGAGAATTTCGGGTGTGCGGCTTGCGTGAACAAGCTGGAGATATTGCGCGATGAAATCGATGTCGACGAGACCGCCCGCGGCATATTTCAGGTCCCAGATATCGTCTTCGCCCTTCTCCAGCGCCACGGCGCGGCGCATGTCCGCGACGTCGGTGGCAACCGTTGCCGCATCGCGCGGCCGGATCAGCACCTCGCGAATGACCAGCTCGATCTTTTGGCGGAACGCGGGTGACGATGAAATCACCCGGGCGCGGGTCAGCGCCATATGTTCCCAGGTCCAGGCTTCCTTCTCCTGATATTGCGCGAACGAATCGAGACGCGATGCCACCGGCCCGGCCCGGCCCGAGGGCCGCAACCGCATATCGACCTCGTAAAGCACGCCGTAATTGGTCCGCGTCGTGAACGCGCTGATCAGCCGCTGGGTGAACCGGGCGAAATAATGCGCGCCAGTCAGCGATCGCGTGCCGTCGGAATCCGGCGTCTCGTGATCAAAATCATACAGCAGGATCAGATCAAGATCGGAGGTTGCAGTCATCTCGCGGCTGCCCAGCCGGCCCATCGCCAGCACCGCGGTTTGCTGGTCCTTGATGCGGCCGTGCTGGGTGGCGAACGAATCCGTCACCAGGCCGTGCACGGTATTGACGATGCCTTCGGCGACATCGGCGAAGGCGATACCGGCCTGCGAGGCCGACACCGTACCGGAGAGGATGCGCGTGCCGATCAGGAACAGGCTTTCCTGGCCGAACAGGCGCAACCGATCGAGGAATTCCTCGTAGGAATTGGCGTCCGCCAGCGTCGCCGCAAGACGCGTGGACAATTCGCGCTGGTCGGGCATCGCGCCGAAGAACCGCGGATCGATCAACCCGTCCATGAGCTGCGGTTGCCGCGCCAGCATGTCGCCGAGGCGAGGCGCGGCGCCGAGAATGAGCGCCGCCAGCGCCACCAATTCGCGATTCTGGCTGAGCAGGGAAATCAACCGTCCGCCACGCTGTAGCGCCGCGAGGAAACGATCGAAAGCCGTCACTGCATCATCGGGCTCTTCGGCATCCGCCAGCCCTGCAATCAGCGCCGGAACGAATTCGACAAAAGCGCTACGGGTCTGTTCCGCGCGGAACACGCGATAGTCGCCGACCATCCAGTGCTGGATCGTCTTCGCCGCGACGACAGGCTTCTTGAAGCCAAGCGAGGTCAGATGCGCGATCAGACGCGGATCGTCCGGACCGGCGTTGTAATCGGCGGCAGGCAGTTGCGCGGTGCCGGTCGGATCGCCCTCGAACAGCTTGCCGTAATGCCTCTGCACGGCATTGAGATGGCCGAGCAGTTCGCCGGCGAAGGCGGCACGGCTGTTATAACCGAAAAACCGGGCGAAGCTCTCCATCGCTTCCTCGGTATCGGGCAGCGTGTGGGTCTGCTCGTCGGCCACCATCTGCAGCCGATGTTCGACCCGCCGCAGGAACAGATAGGCCGCGGTCATTTCGTCGCGCGCCTCGAACGTGATCCAGTTGCTTGACGCCAGCGCCTCGAGCGCTTCCAGCGTCGGCCGCACCCGCAACTCGGGATGGCGGCCGCCGGCGATCAATTGCTGGGTCTGCGCGAAAAACTCGATTTCACGGATGCCGCCGCGGCCGATCTTGACGTTGTGACCCTCGACCGCGATGGCGCTCTGGCCGCGATAGGTCTGCATCTGCCGTTTCATGTCATGCACGTCGGCCAATGCCGCGAAATCCAGATGCTTGCGCCAGACGAACGGCGCTATATCCGCGAGCAGCGCCTCGCCTGCCCTGGCGTCGCCGGCGCACGGCCGCGCCTTGATCATGGCGGCGCGCTCCCAGGTGCGCCCTTCCCGCTCGTAATAATGCAGCGCCGCCTCGGTCGAGATCGCGACCTGCGTCGATGCCGGATCCGGCCGCAGCCGCAGATCGACCCGGAACACGTATCCATCGCCATTGCGCTGTTGCAACAAACGCGACAGGCCCTGCGTGACCCGCACGAAAAACGGCTGCGGCTCGATGTCGGCCGCCAAGGTCGGCGCGCTGGAATCAAAAAAGACGATCAGGTCGATGTCGCTGGAATAGTTCAGTTCGCCGGCGCCCATCTTGCCCATCGCCAGCACGATCAGGCCGCTGTTTTCCTCAGGGTATTCGAGGCTCGGCGGCGATATCTTGGCGCGCGCCGCCTCCTGCCGCAGCAGATACCGTAGCGCCGATTGCACGGAACGCACCGCAAGCTCGGTCAGCGCCGACGTCACCCGCATCACCGGCCAGACGCCACCGATATCACATAACGCGATCAGCAATGCGGCTTCCGATTTCATGCGGCGGAGCCGTTGCATCACATCGGCCTCGCCGGCGCAGTCTGGCACGTCGCGACAGGTGTCTTCGATAAGGTATGCCAGATAGCGGTCCGGATCGCAGTCGAACAGCCGGATCGCACGCCCGGCATCGGCGCGCATCAGGTCGAACAAATAAGGCGATGCTTCCGCGATACCGAGAAGAATTTCACGGGCCCGGGGAAATTGCGTGGCGCGCTGGCTGATCGCAGCCGCCTGCCCGGGCTCGAGATCGGCGAGCCAGCCTGCCAGACGCCGTTCTGCTTCAAGAGGGACGGACAGACGCGGCCCGTCGACGATTCGCGCGGCCAGACAGCGTTGGTCCGCGTTGTCGGATGCGGAGGGACTCATGCCACCTTCTGTGGCACATCCTGTGTTTGGGCCGCAACCCGCTCGCTGGCGCCGCTGCGCGCGGGGATAGCAAGCGTGGCGCGCAGTCCGGGATTGGCATCGCCGAGGCTGAGATCGCCGCCGTGCAGCGTCGCCACCGCCGACGCGAGGCTGAGGCCAAGCCCGGAGCCCGGCAGGGTACGGCTCGCCTCGAGCCGCACAAACCGTTCCACCGCATGACCGCGATCGGCTTCCGGAATACCCGCCCCATGATCGGTGACGCTGAGCAGCACCTGATCGCGGTCGCGCCGTGCTTCGATCAGGATCTCGCGGGAACCAGCGGTTGCATCCGCGCCCAGCGGCATCGCGGCCGGAACCGGCTTGCCGTATTTGATCGCATTCTCGACCAGGTTCGCCAGCGCCTGGCTGATCAATTCGCGGTTGCCGTGCAGCGCCGCCGGCGACGTCTTGACGTGCAGCATCATGCCGTCGTCTTCGGCCAGCGGCTCATAGAGCTCATGGATGCCATTGGCGACATCTGCGGCGTCGAAATTGGTCATATTGTCACGCGCCTGCCCTGAACTCGGCACGCGCGATCATCAACAGCGCGTTGAAAGTCCGGATCAAGCCGTCCGATTCCTCGATGGTTCGCTCCAGCGCCGAGCGATATTCGGCCTCGTTGCTGGACTTCGCCAACGCCTCCTCGGCGCGGTTGCGCAGCCGCGTCAGCGGTGTCTTGAGATCGTGGGCGATGTTGTCGGAGACTTCCTTCAGCCCGACCATCAGTGCTTCGATCCGCTCCAGCATCGCGTTGAGGTTTTCCGCCAGCCGATCGAGCTCATCGCCGCTGCGCCCGACCGGCAACCGCCCGCTCAGATCGCCCGCCATGATGCGCTGCGCCGTGCCGGTCATGGCGTCGATACGCCGCAACACACGGCGCGCCACGAAGATGCCGCCGCCGAGACCGAGCACGATGACGATCAACACCGACCATTGCGCCGCCTTCGCGACGATGCTGAACAACCGCCGGCGTTCCTCCAGATCGCGGCCGATCAAGAGCCGGAAGCCGCTGGTCAGCTCGGTGACGCGCACCAGCGCGCGATGATCGGTATTGTCCTGATCGTCAAGCCGGCGATAGGCGGTCTCCGACCAGCCGGAGGATCCCATGACGCCCGGCGCCAGCGAGCCGACATTACCGGCAATGGCCTGCCCATTCGTCGTGGTCACGAGGTAGAGGTTGGCGCCGGGGCGCAACGCCCGGTTCTCGATGGTGAAGACGAGGCCGCGCAATCCGCGGCGCGCGAAGATGTCGCTGATCTCGCCGGTTTCCGCGTTCACCGTGCCCGTGATCTGTTCGGTGATCAGACGACGCGTGTTCCAGGCAAAATACCCCAGCAGCGATGCCGCAAACAGCGCAAACAAAAACAGATAGACCAGCGTCAGGCGGAACGCCGTGGTGCGTATGAGCTTGCCGAATGCCGTCACAATTATCTACCCAATCTGAGCGCCGCGCCCGCTGGCGCCGGCCATCCCTCTCTTCGAATTTATATGTAATTCCAATGCTTTATACAAACCTTCGCCGGTCTAACATTAACGAAACCAGCGAATGCCAGAGGCCGCCACCATAGATGGCAGGCTCAAGCAAGACGTTAAAGCGCCGCTCCATTCCAACCAAATTAAATCCCGGCAAGCTGGCGCCGATGCCGGCGGCGGCCTTCAGCCGTGATACGCAAACAGCTCGATTGGGTCGTTGAAGCCGCGCACCGGATATTCGCCGACGCGCTCGAGATCGAACTCGCCCTTGACGAAATCGGCGAAGGCGCGGGACAGCAGCACCGGCTTGCCGAGCTGTTTGGTCAGGGTTTCGAGCCGCGAAGCCATGTTGACGGCCGGACCGATGACGGTGAAGTCGAGCCGGGTGCGCGACCCGATATTGCCGTACATGACGTCGCCGACATGAACGCCGATGCCGTAATTCAGCGGCGCACGACTGCTTTCTTCGCCATTCTTCTGGTTCAGCGCAACCATGGCCAGACGGGCTTCGGATACGGCTCGCAACAGATTTGCGCAGGCCGACGGCTCGCTGAGCGGAAAAATCGCCAGCAGACCGTCGCCGATGAATTTCAGGATTTCCCCGCCATGCCGCTCAATCGGCTCCGACATCGCGTCGAAATAGCCGTTCAGAAGATCAATGACGTCATCGCGCGGCCAGTTGTCGGAGATCCGGGTGAAGTCACGCAGATCGCAGATCAGGATCGCGGCGCGTACCGTCGTTCCGGTCCCGCGCCTGGTGGCGCCGGCCAGAATGAGCTCGCTGGCATGCGATCCGACATAGGTTTCGAGCAGCGTTCGCGCCAGCCGGTTCTTGACGCGGATTTCGCTGACCAGTGCCAGCACCGGCAGCAGTTGCGAAAGGGCGGCGATATGCGCGTCCTCGAAACCACCGGGCCGGTCGGTTGCAAAGGTCACGATATGCCGCTTGCCGAGCGTATGGTAGAACGGCCACGCCACGTAATCGGTCAGGCCCTTCGCCCGCATCTCTCCATAGATGGCGTGCTTGCGGCCCAGCGAAGGATCGCGTTCGAGATTCTCGCGCACTTCAGCCGCACCTTCATGGATTTCGCTGGCCGGACTTGCGATGTATTCGGATCGCTCCCGGACATCGTAGTCGATCCGCGCAATCTCGGCCTCGCGCATCCCGTCAGCCCAGACGAACCGGGCGCCCAGCCATTGCGGATGGTGGATCAGGATATGAAGCGTCGCCCGCTTGACGGGAATGTTGGCCCGCTGGAGACGGACACACAGCTCGGCGAAAATATTGTCAAGGAAGCGCTCATCGCGCGTCTCGTTTGTCAGCCAGTTTACCACGTCGTCGCTGCCAGAATGCGCGCTGACGAGACCGATGTTTGGAGGCGCGTTCATTTCTTGCTCCTGAGCAGGGACCTGGACCGATGGTACAGCATATGTCGTGTCGCCGCTCGACGGCGTCAATGGAGACCAGCACCCCGTTCCTAATCAATAGGAACGCAAAAGGCTCGGGGGCGGCGGGACCGCCGGCGCGGGTGCGATGCTTGCCGTCGGGTCGCTTGGCGCCGATTTGCGCAAGCGAATTTCGATCCGGCGCCGTTGCTGAATATCACCCGGCGATCCCGATATTGACAGCGTCTCATCGATATTCACGAGTTGGGCTGCCGACATCGGGATCAATTTGTATCCAGCCAGCAGCGGGCTCTGGCGCAATACGCTCACGACCGCGACGGCACGCGCGAGCCCAAGACCCGCGTTGTCGACGGGGATAAGGCTGCCGACACTGGCCGTGCTGTTCAGGACCGACGGCAGGTCCCGGTCGAGATTGGAATACTGGCGCAGCCCGATCGGCCGTTCGTCGGTGTGGCCGACGACCTCGACCACGTCGACGTCGTACTTCCTGATGTAGGTAAGAATCTCGGCCGGCGTTTTGCTGACGAGTGTATCGTGGAACGCCGCCGACAACTCGGCACTTCCGGATTTGAAGAAATAGCCGTCGGCCTCGCTCATCCTGATGATGGGAGGCCATTGGTTGACGCCCGATCCCGGCCCCGCCGCCCCTCGCGCCAGGGTATCGAGGATGGCCTGCGTCGATGGCTCCGGTTGCCCGGGCTTGATCATTGCGCGGTTGATCGCCGCGACAAGCTGCGAATTGCGAATCGCCGTGTCGACGTCAATGCCGTTGGAACGCAGCGTTGCAACCGTTGCCATGCCTTCACGGAATTGACCGAGCGACACGCCACTCTTCTCGATATCGGTGACCGCGGCCCGGCTATCCACCAGCTCACGCCAGTACTGGTCAATCGCCTGGGGATCGCTGAGGCCGGACTGGCTCAAGAGCTTCTCGGCAAGATCCGCATTCTTGCGAAGCTCGGCGACAACACCGCGATTGCGTTCATTCTGCAGCTTTTGCTGCTGCAGCTCCTGTTCGGCGGCAACGCGCTTGCTCTCTTCCCGCTTCAAGAATGTCGCCATCGCGACCAACAGGCAAAACACCAGGAGGATCATGATTTCGGCCATGGTCAGGCCGAGAACCAGGCCTTGCCGGTACGAAGAGCGCTGCTGCAGTATCTGCCCGTTCATGACCAAACTCGCTGTCGAGGAATTATCTGTCGCGACCCTTCACACTAAAGGACCCCACGGCGGAACGCGTCGTCTCAACCGTGCGGATTTCCCGCAAGAGCTGGTTGACCGCGACCACGACGCTATGGGTGTGCTTGAGATTGATGTCGATGTTTTCCGACTGCGTTTCCGCGCTCTTGTTGAGCTTATCGACCACTTGCGTCAGACTCTCAATCAGCGGCGCCAGCCTGTCTTCAGCGGCAGTTACCGGGGTTCGCAGCGATCCAAGCTCGGCCAGCAGCGAGTCGATGGCCTTGACGACGCTGGCCGTGCTTTTGGCGAGCTGCTCGCCCTCCTGGACCAATTGCCTGGATACCTCGAGTATCTGAACGGTTCTTTCGTTCATGCCGTCGAGGGTTTCGGAGGACCGCCTCGATGCATCCTCGAAGGGTTGGCCCTGGGTAAGCACGAATTTCTCGATCTCGCCGGCCAGCTTCTCGCGTGCACTGCCGATGCTCTCGCGCGCTTCGTCCACCGCGTCGCTGACCGATTGCTGGGTCATGCGGCGAAAATATCCGAATTCGAGGATGGTGCTCTCGAGTTCGCGCTTCACCCGCCGCGAGGCTTCGGCCAGTTCCAGCCGTGCCGAGGCTTCGACCTCGATCGGATCGCGCCGCATCTGGTTGAAGAAGATACGCATGCTGATACCCGCGATCGTCGAGGCGATGGCGATACCGAAGTTCTGGACGATCTGCTCGGCGGAACCGGCCGCGGAAAACTGATAGAGCGAAACCGCTAGACTGGTGAGGGTAAAGAGGAAACCCATGTAATAGAGGTTATCGCCGGACTGGTCGTCACGCAGCCGGAACGGCCGCGCTGCGAGTAGGCCGGCATATCCGACCATGACCAGAACCGGGACCGCGGTCACCGCCACGGCGCTGAAGTCGTTGAGCTTCGAGATAACGATGTAGCCGACGCCTGCGACCACCACGGCAAAGAACAGCAGGCCATTGACCAGGCCGGGCGGCAAATTGGGTATCGCTCGGTTGACAGCCACCTCTTTAAGCCCCTTGCAGCCGCTTGGCTCCGCCAAACATGCCCCGGTTGTCCTCGATCCAGGCCTTCCAGAACTCGATGTGTTTCGTGCCGTCCACCACGGGTTGGCCGTTCGACTGCCGGGTCACGTAGCGGATGATGACGGTCGCGCCATGCAGGTCGGTGCGAAACTTCAGGTAGGCCGGAGATTGCTTGTAGCGCTGGAACGTTAGATCTCCCGCCCGGGGGTATTGGCTATAGTCCCGGGTGTATTCGATCATGTCGGAAATCACATAAAGCGTTTTCCTGACGTCCTGGCTCGCCGCGCTGGAAAACTCGCCGATGGCGATATCCTGGATAGCGGCCATGATCGGCGAGTTACTGGCCTTGGCGGCCGCGATACTGTTTATCACCGCATCGGCGGCAGGTTTTCGAAAATCCTCGATCCACCTCAAGCGGGCGATGCGTGGATTGTCGGTCCACTGGCTCAAGCCCGCCCCGTCGCCGGGATTGCATTTAGAGAACAGCGAGCGGCTGCGTCCGGCCGCGATATCAAGCACCCGGATGTCCAGCTTGTAGAACGGCGGCAACGTTGTGATCATGTCATCGAGCTGCCCCAGCACCTCCCGCTGTGTCGTCGCGGGAAGATCATCCGACGTATCGACCAGAACCACCGTAATACCCTGCGGGCCGCTGACTGGACAGAGGCTCTGGGCGTCGAGGATCGGTCGCGCCGGCGTCGAGAAATAGAAATAGGCAAGCGCTGCGCCGGATACGATCGCCAGCAATAACAGCAGGCCGCCGGCAAGCCCCGACCAACCGAGGCCCGGCGCGCTCCGCTGCCTCGGACGCCGTCTAGCCACTCTTCTTCTCCGGCAGCAGTTCGTCGATCTCGCGGTAGGTACGTACGGCGTTGTCGAAGGCGTCGTGAATGGCCTTGATCTGCTGGCTCAGCAGTTGCTGGGTATCGGCAATCATTTGTCGGAGGGTCTCGCGTGCGCTCGAATCGGGCTCCGCTCCGGTATAGCTGATGCGCTCCATCGCGTAGGCTTTGGCAAAATAGTCCGGCGCCGGAATCGAGCGGGCCCTTCGGTTGGCTTCGCGATAGATTTCGAGCAACGCCCGGCACGCCTGCTCGATCTGGTTCTGATGCTGGCTGAAACGCTGGGCGAGACGTCCGCGGCCCTGCAACAAGGAATCAAACTCGCTCCGCCGAACCGAGAGGTCGCGCGCGGCCTCGTTCATGGTTTCAGTCGCATCTTCACGGATATCCCGCAGCCGTTCGATCAGTTCACTTCTCGCATTGGCAAACTGCCTGGTCGCCTCGATCCAGCGCCGCTCAAGGCCGGCATAGCCGATATAGGGGTCGAAAAACAGCAGACCATCTGCCATCGCGATCAATGAGAAAATAAGGCCGATCGAGAAGAAAACCCATGAATTGACGTCGGTCAGCGCGTACGGCGCCGTCAACAGCCGATGCAGAACCTCCTGGCCGACGTCGCCACTGACGCTGACGCTGGGCGGAATCTCGCGAAGATGTGACAGCGTCAGGTTCAGCACCACCGCAAACGCAAGGTAGGCCAGGAACGACAGCAGGCCGATCAGCTTGAGGAAGTAATTGCGGCGGTTGACCAGCCTTATCAGCACCATCCCCCAGAAAAAACTGGCGATGATATTCAACGCGGCGAAGGTGACGGCCTGGGCTGCGCCGCCGAGCAGGCCGCCGACATTGGCCTTTGCGAGAAAGCTGCCGTTGATGACCACCTCGATGATGAACAGGATGGCAAGCACGCCGATCTTCAGGACGACCTTGCCCGGGCTCGCCAAGCGTGCCGGCCGCTCGATCCGGTGACGTGCGCGAAACCGCTCGCGCTCGATCTCGGTTTCATTGAGGCGGCGACGCAGCACGAACAATTCGTCGCGGCCCACCGTGGCTTCAGCGCGAAAGTCACCCACCGCTTCAGGCGCCGCTTGCTGAATGGTGGCAAAACGCTCTTCGAAACTCAGGGCGGTGATGCGTTCGTCATAGGTGTGGAGCTGATCGAGATAGATGGAATGCCCATCCTGCTTGTGGGCCTCTATCCGTTCGACGACCTGATGCTCGACGTCATCGAAGGTTTGCGCATCGGCCGTCGGCCGGTTCTGCGAGCCGCGCTCCGTTCCGCGCGTCGCCAGCTGCAATTCCTCGGCGACCCGATCCACGTTCAAATCGAGGAAAATCGTGGTCGCCGGGCGATAGGAATGGGTGGGCTGGTTCAACAACGCCCGGATCCGCGCAATGGCAGATGGGCGGGTTCCGGGGACGCTCATGGTGAACTCAGCCTGCGGTTAGAACCCGGCATGGCGGCAGCCCACCGCTCCGACGTCGCGATCACGCCGAAGCGCGCGATCTCAACTGCCTGATTCGTCGGGATGAAGTATAGTTGGTGCACAGGCCCTGTCCGAGGCGACCGACGTCGTGTTGGCAATTCCTAGCGGGATTGCGGGCCATGGCAAAGGCTGCCGCGGTCCCCTTTTTGTGAGCCGATCGGCAGCGGGAATCTCAAAGACGAGAAATATGGCAGGCATACGGACGCCGGCCAGCCGACCGGGAAGAGCCGCGCTTTCACGCGGCTGTTATCTGGACGTCAATTTTCCGCACTTTGCCGGATGTGTCCGGGGTTTCGCTCGAAAGCAGTGCCATCGGGCCTACGGTTCCTTTTGAGAACTAGCGAGGCACTTGACCCCGTGCCCGAATCGCCAAGGCTGAAACTACTCGCGATATGGCCGCCAATGGCCAGATAAGCGCTTATCTTGCTCCCATGTCTCGCAGGCATGGGGGCAGCCTACAAAGTCTTTTTCAAGCCAACCGGCGCTCCGTATAAAAAAGGCACTGTGCGTGAAAGTCCGCGTGGCCGGCAGAGCATCCGGCCCCGATCCATCCGGCTCGGCACGACGGCCCGCGCGCTGACCCTTGCGGAGCCTGCGCACCGGTAAAGCCATCGGAGCATCACGGCAGATCTGGTTATCGGCAACGACGCATAAATGAGCGGAGTCCATCGATGTCCCAGTACATGCACGAAACAGCCCCCACGCAATTCGTTCAGGTAGGAGATGTCCGGGTCGCGTACCGGCGTTTTGGACAGCGCGGAACGCGTCCCCTGTTGCTGCTGAATTATTTCGCCGCGAACATGGACGATTGGGATCCCAGGATCACGAATGGCTTCGCCGCCATGCGCGATGTCATCATCTTTGACTATCCCGGAATCGGCCGTTCGACCGGCACGACGCCTTCGACGGTCGCAACGATGACGAAGCAACTCGTCGATTTCTGCCGCGCCCTCGACCTGAACAGCCTCGATGTTGTCGGGTTCTCCCTCGGCGGCATGATCGCGCAGCAGCTTGCCTTTGAATATCCGGACACGGCGAGGCGGATCGTTCTACTCGGTACGGGGCCACGCGGAGGTGAAGGCATGACCTTTACCGAGCTTACGGTCGACGAACTGAACGATCCGGTAGCGCTGCTCATGAATGCGTTCTTCACGCCCAGCGACGCAAGCAAGTCGGCAGGACACGCCTACCTCGATCGGCTGAAGCTCCGCGCGACCGATCGAGACGAGCCAGTGCCCCGGCAGGCGGCTATCGCCCAACTGGACTCTATCCGCGAATGGGGTGCAATTCCCTCGGAGAACCGCTTTGCCATGCTGGGTCAGATTCACCAGCCAACGTTGATCGTCCATGGAAACAAGGACGTCGTCGTCATGCCGATCAATGCGTTTCTCCTGGCCAAGCACCTCCCCAATGCTCAACTGATCATGTACCCGGACGCCAGCCACGGGGCGCACTCGCAACATGCTGAGGTCTTTCTCGAGCACGCGCGGCTGTTCCTCAACGGATGAAATGCACCTTCAGTTAGTCCACAAGCGGGCCTGATGTTGATGCGAAACCGGGAGTGGCAGTCTTGACCGTGGTCGCCCAGCAAGTCTTCAAGCCGTTGGGATTTCCAATTGCATCCTGGGCTTTCGCGTTTCGTATCTGGATAGCGGCGCTGCTCGCGTTGTATGTGAGCTTCTGGCTTCAGCTCGAAGCGCCTTCCTCGGCGTTGCTGTCGGTCGCCATTCTTGCCGAGCAGACGCGCGGCCAGGCGCTGGAGAAGGCGGGCTTTCGGATCATCGCGACGATCGTTGGCGTCGCGGCTTCCATCGTGATCGTGTCACTTTTCTCGCAAACCCGGGACTTGCTTCTGATCGCGCTAGCTGCGTGGCTGGGATTTTGCGTCTACATCTCGGGACTGTTTGACGGCAATCGCGCCTATGCCGGCGTGCTCGCCGGCTATACGGTCGCCTTCATTGCCGTCCAGCAGCTCGACAACCCCGGACACGTCTTTGAATTCGAGTATGGCGCGTGGCGCGGCGATATGCGTGGGCATCCTCTCCATCACGATAGTGAATGATCTCCTGCTGGCGCCACACCGCCACCCCAGGCTGCTGGTTCAGCTGGCCGATATCCATCGGCGGGTGCGCGGGCACGCCATCAAGGCCGTTCGCGGCGGGACCGTCGAGCACGTGGAGTCTGCCAGGCTGATCGGCGAAATCGCGGCGCTTCGTTCCGAGATTTCGGGCCTGGCCGTCGAATCCAGCGACGGCCCGGTGAGGGCTGCGGCCGCTCACAACGCGGCCGCCGCCTTGATTGCCAAGATTCACGCCGCTCGAATGCTCAATGCTCTTCCGGCGATCGCAGACGCGGCAACAAGCGGCGCCATCGCAAGCACGCTTGACCGAGGCGACGGCGCCCCTCCCCCCCTGCGTTGAGCCAACAGCTCAACGCGGACACGGAGGATTCGAAATCCGCCGCCCTTAACTGGGTCTTGAGGGCGTTGCTCGGAAGAGACGAACAAATACGCCTGAATCTCGGCTCATTGCGACACAGCGAGCATCCATCCTGGCACTGGCGCACGATCATGTTTCGATCCCAGCGAAATGCCGTCGAGAGCGGCGTTCGAGCTGCGATCTGGTTTTTGCTGGCGGAGATCTTCTTCGTCTATGCAGGATGGCCGGCGGCCGACGTCTCGCTCTCGCTCGTCGGAGTCGTCATCGGTTTGGGAGCCGTGACGCCCAATCCCCGTTTGACGACGGCCATCGCCCTGATTGCGTCACCGATCGCCGGCCTGCTGGCGGGAATTCTTGAATTTTATGTTCTCGATGGTGTCACCGACTTCCCGCTGCTGGCCATCGCTCTCGCTCCGGTTGTTGTCGGCAGCTCGCTTCTGATCGCCTCGACGGATCGACGGCTGTCGTCGTTGGGCCGACTGACGCTGGTCTTTACCTCATCGACATTGGCACCGGGCAATCCGCAAACCTATGATCCCCAATCGTACACCTTCACCTTCCTGTTCACCTGCATCGCATGCGGGTTGTTGCTCGCACTTCAATGCCTGATCCCTCCCCTTTCGGGGGAGCGGCGCATCCGCCGATTGCTGGATTCGGCATTCCGGGACTTCAGTCGAATACCGATAGGACGCCCAAGACGTCGTCCAAGACATCAGCCCGAAGAGGAAATGTTTCGCGATGCGGTCCGAATAGGTCAACTGATGACGGCCGGCGGCGCCGATCCAAAAAATACAGGCTCGATCAAAACAATACTCGCCTGCTTCGATCGATCCTCGATGATCCGCCTGTGCGACGATGGACTGGGACAACTGGCCGGCGACGGCTCGGCTGAGGTGGCCAATGCTGCGAGGGCAGCGTTGATCAGGGGAAATCCCGAGGTTCTTCGTGAGACGTCCCGCGCGTTGCGCGAGGCCTATCCGGCGGACCGAGCCGTTTCCGAGCTCTGTTCAGCACTCGTGGTCGCCAGCTACTCGGTGGCAGCGACGCCCGCTCACGCTGCGAACGCGGAGGCGGCTTGAATGACGCACACATTCCCGGAGTTGATTATCGGCGGCGTGTTCGTCGCGCCATTCGTCATCTACGTCGTTGGCGCGCTTGTCATCATTTGGATGATCCGGCCTTTGCTGCATCTCGTCGGATTTTCGAGGCTCTTCAGCCAGCCGTCCATCGCCGAGCTGAGCCTCTATGTGACGATCCTCGGGCTGCTCATTTTGCTGTTTTGAAGGAGATCCCACATGGACGCAATCAATCCGGGCGACCAACAGCCGAGCCTCAGGGTTCTCGATCGATCCCAAGCCGAAGTGCCAAGGCAAGACGATCCTGCGGGCTCGACGTCGGATGAGGCGGCGAAGCTGGCCCAATCGGAGAAGCTAGCCCAACGGGCCGTGCATAGGCGGTTTTGGCGGTCGATGCTGCAGCGGCTTGCCACGCTGGCCATCTTGCTGCTCGCGGTACTTGTCTCAGTCGTCACTTGGGACCTCTACGTGACGTCACCCTGGACGCGCGACGGTCGAATCCGTGTCCAGGTCGCAAGCATCGCTCCCGAAATATCCGGAAGGATTGTGGCGGTGCGCATCACCGACGACCAGCTTGTCCACAAGGGAGACGTTCTGTATCAGATCGAGCCTTTCGACTTCGAGGTCGCATTGCGCACGAACAAGGCGACGCTGGAGCAAAAGAAAGCCGACCAGCATGTGAAAGAGCTACAGAACGCACGCCGGCAGAGGCTGTCCGACCTCGCGACCACCGAGGAAGAGCAGCAGGTCTATGAGGGCAGCGCCATACAGGCCAAGGCCGCGGTCGATGCCGCCGAACAACAGGTCGCCGAGGCCGAGCTCAACCTCAAGCGGACGCAGGTTCGCAGCCCGGTGAATGGTTACATCACCAACCTTTTGATGCGGGAAGGCGACTACGCGCATGAAGGCGTGAGTAACGTTTCCGTCGTCGATGCCGACAGTTTTTGGGTGGTCGGTTATTTCGAAGAGACAAAATTGGCGCGGCTTTGCATCGGCGATCCTGCGGAAGCCAAATTGATGGGCTACGCCAAACCGATCCGCGGCCACCTGGCGACGGTAACCCGCGGCATCAGCGTGTCCGATGCGGCGCCGGGCACCCAAGGTCTACCCAACGTTGATGCAGTATATACGTGGGTGCGCCTGGCGCAGCGAGTGCCGGTCAGAATAGCGATCGATGATGTTCCCCGGGGGGTACCGCTGGTATCCGGAACGACCGCCACCGTTACGGTCCGGGATCCGTCGGGTATCGGCGACCAGGGTTGGTTTGCGCGCGCGAAATCAGCCGTCTTGACCAGCCTGTCTGACATTTTCCTGGGCGCCACGCCTCGGCCGGACTGTATCCCGGTCGTGAACTAAACGGCCCCCGACATTCGATGGGGCACACGCCTCGCGGCGTCCTGCCGGACTGTTGTAGCCTATCTGATCCCGTCACGGATCATGTACCCGGCGCCGCGGATCGTATGCAGCAAGGGCCGCTCAAAGCCCTTGTCGATCTTGGAGCGCAGCCGGGAAATGTGCACATCGATGACATTGGTCTGGGGATCGAAATGATAGTCCCAGACGTTCTCCAGCAGCATAGTTCGCGTCACCACCTGCCCGGCGTGCTTCATCAAATATTCCAGCAGCCTGAATTCGCGGGGTTGCAAGGTCAGCTCATCCTTGCCGCGGGCCACCCGATGCGACAGCCGATCGAGCTCGAGATCGCCGACGCGATAGGTGGTTTCCTCGGCCGGGCCGCCATGGCGGCGTGACAATACCTCGACCCGTGCCAGGAGCTCGGCGAATGAATAGGGCTTGGGCAGATAATCGTCGCCGCCGGCGCGCAATCCCTTGATGCGGTCATCGACCTGGCCGAGCGCCGAGAGGATCAGGGCGGGCGTGCGATCGCCCTTTTCGCGCAAGGTGCCGATCAAGGACAGGCCGTCGCGCTTTGGCAGCATGCGGTCGATCACCAGCACGTCGTAATCGCCGCTCTCGGCCAGCGTCAGCCCCTCCTCGCCATCGCTGGCGAGATCGGCGACATAGCCGACTTCGCGGAACGCCTTGACCAGATAGTCGGCGGACTCGCGGTCGTCTTCAATGATCAAGAGGCGCATATGGGGATCGGTTGCGGTCAAGTGGGCCAGCCTTCTGTCACCATGGCGCGGACGGCATCATCATGCAAGGCGACCCGGCGCCTCTAACCTCTTGTTTGAACATGATCCGGAAAGCCGGTGACGGCCTTTCCGGACCATGTTCAAGCTGAAAAAGCGGGCGGTGAAGCTGGGGGGACCTCACCGCCCTTTGACCTTCCGACGGAGGGGGGCGGATTCCACCGGAAGGAACTTGAGGGAGCGAGCTTTTGACCCGCCCCCAGGAAAGAGCCGTCGGCGGGGGCGACTATGCCGGCGACGCCTTCCATCTCGAGAGAACGTCGATATCTCAGCCTTTCGCCAGCGGCACCGCGACGAAGCGCGACGACCCGCCGCTCTTGATCCGCATCAGTCATTGTTGTCG
>CAVWMD010000008.1:0-78563 GCA_963755895.1 uncultured Alphaproteobacteria bacterium
TGTCCCGCGCATCGCGCCGGAGGGCGGTGCCTTCCTGAGCGAGATGGCCGGGCTGAGGCCCGGGAAAACGAAACAGAGATGGACAGTAGCGGCCGACATGGTCGGCAAGCGGAGAAGACGATGAACCAAGAGATCATGAATTTTTTCAGCCCGCAGGTGCCGGCTCAGGTCTTCGACCAGATCCGGATTTCGATCGCGAGCCCGGAGAAGATTTTGTCCTGGTCCTACGGCGAAATCAAAAAGCCCGAGACCATCAATTACCGCACCTTCAAGCCCGAGCGCGACGGACTGTTCTGCGCGCGCATCTTCGGGCCGATCAAGGATTACGAGTGCTTGTGCGGCAAGTACAAGCGCATGAAGTACAAGGGCATCATCTGCGAGAAGTGCTCGGTCGAAGTGACGCTGTCGCGGGTGCGGCGCGAGCGCATGGGCCATATCGAGCTGGCGGCGCCGGTGGCGCATATCTGGTTCTTGAAGTCGCTGCCGAGCCGGATCGGTCTCCTGCTCGACATGACGCTCAAGGATCTCGAGCGCATTCTCTATTTCGAGTATTACGTCGTGCTCGAGCCGGGCCTCACCCCGCTCAAGGATCGTCAGCTCCTGTCCGAGGACGAGTACGTCAAGGCGCAGGACGAGTTCGGCGCCGACAGCTTCACCGCCATGATCGGCGCGGAAGCGATCCGCGAGATGCTCAAGGCGCTCGATCTGGAGAAGATGGCGGCCGATCTGCGCGCAGGAGATCATCGAAATCGACGTCCGAGCTCAAGCCGAAGAAGCTCGCCAAGCGGCTCAAGCTGATCGAGGCGTTCACCCAGTCCAGCAACAAGCCGGAATGGATGATCCTGACGCACGTGCCGGTGATCCCGCCGGATCTGCGGCCGCTGGTGCCGCTCGATGGCGGCCGCTTCGCCACGTCCGACCTCAACGACCTCTATCGGCGCGTCATCAACCGCAACAACCGCTTGAAGCGGCTGATCGAGCTGCGCGCGCCCGACATCATCATCCGCAACGAGAAGCGGATGCTGCAGGAGGCGGTCGACGCGTTGTTCGACAACGGCCGCCGCGGCCGCGTCATCACCGGCGCCAACAAGCGGCCGCTGAAGTCGCTCGCCGACATGCTCAAGGGCAAGCAGGGCCGGTTCCGGCAGAACCTGCTCGGCAAGCGCGTCGATTATTCCGGCCGTTCGGTGATCGTGGTCGGTCCCGAACTCAAGCTGCATCAGTGCGGGCTTGCCGAAGAAGATGGCGCTCGAACTGTTCAAGCCGTTCATCTATTCGCGGCTCGACGCCAAGGGTCTGTCGACGACGGTGAAGCAGGCGAAGAAGCTGGTCGAGAAGGAGAAGCCCGAGGTTTGGGATATTCTCGACGAGGTCATCCGCGAGCATCCGGTGCTGCTCAACCGCGCGCCGACGCTGCATCGCCTCGGCATTCAGGCGTTCGAGCCGGTGCTGATCGAAGGCAAGGCGATCCAGCTTCATCCGCTGGTTTGCGCGGCGTTCAACGCCGACTTCGACGGCGACCAGATGGCGGTTCACGTGCCGCTGTCGCTCGAGGCGCAGCTCGAAGCGCGCGTGCTGATGATGTCGACCAACAACATCCTGCACCCGGCCAACGGCTCGCCGATCATCGTGCCGTCGCAGGATATCGTGCTCGGCCTCTACTACCTGTCGATCATGCGCGATGCCGGACGGCGAGAAGCTCAAGCTGTTCGGCGACATGGCCGAGATCGAGCTCGCCTTGCACGAGAAGGCCGTCAGCGCTGCACCGCAAGATCAAGTATCGCTGGGAAGGCGTCGGCGAGGACGGCAAGCCGGTGACGCGCTGGTACGAGACGACGCCGGGCCGCGTCATTCTCGGCTCGGTGCTGCCGAAGCTCGCCAAGACGCCGTTCGACCTCGTCAACAAGCTGATGACGAAGCGCGAAATCTCCGGCATGATCGACACGGTCTATCGCCACTGCGGTCAGAAGGAGACGGTGATCTTCTGCGACCGCGTCATGGCGCTCGGCTTCCATCACGCGTTCAAGGCCGGCATCTCGTTCGGCAAGGACGACATGGTGGTGCCGCGCTCCAAGCGGGCGAGCGTCGAGAAGACGCGCGACCTCGTCAAGGAGTTCGAGCAGCAATACAACGACGGCCTGATCACCCAGGGCGAGAAGTACAACAAGGTGGTCGACGCCTGGTCGAAGTGCACCGAGGAAATCGCCGAAGCGATGATGAAGGAGATCTCGACCTCGCAAGCCGGCGCCGAGAAGGGCGCGGAGGCGCAGGTCAACTCGATCTACATGATGGCGCATTCCGGCGCGCGCGGTTCGCCGGCGCAGATGCGTCAGCTCGCCGGCATGCGCGGCCTGATGGCCAAGCCGTCGGGCGAGATCATCGAGAGCCCGATCATCTCCAACTTCAAGGAAGGTCTCTCGGTGCTCGAGTACTTCAACTCGACGCACGGCGCCCGCAAGGGTCTCGCCGACACCGCGCTCAAGACCGCGAACTCCGGCTATCTGACGCGGCGTCTCGTCGACGTGGCGCAGGACTGCATCATCACCGATGTGGATTGCGGCACGACGCGCGGCATCAAGGTGCGCGCCATCATCGACGCCGGCACCGTCGTGGCCTCGCTGGCAAGCCGCATCCTCGGCCGCACCACGGCCGAGGACGTGCGCGATCCGATCGGGCAACGAATGTCGTGGTGCCGAACGCGACGCTGCTCGAAGAGCCGCATGTCGAGAAGCTGGTCAATGCCGGCGTGCAGGAGCTCAAGATCCGCTCGGTGCTCACCTGCGAGACCGGCACCGGCGTCTGCGGCAAGTGCTACGGGCGCGATCTCGCCCGCGGCACGCCGGTCAATATGGGCGAGGCGGTGGGTGTCATCGCCGCGCAATCGATCGGCGAGCCGGGCACGCAGCTCACCATGCGCACGTTCCACATCGGCGGCGCGGCGCAGATCTCCGAGCAGTCGTTCATCGAGTCGAACTTCGAGGGCACCGTCAAGATCAAGAACATGAACGTCGCCCGCAATTCGGACGGCGATCTGATCGCGATGGGCCGCAACCTCATCGTTGCCGTGCTCGATCCGGACGGCACCGAGCGCGCCGTGCACCGCATCCAGTACGGCGCGCGGCTCAAGGTCGACGACGGCGAGCACATCAAGCGCGGCCAGCGCATCGCCGAGTGGGATCCGTACACCCGCCCGATCCTCACCGAGGTCGAGGGCGCGGTCGGCTTCGAGGATCTCGTCGAAGGCCAGTCGATGACCGAAACGCTCGACGAGTCGACCGGCATCGCCAAGCGCGTGGTCATCGATTGGCGCTCGGGCTCCGCCCGCGGCCAGCAGGACCTGCGTCCGGCGCTGGTGATCAAGGGCAAGGACGGCAAGATCCTCAAGCTCAGCCGTGGCGGCGATGCCCGCTACATGCTGGCGGTCGACGCCATCATCTCGGTCGATCCGGGCGCGCAAGGTGAGGGCGGGCGACGTCATCGCGCGTATCCCGACCGAGAGCGCCAAGACGCGCGACATCACCGGCGGTCTGCCGCGGGTCGCCGAACTGTTCGAGGCGCGGCGGCCGAAGGAATCCGCGGTCATCGCGGAAATCTCCGGCACGGTCCGCTTCGGCCGCGACTACAAGAACAAGCGGCGCATCACGATCGAGCCGACCGACAAGGGTGAGGAGGCCAGGGAGTATCTGGTCGCCAAGGGCAAGCACATCCACTTGCAGGACGGCGACGTCATCGAGAAGGGCGACTTCATCGTCGAAGGCAATCCGGCGCCGCACGACATCCTGGCGATCAAAGGCGTCGAGGAGCTTGCCGGCTACCTCGTCAACGAGATCCAGGACGTCTATCGGCTGCAGGGCGTCGCGATCAACGACAAGCACATCGAAGTGATCGTGCGGCAGATGCTGCAGAAGGTCGAGATCGACGACTCCGGCGAGACCGACCTGATCCAGGGCGAGCAGATCGACAAGATCGAGTTCGACGAGGTCAACGCCCGCGTCGGCGGCGGAAGGCAAGAAGCCGGCGACCGCGCATCCGGTGCTGCTCGGCATCACCAAGGCCTCGCTGCAGACGCGCTCGTTCATCTCGGCGGCTTCGTTCCAGGAGACGACGCGCGTGCTCACCGAGGCCGCGGTCAACGGCAAGGCCGACACGCTCGACGGGCTCAAGGAGAACGTCATCGTCGGCCGCCTGATCCCGGCCGGCACCGGCGCGATGATGAACAAGATCCGCGAAGTCGCGATCAAGCGCGACGCGCTCATTCTCGCCGAGCGCGAGAAGGAAGGCGGCGCGTGCAAGGCGCGAAGCCGCCGCCGAACCCGTGGCGCTGCCGGCGGCGGAGTAACGCCGCTCACGCTGACGACGACAATCGAAGGGCCGCCTCGTGGGCGGCCCTTTTTCGTATGGAAGCGACATCGATCGAGCGAGCAGAGTCGATGCCGCAGCGACACGATCAAAATCCTCAGCGGCGGCGCCATGCGCACGCTCATGATCGAGCGTGCCGCTGTTCGAGCGGCGAGCGGCGTCAAAGTCGAGATCGAATTCCGGCTGACCTCGGTGCTGCAGAAGGAGATCGAGGCCGGCGCGGCTTTCGACATCGCGCTGCTGCCGCGGCCGGAGCTCGATGCGCTGGCGCGGCACGGCAAGATCGCGGCCGGCGCATCGACCGATGTCGCCCGCTCGGCGGTCGGCCTTGCGGTCCGCGCCGGTGCGCCGAAGCCCGACATCGCGACTGTCGCCGCGTTCAAGCGCACGCTGCTTGCGGCGCGCATCGATCGCCTATAGCGACGGGCCGAGCGGCGCCTATATCGCCGAGCTTTTGCAGCGCCTCGGCATTGCCGAGGAGATGAAGCCGAAGACCAAGCTGACGAGTCGGCCAGTGGCCGAACTCGTCGCCAGCGGGCGAGGCCGAGATCGGCATGCAGCAGATCGTCGCAATCCTGCCGGTCGAGGGCGCCGAACTGGTCGGCCCGCTGCCGGGCGAACTGCAGAACGTCATATCTATGCCGCTGGGCATTGCTCCGGCCGCGCCGGCACTCCTGCGGCAGCGCCGCGATTTCATCGCTTTTCTGGCGACTCCGGAGGCGACGCGCCTGATCCGGGCGAAAGGCATGGAGCCGGGCTGATTGGTCGGCCGCGCGAAAGCGCAGATGTGCTTGCGCCATCGCGCTTTTGTGCCCATATCGGCTTGACTTGGAGCGGTTGCGCCGATACATACCGCCCACTTTTCGGCAGGCGGTGAGCTTCGCCAGTCGGAACGGCCTGCCGGGTCCCCTGTATAAGCTATTGAAAGTCGATTCGCTTTCTTGGCTCCCTTCGTCGGGTAGTGGGACGCGGCGTGACGCCTCGACGAAGGAAGCTCAAACGCTGCCTCTGACTTCGGAAAGTCAGATTATTGGAGCATGACCGCGCTTACGCATCGCGGTCCTCTGCGAAGACCAAGCGCCCTTCCGCCCGGGAAGCGGATGGCGCGATTTGGTTTGCGTGGATGGATTCGCGCGGCGAGCCGGGCGTGAGCCCGGCTGGCAACAGGGGCGTAAGCCCCGTACTGGAGCGAAGGTAACGGATGCCGACGATCAACCAGCTCATTCGCAAGCCGCGGGTCGCGCAGCACGCGAAGAAGAAGGTGCCGGCTTTGCAGCAGAGCCCGCAAAAGCGCGGCGTCTGCACGCGCGTCTACACGACGACGCCGAAGAAGCCGAACTCGGCGTTGCGCAAGGTCGCCAAGGTGCGGCTGACCAACGGCTTCGAGGTCATCGGCTACATCCCGGGCGAAGGCCATAACCTGCAGGAGCATTCGGTGGTGATGATCCGCGGCGGCCGCGTGAAGGATCTGCCGGGCGTGCGCTACCACATCCTGCGCGGCGTGCTCGACACGCAGGGCGTCAAGAACCGCAAGCAGCGCCGGTCGAAATACGGCGCGAAACGTCCGAAGTAACGCGAAAGGCATATAGACGATGTCCCGCCGCCACAGGGCAGAAAAACGCGAAATCCTGCCGGACCCGAAATTCGGGAACGTCGTGGTCACGAAATTCATGAACTCGGTCATGCATGCCGGCAAGAAGTCGGTGGCCGAGAACATCGTCTATGGCGCGCTCGACATGATCGAGGGCAAGACCCGGCAGAATCCGATCACCGTATTCCAGCAGGCGCTCGACAACGTCATGCCGTCGATCGAAGTGCGTTCGCGCCGCGTCGGCGGCGCCACCTATCAGGTGCCGGTCGAAGTGCGCACGTCGCGGCGTCAGGCGCTCGGCATCCGCTGGATCATTTCCGCGGCGCGCGAGCGCAACGAAAAGACGATGACCGAGCGGCTCTCGGCGGAGCTGCTCGATGCATCGAATAACAGGGGGAACGCCGTCAAGAAGCGCGAAGACACGCACCGGATGGCGGAAGCCAACCGCGCGTTCTCGCACTATCGCTGGTAAGCCGGCGACAGCGAAGGAATATCCCCCATGCCCCGCACCCATCCGATCGAGGACTACCGCAATTTCGGCATCATGGCGCACATCGATGCCGGCAAGACGACGACGACCGAGCGCGTCCTCTATTACACCGGCAAGAGCCACAAGATCGGCGAGGTGCACGAAGGCGCCGCGACCATGGATTGGATGGAGCAGGAGCAGGAGCGCGGCATCACCATCACGTCGGCCGCGACCACCGCGCATGTGGAACGGCAAGCGCCTCAACATCATCGACACGCCCGGCCACGTCGATTTCACCATCGAGGTGGAGCGCTCGCTGCGCGTGCTCGACGGCGCGGTATGCGTGCTCGATTCCAACCAGGGCGTCGAGCCGCAGACCGAGACGGTGTGGCGGCAGGGCGACCGCTACAACGTTCCGCGCATCGTGTTCTGCAACAAGATGGACAAGATCGGCGCGGACTTCTTCCAGTGCCTCAAGGACATCGTCGATCGCCTCGGCGCCAAGCCGGTCGCGATCCAGCTGCCGATCGGCGCCGAGAACAATTTCAAGGGCCTCATCGATCTGGTCCGCATGGTCGGCGTGGTTTGGGACGAAGAGACGCTCGGCGCCAAATATCACGACATCGAAATTCCGGCCGATCTGCTCGATCAGGCCAAGGAATATCGCGAGAAGCTGATCGAGGCCGCGGTCGAACTCGACGACGACGCGATGACCGCCTATCTCGAAGGCAAGGAGCCCGACGAGGCGACGCTCAAGCGGCTCATCCGCAAGGCCACCATCGCCAGCGCGTTCTTCCCGGTGCTGTGCGGCTCGGCGTTCAAGAACAAGGGCGTGCAGCCGCTGCTCGACGCCGTGGTCGACTATCTGCCGTCGCCGCTCGACGTGCCGCCGATGAAGGGCATCGATCTCAAGGGCAACGAGGTCGAGCGCAAGTCGTCGGACACCGAGCCGATGGCGCTGCTCGCCTTCAAGATCATGGACGATCCGTTCGTCGGCACCATCACCTTCTGCCGCATCTATTCGGGCACGCTCGAGAGCGGCACCGGCGTGATGAACTCGACCAAGGAGCGCAAGGAGCGCGTCGGCCGCATGCTGCTGATGCATGCCAACAACCGCGAAGACATCAAGGAAGCCTTTGCCGGCGACATCGTCGCGCTGGCCGGCCTCAAGGAGGTGCGCACCGGCGACACGCTGTGCGATCCGCAGAAGCCGGTGATCCTGGAAAAGATGGAATTCCCCGATCCGGTCATCGAGATCGCGATCGAGCCGAAGTCGAAGGCCGACCAGGAAAAGCTCGGCGTCGCGCTGGCCAAGCTGGTGGCCGAGGATCCGTCGTTCCGCGTCCACACCGATCAGGAATCCGGCCAGACCATCATCAAGGGCATGGGCGAACTGCATCTCGACATCAAGGTCGACATCCTCAAGCGCACCTATAAGGTCGACGCCAATATCGGCGCGCCGCAGGTCGCCTATCGCGAGAAGATCACGCGGTCGGCGACCGTCGACTACACCCACAAGAAGCAGACCGGCGGTCACGGCCAGTTTGCGCGCATCAAGATCGTCGCCGAGCCGGGCGCGCCCGGCGCGGGCTTCGAGTTCGAGAACGAAATCGTCGGCGGCTCGGTGCCGAAGGAATTCATCCCGGCCGTCGAGAAGGGTCTCGAAGGCGTGCTGGGCTCCGGCGTGCTCGCCGGCTTCCCGGTGGTCGACCTCAAGGTCAGCCTGATCGACGGCGCCTCGCACGACGTCGATTCGTCGGCGATGGCGTTCGAAATCTGCGCGCGCGCCGCGATGCGCGAGGCGCTGCAGAAGGGCGGCCCGGTGCTGCTCGAGCCGATCATGAAGGTCGAGGTGGTGACGCCGGAGGACTATACCGGCTCGGTCATCGGCGATCTCAATTCGCGGCGCGGCCAGATCCAGGGCCAGGACATGCGCGGCAACGCCAACGTCATCTCGGCGATGGTGCCGCTCGCCAACATGTTCTCTTACGTCAACAATCTGCGCTCCATGAGTCAGGGGCGCGCCACATTCACGATGCAATTCGATCACTACGCAGAAGTGCCGAAAGCCATCGCCGAAGAGGTTCAGGCGAAGTTCGCCTGACCGACATTCACAAGGATTAGAGCAGAGAGCCGGAACGGAGAGTCCCATGGCCAAGGAAAAATTCAACCGCAACAAGCCGCATTGCAATATCGGCACGATCGGTCACGTCGATCACGGCAAGACGTCGTTGACGGCGGCGATCACCAAGGTATTGGCGGAAACGGGTCAGGCGACCTACACCGCCTATGACCAGATCGACAAGGCGCCGGAAGAGAAGGCGCGCGGCATCACGATCGCGACCGCGCACGTCGAGTACGAGACCGACAAGCGCCACTATGCGCATGTCGACTGCCCCGGCCACGCCGACTATGTGAAGAACATGATCACCGGCGCCGCGCAGATGGACGGCGCGATCCTGGTCGTGAGCGCGGCCGACGGCCCGATGCCGCAGACCCGCGAGCACATCCTGCTCGCCCGCCAGGTCGGCGTGCCGGCGCTCGTCGTGTTCCTCAACAAGGTCGACATGGTCGACGATCCGGAGCTCCTCGAACTGGTCGAGCTCGAAGTCCGCGAGCTTCTGTCCAAGTACAATTTCCCCGGCGACAAGATTCCGGTCGATCAAGGGCTCGGCGCTGATGGCGCTCGAAGGCAAGGATCCGAAGCTCGGCAAGGAAGCGATCCACGAGCTGATGAAGGCGGTCGACGACTACATCCCGCAGCCGGAGCGCCCGAAGGATCAGCCGTTCCTGATGCCGGTCGAAGACGTGTTCTCGATCTCGGGCCGCGGCACCGTCTGCACCGGCCGTATCGAGCGCGGCATCATCAAGGTCGGCGAGGAAGTCGAGATCGTCGGCATCAAGCCGACCACCAAGACCGTCGTCACCGGCGTCGAGATGTTCCGCAAGCTGCTCGATCAGGGCGAGGCCGGCGACAACGTCGGCTGCCTGCTGCGCGGCACCAAGCGCGAAGAAGTCGAGCGCGGCCAGGTGCTGTGCAAGCCGGGTTCGGTCAAGCCGCACACCAAGTTCAAGGCCGAGGCCTACATCCTCACCAAGGAAGAGGGTGGCCGCCACACGCCGTTCTTCACCAACTACCGGCCGCAATTCTATTTCCGCACCACCGACGTGACCGGCGTGGTGACGCTGCCGGAAGGCACCGAGATGGTCATGCCGGGCGACAACATCGCCATGGAAGTGACGCTGATCGTGCCGATCGCCATGGAAGAGAAGCTGCGCTTCGCCATTCGCGAGGGCGGCCGCACCGTCGGCGCCGGCGTGGTGGCGAGCATCATCGAATAGGTAACTCGTGTCGTCATGCCCGGCCTTGTGCCGGGCATCCACGACTTAAGACCGACGGAAGACGTGGATGGCCGGGACAAGTCCGGCCATGACGAGACAGAGAGACGAGCCAATGAACGGCCAGAACATCCGAATCCGGCTCAAGGCGTTCGATCATCGCATCCTCGATGCGTCGACGCGCGAGATCGTCAACACGGCCAAGCGCACCGGCGCGCAGGTCCGTGGACCGATTCCGCTGCCGACCAAGATCGAGAAGTTCACGGTCAACCGCTCGCCGCACATCGACAAGAAAAGCCGCGAACAGTTCGAAATGCGCACGCACAAGCGTCTGCTCGACATCGTCGATCCGACGCCGCAGACGGTCGATGCGCTGATGAAGCTCGACCTCGCCGCCGGCGTCGACGTCGAGATCAAGCTCTAAGGCGTGGAGAAGAGAAAATGCGTTCCGGGGTGCTCGCGCAAAAGGTCGGGATGACGCGTCTCTTCACCGAGACCGGTGAGCATGTGCCGGTGACGGTGCTGCGGCTCGGCAATTGCCAGGTCGTCGGCCACCGCACCAAGGACAAGAACGGCTACGTCGCGCTGCAGCTCGGCGCCGGGCTGCGCAAGGTGCAGCGCACGACCAAGGCCGACCGCGGCCATTTCGCCGTGGCCAAGGTCGAGCCCAAGCGCAAGCTCGCCGAATTCCGCGTCGACGACGATGCGCTGATCCCGGTCGGCGCCGAGATCACCGCGGATCATTTCGTCGTCGGCCAATATGTCGACGTCACCGGCACCTCGACCGGCAAGGGCTTTGCCGGCGGCATGAAGCGCTGGAATTTCGGCGGTCTGCGCGCCAGCCACGGCGTGTCGATCTCGCACCGCTCGATCGGTTCGACCGGCGGCCGGCAGGATCCCGGCAAGACCTTCAAGAACAAGAAGATGCCGGGCCATCTCGGCGTCGATCGGGTGACCACGCTCAATCTCAAGGTCAGGCAGACCGACGTCGAGCGCGGCCTGATCCTGGTCGAAGGCGCCGTGCCCGGCGTCAAAGGCGGCTGGATCACGGTGCGTGACGCGGTGAAGAAGAAGCTGCCGGAGGGCGTGCCGAAGCCCGGCAAGTTCAAGCTCGCCGACAATGCAGTCGACCGCGCCCAGTCGCGGTCGGCCAGGAAGCGGAGGGCGCGTGATATGGAATTGAAAGTCACGTCGCTTGACGGCAAGGAGGCCGGCTCGGTCACTTTGTCCGACGCCATTTTCGGCCTCGAGCCGCGCACCGACCTCATTCACCGTTGCGTCGTGTGGCAGCTCGCCAAGCGCCAGCGCGGCACGCATGAGGTCAAGAACCGGGCGGATATCCACCGCACCGGCAAGAAGATGTATCGGCAGAAGGGCACCGGCTCGGCGCGTCACGGCTCGGCGCGCGTCAATCTGTTCCGCGGCGGCGGCCGCTCGTTCGGTCCGCATACCCGCAGCCACGAGATCGGCCTGCCGAAGAAAGTGCGCGCGCTCGCGCTGCGGCACGCGCTTTCGGCCAAGGCCAAGGACGGCGGCATCATCGTCATCGACGCGCTGAGCGTGAAGGACGGCAAGACCAAGGCGTTGCGCGGGCATTTCGACAAGCTCGGGCTGATCGAATGCGCTGTTCATCGACGGCGCCGAGGTCGCGGCCGAGTGTGCGCAACGCGGCGCGCAATATTCCGAATATCGACGTGCTGCCGGTCGTCGGCATCAATGTCTACGACATCATGCGGCGGCATAAGCTCGTGCTGACCCGCGCCGCCGTCGATGCACTGGAGGCGCGATTCAAATGACCACCACCGATCCGCGCCATTACGACGTCATCGTCGCGCCGCTCATCACCGAGAAGGCGACCAATGCGTCCGAGCACAACAAGGTCGTGTTCAAGGTCGCCATGACCGCGACCAAGCCGCAGATCAAGGAAGCGGTCGAGAAGCTGTTCGACGTCAAGGTCAAGAGCGTGAACACGCTGCGCCGCCGCGGCAAATTGAAGGTTTTCAAAGGCCGCTACGGCCGCCAGTCCGACACCAAGCGCGCGATCGTGACCCTCGAAGAGGGCCAGACCGATCGACGTGACCACGGGGCTGTAAGGAGCGGGCGATGGCACTCAAGACATATAATCCGACCACGCCAGGCCAGCGCCAGCTGGTGCTGGTCGATCGCACCGGCCTGCATACCGGCAAGCCGGTCAAGGCGCTGACCGAAGGCAAGAATTCGAGCGGCGGCCGCAACAATGGCGGCTCCATCACATCCGCTATCGCGGCGGCGGTCACAAGCAGGCCTACCGCAAGATCGACTTCAAGCGCCGCAAGTTCGACGTGCCGGCCAAGGTCGAGCGGCTCGAATACGATCCGAACCGCACCGGCTTCATCGCGCTCATCAAATACGAGGACGGCGAGCTCGCTTACATTCTGGCGCCGCAGCGGCTTTCGGCCGGCGACACCATCGTCGCCGGCGAACATGTCGACGTGAAGCCGGGCAATGCGATGCCGATCGCCAATATTCCGGTCGGCACCATCGTCCACAATATCGAGCTCAAGATCGGCAAGGGCGGCCAGATCGCCCGCTCGGCCGGCACCTATGCGCAGATCGTCGGCCGCGACGGCGAATACGTGATCTTGCGGCTCAATTCGGGCGAGCAGCGCCTCGTGCACGGCCGCTGCATCGCGACCGTCGGCGCGGTGTCGAACCCCGACAACATGAACATTTCGATCGGCAAGGCCGGCCGCACGCGCTGGATGGGCCGGCGCGGTCACGTTCGCGGCGAGACCATGAACCCGGTCGATCATCCGCTCGGCGGGCGCACGCGCGGCGGCCGGCATCCGGTGACGCCGTGGGGCAAGCCGACCAGGGGCAAGAAGACGCGCAAGAACAAGAGCACCGCCAAGTTCATCATGGCGAGCCGCCACGCGCGGAAGCAGAAGTAGGAGCGATCATGACGCGTTCGGTCTGGAAGGGTCCGTTTGTCGACGGTTATCTGCTGAAAAAGGCGGATGCTGCGCGCTCGTCCGGGCGTCACGAGATGATCCGTATCTGGTCGCGGCGTTCGACCATCCTGCCGCAATTCGTCGGCCTGACCTTCGGCGTCTATAACGGCCAGAAGCACATCCCGGTGATCGTCACCGAGGAAATGGTCGGCCACAAATTCGGTGAATTCGCGCCGACGCGCTCGTTCTACGGCCACACGTCGGATCGCAAGGCCAAGCGCAGCGGCGGCGGTGGTGGCGGCGGCGCCGACGCAGCGGCCGCATCGTCCGGCGGCTCGTGAGGCGAGGAGAAGTTCGATGAGCAAGAAAAAGCGCGAACGCGCGCTCTCCGACAACGAGGCCATGGCGGTCGCCCGCATGTTGCGGGTCAGCCCGCAGAAACTCAATCTGCTCGCTCAGCTCATTCGCGGCAAGAAGGTTGCGACGGCGCTCGCCGATCTCGAATTCTCGCGCAAGCGCATCGCGCGCGACGTGCGCAAGTGCCTGGAATCCGCGATCGCCAATGCGGAGAACAATCACGACCTCGACGTCGACGATCTCGTCGTCGCCGAGGCTCATGTCGGCAAGGCGCTGGTGATCAAGCGGCACTCGCCGCGCGCGCGCGGCCGCGTGGGCGCGATTTTCAAGCCGTTCTCGCACCTCACCATCGTGGTGCGCGAAGTCGAGGCGCAGGCCGTAAGGGCGAACGGCGCAGGAGAGCACCATGGGTCAGAAGGTCAATCCGATCGGGCTTCGTCTCGGCATCAACCGTACCTGGGATTCGCGCTGGTATGCCGGCAAGGCGAGCTACGGCTCGCTGCTGCACGAAGACATGGAAATCCGCAAGTCGCTGATGAAGGAGCTCAAGCAGGCCGCGGTTTCGAAGATCGTGATCGAGCGTCCGCACAAGAAGTGCCGCGTCACCATCCACTCGGCGCGGCCGGGCGTCGTCATCGGCAAGAAGGGCGCCGACATCGAGAAGCTGCGCCGCAAGGTTGCCGAGCTCACCGACAGCGATGTCGTCATCAACATCGTCGAAATCCGCAAACCGGAACTCGACGCTCAGCTGGTCGCCGAATCGATCGCGCAGCAGCTCGAGCGCCGCGTCGCGTTCCGCCGCGCCATGAAGCGCGCCGTGCAATCGGCGATGCGCCTTGGCGCCGGCGGCATCCGCATCAATTGCTCGGGCCGGCTCGGCGGCGCCGAAATCGCCCGCATGGAATGGTATCGCGAGGGCCGCGTGCCGCTGCACACGTTGCGCGCCGATGTCGATTACGGCGTCGCCACCGCGTTCACCACCTACGGCACCTGCGGCGTGAAGGTCTGGATCTTCAAGGGCGAGATCATGGAGCACGACCCGATGGCGCAGGACAAGAAGATGGCCGAAGGCGATGCCGGCCGGCCGCGGCGGGACGCAGCGTGAACGAGCGGATGGGAATAGAGGCGTAAAGCCATGCTGCAACCGAAGCGAACGAAATTCCGCAAGGCGCACAAGGGCCGCATCCACGGCCTCGCCACCAGTGCGCAGAACCTTGCGTTCGGCCAGTTCGGCCTGAAGGCGACCGAGCCGGAGCGCGTCACCGCGCGCCAGATCGAGGCGGCGCGGCGCGCGCTGACCCGGCACATGAAGCGCTCGGGCCGCGTCTGGATCCGGGTTTTCCCGGACGTGCCGGTGTCGAAGAAGCCGCTCGAAGTGCGCATGGGCTCGGGCAAGGGCACGCCGGAATTGTGGGTCGCCCGCGTCAAGCCGGGCCGGATTCTGTTCGAGATCGACGGCGTGCCCGTCAACGTCGCCAAGGAGGCGCTGGCGCTCGCCGCCGCCAAATTGCCGATCAAGACCCGTTTCGTCGAGCGGATCAGCGAGTAGTGATCATGAAGCCGGCAGATATCAGAGCGATGACGATCGATCAGATCGACGACGAAGTGCTCAAGCTAAAGAAGGAGCACTTCAACCTGCGCTTCCAGCGCGCCAGCGGGCAGCTGGAAAATACCGCGCGCGTGCGCGAGGTCCGCCGCGACATCGCGCGGCTGAAGACCATCGCGCAGCAACAAGCGCCCCGGCGCTGCGAAGAGTTGAGAGGATCAAGATGCCGAAGCGTACCCTGCAGGGCGTCGTGGTGAGCGACAAGCAGGCGAAGACACTGGTGGTGAGCGTCGAGCGCCGCTTCACCCATCCGTTGTTCAAGAAGACGGTACGCCGTTCGAAGAAATACTACGCGCACGACGAGAACAACGAGTTCAAGGTCGGCGACATCGTGTGGATCGAAGAGCATCGGCCCGATCTCCAAGCTCAAACGCTGGGCGGTGGTGCGCGGCGAGAAGAAGAAGGCATCGTGAGCGTCATGCAACCCGAATGGAATGAGCGGGGTAACCCATGATCCAGATGCAGACCAATCTCGACGTGGCGGATAATTCCGGCGCGCGTCGCGTCATGTGCATCAAGGTGCTTGGCGGCTCCAAGCGCAAATACGCCACCATCGGCGACGTCATCGTCGTTTCGGTGAAGGAGGCGATCCCGCGCGGCCGCGTCAAGAAGGGCGACGTGATGAAGGCGGTGATCGTGCGCGTCGCCAAGGACATCAAGCGCGCCGGACGGTTCGGTCATCCGCTTCGACCGCAACGCCGCGGTGCTGATCAATCCGCAGATGGAGCCGGTCGGTACCCGCATCTTCGGGCCGGTGCCGCGCGAGCTGCGGGCCAAGAACCACATGAAGATCATCTCGCTCGCGCCCGAGGTGCTGTGATGGCGGCAAGGATTAAAAAAGGCGACACGGTGATCGTGATCACGGGACGCGACAAGGGTCGCACCGGCGAGGTTATCGAGATGCGCCGCGATGCCGGCCGCGTCCTGGTGCGCGGCGTCAACATGGTCAAGCGCCATCAGCGCCAGAGCGCATCGCAGGAAGGCGGCATCATTTCCAAAGAGGCGCCGATCCATTTGTCGAACGTGGCGCTGGCCGATCCCAAGGACGGCAAGCCGACCCGCGTCGGCTTCAAATTCGTCGGCAAGGGCGATGAGCGCAAGAAGGTTCGCGTCGCCAAGCGCTCCGGAGTCGAGATCGATGGCTGATAAAGACGATAAGCAAGCGAAGAAGCCGGAAAAGTCCGCGCGGCCGCTGACGACCGAACAGGCCGTCAAGGCCGAGAAGGACAACAAGAAAGCGGCGAAGCAGGCGCGGGCCGAAAAGGTCGCGGCTGACGGCAAGGCCGGCAAACCGGCTGAGCCGCGCGACGCCGAGCCGCGCGTGCCGGCGCGCCTCAAGGTGCAATTCGAAGAGGCGATCCGCGGCAAGCTCGCCGAGCAGTTCGGCTACAAGAATCGTTTCCAGATTCCGACGCTCGACAAGGTCGTCATCAATATGGGCATCGGCGAAGGCGTCGCCGACACGCAAGAAGGTCGACGGCGCCGCCGCCGATCTCGCCCTGATCGCCGGGCAAAAGCCGGTGGTCACCAAGGCGCGCAAATCGATCGCGACCTACAAGCTGCGCGACGGCCAGGCGATCGGCTGCAAGGTGACGCTGCGCAAGGCGCGCATGTACGAGTTTCTCGACCGCCTCATCAATATCGCGCTGCCGCGGGTCCGCGATTTCCGCGGTCTGAACCCGAAAAGCTTCGACGGCCGCGGCAACTACTCGCTCGGCATCAAGGAGCACATCGTGTTCCCGGAGATCGATTACGACAAGGCGGCCGACATCTGGGGCATGGATATCACGGTGTGCACCACCGCGCGCAACGACGACGAGGCGCGCGCTTTGTTGACGGCGTTTAATTTTCCGTTCCGGCAGTGAGGCCGAAAAAACCTCAGACGCGGAAACGCGAGGAGCACTAAATGGCGAAGAAGAGTTCGATCGAGAAGAATAACCGGCGCCGCCGGATGACCAAGTCAGTTTGCCGGCCGGCGGTCGCGGCTGAAGGAGATCGTCAGCGACAAGTCGAAGCCGGTCGAGGAGCGCTTTGCCGCCACCCTTAAGCTTGCCGAATTGCCGCGCAATTCGTCCGCGACCCGCATCCGCAATCGCTGCGAGCTGACGGGCCGGCCGCGCGGCTACTACCGCAAGCACAAACTGTCGCGCATCGCGCTCCGCGAACTTGGCTCCAAAGGGCTGATTCCGGGCCTGGTGAAGTCGAGCTGGTAAGGAGGATCGAACGATGTCCATGAACGATCCGATCGGCGATCTGCTGTCCCGCATCCGCAATGCGCAGATGCGTAACAAGTCGAAGGTCACCTCGCCGAATTCCCGGCTGCGCGAAAGCGTGCTCGATGTGCTCAAGAACGAAGGCTATATCCGCGGCTACGCCGTGGTCGAGCGCGAGGGCCACTCGGAAATCGAGATCGAGCTGAAATATTTCGACGGCGAGCCGGTGATCCGCGAAATCGAGCGGGTGTCGAAGCCGGGCCGCCGCGTCTATACCTCGGTCAAGAATATGCCGCGCATCAACAACGGCCTCGGCGTCACCATCGTCTCGACGCCGAAAGGCGTCATGGCCGACCACGACGCCCGCGACGCCAATGTCGGCGGCGAAATCCTCTGCACGGTGTTCTGATGTCTCGTATCGGCAAAAAAGCAATCGCGGTACCCTCGGGGGTCACCGCCAATGTCGAGGGCCAGACCGTGAAGGTCAAAGGCCCGAAGGGCGCGCTTCAGGTCGCGCTGCACGACGACGTCGAGGTCAAGCTCGAGGGCGGCCAGATCAAGGTCGATCCGCGCAGCGAAACCAAGCGCGCGCGCTCGCAATGGGGCACGTCCCGCACGCTTGATCGCCAATCTGATTGCCGGCGTCACCAAGGGTTTCGAGCAGCGGCTCGAGATCAACGGCGTCGGCTATCGCGCCTCGGTGCAGGGCAAGAACCTGCAGATCGCGCTCGGCTACAGCCACGATATCGTCTATCCGATCCCGGAAGGCATCACGATCGTCACGCCGCGTCCGGTCGAGATCGTGATTACCGGCAGCGACCGTCAGAAGGTCGGACAGGTCGCCGCCGAGATCCGCGATTACCGGCCGCCGGAGCCCTACAAAGGCAAGGGCATCAAATATGCCGGCGAACGCATCTTCCGCAAGGAAGGCAAGAAGAAGTAACGGAGCCGCGTGATGACCAAGCTTAGTGACAGGATTTCGCGGCGGCAAGGCACGCGTGCGCGGCGCATTGCGCCGTGCCGCGGGCGAGCGCAAGCGGCTTTCCGTTTATCGCTCGTCCAAGCACATCTATGCGCAGGTGATCGACGACGATCAGGGCGTGACGCTGGTGTCGGCGTCTTCGATCGAGAAGACGACGCGCGAGGGCCTCAAGACCGGCGCCAGCGTCGATGCGGCCAAGGCGGTCGGCAAGCTGATCGCCGAACGCGCGCAGGAAAAGGGCGTCAAGGACGTGATGTTCGACCGCGGCGGCTATCTCTATCACGGGCGGGTCAAGGCGCTGGCCGAGGCCGCCCGCGAGGGCGGGCTGAATTTCTGATAACGGCAATACAGTTGGATCGATAACAAGGCGCACAGATATGGCACGTGAACCCCGCGAGCGAAGAGAAGACCGCGACAGCGAGTTCGTCGACAAGCTCGTGCACATCAACCGCGTCGCTAAGGTGGTGAAGGGCGGCCGCCGTTTCGGCTTTGCCGCGCTCGTCGTTGTCGGCGATCAAAAGGGCCGGGTCGGTTTCGGCCACGGCAAGGCGCGCGAAGTGCCGGAGGCGATCCGCAAGGCGACCGACGCGGCCAAGCGCGGGCTTACGCGCGTGCCGCTGCGCGAAGGCCGCACGCTGCATCATGACGTCGCCGGCCGCCACGGCGCCGGCAAGGTTTTTTTGCGCGCCGCGCCTCCCGGCACCGGGATCATCGCCGGCGGCCCGATGCGCGCCGTGTTCGAGACGCTCGGCATGCAGGACGTGGTCGCCAAGTCGATCGGCACGTCGAACCCGTACAATGTCGTGCGCGCGACCTTCGATGCGCTCAAGCATCAGGACTCGCCGCGCTCGGTCGCCGCCCGCCGCAATGTCAAGGTTTCGACGCTGCAGGCGCGCCGCCGCGACGTCGACGCCGAACAGCCGGCCGATTGAGTAGGAGCACGCGATGAATACCGGCAAAAATGCCGAGAAGAACTCGGGCAAGACCGTCAAAGTCCGGCAAACCGGCAGTGCGTCGCGCCGTCACTTCAGCCAGCGCGAGACGCTGGTCGGTCTCAAGCTCAACAAGATCGGCCGGGTGTCCGAGCTCGTCGATACGCCGCAAACCCGCGGCATGATCGCCAAGGTCGCCCATCTCGTCGAAGTGGTGGAGAAATAGCCGATGAAACTTCACGAACTTTCCGGCCGCGCCGGCGCCCGCAAGACGCGAAAGCGCATCGGCCGCGGCATCGGCTCCGGCAAGGGCAAGACCGGCGGCCGCGGCGGCAAGGGCCAGACCGCGCGCTCCGGCGTGCGCATCAAGGGTTTCGAAGGCGGCCAGATGCCGCTGCATCGCCGGCTGCCCAAGCGCGGCTTCAAGAACACGATGTTCGCGCTCAAGCTCAACGAGGTGAATCTCGGGCGCATCCAGGCGGCGATCGACGCCGGCCTGCTCGATGCGGCCGGCAAGATCGATGCCGCGGCACTGGTCAAAGCCGGATTGCTGCGCCGCGCCAAGGATGGCGTGCGGCTTCTTGGCGCGGGCGAAATCAAGGCGAAAGTCGCGTTGTCGGTCTATGGCGCGTCGAAATCGGCAGTCGCCGCGGTAGAGAAGGCCGGCGGCACGGTCGAAATTCTTGCCCCCAAGCCGGAGGCGAGCGAGCAGGCGGCCTGATCCCTATATAGGGCCGGTCGCAAACGCCGGGTCACACCGAGATTTGGCATACGGAGCATCGGCGGATGGTCTCGGCAGCAGAACAACTAGCAGCCAATCTCAATTTCGGCGCGCTGGCCAAAGCCGAAGAGCTGAAGAAGCGCATCTGGTTCACGCTCGGCGCGCTCTTGGTCTACCGGCTCGGCACCTATATCCCGCTGCCTGGCATCGATCCGAACGCCTGGGACCAGATTTTCCAGTCCCAGGCCGGCGGCATTTTGGGCATGTTCAATATGTTCGCCGGCGGCGGCATCCACCGCATGGCGATCTTCGCGCTCAACATCATGCCCTACATTTCGGCCTCGATCATCATTCAGCTGATGACGACGGTGTCGCCCACCCTCGAACAGCTCAAGAAAGAGGGTGAGCAGGGCCGCAAGATGATCAACCAGTATACCCGCTATCTGACGGTGGTGCTGGCGGCGTTCCAGGCTTACGGCATCGCCGTCGGCCTTGAAGGCGCGGGCAACGGTGGTCAGCGATCCCGGGCTGTTCTTCCGCATCTCGACGGTGATCACGCTCACCGGCGGCACCATGTTCCTGATGTGGCTCGGCGAGCAGATCACCCAGCGCGGCATCGGCAACGGCACCTCGCTGATCATCATGTCGGGCATCGTCGCGCAATTGCCGTCGGCCATTGCCGGCACGCTCGAACTCGGCCGCCAGGGCGCGCTGTCGACCGGGCTCATTCTCATCGTGCTGGTGATGGTGGTCGCCGTCATCACTTTCATCGTGTTCATGGAGCGCGCGCAGCGCCGGCTGTTGATCCAATATCCCAAGCGCCAGGTCGGCAACCGCATGTTCGAGGGCCAGTCCTCGCATCTGCCGCTCAAGCTCAATACCTCGGGCGTCATTCCGCCGATCTTTGCCTCGTCGCTGCTGCTGTTGCCGACCACCATCGCCAATTTCACGGCCGGGCAGGGGCCGGGCTGGCTGACCGTCATCACGACGCAGCTCGCCCATGGGCGGCCGCTGTTCCTTCTGCTCTATGTCGGCGCTGATCGTGTTCTTCGCCTTCTTCTATACGGCGATCGTGTTCAATCCGACCGAGACCGCCGATAATCTGAAGAAGCATGGCGGCTTCATCCCGGGCATCCGGCCCGGGGAACGCACCGCGGAGTACATCGATTACGTGTTGTCGCGGATCACGGTGATCGGCGCGGCTTATCTCGCGGTCGTTTGCCTGTTTCCCGGAGATTCTGATTTCCTATGCGGCGGTGCCGTTCTATTTCGGCGGCACGTCGCTGCTGATCGTGGTCAGCGTGACCATGGATACGGTGGCGCAAGTGCAGGGCTACCTGCTGGCCCACCAATACGAAGGCCTGATAAAAAGATCGAAACTGAGGGGACGCCGGAGATGAGATTGATCCTGCTCGGCCCGCCGGGGGCTGGCAAAGGAACGCAGGCGCTGCGTCTCGTCGCCAAATACGGAATAGTTCAGCTCTCGACCGGTGACATGCTGCGTGCGGCCGTAAAAGCCGGCACGCCGATCGGCCTGCAGGCCAAAGAGATCATGGCGAGCGGCGGACTGGTGCCCGATCGAGGTCGTGGTCGGCATCGTCGCCCAGCGCATCGAGCAGCCCGATGCGCGCAAGGGTTTCATTCTCGACGGTTTTCCGCGCACCGTGCCGCAGGCCGAGGCGCTCGACCGCATGCTGGCGAGCCAAGCGGTCTCGCGCTCGACGCGGTGATCGAACTGCGGGTCGACGAGGACGCCCTGCTTCGGCGGATCGAAAGCCGGATCGCGGAAATGAAGGCGCGCGGCGAGGCGCTGCGCGACGACGACAATCCGGACGTGCTGCGCAACCGGCTCGCGGCCTACCGCGAGCAGACCGCGCCGCTGATCGCCTATTACCGGCACAGGGCGTGCTGCGCACGGTCAACGGCATGGCGCCGATCGCCGACGTCACCGCCGCGATCGACAACGCTTTGCCGTCCGAGCCGATCGGCGATCGGGCGGCCGAAGCGCGATGGCAACAAAAAAAGCGCAGAGTAAGCTCGTAAAGTCGGCGCCGATCGCGCGCCCGCGGCGCAAGACTATAGGAAAAAAGTCCACGCACGGGTTCGACGGCCCGCAAACGGCCGGGAACTGCAAAACAGACGCTCAGTAAAGCGCAAAGGCGGGAAACCTCGCCGCCGGTAAGCGAGTTTGTACACGAAATCGCTAGCCGAGGTTGACGAAAGCGCGGGGAATCCATTAATAAGCCACCAATATCCAGTCGGAGATTTAGCAGCGATGCCAAGCCGCAATGGCAGGCAGGCGCTGGCTTTTTACGTTTGTGGCCTTCTCAGGTGACATTGGAACCGATGGAGAGCGGCCTGAGCCCACGGGGTCCGTTGGCGGGTCGCCGCAAGGAGTAACTGACTTGGCTCGTATCGCCGGTGTCAACCTACCGACCAACAAGCGCATCGTGATTGCGCTGCAATACATCTATGGCATCGGCGGCGCCAAGGCCAAGGAGATCCTGGACAAGGTGTCGATCCCCGAATCGCGCCGGGTGTCGCAATTGACCGACCAGGAAGTGCTGCAGCTGCGCGAGGTGATCGACCGCGACTACATGGTCGAGGGCGATCTGCGGCGCGAAGTGTCGATGAACATCAAGCGGCTGATGGATCTCGGCTGCTACCGCGGCCTGCGTCATCGCCGCGGCCTGCCGGTGCGCGGCCAGCGCACCCATACCAATGCCCGGACCCGCAAGGGCCCGGCCAAGGCCGATTGCCGGCAAGAAGAAATAGCGCGTCGGAACAGACGACTGGTAATGACGGCGCCGGAGCGGCCGGTTCCGATCCGCGAAAGGGTTCAGAATGGGTAAGGAAGCTACGCGCGTCCGCCGACGCGAACGCAAGAACATCGCCTCGGGCGTCGCGCACGTCAACGCGTCGTTCAACAACACCATGATCACGATCACCGACGTGCAAGGCAATACCATTGCCTGGTCGTCGTCGGGCACCATGGGTTTCAAGGGCTCGCGCAAGTCGACGCCTTATGCGGCGCAGGTTGCCGCCGAAGACGCCGCCAAGAAGGCGCAAGAGCACGGCATGCGCACGCTCGAGGTCGAAGTCGCCGGCCCCGGTTCGGGCCGTGAATCGGCGCTGCGCTCGCTGCAGGCCGCCGGCTTCACGATCACGTCGATCCGCGACGTGACGCCGATCCCGCACAATGGTTGCCGTCCGCGCAAGCGGCGGCGCGTATAGGACATCCGGTTGATGGAACAAGTGGAACATCTGCCGCCGCTCGATTTTGGCCCCACGGAGCGGAGTGGGGCGCGCGAGACGATCGCGCCGCGCAACGCGATGGGTGATAACGTGACAATCCAGAAGAATTGGCAGGAACTGATCAGGCCCAACAAGCTGCAGGTCAGCGCCGGTCGCCGATACGCGGCGTTCGGCGACCGTGATCGCCGAGCCGCTCGAACGCGGCTTCGGCGTGACGCTCGGCAACGCGCTGCGCCGCATTCTGTTGTCGTCGCTGCAAGGCGCCGCGGTCCAGTCGGTGCATATCGACGGCGTGCTGCACGAATTCTCCTCGATCGCCGGCGTGCGCGAGGACGTGACCGACATCGTGCTCAACATCAAGGACATCGCCATCAAGATGCAGGGCGACGGCCCCAAGCGCATGGTGGTGAAGAAGCAGGGCCCCGGCACGGTCACCGCCAGCGACATTCAGACCGTCGGCGACGTCGTCGTGCTCAATCCCGATCTCGTGCTGTGCACGCTCGACGAGGGCGCCGAGATCCGCATGGAATTCACCGTCAATACCGGCAAGGGCTACGTGCCGGCCGAGCGCAACCGCCCGGAGGACGCGCCGATCGGGCTTATCCCGGTCGACAGCCTCTATTCGCCGGTGCGCAAGGTCTCCTACAAGGTCGAGAACACCCGCGAAGGCCAGATCCTCGACTACGACAAGCTGACGCTGACGATCGAGACCAACGGCGCCGTGACCCCCGAGGACGCGCTCGCTTATGCCGCGCGCATCCTGCAGGATCAGCTCAACGTGTTCGTGAATTTCGAGGAGCCGCAAGCGCGAAACCACGCACGAGGCGATCCCCGATCTCGCCTTCAATCCGGCCTTCCTCAAGAAGGTCGACGAGCTCGAACTGTCGGTGCGCTCGGCCAACTGCCTGAAGAACGACAACATCGTCTATATCGGCGACCTGGTGCAGAAGACCGAAGCCGAGATGCTGCGCACGCCGAATTTCGGCCGCAAGTCGCTCAACGAGATCAAGGAAGTGCTGGTGCAGATGGGCCTGCATCTCGGCATGGAAGTGCCCGGCTGGCCGCCGGAAAATATCGAAGAACTGGCCAAGCGCTTCGAAGATCATTACTGAGAGCGGCATGGCCGGGTTGTCCCGGCCAGCGATTGATCGCCGTAGGCGTGACGCCGTAACGCCGGCATGACAGTGAACGGCAGGAACGACGATGCGTCACGGCAAGACTCACCGCAAATTCAACCGGCGCTCGGATCATCGCCGTGCGATGCTGGCGAATCTGGCCGCGTCGCTGATCAAGCACGAGCAGATCGTCACGACGCTGCCCAAGGCGAAGGATCTGCGTCCGGTCGTCGAGAAGCTCGTCACGCTCGGCAAGCGCGGCGGCCTGCATGCGCGCCGGCAGGCGATCGCGCAGATGCGCGACCTCGCCATGGTCAAGAAGCTGTTCGACGTGATCGGCCCGCGCTACAAGGACCGCAACGGCGGCTATACCCGCGTCCTGAAGGCCGGCTTCCGCTACGGCGATTCCGCGCCGGTCGCGGTGATCGAATTCGTCGACCGCGACGTCGAAGCCAAGGGCAAGGATTCCGGCCCGGTCAGGCGCGGCCGAAGAAGACGGCGCCCGCCGCGGCGTAAGTGAGCGGGCTCCGAGTGCGCGTTCGCGCGCCCTTCTAAGGCCTCGGTCGGATGCCTATATCTGGGCGCATTGAATTCGGGACTTTCTCATGCTGCGTCTGCCGATCTCGGCCATCTCGGCATCGCCGTCGGCTTGCTTCGCTATATGGTCCGCCGTTCGCTTTCGGGCGCCGCAGCGCGCGTGCCAGGACGCAGGTGCCGAGCTCGCCAGGCCAGCTCAGCTTTCCTTCGCGCCGGTGGTGAAGCGCGTGGCGCCGGCGGTGGTCAATGTCTATGCCACGCATGTCGTCGAGAACCACAATCCGTTCATGGCCGATCCGTTCTTCCGCCAGTTTTTCGGCGGCGGCATGCCGCGCGAACAGGTCGAGCGCTCGCTCGGCTCCGGCGTCATCGTCGATCCGTCGGGCCTCATCGTCACCAACTATCATGTGATCGAGGGCGCCAGCGAAGTGAAGGTCGCGCTCTCCGACAAGCGCGAATTCGACGCCGATATCGTGCTGAAGGATCAGCGCAGCGATCTCGCCGTGCTGCGCATCAAGGGCGCGCAAGGAGCGCTTTCCGACTCTCGAATTCGCCGATTCCGACGCGCTGCAGGTCGGCGACGTGGTGCTGGCGATCGGCGATCCGTTCGGCGTCGGCCAGACCGTCACCCACGGCATCGTCTCGGCGGTGGCGCGCACCCAGGTCGGCATCAGCGACTATCAGTTCTTCATCCAGACCGACGCCGCCATCAATCCCGGCAATTCCGGCGGCGCGCTGGTCGATATCAACGGCCGCCTCGTCGGCATCAATTCGGCGATCTATTCGCGCTCCGGCGGCTCGCAGGGCATCGGCTTTGCCATTCCGGCCAACATGGTTCGCGTCGTCGTCGCCTCGGCGCAGGGCGGCAGCGCCGCGGTCAAGCGGCCGTGGCTCGGCGCCAAGCTGCAGGACGTGACGCCGGAGATCGCCGAAAGCCTCGGCCTGACGCGGCCGAGCGGCGCGCTGGTCGCGAGCGTCGCCGCCGGCAGTCCCGGCGGCGCGCGCCGGCATCAAGACCGGCGATCTCATCGTCAGCGTCGACGGCGCGCTGGTCGATGATCCGAACGCCTTCGACTATCGCTTCGCCACCAAGCCGCTCGGCGGCGCCGCGCAGGTCGGCCTGGTCCGGCAAGGCAAGGCGACGACCGTGCAGGTCGCCTGGAGAGCCTGCCGGACACGCCGCTCGAGGAGGTCGTGATCAAGGGCCGCTCGCCGTTCGTCGGCGCTACGGTCGCCAATCTCTCGCCGGCTTTGGCCGATGAGCTGCGGCTCGATACCCTTTTTGCATCTACTCGTTCAGCATCTTGCTATGCCAGGCCCACACTTCCGGCCAGTGCACACGCGAAACCGATCCGGTGACGCATCAAGACGAGCGTAGCAGAATTTCCACTGGTGAGATCCCTACGGTCTTACCGCGGACACAGGGATAGGCGCTCTCATGTCCGATCCGATGTTCGCCGGCGCGAGCGCGAGTAATACCACGCCGATCACAATGAGAATCGCTACACCTACCAGTTCTCCCCGGGAAACCATGTGAAGCAATGCCTGAGTGCCCATCACGGCGGCATGAGCGAAGCTGGACCAGGCGGCAAACGCGATCAGGCTGCGATTCGCGGCTGGATTGCGGATCGCGAGAAGCAAGAAAACGCCCAGCGTGACGTAGAGGCTGAACATCATCGATAACGCGGGCTCTTGCCGCACGAACACGATCAATGGATAAGTTAACGCCAAAAAGAGCAAGCCTACCACCGCCAATACAATCTTTAGAGCCAATTCTCGCTTCATGGATGCCTCCGAATATCGTGTAACGCGCCCGTGTCCAGCTTTGTTCCGCAACACCCGCCGAGCGTGCCGAATTTCACCTGTGAGTATAATTGGCGGCTGACTGGAGGTGTCATGTCGTCTCTTTTAAGGAACACACGCAAAACGGAGCGCGGCGCGAAGCAGTTCCTGGCCCGTTTCGTGGTGCGCGCCGCGCCCTTTGCGTTTCTGAAATTCTTGCTGCTGAGCGCTGTCGGAACAACCCTCGCCGGCAGCGCGACCGCACAAGGTCTGGTGATGCAGCGCAACTTATCGCTCGATATGGCGAAGACCATCGCCGAAGCCACCATCGGCGAATGCAGAGCGAAAGGTTTTCATACCGCCGCCGTCGTGGTGGACCGTGCCGGCCAGGTGATGGTTCTGCTGCGCGATGAGCAGACGGCCCCACAAGTGGCCGAAATGGCCCGGCGAAAAGCCTTCACCGCCCGGATGTTCCGCAGCACCACGCTCGAATTTCAGAAGCGCACCGCCAGCGATCCGTCGCTCGCACCGCAGCGCAACGTCGCCGACATCCTCGCTCTGGGCGGAGGCGTCCCCATTCAAGTGGGCAAAGAGATCATCGGTGGCGTCGGTAGCGCCGGATCGAATCAAGAGCAGGACGACGCTTGCGCCAAGGCCGGGGTGGCAAAGGTGGCCGACCTGCTGAAGTAGGCGTTTAGCGATAGAATCGCAGGGATAGATTTCGATTCAGGAGAACCAAGTTCCATGCGCTCTACACTTGTCGTCTTCGGCGCGATTGCGGCCGCCGCGTTCATGCTGGCTTCCCACGCGAACGCGTCCACCGGGCCCATCCCGCTCAATTGCGATCGCGCGTGTCTGGAAGGCGTGGTCGATCAATACCTCGCGGCGTTGGTCGCGCACGATCCCAAGCGTCTGCCGCTCTCGGCCGACGTCAAGTACACCGAGCAGGATCAGCCCATGGAATTGGGCGACGGCTTCTGGAAAACCGTGCAGGGCGTCGGCAACTACAAGCACATCTTCGCCGATCCGGAAGCCGGTCAAGTGGCCTTCATGGGCACCATGCACGAAGCCGGCGCGCCGCTGCTGATGAGTCTTCGCCTGCGCGTCCAGCTCGGCCGCATCAGCGAAATCGAAAGCATTTATTTCCGCCAGGGCGGCGGCGGCCCGGCGAATATCGCGACCTTGGATAAGCCCGGCTACAAACCGGAAGACATGTGGTTCAAGTCGATCCCGCCTGCCGAGCGGCTTTCGCGCCCGGAAATGATTTCCATCGCCGACGCCTACTTCAGCGGCCTGGAGAAGAACGACGGCAAAGGCGTCAACGGCACCGGCACGTATCCATTCACCAACGATTGCGACCGCATCGAAAACGGATCCCACACCACCAACGTTCCGCGGCCTCCCAACGAGCCCAAGGATGCCATCAACGGCTTCGCTCTGGACTGCATGTCGCAATTCAAGCTGGGCTATTATTTCGTGGTCCAGGCCATTCATGACCGCCGATATCCGCTGGTGGATGCCGAGCGCGGCGTGGTTTGGGCGCACGTTGTGTTCGATCAAGGCACCGTGAGCTCGGGCGTTCTTTCCGACGGACGTCCTTACAAATTTCCGTTCTTCAAAAGTCCCTCCAGCATTCTTGTGACCGAAGCGTTTCTGATCGAAAACGGCAAAATCCGGCGCGTGGAGATGATCGGGCCAGCTGCCTTTTATCATCTGCATTCGTTCTGGGGCGGCGTTTCCGGCCACTAGATGCGGGCCACTAAAACAATGCACGTTCGTTCATTGACACTATTCGCCGCGGCGCTGCTCTCTGCTGCGATCGCCCCGGCCCAGTCCTCGCACTCGATTGACGACGCTACGCTCAAAAACGCCGGACGAACCGGCCAGGATTGGATCAGCTACAACGGCGATTGGTCCGAGCAGCGCTATAGCCCGCTCGATCAAATCAACGCGAGCAACGTCAGCCGCCTGGGCCTGGCGTGGTACGCCGATATTCCCTCCGCGCCCGGCCGTCCCCAGACCCACCAGGAAGCCACACCGCTCGTACATGACGGCGTCATCTACAGCATCGCGCCCTGGAGCGTGGTCTACGCAGTGGACGCGCGCAGCGGCAAGGAGCTGTGGCGGTCCGATCCGGAAGTGAATCAGGAGGTCTGGCAATCGCGCATCTGCTGCGGCGTGGTGAATCGCGGCATCGCGCTGTATAAGGACATCGTGATCGCGCCGGTGATCGACGGCCGCATGCGCGCCCTCGATACAAAAACCGGACGAATTGTTTGGGAAACGCGCGTCGCTCCCAGTGACCGTCCCTACAGCTTCACCATGGCGCCGCGCGTCATCAAAGGCGGCAAGGTGATTATCGGAGCGGCCGGCGGCGAATATGCCGTGCGCGGATTTTTCGCGGCGGTGGACGCCGAAACCGGCAAGATCGCCTGGAAGTTTTATACCGTCCCCGGCGATCCTTCCAAACCCTTCGAGCAGCCGGAGCTGGCCGAAGCCGCCAAAACCTGGAGCGGCGATTGGTGGAAACTGGGCGGCGGCGGGCCCGTGTGGGGCGGCATGGCCTATGATCCCGATGCCGATATCGTGTACGTCGGCACCGGCCAGCCAGGCCCTTGGACCGAACAGGCGCGCGGCAAAGGCGATGATCTGTTCACCGATTGCATCCTCGCCGTGCGCGGAGCTACCGGCAAGCTGGTCTGGTATTACCAGGAAGTCCCCGGCGACGTTTGGGATCTGGATTCCATCGCGGATCTCATGCTGCTCGATCTTCCGATGAACGGCAAGCTGCGCAAAGTGGTGATGCACGCGCCGAAGGATGGATTCTTCTATGTGCTGGATCGCTTGACCGGCGAACTGCTCGCGGCCGATCCATGGGTCACCGTGAACTGGGCCTCGGGCGTGAACTTGAAGACCGGCCGCCCGGTGATCAATCCGGAAGCGCGCTATGGCGACGACGGAGTGAACGTGATGCCGGGAGCCGGCGGCGGTCACGTCTGGCCGCCCTGGTCTTACAATCCGACGTCAGGCCTAGTGTACATTCCGAGCACTATCGGCGCAGGGGTGTTCTGGGTGAACGATCCCAAGTTCGTCCCCAAGTCCACCGAACTGGGCGCGACGGGCAAGGGCGAATTCAACATGGGCAATTCGTTCAAGCGCGCGCCTACGCCGGCCACCGGCGCTCACGCCGAAGCGAACGACGCGTCGCCCGCGCCGCCGCCTGGATTCGTTCTGCCATCCATCGGCCCGCAAGGGCACGGCAACATTCTGGTGGCGTGGGACCCGATCGCGCAGAAGGAACGCTGGCGCGGAATCTCAGCCGGCTTCAACCAGGGCGGAACGCTTTCCTCCGCCGATCTGGTTTTCGTGAGCGTCAACTCGCGCCTCATCGCCTATCGCGCCGACAATGGCGAGCAGCTTCTGAACGCTGCGACCGGCCTCTCGCTGCTCGGCCCTCCGATAACTTTCATGATCGATGGCAAGCAATACATCGCGATGGCAGGCAGCCCTCCGAACACAATCAATCCTTTCGGCTCCGCGCCCATGGATTCCAAGGGCCAGCCGTCGCGATTGGTGGTCTACGCGCTAGATGGAAAAGCGAAGCTGCCCAAGCCGGCTAGCAGCGCACGATCAGCTTCGGGCCAGTAAGTTTCTGGACCTGCTCGGCTGTTACGCCGGGCGTGAGTTCTTCCAGCACCAGTCCCTCCGGAGTGACGCGAATCACCGCAAGTTCGGTGATGATCGTCTCCACCACTCGAAGTCCGGTCAGCGGCAGCGTGCACTTCTCGACAATTTTGGGCGCTCCTGTTTTAGTGGCGTGTTCCATGGCCACGATCACCCGGCGCGCGCTAGCCACCAGATCCATGGCGCCGCCCATGCCCTTGACCATTTTGCCAGGGACCATCCAGTTGGCGAGGTTTCCTTCGCGATCCACTTCCATCGCGCCCAGGATGCTGAGGTTGATGTGGCCGCCGCGGATCATGGCGAACGATTCCGCGCTCGAAAAGTAGGCGCAGCCTGGAAGTTCCGTGACAGTCTCCTTGCCCGCGTTGATCAGGTCGCAATCTTCCTGGCCAGGGGATGGATAAGGACCGACGCCGAGCATGCCGTTTTCCGACTGCAGAATCACTTCCATGCCCGCCGGAACATAATTGGCGACCATTGTCGGAATGCCGATTCCTAGATTGACGTAGTAGCCGTCCCGAAGCTCCTGCGCGACGCGTCGCGCGATGCGTTCACGCGGGTCCATGGGCCCTCACCGTTCGCCGCTCGATTTTCTTGTCGTAGTGTTCGCCCTGCACAATTCGCTGGACGTAAATTCCCGGCGTTCGAACATGCATCGGGATCGATGGCGCCTGGTTCCACCAGTTCCTCAACTTCGGCGATGGTGATTTTCGCCGCCGCGGCCATCATGGGATTGAAATTCTGAGCGGTCTTTCGATAAACCAGATTTCCCAAGCGGTCGCCGCGCCAGGCTTTCACCAGCGCGAAATCGGCGGTGAGCGCGCGCTCCAGCAGGTAGCTGCGCCCGTCGAATTCGCGCAGTTCCTTGCCGTCGGCCACCACCGTCCCCACGCCGGCTGGCGTATAAAATGCGGGGATGCCCGCGCCGCCCGCGCGAATCCGCTCGGCCAGAGTGCCTTGCGGGATCAGCGTCAGCTTCAGCTTGCCGGCCAATACCAGCGATTCCAGCAGCTTGTTCTCGCCCGCGTAGCTGCCCAGGTGCGAAGCAATCATGCCCGCCTCCAGCATCACCCCGGAACCCGACTCCATCCACGCCCAGATTGTTGCTGATGGTGTGCAGCCCTGTGACTTTTCTTCGTACCAGGGCGCGAATCAAATTCTCCGGCATGCCGGCCAGGCCGAAGCCGCCCAGCATGATGGTGGCGCCGTCGGGAATGCCAGCAATCGCCGCGTCGCTACTGTCAACAATTTTGTTCAGAGCTGAATCCTCGAAAATAAGTAGCTGCCCGTTCCGAGCAGGGCGGCGGTGAAGAATCGAAAGCACCGCCAGATCCAGCGGGAGGCCGAAGTGAGCAATGTCCACCAAGGCGCTGCGGAGACCGTCCACGCCGTAGGAAAGCGGATCGATGCTGGCGATCACGTCCAGTATCTTCGGCAGATTCGTCAGACGGGAACAGATGCGCCGGACAGGAAGAAGATCGGCATCACCAGGAAGTTCATGATGAGCTGAAAGCCCTGAAAATCCGACAGCACCGACGCGATAGCGGTGCCGAGCGCGGTGAACATGACGGCGATCAGAATCATGACCAGAATGGCGATGGGCAACCTGCTGAAAGTTGGTGACGCGAAAGCCGGCCACGAGACAGATCACCACCACGATCACGCCCTGGATCATGCGCCACGGTGGCGCCTCCCAGCGTTCGGCCGATCATGATCAGAATTCGCGGCACCGGCGCGACCAGCGTTTCTTTCAAAAAGCCGAATTGGCGGTCCCAAATCAATTCGATGCCGGAGAAAATCGCGGTGAACAGGATGGTCATGGCGATCACGCCGGGCGCCAGAAATTGAATGTAGTTGCCCTGGCCGGCCTTTTGAAAATCGGTCCGAAGCCGAAGCCCAGCGCGATCAGAAACAGCAGCGGCTGGCCGAGCGAGGCGATCATGCGCGGCTTCGACCGCACGTAGCGCTTCACCGCGCGCAGCCAGAGAATATAGATGGCGCTCATCGGCCGGCTCCCCCGGAACATGCGAGCCATGTTGCGCATCTGATCGACGGAGCTGGCTTCTTCCTCGCGAATGGTGGATCCGGTCAGCGCGAGGAAGGCTGTTCCAGCGTCTCGGCGCCGGTCTGTTCCTTGAGCTGCTGCGGCAGTTCCCTGCGCCACGATTTTGCCGTGATCGATGATGGCGATGCGATGCGCCACGCGGTCGGCCTCTTCCATGTAATGCGTGGTCAGGAACACGGTGACACGCTCCTCCTCGTTCAGCTTTTTGACATGCGTCCAGAGCTGGTTGCGGGTTTGCGGATCCAGGCCCAGCGTCGGCTCGTCCAGGAAAATGATTTTGGGCGTGTGCAGCAGGCCGCGGGCGATTTCCAGGCGCCGCTTCATGCCGCCGGAGAATTGCTTCACCGGATCGTTGCGGCGATCCCACAGTTCGAACAGCTTCAGCAGCAATTCGATGCGTTCAGCGCGCAGCTTGCGCGGCACGTGGTACAGCACGCCGTGAAAATCCATGTTTTCGTAGGCGGTGAGTTCGTCATCCAGGCTGGGATCCTGGAACACGATGCCGAAACGTTTGCGGGCTTCGTTCTGTTGCACGCTCGGGTCCAGCCCGTCCAGCCGAACCGAGCCGCTGGTGGGCTTGAGCAGCGTGGTGAGCATCTTGATGGTGGTGGTTTTGCCCGCGCCGTTGGGGCCGAGAAAAGCGAAGATTTCGCCTTCTTCCACGTCGAACGAAATGTCCTTGACGGCGACAAAATCGCCGTAGGCTTTCACTAGATTGCGCACTTGAATCATGCTGTGGCTCCTGGGGAAGCGCGATGTGCCGCGGCGCCGGTTTCCGGCCGGGACTCTAACGACGCCCCTTGAGTAATTTTCTCCATCAGTTTGAGAAATGTTTCACGCTCGGCTGGACTCAGCGGGGTCAGCCAGCTGCGCGCCATGGTCTGGTGGCGGGCTCGCAGGGCGGTCTGAAACGCCTTGCCGGCTTCGCTCATTTCCACCAGCACCACGCGCCGGTCCAGTTCGGATCGCATCCGCGTCACCAGGCCTTTCGCCACCAGCCGGTCAATGGTGTGCGTCGCGGTGCTCAACGGAACTCCCAGTTCCCCCGCGAAATCGCTCATGATGGTGCGGCCGCTGGTACGCAGCAGAATCAGCGCGCGGATTTCTTCGCGGGAACAATCGAGACTCGGCTCTTCGGCAGCCTGACGCGGCAGAACCAGGCGCCGAAACAGCGCGTCCAGATAACCCAGCAATCGGCCGGACTGCTGCTCCAATGTACTTCGTTTCTGCAATAGTTCTATTATGGAAGCATTTCGTTCTGGTGTCAAGCCCGGCACAGCGCGCGGCACGCAGAATTGGCGAACGAAAGAATTGAACATTGCTCGCGACAAAAGTGGGTATCGCTAGTGATATGCTGATTGGCGGAATTCCTTTAGTATGAAACCCTCACTCTTTTTCGCGGCAACTTGCGGCGTTGCCTTTCTCTTGACGATTCCCGCCTTCGCCCAAACCACCCGCATCCCCCGCATGAAGGACGGCAAGCCGGATTTGAGCGGTATCTGGGAAACGATGGGCACTCCGGACTGGGATATCGAAGATCACAGCGCGGCTGCCGGCCCGTTTTATCAACTGGGCGCTATCGGCGCCATCCCTCCCGGCCAAGCCATCGTGGAAGGCGGCGAAATCCCCTATAAACCCGCGGCCCTGGAGCAAAAGAACAAAAACTTCGCGAACCGTTTTAAGGACGATCCGGAAGTAAAATGCTATATGCCGGGCGTTCCCCGCGCCACCTACCTGCCGTTTCCGTTCCAGATCATTCAATCGCAGAACAATATCCTGATCGCTTATGAATATGCCACTACCAACCGCCTGATCAATATGGGCAAGCCGGAAGAGGCCGCCACCGACACCTGGATGGGGACATCCAACGGGCATTGGGAGAAGGACACGCTGGTGGTGGATGTCACCGGATTCAATGGAAACGCCTGGTTCGATCGCGCCGGCGATTTTGCCAGCGACAGCCTGCACGTGGTGGAGCGGTACAAAATGATGGACCCCAACACGATCGACTACGAGGCCACCATCGAAGATCCCGCCACATTCACGCGGCCCTGGAAGGTCAACGTGATTTTGTACCGGCGGCGCGAGAAGAACGCCCGGCTGCTGGAGTTCAAGTGCGTGGAGTTTACCGAGCAGTTGCTGTATGGCGACCTGGTCCGAAAGCCCAAGGCTGAAGATCAGGCGAAGTAACCTCGGGGGCGATGAAATCGCCCCAATAAGAAGGAGATTTCCATGAATCAGCGAACTTTCCTGATCGCGAGCACCGGTGCGCTGGTGGCGGCAATGATTGCCGTCGCGCCCCTGGCTGCCCAGAGCTCGTCCGTAGCGGCCAAACCCGATACGGAGCCGGCTGCCAAGTCCGCTTCCAGGGCCGGCGGCTCCTTCGTTGCCCCCAAAACGCCCTGGGGCACCCCGGATCTTCAAGGAACCTGGACCAGCGACGATACCTGGGGCGTACCGTTCGAGCGGCCCAAGAAGTTCGGGACGCGGGCCACGCTGACGGAGGACGAGCTGAAGGACCGCGAAAAGAACGTGGAGCGGTCCGAGGAATTCATCGACACCGGTGGCGCGAATCATTCGCCGGCCGTAAAGGAGTTGGAGGCAAAAGAGAAGGGTGAAGCAGCGCCGGCTCCGCCCCCTGGCCGATTCGGCCGTGGAGTAGACGCCGCGCCGGTTCCCGGGCATTGGGGAGAGTTTGCCCGCCGCGCATCGACTCAGACTTCCCAGGTCGTGGATCCGCCCGATGGCCGGATTCCTCCGCTGACGCCGGAAGCGCAAGCCAATCTGGCCGCCAAGATGAAGCTGCGGCGCGATCCCATTCCGGCTTCCTACACCAATTGGAGCTACTATGACCGCTGCATTACTCGCGGCGTGGCCGGTTCGATATTGCCGGTGATTTACGGCAACGGGCTGGAGATCGTGCAGACCCCGGGATACGTGGCGATTCGCTACGAGATGGTGCACGATGTCCGGCTTATTCCAACCGACGGCCGTCCGCATGTGAGCTCCAACATTCGCTCTTACATGGGCGACGCGGTGGGGCACTGGGAAGGCAAGACGCTGGTGGTGGAAACCACCAATTTGCTGGGCGACCGGATGGCAGTCGGCGTTAACGGCGATGGGGGCCCTCCCTATAGCGAAGACATGAAACTGACCGAGCGTTTCACGCGCGTGGCTCCCAACGTTATCGACTACCGGCTCACCGTGGATGATCCCAAGACCTATACCGCCCCGTGGACGGTCGCGTTCCCGATTACGCATGAGCCGGGATACAAGCTTTTCGAATACGCTTGCCACGAAGGCAACATGGCCATGCATAATATGCTGAGCATTGCTCGGATGGAAGACGCGAAGAAGGCCGCCGGAGAACCCGCTAAATAGGTCGGGGAAGGGAAATCAGGAGACAAACTGCACTATGAGAAACAAACTTGTGATTGCCGCCGCGAGCCTGGGTCTGCTGCTCGGCGTGGCGCCCATGTGGGCGCATCATGCCTTCGCGGCGGAGTTCGATGTGAACAAGCCGCTGGTGTTGAAGGGCACCGTCACCAAGATGGAGTGGATCAATCCCCACGCCTGGATTCACCTGGATGTGAAGAATCCGGATGGCACGGTCACCAGTTGGATGATCGAGGCCGGCGCGCCCAACGGGCTGCTGCGCCGCGGGTTCAACAAGAGCTCGCTGCCGCCGGGGACCGAGATCGTAGTGGAAGGCTGGCAGGCCAAAGATCAGTCCAACCGCGCCAATGGCAGCAACATCACTTACCCTGACGGCAGGAAGCTGTTCATCGGATCTCCTGGAACCGGAGCGCCGGGCGAGAAGGGCGCGCCGCCAGATAAGGGCGACAAGTAAGACAAGGGCGACAAGTAGAATTCAAATATTCCAGGAATCCTGAGCCGGAGTGCGCGAAAATACGGGAATGCGTGCATGGCTCCTGGATTCCTTCAACGGCGTCGAGAATTTGCGATTGGGCGAGGTGCCCGATCCCGAGGCCGGTCCCAACCACGTTTTACTCCGCCTGCGATTTGCGGCGCTGAACCCAGCGGACGCATTCCTGGCCCAGGCGATGTATCCCGCCAAACCTCCACTGCCACACATTTTGGGACGTGACGGTGTGGGCGAAGTGATCGCCGTCGGCGCGGGCGTCTCGAACGTGAAGGTGGGCGACACGGCCGGTATTCTGCGCTGCGATTGCGGCGTGGATCTGTGGGGGACGCTGGCAGAGAAAGTGGTGGTTTCGGCTGCAAGCGTCGCGCCGCCGCCCGCTGGATGGTCCTTGGAAGAGACTGCCGGTGCTCCTCTGGTTTATTTGACCGCGTGGCAGGCACTCACACAATGGAGTGACCCGCCTGCCCCGCCTCCCGCCGGATCGCTGCTGCTGGTGACCGGCGCTTCCGGCGGCGTAGGCACGGCGTCGGTGCAGCTTGGCAAATCGATGGGATTGACGGTGGTGGCGTTATCGCGCAGCGCCGAAAAAGGCGCGAAGCTGAGCGCCATGGGCGCGGACCACGTGTTTAACCCCGGCGATCCCAACCTGCGAAAAGCCGTCATGGCGGCCATCGCGCCCAAGAAAGTGGACATCGTGGTCGACAACGTGGGCGGAGCGCTGTTCAACCAGGTGCTCGCGACACTCGGCTATGGCGGACGCATCAGCGTGGTGGGCCGGAGCGCCGGCGAAGTCCCGAATTTCAATACCGCGTCGCTTTTTTTCAAGCGCAACCGGATCGGGGGCGTCGCGGTGTCGGATTTTAGCGCCCCACAGGCGCAGGCGGCTTGGAAAGAGATCACAGCCAGGCTGAGCGCGATGGGCCAGAAGCCGGTTGTGGATCATGTTTTCGGATTTGAAGAAGTAAAGCAGGCATTCGCGCGCCTGGCCGAAGGGCCGATGGGCAAGGTCCTGGTGCGCGTGGCTGGTTAGTTTTTAGGATCAATTGGCCGCGAAGGGCCGTAATAAATTGGCTGCGAAGCGCCGGTAGTAACTAGGCACACAACGCGGGCAGTGTCGCGGGCTTGCCATCGGCGAGAACTTCGGAGATCACCGTGTCGCAGTGCTCCGGCGAAAGCACCGCGCCGGCCAGCGTGCGAAATTTCGAGGTCATTTCCTCCCACGTAAGCGGGTTTTCCGGATCGCCCTTGGGATAACGGACGAACTTCTCGAAACGCTGGCCATCTTCCAGTTCGATGGTCACAAGCGCCGGCCATTCCTGCGGGAAGGTGCCTTCGATGCGCGGATCTTTCACCAGTGCCACCTTACCGATCAGCTCGCGGATTTTTGGCGAGCGCGCTTTTTCAACTGTGAATTGATTCAGGCCCGCGGCGCCATCGATAGCTGCAACAGCCGCGCCGAAGGGCATCGAGAACTGCATGTCGACCACGGACTCGGGATTGTATTTCTTCGCGCGCGGTTCGGCGACAATCCCCCAGCCCGCTTCCAGCACGGCGACTTCGATGCGGCCAATCTGGCTGGCGTCAAGTTTCTGCTCGCGCATGATCGCGAGAACGGCATCGATGGGTCCCTGCATGTAGCGGCAGCAGGCGTGCGGTTTGACCGCCGTGTGCAGGATTGCGAAAGATTCGCCCAGGCCGTCTGTCAGGCGATTGGGAACCGAGCTTCGAGAGTACCCGTGCAAAAAACCGTCACGGCCTTCAAGTATTCGAAGGGGCCCAGTGAAGCCCTCCGCCGCCAGCAGCGCTGCGTGAATGCCGTTTTGAGCCGCGAGCCCCGGATGGATTCGCTTGGTCCATGCGCCATCGGCCAAAAACTCCATCGACCCGGCGGCCATGCTTCCCGCGATCCCGACGGCAGCAAGAGTTTGGCCAGCAGTAAGCCCGAGCAATTTCGCCGATGTAATCGCTGCGCCGAAGACGCCGCAGGTGGGCGTCATATGAAAACCGAGCGCGTAATGTTCCTGGGGCTGTACCGCCATCGCGATGCGGGCCGCGGCTTCGTACCCGGCCACCACCGCGGCGAAGAAGACATCGGACGAAGTATCGGGCATCGTCTCGGCCAGTGCAAGCGCCGCGGAAAACATGGTAGCGCCCAAATGAATGGACCCGCCGCTATGCGTATCGTCCATTTCGATGGCATGCTCGGCTGCGCCATTCGCCAGCGCCGCGAGACCCGGAATACTGCGAATTCGAGTGCCGATCACGGTGGCGCATCCATTCGCACCCATGCGCCGGACCATCCGCTGCACCGCGGCCGACGATTCCTCCCGCGAGCCTCGAATGGCGCACGCCAGATAATCGAGCAGGAAGTAGCGCGCGCGATCGAGTACTTCGGAGGGCAAACCGGCGGCTGAAAGCGGATGAAGAAACTCCACTAACTCGCGCGTGTATTCTTTCACGAGGTGCCTCTTTTCGGTGTCAGATATTTGCGGCGCAGTACGATGACGCGCTCCTGGTTCTGGTTGAAACCGCGCGTTTCAATGGCCACGATGCCGCGGTCCGGTTTGCTGGCCGATTCCCGCATTTCCAAAACCTCAGACTCAGCATACAGCGAATCGCCCGGAAACATGGGCCGCTCGAAAACCACGCTGTCGTAGCCGAGATTGGCGATCGTTTTGCCGCTGGTGTCGGACACGCTCATCCCCACCGTCAGGCTGAAAATGAGTGTATCCAGCACCGGTCGGCGTCCCAGCGGCTGGGTGCGCGCATAATTTTCGTCGATGAACAGCGGGTTCTGGTTCATCGACATCAACGCGAAAAGGGTATTGTCGTACTCGGAAATCGTGCGGCCGGGCCAGTGTTTGTAGACGGCGCCGACTTCGAAATCTTCGTAATAGCGTCCGAATTCCATGGCTAGGCATCCGCCTTATACTTCTTCAGCAAATTGCGCGCGATGATCAGCCGCTGCAATTCATTGGTGCCGCCGCCGATCACCACCAGCGGCGCGTCGCGATAGTAGCGCTCCACCGGAAAATCCTTCGAGTAGCCATTGGCGCCCAGGATGCGCATCGCTTCAAACGACACCTCGGCGGCGGTTTCAGTGGCGAACAGCTTGGCCATGCCGGCTTCCAGATCGCAACGCTCGCCGCGGTCGCGCTTTTCGCACGCCGAGTAAATCAGCAGCCGCGACGCTTCGATGTGCGTCGCCATATCGGCCAGCTTGTTCTGGATGGTCTGGTGTTCGGCGATCGGCTTGCCGAAAGTGGTGCGGCGCTGCGCGTAGCGGATGGCTTCTTCGAATGCAGCGCGGGCGATGCCCAGGCCGCGCGCGGCAACGTTCAGGCGCTCGGCTTCCAGGCCCGTCATCACTTGTTTGAAGCCTTGCCCCTCCGTGCCGCCAATGAGATTTTCAGCCGGAACAGGGAAGTCGGCGAAATGCAGCTCGCACGTTTCCACGCCCTTGTACCCCAGCTTTTCGATATCGCGGCTCACGTTCATCCCCGGCGCGCCCTTTTCGATCACGAAAGCGCTCATGCCTCGATGGGCCGGCTGCGCGGCGGGATCGGTTTTCGCCAGAAGCAGAAACGTGTTGCCGTGCCGCGCATTGGTGATCCACATCTTCGAACCATTGATGCGATACACGTCGCCGTTACGCGTGGCCGTGGTGCTGATGTTTTGCAGATCCGTGCCAGCGTTGGATTCTGTCAGGCAGATGCCCCCGCGTTTTTCTCCCGTCGCCATCCCGGGCAGAAAGCGGCGCTTCTGTTCTTCGGTGCCGAAGCGCGCCACCACGTCGCACATGACCGAATTGCTTCCAATCACGCCCGCCAGGCCCAGCCATCCGCGCGAAATTTCCTCGAAAATCATCGCAAACGTCGTGCTGTCCACGCCGGAGCCGCCATATTCCTCTGGGATGTTCAAGCCGAACAGCCCCATTTCTTTCATCTGGGCCACCAGCGCGTGCGGATATTCGTCGCGATGTTCCATGGCGGATGCCACCGGAATCACTTCCTTGTCCACAAACTGCCGGACGGTCTTCAGGATCAGCTCCTGTTCTTCGGTGAGCACCTTCATGTCCGTTCTCCCACCACACCCGATTTTACGAGCGCGTCTATCTCCGCATCGCTGAGCCGCGCTTCGTGCAGGATGGAGCGGCCGTGCTGTCCGATGCCCGGCGGCGGACCCTGCGGAGCCGGCGGAGTGAGCGAAAGGCCGATCGGCAAGCGCGGCAGCACAAAGGATTGCGCGCCCGTCAACCCGATTTCGGTGAACAAGTGAAGCGCGGCGGCCTGCGGATCTTCCAGCACCTGGCTGGGGTTTTGGATCGCGTCGTTCGCGATATCGCACCGATTGAAGAGCGCCACCCAGTGCGGCGTAGATTGCGTGCGCAGCACTGTCCCGATGAGATTCTCCAACTCATCAACGTTGGCCACTCGGTCCGGATTAGTGCGAAATCGCGCATCGGCCGCCCATTCCTCGTGGCCCAGCGCCGCGCACAGCCGGCGAAACTGAGCGTCGCTGGAAATTCCGATCATAATTTTTCCGCTGGCGGTCGGCAGTGAGCCATAGGGAGCGAAGGCCTTGTGCCGCGCGCCCTGCGGCTGCGGATCCACGCCGGCGAATTGCCGGTAAACCAGATGATAAGCCATGAACAGAAGGCCGGTTTGAAAAAGCGACGCGTCCACGCGCTGGCCTTTCCCCGAACGCTGGCGCTCCAGCAGCGCGGCCAGAATACCCAGCGCCATCCAGGTGCCAGTGGTCACATCCAGGATGGAAACGCCGGTGCGCATCGGATGCCCTTCGCCGGTGCCGGTGACGCTCATGATGCCGGTGCGCGCTTGCAGAACCGCATCGTAGCCGGGTTTGGTGTAATCCGGCCCGCCGGGGCCATAAGCGGACAGCGAGGCGTAGATGATCTCGGGCTTGCGGGCGCGAATGGCCGCCTCATCCAGTCCCAAGGCTGCCGCTTTTCCGCCGCGAAAGTTTTCAAGAAAGACATCGCAAGTGGATGCCAGGCGGAGCACCGTCTCGCGTCCTTCAGGCTTGGCGAGATCCACCGTGATGGATCGCTTACCTCGGTTGAGCGCCACAAAATAAGCGCCCCATTCGCCGCGATGCGGGCCCATCGCGCGGCCATCTTCGCCGCCCTGGATGCGTTCTACTTTGATAATGTCGGCGCCCAGGTCTGACAGAATCATGCTGGCGGTAGGGCCGGCCACAATGCTGCTGAGGTCGAGGACGCGAATACCTTCCAGTACGGGGGCCAAGAAAACGAAGATAGCACTATGTGCGTGCGCTGGGACAGCCATGGCCCGTCTTTTTCCCCGATGGTATCGTCTTAATAAAGATGACTGTCAACGGTTCACCCACCCAAACCGTGGAAAGCCGCGCCTCCAAAACCGTTCGAGAAACCTTCGAATCGGGCCGTCCGCTGACGTATATTCAATCCTCCGAAGAGCAGCGCGTCGCCCGGATATTAAATGAAGTCAGCCAGAACCTGCGCGCTGCAACACCCGTGCCGGTCTGGACCTGGAGCCTCACCGAAGGGCTGCATCGCGAGGGCGAAGAGCCGGCCGCGGCCGAATCCCAGGCTCCGCGCGCGGTGCTCGACTTTATCATTGCCCACCAAGGCTCGGCCATCTTTCACCTGAAGGACTTTCATGAGCCGCTGCGCGAATCGTCGGAAATCCGGCGGCGCCTGCGCGACGTGTATGAAAGCTGCCTGGATCGTCACAAGTTCGTCGTCATCTCATCGCCGGTTCGCTTTGTTCCCGAGGAAGTGGAGCGCAGCATCTTGTTTATCGAGCTGCGCCCGCCGGACGTGATCGAGCTGGCGGATTTCCTGCGCGCAGAAACACCCGGCACCAGCGAAGAAACACTGCAGCAGATGGCGCGCGCACTGGTGGGCCTGACCATCGATGAAGCGCGCTACGCACTGCGGCGCGCGGTTGCAAGCGGACGCCGGCTCGGCACTGAATCGTTGCCGGCGCTGCTCGTAGAGAAAAAGCTGCTGGTCAATCGCAGCGGCGTCATCGAGTTCATTGCCGATGGCACCAATCTGGGCGATGTCGGCGGCCTGGAAGGATTAAAGACCTGGCTGGTGGAGCGCAGCAAGCTTTTCGAAATGCGCGACAGCCTGGACGCCGAAATCGTGCCCAAGGGTCTGCTCATGATGGGTATCCCCGGATGCGGCAAGAGCCTCTGTGTGAAGGCCATCGCCTCGCAGTTTCAATTGCCGCTGTACCGCGTGGACATGATCGAAATCTTCTCCGGACGCCATGGAAAACCGGAAGGCGCTTTCGTCGCCGCCTGCAAGATGATGGAAGACATGGCGCCCGCCGTGCTGTGGTTCGACGAAATCGAAATGGGCATCACGTCTACCGATTCCGGCGGGGAACAGGGCCGCATCTTCGCCTTCTTCCTCACCTGGATGCAGGAAAAGACCCGCGGCCTGTTCGTCGCCGCCACCGCCAACCGCATCGATCTGCTGCCCGCCGAAATGATCCGCAAGGGCCGTTTCGACGAAGTGTTTTTCGTCGACCTGCCCAGCGAAGATGAGCAGATGGAGATCTTCAAGATCCACCTGAAGCGCCGCGGCGTCGATGAGACGGCCTTCCGCGTGGATCAACTCACGCAATTCACCGTCGGCTGGACTGGCGCCGAAATCGAGCAATGCGTGGTCTCGGCCATCACCCGGGCGCGGCTGGCCGACCGCGCGCTGACCGAGCAGGATCTCATCAACATCGCCGTCAAGACCGTCCCGCTGTCGCGGACCATGAAGGAACAGATCAACCACATTCGCGGCTGGGCCTTCGAACGCGCCGTCCGCGCCACTCCGCAAGGCATCCGCAGATAAAGCGGCCAAGATCTCGCAAGTATTTTTGAAAGTAAGCTTACGCTAGCCTCATTCCCTACTTGAACCTCGGGGGTGGAGGAAAGCAATGAAGTGGATTTTCGTGCCGCTGGCGGCACTTCTATTGAATTGTGCGCAAGGCTTGGAAGCGCAGGTGACGCTGAGCGCGGCGGTGAATTCCGCCAGCTATTTGAACGCGAGTCTTCCCAATGGAAACCTCGCGCAAGGCGGCATCTTTATTGCGTTCGGGAAGGGAATTGGATCATCTAAACTGGCCCAATCGAGCGCCTTCCCGCTGCCGGCGCAGCTCGCTGGAACATCCATCAGCGTCACAGTCGGTGGAACTACCGTTCCCTGCATCATGCTTTATACGACGGCGACGCAAGTAGCCGCCGTGTTGCCTTCCAGCACGCCGGTGGGAAGCGGGACCATGCTGGCGACTTACAACGGCGTCAACAGCGCGCCTCTCAACATCACCGTGGCGGCCCACGATTTCGGCGTCTTTGCGGTGAACCAGGGCGGCAACGGCGCCGGAGTGTTTACCAACGCCATCACCAACGTCGTGAATGCGCAGAACGCCTCGGCGAATCCGGGCGATCTGGTGGACATCTGGGGCACCGGCCTGGGAGCGGTAGCGGGGAACGAAGCCGCGGGCCCATTGCCCGGCCCCATTCCGAATCTGGACCTTCAGGTCTTCGTTGGCACCCAGCAGGCGCAAGTGATGTACGCCGGCCGGTCGGGCTGCTGTACGGCATTAGATCAGATAGAGATCTCGGTGCCCGCAGGCGTCTCCGGCTGTGCCGTGCCCGTGTACATCGTCGATGGAGGCGTGGTCAGCAATTTCATTACGATATCGATCGCGCAATCCGGCACCGCCTGCAGCGATCCGGGTGGGTACGATCCCAGCATCCTTCAGACCGCCCAGAAGAATGGAAGCTTGCGCGTCGGAAGCCTCAGCTTGAGCCGCATCCACGCCTATACCGCGAAAATCGATTATCAAGGTGACGCCGCCGGCGCTTACTTTGGAAATATCCCGCTGGCGGATTTGAATCAGCCAGTGCAGATTCCGGCGGCGAACACCTGCGAGGTCATACAATTTCCCAGCAGCGTGACGAGCCGTTGCTCCCACCGGATTAGACGCCGGCAAAGTCACGCCGGCAAAGTCACACTAAGCGGTCCCATTGGACCGTACGACTTGCTGAATTCTTCCACCGGAACCTACTCGATCGCGTTTTCGCCCGCCGGTTCCGCGAGCGCTCCTGGATTGATCAACGACGGCACCGTGCTGCAGCCGGGCAACTACACCTTCACCGGCGCCGGAGGCAAGGACGTCGGGCGCGATTCACCGGTACCATCACGCTTCCCGCAAAATTGAACTGGACCAATCGCCCCGCGGTCCCCGCCACCATCAACCGTAGCCAGCCGCTGACCATCACCTGGACCAACGGCTACGCGGGCGCGCTGCTCCAGATCATCGGCCAATCGCAGGTCTCGCTCGGAGTGGGTGCGCAGTTCACGTGTTGGGCCGATGCGACGGCGGGTACTTACACGGTTCCCGCCGCGGTGCTGTCCGCGCTGCCGCACACCTACTCGAACTCGGGCAACCCGCAAGGCTCGCTGGACGTCGCGCAAGTTTACATCGGCCCGGCGTTCAGCGCGCCAGGCACGGACTACGCATCCACCCAGTTTGCCGACGGGTTCGACATCGGGCCGGTCACGTACCAATAGCCACGGCGCGCGGGCGAGGTCCGTGCTACAGTTGAGTGGTCAACTATTTTGGCATCTTCGCATTAGTCCGGTCCAACCGCCCTCGTCCGATCCTGCCCGATTAACCCCATTTGCAAAAGCTAAAGGAAAAAGCATGAAGAACATATTTGTAGGAAACCTCAACTTCGGAGCTACCGAAGCTGCGGTCAGGTCTCTGTTCGAGGCGTACGGAACTGTGGAGCGCGTCAACATCATCACGGACCGGGATACCGGGCAACCCCGTGGATTCGGATTTGTCGAGATGAGTGCTAACTCGGAAGCCGATCGTGCGATCGCTGAACTCAACGGAAGGGAACTCGATGGCCGAGCCCTGAACGTCAACGAAGCCCGTCCGAAAACGGAACGAAGCTTCGGAGGCGGTGGTGGCGGCGGCCGTGGCCGCGGTAATAACCGCTGGTAGTCGATTAAACAAACTGAGGGGCTGCGCGCTAGCGCGGCCTCTCTTCATGGAATCCCGCCCGCAGAATCCCTCCCAACACCCGCCGTTTGTCCGGCGCTTTTGGAATCCTTAGGATCGCAGAGCAATCCTCAACGTCATATCGCCCGGATTTTCACGTTCAAAAGCCAACAGCGCAACCTTCAGAGGAGACGTTCGGATCGGACTGCTAAACCACTGTTCTGGAATCGGTAACGCGCTCTGATCGATCTCTTTCCAAGTCTCGCCACTGAGTTTGCGCTGATCGATGCGCGCAATCTTGTCCTCAATGCGCACACGCAGGTCCTGCGTTTCAAATGTTACATTATCCATAATTTGATTGTCCCACGGACAAGCCGCCGGACGAAAGTTACTTTTTGAAGGATCGCCGGTCCAAGACCACTTTACATAATATCCGTTATCGGAAGTCCGAACCACCCCAACTCCCTTAGTACTCCCGACTCTTGCCTCCCGCCCGCTTACCACATAAAACAGATACAGAGCCCCAGGCCCTTCGTTGCCCCTCCATGCACCCTCTCGATTTCTTGCAAGCCTGGTATCAACGCCACTCCAACGGACGCTGGGAACACTCGCACGGTGTCACCATCGAATCGCTCGACACTCCCGGCTGGATGGTCACCATCGATCTGGACGGCACGCCGCTCGAAAACCGCGCCATGCCACCCGTCACTCGCGAGCACTCCAAGACCGATTGGTTGCTCTGCGAAATAACTCGCAACTGCTTCCGCGGCCAGGGCGATCCCGAAAAGCTGCTTTCCATCATCCAGGTTTTCCAAACGTGGGCCGAGTCTGAATCCGTCCGCGCCGAATCGGCAATCCTTAAGTAAGCTTCCATTGGCCTCGCACGCCGCGACACCGTTGCCAATTAGCACCGTGCAAGTTAGCGCTGTGCGAATTAGCGCTTGCCCGCCAATTTAAATTCGGTTAACATCGCTGAACAAAGTTAAGACGGTAATAATCTGCCGTCATCTTTCTGAACCGGGTCCGCGCGGGGACGTACTCAGTACGGCGCGCCCCGGCTCAATGGAAGTTCCACTTCGATAGGAGTACTGCATTCCAAAAGGAGGATCCATTGACCGCATTCCGTTTTTCTCGCAATTTGGCTGTCCTCTGCCTGCTGGTAGCCTCGGCAAACGCAGCCACGCCCACCGCAGTTGATCGCGGCCCATTGACCGCGCTCGCCGCCCAAACCCCCATTTCGATGACCATCGCGCTTGGTTTGCCCCGGCTCAGCGAGGCCGAAGCGTTGCAGCAGGCGCTTTACACGCCAGGCGATCCGCAGTTCCACCGCTTCCTCAGCGCTCAAGAATTCGCGGCGCGCTTCGCACCCACCGGCGCAGAGATTGCGAAAGCCATTGCGGCTCTTGCCACGTACGGGCTCCGGGCCGAAAAAATCACCGCCACCACGCTCCAGGTGACAGGTCTGCCGGCTGATATCGAGCGGGCCTTCTCGGTGAGCCTGCACAGTTATGTGGTTCCCGCGCACGACAAAATCGCCGCCTACACCTATCACGCCCCGCTCAGCCCCGCCACGGTTCCCCCCGAGATTTCCCTGCCCGTGGCGGCTATAGTCGGCCTCGACAACGGCCCCGCGCTGCATCCGCGCTACCTGTCCGCTCCCCCGGTGATCACCGTTCCCCGAGCGGCCACGCCGGCGGCGAACTCCGGCAATCCGATCGGATTCTTGACAGTCGCCGATTTCGCCAGCCGGTACGACGTCCAGCCGCTTTATAAACGTGGATTGACCGGCAGCGGCAGCACGATTGGCATCATGACGTTGGCCGCTTTCACCCCGAGCGATGCCTACGCGTACTGGCAGGCGGTGGGCCTCAAGGTCGCCCAAAACCGCATCACCATCGTCAATATCGATGGCGGGCCCGGCGCGCCCAGCGATGCATCCGGCTCCATCGAAACCACTCTGGATGTCGAGCAGTCCGGTGGAATCGCGCCCGGAGCCAAAGTCATTGTCTACCAGGCCCCCAATACCAACCAGGGCTTCGTCGATCTGTTTGCCAAAGCGGTTGACTCCAACTCGGCCGATACGCTTTCCATCAGTTGCGGCAGTTGGGAGTGGCTCAACAATGTTGAGAACTCCCCGGTCACCGACCCGCTGACCGGGCGAACCGTAGGCGCTACGCAGGCCATTCATGAGCTTCTGCTGCGCGCGTCCATCCAGGGACAAGCCGCGGCGGCTGCTTCCGGAGACGGTGGCGCCTACGATGTGAATAACGATCTGGGCTGCTTCGGCCCCTACTCGGCCTCGGTGGTGGGCAGTTGCAGTCTGACCCTGAGCGTGGATTATCCGGCGAGCGATACTCTGATGACCGCCGCCGGTGGCACCACGCTGCCGGGTCTCCAGGAATATTGCCTGAATGCGGCCTGCACCCCACCCTACTACGACGTCAACATCCAACACGAGAGCGTGTGGGGCTGGGACTATCTGGAGGGCTTGTGCAAAACTCTGGGCCTCACCCCCATCGCCTGCGGAATCTTCCCTGCTGGCAGCGGTGGAGGGGTGAGTATTATGTTCCCCGTCCCGCTCTCCCAGATTCTCATTCCGGGCGTCCAGCCCAGCCAGCCGAACCAGAATTTCTACCTCCAGGGCTATGGACTTTTGTACGCCCTTCCGGCGTTCTATCCCGGCCGCAATGTCCCGGACGTCTCCTTCAATGCCGATCCGGAAACCGGCTACGTAATCTACTACACCTCCAGCGTGACTGGTTTTGGCCTGCAACCGTTTTACGGAGGCACCAGTTTCGTTGCCCCGCAATTGAACGGCGTCACGGCATTGCTTGGCCAGTACTTGGGCCGGCGCGTCGGATCGCTGAACACTTCGCTTTACCTTCTGGCGCTCACCGGCCAAGCCTACCGCGGCTCGAGCGCTCCCTTGAACGCCATCGCCTATGGCGACAATTGGTTCTATAAAGGAAGCAACGGCTACAATCCCGCAGCCGGATTGGGTACGCTCGACGTCGCAAATTTTGCCCAGATTCTGCACGGCGAATTTTAGCTTCGTCTCGCGATAGAATGGGCCCTTGGGCCAAATCTACACGCGTGAACAACTAATCGCGATCCGCACCGAGTGGTCGCGCGCCGGCAAAAAGGTGGTCTTTACCAACGGATGCTACGACATCTTGCATCCCGGCCATATCCGCTTGCTGGAAGCCGCGCGATCGCTCGGCGACATACTGATCCTTGCCTTGAACACCGATGCGAGCGTGCAGCGGTTGAAAGGTCCCACGCGCCCGCTGATTTCGCAAGACCAGCGCGCCGAGCTCGCCGCGGCCCTTGCTGCCGTGGACGCGGTCACGTTCTTCGACGAGGACACCCCGCGCGAATTGATCGCCGCCGTGCTCCCCGACATCCTGATAAAAGGCGCCGACTGGGCGCATTTCATCGCCGGACGCGAAGAGGTGGAAGCCGCCGGCGGCCAGGTGCTCGCCCTGCCACTCGAACCCGGCTACTCCACCAGCGGCATCTTGGAACAGATCCTGGCGCAGACCGCGGTCTAAACCTCACTGGACATCTGAGGTCAATCTGTTTCATGCGTTGACGGCTGTTTCTTCTCCAAGCCTGCTCCGCCAGGCAGAAGCGCTCCAACTCCCGGAGGGATCTGAAGCGGCCGTCCTCAGTTCAGTTCCAATGTTCGAATCACCGGCTCGCTGCCATCGAAGCGCACCCCGTCCGCCATGGGATGACGGCGCCAGCTCCAGATCAGCGCGCTGATCGCCGCGGCAAAAAAAAGGACAGCGCCTGCCCAGTGCCGTTCCATGGCGCTCTCCACGTCGGCCATGTGAAAGCTGTAGCCAGTGATCCCGTAAACGTACAACACAATGAGCAGTGCCAGGCTGGTTGTTCCGGGGAAATAGGAGCAGGTGAACGGCACCTTATCGAAATTCCAAAACAGCAGCTCCACCAGAAGCGCCGCGCCAAGAAGCTGAACCGCGGAATGCTCCAGCACAATCGGCCAATTCCAGCCTCCCATCTCTAACGCCGCCATCTCCAAGGGCAGCGCGAATATCAGCAACGGACCCAGGCTGATCGCGAGAACCAGCTTTCTGGTCGCGCTGCGCGACACTTCCGTCCAGCGCGCCTCGGTGAGGCGAAAGATCCAATTGGACGCCAATTCCGAGGGAAACTGGAACGCCGCACGGAATCCGGAAATGACAAAGAAACCCAGGACGAAAGCAACTGAGCGCTCGCCATCGGGCGACAGTGCGACCTTTCCATCGCGCACCGCAACGCCGAAGAACAACGCAACGGCGGCCCCAACACTGAGATACGTGGCCAGGAAAAATTGATGCTTCTGGCTGCGCGCCAGTATTTTCCCGGCAAATCCGAAAAGTGCGCGCTCCTCTTCCGATCGCACCAGCCACTTCGGAACGCGCCACGCATGTGGCCGGTGAGCGGCATCATCCGCTTCCAGTGTGCGTCGGAAGTGACGCCGGAAACCAAGTCCCCAGGTGGCCAGGATCGCCACGATCGCGAGCGCCGTCATTTTGATCGCCAGCATCCCGAGCGACGCCAGGAATCCATTCTGCCCTCCCAGCACCAATTCGTACAGCCCGCTGAACCAGGCCGGCGGAAACAGATAGAGCCAAATTTGTTTCTGCGCAAGGGCGCGCTGGAACATCGCCGAGTACACCGGGAACCCCAGAACCGTCATCACCATCGCGCTCATCCCGAGCATCTGGATCCAAGGCGAAATGCGGCGGAAAATTCTGGGGGATGTCACGCTGATCAGAATCCCCTGCCCTGCTATCACCGCCAGGAAAGCGAATATGGATGCCCCTGCCGTGACGGCAAGCTGAGCGGCACCCAGCCGGACGCCGCCCATCGCGGCCACAGCGCCGTCGGGAGCAGCGTTGAGCGCCACTGCGAGCATCAACAAAAATGCAATCAGCGCCATGAATTTCGCGCCCACGATTTCGCGCAGCCGGATCGGAAACGGCGCCAGGATCAAGAAATCGCGCCGGTCCGGGAAGAGCATATCCCAATGGAAGATGGCTGCAAAACCAGCGATCCCGAACGAGTACGCGGCAAAGAACAACTGAAAGCTCCGCAGCGTTCCTTCCGTTCGCGGTGTTACGGGCCGCAGCGCAAACGTCAGAAATGCCGGCACTCCGTAAATGACGACGACCCCCCCGATGGTCGCGAGAATCCCCAGCAGCTGATAAATGTTCGTCTGAAATCCGCCGCCCGGCGATACACTGTCGTTTTCCAGAAAACGATCTCGAAACAGCTTCAGCACCAGTTGAAAGGGAGACCGCATGTTCCGGAATCTTCAGCGCATCATCACGGACAGAATCTCGCGCGCTCGCGACTCCAGATCGTCTTCCTGAACCAACTGCATGAAGATCCCCTCCAGGTTTGGCCGCTGCATCAGAGTTCTCAGCCCGCCCACCGAATCGTCCGCCACAATGCGCCCCTTGTGGATCACCACAATGTGGTCGCAGACTTTTTCCACCAGCTCCAGCACATGCGAAATGTACAGGACCGCTTTGCCGCGCGCCGCCAGTTCGCGCAGTAGATGCCGGAACAAAAGGCTATTCATGATATCGAGTCCCGATTGCGCTTCGTCGAAAATCAGAACGTCGGGGTCGTGCAGGAGCGCCGCCGCGATCAGCACGCGCTGCTTCATTCCTTTCGAATAGTTCGATATTGGAACCCAGCGAGCATCTTCCAGGTACAGCAGCTCCAGAAGCTGATTCGCCCGCTCATTCACGCGATCCTCGGGAATCGCGCGCAGGCCGCCGGCCAGTTGCAGATACTCCAGCCCCGTCAGGTAGCCGTACAAATTGGGCTCTTCAGGCACATAACCCAGCCGCTGCCGAAAGCCGATCGGGTCATCGTAGACGTTCCGTCCCTGATAGAAGATGTGCCCGGAACTGGGGTGCAAAAGGCCGGTTAAGATTTTCACCGTGGTGGATTTGCCAGAGCCGTTCGGGCCAAGGTAGCCCGTGATCTCGCCGGGCCGCACCGCAAAACTTACGTCATCCACCACGGGCGCCCCTCGAAACCGCTTGGTGAGATTGCGAATTTCGAGCACGGAATTATTCCAATCGAAGCGAAGTGATCGAGGTTGAAGCGTAAAAGCGCGTAACCACGAACGCCACACAGGCGTTGGCGACGCTCGGCAAAAGAACCACGAATCGGATCTCGTCGAACAGCACAGAGTAATCCAGGAACGTGACATTGCGCAGGGACAGCGCTAGTTCCGTGCCCTGGGTCAATGCAGCCAGTCCGAACGACAAAGCCGGCACCAGCACGCACGGATTGGAAGTTTGCGCCGGCAACGCCACCGTTACAATCTCGCGCAGCGCGTACCACCAGATCTGCAAAACTCCGGCGATACGCGCGTCCCCCCATGCTGCTTCCATATCGTCGGCAAATGCCAGGACCATTTCCGCGCCAAAATCCCGGCGCAATTCCGCCGGATAAAGAAGCAGGAGCTTCTGATAGAGCCGCGCGCTGCCAAGCAGAAGTTCGTTCATGACGCCGACTCTCCCAGCCGCAGCCGCATGGCCTTCGACTTCTTGACCATCGCCTCCATCCGCGCCAGCTCGGCGTTTAACGCAGTCTTCCCGGCACCCGTCAGCCGATAATACTTGCGCCGGCTATCGCCATCCTTCGGCCCCGGCGTCTCGCGAATCCGGTCCGAATCGAGCAAACGCTGAATGGTGGTGTATAACGTCGCGGGCCCCAAATGCACGTTTTGGTCGGAGAGCTTCCGCGCCTCCTGCATGATCGCGTATCCGTGCTTCTCCCCAGTCGCCAGCGCGAACAGGATGAGGAAAGCCGCCGGGGCCAGGGGCGAATCGGGCTGTTCCATAGTTCATCTCATGATATATCATTCATGGATATAGATGTCAACAGTCGCGACCAAATATAATTGTGTGTGCTCCCGCGCGCGCTCCTGCACTCCCGCTCCAACGCCACGCTTCTCCAGCGCGCTGCCGCCTTCCTGACCCAAAAGCCCGAGCACTCGGAAATCCTGGTGATCGCCCCCACCCGAGCCGCCGCGAATGAGCTAGCGGCCCATGCCTTTCCGTTGGGCTGTCAGGGCGTTCACACGCTCACTCTCACGCAACTCGCGGCCAATCTCGCCGCGCAGCCCCTGGGACGCCTCGGGCTTGCTCCCATCTCGCGCCTGGGCATCGAAGCGCTGGCCGCGCGCATCGTTCACACCGCCGCAACCGCCCATGCCCTGCCCTATTTCGCTCCGGTCGCTCAAACGCCCGGTTTCGCTCGCGCCCTCGCCAAAACGCTTACCGAACTTCGCCTGCAAAATGCGGCGCCGCTGGGCGACCTGGGACACCTGCTCTCGCTCTACGAGCAGGAGCTCGCGGCGCGTTCGGTAGCTGATCTGCCGCTACTCCTTCGTCTCGCCGCCGAGGAAGTCGAGGCCGATCCGAGCGCCCATCGTTTCATCCATCTTCCTCTCGTCCTGCTCGGCTTGGCCGTCGAATCCGCCGCCCACCAGAGGTTTCTCGCAGCCCTGGTTCAGCGCTCTCCGAACGTCCTCGCCACCGCGACAACCGGTGACCACGATGCCATCCCAGCGCTCGAACGCATGCTGGGCGTAACTGCGGAAAACCTCGACACCGCGCCGTCCACCGCCACGCTCGATCGCGTCCGTACCTGGCTCTTCTCTTCCGATCCCCCGCCCTCCGCGCCGCCCGACCCCGCGCTCCTCTTCTCAGCCCCAGGCGAAAGTTTCGAGTGCGTCGAAATCGCCCGGCGCATTCGCAAGCTCGCCGAACAAGGCACCCCCTTCGATCGCATCGCGATCCTGTTGCGCAACGTCGACGCCTACCAGCCGCTGGTGGAAGAGGCTCTCCGCCGCGCCGGCATCGATCAATACGTCAGCCGTGGCGCCGCCCGTCCCCACCCCGCAGGCCGCGCTTTTCTCGCGCTGCTGGCCTGCGCCGCAGAGGGCTGCACCGCGTCCCGCTTCGCTGAATATCTTTCGCTCGGCCAAACGCCGCCGCTCGCTCCCGACGGCTCACCGCAAGCAAATCCCGCGCAATGGATTCCGGCCGATGACGAAATCCTCGGGACTTTCGAAGCGCCTCCGCCGCCCAATCTGACGGACGACCCTCCGCTAGATGTTGCCGTGCCCATTGGCTGGGAAAAGCTGCTCGTCGACGCCGCCGTCATCGGTGGCCGCCATCGCTGGGCTCGCCGTTTGCGCGGCCTTCGCTCCGAATTCCAAACCCAACTGCGCGGTTTGGAAAAGGAAGACGACTCGCACCGTACCCACATCGCCCAGCGCATTCAACAGCTGGAATGTTTAGAACATTTTGCCCTTCCCTTGATTGAGGCGCTCGGCACGCTCCCGTCTGCGGAAAAATGGGGCGCTTGGCTCGACCGCCTGGCCGGTCTGGCCCAGCTAGCGCTCCGCCATCCCGAATCCGTGCTCAGCGTTCTCAGTGAGCTGGAACCCATGCGCGAAGTTGGCCCCTCTTCGCTCGACGAAGTCTATGACGTTCTCTCCGAGCGCCTGAGCTTTCTCCGCACCGAACCACCCCAGCGCCGCTGGGGCCGCGTCTTCGTCGGCTCCATTGAGGAAGCGCGCGGCCGCAGCTTCGATATCGTCTTCTTGCCCGGGCTCGCGGAAGGACTTTTCCCCCGCCGCGCCCTCGAAGATCCCCTTTTGCTCGACGAGCAGCGCGGCAAACTTTCCGCTGGCCTCGCTACACAAGACCAGCGCATCGCCCGCGAACGCATGTTGCTGCGCTCCGCCGCCGCTGCCGCGTCCCACAGCCTGGTGGTCTCTTATCCGCGCATGGACGTCGCGCAATCCCGCGCGCGCGTGCCTTCGTTCTATGCGTTGGAGGTGGTTCGCGCCGCCGAAGGCCGCCTCCCGTCCCTGCGTGAATTTGAGAAGCGCGCCGCCCGTGCCGCTTCTTCGCGTCTCGATTGGCCTGCTCCCGCCAGCCCGCGCGACGCCATCGATGACGCCGAATACGATCTCGCTTCGCTCCAGGCCGCACTGAAACTGCGTGGCGCCGCCGCCGTGGGAAGCGCGCGCTACCTGATGCAGGCCAGCCAATCGCTGGCGCGATCGCTCCGCACTCGTGGCCGGCGCTGGCGCAACTTCTGGTCCAGCGCCGACGGCATCGTTGATCCCGATCCAGCCACTCTCGCCGCATTGGGCCCGCACCGTCTCGCCAATCGCAGCTATTCGCCATCGTCGCTCCAGCATTTCGCCGCGTGCCCCTATCGCTTCTTGTTACAGGCGGTCTATCAATTTCGCCCGCGCCAGGAGCCTGCAGCGTTGGAACAAATGGATCCGCTTACGCGCGGTGCTCTTTTCCATTCGGCCCAGTTCGAACTGTTCCGCGCGCTCACCAGCGCCAAGTTGCTTCCGGTCGCGCAGGACCAGCTACCCGCTACGCTCGATCTCGCCGATCAAGTGCTGGATCGCGTTGCCGCTCAGTACGAAGACGACCTTGCACCCGCTATTCCGCGCGTGTGGAAGAGCGAAATCGAAAATCTACGCACCGATCTGCGTGGATGGTTGCAGCAAGTGGCGGCGAGCCACTCCGATTGGATTCCGGTACATTTCGAGTTTGGCTTCGGCCTGGCACCCGATCCGCATCGCGATCCCGCCAGCACCAACCAGGAGGCCGTAATTCTGGATGGCGTCCGGCTGCGCGGCTCAATCGATCTGATCGAGCGCCACGCCACCAGCGCTGCCCTGCGCGTTACCGATCATAAAACCGGCAAATCGCCCAAAGACCGGCCGCAATACGTGGGAGGCGGCGCTATCCTTCAGCCCTTGCTCTACGCCCATGCCGCCGAAACATTATTGGGCGAGTCTGTTGTTTCCGGGCGGCTCTTTTTTTGTACCCAGCGCGGCGATTTCTCTTCCGTCGATATTCCGCTCAACGACGAATCGCGCCAGCGCCTCCGCCGCGTGCTGGAAACCATAGACCGTTCCATCGAACAGGGCTTTCTGCCGGCCGCCCCCCAAACCGGCGCCTGCGCGCTGTGCGATTACTCCGCCGTCTGCGGCCCCTATGAAGAAACGCGCGTGAAACGCAAACAAGCAGACCGGCTGGACCCGCTGATCGAGATTCGTCATTCGCCCTGACTCTTATTGACAATGAACCTTGCAATTCAACCGCAACTCGACGACCGCGCCGCTCGCGAACGCATCCGTACCTCGCTCGCTGAAAGCCTGCTCGTCGAAGCTTCCGCCGGCACCGGCAAAACCACGGAATTGATCGCCCGGATTGTCGCCGTGCTGGCCGCTGGCCTCACCACCATCAGCCACATCGTTGCGGTTACATTCACCAACAAAGCCGCCGGCGAATTGAAGCTTCGTCTGCGCCAGGAGCTCGACCGCGCGCGCATCACTGCGAAAACTCCGGCCGAAAGTTCCAACATCGAGCACGCGCTCGAACATCTGGAAGAAGCCTCAATCGGGACCATCCATTCCTTTTGCGCCCAGATTCTCCGTGAGCGGCCCGTTGAAGCCGTCGTCGACCCGGCCTTTGAGGAATTGTCCGAACAGCAAGCCTCGCGAATCTACGAGCGCGCCTTTCGCGCCTGGATGCAGCGCAAGCTGGGTGAAGGCGCACCGGGACTGCGCCGCGCTCTGGTTCGCCTGGCCTGGCGCGACTCTTATGACGGCGCTTCCCCGCTCGAACAACTGCAATATGCGGCCTGGAAACTGATCGAATGGCGCGACCATCCAGCGCCCTGGCGCATAGTTGAATTTCGCCGCGAAGCTGAAATCGACCGGCTGGTTGCACAAGTTCAATTGGTCGCCGAAGCGGCCTCGCGCTGCGCCAGGCGCAACGACAACCTGGTGAAATCGCTGCGACCGGCGCAGGCGCTGGTCACCTGGATCGAACGCGCGGAACCGGCCCGCGCGCGCGATTATGATTCGCTCGAAAGCCTTCTCATCAAGCTGATTCGCGATATCAAGAAGAACCCGCAAAAAGGCTCCGGGTTTTTCGTCGAAGGCGTTCCGCGCGAACAGGTGGTGCAAGCGCGCCAGCATTTGCTGGATCAACTGGAAGCCTTCCGGGACGCTGCCGATGCTGACCTTGCTGCCATTCTGCGCGGCGAAATGTGGGAGCTGGTGGTCCATTACGATCAACTAAAACGGCGCGCCGGCAAACTCGACTTTGTAGATCTGCTGCTCCTGGCGCGCGACCTGGTGCGCGACGAGCCGGACGTCCGCCGCTACCTGCAGGACCGCTTCACTCACATCTTCATTGACGAGTTTCAGGATACCGACCCGCTACAAGCCGAGATCCTGTTGCTGCTCGCCTCGGACAATCCCGCGGAATCGGACTGGATGAAAATCACGCCCAAGCCAGGGAAACTATTCGTCGTCGGCGATCCGAAGCAATCGGTGTATAAATTCCGCCGTGCCGACGTGGTGCTGTATCGGGGAATTCGCGATGCGCTCGAACAACGCGGCGTCGGCGCCGTTCAACTGACCAGCAGCTTCCGGGCGCTGCGTCCCATCCAACAACTCGTTAACGCTGCGTTTGAAACGGAAATGCGCGATGATGTAGCCTCCGGACAAGCCGCCTACGCCCCGCTCGAAGGAGAAACCCAGGCCCTTCCCCAGCAGCCCAGCATCGTGGCGCTGCCCGCGCCCCGGCCTTATGGAAGCATGCGAATCTCCCGCGCGGCCATCGACGCCTGCCTGCCCGAAACCATCGTGGCGTTCATCGAATGGCTGGTGCGCGAAAGCGGATGGAAAGTGCGCGATCCCGAGAATCCGGAACAGCTTCTGCCCATTTCGCCGCGGCACGTGTGTCTGCTGTTTCGCCGCTTCACGAATTTCGGTAAAGACATTACTCGCGATTATGTTCGGAGCCTGGAAGCCCGCGAGATCCCGCACCTGCTGGTTGGATCGAAATCGTTTCATAGCCGCGAAGAAGTAGAGACGCTGCGCGCCGCCCTCACCGCTATTGAATGGCCCGAAGATGAACTGTCGGTATTCGCGACACTCAAAGGATCGCTTTTCGCCATTTCCGACCATCTATTGCTGCGCTTCCGCCATGAAATCGGCCGGCTGCATCCGTTCCACAAATTGCCGGAGGATCTTGCGACCGAATTCAGGCCAATTGCCGAGGCACTGAATCTGCTTGCCGAGTTGAATCGCGAACGCAATCGAAGGCCGATCGCCGATACCGTCAATTCCCTGCTCGAAGCCGCGCGCGCTCATGCCGGATTTGCGCTGCGCCCCGCCGGACACCAGGTGCTCGCCAATGTTTATCGCATTGCCGATCTGGCCCGAAGTTTCGAACTCTCGGGCGGAGTTTCGTTTCGCGGATTCGTCGAAGAGCTCGACGCGCAATCGGAAAGGGCCGACTCGGCCGAAGCGCCGGTGCTGGAAGAGGGCGCTGAAGGAGTCCGGCTGATGACCGTCCACGCGGCCAAAGGCCTGGAATTTCCGATCGTGATTTTGGCCGATATGACCGCCAACATCGCCGCCGGCGACCCCGACCGTTACGTGGATGCGCGCGAACGGCTTTGCGCCACCCGGCTGCTGCGCTGCGCGCCGTGGGAACTGCGCGAGCACGAAGCCGAAGAGCGATTGCGCGAACGAGCCGAAGGAGTCCGAGTGGCTTATGTAGCGGCCACCCGCGCCCGCGATTTGCTGGTGATTCCGACGGTAGGCGATGAAGAGCTGGAAGGCTGGCTGGGGCCGCTGAACAAGGCCATTTATCCGGCGAACGATCGCTATCGCAATGCGACACTTGCGGAAGGATGTCCGAAATTCGGCGACGCAACCGTGGTGGACCGGCCATTCTTCGCGCATGACGAGCCGTCGGTGCAACCCGGAGTGCATTCGCCGCAACAAGGGACCCATGAAGTGGTTTGGTGGGATCCGAGAACGTTGAAGCTGACCGCGCCCGCTAATTTGGGATTGCGGCAGGAAGAGATTTTGAGAGGCGATTCGAACGAAACCGATTCGCCGAGCTTGATTGCTTATCAGGAATGGAAGGCGCAGCGCGAAAAAGTGAACGCGGAAGGACGGGAAAAGGAATTTGATGTTTTCACCGCGACCGAAGCGGCGGAAGCGCCCAGCGACTTTTCGATTGTGGTGAAGTTCGAGGCCATCGAGAAGCCCCGTGGACGATCGGCGGGCCCGCGGTTTGGAACGTTGGTTCATACCATTCTTCGCGATATATCGCTGGATGGAAAAACGGCTGTGGAACTGGCGAAAGTTCATGGCCGGAGTTTAGGAGCAACCGATCAGGAAATCGAGCACGCCGCTGAAGCGGTAGCCGCGGCTCTGAAGCATCCGCTGCTCGATCGGGCGCGCCGATCGAAGCTTTGCCGCCGGGAGTTACCGATTTTGTTGAAGCTCGAAGGCAATCGGATTCTGGAAGGCGTGATCGATCTGGCTTTTGAAGAAAAGGGATGCTGGCACGTGGTGGATTTCAAAACCGACGCAGAAATCGGGCCCAGCCGAAAAAAATACGACAAACAACTTCGCTGGTATTGTTTGGCGCTAGCGCGCTTGAACCAGACGCCAGTGGAAGCGCATCTGCTAAGCGTCTAACGAAAGAACGTTCAATTCGCCGTTGGAATCGCCTAACGATTCGATGTGGACACCCATGCGGTCGAGCAGCGCGAGGTGCAGATTATTCATGGGAGTTTCCGCGGGATAAGTGACGTGCCGGCCGCCCGATTTGCCGGCTAGCAGGATGGGAAGATTATCGTGCTCGTGCCGGTTGCCATCGCTCAGGCCGCTGCCGTAGACGATTAAGGAATGGTCGAGCAGAGTGCCGTCGCCATCGGGAGTGGACTTGAGCTTGCCAAGGAAATAGGCGAACTGCTCCAGGTGATAAGTGTTGATCTGGGCTACCTTCTCGATTAACTCCGGATTTCCATCATGATGCGTGATGGGATGATGGGCATCGGAGATTCCGATTTCGCGATAGGCGCGCAGGCTGCCTTCGCGGCCCAGCATCAAGGTTGAGACGCGCGTGGTGCCGGTTTGAAATGCCACCAGCATGAGATCGAACATCAATTTGGCATAGTCGCCGAAATCGGCCGGAACGCCAGTGGGTTTTTCGAACGAAGGCGGAGTTTGCGCGTCGTCTTTTTCAGCGACCTGAATGCGGTGCTCGATGTCCCGCACGGAAGTCAAGTATTCGTCGATTTTGCGATGGTCGACGGCGCCAAGCTGGCTGTTCAGGCGCTGGGTGTCTTCCAAAACATAATCCAGAATGCTTGTCTCGTTATGCAAACGCTTGCGGCGATCCGCTGGATTCTCGTCGAGGGAGCCGAACAGCCGCTCGAACACCAAGCGCGGATTCACTTCCGGCGGCAGAGGCAGGGACGGAGTGCGCCAGGACAGAGTGTTGTTGTAGGCGCAGCTATAGCCGGAATCGCAGTTGCCGACCAGGCGGCCATCTTCCAAAGCGAGCTCGAGCGAAGGCAGTTTTGAAGCGGCGCCCACGTGGCTGGCGGCCACCTGATCGACGGAAATGCCCGCGTGAATTCCGGCGCCGTCGGTTTTTCTGGGATGGGCACCCGTCAAATAGGTTGCCGAGGCACGGGCATGGTCGCCCGCTGCATCACCCAACGCGCGGCCGGTGTTTTGCGTGAGCCCGGAGAGGACCAGTACGTTGTCGCGGTGAGGCGCCAGGGGCGCCAGGATGCGCGGGAGCTCGAAGTCAGCGCCGTCGGAAGCGGGCGTCCACTGATCCATCATGATGCCGTTGGGAACGTAGATGAACGCGAGACGAAGGGGTGCGCCGGGCGGATTGGTGGAAGCAAACACGGGAACCATTGCGTCGAGCAACGGGAGAGACACGGCGGCGCCAAGGCCTCGGAGAATGGTTCGGCGGCTCAGGCGTTTATTCATTGGGACCATTATTCATGGGAACCATCCATCATGATAGCTTCGATGAGTTGCGCGAAGGTCTCGTTACCGGTAGCCGATGGCAGCGAAGCCTTGCGGCCGAGCGCGTAGGTGGCGAGCTTGGAGGCCAGGCAGCGCGCGAATCTGTCCCGCTCGGCGAGCAGGTGCTGCTTGAGGAGATCGGGGCCATCGCCTGAATCGATGGGTAAACTGCCGTCGTGCGTGCGCCAGCGGCCGATGGCGTCATAATTTTCCAGACTAAAACCGAGCGTATCCATGCGGGCGTGGCAACCTTTGCAGGCTGGATTGGCGCGATGCTGTTCCAGCCTTTGGCGGACGGTGGCGGTTGCGCCCAGGGCCGTTTCGTCGAGCTTAGGAACGTTAGGCGGCGGAGGGGGCGGCGCGGCATCGAGCAGGTTTTCGAGGATCCATTTGCCACGAAGGACCGGCGAGGTGCGCGCGGGATAGGAAGACACGGTGAGGACGCTGGCTTGGGTGAGAATGCCGCCGCGGTGGGAATCGGGCGGGAGGTCTACCCGGCGGAACTGCGCGCCTTGAACGTTGGGGATGCCGTAAAAGTCTGCCAGGCGCTGGTTCAGGTACGTGTAGTTCGCGCCGATGAAATCCGAGATAGGGCGATCCTCGCGAATGATGGATTGCAAGAAGAGCCGGGTCTCCATCTGCATGTCGCGGCGCAGTTCGTTGTCGAAGTGAGGGAATCTTTTCGGATCGGGCTGGACGCTCGCGAGATTGCGGGTTTGCAGCCATTGGCCGCCGAAATTTTCGACGAGCGCGCGCGATTTGGGATCGAGAAGCATGCGTTGGATCTGAGCGCGGAGAATTTCCGGATCGCGGAGACGGTGCCCGGCGGCGAGTTGGAACAGCTCCTCATCGGGCATGCTGCTCCACAAGAAATATGAGAGGCGCGAGGCGAACTGGAAATCGTCGAGGCTTCCGGCTGGTTCGATGCGAAAGAGAAAACGCGGCGACACGAGAATCGCTTCGACGGCGAGCTCCATTCCCCGATCGATGGAAGGGGCGTGCTCGACGAACTGCATCAGGCCGTCGACTTCGCTGTCCGTGACAGGCCTGCGATAAGCACGGCGCGCCAGATCGGCGAGATTGGAGCGCGCGCATGCTAGCGTGTGATGGCCAGGCGCGTGTCCGCAGCGGAAAATGCACGCGTAGCTTTCTGACGGCGGCGGCGTGGCCGGGTGATAAGGGCCGCGCAGTTCGACGTAGCTGAGATGGGGCGCGTAGGGGCTGGTTGGTTCCTGTTCCAATTCCACGCGCAGCCGGGGATTGCCTCTTCCGAGGCGAATGCGAAATTCGGCGGAGCGCAAATTATCGAGAGCATCTTTGGGTGCCAATGTTTCGACGGGGACATCGTCGACCAGGAACAAGACATTGACGGGGTCCGGGCGGCCGTGGACGGCGATCAGGACATCGTAGTCGCCTTCGAAATCGACTTTGAAATGGAACTCGCTGGCGGCGAAGTGTTGCACGGAGGGCTGGGGTGGGGTGGGAGGGATGATGGCGGCGCTCGCGATTTTTTCCGCGGCGGCGAGGTATTTTTCCATGAGCGCCGGAGAGAGAGAAAGTACGCCGGCGATGTTGTCGAAGCCGTAGCCGGAATCATCGATGGGGAAGTCGGCGGCGGGCTGGAAGGGGGTGGAGAGGAGGTCGCGCACGGTGGCGTTATATTCGTAGCGATTGAGGCGGCGGGCGCTTTGGGCCAGGAGGGGGACGGAGAGCGCAAATAAGACCAGCAAGCGCACGGGCTGCTCTTATTTTATGGGGTCGGGGCGGGGTTTTGGACGCATCAGGGGTATTTTTGTGTTTGGCGGCGTTTTTTTGGGGCTGAGGAAATCGGAAGTTGGGGATTGGGGTTGGGAGCTGTGGCGGTTCGACGCATTTGGATCGAGAATAGCGCGCGCGTCCAGGAGACGAGTGGGCGGGGATTTGTATGTTATTCGATTGGCGCGAGTATGGGGAGCGGAGGAATGGTCACTGATCGATTCATTCGTCCCAGGCGAGGGCGTCGCCGAGTGCGCGTTTGACTTCCGAATGGCGGCGCGACGATATTTGGCCGATTCGCTTGGTCAAGGCCGAACGCGGAACGGTCCGTATGTTGTCGCAGTTGGCCACGCATTTCGCGGGCAGGCCTTCGGGGCGGCCCAGTGGAATTTCGACCGCGATATGGCGGACGGCGTAGCAGCAGTGGCCGGCGCGACCGGGGAAGTTTTGGCGGGCTCTGTTACGATTTCCATTCCTCCGCGGACAACCAATCGCCGGCCTCGGCTTCCGAATCCGGCTGATGGAGATAGGCTTGCCGGGTGCGTTCTTCTTCCGTCTCTCGAATCGCTTTACGAATGGCCGATCGCACGAATTCAGCCTGCTGGCGTTTCGCCGCGGGGGCGATCCTGTTGAGGGCCCGATAAGTGGGTTCATCCAGTTGGACCAGGAGCGACTTCATATGTTCATGCTATATCGATTCTCTATATAGATGATCCCGCCGGGAACGCGGAAGGTGCATAGAGAGACCGAAAAGCTGTAGTGTTACAGGGCCAACGACAATCGCAGGATGCGGCGGGAAAGCAGGTTCCAAGCGAGGGCCCCTTCGGATCTCAACTTGCGTGAGCAATTTTGTACAGCCGGTAATCTCGGTATCGTGTATAATCGGGACGCTCTTTGCGGTCCTTATGCAGTACCTAGCGGTCGTATCATTCGCCTTGCTCGGCAGTCTGGCTGGCATGGCACAGGAGCCGGAACAGCACTCCATCAAATCGAACGTCGAATACCGGCTGAGCAAAGGCGATCTGCCGCAGCTTTCGTTGGGAGTCGAGAAGCCCAAGAACGTGGAAGTGACCCAGGGCGCCGAGGAACTGCTCCAAGATTGCCGGGACGATCCCGCGGCGTGGACGCAAGATCCGCTGGTGTTCCGGCTGGCGCATAGCCATCCCGCGTCCATCCAAAGCTGCCGCGAAAACCGTTCGCCCTCCATGCACGTGATCTTTCGAAAAGTGGCGGATGAGCCGCTTCAGGCCTGGGTGCATTTCGACGGACATGGCGCTCAAACCTCCGGCACCCGGATGGCGCATCTGGGCGAGTTCCTGTATCACAAGATCACGTTTCAGAACAACGATCAGGACCGCATGTTTGAGAATCTGGAGCGTTCCTATGCGAACCCGCTAGGAATATCGGCCAGCACGGCGATCCCGTTGAGCATGCGCGATCGGGTGACGCTGCTCGGCGATAAAACCGTGACCGAGGTGCAGCCTTATGCCAGCTCGCTGTTTTCCTCCGCCGCTTTGATGCTCTTCAGTCCGGCGCGGATTTGGGGCCGAGGCACAGACGACTACACTAACCATCTGGTGGCCTCCTTTACTCAGAGAGTGGTGACGTACGGCCTGCAAGGCGCAGCGGCGGCGGCCCTGCATGAAGACTTACGGTACAGGCTGTCCGGGAGCCGCAACGTATGGAAGCGCTCGGCGCACGCGATTTTCAGTACTCTGATTGTGGAAACACCGCGTGGGGACGACATCGCGTTTGCCAACATCGTGGCGGCGGTGGGGAGCGGAGTGATCATCAATTCCACGGATCCCGGGCGAGAAAGGTTCGATCATCCGGGCGTGTGGACTCTCACGGGGCGGAACTTGCTGGGGTTTGCCGTGTCCAATCTCTGGAGCGAGTTCAAGCCTGATCTTCAGCGTGTTATCAGGAGCAGATTGCCCCATCGGCAAGGATTCTGGTCTAAATACACAGGTCCCTAAATTCATAAGAGAGTGAAGGGGTGACGTTCCTTGTCCCAGCACGGCGTGTCCCAGCACGGCTGGCAGCGGCCTGCGCGAGGACACCGGACCCTGCCGATTGGCTCGCGCGACTGCCGAGCATGATCTGCGATCTGGAACAGCGATGGTATTTCCAGATTGGCGATCCGTTCGATGGCGATCAGGTGAGCTGTGCGTGGGTGGCGCAGGTGACGCGCAAGGACGGAACGGGTGCGGTGTTGAAGCTCGGCATGCCGCACATGGAGGGCGCGGACGAGATCGCGGGGCTGCTTTTGGAATGGCGATCCGACGGTGCAGTTGCTTGATGCCGACGATGCTCTGGGCGCCATGCTGCTGGAACGCTGCGAACCGGGGAAGGCGCTGGGCGCGCTCCCGGAGGCGGAGCAGGATGAGATCATCGCCGGGCTGCTGCGGCGGTTGTGGAGGCGCCCGCTGCCAGTGCAGCACTCCTTCCGTCCGTTATCCAGCATGATCGAGCATTGGAGCGCGGAGACGCTGGCCCGGCAGGAGCGTTGGGCTGATCCGCCACAGGTGCGTGAGGGCCTGCGCTGGCCGGGAGGATCAATTGATATACCATATTCTGAGACCTTCGGATCCTCGGATGTTGCGCCGATCGGAGCTCTAAATTTTAGGCCGAAGGTAAGAAGAGTTCCGTGTACTTCATCGTTCTGCAGCAGCACTATGACTCACCACCCGAGCCAAGGTCTTGCGCCTGCCTGATCATCGACCGCTGGGATGACTTTCACTTTAAGACGCTTTACCAACTCGTCGTATACGACGACGAGGGAACGCGGCACCGCGTCGGCGGAGTCAAGATTGGTCGCTTTGCCATGGAGCAGGAAGGCCGGGTGTCGGTTCCCACGGAGTTCGACGAGCTGGACGAAAGGCATTTCTCTCTTGGCGAGGATGAGACCTATTATGAAGAGCTCAACAAGCTAGGCCCTGGCACCCGGGATCGAATCCTTAGAGGCTTGCGAGACTTGTCGTTAGACCAAGGCTTGTTCGAACGCGCGCTCAAGGAAAAGGTCACTCGCGTTTCTCTCCTCAGGTCAGTAACGCCCACCACCGTCACGGGGCAGTTTGCGCGACTGGCCCGCGGTGGCGCTCGTCTCTCGAGCTACGCGTTCACCTACTTAGCGGCTCAGTCCAGCGGCTCGAAATCAGACCCTGTTTCTCTTTCCTTTGAGGTCAAGCCGGAGTCGCACCCCCCTACTAACATACACGTCCTGATTGGACGGAATGGTGTTGGCAAGACTCACCTGCTGCACCACATGGCAAGAGCTCTTGTAGATGAAGAGCCAAAGGATCGAGAAGTCGGGCGCTTCGAGGACAAGTCTAATTCGGCTGCCGGGAACAAGGTGTTCGCGAATTTGGTGTCAGTTACGTTCAGTGCTTTTGATCGCTTTGAACCCCTGCCGAGCCGCCGTGACAAGTCGGAGGGAGTGCACTATGCGTACATCGGGCTTAAACGTGTGGGGCTCACGAAGGAGGGCAAGCCGCTGCCACCGAAGTCTCCCGAGCAACTGTCATCGGAGTTTAGCAAGAGTATTTCCGTCTGCCGGCAGGGTGCCAGGCTTGGCAGATGGAGAAGAGCACTGGAGACCTTGGAAGCTGATCCCATGTTTCAAGACGCCGACGTAAGCGCACTCGCGAATGAGGATATCGACGAACAGGAGTTGAAGGCTCAGTCGACCAAGCTTTTTGAGAAACTGAGTTCGGGCCACAAGATTGTCCTGATCTCCATAACTAGGTTGGTTGAGAGCGTTGAAGAAAAGACTCTCGTCCTACTGGATGAGCCAGAGGCCCACCTCCACCCACCCTTGCTAGCGGCTCTTATTCGGGCGCTCTCAGATCTTCTGGCCGACCGAAATGGCGTCGCTGTCATTGCCACCCACTCTCCGGTTGTATTGCAAGAAGTGCCACGTAGTTGTGTTTGGAAAATTAGGCGAAGCGGCTTGAAAGTTGTGGCAGAGCGTCCGGATGTCGAGACCTTCGGAGAGAACGTTGGAGTCCTGACGCGCGAGGTCTTTGGGCTCGAAGTCACCGCTTCGGGATTCCACAAGATGCTACGCGAGGCCACGGAGCAGACCCTAAACTTCGATGAGATCATCGAGCGATTTGGTGGCGAACTTGGCGGTGAGGCAAGGGCCATAGTACGAGCTTTGATTGCATCTCGGCAGCGAGGTTGATCTCGCATGTGGACGTTTGGATCGGCCCGCCTACCCAGCAAGTGCCACCTTTTCGGCTTGTATAAGTCGTGTGCAGGATCCCTTGCTTAAGGAGAGGCTTGCAGCTGTGACGGATTTGATTGGGGAAGCCTCCAACGAATACGAGGCTGCCGCGCTCGCCAGTTCGCTCCATGAGATCGGCGCTTCGGACCTTGTCGGTGGTGACGTAACGAGAGCTGAAATGGAGCGCGTCTACACCGACAGAATGGCCAAGAAGCGTGCTCCTGGCCGCTACATTTACGATGAGATCATTTCCGCACCCGCACAGGGAAGGTGTCCGCTCTGCGGTCATAGGGCCATCAAGACACTGGACCATTTTCTGCCAAAGGCGCACTATCCCGCGCTCGCCGTCGCACCACTGAACTTAGTGCCCGCGTGCGGCGATTGTAATAAGGCCAAGCTCGACGCCATCCCAAAGCAGGCGGCCGACGTGTGTCTTCATCCGTATTTCGACGCGATCGACAATAGTCGATGGCTAAGAGCCGAAGTGATCGAGACAAGTCCCGCGGCCGTTCATTTTTGCGTGGCCCCTCCGGCGGAATGGAGTGCGCTTCTGCTGCTCCGCGTCAACAACCATTTTCGGAGGCTGGGCCTAGGTCAGCTCTACGCGTCCGAGTCGGCCGAGGAGCTCCTAAACATACGGCATCAACTCGTTGGTGTTCTGGCCGCGGACGGGGCAGCAGCCGTTCGAGCAGAGCTCAATAGTCGAGCCGGTAGCGCTCTGCAGGCGAGGCGCAACGGCTGGCGGACCGCAGCTTACGAGGCCTGGGCCGCCAGCGACTGGTTCTGCAATGGAGGCTTTGCCCAGTGAGGATTGAGAGGGATTAGCGGAGATGTTCGATTCACCAATACTTAAGCCATCGCTAGACGCTTCGAAAACGGGCGGCGCCCCGGTGAATCCACTTGGGGTTTAAAGCACCCTGATTTCTCGATTTAAGCTGACCCTGCTCGCCTTAGCGGCCGCGGGCGACGTACAGGAGCAGCCCGAGCACCGCGGGGATTAACGCCAGCATGATGAGGTAGGAAACCAGGGACCGGCGCCGGGCGGGCGATTGCTGGCGGAGATCCACCAGCGCGGGGCGATCGGTTGGGACAACGTCATCGGGATACGAAAGATCATGGGCGAACTCCCGGGCGCTGGCATAGCGGGCATCCGGATCGCGCTCGAGCGCGCGCAGGACAATCTCATCTAATTGCGGCGAGATCTCGGGATTGATTTCGCTGGGCGCGCGCGGCGGCGCCACCAGGCGGGCGTTCATGACGGCCAATGGATTGGCGCCGTGGAAGGGCGTTTCGCCGGTGAGCATCTCATACAGAATCACGCCCACGGCGTAAAGATCGCTGCGCGCATCGCCGCGTTTGTTTTTTACCTGCTCGGGTGAGATGTAATCGGGGCTTCCCATCACCTGCGAGAGCTTGCCGAAGGTGAGGCGGCGGGAACCGGTGCTGGAGGCGATACCGAAATCGATGATCTTGATCCGTTCCGGAGCGTCGGTTGAATCGCCACCTCCCAGCATGATGTTCTCGGGTTTTAGATCGCGATGCACCACTCCGTGGCTGTGCATGTAATCGAGCGCGTCCAGGATCTGGAGGGCGATCGTGACGGCACGCTCAATGGGGAATCGGCCTTCTTCGGCGACCACCTGGCGGAGCAATCGGCCATCCAGCCACTCCATGGCCATATACAGACGGTTGGAGTCTGCCAGCGGGAAGATCTTGCGAATGCCGGGATGCTGGAGGCGGGCGCCGATTTCGATTTCGCGCCGGAAGCGTTCGTGAAAAATGGGGTCGCATTCGGCTTGCGGATGCGGGACTTTGATGGCAGCGGCGGCGCCGCCGCGCAGATCGGTGGCGCGAAAAATGGAGGCCATGCCGCTGGAGGCTATCAAGGTTTCTAAGCGGTAATCATCGAGCTGGTCGCCGGCGTAAAGTGGCGTCATTGGAATTCATCCCGATGTTAAGCTTCCGGGCATTAGGAAGTAATAGAAAAGGGATTAAAAAGGCATAAACAATTTATAAAGGCCGCAGGCCCGCCGAGCCCTACACGATCGCACTGTTTGAGACGATACACTGGGTGCTACTGAAAAGAAAGGAAACCCAATGATCAAGAAACTGATTCCGGCAGCGGCTGCGTTCTTGCTGGCGATTGGAACAGCCAATGCTGTGGACCCGCCCCCGATGAAAGAAGGCCTGTGGTCCATCCACCGGCAGACCATCGACAATCCCGGCGGCAAGAAGAGCGAGGTCAACTCCACCATCTGCCGCAACCATGCTTGGGACCAGCATGCGGATTCTCTTGCGAAAAACATCAAGGGCTGCACCGCGCCTAGCGTAAGCTTTCAGGGCGGGAAGTATTCCAGCAAGACACATTGCGTGATCGCGGGCACCGTGGTGGATAGTCAAGGAACCGCAACCTATCAGAGCGATACCTCGGTTCATTCGGAGACCCATGCTACCTATACTCCGGCGATGGGCGGCATTAGCGAGACGACCATGATCACAGACCAGAAGTATGTAGGAAGTTGCCCGGCTGGAGCCCAACCCGGCGACGTGACCACCAACGGACGAACGAATCATTTAGGGATACATTGAACATGCGTTTTTGGATCACAATCGCAGTGGCATTGCTCGGCGCTGCCGTTGCCCAGGCGCAGCAGCAGCGGCCAGCTCCCATCGGCTTGCCGCACGTCGCGCTGGGAGACGGACCTTTCATTTTCGATACCGCCGAGCAGCATAAGATCCGCGTGGTGGTGGTGACGAAAGGGCTGACGCATCCCTGGAGCCTGGCGTTTCTTCCGGGCGGCAATATGCTGGTGACTGAACGCGGCGGGCGGCTGCGGATGATTCGCGATGGCGTGCTGGATCCGAAACCGCTCGCCGGGGTCCCCAAGGTCAACGCGGTTCGCAACGCCGGATTGTTCGACATTGCGCTGCATCCCAAGTTCGCCGAGAACAAGCTGGTGTACTTCACCTACAGCAAGCCGAGCCCGGATGGTAAAAGCAGCGCGACAACACTGGCGCGCGGGCGGCTGGATGGCGCGGGGCTCAGCGACGTCCAGGATCTGTTTGTCTCAGACTGGAGCACGGTGCTGGGCGGGTCGCGCATTGCGTTCGCCAAGGATGGGACCATCTTCATGACCACTGGCGCTGCTTTCGGCAACCTGGCGCAGGACACGAACAGCGACTATGGCAAGGTGCTGCATCTCAAAGATGACGGCTCTATCCCGAGCGACAATCCGTTTGTCGGGCGTGCCGGATATAGGCCGGAGATTTATTCGCTGGGCCATCGCGATCAACTGGGATTGGCGATTGATGCCGCTACGGGCGCGGTGTATTCGAATGAAAACGGGCCGAATGGCGGCGACGAAATCAACCTGATACTGCCGGGCCGGAATTATGGCTGGCCGCTGCTGAGCTACGGACGCGCGTACGATGGGCCGCGGATTTCCGATGTTCCAACGCGCGATGGCTTCGAGCAGCCGCTGGTGGTTTGGATACCTTCGATCGCTCTGTCGGGCATGACGATTTACACCGGCGACCAATTTCCGGCGTGGAAGGGCAATATTTTTGTGGGTGGAATGCGGCAGGGCGAGATTCCGGGCACTGGCCGGCTGGATCGCGTGGTGTTCAACGGGAAGATGGAAGAGCTGCGGCGCGAGTCGATGTTGACGGAGTTGCACCAGCGGATTCGCGATGTGCGGCAGGGTCCGGATGGATTGTTGTATGTCCTGACCGAGGAAGAAGAGGGCGCGCTGCTGCGGATTGAACCTGCGCCGTAATCAAAAAAAGAAGGCCCGAACTCGCTGGGAGGCGCTTGTCCGGGCCGAGGGAAGAAATTGAAAGATCTTCTAGCGGTGATGGCCTCCGCCACTACTGGAGCGTCCACTGTTTCCGCGCGGCGCGACACTGCCGCCGGATCGGCCGCCGGCGTAGCTGGGCGCCGTGCGCGTTCCGGCAGAACTCCGCGGCTGCGAATAATTGCCGCCTGAATAACTGCGTTGCTCGACGCCCCTTGGTTGAACACCGTTCTGCTCAGCACCCCTTTGCTGAACACCTCTTTGTTGGTCACCCCTTTGCTGAACAATGGGCGGGCTGATGCGAACCGCGCTGCCTTCACGATAAGACGACGACGGACTGTAGCGATATGCGCTGCTGCCTCCGGCTCCAGTGGTGCCGTGGATCGGCTCGCCAAAGTGATTCCATCCGTGCGCGGCAGATTCCGAGGCGCCACCAGTGCGGTAGTTCCCTGCCGCCGGCCGCGTGAAATTCGAGTGCGACATCTGCTCCATGCCGCGCTGCTGCTGCTCAAAGCTGGCGTGCGAAACGCGCGGCGCCTGCATCCGGCTGGCGAAGCTTTGCGAGCGCGCCTGCGGATACCTTCCGCTGACCGAGCGGTCCGACAATCGCAAGCTGGATCGATCCGGCGCCACCGGCAACACACCATGCACCAAGCCGGCCGATTGGAGCTGCGAGCGATTCAGCGCCGCGTATTGGCCGCCGCGTCCGAACGCCGATGTGCTCACTCCAATGGCGCCGCCGGTGACGCGAGCGTTGCGGAAGGAATTGTAGACGTTCGCATTGCTGACGATGGTGGTGTGGTTGGCGAACCCGCCAGCGCCGAATCCGCCGTAGAAGCCGCGTCCCCACCAGGGATGAAAGGCTTCAAACGGCGCCAGCGCCACCCAGCCCACTCCTCCAAATCCGAATCCCACGCCGACGCCGAATCCGCCGCCGTATCCGAAGAAGCCCACATAAGCGGGCGCCCAGAAGGGTTGCGCAAAGATCGGGCCCGGATACCAGGCCCAGCCGCCCACGCCCCAGAACCAGCGGCCGTAATGATACGGCGCCCAGCCCCACGGATCGTAGCTGACCCAGGTCCATCCATAATAGTCTTCCCAGACCCAGCGGCCATTTTGATAGGGCGCCCAATCGGCGCCGACGGTGGGCTGCCAGACCGAGCCATAATTCGGATCGTTCACCCAGCGGCCATTTTGATCCAGATCTTCGGCGCCGCTGATGGCCGGGCTCACGTGCCGGTAGCTTTGCGAATTTTCGATATAACGATCGCGCTCGTCATTCCACCGGTCGAATGTGTCGTAAGGAATGGATTGCACAACCTGGAACTCGGCGTCGGTGGCGGGGCCGCGGGCATCCATGGTCTGGCCCGATTCCAGGTGCTCTTCGCCGCGCTGGCTGTCGATTTCGGCTTCGCCGAATCGCACGGTGATCTCCGACGTGCCGTCCTCATGCACTGTCACGCGATAGGCGCCCTGGCGCAAAGGACGAACGGCTACGCTCGGAGTGTCCACTTCCATTTGCGCCTGGCTGGGCCGCAGCGTGCGGAACGTCACCGTTCCCGCGGCCACCTGGACCTGGAAGCTTCTCACGTCCATGGCGGTGAACCGGACTTCCGAGTTCGGGCCGATGCGAATCATGTTGGCGGAATCCAACTGGACTTCCGCGCGCCCGGTGGAACTGGTGAGCAGCCGGTCGTCCGCCATGAGCGGCGCGTTCAGCGCGGCTGCCACCACGTCGCCCGAATCGCCGCGCCGGACCGAAACGTCGCCATTCAGGACGCTGATGCGCGCCACGGCTCGGCCGGGCTCGTATTGGCCATCGGGATCGGCGTTGTCGTTTGGATTAGCCTGCGGATTATCCTGTGGAATATTCTGGGCGCGAAGTGGAATGATGGTGACGAGCGCTACTGCACTGAGCAGCGCCGGAAGAGCTCGTTTGATGGGCTCGCCAAACATTCGGCTCTATAAAGGCAATCCCTGGGCCAAGTGCTTACTTCTTACAAATGAGTAATTTGGGAGAATTAACGCGATGGCGCGCCTGGCCGAAAACCACCAGCAGTGCTTGGGAACGGCCGGGGTCAGGCGAAGTCGATGAAGGCGCTTGGGGAGATTTTGAAGCGTTTTCCAAGCAAGGCGGCCTGACGATTGCTGACTTTCCGTTTGCTGCGCGAGTATCTCCGAGGTGTGGCTTTTTCCGCCGAGCAAGTCCCATAAGTCTTTCTGCGCTAAGCCGTTTTGTTCCATCAGGAAGCGGATTGTTTCCACCGGTGTGGGATTGCGGCCAGGGCCCGGATGGGTGCGGGTCTCAAATTTCTCGATCAGATCGGCGAGAACATCGAGCAGCGCGTCTTCCTGGGGGTTCGCCGGCGACCCATCAGCTCCTCTACCGTAGCCAGGGCACGTTGGTTGTCGGCTTCCGTTTTTACCACCAAGTCGGCCACCGATACCCGGCCCTTGGTAATTCGAATGGGCTCAATCTGAGTTGCCATTTAGTTCTTCCACCTTCCCTTGTCGTACTCGGCGTGTGTCGGCACGCCGGAAGCTTGAGCGAGTTTTTTCTCGAAATCGACCAATCCAATCCGCAGTCCACGCTGTACTCGAACCACGTTTCCTAGTTCGCCAATGGCTTCCTCGATCCTGATTGTGGTCGCGCGAGGCCATCCAATTTAGACACACGGGGATTCGATTCGATTGATGTTCGCCACCTTCGGGAACCTCCGTCCCGCGCGCGTCTTGTATCGCGGGGCAAGTCGAGTAAACTATAGTTAATTTGTGGGCATCAACTACAGTCAATAGTTCCCTGCCCGAAGTGCATTCGAGCGTCCCCACCACTCAGCCTTCGCTCTGGCGGCGCATGTTCGCGTTCGCCGGGCCGGCTTATCTGGTGAGCGTCGGCTACATGGATCCCGGCAACTGGGCCACGGATCTGGAAGGCGGCGCGCGCTTCGGCTACCAGCTGCTGTGGGTGCTGGTGCTCTCGAATCTGATGGCGATTCTGCTGCAGACCTTGAGCGCGCGCCTGGGGATCGTCAGCCAGCGCGACCTGGCGCAAGCCTGCCGCGAAACTTATCCGCGCCCGGTCTCCTACGCGCTGTGGGTGCTGTGCGAAATCGCGATCGCGGCCTGCGATCTGGCGGAAGTTTTGGGCGCGGCCATCGCTTTGAACCTGCTGTTCCACATTCCGCTGCTCACCGGCGTGCTGCTGACGGCCGCCGACACGCTGCTTGTTGCTGTGGTTCACGCGGCTCGGAATTCGAGTGATTGAAGCGTTCGTGCTCTCGCTGATCGCGATCATCGCGGTCTGTTTTGCCATCGAAATTTTCTGGGCCGGCACGCCGATTCTCTCCGATGTCGCGCGCGGCGTGGTGCCGCATCTGTCCGGCGCGCAATCTCTACATCGCGATCGGCATCCTGGGCGCGACCGTGATGCCGCACAATCTGTATCTTCATTCGGCGCTGGTGCAAACGCGGCGCATCGGAAAGAGCGAGCAGGAGAAGCGCACCGCCTGCCGCTTCAATCTGATCGACTCCACCATCGCGCTCAACGGCGCGCTGCTGGTGAACGCCGCGATCTGGTTCTGGCCGCGATGGTGTTCTTCCGCCGGGGCATCGTGGTCACGGAAATCCAGCAGGCCAGCCATCTTCTAACGCCGCTGCTTGGAACAACTATGGCCAGTATTTTCTTCGGAGTGGCACTGCTATCCTCAGGGCAATCTTCAACTCTGACCGGCACCATGGCCGGGCAGATCGTGATGGAAGGCTTTCTCAACATCCGCATGCGGCCCTGGCTGCGGCGATTGATGACCCGAACGCTGGCCATCATTCCGGCCGCGTTCACGGTTTATCTGGCAGGTGAGAATGGAACATATAAGCTACTGATTTTAAGCCAGATTATCCTGAGCATGCAGTTGCCGTTTGCGGTGATCCCCCTCATCCATTTCACGAACAACAAACAGCGCATGGGGGCACTCGCCAATCGCGTTTGGGTGAAGGTGCTGGCGTGGCTGACTGCGGCTTTGATCGTTGTTCTGAACGTCTGGCTGGTGATGCTGTCGGTGCGGGACTGGTCCAGCGACGCCGGAGTTGGCGCGTGCGGCTGGAACTGGGCCTGATGCCGATACTCACCGGCCTGGCCTTATTGCTGCTCTGGGTGACCTTTCATCCCGTCCTGCCGCGCTGGATGCGCGAAGTTGGCAGCGCTTCCGTTGAAGTTGCCGGCGACCTTGCGGCCTCCCGGAAGCCGATCGCCGAAAATCTGCCGAGCCCGGTCTACCGGAAAATCCTGGTTCCGCTCGATCACACCAGCCGGGATCGGGATGCCATCGCTCATGCCGCCGCCATGGCCAAGCAGCAAAACGCCAAGCTCTACCTGCTGCACGTGGAAGAAGGCGTCACCAGCCAGCTTATCGGGCCGCTTGCTTCCACCGCTGAGGTGGAGGCCGGCGATCATTATCTGCACCAGATCGTGCGGGACCTGGAGAGCCAGCAGATTCCGGTGGAGATGGTGGTCCGGCATGCCCGCACTCCGACCAAGGAGATCGTGCGCTACGCCGAGGAGCTAAAGCCGGATCTGGTAGTCATGGGCGCGCACGGCCATAAGGGCTTGAAAGACATCGTGTTCGGGACTACAATTAATGCAGTCCGTCATAAATTGAAGGTGCCCCTGCTGATCGTTCGCGGAGGCGAAGTAGACGGCTGCGCGCTGAGAGCGAGCTAATATTCGGCAGGTATTGTGTCGAAGGTATACACAGCAAGCCAAGAGCGAATTGGAACCCTATTGTTTTCAGCGCCCTGAATAAGTGGCGGAAGAGTTGCCTATAGGATAGCTTACTGATGATGCGGAAACTGATCATCTTGGCCTTGGTGGCTGCCTGCCTGTCGTCTCTGACGCCAGACTTCCGACGCCACCCTGCAGCGGCTCAGCCTGAACGACATGATCCAGAAGTCGACCATGATTGTTCGCGGCACCGTGCAGCCGGGCACCTAGCCGGCATTTCGGGGCGCGATCGATCTACACGCATTATCAATTGTCAGTGACAACTGCCTACAAGGGAACGCCCGGCCCGATGGTGGACGTTGCCGTTCCTGGGGGCGTGCTCAACGGGATGCAGCAGCCAGTGGCGGGAGCGCCCACGCTTACCCCTGGGCAAGACTACGTATTCTTTCTGTGGACCAGCAAGAGCGGACTGACGCAGGTGATCGGGCTGTCGCAGGGCTTGTTCAACGTCACAACGAACGCCCAGGGCCAGGTGATGGTTTCGCGCGGCGCGGCCAGCGAGCCGATGCTGAATCCGCCGGGCAAAGCGGTGACCGATTCGAATCTCCAGATGCCGCTGGCGCAGCTTACCAGCTAAGATCCAGGCGGTCCTCGCCGGAGGCGGCGGGCAATGAGCAGGCGCGTGGATAGGTCGCCTGGCGGCGCTGGTGGCAGGCGGCTTTTTGCTGGCGAACAGCGGTTCGGCGTATTACTATTACACCTACTTCGATACAGCCGGTGCGCCCTACACGCCGATCGTCGCCCGGTTCGATCTGAGCACGCTATCGAACAATACGGTCCCCTTCTTTGTTTCCGCGACCGGCCCGTCGGCGATGTATCCGGGCGATAGTGTTCCCGGCCCTCATCAGCCAGATGAGCGCCGCCGCCAATGTCTGGAACAGCGTGGGCACGTCCAGCATCCGGCTGGCCTACGGAGGCTTGTTCAACCCGGGAACAACGGAATCCGCGCCTGGGATTCAGATCGAGTTTTCCGACGACATTCCGCCCGGTTTGCTGGCGTTCACCATTCCCACCGTGGTTGGCAACCTGGCCAGCGGCCCCAACGGGACCACGTTTCTGCCGATCTATCTTTCGCTGATGGAGTTGCCGAGCGATCTGAGCGCGGCCAGCAATACCTTCACCGGGCCGAGCTACAGCGAGGAGTTTTTCGTGACGTCTGGTTCACGAATTCGGGCACAGCCTGGGCCTGCAGCACACGCTGGCGTCGAGCGTGATGTCCACCATCACCACCAGCGCGTCAACCAAGGCCAATCCGCTGGGCGCCGACGACATCGCGGGCATTTCCCTGCTCTATCCGGCCGGCAATTATCTGTCGACGGTGGGCAGCATCTCCGGCACCGTGACCATGAACGGACAAGGCGTGAACCTGGCGTCGGTGGTGGTGATTTCGCCCAGCAATCCGGCGATTACCACGCTGACCAATCCGGACGGCACGTATCAGATCAACGGAATTCCTCCGGGACAGTATTACGTTTATGTGCATCCGCTGCCGCCGCCGCTCGAAGGCGAAAGCACGCCCGGACAACATTTACCCTCCTCACAATTCGGCCGGGACTTATTTTTCGGCCCAACACCGGATTCGCCACGCAGTTTTATCCCAATACGTTGAGCCCGACCGGTACACCAGGGTCTCTGATTACGGTGCAGGCCGGCAGCGTACCCCGCCGATCAATTTCAACGTCAATCCCGCTCGAGTTCGCCGGGCATCTCTTCGGTGCGAACTTATAGCTACGTTCAAAACACGTACGTGCAAACGGCGCGCCGGTGATGTTTGGCGCAACCACCACCATCGCCGCCGGCGGCTAGGGCTGCTGGAGCTGATGCAATCCGAATAATGCTCTCACGCCTGGCCTGAGCGTCGGCATGCTCGGCACGGCCGCGCAAATCACGAATCTGAGAGCTTATCCGCCGGGCAATCCATACATCGCGGTGGATGTGATGCCCACTTTGCCGCGCAGCGGACCAGAGCATCTGTTGTTCAGCACTCCCGGCAATGTGTATGTGCTTCCTGCGGGATTTACGGTGGTGGACGCGCCTCCGCCGGTGATCAGCGCGCTGGCTCCGGCCGGGAACGGCAGCGGCAATGTAGCCATCGCGGGCGCAGCAGTTCACGCCGAGCACGCAAATCTGGTTTGACGGCGCTGCCCGGCGGTCATTCAGTCGCAGACAAGCAATTTGTTGATCGTCACGCCGCCCTCTGCGCCGGCCGGTTACACGGCGGCGGTTACCGCGTTCAATTCCGACGGGCAGAGTTCGCTGTTCCTGAATCCGACGGCTCACACTTATACCTACGTCTCGGGCGCCACATCCGCGGCCTGGCATCCGATCCAAGCCTGGTGGTGAGCCCGAGCGTCATTCCCGCCGGCGGCTCGGTGACGCGTGGACGTGCAAGGCACCAACACAAACTTTGTCAAGGTCTCGACGACGGTCGGGATTTGGAACCAGCGACGTCCAGGTGAACGCAGATTAACGTGATCAGCCCGATTCATCTGACGGTCACCGTGACGCCCAACGTCAGCATCAGTTCCGCGAACATCACCATCACAACCGGCCTGGAAATGATTTCACAGGCGGTGGGCTCGCAAATCACCGCCACCGATTCTCAGTAGTAAAACGAGTGAAATTGAAGGACGGCAGCAGGCTGTACGCTGGGCTTGCAACCATGATCTCGCATACCGGCGAGGCCTCGGGATTCCTGACGTCGAACGCCGTGTTTCCGGCGAAGGCGCCCAGCAACAAATCGCGCCGGCGGCGCCGGAGGAAGATCCGGTCTTCGTTCGCGGTGAGCGGCGGAATTCTGGAAGGGCTGCGGCCAGTGGTTCGCTCCAACAATTGCGGCGGCGTGACGCACCGCAGTTATCGCGCGCAGTATGAAAAGAAGACGGTGCTGCTCAACGTTTATGCGGCGCCGGACGGGCGATACGAGCAATTCCTGGTGGAGGAATCGTTCTAGCCGGGCGCCGAGATGAGTCTCGACGCGGCACGCATGAGTGCAAGCCGCGTGTTTAGACCGGAGAGGGGCGTGTGGCAGCGCTGGTTTTACAGGTATTGAAAGTTGGACGCCGGCAAGGAGTGCGTGCACCACACATATTGCCACAACGGGCTCCTACTTACCTTGACTCAGCTTGCGGAAGTAATCGGCGACCGCATCGGAGTAGCCTGGCGGCACGGTTTCCGTGCCCGCGCTGCGCACCTGATCGGAATTCTTATCTTCCAGCTTGCGGCGCAACTCCAGTTCCAGGCGCTCCATCTCCGGCAGCACCTCGTGGCTCAGCCGTTGCGATAGTTCGGCGTCATTGCTGACGTAGCCCGGGTTCAGCGCGCGCGACAGGTTGGAATAATCGCCCTGGAAGTCCGGGTTTTGGCGGACGAAGTCGCGGATCTGGTTCAGGTCGCGCAGCGATTCGCGATAAGCCTGGTTGATATCTCCGCCGCCCGCGTAGCCGTTGCCCGGCGTCACTGGTCCGCCGCCTCCGAAGGGCGCGTAGCCGGAGGCATTCCGCCGGCCTCCGCCGTTCCCGTTCTGGGCGGACTGGCCGCCTTGGCCTCGCCTTGTCCTTGCTGGCCCTTGTCCCTGCTGTCCCTGTTGCCCTTGTTGTCCGCCGTGCTTGGCCCGGTTGTCCGGTGCCGGCCTGTTGGCCAGGCTGTTGCCCGGCTGGTTCGCCGCGCTGCAGCGGATTGGATTCCGGCGTGCCCTGCCCGGGCTGGTTGCCCTTACCCTGCTGGCTTTCGGCGAGCTGCTGCATGCGGCTTCGCATGGCTTCCACGCGGGCTAGACGCTTTTTCAAGATCGCTATTGTCGCCACCGGGGCCTTGCCCCGGTTTGCCGTTCTGCTGCTGATTGGCCGCCTGCGCCTGCTGCAGCTGATCGCGCAGATTGTTCAGGCCGAGATTGACGTTGTTTTCGCGCAGCCACGCCTGGGATCCGTAGCCTTGCCGGATGAACTGCGCGTTCTGCCGCATGTGCATCTCCAGCTCATTCTGCTGCGCCTCACCCAGCGCTTCCCGCAGTTTGTTACCCACCGGATTCTGCGCGCCAGCCATGCTGCGGGCGGTGTCCGAGATTCCCTGCTCCAGCTTCTTGAGCTGGTCCGCCATCGCGTTCTTTTCGCCGGCCAGACGTTCGGCCTCTTGCTGATTCTGGAGCCCCTGTGGGCCGAAGCGCGAACTCTCGCTGCCGGAGGCCGATCATCTTCCGCAGACGATTTTGCGTATCGGCTTCGTGCTGCGCGAGCTGGTTGGC
>CAVWMD010000009.1:0-235458 GCA_963755895.1 uncultured Alphaproteobacteria bacterium
GGCCTCGACCTCGCGGGCGTTAATCCTTTCGAATGGCCTGGGGATCCGCCGGGCGACAGGAGGAGTACGTCGCTCGTGGGCCGATAGTGCAGCGTCAGACCGCGTTGGGTCCGCATCTCGATCACCGATCCGCGATAGGCTTCGTTCGCCTGGGTGAGGTCGATGCGTTCTTCCTGGTCCGTGATGACCATTCGGAATTCAGCCTCGGCGGCGTCGAGCGCTTCGTTCGACCCGCCTCGGCGCAACGCTTCGGTGAGTGCGGCCGCTCTTCCGGCGATCGACGAGAAGGCGTCCAGACGGCTCAACGGAGTGAGTTCGGCGCACAGCAGCGCGCTGCCGGCGGCGTCGCCCAGGAAGAGGACGACATCGGGATCCAGCCGACGTCGTGAGCAGTGCGCGGACGGCCTGCGTGGTCGGGCCGACGACGATGATCCGTTTGACGTCCGCGATGGCCGCGAATTCGAAGATGCCTCTGTGATCAATGACCGTGCAGGCGCATTGCACCGCGCGGTCGGAAGCGAGGTAGGTCTCCGCGATCCTTCGATCCGGAAAAGCCAGGATGGTGGTCGCAGTATTCCATTCGGCCTGGTTTAGAAGAATCGAGAGTCTTGAGGAGACCGGTGTCTCGGCCTCCCATTCGGCCGCCTTGTTGCTGATGGCCTCGGCGAGCGCCTTGATCTCGGTGGAATGCGCCGGTGCGGTGTCCCCGGCCTCCAGAAGGGTGCTGAGAGCCATCTTGGGCCGGAACATGGCGCGCACGGAGGCGTCGACTTCGTCGTCGGCGTCGTATAGGACGTCCGCAATCTGTCGCGCTTCGGTGAGCCCCAGCGGCAGTGATGCAGCGCGGCGCAGGAATGCCAGGCTCTTCGAGACGTTCTTGGCCGCATTGCTGCCGTCTTCCCGCAGCGTGCGTCCGAGGGAGACGAGACGCTGGCGCAGTGGCGCGAGCGAGGCATCCTTTATGTCCGCCTGGAAGGTGATGGGAGGCATCGTGTCCGGAAGCTGAGCTGCCGGCCCCAGGAGTCCCCGGTGGTCAAGATAGACGCCGCGCTCGACGACGCGGCCCTTGGGATGACGCGCGCCTGCTTGCCGCTTTCAAGACTCTGGTAGCGCGCCGGAACGTGAACGCATCTTCCGTAAGGACGATCGCTGCCGGGGGCGCCCAGAAATCTCCTCCAACGATTTCAAAAGCGCCTCCAGCCTTGGCTCCCATTGGTCTGGAAGGTCGGTGCCGACCTGGCCTCGTTAGGTCGACGATAACGGCGTCTAGTCCCAACTGCCTCGCGCGGTCGCTTTGGACGTAGCGCGCGAACTCATCTGGTCTCTTGGCGGCGGGAAGACCGAGCACAGCGAACGGCGTCGCGTTCGGATCGCCCACGAAGCCGAAGTGGTCCGCCAATCCGGCGTTCTTTTCCGTCAGCAAAGTATGGCGACGAACGCGTCTCAGGATCTTGTCGTCCGATGCCTGGTACGGCGCACCACCCTTAGATTTCTGCGGCCCGAATACGACGGTGGTCTCGAGCAGCGTGGGGCTTCGGACAACGATGCCTTCATCGGAGAGGACGCGGGACGGGTCCGCGATCTTCTGATCAAGATCTCTCAGCCGAATTTCGATCATCTCGAGCGAAGCATGCGCGAGTTTGGGTATCTTCCGATTCTTGGGCGGTGGGATCGTTGATCGCCGCACGCGCGGCCAAGGCTATATCGCTCGGATTGACTAGGACGAGGCGCGCGGCCCAGGTGGCCCCGTCACGCCAGGGCCAGTAGCCGAACGTCGCGTGCGAGAGCCGTCCGTTGCCGCGGGCTTCTCTTAAAGCGACGCAGGCGGCGACGAAGGCTCCGCCCGGCGGCTCCGGCCATGTCAATATCGCCCGGTCGTTTCCGTCGCGCACGCCCTCGAAGATGGCGTCGATGATAGCACCGCCGGCGTCCGCCGCGAGCCAATCCGAGGGTTTCGCGCGGATGGAAACGGGGACGCGTCGGCTTCGACAGACCCGGGCGTTCCAACGGTGCGCTCTGAGGTGTTCGGGCGACGGTTGAAGCGAGCAGGGTACGGGCCTTTTCGGCCTGCGCCTTCTGTTGCGCCTGCCTCGCCGCGGGATCTAGCCCGCGGGCTGCGGGGTGAGGGAAGCCGCCGCGGTGATTTTTCACGCCGCCGCCTTTAGCAGAAGAACCGCGGCCAACATCGCATAGGCCAACTCGACGGCCTCTTCGAAATCCGCGACCCGGCTCATCGCGCTCTGCAGGCTTCTCGGATCGGGAAGCGGCAGGCTTTTCAGCGAACCGACTGAGACACTGGAGAACCGCCGATGCGCCTGTAGCGGCGATCGACTGCGGCGCTGTTCAGCAGCCTGCAGAGCAGCTTGAGGGCCGGTCGCCCTCCGCTGGGGAGCAGCAGGATCGTGTGGTTTTCCGACACATAGCCACGGTACTTCTTCGCCACCTTCCGCGGTATGAAGCCGGCTATTAGGCGTTTAGGCTGTTTGCTGTTCGTGGTGCGCTGGAGGATGATTGACGCGGTGCGGATGATCGCCTGCGTCGGCTCCTCGAACGTCACGAAGTCTATACCGCGGTGCGTCTGCTGGCAGGATGACACGGCTTCCGGGCCGAACGTTCTTCGCCCAGAACAAGGGGTAGGCGCCTCGTTCTTGCACCCGCGGCTGAGGCGGTGCTCTTCGCGGTTCCACACGAAATATCCCGCTTTCGGCGTCACGCCGTAGTCGCGCAGGCGAGCCGTGCACTTGTCCATGGCGCCGTCGTCGTCGCCATCGTGATCGGGCACGATCCACGGTGAGGTCGCTGCGGGCGTAGCGGCCGTCACCACCCCGCATTTGCTGAAGCGCCAGTTGCGGTCGATCTTGCCATAGGAGGGGGCGAACGGCCTGTTCGGCTTACCTTCCTTCGTCCGGAAAAGGGAAATGCAGGTGTCCTGCTGGACGTCGTGGAATACGTCTTGGCGTTCCAGCGCGTCGATGCGGAGGACGTCGGCGCGCGACCGGATGCTCTCTCTCAGGCGGCCGAAGAGGCTGCCGGCGATGAAGCTGGACGGTGAGACGACGGCGACCAGCCCTCCCGGCATCGCGAGCCGGAAGGCGAGGTCGATGAAGAGCGCGTAGCGGTTGACGTGTCCGGGCGATGACACTGCGTCCCATTCGGGAACGTATTCGGAGCTCGAGCTCAAGATCCTGCCGTAGGGCGGATTGACGAACACCGCGTCGTACTTGATCGGATTTGCCCCAGCTGCAGGGCATCTCCGACCTTGAGGTCCGTCTCTCTCCCTCGGCGTCGAACGGCTCGTTCAGGCGGTCGGCGACGAGCGCGTCGCCCAGCAGAGCAAGGTGTTCGTCGATCTCGATTCCGGTCAGACGCGTCCGGATGTCCCTGACGGCGCAACCGAGTTCGGCCATGCGGCCCGCTATACTAGAGACGAACGCCGCGCCGCCGGCCGCCGGGTCGATGATCCGGGCCCTGGTGAGATCGAGGCCGGCCTGTTCGGTCGTCGCGATCAGATGCCGCACGATGGCCGGCGGCGTGAAATAGGTGGCCTTCTCGCGTCGGACGGACGCGTTGATCAGCAAGGTGTAGAAGGTGCTGATCCAATAGTGTCTATCATCGATATCGAGGGTGGAGAGAAATCCGCGAGGTTGGCGGTGGCGCGCGCGTATCTGGTCGGACCACCACTATCCAACAACGATAGGGCGAGGGCTATACGGGTTCGCGATTGCATGTTGTCAATGGAATTGAACGACGCTTCGATGCCTGCGATCGCGCTGCGCAGCGCGGCTCGGACATCGATCACATTGGCCGTGTTCTTCTTGGTTGCGTCAGCCACTTCCACCCCGTTGAATTGTAGCGCGGGCCATCCTAGGATGGCAATCCCAACATCGTACTTTTCGATACGCTACTTTTGTCGATAACAGCTTGAGACGATCGATACGATCGATGCGATCGATGTCGATCCTCAAACTCGGGCCTCGCATCGACTATGTGGATTGGCCTGCACGGAGCTGAACTCGGCGGTTATTTTTTGATGGGGCCCTCTAATACCAATCGCCGTAATGCGAAATCCGACCGCACGGCCGCGGCAGAGGCCTTCAGCCGGCTACGCCGCCGCAGATAGTAGCTCGACCATGCGAACTGAAACGTCGGCCTGGCCGAGGGGCCTGTACATCGCGGGCTTCTGAGTGAGCCCAGCCGCATCGTCCGACCGGCACTTTCCAGAAATCGCCGAACCGTTTGACAATGTCTGTTTACGGGTACCGTGGACCGGGCCGATACTCCTGACTCGGAAATCACCCACGACGGACAACGGTCGCCCGGTTCTCGCGCGCAGGCTCTGTTAAGACACTTCTTTGACCTGATATTGCTATTTGGCGGAAGGCATTTGGACGAGCACCTCACATCCTGCCTAAGCATCTTCGAAATAGAATCGCTTATTATATCGTTTCCACGAAAGAATTGCTGCGATCGAAATTTTTGACCCTGAAAATCCCGCAGGATTCCGATTGCCGCACATCAATGTAGGTTCGCGATTTCCACGAAAGTGTTGCCGCGATGAATCGCGGGGTACCTCATTGCGGCGCGTCGCCTTACCGTACTACGGCAATCTTTCGCTTCGGTTGTGAATATGATAGGTGTCAACCTGTGTTACAAAGCAAGCTGGAGGGGCATCATGGCGAAGAGTGGCAAGGAACGGATCATTCCACCGTCAAAGAAAACGGATTTAGGCCGGGAAGGCGCTGCCGAAGGGTAGCGGCATAGCTGGACGAGTGTTGAGCGACGCATCCGCCGCGAAACGTCAGGGTGTGAAGCGTCCCGGCGGGAAGTAGGGCTTCCATCTCGGCGCCGCGCGCGTGAGGCGTGGATGGACGAACCTGCGAGTCTCGCTTGTCCGACGGCCGACCACCGGCGTGGGGGCGTTTTTGCCGACAGGAGAGGCTGTCTGGATTCTCCGCGAGCTAAAGATAGGCGACCAGCCCGATCAACGAGGCCGTCAGAGAGATCAGGGCTGCGCCTAGGATCATCCACAGCGTGTCGAGCTTTGTCGTCAGCCGCAGAACGAAGCACACCACGGTGATCGCCCAGGTGACGGGACCGGTCAGGCCGTCCCGCCCGAGCGGAATCGCCGCGGCGAGCAGCAGTCCCGCACTGGCCACGGTCTGCAGCACGGATCGGACGCGGGGATGCTCCATCCGCCGTCCGACGAAGTGGACTATCGGAATGATAAGCAGCGCCGGCGTGATCATCGCGAGCCATCCTGCAACGGCGCCGGGCAGGCCGGCGGCGAAGACGATGTCCGCGGAAATCGAGAAGTGCCCTCGCTTCATGGTCGCCGCCATGAGCAAGCCTCCGGCTCCGCACAAACGTCACCGGCGGACAAATGCCGAGGTCGCGGCCGCGAAGGCCGCGAAGGAGAAGCGCAAAGCCGCGCAGGCAACGCGAGCGGTCGAAACGAAATAACGGGGAGGGCGAGAGGGTGGGAATCCCACCTCCGATGCAAAAACCGCTTCAAATAAAGCTTTTTCGAACGGTCCGGCAAATCTTGTGACCACCGCTGTGTACCATCTGTTGACGTCGGCGGGTCGTGTTTCTCAGGCGAACTCGGGGTATCTGGAGACGATCTCCATCGCCTGACATCCGTCGGCCGCCGTCAGTTTTTTGGCTGAACCGTCACCCTGTCGAGCGCAGATAGCGCTTCGCGATCCCGTCTTCGTCGTCTACGGAGCGCCGGCGACGATCGCAGGCTTCGGCGGGAGCGCTCCGCCGGCGTGCGTGCGCCGTTTGTCGATGGAGCCAGATATTTCGCGGGAATCGACTACGGCGACGAGACCTATCTCTTGAAGCGGCAGGATGCCGTCACGCACCGCGCCACGGAGTCCGATCCCTTGGTCCAGCGGCATCTGCTCGAACCCGATCAGACGATCGTCACGCTGAACATGGGCGACGACCTCGCTTGGTACTGGAGCCGGGTCGATCTGTATCTCTACACATGCAACAACCCGGCCGGCCAATCCCCCTGGCGGGTCTCCTCCGTCAGCGTCCGCCTCAGCCCCTACCTGCTCAGCATCTTCGCAGTCATCGCGGAAGTCCTCATCCTCTACCTTTGGATAGCGTTCGCGCTACGCAAAAGGGATCACACGTTCGCGTCGTTCTTCCGGGCATTGAACCCTGCAAAAGTGTCTGCGGGGCCGGACGGGAAGGGCAGTCTTTCGACGTTCCAGACGCTGGCCTTCACGCTGGCTGTCGCCGCTCTGATTACCCTTCTGCTGTTGCAGACGGGTGCGTTGGTGGATCTGTCCGGTTCGATCCTGACGTTGCTCGGCATCAGCGGCATCGGAGCGACCATCGCCAAGGGCACCGACAGCCAACGCAACACGCTGTCGACCGACAACCGGGCTTGGCTCCTGAGACGCAACTGGGTGCCGATGGCGAAGACCGTGGTCGATCCGTCGAATGCGACGTGGGGGGATTTTTTCACGACCGACGGCGTCTTCGACGTGTATCGATACCAGAGCTTCATTTTCGGGCTGGTGGTGATCGGCGGGCTGATCGCAGCCGGCGTCAGCCAGCTTTCGACGTTTGTCGTCCCGAACACGATACTGGGCATCGTAGGGCTCAGTCAGGTCGTCTATATCGGCGGCAAGCTCGTGACGTCCACCAACATCTCCGATCTCAACGCGGCCATTGCTGGCTTGCGATCCGACGAACAGAAGCTCAAGGCCACCGCAGTGGCGAAAAAGCAGGGGCAGGTGGCGAGCTTGGCAGAAGCCATTCCGCTGATGGGGCAGGAAGCCTACGACGCGTACCGCCAGAAGGCGCGGGATGTCGCGGCGATCTTCACGGATGCGACCGGGCTCGTCGTGGCGGACGCGTCGCTAGAACCGATCGTGACCTGAGGGAGGCAGACTTGGCCAAGAACATCCTGGTTTTCGCCGACGGCACGGGAAACGAAGGCGGCCTTCTTCCTGACGAGAGCCGGACGAACGTCTACAAGCTGTACCGTGCGACGCGCACCGGTCCTTGACTCGATCGTCGATCCAAAGAAGCAGTTGGCGCTCTACGTTCCCGGCATCGGAACGCCGACGCTTGGGCACGACAGCGGTCGAGATCGGCAGAAGCAGACGTTGCAGCAGATGTTCGGGTTCGGCATCTCGGAAAAGATCATCGACTGCTACGTGGCGCTCGTCGGCGTGTGGGAGCCGAAGGATCGTATCTATCTTTTCGGCTTCAGTCGGGGCGCCTACACCGCCAGGTGTCTTGCGCACGTGCTCGAGCTTTGCGGCATCCCGACCAAGGAGCGAAACGGCAACTCGATCAGCCTCGATCCCAAGTCGTTGCGCAAGGTGGCCAAAGATGCGGTTTCCTGTGTCTACCAGTTCGGAATGCCAAGAAACGAAACGGATGCGGCAAAACGAGCGGAGGAGTTCAGAACCGCCCATGCGTCGGAGGCTGGACGTGCTGCGGGCGCTTCGGCGTATTTCATAGGCATCTGGGACGCCGTCGCCGCGATCGGTTGGCAGCGGTTCTTTCCCGACTGGGCGTACGATCGTCACTTCACCTCCGACGTCCAATACGCGCGACACCTCCAATCGATCGACGAGGGCCGGAAGGATTTCAAACGGGTACCCTGGGGAGGCAGCGGCACCGTGAAGTGGCCCGACAGGAAGGACGAACCGGAGCAGTTCGATCAAATCTGGTTCGCCGGCAATCACGCCGATGTCGGAGGAAGCTATCCCGAGAACGAGTTGCGGCTGTCGGACATCACGCTGCAATGGATGGTGGAGTTCATTGCCGAGAAGATGCCCGAAGCAAACCGGGTCATCGTCGACAAGGGTTTGCTGCGACTGTATCCGTCGGCCGACGGGATGATGCACGACGAATGCATGGTCGGCATAGGTGGCACGGCACTGCACTGGTCGAAGGCGGTGCGCGATGTCCCCGATGGGGCGCAGCTTCACCCGACGGTCTACGACCGTCTAGCCATGGCATCGGTACGTAATTTCACGACCTTCGGTCCATACAGGCCCGTTGCGCTACAGAACCATAAACTTGCGAAGAGATTCTTCGAACAGCCAAGGGGCGCCAATCCAGGCAGCGGCGGCGCTGCTGAGGGGGCGCCGCCGGCCCCGCCGAACGGTGCGTCCGTCTGATCGGGGGCAGTCGCCTTCTGTTGGAGTTGCTGCCAACGACAACGGATGCCGAATGCCGAGTTCGAACGATCGAATTACCCAAATCCGGTTTTGCCATCGAGAATGACGGTCGCCTGAAGACCGAGTTCAGCAACAGGGAAGGCGCGGAACACGGTGCGGCCGAATTGAAGCGCCGTTTTCCGATGCTTCAGATACGCATCTACGACGCAGGCACCGAAGGTGAAGAGGCCAAATAAATGTTCTATGGACGGCTCTCAACCCTATGCGCTGGCGGCGAACAAATCCCATCGGCCCGGAAGACCTTTTAGGTCATGCGACCCTCGCTCGGAAAATGTCGAGGCCGGCACCAGCGACAAGGTCCGTTACCACTCGCGAAACAAGGACTTCGCTGGACTGAGACTTGGCCATGACGCGGGCTGCGGCATGCACGGCGATCCCGCCAATATCCCGACCTCTCATTTCGATTTCACCGGTATGGAGACCCGCGCGCAACGGCAAACCGATCTGCTTCGAGGCAGTTCCGAACGCCAGAGCACAGCGAACGCCGCGGCCAGGTCCATCGAAAGTCGCCAGAATGCCGTCCCCAGTCGACTTGACGAAAATTCCGCGATGCTTCGCGATCATCTGTTTCGCTAGTTGATCATGACTATCCAGCAGCCGGCGCCATGCTTGATCTCCCATTTCGGCGGCGCTGCGTGTCGAATCCACGATGTCGGTAAAGAGGACCGTGGCTAGAATACGTTCAAGATCGACAGAGTGACTTTCGCGATGTCCGGTAATGAACTCCTCGATGTCACCGTGTAAGGCTTCTACGTTCCCGGTGAAGTACAGATGCTCGCCGTCGGGATATTCGATGTACTTGGCGTCCGGAATGCGTGAGGCCAGATCCTGGCCCAATTGCACAGGAATCATAGCATCGGTAGCTCGATGAAGAACAAGCGCTGGAACGCGGATCGTGGGAAGGATCGACCGAATATCGATCTGTAAATTTAACAAGCTAAGCGCCTTAAAGGAACCGGGAGTGCTCGATAGTCGTTCGAACTTGGCGAATTGCCCGACCGCATCTTGATTGGTTGCTTGTTTGGGAAAAATTCCCGCGACAAAAGCTCCCGTGCCCCACAATTTCGCGGATTCCAAAATCGCCAGTTCCGGATCATCTTGCGCACGAAAAATTGAAGCGTAACGCGCAAAGCCGCCAAAACAAATCAGGTGCGATACACGCTCTGGATAAGAAGCGGCAAACATTGCGCTCATCGCGCAGCCTTCGGAAAAGCCCATCAGCGCCGCTCGCGACGAGCCAACTTCATCCATCACAGCGCGAACGTCATCCATCCGCTGCTCAAGCGATGGGGCGCCAGATATTCTGTCGGACAGACCCTGACCTCGCTTATCAAACGTGATAACGCGAGCAAATTTTGAAAGGCGACGCAGGAAAGCCGTATATCCTGCGAATTCGTGAAAGAAATCGGTATGTGAAACTATACCGGGGACGATGATGAGATCGATGGGGCCGTCGCCCAGAGTTTGATAGGCAATATTGACGTCGTCGCTGAGAGCGTAACGCGTCACCGGCAAAACAAAGTCGTTCATGTAAGCCAACCTCTCAAAACAGTCGGACCCCGGGGCTCGCCGTTGTTCGTCAAAAACACGTTGCGGATTAACGCATAATAGGAGTCTGCGACTTGGAGAAGCAGACAATTGTATTCGTAAAGCTGGCCGTGATTGCGGGATGGCCCGCGTCGCCGACGTTCAGCCTACTCAAGCCGGTCGCTTGGATGGCGGAAAGACAGCTGAACGACGGTCGGACGGATGTCGGCACACGGGATTTCGTTCGCGGTATGTGGTGCACCGACACGCGGGGGTATCACGAATACTTGAGTGGCCTCAGTGGAGTTGGCCGACGGCGGCGCTTTCGTCTGCAAAGCGGTGATTCGCCGTACTTGACTGTACAAGATCACGCCAATCCAGCATGGTTTGCTGCCGCAATGAAGATGAAAAGCACGGTCAACTGGCGATCGGATCAGACGATGTCTCTGAGGCGTGCACCTTCCGATGATCAAGCAATCTCGTTTGGCACGTTCCGCCTAATCCCTGCGCAACGACTTCTTCTGGAATCCGAGAAGGCGGTTCAACTAGGTAGTCGGGCGATAGAGATATTGATGGCTCTTGTGGAGCGTGCGGGCGAGTCAGTCAGCAAGGAAGAATTAATAGCGCGCGTCTGGCCCGATACCATCGTCGAGGAGAGTAACCTGAAGGTTCATATCGCGGCGCTTCGAAAAGCTCTCGGCGATGGACGGAACGGCAATAGATACGTCATCAACATTCCCGGCAGGGGATATCGGTTCGTTGCCTCGATCTTCAGACCCGAGTTTGACGAACCCATACCAGCAAGCAACGCTTCGATCGTGCAAACCAACCGTCTGCGCGCTCCTATCTCCCGAATGTACGGTCGAGTTGATAATGTTGCCGTGCTTTTGCACCAGCTTTCGGAACATCGGTTCGTCACAATCGTCGGGCCGGGAGGAATCGGCAAAACGACCGTCGCCTTGACTATCATCGACGAGATTGCCGCGTCCTTCACAGATGGTGTGCAGTTCGTGGATCTCGCTCGTTTAAGCGATCCGTCGCTTGTGCCAAGCGCGCTCGCGGCGTTGCTGGGCATCGCGGTCTATTCTGATCCCACCCCGAACTTGGTCGACCATCTGCGGCAAAAGCAGATGCTCGTCGTGTTGGATAGCTGCGAGCACGTCATTGAGGCGGCGGCGGCGTTGGCAGACGGCCTTCTCGAATACTGTGAGGGTTTGGTCATCCTCGCGACAAGCCGCGAGCCCACCCAGGGGAGTGGCGAACGTGTCTACCGTTTACCGCCTCTTGAGTGTCCTCCGGCATCTGGGCTCCTTTCGGCGGCCGAAGCGCTCAGATATTCCGCCATACAGCTTTTCGTCGAGCGCGTGGGCGCCGCTATCGATGGTTTTCAATTGAGCGACGCCGATGCTCCGCTTATCGCTGAGATCTGCCAAAAACTTGATGGCAACGCGCTTGCGATCGAGATGGCGGCCGGTCGGGTTTCGACATTCGGCATTGGCGGTGTGCACCGGCGTCTGGACGATCGCTTTCGGTTGCTGAAGGGCGGTCGCCGGGCTTCTTTGCCGCGCCATAGGGCACTGAGTACAACGATTGATTGGAGTTATAATTTACTTTCGGAGCCTGAACGAACAATCTTGCGCCGACTTGCCGTATTCGCCGGCGTCTTTACGGCCGAAGCAGCGATTAACATTACTACGATCGCAGACATGACGGCCCCCGAAGTGGCTGACAGCTTGGCTCTACTTGTGAATAAATCTCTAATTTCAGCGGACCTAGCAAGTTCAGTTGCCATCTATCGTCTGCTCGACACCACCCGCGCGTACGCCCTGGAAAAGCTGGTTGAGAGAAATGAATATGATCAACAGGCCCGTCGCCACGCTGAGTATTATCTGACGATTTGCGAACAGGCGCGAGAGAAAAGCACCGAGCAAAATACTCCTGACTGGGTCATCGCTTATGGTGGGCTTCTTGATGACGCGCGAGCAGCCTTGCGCTGGGCGTTCTCCGCGAGCGGCGATGCCGCTTTGGGCGTACGGCTTACGATTTCCGCAGTTCCGCTTTGGCAGAACATGTCTCTGATGGAGGAATGTCGAAAGAGCGTTAGCCGCGCGCTCGAAATAGGCCAAATCGGTGATCGGCAAAGAATGGTGCTTCTCACTGCTTTAGGAGTGGCGCTCTACTCGATAGGTCCGAAACCGGAGACGAAGTCAGCTTGGACCGACGTTCTCAGGATCGCCGATGCCTTGGACGATGATGAGTTTCGCTTGAGAGCGCTATGGGGGCTGTGGGTGGTCGGCGTCACCGGGGGTAAACAGCGGCCGGCTCTAGCGTTGGCGCGGAAGTTTGCCAATCTGGCCGCCAAAAAGAAAGATCATGTTGCTTCGCTCATGGGGGAGAGGCTAATCGGAACCTCGCTCCATTTCTTGGGGGAGAATGGCAAGGGACGGCAGTACATCGAGCGGTCTCTCAGTCATTTCGTGCCCGGCGACAACCGATCGCATGCCGTTCGATTCCAATTCGATCAATTCGTGTCCGCGAGCGCCTATGCTGCTCGAATTTCGTGGATCATGGGATTTCCTGATCAAGCCTTGCGGACAGCCGAAATGGGAGTCGCCCAGGCTCTAGCTCTCGGTCATTCGCTGTCCCTCTGTTATATCTTGGGCTCGGCGGCATGCCCGCTCACGCTCGCCGTCGGCGATCTGAGCGCGGCGGAACGCAACGTGACCATGCTTATCGATCATTCCGACAGACATGGACTGGCTCTGTGGCAAATAATGGCCCGCCGCTTCAAAGGACATTTTGGCATCAAGACGGGAGAACGCGACGCCGGTTCGAAATTGCTCTTTAACGCAATCGATGCGCTCCACGAAGCCGGCTTCGTCCTCTACCATACAGAAGCGCTGGCCGAATATGCCGAAGTTTTGGGTACCGTCGGCCATATCGCACAGGGGCTTGTCATCATAAACAGAGCACTGGCGCAATCTCGAAGCAACGAAGAGCGCTGGTGTCTGCCGGAGTTGCTTCGCATTAAGGGTGACCTCACGCTTTTAAGCACTGTCAACGGTGGCGAGGCTGCAGCGGAAGAGATATTTCTTGAGTCACTTGATTGGGCGCGACGCCAGCAAGCGTTGTCCTGGGAATTGCGAACGTCAATAAGTCTCGCTCGATTACGACGAGATCGAGGGCGCGTCAGTCAGGCCCATGACGAGCTCGCTGCAACATACGCGCGTTTTACGGAAGGTTTCGCCACCGGCGATCTCAAGGCCGCGCGAAAGTTGTTGGCCGGGCTTGGCGAGATGTCAACTCAAGCGGCAGATTAGCCAAGCCGGACGGCGATCGATCGATCGATCGTTTGGTTTTCCGTCTGCCATCTGGGTGCCGCTTCTTTTTTCGGCATTCGCGCTAACCTGATTTACCAGAATTAACTTCGGTTAACTGGGGTCTACAGCCATTGCGGCGTAACAACCCGACATCGGCGTCCACCCAGGCGCTTCGTCTCGCATCTGCAGGGAGGAGAATTCTGTGCCGGTGCGAAATCACGCTTTTCACAACTCGGCGGTCGGTTCTGATCGGTGGCGTTGCACTCGCGGGCCTCACCGGCCTGACGGCTAATGCACTGGCAGTCGAAAACACGTCGGCAAAATCCACATCCCCGAGAGATAGCCAAGGAAACAGCGCAATGAGCACCATCAAAACAAAAGACGGCACTGAAATCTTCTTTAAGGACTGGGGCAAAGGTCAGCCCCTCGTTTTCAGCCACGGTTGGCCACTTTCCGCCGATGACTGGGACACGCAGATGCTGTTCTTCCTCGGTCACGGCTACCGCGTCATCGCACATGACCGACGAGGCCACGGCCGATCCAGTCAGACGAGCGATGGCCACGACATGGATCATTATGCAGATGACTTGGCAGCCTTGACGGCGCATCTCGATCTGAAGAATGCCATCCATATCGGTCATTCCACCGGCGGCGGCGAGGTCACGCGTTATATAGGTCGGCATGGCGAAAGCCGGGTAGCGAAGGCTGTCCTTATCAGCTCAGTGCCGCCGCTGATGGTGAAGACGGAGGCCAATCCGGGCGGGCTTCCCAAGGAAGTCTTCGACGGGTTGCAGGCCCAGCTCGCGGCCAATCGCTCGCAATTCTATCGCGACCTGCCGGCAGGACCGTTTTATGGCTTCAATCGACCTGGCGCCAAATCCTCTGAGCCGATTATCCAGAACTGGTGGCGGCAGGGCATGATGGGGGGCGCGAAGGCTCACTACGATGGCATCGTCGCTTTCTCGCAGACCGATTTCACGGACGATCTCAAGAAGATGACGGTCCCGGTGCTGGTGATGCATGGCGACGACGACCAGATCGTCCCGTACGCCGACGCAGGCCTGTTGTCGGCAAAGCTTGTGAAGAACGGGACGCTGAAGATCTACAAGGGCTTTCCTCATGGCATGCCCACAACTGAAGCAGCCACGATCAATGCCGACCTCCTTGCCTTTTTGAAGGCTTGAGACCGCAGCTCCGTCCAGGAAAATCCGTTCGAGACACTGCACACCGCAGAGCGGCAACGCAGTATGTAGGAGAAGCCCGATGAGCGAGAGCATCCGAATCACGACCCTGGACGGTACTTTCTCTGCCTATGTCGCCAGGCCGAGCGTGCAGCCCGCTCCAGTGATCGTGGTCCTGCACGAAGTATTCGGCGTGAACTCGGACATGCGCGCGACCTGTCATGAGCTCGCGGACCGAGGATACATCGCCGTCTGCCCAGACCTCTTTTGGCGCCAAGAGCCGGGTGCTCGATCTCTCGCACTGGACCGACGCGGAATGGAAAAAGGGACTGGCGTTATATAACGCCTATAATCTCGAAACCGGCGTGTCTGATATCGCGGACACTATTGCGGCGGCGCGCAATTTCGACGGCGCCTCCGGCAAGGTCGGTGTCATGGGCTTCTGCCTTGGCGGGCTCTTGACCTTCTTGACGGCCGCACGATGCAATGCGGACGGCGGAGTTGCCTATTATCCCGGATCCGCCGAAAATCATATCGAAGAGGCGGCGGCCGTCTCAATCCCGATGATGATCCATCTCGGCGAGGAAGACGAATTCATATCGAAGGACGCACAGCAGAAGATCAAGGACGGCTTCGCGAGCAATTCCGAAGTCAAGATCTTCAGTTACCCGGGTTGCAGCCACGCCTTCGCTCGTCACACGGGTGTTCATTATGATCCATCTGCGGCAGAGACCGCAAACGCACGAACGTGGGAATTCTTCGATCAGAAACTGCGTTGATACTCATGGGCGAAAAAAAGGAAGATGATCATGGCGGAATCCGGAGCTACAATCGTATTGGTGCACGGCGCCTGGGCCGATGGATCAAGCTGGAGCAGGGTGATCCCCCTTCTGCAAGCGAAAGGTCGGAGGGTCATCGCAGCTCAGCTTCCCCTTTCGTCGCTCGCAGATGACCTGGCTGCAACAAATCGAATCGTCTCGGATATCGATGGCCCCATCGTTCTTGTGGGGCATAGCTGGGGCGGCATGGCTGTCACTCAGGCGGGCATCGCCGCCAATGTCGCCGCTCTGGTCTACCTCTCGGCTTTCGCGCCGGACGTCGGCGAAAGCGGCGGCAGTCTGATTGGCGCGCATCCCACGCCGCCGGCGTTATCGACAGTTGTCACTGACCGTGCGGGATTTGTTTATCAGACCGAAGAAGGATTTGTGAACAACATCGCCCCGGATCTTCCGGCGGAGGAAGCCCGCGTTCTGGCCGTCACCCAAGGGCGGCTCGCCGGGAAAGCGTTCGAGGAAACCGTCTCCGTCGCCGCCTGGAAGACGAAGCCGTCGTGGTTCATCGTGACCGCCGAGGATCGCGTGGTCAGCGTTGAGCTCCAGTCGGCCTCAGCCAGCCGGATGAAAGCAAAGACGAAGGTGATTTATGCAAGCCACATGTCATTGCTGTCGCGTCCGGGCGAAGTAGTGTCTGTGATCGAAGAAGCGGTTGCCGCCGCTGCCGCATCGACCAATCGGACCGAATCATCGCCCGCGTAACGATCGGGAGTTCGATCGAGTGGAGAGCCTAATGAATATTCTCAATTTTGGCGGCTCCATTGCCCTTGTCTGTGGCACCCTAATGGCATTTGCGGGTGGTCCGGCGAACGCCGCGCCGGTGAAGAATATCGTCCTTGTCCATGGGGCGTTCGCTGACGGCTCGGGCTGGAAGGCCGTTTACGAAATTCTTGCCAATGACGGCTACAATGTCACGGCTGCGCAGCCTCCACTCACCGGACTGGAAGACGATGTTGCCGCCGTCGCCCGCGTCCTCCGTCGCCAGGATGGTCCGACTATCCTTGTTGGTCATAGCTACGGCGGAGCGATCATCACGGAAGCCGGCATTGATCCTCACGTCGTGGCTTTGGTCTTTATCGCTGCCCACGCTCCGGATGTCGGCGAGACGCAGACTGAAAATGGCAAGCGCTTTCCATCTGCGGGTCGAGATGCAATTCGTCTGACCGACGATGGATACGCTTTGCTCGATCCTGTCCGGTTCCCGGCGGAGTTTGCCGCCGACCTGCCGAAGCAGCAGGCTGAGTTCGAGGCGAATGCGCAAGTTTTCACAGCCAGCGCCGCCTTCTCGACCCCGATCAGAGATGCAGCATGGAAGACTAAGCCGAGCTGGTACATGGTCGCCAAGTTCGACCGGATCATCAATCCCGATCTTGAGCGCATGTACGCGAAGCGCGCCAACAGCACGACCGTCGAGATCGAGGGGGCCAGCCACTCTGTCTACGCATCCCACCCGGTTGAAGTCGCAAAATTGATCGAGGGCGCGGCCCAGCACGCGGGCACCAACGGGCGAGCTCCCGAGTGAGTCTCGCGCTTCAGCGGGCGAGAGCCTCATCAGAAAGACACCATCATGCGTCTGCCTTTTATTCCGCCTGCTGAGCTTTCGGTCGAACAGAAGCCGCTCTACGACGACATGAAGACTGGCATCGCGGCCAAGTATAGCAATTTCACCACCATGCGCGGGGACGGGGCGATATTGGGGCCCTGGAGTGCCTGGCTGCACGATCCCGATCTCGGTCGCGCACTCTGGGAATCGACAAAGGGCATGACACGTTTCCGGCATCTGCCCGAAATGATCCGGCAAATCGTCATTCTGGCGGTCGGATCAAAATTCGGTGCCGCCTATGAGATTTATGCACACGGCGCCGTCGCATTGTCGAACGGGATGAGTTCGCATCGGCTCGCGACCATCGTTGCAAATCTCCGACCGGCTGACCTGACGAAGCGAAGAAGGGATTGCCTACGACATGGCGATCGCGCTGCTCGGCGGTGGCGTCCTGTCACCGGTCATCTGGGAAAGCGCTTTGGCCGCGTTTGGCAAGGAGGGAGCACGCGAGATAGTCTATCTGGTCGGGCATTACTGCTTCATTTCCATGACCTTGAATGGTTTTGCGATTCCAGTTCCCGATGAGAATTAGCCGGCTCCGGCGAGGAGAGAAGCGAATGAGCCCACTTCGACGCGAGCGAAAGTGCCAAACGATGCCGATCACAGCCAGCCGTCTCACTCTTCTTGCGGCTTTGCTGGCCGCAATGACCGGATTTCCTCGCTCAGGCGGCTCCGGCCTGGGCGGCCGCGGCGCAGTTGCGTGCACAGGCGCCGGGCTTCTATCGGATGATGCTGGGCGACTTCGAGATCACAGCATTGCTCGACGGCACGCACCCGTTCCCGGCAGCGGCGGTGCTCACCAAGGCCAAGGCCGGCGCCTCCGGCGGACGGTTAAATCTGTTCGAGCACGACCCCGACGAGGCGAACGCCCTTCTTGCGGCCTCGGACCTCACGGCGCCCACCGAGGGCTCAATCAACGCATTTTTGGTCAATACCGGGAGCAAGTTGATCCTCATCGATAGCGGTGCCGGAACGCTTTACGGGACGTGCTGCGGGCACCTGATCGACAATCTCCGCGCGTCCGGATATCGGCCGGAGCAGATCGACGAGGTGCTTTTGACGCACCTGCATGCCGACCATGTCGGCGGCATCGCGCCCGGTGGCATCGCGGCATTCCCGAATGCGGTGATCCGATCCAGCAAGCTCGACGCTGATTATTGGCTCAACGACGCCAATGAAAAGGCCGCTCAGGACTTTCTGCGGCCGATGTTCGAGGGCGACAAGGCGTCGCTAAAGCCATACATCGCCGCCGGCCGGTATATGCCGTTCGAAGGCGAACAAGAGATCGTGCCGGGCATCCGCGCCGTTCCGTTGCCAGGCCACACTCCGGGCCACACGTCATACGCGGTCGAGAGCAGGGGACAGAAGCTGCTCGTCTGGGGAGATGTAGTTCACGTCGCGGCTATCCAGTTTCCGGATCCCTCCGTGACCGTCAAATACGACAGCGACGAGGATCAGGCCGAAACGGACCGCAAGCGCATATTCTCCGATGCGGCTAAGGCAGGATACTGGATCGGCGCCGCGCATATTTCCTTCCCTGGTCTCGGACATGTCGGCGTGCGGAGCGGCGCCTTCATCTGGCTGCCGGGAGACTACACGACGCGTATGTCCGTAGACCCCGTGACGGGCCAACCGAAATAGGTGTCTAGGTGTCCTCCGATCGCTCTCTCCTGCGTCCCAAAGATTGCGCGCTTCTGGTGGTCGATTTTTAGGCTGGACCGGCTTTCGGTGTCGGGTCTGAAGACGGCCAGGTTATCCTGAATAATGCTGTGCCTTGGTTCGAACGGCTGAGTTGAGGCCATTTATCTTGCCGACAAGATTTTTCTCATAACCAATGGTCCCGATGCCGTTCTCGCCGAAATCGTCGAGAATCCGCTTCCCAAGGGCCGTTCCAGAACAGAGATTCACCGGCATCCGATCTACTACGCCTTGCGCAACCATCTCGTAGATTTCCTGCTCAGCCGCAGCAAGATCTTTGCCGATACATCGCGTTCTCAGGACCCGAGGCGTCCGTCTCGCGCTCAGATCGGCGCGATGGGTGCACTTAACGTGTTCACAAACGACGAACTCGCAAGGCGCATGGCCAGCGATTTCCACGTCAAGCCAGCTTGATATCTAAATGATCGCGACAGTGTGCGGGGGGTAGGACGGCCCTCACGTTCGATTGTACCGCGCTTTGTGGTGCGAACGGCCGCTGATGGCGCAAAGCGGCCGGTAGCGCCAATGCTGGTCTTACCCGGACGCGTTGCCAGCAAATTGCCATCAAGCTATTCAAAGCGCTGAACTGTTCCTCAAGGCGAGCAATTCTCATGCGATCGTCGATCGGCTCTCGATCTCCGCCGTTTTGTTTGCGAGTTGGTCTGGTGTAAGCAGACCCTTTTGAAAGAGGATATTGGCAAAGGCGACGATCCAACGCTCGCGCATTGATAATTTCACTGCCGAGCGATTCGATACCGCGGCGCTTTTCTTCGGTGTTGATGATCTTGTGAAAATCGAGCACATCGGCGAGCGCGTGGCAGCGCTTTTCCTAAGGCAGCAACTCGTGATCGACTTTGCTGATCGGGCCGGCCGTTAGCCCCCCGATGTCATTGGGCAGGCGTTTGACGAGATCTGCACTTCCGGTCATTGGATTGCTCCAGCTTTTGTCGCCGGCGCCACCCCGATCATCGTGTCGCGCGTAACCAGCGAGCGATCCGGTGTCTGCCACAAACGTGCTTTATCATAGCCCAGATTCTGGTCCTGGGTACCTCCGGGGTAGTAAAAGGACAATCTTGAAGGCGTCGTCGCGCTCGCTTTTCATTCCATCTCCAAAGTTCTAACTTGGATGTTTGCGCGAAGGAATTGGACGAATGGAGCTGCGTTCAGAAAAAACGGCAATCAACGCCAAGGCTTAAAGCCGCAACAAAAGCGTCTTACATACTGGCTAATCTGTCAGGTTCGATGGCCCGCTCAGATGAGAGGCAGGTCGGCATCATAGAGCGCGACTGCGAATGTAAAAGAAGCGCGCCTAAAGTGTTGTTCTCCAAACCGCGGAGACGGGTACCCGTCGGTCTTCGTCGCGTCGCCCCTGATCCGGAAGACGTCGATGCCGCTCTCGAGGTCGATGTCCTCGAGATGGGGCATGGTGATCTCGTTTGCGATGCCCCAGTGTACGCGCGGATCGCCGACAGTAAATCGGCGCGCACTCCGGCATCGTCGCTCTGCACGAAAATACGACGAGATGACGCCGTCACCCGAGCGAGCGAACTATGCTACGGGCGGAACGAATTCTTCGGGTCAGGTAATTCCGTGTCAGCCTGCCTTCAGCGGCTGATAGCGGGAGAACAGTTCCTGATCACTCGACCACTCCTCCGGGGTCGCCGGCCGCATCAGCCCTAGCTGCTGCATCGCCGCTACACCGTCGAACAATACCTGTTCTAGCTCGATCCTGCCGTTCTTCACGGCCAGGAGCGTAGTGCCCGAAATCCACATCTTCCGGCCCGAGCGCTCGCGGAGGACTTTCGTTGCGAAATCGCTCATGGCTTTCCCAGTATGGGTGCCCCCGCCTTCCCACTGCACGACGACACGGTCGCCTTCGGCGATCATATCACCGACGGGACGGAAGCGGAGATCGGGGAATGCGGCCCGGTACTCGGACATGAAGAGCCTCATGTCGAGGTGGCCCGCACGCGTTCGATGCAACGAGGGCACCATGCGGATAGTAGGAGAGGCGAGTTCGGCAACAACGCCCTCATTATAGTTTTCGCCCCAATATTCGTCGAACCAGCGAGTAACGATGATCTTGTTATATTGCTCGCGGAGGATGCACATGCTCGGCCCTGACGGTTCGTTAGTACGGTCCGCGCAATCTAGTGGAACGGTCACAAGCCACACTCCGTTCTCTGCTCTTGAATTCGGAGCAAATGCCTGCCAGTCGCGGCTACCAGCCCGGATAGAGCGCGACGAGGATTCCCCAGTCCGCAAGAATATCGCTTCGTTGCATCTCGCCGATCGCCTCGACGGCGTGCCACGTACATGGCACACGGCGAAGCCAGCGATTGTCCTTACCGCCGCGGTAGAGCCAGATGATCGTGGCGGCGAACATCTGCTGCGCCGGCGACATCGCCCGGTAGTTCGCCCGCCAATTCTCCATAGCGGCGGCATCCACCGCATCGACGTAGTAGTCGTAGCCGGTCGGTCGGATCGCCTGATGATGCCGCCCCGGTCCATCATCGCAGAACAGGTCTGTTAAGGCGAAGCGGTCGATCGAGGTGCGGAGGTGGTCGTCGAACGGCGTCCCGCCTAGCACGGTCTCCGGAGCGGTCGCTTCCGTCAGATCGATGAAGACCGACGCCTCCACGTCGTCCATGTCGAAACGGGTCAGGACGAGCCGAGTCAGACGATAGTCTGGAAACCGGTCCTTGGCCTTGCTCGGGTCGGACAATGCTAACGAGAGCAGCGCTCGGACATCATCGTCGTCGGCGCCGCCGGGAAACACGTTTTCTCCGGAGACGACGACCGTCTCGAGCGCAGGGTCGATGGTGGTCATATCTGCAGGTCCTTCCGCGGCGGTCGGGTATGCTGCTCTCGTTCGAGCAGACTACGCTTCCGGCGGACGCCCCATCGATAGCCGGAGATGGACCCGTCTTTCTTGATGACCCGGTGGCATGGGATGAGGATCGCGATGGTGTTCGAACCAATTGCCTCCGTGACGTCGCGGGCATCGCGCGTTCCGAGCTTGGCCGCCAGTGCCCCGTAGCTCGTCGTCTCTCCGCTCGGGATTTCGCGCAGCATGGTCCAGACCTGCTTCTGGTAGTCGCTGCCCCGCATGTCGAGCGCGATCGCCGCATCCTGTCCGGGGTGGTCGACGAGGCGTTCGAGCCTCTCGAGAATGCCCGCCACGCCGTCGTGGTCGTTCACGACGGAGGCGTCCGGCAGGCGATTTTCCAGCGCACTCAACATGGCCGCCCTGTTGTCGCCGAACTCGAACGCCAGCAGGCCGACGTCGGAGACGGCGGCAATGAAGTCGCCGAGGGAGCTCTTTCCCCAAGCATAGCGGATTTGCTCTTGCATATCTGTGCCAGCGGTAGTCGCCCGATCTTCGTGAGCGTTATTTTGCGTCATGGAAGATGATGCCGACGGTGTGGCGCATTCCGGAACGGACACGGCTGACGCCATGCCGGAGATTGACCCGGTAGTTGCCCTTGCTGCCCTGAACGGGCCGATTATGGACGGCGAACGCTACGGCATCGCCCTGGCGCAGCGGGACGACCTCGGCGCGGCTCTGCATCCGGGGCCGCTGTTCGGTCAGCACGAACTCACCGCCCGTGAAGTCCTTTTCCGGTTCGGAAAGGAGGATCGCCACCTGGAGCGGAAACGCGAGGTCGCCGTAAAGATCCTGATGCAGGCAATTGAAGTCGCCCGGAACGTATTGGAGGAGCAACGGCGTCGGGCGGGTCTGGCCGGCGTCATGGCATTGCTTGAGGAACGCGGCATGCTTGTCGGGATATTGAACCTCGATTCCCATGCGGCCGTTCCATTCGTTTGCGATGCCCGCAAGATGCGGATAGAGCGCCGTGCGGAGACCACCCAGGATATCCGGAAGCGGGTACTTGAAGTATTTGTACTCCCCCTTTCCGAATCCGTGGCGCGCCATATGGATGTGGCTGCGGAACCGACCTTCCTCGGGGTAGAGCGCCGCGACCTGCCGACACTCGTCCGGCGACAGGAGTTGTCGAATGACGGTGCAGCCGAAGCCACTCAATTCGTCGGAGAGATTCTTCCAGTCGTATCCGGAGACGCGCGCCTCCGCGGACTTCACCGCAGAGGCCGGGATTGCGATTGCCAAGCTGGTCTTCATGCCGTTGCTTCCTTGTCGATCAGGGACCGCTTTAGTTCGACGCCCCAGCGATAGCCGGAGATCGTGCCGTTGCTCCGGATGACGCGATGGCACGGTATCCCGAGAGCGATCGCGTTTGCCGCGCAGGCGCTGGCGACGGCGCGCGCGCCGTTCGGATCACCGATGCGACGAGCGAGCGCTGCGTAGGTGATCGTCGCGCCATATGGAATCGTCAGCAGCGCGTCCCATACGCGGCGCTGAAAAAGTGTTCCGTGTCGCATATCGAGCGGCAACTCGAACCCGTCCGTCGGACGATCGAGATACTGAGCGACCTTCCCAAGTTCTTCGTCCAGTTTCGAGGCGGTCCACGTCAGGACCCGGTCGGGAAAGCGCGCTTCAAGATCGCTCCGCAGCGCATTTTCATCCACCCCGATCAGGACCGCGCATAGGCCGACGACGGTACGCGCGATAAGGATTTTACCCGCGCTGCTGTCTCGGATCGAGAAGACGATATCGTGCGAAGCGACGGCATCCACCTTATTCACCGGCGTGATCGGTCGCGAAAGAGCTTCGGTGTTGACCATGTACATTTTCTTCACTCCATAATTCGTTGCTGTTTCGAACGTAGGTGCGATGTACGTGCCCTTCACTCCGGTCCTTGCTTTCAAAAACATTCTGGCGCGGATAGTAGTTTCGTGCGCCGAGGCTGACGCAGCAGCCATTTTGCGCGCGGTCATGTCACATGACGCGCGTGATCGTCGTCTCCGCGAGGAGGAACACCTCGCCCGACACGAAGCGCAATTCGACTTCATCGTCTTCGAGCATGCGCCATTCGGCAAATCCGTCGCTGACGAGTTGGCCGAAATACGTCATCACCAGCGCCTTCGCGGGGTCGTGACGGAATCGCTCTGGAATTCCGTTCAAAATCGCCGCGGTCCCACACGATTTCACGCGTCGCGTCTTGGCGTTTAGCCCGCCGGTCGCAAACATCGACTAGAAACCTTCATTGTGTCGGCCTGGATCGTCCTGCGGCCCCAAAGGCGCGCAGCGCGGAAATGCACAATCGGGTGAGAAGAGCACAGCACTGATTTTGCGGCACTCCGGATATTGTCTTCAAATCCTGAGCGCACATCGTTCACAGCGCCTCGCGAAAAGGTGAGGTTCACCCGCCGACGCCCGCCCGAATGATGCCGCTGCTTGTATTCGCCATGTGCCTCTGAGATCCTGATCTTAAATTGCCGTCGGAAAGAGATCGCCCGTCTTCCGATGTCGGGGCTATTTGAGGACGTTGCCGCGATCCCGTGGCATCCGCCAAAGATACCAGGAGGCGACGGTCCGGTGGGGCGCCCACGCTTTGCTGATCTCGCGTAGGGCCTTCGGCTTCGGCTGGTCCTCAAGCGACTTCAAGGCACGATAGCCCTCGCGCACGCCGAAATCGTCGACTGGCAGAATATCCATGCGCTCCAGCGAATACATGAGCAGCATCTCGACGGTCCAACGTCCAATGCCCTTGATGGTGACGATCCGATCGATGAGCTCTTCGTCGCCCATCTTGACGGCGATTTCCCTAGGCGGAACGAGACTCGACAGCGCGCCTTCGGCGATCGCCTTGATGGTCGCGATCTTGCTGGCGGAAAAGCCGCAGGCGCGCAGCGCGTCGAAGTCGGCAGCAACGATATGCTCAGGTGCCGGAAACGGAACGTCGGGGTGCAGCGCCTTGAGCCGGGTGATGATGGCGTCCCCCGCCTTGGCGGTAAGTTGCTGATATCCGATTGCCCTGACCAACGCTTCGTAAGGCTCCCGGGCGGCCTTCGGATCATGAAGACAAGACACGGACCGACAAGCTTGATCAGTGCAGCCCAGTCGCGATCGAGCTTGCGAAGGAAAGCGACGGATTTGTCGTAGCGCGCAAAGGTCGTCATGATTCCCCGTAGAATACGGTAGATGCAACGGCGAAGCGCAGCCGGTTACCGATCGTGAGTAGAAGCAGGATAGCGAAGCAGGGCAGAACGAAGCGGGCGTTCTCCGGCAAAGGGCCGAGGCAGGCGAGCCAGACACCAATTGCCCCGTTGGCCAAGGCGCGGTCCACTTTGCCGAACGGACCTTCGGTACGGCGGGAGCTACCGAGGACGGGCCCCAAGATCCCGGCGATCTCCGTCAACATCGTCAAGGAGAGGACAAGCGCGCTCCAGACTGGCGGGAGCGTTGGCAGGAAGGCCAGAGGCCCGAACATCGCGATGTCCGAAATGATGTCGCCTACCTCGTTGAAGATGCCCCCGAGCCTGCTCTTTTGACCGAAATCGATCGCAAGCGTGCCGTCGATGGTCGCGAGCGCCATACGGACCAACATCCAAACTGGAAGCAAGCCCCAGACGGCCCCCGTCGGCATGGACCGAAAGCAAGGAGCCGACAATGATGGATCCGACCAGCGATATGATCGTCACCTGGTTCGCGGTGATCCCTGCTCCGGCAAGCCCTGCCGCTAGAGGCCATAGGGCGCGCTTGAGAAGCGGCTTCAGGAGATTTAGGGACGTCGCCGCCAGGAACGCCGCGCGCGGACGGGAATGGCGCTCCGAAGCGAATGTCATGAGTGAGGGCCACGCCATGGATTCCGACGAACGGGTTGCAGGAACGGGAAGAGAGAGGCGGGCGATCGATCGCGGGCGTCAAGCGGCGATCGTCGTGTTGGCGGCCTCCCGATCCAGCAGCATGCGCTTGCGTTCGACACCCCAGGCGTAACCGGAAAGCGAGCCGTCGTTCCTCACGACGCGATGGCAGGGAATCGCGACCGCCAGAAGGTTGGCGGCACACGCGCCGGCGACGGCCCGCACCGACTTCGGGGATCCGATCCGCTGCGCAATATCCGCGTAGGATACGGTCTGTCCGACGGGTATCTGCTGAAGGGCCTGCCAGACACGCTGCTGGAACGCGGTCCCGCGGACGTCGAGAGGAAGGTCGAGACCGAGTCCGGGTGTTTCGATGAAACCGACGACGCGCGCCACAAGGGCTTCGTAGTCCCGGTCGGCGCCGATTAACTGCGCCTTCGGGAAGCGATCCTGAAGATCTCGCACCAGCTTGTCGGGATCATCGCCCAGCAGGATGGATGCCACGCCCTTCTTGCTCGATGCCACCAGAATGGCGCCGAGCGACGTCTGTCCAACCGCGAACAAGATCTTCTCGTTGGCGCCGCCAGCGCGATATTGCGTCGGCGTCATGCCGAGCATGTCGGTCGACTTGGCGTAGAACCGTCCGCTCGAATTGAAGCCCGCGTCGTACATGGCCTCGGTAACGCTGTTTCCGGACTCCAGCCCCTGACGGACTTTCGCGGCCCGATGCGCAGCGGCGTAGTCCTTGGGCGTCAGGCCGGTGGCAGCCTTGAACATGCGGTGGAAATAGCTGGCGCTTCGTCCTACCGCGTCGGCCAGGTCGTTCAGCGACGGTTCTTCTTCGCGGTCCTCGATCAGGCGACACGCCTTCGCGACGAGAGCGGCGTTCTCGCATTCGAGCGACCGTCCGTCCGGATTGCAGCGCTTGCACGACCTGAAGCCGGTCGCCCTCGCGCTCTCGAGCGTGTCGTGAAGCTGGACGTTCTTGGAATTGGCGGTTCGCGAGGGACAGGACGGCCGGCAATACACGCCGGTGGTCGCGACCGAATACCAGAGATGGCCATCGGCGGTCTTGTCGCGGATCAGAATTCGGGCCCAGCGCGGATCTTCGGCCACGCTCATGGGAGATTTTTTCTGGTGGAGTGTTTGGGTATGGGCCATGTCGTTTCAATTCATTATCGGAGATGTGGATTAAGGATGCCGCGGGGGGCGCGGCCGTTGCACTCCGGTCCTTGCTTTCAAATCCGGGGCGACGGAGCCCGTCGCGAAGATTGCAGGACCATAAGCGGCGGGGCCGGCACCGGGCCACCCGATTTCCGTCCACCCGGGGGCGATAGTTTAGGCGTGAGGCCCGCAAGTCGCTTTGCGGGCCTCACCCAGGATCAAGAGTTTGCCGTCGCTTAGGATATGTCGGCGGCGGCGCTTCTCAATCAGACGGCTTTGAACAGGCCGAGCTGCGTGAGAGCCGTGACGCCATCATCGAGGCCGATTTCCTCGACGATCTTTCCATCCACGACCTTGAGAACGGTCGTGCCGGTGAAGCGCATCTTGCGGCCGGTCTTCGCGGGCAGCGAACCGATCAGGAAATCGCTGAACGCCGGTCCGGTGTGCGTGCCGCCGCCTTCCCACTGACCGACGACGTAGTCGCCTTCGGCGATGAGGTCGGCGGTGGCTCCGAACTGCAGATCTGGAAATGCAGCGCGGAAGTCGGTCATGAATGCCTTGATGTCGGCATGGCCACGACGCGGTTCGTGAAGCGAATACTTCAGAAGCATATCCGGCGACGCGATGTCGTCGACGACGCTAAGGTCGACCTTCTCGCCCCAGAAATCGGTGAACCACCGAACGACTACTGCCTTGTTGTCTTCTTCTTTGCTCATTGTTCTCGTCCTGAGTTGGTCTCGTTGGGATCATCAACGTCCGTCGATGATCTGCGCAGAGACTTACGCTCGCAGGATCGAGCCAAAACTCCGGTTCTTGCCTCGCAATCAAAACCGCATCGATCGGGAAACGCAGTGCTATTTTTTCTCGGCGATTGATCAGAGCTCGAATTCGGAATGTGTGCGAACGCCGCATGCATGAAGACCCATGATGTCGGGTGCTTCGAACGAATCAATTCGTCGAAGCATTCACGAAACTTCGTGGGACTTCTCCTTATGAAGCACGTGCGAATTTGAAGACAAGAAACGGATAGCCTGCTGTTCGTCCATGACCTTTATCTAGATTTCTAAAGTCGAAGAGATAGAAGGAGTGGAAATCATGAACCAGATCAGTCTTATCCCAAGTGATGTAGCGGAACTCGCCCGCCGTCGCGGACTGGCCGCCGCGCGGCGAACCCGCGAAACCGAGCGGACGTTGTTGCTCCGTAAGCTGTTCCGGATGGAACGGCAAGCCGGCCATTTGCGCGAGTGGATCGCGCAATGGGAAGCAGACGTAGAGGTCTCCGCTGAAATGCGACGCATGGTGGATTGGGTAAAGGCAGAATTGGCAGGATTGGAAGAATTTCTAAATCCATCAAGGCTGTCGCAACTAATTCAAACGCGCAATCTATTCCCGAAAGACGACGATCTCTTCGATCCCCTCGGCGAACCACCTCCGAAGCGCCCACTGGGTCGATGACGCGGAAGCTACCGCGACGATCGATATCACGGCGGGTAGGACCGATGCCGAGCGCTTCCTTTCACCCAAATCGGCGACCGTCGAGGCTGAGCGAACTGTTCCCCTCTTCCGTTTGACTCAGCTTGTTAGGAGCGCGGACCCAATGACCCTGCAGGTGTCGAAACGTACGTCGGCAGCCGCCGCAACGGCCCCGGACGGAGAGCGTAGTGCTGCGTCCTGTCATCTTGTCACTGAGCCGAACGCAGGCTCGCCGGCAGGCGAGGAGGTGATGCGGGAAATCCTGGGCGACCGGGAAGCCGGTCTGGCGGTGACCACGCGGCTCGAAGCACTAAGCGACGGAACGTTCGCGATTATCATCACGTTGCTGGTGCTGGAAATCCATAGGCCCGGCGCAGCAGTCGGTCACCTGGGAACAGAGCTTCTTCAAGCGTGGCCCTCGTATCTCGCCTATGCGGTGGCCTTCGTCTACGTTGGTGTGATCTGGCTCAATCACCACTACATGATCGAGCGGTTGCGCAAGTTGGATCTGACTTTCAATTGGCTTAACCTATCCATCTTGGGTACAGCGGCTTTGATACCATTTCCGACCGGCGTGTTGGCGAACGCCTTTCGCGATGGCAACCTGCTGGACCAGAAGGCGGCGGTAGTGCTGTACGCACTGATTGCAGCTCTGATGTCGGCTGCCTGGCTGCCGACATTTATTCACCTGAATCGTAATCCGAGATTGTTAAAGACAGGCGTCCCGCCGGGCATGTTCGCAGTCCAAATCGTCCGCCCGGCGATCGGCGTGCTCCTCTATGCCGTTGCCGGCTTGCTCGGATGGTTTCTCCATCCAGCGTTCGCGGTGGTGATTTTCGTATTCATCGTCTGTTATTACGCGGCCACCAGTCGTGGTGTACGCACCGGCCAATGCGCGATTTAAGCAAGCTCACGTGTGGGAATGCCCACCACCAAGGCGCAGGTCCTGATCAAGGAGCTTGTCATCCATCACGAGGGATCCGGTCGCTTACTTCGAAGCTTTGCAGCGTCTCGCCCTCAGGCACTAGTTCGAGGAATCAGCCTATGTCGCCCGTTCCTCCAAAGCAAATTCGGACCCTCCAATGCGCCCGCCGCCGCGCCAACGATCAATCGTAGGATCTGCGATTGGTCTCACTGGGAGTAAGACAGAATACCTCTCCTACTGCTTTCACGGACTCGGAAGCGCTGGGATCTCAATGGATGTCCCGTCTGGATCGACCAGGAAGAGTGGCGGGGAGCCAGGCAAGGGAGCGGGTGGGCCGTCGAGCACGAAGCACGCCATCTGCAAATCCCGTGAGGGTCGGCTTGCTCCGTCGGAAGAAATCAACGTCACGCCAGCTCGGTCTCGCGTCATCACCGAAATTGCGCCACCATGGCTTTCGCTAAATTCTGATCTGGGCGCCTCAGCAAATCCTGCGTTCTCGCGGTACCAGCGCACGGACCTTGCGATATCCGATACGAACACAATCACACTCGGTGTCGTCGGAGCGGCGATCGTGCATGGGCCCAGCTCCGCCGCGGCGCGTCGAGAGAAGGCGCATTCGATCAACAGGAACAAGGACAAAAATAATGCCGACGTTAATGGGTACCCATTTTGGACAATGGTATCGTACGGACCGGGCTGTGATTTAGGAAGCGGACGAGCAACAACGTCGGTCGGGCGACAGTAGGCCGAACGCGACCGCACTGGATCGGACAGTTCCCCGGCCCCCGGGTACGCAGCGCGCCTCACCTTAACTACTTTCGAGACTTCTGCGATTGAAGCTCGGGTGCGGCCGCAGCGGGGTTCTTCGGCACACACGTTAACAATGTCACGTTGCTGCGCGAGGCCGCAATTTCCGAAGCGGGGCTTGGTCCGGCCTGGAGCATGCCGTCGTTACGAACCAAGACCTCCGAAGAAGGAGAGGCGGCCGAGCGCACGAACAGGTCGCGAAGTCTCGGATGCAAACCGTCACCGCGCGCAGCAGCAAATTCGTTAAATCGATCTAAAGAGGTCATAGCTCTGTACTCCCGTGCCGTGTCTCATAACGTGAAACGCCAGGGGAGCTCAGCCACTCCGTTTCTTGCTCTTGAACTAATCTATGTGTTTCGGCGCGCCTTACTAATATTGGAGTTCAAAGACAAGAAACGGAGCGCGAATCCTGCCTGGATGTTCCAATTTGCCGTCACGCAAAAGTAGGATCCCGTGGCAAACGACATTGACGTCCGCAGATTGATCAATTTCGAGACCGCGACCGACGGTACGGCCGTCAGGTTGGTGATCGAGGACATCGCGGGATGTACAGTCGGAATCATCTTCACGATCGAGACATTGTCGGCCTTGCTGATGACCCTGCCGACTATGGCGTCCAACGCGGTCAAGCGCGCGCACAACGATCCAGCAATGCGTATCACTTACCCGGTGACGGAGTTTCAGATCGAACTTAGCCCCGGCAATTTCCGCATTTTGACGATCGGGATCCCTGACGGATTCAGCGTTTCCTTCAGTCTGACGGAGGAGCTTTCGCAAGAACTCGGCGAGGCGCACCTCAATGGCGTCGGTCTACGAGCCAAAACGCACTGACCGAACGCGCCTTCGGAAAACTCAACGGATCGTTCGCACCTTGCTCAACTGGATAATTCGATCAGTGGTTGGGGTTGCCACGGTCCCCCGCCCCGTCGGATCCGGCTGCGTCTCGGCAAATTGGCGTTCCATAGCCTCGCGTCCCGTGGGATCGTGCGAGGTCGCATTCAACTCCCCGACATCGAGACTGTTGATCTTGTCCGGCTGAACAGACGACTCTTTTAGATCGTCAAGCCGCCGCAGAACGATTTGTGACGAGCCCGCAGTCTGTGCCAAGATTGCGAGCCTGCGCAAGCCGGAGCGCGCCATTTTCCAATGCTGGATGAGGGGCGCCCAACTACCATTATCCTTTAGTAGTCCGTTCAGGACGCCGTGAGAGATCGGATCCCCTGGAATCAAGGCTCCGATGCTCGCGACCACGTCGACGACATGCGGTCCGGATGAAAGCTCGACCACAAGGCCGGTTTTGTCGTCGTCGAACCGTACTAGCTTCATCGTGTCTCTCCGCGATCAAATGATGTCGTGAGCGAAGGTAATCAGGAGCATGCTGCCCGAACCTCAATTCTCGCTTTCGAATCAAAATTATTCTGTTCATTTCGAAAATATTGGAAGCAGGAATCGGAGGCCGTCACGCTCTGCCTGTCGCGCAAGCTGCGCGCATCCTTGAGCTGGATTTCCCGCTGAACTACATTTGACGATTCTGTGGGTGACGTATCCGACCGCGAGCCAATGACCGAGGGCGAAACAGAAAGGAATGCCTGTTCGTCAAGGATGCGCCAGGCAATACGACCACGCGACTAGGCCGCGAGGTTAGGATCATTCCGTCGACAGTGTGCATTCCAAGGACATGGAATCGCGGCGCACTGACTATCGAAGCATGCATTTTGTCCAGCAGATATTCACGGCTTCGATAATCTGGCTTTGTCATGGCGGAAAGGATGACGTTTGGCTGGGCCGAGCATGGTGCACTTGCTGGCTGCGGAAGTGCTCCAATTATTGCACGAAAGCGGCGCCCTCTGATTGAGGGCGGGCGCCTGATCTTCCCTTTTCCGGGCTGGAAAAGACCATCCGCCGATCAGCTTCAATGACTATCAATGCAAGGCGAGACCTATTTAAGATCTCCACAGCGAGCTTTGCACGTTGCTGCCTCTGCTGTACATCTTGCGACGCAAGAGCCCGACAGTCCGCAATTCTGCGCACAGGAAAAGTTGGCCGAATTACAGTTCGAAACGCATTCCGCGGGAGCCCGGGTTTGAGCTATTCGGATCCTGTCCAGTAGCGCGGCGGCATTGCTTGATGAAACCCCGCACAAAACTATGACAAGCGCGACGAAATATTTCATGTCGTGATCCCCCGGAGTGCTCGAGTTGAGAATGTGTGACAATGGCAGCTAAGGAATGCGGTCTTCAAATTGGTGCGGTGGGAGCGATCTGCACTCCAATTCTTGCTTTCGTATCGATCTTTGCTTCGGTCCAAGTGTCCTTGGACGCATTCGAACATCAAATTCGGCGACATAAAGCGGAACGCGCCTCGGCGCATGGATTTCTAAAAGCTGCCCAGGACGAAATCTTCGGCAAGTTTAAGGAAATCCACCATCATGATCCGCATTGGATACGCGCCAGGCGCATTTGATCTATTTTACATCGGGCATCTCAACCTACTTCGCAGAGCAAAGGAGCGCTGCGATTATCTGGTCGCCGGCGTCGTTTCAGACGAAGTTTTGACTGTCCATAAGGGAGTTACGCCAGTCGTTCCGCTCGTGGAGCGGATTGAGATCGTGCGAAACTGCCGCTACGTCGACGCGGCGATGACGGACGACAAGCTCGAGATCTGGCGGGACCTGCGATTTACCGGCAGCCCTAGGGTCATGGAGAAGGTCATCCCAGTATTCTTTGGGCAACGGGCCATCCGGACCAGGATTCTCGCTCCTAACCGTCCTGAGCCGGTCAGACGCCAGCTTTGGCATATCTTCCGGCCGCCCGGATCGGTCAAGCCTCGGCAGGCAACCGCGCCTTTAAGCGCGGCGTGACGAAGTCCAGAAAGGCGCGGAGCTTCAACGGCAGATATTCTCCCGCTCCTCGAACCAGGCTGAGCGGAAGCGTCTCTCGCTTGAAGTCCGGCAATACCGAGACCAGGGTGCCGTCCTTGGAAGTCCGACGCCACATGATGGGAAAATACCGAGACAATCCCCATGCCCTCCTTCGCCGCTTCGCAGGCAGCGTCGGTCGAATTCACGATAAGCCGATAGCGAACCGGAATCTCACCGTCATCGGCCACACTCCAAAAATCTGATCCGGTAAAACCCTGCACGCCAATGCAGTCATGTCCGACAAGATCGGCCGGCTTCTGCGGCATGCCTCGGGCCTTGAGATACCCAGGGCTGGCGGCGAAGACGCGGCGGATCGTCCCGACGCGTGTGGCGATCAAAGCGCTGTCCGGCAGATCCCCGACGCGAAGGGCGGCATCGATACCTTCCTCGGTCAGGTTGACCTGTCGGTTGCTGAGCGTCAGGCGGACGTCGATATCCGGATACGCCTGAAGAAAATCAGCCAGCACCGGTACCAGATGCAGGCGACCGAAAACGATAGGCGCCGTCACGTTGAGTTCGCCCTTGGGCGCAGTATACTCCCCGGCCGCGATGCGTTCAGCTTCGCCCACTTCTTCCAGGATCCGTTTGCAAGCGGCGACGTAGGACCTGCCAGCATCTGTCAGGCTGATCCTGCGGCTTGAGCGTATCAGCAACTGGGTCTTCGAGGTGCTCTTCCAGGTCGGAAATCTTGCGGCTGACGGTCGTGAGCGGCGCATCTGAGCAGCCGGGCAGCGGCCGAAAGGCTGCCCGCTTCCGCGACCGTCACGAGAATCGACATCGAGTCCAGGCGATCCATCGTTGTTTCCGAAAAATGGAAGGGAGCCTCCCATCTTTACGAGATTATGCTTTGAATCGGTAGTCACCATTCTCTGTCCTGCGAACGGCAAGGCATCACGCAGAAAGAGAAGAGGTCGGCGTCATGAGCGGCAACGAGAAGAATTCAGGCCCGAGCATCATACTCTCGCGCCGCACGATTGCTTGTGGCGGGCGCTGCCGCTGCCGCAAGCCTGTTGGAGGGTCGGATGGCTAAAGCGGAAAATCTCCGAGGGGCCCGACAGCCTCAAGGAATACGACGTCACGACGAACGGCATCACCCTTCACGTGACCGAGCAAGGTGAAGGGCCGGCCGTTCTGTTCTGCCATGGGTTTCCCGATACGTCCTATACGTGGCGTCGGCAGATGAAAGCCATCGCGTCGGCCGGATATCGGGCTATCGCTCCGGATATGCGCGGCTACGGACGCAGCTCGGCACCTGCGGATGCGAGCCTGTACACGCCGCTGCAAACAGCCGGCGACCTCGTCGGCCTGCTCGATGCGCTTGAAGATCCCGAGCGCGGTCCTCGTGGGGCACGACTGGGGTGCCACGCACGCTTGGAACGCCGCGATGATGCGGCCCGATCGGTTTACCGCCGTGTTCTGCCTGAGCGTGCCTTACGTTCCGCGCGGTGAGGTCAGCGTCTTCGAGCGCATGCGGAAGTCGGGCCATCAGGACGATTTCTACATGTTCGAGCAGATCCGACCGGACGCCGACCAGATCTGGGCCGACGCTGCCGATGACCATTCCGGGGATACTGTTCTGGGCGTCCGGTTCTGCCCCCGCCGGGAAACAATGGAGCCCGTTGGATCCGGCCCGTAGCCTTCATCGCCCGGCGCCTCGGCCTTTGCCGTCATGGGCGGAGCCGGACTACGTCAAGCATAACGTCGCCGAGTTTCAGCGCACGGGCTTCCACGGCGGCCTGAACTACTATCGCGCCGCCGAACCGTATTTCGACCTGTCCGCCGCTTTCAAAGGCGCCAAGATCGCGCAGCCCTCGTTTTTCATTTGGGGCAAGGCGGACGGCCTGAAGGAACTCTATCCGCTGACGATCGACCAGATGCGTGCGGGTCTTCCGGGTCTGGTCGGCGGGCTCGAACTCGACAATGTCGGCCACTGGGTCCAGCACGAGGCCGCCGACCTGGTCAGCGACCAACTCGTGACGTTCCTCCGCACCGTGAAACATGCCTGAGACGCGCCTCGTCAAATTCGAGCGCCCGTTGCCAACCGCGAAGGAGCGGACCATGAGTGAGTCTTCAAAACGCCTTGCCCGCATTCACCGAACATCGCGTTGAGCGTGATCGCGGCAGCCTGTACGTCCGCGACTTTCCGGGTAGCGGGCCCGCCTTTGTCGTGCTGCACGGATTTCCGGACAACTCCCACATCTACGACGACCTGATCCCGCATCTGGCGGCGGCCGGGCGTCGAACCAGTCGCGATCGACTTCCTGGGTTTCGGTGCTTCCGATAAGCCGGAGGGTGCACGCTATAGCTTCGACCAACAGCTTGGCGATCTGGAAGCGGTCGTGGAGGTATTGGGGCTGGAAAAGATCATCCCTGTCGGCCACGACGCGGGCGGTCCAGCCGCCGTCAACTTCGCGCTCAGGCATCCCGAGCGCACGGCATGCGGTCTGCTTGATGAACGCGTTCTACGGCGATGCGCCCGGCCTGCGCGTTCCCGAGTTCATCGAATTGTTTTCGAACAAGGGCCTGAAGGCGCTGGCACGGCATTTCCTGGCAAGCCCGCAGCAGTTCGCCTGGCTACTGGGCTTTCAGCGCGACCAGATGCAGGTGGGCCTGACTGAGGCGCAGAAGGCCCGCTACACGGATTTCCTCGGGCCGAGTCATCGACAACAACTTCCGGCAACGGCCAAGTGCTGGCCCCGCCTTTGCCCAGATGACCTATCAATTGACCGACGAGGTCGCTGCCAATACGGCCCGCCTGCTGGAATTCCGGCGCTCCGACGTTCCACTCCTGCTCATCTGGGGAAAGCACGACCCGTACCTGCATGTCAGCGTCGCCGAGTACATGCGGTCCAATGCTCGGCATGGCGCCCTTCATGTCCTCGATGCTGGTCATTGGCCCCAGATCGACGCGGCGGCCGACGTCGCCCGCATCCTGCTTGCGGGGGATCTCCAGTCCTTTGGCACGATCATCCAAGATTAGATCGGAGACCCGATGATGCAGCTTGCCAGCCACAACTTCCACTCGCCCCGTCACACGACGCACTATTTGGAGGCCGGACCTTCCGATGGCCCGTTGTTGATCTTCCTCCATGGCTGGCCCCAGATCGGCCTGATGTGGCGCGCCCAGATCGAGGCGTTTGCGGCTGAAGGTTGGCGGTGTGTTGCGCCCGACATGCGCGGCTACGGCGGCTCTTCGGCGCCGACGGCCTCCAATGCCTATACCCTTGAGGAACTCGTTGAAGACATGGTCGAGCTTCACGACCGTCTAGGCGCGCACCCAGCCATTTGGGTCGGCCACGATTGGGGCAGTCCCGTCGCCGGTGCGCTGTCAGTGCTGCATCCGGCGCGGAGCCGGGGCGTCGTCCTTATCTCAGTGCCGTATTTTCCCCGTGGGTTCGCGCTACTTAACCTTCTGCCGCTGATAGACCGTGACCTCTATCCCGCCGACCAATTCCCGGACGGGCAATGGGACTATTATCGCTTCTATCTGACTCACTTCGAGCAGACAGTCGGCGATATGGATGCGGACATCACCGCGACTTTGGCGTCCCTCTATCGACTAGGAAACTCTGCTTCGGCGGGCAATATCTCGCCATCCGCCCTGTTGACGGCCAATAGGGGACGCTACGGTTCGGCACATCGGGCTCCGCCGACAGCGCCGGATCCTGCGCTCTGGCCGCCCGCCGACTTCAATGTATTGGTGACTGCGTTCCGCGAGCGCGGTTTCCGCCCCGCCAACACTTGGTATCTGAACGATGCTGCCAACATTGGCTATCTACGCTCAGCTCCCGAGGGCGGGCGATTGGAGCAGCCGGCGCTGTTCATCAACGGTGACTGGGATCCGATCTGCGACGTCAATCGTAGCCGTCTCGGCGAACCTATGCAGCGCGCATGTGAGGACCTATCCGTGACAAATCTGCCCGCAGGCCATTGGCTGCCGCTTGAGCGGAAAGCCGAAGTTGCTCACGCGATACGCACGTGGCTCAAAACGAAAATGCTCTGGTAGACCGTCTCGAAGCTGACTGGGGCGGCTGGATAAAGCTGTGCGGCGAGCCCGAGACTGACCCCTTAAAAATTTTTCCCAACTCCCCTTGAAACCAAAACCGGTTTTGCTAATTCATTCGGCGTCATCTTGGAGATGGCTCCCGCGGTGCCTTCTGGGCCTCGGGACTGAGACGGGCACCGGGTCGTGTCCGGTGCTTCATACCCATCTTGCTCTTTGGAGGATTTGGCTATGCGCACTTATGACTTCTCTCCCCTGTTCCGATCGACCATCGGTTTCGATCGCCTGTTCGACCTCGCCGAGACGGCCCAGCGGGCCACGGAAGAAGGTTATCCGCCCTACAATATCGAACGTCTGGCTGACGACCGCTACCAGGTCACGCTGGCGGTTGCGAGTTTCTCGCCGGACGAGATCTCGATCACGGCGGAGCAGAACGTGGTCACGATCGAAGGCGGCAAGACCGAAAAGACCGAACGCGAGTTCCTCTACCGAGGCATCTGGACCCGGCACTTCAAGCGACAGTTCAACCTGGCCGACTATGTCCAGGTGAAGGGCGCGAGCTTCGACAACGGCTTGCTCAAGATCGAACTGGTCCGGGAAATCCCTGAGGCCATGAAGGCGCGGCGGATCGCCATCAACGGCGCATCGAGCGGCGACAACGTCCATCAGATCGAGGCCAAGGCGGCCTGAGCCGTCCGCTTCAGGAGTTTGCCGCGCGTCTCCTGACGCGCGGCATCGGGCATCGTCAAAAGAATGGAGGAGACCATGCGGCCGACAACCGCTTTCGACGACAATGATTTCGACTTCAACGCGCTGCTGCACCCCGGCACCGTGTTCGACAATCCGAAGGACGTCCTGGCTGATCCTTCGCTCTCGGTTTCGGAGAAGCGGGCCATATTGGCGTCCTGGGCATCGGATGCATCCGCGATCGCTTCGTGCCCCGCGCTGCGGGCGCCGGAGGGCCTCAAGGCGCCCGTCACCATCGACGAAATATTGAAGGCGCTTTGCGAACTCGACAGCGGTCCCCGCAATCCGCCCGGAGGCAAGCCGAACCGTCGATATTCGACTTCCAGGGTCTTGGCCGCCTAGGTAGGAAGGGACACTACCACCGCGGTGCTCAAGCTGGCGCGGCCAGGCTTCCGAGGACCTCGGCGATCCCAGCGGCGGTGTAGGGCTTGGGGATGAACAATCCGCCTTCCGGAAGGTCGCCCTCGCCGATGGTCACGCGTCCCGACGTGGCGACGAGCTTGATCGGGGGCCATCTGTCGCGGACGAACCGTGCAAGCTTGAGGCCATCCATCGATCCCGGCATCTGGATGTCGGTGAAGACGATGTGGATATCGGCTCGGGCTTCGAGGATGGCGATCGCCTCGTCGGCGTTGCTGGCTTCGACGACGTCGTAGCCCGCATCGGCGACCATTTCCGCCGCGCTGATCCGCAGCAGCGACTCGTCTTCCACGATGAGAACGACCGGCCGCCCGACTGCTGAAGCCATCCAAAACTCCTTCCTTTACCGTAGCTTAAGTAAGCTGGGGGCGCATCGTTCCGCCCGCCGAACACGGGCTGCCGCAGGTTGGTCCGGACCGAAATCCCTGCCATCGCCTCGGCATCGTGCTACGTTTTTCGCACGGCCGGTGCCGCAACCTCGACTGCCTCAAGGATTTTCATGCCAGCTCCACCCGGGCAGGAGTTGATAACGGCCCCAGCCGTGGCGACCGACCTCACAAGGCAAGAGCTTCCGTACCGCCTGCGGCAACAGTCCTTGTTGGGCGAGTTCGGCCGTTTGGCGTTGCAGACCCGCGACATCGGACAAATCCTGCAGCGCGCGACAGAGCTCTGCGCGCAAGGCCTCGAAACCCCCTTCGCCAAAGTCCTGGAGTATCTGCCCGACGACAAACGGCTGCTGGTACGTGCCGGCGTTGGATGGGAATCGGAGGTTATCGGCCAGGTGTCGCTTGGCGTCGATCTGGAATCCCCCGCCGGCTACGCGTTCCAAACCGGGCAGATGGTGATCTCCAACCATCTCCAGGAGGAAACACGGTTTCGGACGCCGAAGCTCCTGTCGGATCACGGGATCCGGCGCGCGATCAACGTTCTGATCGCGCGCGGAGGCGAAGGTCATCTGCCCTTCGGCGTGCTGGAGGTCGACAGTCCCGAACCCGGCCAATTCGACCTTGCCGATGCGGACTTCCTGGCCGGCTTCGCCGGGCTGCTCGGCATCGCCATCGAGCGCCAGCATGCCGATGCCGAACTCCGTCAGGCTCTCGAACATCAGGCCATGCTGACGCGAGAGATGAGCCACCGCGTCAAGAACAGCCTGGCATCCGTCGTGGGGCTGCTGCGCGTGCAGAGCCGCAGCGCGCAGTCGGAGGAGGTTCGGGATGCCCTTAAGGACGCATCTTCGCGCATCACCACGATCGCCCAGGTCCACGACCATCTATGGCGCAGCGCCAGGATCGGATTCGTCGATATCGCCGACTTCGCCGGCGAGCTTTGCCGGAAGCTGCAGGAGACGGTTTCTCACACGGTTCGCTGCAACTTCGGCCACCTGATGATTTCGGCCGACAAAGCGATCCCGCTCGGGCTTCTGATCAACGAGCTTGTGACGAATGCCGTCAAGCATGCCTACCCCGACGGCGCCGGCGAAATCGAGGTGTCGGGCGAACGGCGCGGCGACGACCTGCACGTGCGAGGTTTCGGACCGGGGAGTAGGCCTTCCGAAGGATTTCGATATCGACCAGCCCCGGGCGAGCCTGGGCTTCAAGGTGATCAAGAGCTTGCTCGCTCAACTCGATGGACGCATCGAACTGGCCTCCAACACGCCAAACGGCGTGACCGTAAAGCTTGATGTGCCATTGGAGCAGAGCACTACCTGACGCGCGCTACGCTGCAATGACCTATTTCGATCGTCGTTGGTCGACGAGCGCTGCGGCCTGGTTCAATTTTACCCGGTCCCGCCTGTCCTCGGTGGCGAGCTGCATGATTGCCTGATGTAGGTCCGCGAACGCGCAGAAGGGAAGTTTTTATACTAAGACGTTAAGTTGATCGGGGGAAAAGGTAGGGGTCAGGGGGCAGAGAGGAACCTGCCCGCCAAATTGATATAGCGGCCGTCACCGGAATGGCGATCGAGGCGGTAATCAATCTTGTGCAATGGGTGGAGCAAATCCCATCGACTTCGGGACACAGGACTGGTACACACGGCGTCCTCGGGCTTGCAATAACTGCCTGATTTTATTGGGTTTCTGTGGCCAGCGTGGCAATCCCTCCCTCTCCGCCACCTTAAAATGGCTTCGAGAAAGCCCCGTAAAATAAGGCATTTCCTGCACGCCAGAAGCTCTGGTGTGGCCCCAAGGTGTAGCCCCTAAGGTAACCCAATTATGCACCGAGCCGGGTGAAAACGCAAATACGGAGCGCGACTAGGCTATGGTCCCCATCGACGTTGCGCCGGCGCTTCGCCCGGAAGTAACCGGGGCCGGCGACGTTCACGTCGGTGCCAACGGCAGCGTCAGGAAACACCTAGATGATCCGACCGGAATTGAGACACCCGGGAAATGCGGTCGGTAAGATAGGTACGATAGTCGGCGAGTAGAACCTCGATATCCGGCCGTCCGTTCGCCGACATGAGGTCCGTCTCCTGGAGCGCTCGCGCCAACGTCAATCCTCCGGCCGCATCGTCGGCGAGCCGGTCGGTCAATGACCGCTCGACCTCCATTCTGACGGCAGGGGACAGGACCGATCGGCTTCCGAAGTAGACCAACCGGAGTCCGAACGTGCGAAGGCGCTCGTCGTCAAAAGTCTGTACGATGGACAGCGCGTCGGGCCAACTCGCATCATGGAATGCTGCCATGCGATACTCGTCGTCCGAGCCCGGAAACCCGTCTTCGTACAACCGCCCCTCGACGTTGGGCGACCGCGGGAACGGCTCTCGGCCCGAAACATAGGCCGCGACGATCCGGGCGCAGAGTGCCGAATCGCCCCTCAACGCCCGAGCGGCGTCTTCGATAGTCTCCGGATCCGCTCCGTTCAACATCTGGTCCGGAGCGTCGTAGAGCGGCGTCAGGATCGGGGCGGTGTTCACTCTGAGACGACGCACCGGACTTGGCTTGACGGAAAGCTCGGCGCTCAATTCCTCCTCGGACATTCGGACGAGCCGATCGAGGTCCCCGTCAAGTCGCAGACAGAGCCGGCCGTTCGGTTGGCCCGGGTCGCGACCGAGACAGACGACAGGGGCATGATAGGGCTCGTTGGCGAAAAATTCCGTCAGGAAAAAGCCGTCTTCCGAATCGACGAACTCTGCAACCGTCGCCTTCTTCGAGAAGCGCACGAAGCGCTGCCAAAGCTCACTCGATCGATCCCGCACGAGCCGACACAGATCCAGGGTCGCCGATGCGTCCGACATCGCGTCGTGCGCGCTCGCGTGCCCGAGCCCGTTGGCCGCCGCCAATCCCTCCAGGCGGTACACCGCTCGGCCTTCCGGTCCGCGCGGCACCGAGAGGCAGGTGGGAGAGAGGGTCGCGGCCGCCATCACCAGACCCAGGACATCCGAGCGCGAGTTGCCGTGATTGCTGGTCAGATAGGCGGGGTACAAATTCTGGAACAACGCGTGCCGCAGCATCTCTTCGTCGAAGCGGATGGAGTTGAAGCCGACGAAGATCGACGGCGACCACCCCAGAAGCCTGTCCCGGATGTTTCGGATCATGTGATAGTGCGACGGAAGCGCTTCGTCGAGCAGCCGCGAGATCGGCAAGCCGTTGGTGCATAGAGCGTTCGGATGGGGCACCACCTGCGGCAGCAGGCGTGAGCGGACCTGGAACCGGTCGATCTCATCGAGATTGGTATCGGTGCGGATCGCCGCAAAATGCACGATCTGGTCGAAGCCGTGCTTCAGTCCGGTGGTTTCGGTGTCGAAGAATACGAAACTCACCCGGCTCGCTCCCGCCTATAACCGATTGGCCAGCCTGTACCGCATGGCGGACGAGCTTACCCTGAACTTGCGCGCGAGCGCCTCGATTCCCGCATCGTCCTCGATGTCGAGACCGCTCGCGCGGAGCGCCGTCATCAGGAACTCGTTCGGCATCAGAAGCTCGGAGGCGAACGCGTTGGCCTCGATCTCCAAAGGGTCGATTCCCTGCGACGACACGTCGTCGCGAAGCAGCACGCGGAATTCCCGGTCGACGTGGACGGCCTTCCGTATCTCCGATGCGTGCAACTCGTGATGCGCCAGCTCATGGGCGGCCGAAAACCGCTGCCGGTTCGGGTGATGCAGCGCGTTGACGCCGATGATCGCGACGCCGTCCTTTATGTAGGCCATGCCCGAAAGCTCCTCCTCGAGCGGGGCGTACTGCAGGACGATCTTCTTAGACTTGATGATGCGTTCGATGGGAACGGGCGGGTTCTTGACTCGCGGTGATCACCTCGACGAGGCCTGGCGGGAAACCGAGCGAGGCCTCGCATTCGTCCGCCACGCCAAGTTCCGCGACGTCATCGACAGATTGGTTGCTCGCCATTGCCGCGTATGCCGGCTCTTTGTCCGTTTGACCTAGCACTCGAGAGAATTGCTAAGACTACCAAACAAATTTGGATCTTTGGGCCGCGCGACGCCAAGGAAGCGCAATTTCAGAAGATTGATCACATTCGGCTATGTTGGGCTCCAGCGCCGCGAAATTTCAGCCCTGTTCTCGTAGGACGCCTCGAAGATCGGCGCCGCGAGCGTCGCTCGCACTTGGAGAATCGTCTTCTCCAGATTTCGAAACCCGTGCTTCATCCCCGCCGGAATCAGCACGGACTGGTTGCTGGTAACGATCGCGGACTCGTTGCCGAGAAAGATCTCTGCCCTGCCGTCTATGACTTCCAGCACTTCCTCGACTGCGTGAATATGTATCGGAGCACCGAGGCCCTCGTCACAAAACTGCTCGAAGATACATAGCTGACGTCCGCCGAGCATGACCGACATCCGCATCTGCGTCATGACGCCGTCGCGCCACTTTTCTTCTGCCTTGGCGTTGTGATCGAGAACGTTCATCTTGGACCTTTCGATATGGTGAGAGATGTTGTCAGGGAAGACGATAAAAACTCATGTGCTTCACATAGGACGCTTGATCGTCGACCAGCTGAGCCGATCAAAGCCCTACGCGAGAGCATCGACGCCGATCAAGCTCTCGATGAATCGCTGGTCGATCGGACGCTTGCCGTCGGCCGCATCGAAGATAACAGCACCGCGATCCATAACCAGAAGCCGGCTGGTGAATTCGAGCGCGATCTCGACATGCTGCTCGACCAGCAGGATTGCGACGCCGGATTTAACGCGAATTCGCTTCATCGCGTCGACGATCAGATCCACGATCACAGGCGCAAGCCCTTCCATCGGCTCATCCATCAAGAGAACGGTGGGATTGCCCATCAATGCACGACCGATGCACAGCATCTGCTGCTCGCCGCCGGACAACTTGGTGCCGCCGATGTTGCGCCGTTCCCGCAAGCGTGGAAAAAAGTCGTAGACCCTGGCCAAGGTCCATTTGTCCACCTCTCGGCCACGGCTGCGCGCGGCCACCGTGAGGTTTTCCTCGACGCTCAACGAAGGGAATATCTCGCGCTCCTGCGGAACAAAGCCGAGACCGCGGGCCGCACGCGTAAATCGTGGCATGTCCTGAATCGGTTCGCCCGCGAGCCTGATGACGCCGCCCTTGATGTCCGCACGCCCGGCGATAGTCGAGATAAGCGTCGTCTTGCCGACGCCATTCCGCCCGAGCACCGCGAGCGTCTCTCCTGCCGGCAACTCGAACGAGATGTCCGTGATGACCTGGGTCGCGCCCCACCCGGAGCTGACCCGTTCGCAGCCCAGAGCCACCCCGCCGCTTCCATCTCTCGTATTAGCCATGATGACGATGCCCCAGATAAATGTCGCGGACAAAGCTGTTCGATGCAATGTCTTGAGGGGAGCCCTCGACCATGATCTGTCCCGCGACAAGCACGCTGATCCGCTGCGCGAAGCGCGCAACCAGCTTCATGTCATGCTCGATGAACAGGACAGACACGTCAGACGGCAGCCGCTCGATCAGTTCGAACACCGCGTGTGAGTCAGCCGGGGGAACGCCCGCCGCCGGCTCGTCGAGCAACAGGACGGATGGCCGCAGCGCCAGTGCGATGGCGATTTCGACCAGCCGCTGCCGGCCGTAAGACAGCTCTGCAACGGACGATATCGCAGTGCTCTCGAGCTTGAGGCTTTCCAGGATGTCGTAGGCCGCCTCTGCCGTTTGACGCTTGAGCGCCCGCCCGCCGATCATCCTGCTACCACCGCCGACGCGCTCGGCCACAGCAAGTTGAACGTGTTCAATGACACTGAGCTCGCGAAGTAATGAATTGATCTGAAACGTTCGTGCGAGCCCTGCTTTCACCCGGCGATTTGCCGGCAACCGGGTTACGTCGCGCTCATTGACCCAGACAGCTCCCGTTGTCGGCGCAAGACTCCCGGTCAGAAGATTGATGAACGTCGTCTTGCCCGCTCCGTTCGGGCCGATCAAAGCCTGCCGCGAACCGACCTTCATCTCGAAGTCGACACCGGAAACGACCGTGGTGCCGTTGAAGGCCTTGGTCAGTTGGCGGGTGCGTAGTGCGGATGCCGGGGTCATTGTCCTGTCCCGCATTCGACCTTATGCGATGACTGCTTCCGCGGGACCGGGCTCGACTTCATACGACAAAGTCCGGCGACCCTCTCGATCAGACCCATCAGGCCACCGGGAGCAAATAGCACGATCCCGATCAGGATCAGGCCGATCCAGAACAGCCAGAAAACAGGATCGTCCTTTGCCAAGGCGTCCTGGAGGATCATGTAGGACGCAGCTCCGACGAATGCTCCGTAAAGTCGACCGCGCCCGCCGACGACAAGCATGATCAGGACCGAGCCTGCCATCTCTAGTCCAAACACCGACAGCGACACGAATTGGGAAATCTGGGTGGAAAGGCCGCCTGCGACACCAGCCAGCGCGGCGCTGATCGTAAACGCGATCAGCTTACGCTTAATCACGGGCACGCCAATGGCCTGCATCCGGACGGGGTTCAAACGGATGCCGACCAGTGACCGGCCGAACGGTGAATTGACCAGCGCGCGGACGAATATCCATGAAACGAACAGCACGGCAACGCAATAGAGAAAGGCGACGCGCCCAAACAGGTCGAACTCGAAATGGCCGAAGATCGGCGAAATCTCGATGCCTTGCAGACCGTCATGTCCGCCGGTGATGCCCGAAAACCGATTGGCCAATTCGCCGAACAGCAAGGTCAAGGCAAGACCGAGCATCAGCAGCGTCAGGCCGCGTGTGCGGAGAATAACGGCTCCCGACACCAGGCCGATCGTGCCGGCAGCAAGTCCGGCACAGATCAAACCCGTGATCGGCTCCGACCATCCACCCACGGCAAGCAAGCCTGCGGTGTAGGCGCCCACGCCGAAAAACGCGGTGTGTCCGAGAATCACGATGCCGGCGTACCCCACGACAATGTCATAGGACAGGGTGAACAGGATCATCACGATAATCTGCGATGCGAACGGCAGGTAAGTCGGAAACATCAGCCAGACGGCGGCACAGGCCAGCCAAGGGAGCAGCTCCCAGATCTTGAGCGTGTGTGACCGTACTAAAAAATTTGCGGCCTGTTCCTTGCCCGGGTCCATATCAGTGAACTTCAACACGGTTGAGCAATCCACCGGGACGCCAGAGCAGGAAACCGAATAAGGCGAGATAGATGAAGAAGGCGCCGAACTCCGGTGCGATGATCTTGCACGCACTGTCGCCGATGCCGAGCAGGAGCGCGGCGACAAACGGACCGGTCACGGTGCCGAGGCCGCCGATCGATACGACGATCAGGAAATAAGCGAGGTTCTCGAGAGGATAACCTGGCGAGATCGCGATCATGTCGCCTCCGAGACCGCCGCCGACCGCGGCCAGCGCGCTGCCCACGGCAAAGACCACGGAGAACAGCGTTCGAGTGTCAATGCCGACCGCCTCGGCCATCGCCCGATTGTCGACCGTTGCGCGAATGCGCATTCCGGTGTTGGTCCGTTCGATCACCAGCAGCAACGCAACGAAAATAAAAACGCCCATAATGATGAGAAGAAACCGGTAGGTCGGAAACGTACGCAGTCCCAAATCGATCTGGCCGCTCAGCGCCGCCGGAATCGCCACAGTCTGTGGAATTGGACCGTAGAGATATTGCGCGATGGCTGAGGCGACGAAAATGAGCCCCATGCTCAACAGCACCTGGTCGAACTCGCCGGCCTTGTAGACCCTCGCATACAGCAGCCGCTCGAGCGCGACGCTGACCAAAGCCACGGCTGCCGCCGACAGGATGATGGCCAGTCCGAACGGAATCGCGAACCGGTTAAGAAGCGTGATCAGCACGTAACCCCCGGCCATCGCGAAGACGCCGTGAGCGAGATTGGCGATGCCCAGCAGACCCATCGTGATCGAGAGACCGACCGAGATGATATAGAGCACCATCGCATAGGCCGTTCCCGTGAAGAGAATGCTGAGCAGGATGTCAGACACGTGTGCGTTCGCTCTCATCCAGGGAGATCACGAGATTCTACATTTCGATGGATCGTCATTCCGGGTTGAACATTTTCCAGGGATCCTTCTGGGGCGGCTCTTCCTCAAAAGTTACATTGGCCGGCTTCCCGTTCACGAGTTCGACCTTGTTCATCTTGATCGGTTGCACAATATCGCGGCTCTGCGGATCGATCGACACGGTCCCGCGCGGACTGCTCGTGCCCGTCCAGTTGGAGAGCGACCTCAGGAGGGCCGGACCATCGGCGCCCGGCCCGAGTTCCTTGACGGTCGCGTAGATTGCCGACATGGCATCCCATCCGGATACTGCGGTGACGTTGGGCAGCGAATCCGCGCCATATTCAGCCTTCCATGCCTTCACGAATTCGATGTTGCCATCGTTCTTGCTGGCGGCCGTATAGGTAGCGGCGCTGATGAAACCCACCACGTCCAGCGGCATGTTCGGCAGTTCATCGTCCAGCGCGTTGTCACCGGGACCGATCAACTTGACGCCCGCCTCTCGTAACCCGGCATCGTTGAACGCCTTTGCCACAGCCGGCATGCGTCCATTATTGACGAAGATGAACACGGCTCCGGGCTTCTCCGACTTAAGGCGTTCCATAAAGGGCAGGTAATCCGTTGTGACCGCCGGAGCGCGAACCGCGCTGACGACCTTGCCGCCGTTTTCCTCGAACCCCTTCTTGAAGGCTGCTTCAGAATCCGTGCCGGCCGCGTAATCGGCGACCAGGCTGGCCGCGACCTTGATGCCATGCTTGGCGGCCCAGACTCCCATCGGATACGCCGTCTGCCATTGCGTATAGGAGAAGCGCACGAAGTACGGTGACGACCGTGTCAGGCTCGACGTCGTTGCGTTCATGAGCGCAACTGGGACCTTGGCTTCGGTGGCGATCTTGGCCAGCGCAAAGCCTTGCGGCGACAGGGCGATGCCGGTGAGAACCTTGGCGCCATCGCGAACGATCAGCTCTTGTGCAATGCGGCGCGTATTGTCCGGCACACCGGCGTCGTCACGGCGGATCACCTGAACCGCCGGCACTTCCTTGCCGTGAACCTTTTCATAAAGCCGTGCGCCACGATCGATGCTGTCGCCAAGCGCCGAAAACGGACCGGACAGCGGTGCGATCAAGCCTACCTTTACCAAATCCTCCGCAGAAGCATCCCCGGGCGCTCCGAACGACACAACAGCGATGTACGCCGCGGCATTAAGCAGCGCAGGCAATCGAAAATGCATCGGCAGAGCTCCTATGGCCTTCTTCCGCGCCTCACCCGAAATGTCAGCGCGCCGCTAGAACTATTGAGAACTGAACCCTAGCGCGCAACCTAGAAAAAACTCACGAAGATGATTGCGAAAAATGCATTGTCGGATTGACGAAATTGCCGCCTTCGTACGCTTGTCTCGCTCAATCATCATGCATTGCGCTTACCATATGATCAATCCCGTTTTATTGCGCGGTTACGAACGGTCTGGTCACGAGAATTGATGACTTTTTTGACGCTTATCGCTCAGCCGAACTTGTATTACCCCTCGTCTCCAGGTCGGCGCATGCGACAAGATGGGAAGCAGAATGCCATATGCGGGTTCAAGTAACGAACTTTACTATGAGGATACTGGAGTGGGTCAGCCGATCTTCTTCATACCAGGTTTTGGTGGCGTCGGTTCGTTCTGGCGGAGTCAGGTCGAATTTCTCAGGCCCCGCTTTAGGGTCATCACGATCGACCAACGCGGCGCCGGCGCCAGCGCCCGCAGCCAGCAGGAGTACTCGCTCGATCAGATGACCGACGATGTCCAGTTTGTCATGGACGCTGCGAAGATCGACACAGCCTTCCTCGTCGGCCATTCGACCGGAGGCGCTATCGCCCAAACGCTGGCCATCCGCATGCCGGCACGCGTCACCGGAATGCTCCTGTCCTCGACATGGTGCACGCCTGGAAATTATTTCCGTCGCGTGTTCGAGTTCAGGCGATCTCTGCTGGAGCTCGGCGCCACGGACTTGTTCCACAAGGCCGGTATCTTTTTCCGCTATTCTCCCGCCTATGCCGAGACTCATGATGCCGCTTTCGACAATGCGGGCGCCGTCGACGTCGACATCACCATTTCACGTATCAACGCCATCCTGCATGCAGACCTGAACCCGATCATTGACCGGATCAAGGTTCCGACGCTGGTGGTCGCCGCCCGCGACGATGCCCTGATTCCGCAATACATGTCGGACGAGGTGGCGCAGCGGATCGCGAATTCAAAATACGTTGTGCTGGATCAAGGCGGCCACTTCCTGCCGGAAACGCGCAGCAGCGACTACAACCGTTTGCTTAATGATTTTCTCGGCAGCCTTGCACTCCCGGCTCATGACGCGAGTCGGGAGCACCAATCCGCAGTATGGTGATGGAAGCGGATCGGCTTTCTAGAAAATTCGAACTCGATGAGCTATCGACCGACAAGTCTGCGTCAAAACCCGACGGAAAACTTCGTCTTGATGAACTCGGCAAAGCCCGCATACTTAGCCAGGACAATCTTGTCCGCATCTGCGATCAGATACAGATCGCGATCCCTCGTATCGGAATACTGGCCGAGCAGTTTCACCAGACGCCCGGTCTTGAGGTCGTCGTTAACCAGGAATGCGGCGAGTCGCGCGATCCCGAAGCCGTCGATCGCGGCCCGATAGACCGCGCTGCCGAAGCTGATGAATCGGGCCGGCGGAACGACGTTGAGCTCCTTGTCGTCAACAATGAACTGCCAATGAGGATGTGTCCCGATGATCAGACAATTATGCAATTGCAGGTCTTGCGGATGATCGGGGGTTCCGTGTCGTTCGAGATAGTCAGGGGCCGCGCAGACAGTCCAAGGATTAGGCGTGAGCTTGATCGACGCCTTGTTCTTGTCCGAGGATGCGAGCGACTGCACCGTGAAATCGTAATCGACGTTCGAACCAAGCTCGGATGGAATAAGCTCGATGCGCATCTGCGGATTGGCTTGCAGGTATTCGGCGACGAAGCCTACCAGCTTTCTCTCCAAAAGGGCCGCGGGAGCACCGATCACAAGCTGGCCGACCGGGATAGGCGAAAATTGCTCCAGATCGTCGGCAGCGAGCGCGATCGCGGACAGCAGCGGCTTGATCCGCTGAAAATAGGCCTCCCCGGCGGCCGTCAGTTCGACCTTTCGGGTCGTTCTGGAGAGCAACTGCACGCCGAGACGATCTTCGAGCAAGGCCACTCGCCGACTGATGGCAGAGGGCGTCAAGCGCAGGCGGCGAGCCGCGCCGGCGAAACCTCCGCTCTCGGCCACCAGGATGAAAACCTCGAGCTCCGACGCCATCCGCGACCCGACCTTTCGTTGTCTCTTCCAATAACCGACCCGCCTGCGTCACAGCGCCGTATCACTGTCTCATACACGACCGGAGCACGGAAGGGAGTCGAGTGTAGGCCGGTCAGCGGCCGCAATGCGGCAGGGATTGGCCGCCTCCCCAACCATCCGGGCAACTATCCGTTATACGCCGTCTCTCGGCGGAGCAAACGGCGTCGAGACAAGGGCGATGCAATTGCTGGTTTGAGAACTCTTCAAAGGGCTGAATGACATGGATCAGAAATCGAAGATTGCAATCGTCGGCGGAGGAATCTGCGGCCTTGCGCTTGCCCTCAATCTCCATCGCCGCGGGATCCAATGCCGCGTCTACGAACGGGTGCCGGAGATCAAGCCGCTCGGCGTCGGCATTACATTGCTGCCACACGCGATGCGGGAACTGACCGCCTTGGGCTTGGGCGACCAGTTGCTAACCGCCGGCATCGAAAACCGAGAGAGCTGTTTCTTCAATCGGTTCGGGCAGCTCATCTACAAGGAGCCGCGCGGAAAATTCGCCGGCTATGATGTTCCCGAAGTGGGCATCCATCGGGGCCGGCTGCATCTGATCCTCGCCAACTCCGTGCGCGATCGGCTCGGCGATGATGCGGTCAGCACGAATCACGAATGCGCCGATGTCGTGCAGGACGAGCACGGCGTCACGATCTCCTTCAAGGAAACATCGACCGGCCGTCAAATCGAGGACGTGCGCGCGGACGCGGTAATCGCGTGCGATGGCATCAATTCGGTAATCCGCAAGCGGTATTATCCGGATGAGAAGCTCGCGTTTGCTGGCATCAATAGTTGGCGCGGCGTGACCCGGCGCAAGCCGATCCTCGGCGGCCAAACCTACATGCGGGTCGGCTCGATCCGCACCGGCAAGATCGTGATCTACCCGATCATCGACAATGTCGACGGCAATGGCAATCAGCTCATCAACTGGATGGCCGATATCCATCGCGATACTTTCACGCTGAACGATTGGAACAAGCCGGGCAATCTGGCCGATTTCCTGCCGGTCTATGAGAACTGGAATTTCGACTGGCTCGACGTCGCACAGATGATCCGTGAAGTCCGAGCAGATCCTGGAATATCCGATGGTCGACAAAGATCCCATCGAGACCTGGACGTTTGACCGTATTACACTCGCTGGGGATGCCGCACACCCGATGTACCCGCGCGGCTCCAACGGCGCGGCGCAGTCGCTGATCGACGCCCGCACACTCGCCGACGCACTGCAGAGCCATCCTGACGAGCGGAAGGCGCTCAAGGCCTATGAAGCGGCGCGGGTCACCGCAGCAGCCAATGTGGTGCGGACCAACCGGCAATCCCCGCCTGATTTCATTAACACCAAGGTCGAGGAACTAGTCGGCGACCGTCCCTTCCAGAACCTCGACGACTACATCACACAGGATGAGCTGAGAATGCTGTCCGAGAACTACAAGCGCGTGGCCGGCTTCACGCTTACCGACGTGGTTTCCGCGCGATCGGGCCTCTAGTGGAAAGCGCGATCGTGATGCGCAAGCCCTTGCGACTGGCTTTCATTGGCTGGGGAGCTATCAACGGGCGGGTAGGCGAGATCCTGACACGGCGCCAACCCCCGATCGAGATCGTCGGCATAGCGGTCAGAACGCCTGAAGCGCGCGCCAGACTGCCCCTCGGCGCCACGCTTCTGTCCTGCCCCGAGGAGCTCCTTGCGCTCAAGCCCGATCTCGTGGTCGAGGCCGCCGGCCGCGCCGCCATTGCGCAGTGGGCGCCAGCGGCGCTCGCCGCCGCCCCCGCAATGATCCTCGCATCCACCAGCGCATTCGCCGATGACGGAATGCTGGTCTGGCTGACGGAACTCGCCGAGCGGCATCAGAGCAAAATAGAGGTGCCTTCCGGCGCGATTGGTGGCATCGATGCACTTACCAGCGCGGCGGTCCTCGAACTCGACGACGTGCTTCACCAGATCATCAAGCCGCCGCGAGCCTGGAGAGCGACGCAGGCCGAACAACAGATCGACCTCGACAGCCTTTCGAAGGCAACGATCTTCTTTTCCGGAAGCGCCCGCGAAGCGGCCTCGCGTTACCCGCAAAATGCCAACGCAACCGTTGTCACCTCGTTGGCCGGTATTGGCCTTGATCGCACCCGCGTCGAAATGATTGCAGATCCTGCCGTTGACATGAACAGCCACAAAATCGCGGCGCGCGGAGCATTCGGACAGATGGAAATTGCACTTCGGAACCGGCCGCTGGCGGCTAATCCAAAATCGTCCGAATTAACAGCACTCAGCCTGGTGCGGCTTATAGAAAAACGTGTATCGACGTTGACCATCTAATAGCTGAATAAACCAATCAGGTAGACGTCGGCCTTGGCCCGTCTGATCGAGACTAGCTGTGTTGAAGGCCGCTCCACGCCCAACTCCGGACATTTTCCTGCGAACGTCGGCGCCGTGGCTGTGAAAAAGCACCGAAGTGAGACCCCGGGCTACGTGAGGCTCAACTCGTTGATCTTGTTCGTGAACTTGGCAGACAACCGGGGTCCCGATCAGCGCCGATCCGGACCCCACCCCGAACGAATTTCCTCCTGCTACATCAAAGCGTTGCGGTCCTCTCAGTTGGGGTCCGGCTTCGGTGCTTATTCACAATTCTATGCCCGCTACTATAATGAGACGCGGACGCACTTGGCTTTGGATAAGGATGCCCGTTTCTCGCCCAGTTCAGCGAACCGGTGTGGTCAGGTCACGTGCCATCCTGGGCGGACTTCATCACAACTACGCCCGTGTTTAGGTTTTCGGTACGCACAGGACCCAAGTTTTCCCGTGAATTTGTCCTGCCGCCTTCGCTGGGCACCTGACCGGATATGTAAATCTGATTACCTTGCCGGCGGCGGGAACGTAGTTCGCAGACGGGGACGTCGTCTGGGGCAAAGTAATTCCCAAACGCATCAGATTTTGTTCAGCCAAGTAGCGTCCTTCAGCTCGTTGGTTCGCTGGATGTTGGATCAATAGTTGAAATGCAGTTCTGGACCGTGCGCGAAAGGTAGTTCGATACTCTGCGCGGATTTAATGCTGAGCAGGGCGCGGCAGGTGCCCCGAATGTCACTAATGACGCCCCGCTTGACGGCTGCGGCATTCTTCGTTTTCAAAGCTTCTAAAACACTCTCATGGGCGGACGCATTCCAGGGCATCGACGGAATCAAGAGCGACATGTACATGGTGGGGCCGAACTGCAGCCACAGGGTTTCGATCAGAGGACCCAGAACTTCAGAGTCTGAGCTGTGGTAAAGCGTCAAATGGAAATTTTGATTGTACGACAGACAATTCAATATGTCGCGTTTGGCTATTGCCTGAAGAAACTCTTGTTGATGGCTGTAAGTTCGGAAATTAACGCCGGTGTTGCTTTTTTAGCCGCACGCTCAGCGGCTTCACCTTCCAACAATTCTCGCACAGAAAAGAGATCGCTCAGCTTTTCAGGATCAAGCCGTGGCACCATCACGGAACCACCGCGGGTTTCCTCGAGCACTTTAGCGGCGACAAGCCGGCTCAATACCTCACGGACCGGCATTGGGCTTGTGCCAAGACGAGCCGCCAGTTTTCGCAAGCTCATAACCTGACCAGGAAGAAACGCTCCTACCATCAACCCCCGACACATGTATCGCAGGACGTGCTCGTGGACATGACCCCGTGGTGGTTTGACGGCAACCTTCGCCTCTTTGGTTTTACTGCGAACCATCTTCATCACCGGTCCCCCAACCTACATGGTAACTGACTTCTTTGACCGTAAGTCAAATCGCAACGCTACCGCGCGGACTGGTTTTGTAACCGTTTCTAGGGCAACAGCAATAATTACTTCAACGATCCGGGCGAAGCCGGAACAATCGATCACAGATCTTAGGGGAGCGGCACAGAAAATCATGTAACCCGCGCCAATACTACTCGAATTGCCGCTAATCCGGTTCACGTCATTTAGTCAGGCATATCAATTCCCGACGTGCCCGCTCGGCCCCAACTATCTCTCGGTGCTTCGTGGATGACACATGCAAGTGATCCGGATCGCAAACCGCCTCCTCGTGGCCTTGGCGATCGCCTTAATTAGATTTCGCTTTTATTCGATGCTTCGGCCTTGCCACATTTCTACGATTACAAACGGCATCAAGCTTCTGCGCCCGCAATGTTCGCGAACTCCAGAAACGGCAGCAGGCCATGCCCGAAATCTTCCGTACACTACCGATGTTCAAGGGAATCCGGATCCTTAATATTTGTGCTCGCTTTTTCGTGGACTATCGCAATTTTGGGATTGATGGCAGCCGCCTCTAAACGATGTCGATGCTGCCGGGCGCGGTGCCACGCTGCGGCAGGCTCTCGTAGCATAACTTGCTGTGCGAGAGGCCCATATTCACAAGCGTGATCGCCATGTTGATCGCGCAGGCCATCGGCTCGATGATAGGCAGACGATATTTCGCCTTCAGATCGTCAATATAGCCCGACATTGCCGTGCAGCCGAACAGGATGACCTCGGCGCGATGCTGGGCAATAGCCGCGTCGATCTCGCGGTTGATGATATCAAAACAGTAGGGCTGGCTTTCGATCAGATCAGCCGGCGGCGCATCGACAACATGCATTGAGCAGACGCGGTGCGAAAAGCCGTAGGCGCGGATGTGTTCCTCCAGCACCTGCTGGCCGTTCTTCATGCCTATCACCGCTATGCGCGCGCCGAGCAGGCTTGCCACTGTGATACCGGACTGACCCGGCGCGAGCACCGGGATCTTAACGGTCTCGCGCGCGGCGCGGAGCACCGGATCGACCATGCAATCGAGTACCACTGCATCGACGCCGTCGTTTTCCGCTTGGCGCACGGCCTGGAGGACATAGGGGCCGGCGAGCACTTCCTCGGTGGCGAATTCCATCGAAAATGGTCCACGTCCGATCGGCACCACCTCGATCTCGACATCGGAGCGCGCCCATTTCTGCCTTTGGGTCTTCATTCCCGCGATCACTTTCGGAGAGCGGACGGGGACAATGTCTCTAATTCGCATGGCGGAGTCCTGGAGGTCGTTGTGATCACACCATGTGATGATACCATCTCGGGCGCAAGTACCGAGAAAATTTCGGTGATTTATGCTGCCGACATACTTGACAATCGAGATGTGTGATCACAGTAAGAAATCACAAGCGCCGGGAGATAGTTGATGACCGCCATCGCCAAGATCGAGACAATTCTCGTTCGGTTGCCGACGCGCCGCACGCATAGATGGACGGGCCTGACCGAACCCATCGGCCAATACCTGCTGGTCAAGATGACCGGCTCCGATGGCACCGTCGGATGGGGCGAGGCACCGGCGCTGAAGGACTGGGGCGGCGAGTTCGGCCGGTATTTCGGCGAGAGCGCAACGGTCGTCGATTTGATCATCGAGCGCTATCTGGCGCCGGCGGTCGCAGGTCTTGGCGTCGCCCGGCCGGCGGAATTGCACCGCAGGATGGACGCGGCGGTGAAGGGCTATCCCTACGCCAAGGCGGCTATCGACTTTGCCTATTATGACCTGACGGGCAAGGCCCTCGGCCTACCAGTGCATGTGCTGCTTGGCGGATTGCTGCGCGAGAACGTTGCCGTGACGCATTCCATCGGCCTTCTGGAGATTGACGAGGCCGTGTCCGAGGTACGCAAGGTGGTGCAGGACGGCATCCGCACCATCAAGATCAAGATCGGCGTTGATCCGGCCCGCGACGTCGCGATCGTCAAGGCCATCCGCGAAGCGGCTGGACCGCAAATCAAGCTCTGTGTCGATGCAAACGAAGGTTACAAGACGCCAGGGCAGGCAATTCAAACCATCCGCGAGATGGAATCGGTCGGTCTAATCTATGTCGAACAGCCGGTGATGGGGATCGAGCGCATCGCGCGCGTGGCCCAGGCAATCGACGCGCCGATTATGGCAGACAAGTCCGCCTGGAACGCGCATGACGTGATTCAGATCGTCGAACAGAAGGCCGCGCAGATCGTCTCGATCTACACGACCAAGCCCGGCGGCCTCTACAAGGCGATGCAGGTCTCCGCGGTGTGCGAGGCCGCCGGCATCATCTGCAACGTCAATGGCTCGGTTGAAACCGGAATTGGCAATCTCGCCAACGTTCACCTGGCCGCGGCGGCGCCGGCGGCGACGCTCTCCAACGTCATTCCAGTTTCGATGGCTGCGGAGCATCAGAACGGCCGCATCGGCGGCATCTATTACGCCGACGACTTCCTCGTGGAGCCAATGCAATTCGTCGATGGCGGTATTCGCGTTCCGACGGCGCCCGGCATGGGCATTGGCGTCGATGAAGCCAAGGTCGAACGCTACAAAGTGAAGGCTTAAAGGGAAAAGCATGCGCAAGGTAATCGTTAAGAAGCTTCGAGGCCTGATGTCGCAGCTTGGGCTGGAAGCCGTCGTCACCAGTTCGCCGGAGAATTTCGGCTATCTCACCGGCTTCGTCGTGCCAACGCAGTCGCTGATCCGGCACCGTCATGCGATGGCGATCGTCACGGCCGAAGGCGCCGAAAGCCTGTTCGGCGTCGATATGGAGGCTTCGACCATCTAGGGACGGGCGCCCGACACGCCGCTCACGGTTTGGCGCGAATTTCACGACGATCCGATGGCAGTGCTTGCCGCCGCATTGTCGGCCGGCGGCCTCGCAAGGGCATCGATCGGTCTCGAGATGGACTATCTGCCCGCCGGAGATTTCGCGCGGCTGCAGGCGCTGATGCCGACTGCGCGGTTCGTTGGCGTCGAAAAGGAGATCGCGCGGCTTCGGCAGATCAAGACACCGGAAGAAATCGAACTAATCCACAAGCTCTCGCGCATCGCCGACCAGGCGATCTGCGACAGCTTCGCCGCGGTCAAGGCCGGCGATACAGAGCTAGACATCGCCGCTGTGCTGACGCGGCGGATCTACGAACTCGGCGCGGAGAACTTCAAGCTGTTGATCGTTGCGACCGGCGAGCGCAGCCAGTTGCCGAATGTCGGGCCGACCAATCGTAAGTCCTGACCCGCGGCGACATCTGCCGGGTCGAGATCTTTTCCGTTATCAGTGGCTATCAAGCCGGCGTTTGCCGCACGGCCTACGTCCAGGAGCCGCCGAAAATGGCGGAAGAAATCTGGAAACTGATGGTCGATTGCAAATATGGCATCCTCGAACAGATCAAACCCGGTGCGAGCTGTATCGGCGTCTACAACGATTTCATCGGCCGGCTCGACACAATGAAGTTGCCGCCGATCTCCTTCGTCGGGCACGGCATCGGGCTTCATCTGCACGAAGACCCTTATATTGGCGCGACGCCAAAACTGGGACGTCCGGGAGAGGACGCGCCGATCGAGGAAAACATGGTGCTCGGCTTTGAGCCGCTCTGCTACCGGACCGGCTACGGCTATGGCGTGCAGAACAAGGACGTGCTTCACGTCACTGCGAACGGTTCGCTTCTGCTATCCGACTACGCCGACACCGACAAACTCATTCGCATCGACTAGCCGCGACCGCCCAGTTTCCATGTGAGAGGAGATCGACATTGACACAATCAAGCTCGCCGCAAGGCTGCGACATCCTGCTTTCCGGGACCGGCTATTTCACGGAGATCATCCTGGCCGACATCGCTGTTGCGGCGCGCACGCCGCTGCGCATCGTGGTCGGCGGACGTAATGTCGAACGGATGAAATGGCTGGTAGAGGCCTGCCGCGCGCGCGCGGCGATCTATGGCACCCAGGTTTCATTTGACTATATCCAACTGGATTCGCGTTCGGTCGAGGCGCTCAGAGCGCCGCTGCAGGCGCTTCGCGCGAAAGTCGTCGTGCAATCGGCATCGATGCAGTCGCCGTGGAAGGTCGACAATGGCGCGAGCGAGTGGAGCAATCTGGTCGCGAAGGCCGGCTTCGGCATTACCATCGCCTTCCATGCTCTTCTGGCATTCCGAACGGCGACGGCGATCAAGGAACTGGGACTAGCGTGCCACTTCGTCAATACATGCTATCCCGACGGCGTCAATCAGTTGCTGGCCGCGGCGGATGTGCCGCTTACCACAGGTGTCGGCAATATCGGCATCTTCTCCGCCGTGGTAGGCGGACGAGTTCCATTTGCCCAGCGCAAGGACGTGCGCGTGCTCGCCCATCATCGTCACATCGTCGAATGGCGCAAGCCCGGCACGCTGCGCGAAGGCGCGCCGATCCGCGCCTGGATTGGCGACGATGAAATTCCGAATGTCGATGACATGACCAGGGACATCCAGTTGCCACACCGCGATCTCAATTTGATCTCCGCGGCGAGCGCCGTTCCCGTCTTGCTGGCGCTCGTAGGCGAGGGCAAACGGCGCGGTCACGTGCCGGGGCCGAACGGGCGTCCTGGCGGCTACCCGGTTCAAGTGGATGCCAACGGTGTCACGCTCGACCTGCCGAAGGGGATGACGGAGGTGGACGCGATCCTCTGGAACAAGCAGTTCGAGGATAAGGACGGAGTCTCGGTCGAGGGCGGCCGCATCGCTTACTCGGAGCGGGCGCGCAAGCTGCTGCAGCCCTACGGCACCGAGATAGCCGACGGCTTCGCCCCGGCTGACGTCGAAGCGGCCGCCGAACGTCTCAGCGCCTTGCGCGCAAAGCTCGGCGGCTAGGGCAGGTTTTTATCATGAAACTCGCCGTCATCGGCGCTGGCAATGGAGGCGCGGCCGCCGCAGTTGAGTTGACGATCGCGGGCCACGAGGTGGCGCTGTACGGGCGCTCGCCCGACACCGTCGCGCCGTTTGCGCGGAACGGCATTCGTTACATGGGCGTGTTCGGAGAGGGCGTCGTTCGTCCCGCGCTATTGAGTTCGCGCCTCGCCGAGGTGATCGATGGCGCGGAGGCGGCGATCGTCTGCCTGCCTACCTTCGCGCATGTTGATGTCGCGCGCGCGCTCCACGGCGCCGGATGGGACGCTGCGCGCCCCGTGATCCTCAATCCGGGTCACACCGGCGGCGCGTTCGAATTCGAGACCGCGTACCGCACGGCGGCCGCGGAGGCGCCGCCGATCGTCGAATTCGCGACGCTGGCCTACGTCGCGCGCAAGCCGGTGCCGGACGCCGTCAACATTACCGGCCGGGCAAAATCGCTCCGTGCCGCCGCAATGCCGGGCGCCGGGAACGCTCTGCGACTTGCCTGCACGCTATTTCCCGGCGCCTATGACAGCGGCGACGTGATCGCCTGCGATCTGTCCAACATCAACATGATCGTGCATCCGCCGGGGGCGATCCTCGGCGCGGCGTGGGTGGAAGCCACCGGCGGCGACTTCACCTTTTACGTGCAAGGCATGACGCCGGGCGTGATCGAGATCATGCGCGCGCTCGATCGCGAACGGATCGCGGTTGCGAAGGCATTTAGCCATGATTTGCCGAACATCATCGAAGAGATGAAGGGAGTAGGCACCGTGCCAGCCGATGCCGACAGCAGCGACTACGCAGCGATCGCCGCGGGCGAAGCCAACCGCCGCATCAAGGCGCCAGATTCACTCTCGCATCGTTACTACATCGAGGATTTCAACCACGGCCTGGTGCCGTTCCTGGCCTATGCGGAGATCGCTGAGGTGGAGGCGCCGGTGGCCTCCGCGCTGACGAGGCTTGGCCTTACTGCGACCGCCGGCCGCGGCGCGATGGCGCGACGGACCGCGGGGACAATGGGCTTTGAGGGTTGGACGCTGCAGCAGCTTCTGCGACGCGCGAGAGGCTGAAGCGCGCGACCTGGCCCGCAACGCGGCGTTTGCGCACCGGCATGGTGCCCAGGCCTCGTCTCACGCTGCGCAGCGAATGCCGCTTAAAATCGGAAACTAATGCGTTTTGGATCGGTGATCACACAGCGGCTCGATAAGCGGTTTGTCCTTGGGCATTCTGCAGATTTATTGGGCAGTCCGCTGATAGGCCGAGTTGGAGCTGCCCCGTGTGTTGACACACCTCACGCTGTGATCACATACTGTTGTCACAAATGACGCCCAATCCCGCTTTAAGCGGGGCAATCGGTAGTACAGAGGAAGTGAATGAGTAGCGCGCCCGGAATTACGATCGAAAACCTCTCGGTCGTTTTTAAGACGGGCAACGGGCCGGTGACCGCGCTGGCCGACGTGTCATTCGATATCGCGCCCCGTTCGTTCCTGAGTGTCGTCGGCCCTTCCGGCTGTGGTAAGTCCACCTTGCTCAAAATTCTCTCCGGTGTATTGCAGCCGAGCAAGGGTCGCATCCTGTTCGACGGCCGGCCGGTCGATAAGAGCAAAATTCAGGGGCAGGTGGGCTACGTCTTCCAGCGCGCCCTGCTGCTGCCTTGGCGAACCGCTCTGCAGAATCGTCATCCTGACGATGGAGGTCGCGCGGCGCGACATGTCGAAGGCGCAGCGCGAGCAGGAAGCGCGGCGCTGGCTGGAGATCGCCGGTCTCAAGGGATTCGAGCACCGATATCCACATGAATTGTCCGGCGGCATGCAGCAGCGCGTCTCGATCTGCCGCGCACTCGCCTTCCGGCCAAAAATCCTGCTGATGGACGAACCATTCGCAGCGCTCGATGAGATCACGCGCGAGACGCTACAGGAAGAACTGCTCAGCCTCTGGGCGCAGACCGAGACCACGGTCGTCTTCATCACCCATTCCATTCCAGAGGCGGCGTTGCTGTCCGAGCAGATCGTTGTGATGTCGGCGCGGCCCGGCACGGTCCTCGAACGAATCGAGGTGCCCTTCGCGCGGCCACGCGACGAGGCGACGCGCGAGAAACCGGAATTCGCGGCGCTCGCCGGCCGGGTGCGCGGCCTGCTGCGCCACCGGAACAGCACCGCGACCGCGATCAAGAAGGAAGCCTGATCATGTATCGCCTCACCGTCACCGCGGGGCAAATCCTCGTCTTCGTCGTGTTCTTCGCAGCCTGGGAGCTAATCGTCGATCTGTTGCACATCAAGCCGGTGATCCTGCCGGCGCCCACGCGCATCGCCGAAGTGGCGTGGGCAAATCGCGAGCTTTTACTGCGGAATACCTGGCCAACCTTCGTCGCGATCTCGCTGGGGTTCCTGTGGGCAGTGGCAACAGGATTCCTGATCGCCGTCTGCATCGCCTATTCGAAGATCATCCGCGACCTGACGTATCCCTTCCTGGTCACCGCGCAGATCCTGCCCAAGATCGCCTTTGCGCCGCTGTTCCTCATCTGGTTTGGCTTCGGTCTGATGCCGAAGGTTGTGATCGCCGCGCTGATCGCCTTTTTTCCCGTGGTCATCAACAGCGCCAAGGGCCTGACTTCGGTCGATGGCGAATTGCTGCAATACATGGATTCGCTCGGCGCCAGCGCCTGGGAAAAGTTCACCAAGATCAGCCTTCCTTGGGCGATGCCGTATTTCTTTGCGGCGCTGAAGATATCGATCACGCTGGCGATCGTCGGGGCCGTGGTCGGCGAGTTCGTCGCCGCCGGCGAGGGGCTCGGCTACGTCATCAATGCCTCCAACATTTCGCTCGACACAGAATTGATGTTTGCCGCCATCGTCTGCATGAGCGTGCTCGGGATCCTGTTGTTCCTCGTGATCGTGCTCTTCGAGCGCCTTCTGGTTCCGGGAGAGCAACAGGATGGAGGCGTTCAGGCCACGATGTAGAGGGACGTAACTTTCGACTACTCCGGCAATCATAGGAATGGACAGCTATGAAGATTTCCACCAAATGGGTACAACTCATTGGCGCGGCGGCGGTCGGTCTCGTCGCCTCCGTCAATATCGCCTTCGCCGCCGACAAGGTCTCGCTTCGTCTTGACTGGGTTTATGGGGCCGAGCACGCGCCGATCTTCCTGGCGATCGAGAAGGGCTTCTTCAACGATGAAAATATCGATCTCAATCTCATGCCGGGCGAGGGATCGTCGGTCACGGTGAAGCTGGTCGGCAACCGTGACGCCGATTTTGGCTATGCGACCGCCGACCAGGTTCTGATCGGCGCGCAGCGCGGCTTGCCGCTGGTCGCAACCGCGGTGGTGCTGCAGCAGAATCCGACCGCCCTGATCTTTAAGGCGTCCGCCGGCATCAAAGATCTCAAGACCGACCTCAAGGGCAAGACCATCGGCGTCCAGCTCAAGAGCAACACCAGCCGCCAGTGGGAAGCCATCAAGAAATCCATGGGCCTCGACGCCAAGAGCTTCACCGAGGTTCCGGCAGACGGCGCTCTAGTGCCGCTCCTGACCACAGACCGCATTCAGGCGGGCGTCGGCTTCTATTTCAATGACGGCATCAAACTGAAGGTGACGGGCGTGGATACTTCCTGGATTTCCTTCGAGGACCTTGGCGTCAAGATGTATTCCACGTCGCTGCTGACAAATGCCGAACTGATCCAAAAGAATCCGGATCTCGTGAAGCGTTTCACCCGCGCCTTCATGAAGGGATGGTCCTATTCGCTCACGCACCAGGACGAAGCCTTGCAGGCCTTCCTCAAGGCCAATCCAAGCGCGGACAGGACCTATGCCGAGGTCAAGCTGACGGAAGTGCTGAAGCTCACGGACTCGCCGGACGTCAGGGCGAACGGGCTGGGCCACTCTACCGCCGCGGATTGGGAAAACCTCCAGAAGCAGTTGCTCGATATGGACATTATGAAGGAGAAGACCGACGTGTCGAAGGTATTCTCCAATGAGTTCCTGAAGTAGTAACGGGCGATCCGAACACTGGCGCCGTCCCGCGGCTCGATCAACCGCAGGGCGGCGTCCGACCGGAAAACTCGTTCCATCGTGCCGACGTGGAGAGCAATGACCGCAACCTCGCTCCCGAGAACACCGACTTTCGATCTCGGCGGCAAACGTGCCCTGGTCACCGGTGCAGGTCGCGGCATCGGGCTTGGTGCCGCCGCGGCGCTGGTGCAGGCGGGCGCGCACGTGACGTTGTGCGCGCGCTCCAGCCGCGAACTCGATGAGCTGCGCGATGCCATCCGGCGGGATGGCGGTAGCGCAGACACGCTCGCACTCGACATTGTCGATATCGCAGCGACAATAGCGGCGCTGGAGTGCTGCGCGCCGTTCGATATTCTCGTCAACAATGCCGGCACCAACCGCATCGCGCCATTCACGCAGGTCGGGCTTGACGATTTCGATGCGGTATTCGCTCTTAACGTGAAGGCGTCCTACTTCGTCGCCCAGTCGGTGGCGCGTCGGTTGATGGCAGCCCGACGCACGGGCTCGATCATCCAGATATCCTCGCAGCTCGGCCATGTAGGCGCCGCCGAACGTTCGCTGTATGTGGCTTCGAAATTCGCAGTGGAAGGCATGGTCAAGGCACTCGCCGTCGAACTTGGCCCCGCCGGCATCCGCGTCAACGCCATCGCACCGACCTTCATTGATACGCCTCTGACGCGGTCCTACGGTCTGAGCGAACAGGCGCTTGATGCCGTGCGTTCGCGGATCAAGCTCGGTCGCATCGGTATGATCGAAGACTTGATGGGAGCGCTCGTGTTTCTGGCCTCGGATGCGTCGGCCCTCGTTACCGGCACGTCACTTCTCGTGGATGGCGGCTGGACCGCCGACTGAACCTTACTCTCATCGTTGTCACCGCGTTGCAATAAGGGTTGCGCCGGATTCCGCTTGGGAGATTCGACTACAGCGAAACATCTGCGTGCTCGTGCGTGAACTGCATGCGGTGTAGTTGCTCGAACTGTAGTGCGGATGGAGCGCAGCGCAATCCCCGCGCGCCCGTAACGGAAAAAGTCTATTACGGTGTTTGACAGGGACGACCTCAATACATTGCAATGATCGCAATTGGAACACTCCATTTGACCCCGCGGGCGAGGCAGCCCTGTAGCCGATGCGGGAAATGGCATCGGCCATGCCATCGCCCAAGCCTTAGTCGGCGAAGGCGTGCGAAGCCGTGAAACTGCAGTGGGCGAAAAAGAAGCGACCATATTGAGGGTAGCCAGAGTTTTCGCTCCGCTTCGGCCGGTACCATTTGACTGGCGACGGCGTGTAAGTCTGGTGTAAGGGCTGCGCGGCAACGATTTGTTTGAAATTACCTGATGTAGTTCGACTGGCATTCGCATTCCGTCTCTGTTGACGTCGTTGCGAATTAGAATCGAAGAACCACCAGAATCCTCTTTCGGAGCTGCCCGTGAACGAGACACTGGTTTCAACCTGTCAGATGTTCCTCGTCCCGCTAACGATCCTGTTCGCAGCCGTTGGCGTCGCCAACACGCGCTTTGTCAAGCTGCTGGTGTGCCTATTGGGTGTAGCGATTGCCGCGGTGTGGATCTATCGCGTGTGGCTTTGGACCGGGCTGTCGATGCTCGATCGCCGCACTGGCGTCGGCCTCGCCGGACTGTTCGCGTTCTGCTGGGCGCTGACACTGCTGAATCAATTGAAGAGCATGATCTCGCAGCCGTGATAGATCAAAAGAGGAGGTCGGGAATGCCGGGTGCCCGCTGCACCCGCAACCCTCGTGTGCGAAATATACAAGGCCCACAAGCTTAGTCACCTGTCTTGTCGGAGACCTCATACGGTTGGCGGGTGACCGAGAATCGGGTGATACTGTCGTGTAATGAAGGATCTGTTAAGCTCATTGGTCGGGCGTTTCAAGCCACAACGTAAGCTGGCGATCCGGCCCCGCGTAGCTCTCGACAAAGTCTCGGATCCTTAAACGGCGTCGAGGCTGCTCAGTCCGCAGTCGGTAGATGTCGCGTCGTGAACTCAATCTGACCGTCGGGAAGCTGCCGCCAGTTTTCAACGACAGCCGCGTATCCGGCCTGCGGAAATTGATCGAGGATTTCGCGCGCTATCAGGCGAGCAGATTTAATTGGTAGCGTGAAAATTTCTGTCCGCTGTGGGCGAGACATCCGGTACCATGTAAAGCCATGGTAGCGCTGTAGATATGCACGCGCAAAGAGACGGCCGAAAAGCCCGGAAGGCGCTCGGCGCATTTCTATACCGCGTCCGGGAGCGGCCTTTCCAAATGAGTTCAATGCCACTTGGGGTCAGGAGTTCGTCGAAAAGTGCGGCTACAGGCGCCGAATTCTTGCTGGTCTGTAGAATTTCGCCGATCGCGCATCTCGCGACGAAGTCAGTGTCGACTTCGCAGGTGTCGTTTGGGAAGCATAAACCGTTCTTCAATCCTGCCGGACATGCGGATGCAGGCTGAATCAGGTAGCGGACGTGTCAATCGGCGTTCAAATTTGGGTCTGACTCACTTCCGATGATTTTCGCTGGCGACCTCGGGTTCTCCAATGGAGAATCAACGCCATGCGAACAGGCTTTCGAATTTCGTCACTTGTGCCTCGCGGGTTGGCGTTTGACAGTGTAAGTGATTCAACGGACTCGATAATTTTGACATTGCGTTCGGAGATGGCGGCGGCCGAATGTCCATTGTGCGGGATGGCCTCGCGCCGCGTTCACAGTCGCTACCTTCGGCAGGTCGCCGATCTGCCCTGCGCCGGCAGAGAGGTACGCATCCAAATGATCGCGCGGCGATTTGTTTGCGAGGTGCCGCATTGCCGCCGGCGGATATTCGCCGAGCGGTTCGGAGACGATGTTGTCCCGGTCCGGGCGCGTCGTACGGCGCGGCTGGAGAGCATTGTCCATCATCTGGGTGTGAAAAAGCACCGAAGTGAGACCCCGGGCTACGTGAGTAATAGGAGCAAAACCCGTGGCGTCAGCCGGACGCGCAGCGGTGGCGGACGAGGTCCGGAAGTTGCGGGACGTTGGGCAAGTTCGAGACAGTGAGCCTTGAGCCGAGATAGTGCCAGAAGGCGATGCCGAGCTTGGCGCAGGTCTTGCTGAGGCCGAGGAAGGCGTCGCGGCAATCGCGTCCGGCATCGCTTCGTGTGCCGGCGCTGACCTTACGCTTGGTGACCTGGCAGCGGATGTCGTTCTCCGAGCCGTTGGTGTTCAAGGGGATCTCGGGCCGGTCGAGCACCATGAGCAGCTCGCTCTTGTTGGCATGGAGCCTTTTGAGCAGCCGGTCGAGAGTGATGAAGCCAGTGTTTCGGGTGAAGATGCGGTCAAAGCGGGCGCGCAGGGCAGCCTTGCGCTGCTTGCTGGGGTTCTGGCGATAGGCCTTGAGATCGCGATAGAACCGCCAGACCAGATCACGAGTTTTGCGCTGGGCTTCGCGTTGCTCATCGGTGAAGGTGTCAAGCTTGTGGATCAGGCGCTCGGCATGGACCCAGCACAGGGCGTGCTGTCCGACATTGAACTGGCCGGCGTCATCGCTGACGATGACGGTATTGGGCAGAAAGTCATGCGCCTTGATGCTGCCCCACAACGCGCCCTCGGTGGCGGTCGTCACTGGATCGGGGTTGACCTTCAGGGCCGAGATGCCGAGCTGGTCGAGGTGCACGTTCCAGGCGGCTTGATCGGGGAAGCACCGGTTGGGGTGTTCGGCCAAGCGGGCAACGACTGGCCCGGAGAGTGCGCGCTGGCGCATGTAGGCCAGCGCCTCGTCGCTGATCACGTAGTCGCTGTGGCCGGCGCGCATCAACTCGAGAAAGTTGCTGCGGCTCTTCGAGTCGGTGGAGCCGAACCAGGTAAAATGCGCGTTGCCGATCTGGGTGCAGAAGCCGTTCGCAGCCTTGTGACGAGCGCCGGTGTCATCGACCGTAATCCAGGTCGCATGCGCCAGCCCGGCGCGCAGTACATCACGGGCCTCGTCGAGGAAGCAGTCCTGATCGGCGATCAGCAGGCGCACGAGCTGGCGTTTGGAGATGACGATGCCAAGCGCCTGCAACAGCGCTAGAAGTCGCGGCACCGTCACCTGGCCCTGGTGATACTGGGCCAGCACGAAGCGGCGCAGCTCCGGCCCGAAATGCCCGCTAACGCCGGACGGCAGCGGGGCTGTGATAACCTTGTCATCCGGGCTCTGCCAACGCTCGCAGCGGAAATGCGTCACGTAGGGGCGGATCACCAGATCCTGCACCACATAGCTCGTGTAGCCTTTGAAGCGAGAGCCCTGTGGCGCCACCACCACCTTAACGGTCTCCTCCGCGTCGATCACAAGCTTCGATCTCGTCTCGCCCCGCCCACGGCGCTGCTCGCCCGAGCCTCCGGCTGGCTTCGGTTCGGTCGCCTTCTCCATGCCGCTTGGCTTGATGTTCGGCCGGCCTGACCCACCCTTGAGCCGCGCAATCTCATCGCGTTGTGCCGCAACCGTTCGCCGAAGCTCCGCCATCTCTTCCAATAACTTCAGCACCAAGCCCTTCAGCTCGGCGTGTGGCAGGCAGTCAAGATCATCGGGCGGTGACATGCCCAGAATGAATCTGACTCGCCCCTTCCCGTGAATCGTATAATCATACCGATGCCACGCCTTCTGCTCCTATTACCTACGTGAGGGCCAACCCGTTGATCTTGTTCGTGAACTTGGCAGACAACCGGGGGCCCGATCAGCGCCGATCCGGACCCCACCCCGAACGAATTTCCTCCTGCTACATCAAAGCGTTGCGGTCCTCTCAGTTGGGGTCCGGCTTCGGTGCTTATTCACACCGCTGTCCACCTGGTCGGTCATGAAGAAGCAGGCCGGCGAAGCGTGACAACTTCCGACCCTAGGCTCGATGACCCGGAATTGCGCGAGATCTCTAAGAGGCGGAGCGCTCCGTAAGGACCAGGAAGTAAATTCGGTTCATACCTTCTCGATCAAGCGACAGCAACGCGTCGGATCCGATCGAGAGAAGTTCAACGGGATGGAGCGCTTATTGAGTTTGTCGGGCCTGTAGATCGAACCAGGTTTGTCACCGGGGTGACGCGGTTACCCCGTCTTTGAAGTGCTGGTCCGGCCTGGTACGCTCGCCTTCGGAAAGGCGGCCGGGAGTGGAAGACGAACTGATCAGGATGGCGGCTTTTGCATCGCTCGATCGGCTGATGGTCGGACGGACGGTGCTTCCATGGAGCGCGATCGAGACCGGATTTGTGGCGCCGGGGTTCGACCACCGCCTACGGTTCGCGGGCCGGGCGAAGGGCATCTTCAAGCCGAAGGAAATGTCCGGCATTCTGTCCGTGAGAACGGTCATGCCCCGAAAGGGCCGGAAGGTCTGGTATAAGGATCAGCACGACGGTCGCGATGCCCTGTACGCTGGCGAACCGACGGTCCGCTATAGCTTCGGAGGTGAAGACCCGGCGTCATCGGACAATCTGTTACTCAGAGATGCGGTGGAAAAGCGCAGCCCTATAATCTATTTCGTCGCCGTGGCGCCTGCCGTGTACGTGCCGCTGTTTCCAGCGTTCGTGGTGGACTGGTATCCAGAAAGGCTCGAGGCGGATCTGGCTTTCGCTCCGATGGCGACAGCGGGAGCAGCGGCCACTCCACCGATGACGACGATCGAGCGTCGCTACCGGCTCGTTGAGGTCAAACAGCGTGTGCACCAGGCCGAGTTCCGGGAAGCCGTCCTGGATGCGTACGGATCCCGCTGCATCATCACCGGGCTGCCGGTCCGCGAGCTTCTCGACGCTTCGCACATCATGCCCGATGCCAACCAAAATTGGGGACAGCCCTGGATTCCGAACGGGCTTCCGCTGAGCAAGATTCATCATGCCGCCTACGACGCAAATCTGATCGGCATCGATCCTGACGGCATCGTTCACGTGTCGCGGCGTCTGTCGGTCGATTGCAGGGACCTCGATGTTGTAAAGGCAATAGACGCGATGAGAGGCGTGCGCGTTCGAACGCCCCGGTCCGACGAGGATCGGCCGGATCGCGATCGACTGGCTTTGCGATTTGAACAATACGTTGCGGCCAACTAGTCAGGGCGCTGTCGCCGGATCGACAACGAGCGATCACGTTCTCGTCGGAGCAACGACCGGTTCGGCGCTCCGAAGCCTTTCAGTGGACTTAGGCCACGCTCGGCGGGAGATACGTATCGAGCGGCGTCTATGCCGACGCCAGCGGCTACCGCGGTCATCGCCCACTCACTGACCACCCGCTGCGAACCGCGGAAGCCATCCAAGCACAGAACTCTTGCCTTTCGAATTGTTATCCGAGGTGATGATCCAGAGACCTCGGTCCAGCCCGGTCCAAACGTAGTCAAAGGGGTGGTCTGGGAGATCGGCTTGATGCTGGTCCTTAAGGCCGGACTTCACGCCCCGCAGGCGGACCGACCTGAGAAGGATGGTTTTGCGCCGTGGCGCGATGGAGTTCACTTCGATCCCGTGTCGCTCCAGCACATCGTCGATCGTTTGCTCGTCGCAGCCAGATTCCTTCGCGATCGAAGACCGCCACTCCGCCGCAGTGATCTGCGGGATTTGGATGCCGTCACTCATTGGCCCCCCGTCAAACTCTTGAGCCGGCTAAGAACTCGATCCTTAATGCTGGGGATTACCGCGCTCCATTTAGTGCCTTCGTACTCGGGCGCTTCATATTGCATGTCCTTCAGCGCGTAGCCGCTTTTGCCGCCAGCCACAGTGAGTGCCAAGCGGGTTCGATCCTCATACCATTTGACAGCCGGCTGCTCCCGGACTGCGCCACGCAGAAATTCGGCAGACTGTCCGTAGACGAGGAAGTCGTGCTGAGTTTTCCCGGTGGGAAGATTCTTCTTCACTGGCTTGACCAGATTTCTAGCCGAGAGGATAGCGAGTGCATCCTCGATCCGGTCAAAGGCGCCGTACTTCCATCGGAGCACTTTGATCGTGCGGACGTCCGGTTCGTCCAGGTCGAAGATCTTCTGGATCTCGGAAAGCAAGCCGGAATCCTTCGAATTTTCGTACAAGTTCAGCAATTGATCCGCCAAATAGTCGGGGTACCGCACCCAGAAGTCGATTGCCATCAGTCGCTTCTCGCCTTCGAAGATGCCAATCACGCCAGGCGGGGCTTCGGACTGCTGGGGCGTGCGAGCTCCCATATGCAGTATGAAGAGCAGCCGTAGTGCATCACGATATCGGAAGCCGGTTTCCACGTTAGCCCCGCCACCCCAGATTGTTAGATCTCAACTATCCGAGCGCTGCGCGTCAAGTTCAACTGCGGCGAGCGAGCCGTAGCCAGATTCCCCGTCTTTTTCGAAAGCCGCGGCGTGGGGAGGCTGGAGGCTAGGCACGTGTCACGACGTTCCGCGGCCTTGATCGCCGAGCTAGTCAGACTTGTGTAGAGCTGCAAAAGACCCCCCTCGCTTTTTTGGAGCAGAAAATTCAGCGGAAAAATCGAGACGAAATTCGTTAAACGTGTCAGGGAGATAGGAAATCGAGTCGTTCTCAAAGCGAAATCGAGTCGTTCTTAAAGCGGAAATCGAGTCGTTTTCAAAGTGTCCGCACACTGCTGAGCAATATGGTGGGCCCGGCAGGACTCGAACCTGCAACCAGACCGTTATGAGCGGCGGGTTCTAACCATTGAACTGCGGATCGCCCGCGCGCTCTTGCAAGGCGACCGCAACGGTGTCGCGACTGATGCTAGGTTGCCCCGCAATGATTCCCATAAATGCGGTGAAAACTCGTTAATTGCGGGAAAGCACACGTTTGTCACGAAACAGTCATGCCACTTGACTATCAAGTTGTCTAGTATCATAGACAACTTCATTCAGGCAATATCCTTGGAAGTCCAAGTCCCGGCAAGTTGAGGCCCAAAGATGTCGACAGCAGACCAAAATGCCAGGCAGGCGCAGCGCAAGGCGGCGATGGCGGTGCTGGCGCATTCCGGCGCCGGCCGATATCGCCGGACGCCTCGACGGCGATCCCGCTGCCGGATCATGAAAACCTGCGCGAGCCGGAGAACGGCCTCGTGATGGTGCGCGGCCGCATCGGCGGCGACGGCGCGCCGTTCAATCTCGGCGAGGCCACGGTGTCGCGCGCCGCGGTTCGGCTTTCGACCGGCGAGGTGGGGTTCGGCTACACGCTCGGCCGCGATCGGCAAAAAGCGCAGATGATCGCGCTGTGCGACGCGCTGATCCAGAGCGCCGATCATGCCGGCGCGGTGGAGGCCAAGGTGCTGGCGCCGCTGCGCGCGGCGATCGCCGCCGAGCGAAACCGCAAGGCCGCCGAAACCGCGGCGACGCGGGTCGATTTCTACACGATGGTGCGCGGCGAGGGCTGAGCGATGACGACATTTGCCGAATTGCCTGCCGGTTTTGCCGACAAGGTATTGTCGGCGCAGACCACCTTTCGCTCCGTGATGGATGCGATGGCGCGGCCGGGCAGCGTGCATCGCATCGCCTCGGCCTCCGGCACGCCTCCCGGCGATGATGCGCGGCACCGCCGCGATCGCGCTGACGCTGTTCGATCACGACACGCCGCTCTGGCTCGATCCGCGAATGTCCGAAGCGCCGGAAGTCGCGAAATGGCTCAAATTCCATACCAGCGCGCCGGTCGTCGCGGATTCCTCGATCTGCAGCTTTGCCTTGATCGGCAACGCCGCCGAGCTTCCCGCGCTGGATCGCTTTTCGTTCGGCACCAATGAATATCCTGATCGCTCGACCACGCTGATCCTGCAGGTCGAGAGCCTGCGCGAGGGGCTGGCCTTCGAGCTCAGCGGGCCGGGCATCGACGGCACCGCCGTGCTGCAGGCTACGATCGAGCCTCTGGACCTGTTCGAGCGGCTCGCGATCAACGCGACGCTGTTTCCGCGCGGCATCGATGTCGTGCTGGTGGCCGATGATGCCATCGTCGCGATCCCCCGCACCACGCGGCTTGTCGCCGAGGGAGACTAATCATGTATGTCGCCGTCAAGGGAGGCGAGCGCGCCATCGAGAACGCCCATCGGCTGCTGGCGCATGAGCGCCGCGGCGATCGCGACGTTCCGGAAGTGTCGCTCGCCCAGATCTCCGAACAGCTCAGCCTCGGCGTCGATCGCGTCATGACCGAAGGCTCGCTGTATGACCGCGAACTCGCGGCGCTTGCCATCAAGCAGGCGCGCGGCGACATGATCGAGGCGATCTTCCTGGTGCGCGCGTTCCGCGCCACGCTGCCGCGGTTCGGCGCGACCGAGCCGGTCGATACCGGCCGGATGCAGGTGCGGCGGCGGATTTCCTCGACCTTCAAGGATATCCCGGGCGGCCAGATCCTCGGGCCGACCTTCGATTACACCCATCGGCTGCTCGATCCGCAATTGGCCGAAGGTTTTGCGCCGGAACGCGCCGGCGACGTCGGACGCGCCTGCCGCGGCGATGCCGCGCGTCACCGATATTCTCGGCCGCGACGGCCTGATCGAAACCTCGCCGCGCGCCGATGGCGATGCGCCGGTCGGCGATCTCACCCGCGAGCCGCTGAGCTTTCCCGCCGACCGCGATCTGCGCCTGCAAAATCTGGCGCGCGCCGACGAAGGCTTTCTGCTGGCGCTCGGCTATTCGTCGCAGCGCGGCTATGGCCGCAACCATCCGTTTGCCGGCGAAATCCGGCTCGGCGAGGTCGAGGTGGAATTCATCGGCCGAAGATGTCGGCTTCGCGGTGCCGCTCGGGTCGATCACGCTGACCGAATGCCAGATGGTCAATCAGTTCAAGGGCTCGGCGACCGAAGCGCCGTGCTTTACCCGCGGCTATGGACTGGCGTTCGGGCATAGCGAGCGCAAGACCATGTCGATGGCGCTGGTCGATCGCGCCTTGCGCGCGCGCGAACTTGGCGAAGAGGTGCTGGCGCCGGCGCAGGACGAGGAATTCGTGATGTCGCATTCCGACAATGTGCAGGCGACCGGCTTCGTCGAGCATCTCAAGCTGCCGCATTATGTCGACTTCCAGTCCGAACTCGGCCTGCTGCGCAAGCTGCGCAAGGAGTTCGCCGAGGCCAGAGAGCCGTCGCCGCTGCAGGAGGCCGCCGAATGAACGCGCCGACCTACAATTTCGCTTATCTCGACGAGCAGACCAAGCGGATGATCCGCCGCGCGATCCTGAAAGCGATCGCGATCCCCGGCTATCAGGTGCCGTTCGCCAGCCGCGAGATGCCGATGCCCTATGGCTGGGGCACCGGCGGCGTGCAGGTGACGGCCGCGATCCTCGGCCGCGACGACGTGCTGAAGGTGATCGACCAGGGTTCCGACGACACCACCAACGCGATCTCGATCCGCAAGTTCTTTGCCAAGACCGCCGGCGTCGCCACCACCACCGCACGGCGGATGCGACCGTGATCCAGACCCGGCACCGGATTCCGGAAGCGCGCGCTGCATGCGGGCCAGGTGCTGGTCTATCAGGTGCCGATCCCGGAGCCGCTGCGCTTTCTCGAGCCGCGCGAGACCGAGACGCGGCGCATGCACGCGCTCGGCGAATACGGCCTGATGCATGTCAAGCTCTACGAGGACATCGCCCGCTTCGGCCACATCGCGACCTCCTACGCCTATCCGGTGAAGGTCAACGCGCGCTACGTGATGGATCCGTCGCCGACGCCGAAATTCGACAATCCGAAGATGGATAATTGCGCGGCGCTGCAACTGTTCGGCGCCGGCCGCGAAAAGCGCATCTATGCGATCCCGCCGCATACCTCGGTGGTGTCGCTGGATTTCGAGGATCATCCGTTCACCCGCTACCGCTTCGACGCGCCCTGCGCGCTGTGCGGCGCCGATGATTCCTATCTCGATGAGATCGTCACCGACGACAAGGGCAGCCGGATGTTCGTCTGCTCCGACACCGATTATTGCGAGACCCGCCAGAGCCAGGGCCATCGCGGCAGCGAGAGTGCGGCTCCGCACAAGGAGAGGGCGCATGGCTGAGACTGAGAAATGCGCAGGACAACGACCAGCCGCTGCTGACCGCCGAAGGCCTCGGCAAGTCCTACGGCCGTCTGATGGCCTGCCGCGACGTGTCGTTTGCGCTGTATCCCGGCGAGGTGCTGGCGATCGTCGGCGAATCCGGCTCGGGCAAATCGACGCTGCTGCAATTGCTGTCGGCGCAGCTGGCGCCGAGCGCCGGGCAGCGTGTCCTACCGGATGCGCGATGGCGTGATGCGCGACCTCGCCGCACTTGGCGAAGCCGAGCGGCGCTTTCTGTTCCGCACCGACTGGGGCTATGTGCATCAGGATCCCGCGCATGGGCCTGCGCATGGCGGTGTCGGCCGGCGCCAATGTCGGCGAGCGGCTGATGGCGGTCGGCTGGAATCACTACGGCCGCATCCGCGATACCGCGTCGTCCTGGCTGGAGCGGGTCGAGATCGACACCGACCGCATCGACGACGCGCCGCGGACCTATTCCGGCGGCATGCGGCAGCGGCTGCAGATCGCGCGCAATCTCGTCACCGAGCCGCGGCTGGTGTTCATGGACGAGCCGACCGGCGGCCTCGACGTCTCGGTGCAGGCGCGCCTGCTCGACCTGATGCGCAATCTGGTCAGCGAACTCGGGCTGGCGGCGATCGTGGTCACCCATGATCTCGCGGTGGCGCGGCTGTTGTCGCACCGGGTGATGGTGATGAAGGGCGGCCGCGTGATCGAGACCGGGCTGACCGACCAGGTGCTCGACGATCCCCGCGAGCCCTATACCCAGCTTCTCGTCTCCTCGATTTTGCCGGCATGAGCGACGAACCGATGACTGCGATGATCGACATCAACAACGCGCGAAAAGACTTTCATGATGCATTTGCAGGGCGGCATCGAACTGCCGGTGGTGCGCGGCGTTTCGTTTCACGTCGAGCCCGGCGAATGCGTGGTGCTGGCGGGGCCGTCGGGCGCCGGCAAATCCTCGATCCTGAAGATGATCTTCGGCAATTACCGCTGCGACGGCGGCCGCATCGGCATCCGGCACCAGGGCGCGCAGATCGATCTCGCCACGGCCGAACCGCGGCAGATCCTCAGCGTGCGCCGCGCCACCATCGGCTATGTCAGCCAGTTCCTGCGCGCGGTGCCGCGGGTCGCCACCATCGACGTGGTCGCCGAGCCCCTGATCGCGAACGGCGTGGCGCGCGCCGAGGCGCGCGAAAAGGCCGGACGCGTTGCTGCGCCGTCTCAACATTCCCGAACGGCTGTGGGCGCTGCCGCCCTCGACCTTCTCCGGCGGCGAGCAGCAGCGCGTCAACATCGCGCGCGGCTTCATCTCCGATCTGCCGATCCTGCTGCTGGACGAGCCGACCGCCTCGCTCGATGCCGCCAATCGCGCCGTCGTGGTCGAACTGATCGACCAGAAGAAACGTCAGGGCGTCGCCATGGTCGCGATCGTCCATGACGACGAGATCCGCCATTTGATCGCCGACCGGATCGTCGACGTGACCTCGTTTGCCGCCGCTGCCTGAAGAGAAGATGCTTGAGATGAATCCGACCAAGTCCGAAACCGTCATCGGCAACGCCAGGATCGTTCTGGCCGATCGCGTGATCGAGCGCGGCTGGGTCGCGTTTGCCGACGGCCGCGTCGCCGAATTCGGCGAGGGCGATGCGCCGGCCGGCAGCGAGGATGCCGGCGGCGACCTGATCATGCCGGGCCTGATCGAACTGCACACCGATCATCTCGAGGCGCATTACGTGCCGCGCCCGAAAGTGTACTGGGATCCGATCGCCGCCGTGGTTTCCTATGACGGGCAGTTGGCGACCTCGCGGCATCACCACGGTGCTGGATTCGCTGCGGGTCTGGCGCGAGGACGGCGCCGAGAGTCGATGGCGGCGGCTGCTGGCCGAGGCGATCACGTCGGCGCGCGACGCCGGGCTGCTGCGCGCCGATCATTTCCTGCATCTGCGCTGCGAAATCCCGATGCCGAACGTGGTCGAGGAAATGCAGGAGCTGATCGGGCGGCCGGATGTGCGGCTGATGTCGCTGATGGATCACACGCCGGGGCAGCGCCAGTTTCGCGACGAAGGCAAGCTGCGCGACTATTATCGCGGCAAGGGCGGCGGCAAGACCGATGCCGAACTCGACGTGATGTTCGAGCGGCGCATCGCCTATCAGAAGGCCCATGCGGCGACCAATCTGCGCGAGATCGTGGCGCTGGCGCATGCAGCACGAGATTCCGCTGGCCAGCCACGACGACACCACCGACGAGAACGTCGCCGACGCGATCCGCGACCGGGTCTCGGTGGCGGAATTTCCGACCACGATGGAAGCCGCGCGCGGGCTGCACCAGGCCGGCATCGGCATCCTGATGGGCGCGCCCAACGTGGTGCGCGGCGGCTCGCATTCCGGCAACATCGCCGCGGTCGATCTCGCGCGCGAAGGGCTGCTGGACATCCTGTCGTCCGACTACGTTCCTTCCAGCCTGCTGATGGGCGCGCTGCAATTGCCGCGGCATGTGCCCGCGATCGATCTGGCCGCCGCGGTCCGCACCGTCACCAAGGCGCCGGCCGAAGCCGTCGGTCTTGACGATCGCGGCGAGATCGCGGTCGGCAAGCGCGCCGATCTGATCCGCGTCCATGTCGCCGCGCGATGTTCCGGTGGTGCGCGCGGTCTGGCGCGAAGGGCAGCGCGTGGCGTGACGCGAAGCAGCCGACCATAACCGGCGACCAGGCCGGCAGCGATCGGACCCGGGCCGGCTGGTCCTGGTGGTGGGCCCGAGCGGCGCCGGCAAGGACACGCTGCTCGGCTTGGCGCAAGCTGCCTGCGCCGATGATCGCAACATCGTGTTTCCGCGCCGCGTCGGTGACGCGCGAAGCCTCGGCGTTCGAGGACAATGAACAGGTCAGCCCCGAGGCCTTCCGGCAGGCGCTGGCGCGACGGCGACTACGCCATGCATTGGGAAGCGCACGGCCATTGCTACGCGTTGCCGCGCGCGATCGATGACGATATCCGCGCCGGCCGCACCGTGATCGCCAATGTCTCGCGCACCGTGATCGGCGCGATGCGCCGCGCTTATGCCGATGTCGTGGTGGTGTCGATCACGGCGCCGCCGCAGGTTCTGGCCGAACGGCTGGCGATGCGGGCGCGCGGCAGCGACGGCAAGATCGAGCAACGGCTTGGCCGCACCGTCGATGATGCCGCGGCGGCGCCCGATGTCACCATCATGCAATGTCGGCAGCGCCGAATATCACGCGCGCCAGTTGGTTCGGGTCATCAAGGGCGATCGGTGGCGAGGCGCTGCACTGACGCTGCGAGATACGGGAGAAAGCCATGTCGATCATCGCGACGATCGAACAACTTGAGGCGATCTACGGCGTGCCGGACGATGCCTCCACGGTCAAGGTCGCCGACCGCGTCACGCCGCTCTATCGGGTGCTGATCGAAAAATCGCCGTTCGCGGCGCTGGCGACCTGCGGGACCGGAGGGGCTGGATTGCTCGCCGCGCGGCGATCTGCCCGGCTTCGTCCGCATCCACGACGAAAAGACGCTGATGATGCCCGATCGCCGCGGCAACAACCGGATCAATTCGCTGCGCAACATCGTGCGCGATCCCCGGATCGCGCTGTTGTTCCTGATTCCGGGCTCCGGCAGCACGCTGCGCGTCAACGGCCGCGCGCAGGTCTCGGCCGATGCGGATCTGCTGGCGTCGTTCAAGATGGACGGCAAGGCGCCGCGCACGGTCATCGTCATGACCGTGGACGAGATCTATTTTCAGTGCGCCCGCGCCATCGTGCGCTCCGACCTGTGGAATCCCGACAAGCGCGTCGACCCCAGGAGCTTGCCGACCCCGGGCCAGATCCTGGCCTCGATGAGCGACAACCAGCGTCGGCGGCGACAGCTACGACCGGGAATGGCCGGAACGCGCGCAGCAAGTCGATGTGGTGATTGACGAGACCGTCCCGAAGAAACACCGGGAAATCTCATCCTGAGGAGCAGCCCCTAGGCCGCGCCTCGAAGGATGGCGGCAAGCACGCGGCCGGAGAGCGCGCTACGCGGAACATTCACGGTTCGAGACGCGCGAAGACGCGCTCCTCACCATGAGGTCCCTTGTGGGAAATCAATAATCCCGTTCGCGATGCACGTCGTGCACGACGATGCCCATGTTGTCCTCCGGCATCGTCAGCCAGTCGCGGTGTTGCAGCGTACGCCTGGTGTCTTCGAGGCCGCTTTGCCAGTGCTCGTGCATCGAGGTTGCCGAGAACTCGTGATCCTTCGAATCGCCTTCATAGGCCTTTTGCTGATAGATCATCTGCAGGATCGTGATCCCCGGCAGATGCGCCAGATGATCGCGGCTGATGCGCTCCTGCGGGCTCAACTGATCGTCCGGGATTTTCGACAGCGCCTTGAAATAATCCGCCTTGAGATTGTTCATGCGACGGTAGATGTCGGTGTTGTGGCGGGTACGCGAGGAGTAGACGATGTCCTTGTGCCGCGCCAGAACCTCCTGGATGTCGCGCGGCAGCGCGCCGCGGGCGCTGAACAGGTCGACCTGGAACACCAGCGAGTTTTTCCTGTCGTCCTGGTCCAGCAGATGTTGCAGCGGCGTATTGGAGACGATGCCGCCGTCCCAGAAATGATCGGTGCCGATTTTCACCATCGGCAACGCCGGCGGCAACGCGCCGCTCGCCATCACGTGTTCGGGCGCGATCACTTCCTTCTTGTTGTCGAAATACAGGAAGTTACCGGTCAGGACATTGACCGCGCCGACCGCGAAATGCATCTTTTGCGAATTGATCAGGTCGAAATCCACCAGCTCCAGCAGGGTGTCGCGCAGCGGCGTGGTGTCGTAATAGCTGGTGGCGGTCTTGGCGCCGGCGGGGCTGAACCAGGGATTGATGTCGTGCGGCTTGAAGAAGCCGGGCTGGCCCAGCGTGGTCGTCAGCCATGAACTGGTGAAGTTGCGGGCTTTGCGATAGATGTCGCCGTCCGGCGTATAGTGCCACACCTTGCGCGCGGTGATGCGGTCCCAGAAGATCCGAAGCCGTTCCAGCCGACGCTCCGGCGGATTGCCGGCGATGATCGCCGAATTGATCGCGCCGATCGATACGCCGCACACCCAGTCGGGCTCCATGCCGCCTTCATGCAGCGCCTGGTAGACGCCGGCCTGGTAGGCGCCCAACGCGCCGCCGCCTTGCAGCACCAGCGCCACCCGGTCGCAATGGTCGGGCCGCCAGTTCGCGATCGCGGCAACGTCAGAGTCCGGCGTTCGTGCGTCCATGATGATGCTCTCGATGTTTTTCCGGAAGGATTCTTTTGACGCGTTCTCTGGAGGAATTGCTGGATTTCTAAGCTGGCGGGCGACGGTTAGAATTCACCGGAGGCGATGACGCTGGTGTGACAAGGACACTTTTTTCGGCACGGGTCGGCCTCCATTGCGCGATACCGCGCCGGTATTCTTAACGGGCGCAAACCGCTTCACATCGCTGTCAAACACTGCCGTTAGCAATTTCTTACGGCGGGCTGCCCGCCGATCGCGGCAGCATTGCTTGTAGCTAATCATTTACCGGGAATAGGGGATCATCAAAATGCGCAAGGCTGATATTCTCAAGCTTCCGTCGATGCCGATGGCGGGCCCGAGCTATCCGGCGGGGCCCTATCGATTTCATCAATCGCGAATTCCTTGTGATCACCTATGAGACCGATCCGGAGCTGATCCGTGCCGGTTTGCCCGAGCCGCTGGAGCCGATCGACCAGGCGATCGTGCACTATGAATGGATCAAGATGCCGGACAGCTCCGGCTTCGGCAGCTACACCGAATCCGGCCTGGTGATCCCGGCGCGCCTGCACGGCGAAGAAGTCAATTTCGTCTCGCAGATGTATCTCGACGATGATCCGCCGATCGCCGCCGGCCGCGAGATCTGGGGCTTTCCGAAGAAATACGCCCACCCCAAGCTCGAAATCGTCAAGGACACGCTGACCGGCACGCTCGAATACGCCGATCAACTCGTCGCCATGGGCACCATGGGCTACAAGCATGAAGCGATGGCAGGCCACGGCGAAGCGACGCTTGCGACATTGTCCAAGACGCAGATCAATCTGAAACTGATCCCCGGCGTCGACGGCCGCGCCGAAGTCTGCCAACTGGTCGCGATCAATCTCACCGATATCGTCGTCAAGGGATCGTGGAGCGGACCAGGCCGGCTGCATCTGGTGCCGCATGTCAACGCGCCGGTAGCCGATTTCCCGGTGCGCCGGGTGATTGGCGCGCATCATTTCCTCGCCGACCTGACGCTGCCCTACGGTCGCGTGGTCCATGACTACAACAAGGAGGCCGACGGTCTCGCGGAAGCCGCGGAATAATTTCCGAGCCTCGCAGCCGTCATTGCCGTGGTCAAATCGACGCGCCCTTCAGATGATACGCCTGAGGGGCGCTTTTTTATGATGTGCTGTCCAGCACTGCCTCAGAGGAATGGTGATGAGCACCGGACCTTAAGCTGCGAGGTCCAACAACAGCCGCGACGAACCGCGCACCAGCACCTTGCGACCGCGTGGCGTCATGACCGGACCATCGTCGATCATCGCCGCGAGTTGCAGCGCGATCAGGCCGTCCACCACGAATCCATTCAAGCGCCGGCTTCTCGGCGCCGGTCGCCGAAGCGACTTGAGCGCTTCCCACTGGTCGGGCGTGAGCTCGTAATCGAATTCCGCACTCATGATTCCTCGAATTCGATCGGTTGGTTTCGGGTGGGTCTTACCGAGGCGGCGTGAACAAGTTGCGACGGCAATGCGCCGGGATTTCGGCCGTTGCAGCGGTTCCAAAGTCGCGTGTGGTTAACGATGGCGGGTAACGCGGCTGTCACATCTACGTGTCAATGGGGTTACGTCAATCGCGCCGAATCAGGTGGCATCGACGATGCGAGTCGTTGCCCGAATGGATGGCTACGCTGGAAATCAACGTGCTGCAGAAGCCGATCCTGCCCAGCGCCCGGCTGAAAGGCCTGGGTGTCGTGATCGGCATTGCTATTGCGGTGATGGCGATATTCGCGCTGACGCATGCCATCAAACACATCGACGTCGACGACGTCCTGGCGGTTATCAAACGTACCCCGTGGCATTTGATCGCACTGGCGCTGGTGCTGGTAGCCACGTCTTACGGCAGTTTGACGCTGTATGATCTGTTGGCGCTGCGCACCATCGGACGCACCGAGGTACCATACCGGATCGCGGCACTGGCCAGCTTTACCAGCTATCCGATCGCGCACGGCATCGGCGCGGTGGCGCTGATCTCGCCGGTGATCCGCTACCGGATCTATTCGGCCAGCGGCCTTGGCGGGCTTGATGTCGCCAACATCTGCTTCCTGACCGGGCTCACGTTCTGGTTAGGCAATTTGACCGCATTCGGGCTCAGCGTGCTCTCGCAACCCGACGCCATCAGCCCGATCGATTTGCTCTCGCCGGAGCTCAATCGATGGCTGGCGGTGGCGCTGTTGCTGGGCGTGATCGTCTTCCTGGTCTGGAGCTGGCTGTCGCCGAGAAATATCGGCACTCTTCGTTGGCCGGTGCGGCTGCCATCCGGGCCGATGGTGCTGCTGCAGATCTTGATCGGTATTTTCGATCTCGGCGCCGCGGCGCTCGCGATGTATGTGCTGATTCCACCGGAAGCCAATGTCGAGATCTTTCCGCTCGTCGTGGTTTTCATCGTCGCGACGTTGCTTGGATTTGCCAGTCACGCGCCGGCGGGCCTTGGCGTATTCGACGCGACGATCCTGCTCGGGCTTGGCGGTGAGGACAAGGAGCCGCTGATCGCGGCGCTGCTGATGTTCCGCGTGCTGTATCACTTTGTTCCGTTCGTGCTGGCGCTCGCATTGTTCGGCGCCGTCGAAGGGTGGCGCGGCCTGCGCGCGAGGCGGCTGACGCGGCGGGGCTGAACGCGCGGTTGTCTAGAGCCTTTCCCGTTCCGATGGAATCGGAACGGGGCTCTAGGTTTTTGTTTTGACGCGTTTTCTTCACGCGAACCGGTATCCACTTCGCTCGAAAACGCTCTAAACCGGCGAATTAAGCTTGAGCCCGACCATTCCCGCCACGATCAATGTCAGGCAGAGGATCCGCACTGGATCGGCCGACTCGCTGAACATCAGCATGCCGACGATGATGCTGCCCGCAGCACCGATGCCGGTCCACACCGCATAGGCGGTACCGAACGGCAGCGATCGAAGGGCCAGCGCCATCAGGCTGAAACTCAGCGCGATCGCCACCAGCGTCAGCGCGGTCGGCCAGAACCGGGTGAGGCCATCGGAATATTTCAGGCCCAGTGCCCAGGCGATCTCAAACAGGCCCGCCGCCAGCAGTGCAAGCCACGCGTTCACGGTTTTGCCGGCCCCGATGGAACCGTCAGCACCGCATATTGGGCATAGCCGCGGAACGGACGTTCGAACCTCAGCTCGGCGCCTGATGCGGCGGCCATTGTGGACAGCACGGGCTCGAGATCGTCGCGCGGCGTGACGTCAAACAACTTAAGCCATCGCAGCAGCAGCACGCGGGCGATGCCGGGCAATCGTTCCTGCCGGCCGAAATCGACAATGTGCAAACGGCCGCCGGGTTTGAGCCGGCCGATGGCGGCTTCGAGCACGCAGGTCCAGTTCGGGATCATCGACAGGCTGTAGGAAATCATGACGTGGTCGAACGATGGGATGCCGAACAGCAGCTCGCGGATCGAACGCCGTCGCATCGCCATGGGCGACGCTTGATCCGGGATGCCAGGCCTCGCCGCGCGATGGCGCTAATCGCCGAGGTCAGCATTTCCGTTGAAACGTCGATGCCGAACAATCGTGCCTCGGGGAACCGGCCGGCGGCAAGCACCAAATTGCGGCCGGTGCCGCAGCCGATTTCCAGCACATTGGCGCCGGCCTCAGGCTTCAAATTGGCGATCAGCCGGTCACGGCCGAGCAGGTAATATCGTCGGGTGCCGTCGTAGATGTGGCGCTGCCGGCGGTACATCCGGTTCATGCGATCGGTTGCTTCGGCGGCCCAAGAAAATTTGTTGCTAAAACCGTCGCTAAACTTGTCGCTAAGATTGTCGCCGGGATTGTCGCTGAGATTAGCGGGGATAACTCCCGCCATGTCGGCGCCGATATTGGAAGGAAATGCGGACATCCATCAGCCTCCTGCGGCAGGTCTCGCTTAATCCGATGTTCGCGCGACAGGGATGTGACAGTGACGCGCAGGGGGATTCGTAGCTGTCGCAAAACTGCAGCGAGGCAACGATACCGTCGTCAGATTGCTGATTCGGGGAATAGATGAGCACGCAACTTATCGCGGACGCGGTCCGCAACAGCCGAGGTGACGAACAATCGACCGTTTGGGACCGCCTGTTTTCGCTTCTGGTTCCGCCGCCTGGTTTACACCCAGATATGGGAAGATCCGGAAGCCGATCTCGCGGCGCTGCAACTGCCGGTAGGCTCGACCATCGTCACCATCTCATCCGGCGGATGTAACGCACTATCTTACCTCACGGCCCGGCCGGCCCAGGTGTTCGCCGTCGATCTCAACGAAGCTCATCTGTCGCTGCTCAAGCTCAAGCTCGCCGGGCTTCGCGCGTTTTCCAAATACGCTGATTTTTGGCAGTTCTTCGGCGAGGCGGCCTCGCTCGCCAACGCCGAACTCTATCGCGATCATTTGTGGCTCCTGCTCGACGCGGATGCACGGGCTTACTGGGACAAGCGCAACGTGGTCGGGCGTCCGCGCTATCGCTATTTCACCGACGGGTTCTATCGCCATGGCATGCTTGGCCGCTTCATCGGCTTGGCGCACATGCTGGCGAAGCTGGCCCGGATCGATCTCGAGGCATTGCTCAGCGGCAAGGCCGATGCTCCGGAGCGCATTCAGGCGCTGGCCCGTCTGCATCGTCTGTTTCATTCGCCGCTGGCGAAGTTCATCACGGGCACGCCGGCCCTGCTGTTCAGCCTGGGCATTCCGCCCCAGCAGCGCGAGCTGTTGGGCGGAGGCGCGCCGCTCAACGAGGTGCTCTACGAGCGATTGTTGCGCCTGATCAACGGCCATCCCAACGAGACCAACTATTTCGCCTGGCAGGCGCTTCATCGCCGTTACCGTGGTCCCGGCGACCTCTGCCTGCCGCCTTATCTGCAAGCCGGCCAATTCGCGCGCATGCGCGATGGTGCCGGATTGATCATTCCGGTTCACGCCAATCTGCGCCAGTTCCTCGAAAGCCTTCCCGCGCGCCAGATCGATGCCGTCGTGCTGCTCGACTCGCAGGACTGGATGGCGCCGGAGGAAATCCGGGCGCTCTGGAACGCGATCGATCGTGCCGGCAGCGACGATGTCCGCGTGATCTTCCGCACCGCGGGCAAGCAATCCCCGCTGGAAAGCCATGAGCTCGCGTCGCTGCGCGAGATCTGGCGCCGTGACGAGGAACGCAGCGCGATCGGCTTAGCGCGCGACCGGTCCGGCATCTACGGTGCATTTCACTGTTACGAAAGGCGCTGAATAGCCGTCAGCCACGAAGAACGAGGCCCGCAGCCATACTACGAACTGCTCTCAGGAAGCTGGACAAGCCGGTCCCGCAAAGGCTTTATCGGCGTCCCGATCGAGTTTTCCTGAGAGTTCATTGCGACCATGACCGATTTCCACGGCGTCTTTCCCTATCTGGTCTCCCCGGTCGATCCCGACGGCAAGATCCGCAGCGGCGTGCTGGCAAAACTCTGCGACGATCTGATCAAGTCAGGGGTGCACGGGCTGACGCCGCTCGGCTCGACCGGCGAGTTTGCCTATCTGAACAATGCGCAGCGCACGGTCGTGGTGCAGACCACGATCGAGGCCGCCAAGGGCCGTGTCCCCGTCGTTGCCGGCGTGGTCTCGACATCGACCGCGGATGCGGTCGCGCAGGCAAAATCCTACCAGAAACTTGGCGCCGACGGCATCCTGGCAATCCTGGAAGCGTATTTTCCGCTGGGCGATGCGCAGATCGAATCCTATTTTCGCGCCATTGCCGACGCGGTCGATATTCCCGTCGTGATCTACACCAATCCGCAATTCCAGCGCTCCGACCTGACGCTCGACGTCATCGCAAGGCTCGCGACCCATCCGCGCATCGGTTACATCAAGGATGCCTCGACCAATACCGGGCGCTTGCTGTCGATCATGAACCGATGCGGCGAGGGCATCAAAGTGTTCTCGGCGTCGGCGCATATTCCGGCCGCGGTGATGCTGATTGGCGGGGTCGGCTGGATGGCGGGACCGGCCTGCATCATTCCACGCCAGAGCGTCGTGCTTTACAACCTCTGCAAGGCCAAGCGCTGGGATGAGGCGATGGCCTTGCAGCGGCGGCTGTGGCGCATCAACGAAGCCTTCGCGCGCTACAATCTGGCGGCCTGCGTCAAGGCCGGCCTGGCGATCCAAGGCTACGATGTCGGCGACCCGATCCCGCCGCAGGCGGCCTTGACGGCGGACCAGCGCGAGGTGGTTGCAGCGGTGCTGCGGGATATCGGGTGATTGGCACGGGGGCTGCATAACACCGTCATTGCGGGCGCGCTTTGGCGCGAACCACGATGTGCAGTTGCACGTCGGAGAATTTCGGGATTCCCCGATGCGCAATTGTGCATCTGAGGTCTGGTCCTTCGTAGCATCCCGGAATGACGGCGAGTTGTCTTGCTCGGAAAACTCGCTAAAACCTGCCTAAATGCTCGAAAGACCTAGCAAAAAGCTCGAAGGACCAACTGATGAATATCCTACCCGGCAATATGCGTTTTGGTGCGGGCCAGCCGGTCAAGCGTCTGGAAGATCAACGACTGCTCACCGGGAAGGGGCAGTTCATCGACGACAAGCCGGAGGACGGCGCGCTGTGGCTGTATGTGCTGCGCTCGCCGCACGCCCATGCCAGGATCCTATCGATCGACACCACCGCCGCCAAGGCGATGCCGGGCGTTGAAGCGGTCTATACCGGCGCCGATCTGATTGCCGACGACATCGGCACCCTCCCGACGCTGCTGGTATTCAAGCGGCCGGACGGCTCGCCGATGACGGCGCCGCCCCGCCGCCTGCTGGCGCATGAGGTCGTGCGCTTTGCCGGCGAACCGATCGCCGCTGTGGTGGCGACCTCGCGGGTGACGGCGCAGAGCGCGGCCGAGGCGATTGCGATCGAATACGAGGTGTTGCCGTCGGTGGTCGATCCCGTGGCCGCGATCAAGCCCGGCGCGCCGGCGGTATGGTCCGGGGCGCCGGACAATATCGCGGCGGTCATGAGCTATGGCGATGCAGCCGCCGTGGAAGCGGCTTTCGCCAGCGCCAGGCATGTGGTCTCGCTCGATCTCATCAGCCAGAAGCTGATCCCCTCGGCCATGGAGCCGCGCTCGACCATCGCCGAGGTCGACAAGAAATCCGGGCGGCTGACCCTGCACGTCCAGTCGCAAACACCGGGCTCGACCCGGGATCTGCTTGCCGAGGCGGTGCTGAAGCGGCCGAAGGAAAGTGTGCGGGTGCTGGTCGGCGATATCGGTGGCGGCTTCGGCCAGAAGACCAGCCTTTATCCGGAAGACGGCATCGTGGCCTACGCCGCCGTCAAGCTGGAGCGCAAGGTGCGCTGGCGCGGCGAGCGCACCGACGATTTCGTCGGTGGCACCCATGGCCGCGACCTGACCTCGACCGGCGAGTTCGCGCTCGACGCCAAAGGCCGCGTGCAGGCCTATCGGGTGCGCTCGGTCGGGGGCACCGGCGCCTATCTCTCCGGCACCGGCACGATCATTCCCCTGGTGCTCGGGCCCTTCGTGCAGTCCGGCGTGTATGACCTTCCGCTGATTCACTACGAGATCAAGGCGGTCATGACCAACACCGCGCCGGTCGGAGCCTATCGCGGTGCGGGCCGGCCGGAAGGCGTGTTCATCGTGGAGCGGCTGATGGACGCCGCGGCCCGCCAGATCGGAATCGATCCGCGCACCATCCGCAAGGTCAATTACATCAAGCCGGCGCAGTTGCCCTACACCAACGCCGTCGGCCAAGTCTACGACAGCGGCGCGTTCGCGCACATGCTGGAGCGCGCTTCCGAACTGGCGGATTGGGATGGTTTTGCCGCGCGCAAGAAGGCGGCGAAGAAGAAGGGTCTGCTCTACGGCCGTGGCCTGACCAGCTACATCGAATGGACCGGCGGCCGGGCGCATACCGAAAAGGTCAGCCTGCACGCGACCGCCGAGGGCCGCATCGTGCTGCATTCCGGCACCATGGCGATGGGGCAGGGGTTGCAGACCACCTACAGCCAGATGGTCGCGGCCTCGCTCGGCGTCGCCATGGACAAGATCGACGTGATCCAGGGCGATACCGATCTGGCGACCGGCTTCGGCAGCGTCGGCTCGCGCTCGTTGTTCGTCGGCGGCACCGCGGTTGCGGTCTCGACCAGCGACATGATCGCGAAGGCGCGCGAAAAGGCCTCGAACCTGCTGGAGACCTCGATCGACGACATCGAATACCGCGACGGCTGGCTCACCGTGGTTGGTACCGACCGGCGCATCGGGTTGTTCGATATCGCCAAAAAGGAAAGTGGCGCGCGGCTCAGCGTCGACAGTGAAGGTGAGGTCGACGGTCCGAGCTGGCCCAACGGCACCCATATCTGCGAAGTCGAGATCGATCCGGAGACCGGCGTCAGCAAGGTGGTGCGCTACACCACGGTCGATGACGTCGGCGTCGCCGTCAATCCGATGCTGGTGACGGGACAGGTCCACGGCGGTGTCGCGCAGGGTATCGGACAGGCGCTCTATGAGGGCGTGTCTTACGACGCGGAGGGCCAGTTGCTGACCGCAAGCTATCAGGATTATTGCGTGCCGCGCGCCGACGATATTCCGCCGATCTCGGTCACGCTGGATGATTCCGCGCCCTGCCGCACCAATCCGCTGGGCGCCAAGGGATGCGGCGAATCCGGCGCGATCGGCGGGCCGCCCTGCATCGCCAACGGCGTGATGGACGCGCTCAGCGACCTCGGCATCAGCGGCCTGAATACGCCCCTGACGCCGGTCAAGATCTGGCAGGCGATCCAGCAAGCGAAGGCGGCGGCGCGCTAGATGTGAGCTTTGAGCATGATCCGGAAAAGTACGAAGGTGCTTCGTTCGAAAACGCTTTAACGCCCCGGGGGCGCCTGGCGCGACACCTTGGTGGGGGGCGTCAGGTAGCGAGGAACGACGATTCGTTCGCCGGGCACGAGCGGCGCATTCTCCATCAATCCCTTGTTCACCTGGGTCAGCGACCACAGCGGCACGCGGTAAAGTTCAGCGATGGTTTGCAGCGTATCGCCCGGACGGGCGAACACCGGAATGCCGGTGTCCCACAGTTCGATCGCAGCATCGGGGGGGACGATATAGTTGAGCGGTGCCGGAACGCCGTCAACATTCGCGGACGTGGTCGTGAGCTCTGCGATCTTGGCGAGAAATTGCCGGTGGAAGACGTCCTCCTTGTCGATATTGAAGTGTGAAACCTCGTTGCGATCCGAGAGATCGAAGCTCGCAAAGTGACTGTGGTAGTCTTGTGCCGGCTTGATGTGGCTGCCGCCGAGGACGCTCTTCGACAGAAAGATATTGAGGTAACGCTCAATATTGGACGGCACGGGTGGGCTGATCTGAGGCGGATCGATCGTGACAGCGAGGCTGACCGGGATATTATTGACCTGCAGTATTTGCGAAAACTGCAGCACACAAAACCCGCCCATCGAATGCCCGATGAGGATGATCAAAGCAGGGTCCTTGCGATACTCGCGAACGGCGCCTTCCGCGATCAGGCGGCAAATCGTAAACTCGTCGACTGTCGCCGGGATGCCCGTTGTTCTGATCTCTTCAGCCAGATGATCCATCCCGCGGGAAAAGATCGGACCGAGCGCGCCGCGGAACAAGTAGGCGCGCATGTGAGGTACCGCCACCGGTTCGTTGGCGGCGGGAGGTGGTGTCGCAGCCACGCTCGGCGCCACGACCGGATCTGCTGTCACCGGATCAAGGTCTAAAAGGAAGAGACATGCGGAAAGGATTGCCCCTGCAATGATCGTTGCAATGTGAGATGGGTTGATCATGCAGTCCTGATGGTGGCCGACGAACCGAGCGTACGCTCGGATCGCTCGGCACCCAAATGCTCATTTCGGGGTATTGATGGCCGCCGAATTGGCAGAATCTGAGGCGCATGCCGGCACCGGACGCAGAACGTTAGGGCGTATCTATTGCCTCGTCGGCGCGGCCATGACCGGCGCAGCAGAACTTTGCTTGCTCACGCCCGGTGCTGGTCGCTTCTGCACGGCAGGGGCGCCTCGCGAGCGGCTGAGGACGACGGCGTCGATCTCGCTGATGACCTTTTGTTGCATGACGTCGCTCTTGTCGATGGTGAGATGTCCGACACCCAATCCGCCGACGTCGACATTCTCCAGCGCGCCGCGGAACTGCCCGGTCTTCTGGACCACCGTGCCGGCTCCATTGGCGACGTAGAAGTTCACATAGCGTCCAACCTGTCCCGACAGGCTGGTGTGAAAGACCGAATCCAGGCCGATTGCCAACTTGACGGGGACGCCAAGCTGGTTCAGTCGCGCGACCATGTAAGGCAGCACCGTCGCGCCCGAGGAATGGCCCACCAGAACGACGGTCTTTATTTGCCCGCTTCTATATTCAGCGGCGGCTTCCTGCGCGAGGGATTCCCACGACAGATAATTGGCAACGGTCGCGTTGATGCCCTGCTGCTGCAATCTCTCGGCGATACCGTCCAGGCCCAGCGAAAAAATATTGAGCACGCCGCGTAGGAGGTAAACATGGGCGCCCGGCGTTGGAGATGCCGAAATGGCCGCGTTTGCGGGACCGCCGGCGATCGGAAGCGACAACAGCAGCAAAGTCATCGCGATGGCCCCAAGCGGCCGCAAACAGCGCCGGTATCGGATAGAGGGGCGATCGACAAATTCGGTATAGCGGCCGGCTGACTTCATGATGTCCTCGATGATGCCCTGATCGTTGCGTTTACTACGCGCGCTTGTATCCGCAACAGCGGGCGGGATTTTTTTATTGTGCGTGTCTCTGCTGCAACACTCTCGATCGCCTGGAAGATCACGACCGGGAGGATTCCGGGACCTGTGCCCGAGGTCAGCGATGGCCGGCCGAAGGCCGTGTCTTTGGATGCACGCTTAAATACTGCAACCACCATCGGATCCTTCTGCTACCCTGCGGAACACTGAACCGGGAGGATTCGATGCGCAGACTTTGGACGGTGCTGGCGGCGCTGGCGATGTTGAGCCTGACCAATTGCGGCTATAACGCGATCCAGACCAATGAAGAGCAGGTCAAATCGTCCTGGTCGGAGGTTTTGAACCAGTACCAGCGCCGCGCCGATCTGGTGCCCAACCTCGTCAATTCGGTGAAGGGCTTCGCCCAGCAGGAAAAAGACGTGCTGCTCGGCGTCACCAATGCGCGCGCCAAGGTCGGCAGCATTCAGGCCACGCCCGAACTTGTCAACGATCCCGGCGCGTTCGCCAAATTCCAGGCCGCCCAGGGCGAGCTCACCAGCGCGCTTTCAAAACTGCTGGTGGTCACGGAAAACTACCCGCAGCTGAAATCCGACGCGCTGTTTCACGATCTGATGGCGCAGCTCGAAGGTACCGAAAATCGCATCACCGTGGCGCGCAATCGCTACATCAAGTCGGTGCAGGACTACAATGTCGGCATCCGCACGTTTCCGAACAACCTGACCGCGATGGTGTTTGGATATAAGGAGAAGGCGAACTTCACGGTCGACAACGAAAAGGAAATCTCCACCGCGCCGAAAGTGGATTTCAATCCGGCGCCGGCGCCCGCGAAATAGTCAGTTAACCAGATTGAGCGCGATGAACGCTGCCAAAGCTTGTCTCGTTGCGAAGGCCTCTCTCGTTGCGTTACTGATGTGCTGGGCCTCGTTGGCTCTGGCTCAGGTCGCGGTGCCGCCGCTTGCCGGGCGCGTGGTCGATCAGACCGGCACATTGTCCAGCGACGACATCGCTTCGCTGAACCAGAAGCTGAGGGATTTCGAAACGCGCAAGGGCAGCCAGATCGCGGTCCTGATCGTGCCGACCACGCAGCCCGAGGAAATCGAGCAATACTCGATCCGGGTGGCCGATGCCTGGAAGATCGGGCGCAAGAAGGTCGATGACGGCGCGATCCTGCTGGTCGCCAAGAACGATCGCAAGCTTCGCATCGAGGTCGGCTATGGCCTCGAAGGGGCACTGACCGATGTAACCAGTCAGCGCATCATCGACGAGATCATCACGCCGAAATTCAGGAGTGGGGATTTTGCCGGCGGGATTTCGGCGGGGGTCGACCGGATCATCGGGGTTATCGATGGCGAGCCGCTGCCGGCACCGAAACGGCAGCAGGATTACGGATCATCGAGCGATCTCGAGGGCCTGTTTCCCTTCGCGATCTTTGGGATATTTATCGTCGGCGGCATCCTGCGCAGCATATTCGGCCGGCTCATCGGCTCGGTCGCAACCGGCGGCGTTACAGGCGTTCTGGTCTGGCTTTTCGTCGGATCGATCATCGTATCGGGGATCGTGGGGATCATCGCCTTCATCTTTACCATGATCGGCTTGAGCTTCGCATCGAACGGCCGTGGCGGCACCTGGTCCGGCGGCGGATATAGCGGTGGCGGCTCGTATTCCGGCAGCAGCGGTTCGAGCAGCGACAGCGGCTCGTTCAGCGGCGGTGGCGGCAGTTTCGGCGGCGGCGGCGCATCCGGTAGCTGGTAGATATGGAACTGGTGGACATATGGGTATCGCGCGTATCGGCAAACACCTCCTCGAGCACCGCTGGCGGGCGCGGCGGCTGTTTCCGCCACGGGTGCTGGCTGCGATCGAACAGGCAATCAAGACCGGCGAGACCACCCATTCCGGCCAGGTCCGCTTTGTGGTGGAGGGGGCGCTCGACGGTGCGCCGCTGTTTCGGGATCAGCCGGCGCGGGAACGCGCGATCGATGTCTTCGCCCAGTTGCGAATCTGGGACACCGTCCACAACAACGGCGTTCTGATCTATCTGCTTCTGGCCGACCGCGATGTCGAGATCGTCGCCGACCGCGGCATCGATGCGAAGGTCACGGCCGGGGGTTGGGAAAGGATCTGCGCCGCGATGGAGAGCGATTTCAAAGCGGGAAAATTCGAGAGCGGCGCGATCCGTGGAATCCACGCGGTCTCACGGCAATTGGCGCAGCACTTCCCCGCGCACGGCAAGGGGCCGAACGAACTGCCGGACGCGCCGGTGGTTATCTAATCGCCGGCTATCCAATCGATGGTAATCTGATCAGGTGAAACGTGCAGGCCGAACGCCTGCACGCCCTTTGTTATTGTGCGGCCTCGCTCAATTACAATTGCGCGGGTCGACCACGACATACTGCCCGGACGGGTAGCGATAATAACAACCGCCTTGCGCCAGATAATAGCCGGGACGGGCCGCAGCCGATGCGCCAACCAGGGCACCGGTCGTGCCGCCGACAACCGCGCCGGCAATCGCACCACCAGGCCGACCCGTCAGCGCACCCCCAAGGATGCCGCCGATCAGCGCGCCGCCAACGGCACCTGCAGCGGCGTCTGGCGGTGGTGGCGGCGGCGGGGGCGGAGGATAGGCAGCGACCGCGGGCGGCGGATAGCCTCCTCCGGGCGGCGGCGCGTAGCCGTCCGGGCCGGGCGGCGGCCCTTCATCGGCATAGGCATCGTCGGCAAATTCGACATCAGACACGTAGGTCGGCGGACCGTCGAGCCGTTGCGGATAGAAATACCATGCGCCGCCGACGTCCCACCACCAGCCGTCGCGGCCATTGCGAACTTCGTGACGCCAGCGGCCGCCACCCCAGGCGAGATGACCGTGAAAGGGGTGTCCGCCGAAATTGTGCATCGGCAGGGGTCCATGCGCCATTCGAGGTCCGCCCGGTCCTCCCACGTGTGGTCCACCGGGGTGTACCGGGCCGCCCCTCGGCTCGGGCCTTCGGGGCGGCTCCTGTGCCTGCGCCGAGAGTGCGAGCACCGAGACGATTGAAATCATTGGAACTAGAGCTGCAAAGCGTTTGGACGCGCGCACCGATTGGCCTCCCATCGCAGCACCAAGCTGCATCCGTTACTGTTTCAAGTTCGGCAAAGACCTCAACTTAATTTCCCGTAACCCAATTGTGGCCGTCCCGCGTCGTCAGGCCGGCGGTCGATATCTTGTATGGGTTTCGGTCGTGCCGATCCTAGAGCCTTTTCCGTTCCGATGGAATCGGAACGGGGCTCTAGTGTTTTGTTTTGACGCGTTTTCTTCACTTCTGGTCGGTAGCCGCCAACCTGGACAATAATTTCCACCGAACTTGGGCAAGCCCAGGTTCGGTCGATGATGTCGATGAAAATCCTGCTTCAAACCCGTTACGCCTTGACGGATGGTCGCTCCGCGACGCGCGCAAACCAGGCGGCGATGTTGGTGTTGGCGGGATCGAGCGGCTGGCCGACCTCGCCTCCGAAATCGACCCAGCAATACAGCAGGATATCGGCGAGCGTGAAGCGTTTGCCGTACAGATAGTCCTTGCCCGCGATCTGGCCGTCGAGCCATTGCAGGCGGTTGGCCGCGATCATCTTGAGGCCGGGGGAGGCTTCCGGCGCCACTGGTATCCGCTTTTGAAAGAATCTCAGGGCCTCGCCGAAGCGATAGCCGTTGGCGAGCGGTTCGCAGATATTGAGATCGACGCGCCGGGTCCACATCCGGCACTCGGCGCGCGCTTCCGGCGTTGAGCCGATCATCGGCGGCGCCGGATGTTTCTCCTCGAGATATTCGCAGATCGCGGTGATCTCGGAGAGATAGCTGCCGTCGTCGAGTTCGAGCGTCGGCATCTGGCCGTGCGGATTCCGCTTCAAATGTTCGGCTTCGCGATTCTCGCCCTTGCGCAGGTCGACAGCCTGCCGCGGCATGTCGATGCCCTTTTCCGCCATGAACATCCGGACAATGCGCGGGTTCGGTCCGATCGAATCATACAGCTTCACGGTTTGCTCCCCTGTCTTCTATCGTTGTGGGGCGCTTTTGAGCAGACCGCCGGGCCGACTGTCAAACCGGTGACGATAAGGTTCAGCCGTCGTCGAGCTTGTTGAGGTCACGCACCGATTGCATGATCGGCTCGAAATTCGATCGCGCATCGAGCGCGTCGAACAATTGCGCGGTGTCAGACAGCAAGGCGTGCGATCGCTGCAGTGCGATCCGCACATCGTCCTGCGGTGTGTCGGACAGCCGGCCATGACCCGACAGCAGGATTTTGGAGTTCAGCCCCTTCAGCCGCTCCAGCGACTGGATGTAGTCGCTGATGCTGCCCGATCCGAACACCCCGCCCATCACACCGCCCGGCATCAGGGTGTCGGCCGCGAACAGCAGCCCCTTTTCTTGATCGAAGAGGCTGATGCAGGCCGAGGTGTGGCCCGGCGTGTACATCACGCTGAGGCGGAAATTGCCGAGGTCGATCAAATTGCCTTCTTCCAGCCAGATATCGACATTGATCGGGACATCCGGCTCGTTGAACATCTTGCGCAGCATCGAGAAGTCGTCGCGCAGCATGATCTTGTTGGCGGCAAGGCGATGCGCCGCGATGATGGTGCGGCCGCCAAAATGATAGGCCGCACCGATGTGATCGAGATGCTCGTGGCTGAGGATCACCATATCGATCTTGTCCGGCGCACAGCCGACATGGTCGAGGCATTCCAGCAGCGCCGGGAAATTCGAGGAGAGCCCGACATCGATCATGATGGTTCGCGATTTGCCGCGCACCAGATAGGCGTTGGCGGCGCGATTCTTGAACCGGATCTGGTAGACGTCCTCGGCGGCCTGAATCAGCGAGCACACGCTATTGTCGCGGAGAACCGCAAACGGGCTCGGTCTGTGCTCGCTCATGGGGTGGCGGCCCGGAAGGTGAGGGCGTTGGAGGCCCGCAGCCGCTTGCTCAGCGCATCCATCACCATCAGCGCGAAGGCCGGCTGCTGACTGACCAGATAGACGAAGCGGGCGTGATTGATCCGCATCACGCGGGTGTTGGGGGCGGCGGCTATCGCGGTGGCCGAGCGGGCCGAGCCGTCGATCACCGCCATTTCGCCGAAGAATTCACCCTTGCCGAGCGTCACGATCACGGTCTTGCTGGCGCCGTTCAGCTTGACGATGTCGATCCTGCCGTCGAGCACGACGAACAGCTCGCGGCCGGTCGAGCCCTCCTCGAAAATCACGTCGCCCACCGCAAATTCGTTGATGCACTTTTCGATCGTCATGGCGCCCCCTGCCTTTCTGGCTGGTCGGTCAAGTGATGCTATCGCGTTTTCAGGCCAAGTGGCAGCCGGTTGGCGTGCGGCAAACGCGCCGCAACAACCACCTGGCTGGGTAAAAGGCCGGCCGGACGACTTCCTAAAATTTCCGTAAGCCGATGGCCGGTAACGATTTCGCAAGCAATGAAAGTTACCAAATGGTCAACCCATTGTGGAGACTTAGCCGTGAGCGAACAAGCCGAGCAGACGAGCGCTGAAGCCGGTTCTTCAGGTGCCGAGCCGATCGTTGGCCGTTCTTCGGATATTTCGACCGAGCCCACCGCGGTGTCGGCGGAAGCGCCTGTCGAGGTGGAATCTCCGGCCTTGGTGCCCGAGCACGGCGAAGCTCCGGAAGTGAGCGTCACGAAGGCCAAGGCTTCCAGGGTTGAGGCTTCCAGGGTTGAGGCCCCCAAGGTTGAGGTTCCCAAGGTTGAGGCCTTCAAGGCCGAGGCTGCCAAACCAGAACCGCGCATGCCGGGCAACGTCATGATCATGTCGTCCGCCAACCGTGGCTGGGACCATGAAGAGACCGGCCCGGCGGAGCAATCCGAACCTGGCCACAGCATGTTCGGCAAACGCCGGTTGGCGGCGCTCGTCGCCGTGGTGGCGCTGGCCGTGGTCGCGGGCGCGCTTGGCGGTGCCATGGCGACCGTCGGTCTTCAGCAGTTCGCCGGCCACGACACGGCACTTGCCACCAACGCCGTGCCCGCCGGCAATGCCGCTTTCGATGCGACCGTTGCGCGGATCGACGCCGACATTGGTGCGCTCAAGGCGAGCGTCGAACACACCTCCAAACTCGGTCTCGCCCAATTCAGCAAGGCCAATGACCGCCTCGACAAGGTCGAGAAGGCCGAGCTTGAGCCGTTGGCGAAACTCGCCAAGCTCTCGGAGCAGGTCGAAAAGCTTCACGCCGCGCCGCCAACGCCGGTAGCGGCCGCGGCGCCCCAGCCGGCCCCCAAGGACGTGACTGGCTCGATTACGCCGCCGGCGATCGGACCGAGGGCCGCGGACGTCAAGAACGAGGTCGGTCGCTTGCCGACCATCGAAGGCTGGAACTTGCGCGATGTTGCCAATGGCGGCGCGCTGATCGAGGGACGGCAAGGCATCTTCGAAGTCTACGCCGGCGATCTGGTGCCCGGCCTCGGCCGCATCGATGCGGTCCGGCGCCAGGACGGCCATTGGGTAGTGGTCACCAGCAGGGGCTTGGTCGTCGCCCGCTAGGCCGCGAGCGCCGCGATTAAACAGCCTACACGTCCGAAAGCGCTTCACTGTCACGTGAGGCGCTTTTTCGCATTTAAAGGGGCCACCACAGAGTAGATCGCGGATCTGCGGAGCAGCGCAAAACGGCGCTGCACGGCGTCCGGGACCCGAACTCAGTGTCATCACACTATCGCCAACACCCGGTGCGACACGCCTTGAATAAGCGTCGGGATGCGGTGTTAGTCCGGATATGAGTCACGGCTTGCGATTTCTTGTGCCATTGCTGGTTCTGGTTTGCGGTCCATGGTCCGCGGGCGCGCTGCAGGGCGCGCCGCTCGATCGCGGCACCGCGATCACCGATCCGCTGGCGTTGCGTGAACTCGATCGCGGCAAGTTCGGTCTTGGCCGCATGCTGGTGCCCGCCCGATCCGCCGATACGCCGATCGCGGACCGCGAGTTGTTTGCCTTGCCGTCGATGGCGCCCGTCCGTGGCGCGATCGACGCCGAGTTCGACCGCTACATCGCACGCCATAAAGACGATCATCCGGGCGAGAGCATCGGCGTTGCTGACACCAACGACCTTCAACTGTTCGATCGCGCGCAGCTTTATTCCGACGATTCGCGCTTCGTGCTGTCAGGCATCGTCAACCGGATGGACCGCACCTACGTGGCGCCCGCAACCTGCGGCGAAATCCGGCTGATCTACCGCCTGATCCCGACCAAGGTGGAGCAAGCCGCCGACAGCCTGGCCTCGCCGCGGTTGCCGATGACGCTCAATGTCGTGCTCAAGGCACGAGGCGATCATGCGGTCGGAGCCAATGGCGCGGCCGTCAGCTGCGCCGAGGTGGCGCGGCGATGGCTCGCCGCGGGTGACCTGCCGCTCACCGGCGCGGGACTTGCGGAGAAACTGGCCGCGCCGGATGGTCCGCTGAATCTGGTTGCGCCGCAAAATATCGACCGCATCGAAACCAACATCCAGATCGTCCATGCGTTGAAATCGCCGACCCGCGATTTCCGCACCGACTATCTGTTGAAGGTGTTCAATTACAATGCGCAGAGCCAGGCGTTCGAGGAAACGCCGCTCGAGAACCAGATCGATCGCACGCGTCTCCTGGCCGATCGCAAGCTGGCGCGCGCCTTCAAGGCGTGGTTGCTCGATCCGCAGCATTTCACCGAGCTCGATCGCGGTACGATTGTGATCCCACCCGAATATCTCGCCACCGGTGCGATTGCGGCCACGCCAGCCGGATTTTCGGCTTCCAGCCTGCAGCCCGAATTCGGCCTGGTGCAGGGCGATGACGCCAGGATCGATCCGGTATTCAGCGACCAGGATGTGGTCACGGCCCTGAAAAAGGCCGCCGAGCGCGGTGGGCCGTTGCAGAACATCCGCTCGCTGGCGGGCTTTGAGCGCCGGCTCAACGACGTGACCTGCGCGGGCTGCCATCAGACCCGCGGCATCGGCGGCTTTCATTTTCCCGGTGTCGACTGGCTAGCGCCCAACCCTTCCAATGCCACCATCGTGCCGGCATCGCCGCATTTCTTTGGCGACCAGGCACGGCGTCGCGATATCCTGATGGCGTTACGCGACGGCAACGCGCCGGATTATTCCCGCGGCTTCTCCAGCCGCCCGCAATTGCGCGGCAGCTCCGAACTCGCGGGCACCGAATATGACGACGGCTGGGGCGCGCACTGCTATGCGCAGCATGCCGGCGCCGCCGACAACGACCGCAGTTTTAGATCGTGGACCTGTGCCGAAGGATTGGCGTGCCAGGTCGTCGACAAGGCCTCGCGGATGGGGATGTGCTTCGTCAAAACCCGCTAGCATCGGCCTCCGTCGAGGCGGTTCCAGGCGGCCTTGCGTCCATCGACGACGGCCGGCCTGTAGGGTAGGCTTCGATCAAGCGGAACTGACGAACAAGCCGGGAGGCTGGCGATGGACGAGGCGGAGCAGGACAAGGCGCGCAACCGCAAGATCGCCGAGAATGAGGCCGAACGGCAAACCGTTAGCGCGATCCGGGTCTCGACATGGGCGATCGCGGTCGCCGTCGTCATCGGCCTCGCCGCCGTCGGCTGGGTGCTGCTACACAACAACTAGCGCTTGAACTAACGCTTGCGCGTCAGCCCACCGCGCCCAGGTTGCGCAATTGCCGGATCGCGGCCTCGTCATAACCGGCCTCGCGCAGCACCTCGTCGCTGTGCTCGCCGACACTGGGCGGGCGTCGCGGCGCGGTCTTTTGGCTGCCATCGACCCAGATCGGGCTGTTGACGGTCAGCATGCTGTCGCCCTCGAACGGCACCAGCACGTCGTTGTCGATCATCTGCCGGTCGGTCGGAATATCGTCGAGGATGCCGACCACGCCGAACACCAGTCCGTTGCCGTCCAGCCGCTTGCGCCATTCGGCTAGATCTTTGGTGGCGAAGATCTCGTCGAACAGCTTGATCAGTTCCAGCGAGCGGGCATGGCGATCGGGCTTGGTGGCAAATCGCGCATCGTTGATCAGGTCCTCGCGGCCGAGGCAGCGGGTCAGCGCCGGCCACTGCCGGTCCTCGTTGAGCAGCGACAGGATGATCCAGCGGCCGTCGCGGCATTTGTAGTGATTGGTCACGGCGTTGAGCGCGTGTTCGCGCGGCCGCCGCTCGCTGAATTTGGCGCCGCATAATTTGGCCTGCGCCATCACCCCGTTGGCCCAGACGCCGTTGGCCATCAGGTTCGAGGCGACATGCGAGCCCTTGCCGGTGCGCTCGCGCTTGTAGAGCGCGGTGACGATCGCGCCATACAGTGCCATCGCGCAGGGATGGTCGCCCATGCCGGCCACCGAGCGCGCCGGCGTGGTGGTGGTATCGGCGCGCACCAGATCCATCAGCCCCGAACGCGCCCAATAGGCGTTGCTGTCGAAGCCGGGCTTGTTGGCTTCCTCGCCCTTTTCGCCATAGCCGGTGAACGAGGCGTAGATCAGCCGTTGATTGAGCGGGGCAAGCTCGGCATAGGAGATGCCGAGCCGGCCGCGCACCGCCGGCGGAAAATTGGTGATGAAGACATCGGCCTCGGCGGCGAGCCGATGCAACACCGCCTGTCCCTCCGGCTTGCTCAGATCGAGCGCCAGGCTGCGCTTGTTGCGGGCTTCCAAGAGCCACGCGAAATTATGTTCGCTGTGCGGGTAGCCCGGCAAATTCGGCAGATTGCGATAGGGATCGCCCGATCCCGGCGGCTCGATCTTGATGACCTGGGCGCCGAAATCCGACAGCACGGTTGCGGCCGCGGGCGCTGCGATGAAGCTCGCGCAGTCCAGAACCTTGAGGCCTTCGAAGATGCCGTCTTCCATAGTGAGATCGCTCCGTGACGTTTGTTGGTTTTGTCCGCGTGCCGGAATTTCGATGCGCAATGAGCTGCGTGAAAGGCCATTTGACCCATGTTGGGTGGCAGATGCAACGGCACTTGCTGCATCGCGGAACGGCAGAACTACAAGCACTCGTCATCCGGGCGTAACGGCCTCACCGTCATCCCGAGGATGACGGCAAAGCCGTTGCGCCCGGATGACGACCGTTACGCCGCATCTACTCCCCGCCCGACAGCAACGCCGCATTGCCGCCGGCGGCGGCGGTGTTGATGGTCACGGTCTGTTCGGTGGCGAAGCGGGTCAAATAATGCGGGCCGCCGGCCTTCGGGCCGGTGCCGGACAATCCATAGCCGCCAAACGGCTGTACGCCGACCACCGCGCCGATCATGTTGCGGTTGACATAGACGTTGCCGGTCTGGAGACGGTCGACGACATCCTCGACGGTATCGTCGATCCGCGAGTGAATGCCGAGCGTCAATCCGTAACCGGTGCGCTCGATCGACCGCAGCACGGCATCAAGGCCGTCGGCGGGGTAGCGCACCACATGCAAAACCGGGCCGAACACTTCCTCGGTGAGCTGACCCGCGTCCGACAATTCGAAAATATGCGGCGCAACGTAATTGCCGTCGGGCGCGGCAGCCGCCAGATGCACGCGAGCCTCTCGCTTCATGCGCGCTATATGTGCCTCCAGCCGCGCTTTGGCTTCCGCATCGATCACCGGCCCGACATGCACCGAAGCGTCGCGCACGTCGCCGATCTTCAGTTCGCGCGCCGCGCCCGCGATCATCTCGATCATGCGATCGGCGACGTCGTCCTGAACGTAAAGCAGCCGCAAGGCCGAGCAGCGTTGGCCGGCCGAACGAAATGTCGAGGTCACGACGTCGTCGGCGACCTGCTCGGGCAACGCGGTGGCATCGACGATCATCGCATTGATGCCGCCGGTTTCCGCGATCAGCGGCACGATCGGGCCGTCCTTGGCCGCCAGCGCCCGGTTGATCGATCGTGCCACCTCGGTCGACCCGGTAAACACCACGCCTGCGATGGCGGGATCGGCGACCAGCGCCGCGCCGATGCGGCCGTCTCCTTGCGCCAGATGCAGCGCCGAGGCGGGGACGCCGGCCTCGTGCAGCAGACGAACCGCCTCCGCCGCGATCAACGGCGTCTGTTCGGCGGGCTTGGCGACCACGCTATTGCCGGCCATCAGCGCCGCGGTGACTTGTCCCAGAAAGATCGCCAGCGGGAAGTTCCACGGCGATATCGCGACGAACACGCCGCGGCCGCGCCATCGCAACAGGTTGCTTTCGCCGGTCGGACCCGGCATCGCTTCGCTGTCACCGAACAGCTTACGGCCTTCGGCGGCGTAGTAGCGGCAGAAATCGGTGGCCTCGCGGACTTCCGAGAGCGCGTCGTCGAGCGTCTTGCCGCCTTCGGATTGCAGCAGCGCGATGAAATGCGCCGCGCGATGTTCGAGCAGCTCCGCTGCCTGCTCCAGGATCGCGGCGCGGGTTTCGGCCGCGGTCCGGCTCCATGCGCCAAAGCCGGCGCGGCCCCTCGCGACCATGCGGCTCGCATCGTCCGGACTGATCTCGCTGACGCGATCGGCGACCGCCTGTTCGGCGGCAATGGCTAAGGTCAATTGGCTCAACGCCGCGCGTTCACCGAACTCGATGCCGCGCGAATTGATCCGCTGCGGCTGGTAGAGATCGCGCGGCAGCGGAATCTCCGGATGCCGGGCATGATCCGCGGCGCCGATGATGTCGGCCGGCCGGCGCAGCAATGTTGCTATCGGTACCTTGTCGTCGGCGGCAAGCGCCACAAAGGACGAATTGGCGCCGTTCTCGAGCAGCCGCCGCACCAGATAGGCCAAGAGATCGCGGTGGCTGCCGACCGGCGCGTAGGTGCGAAAAGCGAGCTCCGGGCGATCCTCGCTCAATTGCGCGTACAGCGCCTCGCCCATGCCGTGCAGGCGCTGGAATTCGAATCCGCCGGTTTGGTCCGCAAGCTCGATCAATGTCGCGACCGTCAGCGCGTTATGCGTGGCGAATTGCGGGAAGATGCGCGGCCGCAGCGCCAGCAGTTTGCGCGCGCAGGCGATATAGTTCAGATCGGTCATCGCCTTGCGGGTGAACAGCGGATAGTCGTCGAGACCACGTTCCTGCGCGCGCTTGATCTCGGTGTCCCAATAGGCGCCCTTGACCAGACGCACCATCATCCGCCGGTTCAGCGTTCGCGCGAGGCCGTCGACATAGTCGATCACGTCGCCGGCGCGTTTCTGATAGGCCTGGATCGCAAGCCCGAAGCCGTCCCAGCCTTTGAGCGATGCGTCGCCGAGCGCGGCCGCGATCACGTCAAGCGATAGTTCCAGCCGGTCGGCTTCCTCGGCGTCGACCGTGAAGTTCAGATCATGGGCCTTGGCCTGGCGCGCCAGTTCGACCAGCCGCGGCACCAATTCGCTCATCACGCGCGGCTGGCTCACCGCTTCATAGCGCGGATGCAGCGCCGAGAGTTTGACGGAGATGCCGGGCCGGTCGGGCAGCGGTCGTTCACCGGCGCCGCGGCCGATGGCTTCGATGGCGCTGGCGTAGGACAACAAATAGCGCGCAGCATCACTTGCCGTGCGCGCGCCTTCGCCGAGCATGTCGAAGGAATATCGCGGCGCCGGCATCTTGTCCGGCTGCGCCCGCGTCAACGCCGATTCGATGGTTTCGCCGAGCACGAAATGGCTGCCCATCAGCCGCATCGCCTGCCGCGTCGCGGCGCGCACCGCAGGCACCCCCAGCCGTTTGGCCAATCGCCCAAGCGTTCCCTGCGGGGTTTCACCAGGCTGGATCACACGCGCGGACACTCCGAGTGCCCATGCCGACGCGTTGACCAGGAACGCGCTGGATCGGGTCTCGTGGTGCACGAAGTCGCCCTGGCCAAGCTTGTCCTCGATGAAGCGATCGGCGGTACGGCTGTCAGGCACGCGCAGCAGGGCTTCCGCGAGCACCATCAACGCGAGGCCCTCCTTGGTCGACAGCGCGAACTCGCGAAGCATGTCCTCGACGCCGCCGAGCGGGTCATCATTGGCCCTTATCGCCTCGATCAGGCGGGTTGCCGTGGCGTCGATCCGCTTTTCCCGCGCCGCGTCCAGGCCCGCGGTTTCGAGCAACCGGGCCGCGATCAGGCGATCGTCCGGTGCATACGGCGCCTTGAATTGGGCCAACGATGCCGCGTCAGACGTCATGGCACGACCTGAAGTTTCCTGTCTCCTATATGGACCCTGGCTTGGAATCACGAAACCGCTGCGGTAGATTTTGCGCGATATTTGATGGAAAACGCGGGGCGGATGACATTCTCGGACAGGTGGAGGCGATCCAGCGGACGGGGCGGACGCACGGCGTTTTACGGATTTGCGATTGGTGGATTGGTGCTGCCGTTGATCGGGTCGGTGCTGGCGCTTGTGCCACTGCCGGCGGCTGCGGCCGAATTAACGGCCCCGCAGGCGGCGCTGTACAGCACGGTGTCGATCTACCCGCCCTCGGCGGCATCGATGACGGTCTGCTACGGCTTCGTGTGCCGGCGCCGCGAAATCCTCGCCTTCACGCCCGGCGACCGTAGCACGCTGACGCGGATCCTCGCCGCCGGCCGCGCCTCGGCGGCCGCGGAACGGGCGGCGGTGCAGCAGGCCGTAATCTGGTTCGATCGCCGTATGGGTCCGATCCTCGGGACCAACAAGCGTGTCGCCAACGCCGATATCCGCGCGATGGACGACAAGCACAATTTCGACTGCTGGGACACCACCCGCAACACCACCAGCCTGTTGCTTGTGCTGCAGGAATGGGGCCTGTTCAAGTTTCACACGGTCGGCGATCCGCATTATCGCGGCAATGCACTGGTGTTGCAGCTACCGCACAACACCGCGGTGCTGGTCGAGCGTGCGACCAAGGTCGAGTGGGTGGTGGACATGTGGCCGCGCGGCTATGCGCAGCCGCCGGACGTCATGACGCTCGTCCAGTGGATGAAGGAAGATTGAAAAAAGGCGCGCTTCGCAGATTGCGCCAAATAAAACGCAATGCGTACGAAATCCGATGCGTGCACAGCACGCGCTTGCCCATGCGTGCAGAGCACGCGTTCGTCAATGCGTGCAAAAGCACGCGCATTGCCACTACGAGCAAGAGCACGGGCTTGCTCCTGCCGGGCGTTGTGTTTGTGGGAGATGTCCCCGCAAGCCCCGCTCCCGGATTACGTCCGAGAGGGTGCCGCCGTGATCTCAATTTTTTAAACTTAAAGTCTCGAAGTTGAAGTCTTGACCTGACAGTCGCGAACTTAAAGCCCCGATACTACAGTCTTTCGCCTAAACCTTGAGGTTCTCGGCCGAGGTCTTGCCGCGATTGGCTACCTCTTCGTATTCCACCGTCTGTCCTTCGTTGAGCGTAGACAGGCCAGCTTTTTCGACTGCCGAAATATGAACGAAAACATCCTTGCCGCCACTTGAAGGCTGGATAAATCCGTAACCCTTAGTCGCGTTGAACCACTTCACAGTACCTTTAGCCATCACGTCGTCTCCGCGGGATCAAAAATTGATCACGAACTGCCAGTCCCCGCAAACCGGCATGCCCGACCAGCGTACGATACGCGGTCTCCGCGAACCTTGATAGACCTTAAACGACATCGCTGATTCTGGCGGAAAACGATCATAATCGCGGCGCATTTCGCGCTTTTTGCCGGTTTTACGCGTCCCGGGTCACCTTTTTAGCTGCGGCAAAACGCGCAGCCGCCCGGTTTCAAGGAAAAAATAACCCTAATTTTCCACGCGCCGGCCTCGCGCTCGCCCCGGATCCGGCCGCATTTTGCCGATCGAGCCTTGCGAAAAGCAAAACCCCCGGCCGCGCCAGACGGCCGGGGAGTTTAGATCGAAGCGTCCTAATTACGATCAATAGCAGACGTTGAAGCTGCGCAGGCGGTAGCCGTACGGCGTCATCACGCGGCGCGTGACATAGCAACCGCCGTCGAGCATAAGCGGGACCGGCGATGTAGCCGATGTGGGAAGCCGCGGAAGTGATGATAGCCACCCCATGCGCCGCCCCAGGAATGAGGCGGAAGCAGCGGAAGGGGCCAGCGCCATCGCGCTGAGCGAAGCTGCGGCAACAAGTCCAAGAGTGAGTTTACGTAACATGGTCGTTCTCCTTGAGACGATGCGCACGCGGCGCGGGTTACAGGTCCTGGTGTTGCCCATCGCTGGTCAGTCGCGCCCCGCGAAAATCGCGGTTCGAGGAAATCCGTGATGGTCCGGGAAGAATTTTCTGAACGACTGTTCAGGACTAACTTTAGTTATGCCGCGACAATGGCGAGGTCGTCGACCAGCGCGGACAATGTTTTCGCGGCGGTGACGGTGCGCACGATCATCGGACTCGGTGCGGCCGCGGATCGCAACTTCCTGCTCGGGCAGGCTTTCTGCCGCAAGCCCGGCGGTGATGCGAACCTCTTCGGAGAGGATCGCTTCGCAAGCCACGCTCTTGGTCATGTCCTGCAACCTCGCCGCGACATTGACCGCGTCGCCGAGCGCGGTGAACACCATGTGATCGCGATAGCCGATGTCGCCGATGATCACCTCGCCGCCGTGAATGCCGATGCCGAAGCCGATCGGCTCGTGCAGATCGTGGCTGAGGAATTGATTCAATTCCTCGATATTGGCGGCGATTATCGCTGCCGCCTTCAGCGCCTGGCGGCAGGCGATCTGCGGGCTGGTTTGCAGCCCGAACAGCGCCAGTTCTCCGTCGCCGATGAACTGGTTGGGCTGTCCGCCGCATTCGATCACCGCCTGCGACACCGCGCCCAGGAACCGGTTGACGATAAAGACCGTATCGAACGGCAGCCGCTGTTCCGCGAGCTTGGTCGAGCCGCGCATGTCGACGAACATGCTGACGAGATAACGCTCCTGGCCGATGCGTTGCGGCGGCGACGCATGGGCGTTGGCCGACATCAGGTGCGGCATGAAGAGCTGGAAGAACGACAGGTCCTCGGTGGGGCGCAACTGACAGGCGAGCCTGATCGACGGGTCGGCGGTTCGCCGACGCGGTTCAGCACGAAGGCTTCCCGCTGCGACGGCTCCGGCAACGTTCCGCAGTCGCCGATCACCCGGATGCGGCAGGTGGAGCAGCGGGCGCGGCCGCCGCAGACGCTGGCATGCGGTACGTTGTTGCGCAGGCTTGCTTCCAGCACGCTGAGGCCCTTCGGCACCCGAATTGTGCGGCCGTTGCCATAGGACAGGGTGATCATGCCGCCGCGCCGCTCGTTCAAGGCGCGCGCGCCGCGCGCCAGCAGGACCAGTGCGATCAAGGCCGAGATAGCCGATCAGCAGATCGTCGGCGATATCATCCAGCGTCTTCTGCTGGGCTGGTGTGCCGACCTGGCGTTCGCGAAAGATTGCTGGCCCGCCAGTTCGCGTTGTTGCTGTCGGCTACGACGCTGCGGCCGGCCTGATAAAAGCCCAGCAGCGCCAGCGTCGGAACCAGCACCGCCGCGGCGAGCAGGAACGGTGCGGCACGCTTGAAAAAGGCCTTCATCCGCAGCCAGAAATAAAGCCCGATGCTGCCGTGAATCCAGGCGATGACCAGCACCGCCGGCATCAGCCAGACCCGGTACGGGCGTGCGACCCAGAACGAATAAAGTTCCTGCGGATAGAACTTTTCATGCGCCGAATAGCGACTGGCCGAGCCGCACGCCGACGATATGCGCGATGATCAGCGCGGGGATGCTCAAGCCGAGAACGAGCTGCAGCGGCTCGATCGCGCGCCAGTGAAATTGCCGGCGCTGGTAAAGCGCCCAGATCCCCAGATCCGGAGTGAACCAGGGCCGCGCCATAGAACACGATCGCGACCGGGGGAAATCGCCAGAACAGGATGTGGTAATGCAGCCCGTGGCCAGCGCCGCCATCGAGATATTGCCGAGCGCGTGGTTGAGGAAATGGCTGACCAGATAGGCAAACAGCACCAGCCCGCAGGCAAGGCGGATCTGCCGGAGGCCGACGCCGCGGATCAATCTTGCGAACTGGGAGCGGACGGCTGCGATCATGGGGTTCAGGCAATGGATATCGGCGATGGTAGAGTTTTATTCCCGGACCGAACAGCTTTTCGCGGTCGTCCCGGCGCATGGCATGCGGGGCCGGGAGGACGCAACTTGATCCACACCCTCCACGTTTAATTGTCCGCACGTTGACACCCCATTCGGAGCGGGCGAGAAGGCCCCATGACGATTGCTTCGCCCGATACCAGCGTCAGGACGTACCGCGCCGCCCGTTGGCTGGGTTCGTTCCTTGCAATCATGGCCGGGCGTCGTCACGCTGATTGCCGCGATGACGGCGATGCGCCTGATCTTCGCCGGCGTGATCGATCTGCGGACCGACGAGGCCTATTACTGGACCTGGTCGAAGGAGAACGTGCTCTCGTTCCTCGATCATCCGCCGATGATCGCGTGGTTCATCCGTTTCGGCACTGCGATATTCGGCGACACCAATCTCGGGCGTGCGGTTTGCCGGCGTGGTGGCCATGCTGGTCACGCAACTATTGCTTGCCGACATCGTGCGGCGCATGACCCGCGACGCCAGAGCCGTCATGCTGGCGCTGTTGATGCCGGAGGCCGCGCTTTATTACGGGCTGTTGATGGCGAAGGTCTCACCCGACGTGGCGATGATCCCGTTCGCAGTGGCGATGCTGTGGGCGCTGGTCCGGCTCAGCGACAGCTGTGATGCGCGCTGGTGGCTGGCCGCGGGATTGTTCGCCGGGCTGGCGCTGTTGTCGAAATTCACCTTCATCATGCTGCTTCCGGCGGTCGCGGCCTTCACGCTGGTGCCGGCCTGGCGATGGCGCTGGCTGACGAGCCCGTGGCCCTGGCTGGCGGCGCTGATCGCGGTCGTAATGTTCCTGCCGGTCCTGATCTGGAACAGCGAGCACGACTGGGCGTCGTTCCGCTTCCAGTTCGTGCGCGCGCTGGCGACCCATGAATGGTCGCTTCGAACGGTGGGCGAGTTCATCGGCATCCAGTTCGGGCTGGTCGGGTTCGTGATGCTGCCGGTCGTCCTGTCGGGCGTGGCGCTGACGGCATGGCGCGGATATCGCCGGCGCGAGGCCGTGCCGATCCTGCTGTCGACCTGCGTCATCGTTCCCTTCTGCTATTTCTTCTGGAAGTCGACGACGTTGCGGGTCGGCGATACCTGGCCGGCGTTTCTGTGGCCGGCCGGCTTTGCCGCCACCGCGATCAATGTCGCGATGCCGCCCGGAGAAGACTGGCCGGCATGGATGGTCAAAGCAACGATCTTCTGGGTCAGGGCCGCGGTGTTGACCGGGATCATCTTTGTCGTTGGGGTGTTTCTTTATTACGTCGCCATTCCCTGGAATTTCATCGGCAGGAACGACCCGATCGGTGGCGAGGCGGGTTACGAGCAGGTCGCGGAGCGGGCGCAGGCCGAACTGCGCAAGACCGGTGCGAGCTGGATTGCGACCACGGATTACCGGACCTACGCCATGATGCGCTGGTACTTCAAGGACCAGGTGCCGGTGGTCCAGATCAACGAGCGCGGTCGCTTCATGGGCTTTCGCGATCCCGGGATGGATTTGATCAGGGGTCATACCGGGGTTTATGTCGCGCGCGAGCCCGACAACGGCAATCCGGTATGGGCTTCCACCACGGCGGTGCGCGAGCCGCTCGAACAGGTCCAGCGGGTCTGGCGCGGGCTGGTGATGGATACCTACGCGCTGGAAAAACTGACCGGCTGGACCCCGGAGCTTGCGCCGCCGCCGGATTCGCCGCTGTTCCGCTGGCGCGTGCTGGCCGGCGATTATCCGGTGACCGGTTCAGGCTAGAGCGTTTTCGAGCGAAGTGGATACCGGTTCCCGTGAAGAAAACGCGTCAAAACAAAAACCTAGAGCCCCGTTCCGATTCCATCGGAACGGGAAAGGCTCTAGCTGTCCTGCGAGACGTGGCCTCATGGTGAGGAGGCGCCTCCAGGCAGCGCACTTGCGCTGTCCGGTGCGCCGTCTCGAACCATGGCTGCTCCGCTCACCCCTCGCCATCCTCGCGCTTGCTCAGCAAATCCTTGGCGAGATCGGTCAGTGCGGGGCGGGGCAGGGCGGTGAACGGCAGCGGGCGGGTGACGTCGATGGCAGCGAGGCCGAGCCGGGCGGTCAGCAGGCCGTTGAGAATACCCTCGCCGAGGCGTTCCGACAATTTGGCCGCGATGCCGTGGCCCAGCATCTGCTGGATCATGCTGTCGCTCGCCGCCATGCCGCCGGTGACGGCGAGATGCGCGATGACGTGGCGTAACAGCCGGATCATGCCGAGCGTGCCCGGCCGGCCGCCATAGAGCCGCGCCAGTTGCCGGATCATCCGCAACGAGGCCACGAACACGAATAGAATATCGATCAAGGCGCGCGGGCTGACGGCGGTGACGATCGAGACGCGCTGGGCTGCCGATGAGACCAGGCGGCGCGCTTCCTGATCGAGCGGCGTCATCAATTCGCGCTCGGCCAGCTTGATCATGTCGGCGCCGTCGATGATGTCGTCGGCATGGCCCTGCAAGGTGGCGCGGGCGCGCGCCAGTTGCGGGTTCTGGTGCGCCAGTTTGATGAGATCGCCGACGATCACGCGGCTGGCGGCGCGGTCGTCGCTGCGCAGCACTTGCGCGGCGCGCAGATGCATCTTCTCGATGGTGGCGAGCCGCGCCAGGCCGACGGCTTCGCGCGCGATCACGATGGTCAGCGCCAGCGCCGCGACAGCGGCAAAACTCAGCCCGAGGAAACCGAGGCCCTCGCTGCGCGCGAACAGATCCTCGATCAGATGCGCGATGCTCAGGCCGAGCCCGAGCAGCACCAGCCCGCCCAACGCGGTCCAGAACACCGCGCCCCAGCGCAGACCGGGCCGCGCCGGCGGCATCGGCACGTGCTCCAGTGGCACCGGCAGCAGCGCAGGGTCCGGTTCGGGCGTGACGCGGATGGTGCCGCGGGCCGCGCGTCCCTGTTCATCCGGGTCGATCACGACGACATCGGGATCGTCGAGCCTGAAGGTCTCGGGGCGCCGATGAGGCGATCGCTCGCTCATTGCAGTTTGTCTCCGATCAGGAACTGGAGGGCGCGGTCAAGGCGGATGTGAGGCAAAGCGGGAGCTTCAGTGCCCTGATGGTCGAGCAGCGGCGGCCGAAAGCGCAGAAAGCGAAAATCGGCCTTTTCCGGGGGCGTGCTGGAGAGGCCGTGAAAGGCGCCTGCGCCGCTGAAAAGCTGTTCCGGATCGGCCGGCAGGTCGCCTGGAAAGGTTGCGACCTCGGTGTTGCCATCGAACGCTTCGCCATCGACGCGTTCGTCGGCGGCGGGCGTGCCCAGGATCGAGGGCAGCCTGTCACGGCCCCGCGCGACCATCGCCTCGCGGGTGGCGCGCACCGCGGCCAGTGCCACCACGTCGATTTCGGCCTCGGCATATTCGGCGCGCTTCACCGCGGTTGCGACCGTTCGCCGCAAGATCGCCTCCAGGCGATCATGGCTCGACTGATGCAGATGATCGGCCTTGGTCGCCGCGAACAGGATGCGGTCGATGCGCGGCCGGAACAGATTGCTGAATAGCGTCGAGCGCCCGATCCGGAAGCAATCGAGAATTCCCGCAAGTGCTGCTTCGAGGTCGTGCAGTGCCTCGGGGCCGGCATTGAAGGCCGCCAGCGCATCGACCAGCACGATCTGGCGATCGAGCCGCGAGAAATGATCGCGAAAGAATGGCCGGATCACGACGTCCTTGTAGGCCTCGTAGCGCCGCACCATCATCGCCCACAGCGATCCGTCAGGGGCGGTGCCATCCGGCGGCACATCGAGCGGCGCGAATGTCAGCGCCGGCGAGCCCGCGAGATTGCCCGGCATCAGAAAACGCCCCGGCGGCAGCAGGCTCATCGCAAAGCGTTCGTCGCGGCAGGCGCGCAGATATTCGGTGAACAGCCGCGCCGAGCCCAGCGCCGCCTGCTCGTCGGCGGGGCCCTCGGCCTTCAAGGGTGCAAGCTGCGCGTGCCAAGGTGCTGCGAGTTTTGCGCGCGGGCCCTCGCGCGACAATGCGAGACTTTCAGTCGACCATTGCTCGTAGCTCTTGCCGAGCAGCGGCAGATCGAGCAGCCATTCGCCGGGATAGTCGACGATGTCGAGCGTCAGCGTGCGGTCGGCGCCATTGTGTCGCTGATAATCGATGACGAGCCGCAGCTCGCTGATATCGACCGTCGAATTCGGCCAGCGCCGATCCTCGATCAGGGTGCGGACATGGTTCTCGTAATCGAAACGCGGCACCGCATCGTCGGGCTGCGGCGCGAGCCGGGCGCCGGCAATGCGTCCCGATGCGAAGGCTTCGAACACCGGAAAGCGGCCGCCGCGGGTGAGGCCGTGAACAAGCGCGGTGATGAACACGGTCTTGCCGGCGCGTGACAGCCCGGTGACGCCAAGCCGAACCGTCGGGTTGAAGAAATGCTCGCTGTAGTCGAGCAGCGCGCGCGCCGACAGGCGTGCTTCCTCGACAATTTCGGAAAAGCTAGGGGCCATCAGGGAGGAAGCTCAAAACGGAGGCAGCGGGTGAGCTAAAAAATGGCGATAATTGGGGTAAAATCAAGTTTCACACTTCCGACCCGATTATCGTGCGAGGATTTCCGTAAGGGGTTTTTGAACGGTTCGTTGACCCCCTGAGACCTATGTTTGGAACCTATATTCTGCCGCTCCCTTGGGAAAGTCGATCCACCTGCCATGACGATCTTCAGACTGAAGCAGATGGCCTCGACGTCCGCCCACGCGGTGGCGGGTGCCGTGCGCTGGAATTACGACCGCGCCGAACTGATCGCCGATGGCATCGTGCACGCGATCGGGGTGTTCGGCGGGCTGATCGCGGCTACCGTTTTGATCGTGCTGACGGCGGTCTATGCCACCGCGCTCGATGTCGCCGTGGTGTCGGTTTACGTCGCGGGTTTGCTGGCGATGCTGGTGCTGTCGGCGACCTATAATCTTTGGCCGGTATCTCCCGCCAAATGGGTGCTGCGGCGGTTCGATCATTCGGCGATCTATCTGTTGATCGCAGCGACCTACACGCCGGTCATCATGGAACTGAAGGACAGCGTCATGGCCATGGTGGTGCTGGCCGGCGTCTGGTGCGTCGCGATCGTCGGCATCGTGATCAAGCTGGCGCTGCCGGGACGTTTCGACCGGTTGTCGGTCGGCCTCTATCTGGCGATGGGCTGGAGCGGCGTGATGCTCTACGGCCGCGTGGTCGCCACGCTGCCGACCCTGGCGCTGTGCTTGGTGGCGGCGGGCGGGTTGCTGTATAGTCTGGGCGTGATCTTTCATGCCTGGCAACGGTTGCGTTTCCAGAACGCAATCTGGCATTGTTTTGTGCTTCTGGGCGCGGCGTGCCATTATACCGCCGTGATGGATCTGGTGATGACCTGAGCCATCGAGCCCCGGCGCCGGGACGTCGGATTGCGGGGCTGCACGACAAAAACGCCAAGACAAGGGAGCGTGACGATGCAGGTCGCCGGTAAAGTCGTGGTCGTGACCGGAGGTGGCAATGGCATCGGCAAGGCTTTGTGCGAAGCCTTCCATCGCGCCGGCGCCGCCAAGGTGGTGGTCGCCGATATCGATCCCGACGGCGCGCGCGCCGTTGCCACGCCGATCGGTGGGGCGGCCTTCAAATGCGATGTCGGGAAGGAGAAGGATGTCCTTCACGTCATCGAGGAAACCGAACATCAGTTTGGCCCGATTGCGCTGTTCTGCTCCAACGCCGGCATCGGTGGCGGCTTCGATCCGTTGTCGGTCAATGCCGGCGGCACCTCCGACGAACCCTGGTCGCGCAGCTGGGCCGTTCATGTGATGGCGCATGTCTATGCCGCGCGGCATCTGATCCCGCGCATGAAGGCACGCGGCGGCGGCTATTTCCTCAACACCATCTCCGCGGCCGGCCTGTTGTCGCAGGTCGGCAGCCCGGCCTATTCCACGACAAAACACGCCGCCGTCGGATTTGCCGAAAATCTCGCGATCTCGCATCGCGCGGACGGCATCAAGGTGTCGATGCTGTGCCCGCAGGGCGTCGACACCAATATGTTGCGGTCCATTCCAAAGGGTCCGCAATCCGGCGACGGCGATCTGACGCCGGAGCAGGTCGCGCAGGATGTGCTGGCCGGGTTGGAGCAGGAGACGTTCGTGATTCTGCCGCACCCGCAAGTGCTGGGCTATATGCGCAAGAAGACCGAAAATTACGATCGCTGGATCGCGGGCATGGCGAAGATCCAGGCGAAAATGCGCGAGAGTTACGGGAAATGACCTAAGATAGCGCGCATCAGCGAAAACATGCCAAAACAAGCGCTCTTTCCCTCAGTCGCGTTCAAACTGACGACCTGAAGCCATGCGATATTCGATCCACGGCGACACGCTCGATGCGAAGAAGGCGCGCATCTTGATCAATGCGCTGATCGATTGTGCCAAGGTGGGCGCCAGGATGAGCTTCTCCCTCAATAAAATGCTCTGCGGGATCTCGCTTTATCTGGAATGCGGAAGTTTCAGCCGGGAGAACTGGCGAACGTACCACCGCGTCAGTGACGCCGCCAAACTCGTGCGCGACTCCGGCGAAAAATACTGGAAGAAAGACGTCACATTCGAGCATGTGCGCCCGATCAACGTGATGTACCAAATGCTGCTGGACGAGAGACAGACGTTGACCCTCGACAGGGCCGCATTGATCATTGGCGAATACCCGCCGGTCTTGATAACGATGGCGGAAGAACTCCTGATGTCGCAACTCGGGTTCAAGCATGGCGGTAAGCCTGAACTTCGATACGCCCATATTCCGATGACCGGCTTTACGCTGCGGTCAGAAGCGGCACCGCCTAAAGGTGGCTCGCGCAAACCCGTCAAGGTTTCGGATCCGGGCTGACGATCGCGCTGGATCGTCGGCATGGCGAAGATGCGCGACAGTTACGGGAAGTAAGGCAACGCCTCGAAGCGAAGCAGCGGTGAGGTGTTTTGCGACATCTTTGTGCATCTTAGCAAACAACATGGGCATGCAAACGTACCCGACTGCATACAATATGAAGATATTGCATGCATGGAGACTTTCGATGACGGCGTCTGTCCATCCTGTCGACGAAATGTTGCCGCTGCCAAAGCTGTTTGCCCTCGGCCTCCAGCATGTGCTGGTGATGTACGCCAATGCGGTCGCGGTGCCGTTGATCCTGGGCGGGGCGTTGCACCTGCCGAAGGACCAGATCGCGCTGCTGATCAACGCCGATTTGTTTGCCTGCGGAATTGCGACGCTGATCCAGACGATCGGCTTTGGTCCTTTTGGAATCCGCTTGCCCATCATCATGGGCGTCACCGCGGTGGCGATTTCGCCGATGCTGGCGATGGCGGCGATGCCCGGCGTCGGCTTGACCGGGATCTATGGCGCGGTTTTTGTCGGTGGCATTTTCGGGCTCTGCGTCGCGCCGTTCGTCAAATATGTTCTCCGGTTCTTTCCTGCCGTGGTGACCGGAACCATCATCACCATGATCGGCGTGGTCCTGATGCGCGTCGGCGTCAATTGGGCCGGCGGCGGCGCGGCATCGGCGGATTTCGGCGCAGCGGGTTATCTGCTGATCGCGGCATTGGTGCTGGGCGTCATCCTGACCGTCATCAAATTCGCCAGCGGCTTTTTACAGAACATGGCCGTGCTGATTGGCATCACGGTCGGCTATATCGTCACCATCATGCTCGGCTGGACTGATTTTTCCGGCATTCAAAATGAGCCGCTGGTTCGGATCGTTTTGCCGCTGCAATTCGGCATGCCGGAATTTTATCTGGTCCCCTGCCTAACCATGTGCCTGGTCATGACCATCGTCTTCATCGAGGCGACCGGAATGTTTCTCGCGCTCGGCGCCATGACCGGCCGCAAGATCGAGCCTCAGGACGTCAAGCGCGGTCTCCGTGCCAACTCGCTCGGCACCATCATCGGGGCCGTGTTCAACACGTTTCCCTATGTGTCGTATTCGCAGAACATCGGCCTGGTCGGCGTTACCGGTGTTTACAGCCGTTGGGTCTGCGTGGCCGGCGGCGTCATCATGCTGGTGCTGGGTCTTATTCCCAAACTCGCCTTTATCGTCGCGTCGGTGCCGCAATGCGTGCTCGGCGGGGCCGGCTTCATCATGTTCGGCATGGTGGCGGCGACCGGTATCAAAATCCTCGCGACCGTGGACTATGCCGGTCAGCGCAACAACGTGCTTGTGGTCGCGATCTCGATCGGTTTCGGCCTGATCCCGATCGTGTCGCCGACCTTCTTCCACATCTTCCCGGACACGCTGAAGCCGATCTTCGGCGACGGCATCATCCTGACATCGATCACGGCCGTGCTGCTGAATGCCTTCTTCAACAAGACCAGCAGCGAACAAGCCGAAGCCGACACGCTGCTCGCCGCGCACGCCGCCGAACATATTTAGCGTAGTTACCGTCATTGCGAGCCAACGGGTCGGCGCAAAGCGCCGCCCGATGACAGGCTCCGCGAAGCAATCCAGAGCACCAGGAAAGACTGGATTGCTTCGTCGCTTCCTCGCAATGACGTTGTATCGTTCCTCTAATCCCTCTTCGCATAGAGCAGCGGCACCGCCGAATCCACCATCACTTCGATCAGGCTGGTGCCCTCAAACCCGAGCCCGCGTTTGAGTGCACCCGCCAGCTCCGACGACTGGCTGACCCGAACGGCATCGCATCCCATGCCCTGCGCGATGGCGACAAAATCGATGCCGGGCAAATCGAGGCCGGGCACATTGCGCACCTGCATCACTTGGCTGAACGAGCGCATCGCGCCATAGCCTGAATTGTTGATCACCACGACGGTGAGCGGCAGCTTGCGTTGGGCCGCGGTCCACAGCGCCTGGATCGAGTACATCGCCGAGCCATCGCCGATCAGGCACACGGTCCTGATCCCGGGGCGGCCCAGCGCGGTGCCGACCGCGGCCGGCAGCCCAAATCCCAGGCCGCCGCTCGCCATGGTGCAAAAACTGTCCTGACCGCGCATCGGCATGAACTTTTGCATCGCCGGGCGATGCGATGGGGCTTCCTCCACCAGCACGGCGTCGTCCGGCATCGCGGCCGACAGTACATGCAGCAGATATTCAACCGGGATAGGTTCGGCCGCTTGCGGCGCCGGCGGCAAGACGCGGCCCTTCGGTATCGCGCGTTGGCTGTCGGGCAGCAAATCCATCAGCATCGCCAGCGCCGGCTTCATGGTGGCGATGATGCTGGTGCCCTGCGGCGTCACGGCCGCGGCGGTCGGGTCGTCGGTGATCTGGAACAGCGCGGTGGCGCCGTCGAAGATCGCCGCATGGCCCTCGACGTGAAACGTAAACACCGGCGCGCCGATCACCACCACCACATCATGGTCGCGCAAGGCTTCCGAGAGCTGTCCCGGCGAGGCATGCAGGAAGCCCGCGAATTGCGGGTGCCGTTCCGGAAACGAACACCGCGCCGAGAACGGACTGACCCACACCGCGGCTTTTGTCTTCTCCGCCACGCGCACCGCGAGATCGACGGCCTGCGCGCGATCGACCGCGGGACCGATCACGAGCGCCGGGCGCTGGCTGTTGGCAAGCGCTGCGACCAGCGCCTGCATCGCGCTCGCATCCGGGCCGAGTTCGCGGCTGACGCTGCGGGCTTCGACCGGCTGGGTCTGGTGGGTCCAGTCGTCGATCGGGACCGACACGAAGGTCGGTCCACAGGGCGGCTGCATCGCCACATAATACGCGCGCGCGATCGCCGCCGGAACATCCTCGGGTCGCGCCGGCTCGACGCTGAACTTGACGTAAGGCCGCGGGAATTCCGAGGCGCGCTCGGCATACAGAAAGGCCTGCAGCGGCATGATGCTGCGGGCTTGCTGGCCCGCCGATATCACCAGCGGGGTCTGGTTGCGATACGCGTTATAGATGTTGCCGAGCGCGTTGCCGACGCCGGCCGCCGAATGCAGATTGACGAAAGCAGCGTTGCGGGTTGCTTGCGCATAACCGTCGGCCATCCCGATCACGGCGGCCTCCTGCAAGCCCAGCACGTAGTCGATGTCGTCGGGCCAGTCGCTCAGGAACGGCAATTCGGTCGAGCCGGGATTGCCGAACACTTTTTTGATGCCGAACGCGCGGATCAGGTCGAGCGTGGCGTGCTTGACAGTGGTGGCGGTGGTTTTTGGTGCGCGGGACAATGCGGTATGACCTCGTCTTCCACGTCATTGCGAGCGAAGCGAAGCAATCCAAGGCAACAAGGAAGACTGGATTGCTTCGCTTCGCTCGCAATGACGATTAGATTAACCTCTCACCACGTCGCGGTGCCCTTCATCGTCGGCTGGCCCTCGGCGTTGGCGATCCACAGCTCCATGCCGCTATCCGTCGTGTTGGCGTTGATCGAGAATTCGCTGCCTTCGAACAACGGCTGCACGCCGCGATAGCTGAGCTTCTTTGGCGGCTGTCCGCCATGAAGTTTCGCCGCCAATTCGACGATAAAACTCGCCTGCAACGGGCCGTGGAAGATCAGGCCGGGATAGCCCTCGACCTTGGTGACATAGTCGCGGTCGTAATGGATGCGGTGGCCGTTAAAGGTCAGCGCCGAATACCGAAACAGCAGCACCGGATCGGACACGTGCGTTTCGCGATGTTGCGCCACCGGCGGCGGTGGCGGCGATTTGGCGGGCGCTGTCTGCGCTGGGCCTGAGACGTCACGGTAGACGATGTCCTGCCGCTCGCGGATGGCCACGCCTCGCGACGTCGTCACCTCATGCTGCACCGAGACAAAGCACAATACGCCGGTCGAGCCGGTCTTCATGGTGACGTCGGAAATCCGCGAGCTGCGCGTTGCGACGTCGCCGACCCGAAGCGCGTCGACAAATTCCAGTTCGCCGCCGGCCCACATCCGGCGCGGCAGCGGCACTGGCGGCAGGAAACCGCCGCGGGTGGGGTGGCCGTCGGGGCCAAGTTCCGACATCGGATAGACCGGCTGGCCGAGGCACCAATGGGTGGTGAAGGGCGCAGCATCCCCCGGCTTCGGCTCGCCGATCTCCTGAAACAAGGTGGCGCGCAAGCCTTTTGTCAGTTGCGCGGTGACGATGTCGGAAACCTCGGTACTGCGGCCGATCCATTGCCGCAGATGATCGAGGTCGAGCTTTTCAGTCATGACGGTCAGACCCGGTCTTTTGATGTGTCGAGGCGCTCGCCGATCCCTGGCACGGCGCCATAATGCCGCGGCTCGCCGACCGAAATGGCCGCTGGTGCCGGATAGCTCACGACGCCGTTCGGCGTGCCCACCTCGATGCGGCGCAGATGCGGATGCACGGCGAGGTCGGCCATGCTGTTCACCTCGGCAAACGCAATGTCGGAATCCGACAGCCGCTTCAGCAATTCATCACGGGTCAGCTTGGCAAAGCTGTCGCCGACGGTTTTGTCGGTCAGCGCGCGGTTGCGAACGCGCTCGACCATGTTGGAAAACCTGGGATCGTTGGGCAGATCGGGCTGATCCAGAACCTCGGCGCAGAGTTTCTTCCATTCGCGCTCGCTCTGGATCGAAATCAGGATGTCCTTGCCGTCCTTTGAGCGAAACACGCCGTAAGGTGCGATCGAGGGATGCGCGAGGCCCATGCGCTTCGGCGGATTGCCGGCTTCGGCGTTCAACAGCGGAACCGTGAGCCAGTCGGCCATCACGTCGAACATCGAGATCCGGATATCGGCGCCCTTGCCGCTGCGGCCGCGTCCGATCAGCGCTTCGAGGATCGCGGCGTGCGCGGTGGCGCCGGTGGCGACATCGACGATCGACACGCCCACGCGTGAGGGTCCGTTCGGACCGCCGGTGATCGAGGCGAGGCCGCTTTCGGCCTGGATCAAGAGGTCATAGGCCTTGCGGTCGGCGTAGGGGCCGTCATCGCCATAGCCCGAAATGGTGCAGCAGATCAGCGCCGGGTAATCCCTGGTCAGACGCTCCAGCGAAAAACCGAGCTTGTCCATCGAACCGGGCTTGAGGTTCTGCAGCAGCACGTCGGCGCCCGCGATCAGTTGTTCGAGGTGCTGGCGGCCTTCTTTGGTCGCGAGGTCGATCACCACGGAATCCTTGCCGCGGTTGAGCCAGACGAAATAGCTCGACTGTCCCTTGGCCGCGGCATCATAGCCGCGGGCAAAGTCGCCTTCGGGCCGCTCGACCTTGATGACATGGGCACCGGCATCGGCCAGGCGCGAACTGCAAAACGGGGCTGCGACCGCCTGTTCGACGGCGATGACGGTTATTCCCTGGAGCGGAAGCATCTTGGTTTCTCAGTAGGAGCGCGGCATGCCCAGCACATGCTCGGCAACGAACGACAGGATCAGATTGGTCGAGATCGGCGCCACCTGATAGAGCCGCGTTTCGCGGAACTTGCGTTCGACATCATATTCTTCCGCGAAGCCGAAGCCGCCATGGGTTTGCACGCAGGCATTGGCCGCTTCCCAGGAGGCATCGGCCGCCAGCATCTTGGCCATGTTGGCCTCGGCGCCGCAGTCCAGCCCGGCCTCGTATTTGCGTGTCGCTTCCTTGACCATCAGTTCGGCGGCGCGCATCGATGCATAGGCCTTGGCAATTGGAAACTGGACGCCCTGGTTCTGTCCGATCGGGCGGCCGAACACCACGCGCTCTCTCGCATAGGCGGTGGCTTTGGCGATGAACCATTTGGCGTCGCCGATGCACTCCGACGCAATCAGGATGCGCTCGGTATTCATGCCGGAGAGGATGTAGCGAAAGCCCTTGCCTTGCTCGCCGATCAGGTTTTCCGCCGGCACCTTCATGTCGGTGAAGAACACTTCCGTCGTCGAGTGATTCATCATGGTTCGGATCGGCCTGATCTCGAGCCCGTTATTCCTGGCGTCGCGCATATCGACGAGGAACACCGACAGGCCGTCGGTGCGCTTGTGCGACTGCTCCTTCGGCGTGGTGCGCGCGAGCAGGATCATCAGGTCGGAATATTCGGCGCGGCTGGTCCAGATCTTCTGGCCGTTGACGATGTAGTGGTCGCCGTCGCGCTTGGCGAACGTCTTCAGCGACGAGGTGTCGGTGCCGCTGGTCGGCTCGGTGACGCCGAAGGCCTGTAGCCGCAGATCGCCGCTGGCGACTTTCGGTAGCCATTTGGCCTTCTGCGCATCGCTGCCATGCCGCAGCAGCGTGCCCATCGTGTACATCTGCGCGTGACAGGCGCCGGCGTTGCAGCCCGCGCGGTGGATCTCTTCGAGGATGGCGGTCGCCGCCGACAGTTTCAGGCCGGCGCCGTCATATTCTTCCGGGATCAGCACCGAGAGATAGCCGGCCTTGGTCAGCGCATCGACGAAGGCACTGGGATAGGCCATCTCGCGATCGAGCTTGCGCCAATATTCGCCGGGGAATTGCGCGCACAGCTTGGCAACGGCGTCGCGGATATCGGCGTGGTCGTCCTGTTCCAGATCGGTCATACCAAATTACTCGCGGCCGCAATGCGTTGATGCTGATTGCCGATCTGCGTGGTGTTGTGGAACCACCGCCAACTCCCTATGCTGGATTGTTATAGCGTATGAACCTGCATTCCCAGATTGGCAAGTATGGATTTCCGCCAGCTCAGGACCTTCAGTTGCGTAGCAGAGCTCGGCAGCCTCAGCAAAGCCTCGGATACGCTGCGCGTGGCGCAGCCCGCGCTCAGCCGCCAGATCAAGCTGCTCGAACATGAATTGCGCGCCGAGCTGTTTACCCGCAACGGCCGCGGCATGGTGCTGACCGAGGCCGGGCGCCTGTTGCTGTCGAGGACCGCCGGTATCGTCAGGCAGATCGACCAGATCCGCGACGACATTCAATCGTCCGGAGGCGCGCCTTCGGGACGGGTGGTGCTGGGACTGGTTCCGACCGTGAGTTGCGTGATTTCCGCGCGGCTGGCGCGGCGCACCGTCGAAAGCTACCCGGGTATCTCGCTCTGCATCGTCGAGAGCTACAGCGGACATCTGATCGAATGGCTGCACCGTGGCGAGATGGACCTTGCGGTGATCTACGGGCCGGCGGTCGATCTGCATCTGACCGTGCACGGCCTCGGCCGCGACAACATCGTGGCGGTGGGGCCGCGCGGCAGCGGACTGGCGCAGAAAAAGCGGGTGGATATCGGTTGGCTGTTGCGACAGCGGCTGGTTCTGCCAAGTCATTCCCATGGACTCCGGGCGCTGATCGAACGTGCGGCGGCGAAGCGAAAATCTAAACTCGACGTCCAGATCGAAGCGGATTCCTTTCGGGTTCTGACCAGCCTGGTCGAGGAGGGGCTGGGATACACGTTGTTGCCGCCATCTTCGGTGCGCCATGAAGTCGCCGAGGGCCGGCTGGAAACCGCCGCGATCTCCAAATCGGCGCCGATGCGTGAGCTTGCGATCGCATCCCCCATCGACCATCCGGGCTCCAACGCGATCACGCTCATCACGAACTTTCTGCGCGACGAGATCAACGCATGCCGTGAAGAAGGCCTGTGGGACATCAAGCTGGCGTGAGGCCGTGACCTCATCCCGAGAGGCTGCGAAACTTTCTCGGACGTCATCCTGAGGAGCGGCCACTTGGCCGCGTCTCGAAGGATGGTGTTCAGCTCTGTGCTTGCTGCCATCCTTCGAGGCTCGCAAGAGCTCGCACCTCAGGATGACGTCCGGGAGGGGCACTACGTCACCGCAAGGCCCAGGTTTTCCCGGAACCGGTTCTTCAAATACGCGCCATCGCGCGGCGGCAGCACCCGCTGCACATGTCCCGAGGCGATGCGGACGATCGCGAGCCTCGGTCCGCCATCGATGCTGTGCAGCGCGGGTCGGAATTCCGTGATGCCTTTGAGGTCGGCGATCTCCGTGACGGAGCGGATGCCGGCGCCACTGGCGATCAGATCGAGCCTGGCGCCCAATCCCGAATGGCTGATTTGCATCCCGGTTTCGCCGAAATGACCGTTGTCGAGCACGACGATCGAAAGGTTTGTGCATTTGTGCGCGGCAATCGTCAGCAGGCTGCCGATGCCCATCAGTTGCTCGCCGTCGCCGGTGATCACGACGACCGGGCGTTGCGGGCGCGCCAGCGCGATGCCGAGGCCGACCATCGCCGCACCTCCCATCGCGCCCCACAGATAGAAATTGCCGGGATGGTCGTCGGCATCGAACACATCATAGGACGACGATCCAAGACCGCTCACGACCAGCAGGTCGCCACGGTCCGCGAGCAGGGCCTGCACCGCCTGCCGGCGATCGAGCGAGCCGAAATTGCGTGCCATTATCGAGTCTCCGTCCATTTCTTGCGGCCGAGCATGCGCTGCGAAATCAGCACCGCGACCTGCTGATCGCTTTCGTAAGCCGAGGAGGCGGCGGCCGAGACGACTTCTGCCGCCTCTTCTGGACGCTCGAGCCGCAACACGGTCACGCCCATGATCTCGAAGGCTTGCGGCGTCGCTTTGCCCATCGGGATTTGCCAGGGATTGAACTCGGCCCATTCGCCGCGCATCGTCACCAGCGTCAGGAAGGGAATCCGGCAACTCGCCAGCAGCGACAGCATGTTGACGCAATTGCCGACGCCGCTTGATTGCATCAGCAGCGCCGCGCGATCGCCGCCGAGCCAGGCGCCCGCGCTCAGCGCGACCCCTTCCTCTTCGGTGGTCAGGACCGTGGTTTTGATGGCGCCGTCGCCATGCGACAGTTCGATCAGCCGGGAGTGACCGGCATCCGGGACATATGAAATCTGCGAGACGCCAAACGCTTTCAGCGTCCGGTAGATTTCCAGCGGCCAATCCTGGCCGGTCGCAAGCTCTGCTTTGGTCGTTCGTTCCGTCGTCGCACTGTCGTCCATCACGGCCTCGATTTTGGCGCGCGCCCGACGCGCTGCCTTGATCGAAGCCATAGAACGAAAAGTGCGAAACCGCCCTTCTCATCTGGTTCAAGCAGCCATGCCGCAATTTTATAGGGCGGCGCGCTTCGCTTTACCTCTCCCCGGCGGGGAGAGGTCGATTTGCGAAGCAAATCGGGTGAGGGCTCTTATACCATAAACGAGAGGCTCCAACCCCTCACCCGGCGCTACGCGCCGACCTCTCCCAACGGGAGAGGTGAAGGGAAGTCGCGGCCGATTCAATCAATCATCATCGTGGCTAGCTGATGCGGACCGGCAGCGATTCGTAGCCCTTCACAAAGCTGGAATAGACCCGCTTCGGTTCGCCGACCACCTCGATCTTGTCGAACCGCTTGAGCATCTCCTGCCAGACGATCTTGAGCTGCAACTCGGCGAGCCGCATGCCGACGCAGCGATGGATGCCGAAACCGAATGACAGATGGGTGCGCGGCCGGGCGCGATCGATGATGAAGTCGTTGGGGTTCTCGATCATCTCTTCGTCGCGATTGCCCGAGACGTACCACATCACCACCCGATCGCCCTTGCGGATGGTCTTGCCGCCGAGTTCGCTATCGACCAGGGCGGTGCGGCGCATGTGGGCCAGCGGCGTTTGCCAGCGAATGACCTCCGGCACCATGGTGTCGATCAGATCGGGATTGTCGCGCAGCTTGCGGTATTGATCGGGATTTTCGTTCAGCGCCAGCACCGATCCGCTCATGGTGTTGCGGGTGGTGTCGTTGCCGCCGACCATCAGCAGGATGATGTTTCCCATCAGATTGTCGGCATCCATGTGCCGCGTCGCGTCACTATGTGCCATCATCGAGATCAGGTCGTTGCGCAGCGGGGCGTTGACGCGTTCGTTCCAGAGATTGCCGAAACAGGCCGCGCACTCGTCGAGTTCCCGGCGTCGCTGCTCCATCGATTCCACGATCCCGCTCTTCGGCAGCGCGGTTGATATGTCGGACCAGCGCGTCAGCTTGCGGCGCTCCTCCCAGGGAAAATCGAACAGGGTCGCCAGCATCTGGGTGGTCAGTTCGATCGAGACGCGGTCGACGAAATCGAAGGTCTCGTTACGCGGCAAGGCGTCGAGCACCTTGCCGGAACGTTCGCGGATCAGCACCGCGAGCTGGTCGAGGTGATCAGGCGTGAACATCGGCGACACGGTCTTGCGTTGGGCCGAGTGCCGCGGCTGATCCATCGCAATGAAGCTCGGCTGGTCGAATCCCGGAGGCGCGTCGCGGATCGAGATGCCGCCGAGCGAGACGTCGGAGGAAAAGATGCCGTGGTTGGTATCGACCTGCATGATGTCGTTGTATTTGGTCACCGACCAATAGGGCTCGATCGGCGAGTTGGCGCAATAATGCACCGGCTCTTCCTTGCGCAGCCGCTCGAACCAGGGCCACAGCGTGTCGTTCTGGAACAGCCGTGGCGCGCCGGGGTGAAAATCCTTCAGCGGCGTCGAATAGGCTTCCTCACGCGCCAGGCGCTGAAGCTCGGCCTTGTCGGTTTTAACCGTTGTCTGGATGTTCATGATCGATCGATCCCTCAATGTTCCATCGGCCGCTGGGTCAGCCGGCGATCCGTACCGGCAGGGTCTCGTAGCCTTTGACGAAACTCGAATATACCCGCTTCGGCTCGCCGACCACCTCAATATTGTCGAACCGCTTGAGGATTTCTTCCCAGATGATCTTCAATTGCAGCTCGGCCAGCCGCAGCCCGACGCAACGATGGATGCCGAAGCCGAACGAGATGTGGGTGCGCGGCCGGGCGCGGTCGATGATGAACTCGTAGGGGCGGTCGATCGCCTCTTCGTCGCGATTGCCCGAGACGTACCACATCACCACCTTGTCGCCTTTTTTGATCTGCTTGCCGCGGAATTCGAAATCGGACAGCGCCGTGCGGCGCATGTGCGCGAGTGGCGTCTGCCAGCGGATCACTTCGGGAACGAAACTGTCGATCAGGTCCGGATTGGCACGCAGCCTGGCGTATTGGTCCGGATTCTGGTTCAGCGCATAGAGGCTGCCCGACAGCGTGTTGCGGGTGGTGTCGTTGCCGCCGACAATCAACAGGACCAGATTGCCGAGGAAATTCTTCGGGTCCATGTCGCGCGTCGCGTCGCTATGGGCCATCATCGACAGCAAATCGCTCTTCGGCGGCTGGTTGATGCGCTCCTTCCAGAGCCTGCTGAAATAAGTCGCGCATTCCAGCAGTTCGGCCTGCCGCTCTTCTTCGGTCGCGACTAGGCCATCCGGGCCCGGAATCGTGGTCGCGACGTCCGACCAGCGCGTCAGTTTGCGGCGATCCTCCCACGGGAAGTCGAACAACACCGCGAGCATCTGTGTGGTCAGTTCGATCGAGACCTGATCGACCCAGTCGAATATTTCGCCCCGCGGCAGATTGTCCAGGCATTCGGCCGAGCGTTTGCGGATGTTGATCGCGAGCTGGTCGAGATGCGTCGGCGTGAACATCGGCGCCACGGTCTTGCGCTGCGCGCCATGCCGCGGCTGGTCCATCGCGATAAAACTTTCGCGGCGAAAGTCCGCTGGCACGTCGCGCACCGTGATGCCGCCGAGGGAAGCCGCCGACGAGAACACCGAATGATTGGTCTCGATATCCATGATGTCGTTGTATTTGGTCACCGACCAATATGGCCCGAACATCGAGTCCTTGCAGTAATGCACCGGCTCTTCCTGGCGCAGCCGGTCGAAATACGGCCAGAACGTATCGGTCCTGAACAGCTCGGGATTGGCGACATCGAACGCTTCAAGCGGAAGGGACTTGGCCTGCTCGCGCGCGGCCTGCTGATGGGACAAGCCGGCGAGATCGATTGTTCCGTGCATAGGCGTCTCCTGGTGGTGTCGTCCCCGCCGTGGTTGGTTCCGGAGGGTGATTTGGTGCGAATTACATCCCGTTGCGTGCTCAAGGGCAAGAGCCTGTCGTCGTCCGCCTGTAAGGCCCGGGCACCGTCCAGCAAGACCCGTCATCGTCCGGCCTTATGCGCAATTGCGCACTGGGACCGGACGATCCGGTATTCCAGAGCTTTAATTAGGGCGAAAGGCTCTGGAATATTGGATACTCCGCCTTCGCGGAGTATGACGGCCGGATTTGGTGTGGCGTAGCGCGCTCCTTCGGGCCCTTCTCAGGCCCGGCGGCCCGTGACAAGCTTGTTTGCCAAGCCTGTTTGCAACACATAAGGCTGAGCGCAACCAAGCCAATGTTTCGGAGGCCGCCCCGACCATGATCCCCAATGCGCATCGGATGTTCAATTTCGATCTCGGCGAGACCGCCGACGCGATCCGCGAAACCGTGCAGAGCTTTTCGCACAACGAGATCGCGCCGCGCGCCGCTGAAATCGACAAGAGCAACCAGTTTCCGCGCGACCTCTGGCCGAAGATCGGCGCGCTCGGCCTCCACGGCATTACCGTCGAGGAGGAATATGGCGGCTCAGGCCTCGGCTATCTCGAGCATTGTCTTGCGGTGGAGGAGATCTCGCGGGCGTCGGCGGCGGTCGGCCTGTCCTATGGCGCGCATTCGAATCTTTGCGTCAACCAGATCCGCCGTAACGGCAACGAGGCGCAGAAGCGCAAATATCTGCCAAAACTGATTTCCGGCGAGCATGTCGGATCGCTGGCGATGTCGGAGCCCAATTCCGGCTCCGACGTGGTGTCGATGGCGACCCGCGCCGACAAGAAAGGCGACCGTTACATCCTCAACGGCAGCAAGATGTGGATCACCAACGGCCCGGTCGCCGACACCCTCGTGGTCTATGCCAGGACCGATCCGTCCGCCGGACCGCGCGGCCTCACCGCCTTCATCATCGAAAAGGGCATCAAGGGATTTTCCACCGCGCAAAAACTCGACAAGCTCGGCATGCGCGGCTCCGACACCTGCGAACTGGTGTTCGACAATTGCGAAGTGCCGGAAGAGAATGTGCTGAACGAGGTCGGCCGCGGCGTCAATGTGCTGATGTCGGGCCTCGATTATGAGCGCGCGGTGCTGGCCGCGGGTCCGCTCGGCATCATGCAGGCCTGCATGGATGTGGTGCTGCCCTATGTCCACGAGCGCAAGCAGTTCGGCCAGCCGATCGGCACCTTCCAGCTGGTGCAGGGCAAGATCGCCGACATGTACACCACGATGAACGCCTCGCGCGCTTATGTCTATGCCGTGGCCAAAGCCTGCGACCGCGGCGAGACTACCCGCGAGGATGCCGCCGGCGCCATTCTCTACGCCTCAGAAAAGGCGACGCAATGCGCGCTCGACGCCATCCAGTTGCTGGGCGGCAACGGCTACATCAACGACTATCCGACCGGGCGCCTGCTGCGCGACGCCAAGCTGTACGAGATCGGCGCCGGCACCAGCGAAATCCGCCGCATGCTGATCGGACGCGAGCTGTTCGACAAGACCGCGTGAAGCAGGTCGATCGCGCTTTCGCGCGTCGCGGGCATCGGATTTTCACTTCCTCTCATTAATCAGAGCGGCGGAACGTAAAAGGTCCGCCGCCACGGACTGTGCGTCGCCCGTGCCACGGCGAAACCACGATTTTCACCTAATAAAAAACTAATCCGCAATGTGAAAATTCATTTGATTAAGCCGGCCGGATGCCGCTCAATCGCAACAACAAGCAAGAACCGACAACCGCGCGGAGCGCGCCGATGGATATCAGCGTCGAGGAAACGCACAGCGTGATGCCGGCTCGTCCGCCGATGGGGCGGGACAAGGGCGGCATCCAGGCGCTCGATCGCGCCTTTCTGATTCTCGATATCATCGCCGACGCCGGCGGCGAGGCGAAGCTCACCGAGATCAGCGCGCGGGCCGGCTTGCACGTCTCGACCTGCCATCATCTGATTTCGACATTGTGCAATTGGGGCTATGTCGCCCGCGGCGTCGGCGGCAAGAGCTATGTGCTGGGATCGCGCATCCTGTATCTCAGCGCGGCGTGCCTGCGTCAGGTCGATCTGCCGCGGCGCGCGCAGGACTATATCGACCGGCTCAACGACCAGACCCGCGAAGCGGTGCAACTGGCGATCATGCAGGATACCAGCCTCGTCAATGTGCTGCGGCGCGACGCTCGGCACGCGGTGCGGGTTGGCGCCGGGCTCGGCGGCGAATCCAACGCGGCGCATGCCACCGCCACCGGCAAGGCGATCCTGGCCTGGCTGCCGCCGCGCGAATTGGATCGCATCATCGCCGACAAGGGGCTGACCGCGTTCACGGCCCATACCATCGTCGACAGGGACGAACTGAAAGAGCAGCTACGGCTGACCCGGCGCAACGGCTTTGCGATCGATCGCGAGGAGTTCCAGCTCGGCGTCGTTTGCATTGGCGCAGCGATCCGCGACCACGCCGGCGCGGTGGTCGGATCGATCAGCGTGTCGGCGCCGCTGTTCCGGGCCACCGCCGACTATCTCGATCAAATCAAGCTTCATCTGATTGCCGCGACCGATGAATTGTCGATGGAGCTCGGCGCGCCGGGCGCCACCCTTCGCGGATCGGTCAAGAAAGAAATCGCAAGATAGTTCACGCCATCAGCCTCGAGGAGCGAGCCATGTACAAGCATGACAATGTCAGGACGTCGGCGGATGTTCCGGTCCCGGAAACCATGCGCGCCTGGGTATTGGGCGATCCCGACCAGTTGACGCTGACGACCAAGCCGGTGCCGGTCCCGAAGCGGGCGGAAGTGCTGGTGCGAATCGACGCGGTGGCGATCTGCGCCACCGATCTGGAGATCATTCACCACGGGCCGCCGGCGATGATCCAGGGCGGTCTGCCCTACAACAAGAATTTCACGCCGGGCCATGAATATATGGGCACGGTTGCTGCCCTCGGACCCGGCGTCGACGAATACAGGATCGGCGAACGCGTCACCGTGGAAATTCACGCCGGCTGCGGCCAGTGCAAGCGCTGCCGCGAGGGCATGTATACCTCCTGCCACAACTACGGCCTCAACTACGGCGACGTCGACAAGGGCCACCGCGCCAACGGCTTCACCACCGACGGCGGCTTCGCCGAATATGCCATCAATCATGTCAACACCCTGGTGCGGGTGTCGGATGCCATGTCGGACGAGGAAGCCACCCTGGTGGTGACCGCCGGCACCGCGATGTACGGACTGACCGAACTCGGCGGCCTGGTCGCCGGTGAAAGCGTGGTGGTGACCGGTCCGGGCCCGATCGGACTGCTCGGCGTCGCGGTGGCCAAGGCGCTCGGCGCCCATCCGGTGATCCTGACCGGCACCCGCGACAACCGCCTCAAAATTGGCCTCGAACTCGGTGCCGATCACGTCATCAATGCCAAAGCCGAAGATCCGGTCGCAGCGGTCAGGCGGCTCAACGGCGGCAAGGGCGTCGATTACGTGGTCGAATGCTCTGGCGCGCCCGATGCGGTCAACGAGGCCGCGCGCATGGTCAATCGCGGCGGCAAGATCTGCCTCGCCGCCTTCCCGCACGAACCGGCCCTGGTCGACATCGCCTATCTGGTTCGCAACAACATCTATGTGTTCGGCATTCGAGGCGAGGGCAAGAGCGCCACCCACCGCGCCGAGGCGTTGATGGCACAGAAGCGTTTCGACGCCACCAAAGTCCACACCCACACCTTCGCGCTCGAAGATCTCCCCACCGCGCTGCGTTACGCCCGCGAACGCATCGAAGGCGCCATCAAGGTCGTGGTCAAAACCCATGGCCACGCCGCCATCAACAGCGTCGCCGCCGAATAGCCTGACAACGTCATGTTGGGGAGGTGCCGGCAGCATATGCTGCCGGCGACGTGATCGGATTTCGAAAAATTCGCAGAATCTCGCACGTGCCGTAAGTCATAAGCCATCGGTGAATGGCGGACGGGAGACCGCACCATGTCAGCGATCGAAGCCAACCGCGCCCCATCCGAAATCCCGGTGAGCCGGACCCCGGCGGCGCAAGCCGCGGCGGGCAACGCGCCGTTGTATCGCAAGCTCTATCTGCAGGTGCTGGTGGCGATCGCGATCGGCGCCGTGCTGGGTTATTGCTATCCGGAATTCTCGACGTCGCTGAAGCCATATGGTGACGCCTTTGTGCGCGCGATCAAGGTCGTGGTGGCGCCGATCATCTTCACCACCATCGCCGTCGGTATCGCGCGGATGGGAGATCTGCGCCGCATTGCCGATGTCGGCATCAAGGCGCTGGTCTATTTCGAGGTCGCGTCCACGCTGGCGCTGATCATCGGCATGATCGTGGGCAACGCCTGGAAGGTCGGCCTCGGCCTCAACGCCGATCCGGCGGCGTTCGACACCAAGGCGGTTGAAGCCTACGCCAAAGTCGCCCGGGACATCACGCTGTCGGACTTCTTCCTGTCGATGATCCCGACCTCCTTTGTCGAGCCTTTCGTCAAGGGCGACATCATGCCGGTGCTGTTCGTCGCCGTGCTGCTCGGGCTTGCGCTGGTGCTCGCCGGCCCGCGCGGCAAGCCGATGGTCGCGTTGCTCGATTCGGCGTCGGCCGCGTTATTCGGCATGGTGCGGATCATCATGGTTTTCGCGCCGGTCGCAGCCCTTTGCGCGATGGCGTTCACGGTCGGAAAATACGGACTGCGGACGCTGCTCGATCTCGGCCAGCTGGTCGCGTCGGTCTACGTCGTCAGCATCCTGTTCGTGGTGCTCGTGCTCGGTGCCTTGCTGCGCATCTGCGGCTTTCGCATCGTCCGCGTGCTGAATTACTTCAAGGACGAGATCCTGTTCGTGTTCGCCGCGACCTCGGCGGAGACCATGATGCCGCGATCGATGCAGAAGCTGGAAAAAATCGGCGTCTCAAAGGAAGTCGTCGGCCTGGTGATGCCAAGCGGATTCTCCTTCAACATGGACGGCACCGCGATCTACATGACCATGGCGGTATTGTTCCTGGCCCATGCCTTCAATGTCGAACTGTCGATCGGGCGTCAACTCGCAGTGCTGTTCGTGATGCTGTTCACCTCGAAGGGCGCGGCCGGCGTCACCGGCGGCGGCTTCGTTGCGCTGGCCGCGACCTTGCCGGTGGTCGACGCGGTGCCGGTGGCCGGCATCGCGCTGCTGCTCGGGGTCGACCGTTTCATGGCGGAGATTCGCGCCGCCACCAATCTGACATCGAACATCATCGCGACGCTGGTGGTCGGCCGCTGGGTCGGCGCGGTCGACATGGCCGCAGCCAGAGCCGAATTGCAGGCGGGCTTTGTCGAAACCGACGAGACCCGGGCCTGGGAGGCCCACGACGAACCCGCGCGCGCGGCGAGGGGATGATGATCGGTGCGACACGCGCCGCCGAGGTGCGTTTGACGAAGGCGCTTTTTCCTCACCCTCCCCCTCCAGGTGAGGGTGAAGCGAAGACCCCTCACTGCGGCAAATTGTTGGTCCTGGCGACCCAGGCCCGTACGTCGGCGAGCACGTCGGGCAGTACCGCCTTGACCTCCTGCACGGTCATGCCGGCCTTGATGCGGGGGTCGTAGAGCAGATTGAGGATGTATTGATCGTAGAGGTCGAAGAAGCCCATCGACACCTTGTCGTTGAACATGGTCCAGGGCACCGAGCTGGTGTCGTTGATCGGCCCCAGCGCCTGCAGCAGTTCCTCATAGGCGCAGTCGAGGAAGACGAAGTCGCCGCTGTCGACGGTGAGGATGACGTCGGAATGCTCGATTTCGAAGTTCTCGTTCTTGCGGAAGCCGGACAGGCATTGCGGGTCGAGCGAGGTGCGAATTTCCTTGGCGCGCTCGCTGCCGTAGAAATTGGTGATGGTGCGCGACAGGTCGCGGTCGCGCACCAGGTTGACGACGACATTGGCGTCATCGCTGCTCGAAGTCATCGCGATGTCGAGGTGCTGGATGCGCTGAGCCGATGTCGGCCGACGACCTTGGCGAGTTGCGCCTTGCGATCGGCGCGGCCCGCGCCATCGGCGAACACCCGCACCGGCATGTCGTATTTGCGGATGCGGTCGACCCGGCCGGCCAGATGATATTCGGCGCCGAACGCGGTCTTGAAAAATCCCTCGATGATTTCGCTGTCGGTGAATGTCTTCTTCTCGGCGCGCTGGCGCGAGGCGACGGCGGGAATTTCCGCGGCCTGCGACAGGCGCGATACGAAGGCCGATGCCGGCCAGGACGACCGCGAGTGTCCGAAACAATGGCTGGTGCCGGGAAAATGCGCGCATTGCGCCAACGCTGCCGGAATTGGCGCCTGTGTGCAAGGCGTGATCCGGCGCGGCTGCCATCGGCAAGCGGTAGGGTGGGCAAAGGCGCTTGCGCCGTGCCCACCGCTTATGTGCAGAGGATGGTGGGCACCGCGCAAGCGCGCCTTTGCCCACCCACCATGACGCGCGGATCTCGCACTGACGGATTAGTTCTTCACGATCACGGTGGCGCCGACCGAGACGCGGTTATAGAGATCGGTGACGTCGTCATTGGTCATGCGGAAGCAGCCGGACGATACCGCCTGGCCGATGGTTTCCGGCTCGTTCGAGCCGTGAATGCGATAGAGCGTCGAGCCCAGATACATCGCGCGGGCGCCGAGCGGGTTGTCGATGCCGCCGGCCATGTGGCGCGGCAAATCGGGACGCCGGCGCCAGCATCTCCGAGGGCGGGGTCCAGCTCGGCCATTCCTTCTTGGCGGAGATCCTGTGCACGCCGCCCCAGCGAAAACCGTCGCGGCCGACGCCGATGCCGTAGCGCAGCGCCTGGCCGCCCGGCAGCACGAAATAGAGCCGGCGCTCGGCGGTGCTGATGAAAATGGTGCCCGGCGCATAATGGCTGTCGAAATTGACCAGCGTGCGCGGGATCGGGCCGGAGCCGCCACCGCCGAAGAAATTGGGGCCGCCGCTCATGATGTCGTAGTTCTGGGCCTGGGCGTGGCCGGCACCGGCCAGCAAGGTCACCGCGGCGAACAGACAGGCAAAGGCGCGCGTCATTATTCTTCCCCATGAAAAATCGACCTGCTGCGAAACAGGCCATAATCACGCGATTTCGCAAGCAACGAGCCCGTGAGGGCCGGGATTTTCAAAGATTACGTTAAGAGAGACAGGTGTCGCTGCGATGAATGACTGGCGAAAAGCGGCACAGAATGACTCGCGCTCCCCTCCCCCTTGCGGGGTCCGAGGCGAGCGAAGCTCGCTCTCGAGGTTGGGGGTGGGGGTCTCCAGGCACAGTGCTTGCGGCCACCCCCACCCCAACCCTCCCCCGCAAGGGGGAGAGAGTTCGTCAAACTCGGCGATGGCAGCAATGTCCTGCGACCCCTTTGACGAAACGCGTCAGGAATGATTGATCTTCGGCAGCTTTGAAAAGATATCGCGAACGGGAGTGGAATGATGAACGGTGCGGAAAGTCTGGTGCGGACCCTGGTGGCCGGCGGCGTCGATGTCTGCTTCGCCAATCCGGGCACCTCGGAGATGCATTTTGTCGCCGCGCTGGACCGGGTGGAGGGCATGCGCTGCGTGCTCGGCCTGTTCGAGGGCGTGGTAACCGGCGCCGCGGACGGCTATTTCCGCATGAAGGGCACGCCGGCCTCGACCTTGCTGCATCTCGGACCCGGCCTCGCCAACGGCCTTGCCAATCTGCACAACGCCAAGAAGGCGCATTCCGGCATCGTCAACATCGTCGGCCAGCACGCGGTCTATCACATCGGTTTCAACGCGCCGCTGACCTCCGATATCGAGGGCCTGGCGCGGCCGATGTCGGCCTGGGTGCGCACCTCGCCGGACGCCAAATCCGTCGCCGCCGATGGCGCCGCGGCGATCGCCGCGGCCAGGAGCGCGCCGCCGCAGATCGCGACCCTGATCCTGCCGGCCGACACCGCCTGGAACGAGGCCGACGGTATCGCCGAGGTGCCGGTCGACAGCCAGCGCGTCAGCTATTCCGCCAAAGCCGTCGATGAAGCGGCCAGGATCCTGCGCGACGACCCCGCCCACACTTTGGTGCTGATGACCGGCAGCGCGCTGACCGCCGAGGCGCTGGCGCTGGCCGAGCAGATCGCCGGCAAGACCGGCTGCAAGGTGATGGGCCAGACCTATCACCCGCGCATGGCGCGCGGGCAGGGCCGGTTCTCGATCGACCGCATTCCCTATGTGATCGAACTGGCGCTGCCGATCCTGAAGAACTTCAAGCACATCGTGCTGGTCGAGGCCAACGACCCGGTCGCGTTCTTCGCCTATCCGAACAAGCCGAGCATGCTCAAGGCGGAGGGCACCGAAGTCCATCGCATGACCTCGTGGGGCGAAAACTCGGTCGCAGCGCTGGAAGCGCTGGCGAGCGCGGTCGGCGCCAAGCCGTCCGACGTCAAGCCGCAGAAATTGATGGAATTGGCAAAACCGACCGGCGCGCTGACCCATGCCTCGATCGCGCAGGCGATCGCGATGGCGATCCCGGAAAACGCCATCATCGTCGATGAATCCATCACCACCGGCCGCGGCTTCTTTCCGCCGACCGCGGCCGCCAGGCCGCATGACTGGTTGCAGAACATGGGCGGCTCGATCGGCTTCTCGACGCCGGTTGCGACCGGGGCGGCGGTGGCCTGCCCGGATCGCAAGGTGATCTGCATGGTCGGTGACGGCAGCGCGATGTACACCATCCAGTCCCTGTGGACCCAGGCCCGCGAGGGGCTCAATGTGCTGACCATCGTGTTCGCCAACCGAATCTATCAGATCCTGCGCGGCGAATTCGACGGCGTCGGCGCCGGCGACCCCGGGCAGCGGGCGATGGACATGCTGAAGATCGATGGCCCGACCATCGATTTCGTGTCGCTCGCCAAGGGCATGGGCGTGCCGGCTCGCTCGGTCGACAACGTCGACGATTTCGTCAAGGCGCTGGCGGAAGGCGTCGCGGACAAGGGGCCTCGGCTGATCGAAGTGCTGATGTAAACGGGCGCGGTCAACCGTCATTGCGACCCAACGGGGCCGGCCTTTGGCCGGCCCGATGACAGGCTCCGCGAAGCAATCCATACCCCAAGGGAAGGCTGGATTGCTTCCACCTTCGCTAAACAGCTACGGCGGACAGGTCGTCGCAAGAGCTCCTCGCAATGATGGGGGAGGTAATTTTACTGCTTTCGGGGGAGAGCGCATGCAGGCCGAACTGGACAAGGTGGTCGCAGCGCTCGGTGAGTTCTATGCACGCGAGACCCATCTGCTTGAGCAGGATCTCGGCGAACGGACCCTGACGCACCGCCTCGCGGTGTATCTGGAAAGTCGGTTCGCAGGATGGGATGTCGACTGCGACTATAATCGGCTGGGCGAGCGCAGGCTGCGGCTGCCGAAGGGCGCGATCGTCTCCACAGACGACGATAGCGGCAAATCGGTCTATCCCGATATCGTGGTGCACCGCAGGACGGTTCCGGAAAACCTGCTGGCGATCGAGGTCCGCAAGACGGCCAACCACCAGCCGCCGGAACATGACCGGCACAAGCTGCGCGCGATGACCGATCCGCATCTGTGGCACGCCTATCGGCTCGGGGTGTTGCTGACGCTGTCGAAGAGCAACGTGGCGGCGTCCGAAGTCTATCTCGGCGGCGTGGTCGACCAACCGCTGTCGGGCTGGCTGGCCGGGCGGCTGCGGGAGGCCGGTCTGGCGGCGTGAGGCGAATATTGTCACCGGCGATGGAACCGGCGGGCACCGTCGGCGATTGTGTTTCCTGATACGCTCAGGAGGCGATCATGTCGGATCACTGGATAGGCTCGACCGACCGGTTTGACGGCAGGCGTGACAGCGCGGAAGACGAAGCCGCCTACGTCACCGGCTGGACCATCAGCGGTCTTGCTACTTTAGGTGTCATCGTCGCGGTCTGGATCTTCGCGATTTGAGGATGAGGGCCGGAGAAGACGCCGCGAGCGCGCATTTTGGCGCGGGCGGTCGTGTGCCTCCAATTGATGCCATCAATTAAGCGGCATCATCTGATGTGAGGGTGGGCGCACAAGGGATCGAACCTTGGACCTCTCCCGTGTGAAGGCCGCGCCGCTATTCTGTGATTTCTCCTGCGCGATGGCCGGCAATGTGGCGAGCTGCCCTGTGGCTGTGTGCCCCCTTGATAATTCCCTCGGCTGCGGCCAGGTGTGACTTAACCTCCTCGATCTCGTAGTTGACCTAGCTCGCCAGTAAAGAGTTCGGAATCTTCCCGCAGTTTGGCCCAAATCCTCCTCGCGAGCGCGCCGGTCAGGACAGCGGCTATTGCGCCCACGGCTGGGAAGGGCATCGCCAAAAGCTGACTGGTGGTCATCGGAGACCTCCTAGAGAATTTCCGGTTCTGATGGAATCAGAACAGGGCTCTGGATTCTTGTTTTGACGCGTTTTCTTGTCGCGAACCGGTACCCACTTCGCCCGAAAACGCTCTAGAATGACGTGGCCGAAATAAATGTATGGCTGCGCCCGGACTAAGAGCGGCAGGCACGGAAAAACGCGCCCGCCGCCGTTGTGCCGCCGTTGGCTATTGCCCTTGGTGCGTCCTCATTGCCGCGTCGATCTTCTCCTTGACCGCAGAGAGGTTGAAAGAGGCGGGGGCTTGCATGGGCGGAAACTCGATGGCGGTTCGTGCCAGGTCGGCGACCCTCTCTTGCACCTGCACGAAACGCCAAAATTCGCGCGCGAGGAAGTCGTTCATGTAGCCGCCCCCCGAATTGTTCAGCGTCTCGCCGTGGACCGACGGCGTCCGCTCGAACGGGTCCCAACGAAGGTTGACGATCGTCGGGATATCCGTTGTCACCTTTTCACCGGTCCAGCCATATGGCTGCTGCATAAACTGAAACTTGAAGTCATCGATGCGGATGGCGCCGAGATTTGCCTCGGAGAAGTAGAAGATCTCATGCCGCTTCGACGGGCCGGCACCGGTCAACAGATCCATCTGGTTGTAGCCGTCTAGATGGTTCTTGTAGGAGCGATCGCCCAACTGCACGCCGTGAAGCAGTTGCTCGGTGATGTCGGGATTTCCCGCCGCGGCCGCAAGCGTTGGCAGCCAGTCAAGTCCGGAGATGATGCCGTTCTCGACCGTGCCCGGCTTGATCTTGCCCGGCCAGCGAATGAGGCAGGGCACGCGGAACCCACCCTCATACGCCGTGCCCTTGGTGGCGCGGAACGGCGTCATGCCGCCATCCGGCCAGGTGAATACCTCCGCGCCATTGTCAGTGCTGAAAATGACGATGGTGTTTTCGGCAACGCCGATATCATCGAGGTGCTTGAGCAGGTCGCCGATGTCGTCGTCAAGCTGCGACATGCCTGCCTCTTCCAAACCGAGACCGCCCTGCGGGGTCATCTTCGCTTGATACTTCTGGGACAGATACGTGAAGATGTGCATTCGCGTGGTGTTGTGCCAAATGAAGAACGGCTTTCCGGCGCGCTTGGCGTCATCCATGAAACGCTTGCTGTTCTCGACCAGCACGGCGTCGAAGGTCTCCATGTTGTATTTCGCTGGCTGGCCTTTTTGCCAGTTCTGGTGATCCGCTCCCATTTCGGGGAAGGGCGGGAGCGGTCCTTCATCCGTAATGCGCTGCTTGCCGACCTTGCCCCAGCGTGGCATCACGGTCGGATCGTCAGTGTCGGTCGCGTAGGAATGCACGATGTTGCGCGGCCCGTATTTTTCGATCCAGTCCTGCGGATAATCGAACCAATACGGATCAGACATCGCGTCGAGATGGTACAAATAGCCGAAGAACTCGTCGAAGCCGTGCAGCGTCGGCAGGTATTTATTTAGATCGCCCAGGTGGTTCTTGCCAAACTGCCCGGTCGCGTAGCCCAGTGACTTCAAGACGGTTGCGACCGTAACGGACTGGTCGGGCATGCCTACGTCCGCGCCTGCTTGCCCGACCGTAGTCAGGCCAGTGCGCAGAGGAATTTGTCCGGTGATGAAATTGGCGCGCCCGGCCGTGCAACTTGCTTCCGCATAGTAGTCGGTGAACCGCATGCCCTCGGCTGCGATGCGGTCGAGATTCGGCGTCTTGCCGGCCATGATGCCTTGGTGATAGGCGCCGACGTTGAACCATCCGACGTCATCACCCATGATGAACAGGATGTTCGGTTTCTGACGCGCCGCTTGTTGCGCTTGCGCGGGTGGAATTGATGTGGCGGAGAGAAGCACGGAAGCCGCGGCGAGCGCGGTGCTACCAAGCAGCAAATTGCGACGATCGAGTAAGCTGTTTCCTTGCGTGGACCGATTATCCTCGTTGTGGATACCAGGCATTTGACAACTCCCTTTTGAGACATCTTTCTTTTTGAGACATCGGAACCCGCGCCGCCGGATGCTTAGTGGACAAAGTTGTCGAAAGACTCCTGTTGATCTAGATCAAAGTTCCGCAACGGGTCATTCCCAAAGGCACTTTGGCGAGGTCGCAAACGCCCTGCGATGACGCATATGTGAAACAAAGGGTCGTTTTAAAAAGGCCGTTTATCCGCACTCGGGGTGGCTATTATTTACTGGTTACCTCACGCGCCCGCCCGTGCAATTTGTGCCAGAGGCAAAACAGGCCACGGCGAAATTCAACGTGGGCCACTGAGGGTTAAAACAGACCACGATAAGCTTGCTGTCGGCACGGAGATAACAAAGACGGGACTTCGCGCGCGCTTTTAGCCGGACACAACGGGCAGGTGTCCTGCGCTGCCACGCGATCAGAAAAATCGAATTTGTTTGCCAAAAAAGTCGAAAATTCCATGGGCGACGATCAGCAGCCGGTTTCCTTGAATTCTATTTTCGGCGGAATATCGATCATCGCATGGGGACGATTTGCTCGTCTGGAGCGTTTTCGAGCGAAGTGGATACCGGTTTGCGTGAAGAAAACGCGTCAAAACAAAAACCTAGAGGCCCGTTCCGATTCCATCGGAACGGGAAGGCTCTAGCGTTGTCAGCTCATACTGTTCTCCGTCATCGAAGGCTTATTTCATCGTCCGGGGCTTCGCACCGCACGGATGACGAACCCGAACAGGCGCAGAACGGATTTTCCACGGATCGAAGCGTCATGTTCCTACATCGTTCCGCGGACAGCTGACGATCCGGTGCAAACGCGAAACGAAAAAGCTTTGAAAATCAGCGTTTGGATGGTGGGCGCACAAGGGATCGAACCTTGGACCTCTCCTGTGTGAAGGACAAACCTTACGTTTTCAACTATTTGATTCCAAATGTGAATGTCGTCGTTCCGGTGGGCGGTTTTTGGGCAGTCGAATTGAAGGCGGCAGCAAAAGGACGATCAAGGGTATAGCGTCGAGATCGCATGAATACATGCCGACGCGATGGTATCGGCGATGAGGTTATAAGCGTTGACGTCTAGGGAAGCGGTCGGCCAAACGAGGTTATGGCCGAGCATATTCCGTACTTGTCCAGTCGTTACGACAACATCTCGAATGTCTTGGTTCGGGACGAGCGACTTTGCAACGGCTTCCAACGTTGTGTTTCCCAACCGTAGATTTGCCTTAGAAAGGCCCAGTTGGACTTTGAAGCGTTTGAGAACCATTTCAAGCGATCCACCCCGAGATTTGGATGTTGGGTGCTCTTTAAGAAGAGTCTCGAATAACAGGCACCCCCTGAACAGGTGCATAAAAAAAACCTCGTGCGAAGCTACGGTGGCAAGTTCAATTAGCTGCGCTCGATAATCCCATTCGAGGATGAAAGATATCAGGGCGGTCACCATCGTCCGCCGATGTTGATTCGAGTCTTTGATAATTTTGTCGAGAAACCGCGCGCGAAGATCTTCCAACGTCAAAGGTTGGTGAGATTCGCGATTGTTGTAACTATCCACCGCTGCCTGAAGTTTGCGGACTGCAGTGTTGACAAGCGCGTAAGCGCGTTGGTTAGGGTCCGTATGTACGAGGCGCATAAATAGCAGCGCAGGTGTGTCGTCTTTACCGGGCTGATACTTCAAGTCCTCAGAGACAGCTGCGTCAAAATAAAAGGCGGCTGATTGGTAGTCATGACAGGCTGCGGCGGCTGCGCCCAAGACGTAAAATGGCGTCCCTTTGGGGCTTAGATCGTACAGGGGTTGATTTGCGTTTCGAATCGTCTGCAGAAGTGTGATTGCTCCGTCTATGGCCTCAGCTTGACGACCTGCATTCAATAAAGGGGCATACGGATAATATGTCTCGAAGAGTGATGTCACCAATATCCTCGCGATCAGTCTGATTCTGTCGGAAAAGCCAAACTTCGACTTCCGAAGTAAGTTGCGAGATTGAGACTTCTCTCAGTTTGGTTGTGAATCAATTAGGACCTCTCCCTATGCTGCGGAGGGGGTCCCAACAGAGCTTTCAGACACCGGAGAATTCGCAAGCTACTGAGCAGTTGCGCTTAATTGAGCGCGCGTGCTTCGAGTCCACAGCGAAAGGCATTTCAGTGAGCGGATTTTGGGTCAATCGAGGGTAAAAACGCGCTCAAAAATGTCTCGAAACGCACATTGGAATTGAAGCGGGCATCAAAAAAACCCTTAAAACAAGGGGCTTATGGTGGGCGCACAAGGGATCGAACCTTGGACCTCTCCCGTGTGAAGGGAACGCTCTCCCGCTGAGCTATGCGCCCGGGATCGTGGTGCAAACAGGCACCCCGTCAGAGCCCGCGATTTACGAAGTGCGGGGTACTGGTGTCAAGCTTGCCAGACCCCGTCGGAGGCTAAATCGTGCGGCTCAAATCGGGCGGCGAGGGCTCAGGCGCCCTGCTGGCGGGCCCGCGAGGCGTGGGATTGCAGGGCCCGGATGCGTTCGGCGAGCGTGCCGCCACCCTCGGCAAGGTTGCCATTGGCATTGGCGGCGGATCCGTTGGCAGCTGTGCCATTGGCGGCTCTTGCCGCCTTGGCCGGGATCGCGGGTTCCGCGGCCAGCATGGCCTCGATGGTCGAATTCGGCCCCTCCAGCGTCATCGCCAGTTTGGCGACTTCGGCGGCGATGTCGTTGATGCGCTCGCGCAACAGGGCGTTCTCCATGCGCTCGGTCGCCCAGGAGCTTTCGGCCTGCTGCTGGATCGCATTAATGTCGCGTTGCAGCTTGGCGCGCTCGTCGCGTGCGATGCCGAGCTGTTCCTCGACCGCGGCCTTCTCGGCGCGGAGCTTCTCGATGGCCGGCAATTTACCGCCACTCATACCCGCGATTTCGTCGTGCAATTCCTTGACGGCGCGTTCGGCGGCGGCGTTCTGCTGGCGCAGCTGATTGTTTTCGTAATCGCGCTCGGCCAGAAGCTTGCCCTGGGTGGCAAGACGCGCTTCCAGATCGGTGACGCGGTTGCCGAGCATTTCGGCTTCCTTGACCTGGACGATCAGCTGGCGATCGAGATCGGTCACGCGCTGGCTCAGATTTTCGACCCGGCCGCGCGCTTCGGTCAACTCGCGGGTCGCGATTTCCAATTCGCCGCGCTCGTGGGTGAGCCGGGTTTGGGTCGCGGCGAATTCCTTCTCGGCGTCGCCGACGCAATTCTTGAGGTCATCGATCTGCGCGCGCACCGCGACCAGCTCGACCTGGCGGCTGTCCGCCATCATCGAACGGTCGGACAGCTGGGTATTGATCCTGGCGAGTTCGCTCTGCTTGTCGGTCAGCGCCTGCTCGGCGCCGCGCAGCGCCTCGGTCCTGGCGACAAATTCCTCCTCGGTCGCCCGCAATTGCTCCTTGACCGCCTTCTCGCGCGCCTCGAATGCGAAGATCGCGGCGTTCTTCTCGCCGAGCTCGATCTTCATGCGATTGATCGCATCGGACTTCTTGCCGAGTTCGGCGAGTTGGCTCGTGGTCTTGCTCTTGAGCTGATCGACGCTCATTTCGAGCCGTCGTGCCGACATCGCGAATTCCGCGCGCAACTGGTCCTTGTCGGCCTGGATTTCGGCCATCGACAGCGGCGTCGCCGCCTCCATGCGCCGGGTGGTCAGCCGCACCGCGCGGTTGTGAACCAGCGGCACGATCATCAGCCCGAACAACATCGAGACCAGAAAACCGATCGCCAGATACATGATCGGCTCGACCATCGACGAAACTCCCCGCTACCCGCGGCAAAAACTGTGAAAACCCTGGCCGTGTTGGAAACTCTTCGTTAATCACATTGCCATGGGCGGCGGGGTAAATGCCAGCCCAATGCCGCGTTAACGTAAATCCTTAAACCGGAATTGGCGCGAAGCGGAAACCGGCGTCCGGGACCGGTTCAGAACGGGTTCCAGGTTGGGCGCGGGGTGTATTTGAGATAGCCGATATTGGCGCCGAGGCGCAGGCCGAGGCCGGAGCGGATCGGCACCAGCACGATGTTGTTGGCGGTCAGCGCGGTCATGCCGAAGCCGCCGATGATGTAGGCGGAGCCGTCGATGCCGGCGAAGCGCTGATAGATCGCGTTGGTGGCGGGCAGGTTATAAACCAGCGTCATGGTGCGCGCGCCGTCGCCGCCCCAGTCGAAGCCGACCGATGGTCCCTGCCAGTAGACGTGCAAGTCACCGGCATTCTTGGTGTAGAGCGTGCCTTCGCCGTATCTAAGGCCGGCAACAAAGGCGCCGCTGCCTTCCTCGCCCAGCACGTAGCCGTTCGGCAGGCCCCACTGGCTGACCGCGCGCTCGATCACGGACGCAAGGCCGCGCGAGACGTTACCGAAAAACCGGTGCCCGGCGCCGACCAGCTCGTCCGGTCCGTAGGTGGTCTGTCCCTGCTGGGCGCGCGGGGGCGGCGCCGGCGGCGGTGCTGCATCGGGTTGCGCGTAGGGCTGCGCCGGCTGCACATAAGGCTGCTGCCCCGGGTAGGGCTGCTGCTGTTGCTGCGCGAAAGCCGGCACGGTCCAGCACATGACGCCGGCGAGCGTCACCGCGGCGAGGCGAGAGGCGAAAAACATGAAGAAACCCCTGGGTCTTAAAATCATGGGCGCCGCCTTAACCTGATGCCAACCAACACGGCTTTAGGTTGCGTCCATTGTCCCCCGACTCGAATGTTATCGGCATCAACTATGACGGCACCACGGCAGGAAAGAAACGGCCGTTCGTCAGGAAAAGCCGGTCGCCCCGGAATTGCCTTGATCGCGAGGCTGGCAGTGCTTTGGTTGCTGAGCATTGCTGTGCCGGCCGGTTTGCCGTCGGCCGATGCCTCGACCACTGAACGGGTGGTGGTGAACCGCTTCTCCGGCATTGCTATCGACGGGTTCGACCCCGTCGCCTATTTCACCGATGCGCAAGCCATGCTCGGCGTAGAGGAATTCGAGGCCTCCCAGGCCGGCGCGGTCTGGCGCTTCCGTAACGCCGGCAACCGCGCGTCTTTCGTCGCCCATCCGGATATTTACGGGCCCCAGTTTGGGGGCTATGACCCCGTCGATCTGGCCCGTGGCGTGACGGTTGCCGGAAGTCCGCGGTTCTGGCTGGTGGTGGGACAGCGGCTTTATTTGTTCAGCCGTGAGAAGAGCCGGGATGCCTTTGCCGCGGCGCCCGCGGGCGTGCTGCGCAACGCGACCCAGCGCTGGCCCGGGCTCGAGCAAAGCCTGGCGGAATAGCGCGAGATCATCGGGTAGCGGCCGGGTCGCCCCAGGCGATGAACCCCGGCACGATAAAGTCCTTGGCGCCGGTGCCGAAGCGCAACGCGGCGCCCTCCATATCCGTGACCTTGCCGCCGGCGGCGGTGACGATGGCGTGGCCAGCCGCGACATCCCATTCGCAGGTCGGTGCAAGGCGCGGATAGATATCCGCACCACCTTCCGCGATCCGACCGAACTTGACCGCCGAACCGAGCTCCAGCCGGGTCGCGCCCGGCCTTCCATCGATGAAGGCCTCGGTCCTGGCATCGCCGTGCGAGCGGCTGACGGCGGCGATCCAGGGACTGCCGTCCGGCGGCATGCGACGGGTCTGGATCGCCTTGGCCGCCGCTGCGGTTGAACCTGACGTCGTCAGCCGTTGTGCGCCTTGCCCCACCAGCCCGCGCCAGATCAATGCCGAGTGCCGGCACCCCGATGATGCCCAATAGTGGCGTGCCGTTGCTGACCAGCGCGAGGTTGACCGTGAATTCGTTGCGACCGGCGACATATTCCTTAGTGCCGTCCAGCGGGTCGATCAGGAAGAAGCTGCCGTGATAGGGCGACTTCGCCAGATGCGCGCGCTCCTCCGAGATCGCCGGGATCGCCGGAATGAGCCGGGCCAGCCCCTCGCCGATGATGTGGTCGGCGGCCAGATCCGCCTGCGTCACCGGCGATCCGTCGGTCTTGCCCTCGACCTTCATGGCATGGCGGTCGACGGCCAGGATGGCGGCGCCGGCCCGGATCACGAGATCGGTCAAGGGCTCCATCAGCGAGGCCGCGGTATCGCAATCGATTACAGATCCTGACAAGCGTGCCTCATTCATGGGCGGATTTCCTGGACGTATTCCTGGACGTATTCCTGGGCGTGCCTTACATGCGGTCTCACATTACCTATACGTTTCGCGCTGGCCGTGAAAAGGGGCATGCGGTGGGCAGGCCTTGTGTTGGCGCCACGCGCATCCGCAGTGTATCAAGCCAGCCAGCAGGCGTGATTCGCCTTGGTTCGCACCGCGCAGATCCCCAGGAAACACCTTATGTCTGGCACCTCGTCTCCCGGTCCCGCCCCCGACGCCCTCGAACTGGCGGCGCTGTTGTGCTCGCGGGTCTGCCACGATCTCATCAGTCCGGTGGGCGCGATCGTCAATGGGCTCGAGGTCCTCGACGACAATCCCAAGCCGGAAGATCGTGAATTTGCCCTCGACCTGATTCGCAAGAGCGCCAAGACCGCGTCGGCGCGCTTGCAGTTCTGCCGGCTGGCGTTTGGCGCGGCGGGCTCGGCGGGCGCGCAGATCGACCTCGGCGACGCGCAGAATATGGCGCGCGGTCATCTGGAAGACGCCAAGACCAAGATCACGTGGAATTTGCCGCGGGTGCTGCTGGCCAAAAATCGCGTCAAGCTGCTGTTGAACATGATGGTGATCGCGCAGCAAACCATTCCACGCGGCGGCGTCATCACGGTCGATCCGATCGGTGACGGCGACGCGCTGAGCTTCCGCGTCGCGGCCAACGGCCTCAACGCACGCATGCCGCAAAACATCGCCGATCTCTTGGCTTCGACCGAGGCCGCGGGTGTCGATGCTCATGCCGTGCAACCCTATTACACCCGGCTCCTGGCGCAGTCCTGCGGACTGAAAGTGGTGCTGGCGCCCGAGGGCGATTCGATCGTCGTGACCGCGTCCTAAGGGGCCCCGCGGCGCCGCTTTATGGTTAACCAACGGTTTACCGGACGCTTCGATTTGCCTGAAACGGTGTTATCTCTTTGTTGGCAGCGTTCTTTTCCGATCACTCAACCAATATTAAACGCTTTGCATAGAAGCTGCCCAGACTACGAATGGCGTGTCGATGTGGCGCGCCCGTGCGTATCAGGGTCGATTTCATGGATGATTTATTGCGGGAGTTTTTGACCGAGACCAGCGAGAGCCTGGACACGGTCGACAATCAGCTGGTGCGGTTCGAGCAGGATCCGAACAACGCCAAGATTCTGGATAATATCTTCCGCCTCGTCCATACCATCAAGGGCACTTGCGGCTTTCTGGGATTGCCGCGGCTGGAAGCGCTGGCGCATGCCGGCGAGACGCTGATGGGCAAATTCCGTGACGGCATGCCGGTCACGGGCGAGGCGGTCAGCCTGATCCTGGCGAGCATCGACCGCATCAAGGAAATCCTCGCGGGGCTCGAGGCCACCGAGGCCGAGCCGCAAGGCTCCGATGAGGATCTGATCGTCAAATTGCACGAGATGGTCGAGCACGGGATGGCCGCCATGTCAGCGCCAGCTTCGCTGGTCGCGTCAGGCTCGGCGCAGCCGATGCCGTCAGCATCAGCTTCGCCGGAACCGGTCGCGCCCGCGGCGCCTGTCGCCGCGACCCCGCCGGCCGCTGAAGACACGCTGGTGCCGCAGGCCCTGGAGCGCGAACTGCGTCCGGGCGAAGTATCGCTGGACGAGCTGGAGCGCGCCTTCCAGGAGACCGCGATCGAGGTGGCTGCCCCGCCACTGGTCCCTTCGTCCGCGCCGGAAGCCGAACCCCGCGCCGCCTCTCCTAAAAAGGAAGCCAAGGAGTCCGGCAAGGCGACCGCGAAAAAGCCGACCGCCGACGCCGGAGGTGGCCGAGGGCGACAAGATCGCCAACCAGTCGATCCGCGTCAATGTCGACACGCTCGAACATCTGATGACGATGGTCTCCGAGCTGGTTCTGACCCGCAATCAGCTGCTGGAAATCTCCCGCCGCAACGAGGACACCGAGTTCAAGGTGCCGCTGCAGCGGCTCTCCAACGTCACCGCCGAGCTGCAGGAAGGCGTCATGAAGACGCGGATGCAGCCGATCGGCAATGCCTGGCAGAAGCTGCCGAGAATCGTCCGCGACCTCTCCGGCGAACTGCACAAGCAGATCGAACTGGAGATGCACGGCGCCGACACCGAGCTCGACCGCCAGGTGCTCGATTTGATCAAGGACCCGCTCACCCACATGGTGCGCAACTCCGCCGATCATGGGCTCGAGACCCCGGCCGAGCGGGTGGCCGCCGGCAAGCCGGAGCAGGGCACCATCCGGCTGTCCGCCTATCATGAAGGCGGCCACATCATCATCTGCATCGCCGACAACGGCCGCGGGCTGAACACCGAGCGGATCAAGGCCAAGGCGCTGCAGAACGGCCTCGTCACCGAGGCCGAACTGGAGAAGATGACGGAGGCCCAGATCCACAAGTTCATCTTCGCGCCGGGCTTCTCGACCGCGGCGGCCGTCACCTCGGTCTCCGGCCGCGGCGTCGGCATGGACGTGGTGCGCACCAATATCGACCAGATCGGCGGCACCATCGACATCAAGTCGGTGGCCGGCGAGGGCTCGTCCGTCACCATCAAGATCCCGCTGACGCTCGCGATCGTCTCGGCGCTGATCGTGGAAGCCGCCGGCGACCGCTTTGCCATCCCGCAATTGGCGGTGGTCGAACTGGTGCGGGCCCGCGCCAACTCCGAGCACCGCATCGAACGCATCAAGGACACCGCGGTCTTGCGGCTGCGCAACAAGCTGCTGCCGCTGATGCACCTCAAAAAGCTGCTCAAGATCGACGACGGCTCTTCGAGCGATCCCGAGAACGGCTTTATCGTGGTGACGCAAGTCGGCAGCCAGACGTTTGGTATCGTGGTCGACGGCGTGTTCCATACCGAAGAAATCGTGGTCAAGCCGATGTCGACGAAACTGCGTCACATCGACATGTTCTCCGGCAATACCATCCTGGGCGATGGCGCCGTGATCATGATCATCGATCCCAACGGCATTGCCAAGGCGCTGGGAACTTCGGTTGCCGCCTCTCACGAAATCGCCGAAGACAACGCGGCGTCCCGCGCCAATGCGGCCGAGCAACTGACCTCGCTGCTGGTGTTCCGCGCCGGCTCCAGCCAGCCCAAGGCGGTGCCGCTCGGCCTCGTCACCCGGCTGGAAGAGATCGCCGCTGACAAGATCGAGCTCTCCAACGGCCGCTACATGGTGCAGTACCGCGAGCAACTGATGCCGCTGGTGCAGATGGCCGGGGTCAGTGTCCAGACCTCGGGCGCTCAGCCGATCCTCGTGTTCGCCGACGACGGCCGCTCGATGGGGCTGGTGGTCGATGAGATCATCGACATCGTCGAGGAGAAGCTCCACATCGAGGTCGCGGGCAGCCAGGACGGCATTCTCGGCTCCGCCGTGATCAAGGGCCAGGCCACCGAAGTGATCGACGTCGGTCATTTCCTGCCGATGGCGTTCGCGGACTGGTTCTCCCGCAAGGAGATGCGGCCCTCGCTGTCGGCGCAATCGGTGCTGCTGGTCGACGACAGCGCGTTCTTCCGCAATATGCTGGCGCCGGTGCTCAAGGCCGCGGGTTATCGCGTGCGCGTGGCGCCGAACGCGCAAGAGGGCCTCGCCGCGCTGCGCTCGGGGCAGGCGTTCGACGTGGTGCTGACCGACATCGAGATGCCCGACATGAATGGCTTCGAGTTCGCCGAGACCATCCGGGCCGACCAGCATTTTGGCGCCATGCCGATCATCGCGCTGTCCTCGGTGGTGTCGCCGGCGGCGATCGAGCGCGGCCGGCTCGCCGGCTTCCACGATTACGTCGCCAAGTTCGACCGTCCCGGCCTGATCGCGGCGCTCAAGGAACAGACCGCCGAACTGAGCAGGGCGGCTTAAATGTCGAAGGAAGCCAACATGACCAGCAAGACCCAGATCGCCGAAGGCACGGTCGCCGAATACGTCACCGCGATGATCGGGGGCCAGTTGTTCGGGCTGCCGATCTCGCGGGTGCAGGACGTGTTCATGCCGGAGCGGCTGACGCGGGTGCCGTTGTCGTCGAGCGAGATCGCCGGCGTGCTCAATCTGCGCGGCCGCATCGTCACCGTGATCGACATGCGCGCGCGTCTGGGTTTGCCGAAGAACGACGACGGCAAGCCGCCGATGGCGGTCGGCGTCGACCTGCGCGGCGAATCCTACGGCCTTTTAATCGACCAGATCGGCGAGGTGCTGACGCTGCCTGACGACGGCCGCGAGGAAAATCCCGTCAACCTCGATCCCCGGATGGCCAAGCTTGCCGGCGGCGTTCACCGTCTCGACGGCCAGCTCATGGTGGTCCTCGATGTCGATCGTGTCCTCGAACTGCTGCCGACGCAGCTGGCAGCTTAACTCAACGACAAGGGCTCGCGTGTCCGACTGACCATGGACACCTCCCTTTTCGGTCATTGAAGAAACAGAGGCTAAAATGAGAACATGTCTGGTGGTGGACGATTCGAGCGTCATCCGCAAAGTCGCAAGGCGCATCCTCGAAGGACTGGATTTCCAGATCGTCGAAGCCGAGGACGGCGAAAAGGCGCTGGAGATCTGCAAGCGGGAATTGCCCGAAGCGATCCTGCTCGACTGGAACATGCCGGTGATGGACGGCTATGAGTTCCTCGGCAATCTGCGCCGCATGCCCGGCGGCGATCAGCCCAAGGTGGTGTTCTGCACCACGGAAAACGACGTCGCCCATATCGCTCGTGCGCTGCACGCCGGCGCCAATGAATACATCATGAAGCCGTTCGACAAGGACATCGTCACCGCCAAATTCCAGGAAGTCGGTCTGATCTGATCTCGCGTGGTTGTTAGTCGTTCTTGGTTGTTAGTCGTTCGCGATTGTCAGTATTTCTTGCGTCTTTGCGTTCTGGTTCCGACGGCCGAACAGCCCTCGGCGGTATCGTTTCCATCGTGCCTGATATGCCGTATCCCGGTGAGTAATGAGTATTGCGTTGACAAGTACAGCACGCCCGAATTCGACGCGGCAGGAGCCGCTGCGGGTGATGGTGGTCGATGACTCCGTCGTCATCCGAGGATTGATCTCGCGCTGGATTGCATCGGAGCCGGACATGGTCGTCGCGGCATCGCTGCGCACCGGTCTCGACGCCGTCAACCAGGTCGAGCGCGTCGATCCGGATGTCGCCGTGCTCGATATCGAAATGCCGGAACTCGATGGCATTTCGGCGCTGCCGCTGCTGCTGGCGAAGAAGCGCAATCTCATCATCATCATGGCTTCGACCCTGACCCGCCGCAATGCGGAGATCAGCTTCAAGGCGCTGGCGCTGGGTGCGTCGGACTACATTCCGAAACCTGAAAGCACCCGCGAAGCGACCGCCGCCGAAACTTTTCACCACGATCTGATCCAGAAGATCCGCTCCCTCGGCGCCAAGGTCCGCCGCAGCCCGCCGGCTCCGGCAAGGCCGCCGCTGGCGCCGAGCCTCGAGCGATCGCCCCGCCTGCCGCTGGCCCCGGTTGCGCAACCGCAACTGCTGCGCCGCGCCTTCAGCATGCAGGTGCCGCGCGCGCTGTTGATCGGCTCATCGACCGGCGGTCCGCAAGCCTTGATGGCGCTGGTCGCCGAAATCGGCGCCGTGATCGATCGCTTTCCGGTGCTCATCACCCAGCATATGCCGCCGACCTTCACGACGATTCTGGCGGAGCATCTGGCGCGCGCCAGCCATCGCCCGGCGCGCGAGGCCGTCGATGGCGAGATCGTCAAGCCAGGCACCATCTATCTTGCGCCGGGAGGACGCCATATGCGCGTCGTTCGTCAGGGCGCGGAGACTGCGATCGCGCTCGATGACGGTCCGCCGGTCAATTTCTGCAAGCCGGCTGTCGATCCCTTGTTCACCTCGGCGATCGATGTCTGGCAGGGCGGCGTGCTCGCGGTGGTGCTGACCGGCATGGGCTCGGACGGCATGCGCGGCGGCAAGGAGATCGTGGCCGCCGGCGGCAGCGTGATTGCCCAGGACGAAGCGACCAGTGTGGTGTGGGGAATGCCGGGCGCCGCCGCCAATGCGGGGATTTGCGCCGCCGTTCTGCCGCTCAATCAGATCGCGCCGAAACTTGTTCGAGTGTTTTCGGGAGATCGTTCGTGACGCCGTCGGACTATGAATTTTTGCGTAAGTTCCTCAAGGATCGCTCCGGCCTCGATCTGTCCGCCGACAAGCAATATCTGGTGGAAAGCCGGTTGGTCCCGCTGGCGCGGAAGGCCGGCCTGCCCGGACTTGCCGAACTTGTTCAGAAACTGAAAAGCGCCGCGGAGCCGCTGTCGACCGAGGTGGTCGAGGCAATGACCACCAACGAGACGTTCTTTTTCCGCGACAAGGTTCCGTTCGATCATCTGAAGGCGACGGTGCTGCCGGAATTGCAGCGCGCACGCGCGAGCCGCCGGTCGTTGCGGATCTGGTGCGCGGCGTCCTCCACTGGGCAGGAGCCGTATTCGATCGCGATGTGCCTGAAGGAACTCGGCTCAACGCTGGCGGGCTGGCGCGTCGAGATTGTCGCGACCGATCTGTCGCAGGGCGTGCTGGAAAAATCTCGGGCCGGTCTGTTCAGCCAGTTCGAGGTTCAGCGCGGCTTGCCGATTCAGTTGCTGGTCAAGCACTTCACGCAAGTGGGTGAGCTGTGGCAGCTCAATGCCGATGTCCGCGCCATGGTCCAGTTCAAGCAACTCAACCTGCTGCAGGATTTTTCCCAGCTCGGCGGCTTCGACGTGATTTTCTGCCGCAACGTGCTGATCTATTTCGATCAGAACACCAAGACCAACGTGTTTGGCCGCCTCGCCAAGCGCCTCGAGCCCGATGGCTTCCTGATGCTCGGCGCCGCGGAAACCGTGGTCGGGCTGACCGACGCCTTCAAGCCCTATCCGGACCGGCGTGGGCTTTACGTGGCGAGCAGCGCGCGAACCGCGCATGCCGGTGCGGGCTCCGCGATGCCGCCGGCGTTGCGGCTGGTTGCTGCGCGGTAGAGCGTCGGCGCCGTGGCGTCGATGGGTTGAGCTCTTCACGAAACCCATCACTTGCGCGATGCAATTTGATGGGTATCGCTTCGCTCCACCCATCCGGGTCGCCCCGGTATTTTCTGATTTTCCGAAATTATCCTTGACTCTGACCCAAATCACCTGCTTATTTCCGCTATCCCGTCCCGAGAGAGGGGGCGTTGGCCATCGTCACTGACGTTGGGGCGGGGAGCGATGGACGCCGATGCGCTTTTGACGAACAGCGCGTGAAGCGTACGGCAAAGTCGTGTGGTCCTGACGCCCCAATGGCAGGTGTCAAGTCGGCGGTGATACTTTCGCATCACGCTGGCGACGGTGACAAACAAGCCCTGGTCTCGCCGGGGAGAGCACGGAATAAGCTGTAAAACCATTGCGCAGGGAAGGCCGGGCTGCTTCCGCTGAACCTGTATGCTCATGTGCGTTTTGCTATCTGTATCTTGGCACATGAGACCGCGGGTGCAGCGCGCGCCCGGTCTTCCCTGCGCCCTCTCTTATTTGGGCGAAATGAATTTGCAAAACTCGGGCGCTGCGTGTCGCGAGAACGCAGATGTTCGTCATCGTCCGCGAAGTGGACGATCCAGTATTCCAAGGCGTCGGTGATGGAACGGAAAAGTCGCGGCGTACTAGATACCCGCCTTCGCGGGTATGACGGCGGTGTGTGTAGCAACGTCATTGCGAGGAGCGCTTGCGACGAAGCAATCCACTCTTACTTTCTTTGCTATTGCATGGATTGCTTCGCGGAGCCTGTCATCGGGCCGGCCGAAGGCCGGACCCGTTGGCTCGCAATGACGGTGTTGGAATGTCGCGTTCCGGCTGTTTGAAATGTGAATATGGACATCGTTCTTCGAGGACGAACGCGCCTTTCCGCAAGGTTGTCGTCCCCGCGCACGTTCGCAAGGACGATACTCCTCTCACAAAATCGCGTGCGGCAAAAACCGCGAGGTATTGCCGGTGATCGGATTCTCGTCCTCGCGGATCGACAGGCCGCAAGGAGCGTGGTCGACCAGCCAGCTTCCAATCACGGGATACTGGCCGGAGAATTCCGGCAGCGGCGCCAGCGCCTGGCGGATAAATCCTTCAGCGCCGTATGGGCCTTCCTGCTCCACCAGCGTTACCCCGGCGCTGACCAGCGCGACGTTGGCGCCCTCGCGCGAATATAGCGGCTTGCGCACAAACGACGCGCCGAGCTGGGCGGCGTTCGGGTCGTCCTCGAAATACGCCGGCAGCAGATTGGGGTGACCGGGAAACATCTCCCACAACAGCGGCAACATGCCCTTGTTGGACAGAAGGCTCTTCCACGGCGGCTCGACCCAGCGGGTCTGCGTCTTGCCAAGTTCTGCGCCGAACGCATCGTGAAACATCCATTCCCAGGGATAGAGCTTGAACGACAGCTCGATAGGCCGGTTGTCGAGATCGACAAAAAGCCCGTCATCGGTGAGCCCGATCTCCTCGATGTCGATCAGTGTCGTGGGCAGGCCGGCTTGCCGGGCGGTGTCTTCGAGATAGGCCAGCGTGCCGGCATCCTCGAGGTTTGCCGTCATGCCGGCGAGATGAAGGTGGCGGCTGCCGGCGAGTTTCTTCCACGCCTCGATCAGGCGCTCATGGATCGAATTGAACTGGTCGGCGCGGGCCGGAATGATGTGGCGCTCGATCGCCTGCTCGAGCCAGGTCCACTGGAATACCGCCGCCTCGAAGATCGAGGTCGGCGTATCGGCGTTGTATTCCAGAAGCTTTGCCGGGCCGTGTCCGCTCGAAACTGAAGTCGAGCCGGCCATAAAGGCTTGGATCGTCGCGGTGCCAGCTTTCCGAGATCAGTGGCCAGAAGGCTTCCGGTATCCTCAACCGCTGCAGATATTTTTCGTTGTCGACGGCGCGGCCGACGAGTTCGAGGCACATCGCGTCGATGTCGCCGGTGGGCGTTTCGATCTGTCGCTCGATCTCATCCGGCGTGAACGCATAGTACGCGCGTTCATCCCAATAGCGCTCGCCGTCGATGGTATGAAAATCAAATCCGCAGGCTTCGGCGGTGACGCGCCAGTCGTCTCTTTCAGGGCAAACGATGCGCTGCATCGACGGTGGCTAGCCGCCGCCATGGGCATGGCCGTGGCCGTGGCCGTGCAAGCGATGCGGCGTGCCTCCGAAGCCGCGGGATATTGGCCGGCAATACGGTCTGCCGCTCGGTCCAGGCTCCGCGGTCAAGCCGGGACCGCAGCCGGTTCGCGGCACAAACCCCGCCGATACCGCGCCGACCACCGTGGACCCCATCATCGTCAGAACGACACGGCGCGAGCGCTTCATGGTGCGGCCCAAAGCTGTAAGGGAGAAGTCTGTAAGGGAGAAATTGGCCGGCACCATTCAGGCACGCGCGCCGCGATCAGGCAAGTCTTCCAACCAAGCAAGCCTTCCAATCAAGCAAGTCCCCGAATCAAGGTCTCGGAGTCATGCGCCAAAACATGCGCGGGACCGCGCAGCGCGCCGCCAGACACAAGATTTGCTTCGTCGAGTTCGGCAATGCGGCGATCGACCTCGCCGGCTACGTATTTCGAGAACGGTCCGAGGTGGGTGTACAGCGCCATCAGCATGACGATGTAGCGCACGGCACTTGGATTGGTCTTGGCCACCTTGACGAACGCCGTCCAGAACGGCTCGCGAGCCTCCGGCAGCGCTCGCATGATGCCGTGTACGACATCCAGGCCGTCAAGCTTCTCTCGTATGTCGCCCTTCGGCAACTGGTGGCGGCGGCCCGAACGGTCGAGCATGGCGGCGAGCCGTGTCAGCCGTCCCGCATAGGCCGCCGGGCTGTACACCTGCTCGAGGACAGCCTTGTAATCCACCAGGATGTCACGAAGCGGACGCTTGGTGTCGAAATTGCAGCCGAGCGTGCATTGGTCGCCAGCCTGCTCGACTTTCATGACGTCATGGCCCTCATGCAGTCGGCCTTCCTTGGCAAGCCGCCGCGTCAGCTGTGTCCCGGGCAGTGCATAGAGCAGTCCGACCATGCAGACCGGAATGTTTGTCTCCTCGATAAAGTCAATCATCGCCTGTCCCATCGAGACCTTCTCAGTGTCGAAGCCAACGATGAAACCGGCCGTCACGAACATGCCGTAGCTGTAGATCTTGTGGATGCACTCGGCGATGTTGCGCTTGGTGTTCTGCTTCTTCTTCATCTGCACCAGCGTCTCGGGATCCGGGCTCTCGATGCCAACGAAAATCCCGAAGAAATTGGTATCCTTCATCGCCTGCAACAGCTGGTCGTCATCGGCGATATTCACCGAGGCTTCGGTCGAGAACTCGAACGGATAATCGTGCTCTTCCAGCCATGTCTTGAGCCGCGGCAGCAGCGTTCGCAGATTTTTCTTGTTGCCGATGAAGTTGTCGTCGACAAAATCGACATGCCCGCGATAGCCGTGATCGTAAAGCGTTTGCAGTTCGGCGAGAATCTGGTCGTTGGTCTTGGTGCGCGGCACGCGGCCATAGAGCTCGATGATGTCGCAGAACTCACAGGTGAACGGGCAGCCGCGCGAAAACTGCACGCCGATGAAGAGATAGTCCTCGAACCTGATCAGATCGTAACGCGGCATCGGGCTCCGCGTGACGTCGGCCTTGAATTTCTCGGCGGTGAACACGCCCTTGCGTTCGCCCCGCTGCCAGGCCGATATGAATTCCGAAATGATTTCCTCGGCCTCGCCGATCACCTGGAAGTCCGCATCGGCGTAAAGATGCGGGCTCGACGATACATCGGGGCCGCCGACACACACCGGCTTGCCGCTGCGATGGGCAAGATCGATCAGGTGAATGAAGTCAGGCTGCTGGTTGAGCATTCCCCCGATCATCACGAGATCGGCCCAGTCGAGGTCCGCATCGCTCAAAGCCTGGGTGTTGCGATCGACCAGCCGGACGTCCCAATCGCTCGGCAGCATGGCGGCGACCGTGATCAAGCCGAGCGGAGCAGCCGGATATTTCGCGCCAACCAGTTTGCAGGCTTCGGTATAGTTCCAAAACGAGTTCGGAACGAACTTCGGATAGAGCATCAGGACGCGGCAGGTGATGGTCATGTAAACTCCGGCCCCCCGGGGTTGCGCAGCACAGTGTCACACAGCCCTTGGGGGCTCAAGCGATAAGCATGGGCATAAAGCGGCCCAGCGCAAGCCGTCCGTCATCCGCCGCGCCGGGTCAAGGCGAGGTCAGTGCAACTCATGATCGCTGGCCATGATAGGCTAAACCAGCCCAAGAAGCGAAGACCGTCCGAAGCCGGTTGGTCCGACAGGAGCAAAATGCGCGCCATCCACTAGCCGCCGCCGGAAAAATGCGCCGAGATCGCGTGGGCGAACGAGCCAAATCCACCGCGGGTCACGCCGCCCGAACCCGCATCGGACGAACCGCCCGACGCTGAATGGCTTGAGGTGGAATCGCTGCCGAAGAAGTAGCTGCGTGACGAATATCCGTGGCCGCCGCCCCACGAAGTTCCGCGTTGCGAGCAGTCGGTGCCGGTTTGCGATACCGTCGGCGCCGCCATTCCCGGCGAGGAGGGCGGGCAGTTCCGGTGCGGCATCAGCGCATAGGCGCCGCCGCCGACCGCGAAGGTGCCCATCAGCAGCAATGCCACATGGCCGGAGCGCTTCGGCGGCACCGCCGGTTGCGGCGCGATCGGGCCACGCTTGCCAAATTCCCTGTTTGGCCTGCGTTCCATGATCAGGTGATCATCGCGGCCGCGTTGAGTGCGCCCGCCGCCAGCGACGACAGCCCGAGCCAGATCGCCGACGCCATTTCGCCGGCCGCGATGCGCGCCGACAGGTTCGGCACCGGGATCTTGACGATGAAATAGACCACGACCTGGACGATCAGCGCGATCGCGCTCCAGATCAGGCAATCCAGCACATTGGCGGAATGGGCGATGGCGCTGACCACCGGCAGCACGAAGCCGAGCAGGCTCAGGCCCAGCGCGATGGCGGCTGCCGGGTCGTTGTCGCGGATCAGCTGGAACTCATTGTGCGGCGTGACGCGGGTATAGATGAACAAATAGGCCATCACGGCAACGATGCCGGTACAGAAATAGACCAGAAACGCCGGCAGCCCGGCCAGGGATTGCAGGATCATCTGAAAGCGCCCCACCCAATTTTCAGCTGCACGGTGGCACATTCCGTCTGTGGGTGCACAGGTCTTGGCCGTTCAATCCCCAAAACAAAACCTTGCCCCAAAACAAAAACCCCGCCATTCGCGGCGGGGTTCAGTCGGGAGGAGCGAGGGTTTCGGCTCGCTGGAGACTTGCGGTCAGGCGGGAATGCGCTCTTCGACCTCGTGCGGCTCGCGCAGCACATAGCCGCGGCCCCAGACCGTTTCGATGAAATTGCGGCCTTCGGAGGCGTTGGCGAGCTTCTTGCGCAGCTTGCAGATGAAGACGTCGATGATCTTCAGCTCCGGCTCGTCCATGCCGCCATAGAGATGGTTGAGGAACATTTCCTTGGTCAGCGTGGTGCCCTTGCGCAGGCTGAGCAGCTCCAGCATCTGGTATTCCTTGCCCGTCAGATGCACGCGCTGGCCGCCGACCTCGACCGTCTTGGTGTCGAGATTGACCACGAGGTCGCCGGTCTGGATCACCGACTGGGCGTGGCCCTTGGAGCGGCGCACGATCGCATGGATGCGGGCGACCAGTTCGTCTTTGTGGAATGGCTTGGTCATATAGTCGTCGGCGCCGACGCCGAGACCCTTGACCTTGTCCTCGATGCCGGCGAGGCCGGAGAGGATCAGAATCGGTGTTTTGATCTTCGACACGCGAAGCTGCTTGAGCACGTCGTAACCCGACATGTCAGGCAAATTGAGGTCGAGCAGGATAATGTCGTAGTCGTAAAGTTTACCGAGATCGACGCCTTCTTCCCCGAGGTCCGTCGTATAGACGTTAAAACTCTCGGATTTGAGCATCAGCTCAATCGACTGCGCGACGGCGCTATCATCTTCTATCAGCAATACGCGCATGCCAGTCCCCTATAGTCGCCGCCCCGGGCGTCAGGTCGGCCGCACTTGCGGCACTCAAAACGCCTTTGAACAACTGATTCGGATCCTGACGACATATGGTTAACAAAATCTGTTTCGTATGTGCAAGCTCTTACGGTGCAATTTTTTTCGAATCGCCCTAAGATATTGCTTCGAAGCAGCTTTTTGTGTCCGTTCTCGCTAAGATTCCACATTAAGAGGCGGGCCTAACCGACTCCCGCAACTCAACCTTCTTTCTGACGGTCGAGCGCTCTCAGTCACCAAAGACAGTGACGCAATGATTAACGATGCGGGTAAACACCAGGTTAAGGGTCGGGTTTCAAAGCGTGGAAACTTAAGGTTTTCGCAATGAAGGCGCTCGCCCAGCAGATCGACGAGATCGACGGCGTCAATATTTATGGCCGCGTGGTCGGCGTTCGCGGCTTGATGGTCGAGATCGCGGGTCCGATCCACGCCATGTCGGTGGGCGCCCGTATCGTGATCGAGACCGGAGGCAACCGTTTTATCCCGTGCGAGGTGATCGGCTTCACCGGCGACAACGCCGTGGTGATGCCGTTCGCCGGCCTCGATGGGGTCCGGCGTGGTTGCCGTGCCGTCATCGCCAATGCCGCAAGCCAGGTGCGGCCGTCGCCGTCGTGGCTCGGCCGCGTCATCAACGCGATGGGGGAGCCGATCGACGGCAAAGGGCCATTGCCGCAGGGCGCCTCGCCGATGCCGTTCCGGAATTCGCCGCCACCGGCGCATTCGCGCAAGCGCGTCGGCGCGCCGCTCGATCTCGGCGTGCGAGCACTCAATACGTTTCTGACCTGTTGCCGGGGCCAGCGCATGGGTATCTTCGCCGGCTCCGGCGTCGGCAAGTCGGTGTTGTTGTCGATGCTGGCGCGCAACGTCGATGCCGATATCACGGTCATTGGTCTCGTCGGTGAACGCGGTCGCGAGGTGCAGGAATTCCTGCAGGACGACCTCGGCGATGCCGGCCTGAAGCGCTCCGTGGTGGTGGTGGCGACCTCGGACGAGCCCGCTTTGATGCGGCGGCAGGCGGCCTATCTGACCCTGGCGATCGCCGAATACTTTCGCGACGAAGGCAAATCGGTGCTGTGCCTGATGGATTCGGTCACGCGTTTTGCGATGGCACAGCGCGAAATCGGGCTGTCGGCGGGCGAGCCGCCGACCGCCAAGGGCTATACGCCGACCGTGTTCACCGAATTGCCGAAGCTGCTTGAGCGCGCCGGTCCCGGAATTGACGCCGGCAGTATCACCGCGATCTTCACCGTGCTGGTGGACGGCGACGACCACAACGAGCCGATCGCCGACGCGGTCCGCGGCATCCTGGACGGCCACATCGTGATGGAGCGGGCGATCGCCGAGCGCGGACGTTTTCCGGCGATCAACATTCTCAGATCGGTGTCCCGCACCATGCCGAAATCGGCCGATCCGGCCTATCTGCCGACCATCATGCGCGGGCGCCAGGTGATGGCCACCTATGCCGATATGGAGGAACTGATCCGGCTCGGGGCCTACCGGGCGGGTTCCAGTCCCGAGGTGGACGAGGCGATTCGGCTGCATGACCCGCTCGAGGGGTTTCTGCGCCAGGGCAAGGACGAGGTGGCTAGCCTTAACGATGGTTACCGGAAACTAGAGAAAATCCTCGGAAGTTTGGAAACGGAACGCTAACTTTGTCAGGCCATCATCATCTCCACTACACAATCGAGATGCCGGTGGGGCCCCTGAGGGATGCCGGTTTTGTCCCGCGTTCAAATTGGGACTTCTGGGGAGTATGAGTCGATGAAGTCACGTGAAACGCTAATCCGCCTGAAGAAATTTCAGGTCGATGAGAAGCGTCGAAGGGTCGCCCAGATTGAGGGCATGATCGCCGATTTCCAGCGGATGTCGGTCGACCTCGAACGCGAAATCCAGACCGAGCAGGAACGCGCCGGAATCAACGATCCTACGCATTTCGCCTATCCGACCTATGCCAAGGCGGCGATCCAGCGTCGGGAAAATCTGACTAGGTCCGCCGACGAGCTGCGTATCCAGCTCGAGGACGCCAAGAGCCTGCTGGCGGAAGCTTTCGAGGAGCTCAAGAAAGTCGAACTGCTGGACGAGCGCGACCAGGCGCGTGAACGCGCGGAGGAGAACGCCCGCGAGCAGGCCGATCTCGACTCGATCGGGCTGATGCGCTCGCGCATCGGGGCGGTCGCCTGAGGTTTTTCCTTATCGTCAGCTAATCGCAACAACATGAGAGCCCGGGCCGCGAGGTCCGGGTTTTTATTTTTTTTGCTGTCCACAGGCCAACCGTCATGGGGTAAGACACGTCGATTTGAGCGACCGCTCGAGCGATGTGAACAGGACGTCGAAATGACCATGTCTGATGGCGCGGCAAGCGCCGGATCCGGCGAATTGGCAGGCTTGTCGACCGCGGCGCTCCGCCAATTTCGGGACCGCGAACGCGCCCGTTACGAAGCGATCAAGGCGCGCGCGACGCCATACAATCTGGCGCGCGGCAAGCCCGCGACCGATCAGGTGGCGCTCGCCGACCAACTGCTGACAGCGGTCAGCACGCCCGAACAATGCCGAGCCGAGGACGGCAATGATTGCCGGAACTATTACGGCAGCCCGCAAGGCCTGATCGAGGCGCGCCGGCTATTTGCGCCGATGCTCGGCGCGCCGCCCGAGCAGGTGCTGGTCGCCAATAATTCGAGTCTGGCGCTGATGCACGACGTGATCGTCTATGCGCTGCTCACCGGCGCGCGCGACGGCGCGGTGCCCTGGCGCGACCAGCGTCCGATCCGGTTTCTGTGTCCGTCGCCGGGCTACGACCGCCATTTTCAGCTCTGCGAGCAATACGGCATCGAGATGATTCCGGTGTCGTTGACGGGTGCCGGCCCTGACATGGATGAGGTCGAGCGGCTGGCTGCCGATCCCCAGGTCAAGGGCATGTGGTGCGTTCCCAAATACAGCAATCCGACCGCGGAGACCTATTCGTCCGAGACCGTTGCCCGGCTGGCGCGGATGCGCACGGCCGACGACTTCCGGCTGTTCTGGGACAACGCCTATGCGGTTCATCACCTGACCGATACGCCCGACCAACTCGATAATGTGCTTGAAGCCTGCGCCGTCGCCGGCAATCCAGACCGGGCCATCGTGTTCGGCTCGACCTCGAAGATCACATTCGCGCAAGCCGGTCTCGGCATGCTGGCGACGTCGCCAGCCAATATGCGCTGGTTCGTCTCGCGTCAGTCGACGCGCACGATCGGGCCCGACAAGCTCAATCAGATGCGTCATGTACGGGTGCTGCGCAATGATGCCGGCATCGCCGCGCATATGGAACAGCATCGCCGTCTGCTCGAGCCGAAATTCGCCGCCGTGCAGGATGTGTTCGAGGCCCGGCTCGGCGGCACCGGGGTAGCGGTCTGGACCCAGCCGCGCGGCGGTTATTTCGTCAGCCTCGATGTGCTCGACCACTGCGCCCAGCGCACCGTGGCGCTGGCCAAGGCAGCCGGCATCGAAGTTGTGGCGGCGGGGCGCACCTTTCCTCTCGGCCGTGACCCGCGGGACCGCAACATCCGCATCGCTCCGTCGTTCCCGCCGGCGGATGAGGTTCGTGCGGCGGTCGACGCGTTTGCCACTTGCGTCCTGGTCGCCGCCACCGAACGTCTGCTCGCCGATCGCGGCGTCAATGCATAATGCGTTTGGCTGTCCACAGGGCCGGCGATCGACGTGGACCTATTCGACGCAAGCTATGATAGACAGGCACATGGACAGGATTCCGCCGCGATCGACCGAAGCGATGGGGGCATCGCGAATTCTCAGAGGACGCTGAATGCTGACGCCGGCTGAACTGGTCTGGCTGATTGCCGCGGTGGCGAAGGGGGACGAGGCCGCCTTTGAGCGGCTTTATGCCGCCACGCGCTCGAAACTCTTCGGCGTGGTGCTTCGTATCTTGCGCAGACAGGATCTCGCCGAGGAGGTTATCCAGGAGGCCTACGTCAAGATCTGGAATAGCGCCGGGCAGTTCAATCCAGGCCTGTCGTCGCCGATCACGTGGATGGCGTCTATTGCCCGAAACCGTGCCATCGACGTCGTACGCAAGCGAGGTGAAGTCTCGATCGAAGAGGAGCCGGCGGCTATGGAAGTGGCGGCGGACACTCCGGATCCGCTGGCGCGCCGGGAAATGAGCGAAGAGCTGAAACGCTTGCTGGAGTGCGTCGGGCGGCTGGAGCCGGACCGGCAGAAGCTCGTGCTGCTGGCCTACTACAACGGCTGGAGCCGAGAGCAACTGGCGACCAAGTTCGCGACGCCGGTGAACACGGTGAAGACTTGGCTGCGCCGCAGCATGATGGACATCAGGGAGTGTCTCGGACTTTAGAGGAGTCCCGGACTTTAGAAGAAGTTTGGACTTTAGAGGAGGTTTGGACTTTAGATAATGGCTTACAGCGAAGACCATATCGCGCTTGCCGCGGAATACGCTCTCGGTACGCTTGATGCCGAGGAGCGCGCGCAGGTCGAGACCATGATGTCCGTCGACAAGGACTTCACGGCGATGGTCGATGCGTGGGAGCAGAAGTTCGGCGTGCTGAACCAGATGGTCGGATTGGTCGAGCCGCGACCGATCGTCTGGGAGAACATCAAGGCCGCGGTCGGCCATTCCGGCGCGCAGGCGCCGCTGGTGTTTCCGGAAGCGGCGCTCGTTCCGGAAACCGCTCAGCCGGACGTCTCGGCGTCTCAAATCGCGGTCGACCATGCCAACGTGGTCCTGCTGTCCGGCCGGGTGCGGCGCTGGCGCGCGGTCGCGACCGCAATGAGTGCGATCGCGGCGGCGCTGGTGGCGCTGTTCACGATCGGACTCTATCAGCCGGATCTCGTGCCAGACGGCCTGCGTCCGAAGCCGCGGACGCAACTCGTCGAGGTCAAGACGCCCGCGGCAGCGGTCGCAGCATCGGCGCAATATGTCGCAGTGATGCAGAACCAGGGCGGCGGGCCGGCCTTCATTCTGACCGTCGACGGAGCGACCAAGAATTTTACCATTCGCAAGGTCGACGCGGTGCCCGAAGCCGGCAAGAGTTTCGAGCTTTGGCTGATCTCCGACAAATTGCCCAAGCCGCGATCGCTGGGCGTGATCGGCAACGGCGACTTCACCGCGCGCCCGGTGCTGTCGTCCTACGACGCCGACACCATCAACGCTGCAACCTATGCGATCACGGTCGAGCAGGCGGGCGGATCGCCCGACGGCAATCCGCATTCGACGCCGGTTTTCACCGGCAAGCTGGTCGAGACCGTACCGCCGGCCGCGCCCGCGCACTGAAGCTCAATAATCCCTTGCACCCAAAAAAGAAAACGCCCGTGGGGAGCGGGCGTTTTCGGTAGTCAACTTGGGGGGTAGTTTTGGGGTCTTCTACATACTCACGTGGCGACTTTGGGGGGCTGGTAAAGAGCCGCGTGAATTCACGAATTCCTTTGGGTTAGCGGACCACCGCCGCATCCGAACTGGTGATGGTCACGGCTTTGCCGGCCTTCACGACGCGCGCGGTCTGGGTGTAGCCATCATCCGTATTGCGGGCCGAGATGCCGAAACCCGCCACTGCGATACCCGCAACAAGCGCCACCACCACGATCTTGATGTGGGTCGAGCGGTCGGCGCTGTAGATCGAATGGTTCATCCAAGCCTCCTGACGCCTAGCTGCCTCTTTGCGAATTGGTGTTGTCCGTCCGCAGGCAGGTTCAACATCGCATGTCAACAAACGTGGGGATTTGCTTTCGGGTCCATAAGATGCGATCACAAGGCCGTGATAATACGTGAACGGCCGCGATCATCGCAAGGGGCTAACTAGCAGAAGTCGGCGATCTGGTAACTATTACAATATGTTAATCGTCTATTTGAGTTAAGGCCGTCTCAATGGGCGCAAAGCGCCCTGGCAACAAATAATTTGCCTGTGGCTAAAAGGCACAATCCCCGCAGGTGCTTCGGCTGAGCTGGAAGACCGACCTCGAATGAGGGCCGCCTCGCGCTTGACACCCGCTGGTTCCAATCAGGCACGCGTGACCGCGGCCGCGGCCAAATTACGTGCCACCGGCCGGCACGGCTCCGGACAGCTACACGCTCCCCACCGTCTTGAGCCGGGCGCGCGGATGGATTTCGGCCTGCGACAGCACCGTGGTTTGTGACCTGAAGCGTTCCACCAGCGAGCGCACGAACGGACGGATCGAGGCCGACGTCACGAGCACCGGCGCCTCGCCCTCGCGCGCGGCGCGCTCGAAGGCATCCCGCACCGCGGTCATGAACTCCGACAGTTTGGACGGCTGCATCGCCAGGCTGCGTTCCTCGCCCTGTCCGATCAGCGACTCGGCGAAGATCTGTTCCCATTTCGCCGACAGCGCGATCAGCGGCAAATAACCGTTATGCGAGGTGTTCTGCGCGCAGATCTGCCGCGCCAGCCGGGCGCGAACGTGTTCGACCATGGTCGCCGGGTTGCGCGAGAACGCCAGCGCATCGGCGACGCCTTCGAGGATGGTCGAGAGGTCGCGGATCGAGATGCGCTCGGACAACAGCAATTGAAGGACGCGTTGAATCCCGGAGATCGTGACCAGGCTCGGCACGATGTCCTTGATCAGTTCGCCTTGCTCCTTCGGCAGGTCCTTCAGCAGCTTCTGCACCTCGCCATAGGACAACAGGTCCGACATGTTGTTCTTCAGCAGTTCGGTCAGATGGGTCGACAGCACGGTCGCGGCATCGACCACCGTATAGCCCTTCAGCGAGGCTTCCTCCTTCAGGCTGGCATCGACCCAGGTCGCGGGCAGCCCGAAGGTCGGCTCGGTGGTGTGAATGCCGGGCAGCCCGACCTGGCTTCCGCCGGGGTCCATCACCATGAACGAGTTCGGCCAGATCCGGCCGGTGCCGGCATCCACTTCCTTGATCTTGATGATGTAGGTGTTGGCTTCGAGCTGGACGTTGTCGAGGATGCGCACCGCCGGCATCACGAAACCCATCTCGATCGCAAGCGAGCGGCGTAGCGCCTTGATCTGCTCGGTGAGCCGGTCGGTGCCGTCGGGGCCGTTGACCAGCGGCAGCAGCGCGTAGCCGAGTTCGATCTTGAGGTCGTCGATCTTCAGTGCGGTGGCGATCGGCTCTTCCGCCGCCGCGGCAGCCTTGGCGGCATCGGCGGGGGCTGAGGCTGCCTTCGCCGCGGTCGCCTTGGCGGTGCGATTATTCTTGCGCGCCGAGATCGCCAACCACGCCGCGCCGGTGCCAAGCGCCAGGAACGGCAGCATCGGAATCCCCGGCAGCATCGCCAGCACCAGCATCACGCCGGCCGACATGCCTGCCGCCTGCGGATAGCCGGAGAGCTGTTTCATCAGTGCCTTGTCGGCGGCGCCGCTGACGCCGGCTTTCGAGACCAGGAGGCCCGCCGCGGTGGAGACGATCAGCGCGGGGATCTGGGTCACGAGGCCGTCGCCGACCGTCAGCAGCGTGTAGGTTTGGGCGGCTTCGGAGAAGCCGAGGCCCTGCTGGGCGACGCCGATGATGATGCCGCCGATGATGTTGATGAACACCACCAGGAGGCCGGCGACCGCGTCGCCGCGGACGAATTTCGAGGCACCGTCCATCGCGCCGAAGAAGCCGCTTTCGTCTTCCAGCGCCTTGCGGCGTTCCTTGGCGACCTTCTCGTCGATCAGGCCTGCGCCGAGATCGGCGTCGATCGCCATCTGCTTGCCCGGCATGGCGTCCAGGTGAAAGCGTGCCGCGACTTCGGCGATACGTCCCGAACCCTTGGTGATGACGACGAAGTTCACGATCACCAGAATCGCGAACACGATAATTCCGATCACGAAATTACCGCCCATCACGAAATTGCCGAACGCCTGGATGACGTGGCCGGCGGCGTCGGTGCCCTCATGGCCGCGCGACAGGATCAGCCGTGTCGAGGCGAGGTTGAGCGACAGCCGCAACATGGTCGAAATCAGCAGGATGGTCGGGAACGACGAGAATTCCAGCGGCGCCTGGATGAACAGCGACGTCATCAGGATCAGGATCGACAGCGTGATCGAGATTGCCAGAAAGAGGTCGAGCACGACCGAAGGCAGCGGCATGATCAGCACCACCAGGATGGTGAGGATGCCGAACGCCAGCGCGAGGTCGCCGCGCTTGAGGATGTTGCCGATCTCGCTCAGGCTGGGAAGCCTGGTCCCGGGCGCGCCTGCGCCCGAACCTGCCGTGACGTCAGCCATGATCGCAGCCTCCCCCCGCGTCTGACGGCCGCGGCCGCCAAACGTCTGCGCAGCGGCCGAAGGGCCGCCGTTTCGAAAGTGAGGCACCGCACTGGCGTCCACGGGAACTCCCGTTTTACGCGGCTGACGACACTCGACTTCACTGGGCAATTCTTGCCGGGTGTATAGTTAGCAAAGGGTTAACGGAGGGGGTGGTTTGGACCGTCATTACAAAGCGATTGTCCATTCCAGTCGGCTCCACGCTCTATCCCGCAAATGACGGCACACTCGCGGCACTTCTTTCACCCTCCCCTGGAGGGGGAGGGTCGGGTCGCATCGTAAGATGCGAACCGGGGTGGGGTGGCGACGTAATTGCGCGAGGCGTTTCCACTCCAACTCACTCCACCCCACCCCGCTCGCTGCGCGAGCGACCCTCCCCCTCCAGGGCCCTCCAGGGGAGGGTGAACAAAACGCCCACACTTCCACGATCTCGCGGCACACGGCGCCCGAGGTTTGCAAATTCATCGGCCCCCAAAAGTGAGAGGGAACGCAGGGCGATCCCAAGAGGGACGCAGGGAAGACCGGGTGCGCGCCGCACCCGCGGTCTCATGTGCACAGGTAGATAAAAAAACGCACATGAGCATACAGGTTCAGCGGAAGCAGTCCGGCCTTCCCTGCGCAATGGTTTTACGACTTATTCCGTGCTCTCCCCGGTGAGACCAGGCTTGCTTGTCACCGTCGCCCCCAAGAAGCGTGAGCTTCTCGAGAACTTGACACCAGCCATCGGGGCGTCAGGACCACACGATTTCGCCGTCCGCCTCACGCGCTGTTCGTCAAAAGCGCATCGGCGTCCATCGCTCCCCGCCCCAACGTCAGTGACGATGGCCAACGCCCCCTCTCTCGGGACGGGATGGCGAGAATAAGCTGGTGATTTGGGTGGAGAATCAAGGATAATTTCTGAAAATCAGAAATAATGCCGGTCCTTCTCACATCGTCATTGTGAGCGACGCGAAGCAATCCAACGCATCACGTGCCGCCCTGGATGCTTCCGCCTTCGCCAAACGGCTACGGGGGACGAGTCGTCGCAAGTGCTCCTAGGAAGAAACTGCGACGTGGCAAGCTGCCAGGTCAAGCGGCTTCGGCAGTACGATGAAGATGAACCTCGAATCCAAGTTTGGCGAGTTGATGAACAAGGCGCCTGGTTTGGCCTTCGGTGGAGCGTCGATTGAAGTGGTCCGCGCCGAGGTCGCGGTGTTCGGTTCCGTCTCTGAGAATGTGGTAGATCGCCGTGAGGATCGAGGCGGCGACGGCACAGATGGCTTTCTGCGGTCCGCGCCTGCTTTGCAGTCGGAAGAATTGGACTTTGTAATAGCTGTCCTTCTTCCGCTTGGCTGCCCATGCGCATTGGACCAGCATTGTCTTCAGCCATGGCGCCCCCTTGCGCAGCCGCGCCGGTTTCCGCTTGCCGGCGCTTTCGTTCTGACCGGGACAGAGGCCGGCCCAAGAGACGAGGTGCCCGGCGGTCGGGAACCGGCTCATGTCGCGACCGATTTCCGACAAGATCGTCCTCGCCGACAAAGTGCTCACCCCCGGTATCGTGCACAGCAGTCCGATCAAGTCGCAAAACGGGGCCGTGCCGTCCTTGACCTCCTTGTCCATGCGCGCGATCCGCGCCTCAACCTCCAGATCGATTTCCCGGATCGTTGCATCCAGACCATCCCACTGTCGCAGATGAAGCTTCAGCAGAAAGCGGTGATGATCCGTCAGTCGCCCGTGCAGCGCATCATACAACTGCTTCGGCGTCGCCTTGATCCGGACGCTGGCCAACGCCGCCAACTGGCGCGGATTGCGCATGCCCTCAATCATCGCCTCAATTATCCGCCGCCCGCTGGCGCCCATGATGTCGGAGAGTACCGAGTCCAATTTGATGTTGGCCTCCGTGAGCGTCTTCTGGATCCGCTGGACATGCCGTGTCTGCTCGCGCCCCAATTGCTTGCGAGTGCGCAGCAGCGAACGGAGTTCCTGCATCTCCTCTTCCGGAACGAAGCTCGACTTGATTAACCCGCAGGCCAAAAGGTCGGCAATCCACATCGCATCGTTCATGTCGGTCTTGCGGCCCGGAACGTTCTTGATGTGCGCCGCATTGGCGACGATCAGGGTGAAGTCGCCTTCGCCAAGTATCTTCCACACCGGCATCCAATAGACCCCGGTGGCCTCCATCGCCACGTCGCTGCAGTGACACTCAACCAGCCACGCCAACAACGCCAACAAGCCGTCCGTCGTCGTGTCAAACGTCCGGCATTCCCGCGTCACCTTGCGGTCAGTCCCGAGCCGCACACACGCAACAATCGTCGCCTTGTGGACGTCAAGACCGGCAACACGTTCGTACATGATCTCCATCGCTTCTTCCTCCACAACTGCACCGTCAGCGTGGGGAACCCGAATAAAAGAATCCTAGGAAGCGTGCTCCAGGGCGCTACCGCCCTTGGCGCCAGTGAGGGTCATCACGTGCCCCGGGTCCAACTCGCAACCGGGCTCTTGCGCACCAGGGAGATATCGACCTCCTTGCCGACGGCTGGACTATAATATCTCACCGTCCTACCGTTTCATCCAGCAGGGTCGGCCAAGGCCGGTGCCAAACTCGCAATGACGCCAGCCCGCAGGATGGGCTGAGCGCAGCGATACCCATCGTGTCGTTGCGTCACCGCAATCATGCTGGTCGCTGTTCGTAGTAACTTCCAGGCAGTTTCATTTCGTACAATGACCCTAAAGGTCGCGCGTGAGGTGATGGGTTTTCAATAAGTTAAAAGATGGTCATCCGTACCGGGCGCTTGGCGGCGCGGTGCGATCACGCCCGTTTGAAGGGTTGGCCGCTTTTCTAACACGCAATTGAGTGGTGTTGACGAAACGAATTCCTATGTCACCTGCATAAGAGATTAACATGTTAAGTGAGCCCAGATGGATTGCCTCGACTCCAAGCTAAAGGGTACTGTGTTCGGCATCCATGACTGGCTTAACTATTTACAGGATCAAGCGGCCGAGTATCGGAAACTTGTCGAGCGGGCCGACGATCCTTTCGTCAAACACGAACTGCTTGCGTTGGCATCAGTCTGCGACGAGATCGCCGATAACATCGAAGAACATCTGACGGGCGGGGAAGACCCTGCGCCGCGTGGCCCCTCGTCAAGGCTGTCGTGAAAGATGCCGCCACCTGAGGCGGCCTGAGCCAAAGGGCGCGCCTTACGTATTGAAATTGCACGGCGACCCGCTCATCATGTGGCGGGGAGGCGTGCCGACTTGGATGATAAGATGATGGGCAACCGTTCAATTGGGTAACTCACCGGACCGCAAATGTCCTTTACCCCAATGAAATTGAAGCCGGAGTCGGGCGCTAGTCGGATCAGGAGCGCCGATGACGCATACTCATTCATGGCGCACCTGCGGCTCTCCTATCGATCCAAACCTCATTGGCAGGCAGCTAGACAAGCGCTCGATAACGTTTGCGCGTCAGACGTGGGCGAAATCCGGGCTTGGCGAACCTTCCGAGCCGCCGTGTCCGCGGAAGGCTGGCTCTCGGAGTGAACCAAGTTCCCCTGCTCAATAGCAACAGATCGGCCGCCCAGAACCTCCCCAATAGATGCCGTGCCACCCTACCGCATGTCCCCGTGGGTCAATCGCGTCACTTTGACCGCGCGCCGCTCACTTCCGGTCTTTCCCGATTGGCAGACATTCTCAGGGTCATTCGGCATGTCTCAAAAGTGCCAGAGGCGACATCAACCGGGCGCAGTCTCCGCCTCATTCGCCCACTGATAATGAATGACGCACATGCCAACCCACCACAGCGGCAATGCTGCTGATCTCCGCATCATTCTGAATCGCGGAAACCGGCTTTGTCTGAAGGAAAATGCGCCGCATCGATCGCGGCGCATCTCCTTGGCGGGTCACAGGCTTTTACCAACCGCGCTTCCTGATCGCAGCCACGGATCGGATGCCTGCCTTCGACGAAGCGCCCGGAAACCAAGGTCGCCGGGCGGGATCGCCTAGAATGTGAATCCAAACCCGACGAAGCCGAGCGCATAATCCTTGTGCGCGTCGGCATAGCTGGTGGCGGTTCCGGTGAAGGTCTGCGCCAGCCTCAGACTGTCATTGAGGAGATTGTAGTACTGGAAGCCGCCCTTGACGTACCAATTGCCATAACTTGCCGGCATGAATGTCAGCGGCGCAGTCGCGGTCAGGCCGGTCGAGAAAACGCCGGCATTGCTCAACGCGCATGTCGTCGTGGCCAAACCACAGCCCGTTATACCGCGGTTCCAGTACGACGACGGACCGACACTGACCCATGTCGGCGCGGTCAGTACGACGTTCGCACCGTACTTCTTCAAGTCCAACGTCGGCACCATGCCGAACTCGAAATAATACGAGCCGCTGCTGCCCCCGCTGACGCCGGTAACGACATCCGGCGAGCCATCCAACTCATCCCAGAACCTGACATAGGGCTTGAACGCGATCGGCATGCCCCATGACGTATCGTCGTAGGCGACCGTTACGTTAAGATGGCGTTCGGTGAGGAAGGCACCTGGCGGACTCAGGAACTCGACGTATTCGACGCTCGCCGACCAGTCGCGCAGGAAAGCCACCTTGGCGCCGACGAACCAGTCAAACTCATTCCAGGAACCGACCTTGGGATCGTGCTGTTCAGTCCAGAGGTCATTCCAAATGCCGCCATAGATGGAGACCAGGTTGAGCGTGCTGTTCGCATTCTTGTAGAGATCGAACGAGAGGCCGGCCAGCGCCTGCGGCGCCAATCCCGTGTTGGTGACCAGCAAGCCACGGGGGGTGGAATAGTCGTTCCCGAACGTCATGTCGAAAAAGCCATGAATGTTCGACGACGGAGTTGATGGCGGTGCTTTCACATAAGGGACATCGGGAGCCTGAAGATCCGCCGCGAGATCCGCCGCCACCGCGATTCCCGGATTTGCGATCGCGAGGGCGAACGATGCGACCAATCCCGAAGCCGGGAGCCAGCGTTGTATTTTCGATAGATGCTTCATTCAAGTTTCTTCCAGTTGACTGCAGCCGGTGCCGGTCAATGAACGATCCGACGTAACTTCATAAAACGGCTGTCGAGTTTGCCGGGGGCGTGTTGCAAACCACATGCCAGCAACCGGATCCTTCATTTGAGTCGCGATCTCGTCGCAACGATTCAAGTAAGCCCTGCAGTTAAAGGCTTTCTCGCATTCGGACTCCGGTTCGACAGGGTGCCTGGAACATCGCGCTGCGAGATTTGTGCGCAGCGCGCGCATTAATGAAGCGCAACAGCAATGATTCAGCGCTGAGCGCAGCGCGAGACATGCTGGCGTTGACGAACTCGTGTTCCGTTGCGCCGCGTGAGTAACGCCGACGTTATTGGCTGTCGCGACCATGCTTATGTAGGACGATGCGTTTGATATCAGCAGGCGCAATATTCTGGCGCTGAGTGTGGCGTGCTGACTGGTGCCGATCGTACATTGCATTCGCTGGCGAGAAGCGGATGCCGACGCAAAATTTGCGCGTCGGATTTTCGGCAACGGCGACGAGTGTCGGCGAACGCGGCAACCACATCTCGCTCACTTCATTCTCTCGTCATTCCCTCGCGACCACGGCCGCGAGAAATCTCACCACCCGACGGAGCGCGCGCCGCCACGACCAGCCAATATCGTGATTGGCCCCGGTTGCACGGGCGTGGTTGATCGCAGCGGAAGCTGCCCGGCGAGGGATCGGCTTGGCGTCGTTTAGCGCTTGTTTACAACTCCTCGCAGTCGGCGAATTGGTGCGCCGGCCGCCCGATTGGCAAAAAACGCAACGACACCCGAGGCAGCCGAGCAGGCAGCGAGAAAGTAGAGCGCAATTTCAAAGCTATTGGTGAGAGAGCGTTTTCGAAATTGGTTGTCAGGCGTGCAGTTCACCGAGCAGAGCCTTGGCCTCCTTCAGGTCAAGCGTCTGAAAGCCCTCCGTGAACCAGCCGTACACCGGCGCGAGAAGATCACGGGCCTGCTCCCGCTTGCCCTTCTTGTGCCATAGCCGCGCCATGCTCATCGCCGCGCGCAGTTCCCAGGATTTTGCCCTCTGCTTGCGGGCAACGGCGAGCGCACGCTCGAAACAAACCTCCGCTTTGGTCGCGTCCGGCTGCGGCGACAAGAGCGCAAGCTCGCCTGCTGTTCGGTGGATATCCGCCTCGTACCACCTTTCCTTGGTTGTCTCTACCGCAGTCAACGCTCCGTCAATGCAGCGCCAAGCGTCCTCGAATTGGTCAAGCGCTGCGTGGGCTTTCGCCAAATATGACAGAAACAACGGCATCCAAACGGTTGCTCCCGTTGACCGCCATCCAGATATCCCCGAGGTAATGGTTTGGACTGCGTCCGCGGAGCTGCCAGTCATGGCCAATATGCAACCTCGATTGATCGTTCCCAACGCTTTCCAAAACAAGACGCCTCTTTCATCCGCTAGCGCGATAACTTTCTCGGCGAGCGTGCTTGCTTGGCCGTAGTCGCCGCTCAAGAAAAGGGTCAAGGGCGCAATGGACAGCGCATACATCAACGTACCGGCGTGACCGATCTCGCGCGCGGCCTGGAGCGCGTGCTCAGCATCCGTATGCGCGGCCTCGGGATAACCAAGAAACCAGAGGGCTTGCGACCGGAATGACAGGATAGTTACCCCCACGTCTTGCCCAAACCGCAACGCCAGTGGACGATGTTCGGCGGGATCGTAAAGTGCGATCGCTTGATCGTAGTGAGCCCTTCCTTCCGCGACGTTCCCAGTAAACACCAGGGTGGCACCCATGAGGCGATGTCCCACCATCAACGGCACGACCGCCTTTTGCTTTTCGGCAAGGCCCAAAAATTGAACCGCAAGCTCCCGCAACACGTCGCCATTGAACGCCACATAGTGGGTGGCCCAGAAGCCGTAGAGGACCGAGAACAGGAGCAGCGGATCGGGGGGCTCTCCCAGCGCTTCGGCTTGCTCGATCAGTAAACGCGCCTCCTCCACAGCCTCTTTCGTTTCGGGCGCGGCAAACCCTTTGGTATGGAACAGAGCAGTTATAAGAGCGACTTGAAGCATGATCTGTTCGCGACGCGTCGTGGGGGTAGGAGGCAAAGCCACAATCTCGGCAAGCGCGCGAGCAAGTTGGGCTGCTCCTTCGGCTAACGCCGAGCGCGCCAATGATCGCTGTCCCGCTTTGCCCCAGAGGCTTGCGGCCTTCTCAATCAGCCCAGCCTCAGAGCAGTGGCGCGCCAAAATCTCCGGTTGGTTCTCGGTGGTTTCGGCGAATTGATCTTCCAGGGCTGCGGCTATGCGGGAGTGGAGCGCCCGTCTTGGCTCGCGCAACAACATGCCATAGGCAGCGTCCTGTACAAGGGCATGCTTGAACAGATAGCTCGCATGCGGTGGAGTGCCGTGCCGGAACAGCAAACCCGCCTGAATGAGGCGATCGAGCGCCAGTTGAAGCTCGGCATCCGTTTCGCGTACCACCAAGGCAAGCAACGCATGGGAAAATTCTCTTCCGATCGCCGCGCCGATCTGCGCGACCTCTTTGGCGCGACCGAGCCGGTCGAGTCGCGCCATCAGCGACGCATGCAAGCTTGCAGGCACCGCCAGGGCCGGGGAAGGAATCGCCGCAACCGTGCGCCGGGCAACTCCTTCGTCCTTGGCCTCCAGCACCGCCTTCGTCATCTCCTCCACAAACAAGGGAATGCCGTCGGTGCGGGCCACGATCTCCGCCATCACATCCGCCGGTAGCTTCCTGTTCCCGGAAAGTCGCGCGATGATGGCCGCCGAATTCACGCTCCCCCAGTCGGTTGAGCGTCATGTTCGTCACATGCGATTGCCCAACCCAAGGTGGCGTGAACTCCGGGCGGAATGTTACTACCAGCAGTGCCCGAAGTTTCTTGATTTGATCCACGCTCCGATCGAAGGCTTCCAGGCTCGTAGGGTCGGCCCAATGCACATCCTCCAGGATCATCAGCACCGGCTGCCTGCTTGCCAATCCCGCAAGTTGCGAAGTCAGCGCTTCCAGGGTTTTCTGTCGGCGTTGTACCGGGGTCAGATCGAGTGCTGGATATCGTCCATCATTGGAGAGCGACAGCATCTCCGCGAAAAGTGCGGCGTCCTGCGGCGAGGTCGACGTCTGCGCGAGCAGCGCATCAAGCCTGTCAAGGCGCTCCGGTAGTTTGTCGTCGTGTCCAGCGGCGCGTTCCATCTGGCTGATGATCGGATAGAGCGCGCTATCCTTATGATGGGGCGAGCAAAAATAGCGCAATCGCGTATGCCGCTCGGCGGCAACCCCTTCCAGAAGTGCGGCCGTGAGCCGCGACTTGCCGATGCCTACCTCACCCGAAAGCAGCACTACCTGACCTTGACCGGTCTTGGCTTTAGACCAGCGTCGAAGCAGTAATTCGGATTCTTCTTCCCGTCCGACGAGGGCAGTGAGGCCGCCGGTGTGAAGTGCGTCGAAACGGCTTCTCACGGAACTCGCTCGCAGCGCTGCCCAGGCTCGCGCCGGCTCGGGGACACCCTTGAGGTCCAGGGCTCCGAGATCCTTCAACTCGAAGAGATTACCAAGGAGGTTTCGCGTTCCGTCAGCGATCACAACGGTGTTCGGCTCGGCGATCCCCTGCAGGCGTGCCGCGAGGTTCGGGGTCTCACCGACAATGCCTCGCTCCTTCGCTTCGCCCGAACCGATGAGGTCGCCGACCACCACGAGCCCGGTTGCGATGCCGACACGTATCGCAAGGGGAGAGCCGGCGGCGCTGGCGAGCTTCGGCACCGCCTCAACCAGAGCAAACCCGGCCTGTACGGAACGCTCGGCGTCATGCTCGTGTGCTTGCGGATAACCAAAATACGCAAGCACTCCATCACCCATATACTTTGCGATGAACCCCCCATTTCGCTCGACCAGATCGGCGCAGCAGCGATGATAAGTGCCAATGATGGTTCTTAAATCCTCGGGATCAAGCTTGGCGGAAAGAGCTGTCGAGCCCACCAGGTCGCAGAACATCACTGTGAGGTGGCGGCGCTCGGCCCCGTCCACAGCCGGCAGGTCGGTCATGGCGAGAGCGGAAGGTGTCGCCACCGTGGCGTCGGTCAGGTTACCTATGGCCACCAGCATTTTCCGGCGATGCCCGAGCAAGACGCCAATGTCTTTCAGGTCCTGCTCGGTTAAATGGCGGACGACCGAGATATCAATTCCGTTCTCAGCAAACCGCTCCGAATACTCGGGCAAGCCGATCTCTTCGAGCCACTGTGCGATCTGTTGCATCTCGGCCCTCGCAACGGATAAGCCGCGATATCACCTGCCTTTGGAATGAGGGTGACCAAGCGGGTTCCTCCATCGTATACCTCGGGTCTAAACAGGCCAAGCCTCTAGCAGCTCGATTGCGGGTGCCAGGTGCGTCGGTCGTAGGCAGCCCTACGGTCCTCCAAAAATCGCGCGGCTGAGCCCGCGAAATCTGGGCCTCGATGCACTCGACGTGGTCAATTTGCGCAGCATGTTCGGCATCCATGGACCCGCCGAGGGATCGATCGAGGCGCCGCTCACGGTGTTGGCCGAGCTGCAGCGGCAGGGCCTGGTGCGGCACATCGGGCTCAGCAACGCCCTGAACATTTGCGCGAGAATCTCGCCGCTGCCGATTTGAAGCTGACGCGCGACACGGTGACCCCACTGGACCGGATCGCGAGCCGCACGGTGCCGGCCCGACGCGAGGCTTGGTAGTATCCTGGTCTCATCGTCGAGGGGTCATGCCGTGACAGCCCCCTCGATCCGATGACTTCACGTACCGCATCGCGATTGGCGATCCGCGCGTGATGCGCGACCAGGTTCGGGTAGGCGCGAATGTCAAAACCGGGGCCAGCCTGTGATCGCATAGAGGCCCACGTCGGCGATGGAGTAGTCCTGGCCCAGCAGATACTCGTGCGTCGACAAATGCTGGTCGACAAGGGCAAAGCGCGCCCTCAACCGCTCGCGGAAGACGTCCTTCGCTCGCTCGTCCAGCGCGATGTAGAACAGGGGGCCAAGACCTCCCTTGTGCATCTCGCTGGAGAGGAAGTTCAGCCAGGCTTGCAGTCTCGCCCGCTCGATGGTTCCGTGCGGCGGCGCGAGCTTTGCCGTTGGATCGCGGTCCGCGATGCACTGGGCGATCGCGGCCGCCTCAAAGAAGGACGCTGCCGTCATCGAGCACCAAGGCCGGCACGTAGCCCAGCGGGTTTATGGCGTTGTAGTCTCCACCATCCGCCATCTTCTTGCTGGCTTCATCGACCCTGACGGCGACAAAGCGAACACCACTCTCGAGCAAGGCGACATGGGGCATCAGCGATATCGTGCCCGCCGCGTAGTATAGTTTCATATCGCCATCTTCCTGCTCCTCCCGGTCAACCGGCGTTGAGGCGGCCTGCCTGGCTAGCCGACGCAAATGCGCAGGTGGAGATGCCAATCGGATCGCAAGTTCGTCCGGACTCCGGCAACGCACTTCCCTTGCGCATCCGGAACAGACATCCGCATACCTTGGTATATCTCTTTCATCCCTTCTCATGCCCTGTGCTTCCGCTCGTACAATAGAGCGGCGGCGGGAGATCTTTATAGTCGCGGCGCGATGAAACGAATGCTCATCCTTGTGGTCACCCTCTGGTTTGACGTCTCTGCTACCGCTCACGCGCAGGTCAAGTCCGTCGGCAGGCACGCAACCGAATCCTGAGGTCAGTGCCCAGACCAGCGCGCAGATCAACTCGCCGGCCAATACGGTGTTCAGTTCTGTTGCGCCCGTGGCCGAGCCCTGTCCATTCGGCGTATCGCTGAGCGCTAATCTGACAGCGTTCGGCTGCGCGTCCGATCCGCTCGGCACCGCCACTTATCAGTTTCCGGTAGCAGGGGTTACAGCGGTGACAACCGCACCAGTTGGCGGCATTGGCGCCAACGCGCAAACCGTCACGCCCAACGCCGCGTCGGGCGCTGCTGGTGCTGGCAGCGGTCTCTCATCGAGAGCGGGCTGCCTCGGCGCGATACCGTCAACGGCCGGCAGCGCCGACGCGGGCGATCTCTTCGGCAACGGTCCATGCTAGCCGCGTCATGTCTTCTCAGTCACCGTGAAAGCGGACATTGCTCAACACCGTCGGGACTTCGCATTTGTGCCGATGGCGGAAGTTGCTGTCTACCACTGATAGCGCACGACACCCTTGCCGGCATAGCTGTTGGTGACATTGGAGAACTCGCCTTCGAACGTCGCGGCGATCGACCAGTCGTTGGTCCATTTGCGCTCGATGGAAGCCGTGGTCAGCACCGAGTTCAGATGCCTGCGCCGCACCGTTGACGACGAACGATGCGCCCGGCAGCGTCTGGAATGTCGCGCCGATCGAACGGTCGGCGTCGTAATCATGCGCCCAGGCCAGACGGCCGCGCAGCGTGAGCACGCCATCCGGCATCGCAAAGGACTTGTCGGTGCGGAAGCCAAGTTCGCTGCGCGGGTCGGTGACGCTCTGGGCGCCATAGGCCAGCGCGAAATTGTTGGTGCCGATGAGGGCGTGTTCGGCGTAGGCCGGCAGATCGAACGTGGTGAACTGAGCGGCGGCATAGGGCGTGATGCCGATGCCGCCGGTCCAGGGCGAGACAAAACGATAGCCGCCTTCGACGCGGCCCGAGAAGGCGTTGGCGTTGAAGCTCGCCTGCAATTGGTCGAGGCCGGCCAGCGAGATCGTGCGATTGGTGGTGATGTCCTGCCAGCCATAGGCCAGTGCACCCGCGATGTAGGCCGCGCCCATGGTGTGGCGCGCATAGACGCCGGCCTGGAACAGATCGGAGTGGCCGCTGCCGACGCCGTTGGCGACGCTGAAGCTGGTGCCGCCGCCGGCGAGTGCAAAGCCGGCGATGGTGTCCGGCGAGAAGCGATAGTCGGCGCCCACAGCGGTGCCGGCGATAGTGCTGGTCGTATCGTTGCTGTCGACCGCGGCGTTGCCGCTCGGTGGTCTGCGAGCCGCCGAAACCCGCCGCCCACACGCTCCAGCGCGGCTCGAAGACTCGCCGGCGGCGCCTTGGTGAACATCGCATAGGCGTCACGCTCGGCTGCGGTACGCTGGCGGCTGTCGTTGGCTGCATAGGCGCTTGCAACATCGTCAGCAGCATAACCGCTAACGCCGCCGCCTGGCGTCGACGTGGTGCCGCGATTGAAGGGATCGAGCATCGTGCCCATGAAGATGTTCATCGCATCGAAGGTCGTCTGCTGCGTGCCGGTCGCGGCCTCGCCCGAGAGCTGGTTGAGCGCGGGGTTGTAGCCGGGAACCGAGGTGACGCCGTTGAGCAGGAAATTGAACAGGGGACCGCCGAGGCCCGCGGTCTGCGCCGCGCCGTTGAGTGCGTTGCCAAGCGCGGTCTGGTTGATGTTGAGCCCGGCCGTCACAAAATTGATTCCGGCGCTCTTCACGACCACGTCGTTGGCGTTGGGGAATACAAGCTGCGCCTGCAGCGCCGGGCTTGCCAGCAGCGACAGCCCGTTATTGGTGGTGCCGCCCGCCGCCGACAGGACGGTCTGCTGCCACGCCCCAAGCATCGGGTTCTGCACCTGCACCTGCACCGCGCCGGCCAGGTTGGCCGTGCCGGATACATTGATCCGGTCGGAGGTCGCGCCGGCGATGTTGAAGTCAGTGAGCAGCTGCCCGGTCGCGGTCTGCACCAGATTGCCTGTCAGCGCCGTGGTCTGGATCACGCCCGCGCCGCCGGGCGACAGCGTGCCGGCATTGGTCAGCGTATTGCCCGCGCCGAGATTGACGGTGGCGCCGCTATTGAAAAGGCCGCCCGCCATGTTGTTGAAGGCGTTGGTCCCGGCACCCAGATTGACGTTGCCGATCACGGTGCCGAAATTGTTGACGGTGTCGTTGCCCGTGCCAGCCTGAATCGCGAGGCCGGACAGCGCCATCACCGTGCCCATGTTGGTCAGCGTGTTGCTGGTGCCGCCGGAGATCGAGACGCCGGCCCCGCTCCCCGAGCCGCCGGACACCGTGCCCGATTTGATGGTGACCGCAACCGGGCCGCCAATGCTCTCGGCAACAATCCCGATCGCGGCGTTGCCGGCGGCGGTGATGTTGCCGGCGAGGTCACCGTGACGGCGCCGCCGCCAAGGCTGGCGGCAACGATCCCGCTCGTGTTGCTGCCCGCGACGGAGATGTTGCCGGTCGAGGTAACCGTGATGGCGCCGCCGCCAAGGCCGACGGCTTCAATCCCATATGCGTTGCTGCCCGCGGTGGCGATATTGCCGGTCGAGGTCACCGTAACGGCGCCGGCGCCATCGCTGATGGCTTGAATCCCGGCCGCGCGACTGCCGGTGGTGGTGATGTTGCCGGTCGAGGTCACCGTGACGGCGCCAGCATTGCCGGAGGCTGCAATCCCGGACGCGCTGTTGCCTGCGGTGGTGATGTTGCCGGTCGAGGTCACCGTCACCGCGCCGGAGCCAGCGGCCTGGGCAAGAATCCCGCCCGCGTTGCCCGTGGTGATGTTGCCGGTCGAGGTCACGGTTGTAGCGGCGCTGCCAGAGCCTTCGGCAAAAATCCCGAACGCATTGGTGCCCGCCGTGGTGATATTGCCGGTCGAGGTCACCGTCACGGAGCCGCCGCCTTGGGCAAAAATTCCGGACGCGTAGGCGCCTGCGGTGGTGATATTGCCGGTCGAGGTCACCGTGACCGCGCCGGTGCCAACGGTACTTGCCCAAATCGCGTCCGCCTGGCTGCCCGAGGTGATGATGTTGCCGGTCGAGGTCACCGTGACGGCGCCAGCCCTGCTGTCGGCAAAAATCCCGAACGCCAAGCTGCCCGCGGTGGTGATATTGCCGGTCGAGGTCACCGCGACGGCGCCAGCGGCATTGCTCTGTGCGATAATCCCGTACCCGTTGCTGCCCACGGTGGCGATGTTGCCGATCGAGGTCACCGTCACCGCGCCCGCGCTGTTCGCGGTGATGCCGGACGCGTCGCTACCCCCCGTGGTGATATTGCCGGTCGAGGTCACCGTCACCGCGCCGCTCGAGGTGGAGGCAGAAATCCCGTTCGCCAGGTTGCTGCCCGCGGTGGTGATGTCGCCGGTCGAGGTCACGGTCACCGCGCCAGCGGTCGTGCCATGGGCAAGGATGCCGTTCGCTTGGCTTCCCGCGGTGGCGATGTTGCCGGTCGAGGTCACCGTGATCGCGCCACCGTTGCTGTAGGTATAAATTCCGTTCGCACCGACCCCCGCGGTCTTAATGCCGAAGGCGCCGGTATCGCTGGTGATGGTGATGGCGCCGGTGGAGGTAAACTTTATGCCGGCGGTCCCGCTCGCCGGCGTGATGGCTGTGGTCAAACTATTGACATCGAGGGTGGTGACCGTCGACGGCGGGGTGGGGATGAAAATCCCGGCGGATTGATCGCCGATGCAGGTCTCAATCGTGCCGCCGCTCGATATCGTGCAGGCATCCGGTCCCGCCAGCGCCGAACCACCGAGAGCCAGCGACAGCGCGCCGGCGGCAACCGTACCCAAAAAAATATCCCGGAAACGCAGGCCGACCGCCCGACCCGAAAGCGCCACCGCGGTAATACCGCCAGGGCAAACCGACACGCACGTCATCGAATTCCCAACAATCTCAAGATGCAACTTGGGGGTATTGATATTGAAAGCAATTGCCTACGTCCATCCGGTCGTCTGCCGTGCAAGTACGAATCCCGTGAAAAAGATCTAGAGCTGCGACAATGCAGCAACACTGGCGAATAATCGCAGGATCGGTTCTCGGCCACCAAGAAAGTCAGATGCCGCGCATCGTTTCCAAATGTTGCTGGCACGGCGCAGGCACGGCGTGAGCGGAAATTGATCGGTGATGAACTCGACACGCGTCGCGAAGGATGAATGCTTGCCTCCAGGCAAAGACTGTCATCACCGGGCTTGACCCGGTGATCAATCTTCTGCTGCAACAGCGACGCGCCGCGGACGTCAGGGACCGGAATCTTTGAGCGACACCCCATTATCAGCCATCCCGCGGCCGCAACTGACGCCGGCGCACATCACCTGCTCGCGTGGCATGGCGGATTGGCTACGCGCCAATCGGGTCAGCCTCGCCTTCACCTCCTACCAGACAGGACGGCTTTATCTCGTCGGCGTCGATGACGCCGGAGGTCTCGCCATTCATGAGGTCGGCACCGGCCGCGCAATGGGGTTATGGGCCGACCAACAGCGTCTGGTGCTGGCGACCGCATTCCAGGTCTGGCGTTTCGAGAACATCCTGGCCGCCGACCAGACCATGAACGGCGCCGATCGTTATTATGTGCCGCGCGTCGGGCACACCACAGGCGAGATCGATATCCACGACATCAGCGTGCTCGGCGACGGCCGCATCGTGTTCGTCAACACCGCCTATTCGTGCCTGTCGCTGCTGTCGCCAGTGCACGCCTTCCGCCTGCTCTGGAAACCATCCTTTATATCGAGGCTGGCGGCAGAGGATCGCTGCCATCTCAACGGCCTGGCGGTCAAGGACGGCGAGCCGGCCTGGGTGACGGCGACCAGCCGCAGCGACGTGATCAACGGCTGGCGGGCGCGGCGCGCCGAGGGCGGCATCGTGATCGACGTCGCGAGCGGCGCCATCGTCACCGAGAAACTCTCGATGCCGCATTCGCCCCGCTGGTACGACAACCGGCTTTGGGTGCTGAACTCCGGCACCGGGCAACTCGGCACGGTCGATCTGGCCAGCGGCGACTTCACGCCGCGCGCCTTCTGTCCGGGCTTCCTGCGCGGGCTCGCGTTCCACAACAACCATGCCGTGGTCGGCCTGTCGCTGTCGCGCGATGGTTCGTTCTCCGGTCTCGCGCTCGACGACGAGATGAAGAAGCGTGACGCCGACGGCTGGTGCGGGGTGCAGATCGTCAACCTCGCCTCCGGCGACATCGTGCAATGGATCCGAATCGAGGGCGCGGTGAGCGAGCTTTACGATGTCGCGGTGCTGCCGGGCGTGCAGCGGCCGATGGCGGCCTCGTTCACCGGCCCGGAGATCAACGATCCCCTGACCTTCGAGGCGTGAACCGGAGCAGGGCCACGATCGGCTTGCTGGATCGATACAAAGACGCGGGGCACGCCCTGATCGCGGTGCCAAAGAACAGATCGCGTCGGTTTCGGACGTGCTGATCTGCATACTTTTGCAGGCGTTTGTCGTCCTACATCGGTCCCGACAGCGCGCTCTCTTCGCAGCACTTCAGCATCCATACGACAACCCCTTCCTGTTGCGCTGCTTCCGCATGCCCAATATCGCGCCATAGCGCTTGACCAGGAGACGCCGGGCACCGTAATTGCGACTGCCGTGGAAATTTCTTCTCGATTGCCTCCCGATTCGAAGGCGTTCATTCCCGACTCGCGTCGGGCGTGGGTGCGGCTTGCCGTGGCCGTGCTGATCGGCGCGCTGGGCAGCGTCGGGATGTGGTCGGTGGTCGTCGCGCTGCCGACGGTGCAGTCGGAGTTCGCCGCGAGCCGCGGCACCGCGTCGCTGGCCTATACCCTAGTGATGCTCGGCTTCGGTTCCGGCGGCGTGCTGACCGGAAAGATCGCCGACCGTTACGGCATCGTCACGGCGATCGGGCTCGGCATCGGCGTCCTCGGCCTCGGCTACATCGGCGCCGGAACCTCGTCGTCGATCTGGCAGTTCATCCTGGTGCATTTCGCCATCGGTGTCGGTTCGTCCGCGACTTTCGGTCCGCTGATGGCGGAAGCCTCGCACTGGTTCGACCGTCACCGGGGCCTGGCGGTCGGCATCGCCGCCAGCGGCAATTACATCGGCGGCACGATCTGGCCGCCGCTGTTGAACTGGGCCATGCAGTCGGCCGGTTGGCGCACCACCCACATCGCGGTCGGCATCTTCACCGCGGTCGCGATGATGCTGGCGCTGGTGGTGCTGCGCCTGCTGATGGGGGCGGGGGTGCGGCGCAGCCACGTCGATGCGGCGCAGCCGCGCGTCGATTTGCGGCTGTCGACCAATGCGCTGACGGCGATCCTGTCGATCGCGGGCATCGGCTGCTGCGTGGCGATGTCGATGCCGCAGGTCCACATCGTCGCCTATTGCGGCGATCTCGGTTACGGCGTGGCGCGGGGCGCCGAAATGCTGTCGCTGATGCTGGGTTTCGGGATCATCAGCCGGATCGGTTCCGGATTTCTCGCCGACCGGATCGGCGGTATCGCCACCTTGCTGATCGGTTCGATGGCGCAGGGCTTTGCGCTGCTGTTTTATCTGTTCTTCGACAGCCTGACCTCGCTCTATCTCATCTCGGCGATGTTCGGCCTGTTCCAGGGCGGCATCGTGCCGAGCTACGCCATCATCGTGCGCGAGGCGATGCCAGCACAGGAAGCCGCGACCCGCGTCGGCATCGTGATCTTCGCCACCGTGATCGGGATGTCGTTCGGCGGCTGGGTCTCCGGCGTGATCTTCGACACCACCGGCTCCTACGCCGCGGCGTTCTTGAACGGGCTCGGCTGGAATGCGCTCAACATCACGGTCGTGACCGCGCTCTTGATGCGCGCGCGGCAGCGGTTGGTGCTGGCGTAGGGGGAGAACGGGATAATCTACAGAGGGTCGTCCGGGCGAAGGCCGGGACCCATACGCCGTGTCGCCCGTGTTCAAGCAAGGCGCTTGTGGCCCGTCGTGCAGTTACTAGAAACGCCAGGGGTGATGGGTCCCGGCCTTCGCCGGGACGACTGTTATTATACCACTTGTATCACACCGCTTGCCCCGCCTTGATCAGGACGCAGCCGATGATCTTCAGGCTGCCGTCGGGCTGTTGCTCCAGCGTGTACAGCGCTTCCCAGGCTTCGCCCCCGGCATCGATGATGTTGACGCGTTGCGCGATCCTGCCGTCGGCCGCGCGCGCTTCGCCGAATTCAAAACTCTTGTGGCGATACACCGGCGCATAGTTTCGCTGCACCATCGACAGGAAGATATCGGCTTGCGGAAATATGCTCTGGATCGCGGGCGCCGCATAGGAATAGGCGGCTACCGCATCGTCACGGCCCAAGGCCTGTTCCTGCCAGCGGATGATGTTCTGCGCGGCGGCGACATCATCCCCCGCGCGGGCAGGGGCGGCGAGGCCGATCAGCAACGCGGCGAGCAAAGCGAAGGCGCGCATGGCATGGCCTCTGGTTGTTTGGCTGTTCCAGCCCATCGCAGGTCAAAGCTACACCCACGCGGCGACATCCGCAAACGGCCGGCGGCAAAGCCATCATGGCCCGCAGGTTCACTGTCGCGTCCCCCGCAGGTTTTCCTTGGCTTCGGGATTGCCGAGCGCCGCCGCCTTCTCGAACAATTGCAGCGCCTTCCTGTTATCGCGGGCGACGCCATAGCCGTTGGAGTAGAGCACGCCAAGCCCGTTGATGGCGGCGTCATTGCCGAGGGCTGCGCCCTGCTCGTAGTAGCGGCGCGACTCATTGTAGTCGCGCGGAACGCCTTCGCCGTGCATGTACATCAGCCCGAGATTGTTCATGGCCGACGGCTCGCCGGCCTTGGCCGCGGTCTCGTACAGCTGGCGCGCTTGCGCGCCATCCTTCTTCACCCCGTGTCCGGTTTCATATTGCCAGCCGAGATCGACCATGCCGACCGGCTCGCCCGCGTCTGTCGCCTTCTGGTACCAGCGCGCCGCCTCGACATAGTTCACCGGCGTGCCGGAGCCGCCTTCGTACAGCGCGCCGATATTGTTCATCGCCATCGCGTAACCGGTCGCGGCCGCCTGCTCGTAGAGACGGCGCGCCGTGGCATAGTCCTTTCGCGCGGTCGCCACCCGGCCCGCTTCGAACACGAAGCGGATCACATCGGGATAGCGCTGCATCGCACCGTTGCAGGCGGGCCCGGCCGCTGCGACGTTGATCTTGTCGACCTCGAGGCCCGGCAGCTTCCAGCCGTGCCCGGTATCGTAGGGCATCGCCGCCAGCCGGTCGCAATCGACGACGATGCCCTGGCGCAGCGGATCGTCCGGCGGCGAGAACCGCAGTTCCGGCGCGGACGGCGTGTCAGGCGGCAGCGATGCCTGAGAGGCAAGCGGCGCCTGAGGGGCTGGCGGCGCCTGGGGTGGCGTCAGCGATACCTGCTTGGTGTCCGGCGCGGCGGGCTCCGGCTTGCCGGCGAAATAGAAATTGCCGGTGATGGGCGAAGAAGACAGCCACGGCAATTGCTGGCCGCCGGTTGCCTTGTCAACCGCGAGGCCGACTTCGTTGAAGGTCTTGAACAACCCGTAGCCGGGCTTTTGCATCGCCTCGGCCAGCGCCTTTGTATAGGGGCTGTGACCGTCGATGCCATCAAGCGAAACGCTGCGCGGCTGGGTCGCAAACGAAATCAATGTCCCGACGGGGGCGGGCATCTGCGCCAGTCCGCCGGTTTTCGAGCGCACGCCGTGACCGCCGAACGGATTGTCGCGGCAGGCGTCGAGCAGGACCAGATTGATCCTGGTGCCGGATTTTTCCAGTCCATCGAGAATGTCCGATGTCGAGACCATCTGCATGAAGACATCGGCCTCGTCCTGCGGATGCGCATCGACCGGCACCAGATAATTGAGGCCGTGGGTCTCGACGCCATGGCCGGCGTAATAAAACAGCGCGACGTCGGCGCCGACCAGTTGTGCCCTGAATTCCTGCAAGCTGGCGTCGAAGCCGGCCTTGTCGAGATCGAGCCGGGCGCTGCCGCCGACCACGAAAAAGCCGAGCGACAGCAGCGTATCCGACATCAGCTTGGCATCGCTGTCGGGATTGGGCAGTTTGGGCACGGTCTGATAGGCCGAATTGCCGATCACCAGCGCCACGCGTTTTTCGGCATGGGCCGCGGAGGACGTCCCCGCGCACAGCAAAACTGCCGCGACGATCCATCGCGACATGATGCGGATCCGACCAGCCATGACGTCTCTCTCCGCAGCGGGCAAAAATCCGGGCGCTTCAAATCAAGCGCTTGAAATCGAGCGCTTGATTTCCAGGTGACCATTGGTCTCGGCTCGCGGCCGATTGGTTCGACGGTCATCGGTTTAGCCGGCGGATTCAGGCTTCCAGGCGAGCGCTAGAGCCTCCGTTCCGATGGAATCGGAACGGGGCTCTAGCTAGTCTTTTATTTTGAAGCGTTTTCCTGACGCGAACCGGCGGGAGTTTGTCATCGGGGGCGCATTCGCGCGACCCGTTGGCTCGAAAACGCTCTAATGTGGCTTGGCGTTGGTGCCGATCGCCCCCATCGTCCGGGTCACGCGCTTGGCGACCATGCTGGCCGTCACGGTCGCGTATTTCTTGAAATGTTCGGAAGCGCGGTGCGTCTTGAACGCGGCTTCGTTGTCATACACCTCATACAGAAACAGATGGTTCGGATCATCCGCGAGAACCAGGATATCGAATTGCCGGCAGCCGGGTTCCTAAATCGCGGCCAGACTGTTTTCCTTGATCGCGGCCAGATAGTTGTCCCGCTCGGCCGGCACGATGTCGAGATCGACCGCGTTGATGTAGAGACCGCCCGATTGGGCGACCGCGCGCTGGCCCGACATCGGAAGCAACATCGCCAATGCGGCGCACGCGGCGATGGCGGCGATCGAGATCCAGACTGATTTTTTCATTGAAGTGCTCCCGGTTACTGGCTTGTTTTTGTTTGACGGGCCAACCTGCCGTGCGCGCCCGATTTTGTCGAGCCTCGCGCTCAGAACGTCGGCGGGGTGCAGGCGCTGATGACTTCGCATGCTTTGGCACCGACGCAGCGAAATCGATGCGGGCGGCGGCTTTCGAAATAATAGGCGTCGCCGGGGTCGAGGATGCGGCGCTCGTCGTCGACGGTGACCTCGAGCCGACCACTGACCACGATGCCGCCTTCCTCGCCGGCATGAACCAGCGGCACCCGGCCGGTGTCGCTGCCCGGCTCATAGCGCTCTTTCAGCATCTGCAAGCTACGGCCGAACAGATTGTCGCCGATCTGGCGGTAGGAGATCGGCTTCTTGCCGATCTCGGTCAATTCGTCGGATCGATAGAACGCCTTGCGCGGGCGCTCCGGTTCGATCGCGAAGAATTCGGCCAGCCCCATCGGAATGCCGTCGAGGATGCGCTTGAGCGCGCCGACCGACGGGTTCATCTGGTTCGATTCGATCAGCGAGATCGTCGAATTGGTAACGCCGGAGCGTTTCGCAAGCTCGCGTTGCGACAGCTTGTGACGGCTGCGAACGAACCGCAGCCGTCCGCCGATATCGACGCTCATGGAAAATCCCTGTTGCAGGTGTTTCGGATCGAACAAATATGGTCTGATCGTATCAATAAAATCAATGGGTTGCAGGTACGCAGAAAAGGACTTGTTGTGTCTTCACAAGCGTGGTCCGGCTCTCGGGCAGAGCTTTGGCCGCCAACCCAGGAGTGTCGCCGTGACCGTCCATCAGAAACCGAACACCCTGCAGCTCGATTCGTTCTGGATGCCGTTCACGGCCAACCGGCAGTTCAAGGCGGCGCCCCGAATGTTCGCGTCGGCCGAGGGCATGCATTACACCACCGTCGACGGCCGCAAGGTGATCGACGGCTCGGCCGGACTGTGGTGCGTCAATGCCGGCCACGGCCGCCGCCAGATCGCCGCCGCCGTCGAACGTCAGTTGATGTCGCTCGACTTCGCACCTTCGTTCCAGATGGGCCATCCGATCGCGTTCGATTTCGCCGAAAGGCTGGCCGCGATCGCGCCGCAAGGGCTTGATCGGGTGTTCTTCACCAATTCGGGTTCGGAATCGGCCGATACCGCGCTGAAGATCGCGCTGGCCTATCAGCGCGCCGCCGGCCAACCGACCCGGACCCGTCTGATCGGCCGGGAGCGCGGCTATCACGGGGTCGGCTTCGGTGGCATGTCGGTCGGCGGCATGGTCAACAACCGACGTGCGTTCGCGGCCCATCTGCCCGGCGTCGATCATATCGCCCATACCCATGATCTCGCGCGCAACGCCTTCTCCAGGCAATTGCCGCCCCATGGCGCCGAACTCGCCGACGATCTCGAACGGCTGGTGGCGCTGCATGGCGCCGAGACCATCGCCGCCGTCATCGTCGAGCCGGTTGCCGGCTCGACCGGCGTGCTGGCGCCGCCGCAGGGATATCTGCAGCGGCTGCGCCAATTGTGCGACAAGCACGGCATCCTCTTGATCTTCGACGAAGTCATCACCGGCTTCGGCCGGCTCGGCACGCCGTTCGCCGCCGAATATTTCGGCGTGACGCCCGATCTGATGACGACGGCCAAGGGCATCACCAACGGCACCGTGCCGATGGGCGCGGTGTTCGCCAGCCGCAAGATTCACGACGGCCTGATGACCGGGCCCGAGAGCCAGATCGAGCTGTTCCACGGTTATACCTATTCGGCGCATCCGGTGGCCTGCGCCGCCGGCCTTGCGACACTCGATATCTACGAGGACGAGGGATTGTTGACGCGCGGCGCCTCGCTCGCCGGCTATTGGAGCGATGCCTTCCATCAGCTCAAGGGCCTGCCGAACGTGATCGATATCCGCACCGTCGGCCTGATGGGCGCGGTCGAACTCTCGCCGCGCAAGGATGCGGCGGGCGCGCGCGGCTATGAGCTGATGGTCGATTGCTTCAACCGCGGCCTTTATTTCCGCCAGAGCGGCGACGCCGTCGCGCTGTCGCCGCCGTTGATCGTCGAGCGCAGCCATATCGACGAGATGGTCTCGATCCTGGGCGACGCCATCAAGCGCGTGGCCTGATCCTTGCTCGCTGGAGCGTGATCCGGAAAAGTGGATACCGGGTTTTCCCTCGGGACAAACACGAAGCGTTTGCCCGGAGATCATGCTCAAACAATGAACTGGAGCGGGATGACGATTCGAAGATAAGTCATCCCGCTCCAGGACTTGAAGCGGCCGCGGGACGCTGCCGCGGCAGGAGTGTGGTAAATCGTGAAAGTCCTTGTTCTCGGCAGCGGCGTCATCGGCGTCACGTCAGCCTATTACCTCGCGCGCTCCGGCCACGAGGTGACGGTCGTCGACCGTCAGCCCAAGCCTGCGCTCGAGACCAGTTTTGCGAATGCGGGCGAAGTATCGCCCGGCTATGCGTCGCCCTGGGCCGGTCCCGGCGTGCCGGTCAAGGCGGTCAAATGGCTGTTGATGCGGCACGGTCCGCTGGTGATCTGGCCGAAGCTCGATCCGGTGATGTGGATCTGGCTTCTCAAGCTGCTGCGCAACTGCACCGAGGCGCGCTACGCCGTCAACAAGAGCCGGATGATCCCGATCGCCGAATACAGCCGCGACTGCCTGCGCGCGCTGCGCGCCGAGACCGGCATTCAGTATGACGAGCGCGCCCGCGGCACGCTGCAACTGTTCCGCAAACAGGCGCAGCTCGACGGCACTGCCGGCGATATCGCGGTGCTCAAGCAATATGGCGTGCCATACGAGGTTCTCGATCGCGACGGCTGCATCGCCGCCGAGCCGGCGCTCGCGGCGGTAAAGGACAAGTTCGTCGGCGGCATGCGGCTGCCGCAGGACGAGACCGGCGACTGCCACATGTTTACCGAGGCGCTGGCGGCGGAGGCGGCCAGACTTGGCGTGCAGTTCAAGCTCAATACCACGATCGAGCGGCTGATCGCGGACGGCTCGAAGATTGCCGGCGTCGTCACCAGCGCCGGGCGGTTGCAGGCCGACGCCTATGTCGTCGCGCTCGGCAGCTGGTCGCCGCGGCTCTTGAGGCCGCTCGGCATTTCGCTCCCGGTCTATCCGGTCAAGGGCTATTCGATCACGGTGCCTGTTCTCGATGCCGATTTGGCCCCGGTGTCCACCGTGATGGATGAGAGCTACAAGGTCGCGATCACGCGGCTGGGGAAACGGATCCGGGTCGGCGGCACCGCGGAAATCTCCGGCTATTCCAACCGGCTTGACGCGGCGCGGCGGGCGACGCTCGATCATTCGCTGACCGACATGTTTCCGCGCGGCGGCGACCTTGCCAAGGCCAGTTTCTGGAGCGGCTTGCGCCCGATGACGCCCGACGGGCCGCCGGTGATCGGCGCCACGCGTTACGGCAATCTGCATCTCAACACCGGCCATGGCACGTTGGGCTGGACCATGGCCTGCGGCTCGGCCCGCGCGCTGGCCGACCTGCTGTCGGGCAAGAAGCCCGACATCGACACCGCCGAGCTTGCGCTCAGCCGCTACGACCACCGGTTCGGGTAACATTCCGCGGCTGCGTCGCGCTGCTTTGCGTCAGGCCTCCGCGACCGCCTCGCTCCAGGGCTGGAACGGCTCGGTGGCGCCGCTGTTGGTCGAGCCGTCGCGCAGCACGAGGCTGGGGCAGGCGAACTTCATCGGCAGGGTCTGCACGCGGGCCTCTTCGTAATCGAAGCGGGCACTCAAGGCCTGGCGCGTAGCCGCCGGCAGCCGCACATCGCCGATCACGACCGCGCCTTCGCTGGCATCGATGCGCGGCTGATGGATCGCCGCATCGAGATTCATGCCGTAGTCCATCACAAAGGACAGGAGCTGCATCACCGCCGGCAGGATGCGCCGGCCGCCGGAGGCGCCGACCGCGACCCGCCGGCCATCGGCGGCCTGTGCCAGCACCGGGGTGTAATTGGTCAGGCAGCGTTTGCCCGGCGCCAGCGAGTTGGTGCTGCCCGGCGTCGGATCGAACCACATGATGCCGTTGTTCATGGTGATGCCGGTTTGCGGCGTCACGAATTTCGAGCCGAAGGTCGACAGCAGCGTTTGCGTCACCGCCGCCATGTTGCCGTCGCGATCGACCACGGAAAAATGCGTGGTGCAGGACGGTGCCAGATGTTCGGCGCCGAGCGCGCGCCTGCCGTCGGCATCGCCCATATCCTGCAACCGCTCGCGATAGGCCGATTGCAGCGCCAGCGCGTAATTGGTGTAGGCCGCGGCATTCGGCGCGCCTTGCGTGGGCTCGAAATCCTGTTGCAGCAGGCGCAGCGCATGCGCCAGCGTCGGCCCGGCGGTGAGCTCCGGTGTCGCGAACACCTTGCCGCCGCGATAGGGGATCGCCAGCGGCTCGCGCAGATGGGCACGGAAAGCGCCGAGGTCTTCGACCGAGAGCGCGCCGCCGGCCGCTCTCAGGTCGGAGGCGATGCTGCGCGCGAGATCGCCTGTGTAGAAATCGCGCGGGCCTTCCGCCGCCAGATGCGACATCGTCGCCTTGAGCCTGTCCTGCGGCAGGCGCATGCTGGAGCGGATGCCCCATTGCGCATTCGCCGGCAGGCCGTCGACGAGATAGGCCGCCGCACTCGCGGGGTAACGTCGCAGGTCGGCCGCAGAGCTTGCGATCATCAGGGTGGTCCACCAGTCCACCGCCAAACCTTCGCTGGCCAGCCTGACGCTGGGCCGCAGCAATTCCTGCCAGGGCATTTTGGCGTGGCGGCGATGCGCTTCCTCCATGCCGGCGACCACGCCGGGCACCGCGACCGAGCCGGGACCGTGCAGGTTGCGATCGTCCTTGACCCGGGCCCAGGGGAAGAGGTCGGAGGCCGTGCCGTCGCCGGTCAGCGGATAGTCCTCGACGCGCAGGCTGTCGGGTACGCGCATGCCGTAATCGATCACCTCGAAGCGATTTTCGCGGGCACGGTACAGCACCATCGCGCCGCCGCCGCCGAGGCCGCTCATCCAGGGCTCCAGCACCCCGAGCGCGAACGTGGTCGCGACCACCGCATCGACGCAGTCGCCGCCCGCCGCCAGCACTTCGGCGCCGATCTCGGCGGCCTTGCGCGATTGCGCGGCGACGATGCCGCCCGTGGAGACCGTGGCCGGCTTGCGGGTCTGCTGGGCGTTGGAGAACTGGTCGCGCATGATTGTCTTTGCTCCGCCTTTTGCCTGCAGAGCATGATCCGGAAAGGTGGAAACCGGTTTTCCGTCGGGACAAACGCGAAGCGTTTGCCCGGAGATCAGGCTCAAACAATAAACTAGAGCTGGATAAGTCATCCAGCTCTAGCCGGCTGTTTCTCCCTGCATAGATCGGCGGCCGTCACCACGCAAGGTCGCGGAATTGGCACCCTGGCCGGCGTTTGACGATGGGTGGTTTGGCGTTCTACCGTTGCGGTTGCCGGGCGATCAATTCGACCTCGATGGGAGACCCTATTGCGAGATCACAAATGGGATGAGCGATTTATGCTCCTGGCCCACCATTTGGCGTCCTGGAGCATCGAGAAGGGAAGGCGCGTTGGCGCCGTCATCGTCGGGCCCGACAACGAAATTCGCTCCACCGGATTCAACGGCCTGCCACGCGGCGTTCGCGACGATCTGGAAGAACGCCATTCGCGCGTGACCGGGGCGAAATATATCTGGAGCTGTCATGCCGAGCAGAACGCCATCTTCAACGCGGCGCGGGTCGGCGTGGCGCTGAAGGGCTGCGCGATCTACGTGCCCTGGTTCCCCTGCGTGGAATGCACCAAGGCCATCATCCAATCGGGCATCTCCGAGCTGGTTGCCTATGCGCCCGATCAGCCCAATTCCAACTGGGCGGAGGATTTTTCCATCGCGGGCGTGATGCTGAAGGAAGCCGATATTACCGTTCGGCTGATTCCAAGGCTCGCCGAACTGCCGGACGCGTCCGAGGATGATGCCTGATCGCGCGTGGGGCGTGATCGAGCGCGCGGCTGCTCCTGGAGCATAATCCGGAGAGCGGGAGCGGGTTTTCGCTCGGGACAAACCCGAAGTGTTTGCCCTCGGCACAAACGCGAGACGTTTGGCCGGAGGTAAGCGACTACTGCGGCGGCTTCAGCTCACTCTGCAGCCAGCCCGCCTTTCCCGATTTCATCGGATCGTCGGCAATGACGGTTTCGGTATGATCGCACTTCACGCATTCGAACGTGCGGTAATCGAGACCGGCTGGTCCGGGCTGGATGCCCGCCAGCGCCATGCGGGTCTCGCAGCAGGGACAGCGCGGGTGCTCGACGGGCGAGAGCGCAAACATCGTCGGCGTGATATGCGAGGTGGTCATGGCCGCACCTTATAGACGGTGGAGCAGGATTGAAGTCTAGGCCGTCACCGCAGCCTTGTCTGTCCATTGTGCGACTTAATCCGACAAATCTTTGACGGTGAAGTTGTTTGCCGGCCGGGCTCTTCAACAGAAGGCGGGTTCGGACGGCGTCTTCCGCCGAGGCGCATCACGGCGCCCGTCGCGTGGCATTGCCGCGTTGCGAAATATTGCTCGCGCGCCGCATGCACATGATTGTGAACCGGGGACTTCCGGCGGCGTGTAACCAAGCCGCCCGCGCCTGCGAACAGGTGTTGAGGGACGCAACTTCCAGACGCCCCCTCGCAAGCAATCTCAAGGGACGAAATGATCCGCATGAAGACATCTTTCAACATCGCTGAAAGCGGAGCCGGATCTTACCGTATCCTGGCCATTCTGCGCTGGGTCATGGTGGTGATCTTCGTGTCGTTTGGGATGCAGAAATTCACGCTGCAGTCGGCACAGGGCATCGTCCAGTTCATCAGCAACAGTCCATTTATTTCGTGGTTATCGGTGTTCGGCCTCAGAGGAGAAGCCTATTTCCTCGGGGTTGCCGAGCTGGGCATCGCGGCACTGCTGGTGGCGGGCGCGTTCAGCCCGGTCCTGTCGGTGATCGGTTCGCTGATGGGGATGGTTACATTCGCCATCACCTGGTCGTTCTTCTTCACGACGCCGGGTCTCGTCGTCTGGAGTTGGTCGACCGACCCGATGGCCTGGAATTTGGCCGGCGAGTTCATCTTCAAGGATATCGTGCTGCTGTGTGTCTGCACGGTGTTGTTCCTGGCGTCGCTGCCGCAATCCGCCGTCCGCTCGCGCTCCGGCTAGAACGTTTTCGTCGCGCGGCAGGCGTGTTCGCGGAACTCCAGGAATTTCGAAAAACACCATCTCTAGCGGCCCGAAGACGAACTTAACCGACTGAATTTGGCGTTTGTCCCGAATAAAGTGTGTAGAACAATGACGGCGCGGTCTGGAGGCTTCGGCCTTATCGTGCGTTGGTACGCGGCGCATTCTGGCTGCCGTCTTGGGATGATAGCGGTACGACATGACAGCGGCCGAAATGATGCGCAGACCGGCCATTCGGCTTGTGCTTTTGCTGACAATTTCACTCGGCGTTGCCACCCCGACCTCGGCGCTGCCGAGCGACTTGTCCGACCTGGATGCCGATACGCCGCTCGACGCCAAGGTCCTGTCGGGGTCATCATCCCGAGATTTGCCTGCGGCTCCCGCGCCGGCCGTGGTGGTGAAGCCCGCGCAGCAGCCGGTCGCAGCGATCCAGCACGGGCCCAGCGCCAATCCGCTCTGGACGATCCCGCTGGCGACCCTGTCGAGCACGCGCGAGCGGCCGATTTTCTCATCGTCGCGACGGCCTCCGCCACCGGCCGCGGTGTCGGCGCTCGCCAACGCGCCGCCCGCACCGAAGCCGGCACGGATCGAGCGCCCGCAACTTTCGCTGGTCGGCACCATTATCGGCGATAATCAGAGTTTCGGAATTTTTGTCGATCGATCCTCCAAGGCGGCGCTGCGCCTGAAACTTGGTGAGGATTATCAAGGCTGGACGTTGCGTTCAGTGCAAGGCCGCGAGGCGACGCTGGAGCGCGATCAGCAGACCGCGGTATTGAGCCTGCCGCAGCCTGGCGCCGGTGAGGCTGGGCCGCTGCGTGTGCAGGCCGAGAATGTGGTCGCGACCCCGGTGCCCGCGGACCCACCACCGCGAACCGGTGGCCGACATTAGCGGGATAAGATCGCGGCTTCTCCCCGCAAGGGGGGAGGGAGAACGCTGCGCTAGAGCCTTTCCCGTTCCGATGGAATCGGAACGGGGCTCTAGTTTTTTGTTTTGACGCGTTTTCTTCACGCGAACCGGTACCCACTTCGCTCGAAAACGCGCTAGGCGACGATACAAGGATTAGCTCGGTCCAATCATCATCTTGCTCTCATAAAAATACCCCTGGAGGCGAACCTCCAGGGGCAATCGTCTCTTGCTTCTATGGTTTGTCGTTGCCGTCGATCAGTGGAAGTCGAAGAAGTCGAACAGGTCGCTGATCGCCGGCGAGTTCACGGGCACATAGGGATTGCTGGACTCGGCGAGCGGGTTCGGGAAGTTGTCGCGGCTACGGTGCGAGATCGGTGGCAAGTTCCAGTTGCGCTCGATGAATTTAACGATCGAGACGTGATCGGCGTATTCATGCGAGATATAACCGGTCTTCGCCAGCGGCGACACCACGATCAGCGGGATGCGGGTGCCGTCGCCGAAGAAGTCGAGCGGCTGCACGTAACCCGAGTCGAAATAGCCGCCGCCTTCGTCGAAGGTGATGAAGATGGCAGTATCCTTCGCGTAGGGCGATGCCTCGACCTGATCGACGATCTTCTTGACGAAGCCTTCGTACAGATTGAGCTTGGAAGACGACGGATGGCCGTCGGTATAACCGCTCGGCTTGACGATCGAGACCGCGGGCAGCTTGTTGCCGGCGATATCGGAATAGAGGTTCACCGAGTCCTGGATGTGCTCGGCCACCTGTTGCGGATTCGACATGATGGAGGTGTCGTACTGGAACGGGTTGCAGATGTTGCAATACTCGTCAGCCGTCGGTCCGGCCGTACCGTAATTGAGCTGGTACGGATCGTTGACGTAGTTGTTCCACTGGTCGCCATAATACTTCCACGAAATATTCCTGGCGTTGAGATCGTCGCCGATGCTCGGGGTCGAAGACGGCGGAACGGTGAACGGCGTATTGGCCGGATTGGTGTCGATGGAGGCGTTCTTGCCGTTGCCGAACCAGCCGGGGTTGTAGTTGTTCAGCAGATAATAGTGGCCGGGTTCGCAGTTCGGGTTGATCGGACGCGGCAGCGAATTGAGATAGTCGACAATCGGCTTGACGCCAGGCTGCGTCGGATCGGAGCAATTGCTGTATGATCCGCCGCCGGAGACCGGGTTGGTGGAATAGGGCGGCGGATAGCCGGCGTTGTAGCTGTTGCCGTAACCGTCCTCGGTGTACCAGTTGTTGGTGCCGGCTGCCGGGTTCGGATTTTCCACTTCGTTGACGATGCCGGCGTCCGGACCGGGGGAGAAAACCAGCTGCCCGTTCGGCGGGATAGCCGGCTTGCCGTTGGGGGCGCTGTACCAGATCATGTCGCCGTGGCCGAACATGATGTGATTGGCGCCGGTGCCGCCATTGACCGACTGGTGGAAGTTGTCGCTCATCGCGTAGCTGTCGACGAGGCTCTTGAAGTAGGGCACGTCGCCCTTCTGCATGTTGTAGAAGCCGAGCGCCGAAGAGCCTTCTCCGGTGGTCGTAGCCGTCGGCGAATATTCGGTGCTGAAGTTCGCCGGCTGCGCGGCGCCGTTGGTGCCGGCGCCGACGGTCGCTTCGACCCATGCGAACAGGCCGGCGTCGCAACCCGACGGATTATCCCGGCTGGCGGCCGAGTGGTTGCAATTCAACTGCTGCCACATCTGGTAGAAACGGTGCACCGGACTGGCTGAGTAGGAGTCGTAGGGGAAGCTGTGGCCGTTGGTCAGCTGAAACGGTCCAGCCGGCAACGCGTTGACGCCGGTGATGCGCTGGTCGGGCGTTTGCGAGGTCTGCCCGGTGCCGCCGGTCAGGAGATATTGATAGTAGCTCGGCTCCAGGCCGGATTCCGACTGCTCCGCCAGCGCCAGGCTCGCCTCGCATTGCGTGATCGGCGTCGAGCTGCCGCACTGATTGGGAATGTAGGAGACCTTGGGGCCGCCGACCAGCGGCGCCGGGAGTTGATCGTTGGGGAAAGGCTGCTTCGGCGGGTTCAGCAGGAACGCATCGCTCGAACCATTATCTTGCGCGGCCGACTGATGAACCGCGTTGAAGTTGGGTCCCGGTATAGCGTTGTTGTTGGCATCCAGTTTGATGGCGCCTTTGGACAGCAGGTTGTCGATGGTTTCACCCTTCTTCTTCGGCACATAGGTGGCGAACACGTGGTCGAAGCTGCGGTTCTCGCCAATGATGACGATGACGTGCTTGATGGGTGAAAGCGTGCCGTTATCGGCGGGACCTGGCGAACCACCGGCGAATGCCGGCGCAAGCGACATTTGTCCGAGCGCCAGCGCGCTCAGTCCCATGCAGCAACTATTGAGTAGGCGAGATTTAGTTCTAACGCGCATCATTGTGGGCCTCCTTTTATGTCCTGGTTTGATAACTCGGTACGCACAACTACGGTGTTCGCCGGCTCGACCCGGATTCTGCCCATCATGCCGCCGTCCTCGTGCTCCAGGATGTGGCAGTGATAGACAAAGGTGCCGACGATATTGGGATCGCGAAAATCCATGCGCAGCCGCACGCTCGGATATTGCAGCATGCGGCCGTTGAAATAGGGCACGTTGACGGTATCGCGTAGGAACGGCTCGTGGACCGCAAGACCGGACCAGTCGACCAGCTCGAAATGCAGCTGGTGGATGTGGAAGTCATGCAGCTCCGCGGTGCGGTTCTCGATGATCCAGTCTTCGACGTCGCCTTGCTTGACCACGATGTCGGGCACGTCCGAGTTCATGTCGAACGGCTTCGGCGCCTGGCCGTCCACCGTGATGAAAAACGCGGTTGGGCTATTGGGATCGTTGGGGTCCCGCGGCTGCTCGGAAAAGTACAGTTTGCGGACCCGCGTCGGAGCGACGTTGCCGACCCAGGGCAGTGCGGTCGGCGGCAGCGGCGTCGGATTCGAAGGCAAACGCGCCAGCGTCTCGGGGGCATCGGCGGCGGTGACGATCGAGGCGAGCGCGCGGTTGGGGTCGTTTTCGCCGTCCGGGCCGGTGTCGACGGTCCGCGTCACCAGCAGCGCCGGCACGCCCAACGGCGGACCCTCGACGATGAACTCGATCCGGCCGCCAGGCGGCACGCCGAGGTGATTGACCCAGGTGATGGGGGCGGATGGGCTTCCGTTGAAATTGATCGGCACCCCGTCGATGGCCACGATACCGAGCCGCTGCGGCGCCTGTCGAAACAACACCGCGAGATTGAGATAGGTGATCGCCGAGGCATTGACGACGCGCCATAGTTCGCGCTCGCCGGGTTTCATCGTGATCGACGCCGGGGTGTAGTCGGGGTAGGGCACCGGCACATGGTTGATGGAGAGGTCCTTTGCGGGCTTGCCGAAACCGGTGCCGCTGTTGCCCGCGTCTCCGTCGCGATCGATCAGCGATTTCGAGATGGTGGGCTCGGACTTTGAGGGCCGCGCATCGGGATTGAGCAATTCCTGATCGCCGATCATCAGCACGCGCTCGGGCAGGCCCGCCACCGCCGGATTGGCCCGCTCCAGGCCTTCGACGATCAGTGCGCCGTAAGCGCCGCCGAGCACCTGCGCCTTGCTGTATCCATGAATGTGCGGATGGTACCAATAGAGTCCGGGTGCTGCGTCCGCCGGCACGCGAAGGCGATATTCAAACGGCGGATCGTCGGGCTGGATCGAGGTCTTCAGCACGTCGTCCTGATGGCAGACCGGCGGCACGGTCATGCCGTGAAAGTGCAGATTGGACGAGATCGCCGTCATGGCGCCGCCCGCGCACGGATCCGACAGCTTTTTCGACGTGCAGATCGGCCATGATTTCGGATCATCCGGATTGAGATCAATCCGCTTGAGGTCGAGCGACTTGAGATCAACCGGTCTGGCGGCATCCGCGCCCGGCGCCGTTGCGCTGAAATCGATCAGGTTGTTTTTGAAACGCAGGATCAGCAGATCGCCGGGTTTGAGCCGCAATGTCGGCGACAGCGCACCGTCAGGCGTCAGGTAACAATAGCGGGTCGAGCCATCAGGTTGTTTTTGATCGTAAATCGTGAGGTCGACCCGCAGGACGCCGTCGCGACTGCGAAGATCTTGCGGCTCCCGCACCGCGCTGCCGGGCGCGGGTTGGCGACAGCCGACGGATGACATGTCCTGTTGCCGGGTGGACACGTCCTGTTCGCGGGTGAAGGCGTCTGATCCGAGCAAAACTGTAAGCACGAACATGGCGACGAAAAAAATCCGCGCCGACGGTTGTTGCGACAAAGGCTTTCGCGGCAGAAGATTTCGGCAGCCGGCAAGCAACCATCCTCGCGAATGCGCACCACGATCCAACACTGCGCATCAATCTCCACGCCCTCGACATCTGCGACACCATGTCTCGGCTTTCTAACGCGCGAATGACACGTGCATGACCGGACGTGAAGCAGCGTGAAGAGACCTGCATCGCATAGATGCGATGAAATGATTAAATCAAGGCAACAATCGTCGTCGTGGAACGCGATTCGGTTGTGTTGATTTTTTCAGTTAGGTTGATTTTTTTCGACGTTGGACTTGAGCGCGACGTTGTTCCGCGTTGCGCTCGTCGCCGGATATGAAGACGACACTGTTCTACGTCGGCAAGAGACCCGCCACGCGATAGCTGTCGATCAACGAATCATAGAGCGAAATGTCCGAGCGGCTTCTCGCCATCAATTGGGCGCCGGCGACGGCGGCGAAGATGGCGCGCGCCCGCAATTGGCTTTGCTCGGCATTGACCACGGCCGCGGCGCACAGCACCCTGTTGAGCCACGCTACATTGACATCGGCAAAGGCTTGAACCTCCTTCTTCACCGGTTCCGGCAGGTCGTCATATTCGGCAGCCATGAAGCTGCACAGGCACATCCTATTGTCTCGCTCCAGCGCCTTGCGAAACGTATCGGGATATCGGCGCAGGCTGAGCAGCGGATCCTGGGATTCCTCCAGCAACGTATCCAGGGCAGCCGCCGAGTCCTCCCAATAACGCCTCGCGACCGCGGCGCCGAGATCGGCCTTGCTCGGGAAGTGATGGTAGATGCTCGCGGCCTTGATGCCGACTTCTGCTGCGAGATCGCGGAAATTCAAGCCGCCATAGCCATGCGCCTGCGCGGTCCGTTTGGCGGCCGCCAGGATGGCTTCCTTGGAGTTAGTGCTCATTGCTAGGCCCTCACTGCCTTCGAATCAATTTGCCTACCATCTGATAGATAGCCATTGACAGAACAGGATATAAAGCCTCATATTAATCCTACCAACTGACAGGTAGGGTAAATTCAATGAGCATCGAGATCAGCAATTCAGAGGTCGCCAGACCGGCTGCGACGAAGATTTACGATTGGCCCACCGGGCCTTATCCGGCGCGCGTCCGTATCGCCGTGGCGGAAAAGGGACTGCAATCGCGCGTGCAGTTTGTGCCGGTCAATCTTCGCAAAGGCGAGCACAAGCGGCCTGAGTTCCTGGCCAAGAACTACTCGGGCACGCTGCCGGTGCTCGAACTCGACGACGGCACTTTCATCGCCGAGTGTACGGCCATCACCGAATATCTCGACGCGCTCGACGGCGCTCCCACGCTTACCGGCCGGACGCCGCGCGAAAAGGGCTTGATCCACATGATGAGCAAGCGCGCCGAACTGGAGCTGCTCGACGCCATCAGTGTTTATTTCCACCATGCCACGCCAGGGCTTGGACCCGACGTCGAGATCTATCAGAACGCCGAGTGGGGTTTGCGTCAGCGAGACAAAGCGCTGAAGGGCATGAACTACTTCGATGGCGTTCTGAAGCAGCAGCCGTTCGTCGCCGGTGAGGTGTTCTCGATGGCCGACATCACGGTGATCGGAGGCCTGATCTTTGCGGGGCTGGTGAAACTGCCGGTCCCTGCGCAATGCGAGGCTCTTCGAGCCTGGTACGCAAGGATGCAGCAACGTCCCAGCGTCAAGAACCGGGTGACGATGTCGGAAGCGTTGAAGTAGACAGCGACGAGTGTGGAAAAAATTCGCAAACGACCGATTTACTTTTGGACCCGGCTGGACTCGAACCTGCAACCAGACCGTTATGAGCGACGGGATATCGATCGGCTTCGCTGATTTGCTGTGGTTTCGTTTGCCGTCGATCGCGTCCGCCTCGGGCCCAAAAAGCAGACATCAAGTGATGCGCGTGCACTTTGAATGCGAAGCCGGCGTTCGCTTTGGGCACTTCCAATGCGACGCGCAACTCCGCTGGCCGGTATCGAGGACGTCAGTCTCAAACGCGTTCGCCAAGCCCCGTCGGCTAAGCGGACGGCGAAGGCAGCGAGGTCATCGCTTCCAGTTGCGCTGTTCGCGTTGCTAATACGGCAAGCAAGCTCTTGTGCAGGCGATCCTCGGGCTCGAAGTTTTGCGCGAGCCTTCGGACGGTCTCGACAAATCGCAAGCGATACGTCGCGGCCCTGTCGACGTCTCCGTATTTCGCGAAGATCTCGGCGGCCGTGCGGTACACGCGCCAAGAAGCGATCGGGAAGTCGGTATTGTCGACGATCTCCAGCGCGCGGGACAGGTGCAACCGAGCTTCCGCTGAATCACCCAAGCCAAGCGCCGTACGCGCGAGCAGTCCGTGGGCCTGGGCCAGGTGATTGAGATCTGGAGCCGATGCCACGTAGTCGTGGAGCTGGCGCGCACAGCTCTGAGCCTGCGTAAAGTCGTCAACCTGCAAGTAATATTCGCCGAGGCAATGATACACCTGTGTCGCGGCGGTAAATTCGATGTCGATGCCTTCTTCATGCCTGCGGCGCTCAATATCGTCAAATTGGCTGCGAGCTCCCGACGGATCGTTCAGGCCGACATAAGCCTTCGCAAGGACGGCCCGCTTGTGGAAATACGTCGACTGATCGCCGACGAGCAGACTATCGTCGACGCTTTCGCAGAGTTCCCGGGCTCCATCAAAATCCATCGCTTCGACGTGCAACCACGCAAGTGTCAGCCGGCACAATGCGCTGCTGGGGCCGTTCGCGTTCCTGACGGCCAGTTCGAGGCCGGCCGTGATTTCACGTCGCAATTCGCGCCATTCGCCCAGATGAATGAGCGCGATTGATTCAAGAACGTTGAACAGAACAAAAGTGTAAACGTCGCCAGCCAAACGCGCCAATCGCTTTCCTTCCGTGCCGGCGCGACGGCACTCCTGGTACCGCGACCTCCAGCAGTCAACGATGCCGGATATTCCATTGCGTCTGATCAAGATGCCATAGTTCGTGGCACTCGCACTCAGCTCGATCGCCCTGTCGCAGAGCGTGGCGTCCTGTTTGCGCCAGCCGTTGAGGAACAGGTTGACGCTCGCGCTGCTGCCCTGGACCAGAGCCTTGAATGTGTCGTCCGCAAGCGCCTGGCTTCGCGACAGCACGTCTTCAGCGGCCTGAAGGCAGGCGTGGCGATCCACGCGCAAGCAGAGACTGCTCACAGCCGTGAGGCCGTTGAGCTGTTGCTTGATCTCGCCCGCCTGTTCGGCGCAGGCAATCATGTCTCGCAGATCACGGATGGAGCCGGCGAGGTCGCCGCACGAGCGAAGAGCCCAGCTTCGCTGGCGCAGAAGAGCGACGCGGACCGAGAATTCCTCGGCAGCATTGAAACGATCAAGTATGCCAAGCGCGCGGGTGAGATAGCTCGCGGCCTCCGCATGGCCGAGGCGTTCCGTCGAGCTCTCTGCCGCTTCCCGGAGGTAGCGCAACGCGCTCGGAAATTCGCGACCCTGCTCAAAGTGAAGTGCGAGCGCGGGCGCTATTTCAGGAGTGCGGCCGGCATGGGCCTCCTCCAGCCTCTTGCCCAAGCGCTTGTGCGTTTGTGTGCGGTGCCCCGGCGGCAGATTCTGGTAAATGATATTCTGATAGAGAATGTGACGGAAAGCATAGGAGCCCGAATATGTTCCATCGGGCCACTCGGAGACCCCCGAACGAACGAGGATATGATCCTTCCGGATCAACGCTTCGATGTCCCTTTCGACGTCGATCGCATCATCGGACAGGCCGGCTGCAACGAGAGCCGCAGAAAAATCTTCGCCGGCAACGCTGGCGACATCGAGCAGACGTCGTTCGTTGTCGGTGAGGCGGTCGAGCTCATGGCCGATCATGTTCAAGAGGCTGTCTGGAATGCGATCTTGGGCAAATGCCGCCTGCGAAGACAGGCGCCATCGGCCGTCCATTTCGACGATCGACTCCTGGTCGATAAGGTGTTTGAGCAGCGTGGCAACGAACAGAGGGTGCCCCAGCGTCCGCTCGAATACCGGCTTTGACAGGCTCGAGGCCAATGCCGCGTCGTCGAAGCGCAATGCGAGATAGCGCTCGACCTCCGAGTGCGACAATCGATTGAGGCGCAATTCGCTGCAACATCCATGAATTTCGAGATCACGATGCAGGCGACGGATCGGATGCCCGTCCGCGGCGCTGTCGGCCGGACGATAGGAGCAAAGGGCCAGCACGCGCGCCTTGCCGTTCCCGCGAGCGAAGCGAGACACCACGTCAAGCGTCGCGAAGTCGCTCCAATGCAAATCTTCGAGAACGAGGACCCACGGCCGGCCGGCACTCAGCGCTTCCAGAAGATCGCAAAACTCCCGCAGCATCCGCTCGCGCGTCGCACCGAACACTTCATCCTGGAAAGCGGCGCGTTCCGATGCGTCGATGGCACCTGGCAATTGCAATATCCAGGTGGGCGCGTGCGCCCGAACGGCCGAAATCAGTTCCGGGCCGTTCGCCCGATAGCGGTGCACCAGCGCATCGATGAGTGGCAGGAAGACTTCGTCCGTTCCAAACCGTTCGGTGCAGCGCCCATAGAGCAGGTCGAAGCCCTGTTCCGTCAATCGCTCGATCGCCTTGGCGATGAAGGCCGTTTTGCCGATCCCGGCTTCTCCCGTGACAAAGGCCATTTGCCGTTGACCGGACAATGCGTGCCGCGTCATCCGGTCGATCGTCTCGAAGGGGGCTGTCCGGCCGACCACCAGGCTGGATGTCTCGACCTTCGGAGGTGCGACCGCGCTCTCGACCTCCTTGGCTGCTTCGCGCACCGTGCCGATAAAGCGCACGCCTTTGCGCGGCAAGGTCTTGATTAGTCGCTGCGTCTCGCCGGAATCGCCTATTCCCGTGCGGGCTGCGTTGATACGGGTAGTGAGCGCTGACTCCGAGACGATGCGACCGCCCCAAATTGCAGCGATCAGATCGTCCTTGGTCACCACCCGGGCTCGGTGGCGGATCAGATAGTTGAGGAGGTCGAAAACCTGAGGCTGCAACGGAATCGGAGATCCGTCACGGCGCAATTCCCGCTGCTCGGTGTCGAGAACGAAATCGTCAAATAAATACAGCAAAACAATGCCTTCGCAGGAGCGGCGGGGTGGATATTCAACCGGCAAGCGGGCCCGAAATCAAGCACACCTTTCAAAAATCAAGGAAACGATAAGGACAAATTAAGCTGGCGTTAAAGCGTGGCCCGGCGTCCCGTTCGATACTTCCAGCCGCATCCAGTCACTCACATAAGGTGTTCGTGTCATGCGCATGGAAGAAAAGGCACGGCGTTTCACTCGCGTGTTCTATGGGTTGCTGTTTCACAAGATGTTTCAGTCGATCGCGGCATCCTTCGTACCATTGTTTGACAGCAGAGCGTCAACCGGCAGTGATGCGTCACTTTTTGCGAATTCGTTTGTCGCCTCCGGGAGTTCTTCTCGAAAGAAAGGCTCGTTTGGGCGCCTCCTTCAAGCGCTGCACTATTCGCGACGGCTGCAGGTACAGCGCACCCTTCGACAGTATCGTCACCTGATCGACAATGGGTGGCACCGGTTTGACTCTCGGTCAGATGTCGGAGGACGTTACAATGTCGCTCAGTGAAAAGTCGTCCGAACGCAAACTTCAGATTTCGGCACCGGGCGGGAATAGGCTGCTGGCAACGATCGCCATCTGCTTTGTCATTCTGCACATCCTTGCGGCGACGATATTGACTTCCGCCCGCCAGGGCGACGCCCGGGCAGCGCCCGAACCGCCCGGACTGTCGTCCGGCGACTAATCGCCAGGCCGTTATTCCAGGATCTTATCTACCCGGGAGGGTTCGCTCATGGGCGACATTGCGTCGTTTTGCCTGCTCAGTATCGCCGTGTTTTGCGGCGCCTTCGTCTCGGGCCTCGCGGGCTTTGCCTTTTCGGCGGTGGCCGGCGCGATTCTCCTTCACGTTCTCCCACCACTGGAGGCGGTCCCGCTGATGATGGCCTGCAGCATCGCCGTGCAGGCCACGAATCTTTGGGCGTTGAGAAAAAGTATCCGCTGGAAGCAGAGCTCGGTATTGGTCGGCGGCGGATTGCTTGGCGTTCCGATCGCCGTCTGGTTGCTGCAAGCCGCGGACGCGCGGTTATTCAGAGAGACCTTTGGTCTCGCCATCGCCTGTTATGCAGCCTACACGTTATTCCGGCCGGTGCTTTCTCGTCGCCTGCAGATGAATGTGGGACGCAACGCATTAATCGGCTTCGGCGGCGGCTTTGTCGGTGGGTTGACGGCAATGCCGGGTGCCATACCGACCATATGGTGTGACATCCACGGCGTGCCGAAAATCGAGCAGCGCGGGCTGGTTCAGCCCTTCATTGCTGCCATGCAGATCTTCGCGCTCGTGCTGATGCTGTTACAAAACGATTTGTCTTCGAAGGTCTTGGTTGATTTCGTCGCCAGTATTCCGGCACTGCTTGCCGGCGCGGCGCTAGGGATTTTCGCTTTCCGCTGTGTCAATGAAGCGTCGTTCCGGCGGATCATCCTCATCATGTTGCTATTTTCCGGATTGCTGCTGGTCTTGTAGTTACGCCAGTCGCGCCGGATAAGCTGTTGATTTGTGGTGGTGTGCGCAGTCAGATACGAACCGGTCTCCATCGCAAATTCCCTGCTATCAGGGAAATTAACAGGGAATTTCACGATTCTGGGCCCTCAGAGGCCAATTGCGTCGCACGAAACCACTGTGCTGGCAGCGACCTTTTACGAAATTCCCTATCCAAATTAACAGGGAAAATATTTTGAAGAACAGGGAATGTTTAAGCGGTAACAGGGAATTTCACCTGCAAGGCGCGTAAGCGTCCATTTCGCGGACGCTTGTTCTTCGGATAGCGATCGCTTGACCCCACGGGAGCGAATGGCGTGGATATCGATGCCCAGGAGGTTGACCTCGATGTGGCCGGATGTTGAGTTTTTTCAAACTCAACCGCGAGCCTGCCGATGTCGACCGAGTTCCAGTTGCGCGAGAAGTTGCGGAAGATCGAGGCCCTTTTTGCGGGTGCGGGGACGGCCGGTGAGCGGCTCGCGGCGGAAGCGGCGCTGGAACGCGTGCGGGAGCGTTTGGCGGAACTTGGTCGGCAAGATCCGTCAATTGAGATGCAGTTCTCGATGCCGGATCAATGGTCGCGCCATTTGTTTCTCGCCTTGTGCCGGCGTTATGGCATGAGGCCCTATCGCTATTATAGGCAGCGGCGCAACACGGTCATGGTTCGCGCACCCAAACGGTTCCTCGATCAAGTTCTGTGGCCGGAGTTCTCCGAGCTTGACCAGGCCCTGCAAGCCTATCTTCATCAAGTGACGCTGCGCGTAATACGCGAGGAGGTCTATGCTGACGCGAGCGAGGCGCAAGAGGTTTCCGAGGCGCTGCCGCCGAACTGATGGAAGATGTGGTTAGGCCGCAAGGATGACTTTCCTTTGTTGGGCTGACCACCGTTTCGACGCTACCATTCCTCGTAGTCCCAGTCGCTTGGGTATCGAGGCAACGCTCTTTCATACGGCGAATAAAGCTGCCGCTTGGGCTTGCGCGAGGTAGTAGTCGGCTGCATCGGAGGCGATGACGTCTTGGACAGGTTCTGCTTGGAAATCATTGCGAGTTGGCGTTTCATCTCTTCCTGGCTCGTCTTGAGCTGCTCAATGGCTCCTGAATTGTCACTGGCTATTTTCGGCTGCGTCGGAGGTGGTGACTTCGCGGACAAGTTCTGCTCGGAAATCATTGCGAGCTGACGTTTCATCTCTTCCTGGCTTGCCTTGAGCTGCTCAATGGCTTTTGAATTGTCGCTGGCTATTTGTTGCTGGTTCGCCTTGAGCTGTTCGATGTCTCGCTGCACCTTCGCGAGATCGCGCGCGATTGTTTGCGGCAACTGTGTATGATCGGGAAGCGCTGCGGTAGCTGTCGGCGTTGCATCTTGCGGTGAGGTTTGAGCCAGGGGCGTTGCCTGCGGCGATGCTGCTTCCGCCGCGGCCATCTGAACGGTAGATGGAGCGCGCTGGACGGGAGACGGTTCTTCCGGCCTCAACGGTGAACTTGAAACGAACTGCGGCGTCCAACGGGCGACAATCAGCTTGGCCCCGCCGCTATAGGATGAGTGCCAAAACAAGGCAGCGACAACGATGCACGCCAGCAGCAGCAAGCCGACGACGAGGGCCCGACGCGCCGGCCTTCCAGGCGGTGGTTGCGGATCAGATAAGGCCGGAGGAGGGCGCGCGGCATCGAGCCCCATTTTTGCAAGCTGTTCTGTCACACGCGCAAGCTCCTCATCTGCTTTCCCAATCTTCTCGTAGGCACGCGCGATCTGTTCATCCGCGCGCACGATAAGGGGATTATGGGGTTCAATAGCTTTTGGAGTGGGTGTGGAGTTCATTGGCGTTTCCCTTTTGCGTCCAATGTCATCCGAGGCGGCAGTTGACTATTTTGTCAGGTCGACCAGCCGCCAAAGACTCAGCGCAGTCTTGTCCAAAGCATGGCCATATTATGAAGAGCATGGGATCGCGTGGCGATATCCTGGCGGACTCGGGTCGTCCGAGTTAGGTCATTTGCGTCGTTTTGACCGCTGCCGATGACTTCCGATCTAGCCCAATAAACAGATATTTTCAGCGTGCAGAGGCACGTCTCAAACGTGCCAAAGAACGAACCCGCTCTCGCGGGAGGGTACGGCGGCGAGGTTGGGCGCATGGCGTCTGCACAGTAATCATTTGATCGAACGCGGGTGACGGGCGGGCGCTCCATCTTGAGGATCGAGGGGTCAAGCACTCCAACCTCAAGAAAGGAGCCCCCAGCGGGCGAGAAGCCCATCAGCCCGATGCGCCAACGCATGTCCGCATAAGCGCCTGACGACTGCGGGATCGGTGGCGTCTCCGCGGATTAGAAAATGGGAGCGACGCAGGAAAAGATCGTTCAGCCGAGCGCTGGCAGACGCGCCGGGTAGCCAAGCCAAGGTCAAGTCAATGTCACCGGGGACAATTTGCCAGACCGAGCCGTCGCTCAGCTTGACGATATGACTTTCGGGAGCCGCTCCAGCAAAGCATTCGCTGTTCAAGCGAGACCGTCGAATTCAGCGCGGCATACTTGGAAAATAGCTCGCGCGGCACTTCTCCAAAAAAATAGTAATGGGTTCATCTGCCAGTCCTGGCCACAGCGCTCGGGATGATGCTGGCGGCGGCCAGTGCGCGCTCGCAGTGCGCCACTTGGTCGGGGCCGTCGGCATCGACGAAGAGAGACCGCGGGCGAACGATGTTTTCCTGCTTCCGACCCTTGCCATCGGTCTGATTGACAGTGACGAACACGCGGTACCCGCATTCTGGAGTATTGAGTGTCGCTGCCCAAGGCGTTTCGCTCTCGGGAACCGACAGAAGACACGTTCGTTCCAAGCCAAAGATCAGGCCGAAGCGGGACACCTTGCGTCGTGACATTCCCACAAATCTAACGTGCCGATTGGTCCGCCTTTGCCTCGACGAGAATTTTCATGAATTTTGTGAACAACAGTTCCTGTTCGCTGTTGGAGAGTGTCTTCCCGCCGGACGAGTTAGCGTAGTTCTGCATGAATTTCTCGAATGCCAGCTTCAGTTCGGGAGAAGACTGCCTGGGCGTGCTGTCTGCGTTGGCGGACACGGCTTGATTCCGGTGGGTGGCCAGCCAGTCGGCTGCGGGCTTAAATCGCACCCAGCCCGGCATGTCGGCCGAAAGATTGACTTCGCGCCACTTGGGATGCCTCGATGGGTTGTTGAACTGATCGATCTTGCTGAAGAACGCGTCGACGAATTTGGCGTCCCTCTTGTAGCGCGGGGAATTCTCCGGCCAAGTGTAGGCGACGAGCAGCGCCCGGTTCGCGATGGTCGGGACGGTGGTCCCCTCGGCGACCAGATTCGGATAGTGTTCGTGTGTGATCTCCGCGGGAAGATAGTTCGCGAACAGATCGTGCAGCTGATGATTTGGCAGGCTTTCCTGATCGAGCGGGAGGAAATGCACGTCGTCTTCCTTCTTCACCTTCGCCAGGGTGGCCTGCGGCGCTCCCGTCAGGATGATCATTGCCGAGATTTCGCCCGACATCAGCCGCTTAACGGCTTCATCGTTGTCGTAGTAAGAACGCTGCACCGGAATATTGAGCGTATTGAAAACGGTGTCGGCGGTTACTTCGGTCTGGCTATCCTTGAGGTTAAAGTTGACCTTCTTGCCCTTCAGATCGTCATAGGACCTGATGTCGTTTCGCGCGAGAACATGAAACTCGGAATTGTAGAGCTTGGTGATATATTGGACGCGCTGTTCGATATTGGCATACAGCGCCGGATCTCTCTTCTTCAGGAGTCGAAGATTGTCCTCGTCAACGACGGCCATGTCGATGTTCTTGAGAAACAGCACATCATTCAGGTTTTGAAGTCCGCCCACACCGAGAACTGGCAGCACGCGGATCCCATCCGGCGCCAAATCGTTCACGACGTTCCGGATGTCCTCAGTGAACCTGGCGCATGTGCATGAGATGCCGGACACCACGACGGTTACGGCGATATCGTTGGCCTGACGCTTTTTTTCCTCATAGCTGACCGCCGGCTTTTGGCTTTGAGCCGAAACAGGACGCAAGGGGACGGTTAAGGATATAAGAAACAAGAAGAACGACAGGCACACGAAGAGATTTCTAGCAGTCGCGGTGGAGACGCCCATAACTTTGCCCTTTGCTTTTACGCTGCGTTGGACTTGGTCGGTTTGCGCGAAAATCCGTCGGGAGCGAGCCTTTGAGACGCCTCGGATGGCGCGCGGGGGTTAATGCGGCTTGCTTGCGAGCATTTCGAGCCGCTGAGGCGCCTCCGCCGCTCCGAATTTTTTAGCCTTCTCGTACCAGTCTCGTGCCATGGCTACGTCCGGCACCAAGCCATGGACGCCCAGTTTCTCCAGAATTGCGGGATCGTAGGTTTCGGCGAGCGTCATGGCGGCGTGCGCATCCCCGGCGTCAGCCGCGCGCCGCAGCACGAGGCGGGCGGCGGCGAGATCGCCACTCGCAATCAAAGCATCCCCCCGCTTGAGCAACGAGGTGATTTCATCGGAATCGAGGCGATGGATCGCATCCCTGGGTGTCATGAACTCTGTGGGAGCGCGGCTCGGCAGCGCGCTCTGGTAGGCCATCGTGATCTCCTCACGAGTTGGCGCCACGGCGGCCGGAGTGACAGTTCGAACGCTAGGCGTCTGATTTTCCGGCGCCGATGGCCGAGCGTTTTCCTTCAACTGTGTGCTACGTGCCGTTAGTTGCGACCGATCGGACCGCGTCGCTGCAGGCGGAGCCAGAAAAACGGCGGGAACCAAAGCTCTGGCGCTAACGACGATGTCCCGTGTGGCATCCGAAGAAAACGGCGGGAACAGAATTGCCACGATTGCCACGGCTGCAGCCGCCAAAACACCCGCCAGAATCCGTGATGCGATGGAGGCTCTTCGCTTCTTCCGCAAGGGAGTGATGTATTCGCTCGGATCCGCTCCCCCGTCGTCGTCGGAAAGAAACAATGGGACGGAATTCTCCGGATAAAACTCCGTTCGGCCCGATCGCCCTAACTTGTAGGGCGCTACCCTATAATCGGCTGGATTTTCGTCAAACGCACCGACATCAGGGTCGCCTGATCTGTATTGAGGGATCTGTTCCACCATGGGAATGCTTCCGGCTACTGTGCGTAACAGTGGGCCATCCCAGGAAATTCTTATTATTCGTTATCCAGGAACTCGCTGCTACCAAGTGCATACTCGGCATTTCGAATCAGCTCAAAAAGAGACCATCGCCAGCACGATTTGGGAGATTTTTGGGTTTCATTGTGTTAAAATAATGGTGCGCACCGGTAATTTTGCTGATGGCGGCCGCTTGAACAGCGGTCGCAGGGCCCATGATGGCGATGAGGGCATAGTCGTCGCCGACATGCGTTCGTCTGCCCGTGAAGAACCGCACAAAAACACTCATATCCGCATCAGCAACGCAAGCTCGCGACGCGTCTATGCTTCCGCCACGGCGTTTTACACGACCAAGACCCAACTCGAACGTTTCTCAAAAAACGATGGATGCCTCAGGCTTCCCTGTTCGACTTCCGCAGGCGATCGAGACTGAGCAGCCGGGCTGTCGCCTTGAGTAAATGATCGACGCACGTCGATCATCTTGGTGGAATTCGTTGCCCCGGATAATTCTTGTCGAATGAGATGGATCGTAGCCGCCCTTCGGCCTTTGAGTTCGAGGTCATCGGCTTTGGCAGCGTGACCGTGATGCCAGATTTTTCGCATGCAAGGATTCTGTTCGCTGCTGAAGTAGCGGCGATCGGCGACGACATCGAGGCCCCTGGTTTCCAGCGTCGCTTTCGTCTCCTTGGCCACGTTGGCGATCTGCGACCGGTCTGTGCAGTGCTGCGAACTGCGAGCGTTCAGACAACGTACTACAAATCCGTAAGGGTCGTTGTCGCCTCGCTTTCAAGAACGACTAATGGATTACATTATTTCTACCGTATTGTATGGCCTTTATGATGGGATTTAATTCTTCAAATGTCGAGTTAACATGAGGACCGCCAGATTCAAGGCGTACTGGGCAAGCCGTCAAGTTGACTTAGAGGGTGCATCATAGGTGCAGACTTCTATGAGGAAACCGAAGGTTCACAGTATTACTGCGAGCGGTCTTCTTTTGGGGAGGAGATGCGAAAGCGCGAGTTGTCGCACGCCCCTGACTCTAGGAGATCGCGTCCGATTGAATGCCGGAAGCCCAACCGCTTTAGTTGTTGAGACTTGGGCCGACGTAGTGACCATTGCTTGGCCGACCGGCGAAGCAACATTCCCCCCTGAATGTTTGCACCGCGTCTCGATTTCAGGGGCTCTTTTGCCCCCTGAATTGAGAGCGCACCTGAATCACCCGCGCGGGCGACGATCCAATGGGAGCAACTCATCGGGGGCGCAGTGAAGAAGCTTGCAGCTCAAGGCAACCCTATTTTCGTGGATGAGCGCGATAACGGCGGTATTCAACCTCGCGCCATCGAAGGCTTCGTTTTGCAGATTCGATATTCGACGGGCATCTACCCCACCCGCCACCACTTTCGCTCAGTTACGATTGTCTTATGTTATGCGTTACATGGTTCGTATGGGAATCCAGAATTGGATGGTGTGGGATCGCAAAACCCACAGACCCGCGACCGTCGACAAGAAGCTGGCAGTAAAACTTTCCAAACATGAGGCCAGCGAGCTCGCTGCCGCGCTCAACACGCTCCCGGCAGATGGTCCTTCATTTCACCCCTTGCAGCCTGCGACTCCGTTCCAACCGCTCCGGCGCCGCCACAAGGTAAAGAGGAGCGCTTTGCGCGTCTAGCCGACGTCAACATGGTTCACGTGTAATATCGTGGATCATCGTGGACACTCCTGTGGACTTGCAGCGGAATCGACGAGTGGACGCTGGTTGGGGGCTAGCCGCTCCGCATGAACCCACCTGAACTCGATCTGCCAGTCCCTTCCGATGTTCATTACCGCACCTCGACAACGTAACGGCACAAATAGGAACAAATCAGGAACATAACGACATGTCAATAGTCCTATATATATCTATATATATAATCCGCCTTTGGGGGTCTTGGAAGAGCCGATCTGCCATGTGTCGGCCAGATTGTCGGGGAAATGGACCTAGCGTTTGAACCGGTGCTTGCCGCTGTTAGCAACCCGTGGGAGGTTTCCAGGATCACATCAGGTAGGGGCAAGGGCGATGGCGGACGACAAACCGTCTCCAAGAAGGGGGCGAAAACCCCCTGAAGGCGAAAAGCGCCAATTTTTGACAACCATGGATCCACACGTCATTCGGGCCATCAAGCAGGTGGCGCTCGACCTGGACCGGACCGCTTCCGACATCATGGAGGAAGCCGCTAAGCATTGGTTGGCACGGCACAAACCTAAAAAATAGCGGAGGATCGGCTGCAGCCGCGCGCTGCGCTTAAAGTATCGCCGAATGCGCTGTTGAGATGCGCCGTTTTCGTAGAGGGCTCGTCTATGCGAAATGCCCCGTGTGAAACCTGAAGAAGCTTCATCGCGCCGCTCGCGCCGAGCCTCCTCCGAGAAAAAGAGATGTGGAGAACCTCGCCATAGGGAAGCTAACTCCCCTAGCTGCGCCCATGAAGTTTGGGACTTGCCGTCCGAACATCTATCTTTCGATGCAGGACAAGTGGAGGCGGGCCGAGCGGCAACCCCACCAACAACCAGGAGAGACTGTGATGAGCGAGACACTATTAGCGAAGGATGTAGGAAATCTTTTGAAGCGGGCTTGCAATGCCATTGAGTTTGATCAAGTCCTCGTCGACACGTCGCCGGCGGGAAGCTTCTCATCTGCGTACAACGACAGCATGTGGCGTAGTTGGCGGTCCGATCACCGTGTCTTGATTGAGCGACTGGCTTCGACGGTGGATAAAATCCCTCCGGCCATGCTGCGTGAGCTGACCGAACTCGCGACAACTTGCGAACCCGCTATTGCCGGAGAGACAATGCTCGAACTCTGCGCCGAGATCGTGAGCGGCAGTTGCCCGGAAGAAGATTTTGGATCGGCGGAGTTATTTTTCGGAGAGATTATCAGGCAGTTGAACGCCCAATCCAAGGGCCCTGGGCACGAGAGCGCCAGAGCTTCGATTTTGCGGTGGCTGCCTGTCGTCGATCCGCTCCGCATCGCTCAGGATCCTGAGTGTGCCTATGGCCTGCTCGTCGGGTCCGCTAGCTGAGTGGTACTTCTCGTCTGTCAATTGGCCCTTTGATCTCGACTTCGCCTCTGTCGCAAGAGCATTCGGAGGCCTTTTGACATCCCTGCTTGTGTCTGAACATTCATTTTGTCGCTCGCCGACATCCTCGCCCCGCTCGGCGAGGTTGTCGGCAGTGGCTTGGATCGTCCTTGGACCCGCTGAACTTCTTAATCATCGGGTCCCAGGTTCGAGCCCTGGTGCGCCCACCAAGTCCTTCGAGAGATCAATTACTTAGACCTCTATGCATTTCGCGAGGACCGCACTTCTCGTGTCGGGTCACGCCGGGGTCACGGATGCTTGGGAGATGATAGGTCGTCAGCCTCATAACCGCATCTAGGAACCTGCCCCTCCGCTAGCTGTTGACCGCGGAACGACGGCTGGCGGAGCGCACGTGGTCGACATCGCTACAGGCGCAACTGTGGGCAAGTCGCGAGATCGAACGCTAACGGGGATGAGTATCTCCATCTCCGCCACGAAGCCTGACATCATATTGAAAATATTAGAGTTTTCGGGGGGGCTTCATACCACATTCTGCCCAAAAATTTTGGGCTTTGCTGAGTGTATTCTCTCCCGGGATTGGCCTTAAACCGGCGGGTCGAAGCGACCGAGGGTCTCTGCCTCAACCAAAAATTGAGAACCAACAAGCATAACAAAATTCCCTCGAGCACCACCGAGAGCCCGCTCCAAATCCGTGAATACCTTGCAGACCTCCGACCTTTGATGGATTGGCCACTCAGGCGAGCCTGCTGCATAGGGCTTATATCATGCGGCGTCCGCCCAGGAAGTAGGTCAGCATCATACCCTTGCCTTTTAAGGGCACTTGCCCCCTCAACTCACAATGGAATGTATCGTTGACCCTTTGATAGGTTGTCGCCGAGATCTGAATGCGACTGGGCAATCCGGAGGATTCCAGACGACTTGCTATGTTTACGGTGTCGCCCCAGACGTCGTAGATTGACCGGTGCTGGCCGATCAGGCCAGCCACCACCTCCCCAGAATGGATCCCTATCCGCGCCTCAAGCGTTTCGCCGAACCGTTTGCCGGTCTCGATCACCGCATCGATCATGCCAAGAGCCATATCGGCAACGGCATGCGCGTGACCGGGACTTTCCTCGGGTATTCCGCCAGCGACCATGTAGGCGTCACCGATCGTTTTGATCTTTTCTAGCTTGAGCTCCTTTGCCAGCGCATCAAAAGCTGAAAACAAGGTGTTGAGTATGTCAACGATGCGCGCTGGCGAACATTTGGCGGCGATGGTGGTAAAATCCACCAAATCGGCGAACAGAATGGTCGCATCGGGAAAGTTGTCCGCGATCGCAACGTCACCATTGCGGATACGGCTTACAATCGTTGCCGGCAGAATGTTCAGCAACAGCGCCTCGGTCTTGCGCTTCTCGACCCGCAACTCGTCGATGAAAGCCAGTTCGCGATCGCGCAGTCGCTTTCGCTCCAAACACGCTCCAATACGTGCGCCGAGTAGCACGGGGTCGAACGGTTTCGGAATGTAATCTTCGGCTCCCGCCTCGATGCAACGCACGATGCTGTCGATCTCGTCCAACGCCGAGATCATCATGACCGGAATATGTTGGTCAACTGGATTGGCCTTAAGCCGGTTCAATACTTCTAATCCGTTTATGTCCGGCATCATCAGATCCAGCAGTATGAGGTCAAATTGAGATTTGGCCACGGCATCTAGGGCCGATCTGCCGCCGTCAGCCGTTGCGACGGTATGGCCTTGGCGCCGGAGTCTTCGTGAAAGCAGATCGCGATTAGCCTCCGTGTCGTCGACCACGAGAATCCGACCCGACAGCGAGTTTGGCTTGTGCTTCGGCGTGATCGGTTGAATTGACTGCATGATCTCGCCGACCAGGTCGCGAGATATCCCGACCAGTGGAGATGTGCTTGAATTCTCAAGAGGCCTTGTATCGGTCAAGCCAAACAGATTGTCGATTTGCCCAAGCAATTGGTCCGCGGCCGCCATGATCCTTGAGATGTCACCCAGCAAATCTTCATGGCCTCTTTCGCGTGCGTCCTCCATGATCAATTCGCCATAACCTTTGACGGCATTGAGCGGGGTCCGCAAATCATGTCGAAGCGTAGTGCTGAGAGCCGCAGACTCGTCTCCGGCCCCCAACGAATCTTGCGTGGCTAGACTTACGAGTCGGCCGAGCTGTTCTTGGAGCAAAAGTCCGGCCGAATGGATGCGTTCAAAGTCCGAGACCAAGGATGTGTCTTCGCTGCGGCGGCCATCCTCGATCAGGATTTCAGTCAGTTCCAGAATGGTGGCGATTGGCGCAGCGAATTCCTGACGCACGAAGGCCGTGCGCGCACGTTGGAGGCGCTGGTCTGGATTAGTCACGTTAAATCTGAACCGACATGGTTATCTCTTAGGAGCGCGCCAGGAGCGCGTCGATTTTTTCGAGCAAGCGCGGCATTTCAATAGGCTTCGTATCGTAGTCGTCGCATCCGGCGTCGAGCGCTCTCTCTCGATCGCCGAACATGGCGTGTGCCGTGAGCGCGATTATGGGAATACGAGAAGACGTTTCAGTCGCTTTGACGCGTCGCGTCGCCTCCCAGCCGTCAATGACCGGTAGGCTCATGTCCATCAAAATCAAATCTGGCCTCTCGCTTTGAGCCATCGCCACGGCTTGCTCGCCATCGACTGCCATCACAACTTCATACCCCTTGCGAAGGAGGCGGCGCGAGAGCATGTCCCGATTCATTTCATTATCTTCAACTAACAAAATTTTTGCCATCGAATCACCATCACGTCGTCGCTCGACATTCACATCTCAATATCAGCGCGTGCCGGACGTCGGCCCACTGCTTTACCAATTGCTGCGGCAATATCCCTGTCGATTGAATCGCCTTTTTCGATAACGGTACGCACCGCCAGAAGGCCTCGCTCGGCCGCTGTCAACTGCTTAGCCGTAATGACCACCACCGGCACGTGGCGCCAATCAGCGCGACTGTTGAACGTATCGAGGAACTCGAAACCGTCCATCTCCGGCATCATCAGGTCGAGCAGGATCAAGGCGGGGGCAGGATTTTCTGCCAGCCAGGAAAGCGCCAGTCTTCCGTTGGTCACCTCTGCGACCGTTAAACCCATCTTCCCAATTGTACTGCGCACCGTTTCACGAGTCGCCAGATCATCCTCGACGAGGAGGATAGGGCCCTCGCGAGACAGAAGATGACGAAGTAGCGCGGTCAGTTCCGCGCGATCGACCGGCTTGGTCATGACCTCAGCCGCGCCTAGCGATAGACCGATGCCCCGATCCGGGGCCACCGTGACCATGATAACGGGGATATCGCAAAGTTCAGGGTTGGCTTTGAGCGCGCCCAGGACGGCCCAACCATCGGTTTTCGGCATTAGAACGTCGAGCGTGATCGCGTCCGGCCGCAGTTTAAGGGCAAGCTCCAGCGCTTCGTCGCCACCGCGCGCTTGGACGGTGCGGTAGCCTTCGCGCTTAAGATTTGTGGTCAGCAAATCCCTAGAGGCGGCATCATCGTCGACCACGAGGACAGTGATGGACGCGCTATCATCGTTGGAATTAGGTGTTGATTCCGCAGATAGTCCGTTTGTCGCCTCTGGCCTCGGCGGTCCGGCCGTTTGATCCTGAATGACTATCTCAAAGGTCGAGCCTTGGCCGGCCCGGCTCGTAGCCGAGATGTCGCCGCCGAGCAACCGGCAGAAGTGTCGCGTGATGGCAAGACCAAGCCCGGTTCCGCCAAATTTCTTGGTAGTCGATGCATCGGCCTGACTGAAAGCCTGAAATAGCCGACCGAGTTGCTCCGGGCTCATGCCGATGCCCGTATCTGAGATCGTCATCTGAACCGTCGCTCGCTCCGTGCGCTCTATCGCGAGCGTCAGCTTCCCGTTTTGGGTGAATTTGCTGGCATTGCTGAGGACATTGAGGAGGCACTGCTTCACCTTCGTGCGGTCTGTGCGGATGCTACCGATTTCTGGTGCCACGTGAAGCTCGAGCGTGTTGCCGCTTTTGCCCACTAGAGGCCTTATGATCGCTCCCACCTCTTCAAGAAGGGACGGAATGTCGACCTCCTCTATGAATACTTCCATCTTGCCGGCTTCAACCTTGGAAAGGTCAAGGATGTCGTTGATCAGTCCCAACAGATGACGGCCGGCACCCTCGATTTTCTTGAGGTCAGTTATAAAGTGCTCTTGGCCGCCGTCGGCCGCGTCTTCCTGAAGAATCTCGCTATAACCAATGATCGCGTTGAGCGGTGTTCGCAATTCGTGGCTCATGTTGGCCAGGAACTGGCTCTTGGTTCGATTGGCGACTTCCGATAACTCTCGCGCCTGCTCAAGCTCAAGGTTGTGTTGCCGGAGCTCAGTAATGTCGGAGTAGACTGCGACTGTTCCGCCATCCTGAATGCGGCGCTCGCTGATGCGGATGTAACGGCCACCATACCTATATTCGGCAAAGCCGCCCGAATGCTCGCGCCGTGCTCGCCGCTCGGCGATCCAGTCCTGCGGACTCTGGTTGCCAAGGTCGACCAGCGAACGCAATACCACTGCCTCAAGCACCTCTCCGAAGGTCGTCCCTTGCTTGATGATGTCGGCAAGGCCTGGATAAATAGCGCGAAACTGTTCGTTAAACAGAACGATCCGGTCGTTGGAATCGTACAGTACGAAACCCTCTGAGATGGTAGCGATCGCGGCAGCTATGGTCTTTCGCTGCGCCTCGGCCTCGGCCGCGAAACGGTCGCGTTCCCTGAGGCTATCCCGAAACAGCGCAAGGGTGTGCGCCATGGCGCCGATCTCGTCAGACCCTGCGCGGGGTATTGGTACCGACAGATCACCAGCGCTGAGGCCGTCGATCGCGCCCACAAGGCGGTGCAGCGGGACCGCGATCGAACGCAGAATGATGAATGTCAGCGCAATGCCCAAAGCCAGGATGAAGACATCGGCGAGGAGAGTTCTGTTCGTCGCCGCAGTCACGTCATTGACTATTCCGTTACGCTCGGCCGAAAGATCCCCTTTTAATTCGTTGATAAGCGAAGTCAGCAGTTCGTCGACCTTGACACTGTGCTGGCGAGCCTGCGCCAGCAGCGAATTTCCGATAACGCGCTTGTCATTGGTGTATTGATCCACGGCATCGTTCGCAGACTTCTCGAATTCGTCGCGCTCGCTGCGAATCTCCGCCACTAGCTTTGGTTTTCGTAGCGCGAGACGGTCAAGGTAACTGTTCATCCGTCCGCGCGCCGCCGCGGCGCTGCGCTCTGAAGGGGTAAGCAGGCTCACCGCCAGGTCGGTGAGCCAATAGCGCATTTCTCCGAACGCGATGCGCGCGCCGTTCGCCGACTCGATGATGCTGCTCAGCTCAGTCTCGGTTGCAACGGCGGTCGAGTTTTTTGCAAGCGTATGCATCAGATATAGATTGGTCGCGATCAGCAAGCACAACAGCGCGCCCGACAAAATAACGAGCCTGGCGCGAATGGTGAGACGAGACATCACTCGCGAGACCTCGCGGCGGACGCCGAAACGCACATTCGGTCCCCACTTGGAGAGTGCCTTTCGACGCGTGATGATTGGGGAAGCCGCCACATCGTTTACGGCTTGAAGAGCGTAACGCTGATGACCGCGCCGAGATCGCCTTCATTGCCTCCCTCCTTGGGATAACCGGTAATGTCGGTTTCGCCTTTCGGTGATCCGTGACAACTCAGGCATGAGCTCGCATAATATTCCGGCATCATCATCCGATACGCCATTCGCCCTTTTGTATCGACTTCAGCGGTGTAGGCTTGCCCGCGTGGCCAATCCTCCCGAAGCAGCTTGTCGCGGATAACTTCACTTTCCCACAGGTCGGGCCGCGACTTCCGGTTCCTTACGAGTTGTTCGGGAGCCGTCACCTTGATTTGCGCTTCGTTCCGGGCGTGGCTCTCGAATGACTCGTTGACTAGCCGGGCAAAGACCGCCGGAATGAACGCTTTGAACCCGATACCTTTGGCATTGATGGTTGCCTGATTGGCGTCGGTGGCTTCGACGATTGCGTCCATCTGCGCATGCATGAGTTTGCCGAAACGCGACGTCGGGTCGATGCTCGCCGGATCCGTTCCCGTAGTCTTCTTGAATATCTCGACAGCCTGCTGCAGAACGACTTGGCCCGTTAGCCCTTTGTCGCCAAGATTTGGATCGTTGATACGAGCCTGGTTGCTGGAAATCACCTGGCGTGCGGCGCGGAGCATATCTGCCAAATTTTTGGCAATGTTCGCATCGTCAGCCGGCTCGGCTTGCATGGGTACAATGAATGAGAGCAGGCAGCCGATAAGAAAAACGCCGAAAAAAAGTCGATTAAAAGAGCAGGCCGGGTTGATCCGTTCGCCCATATTAAATCTCCTATTTCAAGCGTAATCCGTAACATCAATTGACCTAAAGACGAAATGGTCTGGCGTTAAATTCGATCGATAGTCTGCCGGGGTCAGAGCCCCTAGGCGACCTCCAGAGGCCGCGATGCCCCAGAGGGTTACCAACAAGCGCGCGGTCAAACGATGGGGTCCCTCAAGGGGGGCTTCCAGAGGGCCCTGAAGGAAGTCGCGACGGCAAGAAAAGGGGTCCCCTGCTCCCTTCGGCGCGGATTTCCGAGGGGGTGAGCGTATTTCAGCTCGCCGCGAACATGGGGCCCTCGGTCGAGATACTGCAGGACTTCTACGGCAAGAAGCGGATGCGCGATCCGAGCATGGCGATCGAGGTAACGAAGATCCGGACACACGCGTACTGACCGGCTTGCTACGAGGTTTTACTGAGTAAAAACGAGCCCGATAGGCGCAACAAAACTCCCTCGAGCACCACCGAGAACCCGCTCCAAATCCGTAACTACCTTGCAGACCTCCGACCTTTGATGGATTGGCCACTCAGGCGAGCCTGCTGCATAGGGCTTATATCATGCGCGCCGCATCAAGCCGCATATGGTCTTCTACGACCACTATCCAACCAACCTATCAAACCATCCATCCAGACGACATCGATGATCCATCGGCTGCCATTGACCAACCGGTGCTCACAAAACACGTTGACTACCCAAACGATCCGATCCTCCCTCTAACGGCATATCTGAAATCCTCATTCCAACCGGATCCGGTGACCTCCTAATGGACGGTTTTGCCAAGCTCGTCGCTGACCGTGTCCACGAGGGTTGGTCGTGTGACCTGGTTACTTTCCTCTTCAACGAACTGCCCGGTCCACGGGATGCGGTGATCGGACGGATGAGGGACGAGGTCCAGCGGGTCTACTCGACCCTGGTGACCAGGGTTCACCGGAAGCCCAAGACCGCACCCACCGATGAACTGCCGGTGTTCATCGGGGCCGCCGACTGCCCCGTCTACAAGCGCAACCGGTCGGCGATCCCCGAGGTCTTCTGCAACGGCGGCCTTCACGCGACCCGGCTCAGGTAGGCCCGATCCACCCCCGCGTCGTGGGCCAGCTGCTCCTGGGACAGCTTCCGGTCATGACGAAGGCGACGCAGGTTCGTCGCAAAAAGTTGGCGTAGGTCCTCAACTTTTTGGCCTGCAGGAAAATTGGTAACTTTTGCTTTGATGGGGGTCTTCAGCAACTTCGACTTTCTTGCCGCGCAGGATGAGCGTCTCGCTCGCCTCGGCGCGCGCCCGTGCGTTGCTCGACCGGCTGGAGGCCGCGATCCTCGCGAAGGCGTACAGGGGCGAGCTGGTGCCGCAGGACCCGAAGGACGAACCGGCTAGCGTGCTGCTCGACCGCATTCGCGCCAAACGCAGCGAAACGCCGATAACCAAACGCGTCCTTCAGAAGGCCGCGTCGTAATCGAGTTTGTTGGCGTTGCTGACCCACTCTTTCAGTTATCTGAACCAAGACGTCGACTTGTGATGGAACACCTTCAATCGGCTCGATATGTCTGACATGTCGACGACGCAGGCATGTGCTCCGCCATAACGCGGCGATTAACGTCATGCTGGAATCTACGATCCTGCGGAGTTTTCCCGGCCTACAAACAAGAGCTTGCCGAGTCCTCGCGGGATGAGGCGGCGTCACATTCTCAAACCTGCTTTTCCGTCGCGCTTCACCAAAGCGACGTGGCCGATGATCGCGTTCTGATCGAGTGAGTAGAGCATGCCGGCATATTGCGTGCGGAGTCCAAGGAGAGACTTCACTTCCGCCGAAATGGCCAGACTGCGTCCATCTGGGGAAAGCGTTGCAGCGTCGACACGGCACTTTCCGCCCTTCATTGCGCTGACGGCTTTGGCACGTATCTCTTCCCAACGCTCGTTGCCGTCGGCGGTCCGGCGCGTGCCGCTCAGTAGCTCTTCTACCACCTTAAGCCTGCGTGTTTGCTCGGTCATGAACTGGAAGTGCACGGGCAGACCGAGCAGGGCGCAGGTCCGAATATCGTCTGGATGAACCGCGTCGCCGCTCCATTGGCAGCGCTTCGCCTCACTTGGCGCACAGAACTTTCCATAGGCGGAGCGAATGCTCTCCGCTTCGAGGAAGCGTGCTCCGGAAATGCTGCTCGGGACCAAAAGGTTACGCAGCGCCCGTTTGCCGCTGACGGTCGAAACTTCCAGTTCGGCAGGCAGCACACTCTTGCCGCTCGCTGCGCAGTTTTCAAGGATGCCTGGGCGCACGAGCTTGCCGGTAACCCCGCAACGCTCGGCTTCGCTGGGCAGCAGCGGTTGGCGAGTTTCGTGGCAGGCAATGAATTCGGACTTATGGCCTGTCATTCCCGAGGGCTCCATCAACGCCTTCCTGGTCAATACCGGGAGCAAGCTGATCCTCATCGATAGCGGCGCCGGGACGCTTTACGGGGCCTGCTGCGGGCATCTGATCGAAAATCTTCGCGCGTCCGGATACCCGACCCGAGACCAGATCATCCAGCCACCGGCATCCGCTTTTCGGCGAGCGGACATTTGCCAAGCGTCGATGTCAGCTAAATCCGCGCAAGGCGATTGCACGTCATCTCGGCAAACGCGCTTGCCACCAGATAAAGAAGGGCGCGCCGATTATTTCCAAAATTGTGAACCCCATGAATGGAAGCGGCGGCGGAGCGAGAAAAAGCATCGAGGCCAATCGGCCCACTCCACCTAGAAAAATCATGCCCCACAACGCACGGAACAAAAGGGTCTGTTTTTCCATGTTTGGAATGATCCAGTAAAGCGATAGTCCCAAGCCTAACCACACGCCGCCAAGAAACGAAGATTGCTATCGAGCACGGCGTTCGCGGGGATACCAGCCGAAGCGTAGAGCGGATCGCTGAGGCCAAACATTCCGATGATCCCGGTAAGAACAGGGATGGCACCTAAGAGCACCATAACGATCTGCAGCCCACGCTTGTTCATGCCCTGCTACCGGTCTTGTTTTGGACGCAAAAAATTTGCGAGCATCGGCGCCTAATGCGCCGATGCTCGAGCGGTTACCTTACGCCCATCGGTCAAGTCGACCTGCGGATTGAGGATGACCTGGTCGCCGTTGCTTACCCCTGCGCTGACCTCCACCGACGTGCCGAGATCGCGCACCATGGTGATTTTCTGGATGTGCGCGACCCCGTCCGTGACCACAGCGACGCTGAGGCCATCCCGGTTGAACATGACGGCTTCGGACGGAACGATCAGAGACGGGGTTTTTCGCCGAATCTTGAGTTCGACCCGGCAGTACAGTCCCGGCGACAGGGCGTGGTCGGGGTTGGGCACATCGATCTCGGTCAGAAGTGTTCGCGAGCCAGGCTGCAGCGCGTCGGCGATGCGGGAGACCATCCCGGGAAATTCCCGGCCCGGTATTTCCGGTACCCGCGCCACCGCCTGGGTGCCGGGCACGACGCCGAGGGCGTCGTCCTGCGGCACATAAAGCTGGATGCGGATCACGTCGCTGCGCATCAACTGAAACAGGAATGTCCCGCTGGCGGCGTCCGCCTGCACCAGACTGCCGACGTCGATATTCCGCTGGGTGATGACGCCGTCGAAAGGCGCGATCACGCTGAGATAAGCTTTCTGCTGATTGAGGACGCGCAGTTGAGCCTCCTGCGCGGTGATGTTGGCGGAAGCGACCGCGACCGCGGCGTCACGCGCCTGCAGGGTGAGGCGATCGGTGTCGCCCTGTTGCGCGGTGGTCCAGCCCTGCTGAACCAATTTCTTGTCGCGGTCCCACGTCACCTGCGCCAGATCGCGGTTCGCCTGCGACTGCAGCAGATTTGCACGCAGCTGCGCGAGCGTGCCCTCGGCCTGCGCGATCTGGTGTTCGATCTCAGGGGCCGCGATCTCCACCAGCAATTCTCCGGACTTGACCCGGCTGCCAATATCGACGGTACGTTTGGAGATGTAGCCGCTGGCCCGGGCATAAAGGTTGGCCTGCTTGAAAGCCTCCGTCGTTCCCGGCCATGTGGCTGACCTGAAGTCCTCGCTCGCATGTATCGCGGCCGTGCGGACCGACGGGACAAAATCACGGCGCTGCTCTGCCGTCGCCATCACTTCGGCATGCAGGCGGTAGTGCTGCCAGAAACCGAAGCCCAGCGCGCTAACAAGGGCCAGTAGCACGACGGTGCCCAGGATCAGCCGTCCGTTGGACCGCTTTGCCGGCACCGTCGCGGGCCAGACGGTGTGGTCCGCGGGCGGTTCATGCGCCGGTGTGGCTTCATGTGGGGGTGGGGTGATCTGGTTCATTGAGGGTCCTCGGCGAAAACCCCTCGCGCGGGCTTGCCATCGTTGCCCTTGCGCAGCAGGGCAAAAAGATAAGGCACCACGAACAGGGTTGTCGGTGTCGCGAACAAAAGTCCGCCGATGACGGCGCGCGCTAGCGCTGCGTTCTGCTCTTCGCCGGCCCCGCCGATCGCCATGGGAATCATGCCGACGATCATCGCGGTCGCGGTCATCAGCACGGGGCGGATGCGGGTGCGGCCCGCGGAGATCGCGGCGTCGAATGCCGTCATGCCTGCTAGCTGCTGCTCGCGCGCGAAGGTAACCAGCAGGATCGAATTGGCGGACGCCACGCCGATCGCCATGATCGCGCCCATCAGCGAAGGCACGCTCAGCGTCGTATCGGTGATATACAGCATGGTAATGATCCCGCAGAACGTTGCGGGCAATGCGAGGATCACCACGAACGGGTCGCCCCAGGTCTGGTAGTTCACCACCATGAGCAGATAAACGAACACGGCCGCAAACAGGATGCCGATGGCTAGATCGCGGAACGCGGAGTTCATGCTGTCGATCTGACCGATCACCTCGATCCGGTTACCAGGTGCCAACTGCGGCTTGTATTCCGCCACTATCTTGTTGATGTCGGCTGAGATCGAGCCTAGGTCGCGGCCATCGGCGTTGGCGAAGATCTCGTAAAGCGGCTGCACGTTGGCCTGGTTTGCGTTGGTCGCGATCGAGTTGCGCTTCAGGGTCGCGACGTTGCTGAGCAGCCCTGGTACCGGATTGCTGTTGGCGACCGTGAACTTGGTCACCGGAGTGTTCTTGAGCTCGTTGATCGAGTTGACCCGGTATTCAGGGGTCTGCACGGCCAGATAATAGGGCGTTCCGTTGGCCGGGTCGGTCCAGAAATTTGGCGCCACCTGCTCCGAAGAACTGAGGCTGGTGTTCAGGTTGAGCGCGATATCGCTCACCGTGAGACCGAACTGGCTGGCGCGAGCGCGATCGATCTCGGCGAACAGTTCGGGCCCGTTGATCTCTTGTTGCAGATGCACGTCGGCGACACCCGGAATGGCCGCTATCTTCTGCTGCAGTTCCTTGGCGATGCGCAGGTTGTTGGTCCGGTTGTAGCCGACGGTGCGGACGTTGATCTGCGAGGGGATGCTGAAGTTGAGGATCTGGGTCACCATGTCGGCGGCCTGGAAGTAGAAGATGTCCTGCGGAAACTCCGCCGGCAGCACCTCGCGCAGCTTCTTTATGTAGGTCGCCGTCGGCTTGTGGTCTTCCTTCAGCGCGATCAGGATCACGCCGTCATTGACCCCGGTCGCTGTGCCATCGCCGAATGCATAGTTATAGGAACGGGCGGGCAGGCCAATGTTGTCGACGATGAGGTCGCGTTCACCAGCCGGAATGATTTCCCGGATCTTATCTTCGACCTCCTGGAACATCTGCTCGGTCTTTTCGATGCGGGTCCCGGCCGGCACCCGCACATGCAACTGGATCTGGCCGCCGTCGATCAGCGGGAAGAAGTCGCGGCCAACGAACAGGAACAGTGTGCCACCCAAAAGTAGGACGATGGCAACGACTGACGGTATGATGAGCCTGTGCCGCAGCAGGCCGCCGAGCAGATCCGTATAATTGTCGCGCATGCTCTCGAACCCGCGCTCGAATTTGGCGAACAGGCGCGCGAACCAGCCGTTGGCGGCCTCCGCGCCGTGGCGCTCGTTCTTGAGCAACAGGCCGATGGTGATCGGCGTCAGTGTCCGCGAAAAGGCGTAGGAGGCCAGCATCGCAAACACGACCGCGAGGCCGAGCGGGGTGAAAAGGTATTTGGCCGGGCCGTGCAGAAACACGACGGACACGAACACGCAGCTGATTGCGAGCGTGGAGACCAACGTGGGCACCGCGATTTCGGCGGCGCCGTGCAGCGTCGCAGAGGGCAGCGGCATGTGCTCCTCGGTAAGCAGACGATGCGTGTTCTCGATCGTGACAGTCGAATTGTCGACCAGGATGCCGATGGCGAGCGCGAGGCCACCCAGCGTCATGGTGTTGATGGTGTCGTCGAGGAAATACAGCACGATAAGCGAGGAGAGGATTGACAGCGGGATCGAGATCATCACCACCAGCGTCGAGCGCCAGGAGCCGAGAAACAGCACGATCATCAGCGCGGTGAGGATCGCCGCGATGGCGCCTTCGCGGAGCAGCCCGACGATCGAAGCCTTGACGAAAACCGACTGGTCGAACAGCTCCTTTATCACCATGCCGGGTGGCGCCGCGGCGCGCGAGGTGACCAGTGCGTCCTTGACGGCGTTCACGACGGCTAACGTCGAGGCGTTGCCGTTCTTGATAATGCTCAGCAGGACCGAGCGACGGCCGTCCGTTCGCACGACATTCTGCTGCACAGCATTGCCGTCGTGCACTTGACCGATATCCTTCACAAAGACGGTCGCGCCGTTGGCAAACTTGACCGGAATGTTGTTGAGATCATCGATCGAGGTCGGCACCGCGTTGGTGCGGACGGTGTACTGGGTATCGCCGATCTTGGCTAAGCCCGACGGCAGTGTCAGGTTTTGGGCGTTGACGGCATTGACCACGTCGAGCGGCGTAAGCCCCTTGGACTGCAGTTTTAGCGGATCGAGATCGACCATGATCTGGCGGTACTTACCGCCGGCCGGGGTCGGCAAGGTGACGCCGTGGATGGGCGCGAGCTGTTGCCGCAGGCGATATATTCCGTAGTCGTAAAGTTGCTGCTCGTTCAGCGTATCGGATGACAGCCCGATCTGAAGTACGGGGACGCTGGAAGCATTATATTGCACTACGACCGGCGCCTGGATGCCGGGTGGCATCAGCACACGGATGAAATTGGTCGCCGAAACGATCTGGGAGATCGCGAGGTCGAGGTTCACGTCGGGCTGGAAGAATACCTTCTGCACCGAGATGCCGTTTAGCGTCTGCGCTTCGATGTCCTGGATACCGTTGACGCTGGAGGACAGTGCGAACTGACTGTAAGTCGTGACGCGCTGCTCCATCTCCGGCGTGCTGAGCCCGGTGTACTGCCAGACGATGGTTACTACGGGAATGTTGATCTCGGGGAAGATGTCGGTCGGCATCGACACGATGGCGGTCGAACCGAGAAACAGGACAAGCGTGGCCAGCACATAGAACGTATGCGGAAACTTCAAAGCGAAGCGAACAATGCCCATGTCCGAACCGTTGCCTGCGATTAAGGCCGCCAAATTCTTGTGGATGTATTTTCGTTTTCCGTCACTTCAAGCCGACCAACGCCGCCTTTCCGGTCGACCAACCTTTTCGGCGACCGTGGTCGATTTCGATGCTAGGAGCGGACCACCGCAGTCGCGCTGTACCCGATCCCAGATCTTCAAATTAGCAGTAGATTGTTGATTTCCGCCTGAAAATAGCACAAATCCACCTCCGCGATGAAAGTTAGCAGGATGAGGGTCCGAAAGAGGCCCTCACGTTGCTTCCGTCCCCGACGGGGGTGGAGACCGGTTCGATGACTGGGTGGTGGGTCGCCAGTTTGTGCCCGAACACCTCCACCACCCAGTCTTAGGGTTTGGACCTTCGCAAGCAATCACGCAGTTCGTGCGCGGGAACCGGGACTTTGTCGCTTCCGGCGCGTCACTGGATTTGTTTCTGCTAGGTGATGAGCTGGCTTTTGCTGGCATGTCTCTGCGGAGGAAATTTCCGTTCCCGGCGCAGGCGGAGACCGGTTCGATGACTGGGTGGTGGCAGTCTCCGCAAACCGCGCGTTTCCCGCACGACGTCAAATGGGACGTTTCCGCGGGATTTCCGGCCACTCAATTCCCGGATTTTGGTCTCGTGGGCGTCCGCGCATTTTAGTGGCGGTTTTTTGCGCCCTGTCTCCGCATCCAAAAATTCCGCCCCCGGCGGCTGGTGTTTTTGGCGCGATGTTCCCGCCCTTGAACAGGGATTCTGAACCAACGTAATTCGGGATCTCGGGCCGTCGCTGCAGCTATTCCGGATTAACCCGAGCGCCTCAAACTGCCCACACCAATTGAGGCCGCTTCTCACTTCTCGCGCTTGCCTACGGTCGGGAAAATCAGTGACTGATCCTCCACTTCCTGAAATGGAAGTTTATCCACGCCGGCCGTGGTGTGGAGCTCTAGCAACGACGGCATGGCAGCGGATCCGAGAGAAATGTCGACCGAGGAAGGTCGAAGTCGCATGGTTGCGACAACGGCGAGTAGAGCGACGGCGGCGAATGCAGAAATCTTCAGACCTTTCATGGGGACCTCCGTCTTCCGGCCATAGGTTTGTCTTGCGAGACCCAAAATCTTGTTACGTCGAGCCTTGGCCCGCATTGATGTCGTTAGAAAAAGCCGGCGCTCAAGTCTAAGCCGCAAGTTGCGATGCACAGCAGTGATGCGAGCAACCCTAGGCCACAAAAGATCGCGATCGTTGTCAGCGGGCTCTCGCCGGCTGAGGTTGAGGCTGAAGAAAACGTACGCGATACAGCCCTCGTGACCGCAGACATCATAGCCTCCAAATCTCGCCCCAAGGATGGGGCTAGTTTGGGATTGGTAGCTCAAACCGCGCGCGGCCCATGTGAACCAGGTCACAGCCTTGAACAATAACAGCCCGTTCGGCGCTTGTTGAAACAGGCTGTCGGCAAGGACTCGTTTCCGCGACGGCCGGGTGCTGCAGCTACCCCGGATTAAGTCCAAGCATCTCAAACTGCCGACCCCACTCAGTCGGCGGATCGCGAAGCCGCTCAACGCCGATGCCGCGGGGCAGGCGACCTTCTACGGCAGGCTTGACAAGATTGGGAACGAGGAAGGCGAGCGAGACCGTAATGTTGACCTGCCGAACGCTCTTTTCGCAAGCGCAAAGCTGAGCCAACGTGCTTATTCGACCTGAGACAACATCGTCCGACCACCGACGACCTCGCTCAATGGCGCTCCCCAGGCCGTTGAGAAGTTGCTCAAACCGATTTGTTGGCTTGTTCGCTTACAGGATTTGGTTGCTGCTGCTTACTATTCCTATAACAACACCGCTCTCAAAACTGCAAACCTCAAAACAAAAAAGGATTGACTGAAACGATGATCTTCCCATCCGCGGTCTGTTTTACCTTGAATTCTACCTCTTTTTGCGCAGTCGCATCCGCAACGGTCACATACAATAGCCCAGTGCAAGTAACCTCGTGTGCTGCTTGATTTCTTGAATTCATGAGCATTGTATCGTCCAGCCTATACACCGCGCTTTGTCTTGCTTTTTTCCAAATCCCTAATTTTTCAGCTTCCGATTTCGTATCACCCACCATTGCCGCGACCGAACTGGAATTTTTGGCGGCGTAATTCACAAGTTTGTTATTATTATCATCCGAAACGATCTTAACTACTGAATTGCGAGTAACCAGAGAATCACACTCGGGTCCCGCGCCTCCACAACTGCTCAAAAAACACCATAAAACTAACGACTGTTCTTTCCTAAGCAGCTTCATCGGAATGCTCACGATATCTACCGACTCGCACGACGGCAACGCACTCTTTTGCTTGCCTTTGTTCTTTGTAAGGGTACCCGCAATTTCGGCTTTGGGCGACCGTTGTTCGGGATCTTGGGCCGGCGCTCCCGCTATTCCGGATTGAGTCCGAGCGCCTCGAACTGTCGACCCCATTCAGTCGGCGGATCGCGGAGCCGCTCGACGCCGATGCCGCGGGGCAGGCGACCCTCCACGGCTGCTTTGACAAGGTTGGGTGCGAGGAAGGCGAGCGACATCGTCATGTTGACCTGCCGAACGCTGCACTTCTCCCGCGTGCAGAGTTCGGTGATGCTGGTTACTCGACCAGAAACCACATCATCTAGCCACCGGCGGCCTTTGACGATGGCGCTGACCAGACGTGCCCGGCGCTCGAACTGCTCCGGTTGGACCCCTCTCTGAGATGCGTTATGCGGCAGCAGGATCCTGCGGGCTCTTTTGGACGGCGGTTTATGCCAGGCGATCGTGAGCGACGGGTCATCCGCGCGGGCGGATGCTTCGTCTGTCTGATCTGACTTAAATCGAATGATCAGCTTATCTTTATGCACAACAATTCCTTCGATCAATTGTGCGAGGGCATCGGTCGCGTAATTGCACAGGACTGGATTTCGAGCCGTCCTGCTTGGAAGCAAGATGCGCCTCAAGGGATTTCACTATAGTGTCTTCGACGTCAGCAGCGGGAACGCGGGAGGTTGATCCGGCTGACGCGGTCTTGGCCTCGCCATGCAAGACGGGTGTGGACGCGTAATAGCGATAGCGGATACCGGCTTTTGTGGCGTGAGTTGGAATCATCCGATGGCCGGCATCGTCAAACAGCAGTCCCGCGAGTAAGTGGTCAGATTTGTTGCGCACGACAGTGCGGTGGGACCATTGGGCGAGCGATTTTTGCCGGACAGCCTCGAACAGCGTGCGGTCCATGATAGGTGGCTGCTCTCCAGGCAAGATCTCATTCTTGTATTTGACTTCGCCGATATAGAAGTGATTGCTCAACACGTAGTACAGCGCGCCGCGGCCGAATGAGATGCCGCCGCGTGTCGCTCCCGTAGAGAGCAGCCTGCTTTTTGTCCGAATGTCGCGCTCTTTGAGGTCCCGTAACAATTCGTTGACGCTGCCTAGTTCGAGATATCGCTGGAAGATGGACCGGACTAGTTCGGCTTCTTCTTCGACGACGGCGATTTTGCCATCCTTCATCTCGTAGCCGAGAGGCAGGTTGCCACCGACCCACAAGCCCTTACGCTTCGATGCTGCGATCTTGTCCCGGATCCGCTCGGAGGTGACTTCCCGTTCGAACTGCGCAAAGGACAGCAGCACGTTGAGGGTGAGCCTACCCATCGAGGTCGTGGTGTTAAACTGCTGGGTCACCGAGACGAATGAAACGCCATGGGAATCGAACAGCTCAACCAGCTTGGCGAAGTCCGCCAGCGACCTCGTGAGGCGGTCGACCTTGTAGACGACGATGACATCAATCTTCCGGGCGCGGATGTCATCCAATAGCCTCTGAAGGTCCGGGCGGTCCGTGGATCCGCCGGAGTATCCCCCGTCGTCATAGCGAGATCGGATCAGGGTCCAGCCGGCGTGGGCCTGGCTTTTGATGTAGGCGGAGGCGGCCTCATATTGCGCATCCAGTGAGTTGAATTCCTGGTCGAGCCCATGCTCGGTAGAGACCCTCGTATAAATCGCGCAGCGGACCGATTTGTAGAGGAAGCCTTCATGACCGAGCCTCCACCATCGACCGGTCTCCATCATCCCGGAGGCCGAAGAAGCGTGGGCCGTTCCACTTCGTACCCGTGATGGCGAAGGCGACCTTGGACAGGCTGTCATAGGTCTGGCCGTTCCAGGCAAACCCATTCGCCATCACCATCACCCGCTGCGACTGTCGATCCCATTCCCGGACCAGCACTGTACCGGGCTTAAGCTCGGTCCGTTTCTGGTCGAAGCTGGCCAGACGGGAGGACATTGTCGGTCCTGTCTCCTTCGCAATTGTTCGATCGAGCACCTGCTTGGTTGCGTGGTCGAGATCGCCAAAGCGGTCTGCCTGGAGGCGATAGGCGATAACCGCAAACAACAGGTGCCGCGTCAAATGGGTGGGGGCCGTCCGCTGAAAGACACTCTGCCAGCGTGCGCGAAGTCCGCCGAGGTCGAGACCGCGCAAATGCGCGATCTCGTCCTCAATGGGCTTTTTGGTTGAAGCGCGGCCGTTGCGAAGTTTTTTCTGCATCGCTTCACGCCGCCTGCTGGGCCCGGTCTGCAGCTGCGGGCAAGGCCTTGCCGCCTTTGATGCGATAAACCGACCCTTGTCGGTTTGATCTGAAATGAGATTCAGTCCAAGCTTCTTGCGGACGACGCCGGCGAGGAAGCCGCGCACCGAATGCTGCTGCCAGTCCGTTGCCGCCATGATCGCTACGATCGTAGTGCCCGCAGGCTTCCTCAGCATTGCAGTGACGCGGGCGTGTTTGGTGACGGTTCGCGCCGGCTTTGATGATGCTGCCTGTCGCTTCCGCGAGGCGGCCTTGGCGGTCTTTCGGACAGGTAATTGGGCTTTAGCCTTCGGCTTGGATTTGGGCTTGTTCATGGGATCCTCTGAGGTTTACGCGACGCCATCCGCCGCACCACCTCAGCCCCGCCCGGGTAAACGCCAGGCTGGGCTAGATCCCGAAGCCGGCCTAAGCCGCTCCAATTCACCACAGCAACGCTCCTTCTAGGCCCGAATGCCAGTCAATTCTGAGCAAGATTGTTGCTGGTTGCAGCGCCAAGCAGGAATGCAATGGCCATACGGAGGTTCGAAATCCTCCCGCCCCAGCCACGCAATCTCAATTTTAGAGAATATTCGTTCATCGATGAGAAAGGCCTGCCAAATGCGGGCTTTTCTTATCCCGAGGAGTCTCTAGAGACCGTCGATCCAACTATTTGGGCCAAAATTCCCAAAAGTCTCCGGCCAAATACAGGAAAACTCCCGTTTTCCAGAGACTCCCGTTGGAGACCGGAGAATAAATCCACTGCGTGCTAGTGGCAGCAGTCGCCTGCAGTCTCAGTCGGACGCCATTTGGACTCTTTCAGAGGCCGTGCTGGCGTCTAGTGCGACTGTGGGGGGCCTTGGGTTAAATCATTCGGATACTCTCCAAAAGTTCTGAAATGAGCAGTAGCGGGCATCTCATAGTGCAGGTTTTTGATGCCCCGCTTTTGGGAGGCAATGCCGACGTGCCATTCAGTCCTACCATCCAACGCAGCGTTGATGGCACAAGCAGCCACTCGGTTCAGGACGCACTTCAATTTTGTTACGCCCGATTTAATTGGAAGGTCTCGCCCGGCTAGAGACTCCAAGCTAGTGGAGCTCTTCTAAAGGCGCTTCATGCCCAACGGTCCATCGACGAAAAGGCGTTTCTGCCTCGAACTGCGACGCGGCGCGAAAGCTCGGGCGAGGCTCTCGAAATCCTCTGGCGGCAGGGGACGACCGAACAAATAGCCCTGGTAATTGAGCTGTCCATGACGAGCTAGGAAGGCATATTGCTCCTCCGTTTCAACGCCTTCCGCAATGACGGAAAGGCCAAGACTCTTGCTGAGCGCGATGATCATTTGGGCTATGGCAGCGTCGTTCAAATCAACAAGAACATCCTTGACGAAGCTGCGATCAATCTTGAGTTGATCGAGCGGCAAACGCTTCAGATATGACAGAGAGGAATAGCCGGTTCCGAAGTCATCAAGGCTGAAGCTGATGCCGATCGCCTTCAGCTTTTCCATCTTATCGATGACATCCTCGACGTTACTGACCAATGTGCTTTCAGTCAGTTCGATTTTGAGGCGATGGGCATTGGCGCCGGTTTCCTCGATGATTGCGCGAACCTGTTCGACGAAATTCTTCTGACGCATCTGCAGGGCGCTGACATTGATCGAGACAGTCAGGCGTTCGGTTGCGAGATCTGCCGACCAACTAGCCAACTGGCGGCATGCAACCTTCAGCATCAGAGCGCCAAGTGGCAGAATGAGACCTGTGCTTTCAGCGACCGGAATGAATTCGCTGGGGCAAATCATGCCTTTTTCGCCGTGCGGCCAGCGCGCTAGCGCTTCTGCGCCCAGCAGCTTTCCTTCGTGGTCGACCTGCGGCTGATAATGCAGCAGGAGTTTTTCCTTCTTGATATCTTCGCGAAGGTCGGTCTCGAGCGCCGCGCGTGCCGTGATCATGGTCTGCATTGCCGGATCAAAGAACCGGAGGCCATTCCGGCCCGCGGTCTTCGCATCATACATCGCGAGGTCGGCTCGTTTCAGCAACTCGTCGACATTGCGGTCTTCGGGCGAAAACAAGGTCACGCCGATGCTGGGCGTGCAGGGGTACTCGTACGTGTCGAGTTGAAAGACCTCGGTGAAGGCCGCGAGAATTTTTTCACCGATAGCCTCGGCCTGCACGGCGGCTGCTTTTGCCTTTTGAGTTCCAAGGTTGGCGAGCAGCACGACGAATTCATCCCCGCCGAAGCGGGCGACCGTGTCATCCGTCCTGACACATCGGGAGATACGTTGCGCTGCATTCTTCAGCAGCATGTCGCCAATGTCGTGGCCAAGCGAGTCGTTCAACGTCTTGAAATTATCGAGATCGATGAAGAGCAGGGCGCCAAAGGATTTGTTGCGAAGATTGGCATTGAGCGCCTGGCGCACGCGGTCGATCAGCAGCACCCGGTTCGGAAGGCCGGTGAGCTGGTCGAAAAACGCGAGTTCCTGGATCTTCTCCTCGGCGTGCTTGAGCTTGGAAATATCGTAATAGGAGCCGATGAAATTGGTGACGTTGCCCGCATCGTCCTTGATCGCGGATATGGTCAGCCAGCGCGCGCAATGTTCGCCGCTCTTGGTCCGGAGGCTCATGTCGCCTTGCCAGCCGCCGGTGACATGAATGGAATTCCACATGGTCTGGTAGAAATCGGCATCGCGGCGATGGGAGCGGAAAAGCCGCGCGGTTTGTCCAACCAGCTCCTCTATCGCGTAGCCGCTCAACTCGATGAAGGCGCGGTTGGCGCTCAGGATCAAGCCCTTGGCATCGGTGACGATCATGCCTTCCTGGGAGTTGAACGCGGCGGCTGCGATGCGCAACTCGGAATTGGTTATGTCCAGTGCCTCGCGCTTCCGCTGCAAGTCGGCTTCAATGGCTTCGCGACGCTCGATTTCCTGCGAGAGAACCAGGTTATGCTGTGCTAGTTCGGCGCTGTGACGATTGGATTCGGTGAACTTGGTTTGAAGCCGCGCTGCATTCTGACGCATGCGCTCGAAGCCGATCGCAAACACAAACAATACGGTTGCGAGAAGGCCTATATAGAATACGGAGACGGGCGAAAGAGTGTTACCATAAAGCTCATCCTCACTCGCCAACCGCAGGATCGAAAGTCGTGTGCCTCCGATCGGCAGGCGAAGCGCGAGATATCCCTTTAGTTCGGGGGCCTCGATCGTCGACAATGCCTTGATGCGTCCCGACGGAAGCGCGGCCAGCGCAGGGCCTTGAGTGACGACGGGCGAGTGCTCTCGTTCGACCGGCAGCAGGACTTCGCCGTCATCTCCGAGCAGAAATTCGTGTGGTTGCCCTAGATCGCCGGTCGATACCAGCGATGCAAGCAGATTGAGGTCGCTCACGGTCTGCACCGTTCCCCTCATTCTGCCCTTTTGAAGCACGGGTACGCTGGCCACAATCAGGCGGCGCTTGTCATCGATCCGAATGCTCGGCTCGGCGAGGTTGATATCCGCCGAAGGGGTTGCCGCGCTGGTCGCGCCGACGTCGACCTGCACGATACCGTTGTGATCGAAGAAAGCCAGCCGCAGGTAGGTCGGATGGCCCTGATATTTCTCTTCGTCGATGGTCGTCTTGAAGCGGCGCTCGATCGCGGCAAGATTGGCGAACAGGCCGTATTTGACGGACATTCCGAGATCGAGATTGCTCAGATAATTGGAAATGTCCTCGATGGCGGCGAGCCGCGCCGCGGCTTGCCGCCGCTCGGTCAGGAAGTCGTTGATGTCGGCGGCACGCGCTTCGCCGATCGAAATCAGACGCGCATCGGCATTTTGCCGGAGTTCGACTTGCGACGAATGGAGATTGCCGATCAGAAAGTACATCGACAGCAGGAAAGCGCCGGCTGCAACGAGCAGCCAGCGCGCGGCAAGTGACCGTACAAAACTGACCGGTGAAAATCGCATCAATTTGTCTTTGCAAAAAAGTCCGGAAAGAAGCGGCGGATGCCGGGATAGTATTTGTCCACCAGCTGGTCGTAGACGCCCGATGCTTTGATGTCGCTGAGATAGGCGTTGAACTCGTTACGCAAGGCCGGCGCGTCCTTTGGAAAAGCGGTTGCGAGCATCTGCGGCTCGGAGATCGGCCCAAGGATCTTGATCTTGCCTGCCCATTTGCGCAGATCGAGAATGGCATCCGGCACATCGAGAAGCGTCAGTTCAGCTTCCTTGTTGAGCATGGCCGGAACCATCTCATTCAGGTTGGTGCTCTTGCTGTAGGCCTTCAGGTCGATACCGACGTTGACCAGACCGTAGTTGGTCGGATCCAGACAGGTGCGCTCCATGACGAGCACGCTGCGGGATCCGATGGCCTTGCGGGTCGTGGCAATATCCGCCGCGAGATCAGCGGCGTCTTCGATTGGCTGGAGCTCCAACTCGGCCGGCGCCACCAGCAACACCTGGGACGGAAGAACCGGATCGGAATATGAAAGTATCGCCTCACGCCACGGCAGCATGGTGAAGCCGGTCGAGATCACGTCGCCCTCGATTGGATAGTCGCCCGTCAGCGTGATTTTGCCGTCCTTGCGCGCCACATCCTTGCCCAGGAGGTCGCGGATCACCGAATAGAAATCGGAGTAGACAAGCTTGTAGGACACGCCAATTCGTTTGGCGAAACCCTGCATCAGTTCGACGTCAAAGCCGTCGCCGGCGCCGGTCACGAAATTCGCGTAGCGGATGCCAATATGACGGATTTCGCCGCGCTGCCTGATCTCGGCAAGATCGGCTGCCCAGCTTGCGGTGGCGAACAGAAGGGCGATAACGCCGCTGAGCGACGCGAGGACAAAGCGTTTGGAGAGCATGGAGGCGCACTTTGCTATTGTGTCAGTAGGGGCGCCTGAACCCTACGGATGCGAACTTAAGAAAGGATAGCAGAATACAAAAGTAAAGCCCGGTTGCCGGAAAACGCTGCGTTAGGGTAAAAAATCAGGTGCCGGACGCTGAGTGTAGTGAAAGTGCATTTGATCCGGATGCGCCTTTCAGCAGCTTCAATTCGTTCAGCACCGATCTCCAGGGGCCCATCGCACTCAGCAGCGTGCTTAGGGTTAATATGATCAAATATCCTGAAAATTGTCGCCAATGCGCCGCTTCACCTGACAGGAAGTGGTGCCCTTGCTGTCCTATTTCCGCATAAAACAGCACGAGTGGCGTACTGCCCAATACACTGGTCGTCAGGTACTGGAGCGGTGAGACGTTAAAGACCACGGCAAAGAAGTTCACCAATGGCGCGGGAACCAGCGGCGAGAGGCGCAATCCGAGCAAGGCCAGCCAAATCTTCACAGGCGGATTGTTCATTCAACGGAGCGGTGGGACTTTAGGATGTGTTTGCGATAGAATAGAAACGCGCTCAATCCGCCAAAGGCGCTGCCGAGCAGCACCGTTGCGCTGCCGTCGAACCCATCCATGTAAAAACCCGCCGCCATGCAAATCATCGGCATGGACGGAAAAGCCAGAAACGCCAGCCCGCCG